>NZ_CM149587.1:0-4661226 GCF_056156245.1 Paenarthrobacter sp. TRD_SC_7
CAGCGCGTTCGGCAGGCAACGAAGCGATCGATCGTGACACCCGGGAACGAATGATCGCATCGATCACAACGGGCCTGGCGCGCTAGGGACTCCCGCCACAGCACGGCCCTCACGTAGTAATGCGTACAAGCAAGATTCAGGTGTTCCTTAGCGCCGTAGTGGCTTCCTGTCTCGGAGTCGCGATGCTCAACGCTGCTCCCGTTGCTGTGGTCGGCATTCCTTTGCCGGCCACAGGGCGGGAACAGATCCAAAAATTGATGCCACAGGGTTGGGGCTTCTTCACACGATCACCGCGAGAACCCTTTATCCAGGTTTATCAAGACGGGAATTTGGATGATCCCGCCATGGCAATGCCTCCCATGCAACCCGTGAACCTCTTTGGGATTAGCCGTTTTGGACGCGGGCAACCCGTGGAGATGGCCAACATTGTAAACAACTTGGATCCTGGGATGTGGGCGGAATGCGGGCCGTCGCTCGATGATTGCGTAGATATGCGTCGTCCTGACCTCGCCGAGGTTACCAACCTGAAGGTTGAGCCATCACTGTGTGGGGAATTGCTCTTCATTCAGCAAGCACCCACCCCTTGGGCGTATAGAGACTTGTCGGAGAATGAAACCGTTGCAGAAAAAGCTGTCTACCTTAATGTCAAGTGTCCGTGAAGGCTTCTTGCCCAAAGCATCGGCGGCCCCGTCCTATTGGGGTATGCCGGTCGCAATTCTTCGTGCCACACTTGCAGCTTCTCTTTTCCTTACGCTGCTAACAACGCCCTTGAGCAGCCTGTTCCAGCCGCTTCATGGGCAAGGCGACCGCCCGGAATGCGGAGCCTTCAGAGTGATACCGAACCTATATTGTGTGCTGCCGTCGTTGGAGAGCGGCAAAGTGTTTTCCCTGATCGTTCTGGCCGTTGTTATGATCGGCTTTTTACCCCGGGTAATGGGCGTCCTGCAGTACTGGGTCACATACTCATTTTTTGACGGAATCGCGATTTCTGATGGTGGAGATCAGATCGCTACAGTTCTTGCTCTTCTCCTCATCCCCGTTACCCTGACCGACTCACGGTGGAACATGTGGCGGATACCGCGGACACAAGGGCCAAAAGTCTCATTAGCCATCGCGGCCGCCTGCCTGGTGGGGATCAAGGTACAGATGTCAGCGCTCTATCTTCAATCCGCTGTGGAGAAGATAGCACAAGCCGAATGGCAGATCGGCAATAACCTCTACTACACGGCGATAGGTCAGTTCGGGCTAAGCGGCTGGATAGGTGACCTATCCAAAGTGATGTTCGACAGCCCCGTCATAGTCGCTCTTGCAACTTGGTCAGTCATCGCTGTTGAATTCCTCATCGGCATCTCCCTGGCAATGAAGCCGAAGTACCGCTTTCCCTTGTTCACCTTGGCAGTTGCGCTGCACGGGGCCATAGCCCTGATGATGGGGTTGTGGAGCTTCGCAATGATCATGATCGCCGCGGATCTGGTTCTTTTGGTGCCATTCAGCTCGCCCTGGCTGAGCCACCGTCCTACCCCGGAGTCTGCACCCGTCCCGCAGCCCGTCGTCTCCAGCGACAGGGGCGGCATTAGTACCGCCGGTCATACCACCGCTTCTCGGGTCGTCCGCTCGGAAACCTGAGGTCCCTCCCTCAGGCAACTGGCCACGGTCCAAGGCGGCCGCTGGAATTCGGCCTCCCTCTGAGAGGAACGCGGCACAGCCACCGGAACATTCGGGCCGTGGCAAAGGGAGGAAGTGTCCTAAAGGGTATGGTCCGCTTCAAACACCCCAAGCCCACCCGCCCTAGGTCCGTGTACTTTCCAGTCGACGGGAACCCTAAGGGGACAGATCTCGCTCTGGTTCGAAAGCCCTTCCCCCGCCAATACTGAGACGCTTCACGACGAGACGACTAATTGAGACCTCAGTGGCGCGCGGAATTCCTCAGTATCCGGCTTACTGGCGGCCGCTGTGCAGCACTGCCTCAGGAAGCTTTACCTTTTCAAGACACCAGCGGAGGCGGCGGCCATCCACAGTGTTCAGGGAACCCGTATATTCTGGCTCGCTCGCCGATTCGGCGCACTGTCTGCGGATTGGTCCAAGGCGCGACGACGTCGAGCTAGAACCATCCTCGGCAGCGCGAGCTTCCCACCGTTTTCTCGAGCTGGTGACCGACGCCGCGCAAGCCGCGTTAAAGAAGAAAAGCACCAGTTCCGAAGAACTGATGCTTCCCAGTGGTGGCTCCGACCGGCGTCGATCCGGTGACCTTTCGATTTTCAGTCGAACGCTCTACCAACTGAGCTACAGAGCCTAGGTGACATGTCACCTTGAGAACCGAATTTCTTCGGCGCTCAGAGCGACCCTGACGGGACTTGAACCCGCGACCTCCGCCGTGACAGGGCGGCGCGCTAACCAACTGCGCTACAGGGCCTTGCATTCGCAGTATCTCTACCGCGTTTTTTTCAAGGCTTCTAGCTTACCAGACTTTTTTAATCCGGTTCACCACTTCCTTGCGTACCCCCAACGGGATTCGAACCCGTGCCGCCGCCGTGAAAGGGCGGTGTCCTAGGCCGCTAGACGATGGGGGCCTGAACTCAATTCGGATTTCGCAAAGAAAAGGGACGCTTTACGCGTTCTTTCCGTGTCTCGCTCGTCCGAACTGGACTCTAAAACTTTAGAGCATAGATGGCGATATTCCCAAATCGAGGTCTACCGAGTGTCCCGGACCACAAACCAGGTGCCCTCCGAGGGCCAGTGCTGACATTGGCAGGATCTTGTCCTGACGCGTCCGAAAACCGCCAGCCGCCCGCGCTGCATGCCGGATAGATTTGCCCTATGACAACCACCACCCCGGCCGAACCCGGCCAGCCTTCCCCGGACCTGCCCCCGCGCACCACCCCCGCGCCGGGAGCAACCATCAGCAAACTCGGCATTGCAGCCGTCATCGTCACGGTCGTCCTATGGGCTTCGGCTTTCGTGGGCATCCGCGCAGTCGGCCCCAGCTTCTCCCCTGGTTCCTTGACGCTCGGACGGTTGGCGGTTGCCGCCGTCGTGCTTGGAATCGTGGTGCTGCCGACGCTGAAGGTCTGGCCCAGCGGCCGCGAGTGGTTGCCGATCGTGGCGTACGGGGTGATGTGGTTCGGCGGCTACAACGTTGCGCTGAACGCCGCGGAGCACATGCTCGACGCCGGCACCAGCGCCATGCTGATCAACGTCTCGCCCATCCTCATCGCCATCCTTGCCGGCGTCTTCCTCAAAGAGGGCTTCCCGCGGTGGCTGCTGATCGGCAGCGGAGTGGCGTTCTGCGGCGTCGCGATGATCGCGTTGGGTTCCGGACAGCGTTCGACGGCGGACGTGACCGGTGTGTTGTTGTGCTTACTTGCCGCTGTACTCGCCTCGGTGAGCGCAATCCTGCAGAAGCCCGTGCTCAGGAAGTTCACGGCAGGCCAGGCAACGTGGTTCGGCATCATGGTAGGCGCGATCTGCTGCTTGCCGTGGACCGGTCAGCTGATCTCCGAGGTCCAAGCGGCACCGGTCCCAGCCACGCTCGGCCTGGTCTACTTGGGGATATTCCCGACGGCCATCGCGTTCACCACCTGGGCCTACGCGCTCTCCCTGATCTCGGCCGGAAAACTGGCTGCCACAACGTACCTGGTTCCAGGCACCACCATTTTGATTTCCTGGGCGGTGCTTCAGGAAGTACCAACTGTCTGGGGGCTGATCGGCGGCGTCATCTGCCTGGTCGGAGTCGGCTTGACGCGGCGCCGGACCCGCTAGCTCCGCCGCTAGCGGGCCATGCCCACCAAAAGTTCGCGATGCGTGGGAGGCTTGGCGCCCGGGCGGCCAACAGCGATGGAGGCCGCCATGGACGCGATGGTGCCGATCCGTTCCAACACAGTGGGCGCCAACCCGTCGCTACCCCGCAACAGCAGCCCCATGATGAGCGCAGCCGTGAAGGAATCACCGGCTCCGATAGTGTCGGCGACGGTAGCCGGGACGGCCGGGACATTGATGTGGATGTGCTTGGTTGCCATGAGCGCTCCCTTGACCCCTTGAGTCACCACAGCAAGCCCCGTACCAAGGGCCAAGAGGTGGTTCGCCGTATCCTCCGACGACTTGCCGGGGTACAGCCAGCGGGCGTCCGAGCCGCTCATTTTTACGACGTCGGTCAGCGGCACCATCTCTTCGAACAGGGACAGAGCCTCGTGGTGGCTTCCAAGGAGATCGGGACGGATATTGGGGTCGTACGTGACCATGCATCCGCCCTGCGCCTGCTCCAGCAAACTCCTCACAACACTTGCGCCGGGCTCCAGGAAGGTCGCGATGGAGCCCGTGTGCAAGATCCTTGGAGCGTACGGCAGGGCAAGTGGAGCCAGCGCCCAGTCAATGTCGAAGGTGTAATCGGCCGAACCGTCGGCAGTTATTCGGGCGGTCGCCGTCGCGGTCTTGCCTGCCGACATGGATCCGGGCAACAGGACCACGCCTGCGCGCTGGAGGTGTGCGGCGATGGCATCGCCCCGCTCGTCACGGCCAATGGCCGTCAGCAGGCCCGTTTTCACGTCCAACAGGCCCAGGCCGTAAGCGACGTTGGCAGGCGATCCGCCCGGGTACTCCTTCTGCCCGTCAGCCGACTGGACGATGTCGATCAAAGCCTCACCCACAACGACGACGTCGAGGGGCTCAGGTGCGTGGGAAGCGGTGCCGGTCATGCGGTTCCTGTGTCTGTCGAAAGGAGGATTGAGTTCAGTATCTCCCATCACACACAGCGCCAATGCAGCCTACGCGGACTAAAGTCGAATCATGCCCGCGAATCTTCCTCCCGGCCTGCCCATCGTTCCCGACGGCGAGCGCCCATCATCGCCGCTCCGGGAACGGAATGCGGTGCACAGTCCTGTTGAGCACGCCCCGGCGGACGAGGGTTATGTTTCCGGGCCCTTCGAGATGTCTCCTGAGGACTTTGAAGAAGCCGTCAGTGACGCCCTGCAGCTGATCCCGCCCAAAGCGGCCAGCGCCATGGACAACGTGGCGATCTTCATCGAGGACGACTACACGCCACAACCGGGCGAAGATCCGGACACCGTGCTGTTGGGACTCTACGAGGGAGTTCCGCTGACCGAACGCGACTCCTGGTGGGAGGCAGGCTCCCTGCCGGACCGGATCACGATCTTCCGCCAGCCCATCCTGAATATCTGCAGCACCCGCGAAGAAGTCATTGATGAGGTGGCCATCACGGTGGTCCACGAGATTGCTCATCACTTCGGAATAGACGACGACCGCTTGCATGAGCTCGGCTGGGGCTAGCCTTATAGGCATGGGGCACGACCACAACCACTCCCACGGAGTCACAGCAACCGGCAAGCACCGGAAGCGGCTTATTGCCGTCCTCGCCATCACCTTAGGCGTGGTGGGCATCCAGGTGATTGGCGCCGTCGTGTCCGGATCCTTGGCCCTGCTGGCCGATGCCGGACACATGCTCTCTGACGCGGCAGGTGTGTTCATTGCCCTGATGGCGGCGTGGATTGCCACCCGGCCCGCGAGCGACCAGCGAACCTACGGCTACCAAAGGGCCGAGGTTCTGGCTGCCTTGGCCAACGCCCTGATCCTGATCGTCATCGCCGTGGTGATCATGATCGAAGCCATTCGCCGCTTTGGCGAGCCGACCGAAATCCAGACGGACGTCATGCTGTGGGCCGCCATTCTGGGTGCTGTGGCCAACCTCATTTCCCTGCTGATCCTCCAAGGTGCGCAGAAGGAAAGCCTCAATGTCCGCGGAGCCTACCTTGAAGTCCTCGGTGACCTCCTTGGGTCTATCGCAGTCATCGTCGCAGCCGTGGTGATCATGACCACGGGATTCAGCGCTGCCGACCCGCTGGCGTCCGTGCTGATTGCCCTGATGATCATTCCGCGGGCCTGGCATCTGCTGCGCGACGTTGTGGATGTACTTTTGGAAGCCACACCCAAGGGCGTTGATGTGAACATGATCCGGGAGCACATCATTGCTGTGGACGGAGTGGTGGATGCCCATGACATCCACATCTGGACCATCACGTCCGGCGTTCCCGTGTTCTCGGCCCACGTGGTGGTGGAAGATGACGTCCTCAACGCCAGCGGGGCGGACAACATCCTGGATCAGCTGGGCTCTTGCCTCGGCCGGCACTTCGATACTGAGCACTGCACGTTCCAGTTGGAACCGGTGAGCCACTCCGAACACGAGTCACACCAGCACGCCTGAGCTGTTCAGCGCTCAGCATTTTTGGAGCTGACCGTCCCGGCGGCTCCGTCCACAGTAATGTGCTGGCCCGTGCTGATGCGCGAGGTGGCGTCTGGAACGCCCACCACAGCTGGTATGCCGTACTCACGGGCCACCACAGCGCCATGCGAGTTGGGCCCTCCCATCTCCATGACCAGCCCTCCCGCCGTAAGGAAAAGCGGCGTCCAGCCAGGGTCCGTTGACGGCGCCACAAGGATTTCCCCCGGTTCCAGGTGGGCGCCAACCGGATCCATGATGACGCGCGCAGGAGCAGAAACCAGACCTGCCGACGCCGGACTGCCGGACAAAGTGCCAGGGCGCTGCTTGCCGTCAGCCGCCGTGGCCTCGGGTTCTGTCCCGTCAGACAACAGCACTCTCGGAATGTGCCTGCGGCGGAGTTCTTGGTCGTAAGCAGCACGACGTTCAGCAACGACCTCGTGGAGCTCGTCCCCTGCCAAGGCGACCTCGACGCCGTCAAGGTCCAGGAAGAAGATGTCCTCAGGGCGTTCGATCCGATGTGCTGCCGCAAGGTCATTCCCGACCAGGAGCAACTGCTCCCGCGCCGCCGAAAGTCCCAGGACCAGGTTGTACTTGGGCAACTCCCGCAGCCCGGCGAATCGCCGAGTTCGGTCCAAGGCAATTCTCACGATCGCCGCATGCAGCGGACTCTTCGCCCTGGCGCGGGCCACGAAACGGGCTACTTGTTCATCGGCGTCCCTGGCTGCTCGTGCGAACTGTTGGTCCGGGGCTTCCGCACCGTCCGCGAGCCTCAAATAGTTGGCTACGACACCGAGTATGTGCGTCGGGTCATCGGACCAGCGGGGCATGCCCAGGTCGATCTCGGCAACGGCTCTGTGTCCATATTTCTGCAGGAACCTCTCCAGACCGGTCTGTGCAACCGGCGGAAGGACGGCGTCGCGATACTGTTCCACGAGGTCTGCTGCCGTTTGGCCAACCATGGAGGCAACGGCGTCGGGATCTTCACGGATGTCAGAGGCGAGCTGCCACAAAGCCAGGTCCATCTCCGTGGTGACGTTGTTGGGTAGGCCGCGGATCACTGTTTGGAGCTCGTCGTAGGGTGCTTGCTCACCAAGGATCCGCCTTACCAGCGCCAGCATCGCGAAGCCGAGGGCAGGGAGCGGCAGCACCCTCGGCACTGTGGCGAAGACTTCCTCGCCCAGGATTCTCTGTACGTGACCGAGCCGCTGATGGGCTGAGGCTTCACGCGGGACGGACAAGCTGCCGCGCAACTCCGTGCTGAGCCTCTCCACACGCCTCATTGCCTTGTTTGGACGGAACAAACCGCGGAACAGGGACTCGGGAACACGGTACTTAGCCGCCACCGGGGCCACGTGGCGGATCAGTTTCAGGGGTGTCTTAATGGTCACCGTGAAGCGTGGGTCGTCGAAGAGTCCACGCATGATGGCTGCGGAGCGGGCTTCCATGACATCAAAAACCCGTGGCACGATTGTCCGGCCCACCCGGCTCCGCAGCACCGCCGTGAAGTCGAAGAAGATGCGCCGTCCCGCCTCGTAATAGGGAGGCGGACCTGACCGGGGATCGGGAACATCGAAAGCCGCCGTCTTGGCGACGCTCGAGGCTATCAGCCGGATTCCGGCCAACCCCATGGGCGTCAGAGGCCTGGTGAGGCCTTGCGCGAGGCTGAAGTTCAGGAACGCGTGCTCGCCGGAAGCCGGAGGGGTACGCGTAGTTTGCGGGTACAGCGTGGTGATGGGTCTGGCCTGTGTCAGCCACAACTTTCCGTCGTCATCGATGGCCCACTCGGTATCCTGCGGAGCGCGGTAGTGATCCTGGACCTGAAGGCCCAGCTTGGCTAGCTGGAGGACCTGACGGTCACTGAGGCAGGGCTGCACCCCGGCATCGTTAGGCTCGTCCTGGTTGGGCTGTACGTCTTGGTTGGCCTGTAGGTCTTGGTTGATCCGTTCAACTCGTTCCGTGCCACCGCCCGGTGTGGGACGGATCTGCACTTGCCTATCCCCCAAGGTCCTTTTCACAATGGCACGGCGCTGGACGTCTACAACATATTGGTCCGGGTTCACAGCCCCGGACACCACCGCCTCTCCCAAGCCAGGGCTGGCGTCAATGATGGTTTCATTGCGATTACCCGTCATCGGGTTGGCGGTAAACATGACGCCAGCGGTAGCTGAGTCCACCATTTCCTGCACAACCACCGCCAGGGCCACAGTCGCGTGGTCGATCCCGTTGGTGGTCCGGTAGACCACGGCACGGTCTGTCCAGAGCGATGCCCAGCATCGGCTAACGGCATCCAGAACTGAATCCACGCCCACAACATTCAAGAACGTGTCCTGTTGTCCGGCGAAGCTGGCGAACGGCAGGTCCTCTGCGGTGGCCGAAGACCTGACGGCCACGGGGACGTTTCCCCCCAAGTCCTCGTATGCAGACCGCACCGCTTCAGCGACCCCGGCCGGTACACCGGCGTCCAGCACCACAGACCGGGCTCGGGTGGCAAGCCCACTGAGCCGGTTCACATCTGAGGCGCTGGTCTCCTCCAAAGCCGCGAAGACATCCTCCAAGACAGTAGCCCGGAGCGCCTGCCGGTACGCAGCTGTTGTGAGGCAGAAGCCGGGCGGCACGGGTAGGCCCTCGCCGGCCAGCTCGCCTAGATTGGCTGCCTTGCCACCGACCTCCGGAAGCATCGTGCCGCGGATTTCGGCGATGTCCAGTACGAACGCCTTACCGGATGCGCTAAGGCTGTTACTGTGACCCTGCGATTGCTCCCCGGGCTGCTGGCTGTCCATGAAGTTACAAACTCCGGCTTAGGCAGCGCCGAGCATTGGCCCAAACTTGGGGCGGTCAGCGAGACGGGGATCCTCACGGTCCGGGACAACCAGCACCGGGCCCTTGGCGTGGTGCAGGACTCCGTCGGACGTCGAGCCCAGGAGCATCCCCGCGAATCCACCGCGGCCCCGTGTACCCAGAACCACCAACTCCACGCTGCGGCTGGTTTCCACCAGAACATCAACCGGCGAGCCGTCCCGGAGATCCGTCTCGATGGTCAATGAAGGGAAGTGGCTTCTGAGCCACGCCGCACCGGCGTCAAGCTGGACCCTGATGTCCGCAAACAGGGCTTCGCGGTCCAAGGGAGCCGGAACCCAAGCCAGGGAGCCGCTGTATTGCGGTACAGCACAGATCACCCGGAGCTTTGCTCCCATGCGTTGCGCTTGTTCGGCAGCTTCGAGCACGGCCACGCGGGCTTGCTCGGAGCCGTCCACCCCCACTGCAACCACGTTTTCCACCGTGCGCGGGCCCGCCTTGGCATGCTCAGCCTTGATGTGTTTGTCCTCGGTATTCTCGCCAAGCCGGTCGGCACAATAGAGGGGAACCGTCACCGTGGGACATTTGGCGTGGGCGGGCAAGGCACTGCTCACCGAGCCAAGCAGGCGCCCAACGAACCCGCCGCGGCCCCGGCTACCGAATACAAGGAGGGCCGCCTCCGCGGAAAGGTCCAACAGGACACCTGCGGCATCGCCGTTCTCGACCGAAGCATCAACGTCGATGGCATAACCGGAGACCTTTTCCAGGGCCTGCCGAACGATCGCGTCCGCGCCCTCGCGGATCACGGAATCGTCAACTGTTGCGTAGCCACCATCCAGCCCCGAGGCGGCGAAGATGGGAACGGAGTAAGCCGTGACGATATGCAGGGGAAGTTGCCGACGCTCTGCCTCCCGCGCGGCCCAAACCAAGGCACATTGACCGTGCTCTGAACCGTCCACTCCCACGACGATGCCGCCTGGTTCCACGGCCTGATCCAGGCCGTCCTGTGGCTCTTCACTGTGTCTGCCGTGCTGGTCCATTGGGGGCCTGCCTCTCCACCTACTGCTTGATGTTCCGGCTATTCTGCCAGAGGTTCTCCGCGTCGGATTCCCTGACTGTTTCATTGTCAATGGCCGGAGCAGGAGAAACTCGGAAATTTCTCCTCCCAGTGCCCACTATTCTCGGTCAACAGTGGCGAATCAAGGCGACATCGGGCTATGTGCATAACGGTCCGGGCTCGGTTCCCGTCGGCCCACATTGCGCTGCGGAGGAACATCCAAAACGCGCCGTCCGGGAGGCTATCCATGGCCGAAAAAGTTCGGTAGTGTTCGAGTCACCGAATGGCCGGCAATCGTGTCTCACGACACACACTCCGGCCATTTATTTGCGGCCGCTTGGGGAACTCGGACGCGATCCCACGCGATGCCGCAAGGCACACACGTCAAGGAGGAACCAAGCAGTGTCACACACGCCTGATTCCGGCACGGAACGCACCACAACCGTGGTCATCGGGGCCGGCTTGTCCGGCTTGGCAGTTGCCAGCGAGCTCAGCCGCTACGGCGTGGGCTCAATCGTCGTAGACGGGTTTGGGGCCTTGTCCACTACAGGACCCTCCGTCCATACAGGGATGCTTCAACGCACCGATGCCGCAGATCCCGCAGCAATGCAGCAACGCAACGAGATCCTCCGCCACCTGCGGAACTACGCGGCCAACCATCAGCTGGACGTTCGCAGCACCACCCGTGCCGTCCGCCTTGATTTCTTGGGGTCAGACCCCTCCCGGCAAATCGGATACGGGCTGGCAGCCAGCATGACGACAGCGGGACTGAGGACCGGGCTTCACGTATCCGGCCCGCGCGAATCCACCCCTCGCCAATGGGCCGTCCACACAGCCAACGGTGTCCTCCTGGCGGACCACGTAGTAGTGACCCGCTGCGCCCAAAGCCAGTTGCGCCGCATGCTCGCCGAACTTGGGATAGCCGTGGGCCAGAACTTTGCGGCAGCCATGCGGGCACTGGGGATGCACCTTGTGGGCGTTGGGGATCTTATTACCCCGTCGCCCAAGGAAGTGCTCCGGCAAGCCAAAGCAGTTGGCCAGGCTATTTCATCCAAGGTAGCCCTGCCAGCAGCTCCCGGCATCGCTCTCGCCTAGCGCAGCGCAGCGCAGCACCAACAAGCACGGTACCTACACAGGCCTGACTCCCGCACCGGCCCGCCGCCAACGCGACCTGCCGATCCGCCGTCGTACTTAACTTTTTAGAACAGAACTTAACGCCAAAGGCCGGCGCCTCCGAAGACATTTGTCTTTGAAGGCACCGGCCTTTGAGCTGAAGCGTGAGGCTTATGCGCCTGCGCGTACGTAGGTCAGGGGACCCGTTGCGGTCAGCCAGCTGATCGGGTGGATGCCCGTCTGGTTGCCGTTGATGCCACCGCTGATGGCCTGGCCGTTGCCGATGTAGATGGCAACGTGGCCGGACTGGACAATCATGTCGCCAGGCTGGGGAGCGCTGACAACCTTGCCGTAGTTCATGAACTGCATCGGACCGAGGTCACCAACAGGGATGCCTGCAGAGCCGAGGGCCTTTTCGACCATGGCGGTGCAGTCTTGGAAGACACCGATCTGAGCGTAAGCCGAAGCAACCATGGCAGCGTTGACGCCACCGACTGCGGGGGCAGCAGCTGCAGGAGCGGCAGCCACAGGAGCAGCAGCAACCGCAGCCTTGGCGGCGACGGGAGCTGTTGCAGCAGCAGTGGTGACGGCTGCCTTCTTGGCCACGGGGGCCGCAACAACGGGAGCCGGCTTTTCGATGACCGGAGCTGCTACGGAAGCAACAGCCGGACGCTCGAAGTTGACGGTAGCCGTTGCCAGAGCGGTGACAACCTTGGTGGGTGCCTCGGATACGGTCTCAGCGACCGTTGCGGGACTGGAGTCGCGCTGAACCGGGGCCTCAGCTGCGTGAGCAGCAATGGAACCGGTCAAAACGAGGCCCGAGGCTGCTGCGATAACAGCTGCCTGGCGGCCAGCGCCGGAAGCGTTGCTGGCAACTGCCTTCGAGATGGAGATGAACGGATTAGGACGTACGCTGTCCGCCTTACGACGGCCGCGAAGAATGCGTGAAGACATGAAAGAGCCTCTCCCGATGCCTGCGAGGTTAGCTGTCGGATTCGGATGGGAGTCACCCGGCCACTATCCCCCGCTGTTCAGCGGAAGCTTCGTGACTTCACCCCAAGGCGCGCTCGAAAGCGGCCTAAATTGGGTTCCCCGTCTCTGCCGTAGGTTTGTCTGCGAACGGATTCCGGACTGCGGCAGAGCTAGGCAATCAGGCCGGAAGTGCCCGCTACGTGGAACAGGCACAGGTACTACCGTACGCGATGATTCCGCCGAAGTCACATTTAAGTAACGGGAACGGCGCTTCTGGCGTGTCGCGGTAACCGTTTCGAGATATTCGCAGGTACGTAGAAAACCGCGTTATTCCGCGGGAGTATCGCCGTCGGGGCCATTGGATGCGGCGAGTTTCTTCCGGGCGGTAACGGCAAGGTAAATAACGAGACCGGCAGCCACAACAGCCAACCCCACAATGCTCCACGGGAAGGGCTGGGAGGCGTCCGCTGCCGGCTCGCTGTTACCTGTTCCCGGAGCGGCGGTACCCGCCGTCGGTACTGCGGCTGACGGGGCTGACACCGTCGGTGAGGCACCAGCCGGGCCGCTGGCCGTCGTCGTGCTTCCTGCAGCGGCTGTGAACGTGAAGGTGCCCTCGATGGGGTGGGAATCGGAGCTGACCACCCGCCATACCACCGTGTACTCAGCTGCGGGAGCACCCTCGCGAAGCTTCTGAACGGCTTGGTTGTCGATGATTTCGACAGGACCGTCCGCCCAGTTCTCGCCGCCGGCGGTCACAGTTACTCCGGAACCGATCGCGAGCGGACGGTTGTTGAACGTGATGGAGACCGACGCCGGGACTTCCGCAATGCTGGCACCGTTGGCTGGCGTGGTTGATTCGGCGACGTCGTGCGCAGACGCCGGAGCCGCGGAAAGCAGCAGGGCGGATGCGAAAGCAAGGGCGGCGACGACGGCGGCCAGAAGCGGGCGGATGGTACGCATGGGGCGGTTTCTCCTAGTGTTGGCTTCCTTACAGACTAGGCGAATCGTTCGGAGGGCCCACACCGGACAACATAGGATTTGAGAGCAAACTCCCCTCGATCCCCGGAGACCTTCATGCTGAAACAAGGTTCTGCAGTCGACCGTTACTTCAAGATCTCCAAACGTGGATCCACGTACTCGCGGGAAATCCGTGGCGGCTTCGCGACCTTCTTCGCCATGAGCTACATCGTGGTCCTGAATCCACTGATCCTCTCCGGACCTGACTCGAGTGGAGCCTCCCTGGGCTTCACGGCCGTGGCCGCCACTACGGCTTTCGTCGCGGGCATCCTGACCATCCTTATGGGCGCATGGGCCAAGCACCCGTTTGCCGTGGCCACAGGCCTGGGCGTCAACGCCTTCGTCGCTGTCACAGTGGCCTCCCATCCTGGGCTGACTTGGCCGGACATGATGGGGCTCGTGGTGCTTTCCGGCATCACCATGCTCATCCTGGTGCTCACCGGCTTCCGCACCGCCGTGTTCAGGGCCGTGCCTGAAGCCCTGAAGACGGCGATTGTTGTGGGCATTGGACTCTTCATTGCACTCATCGGCTTGGTCAACGCCGGTTTCGTCCGCCGCATCCCCGACGCCGCCGGCACCACCGTTCCGCTGGGCCTGGGCGTGGATGGCAAGCTCATGGGCTGGCCGACGCTCGTCTTCGCCGTCGGCCTGATCCTGACCATCGCGCTGGTGGTCCGCAAGGTCCGCGGGGCGATCCTGATCGGGATTATCGTGTCCACGGCGCTGGCTGCGCTCCTTGAATTTACGCTGCACATCGGCCCGAGTTTTGACGGCGAAACAGTCAACCCGCGTGGCTGGTCCCTCGTTGCGCCAACCCTCTCAGAGTGGGGCGCTCCTGATCTTTCCCTGATCGGCAAGGCGAACCCGTTCGGCGCGTTCGAACACCTTGGTTTCATTGCCGCTGCGCTGCTGGCGTTCGTGATCCTTCTGAGCATCTTCTTCGACGCCATGGGCACCATGGTGGGCCTGGCCAACGAGGCCGGAACCGTGGACGAGAACGGCAACATCCCCAACGTAGACCGCGTCCTGCAAGTGGATGCGCTCGGGGCGATCGTGGGTGGCGGGGCCTCGGTTTCCTCCAACCAGATCTTCGTCGAGTCCGGTGCAGGCATCGGCGAAGGCGCCCGCACCGGACTCGCATCCATCGTCACCGGCGTGCTTTTCCTGGTGGCCATGTTCTTCACTCCGCTCATCAACCTCGTGCCGTTTGAGGCCGTGGCTCCCGCGCTGGTGGTTGTGGGCTTCATGATGGTCTCCCAGGTGGGCAAGATCGACTGGCAGGACTGGGGCGTCGGCATTCCTGCGTTCCTGACCATCGCCCTCATGCCGTTCACGTACTCGATTGCCAACGGCCTCGGCGCCGGCTTCATCTCCTACGTCCTGATCCGCACATTCCAGGGCCGCGCACGCGAAGTCCACCCCTTGATGTGGGCTGTGGCTGCCGCGTTCCTGCTGTTCTTCGGCATCGGAACTGTGGAGGAGTTGCTGGGCGTCAAGTAGATCCTCGCCGAGATGACATTTGATGCCAATGTTTGGCGCGAACATTGTCATTAAATGCCATCTCGCGGCGTCTACGGGGGCGTGATTCCGGGGTTCCAGACACACCCTTTACGACATGGCTGGTTTTAGGACTCCGCCTCGGGTGTGCTTGAAGCATGGGACCTAAAACCACCACCAACCTCACCGTAGATGTCTCCCCTGCCCCATGGACAGGTCGTTTCGATGGCGATGGCGCCGGGCACCGCCGGTGGTGGCAAGCCGTAGAACCCCACACCGCGTCCGCCGCCGCAGCAGCCTCGCGACCCGCCGTCGTGCTCGGTTTCTGCAGCGATGCCGGCGTCCTCCGCAACCAAGGGCGGGTGGGCGCTGCAACCGCTCCCTCCGCTATCCGCTCGGCGCTGGGTCCGCTGGCGTTCCACCTTGATCGTGACGTGTTCGACGCCGGTGATGTAGTCGTGGAGGACGACTCACTGGAGGCCGGCCAGGAGCGCGCCGGACGCGCCATTTCCGGACTGCTCGACGCCGACAACCTCACCGTTGTGCTGGGCGGCGGACACGAGACCGCGTTCGCCAGCTATCTTGGCGTGGCCGGTTCTGACGCGGTTCGCGGCAAGCGTCTGGGTGTGCTGAACCTGGACGCCCACTTTGACCTGCGGGACGAGCCGACGCCGAGCTCAGGCACGCCGTTCCTGCAGATGGCCCACGCGGAAAGCGCCGCTGGGCGCGAACTGCAGTACGCCGTCGTCGGAATTTCGGAGCCCAACAACACCCGAACGCTCTTCAACACCGCCCAGCGTTTGGGCGTGAAGTACCTGCTTGATGAGCTGTGCACGCCGGAAGCAGTGGAAGTCTTCGTTGCTGACTTCCTGGCCGGTGTGGATGTGCTGTACCTGACCATCGATCTGGACGTGATGCCGGCGTCAGTGGCGCCCGGGGTGAGCGCGCCCGCTGCCTACGGTGTGCCGCTGCCGGTGATCAGCGCGATCTGCCGCCAGGTAGCTGCGAGCGGCAAACTGCTGCACCTGGACGTGGCCGAGCTGAATCCGGAGTTCGACATTGATTCCCGGACCGCCAAAGTCGCGGCACGGTTGGTAAACACACTCCTCGCGTAGCCTTCCCGGGCCCTTTCCCGGCCGGCTTCCTCCGCTTAGCCTGTGTGGAGGAAAGGATGCCGATGCGCACACCTCTTGTGCAGGAAAAGTGGGCCTGGGTCGCGGGGCTGGCGACCGTTGCCCTCGGCTTGACCGCGCACATGGTCGCTGGCGGCAGCGCGCCGGCCATACCCCTCCTCCTGGCTTTCGCCGCACTCTGCTGCCTGGCCGCCCAACTGGTTGCCCGCTGGGTGCGCGGGCCCTTGTTGTTGCTGCTCCTTTCCGGGCTCGCCCAGCAGTTGCTGCATTTGGGTCTTGACGCCTTTGGAGGGTACTTCCCCGGCAGCGGGTTCCTGGATCACTTGCACAGCGGCCCGTTGGACGTGCCCGCAGAAGCCGGAGCCACCCCAGGCGGCGGCTCGGTCCACCTCATGCTCTACACGCACATGGCAGCGGCCATCCTCACGGTCCTTGTAGCATCCGGCGTCACAAAGCTGGCCGGACGTGCGTCATTGGCGGCAACCAAAAGCAATACAGCGTAGCCCTGCGAAAGCCAGGGAAATGAACTTTGTTCGCGCCGCATCCGGACGCCTAGTGTCGTTTGCACGTGGTGTACCCGAGAGGCCAGGGAGCTGCCTGCAAAGCAGCGCACGCGGGTTCGAATCCCGCCACCACGTCTTGGGGGCACAACCTCCCCGCGAGTTGGCATTTAGTGCCGATGTTCCGCTCAAACATTGGCGTTAAGTGCCATCTCGCGGCGGGTTTAAGCGATCATGAAAGCATGTCACCCAGGGTGGAGCCGGCGGACGGATTCCTGACCGACTACTACGAGCACGTGTCCGAGGACGACGCGCGCAACTACACCCCGGAGACGCTGCTGGAGCGGGCCCGCTACCACCGGTCTTTGGCGGAACGCCGCGAACCCGGGCAGGCGGTGATCGGCGTACTCAACGAGTCCGATGCCAGCGTTGTCGCGATCGTCACCGATGACATGCCGTACCTTCTCCCCTCCGTCACCGCAGAGATCGCCCGGGACACCGCTTCGCTCCGGCTCCTGGTCCACCCGACGTTCAGCGTCGACCGCGACCCTGCCACTCACCGCTTGACCGAAATCCACAGGGCACCACACCGCTCGGGGTTGCCTACCGGCGTCGAACCTTCCGCTGCCGGCTCTGCCGCCCGGCCGGTCACCCAACAGAACCCCGACGGCGGACCGCTCGCCGAAGCGTGGATGGCAATCGAAATCCCGCGGCTCCCGGATGAGGCGGCGGCGGAGCTCCTTGTCGGACGCCTGCAGAGAGTCCTGAACGACGTAAGGGCTGCCGCAGAGGACACCGAGGCAATCCATCAGGAACTGGCAAGCGCGGTCAGGACATTGGGCGAACTCGCAAGATCAGACCCAGAAGCCAAGGAATCGCAGGAGCTGCTGCGATGGTTGGGCGAAGGGAACTTTGTGTTCCTCGGCTATCGCGGGCACCGTGGGCTTGGCTTGCTGCGGGAATCAACCGACGATCGCGACGGAGGGTTCCCAGAGACAGGGGCCCACCTCCTCACGCTCACCAAATCCACGCGACGCTCCACGGTCCTTCGCCGCGCCTACCTGGATGAAATAAGCGTCGCCACGAAAAGAGGAACCCGCGAAGGCGCTGAGCATAGCTTTGTGGGTCTGTTCTCCCCCAGTTCGACGTCCCATTCAGCTTTGGAGATTCCGGTCATCCGCGACACCGTGAAGGAGGTCTTGCAAGCGTTTGGCTATCCGCCAAGCTCGCATCACGGCAAGGAGCTCCTCACAGTCATGGAGGCGTATCCGCGCGATGAGCTCTTTCATATAGGTGCAGAGCAGTTGGTGGCCCATGCCCGCGAAATTCTGCGCCTCCAGGAACGCCACAGCACACGGCTCTTCCTCCGTCCGGACTCCTATGGGAGGTTCATGACGGCGCTCGTATTCCTGCCCCGCCGCCGGTACAGCACCGCCGTCAGGCTCAACATCGAACGTGAACTGCGCGAGGCCTTCGGTTCGGACTCCATCGAGTTTGAGCTCCGCTTGGGCGAATCCGCCATGGCACGGGTATTCTTCCGGATCCTTTTGCCGCAATCGGCGACGCTCGGCCAAGGGATTCCCGGCGTCATGGACGCATCGGTCCTGGAGCCACGGATCATCGCCGCTACCAGGACCTGGGCACAGGGCTTGGCCGAGGCGCTGCAAGCTCGGTATCCCTCGGATGAGGCGGCGCGGCTCTCCCGAGAGTGGGCTGCCGCGTTCCCTGCCAGCTACAAGGCCGACTACGAAGTGGAGGATGCTGTTGAGGACATCACGAAATTCGAGAGCTTTCCGCCCGGTGAAAGCGAGGAAGCTGACCCACTGCTGACCGTCTATGAGCGTCCGGGCACTGCCGTTCTCACGGAGGACGCCCGCATCCGCCTGTACTTGACCCGGCCACAGAGTCTCACCCAGATTCTCCCGTTCTTCCACAATCTTGGACTAAAGGTCCTGGACCAGCGGCCGTTCGACGTGCAGCGGGCGGATGGTCGGCAGTTCTTCCTCTACGACCTCGGGCTCAAGTACCCACGCGGCGTGGACCCTTTGGCAACGGGTGATCTGTTGGCCGGTTCGTTCCGTGCCGCAATGCGCGGCGATGCGGAGTCGGACGCCTTCGATGCCCTGGTCATCAGGGAACGCATCGACTGGCGGAAGGTGGCTATCCTGCGCGCGTACGCAAAGTACCTGCGCCAATTGGGGAGCACAAACTCGTACGGCTTCATCGCGGACACACTCCGCGGAAACGCCAAGGCAACCCTTGCGTTGCTGGAGTTGTTCGAGGCAAAGTTCAACCCGGACAGCTACGCTCCGGATCTGTTCGATCCGGAACTCAACAACCGAACTGCGGTGCTGTCCGGAAGCGACGTTTTCGAGGAAGGCAGCAGCGAGCTCAGCCATCGGACGCAAGCAATTCACACAGCCCGGGCCAAACTGGCAGCAGCGATTGACGCCATCCCCGTCCTGGACGCCGACCGTCTACTTCGGACACTGTCCAGCTTGGTGGAAGCCACACTGCGTACAAATTTCTACTTGGACAAGCCGTACGTCAGCTTCAAACTCAATCCGTCCAGCATCCCGGCAGCCCCGGCACCCCGGCCAAAGTTCGAAATCTGGGTCTACTCACCCCGGGTTGAAGGGGTTCACTTGCGCTTCGGGCCGATAGCCCGCGGTGGACTCCGATGGTCGGACAGGCGCGAAGATTTCCGCACGGAAGTCCTTGGGCTGGTGAAGGCGCAGACAGTCAAGAACGCCGTGATTGTTCCCACCGGGGCCAAGGGCGGCTTCTTTCCCAAGCGGCTTCCCGACCCGGCGGAGGACCGCGCGGCCTGGCTCGCGGAGGGCCAGGAAAGCTACCGGACTTTCATCCGCGGGCTGCTGGACGTCACGGACAACCTGATGCCGGATCGCGACGGCGGCACCAACGGTCGCGTCGTGACGCCACCTCGCGTGGTGCGGCACGACGGCGACGACTACTACCTGGTTGTCGCTGCGGATAAGGGAACTGCCGCCTTCTCGGACATCGCCAACGCCCTCGCCGGTGAGTACGGTTTCTGGCTTGGGGACGCCTTCGCCTCCGGTGGCTCGGTGGGCTACGACCACAAGCAGATGGGCATTACGGCCCGCGGCGCTTGGGTATCCGTGCGGCACCATTTCAGCGAACTTATGATCGATTCCCGGGCCGAGGACTTCACAGTGGTGGGCATTGGGGACATGAGCGGTGATGTCTTCGGCAACGGCCTGCTCCTCTCCAACCACATCAAGCTGGTAGCCGCGTTTGATCACCGGCACATCTTCCTGGACCCCACACCAGACCCCATCGGGTCCTACGCCGAGCGGGAACGCCTCTTCAGGCTCCCCCGTTCCAGCTGGGCAGACTATGATCGCACCAAACTGAGCGACGGCGGCGGCGTCTTTGCGCGCACGGATAAATCCATCCTGATCACCGAAGAGGTCAGGCTGGCTCTGGGTTTGGAAGAAGGCACCGGATTGAAGGAAGGCGCCGATCCGAATAGCCAGTTGGCCATGAGCCCGCCGGAGCTCCTCCGGGCGATCCTCATGGCCCCGGTAGATCTGCTGTACAACGGCGGAATTGGCACGTACGTCAAGGCCTCCACGGAGTCCAATGCCGACGTCGGGGACAAGGCGAACGACGCCATCCGGGTGGACGGCAAGCAACTCCGCACCCACATCATCGCCGAAGGCGGCAACCTCGGGGTAACTCAGCGCGGCAGGATTGAGGCTGCTCTGACGGGCATTCTGGTGAACACGGACGCGATCGACAATTCGGCGGGTGTGGATTGCTCGGACCATGAGGTTAATATCAAGATCTTCTTGGACCGCATGATCGCCGCGGGAAGGATGTCCATGAAGGAGCGGACGGTATTCCTTCAATCGCTACAGGCCGAAGTGGGTCGGCTGGTGCTCAAGACCAACGATGACCAGAACGTCCTGCTCCTCAATGACAAGCAACTGGCCGTCGAATGGAGCCCCAGTTTCGAAAGGACCATGGACTGGCTGGAGTCCGTCACAGAACTGGACCGGAACCTGGAATTCCTCCCGAGCAACGACGAACTGCGGGCCCGCGTCCTGACAGGCAAGGGGCTGACCACTCCCGAGCTCGCCGTCTTGGCCGCCTACGCGAAGATCGAGCTGGCCAGGGAGCTCACGGAGGGTGGCCTTGCTGACGACCCCTGGTTCTCGCAAACACTCCGCGACTACTTCCCCCAACAGCTTTCGGAGCGGTTCGGCGAACACCTGTTTACGCATCCGCTCCGCCGGCAAATCGTTGCCACGGTGGTGGCCAACGACATGATCAACATGGGTGGCATTGCCTTCGCGTTCCGGGCCATGGAAGAGACCACCGTGTCAGCCGCTGCCGTGGCCCGTGCGTTCGTGGTGATGCGGAAAATTTGGGGTCTGGAC
This sequence comes from Paenarthrobacter sp. TRD_SC_7, assembly GCF_056156245.1. Taxonomy (NCBI): domain Bacteria; kingdom Bacillati; phylum Actinomycetota; class Actinomycetes; order Micrococcales; family Micrococcaceae; genus Paenarthrobacter; species Paenarthrobacter sp. TRD_SC_7. The sequence goes on from NZ_CM149587.1 coordinate 20,742, forward strand.
TCTGTAACCCAGGAAATCGCCCAACTGCCGGCCAGCACGCCCAGCGAGCATGGCGCGGCCGTAGCGTTGGACATGCGCCGCCTGCTGGACCGCTCTGTGCGTTGGTACGTGACCCACGATTTTCGTGACAAGCCCATCGCCGACGCCCTGGTCCGGCTGGAGCACCCGATGTCCCTGATGCGGGCCAACTTCACCGGGTTCCTGCACGGCATCAACCTGGCGCACTCACTGAAGCGCCTTGCCCACACCGACTCCGTCGGCCTGCCCCACCCGCTCGGGATCCGGGCCTCCGAGCTCCTGGTCAGCTACGGCCTGCTGGACATCTCAGCGATTGCCGAGGAGCTTCAGGAACCAGCGGACGCCGTGGCAGAGGTGTACTTCGCCGTCTTCGAGCGGATTTCCGCAATCCCCCTGCTGGAACACATCACCATGCTCCCGCGGGACACGCACTGGGAATCGTTGGCACGAGCTGCGTTGAGGGATGACATGTATCTGGTGCTGGCCGACATGACCAAGGCCGTGGTCAGGCACACACCGAGCTCCCCGATGGCAGCTGATCCCGTGGAACGAATCACTGATTGGGAGCACGGAAACATCGAACAGTTGGCGCGCATCCAAGAGACCATCCAGGAGGCCATCAAGCCAGGTCCGGTGGATATTGCCGCCCTTTCGGTGGCAGTAAAACTACTCCGCGCCATGGTTCGCAGATGAGACCCGGATCACTGAGCTGCGGGTCATCTTACAAATACTTGACGCTCGCCCTCTATGATTGATGGGTCGCCCTCGCATGCGGCAAGTAATAGGAGGCCCCCAAATGACCCCTGCAATGATTGCAGAACGCGAAATTCGTCTGTCTTTTTCCAAGGCAGACGAGATCCACGACGGACTCGACCGCGCCGTGGATGCCCTGATCGAAAACGCAGCAGCAGACGCTAACTGCGGCATCTTGGTGACCCGGCACGAACCCGGCACCTACACAGTGGCTCTGGACGAATCCGTTCCCTTCGGTCAGACCCGCGAAGTACTCGCTGCCTGATTGCCACACCTAACGGCAGTCACGGCAACGAACAAAAAACCGGGGCCCGTTCCCTTTCCGCATCTACTACCCGCGGAAAGGGAACGAGCCCCGGTTTGTGTTTCAACAGCTATCCCCACCCAAGTAGGTCGCATTTAAGCGCGTTTTGAGCGTCCAAAACGCGCTTAACTGCGACTCAGTTGGGTGCCTACGCCCGGCGAAGAGTCACGCCGTCGGACTTCATGAACAGTTCTTTGCCCTCTTCGGTGACCCCGGGCCCCGAGTGCTCAAGCCACACCACGTTCCCGCTACCGGAAATTTCCTCGATGCGACCGGCGGCGATCACGTGCGCGTATTTGACCACTTCCACCCGTTCGCCAACTTTCAGCGTCTTCCAGTCGGTAACCGTAGCCGTGTGAGCGCTTCGCCTGGACAGGACTGCTCCGCGTGCCTTCATTGAACTTCTACCCCTTTGTGGATGTTCTCTGTTGTGTATTGAGTTGTGTGAACGGTTGACCGTCAAGCCCACGACATCGTTGGCGTGGACGTGACGTACACCATAAGTTTTACTACATTTGCCACGCCCCGGTGATTGCGTTGCGAACAAAGACCGGGGCATGACAAATATGCCCATCAAATGAGCGTCTTATTCGACGTCAGGCCAAAATCCCGACGGCGGATTCGGCGGCCGCGCGGACCGCGCCGGAGCCGACCAAACGGTCAGCTGCTTCCAGCTCGGGTGACAGGAACCTGTCAGCGCCCGGGCCCTGAACCACTTGACGAAGCACCTCAAGCACTGCCGTGCCGGCCGGTCCCGGGGTGAGTTCGCCGTCGGACATTTGCGTTCGCATGTCGATGGCGCGGGCGCTGGTGACAAGCTCGACGGCGAGCACGCGGCGGAGGTTCTCCACCGCCTTGCGCAGCTTCCGGGCAGCGTGCCAGCCCATGGACACGTGGTCTTCCTGCATGGCGGAGCTCGGGATGGAGTCCACCGAAGCCGGCACGGCCAGGCGCTTGTTGTCCGAAACCAGGCCGGCCTGCGTGTACTGGGCGATCATGAGGCCGGAATCGACGCCGGGGTCCCCAGCCAGGAAGGCCGGGAGGCCGTGGGAGCGGGCCGGGTCCAGCATGCGGTCCGTGCGGCGCTCGGCGATGGAGCTGAGGTCCGCGACGGCGATCGCCAGGAAGTCCAGGACGTAGCCCACGGGGGCGCCGTGGAAGTTGCCGTTGGACGTGACGCGGCCGTCCGGGAGGACCACCGGATTGTCGATCGCTGCAGCGAGTTCGCGGGAAGCTACCAACGCTGCGTGGTCTACGGTGTCGCGGACTGCGCCGGCAACCTGCGGTGCGCAACGCAGCGAGTATGCGTCCTGCACCTTGGTGTCGTTGATCCGGTGGGACGCGACAATCGGCGAGTTGGACAGCACGCGCAGCATGTTGTCCGCGCTGGCAGCCTGCCCGGGGTGCGGCCTGAGCGCGGCGTGGAGCTCCGGCAGGAACACCTGGTCGGTGCCCAGCAGTGCCTCGACGCTGAGCGCGGCGGTGATGTCCGCCGTCGCAAGCAACATGCGGATGTCGGCGATGGCCATCAGCAGCATCCCGAGCATGCCTTCGGTGCCGTTGACGAGGGCCAGGCCCTCCTTCTCCGCGAGGGTGACCGGCTCGATGCCGTGCTGCGCGAGCAGCTCAGCGACGGTCTGCTTCCGGGAGCGCCGTAAAGCTCGCCGTCGGGACCGGTTGCTTCGCCTTCGCCCATCAGTACCAAGGCGCAGTGTGACAGCGGGGCGAGGTCGCCGGAGCAGCCGAGCGAACCAAACTCGCGGACCAGCGGGGTGATGCCGGCGTTGAGGACGTCCACCATGGTCTGCAGGACAACGGGACGGACACCCGTGCGGCCGGATGCGAGGGTCTTGGCGCGGAGGAACATGATGCCCCGGACCACTTCGCGTTCAACCGCCGGACCCATGCCCGCTGCGTGGCTGCGGATCAGCGACTTCTGCAGCTGCGTGCGGAGGTCGTTGGGGATGTGGCGGTTGGCCAACGCGCCGAAGCCCGTTGAAATGCCGTAGGCGGGGACGTCGCTGGTGGCGAGGCTGTCGATGTGGGCGCGGACCTTGGCGACGTTATCCAGGGCATCCTGGGAGATGGTCACCTTGGCATCGTGGCGTGCGACGGCGACGACGTCTTCCGGGGTTACGCCGCTGGAGCCGAGGGTGACGGTGAGCTGTTCGTGGGTAGTAATAGTCACTTGTGTTGCCTACTTCTCTGGGGCCACGCGAGCAGGGTTCCCTGACCGAGCTTGCGAGGTTAGGGTGCTCGGGGGCATGGGGATGCGGACGCCGCGTTCGTTGGCGACCTCGACGGCGCGGTCGTAGCCGGCGTCGACGTGGCGGATGACGCCCATGCCGGGGTCGTTGGTCAACAGCCGTTCGAGCTTTTCCGCGGCCAGGTCGGTGCCGTCAGCCACGGAAACCTGCCCGGCGTGCAGGGACCGGCCAATCCCGACACCACCGCCGTGATGGATCGAAACCCAGGTAGCACCCGAAGAGGTATTGATCAGCGCGTTCAGCAACGGCCAGTCAGCAATCGCGTCGGACCCGTCAGCCATGGCCTCGGTCTCCCGGTACGGAGACGCGACCGAACCGGAGTCCAGGTGATCACGACCGATCACGATCGGGGCCTTGACCTTGCCCTCCTTGACCAACTGGTTGAACAACAACCCGGCCTTGGCCCGCTCACCGTACCCGAGCCAGCAAATACGTGCCGGCAAGCCCTCGAACTCCACCCGCTCCGCCGCAGCATCCAACCACTTATGCAGGTGCTTGTTCTCCGGGAACAACTCCTTGATCGCTTTGTCCGTGACGGCGATGTCTTCCGGATCCCCCGACAAAGCGACCCAGCGGAACGGGCCAAGACCCTCGCAGAACAACGGACGAATATACGCCGGAACGAACCCGGGGAACTCAAACGCCCGCTCGTACCCGCCCGTGCGGGCCTCATCACGGATGGAGTTACCGTAATCAAACACCTCAGCCCCGGCGTCCTGGAACTCCACCATCGCCTGGACCTGACGTGCCATCGAGGCCTGGGCCTTCTTCGTGAAGCCTTCCGGATCCGCCCCGGCCTCAACATGCCACTCGGCCACGGTGATGCCCTCCGGCAAGTAACTCAGGGGGTCGTGCGCGGACGTCTGGTCCGTGACCACATCAAAGGTCACCTCGCCGGCCTTATGCCGGCGCAGGAGTTCGGGGAAGACCTCAGCGGCGTTGCCCACATACCCCACGGACCAGCCACGGCGCTCATCCTTCGCGGCCTGGACCTTCCTGATCGCAGCATCCAGATCCGTCTCGACCTCATCCAGGTACCGCTTCCCGGCCCTACGGCGCAGGCGGGTCTCGTCCACGTCCACAATCAGGCACGCACCATCGTTCAGCGTGACGGCCAGCGGCTGCGCGCCGCCCATGCCACCACAACCACCAGTCAGGGTCAGCGTGCCAGCCAGCGGGCCCTCCGTGGAACCAGCCGGCGCCGGGGCGGGGTGACGGCCCTCCGCAGCGAGCTTGTTCCCCACCGCGGCGAACGTTTCGTACGTGCCCTGCAAGATGCCCTGGGTGCCGATGTAAATCCACGACCCGGCCGTCATCTGCCCATACATCATCAAACCCTCAGCCTCAAGCCGGCGGAACTCGGGCCACGTCGCCCAATCCCCCACCAAGTTCGAGTTCGCCAACAACACCCGGGGAGCCCACTCATGGGTGCGGAACACACCCACCGGCTTGCCCGACTGCACCAGAAGGGTCTCGTCCTTCTCCATCGTCTCCAGCGTCCGGGTGATCGCATCAAACGCAGCCCACGACCGGACCGCACGACCCGTACCGCCGTACACCACCAAATCATCCGGACGCTCAGCAACCTCCGGATCCAGATTATTCATCAACATGCGCAACGGCGCCTCGGTCTGCCACGACTTGGCAGTAAGCTCAGTACCCCGCGCGGCCTTAACCGGACGGGCACCAGAAGTGAAATCGGCGGGTGCCATGGGGACTCCTTCGTCTGTGGGAAGTGTGTGGTGGAAAGATCTTCTGCTTCTACTAAAGCCCCTTTATCAAGCGGCCGGAACGGCTTTTGGAGTGGTGCTGTCCGGGATTACAGACCCACCCAGCCCCTCGCCTTTAGGCGACAATGAGCGCATGCTGGACCCATGGCAACGTTCCGTGTATCGACCTTTGTCGCAGCACCACCCGAACACGTTTTCGCGACCTGGACGGATCTTGACCGGTACCCCGAGTGGATCGGCGGAGTCACCCGGGTGAGCGACCTCGTTGGTTCGATCGACGTGCCCGGCAGCCGCTACACCCTGTGGTTCGGGCGGATGGCCAGCCCCACCGAAATCCTTGAGGTTGAGCGGCCTTGGCACATCCACACGCGCTTCGGCAATGCCATCCTGAAGGGCGAGTCAGATGTGCGGTTTGCCAGCGAGGGAGAGGGCACCCGCATCCACCAGGAGTTCGTGACCCGGGGAGTTATCGCCGGAATCTTCGGGCGACTTTTCGCCATGGGGTCCTACCGGGGTAGCTTCCGAGGTGAACTGGAAACCTTCCGTAAACTCGTCGAGCGGGAAGCGTCGGGACCGCGCTAGCCCGCGGGGCGTCCGTGGATTCGCACGGACAGTTCGTCTGCCGCTTTACGGATGCGGGCAGCCAGCACCGGCCATTGCTCAGCCGGCACTTTGTCCTCCAAGAACGTGACGGCGACTGCCGCCGTCGGCCATCCCACATGGTCCGTCACAGCGGCGGCGATGGATCCGAAACCTGGCGTGATTTCCCCGTTTTCCGTGGCGTAGCCACGCTGCCGCACTTGGTCCAGATGGGATGACAACGCGGAGTACTTCATGATCGGGAACTCCACCTCGTGCCGCGACGTGAAGGCGGCGGCGTTCGGATAAAGGGCGCGAACCTGTGACTTTGGCAGGGCGGCAAGGATTGCGCGGCCCGAGGCAGTGAGGTGGCTGGGCAGGCGGACGCCGACGTCGGTCACCAGGCTCGGACGGTTCTTGGCGCGTTCTTCCACGATGTAGAGAACGTCACGGCCATGGAGCACCGCCAAGTGCGCACTCTCACCGATGACGTCAACCAGCGAAGCAAGCATTGGGCGGCCTAGCCGGGACAACGGCTCCTGCCTCGAGTATGCCGAGCTGAGCTCGAACGCGCTGATGCCCAGCCCGTAGCGCTGCTCTTCATGCAGGTGCAGGACGAAGCCATTCGCTTCCATCACGCCGAGCAGGTGGTACACGCTGGACCGCGGCAGGCCTAGCGCCGTTGCGATGTTCGACGCCGCCATCGGACCGCGGCGCGAGGCCAACAGTTTCAAGATTCGCAGCGTATTTTCGGCGGCTGGGACTTTTGACGTGGCCTTGCCTGGGGCGGTTGTCGTCGTTGTCATGCTTCCTCACTGCTCGGGCTTCAGGATCGTGGAACTGTTTTGCTGTCCGGTATCCCGTACTCCAGCGTGCACCCTTCGCAGTGCAACCACCAGTCCGGACGTATGCTACATGTCTGGAATACCGGACAGAGTCGGCTCGAACCGCACTGGACTGTCTGCGATCAAAGACACCAAACCCCCGTGAGTCCCATCACAAGCGCCCCAAAAGTGATCTGCTGGATAGCGATCCCCTCCCAAAGACGAGAAGGTTTTACTATGCAACAAACCAAGCTGGCTGCGGAGAGCTCTGTCCTCCAAGCCGCGGGTACGGCGCTCAGCCGAGGCCTCAACGTCCGCCACATCCGCTTTATGGCACTCGGATCAGCGATCGGCACGGGCCTCTTCTACGGGTCCGCTTCCGCCATCCAAAAAGCCGGCCCAGCAGTCCTGCTTGCCTACATTATCGGCGGCGCGGCCGTGTTCATGGTGATGCGTGCACTCGGCGAGATGGCCGTCCGACACCCTGTGTCCGGCTCCTTCGGCCAGTACGCAAGCAAGTACCTCGGCCCGTTCGCAGGCTTCGTGACCGGATGGACCTATGTGTTTGAGATGGCGATCGTGGCCATCGCCGACGTCACCGCCTTCAGTATCTATATGGGCTTCTGGTTCCCACAGGTGGACAGATGGATCTGGGTACTCGCGATCATCCTGTTCCTGGGCGCCATGAACCTGCTCAGCGTGAAGGTGTTCGGCGAACTCGAGTTCTGGTTCTCGCTCATTAAAGTGGTAGCGATTATCGCCATGATCGTCGGCGGTGCGGCGATCGTTGTGTTCGGCTTCCAAACGGGCGACGGCGGTGGCGTGGCACCGGGGCTAGGGAACCTCGTCAATCACGGCGGTTTGTTCCCGAACGGCTTCGAGGGGCTCCTGGCCGCGTTCGCCGTCGTGATGTTTGCCTTTGGCGGGATCGAGACGATCGGTATTACCGCCGGCGAGGCCACAAACCCCAAGAAGGTCATCCCGCAGGCGGTTAATACCGTGCCTGTCCGCGTTTTGTTGTTCTACGTACTGACTTTGGGTGTGCTGATGAGCATCTTCCCGTGGAACGAGATTGGCAGCAGCGGCAGTCCGTTCGTGCAGATCTTTGATGGCCTCGGCATCCCCGCAGCGCCCCACATTCTCAACGCCGTGGTCATTACGGCCGCTCTCTCTGCGATCAACAGCGACATCTTCGGGGCCGGTCGCATCTTGTTCGGTTTGGCTCAGCAAGGCCACGCGCCCAAGAGTTTTAGCAAGATCTCCCGGCACGGAGTTCCGTGGATGACCGTGGTAATGATGGGCGGAATCCTGCTGGTCGGCGTAATCCTGAACGCTGTCATTCCCGAGGACGTCTTCGTGCTCATTGCCTCGATCGCTACGTTTGCCACCGTGTGGGTCTGGGTGATGATCCTTGCTTCGCACGTCGCCATGAAACGGGAGATCAAGCGCAAGGGCCTGCCGGCGTCGGAGTTTGGTTCGCCGCTGTGGCCTGTCGCGTCGATCCTGACCATGGCGTTCATGACCATGGTGATCGTGATCCTGGGCGTCTTCGAGGACACGCGTGTTGCCTTGTACGTAGGCGGTTCCTGGCTCGTACTCCTGTTCGTGGCTTACAAGCTGTGGGTGCGCGGTGGTGGGCTGCGCCGGGCAGAGCTGGTGGACGAGACGGCCTAACTGCCCGCGCCGAGACTGCAGTTAATGCCAATGTTCACGCCGAACATTGGCATTAACTGGCATCTCGTGAGGGGGCTCGGCTCAGATGGCAGCAGCAGCGGAGCGGACGGCCTCGGACAAGGCAGTTGCCGGGCGCCCGATCAGTTTCCTGAGATCACCGGTGGTCACCAAAAGGTCGCCGCGGCCAATGCCCAGATCGGTATCGGCCAGGATCTGCGCGAAGCCTTCCGGTACCCCTGCGCCCGTCAGGAGATCGGCGTATTGGTCTGCCGGGAGGTCTCGGTATTCGATGGACTTGCCTGATGCAGCGCTAATTTCGGCGGCCAGCTCGTCCAAGGTAAATGCCTCGTCCCCGCCCAACTCGTAGATCCGGCCGGCCTGGTGCTCCGCAACCAGAACTGCGGCCGCAGCTTGCGCGTAGTCTGCGCGGGAGGCACCGCTAACCTTGCCGTTTCCGGCACTGCCCGCAAGCGCTCCCTGAGCCAGCGTTCCCGGCAACTGGTCGGTGTAGTTCTCGATGTACCAGCTGTTGCGAAGGAGGACGAAGGGGACGCCGGATTCTTTGAGGATGGATTCCGTGGCCTGGTGCTCTGTTGCCAGCTTCATGCGGGTGGTGTCTGCGTTGGCAATGCTGGTGTAGGCCAGAAGCTCAACACCCTCGGCTTTTGCCGCCTCAATAACCGTGCGGTGCTGCTCTACCCGCTGGCCGACGGCGCTTCCCGAAATGAGAAGGACCTTGGTGGCACCCTTAAGCGCTTGGGCGACCGACGCAGCGTCGTCGTAGTCCATTGCAGCGGCGCGAACGCCGCTAGCGACGAAATTGGACAGCTTTTCGATGGAGCGCCCGGTGGCGACGATGCTGTCAGCGGGCACATTGCGTTCAAGGAGGGCCTCAATGACGTGACGGCCCAGCTGGCCTGTTGCTCCGGTAATGACGATGCTCATGACGGGTTCCTTTCAAGGAAGTTGATGGTCGGTCACCGATCACAACCAGCGCTTCCATAGATAACTTCCCGAAAGAGAGTACGCACTTTAAGGTAAGGTACTGACATGAAAGTAAGTACCCTCCCTGCCACCGTCGCCGACGGCGTCTTCCCTGCCGGCTGCCCCAGCCGAACAGTACTGGACCACATCACCAGCAAATGGGGAGTGCTGATCCTGCTTTCACTTTCCGAAGGCGATCAGCGATGGAGCGAACTGCGCCGACGTGCTGAGGGCGTCAGCGAAAAAATGCTGGCCCAAACCCTGAAAACGCTCGAACGGGACGGGCTGGTACGCCGCGACGCACAACCCGTCATCCCGCCGCGCGTGGACTACAGCCTTACTGAACGCGGCCGCGAGCTCACGGCACTGCTTATACCCCTGGTGACCTGGGCCTTCGATAATGCCGAGGCAATCATCGGCGGCCAAAGTTAGCCCGGATCTCCGCGCCGAAACTACAGATAATGCCAATGTTCACGCCGAACATTGGCATTAACTGGCATCTCGCGGGGGCCGGCTATCGCGCCGACCACCCGCCGTCCATCGTGTAGCTCGCGCCGGTGACCATGCCGGCGTCGTCGGAGGCCATCCATGCTGCCAGCGACGCAACTTCCTCCACCTCCACCAGCCGTTTCACAGCAGACTCTGTGAGCATCACCTTGGCCAGGACCTCGGCCTCGGGGATGCAGTGGAGCCGGGCCTGATCGGCGATCTGTCGTTCCACCAACGGGGTCCTGACATACCCGGGGTTGATGCAGTTTGAGGTGACTCCGTGCTCGCCGCCCTCCAAAGCAGTGACCTTGCTGAGCCCCTCGAGGCCGTGCTTCGCGGACACGTACGCGCTCTTGTAGGCCGAAGCCCGGAGCCCGTGGACCGATGAGATGTTGATGATCCTGCCGAAGCCGTTGGCGTACATGTGCGGGAGGGCGGCCCTGATGAGGAGGAACGGAGCCTCCAACATCAGGGCAAGGATCCGCCGGAACTCCGCGGGTTCGAACTCCTCGATCGGCGCAACTTTCTGGATCCCGGCGTTGTTGACCAGGATGTCGCAGTCGAGGCTCAGGGTGGCAAGTGCATCGACGTCCAACAGATCCACCGTCCAAGCCGTGCCGCCCAGCTCATCGGCGAGGGCCGCAGCTCCGGAGGCATCGACGTCGGCCACTACTACTTTCGCCCCGCGTGCGGCGAGTGCCCGGGCGCAGGCCGCCCCGATTCCACTCGCACCGCCGGTCACCAGTGCTTTGCGTCCGTTCAAGGAGTTGTCCATGGAGCTAGCCCTTCATGCCGTGACTCGAGCCAGTGCCGGCCGTTGCCAGTCCATGCCGCACAGCATCGGCCTGGTCCACTTCCTGCAGCGCGATGCCCTTGGTTTCCTTCAGTGACACAACGGCCACGATGGTGATGGCGCAAGCGACCACCAGGTAAATCGCGGTGGGAACCCACGATCCGGTGTCCTTGAGCCACTGGGTTGCCAGCAGTGGCGCGAGTGAGCCGGCGAAGATCGAGGTGACCTGCGAACCGAGCGAAACGCCGGAGTAGCGCATGCGGGTGGGGAAGAGCTCGGACATGATGGCCGGCTGTCCTGCGTACATGAAGGCGTGCAGGCAGAGGCCGATGGTCACGGCGAGCACGATGATCACGGCGTTCCTGGTGTCGAACATCGGGAAGGCGAAGAACGGCCAGGTTGCGCCGGCAATTGCGCCTACAAGGTAGACGGGCTTGCGTCCCCACGAGTCCACGAGGCGTCCGACCTGCGGGATGACCAGGAAGTGGATGACGTGGGCGATCAAGAGTGCCAGCAGGAGCGAGGAGGTGTCGTACTTGTGGACGCTCTTGAGGTAGACGATCGCGAAGCTCACCACGAGGTAGTACATGATGTTCTCTGCGAAGCGGAGGCCCATGGCCTGGAGGATGCCCTTGGGATATTTGCGGATGACTTCGCCGACGCCGTAGCTGATGGCCTTGGACTCCTCCACCTGTGCCTTGGCTTCAAGGAAGATCGGGGCCTCGGTGACGTGGGTGCGGATGTAGTAGCCGACGAACACGATCACTGCGGACAACCAGAATGCGACGCGCCAGCCCCAACCGAGGAAGGCTTCGCTACTGAGGACTGTGGACATGACGAACAGGACCAGCGTGGCCAGGAGGTTACCCACCGGGACTGCTGCCTGCGGCCACGAGGACCAGAAACCACGCGACTTGTTGGGGCTGTGCTCAGCCACCAGCAATACAGCGCCGCCCCACTCGCCACCAAGCGCAAAGCCCTGGATGAAGCGGAGAGCCACCAGCATTGCCGGTGCCCAGTAGCCGATTTCCATGAAGCCCGGCAGGCAGCCCATCAGGAACGTTGAGACGCCTACGATCACGATGGTCAGCTGAAGCGTGGGCTTGCGTCCCAGTTTGTCGCCGATTTGACCGAACACGATTCCGCCGAGCGGACGGGCCACGAAGCCGACAGCGTACGTGATGAAGGCCTGAATGATGCCGTCCAGTTCGCTGCCAGTGCTCGGGAAGAAGTACTTGCCGAAAACCAATGTGGCGGCCGTGGCGTAGAGGAAGAACTCGTACCACTCCACCACGGTGCCAACCATAGACGCCGCGACAATCTTCTTGAGCCCGGAACCCTCGCCGGCGCCCTTCCCTGCTCTTGATGCGGAGCGCTGCTCTACGCTCATATCCATCTCCTCAGTGTCCTCTTTGACCCTTTTGAACGTGATGTGATCCACAACACGAAATGCTCCACTGAGTATTGCTGCAGATTCTTCTGCACTCAATGACCAAAGTGGCACCCTATGTGTGCAGAATTGCAGATATGAACCCGAACCCGGATGACCTACTCATCTTCCTTGCCGTCTCACGTTCAGGAAAATTTACGACGGCGGCACAAGCCCTGGGGCTGAACCACACCACCGTCTCGCGAAGGATAGCGGCGCTGGAGAAGGCGCTCGGCGGCAGGGTTTTGGCGCGCGCGGCGGGTGGTTGGGAAGTAACCGAGCTCGGCGTCGAAGCCGTTTTGGTTGCAGAGCGGATCGAAGCTGCGGTGAGTGCTCTGGGACCGAGCGACCGCGCACCCGACCCGATTACCGGCGTCGTACGCATGACCGCGACTGATGGCTTCAGCGCCTATATCGCCGCGCCAGCAGTAGCCCGTTTGCGAAGGGAGCATCCTGGGCTCAGCGTTGAGATCGTGACCGTGACGCGTCGGGCGTTGCAACAGCGCTCGGGCCTGGACATCGAAGTGGTGGTCGGGACCCCGCAGGTGCATCGCGCCGAAGCCATAAGGCTCGGCGAATACCGGCTGGGCATGTACGCCTCGCGCGCCTACCTGGCGGAACATGGAACGCCTTCCAGCATTGAGGAACTGACGCAGCACCAGCTTGTGTATTTCGTGGATTCAATGCTTCAAGTGGACGATTTGGATGCTCCTCGGCGGCTGGTTCCGACCATGCGCGATGGACTGAGTTCAACCAACGTGTTCGTGCATGTTGAGGCGACGCGGGCCGGAGCCGGCGTGGGCTTCCTGCCGTGCTTCATGGCTGACCGGCACGCTGACCTGGTGCGGCTGCTGCCCTCGGACTTCGCCGAACTCCTCCCCTACTGGATGGTCCTCCGACCGGACTCCATGCGCCGACCCGCGGTAGCCGCCGTCGTGCAGGCACTGCGTGAGGAGACAGAGGGCCGGCGGGAGGAGCTGCTCGGCTCGGAGTAGCGCGCCGACGTGGCACTTAATGCCAATGTTTGCCGAAAACATGGGGATTAGCTGCCATCTCGGCGGGAAACTGGCGGGCCATATCATGGTAAGCATGCCCTCCAGTTCGGTCTCCCGGCTCTTCAGCTTCACGTTGTTCGCCAATGGACGCTGGAAGCTGCTGTTGGCGGGTTGCGCTGGACTCTCCCTCCATCAGGTCAGCGAGGCTTTGGTGCCGGCAACCATCGGTGCTGCGGTGGACAATGCCATTCGACCGAACGACGCCGGCGCCCTCCTAGGGTGGCTGGGCGCGTTGGCTGTTGTGTTCGTCGTGCTGGCTCTTTCTTGGCGGCTGGGCACCCTGTCCACCGAACGGTCCTTCAACTACGGCTCGCACGACCTCCGCCAACTGGTGGTGGAGCGAACACTCCACCCCCGCGGAATGGCCGCCCGCCGGGCACCCGGAGAAATCGTCGCGATCGCATCCTCCGACGCAGACCGGGTTGCGGGACTGTCCTGGCTGATAGCTGGCGGCCTTGCTGCAGCCGCCGGCGTGATCGCATCGGCCGCCACCCTCCTCCTGATCTCGGTGCCCCTGGGTCTTGCAGTCCTTGTGGCGACCCCCATCATGCTGCTGGTAATGCACCGGCTCACCAAGCCGCTCGAAAACCGAAGCGACGTGGAACAGTCCACGGCCGCTCGCGCCGGCGCTTTAGCCACGGATTTCATCACAGGATCCCGTCCGCTCAAAGGGCTCGGCGCAGAAGACGCTGCCATCACGCGCTACCGCGCCGCGAGCCGGGCGTCACTCACTTCCGCCCTGAAAGCCATTCGAGCCAAGTCCGCTTACACAGGAGCGAGCACGGCTCTGTCGGCTGCCTTCCTTGCCGGTATCGCCTTCTTCGCAGCGTGGTTCGCGCTCCAAGGCACCATCACAGTGGGACAGTTGGTGGCCGTTGTTGGCGTGGCCCAATTCGTTCAGGGACCCATGGCATCGCTCGGGTTCCTCAGCGTCGAACTCGCCCGCAAACGCGCCTCAGCGGCACGCATCGCAGTCTTGCTGGAGGAACCTGACGCGGTGCCGGCATCTGAGGCAATGGAACGCACGACGCCGGAAGCTGGCTCAGCGGGGACAGTCACCCCGCTGACAGCGGCGGCACCGCTGCTCGAACTCCGGTCCGGCTCCGGCGACGTTGCTTTCCCGCCCTTCACGGCGTCCGCCGGCGAAATCGTGGGCGTCGTCCTCCCGGACAGCACCCATGCGAGGCTTCTGGTGGATACTCTCGGCTTCCGCAGGCCCGCCCCACGCGGCCTGGTGTCCATAGACGGACGGGACGCCGCCGAGCTCGATCCGGTCCACGGCCGTTCAAGGGTCTTTGCCGACAGTCACGACGGCGTCCTGTTCCGCGGCAATGTCCGCGAAAACGTGGCAGGATCCAGCACTGAACCGGAGGAACGCGCAATGGCGGCTGCCGCCGTCGAGGACTTTATCTCGCAACTGCCGGAAGGCACCGAGACCGTGCTCACCGGGCGCGGCCAGGGGCTCTCCGGCGGACAGCGGCAGCGTCTGGTGCTTGGCCGCTCGCTGCATCAAAAGCAAGCTGTTCTGGTCCTGCACGACCCCACTACCGCCGTGGATACCGCTACCGAAGCCGTCATTGCCGATGGCCTGCGGAACTTCCCGGACAAGGCCTTGGTGCTGGTGACTACCAGTCCCACGCTGCTCGCCGCCTGTCATCGGGTGGTGTTGGGAGGTTCGGACGGGCTACCCGAAACCGGCACACATCGCGAACTCCTTGCCACGTCCTCTGGCTACCGCGAGGTGGTGGGCTCATGAGCGCCGAAATCCTTCCCATTGCCACGCCCCGCGAGACCCGAAGAGCCATGTGGCGCCTGCTGGCGCAGCGGCCCGGCAGGCTCACCCTGACCATCCTCGTGCTCCTGGCAGCGTCCTGCTGCGGACTGGCAGCACCGGCCATCCTGGGCATGATGGTCAACATCGCGGCCAGCGGTGGGGACGCCATGTCCCTGCTCTGGCTGGCAATCGGTTTGTTGGTGGCCGGAGGCCTGGGCGCCCTGCTGGGCATTCTGGGCCAGAACCTGTTGGCACGGATCTGCGAGGAAGCCCTGGCAGGACTGCGCGAGGAAGTGTTCGCAGCAGCGGTTCGCAAGCCGCTCGCACAACTGGAAAAGGCGGGCATCGGCGACGTCGTGGCCCGCGTGTCCGGCGACGTCGAGGCGGTCAGTGAGGCAATTTCGGGAGTCCTGCCCGCGTTCACCAGCGCGGCTTTCACCATCGCCGTGACGCTGTTGGGCCTGGGTGTGATCGACTGGCGCTTCGCGGTGGCGGTGCTGGTTGCCGCGCCGCTGCAGATCTTTACCCTGCGCTGGTTCCTCAAGCGGACAGCCCCGATCTACCGGACCGTCCGGATCACCGAGGCCGTCCGGACCGAGCAGATCATCGAGACCGTGCACGGGTCCCCGTCTGTTTTGGCTCTGGGCCTGGGGCCGCGTCATGCGGATCTTGTGGCGGAAGCCTCGCACGAAAACATCGGCCACTCGCTGCGCGGCGTGGGATACCTGACCCGCTTCTACAACCGGCTCAACCTGGCAGAACTTATCGGTTTGTCCGCGGTGCTGGTGGTGGGCTTCTGGCTCCACGCCGAGGGCGCAGTGACCATCGGCGCGGCGACGGCTGCGGCGTTGTACTTCTACCGGCTGTTCGATCCGATCGGGCTGGTTCTGGGACAGTTCGACGAACTTCAAAAAGCCGCCGCAGGGCTGGGCCGAATGTTCGGGCTGACTATGTCCGCGGGGCCATCGACTGCCCCGCTCTCGTCGGCGGCCACGGACGCCGGCATCGTCCTGGACGACGTCACCTTCGCCTACCCGGGCCAGCGCCCGGCACTCGAACGGGTCTCCCTCACGGTGCGTCCCGGGGAGCGCGTAGCGATTGTCGGTACCTCAGGCGCCGGCAAGACCACCCTCGCCAAAGTCATCATGGGTTTGGAGCATCCCAACAGCGGGACCGCGTGGGTCGGCGGGCTGGACTCAGCCGTTGCTGCCCCGGCAGAGCTCCATGAGCGCATCGCCATGGTCAGCCAGGAGGTGCACGTCTTCTCCGGCTCGCTTGCTGAGGACCTCAAGCTCGCCAAGCCCGACGCTACTTCCGAGGAACTTTTGTGCGTCCTGCAGGAAGTCGGGGCCAGTTGGGTTGAAACGCTCGACGACGGACTGGAGACTTCCGTAGGCGCCGGCGGCCACCAGCTCACCCCCGAGCAGGCGCAACAGTTGGCTCTGGCACGTCTGATGCTGAAGAACCCGCCCTTCGCGATCCTCGATGAAGCCACGGCGGAAGCGGGAACCGGTTCTGCCACCATGCTGGACCAGGCTGCCGAGGCCGCGTTGTCCGGAAGGACGTCCGTAGTGATCGCGCACCGATTGTCCCAGGCAGCTTCCGCGGACACCGTGGTGGTGATGGAGCATGGGCGGATTGTCGAGTCGGGTTCCCATCAGGAACTGCTGTCCAGCGGCGGCCGGTACGCCCAGCTGTGGAAAGTGTGGAACAGCTCACTCAGCCGGAGTTGAGGGTTCGTCTGCCATCACGGCGACGGGGTCGTGGCGGACCGGGGTACCGGCGGCGAACGAGCGCACTTTGGCGTCGTCCCAGATGTGTGCGGGGACCCCTCCGCCCAGTAGCTTACGGGCCAAAGTGGGGTCATCGCCGAACGGCGCGTGGCTGCCGGCCATGATCATGTTGCCGTAACGGCGCCCCTTCAACATGGCGGGATCGGCGATGATCATCGTGTGCTCGAACGTGTCCGCGATGGTGGCGGCATCGGCCCTGGCATTCTTGAGGTCCGGGGCGTCGCCGGAATTGACCACGTACAGTCCATCGGGTGCGAGCACTGCATCTGCGTGAGCCGTGAACTCGCGGGTGGTCAGGGCGCGCGGCGTGAAGGCGCCGGCAAAAACGTCGCGAATGATCAGGTCCCGGGTGTCGGGCGTGAGGGACTCGGTAACCTCCCGGGCCTCGCCCACTCGAATCCGCAGCAACGGCGCCTTGGGAAGGTCGAACCAGCCTCGTACGAAGTCGGCCAGCTTGCCGTCGAGCTCAACAACCACCTGCCGGGCTTCAGGGTAGGCGGCGTGGAAGTAGCGCGCCATGGAGCATGCGCCCCCGCCAAGATGCAGGGCACGCAGCTTCGGTTTTTGTTCCCGGTGCCAGCGTGATTCAACCAAAGCAGCGATCCAGCGCATGTACTCAAAATCCAGGAACAGCGGATCTGCAAGGTCAATGTGCGAGCTCATGACGCCGTTGATCTTGAGCAGCCAGCCATTGGAGTTGTCCTGGTCCTGGATGAGCTCACAATCGCCGGTATCGATGTAGTAGACCCCCGCTACCGGACCGTCAGGGCGCGTGCCGGCAGGCACCTCGATGACTCCCGCCGTCGATCTTTTGCTGCGTTTTGCCACTACTTCCGCCCTGCCTGAGTCATGCTTCAAGCCTAGTGGAGCACCACATTACTTCGAACGGCCACATGAGTAATAAGGATACTTACAATTACGGGCTGTTGGGCCATAAGATCGATCCATGGACCTTGGTGAATTGGTGTGGGCGGAGGTGTTGACCGTCGCGTTCGCATGGCTGACGGTTGTCTGTTTGCTCCTGGCTCGTGTCCCCAAGCCGCCGAGCATCCTCGACTCACCGCTGGACATGGATCAACCCGAGGATTCGGAATCCGGTTATGAGGATTTCCGGCGAAGCCTGCGATCCACAAGTTTCAGGTTTCACGGACGGAAGTGGGTTCGTAGACCATGACCGACCCCATCGCCGGCGCGAGGCAGGTCAGCTGACACGGCTGCGAGCGGCGGGCCTGCAGTTCCACTTCAATACGTGCCGGGTGGGGCGGGCAGCCGGTGATGTGGATGCGCCACTGGTCCCCCTCGCGCACAGTCTCAGTGATCGCATAGTCATGCCGGCCGGCCGGTCCGAAATGATCGAGCACGGCCACGATGGCTGCCTGCTGTTGAGGGAGGAGGTCCGTGTATCCGCGCAGATACTCTGCGCGGATACGGTCGGCAAGGTGCTCCTCAATCGTGGAAAGGGAGGACCCGGCATCGAGTCCGCCGTAGTACACGCCGTCGGGAGCGACCACCGCGGTAGCTGCGAACCTGTCACCGCCAACGTGGGAGCACTCCCACACCAATTCCGGCCAACGCTCGCTCAGTGCACGTCCCGCGGGCCGGCCACGCACTGCGCAGCAGGGGTCATGCCGGCCATGGGCGCAGATCAGGATGACCGGTGGAAAACCGGTCTCTCCCGGAGATGCCAGGGCCGAAGCTATCTCCGCAAGGTCCCCATCGCGGTCCCACGTTCCCCATTGCTGTTGATAGGCGCCTGAGACTTCATGGCGCAGCACGGCCCAACGGCTGGGACCGGGACGCCGGCGGGGGCCAGGCCGCCGCACCAAGAGAACCCGTGCCCGCGCCGTCCGCGCGGCGGACGATACGAGGGCTTTGGTCCCGGCCTCCAGGTCAAGGCCATCGAAGCCGTTGGGCGGCCATCCGCCCCGGTACTCTATGAGGACCCACACCAGGCCGGGTGATGCCGTGCCTGCCATCGGGTCGCCGCGCATCCGGGAGCCTTCCGCGCAGAACAAACGTTCCGTTGCGGCCATAGGGGTCGTCATTGTTCAACGGGGACGAGAACGCCTGCGCGCAACAGCCTTTCGACGAGTT
Organism: Paenarthrobacter sp. TRD_SC_7; assembly: GCF_056156245.1. Lineage (NCBI taxonomy): Bacteria > Bacillati > Actinomycetota > Actinomycetes > Micrococcales > Micrococcaceae > Paenarthrobacter > Paenarthrobacter sp. TRD_SC_7. The sequence goes on from NZ_CM149587.1 coordinate 39,302, forward strand.
CAACGCCGAGGTCGGTCGCGAGGTGATCCTCGCCGTCCAGCAGGCGCGTTACGGATGGCAGATCCGCCTCGGGGAAGTGGAGCCACCCCACACGGGTAGTCAGGCGTACGCCCTCGAGCCGCGCTTCCAGCGCATCCCGAAGCCGCACCAGCGACCCGGGGCCGAGGCCCTCGATAGCCTCGAGCTGGGCCACGGGACCAAGCGGGGCGGGGCGTCCTTGACCTCTCCGGGTGCGGTGGAAAAGTGAGGTGGTATCAGCTTCAAGAACGGCGGCGGCGAGACGTTCACGGACGGCGGCGATCTCCCCTTCGGGTCCGTCCACGCCCAATGGCAAGGATCGGCGCATCTCGGGATCGTCGCATAGTGCTGCAAGCGCGGCCTGTACGAGGTGTTCGGCCAGCGCATGGCGTGTCCAGTTGTGGACTCCCAGAGTGAGATGGATCGAGACCTTTCCCTGCGCCTGGGCAGCATGCAACCAACCACGCGGCAGGTAGAGGACATCACCTGGCTCGAGGATTGTGTCGATGTAAGCCGCGCCTTGAGCGGCCTCGGCGACGGCGGACCGGCGATCGGTCCACGGTTGGCTACGCAGCGGGTCCACGTGGACCGGCTCATGGATGATCCAGCGCTTCGTTCCCTCAATCTGCAGGACGAAGACGTCGTGGACGTCGTAGTGATCGTCGAAGCCTCGATTCTGAGGCGGGGTGATGTAGGCGTTGGCCTGTACAGGATGTCCGAGCTCGGTGCTCAGCCGACTGCTGAAGCTCGACACCGGTTCCCACGTGCGATGGAGCGCCTGCAGGACGAGGGTGGCTCCGTCGGCAAACTTGCGCCAAAGCTCGGTGTCATCGAGCTGGTCAGCGATCGTGGCACCAACGCCTGCCGGGGAAGTGAACGAGGACTCCGGAAGCGTGGAACCACCCTTGGCGACGCGCAGGAAAGGCGTCCGCAGTCCGCGGCGTGAAATCAGATCGTCGACGGCATCGGCTGAGAACAAATCGGAGAAATCGCTGACGCCACGCGTGAGCAGCGCGGCGCGACCCCAGACGTCGCTGGCGAACCTCTCGCGGCCGATGTCAATGAGGCGTGTTTCCAGGACCCCGGCGCCTTTCACCGCGCCGAGGTCCTGGAAATCAGTGCTGGTGGAGCTCAAACTCAGCTGCCTCGTTGTTCCGCGCCACCATCGGCACCGCCGTCCGCGCCGCCGTCCGCGCCGCCGTCCGCGCCGCCGTCATGGACGCCCGGGGTGCCGTCTGCGCCACCATCCGCGGGGCCTTCAGCGCCGCCGTCCGCGCCGCCGTCCGCACCACCGTCTGCGCCACCGTCCGCGCCACCATCCGCGCCACCATCGGCACCGCCGTCATGGACGCCCTGGGTGCCGGCTGCGCCACCGTCCGCGGGGCCTTCCTCCTGGCTTGGATCCTGCTCTGGATTAGACATGCTTCCTCCCGAGAATCGAATGGCGTACTCAGGCCCCGATGATCGGCACCTGATTCCAAACCGGGCGATCTTCATCGAGACCGCCCGTGATCACCATATCGATATGAGTCAGCTGTGGGAACAGCTCGCGTTCACTCCGGGGCGGACCATCCGATGTTCCGGAAGCGAGTACCAGGATGGGTCGCACAGCTGCCGTTTGCCGTCCGGGACGAAACCGTTGCGTCGATAAAAGGCTTGTGCCCGCGGGTTGTCATCCAGAACCCACAAATACGCTGGCCCATCGCCAAGCAAGGCGTCCACCAAGGCTTGGCCAACACCGCGACCGTGGATGCGCTCCAAGGTGTAGAGCATGAACAGCTCCACGTCGCAGGGACCATCCTCGTCCTGGCCGGGGCCTGCCGCGCCGAGGCCCACGAGGTCGCCGTCGGGATCGTGAGCCAACATCCGGGTGTGGCCCGCAGCGATGAATGCACGGTACCGCTCGACGCGGTCGGGCAGCGCCGCTTCTTGTTTCTCGAAGAACTCCGGGGGCAGCAGACGCCCGTAACTCTCCTTCCACGACTGGACATGCATGAGGGCCATGGCCTCGGCGTCCTCCACTGTTGCCGGGCGAATCGTGAAATCCATCGACTACCGCACCCGCGCTATCGCAAAGCCGTCCCAGCCCTTGCTGCCCACCGTCTGGATGGCAGTGGCATCGAGGCGCGGGTCCTGGCCCATCTTTTCCAGCATGGCCACAATTCCGGGCGCATTGACCTCGTCCCGTTCGGGCTCCAGGATGGCGCCATCCCAGATGACGTTGTCCACCACGATCACCGTGCCGGAACGGCCCAGCCGAATGGCCCAGTCGAGGTAATTGGAGTCGTTTTCCTTGTCGGCGTCAATGAACACGAAGTCAAATGATTCCTGGCCCGCCAACGTGGGGAGGGTGTCCAAGGCAGCACCAACACGAATGTCCACCTTGTGCCCGACGCCCGCAGCATCCAGATTGGCCTGCGCGACGTCCGCGTGCTTCTGGAGGAATTCGCACGTAACTATCCTGCCGTCGTCGGGCAGTCCCTGAGCCATCCAGATGCTGCTGAATCCAGCCAGGGTTCCAATCTCCAGGACCCGCCGGGCACCTGACATCTGCACCAGCATCCGCAGCAACTTGCCCGCGTTGGGGGCTACTTCGATCGCCGGCATGCCGGCCTCGACGGCGGAGGCCAGGGCGCGCTTGTGGGCCGGATCAGGACGCACGACGACGTCAGTCAGGTAATCCTCGACGTCAACCCAACCGGGCTCGGTCACGTGTTCAATCATGGCCCCCAGTCTGGCACTCACTGCACCTCGGGGGAAGGATCTAGTCCGTGGCGGAAATGGCGTCTTCCAGGCGATCCACCTTGCCGGTCAGCTCACCGCTATATCCGGGACGGATATCAGCCTTGATGACCAAGGACACGCGGCTGCCGTAGCGGCCAACGGCCTCGGTGGCGCGTTTGACGACATCGAATACTTCGTCCCATTCGCCCTCGATGGTGGTGAACATTGAATCCGTCTGGTTGGGCAATCCGGACTCACGGACGATCTTGACCGCTGCAGCAACGGCGTCGTGCACGGAGGCGTCAGGGGTGGGTCCGCCGTTGTCGGCGGAAGCGGGCTGGCCCGAAGGGGCGACTGAAAACGCAAGCAACATGAAATCCAGTGTTTCACGTGCTGGTTTGTCACAAAACAACCTACTCCCGCGTAACAAGGGGCCGGGAGGCCTCCATTGCTACCCTGACAAGCATGGAACAGCCCTCTGAACGCAAGCCCCTCAGGGCAGACGCCGCACGCAATGTGGACAAAATCATCACCGCCGCCCGGCAGTGCTTCCGGGAACACGGTCCCGAAGTACCCCTTCAGACCATCGCCGCCACCGCTGGAGTTGGCCCCGCAACGCTGTTCCGCAACTTCTCGGACAAAGAGCAACTGGTTCTCGCAGCGCTGTCACGCCAGCTTCGGCTGCACGTGGACCCGGTTGCCGCCGCCGCGGCCGACGGCATGGACGCCGCCGAGGGTCTCATCAACGTCATCGACGCCGTGATGAAGGTTGCCAGCGATGACGCGAACCTCCTTGATGCGGTCGCGGGCCGACGCGGTCTCCTCATGGGGATCACGGGCGGCCTTATCGGATCCATGGAGTTCCTGCTCAAGCGCGGGCAAAGTCAAGGCACGCTGCGGCGCGATATCACCATCGAGGACATGGTCAGGCTGCTGGCAATGCTGATCGGCGCAGTGGACACCATGGAACCCGGATCTGAGGCCTGGAAGCGTCCCGTGGCGTTGATTGAGGATGCCATCCGGACCGAGCGCCCCTCACGGCCGCTTCCCGAGCAGTCCGGCATCCCGGGCGTCACCTTCACTGAGGCTGTCTAGCTCTTAGCCCCAACCCAGCAGCCGCAGCAAGGCTGCGGCTGCTGCGCCTGAAATCACTACGACGAGGAACGGCGCGCGGAGCCAAAGTGCGACGGCGGCGGCAACCAGGGCGCCGATGCGGGCATCGAGGACCAAGCCTTGTCCCGACGCTACTGCGTTCACAACAGTCAAGGATGCCAGCAGGCCAATGGTCATGGTTCCGGCGATGTGCATGATGCGCGGGTTTTCCAGCAGTTTGGCCGGGACGAAGTAGCCCACCAATTTGGTCAGATACGCCAGCGCACAGGCAATGAGGATCCAAAGCCAGAGGTTCATTTCTTGCCTCCGTGTTCCCGCTGGTGCTTTTCGGCATACGGATCCACGTCCGGTTCCAGTCCTTCATCCATGCGTGCGTGGCTGAACCAACCGATGACGCCCGCCACTACTGCCGCCACGAGGATGGGAACTCCGGAGGGAACGAACGGCACGGCCAGGATGGTGGCCAGCGAACAGGCTGCGGCGATTGCCCAGGGTTCCCGGTCTTTCAGCCTCGGCCATAGCAGCGCCAGGAACGCAGCAACAGCAGCACCGTCCAGGCCCCACTGCTTAGGGTCGCCCATGGCGTCGCCGGCCAAGGCGCCAACGGCTGTGAAAATATTCCACAAGATGAATATTCCAATTCCCGCTGTCCAGAATCCGCGGCGTTGCTCGTCGGGATCTGACTGGCCGGACGCCGTCGCCGTTGATTCATCAATGGTGACGTGAGCGGATACGTAGCGCTTCCACCCGCCGGGTCGAAGCATGGCATTGATCTGCATGCCATATATTCCGTTGCGGAGACCCAGCAGCGCACTGGCTGTCATGGCTGCCACCCCGGAGCCGCCGCCGGCAACTACTCCAATGAAAGCAAACTGCGAACCTCCACTGAACAAGAGAAGGCTCAACGCCATGGTCTGCCAGAAATCGAACCCGGACGCTACGGCCAGGGCACCGAAAGATACGCCATACAGACCCGTGGCAATACTCAGTGACAGTGCCACCTTGAAGGCCGGCGACTCCCTAAGTTTCATCGGAGCAGAACTGGTGCTCATTTCCGCAGGCTCCAGGACCACAGGATGAGCGGAATCTGCAGGGGAAGGCGAACGGTGTGTATGCGGCGTTCGGCGGCTGTGCCCTTCGGACCGTAGGCGCGTCGGAGCGCGTCTATATGCCCTGCAAGGAATGCAGTGAACATCGCCGTGGTTGCGTCTGCGGCAACCCTACGGGTGGCAGGGATCAAAAGTCCGACGGCGGCAGTCACCTCAAGCAGGCCGGACGACGCAACCCATTCCTCACGGGACATGACTGCCAGGGGACCGTTCTGACGGCTCCCAGGCTCATCCTTGCGGCACAGGTATTCCGGAACCACGGGGAAATAGAACTTCGGCGTGCGGAAATGCTTCGCGGCGCTGGCCAGGAGTAGTGCGCTCAAAGCTACTGCAGAAGCGGTTCGGGTTGCTTGTGCTGACCAGCGAAAAGACATGAGACCACTCAATCACAAGCGCGGTGGCCCCCAAAACGGGGCCCAACTGTGTAGCAGCAGAGCGCGTTTTGACGGCTCAAAACGCGCTCAACTGCGACTTAGTTGGACACCATCAGTTGCGCGAGCACCTGCGCCGGCTTGTTGGTGGTGATTTCATGGATGCCGAGTCCTTGGCACAGGGCGACGTCTTTCTCCGAGTCAACGGTCCATACCCGGAAGATGCGGCCCGACTCCAACCAGCGCTGAACGTTGCGCGCGTGCTCCCTAACGTAGTCAATGCCTGGGCCGGCAATAGCCACCTCGCCTGCATCCAGGACACGTTCGGCCTCGAGCTGGGTTGCCCGCATAACGTTGGCTACCGCGCCCCCTGTCAGGAAACCGAGGCCAAGCTCCTGCCGGATCTCTCTAACTGTGAAGTCGTCCACCAGCTGGCAGATGTACTCCTTGGGGACGCTCCGCAGCAGACGCTGAACGGAGTCCGTATCAAAGCTCATGAAGGAGATGCGAATGTTCTCCAGCCGGGACTCCTCAGGTGTCCACCCCTCCTCTTCCAGCAGGGCAAGTACACGATCCTCCAGCTTCAGCCCGTAAGGGCTGGGGTGCTTGAGCTCGATGGCCAAACCAATTTCACGGCCGGCCGCGCGGAGGACATCCAGCAACTCCGGCAAGGTCAGGAACTGATCAGCTACTCCCCCATAGGCATCCGGGATGCGGGCGCCCTTCCACGACGAGAAGTCCAAAGCCCGGAGCTGCTCCAGAGTGTGCTCACCCACCGGGCCAGTGCCTGTGGATGTCCGGTCCAAATTCGCGTCGTGAAGCAGCACCACATGCTGGTCCCGGGTCAGGTGGACATCGCATTCCACCCCGTCGGCACCATCGGCAATGGCCTTCAGATAGGCGGCACGGGTGTGCTCGGCAAAGGCGGAACTGGCACCGCGGTGGGCGTAGACCCTGGGCCGGCTCGGGGCAAAGTCGTCGCTAGTCATGCAGACACGTTAGCCCACATCGCTGGACGCTCGGGGGCTACGCTGGGCTAATGCAGGTGAACTCTGAACAAATCCCAACCGAAGACGTCACCAACCCGGCTCCCACGGATGGCGCCGCACCCGCACGAGGGGCATCCGCCGTCGTCGCTCCCTCTGCGGGAGACATGGAAAAGGCGGCCGCACTGCTCCGCATGAAACGGTTGGCCTTGGCGCTGCTGATCGCGATGGCCGTGATCTTCACGGTGGCGTTCGCGTTCCAGAAGCAGTATCCGTGGCTTGAATACGTCCGGGCGGCGGCCGAAGGCGGCATGGTGGGCGCGTTGGCGGACTGGTTCGCTGTCACCGCGCTGTTCAAGTACCCCATGGGACTGAAGATCCCGCACACAGCCATCATTCCGCGTCGCAAGGACCAGATCGGGGAATCACTCAGCGACTTCGTCGAGAGCAACTTCCTGTCCCAGGAGGTTGTGCAGGACAAGTTGGCGAGCATCGACATTGCCCGCAAAGCCGGCCGCTGGCTGTCAGGGCCAGGCGGCGCCGAGCGCGTGGCCAAGGAAGGAGGCGCGCTGATTCGCGGAGCCTTCACAGTACTGAACGACGACGACGTGCAGGCAGTCATCGAGGGCCTGGTCCGCAAGCACTTGCTCACCCCGCCATGGGGACCGCCCGTGGGCAGGATGGCCGAACGGATCTTCGCCGATGGTCACCACCACACCCTGGTTGACCTGCTGGTTGACCGCGCAGCCGACTGGGTGGACGCCAACCATGCAACCGTGAACAGGCTCGTCTCGGATCGCTCGCCCCTCTGGGTACCGACGTTCGTGGACGGCTTGGTGGGCGACCGTGTGTATGTGGAACTCTCCAAGTTCGTGCGCGCAGTACAAGCGGACCAGAACCACCAGGTGCGGCAGTCGATCGACGCCTACCTCACAGACCTGGCTCAGGACCTGCAGCACGATCCCGCGATGATCGAGCGCGCCGAATCCATTAAGGCCCAGATTCTCGGCGATCCTGAGGTCCGCGAACTGGCGTCCCGCACGTGGGGAACGGTGAAGACTGCGCTGCTCAACGCCGTCGACGATCCCGACAGCGAACTGAGCCAGCGATTCAAGGGTGCCGTCCGTGACTTCGGTACCCGCCTGGTCAATGACGACGAACTGGCTGGCAAGGTCAACACGTGGATTGGCGATGCCGCCGGGTACCTGGTCAATACGTACCGTTCGGACATCGCCGGCGTTATCTCCGATACCGTGGCCCGTTGGGATGCCGAGGAAACGTCGCAGAAGATCGAGCTTCAGGTGGGCAAGGACCTCCAGTACATCCGCATCAACGGCACCGTGGTGGGCGCATTGGCCGGGTTGGCGATCTTTACGGTGGCCCATCTGCTGTTTGGTTAGGACCGGCACTAGAGCTATACAGTCCGTCTTGGTACCTTCAGCGCATGCCTATCAAACTGGAGAACGTCGGTATTGCGGTTCGGGACCTCGAAGAAACAATCGCCTTCTTCACGGATCTCGGCCTCACGGTATTGGGCCGTGACACCGTCAGCGGTGAGTGGGCCGACACTGCCGTAGGGCTGGATGGCAACCACGCGAAAATTGCGGTGCTCCAAACCCCGGATGGCGGTGGCCAACTTGAGCTCTTCGAGTACCTCCACCCTGACGCGATCGAGACGGACCCAACCCTTCCCAACGAGATCGGAATGCACCGCATAGCCTTCTCGGTTGACGACATCGACCACGCCCTCGGGATCGCTGCAAAGCACGGATGCCATCCGCTGCGTGGTGTGGCGAATTATCAGGACGTCTATAAGCTGACGTATCTTCGCGGTCCCAGCGGCATTCTGGTCATGCTGGCTCAGAAACTCCAAGACTGACATCGGGGTTTGCCGATGTTGCATTGCAAGCGGAAGGCATGTCCATGCTGAAGCAAGTGGCTGAGGGCGTTCTGGTTCATGAGAGCGAGTTCATCCAGAGCAACTGCACTGTGGTGCAGGGCCGGCACGGTGTTTTACTGATCGACCCCGGCATCACGATCACCGAAATGGCGGCTCTCGCAAACGATCTTCGCGAGCTGGGCCAGCCCGTCGTGGCAGGTTTCTCCACGCATCCCGATTGGGACCATGTGCTGTGGCACCTGGACTTCGGCGATCCGCCACGCTACGGTACGGCTCCATGTGCGGCTTCCATCCGGGACGTCCTGTCCAACTTCGACTGGAAAAACCAAGTAGCTGAGGGACTGCCGCCGGAGTACGCCGAAGAGATCCCGATGGCTCTGCTCGGGCTCGTCACCGGCCTGCCCGCCGGAGCTGCGGAGATCCCGTGGGATGGGCCCACTGTCCGGATCATCGAACATCGTGCCCATGCTCCGGGCCACGCGGCGTTGCTGGTTGAAGAACGTGGCGTCCTCGTCGCGGGCGACATGCTTTCTGACATCCTCATGCCGTTTCTGGATCTGCAGGCAGCGGATCCGCTCGCTGACTACCTCGAAGCGTTGCGGCAGTTCGAGACAGTGGCTGACCAGCTTGTTGCTGTCATCCCCGGCCACGGTTCTGTGGGCGGAGTCGGGCAGCTGCGGGAACGCATCGCCTTGGATCGCGCGTACGTGCGGGCCCTGCAGGACGGCCGTGATCCCGAGGACCCACGCGTCGGCCCCACGGCGCCCTTGGATTGGCTGGCCGACGTGCATGGATGGCAACTGCAGCGGCTCGCCGAAAGAGGAACGACGTAGTTCAGTGCCGTCTGCGGCGTCCCGCTCGTGCAGCGAAATCGTCCAGCGCCGTGATGATGTCCCCCGCGATCCACACGCTTACGCCGCGCACCTTCCCGGCAGGGCTCAGAATTCCAGCCTTCTGGAGTCGTTGCACTGCGCGATACGCCGTCGCGGGTGACACGCCCGTGTACTCAGCAGCCATCTCTGCGGTGATGGCCGGCTCACGGGGCAACAACTCCAGGACCTTGACTACGGATTCCTGTGTTGAGCCGAGCTTGGCTCGAAACTCCGCCTGGGCAGCTTTGATGTCCGCAGCCAGAAGTCGACCATTATCCACGGCCAGCAGCGCTGACTCAGCGAACAGCTCCACGATGGGCAGAATGTCGCCCTCACGATAGGCGCCCAAGGCATCGAAGTACAGACGGGTATTGGTTAGGAGGCCAGAAGATACTGGGATAGTGACCTTTTCGGTGACGCCCTTGGCTCGGAGCAGCGCGCTGATAATGGCCCGCCCCGTGCGTCCGTTGCCATCTGCGAATGGGTGGATGGTTTCGAACTGCGCGTGGGCCACAGCTGCCTGGATCAGCGACGGTATGTCATCCCGACTCATGAACGCCACCAGATCCACCATTGCATCCATGACACGGTCATGATGCGGTGGGACAAACTCTGCCGAATGCGGCGAGTTACCTCGGATCCAAACCTGCGACGTGCGGTATTCACCGGCGATGAGCTGATCTGAGGAGGATAGGAGTGTGTGGTGCATCGCTCCGATGTTGTCCACACTTAGGTCCTCCGACAACGTGATCGCGGCCCGCATCGCCTCCACGTTGGACGCCACCAGCGAAGCATTGGTGCTTGAACGGTCACCCAACTGCGCCAACACGAGCCTCTTGGCACCTGCCGTCAGATTCTCTATTTGCGAACTCGATGCCGACTCACTCCGTAGGAGCAACGCGGCGAACGGGGCTGAATCCTGTCCCAACTCGGCATCGAAGCGAACCATTTCCATCGTGGCCGCTTCAGCCAGAGACTGCGTTCGGGAATCAACCATGGGATCCAGCGTGGCGATCACGGCCGGGATGGCGGCCTCATAGGGGCCTCTGGCGAGCAAGCGCTGCCTCCTGGACACGCCAGCGGCAGGCTCGGCCGACCATGGCCGCTCCTCCAACGAGATTGGAGGCCACCCCAATTCACTTTTCATGGTGCCCCTAGAGAAAGATGACGCTTCATCTTCTCATAAAGTGCTGTTCGTGAGAATATTATCCAGGGTGATTCTCACGGAGTACGCGATTTGCAAGGATCACCACACCGACTCTCCGGCTCAGCCCAGCAGATGCACCATCTGTCCAGGCCTCGCCTGGCCGATCAGGTCCAGGTCTTCGTCTCGGACCACTGCTATGACCGGCGACTCGGAAGCGTCCGGGTGGCCGGCCAACGCTATAACCGGAAGGCCCGACGTCGGCAACAGGACCGAGCCTGACGCCAGCGGTTGGGGTTGGGCTGCCTGGTTCAGGCTCACGTCGAGCGGCCGCCCAGCCAACCGCGCGCCGACGCGGTCCGACTCCGGCGAGAGAATCCATGGTTCGCTGGTCAAGCGAAGCCAAGTACCGACGTCGTAATTTTGGGCCTGAGGCCCACGCGCAACCCTTGCAACCACAGGACGTTCAGGGTCCAAAGCACGCCGGGCAGGGTAGGACACCTCCGGAAAACCGTTGCCGTGCGGCCGCCCGAATGTCAGAGCCGCACCAGCGCGCAATGGCTCTTCCTGTGCCGAAATCCCACCCTGAACAGCCACGTAATACCGAAGACCAAACAGAGCAGGGCCGAACTCAAGCAAGGCCCCGGGAGGAACACGAACGGCTTTGTTCAGTGGTAGTTCGTCGCCGTTGAGTGTCACCATGCCCTCGGCCCCGGTGACAGCCACGGCCGATCCTGACACGAACCTCAGCTTCAGCCCACCCAACAGCACCTCAAGTCCGGCTGCCGAGTCCGGGTTACCCAGCAGGACATTGCCCAGGTGCATGGACGCGCGGTCCAGCACGTGGTCGGGACCGAGAACCAGGGTCGTCGATCCCGGCTCCACCACTACCGCGCCCATCAGGCCTCCCCACACATGGAACTATGCGAATGCTTCTATCAAGACACCGGCCTGTTCAAGCCCCTCTCGAACGGCTGCAGCCATGTTCACCGCGCCTGGAGTGTCGCCATGGATGCACAACGAGTCGGCTTGCACCGGCACCACGGTGCCGTCCATGGCCAGGACTTCCTTGCGCGTGGCGAGCCGCACGGCCTGGGCCACGACGACCTCGGGGTCATGCAGCACGGCACCCTCCTGGGTGCGGGGCACCAGCGTTCCGTCCGGCAGGTAGGCCCGGTCCACGAACGCTTCACGGAACACCGGATGCCCGGATTCCTCAGCGAGCGTCAGCCACGCCGAACCCGGCAAGCCAAGCACGGGCAGCCCGGGATCGTACGCGTGGACTGCGGCGACTACAGCCTCCGCTTGCTCGGCGTCCCGGACGATCCTGTTGTAGAGCGCCCCGTGGGGCTTCACATAATCCACCGAAGCTCCCACCGCGTGAGCCATGCCGTCGAGTGCGCCGAGCTGGTAAAGGATGTCGCCGAACAACTCGTCAAAGGTCATGTCCAGGGACCGCCGACCGAAGCCCGCCAAGTCCCGGTACCCCACATGGGCACCGACACGGACGTCCAGTTCGAACGCCGCGCGGCAACTGTCCAGCATGGTGAGGGGGTCTCCGGCGTGGAAGCCGCAGGCAACGTTGGCACTGCTTACGATGCGGAACATCGAGGCGTCGTCTCCCATGGTCCAGGAGCCGAAAGACTCCCCGAGGTCAGCGTTCAGGTCCACTGTTACCGCCTTCCAGCGTCAGGTTTTCGGTTTTTGGTGCGTTCGGAAGCAATTCGCCAGGGACGGTGTCCGGCAACGGGCCGAATGCTGCCTTTGCGGTGGACACTACCGCGCGGCCCATCACCAGGTTGCCGGCGCCACCCACCACGGCCCCCACACCGAACGGCAGGGCGCGGCCCAAGAATGCGGAACCTTGCCGCTTCAGGAGGTTCTTCAGGAACGCGCGTTGGATGGAGTCGCGGATGACACCGAAGCCGCTTCCTGGAATTTTCTTGGTAAGCGTCCGGCCCCACGCGTTGGTTACGCCTTTGTCCCGCCCCAGCGATTGCCCGCTCAGTGCGCCCAGCATTGACGTGCCTTCCTCGCCCAGCATGATGGCCATGACCATGGTCTGCGCCCGCACGGGATCAGTCAGCCGGATGCCGTGGAGCTCCGCCAAGGACGACGCATACAGCGCGGTAGTCTCCAGGAAGCCCACCGTCGCGAGCGCGGAAAGTCCCAGCGACGCCGCGGTTCCAATACCAGGCACGACGGCGGTAGCACCCACCGCCGCACCCCCACCGGAGATGGCCAGCAGGTAGTGGCGCTCGAGTTTGGCGGCGAGCTGCGCCGGCGAATCATTGGGGTGCCTGCGTTGGAGCCTGCGGAGGTTGGCCAGGACCAGGGGTCGCTGGACTTCGACGGCCTTCAGCAGCACATTGTGCACACCGGGCTTGGCTTTGCCTTCGGCGTCAAACACCGCCTTGTGGGCTGTTTCTTGGGCGATCTTCACCGCCGGGTTGGGGCGCTTGGGCATCTTCACCTCTCCTTGGCAGTTAGTCGTTTCACGGGGAACTGCTGGCTTCAGCCTATGCCACACCCTGCGTTGCGAGGCCTGCCCTGCACCCTATGTAGGCAGGATTCCGCGCAGAGCGGACCCCACAACGGGCGTCCTGCGGCGTAGACTGGGATGCATTCACGGAAGCAGTCCAAGCAAGGACAGGGAGTATCCGTAATGAAGGCGACAGACAAGACCGAGCATGTCATCCGGCATCACACCGACGCTCCGGCGGAGGGTGAGACGGAGGGCTGGGTTTCGCACGATACCGGCATTCACAGCCAGGATGCGGCGGAAGGTCCGGACATCGACGACGACGCCGCCCCGCCGTCGGGCGCTTCATAACTTAGCTTCCTCCCGGACTTCGTTCCGGTCACCCGGGCGCCGGCCACACCCCCACCGCGCCTTCCACAGCGTCAACGCTCAGGTTTAGGCTAGTGGGATGGCCTCGCTGAGGGCGCTGCGTCCCTTTGCGCACCGGGAATTCCGGGTGCTGATTTCCGCGCTGTCCATCTCGATTTTCGGATCGGGCATGTGGGCAGTGGCGATGGTCTATGAAGTGATTCACCTCGGTGGCGGCCCGCTGGAACTGTCCTTGGTTGCCACCGCAGCAAGCATCGGGTTGGTGGGTTTCGTGCTGGCGGGCGGCATCGCGGCCGACCGGTTCCCGCAACGGCTCCTGATCATCGCAGTGGAGGGCGCCAACCTGGCGGTCATCGCCACCATCACAGCGCTGGCCATGTTCAATGTCCTTCAACTGTGGCATCTGGCGATTGGTGCCCTGGTTCTGGGTGTGGGCCAGGCGTTCTTCTTCCCGGCATATTCGGCCATGCTTCCGCGTATCCTGCCCGCCGAAGACCTTCTAGCCGCGAATGGATTGGAAGGAACGGTGCGGCCCATCCTGCAGCAGGCCGCTGGTCCGGCAATTGCAGGGATCCTGGTGGCAGTGCTGTCCCCGGCCCACGCTGTGGCGGGTGTGGCCGTGTGCCATTTTCTGGCGTTTGGGATCGTGAACCTCCTGAGCCGCCAAGCGCCTGATGGGCCCGGCTTGGATACAACTGATCCGGGCACGAATACACGGGGCGCTCCGGCATCTGGCAAGTCCTCACTCTTCAAGGACCTCCGGGAGGGATTCAGTTACACCATCCGCACACCCTGGCTTCTCTGGACCCTGATTTGGGCATGCCTGTCCGTACTGTTCCTCATCGGCCCCATCGAGGTCCTGCTGCCGTTCGTTGTCCGCGATCAGTTGGGCGGCGACTCGAGGACGTTCGGTTTCCTGCTGGCTGTCATGGGAGTGGGGAGCGCCACCGCCGCACTGGCCACTGCAACGGTCCGCCTCCCCCGCCGCTACCTGACGGTGATGGTAGTGACATGGGGTCTGGGAAGCCTGCCGGTGGCGGCCATCGGATTCATGGACAGCTTCTGGGTGCTCGGCGCCGCCATGCTGATCTTCGGTGCCACCGAGGGAGTTGGCATGGTCATCTGGGGAACGCTGCTGCAACGGCGGGTTCCACGGCATTTGCTGGGCCGAATATCGAGCCTGGACTTCTTCGTTTCCCTGGCACTGATGCCGGTGTCCATGGCCCTCGCCGGACCTGTTGCCGAGGTGGTTCCGATCTGGCTGATCTTCTTTATCGCCGGCTTGGTGTGCCCCATCATGGCCTTCGTGGCGCTCTTCGCAGCACGCATGATGACCGATGAGATCGAGAACCCCTTGGCCTCCAACACCGTGGATCCGGAATCTGCAGACACGCAGCCCGACTCTGTGTAGCGTGTGCACTATCTCAGGAAGGATTCACCCATGGCCGCTGGCACCAAAGACGATCCCTGGCAGCTCACCACTCCCCCAGGCTCTTCCGACTACACCATGTACAAGGACGAAGCCGCGGATCCCCCGGCAATTGTTTGCCAAGTGGGATCCACCAAGTTGCTCTACCACCTCCGCGCCATTGAGGACCTGCATGCATGGCTCATGGAACAGGGCGACTGGGTTCCTCTCGGTGCTGCCGACGAGGGCAAAGAAGCTGCTCCGGGAACTGTTGAAGCCTGGGGTCGGAGCGAGGACAACCCCGTTGGCGGTTGGTACGGACTCCGCAAGGGCTACCGAGGCCGGTTTGGCATGTACATGCCGCCGCTGCTTGAAGCCCTGGGCTTGGCTGAGCTCACCCACGAGAAGCGGAACAACACCATGCGCGCAATCACGAAGTAGCGTTTGGGTGGTGCGCGGGGCATGAGCGCCGTGGTGGCAAGCGCACCGGCGTTTACGGTGGGTTCCCGCTATTTCCCAGGAGCGAGCGTGCCGATCTCATCCCCGCTCTGGCCGAACACCGCCAGCTTTCCGTCCTCCTGGATCTTGGTTGTCGCGGCATTCGAAAGCCACGTATCGACGCCTTCGCAGGCCATCCGGGTGGACGCGAAACCGCCGAACGTAATGGTCCTGCCGTCCTCTTTCCAGGATCCCATAAGCCTGTTGCAGCCGTCAGTTCCAGTCGCGTTACCGTCAGACTTTAAGTCGAGGGAGGGTTGCTTGGTGTCGCTGCTGTCACCCCAAACCCCCACAAATGGACTTGTGCCGCTTCCCGCACAACTTGCCAGAAAAGCGGCCACAACGAACGCAAGGGAAGCAGCGCGGAAAGTGCGAGTACCGGTCTGCGCCATGCGGTTAGTTTAGGTTCACGTCTCCAAAATCCACCAGAGCTTGGACAAACTGCTTGTCAACATCTGATTGCGCTCCCATTCAGCCGTCCACCGGATCGTGCGGCCGGTCGCGACTCAGACGACCGACCGCACTAGCCCGTTTACACAGCGATGGCGCCCCGGGCGGGCCCCAGAACCCGCCACACCCATCGCTGCTAACTCCGTCGATGAACCGCAACGCGGCCGAAAAGGGCAACGGCGCAGTACGCGGTTCAAACGACATGGGCACTGGATATGTGCTTTGACGTGCGGAAACGTGACGCGGAGTTTCAAAGAATAGTTTTGAGTGTGGATTTCGACCCATTTCGGCTGCGACCGGTGGGGTCGCTCCTGCACGCGAGAAGGTGATGGCAGCGGTTGCAGTTGTGACGCACTGCCGCCGCCTCTTACCCTTGGCGACGAGGTTGCCCAAGGTCAGTTCCCGCCGTCGGGGGTTGCCCGCCCCAGCAACAGCACTACCGAGTTCGCCGCCACGATCAATCCAATGCCCGCCCACTGCCCAACGGCAAGCTGCTCGTTCAGTGCCACGGCTCCGATGATCGCGGCGAACACAGGATTGATGCTCATGAGTACGCCGAACAGGTTCGCCGGAACCCTTCGCAGCGCGATCAGATCGGCCACATACGGCAACACCGACGCGAGGATGCCGGCACCCACCGCACAGAAGACAGCGAAACCGTCCACAGGATGGCTCAAGAAAATCACGACGGCGACCGGCAGGAACAGGGTCGCGGATACTCCGGTTGCGGCAGCTGTCCCCTGGATGCCGTGGATTCGTTGGCCCACAGTGCGGTTGAGGAGTATGTACGCCGCCCAACTGCAGGCTGCGATGAGCCCGAAGCCGATGCCGACGAAGTCCATGGACGCTTGCGGCTGCGTAATGGCGATGACACCGATAGCTGCCGCCACCGCGCAGAGCGCACTGCTCCTTTGACGCGAGCTGATCAGCGCTACTGCGAGCGGGCCCAGGAATTCCAAGGTCACAGCCAAACCGAGGCCGATCCTCTGGATGGAGGCGTAGAGCCCTAGATTCATAGTGCCGAAGGACACAGCAAGGAGGAGGACCGGCCACCACTGATCCCAGCTTAGATCCCGCAGCCGCGGCCGGACCATCGGCAACAGGATGGCAGCCGCAACGAGTTGACGGACCGCCACAACGCCAACCGGCCCCATCGCGGGGAAGGCCAATGACCCGGTGGCGGCACCAAGCTGGTTGGACAGCGCACTCGCGACGAGCGTCGCCGCTCCACCTGCTTTGCGGTGGGACTGCCCGGATGCGCCTGCTGGGATGGACTGATTCATGGGGAAATTCTGCGCTTGGACCGCGCTTCCGCTAAATGCGTGGACGACACTACTTATACGCTGCTCGCATGAATAAGATGGGCCGCGTGGACGTTGAATTGAGGCAGCTGCGGTGCTTGGTCGCAGTGATGGATGAGGGCACCTTCACCGACGCCGCAATCGAACTGCGGATGTCCCAGGCGGCAGTTTCACGCAACATCGCCGCATTGGAACAGTCCCTCGGCGTGAGGCTCATGGAGCGCACCACGCGGAGCATAAGCCTCACCTGCTCCGGCGAGCGCGTTCTCGCCAAGGCGCGACGCATCGTCTCGCTCCTGGCAGACCTTGAACGCGACGCCCGGGCCGGGACAGGGCACCTCCGGATCGGCTATGCCTGGTCCGCGCTGGGCGAGCACACCACCGAGTTCCAGCGCCGATGGGCTGCCACGTTTACCACGACTGAACTGCAACTCGTCCGATCCAACACGCCCACCGGGGGCCTGAGTGACGGAACCACCGACCTTGCCATCCTTCGCCGCCTGCCTGGGGGGACCGCCGTCGAGCATGTCCGTATTGGTGAGGAGAAGCGGTACTGTTCCATGTCCTCCGACGATCCGCTGGCCCTGAAACGGTCGGTGACGCTGGCACAGATTGCCCAACGGGCCGTTGCGATGGACCTCCGCACGGGTAGCACCAGCTTGGAACTTTGGCCCGAGCACGGGCGTCCGCAGGAAGTGATTCCCATCCACGACATCGAGGACTGGTTGAACGTGATCGGCAGCGGCAAGGCCCGCGGCATCACCGCCGAGTCCACAGCACATCAATATCGACGGCGGGGGCTCGTCTACCGTCCGGTGCGCGACGCACCGGCGGTGCCGGTTGACGCTGCTTGGTTGAGAAGGGATCCGCCGCGCGAGCGGGAGCGGATTGTGGAGCTGCTGATGGGGTTGTATCGCTAGGTCAGTCCTCGAAGCGCAGATGGCTCTCGGTACTGCCACTCAGGTGGGCGATGATGTCCATTGCAACGGCATGAAGTTTCTTGTTTCTATGGCTTGAAGCCTTGGTCAGAAACTCGAACGCCTCGTCCTGGCCGCAACGGTTCTGGGCCATGATGACGCCGCAGGCAAGGTCAATGACCGTTCTGGAGGACATGGCCGTCTTCAGGTCGGCGTTGAGTTGCTCCGCGGTTTCGATCCTGATGGCCAGCCGCAGCGTGCTGCCGGCCACGTCGGCGAACGCGGCAGCTTCGGCAATCACAGCCTCCGTGAAAGTACCCGCCGTTGGTGCGAAGAAGTTAACGACCGCTTGGGATGTCTCCCCCAGGTCCATGGGCACCCCCAAGGCGCTGTGAATGCCCTCAGCCGCCAAGGCGCTGCTGTATAACGGCCAGTTGGTATCTGTGGCAACGTCGGCCAGCAGTACGGGACGGCCAGCGTCCAGGGCTTCGAGGCAGGGGCCCTGGCGGAGTTCCTGTTCAATTTTGTCCAGGTACACGGCCCTCTCGCTGCTGCCCGCAACGGTGGCTGTTCGTTTGCGCCGTCGCAGGGTCAGGGCGCAGTCGATGTTTTCACCGGCTACTTTGCTCATCGCATCACAGGCGAAGCCAGTTACTCCGTTCAAGATCCCGTGGATGTCGGAACTGCCGACCACCAGCTCGTGCAGGCTTCGGATGTGTTCGGCACTTCCAGTGGGTTCCATGTGCCTAATCGTAGGAACTGTTCCGCTTCCCGTCACCCATTGCCCGCTAAACCGGGCAGAAGGTAGAGTGCAACAGTAAGCAACCTGACTAATCTACTCAGAGAGTGACCCCGCTTGCAACGGGATACCTGCTATGGAAGATCCACGTCGAACAGCGCGAAGACTCATACAGAACCGGACCATTGATCTTGAAGACCTATGGATCAGGTATTGGGCCCATGGCGGCAATGCCGCCGTCTTCGAACTCGACGCCTACGTCTTTGAAATCCAGGAGCGGCACCCCTTCGAGCTGCGGATCCTGTCATGGGCACTCGAAGACCTGGACGTTGACGCGCCCTTCTGAGCGGGCACCGACACCCCGGGGTATCCGCATTGTGCTTAGTGGCGATTACCTGAAACCGCAACCGAGACACCTACGCCGATAATCGACAAGCCACCGACCCGCCCCACGGTGGTCATCCTCTGCGGAGACTTGGCAACCCAGCTGCGGGCCCGGCCGGCCAACAGCGCCCAAGCGGTATCTGTCAGGAGTCCGATCAGCAATGGAATAACTCCAAGAAGCAGTATCTGCGTCGTCGTATTCCCCAAAGCCGGGTTGACGAACTGTGGGACCACGGCCGTAAAGAGCACGAAGCTCTTGGGGTTCGTCACGCCCACAATCGTTCCGGTGCGGATGGCCTCCCACGGAGACTCCACACGGCCAGTTGACTGAGGGCTTTCGGACATGGGGCCCGCGTGGCGAAAAGCCTGAATTCCGAGCCAGAGCAGATACGCGATGCCAGCCCACTTGATCGTTTGGAAGAGCAGCTCCGAGCGTTCCAGCAGCGGCCCGAGTCCGAAAGCGATAGCAACCCCCGCCATGTAGCAACCAATTGCATTGCCGATGACGCTTGCCAGGGCATTCGCACGGCCATAACTTAGCGCCCGACCAACAACGAACATTACGCTCGGCCCGGGTACCGCAATCAGCACCACGCATGCCAAAGCCGTTGCGCCAGCTTGGGTTAGGGAAACCATCCTTTGATTTTAGGGACAGCTACGCGCTGGGTGGACCCATGACCGCATTCCGGAACCGCGCGGACTCTGCGCCGAACGAAGCCTAGAGGTTTTCCACCAGCGAGACGTCGCGCACGGCGCCCTTGTCCGCAGACAATGCCATGGCGGCGTAGGCGCGGAGGGCCGGGGAAACCTGGCGGTCCCGGTTCTTCGGCTTGTAACCACCGTTGACTTCGAGTTTTTCACGGCGTTCGGCGAGGATCTCGTCGGAGACCTGCAACTGGAGGGAGCGCTGTGTGATGTCGATGCTGATGATGTCGCCGTTTTCAACCAGGGCGATGGTGCCGCCGGAGGCAGCCTCCGGGGAGATGTGCCCGATCGACAGGCCGGAGGTGCCGCCGGAGAAGCGGCCGTCCGTGATGAGGGCGCACTTCTTGCCCAGGCCGCGGCCCTTCAGGAATGAGGTGGGATAGAGCATTTCCTGCATACCCGGCCCACCCCTGGGGCCTTCGTAGCGGATGACCACCACGTCGCCTTCCTTGATGGTTTTGTTAAGGATCTTTTCCACGGCTTCGTCCTGTGACTCGCACACGACTGCGGGGCCTTCGAAGGTCCAGATGGACTCGTCCACGCCTGCGGTCTTCACCACCGCGCCGTCCTCTGCGACGTTGCCGCGCAGCACAGCCAGGCCGCCGTCCTTGGAGTAGGCGTGCTCCACGGAACGGATGCAGCCACCCTCCGCGTCAGTGTCCAGGGAGGTCCACTGGTTCGACTGCGAGAACGCGGTGGAGGAGCGGACGCCACCGGGGGCCGCGTGCCACAACGCCTGTGCCTCTTCGGTGGCCTTGCCGCCGCGGACGTCCCAGTCGTCCAGCCAGCCATCCAGGTCGGCCGAGTGCACGGAGTGGACGTCCTTGTGCAGGAGGCCGCCGCGGTTCAGCTCACCCAGTAGCGCGGGGATGCCCCCGGCGCGGTGCACGTCCTCCATGTAATAGGTCTTGTCCCCGGCGACGTTCGGAGCCACCTTGGCCAAGCAGGGCACCTGGCGGGACTTGGCGTCCATCTCTTCCAAGCCATAGTCCACGCCCGCCTCCTGGGCCGCGGCCAGCAGGTGCAGGATCGTGTTGGTGGAGCCGCCCATGGAGATGTCCAGTGCCATGGCGTTGTCAAAAGCTTCGGCAGTTGCGATGGAGCGCGGTAGCACGGAGTCGTCGTCGCCGTCGTAATAGCGCTTCACCAGCTCGACGACGGTGGCGCCTGCCTTCTCGTACAGCGCCTTGCGAGCGGTGTGCGTCGCGAGCACGGAGCCGTTGCCGGGCAGGGCCAGGCCGATTGCCTCGGCGAGGCAGTTCATGGAGTTGGCGGTGAACATGCCGGAGCAGGAACCGCAGGTGGGGCAGGCGTTCTCTTCGATGAGGTTAATGTCTTCGTCGGAGATGGATTCGTCCACGGCGTCGGCAATTGCGTTCACCAGGTCCAAGGAGCGCACGGAGCCATCGGTAAGTGTCACTCTGCCGGCCTCCATGGGACCGCCGGAGACGAACACCACCGGGATGTTCAACCGCAGTGCGGCCATGAGCATCCCCGGAGTGATCTTGTCGCAGTTGGAGATGCAGACCAGGGCGTCGGCGCAGTGTGCGTTGACCATGTACTCGACGGAGTCGGCGATCAGGTCGCGGGAAGGCAACGAGTAGAGCATGCCGGAGTGGCCCATGGCGATGCCGTCGTCCACGGCGATGGTGTTGAATTCGCGCGGTACAGCGCCGGCGGCGAGGATAGCGTCGGAGACGATCCGGCCCACGGGGGCGAGGTGGGTGTGGCCGGGGACGAATTCGGTGAAGGAGTTGGCCACGGCGATGATCGGCTTGCCGATATCGGTGTTCGCGACGCCGGAAGCGCGCAGCAGTGCGCGGGCTCCGGCCATGTTGCGGCCGTGGGTGACTGTTCTGGAGCGAAGTGCAGGCATGTGTACCATCCTGCTGCTGTTCTACGGCCGGTGGAAGACGGTGCTGCTACTAGTAGTGAAAGTACCAGAGTAATAGTGTTGAGTCCGTGAAAGACGAGAGACGCAAGGAACTGGGGCTCTTCCTCAGGACCCGCCGAAACCAGGCCCTTCGTTCGGACTACGGACTGCCGCCCGTGGGGCGTTCCCGCGAGCGCGGTCTCCGTCGGGAAGAGATCGCGTTTCTCTCAGGCGTCAGCGTCACTTGGTACACCTGGCTTGAGCAGGGCCGGGACATCAGCCCCTCACGCCAAGTCCTGGAAGCCGTGGCCCGCACGCTGCATCTTTCAGACACCGGGCTGAGCTATGTGCTTTCCTTGGGCGGCTATTCGTCGGCACTCCCCAAAGGACCTGTAGCGGCCGATGCTCCCGCCCATGTGCAGCGGCTCTTGGACGCCTTGGACCCCAACCCCTCCTACGCCTTGTCCCCGGACTGGGGCATTGCCGGGTGGAATCGGGCCTACGAGGCGCTGTACCCAAACATCGGAACGTTCGATGCCTCGGACCGGAACCTGCTGTGGCTGGTCTTCACTGACCCGTATATCCGCGACCTGCTCCCGGACTGGGACGTCACGAGCAAGCGCTTTTTGGCTGAGTTCAGGGCAGAAACCGGGCAGCGCCTGGGCGACCCCGATGTGGAGTACCAAGTAGGCCGGCTCAAGGACGCCAGCCCGGAGTTCCAGGAAAGCTGGGACCGGTACGACATCCTGGGATTCGAATCCCGCGAGCGGCAGTTCCACCACCCCGCAGTTGGCGTCCTGCACATGGAGCACCACCAGGTCTCACCCTCTGACCGGCCCGACCTGCACATCGTCGTCTACACACCGGCGCCGGGGAGCGATGCTGGCCAGCAGATGCGACGGCTGATGGGAATCTGATGTACATCAGGTAACCCGGCGGGGCTTGCCTTTAGCCGGGCTCCCTCTGGTTCAGGACGAAGTTCGCCGGCACCGACGCGACGCCGTTTGCCTGGACTACTACGTAGTGCTGCCCCGGGTAATAGGAACGGGTTGTGATTGGGCGGAAGGAATGCGTTTTTGTGACAGTGAGGGTCTCACCGGGCCTAATCCGGCGGGACGTGAGCTTGAAAGTTTTAGCGCTTACCGTGCCGTTGGCCCGCTGAAAACCGATGGAATAGTCAATGGCTGCTTTAGCGGGCTGGAGGCCTTCATTCACCACCTCGGCTGAGAATTCTACGGTTCCGTCCCACGCCACGGAAGTGTGGAGGATTCGAGGCTCCATAACCACGAGCTGGCCACCCGAGTAACCCAGGAGGCCGAGTGCTTCCGGATTGCCTTGCTTGACCAAGGTCCTGAGTCCATGGCGGATCACCTTGGACGTGGCGTCATCGGGTTTTCCTGACCAGCGGCGCGCAGTAGCTATCACCAGCTGCGGATCGATCCGGCTCAGATCGTTGAGATGGTTCGCCGCAGAACGTCGAACATATTCGGCAGGATCCCGATAGGTGGCATCCAGGATCCCCTGCGTTGCTGTTGGGTTGGCCACCAGCCAAGGAACTCTTTTGGCCCACGGCAAGTAGGCGCGAGAGCCTTCGGTGGCGAGCCGGCGGACGTTTTCGTCGTCGTGATTTGTCCAGGTTTGCATGGTGGCGATAGCTCGTTCCGGCCGCGCAGCTATAAGGTCACGGATAGCAAACTCTCCCGTCAGCCTGCTGGTTAGGCGGGACAGGACCGTAAGAGCGGCGTCAAAATCGGTGAGCGACCCCGATTGCAGTGCCCTGCCGGTCACGACCTCAGTGGCCGGCCACACCATCCAGCCCGTAAACCGAGGGTCATCGAGAGCATCGAGCATGATCCCCTGAACAGCGGAGTAGCCTGTCGGCAAATCGTCAAGGAGTGCGTCCCGGACGATATCAACCCGCTGCCGGAGGCTATGTCCAACAAGGGAGCTACCTGAGTGATCCAATGCTGGCAGCTCAAGGTTGGGTTCGGCGCTCTTGAGTATGGATTGCAGTTCGGTGATCACACTGGCATTGATCAGCTCATCCATGACGCCCATACGTTTCCTCCTTCGCCGATGCTGTCATGGTAGGCGATGGGAGTGACAACGAACGCGGGCTGGCAAACCACGTTGCACTAGCCCCCAGGCGGGGCAGCGAAGGGCTGCTTGTCGAGCTGAGAAGATTCGGGAACTACAGTCCTTTCGGCTGTAATCCGCCCTAGGATCAGCATCAACACCAAGGCCACAATCACAGGGATGCACACAGAGAGAACTATGGTGCCGGTATCCACGCCAAGGCCGATGAGAATGCCACCGAATATCGGGCCCACCACCGATCCGAGTCGCCCCAATGAAGCTGCCCACCCCACCCCCGCGGTCACAGTTGCTTGGGGGTACAGAGTCACTGCCACAGCCGCCTGGCCGATCATGCCAGCTTGGAGCCCAAGGCCGACGCCACCGAAGACAATCAGCAGCAGCGCCTTGTCCGGACCGAGGAATGCGGAAATGACGAGGAACGCGACCGCTGCTGCTGATGTGCCAGCCAAGACTGAGGTCATCCGGCGTCGACGTGATCCGAGAATCAGCACACAGGCGCCAACAATGCTTCCTACGCCCAACGCCGCCGATCCCAAGGGCGCCAGACCAAGGCCGAATCCGTAGCTCGTAAGCAGGGTGGGCAGCCACGATGAGAACACGTAATAAACGGCGAAAATAAGGAATGAGAAAGACCACAGCAGAAGCGTTCTGCTCCGTACAGGTGCATCGAAAAGGCGGGAAACCGCGGCGTGGTGCTTGGCCTCTGAAGGATCCATGGGAGTGATCGACGCGTGCTTGCCTGATAGGCCGACCCATAGGATGGGCAAGAGCACGCCTGAGGCGATGGCTCCGAGAATGAAAACCCATTCCCACCCGAGCGCATTAGTGATGATACCCCCGCCGAGTCCAGCGACGAGGGCCCCAAACGAAATACCTGTCATCACGACCACCGCAATCGATTGGCGCAAACGCGACGGATTGATGGCGGTCGCATGTGAGACAGCCGCAGGCAGCACGGCCCCTAACCCCAGCCCAGTCACGAAACGAAGGACCGTCAGCTCCACTATTGAACCTGACCACGCCGTCAGCAGTGAACCAATCGTGAAGAGCGCAACGGCGGAAAAGATGACATTCCTTGTGCCCAGTTTTGCTACTAAGCGTCCTACCGCCATGTAACCGATAGCCACCCCAGCGCTCGTAAATGCGAGGGCCGGGGTGAAATGGGCGGGCTCAACTCCCCATTCCTTGGATATCGACGGAATGGACACTCCGAGTGCGACCGTGTCGTACCCATCAAGCACTACGGCGGCGAATGCCAGGCAAAGTACCCACCAGTTCGGTTTGATCTCATCCTGAATCTTGGGTTTGCTCATTCTCTCCATCGGAAATCCTTAAAGTTGTGAGGCCCCGAAGGCGAAGCACATTTCGTGGGGGACCGTCAAGGTGCATGTACTCATTTCCTTGATACAAGGTATCTTAGTATTGAGATTCTGGGAAGTGACTTATTTCGCATTTGTGTGCTTTCGCAGTTGCTGTACAAAAAATCCACAATTCGGCGCACTATGGAGGCATGAACGCTCCCGGCGCCAACGGCATTGCGCAGGGTGGTTCCGGTAGCTTCGGGGCTGGCCTGCACCCGTGGAGCCGTTATGTGGCTTTGGGCGACTCGTTCACCGAGGGGTTGGGCGATCCTGAACCGAGGAGCCCCGGCGGCCTCCGCGGCTGGGCGGACCGGGTCGCGGAAGAATTGAGCACCGGACATGAGGATTTCGCTTACGCGAACCTGGCCATCAGCGGGAAGATGCTCCACCAGATCCTCGAGGAACAGGTCGGTCCGGCCATCGAGCTTCAACCTGACCTCATCACCCTCAACGCCGGCGGCAATGACCTGCTCTTCCACAGGAGCGATCCGGACAAACTTGCCCTCGAGTTGGATGCGGGCGTGGAAAGACTCGTCTCGACCGGCGCCACAATCGTGCTCTTTACCGGCCCGGACTGGGGCGCGACCCCGGTGCTGGGCCATACTCGCGGCAAAGTGGCCATCTACAACGAGAACATGCGGGTAGTTGCCGCCCGCCATGATGCCCTGATCGCAGATCTCTGGGCGCTACGCCAGCTCACGGAGCCTCGGATGTGGAACGCGGACCGGCTGCATTTCTCGCCGCTGGGCCAGCACACCATCGCCATCATGGTGCTCGATATCCTCAATGTCCCGCATACCCTGGAACCCTTGGCGCCGAAGCCCCTACCCGAGCGAAGCTGGCGTGAGGCGCGGGCGGGCGACATCATCTGGGCTCGGGAACATCTCTTCCCCTGGGTGGTGCGTCGCCTCACGCAACGAAATCCCGACGACGGGCGGCACGCCAAGCGGCCCGAGCCGGGCCCGGTATTCGGCGCGGGAATGCCGCCGGGGACGTACGTTGGCAGCGATCCTCGGCATTTCACCGCAAGGGATGACTCCACGTAGAACTGGACGGGCGACGGGGCGGTGAACCGATGGTGTATGCAGTCCGTCACCCTTTGCCGCGCCTGTGGTGGTGTTGGCTGGATCGACGCTAAAATTTCACTTGCCGCAAGTACAAGCTCTTCGGCATCAATCCGCGTTTCATTTCTTAGGAGCGCCATACCGTGAGTGGGGGAACCGACCAGTCATGACGGCAGGCAGTACCCCTAGTCCGCATCCCGGGACTTCAGCGATCACAAACCCCATCACTACGAAGGCCCCGAAGGTAGCAGCTCCCGGGACGAAGCCCGTAGCTTATCCCGCCATCCTGCAGGGCTTCCTCGGATCCCTGTTTATGTTCGCAGGGTCCATTGGCATCGGATGGATTGCCAACGGATCCCCGATGATTCGCCACCCTATAGTCATCGCGCTCCGCACTGAAGGCTGGGGCGTGACCGTCTCCGCCGTCCTCCTGACCGTTGGCGCCATGTTGCTGGTTCGGTCCTGGCTGAGGTTGGGCCAACGAATGGGCAGCTGGGAAGGGAATTCGCTCAAACCGATCGTTGCGGCGATCGGAGCATGGTCCCTTCCTTTGCTGTTCGCTGTGCCCGTCTATTCGCGTGACGTCTACGCGTACATAGGCCAGGGCCGCCTGATGATGGAAGGACAAGACCCTTACGACGTCGGCATCTCGGCTTTGAACAACTGGTTCGCCTTAGGCGCGGACCCGGCCTGGGCGGAAGCCCGTACTCCGTACGGGCCTTACTTCTTGTGGATGGCCCACGCCGTGGTTGCCATCACGGGCGCCCAGCCGGACGTGTCAGTCCTGCTGTTCCGGCTCCTGGCCGCCGGCGGGGTGCTGTTGTGCGTTGTGTATGTCCCCAAACTCGCGGAGCTTCACGGGATCAATGGTGCCCGGGCGCTCTGGATTGCGGTTGCCAACCCACTCTTCCTCATCAGTTTCGTCGCCAGCGCCCACAATGACGCCATCATGGTGGGCTTCGCCGTAGCGGGAACCTACTTCGCGGCTACCAAACGGCCGCTACTGGGCATCCTGCTGGTCACTCTTTCCATCGGGATCAAGCCGGCCACCGTTTTGTTGCTGCCCTTCATCGGACTGATGTGGGCCGGTGCCGGGGCTTCCTGGCCGCGCAAGTTTGGAATCTGGGCCGCGACCGCGGGCATCAGTTTCGCTGTTCTGGTGGTCAGCGGCATACCTTACGGCTTGGGTCTGGGCTGGGCGTGGGCCATCACGGACCCCACTCCCGGGTTCACCGGCTACTCGCCGTCGGGATTCCTGGGCCAGCAAATCGAGTTCCTTGGCAACGCCTTGGGCCTGCCCGGCAATGCGATGGCGGACATCCTCCGAGCGGCCATGAAGTGGGGCGCGGTGGCCCTGGTCCTCGTCCTGATGTTCCGCGGAGACCACTCCCGCGTGGTGCGGCGTATGGCCCTCGCCTTCGCGGCGATCGTGCTGCTCTCACCCATCATTCAGCCCTGGTACATCCTCTGGTTCGTCCCCTTCCTGGCCGTGACGGGTATCAGGGACGACTGGCAGATGCGGTGCCTTTACGTCGGCGTGACATTCTTTGTGGTCTTCGGTGCTCAGGACCAGTTGTCAGTGTGGTCCTTCGTGGAGGTCTCTGTGGACCTGTCCTCGCTGGCCTTCGCCATCGCGCTTCTGTTCGCGTTCTACCTGGTGTTCCTGGACATCCATACGCGCAGGCTGCTGGTCCAAGGCAAGCTGTCGCGCTGGGTGGGACAGACTGATCGTCGCCTGCTCCACCGCCCTCCGACTATCCGCTAACGCGCTGGTTCGGACCTAAAGCTGGTTTTGACCCTAAAGCGCTTTCGGGACCACCGGAGCGCTATCCCGGTTCACGCGCCGCCCCAGTTCAACCGTCCGCTGCACCGACCACCACAGCAGGACCACCAGCAAGACATTCCGGGTGGTGAGCACAGCAGCCATGATCGGGTGCGCGTGGATGAGTGGGGTGTAGAACAGCGGATAAATTACGAACGTGGTCATGGCAATCCCCATCAGCAGGGCGGCCGGCACCTTCCAACGGTTCCAGTCGTGCGTCAGTCCGGCAATGATCACAGGTGCCAGCCAGATGATGAACTGCGGCGAGCCCACCTTGTTGAACACGATGAACGCCGTTGTCATCATCAAGGCGCCTTCGAGGAACAGCTCCTCGCGCTCCGCTCCGCGCTTGAGTGCACGGATCAGGAGGATTGCGGCCGCGATCGCGGCAACTATCAGCAGCGGCTGCATCAGGAACGCCGCAACCTCGGCACCGGGTCCGTAGACCTCCGTGGAGTTGATGGCGGTGTTGTCGGCCATTTTGGAGCCGGCGATGTTGAAGACACTGAGCCACACCCAGGGCGTGGAGAATGTGGCCTCCAGCTGCATACCGCGCTCGCCCTGGTTGATCAGGAAGTCCAGGATGTGGCTGAAGCCACCAGCGAGATAGGTTCCAAAACCTACGACGGCGGTGACGCCCACCCCGGCGGCGATCATCTGCAGCCGGCTGCGGGAAGCGATGATGATGGGTACCAGCACCGCTGCGGGCCACACCTTGATCCACGTTGCGATGCTCAACAGGACGGACGCGACAACTGGCCTTTGGGCAGCGCAGATCAAGGCAATCAAAACTATGGAGGTGGTGATGCCTTCAACGCGGGCGAAGCTGAGGTACCCCATGAACACGGTGAAGAACAGCCACCACCATGCGGGCGCTATCCCGGTGACCCTCCGTGGGCCACGTGTCAGATACCAGAGACCCAGCGCGTTAAGGGCCGTGATCAGCATGGTCCACATCAGCAGGTAGAGGTCCGGACCGGCAATCCCCGCCAGGAAAATGGGGATCTGGGCCAGCACGGGATAAACCCACGGGCTGATCTTCCCGTTGAGGTTCTCCGGGTTGTAGCCATCCATCGCCCACTGGCGGTATTGCTCAGTGTCACTGAAGGTATTGCCGCTGAGGAAGAAGGAGGCCATCCAGCACAGGAAATAGAAATGCACCACGGCGAATCCCCACCACACGCTGGAGGGACGGGCGAACCACGCTATAGCTGCAGGAGGCAGGACACGGCTGCGGATATGGACCAGCCGGTCGAAGAACGTCGCGGAAATTTTAGAGCTCCTTGCCCGCTGGTGCGCTGACCACGGAGCGTTTACGGCCCAGTGAATACAGGCGACGCGCCGACCAGAAGAAGAGAACTACCAGCAGGACGTTGCGGATGGTCAGGACCAGGGCCATCCAAGGGTTGTTGTGGCTCAGTGCATCGTAGAAGAGCGGGTAGATGAAGTAGGTAGCAATGGCGATCACTATCAGCATGGTGGCCGGAACGCGCCACTCTTTCCAGTTATGCGCCAGACCCACAGCAACCGCCGGAGCGAGCCACACCATGAACTGCGGTGAACCCACCTTGTTGAAAACGATGAAGGCGGTCACCAACGTGAGGGCTCCCGAAAGCAGGAGTTCCGTCCGGTCCACTCCGCCGTTGAGCTTGCCTTGGTGCAGGGCCCAGAAGGTCAAAGCGGCGACGGCGGCCGCTGCCAGCAGGAGGAGGGGCTGCATCAGCACGGACATAAACGCAGTGCCGGGCCCGTCCACCTGCATGGAGTTGATGTCCGTGTTCATGTACATGCGGGAATCGCCGACGCCGAGGACAGACAACCACAACCATGGCGTGGTGAAGGTCGCTTCGAGCTGCATGCCGCGATCTCCCTGCTGTGTCAGGAAGTTCAGCAACTTGGGGACAGCACCAACTGTCGCGGCCAGCGCAACCACAACCGCCGTCGTCGCAATGCCTGCCGCCACAACGTGCAAGCGCTTCTTGACCACGGCGAACAGGGCCAGCATGACGGCCGCGGGCCACACCTTCACCCAAGTGGCGACGCTAAGCAGGACCGATGCCACGAAGGGCCGCGAAACACCGTAAACCAGGGCCACAAGGACTATGGGGGCAGTCAGTCCGTCAACGCGGGCGAAGCCCAACCATCCCATGAGGAAGACGAATACCAGCCACCACCAGGCCGCCGGGATTGCTTCCTGCCGACGGCCGCGGTCAGTGAGTTTGAGCACCGCCCAGCCGTTCAGCAGTGTGGTGAGCAAGACCCACAGGAAGAAGAAAGGGCCAGGACCGGCAACTGCTGCCACGCCCATGGGAATCAGCGCCAGGATGGGGTAGACCCAAGGGCTGGGTCCCCCGGTCAGGTTTGCGTCGTCGAATCCGGCAAGCGCCCACTCGCGGTAGATAAAGGTGTCGCTGAAGGCTTCGCCTCGCGACGAGAGCACGGCGGCAAAGACCAGGAACACCAGGTGAATCACCACGAAGCCCCACAACAAGCCGCGCGCGGAGTTCATGCGTGCCGCCAACCTCGCTGGGATTGTTTTACCGCGAATTTCCGCGAGCATACTGAAAAAACTGTCCATCAACGAAGTACTTCCTGGCTAGGTGGGTCCTTGCCTCAGCAATCCCCAATTTTCATGGGACCGAAAAACCCCCGCATGCTACTTTACGCGAGTCACCCAAATGCCCGGCAGTTGCCTAGCCTGCGGGCTGGGTTTCCGTCTGCGCACGTATGCTCCATGCGGACCAATCCAACGGGTGAACGGAGGGGCGACCCAGGAGGTAACCTTGCGCTGCCGTGACCTTCAGCGCCGTGACTTCATTAAGTTCGGCATCAGTTTCGATGCCTTCTGCAATGATGTCTGCGCCGATTTCCCGCGCAAGTTCCACGATGGCCCTGGCCCGGATTTTTTGACCGTCGCTGCTTTCAATTCCTTCAATCAAATGGCGGTCCAGCTTGATGATGTCGGGGCGCAGCTGTTCAATCCGCTCCATGGAAACCAGGGCGGCTCCGGACGCACTGATGGCCAGCCGCAGGCCCAAGGTGCGCAGCGGCCCCAGGCCGTCGTCGCCGGTTTGCCCTTCTACGGATTCCAGGCTGCCCGTCAGTTCAACAATGATCCTGTTCGGGGCGAGTGCTGCTGCAGCCAGAAGGTTCCGCACTCGGGGGTCGTTGGACGTTGCAGGGGTGAGGTTCAGGGCCACGGACATGTTTTCCGGGACATCGTGCGCTGCCGTCAGGGCGCAGTGCAGCGCGGCAATTTCGAGTTCCGTGCCCAATCCGGCTGCCGCAGCCTCGTTGAACCACACATCGGCTCCGGCTCCATCCTCTCCGACGAACCTGGTGAGCGCCTCTACGCCCACCACATCGCCGCTCGGCAGCGCATGGACGGGCTGGAAAGCTGTCAGCAAGAGCTTGTCCGCCAGGATCGACTGGATGCCTTCGCGCACCTCGTGGCTAACGGGGACCGATACTGTCCGGGCTGTGTCCGAGGACTCCAAGTGCAGGCTGGCAACTTCACGCTGAACCGGGACCTTGGCCGCTGTGACCGGCGTCTTGCGGGTCTCGAGCAAGTGCTCCAACAAGGCACGCTCGGGATCGTTTGGACGTGCCTCAACCAACGCGCGAAGCTTGTTCCTGGCCTTTTCACTCCGGGCATCAGTATCAGCCAGGATGGAACCGATGATGTCCAGCACCTGTTCGCGCATGGTCATATCTTCGCCGGTCGGCGACGCCCCAGAATCGTCGTTCGGTGAGCTGCCGCTTTCCGGTACAAAAGAGCCCGCGTCTTGAGCCATTTACTATTCCTTTGTGTGTCCCCCGCTGGCTAAGCCAGCCATGACCTGGCCACCACTGGAAAGTGTGGGCCTTGTCACGAATCTTACAGAGGAATCCGGGCGCCTGAGACACTGCGATGAGTCTTGACGAGGGAAAACGTGTCGCCGGACGACAAGCCCTGACATGCTGGAGGGGTGGCATCCATATCAACGGAATCACCCAAGACCGCACTCAGTTGGAAGCTGTTGCCGGCGGCGCTGCTTTCCGTGGCCGGAGTGCCGCTCTTTGCGTTGGGCAACGAGCTGCTCGGCTATGGCCTGCTGGTCATGAGCGTGGTGACCGCGGCTTTCATCGATCGCCGGTTGATGCGGCACCTCGCGTTGGTAGCGACGGGCATGACGATCTTCAGCCTGGTCCCCCTCAACGCGGACCTCAGCACCCAGCACATGGCCCTTATGGGCGGCGCCCTGGCATTGGCTGTCCTGGTGCCATGGCTGGTGTCGAGGTTCGCCTACCGCGAAGACATCATCAAGTTCCCCATGAACACCGGCCGCAAATGGCCCTTGGTCGCGAAGCTCTACCTGATAGGTGTCGTAGCGCTCGGGTACTTCATCCTGCCGGTGTACCTGATCAGGACGGGCGTGTACCAGAACTGGCCGGATGCCTCCGATCCGGATATCTTCTGGCGGCTCTTCCTTGGCGTCAACGCCGTGGGAATCTGGGATGAACTGTTCTTCATCTGCACCACGTTCACCCTGCTCCGCCAATATTTCCCGGACTGGCTGGCCAACCTCCTGCAAGCGGTGGTCTTCTCGTCATTCCTGTGGGAAATCGGCTACCAGTCGTGGGGTCCGCTGTTGACGTTCCCGTTCGCACTGCTGCAGGGCTACACGTTCAAACTCACCAAGTCGTTCACGTATGTGGTGTCGGTACACCTGCTCTTCGACTTCGTCTTGTTCCTGGCACTCGTCCACGCGCACAACCGCGACTGGCTGCCGATCTTCCTGTACTAGTACCAGGGCTACGTCCCCGAAGCCGCCCACGCCTCATCGGCCACTTCGATCTCCTGCGCCATGTCGTCCAAAAAGCGCATCACCGTGGCACGCTCGCCCGGACTGAGCCTTGCTGCAGCCAGGAATCGCTTGGCCTGTTGGCGCCCAACCGTACGCATCGCGGCGTCGTGCGTTTCAGGCGTGATGGCGATGGCGAGCGCACGCCGGTCGGAGGGATGGGCGCGTCGCGTGACGTGTCCCGCGCGTTCCAGCCGATCGAGCAGCTTGGTGGTTGACGCCGTCGAGATATTGAGCCGGGAGGCAATGGCGCCGGGGGTGGCAATCACACCATGGTTGGCGCAAACAATCAGATAGTGCAATGCGCGCATGTCTGACTGGTTGAGCTTCATGTATCTGAGGGAGGCGTCGGAGAGGCGCTGTTCGGCTTCGCGCAATCTTCCCAGCGCTGCCATGAGTTCGCCTATTTGCTGCACGTCCTGTTCGGAGAGACCCGAGCGATCTACCAACTCCTGATGAGGATCATTGGCGTCCAGATCATAGATGCCGGCGGAAACCGGGGTCCCGGCTTCTTCAGGTATCTCTTCAGGGCTGGACATGTTCCGTATGTTACACCTAACTTCCTACATGGTAGCCTTTCTTCTAGCTTGTCTAGCAATATTCGGGTTCCGGTCAGAACAGGGTGTGGGAGGAAGGCGCAACATGAACGCGACAGAGATGGTGGTCCTCCTTGACGACGCCGGAACGCCCATCGGCGAGGCTCCCAAAGCAGGAGTGCACACAGTGGATACGCCGCTTCACCTGGCCTTTTCCTGCTACCTGCTCAACGATGATGGGGAAGTTCTCCTGACCCGCCGATCACCCGAGAAGAAAACATGGCCCGGGGTGTGGACCAACAGCTTCTGCGGTCACCCGGGGCCCGGTGAGGAGTTCGAGGATGCCATCCTCCGGCGCGCCCGGTTCGAACTCGGCGTGGACGCCAACCGGATCGAAATGGTACTCCCGCAGTTCCGGTACAGGGCGGTAGACCCCGCCGGCATCGTCGAGAACGAAGTCTGCCCGGTGTACGTGGCCCGCATCACCGGGGCATTGAAGCCGAACCCCGCCGAGGTGGCGGACTGGGCATGGATTACTCCGGCGCTACTCGCGGACGCCCTGGACCACACCCCCTCCGCATTCAGCCCTTGGCTCGGGCTGCAATTTCCACAGCTCCTTGAGGCCCGGGCATTGCCCCTTCACGTTGGAGCCGAAGCATGACCATCACCTCAAGCGCCGTCCGGGGCCGCACAGATCTCTGCACCGCGATCGAAAGCGAACTGAGCGGACTCATCGGCAAGAGCGCCAGCGCGGCAACGGCCTATGGCCCAAACTTCGCCAGGCTGTGGGCGCTCGCGGGCCAAAACGTCCTCGGCGGCAAGTTCGTCCGGCCCTTGCTGCTCATGGAAACGTACGACGCACTCCAGCATCGAAGCTCAACGGAATCACGCCAACGCGAGACCGCCATTAGCATCGCCGCTGCCATCGAACTCCTGCACTACGCGTTCCTCCTGCACGATGACGTGATCGACGGCGACCTCGTCCGACGCGGACACCCTAATCTGATTGGTTCCCTCCTCGCCGAAGCCAGCGAACCCGCCCGCCCGGACAGCGCTGACGGTGCACGCAAAGGGAGCGGCCTCCACTGGGCACAAACCGGCGGCATCCTGATGGGCGACATGCTCCTCGCAGCGACACACCAGGCCTTCGCCCGCGCGGACCTCCCCCACGAGCTTCGCCTGGGACTTCTCGATCTCCTGGAACACACCATCAACGAGACCGTGGCCGGCGAACAACTGGATGTAGGCCTTGGCGACGGCATCATCGCGCCGGACCTCCAGACCATCCTGGTGATGTGCGGCTACAAGACCGCCACGTACACCTTCGTGCTCCCGCTGCGTGCCGCCGCCGCGCTGGCAGGTGCAGACTTCGCCGTCGAGAATGCGCTCGCAACAGCCGGCAGGCATCTTGGGCTCGCCTTCCAACTCCAGGACGACCTCCTGTCCACATTCGGGGATCCTCGCCGCCACGGCAAGGATCCTTTTTCGGACCTCCGCGAGGGCAAGGAAACGGCCATCATCGCCCATGCCCGCACCACTCACGCGTGGCCGGACATCGAGCCCTTCTTCGGCAGGCCAGCGCTCAACAGCGCTGAGGGTGAGCATGTCCGCCGTTATCTCAGGGATTGCGGGGCAGAGGCATTCGTCCAAGGCCTCATCGAGGAACAAATGCTGGCTTTCAACCATCAGCTGACAAGCACTATTCCGCCGGGCGCACGAAACGTCCTGCTTGACCTGGCGGGGCAGCTGGAAGGACGGCAATCATGAGCGTCGCCACCGATACATCTTTTACGCATTTCACCCGGACGGCTGAGCGTGCCGCCAACCAGGTCATCTCCGCCTACTCCACCTCCTTCGGTCTGGCATGCAAGCTGCTGGGGGCCAGGTACCGCCAGCATGTCCGCAACATCTACGCCCTGGTGCGGGTGGCCGACGAACTCGTGGACGGCGTCACCGCGGAAGCCGGCCTCAGCTTCCAGGAGCAGTGCGAAGCCCTAAGCCACTTTATTGACGAGACACACCGTGCCGTCAAAATCGGCTACAGCAGCGACCTCATCATCCACTCGTTCGCCCAGACAGCCCGCGCGGCGGGCATCGATAAAACACTCATCGACCCCTTCTTCGCCTCCATGCGAACGGATCTCGGCGATCGCACTGCCGCGCAGAAGTCGGCGCCGCTCCGCTTCGACGCCGACGCCCACGACGGTTACGTGCACGGTTCCGCTGAGGTGGTGGGGCTGATGTGCCTGCGCGTCTTCATGCGGAATGAGACTATCGACGACGGCGACGCTTCGGCTTTGGAGTATGGTGCCAGCAGGCTGGGCGCTGCTTTCCAGAACATCAACTTCCTCCGGGACCTCGCGGACGACACCACCCGTTTGGGCCGGAGTTACCTCGGCACTTCGGACCACCTTGAGGACCGCGATCTCATGGAGTGGGTCAGCACCATTCGGGCACAGCTGGCCGATGCCAACGCGGTCATTCCCTTGTTGCCACGCG
Source organism: Paenarthrobacter sp. TRD_SC_7 (assembly GCF_056156245.1). Taxonomy (NCBI): domain Bacteria; kingdom Bacillati; phylum Actinomycetota; class Actinomycetes; order Micrococcales; family Micrococcaceae; genus Paenarthrobacter; species Paenarthrobacter sp. TRD_SC_7. The sequence continues at coordinate 74,888 of NZ_CM149587.1, forward strand.
ACGCCCGCGCCGCGGTCCGCAGTGCTTTGGCCCTTTTCGCGGCCCTGACAGACAGGATCGAACAGACCACGGCGGACGAGTTGTACCGGTCCCGTGTCCGCGTCCCGGATACGGTGAAGGCCGGTCTCGCCGCCCGGGCCGTTGCTTCAACCTGGATGGAGCTGCACCGTTGACCCGGACAGTAGTGATCGGCGGCGGCATCGCTGGGCTTGCCACCGCCGCACTCCTCGCCCGCGAAGGACACGAGGTCCAGCTCCTCGAACAGCGCGACCAGGTGGGCGGCCGTGCCGGCAGCCTTGAGCGGGACGGCTTCCGCTGGGATACCGGCCCCTCGTGGTACCTCATGCCCGGAGTCTTCGATCACTTCTTCAGTCTCCTGGGCACCAGCACTGCGGAGCAGTTGGATCTCCACACGCTCAGTCCGGCTTACCGCATCTTCAGCGAGCCAAACCAGGACGGTGTGCGGCCAGATCCGCTGACCGTCCCCTTGGGCAGCGACCAGGTCTTGGAGACCTTTGAAAAAGTTGAGCCCGGCAGCTCCAAACAGCTCAAGTCCTACCTCGCTTCCGCGCGGCGCACTACGGAAATGGCCGAAAGGTTCTTCCTTTACAACCCGTTCACCAAGCTTCAGGCGCTGCTTCATCCCGAGGTTGTGCGCAGCCTTCCCAGGCTCACGCAGCTGCTCCTGACGCCGCTCGATAAATACGTGTCCCAGCGGTTCCAGCATCCGGTGCTACGCCAGGTCCTTGGGTATCCTGCCGTATTTCTGGGTACCAGCCCCTCCGCTGCCCCGGCGATGTACCACCTCATGAGTGCCTTGGACTTGGGCGACGGCGTGCAATATCCGATGGGCGGCTTTTGGGCCCTGGTTGAGCGCCTCGAAGCACTGGCAGTCGACGCCGGGGTGAGGATCCACACGGGCGCGGAAGCCCTCAAAATCACCACCCGCGAAGCGACGCACACCAAGAAACCGGGGCGCTTTGACGGCCTGAACCTGCCCGCCGGCCTCACCGGCAAGGACAGTAGGGAAGTCACCGGGGTTAAGTGGCGCGACAACTCCGGAGCAGAGCACTACAGCGTTGCCGACCAAGTGGTCTCCGGCGCCGATCTGCACCACACCGAAACCCAACTCCTGGGCGTTAGGGACCGCAGCTACAACAAAAAGTACTGGCAGAGCCGCACCAGCGGGCCCGGAGCAGTGCTGGTGATGCTGGGTGTGAAGGGTGCGCTGCCGGACCTTCCCCACCATTCCTTGTTCTTCACCCGGGATTGGGAGGCAAACTTCGCCTCAATCTTCGGTGAAGAACCGAGCATTCCGGATCCCGCCTCAATCTATGTCTGCAAACCCAGTGCCACTGATGCCGGAGTGGCTCCGCAGGGTCATGAGAATCTCTTTGTCCTGGTTCCCATCCCCGCCGATCCTTCGCTGGGAGCGGGTGGACCTGATGGGGAGGGCGATGTGCTGATCGAGCGGACTGCCGACGCCGCCATCGACCAGATCGCCCAGTGGGCCAACATCCCCGACCTTCGCGAGCGCATCGTGGTCCGGCACACCATTGGCCCGGCCGACTTCGCACGAGATTTCAACTCCTGGCGGGGCGGCATGCTTGGCCCGGCACACACCCTCCGGCAAAGCGCGATGTTCCGGGCCCAAAACGCGTCCAAACGTGTTCGCGGCCTCTACTACGCAGGTGCCACCACTGCCCCTGGAGTAGGGGTGCCCATGTGCCTCATCAGCGCCGAGCTCGTTTTGAAGCGGATCCGCGGCGATCACAGCACCGGCCCCACCACCGTGAGGCCTGTAGCTAGCAGGATTGGCTAATGGGTGTTCTCTACTTGGTCTCGCTGCTGTTGGGCATCACGTGCATGCTCCTGCTTGACCACCGTTTCCGGTTGTTCTTCTGGCGTGACGCGAAAGCAGCAGCGATAGTGACCGCCGTCGGGGTTTTGTTCCTCCTCGGCTGGGACCTGGCCGGAATTGGATTGGGGATTTTCCTGCGCGGGGAAGGCACCATTGCAACAGGTCTGCTGATTGCCCCGGAGTTGCCCATTGAGGAGCCCGCGTTCCTGCTGTTCCTGGTGCTATGCACCATGGTCCTCTACACGGGCGCCCGGCGGCTGCTTGACCGGATCCCCGCGAGGCAGGGCGAGCGGGAGCGGGAAAACGCATGACCTACCTGTGGCTCGCGCTCGCCTTCATCGCCGCGGCAGCCGTCGTCGGCGTGATCTTCGCTCGTCAGGGCGCCCGGCCCGGCGAGACTGGCAAGCATTGGAAAGCGGTAGGCCTCGCGTTCTCTGCTCTCGCTGTGCTGACGGCTGTGTTTGACTCCGTCATGATCGGAATGGAACTCTTCCACTACGATTCCGCACACATCCTCGGCCTCAAGATTGGCTTGGCGCCCGTCGAGGATTTTGCTTACCCACTCGCGGGTGTCGTGGCGCTTCCCGGCCTGTGGATCTGGCTGACACGCAAGCACAAACATGCTGGAGACGCGCACCGGGATCCTACCCTCAAAGGCCTCGTCCCACAGGCCTTGCTCGCGTCCCGCCCGGTCAGTTGGATCAATACCGCCTACCCGTTTGCCGCGGCCATGCTCCTGACCACCCGCGACATCGACTGGGTTCTAGTGGTGGGCACCTTCTACTTCCTGATCCCCTACAACCTGGCGATGTACGGCATCAACGACGTCTTTGACTACGAGTCAGACCTCAAGAACCCGCGTAAGGGCGGGATGGAAGGTGCGCTCCTCCAGCCACACCTTCACCGGCCCATGCTGTGGCTCGCGGCCCTCACCAACGTCCCTTTCCTGCTGGTTTTGGCGTCCGCGGGCGGCCCTGCCGTATGGATCAGCCTGACCGTGAGTGCATTCGCTGTGGTGGCCTACTCGGTCGCCGGGCTTCGCTTCAAAGAACGCCCTGTCTTGGACTCACTGACCTCCAGTACGCACTTCGTGAGTCCCGCCGTCGTCGGCTTGGCGCTGGCCGGCGCCGACGTAACGCCCGGACTGATCATCCTGCTGACCGCGTTCTTCCTCTGGGGAATGGCCGCCCACGCGTTCGGCGCCGTTCAGGACATCGAGCCCGACCGGGAGGCCGGCATCGGTTCCATAGCTACGGTCATCGGTGCCCGCCGGACGGTGAGGCTCGCCGTCGGACTTTGGCTTCTCGCGGGTCTCGCGATGCTGGCCACGCCATGGCCCGGGCCACTGGCGGCGATCATCGCGCTTCCGTACATCGTCAACTGCGCCCCGTGGGTGAACGTGACGGATACGACGGCGGCGCGCAGCAATGTGGCATGGCGGCGGTTCATCTGGCTCAACTACGGTTCAGGATTCCTGGTGACACTCATTTTCATCCTGCAGTGGGCCCTCACGTCATGATGCGCTGGGTTCCTGTGGCTCTTCATCGATGGTGTCCAGTGCTTCGCGCATGTGCTGCAGGAAGTTCACCACGATCTGCGACTCATCAGGGCTCAAGGCACACGCCACGTCCAGCATTCGGCGGTGCATTCCGCCCAAGGTGTGCCGGACTTCCTGGTCCGACCCCGGCGTTGCCTTCAGGATCAACGCGCGGCGGTCCGTGGGATGGGGTTCGCGGCGAATATGGCCGGATTCGACCAAACGGTCAATCAGGGTGGTCATGGACGCCGACGTTATGCCGAGCTTGTCACCCAGGTCCTTCGGCTTCATCACCTTGCCCGCGGCTTCAGCTTCGAACAAATACCGCAGGGCCAGCAGATCCTTCTCGCCCATCCCCATTGAGGAACGCGTCCGGCGCCGCATCGCTTGCTCGGAGACACGGTAGTCCCGCATGGCGTTCAAGACGTCAATGGCTATGGCCTTCTGCCCTGGGTCTTTCCCGTACCAATAGCCCTTTGAGTGGCCTTCCGAATCCATCCGACGTCCCTTTGATAAGCGTAAAGCTTGATTCACTAGCATTTTGATACTAGGTCACGTACCGCGCGAATGCATTGACACCGCACATCCCGCAAGGAGAGAGGCTCTGCACATGGCGACAGGTAGCTCGGATCTCGCCCGGCAGCTCACGGTCACCGTCAGCCTGGTGATCTGCATCGTCGGCTCGATGATCGGCGTCGGAATGTTTGGCGGAACCCCGATTGCGCAGGCCGCCGGCGGCGCCTTGGCCGCGGACTCAACCCTTCTTGCGCCGGCCACCCCTGCTTTCTCCATCTGGTCCGTGATCTACTCCGGCCTTGTTGCCTACACCGTGTGGCAGTGGCTGCCTTCGCAGCGGGCTAATTCCCGGCAGCGTTCCCTCGGCTGGATAGTTGCCGGGTCCATGATCCTGAATGCGGCGTGGATTTTGTCCGTCCAGGCGGGCTGGCTGTTCGTCAGTGTTGTGTTGATTCTGGCGCTGCTGGTGACCCTCGTCCTGGCGTTCCTACGCTACAGCCAGACCCGTGCTGCCTCGTGGGTTGAGGCTGTTGTCGTTGATGGGACCCTGGGGCTGTATCTGGGCTGGACCAGCGTGGCAGTGTGCGCCAACATCGCAGCTGCGTTGAAGGCCTCTGGCTTTGGGGGCTTCGGGTTGCGTCCTGAGTTTTGGTCCGTCGCCGTTCTGGTGGTGGTGGCCGTCATTGGAGTCGCGTTGGCGATCAAGGGCAACGGACGGCTCGCCTTGGCCGCCGCCATCGCGTGGGGCCTCGTGTGGATCACGGTGGGCCGCAGCGCCGACGCCCCGGAATCGTTCCCGACGGCGGTCGCGGCAGCGGTCGCTGCTGCCGTGGTCCTCGCCGCAGCGATTGCTGTACGGGCCAGGACGGTGTTGGCTGGGCATTAGCCTGTGGCTGCTGCATGGAACCGACAGGACAAGCCAGCGACTACCAGCCTGAACAACGGCGCCGGACTCTGCGAAGCCTCCAACCACACATGCCGGCCCCACCTCAGGCAGATCGCCGGGATCTCGCCCCGGTATAGGTGCCCAAGAAGGCCAGGCAGGCACCTACGAAAGTGCGTCGACCATTACTACGCGCAGGCATCCTTGAGTGCCTGAACTGACTCGGCCGGCACTTCGTCTCCGGACTCAGCAATCTGATTCAGCGGCGTCGTGATTTCTGCGGGCACACCGGCAGCGCCCGCGGCCGAGACCAAACCAGCCAGCAACTGCTTGTCCTGAACGCTGACCAAGCCGTCCTGGACCACAGCGCAGACCTGCTTGGTCACTTCATCGGCGGCGGCAGTGGCCACCTTTGAGGCTGCGTCGCTCGCAGCGCTTGTAGCTGCTTCCTCCACGGCTCCGCAGCCGACGAGCAGCAGCAACAGGGGGACGGCGGACAGGGCAGCAAGTCGACGGGTCATGAGTCCAGACTAGCAATCCAGCAGCAAAGCCTCGGTTGGGCTGGATCCATCTAGTACATGCGCTCGTCTTTATGCCCTCATCGTCGCCCTAATGCTGGCTCGCCGAGGCACGCGAACTCGGCTGCGCACTGCGGGTTGTTCGTCACTTTGTAATGAGCTCCTTAACCGGACCTTCGTGCAAGGCCAGGTAGACATCGTCCCGGATCTGGTTGGCTTCTGGATCGGTCATTGTCCGCCCGAGCGGGCGCAACCTGACCCGTATAAGGGCGTTGGCCTGCCCGGCAACGATCTGGAGGCGGTCCCGCGCTGTTGCGGGAAGCTCGTGGTACGGAGTCAGTGCCAGCAGCTCAACACTTTCCAGGTCCTCGGCTCGGTCGGCCAAGGCTGTCCGGACCCTGTCTCCGAGCAATTCACCGTCCGTATCTGCCGCAACGACAATTGAGAGATCCCTGTTGATGGAAGGCATTTGGGAGACGGGTTTCCACGGGGAGAGGTTCAGCATTTGCTGTTCAATCCGTGGGTCTGCAGACCTGATCAACCTGATGTCGGGGATGCCCTTGCGAAGCATCAGGGCACGGTCCAAACCCATCCCAAGAGCCAACCCGGACCATCTTCCGGGGTCCAAACCTGCGTCGAGGAAAAGTTGCGGCGCCATGAGCCCACATTCCGCGAGCTCAATCCACTCACCGTTCATGAGGATATCGATCTGCAAGCCCAATCGCGTGTACGGATGGACGGCAGGAACCGTCCGCCATTCCGCGCCCGGAAGCACAGCATCCACCAGAGAGTCGATCATCTCCTGCAGGTGACCGGAATCCAAGGTCTTAATGGAGCACACGCGCCACAAGTCCACTTGATGGGGCGTGCCCACGTGGGTACGGTCAATGGAGTCACGCCGATAGACTAGGCCGGGGATTGCCCAGAGCTCATCGATGGAACCATCCGGATCAAGCGAGCGCAACAGCGACGGGATGGACGCGGATGTGTGGCTGCGCAGCATGACGGTAGGGCTGACATAGCGCGAGTACCTCTCGTCTCGCGTGACGTCGGCGGCACTGAACCCCAGCCGGTCGTAATTGTCGGCAACGCTGACCAACGGGCTATCACGGACGATTCGATGGGGCACGTCCCACTGCTTCCGCAGGGCGTAAACGACGTCATGCAGTAGGGACTGCATCGCGTGAGGGGGATGGTCGTCGGGCTTCGAGAGATCCCTGATGTTCAAGGCGTCGTGAAGCTCTGAGGGACTGAGATAAGTAGGCATTGCTGGTCCTTGGATTGGGAATGGGTGGAGGCTTCCTCCCCCGACTCACTCCGGTGCCAGGACCTAGGCGCGCGCCAAACAGCCCTCGCGACCGGAGACCGGTCGGGGGCAGGTAAATCGACGCACTGAGAGCATGGGCCGACTATACCCCTGTCCGGGCCGCCAGCACAGCTAACGTTCAGTGAGCCCGTAGACCGAAACGTGGCTCCGGGACTCAGCGGTGAATTCGCTGCGGTCCCAGTCCGACCACCTGGATTCCAGCTCGAATCCGGCTATCCGCGCCATGAGATCGAGCTCGCTGGGCCAGATGTATCGGTGTGGTGTCCGCCCAATCTGCGCCTCCCGCCCGTCCGAAAGCTCCGGGCCGAAGTGCATGTGATGTGAGATGACGTGCTGGCGCAGCACATCGTAGGTGTCCACCAAGAGATACCCGGGCCGGGCTGCCTCCACCGTTCCCGCATGTCCGGGCGGGAGCGAACGTTGTGGCACCCAGAGCTCAACGACGAATCGCCCGCCAGGAGCAAGATGGCGGGCAGCGTTCTCGAAGCACCGGACCTGCTCGTCCTGAGTCAACAGATTGGCGATGGTGTTGAAAACCAGGAAGGCCAATGAGAAATGCCCGCCCGCCCGCGCCTCCGACATGTCACCTTGCACCACCGGAATCCGGTCCTCCCCGACCTTCTCACGGAGACGCGCGATCATCGCGTGGGACAGCTCAATGCCACTGACTTGAACCCCCGCTTCCGAAAGAGGGATGGCCACCCGACCAGTCCCGATCGCGAATTCGACGGCGGGACCCCCCTTGGCGAGTTCGGCCAGGACCTCAACTGTGGGGCCCAGAACCTGGGGAGAGAACATTCCCTCACCTGGAGTGTCGTACTGCTTGGCGGCATCGTCGTCCCAGAGCTGTTGCTGGTTGATCATCGTTCCACTATTGCAGGTAGCCAGCGGCGGCTCGGCGAGGCGGCCCCACCTATGCTTGACGGATGGGAGAAAAGCCAGTGGACCATGTGGCGTTGGCCGTCTGCATGATCGATATCTCGTCCGACATTCGGAGGAAGTCGCTCCGCGAGACCGGCCTTCCACCCATTTCGAACGGCGTGCTGGAGATCCTCCGTGTCATCGAAAGCCACCCCGGAGTCACCGTGGCCGAGGTGGCTGCCCGTTTGGGTCGGCAGCTAAGCAATGTGAGCGTCCAGTTGCGCGAACTCGTGGCGGCTGGCCTTGTCACGCGGGTCAAGGACGCGGCGGACAAGCGTTACGTCTCCCTCCACCCCACGGACGAATCCAAGCGCATCAAGTCGCTCCTCGAGAGAGCTTGGGCCGACGCACTCATCCAAGCCAGTGACCGGCTGCTCCCGGAAGAGCGTGAACAGATCGCGGCCGGCCTGCCCGCCCTGCAGCGGCTGGCTTCGTTCCTCGCGGAGCCAGAACGGGCACCTGAAAACTAGCGCCCGGAATACGACGTAAGTCACTTCCCCACGGCTTACACGCACCCCACCAAGTACTTATACTTTTATAAGTATTACTACTTTCAAGAATGGGTGACGCGTGGCATCACAACTGCTCGAATCGGTGGGCAATAAAGACCAACAGGGCCAACACAACAAGAAGGCCATCGGCTGGCGGGCCCTGCCCTTCCTTGCCCTCGCCCAGTTCATGGTGGTGCTGGACGGCACCATCGTGAACCTGGCACTCCCCCGCCTCCAGATGGAGATGGGCATCAACGACTCCACCCGAGCCTGGGTGGTCACGGCATACGCCTTGGTTTTCGGCGCATTCCTGCTGCTGGGCGGTCGGGTCGCCGACTTCTGGGGACGGAAGCGGACCTTCATCGCGGCCTCGGCCGGCTTCGCCATCGCCTCACTTATTGGCGGCCTCGCGCAACAGCCATGGGAACTCATCGGAGCCCGCGCGCTGCAAGGCATCTTCGCCGCCTTGCTCGCCCCGGCAGCCCTCGCACTCCTGACGGTCGCCTTCCCGGGCGGCAAGGATCGTGGGACGGCGTTCGCGATCTTCGGCTCCATCAGTGGCGTGGGTGCGGCTGCGGGAGTCTTGCTGGGCGGCTTCCTCACCGAGTTCGTATCGTGGCGCTGGTGCTTCTTCGTCAACGTCCCCATCGCCATCATCGCGCTCATCGGCGTGTGGACATTAGTGAGTGAAAGCAAGGCAGGCGGCTCGACCAAATACGACTGGCCCGGCGTGGTTCTTGCCGCCTTGGGTCTCGGTTCGCTGGTGTACGGTTTCGCCAACGCCGAACACGGCTGGGGTGCAATCGAATCCTGGGGCTTCATCGCGGCAGGCGCGGTGCTGCTGGTACTTTTCGTCGCCGTCGAGCGTAAGGTCAAAAACCCGCTACTGCCCCTGCGCGTTGCTACAGAACGCAACCGCGGCGCAGCTTTCCTGGCCTCATTCCTTGCCGGGGCGGTGCTGATCGGCGGCATCCTGTTCATCAACTTCTACCTCCAGATCGTTTTGGGCTTCGCTCCCTTCGCCGCCGGAATCGCATCACTGCCCATGACGGTGGTGTTGATCGTTACCGCCGGCTTAGCGGCAAAGAACCTGCCCCGGCTGGGCGCGAAGATCCCAAGCGCGCTGGGTCCCGCCTTTATGGCCGCGGCCATGCTGTGGCTCACCCAAGTCACACCTGACGGTACGTACGCAGTCAACGTGCTGCCTGCGCTGGCGCTGATGGGCGTCGGACTCGGAATGGTCTTCGTCCCCATGCAAAACCTGGCCCTGTTCGGAGTGGATGAGGATGACGCCGGCGTCGCAAGCGCGTTGGTCAACGCTTCGCAGCAGATTGGCGGCTCGCTGGGCATTGCTCTCTTCAGCGCCATCGCGGCGGCAGCGACAGCCGCTGCCGGCGGCGGGACAGTGGCCGCACTAACGTCGGGCTACTCGATGGTGTTCCTCTGGGCCGCAGGCGTCGCGGTACTGATCGCCCCGATCGCATTGCTCCTGATCAAAATTGACCGCAGGACGTTCAGCGGAACAGACGACACTCCGCACGTCCACTTGGGTTAGCGAGCGCAAGGGCGCCGCCACCCGCAATCAGGGTGACGGCGCCTTGCGCCTGGAGCCGGGATTCAGGATTACGACGGCGGGCGCCTCACGTAAACATTGGCGTGAGGTAACTCACATTCTGTAAGCTAATTTCTAAGTCACGCAGCCGGCTTTCATCGTTCTACTCCCGGGAGGTCCCGTTGGCCCCCAATTCGCTCAAGGCCGAGATTCTCCTGGCCCATGGTGTCGGCCCCTCGGCTGCCAGTGTTGCTCGACGACGAGCAGCTGAAAACCATGGCCACCATCGGGTTGCCAACAAACCCGATGCCCTCCTGGGCGCCATAGCCGTCAGGCAACTCTTCCATCGCTGGCCTTTGGTGCCATCCCGCGAACTGGAACGCATCCGTCACGTCCTCATCCACTGCGACCAGCTGGGTTCACCGGACACTCATCACTTGTCGGAGCCGGCCCAAGCGTTACTGGACCTCATCAACGGTGAGTTGGACCGTCGTCGTGACTTAGCCAAAACCCCGCAAGAAACCGCGAGCAGCAACTGACACCGTCCGGTACTGCGTGACCCGCCTGGCCGAGGATTTCAACCTTGACCTGGCGGACCCGCAGAAACGGCTGTGGTTATGGCTGCGCCTGACTACCATGGACCTCGTGGCCAAGTAGCAAATGCGGTGACTTAACGGATGATCGGAAGGCCCGCCGTCGGGAAGACGCTGGGGAAGATCGACGGCGGTGGGACCGGTACGGTATCCAGCGGAACGGTGACGGTGTCCGCACCGACAGTGACGTCGTATCCCCGCACATCGATTCGCAGCGGCTCATCACTGTAATCCTGTCCGGACACGAGCGTCAGAGCGATGGAAGCCTGTGTGAGGTCAACGGCCAGTAAGCGTCCCTGCACCTTCAGCCGGAAGGACAGGCCTTCCCACTCCGAGGGCAGGCGGGGATCGAAGCGCAGCACCTCCCCTTGGTCCCGCATGCCTGCGAAACCGCATACCAAGGAGCTCCAAATTCCACCGGTGGAGGCGATGTGGACGCCGTCGATCGTGTTGCCATGCGAATTGTCGAGGTCGATGAACAGTGCCTCGGTGAAGTGCTTCAGCGCGACGTCCCCGTAGCCAACCTCGGCCGCCATGATGCCCTGAACACAGGCGGAAAGGGTGGAGTCGCCGGTGGTGATGGGATCGTAGAAGTCGAAAGCGCGCTGCTTTTCCTCGGCGGTGAAGTCCTGCCACTGGAGGAACATCGCCAGCACGGTGTCGGCCTGCTTAAGGACTTGGTGCCGGTAGATCACCAAGGGGTGGAAATTCAGCAACAGCGGGTACTTGGACTTGGGGGTGTTCCAGTCCCAAGGCTCCAGTGTCATGAAGTCGTTGTCCTGGCTGAAGACCTCCAGGTGGGGGTCGTACGGAAGCGACATCCGCTCGGCCGCCTGCCGCCACACCATGCGCTCAGTTTCGGCAATCCCCTCATGCTCCAGCGCCGCGGCGGCCCGGAGGTTAAACCGTGCCATGACGTTGGTGTAGAGGTTGTCGTTGACCACGGCCGTGTACTCATCCGGGCCGGTGACGCCGTGGATGTGGAACATGCCATCCTTGCCGAAGAAACCCAGCGAAGCCCACATGCGCGCCGTCTCGATCAGCAGGTCGGCGCCCAACTCCGCACGGAAGGTGTCATCGCCGCTGGCCCACTGGTAACGGTTGGCTGCAAAGGCGATGGCAGCGGCAATGTGGAACTGGGCAGTACCGGCGGCGTAGTACGCACTGGCTTCGAGGCCGTTGATGGTCCGCCATGGGAAAAGTGCACCGTCCACGCTGAGTTCCTTGGCCCGGACACGCGCATCCGGCAGCATGGCGTGCCGGGATTCCAGCACCTTCCGCGCACCGCAAGGGTTGGTGTAGGTCAGGTACGGCAGGAGGTAGACCTCTTGGTCCCAGAAGTAGTGGCCCTCGTAACCGGAACCGCTCACGCCCTTGGCCGGGATGCCCGCCACCCCGGCGCGGGCAGTGGCCTGCGCCAACTGGAACAAGCCCCAACGTACGGCCTGCTGCATTTCCGGCTGGCCGCCGATGGAGATGTCCGCCGTGGTCCAATACTCCCCGTAGTGCGCCTTGCTCTGGGCAAGAATTTCGGGAAACGGCACTAGGTTGGCTTCGGCTTCGGCCGCGAGGGTTTCTCCGCGATCCTCGGCATCGCCGCCTGAGCCAGCCACCACGTAGCTGACGGACTTCTCCAAACGGAAAGTGTCGCCGTCGTGAATGGCCAGAACGTAACGGACGGACGACTCGTCCTCCGCCACCAACGTCTCGAACGGCTGGCCTTCAGCGGAAATCCAGTGATCCACGGCCATGGCGATGCGCTGGCGGGATTCGGACGTCTCCCACGCGAGGCGAAGTGAGCCGTCGGCACCCTGGAGATGAAGCGGCAGCAGGACCCGGCCGGCGTGCCGGCCGGAGCGCCGGGGATCGTGGACCGAGTGGTCCTCCACAGGCTGGTCCTGGCGGTTCACGACGCCGGAGGTGATGTCCGCGGACACGTCGCGGTCAGCTGTCAACGACAGTTCCAGGCCGAGACATCCGCGGGAATCGAAGCCTACCGCGCGGCGCTCCACCGTGGTGACTGTAGCGCCCGAACGGCACGCCCACGTGGTGCTTTCTTCATAGACGCCTGTGGAAAAGTCAACGCTGCGCTGATAGTCCAGCACCGTGGATTCGGCCAGGCTTAGGGCCTCGCCATCAATGGAAACCGTGAAGTTGTTGGCATCCGGAACATAGACAATCCGCTGCCCGGTCCGGGCGAAACCATAGGCATTTTCGGCGTGCTTGATGTCCCAGATCTCGTGGAAGCCGTTAATGAACGTGCCGGGAAGTTCGCCGTCCCCAGCCGTTGAATGCGAGCCACGAATACCAAGGTGGCCGTTGCCAAGCGCGAACAGCGTTTCCAGCGTTCCCTCGTCACCGGGGACGTGGATATTCTCCACGAGCTTCCAGGGCTCGCAGGGGAAGCGCAGCCGATCGGAGCTGATGAGTGCCATGGGCTGTTGAAGTCCTTCGAAAAAGTAGGGTCAGAGAAGATCGTTGAGGTCGTCGACCACCAGCGTGGCGCCGGCGTCGAGCAGGGTCTGCCGGCCTGCTCCGCGGTCTACGCCGATCACGGCGTAGAAGTTGGCACCGGCGCCGGCCTGCACGCCGGATACTGCATCCTCAACCACGATGCATTCCTCCACGGGCACGCCAAGCAGGCCTGCTCCATAGACATACGTAGCCGGGTTCGGCTTACCCGGGAGTCCGACGCCGGCAGCCACTTGGCCGTCGACGACCACCTCAAAGTGGTGGTCAAGCCCAGCGGCCTTCAGTACCGCAGGCGCGTTCCGTGAGGAGGAAACGACAGCCACCTTGAGACCCAACTCCACTGCGGCGTTGATGAACTTGACCGAGCCTTCATATGGCTCAACGCCACGGGAGTTCACGATCTCGTTGAAAATGGCGTTCTTGCGGTTGCCCAGGCCCTGCACGGTTTCGTTGTCCGGGTGGTCATGGACCGGGCCTTCCGGGAGCGTGATGCCGCGTGACGTCAGGAAATCACGGACGCCATCGAAGCGCGGCTTGCCGTCGATGTGATCGAAGTAGTCACTCCCTTGGTAGCCCTGAGGGTGGCCCGTGCCGGCCAAGTAGCCGTCGAAAAGTTCCTGCCACGCCTGCTCATGCACCACGGCAGTGGGCGTCAGCACGCCGTCGAGATCGAACAACAGCGCCGAGGCGCCTGTCCAGGCATTACGAAGATCAGTCATGTGCATTATTCCGTTCAGCGCTTGTGGCGCGTGGTTTTGCGTTCGATGAGCTTGGTATCGAGCAGGTGGTTGGAGGGCTGATGGGGGGTTTCGGTATTCAGCAGGCGTTCACACAGCAGGTTTGCTGCGAAGGCACCCTGATCGGCAACGGGTTGCGCCACGGTGCTCAGGCCAATGAACCAGCTCATGGGGTGATCGTCTATTCCGATCACGGACACGTTCTTGGGCACCGAAAAGCCGTGTTCACGCAGCGCCATCAAGGCACCGAACGCAGCCTCGTCACAGTGGGCGAACACCGCAGTGGGCCTCCCGCCGCGGGTAATGAGTTCAGTCATTGCCCGCCTGCCGTCGTCGATGCTTGGCCCGGCTCCCACCACAAGGTCCGGGTGGACGGTGAGGTGGTGTTCTTCCAGCGCACGCCTGAAGCCACGGAACCGTGGAGTCTCAGTCACAACGGAGTGTTCATTGCTCGAGAGAACGGCCAAGTCCCAATGGCCCAGCCCCAGCAGGTGTTGGGTAGCCTGCCAGGCTGCGTGTTCGTCATCGATACCTACATTGTCCCATGGAACATTTCGCATGCCCACGCTGGCCACTGCCAGCCCGCAGGCTTCCAACGCTTCCGTTTCTTTGGGTGCGAGGTCAATATTGAGCAGCAGCAGCCCGTCCACTCTTTGCGCCAGGTTCTCAAGGCCAGCAAAGAACTGCTGCCTCACGCTGGCCTTATTGCGCAGGCTGATCAGTACTGTGTCGTAGCCGCTGTCTCCGAACACTTCTTCTGCTGCTTCCACAGCCTGGGCGAAGAACCAGGCGGTGGCTGTCGGGGCGACGATGGCCACCGAACCCGTGCTTCCGCCGGCCAGCCTGGACGCTGCGGCGGAGGCTTTATAGCCAAGTTTGCTGGCGGCTTCCGCCACCTGTCGCTGGGCCTTTTCAGAAACGTTGGGGAGGTTCCTGAGGGCCCGTGACACCGTGCAAATGGACAATCCGGAGAGGACGGCTACGTCCTGGATTGTCACCCTGTGAGTCCTAACCATGCAACACGGCCTCAACCCTTTCCATACTCGCCTGACGCCTAGGCGTAGGACCCGGACCGGGTCACCAGCCAAAAGTGTAAGCGCTTACAATTTTGTCATTCAACAGTGTGCAGGCGAATGCGAAATTGTGACGCGACTCTCACCAAAAGCTTGATTCTGGAGCCCGGATGCCGTCTAATCCGGGGCTTAACCCAGGACGTAGTACTTCAGGAACGCGCTGACATCCACCAGTTCCGGCGGCTCGATCCTGTGCCCCATCCCTGGATAAGTGCGCGCCGTTAGGGCGACGTTGGCGTTGAGCCACTCCTCCGCGTGGGCAATAGCGTCCTCGTTGATCACCGGATCAGCCTTGTCCCGACCCCAGAAGAACGGTGGCGGGGCGTCAAAGGACTCACTAAGGGCCAGGAGATCGTTGTCCAGGACGAACCCGGACAGGCCCACCGTTGCTTTGAACGCGTTGGGCCGCAGACGTAGGAGCGTGCTGGCCATTGCCATGCCCTGCGAATAGCCCAGCAGGCTGACGCTGCTGTGGTTGTCCTTGACGGAGTTGATCCAGTTGAACACCGAGTTGGTGGACGCGATGACATCTGCGAAGTCGTTGGTCAGAAAGTAGTCCAGCAGAAACCAACCGTAGTGGTCGCCGATCACTTTGGGACCACGGAGCGCTGCGCAGGTGAACTCGGCGGGAAGGTGCGGGAAGAGGTCAACCATGCGCTGCTCGCTGGTGCCATAACCGTGCATCATCACCAGCAACGGCGTGCCCTCGCGCTGGTTTTCCGGCTTCGACCACACCACTGATTCCATGGGCACGAGCCTAGTAGACTGTGCCCATGACTCCGCAGGAACTGGCCAACCTGGCCCATCTGCGGCGCGCCCGCGACTTCATCGATCGCGAGTACGCGCGTCCCTTGGACGTGCCCACCATGGCCGCCGGCGCACTGATGTCCCCCGCGCATTTCTCCCGCCAGTTCAAGGCCGCCTACGGCGAATCGCCTTACAACTACCTCATGACCAGGCGCATTGAGCGTGCCATGGCCCTGCTCCGCGCAGGAACAAGCGTGACTGATGCCTGCATGGAAGTCGGCTGTACCTCGCTGGGCTCGTTCAGCACGCGCTTCACCGAAATCGTGGGCATCAACCCCAGCGAGTACCGCACCCGGGAGCACCACGCTGTGAAGGCCATGCCCAACTGCATCGCGAAGCAGCACACGCGGCCTGAAAGAAACGGCAAGACGCTGCAAACCGGATCCCAGCCAACACTGAGCAGGATTGAAGAAGCGCCCGCGCCACAGCTGCCATAGCGTGTGATGCATGAACATTTCATTGAAGTACGCACATGTAACTGTCAACGATCTGGATGAGTCGCTCGCCTTCTACCGGGACGCCTTGGGTTTTGACGTCCGGAACGACGTCGGCTCAGACGGCCAGCGCTGGGTCACCCTCGGCAGCGACGCCCAGCCTGATCTTGAACTGGTGCTGTCCCCTCCGCACGCAGGCCGCTCACAGGCCGACGGCGACGCCATCCAGGAACTCCTTACCAAGGGCGTCATGCCCATGCTGGTGTTCACTACGGATGATCTGGACGGCACCTTCGAAAAGCTCCGTGCATCCGGCGCCGAGGTCCTCCAGGAACCAATCGACCAGCCCTGGGGCCCGCGCGACTGCGCCTTCCGCGACCCCTCCGGCAACATGATCCGCATCAACCAGGGCTAACAGGCCCGGCGAGCGGACTTCCGCCGTCGGCCTTCTGTTGTCAGCGACTCAGCAGGCCGGCGTCGGACCGCTCGCCGTAGTTGTGAGTGGACGAAATGGCGGTGGAAACAACGTCTGACAGCCGCAACCGCCGGCCGTAAGCTTGCCGCTGCAGCCGCTCGCCGGTTCCTCGCCGGAGGATGTTCGCCACTCCGGTCCGTGCGATCGCCAGGTCCCCGGATTCCGTCAGGGCCCGGCGGATGTGCCGGAGCAGGGCACCGGCCACGTCAGCTGCAGCATAAGGCGCCTGCTCCAGCGGGTGCAGCAGTTGGTTGTTGACGCCAAAGCGGCTGGCTTTCCAGTTGGCCATGCGCAGCACGGAGGTCAAAGTGCTCGACGGCGGCCCTCCCGTGCGCCATTCTCTCGCCGACGTTTCCACCAGCGCCCGGGCGATGACCGCGATGGTAAGGGCGTCTTCGGCGTAGAGGCACACGTCAGCGATCCGGAGTTCTACGGTGGGATGGCCCCTGGACAGGCGTGCATCGAAGTAGATCATGCCTTCATCCAGTGGCACGCCCGTGGACAGAAGCTCCGCCAACACTGCCCTGTAGCCATCGGCCGAGCCGAAGACATCCATGGGACCCGCCGTGGGCCATCTGTTCCAGATCTGGGTCCGGTAACTGGCGAACCCTGTATCAGCGCCCATCCAGAACGGGGAGTTGGCGCTCAAGGCCAGGAGCACAGGTAACCAGTGGCGCATCCGGTCCAGTACAGCGACGCCCTCTTCCTGCGACTCGATGGACACATGGACGTGGAAACCGCAGGTGAGCTGCTCACGCGAAATCAGGCCGAATTCCTTGCCCATGGTGGCATAGCGTTGGTTCCCCGTGGTGGGCGTTGCGTGAAACACAGGAGGTGTTGCCAAAGCGGCAACGCGCGCACCTACCGCCCGGGCTGCGGAGTCTGCCAATGCCCGGCCCGCGCGGATCTCGGCCCGCAGTTCCTTGGCCGTCCGGCACGGCAGCGAGTTGACTTCGATCTGCTCCTGCTTGAACTCGGACTTCAACGACGGCCCGCCGTCGGTGCTGAATTCCATTCCGGAGGGGGCAGCCACACCCAGAATCCCTGAAGCGAGCGCCAAGGGCATGCCGTCCACCGGATCGGCGATCAGCAGCTCCTCCTCCACGCCGAATGTACGCATAGCCCCCCTCCCCACGATGAGTTATTTAGAGACGGCGGTTATCCAACGTGGCGTGGAACCTCCATTTGGAAACCGCAGCGGCAGTGGAGCACCTGCGTTTGCAGGTACACCTCAAGGAGGCTGGGACTATCCGGATCGCCAGTGGTCCGGGGCGCCTCAATGACGCGTTCTGTAGGGCGTCCCAAGGTCATGGGATCGCCGCAATGGGTGCAGCTGAACCAGAGCCCGGCGGCAGATGTGGCGAGAAATTCGCTCTGAATCGCGGGCACCAAGGCATCCAAGCGAACCGCGTGGGCGTAAAACGTATCGCATTCGCTACACGTGTAGCTGACTTCGACGATCTCCGACTTATTCGGCGTTGCTTCCACAACCGTCTCTACGAATATGTAGGAATCAGTATTGCAAACGGTGCACCAAGGGCGTGCTCCGGTATCAACAGTTGCAGGCGCCCGTCCACTGGCAGGTTTCGGGGCGGGAATCGGGGATCCAAGCGTCATTGCCATTCTCCTTTTGCTCCTTCAAGGAGCCTGCATGGAGGCACGCTGCGAGCCGGCCGAAAGGGGCCACGGCTAAAAAGTGCAGTTCTTGGACCATCTCGGATGGCTCCAACTCATGAGGCTCCAAGGGCTATCTGCTTAACCCATGTATGAATGTAGTTCACTAGTGGCGGCCCTCACAAGTGAGGAGTCCGCCGCCGGCCCCATGCCGCTGCGGGTTCAGGGCTCGAAATGAGCCACCGGTGCCTGCTTCGCCACACCCTTGACGAGCGACTCCGCGACATCCCGTAGCTTCTGGTTCCGTGTGCTTGACGCCTTCTTGAGAATCTGGAAAGCCTCTTCCTGGGTGCAGCGGTTTTGCCCCATGATGATCCCACTGGCAAGGTCAATGACCGTCCGGGACTGCATGGCTTCCTGGAGGTCATCGGCATGCTGCTGCTTCACCCCTATACGCACGGCAAGCCGCAGCGACTTCTCCGCCTGGCTGGCGTAGAGCTCGCAGTTTCGGATGGTTGCTTCGTCATAAACGTTGGCCTGCGGAGCGAAGAAGTTGAGCGCCGCCGTAGCTCCTTCATCCAACTCCACGGGAACGCAGAGCGCAGAAAGGTGCCCCCGTTCGGCAATAACGGAGCAGTAGTCGGACCATCTCTGTTCCGTGGAAGTGTCAGGTACGTGGACAGTCCCGTGGCTTCGCATGGCCTCCAGGCATGGGCCATCCCCGTAGGCCTGTTGAACTTCGTCGATCAGCCTGGCCTCGTGGGTGCTTCCCGCCACTGTGGCAGTGCGGCGACGCCGGCTCAGGGTGATGCCACAGAGCACGTCCAAGCCCACAGCTTCAGAGACAGCCGCAGCGGAAAACACTGCAAGTTCTTCCAGGAATCCACCTACGTCTTCGCTGTCAATGACAAGATCCTGCAGTTGCTCAGGCACCGAAGCATCGTCTGGCGCTGATGCAGCTTCAGGCAGCGCTAATTCAACATGAATTTCGTCCATGCCTTAGTTTACGATCGTCCGGCCCCTACCTCGTCACTACCTCAGCAATGGGACAGAAATGCTTGCATCTGTCGTGCACCTATGTGCACAATCTAGCTACAGTCCCCATCACAGGACCCAGGCTTTTCAGCTCATGCAGACGGGCGTCCCGCATTTTTCGATGCCGAGGTGCAGACCCATGCCGGCCCAGCCAGCCTCCAGAGTCCCGGACGAAGCTCACCAACCCCCCGACGAACCGCTTTGGTGTTCGCGATGCAACACAGACCAGCACCTTCTGGTGAACTCGATCCAATCGCACTACCCTCCCGCTCCCAACATGGTGGAAGTTGCGTACGAGTGCCATGCCTGCAGGTACTCGTATGAACATGTTGCCTCCGTTCGGCGTGTGGCCGCGGTACTGAACCGTCCGGGCGTCCCCCAAGGCGTGCTGCAGTTCGGCGGCCAGTACCTCCACTGCGGCGAGCCCATGAAGACCAAAAGCTGCGAGCTCCGAAGAATCCAGGCACCCCTGGTGCTGACCCCGGGAGCCCAGCTGCGAATGTACGAGGTACTCATAAATACACGCATTCTCGGGTGTCATTGCGGTTTCCGAATGGAAATCCCGGACTGAGATTGGGGACAGCATGGGAAACAGAGCCTTGGAGAGCTACACCAATAATTCTGGAGCTACCGGAAGGGATAGCATGCACGCAGAATCGAAACGGATAGAGTCTTCCACCGAGGGTGCAAGGCGGGGGCAAACCGGTAAGCGCAGCCTTCCGGATCCACCGGACCCGGACAATCTGCCCATCGACTACCCGAGCTCGGGGTGGGATTCCAGCAGGTATCCCTCCACCGCCCCGGGAAGCCTCCGTCCGCAACACTCCGCACGACGACGGAGCGTGTGATCATGAGCGAATTCCCGCCGGACCCCTCGCATCCGGACCCAACCCGCGAGCCAGGCCCCACGCCTGAGCCCGTTCCACTGCCGGAACCGGGCCCGCCACCCGTTCCGGAGCCCACACCGGGACCCACAGTGCCTTCGCCACCAACGCCTGGGCCGCCGGGGCCTTTGACCTAGCCCACACCCGCCGAGAGGACCAGGCAGGTTCACTCCACAGACCGGATCCCGTAGATATCCCCCAGTCGGGATCCGAACGAGGGCATGCCGCGCTACAGGGAGCGCGGCATGCTCTTTTCGTGCGTCCGGGGTCTTGCGCCATCTTGGCTACTCGCATCTGCATCTGTGTTTATGTTGGTTTCTATTGACTTCCCAACATAAACAAAGATAGAGTCAAGCAATTCCACATCGTTGTGACAGCAGTCACTGATGTGGCTGCACTGATAAGCAGCTTGACCGCAATGGAGGGTAAGTGTTCGCTGAAGAACGCCAGCAACTGATCTCCGCACTCGTCGCAGAGCGCGGACGGGTGAGCGTCACTGACCTCGCCGACCGTTTCAGCATCACCACTGAGACAATTCGCCGCGATCTAGCGGCCCTTGAGGTCTCCGGGAACCTGAGGCGTGTACATGGCGGCGCCGTCCCCTCCGACCGCCTGAGCACCCGCGAAGAGAGCATCCTCGAGCGCGCTGTCCAGCGTCAGGTGGAGAAGCTCCGCATCGCGAACGCGGCACTCGCCCTGATCCCCCAACTCACCACGGGCAGCATCCTGCTGGATGCGGGTTCCACCACGGAAACCCTCGCGGACTTGCTGGCCCAGCGTGCCCCATCCGCCAACGGAAGCGATGAGCTCGTGGTCATCACCCATGCCATCCCCATCGCCGGCAAGCTCTCCTCCACGCAGGGCATAGCCCTTCAAATCCTTGGCGGCCGTGTCCGAGGACTGACGCAGGCCGCCGTCGGGCAGTCCACGGTGGAGGCGGCCTATAAACTGCGCCCCGACATCGCATTCGTCGGCGCCAACGGCATCCACGCAACGTTCGGGCTCAGCACACCCGATCCCGAGGAAGCCGCGGTCAAAGCCGCCTTCGTCACGTCAGCCCGCCGCGTGGTGGCCTTGGCCGATTCTTCCAAACTGGACGCCGAAACACTGGTCCAGTTCGCCACCTTGAAGGACGTTGACACCTTGATCACAGACAGCGAACCGTCTGCGGAACTCGCAGCAGCCCTGGCCGATGCCGGCGTCGACGTGGTGATCGCATGATCGTCACCTTGACCGCGAACCCCAGCTTGGACCGCACCGTTGAACTTCCCGGCGCTTTGGCCCGCGGCGAGGTGCAGCGCGCCGTGGCCGTCCACCAGGAATCCGGGGGGAAGGGCGTCAACGTTTCACGGGCGCTCGTGGCCTCCGGCCTCGACACGCTGGCAGTGCTTCCGGGCGCCGATTCGGACCCTGTCCTTACCGGACTGCACGACGGCGGTGTGCCGTTTGCGGCGCTGCCCATCGGTCAGGCGTTACGCAGCAATGTCACGCTCACCGAACCCGATGGCGTCACCACCAAGATCAACGAACCCGGCCCGGAGCTGAGCGGTGAACAGCAGGAAGCCCTGATCGGGTTGCTGCTGGAGCGCTCCCGTGGCGCCAGCTGGGTGGTTCTCGCAGGATCGCTCCCACCAGGAGTGCCCGCGGATTTCTACGCCACCATCGCTCGTCGACTCCGGTCGAACGCGGATGGAACGGCAGTCCCCGGCATCGCCATTGACTCCTCCGGGGCGCCGCTTGCGGCAGCCCTGGTGGGCGACGCCGCAGGAAAGCCCGACCTCCTCAAGCCGAACGCGGAAGAGCTCGCAGAGCTTGCCGCCGCTGCCGGTTTCACCAACGTCTCCACAGCTGACGAACTGGAAGCTGATCCGGCCAAAGCCGCTGAAGCTGCTGCCGCCGTCGTCGCCAGCGGTGTAGGCGCCGTTCTCGCAACACTCGGGTCCAAGGGCGCAGTCCTGGTGACCGCAGACGGAGCGTGGCTCGCCACGCATCCGCCGATCAAGGCCGTCAGCACGGTAGGCGCCGGGGACTCTTCCCTGGCCGGTTACTTGCTGGCCGCAACCCAGGGCGGCTCCGCACAGGACTGCCTTCGTCAAGCCGTGGCACATGGTGCCGCTGCTGCTTCGCTGCCGGGCTCCACTGTCCCTGCAGTCCACCAGACAACCCCCGACGCCGTAACCATCACGGCCCTTCAGAAGGACTAACAGTGACCCAGCTGATCACAACCCCATTGGTCACCCTCGACCAAAACCTGGGCGACACCCCTGCCGACGTCATCCGCGTCCTGGCCGGCAAGGTTGCCGCCGCCGGCCGCGCTACCGAGGTTGAAGGCCTCTTCGCCGATGCCTTTGCCCGCGAGCAGAAAACCGCAACCGGCGTCCCCGGTGGCATCGCGATCCCGCACTGCCGCTCCGCCGCCGTCACGGAACCTGCCCTCGCCATGGCCCGCCTGTCCCACAAGGTGGACTTCGGCGCCAAGGACGGCCCCGCTGACCTCATCTTCTTCATCGCAGCCCCGGACGGCGCGGATCAGGAGCACCTGAAACTGCTCTCCAAGCTCGCCCGTTCCCTCATCAAAAAGGACTTCACGGCAGCCCTGCGTGCGGCTGCCACGGAGCAGGACATCGTTGACCTTGTGGATGGCGCCCTGGCGGATAAGCCTGCGGCGGCACCTGCGGACAGTTTCGCTGCCCCTGCCGAAGCACCCGCCCCCATCGGATCCGGCGCACCGGGCGGACCCAAGCGCATTGTTGCCGTGACCGCTTGCCCCACAGGTATTGCGCACACGTACATGGCTGCCGACTCGTTGGTTGCCGCCGCCAAGGAAATGGGCGTGGACCTTCAGGTCGAGACCCAGGGTTCCTCTGGTGCGAAGCCTTTGGACCCGGCAGTGATCGCAGCGGCTGACGCAGTGATCTTTGCCGTCGACGTGGATGTTCGAGGCAAGGAGCGCTTTGCCGGCAAGCCGGTCATTAACGCTCCGGTCAAGCGGGGCATCGACGAACCTACCAAGATGGTCCAGGAAGCACTTGCAGCTGCCGACGACCCGCACGCACGCCGCGTTCCCCATGCCGGCGCCGAAGAGCAGGCTGAACGCGCCGAGGAGGAGAAGGGCGAGCACATCGGCCAGAAGCTGAAGCGTGCGCTCCTTACCGGCGTCAGCTACATGATCCCGTTCGTTGCCGGTGGTGGCCTGCTCATTGCGCTGGGCTTCCTGCTCGCGGGATACGACATCGCCCTTGGAACCAGGGCCAACGACATTCTGGCCCAAAACACACTTTTTGATCTCCCGGATGGCGGCCTGGCGATTTACCTCGGGGCTGTAGCCTTCAAGATCGGCAATCTGTCCATAGGCTTCCTGGTCCCGGCCCTGGCTGGCTACATCGCTTACGCCATCGCTGACCGTCCGGGCATAGCACCGGGCTTCACCGCCGGCGCCGTAGCTGGCTTCATGGGCGCAGGATTCCTTGGCGGACTTGCGGGCGGCCTTCTGGCTGGCGTCGCTGCCCATTGGATCGGGACCTGGCAGGTACCGCGCTGGCTCCGTGGCTTGATGCCCGTGGTCATCATCCCGCTGCTTGCCTCCATCTTCGCCTCCGGCCTGATGTTCCTGGTCCTCGGCGGTCCCATCGCAGGCCTGACGGTAGCCCTCAACAATTGGCTCACCGGCATGAGCGGCGCTTCCGCAGTGGTTCTTGGCATCATCCTTGGCCTCATGATGTGCTTCGACCTCGGCGGTCCCGTCAACAAGGTGGCCTACGCCTTTGCAGTGGCCGGCCTGAGCGCCGGCAGCGCCGACAACCAGGCACCGTGGCTGATCATGGGCACCGTGATGGCTGCGGGCATGGTTCCGCCGCTGGCAATGGCTTTCGCCACAGTCCTGAACAAGAAACTCTTCACCCTCAACGAACGCGAGAACGGCAAGGCAGCCTGGCTTCTCGGCGCTTCCTTCATCTCAGAAGGCGCCATTCCCTTCGCTGCAACTGACCCGCTGCGCGTCATCCCGGCCAGCATGCTGGGCGGTGCCCTCACCGGCGCACTCTGCATGGCTGCCGGGGTCACCTCGCAGGCTCCCCATGGCGGCTTCTTCGTCTTCTTCGCCATCGGCAACCTGGCGATGTTCGTCGTCGCCATAGTTGCCGGAATGGTGGTCAGCGCCCTGTCCGTCATCGCCCTCAAGCGCTGGGCAGTCAAGAAGCCGGTGGAAGCAGAACCCGTTCCCGCCACCGCCAGCGTCTAGACTTCCCACAAAGCCACCCACAACCACAAAGGAGCACCAATGCCAGAACGTACAGCCACCATCGCAAGCCGCGTCGGCCTCCACGCCCGCCCGGCAGCCATTTTCGCCGAAGCAGCCGGAGACCTGGATCTCGACGTCACCATCGCACGCCAGGGCGAGCCCGCCGACGACGCCATGGACGCCGCCAGCATCCTGTCCCTCATGAGCCTGGGCGCTTCCCACGGGGATGTCGTCGTGCTGCGCGCCGAAGGTGAAGGTGCAGATGCCGCCCTGGACAGCCTGGTGAAGATCCTCGAAACGGACCACGACGCTTAAGCTGTCATACCTGGCCGCTGTGCGACACAGAGAGAGCCTGGCGCCACCCGGATATGGGTGACGCCAGGCTCTTTCTGTGTCTTCCTAAGGCCCGGCGAGCTCGTCGAGATGGCGAGCGAGCATGCTGGGCATCTGACTCGACTCCGGCAGTTCCCCGCTCCACAACCCTTGCATCGCGATTCCATCCAAGAGGGCACGTAGCCGCTGCGCTTCATACTCGGGATCGCGCCCCCTGTAGAACTGACCCGCTTCGGTCAGGATCTGCAGTGCAGCGCGGCATGCGCGATCGACAGCGTCGCTAAGCCTGAACGCAGCAGGACGAAGCGCGCTGTCGGTAAGTGAAAGCACGCCGAGCTGGACTTGCGCAACCAGTTCCAGGCGCCGTTCCTTGTCGAGAGGGAGCAACTGCAACAGCAGCTCATCAACGAGTGCCCGACCGGTTAGCTCAAGTGCGGCGACCCTGGCGGTGACTCGATCCTCGATGAGTTGCAGGCAGTACTCCCGAAGGGCATGCTGTGTGGCAAACGCCCGCCGCAGTGAAGCAGCGGCGATGCCCGCTTCCGCGGCAACCCCGCGCACTGACAGGCCAGAGAGCCCATCACGTTCGAGGACGCGTAATGAAGCTTCCGCAATTGCTGCGGTCCGTGCCTCTGCGTCGATTCTCCGGGGCATGAATTTCAGCGCGAAGTAGTAGCAGCCGGCAATGCGCGGGCGGCCTTCCTCGGCCATATTGTGTAGCTCACAGCCCAAAGGAAGTCGATTGCCAAGATGATGCCCAGAATGCGAAAGAACCCCGAGAGGGCTGAGGTTCGTTCCGCGTCATTGACCAGGAGGATGATCGCTCCCAAGGTCGTGGCAGCGATGACAACCGCAAACGCAGTAAGAAGCACATCCCGCCAGCATTTGACCGTGTAGCGGGTTCCTGTGAGGCGTTCCGGCGCAGGTCCGCCGGCGAACCGGTGCTGGAAATGCGCATCGGCCCATGCCACCATGCGTTTGCCGTACGCGATGGAAACGCCAATGTAGATCGCCGCAAGCCCGTGGTGCCATGAGGCCGTTCCCCCACCGAGCAGATCGACGGCCACCAAGGCAAGCAGGACAGCATCGATTACCGGAGCAAGGATCAGGAGAACTCCACCAAGACGGGGACGACGCAGCAGATACCGTGCTGCGAGCCCGGCGAGAATCGACACCCAGAATGCAACTTCGCACACCACGATCGCGAAGAGAATCACTTACGGCCCCCAAACGTCATATCCCATTAGTCTTTATTAGTACGAGTGTACTCACAAAATTCCTGGGACCGCCTTGAGGTATCTGGTTTACCTCGGCGTTTCTCCGTTCAAGAAGGCAGCAACCGATGCCTCCGTCGGCTTTACTTCCTTCAGTTCTTCCGAGAGGAAAGCCTCGATGATCCGCGGGTCCACATAGGACGAGCGGGCCACGGAGGGGGTGTTGCCCAACAGCTCCGAGGTCTCTTTGATGGCCCGCACTATTGCCTGCCTGGGAGTCCCTTTATGGCCTGACTTGATGAGGCTCATGGCCGCCGCGGCTGTACCTTTCCACGTTCTGAAATCCTTGGAAGTGTAGGCCTCGCCCGCAATTCCGCGCAGATATTCATTGATCATGGATGCGTCCACGGAAACCCACGTTCCGTTGGCTTGGTAGGCCAGTAGCCGCTCTTTGCCGGGCCGCTCTGCCAGTGGTTCCAGGAAAGCCGCCAGTGCGGGATCGTGGATGGAGGTGTCCCACAGCTGGCCGCTCTTGCCGGGAAACGTCAAGAAGACTTCCGGCCCTTCCACCCGCGCGTGTCGGCAGCGGAGCGTGGTAAGCCCGTAGGAACCGTTCTGCTTCATGTAGATCTCGGAACCGACCCGGAGCGCACCCAAATCCATGAATCGCACTGCGGCTGCAAGGGTCTGCTGCCGAGGGTCCGTGGGGTCTTGAAGGTGGACGGTCACGTTGCGGCGAACTGTTGGCAGGACCAGGCCCAGCTTGGCCGCCCGGATGAATTTTTCAGTGTCCTTCCGCTCCCGCCAACCGGGGTGGTAGATGTACTGGCTGCGCCCTGCGGCATCTACCCCAGTGGCAAGAATGTGCCCGTGCTCGTAAGGGCTGATCCACACATCCGTCCATGCAGGCGGGATCGCCAGCGCATTGATGCGCTGGCGATCCTCCTTGCTGACCAAGCTCCCGTCGGGGTGGCGGTAGCTAAACCCCTTCCCTACCTTGCGGCGGACTATGCCGGGCTTTGAAAGGTCACTGCGCTTCAGCCTGGGCATGGTCTGTCCGCCCTGTTCGCGATCGGCCAGGTCCGGAGTATCGGCTACGCCTCGTCCGGGTCCGTCACGGCAGCGCCGGCGTTCATGATTTCGGCGTTGATCATCCACACCAGCTGCTCAAGGCGGGCAATGAACGCATGCAGCAGGTCCGCCGTCGTGGGGTCTTCCTCATCCACTTCGTCATGAACATCGCGCATTGTCTGAACAGCACGCTCCACGCGGTCGGTGACCAGCTTGACCGCATTCTTGGTGTTGACCAGGCCGGCCGGGAACTCCTCCAGGCGCGTGCCCTTGGCGATGGTCGCACTGCGGCCATCGGGCAGGGCATGGAGGGCCCTCATGCGTTCGGCGGTGTCGTCAGCGAATTCGCGTGTGGCCACTACCAGCTCGTCCAGCTGGAGGTGCAGGTCGCGGAAGTTCGGCCCCACAATGTTCCAGTGCGCCTGCTTTCCTTGGAGCTGTAGCTCAATAAGGTCTGTCAGGACGATCTGAAGGTTGTCTGCAAGCTGCTGTGACGCTTTCATGTGTTCCTCTCGTGGACGTTCATGTGAGCGAAAAACGTGCCGTTGAATATCCGCGGCAACTGCCCAATCATCAGGTGACGACTTCAATAAGCCTTTCATAAGGGTGCTTAGTAGTACAATGATGAGTGTTACTGTTCACGACTGGCGAACTCCGCATCAGCGAAGGCCGCTACGTGATAACTGAAAAGGCACTTTGAGGCGAGGGAACGCCTCCAAGTACCGGCATAACTAAATCGAAGTAAATCGGAATGCATAGTTGGGAATCGGCGATTCATCAAAGATTCCCCCAGAAAGGAATGTGCTGACCATGAATACGCTTCTGATCATTGCTGGTGTAGTAGCAATTGTTCTTCTTCTTGTGGGCGGCTTCTCGCAGGCCCTGAACTGGTTGCTGTGGGTAGGCGTCATCCTCCTCGTCATCGCAGCCATTGGCTGGCTGCTGAGCTTCATGTCGGGTCGCAGGGGACACACGGTATAGAGCAAGGGGGCTCGCTCCAGACGACGAAAGGGCTGTCCCCGCCGCAGCTCAGCTGCAAGCCGGGGACGGCCCTCAGCCGTACTTAGGCCCCGTGTGGACCGTCTCCGGTAGTCGAAGGTGGGGGCGCAGCGTCAGGGTCCTGGGGTGTAGGGAACTCGTCCCCCGGGGCCTCGGGGACTGCCTGGGCCGGCCGTTCCGGCGTCTCGCGCTCGTCCCCCTGACCAGGCATTTCCTGTTCAGGCGTGGGCGTACCGTAGCCGCCGGGCTCGCTTTCCGGGTCCACGCGATGCTCGTCCTGACTCATTGCTTTCCTCCTTGGGATTCCGATGAGGCCCCGATACCTAAGATCGAGGAATGCTGACAATTCCGACCGTAGTCCGGTGTATGGTCGGCGTCCACAAAAACCGCTACGGAGGTGCACAGATGGTAGAGCCGGAGCAGGCTCCCAGGATCGGCAGGAACGAGTCCACCGAGGAACGGATGGACCGCAACTGGATGGAATTGATCCAGGAGTTACGGGTCCTCCAAACAGGGGTACAGATCCTCGGCGGTTTCCTGCTTACACTGCCCTTTCAGGAGCGCTTTGAACTCCTGGACGACTGGCAACGGAATCTCTATCTGTTCAACGTAATGGTGGCTGCGCTGACCACCGTCCTCATCGTGCTCCCCGTCAGCGTCCATCGCCGCTTGTTCCGCCGGGGGCTCAAGGCCACCTTGGTCTCCAGCGCCGACGTTGTCACCAAGTGGGCATTGGGTGGCGTTGCCCTCTTGATCGTGGGCTCCGCTACTTTGGTATTCGACTTCACAGCAGGACGGACGGCTGGTTTTGTTGCAGCCGGATTCATCATCCTGGTGTTGCTCCTCCTTGTGGTGGGCACGCCCCTGTGGCTGCACCGCCGCGCCATCCGTAACGGCAACGGCAACGGCAACAAGTAGGAGATGCGAGCACATGCTGAAACCCACAAGGCACCATGAAACATCCGGCAAGGACGACAACAAGCCGGAGCGACATTGGGTCAAGGACCACGGCTTATTGTTGGTCAACTCGGGCCTGTTCGTCGTCTTCCTGGGAGGAATGATCATCTCCGGGGCCGCCCACTACAGCGAGGAACAACAGGCCCACGGCCAGCCAGCCACCGGGATCTCCGATTTTCTGACCTCAGGCAACTTCTGGGAAGCGGTCTTTGAAAACTGGGAGTCGGAATTCCTTCAGATGGGCATGTACGTGGTCTTGACCGTCTTCCTGTTCCAGCGGGGTTCCTCCGAGTCCAAACCGGTGGATAAGGACGCGCCCCAGGACGAGGACCCCCGTGATGCAAAAAAGTCAGCTAAGACCCCATGGCCGGTCAGGCGCGGCGGGTGGGTCCTAAAGGTCTACGAGCACTCGCTCTCCGGCCTGCTGGGCCTGCTTTTCCTGCTCTCCTTTACCCTGCATGCGGTAGGTGGAGCGGCCGCCTACAACGAGGAACAGCTCAGCCATGGACTGCCTGAGGTCTCCACATGGGAATACCTCGGTTCAAGCCAGTTCTGGTTCGAATCCTTCCAGAACTGGCAAAGCGAGTTCCTTGCCGTAGCCGTCCTGGTAGGCGCCTCCGTCTACCTTCGCGAACGTGGTTCACCCGAGTCCAAACCGGTGGCTGAACCGCACTACGAAACAGGCGCCAACTGATCTTGAGAAAGTAAACACCGCCAACCGTTAGTCCTGGAGCCGGGGGGTCGGCCGCAGCTTCTTCAACCAAGCCTCACTCTGGGCGATATGCGCAGCCGTTGCGGTGGCCGCCAATGTTGGATCCTTGCGGGCTATCGCATCCACGATCGCGCTGTGACCTGCGGTGCTTCCCTCACGGACGTCCACTCCTTCTTCACCGTCGAAGATATGGAAGTGCCCACCCCGGGAGCGGAAGAGACTAACGAGCGCAGCGAGGGTTGAATTGCCGCTCGCACGGCATATTTCCTCATGGAACAGTGAATCGAGTTCGGAATACTCGGAGGGGCTGTCCGTGGCCTCCATGCTTTTCACGAGACCCGTCAGCGTTGCCAGAACCTCCGGTGTGGCATTCGCGGCCGCGGCTGCGGCGGCGTGGGATTCCATCAACCTGCGGATCTCAAAGAGTTCCAGCAATCCGTCGAGCGGAAGCAGATCCACCAGAAGGGCAAAATTCTGGAGGATGACCGTGGGCTCAAGCGAGGAGACATAGGTTCCTGAGCCGTGCCGCGATTCCATGACGCCGAGGGCGGACATGGCCCGCACGGCCTCCCTCAGCGAGCTTCGCGATACGCCAAGCTGGGCAGAGAGCTCGGCCTCGGGTGGGCACTTTTGCCCTGCCGCGAGTTCGCCCGAGGCAATCTTGTTTCGTAGGCCCTGCATGGCCGTCTCGACAGCACCCAATGTGTGGCCTCCTTCAGCTACCCGTAACACGCTACCCCACCAGCAGAAACCTGGAGCAGGCAGAGCCTATTGTCATACGTCTTCTAGAAGACATCGTACCTATATGGCATCACGCGCAGGTTTACTCCACTTTCTGCCAGTAAACGACGCAAGTCATCTTATGACTATTCCTAGCTGTCCGTTGTCTGAGAGCTTTTTGTGATGTAACTTACAAAGCGTTCACTCCTCTCCGACAAGAAGGACACCGTGTTCCCAGCACCGCTCACGGCCCCCCATCCGATGATGAATCCAGACGGCGAACCTTCAATTGCCGACTGGAGCCTCACCCCGTCCAAGGTTCATCTCAACCACGGCTCCTACGGCTCGGTACCCCGGGCAGCACAGGCCAAGCAGCTAAGCCTCAAGGCGCGCATGGACAATAACCCGTGCACGTGGTTTATGGGTCAATTCGAAATGGTAGCCACGGCGCGGACAGAGATCGCAAAGTTCCTCAGTGTTGAGCCCCAAAACCTGGCTCTGGTGCATAACGCGAGCGCGGGTGTCAGCACCGTGTACAACTCCATGAGTTTTGCTGCCGGTGCGGAAATCGTCACCACCAACCATGCCTACGGCGCGGTGTTAGAGGGCGCAGAACGTGTTGCCCGAAAGTGTGGCGGCCTGGTGAGGATCGCCGAAGTCCCCCTCGATGCAGACGCAGAGACCGCCTGCGCCCTGGTCATGGCCGAGGTGACCCACAAGACTGCCCTTATTGTGGTTGACCACATCACGTCCGCCACGGCTCGCGCGTTTCCGGTCGCGGAGATCGCCCAAGCGGCCTCCGTCCTTGGAGTGCCGGTCCTGGTGGATGCAGCGCACGCTCCGGGTGTGCTGGAGTTCCCGGTGCCCGACTTCGAGGGATTCTGGGTGGGAAACCTTCACAAGTTTGCGTGCGCACCCAGAGGAACAGCAGCGCTCGTCGCCCGCGGACCGGTCGCGGAGACGCTGAAGCCGCTCATCGATTCGTGGGGATTCCCCTACGACTTCCCCGAGAATTTTGACCACGTGGGAACACAGGACGTGACCGCATGGATGGCAGCCCGCACCGCGTTCGACACCATCGAGGAACGATACGGTTGGGCAACGTTCCGCAACTACGCCAGGGAGTTGTGCGACTACGGCCAGGCCCTGATTTCCGGCGCTTTTGCCGAGGCCACGGGCGAGGACCCAACGATTGAGGTTGGCATGCCGGTAGGCCCACTGCGCCTGGTCCGGCTACCGAAGGGACTCGCCACGACGCACGAGGATTCGCATGCCGTCCGTGCCAACATTTCGGATCGGTTGGATATCGAAACGGCCATCACCACCTTCAACGGCGAGGGCTTCCTGCGGCTCTCGGCACACCTGTACAACTCGCCCAAGGATTACGAAACGTTTGCGGAAAGGGCGGTTCCGGAGCTCATCCGACTCGCCCGCTCCCGTTAGCTACGACGCAAGCCACCACCCTGGCAACCACCGACCGTGCCGCCCCACCGGAGCGGCGATTACCCACGCTCAACAAGTCATTGGAGGATCCACGTGAAATCCAGATTCATCATGTCTGCCGCAGCCGGTCTCGCGGCAATTCTTGCACTTGCCGGATGTGGCGGCGCCGAGCCCGCCAAAGACGGAAAAGTCACGCTGAAGATGGTGGAGAGCCTCACCAATCCGACACGTACGGACACCTTGAAGAAACTCATTTCCGGCTTCGAACAGGCGAACCCGAACATCAAGGTTGACCTCATCTCTCCGCCAACGGATCAGGCGGACCAGAAGATCCAGCAGATGCTCCAGTCCGGCAAGGGAATTGACGTTGTGGAGGCCCGTGACATCACCGTGGGATCCTTCGGTGCCAACGAGTGGCTGTATGACATGTCGGCTGACCTTGACGGATGGGATGGCTGGGAGAACCTAACGGACAACGCCGTCACGTATTCGAAGCAGAATGGCAAGACCTACTACATTCCTTACGGCTTCTACGGCCTTTCGCTGTTCTACCGCTCCGATGTCATCAAAGAGGCAGGATTCTCCGGTCCGCCTTCCAGCTGGTCCGAGATGCTGGAACAAGCGTCAGCCATCAACAAGCCGGCAGAGAACAAGTTTGGCTACGCATTCCGCGGAGGCAGCAACGCCAACTCCAACGCCGTGGCGATTATCGAGGCCTACGTGGCCGACGAGATCGATAAGGAAAACGCCTTCAAGCTGACCAGCGGCAAAACGATCTTCTCTTCCCCCAAAGCGCAGGAGGCCATGGAGCTCTATATTGATCTCTTCAAGAAGGGGTCACCGCCGTCCTCGGTGGCCTGGGGGTATCCGGAAATGGTCCAGGGCTTCAGCAACGGGTCTACCTCGTTCCTGCTCCAGGACCCCGAAGTCATCGCTACCGTGCGCGAGTCCAAGTCCATTAAGGAGGATCAATGGAATGTGGCGCCACTGTTGGTAGGACCGAGCGGGAAGGCCATTCAGCCCGTGGCATCCGCCGGCTGGGGAATTGCTGCCGCATCCAATGCCAAGCCTGAGGCCGTGAAACTCATCAAGTACCTCGCCCAAGGCGATGCGGCAACCACCTTCAGCAAGGACAACAGCCTGGTGCCTACGTTGAAGTCCGCAGCCCAGGACAGTTTCTACAGCACAGGTCCTTGGGCCGCCTACGTGAAGATGACCGAGAATCCCGAGACCTATGTCTCAGCTGTGCAACCGCGCAGTGTGTCGTGGTGGAGCGAGTGGATCAAGAAAGCGGACGGCGAACTCCAGCGGGTCCTCACAGGGAAGATGTCCACGAGTGAGTTGCTGTCCAGCTGGGATACTTACTGGTCCCAAAAGTGGGCAGGCTAGGTTCCCGTGAGCCTCGATACAAAGCTCCCTTCGGAGAAGGCCAAGGCGGCGCCCGTCGCCGTTATGCGGTCCAAGAAGCGATTCAATTCAAGGACGGCCTTAACCCTGCTGATCTTCCTGGCACCAGCGGCGGTGTTCGTCGGCATCTTCACGTACTACCCAATGATCGCCGGCAGCCAGATGGCGTTCCGCAATTGGAACCTCAATGATCTCTCCGACACTTCCTGGGTAGGGTTCGGCAACTTCGCGAGCCTGCTGGAGACGCCCGAATTCTGGGGCATCGTACGGAACACAGCGGTGTGGGTGGCTGGATCCTTGGTGCCGCAGGTGGTCATCGGCTTTGCGGTGGCGCTGTTCTTGAAGCGGAAGTTCAGGATGCGCGGCGCTTACCAAGCGATGATCTTCTTCCCTTGGGCGGTGTCCGGATTCCTGATCGGCATGCTCTTCCGGTGGATGTTCAACGCGGAATTTGGCGTCGTCAACGATTTGCTGATGAAGGCGGGAATTATCAGTTCGCCCATCCCGTGGCTCTCCGATCCCGGATTTGCGATGACAGCAATAATCATTGCCAACATCTGGTACGGCGTCACGTTCTTCGCCATCATGATCCTCGCTGCTCTCCAGTCCGTCTCCGAGGAAATGTACGAGGCCGCGGCACTGGACGGAGCCGGAAAGGTACGCACGTTCTTCAACATCACATTGCCAAGCATCGCCACCACTTTGGCTTTGACCATCCTTCTGCGGGTGATTTGGATCTTCAATTTCCCGGACATCATCTTCGCCATGACGGGCGGCGGACCGGCTGATCAAACTCACATCATCACCACCTACATGATCAAAATTACCCAGGAGGGTGACTACGGGAAGGCTTCGGCCTTGGGCCTGATAGTCGTCCTCACGCTTGCCCTGTTTGCCGTCTTCTACCTCATGGCTGTCCGTCCTCGAAAGGAAGCACGATGATCAATCAGCAGAGCTTCATAGGGCGCGTGGGAAAGTTCGTCTTCCTGGGAGCATGCCTCGTTGCCACGATTTTCCCGCTGTACTGGATCATCCTGACATCGTTGAAGGAACCAGGCGCGATTTACTCGCTGCCCTTGGACTACTGGCCCAGGCAGCTATCCTTCGAAAACTACATCGGTCTTTTTACCAAGTCGGATTTCGGCCAGTACATGCTCAACAGCTTGGTGGTTGCGTTGGTGGCTTCCTCGGTGGCTACGCTTATCTCTTTGCTCTCGGCATATGTCCTGGCCCGATTCCACTTCGCAGGTCGCGGCGCAGTGCTGGGAGCATTCCTGATAACGCAGATGATTCCGGGCTTCATTGCCTTGGGACCGCTTTATCTGATGATGACCAATATGGGGCTGGTAGATTCCAAGACCGGGCTGATCCTCATATATATTGCGATCTGCATTCCGTTTTGCACCATTATGCTCCGGGGTTTCTTCGAGAACGTTCCTGACGCTTTGGAAGAAGCTGCGATGATCGACGGTTGCTCGCGGTTGGGAGCATTGTTCAGGGTCCTGGTTCCCGTCATGCTTCCAGGCGTTGCGGCGAGTTTCGTCTTCAATTTCGTTAATTGCTGGAACGAGCTCTTCTTGTCTGTGACCTTGATGAACAGCGACAGCAACAAGACCATTCCGACGGCGTTGGCCGGGTTCATCTCGAGCTTCAACATCGACTGGGGTTCCATGTCGGCAGCCGCGGTACTGACAGTGGTGCCGACGCTGGCAATCTTCGCCTTTGCCAGTAAGTTCATCGTCCAAGGCCTGACGGCCGGATCCGTCAAGGGCTAGAGCCCGCGTGCAAAGAACATCCGGATTGCACTGAATCTCTGGACTGCACTGAGCGTCGGGCGCCTTCAAGGCGCCCGACGCCGGTTCACGCCTTTTTCTTCGCCCGCGCCTTCGGTTTGCTGGCAGTTTTGCCGGCGGCAGCAGCGTCGTCGTCCGCTTTTTCCTTGCCGCGTTTCTTGTCCAAGCTGCGCTTGAGGGCCTCCATCAGGTCGATGACGTCGCCGCCCTCGCCTTCGCCTTCCACTACGCCGAAGGTAGCCTCGGTGTCCAGGGCTTCGCCCTTCTCCAGCTTGGCCTCGATCAGGGTCTTCAACTGCGCTTGGTAGTCGTCGGTGTACTCATCCGGGTCAAAGTCGTGCGCCATGGATTCCACCAAAGCGGAGGACATCTCGAGCTCCTTGTCCGAGATCTTGATGTCGGTCTCCAAAGACGGGAACTTGGCCTCGCGGACTTCATCGCCCCACAGCAGCGCCTGCAGCAGCAGCACGTCCCCACGCACCCGCAGCGCCCCCAGCCGGGTCTTCTGCCTCAGCGCGTACTGGACGATCGCTATCCTGTCCGTGTCCTCGAGCGTCTGCCGAAGCAACATGTACGCCTTCGGCGATTTGGAGTCCGGCTCCAGGAAATAGCTGCGCTCATACATGATGGGGTCCAACTGCTCGGCTGGGATAAACTCCACTACCTCAATCTCGCGACTGTTCTCCTCCGGCAACGACTTCAGTTCGGCCGACGTCAGGACCACCGTGCGGCCTTCTTCCTCGTAGGCCTTGTCGATATCCTCGTAGGCCACAACTTCGCTGCAAATTTCGCATTTCCGCTGGTATCGAATGCGCCCGCCGTCCTTATTGTGGACTTGGTGCAGGCCAATATCGTGATCCTCCGTGGCACTGTAGAGCTTCACTGGTACGTTGACCAGACCGAATGCGATAGATCCCTTCCAAATGGCCCTCATGCACCCAGTCAACAGCACAACACAGCAGAGGAGAAGAGGTGGCAGGCAAGCAACAGGAGCGGGTGAACGTGGAAGGCCACGAGCTCACCCTCACCAACCTGGGCAAAATCATCTACCCCGAAACCGGCACCACCAAGGCCGAAGTGCTGGAGTACTACGCCGCCGTCGCGCCTTTCCTGATCCCCGCCGCTGCCAACCGGCCCGTCACCCGGAAGCGCTGGGTCAACGGAGTGGGTACCGCCGAGCAACCGGGGCAGGTGTTCTTCCAGAAGAACCTAGAAGACTCCGCACCCAAGTGGATACCGCGCGCCACCATCCACCACTCGGATCACACCAACGATTACCCCATGGTCAACAACCTGGCCACGCTCACGTGGATGGCCCAGATCGCCTCCCTGGAAATCCACGTTCCGCAGTGGCAGGTGGATGCTTCCGGGAAACCGCTCCGGCCCGACCGCTTCGTCCTGGACCTTGACCCCGGGCCGGGGGCAGGACTGCCCGAGTGCGTTGAAGTGGCCAAGCTGGCCCGTTCCATCCTGCAGGACATGGGAATGGACCCGGTCCCCGTTACCAGCGGCAGCAAGGGCATCCACCTCTACACAGGCCTCGACGGGACTCTTAAATCCGAGCAAGTGTCCGCCTTCGCCAAAGAGCTCGCCCGTGCCTTGGAATCGGACCACCCCGAGCTGGTGGTCAGCGACATGAAGAAGTCCCTCCGTCATGGCAAAGTGCTGGTTGACTGGAGCCAGAACAGCGGGAACAAGACCACCATCGTCCCCTATTCGCTGCGCGGAAAGGCCCACCCCACGGTCGCCGCGCCCCGCACTTGGCGGGAGCTTTCCTCTCCGTCGCTGGACCACCTCGACTACGTGGCCGTGATGAAGCGGGTCAAGACAGGCAAAGACCACTTCGCACCGATTTCCGAACGGCACCTGCCGCCTCACGGCGAGGATGAGAAGGACGACGGCGGTGCAACTCCGGGTGACCCCGGTGCCCGTGAGCGTGTGGTGACGGTCGAGAACCGTCTCGCCAAGTACGTCGGGATGCGCGATCCGGACAAAACCCCGGAGCCATTCCCGTCGTCGTCGGCTGTTTCGAGCGCGGCGGCCGGAAGGTCGTCCTCAGACCAGCCGAAGCCGGGCGACGCCCCGCCGCCCGGCGGCATTTTCGTCATCCAGGAGCACCACGCCCGCCGCTACCACTTGGACCTGCGCTTGGAGCACAACGGCGTCCTGGCGTCTTGGGCTTTGCCGCGTGGCGTCCCGGAAACACCCGACCGGAACAACCTCGCCGTACATACGGAGGACCACCCCATGGAATACGCGAACTTCGCGGGCGTCATTCCGAAGGGTGAGTACGGGGCAGGGACCATGACCATTTGGGACCGCGGCGAGTACACCTGCGAGAAGTGGCGCGATGGCAAGGAAGTCATCGCGACCCTCACCGGTGAGCCGGGTGGTGGATTGCATGGCACCAAACGGTTCGCACTCATCAATACGGGGCAGAACTGGCTGATCCACCTCATGAAGGAGCAACCGGGAGGGCGCCGGGATGCCAAAGCTGCGGCACCCAAGTCCACCCCGGCGTCTCCACAACCAATGCCGCGTTACACCCCCATGCTCGCCACGTCCGGGACCACCGCCGATCTCCGCGGCGACGATTGGCTGTATGAACTGAAGTGGGACGGAATCCGGGCGATCATCACCGGCACCGATGACAAGATCCAACTCATGAGCCGTAACGGGAACGATCTCACCGCCGCCTATCCGGAATTGACAGACCGAGCATGCTGGCCGGAAGGCGATTTCGTGGCTGACGGCGAGATTGTGGCGCTCGGCAAAGGGTCCAGGCCTGATTTTGGGCGGCTGCAGCTCCGAATGAATCTGGTCAAAGCTGCGGACATCGAACGCGCCCGGTCAACGGTTCCGGTGCAGCTCATGCTGTTCGACCTTCTTTACGACGGCGGCACGGACCTGAGCGGGCTGCCGTTCGGGGAGCGCCGCGAGAGGCTTTCAGGGTTTGCGGAGCGCTTGCGCAAAGGCTGCCCTCTCCATCTTTCAGCGGTCCTGGACCACGATGTAGAGGACCTCATGACCAGCGCCGCCGAGCTGGGCTTGGAAGGTGTCATGGCCAAGAGAGCCGACAGCCGATACGTGATTGGCCGCCGCAGCAGGGCGTGGATCAAGCTCAAGCTTGAGCAAAGCCAAGAGGTGGTGATCGGTGGGTGGCGTCCTGGCGCTGGGGCAAGGAGTGGCACCTTCGGTGCGTTGCTGTTGGGCATCCCCGACGGCGAGAAGCTGCACTACGTGGGACGCGTGGGCACCGGGTTCAAGGACTGGCAGCTCCGGGACGTCATGGATCAACTGGAGCCGCTCGTGGTAGATGGCTCCCCCTTCGCGGACATTCCCCGGGAGGACGCGGCGGGTGCCAAGTGGGTGAGCCCTGATCTGGTGGCCGAGGTGACTTTCGGTGAATGGACGGGCCCCGGCCGGCTACGGCACCCCGTGTGGCGTGGCTGGCGTCCGGACAAATCCCCTGACGACGTGAGTCAGCCCAACTGAGTCGCAGTTGAGCGCGTTTTGAGGGCTCAAAACGCGCTGTGCTGCGACTCAGTTGGGCTGGCTACGGTTGGTAACGCGGTTAGGAGGAGTGCGGCATCTGCGGTCGGCTGGTCCGGTGGATCGCCGTCACGGCTGCACCCTGGCCCATACGGCCGTGGGCTTGGTCGCGGTCCTTCGGGTGCCGACGTTTTCCGTTGCCATCAGGCCACCGCTTGCTCTGGTCAGCGCCCAGTGCCACGGCGATGGTTGTCGGTTCGGGCATTGGGGCCATGTCCATGGACTCCACCAAGTGGCTTGCAACCTCAGGATTGATGCG
This sequence comes from Paenarthrobacter sp. TRD_SC_7, assembly GCF_056156245.1. Lineage (NCBI taxonomy): Bacteria > Bacillati > Actinomycetota > Actinomycetes > Micrococcales > Micrococcaceae > Paenarthrobacter > Paenarthrobacter sp. TRD_SC_7. Next base: position 113,318 of record NZ_CM149587.1, read on the forward strand.
GTCAGAATCGTGATTCGCAGTCATGGTTCTTCCTTTCCAGTGTGCCTGTCCGCAGGTTTTACCAGCGGACCTTCTTCTCGGTCTTGGCCTGCTTGCCGCTGGCGGAGGTGGGCTTGTGCCCCTTACCGGTGCTTTGCCAGCCGGCCGGAGCACCGCCTCCGGACTTGCTGGCCAGCATGGCCTTCTGGGCGTCGGTCAGTTTGGCCTTGATACCACCGGAAGCCGGGGTCTTTTTGTTTTCGGAAGGATTGGCAGTCATACGTGGACTCCTAAAAGTGTGAGTCCTGAAGAGACGCGTATCCCATGTCGTTGCGGTTCGGGAAAAAGGCGTCGAGAACGGGAACGGCATGGAGGCAGGGCCTCAACAGGCGTGGATTTTTGTCAGGTGTAACTCGGCTGTGCCCGCTAAGGACAGAGGCCGGTCTACTCAAAAATCAGTGTTCCCATGCCTCATACCCTAACCAAGTCCCGGCAGATTTGTGAACCCCTCACCTGCAGCTTCTTCCAACCCCATCAGAATTCCCTCTCAGCTAGCATGGCAAACGTGACCCGGAGAACATCCATCGCCACCAAACTGCGCGCTGCGGGCTGCGTTTTTGCGGAGGACGAAGCCGAACTCCTCCTCGACGCCGCCCACCATCCGGACGAGCTCAACCGTATGGTGGACCGACGCCTCAGCGGACAGCCTCTGGAACACATCGTCGGTTGGGCAGATTTCTGCGGGAAGCGCATGTCCGTGGGACCTGGCGTGTTCGTTCCGAGGCGTCGCACGGAGTTCCTGGTGCGCCAGGCGGCGATGATCGCCAAACCAGGAGCCGTCGTCGTGGACCTTTGCTGCGGTTCCGGGGCGATAGGTGCAGCGCTCAACGATCTCCTTGGGACCTGCGAACTGCACGCGGCGGATATCGATCCCGCTGCGGTCCAGTGTGCGCGTCGCAACGTTGAGCCCCGTGGCGGGTGCGTCCATCAAGGCGATCTCTACGCTGCCCTCCCCCGAGAACTGATGGGCCGAGTGGACGTCTTGCTGGCGAACGCGCCGTATGTTCCCACGGGCTCCATCGGAACGATGCCGCTGGAGGCACGGCTGCATGAGCCGCGGGAAGCACTCGACGGCGGCGCTGACGGTTTGGACGTGCAGCGTCGGGTTGCGCTGGGAGCGGCTCAGTGGCTGGCGCCGGGTGGGTCCATGGTGATGGAAACCTCGAGGCAGCAGGCACCGCGGACTGTCCGGCTCCTGAACGAGGCTGGGTTGATCCCGGAGGTGGCCTCGGACGAAGAATTGGATGCAACAGTGGTGCTCGCTGCGCAAAGGTAACCCGTCAAACCATCAGCTTTAAGGCCCGAATCCGGCCTGTTAAGTGGGCTCCGCTAAACAATTTGGTAACAACGTGCTTCTTGGGCAAAAACGGGTCAACTTCCGCATGATAGCGGGGCAAGATCGGGCAATGAGATGGAACACACCTGGGCAAATTGAACCCCTAAACGGCCGATAAATCGGATCTCAACTCGGGTTTTCGTGCAAAAACCCGTAAAATTGAAGGCCTGCCCAGAGCGGGGCAGCAGAAGTCGCAAGCAAATGACCTCCCTAGGAGAACCCCAAATGCCCACAGACCAAAGCAACACCGTCTCTCCGGATGGCGCAAGGAACGCCTCCGGGACCCAGGTATTGGCAGGCCCCACCCCGGCCGCCACGAACGCAGCAAATGCAGTAAAGAACGCAACGAAGAAGCTTCGCCCGAAGCGCCGGCTGAAAGAGTCCGACGTCAACGTGGTGAACAAGCCGATGCTGCGTAAAGCACTCGGCGGCACGATCGTCGGCAACACCATGGAATGGTACGACGTCGGCGTGTTCGGCTACCTCATCACCACCATGGGTCCTGTCTTCCTGCCCGAAGCAGACCCGTCGGTCCAAACACTCTTCCTTCTGGGCACCTTCGCCGCAACCTTCATCGCGCGTCCCCTCGGCGGCGTCGTGTTTGGTTGGCTGGGCGACAAGGTGGGCCGTCAGAAGGTCCTCGCAGCAACACTGATGCTCATGGCGGCAAGTACGTTCGCCGTCGGCCTCCTTCCCGGCTACGCGCAGATCGGCATCTGGGCCGCCGCGTTGCTGGTGATCCTGAAGCTCATCCAGGGCTTCTCCACCGGCGGTGAATATGCCGGTGCCACGACTTTCGTCAGTGAGTACGCCCCGGACAAGCGCCGCGGCTACTTCGCCAGCTTCCTGGACATGGGAAGCTACATTGGCTTCGCCCTCGGTGCCGCCCTGGTTTCGGTCCTGCAGCTCACGCTCGGACAGGCAGCCATGGAGGAATGGGGTTGGAGGATCCCGTTCCTGATCGCTGGTCCGCTGGGCCTGATCGCAGTGTACTTCCGTAGCAAGATCGAGGAATCCCCCCAGTTCCAGGCAACCCTGGACGCCCAGGAAGCCTCAGCCAAGGATGCGGCGTCGCAGGATGCTGCCGTAGCCAAGGGACCCATTGGCATCATCAAGGCCTACTGGCGCCAGATCGTGCTGGCCATGATCCTCGCAGCCGCCGCCAACACTGTTGGTTACGCCCTGACGTCGTACATGCCCACGTACCTCACGGATTCCAAGGGTTACGACCCCGTCCACGGCACCTTGCTGACTATCCCGGTCCTGGTGATCATGGCTGTTTGTATTCCACTGACCGGTAAGCTTTCCGACCGTATCGGCCGCCGTCCCGTGCTGTGGATCGGCGCTGGCAGCACCATCGTCTTCGCTATTCCGGCCTTCCTGCTGATCGGCATTGGCGACATCTGGTCCACACTGGCCGGCCTCGCACTGATCGCATTCCCGGTGACGTTCTACATCGCCAACCTGGCTTCGGCCCTGCCCGCCCTGTTCCCGACGTCCAGCCGCTACGGCGGAATGGGCATCGCTTACAACTTCTCGGTTGCGATCTTCGGTGGAACCACGCCGTTCATCGTGCAGGGCCTGATCGAGGGCACAGGCGATGACATGATGCCGGCGTACTATCTGATGGCCACGTCCATCATTGGTGCGATCGCCATCTACTTCCTGCGTGAATCTGCCCAGCGCCCCCTGCCCGGCTCCATGCCCAGCGTGGACACCCAGGCCGAGGCACGCGAGCTCGTAGCAACGCAGGACACCAACCCGCTCATCAACCTGGACGAGATGCCGTTCGACGGCCAGCCGATTGATGACTCCGTGTTCGGCAAAGGCAACAAGGACTTGACCCCCGCTTAGGAACTCTTTGCCTGCAACTTCTGCGCAGTGACATTCACTGCATGCGACACGGATAGTTCGCGGCAGCTTGCCGCCCACCGTAGCCACCAACCTCAAGGCGCTCTCCTTGATGTTGGTGGCTACGGCTGTTAATGGCCCAATTGCGCTTTTACTGCCTCCCCGATGATCCGCGCACCTTCCGGGAAGCGGCCCGGGTTGGGGCCGGCGTAGTTGAGCCGGATGTAAGGCCCCTCCGGTTCAGCGGGGAACCACTCGGTGCCTGCAGCAATGAGCACCCCGGCCGCCTCGCAATCTTTGGTGAGCTGTTCGACGTCGAACCCGTCGGGCATCCGCAACCACAAGTTCAAGCCGCCTTTGGGCAGGTGGCTGAGGTGCGCCTGCGGAACGTGTTCGCGCAGGCTGGTGACCAAGAGGTCGCGCCGCGACTGCAACTGGTGGCTGAGGCCGCGAAGGTGCGTTTGCCACCCGGGTTGAGTGACGACGTCGAGCGCTGCTGCCTGAAGCAGGCCGCTGACGTACATCGATTCTGCGGCCTGTGCGCCCATGATCCGTTCGCGCGCCGGACCCCGCGCGATGATGGCCGCGATACGGATGGACGGCGAGACACTTTTGGTCAGCGAGCGAATGTAAACCACGTGCCCGGAATCATCCTTGGCGGCGAGCGGGACTGACGGGGCCGTGATGCCGAAATCGTGCGCCCAGTCGTCCTCCACAAGGAAAGCTCCGTGCCGCTGGACGATCCGCAGCACCTCCTCCCCGCGTACAGCCGACCATTGCGCTCCCGTGGGATTGGCAAAGTTGGGCTGCGCGTAGAACAGTCGCGCGCCGGATTCCTCGAAGGCCCTGTCCAGTTCTTCCGGGTCAGGCCCCTCCGGGCCGCTGGGGACAGGGATGACATTGACGCCCGCCTGGCCTGCCGCCAGCAACGCACCCCAGTAACTGGGTGACTCCACCAACAGCGGCTGCCCGTGCCCCACCAGACCGCGGAAAATTGAGCTGAGTCCGCTCTGGCTGCCGGGAAGAACGACGACGTCGCTCGGCTGGGGCGGCGTGACGCCAACCGGCGTTGAGGTACTGAGTTCCTGCGCGAACCAGCTTTGCAGTTCCGGAAGGCCTTGCGCCGGGGGTCGCGACAGGGCGGCGTCTCCCCTTGCTGCACGGGTGAGTGCGGCGCGGACGAGTCTTTCCGGGAGGAGTTCGCGGTCCGGGTAGCCGGAGTGGAACGCGATGACGTCATTTGAAGCGCTCCGCATGGCAGCGGTGTTCAGGGGCCGTGCAGTTTGGGCTGCCCGCAACGCCGCTGTTTGCCAGCCGTAATCCGATGGCCTGGCCGTGCGGTAGGCCCGCACGAAGGTGCCGACGCCGGGACGGCTCTCGATGAGTCCCTGTGCCGTGAGTGTCCGCAGGGCCTTCTGGACGGTGACTGGGCTGGCCTGGTACTCGGCCACGAGCTGGCGCGTTGATGGCAGCTTGGCTCCCGGAGCGGCTCCAGCAATCCATTCCTTTACTCGCGAGACGATTCGGGAACTGCTATCGTTGTTCATGAGTACCAATAGTAGCGCTACTACACTTTCGCGGCCAGTGGTATCCACACGGACATCAACAGGTGTTTGGTGGGGCCTCCTTGGCGTCGTCGCTTTCTCCTTCACGGTTCCCTTGACCCGAGTGGCCGTTGAGGGGCTTTCACCGCTCTTCATCGGCGCGGGCCGGGCGGTAGTTGCCGCCATCCTTGCGGCGCTTGCCTTGGCGCTGACCCGGCAATGTTTTCCCCGCGGCCGTCAATGGATCCGTCTTGCCGTGGTGGCGGGAGGGATCGTGGCTGGCTTCCCGCTGCTTACCACTTTCGCCCTCACCAGCACCTCCGCCAGCCATGGAGCCGTGGTGATCGCGCTACTGCCCGCGGCCACGGCGACCGTAGCGGTGATCAGGGGACGCGAACGTCCGCGCCTGCTCTTTTGGATCCTCACGGCTGTGGGGGTAGTGGCAGCTCTGGTATTTGCGCTTGTTCAATCCGGCGGATTCGGCTCGCTGCATTGGGCCGACCTGCTGTTGCTCGGTGCTGTGGTGGCTGCTGCTATTGGCTATGCAGAAGGCGGGTTATTGGCCCGGGAACTCGGTGCATGGCAGACCATCTCCTGGGCCCTGGTGGTCGCCTCTCCGGTAATGATCCTGCTGACCGTGGTCTCGCTTGGCCCGGGCACTCCTTCTGCTACGCCAATCCAGTGGTTATCCTTCGCCTACCTGGGAGTGGTGAGCATGTTCCTCGGCTTCTTCGCTTGGTATCGAGGTCTGGCCATCGGTCCCATGGCACAGGTCAGCCAGATCCAACTCGTCCAACCGGTCATGAGTATCGCTTGGGCCGGACTCTTGTTGGGCGAATCGATGACGTGGGCCACCATAGTGGGAGGCCTCGCGGTGATCCTCTGCGCCGGTGCCGCTGTCCGCGTCAGGCTCAGGAAGTAGGAACCCATGTACACGCCAGCACACTTTGCCGCCTCCGATGAAGCACTTGACTCGCTGCTTCGTCACGCCGGGGCCGCCAACCTGGTCACCATGACGGAGAGCGGCTTGCTCGCCACGCTGTTGCCGTTCGTCTACGAGCCCTCAGTCGGTGAGCACGGCGCCTTGCATGCACATATGGCCCGCAACAATACCCAGTGGTCCACCCCGGTTACAGGGGAGGCCCTGATGATCGTCCAAGGGGCGGATGCCTACATTTCACCCTCCTGGTACGCTTCCAAAGCGGAACACGGCCGGGTGGTCCCCACCTGGAACTACTCCACCGCCCACGTGTACGGTGAGCTCGTCATCCACGACGACGCCGAATGGCTGGGCCGGCACGTTCGCCGCCTATCCAACCAACATGAGGCCAGCATGCCCAAACCTTGGACCGTGGACGACGCACCCGAGCGGTTCGTTGCCGGGCAGCTGAGGGCGATTGTCGGCGTCGAACTTCTTATCCACCGTGTGGAAGCGAAAACCAAACTCAGCCAGAATCGCACTCCAGCGGATGTTGACGGTGTGATCGCCGGGCTCCGTGCCGTTGGCGACTCGGCGAGCGCAGGCGATGTGGAACGGGCCAGGACCTCGTAGACTCGGCGCATGCGTGAGGTTCCGGTGGGGTCGATCCACCATCTTGAGATTTGGGTGCCGCATCTTGACCGTGCCCGGGAGGAGTGGGGCTGGCTGCTGGGTGAGCTCGGTTATGAGCCATTCCAGGAGTGGCCCACCGGGTGTAGTTGGAGGCTTAATGGCACGTACATCGTGGTGGAGGGTACCGATGCCATCACCGGAACTGCGCATCGTCGTACTGATCCGGGGCTCAACCACGTAGCGTTCCACGCCGGGACCCGCGAAAACGTGGACCGGATCCGGGCGCTCGGCGCGGACGCAGGCTGGTACGAGATGTTCGAGTCGAAGTACCCGCACGCCGGCGGCCCGGACCACTACGCCGCGTACCTGATTAACACGGACAGCTATGAGGTTGAGTTGGTGGCGGGCTAACTACTTGGGCGGGACCGCGGGGCGCCACATGGCTACGCGCGGCCAGCGGGTCAGGCCCAACTCGGCCTCGTGTTCCATGAGACGGGTCAGCTCCGGACCCCAGCTGCCGGCGTCGAGCACCTCGAAGCCAAGGCGGCGATAGTACGGAGCGTTCCACGGCACGTCCCGGAACGTGCTCAACGTCTGGCGCTGCATCCCGTGGCCTCGTGTCCAAACGCGCGCGGCATGCAACAGTTCGCGGCCCAGGCCTTGATGCGCTTGGTCGGGGTGCACGCTGACCTGCTCTACGTGGCCGTTGCCGTCAACGATGTCCGCCAACAGGTACGCCACCGGGTAGTCGAGCCCGTCGACGGAAACCCAGGCCCGGCCCGCCGCGGCATAGCCGTTCAGCTCGTCGATGGAGAGTGGCTCGTCGTCTGCGACTGATTCCATCCCCAACGACCTGAAAGCTTCACCCGCGGCACGCTCGATGTCCTGCATGATCAACAGGTCGTCCGCATGCGCGAGCCTGATCATTGCCGGGTGTCCAACGCTGGCGGGGTTTGGCCGACCAGGAACTCGTTGCGCTTCTCGATCAGGTTCTGCAGGTACCTGGCCAGGATCAGCTTCTCCACCAGCTGGCCCACGGGACCGAACGGCGCGGCGAATTCCACGGTGTCCACCATGAGGGTGCCGCTGCCGTCCGGCCGGAACTCGTGCGTGTGGCGGAGGTACTTGAAGGGGCCCTTCACCTGTTCATCAGAGAACGACGTCGGCGCCTCCATCCGCGTGATGCGGCTGGTCATGCGGAACCGGAGTCCGAGGTGCCACGCCTGCCAGGTGACAGTCTCTCCTTCCGAAATCAGCCCGCGGGTCACGCCGGCGATTGCCTTCTCGCGGCTGTGCGACATCGACCCCACGTGGGCGTCGATGTTCCGGGACAGATCGAACAGCTCCTGCGGTGACATGCTGGAGCGTGTGCGGCATACAAAAGCGACGGGCATATCTCGATCTTCCCAGACCTTGCGCAAATTCCGAGCCTGCACGTCAGGGCGGGCGGCTTAGTTCTCCACCCGTGGTTGTTCTTAGTCTTGCAGTACGTTGAGGAGTTCGTCGGGTAGGTAGAGGTTTACGTCGTCGCCGTCTCTTCCGGAGATTGGTTCTACGGTCTCACCGTTCCACCAGTAGAGGAGCGGGGCCAGCGGGGATGGGTGCTGGGATTGAACGGCGCCTGCGAACATGAGCATCGCTTTGAAGTCGTCGATGCTGGTGGCTTCGCTGATCAGGTGCAGGCAGAGGATGTTGGTCGCGGGGATAGTAACCAGTGCGCCGAGGGGGCCTGGTTTGTAGCCGAGCAGTTCCACGAATTTGTCCATGCACGCGATCCAGGACGCTTGGTATACGGATTCGGTTTCGAAGACGAGGAAGGAGCCGCCTTCGTCGGTAAATTCTTCTGGTTGGCCTGGGCCGCCGGCGATGAGGTTGCTGAAGGCCTTTTCCCAGAGGAGGTCAGCTCCGCCCGCGGACTCGGCCTGCTCTGCTGTGACGTAGGAGACGGATTCCGGGGAATCGAGCGCGATGAGCAGTGGAAGTCTGGCGGTGGGGCGGACGTAGGAGTAGATGGTTGGTCCGTGTTGGCTTTCCATCCAGTCCATGGTTTCCGGGGCGATGAACTTCGGGTACACACGTTCATGTAGTTCTGCGACACTGACCTGGGACGCGTGAGCGGTGTCCAGGCCAGCTGCGAAATGTTGTTCGACCATTGCGGGCCAGTCCTTTTCCGGCAGTGCTTCGGCTTTGCGGACGACGGCGAACAGCCCGAAGCGTTGTCCGTTTCCGGCGTCGAGGTGGTCTCCGGCGTCGGTGACGGTGGTTCCCTGCTTATGGAGGGCCGAGACGCAGAGTTCGCGGAGTTTGTTGGCTTGTTTGGTTGTCAGTTCCGGCAGGTGCGGATCGGTGCTGGTTTTCCGGGAGAAAAGGCCCATGGTTGGTCTCGTTTCATTTGATAAAGGTTGAAGGGCCGCCCGGGCAGGGACGGCCCTTCAAACACTCTGGGTGGTTAGCAGACTAGGGCATGGTGGAGCGGAAGATTTTCAGTGGGGACCAGCCTGAGCCAACAACCTTCGGGTTTCCCCAGGAGCCGGCTTCGATGGGGTAGTACTTTAGTTCGCCGCCGCTGGTGCGGGCGAGCATGCCGGTGGTTTCGGGGCCAGCGAAGCCGGAGGTCGGGGATATGGCGGTGATGACGTTCCAACCAACGCCGATGACCGGGGGTGTTGCGTTGATGAAGCCCCCCGTGCCGTTGCCGCGGTAGAGCTTGAGCTCGCCGGCACTGTTCTTCGCGACGATGTCGGTTGACTTGTCATTGTCGAAGTCCATTTGGACGATTTCCAGGCCTGACCAGCCCTGACCGATCTGGGTGTAAACACCGATCTTGGCTCCGCTGGGGTTCTGGTAGTGACGCATGATCCCGTCGGTGCTGGTGGCGATGATACTCGGGTAGCTATCACCGGTCTTCCAGCGCCCGATGCTCAATTGCCAGCCATTCCATCCTTCGCCGATGACTTCGTATGCGCCGAAGGGGCTGGTGGTGCCCTTGTAGAGGCGCAGCTTCCCGTCGCTCCAGTGGACGACGAGGTCCTGGAATCCGTCAGCGTTCCAGTCCGTGACGAAACCTGACTGCAGACCGGACCAGCCAGTGCCCATCTGAACACCGTTAAGCAGACCGGGGGTGCTGGTCGCTTCGTACTGGTAGAGGTTGTAGGCGACGCCGTCGGGGTTGACAGCGACGACGTCGGAGGCGCTGAGGTCGAAGTAGTCACCGCTTCCGAGGCTCCACTTGACCCGTTCCGTGGCGCCGGGTACTTGCTTGGCGTTTGCCGTGTCCGCTGTTCCTTCGAACTGTGCGACCGCTTGGTTGCCGACGTTCTTGATGATGACGGTGCCGTCGGCGGTTTGCGCCGCAAGCTCCCATTTCTGGTGGGCGCTGACAGGGTTGGTGCAGGTGCTCACGGCGATTTGCGGCGAGGCACTTGCGTCGGTGTCGCCGGTCAGGCAGGTGCCGGCCGAGACGTTCTTGATCGTGAATGTATTAGCGGCACCGGCGTCTTTGAACTCCCACTTCCGGGTGGTGCTGGTAGTGCACTTTACGGTCTGTGTCTTCCCGTTGTTGACGGACAGACAGTTGCCGTTCGCGCCGGTTGCCCGGATCTGGGCGATAGAGCCGTTGGCCACGTTCAGGGAGATCAGGGAGTTGATCCAGCCGGTGATGTTGTCAACGCGGCTGCCAATACCGGGGCCGGTGTTGGACGTTTGTGCGTACAGGCAGCCGTTCTGCCAACTGCGGCTGTTGATCGCTACCAGTTCGGTGACTCCGCCGACGGTGCGGAGACCGGGCGCACCGCTGTCTCCTGCGCACAAGGAAACCCCCGGGGCGCCGCTGATCTGGGTCGTCGTGTTCGTCAGCGTCCCGGCGGTGAACGTCCCAGTGAACTTCTTACTCGCGATCCAGGTGTCATGCGTACGTCCGTAACCGGTGAAGCTCAGCTGCTGGTTGGCCGTCAGCGCGGTGCTGGCAAGCTTGACCGGGCTGACGCCGGCGACGGGTTTGGCGAGCTTGACCATAGCGAAGTCCCGGTCGGGGTGGCGTTCGACATGGATCACGCCAAGCCCATTGGCATCGCGCAGGGGTGTGTCAGCGCCGAGGACAACCTTGATCTTGTTCACGGGCACACCCGAAGGCAGAGAGGCATAGGTGGCCGGGTCGGCTTGGAAGCAACTGGCTGCGGTAGCGACCCATTGAGCCGCTACAAGGGAGCCGGTGCAGGTATTCACGCCCGTGTCGATCTTGACGACGAAGTTGTTCGTGTTCGCGGGGGTGGCCGGGCTGTTGCTGATGGCCTGGGCCGGTGCTTGGACCATGAGTCCGAGTGACAGCGCGAGGGCGGCTGCTGTGGCAACGGATGATGCCCTTTTTACGATGTGAGCGTTTTTCATGGGGTGACGACCTTTACAGGGGCCTCGCAGTTGGTTTCCTGCGTGGTGCCGGTGTAGTTGACTTTCAGTTCCACGACGGTGGATTTATCTGTCTGCCCGCGCACCGTGGATCGGCAGGTTGCTTCGATGCTTCGGGCTTCTTTTTTATTGTCGAGTTCTGTGGTCACGATGGTGTCGCCGGTTCCGGCGTCAATGCCGAATGATCCCACAATTTCCATTTTGAGCCAGGCCGGTGTGCCGTTGATTTTGAAGCAGTCGACCTGCGTCACCTCTCCGATGGGAGAGTCCACCCAATGGTCAATTTCGATCTGCGTTTCGTCACCAGCTACGCAGGGAACCCATTGAAGGTTTCCGTTGCCGTCCTTCAGGGTGATCTTCCGGTCCGGGCCGATAACGTCTGCGCCGGGGTGGATGAAGTTCTCCACGGTGAAAGATGCCTCCGTGGGCGTCGTGACTGTTGGTACATTCTGCGGCCACGCCGCCATGACTGGAGGGGCAAACGCTGCAGTAAGACCAGCAACCCCCACGAAAGCCGCGATCATTGTCGCGGCACGTTTCCGACCCATTTGTCCCCTTATTTGCGTTGGAGCTCTTCAGCTCCAACCGGATGCGGTGAGATGAAATGCTTCGCCAGGCGTGAACCCACCACGGGATAGGGCCTCAAGAAAAGGTTTCGCGGGTTAGGTACGTAGTGCTTGACATCACATTTCGAACGGATCGTAACAGATGAGAGAGAACTTTCAATTGTCACAATGCCGCGCCCGCGTCACATTCATAAAGTTAATCAAAGCTATGGACGAACGCGGCGTCCTCTGGGTAGCGTTCGTGCCGACAGCCCAATTGTTGAACCTTCCTCTACTCCGGGGAGGCTCCGGGTTGTTCTTTTTTGGCCTTCTGGCCTGAAACGCTCGCGCTTCTTGGGGGATTTCATGACTTCTGTCGTCGTGCGTGGCCTGCGCCGCGCGTACATGTTCGCTTTCGTTGCCGCCGCCTTGACCGTGGCGCTGGTTGCGGGTCTACTCTCCACCGCGGTGATTGCACGCGCCGATGATCCGCCCCTGGCGGTGCCTGCAGCTGTTGCCAGGGCCACCGATGATGCCGGAGTGCTGCGCTTGTGGAAAACGGGTGGCCCGACAGTACGTGAAGCCGCTGAAGCCGCGTTGCTTGGCGGTCCGGAGGCCATGAAGAAATTCCGCGAGGTGGCCAGCGGCGAAACCTACGCACCCCAAGACGTCGCCCTGCGTCAGGACCTTCGCCTGACGGTGGTTAAGCTCTCCATGATCGGCGGGGAGCACGTCCGAGCCGGTGCAGCCAAGGCTCTCAACGAGGGCGACGCCGCCATGAACACTTTCGTCACCCAAGGCTGGCGCGCAGCCTGGGTCGGCGACAACCGCACCCAGGTCACGTTCCTGCTCGACTCCGGGACCCCGCATGTCCGGTCTTCCGCCTCCAAGATGCTCGACCACGGCACCGAGCAGAACATCCAGGACTTTCTGCTCACCGGCAAGGTTAAGGCCCAGGAACTTGATAACCGGATCGCGACGTACCGACTGATTGATTCAGGCTCGAAAAGCGTCAAACTCGCCGCCCAAGCTGCCCTCGATACCGGTTCCCCCCAGGTCATCGAGGACTTCCTCCGATACGGCCAATTCGTCGCTGCCGCCAGGGATATCGAAACAGCTTCCATCCAACAACTGGTAGATCAGGCCAAAGCAGCCAGTGACATCGCCCGCTCCGAAAAGCTCAAGGCCCAGGAGTCCTCCAAGCAGGCCGTCGCGGCCTCGTTGGCAGCAAAACAAGCGCTGGAGAAGGCCAAAGCCGAAGCTGCCCAAGGACAACGCAACGCAGAGAAAGCAACGTCGGCAGCCAAACGCGCAGCCAGCCTCGCTGAACAGGCCGCCAACGCGGCAGATATCGCCGTCAACGCGGCCCAGGAAGCACGCCAAGCGATGCTCGCCGCCGCCAACGCAGCTTCCAACGCCGCGGCGGCAACCTCGCGTGCGAACATCGCCGCATCCAACGCCCTTGTCGCTGCGTCCTCCGCGGCCAGCAACGCCGGCATGGCCTCAGCTGCCCGCACAGCCGCAGAAGTAGCACGCGACGCGGCAAAGAACGCGCAGTTCGCCAAGGACGCCGCCGACGCATCCCGGGTCGCGATCCAAGAATCCCTGAACGCGGCGAACGCTGCCGGCGGCGCGCAGCAAAACGCGATCGACGCCGCTAACCTTGCCGCAGCAGCAGCTGGCGAAGCCGGCGTGTCCGCCGAGGAAGCGGCCAAAGCCCGGGCGGCCGCTGACAGGGCCAAGAATGCGGCTAACCGCGCCGATGCTGCCGTACGGAAGGTCGCTTCCCTCGCCGCGCAAGCCACCGCTGCAGCCAACGATGCAAGCGCAGCAGCAGCCGCCGCCATCATCAATGCCAACAATGCAGCGGCAGCGGCCGATCAGGCAGCAGCAGCAGCCGGGCAAGCCGACGTCAATGCTCAGCGGGCCACCACCGCAGCGAATAATGCCATCAGCGCGGCAAACGCGGCCACAGCAGCCGTAACACTTGCCAAAACCACAGCAGCGCAGGCCCGTGCCGTTGATTCCGAACGGCTGGCCACTGAGCGCGAATACGGTATCGCCCAAGCCGCCGCAGCGAAACAGGTCGAAGAACTCCGCCTCACCGCAGAGAAAACATCCAAAGACCAAGCCAAAACCGACGCAGCAACCACCCAACAGCTCCTGACCCAGCTCACCGCCCCCGGCGCGAATACCGCTTCCCTCATGCCGGCAGCCCGAAAAGCACTTCTCGGTCTGGCAAAGATCGGCGGCCCCTGGGTCAAAGCAGGAGCCGAAGCAGCCCTGACCGGCGACAACGCCGAAATCGTCGCCTACATCAAAACCGGCCACCAGGTCGCACTCGAACAAGACCAGTTCGACGAAGCCATGACCTACGCCTACAAAGCCCCCTTGGCGATCACCATCGCCGCCCAGGAGGCCTTGGACAGTGGCGAGGAAGCCGTTGCTGAATTCGTCACGACCACCCGGTACCAGCTCGAAGCCGGCGAAATGCGCGTCCGAGCCACCTACCTGTTGGACACCGGAGGCCAACACGTCCGTGCAGCAGCCGCCAAAGCCCTCGATAGCCCGGACCCTAACGCGGTCAGGATCTTCCTTGAAGAGCAATACCAAGCCCAGAAAGACCTCGATGACCGCATCGCCGCCACCTACATACTGGACACAGGTGGCCCCGAAGCTCGCGTCGCAGCCGAAGTAGCCCTCGAAGGGCCCGTCTCGGCCATGCGGTATTTCATCAAGTCCCGCTTGAAAGAAGCCACCGCCCGCGACTTGGAAACCAAATCTCACGTCGCCGCTATCGACGCCAGCATCTCAAAGGCAGCTGGTTTCGCCGCGAAAGCCCAAGCGGACGCGTACGAAGCCGCCCGGGTCGCAGCCGTCGCCCGGCAAGCCAGCGCCGATGCCAACAACTACGCGGCCCAAGCAGCCACGTACAAAAACAACGCCGCGAACTCAGCTGCCACAGCAGTGACCCAAGCCAACCTGGCAAAAGACTCAGCAGCGCAAGCCGAGCAATCACTCGCAACCGCCCGACAGGCAGCAGAACAGGCCCGTGCCGACGCCAAAACCGCACAAGCCCACGCCGCAGACGCGGCCACCTCAGCGAGCAACGCAGCCGCCGCAGCCGCCACAGCAAGCCAAGCCGCCGCCAGCGCGCAGCAATCAGCCATCAACGCGGGCAAGGACGCCGAAGCCGCAGCAGCTGCAGCCACCGAAGCCGTCACGATCGCCACCAACCTCCAACGCGAGGAAGATGCCGCCGCCAACATGGCAAAAGCTGCCGCGAACACCACCGGCGACGTCACCGCTGACGAACTCGCCGCCGCCGAAGCCGCCGGCGGCCCTGAAGCGGCAGAGGAACTCCGCAAGGCCCATGAAACCCTCGCCGAAGGTGATATCACTGACTTCATCATCAAAGAAGGCGGCCAGCTCCTCCTGGACTTCTTCGGCGTCACCGACATCATCAACTGCTTCACCAAAGGCGACATCGGCGCCTGCGGCATGGCACTCATCGGCGTCCTACCCATCGGCAAACTCTTCAAAGCCGCCGAAGCCATCGCCCTCGTCGGACGGATCCTCCCCAAAGCTGCGGCTTTCTTCACACGGCACCAAGACGCCATCAAAGCCATTGAAAAGAACGCGAACAACCCAGCAGTCTGCTCGATCGGTGGGGCCGGCCGGGTCAGTGCCCTCTCCAGTTCGTCTACCCTCATCGTCACCGCTGGTGTGTACCAAAAGGCCCCCACAGGCTCCAGCCAGCCCCTCATGCAAAGGGCATCCGCCCACAGTTGCGGCTTCGATAACCTCAACCCCGCCTTCGCAACACCGCCCAAGGGAGCTTCACTCATCGGACGATGGGGCGAACACGCGGTCGAACAGCTACTTGGCGTCAGCCTCTCGGGCAAGACAGGCGTCAAGATCGACGGGATGAGCAGAATGCGATTCCCCGACCACATGGAACAAATCGGTGGGAAACTAACTGGTAATGTCATCGAGGTCAAGAATGTAAAGCAATTCAGGATGACAAACCAAATCCGGGACTTCCTTAAGTACGCCGATTACGGTGACGCCACCAAACCAGCCAAGGGCACACTGATCGTCTACACACGTGCAAGCACCAAGGGAACCGGTGATATCGCCGACACTTCCAAGGAGGTGCGGGACCTTATCGCCGCAGGAAAGATCAAGTTCTTACCTTTCCCTGACACGATTCACTAAAAGTCTCGGAAGGGAAAGGGAGTTCTTTATGTCCTATGACCTGACGGTCTACTGTCCGGAAACCCCCACTATTGAGCAGGTGCTGCTGCTCGTGGGAAACATCCGTGGCCTGCGTGTCGACCCAGCCAACACCAACGACACCGGTGTGGTGGTGCTACGCGGGGTGAAACGCAGCTACAGCTTCACCGTGGACGGGCCATTCCCGGTAGAGGTCGAAGACATCCCCGTCGAGATCACCGCGGTCCTGCCTGAGGTGACAACGATGTTCCAGGTCCTAGTGGAAGGAACCCAGGAGGCGGAGATTCCCCACGGTGTCCGCTTCGCCCGGAAACTGGCCAAAGCCTGCCACGGGATGGTCTTGGACGAACAAACAGACGAGGTATGGCCCCAGCCCCGAACTACTAAGGCCGCATCGCAGCCAGAGCAAAAACAGGAGCCCCTCAGTGTCTGGCTTAGCTGGATGCTTTTGGAAGATGACCTGCCGACGGACTTTCTCGAACGCTACCTACAACTAGCACAGGAACTCCTCCCCGAAGCCGTCCCGGTGCGGTTCGGGAACTACGAACCGTACCAGCACTTCGACTCGACAGGTCCCAAAGGGTTCATCACCGAGTACTACAGCAGCAAAGCCAACAAATGGGAAGTCCACTATAAGAACCCCTCACCTATCACTTTCGGGAAAATTGAGGGTCCGGAGCGCGCTTGGGGTATTCCGTTCACCCGAATCACGTTGGTCGTCGACGGGCCGAACCTCGCCGATGACGCACTCAGGAGCGCACTCCGACGCTTTTTCCTCGCCGTAGCTACCGAGCTCGGTGCGGTCTATGCCTCCGCCGAGGTGGAACGCGGCCAATACATGCCGCGCCGTCCATTCTTTCGGCTTCCGCCAGATCAATGGGTAGGCTTCCCGCCCTACCCCCTCTGGTGGGTATGGGTCGGGCCTCGGCTCGTGCCCGATATCGGGCAATTCCTTGCTCCTGAGGCCAGCGAATACTCCGGTGGCCTGTTCCGGGCCTTCAGCGATGAACCCCTCGACCGCCGCGAGCTGACAGAAGTACTCGGCGCTCAGAATCTGCCGTGGATCCCGGCCGAATACTCCGCAACCTACTCGGACGATCAAATAGCGCCGCTCGCCCCTGCGTCCGTGATCCCTAAAGTCCTCCGCAACCGCGAACCCCTTTGTCTTCCCCCCGGTATCTACAACCCTCCGAGGAAACCCTGAAAACGGTCGCCCTGGCCGGAGAGCTGGCATTTGCTGCGGACGTCCAAAAAACGGCCCGCTGCGTCCTATGATCTGACGGTTTATTGTCCGAGGTCCCCTAGCATTGACGATGTGTTGCTGCTTATGGGCAATACTCGTGGGCTGAATGCGGACCAGCCACTTCCAACGACACCGGTGTGGTGGTGGTGCGCGGGATGAAGCGCGGGTACAGCTTCACCGTGGACGGACCATTCCGGGTCGAAGCCAAGGACGTCCCCGACGAGATCACCGCGGCCTTGCCTGAAGCGGCCACGATGTTCCAGGTCCTGGTCGAAGGAACCCAATAAACGGAGATCCCGCACGGGATCCGCTTCGCACGGAAACTGGCCAATGCCTGCCACGGTGTCGTCGTGGATGATCAGAGCGACTTGTGGCCTATCCTCGGGTCAAGCCCTCGTCGGAGCCAGAAACATTTCCAAGATGCGATCTTCCGCGCCCACCATGCTGCGGGTTGTGACCGGGCTTATGGCGGGACGGCTGGCGGCCCTGATAATTTCGAAAGCGACCCATAAGGATTGGTGGTGTTTCCCCGTGCCCGCATTGATGGTCCACGCCCGCGAGCTCCACCGGCTGGGCCCCGCCAACAACGATCGCCTCTCGGCAGTACGAGTGGCCCTGAGCGTCGCAGTACCTGGGCTGTTCCTCATTCTCATCGGCCGTCCGGACCTTATGATGTACGCCGTTTTCGGTGCGCTGACCGGCATGTACGGCCGCAACGAAACGCACCAGCTCAGGCTCAAACACCAAGCCCAGGCTGCCCTGTTCCTGGTGGGCGGGCTGACCATCGGTGTGTTCCTTTCCGTCAGCCACATTCACTCGTGGTGGTTGGTACTGGTGGCAACACTGTTTGCCGGCGCCGGGTCCCTGTACGCGGACGCTGTGCGCCTCAAGCCCATAGGGCCGTTCTTCGGCATCCTCGCGCTGGGCGCCTGCGCCTCCGTCCCCACCAATGTGCCATTCACGACGGCGGTGCTCATCGGTGCCGCGTCCGCCGCCTTTTCACTGGTGGTCGGTTTTGCCGGCTGGTTCCGGCGGCGCACGTGGGTAGCCGGGGCTGCCCGCGACGTTCCCGTCCTTCGCGGCCCGTTGCGTCAGGCTGCACTGGTCCATGCGGCACGCTATTCCCTGGCGGTGGGTGCAGCCGGTGCTATCGGAGTCCTGAGCGGCAGCGGCCATCCCCACTGGGCTATGGCCGCCGCGGCCGTCCCCCTCGCCGGCGCCGACCTCCCAAGCCGCGTCCACCGAGGCATCCACCGCATTGTGGGGACGTTCCTTGGATTGGCGGTGGTCGCCGTCGTGCTTTTCCCCAGTCCGCTATCGCCGCTTCAGTACTTCCCCGGCCAAACCACGGTGGTGCTCGCTGTGCTGGTGGTCCTGTGCCAGTTCCCCACCGAGCTGTTCATGGCGCGGCACTACGGGTGGGCCATGGTGTTTTTCACGCCTGTGATCCTGCTGATCGCGCAGCTGGCCGCCCCCATGGATCCAGGCGTGCTGGTCATGGAGCGCGCCATTGAGACGTTCGTGGGAGCGGTGGTTGGCATTGCAGTTGCGGTATTGGTGCGGGCCCCACGGGGCAAGGTCAGTTGGTGACTACGAGGATGTTCGGGTGGATTTTCGTCAAGCCGCTCGACTCAAGCTGCTTGGTGTCATAGCCGTCGGAAACCAAGACGGCAGATTTCTGGTCGGGACCACCGATCCTCAGCATCTCGCCTTGGATGGAATCCGTGCAGCCGCTGTGCGAGAAGTATGGTTCCGCGGCTTCCACGATCAAACAGGATGGGTGGCCTTGTTTGCCTTCTCCCAAGTAGTACTTCTTCCCGTTCTTTTCAGCGACCAACAGCACCTTTTCCAATTCGAATTGCTCGAGATTTAGGTCCTTCGGTGGAGTGTCAGCCTCCGTTGCCTCGCGTTCCAGCGCCTTAAAGCCCGTGTAGCTGGTACCGGAGCAGCCGCTCAGCAGCACTCCGCTGACAACCATGGCCCCTAGGAATGCCAACGACTTGTTCTTCACAGCACTGCCCCCTCAGGCTCGAATGAAGTGCCATAATAACCCGAGTCTCAGTTTTACGGTTCGAGCGGCCGACGAGGTGGGCCGGACGTGAGCTTGGCCGGCAGGATGCGTGCGAAGAAGCTGACCACCTTGTACCGTCGCGTCGGGATGGAGACGCCCTTGCCCTTGGCATTGTCCTCCAGCCCCTCGCGTACCACGCGCTCGGCAGTGAGCCACAAGAACCGGGGAGCAACGGATTTATCCATGCCCATGCGATCGTGGAATTCGGTGTGAGTGAAACCCGGGCAAACCGCGGTGACCTGCACCCCGGACTTCGCATAGGTGATGTTGGCCCACCGGCTGAATGTCACCTGCCAGGCTTTGGCCGCAGAGTAGGTCCCCCTGTTGGCGAACGCAGCCACGCTGGCAACATTGATGATCCGGCCCTTCCTGCGGGCCAGCATGACTTCCAGCGCCGCGTGGCTCAGCTCCATGGGTGTCTGGACGTGGAGCCGCAGGTGGCGACGTTCCTCGTCCAGGTCATTCCGCTCGAACGACTTCAACAGCCCGATGCCTGCATTATTAACCAGGACATCCACAGGCCGTGCAGCGTCCCGCAAGCGGTCAGCCACGGCTGAAACGCCGACGTCGGTGGTCAAGTCCGCGGAAAGGACCTCCGCCGAGATACTGAAGTCGCGTTCAAGCTCTTCGGCTTTTTCCTTCAGGCGCTCTTCATCGCGGGCCACCAGAACTAGGTGGTGTCCGGCTTCGGCGAGCTGGCGCGCGAATTCGGCACCCAGCCCCGCGGTGGCCCCGGTAACCAAGGCAGTGAGTTCGTTGGCTCGAGTCGTCATGCGCTTAGACTAGCCCCTCCTCTTTTCCCGCGCCGAGGTGGCATTTAACACCAATGTCTGCGGCTGGGATTGTCATCAAATGTCACCTCGACGAAAAGGATGCTGGTTTCAGGACGAGCGGATCCGTAGATATGGAGTGTGTCGGCGGCCTTTCGAGTGGTGTGGGTGGTCTACGCGTACTGGGTGATGTGCAGGCTCTTGATCGTGGCTGATCCGCCGACGGCGTAGAGGGAGACATCGTCGCTGTTGGGTGAGGGGAAGATGAGTTCGGTCATGGTGACTTGACCGGCCTGGGCGAATACTTCCACGGAGCACCGGTCCACGAAGAGGGTGAGTTGGTACTGACCCGCAGCCGACCGGATGGGTGCCGTGTCGATGGATGCGAAGGCATCGTGGAAATCCGTTTGCCCGGAAGTGCGTCGGTCGGCTACGAGGGTTCCCTCGGCAGGCCGGACGCCGATGCGGGTTCCTAGCGCACCTTCGCCGCGGACTACGAGCCCGAATTCTTCGGCGGTTCCCGGCGTGAGGGTGAGGTCGATGCGTTGGACGGTGCCTGCCGCGCCGTCAAGAATCGTGGTTCCCTCCGGGATGGTGGTTTCTGGGAGGCTGAAGTTTGAGACCGGGGCACCCACGGCAGCCCAGTCCCCCATCGGCTGCTGCACGAGGTGGGTCTCTCCGTCGATGGTTTGGAGTGTCAGTTCCCGGGCAAGTGACATGGGGCTTCGCCATGATGCTGTGGGGAGTTCGTGAACGTATTGCCAGTTGTTCATCCACGCGATCATCAGTCGTCGGCCCTCTGGTGCATCGCTGAAGGAGACGGCGGCATAGTAGTCCCGGCCCCAGTCCAGCCACCGGTATTCACCCAGCCGATCAGGGTCTTGAAGGCCTTCGGTCACTGTGGTGGCTGAGGTGAAGGTGGCGCCGTCGAAGTCACCTACGAAGTACTGCCCGGCCGAGCCGCCATTTGGACCGCCTGGGTTCAGGTTGACGGTGAGCACCCATTTGACGTCTTTGGGGTTGCCGTCGACAGGCATGGGGAACAGGTCCGGGCATTCCCAGATACCTCCTGTGGCATTCGCGGGACCGAAGGTGCTCAGGTACTCCCAGTTCTTGAGATCCCTGGACTTGTATAGGAGGACTTGGAAGTCGTGTGCTTCAACGGCCACCATGACCCAGTAGCTGCCGGCGTCACCCTCGTAGCGGAACACTTTAGGGTCGCGGAAATCTGCTGAACGACGATCCAGAACGGGATTCTCCGCGTATTTGGTCCAGGTGTACCCACCGTCGAGGCTGTAGGCGAGTGACTGTGCTTGGACGCCTTCGAGCGCGGAGGCGGGTTTGTAGGCGCTGGTGTAGATGGCTACCAGGGGTGCTGTTCCGTCCTTGCCGAAGCCGCTGGTGTTCTGCCGATCGAAGACGATGCTGCCGGAGAAGATGTCTTCATTCTCGTCACAGGCGATGGCGACGGGATGGTCAGTCCAGCTCACGAGGTCGGTGGATGTTGCGTGGCCCCAGGACAGGTTGGCGTGCTCGCTGCCGAACGGGTTGTTCTGGTAGTAGAGGTGGTAAACGCCGTCATGGAAGATGAGGCCGTTGGGGTCGTTGATCCACGTGTTCCTTGTTGCAAAGTGCAGGGCCGGACGGAAAGTATCGGTGGTCGTGGCGGTCTCGGCAGTCATGAAAGTGAGCCTCTTTCTTGGCAGGTGGTCCCTGCAGTTCTCGTGGAAGTGCCGCAGGGGGAAGGGCGGTGAAGGTGGAACCAGCGCGCTGGGCGCCGGTTCCACCTGGGGTGTTGGTAGTTATGAGTTCTTCTTGAAGCGGTCGTAGGCCGCCTGGTAGACCTCGATCATTTTGTCGATGCCGACGTTCTTGAGTTGGGTGACGTAGCCGTCCCATTCCTGCTCGATGCCGCCGGAGACGATCCACTTGGCGGTGTTTTGCTTGACCAGCGAGGTGACGTCGGTCTGGATGGTGCTGATCTGCTGGAGTTCTTCGTTGGACAGTGCCACGGGCGGGTAGCCGTCGTTGCCTGCGAAGGGCTTGTAGTTTTCGGTGACCGTCTTTTGGCGGGCTGCGGCGCGTGGTTCGGGGGCGACGACGGAGGTGAAGTTCTCTGCGGTGTTTGCCTTCGGTCCGCCCGGGGCGACCTTTTGGCGTCGTTCGCCTTCGCTGGTTCCGGCCGGTGCCGGGATTTGGGTCAGGATGCCGCTGGCGTCCTTCTGGAGGGTCTCACCGATGGGTCCCCAGTTGGCCTGGGCCGACTGGATGGGGTCATAGAGGTTGTCGGCCCAGCGCATGGTGGCTGCCGGGTATTTGTTGGCCCGGGTGATGGCGAATGCGCCGCGGGCGATTTCCTGGTTGTTGGACTGGCTGGCGATTCGTTTGCCGTCGACGCCCTCAAGGACGGGCACCAAGGCGTAGTCGCCGGCGCGGTCCGCTCCAACCATTTCAGGAATTTCCCACCAGACGAATGAGCCGAGGTTTTCCGTGGCGGCCTTGCCCTTGGCCAAATAGGCTTTGTCGTCCTGGGAGAAGGACTCCGGGTCAATCAGGCCTTCCTTGTACCACTCGTGCAGTGTCTGGATCGCCTTCTTGTAGCCATCCTGGGTGGCCGTGAAAATGACCTTGTCGTCCTGGACGATGCGGTGGTCCATGTTGTCCGGTGTTCCGCCGAGGGCAGCGATCAGGTCCACGATGTCGCCGCACCATGAGCCGGGCATGAAGCTCAAGGGAATGGTTTTGCCTGTGCCTGAGGCGTCCTGGGCTTTGAAAGCCACCAGGGCGTCGTGGAATTCATCGATGGTCTTGGGCATGGGGATGTTGAGCTTCTTGAGCCAAGAGGTGTTGATGGCCAGTTCATTGGGGAACTGCACCAGGCCGAGCTCTTCCACGGAGGGCAGGGAGTAGATGTGTCCGTCCGAAGAGGTGATCGCCGCCTTGATGTCGGGACGCTCGGAGAGGAGCTTGGACAGGTTCGGTGCGTTCTTCTCGATCAGCCCTTCCAGAGGGATCAATGTGCCGCTGGCGGAGTACGTGGCGATCTCGGCGTCCGTCAATCCAGTGTTGAAGAATGCGTCCGGCAGGTCGCCGCTGGCCAGGATCAGGTTCTTCTTTTCCTGGAAGACCGTCTCGGGAAGGTTTTCCCACTCGACGTGGACGTTGGTGGCCTTTTCCCATTCCTTGACTACGGTCATCGTGTTGTAGTCCGGAGCCAGGGCCGCCTTCGTCCCGGAGAACTTCAAGGTCAGCTGCTTGCTGACAATGGGGAAGCCTTTTTCCTGAAAGCCGAAGTCTGCGGAGGCATCTTTGATCTCCGTGGTGCCCGAGTTGGAGCCGGAGCAGGCGGTGAACGTCAACGTTCCGGCCAGCACGGCGCCAAGGACGGCGAGTTTGCGGCTGATTGCCATGGTCATTCCTGTTCTGAGGGTGTTGTTGGATGCGGTCCAGAGCCGAATGCCTTAGACCGTCTTCTTTGGGGTTTGCGACTATTTGACGGCGCCGATCATGGCGCCCTTGGTGAAATGCTTCTGCATGAATGGCAGGGCAATCATGAGTGGCAGGCTCGAGACGACGATCATGGCGTACTTGGTGAGCTCTGCGATCCTTTGCGCTGCCGCATAGGATTCGATGTCCCCGCCGGTTGTTCCGGTGGAGGAGACATCAGACTGGATCAGGATGTTGCGCAGCACGAGCTGCAGCGGGTATTTGGTGTCATCGTTGAGGAAGATCAAGGCGTCGAAGAACGAGTTCCAGTGGGCCACGACGTGGACCATGATCATCAGCATGATCAGCGGCTTGGAAAGCGGCAGGACCATGTTGAAGAAGAACTTGAAATCGGTTGCCCCGTCCATCTGGGCGGCCTCGCGCAATTCGTTCGGGATGGTGTGCTCGAAGAATGACCTTGCGATGATCAGGTTCCAGACGCCCACGGCACCGGGCAGGACGACAGCCCAAATGCTGTCCAGCATGCCCAAGTCCCTGACCACCAGGTACTTGGTGATGAGTCCGCCGTCGAAGAACATGGTGATAACGAACAGGAGCATCAGGATCTTTCGACCCGGCATGTCCTTCCTGGAAAGCGCGTAGGCCCCGCACAGGATGGTGGTGACGCTGATGGCGGTTCCCAGGACCGTGTACATAAGCGTGTTCCCGAGGCCGTTCCAGATCCTGCTGTCAGCGAAGATCCGTTCGTAGCCCTCGGTTGTAACACCGGAAGGGAACAGCCAGACCTTCCCCTCATAGACGGCATTGGGGTCACTGATGGAAGCGATCACAATGAAGTAGAGCGGGTAGACCACGGCCAGAATGGACAACAGCAGCACCGACGTCGCGGCGACGTTGAAGACGCGATCGCCGTATTTGTCGCGCAACGACTGCTTGCGGCGCCCCGGGTTGGGAGCACGGTTGGCCTGGTGGATGGTTGAGGGTTCGGTTGTCAGGGACATTTCGGCATCACCACAAGGTCGCTTGGTTGGCCCGGCGCGCGATCGTATTGAAAACGAGCAAAAGCGCAAGGTTGAGGAGGGAGTTGAACAGGCCAATGGCGGCCGAATAACTGAACTGCGCCTGCTGCAAACCAGCGTGGTAGACGTACGTCTGGATGATCTCCGAGGTGGACAGGTTCAATGGTGTTTGCATCAGCAGCGCCTTTTCGAAGCCCACGTTCAGCAGGTTGCCGATAGCCAGGATGAAAAGGATGGTCACTACCGGCATGATGCCCGGCAGGTCTATGTGGCGGATGCGCTGGAGCTTTGACGCACCATCCACCTTCGCGGCGTCGTGAAGTGCGGGGTCGATAGCGGCCAAAGCTGCGAGGTAAACGATCATGGAGAACCCCGCGTTCTGCCAGACATCCGAGATGACGTACACCGGCCGGAACCACTCAGCCGAGCCCATGAAGAAGATCGGCTCGCCTCCGGTGAGTTGGATGGCGTTGTTTACCAGCCCGGACCTCGGCGAGAGGATCACGAACATGATTCCCACCACCACAACCGTGGAAATGAAGGCCGGTGAGTAGAGCACCGTCTGGGTGAACTTTTTGAACCTCTCGCTCTGGAGCTGGTTGACCAGCAGAGCCAGGATGATGGGGATCGGGAAAGCCACCAGAAGGCCCAGAACCGCAATCCAGAGAGTGTTTCCCACCACCTGGCCGAACTGGTAAGAGTTCACGAACCGGACGAAGTGGTCCAGCCCCACCCAGGGGCTGTCCGTGAAGCCGTCCACCGGGTTGTAATTCTTGAAAGCAATCTGCACGCCATACATCGGCCAGTATTTGAAAACCAGGATGTAGACAAGAGCAGGCGCTAGTAATACGTATAACTGCCAGGCCCGAAAAATGCGGCGGAGGCGGAGCGAAGCAGAAATTTTTCGTTGCGGAACTTGCGGCACCGGTGCCGCAGACGGACGCCCGCGTTTCGCCGGCATAGTGCGGCTCATGGCATCTCCTTAGGGTGTGTAACTGACTTTCGTTCAACAAGGGGGCATTCCATGAGCTCCACCCGACCGTCGGGCTCGGCACCTTGGAGGATAAGATCAACCGCGCGCCTGCCCATGGCAACAAAGGGCAGCTCAAAAGTTGTCAGCCCAGGACGAAGATGAGGCGCAACGATGGCTTGGTTATCAAAACCCACAATCGAAACGTCAGCGGGGATCGAAAGCCGAAGATCGGCTACCGCTTGATAAGCTCCCCACGCCGTGCGGTCATTGGCGCAGAAGATTGCCGTAGGTTGCTCCGGGGCAGTCATCAATTCCATTGCATATTTGTAGCCGTCGTCCTCGCCGCCCCTGCCGAAGCGCACCAGGGCAGGGTCCACGTCCAGTCCAGCCTCTGCAAGGGCTGCCGTATAGCCTTCGTAGCGGCCGACCGCGGCAGGAAGGCCACTTTCGAGCAACTCGATGTTGATCATCCCCACGCGAGTGTGCCCGGCACTGAGCAAGTGGCGGGTTGCTGAATAGCCGCCGTTCACCTCGTCGGGTGCCACGCTGGGGAGCTGCCCGGCCCGATCCTGGGAGTTCAGCACCACCGAGGGAACACCCGCGAGGGCCTTGGGCACCTCCAGCAGCCGGTGATACATGGAGCCGTAGACAACGCCTGCCACATTGTAGGAAAGCATGGCGTCAAGAGAAGCGGCCTCAAGGTCCTTGTCTCCGCCGGTGTTCATGGTTAGCAGGAGGAGCCCATCCTCCCAGGCGCGCTCCTGCGCCCCTTCAATGATCGCCCCGGCAAAGGGGGAAGTCGCGACAGTGTCGCCTATGAACCCCACCATGCCGGCCAATCCATCACGGAGGAACTTAGCGTGGGCGTTCGTGCGGTAGCCGAGTAGCGCTACGGCATCCTTGACCCTGCGTCGGGTCTCGTCGGAGAACCGCGACCCGCCCGCTGAATTCAGCACCAGGGAGACAGTGGCCTGCGAAACACCGGCAGCAGCAGCAACATCGTGCATGGTCGGCTTGGAATTCGGCTTTGACTTCGCCATGGGCACCTCCTTGGGCCGTATCAGCGTAATGGTTATTCGTATTAGTTATTCGTATAACGTGCACCAATGTATCCCGCGTCACATTGCAGTGTCAAGGGTTAGGACGCACCCGCTCCGCCGAGGTGACAGTTAATACCCATGCCTGCGAGCAGGATTGGTGTTAACTGCCACCTCGGCGAGCTTGACTAGGCGAACTTGGCCAAGGGGTTGGCCAGGCGTCCTGCCATCTGGAGCCCACCGGAGGGATCCGAAATGTCGAGCATCTGCTGGTTGTTCCGGAGCTGCAGGCGGTTGAGGCAGGACAACTCAAAGTCCGGCGCGAACAGGTCATGCATGGCGAACTGGTCCGCCAGCTCCGGGTGGCGTTGCTGGTATTCCCGCAGCACGGCGGCTGCAGTCCCCCAGAACTCGTCCTCGCGTAGCGTCCCGTCCTCCACAAGGATGGCGCCCAGGAAGCGGAAGATGCAGTCGAATACATCGGTGAAGATGGCTAGGACCATTTCCTCCGCGGGGATCTCGGCCTTGACGCGGGAGACTTCCTCAGGCAGTTCAAGCCGGTCCCCCATGACCACGATTTCCTCGGCGATGTCCTTCATGATCGCCCGGACCGGCACGCCGTTTTCGAGGATCAGAATGACGTTCTCGCCGTGCGGCATGAAGGCGAGCTCATACTCGTAGAGGCAGTGAACCAGCGGCACGAGGTAAGCCTCGAAGTAGCGGCCAAGCCACTCGGTGGGCGCCAGGCCAGAGCGTTTAATAAGGGCAGACACCACGGAGTTTCCGGCCGAATCCACGTGCAGGAGAGAGGCCATGGTCGCCAGCTGCTGTCCGTCCTTGAGCAACGGCAGCGGACTTTCCCTCCACAGGGCCGAGAGCATCTTGCGGTAGGGCGAGCCCTTGGCCGAAGCAGCCTCGTAGTAGTGGTTGTGGTACCCGATGGCCGCGGTTTCACGGATCATGGCCAGGCCCCGGTTCTGGAGCTCCTGGTCATTGCCGATGAGGTCTTGCAGCCAGTCATTGATGGCGGGAGTTGCCTTCATGTACTGCGGAGACAGACCACGCATGAAGCCCATGTTCAGCACGGACATGGCCGTCTTCACGTACGCCTTCTCCGGAGAGTCGGTGTTGAAGAACGTACGGATGGACTGCTGCGCTTGGTACGAATCTTCCCCGGTGCCCAGATTCACGATGTGGCGCTGGGCGATTTCTGCCGCGAACGTCACCGTGAGCTTGTTGTCCCACTGCCACGGATGGACCGGCATGAGGAGGTAGTCCTCCGGATCCAGGCCGGATGCGGACAGTTCCGCGTTGAACCACGCAAGAGTCGCAGGCCCGAGTTCAGCCTCGAAGTGCGTC
This sequence comes from Paenarthrobacter sp. TRD_SC_7, assembly GCF_056156245.1. Taxonomy (NCBI): domain Bacteria; kingdom Bacillati; phylum Actinomycetota; class Actinomycetes; order Micrococcales; family Micrococcaceae; genus Paenarthrobacter; species Paenarthrobacter sp. TRD_SC_7. Next base: position 140,744 of record NZ_CM149587.1, read on the forward strand.
CGGTAATCCAGTCCTGCGCTGGAGGTAAAAACTGCTTTGCTGCGGTGCACAGCGATCCACTGCAGCTTCACGGCTGCGCCGGTTTCCGGAGCGAACGCGTGGTAGTCGGCAATACCGAAACCTAGCCTGCCGTTGTTGGCCACGAAGCACGGGTGCCCCTCGGTCATGCTGTGTTCAATGGCTTGGAAATCCGCGGCCCGGTCAGTGCCGCCGGTGATGCCCGCAGCCAATTGCGCCGAGCTGAAGGGCTTGCCCTGCTTGTAGGCGTGGCTGGCCAGCGTGCTGCTGATTTCCTCAAGGTACACGGGCAGCATTTCCTGGCGGATGGCCAGTGCCTCGTGGAATTCGGCAATGAAGTCCAAGGCATCCACAGGGAGCTCTTGGCCATCGCGCAACCGAATAATGGATTCCGCGGACACGGCCCAGTGCTCCAGCTGCAGCAGCCGGGCGCGGAAGCGGTACTCTGTGGCGTCATCGTCGCTCACCACCTTGTAGAACCCCACGCCGGCGCCCTCATCGCGGATCAGCTCAGGAACCAGGATGCGCTCATGCGAGAACTCGGCGATCGCCTTGCGGACCAGGTGCCGGTTGGCGATGGCCCAGCGTTCGGGGGTCAGGTGGGACACTGGCTCGGCGACCTGGTTGACGGTCTCTTCGGCGGTGCCGGTCGTGGTGGTCACAGGGATTCTCCTCTGGTCGCCGCGGCAGGCGCGGCCAGAATCGGGGTCAAGGTGGCGAGGAAATCCTCGCGGGTGCAGAAGCTCAGCAGCCCCTGCTTGTGGTCTTCGGCAGGGTCGACGGCGGGAAGGGTCACCACGCCGTGCGGACGGAAGCCCACTTTCTCGTTCAGGACATGGATCTTGTGGTTGCGGGCGTCAGGCTCGACGACGACCCGTTGCGTTGCGGGGTCATCGAACAGTTCCGTCATGACGGACTGCATGACGGCGGTAGTGAAGCCTGGCTGCGGTTCACCTGCGGGCGGTGACACCAGGAGGTGCATGCCAACGTCACCTGGCCGAACCTCGTAGACGTCCGCCAAAGGCGAGGACTCCGGGCGGTACCGCTCCATCAGGAAGGCGGGGACGCCGTCGTCGAGCCCCATGAACGCTTGGTGATGGCCTGTTGCGGCGATTCTCGAGTACTCCTCCACAACGTCCTGCTCAGTGGAGGAGACCATTCCCCAGAACCGGGCATATTCCTGGCTGACCCAACTGTGGAGGACAGGTGCGTCAGCGACGGGGTCAACCGGGCGGAACGTGAAGCTCATACGGTGGCTCCAGCGGTTTCGGGAACGGTGGCGGCGACGGGAGCCGGCGCCCCGAACTGCTGGAATGCAATGCTGCGCTCCACCGGGTAGACCTCGCGGCCGGTGATTTCGCGCAGGATGCAGGAGTTGCGGTAGGCAGCCATGCCGAGGTCCGGAGTGACGAAGCCATGGGTGTGCAGCTCCGCATTCTGGACGAAAATTTCGCCGGGTTCCACGCCGGTGCCATAGTTGCGCTCGACGTCGAAGCGGCCCTTGGCGTCGCGGCGGATCCGGTCCTTGATACCTGCCAGGAAATCGGGCTCCTTGTAGGTGTAGCCGGTCGCGAGAACCACGGCTTCGGACTCCAGGCTGTAATCGCGGCCGTGTTCCTCGTGGTGCAGCTGGAGCGTGTGGGTACCCGATGCGGGATCCCACTCAGCAGCCGTCAATGACGAGTGCGTGTGCAACTGCGTGTCCACCATGCCGGAGAGGCTCTTGGTGTAAAGGAGATCGTAGATGTCGTCTATCAGGTCCGAGTTGATGCCCTTGTACAGGTTCTTCTGGCTCTTGATCAGTGAATCGCGCTGCTCGCCCGGAAGCGAGTGGAAGTAGTCGACATACTCCGGCGAGGTCATTTCAAGGGTGAGCTTGGTGTACTCCAGCGGGAAGAAGCGGCCGGAGCGGGTGACCCAGTTGAGCTGGTAGCCGTAGACGTCGATTTCCTGAAGGAGTTCGTAGTAAAGCTCCGCGGCACTCTGGCCGCTGCCCACGATGGTGATGTTGCGTTTGGATTGCAGCTCACTCTTCCTCGACAGGTAGTCGGCGTTGTGGAGGACAAGTCCGCCACCGTCCACTATTCCTGCACAGGAGTCCGGAACATAGGGGGAAGTGCCGGTGCCCAGGACCAGCTTGCGGGCGCGAAGCACCTCAGCGCCTTCCGGACCCTGCACTGAAAGGCGGTACACGCCGTCGTCGTAGCTCACATCCAGCACATCCGTGCTAAAACGAACCGACTCAAGCTGGCCAGCCACCCACTGGCAGTACTGGTTGTACTCGGCGCGCAATGGGTAGAAGTTCTCGCGGATATAGAAGCGGTACAGGCGGCCCGTCTGCTTCAGGAAATTCAAAAAGGAGAACGGCGACGTCGGGTCGGCGAGCGTCACGAGATCCGCCATGAACGGAACCTGCAGATGTGCCGGCTCAAGCATCATGCCAGGGTGCCAGTCGAAGGACTCGCGGCGGTCCAAGAAAACGCAGTCCAGGTTTTCCACCGGTTCGCTCAGCGCGGCCAAGCCAAGGTTGAAGGGCCCGACGCCGATGCCTGCGACGTCGTAAATCTTGCTGTTCCCTGGGGTGCTCACGCGGCGGCCTCCGTTGTGTTTGCGAGGAGGCTGGCGCCGGTCCTGCGGATAAGTTCGATGATTTCCTGAATGTCCCTCAAGCTGGCTTCAGCATTGAGGAGGGTGAATTTGAGGTAGTGGCGGCCAGCCACCTTGGTGCCCGCAACAACGGCTTCACCGGAGGCGAAAATCGCTGCGCGGATGGCGGGGTTGAGGGCGTCTGCCGAGTCCTCGTCGATGGCCACGCCGTCGACAATCGGGCGGTAGCGGAACACCAAAGTGCTCAGCTGCGGCGCAGCGACGAGCTCGAACTCGGCGTCATCGGCCAGCAAGGTGCCCACCCGGCCCGCAAGGTCGATCGCTTCGTCGAAGAGCGCACCAATGGCGTCTGCGCCCATGATGCGAAGGGTCAGCCACAGCTTCAGGGCATCGAAACGGCGGGTGGTCTGGATGCTCTTGTCCACTTGGTTGGGAATTTCGGCCTTGGCGGCGCTCTCCGGGTTGAGGTAGTCCGCATAGTACGTGACGTGGCCCATCATGGAGCCGTTTCGAACCAGGACTGCGCTGGAACTGACGGGCTGGAAGAAGGTCTTGTGGAAGTCGACGGTGACGGAGTCCGCAAGGTGTATCCCGTTCAGGAGGTGCCGGTGCCTGCCGGAAACGATGAGTCCTCCACCGTAGGCACCGTCCACGTGCAACCAGGAATCGTAGGCGCGGACCAATGCGGCCAGCTCGGAGAGCGGGTCAACCGAACCAAAGTCCGTGGTCCCGGCGGTGGCCACGACCGCCATCGGCACCAGGCCGGCGTCGTGCGCTTCTGCCAAAGCAGCCGCGAGTGCGGCAGGGTCCATCCGGTGGTCCTCGGCAGTGGGAATGGCGATGACGGCGTCGAACCCAAGGCCCAGCATGGATGCAGATTTCTGGATGCTGAAGTGGCTGTCCACCGACGTGAAAATCCGGAGCCGGTCAAGCAGGTGCGGAAGGCGCGCGTCCCCGTTCGCGGCCCGCAGCTTGGCGACGGCATGATTGCGGGCAATCAGCAGCGCCTGGAAGTTGGATTGGCTGCCACCTGACGTGAACACACCGTCAGCGTTGGCGTCGAAACCGATGCGCTCGGCGGTCCAATCGATGAGGCGGCGCTCGATCATGGTGGCCCCGGCGCTCTGGTCCCACGTGTCCATGGATGAGTTCACGGCCGAGAGCACAGCTTCGCCCACCAGCGCCGGGATGACCACCGGGCAGTTCAGGTGTGCAGCATAACGGGCGTCGTGGAAGTAGATGGCGTCCTTGAGGTAGAGCTCGTCGAGCTCCTCCAAGGCAGCGGCGGTATCCGGAAGCGGTCGCTCGAGGTCCACGGCACCAACCTTGGCCTTCAGTTCAGCATGCCCGACGCCGGTGAACGGCTGGGCAGTCCGCTGGACTTTGGTGGAGACAGCATTGACTCCTTGAAGGACCTGCGCGACGTAACTGGGCGAATTTCGTGCGTTGAACAGCTGGTTTGTGGCAGCGAGGGCCAGTTCCACTTTGGAGCCAAAATCCTGCTCCTGAGCGATCCGCTCTTCGACACTAGGTGACGTCACGTCAGCTTCCTTCCGTTTGCGTGGGGCGCTTGTTAGCAAGGTAAGCCTTACTTAGGTAAGCCTTTCCGTCAAACTTTTGTGACCTATTTCGCTCAGAAGGCGGTTTCTCGCGGTTCTATCGACCGGTTAGCGTCATTGACTTTTCTTGGGACTGCTTTGGGTGCAGAATGTGGCACTCTTTTAGGCCACGGACCTGTCCTTAGAGGCCATCGGCTTCCACCCACGGCTTGCTTGGTAACAGGGAGTAGAGTGCAAGGACTATCAGCTGTCAGCGGTTGGGGGACCATGAAAGACCACGTTCACGAGCGCATCGGTTTCCGCGAAATCGACGAGCACGGCAACACCGTACCTGCGGTTAGTCCCCATGTGCCCGAGCCTGAAGACCCCGCGCGAAAACGCCTGTCTTTCAACCCGTTCATCGTGGTGCTCTGGACACTGGACGCGGGACTAATGGGCTTCGGGTTCTGGGCCTTGAGCGAAGCAGCAGCTGCGATAGCGGCGCCCACGGAGTTCAACACCTCGGCACAGTTGAACTTCATGCTGATGTCGTACACACCGTACGTCCTTCTGGGTGCACTCCTTCTCACGGCCGCCCTACTCTTCTGGCACGCCGTGCAATGGCAAAAAAATCGGTCGACCAAGTAGCTACCTGAACGACCGATTCTTCGGCTTGTTGCCGCGCGCCGCTTAGAGCTCCGTTGCGACGAGGATGCGCTTGCGGCGTCCGCCGAGCAACAGGAACAGGCCTGCGCCAACAACGAGAATGCTGGCCGGCACCACAGTGAGGACAACCCCCGTTTCCGCCAGCGGCCCCCCGGATTCACCCGCCAGCGGCCCTCCGGATTCACCGGCCAGCGGCCCCCCGGCTTGCTCGGCCAGCGACGCGCCCGATTGGCCCGGAAGTGTGGGCGGGAAGGTCACAACAACTTTGGCGACTGGGGTGGTGACCGACGCAGCCGTCGGCGGCCTACCCGTTGCAGTCGCCGTATTGGTAACCTTGCCGGCTCTGATGTCCGGCTGGGTGATTGTATATGTTGCGGCAGCGGTGGTGCTTTCGCCGGGCAGCAGGGTTCCTGCGGCAGCGGGCCAGGTATGGACGAGGGCCGACAAGCCCGGCATCAGGTCATTGATCGCAACGTCCGAAAGCGGGACACTCCCGGTGTTCTTCACCTTGAAGGTGTAGGTGATCACGTCACCCACTTGGGCTGGATCTCCCACTCCAGAGGCGTCAGTGGTCTTGGAGAACTGCAAGCCCGCTTCTGAAGTCAATGGGGTATCCGTATGGCCCGGTGGAGGCTCGACGGGCCTGCCCTTCGGAGGCGTACCCATGGTCCTGGCGCTGTTGGCGACATGACCGGCGTCGATGTCTGCTTGGCTGATCACATACGTGGCTGTAGCCGTCACTTTCCCACCGGGCATCAGCGTTCCTGCAGCACCGGGCCAGGTGTACGTCAACGTCGAAAGCCCAGGCAGAGGACTGTCGATAGACACGTTCGACAGCGTGACATTTCCAGTGTTCTTCGACGTGAACGTATAAATGATCTGGTTACCCACAACCGAAGGATTCTGCACAGCCGAAGCGTCAGCTGCCACGCTGAACTCCATCGCAGGGCCAGGAGTCAGTGAAGTATCCGTACCTGCGGGCGCCGGGGTGACGGGTGGACCTGTCGGAGGATTACCCGTGGTGGTCGCTGTGTTGCCGACATGACCGGCGTCGATGTCCGCCTGGGTGATCGCATACGTTGCCGTAGCGGTCACGGTTTCGCCGGGCAGCAGGGTCCCTGCAGCACCAGGCCAGGTGTACGTCAAGGCCGAGAGCCCAGGCAGAGGACTGTCGATAGACACGTTCGACAGCGTGACATTTCCGGTGTTCTTCGACGTGAACGTGTAAACGATCTGGTCACCCACAACACCTGGCGATTGAACGTCGGAACTGTCAGCAGACGTGGAGAACTCCATGTCCGGCACCTCGACAGCCGTGTTGGTCAGAACACAAGTGATGTCAGCACCGGCAACGGGTACCAGGGCCAATGAGCCATCGAAAGCCGCAGCGTGGGGCAAGCCAGCCTGTAAACCATTGGCGTCAGTACATGTGATGGCCTTGTTGTAGCCGGCGAGGTTTGTGCCCGATTCCGTCAGGTAAAACGTGCTGCCAGCGGCTGCCACGTACGTGCCCGTGACGCCGGTACCTGCGGTGACGGCGGAGCCCGAACCTGTGGTGGTGGCGTTGGCGGTATTGCTGACAACCGGTCCTGTGGCCGAACCCGTACGGATTTGAGTGGTGAACTGGTGGGAATCCAACAGACGTGGAGCGTCGAGAACCGCATTCAGGGCAATCCTGGGGGCGCGAACAATCAGGGTTGCGTCGGCAGGCGGGTTCAGGTTGGTGACGATGTTGGCGGGTCCGTTAACGTACGTTCCCTCCGCGGCCGCAGTGACGTCCACAGTAATGGTGCACGATGACATGCCCTGGGCCAGATCGCCGCCCGTGACAGAGATGGTGTCGCTACCGGCAACGGCCGTCCTCACCAGAGGATTGGTCCCCGCGGCCTGCACACAGGTGCCCCGAACGTTGGGCATACCTGCAACCACTACCCCGGCCGGCAGGGAGTCACTGATAAACCAGTCATTCTTGGCCATCAGGTCGTCAGTGTTAGTCACGGTCAATGTGACCGTGGAGCCGCTCCCGGGGCCAATAAGGGAAGGCGTGAAGGCTTTATCCACCTGCGGGGTGACATCCACAATCTGCGGCAAGTCGAAGGCGACGTCATTTCCGATGCCGCTGGTCGCTTCATTCCTCAGCTCCAGGCCGAGTGTAGGGGTTGTGCTCGCAGGCATCCGGTAGGCAGCAGATTGGAGCTTGGTGACCTGGACGTTTGTCTGGGTGCTGCCGCCGCAAGGATCGAGCCCTGTACTGAGCACTTGTCGCGTCCCGTTGATGAGCAGGCTGAAGGTCTCACTGGCATGTACCACGTGGCAGTTCACTTGGGCGAAATACGCGGACACGGCGTAGTAGTGGCCGGCGATTGCCGGGATGGTGTTGGAGATGGTCCGGAACTGGACACCAGGCGTGATCTGCCCATTGGAGCTGTTGGTGTATTCGGACAGGATCTGGTTGGCTGCGGCCCGGGCTGCCGTCTGACCCTGCTCCAGGCCTAGAGCCACGGCCATGCTGCGGACCTGGTTCCAGCCTGCAGGTTGGTTTCTGAGACAACCGGTATCAGAGGTGGGCAGGGGTGAGGACGAGTTCAGTATCCAGCCGTCGCATTGCCCGCCGGCAGGCGTATAGGGCGTATCAGCCGCATACGTCTCGTTGGCTGCGGCTGGGCCACCCGTGTAGTCGAGGAGGCTGATGGCACCATCGGAGGCATTCTCGTTGGAAAAGTCCTCAGTGTAGACAGGGGTACCCGGCTGGGCTACGCCAGGCGTGCCTGGCGTAGTGGCTGAGGCAGGTGGCGCTACGGCGCCGCCCGCCCCCAGGAACATCATCACTGTGGCGACTACTGCCGCCAGCAATTTCTGTGGACGTGCGCGTTTCATGGGCTCTCTCGCGTAACCGACATATCCTGTCGTCGAAAACTCAACTAGCTTCAACGAGGGCGCCGACAAACGGAGACCCGAAGGCATAGTGAGAGAAGTTCGCAAATCGTGACGCGAGAACCGAAAAATATTGAAAAGTTTTTTCGAAGCCCTGCAGTGCGGATTCAGGGACAGCGCAAGTGACTACCGGAAGGCGTTGGCAAACGTCTTGGTGACGATGCCATTCCCGCCAAACCGGTAGTTGAGCGTTCCACTTTCCGCGGCGGGCGGGAGGGCAACGCCCACCGTGAAGGAAAGGTTGCTGCGGTCCAAAGATTCGGTAGTGCAGCGGATCTGCCGCACATTTGAAGCAACGTTGCCACAGGCCCACCCCGCAGGGGCAACAGTCCGTCCCGCCACAAAGGTTGCCTGGTCCGGGAGGGTAAAGACGGCCTCCCCCGTAGTTGGCACGCCCTCGCCTTGAAGCGAGAACTTCACGTGGAGCTCCCGCTCCGTCGGGCCTGAACCCGCCACCGCAGTAAACGTTGCGTCAACAATCTGGGTCAGCGGCGCCGTTGACGCCGAAGCCGTGGGCGCCGTCGTCGAGAATACAGAACCGGAATCGACCACTACCGCGCTCCTCGGCGGCTGCTGCGCCGGCGGAATCACGGCGGCGGTGGGTTGCGGCGCCGCTGCCACGGGCCCAACAGCCGGGGACGCCACGGTGGGATTCGACGTCGGCGTAGCAGCGGGCGCGGAGCTTGGCGTTGCACTCGGTGACGATGTTTCCTGGGCTGCAGGTGCTGTGGTTTCGGAGGCAACAGATTCGGAACCTGCGTTGGGCTGAAGGAACCACACCAGTACTCCCGCCAGTGCCAGGACTCCCGCCACGACGGCCGCCGTCAACTTCCATACATGGCCTGCGCTGCGCACCCCGGTGGTACCTGCTTGGCCGGATACTGCTGTGCTTCCGGCACCTGAAGATGCCCCTACGGCCGTGGCGGCCGATCCGAGTGCGGCAACCCCGCCCGGGGTAAAAGCGATGCCCGTAAGCAACGGGAACAGGATGGCCCTCATGCCGCCTTGGACGTCATTGAGTTCAATCAGCAGAGCCGTGCACTTGGCGCAACCATCCAGGTGAGCGCTAACTCTCTCATGAGACGTACGCTTCAGTGCGTTTCGTGCGAACTTTCCCAACTGGCTGGAGTACTCGTCGCATGCAGTGCCCATCGTCTGGCTGATGTGCTGCTGAAGGTAGGCCTGACGCAGTCCCTCCCTTGCCCGGAGGGCCAACGATGAGACTGCGTTGGGCGTGAGGCCCACGAGGGGAGCCGCCGCCGCCGGCTTCAGGCCTTCGATGTCCAAGTGCCAGAGCACGGCCTGCCAGCGTTCGGGCAACGATTTGAACGCCTTGGCCATGATGCTCGACTCAAGGTCGTTGAGGACGGGGTCGCTGTCCAAGACAACGGCATCCAGGACGGCGTCGTCGGCTGCAGTTGGCATGCGGCGGGCCAGGCGATTCCTGTCGTGGGCCGTGCGGCGTACCACAGTCAGGAGATAAGAGCGGAAGAACTCCTTGGGACCCTTGCCTTCCTTCAACAGCTGGAAGATGGCCGCGAAGGACTCGGCCACGACGTCGTCGGCGTCACTGGGATTATCGCTCTGCGCGCGGGCAACGTACTGGGCGACTTTGAAATGCCTTTGATACAGCACATCGAAAGCCTCGGTGGCGCCTTCGCGCACCAACAAAATGATCTGGGGATCGCTGCCTGTAGCCATTGCCGAGGCTGAAGACGCTCCATTGGCCGCTGCCGCGATTAGTTGATCCATAAACAATAGTGTGACATCACATTGGCTGTCACTTGAATCGAGGCATCCACTCCTGTAGATAACTCGGATTTCCGCATCACGGCGCAACCCACAGGCCCGCTGGCCTGTCAGTTCACGCGTAGGCGCCTATTCATTGTCCGGTTCGCCCACCGGCTTTTCCGCGGGCCAGTCCACGTCCTGTTCATAGCCCTCGTGCTTCTTCAGGTAGGCGGCAATGTACGGGCAATGCGGGATGATGCGCTTCCCGGACGCCACCACGTCATCCAGCGCAAAGTGCGCCAGTACTTTTGCCAGGCCTTGGCCGTTGAACCGGGGCTTCGTTTCAGTGTGAATGAAATCAATATGACCGGGCTTGTCCAGGAACTGGGAAATCACGGCCAGCTCTCCGTCCACGTGCAGCTCATAGCGGTGAAATTTGTCGTTGCGCAGCGTGGTGACGCCAGCTCGGAACGACTCTGCCAGTGAATCCTTGTACTCGGTCATGTTTCGAGATTGGCACGTAAATCTGGCTCTGGCAACGTGTGCCACCGCCCCTCGCGCAATTCCGCGCCGTCCAGCACCGGCGGCGGCAGCACCGGCGTCGGAACCCTGCCGAGCAGCAGGACTGCAAGCGCATAGCACGCCGCTCCCCCACCCAACAGGGCAAGCGTCAAGCCGTTGAACGCAGCATCCGCCAGCGGGACCAAAACCACGACGGCAGCGGTCACCACAGCGGTCCGTGAGGGACCCCGCGCGTGGCTGGCCGCCGTCGGACGGTCCTCAAGACGACCGAAAAGCCACACGACCGGGACCAGCAGGGTTATCACCGCGAAGAACACAGGTATCCGCGCCCACCACCACTCTGCCGTGCCGGCCAACGGCCTGGGCACATCGGTAAGCAACAGCAATCCGGACATGCCCACGAGAAGCGGAAGGTGCCACAAGTAGACGGTCATGGATCGGCGTCCCGCAATGGCAATCACTGACTGTATCCAGCGGATCCCAGCCATCCACCGTATGCCCTTTTGAAGCATCTGGAGGGTCGCCGCCTGGGAAATGCCCAATAGAAGCAAGCAAAAATTGGGCGGGTTCAGGTTCACCACCATGTTCCCCGGGTACACGGCCACACCGGTCAGCAGTCCCAACAGAAGGTTGCTAGAGACAATGGCACCAACCAGCCACGCGCGGCTCCGGTGCTCGAAGAAGCCGTCGGCCATGAGGAATCCCAACTGCTGGACGGCGCACCATACGAAGATCATGTTCGCGAAAGCCAGGACGGGAATGGCGCCGCGAAGGGAGTCGACCGTGATGATCAGCGCCACCAGCGCACCGAACGTCAGGAGCGGCGCGCGTTCGTGAAACCGGGCCATCAGGGGGATGCTGAGTTGGGCCGTGAGGTAGGCCGCCAGGAACCACAAGGGCATCGCGGCGCCGGCGGTCATCAACTGGACGACTTGCGGGTGGACACCAAGCAGCAGCGCGACCCAAAGCCCTCCCCACATGACAGCCAGTACCGCCATGGCCGGGCGGACCAGGCGGAGGAGCCGTAGTTGGGCGAAGTCGAACCCGCTGCCGCCGTGTGCCTTCAGGCGCCGCCACGATTGCAGCCCGGTCACACCGCCCAGGACGAAGAACAGCGGGACGATCATGAGCCCCCAAGCCACGGGGGTGAACCAGCCTTGCTCCATGAGCACGTTCCCGGTAGTGACAGTCCCGTCCCTGTGCAGAGCAGGGCTGACCATCATGCAGTGCGCCGCGACAACCAGGAGCAGGCAGGTGAAGCGGACAAGGTCGATCGCCGGGTCCCTGTGCACAGCCGTTGCCCGGCTGGCGGGAAGATGCGCGTCCATCTCCATGGCTCTCCCTACAGTGGCACGCACCTGCGTGCTGACTCCATTCTCCGCCCGGGCGAGGGGCAGGGCCAGCAGGCTGGTGCCGGACTCCTCCGGGATATCCCCATCTGCAAAATTAGCTCTGGACGAGGGGACGAAACACCGGCAGGATCAGACGCATGACTACGTCGATTTTCGTGAACCTGCCCGTAAGCGACCTCGAGGCATCCAAGGCCTTCTACACGGCCCTTGGCTACTCCATTAACCCGAACTTCACCGACGAGACTGCCGCCTGCGTGGTCTTCAGCGACACCATCTATGCAATGCTCCTGACCCACGAAAAGTTCAGTCAGTTCACCAAGCAGCCCATCGCGGACACCCAAAACTCGACGGCGGCAATCGTCGCCCTTTCTGCCGACAGCCGTGAAGACGTGGATGCGTTGGCTGCCAAGGCGCTCGAAGCTGGTGGATCCGAAACCTACGACGCCCAGGATCTTGGCTTCATGTACAGCCGCGCGTTCCGTGACCTGGACGGCCACCACTGGGAAGTCCTCTGGATGGACGACGCCGCAGCCCAGGCTGGTCCTCCGGAGTCGTAGTTCCGAGACCTGTGGAGTACATACGATTCGAGTCAGCCCATGACAACCAACACGGCACCCGGACAGGAGTCTTTGGGCTGGCCAATGGACTGGCCCGAACCCATTCTCTAACCAAAGCTGACCGGGCTTGGTGGCACACAGCGAACGCCTGGTACGACGCCGCCTATCCGGACCCAGCCAAGGAAGATGCCACGCTGTTCGATAAGACAGTGAATCCGGTGGCAACTTGTTGGTTCAAGGAGACCGCTGTGCATCTCTTGGATAGGGTGCCCGGCTACTTGGAGCTCCTGGACCGTTACGGAGTGGAGTGGGTGCAGCTCAGGTCCACGGAGCCCGGAAGGGTTATCTATCAGGACGAAGTGCAGATTGTTGTGGTCCCGGTTGGGGCCGGATGAGCCGAATCTAGCCCAGCGTCACTGCCAGCACGCCAAGCACGACGGCAAGGAGCGGCGTGGTGCCTTGGAGAACCGCGGCTCGGAGGTACTTTTTGCCGCTTGCTGCGAGCACCAAGGCAGCAAGGAGCATGGATCCGCAGCTGCTGAAGACGAGGGTCCAGCCAACCTGTGGTGAACCCAAAGCAACTGCGATGATGCCAATCAGTGCGCCAACGGCAAGGAACAGGTTGTAAAAGCCCTGGTTGTAAGCGAGCGGTTTGGTGGTTTCGGCGTCCGCCTGCGAGGTGAGGCTGAAGCGTTTCCAGGTGGCTGGCTTGGTCCAGGTGATGGACTCCATGGTGAAGATGTAGACGTGGAGCAGGGCGGCAATCGTCGCGAAAATCAGGGAGGCCAGGATCATGGTTTGATCCTAGCCTCCCTGCGTTCTTGAGCTGGGCCGTCAGGCGCTGAGCAGTTCCAGCGTGGTGCCCGCGAACGTCGCAGCGGAGCCGTTCCATCGGGCCAGCAGGCCTTGGAGGTTTTCTCCGTCGGCCCGGTGTGCTGCGGTTTCAGCCTCCAGCGTGGACAGGATTCCCGTGCGCAGTTCGGTGTTGAAGTTCACCTTGCCCACTTGCATGGACGGCGCCTTGGCGAGTTGGTCTGCGGGGATGCCGGAGGCTCCGTGAAGCACCAGCGGCACCTCGGTCTGAGCAGCGACTTCACTCAATACGTCCCATCGGATGTTTGGCTCGCCCTTGTACTTGCCATGCACGTTGCCCACAGCAACGGCCAGTAGCTGCGCACCTGTCCGCTCAACGAAGTCGGCCACCTGCGACGGGTTTGTGAGGGCGGCGACTGAAGTCCCGGCGTCGTGCGCTGAAGCTTTGGTGCCGAACGCCTTGTCCTCGTCGCCCGCAAAGACGCCCAACTCTGCCTCAATCACGACGTCGGAAGCACCTTGGGCGTCCAGTGCGGCCCGGACTTCGCGGACCAGGGCGATGTTGTCCTCGTAGGGCAAGGACGAACCATCGGCGAGGACCGCGTCCGCGCCGGCGGCTACGGAATCGAGGATGACCTTGAGGTCCGAGGCGTGGTCCAGCTGCACCGAAACCGGGACGCTGGCATCGTCGGCCAGGCAGCGCAGGGCTGCGATGAGGCGCAATCCGTTGGCCGTGGACGCAGTCTTCGGAGCGACGAGCAGGATGACGCCGAGCCGGGCTTCTTCCGCTGCACCAACAACAGCCAGGGCGGTAGTGAAGTCGTAGCAGGTGAAGGCCGGAACACCAGCTCCGGAGGCCAGGGCGGAGTTGACCAAGTGATCGAGTTTGGCGCGCATTAGTGAGCCAGGCCTCCCACCAGGATCCACGCGACGTAGGTCAGCGCGAAGCCAGCCAGGCCCAGGATGGTGGTGAGGACGGTCCAGGTCTTGAGGCCGTCTGAAACGGTGAGGCCGTAGTAGCGGACCACGGTCCAGAAACCGGCGTCAGTCACGTGGGACAAACCCAACGAGCCGAAGCCGATCGCGATGACGATCACGGCGATCTGGGCAGGCGTGTAGCCACCTTCCATGACTGCGGAGGTAAGCAGGCCCGTCGTCGTCACGATGGCGACGGTCGCGGAGCCCTGGGCGGCGCGCAGTGCCAAGGAGATGATGAAGCCGAGCACGATTACCGGCAGGCCGAGGCTATCCAAAGTGTGGGACAGCGCTGCACCGATGCCGGATGCGCGCAGTACTTCACCGAACACACCGCCGGCCGCCACCACCATGAGGATGGAGGCGATGGGAGGCAGTGCACCTTCGAAGATCTCGCCGGTTTCCTTGAGCGACCAGTTGCGGCGGACCGCGAGCAGGAAGAAGGCGAGGGCGACTGCCACCAGGAGTGCGAAGAACGGGTTGCCGACGAACGCGGCCACGCCGTACCAGTAGTTGTCCTTGGGGAGGGTCAGTGTTCCAACCGTGCCGAGGAGAATCTGGACGATGGGAGCCGCGATCAGGAAAATGATCAGGCCGGGACGCGGAGGGGCGATCGCACGGGCGCCGGGACCGTCATGGCCAACGTGGACCAGCGATTCGGAACCGAATTCATCCACCTGCTGCTTCACACCCGGGAGGAGTTCGTAGTCCTTGCGGTTCATGATGCTGGCAACCCAGTAGGACAGGAAGCCGAGCGGGATGCAGATGATGAGGGAGATCAGGGTGATGAGTCCGATGTCGGCGCCGAAAACGCCAGCCCCTGCGACGATGCCCGGGTGCGGCGGGACGGCAACGTGGATGGACAGCATGATGCCGGCCATCGGTAGGCCGAACTTGATCGGGTGCACGTTCGCGATCTTGGCGAAGGCGTAGACGATCGGAACGAGGACGATCACGCCAACCTCGAAGAACACGGGGATCGCCACGAGGAAGCCCACGGCGGTCAGTGCGATGGCAACGCGCTTGGCGCCGAGCTTCTCAGTGAAGTGGGTGGCCAGCGACTGCACACCACCGGAGACTTCGATCATGCGGCCAAGGATGGCGCCGAGGGCAATCAGCAACGCGACCTTGCCCATGGTGCTGCCAACGCCTGTAGTCACCACGGTGAAGATGTCCTTGAGCGGAATCTGCGCCGCGACGCCCACCAAAATGCTGACGGCCAGCAGGGCAACGAAGGCCTGGATCTTGAAACGGATGATCAGCACCAGCAACAGGGCGATACCGGCTGCAGCGATGGTCAGCAGAAGGGGTGTTCCCAGCTCCACTGCGGGCTTGATGGCGGGGGCATCAGCCGCCCGAACCATCAGCGAGTTGACGAGGGGGTTCATTGGGGGGTGTCTCCTTTGACATACCAGTCTAAAGAAGACCGGCGGAAGGTGGCGACGACGGCGAAGGGGGGACCGCCGTCGTCGCGGTTCTTGTTGGGGTGCTTAGGCGGTGCGCTTTGTGGGCGCGACAACCTTGATGACGGCGGAGTCGTCGGCGGCGGCGAGGCCCTGGGCCTGGCCGAGGAGGTAAAGCTGTTCTGCTGCTGCGGCAACGGGTGCGGCGAGGCCGGCGGCCCGGGTTGCCTTGCCCACGATGCCCATGTCCTTGACGAAGATGTCCAGGCGGCTGAGGACCTCGGCGCCGTCTTCGGAGTAGGCCTCAAGGATGCGCGGGCCGCGGTTGGAGAGCATGAAGGAACCAGCGGCTCCGGCTTCGAGGGCGGCAAGTGTCTTAGCTTGATCGAGGCCGAGGGCATCGGCGAGTGCCATGGCCTCGGCAGCTGCGGCGATGTGTACGCCGCAGAGGAGCTGGTTGACGGTCTTGAGGGCCTGGCCGTCGCCGGGCTTGTCGCCCACGATGCTCAGGGTGGAGGCCAGCAGTTCCAAGGCAGGACGCGCCTTTTCGAGTGCTTCAGGCTCAGAGCCAACGACGATCAGCAGGTCGCCTTCGCCGGCACGCTTCGGACCACCGGAGAGTGGAGCATCCACCAGGGCCACACCGTATTCCGCAAGCTTTTCCACCGTGGCGGGGATGGCTTCGGTACCAACGGTGCTGCCGAGGATCACGACGGCGCCCGGCTTCAGTACCGAAGCCACGCCGTTCTCGCCGAAAAGGACGTCGTTGAGCTGCTCGCCGTTGCGGACGGCCAAGAGCAGCGCGTCGGCGCCATCCGATGCCTCGCGTGCAGAAGCAAAGGTCTTGATGCCTGCGGCTGCTGCGAGTTCCAAGCGGGGCTCGGCGATATCGAAGCCGTGGACAGTCAGCTCGGACGCGAGGCGGGTAGCCATGGGCAGGCCCATGGCGCCCAGGCCCAGGACGGTAACGGTGTAGTTGCTGCTGGTCATGGTGTTCTCCATTGAATTTCTTGGGGCCGGGGGTTCTAGAAGGTGGCGCTGAGCTTGCGGGTGACCTCAGTCAGGGATTGGTCGTCGCCCACGTTGCCGGCGAACACGATGTACGGGATGCCCTTGGCGGGACCGTCCACCGGCTCCCAGAGCGAGACGATGCCCGGCAGCATGGGGCCGCGGACAATTGCATGGCGGATTTCCAGGCCGTGCGCGGCGACGTCCGAGGATGTGATGCCGCCCTTCGCGATGACAAACCGCGGCGGAAAGGTCTTCAGCGTCCGGTTCACAACTGCGACGACGGCGGCCGAGACGGTGCGTGCGATCTTCAGGCTTGCTGCGGCGTCGTCGGTCTTGATGAGCAGGCGGCTGGTGTGGACGATGACGTCACCGCCGCGAAGAGCGTCGACGACGTCGGACACTACAGTTGCGATGTAGGCGTCGGCTTCCGCTGTCAGGAGCTTCTCGACGTCGATCTCGACGATCCGTGCCGAGCTGTGCTGTGCCGTCAGGGCGTTGAGCTGACGCGTGGTGACGCCGACGTGCGAGCCGACCACGATCAGGCCGCCGGCCGTGGAGGGAGTGTTGCCCGCATAAGCCTCCTGGGAGGTCAACGCGGTGCGGATCTCCTGGCCGATACGGCCCCTCACGAAGGGCGGGCCCACACGGTACAGGAGCTTCTTGCCACGGCGCTCGGCTTCTTCAAGGCCCAGGGCCAGGGCACGGAAATCGTTCTCGGTGACGATGTCGGCCACGATCGGCGTGGAGTTGGTGGCGGACTCGAGGGCGTCGGCGATTGCTTTCGCGGAGATGGTGGGATCCTGCGCTGAGGCACCGGCGCGAATGATATGGAGGTCCAGGACGATCACGTCGCCGGCCGGGAACCGCCCCTGCGACTTCTCCTCCACATACTTGGCCATCTCGGAGTTCGCGAAGCCGAAGCTCGCGTCCTTCGCGAATTCCGTCTCTGCCACCGGGGTGAGTGTGCCGGCGTCTTCTCCGGTGCCGCGCATGTAGTGCACGCCGCCGATGGTGACGCGACCGGCGTCGGGGAAGGCAGGAACGATGACCACACCGTCGGTGGCTTCACCGGTTTCGGCTGCCACGGTGGCGGCGATGACGTCCGGTTCCAGCGGGTAGTGGCCGCGGAGGGTGGAGTCGCTGCGGCTGACGAAGCCGAGCCTCACATTCCCTGCTGCCGCTGCCAAGGCATTGCGGACGATTTCCTCGTTGCGGGCTGCGGCTTCGGCCGGGTCCAGGCTGCGGGTGTTGGTGAGGACATAGACAGCAGGTTTGGTCTGGTTCTCACGGATGTGGGTGAAGGCCCACGTGAAGTCTGCGACGTCCCACCGGGTGAGCACGGCGAGATCCGCAACGGACTGCGTTCCCGTGGGGTCGTCGTCGAGGACTACCAATACGCGGGGAGACGTTACCGAGGACGCCGCAACGGCGTCGGCAACCAACTGAGCAGGAATCTGGACTTCCGCCGGGAAAGCGGCCAGAACGTCGGCTTCAAGGGTCACTGTGCACTCCATCGTGGGAAATCTCTGTGGCGGTTTGGCGAATGTAAGATGTCAGACATCTAACATTTGAATTAGTGTGACACACGGCTCCTTACCACGCAAGGTGCTGCGCATCACTAGGCTGGGTACATGGCTGACAGCGAGGTTCCGCTCCCCTTCGTGGACGTTCGGACGCCCGCAGTTTCCGCAGGTGAGCCGGTCCCCACAGTGCTGATCCACGGCTGGGCGTCCGGTTCGGTGTACTGGGAACCGCTCGCCAAAGAACTGCTCGACGCCGGCCGGACGGTCTGGATTCTCGACCTCCCGGGCTATCACCCCGGTGAGGCGTTGCAGCCAAATTTTGACTGGACCTTGGACTCGGTGGCAGCCTCGGTGGCGAAAGCTCTTGAGGTGCGGCGCAGCGGTCGGGTGCATCTGGTGGGGCACTCGATGGGCGGGAGTATTTCACTCACGCTCGCGGCGGCCCATCCGGAGCTGGTGGCCTCGCTGACCTTGGTGGGCATGGCGCCAGTGCCGCAGAATCAGGGATTCAAGAAGCTGCTGATATCGCAGCTGGATCAAGGATTCTTCGATTCCGGGACCGTAGCGAAGCTCATGAACGCCTGGTACGGGGAACTGTCCGCGGAAGACCTGCAGCGGCTCAGCACGGGGTTTAATGCACCGTTTTCGGTTCTGTCCGCCAGCGCCTTGGCGGCCATGACCGGCGTCGAACCTTCAGTGCCTGGGCGTGTCCACGCGCCCCTGCTGGTGATCGCCGGAACCGGGGACCGAGTGCGACCCATAGAGCAAATGCGCGCGTTCGCGGCCGAGAGCCCACGTCGGCAGCTGCGAGCCATCCCCGATGCTGGCCATAACGTCCACTGGGAACAGCCCGAAAAGTGCGCCTCGGCGCTAAATGAGTTCTGGGAAACAAGCTGGCCACCGCCAGCGTAAGATGTCTGACAACCACCCCGTCCCGGGGGAAGGTCCGCGGGGCGCCGGGTGGTCTGGAGTACAGGAAATGGGGATACATGGCACGCAAGTCGCTGGTCGGCGTCGTGGCTGATGAGCTGCTGGACCGGATCATCGCGGGCGAGTTTCCGCCCGGAACTGTGGTCCCGGGCGAGCTGGAGCTCAGCGCCAAGCACGAGGTGAGCCGCATGACCGTGCGCGAGGCCATGAAAACACTTGAGGCACAGCGGATCCTCAGCGTGGAACGCGGCCGCGGAACGTTCGTTAATCCCCTCAATCAGTGGGCGTCACTCGAGGCCGTTTTGCGGGCAGCGTCGGAAGGAACCAAGGATGCGGCTGCTGCGATCCAGTTGATCGAACTCCGCCGGATGCTTGAAACCGGCGCATGCGAACTGGCCGCCGAACGCATCTCCGATACTGAGCTCACAGCACTCAAAGAGCACGTGGAAAAGATGCAGGCCGCCCACGAAGTCAACGACCTCCCCGCTTTTGTGGAAGCAGACCTCGCCTTTCATGACGTGATTCTTCACGCCTCAGGCAACGTCTTTGTTGCCGTGCTTTTCGAGCCGCTGCATCGGGTCCTCGAGGTCCGCCGCGCGCAAACCTCAGCTGTCCCGGAGATACAGGAACACGCAATCGGTCACCACCGGAAGATCGCAGCGGCACTGGAGTCCCGCAATCCCAACGATTCACGCCTTGCCATGGATGCCCACATGCAGCAGACCCTGGACGACCTGAAGACGTACGTGCTGGAGGCGTAGCTGATAGGTAATGCGGATTCGGGGCTCAGCGCGTGACCGTGCGGACCCTGGCGGACTTGGAAGTCGTGCACCCATCGACCGCCGCTTACCGGGCCGGGACACAGGAACGGCCACTGGTCATCGACGCGAAGATCGCTCCGACGGCGGTTCGTGGTGGCTGGCGAGGCCTTCAAGGCCACTAACTGCCGGTCGTGCCCAACTTGAAAAAGAACTGGACACCAATAGTAAGCAGGCTTAGCATTTTGACCGTATCGGCAGCTAGCTACAAGAGGCGGCATAATGCGAGCAATGGTGTATCGGGGCCCATACAAGATCAGGGTCGAAGAGAAAGATATCCCACCCATCGAACATCCCAACGACGCCATAGTGCGGGTCACGAGCGCGGCGATCTGCGGTTCCGATCTCCACCTGTACCACGGCATGATGCCCGACACCCGCGTGGGGATGACCTTTGGGCATGAGTTCGTGGGAGTGGTCCACGAGGTAGGGCCATCTGTGGAGAACCTGCAGGTGGGCGACCGCGTGATGGTGCCGTTCAACATCTTCTGCGGCTCCTGCTACTTCTGCGCCCGCGGCCTCTATTCGAACTGCCACAATGTCAACCCGAATGCGACCGCGGTGGGCGGCATTTACGGCTACTCCCACACCTGCGGGGGCTACGACGGCGGGCAGGCGGAGTTCGTGCGCGTGCCGTTCGCCGACGTCGGACCCGTCAAGATCCCGGAGTGGATGGACGAAGAGGACGCTGTAATGCTCACCGATGCCCTCCCGACCGGCTACTTCGGGGCACAACTCGGTGACATTGAAGAGGGCGACACGGTGGTGGTGTTTGGAGCCGGCCCCGTCGGCCTGTTCGCGGCCAAGTCGTCCTGGCTGATGGGCGCCGGCAGGGTGATCGTCATCGACCATCTTGAGTACCGGCTCGCGAAAGCCCGCGAGTTCGCACACGCGGAGACATACAACTTCGCTGAATACGACGACATCGTGGTGGAGATGAAGAAGGCCACCGGGCATCTGGGAGCGGATGTGGTGATTGACGCCGTCGGGGCCGAAGCTGACGGTAACCTCACCCAGCACCTGACGTCTGCCAAGTTCAAGCTGCAGGGTGGATCCCCGATTGCCTTGAACTGGGCCATCGACTCCGTACGCAAGGGCGGAACGGTTTCGGTCATGGGCGCGTATGGCCCGATGTTCAGCGCCGTGAAGTTCGGCGATGCCATGAACAAGGGATTGACTCTGCGAATGAACCAGTGCCCTGTGAAGAGGCAATGGCCGCGGCTGTTTGAGCACATCCAAAACGGCTATCTGAAGCCCAGCGATATCGTCACCCACAGGATCCCGCTGGAGCATATCGCTGAGGGGTATCACATCTTCTCCGCGAAGTTGGATGGATGCATCAAGCCGATCATCACACCCTCGGCCAACTGAGCCGCGCACGCGAAAAGGAGAAACCATATGCCTTACACAGCAGAAAGGCCCCAACCGCGGCCAACGGCTGAAGAGTTGCGGGCAATAATTCCGGGATGGGGCGTGGACCTGGATCCCAAGGACCGGCCGGCGTTTCCCCGTGAGCAGCGCGGGATTCCGACGGGCGCCCATTGGGACTTCCCGGAGCGTCAGGAGGAGAAGTGGCCGCGGGAGCGGTCCATTGAGCACAAGTTCCTGACCCCCGTTTTTGGAACCTCCACCCCTCCAACGGGGGTGTCCGGGGTAATGCGGAAATACGCCTATAAATACAGTGAAGGCCGGGCGGCTCATTGGCTGATCCTGCTCGCGGCGGACAGAGTCAACGCCTGGGAGAGCCACTTGATGTCCTTTGGAACGCTTCGGCCGGACAACCCGATCACCGAAACCGGCGTGTTGAGCGAATTCAAGTACGGCGGCCTGAGCTCACGGTGGGGCAAGAAGCGGGCGGACACTAACCATCAGTGGATGGACCCGATCATCGTTGCAGGACCATGGCTGGTGGCGGGCACCGGGATGGTGCTGACTGTCCGGGCGCTGGCAAGGAAGGTCCGCGCCAGGTAGCCCGTCCGGGGACAGCACCTGTCGCTATGAGTGCTCATTGCGACAGGTGCTGTCCCTTACTTGGGCGTGACTACTCGACGTCCGTGTTCACGATGTACACGTCGCAGGGTGCACCGTGCGCAACGCTGTTGGCGATGCTGCCCAGGACGCGGCCCAGGCCCTTCATGCGCTTGTTTCCCACAACAATCAGGGAGGCATTGTTGGTCTCTGCGTAGTTGATGAGCGCGTTGGCCGGCGTGCCGCGGGCTGCGAAGTACTTGATGCTGCCGGCGGGCACGTCCAGCTCTTCGGAGACCTTGCGGGCCACGTATTCCGCGGAGTCGGCCGAGGAGACGGTGATCCGGTCGCTGCCACTGCCGAATTCTTCAATGCGGTCATCTGAGAAGCCGCTGATCACGTGCAGTTCGGCGCCAAGTGCGGTGGCGAGCTTCGCTGCTGCCACTGCTGCGCGCTTGGCCGTCTCGCTGCTGTCAACGCCGACGACAATAACTTCTGACATGAGTACTCCTGGTTGTGGGGATTCACTAGGTGCTGCTGCAAGAAATCTACACTCCATCACCATCCGCAGGGACGACCCTTTCGCGCCGGGAGTGTTTACGGCCGGTATCACTGGGTAGGGATAAATCATCGGAACGATCACACGACCGAAAGGCAAGGCAATGAGCGACGCACCATTTTCCCCGCAGACCGCCATCGTCACAGGATCGGATTCAGGCATCGGGCGGGCCACCGCAGTGGCTTTGGCCAAAGCAGGTATGGACGTAGGCATCACCTGGCACTCGGATCAGCAGGGTGCTGAGGAAACCGCAGAGGAAGTCCGCGGTTTGGGCCGGAAAGCAGTGGTCCACCAACTCGACACCACCGATGTGCGAGGAACGGCTGATGCCATCGACAAGCTCGCTGAGGAGCTTGGCGGCGTGGACGTCTTCGTCAACAACTCCGGAACCGGCGACGGCACTAAGTTCCTTGAGCTGGACTACGACACGTGGATGTCCACCTTGGACACCAACCTCAACGGCGCTTTCGTGGCGATGCAGACAGCGGCCAAGCGCATGGTGAACGCCGGCCGCGGTGGGCGCATTATCGCGGTCACCAGTGTCCATGAGTTCCAGCCCAGGGTTGGGGCCGCGGCTTATGACGCTTCCAAGCACGGCTTAGGCGGCCTCATCAAAACCATGGCTCTGGAACTCGCCGAGCATGGCATTACTGCCAACAACGTAGCACCGGGCGAGATCGCGACTCCCATGACAGGTCAGGAAGACGAGGACCCCAAGCAGAAAGAGCGCCCGGGAGTTCCACTGGGACGCCCCGGGGATGCCCGGGAAATCGCCGCCGTTATCGCCTTCCTGGCATCACCGGATTCCAGCTATGTCAACGGCGCATCATGGCCGGTGGACGGCGGGATGCTGCAAATGGGACCGCAAGCAGGTTCGCACATCACCAGTAATGATTGGCGCGAAAGCTAGGCCCGCAAGCTCTGGCCGCACGGAGATCCGTGGGCTAGTCTGCATGAACGGCCTGCCTGGCGGGCCAGATTTTTCCAAAGATTCGTAAGACGTTGATGAGGAGCACCATGGCTGGCCACACATATAGCGTTTCCGAAATTGTAGGAACTTCCACCGAGGGCGTTGACGACGCGATAAAGAATGGCATCGCGACAGCCTCCCAGACCCTTCGGAACCTGGACTGGTTTGAGGTCAAGGAAATCCGCGGCCACCTCGAGGACGGCGCAGTGGCCGACTGGCAGGTCACCATCAAGCTTGGTTTCCGCCTGGAGCGCTGAGCAGCCCCTTACCCGCTACGCGAGATGGCAGTTGACGCCCATGTTTTCCAAAAACATGGGCATTAACTGTCGTCTCGGCGGGCGGGTTCCGGGACCTCAGCTTGGGTGCCCACGTCACCAAAGCTCAGCAGCGTCAGAGCGTCCGACGACGGCGAGCCCGCCTTCGCGGAATAGACCCTCAGCATCTGGTCGGGGTCGTCCGGGAGACTCAGCGTTTCAAAGTTCAGTTCGAGGTCACCGACAATCGGGTGGTGCAGCCGCACAGTGCCTGCGGATCGCGACGCCACCCTGTGACCGGCCCACCACTGGCGGAAATGCTCACTGTGCACGGCGAGCTCGCCCACCAGGTGATTGGTCTGGGGATCGTTGGGGTGCCGCCCCACGTCCATGCGCAGAGCACCAACAGCTTCAGCGGCCACGGTTTTCCAGTCCCTGAACAAATGCAACGCCATGGGATCCAGGATGATCCAGCGGGTCAGGTTCCGCTCCGCGGCCGGGAGTGAAGCGAAATCGGTGAAGAGCAGGTGAGCCATCCGGTTTCCAGCAAGGACGTCCGCGCGTCTGCCCAACACCATGGCAGGAACATCTCCGAAGGCGTCGAGCAGCTGCCGCAGCGCGGGCCTCACCTTTTGTTGTACCGGGCCAGGATTGCCGGCGGAACTGGCGCAGTGCTCCAGCAGGTCCATCATGTGCGCCTGTTCCCCCGCGTCCAGGCGAAGTGCCCGTGCCACGGAATCAAGAACAGCCCTGGATGGGTGGATGTTGCGGCCCTGTTCCAGCCGCGTGTAGTAATCGGTGCTCACTCCCGAGAGCCGGGCAACCTCCTCGCGGCGGAGTCCTGGCACTCTCCGGGCACCACTGGACTCCTGTGCCCCGGCGTCTTCGGGTGAGAGACGGGCACGCATGACTTTGAGGAATTTGCCGAACTCGGCGCTTTGACCCATCCGTCCATTCTGCCGTCCGCGGCGCGTGAAAGACCACCATTTTGGGTAGGACTGCCAGACCTAGGAAAAACAGGATCAGGCTGGATTGCTGACTCTGCCGCTAAAAGTGCATAGGCTCAATACTGAGCCTCCGAAAACGCTTTCTGGAGTGTCACCGCCATAACCATCCCGTCGAAGGAGACCGTCATGCCAGAGCTGACATTGAACAACGGCGTCACCATCCCCCAGCTCGGATTCGGGGTCTTCCAAGTGCCTGCCGACGAAACGCAGAAGGTAGTGGAAGATGCCTTGGAAGCCGGCTACCGCCACATCGACACCGCGGCTGCATACCGCAACGAGGCGGGAGTGGGCGCTGCCGTCGCGGCCTCGGGCATTCCCCGGGAAGAACTGTTCATCACCACCAAGCTCCGCAACGGCGAGCAGGGCGAAGCCTATGATGCCTTCCAACGAAGCCGCGACGCCTTGGGCCTTGAGGTTATCGACCTGTACCTGATCCACTGGCCCGTTCCGTCGCAGGGCCTCTACACGCAGGCCTGGAAGGAAATGGAGAAGCTGTACCAGGACAAGCAGGTCCGGGCCATCGGCATCTCCAACTTCCTTTCCGACCACGTGGACACGCTGCTGAAAGAGGCAGAGGTAGTTCCGGCCGTTAACCAGATCGAAGTCCACCCCACGTACCAACAGGGCGAGTTGGCCAACAAGTGCCGCGACTTGGGCATCGCCGTTGAGGCCTATAGCCCGCTGGGCCAGGGCAAGGACCTGAACGCAGAGCAGGTGGCCCTCGTGGCCGCGGCGCACGGCACTACTCCTGCACAGTTGATCCTCGCCTGGCACCTCGCGCAGGGGACCATCGTGATCCCCAAATCCGCGGACTCGACGAGAATGCGCGAGAACTTCGGTGCCGGGGACCTCACCCTCACCGAATCCGAACTGGCAGCTATCACGGCACTTGAGGCGGGCGCCCGCATCGGCTCCGATCCCGCCGTCGCTGCTTTCACCCAGCTCTAAGCCCCGAAAGAAGGACTCCAAAAACATGCAGTACACCCACCTTGGCCGTTCCGGCCTGAAAGTTTCACGTCTCTGCCTGGGCACCATGAACTTCGGGCCGCAGACGGATGAAGCAACAGCCCACTCGATCATGGACACGGCACTGGAATCCGGCATCAACTTCTTCGACACCGCCAACGTGTACGGAGGAACCGGGCACCGCGGCTGGACCGAGGAAATCATCGGCCGCTGGTTCGCGAAGGGCAGCGAGCGCCGCGAGCGCACCGTGCTGGCCACCAAGCTGTACGGCACCATGACGGACCGTCCCAACGAGTCCAAGCTGTCAGCGCTTAATATCCGCCGTGCACTGGATGCGAGCCTGAAGCGGCTGCAGACGGACTACATCGACATCTACCAGTTCCACCACATCGATCGCGATACGCCGTGGGACGAGATCTGGCAGGCAATCGAGGTTGGCGTCCAGCAGGGCAAGATCCTGTATTCGGGCAGCAGCAACTTTGCCGGCTGGCACATCGCCCAGGCCCAGGAAGCCGCCCGTAGGCGGAACTACACGGGTCTCGTCAGCGAGCAGTCCATCTACAACCTGTTCCGGCGCGAAGTTGAGCTTGAAGTCATTCCGGCGGCACAGCAGTACGGCCTTGGCTTGATCCCATGGTCGCCGCTGCAGGGTGGGCTGCTGGGTGGTGTGCTGAAGAAGGAAGAGCAGGGCGTTCGCCGTACAGAGGGCCGGGCACTCGAGACGCTCAAAAAGCACGAGGAGCAGATCCGCCAGTACGAGGATTTCGCGGATGAACTGGGCCACGCACCCGGAGATGTAGCGCTGGCCTGGCTGCTTCACCAGCCTGCCGTGACGGCTCCGATCGTTGGACCTCGAACCCAGGAACAGCTCGATGCCGCTATCCGTGCCCTGGACGTCACTTTGAATGAGGACGCCCTCAAGCGGCTCGACGACATCTTCCCGGGTCATCGCACCGCCCCTGAAGATTACGCGTGGTGACTAGCCTCCTCCCTGACAACCTCGGACCGGCTGCGGACACCGTCTCGCCGCAGCCGGCCTCCCGGGGCGGCGCCAATCTGTTGGGCGACCGCTCGCACTCCGTGGTGTTCGACAACCGGGCCACGATTCCGTTCGCTGACGGCGCCCGGGAGATCGTCGAGTGGCATGACACCCACCCCGAACTGCAGAAGGTGGGCGAGGATTTCATGGAGTTGAGCGACAGCCTCTATCAATGGTCGCGGCGATAGCTGTTGCCAAGCAGCAAGCGGCCAGCGTAGAACAGCAACAGACTCAAAAGGAGATCATGCCCATGACACTTGCCCCGCTCATCGAACTCAATGACGGCCACAAGATCCCCCAACTGGGACTCGGCACGTGGCCGCTGAATGACGCCCAGGTTGCCGACGCTGTGGTGGAGGCTGTGTCCCATGGCTACCGGCACGTCGATACGGCTGTGAAGTATGGCAATGAGAAAGGCGTGGGCAACGGCATCCGTGCGTGCGGGGTGAATCGCGAGGAGCTCTTCATCACCACCAAATTGGATGGCGAGTTCCAAGGTTCCGGCAAAGCCGTTGCAGGGCTGGAAGGCTCCTTGGAGCGCTTGGGGCTGGACTACGTTGACCTGCTGCTGATCCACTGGCCGCTCCCCCGCCGCGGCGAATTCGTGTCCACGTGGAAGACCTTCGAGGAACTGCAGGCCTCTGGCAAAGTGCGATCCATCGGCGTCTCAAACTTCAAGCCTTCGCACCTCGACCAACTGTTCAGGCAGACCGACGTTGTTCCAGCCGTCAACCAGATTCAGGTCAGCCCGTCCGTCCCGCGGCCTGCTGCCCGGGCTTTCAACGAAGCGAACGGCATCATCACCGAGTCTTACAGCCCCCTGGGTGCCAGCAGCGACCTCTTGAACGCGCCAGTGTTGGCAGGCATCGGCAAGAAGTACGGGAAGTCTCCGGGCCAGGTGGTGTTGCGCTGGCACGTTCAGCAAGGCTTGGTGGCCATACCCAAAACCGCGAATCCGCAACGAATGAAGGAGAACCTGGACGTTTTCGACTTTGAACTGGACCACGACGACCTCATCCGACTGCAAACCCTCGACGCCGGGCCGGACGCCGGTGTGGACTCAGACGTACAGGGGCACTGACCATGGGTATCCAAAAGACACTGATCTGGGTTGGTTCGTACACTGCCGACAGGAACGGCAACGGCGAGGGCATCGTCGCACTTTCGGCCGATGATGACGGCCAGCTGACGTCCCTCGGTTTGGCGATCGCTGCCAACTCGCCATCGTTCCTTGCACTGCACCCAACGCTCCCGGTGGTCTACGCTGTAGCCGAGGAAGGCAAGACCGTGCGGGCTTATCGCCGGACAGGTGACGCTGAGCTGGAGGCTTTCGGCGATCCCTGGCCAGCCGGTGAAGCCACCTGCCACGTAGCGGCCGATCCGCAAGGACGCTTTATAGTGGCTACCTGTTGGGGCGACGGCCAGGTCATCCTGTACGAACTGGACGACGACGGCGCCATCACCTCGCGCACCAGCGCGGCGGCCGCCGTCGATCCCCACACTGCAACGTCTCCGGACGAGGAACGGCCCAGCCGCGCGCACTCAAGCCTGGTGCTGCCGGACGGCCGTGTCATGACTACGGACCTGGGGCATGACCTGGTCCGGGTGTGGCAGTACTCGCCGGGTGAAGGCCTGCAGCCAGATCATCAGGTGATCCTGCCGAGGGGCTCCGGGCCCCGCCACCTGGCCCGCCATCACAGCGGAACGGTCTTCGTGGACACCGAATACTCCGTGGAAGTAGCCGCCGTTCGGATGGAACCGGACGGCACTTATGAGCTGACAACCATAGTTCCGGCGACCGCCACAGGAGCCAAGGACGGCGACTCCGGCGCGGAGATTGCGCTGTCGCCGGACGGCCGCTTCGCTTATGTGGGCGTGCGGGGTTCCAACCGCATTTGTGTGTTGAAGGTTTCCCACGGCGGGGCTGAACTCGAGCCCCTCGCGGACGTTCCGTGCGGCGGCGACTGGCCCCGCCACCACCTGGTCCGCGAAGGCTGGCTGTACGTCGCCAACGAAGGCTCGGACGACGTCGTGAGCTTCAAACTGGACCGGGAAACGGGCCTGCCGGACGGCGTCGTGAGTCGCGTAGAGACGGGCTCTCCGAGCGTGCTGATTCCCGCCGGTTAACTGCCGCCGAGATGGCATTTAATACGTATGATCCGCTCAGACATTGGTATTAGATGCCATCTCGGCGAGTCTTTTCAGGCGGTCCAGACCTCGACGTCGTCCGTTCCGCAGATGAGCCTGCGGCCGGTCGGCTCGAGGATGACCCAGAGCAATTCCTGGTGCTTGGAAACGTCATCCACACGGCCAGTCCCGGCGCCCCACGCGACGTCGTAGATCCACACGGGATCGCCTGCGCTGAGATCGGTCCACTCTGCGGAGGGCACGTGCCGGTAGTCAGCGGGCCGGTTCAGGATGGTCCTGGTCATGCCGACACTTCAGCGGCAGCGCGGCGCCGCCAGATGGTGGGTACACCATCGTGCGCCGGCAGGACGTGGCCTTCCGCGAAAACCTGGACGGCATCCGGATCGGCGTCGGGGCTCCACAGGCCTGACGCCGGGCAGTGGGAACCGGTAGGCATAACGCGGGTGGCTCGTTCGCGCAGGAGGGCGATGCTCTTCATCGTTGAAACTCATCCTTGGGGATAGATCGGGGGCGTTGTGTGAAGCAGATCTCTTCAACCCTATGCAAGTCACAAGGGCTTCGTTATGGACAGATGCATAGCGTTCTCGACTGAGGCCATGCATAAGCACAGTGATAATTCGGCGCAATTTCAGGTACTCCGCGTGCAAGCGCTTCCAACAATGGAGTTCCAACAAAGCTCGTCACATTCTGCAATGCCGCAACTATATGGATTAAGCACAGGGAAGCGCTTACAGTTGTGACTTGTCCCACAGCACTGTCGCTTAGCGGAAGGTTCCATCACTTGTTATCTCGCAGCTATAGATACAACGTCAGCCAACTCCCCCACCAGCGTCGTCCTCTCGGCCGCGCGGTCGCCGTCGTACTGACGACGGCGGCGCTCACCGCCTCGGCCATCCTCCCCGCGGGCGCCGCACCCGCCACAAAGCCCGATCCCGCCGCCCAGCACTCAATCCGCGGCGGTATCAGCGAGCAGAACTTCTACTTCGTCTTGGCCGACCGATTCAACAACGGCACCAAAACCAACGACGACGGCGGGCTGGGTTCCGATCCGATGGTGTCCGGCTACGACCCCACCCGAAAAGGCTTCTTCAACGGCGGTGACCTCAAAGGCCTGCAGGACCAGTTGGACTACATCCAAGGGCTGGGCACTAATTCCCTCTGGCTCACACCAAGCTTCAAGAACAAGGCGGTCCAAGGTGACGGCACCGTGGCGAACAGTTCCGCCGGTTACCACGGGTACTGGGTCACGGACTTCACCCAGATCGACCCCCACTTGGGCACCAACGCCGAACTGAAGACACTCATCGACGCCGCCCACGCCCGTGGCATGAAGGTGTACTTCGACATCATCACCAACCACACCGCGGACGTGATCCAGTACCAGGAAGCCGCCTCGGCACCGTACATCTCCAAGGAAACCGAGCCGTACCGAACCGCTGCGGGCGAGGTTTTCGATGACCGCGACTACGCGGGAACGCAGGACTTCCCGGCCCTGGATGCCGCAAAATCCTTCCCGTACACACCCGTGGTCCCGGCCGCGGAGAAGGACGTCAAGGTCCCGTCGTGGCTCAACGACCCCACGCTTTATCACAACCGCGGCAACACCAACTTTGCCGGTGAGGACTCCCTGTACGGAGACTTCTTCGGGCTGGATGACCTGTTCACCGAGAACCCAAAAGTGGTCAACGGGATGATGGACGTCTATAAAACGTGGATCCGCGACTTTGGTATTGATGGTTTCCGCATCGACACCATGAAGCACGTCAACGACGAGTTCTGGCAACAGTTCGGACCCCAGGTTCTCAGCTACGCCAAGGAACAAGGCAAGGACGAATTCTTCATGTTCGGTGAGGTCTTCGATACCTCCAAGAGCGTCACGTCCAAGTTCACCACCAAGAACAAGATGCAAGCCGTGCTGGACTTCGGCTTCCAAGGTGCAGCCCGCAGCTTCGCGTCCCAGAGCAGCAAAGCCACTGGCTTGGCGGACTTCTTCAACGGGGACGACTGGTACACCGACGCTGACTCCAACGTCTACCAACTTCCCACCTTCCTGGGCAACCACGACATGGGGCGCATCGGCACCTTCATCGCACAAGACAACGTGGGAGCAACCGAGACCGAACTGGTGGAGCGCGACGAGCTCGCCCACGAGCTGATGTACTTCTCGCGCGGTAACCCCGTGATCTACTACGGCGACGAGCAAGGCTTCACCGGTGCCGGCGGGGACCAGGACTCCCGGCAGACAATGTTCGCCAGCAAGGTCCAGGAATACCTGGATGACGATCTCCTGGGGACCAGCGCAACGCATGCCTCGGACAATTTCGATACGCAGCACCCGCTGTACCGGAAGATCAGCGAACTCGCGGCCCTCGCAGCTGACCATCCCACTCTCCGCAGCGGTGCCCAGCAAAACCGCTATGCAGCGGACGGCGCAGGGATCTACGCCTTCTCCCGCATCGACGCCAAGGAGCAGCGCGAATACATCGTTGCCGTAAACAACAGCGAGACCGCCCAGACCGCGGCGGTCCCCACGTATGAGGCAAAGCAGCCGTTCAAGCTGGTCTATGGTGACGCCGCGGCCGAGGCGAAAACCGACTCCCAGGCAAATCTGACCGTCACCGTCCCCCCGCTTTCGGCAGTGGTTTATGAAGCAGCGGGGCGGCTCGCCAAGTCCAAGGCCGCACCCGGCGTCGTGCTCAAGAAGCCGGTCACTGCGGCCGGTGACGCCACCCGACTGAAGGTGACGGCCGACGTCGACGGTAACTCGTTCTATGAAGTCACTTTCCAGGCGCGTACTGCGGGTGGCGAGTGGGCTCCGATTGGCACCGACGATAACGCGCCCTACCAGGTGTTCCACGATGTATCGTCCCTGGAGTCGGGGACTGCAGTGGAGTACCGCGCGGTGGTGTTGGATAACC
The DNA here is from genome assembly GCF_056156245.1 of Paenarthrobacter sp. TRD_SC_7. Lineage (NCBI taxonomy): Bacteria > Bacillati > Actinomycetota > Actinomycetes > Micrococcales > Micrococcaceae > Paenarthrobacter > Paenarthrobacter sp. TRD_SC_7. The sequence goes on from NZ_CM149587.1 coordinate 171,971, forward strand.
GCGGGCAAACCTCGGCCAGCGAGGCGCGCAGCGGTGTGGTGGGTGAGCCGACACAGCCTGAAACCGTCACCGTGGCCGGCAGCCTCAATACCGAGCTGGGTTGCACCGAAGACTGGCAGCCATCCTGCGAGCAGGCGCTGATGAGCTACGAGCCGACGCATCGGCTGTGGCAGCTGAACGTCCCGAACTTGCCGGCTGGCAGCTATGAGTTCAAGGCTGCGCTCAACGGAACTTGGGACGAAAACTACGGGGCGGGTGGCGAGTTGGATGGCCCAAACGTAGTGTTCACGCACTCTGGCGGCGCCGTCACGTTCCTGTATGACCACGCGACCAACGTCATCAGCGCGATGACCGCGGGCGCACAGCCTGCCGCTGTTTCAGTGCCGGGCAGCCTGAACTCCGAGCTTGGCTGCACCGGAGACTGGTTGCCGGATTGCGCCCAGGCCCAGCTGCAGTTGGACGCGACCGACGGGATCTGGAAGCTTGCTGTCCCTGACCTGGCCGCAGGAAGCTACGAGTTCAAGGCCGCCATCAACGGCTCCTGGGCTGAGAACTACGGCCTGGCCGGAGCCCCGAACGGCAGCAACATCGCGTTGAAGCACGACGGCGGCCCGGTCACCTTCCGGTACGACCCCGCCAGCCATCTGGTCACCGTCCGCTAACCCAAGTAGGTAGCAGTTGAGGCCGTTTTGAGCTGTCAGAACGGCCTCAACTGCTACTCAGATGGGGCTATTTGTAACTCAGGCTCAGGAGCATGGCCTTGAGCTGGCCATACTGGGTGCTACCCATCCAGGCCCTGGCAGCTTCCGGCGTTGCGAAGGCTGGCTGCTTGTTGATGTCGAAGATGACTCGTGCGGACATGTACCCGTTCGGCATCAAGATCTGGTTGGATCCGGACCCCGTCTCACCGGGCTGGAGTTCGGAAGCAATCCGCAGGTCCATGAAGTAGCTCGGCGGATCCAGCACCGGGGCACTATCCGCGGGTGCTCCGTAAGGAACATACCTGGCCTGATTGGCCGCGAAGCCGAACTCCACGGGATTACCGGACGTGTCCGTGAGACCTGGGACCACTGCGCGGTCATACACCGTCCTGGTCACAGGGCCACCGGTCCCGTCGCCGTAGAAACCGCTGCTCATAAACGCGACGTCAGCGCCGGTGCTGTCCAAGACAGTCACTCCGTCGGAAGGACCTTGCTCCGGTCGGACGGTCCAGCCCACGGGGTAGGTGAAGGAAATGTGTCCGTCGGGGAAAGTGAACGTCTGCGACGTGGCAGCGGGTGCCGGCGGCGTTGGAGGAGTTGTTGGTGCCACCGCCGGCACAGTGGGAGCCACCGGCGGGGTGGTCACCGGCGCGGCCACTGTGGGCGTTGCCGACGGGGTAACCGAGGGTGTTGGGGTAGGTGTCGGGGTGGCAGAAACACTGGGCGTGGGTGTCGCTTCAGTGGACGTAACCGTGACGGCAGGCGCGGGAGCGGAGTTCACGGAACCGAAGTTTGCGGCTACGAGCACCCCCGCAGTTACGGCAGCAGCGCCGAGCAACAGTCCTCCGGCAATCTGTGCTTTCCGGCGCCGGCGCTGTTCCAGGGAGGTCACAGCCGCGATCTGGCGACTGTCGCTGAACACCGTGGTGCCGGAAAGGATTTTGTGGAGCGCTTCTTCACCGTTGGGTTCCGCCACTGGATCGATAGTGAGCGGGTCAATCGCTGATATCTGGTTCTTGATCGGATCCATTGTCTTCAGACCCCCATCTTTTGTGTAGTCGATTCGGCCCCTGCAGGCAGATGTTTCCTGAAGGCAGTACGGGCCCGGTGAAGGCGGACTTTGGCCGCAGATTCGCTGCACTGCAGCACCTTCGCGATGTCGGCGGTCCCCAAACCGTCCCAGTAGGCCATCTGCAAAATGTCGCGGTCCTGCTCCCGCAGGCGTTCCATTGCGTCCTGGACAGCAACGTTTTCGGAGCCGTCACCAAACCGCTGGACCGCCGTCGTCCGCAGTTTTTCCTGCAGCGCCAGGCGCCTGTCGCGGCTTCGGTAGGCATTTCCCACCAAGTTCCTTGCAACCGTCAAGAGGTACGGAAGGTCCGGGCGTGAGTCGTCGGTCCATTTTTGCCAGATGACGCGGAAGACGTCGGCCGCGATCTCCTCAGCTACTTCCGCCGATTCAACACGTCGGCAGACGAACTTGAAAACGGATGGGTAGCTGTCTTTGTGAATGGCGATGAACGCCAATTCGCGCTCTGAAAGCACGATGGTTCCCCCTGATAGATAGAGCCCTGAACTGCAGGATACTTGTATAGTTTCCGGCCGGGCGGCCACGGTTACACGCGGCGGTCAGTTTCTTCGCAGGGCCGTCAGGATAGATTCAAGTCACCAAAACCCCGAGCGAAAGCATGGCATAACAATGGTGGAAACAGGACCCGCTGCCGACTGGGCCCGCAAGCAGGTAGACCTCAAGCGCGTACCCGTCGCAGTGCTGGGGGTTGCTTCCAGCAAGGGCATCGAGGAGGTTGTGGCTTTTGGGACCGACGGCGCCAGGCAAGCCACGGCCGACGACCACTTTGCGCTGTTCTCAGTCACCAAACCGATCAGCGCCCTGACGGTCATGCGGCAGGTTGAGCTGGGGAAACTCTCGCTGGCTTCACCGCTCACTGCGGCGGTGCCGGGCTTCGGCGCCAGCCGGACGGACAACGTGTCACTGGAGCACCTGCTCAGTCACCGCTCCGGTATTGCAGATCCAGCGCTCGACGGCGGCACTCCCCTCCGCGGAGCCCTCACCTCCGCGGAGCAGGCCTACTACGCAGGATCCCTGGTCCAGTATTGCAACATCGCTTTCGAAGGTGCGGCGGCGATGGCCGAGTGGGCCGACGGACGCCCGTTCGAGGAGCAATTGCTGGCTTTGGCGGCGGACACAGGGGCGCACGGACTCACCTTCGATGTGGAGTCCAATCCACACGCTGTGCACGGCGCCGATGCTGCTGGCCTTGATGTCCAGGCCATGTTCAAGAACAGGCATCCCGGAGCCGGGCTGTTCGGGACGGCCGGAGACCTGCTCAATCTGGGCTCCGAGCTCCTGCGGGATTCCGGGAAAGCTGTCCGGCCCGCCACCTTGGCGGCAATGCGTCGCCCCCGTACTACCAAGGCTTCCCACATCACCACCAGGCCCACACCGTTGCGACACACCGGGCTCGGCTTCCAGATGCCCGCCAACGAGTCGGAGCTCTTCGCGCAGGGGATTTTTGGGCACCCGGGCTGGTCGGGAACGGAGTGGTGGATGTTCCCGGAGCAGGACCGCTGCGTCGTGTTCCTGACGAACGTGCTGGACACCCCGGACCTTGGCGTGGACACCAACGAGCTCTTCAACGCTGTGGCGGCTTCCTAACCCAAGTAGGTAGCAGTACAGCGCGTTTTGAGGGCTCTAAACGCGCTGTACTGCGACTCAGTTGGGCGTGGCTGGCCGTGCTACGCGCCCACTCGCTGCGGATACCGCCCAGACGATCACGAACAGCCCCACCAAGATCAGTCCGGCGTCACCAAGGTCGATTTCGCCGAGCCACGTGGTCAGGGGGTCCTCCAGCTCAAACGCAGCATTCACGAATCCACCGAGAGTGATTACGGAGATGAATAGCGCCGAGACGGCTGAAATGCCGGTGATCACGGCATTGAAACCAAGCTTGCGCTGCGGGTTGTGAATCGCTGATTTGTACATCTTCATCATGGCCACACCATTGGCGGAATCACACAGGGTCATGGCGGCGGTGAACGCGAGCGGGAGCGCCATCAAGGCGAGCGGCGAGACACCGGCGAGTGACGCCGTCGTGGTGATGACCAGCAGCCCGATGGTGGTGGCGGTGTCGAACCCGAGGCCGAACAGGAAGCCGATCACGTAAATGTTCCGGGGCCGCTCCACTTTGGACAGCGGTTTGGCGAGCAGCCGGGCGACGAACCCCTTTGCCTCCAGATCCTCCTGACGCACCTCACCGCCGGCCTGCACGTTCCGGTACACCTGCGTGGCGCGAACGAACGCGGAACCGTTGAACAAGCCCATCACCAGCAAGAACAACCCCGAGACACCACTGCCTATCAGGCCCAGCACCTTGTTTCCTGTGGTGCCGTCCTCCATGAACTGCCCGATCATCGTGGCGCCCGCCACCACCAGCAGCCCGGCCAGGATCACCACGGAGCTGTGGCCCAGGCTGAACGCAAAGCCCACGCTCACGGGATCCTTGTGCTGGGCCACGAACTTGCGAGTGGAATTGTCGATCGCGGCGATGTGGTCCCAGTCATAGCTATGCTTGATACCGGCCACGTACGCAGTGACTACCAGCCCAAGTGCAAGCGGCTGCGCGGCGTCTGCCGAGCCAGCAAGCAAAAGCACGACGGCGGCAAGGTGCAAAGCGGCGACGGCACCAAACGTGAACAGCAGCCGGGTCCGCAAGGACAACGTCTCCCTCTCCCGGTACATGGTGGCGAACTCGGTCAGCGCAGTCATTAATACTTCCTCAGGTTCAAGGGCGCCTGCCCGTACCAACGTTCCCTGAGGACGCTGGTGCAGGCACCCAGCAATGTGTTAAGTTCCTCCGTGCTGTTCGACAACGATCGCAGCACAAGCCCGGTAGTCCCGGCAATAGTCGCCGTCAAAGAAACTCCCGTGTACGCATCAAAATCCCGGGTCAATTCATGGAGCTCATCAGCAAGCCCCTGGTCCACCCTTGAGTCCACCACCGCCAACGACCCCAAATGGCTGAAGCCTTCCATGAACCCCATACCGTTCACATCGTTGACGGGTGGGAGAATGAGCAGGTTGTCGAGTGCCAACAACTTCGCCCCGTTATTGGTCTCCACGTGAATCTCATTGCGCAGCCGCACCTCTTGGTACTTGAATACCCCGCCGTCCGGGGACCACCCCGGCGTGATGACCTCGGCCATGACAAGGCTCGACGTCGGGCGGAGACTAATGCGCGAATTCTGCCGATAGCTCGCCTCCCGGTAAGCAATCAACGGGTCCGGCACCAACTCCAACCGCGACCCCTCCCCCAGCTTGATGTTCATCCGCTGCTCAGCAAACGACCCGGGAGTCCGATAAACCTTGGTTGCCGACTGCGTAGTCAACAACAGCTCCGCCCCCGCCTGAACCTCCACCTCAATAAGGAACAAATCCGCCCCAAGATATGCCCCGCCCGGATTGACCATGACGTAGCAAACCTGCCCACTCTGATCCAAGTAATGCGGCCGCAACACCCGCAAGGCGCCCTCATGAAACTGCCGCGAAGCAACGGACCGACCGCCCCGCACACTAACCCCAAGCGACAACCGCCCCCGCACCCCCCGCTCTATGGGAGCCAACCCGGCGCCGGGTACAATGTTCCCCAAGGCGTTCCCCATATCGTCCGCCATCGTGGGGTGCCCACTGCCCCGAGGTGACCCAACAGCGGAGGCGGCGTAGCCGGATTTTTGGGCCGCGGCGTGGCGGGCATCGCGAAGCGGGCACGGCCCAAAATCCGGCGCAGCCGGCGCCCCAAGCGTGGTCACTGCGCCAGGTCGAGCATTAGGACGTCGCGCCGGATCCAGTTGAGGACGGCGTCCAACCCTTCGTCCGTCTTTAGGTTCGTAAAGCAGAACGGTTTGTTCCCGCGGAATTCCTTGGAGTCGCGTTCCATGATCGACAGATCTGCGCCCACGAATGGTGCGAGGTCCGTTTTATTGATGACGAACAGGTCGGATTTGATCATGCCTTGGCCGGCTTTGCGGGGGATCTTTTCGCCTTGGGCAACGTCGATGATGTAAATGGAGAAGTCGACGAGTTCGGGGCTGAAAGTGGCGGAGAGGTTGTCGCCTCCGGATTCGACGAAGATGACTTGGAGGTCGGGGTGCCGTGTCTTGAGTTCTTCGATGGCCGCGGTGTTCATGGAGGTATCTTCGCGGATGGCTGTGTGCGGGCAGCCGCCGGTTTCGACGCCGATGATGCGGTCCTCGGGCAGGATGCCGTTGGCGGCGAGGATTTTGGCGTCTTCGATGGTGTAGATGTCATTGGTGATGGCGGCCATGGAGATGTCGCGGCTCATGTGGCGGGTGATGCGTTCCACGAGTTGCGTCTTGCCTGCTCCGACGGGTCCGCCGACGCCGATCTTGATGGGTTCTGTCATGTTTTCTGTCCTTTACACTTGCTAGCTCATGAACATGCGGGCGCGCTGCCGTTCGTGCCGCATTTGTGAAATTTCGAGGCCGGGGCTGACGGCCCCAAAGTCGTCCCAGCACAGCTGTGCTACATCGCGGACGGCGGCAGCAACGGCGTCGTTCGCTTGCCGAAGTACCCGCTGCCCGGCGTTCTGCCCCAGCGGTATGGCCCGCACGGCGTTCTGCGTCAGTGAAGTCACCGTGGCAAACAAATAGGCGGAGAGCGCCTCCTCAAAGGGAACCTTCAGCGACCGGGCAATCACCCCAAAAGCCAAGGGTTGATGCCCTACGGCACCACCCTCACGAACGAGCCCCCGATAGGCATCGAGCTCCGCTGAGGGGAACACCTCCCCGCCGATCTCAAGCAGCCGCCCACCCATTTTCAAGGAAGCCTCCCGAACCTCCCGAGCCAACAACTGCCCCGACAACACCCCATCGAGCAAGCCCACATCCACCCCCTCAAACAAGAACCGCAAAGCCAACCCATCGGAATAAGTCAGCTGCTGCCCCACAAAAGTGGCAAGCCAAACCCCAAACGACCCCTCATCCCCAACAAGCCCACGCTCGATGTAGCTCTCAAACCCCAAAGAATGAGCAAACGCCCCCGTAGGCAACGCAGAGTCGGTCAACTGTTGAAGAGCAAGCTGAAATGTCGCGCTCAAAGCTCACCGCCGGAGGTGCGGCCCGTGCGCTGGAGCGGAGCTGGGAAGGGGGCCGCGGCGTGGCGGGCATCGCGGAGCGGGCACGGCCCCCTTCCCAGCGAAGCGCAAGCGCGCGCACCCAAGCTGACCGGCTGCTTAGCTTTAGTGCGAATGCTCTGCATGGCGGAAGGCAACCGGCATGACCCGTTCCTGCCTGTCGTAGGGGACGCCGACGCTCTTCAGATAATCTTCGACCGTGTGGTCGTACTGGCACACCGTGACCTCGGCCCCATACTCGGACGAACCGTCGAAGAACTGTGCCTGCAAATGCCGGTTGCCGAGCGAATGGGCCACAACCCCCATTTCGTGGATCGTCCGCGGCCCTATTACCAGGACGTCGGTGGGCAGCACGGACACAACGATCAGGTTGTTGTCGTCGATGGCGAGGATGTCGCCGTCGCGGAGGTCGCCGCTTCCGCTCGGAAGGCGAATGCCGAGTTCTTTGCCGTGGTCGGTAGTGACGCGTTGAATGCGTTTGACCAGCAGGGCGCTGGGGAGGACCACTTTTTCTTTGTGGTGACCTGCGTAGTCCTCGGGTAGTTCGTGCAGGTTGCCCAGGATTTTTTCGATGATCACGGAAGCTCCTAGAAGAGGAAGTAGCGCTGCGCCATGGGCAGCACCTCGGACGGCTGGGAGGTGACTTCGACGCCGTCGACCGTCACTTTGTAGGTTTCGGGGTCGACGGCGATGTCCGGGGTTTCGCCGTTGTACTTCAGGTCCGCTTTGGTGAGGTTGCGGATGCCGGAGACGGGTTTGATGATGCGTTCGAGGCCCAGTTCGGCTGGCACTCCGGCGTCGATGGCGGCCTTGGACAGGAACGTGATGGATGTTTGCTGGAGGGCTTTGCCGTACGTAGCAAACATGGGCCGCATGGTGCGTGGCTGCGGTGTGGGGATGGATGCGTTGGCGTCGCCCATGAGTGCGTAGGCGATTTGTCCGCCTTTTATGACGAGTTCGGGTTTCACGCCGAAGAACGCGGGATCCCAGAGGACGAGGTCTGCGAATTTACCCGCCTCCACGGAGCCGATCACGTCCGCCATGCCTTGGGCAATGGCCGCGTTGATCGTGTATTTGGCCACGTAGCGCTTGAGTCGGAAGTTGTCCGATTCGGCGGATCCGTGTGCCGTTCCGGATGGATCCTTCAGTACCCCGCGCTGTCGCTTCATGGCGTCCGCCACCTGCCAGGTCCGCGTCACTACTTCCCCCACGCGGCCCATGGCTTGCGAGTCGGAGGACGTGATCGCGAAGATGCCGAGGTCGTGAAGCACGTCCTCCGCAGCAATGGTTTCGGCCCGGATGCGGGAGTCCGCGAAGGCCACGTCTTCCGGAATGTCCGGATTGAGGTGGTGGCAGACCATGAGCATGTCCAGGTGCTCTTCAATGGTGTTGCGCGTGTACGGCAGCGTGGGGTTGGTGGAGGCCGGGAGCACGTTGGGCAGGCCGGCGATCTTGATGATGTCCGGAGCATGCCCGCCACCTGCGCCTTCGGTGTGGAAGGTGTGGATGACTCGGCCGTCGATGGCCCGGATGGTGTCTTCCACGAACCCACACTCGTTGAGGGTGTCGGTGTGGATGGCCACCTGGACGTCGAATTCGTCGGCGACGCGCAGGGACATGTCGATGGAGGACGTGGTGGAACCCCAGTCCTCATGGACTTTCAGCCCGACGGCACCAGCGCGGATCTGCTCCGCGAGGGGCTCGACGGCGGACGCGTGGCCCTTGCCGAACAGGCCGATGTTGACCGGGAGCCCCTCAGCGGCCTGCAGCATCCGCGAGATGTGCCAGGCGCCGGGCGTGATGGTGGTGGCCTTGGTTCCTTCTGCCGGGCCGGTGCCGCCGCCCACCATCGTGGTGATGCCGTTACACAGTGCTGCCGGGACCTGCTCAGGAGAGATGAAGTGGATGTGAGTGTCGATCCCGCCCGCGGTGAGGATCTTCCCCTCACCGGCTATGATTTCCGTGCTGGCGCCGATCACGATGTCCACGCCGTCGGTGATCTGCGGGTTGCCGGCCTTGCCGATTTTGAAGATGTGCCCGTCTTTCAGGGCAATGTCGGCTTTGTAGATGCCGGTGTAGTCGAGGACGATCACGTTGGTGATCACGGTGTCCGGGATGTCCTCTGCGCGGATGAGCTGGCCGTTCTGACCCATGCCGTCGCGGATGACCTTGCCGCCGCCGAACACCACTTCTTCGCCGTAGACCGTGTAGTCGTTCTCAATCTCAAGGAACAGCTCGGTGTCGGCCAAGCGGATGGCGTCGCCCGTCGTCGGACCGTACAGTTCGGCGTACTGTCGGCGGGGAATCTCGAAGCTCACTTGATGCCTCCTTCCGAAGCAGACCCATTCAGGCGAGCGCCGCCGTCGAGCTTTCCGTTAACTGCGTTGCTGAGGCCGAAAACCTCACGGGACCCCGCGAGCTTGATCAACCCAACCGTCTTCCTGTCACCAGGTTCGAAGCGCGCAGCGGTGCCCGCAGGGATGTCCAGTCGGCGGCCAAAGGCGGCTTCGCGGTCGAATTCCAAGGCGCTGTTCGCTTCGGCAAAATGATAGTGCGAGCCAATTTGGACGGGCCTGTCGCCGCGGTTCACAACCTCGACGGCGATCGCCTCACGTCCTGTGTTGCATGCGATGGAACCGGGCTGGAGCCTGTATTCACCGGGGATCATGGGGCTCCTATCGGATGGGGTTGTGAACGGTGACGAGCTTGGTGCCGTCAGGGAAGGTGGCTTCGATCTGGACGTCGCGGATCATCTCCGGCACGCCTTCCATCACGTCTTCGCGGCGGAGGAGGGTGGTTCCGTAGCTCATGAGTTCGGCCACTGTTCGGCCATCCCGGGCGCCTTCGATGAGCTCGTAACTGATGACCGCCACGGCCTCGGGGTAGTTCAGCCTCAGCCCACGCCCTTGGCGGCGGCGGGCGAGGTCAGCGGCCACCACGATCATGAGTTTCTCCTGCTCACGGGGCAAAAGATGCATGGTTACTCCTTGGACGCCGGGCATCTGGACAGAATGTGACCAGCGTAGGGAGCAGAAGTTTCGACTACGTTTCCAAACCGTCTCGGTCCGGGGTCGGATTCTCAGGAATTGACCTCAACTTAAGTTGAGGTCATAGCATCAGACAGGTGTGCGCTCCCAAAGGGGCACCATCCCGACTAGTCCCACGAAGGTGCATGAATGACCCACCACAAACCCCTGCCCTCGGAGCCAATCGGCGAGCTTTTCAGGGCCGCTTTTCGCTCTCATCCGGCAGGAGTCGCCATTGTCACTGCGTCCGGGCAAGAAGGAGCAGTAGGGCTGACGGCATCCTCAGTGGCATCAGTGGCGGTGGATCCAGCGACGCTGGCGTTCTCTGTGACCAGCGGCCGCTCAGCTTCCATCATCGCTTCCGCGCAGACAATCGTGGTCCACCTTGTAGGCGCTGACCAGTTGGAATTGGTTCGCACCTTCGCAGACCCCGCAGCCCCGCGCTTCACGGACGGCATGGACTGGGAGGTGCTGCCCACAGGAGAGCCTCTATTACGGGAGGCCCAGTGGGCGCTGCGCTGTGAAATCATCCACCGGGCGCCGCTGGGCGGTTCGGTGCTACTGGCGGCGAGGGTTTTGGAGATCCGGTCCAATCCGTCCAGCTCAGGACCGCTGGTCTACCACAACAGGGAGTTCCACACGGTGTTCGAAAGCGTTCCGGCGAACGCATGATTGATCCGGCAAGACACTAGCGGGCCACCAAGTGCTGAGAAATCTCGGCGGCAGATTCCCGCAGTTCGATGATGCCGGCGGCGACTCCAACGACAAGCTCGAAGCCCTTATCGGTGGTGAAGTCATGCCTATATCCGTTGACCCAAAGCAACAGCGCCATGAGCGTCCACGCAGTCCGCTTGTTCCCATCAATAAGTGCATGGAACCGCGCGACGGATTCGAGTAAAGCGGCCGCCTTCATAGCAAGATCAGGATAAGCCTCCGCACCCATGACAGTTGCAGACGGCCTGGCCAACGCCGAGGCCAGCAAGCCAACATCGCGGATATGGAAGCCGTACCGATCGACGACTTGAAGGGCGTCCTCAATGTCCAGGAACGCTGTCACGCGTCCTCAAGGCGCGTCAGCAGCTCAGCATCATGACTCATGACGAAGTCAAGGCCTTCACTGATTTCACGTCTTCGAGCATGGCGCTGTAGAACCAACTCCGCCCCCTGCAACAGGAGCGCGGACTTGGATGTGTGTTCCTCTGCCGCCAACTTCTCCAGCCGTCGATCAAGGTCTTCCGGGACACGCAAATTCATAGCCATGAATCAATGGTACCAAAACGGTACCTAGTTGTTGCGTCCGCGGGCCGCCACGTTCCACTGCTCCACTACGGATCCATCCCGCACTACGGTGACCTCGTCCACGAGGTTCATGGCAAGGCAGACGTGGTTGGGGATGACCCGGAGCCGTGTACCCAAGGGCGGCAATTCCGAAGAATCCGGCCAGACAACGGTTGCGTGGTGTTCGGACAACGCCGTGACGCGGGCCTCTGGGAACTCAGGAAGCCGCCCGTATCCGGTGGCCCAGTCAGGGCGGTCACTGCCCAGGATCTTGCTGCCAGCGTCCACCACAACGCGGCGCACGTTCCTTCCTGCTGCCTCGTGGCGGCTGACCACGGTGGCGGCGACGGTCAGTGCGATGTCGTCCCAACTGCAGCGTTCCAGTTCCAGTTGCTGGGCGTCACCGAACACGTAGACACCCGGCCGCAATTCAGTTGCTGCGGAATCCCCGGAGATCAGGGCAGTAGGCGTGGATCCGCCGCTGATGATCTTCACGTCAAAGCCGGCCTGGCTCAAACCCTCAGCGGCCAGGCCAAGTGCCTCATTCTCGTTGCTGGCCGCGCCGGTGGGCATGCCGGGCTTGTAGCTGTGCCCGGGGAACGTGAAGACCCCTGCCACGTTCAAGCCAGCAGAGGCGGCAGCGCGGGCAACATCCACCACCTCTTCCGGCAGTACGCCGCTACGGTGGTGTCCGCTGTCCACTTCGATCAGCACCTCAACGCGTCCCGCATCCGGCCCGAGTTGGCAACCCATCGCCGTCGCGCTTTCAGCCGAATCGACGCCGACCGCAAGACCGCAGGATGCCACCAAGGCGCGAAGGCGTTCCGCGTGAGGGGCTTCAACCCAGAGCGGATAGGCGATGAAGATGTCCTTCACTCCATCTGCCGCGAAGACCTCGGCTTCCCCAATCGTGGCCACCGTAATGCCAACCGCCCCCGCCGCGAGCTGCTTGCGCGCGATCTCCAGCGTCTTGTGCGTCTTCACGTGTGGACGGAGCCCGAGCCCACGCCCGCGCATGCTCGACGCCATCCGTTCGATGTTCCGGTCAAGGACATCGACGTCGATCACGATGGCAGGGGTGATGACAGCAGCTGGGATCACGTTCATTCCTCAAACACTAACGGCCGGGACACTGGCCCCCGAAGCCAAGCCCCTACGGCGCGGACTGCCTGACTCGCAGTTCGAACGCCGCTTCCGGCTGCTGGGCAGTGGGCGCGGCGTCTTTGCTTTCAATCCGCTGGATGAGAAGTTCGACGGCGCGCTCCGCAATTTCCGCCCGCCCCGGCGCCACGGTGGTCAGCGACGGCGAAGCGAACCGCGCCTCATCAATGTCATCGAAACCGGCCACGGCGATCTCCTCCGGGACCCTCCTTCCGCGGATCAGCAGTTCGTGCAGCGCCCCCAACGCGAGGGCATCGTTGAGTCCGAAGACGGCGTCGAACTTCACGCCGCTGTCCAGCAACCTCGCTATGGCACCAGCACCCCCGTCGCGGCGCCAATCGCACGCAACCACCAAGGCCGGGTCATACTCCACGTCGGCATAAGCGAGCGCAGCCTTGTACCCCTCAAGGCGCAGGCCGTTGCTGCCCGTTGTGTCGCCGTCGTGCGCGCCCAGGACGGCTATACGACGGCGGCCGCCCGCCAGCAGGTGCGTGGTGACGGCGACGGCAGCCTCCTGATTTTGGATGAGGACCATGTCGAGCCTCGTGTCCTGCACGAATTCGCCCAGGAGGACCAGGGGCTTCTTGCCGGCAGCGGCGAGGATCTGCTCGGCGTCAAGCGCGAGGGGAATGAATAAGAGACCGTCGGTGAGGCTGCGGAATTGGCCTTGGAGTGCCGCTTTCTCGTGCTCTGCCTCGTTGCCGGACTGCTCCACTAAAACACGGTAGCCGCGGACCCACGCCGCCTTCATGATGTCCGAGGCGAGCTCGGCGTAGTACGGGATGGAGAGGTCGGCCAGAACCAGGCCGAGCATGTTGGTCTTACCGGATCGGAGGCTGCGGGCCGTGAGGTTGGTTTCGTACTCCAGCTCCTCAATGGCATCAAGGACGCGTTGCTTGGTGGCTGGCCGGATGAACTCATAGTTGTTGATGACGTTGGAGACTGTCTTCAACGACACTCCCGCCGTGCGTGCGACGTCGTTCATGGTAACGGCCATGCCGGTGCTCCCTCTCTAGGTTGATATACATCGTTGCAGATTCGGCCGTTTATACGGCGCCCATCACGGCGGCGACGGCTTCTATCTCTACCAACTGGTGGTCATAGCCGAGGACGGTGACGCCCATCAGGGTGCTGGGGACATCGTGATCGCCGAATGCAGCACGCACTACCTCCCATGCCTTTACCAGGTCTGCCTGCTGCGTTGAGGCGACCAGGACGCGGGTGGAAACGACGTCCTGGATTCCCGCTCCGGCAGCTTCCAAGGCGAGGCGCATGTTGTCGATTGCCTTCTCTGTCTGGGCCTTGTAATCCCCGATTCCCGCCGTGGAGCCATCCTCGTTCAAAGGGCAGGATCCCGCCAGGAAGATCAGCCGGGCATCTGCAGGCACGGTCGCCGCGTAGGCGTATTGAGCGACGGAACTGAGCTGGCTGGAGCGAATGAGGGTGACTGCACTCGGCATGGGCATCCTTCGTTTGTCGGGTTGAGTACATCCCATCATGGGCCGCCACCTGTCATGTTGATTGGCATCGGCGTACTGTCGGACGTAAGAGATTTCGGGGGCTTGGGACCGGGGTTGATATTCGGGCTTTGCGCGAATACGAGCGCACTGCCACCCAGCCGGGATGCATGTATTCCGGCGTTGCTGGAATTGAGGCCTCATGGCCCAGAACAACACAGCCCTAACAGCTCAAAATCAAGCCGGAGTGGACCTGACGGATTTCCTGGTGCGACTACAGGATCTATTAGTAGAGAACGCGGATATTCGCGAGTTTCTTGAAGACTTCGCGTGCATGATCGCGAGCAAGCTGACAAAGACTGGAAATACCATCGCTTGCGGCGTGACGGTCATCCGGCAGAAGAAATCGGTGGCCGTGGCGGAAAGCGATACCCTCGCCCGGAGACTTGATGAAATACAGAGTAGTTTCCGCGATGGACCGTGCCTCACCGCCCTACGGACCCGGACCATCTCCCACGTCCCTGACGTTCATGCCGAACAACGCTGGCCGGATTACATGAAAGCCGCCGCAGCAACCGATGTCGGCTCCATTTTGGCCGTGCCCATGGAACTGAACAGCACCGCGGCGGCTGTGGTGAACCTCTACTCCACACTCCCGCACGGCTTCTCGCATGAAGACGTCATGGCCGCGGAGCGGGTCACGGCCACCGGAGCCAAGGCGCTTCACCTCGCCGTGAAAATGGCGCAATTGCGGGATGCCCGCGATAACCTCACGGCCGCGTTGGAGTCCCGCGCGACGATTGACACCGCCGTCGGCATCATCATGGCTCAGAACAGGTGCGGCCGTGACGCAGCCTTCCAAATCCTCGCCCAGGCCTCGAGCCATCAGAACATCAAGCTCAGGACCGTGGCGGCCGGCATCATCGCGAAAGTGGCCGGGGACCAAAGGATCTCAGCGAACTTCGAGGAATGATTTTTCGGCTCCTTCCCAGCCGTCACACATCGCTCATCCCCTTGCAACGCGCCCGCAACATACATGCGGAAAGCTGGGTCCCATAGACGACGCAGCCAGCTGAGGGGTGCAGACATGAGCATTGTGAACAGGGATCTTTTCCAGGCACTGAAGACACAGGCAAGCCTGGCGCAGGCGTTCGGCACTTTGCCCGGAAGCCAGGATGAACCACACGCGCTGAAGCCGGGCGAGTTCATCGAGGCGTGGCACAACGGCCGCCTTTATCATCGGGGCACCGTAGTGAAAACAGTCGCCGGCACCGACCTTTTTTGGCTCCAGGACGACACCGGGAGCCGCCGGCTGCTGGACATGGAGTCAATGGAAATCCTGACCGTCGACGAGCCTGCTCCGGCACCTGCACCGCAGGCACCGGAGCCAACGCCAACAGCCACCGTCACACCAATTTCGGCGTATCCCATGTTCCACGACGGGTCGCAGGCTATTGCCTAGGAGTTGAGCGCCAGGCGGATCATGCTCCAGCTCACGGCCGGAAGCCCAGCGGCGAGGCGGCCGCCGAGCGGTTCACGGCGAAGACCACGGCCTGGTTGGCTTCGGCGTCGTACGTTGCCACGTCAGACAGCGACGTGAAGCCGCTCGTTTTCTCACTGGCCAGCTGCGGTGATTCGACGGCGAGGTTCAGCACCGTGCCTGAGGCGTGCTGCGAAGTGAGCGCGAACGGGTGGAACGTGGTCTGCTTCCAGGCACGGCCGCCCGGCTCGGTCATGATCGGTGCGATTACGTTGACCAACTGCGCGAGGCTCGCTGAGTGGACACGGTCCGTGTTGCGCAGCAGCGTGATGAGGAGATCGCCGACCACCACTGCGTCAGCCACCGTGTAGCGGTCCTCCAGCAGCACAGGAGCCACCGGCCAGTCCTCCCCCGTGGGCGCCTTGGACTCGTCGCGGGACATGTGCCAGACATTCCATTCATCGAAGGAAATGTTCACCTGTTTTGTCGACTTGGTGGCCGACCTCACGTGGTCGATGTGGGACACCAGGTCCTTGATGAAGGCCTCCATCCGGTGCCCGGCGGAAAGGTGCTCCTGCAGGTCCCCGAAATCCTCGAAGTACTGGTGCGCCGAAATCAGGTCAACCAGTTCATACGTCTCATTGAGGACCACGCGCTCCCATTCACCGAATGTGGGCATGCCGGGCGCCGAGCTTCCGCAAACAACGAGTTCAAGATCCGGGTTGACCATGCGCATGGCCCTTGCCGTTTCGGCAGCGACCCGCGCGTACTCGCCCGCCTTCTTATGGCCGATCTGCCAGAAGCCGTCCATCTCGTTTCCGAGGCACCACATCTTGATGTTGTGGGGCTTGACGGCGCCATTCGCCTTGCGCTGTTCGGACAGGGCCGTTCCGCCCTTGATGTTTGAGTACTCCAGCAGATCCAAGGCTTCCTGGGTTCCTCGTGTGCCCAGGTTGACGGCCATCATGGGCTCGACGCCAGCCTTCTCCGACCACTTGGCGAACTCGTCCGCACCCACCAGGTTGGGGTCGCTGGAATGCCAGGCGAGGTCGAGGCGGGTGGGCCGATCTTCCTTGGGTCCACCGCCGTCTTCCCAGCGGTAGCCCGAAACGAAGCTGCCTCCCGGATAGCGGACTGTGGAGACGCCAAGCTCCTTGGTGAGCTCAAGGACGTCCGTGCGGAACCCGTCCTCATCGGCTTTCGGGTGCTCGGGCTCGAAGACGCCCGTGTACACACACCTGCCCAGGTGTTCGACGAAGGCGCCGAACGTCTTCCTCCTGACCGGGCCGACGACGAACGCGGGGTCGATGGTGATTTTGGCCGTGGGGTTGGTGTGGTTTCCCAAAGGGTGGGTCCTTGTCTGCTGGGTTGCTGCTTGCGCTGCTTGCCCTGCTTGCCAATTTACAACGTTATAGAAACCATGCTGACGCGGCTTCGGTGTGGGAGTCAAGAGATTTCTTGTTGTGGGCACCTGGTCCTAGGCTGAGACCCATGTCTTCCGGAGTTGTAAGAGCCGCCTATTCAGCCCGTGAAGCCGAGTACACCTCGTTGTTCGGATCCATCAACAGTACCCATCCGGCCGATCGGGAGCTTGTGTTGTCATGGGCTCAGGGATTGTCCGGGAAAGTCATCGATGCCGGCTGTGGGCCTGGGCAATGGACAGCCTTCCTGCACTCCGCCGGGGTGGACGTCCAAGGCGTGGACTTGGTGCCGGAGTTTATTGAGACCGCCAAGCAACACTGGCCTGAGGCTCAGTTCTCTGTCGGGCCCATTGAACGGTTGCCGACGCCGGACCATTCACTGGCGGGGATCCTCGCCTGGTACTCGGTGATTCACACCCAGCCTGAAGACATCAGCAGGGTTCTGGATGAGTTTGCCCGGTGCCTCAGGCAGGGCGGCGGCCTCCTGCTAGGTTTCTTCGAAGGCCAGACCGTCGAGCCGTTCCCGCATGCAGTGACTCCCGCCTTCTTCTGGCCTGTTGAGGAAATGTCAGCGCGGTTGCAGGATGCCGGTTTCACAGTGGTTGGCACGCACTCCCGCGTCGACCCTGGAGTCCGTCCCCATGCGGCCATCGTCGCGCAACGGCTGCTCACTCCCGGTCGCGTTCGATTCCCAGAACGTTCCGACGACATTGACTGATGCCTCCAGGTCTAGGGTTTCCATGGTCTGGCTCATGACGCTGTAGTTCACGCCGTCTTGCCCGTCGGGTGTCCTGCAGCCCATGTTTCGGAGGTTCTTGTCCGCCCATTTCTGGGGTCCAATGGCTTGTTGGGTTTCGACTTTGAAGGCATGGAGGTCCGCGAGGGCTTGCTTGAGTTCTTCAACCTGGGCTTTGACGGTTGCGGGATCGCTGGAACTACTTGAGCCGGTCATGGGGTTCTCCGTGGCAGCGGGCGTGCAGGCGCTCATCGCCATGGCCGCGAAGACCAGTCCGGCGAGAATGCGGCTGGCTTTTATCCGGGCCTTGGATTCATAGGACATGCAGTTCACTTTTCCTGAAATCGCTCCAGAGCTCACGCGTGAGCTTGAGGCAGGACGGGCCACCCCCAGAAGCCATCACTCCGCGACAGCTCTACTTGGTACTCGGCGAGGGACTCGCGCTCGCCTCCTGCCTGTCCAGCTCCTTGTAGATTTCGTGCTGGTTCCCAGCGACGCAGGCGCTGTTCATCTCGAGGCTGAAGCCTTTAGTGGTAGCGGTGAAGGATACGAGATGTCCGCCGTTCTCATTGGCATAGAGACGGATGTTTCCTGGGTCCCTTGGGCTTGATTCGACGCGGGTGGTGAAGCCTTTGGATTCCCAAAACGTCTTGACAACGTTGACCGACGATTCCATGTCGAGGGTTTCAAGGGTCTGACTCATGACGCTGTAGTTCACGCCCTCTTCTCCCTTAGGGGTGCTGCAGTCCATGTTTCGGAGGCTTTTATCCGCCCATTTCTGGGGCC
Source organism: Paenarthrobacter sp. TRD_SC_7 (assembly GCF_056156245.1). Lineage (NCBI taxonomy): Bacteria > Bacillati > Actinomycetota > Actinomycetes > Micrococcales > Micrococcaceae > Paenarthrobacter > Paenarthrobacter sp. TRD_SC_7. The sequence goes on from NZ_CM149587.1 coordinate 190,187, forward strand.
CGACGGCGTTTTGGGTTTCGGTTTTGAAGGCGCGGAGATCCTTGAGGGCTTGTTTTAGTTCTTCTACCTGGGCTTTGACGGTTGCGGGGTCGCTGGGATTGCTTGGGCCGGCCATGGGGTTCTCCGTGGTCGTGGGCGTGCAGGCGCTCAGTGCAATGGTCGCGCCAAACAATCCGGCGAGTACGCGTCGGCCCTTCAGCCGGGCCTTGGGTTAATGGGGCATGTGGTTCACTCTTTTTAGGCGACCTAATGGCCTGAACTCCATCACGAGGCAACACAGGCAGTTCCTTAGGCGCACCAGACTGCTTACTTCGCAGAAGGTGAGGGACTGGAGCTGGAAGGGACCCCGTAAATCTCGGGATACAGCTCCTTGTAGATTGCGGTTTGGTCTCCAGCGACGCAGACGGTGTCCATCTCCAGGCTGGAGCCTTTGATGTTTGCGTAGTAGGACAGAAGGTGTCCTCCGTTCTCGTCAGCGTAGAGGCGGATGAGACCTGGGTCCCGGGGGTTGGTTTCGGTCCGGGTGGTGAAGCCCTTGGATTCCCAGAACGTTCTGACGACGTTTACTGACGCTTCCAGATCGACGGGGTCGGAAGTTTGACTCAGGATACTGTAGTTCACGCCGTCTTCCCGGTCGCATGTGCTGCAGGCGCTGTTGACAGGGTTGTCTGTATCCGCCCATTTCTGGGTTCCGATGACTTTTTGGGTTTCCGTTTTGAAGGCGTGGAGGTCCGCGAGGGCCTGTTTGAGTTCTTCGACCTGGGCTTTGACGGTTGCGGGGTCGCTGGGATTGCTTGAGCCGGTCATGGGGTTCTCCGTGGTGGTGGGCGTGCAGGCGCTCAGTGCAAGAGTCGCGCAGAACAATCCGGCGAGTATGCGGCGGGCCTTGAGCCGGGCCTTGGGTTCACGGGGCATGCAGTTCACTCTTCCTGAGTTGTTCAACGGCCCGCAAATCCAGCCGGTGGCGATACGGGTCGTGCGCCTGGCAGGATACGGTCTCCGTTGCCGGTTGTTGTCAGGGCCGCCTCGTACAGAGCCGTGGTTCCCTTATCCAGGTACCCGTAACCGCCACCGCCCTTTTCGTTTACCAGTGTGTTGTGTTCGGTCGTGCCTTCATAACGGGTCCCGTCGATCGTGACCTCTTCTGAAGAGAACACTTCGCGCCGAAGGATTCCAGGCGCGGATCCTGGCGTTGGAAGCGGCCCATTTGGGCCAGGCCGTCACCGATGGCTTCGGTGGTGTAGACCTGCCCGGCGGGCACGTGAAGTTCTCCGGTGTTTCGGATCTCTTTTTCTATTCCGGCGGAGCCGAGCATCGTGAAGGAAGCGACGTTCAATTTCGCGGCGGCAAGGGCGTTGGACGTCACGGTGGTGCCGTATGAATGGGCCAGTACGTTTAGGGTCTCGGGGGTCCTGTTACCCAAACCCTCTCTGACGGCGTTGAACCCCTGAAGGTCCGTGACGAAGCGGGTGGCACCGGCACGGGCGGCGTCGCCGCTGTTTACGGTCGGAACAGTGGGCGGTTCGTAGTTGATCCACGCCACCACCGCAAAGGACTCACCAGGGAAAAGCCGCTGTTGTTGCCGCTTCAGGTTGTTGGCGTTTGTTGCCCAGTCATTGAATCCGCTTTGAGGCGTAATGTTCATGCCGGACACAGCGTAGGTAACGTTGTCAGCTGTGTCGGGGTTACCCGCAGAGACCTGCGCCTTCGGTGAGCCGTGGGTGAGGTCGAATCCGAGCAGGACAGCATCGCCCGCCACTCCGGCGTTGACAAGAGCCCCACGGATGCCGTTAAGAGCCTGCTGCTGGGTTTGCAGCAGTGTCCAAGCCGGGTTGGTAATGGACATGCCTTGGCTGGCGGGCAGGAGTTGAGGCGTTTTGGCGAGTTCGGCGTTGATGCGGTCCTGCTCGGTGATGAGGCGTTTGCGGTTGGCGAGGTTCCGGGCGGTCGCGGTGATTCCGTTCAGGTTCCCGATGACTCCGGGGAGGGCGTCGATCAGGAGCAACTGAGCCTCGCCGGGTTCAATTGCCCGGTCAGCGACGGTGTGGCCGAGACCGGCCCACCAGGTAGCTATCACTGCAGGATCCAGCCCTGGTTGTTCGAGCAGCCCCTGAAGTCGGTCTTTGTTAGCAGGTGCGGCGAGCCAGGCTTTCAGTTGATCGGCGTTTAAGGCCCCGATGTCGTTCAAACCGATTTGGCCCGGTGGTGCGTACTGTATGAGGGCGCTGTTGAGTGTGGTGTCAGCCATGGAGCCGCTGCCGGCTGTTTCGAATGCCGCGGCGATCTGCTCAAGCCAAGTCGCATCAGCGGCGTTCTCAGTCAGCAATAGCACGAATCCGGGCTCGAACGTAAAAACAGGCCGGAGACTCAAGGTCTCCGGCCTGCCTTGGAGGGTGGGCCCTGTGGGGATCGAACCCACGACCCACGGATTAAAAGTCCGATGCTCTACCAACTGAGCTAAAGGCCCCTCCAGCTGTAGAAACAGCCATGAATACTGTACCCCAATGTCAAGGCCCTTGCGGACCTCAAGCCGCCCTGTGCCGTCGTCACCTGCTTTGGGAGACAGTTCGACGGCGGCGCGCGGCGGCAGCGGCGTGTCGGGCCCGGGGCGGCGGCAAAGTAGGTGGTGACAGCACGAACGGCAGCCCCGGCAACCGTTACTCGACCCCACCAGAGCACAGGAGTACGGTGAACTCATGAGCGAACAGCCAGGATCACGTGCGTACGGCGGAGCGAACAGGCACCACAAACCCAAGCCTTTCGCGCCCATCGATTTTGAACCGTTCGCCGGTGGGGCAGATCCCGCCCGGGTGTCGGAGGCAGCCCACCTCGCCGCCCAGGCGCTGGTGAGACGCGGCCGGGACAGCGATGACCCCAAGGTCACCCACCGCCTGGTGAAACTGGCTGACGAGCAGGGCCTCGAAGCCATCGCCGAGATGTGGGCCGAGAGCCCCGCGCGAAGCCTTCCGGGCGCACTTTGGCGGCTCTACGCGCTCCGCGCCGCTACCATCCAGAACCCTGAGAAGATCTCGGTCTACTTCAGGGCCGGACGCGACACCGCACAGGTCTCGAACGTGGTGGCCGGCGCTGCGGAGCCGCCCGGAGCGGACGAAATGAAGACCATGGCTGACGCTATTTTGTCGGGCGCTTTCGACGGCGAGTTCGACGTCGCGCTGGAACGTTCCGCTGCGTTCTGCCGCGTAGTGGCGCTCGGCCAGGCGACCCTCGCCGACGGTGCGGAGCACAGCAATGAGGGCCACGCCAGCAAGCTCACGCGCAATTCCCACCAGCTGGTGAAGACGGCCGAAGACCTCGAGCACGCAGCCAATGCATGGCGCCTCGGAGAGCTGGACTAGGCAATAAAGGGGCAAAACGTACCCACGTCAGGTCCGGACTGTCAATGTTGACTTAGCCCGCCTGACGGTGAAAACTAAAACTGGTGTCGAACCGCGAAACCCCCGGGCTTCAACTTACAGCCGCTTCGAGCGGCCTACCGCCGAGAGGCGTATCCGGTTCGGCACCATTTTTATGCCTGAACGCAGTTTGCCCGGGCCGGCCGCGGAGCCCAGGCTTCTTTTAACCGTCCCTGCTGAGCCGGACGGAGACGACGACAGTTCAGAACCACCGCCGTCGAGCTCGCCGTCGTTGCGCTGCAGGCGGTCAGGGCCAGCAACGCTCCTGCGGCGAGCCGGTGATTTTCACTACAGTGTTCAGTCGCATAATTGCCCCATTGAGTGGATTACTCGGCGCTTGCCGAGCCTCGCACGGTTATGGCGGAGCGCCAATGGGGACAAGTGCCCGCAACGTTGGCTCTCACTTCCCAGACGTCGGCGCGGTGCCGGTAAAGTTGGGACCAATACGGGCGGCGTCAAGTCAAGCCGCCCAAGCCCATCCGTCCCCAGCCCGGAAGCGAAATGAAGCTGCGCCTTTTCCCCCAGGAACCTGCCGGGCTCGTACTGCTCGCGCAGATGGCCGGAGTCATCGTGGCCGCCACCGGAACTCTTTCCGAAATCCTCGGCGTCCCAGCCAGCGAGCATGAACGCCTCGCCGAAGAACTGCATGAGCATGAATCCAAATCCTTGGACCTGCATTTCGCGCTCTTGACCCACATGCGCACCAGCTTTGTGAACCCGCTCCCCCGCGAAGACATGTACACGCTCTCCCGCCACCTCAACGAGGCCATGGAGAAGCTCGACGCCGCCGGTGAGCTGGTTGCCCTCTACAAGCTGGAACGGCTTCCCAAACGTGCAGCAGACCAGTTGGAGATCATCAGCCGGCAGGCCGAGCTCACCGTGAATGCCATGCGGAAACTCGAGGACCTCGACGAACTTGAGGACTACTGGATCGAGATCCTACGGCTCGCCAAGCGTGCGGAGCGGACGCACCGGATCTGGGTGGCAGAGATGCTCAAGGACATGAAATCCACGCAATACGCGCGGCACCGGGACATCGCCAACCAGTTGGTGGAAGTTACCAAGGACATGCGGAAGGTCGCCACGCAGGTAGGCAGCATCATCGTCAAGGAATCATGACGTGACCATCGCCTTCCTGGTCCTGGTAGTTGGCCTGGCCTCGGGGTTCGCGTTCCTTAACGGCTTCCGCGATGTCTCCAACGCCGTCGCGCTGTCCACGCGGACCCGCGCCCTCACGCCATCAATCGCGGTGCTCCTCGCAGCCGTCTTCAACTTTGTGGGCGCCATGCTGAGCGGCACCTTCGTCCTCGCCTTCACCCAGTCCTGGATCACGCTGCCGGAAGGCACCAGCGGCCTCACTATGTTGGCCTCCGCGCTCACCGCGGCCATCCTGTGGGGCGTTTACGCCTGGTGGAGGGGCATCCCGTTGTCCTCCACCAACTCACTCGTGGGTGGCCTGATAGGCGCGGGTGCCGCAAGCGTCCTCGTGGGCGGCAACGCGGTAGGGGGAATGGACAACATCCTGCTCACGCAAGTGGCACTGCCGTTGCTTTTGTCGCCCATTATCGCTTTCGTGGCTGCCTACCTGCTGGTGTGGCCGGTAACGTGGGCTGCCCGCTACACGCAACCGAACGTCGTGAACCGTCGGTTCCGGCGCGCGCAGGCGATCTCTGCAGCTGCAGTGGCGTTCGGTCACGGGCTGCAGGATGGCCAACGCACGGCCGCGGTCATCCTGCTGGCCGTGGTGGCCGCAGGTTTGTCCGGTGGCAGCGACGTGCCGCTCTGGATCCTGCTGCTGACGGCCGTCATGCTGACGGCGGGGACCATGTTCGGCGGCTGGCGGATTTCACACACACTCGGCCACAAAATCATCCGTGTGGATCCGCTGCGGGGTTTCGTGGCCCAAACATTGACGTCCGTGATGCTCTTCATCGGCGCAATCGGCTTCCATCTGCCGCTTTCCACCACGCACACATTGACTGCGTCTGTACTGGGTGCGGGGACCAACCAGCGGTTCCACACCGTCAACAGGCGCTTGGTCAGGAGGATCCTGCTGTTCTGGGTGGCCACGCCGCTGGTCACGGCAGCAGCGGCATTCATCCTGGAGCTCGCATTCTCGCCCCTCGCAGACCTGTAGACCCAAGTAAGTAGCAGCAGTGCGCGTTATGAAGGCTCAAAACGCGCACTGCTGCTACCTACTTGGGTAAGAAAAAACGACGGCGACCGTACCCCCAAGGCGACGGCCGCCGTCGTTATGAGCCGACTCCCCCAAGAAGCCGGAGCCTGCGAGCCCTTATCCGAAGCGGCCGGAAACGTAGTCTTCCGTTGCCTTCTGGCCAGGGTTGTTGAAGATGCTGGTAGTGTCAGCGAACTCAATCAGCTTGCCGGGCTTGCCGGTGCCGGCAATGTTGAAGAACGCGGTCTTGTCGGACACACGCGCGGCCTGCTGCATGTTGTGGGTCACGATCACCACGGTGTACTGGTCCTTGAGTTCGTTGATGAGGTCCTCAACGGCCAGCGTGGAGATGGGGTCCAAGGCCGAGCAGGGCTCATCCATGAGGATCACCTGAGGCTCAACGGCAATGGCGCGGGCGATGCACAGACGCTGCTGCTGGCCACCTGAAAGGCCGGAACCGGGCTTGTCCAAGCGGTCCTTGACCTCGTTCCACAGGTTGGCGCCCACCAGGGACTTCTCCACCAACGCGTCTGCTGCGCCCTTGGAGATCTTCTTGTTGTTCAGCTTCACGCCGGCAAGCACGTTGTCGCGGATGGACATGGTGGGGAACGGGTTGGGGCGCTGGAAAACCATGCCCACCTGGGTACGAACTGTCACGGGGTCAACGCCGGGACCGTAGAGGTTGTCGCCGTCCAGGAGGACCTCGCCTTCGACGCGTGCGCCGGGAAGGACCTCGTGCATGCGGTTCAGCGTGCGGAGGAAGGTGGACTTGCCGCAGCCGGACGGGCCGATAAAGGCCGTGACGGACTTGGCTTGGATGTTGATATTGACGTCCTCAACGGCCAGGAAGTTGCCGTAGTAGACATTCAGGTCTTTGACGTCGATGCGCTTAGACATGGTGTTCCTTTGTTCCTTGGGGGTTCTCGAAGTTGTGAAGGGGCAGCCCGGGAGGCTACCGGCCCGTCTTGGGAGCGAACAGACGGGCGATGAGGCGGGCTCCGAGGTTCAGGAGCATCACCAGAATGATCAGCACCAGTGCGGCGCCCCAAGCACGCTGATCCGAGGGATCAGGGTTGGACGGCGACGTCGGGTTGAGGATCTGCGTGTAAATGAAGGTGGGCAGCGAGGCCATCCAACCACCGAACACATTGTTGTTGATGGTGGTGGCGAAGCCTGCGGTCACCAGGATCGGCGCGGTTTCACCGATAACGCGGGCAATCGCCAAGGTGACGCCGGACGCGATGCCTGAGATCGCCGTCGGAATAACCACCTTGGTGATGGTGCGCCACTTGCGCACGCCCAGCGCGTACGAGGCCTCGCGGAGCTCGTTCGGGACGATCTTGAGCATTTCCTCGCTGGAGCGGACCACCACCGGGATCATCAGAACTGAAAGTGCGACGGCGGCTACCGCACCGGTCTTGGTGCCCGGACCGACGATTGCGAAGAAGAACGCTGCCGCGAAGAGGCCGGCCACGATGGACGGGATGCCGGTCATGACATCCACGAAGAACGTGATGGCGCGGGCCAGCGGACGGTCGTTGCCGTATTCCACCAGGTAGATCGCGGTGAGTAGGCCCACAGGCACGGAGATAACCGTGGCAAGGAGCGTGATCTGGATAGTGCCCAGCAGCGCGTGGTAGATGCCACCCAGAACGGGGGCGCCTTCTTCCACTGCCTTGTTGTCGAAGGCGCCGGTGACACCGTTCATGGACGTACCCAGGAAGCCTGGGGTGATGAGGCCGGGGATGCCGTTGACCAGCACTGTAACGATGACCGAGATCAGCGGCAGGAGTGCGACCAGGAACGCACCGACAACCAGGCACGTCGCGAGCTTGTCCTTGGCTTTGCGGGCACCTTCAACAGCGCCGCTCCAGGCGACCAGCCCAACTGCGAACAGGATGGCGGAGACGATGCCCCAGCCGAAGGCGTTGAACCCGATGAGTGCCAGGATGGCCGCGCCGACGATGAGCGCCACGGCCAGGACAATGTAGGGCGCGAACTTGGGCAGTTGGCCCTTGGTGAGCGCGGAGCGCTTGCGGACTACTGTGGCGGACATTTAGTTGGCTCCCGAGAATTCTTTGTGCCGGGTGATGATCCAGCGGGCGATCATGTTCACGCCCAGGGTGATGACGAACAGCACCAGGCCGGCGGCGATCAACGTGTTGACCTTGATACCGCTGGCTTCCGGGAAGTTCAGGGCGATTTCCGCGGCGATGGTCTGGTTGCCGGACTGGATGAGGCTGGCAGTCAGGACCCCGGAGGAGAGCACCAGGGCAACGGCCATCGTCTCACCAAGTGCTCGGCCGAGGCCCAGCATGATGGCACTGATGATGCCCGGGCGGCCGAAGGGCAGCACGGCCATTTTGATCATTTCCCAGCGGGTGGCTCCAAGTGCGAGCGCTGCTTCCTCGTGCAGCTTGGGGGTCTGCAGGAAGATTTCGCGGGACAGGGAGGTGATGATGGGCAGGACCATGACGGACAGGACGATGCCGGCGGTCAGGATGGTCTTGCCGGTGGCGGATGCCGGTCCTGCGAAGATCGGGATCCAGCCGAGGTTGTTGGCCAGCCAGTCGTAGGCCGGTGAGATTTCCTTGGCCAGGAAGGCTGCACCCCAGGCGCCGTAGACAACGGAGGGGATGGCGGCGAGCAGGTCCACCACGTAGCCGAGGCCGGAGGCGAGCCGGCGCGGTGCGTAGTGCGAGATAAACAGGGCCACGCCAATGGCCACGGGGGTGGCTATGACGAGGGCGATCACGGCGGCAATCAGGGTGCCCACCACGATCGGGGCGATGTAGGCGAAGAAGCCGTTGCCGCCCTGGATGTCCTCAGCCGGGGCGGTCAGCGCTGGGATTGCCTGCACCACAAGGAACAACGCGACTCCGAAGAGGACCGCGAGAATCAGGCACCCTGCGGCCATGGCGGCCCCGGAGAAAACCTTGTCCCCGGCGCGTCCTGCGCCTTGGGAGGTTGTCAGGGAGTTGGTGGTCACTTCACGATCCTTCAGTCTCAGTGAACTGGTCTTACATGGCTAAGTTCCCTGCCCCACGGGAGCGGCTCTGCGGCCACTCCGTGCGGGACAGGGAACTTCAATGTTCAGCCGGGTTCAGCAAACCCGCCGGGAAACCTTAGGCCTTGGCCTTGATGGTTTCGATAGCGGCCTTGGCCTTGTCCTGCAGCGTCTTGGAGAGCGGTGCGGACTTCGCGGCGTCAGCTGCGGTCTTCTGTCCTTCGTCGGAAACGACGTAGGTTTCGAAGGCCTTGACCAGGTCAGCAACTTCCTTGGTCTCGTACGTGGTGCAAACCACGTGGTACGAAACGAGGACTACGGGGTAGGCGCCCGAAGCGGTGGTCTTGCGGTCCAGCTTGATGGCGACGTCGTTGGCGGCGCGGCCGTCAACGGCCTTGCCGGCTTCGACAGCCTTGGCAGCGGCTTCAGCGGAGATCTTGACGAACTCTTCGCCAACCTTGATGGAGGCGGTCCCCAACTTGCCGGAAACAGCGGAGTCATCAGCGTAGGTCACGGCGCCCGGGGTGTCGGTGACGGTCTTGACGACGCCGGAGGTGCCCTTGGCGTTCTCGCCGGCGAGGGTTGCAGGCCAGATGCCGGCAGCCTTGTCCGTCCAAACCTCGGGAGCAGCTGCTGCGAGGTAGTCGGTGAAGTTGGTGGTGGTGCCGGAGTCGTCAGAGCGGTTCACCGGGGTGACCTTAAGGTCCGGAAGGGTGACGCCTTCGTTGAGGGCGGCGATTGCGGGATCGTTCCAGTTGGCAATCTCGCCACGGAAGATCTTGGCGACGGTGGCGGCGTCGAGCTTCAGCTCGGTGATGCCGGGAACGTTGAAGGCGACGGCGATCGGGGAGATGTACACCGGGATGTTGATGGCGCCTTCGGGGCCGCACTTGGCCTTGGAGCTCTCGAGCTCTTCGTCCTTCAGGTAGGCGTCGGAGCCGGCGAACTGTGCCGAGCCGTCGATGATGGCCTTGCGGCCTGCGCCGGAACCGTCCGGGGAGTACTGAACAGTGGCGCCGGAGTTGGCGGTGGAGAAACCGGCCTTCCAAGCGTCCATGGCTGCGCCGGTGGAGGAGGCGCCGATGCCGGTCAGGGTACCGGTGACTTTGGGGCCGGCTGCTGCCGACTGAGTGCCGGCGGTGGTGCCCGTTGCGTTGTCTGAACCGCAAGCAGTGAGCGCGAGAGCGCCGGCTGCGATGACCGCGATTGCCGCGTTGCGGCCGAAGTGAGTTGCCTTCACTTGGATGTGCCCCTTCCAGGGATTCTTCGATGCGGGCCGAACGGAGATTTCGGCGTGCGCGAGCTGAGGACCTTTTGTTCCTTTACTGAAGGTAAGGACTGCAGGTAACAGGATCTGCGGGGAAAGGTGAACAGAAAGTGAACGACGGCGGACCATTGGGTTATGTGGCGCGCGCCACCTTGAGCGGCGCCCGGGATGCCGTCGATAGGCGGGGCTGGGCAAATAGACTGGGAGGCATGGCTGCCGCTAAGGGATTTTCTGCAAGCAAGAGGTTCCTGCGCGCCAGAGTCCGGACTGGACTGGTCCGCAGCCGGAATTCGCTGACCCCAGCCATCCAGATGACGGTGTGCGCCGTTGGAGCCTACGCTTTCGCTGAATACGTGCTCGGTCATCAAGGGCCGCTGTTCGCCGCCACCTCTTCCTTGATTGCCCTCGGATTCTCCCGCGACCCGCGCCTGCGAAGGGTGATTGAGGTGGGCCTTGGCTGCACACTGGGCATCGTTGTTGGTGACCTGCTGCTTCACTGGCTGGGCGCCGGGATCTGGCAGGCCGCCGTCGTACTTCTGTTCTCCATCCTGTTGGCCAGGTTCTTGGACAGCGGCACTATCTTTACCACCCAACTGGGGTTGCAGTCGTTGCTCGTGGTGCTGCTGCCGGCGCCTGCCGGCGGGCCGTTCACGCGAAGCCTGGATGCCGTGATCGGTGGTGTGTTCGCGCTGCTCGTGACCATCCTTGTGCCCAAAGATCCGCGCCGGGAGCCCCGCAAGGATGTTCAAAAAATCCTGCATGAGCTGGCTGAGGTGCTGCGGGAGTGCGCCAAGGCCATGATTGACAGCGACTCCACCACGGCATGGCACGCACTGATCCGCGGCCGTAACTGCCAGCCGCTGGTGGACCGGATGCGGCAGACTTTGCGGGCGTCGGGCGAGGTTGCGACGCTGGCTCCAGCGCACCGGAGGCATCGTGACGAACTTGCCGGCCTGGAACATTCGTTGGAGTACATCGACCTCGCGCTGCGAAATAGCCGCGTGTTTGCGCGGCGGCTTACCAGCGCCATCAACCATGCCGCGTTGTCCGACGAAGCGATCGACAGCATCTCCGAGGTACTGCAGGAAACCGCCGACGCCATCGATGAAATGACCATTGGGTTGTCCGAGCAGAGTGAAGGGACACGCAGGGTTCACCTACGCCGCGCCCGGAACGAACTCGCCGACATCGCTGCGAGGTTGCATCCCAAGATGCTCGACGTGCAGAGGCTCGAGGGCGAAACCGTGGTCATGCTGTTCCGGCCGCTCATGGTGGACCTGCTGGAAGCGAGCGGGATGGAACCTGACGAAGCCCGGGCGGTGCTCCCGGCGCTGTAGCCTTTGCCGAGTTGGCATTTAATGCCGATCCCACGGCCTGACACTGTCATTAAGTGCCACCTCGCGGCGAATACTGTCGGCCCCCGCCACTACGCTTGAACCCATGGCTTCCAAGACCTCCCGCGCATCCAAAACACCCGCCTACAAGTGCGCTGAATGCGGCTGGACTGCCATCAAGTGGGTGGGACGGTGCGGTGAGTGCCAAGCCTGGGGAACCGTCGAGGAGTACGGCGCCACGGTAGCGCGTACGACGGCGGCCGCAACAGTTTTGGAGCCGGCCCGCCGTATCGCTGAGGTGGATGGGACCACTGCGGCGTTCCTCCCCACTGGCGTGGACGAACTCGACCGCGTCCTCGGAGGGGGGCTCGTTCCAGGCGCTGTCATCCTGCTGGCCGGGGAGCCCGGCGTCGGAAAATCCACGCTCCTGCTGGACGTCGCCGCGAAGTTCGCGCGCACGGGGCAGGACGTCCTCTACATCACGGGAGAGGAGTCCGCGGCCCAGGTGAAGCTGCGCGCCGAGCGAATCGACGCCGTCGCCCATACTCTTTATCTGTCCGCCGAAACCGACCTCGGGCAGGCGCTGGGCCAAGTGGAGAAGCTTGAGCCCAAGCTGCTGATTGTGGATTCCGTGCAGACTCTGAGCAGTGCGGACGTCGAGGGCAGTGCCGGAGGGGTGTCCCAGGTTCGCGAGGTCGCGGCCTCGATCATCTCTGCGGCCAAGCGACGCAACATGACCACCCTGCTGGTGGGCCATGTGACCAAGGAAGGCACCATTGCAGGACCGCGCTTGCTGGAACACCTTGTGGACGTCGTATGCCAGTTCGAAGGCGAGCGCCACTCCCGCCTGCGCCTGCTCCGGGCCGTCAAGAACCGCTATGGTGCCACGGACGACGTCGGATGCTTCGACCTGAACGAGGCTGGCATCGAGGGCCTGGCGGACCCCAGCGGACTGTTCGTTTCACGCACGCGAGAGCCCGTTTCGGGCACGTGCATCACGGTGACCATGGAGGGTCGCAGGCCGCTGCTGGCTGAAGTTCAATCACTTCTTGCGGAGAGCCCCAACTCGCAGCCACGCCGTGCCACCAGCGGGCTGGAAAGCTCCAGGGTTGCCATGTTGCTCGCAGTGCTTCAGCAGCGTGCTGGCTGCATGCTTCACAAGGATGATTCCTACGTGGCAACCGTGGGTGGCGTGAAGCTGACGGAGCCGGCCACCGACCTTGCCGTTGCCTTGGCTGTCGCGTCGGCCAAGTCCCGCAAGGCACTCCCCCAGCGGCTCATTGCATTCGGCGAGGTAGGCCTGGCCGGCGAAGTGCGTCCCGTGCCGGGGATCAACCAGCGCATCCAGGAAGCGCATCGGCTCGGCTTCACGCACGCCATTGTTCCGGCAAGCCCGGCAGGTGCCGGTGTTATTCCGGACGGCTTCTCCGTGCGTGAAGTAGGCCATTTGGCTGAGGCGCTGGAACTGCTGATCACGTAATCCCTCCGGGGTGTCGGGAGCTGGTCCGGTGCAGGTTCGGCAAGGATTGGCCCATGACCAAACGGAATGTGCTTATTGGGGGACGGTTCTTCTTTGGCCTTTTGACCTTGGTGGCGGTGGGAACACAGCTAACGGTTCATCTGGGCATGGGCTACGACCTCTGGAACTTCTTCAGCTACTTCACCAACCTCTCCAACATTTTCGCGGCGTTGGTGCTCCTCATCAGCGGCTACAGGGTGCTGATCCGGAAGCGCCCCAGCGAGATCGATGATGTCACCCGTGGCACGGCCACCATCGCAATGGCCGTGGTGGGGCTCGTGTTTGGTGCTCTGTTGGCTGGCGAAGATCTCGGCTCGCTGCTTCCATGGGTCAACTTCGTGGTGCACTATCTGATCCCCGTGGTGATGGTGGCGGACTGGCTGTTCCAACCGCCCAGGGCTACCCTTCGTCCCGGACATATTTGGTATTGGCTGCTCTACCCCATTGGCTACCTGGTCTACAGCCTTATCCGCGGAGCTTTCGTCAACTGGTACCCGTACTGGTTCATTGATCCCGCCCGCGCCGGCGGCTGGGGCGGCGTGGTGGTATTTGCCGTAGCCATTTCAGTGGGCTTCCTGCTGGTGAGCCTGGCGATGCTGTGGCTTGGCAACAAGCTGAAGCGACAGGTTGATTACTAGACGCCAGGCAAGCGTTAACTACACCAATTTGTTATATTTGCCCATGTCAGCAGCTAACCTTCTCAAAGTAGGCCTGAAGAACCGCCACCACAAGGCACCTTCCGCGGCTCGTCGAACACAACAAAATGACCCACTTTGGGGCTTGCTGGTGCGGTTAACGGTGCCCGGAAGCCCTATCATTGTGCTTGTCGTCATGTGGGCATTTTTCGGAGGCCGCACTGACGCCCGATTCAGCTTGTCTGTGAGCCGTGGCTTGCACCTTCGAAGGGAAACCCTATGGCCCGGAGTCCGGAAGAGTCGCTCAAGGCGACCTTGGCCAGAGTCGCACCCGGAACTCCATTGCGCGATGGCTTGGAACGCATCCTCCGTGGGCGCACCGGCGCCTTGATTGTGCTGGGCTACGACCGCACCATCGACTCCATCTGTTCCGGCGGGTTCGACATCGGCATCGACTTCTCCCCAACGCGCCTTCGTGAGCTGGCCAAGATGGACGGAGCCATTATCTGCGACAAGGACGCCAGCAACATTGTTCGCGCTGCCGTCCAGCTGGTGCCCGACTCAAGCATTGAAACCCAGGAATCCGGCACCAGGCACCGCACCGCCGAGCGCGTCGCCATCCAGACCGGCGTTCCCGTGATCTCCGTCAGCCAGTCCATGCAGATCATTGCCCTGTACGTGAACGGACTGCGCCACGTCCTGGAGGGCTCCGAGAAGGTCCTCGCCCGCGCCAACCAGGCCCTCGCAACCCTGGAACGGTACAGCGCCCGCTTGGACCAGGTCACCAGCTCTCTTTCTGCCCTGGAAATAGAGGCGCTTGTTACCGTTCGGGATGTTGCCGTCACTTTGCAGCGCCAGGAAATGGTCCGCCGCATCTCCGAGGAAATCGCCCAATATGTCCTGGAACTGGGAGAAGACGGCCGCCTGCTGTCCCTCCAGGTTGAAGAACTCACCGTGGGTCGCGGCCCGGGCAGCGATGTCATCATCCGGGACTACTCCGATCCCAACGCTACGCCCGAGGAAATCGAGGAAGCCGTTCAGGCTCTCCTCAACCTGGGCCCCACGGAACTGATCGATCTCAGCCGCATCGCCCACATCATCGGCTTCGCAGGCGGGGTGGAGCAGCTGGATGCCGTCGTGCAGCCGCGTGGCTACAGGCTACTGTCCGGCTTGAAGTCCGTGCCGAAGGCCGTGGCCGACCGTTTGGTGGACTACTTCGGCGGGCTCCAGAACCTCATGGCAGCCACGATCGACGACCTCATGACCGTGGACGGCATCGGCGATCAGCGCGCCCGCACAGTCCGCGAAGGCTTGAGCCGCATGGCCGAGGCGAGCCTTCTGGACCGCTTCCTCTAAAACCGTCCTAGAATAGGTCGGGTCGGACTCAGCCGATGCTTTTGTTCCTTCCCCAGAATTCAGTTCTGCCCGCAGCGTTTTGTCGGGCTTAAAGATCACGCCCTCCGGGGCGGTTTCAGGGGTAAATCAGCATGGACTTCTACGCTTCCGACGCCTTCCTCACTGCACTTGCGCAGGACTTTTATCGGGCGAAAACCGTTGAGCTAAAAACGTACGGGGTCCAGGGAAGCAGAGCGCACGTCCGGCTTGCCGAGATCAATGGGAAAAGGGCGGTCCACAGCGGGCCCTTCTACGACTACGTGAAGCCCGTCCCCGGCGGCGAAGAAACCGTTCCACCGTCCGGAACACTGCGCTACCTTCCCAAAATGGTGACCTCTGTTATCGAACTGCCGGATGAAGATCCCACCTCAGTGGTTCCCGCGACCCCCTTGGACCCGGCTCCGCTGGTCATGTGGGGAAAATTCGAAACGTGGGACGCGTACTTGGCCCTCATCCGCAAACGGAGCAAAAGCTTGCTGAGAACCCAACGGCAGCGGCTCAGGAAGCTGACCGAGCAGTTTGGTGAGCCTGAGTTCGTTTTTGATAATACGGATGCCGCAGCTTTCAATACCTGCATTGAATGGAAGATTCAGCAGTACAGGGGCGGACACGAGACACTGGAAAGTGCCGCGTCCGTGGCCATGCTCCGGCGGCTCTTTGAGGACCGCCGCCTGATCTTGTCCACGCTGAAGGTGGCTGATGAATACGTCGCGTTTCATGCCGGCTTTATCTGGGAGGACGAATACTTGGCACTCATTCCCGCCTACAGCCCGGCCTTCGCAAAGCACGGAATCGGCAAAGAGATGCTTTTGCGCGTGATGAAGCACAGCTTTGATGTTGGCCACAAGAGTTTCGATTTCCTGCAGGGCGCCGAGACCTACAAATGGGAATTCGCCACCCACGTCCAGATCATTGAGAGCCAGGGCACCCCGCCACTCATCAACCGCCTGAAAACCACAGCGGAGAGAACCGTGAAGGAGGGACTGGTTTCAATGTCGCCGGAGCTTTTCTACCGGATCAAACGTCTGGTTCTGCAAGGTCGCCGCGTAGTGGCTAACATCCGCGGCACCGGCCGGAGACCCGACAGGGCTTAGTTCAGTTGGAAGGCGACCTTGGAACTCGATTTGTTCCCGAGGCGCGCTTCGAACGTGTAGTAAGCACCGCCAGCGCCCGGCTTGGCGGTGATTGCGGCGCAGCCCTCCAGTGTCCGGTTGCGCTGCCACGGGAAGTTTGCGGTCTCGCTCTTGCCGGGTTGGATGGTCTTGATGAGGTCCTCCCCGCCCGTCTGGCAGTCCTTTGACGAGAAGATGCGGTCCGATCCGCTCATCAGCAGAAACTCCATTTGGGAGGTACCCACGTTGACCTCGCAAGGGGCGGTGCCGCCGTTGGTGATGGTCATGGTCAGCAGCGGCTTTTCCTCCGGGCCGTAAGCGGGCTTGTCGGTCTTGGCGGCAACGGTCATCAGGTTGAAATCGCAGACAGGCGTTGGCGAGGCCGAAGGCGAAGGCGCCGCTGATCCTGTCGGCACAGTCCCCTGCGTCGGCGCCGCTGAGGCGTCGGGCGTGCTGACAGCTTGCGGCTCCGGGTTTCCTGCCAGCGCACCAGTGAGTGCCACGACGCCGCCCACGATCAGTGCGATTACCAGCAGCAGGGCACCAAAAACCACCTGCCGACGACGGCGGTACACGGCTGGGCTTGGTCGCCGCCTTTTCGGTGGGGTACTTTTGCCCGGCGTACCGGCGCGGGATGAGCCACGGGCAGCACCCTTCGCCGGCGCTGATGTGCGCGCGGTCGACTGCTGCTTACCCTTGTTGGCCATGGTTCTAGGCTAGGCTCGCGGTCGCTTGGGTACCTAACCTCCACGCCGCAGGGCCCAATCCCGGTCTGTGTGACGTCGGCCATGAGCACGCCGGGGAGGCAGTCCGCCCGGATTCCACTACAGTGGATGGCAGCATGACACTTCCCGATTCAGGCCAGCTGGCAGGCCTCCACCAGGCCCTTGATCAGTGGTTCGCCGAGACTGCCCGCGACCTCCCGTGGCGCGAGCCCGATTGCAGCCCATGGGGCATCCTGGTCAGCGAAGTGATGCTCCAACAAACACCTGTTGTCCGGGTGCTGCCGGTGTGGCGCGACTGGATGGAACGCTGGCCCACGCCCGCCCACCTTGCCAACGAGCCCTCCGGCGAAGCCGTTCGCCATTGGGGTCGCCTCGGCTATCCGCGCCGCGCACTGCGACTGCACGCAGCCGCCGTCGCAATCCGCGAGCAGCACGAAGGCAAGGTTCCGGACTCCTATCCCGAGCTGCTCAGGCTGCCGGGCGTGGGCAGCTACACAGCGGCTGCCGTCGCCGCCTTTGCGTTTGGCCGCCGCGAAACCGTGGTGGACACCAACATCCGCCGCGTCCACGCACGGCTCGTCTCCGGGAATGCCCTGCCTGCCCAAGCCTTGACCGCGGCGGAAATGCGCCTGGCCGATGCCCTCCTGCCCGAAGGCCAGGAGTTGTCCGTGCGTTGGAACGCGTCCGTCATGGAACTCGGCGCCATGGTCTGCACAGCCCGCAGTCCCAAGTGCGCTGACTGCCCCGTTCGCTCGAGCTGCGCTTGGCTCGCCGCCGGTGAGCCGCCGCCGTCGTACACCCCAAAAGGTCAGTCCTGGCACGGCACGGACCGCCAGGTCCGCGGCGCCGTGATGGCCGTCCTCCGTGAAGCAGCCACCCCCGTCCCGCGCGAGATGTTCGAGCAAGCGCCGGCGGACCTGGGGTTCGCGCCGTCCGGCGTCGGAATCCCGCTCGCCGCGCTGCACCGGCTCAACTCGGCGCCTGAGCAACTCGAGCGGGCGCTGGACGGTCTGCTGGTGGACGGTTTGGCAGAAATGCACGACGGCGGGCTGCGGCTTCCGGCGTAGGCGTCACCTGCTAACCAGGCTGGCAGGAGAGAATAGCTTCATGGACCAGTTCCCCGATCTGCCCCGCGCAGAGTTTGCGTTCCCCGGGCCGCTGCGCGACAGGCTGGTAACCGGCATCCTCGAGGGAACCAAGACCTCAACCACCTCAACTGCGCTGGAATACGAGGCCGCCGACGAGCCGTTCCCCGAAGTCGGCGCGCGGCAAGTCCTGGTTGATTCCAACCAGCAAGCGGTTGGCATCATTGAAACGACGGCCGTGCAACTGGTCCGGCTGGCGGACGTTCCGTGGGAACACGCTCGGGATGAGGGCGAGGGATACTCGTCAATTCATGAGTGGCGGGATGCTCACGAGAGATTCTGGCACAGCGACCAGATTCGCAATTTCCTGGGGAATCCGGTGTTCGCGGTGGACGACGACACCATGGTGGTACTGGAGCGGTTCCGGTTAGTGAGCTGGGGTGTCGGTTTTACAACAGGCCTCCCTGATCGGTAACGATGCAGGCGCCTTTTACCCCGCTCCCGCGGTATTCCGGCGACACCGGCCGGGCGTGGTCCTACTCTGAAGCATGGGAAGAATCGGATTGGCTTTGACCCTCGCCGGGACCGCAGCACTGCTTCCCGGCTGCTTCGCCGAACCCGTAGCTTGCCCCGCGATCGGGCAGGCGCCGGTTGTTTCCTTGACAGTTGCCGCCAACTATGTGGACTCAGTCGGTTCGCTACGGATGAAAGCCTGCCAAGACGGCACGTGCACGCATGAGGAGTTGGTGATGCATCCTGGTGCAAGCGCCGTGGACCAAGGCTGCTCACCGGAAGGCGTGTGTTCCGCTACGTCTTCGCCTGACGGCACCCTGCAGGGCATGCTCATGCTGCCTGCGCTCTCGGAATCGCCGATCGATGCCACGGTGAGCGGGACTTCCCCTGATGGCGCGGCGCTGCCGGTCCGCACACTGACCTTCACCCCCAAGGGCGACTACCCCTACGGTGAGCAGTGTGGTCGCGTGGTTTCTGCGGCCCTGACGCTGGATGAAGAAGGGTTGCGGCAGCGGTAGGACTGAGGCTGCGCCCTAAGATGGGTGAGTGCCTGACCTTGATGTCCACCCTGACGTAGCCGAGGCACTGCGGGTTCTGAACCAGTCCTTTGGGAAGTGTTCGATACCGATGCCGGAGGCCGACAACCGCGACTACGGGGCTGCAATCGCCACGTGTGGTCCGGAGGTCGTAAGGCTCCGGGTGGGGAAACTGACACCCACGAAAGTAGGCCTCTTCGTCGCAGTGTGGCGGCGGGCAATCGACGGCTCCACGGAGCCGTTCCCCGCGGATGACAACATCGGGATGCTGGTGGTGACGGCACGGGAGGGATCCAACGCGGGCCAGTTCGCCTTCCCAAAGTCCTCGCTGGTCAAGCATGGAATAGTCTCGGTAGACGGCGTCGGTGGAAAGCGCGGCTTCCGGGTTTATCCGCCGTGGTCGGCCACGACCAACAAGCAGGCAAAACTCACCCAGCAGTGGCAACGCGAGTTCTTTAGTTAGCCACCCATATCAAGAACCGTCGCATGCCCGCCTCCGGGGTCGCCGCCATCGTCGTATTTTCCGCAGCGGGTGCAGCGCAAGTAGCGGCTGCCGTCCTCAGTGTGTTCCACATGCCACTGGTGGCCCAGATTCAGCTTGCACATCAGCTTCCTGAGCATGGCGCTCTCCGTTCCGAAAGCCCGCTGAACACGCCTTACCGTGCCCGAAGCGTCGCTACGTCCAAGCTTAATCAGGAGCGCCGCCAGCGACTACCCCTCAACTGTCCGCCGGTACGAACTCGGCGTAAAGCCAAGGTACTTCCGGAAGTCGTTGGTGAGGTGAGCGTGATCGGCGTAGCCAAGTTCGACGGCGATCGCGGCAAGGTCCGCTGTTGGGCTGGATCGGGTACGCTCGGCGGCATCCTGCAATCTTCGACGCCGGATCAGGGCAGAGGGGCTGAGCCCGACGTACTTTCCGGCGATTCTCTGCAGGGTTCTCGGCGATACAGCGAGAGGGGATGCCACGTCCTCAATCATCAGCACGTCAGGCCCGGAAGCAATCAGATCCATCATCCGGTTCGCGAGCAACGCCTCCTCGGACGCTTCAAATTCCAAGGTAACCAGCCAGTCCACAAAGGCTTCCACTGCCCGCTCACGGTGAGCGCCGCCGTCGTGCGTGGTGTCATCGGCCGGCGTGTTCATGGCTGCTGAAACGGCCCCGTGAAGGTCGGCCAGGGCCAACACCACCTCCTGGTCCCGCAGGCCTCCGGGATCGTCGGTGAACAGCGGCACCGCTGCCGGGCGAAGGAGGGCGCCCACCGCCCAACCTTGGCCGGTCAGGTCCCTGTAGGCGGCACGGGTGGTGGGCCCGGAGAACTCGACGCCGTCACCCTGCACCACCAAGTTGGATGTGGGGTAGGCGATCACATGCTGCCGGGATGACCGGCCGGGCTCGATGTCCCACTCCGGGATCCAGAACCACTGGACCAGGTCCGCAACGGAGGCCGGGGGTTGATAGCGCTGGAAGGTGGGCAGTCGCGCCGGATACAGGATGCCCTTGAACGAACCCTCCATTGGAGCCTTTCCCAAGCGGATCAAAGCTGTCGCGAATCTCCAAGCGCCACCCGGCAAAGGCCCGTAGCGTCGTAACCATGACAGATACTACAAGCACAGAGTCAACCACGGCCGCCCATGGCGAACACACCACCCACGGTGTCCCGAACGGCCTGACCAGCCTCACACCGTTCCTCGCCGTGCCCAACGCCAAGGAAGCCATCGCGTTCTACCGCGACGTGTTCGGCGCACGGGTTGTGGGTGCGACCGAGATGGGAGGCATCGTGGTCCACGCCGAACTCGACTTCGGCAACGGCCACCTCCAACTTGGCGAACCCAACCCCGAGTACCACTTGGTGCCGGCTCCGAAGGGCGAGGACGACTGCTATTCCCTCGGCCTCTACTGCCAGGACGCGGACGGACTCGTCAGGAAAGCAGAGCAAGCCGGAGCCACCATCCGCGAGCCGCTGTCCACGTTCGTCTCAGGTGACCGCTACGCGAGCATCCGCGATCCCTTCGGCGTTCGGTGGTCCATCATGACGCGCGTCGTGGACCTCTCAGAAGAGGAAAGCAATCGCCGCGTGGATGAGTGGGCGGCACAGCAAGGCTAGGACTCGGCGGCCTTAGCTCAGGCAGAGGCAGAACGGGTGTCCGGCCGGATCAAGGAACACCCTGAACGTCTCGCCGGGCTGGTGGTCGGCTTTGGTTGCACCAAGGGAAAGCGCAACTTCCTCACCCTTGTCCAAGTCGTCCACCACCATGTCCAGATGCATTTGCTGCGGGATGGTCTGTCCGGGCCATTTGGGCGGCTGGTAGACCTCGATTTGCTGGAAGGAGATGCAGTTGCTGCCGTCACTGGGCCGGATGTCGAACCAGTCGCCTTTGTCCTCAATCTCCCAGCCGAAGAGCTCGCCGTAGAACGCGGCCAGTGCGGCCGCGTCGGGACAATCGATGACAACACTCGGGAATCTAGCTATAGCCATTTTGTTAAACCTCGTCAGCCGTCTTCTTCATTCGGGCCAAGGCACTCTTGGTGCCCCGCTGGGTGAGAACGTGAACTACTGCGGCGACGGCGGCCGAGACTACCGCGAAGACCAGCACGCCCGGGAGTGAGTCATTGAGGTCCGTGCTGTCCTTGGGGGCAGGCTTGCCGGTCTTCTTCTCCCAGAGGCCTTCCAGCGTCTTGTTTGCGAGGACGCCGGCGCCGAGGCCAATTGCCAGGCCGAACACTTTTACCAGTAAATTCACGAAGATCCTCCATTAGATAGCGCGCCGCGAAAGGGCGCCTCAAAAGGGTCAAAACAAGACAGGGCCGCTGCAAATGCAGCGGCCCTGTGTGGACTTCTAGTCCTTCTTGAAGGCATCCTTCAGCTTTTCGCCGGCACCTTTGAGGTCGGCTTTGGTCTGGTCGCCCTTACCTTCGGCTTCCAGGCGCTCGTTGTCCGTGAGCTTTCCGGCAGCTTCCTTAGCCTTGCCGCCGAGCTTCTCGCCAGCGTTCTCCATCTTGTCGTCAGCACCCATGTTTCGCACCTCTTCCTTGTAGTGAACCTGTACCTCTACAACATCACTAATCAGTGTACTTAGCAATATTTGAGAGAAAATCTCCCTGACCTAGAGCTCCCCAAACCCTTCCTCCACAAGCCGGCCCACGTACTCGACTGCCTTCAACGCATCCTTGCCGCGGGCTTCAACACGCAGGGTAGAACCCTTACCCGCGGCGAGCGCCATGAGCGCCATGATGGACATGCCATCGACGCCGTTGACCTCCACCTCCGCGTCCAGTCCAGACAGGCCCCCGGCGATCTTCGCCGCAGGCCGGGCATGCATTCCGAGGGGGTTGATGAGTTCGAAGTCGCCGCTTGCGTCCGGTTCATTTTTGTCGTCAGGGATCTCCGGACCCCCCACACCTGCGGGCACGCTGCCAAAGGCCACAGCTTCGGCTGCCTTGCGAACGTCCTCGACGCCGGCACCTCCTTGGGCGGCGACGGCTGCGGCCACGAGCCCCTCGACCAGCGGCGCGTCCGCAAGCAGCACCGCTTCAGGGTCGCTGGCGAACTCGACCGCCGACTCGGCAGTCATCACCGCAGAACCCAAATCGGTCAGCACCACCACGCCGTCGCCTCCGGAATCAACCAGTGACTGCTCGACGGCGGCCAGCACCTTTTCCAGGCTGGTTCCGATACGCTCGTCGTCGGTCCCCCCGGCGGCGACGAGTTCGACGTCGGGCGCCATCTGCGCGGCGAGTTCCACTGCACCATCAGCGATCTTGCTGCTGTGCGATACAACCACAATCCCCACCGTCATACGGCGTCGGTTCCCGTGTCGCCGGTGGACCCGGCAGCAGCTGCTGCGGCCGCGCGAAGGAGCAGCGCCGTCGACGCTGCGCCTGGGTCGCGATGCCCTGCACTGCGCTCCCCCAAGTAGCTGGCCCGGCCCTTGCGTGCCACCAACGGATCCGTGGCCATGGCGCCGGTTTCGGCAGCCTCCGCAGCCGCTTCCAACACGCCAACCGGGTCAGCGCCGCTCGCTGCGGCTTTTTGGGCCGCTTCAACCGCTGGTGTCCACGCATCAATCATGGTCTTATCGCCAAGCTCGGCTTTGCCCCTGGCCACCACGCCATCCCGCGCGGCTGCGAGGGCGGCGGCCACTGCCTCGGCATCAATATCGCCGGTGTCTCCCAGCGACGTTGCAGCCCGCAGATACGCCGTCCCATATAGGGGTCCGGCAGCTCCGCCCACCTTGGACATGAGTGCCATCGCCGCAGCTTTCAATGCTGCTCCCGGAGTCTCCGGCGGGGTTTCATCGAGCTTCTGCAGCACGGCCTGGAAACCGCGGTCCATATTCTCCCCATGATCCGAGTCTCCGATTGGCCTATCCAGTTCAATCAGTTCCACCCGGTGTTCCGCCATGGCTTTGGCGGAGAGCTTCAACCAGTCCAGTGCCCAGTCAACGTCCAGCCCCATGCTCAGGCTCCCCATCGCAAGGCCGCAGTGTGGACGGGGGCGTCCCAGAGCCTGGTCAGTTCGTCATCGAGACGCAGCACGGAGACGGAGCAACCCTGCATCTCCAGGGACGTCACGTAGTTTCCCACCAGGGACCGCTCTACGGTGGCGCCACGCTCGGCGAGAACCTGGGCCGCCCGCCGGTACACGATGTACAACTCACTCTGCGGAGTGCCGCCCATACCGTTGACTAAGAGCAGCACCTTGTCGCCGGAGGCCAGTGCGAGATCCTCAAGCACAGGCTCCAGGAGGCGGTCCGTAATAGCGTCCGCGCTTTCCATCGCGATCTTGTGCCGTCCAGGTTCGCCGTGGATGCCAATGCCGATCTCGATCTCATCCTCCGCGAGCTCAAAGCTTGGCGTCCCCGCATGCGGCACCGTGCAACCGGACAGGGCAACACCCATGGTCCGCACGTTGGCCACCACACGCTCGGCAATAGCTGTCACGGAATCAAGGTCGTCGCCACGCTGGGCGGATGCTCCTGCGATTTTTTCCACGAGGACAGTTCCGCCAACCCCGCGCCGGCCGGCCGTGTACAGCGAGTCCTCCACCGCGACGTCGTCGTTAACTAATACCGAACGCACGTGCACGCCTTCGGCCTGCGCCATCTCGGCGGCGGTTTCGAAGTTCAGGACGTCGCCGGTGTAGTTCTTCACAATGTGGACGACGCCGGCGCCGGAGTCCACTGCGACGGTCGCCGGAATGATCTGGTCCGGCGTGGGTGAGGTGAAGACGGCGCCGGGGACTGCGGCGTCGAGCATGCCGAGGCCCACGAAGCCCGCGTGCAGGGGCTCGTGGCCGCTGCCTCCGCCGGAAATAAGGGCGACTTTGCCGGCTACCGGAGCGCCTTTCCGGATGACGTATTTGGGCTCGGGATGGACGTCCACGATGTCGGCATGGGCCATGCCAAAACCTTCAACGGACTCGTCCACCACGGCGCGTGGATCATTGATGAGCTTTTTCATGTGATGCTCCTGGGCGTGCTGTGGCTGGTGCTCTGACCCTACTACCGGCGGCCGTGGCCACGGTAGGCCTTGCGGCGGTGGCAGCGCGCTTAAATAGCGGAAGGGACAGCCCCCAATGACTGTCCCTTCCGGCCGATCCCCTGGATCCGTCAATCCTCGGCGGCTTGTGTTGTCACCGCCTCGGACTCGTTTCCAGCGTGGTACTCGGGCCAGAAGGCCGAGTACAGGTCCGGGTTCGAGTGCCCCGCATCCTGCCACGAGGCTTCGTGCGGCCATGATCCGTAGGGAATATCTATCTGGAATGCCGAGAAATCCGGAAACATCACCCGTTCGTGCATGGCGCGTTCCTTAGTTGTTCAGCGCGGCGTCGCCGCCGGCTGTGACGACGTCCTCGAGCAGCACGGTCTGGTCGATGACCGGTAGCCCCACAACGTGACCGAAGCTGAACATGTTCTTCGGATCCAGCTCCGCCTTCGCCTTCCTGAGCCGTTCGCGGACGGTCGGACCCCAAGCCCGCTCCCGGTCCTCGGCGTCAACAAAGTGGCCGTGCAGGTTCACAAAAGTCCCTCCGTTGGAGGCTTCGCGCAAGTCCTCACGAACGGCGTCGAACACTACCGGAAGCAGCTCCGCGAGCGGCGGGACCGCCATGCCTGCCATGAAGAAGCTGAACGCGGCGTCGCGGGCACCAACGGTGTCCTCGCCTTCGGCACTCTTGGCCAAGGCCCCGCCGAGCAGCCTGATTTCCGCCATCAGCACGGGACTTTCCACGCCGGGCCCGAAGTGCCGCAGGATGGCTTCCGTGGCCCCTTCGTCCAAGCGGTCCAGCAGGAATCCCCGCTCCCGCACGGGCACGGGCTGGTCCGGATCCTGATGAATCATGTCGAACTGTGTGGCGTCCAGCGGACCGGTCCCGTCCATCATGAAAGGCGCGCTTTGGCGCATCGGCTCCAGCAGTTCCGTAGCCACCGCAGCGTCACCTTGGTAGGCATAACGCAGGTGGACTACGAACTTGCCGCGCAACGGCTCCGGAACGATCTCCATGTCCGGCAACCGCAGGAAAGCCAACGACGCCGATGCCTCCTGGGGCAGCGACGTCACCCAGTCGCTGAACTGCTCGAGAACCGTGGCAGCGTGCTCGCCGTCGTAGTACAGCCC
The DNA here is from genome assembly GCF_056156245.1 of Paenarthrobacter sp. TRD_SC_7. Taxonomy (NCBI): domain Bacteria; kingdom Bacillati; phylum Actinomycetota; class Actinomycetes; order Micrococcales; family Micrococcaceae; genus Paenarthrobacter; species Paenarthrobacter sp. TRD_SC_7. The sequence continues at coordinate 215,520 of NZ_CM149587.1, forward strand.
GCCGGCAAAGAGGTCCGAGCTTGGGAAGAGGTGGAATTCCATGGCAGTGACGATGCCAAGATTCCCCTTGCCGCCGCGGAGGAGGTAGAACAGCTCTGAATTCTCGTCTTTGGTCACCCGGCGCTGCGTGCCGTCGGCGGTGACGAGTTCGAAAGCAATCACGTGGTCCGAAGCGAAGCCGTATTTGCGGCCCAGGATGGGTAGGCCGCCGCCCAAGGTGTAGCCCACCACGCCAACGTCGGTGGTGGAACCGCACAGACCCATTAAGCCGAAGGTTGCGGCGAGATCCACCACGGCCTTCCAGCGGACGCCCGCACCGACGCGGGCCGTTTTCTCAACGGGATCGATGCTTAGTTCCAGCATCCGGCGGGTGCTGATGAGCAGGCCGCCTTCAATGGCATTGGTGGCACCGTGTCCGGTGGATTGGACGGAGACGGGCAATCCCCGCTCGGCCGCCCAGCGAATGGCCGTGGAAACGTCCTCTGCATCGAGGGCGCCGAAGGCCAGATCAGGTTGGTGCTGCGTGGAAAGGTTGAAGGCCGCTACTTCGGGAGCAAAGCCCGGATCGGCAGGCGTGAACACGGGACCGCGCACGCTGAGTTGGAGTTCTGAAACATCTGAAAAGGAGGCGTGGGATTGCATGATCTTCTCTCAATTGACCGATGTGGTGGAAGCTTCCCCAGCAAGCCTTGACCAGTTTATCCATCAAGTGGATATAAGAGAAGAGCTAATAAATCACTCATAATCGGGCAGGGGTGATTGACGCGCCTGTATAGGCGGGAGATCAGCGACGCGCGAGCGCCGGAACCTCTTCGTGTATTCGTGTTTGAGTGAGACTGAAGAATGCGCTGGCACCTATCGCCATACATGCCAACACACAGAACAGTGACAGTCCGACGAGTGCCAACGGGAACAGGACCTGGTCAGCATCTGCCGCGACAGTGGCGCCGAGTAGGGGAGGGAACGCGATGCCGCCGATCATGGAAATAGCGATCAGTGATCCGCTCACCCAGGAACGGCCACCGAAGAGCTGGTTTGCCCAAGCCAAGGCAGTCGGAAAGATTGGCCCGAGCGCGAACCCCGCCAGAGCCAGACCTACAACCGCGAAGCCAGGAATGAACGCGACGGCTGAACCAATCGTCATGAGTGTGCAACTGATCGTCACAACTATTCCCGGACTCAGTCGCTTAATCGCTCCGGCCAGAACGAAACGACTTGCAGTCATGCTCAACCAAAACAAAGACGTTGCCGCTGCCGCCTGCTCGACAGTCATCCCACTGAGGGTCAGGTAGGTTGCTTCCCAGCTTCCTATTCCACTTCCCACTGCGACGTGGAAAACGAAGACACCGATCATTCCGGCGAATCCGCCCAGGAAGTAGAACCGTTTTCCTGCCGCAGTGGATAATCCCGCCCCTGGTGCGCCCATGGAGATCTCGCGTGCCACCCAGCCTTGGGTGGGGAATGATCTCACTCCCCGGACTCCCAGGGCCGCGAGGAGGGCAAGAAGAGCAAAGCCCGTGAAATACGCCGGGTAGTGTTCGGGACCAAAGAGGGCAACGGCAAGAGGGGCGAGGATAGCCCCGACACCGAAAAAGCCGTGAAGAAGATTTAGCATCTTTCCAGAACCGGAACCAAAAGCTACGGCAAACAAATGACTGAAGGCATAATCCAGTGCCCCAAACCCTAAACCGGCCACAGTTGAAGCCGTAATAGCAAGAAGCAGCGACGGGGCCCAAGCGAAACCTACGCTACCCAGAAGGAGCAGCAGATAGCCGGCCGCGAGAGTGGCTCTGTTCCCGACGCGGGCATGGACACTTTGACTGGAAAGCACTCCAAGAAGACCCCCAATGAAGTGGGCGCTGATGACGATGCCCACAGCGGAGGGGGACGACTCGAACCGTTCTATGAGCCGGATCAATGATGGACCATAGAGTGCTTCAAGCGCGCCGATGAGGAACATACCGCCGAAGGACGACGCAATTCCTAGGGGAGTGAAAAGGCTGTTGGACACGAAGGACCCTTAGATTGTTGAAGGAAAATGCATTCTAAATGCGTAATTCCACGCCGCGGGTGCGGGCGCTCAACCCAGCCTGCGAGGACGAATGTACGAGGTCAACGAAAACAATCCCTCTATACTTTTTACGTAGGCGCCTCGGGACGAACTTTCATCTTGCAAGGGCACCAACGGCGCGGCCTATCATCATAGGAATTGAGAAAGGTCGGCTATGAAGGTTCAGGCGCGTGCTGAAAAGACTCGACACGCCGTACTGCGGGCTGGTGCTGTCGTGTTCAACCGCGAGGGTTTTTCCCGTGCCACCACCGCGGCCATCATCCGAGAAGCCGCAGTTACCAAGGGAGCGATGCAGTTTCACTTCCAGACCAAAGAGGCACTTGCGTGGGCCGTAATTGCGAAGTACGAGCAGGAGTTCGGCCCCGCGTCTGATGCCATGTCCACTCAAGACGGCAACAGCTTGACTGCCGCGATGGAGCTGTCTGCAGTCATCGCTCGACAACTGACTGAAGAACCATTTGTCGGTGCCGCATACCGGCTCACGATGGAAGAATCGACCTTCTCCCCCCGTGTTACAAAACCCTACCTCGATGCTGTACAGACGTTTGAAGGGCTATTCCACCGGGCGGCCTCAGTCGGAGAACTACGCCGCGGTATCAACGTGGCGGACCTTGCCCAATATGTGGTGGCAGCGTTCATAGGAGTCCAATTCGTCTCCGACACCCTCACTAGCCGCACCGACCTCATCGAACGGGTAGCCCACATGTGGCTATTCCTGCTTCCTTCCATCACCGAGCCCCAATACCTTCATCAGCATTTGAAGTCAGTCCGGAGCATCTTCGTTTCCCACTACACAAAGTCCCGCTCGGATCTTCTCGTGAATTAGTCCTGCACGGTCGGGAACGGGCACTGTGCAAAGGCCCACTCCAGGGCCAGCAGGACCTTAGCCTCTGGCTGCGCTTTCGTCATGACATACCTCGACAGTGTCTTCCTTCATCGAGGTCTATCGATTCGTGAGATACCCGCGATAGGACGCCCCCGCTCATCCGGTTCACATTTCCGACGCTCCACTCGCCTTGCCACTGCGGATCATCTGGCAGCTCTTCTCAGTGGGCTTCTCTGCTGGCAAGCAGCGCGTAGCCCCCAGGGAGTGCTGCTAGAGCTGCTTGATCATGCGGGTGTTGCCCAAGGTATTGGGCTTCACGCGTGCAAGGTCCAGGAACTCGGCCACACCTTCGTCATGCGAGCGCAGCAGCTCGGAGTACACTTGAGGATCCACGGCCGACTGGTCCGCCATGACCTCAAATCCGTGGCGCTTGAAGAAGTCCACTTCAAACGTCAGGCAGAACACGCGGTTCACGCCGAGCGCCCGGGCCTCCTCCAGCAGGCTCTCCACCAGGACATGCCCCACGCCCCGCCCGCGCCACGAATCAGCTGCAGCCAGAGTACGGATCTCGGCCAGATCCTCCCACATCACATGGAGGGCCCCACAGCCAATGACTTCACCGTCATCAGACTCGGCGATCCGGAATTCCTGGAGACTCTCGTAATACGCCACGGTCTCCTTGGCCATGAGGATTCGCTCCTCAGCCAAGGGCGCCACAAGCCTCTTAATGGCCGCAACATCGCTGGTGCGGGCAGGACGAAGGCTAAAGGTCGAATTCACTCCCCCATCCTAGCGAGGCACACAGCTGCCGAACCGTGCATTACGTATGCCCGGCCGCCACGCACTACTGGAGGCCAGCCGCGAGGCACCGGTCCTGGGTTATTTGCGTAGCGTGCGTCTAAGCGAGGGACGAGCGAGCACGCGGCAAGTGACCCAGGACCAGCGCCGGACTAAGCAACGGACTACAACCCCAGCTCCTCCGGCAAAGCAACCTCCTCGCCCAGCACCTGCTTCGCCAGGAAGTGCTCCACTACTCCGTACCAGACCTTCGCATGCTGTGGCTGCAGGACCCAGTGGTTCTCGTCGGGGAAGTACAGGAAGCGGTGCGGGCTCTGGCCGTTGTCGTCGGCGGGCAGTTGCGATGAGGACAGCAGTTCGTACCAGAGGCGCAAACCTTCCCCGATGGGCACGCGGTAGTCCTTGTCACCGTGGATTACGAGCATGGGGGTCTTGATGTTGCCCACGTTCAGGTGCGGCGAGTTTTCCGTCGCCATTTCCACTGTCATTTCCTTGAGCCAGTACTGCGCTGCGTCCGTGGTGGGGCCGAACTGGTCCAGTGCCCACAGGCTCGCGTGGGTGACGATCGCCTTGAAGCGGTCGGTTTGCCCGGCAACCCAGTTGGCCATGTAGCCGCCGAACGATCCTCCCATTGCAGCGGTCCGCGACTCATCAATGTCTGCCCGAGCCACCACGGCGTCGGTGATCGCCATAAGGTCGGTGAAAGGCTTTTTGCCCCACTCGCCCCATCCTCGCTGGATGAACTGCTGGCCGTAACCGGTGGAGAGGGCAGGATCAGGCAGGAGCACGGCGTATCCCTTGGCCACCATCAGCCACGGGTTCCAGCGCCACGTCCAGGCATTCCACGAGTTCAGCGGTCCGCCGTGGATCCAAAGCAAGAGAGGTGCCGGGGTGGCCGCAGACGCGCCCTCCGGAAGCGCCAGGTACGCCGGCACGCGCAAGCCGTCCTCCGCCGTCGTCTCAACGCGTTCCAGGTGGCCCTTGTAAACGGGCCGCTCCGCCGGTGCCTGCAACCGGACAACCTCACCGGTGGCGAGGTCGATCCGCACCGCCTCGGCAGGGAACTCGTACGAGCTTCGCAGCGCATACGCAGTAGTTCCGTCCGGAGAAATCACGACGTCGGAATACGCGGCGGGGTCGTTCGTCACCCGAGTCACCCGACCGTCAGCGACGTCAACCCGGAAAACCGGCGACGCGCCGTCGTCGTCCGCTGTCACCAGGACCGCAGTGCCGTCCGGAAGCCAGGCGAGCGGCGTGGCCCAACGGTCCCATTGGTGGGCGAGCGGCTCCAGATCCGTGGTCTCGCCGCCCGCGACGTTCAACAGGTGCAGTTTCACGTGGGGAGCCTGCGTGGGCGTCGTGTCGCTCTCGCTCTGCACCACCAGCGTTCGATTGTCCGGGCTCACCGGTCCGGGGAAGTAGCTCATGCCTTCGTGGTCCAGCAGCACCTTAACGGTTCCAGTGGCGACGTCGACGGCGGCGAGCACCTCGCGACTGTCTGCCTTCGCGAGTGCCTTGGTCATGCTGGTGTAGATGGTCTTGCCGTCCGGGCTCACAACCGTCTTGGCTTCGCGCAGCGAACCGCCGACGCCGGGCGTCAGGTTCCGGAGTCGGAGCGGCGCTGATGCATCCACAGTGGCCGGCTTGCCGGGCTCTTCCTCCTCGCCTTGCTCCACTGCGAAGATCCGCGGCTCGGCCGGGCCAAGGTCGGCATCCCAGTAGCGGATCGGGTAGCCGCTGTGCAGGATGGCCGAGACCTTGTTGTCCTTGCGTGCTTTGCGGCGCTCCTCGTCGTTCTCCTCGTCAGCGGATCCCGCCAGGACCTCGGCGTTGACGAAGGTGGCGTCCGTGTCCTTCGCGGCCATGACGGAACCGATGCCGCCTGAACGAGAGTGCACCACGCGTGCTTCTCCCCCGTCGGCGGGCAGCAGCCACAGCGCGTTCACGGGGTCGGCATCAGGGCTGTCGGGATCAGGACGCGCCGAGGTGAAGTATAGGTCGCCGTTGGCAGCGAAAACCGCACCCGCCTCACCCTTGGAGCTTCGTGTGATGCGGCGGGCGTGGTTCTTGCCGCTGGGGTCGAGTTCCCAGAGTGCGGTGGCGAACTCAGTGCCCTTGCCGTTCAGCGTCGTAACGGTGGTGACCAGGCGCTTGCCATCCGGGCTTAGGGTGAGGCCGCTAACCCGAGGGATGGCGAGGTAGTGGTCGATGTCGTGAAATGGGGTTTGGGGGTGCTCGCCCGGGGTGTGAGTGTCAGCAGAGTCCATGTTCCGATTCAACACGGATTGTGCCGCCAATCACAGGGTGGTTCACTGACAGTGAAACAGTACTTTCACATATTCACCCAAGTAAGTCGCAGTTGAGCGCGTTTTGAGTGCTCAAAACGCGCCCTGCTGCTACTTGGATGGGAGGTTTTGCAAGGCTTGGACAACGGGCATGGTTCCGTCTTCTGTCGAGATGGCGGCAGCCACTTTCGCTGCCCTCTGCGCGTACGACGCCGTGCTGACAGCTTCCGTAATGGCGTCACCAAGGCGCTCCGGCGTCAGCTTCTTGTAGGGAATTGGCCGGGGACCCGCCCCGAGCGACGCGATCCGTGAAGCCCAGAGCGGCTGATCCGTGTACACCGGAATCCCCACGGCCGGCACGCCGGCCCGGAAGCCCGCCGCCGCCGTTCCCGCGCCGCCGTGGTGAACCACGGCCGCCATCTGCGGGAACAGCCACTCATGCGGAATGCTCCCGATCCCGATTGCGTCGTCATCCAGCACGCCCTCGGTGCCCTGGACAATAGCCCGCACTCCGGCACGGCGCGTGGCCTCAAGGATGAAGCCGGGATCAATGTCGGCACTGCTTCCAAAGCCAACAAAAACTGGCGGTGGGCCGTCGGCCAGGAAGTCCATAAGGTCCGTGGGTGGCTGCCAGCCCGGCTTCATCGCAGGCCACCAATATCCAGCCATAAGCAGGCCCGCGTGCCAATCAGCAGGCCTTGGCAGGACCGAGGGACTGATGCCGTGAAGAATAGTGGCGTGCACCTTACGACGGCGGCGCTCACCGGCCGCGCGGCTCTGCCTCCCCAGTCCCAGCTCCTTCCGCAGGCGGGCGCCGGGGGCGTCGTAGGGAGCAGGACCCGCAGCCGCGCGCTCACCTATGATTTTGTTTCCCCACGCGCCAAGGCTTCGGGCCGAATTCATGATCACAGGCGGATAGGCTGCGCTCGGCTCCGTGGGCTGCAAGTGTGCGCCGATGGCTGGAATGCCCATGGCTTCCGCGATGTCGTACGCATAAGGTGCCACCGAATTGGCCAGGATCACGTCGACGCCCGCCTCCGCCGCAGCCAGGGTGCCGGTGGCCGCGTTGTCCATATATTCAGTGAGCTTCCGCCAAAAGCTACGCAGGCTCCCCGATGAGGACTTCGCTCCTGGGGCCGGCTGCCTGAGCAACTCGGTCAGATCCCCGGGCAGCGGCCTGAACTCGCATCCAGCCTCAATAACAAGGGGCGCGTGCACGGGGTTGGCCGCGATGGCGACCTCGTAGCCCAAGCCCTGCAGGCGGCTTCCCAGCCCGGCCATGGGCGCAACGTCTCCCCGCGTCCCCGGAGTCACCATGAGTACCCGCATGCCGCCACTACTTCCTGGACTACTGCCCTTTTTTGTACAGCTTTCTCGAGCCACTCTAACGACTGTCTCTGTAAAACCGGGCACGCTGACAATGCAGAAGCCCCGCCCGCTCCTTTGTTGGAGCGGGCGGGGCTTTGTGCTGTAACGCCTACGCGGTGGGAGCAATCTCCGGGATACGCGGCTTGGCGTTTCCTTCGAACGTGAACTTGGCGTCGTCACCTTCGCCGTCAACGCCCACCACCACGATGTCGCCGGAGTGGAGCTCGCCGAACAGGATCTTCTCGGAGAGCTGATCCTCGATTTCGCGCTGGATGGTGCGGCGCAGCGGCCGTGCACCCATAGCGGGGTCGTAACCACGAGTGGCTAGGAGGACCTTGGCAGCGGGGGTGAGCTCGATGCCCATGTCCTTGTCCTTGAGACGACGCTCCAGGCGGGTCACGAACAGGTCCACGATCTCGATGATCTCGTCCTGTGTCAGCTGCGGGAACACCACGACGTCGTCAACGCGGTTGAGGAACTCGGGGCGGAAGTGCTGCTTGAGCTCTTCCGTGACCCGGGCACGCATCCGGTTGTAGCCGGTCTGGGTGTCCGTGCCGGACTGGAAGCCCGTTGCCACGCTCTTGGAGATATCGCGGGTACCAAGGTTGGTGGTCATGATGATCACGGTGTTCTTGAAGTCCACAACACGGCCCTGGGAGTCGGTCAGTCGGCCGTCTTCCAGAATCTGCAGCAGCGAGTTGAAGAGGTCCGCGTGGGCCTTCTCAACTTCGTCAAACAGGACCACGGAGAACGGACGCCGGCGAACCTTCTCGGTCAGCTGGCCACCTTCTTCGTAGCCGACGTAGCCCGGAGGTGCACCGAAGAGACGCGAAACCGTGTGCTTCTCGGAGTACTCGGACATGTCCAGCGTGATGAGGGCGTCCTCTTCACCGAACAAGAACTCGGCAAGCGCCTTGGCGAGCTCAGTCTTGCCGACGCCGGTGGGGCCGGCGAAGATGAACGAGCCACCGGGACGCTTGGGGTCCTTCAGGCCTGCACGGGTACGGCGGATGGCCTGCGACAGGGCCTTGATGGCCTCGTTCTGGCCGACGACGCGCTTGTGCAGTTCGTCTTCCATCTTGAGCAGGCGCGAGGACTCTTCCTCGGTGAGCTTGAAGACGGGGATACCGGTGGAGTTCGCAAGAACTTCAGCGATAAGGTCTTCGTCAACCTCGGAGATATCGTCCATGCCGCCGGACTTCCAGTTGCGTTCCTTCTCTGCGCGTTCGGCAATGAGCTTCTGCTCCTTGTCGCGCAGCGAGGCAGCACCTTCAAAGTCCTGGGCGTCGATGGCGGATTCCTTCTCCATCTTCACGTCCGCAATGCGCTCGTCCATGGCCTTGAGCTCCGGCGGAGCGGTCATGCGACGGATGCGCAGGCGCGCGCCGGCTTCATCGATGAGGTCGATCGCCTTGTCCGGCAGGAAGCGGTCCGAAATGTAACGCTCGGCCAGCTGCGCAGCGGAGGCGAGGGCGCCGTCGGTAATCGTGACGCGGTGGTGTGCCTCGTAACGGTCACGCAGGCCCTTAAGGATCTCAATCGCGTGAGCAACGGAGGGTTCCTTGACCTGGATCGGCTGGAAGCGGCGCTCAAGCGCTGCGTCCTTCTCAATGTGCTTGCGGTACTCGTCCAGCGTGGTGGCACCAATGGTCTGGAGTTCACCACGGGCGAGCATCGGCTTCAGGATGGACGCAGCATCGATGGCGCCTTCGGCAGCACCTGCACCAACGAGGGTGTGGATCTCGTCGATGAAGAGGATGATGTCGCCACGTGTGCGGATTTCCTTGAGCACCTTCTTCAGGCGCTCTTCGAAGTCACCGCGGTAGCGGGAACCGGCAACCAAGGAGCCGAGGTCGAGCGTGTACAGCTGCTTGTCCTTGATGGTCTCCGGGACATCGCCTCGGACGATCGCCTGGGCGAGACCTTCGACGACGGCAGTCTTACCGACGCCGGGCTCACCGATCAGGACCGGGTTGTTCTTGGTACGGCGGGAGAGGACCTGCATGACGCGTTCCATCTCCTGCTCGCGGCCGATCACAGGATCGAGCTTGTTTTCGCGGGCAGCCTGGGTCAGGTTGCGGCCGAACTGGTCAAGCACCACCGAACCGGCAGGAGTACCTTCCGGCTGGCCCTGGCCCGAGCCGCTGCCTGCAGTCTCCTTGCCCTGGTAGCCGGAGAGCAGCTGGATGACCTGCTGGCGGACCCTGTTCAGGTCCGCACCAAGCTTCACCAGCACCTGGGCGGCCACGCCTTCGCCTTCGCGAATGAGGCCGAGCAGGATGTGCTCAGTACCGATGTAGTTGTGGCCGAGCTGCAGAGCTTCTCGAAGGGAAAGCTCGAGCACCTTCTTGGCACGCGGGGTGAAGGGGATGTGACCGGACGGGGCCTGCTGGCCCTGGCCAATGATCTCCTGCACCTGTTCGCGAACGCCATCGAGCGAAATGCTCAGGGACTCGAGCGCCTTGGCAGCAACGCCTTCACCCTCGTGGATCAGACCCAAGAGGATGTGCTCGGTACCGATGTAATTGTGGTTGAGCATCCGTGCCTCTTCTTGGGCAAGGACGACCACGCGACGGGCACGGTCCGTAAATCTCTCAAACATTTCGCCACACTCCTAGCTACGACGTACTTTGATGCTACGTGCCGGAGCAACACTTTTGGAGCGTGTTCGCCACAGGGGAAACATGACGTGGTTGTGGAATAAATCCGGTTCCAGCCCTTGACCGCCGCCCGCCCGCGGTGGCACCCTCCCGCCCGGCCCGACAGCACTGAGCGACGGCCAGCCGTAAGTATTTTGCGGCACACTGGCCTTCCACACTGGCCTGTCGCTTTGTTGTAACCCTTTAGAGCACGGTATTCGGATCTTCTGGATCCCGGCTCTTCACAGAATATTCCAAGCCCCTGGACAGGGCTCCGCAAACTGCCGGCTTAAACGCCAATGCCCCGGCAGTGACTGCCGGGGCATTGAAGCGGTGAATCAGGAATTGGCCTTTTGGTACGCTTCCTGAATTTCAGCCTGAATACGTCCGCGGCTGTTGACCGTGTAACCGTTGTCACGGGCCCACTGGCGGATTTGTGCGGAATCCTGGTTCCGTGCGGCTGTGGCACGGCCCCGGGTTGCGCGGCCGGAAGACGTCTTCCTGGCCTTTGCGACGTAGGGCTCCATTGCTTTGCGCAGCGAGGCTGCGTTAGCAGTGGACAGGTCCATCTCGTAGCTCACGCCATCCAGGCCAAAGCGGACAGTTTCGTCCGCAGCCCCTTCATCCAGGTCATCGACGAGGATGATTTTTACTTTCTGTGCCATGAGTTGCCTCTCATTTGGAGGGTTGGATAATCAGAAATTCCCCGGGTTCCTTTGATGATTATCGTTCACGGCAAGCATGCACGTCAAAGCGTAATTGGATTCTCTTCAGTAAGCGGAAGCCAATTGGAAGGTCTATTTAGCTCCAGGACCCTCGGACGCAGGTCCTGAATTTTTCGAATTCGCTTCGGCCTGCGCCTTGGCTTCGGCCTCCCGTTCTGATTTGTCGGCATTGAAGATCGACTTCATGGCAAACCAGAAGATCAATCCGACCACAATGGACGGCGCCAGGACTGCGATGTACTCCATGATCAGTGACCTTCGGGCTTCAGCAACGGGAACAGTATGGTTTCGCGGATACCGGCACCGGTGAAGAGCATCACCAGGCGGTCGATGCCCAGCCCGATACCACCCATGGGCGGAGCACCGTATTCAAGGGCGCGGAGGAAGTCCTCGTCCAACTGCATGGCTTCCTCATCGCCGGCAGCGGATCGGCGGGACTGCTCTGTAAGGCGTTCACGCTGGATCACAGGATCAATGAGCTCCGAGAACGCCGTACCGCGCTCCATGCCGCCGATGATCAGGTCCCAGGCCTCGATGAGCCGGCCGTCTTCGCGGTGCGGACGCGCCAGCGGCTGGGCGGACGGCGGGTAATCGTAGACAAACGTGGGGTTCAGCAGCGTAGGTTCCACAATCTCGCCAAAGAGCTCAACCACGATCTTCTCCGCGTCCCACTGCGGGTCCACCTTGACCTCGTGCTTGGCAGCGATTGCCAGCAACTCCTGCACCGTGGTGTCCGGAGTAATTTCCACACCCACTGCTTCGGAAATACCTGGGTACACCGCAACCCAAGCCCATTCGCCGTCGAGGTTGATCTCACCGGCATCCGTCTGGATGGTGCGGGTACCAACGACGTCCGCCACGTTCAGGATGATTTCCTTCATGCGCTCGGCCATGACGAACTGGTCAGCCCAGGCTTCGTAGCACTCAAGGGTGGTGAATTCGGGGCTGTGCGTGGAGTCGACGCCTTCGTTCCGGAATACGCGGCCCATGTCGTAGACGCGGTCGATGCCGCCCACAACGGCGCGTTTGAGGAAGAGTTCCGTAGCGATGCGCAGGGTCATCTTCTGATCGAACGCGTTCATGTGCGTCTCGAACGGACGGGCCGTCGCGCCACCGTGGACCAACTGCAGGATGGGGGTCTCCACCTCCACGTAACCGTGGCGGTCAAGGGTGTCACGGACAGACCTGGTGATGGCTGCACGCTTGTAGACCATCTCGCGGGCCTCATCGCGGACCATGAGGTCCACGTAGCGCTGGCGAACACGGGTTTCTTCGTTGAGTTCCGCATGCAGGACCGGGAGCGGGCGCAGTGCCTTGGAGGCCATGGACCAGGAATCGGCCATAACGGAGAGCTCACCGCGGCGGGAGGAGATGACCTCGCCCTTGATGAATACGTGATCCCCAAGGTCAACCAGGGCTTTCCAATCGGCCAGTGCTTCCTCGCCCACATTGGCCAGGCTCAGCATTGCCTGGAGACGGACGCCCTTGCCGTCAACGCCACCTTCCTGGAGGGTAGCGAAGCAGAGCTTTCCGGTGTTGCGCACGAACACGACCCGGCCGGTGACGCCCACTGTGTCGCCCGTGGTTTCGTCAGCTTCGAGGTGCGCATATTTCTCGCGGATTTCGCTGAGGGAATGGGTCCGTTCAACACCCACGGGATAAGCCTCGGTGCCCCGCTCGATCAGCTTTGCGCGCTTCTCCATACGGATGCGCATTTGCTCACTGGCGTCGATGGGCTCTGCGGAGGTGTTCAGGGCGGGGGTGTTTGCGGAAGTCACAGTCCTTAAGTTTACCGGTGATTGCGGGCCTTTACTTCCGGGCATCAAGATCAGGGAAACGCATAGACTCGGGCTGTGGAAACGTGGACGGTTGAAACGAACGACGGCGGCGGGCAGCTTGAGGTGCATACCTTCCGGCCGGTGTCCGGTGCTTCGTTTCCGGGTTCGAAGGCACCTGCTGAACCAGCCGGCGTCGTGCTTGTTCATGGCACCTTGGTGACCGATTCACTGTATTGGCCATTCGCCCGGACGTTGAGCGTCATGCTGGGGCGCCCTGTTCACAGCTACAACCGCCGTGGCCGCGGGAAATCAGCACCGCAGCCGCCCGGATATTCCGTCGACACCGAGATCGCAGACCTTCAGGTCGTCATGGACACAAGCGGTTCCACTGACGTTGTGGCTCACAGTTATGGCGGCTTTGTCGCGCTGCAGGCCGCCCGCCGCGCCGGAATCAACCGCTTGGTCACCTACGACGCCGCAGTGTCACTCTCCGGCAACCTCAACGGCCGGTGGCGGCCCGAGCTTGAGGAAGCTGTAACTGCCGGCCAGCTGGATCATGCCTGGGCCCACTTGGTGCAGGGGCTGGGGACTGCCGGACCAATTTCGTACCTGCCCATGGGGGCACTGCGTACGCTCAGCGTTCTCTCGGCGCGGACCCGGCTGGGGCTGGAGATGCGCTCCCTCCTGCCCACTGCCGTCACGGAAATGCGGGCAGTCCTCGATGCCGACGCGCACCTTCACGACTTCATGACACTCTCTACCCCCACACTCATGCTCAGCGGTGGTTGGAGTCCGTCGTACTTCGCAGAGACCGGGCGGATTCTGGCCGGGGCCGTGCCCGCGATCGACTTTGCGATTGTGCCCTTGCAGTTCCATGAAGGTCCGCTCCGGCCCGGAAAACGACTGGCGTCACGCATCGCGCGGTTCCTGTCGGGGAACCATCTGGAGGAAGAACCCGGCAGTGCCACCTAGGAATTTTCCTGTGAAGGAACGGGACATCAGAACGCACGACGGCGGCAAGCTCGCCTTGTAAGCTACGGCACCGAAGACGCGGCCGGGCATGCGATGGCCCGGATGAAACGTGGCATGCCTCCCGGCACGCACTTCATGGTGGGAAAGAAGGTCCCCGGTTCTACAAGGTCACTGCCGCACGCCTGAACAGGGCCGTCCAGGCAGCACCTTGGAGGTCTCCCAAAGGGCTCCCACGGTTCGGTACCTGCTGCGGTCAGCGAGCTCGTCTCCGATATTCCGACTACTTCAAGCGCTGACCGTTTTTCCACATACGGGCCGGCATGCTGCCTGCATTCAGGTCGCTCGGTTAGGCTCAAGTCATGACGCGCGACATCATCATGACCCACGACGGCGGACACCTCGAAGTACTCACCACAGGCGGTGAGCTGGCAGCAGCCGGTTCCGGTGTCGTCGTCGTTCCTGCCTCCATGGTCACGGCCGCCGACTACTCGCGTTTCGCCCAGAAACTCAGCGAATCCCTTGGCCGTCCCATCCACACCTTCAACCGGCGTGGGCGCGGGGATTCGTCACCGCAATCCGAGGATTACACGCTCGAAGCCGACATTCGGGACCTTGAGGCCGTCATGAAACAGACGTCCAGTACCGACGTATTTGGGCACAGCTTCGGTGGCGCCGTGGCGCTGCACGCAGCGCGGACTCTGCCGGTGGAGCGCCTCGCGGTTTACGACCCCGCGGTCTCGGTCAACCACAGCGTCAAGGCCGACTGGACGCCGGATTATGAACGCGCGACGGCGGCGGGAGACTACGATCGCGCCCTCGCCGTTCTCATCAAGGGAGTCGAGACCGGCGGTGCCTTCGCGCGAATGCCGCTATCCATGCTGACGCTCGCGAACAAGCTGGCCGCCGGGACACCCCTGGGCAAGCAGATGCGCGAGCTGATGACCTGTGGTGTCCGGGAAATCAAGGCCGTCATCGCCGCCGACATGCCTGCCGAGCCGTTCCTGGCTCTGCCGTTGGAGACGCTGATTGTGGTGGGCGAAAAGAGCCCCGCATACTTCGGTGTTGCCTGCGGCCAGATCCACGACGTCCTGTCCGGATCCAGCTACACCATCCTGCCCGGGTTCGGGCACGACGGACCCATCAAGGCACCGGACAAGCTGATCTCGGAGTTGTCGGAGTTCTTCTCAGGCTAGCCTGGCTGGTGCGGCTGCCTGGTCCCGGCGAGGACCTAGCCGAGCTGGATGGCGGCGATACCAACCACCGCCACGACTGTAACGGCGCCCCGGAGGCGGCTGAACTTTTCCCTGAAGAACACTGCGCCGATGATTCCTGCCAAGAGTACGCTGGTCTCCCGCAGGGCGGCCACCAAGGCCAAGGGTGCCAAGCTCTGCGCCAACACCACGATTCCATAGGCAAGCAAGGACACCAGTCCGCCGACAAATCCAGGCCTCCAAAACTGCGCCACCCGTTGCGGGAACGTGCGGCGATCCGTAGCCATGCACCAGCACACCACGGGAATGAGCACGCCCTGTAGCAGGAACAGCCACGAGATATACGCCATCGGCTGCCCGGACATCCGGACTCCAATGCCGTCCACCACGGTATAGCCCGCGATAGCCACCCCCGTGAGCACTGCGAAGAGGGTGCCCTTGCGGCCCCCGTTGGTGGTGGTTGCTTTGTTTCGTCTCGCGAGGGCCAGGCTTAGCAAGGAACCGGCGACGACGGCCACCCCTACCAACTGCCAGACGCTCAGCCTCTCCGCCAGGAATGTTGTGGCAGTTGCGGTGACCAGGAGAACGGCAAGACCACGGGCCAACGGATAGACCTGGGAGAAGTCCCCGTGTTTATAGGACGTGGTGAGCAGGATGAGGTAGCACGTCTGGAGTGCTGCCGAGACCAGGACGTACGGCCAGGACTGCTGCAGGGGAACCCCGAAAACGGCCACGCCAACCAGGCCTGACGCCAAATAGGCCAAGGCAATCATCGTGGAGGACGCGAGCCGGTCCGGAATGGCCTTGGCAATGGCATTCCACGCGCTGTGCAGGACCGCAGCCAGGAGCACGGCGGCCGTCACCGTGAGGGTCAACGGATGCCTGCTACGTTTTGCGTGCAGGCCCGTTGGGCACTGTTGGGCGGGTCTCGCCGTGGGTCTTGCCGTGGATCTTGCCTGGCACCGAACGGTACACCGTCGGAGTCCCCAGCGGCGACGCCGAAGGTGGCGAGTACTTGGGGAAAGATATCTGCGTGGTCCACGGCTGTGACCTCTCGGAGAAGGCTTGTGCCGCTGGCAGCGATCCAGGCGGTGCGCTCAGCATCGGTCTCTCCGCCGTGGCCGCCAGCATCGAGGTGGCCATGGTCGGTAACGACAATGACGGTCCAGTCCTCTTCACGCCGGTTGGGTCTTGCCGCAATTGCTTCGAGCAAAGCGTTCAGGCGGGAGTCGCACCGTTCAATGGCTGAAATGTATCCGACACCCGTCCCGTTGTTATGGGCCTCCACGTCGGCCTCCCCGAAGTAGACGAACGAGACGGCGAGATCCTCGAATATCAAGCGCTGAGCCGCAAAATCCGCAACGGCGTCGTCTGCACGGATCCAACTGTCGGCGTCGTTCGCTTCTTCAGGGTCCGGCGCCGGCACCCAACCACGGGAGGAAAAAAGAGGTCCGCATTCCGTCCGGGTCGCGAGGGGGTGCCAACTGGCGGCGATCATGGTCTGCAACTCCGGACGGGCCGCGCGGAGAACCGCGGTGAAGTCCTGGAAAGCGCTGAGCTCGGGTGGATGACGGACGTTACCCGACACCTTGTGCCGGTCGGCGTAAACGCCGGTTGCAACTGTGGCCCACACTGGACCAGAGATGGTGGCGTTCTTGTCGTGGACGCGAACGGGGATCAGAAAGCCATGATCGGTAATCAGATCCACGGCGGGGGTGGCTGCGGTTCTGAGCGAGTCATAACGGACGCCGTCGATGCCGACGACAAGTACGTGGGGTTCATTCGTCACATCGAAGACGGTACTTGGCTCAGTTAACAACGCATAGGGACAGCCATCCAAATCTATAGAAGACTTAGGCCATGCCTATGAACCTCACTCACCTGCGGGCCTTCCATAAGGTGGCCACTTACGGCAGTTATGTAGCAGCAGCTGCGGCAGCTAACGTCAGCCAGCCGACGTTGTCTGAGCAAGTTCGTCTTCTGGAGCGGAACCACGGAGTCCGCCTGCTGCAGCGTGCGGGGCGGTCCGTGGAGCTCACCCCGCTGGGAAGCAAGCTGTTGGCGGTGTCATCCAAGTTGTTCGCCGCGGAGCTCGAAGCCGAGGCAGTCCTGGCCAAGGCACGCCAAGTGATGCAGGGAGAACTGCGATTCGGCACAGATGCACCCATCAACGCAGTGGGTGTCCTTAGTACGTTTCGCCGAAGCAATCCCGGAGTCAGCATTCAACTCGTGAGCGGGAACTCTTCGGAAATCCGCCAACGCGTACTGGCTGGAACAGTGGAGGTGGGCATTATTGCGGATGAAACACCCCACCCCGACCTCACTGCCCGTGTACTGGGCACGCAGGATCTAGTGGCGTTCGTGAGGCATGATCATGCCCTTGCGGGTGCCAAAGTCATCCACCTCCGTGAGCTGGTAAACCACCCGTTGATCATCCGTGAGATCGGCTCCGTTACGCGTAGATCGATAGAGAAGGCGCTCTCGGACGCACAGCTCCAGCCCACCGAAGTACTTGAGACGGACAGCAGGGAAGCGGTCCACGCAGCCGTCATCGCCGGTCTCGGAATCGGAGTGATAGCCGAGGACGAGTTCAACGACGATCCTCGTCTGGTTCTGCTCGACTTCGCAGACTCTCTCCAGCCCATCACCGAATACCTGGTCTTCCGCACAGACAACCAACGCAGCCATGTTGTGAAAGCGGTTGCGGCCGTATGGTTTTCTGAGACAGCTTGATGGGAGATTCGTTTCGGATGACCACGCCCAGAAGAAAATACGATGCCGCGTTCCGTGAGGAAGCTGTGCGGCTGGTTTTGTCCACTGATCGTTCGGTGAAGCAAGTCGCTGAGGAGATCGGGGTGAAGGAAAGCACGCTGGGGAACTGGCTCGCGCGGGCCCGTGCGCGTTCGTCGGACGGGCCTGTCCCGGTCCCGGTTCAAGATCGTGGGCCGGTCGCGTGGGAGGAACACCGGAAGGCTTTGGCTGAGAACGAGAGGTTGAAGGCCGAGGTCGAGTTCCTGGGAAAAGTCAGCGCCTTCTTTGCCGCGAAGCAAAAGTAGAGGACTTCTACGAGTTCATCGAAGCAGAGAAGGCCAACCATTCGGTGGTGTGGCTATGCCGGGCGTTGAAGATTTCCCGGGCCTCGTATTACCGCTGGCGCAGGCCGGCGGTGAGGTCACCGCGGGCGGTCCGGCATGAAGAGCTGGTCACCGCTGTGACCAGCTTGTACACGGTTGAGGAAGGGCGTGCCGGGCGGGACCAGCTGACCTTGATGCTCAATGAGAAGGGCGTGAAGGTTTCGGCCCCGACCGTTGGGGCGATCATGCGGGCGAACGGGTTGCGGGCGGTGCGCACCCAAGCCTGGAAAACGACCACAGTCCAGGACCCGCAAGCCAAGACCGGCCACATCGAAAATCACATGCTCGACGCAGAGGGCAAACGGGACTTCACCTCATCAGTGCCCGGGACCAGGCTGGTCGGTGACATCACCTACCTGCGCACCGGTGAGGGCTGGCTCTACCTGGCCACCGTCATTGACCTGTTTTCCGGCATGGTCATCGGCTGGGCCATGGCCGCCCACATGCGCGCGAGCCTGTGCACGGCCGCACTGCAGATGGCCCGGAACCACGGCCGCTTCGACGGAACTACAGTTATTTTCCACTCCGACCGGGGCACCCAGTACACCTCCGACGAATTCCAGAACTGGTGCGGCACGAACGGGGTAACCCAATCCATGGGCAAAGTCGGGGTGTGCTGGGACAACGCGGTCGCCGAGAACTTCTTCTCACACCTGAAAACCGAGTTCTACCACCACCAACGCTTCACCTCCCGGATCGCTGCCCGGACCGGAGTGATGGCATACATCGAAGGCTGGTACAACCGCCGCCGACCCAACAAACGAGCCGGCGGTGTCCCGCCCGCCCAAGCCCACGCCACCAACCCAACCCGCGCCCAGGAACCACTGGCCGCCTAACCAACAACAACGAAGCCTGTCTCAAAAACTTGACGAGCGCCGGTGTTGGAGTGTGTGCGATAGGCGTTTTTGGGTTTTGGTGGTTAAATGCGGGGAGCCCCGACCTGGTGGTCGGGGCTTCCCGTGAATGGTTGTCCGGCGGTGTCCTACTCTCCCACACCCTCCCGGGTGCAGTACCATCGGCGCTGTGGGTCTTAGCTTCCGGGTTCGGAATGGGACCGGGCGTTTCCCCCACGCTATGACCGCCGTAACTCTGTTACCCGTCCAGCAGGGTTCGGGGCCCTGGTGGTGGGAAATCTGTGGTTACAACTGTGGTGTTGTTATGTAGTTGTTTGGTTCCTGGAACGGTTGTTGTTCGGGAACCACATAGTGGACGCGTGCAGTGTGTTGTGTGGTGTAAGTTGTTGGCCTATTAGTACCGGTCAGCTTCACGAGTCTTTAGTCCTCGCTTCCACATCCGGCCTATCAACCCAGTGGTCTGGCTGGGGGCCTCTCACACATGATGTGTATGGAAATCTCATCTTGAAGCGAGCTTCCCGCTTAGATGCTTTCAGCGGTTATCCCATCCGAACGTAGCTAATCAGCGATGCACTTGGCAGTACAACTGACACACCAGAGGTTCGTCCGTCCCGGTCCTCTCGTACTAAGGACAGCCCTTCTCAAATTTCCTGCGCGCGCAGCGGATAGGGACCGAACTGTCTCACGACGTTCTAAACCCAGCTCGCGTACCGCTTTAATGGGCGAACAGCCCAACCCTTGGGACCTACTCCAGCCCCAGGATGCGACGAGCCGACATCGAGGTGCCAAACCATGCCGTCGATATGGACTCTTGGGCAAGATCAGCCTGTTATCCCCGAGGTACCTTTTATCCGTTGAGCGACGGCCATTCCACAATGTACCGCCGGATCACTAGTCCCGACTTTCGTCCCTGCTTGAGATGTCTCTCTCACAGTCAAGCTCCCTTGTGCACTTACACTCGACACCTGATTGCCAACCAGGCTGAGGGAACCTTTGGGCGCCTCCGTTACTTTTTAGGAGGCAACCGCCCCAGTTAAACTACCCATCAGGCACTGTCCCTGACCCGGATCACGGGCCGAAGTTAGATGTCCAAAGTGACCAGAGTGGTATTTCAACGATGACTCCACCCGAACTGGCGTCCGGGTTTCAACGTCTCCCACCTATCCTACACAAGCCACTCCGAACACCAATACCAAACTATAGTAAAGGTCTCGGGGTCTTTCCGTCCTGCTGCGCGTAACGAGCATCTTTACTCGTACTGCAATTTCGCCGAGTTTATGGTTGAGACAGCGGGGAAGTCGTTACTCCATTCGTGCAGGTCGGAACTTACCCGACAAGGAATTTCGCTACCTTAGGATGGTTATAGTTACCACCGCCGTTTACTGGGGCTTAAATTCTCAGCTTCGCCCGCAAGGGGCTAACCGGTCCTCTTAACCTTCCAGCACCGGGCAGGAGTCAGTCCGTATACATCGTCTTGCGACTTCGCACGGACCTGTGTTTTTAGTAAACAGTCGCTTCCCCCTGGTCTCTGCGGCCCACACCCGCTCACGGAGAGCAAGTCTCCATCACGGGGCAGGCCCCCCTTCTCCCGAAGTTACGGGGGCATTTTGCCGAGTTCCTTAACCATAATTCTCTCGATCGCCTTGGTATTCTCTACCTGATCACCTGTGTCGGTTTGGGGTACGGGCGGCTAAAACCTCGCGTCGATGCTTTTCTTGGCAGCATAGGATCACCGGATCCCCCCATACGGGGGTCCCATCAGATCTCAGGACCGTGATTGAACACACAGGAACGGATTTGCCTATCCCTGACCCTACATCCTTAGACCGGGGCAACCATCGCCCGGCCCGGCTACCTTCCTGCGTCACACCTGTTAATACGCTTACCTCCCGGGATCAGGTCCCGCGCTCGGCCAAAACCCACACACCACAAGGGTGGGCGGGCAGGCTCCGGGCGGTTAGTATCCCCCGCTTGGCATGGGCGGTTTTTCGCCGGTACGGGAATATCAACCCGTTGTCCATCGACTACGCCTGTCGGCCTCGCCTTAGGTCCCGACTTACCCAGGGCAGATTAGCTTGACCCTGGAACCCTTGATCATTCGGCGGACGGGTTTCTCACCCGTCTTTCGCTACTCATGCCTGCATTCTCACTCGTGTAGGCTCCACCGCTGGTTTCCACCGCGACTTCACTGCCCACACGACGCTCCCCTACCACTCCACACCCCTGAACCACGAAGGCTAGGGCATTATGTGAAATCCACAACTTCGGCGGTGTACTTGAGCCCCGCTACATTGTCGGCGCGGAATCACTTGACCAGTGAGCTATTACGCACTCTTTCAAGGATGGCTGCTTCTAAGCCAACCTCCTGGTTGTCTTCGCAACTCCACATCCTTTCCCACTTAGCACACGCTTAGGGGCCTTAGTTGGTGGTCTGGGCTGTTTCCCTCTCGACTATGAAGCTTATCCCCCACAGTCTCACTGCTGCGCTCTGACTTACCGGCATTCGGAGTTTGGCTGACGTCAGTAACCTTGTAGGGCCCATCGGCCATCCAGTAGCTCTACCTCCGGCAAGAAACACGCAACGCTGCACCTAAATGCATTTCGGGGAGAACCAGCTATCACGGAGTTTGATTGGCCTTTCACCCCTACCCACAGCTCATCCCCTCCATTTTCAACTGAAGTGGGTTCGGTCCTCCACGACGTCTTACCGTCGCTTCAACCTGGCCATGGGTAGATCACTCCGCTTCGGGTCTAGATCACGCCACTACACTCGCCCTATTCAGACTCGCTTTCGCTACGGCTACCCCACACGGGTTAACCTCGCGACGTAACACTAACTCGCAGGCTCATTCTTCAAAAGGCACGCCGTCACAACTACTATGCGATCACTCGCGGTTGCTCCGACGGATTGTAAGCACACGGTTTCAGGTACTGTTTCACTCCCCTCCCGGGGTACTTTTCACCTTTCCCTCACGGTACTGGTCCGCTATCGGTCATTAGGAAGTATTTAGGCTTATCAGGTGGTCCTGACAGATTCGCACGGGATTTCTCGGGCCCCGTGCTACTTGGGATACTCCCCAGGCCGTGCACAACATTACGGTTACGGGGCTCACACCCTCTCTGGCCGGCCTTTCAAGACCGTTCACCTATGCCTGCACCTCACCTCACTGGTCCGGCAGAACCAGAACGGAAAGTCCCACAACCCCGCCCATGCAACGCCCGCCGGCTATCACACATGGAAACGGTTTAGCCTGATCCGCGTTCGCTCGCCACTACTAACGGAATCACTATTGTTTTCTCTTCCTGCGGGTACTGAGATGTTTCACTTCCCCGCGTTCCCCCCACGCACCCTATGTGTTCAGATGCGGGTCACACAATCACTTTTGACAGCGTTGTGCGGGGTTTCCCCATTCGGACATCCTGGGATCAACGCTCGGTTATCAACTCCCCCAGGCTTATCGCAGATTCCTACGTCCTTCTTCGGCTCCTAATGCCAAGGCATCCACCGTGTGCCCTTAAAAACTTGACCACACAAAGATCAAAAACTTACTCGAGAGAACCATGCGCCACACAGGCCCAAGGTTCATTCATAAGAAATTGCTGTAAGAACACACACACCAACCACCCCACCCAAAAGGTAAAGACGATCAGCCACCGTGTGTGTTCTAGATGCTCGCGTCCACTATGTAGTTCTCAAACAACAACCCCGTCAACCAGACCACCACCACCCCGCAAAAGCGGACAGATGGCAAGTACCGGAAGCAGGAACAAAAGAAACACCAGAAGTGCCCCCCTGCATTGCTGCAAAAAGGTCCTGTTGCCTCAGGACCCAACAGTGCGCCAAACACAACCCCCACAACCGCACGCCCCGGCAGCTTTCCTGACAACACCACACCCCCAAAAAGGGACACAGATGCTGCCGTACTGACACCAGGACACAACCGGTAAAGGCCATGCCAAACAAGTTTGATTCGTTGATATTCCACCCATGAGCACCCACCGCAGAACAGACGCCTGCGCAATGGGCAACACTGACAACCCGTCATTCACCCATGCAGGCAAACAACACAGCTGTTAGCAGCTCCTTAGAAAGGAGGTGATCCAGCCGCACCTTCCGGTACGGCTACCTTGTTACGACTTAGTCCCAATCGCCGGTCCCACCTTCGACGGCTCCCCCCACAAGGGTTAGGCCACCGGCTTCGGGTGTTACCAACTTTCGTGACTTGACGGGCGGTGTGTACAAGGCCCGGGAACGTATTCACCGCAGCGTTGCTGATCTGCGATTACTAGCGACTCCGACTTCATGGGGTCGAGTTGCAGACCCCAATCCGAACTGAGACCGGCTTTTTGGGATTAGCTCCACCTCACAGTATCGCAACCCTTTGTACCGGCCATTGTAGCATGCGTGAAGCCCAAGACATAAGGGGCATGATGATTTGACGTCGTCCCCACCTTCCTCCGAGTTGACCCCGGCAGTCTCCTATGAGTCCCCGCCATCACGCGCTGGCAACATAGAACGAGGGTTGCGCTCGTTGCGGGACTTAACCCAACATCTCACGACACGAGCTGACGACAACCATGCACCACCTGTAAACCGACCGCAAGCGGGGCACCTGTTTCCAGGTCTTTCCGGTTCATGTCAAGCCTTGGTAAGGTTCTTCGCGTTGCATCGAATTAATCCGCATGCTCCGCCGCTTGTGCGGGCCCCCGTCAATTCCTTTGAGTTTTAGCCTTGCGGCCGTACTCCCCAGGCGGGGCACTTAATGCGTTAGCTACGGCGCGGAAAACGTGGAATGTCCCCCACACCTAGTGCCCAACGTTTACGGCATGGACTACCAGGGTATCTAATCCTGTTCGCTCCCCATGCTTTCGCTCCTCAGCGTCAGTTACAGCCCAGAGACCTGCCTTCGCCATCGGTGTTCCTCCTGATATCTGCGCATTTCACCGCTACACCAGGAATTCCAGTCTCCCCTACTGCACTCTAGTCTGCCCGTACCCACTGCAGAACCGGAGTTGAGCCCCGGTCTTTCACAGCAGACGCGACAAACCGCCTACGAGCTCTTTACGCCCAATAATTCCGGATAACGCTTGCGCCCTACGTATTACCGCGGCTGCTGGCACGTAGTTAGCCGGCGCTTCTTCTGCAGGTACCGTCACCTTGCGGCTTCTTCCCTACTGAAAGAGGTTTACAACCCGAAGGCCGTCATCCCTCACGCGGCGTCGCTGCATCAGGCTTTCGCCCATTGTGCAATATTCCCCACTGCTGCCTCCCGTAGGAGTCTGGGCCGTGTCTCAGTCCCAGTGTGGCCGGTCACCCTCTCAGGCCGGCTACCCGTCGTCGCCTTGGTAGGCCATTACCCCACCAACAAGCTGATAGGCCGCGAGTCCATCCAAAACCACAAAAGCTTTCCACCACCATGACATGCGCCAGATGGTCGTATCCGGTATTAGACCCAGTTTCCCAGGCTTATCCCAGAGTCAAGGGCAGGTTACTCACGTGTTACTCACCCGTTCGCCACTAATCCCCCAGCAAGCTGGGATCATCGTTCGACTTGCATGTGTTAAGCACGCCGCCAGCGTTCATCCTGAGCCAGGATCAAACTCTCCGTTGAAGTAAAACAAAACCAAACAGACACAACCACACCCACCGGAAATAACGGCAAACGCGGCTGCACAAAATTCGAAACCAGCTGAAAACCAGACCACCACACACGGGGGTGCGCAGGGTCCAGCCATAATTTCAACCAATTGAAAAACAATCGGTATCAACAAACTTGGCACACTATTGAGTTCTCAAACAACAGACCCCCCAAAACATCACCCACAGCACACCACAAAGCAGCGCACCCAACAGGGCCATTGGAAAAGAAGAGTTATTTTTTGGCCGCCTACCGAACCGTACACACCTTCCGGCTTTCCGTTTCGCACCCGGCGACTCAGAAAACAATACACGCCCCACACCCCCAACGCAACTCCACCCCCAACCCCACCCCACACACCCCCAAAACCCACACCAAACCGCCGTCGAACACCTGCTCTCTAGCGGTGAGTGCTGCCCTCAACTCCGGACATAACCGAGCCGGACGGGCCCATGACGGACCCGCTGCGTGGTGGCAGGATGGGACGCATGGAACTGCACATCACAGGAGATGCCGCCGCGGACCAACTGCTCAGTGACGACGCCTTTGCGTTGTTGACAGGTATGTTGCTCGATCAACAAGTCACTATGGAGTCGGCTTTTGCTGGCCCGGAGAAGATCCGCACCCGCTTGGGCTC
The DNA here is from genome assembly GCF_056156245.1 of Paenarthrobacter sp. TRD_SC_7. Taxonomy (NCBI): domain Bacteria; kingdom Bacillati; phylum Actinomycetota; class Actinomycetes; order Micrococcales; family Micrococcaceae; genus Paenarthrobacter; species Paenarthrobacter sp. TRD_SC_7. The sequence goes on from NZ_CM149587.1 coordinate 240,457, forward strand.
CCTCGAACCTGGCACGATCGCGGAGTACGACCCCGCCGAGTTCGTAGAAGTCTTCAAGGAACGCCCTGCCGTCCATAGGTTCCCAGGCTCCATGGCCGGAAGGGTCCAAGCCCTCGCCGAGACAGTACATCGTGAGTGGGACGGAGACGCGACCGCCATCTGGACCAGCGGAAATCCCGATGGCCCTGAAGTACTCCGTCGGCTCAAGGCCCTGCCAGGCTTTGGCGAACAGAAAGCAAAGATCTTCCTGGCACTGCTCGGCAAACAATGCGATCTGCAGGCGGAGGGGTGGCGGGAGGCGGCCGGCCACTACGGTGAGGAAGGCTCGTACCTCTCGGTCGCCGACATTGTGGACCCCGAGTCCCTGGTCAAAGTGCGCGCCAGCAAGCAAGCGGCTAAGGCGGCCGCAAAAGCTGCGAAGCCGTCTGGCTCCTAAGCCGCAGGTCCGTCCCCGAAAAACAAAAGGCCCGCACACTTTGAGCTGCGCCGCACCGTAGGGATGTTGATGACTTCGTCCGGCGAATGCACGGTTGTCCGTTTGGCTTGAGCATCTTCCAGGTGGAAGGGCACGCATGTTGAACTTGGCATCGCAATCGCTAGCTCACCAGCTTCGGGAAGTGGCTCCAGTGAGCCGCCGTCCCGCCACGACGCTGGGGTGTTGCCGATAATCAACCACCAGTTGAGACCACCGAAGTACGGTCCCCTAGGGTGTTGTCATGACTGAACGCTATTTCTTCTCCGCCGAAGCCGACAGAGTTGATCGTGCCCGCGTGCACCAGTGGCTCAGTGAGCAGTCCTATTGGGCGCAAGGTCGGAGCCGTCAGAAGCAGGATGCTGCTATCGACGCCTCTCGGAACTACGGGGTGTACGACATCCGAACTGGAGAGCAGGTGGCTTACGGTCGCGTCGTGACTGACGGCGTCACGTTTGCTTGGCTTTGCGACGTGTTCGTTGCTACCGAAGTGCGAGGGCAGGGCATCGGTAAGATGCTCGCCGCCGGTGTGATGGCTGACCTGGAACCCCTAGACCTGAATCGGATTCTGCTCTCAACTGCCGACGCTCACGGTCTTTACGCCCAATACGGCTTCACCGAGCTGGCCGAGCCATCAAGAATGATGGCTCATGTTCGTTGACCCATCCACCAGCGCGCGCTGGGCTGAAGATCCGATTGCAAGTTCGCCTCGCTGACGGATCCCCTTGCGGGCAACTGCCTACTAAAACTATGTCGGTCCCATTTGTGCAGATGACTTCTGACATTCTGCGCAGCTGGCTTCTGAAGCTGACAGCTGGTTGCCGCGGCTGGTGATGCCAGCGAGGCCCCCGTGGTAGCTATTTGGCAGGCTTGGGGTTTTGGTGGTTAAATGCGGGGAGCCCCGACCTGGTGGTCGGGGCTTCCCGTGAATGGTTGTCCGGCGGTGTCCTACTCTCCCACACCCTCCCGGGTGCAGTACCATCGGCGCTGTGGGTCTTAGCTTCCGGGTTCGGAATGGGACCGGGCGTTTCCCCCACGCTATGACCGCCGTAACTCTGTTACCCGTCCAGCAGGGTTCGGGGCCCTGGTGGTGGGAAATCTGTGGTTACAACTGTGGTGTTGTTATGTAGTTGTTTGGTTCCTGGAACGGTTGTTGTTCGGGAACCACATAGTGGACGCGTGCAGTGTGTTGTGTGGTGTAAGTTGTTGGCCTATTAGTACCGGTCAGCTTCACGAGTCTTTAGTCCTCGCTTCCACATCCGGCCTATCAACCCAGTGGTCTGGCTGGGGGCCTCTCACACATGATGTGTATGGAAATCTCATCTTGAAGCGAGCTTCCCGCTTAGATGCTTTCAGCGGTTATCCCATCCGAACGTAGCTAATCAGCGATGCACTTGGCAGTACAACTGACACACCAGAGGTTCGTCCGTCCCGGTCCTCTCGTACTAAGGACAGCCCTTCTCAAATTTCCTGCGCGCGCAGCGGATAGGGACCGAACTGTCTCACGACGTTCTAAACCCAGCTCGCGTACCGCTTTAATGGGCGAACAGCCCAACCCTTGGGACCTACTCCAGCCCCAGGATGCGACGAGCCGACATCGAGGTGCCAAACCATGCCGTCGATATGGACTCTTGGGCAAGATCAGCCTGTTATCCCCGAGGTACCTTTTATCCGTTGAGCGACGGCCATTCCACAATGTACCGCCGGATCACTAGTCCCGACTTTCGTCCCTGCTTGAGATGTCTCTCTCACAGTCAAGCTCCCTTGTGCACTTACACTCGACACCTGATTGCCAACCAGGCTGAGGGAACCTTTGGGCGCCTCCGTTACTTTTTAGGAGGCAACCGCCCCAGTTAAACTACCCATCAGGCACTGTCCCTGACCCGGATCACGGGCCGAAGTTAGATGTCCAAAGTGACCAGAGTGGTATTTCAACGATGACTCCACCCGAACTGGCGTCCGGGTTTCAACGTCTCCCACCTATCCTACACAAGCCACTCCGAACACCAATACCAAACTATAGTAAAGGTCTCGGGGTCTTTCCGTCCTGCTGCGCGTAACGAGCATCTTTACTCGTACTGCAATTTCGCCGAGTTTATGGTTGAGACAGCGGGGAAGTCGTTACTCCATTCGTGCAGGTCGGAACTTACCCGACAAGGAATTTCGCTACCTTAGGATGGTTATAGTTACCACCGCCGTTTACTGGGGCTTAAATTCTCAGCTTCGCCCGCAAGGGGCTAACCGGTCCTCTTAACCTTCCAGCACCGGGCAGGAGTCAGTCCGTATACATCGTCTTGCGACTTCGCACGGACCTGTGTTTTTAGTAAACAGTCGCTTCCCCCTGGTCTCTGCGGCCCACACCCGCTCACGGAGAGCAAGTCTCCATCACGGGGCAGGCCCCCCTTCTCCCGAAGTTACGGGGGCATTTTGCCGAGTTCCTTAACCATAATTCTCTCGATCGCCTTGGTATTCTCTACCTGATCACCTGTGTCGGTTTGGGGTACGGGCGGCTAAAACCTCGCGTCGATGCTTTTCTTGGCAGCATAGGATCACCGGATCCCCCCATACGGGGGTCCCATCAGATCTCAGGACCGTGATTGAACACACAGGAACGGATTTGCCTATCCCTGACCCTACATCCTTAGACCGGGGCAACCATCGCCCGGCCCGGCTACCTTCCTGCGTCACACCTGTTAATACGCTTACCTCCCGGGATCAGGTCCCGCGCTCGGCCAAAACCCACACACCACAAGGGTGGGCGGGCAGGCTCCGGGCGGTTAGTATCCCCCGCTTGGCATGGGCGGTTTTTCGCCGGTACGGGAATATCAACCCGTTGTCCATCGACTACGCCTGTCGGCCTCGCCTTAGGTCCCGACTTACCCAGGGCAGATTAGCTTGACCCTGGAACCCTTGATCATTCGGCGGACGGGTTTCTCACCCGTCTTTCGCTACTCATGCCTGCATTCTCACTCGTGTAGGCTCCACCGCTGGTTTCCACCGCGACTTCACTGCCCACACGACGCTCCCCTACCACTCCACACCCCTGAACCACGAAGGCTAGGGCATTATGTGAAATCCACAACTTCGGCGGTGTACTTGAGCCCCGCTACATTGTCGGCGCGGAATCACTTGACCAGTGAGCTATTACGCACTCTTTCAAGGATGGCTGCTTCTAAGCCAACCTCCTGGTTGTCTTCGCAACTCCACATCCTTTCCCACTTAGCACACGCTTAGGGGCCTTAGTTGGTGGTCTGGGCTGTTTCCCTCTCGACTATGAAGCTTATCCCCCACAGTCTCACTGCTGCGCTCTGACTTACCGGCATTCGGAGTTTGGCTGACGTCAGTAACCTTGTAGGGCCCATCGGCCATCCAGTAGCTCTACCTCCGGCAAGAAACACGCAACGCTGCACCTAAATGCATTTCGGGGAGAACCAGCTATCACGGAGTTTGATTGGCCTTTCACCCCTACCCACAGCTCATCCCCTCCATTTTCAACTGAAGTGGGTTCGGTCCTCCACGACGTCTTACCGTCGCTTCAACCTGGCCATGGGTAGATCACTCCGCTTCGGGTCTAGATCACGCCACTACACTCGCCCTATTCAGACTCGCTTTCGCTACGGCTACCCCACACGGGTTAACCTCGCGACGTAACACTAACTCGCAGGCTCATTCTTCAAAAGGCACGCCGTCACAACTACTATGCGATCACTCGCGGTTGCTCCGACGGATTGTAAGCACACGGTTTCAGGTACTGTTTCACTCCCCTCCCGGGGTACTTTTCACCTTTCCCTCACGGTACTGGTCCGCTATCGGTCATTAGGAAGTATTTAGGCTTATCAGGTGGTCCTGACAGATTCGCACGGGATTTCTCGGGCCCCGTGCTACTTGGGATACTCCCCAGGCCGTGCACAACATTACGGTTACGGGGCTCACACCCTCTCTGGCCGGCCTTTCAAGACCGTTCACCTATGCCTGCACCTCACCTCACTGGTCCGGCAGAACCAGAACGGAAAGTCCCACAACCCCGCCCATGCAACGCCCGCCGGCTATCACACATGGAAACGGTTTAGCCTGATCCGCGTTCGCTCGCCACTACTAACGGAATCACTATTGTTTTCTCTTCCTGCGGGTACTGAGATGTTTCACTTCCCCGCGTTCCCCCCACGCACCCTATGTGTTCAGATGCGGGTCACACAATCACTTTTGACAGCGTTGTGCGGGGTTTCCCCATTCGGACATCCTGGGATCAACGCTCGGTTATCAACTCCCCCAGGCTTATCGCAGATTCCTACGTCCTTCTTCGGCTCCTAATGCCAAGGCATCCACCGTGTGCCCTTAAAAACTTGACCACACAAAGATCAAAAACTTACTCGAGAGAACCATGCGCCACACAGGCCCAAGGTTCATTCATAAGAAATTGCTGTAAGAACACACACACCAAACCCAAAAAAGCGATCAGCCACGTGTGTGTTCTAGATGCTCGCGTCCACTATGTAGTTCTCAAACAACAACCCCGTCAACCAGACCACCACCACCCCGCAAAAGCGGACAGATGGCAAGTACCGGAAGCAGGAACAAAAGAAACACCAGAAGTGCCCCCCTGCATTGCTGCAAAAAGGTCCTGTTGCCTCAGGACCCAACAGTGCGCCAAACACAACCCCCACAACCGCACGCCCCGGCAGCTTTCCTGACAACACCACACCCCCAAAAAGGGACACAGATGCTGCCGTACTGACACCAGGACACAACCGGTAAAGGCCATGCCAAACAAGTTTGATTCGTTGATATTCCACCCATGAGCACCCACCGCAGAACAGACGCCTGCGCAATGGGCAACACTGACAACCCGTCATCCACCCATGCAGGCAAACAACACAGCTGTTAGCAGCTCCTTAGAAAGGAGGTGATCCAGCCGCACCTTCCGGTACGGCTACCTTGTTACGACTTAGTCCCAATCGCCGGTCCCACCTTCGACGGCTCCCCCCACAAGGGTTAGGCCACCGGCTTCGGGTGTTACCAACTTTCGTGACTTGACGGGCGGTGTGTACAAGGCCCGGGAACGTATTCACCGCAGCGTTGCTGATCTGCGATTACTAGCGACTCCGACTTCATGGGGTCGAGTTGCAGACCCCAATCCGAACTGAGACCGGCTTTTTGGGATTAGCTCCACCTCACAGTATCGCAACCCTTTGTACCGGCCATTGTAGCATGCGTGAAGCCCAAGACATAAGGGGCATGATGATTTGACGTCGTCCCCACCTTCCTCCGAGTTGACCCCGGCAGTCTCCTATGAGTCCCCGCCATCACGCGCTGGCAACATAGAACGAGGGTTGCGCTCGTTGCGGGACTTAACCCAACATCTCACGACACGAGCTGACGACAACCATGCACCACCTGTAAACCGACCGCAAGCGGGGCACCTGTTTCCAGGTCTTTCCGGTTCATGTCAAGCCTTGGTAAGGTTCTTCGCGTTGCATCGAATTAATCCGCATGCTCCGCCGCTTGTGCGGGCCCCCGTCAATTCCTTTGAGTTTTAGCCTTGCGGCCGTACTCCCCAGGCGGGGCACTTAATGCGTTAGCTACGGCGCGGAAAACGTGGAATGTCCCCCACACCTAGTGCCCAACGTTTACGGCATGGACTACCAGGGTATCTAATCCTGTTCGCTCCCCATGCTTTCGCTCCTCAGCGTCAGTTACAGCCCAGAGACCTGCCTTCGCCATCGGTGTTCCTCCTGATATCTGCGCATTTCACCGCTACACCAGGAATTCCAGTCTCCCCTACTGCACTCTAGTCTGCCCGTACCCACTGCAGAACCGGAGTTGAGCCCCGGTCTTTCACAGCAGACGCGACAAACCGCCTACGAGCTCTTTACGCCCAATAATTCCGGATAACGCTTGCGCCCTACGTATTACCGCGGCTGCTGGCACGTAGTTAGCCGGCGCTTCTTCTGCAGGTACCGTCACCTTGCGGCTTCTTCCCTACTGAAAGAGGTTTACAACCCGAAGGCCGTCATCCCTCACGCGGCGTCGCTGCATCAGGCTTTCGCCCATTGTGCAATATTCCCCACTGCTGCCTCCCGTAGGAGTCTGGGCCGTGTCTCAGTCCCAGTGTGGCCGGTCACCCTCTCAGGCCGGCTACCCGTCGTCGCCTTGGTAGGCCATTACCCCACCAACAAGCTGATAGGCCGCGAGTCCATCCAAAACCACAAAAGCTTTCCACCACCATGACATGCGCCAGATGGTCGTATCCGGTATTAGACCCAGTTTCCCAGGCTTATCCCAGAGTCAAGGGCAGGTTACTCACGTGTTACTCACCCGTTCGCCACTAATCCCCCAGCAAGCTGGGATCATCGTTCGACTTGCATGTGTTAAGCACGCCGCCAGCGTTCATCCTGAGCCAGGATCAAACTCTCCGTTGAAGTAAAACAAAACCAAACAGACACAACCACACCCACCGGAAATAACGGCAAACGCGGCTGCACAAAATTCGAAACCAGCTGAAAACCAGACCACCACACACGGGGGTGCGCAGGGTCCAGCCATAATTTCAACCAATTGAAAAACAATCGGTATCAACAAACTTGGCACACTATTGAGTTCTCAAACAACAGACACTACCGGCACCACCAAAACCCCCAACAGGGTCCCAGGATCGCTCCGGAGCAACTTTTCAAACTTACCCGAACCAGCCGCACAAAGCAAACCAAACCCGGGCCTCCCCCACCAACCAGAAGCACACAAAAGCACTACCGGAACCGGTGATTTGAAGGGAGTCGGTCGCCATCTTTCCGCATCAGCGGCGGCGACTCGAATAACTTTACACGCGCCCAACCCCCACACCAAATCCACCCCAACACCACCCAAAACCCCCGCAAACACAAGACAAACAACCCCACCACACCGCAAAACAACACCAAAACACCACCAACAAGTTTCAGTGAAGCCCGTCACACCACCCAACCCCACAAAAGGGCCACCAAAACGCAAAACCAAACCACCGCCGTCGAACACCCAACCAAACCGAGGAACCAACCCTTAAACAGCAACGCTCCCCCACCGAAGTGGGAGAGCGCTGAGCTGAGACCCGAGGGATGTGAGAGAACGTGCCGCTCAAACCCGAGGGATGTGAGAGAACGTCCGAAGAGGGGGTGGCTAACCAACGTCAGTGGCCTCCGTGTCCTCCGGCGCCTTCGGTCTTGCGCATCATGGCGCCGAGCACCACAGCAGCCAGGGCAATGACGGTCGCGGCCAGGAAGGCTGCCTGCATGCCGGCCACCTCGCCCGAAGACGCGGAGACCACAGCATAGATGGACACGAGCAACGCCGTCCCGGCTGCACCGGCGACCTGCTGAGCGGTACTGATGATCGCCGAACCGTGGGAGTAGAGGTGCGGGGGCAACGGGTTGAGGCCAGTGGTGAACGCCGGCGTGAACAGCAGGGCCAGTCCAAGGCTCAGGGTGACGTGCAGGGCAATGACCCAGCCGAGAGCACTTCCCTCATCCAGACGCGAGAACTGCCAGAGGGTCAGGACCATCAGCACTGAGCCTGTCACTGTCAGCGGGAGCGGACCGACTTTGTCGAAGATCCGCCCGATGACCGGCCCCAGCAAGCCCATGGCCAAACCACCCGGCAGCAGAGCCAACCCGGTCTCCAAAGGCTGCAGGTGCAGGGTGTTCTGGAGGTACAGCGGCAACAGGATTACGCCGCCGAACAGGGCCATCATGGCAACGACCATCAGCAGCGTGGAAACCGTGAACATGCGGAACTTGAAGGCACGGAGATCCAGCAGCGGGGCGTCGGACTTCTGGAGCTTGAGCTGCCGGAAGACAAAAAGTGCCAGGCAGAGAACACCGACCACCAGTGCAATGACGGGAACAACGCCTGCCTCGGCGCCACCGATCTGGCTCAAGCCGTAAACCAAGCCACCAAACGCGGGCACAGTCAGGATCACGGAAGGCACGTCCAAAGTGGTCTTCTCACGCTCCCCCACGTTGGTGAGGTACTTGGCACCGATCGCGAACGCTGCCAGGGCAACCGGCAGCACGAACACGAACATGAAGCGCCAGGAGAAGTGGTCCAGGATGATGCCGGAAACGGTGGGTCCCATGGCCGGAGCAACCGAGATGGCAATGCTGACGTTGCCCATGACCGCGCCGCGCTTGGACATCGGCACCAACGTAAGGATGGTGGTCATCAGCAACGGCAGCATGATGGCAGTACCACCTGCCTGAACAATGCGTGCCACCAGCAACACCAGGAAACCCGGCGCCAATGCAGCGAGCAACGTTCCGCCGCTGAAGAGTCCCATGGCCAGCATGAATGCCCCGCGCGTGCTCATCCTCTGCAGGATGAACCCGGTGGTGGGGATGACAACAGCCATGGTCAGCATGAAGCCCGTGGCCAGCCACTGCACAGTGGACGCACTCACTTGAAGGTCAGTCATGAGTCGCTGGAGGGCGACGTTCATGATGGTCTCGTTGAGGATCACCACGAAGGTTGCCACCAGCAGCGTGACGATGACGGTCACGGATTCGCGTGACATCTTGCCGGACACGGGAGCCTGCGAGACGGGAGCCTCTGACATCGCGGCTTGCGGCGGCGCCGCCTCTGCGGCGGTGACGGTGCCGGAAGCGCCTGATTCAGGCTTGCCGTTGGCGTCGGACGTGACGTCGGTAGACATGAGGGTTCCCCAAGGTTTGGATTTGGTGTCCGGCGATCTGTGCCGGTGAAGACTAAAACAGTCTAAACGCCCATCCAATTCCCGTCAGCAGAAAAATTCCAAACGTTAGGAAAACAAAGGAGCGTTGTCGATGAGGCGCACGGGCCCGACTTTGGCGGCGATGATTGCCAGGCCCTCACCGCGGAAAGGAGTCTCCTTGCAGTTCTCTGCGAGCGGTTCCAGTGTGACGGGATGGACGACGTCGAAATAGTCCAGTTCCACCAGCGGCTGCGATTCAACAAGCGCGACGGCGGAATCCAGGTCCAGCGGTTCGTGCGCGTTGGCGCGGGACTCGATAAGGCGCAAAGCCCGCGACAACACCAACGCCGCTTCGCGTTCCTCGTCGGAAAGGAACCGATTGCGGCTCGAGAGCGCCAAGCCGTCCTCACTGCGAACTATGGGCACGGGGACAATCTCCACGGGGAAATTCAGGTCGGCGACCATCCGCTTCACCAACGCCAACTGCTGCGCGTCCTTCTGGCCAAAGTAGGCCCGGTAGGCCGCCGTCGTGCCGTCCGCAGCGGCACCCCCCGGGAGCCCGTAGTGCAGTAGTTTGGCCACCACGGTGAGGGCGCCGTCGAAGTGCCCGGGGCGCGAGGCGCCTTCCCACTTTTCGCCAAGTGGGCCGGATGTCACCCGCACCAGCGGCTGTCCGCCGGGATACACCTCGTCTACGGAAGGCGCAAAGACAAGGTCAACGCCTTCGGCATCAAGCAGGGCCATGTCTGCGTCGAGCGTGCGCGGGTAGCGGTCCAAGTCCACGGCGTCGCCGAACTGGAGCGGGTTGACGAAGATCGTGGCCACCACGACGTCGTTCCCGGCAACGGCGGTTCGGGCAAGTGCGGCGTGGCCGGAGTGCAAGGCTCCCATAGTGGGCACCAATCCCTGCGAATTTCCACCTTTGGCGGCCAGGAGCTTGGCACTCTCCGCCCGCAGTTCCGTCGCGGTGGTCACGAGTTTGATGGCCATGCTGTTCAGTTTCCTTCCGGAGGCTCGGGTTCGGCACCCAAGGCCTCGTCAATCTCATTCATTTGTTCGGGGCGCAGCAGTCCGCGGTTTCCCGCCCTGCGGGCAGTGGCCCTCGCCATGGCCTGGTAGGCCGCCAGCACATCGCCGCCTGCACCGCCGTCGTACTCCTTCAGCGCCTGGGCGTGCGCGGAAACTGTACCCACATCCCCGCGCGCTACGGGACCGGTCAACGCAGATTCGCCGGACGCGAGAGCGTTCTCAAGGGTTGCGCGCAGCAGCGGACCGAGCATGGACTCCGGCGTTTCGACGCCGATCTCCCGCAGCATCTGCGATGCCTGCGCCACCAGCGTGACCATGTGATTGGAGCTGTGCGCGAGGGCCGCGTGATAGAGGGTGCGGTCGGCTTCAGCGATAACCACCGGCTCTGCGCCCATCTCCACAACCAGCGCCTGGGCGATCGGCAGCATGGCGGCATCGGCGGTGACACCGAACGTGCAGTCCATGAGCCGGGTCAGGTCCAGGCTCATGCCCGTGAAGGTCATGGCGGGATGAAGTGCCAGCGGAATCGCACCGACCGCACGGACCGGGTTGAGGATTCCGACGCCGAACCGGCCTGACGTATGCGCCACCAGTTGGCCGGGCTGCCAGGCTCCGAGCTTGGCCAGCCCCGCTACCAACTCGCCGAGGGCGTCGTCCGGAACGGCAAGCAGAACGAGCTCCGAGCGCTCCACGATGTCCTGGATCTCCAGAATCGGGACGCCGGGAAGTAGGTTCTCGGCACGCTCGCGGCTAGCCTCCGACACAGCAGAAACCCCGACGACGGCGTGCTCGGCCGCGCGCAAGGCGGCTCCCAACACGGCACCGACCTTGCCGGCACCGATGATCCCGACGCCGAGTCGTCCTGGCCTAGCCATCGTGGCGGTCCTCCTGTTGCGGTGAAGTGTGGGGGTGTTCGGGCTGACTCGGTTGTCCTGGAATTACGGCTGCGACCTCCGGTGCCTGCGGCGCAACCTGGGCCAGCCATTGTTCACTGGTTTGCCGCTTCCGTGCTTCCCGGGCCCGGGCGGCCTGCTGGTCGAAGAGTTCCACTGCCTGCTCGACGCCAGCTTGGAACACTCGGGGAGAAACGGGCCCGGCCGTAGTATGCAGGACAAGATCGGCCACTCTGAAGCGCCTGGCCCACGGGCCCTGGTGCAGTGCCATGGATTGCGTCCGCTGATGCGGAACCATAACCAGCGTGTGCCACCAGCGTCCGGACCGGATCAGCAATGCGGTTTTGGTGGCGAAGAATCCGTTGCGCCGCCACCCCAGCGGGGCCAGCAAGCGCGCGCGGCGGGGAGTAGTGGTGAAGCCGTCGCTCTCGGCGGAGAGCGATCCGACCGGCGCCAATCCGTCAAGCCCAGCGGTGAACACGCGTTCCGGATCCTCAACTCCCGGATCAGGGAGCACCAACGACATCATGCGCAGGACCTCGGACTTCACGCCCACGGGGAGCAACATGGTGCGGGCGGCGCCCTCCGTACTGGCAGACACCCCGTAACCCGCGACATTAACGTGCATCCGGTACCAGCCAAAGATCCTCCAAAGGGGCGGCTGCGTCACCATGAGCGCCTGGATGCGTCCCGGCGGAACGGTCTGGGCCTGGGTATCCAGGAGACCGTAACGAAGGCGGATACCGTCCGGGGAGATCGCCGCAGTGAAGTTGTAGCCCTTGTTGAAGGAGGTCCAGTACGCGGCACCTATGCCCAAAATGCCTGGGATAAGCGCCAGGAATAGAGTCTGGTTCTGCGTGAAAACGGAAACGGCAACCACAACTGCGGCACCGACCAGGATTCCGATGGTCTGCTCGCTCAGCAGCAGGGAACCGATGAGCCGGGACGGTGGCACGGACAGCACAACGTGCTCGGGAGCCTCAGGAACTTCCTCTGCCGTCTCGGGCCCCCTGACAACGCCGGCCGCCCGCGCAAGGATGGTGGCGCGCAACTGCTTGGCCTGGTCCAGCGGGAGGTAGGCAAGCCGCACTGCCGACTCCCCGGCGTCGGCCACTTCAAACTTGAGTTCAGCGAGCCCGAAGATCCGAGCCAGAAGCGGTTGCACAATGTCGATTGCCTGAACGCGGTCCAAGCGCGCCTGCCGTTGCTGCTTGAACAGGAAGCCGGTGTTGACGCGCACATACCCCTCAGCCACCTGGTATCGCGTGAAATACCAGCTGAGGATGAAGCCGCCTACGGTCAACAGCAGCACCACGGCGCCGCCAGCCAAGAGCCACGGCACCCGGCCGTTGAGGTTCGGATCCATGAAATCCCGGCCTTGCAGCATTCGCTCGAAAGCATCGCGGCCGAAGAAGAACCCGACGGCGGCAAGCGCCACCCAGCCGCGAACGAACGGTGACGCGGGGTGAACGCGGTTCCAGCCGCCGTCAGCCGTTGGTTCCGGCTTGCCCGCGAGGCTCTCAGTAGCGTTGTTTTCCAGGCTCACAGCCCGGCCAACCTGGCTTCTCCGCGAGCCGAAAGCTGTTCGCGCAAGCGTGCGCCTTCCGCCGAGGGAAGGCCAGGCAGGTGCGCGTTGGTCCCGGCCGACGCCGTGTGGAGTTTCAACGTGCACAGTCCCAAGCTGCGTTCGACGGGACCAACCGCAACGTCAACGTATTGCATCCGGCCGTAAGGAACCACCATGGTGCGCTGGAAGAAGATGCCGCGGCGGATGAGGAGGTCGTCGTCGCGCTCGGCATAGCCGATTGCACGTACTTGGCGCGGAATCAGCACGAGCCGCCACAGCGCCAACACCAGCATCACCGCGGGAACCGTGATGGCGAGCCACAACGGTGGCCATCGCCACCACCCGAGCAGCACGAAAATGAGAGGCAAGCTAAGGACCGCCAGCATCACTACGTTGCCGATAGCCCACTCCACCAAGCGGACAGTGACGTACTTCGGGGACACCCGCAGCCACTGGATTCCGGGAGGATCAATCGCCTCGGTATGCATATTCGCCTTCACCTTTAGCTTCGCCGCGACGGGTCTCCGGTCCGGCGCTACCGCCTTCAAGATCTTCCGGGGGAATCCGGCAGAACCGCTCCACCACGAGCCCGACGACGACCATCACTACGCCACCGCCGCCCATAAGCAGGGCATTCCACAGGATGCCTTCGCCTCCGCGCAGACCGCCAATGCGGAGAAGATCCACCGCGATCCCCGCATGCCAGCCAAGGAGCAGCGTCCCGGCGTAGGCGCAGGCCTGAGCCAGAATCAGGGTCCTTGCAGCCAGGATCGGGTTGAGTAGGTTCTTCTTCTTGCCGTTGCGCCAACGCAGGACGCGAACGCCCATGACCAAGGTCAGACCAGCGATGACACCCATGGTGATCAACGCCGAGACTGGCAGGACCGGGGTAGGCATGCTGAAACGGTTGGTTGTGACCGTGGCCAACCAGCCGATAACGGCAGCGATGACGGCGATGAGCACCAGAACCACGGGGCGCATTGCTTTCATGGCTACTCCACCGCTCCCGTTGCCGGCACACCGGCAACGTCACCGTAACCGTCAAAGCGGCGGATGTCCGGCATGTCGGCGGCGACGGCGGCCAGCTCGGCTACGCTCTGGCCGTTCAGCGTGGCGTGCGGCTCCAGCAGTGACCACGGGTAGAGCACGAAAGCGCGCTCAACTGCCCGCGGGTGGGGGATGGTGAGGATCGGATCGTCACTTTCGACGTCGCCGAACACAATGATGTCCACGTCCAGCGTCCTTGGACCCCACCGCACCTCGCGGGTGCGGTGATGCTTCTGCTCCACGCCGTGGCAGTGCTTGAGTAGCTCCAACGGAGTCAACGTTGTTTCGACAGCCATCACCATGTTCAGGAAATCGGGTTGGCCCTCAGGACCACCAACTGCCTTGGTCTGCACCACCGGCGAGACACCCAGGAGACGCACCTCAGGCGGGTCCACCAGATCCGCCACGGCTGTGGACAGAGTGTCGTTACGCTCCCCCAGGTTACTGCCGAGCGCCAGGATGGCCTTTGTATAGCCGGACGTCATGATCGCTCCCGGTGGACGCTGACAGTGACGTCGCCAAACGGTACCTCAATGGGCGCCTTGGGCTTGTGGACAGTGATATCGACGGCGGCCACGTTGTAGTTTTCGAGGATGCCCTCGGCGATCCTGACGGCCAGGCCCTCGATCAAGTTCAGGGGCTCGCCCTCGATGTGCTTGGTGATCAGTTCAGCCACTTCACCGTAGTGCGCCGTGTACTGGAGATCATCCGTCTCGGCCGCCTTGGTGAAGTCCGTGTGCAGCACGGCGTCCACCACGAAAGGCTGTCCGTCACGGCGTTCGAAATCGAACACTCCGTGATAACCGACGGCGGTGACGCCGGTCAGCGTGATCCTGTCCACAGCGGTATCCAATCAGCGCGTAATGCGGGCGGCGACCTTGACGGCGTCAAGGCTGGGGCCGACGTCGTGAACGCGGACAGCCCAGGCGCCCTTGGTGGCGCTCAAGGCGGTAATAGCCGCGGTGGCGGCGTCACGTTCCAAAGGAGCTGCGGACTTGCCGGCCACGGTGAGAAGCGAACCAAGGAACCGCTTACGGGAAGCAGCCACCATCACCTTGTGGCCCAGCGAGAAGAGCTGGTCCAGGTTCTTCAGGATCTCCCAGTTCTGGTCCTCGTTTTTGGAGAAACCGACGCCGGGATCGATGATGATCTGCTCAGGGGAAACTCCGGCTGCATACAGCTTGTCCCGGATGCCGCTGAGCTCAGCCACGACGTCCTCGGTCACGTTGTTGTAGTCCGTGAGGCCGTCCATGGTCAGGGCGTCGCCACGACGGTGCGTGAGGATGTACGGAACCTTGGTTCGGGCAACGAGCTCGGGCATGTCCGGTTCGATCGTCAGGCCGGAAACATCGTTGATGATGGCTGCCCCCGCCTCAATGGCAGCGGCGGCGGTGGACGTGTGCATCGTGTCGATGCTGACCAGCGCGCCCGCTTTCACCAAGGCTTGAATCACCGGGATAACGCGGCGTTGTTCTTCTTCGGGGGAAACCGGTTCAGCGCCCGAACGGGTGGATTCACCACCGACGTCGATGATGTCTGCGCCTGCGTAAAACATGCGCAGGCCGAGCGCGATGGCGGTGTCCGGTGTCCGGTGGGTGCCGCCGTCGCTGAAGGAATCCGGGGTGACATTGAGGATTCCCATGACGAGCGTGCGGTCCGTTGGCAGGTCCTCGAACCTGGCAGCGGGTCGCGGTTTGCGGAGAATCGGCAGCGGGCTTGTGGCCGGGCCGGTTCCAGGTGCTGCAGCGAGGGAGTCCATAGTGCTTACCTTCCGAGTATGAGGCTCATGGCCTCGGCGCGGGTGGCCGGGTCATGGAGTTGACCGCGCACCGCACTGGTGACGGTCTTTGCGCCCGGCTTGCGAATGCCGCGCATGGACATACACATGTGTTCACATTCGACGACCACAATGGCCCCGCGTGGGTTGAGGTGCTTCACGAGCGCCTCAACGATCTGCGTGGTGAGGCGTTCCTGTACCTGCGGCCTGCGCGCGTAGATATCGACAAGCCGCGCCAACTTGCTCAGGCCGGTCACTTTGCCGTCATGTGACGGAATGTAACCAACATGCGCGACTCCGTGAAACGGCACCAGATGATGCTCGCACGTCGAGTAGAAGGGGATGTCCTTCACCAGGACAAGCTCTTCATGGTCGAGGTCGAACGTGGTGGACAGGACATCCACCGGGTGTTGATGCAGCCCAGCGAACATCTCCGCGTACGCCTTTGCGACGCGTTTGGGCGTGTCCAGCAGGCCTCCGCGCTCAGGGTCTTCACCTATCGCCAGGAGGATCTCACGGACAGCCGCTTCAATGCGCGGACGGTCCACTTTGTGGGCATGCTTGGAGCCCGCGGCGGAACCGGGGGCGGCGGCGAGGTCGTCGTCGTCGTCGAAATGAGTCACAGCAGAAAGCTTAGCCGTGATGCGGGTGGTCGTTGCCGCCGTCGGGGTGCGGGGCCTGGAAGGACTCCTGGCTGCCGACTCCCTGGGCATGCGGGGCTACGACGTCCAGCGGCTCGTCCAGGCGGGCCTTCTTGGCCTCTTCCTGAGCTTCGCGCTCTGCCTTCTCGGCGCGGGATTCCACGGGAGGGATGGACTGGACCGGGCGGGATTCCTTGGACAGCCAGATCTCGCGGAAATCGCGCTTCCGGATGTCGTGGAAGATCTCGGCGATCTCCGCCTGGTTCAGGGTTTCCCGTTCCAGCAGTTCCAGTGCCAGACGATCCAAAACGTCCCGGTTTTCCGTGAGGATGGCGTAAGCCTCGTCGTGTGCTTGGTCGATCAGGCGGCGCACTTCCTCGTCCACAACGTAGGCGATCTGGTCCGAGAAGTTGCGCTCCTGTGCAGCGTCGCGGCCGAGGAACGGCTCACCGCCGCCCTGGCCCAGCTTCACGGCACCAACGCGTTCGCTCATGCCATACTGCGTGACCATCTTGCGGGCCGTGGAGGTGGCCTTTTCGATGTCGTTGGAAGCGCCCGTGGAGGGATCGTGGAAGACGATTTCCTCGGCAACACGGCCACCCATGGCGTAAGCCATCTGGTCCAGCAGCTCGTTGCGGGTGACCGAGTACTTATCGTCCTCAGGAATCACCATGGTGTAGCCGAGTGCACGGCCGCGGGGAAGGATGGTGATTTTGGTGACCGGGGCGGAGTTACGCAGCGCAGCAGCAACCAGTGCGTGGCCACCTTCGTGGTACGCGGTGATCTTGCGCTCGAGTTCCTTCATGACGCGGCTGCGCTTCTGCGGGCCTGCCATGACGCGGTCGATTGCCTCGTCCAGTGCGCGGTCGTCGATCAGATTGGCATTTGAACGCGCAGTCAGCAACGCGGCTTCGTTCAGGACGTTGGCCAGGTCCGCACCCGTGTAGCCGGGAGTCTTCTTGGCAACACCCCTGAGGTCGATGCCGGGGGCCATCGGCTTGCCCTTGGCGTGGACGTTAAGGATCTGTTCGCGACCGATCATATCCGGGGCTTCCACGGTGATCTGGCGGTCGAAACGGCCCGGGCGCAGCAGGGCGGGGTCCAGGACGTCGGGGCGGTTGGTTGCCGCGATGAGGATGACGTTGGTCTTGACGTCAAAGCCGTCCATCTCGACGAGGAGCTGGTTCAAGGTCTGCTCGCGCTCATCATTGCCGCCGCCGATGCCGGCACCACGGTGGCGTCCAACGGCGTCGATTTCATCAACGAAGATGATGGCCGGGGAGCTTCCTTTGGCCTGTTCGAAGAGGTCGCGGACACGGGAAGCACCAACGCCGACGAACATTTCGACGAAGTCCGAGCCCGAGATGGAGAAGAAGGGTACGCCGGCCTCGCCGGCAACAGCACGGGCAAGCAGCGTCTTACCAGTACCTGGAGGGCCGTAAAGCAGCACACCCTTGGGGATCTTGGCGCCAACGGCCTGGAACTTTGCCGGTTCCTGGAGGAACTCCTTGATTTCCTGGAGCTCTTCCACGGCTTCGTCAGCACCGGCGACGTCAGAGAAAGTCACCTGCGGCATGTCCTTGTTGACCAGCTTGGCCTTGGACTTGCCGAACTGCATCACCTTTGAGCCGCCGCCCTGCATGCGGGAAAGCAGGAACCAGAACAGAACACCGAGCAGCAGCACAGGGATGAGCAGGGAGAACAGACCGGAGAACCAGTTGTTCTCCACCGGCTGGTCAGTGAAGCCCTTGTCCGGGTTGGCGTTGGTGACAGCCTTCACCACATCCGGACCGCGATCCGTGACGTAGAAGAACTGAACGTTCTTGCCCTTGTCCTGGCCGTCCAGGTTCAGGTTGTCCTTAAGCACCAGGTCAACGCGGTTCTCGGCGTCGAAAATCTTGGCCTGCTCAACTTTCCCGCTTTGGGAAAGGAGTTCGAGGCCGTCCTTGGTGTCAATGCGCGTGGAACCGCCCGGAGCCAGTGTTGCGAATGCCACCAGGAGCAAGCCAACGACGACAACAATCCAGATGCCCGGGCCCTTGAAGAAACTCTTAGCTTTCATCTGATCGGGGTTTTGCCCCGTCCCTCCTGGTAGTGCTGCAAGGCGCAACTTCTGCGCGCGAGTGGTGCTGCTTCAGTTTCAAGCTATACACCGTTCCCAGTAATTCACGCACCGGAAAGTCCAAAAGTTCCCTCTGGGCGTACACAGGATACTCGCGTTGGGCGCGCTGGGACAGGGTTTATTGCTCACCGGGTTGCTCCGGCGACTCGTCAGACTGTGGCGACCGGGAGCACCAGCAAGTAACCGGTGGGCAGGTCAGTGCTCCAGCGTCGCGGCTCACGGACCACGAACTGTGTGGCCAGCTGCTCCGGGGTGACCAGGCTGTTGGGCTCCGGGGACGGGCCCCATTGTCCGCTGCCATGCGGGTACAGCGGGTCCAGGACGCGGATCCCCGATACCTGGAACTCCGGGAACTGTGCAGGGTCGCCCATCGACTCGAATCCACTCATCACCCACGCATGGCGTCCGCTCCACATGACCAGCCCCACCGGCCGGCCAGTTTCGGCTATGGCACGCGCTGCCGTCTGCAGCGTGTCCTCGTAGTTGCCGATGCTGACCACCGTGTACGGCCCCATTCCAACCTCGGTCAGCACCTGCGCCCAACCCCGCGGGTTGGCGCCGTTGAACGAATTGGATGACCGCGAACGCGCCATCTCCCACAGCTCGCTTTGCTGTGCGGAGGATGCCCACGACCCTCCCCCGGTGTCGTCGATGAGGTTGTGCGCCATCTGGATGCTCGCGGCAACACACCAGTCAAAGGTGTACTGCGGCACGAAGTCGCCTTCTTGGTAGAGGTTCAGGGCGAAAGCCTGGGGCGCCACCGGTGGCGCAGGCGCTGGAGGAGGCTCGGGCGCAGGAGGCGGGGACGGGTCGAGCGAAGGAGCTGCGACATCACCCCCGGTTGGTTGGGCAGACGCGATTGCGCTGGATTGACCCGCAGCTGGCTCGTTGAGATCTACCGCAGGAGTGCAGGCCGTGAGGAGGGTCGCCACGACGACGAGCCACGCCAACAGACGGGCAGGGGCACCGGTCATGGCTCAGTTTAGCTCCAGGTCCCAAAGCAGGGCACCCCTTAAACGCCAACGCCGCACCCACTCCCGCCAAACGCACCAAGGGTTACGGGTGCAAACGGCGGAAAGGGGCGCGGCTGGTAAGCGGGGGACGCCTACTCGTAAACGTGCGGGGCCAGGGTTCCCACGAAGTCCAGGTTGCGGTACTTCTCGGCGTAGTCCAAGCCGTAACCGACGACGAATTCGTTGGGGATGTCGTAGCCGACGTACTTGACGTCGATTTCCACCTTGGCGGCGGTCGGCTTGCGGAAAGCCGTGCAGATTTCGACGCTGGCCGTGCCGCGGGATTCAAGGTTGGACTTGAGCCAGGACAGGGTCAGGCCGGAGTCAATAATGTCCTCGACGATCAGGACATCCTTGCCCATGAGGTCGGTATCGAGGTCCTTGAGGATCCGGACAACACCGGAGGACTGGGTGCCCGAACCGTAGGACGAGACAGCCATCCAGTCCATGCTGACGTGGCTGTGCAGCGCACGCGCCAGGTCGGCCATGACCATCACGGCACCCTTGAGGACACCGACGATGAGGATGTCGCGGCCTTCGTAGTCCTTGTCGATCTGTGCCGCAAGTTCCGCGATGCGCGTTTGGATTTGCTCTTTGGTGTAAAGAACGTGCTTGAGATCTGCCTGGACGTCGTTTGAATCCACCAATGGCTCCTGTTTTGATGCTCGGGTGCGGCTACTGTTGGGACGGTTTCTGATGCCGGAATACTAGCTTCCCACAGCGGGAGGCCACTCGGGGAACGCCATCGGCCGCAGCACCCGCCGAAAAAGCAGGCGAAGCACCCGTGGAAACAGGCCGTTCCTGCTCCAAATCACTGAGGGACAAGCGATACACACTGACGTGCCCGGGAAGCTCCACGGGCCCTGCCGACCCCTGCCGGCGAAGCAGCGCTTCCGCAGCTTGAAGCCGTCCGTAGCCGGGTTGTTGGCCCCCGACGTCGGCCGCCGCCTTCGCGATCACGCGGAACCTGAGCGCTGCCGGCAACTCACGGACGGCGTCCTCGGGCAGCCAGGCGTCGCCTCCTTCCCGCTGCACAAGTGAGAGATAGGTCTCGTTGGCCAGATCTTCAAGGAAGTCTGCGTCCTGCTGCAGGATAGCCGCTGTCCGAGCCAGCGACTCCGCAACACCCGGCCCTAGCTTCTCTTCCAAGACCGGCATGACTTCCACACGGGTCCGGGAGCGGGCAAAGGCGGGATCGGCGTTACTCGGATCGTGCCACGGATCCAGTTCCTCGACCTCGCAGATTTCCAGAGTCTCCTCACGGCGCAGGCCCAGGAATGGTCGGAGCAGGCGTCCCCGAGCGGGCCTCATCCCCGCGAGTGAGCGCGTTCCGGATCCCCGGGCCAACCCCAGGAGCACCTGTTCAGCTTGGTCATCCAAGGTGTGGCCCAGCAGGATCGCGTCACAGCCAAGGTCATCGGCGGCGGACTCCAACGCAGCGTGACGGGCATCCCGGGCGGCGGCTTCAGGCCCAAAGCCAGTGGAGGCTACTTCCACAGCGCGCACTTCCACGGGAGAGAGGCCCAACTCACGCAGCACACCTGCGGTGCTCGCAGCCACTTCCGAAGAGCCCGCCTGCAGTTGGTGATCAACCACCACGCCGGCAACGGACACCGGGTGCCCGTCAACGTGCCCGCGCCGACCAAAGTAAGCGGCTATCGCTGCCAGAGCCAAGGAATCCGGGCCTCCGCTGCAGGCTACAAGCACACGTGACGGGTAGCCCGCAGAGGCCAATGCGTTCTGCAACTGCTTCCGAGCCTTGCCGACCACCGGCGCCAAACGCCCCGGCCGCCGTCGCCCCTTACCGGCGGGACCGACAGCGGAACCGGAAGCTACGCTCAAAGCCCCATCCGATCAAGCCAAAGCCTGGAGTTGTGGATCTCTTCTTCGGTGGGGAGGTACTCGGCGGATTCCCACACCCGGTTGAAGCCCTCCATGCCAGCCACGGCAACAACCTCACGGACGAACTTGGCGCCGTCCGTGTACTGGCGCATCTTGGCGTCCAGGCCGAGGAGGTTGCGGATGAACTTCTCCACCACGCCACGATCCTTGCCGCGCTCGTTGAAGCGCTGGCGAATGGTCTTGACGGAGGGAACAATGCTCGAATCCACAGCATCCATCACCACGTTGGCATGACCCTCGAGGAGGCTCATGACGGCCGTGATGTGGGACAGTGACGCCTTTTCCTCGGGGTTCTGCAGGAGATCCAGAATGGCGCCACGGCCCGGAGTCTTGTCAGAGGGATTGCGGTCGCGCAGGGACTTGGCCACGGCGCTGGCCCGCTCTACCAGAGAATCCACGTTGCCCAGGAGATTGCCGCTGAGTTTCTCGATTTCGTCCAGCATGTGGTGCCGCAGCCACGGGGCAGCCGCAAACTGGACCCGGTGGGTTTGTTCGTGCAGGCAGACCCAGAGACGGAAATCATCAGGGTGGACGTTGAGTTCGCGCTCTACGGAGATGATATTCGGCGCCACGAGGAGGAGTCGACCTCCCGGCGGAACATTGGCATCAGGGGCCAAGGCGGCAAAGGGATCATACTGGCCCAGGACCTTGCTGGAAAGGAACGCGAGCACGGCCCCGAGCTGGGTGCCCGTGATGGCACCGCTGGCAGCAGCGGCGGCAGGAGTCATCGCTACTCCGCTGCGGCTCTCCAGCATCTTCTGCAAGGCGGGTTGGAGCATTACCGAGAAGCTCTGCGTATTGGCCTTTGACCACGAGGCACGGTCAACAACCAGGACGTGCGAATCACGCAGGTCGCGCGCGGCATCCAAGCCGGTGATGTCGTGCACGTGCGGGACCGAGATATCCGCGTTGAAGCGCAGATTGTCCACCGCCTTGCCGATTTCCCCGGCGCTAAGCTCCGGACCGGGAGGGGCAAGCCGGGCAGCCGTAGAGGCGGCCAAGTCCCAATTGATCAGGGACGGGGCCCCTGCTGACGAATCTCGGGCAGATGACACCATACGGTCCATCACACCACAGGTGGCTGACAGTAAGCCTTAAGTTCGCTCCGCGCGGAGGAGTCAGCCCCGGCAGCCGCACGAGGCCAGAACCGACGCCGATCGATCCATGGCCACCTTGTTACCCGCAGCACCCGCGTCCAGGCCATTGCCGATAAACGAGAACACCAGCAGCCGCCCATCGGCGTCCACCACGTAGCCGCTCAACGCGATCACGGTATTCAACGTCCCGGTCTTGGCACGGACCAGCCCGGCGCCCTCGGACGTACCGGCGTCCACGTATCTGTCATCCAGAGTCCCGGTGAGCCCGGCCACCGGGAAACCATCCAGCGCGGTCCGCAATGCAAGGTCCGGACCGCTGGTGATGGCACGGACGACCTCGGCGAACTGGCGGGCGGTGACTTGGTTCTCCAGGGCAAGGCCCGAAACGTCGGCCAACTGCATCGAATCCGTGGTGATCCCCAACTCCCCCAGCCGTTGCCGCACGGCGGCAGTGGCGCCGTCGTACGTACCCTCTTGACCAGACGCCAAGGCAGTCATCCGCCCCAGCGCTTCGGCGAGGAAGTTGTCCGAGGATTCGAGCATGAGGTCCACTTGCTCGCTGACCGTGGCGGACTCAGCAGCAGCCAGCACCTTGGCGGGGAGGCCCCTGCCGCGTTCGACGCCGGGACTCACGGCGACGCCGGCAGCCGCCAACTGCTCGGCGAACGCTTGGGCGGCGATGACAGCGGAATCCTGGGGCCGTGGTCCGGTCAAAACGTCCGGGGCGTAGCGGCCGGAGTTCAACGCCAGCGAGTACAGGGGCGCGGTTTCCCCGGCCGCGACATCGTCCAGGCTCCACGCCGGATTAAGGGGCGCCCCCGTGAACAAGGAATCGTCCACCTGCACGGTAACGGGCCCCTTGATCCCCGCGGAAGCCAAAGCCGCCGCGGTGTCCGCAGCCAGGGAAACCAGCCCCGCCCGGCCAAGAACGGCTGTGGGCTCGGAGGCGGAGGCGCCCAGCAGAACGTCCCCTCCCCCGGTCAGCACCACCGTGGAGGGATTGTCAGATGCAAGCACTTTAGTGGTGAAGCGCGACTCGGGACCAAGCGCCTTCAAGGCTGCGACCGCGGTCAGCAGCTTCATGTTCGAGGCCGGGATGCGGTTGGCGTCGGCCTCGCGGTCAAAGAGAACCCGGCCGGTGGACGCATCCATCACCACGCCGCTGATACTGCCCGCACCATCCGGTTTCAACGTAGCGTCAAGGAGCTTCGCCACCTCACCCGCAGCCGGAATAGGCGCTGCGGCATCCAACGGAAGCACACTGTTGACGCCCGAAAGGCGGTCAGGCACCTGCTGCCAGGCGGGAATCGAAGGTGAGGGCCGGGGAAAACCCAACAGTCCGGGAACCATTCCGACCACCACCACAGCGCTCAGGCACAGCAGTACGGTGGTCAATAGCACTGGCCACGTAAAGCGCCCCCACGCCCACTTGCGGGCACCCCGGTTTTTAACGGCCATCATGCAGTTGCTTGGTCCTGTCAGTACTGAAATGTCCCCGCCGGTTCAAGAAACCCGGGCCTCTCGCTATATCCTCAATAGTAGTCGGCGGCGCCGGTTGCGCTTTTGCATGCCGCGCCCCACCCACACCCGTCAAGGAGCATTCCATGAAGCACGACGTGACCATCGAGATCCCCAAGGGATCGCGCGTCAAGTACGAAGTTGACCACGAAACCGGCCGTGTCCGCCTGGACCGCGTCCTGTTCACCTCCATGCAGTACCCCACGCACTACGGTTTCTTCGAGAACACCCTGGGCGAAGACGGCGACCCGCTGGACGCATTGGTGCTCCTGCAGGACTTCGATCTGCACCCGGGCGTCATCGTTGAATCCCGCCCCATCGGCGTCTTCAACATGACCGACGACGGCGGCGGAGATGCCAAGGTCCTCTGCGTCCCCGTTGACGCACGTTTCGACCACATCCAGGAAGTCAGCGACGTCAGCGAATTCCTGGTCAAGGAAATCGAGCACTTCTTCACTCGTTACAAGGATTTGGAGCCCGGCAAGTGGGTCAAGGCCGAGGGCTGGGGCGACCGCGCCGCTGCCGAAGCCGAGCTGGAAGCCTCCATCAAGCGCTTCTCAGCCGAAGGCCACTGATTTAAAGGCTCTAAACGCCTGACGCTCGACGGCGGCTGGTGCGGTTCCCTGCGAACCTCACCGGCCGCCGTCGTTCTTTAACGGTTTATGCACATGGGCATGTCTCCCCATCGCGGCAGCTTGCGGGTCCGCCTAGGCTGGAACGAGACTTTTCGATGCATGCTCACAGGGGGTTCCATATGGCTGGGTTCTACGGCGCGGACATCGCGCAGCTTCGCAGTCTGGCGGGTGTGATGGGCAACGCTGCCGACGCCATCAGCCTGCAAAGTACGCAGTTGTCCAACGCGATCAACTCCACGACGGCGTGGCAGGGCAGGGACGCCACGGTGTTCAAGGGCGATTGGAACAGCCAGCACCGGCAGAGCCTGATGAAGGCCGCCACCATGCTGCGCGAAAACGCGAGCCAACTGAAGAAGCACGCCAACCAGCAGGAGTTTGCCAGCCACAATGATGGCTCAGGCACCTCGGTTGGCGTCCTTAGGGACGTTTACGACACCGCGATGGGCGCCAAAGGCGCCGTCAGTCCGCTGGTAGCGGCAGTCAGGTACCTCCTGCCCGTCAAACCACTGCCCAACGGAGTCATCGATCCCCGTCACGTGAGGTACGGCAAGACCAAGGAGATCCTTACCAACTGGCGCGCTGGCGGGACCGTCCTGAGGGATGGGATCACCGCCCTTCGCAACGGTGAAAAGGTCACGGACGTCATCACCGACCTCAAGGCCAACATTCCGTACAGCCAGGCTTTCCAGGAAGCCAGCAAGTTCTCCAAGGGCCTGCGCATCGCGGGGGCTTTGGCAGCACCCCTGAACATCGTGGGCGGCATCAGCGACATGATCAGCCCCCAACACGATGGCTGGCGCGGCACCGGCGATCGCGTGGCCGGCGGCCTTTCAGTGGTAGGCGGCGTGGGCAGCATCATGCTCATGACTGCAGGCGGCGCGGCCCTGTTGGGCCCCATTGGTGCGCCGATCGTCATTGGTGCGGGCCTCGTTGCCGGGGCCTGGGCTTTGGGTAACCTGGTGGCCGACAACTGGGATTCCATCAGCAACTTCGCCCGCAACCCGGGCAGCTACATCGCCGATGGCGCCAAGGAAGTGGCGGGCTTCGCGAAAGATGCAGGCAGTAAGGTGGCAGATGGGGTCAGTGACGCCGCCAAATCAGTCGGGAACTTTGTCGGAGGGATATTCGGATGACCGCCAGCACCATGAATTGGACCGAACGGGACGTGCAGGCCGCGGCCAAGGTCCTGGCGTCGGCCAGCGCCACCGGAGCGCCCCTGCCCACCTTGACCGACGAAGAAATTGTGGCCTTGGACGGCGTGCAGCACGAACAATTGGTGGCCTTGCCGTGGCTTTCGGCCCAGGACGCCAGCAAGGAACTGATGTGCGCCATCGCCTTGCGCGGACTGCTCGCCAAGGAACTCGTGTACCCGGTGGTCTTCGAAGGTGAAAGCGAGCCGTCGCGCTTGCACGCTACGGAGGAAATCACCGGGGCCCTCACCCTGC
The DNA here is from genome assembly GCF_056156245.1 of Paenarthrobacter sp. TRD_SC_7. Taxonomy (NCBI): domain Bacteria; kingdom Bacillati; phylum Actinomycetota; class Actinomycetes; order Micrococcales; family Micrococcaceae; genus Paenarthrobacter; species Paenarthrobacter sp. TRD_SC_7. The sequence goes on from NZ_CM149587.1 coordinate 266,313, forward strand.
GCCGGAGCGGCAGCAGCGTCGTTTCCGTTGAACGCACCGTATCCACCGGCAAGCGCTGGCTCTACAGCTATCTCCACGACGACGGCGTGCTGCTCGAAGAAGTGGACGAAGGCGGTTTGCATGGCTTCACCGTCATTACCCGCGACCAATTGGCCCAGCGCCTCTCTGAGTTCGTCGACCCCGAAAAGGCTGCCGCCCGCGATACTGACCCCACCGTCTATACCGAAGCTCAGTTCGAGGAGCACGCAGCCACAGCCCTTTCCGACACCCTGGCTGCAAGCACCGTGGTGGCATTCAATTCGGATACCAACGAGTTCCCCACAATTACGGTCTACACCGGCCCGTCAGGCGTCCACGTCCTTACCCCGCAGGTTGATGGCGACTCGGTGTCGTTGGAACTGAAGGAAACGTCCGCGACCTCGCTGGCCGGCGTCCTCGGCGGCTTGGCCGGACTGGCCTGACGTTCCGCACCCAAGCTGCACACCGCCGTCGAGCTGAAAGCCCCTTATGAGCACCTCGAAGTCCACCACCCTCACTGCGCTGCTTGACGCTGTCAACGGCCGCCCCGTTCGCCGCCATCCGGAGACCGGCGCGTACTTCGTCCAGGCGTCCGGAGGCGCCCACTTCTGGGGCCGCGTGTTGGATGCCGTGGTGTTCTTGGTTGGCTACATGGTCCTGGCCGCGATCGTCGCGGTCCTCCGGGAATCCATGATGAACAGCGGCTCCGCACTCGGGTACAACGACGGCTTGTGGCTCACGCTCTACGTTGTTCTTTGGTTCGTGGGGCTGTTCGTCTACGGCATGATCTGGGGGTCCGTGGGCAGTGTGGGCGACGCTGCCGCCGGCATGCGCTCCGTGCGGATCAAGGACGGTACGACGGCGGGAGCTTGGTTGGGCGGCTGGCGCGCCATCTGCTGGTCCTTCTTCCCGTTCTTCGTGGTGATGCTCATTGCTTCCGCGGTGAGTGGCGGCGGGGATGACACCTGGGAACCGAAATTTGCGGCCATTGACCGCCGCTCGGGCATCGCCCAAGGCCAGCAGCCGGTTCCGGACCCCAAGGTAGTTGCCGCAGAACAGGCAGCCGAAGCGGAGCGCCGGAACATGCCAAACCTCTACGGCCAGCGTCCTGATGCCCGGCCGTAACTGGCTGGTTCGCCGGGTGGAGCGCAGGCTCGGGCCTGAGCTCGGCCAGCTGCGCCATGTCGCTTCCTCCCGCAGGATCTTTTGGCAGGCGCTGATCCCCTGTTTGGTGGTGGGTTTCATCTTCGGGACCATCGCTGAGTTCGTCAGCCCCATTCGTTCCACCCGGGAAGCCGGCTACTTCAGCGACCCGTCACTGTTCGTCACCGTGAGCATCCTTACCGGCTTGTTGTTGTGGGGCATGACTCTTTTGGGAAGCTTCCGGAAGCTGCTGGTGTTTGACCACGGGGTGGTGGCCAAGTACTCGCAAGAGCACACCCAGGTGGTGATCCCCTGGACTGACATGGTGCCCGGGAGCATCAAAGCGGTGACCACGGCTGACGGCAGTGATCCCGACCGCCGATTGGTGGCACGCCGGAAGGTTTCGCTGGGTGCGGGTGGGTGCACGGCAGTGGTTTTCCAAGCCCGGGACACCTACTGGGTGTTTGCCTCCGACGAGGAGCCGCGGCCCTTGGTTGTGGCGATTCAGGAAAGTCTGCGTGACGCAGGAATGGCCGATGCCGTGCGCGCCACGTCAGGTGCGTTGCCCGCCGTCGTATTGACCGGACGAACAGCACTGGATTAAGAAACAGGAAAATCAAGCCCTTGCAGAGCGGCTACCAGCCGGTAGCATTTGATCCACTATGTTCACGCTGACCATCAACCAACGCGACAGTCGCCGCGACGGCGACCTCGTGCCGCAGCTCCTCAAGGACCTGCGGCACATCCCTGCGCGACTCGATTTCGACCGCTCGGTTGAGGACGAGGTGCAGGGCATCGTCGAGTCCGGCCATCAGGCAGTGGAGACAGCTCTGATCGCCCTCCGGACCGGCCAGTGGTATGTGGGAATCGGAGTGGGACCCATCAATGAACCGTTGCCCAATCTGGTCAAGGACGCGTCGGGGCACGGCCTCGTTTACGCCCGCCGGGCAGTCGACCGGCTGCGCAACGGTAAGGAACGGATCCCCGTCGCAGTCGACGGTCCCTATACAGCCCTGGCTTCAGAGGCGGAGGCCGTGCTGCGGCTCCTCGGACACATTGTGCAGCACCGGAGCGCCGCGGAATGGCGAGTGCTGGATCTACTCACGCCGGGCGTCCGGGGCCAGCAAAGGGCCGTGGCGCAGGAACTTGGCATCACCACCCAAGCGGTGAGCAAGGCGCTGGCACGTGCGCAGTGGTCCGAGGAACACGCCGCCCGTCCGGCCGCCGCCCGCTTGCTGCAGCTGATCCTCGAAGTGCGCTGACCCGATATCCCCAGGGCGCAACAAACCCAACCAAGCAGCAGCAGAGGCCGTTTTGAACGCTCAAAACGGCCTCTGCTGCGACTCAGTTGGGTCGGCGCGGCAAATTACTGGTTACTGATGTTGTCCTTGGCCGTGCCGGCACGGTCTTGGACGTCGGCGGCTGCTGCCTGGCCCTCGTCCTTGACGTTGGCTGCGGCTTCCGTGGCGCTGTCCTTGACGTTCTGCATCGCATCCTGAGCCGGCTCGCGCAGGTGCTCAGCGACTTCCTGGGCCGCGTGGCTGAGCTCATCGGTCAGGGGCTGAGCCGCTTCCTTAACGGCTTGGGCAGCTTCGCGCTCCTTTTCCGAGGCCGGGAACAGCGAGGACACCAGCAGGCCTGCGCCGAACGCGATCAAGCCAGCGGCGATCGGGCTGCCTTGGGCCTTCCGCGTGATCACCTGCGGGGCGTCGCCGAGGTCTGAGACGGCACCGGAAACGTTGCTGGCCACGCCGGAAACAGCGTCCCCGGCCCGGTGTGCAGCGTTGCCTGCAGCATCACTGACGTCATCGCGGGCGCCGAACACAGCGGTCTTGATCTTGTCCACCCTGCGGTTGACGATGTGCGAGGGCGTGACCTTGTCAGCCACGGCATCAACGTTGGTACTGAGCCGCCGGCGAGTTTCTTCGATATCGGCGCGCAGGGCGTCGGGGTTCTGCGTCATCGTGTCTCCTCAGTGTTCGGTTTCAAAGCGGGGGGTATTTCTTTGACCGTCTCAGCGGTCTGGGGCATGCCTTTGATGGCGTTGAGTTCCTTGCGGCCCTTGGCAGCCAAAACTGCTGCGACGATGCCCCAGATGACCGCGACAATAACAGCGGACCATCCCAGGCCAACAAGCTGACCCAATGCCCACCAAAGGGCAATGGACAGGAACAGCACGGTGATGTGGCCGGCGTATGCAGCCCCGCCCAGCATTCCCGCGCCCTTGCCGGCCTTGGTGGCAGACTCCTTGAGTTCCACCTTGGCCAGCTCCACTTCCTGGCGCATCAACGTGGAAACGTCGCGTGTCAGGTCGCTCAGAATCTCACCAAGGGGAAGGGACTCCGCCTTTTCGTGGGCTTCTGTGGGAGGCAGATCGGCGGGACTGCTCATCGGTGACCTCCGTACTGGGGATCATCGGGATCGCGCGGTCCTGCCAGCGGGTCGCCTTGGGCCTTGACGCCTCCGGCCTCCGTTTCCGGGTAAGGGAGCGTGGATCCGTCGTAGCCGCCAGTAGTGCCGGCGTCGTATCCGGTGGTGGTGGCCGAACCGTATCCGGCGGTGGTTCCCGCGCCGCCCTGAGTCGGGTAGTAAACGGCACGAGGCGTCTCCATGGTGGCTGGCGTGCCGCTTGCGGAGGCCGAATCGGAGGCGTTGCCTGCCATGCCCCGGCCAAGACGACCAGCGAGGACACCGGCGCCGGCTGCCAACAGCAGGAACGTTCCTGGCTTACGACGCGCGAAGCCCTTGACTTCATCCAGCAGCGAGCCGGGATCCCGGCCTTCCAACCACTGGGCAACGGAGGAGGAGCGCTGGGCGGCCTGCTGGACCAAGTCCGTGGCAACGCCACCGTTTTCAGTCGAGTTGGCCATGGTGGAAAGTTCGTCGGAAATGGACCGCAAACCTTCGGCAACACGCTGCTGCTGGGCCTGGGCCTGATCGCTCAGCTCACCCTTGGTCTGCGTAAGCAGTTGGCGGGCATTCACCTTGACTTCGCGGGCCACGTGCCCGGCCTCGGTTTTGGCGGTGTCCACGACTCCGCCGGCGGCGTCGCTTACGGCACCTGCTACACCCGCAGCTTCCTCCTTGGCAGTATCCACCTTGCCGGAACTGGCGGAACCTGTTCCCGAACCGGCGGGGGTTCCACTGATTCCCGTGGTCCCAGCAGTTTGGTTCTCAACATCGGCCGAGTCCAGGTAGTTTCCCGTGAACGGTTCGGTGCCTGCATGGGCACCGGTGGTTGGCGCCGCGAAGCTTCCGTCCTGCGGCGATTTGCTCTCAGTCATTATCGCTCTCTTTCCACAGTTGGCAGGCTGCGGACAGCAGCCGGGATAGTAAGTATCGTTACTATCAATGGGTGTGTACCCGCTTGTCAGGGTTCTAATCGCCCCACATTCCAAAAGATGCTGTGGCCCACTTTCAGCACTCTCCGCTCGACAGGGGGAGCCATACCTGCCAACGTTGGATTGATGAGCCAAATGCCCCTCAGGCGACGGCTGATTCCCGCGCTTCGAAAAACCGTCACACGCCACCGCCTTCTGTTCGCCGCCAAAACGGCTGTTGCAGCAGGCCTCGCCTGGTACCTGGCGCCCTTCATGCCGGGCCCCGCCGCCGCGTACCCGTACTATGCGCCGCTGGGCGCCTTGGTGAGCATGCATCCCACCGTGGCGGACTCTGCTAAACATGGACTCCAGAGCCTGTTGGGACTCGCGTTGGGGATAGGCATGGCCTTCGCCATCACCACCGTCGCCGCGCCTACTGCACTGGCTGTTGCAGTGGTGGTGGGACTTGGCGTGCTTATCGGCGGCCTTCCCCGGCTGGGCACTGCGTCTGAATGGATTCCCATGGCAGCGCTGTTCGTGCTGGTGCTGGGTGACTCGAACGCCGAAGGGTTTTCTTTTGCCTACGTTCTCCAGATGGCGTTGGGAGTAACCGTGGGCTTCGCCGTGAACTGGTTAGTGTTCCCGCCGCTCCATCTTGATGAGATCGATCCTGCCATTGCGGGCCATCAAGAAGCCTTATCCCGCCAGCTCAAGGACATGGCCCGGGCCATGGAAGAGTCCTGGCCGCCCGACCATGAGGCCTGGGCGAGCCGCAGCGACGAACTCTCGCTCACCGCGGCAGCTGTGCGGACGGCGGTGCACCAAGCTGAGCTGAGCGCCAAAGCGAATCCCCGGTCCCGCCGTCGCGCAGCCCGCCTGCCCGGCGACCTCGCTGGCTTGCGGACCCTCGAGCGGCTTACCTTCCACGTCCAGGACATCACCGATGTCCTGGCCAGCGCCATCTGGGAAAAAGACGCGGGGACGGTCATCCCGGATGCAGTGGTGGGCAACCTTTCGGAGGCCTTGGAGGCGTCCGCAGCTGTGATTGATCATTGGCGGGACACGAAATCGGGCGAATTGGCCAATCGTCTAACGGAGGCGAAGGACAGCATTGCCGCCCTCAGCAACGCCGTCGCTGAGGCCGCAGCCGGTCAGTCCCCTGTGAACGCGCCGGCGTCAGTCGCCATGAGCCTGCGCCGGATCCTCACGGTGGTGTTGTCGTCCGAATAGGGGGTTAGCGCGGTTCGAGCGGAGGCGAGGCCTTCCGGCCCTTACCCGCACCGATCCCGTCCAGCATTTCCGCCAGTGATTCCAAGGAGGAATGCCTCGGCGACCACCCCAGGAGGCTGTGCGCCCTGGCCGTGTCCATGATGGGCGCGTTGGCGGCCATGTCCACCCAGCCGCCGTCGGTCACCTGCAGCCGGAGTCGCCAACTAACCTCGACGACGGCGCGGAGCACCGGGAGCGGGAACGGCATCACCCGCCGGGCGTTGAAAATCCATGCCAAGGCGTTGGGGTCTATGACCGGCTCGGCGGCGATGTTGAAGGCACCTTCCGCCTTTCGCTCCAGCACGCGCCAGTAGGCATCAGCAACATCGGCTGCGTGCACTGCCTGGAACACCAGTTCTTTGGGGACTGCGAGCAGCGGCAGCCACGGCTTCCGTGGAACCAGTCGCGGCAGGACCCGCCCCAGGAAGTAACGGCCAACCTCGCTGCCACCCCCGGCGCTGAATGTCAGGGCGGGACGAAGCCGCGCAACCACAATGTGCGGGTTGTCCTTGGCGAATCCGTCCAGCAGCCTCTCCTGTGCGGCCTTGTCCGCGCTGTAGTGGGACGTCCCAACGCCGGCCGCAGGCCAGCCCTCCTTGGTCCGCTGGTCCTTTGGTGCCGGCGAATATGCGCCTACTGAGGAAGCGCACACGATGTGTCCTACTCCGGCCTTTCGGGCAGCCGCCAGGACGTGGGCTGTTCCCGCCACGTTGGTTCGCCGAAGCAGTTCGCGGTTATGGTTCGGTTGGATCAGCCAGGCAAGGTGCACCACAGCGTCTGCTCCGGCCATGGCCGCTTCCAATGCCGGCTGATCCTCCATGGCGCCGATGTCCAGCGTGCGCCACTCCACCCCGTGATAGGGCGCGGCATCCTGATCGGGCTTCCGGCGGACGATGCCCACAAGCTCAAGATCAGCGCCTTCCTCGGTCCGGGCGGCCTGAAGCCGTTTCAGGACCTCTGTGCCCACATGGCCGGTGGCGCCTGTGATGACAATACGCATGGCATTCTTCCTTAGGCCTGCGGGCTTTCGCCCGAGGAGCGGATGCGTTCCAGGACCGCTGTGGTGGAGTGCTCGGGCACGTAGTCCAGGATGGTCACAGTGCCGCCGTAGCGTTCCACGGCCTCGGTTTCCTGGAGCATTTCGGGTGTGTAGTCGCCGCCCTTGGCGTAGACATCCGGTTGCAGGAGCTCAATGAGTGGTATGGGCGTCGGAGTATCGAAAACGGTGACATGGTCCACACAGCTCAATGCCGCGATCACTGCCGCGCGATCGGCCTCATGGTTGACCGGCCGGTCCGGGCCCTTAAGCTTCCGCACTGAGGAATCGCTGTTCAGGGCAACCACCAACACATCGCCCAGTTGCTTGGCCTGATTGAGGTATCGCGTATGGCCGCGATGGAGGACATCGAAGCACCCATTGGTGAGCACAATCCGCTTGCCCTCCCGGCGGTGCTCCTCCACCTGGCGAGCCAACTCGGCGTCCGTAAGTGCTGTATCCGCAAAGCCCCGGAGGTGCTTCGCGAGTTCGTCAGTGGTGCAGACGGAGGTACCTGGCCGGTGGACAACAACATCGGCTGCAGCTTGGGCAAGATCCACGCTGGTGGTCAGCGGCAGACCCGCAGCACGGGCAATAGTTAACGCTGCCACGAAAGTATCGCCGGCGCCCGAGGCCTGCTTTTCCGCCTGGGGCCGCGCCCAGGTTCGGTGGGTTGCCGGTTTTTGGGAGGTGCCGTTTGGCCGGATCGTCAGGGTCCCCTCCCGGTCCAAAGTAACGACGACGGCGGCCGCACCTGAGGCACGAAGGAGCTGGTCCGCGTGCGCCTCCACGAAGGGGCACCTGGCAGCGCCTCCGGGGAACTCGCTCCCGAGCAATCTGGCCGCTTCCTGCGCATTCGGAGTTGCGAGGTCAGGCTTGAGGTCGGCCCATTGTCCCGGATAGTGTGCGTCGACTACTACCAAGGTGTCCTGCCGGACTACTGCTGAGCGGGCTTTCGCGTCCTCACTCGCCGGAGCTAAATTCTCAAGAATGGCCTCGCGCACGGATCCTTCCAAAGCGCCTGCTCCGTAATCGCACAACACAACGGCCGATGAGCCCGGAAGTGCTTCAGGAATGGCCGCGGCCACGCGGCGGAGGCCATCGGCGGGGACCTCAATGGCAGCGTCGTCCAAGCGCAGCATCACCTGCCCGCCACTACTCACGCGGAATTTGGTGGTGGTGGTCATGCCGGCATGCGACACGACGTGCGATACATCCACGCCTGCCGACCGGAGCTGCTCGAGGAGCGTGCGGCCTCCTGAGTCCTCTCCGATCAGTGAAACGAAACGAACATCCGCCCCCATCGCGGCGAGGTTCATGGCTGTGTTGGCAGCTCCTCCTGGGGCGAAGTCGCGGCGCTGGACCTGGACCACGGGGGCAGGCGCTTCGCGGCAGAACCGCTCAATCGTCCCATCCCACCAGCCGTCCAGGATGGAATCGCCTATGACCGTCACTACAGGACGTTCCTCGGCCAAGCGGCCTGGCAACCAGTCAGCCAGACCTTCTTGATTGGCCAGGCCTTCATGATTGGAGAGGCGTGCCATGGGGTACCTTCCGGTTGGGCTTACAGTTTCCTGTTCCCCTCAGGTACCCCGCGGCAGGCGCTTCACACGCCCGACCCGGGAGTTTCCGCACGGATCCACTGCGGCCCGAACTACGGAAGAACCCGCCCGGCAGTCTTCGCAGCGAAAGGAATCATCCATGGAGAATCCGCTGGCGAAACTGAGCCCCGGCGTGGGTCCCGTGCTGGAAAAGTTCAGCGATGTGAAACGGATTGCGATCCTCAGGGGTGGCGGTTTGGGCGACCTGATTTACACCTACCCTGCCCTCCACGCCCTTAAGGAGGCGTACCCTGGTGCCACCATCACGGTCCTGGGCACACCCGTCCACGCGGCGGTGGTTGCCGCGACGGAAGGTCCGGTGGACGACGTCGAAATGCTGCCCGTGACGCGGGGCGTCCACGACGGCCCCCGCAACGGCGAGCGCTTCCAGGATGATGCTGAGGACGTGGCGGCGCAAGAGTCCTTTTTCGAGGCGATGCAGGCGAGGGAGTTCGATATTGCATTCCAGATGCATGGCGGCGGGCGTTTCTCCAACCCTTTCCTGCTCCGCCTGGGCGCCCGGCATACTGTGGGCACGCGCACCAGGGATGCGGAACGGCTGGAGCGGAACCTGGACTACGTGTACTACCAAAACGAACCGGACCGCTGGCTGGAGGTCGCAGGCCTTGCCGGAGCTCCGTCGATCGTCGCCCCTCCCCTGCTCCCAACGCCGGAGCATCAACGGAATATCGCGGGTTTCCGGGACCATCAGCGCAGATCGCTGGTGGTGGTTCACCCGGGTGCCACCGATCCGCGGAGGCGATGGCCGGCCTCGTGCTTTGCTGAAGCGGCGGCGGAATTAGCGCGGGAAGGCGCGCAGGTGTTGATTGTTGGCGACCGTTCAGAGAAGGCCCTGACGCAGGAAGTAGCGGAGCTCACGGCCCGGCAACTGGCGGAGAACGACCGGCAGGCCGTGCGCTCCGTGGCCGGCGAACTGGAGATAGGAGACTTGGCGGCACTCCTGAATGAAGCCACGGTGATGCTCGCCAGTGACAGCGGCCCCCGGCACCTTGCCCAGGCAGTGGGGACTCCGACGGTAGGGATCTATTGGGTGGGCAACGCGTTCAATGCGGGCCCGAGGGGCAGGGGCATGCACCGCGTCCATATGTCGTGGGTGATCCTGTGTCCGCGCTGCGGGGCGGACGTTACGCAAGTGGGTTGGACCGCGCCGCATTGCGGCCACGACGACACCCTCATCAAGGGCATCGCCGTGGCCGACGTTGTTCAGGACGTGCTGGACCTTACGGCCACGAGCCTTCTTCTGCGGGGCAAATAAGGAGCTCGCGGACCTCGCTGCCGAACGGCTGGGACAGGGCGAACACCACGGCCTGCGCCACGTTGGCGGGGTCGTTGAGCTTGGAAGCGTCCTGCGGCTTGTACTGTTCGTCGCGGTCGTCGAAGAAGTGGGTCTTCATACCGCCCGGGATGATGGTGGTGACACCAATGACGCCCCCGGTCTCAGCCGCGAGTGCCCGGCTGAAGCCGATGACGCCAAACTTTGAGGCGCAGTAGGCCGTGGCATCCGGCAGTGCCCTGAGGCCCAGTGTGGAGGCGATGGTGATGGCCCTGCCGCGGGATTCCTTCAGGTACGGTAGTGCCGCGCGGACCACGGAGACCGTGCCCAACAGGTTCACTCCGATGACCTTTTCCCATTCCTCCGCCGGGACGTCGCCCAATTTGCCGCAGCGATCGATGCCTGCCGCCGTCACCACTCCGTCCAGTCCCCCAAGGGTTTCGGCGGCCTCCTGGACGGCAGCTTCCACGGCTTCTCGATTGGAAACATCCACTTCCAGCGCCTTGGCACCGGAGACATTGCTGACATCCCGGTCGAAGACGAACGGCGTGCCGCCGGCATCGCGGATGGCTTCCACGATCGCAGCGCCCAGGCCGGAGCCGCCTCCAGTGACGATGACGCGGCCAGGTGTTTGCGTGTTCATGCGGTTCCTTTCGTTTGGTTTCTGCTGAATGTCAGCCGACCTTGGCAAGCGCCGCAGCCAGGCCGCTGGTGGAGCGCGCCGGATGGAAGGGCACAGTGACGCATTGCCCTCCCCAGCCCGCAACCAGGCGGGCTTCCGGCAATTCTTCGGGGTTGTAATCGCCACCCTTGACCCAGATATCGGGCCGGATTTCGATGAGGCAGGCTTCGGGGGTGTCCTCGCCGAAGACCACCACGGCGTCAACACATTCCAGTGCCAGCAGCAATTCCGCGCGGTCTTCCACGCTGACGATGGGCCGGTGTGCGCCTTTGAGCCGCCGGACCGATTTATCGGAGTTCAGGCAGACGATGAGGCAGTCTCCCATGCCGCGAGCGGCAGCCAGGGTGCGGGCATGACCTGCGTGAAGGAGGTCGAAGCATCCGCCCGTCGCCACCACGGTTCCTCCCGATTGGCGGATGGACCTGGCGAGCTGGACGCCGTCGGGGTGAAGGTCGCCAGTGTCAACCAGTTCCAGGCCCTTGAGTTCGACGACGGGACTGGCCCCAGGCGCCTCAGTCACCTCCGCCAGCACCGCCGCTCCCCCAGCGGCGAGGAATGCTGACGCGTCCTCCACAGCCCGGGTGGCGGCCTGCGCGAGTTTCAGCCCGAGCCCCAGATACACGGCAAGGCTTCCTGCCAGTCGATCGCCGGCGCCGCAAGGATCGCTGACGTTGGTCCTGGGCGCGGGGATGCCCTGCGCCGCAACATCCGCTGACAGCAAGAGCGCCCCGTCTTCGCCCCTGGTCACAAGCACAGCGTGACTCCCCCACTTTTCCAGTAGGTACCGGCCTGCTTCTTCGGCGCCTGTGCGGGACGGTTCAAGTCCGCCCGCCTTCGCGGATGCCTTCGCTTCGGAGAGGTTTGGAGTCACGACGGCGACCCCCGCCACGGGCTCGGAACCGGCCGGATGCGGATCCCAGACCACAGGGACTCGGCGGGCGGCCTCGGCGAGCGCGGCACGGATGTTCGGGTTGGCGGTGATCCCACGGCCATAATCAGCCACCACAACAGCCTCGGCGGAAGCAATGGCAGCAAGCATCTCCCCCGTGTTCGACGGAACCGGTGCCGGGCCACACCCTTCGTCGAACCGAACCACTGGATGCGTCCCGATCCGCACTCGGGTCTTGGTGGGCGTTGGGGCGAGCGGGGCCCCGGCAAGCACCGACACACCGGTCAGTGCGCGCCCGAGGTGGCTGGCGCCGTCGTCGTCGGACAGTGCGGTGACCAGCGCAACGTCGTGGCCGTCCTGTGCAAGAACGGTAGCCACGAGTCCCGCGCCGCCTGCCCGACGCCGGATGTCGGCCACATCGACCACCGGCACCGGCGCGTCGGGGCTGAGTCGTGTGGCGGCCCCGTTGATGTCGACGTCGAGGAGAACGTCCCCTACTATCGTGATCCTCATGGTTGCCCGCCCCCGGAGGAGCCTGGGCCGTAGCCGGCGCCGAAAGACGTGGCACGCTTGGCCACCTCGGCATCAAAGGCCCGGCACACAGCGTGGACGGCGATGAGGTGTCCTTCCTGGGCGTTCGCGGCGATCGCGTCCACGGTAATGGCTTGATCGCAGGCATCGGCGAGCGGGTTGGGGCCGGTGCCGGTAAGTGCCCACGTGGTGATGCCGCGTTCCCGTGCTGCGCGGACGGCTTTGAGCAGGTTGGGGCTGCGTCCACTAGTAGAAAGAAGAATGAGGACGTCGCCCGCCCGGCCGTGCGCCCTGACTTGGCGTGCGAACACTTCCTCGTAGCCGTAGTCGTTGGAGAGGGCCGTGACGGCGGAGGACTCGGCGTGGAGCGATATCGCGGAGAATGGTGCGCGCTCATCATCGAACCTGCCCACGAGCTCGGCCGTGAGGTGTTGCGCCTCAGCCGCTGAACCACCATTGCCGGCTGCCAGCAAGCGTTGCCCGGACAACAGCCGGTTGGCGAGTTCGGTTCCCCACTCGGATAAGCGCCCCGATTGCGAGCGCAACGACTCCAGCGCTGGCAAGACGTTGTCCAGGTGGTTTGTGACCTCGGCGTGATGCGTGGAATTACTGACGTCCGGGGACCAACGGGCCGGCAGTGTGTCCGGGACAGTGGCGGGGACGGTGGATTCGGTGGTCGCAAGGCCTTTGATAATCACAGCGCCGTTCCTTCCAAGGGTTCCAAGTCTTGGTCGGCTTGCCGGGACAGCCCGGCAGCCAGGACGGACCGATAGGCTTTCTCGGTGTCCGCTGCGATGCGTTCCCAGGAGTAGCGGGAGCGGGCCCGGCGAGCCCCGGCCCGCCCCATGTCAGCCCGGAGCTCCGGATCTCCCAACAGTTTTCCGAGGGCTTCCGCGAGGGCTTCCGGGTCCCGGGGCGGGATGTGCAGGCCGGTTTTCTGGTCAACGACCGTCTCCCGGAGTCCGCCCACGGCCGCCGCCACCACGGGCACTCCGCAGGCCATGGCTTCGAGCGGCACGATGCCAAAGGGCTCATACCAAGGGGCGCAGACCACGGCGTCCGCGCTCCGGAAAATACCCGGCATCGCATCCCGTGGGACCTGGCCGCGCATGGTTACCTTGTCCTCGACTCCGAGTTCCTTCGCCAAGGTATGGAGCCGCTGGGCCTCCGGGTCTTCTTCAAGTGTCAGGGCATCGCCGGAACCACCAACAATCAGGAGCTCGACGTCGTTGAAGCCCGCCTCCGCGAGGAGCGGCAGGGCCTGGATGATCAGGTCCACGCCCTTGCGTTGCACGAGGCGTCCCACACTGAGGATGCGATGCGTCCGCGACTTGGTTTCGGCGTCGGACGTTCCAGGGAACAGGGTGAGGTCCACGCCGCAGGGGGCAATGGAGATCTTTGACCGGCTGATGCCCAGGGCCTTGAGTTCGAACACTTCGTCCGGGCATGTGGCAATGACCCAATCGGCGGTGCGGCCCACCCACGGTTCCAGCCATTCCCGGGCGGGTGGGCTGGTGTCCGCGGCCCCTTGGTGGCGGCGCTTCACGGATCCGAGGGCGTGAAAAGTCTGCACTACAGGCACGGGATCTGCCGCTCCAGCCCGTCTGGACGCTTGGATGGCAGCGAGGCCGGACATCCAGAAGTGCGCGTGCATCACGTCCGGCAACTGGCCTCCCCAGTCCTCGCAGATACCGTCGGCCAGCTCCCCCATGAAAGGCAGGAGCTCGTCCTTGGCGATGCGGCGTGCCGGGCCGGCGTCTACGTGAACGACGGTGAGCCCCTGCCCTACGTGCACCTTTGCTGGTAGGCCGGGGTCATCACGCCGCGTATACACCGTGACCTGATGTCCGCGATCTGCCAGGGCTGATGAAAGTGCCGCCACGTGGACGTTCTGTCCTCCGGCGTCAACGCCCCCCAAGGCAGCCAGCGGACTGGCGTGTTCGGAGACCATGGAGATTTTCATAGGTGTGTCCTCTCTGTGTCATGGCTGGCGTCTGTGGCATGGCCGGCGGAAGCTATACCGGGTTGCGGACGGCTTCCCCCACGTGTGCCCTTGGGGAGTTCGGCCAGGAGTTCGTCCCAGGCTCGAAGGAACTTGTCGAGTCCGTAGCGTTGCAGTGCGGCCTCGCGAGCGATCATGCCCATGGCGTACGCGTCGTCGGGGTCGTCCAGCAGCCGCCGGGCGAACCTTTGGAGATCGTCGATGTCATTGGAGACCAGGCCGGCCCCGAGCGGTATAGCGCGGCTCGCTTCGGTAGTGGCAAGAGCTAGGACGGGCATGCCGAGGTGCATGGCTTCCAGCAGGGCCAACCCCAGTGAGGTCCAGCGGAGCGGGTGCAGGTATAGGCGGCAGCGGGCCAGTTCCTGGTGGAGTTTTGGTGCCTGTATGTCGCCGGCAATGTGGAGCCGTTCCTCGCTCAGCCCGAATCCTTTGAGGTTCAGCGCTTCCGGCAAAGCTTCTGTACCCATGCCGAACACGCGCAGCGGCCCCACACTGGCGAATCCGGGCAGGAGGTCCGTCCCGGTGACGCGGCCGCGTCGAACGGGTTCGTTGACCACCACACCCATTTCTTCCTGCTCGCCGGTGTACAAGCGCCCGGGATCAGGAATGCCGTGCTCGATCACCGTGGTGGTTGCCGTGCCCGTGTCCCAGAAGAGCTGGTTGAAATGGGTAACATGGACCACCGGAATAGTGCTCTGGTCTGCCAGCGGGTGGAGCGTGAACGGGACGTCACCCTTGGGGGTGTTGTGCTCCAGGTACACGGCGGGCAGGTCTATGCCGGGGCGGCGGCCCAGGGTCCGGGCGACAGCTGCGATTTCCTCGGGCCGTTGCAGGACCACAGCGTCCACACTGTCCGGGTCGAGGCTGTCCAGGTCCACCTCTTGGGCGGCGGCAGGCCACTCACGGCCACCTCGCCCCAAACCCCAGGCGCCGCCGTCGGACGACTTCGGAAGCAGGTATTCATGCTGGCCGCGGACGAATGCCTCCATCCATCCGCCGTGGACGTGCCACACCAAGATCCTCATGGTTTCCAGACCTTTCGTCGAGTGGACAGGGACGACACGCCTCCCAGCAGCCGTTCAACAGCTTCGACAACCTGCTCCGGGGTCACCGAACTCAGACATGGATGACCGGGCACCGGGCAGACGCGGGCGCGGGTGTTTTTGCAGGCCGCATCCTGGTCACCCAGCAGTTCCAGCGGGACGCCATAGGGCGCCCAACGGATGGCCGGAACCACGGGAGCGAACAGGCACACCACCGGCGTGCCCACGGCTGCCGCCAGATGGGCGGGACCGGTATTGCCGGTAACCACGACGGCGGCGCCCGCCAGTACCGCTGCGAGCGTCCGGAGGTTGGTCCCGCCGCCGAGGTTCCTGGCTGAAGGGCCGGCCACGGTGGCCGTGAGTGACGTCTCACCGGGCCCTCCCGTGACCACCACGCGGTGCCCGTAGGCCTCAAGAAGTTCCACGGTTGCCGCATGGTGCAGCGCGGGCCACGCCCTGGCTGGCGCTGCGGCTCCCGGGTGGACCACGATGTACGGGCCTTCATCAGCCAGTTCGTCGGCCACCCCTTCAGGGTCCGGGCCGGAGGTGATGTGCAGTTTTCCATCGTCACCGTTCGGAAGGACGTAGCCCCCGGCCTCGGCGATGGCAAGCGCCCGTACCGCTTCCGGCTGGTCCTCCGGAAAGTCTTCGCCCGGCTTAAGCCGGACGTCCAGGAGTGAGCCCGCGTAGTCAATTGATGCGCCCGTGATCTTTTTGACGCCTGCCAGGCGCAGGAGCAGCGCAAGCGGGAGCGGGGATTGGTGGAAGGACGTCAGGATTACGGCTTCCTCGATCCGCGAACTCCGGACGAAGTCGATCAGGCCGCTGGTCATCGCTTCCGTTGCTGGCGGGGCCGGGTTCACAATCCACGGGCACGCCCACGTGTGCACTTGGGTCACTCCCGGCAGCATTTCCGCGGCACTGGCTCCTTCAGGACCACAGAGCAGAACCACATCGTTGGGTCGACTGCCATCGGGCCGGCTTCCGTTCGCCACGGCACGCAAGGCAGGTCCTGAAAGGAGCACATCGCCCATGCTGTCCAACCGGGCTACCAGGACGCGGCTCATACAGGAGCATCCTGTTCTTCCAGTGCCCCTGAAAGTATGAGCTCCACCGCATGACCCAGGTCCTCGGCAACGCTGCCGGCAGCCTCAATCTCTTCACGGCGGGTGACGTTCGTCGGCACCAGCACAGCCCTCGCACCCGCCGCAGCGGCAGCCTCCATGTCAGCACCGATATCGCCAACGAAAGCAGCTTCCTCCGGTGTGATGCCCAAGGTCCGGCAGGCCGCCAGAATCATTCCGGGCTCAGGTTTGCGGCAGTCGCAGCCGTCATCTGGTCCGTGCGGACAAAATTCCCACACGTCGAACGGACCCAGCATCTGCTCCACCCGCTGGTTGACGGAGTGCATCTGATCCAAGGTCAGCAGGCCTCGCGCCACGCCCGACTGGTTAGTCACGACGCCCGTGGCCAGTCCTGCCCGGCGTACTTTTTCGAGGGCCGACAGGGCGCCGTCCATGGGCCGCACCAGCTGCGGATCGCCGTTGTATGGCACGTCAACAACGAGTGTTCCATCGCGGTCAAACAGGACCGCCTTCAACGTTCCGGTTCCTCCCATACCCGCAACGTTCCCCAGTTCTCCGGGCGCTAAACAGTGCGGCCATGAGAACTTTCCTGCCGCTAGACTCCTAGCGGGAGGCCACCATGGACACAGGTCTGGATAGTTACGAGAGCAACGATCAACCCCTGCTGCTTGCCCTGCGCGCTTTGAAACTCGGCGACCTCCTGGTCGCGGTTCCGGCGCTCCGG
Source organism: Paenarthrobacter sp. TRD_SC_7 (assembly GCF_056156245.1). Classification (NCBI taxonomy): domain Bacteria; kingdom Bacillati; phylum Actinomycetota; class Actinomycetes; order Micrococcales; family Micrococcaceae; genus Paenarthrobacter; species Paenarthrobacter sp. TRD_SC_7. The sequence goes on from NZ_CM149587.1 coordinate 282,950, forward strand.
GGGCTGCGCCGGGCGTTCCCCGAGCACCGGATTCTGTACGCCGCGCCTGCCTGGATCGCCGAGGCTTTGGAGCTGGTGGGCGGAATTCACCACCTGCCCACCCCCGGACTCGATGACCCGCTGACCGTCCCCCGGGGAGCCGTGGACGTCGCGGTAAACCTGCACGGAAACGGTGCTGAAAGCCGCCTGCGCATAGAGGAACTGCAGGCCAACCGGGTGGTCGCCCACGCTTCAACCGCGACTCATGGACCTGAGTGGACCACCGGCATCCCGGAACGTGAGCGCTGGACGCGCCTGCTCAACTGGCACGGCATTGATGCTGATCCACTCGATTATCGGCTGAACCGACCCACCGTCCCTTCGCCGCGTCCGGGTGCCACCGTGATCCATGTGGGCGCGGCGTATGGCAGCAGGCTGTGGCCGGTGGAACGGTTCGCGGAAGTTGCCGTCGAACTCGCTGCAGCGGGGCACGAAGTCGTACTCACGGGCGGCGCCTCAGAGCGCACCCGGGCAGAGGAAACGGCCGCCTTGGCAAAGCGCAAAGGAGCAAACCTCGACGACGGCTTGCTGGCTGGGCGGCAGGGCCTCGCCGAGTTTGCGGCGACCATCGCCCAAGCGCGGCTGGTCATCTCCGCCGACACCGGCGCGGCACATCTGGCCTCCGCCTATGAATGCCCGTCCGTTGTCCTGTTCGGTCCTGCGCCCGCTGAGGAGTGGGGACCGCCGCCCGGACCGCACGTGGTGCTGACCGCCGTCGAGCTCCGCCGTGGTGATGTGTTCTCCGCCGATCCTGATCCGGCACTTTTGGCCGTCAGCGTCCGGGACGTGCTGGAGGCAGTGGAGCGGCTCGGCTGCTAACTGGCCTTTTCCGGCTGGTGGTTTGTTAGGGGGCCGTCCCGTCCTGCTGCTGGGCTTCCTCGTCCAGCAGTTGAGTTTGGAGGGATACCAGAATCTTGGAGAGCTTGCGCGAGACCTGCATCTGCGACATCCCAAGCGCCTCCGCAATGGTGGACTGCGTTTCTTCGCGGTAATAGCGGCGGTAGAGCAAGTGCCGGTCCTCGGCGCTCAAACCACGGATGGCATTGCGCAGAGCCAGCACGTCCTCGAGCCGGTCTGTCGGACAGCCGAAGGCAGAAAGCGAGCCTTGGAGGCCGTCACGCCCTTCGGACGCGGGAGCATCGAGGGAATCGGGCCGCTTGCTGGTACCGGCCATCAGCGCTTCGCGCACTTGGCACGGCTCCAGGCTTAGGTCTTCCGCCACCTCCTCGGGAGAAGGGGTGCGTTGCAGCGTTTGGGTCATTTCCTCCGTTCGAGCCAGCACTTGGCGGCGGACGTCCTGGATGGTCCGTGGAGGGCGCACAACCCAGCAATGGTCGCGGAGGTAGCGCTTGACCTCACCGGCGATAGTGGGTGCGGCGTAGGCGGGAAAGCTGACGCCTTTGGACTCGTCGTAGCCGCGAGAGGCTTTGATGAGGCCCATGTACGCAACCTGCCTGACGTCGTCGAGGTCGTGCGTGTGGGCGGAATATCGGGCAGCGATGGACTTGGCCAGATTGAGGTGGTCCAAGACCAGGCTGTCCTGGAAGCTCTGCCGGATGCTGCCTTCAGGTTTGCATGCGGCCGTCCTGGTGTGGACGTTGAGGGGTCGGGTTTGACGCATGTGGCTTCAATCCTTTGACCTGCGGGTGAGGGTGAGCCCACGGCAAGACTCCTTAAAAAGAGAAGCACACTTACTATTAGCTTTCAACGGGTGCCCGGGGTTAGTCTCGAAAGGTAGCCATATCCACGGATCGGAGATCCACATGGAAGACCCCCAACTCGCCGAGGCGACTGCAGTGCTGGCCGATATTCAGGACCTGCTGCTCAGCACGCCTGACGTCGAGGCGTTCCTCGAGGAGTTGGCCCGCCACTCGGCCAGTATGTTCAGCAGCCCTGGCAACGAGGTCTATTGCGGAATTACCCTGATGCGTCACCGCACAGCCGGCACCGTGGCCAGCAGCAGCGAACGTGCGAGGCAACTGGACGAGGTCCAGTATGCGTTTGCCGACGGTCCCTGCCTCCACGCTTGCCGCGAAGGCACGCAGATCCATATCCTCGACTTCGAAAAAGACAACACCTGGCCCGACTACAACGAGGCCATCACCGGCCATGGCCTTCGCTCCGTGCTGGCGGTTCCCTTCCCACTTCCGGACGACACCTCCAGGGCAGGCCTCAACTTATATTCCGACCGCCCCAACGCCTTTGACCAGGCGGCTGTTCAACGCGCAAACGACTACGTCCAGCAGGCCTCCAAGGGCGTTCAGCTGGCCGTGTTGATTGCCCAGCACAGCCAAACCGCCGCCAATCTGCGGGCGGCCATGGAGTCGAGGACCGTAATCGACATCGCCACAGGAATCATCATCGCCCAGAACCGCTGCACCCAAGAGGAGGCGATGGAACTCATCAAGAAAGCCTCAAGCAACCGGAACGTCAAGCTGCGGGTGGTCGCGCAGGCCATTGTTGAGTCGGCCGGCGGCGGGCCGGTCCAGACCGTTTTCAAGTAGCTCTCAGCCCTGCATCGCGCCGATGATCGCGCCCATGGCCGTGAAGGTGACCACGTTGTAGCTGCCGTTGATCGCGAACAGCGTCAGGCTGCGACGTTCGAACAGGTAATTGACGCCAAGCGCCGTCGCCACCCACCCAAGGCCTGCGGCCAGACCGGCGAAGGTCCCGAACGCGAAGCCACCCCGGCCAATGAACGCTGCCAAGAAGACGGCCATCACCGCCGCAAGGATGAACGAGCCCACAAACACCCGCGCAGTTCCGGATTTCAACTGCTCATCGCTCACGCCCGCAGCCTTCTGCCACGCCTTGGCGAAGAGCAGCGAATACCACAGCCCGCCCACCACAAACGTGGCCAATGCAGCCAACAGCACTGCGAGCCAATTAATCTGGATGTCCATTGTTGTCCTCTCCGGGGTGGGCAGTTCCTGAATGGACGGTACGCCCCGGCAGGGCCGCGGTCTTGTAAAAACCCCGCAGGCTAACCGGCTACTTCCTCCAGCGGGACAAACGTGGCATATTCCGCGCCGTAGTTCTGCACCACCTGCAAGTACTCCGTCGGCGTGAAACCACTAAAGCGCCTGAAGGACCGGATCAGATGCGGCTGGTCGTAGTAGTCGGCCAAGTGCAGTAGCTCCTTCCCCGGCACTGCGCCCTTGGGGAGCGCTGCCGCCTGGTTCACAATCCTGTTGAAGCGGCACACATCCGAATAGGCCTTGGCCGTGGTTCCGCAGTCCCGCATAACGATGCGCTCAAGCGTGGATGTGCTAATATCCAGCTCCGCCGCCAGAACGCCTATTTCGACGTCTTCCTCGGCCAGGATTTCGGCTGCCTTGACTACTCTGGGATCTGCTCGGTAACCGGGCCTGAGCCGTTGCTGCAGGAAGTTGCTCAGTGCAGCGAATGCCTGCTCCGGTTCCGCATCGACCAGGTGCGAACGCAGTTCCGTAAAGCCCGGGAAGATACTTTCGGCGTCCACTACGCGGTTCTGAAACCCCGACGGCGGCTGGCTGGTGAACGCTGCCAGGCCGTAGGGAGTCAGGCGGGCACCCACGTTGAAGAGCTGATCCGGGTTTTCGCTGATCAGATAACTGCGCTGCAGGCCCGCATAGAACCCGGTGGAGACTTCTGTCGCCTGCGGCCGCTCACCGCTCCCGGGCGGGCTGCTTTCCGCGGGACTGACAAGGCGGTACGGGTCTGACAAGTTCAGAATCAGGTGCGCCTCTGGGCCGGGGAGAATCTTCTCGTACCGTGCCTGAGGCTGCGCGCGAACAACCCACAGCCGGGTGACGAACGGCTGCAGGGTTGTTGGCGCCGGGCACTCTTCGTAGAACACAGGCCCAGTCTAGGCATCCCAGCTGTGCCGAGTGGCAGTTACAGCAGGCCCCGCAAAACCAAGGCCGCGCCGTCGTCGAGCACTGACGCTGTGACCTCATCCGCAACGGCGATCACCTCGTCGGGAGCTTGGCCCATGGCAATGCCGCGCCCAGCCCAGGCGAGCATCTCGATGTCGTTGCGGCCGTCACCCACTGCCACAGTGTTTGCCTGGTCCGTGCCGAGCTTGTGACGCAAGGCCTCCAACGCACTTGCCTTGGTGACGCCCTCGGCTGCGATGTCCAGCCATGCAGTCCACCCCACCGAGTAGGTGACGCCGGAAAGTCCGATGTGCCTGATGGCCTCGTTGAACTCCTCCGAAGTGTTCTCGCTGCTGAAGACCACTACGCGGACCGCCGTGGCATCCAACATTGTCTGGAAGTCGACGCCAACGGACTCCACGCCGAAACTGGCATCCTGGAAGCGCTCCGTGGAGAGGAAATTTCCATCCTCATCCTCCAGCGCGTACTTGGCGTTGGGGAGCCGTTCGCGCAAGGCCTTCAGCGCCGGTGCGGGATCGAACGTTGCCTTGTGGATGATCTCGTAGCCCTTTTCCAAAGCGGGATCCAAGCGGAGCGACACGCCGCCGTTGCAGCACACTGCGTAGCCTCGCTCGAGGCCGATCTTCTGGATGATGGGAAGCGTCGCATTGAGTGAACGGCCGGTGGCGATCATGACGTCGTGGCCGTTGGCCACCACAGCCTGTGCTGCGGAGCGAACAGCCGGTGACATGTGGCCGTCGTGGTCCACGAGTGTGCCGTCGACGTCCAATGCGATCATGAGCTTGTTGTTGTTATTTGGCTGGTCATCGATGCCAGCAACTGGAGTATCAGTCAAAATAGTCATGCTTACAGTAGAGCAGACACCTCCGACACTGAACTAGGACGGGCGCCACAGCTGTGGATTAACGGACGGTGAATAGTCATTCTGTTGTGAGGATGACCAGCTGCCGGGTGGCGCGCGTCATGGCCACGTAACGGTCCACGGCGCCTTCAACTCCGTGGCCGAACTCCTCCGGATCGACGAGGACGACGAGGTCGAATTCCAAGCCCTTTGCCAATTCAGGAGTGAGCCAGCTGAGACGGTCCTGATTGGTGGCGGCCAAGGCGGCCTGCCGGCTGATGACGCAGGCCGTGCCCTCAGGGTTTTTCTCCAGCCAGGTATCCAGTATTGCGACGAGCTCCTTGGTTGCTCCGTGGACCACAGGGATGCCACTGCTGCGGACCGAGGTAGGTACGTTGGCGTCCGGGAGGGCAGCCCTAATCACCGGCTCAGCTTCCGCCATGACCTCTTCCGGCGTTCGATAGTTGATGCTGAGGCCAGCCAGCTTCACGTTGTCCAAGCCGACCCGTTCGAGGCGTTCCTCCCACGTCTCCGTGAACCCGTGCCTGGCTTGGGCACGGTCTCCCACCACCGTGAAGCTCCGGGCAGGGCAGCGAAGCAACAGCATTTGCCACTCCGTGTCCGTCAGCTCCTGGGCCTCGTCCACCACAATGTGGGCGAAGGGGCCCGCGAGCACATCCGGATCCGTTGACGGCAAGGCGCCTTGGTCCACGAGTTTGTCCCGCATGTCATTACCCCGCAGCATGTACATCTCCAGGTTTTCGGAGTCATCAGCTGTGATCAGCTCATCCACCACCCGGTCCATGAGTTCCCGTTCAGCGGCCAGTGTTGCCTCCTGCCTTCTCCTGCGTCGTGACGCCTCGGGGTCTCCAAGTCGCTGCCTGGCGGCGTCCAGCAGGGGAAGGTCAGCCGTGGTCCAGGCGGTTGGGTCTTCACGCTGAAGCTTGGCTCTTTCCTCAGGTCGCAGCCAAGGTGAACACAGACGAAGGTAGGCAGGCACCCTCCAGAAGTCGGCCACCAGCATTGCGTAATCGAGGAGCGGCCATGTCCTGTTGAACGCCTCCTGTAACTCCACATTTTGGGTGAACGCGCGGCGGAGCAGGCTCTGTGGAACGTCATGCTCGTCCAGCTTGTCCGCAAGGATAGCCAGCAGTGCCTCCCACACGTCATCGCGGGCTTCGTTGTGCGGTGTTCCCGGCTCCGCGGCATCGAACGCCTCGGCCCAGTCATCGCTGCTGAGCCACACATCGGCGTACGGAGTCTCCACCTCCATGCCCTCGGACGGCGGCTGCTCGTAAAACCTCACGGCGGGTTCAATCGCCTTCACCATCCCAACGGACGACTTCAGCCGGGCCACTTCGGGATCACTTTCGACGGCGGCTCTGGCACCTTCGGGGACGAGGTCCCTCAGCGTGCATGTCTGTACACCCTCCTCATCCAGACTCGGGAGGACATCAGCCACATAGGCGAGGTAGGGCTGGTGTGGGCCGACGAACAGGACATCGTTCCTTCGGTGGTTGCTGCGGTCGTTCAGCCGGGGATCCGAATAGAGCAGATACGCCGTGCGGTGCAAGGCGACCACAGTCTTTCCGGTACCCGGGCCGCCGTCGACCACCAAGGCACCACGCGAGCCCGCGCGGATGATCTGGTCCTGGTCCGCTTGGATGGTGCCCAGCACGTCCCGCATCTGCGGTGAGCGGCTGCTACCCAAACTGGCGATAAAGGCGGACTGGTCATCCAGGGCCGCGTTACTTTCCAAGCCGTCGGCAGTGAACACCTCATCCCAGTAGTCGCTGATCCGGCCCCCCGTCCAGCGATATCTGCGGCGGCTTACCAGGCCCATCGGGTTGGCATGGGTGGCTCCGAAGAAAGGCTCCGCTGCCGGGGAGCGCCAGTCGATCAGGAGCCTGCGGCCCTCGTTGTCGGTGAGGCCTAGCCTGCCGATATAAACCGGTTCCGAACTGTCCGCGGTGACCATCCTGCCCAGGCAAAGGTCCAGTCCGAAGCGACGCAGAGCCCGCAGGCGTGTGGTGAGCCGGTGAATCTCCTGGTCACGGTCCAGGGCCGCCTGCCCCCGACCGCCGGGCTGCTTTCGCGTGGCATCAAGGCGTGCGGATAGCTCCGCGATTGATTCGGAAAGGCTCGCTGCCATGGCCTCGAACTGCTGCTCGTCGTTCCCGATTAGCTTCGAATCGGCCTTCCGGGCAAGGTGCTCAGGCAATGCGAAGGCAGTGCTTTTCAATGGGGTGGTTTTGGGCATCACACGACTCCCTTTTCCGTTGGTGATGGGGGTTCGTGGATCAATTGTTCGGCACTAGGGGGGCCTTGCCGCAAGCCCCCATGTGCGTTATAAATTGAATATGGAAGGGATATTTCCCTTCCTTTTTTGTGCCCATTTCCCTTGTTGTAATTCCCCGCCACACAACGCCGGGTGGGGTAAACAACGGGTGGTTTTGACCACGGTAGGGTGAGTGAATGCCTTCACGAATGACCGGAAGTCAATTGGCCGCCCTCTACGACGCAGAGAATCAATGGGCGGCGGATGACAACTTCTTCCTGGCGTTCGTGAATGAGCGGTCAAACTGCCGGGTGTTGGATCTTGGATGCGGTACGGGCCGAGTCAGTCTCGCGGTGGCGGGCGCGGGTCATCGTGTTGTTGGCATCGATCCAAATCCGGGCTCACTGACGGCGGCCCGCGGGAAGCACGGCGCTGAGGACGTAACGTGGATCGACGGTACGTCGGCGCAGATCCCTGAAGCAGAAGCTTTTGACGCGGCGATCATGACTGCGCACGTCGCCCAAGCGATAAACGACGACGGCGACTGGTCCCGAACCCTTGCCGACGTGCACCGCGCGCTGGTACCCGGAGGTCGATTGGTCTTCGATTCCCGCGACCCTGCAGCCAGGGCGTGGGAGCACTGGACCCCGGCGAAGACGCGGCGCCGGCACACTCTTCCCGACGGCTCCATCCTGCAAGCATGGGCCGAAAGTACTCCGGAAATCGACGGGCTCGTCACCTTGACCGAGCACCGCGTCTTTAACGGGAGCACCGATGAAACAGAGCTCTCGGTCCTTGCATTCCGCACAGAAGAACAGCTGCGACAGGATGTGAACCTCGCGGGCTTCGTCGTGGACCACATTCACGGCGGCTGGGCCGGCGAGGACGTGGGCAGCGGCCAAGGCGAACTGATTGTGATTGCCCGCAAGCCCAAATAGGCCCAATAGGCCTCCCGCCCTCGTCCGCCACACGAGCCGCACAGGGCCCAGCGAGACGAATGAGGGCGGGATCAGTGGAAACTAAAGAACCGGAAGAACCTCAAGCCCGCCAAGGTACTTCTGCAGCGCCTTGGGAACGTTGACGGAGCCGTCCGGGTTCTGGTGGTGCTCAAGGATGGCAACGATCCAGCGTGTGGTGGCCAGTGTGCCGTTCAGTGTGGCAACCGCGCGCGTTCCCTTGGCAACGCCTTCATCATTAATCACGCGTTCGCGGATGTTGAGGCGACGGGCCTGGAACGTGGTGCAGTTGGAGGTCGACGTGAGCTCGCGGTAGGCGTTCTGGGTGGGGACCCAGGCTTCACAGTCGAACTTGCGGGCCGCGGACATGCCGAGGTCGCCGGCAGCGGTATCGATCACGCGGTAGGGAAGCTCGCACTTGGCCAGCATCTCTTCTTCCCAAGCCAGCAGGCGCTCGTGTTCGGCAGCTGCTTCCTCAACGGTGGTGTAGATGAACATCTCCACCTTGTTGAACTGGTGCACGCGGATGATGCCGCGGGTGTCCTTGCCGTGGGAACCAGCCTCACGGCGGTAGCAGGAGCTCTGGCCCGCGTAGCGGATGGGGCCGGCGGAGAGATCCAGGATCTCGTCTGCATGGTAGCCGGCGAGTGCCACCTCCGAGGTTCCCACAAGATAAAGGTCGTCTTCAGCGAGACGGTAGATCTCGGCGTCGTGCTTTACATCAAAACCCGTACCCTGCATGGTCTCGGGACGCACCAAAGTAGGCGTGATCATTGGGACGAAGCCGGCGTCAATGGCCTGCTCCATGGCCATCTGCAGGAGTGCCATCTCCAACCGGGCACCGACGCCCCGGAGGAAGTAGAAGCGTGAGCCGGAAACCTTGGCTCCACGTTCCATGTCGATCGCGCCGATCAGTTCACCGATTTCCAGGTGGTCCTTCGGTTCGAAGTCCGTGAATTCGCGCGGAGTACCAACGGTTTTGACCACAACGTAGTCATCCTCGCCGCCCTCGGGGACACCGTCCACAATGAGGTTGGGGATGACGCGGAGCAGCTCTTCCTGCTTGGCTTGGGCAGCAGCGGCTTCAGCGGAAGCAGCCTTCACCGAGTTGGCCAGTTCCTTGACCTCGGCCAGTAGGGCCTGCTTTTCCTCGCCCTTGGCCTGCGCCACCTTCTTGCCGAATGCGTTCTGCTCGGCGCGGAGGGTTTCGTGGCGGATCAGGGCAGCGCGGCGATCGGAGTCAGCGGAGATGATCGCGTCCACGACGGACTCGTCGGCACCACGGGCGCGCTGGCTGGCACGGAACTTGTCCGGATTTTCGCTGAGGTCTTTTACGTCGATCACCAGACAAGAGTATCGAATCTGCCACGGATTTCCGGCCGGAGGCGGGCTATGTCCGGCCGCCCCGGGGGGCGAGGCAAAGAGGGGCCTGCCCGGGAGGATAGTGTTGGAGCACCATGAGCGACTGGATCCTGTACCTGATTCTGGCTGGGGGCGTGGCTTTTGCCGTCTCCAGTTGGTGGGGTGTGCGCCGATTGAAAGCCCGCCACATCAGGAGCGCGGTCCGGGAGGACTCACACAAGCCCGGCGCCGGGGACCAGCGCGTGGCGGTCATCCTCAATCCGGTGAAAAACAACGCGGAAGTGGCCCGCCAAGCCATCATGGACGCCTGCGATCTCGCCGGGTGGGACGCCCCCAAGTTCTTTGAAACCACAGTGGACGACCCCGGTTACGGCCAGTCGCGCCAAGCGCTGGCCTACGGAGCCGACGTCGTCCTCGCGTGCGGTGGCGACGGGACAGTGCGCGTTGTGGCTGAGTCACTTGCCCACAAGAATGTGGCCATGGGACTCGTCCCGCTAGGCACCGGAAACCTGCTGGCGCGCAACATCGACTTGGATGTCACGGACCTCGCCGACTGCATCCAGATCGCGTTGTTCGGCCATCAGCGTTTCATCGATACCGCCACCATGGGCATCGACAACGAAATTACCGGCGATTCCGCTGAACACACGTTCCTTGTCATCGCCGGCATGGGCTTGGATGCCGAGGTTGTTGGCGACACCAAGGAAGATCTCAAGAAGAGTGTTGGCTGGCTCGCGTACACGGAGGCCGGCGTCCGCCACCTTCCAGGTCGGCGCAAACGCGTCACGATCACAATGGACGACCAGCCTGAGCAGGCACGGAAGATCCGCAGCGTACTATTCGCCAACTGTGGGCTGATTCCCGGCGGCATCGACTTCATCCCGCAGGCCATGATCGACGACGGCATGCTGGACATTGTGGTGATGAGCCCGCGCAGCGCCTTCGGCTGGCTCGCCATGTACACGAAGGTTCTGTTCAAACACAACGCGAACCTGCCGATGATGAGCTTCTACCGCTCCGGGAAAGTCATCATCCGCAGCCAGGAACCCATGGCTACCCAGCTCGACGGCGATCCCTCGGGTGAGGCTACAACGGTCACCGTGCAAGTGGAGCCAGGGTCCCTGCTGGTTCGCGTACCGAAGGCCAAGACCGCCTAGACAGCGCCCTTCTCGGGTTGAGCTGCGTTCTTCTCGGCCTCTTCAGCCGCGGCCTTGGCAGCAGCCCGGGCCTCGGACTGCTCCTTGATCATGGCTTGTTCTTCCTCAAAACGCAGGCGATCCGCACGATCAGCATCGTCGCCGTCCCAGTCATCTTTGTTTTCACTTGAGGGCTTGGGATTGACGATCATGCCCTGGCCGTCTTTGTCATCGCTGTGGACAGTCATGACCGCTCCCTTCATTTGGCATTCATCCATCGTTTATGGATCAGGCAAGCATACGCACAGAAGCATCCTTGCGAAAGAGCCGCCCTTCTGCCCTGTGGACAGTACCTACGAGCCTTTCAGGATCGAATCTACCCACGCGTGCGCCGATGCAAAAGCAGCGTCCGAGGTATGCGGGGCAACTACGGCCGGCTGCTTGTCCGCGCGGGCGTAGGAGCCCAGGAACCGGGTTGCCGGGCTGATCCGATGGAGGCCCGCAAGAGCGTCAGCCACCCGCGAATCGGTGGCGTGACCGTCGGCGTCGATGCTGAAGAAGTAGTGGCCCAAGTACTGTCCAGTGGGTCGCGATTCAATGCGGCTCAGGTTCACTCCGCGGGAGGCGAACTGATCCAGGATCTCCATGAGCGCGCCCGGGTGATCCTCAGGCAGCGGCACCACCACCGTGGTTTTGTCCGCTCCGGTGCGATCCGGGAGCAACCCGGGTCGGCTGACCAAGATGAACCGGGTGACAGCCTCGGGGTTGTCGCCGATGTCCTCGGCCAGAACATTCAGGCCGGGTTGTTCGGCAGCCACTAACGGGGCGCAAATGGCGGCTTCGTAGGGAGCGTCGTCCTCAAGCAGGCCCATGGCGGACGCAGCCGTCGATGATCCTGGAACGTAATCGGCGTTCGGAAGGTGTTCATCCACCCACAGGCGGCATTGCGCCCAGGCGTGGCCGTGCGTCGAGATCCGCTTGATGGCGGAAAGCTCGACGCCGGGCCTCGCCACGAGCACGAAGGTGATGGGAACAAGGGCCTCACGGATGATCCGGAGCTCTTGGCCTGTGGCGATCGCATCCAAGGTGGCAGTGACCCCGCCCTCCACCGAGTTCTCGATGGGGACCATGGCCGCGTCAGCCTCGCCGGCCCGGACCCGGTCCAGCGCCGTGTTGACGTTGGTGCACGGAATCCGAGTGGCGTCAGCAGCACCCGGTACCTGCATGAGGGCAGCTTCAGTGAAGGTGCCCTCAGGGCCGAGAAACGTGTAGGTAACTGCCGGCATTGGAATATTCCTTGTTGGTTATATACGTGGAGGCGGTGATTACAGGACGACCGGCTTGAGGCCGCTGTCCGACACCATCGGCTTGCCAGCCTCGAACCACATATCCATGCCGCCGGCCACGTTCACCGCAGAATAGCCCTGCCCCACCAACCACTGCACAGCCCGGAACGACCGGCCGCCGGTGCGGCAGATGATGAAGAGGTCGTCGTCCGGATCCAGCTCGTCCAAGCGTGCCGGCAGTTGATCCATGGGAATGTGGCGCGCGCCTTCAACGTGGCCGGCCACCCACTCATAATCTTCGCGGACGTCCAGGATGCTGGCGTCGGCCGGAATGTCGCCCACAGGCACGGTTTCGAAGTCGCTCATAGCGGGTCCTTCCCATCGATTAAGTCCAGCATCCAGCCTAGTCCCCGAGGCTTGACACTGAAACGTGCCCTTGCTTCCCGACGCGCGGACGTTAAGACTGGGACCCGAACGTTCCCCCCAACATCGGCCCGTTAGGAGTGCCCCATGGCTGCTGGGCAACCCACCATTCTGGCGACGTCCGGCGGCTACAAGCCGGGCGATCGCACCAGGATCGAGTTCAACCACTTGATGCACTATGCCGTCGAATTGTCCGGCCTGACTGGTCGCGCGCCCCGGGTGACACACATTGGAACAGCGTCCGGTGATCAGCGCTGGTGGGCCGCGGAAATGGACCAGGCCGCTCGTATTGCGGGGTTCGACTTCAGTCACCTGAACCTGTTCACCATGCCCAACATCGAGGACCCCGAAACGCACCTTCTGGAGCAGGACGTGGTGTGGGTCAACGGCGGTTCGGTGGTGAATCTGCTGGCAGTTTGGCGGGCCCACGGCTTGGACAGAATGCTTCGGAGGGCGTGGGAAGGCGGCGTGGTGCTGGCTGGCGTCTCCGCAGGATCCATCTGTTGGTATCAGGGCGGCGTGACGGATTCCTTCGGCCCGGAACTAAAGCCTGTCACCAATGCGCTCGGCTTCCTCCCTTACGGCAATGGTGTCCACTACGACTCCGAACTGCGCCGCGCGCCGGCCATCCACAAGCTGGTGGCCAACGGCACGCTGGGTGAGACGCATTGCACGGACGACGGCGTCGGGCTGGTTTACCGGGGCACGGAACTTGTTGAGGTGGTGTCCGAAGTGAAGAACAAGGCAGCATTCCGGGTGACCGCCGGCGCCGGCGAGAGTGTGGACGCTGTTGCTGTGGAGGAACGGTTGGAGTCGCGTTTCCTTGGTTGATCTTTTCCAGCATGACCTTTCACGACTGACCGCTGTTGAGCTCCGTGATGCCCTCGCGTCCGGCCGCCTCTCCGCACGGGAAGCCACCGAGCACTTCCTCTCGGCGATTGAATCCCGGAACAAGCAACTGGGCGCCTTTGTCACAGTCACGGCTGAACAGGCCCTCAAAGATGCCACGGCGGCCGATCACTTCCATGCGCGGTTTTTCCGGGAGCACCGCCTCAGTGAGCTCCCCCTGCTTCACGGCATGCCCATCGCTTTCAAGGACCTCACCGATGTGGCCGGCGTTCCCACAACGCACGGCAGCGCAGCCTTGGAGCACAAGCCTGCACCCGAGGACGGTGCACTCGCGGCTACCCTGAAGGAGCGGGGTGTCATCTCGCTGGGCAAGACGCAGGTTCCAGAGTTCGGACTCACCGCCTACAGCGAAAACCGCGTCGCACCGCCGTCGCGCAATCCGCACGCCTTGGGACGCAGTTCCGGCGGCTCGTCGGGCGGCAGCGCTGCCGCGGTGGCTGCGGGGCTTGTCCCGTTTGCACCAGGGACCGACGGCGGCGGGTCCATCCGGATACCGGCCGGCGCCTGCGGACTGGTCGGCTTGAAACCGGGGCGGGGCCTGGTGCCAGCGGGTGCCAGCGCCGGCGACGCCGCCAAGTTGGTGGTTGCCGGACCCCTCGCGCGGACCGCCGCGGATGCGGCGCTGCTTATGGACGCGCTGGTCCCGAAGAATCACGCCCCCGACGGCGGTTTCCTTGCCAATGTGGGGCTGGCGCCGGAACCCCTGAGAATCGGCGTGAGCCTGGACAGTCCATGGGCCGGCCTCTATCCGTTCGAGATCGTGCCGGAAGCGGTGGACGCCTTGGAGCTAGGGACGATGCTGCTCGAGAAGGCCGGCCACAGCGTCACCGAAGCCGAAATCCGCTACGACAACCGCTATCCCGAAGCGTTCACAACAGCCTGGACTGCCGGCGTCGGGAGTGCCCGGATAGCACCCCAGCGCGAGGCGTTGCTGACCCCTCTGACCCGGACGTTCCGGCGTCGGGCGCAACAGCGGAGTGCGTTGAAGGTCAATGAAGCTCTGAGCTTCCTACGGCAATTCGAGCACGATACCGTCACGCAGTACGCCGGGTGGGACGTGATCCTCATGCCCACTCTGGCGCAGACACCGCGACCCATCGGCTGGTTTACGGGCGGCGGGCACAGCGGTGAGCCGTGGCCGAGCGAGTGGGCTGGCGATGCTGATGAGGACTACAAAAGGCAGTGCCAGTACGCACCATGGTCCTCCATGGTGAACGTGTGCGGACTCCCGGCGATCAGCATTCCGGTGCACATTACGCCGAACGGCCTTCCAATGGGGATTCAGCTGATTGGCCGGCTGGGATCTGAGCTGTTGCTTCTCCAGCTCGCAGCCGCCCTTGAGGCCCACTGAGACGCGCGTCTAGCATACGGAAAGTGGTTGCCCTGGGCATTCATCGATGTGACAATGCCCGCAGTCAGTGCCAGCATTGAGAAAATGAGCACACCTCAAACCACGGCTGAGTCCGCAAAGCCAGCGGGCGATACGTCATTCTTCGGCCACCCAAAGATGTTGGCCAGCCTCTTCTCCGTGGAAATGTGGGAGCGATTCTCCTTCTACGGCATGCAGGGAATTCTGCTCTACTACATGTACTTCACCGCCGAGCAGGGCGGTCTTTCCATTGACCAGGGGCTCGCTGCTGGTTTGGTGGGAGCGTACGGTGGTGGCGTTTACCTGTCGACGATCCTCGGTGCATGGCTCGCCGACCGTCTCTTCGGCTCCGAGAAGGTCCTGTTCGGCTCGGCCATCATGATTATGGCCGGCCACGTCGCACTCGCGCTCCTGCCGGGCATTCCGGGCCTGATCGCAGGTTTGGTGTTGGTGGGCATCGGCTCCGGTGGCCTGAAAGCCAACGCCACGGCACTTGTCGGCAGCCTGTACGGCGAGAAGGACGAGCGCCGCGACGCCGGCTTCTCCATCTTCTACATGGGCATCAACATCGGCGGGCTCATCGGCCCGCTGGTCACGGGTTGGCTGCAGACGAGTTACGGCTTCCACATCGGCTTCGGCGCCGCGGCAGTGGGCATGGCGATCGGCTTGGTCATCTACTCCCTGGGCCGCAAGAGGCTCCCCGATGAGGCGCACCGCGTTCCCAACCCGCTCCCCGCGAAGGACCGCACCAAGTACGGCCTGATCTTCCTGGCCATCCTGATCGTCATCGGCGTGCTGCTCGGCACTGGGATTGTCAACGCCAACAACCTGGCCCGGAGCATGGCCTACGCGGCAATAGCCGCCGCGGTGGTCTATCTGTTCCTGATCTTCCGCAGCCCGCTGGTCACCGGCGTGGAGCGGAAGCGCGTAGTGGCCTTCATCCCCTTGTTCATCGCATCGGCCGGGTTCTGGGCGCTGTTCCAGCAGCAGTTCACGTTCATCGCCGTGTACTCGCAGGAGAAGCTGGACCGCAACCTGTTCGGCTGGGAAATGCCGGCCGCTTGGGTCCAGTCCATCAACCCGGTGTTCATCATCATCTTCGCCGGCGTCATGGCTGCGCTGTGGACCAAGCTGGGCTCCAAACAGCCAAGCTCCCCACTGAAGTTCTCCGCTGGCCTGTTCATCATGGGCCTGGCATTCCTTGCCTTCATCCCGTTGGCCGGCGAGGGAAAAACCCCGCTCCTGGCACTCGTGGGCATCCTGTTCATGTTCACCCTGGCGGAACTGTTCCTCTCCCCCATCGGCCTGTCCGTGAGCACCAAGCTCGCCCCGCAGGCATTCCACACGCAGATGGTGGCGCTGTTCTTTCTGTCCGTCTCGCTCGGCACCACGCTGGCTGGCATCCTCGCGGGCCTGTACAACCCCGAAGATGAGCTCCCGTACTTCCTGGGCATCGGCGGCGTGGCAGTGGTCCTGGCCGTTGGCCTGGCTGCGGCATCGCCCGCGATCAAGAAGCTGATGGGCGGGGTGCGCTAACTTCCGCACCCCGCGCTAACGCCACCGCCGCGCAAACCGGCTGACGGCACGCAAACGGACCAGCGCCGCCCATATTCAGGCAGCGCTGGTCCGTTTCCGTGTCACCTACGAATTTACGCGGCGCAGGTGGGTCCCCGGGCGGCGCAGGTGAGCCTTAAAGAACGACGGCGCCCCTTGCGTTGGGTGGGATTCCCACCTGACGTAAGGGGCGCCGTCGTACGCGGTTTAGAAGTTGTTGTTATAACTGCTGCTTGAGGCGCCGATGGCGATGAAGAAGATGATGCCGAAGATCAGCGTCAGCGCCACGCCGAGGTATCCCATCACGAGGCCGGCGATTGCCATGCCCTTGCCCGCGGGTTCGCGCTTCAGGGCGAGGTGGCCCAGAATCACGGCTGCGATCTGCGGGAGGATGAAGAACCCGAAGCCGACATAGACAGCGATGCCGCAGCACATGCTGGCAATGCTCAGGCCCTTGGGCTCTGCCTGCATGGCGTAATACGCTGGCTGGCCGTACGGTGACTGCGGCTGGCCATAGGGCTGCTGGCCATAGGGCTGCTGATTGAACGCCTGCTGCTGGTACGGGCTCGGCGGCTGACCGTACGGCGACGGGGGCTGCTGGCTGTAGTCGCCCGGAGCGTACGCGCTGGTGGACTGCTGCGGCTGCGTGTAGAAGTCGTTCCTTCCCTGGGCGTCCTGCGTGTACGGGTTCTGCCCGTGCGCGCTCTGCTCGTAGGGCGGGAGCGGCTGGGTGGCGTTGGCGCCGTGCTCAGGCGCACTCTCGGCGGGCGTGCCCTGACCGGGCGTGCTCGACTCGGGCGCGCTGAACTGTGCGGGCGGAACGTACTGCGGCGGTTCGTAGCCCGCCGGCTTGTCCTCGTTGCCCTTGGATGGCTGGTCTGACATAGGAATCCCCCTGGATTTGGTCTTTGATCCCAACACTACCGCCGCCGGGGGCGGCGCATAAGATAGCGCGGGTTGTGGTGTCCGGCCCATGGCAAGTGGAATCCCGTCACGAAGGCGACTGTGAGTAAACGCCAGATGAATCATTGCCTCTCCGTCCCTAGTACTGGCGCCATTCGGCGTCACAGGGGCCGGATCCCGGACATTTCGTGTCAGTGGGCCTAATGGTCTGGCATGCTGGACCCCATGGCTAGCCGAGCGGGCACAGTTGCCCTTCCCCAGGACCTTGTTGACATCACAGCCCTGCTGGACGCGTATTTCGACGTAACTCCGGATTTGGGCGACCCTTCGCAGCGCGTGGCGTTTGGAACGTCGGGGCACCGCGGATCCAGTTTGAAGGCGTCCTTCAACGAGCCGCATATCCTCGCGATCACGCAGGCAATCGTTGAATACCGTGGCCGTCAGGGCATCACCGGGCCACTGTTCATCGGCCGCGACACCCACGCCCTCAGCGAGCCGGCACAGAACTCGGCGCTGGAGGTACTGGCTGCCAATGGCGTGACCGTTCTAGTGGACGCCCGCCACGGCTACACTCCGACGCCGGCACTGAGCCACGCGATCCTCAAGTACAACCGCGAAGCCGCGCCGGGCGCTCCCCAGGCTGACGGCATCGTGGTTACCCCCAGCCACAACCCGCCCGGCGACGGGGGCTTCAAATACAATCCTCCGCATGGCGGCCCGGCAGACACCGACGCCACCGGATGGATCGCCGACCGCGCCAACCAGCTCCTTGAGAACGGCCTCCGCGGCGTTAAGCGCATGCCGCTGAACGATGCACTGGCCGCCGACACCACGGGCAAGTTCGACTTCCTGAGCAGCTACGTGGACGACCTCCCATCCGTGCTGAACCTTGACGCGATCCGCAACGCCGGCGTCCGCATCGGCGCAGATCCCATGGGCGGCGCATCCGTCGACTACTGGGGTGAGATCGGCGAGCGCCACCAGCTCAACCTCACGGTAGTGAACCCGACGGTCGATCCGCAGTGGGCCTTCATGACCCTCGACTGGGACGAGAAGATCCGCATGGATTGCTCGTCGCCTTCGGCCATGGCATCGCTGATTCAACGTATGGCCGCGGGTGCTGATGGCACCGCCGCTTATGACGTCGCCACTGGTAACGACGCCGACGCAGACCGTCACGGCATCGTCACTCCCGATAGCGGCCTGATGAACCCGAACCACTATCTCGCCGTCGCCATCGATTACCTGTACCGGAACCGCAGTGGCTGGAACCCGGAGTCCGTGGTGGGCAAGACGCTGGTGTCATCGTCGATTATTGACCGCGTTGCTTCAGGGCTGGGCCGTAAGCTGGTTGAAGTTCCTGTTGGCTTCAAGTGGTTTGTTCCGGGCTTGCTGTCCGGCGAAGGCGCGTTCGGTGGCGAAGAGTCGGCCGGCGCTTCCTTCAACAAGCTCGACGGCAGCGTGTGGACCACGGACAAGGACGGCATCCTGTTGGCCTTGCTGGCGTCGGAGATCACGGCCGTCACGGGCAAGTCTCCATCGCAGCTGTACAAGGGTCTGACTGACCAGTTTGGCTCCCCCGTTTACGCCCGGATCGACGCCGCGGCCACCCGCGAGCAGAAGTCCAAGCTGGGTAAGCTCTCCGCCGCTGATGTCACAGCCACTTCCCTTGCCGGCGAAGAGATCACGGCCAAGCTCACAGAGGCTCCCGGCAACGGCGCTTCGATCGGCGGCCTCAAGGTGGTCACAGAGAACGCCTGGTTCGCGGCCCGTCCCTCCGGCACCGAGGACGTCTACAAGATCTACGCCGAGTCCTTCAAGGGCGCGGACCACCTTTCCCAGGTCCAGGAAGAAGCCAAGGCGCTGGTGGACGGGGTTATTGCGTAGGTTTTGCTGAGCTGGCGACACGCATATTTGCCAGCGACACTGAAGCGGGCTGAGGACACCCGGATATGGGCGTCCTCAGCCCGTTTCTGTGGCTTCAGTTGGTTTCGGCGTCCTGAGTCCAAAGCCTGAGGATGCGCCGGATGGTGTGGTCGCCTTCCGGAGCCATGTCCACCAGGGCTACTTGGTCAAGCACGACGACGTCTCCGGACTTTGGTCTCTTGCCGTCATGGTGCGAGATGTGCGGCCGATAGCGTTCCAAGACGTAGTTCGGCGTAGCGATCCTGCCCCCGATTGTGCTCACGGCCTCAACGATCTCCTCATGAAGGCCCTGAAGCAGTGGGTTGTGTTCGATCAGGCTCACCGGGATGGACCCCATGTGCCCGAAACCCGCCTCTTCGCCCACTCTCAGCCGGGTACCGAGCGCCCCCTTGACCGGCGCTTCCGCCAGGTCCGCAAGGACACCTGCGACGTCGGCACTCACGTCCGAGCCGACGTCGAACCTTAACAGCGTGATGTGAAGCGGCCAGTTGCTGCGCGGAAAAACCAGCCCCGGCGAGACGGGCTCCGTGAACGCCACCCAGATGAGGTTCCGCATAGGCATAGTTTGCCACCCGGTTTCATCGAAGGAGAGAGCAACGGATCCTGGCGGGAGTGAGAGAGCGTTGGCTCCAAGCCCGAGGTATCTGAGAGAGCGCTGGCTCCAAGCCCGAGGGATGTGAGAGGGCGTTCTGTGGGCTCGGCTGGATCCGGGTCTCCGGCAACACAAAACGCCCGCTCACGTTCATGTGAGCGGGCGTTCTTTGTGAGGTCTTAGACGGTGCGAACAACTTCGTCGTAAGCGAACTTCGGCTTGGCTTCGCCCCAGGCGTCCGGGCCGGGCTGGCCGATGTTGACCACGAGGAAGCTCTTCTGGTCGCCAGCCGGGAAGAATTCGGCGTCGATGGCGGAGAAGTCGGCTCCAGTCATCGGGCCGGCGGCGAACCCGAGCGAGCGCACGGCCAGGATGAAGTAACCGGCCTGCAAATGAGCGTTGTTGTTGCCCGTAGCAGCGGCGAAAGCGGGATCGGCGTCGTACATGGCCTTAGGCGCGCCGTAGGCGGGCAGGAACTTGTCCCACTGGCCGTGCCAGTCGGTGTCGTAGGACAAGATGGCCACCAGCGGAGCGGAGGCGGTCTTGTCCTTGTTGCCGTTGGAGAGGGCGTCAACCAGCTTGGCGCGGGCCTCGTCCGAGCGAACGTAAGTCACACGGAGCGGCTGGGAGTTGAAGGCGGTGGGGCCGAACTTGGTGAGCTCGTAGATGGCGCGGGCCTGCTCGTCGGTGACCTCACCGGCAAAGCTGTTGGCGGTACGGGCTTCGGCAAAAATGGCGTCGACTGCTGCGGCGTCAATGACTGCTTCTTCGTGTGCAATCGTCATGTGTAAACCTTTCGCTGGGCCCTGACCGTGAGCCGGCCGGGCACTTCTGCTTTCCATGGTTGCAACTTCAACTTCCGTTGTCCTCTTCCCGTGACGGCCCGTGACGTTGGGCACAGTAACCTGCTTGCCCCTGCGTTGCGAGGTCCATTTTGCGCGTCATTCGGCGCGCGAGGCGCGTAGAGCAGGCCCCGCAATGGCGGTAATGTTGCACCGAATCCCAACACTCTTCTGAGGAAGGCCCGCCATGAGCATGCTCGGCATGAAATGGAAGCTCCACGGCAACGGCAAGTCCATCCGCCCCGGCCACGTGGTGGCGCCCGACGAGCGGCTCGCATGGCCCCTGACAATCGGCATCGGCATGCAGCACGTCGTCGCGATGTTCGGCGCGACCTTCCTGGTCCCCATCATCACGGGCATGCCACCGGCCACCACCCTGCTCTTCTCGGGCATCGGCACGCTGCTGTTCCTCGTCATCACCAAGGGCCGCGTGCCCAGCTACCTGGGGTCGAGCTTTGCGTTCATCGCTCCGATCATGGCGTCCCAGCAGCAGTACGGCGTCGGTGGCGCCCTGGGCGGCGTGGTGCTTGCCGGCGTCGTACTGGCGCTTATTGGTGCCGTCGTCCAGAAGTTTGGCGCCGAATGGATCAACCGGCTCATGCCACCGATCGTCACGGGTGCGATTGTGGCGCTGATCGGCCTGAACCTGGCACCGGCTGCAAAGGCGAACTTCGACGCCGCTCCGATTACCGCGCTGATCACGCTGGTCACGATCATCCTGGTCAGCGTGCTGTTCCGCGGAATCCTGGGTCGTCTGAGCATCCTGGTGGGTGTTGTGGTGGGGTATCTCGTGGCGATGATGCGCGGTGAGGTCAGCTACGAGAAGATGGACGCCGCGGCGTGGATTGGCCTGCCACTCTTCCAGACGCCCGAGTTCCACATTGGTGTGGTGGGCCTGTTTGTGCCTGTTGTGCTGGTGCTGGTGGCTGAGAACGTGGGGCACGTGAAGTCGGTGGCCGCGATGACGGGCCAAAACCTCGACGGCGTCTCCGGCCGCGCGCTGATGGCCGACGGCGCCGCGACGGTACTCGCCGGCTTCGGCGGCGGCTCCGGTACGACGACGTATGCTGAGAACATCGGCGTCATGGCCGCCACCAAGGTCTACTCGACGGCGGCCTACTGGGTTGCCGGTGTCTTCGCCATCCTGCTGAGCTTCTCCCCGAAATTCGGCGAACTGATCGCCACTGTTCCGCCGGGTGTCCTGGGCGGCGCCGCGACGATGCTTTACGGCATGATCGGCGTGCTCGGCGTGAAGATCTGGGTGCAGAACAAGGTCAACTTCTCCAACCCGATCAACCTCACGACGGCTGCCGTGGCTCTGATTATTGGCATTGCGGACTACACGTGGACCATTGGCGAGCTCAAGTTCACGGGCATTGCACTCGGGTCAGCTGCAGCACTGGTGATCTACCACGGCATGAAGGGGCTGGCCCGTTGGCGCGGGACCGTCGCTGAGCCGGAGACCGAAACGGCGGGGCTGCCGCCTGCGGTGAAGTCGGCGATGAATGCTGCGGCCAAGAGGGGCGGGAAGAAGGGGAAGTAGGGGCTTCGGACAGGAATCCGGCGAGGGCTCCACCCTCACACCCCCACCTCCGCCTCGAACGCCGCCCGCTGCTGCAGCACATCCTTCGGATCCCACCCCGGCCCCGGCATCGAGGAGATCAGCAGCTTCGTGTAACTGTGCTCCGGCGCATTCAGCACTCGCTCAGTAGGACCCTGCTCCAGGATCGACCCCCGGTACATGACCAGCACGTCATCGGTGACCTCGGAGACCACGGCCAGGTCGTGGCTCACGAACAACAGCGCGATCCCGGAATCAGCACGGATCTCGTTCAGCAAGGCAAGGATCTGGGCCTGGACGGACACGTCCAACGCAGACACAGCCTCGTCCAGCACCATCACCGACGGTTCAATAGCCAAGCACCGTGCAATCGCCACGCGCTGCCGCTGGCCACCACTGAGCTGGTGCGGCTTGGAATCACCGTGCTTGGCCAGCAACCCCACCTGATCGAGTAGCGCAGCAACACGGGCAGCACCGGAAGTAAGGCCATGCAACTTCATCGCCTGATCCAGGCACTGCGCCACGGTGAGCCGCCGATCCAGTGAACCGTACGGATCCTGGAACACCATCTGGATCTCCTTGGCACGCCGCAGGCGTGCTGTACGTCCCCGTTCCCGTGTCCCAAGCTGCCGTCCCCGTACGTGGATAGTGCCGGCGTCGGGCGTTTCAAGGCCCACCAACATGCGGGCGATGGTGCTCTTACCGGACCCTGACTCCCCCACCAGCCCCATCGAGCCGCCCGGCGGAATGGCGAAGCTGACGTTGTTGCAGGCCACAACCTCGCCCGCCCCAACGCGGAAGGCCTTCTGCAAGCCGTCGACCTCCAGGACGCGTTCGCTCATGATGCCCTGCTTTCTGAGTTGGGAAGGTGGCCGATAGCCGGAACGGCCGACAACAGCCGGCGAGTGTATTCGTGTTGCGCCTCGTGGAAGAGGTCGTTGCCACGCAGTTCCTCCACGATTCGCCCGCGGTACATCACGTAGACGCGATCGCAGTAGGCGGCGGCGAGGTGGAGGTCGTGGGTGATGAGCAGGACGCCCAGGCCGCGCCGCGACTGAAGGTCACGCAAAATCGCAAGAACTTCGGCCTGAGTGGTTACGTCCAGAGCGCTCGTGGCCTCGTCTGCCAGGAGCAACTTGGGCTGTCCGGTGAGCGCAGCAGCGATCACGACGCGCTGGAGCATGCCACCGGAAAGTTCGTGCGGGTATTGGCGCATCCGCTCTTCCGGCTGCCGGATCCCCACGGCGGCAAGGAGGTCCAGTCCAGCCGCGGCAGCCTCCGAACGGCTGACACCCAGCACGTGCACCAGCCGCTCGGTCAGTGAGTCGCCGATCCTCCGGACAGGGTTGAGCGCCGCCCTCGGGTCCTGGTGAATCATCGCGGCTTCGGACGACCGCACGCGGTGAAGCTCATCCCGGGAGGCAGATAGGACTTCCGTCCCACCCACCGTAATGGAACCTTCGACGGCGGCCGTTTCCGGATACAGCCTCAGCACGGCTCGCGCCGTGGTGGATTTACCGGAACCGGACTCGCCTACCAGGCCCACCACTTCGCCGGCGTCAACGGAGAGACTTACGTTGTCCAGGATGGGATTGACCAAGCCGTTCGCGGTGATGGTCAGGCTGAGACTGTTGATGTCGAGCAGCATTCTTCTACCTCTCAAACCGTGAGTTCAGACGGTCGGACAACCGCACACCCACCACGTTGACGGCCACCACGACGGCGGCAATTGCCACGCCGGGAACCAGCGTCGGCCAAATGTGGCCTTGGATGATGCCGGACTGGCCTTCCTGGACCATGAGCCCCCACTCGGAGCTGGGTGGTTGCGCGCCGAAACCCAGGAAACTGAGCGTTGCAAGGCTCATCAGGCCTTCGCCGAACAGCACCACGAGGTACCCGAGGAGCGGCGGGGTCAGGTTGGGGATGATGTAGCGGACGCAGAGGAAGAACCCGCCCACACCCTGCACGCGGTAGGCATCCACATAGGGGCGAGCCATTTCCGCGAGCGCCAGGGATCGGGTGAATTTCGCGATGACGGGGGCGTAAGCCAGCGCAAGGGCAATGATCGCCGTCGCCGGTCCTTTGCCAAAGACGGCAATCACCAGCACGACGAACAGGAGTCCCGGGAAGGCGAACATGACATCGGTGATGCGTGCCAGCACTACGTCTATCCAGCCGCCGTTCCATGCGGCGACGGTTCCAATGGTTACGCCGAAAACCGTAGCCAACGCCAGAAGGGCCAACGGTCCAAGCAAGGATTCCCGGGCGCCGTGGATGAGCCGCGAGAACAAGTCCTGGCCTACTTGGTCGGTGCCGAGCACGTGAGCGCCGCCCGGCGCCTGCCAGATCGCAGTGAAGTCCACAGCATTGGCGGCATAGGGGGCCACCCACGGCGCGAGCAGTGCCACCATAACCACAACCAGCAGAAAACCGAGGCTGAGAATGTACGCAACGTCGCGCTTCTTCGTGCCGATAACCGGGGTGGACGCCAATGCGGACGTCGAAAGGGAGGTCATGATTTCTTGTCCTTTGCCTTGATGCGCGGATCAAGTAATGGGTGGACCAGGTCCACCAAGGTGGTCACCACCATGTACGTGATGACCATGTAGAGGAGCACGGCTTGCACCACGGGGAAGTCGTGGGTGTTGATCGCGTCCACCAGCAGCTTGCCCACGCCGCTGATGCCAAAGACACTTTCGACGACGACGGTTCCGGCCAGCATGCTGGCCACCACAAGCGCCACCATGGTGAGGATCGGTCCCCACGCGTTGCGGAGAACGTGCCGACGGATCAACTTCGCGGGTGCCAGCCCGAAACTGCGGGCGGCCTCCACGTGGTCCATGGACAGTTGCTCCACCATGGATTGCCGCGTCACCCGGCTGACGATTGCGACGGCGCCAACAGCCAGTGCCACTGCGGGGAGCGCGAGGTGGTGCAGCCGGTCCAGGAACCCTTCGCCGGCCCCGGATACCGGGAACCACCCCAGTTGCACGGAGAAGATGGACACCAGCAGCAGCCCTATTACGAACGAAGGAACGGAGGCCGCGAGCGTAGTGGCTGCCGTGATGGTGGAGTCGGTGCGTTTGCCCTGGCGCAGCGCGGACAGAATGCCCAAGCCGACGCCGACCACGATGAACAGCACGGATGCGATGGCTACCAACGCCAGGGTTGCGGGAAGCCGCGTGGCCATCAGCTCGGCCACTGGCTGGTGATACTGGAAAGACGTACCGAGGTTGCCGATGAAAGCCTGGGACGCCCACAGCCCGTACTGCACAAGGAGCGGCTGATCCAGGTTGTACTGTGCCCTGACCTCGGCAACGCGTTCAGGGGTGATGTTCTCCGGGTTTCCGATCAGGAACGTGACGGGGTCTCCCGGCGCCGCATACATCGCGGCGAAGATGACGAACGAGCTCACCACCAAGGTCAGGATCATTCCCGCGATGCGGGTTGCTGCACGGATCATGGCGTTACTTCTTGCTGCTGCCGACGTCCGCGGCCCACGGGTAGTAAAGGAACGACGCCGACGACGGCGCCCCGCTGATGTCCTTCGACATGGCGATGGTTGCGGGTGTGTGTGCCACAGGGATCCAGACGACGGAGTCGGTCCACTGCTTCTCCAGCTCGATGGCGAGCTTTGCGCGAGCCGCATCGTCCGTGGTGGCCTGAGCTTGCTTGACCTTGCTGTCGTAGCCCTCGCCGTTGAACTTGACGAAGTTGACCTTCGCTGTGGAGGCCCCGTTTTTGTAGAAGCCCACGGGGTCGTTCTTGGAGATGTAGTACTCGTCCGAGAAGAGGTCCGCTTGTGCCCGCAGGGAAGCGTCAGAGTAGAAGTCGCCATACTGCTGGCGTGGAATCGTGACGATTTCAGCCTTCAGGCCGATCTTCTGTGCTGCTTCAACCAGGGCGCTGGAGATGACATTCCTGATGGAGTCGCCACCATTGGCAACAACAATGGGTTCCGTAGGTACGCCAGCGTCCTGCACCAGCTTCTTGGCCTTCTCCAGGTCTTCATTGGCCGGCTGGGCAGGAGCGCCCGCCAAAGCTTCGTAGGCACTGTTGAACGTGGCCTCTTCGTACCCCCAGGCACCCGGCCCCACAGGCGTCTTCCACGGTTTGGCCAGTCCGCCGAATGCCGCTTGGGCAACGCCTTGACGGTTCAATGCCAGCGACAATGCCTGCCGGATCCGTTCGTCTTTAAGGGCGCCGCGTTCCGTGGCGATGAGGGACCAAACATTGGTGGACGGGCCTTGAGCGATCTGGACCTTGTCGCTTTTCTGCAACGGTCCGGCCGTCGCGGGGCTGTCCAGGTAAGCACCTTGGGCTTCGCCGCTGGTGAGGGCGTTCACGATCGCGTTGTCATCAGCCCAGCGGAACGTGATGGTGTCTGCCAGGGAAGCGTTGTCGGCATCCCAGTAGTCAGTGTCCTTGGTGAGGGTGATGTTGGAACCTGCGGACCACTTCTCAAGTTTCAGGGGACCCGAGCAAGCGTCAGGGGCCGACGGCGACCCGTAGTTCGCGCCTTGGGCTTCCACAACCTTGCGGTTCAGCACGATTCCGCCGTTCCCGGCCATGGCCTGGAGGAATATGGCATCGCGCTGCTTCAGCGTGACAGTAATTTGGTTGTCACCGGTCTTTGCCATGTCGGTGACGTTGGCATATTCGTCGGACTCGTCAGCACCCTTGGCGGCATGCCGTTGCATGCTCCAGAGCACATCGTCGGCCGTCATGGGTGTGCCGTCGTGGAACTTCACGTCCTTCCGGAGCGTGAAGACCACCGTGGTGTCCGAGGTCCATTCAGCTTTCTCGGCCAAGTGGGGCGTGGTGGTGAGATCCGGCTGCAGCTGCATCAACCGTTCGCACACGTTGGACATGATGGTGTTCTCGGCCGTTGCGCTGTCGATGTCCAGGTCAAAGGTGGCTGGCTCTTGGGTGATCATCCATGTGAAGGAGTCGATCTTGCCCTCAGCTTCAGCGGTAGTGGGGCCGAAGGAAACGTCAGTGGGGGTGCTCTGGGCTTGAGGACCTGCTGCGTTGCAGGCACTCAGCGCCAGGGTGAAAGCGGCCGCACCGGCAATCACGCCGGTTCGGGCAAAGGGCTTGAATCTATCGTTGCGTTTCACAGTGATACCTCTGCAATAGTGGGGTCGAAGGAGTCGTGTGCGGAACCAGGTCCGTCGTAAAGGTTCCAGGGCATTACTTCGTAGTCGTGGTCGCACGGAGTTCCGTTGGTGACCAGGTAATCGCCGGTTGTGAGATCAACGCAGCTGGAAAGCAGCGTGGACCACTGGCGGACGTGGGGACGACGCTGGTCCGGGTGGGTGCAGACGGACTCGGGGAAGCCGAGGTGGTCCGACATTGCCGATTTGATGAGTTCACGGGACTGCGTACTGCTTGTGGCTGCGCTGACCCGTTCGAGGCCCCGCCGTGCCTGCGGAACCCGGAAGAGGGAATCCACGGAGACCGGACGGTAGGTGGCTGCCAGTTGTACCGGCATGAACGCTTCATAGTGGTTGCCATGAACCAGCACCCCGGACTTGTCCGGGTACATCCAGCCGTTGCTGCCCGGAGTGGTTTCCACGTCGATGGAAAATCCGGAACGGTGTGACAGCACAGCATTGCTGGCGATGTGGGGTTTCTGGCGGAAGAGTGTGTTCAACGCATCCGGCAGTTCCGATTGGTCCAGCACCATGCGGCGGATGAAGGTCTGCGGCATTCCGAGTTCGTCGTTGAACCGTCCTCCCAGTCCGTTCGCATTCAGGGCGATGCCTGCAGAGTTTGCGCCGTGCCGGCCGATCTGGCCAGCCTCAACCTGCATGATCAGCGTGGGCTTTGGATCCTGGACAATCCGCAAAATCATCACGGTGTCTTGGGCTCCGAAGCGCCAATCCCAGTTCTGCCCCACGTACATGTGGCCGTCGCCCGACGCTCCATCGGTCAGGACGAAGGAGGTGCATCCGTCCACATCGTCGCGCTCCTCAGGCTCGGGAGCCTTGCCGAAACCAGCGTCGTAGATGATCTCGCCCCGAAGGTTCAGCACCATAATGTCCAGGACGTCCCGCCCGCTGCCCTCCGCGATCCCGCGCATTTCAGTGACCAGGTCCGGAGCAGTCTGCGTGCACAGCCCCATCCAGCGTTCGGCCCTGCCGCGCAGCTGCTCCCAGGTCAGGCCTGTTTGCTGCTGGAATGCCTCCGTGT
This sequence comes from Paenarthrobacter sp. TRD_SC_7, assembly GCF_056156245.1. Lineage (NCBI taxonomy): Bacteria > Bacillati > Actinomycetota > Actinomycetes > Micrococcales > Micrococcaceae > Paenarthrobacter > Paenarthrobacter sp. TRD_SC_7. Next base: position 311,000 of record NZ_CM149587.1, read on the forward strand.
AGAAATCGATGGCTTTGGTGATCAGGTCTGCGGCAGCACTTCCGTACTGCCTCCCCCGCTCCAGCGGAGGTCCGGAGATCTCCACGATCCGCAAGGATGTGTTGCTCATATCCGTCGGGCCTTTCATTCGGTTTGGCTCACTGTCATCCGCTGTTGAAAGGAGTATCTTTGGAACAACCGTTACAAGTGAGGGCTTCTTTAGAATGAATAGTACATCCGATGTGACTTCTGTAACAGACATTACGAAAAATCGGGGCATGATTAATTTGCGTGGCCGCGTCCGCGAGCACTGGGACAAGCTCTCCAAGGCCGAGAGGACGGTGAGCACCTTCCTCACCAACAGCTCACCTGAACGGCTCCTTTACGCGAGCGCGCAGGAACTCGGCGCCGAGAGCGGTACCAGCAGCGCCACGGTTGTCCGCACAGTCCAGTCACTTGAGTACTCGGGATTACAAGAGCTCAAACGAGACATAGCCACCCCCTTCACCTCAACGGTGGCGCCGGAAGTACGCATGCAACAGCGCATCGACCACATGGGCGCAAGCATCGAAGACATCTGGCAGAACGTGTGGTCCGAGGCAAAGGACAGGCTGGAACTCGCCTCCAGCGCCGACCCCGCAGAGGCGATCGCTCCCGCCGTCGAACTTCTTATGAGAGGTTCCACGATTGTCAGTTACGGCGTCGGCGCGTCCGGCATCGCCGCCCTGAACCTGGCCTTGCGCTGCAATCGGATCGGCCGGCGGGCGAGGTGCATCTCCAGTGACGGCTTCCGGCTTGCGGATGATTTGCTCCAGCTTGGGAGCCAGGATGTGGTGGTCGTCTTCGCTCCGGGTCGTGTAACGGTCGACGTCGAAGTGCTGCTTAAGCGCGCCCGTTCAGTGGGTGCCTCCATCGTCTTGCTGACGGATGAACCCGAGTCGGCGCTTCACGACCTGGCCGACGCCGTGATCCTCGCCCCGCACACGCCGACGGGCATGACCACGGAGGCGCTGCCATCGATCGTGCTGAGCGACGTCCTGGTTCAGGCCCTGGTCTCTGTAGATCACGAGCAGGCAGTGGAATCGTCGCACCAGCTCACGTCGTTGCGCGAGCAACTGGGCTACTGAGATCCATTTGCGTCAATCCAGTACCGCGAGTCCCATACCTGGCAAGTCGATAGAGACGCGTCGCCACTGACCGTGGGCACCGAACACCGGGTCGAGGCCAACCAGGAGTCGATGATCGACGCAGGACCCGAGGATGAGATTGGGGTTCCCGCCCCAAGCTCAAGAGAATGCACTCGCGAGTGCTAACACTGCACTGGTGCAGAAACGTCGGGCCCTGCTTTTGCCCTCGTTAGTTGCCGAATTTGGTGTCGAAACGGCTCATGAACGCAGCCATGGCATCGCGGGCCACCGGTTCAAACGGTCGGTACGTCTTGGTCCCGTTGGCTTCGGTCCACCCGGTACTGATGCCGCTGCTCGCCAGCCAAGTGATCTGCTTGTAGAACGGGTTATTCGTGGCAACATCCGCAAACGGCGACTTCGCGGGGGCGGTGTACGCCGGGGAGCCGGCCAACCGGTACATGAACGCCGCCATGGCATCACGGGCTACCGGTTCAAGCGGCCGGTAGGTCTTGGTCCCGTTGGCTTCGGTCCACCCGGTACTGATGCCCTTGCTGGCAAGCCAGGTGATCTGCTTGTAGAACGGGTTGTTCGTGGCAACATCGGCAAACGGCGACTTCGCGGGGGCGGTGAAGGCGGGGGAGCCGGCCAACCGGTACATGAACGCGGCCATGGCGTCACGGGCAACGGGAGCCAGGGGCCGGTACGTCCTGGCACCGTTCGTCTCGGTCCATCCGGTTGAAATGCCGCGGGACCCGAGCCAATTGACTTCGGTGGTGAACTGGCCGCCGGAGATGTCGGAGAAGATGGGACCCGGATTCTTGGCGAAGGCGGTCAGCTCGGCAAGGGAGCCCCTGAAAACATTCTGATCCCCTGGGAACACTCCGGATTCGGCGTGCTGCCACAAGGCGTAGTTTTTCCAACCGGCCGGCAGAGCACCGGGCGTCGATGCCCAGCTCGCGATGTGCAGTGGGTGGTTCCCGAAGCCGTTTGCCTTACCTGTGCACGTGTTCCACCAGTCGGTGGTTGTGTAGATCGCGGGAAGGCGGCCGGTTCGCGACAGGATGGTGGTGGCGAAGTCGGAGATCCACGAAACCATCTGGCCAGGGGTCATTCCATAGCAGGCGCCGTCGCCATAGGGGCTGTATTCCAGGTCCAGCAGGGCAGGCAGTGTTTTCCCGTCCGGCTTCCAGGCTGCACCGCTCTGCAGGAAGTAGTTGGCTTGCGCTGCACCGGACGACGCGTTGGGGAGGGCGAAATGGTAGGCGCCGTGCAGCATGCCGGCAGAAGCAGCCCCCGAGTATTGGGCTTGGAAGTAGGGATTGCGGTAGGCAGTCCCCTCACTGGCTTTCACGTACGCGAACTTGGCCCCATTGGCTGCGGCCTTGGTCCAATCCACCACGCCTTGGTGGCTGCTGACGTCCATTCCGCGAACGCCTGCCGGCACTGCTAAAGCAGATTCCGTGCCTTGGATAGAGAACAATTCGTCGTCTGCGCTTTCATGACCACGAAGTGTCGATCCCATGGCGTGGTCGTTCTGGGCTGCGGGTGATTCTTCGGACGCGGTGGCCGCCCCTGCCCCCGACGTGGCGAGAACCAAGGTGGCGAGTAGTACAGCCATCGCTTTTGCAGTAGGAAACCACGTCGGCGATTTGCCCGAGGTCTTCGGTCGATTTGAACAGCTGGACATGGAGAATTTCATTCGTCGATTCCTTCGGGGTGCGGGAGGAACCGGCGCCCCCACGTCATTCAGCAAAGCCTACTATCAGGTCGGGGCAATGCAGACCTCGGTACTAGGATCCGCGGCCTTCCCGCACCACTGAACGGCCGCCGTCGTCGTCTATTTCCAATCCCGGGCCAGCCTCCCACCGCAAGAGCTCCCCCGGCTGGCACTCGAGCACCTCGCACAACGCCTCAAGCGTTGTGAACCTGACCGCCTTCGCCCGCCCGTTCTTGAGCACAGCCAAATTGGCCGGCGTAATCCCCACACGCTCTGCGAGAACTCCCACGGGCATCTTGCGCATAGCCAGCATGACGTCGATATCCACGATGATCGGCATCAGATCACCTCATCAAGTTCGGCGCGCAACCCAGCAGCTTCGACATCCCGGGCGACGGCCTGTGCAAGCAGCGTCCGCATCACGAGCACCACCAGCGCCACTCCCCCGATCATCAAAGCAGCCCCGCAGATCAGCATCACAATGCCGGGCGCGGTCTCGCCGGGCGCCAGAATCACCGCGATGCCGAACATCAGCACTGCAGCGAAGGCGATGGCTCCGAAGGTGATGTCCACAAACCGGAATGCCCCGTGGGAGAACACCGTCCCGCGTCGCACCATCGTCAGCAATCGCCACATACAGACCGCAACCACCTGCACGCATAGGATCCCCAGCACCACGATGACCAGCAGCGCAATGCGAGGACCGTCCGGGGCGCCGGCCTCAACCAGATCGACGGAGAACAACGGCACCATCCACACCTGAACGAACAGCGAGCCTGCGAGCACCATCGCAATCACAACCCGCAGTGCGAGAATCGTCAGCTTTCCCATTGGGATCTCCTTTATCGAGCAACAATGCGATTCTATCGTTATTCGATACTTAGGCAAGACTCTCAGCAATCACACAGAATTAGTCAGCTTGCTTACTAAAGCGTCCTTCCCTAGGCTGGAACAGGTCAGACAAACAACTCTCACAGCGGCGGCTCACGCTCAAAAAGCACTCCGCTGCGCAACGAGGAGGAACAATGTCAGAACACAACATCTCAGGCAAAAAGGTTGCATTTCTGCTGACGGACGGAGTGGAGCAGGTAGAGCTCACCAGCCCATGGCAGGCCGTAAAGGATGCGGGCGGCGAGCCCACACTGGTTGCTCCCTCCAAGGGCAAACTCCAAGGTTTCAATGGCGTGGAAAAGGGTGACACCTTCGACGTCGACCTTGCGGTGGCCGACGCCAACGCCTCCGACTTCGACGCACTGGTACTCCCAGGGGGCGTCGTGAACGCGGATCATCTCCGCGTGGATAAAGACGCGCAGAACTTCACGCGGGCCTTCTTCGAGCAGCACAAACCGGTGGCGTCGATCTGCCACGGACCGTGGATCCTCATCGAGGCCGGGGTGATCAAGGGGCGCAATGTCACCTCTTATCACACGCTCCAGACCGACCTGAAGAATGCGGGCGCCAACTGGACCGACGAGGAAGTGGTGGTGGACCAGGGCCTGGTCACCAGCCGCAACCCGGACGACCTCCCCGCCTTCAACAGCAAAGTTGTTGAGGAGATCTCCGAAGGCCAGCACGCAGGCCAGACCGCTTAGCCGGCCCTGCCCACATACGGCAAGTGCCGCCGTCGTGCTTCACAAAAGGCACGACGGCGGCACTTGCCGCTTCGGTTCTACCAGCGATGTCTGGCAGACATCCGAATTAGGGACCGCAGCCCAGGTCGACTAACTGACAGGACTGACCTTGGTCCAAATGGGCACAAGCTGCTTGACGCCAGGTGCGCCGAGGAGCAGAGGAGCGACCTCTTTCTCATATTCACGGTAGGCCGCTGTTCTCAGGAAGGCCGCGGCAGCGGAGGCGTCGCGGTACGACTGGAACGCGCATACAACATCCGGGTCGTTAGGGTCGAGACAGTAAAAGTATGCCTCGTGGCCGTCGTTGGCTTGGACGGCCGGGGCCATATGCCGTTGCCAAAGGGCCTGAACAGCCTCTCGCTGCCCAGGTTTGGTCTGGTGGGTGATGAACAGGGCTATCTGAGACATATCTGTCCTCGCATTCTGTAGCGAATCATTTAGGATCGAAACGGATCGTTTCGCTTAAACCTACACGAATCGTTTCGTTTCGGCTAGGATTAATTCATGAACGACCAGCACCTCACCGCAAAGCCGATGCGACCATCCCGACGCTCACCTCGCACGCAGGAAGCGGTATTGAGGGCCGCTGTCGGACTGTTCGAAGAATCCGGATACCCTCGCATGACCATTGACGCGATCGCAGAACGGGCGGGGGCCAGCAAGGCAACTATCTACAGGTGGTGGCCGGGCAAGGGAGCGATCCTGCTGGAGGCACTCCTGTCAGAGGTAGAGGCGGACCTCGCTTTTCCTGAGACCGGATCCCTGCGAAAGGATCTTTCAGCCCAGCTCTCCGCCCTAGCGCACATGCTCGGAGAAACAAGCCTGGGGCGGATGACAATCTCGCTCCTGGGCGAGGCCCAACACGACACACAGCTGGCTTCGGCTTTCCGTGCAGGCTGGCTTGAGCCGCGACGCGAAGCGGGACGCGAATTCCTCAACCGCGCCATAAAACGCGGTGAAATACGAGCAGACTTAGACCTCGAAGTAGTGCTCGACGGCCTATACGGACCCGTGTACCTGCGGCTGCTGTTCGGACACGGCCCCCTTGACCGAGGCACCATCGAGGCGTTGGTTGATCAGGTCTTGCAAGGAATTGCACCGCACGACCAACACTGACAGTCCTGCTTGGCAGTTCGCGGACCGGCCAGGTTCCGCCCCGTCCACCCCCCTCGCCCGGTTGTTCAGGAAAGCACCTTCCGTGTAACTTAATTAGTAAGCAGGCTGATCATTCAGTCGGCGCGCAGGAGGCCCGTCAATAGCACTGGGATATAAAATGCATGACCCACGGCAAAGCGCACGAAATCTACTGAATCAGAACACCATCACCCTTGAACGGTTATGGATCAGATACTGGGGACAAGGCGGCACCGCCGACCCCATGGAGCTGGACGCCTACGTCCACGAAGCGTTGAGGCCGCATCCTTTCGAACTCGCACTCATTGCGTGGGCCATGGAAGACCTGCGGAGCGGACCGCACCACTAAGTCCCCTCAGCGAACCCTGTCCGCTTCCTGTTGGGCGGGTTGCTTTTGCGTCCCGACTCCGTCCACGAGTGACTGGGCGAGGTCGCGCAGTTTTTGATTCCGGTCGTTCGAAGCCTTCCGCAGGATTCTGAACGCTTCATCTTGGGTGCACCTGTTCTGGGAAATGATCACCCCGCACGCCGTATTGATAAGCGCCCTGCTTTCCATGGCGGCGTCGAGGTCTTCGGCCGCCTCATTCAACGCGGTAATCCTGATCGCCACTTGCAACGCCTTGCCTGCGATCCCTGCATAGGTCAACGCATCAGCGACGGCGTTGCGGGTGAACGTCTCTGGCATGGGGGCGAAGAAATTCAGCACGGCAGCGGAGTCTCGTTCGAGTTTCATCGGCACACCCAGCGTGCTGCGCATCCCCGCCGCGCTCAATGCTCTGCAATAATCACCCCACTGGGGTGATGACAGGGCATCATCAAGAAGGACCGGGCGTCCACTTTCCAGGGCATCGATGCAAGGGCCCTGCTCCAGGGTCTGCTCGATCCGGTCCAGCAGCATCGCCCGATCGCTGCTGCCGGCAATCGTGGCGGTGCGTTTCCGCCGCCCCAACGTCACAGCGCACTCAATTCGTGTGCCGGTCGACCTGGACATCACTGCCGCTCCAAGACCGGCCATCCCATCCAGGAACGTCCGAATATCTTCTGAGCCAACGAGCAAGTCAGCCAGCTGCTCAACATCGCCCGACCAATCCTCCACAGCCACAGCGTCCAAACCAACACCACCCTTTACAGGCACGCCCATTCGAAAGGCCCTCTTGCTGAAGCCCAGGACACGTCCGCCAGGCTCTCCAGGCGAATCTTCCCTACCCGCAGGCCAAGAACGTATCCGTCAATAATTTAGCAAGGAAGTCTAGCAATCTCTAAGATGCGGTTCTTAGGTCCCGCATCTTAGACGTGGGACGGCCTGGGTGAACACTCCCCACACCAATCCGGATCTGTCACCCAGGACCACCCCGCACAAGGCAACGCCAACACCCATCCCTCCGCATTCGTGTCTGGTTAGTTGGTTAGATAAGCCGCTGACTGAATGACCTTGGCGAGGTCGTAGGGACGGCTCCACATAGGCCAATGCCCCGTCGGGAGGTCAATGACGTCGAGGTGCTCGATGTTCGCGACTTCGGCAAACATGGCATGGCCTGCGCTGGCCAACTCCAGCACCTGCGCGCTCGGGATCGAGCAGCACACCAGAGTGGTCCGGACCTTGCGGCGGGCGTCGTTCGTGAGCTCGACGGGCTGACGAAGCACGGCGGCGGGCTCAGGGATGGCCCGGGCCCGAAAACGCTCGAGGACCTCTGCGCTGAGGCCTTCGAGGCTCGCCTGCTGTGCGAGGACGTCGAGGGACGGCAGCGGAAGCTCCTCCAATTCCTCCGGGATGTCTGGAGCGAAGGCGCTTCCCGTCGCCACAGGGCCGGAGTCTACCCACACCACTCGCTGGACAAGCTCAGGGTGTCGGTCAAGGACGAGGCTGACGGGGGCGTTCGCCCCACTGTGAGCGACGAGAGTTGCGGGCTGATCCTCGCAGACCCCGAGTTGATTGATGACGTCCAGGACCGCTGTGGCTTGATCGTCGAGAGTCTTGGCCGCACGCTCGGGATCGTCCCCGTCGAGACCGGGGAGTGTCATCGCGATTGCACGAGAGTGGTCGGTTGTCAGGTGTTCAAGAACTTCATCCCACGCCCATGCGCCCAGCCAGTGGCCTGCGATGAGAATGATGATCGGGCTGCTTGTAGTAGTTGTCATGTCACCACCCTCGCAGTCACCACGGACAAGGGTATGTCACTATTTATGTCATGAATTTGTCGGGGCCTGAACTGTGAAGCGAGTCGAACGGCTCCATGCTCTATCCGAGATGTTGCGCCGCAGCGGCGCGCGGGGGGTTTCCGCAGAACGGTTGGCGAGAGAGTTCGAGGTATCCGTGCGTACTGTCAAGAGAGACCTCGATGCCTTAGAGAACAGCGGTGCGCCTATATGGTCCCGCCCAGGTCCGGGCGGGGGCTACGGATTGTCTCCAGGCGCGTCCCTGCCGCCCGTCAGCCTGTCCCCGGCGCAGGCCGTGGCCCTCATGGCAACCATGTCTGCTGCACCCGATGCCCCCTACGCCGATCTCGCAGCAGCAGGTATCCAGAAGATTCTGGACGTCCTCGATCCCAAAACCCGAGCACGAGCCGACGAGCTGGCCCACCGCGTCTGGGTCAACGCTCTCCCCTCTTCTTCGCGCGCCATCAAGTCGGCACTGGAGGAGGCGATGGCCGAGCAGCGAGTGATCCGCATTCGCTACACGTCGAGAGACGAGACCACGACCACCCGCGACGTTGAGCCAGTGCTGTTCGCCTCCCTGAACGGCCAGTGGTACCTGGTTGGGTGGTGCCAACTGCGCAACGCAATGCGATGGTTCACCGTGTCGCGCATCGAGCGAGCCAGCGTAACCAAGACGGCTTGCGGCAGCCATACCATCCACGAGGTGGGAGAACCCCCAGCGAACGCCAGACCGGTGCACCTTCGGGGCGAGTGAGTCACTTCCGGGACAGCCGCCCTTACGCCGTCGCAATGTTGCGCAGGTCACACATGACACATACGCTGGGGGACGCTGCAGCGTGGCAGCAAGGATGAAAGGCAGCACATTGGCCAGCGACAAGCTCTCCGTAGTTGTTCGCGTCGACGTTGACGGCGAACAGATCCAGATCTCAGCGACGGGTCGAGTAACCACCTTGAGCCTCCAGGGGCTTTACCCGGTGGTCCAACGCACCAAGAGCCTGGGCGGCGGTCTCGGAGTTGAGATGGACCTTTCCCAAGCGACCATTGATGAGGATGCGCTGGATCAATTGCAGGGGTACGCCGCACTCCATGAGGTGCCGGTGCGCCTCGCAGCGGAACTCACCAATGTGACGGCCCTCCCGTCTCGCGGACCCCACACCACCAGTCGCGCCGCGTAACGCAGGCGCCAAACGGGAGACACAGACCGCTGGCTTGTTCCACTCCGTGGATGGCGTAGTTCAGGACGCCTTCAAGTTCCAGTTGGACAGCTGCGACGACGAACTTGGTACGGACCTTACGAAGATGGGGGCCACGCTCGCACCGCTCGTGGTGACCGCCACCGTCGTCGAAAAAGGCACGCTGGGTTGGGCCATCCTTGGCGCCGTCTTCCTCGCGTCGGCGGCGGGTGTCGCGCTGATAGCCCGGAAGGCGTAGACGACGGCGGCACTCGCCCAAAGGGCCCGCTTATCTGCGTAGAACACGTCGCAGCCAACTCACCAGCTTGGCTGGATTGGCACGTTTCACGGGTTGTTCCTCGTTCACGGGTTGTTCCGGGGCCGGGCAATCCGGGCAAGGCCCATCAGGGAACTCACCCATTTGCTTCCAGATCCACCCCTCCAGGCAGTAGTTGTTCCGGCAGACCATTTGCACCACAAACCGTCCCCCACGCGACATTGCTCTTCCATTCGTTATGTGGTGGTCGCGGATGATTCATGACGCGAGATGGTGCCGGGAAGCCGAGTAGCCCCAGATCCCATCCCGCCGCGAGCAACATCACCACGCAATCGGAGGAACTGAACGCTCAATGCCTGAAACCACGGAAGCGATCGTGGCGTACACGCTGTTGCCCTTGCGGGACCCAAGCCTGCTGCAATGCCCACTCAGCGGCTTGGTGCTGCTGGCAGCGTTCGTGGCAGTGCCGCTCACTGAATCGCGAGGACTTTCGGGGTTGGTGAGGGGCGCGCAGATGGTCGACTCACACGAAAACGCACGACGCCGGGTGGCCGGCACAGCTGCGCAGGCGGACTGACGCCGCGGCCTACTCCTTGGATGAGTCGATCAGACCCTGAAGGGCAGCGCGAGTACTGACAAGGTGTGCGATTCGGTTGTCATAGTCCTCCACGTGGGCCCTCAACGTGGGAACAGCGCATGGCTCCAACCTCCCCGGCTGGTAAATACAGTCGATCAGTTCACGGATGACACTTGTGGGAAGCCCGGCATCCAGCAGTGAACGAATGTGCTGGACGCGCTGCACAGCGGAAGGCAAGAACAGTCGCTGACCGGTTGAAGATCGATCAGCGAACAGAAGCCCGCGGCCCTCGTAGTAGCGCAGCAAGCGGGGTGCCACACCAGTTCGGACAGACAAGTCACCTACCCGGAGCATTGGTTCGCTTGCCTTTGACACTGGTGTCACCTCTTACGTTCGATACATGACAATTTCGACGACGTATCTCAACGGTAGTACCCCCACAGCTGAGGACCTCGCCCCCTTGGCATTCGCAGGCTATGCCCATTTCACAGCGATGCAAGTACGCGGCGGGCGTGTGCGTGGTTTGGATTTCCATTTGAACCGTCTCAGGGAGGGAAGTGAGCTGCTCTTCGGACATCACCTCCCCGACTCCCACATTCTGGGGCACATGAGTGCGGCCCTCACTACCGCCTCCGCAGATGCTTCGCTCATGGTCTATATCAGCTCGAGGCCGGGCGAATTCATGTTCACGGCGCAACCTGAGCTTGATGTCCTGGTGAAGATTGCTGATCCCGTGACGCCTCCGGCAACGCCTTTGGCACTCGATCTTGCGCAACATGAACGCCATCTGGCACGGGTAAAACATGTTGGAGAAGTGTCGAAAACGCTCTTACTTCGCCGCGCTAAAGAGCGCGGGTTCGACGACGCAGCGTTCATGGATCGCAGCGGGCGGCTCAGCGAAGCAACTATCTGGAATCTCGCGTTATGGGACGGCTCAAGAGTGATTTGGCCCAAGGCGGATATTCTCCACGGCGTCACCATGCAAATTCTTCAGAGACAGCTTGGTGCCCAAGGTGTTGTGCAGGAGACTCGCTCGATTGCCGCTGCCTCTGTCGATGGATCTTTGTCTGCCGCTGTCCTTAACTCCTGGAGCCCCGGGATAGGAGTAAAAAGCATCGGTAGCCAGCAGCTGGCGCCGACACCGGAGTTCGCAAACCTCCTGCACGACGCGTATCAGCTTGAACCTCTGGAACGCATCTGACACCCCTACTTTCAAGGGGCCGCGCTAAAGCACGCCGGGTGCGGCCGGCCCGGGTGGTCTAAGTCCTGGCCGGCCACACTGTCCGCCTGGGCAAGCGGACAAGTGCGCGGCCGGCCAGCCGACGATGGGGGCCTTGCTCGCGCACGGTGACCAGCCGACAAGAGGGGTCTCCTCGCCTCATCGACTGCGGCTGCTGTTCTGCATCCGAAATGCGCTCTACAGCCTGTCACTACTTGGTAGTGAAGCCAACCCGATGAACATGACGTGATTCGGGTCACTTTTAATTCCGACGGGACACGGGGAACCATGGACCAGTGGCATCGAGGAAGCGGTCGCCATCACCAGGGCGAATGGCCCAGCCTAACGTGCTATTTCTTGCCGGCCTTCAAATCCGCAACTACCTTCGCGATCCGCCGGGCACGTGTCTCCTCGGTCTTGGCATCGCCGATCGGCTCGACGTAGCGCCGCTGGCTGCTGTAATTCAACGTGCCGTAGAACGCCTTCGCGTCAGGCTCCGCATCCAGCGCGGCGGCCATATCCTCGGGAACCTCGATAACCCGCGGCTCGGTGTCCACTTCAAGGCCAACGTCCACGGTGTCCCCTGCCGCCGTGCCGGTCAGTTCACGGTTCGCCGTGCTGACACCCACCATATATTTCCCGCCCATCACGGCAATGCTGCTGCGGTAGCTCTGGCCGTTGATGGTCACCACCACCGGGGGCCGTTTGCCCGCGCCGAGGCCCACAACGATCTCGTCCGGAACTTCGATGCCCGCCTTGTTGCCATCACCGACGATGGTCGTAGTGAATTTCATGACCCAAGTATGCCGTTGGCTGCCTGTAGACGCACCCCATCAGCAAGACTACGTTCGAGGTAACCACCCACAAACGCAGGGAGAAAGAACATGGACGAACAGGACCTTCTGGAGCGGATCCAGTCGTTGGTAGAGGAGGAGCACCGCCTCCGTGACGCTGCAGGATCAGATGACGACAGCAGCGGCGACAACACCGCCCGTTTGGCACAACTTGAAGCCCAGCTCGACCAGTGCTGGGACCTCTTGCGCCAACGTCGGGCGAAGAAGGACGCAGGCGAGAACCCCGATGAGGCCGAACCGCGACCCGTCAGTGAAGTGGAGGGCTACCGCCAGTAATTACGCCCCTTCAAGCACCTGGCTCGTAGCCCACGCCAAATATTTGGCGGCGTTGGCAACGGCATCGGCGACGTCCGGGACGCCATCCTTGCGCTGCGCGACATCCAACAGCTGGGCCGCGGCAACGATTCCGTGCTTCGCCAGGTCCTCCGGTGTCACCGTGATGCGTCCGGCCACGGCGATCACGGGAATGCCGTGCAAACTAGCGGCATCAGCCAAGGCAATGGGCGCCTTGCCCGTGAGCGACTGCTCGTCCATGGAACCCTCACCGGTAATGACCAGGTCGGCCTCGTCGAGGTGCTTCGCGAGGCCCGTGAGCCCAGCGACCAGCGCGAAGCCGCCCTCCAGCGCGGCGTCAGTAAAGGCTAGGAACGACGCCGGGAACCCGCCTGCCGCGCCAGCTCCCGGAACGTTCACATCGCGGCCCGTGGCTTCCCGAAGGAGCGACGCCCAGTTGCGGAGACCGGCGTCGAGCTTTTCAACGGCGTCCTCATCGGCGCCCTTCTGGGGACCAAAAACATGCGCCGCGCCTTCCGGCCCGTACAGCGGGTTTTGGACGTCGACGGCGATGCGGAACTTCACGGCCGAAAGTCGCGGATCCAGCTCGGAGACATCCAAAGCAACGACGTCGGCCAGGGAACCTCCGCCGAGGGGCACCACATTGCCGGCCGCATCAAGGGGTTTGAGCCCCAACGCACGCAAGGCGCCGCTGCCGCCGTCGGACATTGCAGAGCCGCCCAAGCCGAGCACGATTTCAGTGGCACCGGCGTCGAGGGCCGCCGCTACAAGCTGGCCGCAACCGTAGCTGTGGGCGCGCAGCGAATTCTCTGGCGTCGGCTCCATATGCGCCAGGCCCGAGGCCATCGCGGTCTCGATAACGGCGCTTGCCCCGCCGAAGGAGTCCTTGCGGATCGCCCATGAGGCTCCAACAGGCTTGAGGATAGGGCCAACAACGGCGTTGTTCCGCTCCTCGTAACCCGCAGCGATGGCGGCGTCCAAGGTACCTTCGCCACCATCGGCAACCGGGAACTGGGTGGTCACGGCATCCGGATAAACGCGCAGGGCGCCTTCGGCCATGGCTGACGCTGCTTCGGCGGCGGTCAGGGATCCCTTGAACTTGTCCGGGGCGATAAGGATACGCATGGGTCCATCTTGCCAGCTTTGCCCGGAAAGCGCTTGCCCGTCTGTAATCTAGCCGCTGATTACCCTCACGGGAGCCCCATCAAGCCAGGCCTTCACATCCTCGAACGCCCCGCCATAGAACTGCCTGTAGCTTTCGTGCGTCACGTAGCCGATATGCGGCGAGAGAACGGTCCGTGGGGAATGCAGCAGCGCATGTCCAGCGGAAAGGGGTTCCTCGTCGAAGACATCCAGGGCGGCGCCGCGGATCCACCCCTCCTCCAGGGCCCGGATCAATGCTGCCTCGTCCACCAAGGGGCCGCGAGCAGTGTTGATCAACACGCCATCGGGCCCGAGAAGCCGCAGTTCTTCCGAGCCAACGATGCCCTCTGTCCTCTCGGATAACCGCAGGTGGAGCGTCACGACGTCGGACTCCCGGAACAACTCCTCTTTGCTGACCTTGCGGGCACCGGCAGCCTCAGCACTTTCCGCAGTGAGGTTCTGGCTCCAAGCGAGGACGTCCATCCCGAATGCCTTGGCGTAGCCCGCCATCCGCTTGCCGATCTTGCCCAGGCCAACGATTCCGAGGGTCTTGCCTTCGAGTTCAAACCCGACGCCGGTCTGCCAGTCGCCGGCGCGCAGAGAGTTCTCCTCCACCGTCAGGTTGCGGGCAAAAGCCAGCAGCAAAGCCCACGTCAGTTCGGGCGCCGCTGCCGGTGAGCCACCCGTTCCGCAGACCACGATGCCGCGTTCTGCCGCCGCTTCAAGATCGATCGCGGCGTTCGCCATGCCAGTGGTCACCAGCAGTTTCAGGTTCGGCAGCGACTCAAGGACATCCTGTGGAAAACGGGTTCGCTCGCGCATCGCCACAATAATGTCGAACGGCGCCAAGGCGGCCACGGCTTGCTCTTCCGAAAGGAAAGGTGCGCTGAAGACGCTGACCTTCACGCCGTCGTCGAGCAGTGAATCCCACGGGGCGTAATCGCCGGAGACATGCTGGTAATCATCAAGGATGGCTAAACGGTATCGGGTCACGTCATTCATACTTCCGCGGCGACTGGTGGTACTCAACCCCATGGCACGTTAGGTTTTTGATTGTGAGCCAAAATGTGACCCCCGCCATGCCCAAGCCCGAGCATCCCCGCCCCCAATTGCTCCGCGACAAGTGGCTGAACCTCAACGGCACCTGGGAATTCGAGATCGACGCCGGTGACTCCGGTTTGGAGCGCGGACTCACCACGCGCAAACTCAACAGCGAGATCCTGGTTCCGTTCGCACCGGAATCTGCACTTTCGGGGGTCGAGCACGTCGATTTCATGGAAGCCGTCTGGTACCGGCGTACGGTGACGATCCCTCAGGAATGGGCGGGCCAGAACGTTCTGCTGCACTTTGGCGCCGTGGACCACGACGCCACCGTATGGGTGAATGGAGTTGAAGTAGCCCGTCACCGCGGAGGCTTTACGCCCTTCACTGCAGACCTCGGAGGAGTCGCCGAGCCCGGAACGGAAGCCGTGATTGTGGTCCGGGCCAGGGATTCACGGCACGAAATGCAAGCCCGTGGCAAACAGGCCACCTGGTACAACAACACCCACTGCCAATACACCCGGACCACCGGAATTTGGCAGACGGTGTGGATCGAAGCGGTCCCGGCGGTTCATATCAAACGCCTCCGCATGACTCCCAACCTTGCGGACTCAAGCATCACACTGGAGGTGCCCGTCAGCCAGAACCGGAGCGGGCATACGGTCACCGCCGTCCTCAGAGACAAGGGCGACATGCGTGTTGAGGCCACAGCCAAAGCTGACTTGGACCTCACGCCATCACTCCGCCTCACCATCCCCGCCGAATCCCTGCGTCCCTGGTCCATCGAAGATCCCTTCCTCTATGACCTCGATGTCAGCATCCACAATGACTCCGGAAATGTTGTTGACCAGGTCAGCAGCTACGCGGCAGTGCGGTCAGTTGCCTTGGACGGCAAGGTGGTTCGCATCAACGGCCAAGCTGTCTTCCAGCGACTCGTCCTGGATCAGGGCTACTGGCCCGAGTCACTGATGACCTCGCCGGATGACGCTGCCTTGATCAAGGACATCGAATTGTCCATGGCCGCAGGTTTCAACGGCGCCCGCCTGCACGAGAAGGTCTTCGAGGAACGTTTCCTCTATCACGCAGACCGCCTCGGTTACCTGGTGTGGGGTGAGTTCGGCGACTGGGGTGTCTCCGGCGGAGGAACTGTGGGGCACAACCAAAAGCCCACAGCCAGTTTCGTGGCGCAATGGTTGGAAGTGCTGAAACGCGATTTCAACCACCCCTCCATCATTGGCTGGTGCCCCCTCAACGAGACGCACCAAGTTCTCCACGACCGCCTGACGGTGCTGGACGACGTCACCGAGGCCATGTTTCTCGCTACCAAGCTCGCTGACCCCACACGCCCGGTCATCGACGCTTCCGGCTACGCTCACCGGATCCGCGACACGGACATTTACGATTCCCACTCCTATGAGCAGGACCCGGACCGCTTCCGCATCGAGCAGCAGGGATTGGCGGAGGGAAAGCCCTACATCAACCGCAAGGCCGACGGCGAGGAATACTCCGTGCCGTATGCGGGCCAGCCCTACTTTGTCTCGGAGTTCGGCGGGATCTGGTGGAATGAAGTTGAGGCCCGTCAGGCTGTGGCCGGAAGCGACGTCGCCTCTTCGTGGGGCTACGGCCAGCGTGTCAGCAGCGAGGAAGAGTTCTACACCCGCTTCCACGGACTCTGCTCCGTGCTGCTGGATAACCCGGACATGTTCGGCTACTGCTACACCCAGCTAACGGACGTATTCCAGGAGAAGAACGGCATCTTCAACTTCGACCGCAGCAATAAGTTCGATCTGGAGCGAATCCGCGCGAGCCAAGTTCGGCCTGCCGCGATCGAAACCCGCCGAGATGGCATTTAATGCCAATGTTCCCGCCTGGGACTGTCATCAAGTGCCACCTCGGCGCGGGTTAAACCCAGTGGCCCCTGCGCACCAGGACTTCCTTGAGAAGGTCGAGCCGGTCCGACACGATCCCATCGACGCCGAGGTCCAGCAGCCGCTCCATCTCCACCGGATCGTTGACAGTCCACACATGAACGTGCCTGTTCAGGCGATGGGCGCGCCGGATAAACCCAGGCGTCACCACGGGAAACCGCCCGTAGCGGACAGGAACTTGGAAGACGTCGACGCCGGAGAGCAGCTTGCGTGCCAAAGGAACCGGAAGCACGGGGCCCAGAAGAACGAAGAGCGCAGTCAGGGAACTGCCCGCAGAGGAAGCCACACGACGGGAGAGCTTTGAAAGGACTGCGCGGCGGCGCCTGTCCGAGAAGCTGGTGACCAAGACACGGTCATGGACGGCATGTTTCTCAATTGCCGCTGCCATCGAGCCCACGGAGTTCCAATCTTTAACATCCAGGTTCAGCCGGGCCTGGGGAAGGGCAGAAACCAGGTCATCGAAGGTGGGGACGGGCTCCACTCCACCGATTCGGGCAGTTGCAACTTGGGCAGCGGTCAGCTCGGAAACCTTGCCCACGGAATCCGTCACCCGGTCCAGGGAGGCATCGTGGAAAACCAGCAGTACACCGTCGGACGTCGTGTGGACGTCCGTTTCAAGATGGACAGTTCCGAGCTCCACTGCAGCTTGGAATGCAGCCATGGAATTCTCCAGGCCGTCCAAGGAGAAACCTCGGTGGGCGAAGGCCAAAGGCCCCACCGAACCGTCCTTGCGAAGGAAATAGGGCAGCGTCACTCCCGTAGCGTAGCCCATCGCAGAGGCGCGGTTAGCTCTCCTGCGGGACCGCCGCCGTCGTCGATTGCGGAACGATCGTCACGCCGTCGCTGACGTGCACCAATGTCCGGCCGCGACCGCCGTCGAGCTCCACCCAAACCGCGGTGGCATCGCCGGTTACGGCATCCACCACGCCAGCCGACTCGAAACCCGGCGTCAGCGTGACATTGACGCGGTCGCCTTGGCGAAGCGAACGCCAGTGATGATCCGGTTCGATGCGCCGCAATGGTGCGGTATTGACGTTGTTGATCCGACGCTTAGCCATGGTTCCCCCTACAAGTTCAATGAGACAGATAAACCGTGCGAACGGGTCTTGGCTGGAAGCCTACGGCCGTAAGTTGAACGCCGGTTGTATGGAAGCTGGGAACCAGGTGACACTGCGGGACTGACAAACTAGGGGCATGACTGTGTTGATTGCCGGCTGCGGCGACCTTGGAACGGAAGTTGGACTTCGTTTCGCGGCGGCGGGCCATGAAGTTGTGGGCCTTCGCCGATCCCCGGAAAAGCTGCCAAGCGAGATCCGCGGTGCGTACGCGGACCTCTCCATTGCAGTGCCGGAACTGCCGTCAGATGTGGACATCGTTGTGGTGGCCATCGCCGCCGATGCATCCACCGAAGAGGCCTACCGCGCGGCGTACTTGAACGGCGTGAAGAACGTCCTGGATGCTCTGGAACGGCAGTCCATCGAGCCGCGACGAATCCTGTTCGTCTCCTCCACGGCTGTGTATAAGGATTCCGGTGGGGCCGTTGTGGACGAGTCCACGCCCACGGAACCCACCCGGTTCAGCGGCAAGGTCCTGGTGGAAGCAGAGCAGCTGTTGTTCGCCCGGACGCGTGGGACCAACACCCAGCCCATCTCCCTGCGACTCGGCGGCATTTACGGCCCCGGTCGCACGCGCCTGATCGACCAAGTCCGGACAGGCCAAGCTGTCATTCCTGCCCAACCCCGGCACACCAATCGCGTGCATCGGGACGACGCCGCGGCCATGATCGTCCACCTCACCACCATGGAAGCCGCCCCGGACTCGGTCTACGTGGGCGTAGACGATCACGCTGCCGAAATGGGCGAGGTCATGCGGTTCCTCGCCTCTGAGATGGGGTGCCCGGAACCCCCGACCACGGCACCTGACAGCGCGTCCGACGCCGGCCCCGGCGACAAACGCTGTTCCAATAGGCGCCTCCGGGCGACGGGGTTTGAACTCACCTTCCCCACGTATAAGGAGGGCTACCGCGCTTTGCTCGCCGGTGAGGGCGTGCGGCACCCATGAAACGGGAGGGTCCTGCCGCTGCGCGGGCGCAAGGGTGGGGCCGGGCCTACTTCGCTGTCCAAGCCATGGCCGGGCTGGTGTGGTGGGTGGGAGTTTTCCTGTCACCGGCCATACGCACTGCCACTCTGGGCGGCCTGGACCCCGTTGCCGTAGCCGCCGTCGACATTCCCTTGTTCGTCATTGGCTCGGGTGTCGCGGCTCTCGGCGTCAGGGCGGCGGCAGCCGTGGCCGCCGGATGGACAGGTCTGGTTGCGGTCGCTTTGGCCGCCTACGCAACAATCACTACCGAAGCGGGATGGGGCGTCCTGATCATGTTGGCCGCCACCGCTTGTTCAGTGGTTGCGCTGTTCTTTGTGGTGCAGGGCCGCGTCCCCACGGAGTTGATGGTGCGGGGGCCCTTCGCGTTCCGTCCGGCGTCCAACCGTGGCGGCACGTCAGGCAACGTGGGAGCAACCATGGGCCAACTGATCCTCTTCTGGGGATTCTTCCTGGTGGTTCTTCCGTCCGTCATTACGTGGTTCGAGCATCGGTGGCACGTTTCTGTGCCGTTCCCCTCTGCGGCAGCGCCCGCCGGCCTCGTGCTGCTGGTATTGGCCAGCACCCTCGGTATTGCTTCCGCGGTGACCATGTCCTCAGCCGGAGGCGGAACCCCCTTGCCCTCTGCGATGCCCAACCGCCTGGTCATCGCAGGACCGTATAGGTGGGTGAGGAATCCCATGGCCGTGGCAGGAATTTCCCAAGGGGCAGCTGTGGGCCTGATGCTGGGTTCGTGGCTGGTGTTCGCCTATGCGGTTCTTGGCTCGCTCCTGTGGAATTACGCTGTCCGGCCGCACGAAGAGGCAGACCTGGAGAAGCGGTTCGGTGCCGAGTTCCAGCGATACCGCGATTCAGTGCGCTGCTGGATACCTCGCGTCAGGCGCGACTAGACCCGCTGCTCAGTCAGCTTTGCCTCGAGAATCTGGGCCACGCCGTCGTCGTCGAAATGCGGCGCCTGCTGCCCGGCGGCGAGGATAGCCTCCGGGTGTCCGCTGGCCATCGCGTAGCCATGGCCGGCCCAGCGGAGCATCTCGATGTCGTTGGGCATGTCCCCGAACGCCACAACGTCAGCGGCTTCGATCCCCAAGGACTCGGCATATTTGGCGAGCGTGACAGCCTTGTTGATGCCCGGAACGGACATCTCCAGCATCGCTGTCCGCGGCGCTGAATGTGTGGTGCTGACCAGGTGCGCGACGGCCGGTTGCACTTCGGCGAGGAACTCGTCCGGCGTACCTTTGCGCGTAATGGCCAGGAACTTCACGACGGCGTCGTCCGCCGTGAGCGTCTCGGCCAGCGGCGCGGGGGTGAACTCGGCGAGCAGCTCGCTGGTTTCGTTCTCGATGAAGCCCGGCTCAAGCTGGAAACCCGTGAGAGTCTCCACAGCGAACAGGGCATCGGGCCTGATGGACTTGATGATGCGGCGGGCTTCAAAGACGGATTCGGCATCCAGAACGCACGAAGACAGGGCCTTCTCGGTTTCGAGATCCCACACCACGGCGCCGTTGGAACAGATCACGATTCCGCTGTGACCCAGCTGCTCCTGGAGCGGGTACAACCAGCGCGGCGGGCGACCCGTGACGAAGACGAGTTCCACTCCTGCGTCGCGGCACGCCTGGAATGCCTTGATGGTCCGGTCACTGATTTTGCCGTCGTGACCGAGGATGGTGCCGTCAATATCGCTTGCTACGAGCCGCATCATGCCAGTCTACGTGGGGCAAACATGTGGTTGCGCCCGCTACAGCTGCACTGGTTCATAGTCGAAGAACGCCGCTCTTGGTAGCACCTGCTTCCCGAATAGCTGGTGTTTGTCTGCCTCGCTCAGACGCGCCACCTCCGCAGCTGCGTCCCAGGTTTCGCGGATGCTCGATACAAGGTTGTCGATGATATCCCGCCCTTCTGCCTCGTTTAGCCCGTATGTCTCGGACTCGCCCACCAAGGCAGCGAAGTTGGAAACCTTCGCCCCGCGGTCACCCCGCCCGTATCGCATTGCCTGCTCAAATGTGTCGCCGGATCTTTGCCCTGGAGCCAGGTCGTAAACCGGCGTTAGTTCCAAATGCTTCCCGTCCCAGAACGCGGCGTGATTCCGGGCATGGTCGTCGTTGTTGCTGATGGCGATGTTCAGGGCAATACGCCTGAACAGCTCCGGTCCCGGCTGTGTTGCGTCTACTGCGTACTCACGGAGCACATCAAGGATCTGAGGGTAGGACACATAGCGTGCATACATCTCGTCGGTCTGGGCCATGGTCAGTCCAGACACTGCGTGACGCCGTCCGCCTGCCCCATCACGGTCGAATCGCCTGACAAGGAGGACTTCCTTGCCGAGGGAAGAGATGACCTTGCTTTCGGGCACCTTCATGCCGGCCCGGCGAGCAAGTTCGAGCATCGCGCCCTCGGCGTTCACCACGGAGAAGACGCGGTCATCAGACGACGAGAACTTTGCGAGCCACTCGCTCCCGTCTTCATCAGTGAGCGTCGCCTTAGGGCGTGCGCCTCCAAGGCTGGTGCCATGCATCATGGCCGCCTCCAGACTCGGCGAAAGTTCCCCGCCTTCATCAAGGAGGATGGCCGCCCGATGTAACTCTTCGAGGGTCGCGGATTCATCCCGAGGCACGTAGTTCTCACGATCAATTTGGAAGTCCAAGGCCCCGAAGCGGTTCGAGCTGGAAGTCAGCATGTAATCGATTTCGCTCAGGGAGTTGGGAGCAACGTTCCGCCGTCGTTCGATGACACCGCGACCCCACCTGTCGGGACTCCCGTCCCGAAGGACTCCAGGGATGCTCAGTCCGTCTGCAGGCTCCTGGACGCCGGGTCGCAGGGGGAGCTCCGGGGCGAACAGGCTGATAGCGTCCGGCCGGGACCTATAGTTCAGTCCATAGATGAAAGTGACGAGCGAGCCGACCTGCTCCACTCTTCCGGCTACCACAGGCTCCGTTCCACCCGGCAGCCACGTCCAGACGTAGAGCTCGTTAGAAGTTGTCATCGGTACTGCCGCTCTTTGGTCGGCGCACGCGACTTGGGAGGAGAGCGAGCATCTCCTCGCCTCGATGACGACGAATCGCGAGTTCGGCGCGGTCCTCAATACCAAAAATGGGAACTCCGACGAGATCTGAGAGGTCCATCATCGTACCGACCGCCGCGCCGCGACTGCCGGCCTCAGCTGCGAGCACCGTTTGCTCCGAAATATTCGCGCGCGCGGCAAGCTCCTTTGCTGTCCATTTTCGATCGATTCGGCCTTGTCGGATGAGTTGGCCCCACACGATCAGCGCGTCTTGGATGTGCGGACGCAATGGCACGGTACGTTTTGCCATTTAAACCTTCTTAAAAGATGTCTAACAGCTTCTAAGCATATTTTATCATGGCTAGGGATCGCATGAAGGCTCTTGCGAAAGTCCACAGCCAGCACATTAACGAACCCAGAGCATAGGCTGAAGTCATGAGTGAGAAGACCAGCGAAGTCGAAGAACACAGCACCCGCGGAGCGTACGTCACTGGCGGCGAGTTCACCCGGGACACCAACTACATCGAGGACAGAATCACCCGCGACGGTGCCGCCGGACCGAACGGCGAGCCTGGCTGGCCTGTGGAGCCAGGGCGTTACCGATTGATAGCAGCACGGGCTTGCCCTTGGGCCAACCGTGCCGTAATCGTCCGCAGGCTTCTTGGCTTGGAGGACATCATCAGCCTCGGGCAGCCTGGCCCCACCCACGACGCCAGATCCTGGACCTTCGATCTGGATCCCAATGGCAAGGACCCGGTACTTGGCATCGAGCGCCTGCAGGACGCATTCTTCCGCCGCTTCCCGGACTACCCTCGCGGGATCACCGTTCCGGCCATGGTGGACATCCCCAGCGGCGCAGTGGTGACCAACAACTTCCCCCAAATCACGCTGGACTTCTCTACGGAATGGACAGAATTCCACCGCCCAGGAGCGCCACAGCTATACCCGGAGCACCTTCGCGAGGAAATCGACCAGGTCAACAGGCGGGTCTTCACCGAGGTCAACAATGGCGTTTATAGGTGCGGCTTCGCCGGATCCCAGGAAGCGTACGAGGCGGCCTACACCCGGCTATGGAATGCGTTGGACTGGCTGGAGGAGCGCCTAACAAGCCAGCGGTACCTCGTGGGTGATTCGATCACCGAGGCTGATGTCCGGCTCTTCACCACCTTGGCACGTTTCGATGCCGTCTATCACGGCCACTTCAAGTGCAACCGCAACAAACTCAGCGAGATGCCCGCATTGTGGGCCTATGCCAGGGACCTGTTCCAGACACCGGGATTCGGGGACACCATCGATTTCGTGCAGATCAAGCAGCACTACTACATGGTGCACGAGGATATTAACCCCACCAAGATTGTCCCTGTGGGCCCGGACCTATCCGGCTGGCTCACCGCTCACGGGCGGGAATCCCTCGGCGGAAGCCCCTTCGGCGACGGCACTCCGCCAGGCCCGGTGAAAGCGGGCGAGGAAGTGGCTGCAGGGCACGGGGCCGGCTAAGCAGCTTTACTTATGCGCTCCGTGGTTGAGCTCCGCACGCGTAGGAGGATTCGCTCCCGCCCGCGACACAGTGACGGCAGCCGCACGTGTTGCGTGATCCATGATGGCTGCCAGGGTTTCTGCAGGCATTGCCCTCAAAGCGCCACGGTTCTGCGCGCCATCCAGCCCGTGATCCACAATCGCGGACAGGAGCCCCGCCATGAACGAGTCGCCCGCGCCCACTGTGTCCACAACGTTCACGGACGGCGCGGGAACTTGGGTTTCGCCTGCCCTCGTGATGCCCCACGGCCCGCGTGAACCTCGCGTCACCACCACCAGGGCCGGACCCTCTGCACCGCCCAAAGACAGCCAACGACGCGCGGATTCCGTCGGATCAACGCCCGGATACAGCCATTCAAGGTCCTCGTCAGAGGCCTTCACCACGTCGGACAGCACCACAAAGCGCTCGGCTTGCGTTCGCGCGTACTCAACGTCCGTGATGATGCTGGGACGGCAGTTGGGATCGAAGCTGATGGTGCTGCTCGGGTGGGCGTGCTCGACGGCGGCGAGAACGTCCGTGGCGCCCGGCTCCAAGGCGGTAGCAATGGAGCCGGTGTGCAGCAAAGTGGCGCCCTGCAGCATCAGCGGCAACCGTGCGGCGAGGCCGGGCAGTTCCCAGGCGAGGTCGAACACGTAGGTGGCGGCGCCGTCGTCGTCGATCTGCGCGGTGGCCACGCTGGTTGGCTTCTCGTCCGGCGGAAGCGGAACCATCACCGAGCTCGAACGCAAGTGCGCAGCAACGGAATCACCGTAAGCGTCCCGGCCGTAGCGACCGATGAACTGCACAGGGTGATCCAGCCGGGCCAAACCCACGGCAACGTTGAGCGGGCTTCCGCCTACGTGCGCCTCAATCCCGGAGGAGCGTTGAACGACGTCGACGAGGGCCTCACCAATGACTGTCAGCATGGGACCACTCTGCCAGAGTAAAGCCGCCACGGACCAACAATTACGAGAGCATTCGTTGCACCAGTTCGCGGCACTTCTTGTAAGCCACAGCCTTGGGGTCGATCAGGTCGAAGTGGTCGCCGGGGACGCGCAGCAGCTGGGCCGCACTTCCTGCCGCCGTTGCCGCCGCGACGTACGCTTCGGACTGGCTCACAGGAACGTCCTCGTCGTCTGTGGCATGCACGGCATAGACGGGAACATCGATGGGCAGTGAACTCATGGGGTCGGCGTATTTATGCCGTTTGGGGAATCTATGGGAATCCCCGCCCATGAGGTTGCAGACGGCGCCGTTGCTGAGGTTCAGTTTTTCGGCGGCGGCGAGGTTCAGAAGGCCGGACTGACTGACGACGCCCGTCAGGTGCACAGCGTTATCCTCGGGGCTGCGCTGGAGCTGACGATCGGCGTCGGGAGTTCCGATATCCGAGAGCCGTTGCCGGCCTGCAGCCCAAACAGCCAAGTGGCCGCCGGCTGAGTGGCCGAGTGCTACCACTTTGCCGAGCTGGAGGTCGTGCTCGCCGGCGATTTCGGACAGATGGTCGATGCCGGCCAGAATGTCCTCGAAAGTATGGGGCCAACCACCACCGTTTCCGGCCCGCCGGTACTCGAGGTTCCAGGCGGTAACGCCGTGCGCTGCGAGATCGCGCGCGAGAGGTTCACCGAGCTCAGCGCCGTACTGTGAACGCCAGTAGCCGCCATGGATCACAACGGCGATTCCACCGGCCACAGCTGATGCGCCGCGATGGTTTCCGTTGCTCGGTTCAGGTATAAAGAGTTCGCCCCACTGGCTGGGGTGTTCGCCGTAGCTGTACTTGTGCCGCAACATTGCGCCCTCCTTTGTACTGAGCCTATCGTGACGTTTCGGAAGTTTGGCTAGAGGCACCCCGACGGCGAGTGGCTCGGTTGAGTGTCGGACCTGCCCCGTAAGCTGGGGGCATGGCAAGCAATTGGGACAGCCTGGACCAGGATCAGCGCGACGCAGTGGATGCGAACGTGGCTCTCTACGAGCGTGTTCGCCCCGCATTGAAGCGGGTTACGCGGGATGTGCTGCTCACTTTGCGGGACATGCTGAACGACGCCGAGGTCACTCCATTGTTTGTCACGGGACGGACCAAAACAGTTGAGTCATTCCGCGAAAAGATCTCCCGCACGGATGATCCCTTGGAGCCCGGCGGGCCGCGTGTGCTCAAGTTCCCGGACCCGTTCCGCACGTTGAATGACATGGTGGGCATCCGTGTCATCACCAAGCTGCCAGCGGAAAACGCTGCGGTGGCCAACATCATCAAACGTCAGCGCCAGCTCTTCGATTGCCGTGGCGACCGCGAGAAGGACATCGGCTCCATCGAGTCCGGTACCTACGGATACTCCAGCCGGCACCTCATCCTGCGGACCATCCAGAACGAAGCAGTGAAGGAGTACCAGCACGTCTTCAACCCGGACATGCCCGCCAACGGCAGCTACTTCTTCGAGTGCCAGATCCGTACCGTATTTGCGCACGCCTGGAGCGAGATCGAGCACGACATCCGCTTCAAGGCCGAAGACCCGCGCGCCTGGACGCCGCATTTCGACCGCCAATTCACGGCCACCGCAGCCATGTTGGAAACCGTGGAGAGCGCCTTTGCCGACCTTCACGAGCGCTACGAGGAAGTCCGCGGTTACTGGGATCTCGAGGGCGAGGGCGGCATGCCGCTGACACCCAACCGGGTTCGCGACGTCTGGCGTACGCTCCTGCCGCACGTTGACCGTAAAGTTGATGACGACTGGGGATGGGCTGCCGAACTGCTCGCGAACCACGGACTCACCAAGACCGTGGAACTCGCCGGGCTTCTCAGCGCCAACCGGATCACCGAGGTCCGCAAGGCCTTGGACCACCGCTACTCCCCCGGCCCCGACCGCCTCTTGGATGACCTCCTGCTGTGGCAGTACGGAACCGAACACATCGATCTCACCGCTGAAGCGCCCGACGTCGTCCCGCACCCGCGGCGCGACAGCCTCCAGCGGCGTCTTAAGCAGATTGAGCGCTACCGCCAGACTGCGCTCTAGGACAACTGCACTGTAAGGACCCATGACACCCGAGCAACTCATGTCACTGCGGGCGACCTTCCGCTCGCCCCGCCGCCTGCTGACGGAATCCCTTGCGGGTCTCGTAGTGGCTTTGGCCTTGATCCCCGAGGCCATCGCGTTCTCGGTGATCGCCGGGGTGGATCCGCGCATCGGCCTCTTCGCGTCCTTCACCATGGGCGTGGTCACGGCCATCGTGGGCGGGCGGCCCGCCATGATCTCCGCGGCCACCGGTGCCGTGGCCTTGGTAATCGCACCGGTGATGAAAGCACACGGGCTGGATTATCTGATTGCCACGATCATCCTGGCTGGTGTTTTCCAGATCATCCTGGCTGTCCTTGGTGTCACCAAGCTGATGCGTTTCATCCCGCGGTCCGTGATGATCGGCTTCGTGAATGCGTTGGCCATCCTGGTGTTCATGTCCCAGATGCCAGAGCTCTTCAACGTGCCGTGGATGGTCTATCCGATTGTCATTGTGGGCTTGGTGATCGTGTTCGGACTGCCCCGCATCACCACGGCCATCCCTGCGCCGTTGGTAGCAATCGTGGCCATCACGCTGGTGACTGTGTTGGGGAACGTCGACGTTCCCACAGTCAGCGACAAGGGCGAACTTCCCGACAGCCTGCCCGGACTCTTCGTGCCCAACGTTCCCTTGACCCTGGAGACCTTCCAGATCATTGCACCCTTCGCCCTGTCCATGGCTCTGGTGGGCCTGCTCGAATCGCTGATGACCGCCAAGCTGGTGGACGACATCACGGACACGCGCTCCAACAAGACGCGGGTCTCGTGGGGCCAGGGTACGGCGAACATTGTCACGGGCTTCCTGGGCGGGTTGGGGGGTTGCGCGGTGATCGGGCAAACCATGATCAACGTCAAGGGCTCAGGGGCTCGCAGCCGGCTGTCCACGTTCCTGGCCGGCGTGTTCCTGCTGGTGCTGGTGGTGGTCCTGGGCGACGTTGTTGGCCAGATCCCCATGGCCGCTCTAGTGGCCGTGATGATCTTCGTTTCGCTGATCACCTTTGACTGGCACTCCGTCCGCATCTCAACGCTCAAGCGTCTGCCGAAGTCCGAGACCGCGGTCATGCTCATCACCGTTGCCGCAGTAGTGGCTACGCACAACCTCGCGGCGGGTGTCGGCGTCGGCGTCTTGACCGCCATGGTGCTGTTTGCGCGGCGAGTGGCACACTTCGCAACAGTTGAGCGGACGGAACTGGAACTCAACGGCGAAGTTGTTGCGACCTACACGGTAGCCGGCGAATTGTTCTTTGCGTCGTCCAATGACCTGTACACGCAGTTCGACTACGCTAAAGATTCCTCAGAAGGCATAGATCGAGTGATCATCGATCTGCATGGCTCGCACATTTGGGACGCCTCCACGGTGGCAGTACTGGATTCCGTGACCGAGAAGTACCGGAATCACGGCCGCGAGGTGGAGTTCATTGGACTCAACGAGGCCAGTGTTCGTATGCGCGAACGGTTGGCCGGCAAGCTCAACTCCTGACCCAACTAGGTCGCAGTTAAGCGCGTTATGAGCGCTCAAAACGCGCACTGCTGCGACCTAGTTGGGTGGGAAACAGCGGTCATCTGACATATGCGCTTGCGCGGATGTAACGAAGTCGTTCCTCTTGGGCACCGGGTGTGAGCATGGATGAATGCTTGAGGCAACCAATACCCCGTCGAAAACCGAAGAACCCGCTGCGCCCGTCAATCCAGCGCTTGCAGCTGAAGCCAAGATTGCGCGTATCGCCGTCACAGTGTTCCCGCTTTTGGTGGTGGTCGCCGGCATCCTCGGATTCCTGATTCCGGACCTCTTCAAACCGATGGGCGCCGCGGTTCCTTACCTGCTTGGCGTCATTATGTTCTGCATGGGCCTCACGCTAACCCCGCCGGACTTCGCTTCGGTGGCCCGGCGTCCGTGGGCTGTGGCCCTCGGCATCGCGGCTCATTATGTGATCATGCCCGGTGCGGGTTGGCTGATTGCCGTGCTCCTGCAGTTGCCACCCGAGCTGGCCGTTGGCCTGATCCTCGTCGGCTGCGCGCCCTCCGGCACCGCTTCCAACGTCATGGCATTCCTAGCCAAGGGCGATGTCGCGCTCTCTGTGGCCGTCGCCTCGGTTTCAACACTGATCGCACCCATCGTGACCCCCGCGCTGACGCTCTTCCTGGCCGGGTCCTTCTTTCACATCGATGCCGGCGCCATGGTGTTGAACATCGTGAAGACCGTGCTGCTGCCGGTGATCGCAGGGCTTGTGGCCCGGCTCTTCCTTTCGAAGCTCGTCGCAAAGGTTCTCCCGGCACTTCCGTGGGCATCCGCCGTCGTGATTTCACTGATCGTGGCGATTGTCGTCGCTGGTAGCGCCAGCAAGATCGTTGCCGCGGGGGCCATTGTGTTCCTGGCGGTAGTCCTGCACAACGGCTTCGGTCTGGGTCTTGGTTATTTGGCGGGCAAGCTCGGCCGCCTGGACGACAAGGCTCGCCGCGCCCTCGCATTCGAAGTGGGCATGCAGAACTCCGGCCTGGCGGCGACGCTTGCCACCGCACACTTCAGCCCGTTGGCCGCGCTGCCGTCAGCAGTGTTCTCGCTATGGCACAACATCTCGGGTGCGATCGTGGCCGCTTGGCTGGCACGCCGTCCCCTGAAGGACTAGCTAGTCCCCCGTCGTGCCGCGGCGGTGCAGCTTCCACGGTGACGCAACCCGGATGCCCTCGGCCGGGGTGGTTCCCGCCAACCGATCCAGCAGCATCCGGACAACCTGCTCGAAGATCGGGTCCGGCCCAACAGTGGTCAGAGCCGGGTCGTAGTCCTGGCCCTCGGTGGAATTACCAACGCCGACAATCTGGACGTCCTCGGGCACGCGGAGGCCAAGGCGGTAGGCGGCACGGATCGCCTGCAGCGCTTCCATGTCGTCGGTGCAGAGGATGGCCGTGGGTCGGTTCGGAAGCTGGAGCAGCTCAAGGGCTGACTGATAAGCAGTGGCCGGGCGGTGATGTGAGGTCCTAACCAAGGACGCGTCCAAGGAAATGCCCGCCTTCTCCAGCCCGGCTGCGTAGGCGGCAAAGCGGCTCTTGGGTCGCCCAGCCGGGTCAGCCCTCCGGATGCAAGCTATTCTGCGGTGCGATGCCGTGAGGAATTCCATGCACTCCGCGAGCCCGGCATCGGTTTCGGGAGCAAGGACATCGAACCCAGCAGGCTTCATGGTGCCTGAGATGACCACTTGGGCGACACCGCGGCGGGCCAACTCGGTGACGGTTTCATCCTCGGACTTCGCTTCGGGGAAGTAACCGATGATGACGCCGTCGGCGCCCCCGGACATCATGAACTTCCGCCAGTCGTCGCCCAGCAGAATCACCGGCTGGTAGCCATGCTGCGGCAGAATGTTTGCCGCGGCAGTGGCGAGGGCGCGATCCCACGGCCATTCAAGGTTTCCAATGGCCACGGCAACCACGTCGGTTTTGCCACGACGCATACCGCGGGCGGCTTGATTGGGCACATAGCCCAGTTCCTTGACCGCGGCCAGGACCCGGTCCTGCGTGGGCTGGCTGATCCGGGTGGTGCCGCCGTGCCGACCGGAGAGCACATACGACACGGTGGTCAGCGAAACGTCCGCCGCCAACGCCACGTCCCGGATGGTGGGCTTGGATCCCTTGCTCACGTTGCGACTCCTGGTAGACAGCGGATTTCTTGAACTCTATCCGTAACCAAGGTGGACTCCTCTTGACGCAATTAGTTGTGAACGTTAACAATTGCGGGAGTCTACATTTACAAGCGGGAGATCATTCAATGAAGAACTGGGCAGGAAATCTTGAGTACTCGTCTGCGGACATCCAGCGGCCCACCACTGTGGAGCAGCTGCGCGAGCTCGTAGCTCAGGCCACTCGGATCAAGGCCCTTGGTTCCCGCCACTCCTTCAACACTGTCGCCGACACCGATGGCACTCACATCATGCTGGACGCCCTGCCCCAGGAAGTCGTGTTGGACACCGCGAAGAGCACCGTCAAAGTCAGTGGTGGCATCAGTTACGGCGCCCTCGGACGCGCGCTTGAGGAACAGGGTTACGCCATCCACAACCTCGCTTCCCTCCCCCACATCTCCGTCGCGGGTGCCATCCAAACCGGCACGCACGGCAGTGGTGTCAACAACCCCTCCCTGGCTGCCGCCGTCGTTAGTGTTGACCTGGTGCGCGCCTCCGGCGAGCTGGTCACCCTCACGGCGGACGACGACGAATTTCTCGCCAGCGTGGTGGGAATGGGCGCACTTGGCATTGTCACAGGGCTGGAGCTCGCTGTCCGGCCGAGCTACGAGATCCGGCAACGCGTGCTCACCAATCTTTCTTGGGCGGATGCATTGGCGAACTTCCAGACCATCGCTTCAAGTGCCTACAGCGTCAGCTTCTTCACCGATTACACAGGCGACACCATCCCCCAGGTTTGGCTGAAGGCACTGGACACTGAAGCTCCGTTGCCTGACCTGTTTGGGGCAACCGCTGCAACGGCCGCCATGCATCCCTTGCCGGACATGTCGGCGGAGAACTGCACCGAGCAGCTGGATGTGGCTGGCAAGTGGCTTGACCGGTTGCCGCACTTCCGCCACGAATTCACGCCCAGCAACGGCGAGGAGCTGCAAAGCGAGTTCCTACTGCCCTTGGATCAGGCGCCGGCCGCCCTGCAGGCTGTCCGGGGACTGGCCGATAAGCTGGCACCGCTCCTGTTCGTCTCCGAAATCCGCACCGTGGCCGCTGATGAATTCTGGCTTAGCCCGTTCTACCAGCAGCAAAGCGTTGCACTCCACTTCACCTGGAAGCCGCTGCAGGCCGAGGTAGAAGCGGCGCTCCCGGAGCTCGAGGAAGCCCTCCGTCCGTTCGGTGCGCGCCCGCACTGGGGCAAGCTGTTCACGCCCGGCCAGTACGACTTCGCTTCTCTCTATCCGCGGTTCGAGGACTTCCGGGCCCTGGTTCAGTCCAACGACCCGACGGGGAAGTTCCGCAATGAGCTGCTGGACAGCGTGCTGGGCGTGGCCGTTACGTCGTAACCCGTTTCCAAGGCCGCTACTCGATGTGCGCCAGCACGGCGCCGGCTGTGACCACTCCACCGGGTGCCGACAGCACCTCAGAGAGAGTGCCTGCGCGGTGGGCGGGCACCTGGGTCTCCATCTTCATGGCCTCCAGGACCACCAAAGGATCCCCGGCTGCTACGTCAGTGCCAGGTTCCACCAGCCACTTCACTACGGTCCCGGCCATGCTGGAGACGAGGGCGGATTCGGCGGGAGAGTCGCCGCTGCCTGAGACAGAACCCGGCGTATCGGTCGACGTAGAAAAGGCCGGAATGCCCTGGCCGGAACGAGCCCAGCCGTCCAGAAGGTCCGCGGGAAGTCCTACGGCGAGCCGCTTACCGTCCACATCAACGGTGATAGTGCGTCGTTCCCCTTCCGGGGCGACCACGTTGTATTCGGAATCCACAGGGATCTGGTCTGCGAAGTCGGTCTCGATCCACCGGGTGTGAACCCGCATGCCAGCAACGGACGTGAAATCTTCGGACTCGAGGACCGCACGGTGGAAGGGCAGGACGGTTGCCAGTCCGGTGATGTTGATTTCGGCCAGGGCACGGCGCGCACGGCGGAGTGCCTGCTGGCGGTCAGCTCCAGTGACGATCAGCTTAGCCAACAAGGAGTCGAACTGCGGCGCCACGAACGAGCCCGACCGTACGCCTGTGTCGACGCGAATTCCCGGACCCGTTGGCACCTCAAAGAGATCCACTGTCCCCGGGGAGGGAAGGAATCCACGGCCAACATCCTCGGCGTTAATGCGGAATTCGAAGGAGTGTCCTCGAGCCACGGGATCCTCTGTGATGCTCAGTGGCAAGCCTGCAGCAATCCGGAACTGCTCTTGGACAAGGTCGATCCCGGCAGTCTCCTCGGTGATGGGATGCTCAACCTGGAGGCGTGTGTTGACCTCGAGGAATGCCACAGCTCCGTCGGCGGAGACCAGGAACTCCACGGTCCCGGCACCGTAGTAGCCGGCTTCACGGATGATTGCCTTGGAGCCGTCGTAGATCTTTTGCCTCTGCGAATCGCTGAGAAAGGGGGCAGGAGCTTCTTCCACGAGCTTCTGGTGGCGGCGTTGGAGTGAGCAGTCGCGTGTGCCCACCACAACCACGTTGCCGAGCTTGTCCGCAATGATCTGGGCTTCCACATGCCGAGGCCGGTCAAGGTACTGCTCCACGAAGCACTCGCCGCGACCAAAGGCAGCCACAGCTTCGCGAACTGCAGAGTCGAACGCCTCTTCCACTTCCGCGAGCTCCCGAACCACCTTCAAACCCCGGCCGCCGCCGCCAAAAGCAGCCTTGATGGCAAGAGGAAGTCCATGTTCCTCCGCGAAGGTCCGGGCTTCCGCCGCAGACGAGACGGGACCGTCGCTGCCGGCAACCAACGGAGCACCAGCGCGCACGGCGATTTCGCGTGCCGTGATCTTGTTGCCCAACTGCCGAATCGACTCCGGTGAGGGACCGATCCACTCAAGCCCGGCGTCGAGCACTGCTTGCGCAAAGTCCGCGTTTTCGGAAAGGAAACCGTACCCGGGGTGGACGGCGTCCGCGCCGGCCTGCTCCGCAACGGCTAGCAACTTGCCGATGTTCAAGTAGGTGTCAGCCGGCGAGTTTCCGCCCAAGCTGAAGGCTTCATCGGCAGCGCCAACGTGCATGGCATCGGCATCGATGTCTGCGTAAACGGCGACCGACAGGATGCCGGCGTCGTCACAGGCTCGGGCGACGCGGACAGCGATTTCGCCTCGGTTCGCGATCAGGACCTTGCGCATCAAATACTCACTTCTCTGGGGTCTTCTTAAAAGTCGTGGTGAATTCCGGGGAATCCGGAATGAGCCGAAAGCGGATCTTTCCGCCAATGGGGACCTGCGCGGCGAGGTCAAGGTGCTCGTCGCGCACCACGCCGATCACGGGGTATCCGCCGGTTATGGGGTGGTCCGCCAGGAAGAGCACGGGCAGTCCTGCGGGCGGGATCTGGAGGGCACCGGCCATGGTGCCTTCGCTGGGAAGCTCACCTTGACGCGTTCGCTTCAGCGGAGTGCCATCCAACCGCATGCCCACGCGGTTGGACTGCGGAGTGACCAGCCATTCCTGGCTGCACAGTGAAACAAGCGCCTCCTGGTCAAACCAGTCAGCTCGCGGTCCCGGGACGACGTCCAGCACCGTTACTCCCTCACCCGGGAAGTCGGGCTGGAGCTCCGGGCTGCCAACCGCTGTGGACTCTGTAGCGTCACCCGCCGCAAGGACCTGCCTAATGACCAATGGTGCCGGACCTATCCCGGACATCGTGTCTGCCGAGCGACTGCCCAGCACCTCAGGAACGTCCACGCCGCCACGGATCGCCACGTAGTTCCGGAATCCCGATTCGGGAGCACCCAAGGTGAGTACTTCGCCGTCGAGCAACGCGAAAGGTGCGGCCATCGGGACTGTCCGCTTGCCGCTCGGCTGGGCGCCGTCGTCGGACCCAGCCCACGACGGCGACTCTATAGTCAGCGTCGTCGGCGCACCTGTCACAGCAATCACCTGGTCGCCAACGGCTTCCATCGTGAGCCCGCCGTTGACGGATTCGATGGCCGCGGCCGAAGACGCGTTCCCGACCAGCCGGTTGGCCCGCCGCAACGATGCCCTGTCCAGCGCTCCGGCGGCAGACACACCCAGTGGACCGTAGCCTCGGCGGCCGAGGTCCTGGATCAGGCTCTGCGCACCTGGATTGAGAATCCGAAGACCGGATTCGACGTGATGCTCCTTTTCGGCTTCTCGCGTCGGAGAGTCGCTGGCCGTCACAACCTCGCGGACGGCCCGGTACTGCACGCGATCGCCGGGACGAACCAAGGCAGGTTGGGACCGATCCAGGTCCCACATCCGCGCCCCGGTACGTCCAATCAGCTGCCAACCTCCCGGAGAACGGCGGGGGTAGACGGCTGAGTACTGTCCACCGAGAGCCACGGATCCAGCTGGCACCGCCGTGCGCGGGGATGAGCGCCTCGGCACCGTGAGGACCTCGTTTTCACCCACCATGTAGCCAAAGCCGGGTGCGAAGCCCGCGAAGGCCACAGTCCAGATCTGGCCGGTATGTGCGGCTACCACGCCGTCCACGCTCAGTCCGGTGAGCTCCGCGACGTCGGCGAGGTCGTCGCCGTCGTACACGGTATCGATGACCACCAGCCCGGAGTCACTAACCTCCGGCACCGTCAGTTCCAACTCCAGGAGCCGTGCGCCGATGGCGCGGGTGGCCGCTGCGGACTCCCCGACCACCATCACCGTTTCCGCGGCGGCCAGAACGTCCACCTGCCCCGGAAGCGGGGACTTGTAGAGCATGTCCTGCAGGGCGAGGACATCCTGCAGCCCGTCCAGTTCGGCCAAGACGGCACGGGTGCCGACGGGCCGGACGGAGCGAACCCTTTTCGCGGTGGTCGTTTGCATCACGGTTTCCATCTTTCGCTACGCCGCCGGCTGAGCGTGCGTCTCCTGCATCAAACGGACGTCTTCTTCCGGCTTGGGGTCGCGACCGAGGAGCATTCCCACGATCGTGACAACAGCTGCGACGAGGATGTAAACGGCGATCAGGTACCAGCCGCCGCCAGCGGCACCGTAGAGCGCTGTGAAGATGATGGGAGCAACGGCTCCACCGATCACACCAGCCAGGGTGTATGCCAAGGAGCTGCCGGCGTAGCGAAGGCGGGCCGGGAACTGCTCGGTGATAAAGGCGGCCTGCGGGCCATACATGAAGGCGTGGAGTGCCAAGCCAATGACGGTACCGCTGGTCAGCATGGCTACGGACTTGCCCTGAATCATCAGGAAGAACAGCGGGATATAGGCAGCGGTAGCAGCGGCCGCGATGCCGTAGACCCAGCGACGGTTGAAGCGGTCCGTCAGTGCACCGGCGGCCGGGATCAGGAAGAGCTGGAAGGCGGAGCCGATCAGGATCGCGGACAGGACGTTGCCGGTGGTCATGCCCAGTTCTTTGGTTGCATAAACAGCGACGAACACCGTGAACAGCGCGTAAAGGATGTCCGGGCAAACACGGGAAAGGGCTGCGGCCACCAAGGCCTTGGGCTGGGTGGTGAAGACTTCCTTGATGGGAGCCTTGGGCCGATCCCCGTGGGCCTGAATGGCCTTGAATACAGGCGTTTCTTCAAGCTTGAGTCGGATGATCAGGCCGAAGACCACCAGGAGCGCGGAGGCAAGGAAGGCTACGCGCCAGCCCCAGGAGAGGAAGGCCTCTTCGCTGAGGGAAGCAGCGAGAATGGCAAGAACACCGTTGGCCATGAGGTTGCCGGCGGGCGGGCCGATCTGGGCCGCGGAGGACCAGAAGCCGCGCTTGTTTGGATCACCGAATTCGCTGGACAGCAGCACCGCACCGCCCCACTCGCCGCCAACGCCAATGCCCTGCGCCAAACGCAGCAGCACAAGAATTGTGGGGGCCGCGACGCCGATCACCGAGTAATCAGGCAGCGCACCGATGAGGACCGTGGCCACGCCGATCAGTACGAGCGTGAAGACCAGGACGTACTTGCGGCCGATCTTGTCACCGAGCCGGCCGAAGATCACACCACCAATCGGTCGGGCCAAGTAACCAACTGCGAAGGCTGAGAAGGAAAGCAGCAACGCGACGAATTCGTCGTTGCCAGGGAAGAAGATCTTGGGGAACACGAGGGCCGAAGCCACCGAGTAGATAGCGAAGTCGTAGTACTCAAGGGACGTGCCGGTGAGGCTGGCGACGTACGCCTTGATGGCACCGGGCGGTGGCTTCCTTGTCACTGCCTTGGATGCATTGTTGGTGCTGGTCATGATGTCCTCCGGGGGGATGAGGGATGGTGCGAGGAGCCCGGGGCGGGCTAGAGGAACGAGCCGATGCTGACGTCGCCGTCGGCCAGGGCGGACTTCACAGCGGTGGCCATTTGGACGGCTCCGGGTGAGTCGCCATGCACGCAGATACTCTCTGCGCGGATTTTCAGGATGGAACCGTCGATGGTTCTGACGGATTGTTCGGTGGCCATCCGAAGGACGTGCTCTGCCACTTCGGCGGGATCATGCAGGACCGCGCCCGGCTGGGAACGTGAGACAAGGGTGCCGTCAGGGTTGTAGGCGCGGTCCGCGAACGCTTCGGAAACGCCCCGAAGGCCGGCTTCCTCAGCGAGGCGCAGCACTTCCGAACCGGGTAGGCCGAGGATCGGAAGCTTGGGGTCAACCGATTTCACGGCATCTACCACAGCACGTGCTTGGGGAGTGTGCTTGACGATCGCGTTATAAAGGCCGCCATGCGGTTTCACGTACTGGACGCTGGCTGCCGTGGTTGCCGCCAGCGCCTGCAGCGCACCGATCTGATAAACCACGTCATCAGCCAGTTCCATGGGGTCGATGTCCATAAAGCGGCGGCCGAATCCAACGAGGTCGCGGTAGCCAACGTGGGCGCCAATAACGACGCCGGCCTTAGCCGCCTTTTCGCAGGTGCTGCGGATGACGCTGGGGTCGCCAGCATGGAATCCACACGCAACGTTGGCACTGGAGACGGACTCGAACATGGCTGCGTCATCGCCGAGTGTCCAGCGCCCGAAGGACTCGCCGACGTCGCTGTTCAAATCGATGATTGCCATGATGTGATCCCTGCCTCGTGATGTGCGTTACATCCAGCATGCACCATTTCGCTGGATTGTTCAACGATCCAGCGATCCTAGTTTTCGGCAATCGTGTATTTTTGGTGTTATGGCCAGTGCAGATCAGGGAAAGAACGACCACGTTGGCCTTGATAGCGCGCGGGCACGGGTACGCATGAAGGTTCCGTCCGTTGCCGAGAGGGTCGCCGAGGAACTGCGCTACCAGCTGGCCGAAGGTTTCCTGGTCCCGGGCGCCAAGCTGACCGAGGCCACCATTGCTGAGGATCTGGGCGTCTCCCGGAACACGGTCCGC
The DNA here is from genome assembly GCF_056156245.1 of Paenarthrobacter sp. TRD_SC_7. NCBI lineage: Bacteria > Bacillati > Actinomycetota > Actinomycetes > Micrococcales > Micrococcaceae > Paenarthrobacter > Paenarthrobacter sp. TRD_SC_7. The sequence goes on from NZ_CM149587.1 coordinate 347,831, forward strand.
GAAGCTTTCGCGGAGCTGGCTGGTGAGCGACTACTCCTCCGCCAGCCCAATAAGGGCGTTTTTGTGGCCACCCTTGAAGCAGGCGACATCCACGACGTCTACACGGTTCGCCGCGCAATAGAGGTCAGCTCTATCCGAGCCGGTGGTTCCCCGGAGCGCATTGCCGCCGTCAGGGCCGCCGTCGAGGAAGGCAAGCGGGCGGCCGCGGCCAGCGACAATGAAGGCCTGGGCAGCGCCAACCAGCATTTTCACGGAGCGATCGTCGCCCTCGCGGAAAGCAACAGGCTGGACACGATCATGGCCCAAGTCCTGGCAGAGATGCGGCTGTACTTCCACAAAGCCACCATGAACGCGCACTTCTACAGCGATTGGCTGAAGGAAAACGAGCAGATCTGTTCAGCATTGGAAGCGGGCGAACTCGAACGTGCGGGCGACCTTCTCCTGGCCTACCTCAACCGCTCAGAGCAGCAGCAAACCGCCATCCACGGTGCGTAACTAGCGCTTGCCCTTCTTGCGCGAACCCTTGCCGCGGCCCTTATCCGGATTCGGCGCATAACGCTGCGCGACCGCAGGTTTTCTGGGCCCGCCGCCTCGACGATCCGGCTTGGGCGCCTTCTTGGGCTTCTCCTGCTGGGCTGAAGGTTGGCGCGAGCTCTGAGCTGTCCGCCCACGCACGATCCCTATGAACTCCTCGATCACCGGGCTATCCGTTCCAACCAGCCAGGCCAAACCGATCTGTGTCCCGGGGGCCCCGGTCAGGCGACGCATGACAGTGTCTTTTACGTTCAGGTGACGCGCCACAGACATCGGCAGGATGGCCAGTCCGGCACCGGATGCGACCACCTGGAGCGCCATGTCCGGGCCGCCCATTTCGTCAACATCCAGGAAGTTCTCCTCGGCGAGGTCGTCCAACGCAACTTCCTCAAAGACCGAAATCTCGTGTCCTTTGGGAGCGACCACCACAGGCTGCTCTTCATACAAGGGGATAACGTTCAGGCCTTCGCGGTCCACGGGCAACCGGACGAAGCTAAGGTCAGCGGAACCGTCGCGCAGCACCGAAACCTGAGCGGCGTCGTCGGACATGAACGAGTGCAACGGGAAGTTGGGCATCCGCTCTTCCCACCGCCGGATCCATTTCCCAGGTGTCACACCCGCAACATATGCGAAGCGGAGGCCGGCTAGGGGCTCGGTTGTTTCGGCGGAATCTTCAGCGTCTGGCACACACTCACAGTACCGGCCAGATACCCTTGAAGCATGACGTCCTCGAACTCCCAGTCCATGAAGCCGGCAACAGTTGCCAAGAAACTCGGCATCTACCTGCCCGCGACACCCCAGGAGTTCCAGGATTCGTCCATCTCCCGCGAAGAATTCGCCGAACTTCAGGCCAACCCGCCGGAGTGGCTCGCCGAACTTCGCCGCAACGGCCCTCACCCCCGCCCGGTAGTCGCGCACAAGCTCAACATCTCCATCAGCGGCCTCGCCCGCGGCGGCGTTGAGGATGCGCTCACGACGGCGGAAATCACCGAGCTGCTGCAGGCTCCGCCGCAGTGGCTGGTTACCGAGCGCGCCACGCACGCTGCTGTCCGCTCTGAAGCGCAGCGCGTCAAGGACGAGGCTGCCAAGAAAGCCGCCACCAAGGAAGCAAGGGACAACGCTGCGGCAAAGCGTGATGCTCCGAAGACTTCCAAGCGCGATCACGCGTAGGTTTCAGTGACTGTGGCCGGGACCAACGGGTCCCGGCCACAACTGTTTAAGCTCAGTCCTGGTGCAGCTGAATGAAGTTGCCGCAACCGTCGTCGAAGACTGCGCTAACGCCCGAGGGATCCTCAGAGGGTTCACCTTGGAACGTCACACCGGCGGCAAGCAAACGCTCGTACTCAGCCTGGACATCGGGCACGCCGAAGGTGATGGCAGCCAGGCCGGACTCGTGCAGGGCGTTCATGTAGTTCGAGGCGATGGGGTTATCGCTGGGCTCCAGCAGCAGGCCGGGTGAACTGCTGTTGTCCGCGCCGGGATCCTTGATGATGAAAAGGTTGTACTCGGGCATGGCCATCAAGGTCTCGAAGCCGAGCGTCTCCGTGTAGAAGACGTGGGCTGCTGCGGGGTCCTTGACGTGCATGCTGCACATTTTCAGTCTCATGCTGCCAAGGCTACGCCCCGGGTACGACAATGAAGACCCGCACAATTGCCCCTCGCGCCCAAGCAGACACTGCCGCATACTGAATTCAAAGCAGCGAATTCGCCTGGAGGTGGTCCGATGCCCGCCATGATGCTCCTGTGGGGTGTAGCTCTGGTTCTCGCAACCGCAGCAACCACGTATGTCCTGCACAGAAAACTGACCTATGGCCGCGGCCCGGAGCCGGACGGGGTCTTTTGGGACTTGTTCGGAGGCTCGGTGGTGATTCTTCCCGCCATCCTGGTGCCCGCCGTGCTGTGGTCTCCAGCCGGGCTCATCATGGTTTTCGTCGGTTTCGCCACCGTGGCAGGAACCTTGGCGAGCATCCGCAAAGTGGAACGGATACACGCAGCCGAGCCCCGCCGTCGTGCTGGTTTCCCGGACGATGTGGCCCGCCACGAGAGCATCCTTGAAAAGTGGAGCCGCTACGAGCTCGACCCCGCACAAACCATCGACTTCCCCGCCATGACGGATGTAAGGGCTGCCGAAACGGCGGCACTGACCCGGGCCATGCGCGAGGCCGAGTATTGCAAGGTGACAGCAGGAACTGACTACCGCGCCGCCGTCGAACGCCTCTCAGAAGCCCTCGCCGCAGCAGAACGGGCAGCAGGCGTCCCATCACCCGCGCCGAGGTGACAGTTAATACCAATACCAGCGAGCAACATGGGCAACAAATGCCATCTCGGCACCATATATATGCGAATCATTCTCATTTAAGATAGTGTCAGGGCGTGATTGGACTCCTCCATGACCGCTGACCTCGAACGCCCAGTCAGTGGCAACCGCCCCGCTCGATCAGCCAGCCCCGTCCGCCCACGCAGGTCAACGCTTGAACGGTTGCTGACACCAATGCTGGTGCTCGGAATCGTTGTGCTTCTGGTGGTCTCGGGCAGCACCGGGCCGCTGCAAACAACGTTCCTTGAATCACTGCAGATCATGGCTGGGCACCTGCTCCCCGGCCTGCCATGGATGTCAGACGGCTCGCTCACCGCGTCCCAGGACCAAGCCGTGTGGAGCTTCCGGCTCCCCCGGGCGCTCCTGGCGGGCATTGCCGGGGCCAGCCTCGCGGTGGCCGGGGCCCTCCTCCAGGCGAACGTCCGCAACCCACTCGCTGAGCCGTACATTCTGGGTGTTTCAGCCGGGGCGGGAGTGGGAGCCGTTCTGGCCATCGTGGCAGGCTCGACGGCGGTTGGCGGGCTGGGCTTGAATGCGTCGGCTTTCGCGGGAGCTGCGGCGGCGACGGCCCTGGTGTACTTGCTCGCGAAACAGGACGGCGTGATTGCACCCTCCCGGCTCATCCTGGCAGGCGTGGCATTGGGCTCCTTGCTCTCCGCGATTACCAACTTCCTGACCATCACCACCGATGCCCAGAACGTCTACAGTGTGCTGTTTTTCCTGTTGGGCAGCGTTTCCGCAGCCACCTATCCGCAACTGCTGCTGCCCGGCGCGGCACTAGTGGCCATCAGCGTCTTCGCGATGTTCCGATCCCGCGCGCTCAACGCATTCCTGGCCGGCGACGAAACGGCCACGGCCCTGGGCGTCAACGTGGAATCGCTGCGTCGAACACTCTTGCTGGCCACGGCGTTACTGACTGCCACCACGGTTGCGGTCTGTGGCGGAATCGGATTTGTTGGCTTGGTGGTGCCACACGCCGCGCGCATGCTGGTGGGTTCAGATCACCGCCGCATGCTGCCCGTCACCATCTTTGGCGGGGCCCTTTTCCTCATGCTCACTGACCTGCTGGCCCGCACGGTGGCGCAACCGGCCGAGATTCCCTTGGGCATCCTCACCGCTACGGTCGGCGCGCCCTTCTTCCTTTGGCTCATGCGCGGAAACGGCGCTGTACGGGGTGGCATCAAGCGATGAAAGTGGAATTCCTCAACATCAGCATCGCCCTTGGCGGCACCCCGGTGGTTCACGACGTCACTTTTACTGCGCCCAGCGGCTCCGTGGTTGGCATTCTGGGCCCCAACGGATGCGGCAAGTCCACTCTTCTGCGTGCCCTGTACCGGGTGAACAAACCCATCTCGGGGACCGTCACCGTAGGCGGCCAGGATGTCCGCGCCCTCAACTCCCGGCAGGCCGCGCTCCGGGTGGCCGTGATGGCCCAAGAATCCAGTCAGGACTTTCCCATGACGGCCCGCGAGGTTGTGATGCTGGGCCGCGCCCCGCATCAGCGCGGGTTCGGTGCCGATTCGGACAAGGATCACCACCTCGTCCACCAAGCAATGCTCGACGTCGGAGCCTCCTCCCTGACGGACCGCTACTTTGCGGGGTTGTCCGGCGGGGAAAAGCAGCGGGTCCTCCTGGCGCGGGCACTCGTTCAGGAGGCACCGGTCCTGGTCCTGGATGAACCTACCAACCACCTCGATGTCACCTTCCAACTGGAACTCATGCATCTGGTCACTTCGCGGGGAAGGACCGTGCTGGCTGCCCTGCATGACATGAACCTGGCGGCGGAATTCTGTGACCAGGTGGCAGTGCTGCAGTCCGGGCGGCTGCAGGCTTTCGGGCCGCCTTCAACGCTGCTGGACCCCCAACTCATCCGCCGCTGCTTCGGTGTTGAATCCCGGACGCTGGAGCATCCTCTGACCGGGCGGGCGCTGATCGCCATCGCAGCGAAGACGCCGGAACCGACGCCCCCACCCAGCCAGGACGCGGACTTCTCCGCCGCCCGCCATTGAACTTACCCATCACCCGATACAACCCAACTGGAGGCACTTCCATGAAGAAATCCACCCTGCCCAAAACCACTGCAGTCCTGAGCGTGATGACACTCAGCGGAATGCTGTTGTCCGGCTGCGGTCAAGCAGTCAGCCAAACTCCTGCCAAGGAAAACGCCGGTGTCGCTGCGCAGCCCGCGGGAGCAATCGAGAACTGCGGCCGTACCCTGACCTTCACCTCCGTGCCCCAGCGGGTTGTGGCAATGACTCCCGGCCAGTCCGAGCTTCTGGTTAGGCTGGGCGCCGCAGACAAAATAGTGGCCGAGGCACAGACCAAAGGCAGCGAGCTGCTGCCTGAACTGAAAGAGCGCGGTAACGTGCAGCAGCTGAGCGATCGGATGCCGCCGTCGCGCGAAGTCCTGCTGGGAGCCACCCCCGATTTCGTCTACTCCCCCACAGCGTATGAATTCACTGCCGAACAGGGCTTTGCGAGCATCGAACAGCTCAAAGCTGCAGGCGCTGAGTCCTACATAGCAACGGCGGGCTGCATGGAACGCCGGAGCAAAGCCGAGGTCAAGGACATCCTCACGGATATCGAGAACATCGGCGCTGTAGTAGGGGCGGGTGAGCGCACGTCAGCCGTTCGGACGGAAGCAGCTGAGGTGTTGGCTTCGGTTGAATCAAAGGTGGAAGGCAAGGAAAAGCCCACCGTGGTGGAGCTGTTTGTTGAGGGGAACTCCATTGCGGCCATCGGGGCGGGGATCGAGTACGACATGATCAAGACTGCCGGTGGCCAGAACCTCTTCAGCCCGTCCGATGAAGCCTTCGCCAAGTTCTTCTCTGCCATGATCTCCCCGGAGACACTGGTGCAGAAGAACCCCGAGGTCATCGTGTTCACCACCTTGGACAAGGCCCACGAGGACGCCACCCGCACCTTCCTTCAGGAGAAGTTCCCTGAAGTAGCCGCGGTGAAGAACCAGCGATTGGTGGCCGTCGAATCCGATGACGTCATGCCCGGAACCTGGGGCAACCTCCGCGCCGTGGAGCAGATCGCCAAGGGCCTCCACCCGGACGCGTTCTAAGCCTTCCAGACCCCGCCGAGATGGCATTTGATGACAATCAGACCGACGAACATGGTCATCAAATGCCATCTCGGCGGGAAACGGGAAGGGGCAGGAAGGAAGGCTACGCGCCCAGCTGCACCCGCCGGTGGCATGCGGCCAAGGTGGACTCCCTGTGGGACACAGTGATCACCGTGGTGTCGCCGGCGATCCCAGCAACAGCCTCCACCAAGGCACGCTCCGAGGCAGGATCCAGGCTGGCTGTGGTTTCATCCAGCACCAGGATCTTCGGCTTGATCAGCAAGGCCCTCGCCAAACAGAAGCGGGCACGCTCACCACCGGACAGGCTCACCCCTTGCTCGCCGATCACAGTATCCACGCCATCCGCCCATCGTTCGCCAGCGAGCGGAAGCCCGGCCAGGTTCAAGGCTGACAGGACGTCGGCTTCAGTTGCCGTGGGGTGGGCCAGGCGCATGTTGTCCAAGACGGAACCATGGAAAACCGGGGCGTCCTGCTCCACCAACGTGACCATACGCCGGAACGACGACTCGCCCACGGCCCAGGCTTCCACAGACTCCCCACTGCGCGACACCAAGGAGATACTCCCCGAATCCGGCACCCACAGGCGCACCAACAACCGGGCCAGCGTGGTCTTTCCTGCACCGGATGGGCCGCTGATCCCCACATGCTCGCCGGGCGCCACTGACAGGGACGTCGCACGCAAAGCCGGCGCGCCGCCGTCGTACGTGAATTGCAGGTTCCGGACCTCCAGACCCAGCGGCCCTTGGGGGTTGAACTCGACGGGGGGCCGCGAAACCGTTGCCACCGAGGGCAGGCTGATGCCCTCCCCAATGCGCTGGGCACTGGCACGGTGCGGCTGGAGCTGGGTTACGGTGGCAACGCCCTCGGCCACCGGTGCCAGGAGAGTCAGAGTGCCAGCAACCAGGGCGGGCAGCCACACAGGATCCAGCCCGGGTTGTGAGATGGCGGCGAGGAAGACCGCCACCACGGTGCCCAGGACACAAAGCTCGCGCAGGGATGCTGCCATGGCAAGGAAGAAATTGAGCCTGCGCTGTCCGGCATCCACTGCCAGGCTCTGTTCCTCCAGCTGGCGTTGTGCGTGCCCGCGCAGTCCAAAACCCAGGATCTCGCGGGTGCCTGCCAGCAGGTCGACGGCGAGCACCGACACCCCGGATCTGGCCTCCTGCACCCGCGCACCCAGCACGGCGCCCCGGCGCAATCCCGGGAGCGTCACCGCCACCAACGCCACGAACCCCAGCAGCAGAGCCCCGGCAAGGCCCGGACCCAGGGGCCACACCACAGCCACTCCTGCCACGAACAGCACTGCGGAGCCAGCCAGCTGGGCAACCGTGTGGGCGTAGAAGAACTCCAGCTTTTCAACATCGCCCATGGCCGTGGCGGCGAGTTTTCCGGTGTGCTGGTCCGGCTTGCGGGAAGGGACGCCGCGCGCGAAACCGTCAAAGAGCGCCATGCGCAGCGCGGCCAGGATCCGGTACGCAATGCTGTGCGAGATGTCCATCTCGTGCCACGTCAGCACCGCCCTGAGGAGAACCGCCACCACCCCGGCAACCCACCATTCGAGGGCTGCGGACTCCTGCCTCATCACAGCCAGCGCCACAACGTAGGAGCCCACAACAGCCAGGACAATGAGGGCCAGGTTGTTCAGGATCCCCACAACCGCGGTCCACGCTATCCCGGCCCACTCGCCGGACATGTGCGGAACCAAGCCCAGGAGCGGGTTGCGGGGTGTGCGTGCGGTGAGGTTCATAGCGTGGCTGCTTCCTGTTGCTGTGTGTGGAGTTGGCCGTGGCTCAGACGGAGTACGGTGTCCGCGGCCGCGAGGGCTTCGGGCCGGTGGGCGATCATGAGCACAATCCGGCGTCCGGCTTCGCGGCGAAGCCCCTCCAACACCTGTCCAGCAAGCTCGGTGTTGAGGGCGGATGTTGGTTCGTCCAGCAAGAGAACCGGCCTGTCCACCAGGAGTGCCCGTGCGATCGAAAGCCGCTGGAGCTGGCCTCCCGAGACGGATCCACCCCCTTCGGACAGCACGGTGTCCAAGCCTTGGGGCCACTGCCGCAATTCCTCTGCCAGGCCGGCAATCTCCACGACGCGCTGGATCTCCTCCTCCGTTGCAACAGGTGCCACCACGCGGAGGTTCTCCCGGATGGTCCCAGGAAATAGGTAGCTGCGCTGTGAGACCACGCTGACGTCACTGGGCCTGAGCGGCCGGCCGTCCAGGCGGATACGGCCATCCCCCGCCGGCAGGAACCCCAGCAGAAGGTCGAACAACGTACTCTTCCCCGCCCCGGACACCCCCGCCAGCGCGGTGAGTCCGCCGGGCTGGATCTCGGCCGACGCATTCCGCAGAACCCAGGGGTCCGCAGTTGAGTATCGGAAGCTCACGTTCTCCAGCGTGAGCCGGCCTGGAGGCACGACGCCGGGACGCACCCCGGGCACGGAAAGGGCACCTTGCGTGGAGTGCGCCTGCCCCTCCCCCATCAGTGTGCGGTCGCCGCAGGTGTCCGCGCCCCCCGCCGCGTCAATGCTGCCCAATGCCGAGAGCCCCAGATACCCGGCATGCCATTGGCGTGCCAGATCCCGCACCGGCCTGAAAACTTCCGACGAGAGCATCAGCAGGAAATAGGTAATCGCCGCAGTCCCAGGTCCGGGCAACGGCCCCTGCCCCAGCGCCGCGATGGCGGCCAGCGCGGCGGCGGCCAGCATCCCCGCCTGGATCCCGAAGTCCGCCAACGCCGTGTCCACCAGGGACGTGCGCATGGTGGACACGGTTGCCCTGTGGAGCTCCTGGGACCTGTGATGGAGCCGCGCCCTGGTCCGGGGAACGGCATGGAGGATCTTGAGGGTCCGCATACCTTGGAGGGCCTCCAGGAAGTCGGCACTGAGTGCCTCGTAACTGCCCCAGTGCCGCTTTCCGCGTTTCGCCAGGGCCTTTCCCCAGAGTTTCGGCGCACCAACAGCCACGGTCACGGCAAGGGCCAGGGCAAGCGCCATCAAGGGATTCAGCCACGCGATCCAGACAAGAAGCGCTGGCACCACTACCTGCAGTTGGAAAGCGTGAGGGATGTACTGGCTGATGTAGCTGTCCACTCCGTCCACACCTTCGCTCAGGGCCAGCCGCCGGGCTCCACCGCGGTCCGAGGTATCCCTGAGCCGTTCGGGCTGGAGCAGGCTGTCGGCCAGCTTCCGGCGTACCTGCAACCGCACCCCGGAGCCCAAGGAACTGGCCAGCCGGGCGTGGAACTGCTGGAGCACAAGGCGCCCCAGGCCGCAGGCGAGAACCCCGGCAAGGTAGGGAACCAGCGGCCCATACGTGCCGCCGTCGGGGTTTCCGGGAACCCGCACCAGAACCACCAGCGCCGCCAGGGCCTGGGCCAGGAACCACGCCTGCAACCAGTAGCTCGCCGTAGTGATGCAGAGCAGGGCTGTCACTCCAGCCAGCCGGCCGCGGTGCCCAGCCGTCATCCGGAAGAGCCTCTTATTGACCAGCATGCGCGGCCCTTTCGTGGTTTGTGAGTGGTTTCCGGGTTGCTACGCCCAGTCCATGGAGCGTGGTCCAGCCGCTGTGGGAACCGGTCCAGCCGCCCACCGGCCGAAATTCCAGGGGTAGGTCCGCGCCAACCGCGCTGTAGAGGATGTGGGCGGCCATCGTGGCGGCCCACCACATGGCTGCCGGTGTTGGCATGCCCCGGGTTTCGAAAACCAACAGGGCGTCGAGGCTCCCTATCCAGTACTGCCCGGCACATCGATCAGCGAGCTCCGGACCACGGAGCGACTCCGCAGAAAGTATGCGGGAACGGCAGGACGGAGGGGCTGGTTGCGTGAAGGAAAGGAGGGAACTCTCCAGGAGGTCCTCAACTACCCGTCCCGCGTCGGCAGACGGACGGTCATGCGAGCGGGAGACGTCGCAGCTCCTGCGGGCAGCGAGCTGAGCCTCCGAAACCCCGGCGATCCGGTGATGGCGGCGTTGCTGGCACCTCCCCGGAGACACCACCTTTAGATCCACTGTGGCCAGCGCGAACTCCGGAACAGAGCCGGGCCAACGGACGGGTGCAACAGCATCCCACCGGGCATCCACACCCCGGGCAGCGGCATGGTGAACCAGGGCCACCGCCGCGTAAGCAGTGTCCGCGATCAGCAGCGGACCCGCACGGTGGTGGTACTTCGCCAAGGTGCGCTGCGGCAGCACGGTCAGCACGACGACGGCGCCCCGCGCGGGTGCCCGCGGACCCCCTTGAGGTGGGGTACCGTCGTCGTGGTTCCGCAGGCGGAGCAACTCACCGCCGCTGCCGCCAAAGCCAGTGCCATTGAACGCGTATGTTCCGGGAGGCACATCGCAGCCCTCCCCGCAGAGGACCCGCAGTTGCACCGGATAGCACCCGCCCGCCGACGGCACCGGGCGTTTGCGCACTTTGCCGGGCAGACCTGTGGCGGGATTCAGGTGGAAGTCCTCGCTCCACCAGATGGCCCGCAGCATGGCGGCCACTGGGAGCCCACCATGCCGCGGGTGCTCAACTATGCCGGTCGCCGGGGCACCTTGGGGTCCGGGCGGCTGCAGGGGACCGGGAACCTCGTGGCTCCAGGCGCGGGCAAATCCTGAGGGAAGGAGCACGTGGGGGCCGTCCATTACATGTGGGGAGGCGGCGTGAGGGTGAAGTCCTCCGGGAGGGCCGGCGCCGCTTCACGCCACCCGCGCTCCAGGGCCGCTGTGGTGAACCTGGGGCAGCCGAGGTAGGCGAAGGCGGCCGGCGCGTTGGGAACCAGTCCTCCCACCACGGCGCGGACAACACTCAGGCCTGTTGCCGCGACGTCGGGAGTGGTCAGTTCACGGGTATATACGGTGTGGCCGGCCGATGCCAGCCGCCTGTAGAGCTCCGGCATGGACACGTCATCCACGGCAGCCACGTCCACCAGCCCACCCGCGGGCTTGGTGAAGCGTTCCGCGAGGACGTGTGTCCGGGGATCAAGCCACACCTGAACATGCGCACCGAGGTCGCGGACTGCCCCGAATTCGGGCCCCACGTCGTCCAGGTATTGACGGTCTTCACGGTGTTCCAAGTACAGCCCCTTGGCCATGAGCCCTGCCTCGACTGCTTGGAACACCCAACCATCGGCGTTGGTGGCACCCTGGGAATAGATCCAGGTGTGGACAGCCTCCAGGACTGCCTTGCGTGCCGCTTCAGCGGGTTCGTTCTTGCAGGAGAACCCCGCGGCGTACAGCCCCGTGTCCGGATCGAACACCAAGGCCGCCATGCAGGGGGCGAACTCACTGGGCATTTCCACCACCCAGTACTGCAGCCGGCAACCGGCCATGGCGTCCACCAGCCCGGGAACACTCTCTGGCCTGATACCGCGGGTGGGTCCGTCCAAATGCCACCACAGTTCCAGGGCGTCGCGTTCGATGGTTTCCAGCACCGCCCTGTCCGTGGCATCAGCGCGGCCCTGGCCGGTGGCGATCCCCGCGTAGTTCAGATGATGGATCCGCGGGAGGTCACGGAAGCGCCGTTGCCGCCAGTTCAGGAGGGTGAGGCTCGCCGGCAGCCACACGTCCGAGCTGTCCGATTCCCGCCTGCACGCTGTCCACAGCGCGGGAGTGTCGGCGTCGAGGTTCCGGTAGGGGAATGCCGCACGCTCCAGCTGCCATTCCGCGAATCGCGGCAGTTGTTCAAGCCCGACGGCGGCCCGGCCTGACGCTGTCAGCTCACGGGCCGTCCCGGTGAAGTAGTGGTGGTCCGGGAGGTCTGCGGGGATGAAGTTGCCGCAGTACCGTTCCATGCCTTCGGCGACGGCCGCGATCCAGGCTTGCCGACTGTCGCCGAACGTGGTGCCCAGTGAAACGCGGTCGGCGGGCCAGTCTCCCAGCCATCGCGCGTTCGATACCTCCGCGGTCATGGACGTGTATGCGGGTGGGGCGTTCTCCGGGGTGAGAACGGGACGGACCCTGCGGATGATCCCGGTCTGCTCGTCCACCAAGGTGTGCAAGGGAAGCAGGCCGAGGGCTTCGGCTGTTGTGGTCATGATTCTCCGTGGTTGTTCAGGTGGTTCGGCAACGTCTCGGGGGTGGCGGGCGCCCAGCGCCATGTGTGTGGCTGGTCGCCAGGCTCCCACTGGAGGAATGGCGGGCGGGGGTCTCCAACGGGTGTGGCCGGGGGCAGGGATTGGGCTGAGTCCCAGCCGCTGGCAGCACCCAGAAAGTCCTTGATCCGGGCCATCAGGCCGCCCTGTTCGCGGAGTGCGGCGGCGGTTCCGGCGTCGAGGTCGTTGGCGAGTCGGTGTCCCCATGGTCCCCAAAGGGTTTCCACCAAAGTCCGCGGCGCCGCGCTGCCCCAGGCCCTCACCAGATCCGCAGCTTCAGCAACAAAGAAGTCCCGTTGCCCCGAAATCATCAGGAGCGGCGTGTTCAGCTGCCCATAGAGCCCGTGGAGATCGGCTGGTGTGGCGTCCCAGAGCCGCCTCCAACCAGCGGAGGAACCCGGACCATACGTGGCGTCATCCATGAGGTTGTGAAGCACCCAGTCCATCCCGCGTTCCTCAGCCTGCCGGTATATCCGCCGGAGCTCTGCGGCGGGTAAAGGGTGGCCGGACTCCTTGCCGAAACCGTGCTGGTGCCACCAGCCAATCCTGTCCCGCAAGCGCGGTGTGCCACCGGGCTCCCTGGCCGTTTCACAAAGGCCCAGTGCCGGCACCATCGCCACCACGGCAAGGGGCTTGGGTGGGGCTGCCGCCTCCGGAACCCGTTCCGCCTCCAGAACCCGGGCTGCTTCAACTGCGCAGTGCGCATCGTAGGAGGCTCCAGCCAGAATGAGGGGGCCCCTGAGCAGCCCGTTCCCGGCGAGGTACCGGGCGGTTGCAGCTCCGTCCGGGCCCTCCTTGTCATAAGGATTCCATGCGCCGGCGGACGCGTAGCGCCCACGCACGTCCTGGACCACGACGTCATATCCGGCGCGGCACCATGCTTGGGCTTGGTCCGCGTACTGGGTCCGGCCGTAGGGTGTCCGGATCAGGACCGTCCCTTGGACCTCCCCTTCCGCAGGTGCGCGGTAGTGGTCTGCGATGAGCCGAACGCCGTCGTCAGCGGTGATGTCCAGGTGATCCGGCGCGGTGGCGGGTCTCATCGCAGCGGAGCCCGCAAGCCCTCGCCCAGGCTGGCGGGTTCCGGGAAGGGCAGAACCGGGTGTTCGCTGGCTGCCAACGTCAGGGTGTCCAGCCGCCAGAGGGTACGCCGGTGAGCGGCAAGTGACGGCGAATTCCTTTGCCAGGCGGTGATGACGGTGAGCAGTCTGGCCGTGAGCAGGTCCATGGCTGTGCCCTGGTGAGCGAAGTCCGCGGCAGCAGCGGGGGTATCCAGCCAGGCCCTCAGTTCGGCGGCGGCCGGTGAGGCTGCGAGCCTGCGCCGGAGTACCTGCCACCCTGTTGGGTCTTCCGGTTCGAGGGACAGCGGATCGACGAAGACCAGGTCGCCTTCTCCGTAGAAGCGGAGCACGGCCGCACGGCTCCCAGGCAGTGCGTCAAAGCGGTTCCGATCGGCGGGCCTGGCTGCCAGGTGGAGGAGCAGTCCTACGGAGCCGGGCTCCCGGTCGTCACCCACCGTCATGTCCACCCCGGCCTCCTGTAGGACGGGCAGGAGTGCGGCAGCCACGGGTTCGGGTGCTACCAGCCCGATTCGCTCCCGTCCGGCGTGGGGCCGCGCACCAGCCTGGCGGCGTTCCAGCAGTTCGTCTCTGATGTCTGTCGCCATGTGCCGGCCACTGCCAGCCGAGGGCGGGAAATGAAAGAAGGCGCCGTCACCGCTGCGGATAGTTGATCTTCCCGCGACGTCAAAGCTGTCTATGGCGGTGCCCATGGTTCCTTCCGAAAGTTGCGGGGTGGAGCTAAGGGGGCGGGCGCGCCGGCGCGCCCGCCCCCTGGCTTAGTGACTAGTCGAACGGGTTCTCGACCAGTGCATTCGAGTGCGTTGCCGACAGGTGTGCCAGCTGCTCGGTCTCTTCAACTTCAACCAGAACCGTGGTCTTTTCCATGGTTGGTCTCCTTTCGGTGGTGGTGGTTGTCCCCGCTGTTGCGGCGACAACGTCACACTATAGTTAATGAGAACCATTCTCAAATTAAGCGAAAGGGAGAGCCAATGACCTCCGAAGTTTTGGTTATCGCGGATCAAAAAGCGGGGAACCTACAGTTCCTGAATCCGGTCACAGGGGCAGTCCAGCACCGCATGGACTCCGTGGTCCTGGCGGAGCACGCCGGGTTCCTGCAGTTGGGAGGCGGACGTTGCGCGTTCATTGACGACGCCGGAGGCGCCTTGGTCATTGCCGATGCATTCAGCAACACCCCGCCCCGCATCATCCCCGTAGCCATCCCAGGTGAGCACCTGGCATGCGACCCCTCGGGCCGCTTCATTGCCGTCACCACCGGGCTTGGTGTCTCGTGGGAACCGTGGAGCGATCTCCTCACGGTTGTGGACCTGGAGGCCGACGGCGGACCCACCTCACGCCGCATCCGCACCAGGGCGGGGGAGCCTGGCGTTGTGGTGGGCGAAACGCCAGAGGGGCCTGCCGCCGTCGTCCGTCACCGTGAACCCGGCGGCATCGAATCCTTCAGCGTGGAGCGGATCCTGGCCGAAGGAGTGCACTGCCCGCCCATGCAAGGGCTGCGGGCCGAGGCCTCCCCCGACGGCCACGGCGACGCCTTCGATCCCGTCACGGGCACCATGTTCGTGGCCACGGGCCAGGGCCTGGAACTCTTCGACATCCGCAAGCCGCAGCCGGAGGCCCTTCAGGTCATCGCGTGGGATGCGCCCGGCCGCGCCTACTTCCTGCGCTTCTGCCCGCGGCGGCGTGTCCTGGTGGCCGTCCTTCGCCACGGCGGCGGGGAGCCAAGAGGCTGGGCCCAATGGGGCAACACTTTGTGGGTGCACAACGTGGATACCGGGCTGACGCGGACCACACCGCTGGGCCACGGGTTGGTCTTCCGCTTCGCGCTGACTGCCACCGGCATCGCGACCGCCCGCGTCCATCCGGAGGGTGACGAGCTTTCGGTGCACCACCTTGGACCGTTGGAGGCAGGCCCGCCGATGCTGCGTGGCACGTGGGACCTCCCCCGCATGGATGGCGCCCCACGGCCCGGCCATGAACCTTGGGATAATGCCGAACGACGCGCCATTGCCGCCTCGCCGTCCTCGGAACTCGTCGCCGTGACCCGCGGTGGACATGGCGAACTACACGTAGTGGACACGTCAGCGGCCGGTAGCCCTCTGCGCACCATCACCTTGGGCAGTCCCCTGCACGACGGCGGCCACCTCGCTTGGGTCTCTGCTTTGGACGCGGTGCCGGGCGACACGGTGGGACGGTGAGCACCATCGAGGAGGCTGTTCCGGGCATAGGACTTCGGCCGCATTTCCGTTCCCTCCTGGAACGCTGGGACTCCACACCCCGCCAAGGGCTCCCCCAGTTCGCCGGCGGACAGGCTGCCTTTCTCTGGCGCGGGCCGGGCGAAGCGTTTGCGTCCTTGCACCTGGCAGCCGAGGCCGGGCTTCGGGATGCCTGGAATGTTCGCCGGGCCCACCGGGGTGTGGCTGCACCACCCGGTGTCCGGCTCCCCACGCCACCGGGCACCATTGTCCGCGGATTCACCATCTCCCCTGACGGAACGCGTATCGCAGCCTTGCTGAGCACATCCGCCAGTGAACTAGCGGAAACCTGGATCCTCGCTGCCGGGACCCAGCCCGTCCACATCCCGGGCGCGACGGCTTGGTACGCTGCCCCGGTTTGGGAGCCGGACGGGGGCGGGATCTGGATCTTGACCGGCAAGCCGCCCTCCCAGAAGATCATGCGCTGCCCGCTCGGCTCCGGTCACCCCCAGGAGCTCCAGTTTCCAGCGGATCTTGGCAACACCACGGGCAGCCGGCTCTCACTGACGCGCGCCAGGAGAAATCTCCGGCTCGCCGCGAAGACCCCAGAGACCGGCACAAGAGAGTGGGAGATGGAGTCCGGGGCCTGGCATCCCACCGCCGCGCCTGCTAGCGGGATCCGCGTGGAACTGGTCCCCGACCACCACGGCACCACGGTCACGCTGGATAGCCGCCCGGTCTACCGTTTATCCCCAGCGGAATACGTGTCATCATTCGCCGTCCAGCCCCGTGCCGGTGCCACTGACCTCTGGATCCAGACGGCCTCCCCGGAACGTCCATCGGGGGTCTTCTGTGTGGACGAACCGGTGCGCTTGAACGAAAGCTCCAGAGACTCCAGCGGCCACATAGTCCACCGGAAGGTCACAGCGGTGGCGAGTGACGGCGTCGGCATCCCCGTGGTCATCTCCGCACGGGCTTCAGACCTTGGGCCTGACGGATTCCCGGTGCGGCCACTGCCCCTGATTCTCACGTGCTACGGCGGTTTCGGTGTCTCGCACAGGACCGAGGCCGAACCCAGCGTGCCGGCCTGGCTGGAGAGCGGCGGGGTGTACGTGGCTGCGCAGCTACGCGGCGGCGGCGAGTTGGGGAAGGATTGGCATAACGCCGGGCGTGGGAAACGAAAGATGCGGACAATCCTGGACCTCATTGACATCGCAGGCTACCTCGCCGATACCCGGTGGACCACGCCCGCCCAGACCGTAGCCTTCGGTGCCTCGCATGGTGGCCTGGTAGTCTCGGCTGCAGCCCTCCTGTCCCCCGGCTCGTTGGGCGGAGTGGTGGCCGTGGCCCCGTTGCTGGACACCGTCAACCTTCACCGCCATGGGCTGGGAAGGCAATGGTCGCACGAGTTCGGCGCCAATGGAGAGGCCTCAGACGATGTCCGGGCTTCCTACTCGCCGGTCCACCTGCTCGCGGGGCTTGAAAGCTCCGCGGCGGGGCTTCCTCCCCTGCTTTGCTGCCTCTTGGGCCGGGATGAACGCGTGGACAACAGTGCCGCCGTCGAGGTTGTTACCGGCATCCGTGAACGTGGGGGTCGAGCCTGGCTGCTCCGGGAGGGCAATGGCGGTCACGGCCAACGGGCAGCCGAGGACGTGCTGGACTTCTCCGCGGCCGTCCTCGCCTTTGCCGCTTCGATGGCCGCGCCGAGGTGACAGTACATACCAATCCCAGCGAACAACATAGGCGTGAAATGCCAACTGGGCGGGGAAGCTAAGCCCGTGTCAGAACTTTGCCCTTGAAGAACTCGGGCCTCAGGCGATACATCACCAGCATGACAACCACGCCCAGCAAGATCACGCCCATTCCCAGCACGAACACCAGGCCCACGCCGCCAACTGACGAGCCCGAACCATACTCAGGATCCATCGAATCCATGGCCGTCTTCACGAACATGACCAGCAGGATCACGCCGCCCAACAGCGGCGCCAGGAATTTGAAGAAGAACGCCCGGGCACCCCGGAAAGCCTCGGCCCGGAAGAACCAGACGCAGGCCAGCGCGGTGATGCCGTAGTAGAAGCAGATCATCATGCCGAGGGCGGTGATGGTGTCCCACAGCGCGTTCTCTGACACCGTCCGGGTGATCACGTAGAAGCCGGCGGCAGCGATCGCAGCCGCGATCGTCGCGAAGCTGGGCGACTTGTAGGTGGGGCTGATCTTGCCAAAGCGCGGCGAGATGGCGCGGTAGTGGCCCATCGCCAGCATGGTGCGGGCCGGTGAAACGAACGTCGACTGCAAAGAAGCCGCCGAGCTGCTCAGGATGGCCAGCGACATGAGGATCGCGAACGGACCCATCACCGGACCGGCAAGCACGGCGAAGATACTGGACTGGTTCTCCGGGTTACCGGCTCCCAGCCCGGTCTCGCCAACACCGGCGAAGGACAGGGTAGCCAGCGCAACGGTCATGTAGATGATCACGATGACAAGCACGGTGATGGTTGCTGCACGGCCCGGGGTTTTCTCGGGATTCTTGGTTTCCTCATTCATGGTCAGTGTGACGTCCCAACCCCAGTAAATGAAGATCGAGAGCGACACACCCGCGGCGAAGGAGGAGAAGGAATCAACGGCAAACGGGTTGAACCAGTCGGGCGAAATGGCGGTGGCATCAAATGCCGTCCCATTCGCCACGTGGGCGAACGCCGATACCGCGAACCAACCGAGGACCAGCAACTGGAAGGCCACTAGCACGTACTGGACGCCCTTGGTGGTCTCCATGCCGCGGTATGAAATCCAGCAAGCCAAGGCAATAAACACCAGAGTGGTTGCGATATTCAGCGGAAGGATCTTGCTGAGCTCCCCCAATTCCGGGTTACTGAAAAGCTGCGCGAGCATCAGGTAGAAGAAGTCCACGGCGACGGCCGCAAGATTGGACAACACGATGATCGTGGCCGCGATCAAGCCCCAACCACCCATCCAACCGATCCAGGGACCAAAGGCGCGCGTCGCCCACGTGAAAGAGGTTCCGGCGTCGGGCATTGCGTTGTTGAGTTCGCGGTAGCCGAGCGCCACCAACAACATGGGAATGAAGCCCACCAAGAAGATGGCGGGCAGGTGCACGCCAACCTCGGACACTGTGGGGCCCAGGGCCGCGGTCAGGGTATAGGCGGGTGCGATGCAGGAAACACCAATCACGACGGCGCCGATCAGGCCCACCGATCCGGCTTTCAGTCCCTTTTCACTCAGGGACGACGTTTCTTTCGACTGGACCGTCTTTGGTGCAGTTGACATGGGTATTGCCTCTCAGGCGATTGCTAGGAGCTTTGGCGCGTGTAGTCGCGGGGGACCACGATCATGGGGACGGGGAGGGCACGCAGGATCCGGTTTGCGGTGGTGCCCAGGAAGGTGGCCCGCTGCTGGGCCAGGCGGCTGGAACCGATCAGCAGGATTTCGCCGTCTTCCCAGTCGAGTCGGTCAACGGCTTCTTCGATGGTGCGGCCCTGCGCGACGACGATCTCAGGTTCCGGCACATCGCTAGTGGAACCTGCGGAACTTCCGTCAGCAGAACTGCCGACGGCGGCAAGCCGGTCGGCGGCATGCACCCAGGCGGCATCTGCCAACCCAGGCGAGTTACCGCCGTCGAGCGCCAACAGGGAGACGAGCCGCAGCGGAAGGCCACGGTCGCGAGCGGACTCGACGGCGACGTCGAGCAGTTCATCAGCGCCCGGGCGGGTGCCATAACCGCAGCTCAAGCGCGTGATCGGCTCCGTGCGCTGGTAACCGTGGGGCGCCAAAGCGACCGGAACCGGCGACGAGTGGAGCAGCGAACTCGCCACGGAGCCGATAGTGAACCGCTTGAACAGGCCACCGTTAGTAGCGCCAATGACCAAGGCCGCCGCGTCCATCTCCACGGCAGCGCCGATCAGCGTCTGCGCTTCGGAGTCACCGCGGCGGATGTGGGCGCGGGCGGTGACGTCGGCCGGAACCAGCGCAAGGCCTTCGTCCAGCCAGCGTTGAGCCTGCTCGTTGAGGATGTCGTTGTAGCCGGCCTCAGGCGGGTAGACAGCGTTGAACGGGGAATCTTCAGGGATCACCAGGACCAGATCCAGGCTGACATCGTGGTTCCGGGCCAGCGCAACGGCAAGGTGAACGGCGTCGTGCCCCCTCGCGTTGGCGGTGTAGCCCACTACGTAGCGCATGGGGGTCCTTTCCTGTGGTGAACCGGAGCGGTGCTCAAAACCGGGTCGCTGCTTAAACAGTGGAGCCGGCAGGCCGGGGAATGGTGCTCCCCAGCCTGCCGGTTTTGGTGCTGAATGCCCTAGGCGACAGGCAAGGCGCTCAGCTTGTTGGCCTCAACGATGCGGGCGGCGGTTGCCTGGCCCATGCGGACCGCGCCATCCACGTGCTGGTAGCCCTCGGCGGCGAGGTCGGACGAGGACCAGTAGATCGGTCCCACGTTCGCGTGCTGGTCCTTGCCGTAGCGGTGCAGGCCACCGAGGTCGTAGCTGGATGCGTAGGCGCCGCGGGTCCATTCCTCGGAGCCCCAGTCGGATTCGTAGTAGACCTCGGGGGTGAGGGCCTTGTCGCCGAGGAAGCCGGCGATCGACTCGAGGATGGCTTTCTTGCGGTCTTCAGCGCTGAGCTCGAAGACGGCGTCGGCCTTTTCGTCAGACACGAAGCCCACCAGGGTGCCACGGGCGTCGCCGTGGTTGGTGTTGTCGTAGACCTCCTGGACCAGCGCGCCTGCGCTGAAGCCCGTGCCCGAAAGTCCTTCTTCGCGCCAGAACGGCGTGCTGTAGACGGCGTGGACCTTGATGACCAGGCCCAACGACTGGTGCTGGTGCATCTGGTGCTGGCGACGCGGCAGCGGCGGGTCGAACGAGACGCGGGAGTACAGGTTCGGCGGCACTGCCATGATCACGTAGCGCGCATTGACGATGGCCTGCTCAGACACGACAGTCACGTTGTTGTCGTCCCACTTGATGGTGCGAACCGGGCTGTTAAGCACGACGTCGTCACCCAGCTCTGCTGCCTGCAGCAGCGAAACCTGCTGCATACCGCCGATGACGCGCTTGTCCAGGATGAAGTCTTCGTCCGTCAGGTGGCTGAATGAGCCGGCGGAGGCGGCCATGAGGACTGCCTGCAGTGCTGAGAAAGCGTGGGCGGGCTTGGTCAGCATGCCACCCGCGATGAAGAGGCCGATGTTGTTGCAGGCTTCCTCGTCGTTGGAGTTTTGGCGGAGCCAGTGGTGGAAGGAAATGGTGTCCAGCTCGCGTGCTTTGGGGTGTGCCCAGGGCTCGGTGGGGCCGATCTCCGCGGCGAGGCCGTCCAGGATGGCAACCAGCTTGTCCATCTCGGCCTTAGTGGTTTCGTTCACCGGGAAGGTGTCGCCGGTGTACTGGGTTCGCTTGCCGTCGGCGCCAATGTAGACGGATTCGCCGTCGCGGTAGCGCGAGTACATTTTCAGTCCGAGCTCGTCCAGCAGCTCCATGAGGACCGTTTGGTCCGGGGAAACCCACTGGCCGCCGATCTCCAGCATGGCGCCGTCGATGGTGTCGGTCCAGGTGCGGCCGCCCACGCGGTCGCGTGCTTCGAGCACTGCAACGCTGAGTCCGGCCTTCTTCAATTCGCGTGCCGCCGTCAGCCCTGACGGTCCGGCGCCGACGATCACAACGTCGCGATCAAGATTCTGCATGATGTCCTCTCCGTGGCCGTCCGTGGTGGCTGACCAATAAATGAATGGCATTCATTTATCTCCATAGTAGCGTTGGAGGCGCCCACTGTGAAGGCCCGGTGGAATAATGCTGGGGACACAGGCAGCAGAAAGGCCTCCGATGCCCGCACCAACGCCCGATCCTTCCGCCCTCCCGGCCGGTTCTGTACGCCGCCGCGCCGGTCGACCGACGGCGGCGATCCTGGACCAGGACGGCATCACGACGGCGGCGCTTGAGTTGATCAGCAGCAAGGGTTACAACGGACTCACCATGGCTGCCCTGGCACGCTCCCTCGGCGTCGCGCCGTCTGCGCTGTACAACCACGTGGCCTCCAAGGATGACGTGTTGCTGCTGGTGGAGGATCACCTGGCAGCGATGGTGGATGTCTCCGCCTTTGGGGTGGAGCCGTGGGATGCCGCTGTACGTCGCTGGGCGTGGTCCTACCGGGATGTGTTCTCGGAGCATACGCCGCTGATCCCCGTGATTGCAGTGCTTCCCGTGGCAAATGCCCCCAAGACCCTGGCCATGTATGAGGCCGTGACCGCTGGATTCCGTGACGCGGGTTTCCCGGAGGAGAAAATTATCTCGGCGATCGTCGCCTTGGAAGCGTTTGTGTTCGGCGCCGCTTATGACGTCACCGCACCCGAGGACATTTTCGACGCCGGCAACCTCGCCGAACAGGTCCCCAACTTCTCGGCCGCTGTGGATCGGTTGGCCTTGGAACAGCATGCGCGACCCACCGATGTTGCTTTTAGCTTGGGGCTTGAGGCGCTGATTACCGGGTTCGGGGCGCTGCGGGGGTAGCTCTCCTAGGATGGTGGCGCATACCCAGCCCCACAGACCTAGCGGACGAGCGAAACGCCCAGTGTGGCCAAAATCCCGAACGCGGTGCCCCAGATGATGATTGAAATGATCTGCCAGAGGATGACGGCGTTCCGGGAGGCTCCGAAGGAGATCATGGCAACGGATGTGATCTGACTGGGCAGGATGGTCGGCCCGATCAGGCTCACTCCCGCGACGCCGAACTTATCGAACGTGGCTCGCAATTTGGCCCGACGGGGAGTGATCTCCTTGGAAGGCCTGCCCGCAGCCACTTTCGTGCGCACGCCGTGCGCAGCAAAAACAAAGATGAGCAGTGAGAGGACGTTTCCCACAACGGCCGCGGCGATGGCCACCAGGGGAGGCAACCCGGACAGCACGCCCACCACGGCGCCAAAGTAGGAATCCACGAACGGGATGGCCGCTATCAGTACCACCCCGAGCCACTGCAGCATGGGCGGGAGTGAGGACGTGAAACCTTGCAAGGACTCAATCATGGTGGCTCTTTTCAGGGTGAAATGACGTTGACAATCCAATCCTTCAGCGATAACTGCGGTCCGTGTAGTGCCTTACTGTCACTGCTTCATCAGCTGATTCGCCGGCGAATCCATGACAAATGTCATTGCCCTACACTGGGCGTCATGCCCGCAGCCACCAACACTGAGGTTTTACAGCCCACTGCCCGCCCGGGTCGGAGTGTGCGTACAACCTGGACGTACACCCTGGGCTGCATGGTGTTTATCCTCATAGTGCTCGACTTCATGTTGGTCGTCCTTGCGTTGGAACCGGCAACACCCCGGTTCGACGCCGTTGCCGGGCTTCTCCTTATCAGCTTGGTCTGCGCGGTGGCCGCCCAGATTCGCTACTGCTGGTTCCTGCGAGCGGGGCTCAGTGGAGGCCTGCCACATGTTGCCTGGACCATGGCACTGATTGTCCCCTCGGCTGTGGTCTGGATAGTGGGCCTGTTTTCTACTACTAATGCCCTGATGTGGAGTCTGCCGCTGTGGCTGGCTGCCTGCTTGATCGCATGCCTGCTTCCTACCCGCCAACGGCTGGCTGCCCTGGCCGGAGGTCTCGCAGTCACACTGCTGCATCCGGTCGCCTACTTGATCCTGCATAACCAGAGCTATGCCTTCCCGGAGGAGCCCGGCCTGCGCATGCTCTTCAGTTACGCGGCGATGATGCCCGTGGTTTTGATCAGCAGCTTGTGGTGGTGGCGCATTGTTGTGGAACTGGACAGGCACCGGCTGATGGCCGGGGAACTGGCCGTGGCCCAGGAGAGGTTGCGTTTTGCCGCAGACCTGCACGATATCCAGGGTCACCACCTTCAAGTCATCGCATTGAAATCCGAGCTTGCCGAACGACTCCTCACCATCGACGTGGAGGCTGCCCGCGGCCACATTCACGATTCACGGCTAATCGCCAAGCAGGCGCTTGAGGAAACCCGGTCCTTGGTATCCGGATACCGCGGAACATTCCTCGAAAATGAGCTTGAGAACGCCCGCGAAGTACTTTCGGCCGCAGGGGCGCAATGCGAACTCACGATTGATCCGCTTCCCGAAAATCCTGACGTTCACAAGGCGCTGGCCATGGCGGTCCGTGAGGCCACCACCAACATACTCAGGCACAGCAACGCAACAAAGGCTTCCATCACCTTGGCAGCTTCCGCGAACAGTTGCAGTCTCACCATCAGCAACAATGGGGTCACCAGTGGGCCAGTGGCCAGCCGAACACGTGGAAACGGCCTTGCGGGACTGCGTGAACGGATTGCAGCCCTGGGTGGCGTACTCGAAACGACCATGTATGCAGAGCGCTTTGAGCTTCAGGCCTCGATCCCATCCCAAGGAATAGCTACGTGACCGATCCTGCAAACCCGCGGCGCATCCGATTGCTCATAGCGGACGATGAACACCTCATCCGCGGGGCCATGGAAGCCCTCCTGGGCTTGGAACCGGACATCGAAGTAGTGGCCAGCGCTGACAACGGTGTTACCGCTGCCGAGTTGGCACTGAAGGTTCAGCCGGATATCTGCCTTCTGGACCTGGAAATGCCGCGCATGGACGGAGTCGAAGCAGCCACCCGCATCCTGTCCACCGTGAAAACACGCGTCATCATCGTCACACGCCATGCCCGTCCGGGGGTGTTGCGCAGGGCGCTGGCCTCCAAAGTGTCAGGTTTCGTTCCCAAATCCACACCGGCCGAAGAATTGGCCCATGTAATCCGTGACGTTGCGGCAGGCAAGCGATACATCGATCAGGAGATTGCCGCGACGGCTTTGGCTGCGGAGCGCTGCCCGCTGACAGACCGCGAGTTGGACGCCCTGAGGCACAGCCGGTCAACCGCCAGCGTGTTGCAGGTAGCCGAACAATTGCGGCTGGCTCCGGGCACCGTTCGAAATTACTTGTCCTCGGCAATGATGAAGCTCGGCGCCGCCTCGCGGCATGAAGCAGCGGAGATGGCCTGGCAGCAGGGCTGGATCTGATGAGGCCGGCGACCGATCAGACCCGTGACCACCAGCTCCGCGTCCAAGCCGTGCACCATAAGAAAAGAAAAGCACCTGGGAACAGATGGGCATGAGAAGCCTCAGCTGTTGCCACGAGCCAACCTCTCTTGTAGTACAAGTTTGATGCTTGTATCCTAAGTGACAGGCAAGGACGCCGTATCCACTAGGAGAACCATGAGCACCGTAGATCTCATTCGCCACGTCAAGCTGTCCACGGCACGTTTGCCCCTCACCGTACCGATCAGCGACGCCAAAGTCTTCACCGGCCGCCAGAAGCCCATGACCGAGGTGGTGTTCCTCTTCGCCGAGATCACCACGGAGCAGGGCCACAGCGGCCTCGGATTCAGCTACTCGAAGCGCGCTGGCGGACCCGCTCAATACGCCCACGCCAAGGAGGTGGCCGAGGGCATCATCGGCGAGGACCCCAACGACATCGGCAAGATCTACACCAAGCTTCTCTGGGCCGGCGCCTCAGTGGGACGATCGGGTGTGGCCACGCAGGCATTGGCCGCCATCGACATCGCGCTCTACGACCTCAAGGCCAAACGTGCCGGGCTCCCGCTAGCCAAGCTCCTTGGCTCCTACCGTGACTCGGTCCAGACATACAACACCTCCGGCGGATTCCTCAACGCCACCCTGGAGGAGGTAAAGGAACGCGCCACCCAGTCAATCGATCAAGGCATCGGTGGCATCAAGATCAAAGTCGGCCTGCCGGACTCAAAGGAAGACCTTCGCCGTGTCGCTGGAGTTCGCGAGCACATCGGCTGGGACGTCCCGCTCATGGTGGACGCCAATCAGCAATGGGACCGGGCCACCGCCCTGCGAATGGGCCGCCAACTCGAAGAATTCAACCTCATCTGGATCGAAGAACCGTTGGACGCGTATGACTTTGAGGGCCACGCGCACCTTGCCCAGGTCCTGGACACGCCCATCGCCACTGGTGAGATGCTGGCGTCTGTCGCGGAACACAAGGGCCTCATCAACGCCAACGGCTGTGACATCATCCAACCCGATGCTCCCCGCGTCGGCGGCATCACGCAGTTCCTGCGCCTCACGGCCCTGGCGGATGAAAGAGGCCTGGGCCTCGCGCCGCACTTCGCCATGGAAATCCACCTCCACTTGGCCGCCGCCTACCCGCGCGAGCCCTGGGTGGAGCACTTCGACTGGCTGGACCCACTGTTCGAGGAGCGCCTGGAAACCAAGAACGGCCGCATGATCGTTCCTGACCGCCCCGGCCTCGGCGTCACGCTGAGCGCGCAGGCCCGCGCCTGGACCACAGAATCCGTGGAATTCGGCGCGTAATCTTGAACCCATGAGCCGAAACCTGACCGCGGATCTCGCCGCCGACCTCCGCACCCGCATCGTCGACGGCGTCATCCAGCCAGGTGAGAAGCTCCCGAGCGAGAACACCCTCATCAGCGAGTTTGGGGTGAGCCGGACCGTCGTCCGCTCCGCCCTGACCCGCCTGCAGGCCGAGGGACTTGTGGAAACCGAACGTGGGCGGGGCAGCTTCGCACTGACTCCGCCCGCGGACGGACCCGCGCCTGCCCCAGGAACGCGGGCAGTTGGCAGCATGGAAGAGCGGCTGCAGATGCTCGACTTCCGGATCGGCGTCGAGACAGAAGCCGCAGCACTTGCCGCCCGGAACCACACAGAACACCAGCTGAAGGCTACGCATGGCGCCTTAGAGCAGTTCGTTGCGAGCTCAGGCCACCCGGCCCATTCAATGAAGGCCGATTTCGAGTTCCACCGGGCAGTCGCGGCGGCCACCGGCAACCCGTTCTATACGGACTGCATCTCCGCCCTGGGCCAAACCATGATCACCATGCCCCGCCCACGCCTCGTTTCCGGCGATGAGCAAGATTCCCGTAGACGCTTCGAGCAAGTGGTCCACGAACACTCCTCTATATACGCAGCAATCGCGGAGGGGGACCCAGTAGCTGCCGCGGCCGCCATGCGCCTGCACCTGAGCAATTCACGACGCCGGTTCACGGGTTCCGCACGCAGCTGACAAGCGCGGGCGCGGGGGCGGGCCCGGGCGCGGCGAGAGCCGGGGTTGGGCCAACAAAAAAGAGCCCCGGTCCTAAGACCGGGGCTCTCTTCAATTGCGTGCGCGAGGGGGGATTTGAACCCCCACACCCTTTCGGATACTGGCACCTGAAGCCAGCGCGTCTGCCGTTCCGCCACTCGCGCGCAACTTCTTTTTCAGGACTTCGACTGGTCTCCCAGCTTCGTTTCCTTCAAAAGCAGCGAGATCAAGCATAACGGACATTCAGAGGAAAACACCAATCGACGGGTGGGAGAGACGCCGAGCGGGCCAGGGATCCCCCAACAACAGCTGAACCCGACTAAAATTTCAGCCCCCTCCTCCCGCGCCAACAAGGGCCGCGAACGAACTTTTCCGGGTCGCAAGGCGTTGTGGATTAAGGCCATTCCCAGTCAGTCCCAGTAGTATCGGGAAGTGGAAGGGCCGTCAGGCGCGTACTTCGCCATGTGCGCAGACGGAGCTATGGACGGACTATCGGACCAGGCACAACGGGTGCCGCGGCAAGGAAAGGAGAAGGACCATGGGTTTGCTGGACAAAGTCGAGCGCGGCATTGAAAAGGCCGTCCGCAACGTCTTCTCCACGGGGTCGCGAGCACGTGTTGAGCCAGTGGAGATTGCGAGCAAGCTGAGGCGCGAGTTGGACAACAAGTCCATCACCATCGCTGCCGGGCGGACGCTCGCCCCCAATGTTTTCGATGTCCTGCTCAGCGACGAAGACTTTGCCCGGGCCCAGGAATGGGGAACACCGCTGGCCGAGGAGCTGTGCGACGTCGTCATTCAGCATGTCCGTAGCCAGGGCTACACGCTCCAAGGCGCCGTCCGCATTTCGTTCCGGCGCAATGACGAAGAACGTGCAGGACATTTCGAAATCAATTCCCGGACCGAGAAATCGTCCGATCACGCTGCTCCTGCTCCACAAGCTCCCCGCGCCCATGTTCCGGCTGCCCCTGCCCGGCAACCCACACGCCTCCAGCCTGTGCTGGACATCGGCGGCCAGCGGTATTCCCTTAATGCCCGGGCCGTAGTGCTCGGCCGCTCTTCTGAAGCCGACATCCTTGTGGATGACACAGGCGTCTCACGGAAGCACCTTGAGGTCCGCACCGAGAATGGCAGCACCTGGGCCGTTGACCTTGGCTCCACCAATGGCAGCTACGTCAACGGACATAAAGTGAACGGCAGCGTGGAGCTCACTGACGGCTCAACCATCACGATGGGACGTACCAAGATCATTTTCCGCCTCCTCCCCCAAGCCCCGGGTGGCCACGCGTGAACGACATCAGCGAACTGACAATTACAGCGCTTCGCTTCGGGTTCCTTCTTTTGCTGTGGGTCCTGATCTTCAGCATCGTGACCACCATGCGACGCGACTTCCAGATTGGCCGCAAGGCCGTCACTGGCGTTCCCACGGCACGCGAAGTCCGCAAGCATCCCGAGCTGGCTGCTTCTCCGCCGCCGGCAATCCAGCATGCACGCACGCTGGTAGTCACGGAGGGGCCCCTCAAGGGCACTACGGTTCCCTTGGCCGCCAGCCCCATCCTGTTGGGCCGCGCGCAGGAAGCCACGCTGGTCCTGGAAGATGATTACGCTTCCGGCCGGCATGCACGCCTGTTCCCGCAGGGTAGCCGCTGGTTCATCGAGGATCTGGGCTCCACCAACGGCACCTACCTGGCCGATCAACAGCTCACCCGCGCTTTGCCGGTTGAGCTTGGCGTCCCCGTGAGAATCGGCAAGACGGTCATTGAATTGAGGCCGTAGTCCATGGCCTCCCCCGAGACCCCCAAAGGCCAGGAAAAGCCTGCGGAGCGCCCGCTCATCATGCGCTACGCCGCGCGTTCAGACGTCGGACGGATCCGCTCCAAGAATGACGACTCCGCTTATGTGGGCCGCCATCTTGCAGTGGTGGCCGACGGCATGGGCGGTCACGCCGGCGGCGATGTCGCCTCCGCTTCAACAGTCCTGGACATGATCCACCTTGATCATGACGACTACCCGGAGGGTGCGGACACCGTCCTTGCCGACGAGATCCAGACCGCTAATTCACTGCTTTCCGAGCTGGTTCACCAGAATCCCAAACTCTCGGGCATGGGAACCACGGTTACCGCGTTGCTCTTGGAGGGCCGCAAGCTCCACTTCGCCCACATTGGCGACTCCCGCGCCTACCGGCTGCGCAACAAGAAGTTCGAGCAGGTCAGCGTTGACCACACGTTCGTGCAGCGACTCATTGACGAAGGGCGGCTCCGTCCGGAGGAAGCCGAAACGCATCCGCACAAGAACGTCCTGATGCGAGTTCTCGGCGATGTCGATGCCAGCCCTGAGCTGGACCTGGACGTGCTGGACGTCGAGCCTGGCGAACGCTGGCTGCTGTGCTCCGACGGACTCAACTATGTAGCTGGCCACGTCGTGGAGCGCATGGTTCGCGAGACCAGGGACCTGCGCGAATGCGCTGAGATCCTTGTGGACCTTACATTGGAAGCCGGCGCCCCGGACAACGTCACCGTGGTGATGCTGGAAATTGCGGAGGAGACCGACGACGACGTCAACACGGCCGCCGTCGACGTCGTTCCCGCAGCGGCGCTTGCCGCGGTTGACGAGCCCGAGGCAGTCACGGCCACCAAGTCCCCGGATGGCCTAACTGCCGACAAAGCTGCAGACGACACCAAAGCCGAGTCCCAGGCCAAGGCCGCGCGGCCGGCCGATGCTGGATCATCGTTCAGCGCGAGCGATCCGGGCGACAAACAGGACGAGGCTGAGGCTGCGTCCTCGGATGAGTCCGCTGAACCTCCCACCACTACCGATCCTCATCTGGGTGAGCACTTGTCAGCCGAAGTGCTGCGCGAGGAATTGGCCAGTCGCCCCCATGAACTTGTTGGCGCTGCAGCCACGGCTGCCGAAACGGGCTCCATTCCTACCGTTGCCGGCCGCACTGTTGCACGCAGGGCCGCAACGGTCCTGACCCACAAAGCTGAGCAAGACCGCGTGGAGGCCGAGGAGCCGGCACGTCGCCGCGTGCGTTGGCTGATGCCTGCCGTCGCAGCTGTCGTTGTGCTTGGCGTCGTGGTGGGCCTGTGGCTCGGCTATGCCTGGACACAAACGCGCTACTACGTGGGCGAATACGATCAGCGGGTTGCGATCTTCAACGGGATCTCGCAGAGGCTCGGACCAATTCAGCTTTCCCGGCTTGAAGCCGTAACCGATATCAGGGTGGATTCATTGCCGGAATACGGCCAGCAGAGCGTACGCCAAACAGTTCCGGCGGGTGACCTCAACGGCGCACAGGGCATTGTGGAGAACCTGAGGAACACTGGCAGCGCCTCAGCCAACTGCCCGAGCCCAACTCCCACGACCACGGGATCGGCCACCGCCACGCCTACGCCGTCAGCCACTGTGCCCATACCCAGCACTGCTGCCGTAGCCAGCCCCACCCCTTCGCCCGTCCCGACTCCCTGTGAGGCGGCCAAATGATGCAGACTGAGATTGCCCCCAAACCCCGCCGGAATGTTGAGCTGGTGCTCATCGTCCTGGCCCTTGCCGTAGGTATCGGCGCGAGTGCGTTGGTGAGCATCAACTCGGAAATCGGGCTGGACAGCGACTTCTGGTTCCAGTCGAGCCTCCTGGCGGTGGCAGCTTTCGCATTCCACGTTGTCCTCAGGCTCCGGGCAAAATATGCCGACCCAGTAATACTTCCTATCGTCGTAGCGCTCAACGGGCTCGGCCTTGCCCTGATTCACCGTATGGACGGCCCCGGAGACGACACAGGCAACAACCAACTGCGGTGGACACTCATCGCCATGGCAGTCTCCATTGCCGTGATTTGGTTCCTGAAGGACCACCGCATCCTTCGCCGCTTCACGTATATTTCCTTGGCGGCCAGTGCTTTCCTGCTGGTCCTGCCTTTGATTCCGGGCATTTCCGCCGGTGAGATCCTGGGTGCGCGTGTTTGGATCCGTGTGGGTCCTATGACGTTCCAGCCCGGTGAAATCGCCAAGATCACCCTGGCCATATTCTTTGCCGGGTATCTTTCCTCCAACCGGGACCTCATTCTTCTGGCCGGGCGAAAGATCGGCCCCATGCAGTTCCCACGGTTCAAGGACCTGGGACCCATGATCACTGCCTGGCTGGTGAGTATTGGTGTGCTCGTCTTCCAGCGTGACCTCGGATCTTCCATCCTCTTCTTCGGCCTGTTCATTGTAATGATCTACGTGGCCACCAGCCGGATCTCGTGGGTGGTTATCGGTCTGCTCCTGATCCTGGGCGGCGGCTTCATTGCCGCCCAGATCTTCTCGCATGTGGCATTCAGGATCGACAGTTGGATCAATGCCTTCACCCCGGAGGTCTTCGGCAGGTCTCCCGGGGGTAGCGGGCAAATCGTCGAGGGCTTGTTCGGGATGGCCGATGGCGGGCTGGTTGGAACTGGCCTTGGCCAAGGCAGGCCGGATTTGGTGCCTTTCGCCAACAGCGACATGATCGTGGCACTTATCGGCGAAGAGCTGGGACTGATTGGCCTCTTCGCCGTGGTGATGCTTTACCTTTTGCTCTTCACCCGCGGCTTCCGCGCAGCTCTGGGCACTCGCGATGCGTTCGGGAAGCTCCTTGCATGTGGTTTGTCCTTTGCGATTGCACTGCAGTGCTTCGTGGTCATCGGTGGAGTTACCCGGCTAATCCCCTTGACCGGCCTCACGACTCCTTTCCTTGCGGCCGGGGGTTCGTCGCTTTTGGCTAACTGGATAATCGTTGGCCTGCTGCTCATGATCTCCAATACGGCCCGCGGCCCGGTGGACACCACTCCCATGGTCAACAAACCCCCGACCAGCAGCAGCAATTCCAGCACACGTAAACCGGCAACAGGACAGACACCCAGCGCACCAACTGAGGCGGTGAAGCAACAGTGAACCAGGCTATTCGCAGCTCCTGGATGGCCGCCGTCGCCATGTTCGCGTTGATCTTCGGCGCCATCAGCTATGTCCAGGTCATTGGTGCTGACGACCTCAACGACAACCCTTGGAACCAGCGCGCCATTTTGGCCTCCTTCTGCAACGAGCGCGGCTCGATCATCGTGGCTGGCAAGCCGGTGGTTGAGTCTGTTCCGGGAACAGAGTCCTGCGCGTTCCAGCGAAAGTACAACCAGCCGGAACTTTATGCCGGCGTCACCGGATACTTCTCCAAATTCTTTGGTTCCAGCGGTCTGGAACAGTCGATGGGTGAAACCCTGGCCGGAAACTCGGACCAGCTGTTCCTGGATCGCATGAGCCAGATGTTCCTCGGCAAAGAACCGAAGGGAGCATCGGTGGAACTGACCTTGGACCCAGCCATCCAGCAGTTGGCCATGGATCTCATTCCTGACGGGCAGCGCGGCTCCATTGTGGTCACCAACCCCAAGACCGGTGCGGTCCTCGCGATGGTTTCCAAGCCGACTTACGATCCGAACCTGATTGCCACCCATGACAAAACATCAGCAGACGCAAATTACGCACAGTTGCTGGAGATTCCAGGCATCAACCTCAACCAAAGCGTCAGTGGCCCCACGGGTAACCTGCTCTCGCCCGGATCAGTCTTCAAACTCATTGATACTGCGGCTGCACTGAACTCGGGCAAGTACAACAAGGACAGCGAGCTGCCGAACCCCAGCAGCCTGCCGTTGCCCGGATCCAGTGCCAGCCTTCCCAACTACGCTGGCGGTAACTGCAACGTCCGCGAGACAGCGTCGTTCGCTTTCGCTTTGGAGCAGTCGTGCAACACTCCGTTTGCGAGCATTGCACTTGATCTCGGTCAGGATGCCATCCGGGAACAGGCGCAAAAGTTCGGCTTCGGTCAGGATTTCGGCGATCAGCTCAAGCTCCAGCACGCCACCAGTGTCTTCCCGGAGGACCTCGACCAGGCCCAGCTCGCTCAGTCGTCAGTAGGCCAGCGTGATGTCAAGGCCACCCCGTTGCAGATCAACATGATGACTGCGGCGATTGCGAACGGCGGCGTGCAGATGAAGCCAAATCTGGTCAAGACAGTGCGCGCCCCTGATCTGCGCGTCATCAGCGAGCTCAAGCCCGAAGCCCTCCGCACCAGCACCACTCAGCCCATCGCGGGCCAGATCACCGAATGGATGACCAGCGCGGTGGACAACGGCATTGCCAACGGAGCAGCTGTTCCCGGGGTCAAGGTGGCCGGCAAGACCGGCACGGCGGAGCTCGGTGATTCAGGTTTGAACAACTCATGGTTTACCGGGTTCGCCCCGGCAAACGACCCGCAAGTAGCCGTCACCATTGTCATGGAGAGTGTTGACGTGCAAACCGGGGCCCAGCTAACCAGTCCGAACGCAAAGAAGATTTTTGAGGCGGTGTTGAATAAGTGAGGCCTACTTCGGGAATCACACTCGGCGGCAGGTTCCAGCTGACCAGTCGCATTGCGATTGGCGGCATGGGCGAGGTCTGGAAGGCCAAGGACCAGATCCTCGGCCGGATCGTTGCCATCAAGGTGCTCAAGGAGGAATACACGGGTGACCCCGGCTTCCTCCAGCGCTTCCGTGCCGAGGCGCGTCACACCGCCCTTCTTAACCACGTGGGCATCGCCAACGTCTTCGATTACGGCGAGGAAGCCGGTTCGGCCTATCTGGTCATGGAGCTCGTGCCCGGACACCCGCTGAGCGGCATCCTCGAGCGCGAGCAGGTGCTGTCCCCGGACATGACGCTCTCCATCATCTCGCAGACCGCGCGTGCCCTCGCCGTTGCGCACGCGCAGGGCTTGGTCCACCGCGATATCAAGCCGGGCAACCTGCTGATAACGCCGGACAACCGCGTAAAGGTCACCGACTTCGGTATCGCCCGTTTAGCGGACCAGGTGCCGCTCACGCAGACCGGCCAGGTCATGGGCACCGCCCAGTACTTGGCTCCGGAGCAAGCAACCGGCCAGACCGCAACGGGTTCTTCGGACATTTATTCGCTCGGCGTCATCGGCTACGAGTGCCTCACCGGGCACCGTCCGTTCTCCGGTGAATCGCAGATTGCCATTGCCCTCGCCCAAGTGAATGACGCGCCGCCGCCCCTTCCGGAGACGCTGCCCACCCCAGTGAGGGCGCTGCTGATGTCCATGCTGGCCAAGGACCCCAAGAACCGTCCGGCCAACGCCATCAAGCTGGCCGAAGCCGCCGAAGCGATCCGCAACGGTGACATCGCCACGGCGCACGCCGCCGTACCCGGAATGTTGCTGTTCGAATCCACAACAGGCCCCATCACGGCACCGGTCGACACCGCAACGGCTCCGACCGGCGTCGTTACCTCGCCTTACGGCAAGGAACAATCGACGACGGCGACTTCCGCACTGCCGGTCCTTGGCGCAGGAGCCGCAGGGGCTGCTATTGGAGCCGCTGCCGCGTCTTCTGATAACCCCCTGGCGCGCGCGAACGCGCTGGAGGCCGAGCGACAGCTCACCGACGACGAAGAAGTGGTCTACACCGACGACGAGAACTTCGACGATGCTGAGCCGGAGCGTAAGAAGCGCAGCCCGTGGACCTGGCCCCTTGTTGCCCTGATCCTGCTGGTCCTGTTTGCCTTGGTTGGCTTCCTGATCTCGCAGTCGGGATTCTTCTCGCCGAGCCCCGCACCCACTGAGTCAACCACCACCAGCCCCAGCCGGAGCGCCAGCCCGACGTCAACGTCGGCTACACCTACGCCCAGGCCCACGCAGACCTCTGAGGCGCCGCAGCCTACGCAGTCGGTTCCCCAGAAGATCAACATCATCCCTGAGCAGTACGTGGGTCAACCATTCGAGACGGTCAGCGCGCAACTTCGCGCCTTGGGTTTCGCAGTCAACGGCCAGGAGGTCTTTGACGACACCGCTGCCGCGGGAATCGTGACGACCCTCAACCCCACCGGTCCTGTTGATCCGGGACAAACCATCACCGTGACCTACTCCAAGGGCCCCGAATTGGTCGCTGTACCCGCCATCGCAGTAGGAGTCGACGAAACGCGGATTCGGCAGGCCATCGAAGGAGCCGGTCTTCTGTGGGTTGCGGGAGAACCCGTCAACGGCGCCATCGGCCAGCAGCCAGAAACGTTCGTCCGATCCTCACCGGCGGCCGGAACCCAGGTGCCCGCAGGGTCCACAGTCACTTACTACCTGTCCAAGGCACTGGTTCCGGTTGATCCCGGATCGTCCACTGCTACCCCCAGCGGCTCCGGCAGCCCGAGCAATTAAGTAAGCAGCCATGTCAACGCCACGCCCAGGTCCTGCGCACCGAGAGGAGAGCACACCTGTGTCCTCTCAGCGCATCCTCAATTCCCGCTATGAACTTGGCGAGCTAATCGGTCGTGGCGGCATGGCGGACGTCTACCGGGGAACGGACACCCTGCTGGGACGGACCATCGCCGTCAAGGTGCTGCGTGCGGACCTCGCGCGCGATCCCCAGTTCCAAGCCCGTTTTAAGCGCGAGGCCCAGGCTGTCGCGGCGTTGAACCACCCAGCTATCGTGGCGATCTTCGATACCGGCGAATACTCCGTTCCGGGAGGTCCGGGCGAAGACGTGCGTGTCCCTTACATCGTCATGGAGTACGTCGACGGACGCACCCTGCGCGACATGATCAAGGCGAACGAGCTTGGCGTCGAGGACTCCATCGGCTTCACACTGGGTGTCCTTGGCGCCCTCGAATACAGCCACCGCGCAGGCATCGTCCACCGCGATATCAAGCCTGCCAATGTGATGGTCTGCGCCGACACCGGGGACGTGAAGGTCATGGACTTCGGCATCGCGCGTGCCATGGCGGATTCTGCCGCCACCATGACCCAAACACAGGCCGTGGTGGGCACGGCGCAGTACCTTTCGCCGGAGCAAGCCCGTGGTGAAACGGTGGATGCGCGCAGTGACCTCTACTCGGCCGGATGCCTCCTCTTCGAGTTGCTGACCAGCCGTCCTCCGTTCATCGGCGACAGCCCTGTGTCAGTGGCATATCAGCACGTCCGTGAGACCCCGGACCTGCCCAGCGCCCACAACCCGGAAGTCTCCGAAGCCTTGGATTCAGTCCTGGCAAAGGCACTGCAGAAGAGCCGGACAGATCGATTCCAGGATGCAGCAGCCTTCCGCCGCGCGCTGCGCGCGGCCAGTAACGGCATTCCTGTGCCCGCAGTGGCGGCCAGTGAGGCCCCCACCGACCCCAACGATCTCGTGGAACCCGAGGACCCGGCAACAGAGCTCTTGAGCACCACGGCCGTAGGCTTCCTCAATGCCGATCAGTTCAAGAATGAACCTGTTGATCAGCCCCAGGAAGAGCCTCTTCCCTTGGGCCTCCCGCCGGAACGTGAGCTGCCGACCCGCCAGAGGTCCCGCCGTCGTGCCTGGGTTGCCACGTTGGTGATCTTCACGCTCCTGGTGCTGGCCGGCGGTGGTTTCTGGCTCTACAGCCTCATGAACATGCAACCACCGCCCCCGGAGAAAATCGCCGTACCGGTTGTGACCAACATGTCTGAAACCCAAGCGATCCAGGAACTGTACTCGGCCAAACTGAAGCCCAAGTCTGTGCGTGAGCCCAGCGACACCGTGGCCAAGGACATGACCATCGGCACGTCGCCCACTGCTGGTGCCATGTTGGAACAGGATGCTGAAGTTGTCCTGAAGATTTCCAGCGGACCCAGCTCAGTGACCATTCCGGCGGACATCGTGGGGCGCACTGAACTGGACGCGCGCGACGCTTTGCGCAGGCTTGGCATCACCGGCGACATCGTGACAACCCGGACCCACAATCCCACCGTCCCCTTGGGCGTGGTGATCAGCACGGCACCCGCACCCGGAGGCGCGATCGCCGTAGATGCCAAAGTAGAGCTGCAGGTTTCCTCCGGCAAGGTCCTCATGCCCCAGCTGATTGCGTTGCCACAGGCTGAAGCTGAAGCAGCGCTCAAGGCCAACGGCCTGAACATTGCGATAGTGGAACAGGAAAACTCGCAAGTAGAGCCGGGGAAGGTCACGGCTCAGAGCGAGGCTTTCAACACGGAGGTGGATCAGGGCAAGGTGGTGACTGTCACGGTGGCGAAGGCCCCGGTGCCGGTCCCCACACCGACGCCAACGGAAACCGAGAAACCTACGCCAAAGCCCACGCCAACCAAGAAATGACGTACTTGGCCTGACCGCTACCGGCGCCCGCGACAGACGGTCCTTGCGTTGTTTATTGCTTGATCAGCGGGCTCAGTTTCGATGCACGTTCGGCTGCCCCGGTCATGCCGAGGGACTCCAACCAGTTGCCAAGCATCTGATACCCGCCTTCGGTGAGCACCGACTCCGGGTGGAACTGGACGCCGCACAGAGGCGCGGTCTTGTGCTGCAGGCCCATCACCACTCCGTTGGTGGTCTCGGCGGTGATTTCCAGAACGTCCGGTATGGAGTCCCGTACTGCTGCGAGTGAGTGGTAGCGCGTGGCTGTCACGGGCGAGGGGAGGCCGGCAAAAACGCTTTTCCCTTCGTGACGGACAGGCGAAGTCTTACCGTGCATAAGTTCCGGCGCGTGAGTCACCACACCGCCATAGGCCTCGGCGAGGGCCTGGTGTCCCAGGCAGACACCGAACATGGGCTTGGCGGCCTCGCCACACCACTTGATGAGCTCGATGCAGACGCCTGCTTCGGCAGGGGTGCCAGGGCCGGGGGAGACAAGGACGCCGTCGCGGCTAGCCGCGAGCTCAGTGGCTTCGGCGAGTGTCACGTCGTCATTGCGGACAACCGTTGTTTCCGCGCCTAGTTCCTGGAGGTATCCCACCAGCGTGTAGACGAAGCTGTCGTAGTTATCCACTACAAGAATTTTTGTTGTGCTCATGGCTGCTGCACTAAACCAATCGTTGAGTCGGTCAAAGTGGTGAATTGGGAGAACCACGGGAAGAGGAACTGGACCATCAGCACCAGGGCCAGGCCCACAAGTACCAAGGATGTCAGGATTCGTACCCACAAGCGGCCCGGCAAATTACGGAAGATCCACGCGTACATCGGTTACCCCTTTCCGTGTGCCCGGGCTACTTGGGCGGCAATTTCCGACGGCGGTCCGGCTGAGGCGGGTTGCCAACTATCCAGCAAAGAGTAGGCGATGATTCGCTCCTGTGACCCGAATCGGGGGTTGCAACTGGTCATGGTGAGGATACTCTCCGTCGGCTTGACTCCCGGTTGAGTGGGGACAGGCATCAGGACGTCTGTACGGTTCGGGAGGACGATCTGGTTATTGCGGAAGACGTAGGTGTAGTAGCCGTCTGCCGTCTGGATGTACACCTTGTCCCCGGGAACCAGCGTGTGGATGTTGTCCAATACAGCACCGTGAGTTTGACGGTGGCCGGCCACAGCGAAGTTTCCGGGTGCGCCAGGCATGGCGGTGGTTCCATAGTGCCCCAGTCCCAGTGTGTCCAGAACGTCTGAACCGGTACCTTCAATGATGGGTCGCGTGTATTCCGGACCGAAGCGGGGGATGTACATGATCCCGATCATTCCGGCGTAAGCCGGTGCCGGCGTTACCACTGGCGGTCCATAGTCCACGGGTTCGGCAGGTGCTGCCGGAGTTAGGGGGCCGGAAAATTCCTGTGCGAAACTCTTGATCGCTTCGGTCTGCTTTGCATCCGCTTGCACGTTGGTCCACCACAGCTCCCAGCCCACAAAGAGCAGAAGGACAATGCCTGCAGTGATGAGCAGTTCGCCAAGGATCTGACTGATTTTTCGGATGACGTCCGAGGCCCGAAGACGCTTTCGGGGGCGCAGTTCCTGCCCTTGGCGGGCGGACGGCACGGCTGAAGCCGCCGTCTGCTGCTGATGCGCCACAGGGTCTCCTTGCATAGGGCGCGGGCGGCACGGGCGGACCCAGGTTGCGGCTAGACTTGACAGCTAGAACCAACCCGGAACGCCGTGGGCCGTTAACCGCTGGAAATTTCCTTCCTGCAGGATATCAAGGCTGGCGGGAACGGGTATTAACCGAACAGCCAGGAGGAT
The DNA here is from genome assembly GCF_056156245.1 of Paenarthrobacter sp. TRD_SC_7. Taxonomy (NCBI): domain Bacteria; kingdom Bacillati; phylum Actinomycetota; class Actinomycetes; order Micrococcales; family Micrococcaceae; genus Paenarthrobacter; species Paenarthrobacter sp. TRD_SC_7. The sequence goes on from NZ_CM149587.1 coordinate 386,125, forward strand.
CCGTGCCCGAGTCCAAGCCCCGCAAGCGGCCTGCCCGTCAGGCCCAGCAGACTTCCGCAGCACAGCAGTACAAGCCCAACCCGGTTTGGTACAAGGCTGTCATGTTCGGCCTGATGATCCTCGGCCTGATCTGGATCATCACTTTCTACATCACTGAGGGCCAACTCCCCATCCGCGAGTGGGCCTCGTGGAACATCGTGGCAGGCTTCGGGATCGCGATCGTCGGCTTCCTGATGACCACTCGCTGGCGCTCCTAGGAATTCCGCACCTCACATTTCCGTGCCCGTGGACGTCTACAAGATATGAGCAGCCGGCACACCACCTTGGATTCCCCGTTGGGGCAGTTGACGCTGACTGCCCGCGGGGAATTTTTGACGGGCATCTTCTACGAGGGCCACTGGCATATGCCTCCGCCCGACTACTTCGGAGACCCGATTGGAATCGAGGATCCTGTTTTCGCGCGGACCCGGACCGAACTCGCCGAGTATTTGGATGGTCACCGGACGGTTTTTGATGTCCCCTTTGAAGCCCTGGGAAACCCCTTCCAGGAGAAGGTCTGGGAACGGCTTCAAGATATTCCTTTCGGTGAAACCGTCAGCTACGGGGAATTAGCAACGGAGTTGGGGGATCCCCATCTTGCCCAGGCCGTTGGGTCCGCGGTTGGACGCAACCCCATCAGCATCATCATTCCCTGCCATCGAGTGGTAGGACGCAACGGACAACTCACCGGATACGCAGGTGGCCTTCGAAACAAGCGCTTCCTCCTGGAATTGGAAGAGCCGGCAGAAGTGCGGGAGGGCAAGCTTTTCTAATGAAGTCAGGGCAAGTGGTCAACAAGAAGCCGTTCGAAGCAGTGGTCCGGGAACAGGGTGCCACAGTGCTTCGGGTGTGCCGTGCAATCCTCGGGGTGCACGATGCCGATGACGCATGGTCAGATACATTCCTGGCCGCCCTGCAGGCGTACCCGGCCCTCCCGGCTGGGGCGAATGTTGAAGCCTGGCTGGTCACCATCGCCCACCGCAAATGCATCGACCATGTGCGTGCCGGTACCCGCCGCGCCCTGCCGGTGGACCATCCACCCGAACAACATTCCAGCCTCGGCATTCCCGGTGACGGCCATGAGGAACTGCTGGACGCCGTAACCAGCCTTCCGCCAAAACAGCGCCAGGCCGTTGCCTACCACTATCTAGCGGGCCTTCCATATAACGATGTTGCTGCCCTGTTGGGGGGCACCGCCGAGGCTGCCCGCCGCGCAGGTGCGGACGGCGTGAAATCACTCCGCTCGGCTCTTGCAGCACACACGTCGCTGGCTCACACATCCTCGAAAGGTGATTTCTGATGACCCTTGAACTCAGCCCGGATCACGCCGAGGTCGTTTCCCTCCTGAACCCCTTGGATGCAGGACTCGAACCAGCCATTGCCAGTCTCCACGCACGGTTGGCACGCGACGCGCAACTCACCCATACCTTGGACATCGCGTACAGGATTGTGGACTCCCCATTAGGGAAGCTCCTTTTGGCTGCCACGGATCGTGGAATTGTCCGCGTCGCCTTCGAGCTGGAAGACCACGACTCCGTCCTGCAGCTCCTGGCAAATACGGTGAGTCCGCGGATCCTTCAGGCTCCAGCGCGTTTGGACGACGCCGCCCGGGAACTCGACGAGTACTTCAAAGGAACCAGGAGGGAGTTTGATCTCACCCTGGACTTCCGTTTATCCCGCGGTTTCCGCCTCAACGTCCTGCGCCACCTGCCCCGGATCCCTTACGGCAACACAGCCAGCTATGCCCAAGTGGCCCAGGCAGCCGGCAGTCCAAACGCGGTCCGCGCCGTCGGAACCGCCTGCGCCACCAATCCCTTGCCCCTCATCGTGCCGTGCCACCGGGTAGTGAAGTCTGACGGCAGTTTCGGCGGCTACCTTGGCGGAAGCGAGGCCAAACGCGCACTGCTCCGTCTTGAGGCAGCAGCGTGAGTGACGACGCCCTGTTTCCGCTGGAACTTCTACAGCCGGAAGGGCACGACGCCGGTCCCCGCCTCATCGCGCCCGGTGCCGTCCACGTGCCTGGCTGGCTCACCCTTGAGCAGCAACGCTGGATCGCGGCGCGCTTTGACGAATGGACGCAGGGACCGGTTCCACTGCGTGCCGCCACCCTCCCGGGCGGACGCCAGATGTCGGTACGAACTGTATGCCTTGGTTGGCACTGGCAGCCTTACAAGTACACAAGGGAGGCTACGGACGTCAATGGCCGTCCGGTGCTCGATTTCCCGGACTGGATGGTGCGCTTGGGCCGGAATGCGGTGGAGGCTGCCTACTCCTCGCGCATTGAAGGCGATGGGTCCCTGAGCGCGTTGGCCAACGACTACACACCCGATGCCGCTCTGGTGAACTTTTACGATGACGGCGCTGCCATGGGAATGCACCAGGACAAGGACGAGCGTTCCACCGCACCCGTGGTTTCGCTCAGCATCGGAGAGACGTGTGTCTTCCGATTTGGAAATACCCAGACGCGGACCAAGCCATACACGGACGTTGAACTTCACTCCGGAGACCTCTTTGTCTTCGGAGGACCATCACGGTTCGCTTATCACGGCATCCCCAAAGTCCGTCCGGGTACGGCGCCGGTTGGTTGTGGCCTGGCACGAGGACGGATCAACATCACAATGCGAGTTACGGGATTGTTGTGATGTCGGGGTCCTACCGCACGAATGTCTGAGGCACAGGGCAGAATGTCCCCTGAAGCTGAATTACTGGCTGGCTGCCTAAGCTGCCCGGCTGCAGAGGAGCATGCATGACCCCGGATAACGGCACCATCGTCGGTGAGGATGGCTTGGCGCGTCCTCTGTGGGCTGCCTCAGATCCCCTCATGCAGGCGTACTACGATCACGAGTGGGGAATGCCAGTCCGCGATGAACAGGGCATGTACGAGCGCATCAGTCTCGAAGCGTTCCAGGCGGGCCTGTCCTGGGCCACCATTCTTCGGAAACGGGATGCTTTCAGGAAGGCCTTCCTGGACTTCCATCCGGAGAGTGTCGCCGCCTTCAACGAGGCCGATGTGGAGCGGCTCATGCTTGATGCCGGGATTGTGCGCAACAGGTTAAAGATCAATGCCGCCATCACCAACGCCAAGGCCACCGTTGCCTTGCGCGAAGAAGGCGGCTTGGTGGACTTCGTATGGTCGTTCCAGCCCGAAACCACGCCAGCACCCAACACGATGGCCGATATCCCCACCACGTCCCCGGAGTCGATTGCTTTATCCAAGGCACTCAGGAAGAAGGGTTTCGCTTTCGTGGGCCCCACCACCATGTACGCCCTCATGGAAGCCGTGGGCATCATCGACACCCATCTCCTGGACAGTCACCGGCGAGGCACCTCAGGAGTGTGGGCGTAGACCGGAGGGTCCTCATACCCGGCGTCAACGTTTCTATTAGTCCACAGTTCTTGTCCACAGAAGTGCGTAACTTTATCCACAGGCGTGGATAACTTCTGTGGACATCCACGTACTTGTGGGGAGAATCGTTGCCACTACGCCGATCCCGGTCCCGGGACCCGACCGGATCCACTTTTACCCACTGTGTATCGCGCTGTGGATTGTGCTCCAAGCTTCACGCAAAGTTCAACATTCCGGAATTGCCTGATTTGCCGAGGATCACTCCGGAGGGCTTGGCGGCCGACTTTCACGGGTCCATCGCTACTCCTGCCACGCAGATTGGCAAAGAGTTACCCACTTAACAACAACCGCCTACCCACAAGTTATCCACAGATGGGGATAAGGTGTGGGTTTTCCAGTCGGGATCGCTGCTTTGGCGGGCTTTACAGCACCCTCTGTACGTTGAACTACATCTGTGTAAGTTATTAACACTGTTGATAAGCCTGTTGATACTTAGCTCTCTATAGCGTCATTAACAGGTTTGTCCACAGGCGGCCGGAATATGGCTCCTTTGTCCACACATCTGCACTCTGCGGGGACAAAGTTATCCACAGGTGTGGAGAAATGCATGCCTTTCGGGGGATATCTACCGCCCTGACGAGCGTCCTGACGGCCAAACAAGATAACTACACGCATGTAAGTTACGCACAGTGTGGAAAACGTCTGTGGATAAGCCTGGGAGTACGGTGGTGCCATGAAGAGCGACTTCAAGAAGCAGATCCCCACCTACAACGCCAAGCACGGCCAATTCTCGGTTGTCACGGTCCCCACCCTTCAGTTCCTGATGATCGACGGTCACGGGGACCCCAACACCGCGCAGTCCTACAAGGACGCGCTGACTACCCTGTATCCCGTGGCGTACAGATTGAAGTTCTTCAGCAAGAACGAGCTCGGCCGGGACTACACGGTAATGCCGCTCGAAGCACTGTGGTGGTCGGATGACATGGAGTCGTTCACCAGTTCCAGGGACAAGTCACGCTGGGACTGGACGCTGATGAATATGGTCCCCGACTGGGTCACCCAGGAGCATGTGGCAATGGCTCGGGAGGCGGTCGCCAAGAAGGGGGGCGCCCCGGTTTTGGAGGCACTTCGTCTGGAGCCGCTCCCTGAAGGTTTGAGCGTTCAGACCCTCCACATAGGCCCTTACGACAATGAAGGACCAGTGCTTGAAGAGATGCACACCAAGTTCATACCTGAGCAGTCGCTGACGATGACCGGCAGGCACCATGAGATCTACCTTGGTGATCCGCGACGTACCGATCCGGAAAAGCTCAAGACCATCCTGCGGCAGCCGGTCAAAAACGAAGAGAAAGGGCCCGCTAGCCAGCTGTGACGCGGAACCAGGTAACCACGGCCAGCAGGCCCGCAACGAGCACCAGCCCACCAGCCTGAAGCAGCGCCTGGTTCTTGCCGCGCGGTGCGTAGGCGATGGCGGCGGCAGCCAGGCCGCCTGTAATCAAACCCCCAAGGTGCGCCTGCCAGGCAATGCTGGGCACGAAGAAGCCGATGGCACCATTGATGGCGATCAAAACCCACAGTTGCTTGGTCTCTCCACCACGATGGCGCTGCACAACAAGCATGGCGCCGAAGAGGCCGAAGATGGCACCGGAAGCGCCCACCACGCCTACCGCGGGCAAGGTGGTGGGCGTTAGGGCAAGGAAGCCCACAGATCCGCCAATTGCGGAAATCAAGTACACAGCAAGAAACCGGATCCGCCCGAGCAAAGGCTCAAGGGCCTGTCCGAAAATCCACAGCGTGTACATGTTCAGGACGATATGGAGCAGGAATCCCTGGGAATGCAGGAAAGCCGCTGTGACCATGCGCCATGGCTCACTGACAGCAAAGATGTTGGCGAACGCGAAGTTCTCGAATACCGCGTCCCCGGGCACGATCCACTGAAGAATGTAAACCAGTGCGCACAGGCCAATGATCACGTACGTCACCAAAGGCCGGCCCGTGGCCATGGCTCCGCCATACGGGGAGCGGTATGTCGGCGTCGTGCGCTTTTGCTCGTTGACGCAGTCAACGCATTGGAATCCGACGGCGGCCGCCCGCTGGCACTCGGGGCACGCAGGGCGTCCACAGCGCTGGCAGCGCACATAGGAGGGCCTGTCCGGGTGCCTGGGGCACACCGGAATATCAGCGGACGGCTCGGCCGACGGAATTCCGTAACTCATGGGCTCTGGTTCAGAGTGTGACTAGAGCTGTTCGATGTCGATGCTGTTGATGACGACGTCTTCAACGGGGCGGTCGCCCATGCCGGTGCGGACGGACTCGATCGCATCCACTACCTTGCGGGATTCCTCATCCGTTACCTCGCCGAAGATGCTGTGCTTGCCGAACAGCCAGTCGGTGTTCACGGTGGTGATGAAGAACTGTGACCCGTTGGTCCCCTTGCCCATCTGGATGCCGGCGTTGGCCATGGCAAGCTTGTAAGGAGCGTTGAAGGTCAGCTCCGGGTGGATTTCGTCGTCGAACTGGTAGCCCGGGCCACCCACGCCGCGGCCCAGGGGATCGCCGGCCTGGATCATGAAGTCCTTGATGATCCGGTGGAAGATGGTGCCGTTGTAAAGCGGCGTACCGGTCTTGTCTTCGCCGGTTTCCGGGTGGTTCCAGGACTTTTCGCCCGTGGCCAGGCCAACGAAGTTGGCGACCGTCTTGGGGGCGTGGTTGCCGAAGAGGTCAACCTTGATGTCGCCGAGGCTCGTGTGGATCGTTGCTTTTGCGGTTGCGATGGTCATGGGAACATTCTTCCATGCAGGGTCAACGCCCGTCGGGCTGTAAAGCCGGTTCCGCGCTCGGTGAAATCCGGGACGAACTCGAACAGATGAATAGCCGGTGTTCCACAAGCGACGTAGGCTAGCAACAAACGAGCATGTGTATCGGGAGGTAGTTGTGAAGAAATCAGACCGTATTGCCCGCGAACTCGAACAATCAGTCACGGCCGGTGTGGATAACGCCCGCGACTGGGCTGCACCGCGTGTGGAAGCAGCCGTCAATTGGGCTGTTCCGCGTATCCAGCACGGCATTGACACCGCTTCCCCCAAGATCCAAGAGGGGCTGAAGTCCGCTGCGCACAACCTCGCCGACGGCGTTGCAGTTGTTACGCCGCGGATCCAGGACGGGTTGGCGCACCTCGCGCCGAAGATCCATGACGTAGTTGAAGATGCGACACCCAGGATTCAGGAGACGCTCAACAAGGCCACCCCTGCTCTTGGCCATGCAAGGGACAAAGTGGTGGTGGAGTATTTGCCCAAGCTATCGGAGCAGTTGGGCCAAGCTTCCGTAGCTGTTCATCACGTTCTCGAGAACGCTCCCGCACAGGTAGACGCCGTGGCGCAGAAGCTGGTTGATTCCGGTGTTGTCCACAGCGTCCAGGAGCAGGCCCAGGCCACCGGCAAGCAGATCAAGGCAGTTGCCGACCAAGCGAGCAAGGCCGTTTCCACCACGTTGGTGAATGAACCGAAGCCCAAGAAGCGTGGATGGTTGATCGTCACGGTCATTGCCGCCGCCGCCGCTGCCGGCGTGGCTGCTTGGAAGGCCTCCAAGCCGGTTGAGGACCCGTGGAAGACGCCTTCTCCGGTCACACCTACACCCGCTCCTGTCCCCGCAACGACTTCTACTCCGGCCGATACCGCTGTATCAGCCGGAGCAGCAGCAGTTGCAGAACCGAAAGCCTCGGACATCACACCGGAGGAAGCCGCAGCTGAGGTCGAGCAGGCAACAAAGGATGCGTTCAAGAACGTCGAGGATTCCACCGAAAAGGTGGGAACCGACGCCAAGACTGCCGTCAAGAACATCGCGGCCAGCATGCACAAGGACACCGAAGGCAAGGATTCCGACGCCAAAGGCTCACAGATCTAAACCCTGACATACAGCCTCAAGCAGGGGCCGGCAAGTCAAACACTGAAGGGATCCCGGCCATTGCCGGGATCCCTTCAGTGTTTGCCGGCTTGTAACCAAAGCCTCCATCGGGCGCCCTGCCCCGGGTGTTAGATTTGAGGGGATGTCAGCCGATAGACCCCTCGCGGGACCCCTCCAGGATGCTCCGGAACCTCCGGGCGTGTCCATCGTCATCCCGGCGTATAACGAGGAAAGCGTCATTCGCCAGTGCCTCATCGCGGCCATCTACCAGTCCGTTCCTGCTCAAGAGATCATCGTGGTGGATAATCTGTCCACGGATCGCACGGCAAGGATCGTGCGCCAGATGCAGCAGGAATACCCCGAGAGCCCAATCATCCTCCTGCGGCAGGAAACCACCCAGGGCCTGATCCCCACACGTAACCACGGGCTGAACAATGCCAAAGGCGACGTGGTGGGCCGCATCGATGCTGACTCCGTCCTCGAACCGGATTGGGTGGAACAGGTCCAAAAGGCATTCATGGACCCATCCGTCGCCGCAGCCACAGGTCCCGTGGTCTATTACGACATGCCTATGCGCCGGTTCGGACTCAAAGCGGACGATAAGATGCGCCAGCTCATGCTCCGCCTGGCCAAGCACCAGTACCACTTCCTCTTCGGCTCCAACATGGCCCTTCGTCGCACCGCATGGGCGACCATCCGTGATGAAGCGTGCCTGGACCCCAAGGACGAGATGCACGAGGACATCGATCTTTCGCTGCACTTGTTCGAGCACGACCTCAAAGTGCAGTACCTTCCCCAGATGGTGTCTGGAATGTCCGCCCGGAGGCTCGAGGACTCCCCGCGGGACTACCGCTACTACGTCCAGCGTTTCGATCGGACGTATAAGGCCCACAACGTCAAGAAAATGGCCCTGAAGGCACCCATGGTGGTGTTCTTCTCCGTGTACTTCCCGGCCAAGTTGCTGCGCGCCATCCACACGGCCAACTCTGCGCAGGGCGTCCGCCGCGGCGGTGTGTAAACGCCCGACGGCGGCACCCTAGTCGGTGCCCAGTTCGGCTTCGCGTCGGTCCGCTTCCGCCCGCCCCCGCCGCTGACCGATCACGACGACTGCCAGCCCCACAAGGATCAGCGCAAGCCCCGCGTACGTGCCCGCAGGCAAGGTTTCGCTCAGGAAGATCGCTGCCAGGATTGCAGCACCAGGAATCTCCAGCAGGATAATCATTGACACCAGCAAAGGACTCATCGTGGCCAGCAGGTGGTTGAACGCCGTGTGCCCCACCAACTGCGCGCACACGGTGATGGCAATAATGCCAAGCCACCCACCGGCGTCGAACCCTGTCAGTGGCTGGGCGCTGAACAGAGCCAGCATGGCCACAATCGCCGCGCACATGCCGTAGCAGAGCGTGGTGTAGGTTCCCGTCCCCATCGTCTGGCGGGCCTTGCCACCCGCCAGCGTGTACAGCCCGGCCAGTGCGCCACCAGCAAGCGCCAGGAGGTCACCAAGCAGTGCTTCCGGGGATGAACCCATGTCGAACCCGGTGATGGCCACTACGCCCCCGAACGCAATACCCAGGCCCAGCAGCACGGGCCACCGGTGCCGGGTGCCCCGGAACAACTGGAACACCGCAATCCACCCCGACTGTAGGCATACCAAAGCAGTAGCGGCAGCAACGGACGTTAGCTGAAGCGCGGTGATGAAGCAGGCGAAATGGAAGGCGAGTGCCACGGCGGCCACAGCGGACCAGCCAAACTCACGGCGCGTGATCCTCCCGAATGTTTTCGGCTCCCGGATGGCTACAGGGGCCGCCATCACCACAGCACCGATGGCGTTGCGCCAGAAGGCTATTGCCAAGGCCGTTACCGAGGTGGCTCCGAGAGTGCCCGCAATGAGCGGACCGGAGGAGGCAACACCCAGGACCCCGAGCGCGGCAATGAGAAGGTTCACGGATCCACCTTAGTGTGGCGAAGCATTCCCCCACTGACGGGCAGCCAGTTGGGGAATGAGTCTTAAAAGCAAAAGTCCCGGTCATTTCTGACCGGGACTTTTCTTATGGTGGAGGCACGGGGACTCGAACCCCGAACCCCCTGCTTGCAAAGCAGGTGCGCTACCAATTGCGCCATGCCCCCATAAGAAGCAACCCGTCAATCATACCCCATGTCCCGACTGGTAAATTACCAGTTCAAACCGGGCTCCTCGGCTAGTCCACCGTGTCGGTTGACTTGCTCCAGACATCCTTCCGGGCTTCGGATTCCTGCGTCTTTTTATAGACCAGGACGCCTGCGACTGCAGCTGCTACTAATACCAGCAACTTCTTCACAAGCACCTCATTCCGGTTCAGTTTTACCTGAACCTCTTTCGGTTCCGTGGGCGTACCAGGACTTGAACCTGGGACCTCTTCGTTATCAGCGAAGCGCTCTAACCGCCTGAGCTATACGCCCCGATGCCTCATCGGGCCGAGATATGACTGTACAGCACATCCCGACCCGATCTCAAATCGAGGCATTTTCCCGGAGGATTTGCGCCCATTTCGGCGAATTTCCGGGGGTTTTTTCTAGTCGTCAGTCAGGGTGACGCCAACGCCACCAACCAACGTTGCTGAAATGTTATACAGCACTGCCGAAAGCATGGACAAGGCAGTCAAAAGGACCACGTTCACTACGGCAATGATGGTGGCAAAGGACGCTACCTGGCCAAGCGAAGCAATCTTCTTCAGTTCGAATCCGCTGCCTTCTGATCCCGCCAGGGTACCGAGAAGGCTATCCACCTGGTTGAAGATGCCTGTGATATCCAACACGGTCCACAGCACGATGGCAGCCACCACAGTGACGATGCCCAAAGCAACAGACAGCAGGAAGGCCATCTTCAGCACGGACCAAGGATCCACCTTGCTGACAAGGAGGCGCGCACGGCGGACCTTGGCCTTGGGAGCCGGCTTCACCAGGCCCGGGGCGCCCTGTGCGGGGCGCTGGGCAGAGGTGCCTGCCGGACGCTGGCCGGGCTGCGCAGGGCGCTGGCCGGGAGCACCGGCGGGACGTTGGGCTGCCGTAGCGGGGCGCTGCCCGGAAGCACCAGGGGTACTGGCAGGCCGCTGGCCCGAATTGGTGCCGCCCGCGGGACGTGCTCCTGCTGCTCCGGAACCGGCTGAACCGGCTCCGGGACGTTGCTGGGGCCTTGCAGGCGTTCCTGCCTGTGCGCTGCCCGAGGGCTGCCGGAGTCCGCCGGGGACACCTGTGCTCGGCTTGGGATATGAGTCGGAATTACTCACTCGTTACCTCCGGTATTGTCTTCGTTCAGCTCCGCGCCCGTTTCGATTTCCGGGTCTACGTCGTTTTCCGTTTCGGCCGTCACGGTCGCCTCGGAGGCGCCGTCGTTTGCAGCCAACGTTACGTCATCGTCGAGTCCGTCCTCTGACTCTTCGACTTCCAAACCGCGTTCGCTGTTGCGCGCAACCTCGATAATGCGGTCATTCTTGTCCGGCTTGGCGAAGATGACGCCCATGGTGTCCCTGCCCTTGGCGGGAACGCCGGTCACTGCCGAGCGGACTACCTTGCCGCCCTCCATGACCACAAGGACTTCGTCCTCTTCCTGCACGATCAAGGCGCCGACAAGGTCGCCGCGGTCTTCAGCAAGCTTGGCTACCTTGATGCCCAGGCCGCCACGGCCCTGCAACCGATATTCATCCACGGCGGTCCGCTTGGCGTAGCCGCCCTCGGTCACGATGAAGACGAAGGAGCCGTCCTGGACCACGTCTGCGGCAAGAAGTTCGTCGTCTTCACGGAACTTCATACCGGTCACACCGGATGTGGCCCGGCCCATGGGGCGCAGTGCATCATCAGTTGCCGTAAAGCGGATGGACTGGCCCTTGCGTGATACCAGGAGGAGGTCATCGGTTTCGCTGACCAGCTGGGCCGATACGAGCTCGTCCTCATCGCGCAGGTTGATGGCAATGACACCAGCCGTGCGGTTGGTGTCATAGTCTTCCAACCGTGTCTTCTTGACCAGACCGTTCTTGGTGGCCAGCACCAGGTACGGAGCCTGCTGGTAGTCCCGCAGGTCAAGGACCTGGGCAATGTGCTCGTCCGGCTGGAACGCCAGCAGGTTGGCAACGTGCTGGCCCTTGGCGTCACGGCCGGCCTCGGCCAGTTCGTAGGCCTTTGCCCGGTACACACGTCCAAGGTTGGTGAAGAACAGCAACCAGTGGTGTGTTGTGGTCACGAAGAAGTGCTCCACGACGTCGTCGCCACGCAGTTGCGCACCCTTGATGCCCTTGCCGCCACGCTGCTGCGAACGGTAATTGTCGCTGCGGGTCCGCTTCACGTAGCCGCCACGAGTGATGGTGACAACCATTTCCTCTTCAGGGATCAGGTCTTCCATGGACATGTCGCCGTCGAAGCCCATCAGGATGTGCGTCCGGCGGTCGTCGCCGTGCTTGGCGACGATCTCCGCGAGTTCTTCGCTGATGATCTGGCGCTGGCGTTCCTCGGAAGCCAGGATCGCGTTGTATTCCTCGATCATGGCTTCGAGCTCGGAATGACGGTCCTGGATCTTCTGGCGTTCCAGGGCAGCCAAACGGCGCAGCTGCATGTCCAAGATCGCGCGGGCCTGGAGTTCGTCGATTTCCAGGAGCTCCATAAGGCCCTCACGAGCCGCTTCCGTGGTGTTGGACGCACGGATGAGGGCAATGACCTCGTCCAGCATGTCCAATGCCTTGAGGAGCGCGCGCAGAATGTGCGCTTCTTCCTCGGCCTTACGCAGGCGGTAACGGGTCCGACGTGCAATGACGTCCATCTGGTGCGCAACCCAGTGCCGGATGAAGGCGTCCAGGCTCAAGGTGCGCGGAACGCCGTCGACAATCGCCAACATGTTGGCGGAGAAGTTGTCCTGCAGCTGAGTGTGCTTGTACAGGTTGTTCAGGACCACCTTGGCCACGGCATCACGCTTGAGCACGATCACCAGGCGCTGGCCGGTACGGCCGGAGGTTTCATCGCGGAGGTCCGCGATGCCTTGGATCTTGCCGTCCTTGACCAGTTCGGCGATCTTGATGGCCAGGTTGTCAGGGTTGGCCTGGTAGGGAAGCTCGGTTACTACCAGGCAGGTGCGGCCCTGGAGTTCCTCCACGTTGACCACGGCGCGCATGGTGATGGAGCCACGGCCGGTGCGGTATGCGTCCTCGATGCCCTTGTGGCCGAGGATGGTGGCACCTGTGGGGAAGTCTGGTCCCTTGATGCGCAGCAGGAGCGCTTCAAGGAGCTCTTCGCGCGTGGCGGTGGGGTTATCAAGCGCCCACTGCACGCCTTCGGCAACTTCGCGAAGGTTGTGCGGCGGAATGTTGGTGGCCATACCGACGGCGATGCCCGAGGAACCATTGACCAGCAGGTTGGGGAAACGCGCCGGCAAGATGGTGGGTTCCTGGTTCTTGCCGTCGTAGTTGTCCTGGAAATCGACGGTTTCCTCGTCGATGTCGCGGACCATTTCCATGGCCAGCTGGGCCATCTTGGTTTCGGTGTAACGCGGTGCGGCAGCGCCGTCGTTTCCGGGCGAGCCGAAGTTGCCCTGGCCGAGCGCCAGCGGATAGCGCATGGTCCAGTCCTGGATCAGGCGGACCAGGGCATCGTAAATCGCCATGTCGCCGTGAGGGTGGTACGTACCCATAACATCGCCCACAACGCGGGCGCACTTGTTGAAGGAGCGGTCGGGGCGGTAGCCGCCGTCGAACATTGCGTACAAAACGCGGCGGTGCACCGGCTTGAGGCCGTCACGAACGTCCGGGAGGGCGCGGCCGACGATAACGGCCATGGCGTAGTCCAAGTAGGACCGCTGCATTTCCGTCTGCAGGTCCACCTGCTCCACGCGGTCGGTCAGCACATCGCCCTCAAGGATGACGTCGTCGGCGCTTGATTCCGCCGGGACTTCGGGAGTTTCGTCACTCATAATCTAAGGTTTCCGTTTCAGGTATATGTCAGTTCTGGAATATTCAGATGCCCCTGTGGGCCCCTAGATATCGAGGAACCTGACGTCCTTGGCGTTCTGCTGAATGAAGTTACGGCGTGATTCGACGTCCTCGCCCATCAGGACGGAGAAGGTCTGATCGGCGGCCAGTGCGTCATCCATGGTGACCTGCAACAGCGTGCGACGATCCGGGTCCATGGTGGTGTCCCACAGCTCGGTGTAGTCCATTTCGCCCAGGCCCTTGTAGCGCTGGATGCCGTTGTCCTTGGGCAGGCGCTTGTTCATTGCAGCACCCTTGCGGATGGTTTCATCGCGTTCGCGGTCGCTATAGACGTAGTCGTGGGCTGCGTTGGACCACTTGATCCTGTACAGCGGCGGCTGTGCCAGGTACACATAACCGTTCTCAATGAGCGGCCGCATGTAGCGGAACAGCAGCGTCATCAGCAGGGTGGTGATGTGCTGGCCATCAACGTCGGCATCGGCCATCAGGACGATCTTGTGATAGCGGAGCTTGGCGATGTCGAAGTCCTCGCCAATGCCCGTTCCGAAGGCTGTGATCATGGACTGGACTTCGGCGTTACCCAGGGCCTTGTCCAGGCGGGCGCGCTCCACGTTCAGGATCTTGCCACGAAGGGGCAGGATGGCCTGGGTCTCCGGGTTGCGGCCACGCTTGGCCGAACCGCCGGCCGAGTCACCCTCCACAAGGTAGACCTCGCAGCGCGAAGGATCTTTTGAGGAGCAGTCAGACAGCTTGCCAGGCATGCCGAACGATTCCAGCGGGCTCTTACGGCGGGCGTTATCGCGGGCCTTCCGGGCCGCCATGCGTGCCTGGGCAGCCGATATGGCCTTGCGGATGACGTCGCGGGCCGGACCGGGGTTGCGTTCCAGCCAGTCACCCAGCTGGTCCGTGACAACGCGCTGGACGAAGCCCTTGACCTCGGAGTTGCCCAGCTTGGTCTTGGTCTGGCCTTCGAACTGCGGCTCGGAGAGCTTCACCGAGATAACGGCCGTCAATCCTTCACGGATGTCATCGCCGGTAAGGTTGTCTTCCTTTTCCTTGATGATGCTCTTCTCCCGCGCATAGCGGTTAATGAGCGAGGTCATCGCGGCGCGGAAGCCTTCTTCGTGCGTTCCACCCTCATGGGTGTTGATTGTGTTTGCGTAGGTGTGGACACTTTCCGAGTAAGCGGTGGTCCACTGCATGGCAACCTCGACGGCGATGTGCCGTTCAGTGTCTTCGGTTTCGAAAGCGATGACGTCCTCGTGGACGATTTCAACCTTCTTGCTCGAGTTCAGGTGCTTGACGTAGTCCAGCAGGCCGTCCGGGTACTGGTACACGACGGTGCGGTGCTCCGCGGCGACTTCACCTTCTGTTGCAACGGCGTCCAGATCAAGATCGTCGCCGCCGTCGCGGGATACCGGACGCTCGTCGGTCAGCGTGATCCGCAGGCCCTTGTTGAGGAAAGCCATCTGTTGGAACCGTGCACGAAGCGTCTCGAAGTCGAATTCGGTGGACTCAAAGATGGTGCCGTCCGGGTAAAACGTCTGGGACGTCCCGGTTACGTCTGTAGCCTCGCCCTTGACGAGTTCGCCCTGGGGCTTGCCGCCGTCGGCGAAGGTCATGCGCCAAACGTGACCCTGACGGCGGACTTCGGTGTCCACTCGGCGGGACAGGGCGTTTACAACCGAGATACCAACGCCGTGAAGACCGCCGGATACCGCGTAACCCCCGCCGCCGAACTTACCGCCGGCGTGCAGGATGGTCATGACCACTTCAACGGTGGGCTTGCCTTCCGTGGGGTGAATATCCACCGGAATGCCGCGCCCGTCGTCCACAACACGGACGCCGCCATCAGCGCGAAGCGTGACCTCGATGTGACTGCAGTACCCAGCCAGGGCCTCATCGACAGAGTTGTCCACCACTTCGTAGACCAAGTGGTGTAGGCCTCGGAGACCGGTTGAACCGATGTACATGCCGGGGCGCTTACGCACGGCTTCGAGGCCCTCAAGCACGGTGATATCGCTGGCACCGTACTCCCTGGGCGTCTCCGCGGGCGTGTCAGGCTTGGGAACAGTCTCCTCTTCGGGCTCTACTGCCAAGGTCTCTGCATTGTCGTTAGCCACAGGCGCTTTCGACTCCTCTGTACTCGATGTCGGCCGTTCCCGGAGCTGCCCACGGCGAACCGCGGCCGCCAACGGGCACGTGACTGATTGCGCCGATTACTCCGACGACGGGGGTCCTCGATGCCACAAGAGTGGATTCAGGTCCCGACGACGTTTCACCGGCGCTCAGTGATCTACGCCAATTCTATCGTGGAAACACGGGAATCCTTGCAAATACAGGGGCAGCCGAGAGCTGAATGTGCCCATGGGAGACCGCTGGCCCTATCTGCAATGGCCCTGCGGTGGTCCCGATGGGTGCCTATACGACTCGGGGGCGTTGAATCGCCCTGCACGCCGTTTAGCCGTATGTGTCCCTTGGCCCGCGTCCGTTAACGCTGCGGCCGCCTTTTCGCCAACTTGGAGCCGAAGGACCCAGCACTTGGATGCTGGTAACCACCCCTTCGCCCAGCTCATTGCGGAACATCTCAAGGAGGCTGGAACTCAGCAGCCGCAGCTGGGTGGCCCATGCCGTGGAGTCACAACGGACATGGAGTGTGGTGTCGGTGAAACTCTCCGGGGTGCAGTGGGCGGAGATGTCCGGGCCAACCAGCGTCTCCCACTCCGCCATCACCGAACCGACCGCCACGGGTGATGTCCAACCGCGTTCGGCCACCAGGCGGCCCACCACTTTTCCAAGGCCCAAAGGATCACGGCCGCTGCCGTGGAATTGGGCGAAGCCCCGGGTATCCCGGAGGCCTTTGCGTTTAGGAGCAGATCCGGGCCGTGGGGCGCGTTGTCGTACTTCACCACGGGCGGCAGCGGCCTCGCGCATACGGTTCAGGGCAGCTTGGGCAGCATCAATCTCGTCCGGATCGCGGCCGGGTTGAAGTCCTTCGCGGCTATCCTTCACCATCGATGCCTCCCGGAACAACGGTTACGCGCCGTCCGGCCAGCTCCTCGGGGATATCGGCATCGACGGCGGCAGTCACCAGCACTTGCTCGGCACCGGCAACTATTGCAGCCAGTTTACGCCGACGCTGGACATCGAGTTCTGCGAAAACGTCATCCAGGATGAGGATGGGAGCGGTGCCACCGGTACGGGCGTCGTCCAGCATCACGTAGTAGGAAGCCAAGCGCAGCGATAGGCACATGGACCACGTTTCACCGTGGGACGCATACCCTTTGGCCGGGGCCTGTCCCAGAACGAGTTCGAGTTCGTCGCGGTGCGGACCCACCAAGGAG
Source organism: Paenarthrobacter sp. TRD_SC_7 (assembly GCF_056156245.1). NCBI lineage: Bacteria > Bacillati > Actinomycetota > Actinomycetes > Micrococcales > Micrococcaceae > Paenarthrobacter > Paenarthrobacter sp. TRD_SC_7. Next base: position 402,708 of record NZ_CM149587.1, read on the forward strand.
ATGCCGCGTTCCAGTTCCTTTTTCCTCGATGCTGCGAAGGCCTGGATGTAACGCTCGGTAAGTTCGTCCACGGACAGCAGCCGGAGGTCATCAACCGACGTCGATGGTTCTGTTCCGTGGTCAGCTGGGCCGCCGTCGTCGTCAAGTACGCCTTGGATCGTCGAGCGGTAGACCGCACCCGCGTCCTTGGACCCGTCCGTGAGTTGCGCATAAGCGCTATTCAGGTGGGGACGCAAACGCTCCACGAGTTCCAGGCGGGCGTGCAGAAGTTCTGCGCCGGCTCGGGCCATGTGCTGATCCCAGACATCAAGGGTTGCCTCATGTCCGGCGGTGAACTTGCCGGCGCGGGCGGATTTCAGCAGCGCATTGCGTTGTTTCAGTACGCGGTCGTAGTCGCTGCGGGTTGCAGCATGCCGTGGAACGAGGCTCACCAACAACTCGTCCAGGAAACGTCGGCGGTTCGAAGGATCGCCTTTGACCAGCGCCAAATCCTCGGGTGCAAACAACACCGTTTGGCAGATCCCCAGAATGTCCCTGGCCCGTACCGGGTTGCTGCGGTTGATACGTCCGCGGTTTGCCCGCCCGGAATTGATCTCAAGTTCGAGGACCGTAGACTGCTCTCCACGGACGAGCCTGGCCCGGATCATGGCGCGCTCGGCGCCAAAACGAAGCAGCGGAGCGTCCGTGCTGACCCTGTGGGAACTCAGCGTGGCCAAGTACCCAATGGCTTCCATGAGGTTGGTCTTGCCGATTCCGTTGGAACCTACCAAGACCGTCACTCCGGGGCCGAGTTTCAGGTCGACCTGTGCATAGCTTCGGAAATCCGTCAGCGAAAGATGTTCGAGGTACACGCCGTTTGAAGGACTCCTCCGGCCTAGTTGGCCGGACGTGTGGCGTGTCCGCCAAACTGGTGGCGCAGGGCGGAAACCATCTTCATGGCCGGCGAATTGTCTTCGCGTGAGGCAAAGCGGGCAAAGAGCGCAGCTGTGATCGCAGGCGCGGGCACTGCATTGGCGATGGCTTCTTCCACGGTCCAACGGCCCTCGCCGGAGTCCTCAACGTAGTCGTCGATCGAGGCCAAGCCCGGATCTTCGTCGAGTGCCTTGACCATGAGGTCAAGGAGCCAGGAACGGACAACCGTGCCCTTTTGCCACGCACGGAAAGTCCCGGGAAGGTCCTTAACGATGTCCTTGGCTGCCAGCAATTCGTAACCCTCGGCGTAAGCCTGCATGAGGCCGTACTCGATGCCGTTGTGGACCATCTTGGCGTAATGGCCTGCACCAACCCCGCCAACGTGGACGAAGCTGTCGGCCCGTTCACCCTCGGGGCGGAGAGCATCGAATACGGGCATGGCGAGCTCAATGTCTTCGTCGGCGCCGCCTGCCATCAGGCCGTAACCGTTCTGCAGCCCCCACACACCGCCGGATACGCCGCAATCCGCGAAGCGGATGCTTTTTTCGGCGAGTGCAGCAGCGTGCTTCTGGTCTTCGGTGAAACGTGAGTTGCCGCCGTCGATGACCAGGTCACCGGGGCTGAGCTTTTCACCGAGCTCCGTTACGACGGCATCAGTGATGGCACCGGACGGAACCATCACCCACACCAACCGCGGACTGGGCAATGCAGCGATGAGTTCATCCACCGACGCAACATCCGTGACATCGGGATTGCGGTCAAAACCTGTGACCTCAATGCCGCCGTTCCGCATGCGTTCCCGCATGTTGAAACCCATTTTTCCGAGGCCGATCAGTCCGATGTGCACAGTGTGAGCTCTTTCTGTGAAGGTGGCGGGAGACGGTACCGGGTTGGGCCTACTAGCTCGCGTATGCGGTTGTTCCGGGGCCCCGGAACACCCACGACTGCCAGTTAGTTGGGGAGGCGGACCGGCATCACGAGGTAGCGGTAGTCGTCTTGGTCCTCGCCATCCGCTTCAGCCTGGGCCGTGATCATGGCCGGTTTAGGGGCAGTGGTGAAGGAGAAACGAACGTACTTGGTTTCGATGACGCTCAAACCCTCAACGAGGTAATGGGGATTGAAGGCCACGGTGATGTCTTCACCGGAAAGCTGGGCTTCCAGCTCTTCGGAAGCCTGCGCATCTTCACCTGTACCGGCGTCGAGATTCAGCAGGCCCTGGGTGAAGGCGAGACGAACCGGGGTGTTTCGCTCGGCCACGAGCGACACACGGCGAACGGCTTCTACGAGTTCCTGGGTCTGGACTGTCGCGTGGATCGGTGTGGAGTCCGGGAAGAGCGAACGGATCTTGGGGTAGTCTCCGTCAACCAAGAGCGAAGTGGTGGTTCGCCCACCGCTTTCGAAGCCAATGAGCCTGCTGTCGTCGTCTGCAAGGGCAAGGTTGATGTCGCCGCTGCCACCGAGGGTCTTGGCTACTTCGTTCAAAGTCTTGGACTTGACCAGAGCGCTGGTGGAAATGCCGGGAGTGACAGGCTTCCACGGGACCTCGCGCATGGCGAGGCGGTAGCGGTCCGTGGCAAGGAGGGTGATGAGGTCATCTTCAATCTCCATGCGGACGCCGGTGAGGATGGGCAAGGTGTCGTCTTTGCTGGCCGCGATGATTACCTGGGACACGGCTTGGGCAAAAGCGTCGCCGGGCAAGGTTCCGCTGATCGCTGGAAGAGCCGGGAGTGCCGGGTACTCGGACTCGGGCATGGTGGCCAGGTGGAAGCTGCTTCGGCGGCAGGTGAGGGTGACTTTGCTGCCATCGGTCTCGACTTCGACAGGGGCCGATGGCAGGCTGCGGCAAATGTCTGCCAACAGGCGACCGGATACAAGGATGGTGCCTTCAACGGCGATATCCGCCGGGATTTCCAGGCGGGCCGAGGTCTCGTAGTCAAAGCTGGAGAGGCTAACAGTTCCCGCCTCGGCTTTGAGGAGGAGACCGGAAAGCACAGGTACGGGCGGCCGCGGAGACAACGACCGCGCGGTCCACGTAACGGCTTCTGCCAGGACATCGCGGTCGACTCTGAACTTCACGGAAGGGTGCCGCCTTTCATTGCTGCTGCCATGTAGTAGCTGCGGATTCCTGCTTGGAAGCCGCTAAATCTTCGCAGTCCGGCACCGGAACCTGCATGGTCCGCACTCAGCGAACTACAAACAGACCCAAGGATGGGAGCGCTGCTGACAGCTTAGCCGGAAGATCCGCGATTAACCCATCCCCGTCGGGCCGGACCCCTCGTATGTGGACAGCCGGAGGCCGGCCTGGGCCCGGCTGTTGGCATGCCTTGTGCAGGACCGGATGGGTTGCAGAACGAGATTGTTATTTGAGGGATTTCAATTTTTTGGGATTCGTAGTGTTAATAACTGCTGTGGAAACTGTGGATAACCCGATCTCGCCGCGTCGTTTCGCGGTTAACCCCTGTTCACGGATTGTGCGTTAACTGGGTTTTAAACAGGGTGTGGATGGGGACAACTCCCAGGCCGGTTTTTAACGATCCACAGAGGGCTTAAGGGTTTTAAGCCCATTAACCGCGCTTGTCCCCTTAAGTATCCACAGGCTTATCCACATGCACCTGTTAATAAGGTATGTAGTGCCGGACGAGATGTGGATTTCAGGAGTCGCGCTGCTGCTGTTTGATCCGGTTGGTCAGCTCCGTGACCTGGTTGTAAATCACACGGCGCTCCGCCATCAGCTCGCGGATCTTGCGGTCTGCGTGGATAACTGTGGTGTGGTCGCGACCACCGAGCTCCTGTCCGATCTTCGGCAAGGACATATCCGTCAGCTCGCGGCACAGGTACATGGCGATCTGCCGGGCCGTCACCAGGGTGCGGGTACGGGACTTGCTGCAGAGCTCTTCCATGCTGAGCTTGAAGTAGTCAGCTGTCTGGTCAAGGATCTGCTTGGCCGTGATTTCCTGGGCGCCGTCGTCGGTGATCAGGTCCTTGAGAACCATTTCAGCGAGGGCCACGTCCACCGGTTGGCGATTGAGGCTCGCGAACGCCGTGACGCGGATCAGCGCTCCTTCAAGTTCCCGGATGTTGCTGGAGATCTTGGAAGCGATGTACTCCAACGCATCGTCCGGCGCTGAGAGGCCTTCGCTGAGGCCCTTCTTGCGAAGGATTGCGATACGAGTCTCGAGTTCCGGCGGCTGGATGTCTGTCAGCAGGCCCCACTCGAAGCGGGACGTCATGCGGTCCTCGAAGCCGGCGAGCATCTTGGGCGGCTGATCGGAGGTGATGACAACCTGCTTGTTGGCATTGTGCAGGGCGTTGAACGTGTGGAAGAACTCTTCCTGGGTCCGGTCCTTGCCTGCCAGGAACTGAATGTCATCGATCAGAAGCACATCCACGTTGCGGTACGTGGTCTTGAAACTGGTGCCTTCGTCGTCGCGGATGGAGTTGATGAAGTCGTTGGTGAACTCTTCGGAGTTCACGTAGCGGACCCGGATGCCGCTGTAGAGCCGCCGGGCATAGTGTCCGATTGCGTGCAGGAGGTGGGTCTTGCCGAGACCCGAATCGCCGTAGATGAACAGCGGGTTGTAGGCCTTCGCCGGAGCTTCCGCCACCGCGACGGCGGCCGCATGCGCAAATCGGTTCGAGGAACCGATCACGAAGGTATCGAAGATGTACTTCGGGTTCAGGCGGCCGAACTCATGCGAGGTGCTGGGCGGCGTGGGCTGTGGCTTCGGCTCGGCGAAGTCAGACACCGCAGAAAGCTCGACGGCGGGTTCCGGCTCTGCGTGGACGGGCACCAGCTCGGTGTCCACGTCGATTGCGCAGCGGATGTCATCCGAGAAGACGTTGCGGAGGGCATCATCCAAGGCGTCCTTGACCTGCGTTTGGAGGACCTCGCGGGTGAGTTCGTTGGGAACGGCCACCAGGAGGGTTGAACCGATGAGGCCCTGTGCTTGGGCAAGGATGACGAAACCGCGCTGACGGGGTGAGACCCGGTCGTCCTGTTCCATGAGGCTCAGCACCCTGCGCCAGGAACTTCCGACAGTGTTGGCGTGGTTGGCTTCGTCTACTGTCATCAATCAGTTCCTAAATACTTGCTTGCCGGCGTTGCTGGCCGCCGAAGTGTCTCCGGCGGCGCTGTTCCGGGCAATAATCCACAGAGTTATACACAGCGGGTGGACAATGGGCTACTGAGCCACTCTAGGGGATGAAATCGCTAGAAGATAGCTGGGAAGTTGCCTGTGGATAATTACACCGTTGTGGTTTGCGAAAGCGGCCTGTGAGCCACTTCATCCACAGGCTGGAAACGGCGGTTGGACACAGCTGTGGATAGCCCCGTGGCAGGCTCCCGGTTTGACTGTGGGTGCCTTTTTGCCCTAACGTTGTGAAGTCCTTTGTGTCCGCTTTTGAGATCAGTTGTAACTCCGTACGTTCACCGTGCGGGAGGCAACGGCGGCAGGCACATACAAAACTTAGCGTCGGCCAGTTCTTCCCCTTTTTTGATCGGGTGGGCGCACCTTTGATCCACTGGAGTAACTAACGTGAGCAAGCGGACTTTTCAGCCGAATAACCGCCGTCGGGCCAAGAAGCACGGCTTCCGCCTTCGTATGCGCACCCGTGCCGGCCGCGCCATCCTGGCTGCCCGTCGCGGCAAGGGCCGCGTCGAACTGTCGGCGTAAATAACTGACTTGTCGGTCAGGGTCTTTTTGCGGGTTCGACGGTGCTAGCCACCCCTAACCGTCTGCGGACGTCTACCGACTTTTCAACAACTGTACGTTCCGGCGTCCGCAATGGACGCCGGAACTTAGTGTTATATACGGCCTCTATCGGGGCCGGGGAGCCGAGTCGAATCGGCTTCATTGTCTCCAAAGCCGTCGGGAACGCCGTGACCAGGAACCTCGTTAAGAGGAGACTGAGAGAAGCAGGCGCACTGTCCTTGCACACGCATGGAACGGGTCTGGCGGTAGTAGTCCGGGCGCTGCCCGCAGCTGCAACAGCCAGCTGGGAGCAGTTGCTCTCGGACTACAACGCCGCACTGGCAGTGACGACGAAGCGATTGGGTGGTTCAGCTCCACGCAACGCTTCGACCGAACACAACGGCACCACTACGGAAGGGACACCGCGTGCATGACATAAGCGCCGCCGTCGTTCCTTCCTCAAGCGACCCCTCCGGGAAGGTTCCGCATCGGAGCCTTCCGGCGGCGGTAGGTACGTTCCTCTGGGAGCTGCCCCGCAACATCCTCATTCTCCTGCTGAAGGCGTACCGTAAGGTCGTCTCGCCCCTGTACGGCCAGGTTTGCCGTTTCTTTCCCTCCTGCTCGGCCTACGCCTTGGAAGCAGTGACGGTGCATGGCGCCGTGAAGGGTAGCTGGTTCGCAGCCAAGAGGCTCGCCAAATGTCATCCTTGGAACGCCGGTGGAGTGGACCACGTCCCCGCCGGCCATCGTCATTGGCCTGAAGGCCGGACGCCCACAATTGTTGTACTGAACAATCCGGACCAGTTCCTGGCTGCTCAGGCTGATGAAGAAGGCCGCTCGGCGGCCTAACGAATAGGGATATCGTATGGACTTCTTTGAAACAATCATGTTTCCGTTCAAGTGGCTGGTGTCAATCATCATGGTTGGCTTCCACGAGGGACTGAGCTTCATTGGCCTGCCCGCCGCGAACGGCTGGACGTGGACTCTGTCCATCATCGGCCTCGTGTTGGTGATCCGTGCGGCCCTGATTCCTGTCTTCGTCAAGCAGATCAAGGCGCAGCGCGGAATGCAGCTGCTGCAGCCGGACCTGAAGAAACTCCAGACCAAGTACAAGGGCAAGACCGACCAGCTGTCCCGCCAGGCAATGGCGCAGGAACAGATGGCGCTGTACAAGAAGCACGGCACCAATCCGTTCTCAGCATGTTTGCCCATGTTGATCCAGATGCCGTTCTTCTTCGCACTCTTCCAGGTGCTGTCCGGTATCTCGACGAACGCCAAGCAGGGCCAGGGCGTTGGTGCCATGAGCCACGAACAGGTAGTCCAGTTCGATTCGTCCAGCATCTTTGGCGCTCCGCTGTCCGCTTCGCTGCTCCACGGTGATCCCAGTGGCGGTAACAGTGCAGTGGCTGTCTGGGTTCTGAGCATCATCATGATCATCGCCATGACAGCGTCGCAGTTCATCACGCAGAAGCAGATCATGGCCAAGAACATGTCCGAAGAGGCCATGGCCAGCCCGTTCATGCGCCAGCAGAAGATGATGCTTTACATCCTGCCGCTCGTGTTCGGCATCGGTGGCATCAACTTCCCGATCGGTGTCCTCATCTACTGGACCACCACCAACCTCTGGACCATGGGCCAGCAGTTCTTCGTTATCCGCCGTATGCCCACGCCGGGATCCCCCGCAGCCAAGGCGCTGGAAGAGCGCCGTGCCGCGAAGGGCCTGCCGCCGCTGCTGGGTGGAAAGAAGAACGCCGCTGCGGACGCTGCCGCTGAAGCCGAAGCTGCTGCCGCGGCAGCAGCCGAAATCAGGGCCCAGCGCGTCCAGCCACAACGTAAGAACAGGAAGAAGAAGTAATGTCTGCCGAGAGCACTGAAGAAGCAATGACCGCTGTGACGGAAGACCAGGAGGACTCGCAGGAAGAGACCTCGCAGGAAGAGACTCAGTCCAAGACGGCCAGCCGTTTGGAAGAGGAAGGCGACATTGCCGCCGACTACCTCGAAGAACTTCTGGACATCGCTGACATCGACGGCGACATCGACATTGAGATCCGCAACGGACGTACGTACATCTCCATCGGCGCTGATGAAGAGTCGGCGGCGTTGGATAGCCTCGTAGGGCGTGACGGAGAAGTCCTGGAAGCCCTGCAGGAACTGGCCCGTCTCTCGGTCCTATCCTCTACCGAAAGCCGTTCACGCCTCGTCCTGGACATCAATGGATACCGCAAGGAGCGCGCCGGCGTGCTGCAGCAGATCGCCGAGGATGCCGTGGCCAAGGTCAAGGCTGATGGCGGAACAGTAGCCCTTGAGCCGATGAGTGCTTACGAGCGCAAGATCGTCCACGACGCCGTTGCTGACCTCGGATACGTCTCCGAGTCCGAGGGCGAAGGCGCTGGCCGCCACATCGTCGTTTCGGCTGACTAGCAGCTCATGGTTGAAATCACCGCAGCTGAACTGGAAGCGGCAGAGAAGATCTTTGGGGAGCGCTTGGATCTTGCCAAGCGCTACGTGGAACACCTGGCTTCATCCGGGACAGAACGTGGACTGATAGGCCCGCGCGAGATTCCGCGTCTTTGGAGCCGGCACGTCCTGAACTGTGCAGTAATTGAGTCCGCCATTGCCATGGACAGCCACGTTGCCGACGTCGGATCCGGTGCAGGCCTTCCAGGCCTTTGTCTTGCAATCGCCCGCCCGGACCTCGAACTGACCTTGATTGAGCCGTTGGAACGTCGTGTCATCTGGCTCCAGGAAGTGGTGGATGACCTCGGCCTGGACAACGTCACCATCATGAGGACGCGGGCTGAGCTCGCAGTCGGAATGGTGGATGCCGATGTTGTTACCGCACGTGCCGTGTCTGCCCTCTCCAACCTGGCTGGTCTCACCATTCCCCTTCTGAACGGTCATGGCGAAGTGGTGGCCATCAAGGGACGCAGTGCGGCCGAAGAGATTGAGAAGGCAAAGAAAGTCATCCGCAAACTTGGTGGCGTGGAAACGTCAGTTGTGGTTTGTGGACAGGAGCTTTTGGAGGAACCCACCACCGTGGTGAGGATCATCGTCAACAAGCCCGGAAAGACGGCGTAGGTCCCGCTCGGTTCCCCGCGTGTCGGCGGCTGAGCGGTTAGGCTAGAGAACGGCAGCAAGCGCCGAATGAGAGTGAGAGTGTGACCAGTGGGCAGTAGTGAAACCTCCACGCAGCGAATCCCCCCGTTTATGTCTTTGGGGTCCGCGCGGGCAATGGCTACACCCTCTGCATCTCTTCAGTCTGCGATCGTGCGTACTGATTCGGTTGATAATGCTGCCGTTTCACGTGAAACCGTCTCAGATGGAGTGCGTAACGTCATGGATTCCATCGATGATTCCAGCCCCATCGCGCGTCAGTTGGTAAACGAAACCCGTCGGCGCGAACGGCTGATCGGCAGGGAGCTGCCCAAGCCTGACAAGACCCGCATCTTCACGGTTTCCAATCAAAAGGGCGGCGTGGGTAAGACCACCACGACGGTGAACATCGCTGCCGCCCTGGCGTCCGCCGGCCTGAACGTGCTGGTGATCGACATCGACCCTCAGGGCAATGCCTCCACCGCATTGGGCATCGAGCACCACGCTGACGTAGACAGCATTTACGATGTGCTGATCAACGATCTTCCCCTCAAGGAAGTTGTAGCTCCGTGCCCTGACATTCCCAACCTGATCTGCGCGCCCGCCACCATTCACCTTGCCGGCGCCGAGATTGAGCTTGTTTCACTTGTTGCCCGCGAACAGCGACTCCGCCGTGCCATAGACGTCTACGCCAAGGAGCGGGAGAAAAACGGCGAGGGCCGGCTGGACTTCATCTTCATCGACTGCCCTCCCAGCCTTGGGCTCCTGACCGTCAACGCTTTCTGCGCCGCCAGCGAGGTCCTCATTCCCATCCAGTGCGAGTACTACGCCCTGGAAGGCCTGAGTCAATTGCTCAAGAACATCGAGATGATCCAGAAGCACCTCAATGCCGATCTTGTTGTCTCCACCATTCTCTTGACCATGTACGACGGCCGCACGAACCTGGCCGCTCAGGTCGCTTCCGAGGTCCGCCAGCACTTCCCCGAGCAGGTTCTGGGTGCTGTAGTTCCGCGGTCGGTGCGTATCTCTGAAGCTCCGAGCTATCAGCAGACAGTCATGACGTACGATCCTTCTTCGAGCGGCGCGCTTTCCTACATGGAAGCCGCAGCCGAAATAGCTGAACGCTAGAATTCTTGAAACACTGCAACAGCTTGGGCCGATCCGTGCTCGGCTATTCCATCGGAGGGATGAATCAATGAGCGAAAAGCGAAGGGGCCTCGGCAGGGGTCTCGGGGCTCTCATTCCTAGCTCGGCCGCGGCCCAGGGGAACGGGACCGCGCCGTCCCGTCCTGTGGATCTGTTTTTTCCGGAGGCTCGGAAAACTGCGGAGCCGACGGTAGAGGCCGTAGTTGAGGAGCCGGGTGCTGGTGACTCCAAGCCAGCGGCCGCGAAGTCACCTGCGAAGACCGCGGTGACGAAGTCCTCCAACGCCAAGACATCGACGCCGTCAAGGTCTGCGTCCAAGCCTGCCGCTTCGCGCGCGGCTACTGCTGGCAAGGAAGCTGGCGCAGAGGCAGGGTCGACGGCGGCTGCTGCGCGTTCCGTTTCATCTGCACACTCCGCCCCTGAAGTCGATTTGGTGGAGGTCCCTGGCGCTCGTTTTGCTGAAATCCCCGTCGGCGATATCCACCCGAACCGCAAACAGCCCCGTTCGGTCTTCGATGAAGACGACATGGCTGAGCTGGTACACTCTGTGCGGGAAATCGGCGTCCTCCAGCCAATTGTTGTACGTACTTCAACCGAAAAGGGTGGAGAACCGTATGAGCTGGTCATGGGTGAGCGTCGTTGGCGTGCAGTCCAGGCCGCAGGACTCGAAACGATCCCTGCGATCGTTCGTGACACCACCGACGATGACCTTCTCCGTGACGCTCTGCTGGAAAACCTGCATCGCAGCCAGCTGAACCCCTTGGAAGAAGCAGCGGCCTATCAGCAGCTCCTGGAGGATTTCGGAACCACGCACGAGCAGCTGGCTGACAGGATTGGTCGCTCCCGTCCACAGGTGTCCAATACGCTACGCCTGCTCAAGCTTCCGCCACTCGTTCAGCGCCGCGTCGCCGCCGGCGTCTTGTCCGCCGGGCACGCACGTGCCCTGCTTGCACTCCCGGATGCTGCGGCTATGGAACGAATGGCTCAGAAGATCGTGGCCGAGGGTATGTCGGTCCGAGCCACTGAAGAATCGGTGGCTCTATACCAGGATCCGGCAACGCCAGCGAAGAGCAGCATTCCCAAACCCAATGCCCGGCACGAGCGCCTGGACTACTTGGCTTCATCGCTCTCGGACCGTTTGGATACGAACGTGAAGATTACCTTGGGTGCGCGTAAGGGCCGCGTGAGTATTGAGTTCGCCAGCGTTGAGGATCTCAACCGAATCATGGATGTCTTGGGCCCTGGTGGAGAAGACTAGAAGCTGACAGCTAACGGAATGGGGCTCACATCTTATGTGGGCCCCATTTTGCTTTTAATTCGCGGTCCCCTCTCTGTCGATGGGTGCCTTGTTATTCTCTAGTCGTCTTCTGACGGGTCCCGGGTGTTTCACGTGAAACGATGTCCGTTGGCGCTTTCGGTCTCGTAGGAGCAGATGCGAACTGATAGCGGTGGGACCGCGGTGCCCACCCGAGGATGAGCTTGATGGTCAGTGATAGGGAGTAGATCCATTTGGACTTCATGCCGCTGTACTCGCGCGGAATTGCCTCAGCTGTTGGCCAAGGGCGCCCCACGCCAGCTGGGTTGCGGTGCTGAGGTACCAAACTACTCCCCTAGGGAGCAGCTGATCCTTCCAGTCCTGGCAATTCCGCTGCACGGTGTAAGCGTGAGCGGCACGGTCAGCGGGCACCTCAGGTACTGTTGCGCGGGTGTCTGATCATTCGATGACCTAAAAGGTCGGGTTGCACGGCGACTGTTGGATATCCGCTAGATCGGACCATGGGCGTGTAGATTTGCAGCCCTACCTGAAACTAGCGTCGTGGTTGTCCCGCCACGTCGTGCGAGGGGCAGTTTCACATGGAACGTGCAGCCGAGATAGGGTCTCAAGTCCTCGATTGCAGTTTCTGGGGACTCAGTAACGTGAGAAACACCAGTATGGCTGCTTCCTAAGCCAAACACAAAGGACTGTCTTTTAGCCCCTTCGACGTCTGGATATCGACCCCCTGCTCCTCCTCAGGGGGAATGGAGCCACGTCCTACCGTTGAGTTTGCAGGATGGATAAATGATTGAGGCCCACTATGCACTACCCCCTATGTTCATGCCGACTGCAGTCCTTTCAGAGGGTCAGCAGGTGGATATCCAGCGCATAAGCGGGTGCATGCCGTCCTGATGTCGGATCCCCTGCTCCCCCGTGGCGGGCGAGGCTCCATGCCGCCGTGGACGTCTCAGGCCCTCATCCGGCAGAACTCGCGGCCGGACGTTCCGTGATGGCGCTCCTGTTTCACGTGAAACAGCGTGCCAGATGATCGCGGGGGCCCATGTTCAAGGCCTGGGTGCCTCTTTAGTTCACCAGAACTTGCGGCTGCCGCGCAGCTGGAACCATGAAGTGCTTCTCTGACAGATTGGATGCATCAAGGTGGACAGCAGCCGGGGTAGTTTCACGTGAAACAACGCAGACTTGTCGACGGGAGAATGGAACCCCGTGGTTAGGGAGAGCGCTTCCTTCTAATGCGCCGATGATCTGTGGTGTAGAAGTCTATGCCAGCTAGTGGCGCGGCATCACCGCCGCCCCAACTCAACCTCCGTCTTTCGGGGTTCCCGTTCAGACCTGGACAGCGTACGAGGAATCACTCTTAGGCGGATAAATTCCGTATACCGTGGGAAGGGGCCTCACCATCTCTATTTTCTTAAGGTGGTGGTTTCGCGGTGATTGCTATCTATGCGCAGAGGGCAAGTGATGCTTCAGGCGACTGACTCCCAGTAGCAATATCCAGATGGACGTAAGTCGCCGGCGCCACCTAGCGTCGGCCACGTTTTGCGCGGGCCAATGAGGCCGCCAAGCAGGTTGGCCTGTTTCCTACTCCGGGAGCATCGGTGGTGATTACCAGGTCGGGCAACAGGAGGTTCTGGTCGTGTAAATCCGCGTGGAAGAAAGGCGTTGTCGCCGGACATACCAGGGGCTTCCAGACCACATCGCGCCACCCCGCTGGCCCGGAGGCTAGCGGATCCGGGGACTGATGGTGCAGTGTGAATTTCGGCGGGACGCGGGCCTTCCTAGCTGTTGTTTAGCCTTGGGCGCCTTGAGTAGCTCGACCTGCCATGGCCTGGGACGGAGACGGGTAACGCATAGTCCGGAGGAACCAAATGATTGCCCGTAGACACGACTTACCAAGCCATTCGATCCCGTCGCTGGCAGGGCCTTCTCTAATGGACTGCAACGGACCTTGAGCGCCCCTGCAGGGAGATTCGAACATCGTCCTCCAAGGATTGCTGCATCAAAGTTGATAGGTAGCTGATTAGGGGCAAACAACTTCGGCTCCCGGGGAAGAGTCATGGATCTCGCGTGGTCATATACAGCTACGGCTGTGCTTGGGCAGGTGACGGGCCGGCAGTTTCAGTCATAGGGTGGGCGGCTGCTTCATGCTGGACCAGTAGCCGAACAATTTCGTAGCAGCAGAGGTGACCCTGATCGGAGTAGTGCTACCGCTATGCCCGCTCGCGCCAAACGCACCGGAGGCTACTGGTGCAGGCGGCGGAAAGGGGCGTGGCGGGGTCGTCAAATGATCCGATGTTGGCAGCCTCCACTTGGAGATCGCGTGATCCTTTGTGGCCTGCCCGTTGGGTGGTTATACGGTTAGAGCTACGGTCTTCATGTCGGCTCGCCTAGCGGAACCATGCCAACGAGGGCTGAGACACTGCGACTGCGGTGCATTGTTTCACGTGAAACGAATCGATGCGGACGCTGGACCGAGGTCGTGAAGGTCCTTTTTGTGATGACCACGAGGGTGGATAAGGTCGTGGATATCCCTGTGGAAAACCTTGGGGATAAGTCTGTTGATCTAGCTCCCGCTTGTGCGCATGAGTTCACCTTTCCTGGCATTCCATACTGTGACCGCGCGCAAACTGTCGTGCCTACCATCGGGAGTGGCCATGGCCAGGAGTGCCTTCCCCCACGTGATGGCTTGAAGACGAGGATATGCACGAAAATCCATTGATTTAGCGGTATTTGGCACTGGCCAAGACGCTGATCCATAGCGTCGATATCCGGTCCGCTGTGGACGGAACTTCTGCACGCGTGATGGTGTCCGTTGTCTGCCCAACGAAGGACATGTGGGAAATCTCATGACCGGTGGATAAGCCTGTGGATAACGTTGTGTACAAGTCGGTGGATAACAGTGTTGGTGCCGGGTGGCTTGTGCATGGTGCTCAACCAACAACTTGAGTTCATATTGGATCTAGAGGTAAAGGGCGGGAGTCGCGCTGGGCCCACTTGCGATGTCCGCATGAGGATCTTGATCAGCTCGGGCCACCGGAGCGAGCACACTGCTGTTCATGTAGGTTCTTTTCCGATCGTTTCTACGCCTCCATCGGAGGCGAAGCCTCGTTCAAGTAGACACATTCATCGGATGTATCATTCCTGTCCTTCATACATCGAGCCGCCTGTGCAGGCTGGGACGCCTCTGAGCCTGGCTGCGGCCTACTGATGAGACCGGACAAGCGGCGCAGTGCACGGTGATTCGACCAGGGGCACTAGAAGAAGAACCTGCCGGAGAGGTAGCCGAGCTCTCGTTCCTTTCATGATGCGACTCTTCCCGGTCCCGCCGACGGGTCTTCGCTGAGGGCCACGGCTGGACAGTTCGCAGCGCCTGCCACATCCGATGCTTCCCCGAGACGCCGCCAGGCTCCTGGTGGCACGCGTCTCGTGCGGTCCCGGCCCCTCGCTCGTGGAGCGTACCCCCGTGGTGCTTATGACATTGCAGTGCAAATGGGGATGCTGTAGGACGCCCCACGCGGACGTCACTCCAAGGTGGTCATTCTGTTTCACGTGAAACATCACAGGCCCTTGCTCCCTCCCGGGTTGGTGACCTGGGAACCATCGGAAGTGTTCGGAAGAAGTATGCGAGTGAGCGACCGTGGTTCAATCTGGACGGAGGCCTGCCGGCTCCGACCATCCGGCTAGAGGCTAATGAATACCAGGCGGTGGGACCAGTCTCACTGCGTCAAAGGGCCATTCCAGTAGTCCATGATCACGCCGTCACTCGCATTGCCCTTCACCACGCTTCAACCGCGTCACGCCGCGATAAGCGGGGTCTCATGGAGTCCGTCGGACATGCCTCTGAGGGCGATGAACCATTACGTCGGGGCCCGCCGTCGTTGGAGCTCTCTGGAGTAGCTAGAGGGGAGTGCTGGTGTACCGCGAGCCAGCTCGTTGTGTCATCGGTCCCATGGTCAACTCGTTCCGCTGCATGAGGAGTTTGAAGGCAGAACCGCGAGCAATGGAAGAAGCGACTCTGCATTCTGGCGTTTCACGTGAAACATGAGCTCACGTGAAACACGGGGCTGCTATTGCAATTCGGGTGCGGTTCTAGAGTCCTGTGGGCGCGGGCTTGAACGTCGGGGTGGCCGTGAGTATCTAGAACGGACAACGGATGAGGAGGCGCATCCGTAATGTTGATTGTAGGAAGCTGTCTTCATGTTTCCGCGCTTCGATACTTGTGACTTGTCAAAGTTGTTTGGTGACCGCCTGCAAACAACTACATGCCTGGGAGCCGGAGAGGGCCGAGCATACAGTGTCTGAGTTCGACCGGGCTGGTTGCAGCGTTGGTGATGGCCCGATGGGACGAAGCGAAGGCTGGCGCACTAGGGGGCGCAACGCGGCCGATCTTGTATTCGATAGCACGAGGGCCTCGAAGAGCCTGTAATGGGCTGTAGAGGAGCACCGAGCTCATCCGCCAATGGTGTGAGAGCAGTCAAGCTGACGGGAGACCGCACGTGCGGTAGTCGTTGTCGCCTGGCTCCCGGATTTTACCGAACGGATCCTGCGACGGAGTGGGTTTGAGCATCGATTAGTGGGGTCCGCATGTGTATCTATCTGCTTCCATCTATTTATCTTGCGATCGTCTGCGCCTCCCGAAAGCCACTGCGTCTTGGTGTCATCATTTAGCCTGCCTCTGGGGGTGAATCGAGGTAATCGTCTTCTGTGAACTCTGGCGTAAATAGCCTCGTATAGGAGGAGTGCGACGGGTCCGCCCCACACTTACAGGCAGTTGTCCAAAACTCCCCGTATTGCGAAGTCGGCTCTGGGGGCTACTCTTCACACGCTTGCTGTTGCTTTGTTACTTCCGGCGAACGGTATGATGGCTCGAACCTGCGGGTGGGAAAGTTTCACGTGAAACGGGAACGATGCTCGGTCGAAGGTGCCCAGGATGTCCATAGTTCCACCCTCGCTATGTTTCACGTGAAACGGGCAAGAGAGAATTCGAAGTCGGCCTTCTGCAGCAATTGCAACGTTGAGACGGCCACGGCTGCACAACTGTGGCATGACCTGTGGCATGACCTGCGCCGTGCCGCCGGTGGGACTGGGGCTGGCCATCCTGACAATCCAGCCCATAGACACCCATGGCAAACTAGTCCGCCCTGTCATAGTGGCATCAATACCGCGGAGCTCGCATATACGAGTCGAACCAAGGGAACCTGAGCCTCGGTCCGGTCGACTGTACTCACCGCTCCCCTAAGAGCGCCATCAGGGGTCTGTTGTCATCCAGGCCCGGTCCACGCCAAGGGTCGACGTGAAAGTGTAACGCCGGGCGATGTGTGAGAGTGTGCGGCGGATGGGCGAGGGAGGTGAGCGCGCGATCAGTTCTCCCTACCCCGGGTAGGGAGAACCCAAATCATGGGATCAATGGAACGCCGGAGCCCGCTCAGGTCAAGAGGGCCGTGAAAGAGATCGAATGAGGTTCACTTCGGCAAAATATGAAAAAGCCGGCGGCCACGGCCCCCTAAGGAGCAGCAACCGCCGGCCGTTCGACGAATCTATATCAGCAACAAGGCTTAAGACAGGACGTCCGCAAATTCCTTCTCGAAGAACTGCTTCGGCTTGGCGCCGATGACAGTGCTCTTCACTTCTCCCCCGCTGAACAGGTACACGGCCGGGATGGACGTGATGCCGTACTCTGCGGCAATGGCGGGGTTGTCGTCGACGTTGAGCTTCACAACGTCAACCTTTTCACTGTACTCAACCGAGATCTCATCAAGGATGGGGCCGAGCTTGCGGCAAGGGCCGCACCACTCTGCCCAGAAATCAACGATGACCGGCTTCTCAGAGGCCAGGACATCCGTGCTGAAGCTTGCGTCAGTAACGTCTTTTGCGTTGCTCATAACTTTTCCCTTCGTGTGGTTGCTTGGGTGCAGCTTAGGCGTGCAGATCTGCGAGGTAGTGCTCAACGTCAAGGGCAGCCACACAGCCGGAACCCGAAGCCGTGATGGCCTGGCGGTACGTGGGGTCAATGACGTCCCCCGCAGCGAAGACACCCTTGATGTTGGTCCGGGAGCTACGGCCCTCGACGGCGATGGTTCCTTCAGGGGTTAGATCTACCTTGCCCTTGATGAGGTCCGTTCGCGGGTCGTTGCCGATGGCTACAAATACGCCGGTGACTGCGAGTTCTGACTCGGTGCCGTCCACCAGGTTCTTCAGCTTCAGGCCAGTGACCTTGTCCCCACCGAGAACATCCTCGACGGCTGTGTTCCAGATGAAGTTGATCTTCTCGTGGGCTTGGGCACGATCGCCCATAATCTTCGAAGCCTTGAGGGTATCGCGGCGGTGGATAACCGTGACGGACTTCGCGAACTTGGTGAGGAACAGCGCTTCCTCCATGGCGGAGTCGCCACCACCGATGACGGCGATGTCCTGATCCTTGAAGAAGAAACCGTCGCAGGTTGCACACCAGCTAACGCCGTGACCGGAAAGACGCTTCTCATTGGCCAGTCCGAGCTCGCGGTAGGCCGAACCTGTGGACAGGATGATGGCCTTTGCCTGGAAGGTCTCCCCTGTGCCGATGGTAACGGTCTTGATGTCGCCGTCGAGGTCCAGCTCGGTGACATCCTCGAACTGGATCTCGGTGCCGAAACGCGCGGCCTGCTTTTCGAAGTTCTCCATGAGGTCCGGCCCCATGATGCCCTCAGGAAAACCCGGGTAGTTTTCCACGTCCGTGGTGTTCATCAGTTCGCCACCAGCAGTGACGGAACCGGCAATGAGCAGAGGCTTCATGTTGGCGCGGGCCGTGTAAACGGCGGCTGTGTAGCCGGCCGGGCCTGAACCTACGATGATGACGTCGCGCACCTGCGATGCGCTGTTTTCTGCAATGCTCACGTGGCGTGAACCTCTTCCTTAGTCGATGCTGCGGCTTTCGGGGCAGCCACCTGACTCAACCCCTGTTGCGTTCCAAATATTCCGTTGGAGTTGGGGACCCTAAAAGCCACCATCATTCAGGGTACCGTCTGCACGCATGCCGAATCTAAGCGGTGACGCCAATGTAGGTAGCAGTAGAGGCCGTTCTGACGAGTCAAAACGGCCTCTACTGCTACCTACTTGGGTGAGGCTACTGAACCGTGACCTCAGCGAGCCGCAGCCCGAATCCAAATCGCGTCTTCGGTGCAGCCAGCTTGGGGAGCGCGCTGATGACGACTATGACGTACTCTGTCTGCGTCGGTGCTGCAAGCGGCATGGTCAGTTCCGGTGATGTAAAGCTGTTGGTGCCCACAAGCTTTGCGCCGTCCATCGCAGGACGATCGTTGGTGTAGACGCTGATGCTACCGCCGGAGCCACCCAACTGGTTCAGCACAACGGACTTGACCTCGGTGGGTTCCTTGAGCTTGACCACCAGCGGCATATCTTCGAAAAGTCCACCCCAGTTTGCCGAGGCGAACTCCATGTCCGACCAGTAGCTTGCAGCGTTACCGTCGAAGGCCCTCGCGAGGTCCTTGTCATAGGTGGCGGCGAAGGGGAAGTCGCCAAGGCGGGTGATCCCTTCAATTTCCGGTGGCGTGGCAGGGGCCGGAGCCTCCGTGGCGGCAGGCTCCTCGGTTTCCGCAGCGGAGGACTGCGGGGCAGCCGTGCTTTGCGTTGCGGCCGGTGCGCCGCTGGGCAGGAGGCTGCCCAGGTTGGTCACCGCAAGGACGAGTCCCACTACCAAAACGGCGGCAAGGAGGCCACCTACGAGCCAGCGCAGGGAACGGGGTTCCTTCTCCGGAGCTTCGTCTTCGTAAACTTCCTCGTCCGCGTAATCGTCCGTAATAGCTGACGTGGCCGGGAAGCTGCTTGGTGCCCGGTCGTAGCTGGGGTCGGTGCCGCGGCTTGCAACTCCGGAACCAACAGCAGCTGCACCGGCGCCTGAGCCGCTAAAGCCGTAGTCCTCTTCGGACCACAGGGAAACCTTTGGTTCCGCAGCCGGCTCGCGGCTGGCAGGCTGCGAGGAAACTGGCTGCGAGGAAACTGGCTGCGACGAAACGGCCTGGGTAGGTGGCGGGGATGCAGCAGCAGGCGACGCTCCGCCCTCAGCACCGGTGCCAGCAGCACCGGTGCCAGCAGAGCCGGTGCTGGCAGAACCAGAAGCGGCAGCACCGGCGTCGTTGTTCTTGGAACCCGCGTGCTTCAGCGCTGCGGCGGCAGCGACCCCCGCTGCTCCGGCTCCGGCAGCCGCCGCAGCCAGCTTGCCCGCGATCCCGCTCTTGGGGGAAGTCGGGCTGGACGCAGGCATGGGCGGTACGTGCTGTGCAGTGCGTGCGGGCGCGGCGGGCTCAGACTGAGGCTCGCCGTCAGACTCGGAAGCGATGGGGTAGCCGTTTTCGTCGTACTGGATGTACTCGGCGTCGTGCTCGTCATCTTCATACAGGCCGTCGTACGTCTCAGGCTCATAGGTGCGCGGCTGGCCGAAGATCTCGCTTCCGAGCGTCTCCGTGAAGAAAGGCTCGATGTAAGGCGGGTGGGTGGCCACCACGAGGTCCAGCAGATCCGGCGCGGTGCTGTGGTTGGTGATCAGGTACGTGGTGTTCTCACTGATGCCCAGGTCCAGGATCTGAACGTGGCCTGGCCGCTCCCCAGTGGCTACTTCGCGGGCGCTCTGGGCCACCTGCTCGGCATTTCCAGGACCGGCAACGAGGATGCTCACGGGACGGTTGAGGACCTGGTCCACGCCGTCGAGCACCTGATCTTGGTCATGCGAGGTCAATACATTGGCCGTGACCTTGTAGCGGCCGCCAAGTACTGATCCGACGTCGATCGGGTGGGACACGTGTTCCTCCTAGGCTGTCCGGAAGTTGCGGGTCCTGCACGTGGCTCATCCGGCGAACCGGTCGAACCGCTTTTGCAACTACCTATATTCGTTTCTAGCCTAGCCGATTGACGCCCGCCGCCCATGTTGGCGGCACGGGCTCACTTCCTGTGGTTTCCGCGTGTGGGAAAGTAAGGATTCTGTCCGGCGTCGCCTTGGTATGTGCGTCGACCCGGCAAGGGGACCTGTGGGCGGAACTTGCCGCCACGAGCCGTGCTGGGCTCGTCTTCCTCTGGCAGGTAGGTCTTGGGTGCGTCCGGTGAGTCTCCAGCGGCGGGTTCGTGAGTCCGCTGAGGAGCCAGCGCCGGCCCGGCCCTGAAGGAGGCGGCATCGAACTCGCCCGAGATGCGCGGAATCAGACCGGTGTCGTCCGAAACCGTGGCGCGCTGCGGTGTCGTGGGTTCTGCGGTTGCGCCAACCGGTGCCGGCTCTCCGCGTCCCAGGCGACCCATCAACGGACGCAGGAGGTCGCGAAGTTCGGTGACGTGGAAGACGCGCAGGAGGACCAGGTATGCGAGCAGCATGACAGGCCCGACGACGACGACGGTCACCAGGGCGGCCGGGCGGCTGCTCCATGCGAATCCGTCAGCGCGGTAGCTTCCCAAGAGCCACAAGGCTGCAGCGCCGGCAAGCGCAGAACCCAGGCCTGCGTAGCCCATGCGAATGTACGAATTGGCGATGCGAGGACCGTCGAGGTGACCCAGCAACCGGCGGAGGAACACAACGCTGATCACCACGGACAGGATGTTGCCCAGGGTGTAGAGGATAGCGATCGCGTAGATGATTTGGCCCACGGGGAGGAACTGGATGAAGAAGGCGCCCACCACGTAGATCACGGCCAGCCACAACTGGACATACAGGGGCGTACGGGCGTCCTCGTTGGCGTAGAACACCCGGGACATCATGAAGTTCGCGCTGAGGAACGGCGTGCTGAGGGCAAGGATGGTGAGCGTTTGGGCCAGCATGACACCGTCCTGCGGTTCGCCGCCCGAGAAGAACATGCCCAGCGGACCCGCCAAGGCGAACAGCGCCAGGGCACCGAAAACCGTGGCCACGGCCATGGTGCGGAGGCCGTGGGAAAGGGCGTCGCGCAGTTCGGCTTTGTTGCCGTCCTGCGACGCGCGCGTCATGCGGTTGAAGAGGACGGTAGCCAAGGACAAAGCGATGATCGAGTGCGGCAGCAGATACAGCTGGCTCGCGACTTCCAGGACGGCGTTCCCGGGCAGGACGGCCGCCGCAGCCTTGTCCCCCGCGTTGTCCAACCGGAGGCGCTCGGCACCGGGAATGGTGGCGATTCTCATGACGTAGAGGAAGGCCAACTGCCCGACGGCGGCAGTCGCCAGCGTCCAGACGCTCAGCTTGGCTGCCTGGCCCAGTCCAACGCCGCGCCAGCCGAAGCGCGGACGCAGGCCAAGGCGCAGGCGGAAGACAGGGATGAGGAGAATGGCAGTCTGCGCGACCACACCAAAAGTGGAGAAACCGGCAATCAGGAGCGTCTGTGTGGGCCCCCAATTGTCCAAAGTGTGGGGGTTGTAGACGTTCTCGCCAAGAATCCAGATGAACATCCCCAGGCCGGCGATTGCCACGAGGTTGTTGAGGATGGGCGCCCACATTGCAGGGCCGAACGCTCCGTGGGCGTTCAGCACCTGCGTGAGGAGCGCGTAGAGCCCATAGAAGAAGATCTGAGGCAGGCACCAGAAAGCGAAGGTGACCGCCAAGGCTTTCTGTTGCTCGGAGTAGCCCTGCGTGGTGAGGTCGATGACTAAAGGTGCCGCCAGCGTCACCAGCGCCGTCAACGCCAGAAGCACCAGGACTGCCAATGTCAGCAAGCGGCTGATGTAGTCCGCGCCTCGGTCCGGGGCCTTGCTGGCCTTGATGATCTGCGGGACCAGGACGGCGTTGAACACGCCGCCGGCAACCAGCAGGAAGATCAGGTTCGGCAGGTTGTTCGCGTTAATGAACGTGTCGTTGATCGTGGAGCCCAGGCCGAGGGCGGCGCCGAGCATCCATGTTTTGGCGAAGCCAAGGAACCGGGAAACGAGCGTTCCTGCGGCCATGATGGCGCTGGAACGTGCTTCTCCGGATTGAACGGACTGGGTTGTGTTGGCTTCAGACATCGCCTTTATCGTCCCATGTACCCGGGTCAGAGGTGTTCGGGCAGCACTTCCCGTGCCAAATCGGCGATGCGGCGTTCATTCGGGAAGGACAATTTTCGGGCCAGTTCCTGGATGGGAACCCAGGCGGCGTCCACGGCTTCCTGATCAGGATCGTTCTCTATGGTCAGCTCGCCGCCGGTTGCCCGGAGCAGGAAATGGTGCACGGTCTTGTGGACGCGGTGGCCGCTCACGGTGAACCAGTAGTCGATGCTGCCCAGCGGAGCCAGGATGCTGCCTTCGATGCCGGTTTCCTCGGCAATCTCACGGACAGCAGCTTCCTCGTTGTTCTCGCGGCCTTCCGGATGACCCTTCGGCAGGCACCATTCAAGCCGGCCACCCCTGTTAAGGCGGGCGATGATCGCAACCCGGAGTTCGCCGTCGGACGTGTCCACTACAACGCCGCCGGCCGACACTTCCTCCACAGTGGGAAGCGAGGCCTGCACCGGGTGCTGCTGGGCGGGCGCGACGTGGGCACCGATTGCCGACGGCAACGGTGCGTTTGTCCTCCTGCCAGGAGCGCTCGGGATCGGGTTGGCCATGAGGTCCACTCTAACGACTCTTGCCCTTGAGTGATGACCGGGACATGGCCACAAGATGGACTGCGGGAGATGGGCTGCGGACGCATGCCTGATTTCGCATGGAACAGTGGCCCAATGCTGAGTAAAAATCTGCCAAGCTTAAGGGACTATGGCGCACGTATTGGACAGCTCTTCTGTTAACTTCACCATCGATCCGGTGGTGCTCGACCTCGGGCAGCGCTTTGTCGATGCCGGCTTCGAGCTGTCCTTGGTCGGTGGACCCGTTCGCGACCTCTTCTTGGGGAGGACATCCCCGGACCTCGACTTCACCACCGACGCCACGCCGGACGAGACCATTGCCGTCATCAAGAAGTGGGCGGACAACTTCTGGGAGATCGGCCGGGCTTTCGGCACCATCGGGATGAAAAAGAATGGCTTCCAGATCGAGGTCACCACGTATCGCGCGGAGGCTTACGACCCCGATTCGCGCAAGCCGGTGGTGGCGTTCGGCAACTCCCTGACTGACGATCTGCTGCGTCGTGACTTCACTATCAACGCCATGGCGCTGCGGCTGCCAAGCCTTGAACTCGTGGATCCTTTCGGCGGCGTTCGAGACCTCCACGCGTCCGAGCTCGCCACGCCAGGCGCGCCCGAGGCTTCCTTCTCCGACGATCCCCTGCGCATGATGCGCGCGGCCCGCTTTGCTTCCCAGCTTGGCGTGTCGGTTCACGACGACGTCCGGCTCGCCATGTCCCAAATGGCGGACCGCATCAAGATCATTTCTGCCGAGCGCGTCAGGGAGGAACTGGTCAAGCTTATTAACGGAGCCCATCCCCGTGTAGGCATAGACCTCCTGGTGGATACGGGACTTGCTGAGTTCGTGCTCCCTGAGGTTTCCGCCCTGCGCCTCGAAGCCGATGAGCACCACCGACACAAGGACGTGTACCAGCACTCGCTGCAGGTCCTTGAGCAGGCTGCCGCACTGGAAACAGGCCCTGACGGCGCGGTGCCCGGCCCCGATTTTGTCCTGCGGTTCGCAGCCTTGATGCACGACGTCGGCAAGCCGGCTACGCGCCGATTTGAACCGGGCGGCGCGGTGAGCTTCCGCCACCATGACGTGGTGGGTGCGAAGTTGACGGCCAAGCGCATGAAGGCGCTTCGCTTCGACAACGAGTCCATCAAAGCCGTTTCACGCCTGGTGGAGCTCCACATGCGCTTCTACGGTTACGGCGATGCCGGCTGGAGCGATTCCGCTGTACGCCGCTACGTCACCGATGCAGGTCCTCTCCTGGAACGCCTGCACCGGCTTACCCGATCCGACGTCACTACGCGTAACCAGCGCAAGGCCGACCGTCTGTCCTTCGCCTACGATGACCTTGAGCATCGCATTACGGCGCTTCTGGAACAGGAATCATTGGCGGCCGTCCGGCCTGACCTTGATGGAGCGCAGATCATGGCGCTCCTGGGACTCAAGCCCGGTCCCGTGGTGGGTCGGGCGTACAAGTTCCTTCTGGAAGAACGGATGGAACACGGACCACTATCCCGCGAGGAAGCCGAGCAGAAACTCTTGGCTTGGTGGGAAACGCAACCCGAGTCCGCCGTCGTCGAGCCTTTGACCGAAACTGAGGAGTCCTAATTGAACGCTGCCATTTCCCCGCGTCCGCAACTCTGGATCCTTCGACACGGCGAGACCGAGTGGTCCAAGAGCGGCCAGTACACCGGCCTGACGGACCTCCCCCTCACCGTTGAGGGTGAACAGCAGGCTGTCGAAGCCCGCAAGGTCCTGGAAGGCATCGACTTCGATCTCGTCCTGACTTCGCCTCTCCGCCGCGCCCGGCGCACCGCGGAACTCGCAGGCTACCCGGAGGCCGTCCACGAGCCGCTGGCCGTGGAATGGAACTACGGCGACTACGAAGGCATCAGCTCGGACCTGATCCGCAAGGACAACCCCGACTACCTCATCTGGACCGATGGCGTGCCCAACGGGGAAACCCTGGACGAAGTTGCTGCGCGGGCCGACAAGATCATTGGACGCGTCCTGGAATCCGGAATGGACAACGTCCTGATAGTGGCCCACGGTCATTTCTCCAGGATCCTCACCGCCCGCTGGCTGGAAATGGATGCCCGCGAGGGTCGGCACTTCATTCTTGGAACGGCGAAGGTCTGCACCCTTGGTTGGGATAAGCGCACGCCCGCAATTGTGCGTTGGGGACTCTAAAACAAGAATTTAGAAAAACTTTTGGCGAAATAGCTAATTTCGCTGGTCAAACTCCTTCTTCATGGGGTAGCTTATATCTTGTTCCCAGAGCGACCCGCCGGGAACAAGGCGCGCATTCCCTGGTTCAGTCAGCCGGGACAATGCCACAGCAGGCTGCTTATCAGCCAGAAAAGGAGGTTGGGAAAAATGATTACTTTGACTAGCGGACGGAAGTTGACCGTCACTGCTACCCCGGCCTCTGCTGATGATCGACGCCATTTTTGCTCTCTGACCCACTCCTGAACTGCCGGACCGGCTCGTTGCCGGCGGTGTTCCTGACGGCCCTCCTCTCTTTGGATGGCTGAGTAGTCAGTTGTAGGCGCGGACCCACGCAGCATGCCGCGGGTGCGCAGTTTCCCCATAGTTCGGAACCAGCTTCTTGTTGGGTCGACTGCGGAAGCACGCGCTATTGCACGACGAATCTCTTTTGGTTCGGTCCGCAAATCCCCTTATTAGCCTCGGCTATTTATGCCCTTTTAGGCCATGATTTCTTTCGAATTCATACGGCTCTAATTGCCATGCCTAAATTCCGAGTACTTCTTCCATGAAAGGAGGTGAACCATGCGAAAACGCCCCGAAGACATGCGCTTCTACAAGAGCAGCGATGCTCCCAAGGACCGCACCCTGTTCAACGGCCAGCTGCTCGACCAGCGCCGTGAAGACGTCTACGTTGTCCTGCACCAGATGGGACTCATCCGCTGATGCCCTTCAGCCAGCCCTAAGGAGTTCAGGTGCAACACATTCATGCTGAACCGCAAGGAGCCCACGCGGCTACGCGTGGGCTCCTCCCTTTTAACCCGGTGAACCTGGGTCGCGGTCATGCAGTTGTGGTGGCGCTGAAGGCGTGATGCCGTGTGCAGAGGACTGTAAGCTCGATCCCATGCAGGAGACGAAGCCTCACCGGCTGCAAAAACGTGCCCGCTTTGTGGTTCCAAGCCGCAGTGACGCCCTGCTTCGCAACTTCACCGAACTCGTGGGCGGTCCCCTGGGCAAGCACTCCTCGCCCGGGAGGATTTCGTCCGGTCCGTTCACTGTGGAACGCGTCCTGATCATCCTCACTGTTATCGCTGCACTTCTAGCTGTGCTCGCGAAGGACTATTGCCGCGTCCGTGGCTGGGAGACTCCCGGCCAGTTCTATGCGACCTGCTACTCCGACTTCCCTGAGCTTTTCCGGAACCGCGGCCTGGGCGAGGGCATATTTCCGTTCTTCACCCAAGGCAGCCTGTTCGAGTATCCAGTGCTCATGGGCATCATCGCCGGCATCACCGCGCTTCTGGTTCCCGGCCAGGGCGTAGGAAACGAACGCATTCTGGGTTACTTCGACGTCAACGCAACATTGATCGTGGCGGTGTGGATGGTCACTGTCCTCCTGACCGCAAGGATCAATAGGCGACGCCCCTGGGACGCCGCCATGGTGGCCGTAGCTCCCGGGATCATTCTGGCCGGATTCATCAACTGGGACATGTGGGCTGTGGGGCTGCTGGCCCTGGGCATGTACTTATTCTCCCGCGACAAGCTGATCCTGGCTGGCGTGTGCATCGGACTTGGAGCCGCCACCAAGCTCTACCCGGTCCTCATACTCGGTGCAGTGTTGCTGCTGGCCCTGCGCACCGGCAAGCTGCGCGCCTTCTTCATCACCGCTGGTGCAGCCATTGCGTCCTGGTTGGCGGTGAATCTACCCATCGCGGCGATGAACCCGTCGGGCTGGCGATACTTTTTCGAATTCAGCCAGGACCGCCCAGCCGGGTACAGCTCACCCTGGTTCGCTTACAACCTGGTGGCGGACAGGGTTCGTTGGGCGCAGATGGATGGCGTAACCATCAACATGCTGGCGCTGTACTTGTTCGTCCTGGCGTGCGTACTTATTGGTGCTTTGGCCCTGTGTGCCCCGAGGCGACCCCGTCTGGCCCAACTGCTATTCCTGATTGTTGCCGCGTTCATCCTGACCAACAAGGTCTACTCGCCCCAGTTCGTCATCTGGCTCATACCGCTCCTTGCCTTGGCCAGGCCCCGCTGGCGCGACTTCCTCATCTGGCAAGCGGCAGAAGGGCTGCACTGGGCGGCCGTTTGGATGTACCTGGGTCAAACGACCAGCGGCGGTTCCGTCCAGCACAACATTGACATGTCCTACTACGTGCTGGCCGTGGGTTTACATATGGTTGCGACTGCCTATCTCATGGTGAGGGTGGTCATCGATATCTGGGATCCTGCCCAAGATCCACTCCGCGCGTATGGCGAGGATGATCCCCATGGGGGACCATTCGACGGCGCCCGGGACTGGCTACGGCTCGACATGTTCCGCCCCTCCCGGTCACTGCTGCCCTGGCGTCCCCGGGCTACGGTGGACACTACCGATCCCAAAGCACCCCAGCGTATGGAGGTAAACAGCGATGGTTGATGTCGCCGTCGTCGGCGCCGGTCCAAACGGTCTGGCCGCCGCAGTGGTTATGGCCCGCGCGGGCCTGAGCGTCCATCTCTACGAGGCAGCTGACGCGATCGGCGGTGGTTCGCGGACCAGCGAGTTGATCGAACCCGGCTACCTCTATGACGTTTGCTCTGCCGTGCACCCCATGGCTGTGGCGTCCCCCTTCTTCCGCGCTTTTGAGCTGTCGCAGCGCGTGGATTTGCGGGTGCCGGAGGTTCAGCACGGCACACCGTTGGACATCGGAGGGGCGGCCCTGGCGTACCAATCCCTGGATCGGACGGTGCAGGAGCTGGGAGTCGATGGTCCGGCCTACCGTCGGCTGCTGCAACCGTCGCTTGAGCGCGTGGACGGGGTGGTGGAGTTTACGTCCAACCAACTCCTGCGCATTCCAAAGGATCCTTTGGCGGCAGTCAGGTTCGGGTTGGCGACCCTGGATCAGGGGACCCCGCTCTGGATGCGACGATTCCGCGAAGAAGCAGCCCCTGCGCTGCTGACGGGCGTGATGTCACATGCCCTCGGCTCGCAGCCGTCCCTCAGTTCAACGGGTGCCGGACTGTTGCTCAGCATTCTGGCGCACGCGGGCGGTTGGGTGATACCTGTTGGTGGTTCGATGTCCATTGCAACGGCCATGGCCGACGATCTCACAGCGCACGGCGGCAGTATCCATGTGGGTGAACGTGTAAATTCGCTGGATCAGGTCAGGCCCGCGAAAGCCATCTTGTTGGACGTCGCCCCACCAACTTTGGCGCGCTTGGGTGGCGCGGAGGTTCCCGACCGTTACCGCCGGGCACTTGAAGGATTCCGTTTTGGGAATGCAGCGTGCAAGGTGGACTTCATTCTGTCCGGTCCTGTCCCGTGGCGTGATTCCGGATTGACGAAGGCCGGGACAGTCCATGTTGGCGGTTCGCGGCTGGCCATGGCAGAGTCCGAGAACCTTGTGGACATGGGCAAACATCCCACGGAGCCTTACGTCCTGGTGTCCCAGCCATCCGTGGTGGATTCCACTCGGGCGCCGGAAGGCCGCCACGTCCTATGGTCCTATTGCCACGTCCCCGCCAACTCGACCGTGGACATGGCGGAAGCTGTCATGGCCCGCATCGAGCGGTACGCACCGGGCTTCCGGGATGTTGTGGTGGCATCAAAAACCACGACGGCGGCGGAACTGTCCGCGTACAACGAGAACTATGTTGGTGGAGACTTCAGTGCAGGCATGCTGGATCTGCGCGGTCTGGTGCAACGACCGGTAGTTTCCAACGTGCCTTGGCGAACCCCCATGCCGGGCGTCTACCTGTGTTCCTCGTCAACCCCGCCGGGACCCGGTGTGACGGGAATGCCCGGGTACCACGCGGCAAGATATGCCCTCAAGGACATATTTAAAATGCGGGTACCCGGGCTCGGCGTGGGACTGTAGCGTCCTTTAGTTAGCGGCAGTGAAACGAGCGCGCCGGTGAGCCGGGCTCTCGATTTCGTCCAGCATGGCTACGGCGTAGTCCTGCGTGGAGATGCTGTTGCCGGCCGGGGAATCCTTGGCAACGCTGTATTCACCGGTGCGCTCCCCCGGCTGGATGACGGGTGCAGGAGCCAGGACGGTCCAGTCGATGGTCTCAGGAGTCTGCTTGACAGCTTCGAGTGCCTTGGCAGCAGTAGTGGCTTCAGCCTTGTAGGCCTCGGGGAAGTCAGGGGAATCGAGCAGGCGGACACCATCGATCTCCAAGGTGCCGGCACCGCCGACAATCATGAGGCGGGTTCCTTCTGCGTTGCTGTAGGCGGAAGCCATGGCGTCGAGCCATTCTCCGTGGTCGCCGCCGGTGCGGCTAGGACCCGTAGCCAGCACAACGACGTCGTGATCCTTGGCGATGGAGGCGAATGCCTGGGCGTCAGCCAGATCGGCGGACTGGGCAGCGGCTCCGGGAACCTCCGCGCCCTTGCGGGAGATGGCCGTGACCTCGTGGCCGCGGGTGATGGATTCCTCGTGGATACTAATGACCTCCCCGGAAACATCCTGGACCCCAACTGTCCGTCGCGGGTGGTTTTCCAGCGCATCGGCGATAAGTGGGCATCGTTGGTAATTCAAGTGCTCGGCGACGGGCCCGTCCGCTTTTCGGAACTGCGCAAAAAGGTGAACCTCGTAACTCCGAAGGTCCTGACGCAAACCTTGCGCGCCCTGGAGCGCGACGGCCTGATCACACGAACCGTCTACGCACAGGTGCCGCCACGGGTGGAGTATGACCTGACGGCGTTGGGCGAGTCCCTGCTGCAGCCGCTTACCGTGCTGCGCCAATGGGCGGAGAGCCACGTGCCCACCATCCTCGAAGCCCGCGACGCCTACGACGAAGCGCAGGACGAAACGCTCCTCGGCTCCCCCAACTGAGTCGCAGTAGAGCGCGTTTTGACGGCTCAAAACGCGCTCTGCTGCGACCTAGTTGGGCTGGGCGGACGGGACCAGAGTGCGGCTGATTCGTCCGTCCCGCATGGTTGCGACGGCATCGGTGAGGGGTAGGAACTCGGTGTCGTGCGTGACCATCACGGTCGCCGTCTGGAACTCGTCCGTGACCCGCCGCAGCAGCCGGACGATCGACTCGCTGCGCTCGTGGTCGAGGGCCGCTGTTGGCTCGTCCACCAGGAGAACGGTGGGACTGTCCATGAGGGCCCGGGCGATGTTCACCCGTTGACGCTGTCCTCCGGACAATTGATGCGGCCGCTTGTGTGCTACGCCGGACAGCCCGACGACGTCCAGCAGTTCCGCCGCCTTCTGCTGTTCTGATCGGGTCTTCTTGCCCCGCAGGTGTTCACGGATCAGCAACTGCTCGACGGCGGTCAGCGAAGGAAGCAGGTTGGGTTGCTGGAAGATGATGCCCACCTTGTCCCGGCGGAGCGCTGTGCGTTCGGCGTCCTTGAGTGAGGAGACGTCGTGGCCATCAATGATGACGATCCCCGCGGTGGGTTTCACGAGGGTCGCCGCGACGGCCAGCAGCGAGGATTTACCGGATCCGGAAGGGCCCACCAAGGAGAGGAACTCACCCCTGCTAACGCTGATGTCGACGGCGTCGAGTGCCTTGAGAATTGAGCCCCCATCGGGGTACTCAAGGGAGACATTGACGAGGTTCAATGCTGTAGTCACGGTGCATGCCTTTCAGGGAATGTTTTAGTTGCCGCCGAGGGCAAGGAGGGGATCGACCTTGGTGACATTTCTGACCGCCAGCACAGCGCCTGCCAATCCCAGGAGCACGATTCCCGCAAGGGGAACCAGCGTGGTCACAGGTGTAATGAGGAAGGGGGCAGCCTGGGCAGCCAGGGTCCCTCCGGCGAGGCCAATGGCACCACCCACGGCGGCCCCGGCCAGCAAAACCACCGCGGCTTGGGTCACCGCATCCCGCAGGACATAGCCCGAGGATGCGCCAAGCGCTTTGAGTACGGCGATGTCGCGGGTGCGCTGCACGGTCCAGACGGTCAGGAATGCCACGATGACCAATGCGGAGATGCCGTAAAGAAATGCCTGCATGAGCATGAGTGAGCCGTTCTCGCTCTTGTACGAGGCCAACGCCTGGAAGGAGCCCACAGGATTGTTGCTGACCGTGCCAGCCCTCGCGTTGGCAGCGTCGAGGTCCACGGAGGACCCGGCGTCGTGCTTTACAGCCAGGACAGTTGCAGTTCCAGGTTCCGCGTGCGCGATGGATCGCCAGGTAGCGAGCGTCGTCCAGACTACGCCCGTGTGGGAGTACCACTGGTCCTCCACAACGCCGGAGACGGTGAGGTCCGTCCCGCCCAGTCGAACACGGCTGCCAGTCTCAAGCGATAAGTCCCTGGCCAGGGTCCCGCCCACGACGACGGTCCCGTTCTCCACAGCGGATGGCGCCACAGAGCCGCCAAAGACTGCGACATTCGCCGTGCCGCTCGGAGTGCCGCCCTCACCCAAAGACTGGAAACGCGTTTGGCTGATTCCGAGCGCCTGGGCAGAAGTGACGCCCGGCTGTTTCCGCCACGCCTCGAGCTGCGCCGTGGAAACCTCGGACTCTGTGTACGACGCCTTGGCCTCACCTCCGGCGGATGCGCCGAAGACAATCTGCTGCGCGGGCAGGGCGGCGATGGCCGACGTCGACTGGTTGCCCAAGCCGGCCGTGAGCCCGGAAAGCATGACGAGCAGCAAAGTGATCAGGGCCACCACGCTGCCCATGAGCGCGAAGCGGCCCTTGGCAAAACGGATGTCGCGGATGGCGAGAAACATCGGATTCCTTAGGTTGAGTGCGGGCTTGGTCCCGGCACGATCAACTCTTCCGGCAATGCCTGCGTGGGACATCGGGAACAGGATGGATTGGCGGGATCCGAGGGGTTGAGGCGGCGGTCATCCAAATGGTTGATTCAGGCCTCAGGATGCGGATCCGGGGCAGTCCAGGAGATTGCCGGGGCTACGCTGGAAGGCATGCAGTCCCCCACCGGCGCCGCCACAATCCTCCGCGTGCTTCGGGTGAGCCTGCACGTCGGTTTCGCGGTTCTGCTGCTGGTGGCAATTGTTCGTTTGCTGACTGGTGTTGGAACCGCGGGGTCGCCCTCGCCGCTGGCACTGACCGCCGGTTTGGGGCTTTCCGCACTGCTGGCCTTGGTCTATCTCGCCGGAACCATCCTGGAAAAACGCCACGCCAGCCACCACTCACGCTTCAATCCCACCCCCTACGCACGCTGGTGGCTGGGCGCGGTGATGCTCCTGTGGCTGCTGCTGCTCCTGGTCAGCAGCGACTTCGCATGGGTGGCGTTCCCCCTGTTCTTCCTGCAATTGCACCTGCTCCCCCGGCGGTTGTCCTTGCCAGGGATCGCAGCAAGCACCGCCTTGCTGGTGGGCACGCTGTGGTTCCATAGCAGGGGCTCGTCCGACGGCGACCTGCAGCTCGCGATGGTCTTGGGGCCAGTGTTCGGGGCCGGCTTCGCGGTGGTTACCGGGCTGGCGTACCGGGCGTTGTTTCTCGAAGCTGAGAACCAGCGCACTGTTGCAGACGAGCTCCGCCGAACACGTGCTGAACTCGCCCGGACCCAGCACGACGCCGGGACGATGGCCGAGCGCGAACGGCTCGCCCGGGAAATCCACGACACCCTGGCGCAGGGCTTCTCCAGCATCGTCCTCTTGGGAAGGTCCGCGGAGAAAGCGCTGGAGAGCGGCGATGTGGATGCAGCGAAGGAGCGGCTGCGAATCGTCCAGGACACAGCGTCCGCCAACCTTTCCGAAGCGCGGAGCTTCGTTCGGGGACTGCGTTCGCCGTCCCTTGAGCAGTCGGGCCTGGTGGACACGCTGCGACGACTCTGCGAAAAGACCGAGACCGAGGCCGCCGCCCGGGGTACTGCGTTGCATTGCCGTTTCGAGTTGGTGGGTACTCCCGCTGAGCTGCCCAACACCTACCAGACCACCTTGCTCCGGGCCGCCCAGGCTTCCCTCGCGAACGTATGGGCGCACGCCAACGCACGCGCCGCCGTCGTGACTCTCTCCTTTCTGGGCGCTGAGGTGACTTTGGACGTTTTCGACGACGGCATAGGTTTCGAGCCGTCGACGACGGCCGGTACAGCGCGTGGCGACGGCACCGGCGTCGGGCTTCAGAGCTTGCGCGAACGGCTGGCCGCGCTGGACGGCCGCCTGGAGATCGAATCGGCGCCCGGTGAAGGGACAGTGGTTGCGGTCCGCGTGCCGCTGCCGGCGGATGAAGGTGCTGCGTGAGTGAAATTCGAGTCTTGCTGGTGGATGACCACCCAGTGGTTCGGGCGGGACTGCGGGCAATGCTTGCCGACTTCCCGGGCGTAACCGTGGTTGCCGAGGCGTCTGATGGTGATGCCGCGCTGGCGGAACTCAGCAAGCTACACACCCTGGGCGAGCCCGTGGATCTGGTGCTCATGGACCTGCAAATGGGCAGCGGCATGGACGGCGTAACGGCCACTGGCAAAATCAAGGCCGGCGAGGGCGGGACTCCCTCGCCTCCCGTGCTGATTCTGACGACTTACGACACCGACGCCGACATCCTCGCCGCGGTGGAGGCCGGTGCCAGTGGCTACATGCTGAAGGACGCCCCGCCGGAGCAGATTCGACAAGCTGTATTGTCTGCGGCGGCCGGGCAGACCGCGCTGGCACCTGAGGTTGCGGCGCGCCTGATGGGCAGGATCCGGAACCCTTCGCCTGCGTTGAGTGCGCGGGAAGTGCAGCTTCTGGAGCTCTTGGCAACGGGCATGAGCAACCGTGCCATGGCCAAGCAACTGTTCATTTCCGAAGCCACAGTGAAGACGCACTTGGTGCATATCTACTCGAAGCTCGGGGTGGATAACCGAACCGCTGCCATGGCCGTTGCAACGCAGCGCAGGATTATCCGCGGACGCTGACTCATGTGGGGAAGTAATTTTGGTGAAACGGTTGACCTTTCGCCTTCCAGCAGTGACGATTAGTGCACGTTTCGCTATGAGTTAGATCACAAACAGTCACTCGTCGAAAGTTGGCCCCACATGTCCGCACCCGCCTTGGGCTTATCCGGCGCTGCCCCCAACAGCTCCAGAGACGCCAAAAAGGGTTCCTTAGCCAGGAAGGCCGCCTCCCTCGGCTTGGCCTCGCTGCTCCTCGCAGGAACCATCCCCGCCCTCACATTTGTCGCCGCTGCCGATGCCGCTCCCGGCGACCCGGCTGCTATCAAAGCCGTCACCCCGGAGGTACCTGTCGATGCCGCTGGAGTACCCCTCGGCGCGGTGACCGGCTTTACCCAGTCCAGCAATGTCGTCGACCTTTCCACCGAGAAGGGCGCCATCCGCGTGACCTTCCTGGACGACGGCAACTTCCGCTTGGAAGCCGACCCAAGTGGAAAGTTCACGGACCCGGCCAACACGGACCAAGGCGACCCTGCCAGAACGGCAAACATCGTGGTGGGCAAGGACAAGTTCCCCGGCACCACGCCAATAGTCACCGACGGCGACTGGCTGGTCCTGAAGACCGCCAAGATCAGCGTCGAGATCAACAAGGCCACCACCCAGCTCCGCGTTGCCAGGGCTGACGGTTCGCTTGTTCTGGAAGAGTCCGCTCCCATCACCTTCGGCGCCAACTCGGCCACCCAACACCTCGCGCAGCAGGACGGTGAGCAATTCATCGGCGGCGGCATGCAGAATGGCCGCTCCGTCCACACCGGCGCAATGATCAACATCGCCAAGAACTTCGACTGGGACGACGACGGTTACCCCAACGCCGTGCCGTACTACATGTCCTCCAAGGGCTACGGCGTCCTGCGCGACACGTTTGCCCGCGGCTCCTACAACTTCGGCGGCCAGCCCACCACCACGCATGAGGAAAAGCGCTTTGACGCCTACTACTTTGTGGGCGACTACAAGCAGTCCCTTGGCGCCTACACCACGCTGACCGGCAAGCCGATGATGCCCCCGGTCTACGCCCTGGAGTACGGCGACGCTGACTGCTACAACCGCTCCAACCCGGGCTATTCTTCCTCCGGCTACGGCGATCCCGACGGCGCCAAGCAGCGCACTCCGGACGCTATCAAGACCGCGCGGAAGTTCGTTGAGAACGACATGCCCGCCGGCTGGATGCTGGTCAACGATGGCTACGGCTGCGAATACCAGCAACTCCCGGAAACTGTGGGCAACATCGAGGAAGAAACCGATCTCAAAGTTGGCCTCTGGACGCAACGCTCCTTGACCAACCAGGAATACGAAGTGGGCGAGGCCGGCGTCCGGCTGCGCAAACTCGACGTCGCGTGGGTGGGCCAGGGTTACCGCCAGGCACTCACCGGTTGCGAGGCTGCCCACGGTGGCATCGAACAGTACTCAAATGCCCGCGGCACCTCACTGATGGTTGAAGGTTGGGCTGGTTCCCAGCGCTGCGGCATGCAGTGGACGGGTGATCATTCAGGAAACCTCG
This sequence comes from Paenarthrobacter sp. TRD_SC_7, assembly GCF_056156245.1. Taxonomy (NCBI): domain Bacteria; kingdom Bacillati; phylum Actinomycetota; class Actinomycetes; order Micrococcales; family Micrococcaceae; genus Paenarthrobacter; species Paenarthrobacter sp. TRD_SC_7. The sequence goes on from NZ_CM149587.1 coordinate 437,900, forward strand.
ACGCCGTCCGCTGGCAGGTCTCGGCCCTCACCGGCGCCGGCAACTCGGGTTTGGCATTTACCACGGGTGACGTTGACGGCATCTTCGGCGGCTCCGCGGAGTCCTACGTCCGTGACCTCCAGTGGAAGGCTTTCGCTCCGGCGCTCTACTCGATGTCCGGCTGGGCTGCGACGGACAAGCGTCCGTGGCTCTACGGCGACGAAGCCACGGCCATCAACCGCCAGTACCTCCAGCTCCGCCAGCAGCTCATGCCCTTCATCTACACGTTGGCGCAGGAATCCTCCACCACCGGCGTCTCGATGATGCGTTCCATGGCCCTTGAGTTCCCGGACCAGGAGTGGTCCTACGGCGCCGAGGCGAACAACCAGTTCATGCTCGGTTCTGACTTCCTGGTGGCTCCGGTCTTCACCCAGACGGACGTCCGCAACGGCATCTTCCTCCCGGCAGGACAGCAGTGGGTGGATTACTGGACCGGCAAGCTCTACCAGGGTGGCCAGATTCTCAACGGCTACAACGCACCCCTGGACAAGCTGCCTGTCTTCGTTCGTGCGGGTGCGGTGATCCCGCAAGGCATCGTTGCCCGTAATGCGTCCTTGGTTCCGGAAGACTCCATGATCACTTTGGACGTCTACGCCAAGGGCCAGGACACCTTCACCCTGTACGAGGACGACAAGGTCACCCGCGAATTCAAGGACGGCAAGTCCTCCAGCCAGCTCTTCTCCGTGGACGCTCCGGGCACCGGCAACAGCAGCGTCAAAGTGTCCATCGGCGAGCGGAAAGGTGATTACACCGGCAAGGCCGCGGCCCGTCCCTACGAGCTGAAAGTCCATGCCGGCGCAGCGCCCAAGGATGTGAAGATCGGCGGCACCAAACTCACCCAACACTCCACCCCGGCCGCCTACGCCGCAGCACCCACGGGTTGGTACTTCGATGAGGCCAACAGTGGCACCATTCGGGTCAAGACAGGCTCCATTGCTTCAAACCAGTCCGCCACGGTCCAGCTCCAGCAGGCCGGCCCGCTGGGAGGGAAGAGCCAGGAGGACACTGCAGCTGAGGTTCGCGTGACCACCGGCGAGCAGGTCTTCCAGGACCAGGAAACCACCGTCACGGCTACTTTCGTGAACACCGGAACCAAGGCCAAGAGCAACGTTGTACTGACCCCGGTCCTCCCCGAGGGCTGGACTGTGGTCTCTTCCTCCGGCGCAACCGCGGCCAAGGTTGAAGGCGGTGCCACAGCAACTGCCACGTTCGTCATCAAGCCCGGCACCAGCGCGAAGGCGGGCCAACAGACCGTGCGGTTTTCGGCGTCGTACGCTGTTTCTGACTCAAGCGCGCAGTCGGTGACCGGCGGCAACCAGATCTACGTTGCCTATGGTTCGCTGGCCGCCGCGTACAACACCGTTTCGATCACCACTGTGGCGGGCAAAGCCCTCGGAAACTTCGACGGCGGCGGGGCAACATTCGCTGCTGAGCAGCTGGCTGCCGCTGCGGTTCCGGCGGGCGGCGTTCGGCCGGGGAGCACGGTAACGGTGGATGCCGGAAAGCCGACGCAGGTTGACTACACGTGGCCGGCCGTTGGACCGGATGTGCCCAACTCAGTGGCGCTCTCCGCCCAGACCATCGCGGTCCAGGGCAAGGGGACACACCTGGCTGTGCTCGGATCAGCCGCGGTAGGCAATGGCACCAGCCCCACCCTGACACTGACATATGCCGATGGAAGCATGGAAAAACAGTCCATCTTCTTCCCCAACTGGTTGCAGCCGTCCGTCCTCAACGGGGCCGTGGTGGCCGTTTCCGAGCAGGGCCGCAACAACGCCAACGGGCCGTCACCGGAGTACACGCAGTACAAGTACCAGGCGTTCTCCAACACAGTCCGGCTCAACCCCACCAAGGAGCTGGCCTCGGTCACCCTGCCCACTGACACCCGGGTGAAGTTCTTCGACTGGAAGGTGACATCGCAGCCCTTGCCGGACGTGCCGGTTGGCTCTGTATATGCCTCCGAAACGCCGTGGGTCCAGGCTTTGAACGGCTACGGCGTGATAGGCAAGAACGTGGCTAACAAGGACTCGGCGTCGTCCCCGGACAAACCGCTGGCCATCAACTACACGGACCCCGCAACCGGTCAGCAGCCGTCGTTCACCAAGGGCCTGGGCGTCCACGCTGCATCCAGGATCACGTATTACCTGGGCGGCAAGTGCACCTCGTTCACTTCCCAGGTTGGCCTTGAGAGTGGCTTCGGCGGCAACATCATCTTCAAGGTCAACGCCGACGGGGTGAACAAGTACCAGTCGCGCACATATACGCCGGGATTCGCTCCGGAGGCCGTATCTGTTGACCTGACGGGTGTGGCCTACGTGGAATTGGTGGTGGACCCGTCCGGATCCATCAACGGCGCCCATGGTGTCTGGGGTGATGCCAAATTCACGTGCGCTCCTTAGCCTGACGTTGCTGACGGCCGTCGCTCGCCAACTCCATTCGGGGTGGCAGGCGACGGCTGTCCGTTTAGCGGGCACCGCAAGAAACTGTCAGAGGAACCGGGCATAATGTCGCAAATGGGGAAATTGAAAAAACACAGTCTTGTCCTTGGTCTCGTATCGCTGGTGATGGCTGGTTCACTTACCGCCTGCGATGATGGCCGCGCCGGTGCGGAGGGAGCAGCCAAGCAGCTCGCCTCCTCCTTGTCAGCGCTCGACGTCGGTTCGCTCGCCGTTGAGGGTAAGGACGCTGCCGCGGCCAACGATGAACTCAAGGCGGTTTTTGAGGGACTCGATGCCAACCCGGCGGTCGCATCCGGTGACGTCAAGCTCGACGGCGACACCGCAACTTTCCCCCTTAACTACAGCTGGAACATTGGCTCGGCCAAGTGGGAGTACAGTTCCGAGGCCACGCTGAAGAAGTCCGGCGACAAGTGGGCTGTCCAATGGACCCCGGCACTCCTCGCTCCAGAACTCGCTGAGGGTGAGACCTTGTCCGTCAAGACCGTTCCCGCCCAGCGCGGCCAGATCCTGGGTGCCGGCGATGCTCCGATCGTTGAAGACCGCCCCGTTTTCCGGGTGGGCATCGACAAGACCAAGGTCCCGGCAGAGCAAGCCGATGCCTCTGCGCGTGCCATGGCGGCGTTACTCGGGCTGGACCCGGAAGAGTACGCCAAGCAGGTTGCTGCCTCGGGTCCGCAGGCTTTCGTGGAGGGCATCGTTCTGCGTGCTTACACAGCGGAGATCACCGAAGCCAAAATTGAGGCCATCCCCGGAGGCGCCAGCATCTTGGACTCGATGGCGTTGGCACCCACACGCACTTTTGCCCGCGCCTTGTTGGGCAGCGTTGGGCAAGCCAGTGCAGAACAGATTGAAAGCTCCAATGGTGCGCTGCGTGCCGGCGACACCACCGGTACTGGCGGCCTGCAGCAAAAGTACGATTCGTTGCTGCGAGGCAAGGATGGAGCGGAAGTACTCGCCACGCCTGAGGTGAAGTCTGAAGGTGAAACTCCCGGCACCAAGGTGTTCTTCTCGTCGCTCCCGTCCCCTGGCACGACGCTCAAAACCACACTTGACCTGAAACTCCAGCAGTTGGCGGAAGAGACGTTGGCAGGTGTTGGACCGGCGTCGGCCATTGTTGCCCTGAAACCATCCACCGGAGCTGTCCTTGCTGCTGCGTCCGGACCCGGCAGCAACGGTTACAACACAGCTTTGCTTGGTCAATATGCGCCAGGTTCCACCTTCAAGATCGTTGATTCCCTGGCGATGTTCCGCAATGGCGCCACACCGGACTCGAAAGTTGAATGCCCCTCAACGCTGACTGTGGACGGCCGCACATTCAAGAACGCTGAGGGCTATCCGGAAAGCTCCCTTGGCTCGGTCGCCCTGCGGGACGCTTTTGCGCACTCCTGCAATACTGCCTTCATCAATGCCCGTGATGCTGTCAGCCAAGACCAGCTCGAATCCGCAGCGCAGGCCCTGGGCATAGCCGTTGAAGCTCCTAAGCTCGGCGCTGACGCGTTCCTTGGTTCGGTTCCCGGGGCTGCTGAAGGCACCGAGCACGCCGCTTCCATGATTGGCCAAGGCAAGGTTCTCTTTTCCCCGCTCTCCGCCGCGGTCATGGCTGCTTCCGTTGCCAACGGCGCTCCCGTTTCTCCGCAGCTCGTGCTGAATGCCGACGCCGCCCAGAACCCCAGCGCAAGCGCCACGCCCACCGAAAGCGGCACCGCATCGGCGTCGTCCGCTTCCGCTACGGTAAGCGCCGCTCCGGTATCACCGGCCTCTACCAAGCCGATCACCAAGGAAGAAGCCGCTTCGCTGTCCGACATGATGCGGGCCGTCGTGACATCCGGCCACGCAGGATTCCTCGCCGAAGTGCCCGGGACGCCGGTGGGTGCAAAGACCGGTACCGCGGAGTTTGGCAATGACAATCCGCCCAAGACGCACGCGTGGATCGTCGCAACTCACGGGGACCTGGCAGTTGCGGTGTTTGTGGAAGAAGGCGGCCTGGGTGCCACCACCAGCGGACCCCTCTTGAAGTCATTCCTTACTGCGGCCGGCTGACCCGGCTGGGTGGGGCGACCTTCGCACCCAGCCGGAGAAGCAAGACTGTTCGTGGGATAGGCCAGAGGATGGCCATAACCAGGACAGGGACCAAGGAAATTCCGACGTCGGGAAACTGGCGGATGATGACGGGCAGGTTGGTGTCGAACCTCGCGGGTGCGTAGATGAAGCACAACCATAATGCGAACGCATCCAGGACAAGTGCGCTGACGGCCAAGGTCAGTAGCTTCCATTTCAGGGGCGGTTCGCGTCTCCTGAGCAGGACGGAGAGCGACAGCCACAAACTGAGCAACTTCGCGAGTAGCAGTGCAAGCGCGACCGCCCAGCTGTAGCGCTGCAGCCAGTCTTCCTGCACTACTGTGGGCGCTGCCGGCTGCCCATGGAGAATCCGCAGGACGTTGGTGTCCACAGCCTTGAGTCTTGAGGGCGCAGACGTGTCGTTGCCGTTGATGACCAATGCGACGCCTATTCCGGAAGCAGGAATCATTGCCAGGTAGGTGTGCGAGTTGCCCCACTCCCCCTGGTGCTCCAGCAGCAGCGGTAATTCTCCGTCCGGTGATTCTTTGTCCGGTGGCTGCCTGGATGGATCCACCGACTCTACGAGTGGGCGGGTAAACCATCCCATTGCATATCCCTTGGAGTCGTCCACCTGAACGCGCGGTTCGAACATCGCGTTCACGCTGTGCGGCTGGAGGATGCGGGCGTCGCCGTACCGCCCCTGACCCAGCAGCGCCGTTAGCTCGTGGCCCAAGTCCTCGGCGGAGGAGTACATGGTGGTGGACGGCATACCGGCTGCTGGCGCAGGCGCATCCGTTGGACGCCAGAACGAGCCAAACCACAGGGAATACCCGGCAGCCACATTGTCAGCGCGGGCAGCCGCTTGTGTCGGATGGCTGTGGATCATATCCAAAGGGCCGAAGACGTGCTGCCTCATGTATTCGCCGAACGGCTGGCCCGAAACCGTTTGGACCAGGAGGCCAAGAACGTTGTAGTTTGCGTTGGCATACCCGAAGGCTTCGCCAGGTGGCCTGGCCAGAGGGGCGTCTGACAGTGCACGAACACCTTTTTCCAGGGCTTCAGGACCTTGGGCGTCGCTGCCTTCAAACGCCGTACCTGCTGACGCCATTCCACTGCTTTGGTGTAGCAAGTGGCGGACTGTGATTGCGGACGCACGGCTGTCCTTCAACGCAAACCACGGCAAGTACCTCTGCACAGGCTCGTCCAATGCCAGCCGGCCCGCCTCAACCTGCTGCATCACAGCAATTGCTGTGAGTGACTTGGTAGTGGACGCCAGGAGCACCGGCGTCTGGGCGGTCATTTGCCGTCCCGAGTCGTCGGCGCGGCCAAAGGCGGCAGAATGCACCTGAATACCGTGCTGGACAACTACGACGGCGGCGCCGGGAACCCCCAGTGTGTCCAGCTGATCCTCGAGGAAAGCGTCCAACGCCTCATAGGCCGATCCTGGGATCTCGGCATTTCCGGCCGCCGGCGGGCTAGAGCCTCCCAGCAAGGTGACGGTCAGTAAACAACACAACATGCCGCGCGATGACCGGGGAACAACTCGCATGCCATCACCTGCACCTAGGCTGACTGTCTCTTCACGGTAAAGCGGGGAGAGTAGGAAAACAATGCACCGTCACCCGGACATAAGTCCTCTGACGCACCCAAGCCGCGATGCCGCCGTCGAGCGCTGATACGCCGCCGTGGGAGGATTGAAACGTGGCCCATATTGACGTCTCCGGCATCGACTACTTCCTCTCCGACGGCACCCAGCTGCTCAATGGGGTGACCTTCAAGGTCCCCGACGGCACCAAGACGGCGCTTATCGGTCCCAATGGAACGGGCAAGACCACACTGTTCAAGATCATTTCCGGCGATCTCACCCCTGACGAAGGCGTTGTGGGCCGTTCCGGAAACATGGGCATCATGCGGCAGTTCGTCGGGCAGGTCCGTGACGAGTCAACCGTCCGTGACCTCCTTGTCTCCACTGCCCAAGCCGGTCTCGCCGCCGCTGCCAAGGCAGTTGAGGACGCCGAGCTCGCCATGATGGAACACGACGACGAGCCCACCCAGATGAAGTACGCCCAAGCGATCGTGGACTGGGGAGATGCCGGCGGCTACGACGTCGAGACTGTCTGGGACGAAGTCTGCATGGCAGCCCTTGGAATTTCCTTCGACAAGGCGCAGTTCCGCCGCGCCTCCACCTTGTCCGGTGGAGAGCAGAAGCGCTTGGTGCTCGAAGCCCTGTTTGCCGGTCCGGATGAGCTCTTGCTCCTCGACGAGCCAGACAACTACCTGGATGTCCCCGGTAAACGCTGGCTCGAGGGGAAGCTCAACGAGTCCAAGAAGACCGTGCTGTTCATCAGCCACGACCGCGAGCTGCTTAACAACGCCGCCGGCCGCATCGTGACGCTTGAACCGGGCATCAACGGTGCCGGCGCGTGGATCCATGGCGGCGGCTTCGGATCATACGTGGAGGCACGAGCCGACCGCAACGCCAGGTTCGAGGAACTTCGCAAGCGCTGGGACGAGGAGCACATCAAGCTCAAGGAACTCGTCAACATGTACAAGAACAAGGCAGCATTCCGCTCCGACATGGCCAACAGGTACCAGGCAGCGCAGACCCGCCTTGCCAAGTTCCTGGAGGCCGGACCGCCTGAGGCGCTTCCCATCGAGCAGAACGTCAAGATGCGCCTCAAGGGCGGGCGAACGGCCAAGCGTGCTGTCGTTGCCGAGAAGCTCGAACTTACCGGCCTCATGAAGCCGTTTTCCACCGAGATCTGGTTTGGCGACCGCGTTGGCGTGCTCGGTTCCAACGGTTCCGGCAAGAGTCACTTCCTCCGCCTCCTCGCTACCGGTGGCACTGATCCGGAGCGCGAGCACCTGCCGGTGTCCGACGTCGTGATCGCTGAAGTGCCGCACGAGGGCACCGTGAAGCTTGGGGCCCGCATTCGGCCCGGATTCTTTGCCCAGACGCATGTCCGCCCGGATTTGTTGGGCCGGACCTTGTTGGAGATCCTTCACCGTGGAGACGAACACCGCTCCGGCCTTCCCCGTGAGGCTGCAGCTGGTGCGTTGGATTCGTACGGCTTGGCTGGTCAGTCCGAGCAGAAGTACGAGTCCCTGTCCGGCGGCCAGCAGGCACGGTTCCAGATCCTGCTGCTGCAGCTCTCCGGCGCCACCCTACTGCTCCTCGACGAGCCCACGGACAACCTGGACCTGCACTCGGGCGAGGCTTTGGAACGGGCCATCGATGCTTTCGAAGGTACGGTGCTGGCCGTCACACACGACCGGTGGTTCGCTAAGTCCTTCGACCGCTTCCTCATCTTTGGTTCCGACGGCAGGGTCTACGAGTCCGAGGAACCCGTCTGGGATGAGAAGCGGGTAGAGCGCGCCCGGTAATTCCCACGCTCTCTCACATAACACGCCCTTCAGCCCGATGCTGGCTCACTTGACTCGCGTTGCCGGGTTCCTTAGTGCTGGAAAGAGACGCCGACCCACCTGGAGAGGCAACCCCGTCCCCTTCGAAAGTGTTGGTGCATACCCCAACAGAGACGCTGTTCCTGGTTATTGGCGTTAGAAGTGCACTCGCGTTTAGCCCTTTTGAAGTACAGGTGACTAATTGCGGCACACCTGACGTTGGCCCCAGCTTCTTCGTAGCCTCTAAATAGCCCTTTCGGGTTGACATCTTCATCCAAGGATGAGCGGCAGGCTGCAGAGGATTTTGGACCCTAGTACCGGGTAGCAGACCCTAACGGTAGGGGCGGGCAAGGAATGCATAAGGATGCTCTCAACTTGCCCGCCCCGCGTTACTGGTGGTGCTCTGGCCGTCTCAAGCTGTCGGCGGCCAGGTACTGCTGGTGTTGCTGTGTCCGTCTCCTGTTGCTTGACGGCCCGGTACTGCTGGTGGTGCTCTGGCCGTCTCAAGCTGTCGGCGGCCAGGTACTGCTGGTGTTGCTGTGTCCGTCTCCTGTTGCTTGACGGCCCGGTACTGCTGGTGGTGCTCTGGCCGTCTCAAGCTGTCGGCGGCCAGGTACTGCTGGTGTTGCTGTGTCCGTCTCCTGTTGCTTGACGGCCCGGTACTGCTGGTGGTGCTCTGGCCGTCTCAAGCTGTCGGCGGCCAGGTACTGCTGGTGTTGCTGTGTCCGTCTCCTGTTGCTTGACGGCCCGGTACTGCTGGTGGTGCTCTGGCCATCTCAAGCTGTCCGACGGCCAGGTGTTACTGCAACGGTGCTTCCCCCTAAACAGGCAACTACAGCTACTTCAAGTGGGGGAACTTCCGTTCTCTTTTTCTTACGAGAAAAGAATATAACCACTCTCTGACATCTCGTCAACTCGCGTTTGGGCGCTGAGTTGGTCGCCATTTGCCGGTCGGCTCGGACCTAACTTGTAGGTCGCCCAAACGGCTGTAGTGGCTGTGGCGGCTACAGCCGGCATACAACTCTCTGGTGAGGGATCGACCCCCTTCCGGGCTGAGGCGGGCGCCTAATAGCGCTGTGAAAACACCGCCCATTTACCGCCGAAAGTCACAGCAACGTCACCCCTGGCTTGAAAGCGGGCCCTCCAGCTCAACTCTGCTTAAGAGGTGCCTGTTGGAATCGATAGAACAGCTCGGGGTCGCCTTCGTCCAGTCCGAAGACCATTCCAGAGGAGACCCATCCGCGGCTTGCGAGTAGGCGTTGCATGATCTGGTTCGACAGATTGGTCGAAGTGAAGAGCTTTGTGTCCCGTTCCGTGATCTCGAGGTCACTCATCAATAAGTGACCGATGCCGGTCTTCCGATGTTGCTCTCCGACCACGATGAGTACTAGGAAGTCATTGCCGAAAAACGAAGGCTCCACCACCGTGTAGCCGACCGGGGAGCCGTTCTGGACGGCCACTCTGATCGAACCGGACTCAAGCCAGTTCCGGATTTCCTGCCGCCTGTCAGTGTTTCGTTGCGCGATCTGGTCGAGCGCTACAAGGTCCTCGAACTGTTCCGCGGTGCCGGCCTCAATGATTGCCATGCTTCTCATCCAATCACGCAGGGCCCATGGCGCCACGGGGTGGTGGTGGACGAAAGCCGGGAAGAGTTGTTAAAGTCTTGGCTACTGAAGCCGGCATGGGCGACAAGCCCGGAGAGGAGGAGCGCATCACCGCTGACCAATCCAAGCATCACAGTTCATTCCGGATGAAAGCCCCTTCTGAGGGGCTTTCCCTATTTAGGACGTATCCCGCGCGTTAACCACGGGGCCAGGGATGACGGTGCGAATTGCTCACCGGGATTGTGCTGGTTGGAGGGCCTGTCAGTTTGAGACGATGGAGCATGAGTCAGGAAGCGCCCTCTCGCACCGCGCATCAAGGCTTGTGCATCTTCCGAGGTGTCGTTTGTGCTGGATTGCCAGATTGATCTGGCAGGCAGTGCTACCTCATACCCGTTGATCGGGTGCTCGATGGGAGCCACCGAAGTCGTCAATGCCGCGAATTGAGCGTCCAGATGGTGCGGTGAGTTAGAGGTTGGTGCCGCCGGTGGCGTCGATTTTCTGCCCGGTGATCCAGCGTGCTTCGTCGGAGGCAAGGAAAGCTACGATGCTTGCGATATCGTCGGGCTGGCCAACGCGACCCAGTGCGCTGCTGGCAGCTACCCCGGCCTGGGCTTCTTCATTGTCGCGGAGCCAGCCAGCGTTGATGTCGGTGTCCACGACGCCCGGGGCGACCGAGTTCACGGTGATTTCCCTGGGCCCGAGATGCTTGGCGAGGGTCAGGGTGAAGGCTTCAATGGCGCCCTTGGTGAGGGCGTAACCGATGATTTCGGGGAATGCTATGCGGGTGACGCCGGAGGAGATGTTGATGATGCGGCCCCCGTTAGCGATTCGGGTCAGTCCTTCCTTGACGATGAAGTAGGGTGCGTTGACGTTGATGGCCTGCTGGGTTAGGAAATCTTCCCGGCTGAAGTCTTCAATGGCCCCGCGCAGGGTGACCCCGGCATTGTTCACGAGGACGTGAATTGGCTGGTTCAAGACTCCCGCTTCGGCGGCGGCTTTGTCGTAGGCGGCCCAAAAATCCTGTGCAGCGGTATCGGCTCCAAGGTCTGCCTGGAAAGGGAACGCCTTTCCTCCCGCAGCTTCGATGGAGGCCGCCACTTCCGCAGCCGCCTTCCCGTCGTGTCCGTAGTGGACAGCTACAGTCAAGCCTCCGGTGGCAAGGCGGGAGGAGATTGCTGCGCCGATCCCTCGGCTGGCTCCGGTCACAACGGCGATGTGGTCTTTGTGTGTTTCGGTCATGAATGAGATACTTACATACGTTTAGCGATCACTACAAGAAAGATTGTCGAAAACTTATGTGTGGCGCTGGCCACAGCATGAAAAACCACTCTCGTGGAGGCAGCCGGAATAGATGCCGGCTGCTGGGGGCTCTTCTTGAGAGGAACGACGAGAGGACGACGATGTCAGGAAAAGCAGGCCAAGGCCGGAAATTCAATATCGACGACGCCCTGGAAGCAGCCACTTTGGTCTTCTGGGACAGCGGGTACGAGGGCACCTCCCTGGCGGAGCTCACAAAAGCCATGGGCATCAATCCGCCCAGCCTGTATAAGGCCTTCGGCTCCAAGGAGGACCTCTTCTTCTCCGTTGTGGACCACTACAACGCAACCCACGGAAGCTTCATGTCCATCGCCTTCGCAGAAGAAGACTCCGGACTGAAACTCATGCGTCGGCTGCTGATAGAAGCCGCCGACCACTACCCGTCAACAACGTTCCCGGGAGGCTGTCTGGTGATCAGCTCCGCCGTCGCGGTGACCTCCGCGAACCGCCACGTCGCAGAACGGCTGTCCAAAATGCGCAACGACAACATCCTCGCCATGGCAGAAGCACTGACCAAGGACCGCGAAGCAGGCCGGATCCCTCAATCCACCGACACCCATGCAATGGCAGCCTTCGTCGGAGCGACCCTACAAGGAATGAGCCAGCAAGCCCGCGACGGCGCCAGCAAAGAAGACCTCCTCCGCATCGCCCACTACGCCATCAGTGCCATCGGAGCCTGACAAACGACACAGGCATAAACACTGGCCTCCGGACGGGATGTTCCTGGTGCCCGAGGGCTGTACGGTGCTCAACATCAGCAAGGAACCGAAAACGTGGCCCTAGGGCCAGGCATACTGCCAGTGTTGGCCGCTGTCCAACAGGCTTCGCATCGGCTTGGCTGGCCTGTAGGGAGTCCGCCCAGGGATCCGGTTATACCTCGTAGCCGCGAGTGAACGCGTATGCTCTGAGAATTGCCGCCTATGCCTCGCGCGCACGAGCGGATTCGAGTTGCATCCAGCGGATGTTCACGCACCAGGGGGAAGCATGGTTCAGAGAAGCGCGTCATGGCGGAGGGCCGTTGCTGCAGTAATCGCGATCGGATTAACGGGTATTGTTGCTGGGCCGACAGAGGCAGCAGGCCCGCAACCGCTCCACCATCTCGGCTGGGAGGGAAACGTCCCCCTGATTGGGATGCCCTTCGTCGGCTCGGAACTACGGATGGGCGCTCCCGGAGCATTCGGTCGATGCGATAGGACCGAGGATGCCCCCGACGGATACGTTATGGAGTGGCTCAGCAATGGCACCCCGCTTCCAGCGGAGCGTCAGCAGGATTCTCTGAAGGTTCTACCCGAAGACCGCGGTAACCGTCTTTCCTTCAACGTGTATCCCACCTCGCCGGAGAAAGAAGGATGCCCCAAAACCCCTGAGGACGAATCGCAGGGGATTCAGCTGCACAGCGTTGAAACTTCTCCCATTTCTGCGTCCAACCGGGCCATGGGTTGGACCGGCCGCGGAAACTTCGAATTGCTTGGCCGCACGGACGATGGGGAACTGGTCCTGTACCCGAGGACCTACCCCTTCAGGAAGAACGGTTGGTGCTTCGAAGGAAACTGCCCGAGCTTCGAACCTTCAAGCTGGGATGAACCGCGAGTTGTAGGGACAGGTTGGTACGTCTTTAACATTGTGTTCTCGCCAGGGGATTTCGACGGGGACGGCAAAAACGACATCCTTGCCCGGGATTCCGTGGGCGACCTCTACCTCTACCCAGGGGACGGCGACGGCGGATGGCTGGAAAGATCGGTCGTCGGCACGGGCTGGAACATCTTCGACTCAATCGTTGGCCCAGGCGATTTTGACGGGGACGGCATAAATGATGTCCTCGCCCGGGATCGTCAGGGAAACCTGCGCCTCTATCCCGGTAACGGCGAAGGCGGCTGGCTCGAGCCCACCCAAGTTGGCTCGGGATGGCAGATCTTCGACAAAATCGTTGCCCCAGGAGACATAGCCGGCGACGGCGGCGTGGACATCTACGGCCGTGATCGCAGCGACTACCTCCACGAATATCCCACGGACGGTCAAGGGAACTGGAAGCAGCCCTCAGTGTGGGGTCCCGGGTGGGCAGTCATGTCCGAAATCAGCGGGGCAGGCAGCTACGAGCACAACCTGGACGTCGCGGTAAACGGAGGGCACCCCCTACCAGGCAACAATGTCATTGCGATCAACCAGGACGGCGACCTCCTCAAATACGGCGGACGATTCGGCACTCAACAAATCGGCAACGGCTGGGATATTTTCACCTCACTCATTTAGCGCTTGGCTAGCGGCACTGTCGCCGTTGGGAAGCGAATCTGCCATTCCCACCGCCTTGCCGAGTTTCAGGTGTTCTTTCTGATGGTTGCCTTCCCCCATTGCCCTACCAGCGGTTCGCCCGCACACTGTAACCAGCCGTTAGCCGAATAGTCACTCAGCGTTGGACGCGGCACAAATTTCTGTTGGGGCAGGACTTGGGGGGACCATGGGAAACTTTCGTGCGTTTGCGTTGAGATCGGCGGCTCTCGCGGCGTTGTTGGCAGGTTCAACGCTGGTAAGCATAGCTCCAGCCGCGCAGGCTGAGTCGGGGGAGTGGGTGCCTCCGCTGCAGGGAATGGCTTACGTCGGCTCAGAACTGACCATAGCGGAAACCAGAATCGACCTGATTGACTGCCCTCCGACGGAGGAAGCCCCTCAGGGCTTCGTATTGGAGTGGCTTAGCAATGGTGTTCCCCTGCCGGCCGAACGGCAAGGGGAAATTTTGAAGCTCACCACCGGGGACCGGGGTAACCGCATCTCCTTCAACGTTCACGGCGTGTGCTCTGAATCGGAGGTCTTCCACAGCCCAGCTACCCCTCCCATTGCCGCGTCCAACCGTGCCAATGGCTGGACAGACCGCGGTAACTTTGAGCTTTTGGGCCGCACTGACAGCGGCGAGCTAGTCCTGTATCCGCGGACTTACGAGTCCCACTGGCTGAACGGGGGCTTTGAGACAAGAAGACGCTACTACACGTCCTCGTGGGATGCGCCAAGGGTAGTCGGAACGGGCTGGACAATCTTCAACGTTGTCTTCTCACCTGGTGATTTCGACGGGGACGGACACAACGACGTCCTCGCCCGGAACGCCTCGGGGAGTCTGTTCCTCTACCCAGGTAACGGTGACGGAGGCTGGCTGCCCACAAAACAAGTCGGCGCAGGCTGGAACATCTTCGATTGCATCATTGCAGGCGGAGACTTCAACGGCGACGGAAACAACGACGTCCTGGCCCGGGACAGCGTGGGAGACCTGTTCCTCTATCCCGGTGACGGTAACGGGGGTTGGCTGACGCCTCAACAGATTGGTGTGGGCTGGCAGGTCTTCGACAAGATCATCGCGTCCGGTGACACCGACGGCGACGGTGCGATGGATGTCTTCGCCCGCGACCGCAGTGGCGTCCTGCACCAATACCCAGGCGACGGGAACGGCGCATGGAAATCTCCAGCCGTGGTGGGCCCCGGATGGGAGGTAATGACCGACGTCATCGGCGCCGGAACGTTCTTTAAAGACAGCATCAACTTCAGACCAGGGAGCATTTATGACTCCGCCTATCCCAGGAATGACATAACCGCTGTGGACAAGGATGGGTACCTTCGCCATTACCGCGGGGTACCGGACAAACGGCTCTCCGGCGGACACCACATCGGTAACGGCTGGGACATTTTCAATACCCTCATCTGATCCGTCGTCAAAGTGCTCGAGCCGTAGATGCGGGTACGGCATAGCGGAGGTGAAAGCCACGATCGCAAGACTCTGCTGATTGACTCGCCCGCTCCCGTGCCTTACCCGGTTCTTCACATCAAGGTCGGAAGCGCTGGCATGGCTTGGGTCGAAGACCAGAGGGCCGGCACGGCCCTTCCTGCCGCGTCCTGACGCACGCAGGAAGCCCACCGGTGGGGGACCGGTGGGCTTCAGGACCGACCGTATTGCCCGCGTGGTTCCAACATCAACTGGATGATCCATCGCGGGCAAGAGGGGCGTCCTCTCTTGGAGAGACGAGGTAGCCGGCGTCGATGGTGCGTCGTTGTTCGGCTGCTTTGGGACCAGACATCCATGACCGATCGCTCGTCATCATCGCCCAAAAAAATCGGCGACGTGAAACGACGTTCTAGAGGGCATAGATGCGCAAATGATCACTCGGGGTGATTAAGTGAGCAGACCTTGCTACGGTTGAAGCATGGGAACTGCTGACCGCCATCGGACCATCGGCGAGCTGCTGCGCACACGCGAACAAGCCACCGTTGATGAACTTGTCGCCGCTACAGGGGCGTCGGGGGCAACGATACGCAGGGACCTCGAGATCCTGGCTGCCAACGGCGTGCTGAAACGAGTCCACGGCGGCGCGCGTAGCTTGGTGGCCCGAGGCGATAACCCGGGCTATGGGCAGCGCGAACTGGAAGACCACGACGCCAAGGCCCGCATAGCCAAAGCCGTTGAGAGGCTCATCAGGGACCGCGAGCATGTCTGGCTGGACAGTGGCTCCACTGCCACGGAGATTGCACGCCAACTCAGCAAGCGGGAACTCACCGTGATGCCCATGTCTTTGCACGGCGTGGAGGCACTAACGCATACCAAGGATGGCCGCACACCCGAGCTCATCCTCCCAGGAGGCAGCCTTGTCCCGGGCGAGCAGTCCTTCAGGGGACCCATGACTGAAGCCAATGTTCGCTCACTCAGGTTCGACACCGCCGTCGTGACCCCCTGCGCGCTCAACCTTAAGGACGGCCTGCTGGCCCACGACCTCGACGACGCCGCCGTGAAGCGGGCCGGACTGGAATCGGCGGCGCGAGTGATTGTGGCAGCCTCCAGAAGTAAGTGGAATGCCAGCGCCGTAGCACTGGTTGCAGCCATGGACACCGTGGCCGTCATCGTGACAGACCAGGAACCATCCCCCGAAGATCTTGCCCGGCTCAACAAACTCTCCGTGGAAGTTGTGATTGCATGACCACCAACACCAGAACCACCACCAACGTCAACGCCGCTGCGGTAGCGACGTTCCTGATCTTCGGCATGAACGGTTTGGTCTTCGCCAGCTGGGCTGCCCGCATCCCTGCCGTCACCGAGGCGCTCAGCCTGACGTCCGGCCAGATGGGCACCCTGTTGCTCTGCACCGCCGTCGGGTCTTTGCTGGCCTTGCCGTCCGCCGGCTGGGTGGTGGGCAGGATCGGCACCGCGAATACGGTTCGTGTGGCCGGCATCGTGGCAGGAGCGGCGGGTGCGGCGATAGCCTTCTCGCTCATGGCGGCCTCTGTTCCGGCCACGGCAATCGCCCTCTTCTTCTTCGGCATCGGTATCGGCCTGTGGGATGTCGCGCAAAACATCGAAGGCGCGGATGTTGAACACCGGCTCAAGCGCACCATCATGCCGCAGTTCCACGCCGCGTTCAGCGGCGGCGCCTTCCTGGGCGCGTTGATCGGTGCAGGACTCTCCCAACTCGGCGTCGGGCTGCCCGAGCACCTGTTGGTCATCGCCGCCATCGCCGTTGCCCTTGCGCTGACCGTCCCCCGGTACTTCCTGCCGCACGAGGCCGCGGAAATTCACGACGGCGGGGTCCCGGCCGAGAAGGGCCCCACAGCCTGGCGGGATGGCAGGACCCTGCTGATCGGCGTCGTGGTCCTGGGTGCAACCCTCACCGAAGGTGCCGGCAACGACTGGATCGCCAAGGCCGCAGTGGACGGCCTCGGCGCCTCCGAATCCACGGGCGCGCTGCTGTTCGCGCTCTTCGTCCTGGCCATGACAATCATGCGGTTCCTGGGCGGAAAGGCGATCGACAAGTTTGGACGAGTGAACGTTCTCCGGGCCAGCATGGCAGCGGCAGCGCTGGGACTTGCGTTGTTCGTGTTCGCCGGCAATGTGATCCTGGCTGGAGTTGGTGCGGCGCTGTGGGGCGTCGGTGCGGCGTTGGCCTTCCCCATGGGAATGTCGGCCGCGGCGGACGATCCCAAGCATGCTGCGGCCCGGGTGTCAGTGGTTTCCACCATCGGTTACATCGCGTTCCTGGCAGGCCCGCCCCTGCTGGGCTACCTTGGCGACCACACCGGAATCCACATGGCTTTGCTGGCCATCGGAGCGCCTATTCTGCTCGCTTTGTTGCTCGCGGGCGTTGCGAAGCCCTTGCCGCCCAAATAGTCCGTCCGTCGGCCTGGGCATTCTCCGTGATGCATATATGCCGAAAACGCCACCACATCAGCAGGACAACGCCAGCGGCGAGACAGGCACCCCCCAGGACGTCACTGAACCAGTGGGCCGACAGATAGGTGCGGCTGATCATCATTGCGATGACACCAATTACGGCGATCAGAGCCATCCACCAACGCCCAATGAGGAGGGTCAGCACCATCAGGAAGGCCGTAGTGGTTGATACATGCCCAGAGGGGTATGAGCCCGTGTCGGTCAGGACCTTGGCGGCTTCCGGCCTGTCTCTGCCCACAACGGCCTTGGCAAGTTGCGTCAGCGCCAGCACGGCGATGCCGCTCAAGGCGGCGAAGACCGCGGCCAAGGGTCGCTGCCATATAAGGAGCGAAATCGCGAGCACCACGTGGAAGGCCAGCATCCCTGCATACCCGGCCCAGTTGAGGACGACGTTCACGCCATCCCAGAAGGGCGAGTGCAGGCTGAAGGCGTAGGCCTGCCATGTGGTGTCAACGCCGTTGAAGGCTGGCTCGCCTTGCCCGGCCATAAGGAGTAAGCCGGGCACCGCGAAGGCGCACAGCAGGAGTACTCCGGGCGTGACCAGCTGCCAGCTGGGGTGCAGACGCGGATGGAGTACACGAATCATTCATTCATCGTAGCTACGGCAGCTGGGCGGCACCGGCAAGCGTTAGTGTGAGGGGATGCGAGGCTTCTTGGGCGTAGGCCCCAAACGAGTTGCAAGATTCGACCATTTCCTGGTCCGGGCTTTGTCCCGGCAGCCCCAAGGTGACCACGACGTGTTCTTCCGCGATCTCTCTGCCGCAGCTACCAAAGGCAAACTCTGGTTCGGTATCGCGGGCATAATGGCCACGTTTCCGGGGAAGCCCCGCAGGGCAGCCCTCCACGGACTCCTTGCCTTGGGCGTTGCCTCCGGTGTCACAAACCTGGTCTTCAAAACGGTCCTACCCCGCACCCGTCCACTGCCTGAACACCTGCCCATCTTCCGTTTTGTGCACCCCCAGCCCATCAGTTCTTCCATGCCGTCCGGTCACTCTGCGTCCGCCGTTGCGTTCGCCGTAGGCGCCGGCATCGTCTCCCCTGCGCTCGGGGCCGTGCTTGCCCCCATCGCTGCAGGCGTCGCCTACTCGCGGGTGCACACGGGTGCCCATTGGCCCTCCGATGTGGTGTTCGGTTCCGCTCTCGGTGCCGGAGCAGCACTGCTAACCCGCACATGGTGGCCAGCCCGACCGCCCGAACCGACACCTCGTCGGACGCCTGCGGAGGCCCCGCCAATTTCCGACGGCGAAGGGCTGAGTATCGCGGTCAACGTCCTGGGTGGCTCCTACTCGCCCGAGACGGCAGAGTTGTTGAAAGTCATATTCCCGAAAGCTTATATACGCGAAATTGCGGAGGGTGAAGACGTAACGGCTGAGATCGAGGCAGTGGCAACCAGACCCAGCACCGTTGCACTCGGGGTCTGGGGCGGAGACGGAACGGTTGGCGCTGCGGCGGCTGCCGCCGTCGAGCATTCACTGCCGCTGCTGGTCCTTCCGGGCGGAACCCTCAATCACTTCGCCCGCGACCTCGGCACCAGTTCGATCGACGACGCGATTGATGCGGTGACCAAAGGACATGCAGCATCCGTCGATCTTGGGCACGTGGTGGTGCAACGTGGCCTTCCTGAGGCGCCGGAGACCACCGAGTTGGCTATGTTGAACACTGCGAGCGTCGGCGTCTATCCCAATCTGGTTCGTCGTCGGGAGAGACTGCAACCGGCCATGGGTAAACCGTTGGCCAGCGTTGTGGCATCGCTGCGTACCTTTGGAGTGAACTCACCCACCACGCTCACAGTGGATGGGGTGAAGCACAAGCTCTGGATCCTCTACATGGGCCGGGGCAGGTTCTATCCCAGCGACCATGCGCCGCTTCGCAGGCCGGTTCTGGACGACGGTGTTTTCGATCTCCGTATGATCACCGCGGACGAGCCGTTCGCACGGGCACGGCTGTTGTGGGCAGTAGTGACCGGCACCGTTGCCGCCTCCAAAGTCACGCACCTGACCGAGGCCACCACCATCACCGTGGAGGCCATTGGGCAACCACTGGTCCTGGCGGTGGACGGGGAACCGAAGCCCGGGGTCCGCCGTGCCGCGTTCACTGTGAAACCGCGCGAGCTCACCGTGTACTCGCCGCTGCCGGTGGACTGAGCCGAACGCCCCAGGGGTACAACGCCCGGGTCATCCGCGAGGACTACCCTGATCGAACCCTGAATCATCCCTGAGACAGGCGATTTACGTCCCCTCCCTGAGTAGCGTTGTAGGTACATTCAAAACTCACTTGCACACACATGTGCTCCGAGGAGGGAACGCTTCCATGATCGAAGCAAAAGGCCTGACGAAGGTCTACGGCGAGAAGACCGCCGTCGGCGGTGTCAGTTTCACTGTCCAAGCCGGACGGGTGACGGGCTTCCTGGGCCCGAACGGTGCCGGCAAGTCAACCACTATGCGCATGATCATGGGACTGGACGCTCCTACGTCGGGCTCTGTGGCCGTGAACGGCGAGCCGTTCGCCCAGCATAAGGCGCCGCTGCGTGAAATCGGTGCGCTCCTGGACGCCAAGGCCGTCCACACGAGCCGTACGGCTTACAACCACCTTCTTGCCATGGCGGCGACACACAGCATCCCCAAGAGCCGGGTCCGTGAAGTCATCGAGATGACCGGCCTGGGTGACGTAGCCAAAAAGAAGGTCAAGGGATTCTCGCTCGGAATGGGCCAGCGCCTCGGCATTGCCGCTGCGCTGTTGGGTGATCCGCAGACCATCATCCTGGATGAGCCCGTCAACGGCCTCGATCCTGAAGGCGTGGTTTGGGTTCGCAACCTCGTCAAGTACCTGGCCTCCGAAGGCCGTACCGTCTTCCTGTCCAGCCACCTCATGAGCGAGATGGCACTGACGGCAGACCACCTGATTGTGATCGGCCGCGGCAGGATCATCGCCGACGCACCCATCGCCGAGATCATCACAGGCAAGGGCCACGCACGGACCCGCGTTCGCACCGATCAGCCGGAACGCCTCATGCAGCTCCTTGCCGGAACCGGCGTCTCCGTGGAGGTCCACGAACGCGAACTGCTGGAGGTTTCAGGGCTTGATCCGCGCGGCATCGCCCGGACCGCCTTGGAAAACCAGGTCATGGTTTTCGAGCTGACCCCGCTCCAGGCAAGCCTGGAAGAGGCCTACATGGAACTGACCAAGGACGAGGTCGAATACCACTCGCACATCACCGCCGGGGCCTCGGTTCCCGCTCAGGCCGGAGGGAAATAGACATGAGCACCACCACTTTGGACCGCAAGTCCATCCGTACCTCCGTCGGTCCCGGACCGGCATTCCACCGCGTACTCAACTCGGAATTCATCAAGTTCCGCACCCTGATGTCCACTCTGATTCTGCTTGCCTCCACGGCACTCGTCATGGTGGGCTTCGCAGCCCTTTCCGCATGGGGAACAGGACAGTTCGCCGAGCAAGCTGCCGCGGATCCAGAAGTAGCCGCCGCCATGGCCGCTCAAGGCGGGGACCTCGCAGTCAGCATCCCCACCTCGGGTATCTCCTTCGCGCAGCTTATCCTCGGCTCCCTGGGTGTCCTCCTCATGAGCTCCGAATTCACCACGGGCATGGCACGCTCCACTTTCGCCGCTGTTCCCAAGCGGCTCTCGCCGTTCCTGGCCAAGTTGATCGTGGTCATGGTCAGCTCCTTCCTCCTGACGGCCGTGTCCATCTACATCGCCGGACTGGTTTCGCTCCCCATCGTGGACAACTACGACCTCAAGTTGGATCTGGGCAGCTCGCAGTCCGTCAAGCTTCTCCTGGTCAACAGCATCTACGTGGCAGCGGTGGCAGCCATTGGCATGGCCCTCGGAACCATCGTGCGCAACTCGGCCGGCGGCATCATGAGCCTTGTTGGCCTCCTGTTCGTGGCACCCATTGCCTTCCAACTCATCCCCGGCGACTTCTTCAAGGAAGCCAACAAGTACCTCCCCACAAGCACCATTAGTCCGCTGACCGCCGTCGAGCATGTCCCTGACACGCTCGAAGCGTGGCAGGCAGGGCTCGTCTTGGGCGCTTGGGTGGTTGTACCGGTAGCCCTGGCGATGATCCTGCTCAAGAAGCGGGACGTCTAAGGCGGGTTCGCCGTCTAGGCTCAATTCATGACTGAAGCTCCACAGATGAAGGACGCGTCGGCCACCACGGCCGACGCGTCCTTCGCTGAAATCGCCCAGCGCCGCAGGGGCCGGATCCGGCGATACTTCTTCAATCGTCCCCGTGCCATGGATGCGGTGGTGATCCTTTGCTATGTCCTGCTGGCGTTGCCTACCATCATCTCGTCGATCATCGACGGCAAGTGGCTCGTGGTGGCGATACTGCTCTTGATCGCAACGGCGCTGATCTTCAGGCGACAGTTCCCGCTTCACGTGGTTCTCGCCGTCGCCCTTCTGGAAATCGCGGCCACCATCCTGAATCCCTGGGGTTCCAACGTTTCCGCGGGACTCTGGTTTGCGCTGTACGCCTTGGCGTCTCTCCGGAAACGTGCGCTGACGCTGGTGGTTTTCGCCGCAGCCAGCCTGCCGCTGAGCCTTCTCTACTTGTTTATGTGGACAAGTCCCAGCGAGATGGACAACTTGCAGGACGTCCCGGAGAACTTCCACCTCATCAACAACATCGCCACTGCCGTGACCATCATGCTGTCCAACCTCCTGGCTACGGGCATCGGCATCTCGGTCCGGCAGCGCAGGGAGCATGAAGCAGAAATCGCGGCGTGGGCCGCGCGGACAACGCAGCTCGGCAAGGTCACAGAGCGAAACAGGATCGCCCGCGAAATGCACGACGTCGTGGCGCACTCGCTGACAGTGATGATCAGCCTCTCGGACGGTGCCGCCGTGGTGGTCAAGAAGGATCCGGACCGAGCAGGCGACGTCCTCGGCGAACTGTCCCGCACAGGCAGGGCCGCGCTGGCCGATATGCGCCGGGTACTTGGCGTCCTGCGGGACGACTCCGGCCGGCCGGCACCGCTCACGCCCCTTGAATCGGGGCAAAACCTGGCGAAACTCCTGGACGGTTTCCGAACCGCCGGACTGCCGCTGCACTACGCTCACACGGGTCCAGGACTCCCGGCTGATCCGGCCTTTGAACTCACCGTCTACCGGATTGTTCAGGAGTCGCTAACCAACGTCCTGCGCTACGGGCGGTCGCTGAGCCGTGTTGACGTTCATGTGGCCCGCGACGGCGATTTGGTCACCATTGACGTGCTCGACGACGGCCGCGGAACCCGCGAAGGCAGCAGCGAATCCGTGGGCAGCCTGGGGACCGGACAAGGCATTGCGGGAATGAATGAACGTGCCGGAATCTATGCTGGAATCGTTACTGCCGGTCCAGGAAAAAGGGGAGGCTGGGCAGTCCATGCCGAGCTCCGCTGGAACGGCGAAAAGGGGGAATCATGACCGAAGACAACATCAAAGTACTGCTCGTGGACGATCAGCCACTGCTTCGGATGGGCTTCCGGCTCATTCTTGAAGGCGAAGAGGACTTCCACGTTGTGGGCGAGGCTTCGGATGGCATCGAGGCCGTGCGCCAGGTGGATGCCCTGCAGCCGGATGTCGTACTGATGGACGTACGGATGCCCGGTATGGACGGCATCGAGGCGACGAGACGAATTTCGGATGCAGACTCCGATGCGCGGGTTATCATCCTGACCACGTTCGACCTCGATGAGTACGCCTTCACCGGGCTGCAGGCCGGGGCCTCTGCATTCCTGCTCAAGGACGTTGCCCCCTCTGAGCTGGTCCACGCGGTACGCGTCGTGGCCAGTGGCGATGCCGTGGTGGCTCCGCGTGTCACGCAGCGCCTGCTGGAAACGTACGTTCGTGGCGGCGTCGTGCCCGGCCACTCGCCTAGCCCGCACCGAGATCCGCTCTTGGACGAACTCACACCGCGGGAAACTGAGATCCTCACCACCATCGCAGAGGGCCTGTCCAACGCTGAGATCGCCCACAAGTTCTTCCTCTCCGAGGCCACGGTGAAGACCCACGTCCGCCGAATCCTGAGCAAGCTGCAGCTGCGGGACCGGGTGCAGGTTGTGGTCTACGCCTACGAAACCGGGCTCGTGGTGCCGAGCAACCCGGATTACTGAGCCTGCCTGCGGCGTCCTGACCCTCTTTGATGAGAAGAAGGGAGGGATTCACAGTCCAACCACAGTGTTCCCATGTACAGGACATAGCCTGCGCGCGTTTCATGGATGCATGACTTCTCCTCAACAGCCCGCCCAGGAACCAACGGACACCGGCCGGCCGCACCCCAACCATGACCGCGGCCTCGAGTTCGATCTCTCCACGCTCCTGAGCCGGCGTCGCACCTTGGGAGTCCTCTTGGGCGCCGGTACCGCCGCAGCCCTCGCGGCCTGCACGCCAGGTACGGGAGGCGGCAGCGCATCGCCGTCGAGCACTGCCACTGCCAGCGCTACCGCCACCGCTACGGAAAGCACGACGGCGGCCGCGGCGCCTTCCGCGTCGGCCACCAGCACGGTGACCCGAGCTTTCGCGGAATGCGGAGTGGAGATCCCGGAGGAGACGCTCGGGCCCTACCCGGGTGACGGTTCCAACGGCCCGAACGTGCTCGAAGCGTCAGGGGTGGTCCGCCGCGACATCAGGTCCAGCTTTGGCACCTCCACCACCAAGGCCGAGGGCGTGCCGCTGACCGTTACCCTGACACTTCTGGACAACGCGAACGGCTGCGCGCCTCTAGCCGGGGCAGCCGTGTACGCCTGGCACTGCGATCAGAACGGCAAGTACTCGCTGTACGATTCGGGGATCGAGAACGAGAACTACCTTCGCGGCGTGCAGGAGGCGGACGCGAACGGGCAGCTCACCTTCAGCACCATCTACCCGGGTGCGTACAACGGCCGCTGGCCTCATATTCACTTTGAGGTATTCGAATCCATGAGCAACACGACAGCTGCGGGACAGGTGCTGGCCGTCTCGCAGATTGCCCTCACTGAGGCTGCGTGCAAGGAGGTTTACGCGACGGCCGGGTATGAATCGAGCGCCCGAAACTTCCCAAACACCACTTTGACCTCGGATAACGTCTTTGGTGATGATGGAGGCATATACCAGTTGGCGACTATGTCCGGTTCCGTTGCCGGTGGCTACACCGCGGCTTTGAACGTGACCGTATGAACGGTCAGGAGGGCTAGACTCGGGGGCATGCCTTCGAATGCCTCCGCAGCAGTTGACTACATCACGGACCTCGGCGCGTATGTATCGGCGTCTCCATCGAGCTTCCACGCGGTGCACGAAGCCGCGCGACGACTGGACGCCGCAGGCTTCACGGGCCTCGATGAACTGCAGCCGTGGGACGGAGGAGCGGGCAAGTTCTACGTGATCCGCGATGGCGCACTCATCGCATGGGTGACTCCGAAAAATGCCGGCCCGACCACCGGTTTCAACATCCTCGGCGCGCACACCGACTCTCCGTCGTTCAAACTCAAACCCAAGCCCACCACGGGCAAGTTCGGTTGGTTGCAGGCTGGCGTTGAGGTTTACGGCGGACCGCTCCTCAACTCCTGGCTGGACCGTGAACTGCAATTGGCGGGCCGCTTGGTCATGCGTGACGGCACCCAGCACCTCACGGCCACTGGACCCCTCCTGCGTTTCCCGCAGTTGGCCATCCACTTGGACCGCGGCGTCAATGACAACGGACTTCACCTGTCCAAGCAGCAGCACATGAACCCCATTTTCGGCCAGGGTGACCCGGCAGGTGAAGACCTCCTGGGGCTGCTCGCCGACCGCGTTGAAGGCACCTCTGTGGACGCTGCCGAAATAGGCGGGTACGACGTCGTGGTGGCAGACACGCAGGCACCCGCGGTTTTCGGGGCCAAGGGTGAGTTCTTTGCCTCCGGCCGTCTGGACAACCTTTCCTCCACACACGCAGGGCTCGTGGCGTTGATAGCGCACGCGTCAGCGGCGCCGGAAACTGGCCCGATCGCCGTCCTGGCTGCCTTCGACCATGAGGAGATCGGCTCCAACTCGCGCTCCGGCGCCTGCGGACCCATCCTCGAGGACATCCTGGTGCGCATCTCCGACGGCCTTGGCGCCTCGGTGAGCCAGCGGCGGCAGGCCCTGGCGGCGTCGTTCTGTGTCTCTGCGGACGCTGGCCACGCTGTCCACCCGAACTACGGGGAGAAGCATGATCCCGCGAACAGGCCTGTGCTGAACGGCGGTCCGCTGCTAAAGATCAACGCCAACCAGCGCTACGCCACAGACGCGATGGGTGCCGCCCTCTGGGCTCGGTTGTGCGATGAATCCGACGTTCCGTATCAGGAATACGTTTCAAACAACGATCTTCCGTGTGGCTCCACCATCGGCCCGCTGACCGCCACGAGGCTCGGAATCCGGACGGTGGATGTGGGCATTCCGTTGTTGTCCATGCACTCGGCCCGGGAGCTCTGCGGGGTGGAGGATCCCGAGAGCCTGGCCACGGTTGTGGAGCTCTTCTTCCGTACTGCCGTCTAGTCGGCAGCGTAAAGCACTCATTTCAGGGGTATTACAAAAGTTCCCTATAGGAAACCTTGGATGCCTTGAGGTGTACATTTTGTGCATGTTCCCTGTTTGGGAGAAGGCAAAATGTTCGGTTGCACAGGATTGAGGGCGGCGACGCAGGCTAGCGTGATTTAGTCATGTGGCCCGTGGCACACCACAGCGGCCAACCTCAAACCTAAAGGACGGCGCCGATCCATGCACGCTGACCAACAGCTTTCAAAGTCCCTGAAGCCCCGACACCTCTCCATGATCGCCATTGCCGGCGTCATCGGAGCTGGCCTGTTTGTGGGTTCCGGCGCTGCCATCCAGCAGGCCGGCCCGGGCATCCTCGTGGCTTACCTCGCCGCAGGCCTCGTGGTCATCCTCGTCATGCGCATGCTTGGTGAGATGGCTGCAGCCAACCCTGAGACGGGCTCGTTCTCTACTTACGCCGACAAGGCCCTCGGCCGCTGGGCGGGATTCAGCATCGGCTGGCTCTACGCCTGGTTCTGGATCATCGTCCTTGGCATCGAAGCTACGGCCGGTGCAGCCATCATGCACCGCTGGGTTCCCGGCGTCGATCAGTGGGTCTGGGCGCTCATTCTCATGGTCCTCCTGACGCTCACCAACCTTGGCTCCGTGAAGTCCTACGGCGAGTTCGAATTCTGGTTCGCGTCCATCAAGGTCGCCGCAATCGTCATCTTCCTGCTTGCCGGCATCGTCGCCATCCTGGGTTTCATGCCCGGAGTTTCCGCGCCTGGCGTCACCAACCTGCTGGACCAAGGCGGCTTCATGCCCAGCGGTCCGGGTGCGGTGCTGGCGGGCATCCTCGTAGTGGTCTTCTCCTTCTTCGGTGCTGAAATCGCCACCATCGCAGCCGGCGAATCCGAGAACCCCGTGGACGCCGTCAAGAAGGCAGTGAAGTCCACCGTGTGGCGCATCCTGATCTTCTACATCGGCTCCATCGCAATCGTTGTCACGCTCCTGCCGTGGAACGATGCCTCTGTGGCCAAGAGCCCGTACGTGGCCGTCATCGAGCTCTATGGAATCCCGGGCGCGGGCACCATCATGGACATTGTCGTCCTCACCTCGGTGCTCTCGTGCCTGAACTCCGGCCTCTACACCGCAAGCCGCATGCTGTTCTCGCTCTCGCAGCGCGGCGACGCGCCCAAGTCCTGGATGAAGATTTCCAAGCGCGGCGTTCCGGCTGCTGCAGTCCTCGCCTCCACCGTGGTTGGATTCATCACCGTCGGCCTCAACTACATCGCGCCGGACACGGTGTTCTTGTTCCTGGTGAACACCTCGGGTGCCATTGCGCTGTTCGTGTGGCTCGTCATCGCGACCTCGCAACTCATCCTGCGCAAACGCATGGGCGCAGCTGCCAAGGAGCTTGACCTCAGAATGTGGTTATTCCCTTACCTGACGTGGATTTCCATCGGCGCGATCGTTGCGCTCATTATCGGCATGGTCATCATCGAATCCACTCGCGAATCGCTGTTCTTGTCGCTGGCCTTGGCCGCGATTGTGGTTGGCGTCGGCGTGCTTCGCTACCGCAGTGAAGGCAACACGCCTTCCGCTCCGGTGCCTGGTGGGGAAGCCGAACGCGCCAAGATTGGTTCCTGACCGGCGTCGTCTTTTACGTTGCGGGGCAGCCGCCGTCAGTACTCGACGGCGGCTGTCCCGTTACGGTTTAGAGTGACGGTGTCTTCTCAGCGCGCTTCTTGTCGGCCTGCAGGATGCCGTCACGTACACCTGCGCGGATGACGAAGTACAAGAAATAGAGGGCGATCGCCGCAAAGACAACGGTCAGGACCAAGGCGTTCAGGGGTGTGGCATCCATGGCCCCACCCTAGCGCGAGGCTTTCAGGGCAACAGGAATCCACGGATTGCCGTTCCTCGTGTTAGTGTCTTTGTCGCTGTCGAGGAGAAAAACGAAACACTGTTTCTCCTGATCACCTTGCGCGGGTGGCGGAATGGCAGACGCGCTAGCTTGAGGTGCTAGTCCTCGAAAGGGGGTGGGGGTTCAAGTCCCCCTCCGCGCACAAAGAAACCCCCGGAAGGTAAACTTCCGGGGGTTTCGTAGTTCCTGAGACCGGTTCCCGGTGCTAGGCGCCCGGCCGGGGCGTGAACATGATGACGCCCACCCCAACTATGCAGATGGCAGCGCCGATCACGTCCCAGCGGTCAGGCCGGAAGCCGTCCATGAGCATCCCCCACGCGAGCGAACCGGCGATGAACACGCCCCCGTATGCTGCGAGTACCCGGCCAAAGTGGGCGTCGGGTTGGAAGGCTGCGAAGAAGCCGTAGATTCCCAGCGCTACGACGCCTAGTCCTGCCCACCACCAAGCTTTGCCTTCGCGCACGGATTGCCAGATCAGCCAAGCCCCGCCGATCTCTGCAATGGCGGCCAAAACGAAGAGAATGATGGATTTCAGGACGGTCATAACCCCAGTATTCCGTGCTGCGGCGCCGGGTTATCCACATACGTAACCTGACCGGTTCCGCCCGACTATCCCGCCGAATAGCTTTGAGTGCAGGAGATGCACTAAGATATTGAAGTCTGTGTTACGCCCTCTTGCCGTGCTTTCGGCCGGGGAGCGCCAACGCAGCATCGCAAATGAACCTCCTGTTACGGAAATACCGTAACCGCTTAGCCCAAAGGAGGTGGGTTCACATATGCGTCCTTACGAATTGATGGTAATCATCGACCCCGAGGTCGAAGAGCGTACCGTAGAGTCGTCGCTTCAGAAGTTCCTCAATGTCATCACCACCGATGGTGGAACCATCGAAAAGGTTGATATCTGGGGCCGTCGCCGTCTGGCGTACGACATCAAGAAGAAGTCCGAAGGTATCTACGCCGTGGTGAACTTCACCGCTGCGCCGGCTACCGCCAAGGAACTTGATCGCCAGCTGTCTCTCAACGAGACGATCATGCGCACCAAGATCATCCGCCCTGAAGACCAGAAGGTTGTTGCTGAGTAATCAGCCCCTTCCAGATCTTTACCCCGCAGGAACGAACAAGGAGGCAGTAGATGGCAGGCGAAACCACTATTACGGTCATCGGTAATCTCACCAATGACCCCGAGCTGCGGTTCACCCCGTCTGGCTCAGCAGTAGCGAACTTCACCATCGCTTCTACTCCCCGGACCTTTGACCGCCAGTCCAATGAGTGGAAGGACGGGGAAACCCTGTTCCTCCGCGCATCGGTTTGGCGCGAAGCAGCCGAGAACGTGGCCGAGTCCCTCACCAAGGGCATGCGCGTCATCGTTTCAGGCCGTTTGAAGAGCCGTTCCTACGAAACAAAAGAAGGCGAGAAGCGCACCGTTATCGAGCTTGAGGTCGACGAAATCGGCCCGAGCCTGCGTTACGCAAACGCCAAGGTCAACCGTACCCAGCGCTCCGGCGGTGGCCAGGGTGGCTTCGGTGGCGGTAACGCCGGTAATTCCGGTGGCTTCGGAGGTGGCGCTCCTGGTGGAAACCAGGGCGGCGGCAACTCCGGTGGAACCTGGGGCGGCAACCAGCCCGCACAACAGCAGGATGACCCTTGGGCTACGCCCGGTGTCAGCAACGCTGGCGGCTGGGGCAACGGCCCGGATTCCGAACCTCCCTTCTAAACACCAAATAAACGTCCGACGCCGGACGCTCGCCGGAACTGCCGCAAGGCACCATGGTGACAACCGCCGTCGAACACCACCATCCCGTGGATCAATATCCACGGGCTCCATAGAAAAGGAGCTCCACGATGGCTAAGGCTGAACTCCGTAAGCCCAAACCAAAGTCCAACCCCTTGAAGGCCGCTGACATCACTGTCATCGACTACAAGGACGTAGCATTGCTGCGCAAGTTCATCTCCGACCGCGGAAAGATCCGCGCTCGTCGCGTCACTGGCGTTACCGTTCAGGAACAGCGCAAGATCGCCCAGGCAATCAAGAACGCCCGCGAAGTTGCTCTGCTGCCCTACTCCGGCGCTGGCCGCGGCTAAGGGAAGGGATTAACTAACATGGCAAAGCTCATTCTGACCCACGAAGTAACCGGTCTCGGTGCTGCTGGCGACGTTGTGGAGGTCAAGGACGGTTACGCACGTAACTTCCTGCTGCCCCGCGGCTTCGCTCTGACCTGGACCAAGGGTGGCGAGAAGCAGGTTGAGTCCATCAAGGCTGCCCGCGCCGCTCGTGCGCACGCTTCTGTTGAAGCTGCACAGGCACAGGCCCAGGCTCTGTCCTCCAAGAAGGTCAAGCTCGAGGTGAAGGCCGGCGAGTCCGGTCGTCTCTTCGGCACCGTCAAGCCTGCTGATGTCGCTGCTGCTGTTGAGGCCGCTGGCCTCGGCGCCATCGACAAGCGCAACGTTGAACTGCCGAACCACATCAAGTCTGTTGGTTCGTACACGGCTAACGTTCGCCTGCACGAGGATGTTTCTGCTGTCATCGACCTCGAGGTCGTTGCAGCAAAGTAGTCTCTGCCTGCACCTGAAGGCCCCCGCTACCGGATCCCGGTGGCGGGGGTCTTTTTTGCGTTTCTGTGCGCCGAGGTGGCATTTAATGACAATGCCGACGCTCCGGATTGTCATCAAATGCCATCTCGGCGGGAGAGCTATGGCGTGTGGAACTCCTCCATCACGTGCTTGTACCCGGTGCGGATCATCTCTGCGAGGGTGTCCCGGTCCACGTCGTCCAGCTTGTTCACATAAAGGCACGCGGCACTGGTCTTGTGCTTCCCGAGTTCCGGGAGCAGACGGTCTGCGTCGGGACCTTCGGTGAGGCCGTAGAGCACCAGGCTGGCCTTGCGCGGTGAAAATCCGACGGCGGCGGCGTCGCCTTCGCGGCCGCTGTCGTACTTGTAGTGATAGCTGCCGAAGCCAACGATCGACGGCCCCCACATAACGGCTTCCTTGCCGGTGATGTCGCGCATCATCTCCAGCAATTCAAAGCCGTCCTCGCGCCGCTTCGGGTGCTCCACGGCGGCCAGGAATTCTTCCACGGAGACGTCCGTGGGCTGGGTCTTGTTCTCTGCCATAGGGGTAGTTTCGCAGACGCGGACGGGTGCGTCATCAGAAAAATCGGCCAGCACCCGATGATAGCCTTCAGCGGTGACTTCAGAAGCCCTGCGCATCCGTCCCTTCCACCAGGTAGACGTCTTCTCAGACGTGCCTTACCTCGGCAACCCGCTGGCAGTCGTCGTCGATGCTGAAGGCCTCAGCACAGGGACGATGCAGCACTTCGCCAATTGGACCAACCTTTCCGAGACCACGTTCCTACTCCCTCCCACGCACCCCCAAGCGGACTACAAGGTGCGGATCTTCACGGGCAGCGAAGAGTTCCCCTTCGCCGGTCACCCCACGCTTGGTTCAGCGCACACGTGGTTGCAGGCGGGGGGAGTGCCCAAGACGGACGGTGTCCTGGTGCAGGAATGCGGTGCGGGTTTGGTTAAGGTGAAGCACGGCGCCGGACGCCTGGCTTTCGCCGCACCCCCCCTGACCCGCTTCGGTCCAGTAGATGACGATATCCGGGCGCGGCTCGCTGCGGGCCTGCGTCTGCCCGAGGATGTCTTGCTGGATGCGTCGTGGCTGGTCAACGGCCCCACGTGGATCGGCGTGCTTCTTGGTTCTGCGGAACAAGTCCTGGCCATTGAACCCGATCTCGTTGCCATGGGCGACCTCAAGGTCGGGGTGATTGGCCCACACGAGCCGGGTGCCGCCGTCGACTTTGAAGTCCGCACCTTCATTCCGGGCGACGCCATGGTGGAGGACCCGGTGACGGGCAGTTTCAACGCCGGTGCGGCTCAGTGGCTGATCGGCAGCGGCCGGGCACCGGCTGAGTATGTAGCCGCTCAAGGTACTGTCCTGGGAAGGGCTGGCCGAATTCACGTGAAGGCTGAGGACGGTGAGATCTGGGTTGGTGGGGCGTCTGCCACCTGCATCGAAGGCACGGTTTTCCTCTAACCCACTTGGCTGGCATTAGAAGTCGCAACGAGGCCTCCGAGCAGCCTCTATTGCCAGTCAGATGCGTTTCGGACGCGTCAGCACAACCACCAGGAAGATGCCTGCACTGAAAACCGCTTGGATAACGACCACTGACCACGGTACGTAACCCAGGTACAACGCCACCAGCAGCGGAATCATGGCCAAGATGGTCACGTCCAGCCCACGCATCAGTGAGCCCAGCTGAGCACGTGGAACCGGGCCGAACGGGGTCTCAACCGGAGGAGCGGTCCAGTCCGGAGGGGTCCTGGTGGCCGCGCGAAGAGTCCCGGCACCCATGCCGACGCCGGCCAGGGCGCCAATTCCAATCAACCAAGGATTCGCGGCGCCCAGGATAACCAAAAGCCCACTAAGCACGGACATCCACACAGCCATTGCCAGGCACGGCATGAGCGCCCGGCTGGTCCTTACGAGTGCCGGATGCAGCGGCAGCAGCGCGTCGAGCTCAGGAACCAGCGCCGTCTTGCGGGCCACACTTCCCGTACCGGAAGCCGTGGCGCATCCGGAGATCACGATCACCGCCAACTGTGCGAACTCGGGCAGCCCGCCTTCCACGAGCAGTATGGCGATGCAGGCGGCGAGCCACAGAATCGGCGGCACCAGTGGGGGATTGAGCCTGAGGAACGCAACAACGTCGGCGCGGATCAGCGCACGAAGCGCGCCGCGCGAAGGCCGGGCGTAGAACCTGGCTGCCCTGCCGCCGTCGACCCTTTTACGGGTCCCACCAAGTGCTCGAAGCACCTCGTTGGCGTCCATCATGAACAAAGACGCACCCGCGTGACCGGCGACGGCGCCGCCGCGAACCAGCTCGTCACCCCGCACCTGACCGGCGCGTGGCACAACAAAGGCAAAGAGTCCGACGGCGGCGACTGCCACCAGCGCTGTTGGCCACGGGGAGGAAGACGACGCTGGAAGGACGGAGCACGCAAGAAGTACAGTGGCCGCAATCGCCTTGCCAAGCCGGGGACCCAGTAAAGCAAGCTGTTGCACGGCCGCCAGAACAACTGCGATAGCGCCAGCTCCGCCGAAGGTGAGCGAGGCGAAGACGTGTTCAGCGGGAGTACGGTCAACAGCGGTCACCATGCTGAAGGGCAGGTAGATGAGAGCCGAGCCAGCTGCGGTAAGCGCGACTTTGCGAACGAAGGGCGGCAGGACCATGGGGCGGCGGTCAATAGGAAGCGTAAGCCACCAAGCGCTCTCGGCTCCGTTCACAGTGAGCGGTCCCAGCTTCCGTGCAAGGTTGCTGATGACGAGGAGGGCTGCGAACGTGACGGCTGTCCACAGCAGGGATTCCGGCAGGACCAGCCCTTGTGCCCGGATGATGCTGTTGGCCGTTGATGCCCGGTCTGCGATTTCATTGCGCAACGCCAGGACGAACGAAGCCGCAATAGTCAGTGAGACACCGATGCCGAGTCCCCAACTGTAGGCATCGACGAAGCGGTCTCCCCACGAGGTCCGGCTGCGTTTGTAGCGTCTGGCAGACCGGCGGGTGAACCGGACAATCTCGGCGGCCAGCTCCCGGTTCTGCGGCGAACGTTCAAGGGTGAGCATGTCAGGACCCGGCAATGATCGAGGCCCCCTGCTCCGGATCGAACTCTTGCACTTCCTCGTCAATGACCAAACAGGTGGAGGCCGTGGCGAGCAGTAATTGGGGATCATGGGTTACCAGCACCACTGCGCCGCCATCCTTGGCGTGGTCTGCGATCCGCTCCCCAATGGCTATCCGCATCCGGGGATCCAGCCGCTGTTCCGGCTCGTCCAGGATCAGGAGCGATGACGGGCGGATAAGCCCAGCGGCAAGCAGCAACCTGCGACGCTGGCCGGAAGACAAGGCATCGGGGATGGCGTGGGCCCTGCCCTGGAGACCGAAGAATTCCAGTTCTTCCTCAACGCGCGCTTCGGGGTTATCCAGGGAGTGCCCGCGGGCGATGAGGAGCAGGTGCTCGCGGACGGTAAGGGACGGGAAGAAGAGATCGTCGTCGAAAACGGCGGAGACTTGCCGTCGGAACGGCACAGCGTCCGGATCGATGAGGAGGCCGTGGACCTTCACGTCGCCGGCCAGGGAGGCCTGCCGCCCCGCGATGGTCCGGGCTACCGTGGACTTTCCGGCGCCGTTGACGCCGACGATTCCCAAGACTTCGCCCGCGTCCACCGATGCGGAAACTTCGCCGCAAACCGGAGCCCCGGCATAGCCAACCAACAGGCCTTCGGCCTCCAAAACTGTCCCCATGGTGCAACCCTACCCGTGGGATTGGCGCGACCCCGCTGCACCGTTTAGCGTGAGGCATATGTCAGCATCCGATGCTTCCGCGAAGGCCAACGGCAACCCTCTGCTCGTCCTGGGCAAGATCACGTCCATCCTGGATGCCTTTTCCTTGTCCAAGCCGGTGCTTCAGTTGGCTGATATCCGCGAGTCCACCGGCATGCCCACGTCCACGGTGCAGCGACTGGTCACGAATCTGACCTCCCAGGGCTTCCTTGACCGCGAGGGCGACGCCTACCGCATCGGAATGCGGATGGCGTACTGGGCTGCGCCCGCAACCCGGGGGATGGAGGTTGTGGACATCCTGAGTCCGCTGCTCAAGACCCTGCGCGACGCCACCGGCGAGACAGCGTGCTTCTTCAAAGCCGAGCAGCACTACAGGGTGTGCGTGGCCATGGCTGACACGCATCACGCGCTCCGACGCGAGATGCATTTGGGCAAGATCGTCCCGCTCCATGCAGGTTCAGCCGGCAGGGTGCTGCTCGCTTGGTCTCCTGAGCTGATGGAAGCTGTTTTGCGAGATCCTCTGGAATCAATCACGGACTACACCATCACCAGCTCCGAGGAACTGGAGGCCGCCGTAAGGAAGACCCACGCGGACGGGTTCGCGATCACTGTGGGCGAGCGGGAAGACGGGGCGTCAGGCCTTTCTGCCCCTGTTTTCGACTCGGCTGCCGGCTTGGTGGGAGCCGTAACCATCAGTGGACCAACACTTCGGATGCCATTGGTGACGTGCGAGGCCTGGGTGGAACCCCTTCTCGCTACCGCTGAGCACATGACCAGGCTGATCGGTGGCCGGTTCCCCGGCGAGAGCTGAATCCTCAAACCCTACGGAGAAAGACATGCCTGAGAAACACCCCACCGTGGACGCGTATATCTCAGCCCAGCCTGAGGCCACCCAGCAGATCCTGCAGGAAATCCGCCGAACCATCCACGCCGCCGTGCCGGATGCCGGGGAGATGATCAGCTATGGCATTCCCACCATCACCATCGGTGGGCACTACGTGGTGTACTTCGCTGCATGGGTACACCACATCTCGGTCTATCCGGTCCCTCGGGGTGATGAAGGCCTAGCCGCGGAGCTGGCCCCGTACCTGTCAGGCAAGGGGACCCTGAAATTTCCGCTGGCCAAGGAAATTCCTTTCGATTTGATAGCCAAAGTTGCTGCCCAGCTCGCGGCAGAGAAAAGGACGGGACACTGATGAGGGACTTCGAAGTCTTGGTGAACGAGGCTGCCGAAGCCGACGTAACAGGGTGGGGCTTCCACTGGCTGGACGGCAGGGCAACGGAAGAAAGGCCGCCCTGGGGATTCGCGAAATTGCTGGCCGGTCGTCTTGCCACCGTCGGGAGCGCACTCGATCTGGATACCGGCGGGGGAGAGGTTCTCTCAGAGGCCGGAAAATTTCCCGAACGAATGGTTGCCACCGAGGGATGGCCGCCCAACGCCCAGCGGGCTGTTGAAAGACTCGGTCCCCGCGGGGTGGAAGTGGTTGAAGCAACCACCGATGCACCGCTGCCGTTCCCTGACCAGTCCTTCGAATTGGTCACAGCCAGGCACCCCGTTCAACCCGACTGGAACGAAATTCACCGCGTGTTGGCTCCCGGTGGCCACTATTTCGCCCAACATGTGGGCCCGGCGTCGGCGTTTGAACTCATTGAGCACTTCCTCGGGCCGCTGCCGCGACAGCGCAAGGGCCGCGACCCGCAGGCCGAGTCAGCGGCCGCGGAAGCTGCCGGCCTGACCGTCACGGACCTCCGCACGGCCAGATGCCGAATGGAGTTCTTCGACGTCGGTGCGGTGGTGTGGATCCTGCGCAAGTGTGTGTGGTGGGTGCCCGACTTCTCCGTGGACGGCTACCGTGACAGACTCAAGGAGTTGGACGAGCAGATGAGAGCTGGCCGCCCCTTCATCGCTCACTCCACCCGGCACCTGATTGACGCCCAGCGAATTGGGTAGAGGTTAAGCGGGCGCACCTAGGAGGAGCACATATGGATTCTGCACGGACGTTTGAGTCAATTGTCATCATTTTCAATCCCAACAGCACCGGGGACGCACCTGAGTTGGCGCAACAGCTGCACGACAAGTTGAGGGACCTTCTCAGCTACCACCCTGAGATCACCCTCCAGCCCACTGAGCACGCTGGCCACGCTGTTGACTTGGCGCGGGAAGCAGCCGCCAAGGGCGGGGACGTCCTGGTGGTCTCGGTGAGCGGCGATGGCGGCTACAACGAGGTGGTCAACGGTGTGATGCAGGCCGAAAATCCGAAGGCCGTTTCTGCGGTATTGGCGGCGGGTAATGCCAACGACCATAGCCGGATTATTGGCACCAAGCCTTTGGAAGAGGCTATTGCGGAGGGCCGTGTCCACAACATTGACCTGCTTCGCATTCACACGGGCCAAAAGGAAAATGAGCCCCTGGAATACGCGCATTCCTACATCGGATTCGGCCTCACCCCGGTGGTTGCCACTGAACTCGAAAAGGGCAGCAAGGGCGCTCTCAAGGAGATGGTCACCGTGATTCAGACCTTCTCAAAGTTTGAGCCCTTTGGTATCCGCTTGGCTGATGGGAAGCGCCGAAAGTTCGACAGTCTTGTCTTCGCCAACATCAATGAAATGGCCAAGTACGCCACGTTGAGCGAAGCGGAGGACCACCCCTCGGATGGGAAATTCGAGGTGATCGTCTTCCCGCACATGCCTAAATGGCGCACTCTCCTGACTGCACTGAAAGCCACCACCCAAGGCTTGGGCGATCAGCCCAGTGTGAGTAGCTACGAATTCACCACGCTCAAACCGCTGCCGTACCAAATGGACGGCGAAGTGAAATCCGTGGAGGCCAACGTCAAGGTCACAGTGGAGAGCGCTCCCCGCGCCTTGGCTACTCTCGGTTAGGCCCGTTAACTGGCGCAGGCCGTGGTGACGAAGTCGTAGATCCGGCCGCGCAGGTCATTCGGCGCTGCAATCTTCAGCACGCCCTTCCTGTCACCAATGGCGGCCCTCAGCGGCAAGAGGGTACCCACCTTGTCCTCAGCAACAGCATGCGGATCACAACGGGCGGGCCGGATGGTCAGTGCCAGCTCTTGCTTGGCCGCACCCAAGGCGACATTCCTCGGCCAGGGGGCAGCGGGGGATTGGGCAAGTAACGTGGTCTCCTCGATCGCCTCAATGACCAGGTTTTGCCCCGTCCTTCCCGGCGTGGCCGGCGTGATGACAAGGCGTACGACGGCGGTACGGCCGTCCGCAGCCACCTCAAGTCCAGGGTCCAAGACGATTGTTGCGACGGCGGCTGCTTCCGCTGCGATGCATAGCTCATCGGCGTTCCTGGCCAGGACGCCGAAGGGATCTGAGGCGTTGATGTTCTCGTCCACAGGGTCCTTGCCTGGAGCTGAATAGCTAACCGTGCCCGTGATTTCAAGTGACTCACCCTCTGATCTTCCGCAGGAGACCGCGGGCAAAGCAGCAGGAAGGGTTTTAGGCTGGCGGGGTGGCAACTCAAGGCTGCCCCCCGATGGCTTCCAGGAAATGTCATCTTCAAACAGCGTGGAGCGCAGCCGGGCACCGGTAACGGTCAGGGTTGAATCCGTGGTGTTGGTGAGCTGTATTTGGATGGCTTGCTTGCCGTATTGGTCCCTTGATTGGTTGACCTCCACGACGATGGGTCCAGCATTTCCGCTGGTGGGCTGGGAGCCGGAATTGCCCAAGTCGCATGCGGCCACAAGCGACAGGGCTGAAGCGACGGTCATACCCACTGCAAAAGAACGCCACGTCCGGCTCATCATGCGATCAGTGTAGGTCCTCGTTTCCGAGGACTGACGAAATGGCAGTGAGTTCCCGCGTGAGCAAACAGCCGTCCGCAGCGCCTCTAGTACTAGGAAATTGCCAGGGAATACCGTATGTAGATCCTGAGCCCGTCACCGCCGGCATTGGCGATCCCGGTGCAGGTCTTTCTCAGCGTCCATAAGGTCAACGGTTCGCAACTTTCCGATGACAGGCCCATCTCAGCCGCCAGCGACTCTGCAGTCTGCGGTGGTTTGATCTCTACAACCATTTCCCGCCAGCAGCCTCCTGATCCACACCCAGTGGAGATCGCTCCTGCTGCGCTAGGCGGTGGAATCGCCTGGAATGCTGAGTCGGATGGAACAGCTCCTTCATCTATGGCGGTCCAGACAATTGAGCCGAACCACGCGATAAAGACAACTCCGACAAAAAGCACGGAAAAGCATCCTGAACGCGGACGGGTTTGAGCGTTGCGCCGTCCAGCCATAGACTCCCCCCCAAATTGAAGACCTCAGCCTACATGGTGGTCGGGAGCTGCTGCGTTTTGGCCGGTAGGATGTCCGCACGTACTAAGAATTCCGTCCATGAAAGCAAAGACGAAAGGTGACACTTATGTCGTTCCAGGCTTATCTCGACGCAATAGAAGACAAAACCGGGCTCACTCCGCGGCAACTGGTTGAGATCGCGGAGACCAAGGGTTTCAAGGACCCTTCAGTTAAGGCCGGAGCCATCCTTGAATGGCTCAAAGCCGATTACGATCTAGGCCGTGGCCACGGAATGGCGCTGGTGCACGTCATCAAAAACGGGCCAAAGATCGACAACAAGCATGTGGGATCGGACGGAACTCACCGCGACGAGTCGGACACGCTCTGGCTTGACGGCAAGGCCAGCAAGCCGGCTCTCTGATGCAATAGTGGCGAGCATAAGCTAAGCATGCTTAGCTTATGGCAAGCCATTCCCGGATGCGCACGCAGAGAGGAACACCATGTCCACCGTGACGCAGCTGTTCAAGTCCCCTGCCGCTGACATCTGGAAGGTCATCGAAGATGGCTGGCTCTATTCCGGCTGGGTTGTGGGTGCCTCGAGAATCCGCGCCGTGGACGGGCAGTGGCCGCAAGTGGGAGCAAAGCTGCACCATTCCGTAGGCTCCTGGCCTTTCCTTATAGATGACAGCACCCGCGTGACCAGCATGGAACCCGGCCGAGCGTTGGAGCTCCTCGCGAGGGGATGGCCCTTGGGTGAGGCCAAGATTCTGATCACACTGGAGGACCTCGGGGGCACCCAATGCCGTGTCTCCATTGCCGAGGACGCCGTGCGTGGACCAGGAAAAGTGGTGCCCAAGGCCTTGCGGGATCCCATGATTTCAGTGCGAAACCGCGAGACCCTTAGGCGACTGGAACTCATGGCAGCGGGCGGGGCCGGCCGGAAGAACTAAAAGGGAACTGACGACGTCGACACTCACCGGAGGGGCGCGAAGGCTCCGGCAGTGCGCTTCGGCAGTCATGGTCAGTTGCCTCCAGCGGAGGCCGGCTGATGAGCGGAATGCTGATTAGCGCCAGGCATGACCCAGTCAAAAGCCTCAGCCTTGGAACGAGCTCCTTGGGATGCCTTGGAACGGTTCGGCTCTCCCAGTTCGGCCAGCAACTTTTCCGAAAGCACCACGAGATCCCTGAAAACGTCTGGAGTCAGCCATTCGGGACGTGTTGCAAAAAGGATGTCTTCGCTGGAGGTGTTGCCGCTGGCCCCGGGCGCGAACGGACAGCCGCCCAGACCGCCAAGGGCGCCGTCCACCATGGCAGCACCCGCTTGGATGGCTGCGAGCGTGTTCGCAACGCCCAGGCCCCAGGTGTCGTGGCCGTGGTACACGATCCGACGCGCAGGGGACTCCTCCCGCACCCGCGTGATCAGGCGGGAAACCTGGGCCGGGGTGGCTTGGCCGAGGGTGTCGCAGATGACGATGTCCGTGGTGCCGTCGGCGCGGGGATCGTTGGCGATGGAGAGGATGCGTTCTTCCGGAACGTAACCCTCGAACGGGCACGTGAATGATGTGGCAATGCACAGCTGGATCTGGCCATTCACTGCGCGGGTGTACTCCACCGCCTCGGGCAGGGCGGCCAGGCTTTCGTCCGTCGTGCGGCCGATGTTCGCCTTGTTGTGCGAATCCGAGGCTGACAAGCAGTACTGGAAGTTCCTCGCACCTGCGGCTGACGCTTTCGCGACGTGACTGGGGGTTGCCACCCAGATCCAGCACTTTTCCAGTTCCTCCGGGCTGAGGGCCCTGACTACTTCCAGCGTGTTGGCCATGGTGGGAACCAAGTCCGCGCGGGCCATGGAACCCAGCTCGATCGCAGGCACTCCCAAGCGCAGCAGTTCCCGCACGGTTTCGATCTTCTGCTCGGTGGGGAGCAGTTTCCCGGTGAGCTGGAGTCCGTCGCGAAGGGTGACGTCCCTCAGGATGGCGTTGCCCAGCGTCGTGGCAAGAGGGCTCTCAAAGCGGTTCATGGTCGGAAGGCCTCCTCGCGGCCTGAAGCCGCGTTGATCTGTGCGGCATCCATGTGAAGGAGCCCTCCGAGGATTTCTTGTGT
The DNA here is from genome assembly GCF_056156245.1 of Paenarthrobacter sp. TRD_SC_7. Taxonomy (NCBI): domain Bacteria; kingdom Bacillati; phylum Actinomycetota; class Actinomycetes; order Micrococcales; family Micrococcaceae; genus Paenarthrobacter; species Paenarthrobacter sp. TRD_SC_7. Next base: position 478,075 of record NZ_CM149587.1, read on the forward strand.
GTTTTCGCCCAGGTCCGGGCCTAGGTTCCGAATGGGCAGGGACTGGTCCCCGATCACCGGAACAATGCCCGGGAAGCCGATGCCGGGAAGAATTTCCTCGCCTGTGGAAACGTCGAACTTCTGGATCATGTTGCGGGCGGCGTACTGGCTGTCCGTGCTGATATCGGCCGCGGTGTAAATGGGCCCGGCAGGAACACCGGCGGCTTCGAGGGCGGCGAGTGCCTCAGCGCCTGAAAGCGTGGCCGCCCATTCACCGATGGCCTGATCCAACTCCTCGCGCTTTGCCCAGCGCCCGGCATTGGACTGCAAAGCGGGATCCTCGGCAAGGTCCGGGCGGCCGATAGTCCGCATGTACCGCTGATAAATCGAGTCACCGTTGCCGGCCACCACGATGCTCGCGCCGTCCTTGCACACGTACGCGTTGGAAGGAGCGATGCCCTCCATCCGGCCACCCACACGCTGCCGATCCACGCCATATGCCTGATAGTCAGGAATCAGCGACTCCATCATGGAGAACATGGCCTCATTCAGCGCGACGTCGATGATGCGCTCGGTGAGCGGAACAGCGCCCGCCGAGTCCCGGCGTCGTGCTTCACGCTGGTACAGGCTCATCATGGAGCCGAAGGCGGCGTACAGGCCAGCGATCGAGTCTCCGATGGAGACGCCCACCCGCACCGGTGCCCGGTCCGGATCGCCGACCAGGTTGCGGAACCCGCCGTAAGCCTCGGCGACGGCGGCAAAACCTGGCCGCTCGGATAGCGGCCCAGTCTGCCCGAAGGCAGAGATGCGGGTGACGATAAGGTCAGGGTTGGCCTCGTTGAGGACTTCGGGGCCGAGCCCCCATCTTTCCAAGGTGCCGGGGCGGAAGTTCTCCAGAAGGATGTCGCACTTGGCCACCAGCTCCAGCACTGCCTGCTTGCCGGCCTCCGTGCGGAGATCCAGGACCACGGACTTCTTGTTGCGGTTGAGCGTGCGGTACAGCATGGACGTCTTGCCCTTGTGCAGGCGCCAGTTGCGCAGTTCGTCGCCGGTTCCTGGCCGCTCCACCTTGATGACCTCAGCTCCGAAGTCGGCGAGCAACCGGCCGGCCGTGGGGGCGGCGATGTAGTTGCCGAGTTCCAGGACACGGACGCCGTCCAGAGGGGCGATTGTTTGGTATGGCATTGTCTTCTTCCGTGCCTGGTGGGTAGGTGGTTGGCGGGAACCATGAAGAGCGATCCCGCGCCTGCGGCGAGAGCCAACATCACTGATGCCATATTATGAGTTAGAACTCATAATGCAAGCCGTTTCCGAAACTAGACTTGCTCCATGACCTTCGTGGTTCGCCCCGCCAGCCAAGCCGACGTACCTGGCATCCTCGCTGCGGACCTGGATGCTGGACGCACTTCACTCGCTAACGCTGAGCGATTCGCCGCGAGTGTTAGCGCCGCGGTCGAGGATCGCACACGTCTCGTCGTCGTTGCCGAAGCGCAAGATGACGCGAATGCGGGCGGAGGGTACGCCGGGGTGGGTTGGGCCAAAACGCACCACTGGGACTATGACGACGGGCCTGCGTTGTCCGGTCACCACCTAGGCGGTGTCACTGTGCGGCCCGATTTTCGGCGCCTTGGAGCAGCTGCGGACTGACGGGCGCCCGGCGACCCGGATTTCATACAGTAACGTTCGACGCCGGCGAAGGGGTCCTGCTGCAGGCGGCGCGGCCGCTGCCCTGACCTCCATGGACGCCCTTCAGCCTTAGCATGGTCCTCAGATGTGCCGACCGGGGGAGTGTGTAATGGGGCCGTTGGAATCGATCCAAGCGAGCACGAGGCAGAGTGGGCCAGCCCGAAAGGGAGCGCCGTCCAGGACCCAGCGGAAGCGGTCTACGCGGCAACGAAAGCTGGAGTTGGCGATTTTGCTGGTGCTGATCGTCGCCCTGGCACTTTCGGCTACGCCGTGGCCTTCGTCCTTACTGATCCGCAGCGTTTTTGAACGCGGGGCGCAGGCAACCATCGACGAGATGAGGCCCTACGTTCCGGATACACCGCTGCAAACCCAAACTGGCGTCGTCTACAAGCCCGGCTCCACCTTCGATGTCTTTAGTCCTGCAGGCACTACTGCGCCACTTCCTACTGTGGTCTGGATTCACGGGGGCGCCTGGATTTCCGGGGCCCAGCGCGATGTGAATCCCTATCTACAGATACTCGCCGCCGAGGGGTACACCACCATTGGCATGAGTTATCCGATCGCTCCTGAGGCCACCTACCCCACAGCAGTGCGGGACATCAATGAGGCCCTCGCCTACATCAAGGCCCACGCGGCCGAGCTGAACGTGGACACCAGTCGCATCGTCTTGGCCGGGGACTCAGCCGGCGCGCAGCTCGCGAGTCAGATGACCACGCTCACTGTTAACCCCGAGTACGCCAACCTCATGGGAATCCAACCTGCGCTACAGAAGTCGGAGCTGGCGGCCACCATCCTGCACTGTGGCGTTTATGACCTTCGGGCTATGGCCGATCTCAGTGGAATCGTAGCCTGGGGATTCAAGACGTCACTGTGGGCCTACACCGGCACGAAGGATTGGTCCGCTACCTACGCTGGCGCGACCATGTCCACCATCGACTTCGTGACCGACGACTTCCCGCCGACGTTCATCAGCGGCGGCAATGGCGACGGCCTCACGTGGCTGCAGTCGGTTCCCTACAGCAACCGGCTGAAGGACGCCGGGGTCCCGGTGACCGAGCTCTTCTGGCCGGCTACACACGAGCCTGAACTGCCGCACGAGTACCAGTTCCACCTGAACTTCGACGAGGCACGCGAGGCGCGGGACAAGACCTTCGACTTCCTGTCCACGCACGCCGCGAGGCGTTAGACCTTTCGGGAATACTTCGGAGCAGGCCCCTGTTCATTGATTTAGATGCAAACGCATGTAAGCTGGATGAACGAGCAACAGGAGAATGCCATGGAAACCCGCCGCATCACCGTCCTTTCCGCCGGACTTGGTGTCCCGTCGTCGAGCCGCTTGTTGGCCGACCAGCTGGCAGCCTCCGCCGAGCGGCAACTGCGCGCGGAAGGTTATGACGCGAAGATCGACGTTGTCGAACTGCGGGACCTCGCCGTGGACATCGCCAACAACTTCGTCACGGGCTACGCCGCACCGCGCCTCGCGGAGGTGATTGCCGGCGTCGAGGATTCCGACGCCATCATCGCCGTCAGCCCTGTCTTCAGCGCCTCCTACAGCGGGCTGTTCAAGTCGTTCATCGACGTCCTCGATCCCAAGTCGCTGGACGGCAAGGCCGTGCTGCTGGGGGCCACGGGCGGCACCGACCGCCATCAGATGGTCCTCGACTACGCAATGCGTCCCCTGTTCAGCTACTTGCGCACCAGGATTGCGGCCACCGGCGTCTTTGCGGGGCCCCAGGACTGGGGAAACACCGACGACGGCGGCTCACCCCTCTCGTCGCGGGTGGACCGGGCCGCGGGTGAGCTTGTGCAGCTCCTCAGTGGCTCCCAGCCGCACCGTAAGAACGACGCACTTGAGTCCCTTCCGTTCGAACAACTGCTTGCCGGGATCTCAGCAGGCAGATAGGCCGAACTTATTGCCCGGTCCGATCGTTGGGGCAAACATGAAGTGTCCTGTGGATTCCATTGACCTGGTGATGAGCGAACGAAGCGGAGTGGAGATTGACTACTGCCCGCAGTGTAGGGGCGTGTGGCTGGATCGCGGCGAGCTGGACAAGATCATTGATCGAGTAGCGGCGGAAACCATACCCGCCCCTGCGCGGCCTGCCGCCGCGCAGTCCCAGCCTCCCATCGCGCCGCCGCCCATCTACAACCCCTTCGAATCCCGGCCCCAGCAGCCGCGGTATGACGATAGGGACAGGCGCGACTATGACCGGCGGGACTACGACCGCCGCGAAGGTGGCGATCGGGACCAGTACGGCCGTAAGCGCAAGAAGAAGGAAGGCTTCCTGGGCGACCTGTTCGACTTCTAGTCCTTCTTAGTCGTCCAAGAGCTCAATGAACTCGCGGGCCTGCTTGATGTTGATGTCTGAGTGTCGCGTCAAGGCAAGGGCCGCGCCCTCAATGTCGCCGCTCTTTGCCAGCGTGCGGATTCGTCCGTAGATCTCGTCGTTAAGCATGTTGCTGCTCACTTCCCGAGTGACATCGCCCTTGCTGACGATTGCCCTGTACCTGTAGGCGAAGCGTTCGGGCTCGTCGTCATCGTCGGCCAGCAGGTCTTTGGCCGGGGCCTCCGGCGTGAATGGCTGCGGGTGCGCCGCCAGTGCGCCGACGGCGTTGCGCGACGCCCGCAGGCCCTCTCCCGTCGACTGCAGGTAAAGCTTGATGGCCGCCATGCCCTGTCCTTGCGCGATGAGCGAGTAAAGCTGTCGGTGCTGTTCCTGGTTGAGCTTCGCCGCAGACTCTTTGGCCAGCTCCACCGGGTCCTTGGGGGCATTCGCCGCGGCGATGCTGGCTTTGCTTTCCGCAGAGCGCTTGGTGAACGAGCGAATAAGCAGGAGCACGCCCGCAATGACCGCTATGAGGATCAGGAGCGGGATGAGGATGGAGTCCATGGCGTTGTCAGAGCCGATCTACGTAGTTCTTGGCGGTAAGTAAATCTGAGTGGGTGGCCTGGCGCAGGACTTTGATGGCCTCGATCTTTTTCCCGCTACGGACCAGGTTCTGTAGCTCGAACGCGAGTTGCGGGTTCAGTTGACCATTGGGAAGTACAGCGGGCTGGTGTCCCGTTTGGCCACCAGCATGAGACCGAGCGGCCTGTGCCTGGATGGCCGTCCTTGTGTTCTCCGCCTGCTCCCTCTGGCTGGCCTCGTTCTGGCTTGGCTTGGTGGTGGCCTCGATCCGCGCGCGGAGGGCCAGCGCCTCCTGCACTTGGGACGCCTGGTGCGCAGCGGAACGTGCCGCTAGTTCGCGCTGATACTTCTCAGCGTCCGAGACCCCTGTGTTGCGCGGCTTGAAGGCCGCCGTGAGTGCCCACAGCAGGCCCACCAGGACAAGAAGCGGAAGGACAATCGTTAGTAGGTCACCAAAGTTCATCCCCATGCTTAGAGCTTATGCCAGAACTTGGTTATCCACAGCACATTCCAGTTCCGGCATAGGCTTCTGAGAGATCTATGTCAAATTAGGGAGCCCTTGTAAGATGCATCACATTTGCGGCATGTTTGATGTGTTTTCACCCGCTCGGACCGCCTCCGGAGCGACTTGGGCTGTGGATGAAATTCAACCAAAACTTTCTTTAGTCCACAGCGTGTGAGGAACGTTTCCGCAGGTCAGAGCGTGGTTTCCCTCAAAAGAATTTCTCTATCCACAGGGTAACGCACAGTCTGTGCACAACGTGGGGTTGGTATTCCACAGGTTTTCCACAGGGGGTGTTTGGCGCCTGCTGTAACGTGTCTGAAGTGTCCCTTTTGGGCACGAATATCCCGCGCTGGGTTTCTTCGGCTCCCATAAAGTCACTACTTGTGACGGGTCTGCGGAATCGACTGTGGATAACTTGTGGATACCGCTATTCTGTCGGACCTGCCTGTCATTGTGAGATGCACCAGGCGGACCGGTAACCACGCACTGCGCTTTACGGGCCGCTAGGGAAGTACATCTCTGCAGCGGTACACAAATGGAGGACGGCTTTGTCAGTTACGCACTTGGACTCAATCGAGGGCTCACGCGCTTCGGACTCGAGCCGGAAACCTCCGCAGGACATCCCTGCTGAACAGTCGGTACTCGGCGGCATGATGCTCTCCAAGGACGCCATCGCGGACGTCGTTGAAATCGTCCGTGGACACGACTTCTACCGTCCGGCACACGAGACCATCTATGAGTCCATCATCGACCTCTACGGCCGTGGCGAACCCGCCGACGCCGTCACCGTTTCGGATGAACTCACCAAGCGCGGCGAGATCAACCGGATCGGCGGTCCCGCGTACCTCCACGAACTGATTCAGACCGTTCCCACCGCGGCCAACGCCGGCTACTACGCCGAGATCGTTGCGGAGCGCGCAGTGCTGCGCCGCTTGGTTAACGCCGGTACCAAGATTGTCCAGATGGGCTACGGCCAGGACGGCGAAGTCGAAGACCTCGTCAACCAGGCCCAGGCCGAGGTGTACGCGGTGGCTGAAAAGCGCACTGCGGAGGACTACGTGGCGTTGAAGGACGTTATGGAATCCACCGTGGACGAGATCGAAGCGTCAGGTCACCGCGGGGAAGGCATGACGGGCGTGCCCACCGGTTTCTACGAGTTGGACGAGCTGACACACGGCCTCCACCCGGGCCAGATGATCGTTATCGCGGCCCGCCCTGCTGTTGGTAAGTCCACGTTCGCCCTGGACTTTGCCCGTTCGGCGGCCATCAAGAACAACCTGGCAACGGTCATGTTCTCCTTGGAAATGGGCCGGAACGAGATCGCCATGCGTCTTCTCTCGGCAGAAGCGACCATTGGTCTGCAGGACCTCCGCAAGGGCACCATCAAGGACGAGCAGTGGTCCAAGATCGCTACCACCATGGGTCGAATGAACGATGCTCCGCTGTTCATCGACGACAGCCCCAACATGTCACTCATGGAGATCCGTGCCAAGTGCCGCCGCCTGAAGCAGCAGCACGACCTCAAGCTTGTGATCCTCGACTACCTCCAGCTCATGAGCTCCGGTAAGAAAGTGGAATCCCGCCAGCAGGAAGTCTCGGAGTTCTCACGTGCCCTCAAGCTGCTTGCCAAGGAGCTGCAGGTTCCCGTCATTGCGCTGTCACAGCTGAACCGTGGTTCCGAGCAGCGTCAGGACAAGCGCCCCATGGTCTCGGACCTCCGTGAATCCGGCTCCATTGAGCAGGACGCCGACATGGTCATCCTGCTCCATCGTGAAGACGTTTACGACAAGGAATCGCCCCGCGCCGGCGAGGCCGACATCCTCATTGCCAAACACCGTAACGGTCCCACAAAGGACATCGTTGTGGCGTTCCAGGGCCACTACTCGCGCTTTGCCAACATGGCCGGAGAAACGGGTGCCGGTGGCGGCGGCTTCTAGCTAGCGTGTGGCCTGGCCTTACGGGAGAACCGGGACAGTAGTGTTGTTGAGTCAGCGTCCGCGGGCGCATCACTGAACATATTGGGGAAACACATGAAGAAGAATTCGCTGCTCGGACTTGGGGCATCGGTACTGGTAGTTATGGCTCTTACGGCATGCGGTGGTGGTCCGGCAGCGGCACCAGCGTCGGCCCCGGCCAGCGAAACTGCCACAGCCACACCGACGCCCGCTAAGCAGTACACCGATGAAGAGCTCGTGGCTTTGGTCAGGCAGATTAAGGCCGCCGACGGCAGCACCCCCGCTGTACTTTCCGGTAAGGAGCTCTTGGGCCAGTATGACTCGCTAGTGGACACCTTCGGCGAGGCAGCCATTGAACCGGCGGCTTGCAAGGAATTGAGCACGCTTGGGGTTCCCCAGGCAATCGCCGGCTCGACGACTGCCGGCACGGCCAGGACAAAAATTGGCGGTTTCTTCAGCAACGTGTCAGTTACCTCAGGCGTCGATGTTGCTGCGCTGCAAGAGAGCCTGAACGCGAGCAAATCCCAGGCAGAGGCGTGCAAGAAAGTGACGTTCTCCGCCGAAGGGCAGACAATGACCACCTCCACCGAAAAGATCGAAGGCGTCGGCAACGTGCCGGGCACGGCGGCGTTCAAAACGCTCATGGTCATGCCCGATGGAAAAGCAGGAGCCATCTACACAGCACACGTGGTTAAGGACGGCGTACTGATCTCTGCCACTGCATCCGGTACTGAAGGTGTGTCCGGTGGGCCGGAAGCCGCCGGTGCCCTCCTGGATCAAGCCGCCGCGCTTATCAAGTAGTTGCAACAAGGGCTCTACTGGCGGAGATTCACCCGCCAGTAGAGCCCTATGGCTACTGCTGGAGAGGGGTGGGAGCCAAAGCTCTCACCAGGACCTCGTAAGTCTCCTCAATTTCGCCTCTCCGGCTGGGAATCGTGGTAGCGGACGGCCGGGCCTGAAGGCCACTGGTGAGGTCCTCGTACATCGACTCCAACAGGCGGGAACCTCCGAACTGCTCCACAATGGCGATGACGCTGGCATGCCAAGGGTCCTGGCTGTCCGTGCGCGAATAGAACCTCTCAACGGAGGCCTCAAGGCTGTCCAGCAGAACGATTTCCCTAAAGCCGGCGCCTGCCTCTTCAGCAGCACCCCGGAACAACGAGATTTCATCCGCGTCATCGAGGAACTGCGGCATGATCACAGAATGTCCGGCGCCCAGATGCGTGGCAGCCATGCTGAGCGCAATCGGGCGGACCAAGGTTCCGGCGGCTTGGAAATCTTCCTTCCAGCCCCCGATCAGGCAGCGCACCTGATCGACATCCAAGTTGAGGACACCTGGGTGACGATCCGCGTACATGCCAGCGAGAGTTGACTTGCCGATTCCAGGCGGGCCGTTCAGCAGGATCAGTTCACCCATACGGGGGCCTGGATCTTCGGTTCGGTTCTTGCAGACATGCAAGCCACACTAGGCCAACCCGAGGACTAAGGTGCGGTTCCGCTGCCCTGTTTCAGCCGAACAACAGGGAGAATTGCCACCACGGACAGTGGTGAGTTTTCGGCATCCGGCTTCGCCCAGGTATAGGGTAGTGCGGCATGGGACTGCGACTGGTTCAGGTGAATTTCAAGGCCCGGGACGACTCTGCTCTCGGAAAGTTTTGGGCGGACGCTCTCGGCTGGGGTGTTTCCAGTGAGGGACCCGGTGTGACCAACGTTGAACCCGTGGGTTTCACTTGGCCGGACCCTTCAGCCGTTTGCGTTGACGTTGTGACCGTTCCGAACCCGGAGACCGTGAAATACCGTGCGCATCTGGATCTCGCCACCACTTCCGCCGCTCATCAAACGGAGCTGGTTGCCCGGCTCAAGGAGCTCGGTGCGACACCGGCCGACATAGGCCAGGGAGATGTGCCGTGGACTGTACTGGCCGATCCCGAGGGCAACCTGTTCTGCGTCTTGGAACCCCGACCGATCTACCAGGACACCGGTCCCATTGCCACCGTGGTGGTCAACTGCACAGATCCGCGGGCCATGGCCAACTTCTGGAGCGAGGCGATGGACTGGACCCTCCACGAAGTGAACGATGATCATGCGAGGCTGCGTTCGTCCAAGGGGGTCGGGCCATATTTGGAGTTGCTTCGCACGGCAGACCCCGACGCACTTCAGAACCGTATCCATCTCGACCTGCTGCCGTATCCCGGCGATGACCAAGCGGCCGAAGTGGCCCGGCTTCATGCGCTGGGAGCTGCTGACGCTGATGTCGGCCAGGGCGAAGTGTCTTGGAGGTGCCTCTCGGATCCGGAGGGCAACGAGTTCTGCGTGCTGAGGCCAAGGTAATTCAGCGGCTCACCCTTGTTGGGCCTCATGCAGCGGGCATCACGAGGTACTAATCAGCGCCGCTGCTCGGATTTGCGTTGTGATTTGTCGAGCCTTGCTTGTAGACCCGGCCGCGCTGGGATTGGTACGCGCCCCTATGAGCCGGTGGTTTCTCCTTCGCCCGCCTGCCTTGTTGGATGTTGCTCCAAACAATGCCGCCGATGACAACGGCGAGTACGGCAACCATGACGGCCACAACGAGAAAGTTATCCATCAGGCGTTGCCAGCCGCCTTCAACAAGTGATCCGGGAGCCGGTTTCCCGGGGCCCGGCCTCGGATTTCGAGCAGTTCGCGGGCGTGTGCGTGTAGTTTCTTGTCCCCATCTGACACCGGTACCCATTCGGGAATCGGCACTGCCGTCCCGGTTTCATCCCGGGCAACCATCACCGTGAGGCAGTACGTGGTCAGGTTCATCTCGCGGGTCTTCGGGTCGCCGGAGCGGACGTGAACTGCGATGTGCATGCCCTTGGCGCCGGTGTAAACGAGGCGCGCTTCGACTTCCACCACGTGACCGATCAACAGCGGCCGGTAGAAGCGGACGCCGCCGGAGAAGACGGCCACGGTGTCCTTGCCGCAATACCGGGAAGCGCAAACGTACGCCGCTTCATCGATCCACTTCATCACGATGCCGCCGTGGACCTTGCCGCCCCAGTTCACATCAGTGGGGGAGGCCATGAACCGCAGCGTGACACGCTCGGCGGTTCCGGCGTCGGTATATTCCTGCGCGTTCATCGCATTGACTATCTGCTCGCGTACTTCGATGCGCGCAAGCGCGTGGTCCCGTTGCTCAATCTCTGCAGGCGTGGACGGTTCAAACTGGGGGACAGGAATTGGCTTGCCGTCAGGTCCAACGGCCACGAAGATCACCATGCACTGGCTGTGCATCGTTTCCGGTCCGCCCTTGGGATCGCGGGAGCTGACCACCGTGTGGATGTGCATGGAGGAGCGGCCGGTGTAGACGATGGTGGAGGTAACCTCCACCATGTCGCCGCTATTCACGGGATCCGTGAAGTGGATATTACCCACATAGGCGGTGACGCAATAAGACTTCGCCCAGCCGACAGCTGCCGCGTACGCAGCTTTGTCAACCCACTCAAGGACGGTACCGGCGTCGACTGACCCGCTGTGTCCGATGTCCATAGGGGCCGCGAGGAAGCGGAGGGTCACTGAATTGGCGGCGTCATCGCTCATGCTTGGAATCTTACTGTCGGCAGCTTTCTGTTACGTGACTAAGACTGACTACCCGCGTTGGATGCCGAGGGTCGCGATGAGGTCCTCATGGAGTTCGAACCAGACCCGGTCCAGTTCTTCGGCCAGCAGCCGCTCGTTCTCGATTCTCCCGAGACTCGACAGCGACCAGCCGCTGATCCCCGCGAAGGTGCTGTGCGAAACAAAGCCGTTCACACCGGCGTCGATGAGTTGGGATTCCACTAGATCGGTGTCCTGGGAGAAGGGAGCCGCCACGGCTTGAGTGTCGGCGAACCCAAGCAGGCGGACGGCGTGCAAGGTGAGGAGCGTCATTCGGTGCCCGTCAGGGTAACGGTTCCCTGAGACCCGTCGATGGTCAGCGGGCCTCCGTCGGCGAGCAGGTTCAGCGCACCCCGAACACCCAGTACGGCCGGGATCCCGAACTCCCGTGCAACGATCGCGGCGTGCGACAATACTCCGCCGGTCTCCGTGACCACCGCGGAGGCCATCCCGAACAGGGGCGTCCACGCGGGGTCGGTGGTGCGGCAGACCAAAACATCCCCTGACTGGAATCGCGTGAACTCGTCGGGACCGTGAATGAGCCGGGCATTGCCGCGGGCTGTACCAGTGCTGGCGCCGACGCCGGTGAGGATGGTCATCACCAGGCTATTTCTACTACAGAAAACCCTGTCCCGGCACCAATCGCGGAAGCTGCTGCCGAGCCAGCTGAAGTCCCGCAGCCTGGCACGCTCTTTCACATCCCGGCCCTTAAAGACCGATGCTCTCTCACTTTCCTGAAGAAAGTGAGAGAGCGATCGGCTGAAGGGCTTGTTATCTGCGAGAGCGTCGGGGGGGGAGGTGGGCGCTTACGCGAGGACGCGGAGCTTGGATCCCTGGCGGCCGAACAGTGCGGCATCGGCGGAGATCTTGCCAGCGCCCGCCAGTGCCAGAGCCAGGGCGGCGCCGGCGAAGAGCAGTACGAGTTCGTACCCGCCGTTGCCGACGAAGACGCCGGCTGGGGCGTGCACCAGGAACAGTGCGCCGAGCATGTTCACGGCCAGGAGGGCTGCGAAGACGCGGGTGAGGAGGCCGATGATCAGCGCAATGCCGCCCACCAGTTCGAGGGTGGCGACGATCGGGGCTACCGCGGAAGCGCCGGGTACACCCATCTGGGCGAACGATGCCTGCGTGCCGGCAAGGGTGAATTCGTTGAACTTCTGCCAACCGTGCGCGGCGAAGAGAAATCCTGCGATTACGCGCAGGATGGTCAGGGCTGTGGTGGTCAAGCTGGACTTGTTCATATCTTCAACCTTTCCGGAGTTAAGTTGAAGTGTCAACTAATCATGGCTTTTTATGACCAGAACCTCAGTTACCGGCTTGGCTCCGGCGCTTGCTACGTGGCTTTGCCTGAAGCCACGGCTGCAGGAGCCTGGTGGTGATCGGCAGGAAGATGTACGTCATCAGCGGCGTCAGGATGACGATGTTGAGGAGGACCGCGAGCACCAGTGGCCAGTCCTGGGTCAGTGGGTGCAACAGGAAGTTGGCCAGCAGGCTGAGCGGGAAGAAGGGCAGGAAGATGCTGATGGCTTGCTTCCAGCGCGGCGGCACCACGGTTTCGGGCACAACCACGGAAACGTCTCCGGGCCGGGAGAACCATCCTTCGATCCCCGTGTGGCGCTCCACCCGGGTGGTCTCCATCATGTCCCTGGCACTATCGATCCACCAGCGACGCTCCTCGGAGTCCTCCCACTCCTGCAGCGAATCGGCGTCTGCAAAGCGATAAAGCATGTGCCACTCAGTGGAATCCACCCCATTGCGCACCCAGCCAGACCCCAAATATCCAGGCCATTCGCGTGCGAGTTCCTGTCCTGCATGGGCCCAGGCATTGGCTTGGCGGGTATAGCCCGGGAGGATTGTGCGGGCAACGGAAACGGTGACGGGATGCTCATGTGACACGGCCCAAATGTACCCGGCCTCAGGCGGACTAGGCTTGTTTAGTGCCTCAAACCACAACCGCCCCCGCCCGCTCCAACGCCCGCGAGATCCTGCGCCTGGCCGTCCCTGCTTTCGGTGCGCTCATCGCCGAACCGCTGTTCCTGCTGGCTGACTCCGCCATTGTGGGGCACCTGGGCGTCGACCAGCTGGCAGGCGTTGGCCTCGCGTCCACCATTCTGCACACCGCCGTGGGGCTGATGGTCTTCCTGGCATATTCGACGACGCCGGCAGTCGCCCGCGCGATCGGCGACGGCAAGCTGGGGAAGGCTTTGGCTGCAGGGCGCGACGGCGTCTGGCTGGCGCTGCTGCTCGGGCTGGGGCTTGCTGTGGTCGGTTTCGTGGCGGCCGAGCCGCTGGTTGGCTTCATGGGGGCGACCGGAGACGTGCGCCAATTCGCCGTCGATTACCTGCGATGGTCCATGCCTGGTTTGGCCGCGATGCTCCTGATCTTCGCCGGGACCGGCGTTCTCCGGGGCTTGCAGGACACCCGGACGCCGCTTGTCGTGGCAACCGCGGGCTTCGCCTTGAACGTCGCCCTCAATGTGTTCCTCGTATACGGGTTGAACATGTCGGTGGCAGGTTCGGCCATCGGTACGAGCATCGCGCAGTGGGCCATGGCTGCCGTGTACTTGGTGATGGTCGGCCGGAATGCGCGCCAACACGGGGTGTCCCTGAAGCCCGACTGGCAGGGCGTCCGGACCATGACCAAAGTGGGTTCATGGCTCATGCTGCGTACGCTGAGCCTCCGTCTCGCCATCCTCGCGACTGTCCTTGTAGTGACCGCGCAAGGTGCCGTGAACCTGGCCGCGCACCAACTGGCCATGACCATTTTCTCCTTCCTCGCCTTTGCCTTGGACGCGTTGGCGATCGCGGCGCAGGCCTTGATCGGCAAGGAACTCGGCGCTCGGAACGCCGCACGAGTCCGTGAGCTGACCCGCACCATGATCCACTGGGGCCTCGGATTCGGTGTGATCACGGGCGTACTCCTGGCCATCGCGGCACCGTGGGCCGGATACCTCTTCACCTCCGACTCCGGCGTCCGATCAGCCCTCACCATCGCCCTCTGGGTCCTCGCGGTCGGGCAGCCGCTGGCCGGCTACGTCTTCGTCCTGGACGGTGTCCTCATCGGCGCCGGCGACGCGCGCTACCTGGCGATTGCCGGCGTCGTAAACCTGGTGGTCTATTTGCCGCTGCTGGTGGCTATCCACCAGACGAAACCCGACGGCGAGGCGGGGCTCTTCTGGTTGTGGGCCGCGTTTGCGCTGGGCTACATGCTGGCCCGTGCCGTGACCTTGGGGCTGCGTGCGCGGACCGATCGGTGGATGGTGCTGGGTTCGCACTAAACTGGACGGGTGACTCTCCCAGCAACTCCTGCCCAGACTCCTTCTGCCTCCATGGCCGGGCTCTGGAAACCCGTGCTGATCCGCGCCACGGTTGCATTGGTGTTCGGTGCGGTCACCATCTTCTGGGCTTCGCCGTCTGTGCACGTCCTGGCGTGGGCTGTGGGGCTGTATCTGTTGGCCACAGCAGGGGCTGTATGGATGTCCCGCGCTTTGCCTGTGGCGGTTCCGCTGGTTGTTGCGCTCGGAGGCGCCGGAGCCTTGGTCACTCAATCCGACGAGGGCGTTGCCCTCTCGGCCATGTTTGCACTGCTGGTGCTGGGCCTCCTTGAGTTCGTGCATGGTCTCCGAAAGCGGAACGTGGTGGCGCGTGATTGGCTCATTTCGGGTGTTATCGCCGTGGGCACTGCCGTGATGCTGCCGTTCTTCACTTCGCTGGGCGCACATGCGCTGTTGGGTGTGGCAGGTGGTGGGGCCATCCTTTCCGGCGTGCTGTGGATCCTCTCCGGGCTGACACTGCGGCACGACGCCAAGACCGGGACCGGCGGCCCTTCCCGAACCGCTGCGCCCGGCGCTTCGCCCGAGGCCGTAAACTAGTAGCTGGACGTTCTACTCTTTGTAGAACTTTTGCTGACCGGCGGATACGAACCGCCATCATTGGAGGAATGACCGTGGCAGACCAGACACCAGGAGAACCGCGCAAGATGCGGACCTCGGTCAAGGGACCCCTCATGTTCTCCGCGTTCTTCGCAGTACTGGCCTTCGTTGCCGTGCTCATTTTCGCCTCCGGCGGCAGCGCACGCGCGCCACGTTTCGACCTCGCCTTCACGGGAGCCGGCATCGCATTCATCGTGAGCCTCGTTGTGGCGGCCATGCTGTCCATGAGCCACAAGGAGAACGCCGACCACCTCGGCAAAGGCTCCGGCGTCAACCTCAGCTCCAAGCGTCCCGGCCACGGCGGCCCGGGTGCTCCGGATAGTGAGACTGAAGCGCCCGACGCCGGCCGCTAACCTTCCAGCGCTTCCTCACTAAGGTGGGGAAGCGCTTTTTATTAGGTCCGCGGGCGGCGCCACCACAGGGGAAATCCTGCGTTCACTGCGAGGAAAGTGATAAGTAAGCAGCCGCTCATAAGCAGCCCTGGATTCGGGGTGACCAGGTCGTAGGGAATCCCGTCGATAGTTCCCATCTGGCGCACGGACGTGTTGTAGCCAGAAATCAGAAGTCCCGCACCCGCTGCGGCCACAATGATGTATACACATCCATTGCCCAGCCACCAACGGCTCAGCCGCCGATTCAGACGCAGGGGGAGGCCGAGAGCTACTGCGAAACCCATCGCGAATATGGGGCCGATCATCAGGAACAGGAGAGTCCCCAGAAACTCATATCCAGGGCTCGTCGACATCGTAACGACGAACCACATTGCGCCCATGAAGGGGTACGCAATGGCCAGCTGGCTGATGGGGGCCATGTCTGGCCAGTCGGTTGGTCGCACCCATGCCGTTGCCGGAGCATCAGGCTGTCCTTGCGGGTGAGATGCCGCAGCTGTGTTGTTCTGTTCCCCCATGCCGCAATTATGCAGGACCGTTAGCCCTCGGCGGCCTTCCTTGCCCGATATGCCGCAACGTGGGCTCGGTTGGCGCAGTTGCCCGTGTCGCAGTAGAGCTTGGAGCGGTTGCGGCTGAGGTCCAGCACCACGGCGTCGCAGTCGTCTGCGGCGCACACGCGCATGCGGTCCATCTCCTTGCTTCGGATGACGTCGATGATGGCCATGGCAGCTTCGGTTCCCATTCGGTCCGCCAGTGGCGCTTCCGGGGTGGTGGCGTGGAGGTGCCAGTCCCAGTGGTCATGTTTCACGAGTTGGGGGAGTGCCTTGGCATCGGCGAGGAGCTTGTTGACGGACTTGGCTGCCGTGTCCTCGTCGGCGCTCCAGAGTGCTGCCAGTTCGCTGCGGAGACGCTTGATGCTGCTCAATTCCGCAGCAGAGTTCACCCGTGAGCCCGTGAACTCTTCGGTGTCCAGGAATGAGTCAAGGTCTTCCACGGTGACCAGTGACTCCCCGCCGTTGGCGGCCGTGTTGATCAGATTGACGACGCTACGAAGGGCAACCTCGGTGTCAGGCGCAAAAAGCACTTTGACTCCTTACATGTTTCGGGAGTACTGTCATGACCATAAGCCCACTTTACTCCTGACAGGAGGCTGCTGTGTCAGCTCCAACGACGAAGGCTGATGCAAAGAGTTTCCTGGCATCAGGACTCGGCATCGCACTCTTTTCTTCCGCCGTTTTCGGTACCTCCGGCTCATTCGCCAAGTCCATGCTGGAAACCGGCTGGTCACCCGGCGCTGCTGTTGCCGTACGACTCACCGGTGCCGCGCTGATCCTGGCGATTCCCGGTGTCGTGGTTCTTCGCGGCCGATGGCACCAGCTCAAGGACAACTGGCTCACTATCCTGCTGTTCGGGCTCATTGGAGTGGCAGGGTGCCAGCTCTTCTACTTCAATGCCGTGGCCCGACTGTCCGTGGGCGTCGCGCTGCTGCTTGAGTATCTGGCTCCGGTGATGATTGTCCTCTGGCTCTGGATCGCCAGCCGACGGCGGCCCCGTGCGCTCACTGCTTCCGGCGCCCTGCTTTCCTTGGGTGGCCTGGTTTTGGTGTTTGATCTGACAGGTGCCGTGAAGGTGGACTTCATTGGTGTCCTTTGGGGTATGGCCGCCGCCGTCTGCCTGGTGATCTACTTCTTCATCACAGCCAAGGAGAATGACAGCCTCCCTCCGCTGGTGCTCGCTTCCGGGGGTCTCTTAGTGGGCGCGCTGGTCATGTGGCTCGTCGGGTTGCTGGGACTGCTGCCCATGACCTTTAGCACCGCGGACACAACGCTTGGGCCGTGGACCACTCCGTGGTGGGTCTCCGCGGTCGGGCTCATCATCCTGGCTACTGTCCTCGCGTACGTTTCCGGCATCATGGCTGCCCGCAGCCTGGGCTCGAAGGTAGCGTCCTTCGTGTCTCTCACCGAAGTGCTGTTCGCCGTGATCTGGGCATGGCTGCTCCTGGGGGAACTCCCCGGCCCCATTCAGCTGCTGGGCGGCCTCCTCATTGTGGGCGGCGTGGTCCTGGTCCGGGTCGATGAGCTGCGGGGAGATCGCACGGCCGCTCGAACCGCCCAAGAAGCGGCCCGCGTTCTTGATCACCCGAACGACGTGGAACCCGTCCCCTCCGGGCGGTCCGCGAAGGCGCCCCACAACTAAGCTTCCTTTAACGACGAAAACCCTGGACGCTGCTGCGTCCAGGGTTTTTCCAACTGTCTTAGTTGGAAGCCTGCTGCTGCTGCTCAGCGTTCTTCTGAGCGCGATCGCCGGCTTCGCGAAGTGCGTCTGCAACCTTCTTCAGGTTGGAAGCGTGCTGGCTGTCCCATTCGCCGCGGAACTTGTCAGCGTCCGGGCCCTTCCAGTCGGTGCCGTCAAGTGCACCCTTGAGCTGTGAACGCTGCTGCTCGATGTTCTCGGCACCGGCCTTCAGCTTGTTACCGAGCTGACGAAGCTGATCAACATCTGCACCCCAAATAGCCATGAGATTCTCCTTCATTTGTTCGGACCCGAGCTCTTCGGCATCCCCAGCGGCCTCCGGCTCATCCGGAAGATCCAATAGCTAAAACCTATCCCGGGATTCGCAAACCGGTCGATGGGCACCCCTCCCCATGCAGCACTGCCCATAGTTAGCATGGGGTTATGTGCCGCAATATCAGGACCCTGCATAACTTCGAACCGCACGCTACGAGCGCAGAAGTGGAGGCTGCTGCCCTGCAATATGTGCGCAAAATCAGCGGATCCACCAAGCCCTCCAAGGCCAACGAGGAAGCCTTTGCGGAGGCTGTCCACGAGATCGCCCACATTACGCAGCATCTCTTGGACTCCTTGGTGAGCCACGCCCCGGCGAAGAACCGTGACGAGGAAGCCGCCAAAGCGAAGGCCCGGGCCGCAGTCCGTTTTGGAACCGCGTAGCCCAGGCCACAACCGCCGGCCGGTCGGGTTTACTTCCCGAACGAGCGCAGCCTCAGCGAGTTCGCAACCACCAGCACCGAGCTGGCTGCCATTGCTGCGCCGGCGATCATTGGGTTCAGGAATCCAAGTGCTGCCACCGGGATGCCAATCGCGTTGTAGAAGAACGCCCAGAACAGGTTGGTCTTGATGGTGGACAGGGTCTTGCGGGAGAGTTCAATCGCCTGAACCAGCTGACCTAGATCACTGCCCATCACGGTCAGGTCCGAAGCCTCGATAGCAACGTCGGTTCCCGAACCCATCGCGATACCAAGGTCCGACTGAGCCAAGGCTGCGGCGTCGTTCACGCCGTCACCGGCCATGGCAACCGTGGCACCGGACGCCTGCAGCTTCCGGACCGCCTCAACTTTCCCTTCCGGGAGGACGCCGGCGAACACGTCGTCCGGTGAAATCCCGACGGCGGCGGCCACCTGGGCGGCTACTGCGGCGTTGTCGCCGGTCAGCAGGATGGGTCGGATCCCCATGCCCTTCAGCTTCTTTATTGCTGCTGCCGAGCCGGGCTTGATGGTGTCGCGCAGGCTCACGATTCCTGCAGCCTTACCGTCCACGGCAACCCAAATGGCTGTGGCACCGCCGTTTTCCTCTGCCGCCAGCGCTTCCCGTTGGTTTGAATCGAGCGGTATGCCGTTCTCCTCGAGCCAGCCGGAACGTCCGACGACCACGGCCTTGGGAGATCCGTCCAGTACAACGGTTCCCCTCACGCCGCCGCCGGGAGCGGAACTGAAGCCGTCAACACCAGGCAGAGTGCCGGCGTCGGGCATGGCGTCCTTTGCCGCGGCGGCAATCGCGTGCGCGATCGGATGCTCAGAGGCCGCTTCAACAGCTCCGGCCAGGGTTAGGACGGTGGACGGGACGTAGCCGTTGAGGCCCACAGCGTGGTCCACAGCGAGCTTGCCGCTGGTCACAGTGCCGGTCTTGTCCAGCAGGATGGTGTCCACATGGCGGGTGTCCTCAAGAACCTGGGGGCCCTTGATAAGGATGCCCAGCTGGGCTCCGCGACCCGTCCCTGTCAGCAGCCCGACGGGAGTTGCCAAACCCAAGGCGCAGGGGCAGGCGATCACCAGGACAGCAACGGCGGCGGTGAAGGCTGCGTTGAGGTCGCCCGAGAAGAACAGCCAAAGGATGAACGTGAGCAAGGCGATGGCCAGCACGATCGGGACAAAGACGGAGCTGATCCTGTCAGCGAGCCGCGCAATGGGTGCCTTGCCGGTCTGCGCCTGGCTGACCAGGCGCCCCATTTGAGCGAGCGTCGTGTCGGAGCCCACGCGGGTGGCCCTGACCAGCAGCCGGCCGGAGGTGTTGATCGTAGCGCCCGTCACCAGACTGCCCGGTCCAACCTCCACTGGCACCGATTCGCCGGTGACCAGTGAGGCGTCGACGGCGGAAGCACCGTCCGTGACTACGCCGTCGGTGGCAATTTTCTCGCCCGGGCGGACAACAATGACGTCATCTACGAGGAGTTGATCGGCCGGAATCTTCTGCTCGACGCCGTCCACCAGGATCGTTGCATCCTTGGCGCCCAGGTTCAGCAGCGCCTTGAGTGCATTGCCGGCTTTGGCCTTCGCGTTCGCTTCAAGGTAACGGCCCAGAAGCAGGAACGTCGTGACTACCGCTGCGACCTCGAAATAGAGGCCGCCGCCGGACATGTTTTCCATTCCAGGGTGTTCGGTCATGCGAGGATCCACAAAGAGTTGCCACGCCGAGTAGAGGTAAGCAGCGATGACGCCAATGGAAACGAGCGTGTCCATGGTGGAGGCGAAGTGCCGAGCGTTGATGGCAGCCGCCCGATGGAAGGGCCAAGCCGCCCAGCTCACCACCGGTAAGGCCAGTGCGCCCGCAACCCATCCCCAGTTGGCGAACTGCAGGGCGGGGATCATGGAGATTGCGAACACCGGAACGGTCAGCAGCGCCGCGACAATCAGGCGGGGGCGCAGGGTTGAGGCAGCTGGGCCGTGAGCCATGTGGTCTGTGTGCCCGTGCTCTGCGTGGTCTTCGTGCCCGTGCTCTGCATGGTCGGCTTGGGCGGCGAAACCGCCGCCGTGCTCTGCATGCTCGCTCGTGCCTCGCTTAGACGCATGCTGCCGCACGCCGCCGGCTTCGCCGCTTGGTGCGGTTTCCGGCGTTAGTGCAGCGTCGTTATGCTCCTGGGGTTCTTTAGTGGTGGTGTGTCCGTGGCCCTCGTCGTCCGTGGGGTGGGCGGTGTGGTCGTGGGCGGCGGTTTGGGGGCGGGCTTCTCGGGTGTGCGGCGCTGGGGTTTGGCGGACGGTGGCTTTGTAACCCGTCGCGTTGACGGTGTCCACAATCTGCTGATCTGTCACGGTTGCCGGGACTGTGACGTGGGCCGATTCGAGGGGGAGGTTGACGCTGGCCTCTACACCCTCGAGTTTGCCCAGCTTTCGTTCCACTCGATTGACGCATGAGGCGCAGGTCATGCCCTCGATGTCCAACTCGATGACCCTCTGTGCGGGTTGGTTGAAAGTCTCCTGGCTACTCAAGAGGACTCCTAAGCTTCGTTGGCTACCATCAGATAGCCGGCTTCTGCCACGGCCTCGCCAATTTCCGACGGCGACAGCTCGTTGGTTGATGTGATGGTCACGGTGGACAGGCCACCGGGGTTGAGGTCCACTGCCACATTTTCGACGCCGTTGAGCGACTCAATTTCTTCGCTCACGCTTGAGACGCAGTGGCCGCAGGTCATACCCGAAACGTTGACGTTGGTCTGGATGGTCTGGCTCATGGCGTTCTCCTTGGTGATGAGTTGAATGGTGTGGTGGTTGGTGGCGGAGTTACCGCAGCAGGCGCCCGATGGCATCGGTGGCCTCCTTCACTTTGGCGTCGATCTGTTCGGCACGGGCTTCGGGGTTGGGCTCGGAGGCAGCCCCCACGACGCAGTGGCCGATGTGCTCCTCTACGAGTCCCAGGCTGACCGCATGGAGGGCCTTGGTGGCAGCGGCTACTTGGGTGAGGATGTCGATGCAGTATTTGTCGTCCTCCACCATCCGCGCGATGCCGCGGACCTGCCCCTCAATCCGCTTTAAGCGCCTGAGGTACGCATCCTTGTTGTTGGTGTACCCGTGGGGTGCGGCGTGCCCGTGATCCACCTCGGTGACGGGTGCATCCGGATGGCTCATGCTCAGGTCTGACGTGCTCATAGGTCGAAGATATACCCAGAGGGGGTATTTCGTCAAGTACCCCCGTGGGGTATTTCTGTCACCGTCTTGCCCGCCGGAGACTCTTCGAGAAGAGCGAATGGACTAGACCAAAGGATCGCAGTAGGTATAGACCAAAATGCCAAAAAACTGGATTCTTGTTTTGCAATGCAAACCTTTTTGGATATGTGCTTCCGCCCACACCCGCGCGTTCATAGTGTTTGGTCTCATAGCCGCGGAGGGGGATTCCCGCGGAACCCATCTTTTCTCCATGGAGGACACTTGAAACTCGCACGCTCCGCAGCGGCCATAGCCATCGCAGCGCTCGCCTTGACCGCTTGCGCTCCGCCAACCTCAAACAACGCAGCCTCCAGCTCGGACGAGCAGACCGGCACTGTCCGCGTCTGGCTCTTCTCCGAGGTCAACCAGGATCCCAAGTCCGCAGTGGTCAAGGAAGCCGTTACTGAATTCGAAGCGGCACACAGTGGTGCCAAGATCGATGTCCAGTACATTCCCGTCGACAGCCGTGCCGAACGATTCAAGGCCGCCTTCAACGATCCTTCCAGCGCACCGGACGTAGCTGAGTTCGGCAACACGGACCTGGCGAGCTACGTGGCATCCGGCGGGCTGGCTGATGTCACCGAGGACATCAAGTCCTGGGACGAGGCCAAGGACCTGGATGAGAAGATCCTGGACACCACCGAGATCGACGGCAAGAATTACGGCGTCCCGTGGTTCGTCGGCGTTCGCGCCCTCTACTACCGCACGGACCTCCTGCAGCAGCTTGGCCTTGAGGTCCCCAAGACCCTGGATGAGGTAGAAACCGTTGCCCGCGCCGTCCGCGCAGCAAACCCGGACCTGCTGGGTATCTCCGTGGGTGGCGCCGCGCAGTTCTCCGCCATGCCGTACCTGTGGGCCAACGGCGGCGAGATCGCCACGAAGGAAGGCGACACGTTCGTTTCCGGCTTGGACTCCCCGGCGTCACGCGAAGGCGTCGCAGCCTACACGCGCCTCCTTAAGGACGACATCTGCCCGGCCCAGACCTGCGCGGAGTTCGGTGGGAACGCCAGCGTCCAGCAGTTCATCGCCGGTAAGTCGGCCATGACCATCGGCGGCGACTTCAACTACAAGGCGGTTGCCGCCAGCGCCATCAAGGACAAGTTCGCCGTGGTTCCGGTTCCCGGCAAGACTGCCGGCTCCATTGCGCCGGCTTTTGCCGGCGGCAACAACCTGGGTGTCTTCAACAGCAGCGAACGCCGCACCCTCGCAACTGACTTCGTGAAGTTGTTGGCCAGCAAGAAGTACCAGCAGAAGATGTTCGACTCCATGGGCAACCTCCCCACGTTCAGCGATGTCCAGAAGTCAGTGGCGGAGAACAACAAGCAGGTTGAACCCTTCATCAACACCCTGGGTGCCGGCACCAAGTTCGTCCCGGTCACGGAAAACTGGTCCACCATTGACGCCCAGGGTGTCTTCACAGGCATGTACCAGAAGGTGGTTACGGGCAAGGCCGACGTGAACGCTGCCACCACCGAGGCCGCAGTCGCCATGAACACGGCATTCGGGTCCAAGTAATGCGCTGCACCCCGTCACCAAGCTGCACCCCATCACCAACCGAAGGCGCATCATGACAGCGCTCACCCCGGTTCTGCCCGATGCGCCCCAAGGCGGCACACCAGGTAAAGGATCGACGACGGCGGCACGCAAGTCCTTGCGTTTCTCCAACGGAAAGCGCGGACTGGAGCCCTGGCTCTACCTTGCCCCGGCCTTCATCGTCCTGATCGCACTGCTCGGCTACCCGATCTTCCAGCTGATCAACGTCTCGCTGTACGACTACCGCCAGGCGCAGGTCAGCGGCAAGGCACCCCTGAACTTCGTGGGCTTGGAGAACTACCAAAAGCTCTTCGCTGATCCGCAGTTCTGGACAGTCCTTGGCAACACGGTCGTCTTCGCCGCAGCCTGCGTGGTGTTCACCTTGCTGGTGGGCAGCTCGCTGGCGGTGCTGGCTACGAGGTTGCGCCCGTGGGTCCGTTCGATGCTCTTCGTGGTGTCACTCGGCGCTTGGGCTACTCCGGCGGTCACGGGCAGCGCCGTGTGGCTATTCCTGTTCGAGCCCACCCTGGGCTTGGTCAACAAGTCGCTGGTGGCCATCGGATTGACGCAGTTCGAAGGATACTCCTGGACCTACGACAAATGGTCGGCTTTCGGGCTCGTCGCCAGCGAAGTGGTGTGGTGCTCGTTCCCGTTCGTGCTGGTTACGGTCTACGCGGGAATTCAGGCAATCCCCACCGAGGTCATTGAAGCCGCCAGGATCGATGGCGCGTCCATGCCTCGCATTGCCCGCAGCATCATGCTCCCGATGCTCCGTCCCATCGTGATCGTGGTGACCATCCAATCCATCATCTGGAACTTCAAGATCTTCTCGCAGATATACATCATGACCAACGGCGGTGGCATCGCCGGCCAGAACCTGGTGCTCAACGTCTACGGCTACCAGCAGGCCTTCGCCGCGAGCCTCTATGGCCTCGGTTCGGCGCTGGGCGTGATCATGACCGCACTCCTCATGGTCATCACGCTGGTCTACCTCCGGATCCTCAAGAGAACAGGCGAAGCCCTATGACCGCCGTCGACGTTTCATCAGTCTCGCGCCGAAACACCAAAGCCGAGGCCCCGCAGAAGCTGCGCAAGCAAGGCAAGCGCCGCTTCGGCGCAGACGCCGCGGCGATTGTCATCGCGCTGATCGTTGCCTTCCCGCTGTTCTGGATGGTGCTGTCCGCTCTGAAGCCCAAAACAGCGCTCGACGCCGGTGATGCGGCGCCGTACACGCTGGAACCGTCGCTGGACTCGTTCGGGCGCGTCCTTGGTGTGAACAATTTTGCCCAGTACTTCCTGAACAGCGTGATCGTGGCTCTGGTGGTGGTGGTCCTGTCCACCATTCTGGCGTTCCTGGCTGCCGTTGCCTTGACCCGCTACAACTTCAAGATGCGGACCAAGCTGCTGGTCATCATCCTGGTCTCGCAGATGGTGCCTGTTGAAGCCCTGACGATCCCGCTGTTCTTCCTGTTGCGCAACGCCGGCGAGGCCATCCCGCTGGTAGGCCTGAACCAACTGGGCTCTCTGGTGCTGGTCCACGTCGGGTTCAGCATTCCGTTCGCCATCTGGATGCTCCGGGGCTTCGTGGCCGCTGTGCCCCTGGAAGTTGAAGAGGCCGCCCGTTTGGACGGCGCCAGCAGCTTCCGGTTTGTCCGCTCCATCCTGTTCCCCCTGGTGGCGCCGGGAGTGGTTGCATGTTCGGTGTTCTCTTTCATTTCCACGTGGAACGACTTCCTCTTCGCCAAGACCTTCATCATCTCCGCCCAAGAGAACCAGACGCTGCCCATGGCACTGCTGACGTTCTTCAAGCCCGACCAAAACGATTGGGGAGCCATCATGGCCGGCTCGGTCATCATGACCATTCCTGTGCTGATCTTCTTCGTCTCAGTCCAGCGCAAGCTCGTGTCCGGACTGGCTGGGGCGGTGAAGGGATGAGCGCGCTTCACCAGTTGGTCCCGGCGCCGTGGTCCTTCTCCGCGGGGACAGGCGAGTTGGAGCTCGACGCCGGCACTACTTTGGGTGCCGACCCCGCACTGAGCGGTCCTCGCCGCTGGCTCGCCCGGGCTTTGGGTGCGGCGACAGGTTGGGACCTGGCTCCCGCGCCGGCCAGCGGGGCGGGCATCCGCCTCCTGCTTGACCCCGCGCTGGACGCCGAGGTCTATCGCCTGGAGGTGAGTGACGCCGTCGTGATTTTCGCCGGTGGTGCCGCCGGCGCTTTCTACGGTGTGCAGACGCTTTTGCAGTTGATGGGACCGGCTGCACTGCGGCAGGCTCCCGTTGCGGCTGTTGAGGGGTGGTCGGTTCCGTGCGTTTCTGTGGAGGACAAGCCACGTTTCGGCTACCGCGGGACCATGCTGGATGTCGCGCGGCACTTCATGCCCAAGGACAACGTGCTCCGGTTCATCGAGGTGATGGCCATGCACAAACTCAACGTCCTGCACCTGCACCTTACGGACGATCAGGGCTGGCGAATCCAGATCAACCGCTATCCCAAGCTCACCGAAATCGGTGCCTGGCGCCGTGAATCGTCGCTTGGTTCCTGGCGTGCAGGCGTTTTCGATGGCCGCCCGCACGGTGGCTTCTACACTCAGGACGACCTCCGCGAGATCGTGGCCTTCGCCGCTGACCGGCACATCACAGTCATCCCGGAGATCGATGTTCCCGGCCACAGCCAAGCTGCGATTGCTGCGTACCCGGAACTGGGCGTGGGCGACGGGCCTGTGGAGGTCTGGACGCGCTGGGGCATCAACGAGACCGTCCTGGAAGTGTCCGAAACCTCGCTCGAGTTCTACCGGAACGTGCTGGACGAAGTGGTGGAGATCTTCCCCTCCCCGTGGATAAGTCTGGGCGGGGACGAAGTTCCGTTGACGCAATGGCAAGCCAGTGCCCAGGCGAAGGCAAAGTCCGCTGAGCTGGGGTTGGACGACGTTTCCGGCTTGCACAGCTGGTTCGTCGGGCAGCTTGCGCTGCATCTGCAGCGACACGGCCGGGCCACATCCGTATGGGATGAAATCGGCGACGGCGGCCTCCCGGACGGTGCGCTTGTGGCGTCTTGGCGCGGATACGAAGGCGGCATTGATGCACTCCGCAACGGTTACGACGTAGTGATGTGCCCTGAACACAAGCTTTACCTCGACCACCGTCAAGCCGATGGCGACGACGAGCCAGTACCCGTTGGTTTCGTGACCACGCTGCAGGCGGTCTACGAGTTCGAGCCACTGCCTGGCCTTGAAGACACTGACTTCCCGGGCCGTCTCTTGGGAGCCCAGGCCAATATCTGGAGCGAGCATCTGGATTCACCGCGCCGCGTCCAGTTTGCAGCGTTCCCGCGCCTCAGCGCCATCGCCGAAGTCTTCTGGTCCAAGCCGGAGACCCGGGACTACGATGAGTTCCTGACCCGACTCACAGGTGCACATCTGGCGCGACTTGAGGCCATGGGCGTGGAATACCGGCCGTTGTCCGGTCCCGCCCCCTGGCAGCAGCGGCCGGGTGTGGAGGGTTGGAAACGAGACTACGACGCCGAGCAACTCGTGAGGAACTGAGTGACTACTGAAGGCAAGGATGCCCGTAATTCCTCGGCGTCGCTTCGCAAGGCGCTGGCTTTGTTGACTGTGGTGGCCGAGGAGCCTGGCAACGGTGATGGGCTTGCGCTCGTGGAGCTTGCCCGGCTCTCCGGTCTGAACAAGAGCACGCTGTTGCGGTTGGCCGCGCCGTTGCTGGAGGAAAACCTTCTGGAGCGTGACCACGAGACGGGCAAGTTTCGTCTGGGCCATGGCTGTTTGCGGCTGGGGCAGTCATACCTTGACCGTGTGGATTTGCGGAGCGTTGCCAACGGCGAACTTCGGAGCCTCATGCGTGCCACGGAGAGCACCTGCCACCTGGTGGTGCTCTCCGGGCACGACGTTGTCTACCTGGACAAGGTGGAGGACGAGGCCACGGTCCGGATGGCCTCGCGCGTGGGCGCCACCATGCCGGCCTACTGCACAGCCGTGGGCAAAGCCATGCTCGCCTTCAGTCCGGAGGAAGTGGTGGGACCGATCCTGGCTGGAAACTTGGAACCCCTCACGGAGAAGACCATCACGGACCCGTCACTGCTCCGTGCTGATTTTGAAGCCATCCGGCGGCGCGGGTATTCCATTGATGACCGCGAGAATGAACCGGAAGTTCGCTGCGTCGCCGCACCGATCTTCGGCCACGACGATCATGTGGTTGCCGCACTCTCCGTGTCTTCGTTGTCCTCCCGGATGACTGCCAAGCGCGTCCGGGAGGTGGGGCCCATGGCGGCCGAGACCAGCCTGCGGATCTCCGCCAAGCTGGGCTCCCGCCGGGCAAGCGCGAAACTGGCGAAGCTCGCATGAGCATCAGCGCATCGGACTACTTCCGCGCCAAGCTGCAGTGCGAGATCGATGTCATGGAAGTGGCTGAGTCGAAACCTGGCTCGTTGGTTGTGGTGGATACCCGCCGCCAGTCCTCATGGGACCACGGACATATTCCTGGTGCCGTACATCTTCCGACGGCCCGGATTCCGGCTTTGGCCCCTGACCTGATCCCCGGTGATTCCCACGTGGTGGTTTACTCCTGGGGCCCAGGGTGCAACGGCAGCACGTTCGCTGCGCTGGCCTTCGCGGAACTCGGGTTTTCGGTGAAGGAAATGATCGGCGGAATCGAATATTGGATCCGAAACGGGCTTCCCGTTGAGACAGGCTCGGGGACCGTTCACAGTAAACCGGATGCGCTGGTGACAGCACACACGGCCTCAGCTGAAACGGGGAAATGATGGCGGTTTTCGTACTGATTCACGGTGGTGGTTCCACGGCGTGGGACTGGCATTTGGTGAGCCCACTGCTCGAAGCGTCCGGGCATGGCGTGGTGGCCGTCGATCTGCCCATCGAAGACAAGAACGCCGGGCTTGAGGACTATACCCGCGCAGTGACGGACGCAGTTGGCGATGCTGAGCACACCATCGTGGTGGGACATTCGCTGGGTGGCTTCACGGCGCCGTTGGTCTGCGACGAACTCCACTCCGACGGCCTGGTGTACGTCTCGGCCATGATTCCGATGCCGGGCGAGACCTTCGGCGACTGGTGGACCAACACGGGACATGACCGAGAGACCATCCCCGAGGAAGCGTTCTTCAACCTGGTCCCCGAAGATTTGGCACAGCAGGCCACAGACCGGGAGCGGGACCAGCAAGGCGCTTGGATGTCAGGTCCCTGGCCTGGCCGTCATCCAGACGTGCCCACCTTGGCGATTTTGTGCCGCGACGATCTGTTCTTTCCACCGACGTTCATGAGGCGCCAAATCAGCGACCGACTGGGAACCGAACCTGTAGAGATCCCTGGCGGTCACTACGCCACGTTGAGCAATCCGGACGCTGTTGCGGCGGTACTCACCGACTTTGCTGAACGGACCGCCAGGGAACGCTGAGGAACCAGTTAGGCAGGATCGATGTCGGTTCGCTTTGCCCTGACAACGTCCTTTGCATCGGTGACATCCGACGGCTGGGGAGCAGGCACGAACAATGCAAGGGGCGGTGCGGCGGTGCTGCAGTCCAGATCCGGAAGTGTAACGACGCTGCTGATCCGTTGTTGCCCTTGCGCGAGTTGTTCCATCCGGAACATCACGCCCGAGGCACTCAGTTCATCAGGCACGTCACCAGTTTCGGATGCCCAACGCACCAAGCAACCGTGCACCTCGGCAGTGCCGGGAACCGGGCCCGGCTGGACCTTCATAGGGAGGAAAGGATCAGGTCCTGGGAGGATGTCCGGGCGACGTTTCTGTGCGACGTCGTTCAACGGAGGCCTGGAAATGCGGACGCGGAGTTCCAGGCCAGTGGTCGCCACCAGCTCGGGAAGGGTGAAGTCCGTAATATTCTGTGCCACAGCCTGGGCCTCGAGGGATTTGCGGGCTGCAATGACCCACGGATCAGCCTCGATGGGCCCGCTCGGGGCGGATCCTTGCCATTCAACTGCCGGATAAGGGGGTGCGGGTCTCTTCTCATCCCGGCATGCCGAGAGTCCGCCGGATACGGTAACCAGCAACAGCGATGCAGCAACAGCCTTGAAATACCGCGGCCGGGATGTCCTCGCGTCGCCCATGGTCAACCACCTTTGATTGCGTTTTTTCGCCTGTCGAATCTATCACGGGATTGTCAGGGATAGGCCGGCGCGACGGCGGCATGGGCCCCAGCGCATAGGCTTGGATCATGCTGAACCTGGTCCTTGGACTTCTCTTTGCGGGGCTCTTCCTTGCCTCGTTCCAGTCGGACCGGCGCCGGCTCCGCAACGGGGTGCTCCTGCTTGTGGCGGCGTGGTTCCTCCTACAGGCCGTGCTGGAGTTCCTCATTGACCTGAACCCATGGTTCGAATGGTTGAATCTTGTGGTCTTGGTGGTCCCGGTAGTGAGCATCTTCGTGTTCGCAGGCTTCCTGATCGCCAACGGGGTCACGATGGTCCGCAAGGAGGGCCGGGGCATCACCAGCTTCCTGCCGATCGCGGTGGGACTCGCGGTGTTCCTGGCCCCGGTAATCGCGTTCCTTTTCGTGCTGAGCGGGCAGCCTGTGTTGGCCGGCGTCGCCGCTCTCGCGTTCTTCCTTTGCTCCTACTTGGGCTGCGCGTTTGTGGTTTTCCTGGGGTACGCATTGGTGTATTCCCGGATGCGTTTCAGCCCGGACCCGGCGGCCGTCATCGTCCTCGGCTCCGGCCTGATCAATGGCAAAGTCCCGCCGTTGCTCGCCGCACGCTTGAACAAGGCCCTGGAAATTTACGACGGCGGCACTCCGGCCAAACCGGTCTTGGTACCTTCCGGGGGCCAGGGCCCTGATGAACCGCGGCCGGAGTCCACTGCGATGAAGGAGTACTTGGTGGCAAAGGGTGCGGCGGCCACGGATGTGTTGGAGGAGAACCAAGCCACCACCACGCGCGAAAACCTCGCGTATTCGGTGGCGCTGCTGGCCGAGAAAGGCATCCAAGGACCCTTGCTCGTGTGCACCAACAACTATCACGTGCTGCGCGCGGCCCTACTGTCCCGCCGGCAGAAGATCAACGCCGAGGTTGTGGGTGCTCCCACCGCCAGGTACTTCGTGCCGAGCGCCTTCCTCCGGGAGTTCGTGGCCGTGATGAGGGACAACCGCCTGACCAACATCATTCTTTGCCTGCCGATGCTTGGGATTGCCCTGCTCATCACGGTCGCACTGATGAACTCGCCGGTGGTATAGCTCTTCCTAGGGCTTGGGGACCCCGGGGGTGAACGTGTGACTCCATTCCGTGACGGAGCCAGCGGTGAAGACGTACCCCGGCCGTGGTTCCGCTGTGACGGTCACAGTGCCGGAAGGCTTCCTGTAACTCCCGGCTGCGACTTCCTTGCCATCAATCAGGTATGCCGCACCCGGGACGGAGGGGATGGTGTAGCCATCCTGCCCATGACCCGGGCGGTCCGTGAAGGTGACAGCTGCCGGCGTCGCTGTTTCGTAACTCAGGCCGAAGCCCAGCGGCAACAGGATGCCGTCGCCGTCGGCTTCGGGAATATTGACTGGCAGCTTACCGCTCGGGTTGACCGCACCCGAGATGGCGCGGACAGCACCGTGGAAGTTGACCTCCTTGACCCCATAACTGTTGAGCACGGCGTCGGCACCGGGGAAGACGTTGATGTCGTAGGGATTGCGCGTGGCCACAACGATGACCGGTTTCCCCGTGGCTGCCAGTTCCGCAACCATCTGTTGCTGCGCAGCGTTGCTGGTCGCGTTGTACGAAGCGAAGACGACGGCGTCGACGTTGCTGGCCGCGGCTACTGCACGCGCGCGGTATGCCGCGGATGGCGAGGCCCCATCCTCGTAGTCTTCCGTCACCGCGAATCCCTGATCCTTAAGCATTGGTCCCGCGAGCTCCGGCCATGCTGAACCGGCACCCACCATGAGCAGCGAGCTGCCCGAAGCGAGCGGCAAGACCCCGTTCTCATTGCGCACCAAGGTGACGGCGCGGTCGGAGATCAGCTTTGCCGTGGCCAGGTTCTCTGCGCTCCCCACCAGGGTGTCCACCGCGGCGGGGTCGGCCATGGGCTGCTCGAAGACCCCCCGCTTGACCTTCCATTCAAGGATCCGTCGGACTGATTCATCGAGGCGGGACTTGGTGATCTCGCCGGACTCGACGGCGGCGCGAACCCCAGCGAACGACGCGTCCACATCCGGGGAGTTGAGGAGGATGTCAGAGCCGGCCTGGATCGCCTTGACGGCGATTTCTTCCTGAGGCCATTCGGCGGCCATTGCGGCCATGTCCAGGGCGTCTGTTGTCACCAACCCCTTGAAGCCCATCTCATCGCGAAGCAAACCGGTGAGTACCTTGTGGGACAGGGTGCCGGGCATCTCCGGGTCAATGGCCTCCACGATGATGTGTGCCGTCATGACCATGTCCACGCCGCCATCAATTGCGGCTTTGAATGGCTTCAGATGCTGGTTGAGGGTCTCGCGATCGTAGGTGACGGTGGGCAGGCCGTAGTGGGAATCCACTGAAGTGTCGCCGTGGCCGGGGAAGTGCTTGGCGGCCGCACCTACGTTGTGGGCTTGAATGCCTTCGATCTGGGCGACGCCGAGTGCACCCACCAGCGCCGGGTCCTCGCCCATGGAGCGGATTCCAATGACGGGGTTGTCAGGGTTGGAGTTGAGATCCAGGACCGGCGCGAAGTCAACGTTGATACCCATGGCGCGCATTTCAGAGCCCAGGATTTCACCTTGCGCCTTGGCAAGATTCGCGTCTGCTGTGGCGCCGAGGGCCATATTGCCCGGGAGGACTGTGGCAGGCGGTCCAATGCGGGCAACCAGACCGCCTTCCTGGTCGATGGTGACTGCCAGTGGAATGCCGTTCCCGTCCTCCCGCAGGGCCGTTTGCTGCAAGCCGTTGGATAGGCCCGCAACCTGCTGGGGGTTGGCGGTGTTTCCGGACCATGCGAAGTAGAGGACGCCTCCGAGGTTGTACTTTTCCACCACCTCCGCGGGTGTGTTGACGCCATACCGCTCTTGGTTCTTTGCTGCCATGGAGGTGTCGTCCGCGGATGAACCGTAAACGTGCGTCCAGGTCATCTGGCCGATCTTTTCGTCAAGGGTCATGCCGGCGATCATCGCCTCGATGTCAGGCGAGGCGGAGACCGTCGTCGTGCTTCCCGTGGTGGGTACGGCCGCAAGTGCCGTGCCGGCGCCGGTCATCACCCCCGCGCCCGACATCAGCAGCGCAGTGGCGGCCGCCGTCACGAGTGAAGTTCGTTTTCTTTGCATGTGAATCCCAGTCCCATCGTCCTTGTTGTGGTTGTGGTCTGCGCGCGACTAGCGCTTGCCGTTGTAGAGGAGATATTCGCGGGTGTCGCGCACGAATTGGTCCAGTTCGGACCGCCAGCTGTCCATGATCGTCTTGGCGTCAGCGCCGGCGTCGAGCTGTTCAGCAAAGCGGGCCGAGCCGCTCAGCAGGCCCATCCAGCGGCCGCCGTCGCCGCGCCAACCGAAACCGGGGTACAGGCGCTTGGCTTCAACCAGCATGTGGGTGCCCACTTCCAGGGCTTCAACGCCGGTGGCGTCGGTGATGTGAACCTGCACGCCACCGCATATGAGGCCCTGGTTCTTGGAAAGCGTTGGTTGGAAGTACGCCTCGCGGAAAGTGACGCCTGCAAGGCCCTTGCCGTTCAGGGCCTCGGCCCAGCGGTAGTCCACGTAAGGCGCGCCGATGAGTTCGAAGGGCCGGGTTGTTCCGCGCCCTTCTGACATGTTGGTGGCCTCGAACAGGGCAGTGCCGGGGTACAGGGTGGCGGTTTCGGGTGTTGGCATGTTGGGGCTTGGCAGGATCCACGACGCCCGGTTGTCCGGTCCCGTCATATCGCGGCGCCACCCCTGGACCTCCACCACCTGAAGGTCCTGGATGGGCTTGAGGCCAGCGGCCGGGAGATGAACTGCGTTGAAGTATTTGGCGAGCTCGCCCACCGTCATCCCATGCTGCAGCGCGATGCCCAACTGGCCAACGCCGGACTCGAAACCGCTCTGCAGGACCGGGCCGCGTGCCTGGCCACCGATGGGGTTCGGGCGATCCAGGACAACAAACATGGCTCCGGTCCGTGATGCCGCCTGCATTGCGCCCCACATGGTCCAGATGTAGGTGTAAAAGCGTGCCCCGACATCCTGGATGTCGAAGCAAATGGTGTCCACCCCGGACGCTTCGAAGAAGCCCACATAGTCGGCAGCGGTGGCGCCGTAGGAGTCATAGACCGTGATGCCGGTTCGCGGGTCCACGGATGTTCCTTCACTGGCGCCATCCTGGGCGGTCCCCCTGAAGCCGTGCTCGGGGCCGAAGACCGCTCCGACGTCAACGCCTTTGTCCGCCATGTCATCCACGATCGAGCGGAAGTTCGACAGGACGCCAGTGGGGTTGGTGATGACTCCCACCTTGCGTCCCGCGAAAATGCTCCACTTGTTGCTGGCGGCTACATCGGCGCCGCTGACTGGAGTTCCCGGTTTTCCGGGGCGCGTTGCTGGAGTCTGTGCCAGGGCGCTGGGGGCAAAAGGCGCAACGACGGCGGCAGCTGCCGCCAGCCCCGATGCATGGAGCAGTTTTCTACGGTCGAGTGCCATGAAGAAAGCCTTTCGAGGGGAGCGAGGAGCATGACAAATTTTGTGATTTTCCTTACAGCGACCGTATTCGCTCGCTGGCGGTGCGTCAATGACTTACCTTCTATCGCGAGGCGGGTGTAACTTAATGACAAACAGTGGGACGGTACCTTGGCCCAGGCCACCCGCCGGGGCCAACTTGCCCGGGATAGAGTCGGTCCATGTTCAAACTTGTTGCACCGGATACGTCCTTTTATCAGTCGTTCGTCGAGTCACACGGTGAGTGGGGTGGTGCTCATCAGGATGGTGCTGGCGTGTTCATGGCAGACGACATCACCAGCCCCGAAGGGTTCGCCGCTTGGGTCGGTAAGCTGCTGGACGCTGAAAACACCCCGGAGAAGGACGGCATGGTTCCGTGCACCTACCTCTGGATTACGGAGGGCTCCCGCTACGTAGGATCGATTGCTTTCCGCCATTACCTCACCCCGGCCCTCCTGAACTCGGGTGGGCACATCGGATACGGGATTCGACCCTCCGATCGCAGGAGGGGCGCGGCAACCTGGGCTTTGCGGGAATTGCTGGTCCGCTTGGCCGCGCGGGAAGAGCCGGATCGTCTTCTGTTGACCTGTGATGACGACAATGCGGCGTCCGCTAAGACAATCGAACGTTGTGGTGGGTTGCTCGAGGATGTGCGGACGGACGCTGGGCGCCTTTTTCGTCGCTACTGGATTGACGCGGGAGCGGTTGCCGCAAATTAGCTTTGCACCCGGGCTGCTGAGCTCAGTGTGGCGTGCCAAAAGGTATACGAAATCGCGCTGCTGCATGGATTGGCTTCGGCCTTCTCCCCGCAGGGCGCGAAGTCGCGCCTGGTGACCTGCTGCCTGGCGCCGCGATCCTTGCCCGGTTCACGTTCCCGTCACCAAACGCTGTTAGGCTGCCGCGCACTACCCGGCACACCAGGAGGACCGCATGACGGAGGCAACCCCAGCAACCACATCACTGGACGATTGGTGGGTCAGGGACAACCTGCGTGAAACCATCGATCACTTGGTGGACTTGGGCTACACCATCAGCGGAGGGCAGGGCGAAGACCCGGACCTCATCGATCCCGGCGGATCGGCGGTGGAGACGTGGAACGAGGACTATCCCTACGAACAGCGGATGACCCGCGACGAGTACGAGATCGAGAAGTACCGCCTGCAGATCGAGCTGTTGAAGTTCCAGTACTGGGGGCAGGACCTCGGACTGAAGCACGTCATTGTTTTCGAAGGGCGTGACGCCGCCGGCAAGGGTGGCACCATCAAGCGTTTCACCGAGCACCTGGATCCCCGCTCTGCCCGGACGGTAGCGCTCGCCAAGCCCTCTGACCGTGAGCAGGGCCAGTGGTATTTCCAGCGCTACATTCAGCACCTTCCCACTGCGGGTGAGATCGTCATGTTCGACCGCTCCTGGTACAACCGCGCCAACGTGGAACGCGTCATGGGGTTCTGCACGGACGACGAATACGACACCTTCATGGGCCAGGCGCCGGTCTTCGAGAAGATGCTGGTTGACGCCGGCATCCACGTCACCAAGTTTTGGTTCTCCGTGACCCGGCAGGAGCAGCGCACCCGCTTCGCCATCCGCCAGATCGACCCCGTCCGCAGTTGGAAGCTCTCGCCCATGGACCTGGCGTCGCTGGATCGCTGGGACGAGTACACGGACGCGAAGGAACGAACGTTCCTGCATACGGACTCCGACCACGCGCCGTGGATCACCATCAAGTCCAACGACAAGAAGCGCGCCCGGATCAACGCCATGCGCTACTTCCTGAACCAGTTCGACTATGAGGACAAGGACACCTCAGTGGTTTACGACGCCGATCCGCTCATCCTCCGCCGCGGCCGCGACGCCGTCGGCGACTAGCTTTTTCGGAAGTTGGTTACATTCTTCTCATCGCCGGACATTAACGGGGCATGAGGGTGCAGGCGGACCAAGGAGATCGAGTGGAGATGGCCAGGCAGAAGCATTTCCTGGCTGCACATGCGGCGTGCCATGACAAGGTTTACCGCTATCTCCGCCGTCGAACGGAGGGTGCGTCCACAGCCGAAGACCTCACCGCCGACGTGTTTCGCATCGCTTGGGAGAAATCCAGTCAGGACCAGGAACTGTCGGTGCTGGTGGTGTTCGGCATTGCCCGCAATGTCCTCCGAAACCACTATCGTTCAAGCCTTCGCTCCATGAACCTCACACGGCAACTGGAGAGGCAGAGAACGCACGAGCCGGGTTCGGACGCCGGCGAAGTGAGGGACGCGCTGGACCGGCTCAAGCCCGAGGAACGCGAGGTTCTTCTTTTGACGTACTGGGACGGATTCACGTCGGCCGAGGTCTCGGACCTGCTCAATGTCACCGCCACGGCCGTCAGGATGCGATTGCACCGAGCGCGGAAACAACTCAGCAATCTGCTTCGGGCGGACCACACCACAGAGGACGTGCAGCGATGAAGAGGAAAGAAGCGCCCGGAATGAAACGCCTGATGGAGGCAGACCCTGCCTTGGTGGTCACGGAAGAAGAGTTGGCCCGTAGCCGTGGGAAAAGCCTGGCTGTCCTGGCCACCGACGCCGAGCACATCAGCGTAGGTGGGTCGGTTACAGATTTCCATCAACAGCCTGACAGGCGCCGTGTGCGGTTGATGGCAGGAGTCGGGTTGGTGGCGGCGACCGCTGCAGCTGTAGTCGCCGGGGTAGTGGTGACGTCCCCCATGACGACTCCGCCGACGGAGCAAGCTGCTCCGGCGGTCACACAGGATACTGCGCCTACGGCACCGGAAACAGGCTACTCCAGCGGGCTACCGCTGCCCGAAATTACGGGCATTCAGATGCCGACGTTCGAGGCCGAGATCATCACCGGCGGCAACGGCAGCAAGGCCGCTGTTTCCAAAGGCAGAGAGTCAGACTTTCACATGGACGCCCTGAACATGGGGAAGCTTGGCCTAAACACCAGCGGGTGTTTATCCGACGTCGCCACTGAGGGCAGCCCGGGTGGACTCATTTTCCCCTTTGGGACAAGAATCACAGAGACGGGAGTGGTCTTTCCTGATGGCAAATCCTTGAATATCGGGGATGAATTCGCGTTCGGAGGAGGCCTTTCTCCGGAGCCTGAGCTGGGGGAGTGCTCCCCGGCGGGTGCGGCTTTCCTGGTTCAAAGCTGGCAGCTTATGCCGTGACCTCCTTCCTGCGCCTAGCCAACTAGGGCCAAAGGCGCGAAGTCTCGCCACAGGAGCAGACCTACTTGCTTTGTTGTCACGATTTGGTCTCATGCACGAACACGGTCTTGCCGACGCTTTGGCCGTTCCGTAGATCTGTCAGCACAGACGGTGCCGACTGGATAGGAACGACACCGGCGACATGCACCGCCACCTCTCGGGAAGCGACAAGGTCAATCGCACGCCGAAGGTAGGCTCCGACCAGTTCGGGTTTAGCCGCTGCGAGGGCGCCCAAATTGAAGCCGAGAACGCTTTTGCCGCCGAACCAGAGAGCGTTGCTGCTGAGGGCCTGGTCTCCTGCTTGGGCGGCATCTCCTATGGCCAAAAGCCTTCCTTCAAGGCGAAGCAAACCGATGCAGGTGGCTCTGCTCGGTCCGCTGACAGGGTCTGCGACTACGTCGAACTGGCCAGGGGGTTGCTTTGCGAGATCGTCGCGCAACCACACTTCGTCGTATCCCAAGTCCAGTGCGAGACGACGCTTAGCTTCGCTGCCAACAACACCGACGACGCGTCCTGCCCCCAGATATCTTGCGATTTGCCCTAACTGCGAGCCGAGTCCTCCAGCGGCAGCCTGGACCAGGACGTGCTCTCCTGCACTGAGATGTGCCACTCGTTCGAGCGTGAGGAGAGCTGTTGTTGTGTTCGACGGAACTGCGGCCGCTGTTGCCGCGTCGAGCG
Source organism: Paenarthrobacter sp. TRD_SC_7 (assembly GCF_056156245.1). Classification (NCBI taxonomy): domain Bacteria; kingdom Bacillati; phylum Actinomycetota; class Actinomycetes; order Micrococcales; family Micrococcaceae; genus Paenarthrobacter; species Paenarthrobacter sp. TRD_SC_7. Next base: position 515,300 of record NZ_CM149587.1, read on the forward strand.
ACTCCGGTAGGGGAGCAACCAGATGAGCATTGGTTACTGCGACCTGGCCGTAGGCTCCTCCTTCGTTGATCGTCAACGCAGCAACCTTCTGGCCCACTCCAATGCCAGTTACACCCCGGCCCAGTGCATGAATCCGCCCCGACGCTTCAATACCCGGGACCCATGGGAGTGGCAGGGAAGGGACAAGGCCTTCGGAAAAAAGTGCTTCGACGTAATTGGCGCCAGCGTACTGGACTTCGAGGGCAACTTGACCTGCCGCTGGCGTGGGTTCGGGGGAATCTCCGTACTTCAAAGCGGCGGGCCCGGCGTACTTGAAGATTTGGATTGCTTTACTCATCACATCTTCCTATGTCTGTCTTTTAATCGGTTACTGTAGCGTAACAGCTATCTGCTATAGTCAAGGAACGATAACGACGTTGAAATTCGGTTGAGGCGCAGTTTCAGGACCTCACCGACGCATTTCGCGATCGCGCACAATGCCTGAATAGATGTAATACGACTGGCCCGCAACAGAAGCGCTATCCTAAGAAAATGTCTGCCAAAGCTCGGAATCGCCAACGTCTGTCTCCCCCCCGGAAGGGTGGGGACGCCTTTTTGCAGGATCTGGAGGCGCGGCTCGGCACGTACGTCAAACAGGCGGAACAAGCCATTCTGTCCGAAAAGAGCCAAGCATTGCGTGAGTACGATCTCACCGTCGCCCAATACGCAACGCTGATGTCGCTGTACTACGTACCGGGGCAATCCGCCGCCCAACTTGCACGCGCGGCCGCAGTTACTCCCCAGACGATGGCCACGGTGCTGGCAAAGCTTGAGGCAAAGCGATTGGTTGATCGGATTCCATCTGACGTGCACAGCAAGGTGCTCATCATCACGCTCACAGCTTCTGGTGAAGCCTTGGTGCTCCGTGCAGACGAAAGTGCGCGGGGTGTGGAGCAACGGGTGCGTGACGCCTTCAGCGACGAAGAAGCCGACCTTCTGCGCAAACTTCTGCAGAAAGTCGTGAACGCAACGCGGGGGGAAGAGGAATAGGCGACCTTTCCGCCGATCTGACTGCGCGCATGGCTGAGGCTATGGCGTTTCTTCGCAGCGGACGCGTCGATGTGGCGACCTGCGCCATTGAACGCGGACGATGTGAAGAGTTGGCCCACAACCTCGTCGCGTCGGGGCCGGACGTTCAGCATGCGGATCGGCGACGTAGGAAGGACCGCTGCAGCTCGCTCGCAGCATCTTGGATGCTGCGGACTGCCGCGATGCTTTGGGCAGGATCCTCTGCTGCCGATTCGCTCCGGCGGGATGATCGGGGCCGCCCGTACCTTGCCTCGGGTGATCTACATGTCTCAGTTGCCCATGATTCGAAAACGGTGGCAGTGGCCGTGTCGCCGGGGGGCACCATCGGAATTGACCTCGAGCCCTGCTCGAGAGTGCTTACGCCAGCTCTCGTCCGGCAGTTGGAGGTTCTTCTCCCACCTGGAACCACTGATTCGATCACGGCATGGACGACGTATGAAGCTATTGCCAAGGCAATTGGACGCGGTGTGGGACTCCCCATATCCGATCTTGTTGCGACGCAGTCCCCGGCGTCATGGTGGCTTGAGGAGATGGGCTTTTTCTCTGTTTCCCATGTGGATCTCTGGAGCGGGTCCCGGATGGCTGTCGCGAGGCAGGGTGTTTCCCCGCCCATTCTGGCCATCGCAACGCCGGCGGCGGTCAAGCTAAATGACCGGAGGTAGTCCGGAGTCGATCGCCGCGGGGAATATGTGACCGGTCTTGCTACCCAGCACGCCTTGATCAACCAGGGCCTCCAGCGCTGGTGCCGGAGCCAGAGTCGGGTACCCCAGACGCTGAAACAGCGTCTTTTGGATGGCGACGACGACGTCGAGGCCAACGATGCCTGCAAGGCGTGCCGGTCCGACCGGAAACCCATATCGACGAACGTCACGGTCAATGTCACGAAGGGAGACGCCTTCTGCCGCCAAATGGAAAACTTCATTGAGATATGGAATCAGAACCCTGTTGACAAGGAATCCAGGGGAGTCGGCGACTCGAATGACTTCTTTCCCGAGCTGGGCCCCGAGCCGAAGTACCTGCGCTATGTCTTCATCGCTGGCTCCGTTCTGAATAAGTTCGACAAGTGGATTACGGTCAGCCGGGTTGAAGAAATGGAGGCCTACCAGCCTTTCCGGGAGCCGCAGGGCATCGGCAATGTCATGGACCCCAAGGCTCGACGTAGACGTCGCCAATATCGTGTCGATGCTCAAGTTGTCTTCCAGGGCTGCGACGACGATCCGCTTGACGGTTAGGTCCTCCGCGACTGCCTCCACAACTATTTCGGCTCCATCGAGCACATCCGGCGAAGAACCGATCTGAGGCAGCGTTGCGGTGTCTTCTAATTGTGAGGCGATCGCCTTGCGGAGATTCTGCCCATTGCGTGCGTCTCGAATGAGAATGCGGGTATCAATTCCCGCACGAAGTGCCGCACGCGCTATCCCCTGGCTCATGGTCCCGGCACCGATGATTCCGATGCAATCGATCCTGGATGATGAGTGACTGCCGGTCGGTTGGGGATGAAAAGACTGCGGTTCGGAATCGAAAACCTCGTACGGTATGCCGCATCCGAGGAAAAGGGCGTGTGCAATGGTGGAACGTAGAATACTCGTCTCCGCCTGGAGCTGATCCGCGGCATTGGTGAGGACAGCAATCAAACGTTTGGTTCCTGCATCGTTATCAGTCATGCCTTCCTCTCGTGTTTGGTGATGGCGGGCGAAAGAACGCTCCATGAATTCAGTTCAGCAAGCGAGCGAAGGGAGGGGCTTGGACTGACGACGCTGGCATGGGCGACAGATTTAAGCATGGGCAGATCAGACACATGATCGCCGTATGCCCAGGTCAATTGATGGGCCAACCCGTAGCTGGCGATAGGTTGTTGAACGGCACGCCGCTTCCCCTCCCCGATACATGACTGAGAGACTTCCCCTGTAAGGACTGCGTCTTGTTCGGCTAACTCCGTGCAGTAGACGCGGGTGACTCCCAGACTTTTTGCAAGCCCGGACAAGCAGGGGCGGAATGAGCCGGAAACAAAGAAAATAAGCCGTCCTGCCAGCTGGTGGAGGCGGAGTTCTTCAAGGGCGGGGCGAATGAAAAAGTCCTCGCGGTGTTGCACTTCATTGAACCAGGCCACCCCGCCCCTTTCCAGGTCCTCGAGTCGCTGTCCCGCCCAAAGCCTGTAGTAGGCACGATTGCCCTCTTCGCGGCTCAGCCCGGCAACCGACTCGTGGAATCGGTTCCACGGTGTTTCACAGTGACCAGTTACCTCATTTCTGAAGTAGTAGTCGAGAAAGGACTGCATGGACTTTATGTTGATGAGAGTCTCGTCGACGTCAAAGAATGCCGCACCATTGCCGCCCACACCCTGCAGAGCCTCGGCTCGTTCCCCGTTGCTCACGGCGTTATCAGGAGTGCCGCGTTGTGGCCACCGAACCCTGCCGATATGGACAGCACGGCCCCGGGGCGGAGGCTTCGCGGAGCGCCGGTAACCACGTCGATTCGGATATCTTTGTCGATGACTGATGTGTTGGCAGTCGGAGGAATTAGCCCGCGCGAGACGCTCATTGCAGCCACGGCCGCTTCTATGGCTCCCGCCGCTGCCAAGGGGTGACCTGTAACTCCCTTAATTGAGGTCACAGGGACATCCGCCCCGAAGAGGTGAAAAAGCGCGCGCCCTTCGGCCAGGTCATTGAGGGGTGTCGAAGTTCCGTGTGCGTTGACATGGCAGACATCGCTGATGCTGAGGCCGGCATCGCAGACCAGCGCCTGTCTAATTGCGGATTGGAGCCCTCGCCCGTCCGGTTGCGGTGCAGTGACATGGTGGCCATCTGTGCTGCTACCAAATCCGGAGACACGCCCGTAGATGTGTGCTCCGCGTGCGCGGGCATCGCTTTCACGTTCAAGAACGAGCGCTGCCGCCCCTTCAGCAGGAACAAACCCATTCCGTCCATCGTCGAAAGGTCGCGACGATTGACCGGGTGAACCGGTTTCCTTGACAGTCGCGCCCATATTCGCAAGCCCAGCAAGGGTTGTCGCGCTGAGGGCACTTTCTGAGGCACCCACCACAACTACGTCGCATTGGCGGTCGCGGAGGAGCTGGCGCCCTTGTCCGATTGCTGTGGTGCCCGAAGCGCATGCAGTGGCAACGACATGTGAGGGACCCCGGATCCCGAACTCGATGGCCAACGACCCCACGAGCATGTTCGGCATCCACATGGGAATCAGTAGTGGCGATACATGCTTGTGTCCCTTCTCGAGCATTGCAGCATTCGCCGATTCGAATGTCTCGGCCCCTCCGAGGGAGTTGCCGAAAACCAAACCAACTCTGGTGCCCTCTATGGAGGTGAAGTCGATTCCGCTGTCTGCGATGGCCTCTCTTGTGGCGACTATCGCCAGCTGAATGAATCGCGCCAGTCGCCAGACTTTTGATGAGCCAATGATCTCCCGGGCGTCAAAGTCGGGTACACGTGCAAGTGTTAGTGGGCTGCCATGATGGGGCAAGATTTCTTGTCGGGCTGCGGTACCGGAAGCTTCGAGAATGGTCGACCAATTATCTTCACGACCGATGCCCGCAGGCGTGATGAGCCCAATTCCAGTGATCGCCGCGTCAAATTGTTGGGCATCCATCAGGCGCTGGCCTTGTGCCGGGCGATTAGGACCACCGTCTCGTCGACTGTGTGGTTGGGCAGAATTTCTCCCTGCTCTATGGAAACGTGGAGGTTCTTCTGGAGGTCGAGAAGAAGCTCAACGAGTGCCAACGAGTCGAGGCCAAGCTCGTCCATGGTGGTCCCGCCGTTGCATGCTTCATCAAGGGGGACCCCGAACTTCTCGGTGAGGAGGGAAACGAGGTCCTTGCGGATGGTGGTTGTTTTAGACATGGTGACTGGCTTTCTTTGAAGTCTTATTAGAAAAAGAGGTGATGTCCGGGGCGGATATGGCGGCTGCACCCCAGGTAGCTCCGCCGCCGAATGCCGCCATTGCGAGGCGATGACCCGGAAGTATCTCTCCCCTTCGGAGCGCATCATCAAGCGCCAAAGGAATGGAGGCCCCTCCGGTATTTCCCACTCGCTCTAAATGACGAAGGACTTTTCCTGAGTTAATTTCGAGTCTTTCCGCGAGGGCGTTCAGGATTCTCACGTTGGCTTGATGGCCGACAAAATGGTCGATTAAGGACGGCGACCAATCGATGGATTCAAGCGTCTCCCGCGTGATGGATTCCATCCTGAGAATGGCGTTGAGGAAGACAGCCTGACCTTGCATCTGGAAAAAGGGATCAAGGTCAGCATTCCGCTTATCGAGATTGACTGGATTGCCGTTTGCCGTGATCAGGCTCGCCAATGCTCCATCGCTTTGAAGCCGTATGGCGTGCACTTCGCCAGGTGAACCAGCAAGTCCGGCTTCCACCACCACGGCACCTGCACCATCACCGAAGATGGCGACAGTACTACGGTCTTCGGGGTTTAGCAGGCGCGTAAAGACCTCCGCCGCGATTACAAGCGTCCGCTGGGACGTCCCTGCGAGGATCGCATCCCGAGCCGTTCGAAGCGCATAGAGGAAGCCGCTGCACACGGCGGCAACATCGAAAGCCGCTGCCGTGCCCAGGCCGAGCCTATGGGCGACTTCGGGCGCGACGGCGGGGCAGGCGCGGTCGGGGGTTGTCGTCGCAACTATTACCTGATCGATACCTGCTGGCTCGTTAAGGAGCTCCAAGGCTCTGTGGCCAGCCATAACCGCAAGGTCGGCGGTCGATTCGGTGGTTGCTATGTGGCGTTGCGCTATTCCGGTTCGTTGACGGATCCATTCATCGGACGTGTTGAGACGCCTCGCGAGCATTTCGTTGGTTTCCACGGCGATAGGCAGGGCCGATCCCGTTGCTACGATGACCGCTGCACGTTTCATGATGCAGAACCCAAGCCTCCTGTAGAGCCCGCCGTGCTGCGCAGGGTAGCCGTGCCGGGCTCCCCTAGGCGTATGGCGAGGCACGAGACTGTGAATCCGGCGCCGGCGGTGATGAAGAGTCCGATCTCGTCGGGACGATGCTCCGACCTCGCAAGAAGATCGTGAAGATTCGCCGCGGTATCGCCAGCCCCGAGGTGCCCTGTTGTGTCTCCCAGATAAACAATTTCGGCGTTGGTAAGGTCCTTGAGCGCCGGAATGTACAGCTCGTTGATGACTCTGCGACCGACACGGGGCAGAGCTATGTAGCGGATGTCCGATGACTGGGAGGTCCGCCCGGCATCTCTGAGCGCCTCATGCACGACGTATTGAAGGGCTTCGCGCAGCTTAGTAGTGAATATTTCGGGTTCAATGGCCTTCAGGTGCGTATTCTTGGTACGCCGAACGTCTATGACCCTGCCGAACTGACCGGGGTTCCAGGCGAACGGGTCTTTTCCTCGATGAAGGCCTTCTCCGTCGAGCACCGTCGTCGCCGCGGAGGCAAGAACCTTCGGATGGGTCGGCAAGTCGTCAGTGCTGAGCACAACCGCTGTCCCTCCGTCCCCGTACCAAAGAAATGAGTCGCTGTTCCACCGGTCAAAATCGCCCTCGAAAATGTCCGCGGTGGTTACAACGGCTATTGATGCATCCGGATCGCATAGCAGTCGCATCACAGCGATCTCTATAGCGGTGGCCCCGCCGTTGCACATTGTTTGGATGCCGATGGGTAGAGCCCGATCAGCTCCGACTTCCTTGGCGATGAAATGAGTGGGGGACCAGAAGTCGTGGCCTTGGTAGTGGACCCATGCATGCACGAGAAGGTTGATGTCCATGGCAGCTACTGAGCCGAAGTCCAGAGCGGTGCGGACGGCCTCGACGGCAAGCCCTGGCGCCCCGGGGGCAGTTGCTGCCGGTAGTTGATGCGCGCCGACCATCTCGGCGACCTTGTGCGATACGAGTCCCCGTTCCAGCGCTGTATCAGTCGAGACGGCTGGTGCCAGCGTTTTTCCGACGCTGACGATTGCTATGTCCAAGGAAATCTTCATGACAATTCGGCTTTGCTCGTGTCTCCGGATCGAAAACCGAAGCTCAGGACGAGACTGGCTGCCAGTTTGCCGAGTTGATGAACTTCGATATCGGTGACTGGCATCGATTCGCCCTCAAGCATCGCGCGCCGCGTAACGCGCAGAGTCGTCGGTTGGTCGAGTTCCACATACGAGTCGAATTGCCCCTCCACCCCCACAAGCACCCAGTGGTCGAAAGAAGCTTCGATGAATGTCGAATGCACCAGTTGACGCGCGGCCTCAACGAGAACCATGGCAGGGGCATGGTCCTGTGGGTGATCGAACATGCTTCGGTTGTGGAATGGTAATCGGAGGATGGTCTCGCCGCCGGTTGCAGTGCGGATGGCCGGGCAGATGACGACGTTGTCTTCACGACTTCGACCCACTTCCCGGGGCGGAGCGCCGTGCGGGTCGGAGGTCAGTGCAGCGCTGGTGGGAACTGGCGTGCCGGGTCGCCTGCGGGATCGCAGCGAGTCGTAAGTCGCCTTGCGCACGTACCGGATATCCAGGTCCAGCATCCCAATCTGATCGGAGCTGCCATCCGCAGCGGCAGCCTCTATACGGATGCGGCTCGTTCCACCTGTCAGCTCACTGCGGAAGAACCTGGCCTCCGTAAGGGAGACCTGGAGTCGAAGGTTGATCGGACCATCGTCGAAACGAGGGCGAGAAACCGCGGGAAAGTGACCTCGGCAGGATGTCAGTATGAACTGGCTGTCAAAGGAAACGCCCCACGAAATATGTGCAGCGGCCGTGGACGCTTGGCGGCATGCCTCCATGAGAGCGAGAGCGTCGACCAGCACGCGTGGTATCGACAAAGCATCGCAATAATACGAGTGACTACTCGGTAACTGTGCCGAGAACCTGCCGGCCTTACTTTCCTCAACGTCGGTGATGAAAACCTCGTGCACCTGCGACCTGTGCACGATCCGACGATCGATAGTCCGCAAGGTTCCTGTTGTTTCAGAACTTGTCATGGTGAATCCCCCTTCATATCCGTCCCGTCGTGTCCGGACGACGGTATTGATGACTGGCAGGTGCTGCCGTGTATCAATGGACTGATACTGCACAGATTATTGATACATGTCAAACAATGAGTGTTATGAGCTGAAACCCCTAACCGCAAGCAAGGACCATTGCCAAGTGACATACTCATGACAGATATCTGATACGCTCTTGAGCACAATCAAGCGGCGAGCAGGGAGTTTCAGTGAGCGAGGTTGACGTGGTCATCGTTGGTGCCGGCCCAGTAGGCCTATTCTTAGCGATTGATCTCGCCCAGCGAGGCGTGTCTGTACAGATGATTGACAAGGCGAGGGCACCCACGAGGCATTCGCGTGCGTCTATGGTTTGGCCACGCCAGCTGGAACTCCTGCATTCAGTGGGCGCCGCCGATGAGCTCTTGGATTGCGGACGAGCAATCGAAGGCGTCGCATTCCACTCGATGAACCGTGAGCTGGGCGAGTTGCGGTTCTCGACAATCCGCGAAGCGCCCTACCCGTTCGGGCTGGCCATTTCACAGGAAATCACGGAACGGGTTCTCGTCAAAGGGTACGAAGCCCGGCTTGGACCTTTGCGCCGCGGTGGTGAGGTTGTGGGGTTGGCACAGGATCCTCTAGGGGTGGAACTGACCGTACGTACGGAGGCAGGCGACCAAGCCATCCGTGCAAAATGGGTGGTGGGAGCCGACGGCGCCCACAGCACAGTCCGACAGCTTGCTGAAATTCCATTTACTGGCCCGCCTGGACAGGTTCGATTCGGCATTGGGGACGCGGGACTTGACGGAAGCCTGTCTACACGGATGTTGCACTACATCTACTCGCCTACTGCAGCTATCGGACTCTCTCCTTTTACTCCGACGACCATGCGTATCGCTGTCTCGATGCCGACCAACGCCCCCGCTCCTGATCATGCCTTCTTCCATGGAATTCTGACGCAGCACCACCGTCTGGTAAGGGATGTCCGCCCACCAGAATGGACTACAGCATTCGATGTGCGCCTTCGGACCGCGGACCGATTCAGGTCTGGGAGAGTTCTGCTCGCCGGTGACTCGGCTCATGTCATGAGCCCCGCCGGTGGGCAAGGTATGAACACCGGATTCCAAGATGCCGCGAATTTGGGGTGGAAGCTGGCTCGTGTTGTACACGGCCTAGCCAGCGAATCCCTTCTTGACACCTACGACCTGGAGCGCCGCGCTGCTGCCAAGCACGTCTCCGCGGCCTCCCGACGCTTGGCCAAATGGGCTGAAGCCCGAGGCAGAATCGCTACTGTCAAGCGGAACGCGGCCGTCTTCCTTTCTACGCGAAAGACGATGCGCCCAAACCTTGTCGATACCATCACCCAACTGGATACAAGATATCTTGCGAATGGCCCGACGCCCCGAGGCTCAAGGCTGGGAACCCGGTTCCCTTCGTTTGCCGGTAGCGCGCCGGCGCGTGCGCCTTGGTCAAGCTGGCCGGCACACCACAGAGAGAAGCACACACTTTTCGTGTGGCCCGGTGCGACGGAGCCCGGACTCTGGTTAGAAATTCTTGACGTCGTAATGTCACGCACCAGCCATGACGTCCGCGATTTGGGACCGATCACCCTGTCGGCCTCCGTCCTTCGACTGGGCCGACGCGCCTACTACTTCCTTGTCCGACCTGACGGACACGTCGCGGCAGAAGGCGCCTTTGATGGCGCGGACGGCCTTCCGCCGAGCGTACTGAACGACGAGGGCTTGCCGGTAGAGGCACCCACAACACAAGAGAAAAGGTAAGGTCATCATGTCCAGATCGGCATCAACCCGCTTGTCACCGCGAGAGCGGTGGAAGCTACTCGTTCTTCTGAGCGCGAGCTTCACACTTGCCGTTGATTTTTCTGTCCTTAATGTCGCGCTTCCCGAGATTGGCCGCGATGTGGGAATAGAAGTTCAGGACCTCCAGTGGACTATCACCGCGTTCGCATTGCCCGCCGCGGGGTTTGGATTGCTCTTTGGGCGGCTCGGGGACCTGGTAGGGAGGCGGCTTTTGTTTATTCTGGGCATTGCCCTTTTGGGAATCGGCTCAGTGATAGGCGGTTTGGCTGACAGGGAGTGGCTGCTCATCACCGCACGCATTGTTCAGGGCTTCGGAACGGCCGCCGTGGCACCGGCTGCACTATCGCTCCTGACCACCTCTTTTGAGGAAGGGCCGCGGCGAGCCCGAGCGATTGGCATCAATGGCGCCCTGATCTCTGCGGGATTCACGGCGGGAGCACTTCTAGGTGGTGTCTTGACAAGTGGGCTCAGCTGGCGGTGGGCGTTCTTTATCAACGTTCCTATAGCTGTAGTTGTTCTCGTTCTCACCCCGGTTTTGTTTGCCGAGTCCCGCCCCTCGGAGCGTCCTCGCCTCGACGTGGCGGGTGCGGTACTGATTAGTGCCGCCCTGACGTCTCTTGTCTTTGGCCTAACCATCGCCGGGCAAGGCGGCTTGACTTCCCTCGCACCCTATCCTTGGCTTGTGGGCGCCGCGTTATTGTTTCTGCTCTTCGGTTGGGTCGAAATGCGCGTCAGCTCCCCGCTGGTCGCCGTTAGGATTCTCAGAAAGAGAACTGTGGCTTTTGGGAACCTTGGGGGACTGGCGACGTTCTCAATGATGTCGTCGTTGACATATCTCTTGACTCTCTATCTTCAGGATGTCCTCCGCCTGGACGCTGTACAGACCGGCCTGGTTATCGCTGTCATCGGAATCGTCTCCGTCGGTGCTGCGAGCTTCACCCCCCGAATCATCGCCCGATTCGGGCAAAAGGCGCTCCTTGTGATCGCCTTGTTCCTGCAAGGCTCTGGAACCGTCTTGCTGGCATTCGCAGGAGCAAACGCGTCCTCGTTGATTGTCATTTTGGCAGGCCTCGTTGTCGGTTCGCTGGGGCATATTGGCGCCATCGTCGGCTACACGATTACCGCTACGTCGGGATTGCCCAATAGCGAACAAGGCCTGGCAACCGGCATGACAACCACAAGCCAGCAGGTCGGGCTCGCTTTAGGAACACCCATCATGTCTTCGATTCTCGCCGTAAGCATCTCCGGGCGCCCAGCCGGCGAGCCGGGGGTGCTACTTGGCGGCCTGTCGTTTGCAATCGCAGCAAACGGATTCATCGTCATCGCTGTAGCCGTGATCGCTGCCATGTTCCTCCCTGGGACTGTGGCTTCTGCAACATCGAGCGCACCCAAGGTACTGGACGTTCGATGATGCACAAGGCAAGCTTCGCCCCCTGAGAACCTCGACGTCGGCACTTACCGTAAGTGCCGACGTCGTGCTTCCTATTCGGTGACCTCGTCCTCCACGACCGGGTCCTTCAAGAGAAGTGCCGTGCCTTGGAAGGCGGGCAGCTCCAGGAAGAAGCTGTGGAGGTCGTCCACTTGGCTGACGTCCTCGCCGCTGAAAAGATCGTGGACGGTGGAGCCCGGAACCAGGTGCGAGGACTGGATACTACCCGCAATGTCCTGGTCCGAGAAGTTCAGGACGGTGACCTGTAGGGCTCCGTCGGCGAGCTGGTTGACCAGCACCAGCAGCCCTCGATGGGAAACATCGGGCACGTCCAGCAGCGTGCTGGTGGCGATCCCAGACTCTTCCCGCACGGTAAGGATCTGCTGGAGCCGCCGGGCGTAGGAGTTTGGGTCCTTCAGCTGCTCGGGCAGCGGACCGTAGAGGCTCCGGGCGCGGGGCATTCCGGCGAGGGAGGTTTTCGCGTCCGGGCTGGTGCCCATGAGATCGTGTGCGCCACGGTTGATCCAGCGGGTGTCACCCTGCGAGGTGAGCTCGCGGACCGTCTCGCGGTCAAGCGCTGTGATGCCCGTGAGGTCCCAACCGGAAAGCGCGAAAACCCCAGGCTGCAGCGCGTTGTACATGGACAGCAGTACATGGGCGTCCAGGACCTGGGCTTCCTGCTCCTCGGTGATGGCATCCTGATCCTTGATGCCAAGGGCCGCCATGATGAAGCTGACGGTGGTGCAGGCAATGCCGTTGGTGGTGAACACTGCGTTGTACGGTCCATTCTCCCCCGTGAGCCTTTCCCGCATGGTGTTCTGGACTTTCTCGGCCACCTCAGCGCCGGTAAGCTCCTCGCCGGCAAGTTCGAAGACGTCGTCCCTGTGTCCCGCGGCAAAGTGAAGCAGCTCGTAAGTCAGTTCGTCGTGGTTTTGGAGGGCGTGTACCAACGATGCTTGGTCCACGCCGATCTCCATGGAAAGCCGCAGGGTCAGGCGCAGGAACTCTGTATCTCCGATGACCAAGGCGTAGTGATAGGCGGGCCTGGTGATGAAGTCATAGGAGAGATCCGGGCCGGACTCGGACTGGGTCTTGATGTCATCGATGGTGAGGTTGAGTTCCTGGAAGGAGAACCCGCCCACCTTGCGGATCATGGAACCAATCAGCTGGTTGGCGGCCTCGGACAAGGGGTGGCCCTCGGACCAACCCGGTTCTTCCTCGGCGCTCTTCTCCACGCCCAGGAACCCGTTGGCATCAAGCCGGAGGGCGCCGGTCCCCAGGTCCAGCAAAGAGTGCAAGGCATCGCCAACCACCAGGCGCATCCCGGCGAAGGTTGGGTCCAGCCAGTTGATGGAAGGCTGGCCAGACTTGAAGTAGTGGAGATAGACCCACCGGCGGGTTTTGCCGGTGGTGTCGATGATGGGCTTGGTGGCGCTCCAGTTGGTTTCCTTGACGCCGGGTTCGTAGAAAATCACACGTTGGAGCCGACCAATAATGTAACCGGCCTGCTGGAGAGCCTCCTCGGCCGCCGGGCTGATATTGACCGAGTCTTCGCCCTCGGGAACGTCCGGCAGCAGGTGCCAGTCCTCTTCGGGGATGTCCACCATGTGGTAGATGCCGGGGTAGTCCCGGAAGTTCATTTCGGCGAGACGGAAATCCGCTCCCTTGCCTGTGTGCCCGGGAACGATGTCGTCAATGACGGTGCCGCCATGGTCATTGGCCACCTCGCACATTTGGCGGAACTCTTCTTCGGTGCCGAAGGCGGGGTCGATCGCCATGCTGATTCGGTCAAAGTGGCCGTCCACGCTGGGTGTCTGGGACCAGCCGCGGATGCCACCGGCGAGCTTGACCGGTCCTGTGTGCAGGCCCCGGATGCCGATCTCGCTGAACGCGTCCCAGAGTGCGGGATCTCCCAACGCTGACAGGAAGGACTGGCCGTCCTTGGTGATGAAGGACAGGGGGTAGGCCGTGAACCAGACAGGTGAACGCTCGACGGCTGCGCGGGGATTCGGCCTGGCATAGGAGTTCTGCCACATACTGGCCTGCCCGGACAATTGCCGGGCCATGGTGTTGGCGTCGCCCAGCATGGACTGGTTCCTGAGCCAGTCCACATAGGTGGAGTTCAGGCCGTCGAATTCCAGGGAGGGCCGGGCGGCAAAGAACTGCCTCCTTCGGGCGATTGGCCGCAGCGCCTTGGGGCGGGCCGGATAGAACTGTTCGTCAAACGTGATTTCGGCCGGTTCGCTTGCGGTTTCATCGGGCGTTTCCTGTGGCGTCTCCTCCGGATTTTCTTCCGGAGTTTCGCTGATTTCTGACACGCTCTCGTTGACTGCAGGCTCCCGCACAGTTTTCTCCTTTACGTGGTCGCCGCGTCAACGCCGACCGTCCGAGGGGGTCGTTCAAGAGGTCACGTACCCGGGCTTACCCGGACTATTCATGCTAGTCGGGGGAGCCTGCCGTTTGTCTAACCCGGGAACAAGTAAGTCTCGTTATTATGTGTTGGGTTGACGTTGGTGGCGCTGCGGCTCAGCCAAACCGTGACTCGTGAAGATCGGAGAACAATGAAAATCGTTGTTATCGGCGGCAGCGGCCATATCGGGTCCTTCCTTATCCCCAGGCTCGTGCGTGGCGGCCATGAGGTCATCAATATCAGTCGCGGGACCAGCGCGTCCTATGCCGACGTCCCCGAATGGCAGCAGGTCCTCCAAGTCGTCGCGGACCGGCAGCAGGAGGACCGTGAGGGCAGCTTTGGTGACCGGGTAGCGGGGCTGGGTGCCGACGTCGTGGTTGACCTCATTTGCTTCACGCTCGAATCAGCCACTGCGCTGGTTGAACGTGTCCGGAATGAGGTGGAGCATCTGCTGCACTGCGGCTCCATATGGCGGTACGGCGTCAGCTTGAAGTTGCCCATTGCCGAAGGAGCGGATTCAGCCGCTGAACCATTGGACGAGTACGGGATCCAGAAACGCGACATCGCCCGCATGCTCAAGGAGGAGACTGCTTCCGGAGGTTTGGCCACAACATCGATTCACCCCGGGCACATCGTGGGACCCGGGTGGCAGCCGATCGGGCCCCTGGGCAACCTGGACCCCGTGGCGTGGCAGACGATTGCATCCGGGCAGCCACTACAGGTTCCCGGAAGCGGGACCGAGTTGATGCACCATGTGCATGCCGACGACGTCGCGCAGGCATTCGAGAAAGCCATCCTGAAACGGGACGCGGCAGCCGGCGAAGACTTCAACATTGTTGCTCCCACAGCATTGACGGTTCGGGGTTACGTGAGCATCGCTGCTTCCTGGTTCGGGCAGGAACCCCACGTGGAAACTATGAGCTGGGAGGAGTTCCGCCGGACCACCACCCCGGAATTAGCCGACACCAGCTGGGCTCATCTAACCCGCAACCACTGCATGTCCATCCAGAAGGCCGCGTCACTCATCGGGTACGCGCCGGGATATGAACCCGAGCAGGCAGTGCACGAATCCTTGCGCTGGCTGATTGACAACAAGCAGCTCCGGTTGCCGAACTTGCTGACTTAAGCCGGCAAACCATGTACAACTCCTACCCGAAGCCCGAAGCTTAAGGTGCCACAAGGGGGAGCTACATGTACAAGGTGCCAAACAAGGGAGCCACAGACAGCCGACTCGACCACGGATTCTTCATCCTTGGCGGAGCAGCTGCGGTGTGGCTGGCTTTCCTGCTGGTGGGGGAGAGCTTCCATCTGGGGTGGGGGCAGCTGTGGTTCTCCGTCGTGTTCTGGGCTTTCCTCGCGTACCTGCTGTTGCCACGACTGCACCGGATCCTGACCACTATCTACGTTCCCGGCTACTTCATTGGCCGCGCACGGACCAGCGACGGCCTGCTCGGTGACCCCGTCAATGTTGCATTGCTGGGGGCCGAACCCCAGATCCACGCGATCATGAGGGCCGCCGGCTGGACCATGGCCGACGACGTCACTTTCGCCAGCAGCCGGCGCATCATCAGCTCCACCCTTTTCCGGCAAAGTTACACAGAAGCGCCGGTCAGCCCCCTGTATCTCTTTGACCGGCAGCAGGACTTCGCTTACCAGCAGGAGGTCAACAACACCCCCGGCAAACGCCACCACGTCCGCTTCTGGCGTTGCCCCGAGGGCTGGCTCCTTCCGGGCGGCCACAAAGTGGACTGGCTGGCGGCGGGCACGTACGACCGCAGCGTTGGTTTCTCCCTGTTCACCCTGCAGATCACGCACAAGATTGAGCAGAACACCGACGTGGAACGGGACCACATCGTCACAACAGTCTCGGCCACTGAGCCCGCCGTGACTGTGCAGGTCATCGAGGACTTCTCCACCGGTTATCACACGCGCAATGGCGGCGGTGACTCCATCTCCACAGACGGCGACCTGCCGATCATCGACGCGCGCCGAGTCCTTGTTCCCTTGGATCAGCCGCCCGGCCGGACCGACAGCAGGGACAGGCGGCCCGCCCCCATCATGATGGGCGCTGCTTTGGTGGTGGCCAGGGCGGTCGCTGCCTTGGTCCTGGCGATCACGTTGCTCACCTCCGGCGGTCAAATATCCGGACTCACCTTCGACGACGACTCGTCAGACCCGCAAAGCACGACGGCGGCAATCGCCTTGATAGCAGGTGTGGTCCTGGTGTTCGGGCTGGGTGAAATTTTCCTGGCCTGGCGCATATTCCTTGGCAGCAACGGTGCCCGCGTGATTGCCATGGGCCTGAGTTCCATCTCGATCCTGGTTCAGGCGATCGACTACTCCACAGGCAGCGCGAATATCACCCTCGAAGCTGGCCTTTCCGGCTTGGCTACTGACATCCTCGTGTTGCTGGCGTTGTCCAGCCAAAGGGCACGGGTGTACGCCAAGCGGCAGCGCATCCCGGCCGTCCCGGCGTCGGTGGTCAGCCGGCGCGTGGCTTCCTGACCCACTTTGAGGGCGGCCGCCGTCCGACACGCCGTCGTTCGCGGCGTGTCGGGGTGGTTTTAGATTCAAAGTGGGTGGTGACGGTACGCCCACGATCACGGCAGGTACTCAGGGGGAGCTTTTAAGTAGTTGGAGCCGGATCAATAGACTGGCTGGGCCAACCATGTGCAAAACAGCACCAATCTTTGGCTAGTTATGAAACCGAATTGGGGACCCACGCTTTGACTGAAAATCCGAAAATCACCGTTGTTGTGCCTACCTACAATGAACGGGAAAACTTGCCTGTTCTCGTTGCCCAGCTCGACGCACTTGGGATCGCGAATCTCAACGTTCTGGTGGTCGACGACAATTCTCCCGATGGCACCGGGACGGTGGCTGACGCGTTGGCTGAAGAATCCGGGGGAACGGTGTCTGTCCTCCATAGGAAAGAGAAGGACGGGCTGGGCAGGGCATATGTGGCAGGAATGACCCGCGCCTTGGCCGAGAACTCGGATGTTGTCATCCAGATGGACGCAGATCTGTCCCACCCCGTGTCGGCCATCCCCACGATGCTGGATCGGATCCGCACTTCCGGCGCCGCGCTGGTGATCGGCTCACGCTATGTCGCCGGCGGATCGACGGCCACAGAATGGCCCTGGCATCGCAAGGCACTCTCCGCATGGGCGAATTTCTATGTGGGTGTAATTCTGGGTTTGAAGGTGAAAGATGCAACGGCGGGGTTCAAAGCCTGGACGGCCTCTGCCTTGGTACAGATTGATGTGGCCTCTGTTCGCAGCGATGGCTACTCCTTTCAGGTGGAGATGAACTACCGGACGGCCCAGCAAGGCCTGAAAATCACTGAGGTGCCTATCCACTTCGAAGAACGGGTGGAGGGTGCTTCCAAGATGAATCTCGGCGAGCAGCTGGAGTCTGCGCTTACCCCGTGGAAGCTGCGCTTTCAGAAATAGGCTGTACCTCCACCACTGACTTTGAACCAGGGGATGCTTGCACACGCCGGGCTTTGCGGAGTGTCGGGGCCTGAGGACATTCAAAGTGGGTGGTGACGGTACACAGCTCGGAAAACCGGCCATTCATGGAAGCTCGACGACGGCGCTGAGCGGGCGCCGCCGTCGAATACGACACCCAAATTCCGCGGGGACACAAAAACGGGCTGGTGACGCCCGGATATGGGTGTCGCCAGCCCGTTGGTGTGGCGCGGGAATTACGCAGTTACCGCCAAGGCGTCGATCTCCACCAGCATGACCTCGTGCGGCAGGTCCACGAATACGGTGGTGCGGCTCGGCAGCAAACCGCTGGGTACGTTCTCGCGGATGAACTCGCCGTAGACCTCGTTCATGGCAGCGAAGTCGTCGCGGGTGGTGAGGTAGACGCGGAACATGAGGACGTCTTCAACGGAGGATCCACCGGCTTCGAGGATGGCCTTCACGTTCTCGAGCGTGCGACGGGTCTGGACGCGTACGTCGCCCTCGCCAATGTACTGGTTGGTGGCGGGGTCCATGGGGCCCTGGCCGGAAACCTGGAACATGCCACCCTTTTTGATGCCCTGCGAGAATACGTGAGCCGGGGCGGGGGCGTTTTCGGTCAGTACTACGGTCTTTTC
Source organism: Paenarthrobacter sp. TRD_SC_7 (assembly GCF_056156245.1). Lineage (NCBI taxonomy): Bacteria > Bacillati > Actinomycetota > Actinomycetes > Micrococcales > Micrococcaceae > Paenarthrobacter > Paenarthrobacter sp. TRD_SC_7. The sequence continues at coordinate 533,081 of NZ_CM149587.1, forward strand.
ACTCATGCTGAGTTCCTTTCGTGGCTGATCCAGCCGAGGTCGTTGGAGATGGCCTCGGTGCTGGCTTTGAGGTCGGGCAGCAGCTCAAGCAAGCCTTCATAACTGAGCATCACCACCGGTACCGAACAGGAGGCTGCGGCTACAACGGCGCCGCTGGCGTCGCGGATGGGGGCCGCGATGCAGTGCACAAACGCTTCGTGCTCGGCGTTGTCGTGGGCCCAGCCCTGATCCTTGACCTGCTCGAGTTCGGCCAGCAAGGCCTCCGGCGAGGTCAGGGTGTTCTCGGTAACTTTGACGTAGTCCAGCCCCGCCGCGATCTTTTCCTGCCGGCTGCGCGGCATGTCGGCGAGGAGGACTTTGGACACAGCAGCCGAATGCAGCGATGCAGTCAGGCCGACGCGCGAGTACATGCGGACAGGGTGGTGTGACTCGAACTTGTCGATGTACACCACCTCGTTCCCTTCAAATGCGGCGAGGTGCACGGTGTGGCCGGTGCGGCCGTTGAGCTCGGCCAGGTGCGGGTGGGCCACCTTGCGGATATCGCGCTGTTCCAAGGCCAGCGAGGACAGCTCAAAAAGCTTGGAACCGAGCATGAACCGCTGGTCTTCGTCACGCACCACAAAACGCTTTTCCTCCATGGCGTGCAGGAGCCGCATCACGGTGGTCTTGTGCACGGCGGCCTTGGAGGCGAGCTCGTCCAGGGTTGCTGGCTTAGCGGCGAGTTCGCCGAGCAGGTCGATGGCTCGCAGGAGGCTCTGGCTCACGGTGTCACGCTCCGGTTCTGGTGTTGAATTGTCCGTCTTCAACATGGATAGCAGCCCAAGCGGCATCCGAAGAATCGAGGATGGTTGCGAGCTCGGCGGCATCGGGCAGCGGGCCGCGATCACCGTGGACTGTCAGGGTGCATGCAGCCGCCACGTGCCCGCGGCGCAGGCTCTCCTTTTGGCCCAGCCCGAACAGCAGGCCGCTGAGGTAACCGGCGGCGAACGAGTCGCCCGCGCCAACAGGCTCGACGACGGCGACGGACAGTGCGGAAACCTCTTCCCGGGTGCCGGTCCGGTCCAAAGAGATGGCGCTGATCGCCTCATTCTTGATGACCAGTACCTGCGGGTCAGGCATCATGCGGCGGAGTTCGGCTTCGTCGGTGGTGCCGAAGGCGTGCTCGGCTTCGTCTTTCCCAACAAGCACGACGTCGGCCAGGTTTGCCAGCCGCTGCAAGACGGAACGGTCTTGGCCTGCCCAGAGGGCTTCGCGCCAGTTGACGTCGAAGCTGATGGTGCGGCCGTTGCGAGGCGCGGTCAGGATTGCTTCCAGCAGTGAAAGGCACTCGGGGGAGAGGGCAGCGGTGATCCCACTCAGATGGATCAGCGCAGCGTTCCCAAGCAACGAGGAAACGGCGGGATTCGAGAGAGTGTTCCGTCCCATTGCCGACGCCGCGGAGCCTTGCCGGTAGTACAAAACCGAACTGCCGCCGTCGGGGTCTGAATCCTGGGCCGGGACCTTCACGTACAGGCCTGTGGGGAGGGACTCGTCCACTTCCACGCCGGAAATACCCACGCCGTGATCCTGAAGCTCACGCAGGATGCGGGCGCCGAAACCGTCGCGGCCAACCCGGCTGACCCAGTGCGTGTCCAGGCCCATCGCTGCGAAGCCCATGGCGACGTTGGATTCCGCTCCGCCGATCCCGAAGTGGAGTTCGGTTGCCAGGTGCAGGGGGACGGCATGGACAGGGGTAAGCATGGCCATTGTTTCGCCCACGCATACAGCTGAAAGCATCGTTCTCCCACTAGTTCGTGCGCCTCTCAGCGGCCTTGACTCTCGATCCGCCACCATGTTAGACATATCACCAGCAGGTTTGCAACCAGCGTTGCAAAATACGCAACGCAAGCCAACTCACCCAACAACCCCACAACGCAGCTTCAAAAACGCAGCACCGCGAAGGGAGCAAAACGCGTGAATACTTCCGAAGCCATCTCGGCATCCGCCGTGGCAGGCCTGGCCGAACGCCGTCTCGATTGGCGTCACAAAGCTGTGCCCGCATCCGAGAACGGGACCACCCACGCGGACTTCCTCGTCGCCAAGCACACGCTGGCCGACCTCCAGACGCCGCTGCTGACCCTCGACGCCGGTGCGCTTCAAGCCAACGCCGATCGCCTTGCTGAGTGGTGCGCAGAACACGGCGTCCTGCTCGCCCCGCATGGCAAGACCACCATGTCGCCCCAGCTCTGGACCGAGCAGCTCAACCGGGGCGCTTGGGGGATCACGCTGGCCAACTTCGCGCAGCTACGGGTAGCCCGCGAGTTCGGCGTCCGGAATCTGCAGCTCGCCAACAGCCTCACGGATCCGCACGCGATCCAGTGGGTAGCCGACCAGCCCGCGGGAACCACCATCCTTTCCTGGATTGACTCCCCGGGCACCGTGGATGTCATCAACCGGACACTCGCTGGTAGCGATGCCGTGTTGGACGTCCTGGTGGAGCTTGGCACCCATGGCGGCCGAACCGGCGCCCGCGGCGTCCACGCTGCCATGGAGGTTGCCCGTGCCATCTCCGCCTCACCGAACCTGCGGTTGGTGGGCGTCAGCGGTTATGAAGGCTCCCTCGCGCACACAGCGGACGACGCCGGCCTGGCCGCCGTTCGCGGCTACCTCGCCCAGATGCGGCTGCTTCACGAGGAACTACTCGCCGGAGAGCTCTACGGTTCAGGCTCCGTGATCATCACAGCGGGTGGCAGCGCGTACTTCGATGACGTCGTTACCGTCCTTTCACCAACCATCAGCACGGGCGCTGAACTTGGAGGCCCCAGTGTGGACCTCATGATCCGCAGCGGCGCCTACATCATTCACGACGATGGTTTCTACCGCGGAATCTCGCCGTTTTCCCGCGAAGGCGATCAGCCTTTCAAGGCCGGAATGTACGGCTGGGCACGCGTTGTTTCGCAGCCTGAACCCGGCCTGGCCATTCTCGACGCCGGTAAACGCGACCTCCCGTTCGACGAGGGACTGCCCGAGCCGCAGTTCATCGGTCCTGTGCTGGGCGGAACCATGGAACCGCTGCTTGGAGCCGAAATCACCTCAGTCAACGATCAGCACAGTTTCATGAACTACGACGCGGGCACCACCACTGTTCGTCCAGGTGACGTTGTCCGGCTGGGCCTTTCCCACCCGTGCACCGCGTTCGACAAGTGGACCGTCATTCCGGTACTCGCGGACACCAACGGCGACCAGACCGTCGTCGACCTCATCCATACCTTCTTCTAGGACCCGCAATGAAGACCCTCATCAGCAATGCCACCTTGGTGGATGGAACCGGGGCGGACCGCCGCAGCGCGGACGTCCTGCTGGACGGTGCGGTGATTGCCGCCGTCGTCGACGCCGGAACCCCCACTGGTTCCCTCACCACCGCGGCGGAATCCGGCGCCGAGCGCGTCATCGACGCCACTGGCTTGGTCCTGAGCCCCGGCTTCATCGACATGCACGCACACTCGGACCTGCAGCTGCTGGTGAACAGGGACCACTACGCCAAGCTCAGCCAGGGCGTCACCACGGAATTGCTGGGCCAGGACGGACTGTCCTACGCGCCTGTGGACGATGCCACGTTGGCCGGTGTCCGGGAGAAGATCGCAGGCTGGAACGACAACCCGGCCGATTTCGACTGGAACTGGCGGACCGTGGGGGAGTACCTCGATCGGCTGGACAGGCTGGAAGACGGGGGCCGCATCGCCACCAACGCCGCATACCTGGTCCCGCAAGGAACTGTCCGGGCCATGGTGATGGGCTTCGCCGAGGGCGACCCCACGCCGGAGCAACAGCAGCAGATGCAGGACGTCATCCGCGTGGCGATGGAGGAAGGGGCCGTGGGAATGTCCTCGGGCCTCACCTACACGCCTGGCATGTACGCGCAGACCGAGGAACTCGCAGGGCTCTGCCGGACCGTCGGGGAACTGGGTGGCTTCTACGCGCCGCACCACCGCTCCTACGGCAAGGGCGCGCTGGGTGCCTACGCCGAAATGATCGGGCTGAGTCGCGACACCGGCTGCGCACTCCACCTGTCACACGCCACCATGAATTTCGCGGAAAACAAAGGCCGCGCCGGGGAGCTCCTGGAGCTGATCGACGAAGCCCTTGGCCAGGGCGTGGACATCACCCTTGACACGTACCCGTACCTCCCGGGCGCCACGACGCTCTCAGCGATCCTCCCGAGTTGGGCCTCATCCGGTGGCACCGAAGCCACTATGGCGCGGCTGGCAGATCCGGAAACCCGTGCGAGGATCCGCGAAAGTGTGGAGATCTACGGTTCCGACGGCTGCCACGGAGTGGTTGCCGAGTGGGACACCCTGGAAATCAGCGGCGTCCAGAATCCCGCGCTCGCAGGCTACGTGGGCAAGACCGTTCGGGACATCGCTGGAGAAACCAGCCAGGAGCCCTTCGACGTTTTCGCGCAGATCCTCACGGAAGATCGCCTCGGCACCGGCATCCTCCAGCATGTAGGCCACGAGGAAAACGTGCGGGCCATCATGAAGCACCGCACCCACACCGGCGGCAGCGATGGGCTCCTTGTCGGCGCCAAGCCACACCCCCGTGCCTGGGGAACCTTCCCGCGCTACCTCGGCCACTACTCCCGCGACCTCGGACTCTTGAGCCTCGAGGAAATGGTCCATCACCTCACCGGCCGGCCCGCCGCACGACTCAAGCTCCACAACAGGGGACTGGTCCGCGAAGGCTACGCGGCCGACGTCGTGCTTTTCGATCCGGAAGCCGTCCGCGACGAAGCGACTTTTGAGAACCCCCGCCAAGCCGCCAGCGGCATCCAGTACGTCTTCGTCAACGGCACGGCAGCGATCGACGGCGGCAAAGCCACCGGGGCCCGCGCCGGCCGTGCCCTTCGTCGCAGCAGCGACGGCCTCACCCGAGAAGGACAACAATGACCCCTGAACAGTTCCTCCAGCAGCTCGAAGCCGACCGCACCCTTGCAGTGGTCCGCGCTCCGTCCATCACCGACGCCGCCGATCTCTGCCGTGCATTGTCCGACGGCGGCATCCGCAGCGTCGAACTGACCTTCACCACACCGGATGTACTTAAGCACGTACAACGCGCGGCGGAGACGGCAGCGGACCATGGTGCCGCCGTCGGAATCGGCACGGTGATGACCGCGGACCAGGCCCGCGCAGCGATCGACGCCGGCGCGCAGTTCCTGGTGACACCCGGCCTCAGGCCGGAGGTTGCCGCCGTCGCCGTGGCTGCGGGGATCCCGTTCAGCCTCGGCGCCATGACCCCCACCGAGGTGGCACAGGCCCTGGACCTGGGCTCGGCCGCCGTCAAAATTTTCCCCGCCCGCCAGCTCGGCCCGGCGTACTTGAAGGACCTGCAGGGCCCGTACCCGGGCATCCGCTTGCTGCCTTCGGGAGGCATCGACGCCTCCAACGCCAAGAGCTATCTCGACGCCGGTGCTGCCGCAGTCTGCTGCGGCACCAGCGTGGTCCCGCCCGCAGCAGTTGCTGCCGGTGACTGGGCAGACATCGCGGCACGTGCCGCAGCCTTCACCGGCACCCTCAAGTAGGACTTACCCAGAAAGACTCGTCATGACTGAATTCCTTGAATGGCTGCGGCACGACACCGCCGGCCTGCTCCTCCTGGCAGGTGCCGGTATCGCCCTCCTGCTGTTCCTGATCATCAAGGTCAAGCTCGAACCGTTCATCGCCCTGGTGGGGACCGGCGTGATCGTGGCCTTGGTGGGTGGGATCTCCGTGGAGGCCCTGGTCGGCTCGGCTACCAAGAGCAGTGACGCCCTCATTGAGAAGGGCTTCGCCGGCATCCTTGGCCACATCACGGTGATCATCGGCCTTGGCACGGTCCTTGGCGCCATCCTGGAACGGTCCGGCGGTGCGGAAGTGCTGCTCGGAAGGCTCGTGAAGATCTTCGGTGAAAAGGGCACCCCGCTCGCCATGGGCATCACCGGCTTCGTGCTGGGTATCCCGGTGTTCTTCGACATCGGCATCTTCGTCCTGGCGCCGTTGGTCTACGTTGCTGCGATCCGCGGAGGCAAGTCACTTGCCCTTTACGCCTTGCCGTTGCTCGCCGGTCTCTCCGTGACGCACGCCTTCCTTCCGCCGCACCCCGGCCCCGTTGCTGCGGCCGGCCTGTTCGGTGTGGACCTCGGCTGGATCATCCTCATGGGCCTCATCTGCGGCATCCCGGCATGGTTCGCTTCCGGTATTTTGTGGGGCACCTGGATCGGCAAGCGCGTCATGGTTTCCGTTCCCGAGGATCGCATTATTCCCGAAGCCGAGGAAGCCAAGGGCCACGAACCGTCCATTGGGCTGGTCCTGCTGGCCATCGGTTTGCCCATGATCCTTATCCTCGGCGGTACCTTCGGAAACATCTTTGCTCCCGCGGGCACTTTCCGTGACATCCTCCAGTTCTTCGGCAATCCGGCCATCGCGCTGACCGTCGCCGTGCTTCTGGCCATGTGGCTGCTGGGAATCCGCCGCGGCATGACCTCCGCCGAACTCAGCGAAATCACGGGTTCCTCGTTGCGTCCGGTGGGCATGATCCTGCTGGTAGTCGGTGCCGGTGCCTTCTTCGGTGCCGTCCTTTCCGCCACCGGTGTTGGCAAGGCTGTGGCAGATTCACTGTCCCAAGCCGGGCTTCCGATCATCCTGTCCGCCTTCGTGATCAGCGCCGGAATGCGCATCGCCCAGGGCTCGGCGACGGTGGCGATCGTGACCACTGGCGGCATCCTGGCGCCCAGCCTCGCCTCGGGGTACTCGCAGCCCCAGCTCGCGTTGATCGTGGTGGCCATTTCCTCGGGCTCCATCATCGCCAGCCACGTGAACGATGGCGGATTCTGGATCATCTCCAAGTACTTCAACATGTCAGTCAAGGACACCCTGAAGACCTGGACCGTGCTGGAAACAGTGCTCTCCATTGTGGGCTTCGGAATGGCGGCGCTGCTGTACACGTTCGTCAGGTGACCTTGAGGCACCCAGCCCGGGTGCCGGCGTCGTGCGTTTGGTCTTGATACCTGTGCCGCCGTTACCAACATTGAAATGAATTCGGCCTCGACGCGCCCAAAGAAGGGTGTGTCGGGGCCGTTTTCGCGTCAGAGAAGGTGGTGGCGGTACGGGTACGCCGTCGCTTAAAACAAAGAGCTCCGGAGTGCGTTATTGGGGGATACGCACTCCGGAGCGGTCTTTGAACAGGGGCTCTCGCCGTCCTGCAGTAATCACTCTACGTGCCGCAGGACGCCAATGCCACCACATCGAATAAGTACTTTCGCTTTAGTTTTTATGGGCAGCTTCGTGTCTCTTTTTCTGGGGCACAATCAGCACCGGGCGGCGCTGGTGATGGCTGAGCCAAGCGGCCACCGAGCCGTTCAGGGCCTCGGAAATTCTGTGACCCAAGCCGGGTTCGGGCGTTCCCACGATGATCATTGAGGCGTTGATATCCGAGGCCAGGCGGCCCAAGGCGCGGGCAGGATCGCCAGCCAGCAGCCGCAACGTCCAGTCTGCAGTCCCGCCGTCCATCGCTTCCCCAATCACTTTGCCGAGATCGCCACGGACGGCAGCGACGTCCTCGTCATCTTTTTCGGGATGCAGCGACATCCGGTGTGTCTCGCGCGAAGGGTCCCACTCCACCAGATAGCTGGCCTCGTCCACATAGGCGCACACGAGCGGCACGCCGAGTTGTTCGGCGAGGGTCCGGGCGGTTTGCAGGACCTCCACATGCTGGTCCGGCAGCACGCCGACAACCAAGGGAATCCGTCCGCTGAAATCTTCCGCAGCCATACCCTTATTGTTGCGCTGCGGCGTGTGGTTGAACAGGTTGTCGGGCACCCAACTAACCGGCGTTAGTGGCTCCCACAGCAGTGGGAAGGACCACTGATGCGAGCTACTTGGGCCCAGCCGGACCCTTGTAGACGTTCCTGACCGGGCCTACGGTTAATCCAGGCCCACGGCTCATCCGAAGGAAGGCGTTCCGCGATGGAAATCTACATGTGGTGGCTCGATCTGCACTTAGACAGCAAGGAATGGCTGCGCGAAAACCTGCGCGCCGAAGAACTGCCGCTGCAGGTGCTGCAGCATATTGCCGAGGCCGGCGGGCCTCATCCGGACAAGGTCAGTGGTGTGTTGACCGTTGCGGACTGGGACTTCATCGAGACGCAGTCGGAGTTTGTGGACTAAAGGGGCGTATCAGCCGGCCGGTTTCCAGACGAAGGCCGGCCGCAGGGGTGAGGCATTCCTGGATCCCCGTTATGCGCAGCTGGCGGTTGGTCGAGCGGCCGTGACGATGACTTGGGCAGCAGTGTCCGGGCCAAGTGAGGGACTCTCGTGAGCATGGGCCACCACCCGCGCTGGCCGCTGCTTGGCCCGCATCCGGAGAAGCGCCACGGCTGAGATCAGAAACCACGCGACATTCGTCACCACGGAGGGCCAGGCTCCGTGGAGTGTGCCATTGACGATGAAGGCGCACGAACCAAAGAGATTTACGGTCTGGAAGGTGCTGCCCGCCTGCAACCAACCCATGGACACTGCCATGTAGCCGCCGAGCATTGCCACTGCGCCGGCCCAACCGGCGATTTCGAACAGCAGTTCCATGGGAGTCCTTTCAAGATTTGGGCACCCGGATGAAGCCGGAGGGCGGCGTTAAGTCCGGAATGGGGCTTGATTCGATAGTCGGAGTTTCGCGACTGAATCGTGCTTTTGAGTCAATATTGGGGGAGTAAGTCGTTTAGTTCAATTGCAATATTCTGAAGCCGGTGTTTAGGAGTTCTTAACATGGAGATGGACCCGCGCCGGCTGCTGGTGCTTCTTGCGGTCGCACGCACTGGAGGCGTTCTTGCGGCAGCTGATGAATTGCGGATTACGGCCTCTGCAGTGTCGCAGCAGCTGAGCAAACTCGAGAACGAGGCAGGGCAGGCGCTACTCCTCCGTACCCCCAAAGGTTCAGTGCTCACACCTGCAGGCTTGGCTATGGCAGAGGCAGGGGAAGAGATAGAACGGGCACTTAACGTGGCCCGGGCCCGGATGCAAAGCGAGGTGAACATCGCAGGAGTCGTGCGAGTGGGCGGATTCACCAGTTTCATGCGCACCGTGGTGATCCCGCGTCTTCCCGAATGGCGAAGCCAATACCCCCAGTTGCAGATTCAGATCGTTGAGGACGGCTTTCCAGCTCTGATGCGGCTGCTGCGGCAGCGCCAGCTCGATGCTGTGGTGATCGAACAGGATTCGACGGCGGCAGAGCAGCGTCCGATGGCGGCCGGAATGGTCCAGGAGCCCCTGTTGGATGAGCCGTGGAAGCTCGTGGTGCCCGCAGGAACCTTGCTGGGCACGGACAACATCGACCTGAGCCGCTTGACCTTGCCATGGCTGGGAGTCGAGCCGTCAGCAGCCAACACCGCAGTGCTTGGGCGTCTTCGCCACTCGACGGGCGCCCGGATTGAGACTGTTCATCAGTACCACGACACACTCACCGCGCTCGCACTCGTCGCTGCTGGTGAGGGGGTTGCGATTGTGCCCACCCTGGCACTAACGGGCGTGGTCCATGACCAAGTGGACATCCTGGATGTTCCTGGCCTGGGGACCCGGCACATCGCCCTGCGACGGTTCGACCGGCGAAAGGCAGCGAGCCTGCCCGTGGACACGGTGGCACGCCTTCTCCGGGAGTCGGCGGCCGCGTTCGACACTCGATCAGGCTCCTGAGCTGTCCCGCCTTCGCAGGCGGGACAGCTCAGGTCAGGCGCGCGGGCCCTAAGAGGCAGGCGTCAGCTAGTTCAGCGCCGGAGTGTCAGCAGGGATCACGCCAGAGCTATAAAGGTCGCTGGCCAACTCCCGAAGTGCCCGCAGAGCTACTCGCTGGGTGAACGGACCATAGGACACGCGGGCCACACCAAGTTCTTGGAGCTCGGCTGCCGGAAGGGCTCCGGGTGCGCCGATCACGGAGAGCTTCCCGTGTCCGAGGCCTTCAACCAGTGGCTCAATGACCTCACGGGTCATGGCACCGGGCACGAAGACCAGCGAAGCACCGGCGTCAAGGAAGGCGCGTCCCCTGGCGATGGCGTCCTCGATGCTGTCGTTGATAGGGCGGTCCCCGCCCCGGGCGATAGCGTCAGTGCGTGCGTTCAGCTGGAACGCGACGCCTTCGTCCGCGGCGGCCGAAATGATCGACTGTACCCGGGCAACGGCTTCGTCGAAGGGCCGCAAGCGGTCCTCAACATTTGCCCCAACTACGCCGATCCCAATCGCCCGGCGGATGGTCTCGGCAGGGTTCTCGTAGCCATCGTCCAAATCGGCAGTGACCGGGAGATCCACGGCGTCGACAATTCGCTTGACCCCATCCAGCGCGACGTCCAACGGCATGGTTCCGTCGGCATAGCCAAAGGCCGCAGCAATGGAATGCCCTGCTGTGGCGATGGCCTTGGTTTCAGGAAGATCCGCAACAGTGCGGGCACTAACGGCGTCCCAAACATTAACCACACTCAGGATTTCCGGTGCCTCGTGCAGGGCTTTCAGCTGTTGCGCACGTGCGTTGGTGTTTGCTTCAGTCATCGTTGCTCTCCGTCATCGTTGTTCTCCGTCATCCACGGCTGGGAACTCTCACTTGCCACCCACAGCCTAGGCATAACGTCACACAACGCGATACCAAGGGCCTGCGGACACTGAACGCCCTACCCTTGACTCGTGACTTTCTCCAAGCTCCGCACCGCCGCCGCGACTTCCTTCGCCGCCGCTGGTCTCCTGATGCCCCTTGCCGCCTGCTCCACGCCGGCCGCCACCCAGCCAAGCTCCCCAGCACCTGAAACCACGGCTTCATCCAGTGCAGCCTCCGAAACCTGCGCTGGTGTGAACGTCATTGTTGATTCGGGCTCCCTGAAGCAGGACGCCGCCAACAAGTCAGTATGCGTGGACATCGAAGCCCCGACCACCGCTGCCAAGGTCCTTGAGCAGGCCAACGTGAAGACCGAGGGAACCACCCAGTACCCCACTGAACTGGTGTGCCGTGTGAACGGTGTGCCCGCCGCGGACTTCGACATCACCCACAAGGGCGGCACCTACCGCGAAGAATGCGGCAAGATGCCCGCAGCGTTCGCCTACTGGTCCATTTGGGTCAAGCCGGCCTCCGGGGACTGGGCCTACGCCCAGGAAGGCCTCGCAACGCAGCAGGTGAAGCCGGGAGAGAGCCTTGAACTGCTCTTTACCGTCGACGGCGCCCCGGCCGCACCCACGGCATGACCTTTCGACCCGCGCCGTTACGCGCTGCCGCGGCGCTCGCCGTCGTTTTCGTCGCGGCGCGGGTCATCTACCGCATCCTCTTCAACGGAGCGGGCGCCGTTGGCCCGGTTCTTCTGGACTTGCCGTCAGTACGGCTGCCCGCCCCGTACGCCCACGTTGTCTTCCTCGGTCCGGTAACGGCGCCAGGCCTGTGGGAGGCCATCCTGTCCGCCTTGCCAATTGCAGGGATGATCCTCGCGTTCGGCCTCCTCAACGCGTGGGTGGACATTGCCCGCGGCTTCGTCCGTCTGGCCCGCGGCGGCCCTTTCCAAGGCATTGCCCGCACGCTCGTGGTGGCGTGGGCGGCACTCCCGGCGCTCGCTGACGCCGTAGGCTCCGTCCGATTGGCCTTCCGGTTGCGGGGCGAACGCCTCGGCGCCCGCGCCCTTGTTCCCATCCTTGAGCGAACCCTTGAGCATGCCGGAAGGGTTGCCGCGGCCTTGGAGTTGCGCGGCTTCGGGAGCCGGACAGTGCGCCGGCCCGGCAGCGCCGAGGCGCCGATTGAGGTCCTGGACGCGGAATTCCGCATCGGGGACACGCGGTTACGCGTCGACAATTTCGTCCCCGCCAGCGGCTCCATCACGGTCATCACCGGGCCGACTGGTTCCGGTAAGTCCACCGTCCTGCGGGGTATCGCGGGTCTCCTCTCACACGTCGACGGCGGAGAACTCACCGGCACGGTCCGCGTGGCCGGAGTGGACCGCGCTACAACCCCGCCCCGCGATACTGCCGCCATGGTTGGCGTCGTTCTCCAGAACCCCCGCGCAGCCTTCGCCAGCACCCGCGTCCGCGACGAGATCTCCCTCGCCTTGGAACTGCGCGGTATGCCGGCCGGGATAGGCAAAGCCCACACGATGGAGATCGCAGAGCGTATTGGGGTATCGGGCCTCTTGGACCGCAACCTGAGCACCCTCTCTGCGGGCGAAGCGACCCTCGTGGCCATCGCCGCAGCTGTAGTGCAACAGCCGGAGGTGCTCTTGGTGGACGAGCCGCTTGCCGATTTGGACAGCACCGCCCGGGCGCGCGTCATCGCAGTCCTCGACCACCTGGCCCATGAATCCGGCGTCTGCGTCATTGTGGCCGAGCATCGGGCGGAGCCCCTGATACCCCTTGCGGACTCGTGGTGGGCAATCGACGACGACGGCCTGGTACCGGGCGCTGCGCCCGCACCTTTGCGCTCCGATGACGTCTGTTCGGACTTGTTCGCTGCCGGGTCCCGCTGCTGCACTGACGTTGGCCTTGGCTCTGCTGACGTTGGCTCGGGTTCCTGTGAAGCCCCCGCAGAACAGCCACCGCAGCATGAGCCTGTGCTCACGGCGACGCAGCTCGCCGTATACCGCGATGGCAAGCCCTTGGTCCGCGACGTCTCACTGACTCTGCACTCCGGCGAAGTGGTTGCCTTGGTGGGGCCGAACGGTGCCGGGAAGTCGTCGCTCCTGGTGGCGCTCGCGCTCGGTGAAGGAACAAGCGGCACGGTGGACGGTGGTCGCGTTGCCTTGGTCCCGGACGCCTCCGACGACCTTTTTACGCGGGATACCGTGGCCGGGGAGCTCCGTGCGGCGGATCGACGTCATGCCCGTGCCCGTGCCCGGCGCCAAACCGACGCGCAGGGCTTAGGCAGCATCGGTCCAATGCCGCATTCTGCCGAGTCACGCTTGGTCCGTTTGCGGGGAAGCGTTTCGATTCCGACTGGAAACGAGCATCCGCGGGACCTGTCGGCCGGCGAACGACGAATCCTCGCCATCGCGCTGCAAACCATGGCGGACCCACAAGTCCTGTTGATCGATGAGCCCACCCGGGGGCTCGATCCTGAAGCGCGCGCAGCCGTATCCATGACGCTGCGCAGGGCGGCTGATGACGGCGCCGCGGTCCTGATCGCCACCCACGACCTCGATTTCGCCCGTGGCCTCGGCGCCAGGATTGTGCAGATGAAGGATGGCGTGGCCCCAGCCCTGGTTGTGGGGCCTGCTCTGCGTGTTGATTCCGAGGTTTGGGGCGCAAATCAGGCCCCGCAAGTTGCGACTCCCCTGGTTGTGGGGCCTGCTCTGCGTGTTGATTCCGAGGTTTGGGGCGCAAATCAGGCCCCGCAAGTTGCGACTCCCCTGGTTGTGGGGCCTGCTCTGCAGGGTATAGACGGAGTTAAGGGCGTAAAGCGGGCCCCGCAAGTTGCGACTCCCCTGGTTGTGGGGTCTGCTCTGCGTGTTAATTCCAAGAGTTAGGGCGTAAAGCGGGCCCTGCAACGCAGGCTGCCCCGGGTCCTTGAGCTTCCCATCCTCGCGGCCGCCAATCTGCTGGCCCTCGGCGCGTTCTGCTGGCCATTGCTCGCGGCCGCCCTGCCTCAGGATGCCGCCGCAGCGGTCCCGTACGCGGCGCTGGCCATCGCACCACTTGCCGTCGTCGCCGTCGTGGTTTCCATGGACGGTTCGGTCCGCTCAGCGCACACAGTAGCCTTGCTCGGCGTCCTGGCCGCAGTGGGTTCAGCGGTACGGGTGGCGAGTACCGGCGTCGGGGGCGTGGAAGCGGTCTTCATCCTGCTGATCTTGGCCGGAAGGGCCTTCGGTCCTCGCTTCGGCATGCTCCTGGGGGCTCTGACGATCGCTGTCTCAAGCGTCCTGTGGAGCGGTATTGGCCCGTGGTCGCCGTTCCAGATTTTCGCGTGCGCCTGGGTGGGCGCGGGTGCAGGGCTGCTTCCACGCCGGGTCCGGGGGCGGGCCGAGCTGTGGATGCTGTGCGGCTATGGCGTGGCGGCATCCTACGTGTTCGGCCTGCTGACGAATCTCTGGTTCTGGCCCTTCGCGGTGGGTGCCGGAACCGGGATCTCCTACGTACCGGGCGCCCCGCTGGCCACTAACCTCAGCAGCTTCCTGCTGTACTCGCTGGTGACCTCGACGGCGGGCTGGGACACGTTGCGAGCCATCACCACCATCATCGGGATAGCGGTAGTGGGACGGTCAATCCTTGCCGCCTTCAGGCGGGCGAAGCCCCTCTCCATTTCGGGCGGCGATTCGGGCACAAGTCCGGGCGCAAAGACCGCCCGGACCACAGACACCCCAGCCAAGGGCCAGCGCCAGCTGACACCCTGACGTGCCGGATCACACCTTGAAGTACTTGGCCTCCGGGTGGTGGAACACGAAGGCGTCCGTGGACTGCTCCGGGTGCAGCATCAGTTCATCGCTGAGGATCACGCCCATCCGTTCTGGATTCAGCAACTCCGTGACCTTGCGGCGGTCCTCCATGTCCGGGCAGGCCGGATAGCCCAGCGAGAAGCGCGCACCGCGGTAGTCGAGCTTGAAGTAACCGGCCTTGTCCTTCGGCTCTTCGGCTGCGAAACCCAGCTCGGAACGGATCCGCGCGTGCCAGAATTCAGCCAGTGCCTCGGTGAGCTGCATGACCAGGCCATTGAGCTCGTAATAGTCACGGTAGTGGTTTCCTGCGAACAGCTTGGACGTCACTTCTTCGATCTTCGAGCCCGCGGTGACCAGCTGGATCGGCAGGACGTCGATCTGGCCCGATTCCCGCGAGCGTACGAAGTCGGCGAGGCACAAGTGCCGGTCCCGGCGCTGGCGTGGGAAGTCGAAACGCAGCCGCTCGGTGCCGATTGGACCGCCTGAGCCACCATCGGGGGCGAGCAGCCCGGGAGTGCCGAGGACGCCGTCGAGGTCCTCGCCATGGTGCAACACCACCACCTGTTCGCCCTCGGAGACCACCGGGAAATAGCCGTAGGCGACGGACGCATCGAGCATTCCCTCGGCGAGGATCCGGTCCAGCCAGTACCGCAGACGCGGCCGGCCTTCGAGTTCTACCAGTTCGTCGTAGGAGGCGCCGTCGTCGCCCCGCCCGGGCTTGAGCCCCCACTGGCCCATGAAGGTGGCGCGCTCGTCGAGCAGGGCAGCGTAATCGTGCAATGCGACGCCGCGAACAATGCGTGTACCCCAGAACGGTGGTGCCGGCACGGGGTTTTCGGCGGTGACGTCGGACCGGCCGGGCATTGCCTCCGGTTCGGTCACCGTGAACTTCGGGCCACTCTTGTGGATCCGCTTCTTCAATGGCGGGAGGCCCACCGCATCAGGGTCAGCGCCGCGGGCCACCTGCACCAACGGTTCCATGAGTGCCAGGCCCTCAAACGCGTCCTTGGCGTACCTGACGGTCCCCTCGAACTGCTCGGCCAGGTCCTGCTCCACATAGGCACGGGTCAGGGCTGCGCCGCCAAGGATGATGGGCCACTTTTTCGCCAGGCCCCGGGATTGGAGCTCGGCAAGGTTTTCCTTCATCACTACTGTGGACTTCACCAGAAGGCCGGACATGCCTATCACGTCGGCGTCGTGCTCCTCCGCGGCGGCCATGATCTCGGCGATTCCCTGTTTGATGCCGATGTTGACCACTTTGTAGCCGTTGTTGGTGAGGATGATGTCCACCAGGTTCTTGCCAATGTCGTGCACGTCCCCGCGCACGGTGGCGATGACCATGGTTCCCTTGCCGGAGGAGTCCGACTTTTCCATGTGCGGCTCGAGCAGGGCGACGGCGTTCTTCATCACCTCAGCGGATTGCAGCACGAACGGAAGCTGCATCTCACCGGCACCGAAACGCTCACCCACAACCTTCATGCCCTCCAGCAGTTGGTCGTTGATGATGCCGAGCGGCGTCATGCCTTCGCTGCGTGCGAGGTCGAGGTCCTCTTCGAGGCCCTTGCCTTCGCCGTCGATGATGCGCCGCTGCAAGCGTTCGCCGGTGGGCAGCGCCGCGAGTTCCGCGGCGCGCTGGTCCTTGAGCGCTGCAGTGTCGACGCCGGCAAAGAGGTCAAGCATGATGGCCAAGGGGTCATAAGTGACGTTGCCGTCGGCGTCGTACTCGCGGCGGTCCCAGACGAGGTCAAGAGCCACTTTGCGCTGCTCATCCGGCAGCGACGCGAGCGGCACGATCTTCGCGGCGTCGATGATGCCGCTGGACAGGCCCGCCTGAACGGCCTCGTGCAGGAACACGGAGTTCAGCACCATGCGCGCGGCGGGGTTCAGGCCGAAGGACACGTTCGAGACGCCAAGGGTGGTCTGGATACCGGGGTACTTGGTGGTGATCCGGCGGATGGCCTCAATGGTTTCGATGCCGTCCCTGCGGGTTTCTTCCTGCCCGGTGGCGATGGGGAACGTCAGGGCATCCACAATGATGTCTTCGACGCGCATCCCCCATTCACCCACCAGCGAATCCACGAGGCGGGAAGCGATGGCCACCTTGCCTTCGGTGGTGCGGGCTTGGCCCTGTTCGTCGATGGTCAGGGCAATCACGGCCGTCCCGTGTTCCTTCACCAGCGGCATAATGCGCGCAAAACGACTGTCCGGGCCGTCGCCGTCCTCATAGTTGACGGAGTTGACCACCGGGCGGCCGCCGATGTGTTCCAGTCCGGCCTGCAGCACCGGGGGCTCTGTGGAGTCGATGACCAGGGGGAGGGTGGAGGCCGACGCGAAACGCGAGACGATCTCCTTGATGTCTGCGACGCCGTCGCGCCCCACATAGTCGATGCACACGTCCAGCAGATGCGCGCCGACCCGGACCTGCTCGCGGGCGATATCGACGCAGTCGTCCCAGCGCTCTTCCAGCATCGCTTGGCGGAACGCCTTCGAACCGTTGGCGTTGGTGCGCTCACCAATGGCGAGATACGCCGACTCCTGGTCGAACGGCACGTGGTGATAGAGGGACGCGACGCCGGCTTCGCGCTCGGTGGGTACGCGTGCACCGGTGCTCTTCGCGCCGCCGGTAACAGTCCCGCCGTCGGGCGCGTTGCCATTTGTGCGGAAGGGCTCAAGACGTTCGACGACGGCGGCCATGTGTTCCGGCGTCGTACCGCAACAACCGCCCACCAGGCCCAAGCCGAACTCCCGCACGAACTGCTCATGCGCGGTGGCGAGTTCCGTGGGGGACAGCGGATAGTGCGCGCCGTTCGCACCGAGGATCGGCAGGCCGGCGTTGGGCATGCAGGCGATCGCCACGGAAGACTGCTTGGACAGATGACGCAAGTGCTCGCTCATCTCGTCCGGACCGGTGGCGCAGTTCAGGCCGATCGCGTCGACGCCGAGGGGCTCCAAGGCGGTAAGTGCAGCGCCGATCTCGGAACCCATCAGCATGGTTCCGGTGGTTTCCACCGTTACTTCCACGAAGATGGGGAGGCGGACGCCGCGGGAGACAATCGCCTGCTTGCAGCCGTTGACGGCGGCCTTTGTCTGCAGGAGGTCCTGGCTTGTCTCAATGAGGAAGGCATCAGCGCCGCCATTAATGAGGCCCTCGGCCTGCAAAGCGAAGGTCTGCTTGAGGTAGTCGTAGCTGGTGTGGCCGAGGCTGGGAAGCTTGGTGCCGGGACCCATGGATCCCAGGACCCAGCGCATCCTGCCGTCCTCTGCCTCAGCCGCCTCCGCACGTTCGCGCGCGATCGCCGCACCCTTTCGAGCGAGCTCCTCAATACGGTCATCGATGCCGTAGTCGGACAGGTTGGACCAGTTGGCGCCGAAGGTGTTGGTTTCCACGGCGTCAATTCCCACAGCGAAATAGGCATCATGGATGTCCCCGATGACATCCGGACGGGTGTCGTTGAGGATCTCGTTGCAGCCTTCAAGTCCCTGGAAGTCGGCCTCGAGGGACAACTCCCGGTCCTGGAGCATGGTGCCCATCGCGCCATCGGCAATGACCACCCGGCGGTTCACCGCATCCAGGAGCGATTGGGAGCGGGCAGGACGGGTGACAGCATCAATATCGAGTGCAAAACGGGCCATAAGAACAGGTTACGGGTGAGGCCCGACACAATGCGTCGTATGTCCATGTACTACGGCCCTGGTGAACTAAGGCAGAGAAATTTCCACTGGGTCTGCGCCCACAACCCTGTTACGTCCCTGGGCCTTGGCGCTATATAGCGCGGCGTCTGCCACATTGATCATGAAGTCCAGGTCCGGGGCCCCGGTACCAGTGGACGTGACTCCATAGCTGACCGTGGGAAAGGGCAAGCCATCCGGATCTGCCATGGCGGCCAGGCGGCGGCTGATCTCTGAAGCGATGGCTTCGGCTCGCTGTTGCGTCGCCCCCGGCAGGAGCAGGATGAATTCCTCTCCGCCGTACCGTCCAACAAGGTCGGTTGATCTAACCGAAGCGGTACAGGCTGCGGCGAAGGCGCACAAGGCAGCGTCCCCGGCCGCATGTCCGTGTTCATCGTTGACGGCTTTGAAATAGTCGAGGTCTGCCAGGATCAAGGCTGCGCCCCGACGGGAAGGTGGACTTGCCAGTTCCTTTGCAGCCAGTCCCAGGAAGGCGCCCCTGTTAAGCAGCCCCGTCAGATGATCCCTTTCGGCGCGTTCCCTGAGTTTCTTGATCAGGTGGTTATTGCTGAGCGCATTCATGGTGAAGGACAGCGACACCAGGAGGATCAGGTGAATAAGGGCCGCCGGCGCATAACCGAAGAATGTTCGGAATGAATTCCCGTCCGGCCCCTCCAGCACAAACGTGATTGCGCGGCCCAAGTAGTACAGGGAGGTAACTGCGGCGGTGAGGGCCAGGAACTTCGTCACCCGGGACTGGGCGGTCTTCGCGAACCATAATTCCGCTGAGGCCATGCCAAGGCCTGCCGCCGTCAGGCTCAGGTAGACCAATCCACCGGACCATACGCTGGATCCCTCATCGTCCAGTGCGGCCGCAAGGCAGGTAATCAATGGCCCGGGCGCCAACTGCCAAGGGCTGATTCTTTTGTCGCGAAGAGTGCGTGCTCCAGCCCAGACGCCGAATACTCCGGCGACCACCAGTGCTTTGCCTAGAGGGTTGGCCCACGGAAGGAACGGCGTTCCGTTCAGCAGGAAGGCAGAATTGCCGGCAAAGAAGAGGCACAGGGCTACCCGCCACCAGTCGGCGCATGGCGACCGGTGGCGTCGGGAGGACACGCAAGAGAGAACTATCAGGGTCAGTGTGACCACCCCGAGGACCATCCTCACGGAGAACGGGTCCAGGATTATTGCTCCTTCTTGCAATGAGGCTGCAATCACGGCTCGGTCCCCTACCGGCCGACCACCACGACATGCCTTTTGAGTAGCCTCATTGTTCTTTGACCTCGTAAAACATGTAATCCCCCAATAGTTGTTGCGGCCGCATGACCGCAAAGCCACAGTCAAGCACGTTTTCTCCATTCAGTGGACAACTGTCTCCACATCACACGAAAAAGTTTTTTGGATTTTCGCGTCACAATCTGGAGTTTGGTGACACTGTAACCGTAAGGATGTTGTTTGCCTTGGAGTCCGTTCACGCCGACGCGTCCGACTCGACTGCCAGCACCCGGGAACCGGTATGTCCACATAGGCCGAAAAAACCGTTGCCACCCACCCGCCCTGATGGTTCGATATGGATCATGGCTACCGCAGAGAGTTACGTCATCGCGATCGGGACCAAGAAAGGCCTGTGGCTCGCAAACAGCCCGGACCGCAAAGAATGGTCCCTCTCCGGCCCGCACTTCCTGATGAGTGAGATACCGAGCATCGGGATAGACACGCGGGTCGGCAAAACACGAATCATGGTGGGCGTGCGATCCGAGCACTGGGGTCCCACTGTGGCCCACTCCGACGACCTTGGCGCCACATGGACCGAGCCCGAGCAAGGCGCCATCAAATTCCCGGACGGCACTGACGCTGCCTTGGAGCGCATCTGGCAGATATACCCCGACGCCCACTCCCGGCCGGGGGTTGTATGGGCCGGTTGCGAGCCGATTTCGGTATGGAAATCAACCGACGGCGGCGAGCACTTTGAGCTGAACCGCGGACTCTGGGACCACCCCCACCGCAGCGAATGGGGCGCCGGGTACGGCGGTGCGGCGGCACACTCGATTGTGGTTGATCCGTCCGGAGAGAGGGTCCACATCGCCATGAGCACGGGCGGTGTTTACAGGTCGCTCGACGGCGGTGCCTCCTGGGAGCCCCGCAACAAGGGAATTTCGGCCTACTTCATGCCCGATCCCAATCCCGAGTTCGGCCAGTGCGTTCACAAGATCGCGGCGGATGCCGCCGTCGAGAATCGTTTGTACGCGCAGAACCATCACGGCGTGTACCGCACAGACGATGGCGGCGAGAACTGGGACTCCATCGCGGACGGGCTGCCGGCGGACTTCGGTTTCGTGATGCTGACTCATCCTCGCCGGGAGGGCACGGCATGGGTGATCCCGTTGAAGGCGGACGGCGAACGCATCCCGCCGGACAGCAAGCTCAGCGTCCACCGCACAGACGATGCCGGCGGAACGTGGAAGGAACTGCACACAGGTCTCCCGGACCACGAATATAACGCCGTGCTCCGTGACGCCGCGTCCGTGGACACTGCCGAACCGACCGGCGTGTACTTCGGAACCCGCGGGGGCGCCGTTTACGCCAGCACTGACGAGGGCGAGACATTTACTGAAGTGGCATCGCACTTGCCGGACGTGCTCTGCGTGCGTGCCGCCGTCGTGGTTGGTGTCCCGGCCGTAAGCGAAGCAGCAGCCAGCGCCCCGGTACTTGGTTAGACCGGTCGTGGCTGACTTTACGGTCCTGTTGCCTGGCGTCCTCCAGCCGCTCGTCGGCGGACAGTCCTATCTGACTGCATCCGCCGACGGCGCCGTGACCGTGGGACAGTTGCTGGACTCGGTGACCGGAGATTATCCGGTGCTGGCCAGGCGCTTGCGTGATGAAACCGGGGCGCTGCGCCGCTACGTGAATATTTACGTGAACGGTGATGAGATCCGGCGTGTGAAAGGTCTTGATACTGAGGTTGCGGCCGGCCAGGAGGTTTTGATCATCCAATCCGTGGCCGGCGGCTGAGGGGGCGGGGTCAAGCCGGATCAGGCGACGCGCCAAACACTGCATTCGTCGGTATTGATGGCTCTCCGCATACCGGAGGCGTGGTCCATGATCCACACGACTCCGATTCCCGGCGCCGTTTCCTGGACGCGTCCGCGGCGGATCACTACGTCATCGTAAGCGGGCCCGACGGAGAGACGGGCTTCGATCTCGTCCCCGCGGTGGAGCTGGCTGATAGCGCGTATACGTGTTGTGTGAGTGTTGGCTTCCTTCAGCATGGTGTCCTCCTGGCTGGAGCTGGTGCCTGCACTTGCCGGCTATTCCAGTGTGGCGCGGCAATGTTGCCACGGCATTTCGGCCTGGTTAGGGTCCCGTTAGCATTCCGGGATGGTTCGGTTTCCACTTTGTTGGCGACTTTGCCAGCCACGCCTGCCGGGCTCGCCGCCTACCCGGCTGTAGCCTGATCTCGGTTCTTGAGACTCACAGGAACCGCAGGCTCCGTCCCCGGGGAGATCAAATGGGTGCGCTTCGGCAATCAATCGCGTTGGCTACAGGCTTGGTGGTGTTTGCTACCGGCCTGTTTTTTGTACAAACCCCTGCGACGGCGGTGCCGTTGCCCGGGCCGGACAACCCAAATGTCCAGTTCGTCGAAGGTACACCGCACTCGGAGCATACGTTCGAGCATCCGCCCGAGCTCGCCACGCCGTTCAACACCTCTCCCGATGCCGGCCCGGCAGCTGTGGGGCCCAACGGCGATATCCGGGTACGGCTGGTCACGGCCAAGCTGGCGGACAACACCAATACGGTGTCCATGGCCGGCGCGGAACAGGCTGTTGCCGCGTCCAGCAACTACTGGAAGGCGATGACGGCCAACAAACTGTCCATGACAGTGAACACCAAGGTTGCCGGTCACCAGTCCAAAGCGAAGTCCACGGATAGCTACAGCACCATCATGTCCACCATCACCAGCGAGCTGAAGTGGACGGCAAGCCCGTATACGGCACTGGTAATTTTCATTCCTACGTCCACTCTGTCAGGCAACGCCCTCGGAGCCGGATACAGCAGCGGTAGCTACAGTGGCCGCGTCCTCCTGCCGCAGATCAGCGGGTTCACAAACAACGTAATGAGCCACGAGTTCGGGCACGTCATTGGCCTCATGCACGCGGACGCGTTGCAGTGTGGCAGTGGAGCATCGGACGTCGGAGTTGATGGCAACGGACGGTTCACGGATCCTTCCTGCTACATCCGGGAGTACGGCGACACCACGGACATCATGGGGGCAGCCCAATTCGCATCGCCCGTGATCAGCAGCTCGCTGTGGGATTTTGCGGGACTGGGCCGTGGGGATGAAATCCGCAATGTTGGCGTTGCTACGGGCGCCAAGACCTACACGCTCAAACCCTGGGGCGGAACCGAAGCGCAGCGTGCCATCAAGTTCACGGATCCCATCAGCAAAGAGGTCTACTACCTGGAGCTGCGGCAGGCGGCCGGCTATGACAGCTACCTCGATGACTCCGGCCGGCCAGCCGGAAACAGGGGCGTCAAGATTGTCCAGCGCGGCGGAGCCACCATTGCTTCGTCCCTGATCCTCATGCCTTCCACCGTTCCCTTCGAGGAGGACTGGTACGCCAGCAAGCACGCATGGCAGGCCGGCAGCACCTTCAGCACCTATACCGGCACCCAGGTGACCATCAATTCGGTGTCCACTACGTCGGCTTCGGTCACTATCTTTGCCGATCCCAAGCTCACGGCGAAGATTCGCTTCTCGACGGGCGACTTCGACGGCGACAGGCTCGCCGATGTCCTCTCCCGCGAGGCTGACGGCTCCCTGATGCTCTACGCCGGCCTGCCCGACAACAGGCTTAACAACCCCCGCAAGATCGGCTCTGGGTGGAACATCTTCGACGCCATCACCGGCATCGCGGACTTCAACGGCGATGGCCGAGGCGACATCCTGGCGCGCACCAGCGACGGTGTCCTCTGGCTGTATCCGGGTGACGGAAGCGGCGGTTTCCTCGCCAAACGGCAGGTCGGGTCCGGTTGGCAGGGCTTCTCGAACCTCATTGGCGTGGGGGATTTCGACGGCGATGCCCGGCCCGATGTCATGGCCACCAAACCGGATGGCAGCTTGTGGCTCTACCCCAGCGACGGTCAAGGGGGCTTCCGCGCATGGTCGCAGATCGGCTCGGGCTGGAACGGCTTCACCAGCATCACCTCTGACGGTTCCTTCGGCGGCGCCGGAGCCGGGCTGCTCGCACGGGCCAGCGACGGCACGCTCTACGTATACCCCGGCAATGGTTGGGGTGGTTTCGCGCCGCGCGTCGCCGTCGGAAGTGGTTGGAATGCCGTGGGCGACATCGTGGGCGGTCAAGACTTCACGGGTGACAAGCGGTCCGACGTCCTGACGATGACGTCGGCGGGAACCATGCGCCTCTACCCGGGCAGCGGCTCCGGTTTTGCCGAACGCCTGGCCATTGGGGCCGGCTGGAACCAGTTCAGCCAGGTGTGGGAGGCGGGAGACTTCGACGGCGATGCTGTCGCCGATATTCTGGCGCGCGGCACCGACGGCGTCCTGTGGCTTTACCCCGGCAATGGTTCCGGCGCTTTCCTGCCGCGAGTCCAGATAGGGTCGGGCTGGGGTGCGTTTAATTCGGTCCTCACTGCAGGCGATTTCGACGGCGATGGTCACCCGGACCTCGTGGCGCGGGCTTCTGACGGGGCGTTGTGGCTGTATCCGACGGATGGTCGCGGCCAGTTCCTGGCGCGCAAGCAGATCGGCACGGGTTGGCGAGGGTTCACGCAGATGCTCGCACCGGGTGATTTCTCCGGCGACGGTAAAGCGGATCTCGTAGCGCGGGCTGCCGATGGAAGCTTGTGGCTCTACCCAG
This sequence comes from Paenarthrobacter sp. TRD_SC_7, assembly GCF_056156245.1. NCBI lineage: Bacteria > Bacillati > Actinomycetota > Actinomycetes > Micrococcales > Micrococcaceae > Paenarthrobacter > Paenarthrobacter sp. TRD_SC_7. The sequence continues at coordinate 557,021 of NZ_CM149587.1, forward strand.
GCAACGGCGCTGGCGGTTTCCAGCCGTGGCGCCAGATCGGCACCGGCTGGAACATCTTCAATTCCGTGATGCAGGGCGGTGATTTCAACGGCGATGGCCGGGAAGACATCATGGCGCGCGAAACCGATGGCTCGCTTTGGCTCTACCCGGGCAACGGGAGCGGAGGCTTCCTGGCCCGGGCGGCTTTGGGGGCTGGATGGAACATGTTTACTTCCTTCGCCGCCCTCGGAAATGGCTTTTCTGGAACAGGCAATCCTTCCGTGGTTGGCGTGACCGGCGACGGGACCCTATTCCTTTACGCCGGCACCGGCCGGGGGGCGTTCCAAGCGGTGGTGCTGGACCCGAGGTAGGTGCTTTGGCTGTGCCAGCGACGCCCCTTCCCGGTTACCTTGGACGGGCAGGTAATCGGGAAGGAGCGCTGGAGTCAGGAGTGCTGGGCTTGCTTGTGCAGGCCGAGTTCCGTGGTGGGGGTTTTGACTGATTCACGGGCGGTCATGGCAGAGACAGCAGCGATCACACAGATCACCGCGGTGAAGATGGAGATCTGGACCCATCCGCCGGGCTTGGTGCCACCCAGTGCTGTGACGATGGCCGGAGCGAAGCCTGCCATGAGGAAGCCCAACTGGGTGCCGATAGCCAAGCCGGAGAAGCGGACCTTCGTGCTGAACATTTCGCCGTAGAACGACGGCCACACGGCATTGGCGGCGGCGTATCCGAAGGAGAAGAACACCACGGAGACCAGGAACATCAACGGCACGTTGCCGCCTTCGAGGGTCAGTAGGAACACCGGCGTCATGATGGCGCTTGCGATGGCCCCGTAGATGAAGACGGGCTTTCGGCCGATCTTGTCCGCGAGCATGCCGAACAGGGGTTGGGTTCCGAGTGCCACGCCGTTGGCCACAACCACCAGCCACAGTGTGATGGTGCTGTTGACGCCTGCAACGTCCTGGGCGTACTTGATGGCCAACGTTCCAAAGACCGTACTCACTGCGGCGATGAAGGCACAGCAGACCACGCGGAGAACGTCGCGCCAGTGCAGCCGCAGAAGGTCGGCAACGGGAAGCTTGGAGATTTCATTGTTCTTCTTGGCTTCCGCGAATGCCGGCGGCTCGTGGAGGGTGCGGCGGATGAAGAAGGCCACCAGGACTACCACTGCGCTGAGCCAGAACGGGATACGCCAGCCGATGCTGTATTTGATGTCGTCAGGAAGTGCCACGACGGGAATGAAGACGAGTGCTGCGAGGATCTGGCCACCTTGGGTGCCGGTAAGGGTCCACGAGGTGAAGAAGGAACGGCGGTTGTCCGGGGCGTGCTCCAGTGTCATGGAGGAAGCCCCGGCTTGCTCACCGGCGGCAGAAAGTCCCTGGCAAAGGCGGGCGACTACCAGCAGGATGGGAGCCCACCAGCCGATGGTCTTGAAGTCCGGGAGGCAGCCGATGACAAAGGTTGCTGCACCCATAAGGACCAGCGTGAACATGAGGACCTTTTGCCGGCCGATCCTGTCGCCGTAGTGACCAAGGATCACGGCGCCCACGGGCCGGGCAACGTAAGCGAAGCCGAACGTGGCGAAGGACATGATGGCTGCGTTGGCATCGGCGGAGGGGAAGAAGACGTGTGGGAAAATCAGGGCCGCGGCGGAGCCGAAGATGAAGAAGTCGTAGTACTCGACGGCGCTGCCCAGGAAGCTGGCAAGCGCGGCCTTCTTAGGGGTTCCGACGGTGGTTTCAGTGCCTGGCGTCGCTGACGGCATTGTTTGGCTCATGGGGGTTCCTTCTGTGACGACGATGTCGCGGATCTGGCTTCTGTGGGGAGACCAGAGCGAGGTGCGGCCGGATCATCCCGAAAGTAACCACATGGTGAGAGCTACTTGTGCAATACAGCAATAGTGGCTGTGAGTGGGGTCACTTGTCAAGAGATGTAGCCACCATCTAGCAATAGCTCTCACGATGTGAGAGCATCGAACTATGAGTGTGAAAGAGGACACAAAGACCGACATGGTCGGCAAGGCATTGAGCCTGTTGGTATTACTGGGCAATGAACCTCGTGGGGCAAGTGCCGCGGATTTGGCGAGGAGTGCGAACCTTCCGTTCAGCACCACCTATCGGCTGCTGGGTTCGCTGACACGGGACGGCTTTGTGGATTACGAGCCCGATGGGCGCCGCTACCACCTGGGCTTGCGCGTGTTCCAGCTTGGTCAGAGGGTTTCCAATCATCATGGCTTTGCTGCCACCGCACTGCCTGTCCTCCAGCGCGTCACCGAGCGCACGAACGAGGCCACCATCTTGTCTGTCCGCGACGGGAATCACCACCTCACAGTGAACAAGGTCGACGGGCCAAAGACGTTCCGGGTTACCAGCGACCCCGGGCATCTTGGCGCCTTGCACACGACGTCCGTGGGCAAAGCGATCGTGGCGTTCGAGGATGAGATCGAGCGGAAGCGCCTTCTGGAGGAGCTTCCCCTGGACCCGTTGACCGAGCACTCGATTACCGACCGCGACAAGTTCCGTGCGGAAATCGAGCAGGTGCGCCGCCAAGGCTACGCCGTGATGGACGAAGAAAACGAGATCGGCATGCGCGCAGTTGCGGTGCCGGTCCTCAACTCCCAGGGCCACGCTTTCGCGTCGCTAGCCACTGCGGTGCCGGTCTTCCGCCTCACCATGGAGGAACTCATTGCACACGTACCCACCCTGCAGGAGGCTGCGGCTGAACTCGCGGCCCGCTTGCCCCAGCGATGACTCCTCGTTGTGAGGCCCACTCTGCGTGCCAAATTGGCGGCGGAGCGTGCAAAGCGGGCCCCGCAACGCACCGCCTGACGTGCTTGTTCGCGCTAAGAACAAGCGTGCGGAATATGAACACTTGTAGTAATCTAAATAGCACCCGGTCAGGCGGCGCCACGCAAAGCGCCAAAAGCCCGCGGTGCTGAAGTCAAAGGAGCTTTAGGATGAGCAACCGAGCCGAGTCCGTTCTGGTGGGCCTCATAGGCGAAGGCGTCATGCCCTCGCTCACGCCGCCCATGCACGAACGCGAAGCCGATGTGCAGGGCCTTCGCTTGCTGTACCGCCCCCTCGACCTGCTGGAACTCGCATTGCAGGCCACCGCCGTCGGGGACCTCCTCACAGCAGCCCAGCGCATGGGCTTTAACGGCCTGAACATCACGCATCCGTGCAAGCAGCTGGTGCTTGAGCACCTTGATGAGATTTCCGACGACGCCCGTCGCCTGGGTGCCGTCAATACAGTCCTCATTCGGGACGGCCGGTTCATCGGCCACAACACAGACTTCTCCGGTTTTGGTGCCGCTCTCAGCAATGGCCTCCCGAACGCAAAGCTGGACCGCGTGGTCCAGTTGGGTGCAGGCGGTGCCGGTTCCGCCGTCGCTTACGCACTCCTCAAAGCCGGCGTTAGCACGCTGGACCTGGTGGACATGGAGCCGGCCCGCGCCGCGGAACGTGCCGCCGAACTCGGCGAGCTCTTCCCCGCAGCCACGGTCACGCCGCGCACTCCCGCAGAGCTAAGCGAGATCATGCCCCTCGCCGACGGCTTGGTGCACTGCACTCCGATCGGCATGGCCGCGCACCCAGGCCTTCCTTTGGACATCGAGCTGCTGGAACGGCGGCACTGGGTGGCTGACATTGTCTACCGCCCCATCGAGACGCAACTGGTCCGCGAAGCGCGTGCCAAAGGCTGCGACGTCCTCGACGGCGGCCGGATGGCAGTCGGCCAAGCGGCCGATGCTTTCCAGCTCATCACCGGACGGGAAGCTGACCGCGAACGGATGCGGGCACACTTCCTGGAGCTGATCGCAGTGGAGGACGCCCAAGCTGCGGCCCCCGAGCTTGCGAAGGCGGGCCACTGATGCGCACCGGAATCGCCACGGTCTGCCTATCCGGCACGCTGAAGGAGAAGATGCAGGCCTGTGCCATCGCGGGCTTCGACGGCATCGAAATCTTCGAGCAGGACCTCGTCACCTCCCCGCTCAGCCCGGAGGACGTCCGCAAGATGGCGGCCGATCTCGGCTTGGGTCTGGATCTCTACCAGCCTTTCCGAGATTTCGACGGCGTCACTCCGGAGCTGCTGAAAGCCAACCTGAAGCGGGCGGAGGCGAAGTTCAAGCTCATGGCCCGCTTGGGCATGGACACCATCCTGGTCTGCTCCAACGTCGCCACCGCCACGATTGACGACGACGATCTCCGCGCCTCCCAGCTGGCCGAACTCGCCGAGCTGGCGGGGGACCACGGCGTGAAGGTCGCCTACGAAGCTTTGGCTTGGGGTAAATACGTCAACGACTACGAGCACGCGTACCGCCTGGTTGAAATGGTTGACCACCCCAACCTCGGCACCTGCCTGGACTCGTTCCACATCCTTTCCCGCGACTGGGACACCGCGCCGATCGAGCAGACCAACGCCGAGAAGATCTTCTTCGTCCAGGTTGCCGACGCCCCCAAGCTCTCCATGGACGTGCTGTCCTGGAGCCGCCACTACCGCGTATTCCCGGGCGAAGGGCAGTTCGAGCTCGCCAAATTCATGGGCCACGTTGTCCGTGCGGGTTACACGGGGCCGGTTTCCCTTGAGGTATTCAACGACGTCTTCCGCCAGTCGGACACCGAGCGCACCGCAGTGGATGCCATGCGCTCCCTGATCTGGCTGGAGGAGCAGAGCGCCAAATGGCTCGCAAGCACCTCCACCGAAACTGCGGCCGGCAACGCCAGCGCGTCCCGCCGTCGTTATCCCATGGAACTGGCCACGCTGCCCAAGGTAAACGAGCCCGCGGGCTTCAACTTCGCCGAGGTCAAAGCCGACGACACCGCGCAGCTGGAGAAGCTCCTGGGCCAGCTCGGCTTCGAGTTCGAAGGCCGCCACCGCACCAAGGACGTCCAGCTCTGGACCATGGGCCAGGCCCGCGTGATCATCAACGAGCAAGCGGCCTCGCACTCGGAACCGGCTATCGCCGCTTTGGGGTTCGACGTCGACTCTCCAGTAATTGCCTCCGCTCGCGCCCAGCAACTCAAGGCGCCGGCAGTGGCCCGCAAAGTCCAGGCCGACGAGGAAGTCTTCCAAGGCATCTCCGCCCCGGACTCCACAGAGGTCTTTCTCTGCCAAGGCAGCCCGGACGGCACCGCGGCGTGGACCCACGAGTTCGGCGAAGGCCGGGAGCGCTCCGGAGCACAGCAGAACGCAGTGATCGACCACGTGAACCTGGCCCAGCCATGGCAGCACTTCGACGAAGCTGTCCTCTTCTACACCAGCGCCTTGGCCCTGGAACCGCAGCCGTTCGCCGAAGTCCCCAGCCCCAGCGGCCTGGTGCGCTCGCAGGTCATGGAGACCACGGATGGCGCAGTCAGGCTGGTGCTCAACCTGGCTCCGGTGCAGCAAGCGCAAAGCGCCCGCAAAACCTACCAGGAACACATCGCCTTCGCCGTGGACGACCTCGTGGCGACTGCCCGGTCCGCCCGCGATCGCGGCCTCGAGTTCCTGCAGATTCCTGCCAACTACTACGAGGATCTGGACGCCCGGTTCGATCTTGAACCGGGACTCCTGGCCACCCTCAAGGAGCTCAACCTCCTGTATGACAGGGACGCCAACGGCGAATTCCTCCATTTCTACACCGCCACCGTGGGCAGTGTGTTCTTCGAAATGGTGGAGCGCCGAGGCAACTATGACGGCTACGGGGCGCCCAACGCCCCGGTGCGCCACGCCGTCCAATACGACTCGCTCCACAGGGCCCTATCTCACAGCAGCTAGGCCCGCTGCCCGTAAACCGCCAAGAACCCGTCAATCGAAAGGAGCCCGCCGTGCCGCAAGAACAGACCGCACAGGCGCTCGAATCCGAGGAGCTCGTGCCTCCGGCAGAGCCGCAGGCCGCACATGGTTCTCCCAAGAAGGTGGAAACCCAAGCGGATCTCAGTGGTGAGATGAAGGGCATCAGCGACCGTTACGCGGAGGCCTTGAAGAACGGCCGGGGTCCGGAAACCATGCCGCGCCTGGACTACGCGCCATACCGCAGCAGCATCCTGCGCCACCCCACCAAGAGCCTGCACCACGCGGACCCGGAAACCATCGAGCTCTACTCGCCCGCGTTCGGTCACCAGGACGTGCACGCGCTTGAGTCGGATCTGACCATCCAGCACAACGGCGAGCCACAGGGTGAGCGCATCATCGTCGCTGGCCGTGTCCTGGATGGCGACGGCCGCCCTGTTGCCGGTCAACTCGTGGAAATCTGGCAGGCCAACGCCGCCGGCCGCTACATCCACAAGCGCGATCAGCACCCCGCACCGCTGGACCCGAACTTCACGGGCGTCGGCCGCTGCATCACGGGCGCGGACGGTTCGTACAGCTTCACCACCATCAAGCCCGGCGCTTACCCGTGGAAGAACCACCTGAACGCCTGGCGTCCGGCCCACATCCACTTCTCCATGTTCGGCTCGGAGTTCACGCAGCGCATCGTCACGCAGATGTACTTCCCGGGTGACCAGCTGTTCCCGCTGGATCCCATCTACCAGTCGATCGTGGACCAGGACGCCCGCGACCGGCTCGTGGCGGAGTACGACCACGAGCTCACCAGCCCCGAGTGGGCCCTCGGCTACAAGTGGGACATCATCCTGACCGGCTCCAAGCGGACCTGGACGGAAAACGAAGCATACGGCGACGCCGGGGACGAGGAGTAAGCACATGAGCAAGCTGACACCCACACCAGGCCAGACCGTAGGCCCGTTTTACGGCTACGCCCTTCCCTTTAATAAGGACAATGAACTCCTGGCTCCGGGCAGCCCCGGCAGCATCCGCCTGCAAGGCACGGTGTACGACGGCGCCGGGAACACCATTCCGGACGCCATCCTCGAGATCTGGCAGCCCGACTCGGAGGGCAACATCGTCCAGCGCACCGGCTCCCTGGTCCGCGACGGGTACACGTTCACCGGCTGGGGCCGTGGCTCCGTGGGCAACTCCGGTGTGTACACCTTCACGACTGTCAATCCCGGCCCCACGGCGCCGGGAGCGGCGGCGTTCATCTCCGTGGCAGTCTTCGCCCGTGGCCTCATGAACCGCCTCTTCACCCGCGTGTACCTGCCGGAGAACGAGGAAGCACTGGCCAACGATCCTTTGCTGAGCTCCCTCGACCCCGAGCGCCGCAAGACGCTGATCGCCCGCCGCGACCCCGACGGAGGCCTCACCTGGGACATCCGCCTGCAGGGCGGGGAGGAGACCGTCTTCCTGGACTTCCAGCAGGACGGCTCGCTCGACTTGGTAACGGAAAACCAGCCATGACCGACGGCGACTTCGGCCTCCTTAGCCCCGTTTCGGCGTCGTCCACTGTGGCGGCGCTGACCGGCGACCGTGCCGTCATCGCGGCAGTCCTAGACGTCGAAGCCTCCTGGGCTGGCGTCCTCGAGGAAGCGGGGCTGGTCCCTGCCGGCTCCGCCGCTGTGGTGGCCGAAGCCGCCGACGCCGGCTCATATGACGCAGCCGAAATCGCTGAACGCGCCCAAGGTGGCGGCAACCCGGTGATTCCGCTGCTCGGCGAGCTGCGCGCCCGGGTCAAGTCCTTGGACACCTCCGGCATCGGCGCCGGTAGAGCCGTCCACACCTCGCTGACCAGCCAAGACGTCCTCGACACCGCCCTGATGCTGCTCGCCAGCCGCACCGTTTCTGCGTTGCTGGCTGACGTAAAAGACACGACGACGGCGCTCGCCACCTTGGCGGTGCAGCACGCGGACACGCTGTGCGTGGGCAGGAGCCTGACGCAGCATGCGCTTCCGTACACGTTCGGGCTCAAAGCTGCCCAGTGGTTCCAGGGCGTCGCGGCTGCGGCTGCGCGGTTGGAGTCCTTGGAGTTGCCAGTGCAGTTCGGTGGAGCTGGCGGGACGTTGGCCTCCGCGACCAAGCTGACTGCCGGCACTGGTTCAACCCCTTTCACGCTGGCGGATTCGTGGGCTGCCGCACTTGGCCTCGCACCGGCTCCCGCTCCATGGCACACCAACCGGTTGGCCATTACGGCGCTGGGGGACGGCCTCGCTGCACTCATCGATTCCTTCGGCAAGATCGCGGCGGACCTGCTCTTCCTGAGCCGGCCTGAAGTTGCGGAACTCGGCGAACCTTTGGCGGCCGGGCGTGGTGTTTCGTCCGCCATGCCGCAGAAGCAGAACCCAGTGCTCTCGGTGCTGATTCGCAGCGCGGCGTTGCAGGCTCCCGGCCTCGCATCGCAACTGCACTTGGCTGCGGCCACCTTCAACGATGAGCGACCCGACGGCGCCTGGCACAGCGAATGGCCTGCTTTGCGTCAGCTGCTCGCGTTGGCCCTGGGCGCAGCCGGACACCTCCGCGAACTCACGGAAGGCCTCCGCGTCTTCCCGGATGCCATGCGCCGGAACCTCGAACTTTCAGGTCCGCTGCTGCTCAGCGAAGGTGTGGCTGCCGCCGTTGCTCCTCTGCTGGGCGAGGACGGAAAACAGAAGCTGCAGGCCGTCGTCGACGAGACCCTGAAGGCGCCCGCCGCCGAACAGTCCCGGATCTACACCAAGCTGCTGCGCGAAACGGTTCCTGCGGACAAGCTGTCCGATGTGGAGCTCGAAGCGCGCCTGGACCCCGCAAGCTACCTCGGTGAAGCGCAGGAGATCAGCCGCCGCATCCTCGCCGCCCACCCCGGATTCTCATCGAAGGGAGCCACTCGTGGCTAAGCCCACTGTCAAGGCCGTGTTGCTGTCCCCGCAGCGCGAACCGGGGGCCAGACCGCTCCTGGTGGTGGGTCCGTCGCTGGGCACGTCCACCATTCTCTGGACCGAAACCGCCGCACTCCTGGGCGCCGATTACGACGTCATCGGCTGGGACCTCCCCGGTCACGGCATCTCGCCGACGGTCACTGAAGGTTTCGATGTCGCGGAACTGGCTGACGCCGTCGTCGATCTTGTCGATTCAGTGAGTCCGGGCGCGATCTTCCACTACGCCGGTGTTTCGCTGGGCGGGGCCACCGGCCTGCAGCTCGGCATCAAGCACGGAGACCGGCTCCGCAGCCTGTCCGTCCAGTGCAGCGGCGCCAAACTTGGCACACCAGAGGGTTGGCTGGAGCGCGCTGAAACCGTTCGCAAACTCGGCACGCCCGTCATGATCCAAGGTTCCGCTGAACGTTGGTTCGGCCCGGGCTTCATGGACCGCCAGCCGGAGATCAGCAGCCGCCTGCTGCACGCCCTCCGCGACGCCGACCGCTTTGGCTACTCGTTCTGCTGCGAAGCCCTCGCCGCGTTCGACGTCCGCGAGCAGCTCGGCAGCATCACCGTCCCCACCCAGGTGATCGCCGGCGTCGAGGATTCCGTAGCGGCGCCGTCGATGGCTGAAGAGACGGCCGCCGGAATCAACGCTGGTGGCGGTTTCGCAGTGGTGGAAGCGCTCGACGGCGTCGGGCACCTCGCGCCCGCAGAAGCGCCTGCCGTAGTGGCCGGGCTGATGCGCGCCTTCATGAAGGAGAACGGACGATGACCTCTTTGTCTGCCGGACGGAATGGTGCTGTTCAGCCGGACGCCACCGCGCAGGAGATTTACGACGCCGGCATGGCGGTCCGGCGCGAAGTGCTCGGCGACGCGCACGTGGACCGCGCAAACGCCAACAAGGATTCCTTTACCGAGGACTACCAGGACATGATCACCAGGATCGCCTGGGGTGGGATTTGGACGCGGCCCGGTCTGAGCCGGCAAATGCGCTCCGCTGTCACCCTCACGGCGCTGGTGGCGCACGGTCACTGGGAGGAGCTCGCCATGCACGTCCGGGCGGCCCTCAACAACGGCCTGAGCAGGGACGAAATCAAGGAAATCCTGCTGCAGACCGCCATCTATTGCAGTGTGCCGTCGGCCAACTCGGCTTTCAAGACGGCCCAAAAAGTATTCGCGGAAATCGACGCCAACGAACCCAACTGAGTCGCAGTTAAGCGCGTTTAGACCCCTCAAAATGCGCACTATTGCGACTCAGTTGGGCAGATAGAAGGAGAAACCCATGAACCAGGCTTTCGTGTACGACGCCGTGCGCACGCCCTTTGGCAAGTTCGGCTCCGGACTTGCTGCTGTCCGTCCCGATGACCTTGCTGCCCATGTGGTCCGTGAGTCCGTTCGCCGGGCGCCGGGGCTTGATGTTGAGCGGATCGACGAAGTGGTGTTCGGCAACGCCAACGGTGCCGGCGAGGAAAACCGCAATGTCGCCCGCATGGCCACCCTGCTGGCCGGCCTCCCGGTCTCCATTCCGGGGACAACGGTCAACCGTCTCTGCGGCTCGTCTTTGGACGCGGCGATCATCGCTTCGCGGCAGATCAACGCCGGCGACGCCGAACTCATGCTGGTGGGCGGCGCGGAATCCATGTCGCGTGCGCCGTGGGTGCTGCCGAAGACCTCCAAACCCTACCCGGCCGGGGATATGACCCTGGCGTCCACCACGTTGGGTTGGCGTTTGGTGAACCCGGCCATGAACAAGGACTGGACCATCTCCCTGGGTGAAGCCACCGAACGCCTCCGCGAGAAGTACGGGATCACCCGTGAGCGGCAGGATGCTTTCGCGGCAGATTCGCACAACCTGGCTGACGCTGCGTGGAACGAAGGCTTCTACGATTCTTTGGTTACAGCGGTTCCGGGCACTGACCTGGTCCGTGACGAAGGCATCCGTGCCGGCTCTTCCGCGGAGAAGCTGGCCGGGTTGAAGACGGTGTTCCGTCCCGAGGGTTCGGGGTCCGACGGCGGCACGGTCACCGCAGGGAATGCCTCACCCCTGTCTGATGGCGCTTCGGCTGCGTGGATCGGTTCGGAAGCCGCTGCGTCGATCCTTGGTATCGAACCGCTGGCCCGTATCGCCGGCCGCGGCGCGCACGGCAACGACCCCCAGTTCTTCGGCTTCGCACCCGTGGAGGCCGCGAACAAGGCCCTCGCGAAGGCGGGCATCGGCTGGGACCAGGTGGGCGCCGTCGAACTTAACGAAGCGTTCGCCGCGCAATCGCTGGCGTGCGTTGACGCGTGGGGGATCGACCCCTCAATCGTGAACCAGCACGGCGGGGCGATCGCCATGGGCCACCCGCTCGGTGCTTCCGGTACGCGCATCCTCGGGACGCTCGCCCGTTCCTTGCAGGCTTCCGGTAAGCGGTGGGGTGTTGCGGCCATCTGCATCGGCGTGGGCCAAGGCCTGGCCGTGGTGCTCGAAAACGTCACTGCCGGTGTTTCGGAAGGAGCCTAGGGATCATGTTGAATTTCATTGACACCGTTGGCGAGGCTGTCGCCGGCATCAAGGACGGTTCCACGGTGATGATCGGTGGGTTCGGCAATGCCGGGCAGCCGTTCGAACTGATCGACGCGCTGATGGATTGCGGTGCGAAGGATCTGACCGTGGTGAACAACAACGCCGGCCAGGGCGACCAGGGCCTGGCGTTGCTGATCAAGGAAGGCCGGGTCCGCAAGATGATCTGTTCCTTCCCGCGGCAGTCCGATTCCTGGCACTTCGACGCCAAGTTCCACGCCGGCGAGATCGAGCTGGAACTGGTCCCGCAGGGCAACCTGGCCGAGCGCATCCGTGCCGCTGGCGCTGGAATTGGCGGATTCTTCACGCCGACCGGCTACGGCACCACGTTGGCCGAGGGCAAGGAGACCCGCTTGCTGGACGGGAAATGGCAGGTCTTCGAAACCCCGATTCACGCCGACGTCGCGCTGATCAAGGCACTCAAAGCCGACGGCAAGGGCAACCTCGTGTACCGCAAAACTGCCCGCAACTTCGGCCCCATCATGGCAGCCGCTGCCAAGCACACCATCGTCCAGGTCTCGGAGATCGTGCCCACCGGTTCCCTGGATCCGGAGAACGTGGTGACCCCGGGGATCTACGTCAACAGTGTGGTCCGCGTCGGCGGTTCCAGCGCAGAACAGGTGGCCTGATCATGAGCACCCAAATCAGCATCCAGACCTCCGAAAAGCCACTGGGCCGCGATGAGCTTGCCCAGTTGGTGGCCCGCGACATCGTTCCCGGCTCGTTCGTGAACCTGGGCATCGGCCAGCCCACTCTTGTGTCCAATTACCTCACCGAGGAACAGAACATCACGCTCCACACGGAGAACGGGATGCTCGGCATGGGCCCGGCCGCTCTTGGGGATGACGTTGATGGTGACTTGATCAATGCTGGCAAGATCCCCGTCACCGAATTGCCCGGGGCCTCGTACTTCCACCATGCTGATTCGTTCGCGATCATGCGCGGCGGGCACCTGGATATCTGCGTCCTCGGTGCATTCCAGGTATCCGCCACGGGCGACCTCGCCAACTGGCACACCGGCGCCCCGGACGCCATCCCCGCCGTGGGTGGCGCGATGGACCTGGCGACGGGCGCCAAGGACGTCTTCGTGATGATGACGCTGCTGACGCGCGAGGGCGTATCCAAGCTTGTGGAACAGTGCACGTACCCGCTGACAGGCGTCGGCTGCGTGACACGCGTGTACACGGACAAAGCAGTGTTCCTGACAGGTCCCGACGGCGTCACCGTACGTGAGACGTTCGGCTGCACCTTCGAAGAAATCCAGGAGCTCGTTCCGCTGCCCCTGAAGAAGGCAGAGTAGGCCCCGCAAGTGCGAGCTCCCCGTTGTGAGGCCCGCTCTGCGGGGTATTTCCTGGGGAGAGCCCGCAGAGCAGGCCCCGCAAGTTGCGCCATCCCCGTTGCGAGGCCCGCTCTGCATCCCCACCGCCTCCCTAACCTCGCAAGCTCGGTCAGGGAACCCGGGCGGCGTGGGCCCTGTCATGGAATAGCGCGCAGAGTAGGCCCCGCAACGCACCCTAGGATTGGTAACCATGAGCGATTCCGCAGTAACCCCGCAGGCCAGCGACCAGTATGTTCAGTCGTTGGCACGGGGTCTGGCCGTGATCCGGGCGTTCGACGCAAATAACCCGGTGATGACCCTCAGCGAAGTGGCAGCCCGCACGGACCTGACGCGCGCCACCGCCCGGAGGTTCCTGCACACGCTGGTTGAGCTTGGCTACGTCCGCACCGACGGCAAGACCTTCGCCCTCACGGCCAAGGTGTTGCAACTCGGTTACTCGTATCTTTCGGCGCTGTCCTTGCCCCAATTGGCCCAGCCGCACTTGGAACAGCTGAGCCTGAAGCTGGGAGAGTCGACGTCCGCCGCCGTCCTGGACGGTCCGGATATCTTCTACGTTGCCCGCGTCGCGACGCGCAGGATCATGAACGTCGGGATCACCGTCGGTACGCGGTTCCCGGCCTACGCCACGTCAATGGGGCGCGTTCTGCTTGCCGGATTGCCGCAAGCCAAGCTGGAGGCTTACCTTACGACGGCGGAACTCACCCCGCTCACCCCGCGAACCGTCGCCAGCGTGCCCGACTTGAGGGCCGCCGTCGAGCATGTCCGTGCGCAGGGCTGGTGCTTGCTTGACCAGGAGCTGGAAATCGGCCTGATGTCCATCGCTGCGCCGGTGTGGAACCACAACAACGGCGACAACGTCGCGGCCATCAACGTGTCGCTTCAGGCCCAAGCTGTTGCCGCCCAGCCGGACCCCGGGAAGTACCTCGACGCCGTCCGCCAGGAAGTAGTCGCGACGGCAAACGCCATTTCGCAGGACGTTTCCGCGAAGCACTGACCCACCCAAGTAGCGGTCAGGCGGCGCTGCCGCACCGTGGTGTTAGAAAGTGTGTGCGGGGTGTAACACGGGTCTGTTGTTACCGGGCGGGGCGGTGGATCATGGGATTGTCTGCTGTGGTTGAGGTCGCTGTGACCTTGGTGCCTTTGTGCCCGTCAAGTAGCGTGACCCGGAGGACTCCACGGGCACCGTGGATTGTTGCTTTGAGCACGAGTGTTAGATTCCTGAATAGTTTCCCTGTCCTCCCCGTGGCAGACACCTAACTAAGGAGCTACAGGGGTAGGAGGGTGCAATGGATATCGTGCACGAGCGGGCCGCGGGGTTGGATATTTCCAAGCGGGACGCGAAGGTCTGTGTCCGGGTTCCGGGGACGCGGGCGGGGACTTACATCTCACGGGTTACGACCTGGGGTGCAACCACACAATCGATCTTGGAACTGCGGGACTTCCTGGAGCGTGAACGGGTTTCTGCCGTGGTGATGGAAGCGACCAGCGATTACTGGAAGCCCTTCTTCTATCTGTTTGAAGAGACGTTGCCGGTGATGCTGGTCAATGCCAAGGCTGCACGGAATATCCCCGGGCGCAAAACCGATGTTTCGGACGCGGCGTGGTTGGCGCAGTTGGCCGCTTACGGGTTGCTCAAGGGTTCCTTTGTTCCACCCGAGCCAATCCGTGAACTCCGGGACCTGACCCGCGCCCGTGCTATCGCCGGCAGGGACAGGACCCGAGAGATCCAGCGGCTGGAGAAATTTCTGGAGAGCTCGGGAATCAAGCTTTCCTCGGAGGTCTCGGACCTGATGGGGGTCTCGTCCAGAGAGATGCTTGAGGCCTTGATCAGCGGAGAACGTGATCCTCAGGTATTGGCAGGAATGGCTCGAGGAACCTTGCGCTCCAAAGTCCCTGCCCTTGTTGATGCCCTTACCGGCAGGTTCAAGCCTCACCACGCATTCATGGCAAGGCTGCATCTGGACCAGATCGATGCCCAGACCCGAACCATTGAGGCGCTCACCGGGCGGATCGAGGAGGCTATGGAACCCTTTCGTGAAGCCAGGCAGGCCCTGGCCACCATCCCCGGAGTATCCCTCAAAGTTGCCGAAGTGATCATCGCCGAAACCGGTGCAGACATGCGCGTCTTCGAAACGCCGGCCCGGCTCGCGTCCTGGGCCGGCGTCTGTCCCAGCGCCAACGAATCCGCCGGGAGGATCAAGTCCAGCCACATCATGCCCGGCAACAAATACCTCAAAGCCGCTCTCGGCACCTCAGCCCTATCAGCGACACGAACGCAAGGCACGTACCTCGCAGCCAGATACCACCGCATAGCAGCCCGCCGCGGACCCATGAGAGCGGTCGTAGCGATCGAGCATTCCATCCTGACAGCGGCATGGCACATGCTCGCCAACGGCGAGTGCTACACCGACCCGGGCGCAGACCACTTCACCCGCATCAACCCATCCCGCGCGAAAAACAACGCCATCAAACAACTCAACAACCTCGGCTACAACGTCACCATCAGCCCAACCACCGCAGCCTGAGTCACCACTACTTTCGTATTAGGTCGCAGTAGAGCGCGTTTTGAGGGCTCAAAACGCGCTTAACTGCGACTCAGTTGGGTCAGGCGGAATACTTCCGGATCGCAGCCAACCGGGTCTCCAGGATCCGACGCACCATGGAGTCCGGTACGGGGTTGTCCGCAGTAAACCGCAGCGTTCCCGGCGACCACGAATAACCCCCAAGCTCCTCCGACATTTCGGCAGGATCTGACCACTGAACGGATACAGGGCCAGGTGCTTTTTGGTTTCCTGCACACTCAGGAAGCCCTTGCCATCAACCAGCAGTGCCGGCATTCCGTAGCTGATGCCTTCCTCGGCGTCGGGGGCCAACTCGCGGGCGATCCCCACGATCCGCTCCAGAATCGAGCGGTTGGCCTCGCTGACGCCCTCAAGATATTCGGTGACGGTTCCCATAGGGACATGCTTCACTACGCGCACCTGCAAGGGCCAGAGGTTTAGCGTTCCGGAATCACCGCGATGCCCTGGATTTCGATCAGGGCCTCTTTCTGCCAGAGGCGCGTGACGCCGATGCCGGCCATTGCGGGGTACTGCGATCCCGCCATTTCCCGCCAGATCCGTCCGATTTCGCGGCCGTTGGCCATGTAGTCGTCCACGTCCGTGAGGTAGATGGTCACGTTGACGAGGTCCTCGGGCTGTCCGCCGGCTTCGCGCAGCGTGGTGATCACATTGGAGAACGCCTGCGTGAACTGCTCCACGATTCCGCCGGGAACGATGTTCATGTTCTTGTCCAAGGCCGTCTGCCCGCCCAGGAAAACGGTGTTGCCGGCAAGGATGCCGTGCGCGAAACCCGATGGCTTGGGCAGCGATTCCGGGTTGATCGTCGTGTGGCTCATGCTGTTCCTCCTCGTTGTGGCAACTGCAAAAACTTTCGGAAAGCCTCTGTGCAGATCATTTCCGCCATGCTACGTTGAGCATATGTGACGATCGTAAAAAAGTCGACACATCACAAAATCTCGAAGGGAATCCGCAATGAAACTAGCCACCTTGCGCACGGCCAACGGAGGTACGACGGCGGCACTCGCCACGGGTGCCGGCTCCTACCTTGCGTTGCCCGCCACTGACGTCGGGGCCCTCCTGGCCGAGCCGGATTGGCGTGCTGTTGTGGAAGGGGCCGCCGAGTCCAAGGAGCAGACCGTCGTTCCAGCCGCCGATGCTGACCTGGCACCGCTCCTGCCCCGTGCAGGCAAAGTCATCTGCTGCGGCCTGAACTACGGTGACCATATTCAGGAGATGGGCCGGGACCTTCCCGAATACCCCACCCTCTTCGCCAAGTACGCGGACACGCTGGTTGGAGCAAACGACGCTGTAGAAGTCCACGGCAGCGGCCGCGTCGACTGGGAAGCCGAGCTCGCCGTCGTCGTGGGTTCTGAACTGTTCCGTGCGGACGAAGACCAAGCCCGTGAGGCAATTGCCGGGTACACCGTTGCCAACGACGTATCCATGCGCGACTGGCAGAACCGGACGCTGCAGTGGTTCCAGGGCAAGGCTTTTGACCGCACTACGCCGGTGGGTCCGGAAATGCTGACGGCGGACGAGGCCGGGCAAAGCTTCGATGTCCGCGGCTACGTCAACGGCGAGCTGGTGCAGCAGGGAAACACCAGCACCTTGGTGTTCGGCCCGGCACAGCTCCTGTCCTACATCTCGCAGTTCACCACCCTGCGCCCCGGCGACCTCGTCCTCACGGGCACGCCTGGGGGAGTGGGGATGGGAATGACCCCGCCGCGCTTCCTCAAGGACGGCGACGTCCTCACCACCGAAATCGACGGGATAGGCCGGCTGGAGAACCAGTTCCGGATCCACGCACCAGTCCCGGCAAACGCCTAAAAGCCCCACACCTCACTAAAAGGAGAGACCTAATGAGCCAGACCACCACCGATTACCGCCTCGAAGGCGACAACTCCATCTACGCGCAGGCTGACGGCAAGGTTGTCCCTGTAGTCACCCGCGCCGGTGCTGAAGACACCAACACGGCGCAGTCCGGCGATTGCATCCGCGTCTCCGGCGTGAGCATCCAGCACACCCCGGCAACCAAGATCTGGTTCGGCCAGGTGTCCAACACCCCCGGCTACCGCTCACTCCCGCACCACCACGGCGAGGCAGAGACCGGTGGCTACGTGCTCCGCGGCCATGGCCGGATCTACTTCGGCGAGAACTATTCAGAGTTCATCGACATGAAGGCCGGCGACTGGGTATTCGTTCCGCCGTTCATGCCCCACGTAGAAGCCAACATGTCCATCACAGAGGAACTCGTCTGGCTGACGGCCCGTACGCCGGAGAACCTGGTGGTCAACCTCGAAGACGTCGCCGACGAAACCCTCGCCGACTACCGCCGGGCCTAAGCCATGATCACTGGAACCCTGACGTCCGAGACCTTCCTCAAGGCCGTTGAACTCACGCCCGCAACGGCCGAGGTTTTCGACGAAGCCTACGAAGCAACCACCCAGTACGTGCCGTGGCCCAAAGCCTATGGTGGAGACATGGTGGCACAGGCTGCGGCCGCGATGATGCGGTCCGTTGATGCTGACAGGACTTTGCACTCGATGCACAGCTACTTCATGCGTCCGGTGGATATCGGTTCCAGTGTCCGCTACGAAGTGGAGCGTCTTCGGGACGGCCGCGGGTACTCCACCCGCACCGTCCGGGGCTTTCAGAACGGCAAGCCCGTCTATGCGGCCATGGGCTCGTTCCAGGTTCCCGAGGACGGGCCGGACTTCCAGCCTGAGGCTCCTGCCGCCGTCGAGCCTGAATCGCTACGGACCGCGGCAGAAGCTCTGGACGGAACCGACGGTCCGGCGGCGGACTACTGGTCCACGGGCCGCAGCTTCGATATGCGTCATATTCCAGGACCGGTATACATCGAGCTGGAAGGCGGTTCGGTGCCGCAGCAGGCGATTTGGGTCAAGGCCTTTGACACCCTGCCCGACGACGCCGACCTCCACCGCGCAGCGTTGGCCTACGTCTGCGATTACACAATTTTGGAGCCGCTGCTCCGGGTGAACGGACTCAACTGGTCCAGCCCGGGACTCGCCACCGCCAGCCTGGATCACTCGATGTGGTTCCACCGCGACGGTCGCGCGGACGACTGGGTGCTCTACGCCCAGGACGCCATCTCCGGTCAAAGCAACAGGGGCCTCGCCATGGGCCGCTTCTTCGATCGGCAAGGAAGACTGCTTGCCACGGTGGCCCAAGAGGGCATGATCCGGGCCGGCTCCTAAACAGTTTCGAACCCCCAACCCCATCCGCTTCAACGACGCACCACTGAAAGGAACGGCCATGAGCATGACGCCATCGGCCCACGTGGACACGTTCACCCGCGACCACCTGCCGCCTGCCGATACCTGGCCTGCGCTTGAATTCACCCTTCCCGAACTCCACTACCCGGAACGGCTCAATGCTGCTGCGGTACTGATCGACGACGGCGTCGAGCAGTACCGCGCGGACAGCCCGGCCCTGCGGACCCCGGACGGCGTTGTCTGGACCTACGGTCAGCTCCAGCAGCGCTCCAACCAAGTGGCCCAGGTCCTCACAGAAGACCTCGGCGTTGTTCCAGGCAACCGCGTGTTGCTGCGCGGGCCCAACAACCCCTGGATAGTCGCTGCCTGGCTCGGTGTACTGAAGGCCGGCGCCGTGGTGGTCACCACCATGCCCATGCTGCGCTCCAATGAAGTCTCCACGCTGATTCAACTCACCAAGCCGGTGGTGGCCATTTCCGATCACCGCTTCGTGGATGAGCTCGCGGTCGCCGCCGGGGATGACGTCACCGTCCTCACGTACGGAGCCGGCAACGGACTCGACGACGACGGCGATCTCACCTCCCGCTGCGAGCACAAGAGCGGCAAGTTCACTGCTGTGGACACTGCCGCTGACGACGTTGCCCTGCTGGGTCCGACGTCGGGCACCACCGGTGTGCCGAAGGTGACCATGCATTTCCACCGGGACATCCTTGCCAATGCGGACACCTTCGCCCGGTACATCCTTGAGCCCACCGCCGATGACGTCTTCGCTGGTTCGCCGCCGCTGGCGTTCACATTTGGTCTGGGTGGTTTGGTGGTCTTTCCGCTCCGTTTCGGCGCATCCTCCCTCCTGACCGAAAAGGCGGGCCCGGTGGAGTTGGCCGAGCATGCATCAAAGGCCGGGGCTACTATCCTCTTCACCGCCCCCACGGCCTACCGCGCGATCCTGAAGGAGAAGCGCGGCGACCTCCTTCGCGGCCTCCGCGTTGCCGTCTCTGCTGGAGAGCACCTTTCCAAGGAAACCTGGGAAGCCGTTCACCAGGCAACAGGTCTGCGGTTGGTCAACGGGATCGGCGCCACGGAGATGCTGCACGTCTTCATCTCTGCCGCGGGAGACGACATCCGCCCGGGAACCACGGGCCGGGCCGTTCCGGGGTTCAGGGCCACCATCCTGGACGAGGACGGCAACGAACTCGGCCCGGGCAACATCGGTCGCCTGGCCGTCGTTGGCCCCACCGGGTGCCGCTACCTGGACGATCCGCGGCAGGCGAACTATGTGGTCCGGGGCTGGAACGTCACCGGCGACACGTTCGCCATGGACGCCGACGGGTACTTCACCTACCAGGCCCGCTCGGACAACATGATCGTCTCATCCGGTTACAACATCGGCGCACCCGAGGTAGAAACGGCCATCGACCAGCACCCCGACGTGGTGGAAAACGCGGTCATCGGAATTCCGGACGAAGAGCGTGGCAGCATCGTGTGCGCTTTCATCGTGCTGCGCGAAGGCGTCACCGGCGACGCCGCAAAGCGCAAGGAAATCCAGGACTTCGTGAAGCAGGCCATCGCCCCGTACAAATACCCCCGCGACGTCCGCTTCGTCACTGAACTGCCCCGCAACCCCAGCGGCAAACTCCAGCACTTCAAGCTCCGCGACAGCCTTCTGAAGGACGCCGCTCAAAGCAAAGCGAACACCGAACAACTTACCCCTGCCGGCCAGAGCCAGGCCTGAGAAGGAGAAACACCCATGAAAATCGCAATCGTTGGAGGCGGCCCCGGTGGCCTGTACTTCGCAGCACTGATGAAGCAGCTGGACCCGTCGCACGACATCACCCTCTGGGAACGCAACGCTGCCAGCGACACCTTTGGCTTCGGCGTCGTGTTTTCCGATGAGACCCTGGGTGGCATCGGCAACGCCGATCCTGTGGTGGCCGAGTACATGAGCCGCCGCTTCGCCCGCTGGTCCGACATCGACATCCATTTCCGCGAGGAGATGATTACGGTGGGCGGCCAGGGCTTCGCTGCGATGAGCCGCAAGGAATTGCTGGAGCTGCTGCAGCGCCGCTGCATCGGATTGAACGTCGACGTACGGTTCAGCACTTTGGCCCCGGCTGTTGAGGAACTTGAAGCCAACTACGATCTGGTTCTTGCCGCGGACGGCATCAACTCGCAGATCCGTGCCAAGTGCGCTGATTCCTTCCGGCCGAAGCTGGACATGCGGACCAACAAGTTCATGTGGCTGGGTACGGATCAGGTGTTCGAGGCCTTCAAGTTCTTCGTGAAGGAAACCGAGTGGGGCGTCATGCAGATCCACGGTTACCCGTACTCGGATGAGGGCTCCACGTTCATCGTGGAAATGCACCAGGACGTATGGCACGCGGCCGGCTTCGACGAGACCGCCAACGAGGTCTTCCCTCCCGGCGTCTCGGATGAGAAGGCCATCGCCAAGATCCGCGAGATCTTCGCCGAGGAACTCAACGGCTACGAGGTCCTCACCAACAACTCCAAGTGGATCAACTTCACTACGGTCCGCAATGAGAGCTGGCGCCACAACAACGTAGTGCTCCTGGGCGACGCTGCCCACACGGCACACTTCTCCATCGGCTCGGGCACCAAGCTGGCCATGGAAGACTCGCTGGCGCTGGCTGCTTGCCTCCACGAGCACGCAGATGTTGAGTCTGCGCTGGCGGCATATGAGGCTGAGCGCAGGCCCGTCGTCGCTTCCACGCAGCGTGCAGCCCAGGCATCCCTTGAGTGGTTTGAGCGCATCGGCCAGTACAAGGACCAGGACCCCACCCAGTTCGCGTTCAATCTGCTCACCCGCAGCCGACGCATCACCCAGGAAAACCTGCGTCTCCGCGACCCGGAGTTCGCCAACGCGGTGGACCGTGATTTCGCGGAGTCCCAGGGCCTCGCCGAGGTTGCGCCAGCCATGTTCCAGCCGTTCCGCATCGGGGAACTGGAACTCAAGAACCGCATCGTGGTTTCCCCCATGGACATGTACTCAGCTGTTGACGGCATCCCGGGCGACTTTCACAAGGTCCACCTCGGGTCCAAAGCCCTGGGTGGTGCCGGCCTGGTCATGACGGAGATGGTCTGCGTGTCCGAAACCGGCCGCATCACCCCCGGCTGCAGCGGCCTCTACACGGACGGCCAGCGCGATAGCTGGAAGGAGATTGTGGACTTCGTTCACAGCCGTTCCACTGCCAAGATCGGCGCCCAGCTTGGACACTCGGGTCGCAAGGGTTCCACCAAGCTCATGTGGGAGGGCATTGACCAGCCGCTCGAGTCCGGGAACTGGGACACTGTTGGCCCTTCCGCATTGCCTTACGGTCCTGATAACCAAACCCCGGCGGAGCTGGACCGCGCCGGCATGGACGCCATCAAGGCAGAGTTCGTCGCCTCGACGGTCCGTGCCGATGAGGCCGGTTTCGACCTCCTGGAAATCCACGCCGCCCACGGCTACCTGCTGTCTTCCTTCCTTTCGCCGGTGTCCAACAAGCGGACCGACGAATACGGTGGCAGCTTGGAGAACCGGCTGCGGTTCCCGTTGGAAGTGTTCGACGCCGTTCGCGCGGCTTGGCCTGCCGGCAAGCCCGTCACGGTGCGCATCTCCGCTACCGACTGGATCGAGGGTGGCAACACCTCCGACGATTCCGTGTCCATTGCCAAGGCGTTCGTTGAGCACGGCGCCGCCGGCTTGGATGTTTCCACGGGCCAGGTCGCCAAGGAAGAGAAGCCGGCCTTCGGACGCAGCTACCAGACGCCGTTCGCCGACCGCATCCGTCAGGAAGTCGCCGCTCCGGCAGGCGTGGCTGTGATCGCCGTCGGCGCTATCTCCAGCTACGACGACGTGAACTCCATCCTCCTCGCGGGCCGTGCGGACCTCATCGCCTTGGGCCGCACCCACCTCTACGATCCCCAGTGGACCCTGCACGCTGCTGCTGAACAGGAGTACCAAGGCCCTGGCGCCCAGTGGATTCCGCAGTTCCGCGCGGGACGCCGCAAACCGCCGAGCTCGCGCACTGACGCCGTTCGCCCCCGCCTGTCCTTGCTGAAGGAAGCGGACATCGAAGAGGCCAACACCCACCTTCGCTGGACCCCCGAGTCCGCCGCTGCATCGGTTTTGGTGAAGTAGCCATGGCCACCGCACCGGTCAATAACTGGAACGTGCCCAAGAAGACCACCGGACTGGTGTTGTTCTGCTGCTGGCTCGCGATCCTCGCCGAAGGGTATGACGTCGGCGTTCTTGGAGCCATCCTTCCCGCTCTCGCCGAGTACAAGGAATGGAACCTCAGCCCGCTGGCTCTGGGCGGCCTCGGCTCATATGCCCTGATTGGCATGCTTATCGGCGCCCTGTTCATTGGGACGCTCAGTGACCTCGTGGGACGCAAGAAGATGCTCCTGGCCTCCATGGCGATCTTCACGCTTACCCAGGCCGGCGCCGCGTGGGCTCCGACACCGGAGCTCTTCGGACTCTTCCGGCTCATCGGTGGTTTGGGCATGGGCGGTGTCATTCCGGTGGCAGCAGCCCTGACCATTGAATACTCTGCGCCGAACAAGCGCTCCTACAACTACGGCCTCATGTATTCCGGCTACTCGCTGGGCATCGTCGCCGCCGCTCTCGCCGCTCTGTTCGTCCTGCCCATGGGAGGCTGGCGTGCGGTTGTTGCCATCGGCGCAGCACCGGTGGTGCTGATTCCGATTATCTGGAAGTTCCTCCCGGAGTCCTTGGAATTCCTGGAATCCAAGGGCCGGAAGTCCGAAGCGAAGGCCTTGGCCGCCAAGTTGAGCATTGCCAACTACACGCCGGTTGTTGCCATGGCTCCTGCAGCTCCTGTGGCCCAAGGCGTGCAGGCCGATCCGTGGTGGAAGACCATCACCACCATGTTCTCGCGGAAGTACCTGCGTTCAACGGTGTTCTTCTGGATCTCGCTGTTCTGTGGCCTGGTCCTCGTTTACGGGCTGAACACTTGGCTGCCAAGCATCATGAAGAAGGCCGGTTACGACCTCGGCTCGTCCCTGACGTTCCTCCTGGTCTTCAGCCTCGCCTCCGCCATTGGCGGCCTGCTCCTAGGCCGAGCTGCGGACAAGTACGGCAAAAAGCTCATCCTGGTGGTGTTCTACATCCTGGGCGGGCTGGGCATCATGCTGCTGGTCTTCCCCAACACCATGGTGGTCAACTTGCTGTTCGTTGCCTTCGCGGGTGTTGGTTCCATCTCCACGTCGCTGGTCCTGACCGGTTACATCGCCGACTACTACCCGGCGAAGGTGCGCGGTACCGCAACGGGTTGGGCCTTGAGCTTTGCCCGCTTGGGTGCCATCTCCGGGCCGTTGATCGGTGGCTGGATTGCCGGCTCGAAGCTGCCGTTTGAGGCCAACTTCGCTATCTTCGCCGGCATTGCCGTACTTGCAGCAGGTGCCGTGGCGATGATTCCGAAGCCACAGCCCGAGGTGCCGATTGCCGCCGTCGACGTTCATCCCGACGCCGCCGTCAGCGCCCGCTAGGAGCAATCGTGGACAGGTTTCCGGAGGCGTGCGTCGAGCGAACGGTGGAGTGGGTGGACACCGACGCCTCCGGACACCAACACAACTCAGCTATCCTGCGCTGGGTTGAAGCCGCCGAGGCCGAGCTCTTCCGGACGTTGGAACTGCCGGACTATTTCCCCAGTGCTCCCCGCGTACAGCAAGTGATCAATTACAAGGCCAAGTTGTGGTTTGGCCAGCGCATCACCGCCACGGTGAAGATCAGCGCGCTCGGGACGGTCACCACGGTGCACGTCCCCAATGGCGCCGCCGCAGCGCAGCCTTGGCCGGAACACCTGGTCCGCGCCGTAAAGGGTGTGCCAGCAGCCGAATAGCTCCGCCGAGATGGCAGTTAATGACAATCCGGCGCGCTGGGACTGTCATTAACTGCCATGTCGGCGAGGGGTTTGTTGGCTAGCGCAGCCCTTTCAGGATGTTCTTGGGTCGCTGCATCTCACCGTGCTTGGCACCGAGAATGATCACCCAGGCTGCGAACGCCGGAATGGCCCATTGAAGTGCTTTCAGCTGTGTTTGGGCGGCCTTCAACTCATCCGAGGCGCCAGCGCGCGGTTCCGTGGCACCCTCGGCGCCCTCGCCCGAGAGCTCATCCACCTTCTTGCCCACCACGCCTGCATACAAGGTCACGGCTGCTCCGGCCAAGGTCACCACTGTCTTGTAGATAGTGTTTGCGGCGACGCTGTCCTGCTTGGCAATCCGCCCCTTGTTCTCCCAGGCGATGGCCAGGTCTGCAGCCAAATGCCCGGCAAAAGCTGCTGTCTGAATCGGAGCCCATTTGCCCCAGCCTCTGCTTGAGAGTCGCGTTCGCTCGGTGGGGTCTTTGGCTTCTGCTGTGGCACCGTTAAGTCCGATGGCCCCCATCAGCGAGCCGCCGAACCATGCTGCGGCTGTGAGGTCGTGAATGGAACGGGCTACGAGGTTTCCTGCCATGATGTGCTTCCTATCGTTGATACGGAAAGGACCCTTCGAGGTGGTGTCAGCCTCGAAACAGCGTGCTTCCATAGTAAGCATGCTTACTATGATGCGGCCAGTTGCTCGGAGTCTTTCGTGCTTGGCGTTCGGTCCATGATGTATTCCGTTCACGTTCATGTCGGGTTCATCGGTGGCGCGGGTGCCCGGCGGTTACGCTTAGCCGGTGGAGCAGCTCTACGCGATTCTCGCGTGCATAATTCTTGTCGCATTGGCCATCTTCCAACTGGCCTTGGTGGCTGGTGCCCCCATCGGGCGGTTCGCGTGGGGTGGCCAGCACGAGGTCCTGCCGCGCAAGCTGAGGATCGGCAGCGTGGTTTCCATCGTGCTGTATGTCCTCTTCGGCTATACGGCGTTGGCGAAATTGGGACTGGTGCCGGTGCTGGTCAGCGAACCCTTTACCGCCATTTTCATGTGGGTTCTTACTGCCTACTTCACTGTGGGTATTGCCATGAATGCGATCTCCCGAAGCAAGCCCGAACGATTCGTCATGACTCCGGTGGCGCTGGTTCTCGCAGTCCTTTTCTTGCTTCTTTCGCTGGGCTGATCCCGCCGGGAAGAACACGCACGTCCCGCGACACTCCAGTTAAACCCAATGTCGGGCCAGAACATCGGCATTTGCTGCCAACTCGGCGGGGACCATCACCGCACCTATGATGAACTGGACTGGCGCCGGACCTGTGGCGCGGAAATGAGGGCCCTTCGATGTTCGCCGTCCCGGCACCCCCGGTGCGCCACCAGCAGCTGCTCGTCACGATTTTCGGCCTCTACGGCCGGAACGCAGGCGACGCCTTGCCGGTCTCTGCGCTGATCTCCATGCTGGGTTCGCTCGGTTACGACGCTCCAGGGGTTAGGTCGTCGGTCTCTCGGCTCAAGGGCAAGGGCGTTCTGAAGAGTGTCCGCGAGGGCGGGATCGCCAAGTACAAGATTTCGGAGTCCGTCAGCGACGTGTTCCGTGAAGGGGACCGGCGGATCTTCGCGCCCGAGCAGCCTGCGCCGGTGGATACCTGGGTGCTGGCCGTGTTCTCGGTGCCGGAATCGATGCGTAACCGCAGGCACCAGCTGCGGTCCGCATTGCTGGCACTTGGTTTTGGCTCGGTGGCGAATGGTGTGTGGATCGCGCCCGCGCACAAGCTGGAGCAGGCCCGGGAACGCCTCACCGCGAGCGGGCTGATCGAGTTCGTGGATCTTTTCCGGAGCGACTATGTATTCGATGGACCCATGCGGCCCAAGATTTCCGAGTGGTGGGACCTCAAGGAACTCGATCAGCAGTTCACCGAATTCCTTGAGCTGTACGAAGGCGCGGAGACGCAATGGATCGAGCGGGTAGGCGACGACCCGGAAGCTGCCTTGGCTGCGTCCACAGAAGAGCTGCGGCGCGACGCATTCCGCTATTACATTCCCATGCTCACCATGTGGCGCAAGTTCCCGTACCGGGACCCGAACCTCCCCGCCGACTACCTTCCACCCGAGTGGCACGGGCCAGCGGTGCGCAAGACGTTCCAGGCGGTACACCGCTTGGCGGCGCCCCTGGCAGCGGCCCACGCGCATGAGGTTATCGCTGAGGCCTTGAACCCGGCGGCCGCCTGACTACTCGCTGGTGTGGGGTGCGTCGATGATGCCGAAAACTTCACCCTGCGGCGCCCGGACAACTGCCATGCGTCCCATGGGGCTCTCCGCGACGGGGCCCATGAGGGTGGCGCCAAGCTCTACCGCCCGTGTGGCAGTACCCTCGGCGTAGTCGCTGGCGAACCAGGTCATCCAGTAACTGGGCACGTCCTCGGGAAGGGCGGTGTCGTGGTGGACCCCGCCGACCTCCCGCCCGTCCAAGGGCCTGAGGATGGTGGAGTAGATGAAGCCTTCCTCGGAGACATCCTGATAACTGACGTCGAAAACCTCGGAATAGAACGATCGCGCCGCAGCGTAGTCGCGGGTGTGGAGCTCGTTCCAGCACAGAGTACCGTGCTCGTTGACGCGTTCGGCCCCGATGTGGGTGCCGGCCTGCCAGACGCCAAAGACCGCGCCGACGTTGTCAATGGCTAAAGCCATGCGACCGGATTCCATCACATCAAACGGGGCCGCAATCAGCTGTCCGCCCGCCGCTTTGACCTTCGCGGACGTGACGTCAACATCGTCCGACGCCAGGAAAGTAGTCCACACGGTGGGCATCCCGGGATCCTGCTTGGGGCCCACGCCTGCCACGGCACGCCCGCCGATGTGTGCCAGGAGGTACTCCCCGGCGTCCTGACCGCCGGATGCGAACTCCCAGCCGAACAGGTCCGCGTAGAAAGCCTTCGCGGCTGCGAGGTCGTCGACGCCCAAGTCCACCCACATGGGTGTTGCGGCAGGCCAGCTCGAGATTTTGGTGGACACGGGACTCCTCGGGGTAGGGCTCTACGGGGTGGCTGACTCCCCGAACACCCGATGCGCCGAACGTCGGAGAGGCAGCCACTATAAAGTGCGCCGTTATCCCGATTCGTGACACGATTTCGACTCCGGATTTTGCGCCGGCCACAAAACCGCCGCCCCAAAACCTCCATCCCCGCATAGGCGGCGGGAAAGCGGAAGCTGCCTTCCCGCCGTCGTGCGTTATGCGTTAGATGGTGCGGGTCGCCTTGGTGAGGTTCTCGCGGAGTTCGTCCGCGTTCTGCCGGATGACGTACGCGGGGCGATCCCGCTCAACGCGCCAGCTGTCGTCCAGCGGGCCGACGTTGACAGTGTCAAAACCGAACTCGTCGTACAGCTTGGTGACAAGCTCGGCGGCTTCCGGGAAATCGCTCGAGGTGGCAAGGGCGCGCCGGTTCGAGGTGCCTGCCGGGGTGCCGTCGGTGGTGATTTCCTTGGCCATGATGTGGTTGAAACCCTTGGCCACCTTGGACGTGGGGAGGTGCTTTTGGAGCAGGCCGGATGTGGTGGCTTCACCATTGTCCAGCTCCGGGATGCGGCCGTCGCGCTCCCAGTAGTAGTTGTTGGTGTCGATGACGATCTTGCCTTCGAGGGGTTCTGCGGGAATGTCCTGGTAGTTCTTGAGGGGGACGGTCACGACGGCGAAATCGCCTGCCGCTGCTGCCTCGGCTGCCGTAGCGGCCCGGGCGCGCGGCCCCAATTCTGCGACCAGCTCGCCGAGGGTTTCGGGCCCCCGCGAGTTACTGACCACGACGTCGTAGCCAAGTTCCACGGCCTTGCGTGCAACCTGGCTGCCAATGTGTCCTGCACCGATAATTCCGATTGTTGTCATACCGGCCCCAACAAGAAGTTGCAGGCGCCTATTTCCCGCGTTACGCAATATTTCGACCCGGCCTATACTAAGGAGTCTTACTATGCGGTATGTCGCTGAAGACAAGGAGGGTTGCGTGGCCGGACATTTGGAACTGGTTGAAACCCCCGATGGGGGATGTCGAATTCTGATGGTGGATGGCAAGGATTGCCTCGTGGGGCTGTCAAGGCGCTTTTCTTCGGTGGATGAGGCTGTTGAGGGAGTCGCTGCGATCCGGGAGGTGGCGGGGACGGGCCTCCTCCGCACCGGCTCGGCTGAGCGATACGCCGTCCTGATGCTGGAAGAACCTGTTATTGACTCTGCGCTGGCGGCGCGGAGTGCGCGGACTCAATCGAAGGTGGTTAGTTGTGGCAGCTGATTCGAATTCAGGAAAGAAGCGCGGAGTCCTCTTTGATGTGGACGGAACCCTGATTGACTCCAGCTATTTCCACGCCATGGCGTGGTGGCAGGCCTTTCGGCGTGAGGGGCTGGACATTGAGATGTCCGCCATTCACCGACGTGTGGGCATGGGGGGCGATCGGCTGATCCAGAGCCTGGTTCCGGACTGCTCCCAGGGCATGCAGGAGGAACTTAAGTCAGCGCACAGTGCTGTCTTCTCGACATTCTGGCCCACCCTGCGGACTTTCGATTCGGTCAGGGATCTTCTGGCCGCGTGCTCGGACGCAGGGTTGGCGGTGGGTCTGGCGTCGTCAGCCCAGGAGCGCGACTTGGAAGTGAGCAGGCACCTTCTGGACGCCGGATCCTCCATCGATGCGTGGACCAGCTCCAACGATGCGAAGGAGAGCAAGCCCGCCCCGGACATCCTTGAGGCGTGCTTGGAGAAGCTAGGGCTCAGTCCTGAGGACGTGGTGTTCGTTGGCGACGCGGTATGGGACGTGAAGGCCGGCGCCGCCATCGGCGTTCCCGTGATCGCCCTGACCTGCGGTGGAATCAGCGAAGCCGAACTGCGCGACGCAGGTGCCGCAGAAGTCTATGACAATCCGCGGCACCTGCTGGAGCACCTGGAGACCAGCATCATCGGCAAGTTGATGACGGGGTCACCGGGAGCCTAGCGCGGTTCGTCGCTGATTCCCTTGTCCCGCCCGCGCCGGTTCCGCAGGGTCCAAATGATCAGCGCGATGATGATGGCCGCCGCAACTGCCGCCAAAATCCACGGGACGACGTCGGTGCGCGTCTGCTCCTGCTGTTCGGTCTCGCTGGTGCCTGGGTTTGCGGGTCCGGTGCCGGCGGGATTCGAGACGTCGGTGGTCGGCTCTGCTGTGGGTGTTGCCGTGGAGGGCCCGGAGGGGTTGCTGGGTTCCGGCGATGGAGTGGTGGTGGCGGCGACGCTGCCCTGCGTGCCGACTGCTGCGTTGGCTGCAACGGTAGTAGAGAGCAGGGACCCGGCGAACAGGGCCAAAGCAAGGGTGGTCACAGCTAATCTGCGAAGCATCGTTCCTCCTGGGTTACTAGCATGATTCCTCGTATAGTAAGCATACTGACTAAGCCGTGACTGTGGATGCTTTTTGCGGACGCCACACGCAGCACATCTGGAGCGGCACCAGCGGCCGCCTTACCGCGTGAGCTTCGCGGAATCCGGTTCCTGGTCGCCAATGTGGCCCGGCGCGTTGGCAGCGAGGACACGCTGTACGAACGCGCTGTACTCCTCCATGTAGTGGCGCAACAGCGCGGCGGTGCCTTGGTCCTTAACTGAACCGTCGTCGTCGTACGCGTCTGCGACAAAGCGGATGTAAGCCTCAGGCGCATTCAGCTGCGGTGCGTCCAGGAAGCTCAATACGCTGCGCATGGACGACTGCATCACCGCCGTCCCGATGCCACCCGGTGATGCGCCGATGATTCCGGTGGGCTTACGGGCAAATGAGTTGGTGCCCCACGGACGTGAACCCCAGTCGATGGCGTTCTTCAACGCGCCCGGAATGGAGCGGTTGTACTCGGGGGAGACAAACAGGATGCCGTCCGACGCGGCGATGGCATCCTTGAGTTCCCGTCCTGCCGGCGGGAACTCAGCGTCGTAGTCCGAACTGTACAAAGGCAGGTCCTTGATGGCGATCTCATGGAATTCGAGTTCCGGGGGCGCGACGCTGATGAGGGCCTTGGAGAGGACCCGATTGATGGAATTGCTTGCCAGGCTTCCGACGAAATACCCGATTTTGAAGGTGTCCATAGCGGCGTTCCTTTCCGACGGCACGGCCGCAACCGGCTCGTCCACGGTGTGGTGGCTGGTTGCCCCAGCTCCCACCGACCCTAGTTGACTTGTGCACATAGCGCAGCCCCTACTCCCGCCGGGACCTTTGCGGTCATAGACTCATGCCAACTGGGTTCTGGAGAGTTCCGGAAGAGGGGTGGCGGGTGAAAGCAGGCATAGCGCGCGAGACGCTCGACGGTGAGCGACGTGTTGCCGCAACGCCGGAAACGGTGAAGCAATTGGTGGGTTTGGGCCTTGAGGTTGAGATCGAGTCCGGCGCGGGGCTGGCGTCCGGCCATAGCGACGACGACTACCGGAGGACGGGCGCCGCTGTGGTGCAGTCACTTGATCTCGGATCGCTGGATGTTTTCTGCCACGTACGTCCCATGGAACCGTCGACGGCGGGAGCTCTCCGCCGTGGTTCGGTCACCGTTGGTCTAGGGTCGCCGTCCTCGGAGTTGCCCACCGTGCGGGCGCTCGCCGCTGGGGGCATTACCTCCTTTGCGCTTGAACTCGTTCCGCGGATATCGCGCGCCCAGTCCATGGATGCGCTCACTTCGCAGGCCCTGGTGGCTGGATATCGCTGCGTCCTCGAGGCGGCCATGCGGCTCCCACGGTTCTTTCCGCTGTACATGACGGCAGCAGGCACCATTCCACCCGCCCGAGTCCTGGTTTTGGGGGCAGGGGTGGCTGGCTTGCAGGCTATTGGAACTGCCAAAAGGCTCGGTGCTCGGGTATCTGCCAACGATATCCGCCCGGCCTCGGCCGACGAGGTGGCCTCCATGGGAGGAACGTTCATCAAACTGGATCTCGAAACCGCTGAGGCTTCCGGCGGGTACGCGCGGGAACTCAGCGCAGACCGGGGTGCCTTGCAGCGGGCCCTTTTGACGCCACACGTCGCCCAGGCCGATGTCCTGATCACTACCGCGGCGGTACCTGGGAGGCGCGCTCCGCTCCTGGTCAGCAGGGAGATGGTCCAAGGCATGCGGCCCGGATCAGTAGTGGTGGACTTGGCAGCCGAATCCGGCGGCAACGTGGAGGGGAGCATCCCAGGGCAGGATATTGCCGTCACTACCGGCGACGGTCAGGGTGTGGTGACACTGGTGGGAATCAAGGACCCTGCCTCAGCGATGCCCGCTGACGCCTCGCGCTTGTACGCCAAGAACGTCTCCAACCTCTTGGCCCTTATGACGCGGGACGGCGTAGTGGCTCCGGACTTTGAGGATGAAGTTGTTGCCGGCACGTGCCTCACCCACGACGGTGAGGTCCGGCACGCACCAACTGCGGAAGCACTAACGGCGCTCGCAGGGGAAACTGCCCCCTTTGGTAGCGGACCTGCCGCCGGTTCCCAAACCGGCAGTCCCCAAACCGCCGTTTCCCAGCCCGGCAGTGAAGGAGCGCGCTGATGGACGGCATGAGCCTGCTAACGATCACGGTCCTGGCGGTGTTCGTGGGTTTTGAGGTGGTTTCCAAGGTCTCCAGCACCCTGCACACTCCGCTCATGTCCGGGGCCAACGCGATCCACGGCATCATCCTGGTGGGGGCCATCATCGTGGCCGGACAGGCCGGTGACCCGTGGGTGTTGGCGGTCGCCCTGCTGGCTGTAGTCCTTGCCACGGCCAACCTCGTAGGCGGGTTTGTGGTGACCGACCGGATGCTGGAGATGTTCCGCGGCCGGCAACGGCCGCCGTCGAACGTTCCTCCGAAGAGTTCCGGCGCCGTGGAGGCGGTCCAAGCCGTGGAGCCGGTCCAAAAGGAGCGCCGGCAATGACGCTGCTCAATCCCACCTGGACGGCGCTCCTGTACCTCGCCGCCGCGGCCTGCTTCATCCTCGCCCTGAAGGGCCTGAATTCACCACGGACTGCCCGGCGCGGCAACCTGATCGGAGCATTCGGCGCCGTGCTGGCTGTAGTGACGGTGTTTGTCTCCGTGAAACTGGACAACATCCCTTGGATTCTAGGGGCCATAGCGGTGGGCTCGGGTGTGGCTGCGCCCGTGGCCCGTCGCGTACAAATGACGCAGATGCCGCAGCTCGTTGCCCTCTTCAACGGTGTGGGTGGTGGTGCTGCGGCGCTGGTCGCGTTGCTGGAACTCGCGCATTCGGACGATCCCTGGGTTCGTTTGGCCATCGTCTTCACATTGCTGGTGGGTGCGGTGTCGTTCGCTGGCTCCGGTGTCACTTTCGCCAAACTTCAGGGGCTCATGACCACCCGGCCCGTGACTTTTCCTGGCCTGCCCGCCCTGATGGCCCTGGTGTTGCTGGCTGCCGTGGGGGCTGGAGCGGTGGTGATCCTGAACGGCTCGCTGGTGCTGGCGCTGGTCCTGCTGTTTTTGGGTCTTGTTGCCGGAATCCTGTTGGTGCTCCCTGTAGGCGGCGCTGATGTGCCGATTGTCATTTCACTTTTGAACGCCTTCACTGGCCTGGCAGTCGCGGCGTCTGGGCTGGTACTGGGGAATGTCCTTCTTGTCGTGGCCGGCACCCTGGTGGGAGCTTCCGGCACTATCCTTACCCGTGCCATGGCTGCCGCGATGGGACGCAGTGTTGCAGGCATCATGTTCGGAGCCTTCAAGGGGGGATCCACTGCTGGATCCACAGCGGTGAGTGAGCGGCCGGTGCGTTCCTCCAGTGCGGAGGACGTCGCAGTGCTGCTCGGCTATGCGCAGCGGGTGATCATCGTTCCGGGATATGGCCTCGCTGTCGCTCAAGGCCAGCACACCGCCGCAGAGCTTGCCCTTGCCCTGGAAGCGCGGGGAATTGAAGTGGACTTCGCCATCCATCCCGTGGCTGGGCGAATGCCCGGCCATATGAACGTACTGCTCGCAGAGGCCAATGTGCCGTACGAGTCTCTGAAGGAAATGAGCGATATCAACTCCGAGTTCAAGACCACCGATGTGGCCTTGGTGGTGGGCGCCAACGATGTTGTGAATCCTGCGGCAAAGACCACCTCGGGATCACCGATCTACGGCATGCCCATCCTGGAAGTCGCCGATGCCCGGCAGGTAGTGTTCCTCAAACGCTCCATGCGTCCCGGGTTTGCAGGGATTGAGAATGAATTGTTGTACGAACCCCAGACCACGCTCCTGTTCGGTGATGCGAAGGATTCGTTGACTAAGGTCCTGGGGGCGGTGAAGGCGCTCTAGGAGACGTATGTCTCCCAATTCGACCCACGTATTTCCGTCATGGACCGCGCGGCGACGGCACACGTCTTGTACAGAAACCTTTCAAGGAAAAGTTGTACAACAGCCGAGGAGTCATCGATTTGCAAAACGGTAAGACGGATTCGCTGTTCGGGGCCCGCTTCACCCAAGCAGAGGGGAAGAAAGTGACCAATTGGAGGTTGCTTGTTGGGCAGACTGTCCAGATCCGGCGCGGCAACGACATTCTGGACCAAGGGCTGGTGGACGCTGTGACGTCTGACGGAAATGCTCTATGGCTCACTCAACAAGGGCCCATTGAACGACGGATGGTGATGAAGGAACGAGGAACTGGGCTCTGGATCCGGCTCATGAACTGAGTTCTGACGGCGATCCTGCTGGACTGCCGGGTCTTTCGGACGGTCCTTGGTGGTCCTATGCTGAACCGTACGATTAGCCCTGCCCATGCCGAACCGCCACATTCAAGCGAGGTTGCGCCATGACCGTGAAACTCAACAAGAAGGCTTTCGACCACGCGAAGCATCTGATTCGCGACGGCAGGGTGGTCAAGGACACCCGCGACGACTGGAGCGAACACGCTCCGTCCACCAAGGAAGAGAATGCCTTTCTGGACAAGCACGGCCACGCCGAATACTCCAAGTGGTTCCTCGGTATAGACGACGAACACCCGGACGAGCAAAAGGGCCACTACAAATTCCCGATTGGTGACTTCAAGAAGATCCACCGCTGCGGAGTGATCTCCGCCGAGAGCAGGGCCGGCCAGTACGACTACGAAGATATTCGTGATGCCTTGGGGAAGCTTCTCGAAAAGATTGACGAGGACTGAACCTCCGTGGCCAAGCTCATCTACTCGGCCATCGTGTCCTTGGACGGCTACATCGCGGACACCGAGGGCAACTTTGACTGGGGCGTGCCGGACGAGGAAGTGCACCGGTTCATCAATGCTCGTGAGCGCTCTGTGCAGCAGTACCTGTATGGTCGGCGGCTCTACGACGTGATGAGCGCCTGGGACAGCTGGGACACCTCCTCCGAGCCAGCCCACATCGACGACTTTGCGCAGCTATGGCGAAGTGCGGAGAAGGTGGTGTACTCCCGCTCGCTTCAGGAGCCCACTACTGGAAAGACGCGGATCGAGAGGGAATTCAAGGCACGGGACGTTAGGGACCTAAAGGCCACGGCTGCCAGCGACATTGTCATTGGTGGGCCTGAACTCGCGGCGAATGCATTCCGGGAAGGGCTGATCGATGAATGCCAGCTCTACGTTGTGCCGGTGCTGGTGGGCGGCGGGAAGAAAGGCCTGCCGGACGGAGTCGGCACCCGGCTGGAACTCGCCCAAGAGCGCACCTTCGGCAATGGCACCATCTTCCTGAGGTATCGCGTGATGCACTGACAGGTCCTGCGCTCCTGCCCGGTTGCTGCCATGGCGCGTGTCACGACACCGGCGTTTCGCAGGGAGTTACGTTGATCTCGCACCACTAACCGGGAGGGAACGCTGCCTGTCCTCCGGACTGTGCGCCAAGATCTCCGCGAGCTCGGCCAGCCTGTGCGCGCGTGCCGATTCGGCGGGCGAAAATGGCTCACCAGGCCGGGAAAAGACCAGCGGACCGTGCCACGCGGTCGGAATTTTAAGGATGTCAGTGGAAGGCCCGACGCCGGTAGTCGCCTCGTGCGTGGGGCGTTCCGGATCGATCGGGACTACTTTTGCGGAGAGGAGCTCGGCGACGGCCATCGGAAGCTCCTTCGGGTTCCCGGCGATGCGGGTGGCGAGACTCAAGGCCTTGGTTTGGCCGTCGGCCATGGCTAAAGCCGTGGTGGGCCAAACGTGTGACTCATGCCCGCCGCCGTCGTGCAGTGCTTTCAGTAGTTCCTGCTCGGTGACGTCGCCAGGGGCGGAAAGAACGAACTCATCCATCACCCTTTCACTGAGCCCCGTGGCGGCGCCACCTGTCCGGATCATCGGGTGGACGTGAAGGCTAAGGATGTTGGTGTCCAGCTTGGCGAGGGACTGGGTGATCTTTTGTAGGGACCCAGGTTGGTCCAGCAGTACCGTTCTGGCTCGCCACAGGGCAGGAGCGAGGTGCAGCTTGCGCCGCTGGCGGAGGGCTGGCGCATGCAACCAGCGTCGGAGGACCTTGGCTGCTGATGATTCAGCCACCCAAATGACCAACACTGTGGCGGTCACGGCAAGCAGCAGGACCTTGGCTACGTAAGGCAAGTGAGTTTCCACCACCGCTGCATGGACCAGCAACTCGATGGGAAGCATGACCGCGATGTTCGCGAGTGTGAGCCGGGCTTTGGGCGGTTCGGGCAGCTGTCCGCAGACATCACAGAGGAGATCTGCGGTGACGGGAGTGCTCGGGTTGGGCTTCATGGTTTCATGCTGCCCTGCCCCTGTTTCGAGCCGGTTGCCTGCGCGTCACGTTCTGGGGACAGGCCGGTGAACGTGCAAGAACCCGGCGCCCTCGCGGGGAGGATGCCGGGTTCGTCTAAGCAACGGGGAAGGAGCGCCCGCGGGGAGGACGCTCTTAGCGCGTGCGGTCGGCCCTAGCGCGTGCGGTTGGAATCGAAGTCCGCGTCCAGCTCGGAAGTGTTGCCTGCGGTGCGGGCTGCCGCCGCGTCCTTGAGGAGATCACGGATTTCGGCCAGCAGGGCCGTATCTGCCGGAAGCGGCTCTTCCTCGGGCTCCTCGGTGGAGAGCCGGTCCTTGACCAGGGAATTGATCTTGTTCATGGGTGCCACGAAGATGAAGTAAACCACGGCAGCGGTGATTACGAAGGTCACGAGCGCCGTCAGCACAGCGCCGATATTGATGAACGTGGCGGGGTTGTCCTGCCAGATCCTGAAGCCCAGGCCATCGGCGTTCACTCCGCCTGCGGCAGCGATGAGCGGGTTAATGATGTTGGTGGTGAAAGCAGCAACCAGGGCCGTGAAGGCACTGCCGATGACGACGGCAATGGCCAACTCGATCACGTTGCCGCGAAGTATGAAGTCCTTGAAACCCTTAAGCATGGATGGTCCTCCGATTGGGTGCGGGTGTCTGCCTCAGCAGAGATCAAACTACCACTCCGAAGTTTCAAGCTGGTGTTTCGGGGGCGAGGGGTTATGCCTGGGCTTGCTTGCACGAAGCCAAGACAACCCGCTATGGTGTGAAGCGTGTCACTGACGGTGATGCAACGCTTTTGATCTGCGGCGGGAGAGTCCTGCCGGTACATCCAGTCAGGCGCCGTAGGAGCAAATCCTCCCCAGGAATCTCTCAGGCCCATGTACCGCCGCGGTTAGGCAACTCTGGAAAGCAGTCCGGGTAACCGGACTCACCGACGGTGCAAGCAGGCAACCATTCCTGCGGAATCTCTCAGGTCCAATACAGAGCGGGGAGGAACCCCACATCATCGTGGCGCTCAGTGGGCGCCTGAATCATGGAGTTCCTCTTGACTGTTCAATCAACCCCCACCGCCTTCGCGGACCGGCACATCGGCGCCCGCCGCCAAGCCGACGTTGACACTATGCTCAAGGCCATCGGCTACGACTCGGTCGACGGCTTGGTAGACGTCGCGGTTCCCGATTCCATCCGCCAGGAAACTGCCTTGAAGCTGCAGGACGCCCTTACCGAGGTGCAGGTCCTCGCCGAGCTCCGCAAGCTCGCGTCCAAGAACAAGACTGCCGTGCAGATGATCGGCCAGGGCTACTACGACACCGTCACGCCCCCGGTCATCCGCCGCAACATTCTGGAAGCTCCGGCCTGGTACACGGCCTACACGCCGTACCAGCCGGAAATTTCCCAGGGCCGCCTTGAAGCACTGCTCAACTTCCAGACCATGGTGCAGGACCTCACGGGACTTCCCGTTGCCAATGCCTCGCTGCTGGATGAAGCCACCGCCGTTGCCGAGGCTGTGCTCCTGATGCGCCGCGCCAACAAGAACAAGGCCGCCAAGGATGGCAAGACTGTCCTGGACGCGGATCTCCTTCCTCAGACCATCGCCATCGTGAAGGGCCGCGCTGAGGCGCTGGGCTTCGAGGTTCAGATCGCGGACCTTTCGGCTGGCCTTCCCGACGGCGACATCAACGGCATCGTGCTCCAGCAGCCGGGCGTGTCCGGCCGCGTGTTCGACCACTCCGGCGTGATCGCTGAGGCCAAGGAACGCGGTGCGCTGGTTACCGTTGCCGCGGACCTTCTGGCGCTCACCCTCATCACGCCCCCGGGCGAACAAGGTGCGGACATCGCCGTCGGAACCGCGCAGCGCTTCGGCGTTCCGCTGTTCTTCGGCGGCCCGCACGCTGCTTATATGGCCGTCCGCGAAGGTATGGAGCGCACGCTTCCGGGCCGCATCGTGGGCGTTTCCAAGGACAACGCCGGTGTGCCTGCGTACCGCTTGGCGTTGCAGACACGTGAGCAGCACATCCGCCGTGAGAAGGCCACGTCCAACATCTGCACAGCCCAGGCTTTGCTCGCCATCGTCGCCTCGATGTACGCGGTTTATCACGGTCCTGAAGGCCTGAAGTCGATAGCCGAGACTGTCCACGGCCATGCCCGCACGCTCGCTACCGCGCTGCAGAAGGCCGGTCGCGAACTCGTGTCCGAATCCTTCTTCGACACCCTCACCGTGCGCGTCCCCGGCAAGGCCGACAAGGTCATCGCCGCCGCCGAAGCCCGCGGCATCAACCTGCGCCTCATCGACGCGGACACCGTTGGCGTCTCCGTTGATGAAACCACGACGCCGGAGGTCCTCGCCTCGGTGGCCGTCGCCTTTGGCGCGGGTCCGGTAGGGGACGCGGCAGGGTTCGAACTGCCCGCCAACGTGGCCCGGACGAGCGACTTCCTGCAGCACCCGGTGTTCAACACGCACCGTTCCGAGACACAGCTGTTGCGCTATATCCGCAAGCTGTCCGACCGGGACCTGGCACTGGACCGCACCATGATTCCGCTGGGTTCCTGCACCATGAAGCTGAACGCCACGGCTGAGATGGAAGCGATTTCCTGGCCGGAGTTCGCCTCCATCCACCCGTTCGCTCCTGATCACCAGACAGCCGGCTGGCGCGAACTGATTGAAGACCTGGAAGCCGACCTCACCGAGATCACCGGCTACGATCAGGTCTCCATCCAGCCGAATGCAGGTTCCCAGGGCGAGCTTGCCGGGCTCCTGGCGATCCGCGGCTACCACCTGTCCCGCGGGGACGAGCAGCGCACTGTCTGCTTGATTCCGGCTTCTGCCCACGGCACCAACGCAGCTTCGGCAGTGCTGGCCGGCATGAAGGTTGTTGTGGTGGCTACGGCTGCTGACGGCACCATCGACCACGCGGACCTGACTGCCAAGATCGAAGCCAACAAGGACGTCCTGTCCTGCATCATGATCACCTACCCGTCCACGCACGGCGTCTACGACGCCGACGTCCGCGAGGTCTGCGACGCGATCCACGCAGC
Source organism: Paenarthrobacter sp. TRD_SC_7 (assembly GCF_056156245.1). Classification (NCBI taxonomy): domain Bacteria; kingdom Bacillati; phylum Actinomycetota; class Actinomycetes; order Micrococcales; family Micrococcaceae; genus Paenarthrobacter; species Paenarthrobacter sp. TRD_SC_7. Next base: position 595,963 of record NZ_CM149587.1, read on the forward strand.
CGGCGGCCAGGTGTACGTTGATGGCGCCAACTTGAATGCGCTGGTTGGTCTGGCCCAGCCGGGCAAGTTCGGCGGCGACGTGTCCCACCTGAACCTGCACAAGACTTTCTGCATCCCTCACGGCGGCGGTGGACCGGGCGTCGGTCCTGTAGCTGCGAAAGCCCACCTTGCACCGTTCATGCCCGGCGACGCGAACAGCACTGTTTCTTCGGAGGACGGCGCCTCTACGGGCGTTGCAATCTCGGCTTCGCGTTATGGCTCTGCCGGTGTCCTGCCGATTTCCTGGGCGTATGTGAAGCTCATGGGCGGCCAGGGCCTGACCGAGGCCACGAAGTCCGCGCTGCTGGCAGCCAACTATGTTGCCTCCCGCCTGGATGAGCACTTCCCCATCCTGTACACGGGCGAGGGCGGACTCGTGGCGCACGAATGCATCCTGGACCTCCGTGAGCTGACCACTCGCACGGGTGTCACGGCCGAGGATGTAGCGAAACGCCTCATCGACTTCGGCTTCCACGCCCCCACCCTCGCGTTCCCGGTTGCGGGCACTTTGATGGTGGAGCCCACTGAGTCCGAGGATCTGGCCGAGATCGACCGTTTCATCGAGGCCATGATCACCATCCGTGCGGAGATCGAGCAGGTCGCAGACGGAGTATTCACTGTTGAGAAGTCGCCGCTGCGCAACGCGCCGCACACGGCTGCCGCCGTCGTAAGTTCCGACTGGGGCCGCGACTACCCGCGGGAGCAGGCAGCGTTCCCCGTCCACCACCTGAAGCAGGACAAGTACTTCCCGCCCGTCGGCCGCATCGACGGCGCCGCGGGTGACCGCAATCTTGTGTGCTCTTGCCCTCCCCTCACGGACTTCGAAAACTAAGGACTCCCGACATGTCTGAGAACTACACCGCTCTTTACGAGCAGCACAAAAAGGCCGGCGCATCGTTTACGGACTTCGGCGGCTGGCAGATGCCCCTCAAATACGAATCCGAGCTCGCCGAGCACCACGCGGTCCGTCAGTCCGCAGGCCTGTTCGACCTCTCCCACATGGGGGAAGTCTGGGTAAGCGGCCCGGATGCGGCCGCCTTCCTGGACTACGCGCTGGTGGGCAAGCTGTCCGCCATCGCAGTGGGCAAGGCCAAGTACTCGCTGATCTGCAACGCCGACGGCGGCATCATTGACGACCTCATTTCTTACCGTCGCGCTGAAGACAAGTACCTTGTGGTCCCCAACGCGGGCAACGCGAAGGTGGTTGCTGCGGCACTGCTGGAGCGGGCGGCCGGTTTCGACGTCATAGTGGAGGATGCTTCGGCGGAAACCTCCCTGATCGCCGTGCAGGGCCCGAACGCCGAAGCCATCCTGCTGAGGCTGGTCCCCGCGGAGCAGCACGCGCTGGTCACCGAGCTGAAGTACTACGCTGCCGTTGAGGTCTCCATCAACGGGCAGGACCTGCTGCTGGCCCGCACCGGGTACACCGGCGAAGACGGCTTTGAGATCTATATCCCGAACGTTGACGCACCTGGTCTCTGGGAAGCGCTCCTCGTAAACGGGGAAGGCCAGGGACTCATCCCCGCCGGCCTCGCAGCCCGCGATTCGCTGCGCCTCGAAGCCGGAATGCCCCTCTACGGCAACGAGCTCTCCCGCCACGTCAACGCTTACGCCGCCGGACTCGGCCCCGTGGTCTCCCTCGCCAAGGAAAGCGACTTTGTTGGCCGCGATGCTCTCACGGCCATCAAGGCGGCAGGCGTCGGTTCCACCATCGGCCAGAAGCTCGTCGGACTCAAGGGCATTGGCCGCCGCGCCGCCCGCGCCCACTATTCGGTCCTCAAGGACGGCTCGCTCATCGGCGAAGTCACTTCCGGCCAGCCGAGCCCGACGCTCGGTTACCCGGTCGCATTGGCGTATGTCGACGTCGAGCATTCCGAACCGGGCACGATCGTCGACGTCGACCTCCGCGGGAAAGCCGAACCCTTCGAGATCGTCCAGCTCCCGTTCTACAAGCGCCGGAAATAACCGCCGGATCACCTTGCCCACGGAATCAAGGGATCGAGGCAACCCGCTGAAAGACGGGTTCCAAGCCTCCGTTCGGGTCGCCGCCACCCAACCCGGACCGCGGACCACAACAGTTTTAGACATACGAGAAGTGAGGAATTGGAATGAGCAAAGTAGTTGCCGAGCTGAAGTACTCGGCTGAGCACGAGTGGGTCGCCGCTGATGGTGCCGGGCCTGTAGGGATCGGGATCTCCGCGGTTGCCGCGGATGCCCTTGGTGACATTGTGTACGTGGACCTGCCCGAGGTTGGGTCGACCGTGACTGCAGGCGAGACGTGTGGCGAGGTGGAATCGACCAAGTCGGTATCGGACCTGTACTCGCCCGTCACCGGTGAGGTGACCGAGATCAACGACGCCGTTGTCAGCGATCCCGCCCTTATCAACAACGATCCCTATGGCGCCGGCTGGCTGTTCAAGGTGGCCGCAACAGAAGAAGGGCCGCTCATGTCGGCCGAAGAATACGCTGCAACGAACGGTGGGGAACTGTGAACCCGGTATCCGTAACTGACTTTCAGCAGGTGGTGTCGGCGTCCTTGGACGCCCAGCTTTCCGAGCTGGACCCTGAGATCGCTGCGAAGATCGACGACGAATTGGGTCGCCAGCGCGACGGCCTGGAAATGATCGCCTCGGAGAACCACACAGCTGTTGCAGTGATGCAGGCTCAGGGTTCCGTCCTAACGAATAAGTACGCCGAGGGTTACCCGGGCAAGCGTTACTACGGTGGCTGCGAACACGTTGACGTGGTCGAGCAGCTCGCCATTGACCGCTTGAAGTCCCTGTTCGGCGCAGAGTTCGCCAACGTCCAGCCGCACTCCGGCGCGCAGGCCAACGCCTCCGTGATGCACGCCCTCATCAAGCCGGGCGACACCATCATGGGCCTCAACCTGGCCCACGGCGGCCACCTCACGCACGGCATGCGGATCAACTTCTCCGGCAAGCTCTACAACGTGGTCCCGTACGGCGTCCGCGAGGACACCCACACCGTGGACATGGCCGAAGTTGAGCGTCTGGCCCAGGAGCACAAACCGGCACTGATCGTGGCTGGCTGGTCCGCTTATGCGCGGCAGTTGGACTTCGCAGAGTTCCGGCGGATTGCCGACTCCGTGGGTGCCTACCTGATGGTGGACATGGCCCACTTCGCCGGCTTGGTGGCCGCGGGCCTGCACCCCTCGCCGGTCCCACACGCCCACGTCACCACGTCCACCACGCACAAGACCCTCGCCGGTCCGCGTGGCGGCATCATCCTCTCCAACGACGCCGACATCGCCAAGAAGATCAACTCGGCTGTGTTCCCCGGCCAGCAGGGCGGACCGCTCGAGCACGTCATCGCCGGTAAGGCTGTCGCGTTCAAGATCGCCGCTTCCGAGGAATTCCGGGAGCGCCAGGAACGCGTCCTGGCAGGTGCCCGCATCCTCGCCGAGCGCCTGATCCAGCCCGATGTAGCCGTCAAGGGCATTAACGTGGTCTCCGGTGGCACCGACGTGCACTTGGTCCTCGTCGACCTGCGCAACTGCGAACTCGACGGTCAGCAAGCCGAGGACCGCCTTGCCGCGATCGACATCACCGTCAACCGCAACGCCGTTCCCTTTGACCCGCGTCCGCCCATGGTTACCTCGGGTCTCCGGATCGGTACCCCGGCTTTGGCAACACGCGGCTTCGGGGAAGCGGCGTTCCGGGAGGTTGCGGACATCATCGCCGAAGTGTTGATCGCCGACGCCGATGCGGATCTTTCCGGGTTGCGACACCGCGTTGATGTTCTTGCGAAAGCGCACCCGCTGTATCCGGGGGTTGCGGACCTCTCGTAAGTCGGGTACTGGCTGCCCGTTTCGGGGGTTGGCTGCGGGACGTGCCGTGCGCACGGCATGTTTGGCAGCGAAGCATCGAAACGGTGAAGGGGGCGGGCTGATCGGTCGTCCGGGGTCCGCTCCGTTGTTGGGGGCGGGGCGGGGGTCTTTTTCGTTTTACTTAGTTAGGAAAAAACATGGCCGTTGGGGTCTTTGATCTGTTCTCTGTGGGTATTGGCCCGTCGAGCTCTCACACTGTTGGGCCGATGCGCGCCGGGGCAGTGTTTGCCCGGGAGTTGCGTGAGTCCGGCGTGCTCGAATCCGTTGCCGGGTTGCGGGTTGACCTGTACGGTTCCCTGGCTGCCACGGGCAAGGGGCACGGGACTTTCACGGCCGTCTTGCTTGGACTCGAGGGGTTCAACCCTGAGGAGATCCTTCCTGACGAGGTGGAGGAGCGGCTGGCTTCCATTTCTGAGACGGGAAAGCTCAACCTTTCCGGCGGCACGCTCCTGGACTACGCGGTTGAGGACATGATCCTGCATCCGTTGACGGTGTTGCCGCGGCACACGAACGGGATGAAGTTTGCTGTCTCTGATGCTGAGGGGAATGTGCTGCGGGAGGCGACGTTCTTTTCGGTGGGTGGTGGGTTCATTGTCCGGGAGGGTGAGGAGGACGCGGCCCGGGCTGAGCTTGAGGAGACGAAAGCGGAGTTGCCGTTGCCGTTTCGGACGGCGGCGGAGTTGATGGGCCGGTGTTCCTCGAAGGGGTTGGGGATCAGCGACATTATGTTCATCAATGAGCGGGCGTCCCGGAGTGAGGAGGAGATCCGGGAGGGTCTTTTGCATATCTGGTCGGTGATGGAGGCGTGTGTTGAAACGTCTTTGAAGCGTGAGGGTGTGTTGCCCGGGGGTTTGAAGGTCCGGCGTCGTTCTCCTGATTGGTTGGAGCGGTTGCTGAAGGAGGACAAGGACCGGAACGATCCGAAGTATTGGCAGGAGTGGGTGAACCTGATCGCGTTGGCGGTCAATGAGGAGAACGCTTCGGGTGGTCGGGTGGTCACGGCGCCGACCAATGGTGCGGCGGGGATCATTCCGGCGGTGCTGTATTACGCGTTGAATTATGCTCCGGGGATGGATCAGGCCACGCAGGCCGATAAGGACGATGTGGTGGTGAAGTTCTTGCTCGCCGCGGGTGCGGTGGGTGTGTTGTATAAGGAGCAGGCGTCCATTTCCGGGGCCGAGGTTGGGTGTCAGGGTGAGGTGGGGTCGGCGTCGTCGATGGCCGCTGCCGGGTTGGCTGAGGTGATGGGTGGTACGCCGGGTCAGGTGGAGAACGCCGCGGAGATCGCGATGGAACACAATCTGGGTTTGACGTGTGATCCGATCGGGGGTTTGGTGCAGATCCCGTGTATTGAGCGGAACGCGATCGCTGCGGCGAAGGCGATCAACGCGGCGAAGATGGCTTTGTGGGGTGACGGGACGCACCGGGTGTCCTTGGATGAGGTGATCGTGACCATGCGTGAAACGGGCAAGGACATGTCCCACAAGTACAAGGAAACAGCGATGGGCGGCCTCGCCGTCAACGTCGTCGAATGCTGACGCCGGAGTCACCTGCGAAAATGGAATACCAACAAGGAAGAAACTCATGACACTCGCACCTGAAGGCCGTAAGTTGCTGCGCGTTGAGCAGCGTAACTCGGCGGTCCCGGTTGAACGCAAGCCCGAGTGGATCAAGGCCAAGGTCCAGATGGGGCCGGAGTTCGTTCAGCTCAAGAACCTGGTGAAGAAGGAAGGCCTGCACACGGTCTGTGAAGAGGCCGGTTGCCCGAACATTTTCGAGTGCTGGGAAGACAAGGAAGCGACGTTCCTGATCGGCGGGTCCGAGTGCACCCGGCGCTGTGATTTCTGCCAGATCGATACCGGCAAACCGTCCCCGGTGGACATGTTCGAACCCACCAAGGTGGCCCGCTCCGTGCAGGCCATGCAGTTGCGCTACGCCACGGTGACCGGGGTGGCCCGTGATGACCTGGCCGATGAGGGCGTGTGGTTGTACGCCGAGACGGTTCGGAAGATCCATGAATTGAATCCGGGCACCGGGGTGGAGTTGCTGATCCCTGACTTCTCCGGCAAACCCGAGCACATCGCGGCGATCTGTGATTCCAAGCCCGAGGTGTTCGCGCACAACGTCGAGACCGTGCCGAGGATTTTCAAGCGGATCCGTCCGGCGTTCCGGTATGAGCGGTCCCTGGATGTGATCACGCAGGGCCGGGATTTGGGCATGGTGACCAAGTCCAACCTGATCCTTGGCATGGGCGAGACCCGCGAGGAAATCTCCGAAGCACTGAAAGACTTGCACGCGGCCGGGTGTGACCTGATCACGATCACCCAGTACTTGCGCCCGTCCGAGCGGCACCTGCCGGTGGACCGGTGGGTCAAGCCGCAGGAATTCGTTGACCTCCAGCACGAAGCCGAAGAAATCGGGTTCCTCGGGGTCATGTCCGGCCCGTTGGTGCGGTCCTCGTACCGTGCCGGGCGCCTGTGGGCCACCGCGATGCGTAAGAAGGGCTGGGAAATCCCGGCCGCCCTGGCCCACATCGAGTCCTCCGGCACCACCCGCCAGGAAGCCTCCACCATCCTCGCCGCCCACGGCTAAGCTGCTGCCCCACGCCTACTAGGACTCCGTCATGCTCCCCACACGTGTTGAAATCGTCCCTACCGACGGCATTGTTGATGCCGTCGCCAAGGCAGTGCCAACAGACACCACCATCAGCATTACCTGCCTGCCGCACCACGGCATCGGGCCCACGGTGCGCACCGCGGTACAGCTCAGCGAACTCGGCTACACAGTAGTTCCGCACCTGGCCGCAAAGTGCGTTGAAAGCGAACTGCAGTTGCAGGGGATCCTGCGCGATTGCCGGAACGCGGGTATCACTGAAGTTTTTTCCATTGGTGGTGACGCGGCGCAGCCGGCTGGACCCTATGCCACAGGCGGCGAGTTGCTGAGGGACATCGCGGAAATCACGAGCGGGCAGATGAGCGTTGGAGTGGCGGGCTACCCCGAGGGACACCCGAACATTAACGGTCTCCAGCTCGTGGAGGCGCTGGTGGAGAAGCAGGAACTGGCCAGTGGGATCGTCACTCAGATGTGCTTCTCCGCGGACAGCGTCCATAGCTATGTGGAGTTGCTGAGGAGGGAAGGCGTGCACCTTCCAGTGATTGCCGGCGTCGCAGGCGCGGTACCCAAGGCCAAGCTCATTTCCCTGGCCACCAAGATCGGCGTCGGTTCGTCCTTGAAGTTCCTGAGTAAGAAGGGACCGCTCGCCCGACGCCTCCTTGTAGGCGAACGCTACTCGCCGGAAGCGCTGATCCATGAGTTGGCCGAACGTCCGGGCATCGACGGCATCCAGCTCTACAGCTTCAACTCCTTGGAGTCACTGCCACAGCCGGTCTGACCCGTCCCGCGTACGCGTGTCGGCGAAGATAACAGCAGTAGTACGACGGCGGTTGGTTGCCTCTCTGGGGCCACTGGCCGTCGTCGGGCGTTGAGGGTCGGGCGTTAAGTAACGAACCGAAGCAATCGAACGCCAGCGCAGTTTTAGCTCAAGATGCGCACAATGTTCGCGCAGTCCACTACCAGAGCCGGACGTGTCCGGCGGTTCCGACTCCGCAAGTGCCCTGAAGCTGCCTCTCCAAAACTGAGTACAAACCGTCCCATCCTGACTGCGGACACGGGCCCGCATCCAAGTAGTCCCCTGCCGGAAACTGAGTACTCGCATGCGGGATGAACGTATTCCCGACCCCTTGGTCGGGCAGAAAAGTGGGGTACTCCCGACACTAGCCACAAGCCTGCGCTGACTGAACTATTGGGGACATCGCTTCATCCGCCAGCAACGGCCGGATGCTGGGGGTTGCACTGCGGCTTCCCGGAAAAGATCAACCAAGGAGTCTTATCATGCGCAAGCTTTCCAAGAAAAGCCGGGTCACCGCAGCCGTCGCAGGCGTGGCATTGGTCGCAGTGGGTGGCGGAGCCGCTTACGCCTACTGGACCACCACCGGTTCGGGCAGCGGCACGGCAACCAACTCGGCCGGCGGCGGAACCGTCACGCTGCACGCTGCGTTTGGCGGCGGGCTCGCTCCGGGCAACGAGGTGACGGTGGCCTACACCGCGGACAACGCGACCACCTCCAGCACCGTGGTGGGAGCACTCAGTGCCAACGTCACCACCGATGTGGCTGGTTGTCTTCCGGCTTGGTTTGAGGTCACGGCCGTCACCAGCAACAGCTCGGTCGCAGCCAACAGCTTAGGAACGTCCGTGGGCAGCGGCGTGCTGAAGTTCAACGACAGCACCACTGTGAACCAGGACGCCTGCAAGGGTGCAGTGGTAACGGTCAACGTCACCAGCCTGTAGCTCCTGCCGCGCCGGGGACCACCTTGCGAGTGGCGGTCCCCGGCTCACTCTTCCTTGCCAGCACCGAACACGTCCGAAAAGAGCTTCCATGGACCACCGGCCAAAGCGAACAACGCCGTTCCACCGAGCACGAATGCCACTCCGTGCGCTGATACTTGCGCTGGTGGTTGCCTTGGTTCCGGTGGCGGCCCTCGCGGCAAGCAGCGGGCAGGGCGCCTCGCAAGGGAACCAAGCCAAGGTCTCCAATGGGATTGTGGTCGCGCTGTCTCCCTCAAGCCGTAGCCTGGACCAGGGGCAGTCCACCACGTATACCGTGTCAGCCACGTCAACGGGAGGCTTCACTGGGACGGTCACGTTCGCCGCCAGCGGGCTGCCGGCCGGAGCGGTAGCCGCCTGGTCGCCGTCGTCGGTGGTTCTCACCTCCGGAAGTACCGCGCAGGTGACCATGACAGTGCAGACGGCCCCCACCACACCCGCAGGTAAGTCGGACTTCATCGTGAAAGGCACCAGCGGATCTGTGCAGGCTTCAGCGCCGGCGAAGCTGCACGTCCTGGAGGTCAAACGGACATTTGACGTTTCCGGCTCGGTGGATGGCTTGCTCGCACCGGGAGTCACCAGGCCCTTGAACCTCCAGATTTCCAATTCCAACAACAAGAGCATCGCGGTGACCAATCTGTCGGTGGCTATCAACCAGGTGGTCCGGACCCCTGCGGCGGTCGCTGCCAACCTGCCCTGCACCACGGCGGACTACAAGATCACCCAGTATTCGGGTACGTATCCGCTGGCGGTTGCACCGGGCACCCACTTACTTTCCACACTCGGCGTGCCGGAGCCAGAGCGACCGCAGATCGCCATGCTCGACACATCCAAGCTCCAGGACGGTTGCAAAGGCGCGACCCTCCAGCTCGCATACTCCGGCACGGGACAGGCGAACTGACATGAAGACGACAGTCCGAACTCCCCGCATTCCCGGCAAAGGACGGCTGGCGCGAACAGTCGCTGCCACCGCGGCTCTCTGCATCCTTGGTGGTGCGGGTTCCGCGTACGCCTACTGGGTTACCACCGGAATTGGCAGTGGATCAGCAACGAATGGCACCATGCAGGCCGTTACTGTGGACGCACTCGTCCCGGGCGATACCCTGCAAACCAGTCTGGTCCCCGGTGGAACGGCCGACGTCATCCTCCGGGCCTACAACCCGAACCCGCACGCGGTTACCATCTACGGATTCGCGTCGAACGGCCCCGTGACCGCTGATGCGGCCCACCCCGGCTGCACCACCACCGGAGTGACTTTCACGCCTCCGCCGGCACCCTTGGCACCCGCAGTAACCATTCAGGCGAACACCTCCCTCCAGCTCACGCTTGGCAATGCGGCCAGCATGAGTGCGGCGTCGGTGTCAGCCTGCCAAGGTGCCCAGTTCGATGTTCCCGTCACTCTGGAGGTACGGAAGTGAGCCGGCTTCGTCAGACCACGGGCCGGGCGACGTCCTCGCCCGCCACCTTTGGCCCCTGGAACAGGATCGTGGTGATTGTCCTCGGAATATTCCTGGTTTCATGGGGAGGGCCGGCTGCCAGCGCGTTCTGGGGTTCGGTCAGCAGCGGTTTCGGTGCGGCCAAGGCCGATGCCGTAGCCCAGGGCGCCAAGCCCACCACCGCCGTTTCCGGCACCAGCGTGACGGTCACCTGGACTGCAAGTACGACGGCGGCAGGACGGCCCGTGACCGGCTATAGCATCGCCCGCTACGCCACAGCGACCGCGGGTACCGGGATCGCTGCGGCAGGAACCTGCACGGGAACCATCACCGCCCTCAGTTGCGTGGACAACAACGTTCCTACCGGGACCTGGTACTACGCGGTCACCCCGTTGCTCTCGGCATGGCAAGGCGCGGAAAGCACCCGGAGCGCAGCTACGGCCTTGGACGCTACCCCGCCAGGAGCACCTGTAATCACTGCTCCTGTGTACGTGTATTCCAGCAATGTGAACAACGTTCCCGTCAGCGGCACCGCCGAACCCGGTTCAACCGTGGTGCTCACGGTCTCCGGCACGGGGGCCCAGCCTTTGACGGAAACCATGACGGCCAACGGTTCCGGAAACTGGTCGGCTCCACCCCAGAACATGAGCGCCTTCAACGAAGGAACTATCAACTACTCAGCGCGCGCAACGGATGCAGCCGGTAACACCGGCCCTGCAGGTACGGCAGCTTCCACGAAGGACGTGACCGCGCCGACGGTGACCGGGGTTCAGCTCACGAACGGCGGAGCCACGGCCGGCAAGGTTGAGTCAGGCGATTATGTAACACTGACGTTCTCCGAGCCGCTGAAGGCCAGCAGCATCTGCAGTACCTGGACCAGCCCCGCCAGCACACACACTGTGAGCGGCAACGGCAACAACCGGGTTGTCGTAAATGTCAGTGCTGCCGACGTTCTCTCCGTGACCACCAATAGCTGCCCAGTGCTAAGAGTAGGCTCGGTTGCCCTCGGAGGAGACTACACATCGAGCAACTTGAGTTTCAATACCGCTAACAGTGGCGGCATTTTGCACTGGAGCTCGACATCCCAGACACTCACCGTCACTTTGGGCGGAGGGAACGCTGGAGGGGCGACCCTTACTTCAACCACTATCTTCCCGACCTACACCCCCGCCTCCGGCCTGACTGACGTCGCTGGCAACCAGCTTGGCACCTCGTCGGTTCCAGGGGCTCCCTCCCGCTTCTGACCTCTGGAATTTGTCCGCAGATAGTGCTCCTCGCATACGTGATGAGGGGCACTATCTGAACGCAATCCCGGAGTAGCCCAGCGGCCGGGGCGTAACCTTGAAGCGGACGCCAGCGCCGCCGTCGTACATTTTGATCCTGCGACGAAAGGCGAGCCGCCCCTTGAAGGCTGTAGCGGAAATGTTCACGATGGGTCCTGGAAACAAGGACCACCATCCCGCCCTCCGCTGCGCTGTAGGTGTGTTTGTTCCGCTGATTACGTTGACGCTGATCGGGCGGCTGGATTTGGCAGTGTTTGCGTCGTTCGGTGCGTTTACCGGAATTTATGGGCGCAACGAGTCCCACAGCGTGCGCTTCCGGAGCCAGTTGCGCGCTGGCGGCTTCATGCTTTTGGTCATTCTTCTGGCTACCCTCATGGCCCGCTTTGCACAAGCCGGGGGCCTCGAAGGTGCAGCCTATTCATGGCTCCTGACCGCTGCGACCACGGTGGTAGCAGGTGCCTGCTCCGTGGTGGTCGCTGCTTGGCGACTCCGGCCAGGCGGCTCGCTCTTTCACATCTTTGCCTTCGCTGCCATTGCCTCCATCGCCGCACAGCCGCCCCTGTGGGAGGCGATGCTGGTAGCCGTTGGGACCACGGTCTTTTGCTTGCTCATCGGTATGTCTTCGCGCGTTCTGAGGAGCCATCGGACGCCGTGGAAGCGGCCGCCACGCATCCGTCACACCGCAGCGGAGCGCCAGGCGATTTGGCTCGAAGGCGGCGGTTATCTGGTGGCGGCGGGCCTGGCCGGTGCCATCGCCACGTTGGTGGGGGAGCGGCTCGGATTCGGGCACACTTACTGGGCCATGGTGGCGGCTGTAGTCCCGCTGGTGGGTCACTCGACGCGTCATCGGGTCAGCCGAGGCATCCAAAGGATCGCCGGAACGGTGATCGGGCTGGTGCTGCTGGCCGGCATTCTGTGGCTCAATCCCGCGCCGTGGGCCATGGTCCTGGTAATCGCCGCCTGCCAGTTCGGGGCGGAGATGTTCATCGCCCGCCAGTACCTTGTTGCGCAGGTCTTCGTGACGCCGCTGGCGTTGATAGCCACGCTTTTGGCAGCACCGGTGGATCCTGCCCTGCTGCTGCGTGACCGTATCATCGAGACCGTCATTGGTGCCGTCGTCGGCGTCGCAGTGGTGGTGACCCCCGCTGTTTGGCGGCGAGTCCGGGCTGGACGGGTAACAGCCGTGCGTTGACCCGAACCTGGCTTACCTCGGTTTGAACTAAATGATAAGTACACGTATAACTAGATGGTCAAGATGCTTACTAGTGAATGTGTGGAAGACGATGACAGTCGCGCTGCGTGAACCAAGCTCCACACCAGTGGCCGAGAATACCGTGAAAACCAGTGGGGAACAGACGATCCCCATGGGCCCGGTCCACTGCGGTTCACATATGGCGATCTCTGCGGGCCCCTCGAGCGACTCCCTGCAGTGGGTTTCGGTGGAGCCCATCTGGCCGGAATGGGCGTGCGGCTGCGGTTTCCGAATGGATATCGACGCCGTGGACCCAGTGAGCGGCGTGTGGATCGCCGCCCTCCGACGCCAGAGCCTGCAGCACGAACTTGCCATCGCCCAAAACACGTTGGAGTTGGCTTTCAACAAGGCAGTGGATGCGGGCATCGACCCCCGCGCCCTGGCGGAGGTGGCCGGAGTGCCCGCCGCCGAAATCGAGACGCTCCTTAGCCGACGCTGATCGACGACTTAACTGCGACTTACTGACGAAAGAGAGATTGAAAAATGGGAATTATCGGTTGGATTGTTTTGGGTTTGATTGCTGGGGCCATCGCAAAGGCCATTAAACCCGGCAAGCAGGGCGGCGGCTGGATCGCAACATTGCTGCTCGGCATCGTCGGCGCCGTCCTGGGCGGTTGGATCGGCAGCGCACTCTTCAATGTGGGCATCAACGAGTTCTGGTCGCTTTCCACCTGGCTGCTGGCAATCGGCGGCGCACTGCTCGTGCTCATCATCTGGGGACTGGTAACGCGCAAGAAGGCATAACTGTTTGAATGCAAAGAGGCTCCGACGCTGCTGCAAGTTCTGCAGGGTCGGGGCCTCTTGGCGTTTCTCCGTTTCGCCTGGATCACCCACTAAGGGTCCTGCTAGTCGGTCACAAATCGCCCGTAGCACAGCGGCTTTAGACGGCAATCAGCGGTCCGCTACGCTGCTCAAAGCCACGCCACTCCGCACGCATAGGGCCACCGATGACGCACTCTTTCGCAGCCGACCATGCCCCCGCGCAGTCGGGAACTTCGCCGGAACCTTCGCTCGAACGCTGCGGCGAACCAGCCCTTGAACGCACCGCCGCCGGCACCGCCCTGGGAGCCTTCGGAATGGTGGCCGTCGTCGGTGTCTTCGCCCTTTTCCTCCACATGCTGGCGCAGCATTCGCCGCGGATTGGTCCTGGCTACGATGGCTGGGCGCAGGACACCACCGATTCTTCGCTTGCCGCCCTGCGCTGGCTCCTCGGCGACATGACCGAGCCCTTGTTCTACAAGGCTGATCTCGCAGCGCTCGGACTGCTCGCAGGTGCCACGGCCGCGTGGTGGACTGGCCGACGCGGGGCGACATGGGCGGGCACGATCACATACGGCACGGGACTGTGGCCCTGGGTGCTGGCATCGGCGTCGCTGAGCTTGCTGCTCTCCAACCTGGTGTTCGGATGGGTGCTCGACGACGGGTGGAAGCCAACGTTCGTGCCTTTGGTTTGCGTCGCTCCCGCTATGGTCCTTCTCTACGGGGCGGGTTGGCGGACTTGCATCACTGGCGCGGTCCTGGGAGCTGCCACCACCACACCTTTGGCGTTGCTGTTCATCCCTACAGTCTCAGCACCGCTCGGCCTACCAGCCGTGGTGGCGAGCGTCCTCGCCATGTCGGTGGGCTCGGTCATCTCGTTCCTCATCGCCCGGCGGCTGCGATGGCTTGTCCTGCGGGAGCCTCGCCCGGCGACGCAGCCCGGCCTGCCGTCGTCGGGCCGTAACCGAAACTTCCTCAGCGACGCCGGTTGGGCTGCGCGCCGGGTCCTCCGGGACTTCACTGAATCCCACTTCTTTGCGAACGAACTCGCCGGCGCCTGTGTGATCGTGGCTGTGGCCGCGGCGTTTGTCCTGAACCCGGGGCTGCCGTCGTACGGCACAGGCCTGCTGCCAAACATACTGTTTGCCCAGGCGCTGACCTCGGCGATCGGCGTCGTCCTGTGGCGGGGCTGGTACCGCGACGGCGGGTGGACGGCTACCTACGCCTCCGTAGTTTCAGTGGCTCCTGCGGCCGTCCTCGCGTTCGGCGGCTCCTGGACGGGGATGGTAGGCGGGGCCGTGATGGGTGCAGTCCTTGCGCCGCCTATCGCCAAGGCCATTTCCGCAAGGCTGCCAGCCGGTTTTCATCCGGTCATCGGCAATACAGCGGCCATGGCGATCTCGACGGCGGTTGCCCTACCGACCCTTGGGCTGCTGCCCTTCTAGCTCCTTTGGGTACAGCGCCTTAGCCCCCGACGTGATGAATCGTGAACGCGCTCAGGAAGCCGACGGCGGCCGTCAGCCCGGTCAGGTTGTGGTGCTCCTCGAAGGCCTCGGGGATCATGGTGTCGGCGAGCATGGCCAGGATTCCGCCTGCGGCAATGGCGGTGATGAACGCGATCACAGTCTCTGGAGCGTTCTCCAATGCGGTGTACCCCAGAAGAGCAGCAAGCCCGCTGAACACCGCGATGCCGATCCACGTGCCAAAGACGTAAGCGGGGCTGCGTCCGGCCTTCTTCATGCCTGCTGTGCTGGAGAGTCCCTCGGGTACATTCGAAATGAAGACGGCGGCGAGCATCGCCGGGCTGACTGCCCCTCCGGCAAGTAGCCCGACGCCCAGGACCACTGATTCCGGAATGCCGTCAATGAGGGCGCCTACCGCGATGGCCGTGCCGCTCCCCGGGGAGTCCTTCTCGGAAGGCTGGGTGCCACCCGAACGTTTCCGATGCTTGGCTCCGGCGCGGGCAAGCAGGGCGTTGGAGCCCACGAAGATCAGGGCGCCCAAGAGGAAACCCAAGACTGTTGGGAGCAAGCCGCCGCCCTCCACGGCTTCGTCAACCAACTCGAACGCCAACGCGGAGATCAATACACCGGCGCCGAATGCCATCACCGTGGACACGATCTTGGGCGGCACTTTCCACCTCCACGCGATGCCCGCCCCGAGGACCAAGGCACCGCCTGCAAGAGTTCCCCACATCAAGGCCTGCAACCACATCGGCATCTATCTTGCCCTCTCATCGGCCGTCCACGTGCATCAAGAAGTGTTGCACATGGGACCTGTGTGACTGCGAAAGTCTTGATGCTTTCCTGCGGAATTGCAGGATTTGTTCTTGATCCGGGCCCGGCAAAGTAGTTCTTGTGAGCCAGAGAGGCTGACAAGTAACGGCCGGCCGGACCGCGGTGGCCTCCCGAAAGGACCATACTCAGATGGCCATCAGCCTCAAGACCACCTCCGGCAAGATCCTCGCTTCCGTCGCACTGGTCGGCACCGCAGCCGCCGTCGCCGGCATGGGAACCTACGGCGCGTTCACCTCCTCCACTTCGGCGAGCCAGGCCGTCACCGCCGGCACCGTCACCATCGCCCTGGGCGCCCCCGGTCCGGCCAACACCCTCAACGTCCCCGTTGCGGGCCTGCTGCCCGGCGACAAGGTGGAAAAGCTCGTCACCCTGGCCAACACCGGCAGCTCGGACCTGAACAACGTCACCCTCACCACTTCCGCCGGCGCCACCGCATCACTGCTCACCACCGACGCCGCCAACGGCCTGCAGCTGACGATCGAAAACTGCTCCGTGGCCTGGACCGGCACCGCAGCCCCTTACAACTGCACGGGCACCAAAACCACCGTTTTGGCCTCCGCCCCTGTCATCGCAGCGAACAAGGTCCTGAACAACCTGGCCTCCCTGACCTCGGCCAAGACCGACAACCTCAAGGTCACCACCGCGTTCCCCACCACCGCCAACAACGACTTCCAAGGCGCCACCTCCACCATCGCCTTCTCCTTCACCGGCACCCAGCGCACCGAAACCACCAAGTAGGAACGCCAGGCAATGAGCACCATCACCAGCATCAGCGAAGCCGCAGTGACCTCCGCGACCCGTCCCGCCGCCGTCGTGATTCGAACGGAGGTTGCCCATACCACAACGGGTGCCTTCGGCCGGTTCGCAGGCAAGGTAGCCAAGGGAATTGCCGTGGGCATGTTGGTCCTGGCTGCCGTGGTGTTCTTCTTCCTGGCGATCGGGCCGAGGGTCTTCGGCTACCAGACCTCAACCATGCTGACCGGATCCATGGCGCCGCTGATCAACCCGGGCGACGTCGTCGTGACCGTTCCCACGCCCATCACCGATATCAAGGTAGGGGACGTCATCACCTACCACATTCCCGTGGAGGACCAGCGGGTGGAAACACACCGCATCATCGAGCTCACCACCACCGCCGACGGTGGCGTAGCAGTGCAAACCAAGGGAGACGCCAACAACGGCATCGACCCTTGGATCGCCACCCTCCAAGGCGCCACCGTGGACAAGCAGGTCGCCACCATCCCCTACGTGGGCAACACCATCCGCGCCCTCCGCGAGCCCATCGTCATGAACATCCTCATGTACGGCGCACCGTCCATTTTGGTCATCGGGATGCTCGCCTCCATCTGGACCAAAGACCCCGACAATGTCGCGCTGCAAGGCGTCCCAGCTCGCCAGGCAGCAAGCGGTGAGTGAGGACCCGGGCCCCACTCCGGAGGCTACCGCTTTGGAACCATGCAGGCTGAAGGCGCTGGCTGAGGAGTTGGGAGACCCAACACCAGCGCTCCGTTTTCTCGCCACCTACCTGTCCATGCTGCCCGGCCGCATCCTCAGTATCTCGAGCGGCCTGTGCGAGCACGACGTCAACGCAAGCATGGACGCAATCCTGAGCCTCAAGATTTCCTCGGCCATGGTTGGCGCCTTGGAGACAGAGGACCGGTGCCGGACCATCGAGGCGATGATCCGGGAAGACCACTTCGACTCTGCAGTCCAGGCATTCCCGGCACTTCAAGACTCTACGGACCGCTGCTTCGCCGCCGGACTACAGCTGATGGGGAAGGCAAGGGAATCGCTTTGCTCCGGGCCCAGGACTCCTTGTTAGGGTTTAGCGCAGTTAGGGTTTAGCGCTCAACCGGCACGCTGGTGTCGGGGGTCTTGACCTCGTGCGGCACCAGGAACAGTGCGGCGACGGCCAGCAGGCCGGCGGCAGCGAAGACGTAGAAGCCGGCAGGGTAGGCGATGTTCGCCGCCACCAAGGTCCCCGTGACCGCTGGCCCAACGATCGCGCCCAGCCTGCCCACCCCTGCCGCAAAGCCCAGCGCGGTTCCGCGGAGCCGGGGCGGGAACAGCTGGCTGACCCAGGCATAGACCAGAACTTGCGAGCTGAAAACGAAGACGCCAGTGACGAATACGGCAGCGTTGAGCAGGAACTCGTTCTGGATCTTGACGCTCAGAACAGCCAGGAACACTGCCGACAATCCGAACCACATCAGCACAATCTTCTTGGTCCCATGCTTGTCGGCCAGGACTCCGGCAATGAACAGTCCGGCGACGGCACCGAGATTCAGGACCAGTAGTAGCGTCAGGCCTGTGCTCACGGGGTAGCCGGCAGCGGCCATCAATTGCGGCAGCCACGTGTTCAGGCCGTAGACCAGCAGCAGCCCCATGAACGAGGCGATGCCAATGCCCACGGCAACCATGGGGTACGGCTTCTGAAGGAGGTCGCGGAAGCCGGTCTTTGGCTTGGTGCCGGTTGAATGCTCGACGACGGTTGTCACCTTGGTGGGTTCGTCCGTCTTGGACTCGTTCGGCTTTCGTTCCCCAGCCGTGGCCGGGGCAGTCTTGGCAGGAACTGCTTCAGGGAGCACTTCCGGCAGCTTGACCCATAGGAAGGGCAGGAGCACCAGCCCGGCGACGCCGCCGATGATGAACATGAGTCGCCAGTTCGGAACGATGAAAATGGCCAGTAGTGCCGTTGCTACAGCGCCAACGTGATAGCCGGTCATGGTCCGGGTGGTGGATTTGCCAGCGGATCCGGCTGGGGCGTAGTCGTTGATGTACGCCAAAGCGGCAGGGAGGCAGGCGCCCAATCCGAGCCCGGCCAGCATACGAAGCAGGGAGAAGACGGCGACGTTCGGGGCGAAGGCGACTCCAAGGGTGAACAGCGAGAAGCCCGCCACGCAGGCGATCAGCAGTTTCCGGCGTCCGAACTGGTCCGAGAGCGGCGCAATAAAGAGCGCGCCAAGGCCCACGCCCACCAACGAAATAGTGGCCGCGAAAGTGGCTCCGACGGCGTCGAAGCCAAGCTCGCCGGTCTTGATGAGTGTCGGAATGACCGTGCCAAGGACCACGAGGTCGAACCCGTCCAGGACCATGGCCAGCCAACAGAGCCAAACAGGCCATTGGGAGCGGCGGGCAGATGACATCGTTGGCATAGCGTCCTCAGTACTTCTTTGTAGGGGTTCCGGCCACAGAACGGTCGGTCGGCTATGAGAGTTGTATCACCGCATGCTGTTGCCTGGCGCACGTTCTACCATTGAATGGAAGGCGCCTTCGGCGCTGCGGCACTAAGTGGCCAGAAAGCAAGGGAGCGCACCGTGGCCAACTCGGCATCCGGAGATTCTGTGGTGGACCGCGTGGTGCGGGTGATCGAGGCCTTTCCTGAAGGGGTGACGTCACTGCAGCTGAGCGAACTGGCCGACCGTGCCGGCCTCCCGTTGTCATCAGCCCATCGGCTGGTCCGGCAACTTTGCGAGCATGGACTGCTGGATCTTGGGGCCGGAGGGACTGTTCGCTTGGGATTGCGTTTGTGGGAGCTCGTCAATCGAAATTCGCCCACGCTGGCTCTCCGGCAGGCGGCCATGCCCTTCATGGAGGACATCCAGCAGGTCCTCAACCAGAACGTGAACCTGGCCGTGCTCGACGGGTGGGAAGCGCTCTTTGTCGAGCGGCTTTCCCGACGGGGATCGGTGGCCAATAGGGCGCAGATAGCCGGGCGCATGCCCGTCCACATTTCGTCTGCAGGGCTGGCCCTGATGTCACACCAGCCGCGTGAGCTGCAGGCGGAGTACCTCGAGCAGTTCGTTGATTCGTCCGGAAAGGTGACTGCCGACGTCGTGCGTCATTTCCTGGCCGAAGCGGCCCAACAGGGGTACGCGCAACTCGCTGGCGTGGTGGATCCGGACACATGGGGTATTGCGGTGCCGGTAATGAACGGCAAGCGTCGAACCGTGGCGGCGCTCGGAGTGGTGGTACCACTTGCGGAGATGCGGCTGCAGGCTCTGGTGCCCGCGCTCCAAACAGCAGCACGGGGGATCGGGCGCCAACTGGCGGACTAGGCCAGCTTCCGTTCATCGGAATTGCTGTAACGCCAATCACTCGCATCGGGTCACACTGATTCGAGATTCATCCCGCTTTCGAGCAAACCGGGATCCGCAACGAAGCGAGGAAAACCATGGCACGTACACCCATCACCACCCAGGTCGCCATCATGGGCGCGGGCCCCGCCGGCCTCATGCTCTCCCACTTGCTGGCAAAGCAGGGGATCGAGTCCGTAGTGGTGGAGATCCGCAGCCGCAAGGAAATCCAGGAGACGGTCCGCGCCGGAATCCTTGAGCATGGCACCGTGAACCTGCTGGTTGATTCCGGCGTCTCGGACCGGGTTCTGCGCGAAGGCGACCGGCACGACGGCATCGAACTGCGTTTCAATGGCGAGAGCCACCGGATCAACTTCAAAGAACTCGTGGGCGAATCCGTGTGGCTGTACCCGCAGACCGATGTCTTCATGGACCTCGCCGCGAAGCGGGAAGCCGACGGCGGCGACGTTCGCTACAGCGTCACGGAGACCACCGTGCACGACTTGGAAGGCAAACCGAAAGTCTGGTTCACCGACGCCGACGGCCAGGAGTTCGAAATCCAGGCCGACTTCCTGGTGGGTGCCGACGGGTCGCGCAGCCACTGCCGCTTCCAGATCCCCGAGGCCAACCGTAAATGGTATTTCCACGAGTACCCGTTCGCATGGTTCGGAATCCTCGCCGAGGCTCCGCGCAGCGCTGACGAACTTATCTACGCTAACTCCGAGAGCGGCTTCGCCCTGATCAGCCAGCGCACCGAAACAGTTCAACGCATGTACTTCCAGTGCGACCCCAAGGAAAACGTGGCCGATTGGGACGACGAACGCATCTGGACGGAGTTCCGCAAGCGCGTCAACGGCAACGGGTTTGAGCTCAAGGAAGGACCCGTCCTGGAAAAGATGGTCTTGCCGTTCCGCAGCTTCGTCCACACCCCCATGCGCCACGGCAACCTCTTCCTCGCCGGCGACGCCGCGCACACGGTCCCACCCACCGGCGCCAAGGGCCTCAACCTGGCTATCCACGACGTCAAGGTGCTGTTCGAAGGCCTGGATTCCTTCTACTCCAAAGGCTCGACGGCGCTCCTGGACTCCTACAGCGATCGCGCCCTGGACCGCGTGTGGAAGGCCCAGCACTTCTCGTACTGGATGACGTCCATGCTCCATACCGTGCCAGGTGCCGACGACTTCCACCGCGCCCGCCAACTTGGTGAACTGCATTCCGTTGTCACATCCGAGCACGCCAAGGCGTATCTGGCGGAGTCATACACAGGCTGGCCGGCTTCGCGGTAGCTCTGGCCGAAGGCAACATCTCTCGCGTACCTGCCCACCGACACACACCGTTATTCAGGCAGTCCCGCCCTCGGCCCGCACCCGTTCCACGTTTATGTTCTGTGGGGTGTGTGGTGGTGGTTGCGTCGGGGTGTTTGGTTGGGGTCGATGTGGGGTGGGGGGATGAACCAGGGGACGCCGGTTGTCATGTCGATGCGCCAGTTTTCTTTGTGGATGAGGTGGTGGTGGTGGCTGCAGAGCAGGGTGCCGTTGTTGGTTGATGTGGTGCCGCCGTGGGACCAGTAGGTGGTGTGGTGGGTTTCGCACCAGGGTGCGGGCATGGTGCAGTCGGGGAAGGCGCAGCCTTGGTCGCGGGCGGTGATGGCTTTGCGGATGTGGGGTGGGAAGATCCGGGTGGTGCGGCCGATGTCCAGGACGCGGGATTCGCTGCCGAGCAGGACGGGGATGATGTCGGCGTCGCAGGCGATTTTGCGGATGGTGTTCGGGTGGATGGGGCCGGTGAACGTCGCTGTCCCGGTGCTGAGCCGTTGGTGGTCGTTGAGTTGGTTGAAGAGGTCGCGGTGGTCGATGGTGACGGTGAGTTGGGGTCGGAGACCGCCGTTGGAGGGCAGTTTCCCGGTGCTCATCGCGACGCTGCAGGCACCGACCAAGCCGTCGAGGAGTTTCTGTGCCCGGCTGCGGCGGTCCAGGACCGGTCCGGTGGGGGTGTCCTCAATGGCAGGGCCGGTGGGGGTAGAGCCACAAACTGTGGCTCCCTGCACCGCTGATGCCTGTGTTGTTGGTCCGTGCGTATCCGAACTGTGCGCGCTTCCGTGTGCGGTGTCGGGCTCGTCGTGGCTGTCGCGGAGTCTGGGGTTGGTGGCGGCGTTCATGACGGTGGCCAGGGTTTCGTATTGTTCGGCGGTGGCGAAGATTTCGAGGTGGTGGAGTCCGTGACGGCGTCGGCGCCGGAGGAACGCGCCTTGGAGTTGGCGGAGAACTTCTTCGGACGGTTCGGGGCCGTCCTGGTCGATTCTGTCGGTCCAGCGTTTGGCCATTTTGGTGACGAAGTCGGGGTCTGTTTCCATCGCGGTGGTGGTCAGTGCCCGTTCCATGTCCGTGATGGTGTCCTCATCGGTGAGTTGCCGGACATTGTCCAGGGCGGTGCTGATGATCGTCGCCGAGCGGGCAGGCACCAGCGCGGATCCGACCGCCTTGGCCAGTAATTCGCGCCGGGCCGGGATCTCCTGCCCGGTCATTCCCGCCTGGGGCAGCACCTCGGCCGCGAGGGCGAGCCGTCGCCGGGCTTCACCGATGCCGATCCGCAACCGTGCCCGGAGGAACTCCGCCGCGTTCCGGTACCCGTCATCCAGGACGCTGGCCGCTCCCTTAACCGTCGTACCCGTGGCTGGCTCAGTCCAACCCGTCCGCCACTCCGGCGCTGCCACCGTCGACCTCGGTTGGGCTTGCTGTGCTTCCTTCCGGGTCCGGTCCACCGCCTGCGCCGCGACAACCTGCAAGAACTCCAACGACCTGGAGATCTCCTCGATCCTGCCGGCAAAAGCAGCGGCCTCAACAAACCCGAACAGCCGCGCCTCATCGACCGCTATTGATCGCAACGCGTCCGCTGCAGCGACACCCTCAAGGAGCGCTACTTCCAGTGCAGGCGCACCAGACGAAAGGGACACCGCCAGCAACGAATCTGGTGCGGTTTCCCTTGGCTTGGACCATGCCGCGGGCGCCTGTTCGGGTGCGGATTCGCCGGGCGGGGACCATGCCGCGGGCATCGACTCGGGCGCCTGTTGGGGTGTGGATGCCTGTGGTGTAGACGCAGACCCGGGCACCTGTTCGGGTGCGGATGCCTGTGGTGTAGACACAGACTCGGGCAGCCCAACAGGCGCCGATTCCCCAGACTTGGACACCGACTCAAATCCAAGAAGTAGCCCAGTGCTCCGGGAGTCATCCGCGACGGTGCCTGCCGCCGTCGTGCTCTTTAGCGCCGCAAGGCGGGAAGGCGTATCCAATGACATGGGAGGGACGCGCCGGGGCACCTCACCGGCACCGGGCGAGCCTGCCCGCCGTGCCAAGATCTGCCCGATGCCTTCCATAAATCAACCCTGTCACGATGACTCGACAGCCATCAGCCCTCATCGGTGCTATGTGGAAAACCCGGTCCGATGCTCAATTTGTTGAGCGAATCCGGGCTGCAGGATCTACCGTACAAACATGACTAATGAACCAAGCCCCAAATCACCGGTCCGGCAGTTGCGGCTCGTCGTGGAGGCTGAGGACTACGACGCCGCGTTGGCGTTTTTCCGTGACGCCTTGGGCCTGCCGGAGCAGGCTGCTTACGAAGGGGATGGGGACGCCCGCGTCACCATCCTGGACGCCGGCCGAGCCACCCTGGAGATTTCCAACCCCGCCCAAGTCCGGCTCATCGACCAGGTTGAGGCCGATGGCCAGCCCAGCGCCAAGATCCGGATTGCCTTCGAAGTGGAGGATTCCGCCGCGACCACCAGGGAATTGGTCGAAGCCGGGGGCACCCTGATTGCAGAACCCAGGGAAACCCCATGGAAGTCGCTGAACTCCCGGCTCGAAGCCCCCGCCGGACTTCAGATCACACTGTTCCAGGAGCTCGAGTCCACTGAAGAACGAAGCTCCAAGCCCGGTTTCAAACGCCCTTGACCAAAGGCGGCCTTCAGTCTCGTCCCGCTTGTCGCGTTTAGCGGGCATTGTCTTTGTGTGAGGCCTAACCGGCGAAGCCGCTTTGGTGGTCGATGCCCGCTTGGTCGACCTTTCGGTGGAAGCGCATTCCGGCCTTGCCACCGACGATGGCGCCGATGAGGGGGACGATCAGGGCAATGACGAGGCCAATGATGCCGCTGGCGGTCATCAGGCTTCCGTCAACGGGGATCTGTGGTGGGCCGTTGAGATTGCCGAGAATGTTGAACTGGCTCCCTGCCACCGCCGCGAGGATCGCCGCAATGATGGCGATGATGATGCCCCATAGCCACACGGCGAGCCCTTGCTTCGCTCCATCAAAACGGGCCATGCGTCCGGCGACGTATCCTCCGCAGTAATACGCCAAGAATAAGACGATTGCCAGCACGATGCCGCTAACTATGCCCAGACTTTCTGCGTTCTGCTGGGCCTGGTCCGCCGCTTGCTCTGCGGTGGAAGAATTCGCCGCGCCTACGCCTACTCCGATCGCGGTAGCTAGGGCGCTGAGCAGTACGGTCATCCCGATGGCCGTGAGCCAGCCAAAGAAGGCCGAGCCCCATTTGATGCCGCCAAAGCGTTCCTTTTCCGCTCTGACGACGTCGTTCCTGCGGCCTTTGGGAGTGCTTGATCCCTCGCCATTTCCAACTACCATGTCAGCTCCTAGCCTGGGTGCCTGAACTTTGGTTAATCAAGCAAAACCCACCCTCGGCAAGAAAGCAAGGATACTTACTAAATTCCCGCCCCCAAGCTGATGGGTATGTCCCGGCCTCAGGACTCGATTTCTGCCAATCCTCGTGGGGCTGCCTCTATGTCGCCTGAACCCTGGAGAAGCTGCAGGGCCGCCGCTGCTGGAGTTCCCGGGTCTGCGGCGTAGAGGAGGACCCGGTGGCCGGACTCGTCCGGCGGCGTGAGTACCTCGAAGTTCAACTCCAGATAACCCACTTCCGGGTGTTGCACGTACTTGACGCCGGACATGCAGTTCTCCACCGGGTGCTTGGCCCAGAGCTTCGCAAATTCCTGGCTCTTCAATGTCAGCTCACCGACCAAGGACGCCAGTTCCTGGTCATCGGCGGATTTTCCTGCCACGAGGCGCAACGACGCGACGGCCCGGCTGGCCTCCTCCGGCCAGCGCGCGTACAGCTCCCGCGTGTGATCGTCGAGGAACAACAGCCGGGTCATGTTGGGACGGGTGGGAGGGACCTCCGGCGCTGCGAAGTCCAAGTGGCCGGCAACCAGCCGGTGCCCCAGGGCATTCCACGCCAGCACTTCACTCCGACGCCCCAACACCACCGCCGGAGTACCGGACATGGACTGGATCAACCGCAGTGTCCCGGGCCGCACTTTGTCCGGCTTCACCGGCAAGCGCCGCTTCGCCTTTCCGGGCCGGGCCAGGTTGAAGAGGTGCGCCCGTTCGTCCTCGCCCAGGTTCAGGGCACGGGCGATCGCGCCGATGACGGCTTCTGAAGCATTCGTGCTGAGGCCCTGCTCCAGCCTGGTGTAATACGTGGTGCTGACCCCGGCCAGCATGGCCAGTTCCTCCCGCCGCAGGCCAGGGACGCGGCGGATGCCGTAATTCAGAACGCCGACGTCCTCGGGCTGCAAGGCTGCCCGACGCACGCGAAGGAACTCCCCAAGTTCACTGTATGTACCCATGCACCCATTGTTCAGCTAATGGCTGGGGTTGTCCTGTCACTGCCAGTGGTACCCACAGTGGGGTGTGGCTACTGCTCGTGAAAGCGGCCACGCTGAACGCATGCCAACAACCAATAAAGTCAGTCATCCCCAGGTCGAGTCAGCAAAAGGCATGACCGGCAGGCAGCGGCTGGCACTCATCGTCCTCTTAACAGCCAGTTTCACGTTGGCCGTCGATTTCTCCATCCTCAACGTCGCTCTGCCTGCCATCGGCTCAGATGTAGGCTTCTCGCTGGAGAACCTCCAATGGGTCGCAACGGCGTTCGCGCTGTGCGCCGCCGGCCTTACGCTTCTGTTCGGGCGCGTGGCGGACCTGGCCGGGCGCCGGAAGATGTTCCTGATAGGCATGGCGCTGCTCGGTGCAGCGTCAATGGCGGGTGGCCTGGCCACCGAACCGGCCGTGCTGCTGCTGGCAAGGGTGGGCCAAGGCATCGCCACGGCCATGGTGGTGCCGGCGGCCCTGTCGCTGTTGCTGGTTTCGTTTCCGGAAGGGCCTCTCAGGGCCAAAGCACTCGGGCTCAACGGTTCCCTAATGGCTGCAGGGTTCACCACGGGGGCAATCCTCGGTGGCTTGCTGACCGACCTCCTGAGCTGGCGGTGGGCGTTCTTCATCAATGTCCCCGTTGCGGTAGCCGTTCTCCTCGTCGCCCCCGTTGTCCTCGCTGAAAGTAAAGCAACGTCCAAGCTCCGGCTCGACGTTCCCGGCGCCATCACCGTCACCGCGGGCCTGCTCGCGTTGGTCTTCGGTCTCACCCACGCCGCCGAACACTCTTGGACCCACCCCCTGACGCTCGGTGCGCTTGCGGCCGCCGTCGTCCTCTTTGCCGTCTTTGCCAGGGTGGAAAGCCGCGCGCCGCACCCGCTGGTGCCCCTCGGCATCCTCAAGCGTTCAAACGTGGCCTGGGGCAACGTCGCCGGGGTTTTGGCGTTCGCTACCGAGACCTCGCTGGTGTTCCTGCTGACCCTGTACCTGCAGCAGGTCCTCGGTTACACGCCCCTCGGCGCCGGTCTTTCCTTCGCCATCCTGGGCCTGGGCACGGTCCTCGGCGGCATGCTGGGACCCAAAGTAATCGCGAGGATCGGCAGCAAGAACGCCATTGTGTATGGGTTCGTGGCGCAGGCGATCGCTACGGTGACTCTGGTCCGGCTCGGCACAGACCCAGCGTCCATATGGCTGTTGCTGGTGGCGACGTTCATTGGGGGCGTCGCGAACCTCGTGGTCATTGTGGGCTTCATGGTCACCGCGACCTCCGGAGTCCCCGATGCCGACCAGGGAATGGCCACGGGACTGGCCACCATGAGCCAGCAGATCGGCATCACTATGGGCATCCCGGTGATGAGCGCGGTATTCACCGCTCAGCTGCTTGCCGTCGGCGCGAGTGACAGGCCGGCGGTGCTGGGCGGTGTCACGATGGCTATCGGGGTGAACGCGGCACTGTGCCTCGCGGCTGCCGTGGCCGTGGCGGTGTTCCTCAAGAAGCCGGGTGCGGCCTAACGCCGCGGAAAGGCTACAAACGCACGACGGCGGCAGCTCGCCGTCGTGCGTTTCCCCCGTGATGGGCGCCGTCGCGCTAGCAGCCGCCCACCAAGGCTTCCCATATATAGGGAGGTGTATCTGTTTCGTGGGAGAATCGGCGGCATGGAAGCGACTACCGCCGGAGCCCGGACGCTTGAACGCGGACTCAGCCTGATTGACCACGTAGCGGCCGGCAACCATCGGCTTGAGGACATCACCAAAGCCGCAGGACTCAGCCGATCGGCCACCCACAGAATGTTGACTTCCCTGGTGGGGGCCAAGTACCTGAGCCAGTCCGAGGACCGAAGCTACCATCTGGGCGTGAAGTTGTTGGAGTTGGGCACCCAAGCCCAAGCCAGCATCGACCTGCCAGGGGCCGTGCAGCAGATCCTGTCTGAAATCGCCCGCATCACCCTGGATGCGACCCACTTGGGAATACTCTCTGGGGATGAAGTGGTCTATCTGGCCAAGGCCCGTGGCCACCGTGGTTTCGAGATGACCTCCTATCCGGGCGTCCGCCGGAGGGCTCAGACTACGGCGCTGGGCAAAGTGCTGCTGGCAGAGAAGGACGACGCCGAGGCGATAAACGCCTTCAACCACACCATTACGCCAACGCCGCTCTCTATCAGGACGGCCGAGGACTTCCTGGCCGCACTGCATCAGGCCAAGCAAAACGGCTATGCGATGGACGACCAGGAGAACGAGCTCGGGATCACGTGCCTGGCCATCGGGATACCTGATTTGAGCGGAGCCATGGCTGCCGCCGTGTCAGTCTCGGCCCCCAGTGTCCACATGACTCCCGAGCGCATCCAATCCCTCGTCGCCCTGCTTCAGAAGTTCCAGCCGGAACTCACCAGTTGCCTTCCGCCGGGATTTGAAAGGGCCTGGATCTAGCCCACTAACGGGCCACGGGCTCCGAAGCATCCAGCAGGCCCAACTCGTTGCGCCGCGGCATGCCTTCCCAGTCGCCGGGCACCAGGCAGGCAAATGCACCTGTTCGGACTGCGGTGCGCAGCCGGTCTTCTACGGAGGCTCCGGCGAGGAGGTCGGAGATGTATCCGGCCACGAAGGCGTCACCTGCACCGACGGTATCCACAGCATTGATGCGCACAGCCTCCTGGCGATACTCCCCGCCATCGATGACACCCACGCAACCCAACGGGCCGTTCTTGATGACCACTTGCTTCGGACCCAGAGCGGTGATCTTGTGTGCGAACTCGAGGGAGTCCGCCCCTGCACCTACTGCGATGGCGGCTTCGTCGTCACTGGCAAAAACAATGTCCGCCAGTCCTATGAACTTGCGGAAGACAGGCCCGGCCTCGTCCTCTGTCCACAGTGCAGCGCGGTAATTAAGGTCGAACGAGACCGTCACCCCGGCTTCCCGTGCCACGGACACTGCATGCAACGCGGCTTCGAAGGCCGATTCGGAAAGGGCGGGAGTGATTCCCGTCAGGTGCAGGAGCTTCGCGTTCCGGATGGCGTCTACGGGGACGTCTTCCGGAGCTAAGCGTGAACCAGCGCTGGCCGAGCGGTAGTACCAGACCTTGAGGTGCTCCAGGGTGCGGCGTTCCTTGATCATCAGACCGGTGGGTGCGCCGGCGTCGCGGATCCCCAGCGTGATGATGCCTTCGGCGGCCACTTCGCGGAGCACGAGGTCGCCGAGGCTGTCCTGCCCGACGCGTCCGAGCCACGTCACACTGGTACCCAGACGCTGCAAGGCGATGGCGAAGTTGGTTTCAGCCCCACCCATTCCCAATCCGAGCGAAGAAGCGTGCGCCAATGGTCCGGGCGTCTCGGCTTTCATCAGCGCCATGGTTTCGCCCATGGTCACCACGTCCGTATATGCAGAGCTCACTTGGACCCCTTCGCGTCCACGGCATCAGCCACAAGTCTGCTGAGCTTTTCTGCCCGCGCGGTCAGTTCGGTCAGGCTTCCCCCGGAGAAAGCATCACGCAGCAGCGGCCCGCCGAGGCTAACGGCCAGGGCACCGGCTGCGATCCACGCCGGAGCGTCGTCGATCCCGATGCCACCGGACGGAACAATCCGCATGTCCGGGAACGGCCCCCTGAGCTGGCCGATGTACCCGGCACCCACGGCCGAGGCCGGAAAAAGCTTTACCGCTGTGGCGCCGGCTTCCCAGCCCGCCAGCAGTTCGGTGGGCGTCAGGCCGCCCGGGAACACCGGGATGCCACGCTCGACGGCGGCGCTCACCACAGCGGTAATCATCGCCGGTGTGACCAGATAGTCCGCCCCGCCATCGAGGGCTTGCGTCGCTTGACCCGCGGTGGTGATGGTGCCGACGCCGATTTCGGCATCGGTTCCGAATTGCTCCTTGAGCAGCGGCAATTCCTCGAAGACTCCTTGCGTGCTGAGGGTCAGCTCAATGGATCGGACGCCGCCGCGTACCAGCGCCTCAATCACCGGGGCGTACTCGCGGGCGTGTTGCGCCCGCATTACCGCCACCACGGGGTTGGTCTTCAGGATCGCGGAAGGGGCTGGTCTTTGAAGGTCGCTCATCGGGCCAGCCACCCGCCGTCGACCGGGAGAACCACTCCGTGGACGTAGTCCGCGGCGGGGGAGGCCAGGAACACCACGGCACCGGCCAAGTCGTCGCCGGAACCCCAGCGGGCGGCGGGAATCCGCTTGGATATCTGCTCATTCCGCACGGAGTCGGCCAGTAATGCCTGGTTCATGTCCGTGGCGATGTAGCCCGGGGCGACGGCGTTCACGTTGACGCCTTGCGGGGCCCACTCATTGCACAGGGCCTTGGTTAGTTGGGCCACCGCCCCCTTGGAAGCTGCGTATGCCGGAACCCGCAATCCGCCTTGGAAGGTCAGGAGGGATGCCAAGTTGATGATTTTGCCCTGCCCGCGGCCAACCATGGCTTTACCGAAGCCCTGGCAGAGCTGGAAGACTGCCCGGGTGTTGATGTTCATGACTGCGTCAAAGTCCTCCAGCGGGAACTCTACGGAGTCATGGCGGATCTGCGTGCCGGCGTTGTTCACCAGGATATCGATCCTCTGCTTTGCCAACGTGGTTTCGATCGCCTGCGCCACCGAATCCTGGCTCGACACGTCGATTGCCACGGCCTCGGCAGTAACGCCTGCCTCTGCGGCGGCACTGGCCAGTTCCGGGGCGAGCGGTCCCCGTTGCAGCGCAACCACGTTCGCGCCCGCCCGGATCAAGCCCAGGGCAATGCCCAGGCCGATACCCCTGGAAGCTCCGGTGATGGCCGCCGTCGAGCCTGTCAGGTCAAAGGGCGCACGCAGCGCCGGTGCAATGTCAGTCATGCTTCTTCCTTGCCAAGGCCCGCTGCTGTAGCCGGGCCCACGAATACTTTGAGGACCGCTCCAGCGGTCATGGCCTTGCTGAACGCCGCCGGGGTTTCTTCGAGCGGGAAGACCTCCACCGGGATGCGTCCCAGCCCAAGGTGGCCGCTCTCGATCAGCCTGACGGCGCGGTCGACGTCGGCCCGCGTGTAGACGCGAACGCCCACCACCGTGTTTTCGGCGAAAGTGAGGGCCTGCAAATCCACCTCCACGGGTTTCTTGTACACACCGACCAGGACAATGGTGCCCAGGACGCGGACAGCCTTCGGCAGGACTGCCGCGACGGAGGGGTGGGCGGCGGAATCAAACACGATGTCCGCGCCGTCACCGCCAGTTGCCTCCAGGACAGCCTCGATCGGATCGCTGCCGGAAGCAACGGTGTCGAAGCCCAGGTCCTCGGCCACCTTGCGGCGTTCCTCGGAGGGCTCGGAAATCAGCACACTCCCGGCACCTTCATGACGTGCAACAAGAGCGGTGAGGATGCCGATAGGGCCGGCACCGAAGACCACCACCCGCTCGCCGCCACGCAGCCTCGAGCGGGAAACAGCATGCACGGCGACAGCCAGTGGCTCGGCCAACGCCGCTTCCTGAAGCGGAACGGCAGAAT
This sequence comes from Paenarthrobacter sp. TRD_SC_7, assembly GCF_056156245.1. NCBI lineage: Bacteria > Bacillati > Actinomycetota > Actinomycetes > Micrococcales > Micrococcaceae > Paenarthrobacter > Paenarthrobacter sp. TRD_SC_7. The sequence goes on from NZ_CM149587.1 coordinate 626,465, forward strand.
TGATGGGAATCAAGGTGTCCGACGGCAGGGCAACGTATTGCGCCAAGGATCCTGCGACGTCGATCCCGTAAAGCTTGAGGCTGCGACACACATGCGTGTTCCCCTGCCTGCACGGGTGGCATTCGCCGCAGTGAATCAGCGGTTCCACGATGACGCGGGTGCCTGCTGCCGGTCCGCCCGGGGCTGCGGTTTCCACGATGCCGGTGATTTCATGGCCCATCACTACGGGTGCTTCGGCGCGGGGGTGGCTGCCGCGGAGGATGGAGAAGTCCGTACCACATATCCCGGTGAGCTCAGAGCGTACAAGAGCCCAGCCCTCCGGCACCTCGGGGAGCGGGACCTCGCGGTACTCGATGGTGTGAGGGCCCGTCCAGACGGCCGCGCCCATCGTCTTGAGTACAGTTTCGACGCTCATGAGGCCACGCTGCCCAACAGCACTTCACCGTTAAGGATGTTGCGCGGTGTGCGGCCGGCACAGACTTCCACCACGTTCTCCACCGCCCGCCGCTTGAGCTCCGCATAAGACTCCTCGCTGTACCAGGCCGCATGCGGTGTGAGGACCGCATTGTCCAGTTCCAGCAACGGGCTGGTCCGGGGCAGGGGCTCCACTTCGAAGACGTCCAGGCCGGCAGCGTGCAAGCGCCTGTCCTTGAGGGCCGTCGCCACCGCATCCGTATCCACCACTCCACCACGGCACGTATTGACCAACACAGCCCCAGGTTTCACCTTGGCAAGCACGTCCCGGTTGATCAGGTGATGTGTGTACTGGTTGAGCGGCACGTGCAGGGAAATGACGTCTGCACGGGCAATAAGATCCTCGAAGCTGACCACGGTGACCCCGTCCTCGGTCACAGACCCGGGGGTCAGCAGCGGATCCGAACCAATGACCTGATAGCCCAGTCCTTTGGCCTTCCGCCCGGTAGCTGCACCGATCAAACCCAGACCCACCACCCCGAACACCCGCCCGCTGATCCGGTGCAACGGTTGCACCGGGCCCAGCGAATAGTCCCCGCGGCGTAGGCCCCGATCCAGCTGCGTGATCCCACGGGCCAGGCTGACCGCTAAGGCAATCGCATGGTCGCTGACGTCTTCGGTGCCGTAGTCGGGGACGTTGCAGACGGCGACGCCGCGCGCGGTGGCGGCTTCGACGTCGAGCGTGTCAACGCCGACGCCGTAACGGCCAATCGCTTTCAATCCCGGTAACGCGTCCAAAACCCGGGCGGTGATAGGCGCGTACTGCACAACGATCGCATCTGCCCCAGTGGCGGCAGCGATCACCTCGTCTTCGGTGTGGCACTGGGCCAACACCAGTTCGACGCCGGCGGCTCGGGCGACAGTCCGTTCGATGTCGATCGTCTCGTGATCGCAATCGGTGATGACGATTCTTGTGGTAGGTCCAGGCATTACTTGGCGTCCTCTTCAAGGAGAAGGTCGCGGTCGACCGTCTCCGGGGATTTGATGGTGGTGAACAGGCTGATGCCCATGATGGCCATCATGTAGATGGCAACCGGGATCCAGGATCCGCTGAAGGCCGCAACTAGTGCCGAACAGATCAGCGGAGCAATGCCGCCGCCGAACACGGAGGAGAACTCGCGGCCCAAGGCCACACCGGCGAAGCGGTAGCGCGTCCCGAAGAGCTCGGGGAAGTATGCGGACTGGACTCCCACGGCACCTTGTGCGGCGAAGATGAAGCCCAGGACGATCACCAAGGAGATGAGGAACAGGTTGCCGGTGTTGAGCAGCAGGAATGCCGGAATGGGAAAGATGAACAGGAAAGTGGTGACCAGCAGATACATGGGGCGGCGGCCGAACTTATCCGAGAGGTTGCCGAAGACGTATGCGGAAATGCAGCCGAACAACGCACCAGCCAGCAACACCTTGGGAATGAACGTGGGATCGATCCGGAGCTGGGTGATGAGGTAGGTGCCCAGGAATACTTGGAAAAGATATGAGTGGGCGTTGGCGCCGACGTTCATGAAGAACACGCGGAAAAGATTTTTGCGGCCGTTCTTGACCACGTCCGCCACCGGAGTGTCTTGCTTGCTGATGGCGCCCTCTTCTTTGAGCTCTTGGAAGACAGGGGATTCCTTGAGCTTGCGCCGGATCACGTAGGCAGCGATTGTTACAAAGATGGAGGAGAAGAAGACCAGCCGCCATCCGTAGGATTCCAGGGCTTCGCTGGGCATCAGCTGGACCAGGATCCAGGCGACTGCGCCGAGCGCGGTTCCGGCCGCGGCCCCCACGAACACCAAGGAGGCGTACTTGCCGCGCGTTCCCTTGGGTGCGGTCTCGGCAATCAGGATGACACCGCCTGCCTGCTCAGCTCCGGCGCCGAAGCCCTGGAAGAAGCGGCAGACCACCAGGAGCGCCGGAGCCCAGAGCCCCACTTGCTCGTAGGTGGGAAGGAGGCCAATGACAAAGGTGGCTATGCCCATAAGGAACAGGGTGGCGACGAGCACCCATTTGCGGCCCAACTTGTCGCCGTACTTGGAGAAGAAGAGCCCACCCAAAGGCCTGGCGCCGAAGCCAACCGCGTAGGCTCCGAACGCTGCGAGGAAGCCGATCGCTGGATCGACGGCGGGGAAGAAGATCTTGTTGAAGATGAGCGCGGTGGCGGTTCCGTAGATCACGAAGTCGTACTGCTCCAAGGCAGTTCCGATCAGTCCTGCCCATGCGGCGCGGCGGACGTTCTTCACCTCGGATGGGGCGCCGGTACCTGGCCGGCCGGCATTCTGAACAACGCTGTTCTCAGTCAATCTTGTCTCCAAGTGAGTGCTGGCTAGAGCGAGTAGCCGTGAATATTTGGATGCGATTTCCTTGATCCCGATTATAGGGAGAGCATCCCGAAAACCACTGAAGACAAATGTAGCCCATGTCCATCGGGTGAGAAAGCGTTTTCTTGAAATTGGCCGAAATCGATGCGGAGCGACGCGCCGCAGGGGGCTTGCCAAGCAAACAGTAAGCATGCTTATGGTATTGCTGTTCCTTAAAAGTCGGCGGGTTGAATTTTTCCCCGTTCCGGCGTCCGGAAACCATGCCTGGTGATGCAGCCCGCTTGGCAAGCCACAGTAAGAGAACCGCATTCCAAGGAGACATCATGCTCGCGAGGGAAAACATTGACCGTTTGATGGGGCTCAACGGAAACGTCCGCACCACTGAAGGTGACAAGGTGGGCTCTATCGGCACGTTCTACACCGACGATGACACCGGGGAACCCACATGGGTTACCGTCAAGACCGGTCTTTTCGGTAGTTCGGAATCGTTCATTCCGCTCCGGGACGCAACCGTGGAAGGTGACGACGTAGTGGTCCCCTTCAGCAAGGATCACATTAAGGACGCGCCCCGGGTCGCCGAGGACGGACACCTGGATCCGGGCGAGGAGAGTCGCCTTTACAACCACTACGGGCTCGAGGGCCGGGACGCCGACTACGTCGGCACCACCACGGGCACTTTGGGCACCCGGGACGGAGTCGGCACGGACGCCGGCTACACCCGTGATGCCGACACAAACCGTGATGCTGACAGGAGCCGGGACGCCGACAGGAGCCGTGACGACGGCGCCATGACCCGTTCGGAAGAGCGCCTGAATGTAGGCACGGAGAAGCAGGCCGCCGGCCGTGCCCGTCTGCGCAAGTACATCACCACCGAGAATGTCACCACCACCGTCCCCGTTCAGCGCGAGGAAGTCCGCCTGGAGCGTGAGCCCATTACGGACGCGAACGCAGGCAATGCGATGTCCGGGCCGGATCTGACGGAGAGCGAACACGAGGTCACGCTCCACGAGGAGCGGCCAGTGGTGGAGAAGGAAACCGTACCCGTGGAGCGCGTGCGCCTTGAAAAGGACACCGTTACTGACGAGGTCCAGGTTGATGAAGAAGTCCGAAAGGAACGAATCGAAAGCGAGGGAACGGGTACTGGCGAAACCCGGCGCTAAACCCTTGTTGTGAGGCCCGCTCTGCGCCCTAAGAACCCGAGAGGAGGCGCAGAACGGGCCCCGCAACGCGACTCTTGCTATCGCGAAAGCGCTGGCGATGGGACGATGTGTGTATGGGCGAACAAGAGAACGTGCAGCCCGCCGCGCCCATGGGTGCAGCGTCAGAAGACCGGGGAGACCCCACAACGCAGCAGATGCGGACCGTCGGTCAGCGTAGGCGTGAGGCCGAGCGCAAGCTGGACCTTCATTTGGAGGAAGCGAGCCACAAGGGCGAAACGTCTGCTACCGAAGGCGAGGATCATTCCGAAAGGTAGAGCCGCTGGGCTGCCCCGGATGCTTGGGTTTGTGGAGCGGGGTGTCACTGCTATGGGCTTCGCCCTGGTGTAGCTGCAGGGCACTGTGAATCAGCGGGAAGTGGCTGAACGCCTGGGGAGTGTTGCCAAGGTGGCGCTGGGTCCGGGGATCCCACTCCTCGCTCAACAAGCCCACATCGTTGCGCAGGGTTAGCAGCCGCTCAAAGAGATCCGTGGCCTCTCCTGAGCGCCCTATGCCCAGCAGCGCATCCACCAGCCAGAACGAACATGCCAGGAACACCCCTTCGTCACCGGGCAGGCCGTCGTGGCCGGACTGGGTCCGGTAACGCAGGACCAGGCCGTCGTCGGTAAGCCCTTTTTGGATGGCGTCCACGGTCCCTGCGACGCGGGGATGCCGGTGCGGGAGGAAGCCGACGCGGGGGATCAGGAGCAGGCTCGCGTCCAGTTCCTTGCTGCCGTAGGACTGGACGAAGGTGTTGAGTTCCTCATTGAATCCCTTGGTCATGACATCCGTGTGGATCTCGCTGCGGAGGGCCGCCCATCTGTCGGCCGGACCGGGTAATCCGGAGGTTCGGACGGCTTTGACCATACGGTCTGCAGCCACCCAGGCCATGACTTTGGAATGCGTGAAGTGCTGCCTCGGTCCGCGCATTTCCCACAGTCCGTTGTCGGGCTGGTTCCAGGCTCCCTCCAAATACTCCATCAGTGCGACCTGGATGTCCCATGAATTGTCTACCGTGCCATCCGAGGAAGCTGCCCGGGTTAGCGAAAGTCCATCCAATACCTCGCCCCACACGTCCAGTTGGAGCTGGGGGGCCGCGGCGTTTCCAGTGCGGACGGGCAGTGATCCTTCATAACCGGAGAGCCAAGGGATGTCCGCCTCCGGCAGTCTCCTGGCGCCGTCGAGCCCGTACACAATCTGAAGTTCTGACGGGTCGCCTGCGATAGCACGCAGCAGCCAATCACGCCACGCGGCGGCCTCCTCCGTGTAGCCTGCGGCGAGTAGCGACTGCAGGGTAAGCGTGGCGTCACGCAGCCAGCAGTACCGGTAATCCCAGTTGCGCGGGCCGCCGATCTGCTCGGGCAGGGACGTGGTTGCGGCGGCCACGATGCCACCGGTTGGTGCATATGTCAGGGCCTTCAGGGTGATCAGGGAGCGTTCAACGGGCTCCTTGTACTTCCCCGCCATTTCGCTGCGCCCGATCCAGTCCAACCAGAACTTCTCCGTTGCGGAAACCGCCCGGAAGGGGTCAATCCGTCGCGGCTCACGTTCGTGGCTTGGCGCCCACCGCAGCACGAAAGGGACGCGCTCGCCGGCGCGGACGGTGAATTCGCTGACCGTGCGCTTATCCCGCCCTTCGAGTGGAGCAGGAGTGGTGAGATACGCGGAGTCGGGGCCCGCTACAGCGCTGATGCCGTGGTTGCCGTGCCGGACCCAGGGAACCACGCGACCGTAGTCGAAACGCAGTACCAGTTCCATCTCCATGGCCACCTCACCGGAGATGCCTTCCACGATGCGGACCAGATCTACTGCGTCGTCGCGGACCGGCATGAAGTCGGTGACTCGGACAGAGCCACCGTCAACGTCCCATTCGGTTTCCAGGATGAGGGTGTCTTCGCGGTACCGGCGTCGCGTGCAGTCGCCTCCGTCAGGAGTGCCGGCCGGCGCCAGGAGCCAGCGGCCGGCGTCGGGGGTGTGCAGCAGCGACGCGAAGCAGGCAGGCGAATCGAAGCGCGGCAGGCACATCCAGTCGATGGAACCACTGCGCCCCACCAGGGCAGCCGTGTTCAGGTCCCCGATGATCGCATAGTCCTCAATCCTGGCCATGGATCAGATCCTAGTCCGCGTCGGCAGCCAAACGGCTGAGGCCGTCAAGGATGAGGTCCAGGCCGAACTCGAATTCGTCGCCAAAGTCGTAGCCGGGTTTGAGGACATGTTCGACGGCGATCTCCACCATGCGCGGATACTCACCTGTGGAGAAGCGCTCCATGATGGGGTTGGTGATCTCGGCTGCGGTGTCGCGGCCCTCGAACGGCAGTGCGGCCTCTTGGACGGCGAAACCGTAGATGTAGCTGTCCAGGAGGGCGTAGGCGTGGGCGGTCAGTTGCACGGAGAAGCCCGCCGTCCTCAACGTGGCAAGGGTGGCCTCGTGGTGTCGCAGCGTCGCCGGCCCGGGTGCGGATCGACTCTCCAGGAGCCCGACTGCCCAAGGGTGTCGTTTGAGTGCTGCTCGAACCCCGCGTGCGCGTCGCTGCATCTCTACGCGCCAGTCGCCCTCGGAGGCCGGCAACTCGATTTCGCTGAAGACCATGTCCACGATGCCGTCCAGGATCTCGTCCTTGTTGGCCACGTAGTAGTACAGCGACATGGGCTTGGTTCCCATGCTTTGGGCAAGTGTGCGGATGGTGAGGGCCGAAATCCCGGACTCGTCCGCGAGCCCAACGGCGCACTTAAGCACTCGTTCCCGGCTGAGGGGGAGGCGCTGGGATTCTGCGGTGGTCACGGGTTCTTCTTCCTCATTTCAAAAACTGGGCTCTAGCGGTTTAGTACAGTGTACGGTAGCCTCGTTGGTACAGCGTACGAAAAACTCCAGACAACCCTCAAATCCTGAAAGGTCCGGCCATGACCACTGGTCAGCAAGCCAAGGAATCGCGTCATCACAAGGATCAAGCCATGCCGGGTCCAACCATGCGGGCCATTGTGCAGGAGGGCTACGGTTCCGCCGATGTCCTTCACGAGGCGCGCGTCCCGCGCCCGGTCATAGCAGAGAATGAAGTGTTGGTAAGGGTGCAGGCTGCCGGACTCGATCGCGGCACTTGGCACGTCACCACCGGCCTTCCGTATGCGCTGCGCCTGGTTTACGGCTTCCGGGCCCCGAAGAACCCCGTGCCCGGGCTGGACCTCGCCGGCACTGTGCAAGCGGTGGGCGCAAAAGTGACCCGCTTCGCTGTCGGAGATCAGGTCTTCGGTAGCGGAAAGGGGACTTTCGCCGAGTACTCTGCAGCCCGTGAAAACCAGCTCGCCCATAAGCCCGCGATTATCAGCTTCGAGCAGGCCGCGGCAGTGCCGGTGTCCGCGTGCACGGCGCTGATCGCCGTGCGTGCAGGCGGGATCGATCCCAGCCATGGCCGGGCGACAAAGGGTCTTAAGGTCCTGATCACCGGCGCCTCGGGTGGCGTGGGAAGCTATGCGGTGCAGTTGGCCGCGGCGGCCGGCGCTGAGGTCACTGGTGTGGCCAGCACCGCCAAGATGGACCTGGTTCGCGCTCTCGGTGCCGGCCACGTGATCGACTACACCGCCCAGGACTTCGCTGACGGCACTGAGCGCTACGACGTCATCATTGACATCGCCGGCAACCCTTCCGTTTCCCGTCTTCGTCGGTCACTTACCCCTGCCGGTACGGCCGTGATCACCGGCGGTGAGGAGGGCGGCTCATGGACGGGCAGCCTGGATCGACAATTCCGCGCAGTAGCCTTGTCCCCCTTTATCCGGCAGCGGCTCACCATGATCGTGGGCACCCAGAGCGCTGCGGATCTGCAGTACCTTGCCGGCCTGCTGGAGTCAGGAACCATCACTCCGGTTATCGACCACGCGTATCCGCTGGCACAGGTCCCCGAGGCCATGCGCTACTTCGATGCCGGCAAGGCCCGCGGGAAGGTGGTCATCACCATCTAAGTGGCGTCACCGACGCGCGCCGCACCAAACCCGGGAAACGCACGACGGCGGCAGGTCGCCGTCGTGCGTCAGGCCCCCTTGCCGGGGCGGTTCGCGGGCGTCGATACCGGCCGGGGTCCCGTGGTGGTGGGCTCGGCCAGCGGCGGTGGGTGCCTGTCCCCGCCACGCTGTGCCGCGGCGCCCGCAACTACCACCAACGTGATGCCAAGGAACTGGATGATGGACGGTTGTTGATGGAGCACCAGCAGCCCAAGGAGCACGCCAAAGGCCGGCTCCAAGGACATTAGCGTGCCGAAAGCAGTGGACGTCATCCGTCGCAAGGCCTTCATTTCCAGGATGAAAGGGAGTACCGGCATCAGGATGGCTACGCCCAAGGCGCCTGCCAGAATGCCCCAGTTGAGGTGCCCGACAGCCTGCGGAATTCCAACGACGGCGGCCGTCACGGCGGCGACTGGAACTGTTAGCGAGAGGGCGCCGAGCCCCGTGAAGCGATCACCGACTACTTGCGTCAGCAGGATGTAGGCCCCCCAGCCGGCCGCCGCAATGGCTGCGAACATGACTCCCAGCACGTCAACCTGACCATGCCAGGGCTCCGTCAGCAGGACGACTCCGGCCAGCGCCAACGCCGGCCATGCCAGCGCCCGCCGATTATGGCTGCGGACGGCCGCAACGGTCAGCGGTCCAAGGAACTCGATGGCCACCGTAGTGCCCAGTGGTATGCGCTCAATCGCGGCGAGGAACATGATGGTCATGAGGCCTGTGGCGACGCCGAGGCCCAGGAGGGGCAGGATGTCGGGCCGGCGGACCGAGCGAATCGGCGGGCGGGCAATGGCCAGGAAGATGATCGCCCCAAGACTGAGTCGCAGCCACGCCGTTCCGGCGGGTCCGACTTCAGCGATGAGGTCCACGGACAACGCAGAGCTCAGTTGTACCGAGAGCATGGCCGCGACTGCGAGTCCCCACGGCGGAATGGGGCGGCCCTTGGAGGAGCTCACGAGCTGTGCCCCGAACCTACGCCGGGTTCAAAAACTGCCAGGGAGAACCGGGCAGGTTCCGTGCCGGGGTTGGCATAGGAGTGGGCAACGTCGCCCGGGAAGGTCATGGAATCGCCCACCTCAAGGGTGGTCACCTGACCGTCGACGTCGACGGTCAGCGTTCCGTGGAGAACCTGCAGGAGTTCCTTGGTTCCGGAGGCGTGGGCTTCACTGCCGTGCTGGTCTCCCGGGCCCAAGGTCCAATCCCACAGTTCCACGACATCCGGAGATTCGGTGCCGGCCACCAAGACTCCGCGCCCGCCCTGCTCGCTGGTCCATAGGGTTGCGCCGTCGCCGCTGCGGGTAACGTTGATCGGCTTCGGACGCGGGGACTCAACCAACGCGGGTAGCCCAACGCCCAAGGCGTCACTAATGCGCAGTAGTGTCCCGACGCTGGGGTTCGCGGCTCCCTGCTCGACGTTGATGATCATCCGGCGGCTCACGCCGGCGGACTCGGCCAACTGGTCGAGCGTCCAGCCGCGGGTTTGGCGCTCTTGCTTCACCCGGGAGCCTATGGCCAAGGACAGGGTGGTGGTGCTTTCATCCATAAGTGCATCATACTGCACTCTTAGTGCACTTTTGTCGTGAGGGCGAAACATGCCCTGGTACGCGGCTCCCGTCGCGTGCTACCACTGACCCTAGGAACATACCCTTGAGGAGAGAAAGTGCCCGAAGACCTGCCTGTCCTTGTTATTGGTGCCACGGGATTCCTGGGTGGCCAGGTAGTGGACGAGCTCCTCAAGCGCGGCAAGAGGGTCCGCGCTTTGGTGAGGGCCAAGTCCAACGCCGCAAAGCTTGAGGCTAAAGGCGTTGAGATCGCCCGTGGAGATATGTTGGACGCCGCCTCGTTGATTGCTGCCATGACCGGCGTTTCCGCGGCTATATCCACTGCGGCCGGATATACGCGGAATGACAAGAACGCCAAGGCCATAGACACCTTTGGCAACAGCAACCTCGCCGTCGCAGCCAAACATGCCGGGGTGCCTCGATTCGTCCTGATCAGCATTGTCGCCAGCGACCAAACTCCACAGATTCCCCATTTCTGGAACAAGAAGCTGGCCGAGGACAAGTTCGAGGAGCTTGGGGTTCCCTTTGTGGCCCTCCGCCCGGGCGCCTTCTTTGACCAGGCGGTGGGTATGGGCGGTGATCCCTTCGCCAGGGGTCGCTTCGTATGGCTCGGTTCAAAGGACGCCCGGCTCACGTTCGTCCTTGCCAGCGATGTCGCCGCTTACCTTGCGGAGGCGGTTGACGCCGACATTATCGACGGAGAGCGCATCGACATTGGTTGGACCCGGCCTTTGAGCATTCATGAAGCGGCGGAAGTGGCGGGGCGGCGGGCCGGCAAGCCGATCAAGGTCGTGTCGGTACCGTCTGGAGCGATCGCCGCACTCGGCAAGGTGACCTCGAAGGTCCTTCCTTTGGTGAGCGATATGGCAAGCATGGTGGCCTGGTTCGAGACCGGAAAGTACGTCGCGGACATTACCCGCCAAGAGGAGGTGTTCGGTCCCGCACCGACCCCCGAGGACGCCATCGCCAGAGTGGCTGAACGCTACGGCCACTGATTTAAGCGGCGCGTCAATGTCTGGTGGGAGTCGCAGGTCATAAGTATGCTGATGATACAGATTCGGCCGGAGTCCCTGCCCATCCGCCGAACAGACATGAGGAGCACGCTATGAGAATCGGTTCTTCCATCGCCCTGATCGCTATCGGAGCTATCCTGGCTTTCGCGCTCGCCCCCGGACTCATCCCCTTCCTGGACCAGGTCCTGGTGGGCTACATCCTGATGGTGGTCGGCGTTATCGGCCTGATCATTTCAATCGCCATGTCCAACAGGACGCGCCGTAGCGTGGTGGAGCGTCGCGGCGACCCTCACACGGTGGTCGAGCGGCGCCCCGAGGTATAGCCCCCGCAATTTACAGAAGCCCCCGCAACTTACAGAAGAAAGCGCACGACGGCGACCCTCCGCCGTCGTGCGCTTTCTTGCGTTCGGCTCCCAGCCGCTCAGGCGAGCGAAAGTGTGAATGAGAGAACAAAGCCGGCTGCCGTGCTCAGTGCGACTGCCGGACCGCCGTGTTCGTAGGCCTCGGGCATCAAGGTGTCCGCCAGCGATGCGATCACGGCGCCCGCTGCGAAGGCGAGGGGCAGGGAGATGGTTTCCGGATTGGCTGAGGACAGGGGCCCGGCGCCGAGAATCACAGCGGCAACCAGCAGCACCGCGCAGACGCTCCAAAGCAGCATGATCGATCCGCCCTTGCGGCCTTGGCTCCGCATGGACGACGCGCCCACCAGGGCTTCGGGAAGGTTGGAAACGAAGATTGCCGCCAGTAGTGCCAAGCCGCCGGACCCTTCCTCCAAGGAGATGCCCAAGGCGACGTTTTCCGGCACGCCGTCCAAAGTCACTGCGGCCAGCAACGCCATGCCTGCGGCGCCGCGGGTGGAAGCCGACGTGGCTGCTTTGTCCGAAGCGGCGGCGTCGGTGTCCAGCTTTGGGCTGCCCTGCACTTCGTCTGCCGGTTTGGATTTCGATGTGCTCCCGGGTTGCGCCCAGCGATCCAGCAATGCGCTCAGGGCCGTGAAAACTATGGCTCCCGCGAGCAATCCCACGGCCGCGCGCACGATTCCGCCCTGTTCATAGGCGTCCTCGAACAGTTCGAACGCCAAAGCAGTGATGAGCGAGCCGGCCGCGAAGGACAGCAGAATGGCCAGAAGCCGCTTCGGCAGCTCGAAACGCACGCCGATGAGTGCACCTATGACCAAGGCGCTGGAGGCAATCAATCCGAACCACAGTGATGCCATCACAACGCCAGTATAGAAGTAAGTATCCTGATCTTCTCTAGTGTTAGGGAAAAGCGTTCGACGGCGGCGGCTCGCCGTCGAACGCTTTGTCACGTTGGGCAGTACACCTAGGCCGTCCCGCTGGCCCGCCGAGCACCGAGCGCATCTTCACTCCAGGCGGGCGACTGGAAGTGCGCGCCGCCGAACATCGGGAAGCCCAGCATGCCTTCCTGGTCGCGGAGCTGTGCCCAAGGGCGGTTGATCCCCTGCGTTCCATAGCTGCGAAGCTGGGTAACGCGGTCCAGGTCCAGGACGGCGAACAGGATCTCTTCGCCGCCCCGGGCCTGCTGCATGATGGTGCCCTCGGGGTCGACGACGACGCTCTCACCCACTCCGGACGGGGATGCTCCGTTGACGTTCACTACGTACACCTGATTGGCGAAGGCGTTGGCCTGGGACATGACGATTTCCATGGCCCTGTCCCGGGTGGTGGTGAGCGTGGGCTGGATGATGACTTCTGCGCCGAGCCATGCGAGCTGGCGGGCTACTTCGGGGAAGCTGCCGTCGAAGCAGATGGCAAGGCCGATTCGACCGCAGCCGGGGATGTCGAAAGTGACGAAGGAATCGCCCGGTGTGGTGGTTTCGAAAGGGCGCCACGGGAAGAGCTTCCGGTATCGGGCCACAATTTCGCCCTGCGGAGAGACGGCGATGGCGGTGTTGTAAGTGTTCCCATTGTCCGTTTCCAGCAGAGAGCCTGGCACAAGCCACACATTGAGCCTGCGGGCCAGTGCTGAGATGCGGTCAGTGAGCGGGCTGGGGATGGGCGCAGCGGAGCGGGTTTCGCCGTCCGGGTCGGGAATCAGGAACTCACCAGGAGCGGAAAGCAGGAGTTCCGGAACCACAATGACGTCCACGTCGGGGCCGAGTTTCTTGGCTGATTCGGCTTGGGCCTCGAACCGCGCCCATGTGGCCTCGAGGTCGTGGGGGACGGCGTTGGTCTGAATTGCTGCGATGGACAGAATGCGCATTTATGCCTCGGTTTCGTTGCTGAGAATGGATGGAAGTTCGTGGCGGGCGGTGACATTTCCGCGGGGGATGGCTTCGCCGGAGAAGAAGCGGCGCAGCTTGGGACGGAGGATGGCGGTGACTAGTAATCCCAGGGCCAATGCGCCGACGCCGATCCAAAACACCGCGCCGATGCCAAGCCAGGACATCCCCGCGTATTCAGGAGACAACATATCCACGGCGCTGTAGGCGAACGCGCAGATCATCAATAGTGCGCCGAGCCCGGGAAGGATGCCCTTCAGAATCAGGGCGGATGCAGACGTGCGCATCAGTGGGGCGAAATACACCACCGAGGCCAGGGCTGTGGCCGCGTAGTATGCAGCGATCATCAAGCCTACCGAGAGGATGGCCAGCCCGATGAAGTCGGCGCTGATCGCCGTCAGCACCAAGGTTATGGTCGTGGTGATGACTGCCCACCAGGCGATGGAGGTGGTGGGTGTGCCGCGTTTGGGGTGCATCGTCGTAGTCGCACGATGGAGGGCGCTGTAGGTGCCCATGCTCAGCCAGGTCCGCGGGGTGCTGACGGCCACGGTCATCAGTGCTGCCAGTGCTGAGAGGCCTACCGCCAGGATAATGACTTTGCCAAACACATTTCCTGTCGCCTGCGGGCCGAGGACCGAGAGGACATCCGAGACAGTTTCCGGATCGGTGATGCCTGCGGTTCCGGCAAATCCGACGGCGGCCGTAGCCGTCACCACGTAGAAGAACAGCAGGATGACAGTGGTGATGACAACTGCCTTGCCGGGAATTCCTTTGCGGTCGGTGGTCTCCTCGTTCACGGCTATCAGTGCATCCCAGCCCCAGTAGATAAAGAGGCACAGAATGACGCCGGACACGAGCCCGGACACGTCCCCGGATGCGAAGGGGTTGAACCATTCCAAGCCCGGCTTTTCAGCTCCGTCTGTTGCGGTACCGGTGGCCATGGCCGCGAAAGCAGCGACACAGAATCCGCCCAGTGCCAGCAACTGCAGGGCGATCAGCGCGTATTGGACCCAGGCGGAGAGTTCGATGCCCCTGGCCGCGATCCATGCACTGAGAATGATCAGCCCGCACGCTATCGCGGCTACGGCGATAGGCTCGGCTGCGATCCACGCCAAGCCCAGGAAGTTGAGCAGATAAGTGGTGGCCACTTGGGCCAGTGCTGCGCTGGCAATGAAGGTGGCCACCTGTGGCACCCAGCCGCCAAGGAACCAGCCGGCTGTCGGGCCGAAAACGCGGGTGATCCAGACGAAAACGCCACCGCAGTCCGGCATTTCCTTGTTGAGGTCCCTGAACGCGAGGGCGGTAAACAGGATCGGCAGGAAGCCCAGCAAGAAGGCAGCGGGGGTGCTCGCTCCTACTGCCAGGACCACGAAGCCGAGTGTCACGGCCAGGCTGTAGGCGGGGGCGACGGCAGCGAGGCCGAGCGCCACAGTAGGGCCGATGCCGATGGAGCCGGTCTTAAGGCCTTTGGATGACGGCTCGTGGATGAGCAGGGGCCGGGCAGGTGGTTGGGGCATGGAGACTCCTCGTCGAATCAGTAATTTGAATCACATTCAAATTTGAATGCCATTCAATACCCGACTAAGCTCAATGTCAACAGGAACCAAAAGGCGGGAGCGGCAGTGTCCAAGGTGGACAAGAGGGAAATCCGTCGCCAAGAGATCATCGCGGCGGCCCAAGCAGTAGCTGTCCGCGATGGTTCTGAAGGGGCCACCCTGCGTGCCATTGCGGCGGAGGCGGGTATGGCCGCCAACGCCGTGCTCTACTACTTCGGCAGCCACGCCGAGATCATCGCTGAGGCTGTGCGCGCTTCGTCCACAAGGTTCCTTGAGAAGATCTCGGAGGCCGTGGATGCCGACGCGACCCCAACGGCCAGGCTTGCCGCCGTCATCAGCGCAGGCACTATTGCGGGACTTGACGATGACGTATCCCGGATCCTCTACGAATACTGGCCCCACATGCTGCGAGACCCCGAGCAGCGCCGGATCCAGGAAGAGCTCACCGGGGCGCAGGAGCGCGTCTACCGTGACATCATCGACGCCGGAACCCGCTCGGGCGAATTCTCACCCCTGCTTGACCCGGCCAAGATCGCCCGGACTTTGGTTGCCCAGGAAGATGGCTTGGTGATGGATGTGCTGGCCGGGAGTGCCGGCAGCGAGTATGTGCTGGACCTGATGGGCAGCCTCGCGGCCACGCTTCTCGGCGTCAAGACGGAGACGTTGCTGGAGTTGATCAGCGCCCGGAGCGAGTCGGCGCCCGCTACGTAACGGCGTAGGCTGCTGCCATGGAGAAGTCATTCGACATTGAACTTGTGAACCGGAACGAATACCTCGTGCGCTGGGCATCCGAAGGGCAAGCCGGGGAATCCCTGGTCCACACCAACCCGGAATTCCTGGCCGAAGTCGGCTTGGATGGCTTCGACGAGGAGCTCATTGTTGAGGAAACAACCACGTACTTGGCGGAACACCAGCCGGTGATCGACTTCCCTCAGACGGTTGACCTGGAAGAGATTGCGGCCGCCTACACGGATTACGCGGAGCAGCTAAAGGCGCGGCTCGAGGCTCGGTAATTGCGGGTGCGATTGCAGTAGTGGGGACCAAGCGGGCTCAGGCAGCTATTTTTGCCATCTGCTGCTCGGCTGTGAATTCCCGTCGAAGACGTATGGCCTGAACTGCAACGCCCACAGCTGCGAAGGCCAAGAGTGCTATTGCGTATGCCTGCAAGGTGGGTACGAGTCCCCACGCCGGAACCATTAGACCGGCAACGATGACTGGGATGCTGAACGCCAGGTAGGCGGCGGTGTAGACGCTGGCAAAAACCCCTGCGCGTTGTTGCGGATCAATCATTGGGGTAATCAGGCGGAGTTGTCCGCCAAACGATCCGCCAAAACCGACGCCTCCCAGTACTGCGCCTATCCAGACGGCGGGCAGCCACGGTGCGCTGATCCCAACAAGGACCACAGTGGTCCCGGCGAGGATCAGGGAGACCCCGATGAGAGTGCTGCGCCGGGCAGGATGCCTGGCGAAGAAAAATCCTGCGACTGCCGCAGTGAATGGACCGAGAAAAGCGGTGAAGCCTGCCACCAGGCCATCGTGCAGGCCGAACTGGAGTCGGAGCAACGCCGGTGAGAGTCCGAGGAACAGTGCCGGAAACATCCAACCAGCGATGTGCACGGGGAGGCCAGCGCCAAATTCGCGGCGGATTGATCCGGGGAGTCCCAGCCGGGGAGTCAGTGACCGAAGTGCCCCCGGCCTTTTGGTGACTGTTTCTGCCGTGACGTTCACATACAAGATTGCCAGGACCATGGCTATCGCGAGGATTGCGAAAATCAAGGTATTGGCATCCGGCGTGAATTGAACAGCAGCCCCGGTCGCCAAGGCGCCCAGGCCGAGGCCGCCAGCCACGGACGCTCCTGAGAGTCCTCCGGCAAGTTTTCTGCGATGGGCGGGCGCGTGTTCGGCGATGGCGGCGTTGAAAGCGCTGGTAGCCAACCCGGTGGCCAGTCCCTGGATAGCTCGGGCAACGACGACCCAGGGGATGCTGGGAGCAAAGATAAAGACCATCATGGAAAGCAGTTCGCCGTAGAGGGCAATGAGCATGACTGGGCGGCGCCCGATGTGATCGGATAGCGACCCTCCGATGAGGAGCGCTATCAATAGTCCGATGGCGTAGATGGAGAACGCGATGCTCAGTGCGGCGGTCGAAAAACCCCATTCCTGCTGCCGAAGGGAGAGGAGGGGCGTGGGCGCTCCGGCCGCGAAAAAGAACGCCGCGAACACCACCGCCAACCCAATGTACGTCGACTTCGAGGGCACGGAAAGGGACATGGCTTGGCTCCTTGGACAGACTGGTCTAATAACTTCAGTTAGACAGATCAGTACAACTGTTGTCAAGAAAATTTAGACAGACCTGTCTGATATGCTCCAGGCATGTCCATTGCCAAGGTTCCCGCGCGTCAGCGTCTCCTCCAGGCCGCAGACAAGTTGTTTTACTCCGAAGGCGTCCACACGGTGGGGATCGACAGGGTCATCGAAGAAGCGGGGGTTGCCAAGGGCTCCCTGTTCTACAACTTCTCAGGCAAGGACGATCTCATAGCCGCCTATCTGGCCGGCCGCGACCAGCGGCGCCGGGAGCGAATCGCTAGGTTCCAGGAGGGCGTGGAAAGCCCTATCGAGAAGCTGCTGGCCGTCTTCGATGCCTTGGGCGAAGCCGTCACTGAGCCGGGCTACAGAGGGTGCCCGTTTGCCAACGCAAACGCGGAAGCCCGCGCGGGCAGTGTTGAGTCAACTGCGCTCCGGACGTTCCGTGACTGGTTGGCCGGGGCCATGTTGGCACTTTGCAGCGAAGCCGGCTATGTCCATCCGGCCGATGTTTCGGCCCGTCTTTGCCGCCTGTATGACGGGGCTGTCGCCAACTCAAGCCTCGATGCACAACCAAATGCCGTTGGCCTCGCCAAAGAGTTGGCATCGATGGTGCTGGAGGCTGCACCGCGCTCTGGGTAGCCACCCGTCAAAGATGAGTCCCTGGGCCTATGACAACTGTTACGAAGCCTCTATCCTCGTCACATGGGCGTTCGGGGAGCGTGCGGTTGAGTCATGGGCACACAGAACTCCACTTCGCCTGCCGACAATTACGCCACGTTTCTTGCGAGGCTGGGTGCGGCCACGGCTAATCTGAACACCCGCAAGCGATCGGTGGACAAAGCACTCAAGGCGGTCGCTTTACTCCTGGAGAAATACCAAGGGGAGTTGCGCAAATGGGAGAGGCGCCGGGCCCGGGTCAGTGAGGAATTGGAACGCCGGCCGGGCGAGCCGGGGACATGCGCTGCCCTGGCAGAGCTCCACGATACCGCCGTGAAAATGGCGTCGATGCATCGTGCGCAGATCCAGCGAATCAGGGAAAAGTTGTCTCTCCTGCAAGCGCAAAGCGATGCAATCGACAGTTCACTTGTGGAGCTTGAAGGCAGCAGGGTCAAGCTGAATGAGTCCCGTTCCTTGTCCCGGGACCGCCAGAACCTGAACAGGGTCCTTCATGAACTCGCCGGCCCGGGCGGTGCCGTCGCAGCAACTCCCGATCCTGGCTTGCGCAGCGATCTTAGGGAAGCACGCGAGGCAGTCATCCTTGCCGAAGCGCTCATCGAAGTGAAGGGACCCTCGTGATGGAAAAGCCGGCGCGTCAGCGATTCCACACCGATGCTGTGACAGTGGTGTGGTGGGAGAGGAAGTCAGGCGACAACCCCTTCGTCAAGTTCATTATTTTCAGCGCTCTTGGCTTCATTCCGGGTCTGGCCTTGATGGTGATCATGCCGGGACTGGGAGGCTTCGGCGCCACGGCGCTGTTCACTGCGCTCTTCGCAACTATTCTCACCATCCCGGCGGTCGCCGGTCGGCGAAGCTTCATGCGGGCACTCACCAAGAGGGTGAACGACACCATTGTTGAGGTGACAGGTAACTCCAACGATCGGCTATCGGTGAAGCAACTCCGGCATCTAATCACCAGCGGTGAGCATTTTCCGCTCATGGTCCACGGGGTGCCTGGATTACGACTGCAGGTGAAACAGGCCCTGACTCTTGAGGAAGATGCGCCCGAGAAATGGTGTGCGGCCATCACGGCAGTCCCGCCAAGGAGCGGCGTTGCCAGCTTTGACCGTTTGCTGGCCGCGACTTTGAACAGGCGCTGAAATCAGGCCTCGACGTCGGCCGTGACTCGCTCGCCGTTGAAGTACTCCAGCTGCCAACCATCACTCACGTGGTGATGGGCCAGGTTGAGCACCGCGTTCTGCACGCTGTCCAAGGTGCGTCCGATCGCGCGGCTCAGGGTCAGCCGGATCAGGGTTCCGTGCGCCACCACCAGGACCCGCTTGCCGGCAAACTCTTCAGCCAGCTCTTCCAAGGCAGCAATGCCACGGTCAGCGGCGGCCTCGTCAGTTTCGCCACCGCGGAAACCTCCCGGGATGCGCAGGGCCTCCAGCTCGGGGCCAGCCTGAAGTCCTTCGGCCGGACCAAAGCTACGCTCGGTGAGCTCCGGAGCCAGTCGAGCAACCTTGAGGCCCAGCCCCTCCGCAATGATTTCCGCAGTCTCAGCCGCTCGGCCCAGCGGCGAAGACACCACCGCGTCCCATCGTTGGTCCGACAGGAAGGCGACGGCGTCGCGCGCCTGGCCGCGGCCGACGTCGTTCAGCGGAATATCGGTGGACCCCTGCAACCGGCGCTCCGCGTTCCAATCGGTCTGGCCATGGCGGACGAGGGCGAAAGTTGTGAGGGTCATGCCTTCCATTGTGCCTTGCGGGCGTGCCGGACCGCAGTTCCCTGCGTCACGTATGACCCTTATGTCACGTAAAGAAGCGCCCGACGGCGGCAGGTCGCCGTCGGGCGCTTTACTGCGGTTAGTGCCGCCCGGCCTGGTCTGTTTCGTACACAGCCTGGTCCATTTCGTACACGGTTCGCCCGCCCACCACGGTCTGAAGAACCTTTGCTTCCAACAGCACGGCAGGGCTCTCTGCAGCGAGCACGTCCGTGTCCAAGACCACGAAGTCTGCGTACAGGCCAGCAGCAAGCCGACCAATTTCGTGCTCCGCGCCGCACGTCCACGCTGAGTCGCGCGTTGCATGTTCAATCGACTCGGCGAGGGGCAGGGCGAAATCCGGGACGTTGGTTCCGGCGGACGCATCCAGGGCAGAGGCACGAGTTGTGGCCACGTACATATTGGGCAACGGAGCGTGCGGGGACGTGGGGGAGTCCGTGCCAAAAGCCAGCCGTGCTCCCGCATCCGTAATCCATGGCCACGGGAAGCCACGCTCCACACGCTCGTCACCCAGCTTGGCGGCCCAGTTCCCGCTGATGGCGGGATCGGCGTGGACCGGCTGCATGCTCGCGGTGATCCCCAACGCCGCGAGGCGGCCGACGTCGGCCCTGTCCACCAACTCGAGGTGCTCAATCCGGTGGCGGCGTTCGCGGGGGCCGTTTACCGCTATAGCGTGTTCCACGGCGCCGATCGCAATCCGCACGGATTCATCCCCGATGGCGTGCATCGCCACCTTGAGTCCGGCGGCATCCGCCGCCGCCACCACCGGCGCAAGCTCGGCAAGGCTCCAGATCGGTTCGGCGTTCGACCCGTCGGCGTACGGCATTCCGAGGGTGGCCGTGCAGCCGTCGATGGTGCCGTCGATGATGATCTTGATGCCCACCACGCGCAGGAAAGGTGATTCATGCTCGACGGCGAGCGCGGCCGCCCGCTGGACCTGGGCGACGTTTTCCTCAATAGATCCGGTGTTGTTTACCCGCCAATAGGCGATGAGCCGGCTGGTCAGCGTCCCATTCTTGTCGGCGCGCTTGAAGGCCTCAAGGTCGGTCTCGTTGAAGCCCATGTCGCATGCGGTGGTGACGCCGGTTTCGCGGTAGGCCTGTTGGACTGCTGCGATGCTGGCCGAGTGCTCATTTTCGCTGACTTGGGAATCCAGGAAGGGGAGCACCATGTCGTAGAACGCATTCTCGTCGATGTAGCCCGTGGGATGGCCGTCGGCGTCGCGTTTAATGGTGCCGCCGTGGGGGTTCCGGGTCTGGTCGTCTATGCCGAGTTCAGCCAGCGCCGCTGAGTTCACCCACACTGAGTGGAAGTCGTACGCGAAGGCATAGACGGGCTTGTCCTGGACCACGGCGTCGAGCATCGCAGCGTCCGGGACGCCGCCGGGAATGGCTCCGTGCAGCCACCCGGTGGCCAGGATCCGGTCAGCGTCCGGGCGCTCGGTGGCCCGTGCCTTGATGCGTTGCTGGATCTCGTCCACGGACTTGGCGCCCCACAGGCTGACCTGTCCCAAGGCCTCGCCGGTGCCAACCACGTGGGCGTGGCCATCAACGAAACCGGGCACTACCAAGCGGCCCTCAAGGTCAATACGCTCTGCGTCCGGGCTTAGACGGGCCGCAGTTTCGGCGTCCCCCACGTAGAGAATGCGTCCGCCTTGGACGAGCAGGGCCTCCGCCCAGCGGCGGGTATCGGAGGTGAAGATGCGGGCGTTGGTATAGAGCTGAGTGGTCACGCTGCGTTTTCCTTGCTTTCTGTTCCTATGTGGTTTGCGTCGTTAGGGATGTTGCGGTCAGGGGTGTCACAGTCCAGTGCTTGGCTGACATCGAGGAGCAGTTGGCCATGAAGTTCGTGGAGGTGCTCGCTTTCCGGCTCCGGCCAAGTGGACATCTTCACGATCACGGTATCGGTGGCAGGATCGAGCCAGAGGTATTGGCCATGGATGCCAATGCCAGTGACGTTGCGGCGATCGTTTCCCGTGCACCACCACTGCCGGGTGTAGGAACCGCGGGGGTGAAGGGCCGTGAAGGAGGAATCGGCCATAGCGTCAGGGTCCCCACCAGCCAGGATGCTTTCGATCCACGCTGCGGACACCACCCTCCCGCCTGGACCTTTGCCGCCGTCGAGCATCAACTGTCCCACCCGCGCGAGGTCGCGGGCGGTGCAGGAGACCCCGCCGTTCGCGAAGCCGAAGCCGGCGGGATCGACGGTGATGGTGGCGTCCCGGTCTGCGTGGAGCTTGGACCACAAGTATTTGGACAGAGCCTCTGAGTAGCGGAGGCCGGTCACGCGCTCGATCACCCATGCCAGGACGTCCGTATTCGCGGAAGAGTACTGGAAATGGCCCACTGTGCCGTTGCCCGTAAGGGTGGTGAGGAACGCGTACGTGTCCTCAGGATCGCCGTCCTTGCGGGTGCGCCAGCCGGAGGAACGGTCGTGGGTCTGCACCTCGGAGGCCGGATCCATGTAGTCCTCGCTGTAATTGAGGTGGATGGCCATATCGAGCACGTGCTGGATGGTGGGTCCGGCGTAGGCTGATCCGACGAGTTCGGGCACGTAGTCAACCACTCGGGCCGATGGATCAATGTCCCCTGAATCCACCAGGGCTCCGACCACCAAGCCGCACATTGATTTGGAAATGCTCATGACCAGATGACGATCATCCGGGGCGAAGCCTGTGCGGTAGTACTCCGCGATCACCTCGTTGCGGTGCAGGACCAGGAAAGCGTCGGTGTATGTCTCCTCGAGGCGCTGCGTAAGCTCCGGCAGCTTAAGGGCGTCCAACCGTTCAGTAGCCCCAACCGGGGTGGCCGGGAAGCGGCGGGTGATTGCCGCCGTCGGAAGTAGTTCGCCAAGGTGCGCGAACGTCCAGCGGTTGTGTGGTCCCACCTGCCAGTTGTCGAGTGTTGGTTGCCCGGCAGCGCCGGTGTAGCGGGCGGGGTGGGGTCCGGTGGTGGTCATGCGTGGGCTCCTTCGGAGGCGGGGATTGGGGTAGGGCGGCGTTTCCCGGCCAGGCGGGTCAATACGATGTACACCCCGGCGGTAACCACCATGGATACCGGGACCGAGAGATCCAGGTATCCCATGGCCGCTGCGATGGGGCCGGTCCACACGGCGTTGGTGAGGAAAAGGGATGCCACGGCTGCACCAAGGACGATTGCGAGAAGTCCGGGGACGTGCCATCCACCCGAGTACCAGAAGGGGCTGCCGGGCTTCTCGTCGAAGAGGTCCTGTCCGCTGTAGCGGTTGCGCCGAAGAATGACGTCCGCGGCGAAGATGGTCATGGTGGGCCCCGAAATGAGGACCAGCAGCTGCAGCATCAGGTTGACGGCGTCCAGCAGGCTGGTGGACATCACCAAGTAGATGGTCAGCGCAGTGCCGATCGCTCCAACGACCACCGCAGAGGGAATGCGGCGGATCGGAACTCCGATGGACTGGAACGCCATGCTGGCCGTGTAGGTGGTCATGCCGTTGAGCGAGATGGTGTTGATGATGACGCCCACCACGAAGATGGGTCCGAGCCAGGCAGGCAGCAGGGCGAGGAGCGCCGATTCGATGCCAAGATCCATTGCTGCGGCGTCAATTCCGGTTGCGAGCAGGGCGCCCACTGATGTGAAGAACATGGAAGGGAGGGCGCCGCCCAACGCTGTGGCCGCAATGATGTGCGAACGCTTGGTGGACTTCGGGAGGTAGCGGGCCAGGTCCGGGCTGTTCGAGTAGGACAGGGGACTGGAGGCGAGGATGGCGAAGCCGATGGTCATCGCAGACCACAGTGGCGCACCCTCCAAGGGCGCGGGTGCAGAGTAGCCCCACTGCACGTGGGGCAGGACGAACGCCGTAACCAGCAGGAAGATTGCAAGCAACACGGAGGCCACCACGGGGTAGCTGCGCAGGATCAGGCTGTGGCCGAACACCGCCACGAGTACGGTGATGGCGGCAACCACGATGGTGACGAGCACGGGTGCGAGGACGGGATCCGTGAAGCCAAGCTGGGCCAGAAGTTCGGCGCCCATGAACGAGGACGCGAGCCAGTTGAGCGCCAGGAAGACGGCCGAGATGAACCAGCCGAAGAAGGCGACAACCACCCTGTTCCCGCGGATTCCGTAGATGGCCCGGGTGATGACGGAGCCCGAGGTGCCTGCAGCCGGGCCGCTGGTGGCAACGATGCCGGTGAGGATCCACGGGAGGCTGCCAGCGATGATCACCAGGAAGGCCTGCCAAAGCTCCATGCCCAGCAGGATCAAAGACGCGCCCACCGTGAAGTTCAGGACGCTGACGTTGGGCGCCGCCCAGACCGGGAAGAGGTCCCGGGCACGGCCGTGGCGCTCGGACGTTTCAATGAGTTCAATGCCGCGTTTTTCGGGGTGGGCAAGGGGTTCGGGGTAGCTGACCGCATCGGTCGTATGGGGCTGGGACAACGCTGTTCCTCTCGGGCAAGGACCGGCTCGCAACGTTGGGAGACCGGCCCAGGGACACTATTGGTCGCATGACCAACGTGCTATTGGTCACTAATCCAATAGACTGGTGGGCATGGTGTCAAGCCCCGCATCCCAACGCGTCCGAAAGTTACCTGATGAGCGCCGGGCCGAGATTCTGGCCGAAGCTGCTTCAATTGCGCTGAATGAGGGGCTGGAGCGGATCACCCTCCGCGCCGTAGCTGACCGACTCGGGGTACGGCCCGGACTGATCAGCCACTACTACCCGGCCGCTGAGGACCTGGTGATCGCGGCCTTCGTCCTCGCCGTTTCGGAGGAGCGGGAAGAGTTGTTTCCCGACGGCGGGACTCCCCTCGAGCGAATGGCCCACCTCATCTCGCGCATCGAAGGGAATGGCGCAATCGAGCTCACGAGGCTGTGGCTCAATGCCCGCCATCTATCCCGTTTCATTCCGGCGTTGTCCGAGGCGTTGCTGGCGCAGGAGTATCTGGATAGGACGCGGCTGACCGCCCTCATTGAGGATGGTGTTACCTCCGGTGACTTCGCCGTGGATGATCCGTTCGCAGCCTGCATCCGGATTTGGGTGGCCATTGACGGCGTGGGCTCCTACGTCAACAACGCCGGGTCCTTTGATTACGAGGCGTTCACGCGGTTCGTCACGGACGTGGCTGAATGGTCGCTGGGCGTATCCGCGGGCGAGCTTCGCGGGGCTGTGGACCAACTTTACGACGCCTGATTCCGGGAGTCGCAGCAGCGCCACATTGCCCTCCCCACTGGTTAATCAGTATCCTGATGACTTATCTGGTGTAACCGGATGATGCTGTTTAGGCTGTTTGCCTGGGCCGCCAGGGGCTGAAGCAGTCGGCCGCCCGGCCATCGTGAAAGTTTTGATTGACGGCATTGCTTGGTACGTCGGACGGTGGGGTTTGGTCCGGTGCATCCAGTGGGCCTGAAGGGCGTGACCATTCGTGGGCAACAATGAAGAGGCCGTGGGCTCCCGCGTCCCCGATTCCATCGACGACACACTGGCCGGTCGTTACCAGCTGGGGCCTGTCCTGGGCAGGGGCGCCATGTCCACTGTCTACCGGGCAACGGACCTGCTGCTCGGCCGCGACGTGGCCATCAAGATTTTCCTTCCGGGCTCGGCTGATGACTCCTTCCGCGGCCGACAAGAGAACGAAATGAGGCTTCTGGCCGGGTTTGACCATCCCGGACTCGTGGCCGCCTTCGACGCGGGCGTCGATACTCGGAACGACGAAGAACGTGCCTTCCTGGTGATGGAACTCGCTGAGGGCCGCGACCTGCGAGCCGTGTTGTCGGACGGACCACTCACCGTTCCGGAAACTGCCCGCATAGGCATCCGGATTGCTGGAGCGCTGTCCCAAGTCCATGAACACGGTGTCATCCACCGTGATATCAAGCCTGCCAACATCCTGGTCTCCGACGGCGACGGATTGGCGCAAACCGTGAAGTTGGCCGACTTTGGCGTCGCGCTGGTGATGAACGACAACCGCCTCACCGCAACAGGTTTCACCGTTGGCACCGCGCAATACCTGAGCCCGGAGCAGGCGCAGGGTCTGTCATTGACTCCCGCAAGCGACATCTACTCGCTGGGCCTGGTACTCCTCGAGTGCCTCACCGGTCGGGCTGAGTACCCGGGGACGCCTATCGAAACGGCGTCAGCCCGACTCCACCGGGCGCCGCAGGTCCCCTTGGAATTGCCCGGTCCGCTGCGAGAGCTCCTCGAGGCCATGACGGACATGGATCCCGAAAATCGCCCAACGGCACAGCACGTCGAACACGCGCTCGCCGAAGAAGGAATTCAGGCGGGGCGAAGGACTGCGCTCTTGCCTCCTGTGCCATCCCGGCCGCCGCTACGCGCGGCAACCAAGAGGGAAACCACCGTTTCCAGTCTCCGGGACTTCAGTAAGCGACGACCCAAGACCGTTCGGGGTGTGGCCGCGGCCGCGATAACCATACCGCTCGCTTTGCTCGTCCTCACCCAAGGGCTTACCCCGACGAGCAACACCGCGGATCCCTCGCAGCCCGTGGACACCGGCGTTTCCCAGGCGGAGCCACAGCCGACCACGCCGGCTGGCCCGGCACAGCAGGTCATCCCAGCCCCCGTTGTGCCCGCACCTGCCGAGGCTGTGCCAGCGGAGGTGGTCAATCTTCCGGAGACCACGCAGACGGAGTCGGATCCTGTCATTCAGGCGCCGGAACCAGCGCCCGCTGTGGTGCCGGGCCAGGACATCGCCAACAAGAAGAGTGATGGCAAGAGCGAGAAAAAGCCTGAAAAGGCCAAGGGAAACGGCGAGGGCAAGTAGCCCGGGCAGCGTGAACTGATTCACGACGGCGACCTGCCGCCGTCGTGCGTTTTGTTCCGTAAGTTCAACGTCCCGGATTGCACCCCGGTGCGGAGCCGCGGCACTTGTAGGAGGCGCCCGGCTTCAGGTCGATCCCAGCGAAAAGTTGCGGGAGGGTCACCAAATAGAAGCCCTTGCCTTTGAGCAGGGTGATGAGCTCGTCCTGGCCGTCAACGGTGGAAGCGTGGACGTCATGCAGGAGGATGACCGATCCTGGCTTGACCAGACTCATGATCCGGGGGAGGAAAACCGCCTTGTTCTTTGACTGCCAGTCCAGGGAGTCCACATCCCAGATGATCTGCGGGAGCTCCACGGAGGCGGCAACCGTCTTGTTGCTTGCCCCGTAGGGTGGCCGCATGTACGCCGGCACCACTCCTGTCGCTTTCTCAATGGCGGCCTGGGCTCCTTTGATCTCAGTCGCGACGCCCGCAGGCGGCAGCTTGGTCAGGTACGGGTGGCTCATGGTGTGGTTTGCGATGGTGTGCCTCGCCGCCGCCACCGATTTTGCCACCCCTGGATTGGCTCTGACGTATCCGCCCTGTTGGAAGAAGGTGGCAAGCACTTTGTGCTTTTCGAGTATGGCCAGAAGGCGGGTGGTTTGGGCGTTGGGCCCGTCGTCGTAGGTAAGTGCAGCGCAGGCCACGAGGTCGCAATTGATGTGCGCCAAGCCGGGGACCGGCTGAGGGGCGTTGAACGGGGCTCCGGCGATGACTGCGGTACGCAGTTTTTGGCCTGCGGGGGAGATGACCCCGGTGGTGGCCTGCGCGTTCAAGTTCACGGTGACAGAGCCCGGCAGGTCGGCGCCTGTCCCGGGGTCCCGGTGGATGGTGATGCTGAGATCCCCGGCGGACGTAAATGCGACGGCGGCGAGCAACTCTGCATCGGAAACGGAACAGGTTGTCGGGGCCGGGGATGGGGCCGGAGTTTGGGCCGGGAACGCAGGACCGCTGGCTTCCCCGAGTATTGTCCGTAAAGTGCCTGTCCTGGCCGGGTTGATCAACGTGGCACTGCCAGTGACAACACCTGTGCTGAGGTCCTCGTAGGTGATCTCGTCGATGCGTCCGGTCCGGACGCCCCCGTTCATTGTTGTTTGCACGAACCTGGATCCAACAACGCTCCCGGTGGCCAAGACAATTTCATGGGTGACCGAAACGCCCTCGGCCAGGAGCGCAGCGGGGGTGGCCGGCAACGCTGCGGGTTCATGGCGCCCGCCGGCCCGGGAATCGAAAATGCTCAGCAACCGGGCATCGAGCTTGCTGTTGAAGGTCTCGGCGCCGCTGATGTATTGCCACGTCGCAACCGTGGGTGGGCCGCCTGCCGTGCGCGTTGTCATGTCCACGATGTTGGGAGTCCCCGCGGCGACCTTTGACGGCGCGGTTCCGATGACCGCGATGGCCGGTGGGTCGAGGGACCCTGGCCGCGTCGGCATGGGAACGCAGGCGGCCATGAAGAGCACGATGACTACGAGCGGGATCGTGAACGGTGAGCGGACAGGAGCCGGCCACTTCATCGTTTTCCTCTACCGGAAGTACGAGGTTGTCATGCCTCGAATGATGACAGGCGCAAGGCCAGGGAAACGGGAGACACCCCGGAGCGGCTACAGACCGGCTGGAAAGCTGACCGTGACGGTGGTTCCGCCGCCGGGGGTTTCAGCCAGGGTGAGCTCGCCCCCATGTGCTTTGGCGATGCTGCTGCAGGTGGCCAGCCCAAGTCCGGAGCCCGGACCATCGCCTTGCCGTCGCAAACGCACCAAGGGTTCCAGGACTTTGTCGCGATCCTCGGGTTTGATGCCCTTGCCGTTGTCCGCGACGAAGATAGTGGCGCCCTGATAGTTGGACGCTCCACTGATCCGGACGCGGAGTTCGCGATCGGGACTCCGGTAGTTCATGGAGTTGGAGAGCAGGTTCTGCAACAGCGTGCGGAGCTGTCCGCGGTCGGCGTGAAGCCTGAGGTCCTGGACTTCAACCACACCGTCATTCTCGATTCCCAGGTCACGGGCCACTTCTTCGGTGACCTCGCGCAGGGAAACTTGGGTCGGCTGGATTGCACCTCCCACCCGGGAGTAGCTCAGGACGTCCTCCAGCATGCCGAGCATCCGCCGGCCGCTGGCGCCGATGCGGTCCAAGTATTTGGCCGCAGTGCTGGCAGGCTCGACATCGGGATCGTCTTCCACCAGCTCCACATAGCCAAGGATGGTGGTCAGGGGAATCCGTAGATCGTGGCTGACACGGCCGGCAAATCCAGCCAGCTTTGCGTTGCTGTCCTTGAGCTCGGCATAAGTGCGGTCGAGTTGAACTGTTCGATGCTGGAGTTCCAGGAGCTCAACAACCTGCTTTGCCAAGACCTCCAGCATGCTGATTTGTTCGGGACGCAGCTCTTTGGTCTTGTCGGAGAAAACGCACAGGGTTCCGGGCACGAATCCGGACTCCGTTTGTAACGGGACGGACGCATAGAAGCGGACGTGACCGATTTCGCCGGTGACAAAGGGACTGTCCGCAAAGCGCGGATCCTTGGAGGCGTCGGCCACTACGGTCCTCTCGCGGGAGAGGAAAACCTTGGCGCACATGGAATCCTCGCGCGAGCAGACGCCAGGGTCCACACCCCATGCGCCGATTTGGTGCTGGTACTCCGCACTGATGATGTTGACCACGCCAAAAGGAGCGCCACACAGCTCTGTCGCCAGCCGCACGAGGTTTTGGAGCGCGCTCATCACGGCCGCATTGGGAAGAAGAGTGGAATCCACTGCAGGGTCCAGGCCATATTCCTGTAATGCCAAGTCCCGGCTGATGTCATCAGTGAAGGACAGCTGCCCCTGAACTTCCGTCATGCTATTACTCCCCCAAGCGTCTTTCGGATTCCTTGCCGATACTACCGGGACGCTGGCGGGGGTGGTTTACTGGGACGCATGACCGAGCAGGAACCGGCCCCGGCCGTGTCTACTGACAATATCGATCTATCTCAACGAACTCCCGCGCAAAGATCCCGGACCTTCACGGGGATTCTGGTGAACACCGCCCTCGCGAACATCACCACAAGCTATCTTTGGTTCGCCCTGACGTTCTGGGTGTACTTGGAGACGCGCAACGTCATTGCCACGGGGGTGATCGGCGGTGCGTACATGCTGCTGATCGCCCTCTCCAGCATCAGTTTCGGAACCTTCGTGGACCGCTACCGGAAGCTGTCGGTGATGCGCTTCGCCGCAGTCTTCACCCTGGTGATGTTCGTCCTTTCCGGCATCATGTTTCTCCTGACACCGGTGACGGCATTACTCGACCTGACGCAGCCGTGGTTCTGGATCTTCACCATGATCATCCTGATCGGCGCGGTGGTGGAGAACATGCGCAACATAGCCCTTTCCACCACGGTCACCATCCTGATCGAACCTGACCGACGGGCCAACGCCAACGGACTCGTGGGCATGGTGCAGGGACTCATGTTCATCGTCACCTCGGTGCTGTCAGGGTTGTCGGTGGGGTTGCTGGGCATGGGCTGGACGGTCGTGGTCGCCTTGGTGCTCACTGCGCTGGCGTTCGTACACCTGCTCACACTGCGTTTGCCGGAGGAAGTGCGCGCAGCTGCCTCCGATGCGCAGGGCGGGTTCGACCTGCGTGGATCATGGGCTGCGGTGATGGCAATTTCAGGTCTGTTCGCGCTGATCCTCTTCTCGACGTTCAACAACTTCATTGGCGGCGTCTACATGGCGTTGATGGACCCTTACGGCCTGGAAATGTTCTCGGTGGAAATCTGGGGAACTGTCTTCGCGGTGGGTGCCACAGGGTTCATTGTGGGCGGTGCGCTGATCGGGAAGTTCGGACTCGGGTCCAACCCCTTGCGGACCATGCTGATCGCGGTGGCCTTGATGGGGCTCCTCGGCGCGGTGTTCACACTGCGTGAGTGGGCTTGGCTCTACATCGTGGGCATCTGGCTCTATATGGCTCTGGTTCCCGTGGTGGAGGCCGCTGAACAAACAGTCATCCAAAAGGTAGTGCCACTACCTCGGCAGGGCAGGGTGTTCGGTTTCGCCATGGCGTTCGAGTCTGCGGCAGCGCCAATCACCGCGTTCCTCATCGCGCCGATCGCCCAATTCTGGATCATTCCCTACGCCCGCTCCTCTGAAGGCGGAGCCCAACTTGAGCCATTGCTGGGTGAGGGGATCTCCCGCGGCATCGCCCTGGTGTTCCTTGTGGCCGGCATCATCATGATCGCCGTGGCGTTGATCGCCTTCCTGACTCCGGTCTACCGCCGCGTGTCTGCCACCTATGCGCAGACAGCGGTGGAAGAACAGGAAAGCCAGAATGCGGACTCGCCGTCCTCACATTGAGGGGTCGTCCTCACATTGAGGGGGCGACGACAATCCAGACCTGATCACGACGCTGCGTGCAGTGCGGCCCCCGCCATGGCAGAGCTGCCCAGATCGCTCTTTTCCAGAGCCTGCCCGGACTCGACGGCTTTAGCCCAGGCTTCGGTGGGCGCAACAGCAGCCCAGTTGGAGTTCAACAGCGCCATCAGGGTGGTGTGCACGGTCTTCGCATCAGCGGTTCCTGCGCCGTTGCTGAGATTGATGGCGCCAGTAGCATCTGAGAGTACTTCGGTGGCAAAGCCGAGAAATTCTGCCTCAACGGCCGAGGCCAGAATGCAGTTGTTGGTCATGTAGCCCACCAAGGTGACGGTGTCGACGTCGTGCTGACGCAGCCAAGCGGCAACGTCGGTGCCGGCGTAGACCGAACCGTAGTGCTTGACCACCTCTAACCATGAACCGGTCCTGCGGGCTTCCACCTCGGGGTGCAGGTCATATTCCGCTGTTCCCGGGGCGAAGACGGGTGCGCCTTCTCCTTCGCTGTGCTGGATTACCGCGATGGGGATGCCGGCGGCGGTTGCAGCGTCCATAGCCTTCACAATCATCTGAAGTGACTCTTGGGTGTTGCGGGTACTGAATTTCCAGTGGCCCGCTGAAGTACTGCTGCTGGACATCGACAAGGACAAGGGCGCGGCGGGCTGTGCTCATGGTGTTCTCCATTAGGGGATGTTGGGGGACTCTTCCATCTTTGGTCGCTCGCCAGGGATTGGCTGAGTGGACTACCGTTCTGTTCTCTGACCGGGCGGGCCACGTCCAAACGGCCGAGGGCTACTTGCTGGGTCAAGTCCAAGGACCCTCGACGGCGGAACGGGCCGACGTCGTGGTGGTGCCCTCCTGGTTCGACGACGGACGCGAGCCCAGCGAAGCCCTCAGCAAGGTCCTCCGGCAAGCCCACGGCAGGGGTGCAACCATCGTGGGTCTCTGCCTGGGAGCTATCCCGGTTGCCGACGCCGGTCTGCTGAACGGCCGTTCTGCCGTGACGCACTGGCAAGCCTTTGATTCGCTTGCCGTCCGGCACCCGGACGTCTCCCTCGACCAAACAGTGTTGTACATCGATCATGGGGACGTGTTGACCTCTGCCGGTACAGCCTCGGGACTCGACGCGTGCCTGCATGTTGTGAGGGGCCGGTTGGGGGCGGAGGCAGCCAACCAAGTGGCACGAAGCCTGGTCATTGCTCCACACCGTGAAGGTGGGCAGGCCCAGTACATCGAGCATCCCCTTCCGCACCCGCCGGCTTGATGCTGCCCGCCGACTGTTGGAGACCACCGACTTGTCCATTGACCAGGTAGCAGCTGATTGCGGTTTCGGCAGCGCCGTGACCCTCAGGCAGAACTTTGCCAGCGCTTTTTCCACGTCGCCCACGGACTATAGGGGTCGCTTTACCGCCCCTGCCGCCCCGGAACTGCTCGAATAAAATCGAACGCTCTATACCTCGGACAGGAGGTGTGGAATTATCGGCGAATGGACCAATATCTGTGGGTGTTGAAGCAAGATCAACTTGATTTGATTCGCGAATTGGAGCCAGCCAGGCTTGAGCTCCTCGACGAGGAAGGCCTACTCGAACTCCATAAACGGGTACGGCGGGCCCGCAACAAATACACCACGAATTATCGGCGCAAGGCCGCAGACGAAGTGCTGGAGGCTGGGGGTCGCGGAGCCGCAGCCAACAAGTCGGACAAGGCGCGGGCCCGGGCCCTGGTGTTCGAGGAAGCGCTCTCCATCGTGAGCACCGAGCTCGCCAGGGTGGCCCATGAGGCCGCCGAAGAACTCAAGGATGAGCGCCTGGAACGCGCCAGCGCTGGAAAGTCGACCGGGCCGGAAACCTCCGCCTCGGGAACCAAGTCCAATACCGGAGCGGGTCGGGCACGGTCCCACCGGAAAACCACCGGCGGAGTGAAGCGGGAAGCCTCCAGCCGGTCGCAAGGCGCCCAACGACAAGCCAAGAAGGACGCGCGCTAAGCCGGAAGCAAACAGCAGCAAACGCACGACGGCGGGCGGTCGCCGTCGTGCTTCTGCCTCAAGAGCCCTGCCAGGGCGCCTAAGCCGTGTGGGCCAGGTCCTCTTCCTTCACGCCGAACCGCAACTCCTCCCCGCGGGACAGCCGCAGAGCCTCGCCCACGGCGCTCGCAGCCATGCGCTCGAGTTCGTTGCCTAACGACCCCGCCACGTGGGGTGTGAGCAGCACGTTGGGGTGCGTGTACAAGCGGGATTCGGCGGGCAGCACCCATGGCGTGGTGACGTCCAGGATGGCGTAGAGATCACCTTGTTCCACCCGGGCAAGCAGCGCGTCCTGGTCCACCAGCTCGCCTCGGGAAGTGTTGATGAAGGTGGCGCCGGGCCGCATCCGCTCGATCTGTCCGGCGTCGATGAGGTTCTTCGTGGAGGGTAACGACGGCGCGTGGAGGCTGACGACGTCACAGCCCGCCACGAGTTCGTCCAAGCTGACAAGCCCGACGCCGAGGCCGGCCGCTTCAGCGGGGGACAAGTAAGGGTCGGCCACCATGACGTCCAGTTCATACGGAGCAAGCAGCCGAATGACATGCCGGCCGATCTTTGACGCACCAATGATGCCGACGCGCTTCCGGTAGTTACCCATGTCCGGAAAAAGCTGCTCCGCAAGGACGTCCGTCCGCGTGGTGTGCAGGGCCCGGGCGATCTGAAGGACGCGTTTATTGGCCAGGATGATCATGGCCACTGTGTACTCAGCCACCGGGATGGCGTTGGCGTCTGCGGCGGAGCTGACCTGGATGCCGCGCTCCCAGCAGGCATCGCCGATGTGGTGTTTCACGCTGCCCGCGGCGTGCAGGACGTAGCGCAGGCGCGGTGCGGCGTCGAGGACATCGTCGTCGATCATCGGACAGCCCCACCCGGTAATGAGGATGTCCGCTTCTGCGAGCAGCTGCAGCGAACGCGGTGATGTGAAGTCTTGGATCGGCTCCCGGCTCAGCAGGGTTAGTGCGGGCTCCAACGGGTCCAGGCTCCGCGGTGGAAACACAGCCCGCGCGGTGTGGGACGGCATGGCCAAGGCAACGTTCAAGCTCACTTAACACTCCCTGCGGTTAGTCCGGACTTCCAGAACCGCTGCAGCATGATGAACGCCAGCAGCAGCGGGACAATCGAAAGCAATGAGCCTGTGATGACCATCGGCGTGAACTCGGGCTGGGGGATGGAATATCCCTGCCAGATGGAAATGCCGACGCTGACGGGGAGAAGCTGTTGGTCCTGGAGCATCACCAAGGGGAGCATGAAGTTGTTCCACACGCCCACAAACTGGAACAGGGCGATGGTGATGTAACCGGGCATCATCATGGGAAGGCCCAGGGAGAAGAAGGACCGGATAGGTCCCGCGCCATCAACGCGGGCGGCCTCAAGGGTTTCGGCCGGGACGTACGCCGCTGAGTAAACCCTGGCCAGGTACACGCCGAACGGGTTGCACAGCACAGGGATGAGGATGGCCCAGATGGTGTTGGTGATGCCGAAGACGGAGGCCAGCAGATACATGGGCAGGACCGTGGCCGTGTTGGGAATCAGGACGCCCACCAGGACTATGCCGAAGAACGAATCCTTCCCACGGAACTGGAACTTGTCGAACGCGTAGCCGGCCATGACGGAGATCAGGCCGCCCAGGATCGCACCAAATGCTGCATAGAACATGGAGTTGGCCATCCATCGGAGGAACAACCCGCCGTCCTGGTTCAGGACCGCCATCATGTTTTCCAGGAACGCCGGCTCACCGAAAGCGTAGGCAGCTGTTCCATAGAGGTCCGCGGTGTTCTTGGTGGAGGCGAAGAACAGCCACACCACGGGAAGGACCATGTAGGCGCAGCCCAGGATCAGCAGGGCGTTCACCGTGAAGCTGCTTCCGAAACCGCCGGCACGGGCAACCGGCCTGCGGCGCTTGGGCGGCAGGGTTGAAGTTGAGGTCCAGGGTGGGGACAACGTTGGGGTGCTCATGCTTTGTTCATCCTTGAGCTGAAGCGGGTAACGGCCCAGGACAGCACGGCAGCCATGAGCGCGATGATGATGGAAGCAGCTGCGGCCTGGTTGAGGTTGTGCCGGTTGAACGCGGCGTCGTAGGCCCACATATTGGGCACCCAGGTGCTGGTGACTGATGCTGTGGCCTTGGAGATGATGGATGGTTCCGTGAACAGTTGGAGCGTGCCGATCACGGTGAAGAGCATGATCACGCTCAATGCCGGGAGGATCAGGGGCAGCTTGATGCTGATGGCCGCCCGCATTTCGCCGGCACCGTCCACGCGTGCGGCTTCAAGAATTTCCCGGGGAACGGCTTGCAGCGCGGTGAAGAGCACAATCACGTTGTAGCCCGTCCACTCCCACACAGCGATGTTCACAATGGACGGCAGGATCAGCTGGTTGTCCAGGAAGTTCAGCGACATTCCGCCCGTTTCGAGGGCCGAGACAATCGGGCTGACGCCAGGGGTGTAGAGGTACGCCCAGATCAGTGCGGCAATGACCCCGGGAACTGCGTGGGGGAGGAAGACCAGGAGCTGGAAGAGCTTCCGTGCACGGGCTACGGCAGCATCGAGCAGGAGTGCGAAGGCCAGGGCGCCGCCCACCATGCAGGGGATGTAGAGCAGGCAGTACAAGGCGAGGCGTCCGATGCCGCCCACGAAACTTTCGGACTGCAGGACCTGCAGGTAGTTTTCCAAGCCCACGAACGCGGTCTTTGCCTCGCCAAAGCCCAGCCCGGACTTTTGCTGTGCGAAGAAGCTCAGCACAATCGCGTAAATGACGGGGGCAACCATTGCGAGAGCGAAAATCGTGAAGAAGGGGGTCAGGAACAGTGCAGCGGTGCGGCCCCCGGTTCCGGACATCGCGCGGGGTTTGCGTTGGGCACGGGTTTTGGGTTTGAGGGTGCTGGACGGCTTGGTGGGTACTTGGGTAACCATGATTAGTCTCCTCGCTGGCAGGGCGGCCCGTGGATATGGACCGTCCTGCCGTGCGGGCCTACTCCTTGACGGAGAGACCGTTCTGCTTGAGTCCGGCCACCGTGGCACTCTGGGCGGTGTCAACTGCTTTCAGGACCTTGCCGCCGCTGGTCAGCTCGCCGTAGGCGTCCTTAAGGGCGGTGTTGGTGATGTCCCAGTTGGGACCCCACTGCCAGCCCGGCGTGATCGAGGCGTAGGCCTTGTCGAAGACGGAGTAGATGTCGTTGCCGAAGTAGCTGGCATCGAACGCCTTCTGCGCAACCGGGGTCAGGCCCGGGAAGGCGAGGTAGGCGGAGCCGGTGTTTCCACGGGCAGTGATGGCGTCCTCATTGGTTGCGAGGAATTCGATGAACTTGGCAGCGGCGGCGGGGTTCTTGCTGCTCTTGGTGATGTTGAAGCTGGAACCGCCGTAGAACGCGTCCGCGGGTGAGCCCCAGTTGGGCACCTCTGCAGCGATCCACTGACCCTTCTGGCCGCTTGCTTCCGTACGTTTCTGGATGCCGGTTGCGCTCCAGTTGGCACCAAGGACACCCACGACGGCGCCGCTCGCCAGATCTGCGGCCCACTCGTCGCTGAAGGACTGCTGGACCTTGACGATCTTCTGGTCGATCAGCTTCTGCCAGAAAGTGGCAACCTTCTGCGTCGGTTCATCGTTGACGCCCACTTTCCAGCTGTCGCCTTCGGTGCCGAACCACTTGGCGCCGGCCTGCCAGGAAAGTGCGGCAGTCAGGGCGGCTTCGTTCGGGTTGAAGCTGGCGAGGTGTGCCTCCGGCGCTACGGCCTTGAGCTTCTTGCCGGCCTCTTCAAATTCCTGCCAGGTCTTGGGAGTGGAGACGCCGGCCTTATCCAGCATGTCTTTGCGGTACCACATGATCAACGGGGCGGCATCGTAGGGAAGGGCGTAGGTCTGGTCACCGAACTGCACTAAAGCCTTGGTCTCATCCGTGAGCTTGTCCACTGTTTCGGTTTTGTTGATGTACCCGTCCAACGGCTGGAGTTGGCCGTTGCTGACGAACTGCGGCAGCTGCGGGTATTCGATGGTGGCGACGTCGGGGCCGTTGCCGGCCGTGATGGCCGTGGAGAGCTTGGCGTAGCCGCCGGCCCCGCCGTTGGGGATGGTCTCGAAGTTGACCTTGATCTTGCTCTGGCTCGCGTTGAACGCTGCCGCAACCTTGTCCATCCCGGCCATTGACGACCAGAAGGTGATGGTGCCGGTGGGGTCTTCGGTGGGGGTGGGGGTCGGTGTGGCAGCCGGGGTGCTGCCACAGCCGGTGATGAGGGCAGCACTGGCCATGAGGCTCACTGCTCCAAGCAGAAGCTGGCGACGCTTCATTCTGTTCTCCTTTGAAGTTCACGATGCGAAGTCGTGGTGTGCTCTGGGGGCACCTTTGACTACGCACCATGAAATCCACAAAAATGAACATCATCAATGAAATGAACAGAAGTAAACATCCACGGGTGCGCCGAGATGGCATTTAATCCCAATGATGAGGCCAAACATTGGGATTAAGTGCCACCTCGGCGGGGGCTAAACCTGCGTCGAATCCCGCACTACCAGCGCCGGCGACAGGTTCACGCGCTGTAGCGCAGACGCGCTTCCGCGCTTGCCGCCGATCCGGTTCAG
This sequence comes from Paenarthrobacter sp. TRD_SC_7, assembly GCF_056156245.1. NCBI lineage: Bacteria > Bacillati > Actinomycetota > Actinomycetes > Micrococcales > Micrococcaceae > Paenarthrobacter > Paenarthrobacter sp. TRD_SC_7. The sequence goes on from NZ_CM149587.1 coordinate 663,278, forward strand.
GCACATCAACAAAGCCTGGTGGCCGACGTCGTATTTTGGCGGTGCCACAGCGGTGAGCGGAACGGCCCCGAGGGCGGCGATTTCGTCGTCGTAGGAAACAATCGCAAAGTCCTCAGGCACGCGAATCTGCCGCTCCAGGCATGCGCTCACAAACTGGAGCGCATCCTCATCGGTATGGACTACCGCGGCAGTCACCTGCGAATCAGCACACCAGTTCAAGATCCCGTCCATCAACTCACGGTGAGCCCGCGGATCGTTTTGGGCCCGGGACATGGCGCGGACCGTCGAATCGTCGCGGGCATGTCCGGCCCGCTGCATGGCCAGATGGTAGCCGTCGATGAGTTGCGACGCGGTAGGACTGTTCTCGCGAAGGCAAATCGCGATCTTCCGGTGCCCAAGCCCCAGCAGATGGTTCACCGCAATCTCCGAGCCGCGCACATGGTCGCTCCTGACGGATTCGAGCCGGCCGTGGTCCAACGCGTCGTCGATGGACCGCTCCACTACCACCACTGGAACGTCCGCCTCGGCGAGCAGGTCCAGCGTTTCAGTGCCGGCCAGCGATTGCTCACTGGGCGTGACCAGAATGCCGTCCACGCCATGTTCGTATAGTCGACGCAGCTGCCGCCGCTCTTCTTCCCCCGAGTAGTTGGAAACTCCCAGCACCAACCGGACGCCGACTTCCTGCGCTGCAGCTTCCGCGCCGCGGATTACGCCCGGGAAGTAGTACGACGCCGACGGTACGATCATGCCGATCGTCGCCAATGGCCGCCTCCCGCCCGGACGCCACGATGTTGACGGCTGGGTGGCGGGCCTGGACGTGGGTTTCCCTCCGCCGGCGATGGCGCCGCCGTGGACCCGTTCCAGCAGCCCCTGCTCTGCAAGTACCGCCAGATCCCGCCGCACTGTCATCCCCGACGTCCCCAGTTTCGCGGCGAATTCGCCGGCATTGAGGGAACCGTGGAGGGCCAGTTCCCTCAAGATGAGCTGTTGACGATCCTCGGACAACATGCAGATTCCGCCTATCAAGTTCACTTGTGTGCAGTTTGTTCATTATGAACTATCCGGGCCACTGGAAATGGTGAGTGTGACTGGAGGGTTGTCGGCGTTCAGTTTTGTTCACCTGGCCCCAATTTGTGGGCCCGCAGCCTACGGTTGTGGGGCTACTACTACGTGCCCAGCAGGAGACCCATGGCAACCCGTTTCACCATGCCCGCCCCGGATTTTGAGCTCAGCCCCATCACCGGGTGGACGCGGGAACACTGGGTTGCCTTTGCGGATCAGCAGCTCCTGGCGGTGCGCCCCTTCTTTTCCGCACTCAAGGCGACCATCCGGCTGAGTGGCCGCCCGTCGTCGTCGGGGATTTTGTCCGATGGCATGGAGGGCTTTGCCCGGACTTTCCTGATGGCGGCGTTCCGTGTGGCGGGTGAGAACGGCAGCGATCCCTACGGCCATGTGGATTATTACCGGGAGGGGCTCCTGGCCGGAACGCGGACTGACAGTCCGGAAGCGTGGCTGCCAATCACCGACCGATCGCAGCCGATGGTGGAAGCTGCGTCCATTGTCCTGGGGCTCCAGCTCACCAAGCCATGGCTGTGGGACACGCTGTCCACCGAGCAGCAGGAGCAGGTTGCCAGTTGGCTGCAGGGTTCCTCGAAAAGCACCTGCGTGGACAACAACTGGGTGCTGTTCCAAGTGATGATCGCCGAATTCCTGGCCGGCGCCGGGTTCGAGCACAACGAGGCCCACATTGAGCACGGTCTCCAGCGGCTCGAAGACTGGTATGTAGGTGGAGGTTGGTACAGGGACGGGGACAACCACGGCACCGGCGATTTCTTCGACTATTACTGCGGCTGGGCCATGCACCTGTACCCCATCCTGTGGGCGGAGTTCGCCTCGGGCAGGCACCCTGAAGCGGATGACCGGTTGGAGGTATACAGGACCCGACTCACGGCGTTCCTTGAGGACCACGTCAGGTTCTTCGGGGCGAACGGCGCCCCTGTTTTCCAGGGCCGTTCGCTGATCTACCGCTACGCCTCGGTCGCGCCCCTGTTCCTGGGTGAAGCGATTGCTGCAACGCTCCTCAATCCCGGCCAGACCCGCCGGATCGCCAGCGGTGCCGCCAAGTACTTCCTCGACGCCGGCGCTTACGACGGCGGCCTGCCGTCCCTTGGGTGGCTCGGCGCTTTTGAGCCGATGACGCAGGAATACTCCGGCCCCGCATCTCCGTACTGGACGTCCAAAGCGTTCGTCGGGCTCCTCTTGCCCGCAGACCATCCTGTGTGGACTGCTGTGGAGGAGCAGTCACCGGTGGAAATCAGCGATGGCCTCAAGCACGCCGAGTCGCCCGGCTACCTGCTGCACTCAACCCACGCGGACGGCGTCGCACGGCTGCTTAACCACGGCAGCGACAAATACTACGCACCCGGCCCCGATGATCCCCTCTACCGCCGCCTCGCGTATTCGAGCCGTACGGCACCGCTGTTCACCAAGCATCCGGTAGATAACCACTTCGCCATTCTCAACGACGCCGGAACTCCCAGTCGGCGTGCGAGGATCCACCGCCTCAGCACACGGCACGAGCAAGCGGCCAGCTGGCACGCCCCCGTGTGGAATGACAGCGATGACCCCGCTGATTCACCCTGGCGCGTGGCAACGGCAACCGCCGCGGCAGGTGGGTACGAACTCCGGGTGCATGTTGTGCTGGCGCAGGCAGGATCCGGACCGACCGTCCGCGACGGCGGGTACGCGCTTGCCGATGCCCTCCCGGTACAGGAAAGCAACGGCGTACTCAGCGCCGGCGGGCTTGTCACAGCCATCTGGCCGCTGCATGGATATTCACACAACGGTACCTACCGGGCGGAAGGCGTTTCGCCCCTCGGTGAGCATGCCGCCTGCAGCTATCTCGAAGGCCGGCTTTCCGGGGAACGCGGATGCTTCGCTTCGCTGGTGTACCTCGGCGGGGAGCCTCCCGCATGGGTTCCGCCCGCCGTCGGGCCTTCTTTTGACCTGCTCGACGACGACCATCGGGTGAGTGCGCGCCTCACCCTGGGTTCAGGGCAGGCCTTGGAGGTGCTATTCGCGTTCTGACGCGCCCCGGTCGGAATCTTGAGGAAATCTTGAGATGACCCGGCGTCCTTCTTGAGGACCCCGCCCGATGGTTGAAACATCAGCCAACGGAGCTGATGGGAACTTCCAGGAAGGACGACCGAAATGACCGAGCAGATCTCCGCCAAGTCCATGAACACCGGCGCTACCCATGTGAAGTCCGATGCCCACGCCGGCGCTGCGGAGACTGGCCGCCAGGCAGGGGAGGTCCTCGGCCAAACCCGTGCAGTGGTGACCGTCCGCGAGCAGTTCAACCCCCTCGGCGCGGGACTCCGGAGCATTTGGCCGCAGTCGGTGGTCGGGTTCTAGGACCTTCCAGCTTTGAGTCGGGCAGGCATCCTTTCTCGTCGGGAAGGTACCCTGCCCGACGTCGTTTAAGGGACGATGGAGTCCAGCGCGAAACTAAGGAGGCTTGCCATCAAGGACGAGATGAAAAAGGCCGCTGATGTGGCCGAGGAAGCCGCGAATTCGCGAACCTTCGCGGCTGTTGCCCGGGCCGGCTATGCCGTGAGCGGGCTGCTGCACGCGCTCATAGGCGTCATCGCAGTCCAACTCGCGGTGGGCCGCGGGGGTGAGGCCGATGTCAGCGGCGCTGTGACCGAATTGGCCAATAAACCGGCCGGGCCGTTCCTGCTTTGGGCCTGCTTCGCGGCCTGCGCGGCGCTGGCGTTATGGCAATTGGGAAACGCCATCCTTGGCTATCGGAATGCCTCGGACAACAAACTGACCAAGAGGCTCTCGGCGTTGGGCCAGGCCTTGGTGTTCGCCGCCCTCGCTGCCACCATCATGTCTTTCGTTGTAGGACAGGGCCAGAACAGCCGGGAGTCCACAAGCGACTTCACCGTCACTCTCATGAAGGCGCCTTTCGGGGTATTCCTCCTGATCGCCGTCGGTGCCGCCATCGCGATCACCGGCATCGTGTTTGCGGTGAGGGGCTTCCGTCGGAAGTTCACGAAGGACCTTTCGCTGTCATCCAACCGGGCAGTGCATAAGTTCCAACTCTGGGTTGGCGTGGTGGGATACATCGCCAAGGGGATCGCCCTGTTCCTTGTGGGACTGTTGGTGGTCATTGCCGCCGTGCGCGCCCAGCCCGAGCAATCAACAGGGCTTGACGGGAGTTTGAAAGCCCTGAGGGAGCAGCCATATGGTCCGTACTTGTTGGCTGCCGTGGCACTTGGGCTCATCGCTTACGGGTTGTTCCTTATGGTCAAGGCGAGGACGCTCAGGACCTAGTTCCGGCGGCGTTTGGGAGCTGGGAGGCGGGGTACAGGGCAAAAGTACCGTGTAGTGCAATCTGAAAAGGGGCAGAACCATGACTCAAGGTGATCCGAACCAGCCTGACAAGCCGCTAACCGACGGGAACCGCCTCACCTCCGCGCCATCGGACCCTCGCAGTGGATACCACTCGGGCGAATTCCCCCAGCAGGAGCAGGAGCAGCCGGGCCTCACCAAACCACTGGATCCGCAACCGGACCACGGCGAGAAGAGCTATGTTGGGCACGGACGCCTACAGGGCAAGACAGCCCTCATCACCGGCGGCGACTCCGGCATCGGCGCTGCGGTAGCCATTGCCTACGCGCGAGAGGGCGCCAACGTGGCCATCAGTTACCTGCCGGAGGAAGAAGAAGACGCACAGTCGACGGCGGAATGGATCCGTGAGTGCGGAGCGCAGGTCCTGCTGTTGCCCGGCGATGCGCGGGATGAAGGCTTCGCGGCTGAGATTGTGGAACGCACTGTGCAGGAGCTTGGCGGGCTCAACGTGGTGGTGTTGAACGCCGCATATCAGAAGAACCGCGAAGGCTTGGAGACCATCCCCACCGAGGAGTTCGACCGCGTCTTCAAGACCAACCTGTACTCCCTCATCTGGACGGCACAGGCAGCCATTCCGCATCTCCGCCCGGGTGCCTCGATCATTGTCACGGCATCCATCCAGGCCTTCAATCCGTCCGCCCAATTGATCGACTACGCCATGACCAAGGCAGCCCAAGTGGCCTTTACCAAGGCCATGGCCGAGGAACTCGGACCAAAGGGAATCCGCGTCAACGCCGTGGCGCCGGGCCCCATCTGGACACCCCTGATTCCCGCCACGGAATGGCCGGACAAGCTCCCCACTTTCGGGCAGGACACGCCGCTGGGCCGGGCCGGTCAGCCTGCCGAGCTGGCGCCGGCGTACGTGCTGTTGGCATCCGACGAAGGGTCCTACATTTCAGGCGCAGTCCTTCCCGTCACGGGTGGCAAGGGACTCTGATTCAGAGAGGGGACAAGAATGATCGCTGTGCTGGTGATCGATATGCAGAACGCCTACTTCGAGGACCCTGCTTTGGAGGGGCGCCAGGAAGAGATTGTTGCTTCCTGCAACTCGCTGACCAGCGCAGCGCTGGAGGCCGGGGCCAAAGTACTGCTGGTGGGAACCGTGCACGAACGGGACAAATCCACGTGGAGCTTGAACATGCTTGACGATGATCAGGGCTTCATCTTCAGGGGCAGTGAGCAGGCCGAGTTCGTTCCCGGACTGCTCACTGCCGATCTTCCCCGATTGATCAAGACCCGGGACAGCGCTTTTTTTGGAACAGACCTGGCCATGCGCCTGAGGAACTGGGGCGTCGACACCATCATTCTTGCCGGCATTTCAGCCCATAACTGCATCGCCCAGACGGCCGCTGACGCTTTCGCGCACAACATCAAGGTGATCTATGCAGCGGATGCCATTGGAACGGAGGATGCTGAGGCCGCCGAGTCCGTACTACGGGTCCTTACCCGTGAATACCGGCAGAATGTGTTGCCCTTGCTGGAAATTCGTCAGCTTCTCGGATCAGCTTCAGCGTAGTTCTTCCCTTTCAATGGGAATCCACAGTTGCCCGCGGCCATGCGTGCCGCCGGGTTCCACCTGGACGCTGAGCATTTCCGGTCCCGGCGCCCACCTGTAGGGGTTGGCGGGAAACCACTCAGTGGCGGCGTCTGCCCACATGCCTTGCAGGACTTCCGGGAACTTTCCCTCTGCCTCAAAGACCACCCATAGGCTTGCCGGGACCTCAAGGGAGTCGAAACCGTCAGGAACCGGTTTGGTAGACGCCACTGCGTGCCAGTAGTCCAGTTCGCTTCCCTCGGCACGCTGCTCTTCTATGTTGTCAGTGACTGACAGGGGGCCGGCCGGATCCATGTCCGCAAGCTCCAGCAAGTGCTTGGTGACAGCGGGGTCCAGTCCCCGCTGGAACTCGATGATGGCGTGGTTGGGTCCCTCGTGGACCAACGGGACGCGCGCTTTCAGGCCAAGAAGGCGGAAAGCAGGTTTGTCTTCTATGCGGTGCTTCATGTCGGTATTTCCTTCGACTCGGAGGTGGAACCTCAGTTGGGGTTGGGAATGGAGAAGGGCGCCTGGCAGTCGCGCTTCGGAGGGCGTGAGGCCGTGCATGGCCTTGAACGCGCGGGTGAATGCCTCCGCCGATCCATATCCGTAGCGAAAGGCAACGTCCAGCACAGTCCCGCCCTCCAAGACTTCCGCCGTGGCTGCTGTCAGGCGCCGCCTGCGGATGTACTCAGAGACTGGAAGGCCGGCCAAGGAGGAAAACATCCGCCGGAAGTGATACTCAGACGTCAAAGCGGCACGCGCCAAGACACCTACCTCGATGTCCGCGGTCAGGTCTTGCTCGATGAGCTCAATGGCCCGGTTCCATCCCTGCACCTTGGTCCCCTTTCCGCACCCTTTTTCCATTCTCTTCATCGACGCTACGTGGACCGCTGCGTCGATGCCCCAACAATCCATGCCCGAAAGTATCAGGCCCCGGACATGCAAGAACCCGGAGGCTGCAGCTGCAGTCCTCCGGGTTCTTGGCTGTATTCAGATGTTACGGGCGACTGGAGCCTGACGCTTCTTCATCCGGTTCGGATGAGAACGGACGATCCTTGGGGGTGTCTTCCGTGTTCTTTTCGTCGAGCTCCGCGTCCGCCGAGGGCACTGTCTTCTCGGCGTAGTCACCTTCGGTGTAGTCGCCTCCAGCGTCTTCCTTCAGGGTTTCCGGGGACACACCTGTGTCTCCGTAGTCGCCGTCGGAGTACTGGCCTTCGAGTTCCTCGCCGTTGGCGTCGCGGTTCTGGTTGTTAGCCATGGTGGGTCCTGCGGTTGGTGACCAGGCCGTAGATCAGCAGCACGATGATGGAGCCGCCGATAGCCAGGAGCCACGTTGTCAGGGAGAAGAATTCCTGCAGACCCGTGTTGAAGATCAGCCCGCCGATCCAGCCACCCAGGAGTGCGCCGACGACGCCCAACAGGAGGGTGATCAGCCAGCCGCCACCCTGGCGGCCGGGAAGAATAAGCTTTGCGATAGCGCCGGCCAAAAGACCGAGCAGAAGAAAACCAAAGAAACCCATTTTTGCTCCTACTTTCTTGTTGATGGAAATTCCATGAACGTGATGAAGCGAGTATGTTCACCGGGTGCCTGTTCCAAGGTGTAGGCACCGTAATGGGGCCCCTGGAGGCCCTATGGAATGTGGGGGATTGGAACTATTTATGCAACCCCGATGAATTTATGAAATGCAGCCAATAAAGCACTCCTGCCGATTGGGTCGGACTCGGTACTACACCAGCAACGCTAGCGGCTCCCGGGACAAGTAGCAAGTAACCTGACTATTAGCCAGCCCTTGCTTGCGGGCCCGGAATGCTGCGGATTCGCGGCCTAGTGGCCCTTGGGGGAGTCTGTAACTCCTTTTGCGGCGTCCTTGACTTTCTCGCCAGACTGCTTGAGGTTTGCCTTGGATTGCTCGCCGATGCCCTCGGCCTGCAGGTTCCTGTCGCCGGTGGTTTCGCCGGTCTTTTCCTTGACCTTGCCGCCTGCTTCTTCGGCGGCATTACTAATCTTGTCACCCAGTCCCATGGTTTCACTCCTCGGGCTTTCATGCGGTTACTTCCTGCGGTTATCCGCTGGTTGGCATAACAGTTTAGTCGAATGTTTTATTTCGGCAAATCATTATTAACCGGCCCGCAATCAATGGGCAGGTGACAGGGCGTGCTTGGCGGGGATAGTGTCGAGGAATAACACCTCGGAAGGAGTGATTGCTGTGAAAGGCAAAGCATTGTTCGCCGTTGGCGTGGCGGTCGGCTACGCATGGGGATCGAAGTCCTGGCCGGAGGTGTATCGGCGCGTCCGCGGAGGCACTGAGAAACTTTGGAAGAACCCTGAGGTCCAGGAGAACGTCCATCAGGCCACGGAAGCCGTCCAGGAGTCGGTGCCGGACATTTTGGACAATCTGTATGAGGCCGGCAAGAAGCTGATGGAAAAGGCCGAAGCGATGTTCCCTGGCATCACTACCCCTAAGGCGGGTCAGCATGCTGACTCCACTTCCGGCAGCAAGCCCACCGCCAGCCAGCCCACCGTCACCAGGCCAACCGTGACTACCGTGCCCACAGTTAAGTCTGATGTGGTGTCGGATCCTGCCTTGGACGACACCACGGGAAGTGACTGGACCGACGAGGGCGGCGCTGCGCCGGAAGGACCGGCGACCAACACGCCGCCCCGCCACTAGTTTTCCGCGAGTTGAGCTAGTTGCTGCGGTTTAATGCCGTCAGGATCGCTTGGCCCAGTTCCTTGGGCTTGGTGAACTGTGGCCAGTGCCCCGTGGGCAGGTCGATGTAGTCGACGTCCCGGATCCTGGCGAGTTCCGCCGTGAACGGGTGTCCGGCATCCATCCACTCCTTGAGGAGCGATGACGGGAACTGGCAGGCGATAATCGTGGCTGGAACGTCGTAACGCCGGACGTCACTCAGGTGCTGCTTGTCGAAGGCAACACCCTTGGGCTCCGGGATGGCGCGTGCGCGGAAGGCTTCCTTGAGGTCGTCTGTCAGGTCGACGAGGTCTTCGTCCTCGAATAGTTCCCACGGCGGCAGCGGGATGTCGTCGCCGTCGTCGGGCAGTTCATCATTGATGACCCCGCCCTCACCGAGCGGCCCGCTGTCAACGTAAATGGCTCGGGCCACTCGGTCCGGGCGGGCATCTGCCACGCCATGGATGATGGCGCCGCCGCCGGAGTGGCCCACCAGGATGAACTTGCCGTCCATGGAGTCGAGCTTCGCTACCACGGCGTCGATGTGGGTGCGAAGGCCGATGCTTTTGCGTGCTGCGTCCACCGACTCCAGCCCGGGCAGAGTCAGCGGATGAACCGTGTGGCCGGCTGCTTCCAGCGGCGGCGTCACCTCCTCCCACGACGACGCGTCCAACCAGAAACCGGGTACAAGGATGATGTCCATGCCGGTACCCTACGGGAGCCCACTGACAGTTTGTAAGAGTCGCTAGCTTCCCTCCGCCAGTTTCTCCACTGCCTTCGCCAGGATCTTGGCGCGCGGCTGAGGGGTACGGGCTTTTACCATCTGCAGGATGATGAGATAACGCTCAGTCTTGCCGAGGTGTTCAAAGGCTTCCCTGGCGGCGCGGAGTTCTTCCTTCGCCAGGATCCCCCAAGTAGGTAGCAGCAGAGCGCGTTTTGGACGTTCAAAACGCGCTCTGCTGCTACCTAGTTGGGTGAAAGAGGGGGTTGACGCAGATCACGTCCCCGGTCCATAATTATCGTATACGATTTCGTACTTGATAAATGTTCGATCAGGAGGAGGCGCCGTGACATTGGAGTTCCGGACCCAGGAAGTCAGCCAGGACATGCTGGCCCGGACGCGCAAAATCATTGCCGTCCACATCAACTACCCCAGCCGCGCCGCACAGCGCGGGCGCACCCCCGAACAGCCGTCGTACTTCCTGAAGCCGTCCTCGTCACTGGCACTCGGCTCCACGGATGCTCCCGGCACGGTTGAGCGGCCGGCCGGTTGTGAACTGCTCGGCTACGAGGGCGAGATCGCGTTGGTGATTGGCAAATCCGCCCGTCGCGTTGAGTTGGAAGATGCGTGGAGTCACGTCGAGTGGGTCACAGCGTCCAACGACCTCGGCGTGTACGACCTCCGCTACGCAGACAAGGGCTCCAACGTCCGGTCCAAGGGTGGCGACGGTTTCACTCCCGTTGGTCCCGCACTGATTCCTGCCGACGCCGTCGATCCTGCTCAATTGCGGATTCGCACCTGGCATAACGGTGACCTCGTCCAGGACGACACCACCGAGGACTTGCTCTTCCCGTTCGCGCAGCTCGTCGCGGACCTGTCCCAGTTGCTCACGCTCGAAGAAGGCGACGTCATCCTCACCGGCACACCCGCTGGCGCCTCCGTTGCCAAGCCGGGCGACGTCGTCGAAATTGAGGTCACCGGCGGTGGCTTCAGCAGCGGCCGTTTGGCCACCAAAGTAACGGAAGGCACGACGCCGTTCGCGGACTTTGGTGCCCGGCCCAAGACTGATGACACCCAGCGGGAGGAGGCGTACGGATCGCGGGAAGCTGCCGGACTGGCTCCTGCCGCGAGCGTGCTGACGCCCGAACTGAAGGCGAAGCTCGAGTGCGTCGCCACCGCCACGCTCTCCTCACAGCTGCGCAAGCGCGGTTTGAACAACGTGAGCATCGACGGCCTGCAGGCAACCCGGCCGGACCGCAAAGTGGTGGGCCTGGCCCGGACCCTGCGCTACGTGCCCAACCGCGAGGACCTCTTCAAGTCCCACGGCGGTGGGTTCAACGCCCAGAAACGGGCCATCGATTCCGTGAATGACGGCGAAATCCTGGTCATGGAAGCCCGCGGCGAGAAGGGCACCGGCACCGTGGGGGACATTCTGGCACTGCGTGCACAGGTCCGCGGGGCTGCTGCCATCATCACCGACGGCGGCGTCCGCGACTACTCGGCAGTGGCTGACCTGGAAATGCCCACCTATTTCGCAAATCCGCACCCGGCAGTGCTGGGACGCCGGCACATTCCGTGGGACACGGACATCACCATCGCATGCGGTGGAGCGACCGTTCAGCCCGGGGACATCATCGTTGCCGACTCAGACGGCATCTTGGTCATCCCGCCGACCATCGCCGAGGAACTAGTGGCCGACTGCATCCAGCAGGAAAAGGAAGAGACCTTCATCTTCCAGATGGTCCGGGAAGGAAACAGCGTTGATGGGCTGTACCCCATGAACAAGGAATGGCAGGCCAAGTTTGCGGAGTGGCAGAGCCGGCAAGGAGTCCAAGGTGACTGAAACCGCCGTCGGAAGTACCGCCGTCGAAAACGCCGCCGCCCAAAGCAAATCCCAGCAGGCGTATGCCGCTGTGAAGGCGCGCATCGTGGAAGGCACTTACACACCTGGTTACCGGCTGGTGCTCGCGAAGATCGCCGAGGACCTCGGCTTCAGCGTGGTCCCGGTCCGGGAAGCCATCCGCCGACTGGAAGCTGAAGGGCTGGTGAAGTTCGAACGGAACGTGGGCGCCACCGTGTCCGGGATCGACCCCACCGAGTACCTCTACACGATGCAGACCTTGAGCATTGTGGAGGGTGCTGCCACAGCGCTGTCCGCTCCGCTCATCGATTCCGTGTCCATTGCCAGGGCGCGGGCGGTTAACGAGGAGATGCGTGAGTGCTTGGAGCATTTCGATCCCGTCCGCTTCACCGCGCTTAACCAGGACTTCCACAGCGTCCTGTTTGAACACTGCCCCAATCCGCACATTCTTGACCTCGTCCACCGGGGCTGGAACCGGTTGGCTTCGCTTCGCTCGTCGACGTTCCGGTTCGTTCCGGGCCGCGCCCAGGAATCCGTGCGCGAACATGAGGCCCTGCTGCAGCTCATCGAGGGCGCTGCAGACGCCGACACCATCGAAAAAGCAGCCCGCCAACACCGCGCCGCCACCCTGGATGCCTACCTCGCCCAAGCAAAGCAGTAGGGCCCCAAACCGGGGTCCCAGCCCAACCACTGATCACTAGTTAGGACTTCAACGATGACGACCTCAGTAGAGACCGCCAAGCATTACATCCCCGAAAATCTCCCCTCCCACATTCAGCACTTCATCAACGGCGAGTTCGTTGACTCCCTGTCCGGGAAGACCTTCGACGTCCTGGACCCGGTATCCAACGGTAACTATGCCACGGCTGCTGCGGGCCAGAAGGAAGACATCGACCTTGCCGTCACCGCCGCCCGCGAAGCATTCGTCAATGGTCCGTGGCCGAAGATGAAGCCGCGTGAGCGTGCCCGGGTCTTGAACAAGATCGCCGATGCAGTAGAGGCGCAGGAAGCCCGCCTCGCCGAGCTCGAAACCTTCGATACCGGCCTGCCAATCACCCAAGCCAAGGGGCAGGCCCTCCGCGCAGCCGAGAACTTCCGCTTCTTCGCCGACTTGATTGTTGCCCAGTTCGACGACGCCATGAAGGTCCCGGGTTCGCAGATCAACTACGTGAACCGCAAGCCTATCGGCGTCGCTGGCCTGATCACACCGTGGAACACCCCGTTCATGCTGGAGTCCTGGAAGCTCGCCCCGGCTTTGGCCACTGGTAACACCGTGGTGCTGAAACCGGCCGAGTTCACGCCTTTGTCCGCGTCTCTCTGGGCTCAAATCTTCAAGGATGCAGGCCTGCCCGATGGCGTCTTCAACCTGGTCAACGGCCTGGGCGAAGAGGCCGGCGATGCACTGGTGAAGCACCCCGACGTGCCGCTGATTTCCTTCACGGGTGAGACCACCACGGGCCAGACGATCTTCCGCAACGCCGCCGCCAACCTCAAGGGCCTGTCCATGGAGCTCGGCGGCAAGTCCCCGTGCGTCGTGTTCGCCGATGCCGATCTTGATGCCGCGATTGATTCGGCTCTGTTCGGTGTGTTCTCCCTCAACGGCGAACGCTGCACCGCAGGTTCCCGCATCCTGGTTGAGCGGGCCATCTACGACGAGTTCTGCGAGAAGTACGCCGCCCGTGCCAAGAACATCGTGGTGGGCGATCCCCACGATCCCAAGACCCAGGTAGGCGCGCTCGTCCACCCGGAGCACTACCGGAAGGTGGCGTCGTACGTGGAGATCGGCAAGTCCGAAGGCCGGCTCCTGGCTGGCGGCGGCCGACCCGACCACCTGCCCGAAGGCAACTACATCGCACCCACGGTGTTTGCCGACGTCGCGCCTGACGCGCGGATCTTCCAGGAGGAAATCTTCGGTCCTGTGGTGGCCATCACGCCGTTCGAGAACGACGACGAAGCCCTCGCCTTGGCCAACAACACCAAGTACGGCCTGGCGGCCTACATCTGGACCCAGAACCTGACCCGGGCCCACAACTTCTCCCAGAACGTGGAAGCCGGCATGGTGTGGCTCAACAGCCACAACGTCCGCGACCTGCGTACCCCGTTCGGCGGCGTCAAAGCTTCCGGCCTGGGCCACGAGGGCGGCTACCGCTCCATCGACTTCTACACCGACCAGCAGGCCGTGCACATCACGCTCGGCTCCGTCCACACGCCCAAGTTCGGCGCCTAGTACCCAACTAGGTCGCAATAGCGCGCGTTTTGAGCCTTCAAAACGGCATCTACTGCTACTTAGTTGGGTTCCCACACCACCCTTTCAACGAAGAGAGATCATTATGAGCAACCCCTTCACCGGCCCCATCCCCACACCATCAGTCCCGGCTCCGGACATCGTGCGCTGCGCCTACCTCGAACTCGTGGTCACGGATCTCGCCAAGTCCCGCGCGTTCTACGTGGACCTGCTGGGCCTGCACGTCACCGAGGAAGACGAGAACACCATCTACCTGCGCTCCTTCGAGGAGTTCATCCACCACAACCTGGTCCTCCGCAAGGGCCCCGTTGCTGCTGCTGCCGCCTTCGCGTACCGCGTAAAGTCGCCGGCCGAGGTGGACGCTGCCGAGGCGTACTATCGCGAGCTGGGCTGCCGGGTTGAGCGCCGCAAGGAAGGCTTCACGAAGGGCGTTGGTGACTCCGTCCGTGTGGAGGATCCGTTGGGCTTCCCGTACGAATTCTTCTACGACGTTGAGCACGTCGAGCGCCTCACCCAGCGCTACGACCTCTACTCGGCCGGTGAACTCGTCCGCCTGGACCACTTCAACCAGGTCACCCCCGACGTCCCGCGCGGCCGCAAGTACTTGGAGGACCTGGGCTTCCGCGTCTCCGAGGACATCAAGGATTCCGACGGCGTAACGTACGCCGCGTGGATGCACCGCAAGCAGACTGTGCACGACACCGCGCTGACCGGCGGCAACGGACCGCGCCTGCATCACATCGCGTTCTCCACGCACGAGAAGCACAACATCATCCAGATCTGCGACAAGATGGGCGCCCTGCGCATCTCCGACCGCATAGAACGAGGCCCCGGACGCCACGGTGTGTCCAACGCGTTCTACCTCTACATCCTGGACCCGGACGGCCACCGTGTGGAGATCTACACGCAGGACTACTACACCGGTGACCCGGACAACCCCACCGTCACCTGGGACGTCCATGACAACCAGCGCCGCGACTGGTGGGGCAACCCGGTGGTCCCGTCCTGGTACACCGAAGCCTCCCTGGTACTGGACCTGGACGGCAACCCCCAGCCGGTCATCGAACGGGAAGAAAAGTCCGAAATGGCCGTCACCGTCGGCGCCGACGGATTCTCCTACACCCGCCCCGAGGGTTCCTCCGGCGAGGCTGCCGAGGGCTTCAAACTGGGAGCGCAGGTCTAAAGCCATGTTGGACGAGAAGACGATCGAAGCGATTGCGGACGAACTGCTTGAGGCCGGCCGTTCCCGTACGCCGGTCCCGCGCCTCACTGCCCGCTACCCTGACATGACGGTGGAGGATTCCTACGCCGTGCAGCAGTTGTGGATGCGGCGGAATGAGGAAGCGGGGCGCACGTTGGTGGGGCGCAAGATCGGCCTCACGTCCAAGGCCATGCAAGCTGCAACCGGGATCACTGAGCCGGACTATGGTGCCATTTTCGATGATATGGTCCTCGAAACCGGATGTTCCGTGGAGTGGGACAAGTACACGCACCCACGCGTTGAAGTGGAGCTGGCCTTTGTGCTGAAATCCGGCCTCAAAGGGCCTGGCTGCACGATTTTCGACGTCCTCAACGCCACGGACTACGTGGTTCCGGCCCTCGAAATCCTGGACTCCAGGATCGAGATGGAGGGCCGGACCATCGTGGACACCATCTCGGATAACGCCGCGATGGGTGCCATGGTGGTGGGCGGCCGCCCGGTGCGTCCCGACGCCGTCGACCTCCGCTGGGTGTCCGCCATTCTGTACAAAAACCAGACCGTGGAGGAGACCGGAGTGGCCGCCGGAGTGCTCGATCATCCGGCCAACGGAGTGCATTGGCTGGCCAACAAGATCGCTGCACACGGGGACTCAATGAAAGCTGGAGATATCATCCTCGCGGGCTCGTTTACACGCCCCTTATGGGTGTACAAAGGTGATACCGTACACGCGGACTACGGACCGTTGGGAGTCGTGACATGTCACTTCAGCTGAGCCCCACCTTCTATTCGGCCCTTGGTGACGCGGCGCGTCCGCTGGCCGGTATGTGGGTTTGTTCCGGTAGTCCGCTGGTGGCAGAGATCTGTGCCGGCTCGGGTTTGGACTGGCTGCTGATTGACGCAGAGCACAGCCCCAACGGCCTGGAATCCATCGTGGCGCAGCTTCACGCCGTGAGCGGCTACCCCCTCCAAGTCATGGTCCGGCCTCCCGTGAACGACACCGTGGTTATCAAGCAGTACCTGGACCTCGGAGTGCAGAACCTGCTGATCCCCATGGTGAACTCAGCCTTCGAGGCAGCCACCGCCGTTGCCGCAGTTCGTTATCCGCCGCTTGGCGTCCGCGGTGTTGGCTCGGCACTTGCCCGGGCCTCGCGCTGGAACCGCGTCCCGGACTATCTGGCTGTCGCCTCGGACTCGATCAGCCTCACCGTGCAGATTGAATCCGAGGCCGCGGCATCAGCCGTTGAGGAGATCCTGGCCGTCGACGGTGTTGACGGCATCTTCCTCGGCCCCTCGGACCTTGCCGCCTCCATGGGCCTGTTGGGGCAGCAGGAAAATCCCTTGGTGAGGGCCGTCGTCGAGCATTGCCTCGCCGCAGCCAATGCGGCCGGTAAGCCCGCTGGCGTGAACGCTTTCAACGAGGCAACTGCCCGTGCCTATCTCGACGCCGGTGCCTCCTTCGTGCTGGTCGGCGCCGATGTCGCTGTGCTGGCCCGCGCTTCAGAGGGCTTCGCGTCGACCTTCATTCCCGTGTCTGAAACGGCTGAGCGCGAAAGCTACTGAGCCAGTTAGTTGGGTTGGTCCGACGAGTTCTTGCGGGCCATGTACCACTCCGTGAATTCGCGGGCGCGGCCGTCCTCGGCGAAACGGATCACCCAGAGGTTATCGTAGGTGGGCTCGCCGTTCAGGTATGTGGTCAGGCCTTGGACGAACGCGGTGTCACCATCCTCGCCCAGCAGCGTCCACTCGAAGGTCCAGTCCTCGGGTTTGTCCCCGGCGTCGGCCCACGCTTTGACGATCTCTTCGTGGCCGTTCCATCGTTTTTCAGTGTTCGGCCGATCGGAATAGACGGCATCTTCGGTAAACAGGGCACGGATATCGTCGGGCTCACTCGAGGTCCACGCGCGTACGTATTGATCCATCCAAGAGTTCACGTCGTTGGTCATTTATCCGTTTTACCTTCCGTGGCTCTGGGGTTCAACGGTGATGCGCAGGGTTTGCCCAACGTTTTCGCCTGGTTGGTGGGCTGGTCAGGCGCCGCCACCCACAGGAACGCACGACGGCGGCAGGTTCAGTCCTCGTCCAAGGTCGCCGTGAGGTGGTGCGTAGGGATTCTGTCGCGGTCGTAAGTGATCTCCGTGTAGCCGTGCGGCTGGGGGCGGCCATCGGCGCCGAGGTTCACGAAGACGATTTCCTCGATAGTCAGGATCGCCTCCCGGGTGATCATATTGCGGACCTCTGCCCGCATTGTCAGGGACGTGCGCCCGAAGCGTTTTGCTGTCAGGCCCATCTCCACCAGGTCACCCTGAACAGCGGAGCTTACGAAGTTGATCTCGGAAATGTACTTGGTGACGGCACGGCCGTTGCCCAATTGGAGGATGGCGTAGATCGCGGCCTCTTCATCGATCCACTTCAGCAGGCTGCCACCAAAGAGTGTGCCGTTGGCGTTAAGGTCCTCAGGCCGCACCCATTTACGGGTGCGAAAGGTGATGTCTGCTTTTTCCATAATCCGAGATTATCGAACTGACGTAACGTTCGCTCGATGTTGCGGCTAATGCCCTAGGCCATGGCCGTGTGCGAGGCACTGTGTGAATCGATCCGTTTTGAATAGCAATACGATTCACTGGCGCCGACGTACGGACCGAAGTTCGGCACGGCGGCGAAGCCTGCGCTCTCGTAAAAGCTTCGACCGTCCGACTGGGCAGAGCCGGCCTCAGCTGCGATCACACTGAACCCGTGGGAATGAGCCTGCGCTTCGAGCGCTGCGAGGATGGAGCTCGCGACGCCCGAACCCCGGGCGTAGGGGACCACATAAAGCCGCTTGATCTCGGCGGTCTTCTCATCCAGCATCCTCAAACCGCCGCATCCCAGGGGCTGGCCCGAACATTTCTCGTAGGCCACCACAAAGACGGCTGTGTCCGCTTCCGTCGGCGGGGGTCCGGGCTCATGGTCCGTGGTTCCGAACCGGGTATCGAGCTCTGCCTGCTGTGCGGCGCGGAGGTCTGCGCCCACGGGGTTCGCCCATGTGACCTGCCGGATGTTGAGTCGCGGGTTGGTCTGCATCTGTGCCTCAATTCGCCAATTCGGGGAGGTGTTTATGCGTCTTAAGCCTACGGAGCGGTGGTTACCGCGGTGTTTCCTGCGCGTAAGCGTCGGGAGAAATGCTGGCCGTTCCCGCGTTGTGGGGCCTGCTCTGCGCCCTCCCGAGTAGGTTTGGCGCGCAAAGCAGGCCCCGCAACGTCCCGGAGCCCTGCAACACCCCAAAATCGCACCCGGCTGAATGGGCCAAGCTGGATCACGGCTGAAGCGCCTCGCCGGTGGGGTCCTCCGCGGTTTGGTCTGCCAGCGCCATCCCTCCAACAGGAATCTGGTCCCAATGAAGCACCCGCCATCCGCTTTCGGGGTCGCCTTCCAGTGCCACGATCCCGGTGTTCGGGAGTTGATGTGTTTCGGCGAACACGGTGTCGATGTCCGTTGCCCTGCGCCCGGCCCAGCAACGGATCGCGGCACCGTGGCTGACGATCGCCGCCGTCGAGTACCCCGCTGCGGCAACCTTTTCCACCGAAGCATCAAACCTGGCGAAGAAGTGGTGCCCACTGAACGCTCCCGGCATGCGCGCATCCAAGTCGCCGTCTGTCCAAGCGAAGACCGTGCTCATGTAGCGGAGGTGGGATTCGTGGTCGGTTTTCTTCTCCAGCGCACCGGCCTCGATCTCATGGACGCCATCCAGTATTTTCGGCTCCAATCCTGTGGCCTTCGCCAGGGGCGCGGCGGTCCGCTGGGTGCGCAGCAACGTGGAGGTGTACAGGGCTTCGATGGTTTCGTCAGCCAAGGCCTCCGGCAAGGCCGCCGCCTGCTGTTCGCCGAGCTCGGTCAGCCCCGGTCCCGGGAACGCTGTATCCAATTGGCCTGCGACGTTGCCGGGTGTCTGTCCGTGCCTGATTAACAGGAGCTTCATGAGCGCTCCGCTCCTTACGTCGTAGCTGTTCCGGGATTCTCGGGTGAGGGGACGCGATTCTGTTCACCAGCTTAAACGCCGACGGCGGACCGAGGCACCCAGCCCCCGTCCGCCGTCGTCGAGTGTTTTGTACTACTGCAGGTGGTCCTTACTGCAGGTGGTCCACCAGTTTCTCGGCGATGCCCGTGTACTTGCCCGGGGTCAGGGCGAGCAGGCGAGCTTCGGCGTCCGCGGAAAGGCCAAGACCCTGAACAAATTCCTGCATGCGGGCACCGTCCACGCGCTGGCCGCGGGTGAGGTCCTTAAGGCGTTCGTACGGGTTTTCCATGCCTTCGACGCCAGCGATGGCTTCGGCGCGCATGACCATCTGGATGGCTTCGCCCAGGACTTCCCAGTTGGTGTTGAGGTCGCCGGCAAGGACTTCCTCTGCGACATCGAGGGCCTTCAAACCCTTGGCCACGTTGGAGATCGCGAGCAGTGAGTGGCCGAAGGCGACACCGATATTGCGCTGCGAGGACGAGTCCGTCAGGTCGCGCTGCCAGCGGGAGGTAACCAGTGTGGCACCCAGGGTATCCAGGAGGCCGTTGGAGATTTCCAGGTTGGCTTCGGCGTTCTCAAAGCGGATCGGGTTGACCTTGTGCGGCATGGTGGAGGAACCCGTTGCCCCGGCAACCGGAATCTGGCGGAAGTAGCCGATGGAGATGTAGCTCCAGATGTCCGTGCAGACGTTGTGCAGGATGCGGTTGAAGCGTGCGATATCGGCGTAAAGCTCGGCCTGCCAGTCGTGGCTCTCGATCTGCGTGGTGAGCGGGTTCCAGGTGAGACCCAGGCCTTCCACGAACGTCTTGGCGACGGCTTCCCAGTCAGCACTCGGGACGGAAGCGACGTGCGCTGCGTAGGTGCCGGTGGCCCCGTTGATCTTGCCGAGGTACTCGGTCTTGGCAATGCGCGCCAGCTGGCGGTTCAAACGGTGCGCAATGACAGCAAGTTCCTTGCCCAGTGTCGTGGGCGTAGCCGGCTGGCCGTGCGTGCGGGACAGCATGGGCACCGAGCGGTTTGCTTCCGCCATGGCCTCGATCTGCTTCACGAGGGCGGTGGCGTTAGGCAGCCACACATCCTCCACGGCACCCTTGATACCAACAGCGTAGGAGAGGTTGTTGATGTCCTCGGACGTGCACCCGAAGTGCACCATGGCGGTGAGGTTCTCGATGCCAATGGCCGGCAGGCGACGGCCGATGTAGTACTCAACAGCCTTGACGTCGTGGACCGTGACGGCTTCGATCTCGGCGAGTTCGTTGACGGATGCGGCATCGAAATCAGTAACGATGGCGCGCAGCTGTGCGATCTGCTCGTCGGTCAGCGGCCCAGCGCCGGGCAGTACGGACTGGCTGGTCAGGTGGATGAGCCACTCAACTTCAACGTGAACGCGATCGCGGTTAAGTGCGGCCTCGGACAAGTAGTCGACGAGGGGCGCGACGGCGGCGCGGTAGCGGCCGTCAAGAGCGCCGAGGGCGAGGGGTTCGGAAGCGAGGGAAACGCGGAGGGATTCAGCCATGAGGCCTATTCTTTCATGCTCCACGCAGGGGTCGGGAGTCGATGCCAGGCCTATGTGGACGGCTGATCCGGTTATCCACATAGCCGACGGCGGCGCTTCCGTCTGCTTTTGCCGGTCCGTAGCGTCGTGTCTATCGATCAACAGAACGACCACTGGAGTATTCCCACATGAGCGTCGGCTTGATGCCTGCAGCCAACCCACCCACTTTTGATCCCATGGAGTGCGCTTCCCGAAGCCACGAAGTCCAGAGGCTTGCATGGCGAATGCAAACTTGCGTAGACCAAGCGGACACGGTTCTTACATCCCTGCGGAGAGCGCAGGTGGACGATTGGCTTTCTCCCGCGGGACGCGCCTACCGGACAACCATTGCCCTGCACGCTTCAGCACTGATGCGAGCACGTGAGTCTCTTGAAGCCGCAGTGGCCACAGTGCTTCGTCATTCGCAAAACGTTTCCGTCTCAGGTGAAGGGGGTCCGTAAATGACAGATGCAGCCCCAGTCGGAGCCGGCGCAGCGCCACAGCCCTCTCCTCCAAGTGCCGACGGAATCCTCGAAATCAGGGGAGGGGTGGGAGGAATGTCCTTCCAGCTTGAGGAACTCCTAAGGGGTGCGCGCACGCTGGATGAACTGGTTCAACAGCTCCTCGGCATTGAAGAAGAGGCCCGTCAGGTTCAAGACTGCCTGGAACCCTTTCTCTACGATTCCTATGACACCGGCTGTAACGCCCTCAACGCTGTGGCCGAGAGCCGGAAGGAAGTGGGAAAAGTTCGCCAGGAGTTGGTGGAGATCAGTGGAAGTGTGCGGGCCAGCCATAGGGACTACGTGGAAGCGGAGGCCAAGAACGCTCTCCCGCGACTCCCGACCTTTGACGAGATGAGGCTGGCCTGGCCGCCCACCCGGGATATGAGCAACTACCTGGTGAGTGCAATTCTCCCATTTTGGACGAGTTCACGGGGCGTCGCTCACGGCGTCCTTGAATCGCCGCTCCGTCCGGACCTGCGGCCAAGACCCGTGAGTGTCGAAAGAGTGGACGAATCGGTGGGGGACGTGGATCCGTCCATGGCGGAAAGCCTCCGTCGTCTCGAGAGGCTCCACGCCCGCAACAACGGTGAGATCGAAGTCATTCGCTTTGACAACAACGGCTCTCCTTCATGGATGGTGCTGATCCCTGGAACCCAGCCTGTTTCACCCCCTAGCAATCCTTTCGATATCCAAGGAATAGGCGAAGCACTGGGCTACGACTCCGAAGAAGTTGTACCGGCTGTTGGCGCGGCACTCCGTGAAGCCGGGGCTGAGGCGGGCGATCAAGTGGTGGCAGTGGGACACAGTCAGGGAGGTGTCCACGCCATGAACCTCAGTCGGGACAAGGCGTTTCTCAGCGAATTCGATCTCAAGTATGTGCTGACGGCCGGGGCACCCGTCGGCGGCATCACCGCTGAGCCTGGCATCAGTTCACTCCATTTGGAACACGTCCAAGACTGGGTTCCAGGGGCAGAGGGCCGAATCAACGCCGATACAAAGGACAGGGTGACGGTCACACTGACCAATGAAGTCAAGACTCCCGAAGGGGAAGATCCCGGGATCGGCCCTGGACACGATCAGGAAAACTACGCTGCAGGAGCAGAGCTCGTTGAGGCAAGCCGTGACGAGTCACTCGCAGCATCGACTGCCGCGTTCGCGGGTGTTGTAGGGGTTGGCGGGGTTGCCAAAGTGACGCGGTTCAAGCTGGAAAGAGCGCCAGTCCGGGTACAACCATCGGCGGTACGTCCGGCTTCGCCGCCCACTGTCCAGGATACGAAGGTTGGAACTGCAACAAGGTAGCTCTCAACGCGGAGGGTATTCTCCGGCGAGCCAGCTAGCGCTTCCGGGCGCCCGGAATCAGGCCGGCCACCATGGAGATGATGCTGATGATGATCGAAGCCAGGATCGCTGTCCAGAAGAAGGAGTCGATGGTGAGGTGCACTGGAGTGAACGTGCTTAGCCACGCCGTCAGATACAGCATCGCTGCGTTGATCACGATCGTGAACAGGCCAAGCGTCAGGATGGTCACTGGGAGAGATAACAGTCTGACTAAAGGCCGGACGAAAGCGTTCACCACTCCGAAGATCAGTCCGATGAACAGATACGCCAGAATAATGCCGGCGGCGTCTGCACCTTGGGTGAGTCCTGCGTTGGCGGCGGCAGACTCGGTGGCGCTTGTGGTGATATCCATGCCTTGCAGGAGCCACGTTGCAACCCACAGGGCAAGCCCGTTGATCAGCACACGAATGATGAATGAACCCATGGGCCCATGCTTTCACACGCAACTGTTAAAGAGCTCAGCGGTAGCCGTGGATGGACAAGTAGGCTTGGAGCCATGACTACTACTGACAACGCACCGGAGGGCGTACTCCCTCGTCCGGTCGTGGACAGGCTCCCCAAATATGCGGCTGGTAAACCCCCCGCTGCGATTGAGGGCCTCACCAGCTACAAATTGTCGTCCAACGAAAACCCTCTGCCTCCGATTCCTGCAGTGTTGCAGGCAATTGCGGACCAGACCGACATCAACCGCTACCCGGACCCGCTGGCCACAAAGCTGCGCAACGCCTTGGCTGGCTTCCTGGATGTTCCCGCTGACGATGTAGTCACCGGTGCCGGCAGCTTGGGGGCGCTGAACCAGATCCTGGCCACGTTCGCCGGGCAGAACGATGACGGTAAGCAGGACGAGGTGATCTACGCCTGGCGTTCCTTCGAGGCTTACCCCATCTGCGTCGGACTCGCTGGCGCAGCCAGTGTGCAGATCCCCCTGCTGTCGGACGGGCGCCACGACCTCGAGACCATGGCTGCTGCAGTCACAGTACGCACCAAGGTGATCCTCCTGTGCACGCCCAACAACCCCACCGGACCGATCCTCACGGCCGAGGAAACAGAACGCTTCATCCAGGCAGTGCCGTCCAACGTGGTGGTGGTCATCGATGAGGCCTACCAGGAATTTGTGCGGGACGCTGACGCTGTTGACGGCATCAAGCTCTACCGCAAATACCCCAATGTGGTGGTGCTGAGGACTTTCTCCAAGGCGCACGGCCTGGCCGGCCTGCGCGTTGGCTACAGCGTCTCCGGTCCCTTGCTTACTCAGCACCTTCGGGTGACGGCCACTCCCTTTGCCGTTTCCCAAATTGCGGAACGCGCCGCGGTTACCTCCATCGAGAATTTCGATCAGGTTGTGGAAAGGGTACAAAGCCTGGTGGATGAACGGGATCGCGTGACGGCCGGCCTGTGGGAGCTGGGCTGGTTCGTCCCCGAGGCTCAAGGCAACTTTGTTTGGTTGAATTTTGGCGAGCACAGCGCGGAGTTTGCTGCCTTGGCGGCCGAGCAGGCCCTGTCTGTGCGCGCCTTTGGAAATGAGGGTGTTCGGGTCAGCATCGGCGAGGTGGAAGCCAACACCCGGTTCTTGGATCTCTGTGCAGGTTATACAAAGGCTCCGCAAGGTTCCTAGCGGTTAACAAATGCGCCATCGATACTTACTGCCGATAAAGTAAGGGACGAAAGCCAAAATATATGCCCGTTCCGGAATGCATTCCGGAACGGGCATATATCCCAGCGACAGAACATTGCCCGGCGCCTCGCCACGGCAAGCAAGGAGACGGAATGGGCTCGACACAACTGCCCCCCGGGACGGAAGAAACTCTCGCGGCAACCACCGCGGCAGCAGCCGCGCCAGGCGAACCAGTGGAAATGGTGCAGTTGCTCGGACCCGACGGGAAACTGGGATCCGATCCTGTCTTCTCGGACTACGCCAAGCGGATTGATCCGGAGAAGCTCCGTGTTTTCTACACTGACATGGCAAGAATCCGCCGCTTTGACCAGGAAGCGACTGCACTGCAGCGCCAAGGCGAGCTTGCCTTGTGGGTGCCGCTGACCGGTCAGGAAGCCGCGCAGATAGGTTCGGGCCACGCAAGCCAGTCCCAGGACTACATCTTCCCCACTTACCGCGAACACGGTGTGGCGTTGGTCCGCAACGTGGACCTTGCCGAGTTGCTCAAGCAGTTCCGTGGTGTATCCAATGGTGGCTGGGATCCGCGGGAGAATAACTTCCACCTGTACACGTTGGTGCTCGCAGCCCAGACGCTCCACGCTGTTGGTTATGCCATGGGTATCCAAAGGGACCAGAAGCTCGCAGCGGCCACTGACTCCACAGATCCGAAGGCCGCGGTCATCGCTTACTTTGGTGATGGCGCCAGCTCCGAAGGCGATGTCCACGAATCCATGGTGTTCGCTGCTTCTTACAACGCCCCCGTTGTGTTCTTCTGCCAGAACAACCATTGGGCTATTTCCGTACCCACGGAAGTCCAGACCAAGGTTCCGCTGGCCAACCGTGCCAAAGGCTACGGTTTCCCGGGAATCCGTGTGGACGGCAACGACGTCATCGCCGTCCATGCCGTCACGGAGTGGGCACTCGAGCATGCCCGCGAGGGCCGGGGCCCCGTGCTCATCGAGGCCTATACCTATCGAGTCGGCGCGCACACCACTGCCGATGACCCCACCAAGTACCGGGAATCTGCCGAAGAAGCTGCCTGGCGCGAGAAGGATCCGCTGGACCGCTTGGAGAAGTACCTGCGCACCGAAGGGCTCGCAGATGAAGCGTTCTTCGATCAGGTCAAGGCCGACGGCGATGAGCTCGCGAAATACGTCCGCAGCACAACACATGGCCTTGAGGTCCCGGATATCCGCGAAGCCTTCGCCAATGTCTACGCCGAACAACACCCGCTGATTGCGGAGGAATTGGCTTGGTTTGAGGAATACTCGGCCGGCTTCGAAAGCGACCAGGAGGCAGCTAACTGATGGCAACAATGACCATTGCGAAGGCCATCAATGAGGGTCTCCGGGCATCGCTGACGAACAACCCCAAGTCCCTGCTGATGGGCGAGGACATCGGACATCTGGGCGGTGTGTACCGTGTCACCGATGGGCTCATCAAGGAGTTCGGCGACGAACGGGTCGTTGACACCCCCTTGGCCGAGTCCGGCATCGTCGGAACCGCTATTGGCCTGGCGCTTCGCGGATACTCGCCGGTGTGCGAGATCCAGTTCGACGGCTTTGTCTACCCCGCCTTCAACCAGATCACCACCCAGTTGGCCAAGATCCACTCCCGCAGCCTCGGCAAGTTGACCGTTCCAGTGGTTATCCGCATTCCATACGGCGGCGGCATCGGCTCCATCGAGCACCACTCCGAGTCCCCTGAAGCGCTGTTCGCCCACACCGCGGGCCTGCGCATCATTTCGCCTTCCAACGCCCATGACGCCTATTGGATGATCCAGAAGGCCATTGAGTGCCAGGACCCCGTCATCTTCTTCGAACCCAAGCGCCGTTACTGGCTCAAGGGTGAGGTGGACGTCGAGAATGCCGGCCTTTCTGAGGACCCCTTCAAGGCGCACGTTGTCCGTGAAGGCACGGATGCAACGATTGTGGCCTATGGCCCGCTAGTGCCGGTTGCGCTGGCGGCCGCAAATGCTGCAACTGAGGACGGGCGGAGCATTGAAGTTATCGACCTCCGCTCCATCTCGCCTCTCGACTTTGACACCGTGGAAGCATCGGTCAAGAAGACGGGCCGCCTGATCGTAGCCCACGAGGCCCCCACCTTTGGTGGCATCGGCGGCGAGATCGCTGCGCGCATCAGCGAGCGGGCATTCCTGCATCTGGAGGCACCCGTCATCCGTGTTGGCGGGTTCCATATGCCGTACCCCGTTGCCAAGGTGGAAGAGGACTACTTGCCGGACATCGACAAGATCCTCGAGGCGCTCGACCGCTCCTTGTCTTACTAAACCGCCGTCCTACTAAACCGCCCTGATCCAGCCCGGCCTCGCTGCCGGGTGACCGGAAATCGAGGACCACTGTGACTGTAAAGAAATTCAACCTGCCGGACGTTGGCGAAGGCCTGACCGAGGCCGAGGTAGTGGCTTGGAAGGTCAAGCCGGGCGACGTTGTTGCCATCAACGATGTCTTGTGCGAGATCGAGACCGCCAAGTCGCTCGTTGAGCTCCCTTCGCCTTTCGCGGGCACTGTCACGGAGCTGCTGGTTGAGGAAGGCATCACGGTTGAGGTCGGCACGGCAATCATCGCTGTTTCGGAAGGCCAGGAGGGTGATGCAGCGCCTGTGACGCCAGCTGCAACTGAGGCGCCCGCCGTCGAGATGCCCCTCTATGGCAAGCTGCCCGCCGACGACGGCGACGACAACCGTCCGGCCGGCGGTCCGCTGGTCGGTTCGGGACCCAAGGCCGACGCCGTCAAGCGTCGCGCACGCAAACGCCCGGCTGGGGCATCGGTTGAAGCAGCGACAGTCGCCGAAAATGCCGAAGGCACCGTCCAGGACCACCAGGCGGTAGTGAAAGCCAAAGCGGCCGAATCCCCGGTTTCACACCGCACGACGGCGCCCCCCGCCGCCGTCGCACGTGTCACCCAAGCGCCTGTCACCCAGGCGCCTGTCACCCAGGCGCAACCCGCCGCGCCCGAAACTTCAGCGCCGCAGGCTGCGGCCTCTCGGGGTGCAGCTATCAGCGGAACCATCAGCGGCCTGGTGAACAAGGTTCTGGCAAAGCCTCCCGTGCGCAAATTCGCCCGGGACCTCGGCATCGATCTCGCGGACGTCGTAGCTACCGGCCAGCGGGGTGAAGTGACCCGTGAAGATCTGGTGAGCTACCAGGCCCAGCGGGATGCCGAACATGACCAAGCGGACAGTTTCTGGGGTGCGTCGAAGAAGCCGCAGGATCAGCGTGTGGAGCGGACGCCGGTCAAGGGTGTACGCAAGGCGACCGCCAAGGCCATGGTGGATTCAGCTTTTTCGGCTCCCCACGTCAGCATTTTCGTGGACGTGGATGCCAGCCGCACCATGGAGTTCGTCAAGCGGCTGAAGGCCTCCCGCGACTTCGAAGGCATCAAGGTTTCGCCGCTGCTCATCCTTGCCAAGGCAGTGATCTGGGCCGCCGCCCGCAACCCCAGCGTCAACGCCACCTGGGTAGATAATGCCGACGGAAAGGGTGGCGCGGAGATCCAGGTGAAGCACTACATGAACCTCGGGATTGCAGCCGCAACCCCGCGCGGCCTCATGGTCCCCAACATCAAGGACGCCCAAGATCT
Organism: Paenarthrobacter sp. TRD_SC_7; assembly: GCF_056156245.1. Taxonomy (NCBI): domain Bacteria; kingdom Bacillati; phylum Actinomycetota; class Actinomycetes; order Micrococcales; family Micrococcaceae; genus Paenarthrobacter; species Paenarthrobacter sp. TRD_SC_7. Next base: position 690,571 of record NZ_CM149587.1, read on the forward strand.
TTCCCTCAAGGAATTGGCCCTAGCCCTCAACGAGTTGGCCACCAAGGCCCGGGCAGGCAAGACGCAGCCGGCTGAGATGCAGGGTGGAAGCCTGACCATCACTAACATCGGCGCACTCGGTATTGATACTGGAACGCCCATTATCAACCCCGGCGAAGTAGCCATTATTGCGTTCGGAACCATCAAGCAAAAGCCGTGGGTCCTGGACGGCGAAGTCATCCCTCGCTGGATCACCACACTCGGCGGTTCCTTCGATCACCGCGTGGTGGACGGGGATCTGTCCGCGCGCTTCATGGCGGATGTTGCATCCATTCTTGAAGAACCGGCACTGCTGCTTGACTGACCAGAAAGCCGGCCCCGGCGCTGGCCGTGGCGTCGAGACAATAAGCGAGGAACCCGGCCACGTACGCCCACAGTTGGTGACAGGGCCGTGGCGCACGGTTGCACGCGCGCTGACGGAAGTTTTTCAGCCGCCGTTAGTTGTTACGGTCCTCCTGCTGATCAGCCCGGCCATTGAGCCCGGGTTTCCGGGGACCATGTGGTTCGGGCTGCTCGCGGCGATTTTCGTCTGCGTCTTGCCGCTGGCGTATGTGCTGGTGATGGTGAAGCTGGGCAGGGTCACGGATCACCATGTCAGCGACCGACGCCAGCGGCCCGCGTTGCTACTGATGGCGTTGGCGTCAGTGGTGGTTGGCCTGCTCGTGCTGCAGTTGCTTAGCGGTCCGGTGAGTGTCACGGTGATGATCATCGCGCTCATAGGAGGCATCGGGGTACTGGCCATAGTCAGCGCGTTCTGGAAAATGAGCGGGCATGCTTCGGCCCTTGCTGCGGCCGCCGTCATTGCCGTCATGATGTTCGGGCCGGCGTGGCTCCCTTTGCTGCTGCTCGTACCTGCAGTTGGCTGGTCCCGTCTGGTCCTGCGTGCCCATACGCTGGGCCAGGTTATTGCTGGCTCGTTGTTTGGTGGCATTGTGATTGCCGGCCTGTGGTGGCTGCTGCGAGAGTGGATGCTCGCGTAGCCGGCTAGAACGCCGGGTAACTGACCAGCAGCGCCTGAAGTTCCGTCGTCGACATGTGGTTGGCCATCTCAACACTGATGCCCATCGCGATGGCGGCCACGGTGACCATGGCAACGCATGCCACGGAAAGGAATCGCCAATCCTTGCGGAAAACGCTACTGAGGGTCTCCGGCATATCAAGGCCGGGGGTAATCACGTTGGGGGCGCTGTCCCAGGATCCGTCGTCGAGCATCGCGATGATGCGATCGTTGGTTCGGTCATAGCGCATGGTGCTGATGTGGTTGCCATGGCGGGCAAGCAGTATGTCATGGCCCACGCGCTGGCGCGGCTGCAAAGTAAGCAAGAAGATGTTCCCCTGAAGTCGATATATTGAGGTGGCACGCGCCATTGGGGGCATCTCGATTTTATAACGATGACTTCCGGCACCTGGCCCAAAAGACGCCAAACGCCGGGTGAGGCTCCCCACCCGGCGGCGTGATTCAGCTCGCCTTACGGCTGGTCGGTCTTGGCGATATAGACGTCGCAGGGCGCGGTGTGGGCAACGGTGTTGGCTACGCTTCCAAGCACCCGGCCCAGGCCCTGCATGCGACGGTTGCCAACCACGATCAGGCGGGCGTCCTGGACCTCAGCTTCCTTGACCAATGCTTCCCCCGGTTTGCCGCGGGCTGCTGAGTATGTGACCTCGAGGCGGTCATCTGTCAGGCGCTCGGCTACGGCGCGGGCCACAGCTTCAGCTTCGGCGGCGTCGGAGACGATCCACTTGTCGGTGCCGATCTCAACCACCTCTGTCCGGTTGCTGTCGAAGGCGCTGACCACCCGAAGGCTGGCCCCGAGGCCGATCGCCAACTGCTGGGCGGCTTGTGCTGCCCTCATCGCGGTCTCGCTGCCGTCTACTCCGACGATCACAACTCCGGTCATTGTGGTGCTCCTTCATTGGTGGCTTCAATGGCATCAGCCAGGACAGGGGCCAAGCGGCGGACACCTTCGGCTATCGTATCGGGCGGTACAGCGCTAAAAGCGAGACGGAGCTTGTTGGAAGGTCCGTCGGCCGGGGAGAAAGCTGCGCCGGGAATGAAGACGACCCCTGCGTCGATCGCTTTCCCGAGCAGGGGGTAGGTGTCCACGCCATGAGGCAGCGTGACCCAAACGAAGAAGCCGCCGTCCGGGCGTGTCCAGGTGAGGCCTGCCGGCATGTACTCGTCGAGTGCGGACAACAGGGCCCCGCAGCGTTCCGCGTAGAGCGTCCGGTAGGTTTCGATCTGCCCTTCCCAGTCGTACTCACGAAGGTATGCCGAAACGAGCATTTGGTTCAGCGGAGGCGGGCAGAGGGTCACTGCCTCGGAGGCGAGGTAGAAACGACGCTGCAAGTGTGCGGGAACCAGGGCCCAGCCGATGCGGAGTCCGGGGGCGAAGATTTTCGAGAACGAGCCCAGGTAGATGACGTCATCCGGGTTGGCGGCTCGCATCGGGGCGATCGGGCGGCCATCGAACCGCAGTAGTCCGTAGGGGTTGTCCTCGAGGACAATGATATTCGCATCACGGCATATATCGACGATTCGCTGCCTGCGTTCCGCGGCTAGCGTGATTCCGGAGGGGTTGTTGAAGTTAGGGATCGTGTAGAGGAACTTGATGTTCTTGCCCTCGGACTGGAGCTCTGCGATTCTGGCCTCAAGCAGTTCTGGTACCAGACCGTCGTCGTCCATTTCGATGGGTTCCACCTGGACTTGGTAAGCCTCAAACGTGTTTAGGGCGCCCACATAAGTCGGGTTTTCCACCAGGACGACGTCACCGGGATTGCAGAAGACCTTGGTTGCGACGTCCTGCGCCGACTGGGACCCCGCGGTGATGACCACGTTTCCCGGGAGGGCGTCGGTGATTCCTTCGGCTGCCATTATGGTGCAGATCTGCTGGCGGAGTTCCTCCGTGCCTTGGCCGCCGCCATATTGGAGGGCGGTCATGCCCTCTTCGGCGATGATGCGGGCCGCGGTTTGGCCAAGCTTTTCCAGAGGTAGCGACTGCAGGTACGGGTTCCCGCCAGCGAGGGAGACAAGCCCTGGCTGCATCGAGATGTCGAAGACATCCCGGACAGCGGACTGTTTGATGTTGGCGGCCCGCGCGGAGAACAGTTCCTCGTGCGGGTGGGCGGCCGTGGCGGCCCGCTCAATGGCGTCGATGGCTTCAGCGGGCAGCGTTGCGCCGGCATCCAATGTTTCGTGGGTCACAGTGACAGGATACTCCCCGATGTTGCTAATGAGGCAACAGTTGTTTTCGAATTACCTCATTTTGGCAGGCCGAGCTTTACGCCGGGTTCGGGAAGGGCTGGAATGTAGCTATGACAGCGCACCGGGGATCCGTGACCAAGGCCGAGCACTTCCATAAACTTCACGACGCCGGGCCGACGCCCCTGGTGCTCGTGAACGTGTGGGACGCGGCCTCCGCTCGCGTTGTGGAGGAGGCGGGTGCGACGGCGATTGCCACTTCGAGCTCGGCGGTCTCCTGGAGCCTGGGGTTCCGGGACGGCGACCACGTGCCATGGGGCCTGGCAATGGCTGCCCTCGGACGCGTTGCGGGGGCGACCCGGTTGCCGGTCTCGGCGGACATCGAGACGGGCTACGGGCGCACCGACGACGAACTTCGTGCCACTGTCCACGCTGTCCTGGACGAGGGAGCCGTGGGGATCAACATTGAGGACTCCGCTACTGAGCCGCTCACGGACATTGCCGAACAGTCGCGCCGGATCGCCTTGATCCGCGCAGCGGCTGACGATCGTGGAATACCGCTGTTCATCAACGCACGTACCGATACCTACCTGTCGGGACAGTTCCCGGACACCGCCTATGACGAGACGTTGCGGCGTGCCGAGGCTTACCTCACTGCGGGTGCGGACGGAATCTTCGTGCCCGGCGTCGTGGATTTGCATGTCCTGCATGAGCTATCCAGTCGGATTCCGGCACCGCTCAACGCATTGGCCGGCGTCGGAGCGCCGTCGCCCCTTGAACTGCACGACGCAGGGGTCCGTCGCGTCAGCATCGGCGGCAACGCAGCCAAGGCCGCGTACGCCAAGGTGGCCCGGGTGGCGAAGGAAATCCTCGGCGACGGCAACTGGGCGGGGCTGGCCGGCACGCGCAGCCACGACGAGATGGACTCGCTGTTCGCGCCGGGGCCCAAGTACAGCCTTTGAACGCGGTACCCGCCAGCGAGCTGAAACGCACGACGGCGGCACTCGGCTTTAATGTCAGGCCTTGCCGATAGCGTGGGTCACGGAAGACGAGGGGAGCATCCATGGCACGGCGCAGCATACAGTTCTGGCGGATCGAACAGCTGAACGGTGACGGGCTCAGCAGGCCATTTCCCGCACGCCGTGTGGCTGAGGTTCTGAAGAAGGCCCAGGATGCCGGGACGGACAGGCACTTCACCAGTGTGGACGGCACTGTGTTGCTCGCGCAGGCCGTGGCGTCGTCACCGCATCCCGTGCTGCTCTTGGACCGGGTGCGGGACACCAACCTGCCGAGTGTCGGCGATGCCCTCGGGCGGCGCAAGCCCCTGCCGTTGGCTCCTGGTGACCATCTGTTGGAAACCACCTACTTTGCCTTTCTGAAGAGGAATGTCATCGCGGTACTGACCAGCGGCAACGGCCCCCGGGCGTCCAGGATGGGCGAGTACCTCGAGGGAATGCTGGGACTTGAGCCAAGCCTGGTGCCGGTTGTCCGCGAGGATATCGAGGAAATCCTCACCCGGCTGGAGGTGAGCCGTTTCGAGTTCGCCCTTCCCGCCGAACGTCTGTCCGGGAAGCTCATGGAGGGCGAATGGGCTGACGTCCTGGACAGCGCCTCGCGCCTCATGAATGAGGGTACGTTCCGGATTTCCCTGAGCGTCGGCAGGTCCGGGAAGGCCGAGGACAAACAGCGGATTCGTGACCGCATCCAACAGCTGATCGACCTCTTCCGGAGGGCCGGATCCGTGGAGCATTTCGATTACGTGGTGGCTGAGGGCAAGGACTCCCTGACAGGGGACCGTGAGGTAGTGGACCTCCTGAAGGAGCGGTTTATCTCGCACATCGAGGTGGACCCGGACATCTTCAACGATCCTCAAAAGTCCACCGCTGAGGCCATCACCATCCTCAATAAACGGGCAAAGGACAACGAGGCTTTTTTTGCGAGGACCCTGCCGGACATCAAGGGCTCGGCTGATTCGGCCTTGGTGCCGGACATCGTTGCGGGTGGGATGGCCACTGTGCGGGGAGCTCGGGCGGCAGCCGTGGAGAGCGCCGAAAGGGGCGGTCAATTAGCCGAGGAGAACCAAGGCGGTGCAGATCATGAGCTTGTACGAGGTTGACGTCGAGCGAACCGGGCGCCGCAGGACTCCGTGGCGTTGGTTTCTCTTGCATCCCAGCGCTGACTTCGGGTGGGCTGCGATTGCTGTCCTGTCCTGGCTGGGAATCGCGCTGCTTGCGCGTCAACCGCTGATGCTGGAGAGCGTGGATCCCGGTGCGCGGCGAACCCTGTTCCAGACACTTGCGACTCTGGCTGGGGCTACGGCAGGGCTGACTCTTACCAGTGTGTCCATGCTGATCAACGTACTGGGGAAGAAAGCTGCGCCGGGGCAGCAGGAACTTCCCTTGGAGAAACTGTCCGCTACCCATCGGCGCCAAATCGGCGAGGTGTTCCTTTTTGCCATCCCGGGTTTGGGTTTACTGGTGGTTGCCGCCCTGGTCACGGTGGTCCTGGAAGGAGACGCCGACAGGGGCCTGTGGATCCCTGAAGCGCTGGTCTTCGTGCTGACTTTCGCCTCCTTGCTGGCCCTCTTGCGTGTGGCGTGGGCACTCCGGAGGGTACTGGCGATCGCAACGGCGTAGCCACTCCTGCAAAGGGCAGGGCGGTCTTAGCGCAGCGCCCGGAGGTACCTCCGGCGCACCACGCGCTGCAGGAGCAGAAGGAGCGGGTAGAGCGCTCTCCAGGGCTGCTGCGGTGCCGGACCCGTCAACGAACGGATGGTGAGGAGTACCTCGTCCCCAACGCGGTGCACAATGAAGGCTTCCTCGCCGGAAACAGGGTGCCCTGGCAGGGTGCGGTACGCGAAGCCAACTCTGTCCCGTTCCTGAACCACTGCGACAACTTCAACCGGTTCAAGGACGCGGGCGCCGAGAAAATGCGCGGTGACTAAAACTCGATCGCCTGCCGCCACAGGCTCGGGGGTGTCGACGGAGAACCCGCTGGCCGTCTTCACGCCCCAGCGGAGCACCTGATGGGTGGCGCGTTCCCAGCGCGCATCACCATGTCCCACCGTGGCCGATACCTCCGAGCGGCGGTAAGTGCCATGCAACGCTGGCCACGCGTGAAGATCCGGACTCGTCATAGGCCTATCCTCCTGCAGCACGTCGCTGCTCCGCTATTCCGTTGTTGGAAACCACGGAACAGCTGGGCAACCACGGACAACGGTCCAGCGATGGAACTGCAAGGCTACGCTCAGCGCACGCTCAGGGCCTCGGTCAATGTCCTGCCGTTCACGTAGATCTCGGCCCTCGAGGCACCACTTGCCGACACGATGGTCTGCGTCAGCTGCGCCTGGATGCGTGGGACGTCGCACACGCCCCCGGGCCGCAGGGATCCACTGAGATTAACCACCACGGTTGCACCGCTCATGTAGCCGGAGAGGTAGCGCAGTGACGAATTAGCCAGTGCGTCGTAGAGGGCCGCATCACTGTCCACCGGCATTCCCGCCTCCAGCAGTCGCCCAAGGGCCACGGACAACGGATCGCCGGGTGTGGCAACGCCCCTGACGGGTACCAAGCTGTCGTTGCAGCCGAACCGCACGCCGCGGGCGCCGCCGTCGTCGATTGCCACGTAGTAGACCGCAGGTCCGGAGCCGTTCGAATCCACAGGTATAACCGTTGCGGTGGCTGTTGGTTCAGGCGCGCTGGTGCCCGGTTGGGGTGAGGGCTCGACGACGGGCGCCGGCTGCGTCGGCGAGGCCACCGACGAATCGGGGGTGCTCGGGGGCACAGCTGACGGTGCGGGAGTTGGTGCGGCTGGCGGGAGCGGCGCGGCGGGGACGGCGACGGACGGTGTACCCGGAGCAGGAACAACAGAAGGCCGCGCAGCCGAGGTCGAAGCCGCGGGTGCAGCACTGGGTGAAGAATCCGGTGAAGTCACGGAAACCGTAGGCAAAGGTCCGGCAGCCCCAGAATCAGCAGGGGCCGTAGTGCAGCCAACCACCCACAGGCCCACCAAAAGGCAGGCGGCCGCGATCGCCGTCGTACTCTTTGGTCCCCGTCCGGCATGCATGACAGCCCGCGCTCCTGTCCGTCACCTATATCTCCAACGTTAGGACGGGATGGCGGAACACAACATGCCGCTAGGGTGACGGTTCGGACAAGAGTTGGTCACGCCCAAGCCCGCAGAAACGCGAATGCCCCCGCCCCGCGGGAAGCGGAACGGGGGCATCAGAAGGGAGAGACTAGGCTGCTGCTTCTTCCTGAACGGCGGTCAGGGGCTCGAAGATGCCCTTGATCTGCTCTACAACCTCGGCGTCGTCCTTCGGGTGCAGTTCAGCGAAGCGGATCATGGAACCCGGGACGGCCAGCTTGACGTCATCGAGGACCTTGGCGCCGGCGATGCCGACGGCCTTGCGTGCCTCGTCCTGGGCCCACACGCCGCCGAACTGGCCAAAAGCGGTACCGACGACGGCGGTCGGCTTGCCGGAGAGGGCGCCGGCACCGAAGGGGCGGGACAGCCAGTCGATGGCGTTCTTCAGGGAGGCCGGCATGGTGCCGTTGTGCTCAGGGGTGACGAGCAGGATGGTGTCGGCGTCGGCTGCTGCCGCGCGGAGGGCGGCGGCTTCGGCGGGAACCTGGCCTTCGACGTCGATGTCTTCGTTGTAGAAGGGGATGGTGCCCAGTGAGCCGTGGATCTGCACATCAACGTTCTCGGGTGCGTTCAGCTGGATGGCTTCGGCGAGCTTCTTGTTGTGGGAATCGGCGCGCAGGCTGCCGACGAGGGTAAGAACAGTGCTCTTGGACATGGTGTCTCCTTGTGTCTGGCCGGGTGCCTTGCGGACCCGACCTGCGATGTCTGGGGCTTGGGAGCCTTCATCGATACTAAACGGACTGTGGTCCGCTTTCTATTCCCGGGGTCTAGAATATTTTTGTGAGCTCGATCCCCATCCGGCCGGACGTGCCATTCGGTGCTCCGTCCGAACGCAGTGATGCCGCGCGAAATCGCGAGCGCTTACTCAGCGCTGCCCGGGATTTAGTGGCCGAGCTTGGCGCCGAAGCTCTAACCATGGACGCACTCGCGTGCAGGGCCAAGGTGGGCAAGGGGACAGTTTTCCGCCGCTTTGGTAGCCGCGCCGGGCTCATGATGACCCTGTTGAGCGACTCGGAGTCCGAATTCCAGCACGGTTTCATGTTCGGACCGCCGCCACTGGGCCCGGGCGCCGCACCAAAGGATCGCTTGGTGGCATTCGGAGAGGGCCGGATCTACTTTGTCCTTGAAAACGGCGAACTCTTGAAAGCGGCCGGCGCTGCTACCCGCAACAGGTTCGATGTCCCCGCAACCAAGCTTTCGCACCGACATATGGAGGTCCTGCTGCGGGAGGCGGGAATCGCGGATCCTTGGGTGATGGCGATGTCCCTGACCTACGCGCTGGACCCTGAGCGAATAGTCGACGACGTCCGCGTCCGCGGCATTTCACCCATGCGGCTTGCGGACTCCTGGCGCGAACTGGTCACGCGGCTCATGGGCGCCGATTAGATCGCACCGCATCCGGCGCTGGCAGGTCGATTCGCTCCTGTTAGCGCCCCCATCCCCGCCGCGGTAAGCGGAATGGTGCTGCCGACGTCGTAAACATGACCTGGTCGGCACATAACAATCTGGCTGCAGGCGCGAAACCGGGTGCCCCGAAGCAAAACGTGAAGCAGTTATTGTGGTAGTTTCCTTTTGAATGTGACGCATGCCATACAGGGCTGGTGATCACTGAAGGGGTGCGGGGGACCCAACAACCCGCTGCGCCAATTCGTAGCTGACGCCGGCCACAGCCGGGAACCGCGGAAGGACGAGCATTGAGTTTTGCCACGATTCGGGGCAGCCGCCCGACATGCTGAAATATCTGATGAAGCGGTCGGGCATCTACCTGATCATGATCTTCCTGACCACGAGTGCGGGTTACTTCCTGGCGGTCTCATCGCTCAAGCCCGCAGTCCTGGAGCAGGAAAAGATCCCGCGGCCAACCCCTGAACAGGTAGCGGCGTCCTTCCGGGGACTCGGACTGGACCCGGATTTGAACCCATGGGAACGGTACATTCAGTGGCTCGGTGGAATTGTGACCCGCTGGGACTGGGGCCGCAGCCCGAACGGGGCGTTCGTCAACGCCGAATTCGCGGACCGCGTGATGGTCTCCACCCGGCTGTTCATCGCCTCGATCATCCTGACCCTGGTCATCGGCGTCGCACTCGGTGTCTATTCCGCAGCCCGCCAGTACAAATTCCAAGACCGCGTCATCACGTCCTACAGCTACCTGGTGCACATCCTCCCCGCACCCATCGCGTACTTCCTGGTGCAGCTCGGTGCCATCAGCATCAACGAGGCCGTAGGCGAGCGCATCTTCTTCGTCACGGGAATTTCGACGCCGGGAATTGAGCCAGGCTGGCCGGCTTTCGTTGACCTTGTGGCCCACTATGCCGTGCCCACCTTTGCGATGACCATCTTTGGTTGGGCCGGTTACCAGATCGCCCAGCGGCAGTACCTCCTGGACAACGTCAACGCTGACTTCGTCCGCACTGCCCGGGCCAAGGGGCTGACCCGCAACCAGGCCATCAGGAAGCATGCCCTGCGCGTCTCCTTCATCCCGGTGGCGCAGAGCATCGCCTTCACCATCCCGGCCATCTTCACGGGCGGCTTCTTCGCTGAGGCCATCTTCGCCTGGCCAGGCATCGGCCTCTGGAGCATCCAAGCCATCAGCCTCCAAGACGTCAACGTCGCCACTGCCACGCTGGCTTATGGCTCGGTGATCTTCGCGATCGGCGCCATCCTTGCCGACTTCGCCACCACGCTGGTCGATCCACGAGTGAGGGTCCAGTAATGACCAACATCATTGATCCCATTGCGGAAATCGACGAGGCCCGGGTAGCTGACCAGGACGTCGTCATTGGCAAGTCCCGCATCATCTTCCGTCGCTTCATGCGAAACCGGACCGCCGTCGCTGGCTTGTTCATCTTCCTTGCGTTGTTCCTCTTCTCGATCTTTGGCGGGTTCCTGACTTCGTGGGACAAGGACACCCTTGATCCGTTGAACATTGGCATGCCACCGTCGCCGGACCACTTGCTGGGGACCACGCAGGCCGGCATCGACCTCATGGCGCTCATTGTGGACGGCACCCGGACCTCCATTCTCATCGGCCTGATCGTGGGCGGCGTTTCCGTCCTGATTTCGGCGGTATACGGCTGCACCATGGCGTTCTTTGGGGGCAAGGTGGACGCCACCATGCTGTTCATCCTTGAAGCGCTCATCATGATGCCCGCCATCCTGGTGGTCGCCGTTGCTACCAGCGGAAGCGGCGGTCTCAAGGACCTGCCTAGCTGGCTCCTTCTGATCGTCGTCCTGCTGTTCTTCAGCTGGATGGGCACCGCCCGCCTGGTGCGCTCGCTGTCCATGTCCCTGATGCAGCGTGATTACGTCAAAGCCGCCAAGTACATGGGTGTCCCGTCCCGCCGCATCGTGTGGCGCCACCTCGTCCCGAACATCGGCTCGCTGCTTGTCCTCGACTTCACCCGTGGCATCACCGGTGCGATCCTCGCCGAAGTCGCGTTCTCCTTCATCGGCATTGGCATCAAGCTCCCTGACGTCAGCCTTGGTGTCCTGATCGGCCAGGCGACGGGTCAAGTGTCCTCCTTCCCGTGGATGTTCTGGGTACCGCTGACTGTCATGTTCCTGCTGACCGGTTCGCTGGCCATGATGAACGACGGACTCCGTGACGCCTTCGACCCCAGCTCCAGTTCAATTGGCCGGGCGAAGACCAAGACCGCAAAGAAGATCAACAAATGAGCACCAACATCACTCCCGCCGAGCGCCTTCGCGATGCAGGACTTTATGCTCCCGGCGACGCCGTCCTCAGCGTCCGCGACCTCAACGTCCGCTTCAACTCCGAGAACGGTGTGGTCCACGCGGTCCGCGGGGTGGACTTCGATCTCATGCCGGGCAAGACGCTGGGGATCGTGGGCGAGTCCGGTTCCGGCAAGTCCGTCACGTCCATGGCCATCATGGGACTCCTTCCGGAAACGGCTGACATCACCGGCTCAGTGCGCTTCAAGGGCAAGGAGCTCCTGGGCCTCAGCGACAAAGCCATGTGCAAGCACCGCGGTAATGACATCGCCATGGTCTTCCAGGACCCGCTGTCCTCGCTGACCCCCGTCTACACGGTGGGCAACCAGATCATTGAGGCGCTCACGGTCCACAATCCCACCATGAGCAAGCAGGCCAAAGAAGCCCGCGCCGTCGACCTTTTGCGGATGGTGGGCATTCCGAGCCCCAAGGATCGGCTGAAGGCCTTCCCGCACGAATTTTCCGGCGGCATGCGCCAGCGCGTGATGATCGCCATTGCGATCGCTAACGATCCCCGGGTGCTGATCGCCGATGAACCTACGACGGCGTTGGACGTCACCATCCAGGCGCAGGTGCTGGAAGTCCTGCACACCGCGCAGGAGGAGACCGGTGCCGCCGTCGTTATGATCACGCACGACCTCGGCGTCGTAGCGGGCATGGCCGACGACATCATGGTGATGTATGCCGGCAAGCCCGTGGAAACCGGCACCGTGGGAGACATCTACTACAACCCGCGGATGCCGTACACGCTGGGACTGCTCGGCGCAGTACCGCGCGTTGATACCTCGGGCAGGCAGTCGCTGGTTCCCATCGAGGGAACGCCGCCCAACCTCGCCTTGCCCGTGACCGGATGTTCGTTCGCAGCCCGCTGCCCACTGGTCAGCGACGCTTGCCTGCACGGCGAGCCGGAGCTTATTACCGTCCCCGGTGTTGAGGGCCAGACGCTGGGACACAAGGCAGCCTGCATCAAAGCTGATGAACTGTCCGGTAACGCAGACGCGCACAAGATTTTCCACGCGCCGCCCAAGCCCGTTTCAAAGTTCGACGGCGTCGCTCGCGTCGAGCGCGACAAGGTCCTGGAACTCAAGGACGTGAAAAAGCACTTCCCGTTGCTCAAGGGTGCGCTGATCAAGCGGCGGATCGGCACGGTGAAGGCCGTGGATGGCTTGAGCTTCGATATCCGCGAGGGCGAATGCGTTTCGATTGTGGGGGAGTCCGGCTGCGGCAAGACCACCACACTCCTGGAAATCATGGAGTTCCACCCGGATCAGATGGGCGAGGTGGTGATTGGCGGCGTCAGTAACAAGGTAGCCACCGACCACAAGACCAAGATGGCCATGCGCAAGGAAATGCAGATGGTGTTCCAGGACCCCACAGGTGCCTTGGATCCGCGTTTCACCGTGTACGAGGTCCTGGCTGAACCGCTGGAAAACCTGGGGATGCCCAAGGCTGCCATCAAGAAACGCATCATGGAACTCATGAAGCTGGTGGGCCTGCAACCGGATCACGTGAACCGCTTCCCCAACCAGTTCTCCGGCGGTCAGCGTCAGCGCATTGGCATTGCCCGGGCGCTCGCGGTCAATCCCAAGCTTGTGGTGCTGGACGAACCGGTATCTGCGCTGGACGTGTCCGTTCAGGCCGGGGTCATCAACCTGCTGGACAAGCTCCGCGCCGAACTGGGCCTGAGTTACCTTATGGTGGCCCACGACCTCTCGGTGGTCCGCCACATTTCAGACCGCGTGGCCGTGATGTACCTGGGCAAGATCGTGGAGACCGGGGATGTGGACGACGTCTTCGACAATCCGCGCCACCCCTACACGAGGGCCTTGCTGTCCGCGATCCCGGTGCCGGACCCCAACCTGGAACGCACCCGCGAACGCATCATCCTGCAGGGAGACCTGCCCAGCCCGTTGGATGCGCCCAAGGGCTGCAATTTTGCTACCCGTTGTCCCGTGTTTGCCGCGCTACCTGCCGCAAAGCAGGAGAAGTGCCTTACTCTGGAGCCGCCACTGGCTTCCGAGGGAGCTCAGGACTTTGCCTGCTTCTTCCCGGATGGAGAGATAGATGCTGACATGCTGGTGGTGCATGCCTGACGACATATGACGCATCGATTGAAACCCTGTTATTCAACTCGCAAAGATTTCCAGTCGTAAACATGAAGGGCAAACCATGAAGAAATACACGACGATCGGCGGCGTAGCGCTCGTAGCAACGCTCATGCTGACCGCTTGCGGCGGGGGAACGCCGTCGGGTCCGGCCTCCCAGAAGGCAGAAGAAAGCGGCGGCGACATCAGCAAGCTGATTAGCGTCAACGCCAAGGAAGCGAAAGACCTGGAGCCTGGTGGCACTGTCACACTGGCTGTGGGCAGCCTCGGGCCGGACTTCAATGGCTTCTCCAATGTGGGCAATAGTGCGGACACTTCCGCTGTGCTGACACCGGTCAACCCGGCGGCCATCACCAGCGGCGGTATCGGTGGTTGCTGGAAGCTGGACTTCAACGGCAAGGCTGAGCCCAACAAAGACTTCTGCGAAGAGGTCAAGAGCGAAGTCAAGGATGGCAAGCAGACCATCACCATCAAGGTCAACGAAAAGGCGACCTGGAACGATGGGACGCCGATCGACGTCAAGACGTTCGAAAACACCTGGAACATGCTGAAGGGTGAAGATAAGTCCATCGACATCGTGTCGGCCGGCAACTACGCCTTTGTTGATTCCGTCAAAGCCGGCGCCAATGACAAGGAAGTCATTGTCACCACCACCCAGCCTGTCTTCCCGCTGGACTCTCTCTTCTTCGGCCTGATCCACCCGGCCAACAACAACGCCGAAACCTTCAACAAGGGCTTCGCCGGGAACATGCACCCGGAGTGGATGGCCGGCCCCTTCAAGGTGGAGAACTTCGACACCACTGCCAAGACGGTCACCATGGTCCCTAACGAGAAGTGGTGGGGCCAGAAGCCGGTCCTGGAGAAGGTCATCTGGCGTCAGATGGAGCCGAGTGCAACTATCGCTGCATTCAAGAATGGTGAGATCGACGCCGCTAACGGCCGTACCCTGGGCCGCTACAAGCAGCTGGAAGGCAGCACCAACTCAGAGGTCCGTCGTGGTCAGCGCCTGTTCGCCGGTGGCCTCAACTTGAACGCCAAGCGCCCGGCCCTTACCGACGTCGCCGTACGTGAAGCGATCTTCACCGCTGTTGACCGCAAGGCGATCCGTGACGTCCGCTTCAACGGCCTGAACTGGTCCGAGGAGAGCTCGGGTTCAATGATGCTCATGCCGTTCTCCGAGTACTACCAGGACAACTATCCTGTGAAGGACGCCGGCGCCGAGGCTGCCAAGAAGGTCCTGACGGACGCCGGTTATGCTCCGAACGACAAGGGCGTCATGGCGAAGGATGGTGTTCCTGTTTCCTTCAAGATCACCAACTTCGGTGACGACCCCACCACGGCTGCAACCTCGCAGACCCTGCAGAAGCAACTGCAGGCAGCCGGCATGGATGTTTCCATCGACCAGCGTGGTGACGCCGACTTCGGCAAGGTTGTTGGCTCCCGCGAGTTCGACGTGACTATCTCCGGATACACGGTTGGCCCGGACGCCACCGACGTAGTGAAGCAGTACTACGACTCCACCACCAACGAAAACGGCCTCGGTGACGCTGAACTCGATGCGGAAATCAAGCGTCTTTCCTCGATCGCCGATGACGCCGAGCGCAACAAGGCGGCCATGGAGGTGGAGAAGAAGCACATGGAGAAGTACTACTCCATGGGGGTTGTCATGAACGGCCCGGAGATCCAGTTCGTGCGCACGGGCTTGGCCAACTACGGCCCGTCCCTGTTCAAGAGCCTCTCCAACGTTCCGGACTGGACCACCCTCGGCTGGGAAAAGGGCGCCAAGAAGTAGCCCTCCAGCTCTAGTTTCCTGAAGGCCGGGAACTTCCCTGAACCTGTATTGGGTTCGGGGAGGTTCCCGGCCTTCGCCGTCCCAACGCTCTCTCACTTCCCTCGTGCTTGGGCGGATCGCTCTCTCACTTCCCGCACTTGCCGGGCACCTACTGGATGTACGAGATGTACATAAAGTACATTTGAGGCTAAAATGGGTTCATGGGAACCGCAGACTACGTCGTGAGTGTCGCTGACCTCCGAGTCCACCTCTCCGACACCATCAACCGCGCGGCGTATGGCCATGAACGGATCAGCATCACGCGACGCGGCAAGGTTGCCGCGGTGCTCATCAGCGCGGAGGACCTTGAACGCCTTGAGCGCCTCGAAGATGAGGCGGACCTCAATGCGCTTAGGGCTGCAAAAGCAGAAGACGACGGCGCCCGCGTTAGCCTGAGTGATCTTCTGGAGGAGAACGGCATCACGCGGTGAACCGATACCGCGTGGAGTTCAGCAGCGCGGCCGCAAAACAGATTCGGAAGTTGGACGCGCAAGTCCGCCGGAAGTTGCTGCTGGCCATCGCAGAGCTTGAAATAAACCCCCGCCCGGATGGCGTGAAGAAACTCTCCGCGGAGTCGAACGCGTGGCGGATCCGCATATCGGACTACCGGGTCTTGTATGAGATCCACGACGACCAACTCGTCGTCATCATCTTCCGCGCCGCCCACCGCCGGGAGGTCTACTGATCTAGCCTAGGGTCATGACTTCCACGCCGATCCGTACCGCCGTCGCAGGTTTTGGCCTCTCGGGCAGCGTCTTCCACGCGCCCTTCATCGCCAGCAACCCTGCCTACGAGCTCGCCGTCATCGCAACTTCGGATGAGGCGCGCCAGTCGAAGGCCAATGAGCGATATCCACAGGCCACGGTCGTCAATACCCCGCAGGACATCCTGGCCCTGGCTGGCCAGCTGGACCTCATCGTCCTCGGCACGCCGCCTGCAACCCACTACCCGCTCGCGAAAGCGGCGCTGGAAGCCGGGCTCGACGTCGTCGTTGATAAACCGTTCACGGTCCGCAGCGCCGAGGGCGATGAACTCATCCAACTAGCGGCCAAGCTGGGCCGCGTCCTCACCGTGTACCAAAACCGGCGCTGGGACGGTGACTCGCTCACCGTGAAAAAACTGCTCGACGCCGGGACGCTGGGTACCGTAACCAGGTTTGAGGTGGGCATGGAGCGCTGGGCGCCGGAGATCTCCAAGGCCTGGAAAGCCAGCGCCACAGCGAAAGACGGCGGCGGTGTCCTGTTCGACCTCGGCACCCACGTCCTGGACCTCACGCTACGGTTCTTCGGACCAGCCACGGTTACCTTCGCAGAGATCGCAGCGCGCCGTCCCCAGGAAAGCGCCGATGATGACGTCTTCCTGGCCCTCCAGCACGAGTCGGGCGTGATCAGCCATGTCACCATCAACCTCAACAGCCACCTGCACGGCCCGCGCTTCCGCATCCTCGGTACCGACGGCGCCTTCGTGAAGTTTGGCACCGACCCGCAGGAGCCGTATGTCTTGGCTGGCGGGCTGCCTTCGAACCCCGAGTACGGCGTCGAGCCTGCCGAGAACCATGGCACGCTGGAAGTGGACGGCCAGCGCACCACCATCCCCACCGAGCGCGGTGCCTACCCGGAGTTCTACCGGATCCTCGCTGAAAAACTCGACGACGGCGGCACCGCCTCAACGCTTCCGGCACCTGTTGATCCGGCCGACTCGGTTGCCGTGCTGAAGCTGATCGAACATGCTAGGGCCCTGGCCGGATAGGTCCGCGAGCGACACCCAAATCCGTTGGTGACCCTAGAACGGGCTGAGGACGTTCAAATCGGGGCGGCAGAAGCAATTTTCCGCGGCTCGGACGAACCTGCGTGTCCTCAACCGATAGCCGGACGGACCCCCACCAAAAAAATTTTGGGGAACGCGTAACCTCACCGCTGGCGCGAACGATGTAAGGGGAGTGCGGGCCACGTCCGCACGCTGATCATCCGGTCGCGACCCAACCGCGACCGGGGCAATCCCAATATCGTTTGTCGGAGGGTTTCATGTCCTTGTTCACTGTCCTTGCCACCAGCAAAGTCGCCGCGGGCGTCCTGGCTGCCGGAGCCGTAGCTGCCGGTGGAACCGGTGTCGCTGCCTTCAATGGCGCACTTCCCACCGGAATCCAACAGACCGCTCACGACCTCGTTGGCGCGCCGGCCCCGGTTGCTGAGAAGGCTGCCCAAGCAGCCGACGCCGCCAAGACCAAGGCGACTGACGCCGTCGAGACCGCGCAGTCAACAGCAACTGAGGCCGCCCAGGCTGGCCAGGCCAAGGCCACTGACGCCGTGTCCGAAGCCAAGGCAGCAGCGGAAGCCGCTACCTCCCCGGAGGCCTTCGGTCTCTGCACCGCCTTCCTCAACGGCGGCCTGAAGTCTGACACGAAGGTCCCGGGCTTCGAGTCCCTGGCCATTGCCGCAGGTGGCGAAGCCAAGGTGGAGGCGCACTGCGAGGCCGTCATCGAGGCTGGTAACGCCGCGGACCTGAAGGCCGACGGTTCGGCCAAGGCAGAGGTCGACGCCGACGCCGCCGTCACGTCGGAGCTCCCGGCAACGCCTGCGGTTCCGGCTGTACCCGCAGTGCCTGCCGTTCCGGCGACGCCCGCCGTCCCGGCAGTGCCTGCTGTCCCTGCGGCGCCTGAGCTGCCGACGCAGGTTCCCACCGAGGTTCCGGCTGTTCCCGGAGCTCCCCTCGATTCTGTCCGCTAAGCAAGCAGCGGTTACGGTTTAAGGGCGGGGCTCCTTGGCTTAGGACAAGGAGCCCCGCTACGTAGTGTGTGGGACGGAGGCATCCACGGGTGCTTGACCCTTTGGCTGATGAATATGTGCAGGCGGATCAGGACGACCCCGCGCTGCTGTTCACGGCTGCCTACAATAACTTCGCCGGACCGGTGTTTGGCTACCTCCGGGCCCGGGGCGTGGACGACCCGGAGGCCGTGACGCAGGACGTGTTCCTTGCCCTGTATCCAAAGCTGGAAACGCTCCACGGCGGACTCCAGGGCGCAAAGACCCTGCTGTTCTCCATCGCGCACGCCCGGATGGTGGATCACTACCGCAAACGGGAACGAACGCCGGACTCGACGCCGTATGAAGCGGATTTGGACGGGCGTCGGGCACCATCGGCCGAAGACCAGGCTTTCGGCAGGGCCGCTGGCCTGGGTGTCACTGAAATCCTCGACGACCTCCCCGACGATTATCGGGAAGTCCTGGCACTCCGGGTTGTTGCTGACCTCTCGGTGGAGGATACCGCGGCGATCATGGGCAAGTCCCAGGGAGCCGTCAAACAATTGCAGCGCAGGGCATTGAGTGCACTGAAGAAGCGTGCACTACTAAGGAACGGCACATCATGAGCGAACAATTTGCGCCTCGCGGACGCAGCGACCAGCAGGCAGTCGACCACTTGCTGGCCGACGCCGGGCTGAATGACGCGCACCTCCGCACCGAACTGCTTGAACTCCGATCGCTGGCCAGCACCGCCCCGTTGCCGTCCGATGCAGTCCGCGCGCTCATGGTCAGCAGCCCGGCTGCTGTTACCCGGCAGATCACAGGCACCCAGCAGATCACGACGACGGCCGGCCCCTCTGCATCATCCGGCGCGCCGACGGCGGTACTCGCCACGGTTGCCCCGGAATCCGCGCCTGGGGACGAACTTGCTGCCCGGCGTCGGAAGAATCGTCGGACGGCTGTGGCAGGCCTCGCTGTTGTTGTGTCCTTGGCTGGTGGAGCTACGGCTGCGGTGGCATCAGAGGGCGGCCTGCCGGGTGCATTCCAGCACCTTGGCGCAGCGATCGGTTCCGTAGTTTCGCAGTTCACCCCGGGCTCCGGCAGCGCTCCCCAGCCCAAGGGCCCCGCCGGTTCAACCCCGGAACCGTTGCCGGTCCAAGAAGGGCCACAGCAGGCTCCTGTTCCAGCGGAGCTCCAGCCGACGCCTGCCACGCCGGGCACTCCGATCGTTCCCGATCCTCAGCCGCAGCCCGGTGGAGCATCGCCGCACGCGCCCCGGGTCCCGTCCCGTGCCGATCCCGGAAACGGCGTCATCCCCACGCCTCCGGTGTTGCCCGTAACGCCGCCGGACATTGACCCTGCCACGATCGATCCCTCAAAGCTTGGCCCGTCCGGTCTTCCAGTCCCGGTTCCAACGCACCTGGAACCGTCGCTCCCCGGAAAGCCCTAGTCGCCAGACCCAAACCTCCCCGCGAGTTGGCACTTAATCCCAGTGTTTGGCGCCAACATTGGGATTAAGTGCCAACTCGGCGCGGGCTAAACCCGCCCTCGTGCTTGTTTGTGTCTGTCCGCTACGCGGAAACCAGGCTGTGCCAGTCGGTGACCAAGGGCAGGTTGTGCGCCTCGGACACGGAGTGGTGTGCCACGTGGCCTGCGGCGATGTTGAGGCCGGCGGCCAGGGCGGGGTCGCGGTCGAAGGCGGCCTTGACGCCCAGGTTGGCCAGTGCCACGGCGTAGCGCAGGGTGACGTTGGTCAGTGCGTACGTGGAGGTGTTCGGAACAGCGCCAGGCATGTTGGCAACGCAGTAGAAGATCGAGTTGTGGACCTTGTACGTCGGTTCCTGGTGGGTGGTGGGGTGCGTGTCCTCGAAGCAGCCGCCCTGGTCAACAGCGATATCCACCAAGACCGAGCCTGGCTTCATGCGGGCAACCAGTTCGTTGGTGACCAGCTTGGGAGCCTTGGCGCCCGGAATCAGGACGGAGCCGATCACCAGATCTGCGTCGATAACTGACTTCTCGATCTCGTAGGCGTTGGAAGCAACGGTCTTCAGGCGGCCCTGGTAGAGGGCATCCAGTTCGCGCAGCCGGTTGATGTTGATGTCCATGATGGTGACATCAGCACCGAGGCCCAGCGCCATGGCGGCGGCGTTGGTTCCCGCAACGCCTGCGCCGAGGACAACAACCTTCGCCGGGCGCACGCCCGGTACGCCGCCCAGGAGGACACCCTTGCCACCGGCCGGAGCCATGAGGGAAGAAGCGCCGACCACCACGGACAGGCGGCCTGCAACCTCGGACATCGGGGCGAGCAGCGGGAGGGTGCGGCCTTCCTGCACGGTTTCGTAAGCGATGGCGGTGACGCCGGAGTTGATGAGCTCGGCGGTGAGCTCGGGCTCTGCGGCGAGGTGCAGGTAAGTGAAGAGGATGAGGCCCTTGCGGAAGCGGTGGTACTCCGCGGCGATGGGTTCCTTGACCTTCATGACCATGTCCGCGCGGGCCCAGACGTCGTCAGCTTCGTTGACGATTTCGGCTCCGGCGATCGAGTATTCCTCGTCGGTGATGCCCGAGCCGAGCCCTGCGCCGCGCTCAACCAGAACGGTGTGTCCGTGGGTGCGGAACTCGTGGACACCGGCGGCCGTGATGGCTACGCGGAATTCGTTGTTCTTGATTTCTTTGGGGACGCCGATGATCATCTGTGGGCTCCATCGTTAGCGGCCTCGTCGGCCGAAAATTTGTTGCGGGCTGTGATTCCAGAATAAATCCGGCTGTGAGGCAGGCGACATGGACGCAGAGTCGCCAGCACAGGGAATCCCTGTGAATACAACGATCTTCAGCAAGGCGGCTCGACATTTGTCGAGCGCTGGAACGTCAGGTGTCGCCTGCTGTTGGTACGCTTTTCAGATGCAGCAGGACGTGGAACAGATCGTTGAACGCGTCGCACTGAAGCTTGGCCGCGGCCTGTCCCTTGAAGACCTCGACGGCGTCCTCCTCGCCTACAGCTCCAACCAGTCACACGCCGACCGCGTCAGGGTGAACTTCCTCCTCAGCAAGCGCGTCCCTACCGATGTCAGTGCGTGGCAGCTCTCCCACGGCATCGCAACCGCTGTGCGTCCCGTCGTCGTTCCCGCCAACGACGAACTAGGCATGTTGGGCCGCGTCTGCGTGCCACTCCTGGTGCGGGGTTTCCGCGTGGGCTACTTGTGGGTGCAACTGGACCTTGAAGAGCAAAGCGCGACGGCGATACTCACCGAGTTGCCCGGCGTGCGTGACGAGCTGGACCTGTTGGCGGGCTTGCTCCTTGATTCCAACACGGCCGAATCAGAGTTCCGGCGACGGCGCGAGCAGGAGTTCCTGTCAGCCTGCAGCGGCGAATCAAACGCTGTGGCAGCTGTGGCGGGGTGGAAGGAAATCCAAGGGCGCGGTCCATGGCAGCTGGTGACCATCCTCGACCCGGACGGCGCGAGGTCCGACGTCGATCCCATTGCCGCAACCCTGACGCATCGTTCGGCGGCGTTGCAGTCCACTATCGGCGTCAATGCCGCATTGTTCAGCGCCGGAACAGAAACACATTCGGTGGTCCTGTTCCGCGAGTCGGGGGGCCGGGCGGACCATGCCCAGGTGTTGGTGCACTATCAACTGGAGCTTGCGAAGCGCGCTGGCCGCAAGGTGGACAGGGTGATCCTGGGCATCAGTGAACCCTTCCAAGTCATCCGGCAGCTATCGGGGGCTTATCGTCAATCGAAGGTTGCTGCGCAAGCGGCCGCAGTGGACCTCCCGCTAGGTGAGCTCGTGGACAGCCGGAGTGTTGGTGTCTACCAGCTCTTTGATCGCCTGCTGGCGCCGGGTGGCTGGGATGACACGGGATCGGTGCATTTTCTGACGCTGGAGGACCAGGACAAGAACGGCGAGCTTCTGCCCGTCCTGGAATTGCTCTATGACAATGATGGCTCGGTTCAGGACGTCGCCGCCAAACTTCACCTCCACAGGAGCAGCATCTACAACCGACTCGGCCGGATCCGCCAACACATCGGTGCTGATCCGTTGAGTGGCGCGATCCGGCTCGAGTTACATGCCGCCCTGAAGGCGCGGCGTTGGGCCGGGCGGCCGCGGATCTGACGCCAGAAACTAGACGCCACAAAGGAGGCAGGCACCCGGGTGCCTGCCTCCTTTGTTGTGATGCTTTACGAGCGCCTCAAGCGCTGGCAGCTCCAGCGTCCCATCCGGCGACGGAACGTGGCAGTCCGGCTGCTGCTGCAGTGCCGGCCATGCCACCCCACATGGCTGGAGGTACGGGGCAGGCGCGTGCTCACTTGAGGACCTGCTGGGCTGCATCCAGGATGCTTTGAAGCCCCGATTCCGTGGGCTGCGGCGTGGTGGCGGCATTCGGCTTGCCCGGCCGCGGCTTGGAGGTCTGCGTTGCAGTCTCCGTTGGTGTGGGAGTCGGCGTCGGCGTGACCGTCGGGGTCGGCGTAGGGGTCGGGGTCGGCGCAGGCGGCGTTGTGATGGTGTCCGACGGCACCTCGCTCGGCGCAGGAGCCGGCTGGGTGGGGATCGGGCTGGTCACGCCAGGAACGGCCGGGACGGAAGAGGGTGCGGCTGACGGAACCCATACCGGGTCCGCGAGTGAGACCTGCGGGGTCGCAGTCGACGACGGCGACCCTGCCGCGGGCGCCTCCGCTACCGTTGCCGGTTGCCCGGCTTCCGAGGACGCCGTGGCCATTGACGAGGCTGATGGCGACGAAGCCGTGGAGTACGAAGCCTTGGGCGCGGGAGACGCCGAAGTCGAGGTGCGATCATCGCTCCCGCTGGCCTCCTGCGCTGGAGTCTCCCGGCCGAAGAAGGGCAACTCCAGGGCCTGCCCCAGCGTCCCGGCCGTCAGCACAAGGCCAAGCGCCCCTGCAACCACGGCCATGCGCTGGCTCATGTGCTTGACCGACGCTGCTTTTCGAAGGGCGGAGTGAGGTTCGCGGCCAAAGGAGGACGTCGGTCCGAAGCTGGACCTGCCAGCTGTGGGTGCGGCAGCCTGCTTCCGAACATCCTTGCGGCTTGCCAGTGCTGCCGACGCCGTTGCCGCGGCAGCAACCTGCGCGGGGGACTTGCCCCGCGGTGACTCGGCCGGTTCGGGTGTGCTCGCGGATTCTTCGCGGGCAGACACCACGGGAATGGCCGCCGTGGCGGGTTCCGGCGTTGCAGGCTGCACCACTTGAATAGCTGCGGTTGCGGATTCCTGGGTGCCGAACTCCTGCGAACCCGGCTCCATGCCAGCCGGCTGCACAACGGGGATCGCCGCGCTAGGGGGTCCAGGCGTGGTCGACTTCGGAGCTGCCGCCTGCGTATTGGAGATCGCAGCCGTGGGGATCATTGCAGTTGCGGAATGCTCAGTCGCGGACGCCTCGGCAAGGGATTCCTCGGGCGCGATCACAGCCCGGGCTGCCCTCTCCCGCTCGGCCGCACGAACCGCCGCACGCGTCGCGGGCGCCGCGATGGTGGGCAGGGCCGCAGTGGCGGGTTCCGGCGTCGTGCCTGTGCTAATTGGATTTTGGGGCGCAGCGGCGGAGTCCGCCGGTGCGTTGGTGGGGAATCCGCTGGGTTGGGCCCGACGGCGTCCGGTTGGCTTGGTGCGCTCGCCTTCATTGTGGGCGCGGCGCGGCTGATCCATGGTTGGGGACATGGTGGTTGCCTCTCAACGCCTTCGAGGTTAGCTGTCGGGTTCGGACGAGGCCGTCCGGCCGCCTAAGCGGCTTCACCCCGAGGACTTGGATACCAAGCCCGGGAACTGTGGGTCCCCCGCCTCTGCCGCGGGTCTGGCGGATCCCGGATTGCGGCAGAGCTCGGCGTCAATCCGGAAGCGGCCCAGCGGAGATACGGGTCGCCCTACGACGGTACATGAGCCGGAAAGTAAAGTCACATTAATGTAACGGGCGGTAGGCCTGCCCAAGCGATGGGGTTCTATGACTTAGGCTTCGGGGCCGGCGCGGGAGCCGGTAGCTCGTACTGGATCTTCTGGATCTGCACGGCCTGGTGGGGCCAACACGAGGAAGATATCCATGGCCTGACACTAGCTTCGCGGTGCACCGGCAGGTAGACATTGTCTATGGACCTGCCTGTGATGCCACCCGTCTCGCCCATGCTCGCCAAATCCGTTCCGGCCATCCCCGATGTTGGGCACTACGAGCCCAAATGGGACGGCTTCAGGACGATCGTCTTCAAGGACGGCGATGAGATCATCCTGGGCAGCCGCAACGAGAAGCCAATGACCCGATACTTCCCGGAAGTGGTGGATGCCCTACGGAAGAACCTCCCGGACAAATGCGTGATCGACGGCGAAATCGTCCTGATCGAGGGCAGCAGGCTGGAGTTCGAGGTTCTGCAGCAGCGGATCCATCCCGCCGACAGCCGGGTCAGGATGCTTGCCGAGAAGACCCCGGCTTCCATGATCGCGTTCGACATTCTTGCCTTGGGCGACGAAAACCTCATGGACAGGCCGTTCTCAGAGCGCCGCGCGCTTCTGGAACGGGCACTCGCCAAGGCAGAGCCTCCCGTGTATGTGACCCCCGCGGTGACGGATCTCGAACGGGCGCAGGAGTGGTTCGTGCAGTTGGAAGGCGCGGGACTGGACGGCGTGCTGTCCAAGCCGCTGAACGGGACCTATCAACCCAACAAACGCCTGATGTTCAAGACCAAACACGAGCGCACGGCGGATTGCGTGGTGGCCGGATTCCGCTGGCACAAGACCGCCAAAGTTGTGGGGTCGATGTTGCTCGGCCTTCATGACGACACTGGCCGGCTGCATCATGTGGGAGTGGTGGCATCGTTCCCCATGGCCCGCCGGGAGGCTCTGGTCGCAGAGCTGGAGCCATATCAGATCGAACTCAGCGAGCACCCGTGGGGCGAGTGGGCCAACCAGGACGACGCTGCCGGCGGTTCACGCATGCCCGGCGCCCAAAGCCGGTGGAGCGGGGGCAAGGATTTCTCCTTTGTGCCCCTGCGCCCCGAACTCGTTATCGAGGTGGCCTACGACTACATGGAAGGCGACAGGTTCCGGCACACCACGCAGTTCCGGAGGTGGCGGCCGGACAGGACGCCCGAGAGCTGCACGTACTCGCAGTTGGAGGAACCGGTCGAGTATGACCTCGGGGAAATCCTGAGGCTTCCCTAGCTAGGCTGCCCCGGTCAGTAGTTACTCCTCGTGCCCTTGGTCCATGCTCATGCTGTCCTCGGCGGGCGGGGTTTCTCCCGGGGGTACTCCGCCGCCTGGCTCCAGCCCTGTGATGTTGCCGTCGAGTGGATCGGGGTTGGCGGATGCGGCCGGATCATCGTCCTCGTCCTGGCGCAATTCGGGATCGGCGTTGACGTCGGCCTTGTCAGTCCCATGGGTCGTCGGGGCGCCGTAGGGCCCAGTGGCGCCGGTTGCGCCGAAGCCTTGAATTTCTTCATTTGAGTCTTTGTCTGTCACGATCAACCCTTTCGTAAGCAGGCTTACTATTGTGCCTGCCCGGCCAGCCTAGCCGCGGCGCGCTGACCCAACAAGGGGCACCCAACCCATGGGACGGCGTCGTACTTAACGCTCAGCTGTGAAGCGTGGTTGAGGTGACGAAGCTCCGGATGGCATCCGCTACAGCCTTGGGACGCATGTGCTGCGCCACATGCCCGACGCCCGGAATCTCCACCAGGCGCCCTTGGGCCACCGCCCGCGAAAGCCGGAGCGACCACTCGGGTCCGGCCACGTGGTCCCGGCTCCCGCGCAGAATCAGCACCGGCACCTGGATACCGGCCAACCGTTTCTCCGTGGGGTATTCCATCATGACCGGCAGCTCGGTGAGGTACCACCTGGGGCCGCAACGGACATAGTCGGACATGACGATCAGGTTGGACGTGGGGCTCTCGCGAAGTACTCCGTCGATGGTCAGGGCCAGCGACTGCCGCCACACATTCTTGTGCCGTGAATCCACCACGGGACCCATCAGTACCAACTGCCGGACCTGCTCGGGGGCGTACAAGGCCGCTTCGATCGCAAATTGCACGCCCATGGAGTGGCCAACCAACACGTAGGAGTCGATGCCGCGGGACTTAAGGGTCTGGGCGATGAAGGCGCCGTAGTCCTCCACTGAAAGCTGGCGCCCGGGCTTGGGAGTCCCGGCGAAACCTGGAAGGTCCAGTGAGTACGTAGGCGCGCTCGCCGCGAGAACAGCATGCAGCCGCGCCAGATATCGATGCGATACCCCGATGCCGTGGATCAAGATATATGCGGGCTCGGACCCGGGCCCGGCGTCCGGCTCCGGCGCAGGCGTGCCCTCGGTCCAAAGGATTCGGCCGGTCAGGCCAAAGACCTCGACGTCGGCAGAGAGTAGCGCGGTCATCTTTTCTCCCGTTTTCACTGGTTTCCCGACTGTTGCAGGAAAATCGGCGCGCCCGGGCCACCCAACTCGTCGTCCCTCACGGGCCGACCGGACACTGCGAGCAGCAGGGCTATGGCGGGACCTTCGACTGCCGGACCATTGCCATGGTCGAAGGACGTGTCAGATGCCACCAATCGCCAGCCCTCCGCGATTTCCTTGCCACCACCCATTTTGGTGGTGGTCTTCACCTGGTAGCTAAGGGCGGTGGCCACGTGCTCAGCGGGATAGTCGCGGCGGATCCCCAGCGGGCGCCGGATGTCCTCGCCGTGGACGAACGCTTCAACCAAACGAGTCGACAAGCTCGCCGGCGGACCGGATGTCCGCGAGAGCACGGCGCGCAGCCCGGCGATCGTGTTCTTCGGATCCACGGCCTTCTGGAGCTCTACGCCCACGGCGTTGTCGCGGTCGAAGTCCATCCGGGCGGCAATCATCCGGCGTATGAAGTTCAGGCGGGTGGTCTTCGCGCTGTCAATGACGTGGGCCAGGACATCGTGGACGTCCCAGCCGGAACACAGGGACGGCGTCTGCCAGTGGGCTGGCTCAAGCGGTTCCAGGTCTTGGATCAGCGCACGACGCTCTTGGTGCACCACGGGCCAAACGGTTGAAGGGGAACTTGAAGCCATACCGCTATTGAACAGCATGCTGGCGATTTAGGGTGGCTAGCCGTGGGACTCGGTGGTGACGTCATCACCTGCAGCCGCTTCTGCCTGCTGCTTCTTCTTCTGCGTTTCAAGCCACGCCATGATGGCCGCCTGTCGGATCCGACGATGTGTACCGCGGTATTCCACCGGGATTTCGCCGCGATCGGTCATGTTGCGCAGATACGTGTGAGAGATGCCCGCAAGCTCGGCGGCTTGCGATGTCGTGAGCATTTCCTCCACGCTGCTGACCGTCACCGTTTCGCCCCGGCTCAGTCTCGCGAGGAGATCGACGACGGCGTCCCTCGCCTGATCGGGCAGGCGGTGGACAGTGCCGTCCACGAACACCGTGATGTCGTTGCTGTCCTGGAGGGAGCGCGCGAGATTCCGGGCTTCGTCGGCGGGGAGGCCGGCCGTGGCGCGGGGAGCTATCAATGCCATGGCAGAAGCCTAGCGTGAGGGCTGTGCGGCGGGGATGGGTGGCTGCTACTGAACCCGGAGGGTGACAGGGGCAGGAAGGGTGGAAGCGGGCGAGTGGAAACCTTGGGATCCAGGCGTGATTGAGCCGAGGATGCCGGCATGGCGCGCACCTGTGCAACTGGCCACCGTTCCCGGGAAGTTGTGGACCGTCAGATAGCCAAGCACCGCAAATGCAGCGGCCTCTTTGGCGGAGGACGGCAGGTTCAACTGGTCCGATGTCAGCAGTTTGACGCCGTCAGGTCCATGCAGGCCAAGTTCCTCGTCCAATGCCCGCATCAGCGTGGGATTCTGTGTTCCGCCCCCGGAGGCGATAACGGATGTTCCTCCCACCGCCCGCACGGCGTCCGCTACAGTGCGGGCTGTGAGGGCCACCAGTGTTGCCATGACGTCTTCGATGGGCAGGTCGCTGGTGCCGGTGGCTTCCATGGCTTTTTCCACATACGGCAGGTGGAACAGTTCCTTGCCGGTCGACTTCGGGGCAGGGAGCCCATAGTACGGTTCGGCGAGCAGCCCGGTGAGCAAATCGGAGCTGACGTTGCCGCGTGCGCCGAGTTCGCCGTCGTGGTCGTAGTGCTGGCGGCCGGCGGTCATGGAGGCGACCGCGGCGTCGATCAGCGCATTCGCAGGACCGGTGTCGAAAGCAACCGGTGCCCCGGAAGCCACCGTGATGTTGGCGATCCCACCGAGGTTCAACGCCACGGGTGTGCCTGGCAGCCCGCGCAGCCACAGGGTGTCGAAGAGACTAACCAACGGGGCGCCCTGACCCCCTGCCGCTACATCACGTGTCCGGAAGTTGGACACCACGGTGACGCCTGTCGCTTCAGCGATCCACGCAGGTTCGCCAAGCTGGAGTGTCCCTTTGACCTGGCCGGATTCCACCCAGTGGAACATGGTTTGGCCATGGGACGCGATCAGCTCCGCCCGTCCATCGCAGAGCTCGTCATTGGCCCTGACAGCGAGCCCGGCGAAGGCCTGGCCAATGCGGGTATCGAGCTGGCAGACCTGTTCCATGGAGCCGCTGGCGGGCGGCAGTTGGGCCGCAATTTCCGCCCGCAACCCGTCCGGGTAGGACTCGCTGACAGCCCCCAGGAGGGTCAGCACCAAGGCATCGCCGTCCCTGCTGACATCGACCGCGACGGCGTCGATCGCATCGTAGGACGTTCCGGACATCATGCCGATGATACGCATGGCAGTGCTCCCTCTATCTCGTTCTGGATGTGGTGGCGGCCGGACGACGCTTAGTCGCGCAGCGCCTTCTTGTGGGCGGAACCGCGCAAGGTGGCCAGCGCGAAGGCGCTGATCACGCAGGTGGCCATGACGTAGTACGCCGGGATGTCCCTGTTACCGGTAGAAGCTATGAGGCCGGTGATGATGAGCCCGGCGGACCCGGAGAACACTGCGTTGGACAGCGAATACGCCAGTCCCAAGCCGGTGTAGCGGACCGTTGTGGGGAACATTTCGGACAGCATTGCCGGACCCGGGCCGGCCAGCATGCCGACGATTGCCCCGGCAAGGAAGACACCTGCGCCCATGAGCCATGGCGAACTGGCCGGGTCCTGCAAAACCTTCAGGAGCGGCAGGGCGAACACCGTAATCAGGATGGCGCCGGCGAGCATCACCGGCCGACGTCCCCAGCGATCACTGAGAATGCCGCTGGGAATGATGGACGCGGCAAAACCAGCGTTGGCCAGTACTGTCGCGATCAGCGCCGCCTGGAATGTGGCGTTGAGGCTGGTCTGCAAGTAGGACGGCAGGACCACTAGGAATGTATAACCTGCTGCCGACCAACCCATGAGGCGGCCGATCCCCAGAAGGATCGCCTTCGCGGTTTCAGCCTTGCTGGGGTGGACAACCACGACCTCGGAGCCTGGGTTGCGTCCGGCCGCTGCGGTGCGCTGGAAGTTGGGGCTCTCTTCGAGTTTCAGCCGCAGGTACAACGCCACGAGGCCGAGGGGGAGGGCGAGCAGGAAGGGCAGGCGCCAGCCCCACTCCGACAGCGCTTGGGGACTCATGACGGAGGACAGGGCCGCAGCGACGCCGGCTCCGACCAGCAGGCCAAGTGCCACGGTGAACGACTGCCACGCCCCATAGGCGCCGCGCTTGCCCGAAGGAGCGAACTCGGTCATGAGGGACACTGCGCCGCCGAATTCGCCACCAGCCGAGAGCCCTTGGAGGATGCGGACCAAGGTCAGCAGGATGGGGGCCATGATGCCCAAAGTGGCGTAGTTGGGGAGGGCGCCGATGAGGGTGGTGGCTCCGGTCATGAGCAGTAACACGATGATCAGAGTGGGGCGGCGGCCGATCCTGTCACCGATCCGCCCGAAGATCCAGGCGCCCACAGGACGGAAGAAGAACGCAATGGCGAACGACGCGTAGGTCTTGATGAGGGCCTCGAAGTCCGAAGCGCCCGCCGTGGTGAAGAAGTTGGCGGAAATGATGGTGGCGAACGAGCCATAGATGCCGAATTCGTACCATTCGATAAAGTTGCCCACCGAACCGGCCACCAGGGCGCGCCGGGCCTGCTTGGCGGGTGGCTGCTGTACGAGCGTGGAATTACTCATGAGGGTCCTCTGGTGATTTAGGGGGGTGGTTGGAGGTTTCAAGGGGTCGCTGGCTGAGGGCATCGGTGGCGCTGCGGACGTTGCCGGACGCAGCGCCCAGAGCCTCGCGGGCTTGCGCCGGATTCGCTCCGGAGAGCATTGCCGTCAGCGCAACCTTCAGTTCACCGTTGGCTGCTTCGAGGGCTTCGCGGCAACGCTCCTCAGTGTCTCCGGTAGCCTCCATGAGAATCCTCACCGTCCGGGAACGGAGCTTTTCATTGCTTGCCACCATGGACACCATCAGGTTGGACCAGGTCCGGCCGAGCTTGATCATGAGTGCCGTGGAGAACCCATTGAGCATGAGCTTCTGGGCTGTCCCGGCTTTGAGCCGTGTGGAACCGGCAAGGGCTTCCGGGCCTGTGTCAGCGGCCAGCACAAAATCAGCAAGGGGCCCGAGCTGGGGCTCCGAAGCACAAGCCATGAGGGCCGTGATGGCGCCGCGCTCGCGGCCAGCCGTCAACGCACCACCCACATAGGGGGTCCTTCCGGACGCTGCGATGCCCACAACAATGTCCCCGCTCCGGACGTCGGACGCCGCCTCAATGCCGGCTTCCCAGGAATCCTCCACGTTCTCCACGGCGCGAACCAGTGCATCGGCGCCGCCGGCGTGGTGGGCGATAACAACGTTGTCCGGGAGATTGAACGTAGGCTTCAGCTCGGCGGCGTCGAGCACGCCCAACCGGCCCGAGGTTCCCGCGCCAAAGTAGTGGACCCGCCCGCCGTTCCGCACAGATTCGGCAGCGGCATCCACGAGCCCGGCCATTGTCGGCAGGATCCCGCGGACTGCTTCAGGCGCCATCCGGTCTTCATCGTTAAGCGCAGTGAGGATGTCCAAGGTGGTGCGCTGGTCCAGGTCCAGGGTCCGTTCGTTGCGCGCCTCGGTGCTGATCTCCAGCCATGCCGAGTTCCCCTTATGGCCCGGTTCCGTGCCCATGGTTGTCCTAACTGTCGTTTGGTTTCTGACTACGACGGTAGGGCGCCCATCACATGTATGTCAATGATTTACATGACATCAAACAACTGGGTATTATTCATACACGGGGTTGCGGGTTCCGTCACCGGGTACGGTGTTCCAAGGCGGTTCGCAGTGAGCGGGCGGCAGGAGGAGGTCGTGTGGAAGGGCTCATCAACGAGGAATCGTCCCGAACGGTCCTTGTCAGGATCAGGGCCATCCTTCCGGCGTTGCGCCCGTCCGAGCGGGCTATCGGTGAAGTGGTCCTCGCGGAACCTTCGAAGGTTGCCACGATGTCCATCGGAGACCTTGCGGAACAAGGCGGGACGTCCACCACCTCCGTAGTGCGGTTCTACAAGAAGGTGGGCTACGCCGGGTACTCCGAATTCCGCCTGGACTTGGCCCGGGAAGCAACGCGCGAGAGTGTGGTCAACAACGTACCCGCCGACGTCTACGAGGACATCGATAAGTCGGACTCCTTGCAGGACGTGGTGTCCAAAATTGCGTTCAACGAGAGCATGTCGATCGCCGATACCGCCGAGCTCCTGGACGTCGACAGGCTGGAAGAAGCTGTCTCGGCGATTTCCGGGGCACGCAGGACAGAGGTCTTCGGCGTCGGCGCGGGGGCCCTGGTGGGGCAGGACCTGCAACAGAAACTTCACAGGATCGGCAAAGTGGCCTTCAATTGGTCTGAGGCCCATGCCGCGTGGACGTCCGCTTCCTTGCTCGATCCCACGTGCGTGGTGGTGGCTGTCTCTCATTCCGGCACCACCATGGATACGGTTGAGTTCCTCCGGATCGCCAAGGCCACTGGCGCCCGGGCCATCGTCATCACCAATCACGCAGATTCGCCATTGGGGCGGGAAGCAGACATCCTGCTCAGCACTGCGGCACGCGAAACCCCTTTCCGCCCCGGCGCGCTGGGCAGCAGGATCGCGCAGATGATGGTCATCGACTGCCTGTTTGTGGGAGTGGCGCAGCGGTCCTATGACGAATCCATCGATGCACTGCGCAAGACGCACTCCGCCATCCAGTCCCGACGTTTGCCACAAGGGTCGCGGAAGCAAGGTTAAGGCGGCGGAGGGAGGAGACGGTAGCTACTCCGCGTCCAGGTCTGTCTCCAGCAGCTTCACCAGTGCGTCCAGCGCAGCGTCGGCGCCGTCCCCCTCTGCCCGAAGCACAACGACGTCACCCTTCGCGGCACCGAGAGTCATGAGCGAAAGGATGCTGGCGGCGTCGAGCGCGTCATCGGCAGGTTCGCCGTGCATGGCAATGGTGACCTCCACGGGCTGCTCGCCTGCGGCTTCCGCGAACAAGGCGGCCGGACGGGCGTGCAAGCCGGAGCGGCTCGCGATGGTGGCTGTGCGTTCGGGCATGGGTTTCTCCTGAGGATCGGGGAAGTGAAAGTTACAGGCCGAGTTCTTCGAGCACGGGGAGCTTGGCCCGGACCCAGTCGCGGGCTTCGGTGGCGCTTGGTGCGGACAGGGCCAAGCGGGCCAGTTCCTGCGCCTGCTCCAGCGTCACGGTTTTCAGTACGGTCCCGACGGCGGCCAACGAGCGCGCGGTCATGGACAGTGTGGTGACGCCCAAACCGGTCAGTACGACGGCGAGGGCCGGGTCGGCGGCTGCCTCACCACAGACGCCCACAGGCTTGTTGTCGCCTTCACGCCCGGATCCTTCCTGCTGAGCGCCTTCCACCGTGAGCTGCACCAGCCGGAGTACGGCAGGCTGCCAGGGGGTGTTCAGTTCAGCGAGGGGTCCGAGTTGGCGGTCCGCGGCCATGGCGTACTGGGTGAGGTCGTTGGTGCCAAGGGAGGCGAACCCGACTTCCCGTAGCACGGTGGCGGCGGTCAATGCAGCAGAGGGAACTTCCACCATCACGCCCGGCGTTTGGATTCCCGCAGCAGCGCACAGCGAGGCGAAGCGTCCTGCTTCGGCAGCCGTGGAGATCATGGGAGCCATGACCCAAACGTCTGCCTCGGAATCGGAAGCGGCACGGGCGATGGCCTCGAGTTGGCGCTCCAGGACGCCCGGAGTGGTGAAGTCGGTGCGGTAGCCGCGAACACCCAGTGCAGGGTTCGGTTCCGTGGCATCCGTGAGGAAGGGGAGCGGCTTGTCGGCGCCGGCGTCAAGGGTGCGGAGGACCACTTTCTTGCCCGGGAACGCGTCGAAGACGGCTTTGTAGGCTGCGGCTTGCTCGTCCACGGAGGGTTCGGTGTCCCGCTCCAGGAAGCAGAACTCCGTGCGGAACAGGCCCACTCCCTGGGCGCCCAAAGCGGCAGCTGCCACGGCGTCCTTGGCTCCACCGACGTTGGCGAGGAGCGGCACCAAGTGGCCGTCCGCCGTCGTGCCGTTTCCGTCGAATTCGGCGAGGGTGGCGGACGTTTCGGCCCAGGCCGTAGCGGCCGCACGGTGCTCGTCGGTGGGCGCAACGGCAACGAAGCCAGCCGCGCCGTCCACGTACACCTCGGTTCCATCCGCGATGTCGTCAACATCATGGGCTGCAACCACGGCGGGCAGGCCGAGCGAACGCGCAATGATGGCCGTGTGGGACTGCGGGCCGCCGCCTGAGGTCACCAGCGCCTGCACCACCGCGGGATTCAGTGTTGCGGTGTCGGCGGGAGCGAGGTCCTCGGCCACCAGGATGAAGGGCGTGTCGGAGGCAGGAATGCCGGGAGCGGGAACGCCGCGAAGTTCGGCCACGATGCGGGCGCGGACATCCAGGACGTCGGTGGCACGCTCGGCCATGTAGCCGCCCA
Organism: Paenarthrobacter sp. TRD_SC_7; assembly: GCF_056156245.1. NCBI lineage: Bacteria > Bacillati > Actinomycetota > Actinomycetes > Micrococcales > Micrococcaceae > Paenarthrobacter > Paenarthrobacter sp. TRD_SC_7. Next base: position 724,189 of record NZ_CM149587.1, read on the forward strand.
GGTTGTGCAGCATTTCGGAGACGGACGCACCGGCTTCCCAGATGGCCCTTTCTGCAGAGGACCCGGCGTTGATGAGCTTGCTCGCGGACTTCAGGAGCATGGTGTCTTTGGCCATGAGGGCTGTGGCTTCGAGAACGGCCTTGCCGTCGCCGGAAGCGCTGTCCGCACGTCCCTTGAGTTCGTCATGGACGGCTTGCGCCGCCGCCTTCAAGCCCGCGACGGCGTCTTCCGGGCTCACGTCCGCAGCCAATCGGTCTCCCGACGGCGGCTCACTCACCGGCTTGGGCATCTGGCGGACGGAACCAATGATGCGGCCAGGGCTTACCCCTACTCCTTGGAAATTCTGCACTGAATCCTCTGTTCCTGCTTGTTGGTTCAGGCCCTCCGGCGACGGCACCGGGAGCCTCGAAAACTAGCCTACAAAATTCCTTTGTGAGCCACTTCATATAGCAACGCTATAGGTGCTAGGGTAGCGGTTATGAGTTTCGATGACCAGCTTCCGCCTAAAATTCGGTTGCTTCGCGCAGCTGCCGAATTGCTGGCGAATTCGGAGGGGTCAGCAGTCTCGACGCGCCAGATCACCAAGCTTGCCGGGGTCACGGCGCCAACGCTCTACCACCACTTTGGTGACAAAGAAGGCCTGTTCGATGCCGTCGTATCAGCCGGATTTGAAGAGTATGTTGCGGGGGAGCGGGACTTTGCACCGTCCGGGGAGCCCTTGGAAGACGTCCGGCGGATGTGGGACAACCACGTCCAGTTCGGCCTGACCCAACCCCATCTGTATCTGGTGATGTTCGGCAACATCAGGCCGGAAAGCCGCCCAGCAATCGTGGCAGATGCTGAAGTGCTTCTGGAAGAGATGCTGAACAAGGCCGCTATCTCCGGTCAGATCAACGTGCCGCCCCGCGAAGCGGCACGCAGCATCCTGGCGGCCAACGTGGGCGTCACGCTCATGTTGATCGCTGAACCGGTGGAAGAACGGAACCTCGAGCTCTCAACGATGACGCGGGATTCCATGATTTTTGCCGTCTCCACGGAAACCGCCCGTGGCGCCGCAGACGACTCCGGTAAGTCGTCAGTAGTTGTTGCGGCAATCGCCCTGAATGCGGCACTGCAGGCCTCGCATTCGGACCAACTTTCCAGCTCTGAACTGAAGCTCTTCCTTGAATGGCTTCACCGCATTTCCAGCAGCTCCTAAGGCTGCTATCTCTCGATCTATATCGACTGACCCCGCGCCGCCGCGGGACACACGTTAGGAATTCACATGGCAACAGAGACAGTTGCGAAGCCCCGCACCAGCGTGCGCGTTGGTGTCCAGAAGTTCGGAACATTCCTGTCCGGCATGATCATGCCCAACATTGGCGCCTTCATCGCCTGGGGCCTCATCACGGCCCTGTTCATCGAGAAGGGCTGGTTTCCCGTTGCTGAACTGGGCGGTTTCGGCACGAACGCCGAGGGTGATCCCAACGTGGGCATCGTTGGCCCAATGGTCACATACTTGCTTCCGATCCTGATCGCCTACACGGGCGGCCGGATGGTTTACGACGTCCGCGGCGGTGTGGTGGGTGCCATCGCAACCATGGGAGTCATCGCAGGTACGGATGCGCCGATGTTCATCGGTGCCATGATCATGGGCCCGCTGGGCGCCTGGACCATGAAAAAGATCGACGCCCTGTGGGACGGCAAGATTCGCCCCGGTTTCGAGATGCTGGTCAACAACTTCTCCGCCGGTATCTGGGGTGCGCTGTTGGCTTTGGGCGGCTTCTACGGCCTTTCCTGGGTAGTCCAGCGCTTCACTGACGGCGCCGGTGCCGTTGTGGGGTTCCTGGTCAACAATGGGCTACTGCCACTAACCAGCATTTTCATCGAGCCCGCCAAGGTACTCTTCCTCAACAACGCCATCAATCACGGCGTGCTCACTCCGCTTGGCATCCAGCAGTCGCTGGAACAGGGCAAGTCCATCCTGTTCCTGCTTGAAGCGAACCCCGGCCCGGGCTTCGGCATCCTGCTGGCGTACATGTTCTTTGGCCGCGGTGCAGCCAAGGCCTCGGCTCCCGGTGCAGCGATCATCCATTTCCTCGGTGGCATCCACGAGATCTACTTCCCGTACGTCCTGATGAAGCCCATCCTGATCCTCGCTGCCATCGGCGGCGGCATGGCAGGTATCGCGACCCTGGCCATCACCAATTCCGGCCTGGTTGCTCCTGCCGCGCCGGGTTCCATCATCGCGGTGCTGGCCCAGACGTCACGTGACAGCTACGTTGGAGTGATTCTTGCCGTCATCCTTGCCACGGCCGTGTCCTTCCTCATTGCCGCAGTCATCCTGCGCACCTCCAAGAACAAGGGGGAGGACGACCTCTCCGCAGCTACGTCCCGTATGGAAGCCATGAAGGGCAAGAAGAGCTCCGTCTCCTCGGCACTTACCGGTAACAACGCCGGCGCCCAGAGCGGCACCGTCCTCACCCGACCGGTCCAGAACATCGTGTTCGCTTGCGACGCCGGCATGGGTTCCAGTGCCATGGGTGCCTCGGTCCTGCGCAACAAGATCAAGGCCGCAGGCTTCCCGGAGGTCAAGGTCACCAATTCAGCCATCGCAAACCTCAGCGACAGCTATGACGTTGTGGTTACCCACCAGGACCTTACTGAGCGTGCACAGCCACGCACGTCCAGCGCGGTTCACTACTCGGTGGACAACTTCATGAACAGCCCCAAGTACGACGACATTGTTGAGCTGGTCCGCAGCAGCAACACTGAAGGCGCGGCTTCCGACTCAGGAACGACGGCGGAATCCACCGCCGGAGCGCAGCCCGCCGCCGCCACCACAGTAGCTGCCTCCCACGGTGCGCATGTCGCCGAGCCGGCTGCCGCCGTCGACGGTCAAGCCGCCGAAGGTAAAGGTGTCCTGCTCCGCGAAAGCGTGGTCCTGAACGGCACTGCAACCGACCGTGACGCAGCGATTGACGAGGCCGGCAAGCTCCTGCTGGACCGCGGTGCCGTTGATGTCAGCTACGTCCACGCCATGCACGAGCGCGAAGAATCCGTGTCCACGTACATGGGCAGCTTCCTGGCCATCCCGCACGGCACCAACGATGCCAAGGAACACATCAACCACTCGGCAGTGTCCATCATCCGTTACCCGGAGGGCATCGACTGGGGCGGCAAGCAAGTGAAGTTCGTGGTCGGCGTGGCTGGCCTCAACAATGAGCACCTCCACATCCTGTCCTCGATCGCGAAGATCTTCACCAGCAAGGCGCAGGTGGCCCAGTTGGAGGAAGCAACTACGGTTGATGAAGTTTTGGAGCTGTTCGGGAAGGTCAACGCATAGTGAAGGCAGTTCATTTTGGGGCAGGCAACATCGGGCGTGGCTTTGTGGGGCTGCTGCTTCACGAGGCCGGCTATGAGGTGGTTTTCGCTGATGTTGCGGATGCGCTAATCAGCCAGCTCGCCGAGGCTACCAGCTACGACGTTCACGAGGTGGGCGAAAACCCGGCGGTCAAGACTGTTAGCGGCTTCCGTGCCTTCAATTCCGCTTCGCAAGAAGCCGCCGTTGTGGAGGAAATCTCGACGGCGGATGTGGTCACCACTGCTGTGGGGCCGCACATCCTGAAGTTCGTGGCACCGGTGATCGCGCGCGGGCTGGCCGCCCGGCCCGCGGACATGCCACCCCTTCAGGTCATGGCCTGCGAGAACGCCATCAATGCCACGGATCTCCTGCATACGGAGATCCGGGCGGCTTGGGACGACTCCGCCGGTGACCTGGACGCCGTCGCGGTTTTTGCCAACACCGCAGTGGACCGCATCGTCCCTAACCAGGCGCCGGGCCAGGGCCTGGACGTCACGGTGGAGACGTTCTATGAGTGGGTCATCGACCGTACGCCGTTCGGTGGCAACGCGCCGAACATCCCCGGAGCCACGTTTGTGGATGAGCTGGGCCCGTACATCGAGCGTAAGCTGTTCACCGTGAATACGGGCCACGCGTCGGCGGCGTATTTCGGTTACCAAGCCGGGCTGGAGAAGATCTCCGATGCCATGGCGGATCCGTCTGTTGCCGCGAAGGTCCGGGCGGTGCTGGAAGAAACCAAGGAACTGCTGGTGGCCAAGCACGGGTTCGTTGAGGCCGAGCAGGAGGCCTATGTGCAGAAGATCCTGTCCCGCTTCACCAACCCGCACCTGCCGGACACTGTGAATCGCGTGGGCCGGGCGCCCTTGCGGAAGCTCAGCCGACACGAGCGGTTCATCGGTCCTGCCGCGGAGTTGGCCGAGCGTGGCGTGGCGCCGGTGGCACTGCTCGAGGCGATGTCCGCGGCCCTCCGTTTCGACGACGGCAACGACGACGAAGCCGTGGAGCTCGCCAACATGCTGTCCGAGTTGGACCCGGCTGCCGCCGTCGAGCGCATCACGGAACTGACGCCGACTCACCCGCTGTTCCCGGCTGTCCAGAAGCTTGTGGAGGATCGTCAGGCCGAAGCGTAACCCTCTCTTAACTTGGCCGACGGCGAAGGGCCAGTGAGCCTGATCGCCAAGCGAGAGAGCGTATATGGGGCTGCGGCGTGGGCACCGCGAAGCGGGCACAGCCCCATATACGCTCTTAGAGCGCCCGGCTACTTAGCGCGCTGCCGCGGTTTCAGCCTCGGACATTGCTTTCCATTCGGCCACGCGGGCCTGATGCAGGGGCGACTTGCGGACCACAGCGTAGGCAACGCCGAGGATGGCGAACCAGATGGGCGTCACCAGCAGCGCGGTGAGCGTATCCGGCTGCGTGGTCAGGGCCCACACGAGGAACGCGAAGAACGCGAACACCACCCACACCATGGGGATGCCGCCGGGCATCTTGAACGGCGAGGCCGCGTGCTGCTCGGGGCGGCGTTTGCGGTACACGAGGTAGCTGGCCAGGATGATCGACCAGACGAACATGAAGCAGACGGCGGACACGGTGGTCACCATGTCGAACGCCACGCCAACGTCCTTGCCCGCGTAGAGAAGGGCGACGCCGGCCAGCAGCAGGACGCAGGAGAGGAACAGTGCGTTCTGGGGTACTTTGCGGCTGGAGAGGCGGCCGAAGAGCTTGGGTGCGTCGCCGTCGTGGGCCAGGCCGTACACCATGCGGGACGTGGAGTAGATCCCCGAGTTTGCCGACGACATGGCCGAGGTGAGCACCACGAGGTTCACTACGGTAGCTGCCATGCCAAGGCCCGCTAGCGAGAACATGGCAATGAAAGGGCTCTGGCCCGCCTTGAACTCGGTCCACGGGGTGACGGACATGAGGATGATGAGGGCGCCTACGTAGAAGAGCATGACGCGCAGGGGAATGGCATTGATGGCGCGGGGGAGGTTGTGTTCCGGGTTCTTCGTTTCAGCGGCGGCGGTGCCCACCAGTTCGATGCCCACGAACGCGAAGACGGCGATCTGGAAGCCGGCCACGAAGCCCATGAATTCCTTGGGGAAGAAGCCGTCGTGGCTCCAGAGGTTGGTGAAGCTCGCGGTGCCTGCGTTGGACTGGAAGCCGGTGAAGATCATCACCAGGCCCACCACGATCAGCGCCACAATGGCCACGATCTTGATGAGGGCGAACCAGAATTCGGTCTCACCGAAGGCCTTCACGGTGGGCAGGTTGAGGAGAAGCAGGATGATAATGGTGGCGATGCCCGGGATCCAGAGCTGGATTCCCGGCCAGAGTTCGTTGGCGTAGCCCGCAATTGCAATGACGTCTGCCACGCCGGTGACTACCCAGCAGAACCAGTAGGTCCACCCGGTGAAGAAGCCTGCCCAGGGGCCAAGGAGGTCGCCCGCGAAGTCGCTGAAGGACTTGTAGTTCAGGTTGGACAGCAACAGCTGGCCCATGGCCCGCATGACGAAGAACAGCATGAAGCCGATGATCATGTACACGAAGATCACGGAGGGGCCGGCGACGGAGATGGTTTTGCCGGAACCCATGAAGAGGCCGGTTCCGATTGCGCCGCCGATGGCCAGGAGCTGGATGTGGCGGTTGCTGAGCGAGCGCGACAGGTGGGGCTCGCTGTCAATGCTGGAGGCGCGGAGCTTCCCCTGTGTTGTCTGGTCGGACATTAGTTCAAGAACCCTTCGAAGGATCCGCCACAATGGTGACGGCCGTTACAAATCTGTTCGATAAAGCTATAGCTAATGTCTGACCAATGGCGAATCGGTCTGCATGGCGAAAGCTCCCTTGTGGAGAAAAGGGAGCTTAGGCCGTTGTTTTGGCTTGACGAATCACTAGGCGATCTGGCGCTTGTAGGCAGCTGTGGCAAAGGCGTAGGAGACGATGAGGATCCCCAAGCACCAAGCCAAGGCAACCCAAATACCGCCGCCCACCGGACGCTGCGCGAACAGATCCTGGACAGTGTTCACGATGGACGTCACTGGCTGGTTTTCGGCGAACCACCGGACCGGGCCCGGCATGGTCTCCGTCGGGACGAAGGCCGAGCTGATGAACGGCAGGAAGATCAGTGGGTACGAGAACCCGCCGGCGCCGTCCACGGACTTCGCGGAGAGGCCCGCGATGATCGCGATCCACGTGAGCGCCAAGGTGAACAGTGCCAGGATTCCTGTAACGGCGAGCCAATCCAGCACGCTCGCCGAGGTGCGGAATCCCATCAGGAGCGCAACCAGCACGATGATCACCAGCGAGAGTCCGTTGGCCACCAGCGACGTCAGCACGTGCGCCCAGAGAACCGAAGAGCGTGCGATCGGCATCGACTGGAACCGCTCGAAGATGCCGCTCTGCATGTCTGTGAACAGCCGGACTGCCGTGTAAGCGATGCCGGAGGCGATGGCGATCAACATAATGCCCGGGAGCAGGTAGTTTACGTAGTTCTCGGTGTCGGTCCTGATGGCCCCGCCGAACACGTAGACGAACAGCAGCATTAGGGCGATCGGGGTGATCGCGGTGGTGATGATGGTGTCAACGCTCCGGAAGATGTGCCGCATGGAGCGGCCCAGCAGGACGGAGGTGTCTGCGAAGAAATGGGTACTCATGACCTGTCCTTTACTGACTCGTTGTTACTGGGTGACTGGTTGCTACCAGTGCCAACCAGGGTCAGGAAGATGTCCTCCAGGCTCGGTTGCTTTTCGACATATTCGATCTTGGCCGGCGGCAACAGCTGCTTGAGCTCGGCGAGGGTGCCATTGGCGATGATGCGTCCGGCGTGCAGAATGGCAATCCGGTCCGCGAGCTGCTCGGCTTCGTCCAGGTACTGCGTGGTGAGCAGGACCGTGGTTCCGTGGTGGGCGAGATTCTTGACGATCTGCCACACCTCCAGGCGTGCTTCGGGGTCGAGGCCTGTGGTCGGCTCGTCCAGGAAGATCACCTTCGGGTTGCCGATCAGGCTCATGGCGATGTCCAGGCGGCGACGCATGCCGCCTGAGTAAGTCGCCACCTTGCGGGAGCCTGCCTCGGTGAGGCTGAATTGCGCCAGCAGCTCATCCGCAATGCCGCCCGGATTCTTCAAATGACGCAGCTTCGCCACCAGGATCAGGTTTTCCTTGCCGGAGAGGACCTCATCCACGGCCGCGAACTGCCCGGTGAGGCTGATGGACTGCCTCACTTGGAGCGACTCGGTGGCGACGTCAAAGCCTTCGACGGCGGCCGAGCCGGCGTCCGCTTTCAGCAGCGTGGACAGGATCTTCACCATAGTGGTCTTGCCCGCTCCGTTGGACCCCAGCAGGGCAAAGATACTGCCGGACGCTACCTCAAAGTCCACTCCCCGGAGCACATGGAGATCCTTGTACGACTTCTCGATGCCCTGCACCCGGATTGCTGTTGCGGTCATGATTCCACGTCCTTTGCTTTATCGATTGCTTTGGTGAGGCGCTCGCGTTCCTTGTCGATCCAGCGCTTTCCGCCGTAGGCCTGGGCGAAGCTCTCGGCGAATTCGATGGGATCTTCGCCCACGATGTCGCTCACAGGGGTGCCGTCCACTGCGGCTCGTTCCCACAGATCAGCCAGGTCCGTGAACATTTGCACCATGGTGTCGCCCTCAGTGACGCCGCCGTAGTACATCAGGTACCGGTTGAAAGCGGTGGCCACGGTGAGGTACGGCTCGGGCAGGGCGCCCATCCGCGCCTTGGCTTGCTTGTACTGCTTCTTCTGTTCAAGCGATCCCGTGACCAGTTCGATCCATTTTGCTGCCATGTTAATTTCCTTCCTTGCGAAGCTCTTCAATCCGTTCGGACAAGAAGCTCCATGTGTTCCAGAATTCGTCCAGTTCTTTTTCGCCCTGCGCGTTAAGCGTGTACACCTTGCGGGGTGGCCCCTTTTCGGACGGACGCTTTTCAACGTCCACCAGCCCCTTTTGCTCGATCCTGACCAGCAGCGCGTACACGGTGCCTTCAGCGATCTCGGTAAATCCTTGCTCCCGGAGCAGCGTGGTGATTTCGTACCCGTACGCTGCCTTCCCGGTCAGGAGGGCCAGAACAAGGCCCTCCAATGTGCCTTTGAGCATCTCCGTCATTTGCTTACCCATCGGACACCTCCCTCGCTACTCAGTATTACTAGCTACCACTACATAGTAGAACTAAGTACCGGTACTTAGCAATACTGAGTTCTGAGCTATTTCGACCACGTGGCATGCTGGGGTGGTGACTACTCAATCCGGTACCGTGCCCGCTTTGATGACTGCCGCCGTCGACTCCCGGACCTTTATCCTTCGGCGAGCCCGCAAGGGCGACCTGCCGAGAATCCTCGCGTTATTGGCCGACGATCAGCTGGGCGCTACCCGCGAAAGTGCCGACGATTTAGGGCCGTACGAGCGGGCTTTTGACGCGATCGACGCCGACCCCGCGCACCTTCTGGTGGTGGGTGAACTCGACGGCGATGTTGTGGCTACCTTCCAGCTCAGCTACATCCCGGGCCTCTCGCGCAAGGGGTCCTGGCGAGCGCAGATCGAGGCGGTTAGGGTTTCTGAGGTGTTGCGGGGGCAGGGTGTCGGTGCGCTCATGATGCAGTGGGCGATTGACCAGGCCCGGGAGCGGGGCTGCTCGCTCGTGCAGCTCACCACGGATAAGTCCCGCGTTTCCGCTCATCGATTCTATGAGGGGCTGGGCTTTGTCGCGAGCCACGAGGGCATGAAGCTGACGCTGTAGGACAGGGGTTTTTCCTGTTTTCCACATAGGGAGATTCCAGCCTTACTGTGCCCCTGGGTCGCTGGAAGAGTTGGGCCATGGAGAAGATTCGGGAGCAGCAAGCGATTGATTCGGCCGCAGTTGCCCCCGTTGTAGAGCCGCAGCCCAGTGACTCCGCACCCCGTGTCTCTGAACTCATCGCACTTCTGAGTGCCGTCCGCCTGGGAGTCGACGGCGGCGAGCTGATCGACCAAATCCGGGGACTGGAAGAGCTGAAATCTGCAATTACCAGCCTGCAGGCCCGTGCTGCGGTGGCGTTGGACCTTGCACAACGGCACGAGGAGGCAGCCGCTGGTGTTCCTTTGTCAGAGCAGGGACGGGGTGTCGCTGCTCAGCTTGCCTTGGCCAGGCGTGAATCGCCGAACCGCGGCTCGGGACTCCTCGGACTCGCGAAGGCGCTGGTCACGGAGATGCCGCGAACCATGGCCGCGTTGGAGTCGGGCCTGCTCAATGAATGGCGCGCAAACTTGCTCGTAAGAGAGACGGCCTGCCTTTCCTTGGAAGATCGGTGCGCCGTGGACGAGGAACTCGCACCTGATACGGGCACATTCGAGGGCGCCGGTGACAAAGCAATCATCGCCGCCGCGAAAGCCGCCGCCTACCGGCGCGATCCCCGTTCCGTTGCCCAGCGCGCCAGTCATGCCGCCACGGAGCGAACGGTGACCCTGCGCCCGGCGCCGGACACTATGACTTACCTGACTGCACTGCTTCCTGCAGCCCATGGGGTTGCCGTCTATGCCGCGCTTACCCGCAAGGCAGGCTCTGCACGTTCCGGTGGGGACTCCCGGACCTGCGGACAAGTCATGGCAGATACCCTCGTCGAACGCATCACCGGCAGGCGTGGCGGGATCAGCGGTGTCGACCTCGAGGTCATCATGACGGACCGCACGCTATTGCAGGGCGATAGTGAACCAGCGCGGCTCAAGGGCTACGGGATAGTCCCGGCGGCGTGGGCAAGGGCCCTTGTTAGCGCTGGAGGGGCTGCGTTGGGAGTGCCCCGTGCGACCCGGCAGAACTCTGAGGCCGGCCAATCGTCCGCGACGGGCGGTAGTCCGGCGGCAAAGCAGGAAGCGGAGTTCGACGTGTGGCTTCGCCGACTCTATACAGCGCCGTCCATGGGGGAACTCATCACTATGGACTCCAAGGCGCGACTCTTCCCGCCGAGATTGAGGCGGTTTATCGAAGCCCGGGACGACACCTGCCGCACGCCCTACTGTGACGCGCCGATCAGGCATATCGATCACATCGTTCCGTGGCATTCAGGTGGCGCCACAACCGTGAATAACAGCGCAGGGCTCTGCGAAGCATGCAACCACACCAAGGAAAACCCTGGCTGGACGGCAAGGCGGCTGCCCGAAGATGTCCACACGCTGGAAGTCAGCACCCCAACCGGGCATAGCTACCGATCGGGCGCGCCACCCCTCCCAGGGCATGTGCGCAGATCGCCTTCACCCGTCAGAGCTTGACCATTAGGCATCCTAACTATTAGGCTACCTAAATATGAGCTCCTTTGATCCTCGGCTACTTGATCTCGCCCAGGAATTTCGCGAGTCGCTACGACTCGGCGTCTACATGTTCCGTCGTCTTGATCCTGAAGGTGACCTTACCGCTGCGCAGCTCAGCCTGTTGTCCATGATTTCCGACGGCGGCCTCCGCGTGGGGGACATCGCCAAGAACCTGGGGATCAAAGTCCCCAGCGCTACCGAGCAGATCATCAAACTCGAGCGTGCCGGCTTGGTCACCCGCCAGCAGGATCCCGACGATTCACGAGCCGTCCAGGTGGTCATCACCGAAGCCGGCACGGCCGCCGTCGACTCTGCCAATCAGCGACGCAACGCGATGGTAGCCGAGTTGCTTCAGGACCTCAGCAACGACGAGATTGAACATCTCGCCGCAGCCTTGCCCGTGATCGCCAAGCTCAACAGTTCGTTCCAGAACTAAAAACCAGAACCGACTAACAAAACCAGCACCGACAGGGAGCAATTGAATGTCACGCCAGTTGGCTGACGCTTCAGCAAGCGCCGAAACAACCACTGCAACCGTCTTGGAAGCTGAGAAAGCTTCCTTCCTCAAACAGCCGAAGGCGGTGTGGGCCACTGCGCTCGCGGCCGTTTTTGCGTTCATGGGCATCGGGCTCGTGGATCCGATTCTCCCGGCAATCGCCAAGAACCTGGAGGCTTCCACCAGCGAAGTCTCTTTGCTGTTCACGAGCTACTTCCTGGTGACCGCGATCGCCATGCTGATCAGTGGATTCGTATCCTCAAGGATCGGTGGGAAGAAGACGCTGTTGATCGGTCTGGCGATCATTGTGGTGTTCGCGTCGTTGTCCGGTCTCTCCGGCAGTGTTGAGCAACTCGTGGGGTTCCGGGCAGGGTGGGGCCTCGGTAACGCACTCTTCGTTGCAACCGCTTTGGCAGTGATCGTCGGCGTGGCCAGTGGTGGAACCGGTACGGCCATCATCCTCTATGAAGCAGCCCTCGGCCTCGGCATCTCGCTCGGCCCGCTGCTGGGCGCACTCCTGGGCGGCTGGCAGTGGCGAGCTCCGTTCTTCGGCACCGCACTCCTTATGGCCGCGGCCTTCATCGCACTGCTGGCATTATTACCCAAAACACCCGCTCCCGCGGAGAAGTCCCGCCTCAGGGACCCGTTGCTGGCGCTCGGGCACAAGGGGCTTCGCACTACTGCAGCCAGTGCTCTCTTCTACAACTACGGCTTCTTCACCATCCTGGCTTTCACCCCGTTCATCCTGGGCATGGACGCCTACGGAATTGGGGGAGTGTTCTTCGGCTGGGGCGTAGCTGTCGCCGTATTCTCTGTGTTCGTGGCTCCCGTGCTGCAGAAGCGCTTCGGCGCCGTCAAGGTCTTGATCGGAACATTAGCGGCGCTGATGCTCGACCTGATCGGGCTGGGACTGGCCGCCGGGCACTCGGTGACTGCCGTCGTCGTGCTTGTCATTGTGGCTGGTGCCCTTCTGGGCATCAACAACACTGTCTACACGGAACTGGCCATGGGTGTCTCTGATTCGCCGCGTCCCGTCGCATCCGCCGGCTATAACTTCGTGCGCTGGATGGGCGGTGCGCTGGCGCCGTTTGCTGCTGCACAGCTTGGTGAGCACTTTGGCCCGCAGCTGCCGTTCTTTGCTGGTGCCGTTGCCATGGTGATTGCCATCCTCGTCGCATTCGGAGGACGTGCCTATCTGAAATCCCACGAACCACACCTGGTGTAGCCCGTAACCACGAAAAAGCCCGGCGGAATCCGCCGGGCTTCTTCGTGCACTACTTGGCTTCGCTTGAAGTCACCGGCAGCGGTGCTACCGGTGCGCCCTTCGGAACAAACAGGGTTTCCGCCTGCTCAAGGGACATGCCGTTCGTCTCGGGAACCTTGAACATCACAAAGAAGAACGACGCCGCAGCGAACGCTGCGTACATGGCGTACGTCAGCGGCAGCGAGCCTGCCGCCATGATGGGGAAGCTGAGCGTGATGGCAAAGTTTGCGATCCACTGCGCGGCGGCGGCCAAGCCAAGGGCTCGGGCACGGATGCGGGACGGGAAGATCTCGCCCAGCAGTACCCACACGAGCGGACCCCACGAGGCACCAAAGCTGATGACGAAGACGTTGGCGGCAACGAGCGCCACAGGACCCCATGCGCCGGGCAGGGAAATCTCGGAACCCGTGCCGGTGGCGGAGGAGAAGGCCAGTGCCATCACGCCGAGGGATGCTGCCATGCCGATGGAACCGGTGAGCAGGATGGGTCGGCGGCCAATGCGGTCTACAAGGGCGATGGCCACGAGGGTCACCAGGATGTTGGTCACCGAGGTGGCGACGGAGATGGTCAGGGAGTCCTTTTCCTGGAATCCGACTGCCTTCCACAGTGTGGTGGAGTAGTAGAAGATCACGTTGATGCCTACGAACTGCTGCAGCACGGACAGGATGATGCCGATCCACACCACGGGCAGTAGGCCGAATCGGTTGCCACGCAGCGATCCCTTCTTGGTGGAGAGCTTTTCCTGTTGGATGGATTCCTGGATCTCACGGATGTGGCGTTCGATGTCGTCGCCGGGGATCAGCTTGTTGAAGATGGTGCGGGCTTGGTCTTCCTTGCCGTTGAGCACGAGGAAGTGTGGGGACTCCGGCAGACGGAAAGCGATCCAGCCATACACGGCAGCGGGTATGGCACAGGCGATGAACATCCAGCGCCAGGCCTCAATGCCTAGCCACAACGTGCCACCTGCGCCGCCGGCCGAATTGGCGAGCACCGCATCGGAGAGCAGCGCCGCGAAGATGCCGGTGGTGATGGCGAGCTGCTGGAGCGACGCGAGGCGGCCACGAACGTGCCTGGGCGAGATCTCGGAGATGTAAGCCGGGGCAATAACCGAGGCAAGCCCAATACCAAGGCCGCCAACCAGCCGCCAGAAAATGAGGTCCCAAACGCCGAACGCAAGCCCGGTTCCCACTGCGCTCACCAGGAAGAGCAGCGCACCGATCTTCATGGCGGGGATGCGGCCGTACCTGTCCGCAATCTTGCCGGCGAAGTAGGCGCCGGCGGCACAACCCAACAGGGCAACGGCGACGGCGAAGCCTGTCAGTGCCTCGCTCATGACGAACTCGTCCGCCATGGCATCCACGGCACCGTTGACCACGGAGGAATCGAAGCCGAAGAGGAAGCCACCCACCGCGCCGGCGACGGCCAGGCCGATGACCTTCCGTGAAACTGGGGGCGCGCCTTCGGTACTGGAACTGGACATGGGTCTCCCTTGGGGAATGGGGTGTGGGAAGCGATGTGCGGGACGTCGTCGGCTGTTCCGACGGGGACGCCGGTGCACTCGCGCTACACAGTGTGGCACGTCATATCCGACAAGTTCCAGTCAAGTGACGGACGTGACATGCATTCAGGTAATTAACGCATTACCGCCTGCTTACTAGCTGGGAGTTGACTGGAAGCATTTGAAATGCCACCTATGCCGCCCTGAATGCGTTCTTGACTCTATTTATTGAACACAAAGCACGACGACGGGCGGCGTCTTATGTAGGCAACGTGAGGGCCGCCGTCGTCAGCTTTGTATGCAACCGGTACGCCGCTAGGAGAACTCGTTCAGTGCTTGCGTCAAAAGGATGCCCGGCGCACCGAGGCGTCCATGGACGCCGTTGGAGGCGATCAGTTCTCCTGCAATGACCACCTGCGTGACATCGCTCGCAGTCGCGCTGAAAGCCAGTTGCAGGGGCCGGGATCCGGCAGTCCGGGTCGAGGTGGGATCGAGGACCATGAGGTCGCAGATTCCGCCGACCTGCAGGGACGAGGCGGCGACGGGGGTGGCCATGGAGCGGGTCGCCCCTTCCGTAGCGGTCCGCAGCAGTTCCTCCGGCGAGAACCTCCCTCGTTGGCCCGTGCCCAGACGTTCCCCGTGTTCCAAGGTGCGCATTTCAATCCAGGGATCGATCACCGCGTGCTGGTCAGTGCCCAGCGCAATGGTGGCTCCGGCGTCGCAAAGTTCCCGGGCGGGGCCGATCCCGTCTGCGAGGTCGGCTTCCGTGCTGGGGCACATCACCACGGTGGTGGCTGCTCCTCCCAGCAAGGCAATGTCCCCCTGGGTCAGGTGCGTGGAATGGACAGCTGAGAGCCTGGAAGACAGGAGGCCGTGGCGTTCCAAGAGACCGGTTGGGGTGGTGCCGTATGCCTCCATGCATGCTTGGTTCTCAGCAGGTTGTTCGCTCAGATGGATGTGGAGGGGAATGTCCCGGGGTAGCTGCTTTGCCACGATCTTCAAGGCTTCTTCCGGCACGGCGCGAACGGAGTGCAGGGCAGCTCCGACGCCCACCCTCTCGGGTGGAAACTCCTGTGCAATCGCAGCCCGGAGCGAGGCTAGCCGGCCCAGCCACGCATCCACGTCCGAATCTCCAAACCTTGCCTGCTCGGGACTGAGGGGCGTGCCAATTCCGCCAGACAAATACAAGGTGTCCAGAAGCGTGAGGCGGATCCCTGCGGACATTGCCGCCCTGGCAAGGGCCAACTCCATGGCATGCGGCTCTGTGTACGGCGCGCCATCGGCTTGGTGGTGGACGTAGTGGAACTCGGCCACGCTGCTGAAACCTGTCACCACCATCTCAGCGAATACTGCAGCGGCGAGCTTCTCGTACTTCTCAGGGGTCAGCTCCGACGCGCTCCGGTACATCTGCTCTCGCCACACCCAAAAATCTCCGCGCCCGTCGTGCGTTCTTCCGCGGAGGATCCTGTGGAAGGCGTGCGAGTGTGCGTTGGCCGCCGCGGGGAAGACAACGCCCATCAGTTTCGTGTCGCCGGGGTTGGGCTGCGCGCCGCTTTCCACGGCTGAGATGCGGCCATCGATGGTCTCCACGCGCACGCCCGTAGCTACCTCCGGTACTGCCGGGCCGCCGTCGTCGGAGCCGCCGTCGCCCGCGATAACCGCGGTCTCGCACCAGAAGGTGCTCATAGGAGTCCCTCCAGAACATCGGCCAATGCAACGGCACCCGCAGAGGCGTCCTCGTCGGCTACGTACTCCTCGGGTGAGTGCGAGATACCGCTGGGATTGCGGACAAAGAGCATTGCGGAGGGGACGTAGCCGGCCAGCACGCCGGCATCATGACCGGCTCCGGTCGCCAGCACGGGAGCGCCGGGCAGGAGATCGGTGATGCGACGGCTCAGGCCGGCATCAAAATGCACGGTGTCGCTGTAGGACTCTTCCGTGAGGGTCGCGGTGCAGCCCTCCGCTGCTGCGACATCCTGAGCTGCACGGTAGATCGCTTCGATGAGGTGAGCGGTGACAGCGTCGTCGGGATGACGGGCGTCCAGCCATAGATCCACGCGTGATGCGATGACGTTGGTTCCGCCGGGAACGGGCGTCAAGCGCCCCACTGTCGCCCGGGCGTCCGGCTGCTTGGCGGCTGTGTCTCGAACGGCGAGGACGATCTGCGCGGCCGCGACCATCGGATCGGCGCGGTCTGCCATGAGGGTGGTGCCAGCATGGTTGCCTTGGCCGCTGACGCTGATTTTCCAGCGGCCGTGACCCAGGATTGAACTCCCTACGGCGATCGCAGGACCCTCCTGTCCCAGTCCCTTGCCTTGTTCGACGTGCAGTTCCACGAAGTCGCCTATTCGCGCCAGGGCTTCCGCATCCGGGCCTATGTGGTTGGGATCCAGGCCGTTGGCGCTGGCGACGTCCGCGAAGGAGTCGCCGTTGATGTCGCGCAGGTTAAGGGCCTTGTCGACGTCGATGGCACCGGTGAGGAGCCGCGAACCCAGGCAGGCGACGCCAAAGCGGGACCCTTCCTCCTCAGGGAATACAGTCACGGCGAGCGAACGCGGAGGCTGCACTCCCCGGGCCTTGAGGATATCGATGGCGGCTAGTGCGGAAGCGACGCCGAGGGGTCCGTCGAACGCGCCTCCGCCCGGGACTGAATCGAGGTGGCTGCCGGTGACCAGGGCGCCGTTCCGGGGCTTGCCCCACCAGGCCCAGATGATCCCGTTGCGGTCCGTTTCGACGTCGAGGCCGCGTTGTTGGGCTTGCTCGATGAACCACTGCCTGAGGTCGAGTTCGGGTGTTGTGTAGACGGCCCTTGAGTAGCCTCCGCGCACCGCATCGCGGCCCACGTTCTGAATTGAGGCTAGGAGCTGATTGACGGTTTCCACGTTTTCCTCCGTTTGAAGACTGCCACCAAGTAAAAACCAGATGCCACCAGATGACAAGGGTTCGCGTGACTATTTACCTGGCGGAAACATACCCGCCCCGCCAGAGGGTCCCGTCTCATGGGTGGAATCTTTCGCAATCTTCCAAGAACCTATTGCCATTTGGTGAAAATTGATTTTTACTAAGTGGCAAGACATGGTGATGTAGACCACTTGAAAGCAGGTCAGGCAGTGGCAGCGGATTCTTCCACCCGAACAGTCGAGAGGGCGCTGGCCCTCCTCAGTGCGGTCTGTACTGACGGCTCCATCAGCCTCAGTGACGCAGCACGCGTGGTGGAGCTGTCCGCCAGTACCGCGCTCCGCCTCCTTCGCACCCTCGAAGGCAGCGGTTTCGTGACGCGGGATCCCGGGGGCAACTTCCGCCCGGGCGCCAGTGTCATTCAGCTGGGAGCACTGGCTTTGGGCCAGGAATCCTTGGTGTCGCTTTGCACGCCGCACATGAAGCGGCTTGTGGCTGATACAGGCGAGTCCTGCTACTTGAGTATTCCCGGTCCTGGGGAAACCGGAATCTACATAGCCATCGTCGAAGGTACCCGCTCTGTCCGGCACACCAGTTGGGTCGGCAGGAGCATCCCGCTGGAAGGATCCGCCGCTGGCAGGGTGCTGACAGGCGGACAAAACGGCGGCGGTTACGCCATTGTCCGGAGCGGCGTTGAAGACGACATAACGGCCGTCGCCGCACCCATTGTGATCGGCGGCCGAACAGTGGCAGCCCTCAGCATCGTGGTGCCCAGCTACCGCTTGGACGAGGCGAAGGCCCACACATTCGGCGAGGAACTGGTGAAGGTAGCCGACAGCATCCTCGTGGAACCCGACGGAAACCATGAAGTGCCCCAGGAAAGCATGGAAAAGTAATGATCAAATTTGAAAATGTCACCAAGGCCTACCCTGACGGGACGGTGGCAGTCGACGGCCTCAACCTGGAAGCCCCCACCGGAAAGCTGACCATCCTCGTTGGTCCTTCCGGCTGCGGCAAGACCACCTCCCTGAGGATGATCAACCGCCTCATCGAACCCACCAGCGGCACCATCTACCTGGATGATCAGCCCACCTCCGGCATGGACGCAGCGTTGCTCCGCCGCAGGATCGGATACGTCATCCAGCACGCAGGGCTCTTCCCGCACAAGACCATCGTGGACAACGTCTCCACCATGCCGCTGCTGCTCGGGGAAAGCCGGCAGAAGGCTCGGTCCAAGGCGCTCGAACTGATGGAGCGCGTTGGACTGCCCGCGAGCTTCGCCAAACGTTATCCCTGGCAGCTTTCCGGTGGCCAGCAGCAGCGTGTGGGTGTTGCCCGCGCGCTCGCATCTGACCCGGCGTTCATGCTGATGGATGAGCCTTTCAGTGCCGTGGACCCTGTAGTACGCGCGCAGCTTCAGGAGGAGTTCCTGCGTCTGCAGCGCGAAATCGGCAAAACCATCATCATGGTCACCCACGACATCGACGAGGCCCTCAAGCTCGGGGACCAGGTTGCCGTGATGCGCGTGGGCGGCAAGCTTGCACAGATGGCGTCCCCTTCAGAGCTACTCACAGCGCCCGCAGACGAGTTCGTGGCCGACTTCGTGGGCCGTGACCGCGGTTACCGCTCCCTCGGCTTTACGAAAACCGCTGGCGCTGTGGCTATCGGCGAAGAAGCCGTGGTTCACCTGGGTGCTTCCGCGGATGAGGCTCGCGCCAAGGCGCTGGGTGCTTGGGTGTTGGTGGTCGACGGCGGCCGGAAGCCTCTCGGTTGGGCGCAGACACAGCTTCTCAATGGTGAGGTGAAGCAGGAGAACCTGAATCTCAGTGGGATCCCGGCAGCGGCATCAGGAACCATGCGCCAACTGCTCGATGCTGCCCTCTCCTCGCCAAGCCGCCGCGGCGTGGTTGTCAACGAGCATGGCGAATTGATTGGGACCGTGTCTGCAACGGACGTGGTCAAGGCCATCGAGGCCGAACCACACCTGGAGACGATCTGATGAACTTCGAGTGGCTGGGCCGCCAGTTCGACAACATTGTGTTCCTGCTAGGCTGGCACGTTCTGCTGGCCGTCACCCCACTGATCCTGGGGCTGCTCATCGCACTGCCCCTTGGCTGGTGGGCGCACCGCAGCCGGCGGATCTACCCGCTCTTGGTGGGTGTGGCCGGGCTGCTCTACACCGTCCCCTCCCTGGCGCTCTTCGTGCTCCTTCCACTGGTCCTGGGTACCAAGATCCTGGACCCGCTCAACATTGTGGCCGCACTGACCATCTACACCGTGGCCCTGCTGGTCCGTGTGGTGGCAGATGCCCTCGATTCCGTTCCGGAGGATACCGTCCAAGCCGCCAAGGCCATGGGTTATCGCGGCTACCAGAGCCTTCTGAAAGTTGAACTTCCCGTGGGTGTCCCGGTGATTTGCGCAGGCTTGCGCGTCGCCGCCGTCTCCAACGTGAGCCTCGTATCCGTCGCCGCCCTGCTGGGTATCCCGCAGCTTGGCTCACTCTTCACGCAGGGCTTCCAGCTCCGTTTCTACACTCCGATCATCGCCGGCATTGTGCTTTGCGTGGTCCTGGCCATGATCCTGGACGGACTCATCATCCTCATCAACCGGTGGCTGACACCGTGGACCCCCAAGGTGGTGGCATCGTGAATTACTTGTTCGACCCCGCACACTGGAACGGCGCAGACGGCATCCCAACGCTGATCGGCGAGCATCTCCTGTACTCCCTCATTGCATTGGTTATTGCCGCCATCATCGCCGTGCCGCTGGGTATTTACATCGGTGTGACAGGCAAAGGCGTGTTCATGATCGCCGGCCTGGCCAACGCCCTCCGGGCCCTTCCCAGCGTGGGCTTGCTGATCCTGCTGGTCCTGCTGATCTCACCGGCATTCCCGTCCCGGATGGGTTACGTCCTGCCCAGCCTTATCGTGCTGGTACTGCTGGCAGTTCCGCCTATCCTGACCAACACCTATGCCGGTGTTCGCGCGGTGGATGCCGCCGCCGTCGACGCCGCAAAAGGCATGGGTTTCCGCACCATGAAGATCCTCACGGACGTCCAGCTGCCCTGCTCTCTTCCGCTGGTTTTGTCCGGTGTCCGCAGCGCACTTTTGCAAATCATCTCGACCGCGACCATCGCCGCATACATTTCGCTTGGCGGTCTGGGCCGCCTCCTGATCGACGGCAAGGCCCAGAACGATTACGGACAAATGGTCGCCGGCGCCGTACTGGTCGCCCTGCTGGCATTGTTCTTCGACCAGCTTCTCGCTTTCATCACCCGCCGCGTTGTCTCACCCGGATTGACCCGGCGCACCATCAAGTCGGCCGCTGTGGCCGAACCCGTGAAGACCCCCGTCACGGTCTAACCAACACCGGCGCCGGTGGTTCGGCGCACAAGATTCACCTCCACCCACCCCAACCTGGCCGCTGCATGCCGTGCAGCACCCATTTCAGGAGAGTTGACATGAAGAAGTACCTCACTGGATTCACCCTGGCAGCCGTCGCTGCCATCACCCTGAGCGCCTGTGGCGGCGGGGACCCCATGAGCTCATCCAACACAGCCGCAGCAGGGGGTTCGGGCGACAGCATCATCGTAGGTTCCGCGGACTTTCCCGAGAGCCAGCTGATCGCCAAGATCTACGCCGAAGCCTTGAAGGCCAAGGGCGTTGAGGTCACGGAGAAACCGAGCATCGGCAGCCGCGAGGTCACCATTCCTGCCCTTAAGGACGGTTCCATCGACCTCATGCCGGAATACGGTGGCGCACTCCTGCAGTACCTCGACTCCGCCACCAAGGCCGTCTCGTCCGAGGACGTTGCCAAGGAGTTGACCACCAAGATCCCGGCAGGCCTGACCGTTCTGACTGCTTCCGAAGCGGAGGACAAGGACGTCCTCACCGTCAAGAAGGAAATCGCCGATCAGTACAACTTGAAGACCATCGAAGACCTCCAGCCGGTTGCCAAGGAACTCGTCTTGGGTGGTCCGCCGGAGTGGAAGACCCGCCTCAACGGCGTTGCCGGCCTGAAGTCCGTCTACAACCTTGAGTTCAAGGAATTCTCAGCGCTCGACGCCGGTGGGCCGCTCACGCTGAACGCCCTCCTTTCCGGCCAGGTACAGGTAGCCGACCTCTTCAGCACCGACCCCGCGTTGGCTGAGAACAACCTTGTGGCGCTGGAGGACAACAAGAACCTCTTCCTTTCCGAGAACATCGTGCCGGTCATCAACGAGAAGAAGTCCACGGACACCGTCAAGGAAACGCTGGATAAGGTCTCAGCTGCGCTCACAACGGAGGACCTGATCAAGATGAACGGCCGCGTGGCCAAGTTCGAAGATATCGGCGAAATCGCCAAGGAATGGCTCAAGACCAAGAACCTGGGTTAGTCCCTGCTGGTTCCCTTCAGCCGGTTGCTTTTAGAGGAGTAAAGAATGACTGCCGATTTCACTTCTGGTGCCCGTCCGGTTAAGGCCGCGCGGGGTACTGAGCTTACTGCCAAGTCGTGGCAGACCGAGGCGCCGTTGCGCATGTTGATGAATAATCTGGATCCGGAGGTTGCTGAGCGTCCGGATGATTTGGTGGTGTACGGCGGTACGGGTCGTGCGGTCCGGTCGTGGGCTGCGTTTGATGCGATCACCCGGACGCTGGAAACGATGGAGAAGGACGAAACCCTCCTGGTGCAGTCGGGCAAGCCGGTGGGTGTGTTCCGCACCCATGAGTGGGCTCCCCGGGTGTTGTTGGCGAACTCGAACCTGGTGGGGGATTGGGCGACGTGGCCCGAGTTCCGCCGGCTTGAGGCTGAGGGTTTGATGATGTATGGGCAGATGACGGCCGGGTCGTGGATTTACATCGGCACCCAGGGCATCTTGCAGGGCACGTACGAAACCTTCGCCGCGGTGGGGAACAAGCTCGCTGCGGAGGGCCGTCACCCCGCCCCGGCTCCGGCGGGTTCTACGGAGGGCCCGCTGGCTGGCACGCTGACCCTGACTGGTGGTTGTGGTGGCATGGGCGGCGCGCAGCCGCTGGCCGTCACGCTGAACGATGGTGCGTGCCTGATTGTGGACGTCGACGAGACCCGCCTGCGCCGTAGGGCCGGGAAGCGGTACCTGGATGAGGTCGAGACGGATCTGGATGCTGCGATCAGGAAGGTCCAGGCCGCGAAGGATGAGCGCCGCGGCTGGTCCGTGGGGTATGTGGGCAACGCCGCTGAGGTCTTCCCCGAACTCCTCCGCCGGCATAAGGCCGGCGAGGTGACCTTTGATGTGGTCACGGACCAGACGTCCGCGCACGACCCCCTGAGTTACTTGCCGGAGGGCATCACCGTGGCCGAGTGGCATGTTGAGGCCGGGGCGGATCCGGAAGGCTTCACGAAGAAGGCCCAGGCCTCGATGGCACGTCAGGTCCAGGCGATGGTGGAGTTCCAGGACGCCGGGGCTGAGGTGTTTGATTACGGTAACTCCATCCGTGATGAGGCCCGCACGGGCGGGTACGAGCGGGCGTTTGAGTTCCCCGGTTTCGTTCCGGCGTATATTCGTCCGTTGTTTTGCGAGGGTCTTGGCCCGTTCCGCTGGGTCGCGTTGTCGGGGGATCCGGAAGACATCGCCGTGACCGATGCGGCGATCAAGGAGTTGTTCCCGGAGAACAAGCACCTGCATAAGTGGTTGGATGCTGCGGCGGAGCGGGTGGAGTTCGAGGGCTTGCCGGCACGTATTTGCTGGCTCGGGTACGGTGAGCGGGCCAAGGCCGGGTTGTTGTTCAACCAGTTGGTCAAGGAGGGCAAGGTCAAGGCCCCGATCGTGATCGGTCGTGATCACCTGGACTCCGGTTCGGTCGCGTCTCCGTACCGGGAGACCGAGGCCATGGCTGACGGGTCCGACGCGATTGCTGACTGGCCGTTGCTGAACGCGCTGATCAATACCTCTTCGGGTGCTACCTGGGTTTCGATCCATCACGGCGGCGGGGTCGGGATTGGCCGGTCCCTGCACGCCGGGCAGGTTTCCGTGGCTGACGGCACCGACCTGGCCGCGGAAAAGCTCGAACGGCTGTTGACCAACGACCCCGGCATGGGCGTCATCCGCCACGTCGACGCCGGCTACGACCGCGCCGTCGAGGTCGCCAACGAACGCGGCGTCCGCATCCCCATGAACGAGACCGCAAGCACGCGTTAGCAGCGTATCGAATAAGTCCCAGGACGGCTTGTGCAAGGCACCTTTGCACAGCCGTCCTGGGGCAACCAGGGCAACAGCCGTATGTACACGTTCAGCACATCCATTTGAAAGCCAGGAAACACACCATGGACAGGCAGAGCCCGGCAGTGTGGGCGTCAGTCACTATCGGAGCGCAGGTGACAATGACAAAGCGCGGCCACAATCCGTTTCGGGGGACTGTGGCTGATCGAACCGCCGACGGAACAATTCTCTGGGTCCTTTCCAAGACCGGGATTCGGAAGCTCTTTCACATTGAGGACGGGTTTCAATTGACCCCAGGTGGACGATGAGAGCACAATCATTGCCACTGAACGAACCAGATACTCAGGCTCATGCAACGGACCGGGATAAACCCTCCTTTAGGGATGGCGCACGCATCGAACAAACCCAGGTCTGTTGTCCGGAGGATTGCTTCTATTGCACGGCGCCGGAAACTGACTAGAAAGGATCGGTTCATGATAGTGATCGATGGCTTGTCGCTGGGCATGGCCGACGTCGTAGCGGTAGCCGACGGCGAAGACGTCACCTTGGCTCCGGAAGCGGTTACCCGTATGGACAATTCGCGGAAGTCGGCGGAAGCTACGGCGTTGCGGCGTCCAGTCTATGGCCGGTCGACCGGGGTCGGGGCGAACCGCACAGTTTCCCTGACGGAAGGCGATGGCGGAGACACGCACGGTCTGAAGCTTCTCCGCAGCCACGCAGTCGATGCGGGAAGGCCACTTGATCGCAGGACCGTTCGTGCGATGTTGGTTGTCAGGCTCAGCCAACTGGCTTCCGGGGGATCTGGAATCAACCCCACGATTGCCGAAGCGTTGGTGGAACTCATCAACACCGACGTCGTCCCGGAAGTCCGCGAGTTCGGTGGCATCGGGACGGCCGACCTGCAGGCGCTTGCCGGCACGGCCCTGACGATGCTGGGAGAACGTGCGCCCATGGACAGAGGAAAGGTTCCGTTCCGACTGGATGGTTGGGCTACTGCCGACGCCCTTCCGTTCATCAGCTCCAGTGCACTGACTATCGGTCAAGCGGTCTTGGGTCACCAAAAACTGTCAAGGCTTTTGGACAATGCAGCGTCAGTGGCGGCCCTGTCTTTCGTTGCGATGTCGGGCAACTCCGAGGCGCTGAGCCCGGCAGTAGCGGCAGTAGCGGACACTTCAGCAGTGGCATCGGCTGCAAACATGTTCCATGGCATGGTTCACGGCATCGGCGAGGCCGCCCGAATCCAGGATCCTTACTGTTTGCGGACATTGCCCCAGATCTTTGGTTCCCAAGCCGAAGAGCTTGAAGCATTGGATGCCTTGTTGAGCCGTCTCGTCACAGCAGGTAATGAGAATCCGCTCGTTCACGGCTCGCCGTCCGACGACACGAACGATGTCGCCCACCATGGTCTTTTTCAGATGACCAACCTTGCCCGCCGCGTGGATACCCTGCAGCTTGCCATCGGCGCGGCGTGCGCCACTCACCTGCGCAGGATTGACCTCCTTTGCGACCCGAACTACACGGGCCTCCACCCCTTCCTGGCTGAGGACGGATCCGGCCAGTCCGGGGTGATGATGCTCGAATATGTGGCTGCGGCTGCCGTCGGTCGGATCCGTGCCAATGCCCAGCCGGTAAGTCTGCAGACCGTGGTGCTGTCACTCGGGGCTGAGGAGGATGCCAGCTTTGCGAGCGTGGCCACCGCCCAGTTGGAATCGACGGCGGACGCACTCGCCGCTGTTGTCGCCGTCGAGCTTGTTTGTGCTTCACGGGCCCTGCGTCTGCAGGGGCGGCGAGCTGATGAGTTCGCCAGCCCCCGGCTGCGCGCCATGATGCAGGCAGGTTTCACGCTGCCGTCCGATGTGGGGGACCGTGACCTTAGGGGTGATCTGGAGCAGGCCACCGAGCTTATCGGGGCTTCCTACTAGAATCCATCGGCCGAAAGCGAACGGCTTAAAACAAGAACGGCAGGCGGTCCGAGGACTGCCTGCCGTTCTTGGTACCCGTGAACTTAGTGCGCCGGAACGGATTCCTTGGCTGCGACCTTGGGGTCCGTCAGCTTCTTGTTGGGCAAGGCGAAGCTGATAAGGAAGGCAAGGAGCATGAGCCCGGCAGCCGTGAGCATGACGATGTCGATTGCTTGGGCAAAGCCTTCGGTGATCGGTCGCGTCAGGGTGCTGTTTGCCGTGTGGAGCCAGCTGGTGTCGTTCAGCGACTCATTGTTGGCGCCGTTTTTGAAGAAGTCGAAGAGTTTGGCGTTGGCGGGGTCGGAGGCCACAGCCGGGTCCTTCATGACCGCTTGGTAATCCGGGTTGGAAGCGGCAGACTTCATGCCGTCGGCAATCTTGTCGGCCGCCGTGCTGAAGAGCATGGAGATGAACACCGCTGTGCCCACCGCTCCACCCATCGAGCGGAAGAACGCCGCTGTCGAGGTACCCACGCCCATATCCTTGGGCGGGACCGAGACCTGCATGGCAAGGGTGAGCGGCTGCATGCAGAACCCCAGTCCCACGCCGAAGAAGACAGCGATCAGGCCAGGAACCCACAGCCCGGTATCGACGCCGAGAACCAACCCCATGACCGTGGCTGCAGCAGCCAGCACAGCCGTGCCCATGATGGGGAAGATCCGGTACACGCCTGATGAGGAGATGGTTCGACCTGCCGAAATGGACCCAAAGAGGATGCCCACAGTAAAGGTGATCATCATCAGGCCGGCCTCTGTGGGCGTGAGGCCCTTCACCAATTGCAGGTACATGGGCAGCATGGCAATAGCACCAAACATGCCGATGCCGATGATGAAGTTCAGCAGCGATGACAGCCCGAACGTCATGTTCTTGAAGAGGCGCAACGGAATCAGTGCGTAATCGCCGGCACGCTTCTCAGCGAGGAGGAACGCGACGATGCCGATGACGCCGATGCCGTAGCAGAGCCAGGATGCGCCGGAGGCCCAACCCCAAACGCGGCCCTGCTCTGCAACCAGCAGCAACGGCACAATTGCCAAGGTGATGGCCGCCGCACCCCAGTAGTCGATCTTTTGCTTCACGTGCCGCGCCGGCAGGTGAAGGTACATAAAGACAACAACAAGGGCAGCGAGCCCGATGGGCAGATTAATGAAGAAGACCCAGCGCCAGCCGTCGAAGCCCAGAATGTTGGATGAGCCCGCAAAAGCACCGCCAATCACCGGGCCGAGAACCGAAGAAATGCCGAAAACGGACATGAAGTAGCCCTGGTACTTTGCCCTGTCCTTCAGCGCCACGATGTCGCCAATGATGGTGAGCGCCAACGCCAGCAGGCCACCGGCGCCAAGGCCCTGGATACCGCGGGCTATGGCCAACTCAGTCATGGAGTGGACTGATCCCGCATAGAGGGAACCAGCCAGGAAGATCACGATGGCCACCAGGTACAACGGTCGGCGGCCGAAAATGTCGCTGAGCTTGCCGTAGAGCGGGGTGCTCACAGTTGACGTAATGAGGTACGCCGTCGTGGCCCACGCCTGGAGGGATAAGCCGTCAAGGTCGTTGGCGATGGTGTAAATGGACGTGGACACGATGGTCTGGTCCAGCGAGGACAGGAACATGCCGAGCATGAGTCCCACCATGACGGTGAGCGTCTGACGATGGGTCAGGACCTCTCCGGCTGCCCGTACGGGCGCGGTTTTGGACATATCTTCTCCAGAGGTGGCAGAAAAGTGGATTAAGCAGGATAGTTGCTTTCAGTAACTATCCTACTGCCCGGTTGATTCCTGTCGGGAGAATATTTCTTCCACTTTGCTTCTAGATCGGCACCTGCTGAGAGAATCAGCGCTCCACGAGGATGCCGTCCGGGTCGCAGAAGATCATCACGCCGGGCTGGACCCGCACGCGATCGATCACCAGCTGAACGTCCACCTCGCCCACTCCTGTCTTAGCGCTCTTTTTTGGGTTGCTGCCCAGAGCTTTGACGCCCAAGGGCAGGCGGGCGATGGCCTCGCGGTCGCGGATGGCTCCGTTGATAATTACGCCCGCCCAGCCGTTTGCTACGGCACTTTCCGCGATCATGTCACCCATGAGCGCTGTCCTCAGCGACCCCTGGCCATCGATGACCAGAACGGCTCCGTCCCCGGGAGTGCTCAGGACGGTCTTCACCAGGGCGTTGTCCTCGAAGCATCGAATAGTGCGGACAGGCCCACTGAAGTGTGTGTGGCCACCCAAATTCTGAAACTGGACGGCTATGGATTCCAGTTCCTCGCCGCGTTCGTCGTAGAGATCGGCGGTATTTACTTGCTCGCTCATAGTGCTGCTCCTCTATCGGTTTGAGGCCACACTAACGCGCGCGTCACGGTTGCCGCGGGAGATGTTTCGGCCTATGTGGATAAAAAGTGCGACGGCGGTTCAGTGTCGCTCCACCGCGCTAGGCTGAATCCAAACATTGATATGAGGGGGAACCTGCTATGAGCTTGTCCGATCTACCGGGCCCGGTGCCGGATCCAGCAGTAGTCCGTGGCGGAACCACCACGGCACTGTCCGAGCCTGTTACCCGAGTTCGGCCGATCTGGGTCACCGGCGTTGTTCTGGTCAACCTGGGCATCAACGCAGCGTTCTTTGGCCCCCTCCAAGTTCTTCTCGGACAGCAGGCGGCCCACTTCGATGAAGGCCAGAAGGAAGCGATCCTGGCTTTGGTCACTGGCTGTGGTGCGGCCGTTTCCATGGTGGCAAACCCGCTCTTCGGGGCGTTCAGCGACCGCACTACCTCCCGGTTTGGTCGCCGTGTTCCCTGGGTTGTGATGGGCGCCATCCTGGCAGCTGTCGCGCTCGTTGCTTTGGCCGGCGCTCCCAACGTCGCGGCCATGACCGTGCTTTGGTGTCTGGTGCAGGCCGGAGCCAACGCCATGTATGCCGCTATCACCGCGGCCGTTCCGGACCGCGTCCCGGTTCCACAGCGCGGAACTGTGGGCGGACTGGCCGCAATGGGGCAGACAGTGGGCATTCTGATCGGCGCGGTGATCGCGGCGGTCGTTGTTGGAAACTTTGCCGCCGGTTACTGGCTGTGCGCTGCAGCGTTGCTCGCCGGCGTCGTGCTTTACCTCTTCAAGAATGACGATCAGCAGCTTCCACCAACCGAACGTCCGCCCTTCAACCTGGCAGAGTTCCTCAAGGGCTTCTGGATTTCGCCAAAACGCCACCCGGATTTCGCGTGGGCATGGCTGACCAGGCTGTTGGTCAGCACGGGTAATCATATGGTCACGCTTTATTTGCTGTTCTTCCTCAGCGATGCCGTGCATTTGAAGGAAACCGAGGGTATTGAGCCCGAGTTCGGTGTCCTCATCCTCACCGGGCTATACGCCGTAACCGTGATTATCACCAGCGTGCTAGGTGGGCGGTTGAGTGACCGAATGGGCAAGCGAAAGCCGTTGGTTATCGCCTCGTCCGTCATCATTGCCGTCGCGTCGCTGATCTTGGCCTTTGCGCCGACATGGATCGGAGGGCTGACCGGTGCGCTGGTGCTGGGAATCGGGTTCGGAGCCTACCTCGCGGTGGACTTCGCACTCATCACCCAAGTCCTGCCTACAGCCATGGATCGCGGACGGGATTTGGGTGTCATCAATATCGCCAACTCACTGCCGCAAGTCTTGGCCCCGGTGATCGCGCTCCCATTCGTCCAGTACTGGGGCGGCTACGTCTCGCTGTATGTAGCCGCCGCAGTGATCGGCCTCTTGGGAGCAGTGTTCGTGGTGAAGATCAAGAGCGTGGCTTAGGCCTAGAACAGGACCGTGAACCCGCCCCAGCCCCAGCCCACCACTTCAGCCCCAGCCCAGCCGGCATTGCCGTTGCCGTAGTAGGCGCGCAATTGGCCCGAGCCGTCCACGGCAAAGACGTCGAGGCTGCCGTCGGCGTTGATGTCGCCTGCGCTGCCGATCTTGCTCATGCCGTTCCAGCCTTGACCAACAACGGTCATGCCGTTCCAGCCACCTATGCCGTTTCCGCTGTAGAGCCTCAGGTAGCCGGAAGCATCGCGAGCCAGGACGTCAACGTTTGTGTCGCCGTCGAAGTCGCCGGGGGTGATGATCGCGTTCAGGGCGTTCCAGCCTTGGCCGGCCACGGACCTGGGCAGCCATCCGCCCTCCCCGTCCCCGGGGTAGAGGTAAAGAATTCCATTGGCATCGCGGGCCAGGATGTCGTTGGTGCCGTCGCTGTTGAAGTCCCCGGGGGCCACCAGCGACGTGAAGATGTTCCAACCGGTGCCAACTTTCCGGGGACCGTTCCAGCCGCCCGAACCATCGCCGCTGTACAGGTAAAGGCCGCCGGCCGAGTCCCTGCCCAGGACGTCATTGCTGCCGTCGCCGTCAAAGTCGCCGGGGGAGAGCACTGTGGGGAAGATGTTCCAGCCGGCGCCCACGGTCCGAGCCGGTTCCCAGCTGTTGGATACCCGCGGGTACATCATCAGGGCGCCGTCGGATCGGCGGGCCAGAAGCTCGAACGCGCCGCGGCCGGTAAATCCATTCGGGCGGTTGGACGCAGAAATCGGTGCGGTTTCCTCGCTGGCGACTTCCAAGCCTTCGCAGGGATGGTTTGCCACCAGGTGTGCGGCTATGGTCTTGCCGCGGTCTTCTTCGGTGAGGACATAGTCGGGCCAGGTGGGGTGGTCCGTCGCCACTTCACCATCGCGCGTCCAGTAGATGCGGGTATCCGGACCCGAGGCTTGGGCGCAGCCCTTGTAGGCCATGTAGTCCCAGGTAACCGTGAGTGTGGAACCAACATAAGGAGCACCGCTTATCACGGGAGGTTCCGGGTCCATGGTGGCCATTGCGGGAGCGGGGGCCAGGACAACCGCTGCAAAAATAGCAGCCCCTAATCCGGCCATTGCCCGGCGCACGCCAGACGTAGGGCGTGATGTAGCTAACATAGTGTCCTCCCCAGACTTTATGTGGCTAATGGTACCGCGTCTGGGATCTCCCTAGAAGATTGCTGTGAACCACCCGAAGCCAGCGCCGACAGCATTGAAACCCTTCCATCCGGTCCTGCCGTCGCTGTAGTAGGCAAGCAAGCGACCCTGCGGGTCTACCCCGTAAACATCTGGGAAGCCGTCGCCGTTAAAGTCGCCGGCACCGCCTACGAACTTGAGTGCGTTCCATCCGACGCCAATCATCCAGGACCGTGTCCAGCCGCCTGCACCGTTGCCCCCATAAAAGAACAGGTAGCCGTTGCGGTCACGCGCGAGTACATCCACATTGCCGTCGCCATTGAAGTCGCCCGGTGTTACCAAAGCGTCCATGGCGTTCCATCCGGTCCCGACGGCGGTTCGCGCCAACCAGCCTCCGGCACCATTGCCTGGGTAGAGATACAGGGCGCCGCCGGGTTCTCTTGCGAGGACATCGTTGTGGCCGTCACCGTTGAAGTCGCCCGGGCCGATGATGGAATCGAACACGTTCCACCCGTTGCCGATCGCTTTGGCCGGTTTCCAACCGCCTGCGCCGTCACCGCCGAAGAGGTACAGCCCGCCAACGGAGTCACGGACAATCATGTCGCTTTTGCGGTCACCATCGAAGTCACCGGGGGAGAACGCGACGTTGAAGATGTTGAAGCCGTAGCCCACGGTTCGGGCAGGATCCCACGCGGCGCCGGTGCGACCATAGAGCAGCAGCGCGCCGTCATTGGCGCGGGTCAAGAGTTCGAAGCTGCGTCCTGTGAAACCTGCCGCCCGGTTAACGGCACCTACAGGCTTGGTTTCGTTGCTGTGCAGGGATTCTCCACCGCAGGCCGTTTTGCTTGCAGTTACGTGCGCGGCCATCCGGGCGCCGGTGTCATCCGCCTCAAGGACGTAGCTCCGCGTTGTTTCGCCTGCCACGAGGAAGCCATCCCGGGTCCAGTAGACCGTGAAGTCCGGGCCTTTGCCGCCTCCGCAACCATAGAACGTGTAGGGGCCGATTTCCGCAGTCAGTTTCTTGCCGACGAACGCTTCACCATTGAGTACGGGGTCGGGCCCGTTGCTGGGCGCGGCCGACGCCGGTAGGGGGCTAAGTGCCAGGGCCGCCATAGTGGCGGTCAGTAGCGTCGCTGCAATCCGACGTCGTAATGTCCCCATGTGTGTTCCTCCCGGTACGCCATCCAAACCTGCATGAAGTGTATGTGCCTGCAGGGTCGATAGCCGGGAGCGGCATGGGCTCATGGTGCAAAGGGAGCTCTCAGGAAACGGTCATTTTGCTCCCGTATCATTGATGCGATCGGCCAGCCGCGGTCCTTGACCCAGCCGGCCGTTTCCTTGTCAGCCTGCCAAGAGATCGCCGGAAATGCCCGCATCAAACTCACTGGAACCCTACTCCCTTGACCTGACCACGGGGCTTCCCCGCATGGCTGCCGCGCCAACTACTCCTCGGCAGCAGCTGCGCTATGCCCGCATCCTGAAGACGGCCGAAGGATTTGCCCAGCGGCAGTTCGATACCTTGAGCTTGTCTGACGTTGCTGCCCGCGCTGATATTCCACTTGGGACGCTCTATCGCTACTTTCCCTCCACGGCACACCTCATGCTGGCGGTCTATCGGCAGCAACTGCGGGAACTCCGCGATGGCGTCCGACTGCGTGAAGGCAAAGGGCACGCCCTCGCGGGTTTGATGATGGAGATCTTCCACTTGCGGGTCATGCAGCCGGCCGTGGAACACTGCCTCATCCGGCCCGCCGGCAAGGACGATGACACGGCGCAGCTGTTGCGCGAAATTGATGCCCTGTCCGAGGAAGTGGTTGGCTCACTGAGCCAGGACGCCGGCAGGGACACCGCCAGGGCCCGGATCCTGTTGCACTTGGTGAGTGGGTTGGTGCAGGCGGTCCGCTGCCGCCGGCTCTCGCTGTTTGAGGCCGAGAAGGATCTTAAGAAAGCGTGCACGCTGCTCACTGGCGAGGAGTGAAAGTCCTGCTGGTCTAGACCGGAGTGTTGTCAGAACACGTTTTTTCGCATGACGTGGGTCACAATCTGCGCTGGTTGAACGTTTTACTCTCGAATCATCTCTCTTGGTATTGAATCTTGTACCCTCAGGGCTTCCCTAGGCTGGAAACACCGAAGCGGCTAGCAGCCCCCTATCTGCAGAAGCAATGCCGGACCAGTCACCCTTGGTCCGCACCAGCAGTTCTGTTCCTGCCCGAATCGTGCCGTGGGTTCACGGCTAGCCTGAGGAGACAAAGACGTGTCCATTGAGACAATTGCAACTGATAACGACGCCCTGGTACTGAGCGAAGAAGAGATCTTCGCCGCCCACGAAGGCGGCAAGCTGACCATTTCCAGCACCGTTCCGCTCAATAACAAGCGCGACCTTTCCATCGCATACACTCCGGGCGTCGCGCAGGTCAGCCGCGCGATCCATGCCAACCCCGAACTTGCCCGCACGCACACCTGGGCTGAACGCCTGGTTGTTGTGGTCAGCGATGGCACAGCCGTTCTGGGTCTCGGCAACATTGGCCCCAGCGCCTCATTGCCGGTCATGGAGGGAAAGTCTGCCCTGTTCAAGTCCTTCGGCGACCTCGACTCCATCCCACTGGTGCTCAACACCACCGACGTGGACGAGATCATCGAGACTCTGGTCCGTCTCCGCCCGAGCTTCGGCGCCGTGAACCTTGAGGACATCTCGGCTCCGCGTTGCTTCGAACTCGAAGAGCGTCTCATCGAAGCCTTGGACTGCCCGGTCATGCACGATGACCAGCACGGCACCGCCGTCGTGGTTCTTGCCGCCCTGACCAACGCTGCCAAGGTGACCCAGCGCGAACTTTCCGGCCTCAAAGTAGTTGTCTCCGGCGCAGGCGCCGCAGGTATCGCCATTGCCGAGATTCTTCTTGCTGTTGGCATCGAGGACGTCATCCTGCTCGACTCCAAGGGCGTGGTCAACGCTGACCGTGCCGACCTCGTGGCTGACCCCGGCAGCGTCAAGGCCCGCATGGCCCAGCGGACCAACCCGCGCGGCATCACCGGTGGTCCGGGTGAAGGTCTGACGGGCGCAGACGTTTTTGTAGGGGTCTCCTCTTCCAAGCTGGACGAAGAGCACCTGAAGCTCATGAACGACCAGTCGATCGTGTTCGCCCTCTCCAACCCGGACCCGGAAGTTCTTCCCGAGGTTGCCCGGAAGTACGCAGCAGTCGTTGCTACGGGCCGCAGCGACTTCCCGAACCAAATCAACAACGTGCTGGCCTTCCCCGGCATCTTCCGCGGCGCACTCGACGCCAAGGCCCGCCGCATCACGCCTGCCATGAAGATCGCCGCGGCCAATGCCATCGCTGAACTGGCCGCGGAAGACCTTTCCGCGGATTACATCGTGCCGAGCCCGCTGGACGCCCGAGTGGCACCGGCCGTCACCGCGGCTGTTGCGGCTGCAGTGACCGAGTAGCGGTTACCAACGCAAGACCGACGACGGCGACGCCTCCCGTGCTGGGGAGCGTCGCCGTCGTTTGTGGTTAAGCCGGCCTGGCTGCGCCGCCGTCCGACCAAGCGGCCCATAGACTTGGGGCCATGAATGCCGAACTTATCGTGACCATCCTGTGCGGCCTGGCCATTGCGGTAGGTGTCGCCGGAACCATCATTCCCGTGCTCCCCGGGAGCATCCTCATTGGCGCGAGCCTGCTGGCCTGGGCCATCTGGGGAGGTGCGGGTCCCCTCGGCTGGGTCATCTTCGCCATTGGAATGGTGTTCGTGGTGGCTGGGATGGCGGCGAGCGCCGTGCTCACCGGGCGGAAGCTGAAACAACACGGCATTCCCAACAGGTCGGTGCTGATCGGTGTGGTCCTGGGTGTTGTGGGAATGTTCGTCATTCCCGTGGTGGGGCTTTTCGTGGGGTTCGCGGTCGGGCTTCTTCTCAGTGAAGTACAGCGGACCCGTGACTTCCGCACGGCTGTGCGTTCGAGCGGCGCTGCGCTGAAAGCGACCGGCATCGGCATCCTGGTGGAGTTCGGACTCGCCTGTGCTGCGGCCAGTACGTGGATCATCGGCGTGTGGATCGACGCGGTGAACGGCTAAGCCCCTTCAAACCTTGCGTCGAAATGGCAGCTCACCCCCATGTTGCGGTTGAACATGGGGGTGAGCTGCCATCTCGGGCCTACTTCAACACGATCGTCCTGTTCCCATTCAGGATGATCCGCCCCTCGCAGTGCCAGCGAACGGCGTTGCTGAGGGCCTTGCATTCGGTGTCCCGGCCGGCGGCTACGAGATCGTCCGGCCCGAACGTGTGGTCCACTTCCACTACCTGCTGGGCGATGATGGGACCTTCGTCCAGCTCGCCGTTCACGTAGTGGGCAGTGGCACCCACAGTTTTCACGCCACGCGCATAGGCCTGGTGGTAGGGCTTGGCACCCTTGAAGCTAGGCAGGAACGAGTGGTGGATGTTAATGGCGCGGCCATCCAGCTTGCGTGCCAGGTCGTCGCTGAGGACCTGCATGTACCGGGCCAGGACAATGAGTTCCACATCCAGCTCGTCGATGATCTCCAGCAAGCGCCCCTCGGCAGCAGGCTTAGTGGCAGCCGTGACAGGCACGTGGAAGAACGGAATCCCGTGCCACTCTGCCAAACCCTGGTGGTCCGTGTGGTTGGAAACGACGCCCACCACATCGATGGGGAGCTCTCCGATCCGTGCGCGGAACAAGAGGTCATTCAGGCAGTGCCCGAACTTGGAGACCATGATCAGCACGCGGCGCTTGTAACCCTGTTGCTCCAATTGCCAGGTCATGCCGTACTTCTCGCCTACCGGAGCGAAGGCGGCCCGCAGCGCATCAACAGTGGAAATGTCGCCGTCGGACGCGAAGTGCACCCGCATGAAGAAGTGGCCCTCGGCGCGATCCCCGAACTGCTTGTTGTCGATGATGTCGCAGCCGTGTTCCAACAGGAAGCCGGAGACGGCGTGCACGATTCCGGGACCTTCGGGACAGTCGAGGGTGAGCACGTGCTCCACCGTGGTTTCAGGCGAGGAATCGACGGTTGTTTCAGTTTGGATGGCAGTCATGGCTAGCACTCCACTACGTTGACGGCGAGGCCTCCACGGGAGGTCTCCTTGTATTTGGATTTCATGTCTGCGCCTGTTTCGCGCATGGTCTTGATGGCTTTGTCCAGGGACACTTTGTGGCTGCCATCGCCGTGCAGGGCAAGGCGGGCGGCGTTGATGGCCTTGACGCTGGCGATCGCGTTGCGCTCGATGCAAGGGATTTGCACCAGTCCGCCCACGGGATCGCAGGTGAGGCCCAGGTTGTGCTCGATGCCCACTTCGGCGGCATTTTCCACTTGTTCGGGCGTTCCGCAGAGGACTTCGCAGAGACCGGCGGCGGCCATGGAGCAGGCAGAACCCACCTCACCTTGGCAGCCCACCTCGGCACCTGAGATGGAAGCATTGATTTTGAACAGGATTCCGACGGCGGCCGCCGTCAGCAGGAAGCGCACGACACCGTCGTCGTTGGCTCCCGGAACAAACTTTGTGTAATAGTGCAGCACTGCCGGGACAATTCCGGCGGCACCGTTAGTTGGCGCGGTGACGATCCTGCCGCCCGCGGCGTTCTCCTCGTTCACAGCCAAGGCGAACAGGTTCACCCATTCCATGGCGAGGAGTGGGTCCGGTGAGCCTTTTCCGTTGAGTTCGGCGTCTGTGGCGGCCAGCGTCTTATACAACGACGGCGCCCGTCGCCTGACCTTCAGGCCTCCCGGCAGGATTCCCTCGGCAGAGCAGCCGTTGTCCACGCATTCCTGCATGACAGCCCAGATTGCCAGCAGCCGCTCGCGCAGCTCTTCCTCTGGGCGCCACACGAGTTCGTTGGCCAGCATGATGTCCGAGATGGACTTGCCTTCACGGACACAGATGGCCAGCAGCTCGTCGGCGGTGGTGAAAGGGTAGGGAAGGACGGTGTCGTCCGCCACCACCTTGTCGGTGCCGGAGGCGTCCCCGTCCACCACGAAGCCACCGCCGATGGAATAGTAACTGCGCTCGCGGAGCACGCTTCCCGTGTGGTCAAGCGCCCGGAACGTCATGCCGTTGGGGTGGGCCGGAAGCGACTTGCGGCGGTGGAGGACCACGTCCTCATCCCAGTTGAAGTCCACCCGGTGGTCGCCGCCCAAGCGCAGCTCGGCGTCGAGTGCCGCGGCAGCTACCTGATCGTCAGCCGTGGCGGTGTCCACGGTTTCGGGGGAGTGGCCTTGCAGCCCCAGCACCACGGCCTTGTCTGAGCCGTGGCCCCGGCCGGTGGCGCCCAGGGAGCCGAAGAGCTCAGCCTGGACGCGCACCGTGGCCGAAAGCTGGCCGGACGATTCGAGACCGTCCGTGAACTGCTTTGCCGCGCGCATCGGGCCGACCGTGTGTGAGGACGACGGCCCGATGCCAACAGAAAACAGGTCAAGCACACTCAGTGCCATTAGGGGACCTCAGGGGAGGCGTACTCCCGCATGGCGTCGAGGAGCCAGCGTCCCAGGAAGTCGGCAAACGAGGCCCGGGGAAAGATCCGGTAGGACTCGTCTGAGGCCTTCCAGAGCATCACGGGGATGTGGGCCAGTTCGGTGGAGACAGCCGTACCGGCCTTGAACACCCGGGGGTGGAGGTCCAAGGAGCACGTCTTTTCGAGCACCGCTCGGGCGTGGCTGCCGGAGAGCTCGAACGTGGTGCGGTTGGCGGACAGGTCCACCACCTGGCCTGCGTCGCCGCCCAGGGCCGAGGTCAGATCGCTGACCAAGGATCCGCCCAATGAATCATGGGCTTCCTCCGGTGCAACCACCAGGAACTCGGTGGGGCCAAGCCACAGCGTGTTCACGGACTCCTGGCCTGAAGCCACGCCGCCCGTTACCTCACCGCAAGCGGCAGGCAAACCGCCGGTCACGGACGCAACCCGGGCACCGGCGTCGGACGCTGGGTTAACCCGGACGCCCACCATGGTTTGGTAAGGGATTTCGGTGAGCGTCACCGTCCCCGGCACGGAGCCGGAGGTGAAGGCGTCAGCGAGGTGCTCGGCCGGGCTGCGGCGGGCGCCCCGGACGCGGTCGACGTGTGCGGTTTCTGCTGGTGTTGCTGTTTCAGCCATCTTTGCGGGTCCCTTCAGCATCGAAAAGTACGGTTTCGCCAACAACCACGTCCACCAATTGGTCTCCCAGCGAGGCCACGAGGGTCTCGCCGATGCGGTTGCGGCCATTTTGAATGAGTGCCAGGGCGAAGGAACGGCCCAGTGCGGCGCTGTGGTAGCTGGAGGTCACGAAGCCCTCCATGGGGACGGGTCCGTAGGCCGGGTTGACCGGGATGCCCTTTTCCACCAGCTGCGTGCCTTCCGGCAAGCGCAGCGAGTGGTCCACGGGAAGGACGCTGACCAAGTGCTTGCGGTCCTCGCGGCTGGCGTCCTCACGGAGGTAGGAGCGCTTGCCGATGAAGTCCTTGGCCTTGGAGACGATCCAGTCCATTCCGGCGTCCTGCGGGGTGACCGTACCGTCGGTGTCCTGCCCAACAATCGGGTAGCCCTTTTCGGCGCGGAGCACGTGCATGGTTTCGGTGCCGTACGGGGTGATGTTGAACTCGGCACCCGCGGCGGCAACGGCTTCCCAGGTGTTGAGTCCGTACCAGGACGGGATGTTGATTTCGTAGGCCAGTTCGCCGGAGAAGGAGATGCGGCAGACGCGAGCCTGCACTCCGGATGCCAACGTGGTCTCGCGGAAGGTCATGAACGGAAAGGCTTCGGCATCCAGCCCGCCATCCACGGCGAGCTGGGGAGCGACCTTGGCGATCACGGCGCGGGACTTCGGGCCGACGACGGCGATGGTGCTCCACTGTTCCGTCACGGACGTGCAGACCACATCGAGTTCCGGCCACTCCGTCTGGTGCCACTCTTCGAGCCAGTCCAGCACCTTGGCAGCGCCGCCGGTGGTGGTGGTCATGAAGTAGCGGTCATCGTCCAGGCGAAGGGTCACGCCGTCGTCGAAGATCATGCCGTCCAGGGTGCACATGACACCGTAGCG
The DNA here is from genome assembly GCF_056156245.1 of Paenarthrobacter sp. TRD_SC_7. NCBI lineage: Bacteria > Bacillati > Actinomycetota > Actinomycetes > Micrococcales > Micrococcaceae > Paenarthrobacter > Paenarthrobacter sp. TRD_SC_7. Next base: position 762,085 of record NZ_CM149587.1, read on the forward strand.
GGCGGATCCCGGGGCGAGCTTCTTGAATGCGTTGGTGTAGACGCGGTTCAGGAATTCGCCGGCATCCTTGCCACGGATCTCGATCTTGCCCAGCGTGGTAGCGTCCATGAAGCCCACGGAATCGCGGACCGCTGCGCATTCACGGAGGACTGCCGTGTCCATGTCTTCGCTGCCCTGCGGGTAGTACCAGGGGCGCTTCCACTGTCCAACATCTTCGAACAGTGCGCCGTGGGCAACGTGCCACGGGTGGATGGAGGTCACGCGGGCGGGGTCGAACAACTCGCCGCGCTGGCGGCCGGCCAAGGCTGCGAAGGCCACGGGCGTGAACGGTGCACGATAGGCCGTGGTGCCAATCTCGCCGACGCCGGGAATCGACTCGGCGCCGCCAAACTTCAGCGCTGCGGCGATGACGCCGATAGCGTTGACGCCGGACGTCTTGCCTTGATCGTTGGCCGTGCTGATGGAGGTGTACCGCTTGACGTGTTCCACGGACCGCATGCCGGCTCCGGTGGAGCGGAGGACGTCGGCCACTGACTGGTCGCGCTGGAAGTCAACGAAGTGGTGGTGCCATTCGCCGGGCTCACCGCTCTGGCCCGGAACCAGCCAGAGCTGGCGGCTCGGTGCGCTGGCCACGGGTGCCTGTAGTTCTATCGGGGTGGTTGCGGACTCAAAACCAGCCGCGATTGACGCTGCCGCTCCGGCCGAGATGCCCTCTGTCAGGCAGTCTTGGAGTTCGTAGCTGCCACGGCCTGCGCCCACAACGTGCTGGTCCCTTACAGGAGCGGTGGGAATGAAAGCGGCGAGCTCGTCGTCCCAACGGAGCTTGCCTTGGCGTTGGCTGTGGAGGTGGACCACCGGGCTCCAGCCGCCGGAAACAGCGAGCAGGTCGGCAGCCAGCTGTTCGACGCCCGAGGTGAGTTCGCCGTCGTCGTTAATACTGCGGATGGTGACGCCGTTCAGGCGGCCGTTCTCGTCTGCGGAAGTGTCAGCCACGGCACTTCCGATTAGGACCCGGATACCGGACTCTACGGCGGCGGCGGCCTTCGCGCTGATCTGCGGACGGGCATCGACGACGGCGGCAACCGCCACGCCTGCTGCCTTCAGGTCCGCGGCAAGAGCGTAAGCGGAGTCGTTGGTGGTGCTGATGACCACTCGCGAACCCGCTGCCACGGCGTAACGGTTCAGGTAGGTGCGGGCGGCCGAGGCGAGCATGATGCCCGGACGGTCGTTGTTCTCGAACACCAACGGACGCTCGTGGGCACCCGGTGCCAGGACAACCTGCTGCGCGCGGATGTGCCAGATACGCTGGCGCGAGACACCCGAAGCGGCCGGAACGGTCAGGTGATCCGTGCGGTTCTGGGCTGCGATGAAGTAGTTCGAGTCATAGGAGCCGAACGCCGTGGTGCGGTTCAGCACCGTGCATTCGGCGGCGGAAACCAGCTCGGCTTCCACGTCGGCAACCCATTCCAGGGCTGGCTTGCCTTCGATGGTTTCCTGCAGGCCTTCGGCCGTTGAGCCGGAGAGCAGTGAACCGCCGAGTTCGGGCTGGTCGTCGATCAGGATGACGCGGGCACCGGTGCGCACAGCTTCGCGGGCCGCTGCCAAACCGGCAAGACCGCCGCCGACCACCAGGACGTCCGTGTGGACGTACTTCTTGTCGTACTCGGCCTTGTCCTCGTTGGGATCCAGTTTGCCCAGGCCGGACAGGAGCTCAATGTTCATGCCGTCCACCAACGACACTGCGGTGGCGGGAAGCATGGATTCGGCTACGTGTCCGCGGAAGCGGGGAGCGATCTTGACCAAGGCGTTGGACTCTTCCACGCCGGCTGCCATGATGCCGCGGGGGCGGTCCTCATAGAGGGAGTTGCCGGCGTTGATGTGGCCGTTGGCCAGCAGCGCCGAAGCGATGGTGTCACCCGGGTGACCAGTGAATTCCTGACCGTCCACGGTGAAGCGCCAAGAGATGCTGCGATCGATGCGTCCGCCGGTGGCGAGGCGTGCGTTCTTGCTGGTCACTTCTAGACTCCTTCCGAGGAGGTGGGTGTTGTGGCGCCTGTTGTTGCGGCGCCTGGTGCGAGGCCTGGCTCGCCGGCCTGGCCGAAGTTCCGGCTTGGGCGAACTCGCCTGGCTGGGCCGGTTCGCTCTTCGGGCTTTCGCCTGTTCCTGTTGCCTTGCTCTTTGCGAGATCCGGGCGGGGCTGGCCCATCGCGTAGATGGAGTGGATCTCGTAGCTCACGGTGTCGCGGAGCATGTTGAACCACTGGCGACAGCCGGTGCTGTGGACCCAGCGCTCGGCGAAGGTGCCCTTGGTGTTCTCGCGGTAGAACAGGTACTCAGCCCATTCGCGGTCGGTGAGGTCGTTGGGGTTCTCCGGGTAGGCGATGTGTGCCTGGCCGCCGTAGTGGAATTCGGTTTCGTCGCGTGGCCCGCAGTTGGGGCATGAAATGAGGAGCATGTCTTTCCTGTCCTGTGCTGGCTAGTGGGCCACGGCTGCGGCGCCGTGTTCGTCGATCAGGGCGCCGGTCTCGAACCGTTCCAGTGCGAAGGGCTTGTTCAGCTTGTGCGGTGCGCCCGTGGCAATGGTGTGCGCGAAGGTCAGGCCCGCTGCAGGGGTGCCCTTGAACCCGCCGGTGCCCCAACCACAGTTGACGAACATGTTCTCCACCGGGGAAAGGCCGACGATCGGCGAGGCATCCAAGGTTGTGTCCACAATGCCGCCCCAAGTCCGGAGCACGTGGGCCCGTGCGAAGATCGGGAAGAGCTCCACGGCTGCTGCCATCTGCTCCTCGATGACGTGGAACGAACCGCGCTGGCCGTAGCCGTTGTAGGAGTCGACGCCGGCCCCCATCACCAGTTCGCCCTTGTGGGCCTGGGAGACATACACGTGGACGTGGTTGGACATCACCACAGTGGGGTGGACAGGCTCGTGCAGTTCGGACACCAGCGCCTGGAGCGGGTGCGACTGGATCGGCAGCCGGAAGCCGGCCATTTCTGCCAGTACCGAGCTGTGGCCAGCGGCGCAGAGGCCCACCTTTTCGGTGTTGATATTGCCGCGGGTGGTCTTGACGCCGGTGACGCGGTTGCCGTCCTTGATGAAGCCGGTGACTTCACAGTTTTGGATGATGTCCACACCGAGTTCATCGCACTTGCGGGCGAAGGCCCACGCAACGTGGTCGTGCTTGGCGATGCCTGCACGCGGCTGGTACGTGGCGCCCATGACCGGGTAGCGAATGTTGTCGCTGATGTTCAGGATGGGGCAGAGTTCCTTGACCTGCTGCGGGTCCAACCACTCAGCGTCCACGCCATTGAGACGGTTGGCGCCCACGCGGCGAACGCTTTCGCGGACGTCACCCAAGGTGTGGGCCAGGTTCATGACACCACGCTGGCTGAACAGGAAGTCGTACTCCAGCTCTTCCGGGAGGATCTCCCAGAGCTTGAGGGCGTGCTCATAAATGGCAGCGCTCTCGTCCCATAGGTAGTTGGAGCGGATGATGGTGGTGTTGCGGGCCATGTTTCCACCGGCCAGCCAGCCCTTTTCCAGGATGGCGATGTTGGTCATGCCGTGGTTCTTCGCCAGGAAGTACGCGGTGGCCAGGCCGTGCCCGCCGCCGCCCACAATCACGGCGTCGTAGCTTTTCTTCGGTTCCGGGTTGCGCCAGAGGAAGTCCGGGTGTTCGGGGAGGTGGTCTGCACTCACTGGGCTGCTCCAATCAGTTCTGCTTCGGTTGCGGCGCCATTGCCGTTGTTGGAAAGGTGCTGGTAGAGCGGGAACTTCTCCGCCAGCGCGGTCACACGGCTGCGGAGTTCGACGGCGGTGGCATCGTCCAGAGTGACGTCACCTTCGGTGCCGCTTGCGTCGGTGCCGCTGTTCGCTGCGGCGATCAACGCCGTCGCGATGATGTCCGAGACCTCGGTGAAGTCCTCGGCGCCAAAACCGCGGGCGGCGAGCGCGGGGGTGCCGATACGCAGGCCGGATGAGACCATCGGAGGGCGGGGGTCGAAGGGGACGGCGTTGCGGTTGACCGTGATGCCGATGCGGTGCAGCGTGTCTTCGGCCTGCTGGCCGTTGAGGACTGAATGACGGAGGTCGGCCAGGACCAAGTGGACGTCTGTTCCGCCGCTGACAACCGAGATGCCGGCTGCAGCTACGTCTTCTTGGAGAAGTCGCTGCGCAAGGATCTTTGAACCCTCGAGAACGCGGACCTGGCGTTCCTGGAATTCCGGCTCGGCGGCCATCTTGAAGGCAACGGCCTTGGCGGCGATGACGTGCTCCAGCGGACCACCTTGCTGGCCGGGGAAGACGGCGGAGTTCACCTTCTTGGCGATGTCGGCGTCGTTGGTCAGGATCACGCCACCGCGGGGACCGCCGAGGGTCTTGTGTGTTGTGCTGGTGACGATGTGGGCGTGAGGCACCGGGCTGGGGTGGAGACCTGCGGCGACGAGACCCGCGAAGTGGGCCATGTCCACCATGAGGTAGGCGCCCACCAGGTCCGCGATGCGGCGGAATTCGGCGAAGTCCAGCTGGCGGGAGTAAGCGGACCAGCCGGCGACGATCAGCTGCGGCTTGCTCTCGAGGGCGAGGCGTTCAACTTCAGCCATGTCCACGGTGTGGGTGTCCTCGCGGACGCCGTAGGGGACAACTTTGTACAGCTTGCCCGAGAAGTTGATGCGCATACCGTGGGTCAGGTGTCCGCCGTGGGCGAGGTTCAGGCCCATGATGGTGTCGCCCGGGGTGATCAGCGCATGCATGGCCGAGGCGTTTGCCTGGGCTCCGGAGTGGGGCTGAACGTTGGCGAACTCTGCGCCGAACAGGGACTTCAAGCGGTCAATGGCCAGCTGCTCGATCACATCAACGTGTTCGCAGCCGCCGTAGTAGCGCTTGCCCGGGTAGCCCTCGGCGTACTTATTGGTCAGCACCGATCCCTGGGCTTCCATGACGGCCGTTGGGGCGAAGTTCTCGGAGGCGATCATTTCCAGCGTCGACTGCTGGCGGATGAGTTCCTGGGCGATCGCCTGATCGACCTCCGGGTCCGCCTGGGCGAGCGGGCGGATCAGCGGTTCAACCATGGTGTTCTCCTTCAAAGCTTGTCTAGTGGCCGACTGTTAGGCAACTGATATATTAGAACTATTGCCATAGTATGTTGAAGATCACATGGTCGTCAACAGGTCTGCGGTAACTCATCCAGCAGACTGAAGCACGACGACGGGAGAGAGCAATGAGCGCTGCATTGGAAGCACTGGAATCAGCTCCGCAGGGTACGTCCCTGGCGGAGAACGCCTACCTGCTGCTGCGCGACAGGCTCATCATGCTGGACGTGAAACCCGGCGACCCCATCAACGACGGCCAAATCGCCGCCGAGCTGGGGATCGGGCGCACTCCTGTCCGGGAAGCCATCAAGCGACTCGAAAGCGATCACCTGGTGGTCTCGTATCCGAGGCGCGGCACGTTCGCCACCGGTGTGGACATTACCCAGCTCGCCGAAGTCTCAGAGATCCGTGAGTTGCTGGAACCCCTGGCCTCCAAGAAGGCTGCCCGTATGGCCAGTCCCGCCATGCGTTCGGAGCTGCGCGCCGTCGCTGCTGCAATCCGTGATCTTGAAGGCCAGGACACCTCGTCCCAGGAACTCATGCGATATGACATCCAGGTCCACCGGCTCATCTACAAGGCCTCCGCCAATGCCCACCTCGAAGACGTCCTGATTCGGTACGACAACCTCGCCACCCGCATCTGGTGCCACATGCTTGAGAAGATGCCCTCCGTGTCCGGCCACATCTCCGAGCACGCCGACCTCCTCACTGCCATAGCCGACGGCGACGAAGACCGCGCTGCCGAGCTCGCCCTGCACCACGTAGTCAGCTTCGAAGAGACCATCCGCAAGGTCCTCTAGGCTTCCCGCTCCCTGCCTCTGCCATCTTCCGGCGGTGGCGCCATCCTCGGTGCGCTCGCTCGTACCTCGCTTAGACGCGCGCTGCCGGATAGCCCGACCCCCTCCGTCGCTCTCTCACATCCCTCGGGTTTGGCCCGGTCCCTCTCACATCGGATCCGCGGGGCCCGTCCGTTCCAGCTCGCGGGGCACGGGCGAACGGACGTACTGACCGCCACGAAGCAAAACCAGACGTCGATGCCACGTTGAGTGCCGACGTCGAGCCTCCCTTGCCCAAGTGGCAGAGCGATGGGGCCAAGGGCTAGGAACGTGAGAGTGCGTCGGGGTGTTTGCGCGAAGAAGCCTAAGCCCGTCCTGGACGCTTTGGAGAACATTGCCGTATCTGCGAGACATGCGTGGTTGATGCGACCACGTTCAATCGCGACCAAGCTGTAGTGGAAGCAGTTCAGGCAGGAGCAAGCGGATATCTGCTCAAAAGTGCAGAGCCGGAGTTCCTGTTGGCGGCAATCAGGACTGTATATTCCGGGTACTCGGTCATCGCGCCCGGATCAGCGCATGACCTGTTTCAGCACGCGGCCCGGGCGGTGCCCGTTGCAGGTCCGGATCTATCTGTCTTGGATCCATTGTCTGCGCGGGAGCGGGACGTCTTTCTTTTGGCGGCCAAGGGTTTGAGCAACAGTGCAATGGCCGGCAGCCTTTTCGTGTCCGAAGCTACGGTCAAGACGCATCTGCGCAGTGTCCTCACCAAGCTTGGGGTTGGGACTCGTCTGCAGCTCGTGTCGTTCGCTTATGAGCACAAGCTTCTCGGATAGCCCCCCAAACCTCCGCCGAGATGGCATTAGATGACAATTACGAGCGCGAACATTGTCATTAAGTGGCATCTCGGCGGGAAGCAAAACGGCGGCCGCCCCCTCAAAGGAGGCGGTCGCCGTCGTTAGTTCACAAGGTGTGCGGAAGGGCCTACATCTTCCGTCGCGCTGTGGTTGTTTCGTCCATGGCATCCCTGCCCAGCCAGGCGCCCAGGCCGATCATGGCAACGCCGAGGATCAGGTGCAGCCAGTTGTCAGCCGTATTGAACGGGACGAAGTTGGCGGCTGTTTCCTGGTTGATGACCAGGCCGTAGATCCAAAGAACGATGTACACGGCGCCGCCGCCCAGGAGGAACAGGCGGGCCATGCGTGCGTTCCTTGCCATGGCCAAGCCGGCCACGCCAAACAGCAGGTGAACGATGTTGTGGAGTATGGACACTTGGAAGACTCCAAGCAGCATGGCGCCGGATTCATGTCCCGCGAAGGTCATGGCGCCGTAATTGGTGGTGATTCCCGGGATGAAGCCCAGGATGCCTACCAGCAGAAATACAATGCCAACGCCCATGGCGGTGTTGCGAAGCGTCAACCCCATCATGTGGTGGTGTTCGGCGGGGTGCGAAGCGGTGGTCATCAGTCCTCCCTTTTCACGCGATTAACCGGCTCTTCTCATGGAGAGCCGACTTGCGGCAAGGGTGTCGCAAAACCTTGCCGACGCCGCCATAATACTCCTGAAATGCCTCCGATAGCAGGGGATGTGCCCAGTTCAGCGGCGGTTAGCATGGATTCATGAGCCAAGCTCCGAACGGACGTGTGCACACGATCTTCCACGACACCCGCGATCTCACGCCTTTCCGCGAAGGCTACGTCCGCACCCCGGTCCGTGGCCTGGCCGACGGCGTGAATGACGTGCTTTCCGGTGTCCTGAGCGGCCGTGACCACGCGAGACTGTCCGTTGTGGGTAATGTTCCGCGTCTGAAGATGTTGTCCTCCAAGACAGCGAAGGCGATGCACGAGGCCGTTTTTTCCTCAACGGAGCCGGATCGCCTCCTTGCCTTCGGCCGGATGTATCCGGGGTGGGCGGGCTTGTGCCACGTCATGGCGGGTTTGCTGGCTTACAAGCATGGAGGCTACTTACGGGCGTCCGAACTGCTGCAGCGCGGCCTAACAACAAGGATCGACGACGACGCCAGCCAGTTCTCGGCTACGTACCTTGGGCAGGTGGTCACCAAGGTTGAGGTGGCCGAACGTATCGAGGTTCCGGTCCTGTTCAGCGAGGAATCCGTGTTCCTGGCGTTGTCCCACTGCCTCCGGGAAATGGGGATGACCGAGTCGGCGTTGGAAGCAGTGGTGAGTCTGCCGCCGTCGTTGCCTTCTGCGTTGGCGCGCTGCACAGCGGCCTATTCGTTGGAGCGCCACCGCGACGTCGTGCTCTGGACCGAGGGTTTGCTGAACACGGACGACCTTTCCGCTGCGCTGTTGCTGATCCGGGCGCGGTCCCAGCGGGCAAGGGGCGATTTCGAGTCCGCCCAGGTTGCGTTGAAGGAAGTCCTGCGGCGTCGAAAAACCAACCTGGCATTGAAGAATGATGCCTTGACGGATAGGGCGTTGCTCGCGCTGGACCAAGGGCGCCGCACCCTTACTCCGCGTTCCAAACGGCCGGCCCCGCCCGCCGAGCTGGAGACGATGGAAGTCATCCGTAAGGACGCTGAGATGCGCCGTCTTTGGGAGAACGACTTCAGGCAGCTGGGCGGCGAATAAAGCACCCTTGTGCACTCCTGTGCGGAGGCGTACGGTTGTGATCAACCAAACAGTTGATCAATAGTTTGGTTGATTATGGGAGGTTGGTTGCGCCAGTGGAAGGAGATGCTTTGGGTCCCGACACCTTGGACAGGGCCTTCATGGCCCTGGCGGATCCGGTGAGGCGGGCAATGGTCGCCCGGCTCTCCCGGGGGGACGCCACTGTCAACGAACTCGCGGAACCATTCGCCATCACTAAGCAGGCGGTGTCCAAGCACATTCAAGTCCTGGAACATGCGGGGTTGGTAACCCGTTCCCGTGACGCCCAACGTCGGCCTGTCCATTTGGATGCGGCAGCCTTGGAGCGATTGACGGCCTGGATCGATCAGTATCGGCTGATCGCCGAGTCCCGGTTCCGGCAGCTGGACGAGCTGCTGGGCGCCGGCGTCTCCCATCAAGAACAAGAAAACACACCAGCAAAGAAGAAAGAGGAACTGAAATGAGCAACCCAACAACAATCACCGCCGACGATGGCGTCCCGTTCGTCGACACAGTCCGCGAATTCGATGCCCCGGTCAGTGCAGTTTTCAAGGCCCACGTTGATCCGGACCTCCTGGCAAAGTGGCTGGGCCCGCGTAATTCGGTGACGAAAGTTACCGAGTATAACGCAACCACTGGCGGCAGTTGGCGCTACGAGAGCGGTGACGATAGTGGGATGTATGGCTTCCGCGGCGTCTTCCACACCGTCGAATCCGACTCGCTGATCATCATGACGTTTGAGTTTGAAGGTGCCCCCAACCAGGTAGGCGTCAGCACCACCACCTTCGAGGAAATCGGTGGCAAAACCCGGATGTCGGCGCACGAGGTCTATCCGTCGGTTGAAGCGCGGGACATGGCTCTGGCCACAGGGATGAACTACGGCGTGATCGAAGGATATGAACGCCTGGACGAGCTGCTTGCTGCCTAACTGCGTGCCAGTTATATATGCGGTAGAAGCGGAAGGAGTTGCTCCAACAACAGCGCCGTCCCCAGCCCGATCATGATGATCCCGCTGACCAGCGTTACCACCCGGGCGGCGCCGGGCCGGGAAGCAAGAAGCTTCCGGGAGGTCAACGCGACAGCCGTGTAGACCATACCGGCGAGGATCACGAAGGTCAGGCCCAACAAGCCTGACTGGACCGGAACGGGCAGTGCTGCCTCGGGACTGACAAACTGCGGAACCAGCGCCACGAAGAACAGCAGGCCCTTGGGATTGATGCCGCTGGTGCCCATGCCCTGAAAGAAGGTGCGGAGCTGGTTCCCGGAATGCACGACGCCGGCTTCCGCACTGAAGGTCGCGCCTCGCCACGAGCGGATGGTGCCGATGCCGAGCCACAGTAAGTAGGCTGCTCCGGCAATAGTCAGCCAGCCCAGTAGCCCGGGTACTCCTGCCAAAAGGGCCGCGAGTCCCGCAACCATTAACAACGTATGGACCACGTAGCCGCTGCAAAGACCGGCCACCGCCGGGACAAAACTGCGTTGGCGGAGTCCGGCGGAAATCGAGTATGCCCAGTCCACGCCGGGGGTGCACGCCAAGCTGACGGCCACCAGGATGAAGGCGAGGAACAGCTGCGGATTCACGATCTCTCCAGAGTTAGTTGGTAGGAAAACTCTAGGGAAAATTGGCCCATAAGTGTTCCCTGATTTAGCCCTGAATCAGCCGATTTGGGTAAGATAATTGCGTGATCGACGGAATTGACAGAAGTATTTTGCGCCACCTCAAAGAGGATGGCCGAATGACTGCCACTGCTCTTGCTTCGCAGGTGGGGTTGACCGTAGCTCCATGCCATCGTCGGCTCCGCGATTTGGAGTCAACGGGGGTGATCCGCGGCTACCGTGCCGATATCGATCCTGCTGCGGTGGGGCTGGGCTTCGAAGCGATTGTGTTTGTCACCCTCAAGCAGGTGGAACGCACCATCATGGCCGAGTTTGAGGAGCGTGTGACTGCCAGCCCCAACATCGTGGAAGCCCAGCGGCTCTTCGGCTCCCCGGACTACTTGCTGAAGGTCATTGCCGCCGACCTACCGGCCTATCAGCGCTTCTACGACGACGAGCTCGCGGCACTTCCCGCGGTGGAGCGCCTCACATCAACGTTGGTGATGAAGAACCTGAAAACAAACATCGGACCGCCGGTCTAAGGTGCCCTACTCCGACAGCAGTCCAGTTGTCCGGTACGGAATTACTTCCCGGAGGAACATGCTGGTGGACGTTCGGACTATCCCAGGGCACAGGCGAATTTCCTCGGATACGCGGTAAAGATCGTCCGGGCTTTTGGCCACCACCCTGATGATGAGGTCGGTATCACCGGCAGGAGCGTGGCATTCGAGGACTTCGGGGATCTCCCGGAGGGCGGCGATGGCCTCGTTCAAATGGCTTTGATCGAGTTCGGCACTGACGGCGGCAGCCACGCCACGTCCCAGAGCCGAGGGCAGGACGCGACTGCTGTTGGGGCGGAGGGCGCCCGACGCCGTCATCCGCTCCAGGCGCGACTGGACTGTCCCCCGGGCGAGGTGCAGTTTCTGGGCCAGCACCATGATGGGCACGCGCGGATCTTCATCCAAGGCGGCGAGGATCCTGCGGTCGGTGGCATCGAGCTCCTGCAAAGTGACCACTTCCTGTCTATGTTTTCACGTGAGACTGATCAGATCGACCAATCATTGTGACGTCCGTTGCACCAACTGTATGTCTCCTGCTGAAATGATGACAACGAAGCAGGAAGAGGCTACCGCCAAAACCCGCAGGCACCAGGAACCCGGAACACCACCCGGAGCCCTGCAAAGGTTTCCCGCAAGGAAGCAGCCGCTGATTGACTCTTGTTCACAGCATTGTCATTCCGCACCCGCCCGTTCATCCGGGCCACAGCAAGAGCCCCTGAGCTACCGGATCGTTGCGGTAGCTGAGGGGCTCTTGTGGTGCCTGGCGGCAGCAGCCCGGCGCATAGGCTTGGATCATGACTTCCGCTGGCCGCTTCGCCCCAAGCCCATCCGGCGAACTGCACGTCGGCAACCTTCGCACCGCAATTCTCGCCTGGTTGTTTGCGAAGTCCAGCGGTCGCGATTTCCTGCTGCGCGTCGAGGACCTGGACCGCGCCCGCTCCGGCGCTGAAGCGGAGCAGCTCCGCGATCTGCAGGCCGTCGGCGTCAGTTGGGACGCCGCCGTCGTACGCCAGACTGAGCGCGCGACACTGTACGACGAAGCAATTGGGCGCCTGACGGCCGACGGCCTGACCTACGAGTGCTTCTGCACGAGACGGGAAATCCAGGAGGCGCCGTCCGCGCCGCACGCGCCGCAGGGGGCTTATCCGGGGACGTGTAGGCGGCTTTCCCACGCCGAACGCGAGATCCGGCGTGGGACGCGTCCCGCCTCCGTACGCTTGCGGGCAGAGGTTTCGGAGTGGGCTGTTGAGGACCAGTTGCACGGCAAGTATGTGGGTGTTGTGGACGACTTTGTGCTGCGCCGAAATGACGGCGTCACCGCCTACAACCTGGCGGTGGTGGTGGACGATGCTGACCAGGGAATTGACCAAGTAGTGCGCGGAGACGACCTCCTCCCGTCCACCCCGCGGCAGGCGTATTTGGCGACGCTGTTGGGGCTGCAGGTCCCGGAATATGCCCATGTTCCGCTGGTGGTAAACCACGACGGCGTGAGGCTGGCGAAGCGCGACGGTGCGGTCACGCTGGGCGACCTCGCCGCCGTCGGACTACCTGCTGAGCGGGTGCGTGACTTGATCCTTGGGTCGCTCGGTCTGCCGGCTGGGACCCTGCAGGACGCCCTGCCGCACTTCGATGCTCAGAACCTGCCGAAGACGCCCTGGGAGTGGAAAACTCCCCGGGCTTGAAATGCCACCGCGTAGGGCAAGCGCAGCTTAGTTGAGCTTCGCTGCCGGGACGCCGGCGGCCATTCCTGCCCAGAGGGTGTCGGTGGTGGCGGTGACCACGTCCTCCACTGAATTCCCGTCCAACTGCCCGCCTGCCGCGAGAAGGGCCGTCCCATGGAGGCTCACGAAGCACACCATGGCCAATGTTTCGGGGTCGCCGACGGCCAGGACGCCGGCCTCCTGCGCCTCGGCGATCATGGCTTGGGCAACGTGTATTCCTTGCACACCGGTGCTTCGCAGCTCATCGCTGGAATCGGGGTGGTGCTTGGTGGAGTACATCACCGTCAGCAGGGCGGGGTGCGCAACAGCAAAGTCGACGTATGCCTTCCCAACACTGACGAAACGGCCCCGGAGGTCGTCACCGGACTGGGCGGCGTTCCGGATGAGGCGGTTCATCGACTCAAAGCCGGCCAGTGCCAAGGCGTCGATCAGGGCCTGCTTGTCGCGGAAGTGCTTGGCCGGGGCGCCGTGGCTGACATTCACATCACGGGCCAGTTGCCGTAGGGAGAGTCCGTCCATGCCAGCTTCTTCAATGGTTTCCATGGCGCGTTCAAGGAGGGCTTCCCGGAGTTTGCCATGGTGATAGGGCTGGTCAGTCATGCCTCAAGTCTAGCCAATGTAGTCATTGACAACAAAGTAGACACTGCCTACCATGTAGACAGCGACTACATTAGTCTCCGCCTCAACCGATGGGATTCCACCATGACCATGACCTACGCAGGTACCACTGCACTCATTACGGGTGCGAGCTCCGGCCTCGGCGCTGAGTTCGCCCGAAAATTTGCTGCCCGAGGCGCCGACCTTGTCCTTGTGGCCAGGCGTGCAGACCGTCTGGAGGAATTGGCTCAAGACCTGCGTTCCCGGCACGGTGTCACCGTGACCGTCCTCCCCATGGACCTGTGCCGTGCAGGAGTGGGACGCGAGCTCTTCGCCGAATTGGCCGGCCGAGGAATCACCGTGGACACCTTGATCAACAACGCAGGTTTCGGCACCCATGGTCCTTTGGTCGGGGAAGACCCGGACACCATTGCGTCTGAGATTTCCTTGAACGTTGCCGCCCTCGTGGACATTACCCGGGCTTTCCTGCCGGAACTGCTCGCCTCCGGCAAGGGCGCCCTGGTGAACGTTGCCAGTACGGCGGCCTTCCAGCCGATTCCCGGTATGGCTGTTTACGGTGCCACCAAGGCCTTCGTCCTGAGCTTCACCGAAGCCGTGGCCCACGAAACCAAAAACTCCGGGCTCAACGTGCTGGCCCTTTGCCCCGGAGCCACGCGCACCGAGTTCTTCGACGTCCTTGGCGGTGAATCCGCAGCAGTGGGCAAGATGCAGACCTCTGCGCAGGTTGTGGGGACTGCGCTCAAGGCTCTCGATCGCAAGGGAACTCCCGGCAGCGTCGTCTCGGGTTGGGCCAACCGCGTCGCGGCCGGATTCGCCCAGCGTTTGCCAAGGGCCGTCACCGTCGCTATCGCTGCACGCGCTGTACAGGACTGGTAGGACGGTGCTTCCGGGCCCGGAACAACGGATAGCCTGAAGGTGAGGACCGGCCCCGACGGTCCCTCTTTAAAGCCGGAGGCCAGCATGACCGAACCACGCTTCACCGTAGAGACAGCCCAGGTCCTGGCCGAGGTGGCCCACAACCGGCAGAAGGACAAGCTCAAACGGCCTTACCGGGAGCACGTTCTGGCCGTGGGGGATGCGCTCGCCGACTTCGATGAGGACATCCAGATCGCGGGCTACCTTCACGACATTGCCGAAGACACGCCCATCACCCGTCAAGCGTTGCTGGAAATGGGGGTGTCGGAGCGGGCGGTTGACATCATCGAACGCGTCACCCGTCGCTTCCACGACGACCCGGATGATTACGACGCCGGCATCCGTTACGTGGCCGAAGACCACGACGCAACGTTGGTGAAGATCGCGGACAACGCCCACAACTCGCTGCCCGAGCGGGTCAAAGCGCTTGCTGAAAAGTGGCCGGATAAGCCGCCGGTAACCCGCTACGCCGATGCCCGCCCGGTGCTTTACACGGCCGTTCCCCGCGAAGAAGTCCGGATGATCCTGGAGCGGATCAATCCGTACTTGCTTGCGGACCTGGACGAGATCGTTCCGGAGTAGGCCTCCCTGCTGTTGTGAGGCCTACTGTGCGTGCCGTAAAGAGGAATTACGGCGCAGAGTAGGCCCCGCAACGCAGGAGAACGCCTTATCCCGCGGCGGTTTCCAATCGCCGAAGTGCCGCTGCCCGGCCCTTGTGTCCGCGTCGTTCGTCGTACGCGATGGATAGGCCAAGGACAAGCATCATCTCCAGCATGCAGATCGGCACGGACGCTCCCGCCGCGGCCATGGCAATGCTTGCAGCCAAGCCGAGGACCACCAGCGCGGAGCTCCAGAAGTGTTCGCGGTCAAGGCCGAGCATGATGCCGTACAGCGTGCTGAGCGAGACCTTGAACAGGATGATCGGGATGGCGATGGAGGCCACTGCGGCGGCCGCAGGGATGTGGGCTTCGTGGTCGATGAAGTACGCGGCAACGTGCAGTCCCGCACCTGTGGCGGCAATGGCTGCAAAGACCGGCATGTGCCCGTAGCCGAACACCCAGGAGCGGCGCCTCTGGACGTGGAGTGCCGGGCCTGAGGGGAGGATGAAGTAGATCCACCACATGGCGAAGGCCAGCCCGGTGCCACTCAGTCCAACCAAGGCCGCGTCCACGGACCAGTTGTGGGTCGCCACAATCGCTCGCAGGGTTTCGATGGCGCCAATCAAGCACTCACCCAGGGCGATGATCGCGAGGAGTCCATACCTTTCAGCGATGTGGTGCGCATGCCACGGAGTGCGGATCTTGCGTTCCGCGAAATATGGAGCCGCCATCTCCAGGACAAACAGCGGGGTTGCCATCAGGAAAGTGGTGAGGACGCTCGCATCGATCAAGAGGACCGCAACCCAGCCCACCTGGACGATCGCCACGTACTTCGCATAGCGCAAACATGTTTCCCGGCGTTCGGGATCTTGGCGGGCTGCACGCAGCCATTGGAAGATGAGGGCCACACGCATGACGATGTACCCCAGCACCATGGTGACGTTGTCCACGTGCTTGCCCTCGATGATCGAGTGGAACACAGGCTCGATGCCCATGGCCAGGATGAGGACGCCCACCATTTGGACCATCGTGACTACCCGGAACACCCAATCATCGGTGTCGTAGGCGCTGGCGAACCACGTGAAGTTGATCCAGGCCCAGATCACCGCGAACATGGCGAAGGAAAAAGCGAGGAGTCCCGGCCAGAAATGCGCTTCCGCCACTGCATGGGCGAACTGGCTGCCGGCAACACCGAAGGCAATAACGAAGGTCAGGTCGAAGAAGAGCTCCAGCGGAGTTGCTGCGCGGTGTTTTTCATGCGGATCGCGGCCGCCCATGCGGGAGAGCGCATGGCGAAGGGGATTCGAGGACATGGCTCAAAGATTACCGCTGCCCGTGCCCCCACGCCGAGATCCCCTGGAATGTTCCAGCGACCCCGCCGGGTTCCAGCGACCCCGCCGGCTTCCGGCGAACCCGGGGAGCAAGCAGCCCCTACACCCGGCCCAGTACGTCGATGTCTTCCAGGAAGTCCTGGTGTACCTCGGCGCTGACGGTGGTGCGGGTGTCGGCGATGGAGTCGAGGTAGTCCTGGGTAACCGGCCCCTTACGGCCGTTGGACGCAAGACCGGAGCCGTCGTCGTACACGGCCTTTTCAAGAGCGCGCTGGGAGGCGCTGCGGGCAGCGAACTCAATGTCCGCGGGGGAGAATCCCTCAGTCCGCTCCACCAGCTGGGCAATGTCCACGGAGTCCACGACGGCGGCGGGAATGAACCGTTGCCACATGGCCTCGCGGGCGTGGACGTCAGGTAGGCCGATCGGGATGACGTAGTCGAACCGGCCATGGCGCAGGAATGCGGTGTCCAGGGCGCGGATGAAGTTGGTGGCGCACACCAGTAGGCGGCCGGGCTGTTCGCGGAAGGCCGGGATGATCTTGAGGAGTTCGTTGGTGACGCCCTGCAGCGGCGACGGCGGGTCGCCGGCACGTTGCGACGCGATTTCCTCTACCTCGTCGATGAACACCACAGCGTGCTCCAGCTCGGCGATTTCCAGGAACGTCTCGCGAAGTGCACCGGCCAAGCCCTTGGGATCAGCGGCCAAGCGGGATGGGAAGACCTCCACGAATGGCCATTCCAGCCGTGATGCGATGGCTTTGGCGAAGGTGGTCTTGCCGGTGCCCGGAGGGCCGAACAACACCACAGCGCGGGGCGGCACTACGCCGTATTCGTCGGCGAGGTCGGCCTCAGCCAACGGGAGAACCAGCCGCCGTTCCAGCAGTTCCTTCTCACGGCGCATACCCGCTACGTTCTCCCACAAATCACGGGCCAGAATCCGGCCGCCGAGGAGCCCCAGTGCGCCAAGCTCCTGCCGCTGCACGGGGATGGTCCGCTCGAAGTAGCGCAGGTTCTTCTTCACCACGAACCCGCGCCCCAGGAACGCTTCGACACGCGTTTCGGTCTCGGGCATGAGCGCGGAGAGTTTGTTGAGGCCGTGAGGGGCCATGCGGTTCTCGACGGCGGATAACAGCGACGTGCCGATGCCGCGGCCGCGGAACTCCGTCAGTGTGGCCAGGAAGACAATCCATCCTTGGTCGTGCGCGGCGCGTCCGACGGCGGCGCCCACCACTTGGTCGCCCTGCACTGCGACCACCGCGTGGTCCTTTTCGCACGACGCCAGTACCTCGGACAACGCGTACACGGGCTCCACGCCGTCGGCTTTGAGTGACTCCCAGAGGTGCAGGATGCCGTCCAAATCGGACGAGTGGAAGTCCCTGATGCGCCAGTTGCTCATGGCTGTGTCTCCTGAGTCTGCGAAGTGAGTCGCCGTTGATTCCTTGGAGTTGAGCATAGGCGAACCGAGGCTGCAGGAGGTTGCGGGTCCGTTGCGTTACGAAACCCTACTCGACCGGACGAAGCCGCAGACCCTGCATGCCGCCGTCGACCGCCAGGGAAGTTCCCGTCGTCGACCCGGACAGGGGGCTCGCCAGGTACGCGACGGCGCCTGCCACCTCCACGGGGTCAACCATCCGGCCGTGCGGCTGCCGGGCGTTGAGGGCGGAGCGCTCGCCGGCAGGGTCGGCGGCTGAATCGAGCAACCGACCAACCCATGGAGTATCTACCGTTCCAGGGTTCACGCAGTTCACGCGGATGCCCTCTCGCACGTGGTCTGCCGCCATGGCGAGGGTCAGGGACAGCACCGCACCCTTGGACGCCGAATACAACGCGCGCTGCGGGAGCCCCGCCGTCGCGGCTATGGAGCAGGTGTTCACGATCGCGGCCGCCGCAGACGCGCGGAGGTACGGCAGTGCTGCCCGGCTGACGCGGGCGATTCCCACCACATTGACGTTCAGGACGCGCAGCCATTCCTCGTCGTCGTTCGCGGCAATGTCACCCTGCGCGCCAATGCCGGCGTTGTTGATCACGATGTCCAGGCCGCCGAACTTTGTGGCCACATCATCGACGGCGGCACGCACCGAGGCGTCATCGGCCACGTTGCATTTCACGCCGAAGTGCGGGCTGGCCTCGGGCGCGAGGTCCAGGACCGCCACCTGCGCCCCGCCGGCCGCGAGGCGGTCCGCGATAGCCGCCCCGATGCCGGAGGCGCCGCCGGTCACGAGTGCTGTAAGGCCTTCGAATTCGTTGCCCACCGAGGGTGCCATGGCCTTAGGCGTTGATGTGGGCGGGCGTGGTTGCACCGGACCGGGCGCCAGCTTGTGCCCGGAAGTACTCCTGCCGCTGGCGTCCGAGGCCTTGGATTTCCAGTTCCACCACGTCACCCGGCTGGATGAAGGGGAAACGGCCGGACAAAGCCACGCCCTCGGGGGTGCCCGTGATGATCACGTCGCCCGGCTCGAGGACCATGTACTGGCTGAGGTGGTGGACGATCGTGGCGGGGTCGAAGATCATGTCCGAGGTACTGGAGTCCTGGCGCGATTCGCCGTTGACCAAGGTCCGCAGGCGAAGGTTGCCGGCGTCGATATCCGAGGCAGGAACCAGCCATGGGCCCAGCGGCGTGGAGCCGGGGAGGGACTTGCCCTTGGTCCACTGTCCTGCAGCGCCGGGAATCTGATACTCACGCTCGGAGAGGTCGTTGGCCACGGCATAACCGGCGATGCACCCTTCGGCTTCAGAAACGGAGGAAAGGTATGACGCTTCCTTGCCTATCACGATTGCCAGTTCCACTTCCCAGTCGTACTTTTCCGACGCCGGCGGGATGGGGGCAGCGTCGAAAGGGCCGGCGACGGTGTTGGTCGGCTTCAGGAATACCACGGGAACCTCGGGAGGCGTCGCGCCGGATTCAGCGGCGTGCGCGGTGTAGTTCAGTCCGATGGCCACCACAGCTCCGGGGCGGGCAACGGGAGCGCCGATGCGCAGGCCTTCCGGCGAGATTTCGGCGAGTTCCCCCTTGTTCAGGGCTTCGCGGGTGCGTTCGATGCCGTCCGAGGCGAGGAAGCCGCCGTCGATGTCGTTGGTCAGGGCCGTAAGGCTGAAGTACTTCTCAGCGCCATGGGCGTCCTCGGCGATGACGGCCGGTTGTTCGTTTCCGGCCGTACCCAGCCTGGCGAATTTCAATGTCATGGCTTCCTCCGTGCGTTCGGGACTAACATCCGAGCTCTAGTGTGGTGTTGTCACCCATAATACGGAAATGTGACCCATTGACAAGGCAGACATCGGATGTTTAGGCTCGGTGAAGAATCGTGACGCACCTCAGGAGACGCATGAGCATCATCACTGCAATGGATACGTTCGATATCCGTTTCCCCACATCCTTGGAACTGGACGGTTCCGACGCTATGAATCCGGATCCGGACTATTCTGCCGCGTACCTGATCATCCGCACGGATGCCGGTGACGGGCATGAGGGCCACGGCTTCGTGTTTACCATCGGGCGGGGAAACGAGGTGGAAACGGCGGCGATTGAGGCCCTCCGCGGGCATATCGTCGGACGCAGGGTTGAGGACCTGCTCGCAGACATGGGCGCCACTTGGAAGCTGCTGGCCCACGACTCCCAGCTCCGCTGGCTCGGGCCGGAGAAGGGCGTCATGCACATGGCCATCGGCGCCGTGGTCAATGCGCTCTGGGACCTCAAGGCCAAGCGCGCTGGATTGCCCTTGTGGGAATTGCTCGCGGACATGACCCCGGAAGAGCTCGTGGCACTGGTGGACTTCCGCTACCTCACCGACGCGCTCACTCCGGACGAAGCGCTGAACATCCTTCGTGCCGCTGAACCCGGCAGGGAAGCGCGCAAAGCGGCACTTCGCGCCGAGGGTTACCCCGCGTACACCACGACGCCGGGCTGGCTGGGTTACAGCGACGAGAAACTGACCCGTCTGGCCAAGGAAGCCGTGGCTGACGGATTTGCCCAGATCAAGTTGAAGGTGGGCGCCTCCTTGGAAGACGACATCCGCCGCGTGCGCACTGCGCGCTCTGCCGTTGGCCCCGACATCAAGATCGCAGTGGATGCCAATCAGCGCTGGGACGTCCAGCAAGCCATCGACTGGATGGCCCACCTCGCTCCGTATGGCATCGCCTGGATCGAAGAGCCCACCAGTCCGGACGACATCCTGGGTCATGCGGCAATCGCCCGGGGAGTGGCACCGATCCCTGTAGCCACCGGCGAGCACGTCCAGAACCGGGTGGTGTTCAAACAGATGCTCCAGGCCGGCGCACTCCAGGTCCTGCAGATCGATGCCGCCCGGGTAGCGGGAGTGAATGAGAACATCGCCATCCTCCTGCTCGCTGCCAAGTTCGGCGTGAGGGTTTGTCCGCATGCCGGTGGTGTTGGCCTGTGCGAGGCCGTGCAGCACCTGTCCATGTTCGACTTCATAGCCGTGTCCGGGACCAAGGAGGACAGGACCATCGAGTTTGTGGACCACCTCCATGAACACTTCATCACTCCCGTCGACGTCCACGACGGCGCGTACTGGCCGCCTGCTGCGCCGGGCGCAGGAAACGAAATGCTCCGTGAAACACTGGCCGCGTACAGCTTTCCGAACGGCCCGGCATGGAAGGAATCGCGTTGATCCAGCACGCACCTTGGTTCGAAGAGGCACGCTTTGGGATGTTCGTGCACTGGGGCATCTACGCCCTGCCCGCCCGGCACGAGTGGGTGATGAACATTGAGGAAACCACTGTGGAGGAGTACTCCAAGTACTTCCAACGCTTCGACCCCGATCTCTACGATCCCCGGGAATGGGCCCGCGCCGCCCGGGACGCCGGTATGAAGTATGTGGTTCTCACTACCAAGCATCATGACGGCTTCTGCCTGTGGGATTCAGCCCTGACGGACTACAAATCCACCAACACGCCTGCCGGCCGGGACCTGATCACGCCATACGTGGAAGCACTCCGGGCCGAGGGGCTGAAGGTCGGCTTCTACCACTCGCTCATCGACTGGCACCACCCCGACTTCACCATCGACGGGGTACACCCGCAACGCAACGCGAGCGACGTCGAAAGCTTGAACGCCGGACGCGACATGGCCCGCTACCGCGAGTACCTTCATGGTCAGGTGCGTGAACTCCTGAGCAACTACGGCACCATCGACTACCTGTTCTTCGACTTCTCCTACGCAGGAACCAACATCACGGAATTCTGGGGCGGCAAAGGCCGCGACGACTGGGATTCCGAAGCGTTGCTCGCCATGGTGCGGGAGCTCCAGCCCGGGATAGTGGTCAACGACCGCCTGGGCATCCCGGGCGACGTGGCCACACCTGAGCAATACCAGCCCACCGAGCCCATGATGCTCGACGGCGAACCGGTCACCTGGGAGGCCTGCCAGACCCTCAACGGGAGTTGGGGGTACGACAGGGACAACCTCAACTACAAATCGGTGGATCTGCTCATCCGCATGCTGGTGGACGGGGTATCCAATGGCGGCAACCTGCTGCTGAACGTCGGTCCCACCGGCCGTGGCAGCATCGATCCGCGCGCCCTGGCCTCACTGGAGGGCATCGGGCAGTGGATGAAACTGCACTTCCGCTCCGTCTACGGAGCAGGTCCGGCACAGTTGCCCGCGCCACCGGATGCCCGCTACACCCAGTGCGGTGATCGCCTGTATGTCCACCTGTTCGCCTGGCCCTTCGAGTACATCCACTTGCCCGGGCTGGCAGGGAAAGTAGAGTACGCCCAGCTGCTTAACGATGCGTCCGAGGTGTTCCTCAAGGAAGTCGATCCGGACCAGCAGGCTTTCAACACCATCCCCGGAGGCCAACCGCCCGGAACCCTGACCATCAAGCTGCCTGTCCAACGACCGGACGTTGCCGTCCCGGTGCTGGAACTGTTCCTGAAGCCCGAGGCCGTGAATGGTTGAGAGCATCGCCCTGCACACAAGGCTGAAACCAGGTGCCGAGGAGGAGTACGCCGACGCGCACGCCCACATTCCCCCTGAGCTGGTGGCAACGCTCAAGGGCGCAGGCGTACGGAACTGGCGGATCTGGCGCAGTGGACTCGATCTCTTCCACGTAGTGGACGTCGACGACTACCAAGCCATGCGGCATGCGCTCGCCGACCATCCGGCCAACGTGCCGTGGCAGGCCAGGATGGCTGAACTTTTGGAGGTCCAGGACGATTACTCAGGGGAGGATGCGGGTATCCAGAAGGTATGGGAGCTGCCATGAACTCACTTGGTCTCGGCAAGCTCGGCTTCGGCGGAGCGGGCATCGGAAATCTCTACCGGGCAATCCCCGACGGGGAGGCGCTCGCAACTGTCCTGGCTGCCTGGGATGCCGGCATCCGTTACTTCGACACCGCGCCCCATTACGGCCTGGGCCTGTCCGAGCAGAGGTTGGGCGCCGTCCTCCGTGATAAGCCCCGGAACGAATTCGTCATCTCCAGCAAGGTGGGACGGCTACTGGAACCCAACGCCGGGGGTGGCCAGGACCCTGAAGGCTTTGACGTCCCAGCCACTACACGGCGTGTGTGGGACTTCTCCGAGAAGGGCATCCGTCGCAGCATCGAGGACTCCCTGGAGCGGCTGGGCTTGGACCAGCTGGACATCGCCTACCTCCACGATCCCGACGTCCACGATCTCCCCGCCGGAATCTCCCAGGGTCTTCCTGCCCTGGAGAAGCTGCGCTCCGAGGGAGTTGTCCGAGCGATTGGTGTGGGCATCAATTCGGCCGAGGCTGCATTGGAATGTGTCGAAGCCGCCGACTTGGACCTCGTAATGCTCGCCGGCCGTTACACCCTGCTTGAGCAGCCCAGCGTCCCGCTGCTTGACCGCTGTGTGGAGCGCCGCACCGGCGTCGTAAGTGTGGGCGCCTACAACTCGGGGCTCCTGGCGCGGCCCGAGGTCCCGGAAGACGCCCATTACAACTACGGTCAAGCACCGCCGGACGTGGTGGAGCGGGCGCGTGCGCTCGCGGCCGTCTGCCGAGACTTCGGCGTGGAACTTCCGACGGCGGCACTCCAGTTCCCGTTGCGGCATCCTGCCGTGGTGAACGTGACAGCCGGGGCGACTTCTCCTGAACAGGTGGCCACGAACGCGGTCCGCATGGAGTCGCCTGTGCCGGAAGAGCTGTGGAAGGCGTTGGAGGCAGCCGGGCGTGATTGATTCGCACCTGCACCTGTGGACCCTGGACACCTTCGTCACCGGCGGTGTGCGCCACTATTCGTGGCTCGGACCGCAGCACGGTGCGCTCTTCCGCAGCTTCGGCGAGGACGAGGCGCGCGAGACGTTGGATGCCGCCGGGGTCAGGGGAGCTGTTCTCGTGCAGGCCGACGACACCGTTGCTGATACCGAGAGCATGTTGGCCGTTGCCGCGCGGAATCCTTGGGTGCTCGGAGTGGTGGGCTGGATCAGGTTGGATGCGCCTTCTGAAGCTGCCGAG
Source organism: Paenarthrobacter sp. TRD_SC_7 (assembly GCF_056156245.1). Lineage (NCBI taxonomy): Bacteria > Bacillati > Actinomycetota > Actinomycetes > Micrococcales > Micrococcaceae > Paenarthrobacter > Paenarthrobacter sp. TRD_SC_7. Next base: position 785,331 of record NZ_CM149587.1, read on the forward strand.
CAGTTGCACCGATTCACAGCCCACCCCGCTTTCAAGGGCGTACGGCATCTTGTGCACGACGATCCTCGAGATGACTTCTTGGACCTTTCCGCGGTTCGGGAGTCACTTGCGTTGGTGGCGCGGCGCGGGCTCACCTTGGACATCCCGGATGCGTTCCCGCGGCATCTGGGTCCTGCGGTTCGACTGGCCCGCGAGATGCCGGAATTGACCGTTGTGCTGGATCACTTGGGTAAGCCGCCACTGGCTGATCCTGAGCTTATGGACTCTTGGCGTGCCGACTTCCAGGCTCTCGGGCGCGAGCCCAACACCGTAGCGAAGCTCTCCGGACTTCATTTGCCGGGTGTGGAGTACACCGCGGATGCGCTGCGGCCGCTGTTCGAATCAGCGCTGGAGGCTTTCGGGCCCGAGCGTTTAATGATCGGCTGCGACTGGCCGGTGAGTACGTTGGGTGCACCCTATGGCCGGACTCTGGATGTCCTGCTGGAACTGGTGTCCACGCTGAGTCCGGCCGAGCAGGATCTGGTGCTTGAGGAGACGGTCATCCGGACGTACGGCTTGACGGTTACCCCTATAGCCGAGGGTTAGAGCGCCTGTCGCAGCCAGTTCTCCACGCCGCTGATATGCACGGTGACGAGGGCCCGCACCAGTTCGGCGTCGCCTCGTTCAAGTGCGTCAGCGATGGCGCGGTGTTCAGCCAGGGTGTGGGCCACGGCCTTTTCCTGCGTCAGGCCCCGCCAGATGCGCGCCCGCACGGTGCTGCTGGACAGGGCTTCCAGTAGGCTGCCGAGGTAGTCGTTTCCGGCGGCTCCGGTAATGATGCTGTGGAATTCCAAATCATGGGCCACGAGCTCCTCGACGTCTGTGTTCTCGTCGATGCCGTCCATGGTGGCGCGAAGGGCCAAGAGCTCGTCCGGCGTGATCTTGCTCGTTGCCAAGTGTGCAGTTGCGGGCTCCAGGATTCGTCGGACCTCAAAGAGTTCCAAGATGGATCGGTCCTGATGCAGGTCCACCACAAAGGCCACGGCTTCGTTGAGCAGCTTGGCATCGAGGCTGGTCACGTAGGTGCCATCGCCGCGGCGGACGTCCAGCACGCGGATCAGCTCGAGGGCTTTCACGGCCTCACGCAACGAACTCCTTGAAAGACCGAGCCGTTCGCTCAGTTCCTTCTCCGGCGGAAGTCGATCGCCGGCCTTAAGTTCGCCGCGGATCAGCATGTCTTTGATCTTGCCGATCGCCTCGTCTGTGACAGCCATGGACCAATAGTAGCCACGAATGATCGGATGTCTGTTTTCGGCGCGTCCTGACCCAACTGAGTCGCAGTTGAGCGCGTTTTGAGCCCTCTAAACGCGCTCAGCTGCGACTCAGTTGGGGGCGTTAACCGACGACGGCGGCACCCGGGTTCCGATTGTTACGGAACCCGGGTGCCGCCGTCGTGAGTTAGCGGTTGTTACTTGTTGCTTACTTGTCGCCGCCGGGCAGCGGGCGGTTGGCAATCACGGGCGCGCTGCCGGTGTAGCCGTCGCGGGTGGCAGCAAGCTCATGAATTTGCTTGCGGCACAGGAACCAGCCCCAGACCATGAGTCCGCAGGCAATCGCGGTGACCAGCATGGTCAACGGGGACTCGATGAACACCATGATCAGCACGGCCGCCAAGAAGATCAAGGACAACCAACCTGTGTAGGGGGCGCCAAACATCCGGAAGGACGGCCGCTTCAGCCACCCCTTGTCGGCCCAGCGTTTGAGCTGCATCTGGCACAGGACGATGGTGGCCCAGGTGACGATGATGCCCACGGAAGCGACGTTCAGGACGATCTCGAAAGCGTCTGCCGGAACAAGGTAGTTCAGCGGAACACCCAGGAGGGAAACGCCGGCGGTGATGGCGATGCCACCGTAAGGGACGCCTGCCTTGTTCATGCGCTGGGCGAACTTCGGGGCAGAGCCGGCCACCGACATGGAGCGGAGGATGCGGCCTGTGGAGTAGAGTCCGGCGTTCAGTGAAGACAGTGCTGCGGTGAGCACCACAAGGTTCATGATGACGTCCACGCCCTCCACACCGATGGAACCGAAGAACGTCACGAACGGGCTCACGCCCTTCTCGTATGAGGTGTACGGCAACAGGAGAGCCAGCAGAATCACGGAGCCAACGTAGAAGAGGGCGATGCGGATGACCACGGAGTTGATGGCCTTGGGCATGATCTTCTCCGGGTTGGCAGTTTCGCCGGCTGCCGTGCCGATGAGTTCAATCGATGCGTAAGCGAAGAGCACGCCCTGCATGAGGATGATCATTGGAAGGACGCCGTTGGGGAAGACCCCGCCGTTGTCTGCGATGAGGCTGAAGCCGACTTCCTGGCCCTCCACCGGGGTGCCGAAGATGACGAAGTAGGTGCCCACCAGGAGGAAGGCCACCAGTGCTGCCACCTTGATCAGCGCGAACCAGAACTCCATTTCACCGAAGACCTTCACGGAGACCAGGTTGAGGCAGAGCACTACAACCAGCGCAATGAGCGCCCACGCCCACTGCGGAACGGCACCTATCCAGGCGACGTATTTGCCGAAGAACTCCATGTAGAGCGCCGCTGCGGTGATGTCCACGATGGTGGTGGTGGCCCAGTTGATCCAGTAGAACCAGCCCGAAACGAAGGCTGCCTTTTCGCCGTAGAACTCACGGGCGTAGGAAACGAAGGATCCTGACGACGGGCGGTGCAGAACCAGTTCGCCGAGTGCGCGGAGGATCAGGAAAGCGAAGAAGCCACAGATTGCGTAGGCGATTACGAGGGAGGGGCCGGCTGCGTTGAGTCGGCCGCCGGCGCCCAGGAACAGTCCGGTGCCGATTGCGCCGCCGATCGCGATCATCTGGATCTGGCGGGGCTTGAGGTCCTTGTGGTAGCCGGAGTCCTCCTTGTGGAGGGCTTTCTCGCTGGCGTGCGCTTGGGCCGGGACCGTGTGGTCCGTGATGGGATTGGTCATTGGAATCCTTAGGGGTGTCCTGTTGGGGGTGTCCTGGGCGCGTCCGGTCGGGGATCCGGGCACGCAGGACAAAGCCTCGTGTGGGTGTGCCTCATGGGCGGGACGACTGGGTGGCGCGTTTTCAGGCCAGTTTCGGCCTATTTGCTGAGATTTGCCAGACGTTCGGGGCTAAGCAGTTCCTCAAGCTGGGCGGCGGTCAGGAGACCGTGCTCCAACACGAGTTCCGCTACGCCCTTGCCCGTTGCCAGCGCTTCCTGGGCGATGGCGGTGGCGGAGGCGTAACCGATATGGGGGTTCAATGCCGTGACGAGACCGATCGACTGCTCCACGGTAAGCCGTAGCCGTTCGGTGTTTGCAGTGATGCCCCGGACGCAGCGCGCCGTAAGGGTGCGGCACGCTGCTTCCAGGTGGGAGATGCTCTTGTGTAGGCTGTGCACAATGATCGGTTCGAAGGCGTTCAGCTGAAGCTGGCCGGCCTCCGCGGCCATGGTGACGGTGACATCGTTGCCGATGACTTCGTAAGCCACCTGGCTGACCACTTCCGGGATCACCGGATTGATCTTGCCGGGCATGATCGACGAACCGGACTGCACGGCCGGAAGGTTGATCTCGCCCAAACCCGCACGCGGTCCGGAGGACAGCAGGCGGAGGTCGTTACAAATCTTGGAGAGTTTCACTGCCACGCGCTTCAGCACCCCGGACAGGTGAACAAACGCGCCCACATCCTGCGTTGCCTCGATGAGGTCAGCGGCAGTGAGGAGGGGAAGTCCGGTGATTTCGGCCAGGTGGCGGCAGGCAGCTTCGGCGTAGCCGGCGGGGGCGTTCAAGCCGGTGCCAATAGCCGTGGCACCAAGATTGATTTCGTGGATCAGCATGTGGGACTCATCCAGGCGGGCCCGGTCCTCGCCGATGGTCACGGCGTAACCGCCAAACTCCTGGCCGAGGGTCATGGGAACGGCGTCCTGCAGCTGCGTGCGTCCCATCTTCACCACGGTCCGGAACTCCCGGCCCTTCTCAGCAAAGGCCAGCTCGAGTTCTTCGAGGGCTTCCAGTAGTTCCTTCACGGAGAAGATCGTGGCGAGGTTCACCGCCGTCGGGTAGACGTCGTTGGTGGACTGGCTCAGGTTCACGTGGTCATTCGGGTGCAGCTTGGAGTAGTCGCCCTTGGGGTGGCCCAGGATCTCCAGCGCACGGTTGGCAATGACCTCGTTGGCGTTCATGTTGGAACTGGTGCCGGCGCCGCCCTGGATCACGTCCACCATGAACTGCTCGTGGAGCATGCCGTCCATGATGTCCTGGCAAGCCTGCACAATGGCATCCGCCTTTTCGGCATCCAGCAGGCCAAGCTCGTGGTTGGTGCGGGCCGCAGCCTGCTTCACAGCGGCCAGACCCCTGACGAGGTGCTTGTTGGTGGAGAGCGGCTGCCCGGTGATGGGGAAGTTCTCCATGGCGCGGAGGGTGTGGACGCCCCAGTAGGCATCCGCGGGTACATCGCGGTCGCCCAAAAGGTCGTGTTCGGAACGGAGGGGGATCGCCTGATCGACGGTGGTCATAGCTGTCCTTGGTTTAGTTGCTGAAAATTTGGGCTGCGCGGAGCTCTCCGACCGGAAGGCCGCCGCCCAGCACGGGTGGGCTCTGAAGCGTGTCCAAGCTGCCGCCGTCGACACCCAACCGGCGGAGAACCTCAACGGTGACGGGCATGCGGGCGCGATCACCGCCGTCGGAAATCTTCACCGCCACGCCGGTGCCGTTCGGGAGGCCGACAAGCTGGAGTCCCTCAAAGCCGTCCTTCGCGAGGAGTCCCGGGACCGCCCGCATGAGCGCGGTGACGTCGCGGCCTTCGCCGGCCACCATCTGCGGGTAGCGGCGCATGGCGTGGGCAACCTTGCCCTCGTCGGTGCTTTCTTCGGCAGCGGCGATGCGGCCATAAGCGCGCGCCATACCGTGAAGCGAGTGGGCGAACAGCGGGGTGCCGCAGCCGTCGGTGCTGACTGCTGCAGCTTCCTCACCGGTCAGTTCCGTGATGGTGTCGCGGACCAGGACCTGCAGCGGGTGCTCAGGATGCAAGTACCCCTCCACAGGCCAGCCGTTGATGACGCAAACTGCGGTCATGGAAGCGTGCTTGCCGGAGCAGTTCTGAGCAATTTGGGTGGGGCCGTTGCCTTGGCGGAGCCACTCTTCACGTTCAGCGACGCCGTAAGGGAGGTCCGTGCTGTTACCCAGGGCCGCTTCGGTGAGGCCATGCAGCTTCAGGATCTCGGCGGCGCCGTCGCGGTGCATCTGCGCGCCGGAGTGGCTGGCAGAGGTCAGTGCGAGGAGATCTTGGGGGATATCCAGCCCGGCTTTGAGCAGCGCAACAGCCTGCAGCGGCTTCAGGCTTGAGCGCGGGTACATGGGGGCGTCCGGCTCGCCCGCTTCTACGGCCGTGCTGCCATTTTTGTGGAGGGCGATCAGCGAGCCGTAATGGATGCTTTCGACCAGGCCGTCGCGGGTTACCTCTACGAGCGGGACGTGGTGGGGCGTTTTGATGTGCTGCGCCGTTGCCTGGTGGGCCGGTGCTTCGGGGGCGGGCATGGTGTCCTTTGGGTGTGTCATTTGTTGAGGATCGTGTCCAGTGCCACGCTAACGGCCTGCAGGTGAGCGGCCATTGCTTTGCTTGCGGCTTCCGGGTCGCCGGCTTCGATTGCGTTGAGCACGGCGACGTGTTCCTCGTCCGAGCGGTGTTGCCGGTCTGCGACGAGGTTCAGGGTTTCGGACTGGTGGGCCAGGGCTTCACGGATATCGGAGACGACGCTGGCGAACACCCGGTTTCCGCTGGCGCGGGCCACGGCCGAGTGGAAGCTGGCGTCCAGGTTCACCCAGGCTTCGGGATCGTTCTCGGTGAGCATTTCCTGGACGATGTCCTTGAGGTGCTCCAGCTCTTCCTCTGTCCTTCTTTGGGCAGCGAGGCCAGCCGCCGGGATCTCGATGTGCGGGCGGGCCTCGTTAAGATCGCGCGCACTGTACTGACCCAAGGTAAGGTCGTTAGCAACCTTGTTGGCCACGATGAATGTGCCCTTGCCGGTCTTGGTCACCGTGAGTCCCAAGGTGTTGCAGGACCTCAGCGCTTCCCGGATCACTGAGCGGCTCACGCCGTACTGGCCTGCCAGCGTTGCCTCGGAGCTCAGCTTGGTGCCGATATCGAACTGGCCACCCTCGATGGCGCGCCGGAGTGCCGCAAAGACCGCCTCGGCTGCGGAGATGCGTGAGATGGGCGTATGCCCACTCTGGGGTCCTTGCTGTCCGGCTGTCCGGCTGTCTGACAGGTTCACATTTTGAATATGGCACGGGTCACAAGTGCGTGTCAACGCTGAAAGGTTTGCTTCAGGTTTTGGCGTGTTACGGCCTAGCCCTGCACGATCCCGCACAATGGACCATGCTCTTCACCAAAAAGTCCCTCACCGAAGACGGATTCACCGGATTCCGACCGCTCGATGAACTCGATCCCATGAGGATTCCCCAAGGACCCGGCATCTTCGCGATCCTCCACCCCGCGGATTTCGAGCCCGCATTCCTCACCAAGAGCACTGCCGGCACGTTCAAGAAGAAGGACCCCTCGCTCAAGCGCGAAGCTTTGGAGCCCGAATGGATTCCGGATGCTTCCGTGGTGTACATCGGCAAGGCCGGGGCTGGTAGCCAAGGCAACCGAGGACTCCGTAAGCAGATCCAGGAATTCATGGACTACGGCCGCGGCCGGCCAACCGTCGTTTGGGACGCCCGGCTCATCTGGCAGCTGCGCGACGCTTTGGATTTGATTATCGCTTGGAAAGAGCTCCCCGCTTCCGACGTAAATGCAGCCGAGGCTGCCTACCACGCAGATTTCGTTGCCGCTTTCGGGAGGCTTCCGTTTGCGAACCTGGTGCAGGCCCGCACCAGGAAGTAGGGGGCCATGTACGACGCCGGTACTCGGCTTCCGTCGTCAGCCTGCCGTTCGCCTGGATTCCGGCGCATAATGTCATCCATGACGGCCCTCGTCCCCGCTGGAAACACATCGCATGGACCTCGGATCACGGTGGAGGTGCCGGTCCTCCGCGTCGGGGCAGGGACATCGGACTACGAAGGATTGAACCGGTTCGTCGATTCCCTCCGCAAACCGCAGGGACTCCACATGACCCTTCTGCATGTCGGCATTTTGGACGACCTCGGCAGGGACATCGTTGCATGGACCAAAGGGTTGTCGCCGCCAGAGAAGGTGCTTCCTGAGACCGCCAGTTGGTTGACGGAGCTGCCGGTCTTGCAAGGCTTTTTGGGGAAGTCGGACAAACTTATCCCACTGGGCGGTGGGCGCCTCATGGGACTCGAAGTGGACGTGCCTCAGGAGGTTCACGACTACCAGGCCCTATTGGTTCAGGGGCTTCACGTTCTTTTCGACGAGCTTGGCCTCGACAACATCGACGACTTCATACTGAGTTCGCCGGCTTTGGGCTACAGGTCGCCGCGGTGGGTGCCTCACATTGCAATCGGCAAGGCCCGCACCAGGCATGAGCCAGCCGTGGAGATTGCTCCCGTGGCCATTGAGTTCGGCGACTCGCGGATTCGGAACCGGGAGGCACTCCCTTCTCCGGGATGACGTGTTCTGCAATGGCGACGCCGTGGAAGTTCTACAGCCGGTAAAATAGGTGTGACTCCCGTTTTCTACCTGAGGACTTCCATGCAGCCCCGCACCTTGTTCCGTACCGTTGCTTTTGCCGAGGCCGTGACGTGGACGCTGTTGTTGATCGGGCTGTTCCTTAAGTACGTCACGCGCACCACAGACGTTGGTGTGAGCATCGCCGGAGGCATCCACGGGTTCGTGTTCCTTTGCTACGCCGCGACGGCCGCGTTCACGTGGATCAACCAGAAGTGGTCTACCCGAACGGGCCTGCTTGCTATCGCTACAGCAGTAATCCCCTATGCCACTATCCCCATGGAGAAGTCGCTGGACCGTCGCGGCCTCCTCGCCGGTGACTGGCGCTTGGCTGCCGGGGGAGAGAAGCCTCAAGGGGGCTTCGAGAAAGCCCAGGCTTGGGTCCTGCGGAATCCGATTCTTGCCGTAGTTGTCACCCTGGTTGCGGTGGGCGCAGTGTTTAGCTTCCTGCTGTTCATGGGCCCTCCAGGCACCTGGTTCTCCTAACCCCCACTTCGACCTCGCGGATTATCTACTCTCGGCACCGGGGCAGCCCCAGGAGTTGGGGTTTTCCTGGCAGGTGTCGGCGACGAGTGCTTTTTCTGTTTTCCAGACTTGGATGGTTTTGGCGGGCGAGGTGATGTCCAGGGTTCCGTTGATGGGTAGGGGTGGTCCGTTGTTGACGGAGTAGGTGCCGGTGAAGCTTGTTGTGAGGCTTGCTTGGTAGTTGCCGGTGTCTGTGTAGATGTGGCTGGTGCGCGTCTCGTTGCTGAGCCATTCGGGTTCGGGGATGGAGTAACCGGCGGCGGATGTGGGGCCGAGGGTTGTGCCGTCTCCGAAGGTGTAGGTGTAGTTGGCGGGTGTGGCTGTCAGGTGGACGGCTTGTCCGAGGATGGTGACGTCGAAGGCTTGTTCGCCGGCGGTGGCGTAGAAGTTGGTTGGTCCGCCTTTGAGGGTGTGGGGGAATGGCTGGGCTTCGAGGTTTCCCGGGTTCACGGGGAGTTGGCGGAAGTCGTTCAGGATCCGCGCGGCGATGTTAGCGAGGACGTTCTCCGGTTCGGGATCGTAAAGGCAGGTGGGTCCGCTGACCGGGATCCAGTCTGTCCAACCGGGGTTGGTGATCGCCTTTGGTGCCTCCTTCCAGATCACGGGGGTGCCTTGTTCGCCTGCCGGTGTGGTGGCAGGGCATTCGAGGGCGTCGCAGCCCGGGTCTTTGGTGTCGGGTCCGTCGGCACGGCAGTGGGTGTCGGCCATGTACTGATTGGGATCAACTGCGGCCGGACCTGAAGGACCTTCCAGCCTCGACGTAAGCACACCCGTAACCGGATCTATGGTGAAACGGGCGCCAATAGCAATCCCGGTATCGCGCTTTCCCACGCTAACCCGGGGCTCGTCGTCCGCAATTGACGGGGCCGTGCCGAGAGGAGCGAGCGCTGATAGGGCGAGGAAAACGATGAGGCTAAGTCGACGCGCTCGCACCGCTAACCCACGATCAATCCGTTGTCGATGACCTTCCACAGGCCGCTCCGGTAGGTGACCTTGACGGCTTCGGCAGTGTTAAAGGCGGGAGTCGTTTCCTGCCCGGAGCTCCCATCAGCATCAAAGTACTGTATTTGCTCTTGGAGGACCTGCACCTTGGCGGACTGTGGGTCCAGTCCGTCTTTCCAGAGTACTTCGATGACTGGAGTGGTGATTCGTCCGCCGACCACCCAGCGCCCTTTGATGTAGTTGAGCTCGATGGCCTTCTTGTATGCGGTACCAGAGACCGTCGTTGTATCTGTCGCAAGGCTCCATGGCCCAAGGTCACCTGTCTCAGTGGCATACGAGTAAGTCGCATACCAATACCCAATAAACGCTTCCAGCCCTGCCTTCGAGTTCTCCTTCGCCAGCTCGGGCATCACAGGAACGGGCACGTTCTGCGCCTTCCCCGTTGCATCAGCGGGCTTGTACACAGCGGAGGCAACCGGAGTAGCCGAAGCAGAGGGAACCAAAACGCTTGAGGTGGGCGACGCCGTCGTCGAACTCGTCTCCGAAGGTGGGCCGCTGGGTGTGGAGCCGCCCTGACAACCACTCAGAAGCAGCGCAGCGGTCAGAGCCAAAACGGCCGTTCGGGCGTGAACGGAAGAAAAAGAAGCAAACGAAAGGCGTGGCATGACAGGCTCCCCAGCAGCTGTTTGGCGGTGTGCCGGTCAGTCTAGGCCGAGGAAGAAGAACCATTCATGTCAGAAAAGGCGGCCTGTGGATAAGTGTTAGTTGCGGCCCGTCGTAAATCCACCTACCCCCGCAGCTTCTCCATATCCCGGCGGTCCTTCTTGGTGGGGCGGCCGGCGCCGCGGTCGCGCTGGGGGAGGCCGAGTTTGGGGGCGACGGGGCGCGGGGGAGTGTGGTCGGTGAAGCAATGGGAGGCGGCTTCGGCCCCTACACGCTTCGCGATGAGTCGCCGGACTTCGAGTATTCGTTCCCAGCCGGATTCGCGGACCCGTATGGTGTCGCCGATGATCACGCTTTGCGACGCCTTGACCGGGTTTCCGTTGATCCGGATGTGCCCGGCACGGCAGGCGGCGGTGGCGGCCGAGCGGGTCTTGTAGGCACGGATCGCCCACAACCAAGCGTCGACGCGGACGTTCGCTGGGGAGGATGACGGGATACTCATGATTGAAACGAGTCTAACCGGGAGGCCTTGGGCTTGCGAGATCGCGGGAGAGCCACCGAAACCTCGGGGAAGCCACCGAAACCGCCGGAAAGCTCCGGCGATCATGCAGGGTTGCAGCGGTCTCGGCGAGCCGAGGCGAATGCCGCGCCCGAGAGACTATCGAACCGTCACCTCAACCACCTGTGCCATGTTATTCCCGATGCCTTGGTAGTTCCACACCTGGTCTGTGGGCTGCAGCGCACCCGACGTATCCATCGCCCGACACCGCAGCACGTGCTCGCCCGGGCTCGCGACCCACACCATGGACCATGAGCGCCAGGCAAAGTCGCCCAGCGCCGGTTCGAGGTGCGCCGGCATCCACTCGCCGTCGATCCCCACCTCCACTCGCTCCACCTCGCCGTGCCCCGACCACGCGCGCCCGTGCAGCATCACCGGACCGGCATCCACCACGCGTCGTCGAGTGTAGAAGTCCGGGATTCCCGGCGGAATCATGAGGGAGCGGACGCGAATATGGCTCACGGGTATGCCTGGCCCGTCAGCACCTTGAAGATAGTGGTAGGCGACGGCCTGCTGGAAACCCATGAACCGAGACTTCACGGCCTCGATCGACGTCAACCACTTCACACTCGCCATGCCGTACCAACCCGGCACCAGCAGCCGCAAGGGGAACCCGTGCTGGATAGGCAACGGGTTGCCGTTCATGGCGTAGACGAGCATGACTTCCGGGTGCGTCGCCTCTGCAATCGAGAGGCTGCGCGCATAAGGCTCTTCGACGCCCCCTTGGATGCCGTTGTCCGCGCCGGTAAAAACAAGCTCGACGGCGTCACTCGCCAAACCGGCTTCCTCCAGCAAGGGTGCCAACGGGGTTCCGGTCCACTCCGCCGTGCCCACAGCGCCGAGAACCCACGGTTGGCTGACGGGACGGGGCTGGAGAAGCGACCGACCGTTGCCTGCGCATTCAAGAGTGACGGGCATAGTGACGGCTGGCCGGGCTTTGATGTCCTCAAGACTCAACTCAAGGCTCTGATTTACGGCGCCACCCAGCCGTAATCGCCATGTCTCCGCGGAAACGTGCGGGATATCAAAGTGGATCAGCAGGTAGTGAAGGCCGGCCGGCGTGATGTCGTCGTGCAGGGCTTCGAGTGGCATCGAGTGGTTTCGCCCGGAAAGTTGCAGCTCCTCGTGGGTCAGGGGACCTGTGGTCGGCTGCCCGGGGGCGGCGGTCTTCGCTGCTCTTTGTTTGACATGGTGCTTGGACATGGGACGGCGGCGTTCTACTGGAAGCTAACGCTGCGGAGTGCCGCAGCACTTAGGTCAAGGATCACGCCGCGGCCGGACCCGCGTCAATAGTTCGTTGTGAGGCCTGCTTTGCGCGCCAACGTGAGCACAGAGCGCGCAAAGCAGGCCTCACAACGGAAGGGGACTACCGGCGTCGTAGTTCCGGGTACTCAAGATGGGGTGCAACGGTGCCGGCGTCGCGCTCAAGGAAGTTCACCGCCGGTGCAACAATGTCATCGATTTCGTCGAGGACCGCCTCGCTCAGCACCACATCTGCGGCCTTCAAATAGTCAGTGAGGTGGTCCTCGGTTCGCGGCCCGATAACCACGCTGGTCACTGCCGGGTGGTTCAGGGCGAAGCCCACGGCAAGCTGGATAAGGGTCAGCCCGTGGCGGGCCGCAAGCTGCGCCAGGGCATCTGCCGCGTGCAACTTGCCCTGGTTAAAGGGCGCGTTGACGTCGAAGCGGCCCGGAACCGCAGCCGATCGCGAACTTTCAGGCTGGCCCCCGCCAACGCGATAACCGCCCGCGAGCCACCCGCCGTCGAGCGGTCCGTAACTCAAAACGCCGACGCCGTACTGCTGGGTGATGGGGAAAACGTCCCGTTCATTCGCGCGCACCAGCAGCGAATACGGAACCTGGTCCACCACAGGCGGGGTCAGGTGGTTCGTGTTCGCGATCCACTGTGCCTCCACAAGCTGGGCGGGGCTGAACACGGACGTGCCGTAGTACAGGATCTTGCCCTGCCGAATGAGGTCGTTGAGGGCCGTGATGGTTTCCAACAGGTCAGTGTTGTAGTCCGGGCGGTGCGCTTGGTAAAGGTCGATCCTGTCCGTGTTCAGCCGCCGCAAGCTGTCCTCCACAGCCCGAACAATCCAACGGCGCGAGTTTCCCGCGTGCGCAGGGTTGGAGCCCATCTGGCCATGGAACTTGGTGGCGAGGAAAACGTCGTCGCGGCGGCTGTGGATGGCCTGGCCAACCACAGTCTCGGCCTCGCCCTGAGAGTAGATGTCAGCTGTGTCAACGCTGGTGATGCCGGCGTCGAGGGCGGCCTTGATGATCCGGATGCTCTCCGCTGGACCCGTGGGTGCGGCACCGGTGCCGAAGTTCAAGGTGCCCAGAGTGAGGGGGCTGATCAGGGCGCCAGTGCGTCCAAGCGTTCGTAGCTCGTTGAGGCTCATGTCGGCTTCCTGTGGTGGGACAGTGCTGGTGTCCAAGCCGGCGTCTACGGCCATGGACTGGATGTTCAATCGAGGCTACACACGGCCGCCGGAGGCATAAACGCAAATGGTAGAAGTTCTTCGTTTTTCGTCTTGCGAGGTAATGGAAGCGGCCTTACTTCGCGACATTTCTTGACACGCGGCAACACAAATGTCTTTCGAATCAACAAATATTGCCGTTCCCGGGACCAGGTGAATTATGGGAAAGGAACTCAGGCAACGCACGATAGGGGACAGCAGAATGACTCAGACCACAGTGGAAGAAACGGCAGCCATCAAGGCGGCTTTTGCGCAGTTCCCATCCGGAGTTGCCGCGTTCAGCGCGATGGTGGATTTTACGCCTGAAGCATTGGTGGCATCGTCCTTTACCGTTGGCGTTTCACTGGAACCGCCGTTGGTGATGTTCGCCGTCCAGAACTCCTCCACAACCTGGCCGAAGCTTCGCCAAGCCCAGCGCCTGGGTGTATCGGTGCTCGCCGAGGGGCAGCAGGCGGCAGCGCTCCAGCTGGCCTCCAAGACGCGCGACCGTTTCGCCGGGCTGGAGACCAGCGTGAGCGACTCGGGCGCAGTGTTGATCGACGGCGCGGTGTTGGGCTTCGAATGCCAAATTGTCTCCGAGACGCCGGCCGGTGATCACGCGATCGTTGTGCTTGAGGTCAAGGCGACCATCATCAACCCCGAGTCCAAACCCCTGATCTACCACGGCGCGGCGTTCCGGCAGTTGGCCGCGTAGGCCTCGCCAGAAGCGTAGGTATCACCTAGGAGTTGCGGCTGGCGCCGCTGAGCGAACCTTTTCGAATCGGGCTCGGAGACTTTCCATTCTTGGAAGTGTTCGAGCCTGGCTTCTTCTTCGCTCCATTGCCCGAGGTAGAGCTGCTGGCCTCGCCGGGGTTCGTGGGCCCGCTCTCCGGCTTCTTGGGTGGGAAGTCCGGGCGATTGGGGGCCGGAGTTTTGCCGTTGGACGACGGCGTGGGCTCGTCAAGGTCGCGGACCGTCACCTTAACGGCGGGCGGCTGTTGCGCTCTGGCGCGGGCGGCCGCCCGTTCATCTGCTTTTGCCACAGCGTCCGCCCAATCCTTTGCGAGCACAGGTGGTTCCTTGGCGGCTGCAACAACGATTGGATGGTGCGCGGTCTGATGTTCGACCACTGACTTGACCTCCGCCGGTTTCGGCAGATTGCGGGGGTCTACTTTGGCCTTCCACGCGCCTTCCTTAAGCACAGAAGACGCACCCAAGAGTCGCCGTCGGGCGCCTGCAAGGAGGTTGCGCTCGGGCCGGGCGCCGGCTCGGCGGGCGCGGCAGCCCCAGGCGCGGAAACAGCGGTCGGCGCCGGCGCGGAAACAGCGGCGGGAACCAAAGCAGGCGCCGGAGCCGCGGAAGGTGCGGAATCATCGGCGTCCGCAGCCACGGGGTCAGGCACGCGCGAGGGGTGCTGGGGCAGGTGAACAATGGGAGTGTTGGCCTTCTTGGGGAAAATCCCAACCATTGCCAAGAGGATGATCGATAGCAGTCGCCCAACTCCGGCGACCACCAGAGTGATGATGACGATCAACCCGAGACCCAGGAACATCAGGACTGCGAGTCCCAGTGTGCCCAAATACGTCAGGTTGATGGCGAGTGTTGTCGGATCCTCCACGTTAGCCTCCCCTGGCCGTCGTTTTGTGATGCGCCCATTGCCCACCCAGCTTGCTTATATAGCCTAAGGTCCAGCACCGACGGAATCACGCCCCGCCCCACACTCTGGCGGGGTTGTTTCAAAGCTGTTATATGGCGTGGGAAAATATGTTGCCCAGCTCTCATTTTTAGCCTTGGATTGGGACCTTGTGACCCCTGACTTAGCCCGACTCCGCAACGGCGCTTGCCCATGCCTCTCCGGGGAGCAGTACGACGATTGCTGCGGACGCTTCCACCGAGGCGACGCCGACGCGCCAACCGCCGAGCAACTCATGCGTTCCCGGTATTCGGCCTTCGTCGTCCTGGATCCGGACTACCTCCTGCACACCTGGCACGCTTCCACTCGGCCAGCGTCCATGGACCTCGCTTCAGACATGGAGTGGCGCAGGCTGGACATCGTTTCCACCTCGAAGGGCGGTCCCTTGGACACGACCGGCACAGTGGAATTCGCCGCGCATTACAGGCTCGACGGCGAACGCGGCGTCCAGCGCGAATACAGCCGCTTCGTCCGGGAGGGCAAGCGCTGGTACTACGTGGACGGGGACGTTCGCTAGCGGTTACCGGTAGTTGCGGTGCAGGTTCTCCTTGGTTGACGCGCCCGGCGAGGCATCGCCGATCCAGGGGCCCGTACCTTCGGACTGGTCCAGGACCCCGGCTTCCAACCAGACGTAATCGCCGGCGAGGACCTTGCGCGAAAGGTCGTGATCGCCGTCGTCAGTATTCCTCCACAGTTGATCGAAATATTCGTCCACCCGCACACGGGCCTGCTCGCAAAACGCCTCGGCCAGCTCGAACGCCGCTGCGCCCTGTTCGGGGTGGGTCCGGAGAAGCATTTCGGCCCGCGAACAGCACGCGGCCATGGCGAAGAGCTCAGCGCCGATGTCCACGATCCTGCCCAGGAACGCCTGTTTGTGCTCCAGCTTTGCCTGCCACCTGCCCATGCCGTAGAAGGTCTGCCGGGCGAGCCGCCGCGACGACCTTTCAACAAACCGCAGCTGCTTGCCCAGGCGTCCGAACTCCGCATAGGACCGAGGATCCATGCCGGCGCCGGCCACCAGTTTCGGGAGCCAGCGAGCGTAAAAACCGGAGGCCCCGACGGCGGCCCTCGCCTTGTCCTGAAGGCTCGCATCCGCGGAGGCGAGGTCGCCTGCAGCTGCCAGGTGGGCGTCCACGGCCTCGCGGGCGATGAGCAGTTTCATGATCTCGCTGGAGCCCTCGAAAATCCGGTTGATGCGGAGGTCGCGGAGCAGTTGCTCGGCCGGCACTGCACGCTCGCCTCGGGCTTCCAGGGAGTCGGCGGTTTCGAAGCCCCGGCCGCCGCGGATCTGCACCAGTTCGTCCGCGATTCGGCAGCTCAGTTCCGTGGACCACAGCTTGGCCAGGGCGGCCTCGATCCGGATGTCCTTCAGCCCGGCGTCGGCCATCTCGGCGGACAGTTCAAACACGGCCTCCAACGCAAAAGTGGTGGCGGCGATGAATGCGATCTTCTTGCCCACGGCCTCGTGTTTGCCCACCGGCCGACCCCACTGGGTCCTCGCGTTGGACCATTCACGGGAGATCTTCAGGCTCCACTTTCCGGAGGCAACGCACAGGCCAGGGATGGAGAGCCGTCCAGTGTTCAGGGTGGTGAGCGCAATTTTGAGTCCTTGACCCTCCCGGCCGAGCCTGTTGGCGGCGGGCACCCGGACCTGGTGGAAGCGGGTTACGCCATTCTCAATTCCGCGGAGGCCCATGAACGTGTTGCGGTTCTCCACGGTGATGCCGGGTGAGTCCATCTCCACAACGAACGCGGAGATGCCACCCTTATGCTCGGTCCCGTCAGCATCGGTATGTGAGGGAACCCGGGCCATAACCACTACGAGTTCAGCGATGACACCGTTGGTGGTCCAAAGCTTCACGCCGTCCAAAAGGTAAGAGTCGCCGTCGTCGGACAATACGGCAGTGGCGCCCATGCGCGCGGGGTCGCTGCCGACGTCGGGCTCTGTCAGGAGGAAAGCGGTGATGGCGCCGGCGGCGCAGCGCGGCAGGTATTCCTGCTTCTGCTCCGGCGAGCCAAATTCCTTCACGGGCTCGGGGACCCCGATGGATTGGTGGGCGGAAATCAGGGCGCCGAGGCTCGGGTGGACCGACCCCAGCAGGGCAAGCGCACGGCCGTAATAGACCAAGGACAGGCCAAGGCCGCCGTACTCGCGCGGGATTTTCATGCCGAAGGCGCCAAGGTCTGCCAGCCCTCTGAGGTACTCGTCCGGGATCTTGGCGTCGCGCTCTATGACGCGGCCGGACATGGTTTTGGCGAACGCCAGCAAGCGGGTCATGAACTCTTCGCCCCGCTCCACATCCTCGGGTTTGGCTTGTGGCCATGGGTGGATGAGGCTGAGGTCGAAGCTGCCCAAGTACAAGCCCTTGGCGAAGCTGGGCCGGTTCCATTCAGTTTCGCGGGCGGCTTCGGCGACGGCGCGGGCTTCTTCTGCGGTGGCATTGACGCTTGCGGCAGTGAGGCTGCTGTCAGTGGCGGACGTCATGGGGTAACTCCTCTAGCCGGTGTACCGGATGGAGCCAGGGTCCGCCTCGGGTGGGAACCCTTCAGCTGTCCCTCAATGCTACCCGCGAGTAGCTACCCGTGCTAGGGGAAATCTGGGGCTGGAATTCGGCCGGAATTTCCACTTGACCAGCGTGGTGAACCAGACGGTCCCACGCAAAGTTAATGCCATGAACCAAGCCGCCCAGCACCGCCTTAATGGCGTACCAAGCAATGCCCATGGTTCCAATAAGAATGATTGTTGCTATTGCTGCTGCTGCGATGAAAGCCACCAAAATTGCGGCGAACATCAGCGTTCCAATAACTACGTATGTGCCTGTTTCCAGCGCAGTGAAATCGAAATCCATGGTTCCCCCCGGAGCGACGGTGCGTGGGTCGGCGCAGCATGGCTGCGTCGATGATCTGACGATAGGGGTGGGGATGCTTTCCTGCCAGTGCAGAATCGCGCAGTACTCGCGTTGATATGGGATCGAAACCATAACGGACCGTAGGTTACGAAATGGTTGCGACGGCGTGCTTCGAAAGGGCCCGACGACGGCACTTCAGGCCCGCCCGACAGTTCGGCGACGCTCTGCGTTAACCTTGTACGGGGCAGTTTTCGCTGCCAGCCAGGTTTCGCAGCAGCTGAAGGAGAGTAGTTGTCCCGTTCAGCCATGTCCCCCGCCGACGCCATCAGCGCGAGGCTCCGCGACCTCGAACAGCTGACCAAAGGCCCTGCGTGGGCTCTGACGCGGTCGGCGCCTTGGGTGATCGCGGTGCTGCAAGCATCCTTCACGCGCACCCGGCCGCAGCTTCCGCTCGAAGAGTTCCATGCCGACGTCGACGCCTTCCTTGAGCAGCTCCGCCGGCAGGACCCGGCGTTGGGCGGCCAGCAGAACGGCAAGCTTTTCGGCGACGAATGGACCCGGAAGCAGTTCCTCACGCGGCGCAACCAATCAGGTCAGATCGTTTACGAAGTCACCGAACCCGCGGCCCGAGTGCTTGCGTTCCTGGACAGCCTCGCAAGCGAGCGCTCCACGCTGAATGGCTCGCGCCTCGGCACGCTGCTGGGTGATGTGGAGAAGCTCGCCAACGAGACTAATCCAGATCAGAGCGCGCGGTTGGAAGCCCTTGAGGAGGAAATCCAGGAGCGCCAGCAACTGGTGGAGGACATCAGCTCGGGCGAGTTCGACGGCCTTTTGGATGATGAGGAAGCCGTTGAAGCAGCAGGCAACATCCTGGACCTCGCGGCAAGCCTGCCTGCCGATTACAAGAAAATGCGTGACCGCATCGAGGAACTGGTGGGCGAGCTCCGCAACCAGATCATCGAGGAGTCCCTGAGCAAGGGCGCCACGATGGCTCAGGTTTTGGAGGCCGACAAGCGCCTGCGGCAAAGCCCCGAAGGACGTACGTTCCGATCGTTCACTGCCTTCCTGGAGGATCCGCAACAGCAATTGCGGTTCCGTTCAGCGATCGGTGAGGTGCTGAGCCGGCAATTTGCGGACGACCTTTCGCATGAGGACCGCGAAACGCTGAAGAACCTGGTGGCCGAGTTGCGTTATCAGCACAGCCAAATCCAGCGGATTTACGGCAAGCTCTCCGAAAGCCTGAATACGTACATCCAGAGTGACGATGTCCGGCAGTCCGTCAGCCTGCGCAAGGTGCTGGCCGAGGCCGAGCAAGCCATCCGATCGATGCCGTACGAACGCGACCGCTCCGGCCTGGTGCGCGGGCCGGTTCTGTACAACGCCGGGTTCGAGTCGCTGGCCATGGTTAAGCTCTTCGATCCCGACGAATTTGCCACACCCCCACGCCTGGCCGATCCCATCGCATTCAGCGACTCGGACCGGGTGCGTTCAGCGCGCACCGGCAAGGCCAAGCCGGCTGTCGTTCGGGCAGCCATGGCCGGCGCAGCCACATTGGGCGACGCATGGGAAAACCTGCCCGCCGAAGAACGGCACATCAACACCGTGCGCACGCTGCTGTCCATGGCGCTGCAGACGGGCGCGGCCTTCGACAGGGCCGCGTGGGAACACATCGACTTCGAACAAATCGACGGCAGCATCCGCACGGCTTACCTGCCTGTCGTCTCGCTGAATAAGGATTCTGATGACTGAGGAAATCACGACGACGGACGTCACCGAAGCGGACGAGGTCACCGACGAGGGGACTGACGTCAGCGTCGAGGCGGTTGAGGCTGCCGCTGATCAGTCTGCTGAGCCCGCACCGGAAATCAGCCACTCGGACCCGTTCCGGGTCACTCCGAGGGACACGTTCGTGGACGGCGCGGCGCTCTTCCCTGGAGACACCGGTGTGCTCCCCATGAAAGTGCGCCATGCGCTGGTGAAGTTGCTGAAGGGCCCATACATCGACGGCGGCCGCGACGAGAAACTATGGACCACCCTGCTGGACAACCAGCTGATCCTCCGCAGCCGGCTCTCCGAACTGTTCCTCACCCTCCAACTCGATCACGACCGCAAAATCGCAGTTCTGCGACCTGTCGATCCTGAAGTCATCGGCGCCGGCTCCCGCTCCAGCATCCTGCGTCAGCAGCGTGCCCTTAGCCGAGTGGAGACCATCGTCCTGCTGCGTCTGCGCCTCCTGCTGGACCGCCACGTCACGGCCCAGACGGACCCGACGATCACCCGCGAAGAGATCTCGGACCTCGTTGCCAACTACACGCCCGCCGGCCAACAAGATGCGCTGCGCGACTCCGACGTGGTCACCCGAACCATCACCAAACTCCTGGCTCGCCAACTTATCCTCCCCACCCCGCTGGACGACAGCTACACCATTAGCAACGCCCTCCCCCTGGCTCTTCCATTCGAAAACATCGGCGACATCCCGGCCCAAATCGAGGCACTGATAGCAGTAGCAGCCGACGAATCCGGAACAGAGCCCCTCCTGGACCTAGACCCTGATTCCAACCAAACCACTCCCACCGGTGACGACGTGGACGACGACGCTGAAGACGATGGGTCCCCTGAGGTGAGCGCCGCCGTCGAGCATCCTTCTGAGAAAATCGATGACTCCGATGCAGTCCGGAACGGCACGAGCGGCGATTCCGGGGACATGCGGCAGCATGCGTCTAAGCGAGGTACGAGCGAGCATGCAGAGCATGTGTCCGGTACCGCCGCGATAGGCGACCCGGCAACAGAGGAGGCAGGCAAGTGACGATCGCAAGCATGCTCCCGCTCGGCGAGCTCACCAACCCCGGCCAGATGCGGCTCGCCTTGGTCCAAGTGGTCAACTGGGGCACTTTCCATGGGGCGCACACCATGCACGTGGACCGCAAGGGCACCCTTCTCACTGGTAACTCGGGCGTCGGCAAGTCGACTCTCTTTGACGCGATGCTCCGCGTGTTTGATGCCCGCCCGCGCTCGAACGAGGCCGCTGCCCAGCGTTCCGGCGGTGCTGTGGAGGACAAGAGGACCACGTTCACTTACATGCGCGGCAAGGTGGGTGATAAGGCGGTGGGGGACAGCTCGGCGAGTGCCTTCCAGCGCCCGGGCGCCACGTGGTCCGCCGTCGCGCTGACGTTTGATAACGCGGCCGGCACGAAGGTGACGGTTTCGGCGCTGTTTGATCTGCCGAAGAACGGCACGGAGTCGAGTGTCGGGCGCTTTTACGTGATCGACAGCAAACCGTTGGACCTTGAAGCCATTGAGGGTATCGCGCAGAAGCGGTTTACCAAGGGCGCGCTGGAGTCGATCTTCCCCGACGGCCAGGTCTTCGACGTGCACAAGGCGTTCGCCGAAAGGTTCCGCAGGCTCCTGGGCATCAACTCGGACCAGGCGCTCCCGCTGCTTCGCGTAATCCAGGCCGGTAAGGGTTTGGGCGGCAGCGTGAATACGTTCTTCCGTGACCAGGTGCTCGATGCTCCGGCCACGCTGGCTGCCGCTGATGATGTGGTGGAGGAGTTCAGCAACCTGATGTCGATTCGGCAGCGGTTGGAGGACGTCCGGCAGCAGCGAGACCAGTTGGCTCCGGTTCCGGGGTTGAACAAGGAGTACGCGCAAGCGCTGCTGGACGCGAACCGTCTCCGGGAGTTGACCGGCGAGGAGTTTGAGGCTTACAAGCAGCAGCTTGCCGTCACAGTGCACGCCAAGACGCTGGCGCGTTTCAAGGAGTTGGCTCAGTCCAAGGCCCAGGAACTGGCGGCCGAGCGAACTGTGCGGGACGCCTTGGCCAAGGAGCTCCGTGACCTTGAGCTGGATTACAACAACCGCGGCGGCAACGCGATTTCGGCGATTGAGCAGTCGTTGGAGAACGCAAGGGTTGGCCTTAAGTTGCGTCAGCAAGTTGAGGATTCGGCCAAGAAAGCGTTGGCCGACGCCGGACTGAACCTTGAGTGGTCCGCCGAGGGGTGGGACCAAGCGCATGAGCAGGCAGCAGCCCGCTCGGCGGAGTTGAAGGACGATTCCGAGGCGCTCAAGGAGCTTCGTTTCGAGGCGTTCGACGGCCACGCGACAAAGAAACGCGAGCTTGCCGCGGCCCAGCAGGAGTTGCTTTCGCTCCGTTCGCGAAAGTCCCTGCTGCCGCCGTCGAGCATTGAAAACCGCGCTGCAATCGCGGCCGCGACCGGCGTCCCGGAAGAGCGGATGCCTTTTGGCGGTGAGCTGATCGATCTGGCAGAGGGCCAGGATCAGTGGCGTCCGGCCGCCGAACGTGCGCTGCGCAACCTCGCCACCACGTTGCTGGTTCCGGGCGAGCACTTCCCGGCAGTTACCCGCTACTTGAATGACAACACCGTCCGGGGCGCACTCCGCGCCGTCGATGTGTCCAAGCCGCTCGCCGGAGGCGCGCTTGCTGTGGAGGACGTGTCCGACGGCGACCTCTTGACTAAGTTGAGCATCCTTACTTCGGGCGCCAATGCCGACGCCGGAGAGTGGATCCGCGAGCGGATCGCCTTGGACTTCGCGTACCCGTGCGTCGAGGATCCGGACGAGCTTGCATCGATGGACAAGGGCCTGAGCTTGGGGGGCGTGGTCAAGCGCAACCGGCACACCGTGGAGAAGGACGACCGTTTCACGAGCCGCCAGGATTACGTCCTCGGATTCGACAACGCCTCAAAGCTCGAACTCGTTGCGGCACGCGTGGGCGAGCTGGAAAACGAGCTCCTGAAGGCCGCGGAACTTGCCCAGAGCCGCGAGGATTCGCACCAAGGCATGGCCCGTCAGCTCGAAGCGCTGCGCCGGGTCGCTGAAGATGAGCGGCCGTGGGAGCAGGTCTCCGCAGCCGTTGCCGCAGATGAACTTGCCAGGATCGAACAGCGCTTGACGGACGCTTTGGCCGCGCAGGCGGACCTTGAGCCGTTGCGTGCCAACATCGAAACCGTGCGGGAAAAGCACCAGTCCTCCACAGGTACGGCCGCCGTCCTGCAGAGCGAATACAAGGCGCTGGACCACAAGATGACCACGGCGGACGGCCTGCTCGATGCGGCGAGGTTGAAGCTGGAGCAAGCACCGCCGTCGGGTTCCACCGTCACTGCGCTGGAACCATACTTCGCCGGCGTCGCTGAAGTCTCCGAGCTGTACGAGCTCGACAACCTCGCCAACAGCGTCCGCAACAAGCTGCTCGACGAGTTGCATGCAGCGGAATCCCGCGGCCAAGCGACGGCCGAGCGGCTGACCCGCATGTTCGAGGCATTCGTGCGCGACTGGGGAAGTGCCATAAGTGCCGATCACGGCACATCGATCGGCGCCGCCGGGGACTTCGAATCCCGGTACCACGCGATCGTGAGCGACGGCCTGCCAGCTCAAGAGGCCGAATTCCGGCTGTTCTTCAACCAACGCACCCACGAGTCCTTCAGCACGCTCCTGCATTTGCTGGATGAGGAGCGCCGGAGCATCACCAGCCGCATCCTGCCCCTCAACGGCATCCTGTCCGAGGTGAACTTCCACGAGGGCAGCTTCCTGGAACTGGACATCAAGCAGACACTTCCGGCCACGGCCAAGCAATTCAAGGATGCGATCCAAAACGCCCTGAAGGCGAAGCACACACGGCCGTCGCGCGGCGCTGCCGCTGGTTCGGCGAGCGAAATGGACGACGACGCCGAGCTCACTGCGCGCTACAAGTCGTTGGAAACCTTGGTGAAGCGGTTGGGATCGCAGACTCCGGAGGATCGCCGTTGGCGGGCTGAGGTCCTGGACGTCCGTGGACACCTGTTCATTCAGTGCAAGGAGCACCGCGAGGTAGTGAAGGCCGGTGGCGCTGCCAAGTCCGGCAAGAAGAAAACCGAAGTCTTTATGCACGCCGACACCGGTTCCATGTCCGGTGGTGAGCGCCAGCGTTTCACGGCGTTCATCATGGCCGCGGCTCTGAGCTACCAGCTGGGCATCGCCGAGCAGGGGTTCACGACGTATGGCACTGTGATGATGGACGAGGCGTTCGTGCTGGCGTCCGAGGAGTTCGCGGGCGCCGGTATCAAGGCCCTTCACGAGTTCGGGTTCCAGTTGCTCCTTGCGGCTCCGGAAAACGTGATTGATCTGTCGAGGCACCTCGGCTCCGTCACGGAGATCCTCCGGGACAAGCGCACCAATCGATCGGGCGTGCTCACGGCTCCGGTTATCGCCGGACCGGGCGAGCCCGGTGCATGGCGGTCCGAAGCCAACCCCGTGGACATCGTCCTGCGCTGACGTCACCTCTTATCCGGCGGGCCCAAGTAAGTAGCAGATGATGCCCTTTTGAAGGTTCTAAACGGCACCTGCTGCTACCTACTTGGGCTTGTTTCTGGAGCTACTTCGCGCGGACGCGGTCCAGGAACTGTTCGGTCCTGGACTCCAGCCCAGCGATTTGTCGAACTACGACGGCGGCCGGGTCCGGGTTAATCTCGTTGGCGGGCGGTTCCTTGCGCACGTTGGCGCTACAGCCGAACTCGGCGCAGATCAGTGTCCCCACGGTGTTCCCGTCCTTCCCGGATTGTCCGGCTTTCTTGGCGACCCACAGGTAAACGTCGTCCTTCGAAAACACGTCGCGGCAGAGTTCGCAGAGGACTACGCGCCTCTTCCCGGAGCCACCTTCGGGAGCGCGGAGCATGATCCCGGTGAGCTTGCCCCGGTGGGGAACCACGAGGTACCCGCGCTGGGGCATCTTTTCGTCCCGCCAACCCAGGAACTCGAGGTTGTCCCAGTCAAGGGTTTCGAAGTCGCGGGGGAGGTTGGCCTTGGCTGCCTCGGAGCGACTGGCGTTGATGAAGGACGAACGGATCTGTTGGGCAGTGATTTTCTGCATGGCAAAGCTTCTTTCGGAATGGTCGACGTCCGCGCACTGAAGATGGGCGCGGGGGATGGTGGGGAGCGTCGGTCATCACGGAACAGCTAGTGGGCAGGGCAATGAGACCCCATGGAAGCGGGTGCCTTGAAAGCCTAAAGAGATGCCGACGTGTGGGGGAGTGCCAAGCAGGCCAAAATGGCCACCTCGCCAACCATGGCTGCAGCAACTGAAACAGTGCGCATGCTCATCCCCTTGTCGTGATCCTTGGAAGCGGTAGTCCGCTGCCGCTAATACTTTCAAAACTTCCGGGCGGATGTCCACTGAGCGAGCGTTTGTTTGAAGGGCGCGGGATGTGAGAGAGCGTGTGATCTGCATCTCATTTGGGTCATGCGTTGGATTAGGTGACGCAAACGTTTCTTAATTATCGGCAGGCTAGGCTAGCCTTACTTAGGTTCGCATCACTTACTTAAGGAGTCCCGTGGCTTCCCTTCTCCCACGCCGCGCCCTGCTGAAAACAGCAGGAACCGCGACGGCCGCTTTGGCCGCCGTCGCTCTTACCCTCACCGGCTGCTCCACTGGCCCCGCAACTTCCGCTCCGGCAACTGAGCAGGCAGTCTCCGCAACGTTCCCGGTGACCATCAAGAACGTCTTTGGTGAGACCACCATCAAGGAACAGCCCAAGCGCGTAGTTACCGTCTCGTGGGTCAACGACGACATCGCGATCGCGCTGGGTGTTGTCCCGGTTGGCGTTCCCAAGAACGAGTGGGGCAACAACGACAAGGGCTCTACCCCTTGGAAGGATGCAGCACTGGAGAAGCTCGGCGCCGGCTTTGGCACCGACAAGGCTCCGGTCCAGTTCTCCGAGGCTGACGGCATCAACTTCACCGAGATCGCCAAGCTCAGCCCGGATGTCATCCTGGCCGCGTACTCCGGCCTGGAAGAGGCTGACTACAAGAAGCTCAGCGAAATCGCCCCCGTTGTGGCGCAGCCTGAGCTCGCTTATGGCACCCCTTGGCAGGAGAGCACCACCCTGATCGGCAAGGCACTGGGCAAGGAAGCCGAAGCCAAGAAGCTGATCGAGGACACCGAAACCACCGTCAAGGACAAGGTTTCCAAGTTCCCGCAGATCAAGGACAAGACCTTCATCTACGGCAACCTCGAACCCGCCAAGGGTGACGGCGCCAACGTCTACACCGCAATCGACAACCGTCCCCGCTTCCTCTCCGAAATCGGCATGAAGCTGGCTCCGGTAGTCACCGAGAACACCAAGACGTCCACGGACTTCTTCATCCCGTGGTCCGCCGAGAAGGCCAACGAGCTCGAGTCCGACATCTTCGTGACGTGGGTTCCGGACGCCACCACTGCCGAAGCCATCAAGGCTGACCCGTTGCTCGGCCAAATCCCGGCCGTCAAGAAGGGCGCGTTGGTTGCCGATTCGGACAACACCCTGACGCTGGCCATCTCCGCTTCTTCGCCGCTGAGCCTGCCGTGGGCGCTGGACACCTTCCTGCCGCAGCTGGGTAAAGCAGCAGACGCAGCGGGCAAGTAACTGCAATGAAACTGAGTACGACGGCGGCAGTCCAGGGGCGGGGCAACGGCACTTTGGTGTCGGCTGGCCCGGGAGGCATCACCCCTGAAACTGCGGGAACCGGAGGGGGAACCGGCTCCCGCGGCACCGCAGGCAAGCGCACCGCTTGGCTGCTGGTGGCCGTCGTCGTACTCACAGCAGTCTGCGCCGCATCCTTGGCGATCGGCGCGCGAGGACTTCCCATCAACAGCGTGTGGGAAGCCCTCACCAACTTCAATCCGGCCGACGGTAACCACGCTGTGGTGATCGCCCGGATTCCCCGCACTGTGCTGGGCCTGCTTGCCGGAGCCGCACTTGGCCTGGCTGGTGCAGCCATGCAAGGCGTAGCCCGCAACCCTCTGGCCGACCCAGGCATCCTGGGGCTCAACGCCGGAGCAGCTCTGGCGGTCGTCGTCGGAATCTACGTTTTCGGCATCGGCTCGCTGTCCGGCTACATCTGGTTCGCCTTCATGGGAGCCGCGGCGGCCGCCGTCGTGGTTTATGCCGTTGCTTCCCTGGGCCGCGACGGTGCGACACCCGTCAAACTAGCCCTTGCGGGTGCGGCCCTGAGCGCCGGCCTGTTCTCGCTGATGAACGTCATCCTGGTTTCAAGCCAGGACACGTTCGACCGTTTCCGTTTTTGGCAGGTAGGCAGCATTGGCGGACGTGACTGGTCCGTCCTCCTTCCCGCGCTGCCGTTCCTCGCAGTCGGGGCCGTGATTGCCCTGGCCGGCGGTCGCATCCTGAACAGCCTGGCCCTTGGCGACGACATCGCCCGCGGGCTCGGCCAAAACGTCACGCTGGCCCGCAGCATCACTGGGCTGGGAATCGTGCTGCTCTGTGGATCCGCCACTGCCGTGGCCGGACCGATCGCCTTCCTCGGCTTGGTCATTCCCCACGCTGTCCGCTCGCTGACCGGGCCGGACTACCGCTGGATCCTGCCGTTCTCCGCCGTTGCGGCCCCCATCCTGCTGATCACGGCCGACATCATCGGCCGCGTGATCCTTCTCCCCGGTGAAGTCCCCGCAGGCATCATGACCGCCATCATTGGCGCTCCCGTCTTCGTTTGGCTCATCCGCCGCGGAAAGGGGGCAGGACTGTGACGGTCCTCAAATCCGCCCCCGAGTTGGCACTTAACACCAATAATTCCCACAAACATGGGCATCATCTGTCACTTCGGCGCCCCACTTTCTTCCTGGGCTTCGCCCTCGTGGTTATGTTCGCGGTGTACGTGCTCCTGGGCAGCTACACGGTGACCATCCCGGACTTCTTGACCATCGTCATCAACCACCTGACGGGCGGCGAGAAAATCCCCGGAGCCAGCTTCATCGTGATGGAGCACAAACTGCCCCGTGCCGTAGTTGGAACCATGATCGGTATCGCTTTCGGCTTGGCCGGCGCACTGTTCCAGACCATGCTGCGCAACCCGCTGGCCAGCCCGGACATCATTGGTATCAGTTACGGCGCCAGCGCGGCGGCCGTGACGGCCATCGTGATCTTCGGTGCTTCCGGAGCAGTGGTTTCCGGTGCAGCCCTCGGCGGAGCGCTGGGCGTCGCGGCCATCATCTACGCAATCTCCCGTGGCGGTTCCGGCGCGGGCGGAGGCAGCCGGGGCAACGCTGCAGGCAACCGGCTCATCCTGGCGGGCGTGGGTATCGCCGCTGCACTACACGCAGTGGTCAACTTCCTCATGACCCGCGCGGACATCCGCACCGCCGCCGACGCACTCATCTGGCTCAACGGCTCCCTCAACTCCGCCACTTGGGATCGGGCAGGCGTCCTCGCAGTGTCCCTGCTGATCCTGGTCCCTGCCGTCATTGCCCTTGCCGGCCCCTTGCGCATCCTCGAACTCGGCGACGACGCCGCTGCCGGCCTCGGGATCAGGGTCAACGCCGCCCGGCTGGCACTGGTGCTGACCGCCGTCGGACTTGCCGCCGTCGCAACTGCAGCGGCTGGTCCGGTAGCCTTCGTCGCTTTCCTCGCCGGGCCGATCGCCCGCCGCATCGTCCGCAAACCCAGCCTCCCGGCGTCGGCCCTCACAGGCGCCATGATCGTGCTGCTCGCAGACTTCTTCGCCTCGAACATCGCCCCCGTCGTCCTCGACGGAACCGTCCTTCCGGTCGGCGTCATCACCGGCGCCCTCGGTGCCCCCTTCCTGCTGTGGCTGCTGGTCACGTCGAACCGAAAGGAGGCCTGACATGGCCATCCTTAATGCCAAGGACCTCACGCTTCAGTACGAGCAGCGCAAGGTGGTGGAGGGACTGACCACCGAGATTCCCGAAGGCAAAGTGACCATGATTGTGGGCGCCAACGCCTGCGGCAAGTCCACCCTCTTGCGCGGTCTGTCGCGGCTGCTCAAGCCAGCCCACGGCGCCGTGACGCTGGACGGCAAGGACATCCACACCCGTCCCGCCCGTGAACTCGCCCGGACGCTCGGCCTCCTGCCACAGCATCCCACCGCGCCGGACGGCATTACCGTGCGCGACCTCGTGGGCCGCGGCCGCTATCCGCACCAAGGCTTCTTCCGCAGCTGGAGCGCAGCCGACGACGCCGCGGTGCAGCGCGCGCTCGACGCCACCGCCACGCTTGAACTCGCTGAGCGGAGCATCGACGAACTGTCCGGCGGGCAACGCCAGCGGGTTTGGATCGCCATGGCCCTCGCGCAGGAAACCGAAGTCCTGCTGCTGGATGAGCCCACCACGTACCTGGACCTCGCACACCAAGTGGAAGTCCTGGACCTGATCACAGACCTCAACCGCAGCCGAGGCACCACGGTTGCGATCGTGCTCCACGACCTCAATCTCGCCGCACGCTACGCCGACCATGTCATCGCCATGAAGGGCGGGTGCATCGTGGCCGAAGGGGCAGCGCCCGTCGTCGTGACAGAAGAACTGGTCTTCAACGTTTTCGGCCTGGAATCCCGTGTGGTTTTGGACCCCATCTCAGGCACACCGCTGATCGTCCCCATCGGACGCCACCACGCACGCCCCGCTTCAACCAACGAACTGGAGATCGCCTCATGAGTGCACAACCGACACAGGCAAAAGCAAGTGCCGCCGTGGAGCCCATGACCCTCGCCTTCGACGTCACCGTGACGGCCGTGCAGGAGCTCAGCACCAACTTCCGCCGCATCACCTTCGGCGGCTACTCACTGCGCGGCTTCGGAGTTGCAGGGGACACTCTGGACCTCCGGGTGAAGTTGATGATCCCGTCCTTCGACGCCTCCGGCAACGTCATTCCGCTGCCTCCCTTCAAGATGGAAGAAGCCGGCTGGTACCAGGAATGGCTGGCCATGGATCCGTCCATCCGCGGCGACATGCGCACCTACACCGTCCGGTCCGAGCGCCTTGACGCCGTGTACCCGGAAATCGACATCGACTTCGTCATGCACTTCGACGACGAAGGCCACGGAGGACCCGCCGCCAACTGGGCTGTTTCTG
Organism: Paenarthrobacter sp. TRD_SC_7; assembly: GCF_056156245.1. Lineage (NCBI taxonomy): Bacteria > Bacillati > Actinomycetota > Actinomycetes > Micrococcales > Micrococcaceae > Paenarthrobacter > Paenarthrobacter sp. TRD_SC_7. The sequence continues at coordinate 814,507 of NZ_CM149587.1, forward strand.
CGAAACCTGGCGACGCGATCACCATCATCGGCCCCAACAACCGAGCAGCACAGTGCACCACCGCCGGCGCCTACGGTGGCATCGAGTGGCGCCCGGGCCTGGCCCAGCGCGTGCTCCTGGCCGGCGACGAAACCGCCGTTCCCGCCATCAGCGCCATTCTCGAAAGCCTGCCCGCCGACATGACCGGCCACGCCTTCCTCGAGGTACCCGAAGCCGGCGACTTCCAAGACATCTCCACTGCGGCCGATATCGAGATCACCTGGCTCGCACGTGGCGCAGCCATCGGACGCTCACGTCCCCACGGCGAACTCCTCAAGGAAGCGGTCGCCAAGGCCGTTCCCGTGCCGGGCTGGGTAGGGATCAAGGGCGCCGGGACCGCCGCAGGACCCGAGCCCGAAGACGTCAACGTGGACCAGGACATCCTCTGGGAAACCCCGCAGCGCATGGACACCGCAGCCATCGAAGCCACCAAAAACCCCACTCTTCCCGCAGGTGCCCTGCCGTTCTACGCATGGATCGCCGGTGAAGCGTTCGTGATCAAGGAAATGCGGCGGTACTTGGTGCGGGACGTTGGAATTGACCGCAAGCAGGTTGCATTCATGGGTTACTGGCGACGCGGCAAGGCGGAGGGCTAAGCCTCCTCCGTTTCGTCCGCCGCTGCGGCTTGCGCGGGTCACCTTCCGGCGCTCTCTCACTTCCCTCGGGTTTGGGGCGGTCGCTCTCTCACTTCCCGTTGGCTTGTTCACTTTGGGTTGGTTCGGGCTTAACCGGGGGCGGGTAGTTTCGGTGGGGTGCGGGAGGAATTCGGGGACGGGAGTACGGTTCGACGGCGGTATGTCGCCATCGGGGATTCCTTCACCGAAGGCGTGGGGGACCCGAGTAAGGTCCTGCCCAATGGGGTCCGCGGATGGGCCGACCGGGTTGCCGAGAAGTTGGCCAAGGCGCAGCCGGGCTGGGAGTACGCCAACCTGGCGGTCCGCAGTAAAAGGCTCCGTCACATCATCGACGAACAGCTCGAGCCCGCACTGGCAATGGAACCGACGCTCATCACGCTCTATGCGGGCGGCAACGACATCCTCGATTTCGGTACCGATATGGACGCGCTCCTCGATGACTACGAGTTGCTCGTCGCGCGCCTGAGCGAATCCGGGGCCACTGTGGTGCTGTTCACCGGGTTCGACGTGAAGGTCTCGGCCGTACTGGAGCCTTTCAAGAAGCGCAACACCCTGTACAACCAAAGAGTCCGCGACGTTGCGGTCAAATACGGTGCAGTCCTGGTGGACTATTGGTGCTTCGACGCGTACAAGGACTCGCGGATGTGGGCTCCGGACCGACTCCACATGTCAAAGGCAGGACACAAATACCTCGCCGCCCAAGTGCTGGATCACCTCAACGTCCCGCACAAGATCTCCCCGAAGGAATGGGACCCGCCCACCCGAATGTCCATGCGCGAATGGGAGCGCCGGCAGCGCCGCTGGGTCAACGACTGGGTGGTCCCGCTGTTCGGGAGAAAACTACGTGGAGTCACCCTGGGGGATTCCATCAGCCCACGCTGGCCCCGGCCCGTGAAGGTTCCGCGCAAGGGCGGCTTGAAAAAGTTCATGAAAGACCGGGAGTCGGCACAGTGAAAGATCAGATCCGGTTTGTCGCCCTCGGCGATTCCTTCACTGAGGGTGTCGGCGACAACGACCTCAGGCTCCCCAACAACTGCCGGGGCTGGGCGGACCGGGTGGCCGAAGAACTGGCAAGACACGACGAAACCGTGCGATACGCCAATCTTGCCATTCGTGGCCGGCGTCTCCAGCGGATCATCAACGAGCAAATCGAGCCCGCACTGGCCATGAATCCTACGCTGGTCAGCTTCTACGCCGGTGGGAACGACCTCCTGATGGCAAGGCTCAACATGGCACAACTGATCCGGGATTACGAGGCTGCCGTCAAAAGGATCAAGGCCAGCGGAGCCACGGTCCTGCTGTTCACGGGATACAACGTTCCCTTGTCGCCCCTGCTCGAACCGCTCAAATTGCGCACCGCCATCTACAACCGCCACATTCGGCGTATCGCCGCAAAGTACGGAGCGCTCTTGGTGGACTACTGGTGCTTTGAGAAGTTTCAGGACCCGCGAATGTGGGCCCCGGATCGCCTGCACATGTCCACCCCGGGCCACAGCTACATGGCCAAGAAAGTCCTCGAAGTCCTCGGGGCCCCCCACTCGCTGACCTCACCAACGCTCGCCGCTCCCCGTCCGCGGACCCTCGCCGAAAACGTCGCCGACGACGTCGCCTGGCTGAGGCGCGACGTCGGGCCTTGGCTTTCGCGTCGGTTCCGCGGCGTCTCAAGCGGTGACCGTCTGGGGGCGCGGTGGCCGGAACTTATGCCGGTGGTGCTGCCCGAACGGTTGGGTACCGCCCGCGCGGGAACTCAGTTATCGAGCAGGTTTTCGTAACCCTCGGCCACGCTGGTAGCCGTGAATTCGATGATTTCGAACTCGGCCACCCCATTGCTGTAGAACGGGTCCTCGGCCAGGGAAGCTTCCAGCGTTGCCCTGTCCACTTTGGAGAGCAGAACACCACCGGTGGCTGGGACGCGACGGCCCGACGCAAGGAAGGTCCCGGCGTCGAACGCGTCCTTAAGCCAGGCCATATGTCCCGGGCGGTGGAAGTCGACTATTTCGTCGGGAACTTTGTAGGTCAATGAGACGACAAACATGCCGTCAGCCTATCGCCTGGGCCGGGGTCAGGACCTAAGTGAGTAGCGAATTCTCATAAGATGGAGGCATGACTCAACCCCGCTGGCTGAACGCCGACGAACGCCGTGCTTGGCTGGCCCTCCTAAGCATCAACACCTTGCTCCCCTCGGCGTTGGACACGCAACTTCAGTCGGCCGGAAAATTGTCCCTGTTCGACTACAACGTCCTTGCGATGCTCTCCGAAACCGAGGGCCGATACCTTCCCATGAGCGAGCTCGCCGCGCGCACAAGTGCCTCCTTGTCGCGTCTTTCCCACGTGGTCACCAAGCTGCAGAAACGCGGTTGGGTGGAACGGCAAGCGCACCCAGGCGACGCCCGTGTTACCGTGGCCCACCTGACCGATGCCGGCATGTCCACCATCGTGTCCCTCGCCCCGGGACATGTGGAATCAGTGCGCACGCTGATGCTCGATTCGCTCAGTCCCGAAGACGTCTCAGACCTTGCGCGCATCGGCGAGAAAATTGTTGCCCGCTTGGACAACAACCACTGGATCCTGCGGGATTCCTAGTGCTGCTTTGTTGCCTTGAGCCTTGAAGTGGCAGACTAACGGCATGGATTTTGCTGCCCGTTACGTTGCCCTGGGGGACTCTTTCACCGAGGGTGTCGGAGACGACGATCCCGCCCGCCCCAACGGCGTTCGCGGTTGGGCTGACATCGTGGCCGGGCAACTTGCGCACAGCAACGCGGACTTTGGCTATGCGAATCTTGCCATCCGCGGCCGGAAGCTCCGTCAAATCATGGCCGAGCAGGTGGATGCCGCGGTCGCCTTGGAGCCCACCCTGGTGACGCTTTACGCGGGGGCCAATGACATCCTTCGACCCAAGATCGATATCGACTCGCTGTTGGAGGAGTACGACGCCGGCATCGCCAAGTTAAGCGCGACCGGCGCCACCGTGGTCCTCTTCACGGGCTTTGACGCGAAGGGCTCGAAGGTCTTCAGTGCCATGCGCGGCCGCACTGCGATCTACAACGAACTGGTCCGCGAAATCGCTGAAAACCGCGGTGCCTTACTGGTGGACTACTGGCGGTTCGATGAGTACGACGACTGGCGCCTCTGGGGTGAGGACCGGATGCACATGTCCACCGCCGGCCACGTCAACATGGCAAAGCGCGTCTTGGATGTCCTCGAACACGAGCACGTCATCGAGATTCCCGAACTGGCCCCGGTCCGTCTGATGAACCGCGTTGATGTCCTGAAAGCCAACGCGCGCTGGTTCCGGGAATCCGCGGCGCCATGGGTTGCCCGCCGTGTGCGGGGAGTGTCTTCCGGCGACGGATTGAGCCCGAAATACCCCGAACTGATCAGGCCGCTCTAGATACCATCCGCCACACTCGACCCGGCTGTATTGCTCGCGGGCTCCGAGGGCTTATGATGCCGGATTGGTCTTAATTTGGCCTGACCCGTAGAATAGTTAGGCGCTAGGTAGTGCGGATCGTGTGCAATTGCTCCGGTTAGTGGTGAGTGTCGGTTTACCGACATCCCGGTGGCCGGTAGTTAGGGGCTCAAGTTGCGTGCATTCCTGTATTCGCCCGGTATCCCAGGATCTGTTCCAGTGTTCATCACTGTGCGGTCCTGAGGCCAACCTTCTTCGCCGCACTTGCTGCGGAAACTACCGAAATGGTCTGGACCCGGATGCGGACGCTGCCTGTCGCACGGCAACGCAGGAACATCTGCACGCCGTTACATTCAATCTTTGGAGGAGAGTCATGGCAGCACACTGCCAAGTGACCGGAGCCGAGCCGGGCTTTGGACACAGCATTTCGCACTCGCACCGTCGCAACAAGCGCCGGTTCGATCCGAACATTCAGAAGAAGCGCTACTGGGTTCCGTCCCTGCGCCGTAACGTCACGCTGACCCTGTCAGCACGTGGCATCAAGACAATCGACGTACGCGGCATCGACTCAGTCGTCGCCGACATCCTGGCACGAGGAGTAAAGCTCTAATGGCAAAGGACAAGGACGTACGTCCGATCATCAAGCTGAAGTCCACCGCGGGCACGGGTTACACCTACGTAACCCGCAAGAACCGTCGTAACGATCCGGACCGTCTGGTCCTGAAGAAGTACGACCCCAAGATCCGCCAGCACGTCGAATTCCGAGAGGAGCGCTAAACACATGGCAAAGAAGTCAAAGATTGCTCGCAACGAGCAGCGCAAGGTCATTGTTGAGCGTTACGCTGCCAAGCGTCTCGAACTGAAGAAGACCCTGGTTGACCCCAACGCGACTGACGAAGCACGCGAAGCTGCACGCCTCGGCCTGCAGAAGCTGCCCCGCAACGCCTCCCCGATCCGTCTGCGTAACCGCGACCAGATCGACGGCCGTCCCCGCGGCACGCTCCAGAAGTTCGGTATCTCCCGTGTTCGCTTCCGCGACATGGCTCACCGCGGTGAGCTCCCGGGCATCACCAAGTCTTCCTGGTAATCACGAAGCTCTGAAAGGGCCGGCAACCGTAATGGTTGCCGGCCTTTTCTGCGTTTAAGCGTGCGTGTCAGTGGGGGAAGCGGTGGTCATCCTCTGCGCGCTCGGTCGTTCCTCCCTTAGACGCGCGCTGCCGGATGACCACCGCTCCTTCCGACGCTCTCGCAGATCCCTCGGGTTTGGGGGCATCGCTCTCTCAGGTCCCTCGGGTTTGGGGGCATCGCTCTCTCATCTAGAACGTTCGACGGCGGTGGTCGGCGCGGGCGCGGGCCTTTGGGTTGGCGGGGTGGTTGGGTCTTGTGACGGGCTTCACTCGGGTTGCTTTTAGCGGATTTTGGCTGGCTTGGCGTCTCGATGGGGGTTCTTGGCCCGTGTTTGCGGGGTTTTGGGTGGTGTTGTGGTGGATTTGTGCCAGGGCTTATGGGCGTGTAATGTCTTCTGAGTCGCCGCGAGTGAGACAGCCTGGAGCTGAGAACCGCGGGGGCCGACCCCCTTGATGACAGCCTGGAAAATGGCACGCTTTTGAGTGTGCCTTGTGCCGGGTGGGGCCGGGACTTGGATCAAAAATCGCGGAAACGCCGATTTGCGAAGATCCGGTTGATCGGGTAAGTTTGAAAAGTTGCTCCGGAGCGATCCTGGGACCCTGTTGGGGGTTTTGGTGGTGCCGGTAGTGTCTGTTGTTTGAGAACTCAATAGTGTGCCAAGTTTGTTGATACCGATTGTTTTTCAATTGGTTGAAATTATGGCTGGACCCTGCGCACCCCCGTGTGTGGTGGTCTGGTTTTCAGCTGGTTTCGAATTTTGTGCAGCCGCGTTTGCCGTTATTTCCGGTGGGTGTGGTTGTGTCTGTTTGGTTTTGTTTTACTTCAACGGAGAGTTTGATCCTGGCTCAGGATGAACGCTGGCGGCGTGCTTAACACATGCAAGTCGAACGATGATCCCAGCTTGCTGGGGGATTAGTGGCGAACGGGTGAGTAACACGTGAGTAACCTGCCCTTGACTCTGGGATAAGCCTGGGAAACTGGGTCTAATACCGGATACGACCATCTGGCGCATGTCATGGTGGTGGAAAGCTTTTGTGGTTTTGGATGGACTCGCGGCCTATCAGCTTGTTGGTGGGGTAATGGCCTACCAAGGCGACGACGGGTAGCCGGCCTGAGAGGGTGACCGGCCACACTGGGACTGAGACACGGCCCAGACTCCTACGGGAGGCAGCAGTGGGGAATATTGCACAATGGGCGAAAGCCTGATGCAGCGACGCCGCGTGAGGGATGACGGCCTTCGGGTTGTAAACCTCTTTCAGTAGGGAAGAAGCCGCAAGGTGACGGTACCTGCAGAAGAAGCGCCGGCTAACTACGTGCCAGCAGCCGCGGTAATACGTAGGGCGCAAGCGTTATCCGGAATTATTGGGCGTAAAGAGCTCGTAGGCGGTTTGTCGCGTCTGCTGTGAAAGACCGGGGCTCAACTCCGGTTCTGCAGTGGGTACGGGCAGACTAGAGTGCAGTAGGGGAGACTGGAATTCCTGGTGTAGCGGTGAAATGCGCAGATATCAGGAGGAACACCGATGGCGAAGGCAGGTCTCTGGGCTGTAACTGACGCTGAGGAGCGAAAGCATGGGGAGCGAACAGGATTAGATACCCTGGTAGTCCATGCCGTAAACGTTGGGCACTAGGTGTGGGGGACATTCCACGTTTTCCGCGCCGTAGCTAACGCATTAAGTGCCCCGCCTGGGGAGTACGGCCGCAAGGCTAAAACTCAAAGGAATTGACGGGGGCCCGCACAAGCGGCGGAGCATGCGGATTAATTCGATGCAACGCGAAGAACCTTACCAAGGCTTGACATGAACCGGAAAGACCTGGAAACAGGTGCCCCGCTTGCGGTCGGTTTACAGGTGGTGCATGGTTGTCGTCAGCTCGTGTCGTGAGATGTTGGGTTAAGTCCCGCAACGAGCGCAACCCTCGTTCTATGTTGCCAGCGCGTGATGGCGGGGACTCATAGGAGACTGCCGGGGTCAACTCGGAGGAAGGTGGGGACGACGTCAAATCATCATGCCCCTTATGTCTTGGGCTTCACGCATGCTACAATGGCCGGTACAAAGGGTTGCGATACTGTGAGGTGGAGCTAATCCCAAAAAGCCGGTCTCAGTTCGGATTGGGGTCTGCAACTCGACCCCATGAAGTCGGAGTCGCTAGTAATCGCAGATCAGCAACGCTGCGGTGAATACGTTCCCGGGCCTTGTACACACCGCCCGTCAAGTCACGAAAGTTGGTAACACCCGAAGCCGGTGGCCTAACCCTTGTGGGGGGAGCCGTCGAAGGTGGGACCGGCGATTGGGACTAAGTCGTAACAAGGTAGCCGTACCGGAAGGTGCGGCTGGATCACCTCCTTTCTAAGGAGCTGCTAACAGCTGTGTTGTTTGCCTGCATGGGTGAATGACGGGTTGTCAGTGTTGCCCATTGCGCAGGCGTCTGTTCTGCGGTGGGTGCTCATGGGTGGAATATCAACGAATCAAACTTGTTTGGCATGGCCTTTACCGGTTGTGTCCTGGTGTCAGTACGGCAGCATCTGTGTCCCTTTTTGGGGGTGTGGTGTTGTCAGGAAAGCTGCCGGGGCGTGCGGTTGTGGGGGTTGTGTTTGGCGCACTGTTGGGTCCTGAGGCAACAGGACCTTTTTGCAGCAATGCAGGGGGGCACTTCTGGTGTTTCTTTTGTTCCTGCTTCCGGTACTTGCCATCTGTCCGCTTTTGCGGGGTGGTGGTGGTCTGGTTGACGGGGTTGTTGTTTGAGAACTACATAGTGGACGCGAGCATCTAGAACACACACGGTGGCTGATCGTCTTTACCTTTTGGGTGGGGTGGTTGGTGTGTGTGTTCTTACAGCAATTTCTTATGAATGAACCTTGGGCCTGTGTGGCGCATGGTTCTCTCGAGTAAGTTTTTGATCTTTGTGTGGTCAAGTTTTTAAGGGCACACGGTGGATGCCTTGGCATTAGGAGCCGAAGAAGGACGTAGGAATCTGCGATAAGCCTGGGGGAGTTGATAACCGAGCGTTGATCCCAGGATGTCCGAATGGGGAAACCCCGCACAACGCTGTCAAAAGTGATTGTGTGACCCGCATCTGAACACATAGGGTGCGTGGGGGGAACGCGGGGAAGTGAAACATCTCAGTACCCGCAGGAAGAGAAAACAATAGTGATTCCGTTAGTAGTGGCGAGCGAACGCGGATCAGGCTAAACCGTTTCCATGTGTGATAGCCGGCGGGCGTTGCATGGGCGGGGTTGTGGGACTTTCCGTTCTGGTTCTGCCGGACCAGTGAGGTGAGGTGCAGGCATAGGTGAACGGTCTTGAAAGGCCGGCCAGAGAGGGTGTGAGCCCCGTAACCGTAATGTTGTGCACGGCCTGGGGAGTATCCCAAGTAGCACGGGGCCCGAGAAATCCCGTGCGAATCTGTCAGGACCACCTGATAAGCCTAAATACTTCCTAATGACCGATAGCGGACCAGTACCGTGAGGGAAAGGTGAAAAGTACCCCGGGAGGGGAGTGAAACAGTACCTGAAACCGTGTGCTTACAATCCGTCGGAGCAACCGCGAGTGATCGCATAGTAGTTGTGACGGCGTGCCTTTTGAAGAATGAGCCTGCGAGTTAGTGTTACGTCGCGAGGTTAACCCGTGTGGGGTAGCCGTAGCGAAAGCGAGTCTGAATAGGGCGAGTGTAGTGGCGTGATCTAGACCCGAAGCGGAGTGATCTACCCATGGCCAGGTTGAAGCGACGGTAAGACGTCGTGGAGGACCGAACCCACTTCAGTTGAAAATGGAGGGGATGAGCTGTGGGTAGGGGTGAAAGGCCAATCAAACTCCGTGATAGCTGGTTCTCCCCGAAATGCATTTAGGTGCAGCGTTGCGTGTTTCTTGCCGGAGGTAGAGCTACTGGATGGCCGATGGGCCCTACAAGGTTACTGACGTCAGCCAAACTCCGAATGCCGGTAAGTCAGAGCGCAGCAGTGAGACTGTGGGGGATAAGCTTCATAGTCGAGAGGGAAACAGCCCAGACCACCAACTAAGGCCCCTAAGCGTGTGCTAAGTGGGAAAGGATGTGGAGTTGCGAAGACAACCAGGAGGTTGGCTTAGAAGCAGCCATCCTTGAAAGAGTGCGTAATAGCTCACTGGTCAAGTGATTCCGCGCCGACAATGTAGCGGGGCTCAAGTACACCGCCGAAGTTGTGGATTTCACATAATGCCCTAGCCTTCGTGGTTCAGGGGTGTGGAGTGGTAGGGGAGCGTCGTGTGGGCAGTGAAGTCGCGGTGGAAACCAGCGGTGGAGCCTACACGAGTGAGAATGCAGGCATGAGTAGCGAAAGACGGGTGAGAAACCCGTCCGCCGAATGATCAAGGGTTCCAGGGTCAAGCTAATCTGCCCTGGGTAAGTCGGGACCTAAGGCGAGGCCGACAGGCGTAGTCGATGGACAACGGGTTGATATTCCCGTACCGGCGAAAAACCGCCCATGCCAAGCGGGGGATACTAACCGCCCGGAGCCTGCCCGCCCACCCTTGTGGTGTGTGGGTTTTGGCCGAGCGCGGGACCTGATCCCGGGAGGTAAGCGTATTAACAGGTGTGACGCAGGAAGGTAGCCGGGCCGGGCGATGGTTGCCCCGGTCTAAGGATGTAGGGTCAGGGATAGGCAAATCCGTTCCTGTGTGTTCAATCACGGTCCTGAGATCTGATGGGACCCCCGTATGGGGGGATCCGGTGATCCTATGCTGCCAAGAAAAGCATCGACGCGAGGTTTTAGCCGCCCGTACCCCAAACCGACACAGGTGATCAGGTAGAGAATACCAAGGCGATCGAGAGAATTATGGTTAAGGAACTCGGCAAAATGCCCCCGTAACTTCGGGAGAAGGGGGGCCTGCCCCGTGATGGAGACTTGCTCTCCGTGAGCGGGTGTGGGCCGCAGAGACCAGGGGGAAGCGACTGTTTACTAAAAACACAGGTCCGTGCGAAGTCGCAAGACGATGTATACGGACTGACTCCTGCCCGGTGCTGGAAGGTTAAGAGGACCGGTTAGCCCCTTGCGGGCGAAGCTGAGAATTTAAGCCCCAGTAAACGGCGGTGGTAACTATAACCATCCTAAGGTAGCGAAATTCCTTGTCGGGTAAGTTCCGACCTGCACGAATGGAGTAACGACTTCCCCGCTGTCTCAACCATAAACTCGGCGAAATTGCAGTACGAGTAAAGATGCTCGTTACGCGCAGCAGGACGGAAAGACCCCGAGACCTTTACTATAGTTTGGTATTGGTGTTCGGAGTGGCTTGTGTAGGATAGGTGGGAGACGTTGAAACCCGGACGCCAGTTCGGGTGGAGTCATCGTTGAAATACCACTCTGGTCACTTTGGACATCTAACTTCGGCCCGTGATCCGGGTCAGGGACAGTGCCTGATGGGTAGTTTAACTGGGGCGGTTGCCTCCTAAAAAGTAACGGAGGCGCCCAAAGGTTCCCTCAGCCTGGTTGGCAATCAGGTGTCGAGTGTAAGTGCACAAGGGAGCTTGACTGTGAGAGAGACATCTCAAGCAGGGACGAAAGTCGGGACTAGTGATCCGGCGGTACATTGTGGAATGGCCGTCGCTCAACGGATAAAAGGTACCTCGGGGATAACAGGCTGATCTTGCCCAAGAGTCCATATCGACGGCATGGTTTGGCACCTCGATGTCGGCTCGTCGCATCCTGGGGCTGGAGTAGGTCCCAAGGGTTGGGCTGTTCGCCCATTAAAGCGGTACGCGAGCTGGGTTTAGAACGTCGTGAGACAGTTCGGTCCCTATCCGCTGCGCGCGCAGGAAATTTGAGAAGGGCTGTCCTTAGTACGAGAGGACCGGGACGGACGAACCTCTGGTGTGTCAGTTGTACTGCCAAGTGCATCGCTGATTAGCTACGTTCGGATGGGATAACCGCTGAAAGCATCTAAGCGGGAAGCTCGCTTCAAGATGAGATTTCCATACACATCATGTGTGAGAGGCCCCCAGCCAGACCACTGGGTTGATAGGCCGGATGTGGAAGCGAGGACTAACGACTCGTGAAGCTGACCGGTACTAATAGGCCAACAACTTACACCACACAACACACTGCACGCGTCCACTATGTGGTTCCCGAACAACAACCGTTCCAGGAACCAAACAACTACATAACAACACCACAGTTGTAACCACCAGATTTCCCACCACCAGGGCCCCGAACCCTGCTGGACGGGTAACAGAGTTACGGCGGTCATAGCGTGGGGGAAACGCCCGGTCCCATTCCGAACCCGGAAGCTAAGACCCACAGCGCCGATGGTACTGCACCCGGGAGGGTGTGGGAGAGTAGGACACCGCCGGACAACCATTCACGGGAAGCCCCGACCACCCATGGTCGGGGCTCCCCGCATTTAACAACCAAAACGAAACCACCACGCAGGCCCCACCCATTCAACACCCAACACCCGACGCAGCAGCCGCCTTGAGCATCCCAAGGTAGTGATCAACGTGGCCGAGGTCCACCACGCCGCTTCCGGCAGCCCGTTCCCCTCTGGCCGGTTCCAGGGCACCCAATGCCCTGCGGATCACAGACGGCTCGCCCAGTTCGCAGGCCGCCTGGGCGACAATGCACCAGGTCGCCTCGAGCAACAGATCCTTTGGGGGATCCGGAAGGCGCCGAAGACCTTCAGTTGCCTCGCCACGAGCACCTGTCCTCATCAGCAAGAGGGGCCGAACCCAGCGTTCGTACGGGCCAAAATTGCCGTCGCTGAGTTCCCCACTGCCCAATTCAGTAGCATCGCGCAACTCCCGGCCAAGGGTGGCCAAAGCCGCGATTCCGTCGGCGAAGCCAGGCATTTCCGTCGGCAAGGGAGGCGGCAGGCGGCCGCCGAGGAAAGTCCACCGGAACCAGTGGGTGAACACGGTTGCCAACGGTCTCTCGTGCCGTAGGGCCAGTTCCTCCACTGCATCGGCTTCGGTGCTGGCCGAGCTGATGTCGTCCAGAGCACACAGGGCCTGCATACGGATCAGCCGCCCGTTGATCTCAAAGGTGGGCGAATCGGCGTCGAACGCTGTTGCTATCAGCTGTTGTCCAATGTCGGCGCGATGGGCTGCCAGACCGGCCGCAGCGAACGTTTGCATAAACCTGGCGCTGAGGGCGAAGCAGAGCAGCTGCGCGTCTCCCAATCGCCTGGCTATCGCCTCCGCTTCGCCGGCCTCCGAACGGCGACCGCCTGTGCCTCTGGATTCCATGGCTATCGTGGCCAGGAGGCGGGCGCGGCTTCGGTCGCTGAGGCCCGGGTTGGCGGCAAGCGCATCCTCGGCAGCGGCAATCACGACGGCCGCCGCAGCGGGGTCGTCCGTGCGCGTCCATATCCCAGGTACGTCGTAGCCTCCAATGATGCGGGCGGCGAGGTCGGGATCGTTCAGGTCTGCAGCGGCTTGGATAGCCGCAAGGCGTTGGATGCGGGCTGTCTGAAGATCGCCGGCGACGGCCAAGCTGCCCAACACCGCATTCGAGACTTCCAGCTGAGCCCTCGTGCCGCTCCTGGAGTAAGCGGTGGCGGTCATTGCCAAACCGAGGGGTTCTGGGCGGGACAGCTGCGAATCCCTACGGAGAATTCTGCTCTCCAGGTCCACGAGTGCGGGGCTGGGGTCCAGACCGAGTTCGTTGGCAAGCTGATTGCGTGCCCGCCGAAGGACCGCCAGTGCGTCGCCTTGGCGGCGACTTCGGTAAAGTGCCAGCGCGAGCAAGCGCCATCCGTCTTCACGCCAAGGATTCTCCTCCACCTGTGCTTCCAGCATGGTCACCGCGTCGGCTGGACGGCCGCGGTCCAAATGCAATGAGGCGCAGCGTTCGACGGCGGTCTGCCACAGTTCAGTCAATCGCCTTACCTCAGGGAGCGCCCATGGCCGCTCGGCGAATTCTTGAAAGGCGTTGCCCTGCCATTCCCGGAGGGCTGTGGACAACCGCGATTCAGTTTCGTCGGGAGTGGCTCCAACTGCGCTGTTCACTGACGAATCGAAGCGCCAGGCGTCGACGGCGTCCACATCGAGCCGCAGAGCGTACCCGCCACCAATCGTGACGAGGACCGAGGGCGGGGTGCGGGGTAGCCGATCGGGTTCAAGGATGCGGCGAAGTTCACCAACAAAGGTACGGATGGCTCCGACAGCTCCGGTGGGCGGGGTACCGTTCCACAGTTCTTCCATGAGTGACGCCGTCGAGATGGCGCGGCCCCGCAGTGACACGAGTATCCCAAGGATTTCCCTGTGCCTGCGTTTGGAGAGTTCCCGCACGTCTCCATCAACGCTCACCTGGATGGGACCGAGAACTTGGATCTGCACACTAGTCACGGGTCAAGCGTAGTGAGGAGGTAAGACATCACACGGCGACTGTTGCCCGCCGTGGCTCAGCTGATTGGCTGCTGATTCGCTGGCTGGAGAGTGGTTCTACCAACAACGAATGGAGACCCCATTGACTTTGACACTGCTGCCCGAGGCCACCTATCACCGTGTACCTGTAGCACCCGACGTCGAACTGAACGTTGCGGTGGCAGGCAGCGGGCCCGCCGTCGTACTTTTGCATGGCTTCCCGCAGACGCACCTCATGTGGAGGCATGTCGCTGCGGATTTGGCGACGGACCACACGGTTATCTGCCCGGACCTTCGAGGGTACGGGGGGAGCGGCAAACCGGCAGAGGCGAGCGAGGGCACGTACTCCAAGAGGACGATGGCCGCGGATATCGTTTCAGCTGCCCGGGCGCTTGGGCATCATCGCTTCGCACTTGCCGGCCATGACCGCGGTGCCTTAGTTGCTGTACGTACCGGCTTGGACTATCCCGATACGGTCACTCACCTTCTGGCCTTGGACGTGCTCCCGACGTTGGATATGTGGGACATCCTCCGGGGTGCGGATGCCAAAGTGGCGTGGCACCTGTACCTCATGGCCCAGCCGGCCGGGATCCCGGAGCCCATGATCGAAGCCACAGCTGGTTCCTTCTTTGCCTCATTCCTTGATGGGTGGACTGCGCATCCTGACGCGATTCCGCCAAAGTACCGGGAGGAGTACCTCAAGGCATCGCGCGAGGCCGTGCCTTCGATTGTTGCGGACTACCGGGCCTCTGCCGGAATCGACGTCGTGCATGATCGCGCCGACAGGAACGCCGGACGCAAGCTGGCCATGCCAGTCACTGTGATGCAGCAGGATTGGGGAGCAGTGTTGGGCTACGACGCCGGCGCACTATGGGGTGCGTGGGCGCCGGATCTAGAACATATGACGGTGAACACTGGCCACTTCATGGCTGAGGAGGATCCCGTAGCGGTCATCGCGGCGATGCGCGCGCTGATGGACCGCTAGAGAGCAGTGTTCGACGGCGGTTTGGTGTGGGTTTTGGGGGTGTGTGGGGTGGGGTTGGGGGTGGAGTTGCGTTGGGGGTGTGGGGCGTGTATTGTTTTCTGAGTCGCCGGGTGCGAAACGGAAAGCCGGAAGGTGTGTACGGTTCGGTAGGCGGCCAAAAAATAACTCTTCTTTTCCAATGGCCCTGTTGGGTGCGCTGCTTTGTGGTGTGCTGTGGGTGATGTTTTGGGGGGTCTGTTGTTTGAGAACTCAATAGTGTGCCAAGTTTGTTGATACCGATTGTTTTTCAATTGGTTGAAATTATGGCTGGACCCTGCGCACCCCCGTGTGTGGTGGTCTGGTTTTCAGCTGGTTTCGAATTTTGTGCAGCCGTGTTTGCCGTTATTTCCGGTGGGTGTGGTTGTGTCTGTTTGGTTTTGTTTTACTTCAACGGAGAGTTTGATCCTGGCTCAGGATGAACGCTGGCGGCGTGCTTAACACATGCAAGTCGAACGATGATCCCAGCTTGCTGGGGGATTAGTGGCGAACGGGTGAGTAACACGTGAGTAACCTGCCCTTGACTCTGGGATAAGCCTGGGAAACTGGGTCTAATACCGGATACGACCATCTGGCGCATGTCATGGTGGTGGAAAGCTTTTGTGGTTTTGGATGGACTCGCGGCCTATCAGCTTGTTGGTGGGGTAATGGCCTACCAAGGCGACGACGGGTAGCCGGCCTGAGAGGGTGACCGGCCACACTGGGACTGAGACACGGCCCAGACTCCTACGGGAGGCAGCAGTGGGGAATATTGCACAATGGGCGAAAGCCTGATGCAGCGACGCCGCGTGAGGGATGACGGCCTTCGGGTTGTAAACCTCTTTCAGTAGGGAAGAAGCCGCAAGGTGACGGTACCTGCAGAAGAAGCGCCGGCTAACTACGTGCCAGCAGCCGCGGTAATACGTAGGGCGCAAGCGTTATCCGGAATTATTGGGCGTAAAGAGCTCGTAGGCGGTTTGTCGCGTCTGCTGTGAAAGACCGGGGCTCAACTCCGGTTCTGCAGTGGGTACGGGCAGACTAGAGTGCAGTAGGGGAGACTGGAATTCCTGGTGTAGCGGTGAAATGCGCAGATATCAGGAGGAACACCGATGGCGAAGGCAGGTCTCTGGGCTGTAACTGACGCTGAGGAGCGAAAGCATGGGGAGCGAACAGGATTAGATACCCTGGTAGTCCATGCCGTAAACGTTGGGCACTAGGTGTGGGGGACATTCCACGTTTTCCGCGCCGTAGCTAACGCATTAAGTGCCCCGCCTGGGGAGTACGGCCGCAAGGCTAAAACTCAAAGGAATTGACGGGGGCCCGCACAAGCGGCGGAGCATGCGGATTAATTCGATGCAACGCGAAGAACCTTACCAAGGCTTGACATGAACCGGAAAGACCTGGAAACAGGTGCCCCGCTTGCGGTCGGTTTACAGGTGGTGCATGGTTGTCGTCAGCTCGTGTCGTGAGATGTTGGGTTAAGTCCCGCAACGAGCGCAACCCTCGTTCTATGTTGCCAGCGCGTGATGGCGGGGACTCATAGGAGACTGCCGGGGTCAACTCGGAGGAAGGTGGGGACGACGTCAAATCATCATGCCCCTTATGTCTTGGGCTTCACGCATGCTACAATGGCCGGTACAAAGGGTTGCGATACTGTGAGGTGGAGCTAATCCCAAAAAGCCGGTCTCAGTTCGGATTGGGGTCTGCAACTCGACCCCATGAAGTCGGAGTCGCTAGTAATCGCAGATCAGCAACGCTGCGGTGAATACGTTCCCGGGCCTTGTACACACCGCCCGTCAAGTCACGAAAGTTGGTAACACCCGAAGCCGGTGGCCTAACCCTTGTGGGGGGAGCCGTCGAAGGTGGGACCGGCGATTGGGACTAAGTCGTAACAAGGTAGCCGTACCGGAAGGTGCGGCTGGATCACCTCCTTTCTAAGGAGCTGCTAACAGCTGTGTTGTTTGCCTGCATGGGTGAATGACGGGTTGTCAGTGTTGCCCATTGCGCAGGCGTCTGTTCTGCGGTGGGTGCTCATGGGTGGAATATCAACGAATCAAACTTGTTTGGCATGGCCTTTACCGGTTGTGTCCTGGTGTCAGTACGGCAGCATCTGTGTCCCTTTTTGGGGGTGTGGTGTTGTCAGGAAAGCTGCCGGGGCGTGCGGTTGTGGGGGTTGTGTTTGGCGCACTGTTGGGTCCTGAGGCAACAGGACCTTTTTGCAGCAATGCAGGGGGGCACTTCTGGTGTTTCTTTTGTTCCTGCTTCCGGTACTTGCCATCTGTCCGCTTTTGCGGGGTGGTGGTGGTCTGGTTGACGGGGTTGTTGTTTGAGAACTACATAGTGGACGCGAGCATCTAGAACACACACGGTGGCTGATCGTCTTTACCTTTTGGGTGGGGTGGTTGGTGTGTGTGTTCTTACAGCAATTTCTTATGAATGAACCTTGGGCCTGTGTGGCGCATGGTTCTCTCGAGTAAGTTTTTGATCTTTGTGTGGTCAAGTTTTTAAGGGCACACGGTGGATGCCTTGGCATTAGGAGCCGAAGAAGGACGTAGGAATCTGCGATAAGCCTGGGGGAGTTGATAACCGAGCGTTGATCCCAGGATGTCCGAATGGGGAAACCCCGCACAACGCTGTCAAAAGTGATTGTGTGACCCGCATCTGAACACATAGGGTGCGTGGGGGGAACGCGGGGAAGTGAAACATCTCAGTACCCGCAGGAAGAGAAAACAATAGTGATTCCGTTAGTAGTGGCGAGCGAACGCGGATCAGGCTAAACCGTTTCCATGTGTGATAGCCGGCGGGCGTTGCATGGGCGGGGTTGTGGGACTTTCCGTTCTGGTTCTGCCGGACCAGTGAGGTGAGGTGCAGGCATAGGTGAACGGTCTTGAAAGGCCGGCCAGAGAGGGTGTGAGCCCCGTAACCGTAATGTTGTGCACGGCCTGGGGAGTATCCCAAGTAGCACGGGGCCCGAGAAATCCCGTGCGAATCTGTCAGGACCACCTGATAAGCCTAAATACTTCCTAATGACCGATAGCGGACCAGTACCGTGAGGGAAAGGTGAAAAGTACCCCGGGAGGGGAGTGAAACAGTACCTGAAACCGTGTGCTTACAATCCGTCGGAGCAACCGCGAGTGATCGCATAGTAGTTGTGACGGCGTGCCTTTTGAAGAATGAGCCTGCGAGTTAGTGTTACGTCGCGAGGTTAACCCGTGTGGGGTAGCCGTAGCGAAAGCGAGTCTGAATAGGGCGAGTGTAGTGGCGTGATCTAGACCCGAAGCGGAGTGATCTACCCATGGCCAGGTTGAAGCGACGGTAAGACGTCGTGGAGGACCGAACCCACTTCAGTTGAAAATGGAGGGGATGAGCTGTGGGTAGGGGTGAAAGGCCAATCAAACTCCGTGATAGCTGGTTCTCCCCGAAATGCATTTAGGTGCAGCGTTGCGTGTTTCTTGCCGGAGGTAGAGCTACTGGATGGCCGATGGGCCCTACAAGGTTACTGACGTCAGCCAAACTCCGAATGCCGGTAAGTCAGAGCGCAGCAGTGAGACTGTGGGGGATAAGCTTCATAGTCGAGAGGGAAACAGCCCAGACCACCAACTAAGGCCCCTAAGCGTGTGCTAAGTGGGAAAGGATGTGGAGTTGCGAAGACAACCAGGAGGTTGGCTTAGAAGCAGCCATCCTTGAAAGAGTGCGTAATAGCTCACTGGTCAAGTGATTCCGCGCCGACAATGTAGCGGGGCTCAAGTACACCGCCGAAGTTGTGGATTTCACATAATGCCCTAGCCTTCGTGGTTCAGGGGTGTGGAGTGGTAGGGGAGCGTCGTGTGGGCAGTGAAGTCGCGGTGGAAACCAGCGGTGGAGCCTACACGAGTGAGAATGCAGGCATGAGTAGCGAAAGACGGGTGAGAAACCCGTCCGCCGAATGATCAAGGGTTCCAGGGTCAAGCTAATCTGCCCTGGGTAAGTCGGGACCTAAGGCGAGGCCGACAGGCGTAGTCGATGGACAACGGGTTGATATTCCCGTACCGGCGAAAAACCGCCCATGCCAAGCGGGGGATACTAACCGCCCGGAGCCTGCCCGCCCACCCTTGTGGTGTGTGGGTTTTGGCCGAGCGCGGGACCTGATCCCGGGAGGTAAGCGTATTAACAGGTGTGACGCAGGAAGGTAGCCGGGCCGGGCGATGGTTGCCCCGGTCTAAGGATGTAGGGTCAGGGATAGGCAAATCCGTTCCTGTGTGTTCAATCACGGTCCTGAGATCTGATGGGACCCCCGTATGGGGGGATCCGGTGATCCTATGCTGCCAAGAAAAGCATCGACGCGAGGTTTTAGCCGCCCGTACCCCAAACCGACACAGGTGATCAGGTAGAGAATACCAAGGCGATCGAGAGAATTATGGTTAAGGAACTCGGCAAAATGCCCCCGTAACTTCGGGAGAAGGGGGGCCTGCCCCGTGATGGAGACTTGCTCTCCGTGAGCGGGTGTGGGCCGCAGAGACCAGGGGGAAGCGACTGTTTACTAAAAACACAGGTCCGTGCGAAGTCGCAAGACGATGTATACGGACTGACTCCTGCCCGGTGCTGGAAGGTTAAGAGGACCGGTTAGCCCCTTGCGGGCGAAGCTGAGAATTTAAGCCCCAGTAAACGGCGGTGGTAACTATAACCATCCTAAGGTAGCGAAATTCCTTGTCGGGTAAGTTCCGACCTGCACGAATGGAGTAACGACTTCCCCGCTGTCTCAACCATAAACTCGGCGAAATTGCAGTACGAGTAAAGATGCTCGTTACGCGCAGCAGGACGGAAAGACCCCGAGACCTTTACTATAGTTTGGTATTGGTGTTCGGAGTGGCTTGTGTAGGATAGGTGGGAGACGTTGAAACCCGGACGCCAGTTCGGGTGGAGTCATCGTTGAAATACCACTCTGGTCACTTTGGACATCTAACTTCGGCCCGTGATCCGGGTCAGGGACAGTGCCTGATGGGTAGTTTAACTGGGGCGGTTGCCTCCTAAAAAGTAACGGAGGCGCCCAAAGGTTCCCTCAGCCTGGTTGGCAATCAGGTGTCGAGTGTAAGTGCACAAGGGAGCTTGACTGTGAGAGAGACATCTCAAGCAGGGACGAAAGTCGGGACTAGTGATCCGGCGGTACATTGTGGAATGGCCGTCGCTCAACGGATAAAAGGTACCTCGGGGATAACAGGCTGATCTTGCCCAAGAGTCCATATCGACGGCATGGTTTGGCACCTCGATGTCGGCTCGTCGCATCCTGGGGCTGGAGTAGGTCCCAAGGGTTGGGCTGTTCGCCCATTAAAGCGGTACGCGAGCTGGGTTTAGAACGTCGTGAGACAGTTCGGTCCCTATCCGCTGCGCGCGCAGGAAATTTGAGAAGGGCTGTCCTTAGTACGAGAGGACCGGGACGGACGAACCTCTGGTGTGTCAGTTGTACTGCCAAGTGCATCGCTGATTAGCTACGTTCGGATGGGATAACCGCTGAAAGCATCTAAGCGGGAAGCTCGCTTCAAGATGAGATTTCCATACACATCATGTGTGAGAGGCCCCCAGCCAGACCACTGGGTTGATAGGCCGGATGTGGAAGCGAGGACTAACGACTCGTGAAGCTGACCGGTACTAATAGGCCAACAACTTACACCACACAACACACTGCACGCGTCCACTATGTGGTTCCCGAACAACAACCGTTCCAGGAACCAAACAACTACATAACAACACCACAGTTGTAACCACCAGATTTCCCACCACCAGGGCCCGAACCCTGCTGGACGGGTAACAGAGTTACGGCGGTCATAGCGTGGGGGAAACGCCCGGTCCCATTCCGAACCCGGAAGCTAAGACCCACAGCGCCGATGGTACTGCACCCGGGAGGGTGTGGGAGAGTAGGACACCGCCGGACAACCATTCACGGGAAGCCCCGACCACCTGGTCGGGGCTCCCCGCATTTAACCACCCATTTAACAGGAGCAGCCGCGACTGACGGCTGAAAGAAGCCGTCAGTCGCGACCCGATTCGGGTAGGTTCAGCGCCAGAACTCGCTGAGGGAACCGGCCAAGGACCTGCCCTGATCGAAACCGGACCGGGCGGCGGCCGGCCGTAAGGTCAGGTCCATGGCATTGATGCCGAACAGGTGCTCCGCCTCGGTGTCCGGGAAGATTGTCTCAACCCGGCTGCCGCTACTGCGCAGTTCGCCCACCTGTGCAGCAAGGTGCATGTTCCACTCCAACGGCGTCCGTGTCCTGCCCCCAAATGGTGACAGCACCAGCACTCGCCTGTAGCCGGCAGCTAAGTCGGCATTCTCGGCGTTGGATCGGTAGCCGCCGTCTATATAGTGCTTGCTGCCTATGGCGTAAGCGAAACGACTGGCGCAGCTGGCGGCCACAGCGTCAACCAACTCCACTCCACTTTGATGGTCGAACACCACCGGTTCGCCGGTTTTGGCATCAACCGCCGTGAGGAGCACCAGTCGTTCAGGCCACTTCTGATGGGGTAGCCGGGCCGCAACGGTTGCCCGCCAGCGGGCACTGGAGCCGTCCATTGCTGCGGCCATGTCGATTGCCGCTGCGCCCATTCTGCGGCGCATGTCAGCCATATCCGCAGAGGCTTCCAGGATTTTTCCCGTACGTTCCATGTGGTCTGTCACCGGTCGGGCTCCGTTGTTTTGCCCTCCGCCTGACCTGGCAGGTGTGGCCCGGTCTGAAGCAAAAACCGCGTTCTGCGGGGCAGCGGCAAGGATGTCGTTAAAGAGTGCGGTGGGATGTGCCCCAGCAAACTGGGCCGCCGCCGTCGAACCAGCCGACGTGCCAACGGTGAGGTCTGCAGCGGTCACGTCCAGCCCGGCGTCGAACAGGCCAGCGGCGACGCCGATCAGCCACGCGTTACCTGTGGATCCGCCGCCACCGAGGATTAGCGCCCGATCGCCGTCAGGCACCCGGTAAGAGGCATCAACTGTCAGTTGAGGCTGCTGCAGAGGAGATGAAGATGTTGTGTTCATGGGAGTCGCCTTTCGCGATTTGCCTGATCGGGCGCTCCCGGAGGCGACTAGCTCAGTCGCGAGATCGTGGACTGCAGGGGAGCACCCACTGTGGATACTGCGTTCATGGGACTCACCTCCTGCCAGAAAATCACGATCACGGGAAAGCTATCACTCAGCCCGCTTGTGCGCAATCGCAAAGGAGGCGGCAGGTAGAGTCTGGGGATGATTCTCATGCGAAGCCTGGACCACCACTCAGCTGGTGAAGAAGCTGGTCAGCTTTTTCTGCGCCCTCTGGAGCACTCAGATGCGGCCGCCCTGGTAGATGCCTATAGGCGGAACCGTGAGCACTTGGCGCCGTGGGAACCGGCCCGGGCCGATGAGTTTTTCACCACAAAGGGCCAAGAGGCGGTGATCCAAGCGAAGCTGAACTTTTACGAACAGGGCAATGAGGTGCCCTGGGTGTTGACGACTGCGAAGCGCATCATCGGGATGTTCACGCTCTCCGGGATTGTCCGCGGGCCCTTCCTGAATGCCAACCTCGGCTACTGGGTGGATGAGGCGTGGACAGGCAAGGGCGTAGCGTCTGGTGCGGTGGCCGCCGTCGTGAATATGGCCACGAAGGAGCTCGGCCTGCACCGCATCCAGGCCGCGACGCTGGCCCACAACACAGCCTCCCAAGCCGTCTTGAAACGGTGTGGTTTCGAACGGATAGGGATGGCGCCGTCCTACCTTCGGATCGCCGGGGAATGGCAGGATCATGTTCTGTTCCAACGCATTCTGTTCTAACCGGGAAGGACAAACGGAGTGCCAGCTGTGCCCGCTGCCAACGCCGTAGGGTACGCCAAGGGCGTAAAGCACCCCTAAAAACCCCGAAAATCCGGTGATATTGGTCAAAAAGGCGCGGAAACACGCGGAATTTGCTGGCCATGTCAGCCCAAGCTGGTAAGTTTTCGAACAGTGGCTTGCTCGCATTCCGCTTGAAAGCTCAAAAACGTATGAGTCCAGGAGGACGTAAATGGCTAAGAACCGTAGTGAACTCGTTGCAGAGGTAGCAGGCAAGGCTGGCACCAGCCAGGCAGCAGTCAACTCCGTGCTCGATGCACTGTTCGAAGTTTTCGAGACTTCTGTCGCCGCCGGCGAAAAGATCACCATCCCGGGCTGGCTCGCAGTTGAGCGCACCGACCGTGCAGCTCGCACCGGCCGCAACCCGCAGACCGGCGAAACCATCCAGATCGCAGCCGGCCACAGCGTCAAGCTGACCGCTGGCTCCAAGCTGAAGGCTGCTGTAGCCAAGAAGAAGTAATTACTCTTCGGCGAACGCCTTGAAGGGGCGGCAACCTTTTGGTTGCCGCCCCTTCTGCTGTTACGGCTGTTAGTTAATGCACATAGCATCCCTGCCGATTCGCAGCCCGGCGGCAGGTAGCGGACAATGGATAGGTGCCATCAGCAAGAAGCTCCGCTACTGCCCCTTCGCCTATTCCCAAGCCGGGAGCGCGGGGAGGCAATACGGTCGCGGGGATTTCCCTTCCATGGCAACTGGCCGGTCTGGCGGTGCTGTTCCTGGCTCTTGCAGCGGCCCTCATCTTCTCCGGCGCCTCAGCTGCCCGGCAGGTTTCGGACCCCGGAGCAATGGTCCGCTGGGGCCTTCCCTTCGCGAAGGCCATCCACAACGTGTCCGTGGCTACGGTGGTTGGCGGCCTGATCTTTGCCGTCGGCATCCTGCCCAAGAACCTCGGCGGATCACGGTCCCGTGAGAAGGACGCTGACGCCCCTGAACATCCGGCCTTCGCCCGTGCATTGGCCGTTGCGGCGGCGGCCGGCGCCGCATGGACATTGTCCGCCGTCGCGGTCTTGGTCCTGACGTACGCAGACGTAGCGGGGCAGGGACTCTCCGGGGACGCCGAGTTCACCCGGTCGCTGGTGTACTTCATGACGGACATCGAGACCGGCAAGGCCTGGCTCGCGGTCACCATCATTGCCGCCGTCGTCACAACTGCCCTGTTCGGCGTCCGGTCGTTGACCGGTCTGGCATTCACGTTGCTGCTGGCCCTGATCGGCCTGGTTCCTACAGCCTTGATTGGCCACTCCTCCAGCTCCAGCGACCACGAAGGGGCCATCAATTCCCTGGGCCTCCACCTGGTGGGTGTTTCCACGTGGGTGGGCGGCATCATCATGCTCGCGGTCCTCTCCGGGATTCTTACGGGTTCCAAGAACAAGGGGACGCCGGACATCACAGAGCAGACCCTGCGTCGTTTCTCGTCGCTGGCAGGCTTTGCCTTTGTCCTGGTGTTCGCCTCGGGTGTCATCAACGCTGCCATCCGCGTCACCAACCCTGCCGACCTTTTTGGCTCGGCATATGGCCAGCTCATTATCGCCAAGTCGCTGGCCACCCTGGTGCTGGGCGGCATCGGCTTCATGCACCGCCAGTGGGTCATACCGCAGCTGGGCAAGAACGGCTCTATGTCGGCCCGCCGTGTGCTGTGGCAGCTTGTTTTGGTTGAGCTTCTGGTGATGGGCGCGACGTCGGGACTTGCCGTTGCGCTGGGACGCTCGGCTCCGCCGCAACCCACCACCTATGCGCCCGATGCCTCGCCGTCGTTCATCCTCTCCGGATACGAGCTTCCACCAGAGTTGACGCCGGAGCGCTGGCTCACGGAATGGCGCCTGGATTGGTTGTGGGTGGGAATCGCACTGTTCGGCGCGGTCACCTACATCCTGGGCATCATCAAGGTCCGCAAGCGTGGAGATAAGTGGTCCTGGTTCCGGACAGCAAACTGGTTGATCGGTTTGGTGGTGCTCACGTACATCACCTCCGGCCCGCCCGCCGTGTACGGCCGGGTGCTGTTCTCTGCGCACATGGTGGACCACATGGCCCTCACCATGGTGGCCCCGATCTTCCTTGTCCTTGGCGCCCCGGTAACCCTTGCATTGCGTGCACTGCCGGCCAGGGGCGAAGGCGCCCACGGCTCCCGGGGCTTGCGCGAGTGGCTTCTGCTGTTTGTGCATTCCAAGTTCTCGCAGATCGTGACGCATCCGTTGTTCGCCGCTGCCAACTTCGCGGGCTCCATCGTGCTGTTCTACTACTCGGACGTCTTCAGCCTGGCAATGCGCGAGCATGTGGGCCATGAGCTCATGAACGTGCACTTCCTGCTGACCGGCTACATCTTTGTGCTGAGCATGATCGGTAGCGATCCTCTTCCGCGTCGCGCCCCTTATCCGATGCGCCTGCTTCTATTGCTGGCCACCATGGGCTTCCACGCATTCTTCGGCGTGGCCATCATGGGCGGCACGGGGCTGCTGGCTGCTGACTACTTCGGCAACCTGGGCAGGGCCTGGGGCGCGTCGGCCATCGGGGACCAACAACTGGGCGGTGCCGTCGCGTGGGGTATCGGCGAAGTTCCCACTTTGCTAGTGGCAATCGGCGTGGCCGTGATGTGGTCACGCTCGGACGAACGGGAGACCCGACGGGTTGACCGGGCAGCCGACAGGAATAACGACGCCGATCTCAGTGCTTACAACGATATGTTTGCCCGGCTCGCTGAGCGCGACGCCAAGGTGGCAAACCGCACCACCCAAGCACCCCGGACGCCCCGGGCATCCACGGCGGCGCAGGCAGAAAACACCAAGGCCGACCGCCCCACCACAGACTCTGCCGGGCAGACTGAACCGAACACCAAGCTGGAAGGACGCTGATGAGCGAAACCGTACGTACCCAACACCGGGTCCGGGCCTCCGAACTGGAGGGCCGCGGCTGGCTCAACACGGGCGGGAAATCCCTGGACCTCGAGTCCTTGCGCGGCAAGATCGTGCTGCTCGATTTCTGGACCTTCTGCTGCATCAACTGCCTGCACGTGCTGGACGAGCTGCGCCCCCTTGAGGAAAAGTACTCGGACGTGCTGGTGACGGTCGGCGTGCATTCGCCCAAGTTCGAACACGAAGCGGATCCCGTGGCACTGGCATCTGCCGTTGAACGCTACGAAATTCACCACCCGGTCCTGGACGATCCCGAGCTCGCGACGTGGAAGGCCTACACCGCCCGCGCATGGCCCACACTGGTAGTCGTTGACCCCGAAGGCTACATCGTGGCCCACCTCTCCGGCGAGGGCCACGCCGACGGCCTCGCTGTCCTCGTGGAGGAACTCGTGGCCGAGCACGAAGCCAAGGGGACCCTCCACCGCGGTAACGGGCCGTACGTGGCCCCCGTGCCGACGTCGGGCACTTTGCGCTTCCCCGGAAAGGCGACCCAGCTTCCCAACGGCAACTACCTGGTTGTGGACTCCGGCCATCACCGCTTGGTGGAACTCCGTCCGGACCTTGAAACCGTGGAGCGCGTCATCGGCTCCGGCAGCAAGGGCTACCTGGACGGGCAGTCGGAGATCGCACAGTTCAACGAACCTCAGGGCGTGACGTTGCTGCCGTCGGAGCTCGCCTGGAAGCTGGGCTACGACGCCGTTGTGGCTGACACCGTGAACCACCGCCTTCGTGGCGTCACGCTGAGTTCCGGCTACGTGCAGACGCTCGCCGGCAATGGTGTTCAGCGGCTGCTCGACGCCGGTCCCGCCCGGGTGACAGACACCGGCGCCGGCACTTGGTCTGAACACCACGATGGTCCGGCTGACTTCGCCGCCGACGCCATCGACGTTGGGGCGCTGGGTCTCGGCACCGAGGTATCCCTGTCCTCGCCGTGGGACGTGGTGTGGAGCGAAAAGCTGCAGCGCGTTGTCATCGCC
This sequence comes from Paenarthrobacter sp. TRD_SC_7, assembly GCF_056156245.1. NCBI lineage: Bacteria > Bacillati > Actinomycetota > Actinomycetes > Micrococcales > Micrococcaceae > Paenarthrobacter > Paenarthrobacter sp. TRD_SC_7. The sequence goes on from NZ_CM149587.1 coordinate 840,761, forward strand.
ATGGCAGGTACCCACCAGATCTTCGCCTTCGACCCTCTGGCCAACGAGGTCTCCATTCTTGCCGGTTCCGGGCTTGAGGGCCTGCTGGACGGCAAGGCCGAGGAAGCTTGGTTCGCCCAGTCGTCCGGCCTGGCAATCGACGGCGAAGACAACATCTGGGTGGCCGACTCGGAAACGTCGTCCTTGCGTCGCCTGGTCATCAGCGATTCCGGGGTGACCGTGGAAACCGCTGTGGGCAAGGGCCTGTTCGATTTCGGGTTCCGTGATGGCGAGGCCGCTGAAGCGCGCCTGCAGCACCCCTTGGGCGTTACGGTGCTGCCGGACAACTCTGTGGCCATTGCGGACACCTATAACGGCGCCGTTCGCCGATACGACCCCGCCACCAAGTCCGTATCCACCCTGGCGAGGGGCCTCGCTGAGCCGAGCGACGTCGTCGTGGTCCAGGTAGAAGGCCGCGATCCGCTGCTTATTGTGGTGGAGTCGAACAAGCACCAACTGGTTCTCGTTCCCATTCCCAAGGAAGCCCAGCAAGTGGATGAGGGAGCATCGCAGACGCACCGTCCCAAGAGCCCGGTGACCCCCGGGACCCTGGAACTCGCAGTTCGTTTCAAGGCTCCGACCGGCCAGAAGCTGGACGACCGTTGGGGCGATCCCACACAGCTGAAGGTTTCCTCCACGCCGCCGGAACTGCTGGTCTCCGGTGGTGGGACGTCCGTGGGTTTGCTGCGTACCCTTGAGTTGTCTGCCGATATTCCTGAGGGCATCCTCCACATCACAGCCCGCGCGGCCGCATGCGATGGTCCCGAGACCGAGGACGGCGAGATCCCGGACCACGCAGCCTGCCACCTCTACCAGCAGGATTGGGGTATCCCGGTAGTCCTGCAGGCCGATGGTGAGTCGGAGTTGGTGCTGGACCTGCGCGGCATGGACTGAGCCTTAACACTGAAATGGCCGGGTCTGACTCCTCAGGGGTTGGCCCGGGTCTTTCCGTCTAAGTTTGTCCACATAGCCCGCCCCGGGTCGGTGTCAGCGATGCTGCGCTGAGGCGTAGCGTCCGCAGGGGAGTGCTCCAGCCCGAGCGAGGTGTGTATGCCTTGGCCGGCGCTAATCCCTGTCACGTCGAACTAATCATGAATCGCCAGTTGCTCACATGCATTACCGCTGCAAGCTTCTATAACCTCTGGGTGGTGGACGGAGGTGGTCCCCTGCATGTTTACCAGACAAGAAGGGGCGAGGGGGAGGGTATCCACCACGGCGGGCTCCTGTTGCCAGCCCACCCGAATCGACCCGTAGCTTCCTTGGCCGATGTGCTGATCCATGCTTTGCGATGCCGGTCGTGGACCGAGGCCTTGGTGATGGTGGAGTGCGCTGCGGGCAGGGGCGACATGACTGTGGAGTTCCTGCTGCGGCACCTTGAGGGCAAATGGAATGGCAAAGCCAGGGCTGTGCTTGCATGGGTGGATCGCGGAGCGGAATCGCTGTTAGAGACGTTGGCAAGGACGCATTTCCGGCAGGCGGGAATTAGTGTACAAACGCAGTTCTACCTCGACGGCGTGGGTTATATGGATCTACTCCTGGAGGGCTGGCTGCTGGTGGAGCTCGATGGTCGCCACCATTCCGAGTGGACGCAGGTCAAGAAGGACCACCGGCGGGGGAATGTCTCCGCCGTGAAGGGCTACACGGTGCTTCGCTATTACTACGCGGATGTAGTCCATAAACCTGAAGCGATGGTGCGGGAGGTTCTGGCAGTACTAAGGCTAAAAGCTGCGCGCCGTGACACGAGCGCCCCGCTGAAAAAACTAGAACGTCAGTAGTGGGGTAACCGTCACAGTGTCGCCGCCAACGTCCAACTGGGTGGTGAAGCTGAAGTCGTGCTCCACGCTAAGGTCGTTGACGAACCCGGTGAAGAGGTTGATTTCCCGGGCGGTGAGTGTGGCCTTGCCGTTGAGCGGAGCCACCACCCATTTACCGCTGAACGGTTCAATGGTGATCTTGGGGTACTCGGTGATTTCCCACTTGATGGTTCCATCCACCACGCGGGCGTTGCTTGCGTGATAGAACGGGCAATCCGGCTGCAGGCGCTGTTGCTCGGTTGCCTGGGCGGCGCACGTGTCCAGGAATTCCCGGACCTTGCCCGCGACGGCCTCGTTCATAGCAGCGGTGGACCGCGTCTGCAGGTTCAGGGGTGCCGTGCCGCCGTCGCGTGTTGAAACAAGGGCCGATGTCGTCGGAGCTTCGAAGTAGGTGCCGTTCAGGCTTGCCTCGTACTTGCCAGGGAAGAACACCGCAAAGTTGTTGCGGCCGTTGGGCATATTCACGGGTACGCCGTTGAGTGTGGCCTCGCTGGCGTTGACCACGGTGACTTCTATGGTGGGAAGCGTGGTGGGAACAAAGGCCCATTTAGCGAAGAACAGCCACTGCGTCCCGGTCCGCTCCATCAGGAATTCCGTGTGGAGCCGGCTGCCGTCAAGGGTGTAGTCGACCGGTACGGCCATCCGGTTGCTGCCCCGGGGTTCGGGGTTTCCTACCTTGATATCGGACATCTTGGAGGCGGCCGTTTGCAAGGCTGTGCCGTCCAGCATGGCGGGGTTGGCACTGGGCACTTTCGCGCGCAACAGGCCTAAAGCTTCCTCGCCTTCACCCTTCTGCAGGGCTTCCAGATACTCTTTGACAGGCTGTTGCGGACTGGCCACCGAGGAGCTCACCAGGTTGATGCATACGATGGCTCCGGCGGCAGCAAGCATCAGACCGAGCAGCCATCCGGCTGCGGTCTTGACGAACGCTTGACTCAACTGCACGCCCTTTACGTTACCTGCCGCGGCCGCCATCGCCGTGCACGAAGGCCTCGGAACGACTTATATCCACCGATTGGAGAAGGCTCGACGCCGGGTGGCAGCAGGCGCTGCTGCCACTCGGCGTCGTGATTCCGGCGGCCAAACAGGACTAGCGGCGACGCCGGGAAGACGTGCCGAAGACCCCACGCATGAGGTCGCGGCCAAGCTGCGTTCCCATGGATCGGACCATGCTCTTGAGCCCACCACCCAGCGCTCCACCGAGGGCGCCGGCGATGTCACCGAACATGCCGTCCTGAGGGGACGATTGGGGAGCCCGCTGCGGAGCCGGCACCGGCGTGGGCGGTACTGGGAAAGACTCAGGCGAAGAGGACCGGGTGCTGGGACGGCCAAGGATCTCTTCCTCGATACGGCGTGCTTCGGCGTCGATGTCGGCCTGCGAATTACCGGAAGACGAAGAGGAAGACGCCGGCACCGGTGGCAACCCGGGCGCTGCATCTCCGGTAGGAACGGCTGCTTGGCCATTGAGCTTCTCGTACGCCGAAAGATTGTCCACCGCGGTGCCGTACTTAACCAGCAGGGAGGACGCCGCAACTGTACTGCGAATGAGCTCGTCAGCGCTGGGGCCCATGACGGACTCGGGGGCGCGGAGCCGGGTCAAGGCAACGGGGGTGGGGGCGCCCTTCTCGTTCATAACGGTGATGACGGCCTCGCCGATGCCGGCGGACGTGAGCGTCTCTTCGAGGTCGTAGTCGCTCACGGGGAATGTGGACACCGTGGCCTTCAAAGCCTTGGCATCTTCCGGGGTGAAGGCGCGCAGGGCGTGCTGGACGCGGTTGGCCAGTTGGCCCAGGACGTCAGCGGGAACATCCTTGGGTGTCTGGGTGACGAAGAAGATGCCCACACCCTTGGAACGAATGAGCCGGACGGTGGTGGTGATGGCTTCCAGGAAGGCCTTGGACGCGCCGTTGAACAGCAGGTGCGCCTCGTCAAGGAAGAAGACGAGCTTGGGCTTGTCCAGGTCACCGGCTTCGGGCAGGTCCTCGAACAGGTCGGCAAGGAGCCACATGAGGAACGTAGAGAACAGCAGCGGCTTGGTCTGCAGCGTGGGCAGCTCCAAGCAGCTGATGACGCCGCGGCCGTCCGGTGCGGTGCGGAGGAGTTCAGCGGTGTCGAACTCGGGCTCGCCGAAGAACTTCTCCATGCCCTGTGCCTCCAGCGTGACCAGCTCACGCAGGATCACCCCGGCTGTGGCCTTGGACAGCCCGCCAAGGTTTGCGAGTTCGGCCTTGCCTTCGTCCGAGGTGAGGAACTGGATGACGGCGCGGAGGTCCTTGAGGTCGATCAGCTCCAGGTTGTTCTTGTCCGCGAAGTGGAAGATCAACTGGAGACTGGATTCTTGGGTGTCATTGAGATCCATGATGCGGGACAGCAGGATGGGGCCGAACGAGGTAACTGTGGCGCGGACGGGGATCCCGTGGCCGTCACCACCAAGGCTCAGGAATTCCACGGGGAAGTTCTTGGCTTGCCATTCCTGACCCAGTGCCTCTGTGCGTGCGGTCAGCTTCTCGCTGCCGGTGGCCGGCGTGGCCAACCCGGACAGATCACCTTTGATGTCCGCGAGGAAAACCGGAACACCCGCCGTCGACAACTGTTCGGCAATCATGTGCAGCGTGACCGTCTTGCCGGTCCCTGTGGCACCGGCCACCAGTCCATGCCGGTTCATCATGGCAAGGGGTAGGCGGACTTGGGCCTCTTTGTGGATTTCGCCGTCAACGATCGCGGCACCCAGCTCGATGGTGGCACCTTCAAGGGTGTAGCCCTGCTGGATGGTGGCGAGTTTTTCGGCAGTTGTTGCGGTGGGTTTGTTGGCCATGCGCATAGCTTAGCTGTGCACGGCAAGATCCTTGCTGAAGGCCAAATGCTTGATGTCCTCGGGGTCTGCGGCGAGGTCGAACAGTGCTTTGTAGCCTGTGGCGAGGTAGAGGTTCTTCGCCTCAGGCTGGCGCGGACCGGTGGTCAGGTACAGCTTCCGGTAGCCCCGCCGTCGAGCCTCATTTTCCAGTTCGGCCAGTACCAGCCGCGCCAAACCGCGGCGGCGATGCGCCGAATGCGTCCAGATTCGTTTGAGCTCGGCCGTGTGCCCGTCATAGCGACGGAACGCGCCGCCAGCTACGGATTTACCGTTCTCTTGGATAATGATCAACGCGCCGTGCGGGGCTTCGAATTCTTCGGCCGGGTACCTGTTCAGTTCCTCCGCAGCGCCGCCGGTGCCGAACAGGTTGCCGTAGCGGGTTTCGTATTCGACGGCGAGCTCGTCCAGGAGCGGGCGAACACGCGGATCTCGCATGGGCAGGCTGAGGACGGTAAGGCCCGACGTCGGGAGGGTTGGCGTTGTGGTCATGTCAGGCCTTTCGTAGGTGGAACCCAAGTAAGTAGCAATTGAGCGCGTTTTGGGCGGTCAGAACGCGCTTAACTGCGACTCAGTTGGGTGCGTGGCGGCAACCGTAGACAGGATCCTTCGCGCCAGGGCGTCGTTCTCCCGGAAGGGTGCTGCGTTGGTATTGGGCCGGGCGAACGCTCCCGCGCCCCAACCGGACGTCCACGGGCCCACCGCGAACAACCCCCTCTGCGGAGTACCAACAGGGGACAGGACCTCGTGATTCCCGGAGACCAGGAGTTTCCCGGTTGAGTGGGCACCCTCGGAGGTGAGGAGCCTCTGCTCGGTGCCCCATCCGGCGTCGTGCAGGTCTGCCAAAGCAGGGTTCGCGGAACGTTCCACGGACGCGGAAGGCAACCGCGCCTCAATGTACGCGGACGCGTCCACCACCACGGGTGACTGGAAGGAGCCCGCGACGAACCGGCCAACGGAGTCGTCGGCGCGGACCCACATGCCAGGGCCCAGGAACTTCAGCAGCCCGGCCCTGTGCAGTGCGAGCATTTCGCGGAGGCGGTGGGCGGGCGGCCCCGAGTCCACAAAACTGAAAAAGCCGTGCCACCAACCGTGGATGGTCTGCTGGGAGCGTGCGTTGAGCCGCTCTTGGGGGACCAAGCGCCCGAGGTCCATGTACACGAACAACAGAGCGGTGAACAGGGCGAGGGTCTCGGAATGGTCGGGGCTGGTCCGGAGGTTCAGGTCATTTTGGATGTAGGAGGCTACGGAGCGCTGAACGGATCCATGGTCGGAGAACGCGCAGCCGCTCAGGGGATGGTCGAGCTTCTCAAGGTCCAGGCGCAGCGCGGGATCAGGCACGGAGAATGCCACCAGTTCCTCCCGGGCAGCGCTGTACCAGTCTGCAGCGTCGAACATCGACTCGAAGCTGGTCCATGTTCCCAGAACCCGCGACGGGTAGCCGGTGAAGAGCTCGCGGTAGTAGGCGTATCCGGCATCCTTGGCGATCAGCGGCCACAGGTGAGCACGGAAATCGAGTTCCGGATGCTCTGCGAGCAGGGCATCAATGGCCTCTGCCGTGAAGTACCGCGGACGCGCGATCGGCTCCCCCTGTAGAACGGAGGAGATCTTGGAGTGGTAAGGAACGCCGCGTCGTGACCCTGCCCAGACCCGTGGTTCGGCGCCTGACGGTATGTAGTCCAGTTCGCCGTCGGGCGTTTCTTCAAAGCGGCCGCCGCGACCCTCGAACAACAGCACCAGAAGGTCCACGAACGCCAGCCCCATGCCGGAGACGATCACGTCCTGCCCGGCTTCGATCCTCGAGTAGTCCACATCCGTGGTGTACGACGGCGGCGCATGGAACCCACCGTGCCGGGCAGCGAACTCACTGAGGCGGACGGATTCGGCGTCGGGCAAGGAATCGGTGTGGCCCAGCGCGTAAACCACGACGTCGGCAACCACCTCGGCCCCGGAAGCCAGGCGCACGCGGTGCGCACCGTCGTCGGGTTGGCCGTCCGAAGCAGCGCGGCCACCCGAAGAGCGCACGACGCCGGTTGCCGTGTCGCGATGGACCGTCACCGTGGCCTCGGGGCCAAGTGAGGAGGCGGCCCGGCGGAAGAACCACTCCAGGTACTTGCTCTGCAGCTGTCGGGTGGGAAAGGATGCGGGCGTCAGTGCGCGGAGTTGGGCGAGCAGGTGCGGCTCCAATGCGGGAACGTCACGGATGCTGCCATCCAGCACGCCAACCGCCCAGGTGGCGAGCCCAGGTCCTTCCACCGAAGGGCCGTCGCAGGCGACAGAAGAATCCGTGAACATGGTGACGTCCGCGGCCGTGGAGTTCAGCAGCAGGCCGGGGTCCTGGTCAAAGCGCCAGATCCTCCCGGAGCCGGGCTCGTTCGGCTCTATGACGTGGACGTGCAGGGGACCCTCGAACAACGCGGGACGGTTTGCGGCCAGCCGTTCCAGGACGCCGGCCGTGCGCGGGCCGCCGCCAATGAAGGCGATGGCGGGAACTCGTGACGGCATGGGATCTCCTGAAGAACAGTGGTTGGTGCAGCCCAATCTAGGGATGCGAGGGCATACCGGTCGAGGCGGCGGTAACCGCCGTTCACCACGCGTCACGCCACGTCAAAAGAAGCAAAAGCACGTCTCATGGGACGCCTGATGACGGAGATTGTGACGCCCTGCGAACCCCCAAGAAGCCCCGCGAAGTCCAGTGAAGAAGTGCAAATTCCCGCCTTGCTGCGGGGTTTCACGCACCCCTAGATTGGCAGCCATCCGATAGACAACAATCGATCTGAAATGAGGTGGCGCATGAGTGCAATCGCACCGCCTGCCACGGCGGACACTGCACCGCCCACCCCGGACTACTCCGAGTACAAGCTGGTTCCGGCCCGGCATCCCTGGCGATGGGTGGGCACCGTACTGGTAGCTGCCGGCGTTGCCGCAATTGCTTGGTCGCTGGTCACCAACCCCCGCTGGGAGTGGGGCGTGGTGGCCGAATGGTTCACCGCCCAGTCGGTAGTCAACGGACTCATCGAGACCCTCAAGCTCACAGCGATCTCCGGCGTCCTTGGTTTCGTCCTCGGTTTCGTCCTTGCCCTGATGCGCCTGTCCGCCTCGCCGTTGTTGGTCTCGGTGTCCTGGACGTTCTCCTGGATCTTCCGCTCCACGCCGCTGCTGGTCCAACTCCTGCTTTGGCACAACTTGGGCTACCTCTACGAGAAGATCAGCCTGGGCATCCCGTTCACCGACCTCCGCTTCTTCGAGGCCCAGACCACTACGCTCATCAGCCAGTTCGCGGCTGCCGTGCTGGGACTCACGCTGAACCAGGCGGCCTACTCCGCCGAAATCATCCGCGGCGGCATTCTCTCCGTGGACCAAGGCCAACTGGAGGCGGCCTCCGCCTTGGGCATCCCGGCGTGGAAGCGCTCCACAAGGATCGTGCTGCCGCAGGCCATGCGCGCCATCCTGCCCAATGCGTTCAACGAGATCATCGGCCTGGTGAAGGGCACCTCGATTGTCTACGTCCTGGCCTACTCCGAACTCTTCTACACGGTTCAGGTCATCTACAACCGGACCCAGCAAGTGCTTCCGCTGCTGCTCGTCGCCACGCTCTGGTATGTGGTGATCACCTCGGTGTTGAGCGTTTTCCAGTACTACATCGAACGCCACTTCTCCAAGGGCGCCCTGCGGACCCTGCCGCTCACGCCTCTGCAGAGGGCCCGGAAGTTCTTCACCACCCACGTTGCTGCCTCTCCCACGAAGGACGCCCGATGAGCATCATCGCCGCACGCAAAGAATCCACGACGGCGGCCCGGCCGTCCGACGAAACTCAGGCTGAAGCTCAGGCTCGCGATTCGGCCGGCACGGCGCCAGCCGCCACCCGTGGCCAAGTAGACATCACCAACGTCCGGAAGTCCTTCGGCGTAACCGAGGTCCTCAAGGGTGTCTCCCTGTCTGTTCCTCCGGGCGGCGTCGCCGTGATCGTTGGTCCGTCCGGCTCCGGCAAGTCCACCCTGCTGCGCACCATCAACCACCTGGAAAAGGTCGACGGCGGTTACATCACCATCGACGGTGAACTGGTGGGCTACGAGGTCCGGGGCAACAAACTCCATGAGCTCCGTGAGAAAGACATCCTCAAGCAGCGCACCCACATTGGCATGGTGTTCCAGAGCTTCAACCTGTTCCCACACCTCACCGCACTCGAAAACGTCATCGAGGCGCCGATCGTGGCTCAGAAACGCCCCAAAGCGGAAGCCCGGAAGCGCGGCCTCGAACTTTTGGACAGGGTAGGCCTCAAGGATCGCGCCTATGCCCACCCGCGCCAGCTTTCCGGGGGCCAGCAGCAGCGCGTTGCGATTGCTCGCGCGCTGGCACTCGATCCCAAGATCCTGCTCTTCGACGAGCCCACCTCGGCGCTGGACCCGGAACTCGTCAACGAGGTCCTGGACGTCATCCGTGAGCTCGCCAAGTCCGGCACCACGCTGATTGTGGTTACGCACGAGATGGGCTTCGCCCGGGACGTCGCGGACACCGTGGTGTTCATGGACCAGGGCCAGATCGTCGAGTCCGGCACTCCGCAGGACATCTTCGCCAACCCCCGTGAGGAACGCACCCGCAGCTTTTTCTCCAAAGTCATCGAACCAGCTTTCAACATCTAGGACTCCCCATGCTTCGCACTACAAAGTCCAGGCTCCTGGCGCTCGCCGTACTTCCCGCCGTCGTACTTCCTGCGCTTGCAGGTTGCTCCGATCCTGGAGCGTCGGCAGCCAAGCCGGAATCGGAAGCTGCCAAGAATGGCATCGTCTACAACACGTCCGTGGACCAGAACCGGATCCGCGCCGAGAAGGACGCCACTGCAGCGGGCGTTGTCCCTGCCGCCATCGCCAAGGACGGCAAGCTGACCGTGGCCACCACCGCGGGCTCCATTCCGCTGTCCTTCCACGCCACGGACGACAAAACTCCGATTGGTGTGGAGGTGGACATCGCCCAGCTCGTGGCCGACAAGCTCGGCTTGGAACTCGACCTGCAAGTGACGTCGTGGGAGAACTGGCCGCTCAAGACCCAGTCCGGCGACTTCGAAGCTGTGTTCTCCAACGTGGGCATCAACGCGGCCCGCGTGAAGTTGTTCGACTTCTCCACCTACCGCGCCGCCTACATGGGCTTCGAGGCGAAGAAGAGCTCCAGTTACGACATCAAGGGATCGGATGATATTTCCGGCCTAAAGATCTCCGTAGGCTCCGGTACCAACCAGGAGAAGATCCTGCTGGCGTGGAACAAGGAACTCGAGGCCAAGGGCAAAGCGCCGGCGACACTCCAGTACTACTCCTCGGACGCCGACACCATCCTGGCGCTCTCTTCCGGCCGTACCGATCTCAACCTGGCTCCGTACCCATCCGTGACGTACCGCGAGAACACCCGCGACGACCTCAAAGTAGTAGGCAAGGTCAACGCCGGCTGGCCCGCCGAGACCTTGGTGGCTGCCACCACATTGAAGGACAACGGACTGGCGCCGGCCATCACCGATGCCGTGAACTCCACCATCAAGGACGGCTCCTACGGCAAGGTCCTGGAACGCTGGGGCCTGTCCGAGGAAGCCATCCCGGAGTCCAAGACGGTCACCGAAGCGACCTTTGGTACCGGCAAATGAAGTTCCAAGTCTTGGACATCATTCCCCACCTGAAGAACCCGGTGACGGGGGAGATTGTCTCCACCGCTGACCGGCTGAACCAAGTGGTGGAGACCGCCCGCCGGGCCGAGGAACTAGGCTTCGACAGCTTCTCCGTGGGTGAACGCCACGCCGGCGAGTTCGTCTCGTCATCCCCGACGACGATCCTCGCCGCCATAGCCGCCGTCACCAGCCGCATCCGCCTGCAGACCGGCGTCACCGTGCTTTCTGTACTGGATCCAGTGCGCGTGGCCGAGGACTACGCCACCATCGACCAGCTCAGCCGTGGCCGCCTTGAACTGGTGATCGGCAAGGGCAACGAGATCCTGCAGTACCCACTGTTTGGCCTGTTATTGGATGACCAATGGGACCTCCTGGCCGAAAAGTACGTGCTGCTCCGCACGCTGTGGCGCAAGGAAAGCGTCACGTGGTCCGGTCGCTTCCGGCCGGCGCTCACCGAACCAACCACGACGACGCCCCGCCCCTTCGCGGGGTCGCCCCGGATTTGGCACGGCTCGGCTACAACCCTGACGTCTGCTGCGCTCGCCGCCAAGTGGGGAGATCCGCTGTTCACGGCCAACGCCATCCAGCCCCGGGAGAACTACAAAGTCCTGATTGACCACTACCGCGAAGAGTACGAGCGTCACGGTCACGATCCCCGGCACCAGTACTTGGGCTCGGGCAGTGGAGCGGGCGGAGTGTTCATCGCGGATACCACGAAGGAAGCCATTCGCCAGTATGGTCCGGTGTACGAAGGCCTTACTGCCAGTCGTAACGTCCCCGGCAACAACTCACCGTTCCGGGACATCCAGCACGCCGTAGCCGAAGGGCCGGCACTTGTGGGCAGCCCGGAGCAAGTGATCGACAAGATCCTGAGCTACCACTCGCTGTACAACCATGATCTTCAGTCGATCTCACTGCCCACGACGCTGCCCTTCGAACAGCAACTGGAGATCTTGGAGCGCTTCGCGCACGAGGTCATTCCGGCCGTCCGCACCGCGGCACCCACCACGCTGTGGGAAGCCGGGGATCCCTTCGCTGGCCGACCGGAGTTCGCCGGAGCCACCGAACCGGACGCCGCAGCAACCGTCACCGCAGACCACGCCTTCAACAGGAGCGATACATATGTCTACGCACACTGAAACAGCACTCGAATCCTTTGATGAGGAATGGCAGGAATGGCACGACGCCCATGAGCGCCACCGCGCCCACCCGCACGGTTTCCTCGCTGTGACCCACCTGCACTGGCTCAGCAGCGACGCAACCCGGCTGGAAGGTGCGCCGGGTATCTGGAGCGCGGAAGACGACGTCGTGCGCGTTGTCCTGGAACCGGGCGAAAGCCTGCAGCAGGACGGGGTGGAACTGAACGCCGACTCGAGCACAGCCCTTGAGTTCGGTCCGATCGAGGAACGCGGCGGGATCAACCTGGTGTCCGGCGATACGGTGATCGAGGTGGCCAAGCGCGGCGGTGAGTACATCGTGCGGCCGCGAAGCCCGCAGAATCAGCTCCTGCAGGAGTACCAGGGCACGCCCGCCTACACACCCAACGCGGCGTTTGCCGTGGCGGGTACGTTTGTACCGTTCGAGGCTCCGCGCCCCACCACGGTGGGTGCCGCCGTCGAGGGTATCCAGCACGTGTACGAAGCTCCGGGCGAGATTCGCTTCAAGCTGGCTGGTGAGGAACTGGCGCTAACCGCCTTCAATGGGCACGCCCCGGGGTCGTTGTCCGTGCTGTTCACGGACCAAACCTCCGGCAAGACCACCTACGCAGCCAACCGCTCGCTGTCCGTGGTCCCCGCAGCCGATGGCTCCGTGAAGCTCGACTTCAACCGGGCCGTGAACCTGCCGTGCGCCTACACCGACCTCGCCACCTGCCCGTTGCCGCCCGTCGAAAACCGGCTTCCCGTGGCCATCGAAGCCGGCGAAAAGATTCCCTACGAACGTCAGGACCAGCAGTGACTTCCTCCAAAGAAAGTAAGGCCGGATTCCTGGCCATCGAACTCGACGGCGCAGGGTATGAAAACCTTGCCCGCGCTGTCCTCGCCGCCGAGTCCGCAGGTTTCCACGTGGCAACCTTCAAGGACGCGCCGAAAGCCGGTCGCGCCAGCGCCCTGCAGCGTGCCGCGTTTGCCGGTCCTGTAACACGGACCATCGCAGTGGTCCCTGAGGTGGACACCGTCTATACGGAGCCGTTCCACATCTCCACGCAGCTTGCGAGCTTGGACTACGTGTCCGGCGGGCGTGCCGGGTGGATCGCGACAGCAGCGGAGTCGCCCGAGGCCGCTGCCGCCGTCGGACGTTCCTTTGTTCAGGGCGACGCGCTGGCACAGGAAGCTGCGGCGTCCATAGAGGTCGGCCGCCGGCTGTGGGACTCCTGGGAGGATGACGCCGTGATCCGTGACGTCGCTACCGGGCGTTATATCGACGTCGACAAGCTGCACTATGCGGACTTCGAAACTCCCTCTGATTTTCCTGGTCCGGGCTATTCCGTGAAGGGCCCGTCCATCATTCCAAGGCCACTGCAAGGACAGCTTCCGGTGCTTGCCCCGGCGTCGCTGGTGGGTGACGGCTTGGTGTCTGCCGATGCCGTGGATGCCGTACTGGTTTCCGCTCCGACTCCGGAGTTGCTTGCCGCCGAGATCCGCGACGTGCGTGCCCGGCTTGGTTCTTCGGTAGCGATTGTTGCAGAGCTCGACGTCGCCCTGGACTCGCGTGGGCAGGCTGCTGCCTCGCGCTCCGGAGTCGCAGAGGAAACGAGACTTGCGCGGTTCGTCGGTTCCGCAGCAGAACTCACCGAGCTCCTCGATTCGCTTCTCCAGCAAGCCGATGGCGTGCGACTCCACCCAGCTGTCCTGGACGTGGAGCTGGATGAGCTTTCACGACTCGTCCTCCCGGAGCTGCGCCGTCGCGGTGCTTTGCGGCCGCCCATCCAAGACGGCACATTCCGCGATGTCCTCGGGCTGAAGCGCCCGGAAAGCCGCTATTCGACCACTGCCGCGGCTACTGCTGCCGCCGGAAAGTAGGGGGATCACCATGACACAGCACAACCGTGCTATTTTCCAACCGAGCGGCCAGATCCAGTTCGGGATCTTCTTCCAGGGGGTCAACTCCGGCACCATCTGGAAGGCTGCAGAGTCGGGTTCGCAAACAGACTTTGAGTCGTTCCGGCGGATTGTCCAGACCGCCGAGCGCGGCAAGTTCGCAGCCTTCTTCCTGGGCGAAGGACTGCGCCTCCGCGAGCACCTGGGGCGTCCCCATGCGCTTGATGTTGTGGGTCGGCCCGACGCCCAGACCATGCTTGCCGCACTGGCCGCAGTCACCAAGAACATCGGCCTGGTGGCCACGCAGAACACCACGTATAACGACCCCGCGGACCTCGCACACCGCTTGTCCTCCCTGGACCTGATCTCCGGCGGCCGGGCTGCGTGGAACATCGTCACCACGGACAACGCCTGGACCGGTGCGAACTTCCGCCGCGGTGGCTACCTGGACCATGCTGACCGTTACAGGCACGCCGAAGCTTTCGTGGAAACTACCAAGCGCATCTGGGACTCGTGGGAAACTCCCACCGGTCCGGCACGCCGGGTGCTCCACGAGGGCCAGCACTACACCGTGGACGTCACCCCGCGCCTACCTCGCAGTGCCCAGTACCGCCCCGTGCTCTTCCAAGCCGGCGACTCCCCGGACGGACGCGACTTCGCAGCCCGCCAGGCAGACGTGATCTTCTCCGCCCACCCCAAGTTCGATGACGCGGTGGAGTTCCGCCGCGACATCGTGGCACGCTCAGTCGCAGCCGGTCGCGATGCCAACGCCGTGCAGATCATGCCTGCCAGCGAGTTCATCCTTGCCGCCACTGACCAGGAAGCGCAGGAGAAGAAGGCGTGGGTCCGCAGCCTGCAGATCGGTCCGCAGCAGGCCATTGCCTATTTGGAACAGTTCTGGGGCCGAGAGCTTTCTTCCTACGATCCGGATGGTCCCCTCCCGGAGATCGATCCTGTGGTCGAGGAGACTTCGGAAACCCGGGGCAGCGGCTTCCACGGGGCCAAGGCCCGTCAGCTGGCTGATCAGTGGAGGGCCGAAGCCAAGGACAAGGGCTACTCCATCCGCCAGTTCGTCACCTCGAAGACGGCACGCATCGATGCCACGTTCACCGGCTCCTACACCGCCGTGGCCGATCACCTCGCGGAGTTCGCCCGGGTTGGCGCCGTGGACGGGTTCAACATTTCCCCGTGGCTCATCCCCACTGGCCTCGACGACATAGTGAACAACCTGGTGCCAGAGCTCCAGGAACGCGGTGTTTACCCCACGGAGTACCGGGGCGTTACGTTGCGCGAAAACCTGGGGCTGGAGACGCCAGCGCGGGCCGAAGCCTCCGTGCAGCTCTGATGAGGGTAGAACGCGTGCTGAAGAACTGGCTTCGTCGGCTCGGCTTCCAGCCGGGCCGGCATGGAACAGCGCCCGACGGCGGCGGCTCGAGTGCCGCCGTCGTCGACGCTTCCCGCCACACCGTCAGCCTCCAGCTAACGGTGTGGGGGCAACCGCTTTAGTCCGTCCAGAGGAATTAGAGCAGGGCCTTGAAAATGTTCCAGCCCGTACCTATGGGGTACATGCCGCCAAAGGCCACGTCCGAAGGGAACAGGCCACCTGCTTGATTCACAACAACCAAGTCGTTGTTTTTGTCGTGGCGCACACTGCCCAATCCCGCCATCTCAGGGAAAACACCCCAGTTTCCGCCTTTGCTTATCCGGGCGCGCCAGCCACCGCTCCCGTTGGCGGGATACTGATACAGGTTCCCGGCGAAATCCCGGGCGAGAATGTCCACTGCGCCGTCAGAGTTCATGTCGCCGACTGTGATGATCTTGTCCATGACGTGCCATCCCCAACCAACTTTGGACGGTGGGAGCCAGCCGCCCCGGCCGTCTCCCGGGTAGAGGAAGAGGTCCCCGGCGCTGTTCCTGGCAAGGACGTCGTTGCTGCCATCGCCATTGAAATCACCGGGTCCGACGATGGAGTCGAAGACGTTCCAACCATTACCCACTTGCCTCTGCGGAAGCCAGCCTCCGCGGCCGTCGCCTGGGTAGAGGAACAGGTCGCCAGCGGCATCCCGACCCAGGAGATCGTTGTTCCCGTCACCGTCGAAGTCCCCCGGTGAAAAGACGATATCGAAGATATTCCAGCCCACACCGACTTGGAACGGTTGATCCCAGGTGTTGTGGTACCACGGACAGGGGAGTTCGCCGCACATGTTCTTTAGGTATTCATAAGTTCGTGGGTACAGGACGAGCCTGCCGTCATACGTTCGCCCGATGACTTCAAAGTTGCCTCGCCCGGTCCACCCCATGGCGCGGGGCGAGTCCTTGATGGGGGCTGTGAGGCTGGTCAGCTGGGGCTCGTCCGGGCAGCCCGGTTCCTCGGGTGTCGATGGGGTCACCTTGAGGGTGATGGTACGGTCCCGGTCCTCCGGAACAACCTTGAGAGTTTCCCCCTGGCGCTCCTCAGGCAGGGGGATGCCGTCCCGCTGCCACTCCAAGGCGACACCATCAGGGGTGGTTCCGTCCGGGTTTTTGCACTCGAGGAACTCAGCGGAGAACCGAAGCCTCAGCTGGGCACCAACATAGGGGACACCATCGATCTGTGCCTCCTGGTCCGGGGTGTCCGCCGCGTGAGCAGCTGTCACACTCCCGGTGAAGGCCAGGACGGCGGCCAGAAGGATAGACGGAACCCTGAATCTCCCTGTGAAAGTAAGTGCGGTTTCCACAAATTCCTCCTGATGACGGTTAGAGCAGTTCCCTGAACACGTTCCAACCGCTGCCCACAGGACCTTGGGGCCCGTAGAGGCCGGTGGTCATGGCGCCAGTTGAATACAACACGAGGTCGCCGTTGGCGTTGACGGCAACAAGGTTGTTGTATTTCTGATGGGCGTAGCTACCCAAACCTGCGACATCCTTGAAGTCATTCCATCCACCACCCATGTATGCCTGGGCGCCCCAGCCGCCTTGACCGTCGGCTGAATATAGCTGAAGGCCACCGCTGTGGTCCCGGCCGAAGACCTCCACGGTGCCGTCACCGTTCATGTCGCCGCCAGGGATGATCTTGTTCATGACCTGCCAGCCCCATCCCACCTTTGATGGAGCCAGCCAGCCACCGCTGCCGTTTCCGGGATAGAGGAACAGATCGCCCGCAGCATTCCTGGCGAGGACGTCGTTGGTTCCGTCGCCGTTGAAATCCCCGGGGCCGACGATTGAGTTGAAGACGTTCCAGCCGGCGCCGACTTGCCGGGTTGGAAGCCAACCGCCGTCGCCGTCACCGGGGTACAGGAACAACTGGCCGGACGCGTTCCTCGCCAGGAGATCGTTGAACCCATCGCCATCAAAGTCTCCGGGGGAGAAGACGATGTTGAACATGTTCCAACCCGCCCCGACCTGCCGGGGTTCATCCCATGAGCCGAAATAGACCGGGCACGGGCCCTCGCACATGCCTTTGTAGTAGGTGTAGGTGCGAGGGTAGAGGATGAGCCGGCCATCGTGGGTGCGGGCAAGGGGTTCGAAGTTACCCCGGCCCGTCCAGCCCATGGCCCTGCTTGAGGCCTTGATCGGTTTGGTTTGGGCGCTCAGCTGGGTGCCGGTAGGACAGCCGGGTTCGCCGGGCGTGAGCGGGTAAACCCTCAAGGAGATACGGCTGCCCTGATCCTCAGGGAGGACCCGCAAAGTTTCACCCTGACGCTCGGCGGGCAGTGGTTCGCCGTCGCGCAACCATTCCAAGGTGATCCCGTCCCCGGAACCGTCGGGGTTCCGGCAGCCCCAATAGTCGTAGTTGTACTGTCGTCTCATCTCGGAACCGACGTAGGGTACGCCGTCGATATACGGTGTCGGCTGGGATGCTGCAGTGGCTGGGGTAACCCCGAGCAGCCCGGAACCCAAGAGTCCCATTGCAAGTACGGTCGTGACAGAGCGACTCAACGAGCGCGATCGAAAGATCCCCATTTTTTCCCCCCCCGGAAAGTTTCGCGTCGTTGCCGCGTGGTGTGTGCTGAGGTTACCGCACTTCGGTCCGTGTGGTCAGGGGTTGGCGGGGGCCACCATGAAGACGTCGATCGGGTCCTCGGCCTCAAGCACGAAGCCGTGACGTTCGTAGAGGCGACGGGCAGGACTCCCTTGCAACACGTCCAGACGGAACGGGCGCTCGTCCACGGAAGCCGACATCACGTGGCGAAGCACAGCACTTCCCAATCCTTTGCCCTGATGTGCCGGAGCCACATAGAAGTGTTCAATCCATCGGCTATCCGGCTCGGGCCTGATGGCGATCACTCCGGCATCGACGCCGTCCGAATGGATGATGTACGTGTGCTCGGGCTGGAAGCCGTTCAGGAAGCGTTCACGAACACGAACAGGGTCGAAACGCTGCAACCGTTCGAGGTCCGGCCGCATCACCACGGCGCGCAGTTCGGCAATCCAGGCAGCGTCGGAGGCTACGGAGGGGCGGAGGACGAAGTCAACGGACATGAGATCAAGCCTATGCGGCTGGGTCCGGGGCCGGCCACGCAAGGAAACAGGCCCTGACGGTTGTGTCAGCGGGCCAGGACCCGCAGGGATCAAATCTTCACAGGCAAAGTGCTAATTAAGCCTTCAGCAGCGTGACGCAGAGGTGTACGATTCGGCCATGTACAGTGCATCCAAGCAGAGCCGCTTTGTGGCGATCTTCGCGCCCCTCATCGCCGTGGTCGCCCTCGTTGCAGGGTGCACCGCCCCATCCCCCTCCCCATCGCCGGAGGCCTCGCCCGACCCCGTTGCCCTGTTGCAAGAGTCGAGTGAAACCACCAAAGGGCAGACCAGCGCGCATCTCGTACTCTCCGTTGAGGGCCAGATCGCCGGACTGCCGGTCGAGGCGATCCAGGGCGATCTCACACGGACTCCCGCAGTCGCCGCCAAGGGCACACTCGACATGACACACCTTGGCCAGCAGCTCAAAGGGGTCGGGTTTGTAGTCTCCGACGGCGCCCTCTGGGCCGCCATCACGCCGGGAGCCAGACTGACTAACTTCGGGCCGGCATCCAACATCTACGACCCCGCCACGATCCTGGACCCCGACGTGGGGCTGGCCAACGTGCTCGCCAACTTCTCCGATGCCAAGATCGACGGCCAGGAGACCGTCGAGGGCGAGGCCACTGTACGCATCAAGGGCAACGTCACCGCGGACGCAGTCAACAAAATCTCCCCGCAAATCGCGGCGACGGGCCCCGTGCCTGGCACCGTCTGGATCTCTGAGGGCGGCAACCGCGAGCTGATGCAGGCCCGGTTGGAGCCCAGCCCTGGTAACAGCGTCACAATGGCCCTGTCCAAGTGGGGCGAACCGGTCACCGTCGACAAACCGGCGATGTGATCCAGGCCCCGACCCCTGCCACCAGGCGGGTGTCGACCAACCGCCGCATCGCGATCAGCGCGGCCAGTCTCGCAGTAGCGCTGGGCGCGCTCGACACCTACGTCGTCGTCACGATCATGACCGACATCATGCGCGACGTCGGCATCGGAGTGAATCAGCTCCAACGGGTCACCCCGATCATCACCGGCTATCTGCTCGGCTATATCGCGGCAATGCCGCTACTGGGTCGGGCCTCGGACCGGTTTGGGCGGAAGATGCTCATCCAAGTCAGTTTGGCCGGCTTCGCGCTCGGATCCGTGGTCACGGCACTGTCAACCGAGCTCCCCGTGTTGGTCCTCGGCCGCACTCTCCAGGGCGCCGCCAGTGGCGCGCTGCTGCCGGTGACGATGGCCTTGGCCGCCGAGCTGTGGGCTGCGCGCAACCGCGCAGCTGTGCTCGGCAGTGTCGGTGCCGCACAGGAACTTGGCAGCGTGCTCGGCCCGGTGTACGGCATTGCCTTGGTCGGTCTGTTCCAGCATTGGCAGGCCGTTTTCTGGGTCAACGTGCCGCTTGCGGTGATCGCGATGGTGATGATCCACTTCACCCTGCCCGGCCGGCAAAGAACCGATGATCCCCAGAAGGTCGACGTGCTCGGCGGTCTCCTGCTGGCCATCGCCCTGAGCCTGACAGTTATCGGGCTTTACAACCCCAAGCCCGACGGCAAACTGGTGCTGCCCATCTGGGGAATGCCAATGCTGATCGCCGCGGCCGTGGCGAGCGTCGCGTTCTTCCTCTGGGAAAGGTTTGCCCGCACCCCCTTGCTGGAAACGACAGGAATGCACCTCAGACCGTTCCTAGCGGCACTTGGCGCGTCGTTCGCCGCCGGGGCAGCTCTCATGGTGACCCTCGTCAACGTCGAGCTTTTCGGTCAGGGCGTCCTGGGCCAAGACCAGAACCAGGCCGCCCTCCTGCTGCTGCGCTTCCTCATCGCATTGCCGGTTGGGGCGCTACTCGGCGGATGGCTGGCCACCCGGATCGGCGACCGGATCGTCACGTTCGCCGGCCTGCTCCTCGCCGCCGTGGGCTATCTGTTGATCTCGAAATGGCCCGTCGATGTGCTGACGGCACGACACGATCTCGGACTGTTCACCCTGCCCACACTGGACACCGACCTGGCCATCGCCGGCCTCGGTCTCGGCCTGGTGATCGGCCCGCTGACATCAGCGACGCTTAGGGTGGTTCCCGCCGCCCAACACGGGATCGCATCGGCAGCGGTCGTGGTCGCCCGCATGATCGGCATGCTGCTCGGCATCGCGGCGCTGAGCGCATGGGGCCTCTACCGGTTCAACCAGCATCTGGCCAGCCTGCCCGCCAGTACGGGCGGCGACACCCTCGCGGAACGATTGTCAGCCGAGGCCGGCCGGGTCCGCGACGCGTACGCCCTTCAGTACGGCGAGATCTTCTCGATCACCGCGATCGTGTGTGTGGTGGGCGCCGTGCTGGGTCTGCTGATCAGCGCACGCGACGAGTACGCCGAGGAGCCAGACGCTGCGGGAAACCCTCAGTAGCTCCGTGAATTCGACCGGCGACAGCGGACCCGCGAACTCCAGCGACCCTCCACCGGAAGGACCAGCGGCTAGACCTGGTGTCCGGTCAAGGCGCTAAGGAGCGCCCATGCGAACCACAACAGCAGCGCGAGAAACGTTGTGGCTCCAATGGTGATGGCGAAGGCGAGCCGGCGACGTTTACGACGGAGGTTCAGGTCAGGGCCGTAGTTCTCCTTGTCTCTGCCTCCATGACGGTACTTCGGCAAATCGCTCATGGGATCCCGTTCTGTTCATACCGATACCTGTGCGGGCAACTTCGAATTCGGTGATCTCTTCGTTCTCGTCCTTGCACCACCAGCAAGACTTCGTGAATTTCGTTCGCCAAGCCCTCGTCCGTTTCCTGATCCGGAACGGGATTTCCTGGATCTCCAAACCATAGGATGAAACGGACGAAAGGTGCAGCCACGATGGTCACACGCGAAGAAGTAGAAGCAGCGTACTCACGAACAGCCGGTTGGGTTCGCCATACGCCGCTGGCCGAGAGCGGCAACCAAGAGCCTTATCACCTGTGGTTCAAATGCGAGTACATGCAGCACACGGGCTCGTTCAAGGCCCGCGGCGCCTTCAACCGCCTGCTCACGGCGAAGGAAAGCGGGGAACTGGATCCGAACGTGGGCATCGTGGTGGCTTCCGGTGGCAATGCTGGCCTTGCCAACGCTTACGCCGCAGCCAAACTGGGAGTCCCGGCTACGGTGTTCGTTCCTGAGTCGGCTCCGGCAAACAAGGTCCATAAGCTCTATGCCAGTGGCGCGAAGGTAGTCCAGGGCGGCGCCGAATACGCAGAGGCGTATGCCGCAGCGATCCGCTTCGCTGAGGAGAAAGGTGCCGTCTACTGCCACGCTTACGACCAGCCCGAGATCGTGGCCGGCGCAGGTGGCGTTGGGCTTGAGCTCCTGGATGAACTGCCCGACGTCGACACGATCCTCGTTGCTGTTGGCGGCGGTGGGTTGATGGGTGGAATTGCCGCAGCCGCCGAAGGCAGGGCGCACGTGGTGGGCGTCGAACCCGAGACTGTCCCCACCCTGCATACGGCGCTGGCCCAGGGTGAGCCCGTGGACGTTGCGGTCTCCGGGATCGCAGCCGACTCCCTCGGGGCCCGGCGGATCGGAGAGATCGGCTTCGGAGTTGCCCGACGCACCGGTGTCCAAAGCGTGCTGGTTTCGGACGAGGACATTGTCCGGGCACGACGCAGCTTGTGGGAGAAGCATCGCATCGTGGTGGAGCACGGCGCTGCGGCAGCCTATGCAGCGCTGCTCTCAGGAGCGTACAAGCCGCACGACGGCGAAACGGTGGCGGTCATTCTGTGCGGAGCCAACACGGACCCCGCCCACTTCTAGGCGCACCCAAGTAGGTCGCAGCAGGGCGCGTTTTGAGGGCTCATAACGCGCTCAGCTGCGACCTAATACGAAAGTAGTGGTGACTCAGGCTGCGGTGGTTGGGCTGATGGTGACGTTGTAGCCGAGGTTGTTGAGTTGTTTGATGGCGTTGTTTTTCGCGCGGGATGGGTTGATGCGGGTGAAGTGGTCTGCGCCCGGGTCGGTGTAGCACTCGCCGTTGGCGAGCATGTGCCATGCCGCTGTCAGGATGGAATGCTCGATCGCTACGACCGCTCTCATGGGTCCGCGGCGGGCTGCTATGCGGTGGTATCTGGCTGCGAGGTACGTGCCTTGCGTTCGTGTCGCTGATAGGGCTGAGGTGCCGAGAGCGGCTTTGAGGTATTTGTTGCCGGGCATGATGTGGCTGGACTTGATCCTCCCGGCGGATTCATTGGCGCTGGGACAGACGCCGGCCCAGGACGCGAGCCGGGCCGGCGTTTCGAAGACGCGCATGTCTGCACCGGTTTCGGCGATGATCACTTCGGCAACTTTGAGGGATACTCCGGGGATGGTGGCCAGGGCCTGCCTGGCTTCACGAAAGGGTTCCATAGCCTCCTCGATCCGCCCGGTGAGCGCCTCAATGGTTCGGGTCTGGGCATCGATCTGGTCCAGATGCAGCCTTGCCATGAATGCGTGGTGAGGCTTGAACCTGCCGGTAAGGGCATCAACAAGGGCAGGGACTTTGGAGCGCAAGGTTCCTCGAGCCATTCCTGCCAATACCTGAGGATCACGTTCTCCGCTGATCAAGGCCTCAAGCATCTCTCTGGACGAGACCCCCATCAGGTCCGAGACCTCCGAGGAAAGCTTGATTCCCGAGCTCTCCAGAAATTTCTCCAGCCGCTGGATCTCTCGGGTCCTGTCCCTGCCGGCGATAGCACGGGCGCGGGTCAGGTCCCGGAGTTCACGGATTGGCTCGGGTGGAACAAAGGAACCCTTGAGCAACCCGTAAGCGGCCAACTGCGCCAACCACGCCGCGTCCGAAACATCGGTTTTGCGCCCGGGGATATTCCGTGCAGCCTTGGCATTGACCAGCATCACCGGCAACGTCTCTTCAAACAGATAGAAGAAGGGCTTCCAGTAATCGCTGGTCGCTTCCATCACCACGGCAGAAACCCGTTCACGCTCCAGGAAGTCCCGCAGTTCCAAGATCGATTGTGTGGTTGCACCCCAGGTCGTAACCCGTGAGATGTAAGTCCCCGCCCGCGTCCCCGGAACCCGGACACAGACCTTCGCGTCCCGC
This sequence comes from Paenarthrobacter sp. TRD_SC_7, assembly GCF_056156245.1. Taxonomy (NCBI): domain Bacteria; kingdom Bacillati; phylum Actinomycetota; class Actinomycetes; order Micrococcales; family Micrococcaceae; genus Paenarthrobacter; species Paenarthrobacter sp. TRD_SC_7. The sequence goes on from NZ_CM149587.1 coordinate 863,696, forward strand.
TTGGAAATATCCAACCCCGCGGCCCGCTCGTGCACGATATCCATTGCACCCTCCTACCCCTGTAGCTCCTTAGTTAGGTGTCTGCCACGGGGAGGACAGGGAAACTATTCAGGAATCTAACACTCGTGCTCAAAGCAACAATCCACGGTGCCCGTGGAGTCCTCCGGGTCACGCTACTTGACGGGCACAAAGGCACCAAGGTCACAGCGACCTCAACCACAGCAGACAATCCCATGATCCACCGCCCCGCCCGGTAACAACAGACCCGTGTTACACCCCGCACACACTTTCTAACACCACGGTGCGGCAGCGCCGCCTGACCGCTACTTGGGTGAGCGAGCTACTTCTTGGGCAGGCCTGCCGGGTTCAATTCGGACGCGGGAATGGCTTCGGATGAAAGACCCCAGCGGTCCAGGATCTTGGCGTAGTTGCCGTCCTTGATGAGCGTGTTGAGCGCAGCTTGGGCGGCGACCGCAAGGCCGTTGCCCTTCTGGGTGGTGAAGGCAATTTCAGCCTTCAGGGGCCAGCCGCCTTCGAGCGTGCCCACTTCCTTGGTCTTTCCATCTTTCGCGGCCTTGTACGCGGCGGACGCGTTGGGCCCGAACGTCAGGTCAGCACGGCCGGACTGGAGGGCGAGCTGGGAGGCGGAGTCGTCGTCGTAATACTGGAATTCAACGGGCTTCAAGCCGTTCTTCTTGTTCTCCCCGTCCCAGCGCACCAGGATCGCTTCCTGGTTGGTGCCCGAGCCGACGATGATGCGCTTCCCGGCCACGTCCTTGGCTTCCTTGATGGTGGAGATGTCCGAGTCTGTCTTTGCGTAGAAGCCCAGGAGGTCGTTGCGGTACGTGGCGAAGTCGAACTTCTCCTTGCGTGCCTCGGTGACAGTGACGTTGGAGAGGACGGCCTCGTACTTGCCCGATTCGACGCCCAGGGGCCAGTCTGCCCACGCTACCGGCAGCACCTCCACCTGCAGGCCCAGGCTCTCGCCCACCGCGTAAGCAATATCCACTTCGCTGCCAATGAGGGTCTTGTTGTCCGTGGCGAACGTGCTCAACGGGGGAGTGCCACCGGTGGTCACCACGGTCAACTTGCCGTCCGCCTTGGAGGCGTCCGGCACAAGCGCGGCCGCGGCGGAGTCCACCGTCACCTTGATGCGGTCCTGCTGGGGCGTCAGGTTGAACTCTTTGGTGGACGAGCTGGAAGAAGCGTTCGACGCCGGCGCTGACGCCCCCGTTGCGGCCGTTGCCCCGGGATCGGAGCAGGCCGCCAGCCCCAGTAACGCCGTAGCGGCCAGCGCCGCGGTGGCGCCGGTCTTGCGAGCAAAACGTGCCATTGTTTCTCCTTGGGTTCCCCTGATCATCGCGACAGGGTGGGCTGATGCGTACTTGTGGCTGCAACTATCCGGCAGTCCCTGGTAGACGGTCAAAGCGGTCTGAAACGCTGGGATACAGGGGTTCACGGCGGTTAATCGGGCGTCGAACGGGGTCACAAAACTGTCCCGAAACCTTGTGAAAGAAGCGCGCGACGCAACTCACAGAAATAAGCCGGGTGTCGTCGTCGTTGTCGCTAGAGTGCCCGGCAATCAACCGTGCGGGCACAAAAAACGTACCGAAAGGCCTTTCCTGTGACTGTTCCTCTTTCCATCCTCGACCTGGCAACCATCGGGAAGGGCCAGACGGCGGCGGAAAGCCTCGCGGGCAGCGTGGCAATGGCGCAGAAGGCCGAAGAGCTGGGGTACCGACGTGTTTGGTACGCCGAGCACCACAACATGTCCGCCATCGCCTCCTCGGCTACCAGCGTCCTGATCGCCCACATAGCCGCGCACACCAACACCATCCGCCTCGGCGCCGGTGGTGTCATGCTGCCCAATCACTCGCCACTGACCATCGCGGAGCAGTTCGGCACCTTGGAGACCCTGCATCCGGGGCGGATCGACCTCGGCCTCGGACGGGCCCCCGGTAGTGACCAGAACACCATGCGTGCGCTGCGCCGCGACCACACGTCCTCGGACAGGTTCCCGCAGGATGTCCTTGAACTGCAGGGCTACCTCACCGGTCCCACCCGCATCCAGGGTGTTGAAGCGACGCCGGGCAAGGGTACCAACGTGCCGCTGTACATCTTGGGATCCTCGCTGTTCGGCGCACAGTTGGCCGCCCAGTTGGGTCTTCCTTACGCTTTCGCTTCACACTTTGCCCCCGCGGCGCTGCAGGATGCTGTGGCCATCTACCGCCGCGAATTCAAGCCCTCGGATCAGTTGTCGGAGCCGCACGTGATCGCTGGCGTGAACGTTACGGCCGCTGACTCCAATGCTCAGGCGCAAGCCATCCACCTCGCCGTGAAGCGCGCCCGCGTCTCCCTGTTCTTTGGTGGCGGCCGCGAGTTCACGGACGATGAAGCAGACATGGTCCTGGATTCCCCGCAGGGCCAGCACATCGCCCAGATGATGAAGTTCTCCGCCGTCGGTACCAAAGATGTGGTGCGCGATTACCTCGACGAGTTCACGGCGTTCGCTGACGCCGACGAACTGATCGTGGCCCACCAGAGCATCGGCACCGAAGAGCGCTTGCGGTCCGTGGAGCTCGTTGCCGAGGTTGCGGGGCTTGTAAGCGCGTAGGGTGGCTCTCCGCTACCCGAAGTGCCCAGCGAATTCGTGTGCCATGGGGTGGCGATCAGCCCACGGAAGCACCGATTCCACGGCCGCACCGATGTGGAATACGGTCGCGTCGTCGAAGGGATGACCCACAATCTGCACCCCTGTGGGAATACCGCAGTCTGCCATGCCGCTGGGAACGGCCAGGACCGGGCATCGATTGGCAATGTTGAACGGCGCTGTCATATGCGCTTGCCAGTAATGGCTGAGGTGTTGACCATTGGCGTCGATTCCGTCCAGGTAGTCGGCGTCCGCATCCAAAGCCGGCACAGCCGATGCCGGGCACAACAAAGCATCAAATCCGGTCATGGCCTCGGCGAGCTGCCCTTGCAGGAGGGTTTCGGCCCGCAGCCCGTCCACATATCGGTTGGCCTCGGCTGCCGCGCGGGCGTCAGCCATGAAGCGCCTGGTGTAGGCGGCAAGCTGTGGCTCGCTACCGGCCGTTTCGCCCTCCATGGCCGGACCCAGCAGATATCCGAAGTGCGTAAACATGGTTCTGCTGATCTCCTCGACGGTCCAGGGGAGGACGATCTCCTCCACCACGGCCCCAGCCGCCGTCAGTGCTTCCGCCACTCTACGGGTGTTGGCCTCGACGTCGGGAGCTACAGGGTAATTGCCCAAACGTAGGCAAAGCGCGATCCGCAAGCCGGCCACCGATGCCGGATCCGGAGTTATGGACGCAGCGTCGGCCACTGTGGTGTGATCACCGGGGTGCCGCCCGGACATGATGTTCGCCAGCAATGCCGTGTCTGCCACGGTACGTGCCATGGGTCCATCGCCACGGTAGTGGTCCGCTGACAATGGGGCTAACCCTGGAATCCTTCCGTAGGGCGCCTTGTAGCCGACTGTTCCAGTGAACGACGCCGGCAACCGGGTTGATCCAGCGATGTCGGACGCCGTGGCCAAGGGCGCGAACCCTGCAGCCAACGCCGCACCTGAACCTCCCGAGGACCCACCGGGGGAGAACTGCTGGTTCCACGGGTTTCGGGTGACACCCCAGAGCGGGCTGTGTGTGACAGTGGCGCAGCTCAATTCCGGCGTGGTGGTTCGGGCGTGGATGATTCCGCCGGCCCTTCGGATCCTGTCAATCACAGGATGGTCGGCCACGGCAATGGTGTCCTTCCGCGCCATCAAACCCTGGGACAGCGTGCGGCCCTTAAGCCCGTGCTTTTCCTTTGCAGCCACCGGCAACCCCAGCAGGGGAGTGATATCGCGTCCGCGGGCATACTGGGTGGCTGCCTTTCGTGCCGCTGGCAGGGCTTCCTCAAAGAGTGTCTCTGTCAGCGCATTGACGCCGCCGTTTACCTCCCCGATGCGGTCGATCAGCGCTTCCAGGAGTTCAACCGGGGATAGCTCACGGCTCCGGAACAGACCCAGGGCCGTACTGGCGTCGAGGTAGTGCAACGCGGTCATGCCAGCTCTCCCTGCACCAGTTCCCGGGCAACACCCGTCAGCATCTGCACGCCCGTCACCATGTCCTCGTCGCTGGTGAATTCGCGCTCGCAGTGGGATACGCCGTCCACGCTCGGGATAAACAACATCACCGACGGAACGGCCGTGTTCATGGCCACGGAATCGTGCCCGGCCATGGTCTGGATGCGGCGGGAAGACAGCCCAAGGTTGGCCGCGATCTTGGCTGATAGTTCCAGCCCGGCTTCCGGGAAACGTCGGATGGGGCGGATATCGAAGTCTTTGACGTTGACCTTGATGTCGTGTTCAGCGGCCAGCGCGTCAATGTCGGCCAGCAACCTGGCGCGGGCTGCATTGACGATCTCCGGGTCGCCGGACCTCAAGTCCGCGACCAGGTGCACGCGACGTGCGACGACGATTGGCGAGTTGGGCTCCAACGTCAGCTGGCCCACCGAAGAGACCAGCGCCTCCTCGTCGAAGTCCTTGGTAACCTCGTGGACCATCAGGATGATTTTCGACGCCGCCACCAGGGCATCATGCCGGTCTGCCATGGCGGTTGCACCGGTGTGTGACTGTTCGCCCAGCACTTCAATGTCCAGCTTTTGCGTGTACCAGCTGCTGTCCACCAATCCGATGCTGATTCCTTCCCGTTCCAGGATGCGGCCCTGCTCTATATGGATTTCTGCGTAGCCCGCGGCCTTCGGTCCAGCGTCCGTGCCGAGGTAACCAATGCCTTTCAACGCCTCACGGACTGAGACCCCCTGAAGATCTTTGACGGACAACATCTGTTCACGGTCAAACAGCCCCGTGAAAACGGAACTTCCCATGACGGAAGGTGCGAACCTGCCGCCTTCCTCGTTGAACCAGTTGACGACGGCCAAGTTGAAGCGGGGCGCAGTGCCGGCCGCCCTGACTTCGAGGTCAATGGCCTTGGCCGCGTGCAGGGCGGCAATCACACCGTAGGCGCCGTCGAATCGGCCACCCAACGGCTGGCTGTCCAGATGGGAACCGATCAGGATGAAGGGCGCCCCGGGCGTCCACTCAAGCAGCCCGAACATATTGCCGATGCCATCCACCTGAAGCTGCCATCCGGCGTCGTGAACCCACTGTCCAAACCACGCGCGGGTCTTTGCATCATCCGGCGTCGCGGCTTGGCGGTCGACGCCGTTATTGGCTGTGGCGCCGATGGTGGCCACGTGGTGGAAGTCCTGGAGAAAAGCTGAAGAGGTCATGGAAAATCCTTACAGTGCTCTGAAAAGTGGTGGGCTCGGTGGGTGCTAGCCCATGCGGCCGCGGGTCTCCGGCACCTTGGTGAAGAGGATCAAGAGAAGTACGACGGCGGCAGCTGCCGCCATGTACAGGCCCGGCGCATGCGGTACCCCGGTAGCTCCAACCAGTGCGGTGCCGATCAGCGGGGCGGTGCCGCCGAAGATCGCGTACGCGCCGTTGTAACTGACCGCTGCGGAGGTGAAGCGGGTCTTGGTTGTGAAGATCTCGACGAAGAAGGTGTAGCAGCCGCCACCGTAGATGCAGAGTGCCACCACGAAGATTGATTGGCCGAGCAGCGCCAAGGGCAAGCTGCCGCTGGTTACGAGCATGAAGCTCGGGATGGACAGCAAAGCCAGGGCAGTGGAACCGGCGATCAACATTGGCTTGCGACCGAAACGATCCCCGAGTCGCCCGCCGATCGGTAGGAGTACGGCATAGAGTGCCAGTGCCGCGGCGTTGACCATGAGCGACTGCTCACGGCTCAGTTTTCCTGTGGTTTGAACGTAGGAGACAAAGTACGCGGACAGGAAGTAGAAGCCCATGGCTGTCAGGCCCATCACGAAGATGACTTGCAGCATCCGGAGCTTGTTTTCGCGGAAGGCCTCGCGGATGGGGCTGAATTCCTTGGTCTGCCCGGACTGTGCCTTCTTGAAGACATCGCTTTCTTCGGTGCGGCTGCGGATCCACACTCCGAACAAGGCAAGGGGGAGGGCCAGCAGGAACGGTAAACGCCATCCCCATTCCATGAAGGCCGAGTTAGGCATGGATTGGCTGAGGATCAGGATCATGGTGCCCGCCACCACCGATGGCAGCGCCGTTGCTGCGATGGTGATGTTGAGCCAGAAACCCCGTTTGCTGACGGGCGCATGTTCAAAAACGAAGGACGGCGCACCAACGGATTCGCCACCCGCGGAGAATCCTTGGATCAGCCGGCAGAGTACCAGGAGGGCCGGGGCCCAAGCCCCGATTTGGGCGTACGTGGGGAGCAGCCCCATGAGGGCCGTGGCTCCGCCGATCGCGATGAGCGTGATGGTGAGGACCCGGCGCCGACCGATCCGATCACCCAGTGCGCCGAAGAACAGGCCGCCGAGGGGCCGGACCACGAAAGCTACGCCGAACGTGGCGAACGTGGCCAGCATTGCCGTCAGCGGGTTGCTGCCCGGGAAGAAGAGTTGAGAGAATACCACTGCCGTGAGGCCGTAGAGGGTGAAGTCGTAGAACTCGATGAACTGGCCAACGCTACCGCCAGCCAGGACACGCTTCTGCATGACTGTGGACTTGTGGTGGGGCTGGACATTGCCGGTGGTGGTGGGCGTCGACGGTGCCGGATCCTGGGCCGATTCTTGCTCGGCGAGCTTATTGAGGGTCATGACTGCCACGCTAGGGTGCTCAGATTTCCTGCTGCCGATTCGGTGTTTCGGCTGTGGGAAATGATTTCGGCAAATATTGCTTCGTTGTTGCGGATGGGTCCGTGGGCCGAAACCACGCGGACACTTTCTACGCTGTTCTGAACCATCGAATCTCCTCTGATCAAGATGGCAAACGGAGGTCCAGCTGAGGTGACGTTTACTGCAACGGCGGGCACTTTGGGGTATTTACCCGGTGGTGCAGATGCTGGACTGGTTCAACCTTCGGTGACGCGGATCACATCTGTCCAATTGATTGTTTTTGATTCTGCCATCGACTTATTCGATAACCCCACTGTGGGGACCTAGTCCCGGACGGCGCCGTACAACTTCAGGCAGGTCTCTTCGAAGGCCAACACCCGTTGGGTGGCCTGGACTCCTTCCGGCCGGACCAACATCACCTCGATCGGCGGGAAAGCATCCGTCAATGCCAGCGGGACTACCTTTCCACCTGAGTAGGTGACGTCACTGTGCAGCCGCTGATTGAGGATGGCATAGCCGTGGCCCTTGGCAACGAATGAGCGTACGGTCTCATAACCTGCGAATCGGTGCCGGACATTCTGGACTACTCCGGCCATGGCATAGAGCTGCTCGTAGTACTCCCGGCTATGCGGAAGGTCCAGCACTACAGAAGGCTCGCCGTCGAGCTCCATCAGCGAGATTTCACGTTCCGGGCGGCCCGCCGCCGGATGCCCCTCGTGGACCAGGATGTGTGGCGGAACCCGCTCCACCACCTTGTACGCGAAACCCTTGCCAAGGCCCAGGCCGTAGGTGAGGGCGACATCGCAACGGCCATCCATCAGTGCGTCCTGCAACGTAGCCAGATCCGCCTCCAGAATGGAAACCTCGACGCCGGGATGCCGGCTTTCGAACGTCTGCAGGATGGCAGGAAGGCGGAAAGGCGCCAGCGGGGCGAAGACGCCAACTTTCAGCTCGCCAACCAGCGTGGTGGACAGGCCTCGCGCGGACTCATACAGCGAATCTGCCTGCTCAAGGAAGGACTTGATGTCCTTGGCGAATTGCCGGCCGCTCTGTGTCAGTCGAAGGCCCCGCGACTTGTGGCGAACGAACAGCTGCGTGGCCAAGCTCGTTTCCAGTTGTGCCATCGCCGCGGATAGCGCAGACTGCGTCACCATCAGTCGCTGGGCCGCTGCCGTCATGTTCTCGAGTTCCGCCACCACGGCGAAGTACCGCAGCTGCGTGAGGGTGAAGGGTTTGGCCATCCGTCCATGGTCGCACCTGTAGCGCCCGGTTACTGTCCGCGGATGAGGTGTGCCAGGAGCGCCACATGCAGAGAGGTTCGCGATTCGGCGTCGTCCAGATTTACGGCCAGCAGTTCCTCCAGCTTGGCGAGCCGCGCATAAAGCGTGGGGCGGCTCAGGTAGCCGCTGCGTGCCATGGCGGCTTTGTTGCCACCGGATCCGAGGTAAAGCCCCAGCAGTTCCAGATATTCGCCTTTGCCTTCGGCCTCCGCTTGGAGGACGGCGGACAGCTCAGACTCCACGAACTGCTGCACGCGGGGATCTTTGCGCAAGAGGGCCAGCAGCCCCCGAAGGCGCACGTCCGTAGCACGATAGAAGGGCTTGTCCGCCTCCCGAAGCGTGGCGGCGCTCTCGGCTACATGCGCCGCTTCGTCGATGCCCGCAGCGGCTTCCAGGAGGGTGGACTTCATGTGGCCAACTCCGACGATCCACGCGGGAGGCATCGCGGAACTCGTTTCAACCCTTGGCCCTGCGGCGGCCGCGGCCAGGATCTGCAGCGTTGGCTCCTCTTGCTGCCGAGCCGGCAGGGCGAGGACCATCCCCACCGAGCCGGACTGGATGCTGGCTGCCAAGGCTGTGCCGGCGCTGGACTTCAATGCCTTGGCCAGCCGCTCCAGAAGTTCGCGTTCGTCCTGCTGCCCGGCGAAGGGGTCGGTGGGAAGGACAGGGGAACTCCACGCTTGGAGAGAGGTTCTGAAAACGATCGGCACGTAGTAAGAGGAGCGTTTCAAACCCAGGGAGCCTGCGCGTGCCAGCGCCTCCGCTTCGCTGAGTCCGCGGGGCTGGCGAAGAGCGCTCAGGAGTCCGGCTTGGGCGTGATGGCTGAGCTCGCGTTGATCGCGGTCAGCCAGCCGGTTGATCGCCAGGGTCTGGGCGGCCCGCTCCAGAACCATAATTGCCATGTCCTCATCGGCATCGACAGCCGCGGGAGGCATCGGCACTACTAGCCTGCCCCAGACTTGCTGCCGTACCCCTACGGCGGCCTGCAGCCATTGCTCCGGACCGGACCGTGCCGTCTGCGCCGGGAAGGGTGTGGTCCTGGATCGTCGCTCCCAATCGTCCAGAAGATCGGTGGTGGACACCTGCTGGCCGGCATAGGCGAGAACCAGGTGCGAGAGGTCTTCCAGCACTACGGGGCCGCCGATCATGGTGGCTGCTTGCTCCACGACGCGTTGGGTGTCGGCACTTTCCAGGCTCAGCATGGTGAATGCTTCGTGGACGTCCCGGGCACGTTCCACTCGCTCCAGTTGTTCGGCCACGATCATCCTGTGGACGATCTCCGTGACTTGGACAAATCGCACCCGATGTTCCACAACAACCACCGGCATGGATGCGGTACTGGCGGCTTTCTCCAAGGCCGTTCGGCTGCGTTGCCGTTGCCCGACCAGTTCCACAATCAATCCTGCGGCTCCGGCTGCCTCCAATGAGCGGATGAACGACGCCGATTCTTCCGGGGATTTCTCAAGCTCAAGGCCCGTTGTCAGAACCAGTTCTCCGCCGGACAGCAGGTTGCCGACGTCGAGAATTTCGCTGACGTGCACCCAACGAACGGGCGTGTCCAAACCCGTCCCCCCGCCAAGCACCTTGGGGGCGGCGGCTCGCAACACAGGAAGATCGAGGATGGCGTTAACGGTGGGCAGCATTTACACAGTGTAAGGCTCGCTGAGAATTCCTTTACACGTGGGCTCTTCTGCGCGGATTCGACGGCGGACAGACTGATTCCAACCTTCGAATCACGGCACCCTGCACCAAGGAGAACTCTTGAACACCATCGAGCACTGGATCAACGGCCGCTACGTCCCGGCCGGAGACCGAACGGCGTCCGTCACCAACCCCGCCACGGGGAAGGTGACCGGGCAGGTTGCTTTGGCCGGCGTCGATGAGGGTAATGCCGCCGTCGCCGCCGCGAAGGCAGCTTTCCCGGCATGGCGCGATACCTCTCTGGCACGCCGTACCCAGGTTCTTTTCGCTTTCCGTGAGCTCCTCAACTCCCGCAAGGACGAGCTCGCGGCGATTATCACGTCAGAGCACGGCAAGGTTCTGGACGATGCCTTGGGCGAGGTAACCCGCGGACAGGAAGTAGTGGAGTTCGCTTGCGGTATTCCGCACCTTCTCAAGGGCAGCTACACGGAGAACGCCTCTACCAAGGTGGACATCCACTCCATACGGCAGGCACTGGGCCCTGTGGCAATCATCAGCCCGTTCAACTTCCCCGCGATGGTGCCCATGTGGTTCTTCCCGATCGCGATCGCCGCCGGAAACACAGTGATCATCAAGCCGAGCGAGAAGGATCCCACAGCCGTCAATTGGATCGCCGAACTCTGGAAGGAAGCCGGGCTGCCCGATGGGGTCTTCAACGTCCTTCACGGGGACAAGGTGGCGGTTGATACCCTGCTGACGCACCCCGACGTCAAGGCCGTCTCCTTCGTGGGCTCAACCCCGATCGCCAAGTATGTCTACGAGACGGCCACCGCCCACGGCAAGCGGGTCCAAGCCCTGGGCGGTGCGAAGAACCACATGATCGTGCTGCCAGACGCCGACCTTGACCTCGCCGCCGACGCCGCCATCAACGCCGGCTTCGGTTCCGCGGGGGAACGCTGCATGGCTGTCTCGGCGCTCCTGGCTGTGGGCGAGATCGCCGATGCGCTGGTGGACAAGATCGCTGATCGTGCCCGAAGCCTGCGCACCGGCGACGGACTGCGGGGTTGCGACATGGGTCCCTTGGTGACGTCCCAGCACAGGGACAAGGTTTCGGGATACGTCGACGCCGGTGAAGCGGCAGGTGCCACGCTCGTCGTCGACGGTCGCGGCATCGTTCCCGACGCCGAAGGCGACGGTTTCTTCGTGGGCCCCACCCTGTTCGACCACGTCACCACGGACATGTCCATCTACCAGGACGAAATCTTCGGCCCGGTGCTGTCGGTGGTCCGGGTGGACAGCTATGACGAGGCCCTCGCCACCATCAACGCCAACCCGTACGGCAACGGCACTGCGATTTTCACGAACGACGGCGGTGCGGCCCGCCGCTTCGAGAACGAGGTTGAGGTGGGGATGGTGGGCATCAACGTCCCGGTTCCCGTGCCCATGGCCTACTACTCGTTCGGGGGCTGGAAGAACTCCCTGTTCGGCGATACCCATGCCCACGGCTCTGAGGGTGTCGGCTTTTTCACCCGAGGCAAGGCCGTCACCACCCGCTGGCTGGATCCCAGCCACGGCGGGATCAACCTCGGCTTCCCGCAGAACTCCTAAGTTCCGACGACGTCAGGAAAACCATCATGACCGCCATCCTTGAATCCGAACAGATGGACAGCGAGGCAGCCCAGCGTGCCTACGAACTGGACCGCAAGCACGTCTTCCACTCCTGGTCAGCGCAGGACACCTTGGATCCCATGGTCGTCAGCGCTGCCGAGGGCTCACACATCTGGGACGGTGAGGGCAACAAGTACCTCGACTTTTCTTCCCAGCTGGTCAACACCAACATCGGACACCAGCACCCGGCCGTAGTCGCAGCGATCGCTGCACAGGCAGCGAAGCTGTGCACGATTGCCCCCAGCTATGTCAACGACGCCCGATCGGAGGCCGCACGGTTGATCGCCGAGCGTACCCCTGGGGAGCTGGACCGGATCTTCTTCACCAACGGCGGGGCGGATGCCAATGAACATGCCGTCCGGATGGCCAGGCTGCATACGGGCCGCCACAAGGTCCTTTCCGCCTACCGCTCCTACCATGGCGGAACGCACTTGGCCGTGAACATCACCGGCGACCCCCGGAGGTGGGCCAGCGACAACGGATCGACAGGCACAATCCACTTCTTCCCGCCGTACCTCTACCGCACAGCCTTCCACTCCACTACCGAAACGGAGGAAGCCCAGCGGGCATTGGAACACCTGGAACAGCTCATCGAGTTCGAAGGTCCATCCAGCATCGCTGCGGTCATGCTGGAGAGCATCCCTGGAACGGCGGGAATATACGTTCCCCCGCCCGGGTACATGCAGGGGGTGCGGGAGTTGTGCACCAAGCATGGCATCGTCCTCATCGCCGATGAGGTCATGGCTGGCTTCGGACGCACCGGCAAGTGGTTCGCCGTCGAGCATTTTGACGTTGTTCCGGACCTGCTGACCTTCGCAAAGGGCGTGAACTCCGGCTACGTACCGCTCGGCGGCGTGGCTATCAGTCCGGAAATCGCAGCCACCTTTGGTACCCGCGCTTACCCCGGCGGGCTGACCTACTCCGGCCACCCATTGGCTACCGCGGCCGCCGTCGCCACCATCAACGCCATGGAGCGTGAAGGCGTTGTGCAGCACGCAGCAAGCCTCGGCGCCGAGGTGATAGGCCCGGCGCTCGCCGGATTCGTGGAACGTCACCCCTCTGTGGGCGAGGTGCGGGGCAGGGGTGTTTTCTGGGCTGTCGAGTTGGTCAAGGACCGTGCCACGCGTGAACCGCTGGCTCCGTACGGTTCTTCCAGCCCCGAGATGAACCAACTCGTGGCGGCCTGCAAGTCACGTGGGCTCATTCCCTTCGCGAACTTCAACCGCATCCATGTGGTTCCGCCCTGCAATATCAGCGTCGAGGATACCCGGACGGGCTTGGCTATCCTGGACGACGTCCTGGATATCGCGGACACGTTCGCGGCTTAGCGTCTATTGCCGGGTCCCGCCCCGCGCCGGTAGCGAGTGCGGGACCTCGCGCGCATAAATCCAAGGAAAAGCTTTACTTAATTGCAATCTACTAGGTAGGCAAGCGAAACCGTCCGGGCGGAGACTGTAGCTATCCGCTTCGGAAGGATTCGCCATGCCTACGCACTTGAACCAAGCAGTGGCCGACTCGGCGCTGCTGATGAAATCGCTCCCGCTTGGCCTCCTTCGGACAGTTCTCCAATCCGACGCGCAGAACGGCATCACTCCCCAATTGTTGTCGGAGCTCAGGGCCCTTGCCCGCGTCCCGGGCCTGCTGGTGGCGTGCAACTACGGTGGAACGCTTTGCTCCGCTGAGGGCGTGTCAACGGAAACCTTGCCGCTGGACAGCGCGGCGGTGGCACTCCGTGCGCTCGCCGCCTTACCCAACACGCACACGGCCATCATCTCCGGCAGGTCGTTGCGGGACCTCGCAGCGGTGTCACGCCTTCCGGCTGAGGTGCACTTGGTGGGTTCCCATGGCGTGGAGTTCGACATGGGATATGCCTATACGCTCTCGCTCGCCACGGAACAATTGCTTCAACAGGCTGCCACCGCCCTCACCGAAGCTGTTGGTTTTGAGAAAGGCATCAGCATCGTCCGCAAGCCTGTGGGCGTGGCTGTGCAAACACGGCCGGCGACGCCGGAGGTAGTGGAACGCGTGATTTTCCGCGCGCAGCAGATCGCCATCGAATGTGGGCTGTACTTCATCATCGATGGATCCGTGCTTGACCTCACCGTCGAAGAACCGGCCAAGGGCCAGGCGCTTGAGCAACTCCGCGCACGGCTCGGCGCGAGCGCTGCGCTGTACGCGGGCGACGCCGAGAGCGACGAAAAGGCGATCGCCACGCTGCGGGGACCGGACCTTGGATTGCACGTCGGGCCAGGGGATACGGCGGCGGCGCACACCATTCCGGATCCGGAAGCCTTTGCCCGCGTGCTGGCTCTGTTGTTCGAATTGCGGCGGGCGTGGCTGTTCGGCGAGGACGCGGTGGGCCTGGAACGGCATTCGATGATCGGCAATGGGAGCTCCACGGCATTGCTCACACCGGATGCGAAGGTCTGCTGGATGAGCCACCCATTGCCGGATTCGGGCTCTTTGTTCGCCCACATCCTCGGCGGCGACCCTGCGGGCCACTTCAGCGTCGAGCCCGTAAAGCCTTCGCAGGTTTTGGCGCAGCGGTACGTGGACAACACCATGATTGTGGAGACCCGGTGGGCTGATGTCACAGTGACCGACTACCTGGAGCCAGCACCGGAAGGTATTACCAGCCTGGTCCGAGTCCTCTCCGGCACGGGCACAGCCCGGGTGGTGTTTGCGCCCAGGCCCGATTACGCCAATGCCCCCTTCAACATGGAGATCCGTGGCGACGAAGTCCACATCATAGGAACGTCGGATCCGATCATCCTTTCCGCGCCAGGCGTCCCCTTCACCATCACCAGTGACGGTAAGTACGCCACCGCAACCGCCGAAATTCCCCTCCACTACGGTCAGGTGGTCCTGAATCTGCGCTGCGGCGACACTGAGCCGCCACCCGCAGACCCGGCGGGTGAACCATACCGGCGTGCCGCCGTCGGGCAGGTAGCGCGCGACTGGGTCAAAACGCTGCAGCTGCCCACCATCAAAACGTCCTTGGTCAGGCGCTCTGCGCTGGTGCTGAAGTCGCTTGTCCATGAGCCCACAGGCGCTGTGCTGGCCGCGCCCACCACATCGCTTCCTGAGGGCATCGGCGGAACCCGGAACTGGGACTACAGGTACTGCTGGCTGCGCGACGGGTCCATGACGGTGAATGCATTGGTGTCGTTGGGGTCCATGGAGGAAGCCGACGGCTTCCTGCGCTGGTTGAGTCGGATCCTTGAGAACGCTCCCGGCCCGGAATGGCTGCACCCCCTGTACTCCGTGACCGGCTCTCCGCTGTCCACGGAAGCAATCGTGGAGAGCCTGCCCGGTTATGCGGGCTCACGTCCGGTGCGCATTGGCAACGCGGCGGACCATCAGGTGCAGTTGGATGTGTTCGGACCTATCGCCGAACTGATCCACGATCTGGCCGAGCGCCGTGGGTTCTTGCCCGATGAACACTGGTTCCTCATGGAGCAAATGGCGCACGCGGTGCTTGCCCGTTGGCACGAGCCTGACCATGGGATCTGGGAAGCTCGCAAGCCGCCGCGGCACCACGTTTACACCAAGGTCATGTGTTGGGTAACGCTGGACCGGGCCTCGCGCACCGCCGCTCTGCACGGGCGTGAAGCTCATTCCGACTGGGCACCCACCGCACACACAATCCGCGAAGAAGTCCTTCACGAGGGCTGGGATTCGTCCGCCGCTTCCTACACCGTGGCATACGACAGCCCGGACCTCGACGCCGCCGTCCTCCACATCGGACTCTCCGGTCTCCTCGACGTGCGGGATCAGCGCTTCCTGGACACCGTCACTGCCGTTGAGCGCGAGTTGCGCGTCGGGCCCACCGTTTTCCGTTACAGGTACGACGACGGACTGCCGGGTTTGGAGGGCGGCTTCCACATTTGCACCACCTGGCTGATCGAGGCCTACCTTGCCGTTGGAAGGCTGGACGACGCGCTGGAGTTGTTCAACCAGTTGGTGGCGTTGTTTGGTCCCACAGGCCTGCTGCCGGAGGAGTACGATCCCGGCACGGAAACGCATCTGGGCAACCATCCGCAGGCGTACTCGCATCTGGGCTTCATCCGCTGCGCCCAGCTCCTGGACCACTACCTGGCCAGCGCAGACGTGGAGTAACCCAACTAGGTCGCAGCAGAGCGCGTTTTGAGCGCTGAAAACGCGCACAACTGCGACTCAGTTGGGGAAGCGGTGGGGCTACGCGAGGAGCAGAGCCACGGCGATCATTGCCGGCACCGCCACGATGGTGGTGATCAGGACAGTGTCCTTGGCCACGGTGACACCCGCTTGGTAACGGTTCGCCGCCACGAAGACATTCTGGGCCGTGGGAAGCGCAGACGTCACCACCACAGCGAACAGCGCGTGCCCGTCCATGCCCAGTGCGAAGCGCGCGAACAGGTAGGCGATCAGAGGGTGGACAATCAGCTTGAACCCGCTGGCCAGCAAGGTATCGAGCCTGCGCCCTGCGGCTTTTTGCAGCGGCTTGGATCCGTTCAGGCTCATGCCGAAGGACATCAGCATGGCCGGAATCGCGGCGCCGCCAATGAGGTGGATGGGCTCCAAAATCAGCCTCGGGACCTGGAAACCGGTGCCCGCAACCAGCAGGCCCAGTGCCGAGCCCACGATCATGGGGTTCTTCACGATCATCAGCAGGAAGCGGAGAAAGGTAGTTCGGTGCGTGCTGGTGCTGGCGTCGAGGGCCATCAGGTACATCGGCGTGAAGAACGCCAGCTGGAAGATCAACAGGGGGGCCACATAGCTGGCATCGCCCAACACAAACACAGCGATCGGGATGCCGAGGTTGGCTGAGTTGGCCAAGGACGCGCTCATGGATGACATGAGCGACTCCGGCAAACTGCGCTTCAACCAGAATTTCGCGATCAGGAAGAAGAGCAGGCCTGTTACGACAGCGCCCACCGCTGTAACGAGGAGGGGAGCGGCAAAGACGTCGTGCAGCTTTGCCTTGCTCAACGTCTCGAACAGGAGCGCCGGACTCGCCACGAAGAAAGTCAGCGAACTCAATACGGACCGGGCGTTCTCGCCCAGGATGTTGCGCCGTCCAACAAACATGCCCACCAGGATGATGGCCCACACCACGAAGAACCCGGACAGGACGCCGATCATGGCGTTGCGAGTGCAGAGATTCGTTGGGTCACGAATGACAGCTTAGCCACAAATGAGATCTGAGTAAGCGTTTTCTCAGGAGAGTTCCGTCATACGGACCCGTAACGCGCTCGACGTCGGCATTCACCTGAGTGCCGACGTCGAGCGTTGTTGTGGGGCGTTAGCTGAGGTGCGCTGCGTTACTGAGCGCATGCGGCGGACGCATAAGCCCGGGCGTGTGGCCCTCGGCGGGGTCGTTGCCGAGCTGCAGGATCTTGTTGTCCTTGCCCACGTGGACAACCCGGGGCTCGTATGTCCGGGCCTCTTCCGTGGTCATCTCCGCGTAGGTGATGAGGATGACGGTGTCACCAACGTGGACCATGTGGGCTGCCGCGCCGTTGATCCCGATCACGCCGGAACCGCGTTCACCGGCGATAGTGTACGTCTCCAGCCGGGCGCCATTGGTCACATCCACAATGGAGACGAGCTCGCCAGGAAGGATGTCGGCCGCGTCCAGGAGGTCCAGGTCGACAGTGACCGAACCGACGTAGTGGAGGTCGGCGTGGGTCACCGTTGCGCGGTGGATCTTGGACTTGAACATTGTGCGGATCATAATGCGATCAGTTTAGCGCGGCACCCTCATCCGGCGCTGTGACGTACCAGACGTTCAGCTGGCTCGTAGCGTTCCAGACTGGTCCCCGCCACCACCAGCGCACGCAGCTCGGCCAGCCCACCGGTCACCACTCCGGCTGCCCGTGCCTGGACCAGGACATTGCCCTGGGCCGTCGCTTCAACAGGTCCCGCGATCACGGGCTTGCCGGTTGCGTCAGCAGTGAGCTGGCACAGTAGCCGGTTCTGCGAACCGCCGCCCACGATGTGCACCACTCCCGTCCTGCGATCGGTAAGCCTTTCGGCGTCGGCAAGCGTGCGCGCGTAACCTGCGGCGAGGCTATCCATGATGCAACGCACGACGGCGGCAGGCCGGTCCGGGAGCACGGCACCTGTGTTGCGCACTGCCGCACGGATACGGTCCGGCATGTTGTCCGGGGCTGTAAAAGCGGGGTCATCGACATTGATCTGCGGGCCGCCAGCAGGGAGTACCGCTGCCGAGTCGAGCAAGGCCGGTAGCGATTGGCTGAACCCCTGCGCGGCCCAGGAGCGCTGGCATTCACTCAAAAGCCAGAGGCCGCCGACGTTGCGCAGGTACCGGATGGTTCCGTCCACGCCGCGTTCGTTGGTGAAGTTGGTATTGCGGCTCGCCTCCGTGAGAACGGGGTGCGGAAGTTCCACGCCTACCAAGGACCACGTGCCGGAGGAGATATAGGCGAAATTCTGTTCCTGCGCGGGTACGGCGGCGACGGCTGACGCAGTGTCGTGCGAACCCACAGCAACCACCGTGGTGGCTGCGGGCAGGCCCGTCTGTTCAAGGATGGACGGCAGGAGTGTTCCGAGGGATTGGCCGGGCTGGATGAGCGGCGGGAAGATGTTCCGGGGTAGGCCGAGGGCGTCCAGGAACTCCGTGGCCCATTCGCCCGCCACTGCATCGAAAAGCCCTGTTGTTGAGGCATTGGTGGCCTCCGTCCGCCGTTTTCCCGTGAGGAGGAACGCGATCAGGTCCGGGATGAGGAGGGGGTGGACGCCGTCCAGTGTCGGCTCCGCAGCCAGTTGATACAGGGTGTTGAACTGCAGGTACTGCAAGCCGGTTGTGGCGTACAGTTTCTCCGGAGGAATCGCTGCATGGACCCGCTCCACGGTGGCTCGGCTGCGCTCATCCCGGTAGCTGTAGGGTTGCGCGGTGAGTTCGCCGGCCTTGTTCACCAGGCCGTAGTCGACAGCCCAGGTGTCGATGCCGATGCTCACGATGCGCTCGCCGTTCACATGCGCCACGTCAGCGGCGGCCGCAAGGCCCTTGAGCACCTCCGCGAACAGGGCGTCGAAGTCCCAGCGGAGGCCGCCGTCGAGTTCCACTGCGCCGTTGGGGAAGCGGTGGATCGTCTCAAGGAAAACGCCTGTGGAGGGGGAGACGCGGCCGAGCATGACGCGGCCGGATGAAGCCCCAATATCTATGGCGGCGAACACGCTGTTTGAGGACACCGCCCCGGCGTGGGCCGGGACGGTGTTCGCGGTGGTTCCGTCGGTCACTGTCGGTCCTAGCGCAGGAAGGCTGCCGCTACGCCGGCGTCCACGGGGATGTGGAGGCCGGTGGTGTGGGACAGTTCGTTGCTGGTAAGCACGGACGCGGCGTTGGCGACATGTTCGGGCAGGACTTCGCGCTTGAGGAGCGTGCGCTGGGCGTAGTATTTGCCCAGTTCCTGCTCGTCCACGCCGTACACGGCCGCGCGCTTGGCGCCCCAGCCGCCGGCGAAGATGCCGGAGCCGCGGACCACGCCGTCGGGGTTGATGCCGTTGACGCGGACACCGTATTCGCCCAGTTCGGCGGCGAGGAGGCGGACCTGGTGGGCTTGGTCGGCCTTGGTGGCGGAGTAGGCAATGTTGTTGGGGCCGGCGAACACGGAGTTCTTGGAGGAGATGTAGATGATGTCTCCGCCCAGGCCCTGATCGATCATCACCTTGGCCGCGGCCTTGGACACCAGGAATGAACCCTTGGCCATGACGTTGTGCTGCAGGTCCCAGTCCTTCTCGGTGGTTTCCAGCAGCGGCTTGGAGATGGACAGGCCGGCGTTGTTCACCACCAGGTCCAAGCCACCGAACGCGAGCACGGCCTCCTGGATCGCTGCTGCGATCTGGGCTTCGTCTGTCACGTCAGCCTGGACGCCGATGGCGACGTCGGGTCCGCCCAGTTCCGCGGCGACTGCCTGGGCATTCTCAAGGTTCAGGTCGGCAATCACTACGCACGCGCCGTCGGACGCCAAACGGGTGGCGATCGCCTTGCCGATGCCCGACGCCGCCCCGGTCACCAGTGCGATGCGGGTGGCATGGGACTTGGGCTTAGGCATGCGGGCGAGCTTGGCTTCTTCCAGCGCCCAATACTCGATGCGGAACTTCTCGGATTCCTCGATCGGGGCGTAGGTGGAGATGGCCTCGGCGCCCCGCATCACGTTGATGGCGTTGATGTAGAACTCGCCGGCGACGCGGGCGGTCTGCTTGTCCTTGCCGAAGGAGAACATGCCCACGCCCGGGACCAACACGATCGCCGGGTCCGCGCCGCGCATGGCCGGGCTGTTTTCGTCAGCGTGCCGGTCGTAGTACGCCTGGTAGCCCTCACGGTAGGCGGCGTGGAGTTCCTTCAACCGGGTGACGGAATCCTCGATCGTGGCGTCCGCGGGCAGGTCCAGGACCAGCGGCTTGACCTTGGTGCGCAGAAAGTGGTCCGGGCAGGAGGTACCCAGCGCGCCGAGCCGCGGGTGCTCTTCCGCGGCAAGGAATTCAAGCACGACGGCGTCATCACTAAAGTGCCCCAGCTGCGGTTTATCCGTGGAGGCCAGGCCGCGGATCACGGGTGCGAGGGCGGCTGCCTTGGCTTCGCGCTCGGCAACGGGGAGCGCAGAGTAGCCGGGGAGCTTGGCGCCGAAAGGTTCGGACTTGCCGTTTTCCGTGATGTAGTTTTCGGCTTGATCGATGATCCAGAGCGAGTTGGCCTCGGCCTCTTCGCTGGTGGCGCCCCAGGCGGTGATGCCGTGGCCGCCCAGGATGGTGCCGATGGCCTGCGGGTTTGCTTCCTTGATCGCGGCGATGTCCAAGCCCAGCTGGAAACCGGGGCGACGCCAAGGAACCCAGACAACCTTGTCGCCGAACACCTTGGAGGTCAGCGCTTCGCCGTCCACCGCGGTGGCGATGGCGATGCCCGAGTCCGGGTGCAGGTGGTCAACATGTGCAGCGTCCACCAGGCCGTGCATGGCGGTATCGATCGAGGGAGCCGCGCCGCCCTTGCCGTGCAGGCAGTAATCGAACGCGGCCACCATTTCGTCTTCACGCTCGACGCCGGGGTAAACGGACTTCAGGGCCTGCAGCCGGTCCAGCCGGAGCACAGCAAGGTTCTCCGCCTTCAGCGTGCCGAGGTCCCCGCCGGAGCCCTTGATCCACAGGAGTTCGACGTCCTGGCCCGTGACAGGGTCCTTCTCGGTGCCCTTCGCGGAGGTGTTGCCGCCGGCGAAGTTGGTGTTCCGTTTGTCCGCGCCAAGGCGGTTGGAACGGGAGATCAGTTCTTCAACAGTGCTCATAGCTTTATGCGCCCCATCCGGCTTGCTGGCCGCCTGCGCGGTCCTCGTTGATCTTCTTCTGGTATCCGCTGGCCTTGTAAGCGGCCATCGGGTCGGCGGGCAGGCCGCGGGATTCACGCCACTCGGCCAGGACCGGGCGGACATCGGTGTAGAAGGCATCGTTGAAGATGCCGTTGGCGGCCAGGACATCGCCGGCACGCTGGGCCTCGGAGAGTGCGGCGGTGTCAACGAGCAACGCACGGGCCGTCATTTCCTGGACGTTAAGGACCGAGCGGATCTGGCCCGGGATCTTCTCTTCCAGGTTGTGGCACTGGTCCAGCATCAAGGCAACGCCTGAGTCCTTACCGAAGCCGCCACCCCGGATGACCTCGTGCATGATCCGGAACAACTGGAAGGGATCGGCCGCGCCAACAATGAGGTCATCGTCCGCATAGAAGCGGGAGTTGAAGTCGAAGGAGCCCAGCTTTCCCAGGCGCAGGAGCTGCATCACGATGAACTCGATGTTGGTGCCCGGAGCATGGTGACCGGTATCCAGACACACGAACGCCTTCTCACCCAGGGCAAGGGTCTGCGCATACGAGGTACCCCAGTCCGGAACATCGGTGTGGTAGAAAGCGGGCTCGAAGAACTTGTACTCCAAGACCAGGCGCTGCTCGTCTCCGAGGCCCGCGTAGATCTCTTGGAGGCTCTCCGCGAGGCGGTCCTGGCGTCCGCGGATGTCGTCCTGGCCCGGGTAGTTGGTGCCGTCGGCGAGCCAGATTTTCAGGTCCTTGGAACCGGTGGCGTGCATGATCTCGATGCATTCGAGATGGTGGTCGATCGCGCGGCGGCGCACGGACTCGTTGGACGAGGTCAGGGACCCGAACTTGTATTCGTCATCCTGGAAGGTGTTGGAGTTGATAGTGCCCAGTCCCACGCCCAGCCCGGCGGCGTATTCGCGGAGGGCTGCGTAGTCATCCACCTTGTCCCACGGAATGTGCAGGGCCACGGTGGGGGCCAGGCCGGTGAGCTCGTGGACCTTGGCGGCGTCGGCAATCTTTTCCTGGACGGTGCGCGGAGTACCCGGGGTGCCGAAGACCTTGAACCGGGTCCCGGAGTTGCCGTAGGCCCAGGACGGCACTTCAATGGCCAGTTCCCCTAGACGGCCCAGGGCCGGTTCTGTGGTGTTCATGCTTGTTCCTTTTGGTATTCGTTGGCTTGGTCTTTGTCTATGTGTGTGGTGCTGGTGTCATCTGTGACGAAGCCAGCAGCGGCAAGCTGGTCTTCGAGGTTGAAAACTTCCTCGACGACCTCAAAGCCCTGGTCTGGAGGGACGTCGGTGTCGGCGAAAAGGGTGGCCATCTCGGCCTGCCAGCGGGCGTTAACCTCTGTCACGGCCATGCGGGCTTGGGCTGCCTCGTAGTCCTCGCACTCCAGATAGCCGATCAATTGGCCGTCCCGAGCGAGGAACAGTGAGTAGTTGTTCCAGCCGGCGTTCTTCAGTGCGGACAGCATTTCCGGCCATACGGCGGCGTGGCGCTGCTTGTACTCGGCCATCAGCTCCGGCTGGACTGAAGAGCGGAAACAAACCCTCATGTGCGGATCTCCAGGGTCACTCGTCTTTGAATCGTTTCATTTGTTACGATTCAAATTACCCTCGTAAACGGGAGGGTGTCAAGGCGTTTCCAACACATTGACGTAAGCCAGCGGAGATCGGAAAGCATGTCCCAGACAACGAGCATCAAAGACGTTGCCTCCCACGCCCAAGTAGCAGTGGGAACTGTTTCCAATGTGCTGAATTATCCGGACAGGGTTTCGCAGAGGACCAAGGAACGCGTCCTGAAATCCATCGCTGAACTTGGCTTCGTCCGCAACGACGCCGCCCGCCAGCTACGCGCCGGGCAGAGCCGGACCATCGGCTTGATCGTGCTCGACGTTGGAAACCCCTTCTTCTCGTCCGTGGCTCGTGCGGCGGAAGATGCGGCGACGGCTTTGGGCAGTGTCGTCCTGGTGGGGGATAGCGGCCAGGATGCCTCACGCGAAGCCCACTACATGGACCTTTTCCAAGAGCAGCGTGTCCAAGGCCTGCTGATTTCGCCGGTTGGCGACGTCGGAGAAAGGATCGACACGCTCCGCGAACGGGGAGTCCCCACCGTCCTGGTGGACGAACTCGCGGACACCGAACGCTGCAGCTCAGTGTCCGTGGACGACGACGAAGGCGGATATCTGGCCGCCCGGCACCTACTGGACACGGGGCGTCGTCGTCTGGCCTTTGTTGGCACGCCGTCCATCCGTCAGGTTGCCAGCCGACTTAAGGGCGCGCAGCGTGCTGTCGGAGAAGTGTCCGGTGCCAGCATAGAGGTGCTCGACTCCGAAGGGCAGACAGTCCTAACCGGCCGGCAGGTAGGCAACAAGCTGGTGGAACGCTCGCCGGAGAAGCGGCCTGAGGCCGTATTCTGCTCCAACGACCTTTTGGCCCTCGGCGTCATGCAGTCTCTGACCATGCTTCGGACCATTCGTATCCCGGAGGACATCGCCCTCATTGGCTATGACGACATCGACTTCGCAATCTCCGCAGTGGTCCCCCTGTCCTCCATCCGCCAGCCGACCGAAGCATTGGGCCGCACGGCAATCGAACTGCTCGCCGAGGAACAGGACAGCGGCGGAACCAAACACCGGGCAGTGGTGTTCACGCCCGAACTGGTGGTCCGCCAAAGCACGGCCGGCGCAGGTAGCTAACGTCAGGGCACCCAAGTAGCGGTCAGGCGGCGCTGCCGCACCGTGGTGTTAGAAAGTGTGTGCGGGGTGTAACACGGGTCTGTTGTTACCGGGCGGGGCGGTGGATCATGGGATTGTCTGCTGTGGTTGAGGTCGCTGTGACCTTGGTGCCTTTGTGCCCGTCAAGTAGCGTGACCCGGAGGACTCCACGGGCACCGTGGATTGTTGCTTTGAGCACGAGTGTTAGATTCCTGAATAGTTTCCCTGTCCTCCCCGTGGCAGACACCTAACTAAGGAGCTACAGGGGTAGGAGGGTGCAATGGATATCGTGCACGAGCGGGCCGCGGGGTTGGATATTTCCAAGCGGGACGCGAAGGTCTGTGTCCGGGTTCCGGGGACGCGGGCGGGGACTTACATCTCACGGGTTACGACCTGGGGTGCAACCACACAATCGATCTTGGAACTGCGGGACTTCCTGGAGCGTGAACGGGTTTCTGCCGTGGTGATGGAAGCGACCAGCGATTACTGGAAGCCCTTCTTCTATCTGTTTGAAGAGACGTTGCCGGTGATGCTGGTCAATGCCAAGGCTGCACGGAATATCCCCGGGCGCAAAACCGATGTTTCGGACGCGGCGTGGTTGGCGCAGTTGGCCGCTTACGGGTTGCTCAAGGGTTCCTTTGTTCCACCCGAGCCAATCCGTGAACTCCGGGACCTGACCCGCGCCCGTGCTATCGCCGGCAGGGACAGGACCCGAGAGATCCAGCGGCTGGAGAAATTTCTGGAGAGCTCGGGAATCAAGCTTTCCTCGGAGGTCTCGGACCTGATGGGGGTCTCGTCCAGAGAGATGCTTGAGGCCTTGATCAGCGGAGAACGTGATCCTCAGGTATTGGCAGGAATGGCTCGAGGAACCTTGCGCTCCAAAGTCCCTGCCCTTGTTGATGCCCTTACCGGCAGGTTCAAGCCTCACCACGCATTCATGGCAAGGCTGCATCTGGACCAGATCGATGCCCAGACCCGAACCATTGAGGCGCTCACCGGGCGGATCGAGGAGGCTATGGAACCCTTTCGTGAAGCCAGGCAGGCCCTGGCCACCATCCCCGGAGTATCCCTCAAAGTTGCCGAAGTGATCATCGCCGAAACCGGTGCAGACATGCGCGTCTTCGAAACGCCGGCCCGGCTCGCGTCCTGGGCCGGCGTCTGTCCCAGCGCCAATGAATCCGCCGGGAGGATCAAGTCCAGCCACATCATGCCCGGCAACAAATACCTCAAAGCCGCTCTCGGCACCTCAGCCCTATCAGCGACACGAACGCAAGGCACGTACCTCGCAGCCAGATACCACCGCATAGCAGCCCGCCGCGGACCCATGAGAGCGGTCGTAGCGATCGAGCATTCCATCCTGACAGCGGCATGGCACATGCTCGCCAACGGCGAGTGCTACACCGACCCGGGCGCAGACCACTTCACCCGCATCAACCCATCCCGCGCGAAAAACAACGCCATCAAACAACTCAACAACCTCGGCTACAACGTCACCATCAGCCCAACCACCGCAGCCTGAGTCACCACTACTTTCGTATTAGGTCGCAGTAGTGCGCGTTTTGAACGTCCAAAACGCGCACTACTGCGACCCAGTTGGGCAACTACAGCGCGTAGATGCTCCACGACGCCGTGTGCTCGGAGCCGGGTTCCAGTCGGATCAGGTCCGTGCCGCTGTTGAAGGCGTCGGGCGGGCAGGTCATGGGTTCCACGGCGAGGCCGATCCGGCTCGGAACCGGTGCCGGCTTGTCCGCCGTGTGGACCTGCAGCCAGGGGCAGCTTTCGTCCCAGGACATTCCGACGCCGGTGCCCGCCGGGTCCCGTACGGAAAGCCGCGCCAGACCGCCGTCAAACGATATGCCTGTGAAGGCGTGGTCGATCTCGGTGCTGCCGATGGGCCGGGCAGTACGGAAGTCGAAAGCGTGACCCGCCACGCCCACAACCCCAACTGGCAGCAGCCTGTCCGGGGTGACTTCCAGGAAGGAATCCGCAGCAAACTCAAGGACCCACTCATTCAGGGGTGACGAGCCAGCCACCAGGTACGGGTGCGGGCACACGCCATAGGGAGCGGCGACGTCGGCAGCGTTCCGTGCTGTGACCGACGTGTGAAGGCCGGTGTCGTCCAATGCGAACCTGGCCGAAAGCTCCAGAACGAACGGGTAGCCCGCAGTCGGCCCCACCGTACACGTCAAGGTGAGCGACCCGGCGTCGGACTCTTTCAGGACCCAATCGAGCGGGAAGGCGAGGCCGTGCAGCGCTGTTACCCGCTCAGGTTCGTTGACCGGAAGCTGGTGCTCGACGCCGTCGAAGCTGTACTTGCCGTCAGCGATCCGATTAGGCCACGGCGCGGCGATGATGCCGCGGTAATCCGGAATCGGACCGCCCTCAGGAAACGGGACCACGAGGTCGCGGCCCTCGTGTTGCAGGAGGCGCAGCGCGGCCGCGCGGGCGGAGACGATTGCCGTGTATCCGCCGGCGCTCAGCGTGAATTCAGAGCTCACAGGCCGCCGGCCAGCTTGTAGTAGGCGGCGTTCCAGTTGAGTTCCTTCTTGAACTGTTTGATGGTGGTGTCCTCATCGATGGTGAGAAGTTCGGTCTTGGCAATTTCGGCGAAGTCCTCGAACACGTCCAGGCCCACCTGCGTGGACAATACCGTGTGGTGCGCGGCGCCGGCGGTGAGCCACGCTGCTGCCGAGGTGGCGAAGTTGGGCTTGGGCTCCCAAAGTGCGCGGGCAACCGGCAGGTTGGGCAGCGGCTGGTCGAGATCGACGACGTCCACCACGTTCGCGACCAGGCGGAACCGATCGCGCATATCGGACAGCGCCACCACGATGCCGGGGCCCGCGTCCGTGTCGAACACCATGCGGACGGGATCTTCCTTGCCGCCGATGCCCAAGGGGTGGATCTCGACGCGCGGCTTCTTGGCGGTCAGGGACGGGCAGACTTCCAGCATGTGCGCGCCCAGGATCTTCTCCGAGCCAGGCTCAAGGTGGTAGGTGTAGTCCTCCATCAGCGAGGCGCCGCCGGGCAGGTCGCCACCCATAACCTTGGCCGCGCGGACCAGGATGGCGGTCTTCCAGTCGCCCTCGGCGCCGAAGCCGTAGCCATCGGCCATGAGGCGCTGGACGGCCATGCCGGGAAGCTGGCGCAGCGCGCCCAGGTCCTCGAAAGAAGTGGTGAACGCTGCAGAACCGTTGGCTTCCAGGAAGCTGCGGAGCCCCAGCTCGATGCGGGCGCTGTAGCGCAGCGACTCGTGGCGGTCGCCGCCTGCTTTCAGCTCGTCAACCACCTCATAAAGTCGCTCGTACTCGGCAACCAAGGCGTCGACGTCGGACTCTGCAGCACCGTGTACTGCGTCGGCGAGTTCGTTGACCGACCAGGTGTTCACCGAGACGCCGAAGCGCAGCTCGGCTTCGGTCTTGTCGCCTTCGGTGACGGCAACATTGCGCATGTTATCGCCGAAACGGGTCAGCTTCAGCGCGCGGACGGCCGCCCAGCCGGCCGAGGCACGCTGCCAGGCGCCCACTTGGCGGGCAACCTCAGGGTTGCTGACATGCCCGACGACGGTCTTCCGCGGCACGCCGAGGCGCGACTGGATGTACCCGAACTCGCGGTCTCCGTGGGCTGCCTGGTTGAGGTTCATGAAGTCGAAGTCGATATCAGCCCACGGAAGATCCCGGTTGGCCTGGGTGTGCAGGTGAAGCAGGGGCTTACGCAGGGCGTCCAGGCCCTGGATCCACATCTTGGCGGGGCTGAACGTGTGCATCCAAGCGGTCACACCGATCACGGAATCGTTCGAGTTCGCTTCCAGTGCGGTGCGGCGGATGGCGCCGGAATCGGTGAGGACCGGCTTCCACACGAGCTTAACGGGGACATCGCTGCTGGCATTCAGGGCGTTGGCGATCTCCTGCGACTGCGCTGCCACCTGCTTGAGGACGTCTTCGCCATACAGGTGCTGGCTGCCGGTGAGGAACCAGACCTCGAACTGTTCGAGGGACGTGTTGTTGGCGGAAGTGCTGTTGGCGCTGGGCATATTGTGCTCCTGAAGTATGGTGTTCCGAGTTGTGTCTACGGCGCTGAAAGCGGCGGCTTTTTGAGCCGTTGCGCTTTAGCGGCCGTAAACGTTCTGGTATCGGTCGTAGAGGGACTCGATCTTGGCTTGATCGATGGGCAGCGGCTCGCCCAGTTGACGGGAAATATGGACTGTCCTGGCCACTTCCTCGCACATGACGGCGGCCTTGACCGCCTCGCGGGCGGACTTGCCGATGGTGAAGGGGCCGTGGTTTTGCATAAGCACCGCGGGGGAGTTGGAGTTCTTGAGTGTCTCAACGATGCCCTGCCCAATGGAGTCGTCGCCGATCAGCGCGAACGGTCCCACTGGAATGGGTCCGCCGAATTCGTCGCCCATCATGGTCAGTACGCACGGGATTTCCTCGCCACGTGCAGCCCAGGCCGTAGCGTAGGTGGAGTGGGTGTGCACCACGCCACCCACCTCCGGCATGTGCCGGTAGACGTAGGCATGCGCGGCGGTATCCGATGACGGAGAGAGGTCCGGGTTGCCCCAGTCCACAGTCCCGGCGCTTCCGGTGTTGATGCCTCGAACCGGAGTGCCGTAGAGGTCGGTGACCACCATAAGCTCGGGCGTGAGGTTGTCATAGGAGACTCCCGATGGCTTGATGACCATGAGGTCATGGCCCGGGATCCGACCCGAAACGTTGCCCGCGGTCCAAACCACCAGTTCGTAACGGGTCAGCTCGGCGTGCAGCTCGCAGACTTCCTTGCGGACCCTTGCGATGGTTTCCAGCAGGGCGCTCATGCGGAGGCTCCTTCCAAGGTGCTGGCCTGGTTCGCTGAACCGTGGGCTGCCGAGCCTTGGATCGCGGCGCGTTGGATGGCCTTGAGGCGGTGCATGACGTTGTTGGTACCTCGGCCGAAGTAGTCGTGCAGGGCGCGGTATTCCTGGAAGAGGACCTCGTAGGCGGCCACGTTTTCCGGGCTGGGCGTGTAGACGGCGCCGGGAGCAGCAGCCATGGAGGCGGCGGCTTCACGGATGTCCTTGTATTTCCCTGCGGCCACGGCTGCGTGGATTGCCGATCCCAGCGCAGGACCCTGCTCCGATCCGATGGTGGAGAGCTGCAGGCCGGTAATGTCGGCGTACACCTGCATCAGGAACTTGTTCTTCAGGAGCCCGCCGGCCACGATGAACTCCTTGACCGGGACGC
Organism: Paenarthrobacter sp. TRD_SC_7; assembly: GCF_056156245.1. Taxonomy (NCBI): domain Bacteria; kingdom Bacillati; phylum Actinomycetota; class Actinomycetes; order Micrococcales; family Micrococcaceae; genus Paenarthrobacter; species Paenarthrobacter sp. TRD_SC_7. Next base: position 892,241 of record NZ_CM149587.1, read on the forward strand.
CGGAGTCGCGGAAAGCGTCCACGATGGTGCGGGTTCCGAAAGCTGTGGCTTCCAGCAGCGCCCGGTACGTGTCTTCGGGCTTGGTGGCCAGGGTCTGGCCCACCACCACGCCGGAAAGTTCGTGGTCAACCAGCACTGAGCGGTTGCCTGAGTGCCAGTCCAAAGCAATCAGCCCGTGCTCGCCGATGGCCTGCTGCTCCGCGAGTTCCGTGAGGTATTCGTGGATGCCCAGACCTTTGTCTTTGGCGGCTTGGTGGTATTCGGGCGGTACTCCGTTCTTGGTGAACCAGCCGAAGATGTCGCCCACACCGGACTGGCCTGCTTCATAGCCCCACAGCCCATCCACGATGCCGCCGTCGACTACTCCGCACATGCCGGGGACTTCACGGAGGACGTCGCCGTTCATCACGTGGCACGTGGAGGTTCCCATGATCGCGACGAGTTGTCCGGGTTCAACAGCGTTTGCGGCCGGCGCGCTGACGTGTGCGTCCACGTTGCCTACTGCCACTGCGATTCCCGCAGGAAGCCCGGTCCATGCCGCGGCTTCTTCAGTGAGGTAACCGGCGGCGTCGCCCAAGCGGCCAATAGTGTGTTCCAGCTTGCTGCTGACAAAGTCCTTGAAATCAGGATTGAGAGCCGCCAGGAAGTCCTGGGACGGGTACTTTCCGTCCTGGAAGATGCCCTTGTAGCCGGCGGTGCAGGCATTGCGGACGTAGCTTCCGCAAAGCTGCCAGACAATCCAGTCGGCTGCCTCAACCCAGTGGTCCATGGCGCCGTAGACTTCCGGATCCTCCTCAAGGAGCTGCAATCCCTTGGCGAACTCCCACTCGGAGGAGATCAGGCCACCGTAGCGGGGCAGCCAGGATTCGCCACGTTCCTCTGCAAGCTGGTTGATGCGATCAGCCTGCGGCTGCGCGGCGTGGTGACGCCACAGCTTGACGAAGGCGTGCGGCCGGTCCGCGAAGCGTTCCAGTTCGTTCAGCGGCGTGCCGTCTGCCGTTGTCGGAACCATGGTGCAGGCGGTGAAGTCGGTGGCGATACCCACCACATTGCCCGGGTTGATTCCGGCATCGGCGACGGCGGCTGGCACGGCATTGCGCAGGACGTCGCGGTAGTCGTTGGGTACTTGAAGCGCCCAGTCGGCCGGCAACCGCTGGCTGCTACCGGGCAGGTTTTCCGTCACGACGGCATGCGGGTATTCGAAGACGCCGTTTCCGAGCTCCGCGCCGTCAGATACACGAACCACGACGGCGCGGCCGGACAAAGTGCCATAGTCCACACCGATGACGAACTGCTCGTCGAGGGGGAGGTTTTCAGAGGTATTCATGGGGGTCTCCATCCGGCTGGCCAAGGCCTCATTGCCGGGGGTCGGGGTGGAAAACTGAAGAAGGTCTGATGCAATTGTTAGCGCTCACAACTTTGATGTCAAGAGCGGGCCGCGTTGAACAGGTGCTCAGGACGGGGGTTAGGCGGTGGCGCGCCCAAGTAGGTCGCAGCAGAGCTCGTTTTGAGCGGTCAGAACGAGCTCTGCTGCGACCTAATACGAAAGTAGTGGTGACTCAGGCTGCGGTGGTTGGGCTGATGGTGACGTTGTAGCCGAGGTTGTTGAGTTGTTTGATGGCGTTGTTTTTCGCGCGGGATGGGTTGATGCGGGTGAAGTGGTCTGCGCCCGGGTCGGTGTAGCACTCGCCGTTGGCGAGCATGTGCCATGCCGCTGTCAGGATGGAATGCTCGATCGCTACGACCGCTCTCATGGGTCCGCGGCGGGCTGCTATGCGGTGGTATCTGGCTGCGAGGTACGTGCCTTGCGTTCGTGTCGCTGATAGGGCTGAGGTGCCGAGAGCGGCTTTGAGGTATTTGTTGCCGGGCATGATGTGGCTGGACTTGATCCTCCCGGCGGATTCATTGGCGCTGGGACAGACGCCGGCCCAGGACGCGAGCCGGGCCGGCGTTTCGAAGACGCGCATGTCTGCACCGGTTTCGGCGATGATCACTTCGGCAACTTTGAGGGATACTCCGGGGATGGTGGCCAGGGCCTGCCTGGCTTCACGAAAGGGTTCCATAGCCTCCTCGATCCGCCCGGTGAGCGCCTCAATGGTTCGGGTCTGGGCATCGATCTGGTCCAGATGCAGCCTTGCCATGAATGCGTGGTGAGGCTTGAACCTGCCGGTAAGGGCATCAACAAGGGCAGGGACTTTGGAGCGCAAGGTTCCTCGAGCCATTCCTGCCAATACCTGAGGATCACGTTCTCCGCTGATCAAGGCCTCAAGCATCTCTCTGGACGAGACCCCCATCAGGTCCGAGACCTCCGAGGAAAGCTTGATTCCCGAGCTCTCCAGAAATTTCTCCAGCCGCTGGATCTCTCGGGTCCTGTCCCTGCCGGCGATAGCACGGGCGCGGGTCAGGTCCCGGAGTTCACGGATTGGCTCGGGTGGAACAAAGGAACCCTTGAGCAACCCGTAAGCGGCCAACTGCGCCAACCACGCCGCGTCCGAAACATCGGTTTTGCGCCCGGGGATATTCCGTGCAGCCTTGGCATTGACCAGCATCACCGGCAACGTCTCTTCAAACAGATAGAAGAAGGGCTTCCAGTAATCGCTGGTCGCTTCCATCACCACGGCAGAAACCCGTTCACGCTCCAGGAAGTCCCGCAGTTCCAAGATCGATTGTGTGGTTGCACCCCAGGTCGTAACCCGTGAGATGTAAGTCCCCGCCCGCGTCCCCGGAACCCGGACACAGACCTTCGCGTCCCGCTTGGAAATATCCAACCCCGCGGCCCGCTCGTGCACGATATCCATTGCACCCTCCTACCCCTGTAGCTCCTTAGTTAGGTGTCTGCCACGGGGAGGACAGGGAAACTATTCAGGAATCTAACACTCGTGCTCAAAGCAACAATCCACGGTGCCCGTGGAGTCCTCCGGGTCACGCTACTTGACGGGCACAAAGGCACCAAGGTCACAGCGACCTCAACCACAGCAGACAATCCCATGATCCACCGCCCCGCCCGGTAACAACAGACCCGTGTTACACCCCGCACACACTTTCTAACACCACGGTGCGGCAGCGCCGCCTGACCGCTACTTGGAGACGGGAGCCGTGGTGGAGCGAACAACCAACCGGGGCGTCACCGTGGCAGGCGTACCGGTGGTTCCGTTCTCCAGCCGGTCCAGCAGCAAACCGATGCAGCGTTGGCCGAGCTCCTCGAAGTCCTGGGCCACGGTGGTCAACGGGGGTATGAAGTACGCCGACTCCGGTTGGTCGTCGAAGCCCACCACACTGATGTCCGCGGGCACTTGAACACCAAGCTCGTTGAACGCGCGAAGGACGCCGAGGGCCATTTGATCATTGGCGACGAAGAGGGCCGTCACGGATCGTTCGGCGGCGATCTTTAGGCCTTCGCGGTACCCGCATTCGGCGCTCCAGTCGCCCTCGATAAGAGTTGCCGGCTCAATCCCGGCCTCGGCCAGGGCGTCCCGCCACCCTTCGATGCGGGCAGCAGCGTCAATCCAATCAGCCGGGCCGGAAAGGTGCCCGATCCGCTGGTGCCCGAGTTCCAGGAGATGCTCGACGGCGAGGCGCGCCCCCTGCCGCTGGTCCACAGTGGCGCCCGTGAGGTGCTCATCGCCGATGGACCCAACAGCAACCAGGGGTACTTGGACGGTGATGTCTTTGAGGACATCAAAAGTGCCCGGGTGGGGCACCGTTACTACGATGCCGTCGACGCCTTGGTCCATAAAGTGCGCCATGGCGTCCTTGATGGTGTCCGGCGTTACTTCCCGCAGGCCGGCGACACTGACGAAATAGCCCGCGTCCCTTGCCGCCTGCTGGACTCCGAGGAGCGTGTGGGACGGCCCGTACTGCGCCATTTCGCTGCCGAGCACCCCAATGGTCTGGGATCGCCGGGTGACCAGGCTGCGGGCGGCGGTGTTCCGGCGATACCCCAATTCGGTGATGGCCTGCTCGACGCGCTCGCGGGTCTTGGAGCTCACGTTGGGGTGGTTGTTCAACACCCGGGAGACGGTCTGGTGGGAGACACCTGCCACTCGGGCAACGTCCTCCATGACGGGAGGCCGGGGCGGTGCAGATTGTTCAGTGCTCACCCTGTCACGATAGAGCACCCGCGACGTTGATTAGCTCTTGGCCACCTTGGCGGCATAGTGGCGGTACCTGGTCAGGAATTCCGGAACGCCTGCGGCATTCCGGTGAACAACCTCAATTCCTTCAAGTGGCCAATCCGGCAACTTGCCCGTCAGTACGCCTGCAGCTTGCCGGGCCGCGCCGTCCGCAACGTACTCTCCGGGCTCCGGTATGAACACGGGCAACCCAAAGGCTGCGACCGCGATTTGCTGGACCGCGTCCGATTGCGCACCTCCGCCCACCAGGATGATGCGCTGGGCGGAGACACCCTGTGCCAGCAGGGCAGCCAGCCCGTCGGCCAGAGAACACAGCACGCCCTCAACCGCGGCGCGGGCCATGTTGGCAGGAGTGTAGTTGGAAACCGTGATGCCATGGAGGGATCCCGTGGCATCCGGGAGATTGGGGGTCCGTTCGCCCTCGAAGTACGGGACGAGGGTCAGCCCTTCAGCGCCCTCCGGAGCGGACAGGGCCAATTCACCGAGTTCCGTCAGGGTCACGCCAAGTAATGCAGCCGTGGCGTCGAAGATCCGGGTCGCATTGAGCGTGCATGCGAGCGGCAGGTAGTTGCCGGTGGCGTCCGCGAAGCCTGCCACGAGCCCGCTTGCATCCAACGCTGGCACATCTGAAACCGCGAAGACCGTGCCCGACGTTCCGATCGAAATTACGACGTCCCCGACGGTGGCACTCACGCCCAGTCCAGCTGCCGCGTTGTCACCTGCACCCGGCCCAATCAGTGCGCCGGCAGGTGTCTTTCCCGCAGCTTCCAGGGGCCCGACGACGACGGGCAGCGCGGGGACGTGGCCGAGGGTGCTCTTGAGGACCTCCGGCAAGTATCCGCCACTGCTCGGGGAGAAGTAGCCCGTACCGGAAGCATCCGAGCGGTCTGTGCGGAGGAGTTCCAGGGAGGCAGGCCCGCTTCCGGGTCCGTGTCCGGCCAGGCGCCAGGACAGCCAATCGTGGGGAAGGCACACTGCCGCCGTTTGATGAGCGTTGACGGGTTCGTTCCGTGCCAACCAACGGAGCTTGGTTGCCGTCAGCGATGCCACCGGTACGGTTCCCGTGCGGGACGCCCAGTAGGCGGCTCCTGCCGTGGCATCGCCATCGCCGGCCTCAAGGATCAGCTCTTCTGCGTCCGGGGCCGAACGGGTGTCGTTCCACAACAGGGCCGGACGGACAATGTTTCCTGACTCGTCCAGGCACACCATGCCGTGCTGCTGGCCGCCGACGGACACGGCCTCGACGCCTTCCAAGCCGCCCGCTTGTGCAACTGCTTCCTGCAAGGCCGACCACCAATAATCCGGATGGACTTCCGTGCCCTCAGGGTGGGAGGCCCGGCCCTGACGCACCAGGGCGCCGGTGACTGAATCCCGGATGACCACTTTGCAGGACTGGGTAGAGCTGTCTATCCCGGCTACGAGAGGCATGCGTTTGTTCCTTAGGGGGACCGCCGCCGGGCCTGCAAGGAAAAGCCTGCAAAGGAGAAACCTGGGGAGCCCGGCGGCGGGAATGTGATGTGTGGGAGTGACCTAGCGGGCGCCGAGCAGGTGCTCGATGGCCAACTGGTTGAGGCGGACGAAGGCGAATGAGCGTTCGGCGGCCTGATCGGCGTCGAACGTTTCGAAGGCGCTGGCGTCAGCCAGCAGGTCCGCAGTGGTCTCTCCGGCGTTCAGGGTGGGTTCGCCCAGCTCGAACACGCCCGAAGTGGCCAAGGCCTCCTGGACATCGGGATCGGCGCGGAAAGCAAGGGCGCGTTCCTTCAGCAGGAGGTACATGGACATGTTGGACTTAGCTGATTCCCACACGCCGTCGTACCCATCGGTGCGTGACGGCTTGTAGTCGAAGTGGCGCGGACCGTCGTACTTCGGACCACCGTTGGGGAAGCCGTTCTCCAGCAGGTCCACCGTGAAGAAAGCGCTGGTGAGGTCGCCGTGGCCGAAGACGAGGTCCTGATCGTATTTGATCCCACGCTGGCCGTTGAGGTCGATGTGGAAGAGCTTGCCCGCCCACAGGGCCTGGGCGATGCCGTGGGTGAAGTTCAGTCCGGCCATCTGCTCGTGGCCCGTTTCCGGGTTGAGGCCCACGATGTCGCCGTGTTCCAGCTGCGCGATGAACGCCAGGCCATGGCCGACGGTGGGCAGGAAGATGTCACCCCGGGGTTCGTTTGGCTTGGGTTCCAAGGCAATCCGAAGGCCGTAGCCCTTCTCCTTGATGTATCCGGCCGCCGTGTCTACGCCTTCCTTCATGCGGTCCAGCGCTGCGGAGAGGTCCTTGGAGCCGTCGTATTCGCTGCCTTCGCGGCCGCCCCACATCACGAAGGTCTCGGCACCCAGTTCAGCAGCGAGGTCGATGTTCCGGAGGATCTTGCTGAGGGCGAAGCGGCGGATGGAGCGGTCGTTCGAGGTGAATCCGCCGTCCTTAAACACCGGGTGGCTGAACAGATTGGTGGTGACCATCGGAGTCTTCAGGCCGGTCTCGGCCAAGGCTGCTTTGAAGTTCTTCAGTATGAGGTCACGCTCGGACGCCGTGGCATCGAACGGAACCAAGTCATTGTCGTGGAACGTGATGCCGTAAGCGCCGAGCTCGCTGAGCTTGTGGACTGCCTCAACCGGGTCCAATGCCGGACGAGTAGCTACGCCGAAGGGATCGGCGCCGGTCCAGCCGACGGTCCAAAGGCCAAAGGTGAAGCGGTCCTGCGCGGTGGGCTGCGGGGTCATTTTTGCTCCTTTGCAAAGCACTGGGGGAAGAACTGGAAGAGATGCACTCCAATTAGTTTTCAATCTGAACTATATGGGGGATGATGGATCATGGTCAATGGAAGTCGGAAAAATTCTTCGAATCCGCAGGGAGGTCCCACGCCAGTGAATGAGCAAACCGCGCCCGGACGCGTAGGCGACGTCCGCCGTCGAAATCTTTCATTGGTGATGGACTCCATCGCCCGGACCGGTGATGCCAAGCCAAGTCGCGCGCAGTTGGCCGCCGGAACCGGACTTACCAAGGCTGCGGTTTCCAGCCTGGTGGCCGACCTCGTTGAGTCCGGGCTGGTCTCCGAAGTGGGCCTTTACCGCGACGGAGAGCGGGGACGGCCTGGCCAGGGCTTGGAACTCAGTGCCCGCCGTGGCGTAGTGGGCATGGAGATCAACGTGGACTACCTGGCCGTTGGCCTCGTGGACCTGGGCGGAAATCTCCGCTTCCACTCCACCGTTGAATCGAGAAACCGGGGGATGGCGCCCGAAAAGGTCATGGAGCGCTTGGGTGGCCTGGTTGCAGAAGCTGTAGCCGCCGCTGCTGCAGCGGACATCTCAATCCTCGGTGGCGGCCTGGCGGTGCCCGGCCTGGTGGATGGGCAGCGCAACCTTGTGTTGTCCGCTCCCAACCTGCACTGGGAGCACGAGGAGCTGAACCCGCGGTCTCTGCTTGATGACGCACCGCTTGGCGTCAGGTTATCCAACGAGGCCAACAGTGCCGCACTCGGGGAGCTCTGGTATGGCGGAGGCCAGACTGACTTCCTCTATGTTTCAGGCGAAGTGGGCGTTGGTGGGGGCGTCATTATCGGCTCGGAGCTTTACACCGGGCCTGGCGGATCGGCGGGCGAACTTGGACACATCGTGGTTCACCCGGACGGGCCAGCTTGTTCCTGCGGTGGGGTGGGGTGCTTGGAGACCTTTGCCGGCCAGGAAGCCATTTTCGAGGCGGCCGGCATCCCCGAGGGCTCGCTGGCCGGGCGCACGGAACTGCTGCTAGCGGCCTTGGGCGCTCAGGAACCGCAGGCCACGCAGGCAGTTCACGACGCCGGGAGGTACCTGGGCGTCGCGCTAGCCTCTTCTGCGCGGTTGATGGATATTGAAGCCGTAGTGCTCGGCGGGCACTTCGCTGTGCTGGCGGAATGGCTCAGGCCGGCGCTGCTCACCAGTTTGGAGCGCTACGCACCGGGACTGCTGGATCCGGGCAACCTGACAGTTTCCGCTCTTGAGCACTCAGGAACGCTCCTCGGCGCTGCGGGCCAGGTCATCCGGTCCGTGATCGAATCGCCGTTCGAGTTCCTGCTGGCGAGCAAGCTCGCCTAGCCCGCTCGCAGAAGCCGGGGCTTAGTCCTGGCGCGCGCTGGAATCCCGGCGCGCCATCAGCGTTTCCATGCCGTCCAGGTAACGCTCCAAGGCGAACCCGAGCTCGTCGCCTGCTTGTTCCATGACGGCCAGTTCGGGATCACTGAACAGGCCCAGAACCTCGCGGTGTTTTTCGGAGTCAAGGAGTTGGAAGAGCAAGCCCACGTAGGCTTCGAAAGCGGCAGGGGAATCGTTGTCAGCCACATCAAGTTCCATTCGGGTGCTCGAACGAACCAGATTTGCCAGCATTAGGGCGGAATTGAGTTTCTCCGATGCCGTGAGTGGTGTGGGGGCGAGGGCCCTCAGAAGTTGCTCGAGCCAGAGAAGCTCATGGGGTGAGGCTGGTGGGCCGCTGACTGGGTAGTCCAGTATCCAGGGATGCTGCCGATAACGCTTCTCTATGGCTTTGGCCCAGCTTCGCGTGGCGGTTCGCCAGTCGGGCTCGCTGCCGGGACCTGCAGAGCCTGGAGTATCGGCAAAATCCGGCTCGCCAAAAGCCTCGTCCACCATGAGGACCAAGAGCTCTTCCTTGGACCGCAGGTGTCGGTACAACGACATGGAAGTGAAACCCAGATCCTTGGCCACCCTCGCCATGGAAACCGCGGCCAGCCCTTCCTTGTCAGCGAGGCGAATGGCCACTTCCACAATTCGTGCAGCGCTGAGTTCGGCTTTTGCGCCCCGGGTTGAGGGGCGCTCCAGTCCCCATGCGATGGCGATGCCCGGAGGCATTTCCACGGGGGTCGGTTCTTTTTGCGGCATGGCTTCCTTCCTTCACAGCCAGCCTAACTGTTTCGGGTATACACAAAGAACTGCTTATGCTATAAACAGTTTACGGCGTAAACATGTGATCGGATGAATGATGAATGCTGAATCAGCCATAGACGTGTCAGATCTCCACAAGAGCTACGGAGGCAAACCCGCGCTGGCCGGCGTCGACGTGAGCGTCCCTGCGGGCAGCGTTTTCGCCCTGCTCGGTCCAAACGGTGCAGGCAAGTCCACGCTGGTTGGCATCCTCACGACGCTTCTGCGCGCAGACGGCGGGACTGTCGCGGTCGGAGGTTTCGACGTCGAACGCCAGGCCGCCGCTGTCCGGAACCTCCTCAGCGTCACCAGCCAGGCATCGGCGGTGGATGAGTTCCTGACCGGGAGGGAAAACCTGAGGATGATGGGCCGATTGCACCTCCTGCCCGGCGCGAAGGCCAACGCCCGGGCGGATGAGTTGCTGCGGGACTTCGACCTTCAAGAGGCGGCGGGTCGAAAGGTATCTACCTACTCCGGCGGTATGGTCCGCCGCTTGGATCTCGCCATGAGCCTGGTGCGACGCCCCAGGGTTCTCTTCCTCGACGAGCCCACTACGGGGTTGGACCCACGAAGCAGGCTGGCGGTGTGGAATGCGGTGCGCGGGTTGTCGCACCAAGGCGTCACGGTGTTCCTGACCACCCAGTATCTGGAGGAAGCTGATCAGCTGGCAGATTCCATCGCGGTGTTGAATGACGGGCGAATCATGGCGCAGGGAACGGCCGAGGAGTTGAAGAAGTTGGTTCCCGCCGGCCACGTGGAATTCGGGTTCCAAGACCCGGGGGACTTCGGAAGGGCGCTGGCGCTGATCCGAGCTGAAACTGCGAACGGTACTTTCACTCACGATGCCGAGTTGCTCACCATCCGCATGGGAACGGCTGACAGTGCTGCAGTCATCACGTCGATGGTCGCCACCCTCAGCGCTGCGGGCTGCACGGCCAGCAGTATTTCCATCATCAAACCCTCGCTGGATGACGTCTTCCTGGCGTTGACGGCCAAGCAGGAGGCGAAGTGATGACTGCGGTAGGCCTGTATGTTGCCAACACCGTAACCATGGTCAGGCGCGAACTTTTCCGGACCATGAGGACTGTTGATTCCATAGTGATTTCGCTGATGGTTCCAGTGGGAATCCTGTTCGCCTTCGTCTGGGTGTTCGGTGGGGCCATCCAATCCGGTGGAGGTTACGTGAATTACGTGATGCCGGGACTGCTGCTCATGTGTGCGGCTTTCGGTTCGTCCCAAACTGCTGTGAGCGTTGCCCAGGACATCAAATCCGGCGTAGTGGACCGCTTCAGGACCCTGCCCATTGCGGGCTCCACTGTACTGGCGGGCCATGTAATTGCCAGCAGCCTACGGAATCTGGCCACGAGTGCGGTACTGGTGGCTTGTGCCCTCGTTCTGGGGTTTCGGCCACAGGCAACTTTCGGAGGTGCCCTGGCGGCGGTGGCGCTGCTCTTGGCCTTCATCCTTGCCTTCACCTGGTTGTCCACCTTGGCAGGGCTGCTCCTCAGTCCCGAAGCCGCCAGCGGCCTCACGAGCATCACGATCTTCCTTCCCTACGTCAGCAGCGCTTTCGTGAAACCGGAAACGATGCCGTCGTGGTTGCAGGGTTTCGCCCAGCATCAGCCGTTCACGCCAGTCACTGAGGCGCTGCGGGCTTTCCTGCTGGGCGGCAATGCCGGAGCTTCGGGGTGGCTCGCGGTGGCGTGGTGCGTCGGTCTGGGGTTCGCTGGTTGGGTAGGTGCCGCGATAATCTTCCGGAGGCGTAGGCGATAAGTCGGCGTGGGTGCTTCCGCATTAATCATCAGCATGCTTACTATTGATGGGTCAGTTGTTCGCGAAAACTACCCCCACGGACGAGTGCCCCATGACTACACAAGACTCAGCCCACACCAGTACAGCCAAGGCGCAGACCGCTCCTTCCCCGGAAGATTCGCGTAAGCCGGACAGTCCCAGCGACCTCGCCAAGCCCACTTGGTTATATATCGCCAAGCGGACGCTGCGGGAGTTCACCAAGGATCAATGTCCGGACGCCGCGGCTGGCCTGACGTATTACGCCGTGCTGGCACTCTTCCCTGCGCTCTTGGCCTTGGTTTCCCTGATTGGGATCTTCGGTGACGCAGGAAAAACCACGTCCGCGCTGCTGGATATCGTCCAGCAGTTCGCGCCGGGACCGGGCGTAGATGCCATGCGCCAGCCCATCGAGGAGCTGACTCAGTCCAACGCCGCCGGCTTTACGCTGATCATCGGTATTCTCGTGGCGCTTTGGTCCGCTTCCGGGTACACCACAGCCTTCAGCCGGGCCATGAATCGGGTCTACGAAGTGGATGAGGGCCGTGGCTTCGTCAAGCTGCGTGGCACGATGCTCGCCGTGACTATCGTTGCCGTCGTGGGTGCTGCACTATCGGCCGCCATGCTGGTCCTTAGCGGGCCGGTGGCTGAGGCCATCGGTGGCGCCATCGGATTGTCGGAGACGGCCCTGACAGTCTGGAACATCGCAAAGTGGCCGGTCCTCATTCTTGTAGTCGTCGCCATCATTGCGGTGCTTTATTACTTCACTCCCAACGTCAAGCAGCCCAAGTTCCGTTGGATGAGCATGGGCTCCCTGATCGCTCTGGTGATTTTCGCCCTGGCATCGCTGGGCTTCGGCTTCTATGTTGCCAACTTCAGCAACTACAACAAGACGTATGGCGCTTTGGCGGGTGTGATCATCATGTTGCTGTGGCTCTGGATCCTCAACATGTCTTTGCTGTTCGGTGCGGAATTCGACGCCGAGATGGAGCGCGGACGCCAGCTGCAGGGCGGCATTGAAGCCGAAGAGAGCATCCAATTGCCGCCGCGCGACACCAAAAAGAGCGACAAGATGCAGGAAAAGGAAGACCAAGTCATTCGGGACGGCGAAGAAATCCGTGAAAACCACGGTGACGAGCCGAAAAAGAACAAGTAGCCGAAGTGGAGACCCTCGCCATGGGCACTGAAACGCAACAAAAGAAGCTCAAAGCCATCAGGAATGGCGACAGCGTCCGGATCAGCGGTGAGGTTTTTCAGGTCAGTTCAGTGGCACCTGTGGAAGGCTCACGGAATATCAGTCTGGAACTGGAAGGGCACGACGGCGGATCGGTCACCTTGATCGGCCTGCCGAAGTCCCGCGTCCAGCTCGCTGCGCGAGCCTCCTAATCCGGGCAATTCCTCATGGGATTCACTTACAGTCCGGCCGCACTCGTGGCGGCTTGAAGACTCAGGCTTCAGCGGGGAAGCCTTGATCGGCGTCATCCCACCAGCCCTCCCAGGCACTGGATGTCAGGCGCTCGGTAACGAAGGCGGGGGAGTGCTCGGAGCTGGATTCTCCGGCCTGGCCACTGTGGTTGCCGCTGGCGTCAAGGAAAAAGTTCAGGGTCTTCAAGAGCATCATGGTGGTGTCCTTTCAGTGGTTTCGTGGACGTCTTTGTCCAAGTAGAACCAGCGTAGGTGGCCATTGTTTCCTCTCGTCGACGCAATGTTTCAGCTGTGTACCACTTATCTCACCTGCCTATTCCGCGACTCATGGCGGACACAAAATGTGGCTCGACTGCGGCACTCACCCGAGCGTCGTCGTCGAGCCTTTTCTTCTGGTTGCCGGGCTGCTGAGGCCGCGCTAATTCCTGTGGGCCGCGCAACCGGGCAGGCGACGCCGGGATCCAGGTGTCGTGGGCGTGTAGCCGCGGCCCGAACGAAAATGGGCGTCACACGCACAAAAAGCGGGCCCCTGCCGTGACCTTGGCAGGAGCCCGCTGGCTATTGGAGCGATCCTCCCGCGGAGCTTAGGGCATTCCGCGGGAGGATCACGTGGTTACGCGTACGGGAGGACGAGCTCCGCGTAGCGCTGTTTCATGGTTTCCAGGACGGCGTCGCCATCGGCGTCCCAGATTTCCTGGTTGAAGATTTCAACTTCGATGTCGCCCGTGTAGCCGGCGTCCCTGACCCAGGTGCCGATGGTCGCGAAGTCGATGACGCCGTCGCCCATCATGCCGCGGGACAGCAGAGCGTCCGCAGCGATCGGCAGGTTGAAGTCGCACACCTGGTAGGAGGCTATGCGGTTCTCGCGGCCGGCCCGTTCGATCTGCGCCTTCAGTTCCGGATCCCACCAGACGTGGAAGGTGTCGACGGCGACGCCAACAGCCTTCGCGTTGTACGGCGCGGCGAGATCCAGTGCTTGGCCAAGAGTAGAGATCAGTGCGCGGTCAGCGGCGTACATCGGGTGCAGGGGTTCCAGCACCAGCCGTACACCGTTCTCGGAAGCGAACGGGACTAGTTCCTCCAGCCGGTCGGCGACGCGCTGACGGGCAGCCACGACGTCCTTCTCGCCGGGAGCAAGCCCGCCAACCACCAAGAACAGCTCCTGGGTGTCCAGCGTGACTGCTTCGCGGACGGCCTCGAAGTTGTCGGCCAGTGCAGCGGCCTGTCCCTCGGCGTCGGCCGCCGTGAGGAAGCCACCGCGGCACAGGGACGAAACCCGGAGTCCGGCATCTTTGATGAGCTTGGCTGCCTTCTCCAAGCCAGCCTCGGCCACCCGGTCACGCCACGGTCCGATCGCGGGGATGCCAGCGCGGGCGCAACCATCAACGACCTCGGCCAGGGTCCACTTCTTGGTGGTGGCGCTGTTGAGGGACAGGCGGGAGAAGTCCGCGCTCATGCACCCACCCCGTTGATCCGCAGGAAGTCAGACATCCGGAAAGCGGCCAACGACGGATCCTTCAGCAAGCCGGCCTGGTCGGCCAATTCGAAGGTCTTGGCCAGATGCAGGACCGATCGGCCCGAGTGCAGGCCGCCGACCATCTGGAAACCGGGCTGCTTGCCGTTGAGCCAGGACATGAAGGCGATACCGGTCTTGTAGTAGAACGTGGGTGCGCTGAAGATGTGCTTTCCGAGCTCACGGGTGGAATCCAGGATCGCGCGCCCTTCTGCGCCTTGACCGGCGTCGTACTTCTGCAAGGCCACCGAAGCAGCAGGGTAGATCGCTGCGAAGATGCCCAGCAAGGCGTCCGAATGGCGCGTCTGGTCGCCGTCGATCAGCTGCGGGTAGTTGAAGTCGTCGCCGGTGTAGAGGCGAACTTCTTCCGGAAGTGCGGCGCGCAGGGCTACCTCGTGCGAGGCGTCCAGCAGAGAAACCTTCACGCCGTCAACCTTGTCCGCGTGCTCACGGATCAGGCTGAGGAACGTTTCGGTGGCCACGGAGACGTCGTCGGAACCCCAGTATCCGGCCAGTGCGGGGTCGAACATGGTGCCGAGCCAGTGCAGGATGACGGGCTGATCGACTTCCTGCAGGAGCGTCGAGTAGACGTGCAGGTAGTCGTCGGCGCCGTTGGCAACCTTGGCCAGGGCGCGGGATGCCATGAGGATGACCTTGGGGCCGGCCTCGCTGACGACGGCGATCTGCTCGCGGTAAGCGTCGATGACGGCCTGAATTCCGGCTGCGCCCTCAGGAAGTGCAGTGATATCAAGTTGATCGGTGCCTGCGCCGCAGGACACGAGGTCGCGGACGGACTTGCCGGTGATGGCGGCGTTGCCTGCCGCGACAACGGATGCGGCTTCTGCGCCGGTGCGCTTGATGAGCTGCTGGGTGGCTGCCCAGTCCAGGCCCATGCCGCGCTGCGCGGTGTCCATGGCGTCAGCGACACCCAGGCCGTAGGACCACAACTCGTGCCGGTAGGCCAGCGTGGCGTCCCAGTCGAGCTGCGCCGGTGCGCCGGGAGTGTTGTCTGCAGCGACCTCGGGGATGACATGGGCTGCGGCATAGGCGCGGCGGGCCGTCAAGGGAGCGGTCGGCTTGGCCCACGATGTGGCTGCCTGAAGGCGGTACTCGCGGGTGCCGCCGTCGTTGGTGGGAAGAATCAGTGACGTCATTAGAGGGTGATCTCCGGGATGTCGATGGTGCGGCGCTCAGCGGAGGACTGCAGGCCGAGCTCGGCCAGCTGGACGCCACGTGCTGCGGAAAGCAGGCCGAAGCGGTGCTCGCGGCCGGCGACGACGTCGCGGAGGAATTCTTCCCACTGCAGCTTGAAGCCGTTGTCCAGCTCAGCGTTGGCGGGGACTTCCTGCCACTGGCTGCGGAAGGACTCCGTGACGGGCAGGTCCGGGTTCCAGACGGGCTTTGGGGTGTGGGCGCGCTGCTGCGCAACGCACTTGTTCAAGCCGGCGACGGCGGAACCGTGCGTGCCGTCGATCTGGAACTCAACCAGTTCGTCGCGGTAAACGCGAACGGCCCAGGAGGAGTTGATCTGGCCGATGACGTCGTCACCGCCCGGGGTTTCGAGTTCGAAGATGCCGTAGGAGGCGTCGTCTGCGGTGGCCTTGTATTCCTTGCCAGCTTCGTCCCAGCGTGCGGGGATATGCGTGGCGGTTTTGGCGTTGACGCTCTTGACCTTGCCGATGATGCCTTCAAGGACGTAATTCCAGTGGCAGAACATGTCCGTGGTCATTCCGCCGCCGTCTTCCTTGCGGTAGTTCCAGGACGGACGCTGTGCAGCCTGAACGTCACCTTCGAAGACCCAGTAACCAAATTCGCCACGGATTGAGAGGATGCGGCCGAAGAAGCCTTCGTCAACCAGGCGGCGGAGCTTCACCAGGCCGGGCAGGTACAGCTTGTCGTGCACAACGCCAGCGGTGACGCCGGCTTCCTTGCCGATACGTGCCAGTTCAATGGCTTCCTCAAGGGTCTCTGCCGTGGGCTTCTCGGTGAAGATGTGCTTGCCGGCGCGCATGGCCTTCTTCAGGGTGGCGGCACGGAGGCTGGTCATGGACGCATCAAAGATGATGTCCACGGTGGGATCGGCGATGACGGCATCCAGATCCGTGGTCCATTCGGAAACCTTGTGGAGTTCGGCGAGCTCGCGGATCTTGGCTTCGTTGCGGCCAACGAGGATCGGCTCGACCTGAACCTTGGTGCCGTCTTCCAGGGTGAAGCCGCCGGCGTCGCGGATGGGCAGGATGGACCGCAGCAAGTGCTGGCGGTAGCCCATGCGGCCGGTGATGCCGTTCATGGCGATGCGGATCGTCTTTGTTTCGTAGCCCATGTTTTCTCCAGTGCCTTGTGTGCCGGTCGCTGTGCGGATGCCGGTGCTTGCTGTTTTCATGTGGGAAAGCGCATTCCCGTTGCCATCGATCATGCACTATGGCGCGCAGGGTTGGCAAGCGCTTTCCGAAAAGTGGTGGATGGCTGCCATAATTTCCTTAGCGCCAGTCCGGACGCGTTGCAGAAAAGGAGAGCCCCGTGGCCGCCAGCACACTGAGTGAAGTTGCCCGTTTGGCCGGGGTCTCCCTGGCCACGGCATCCCGGGTACTGAACGGCTCGTCCCGTAAGCCGGCAGAAGAGATTGCCGAGCGCGTCCGTGAGGCTGCCGAAAAGCTCGGATATGTCCCCAATGCGCAGGCGCAAGCGCTCGCGAAGTCGAGCTCCGGATTGATCGGACTGATTGTCCACGACATCGCCGACCCCTACTTCTCCGCCATCGCCCGCGGCGTTCAGGACGCGGCCCGTCAACAGAACCGCATGGTCCTGTTGGCCAGCACGTCCGGAGCTCCTTTGGATGAAAAGGAGGCTGTAGCGGCTTTCGCCGCCCGCCGTGCAGATTCCATAGTTATTGCCGGTTCCCGTTCCGTGCGTGCCGAGGACAAACAAGGCAACACCGAACTCGCCGCCGAGCTGGACCGCTACTGCCGCAACGGCGGACACGTAGGCGTGGTCGGCCACCCCGTGGTTGGCGCCTCCACTTCCGAGGGTTACCACGTGGTGAAAGTTCCCAACGAGGAACTCGCTGCCGCCCTTGCTGCTGAATTGGCCGCCTCACACGAAGGCGCTTTCCTGATCGTGGCGGGTCCCGAGGGGTTGTACACCTCGGATGACCGGGTCCGCGGTTTTCAGCGAGGGCTTACCGACGCTGGAAGGCCCGCCGCAGAGGTCATTCGCACCGGCTTCAATCGTGCCGGAGGCTACGACGCCGGTTTGGCCCTCGCGGAACGCATCAAAGCTTTTAAGGATCGGCTTTGCATCTTCGCGGTCAATGACGTCATGGCGATTGGGGTCACCGCTGCGCTACGGCCGGAAGGGGTCTGGATTCCCCGCGATGCCACCATCGCCGGCTTTGACGACATCGAAACCCTGCGCGACTTCCGCCCGGCCTTGTCCACGGTGCATTTGCCGCTGGAGGACATTGGGCGCCTCGCCGCCGGAGACCCTGACGCCCCACCCGTGAGTGGCGCGGTCAAGCTTCGCCGCAGCACGGAGATTCCGGCCGAATCGCACGGATGACCTGCCAAGGCAGGTGCCCCGGGCGCTCACGGTGATTCCCGCCGTCGGGCGTTCCCATAAGCAACCCCCTGCGCAGCCTGGCCCTGCCGGATGGGCTGGACTGCTTAGCGGGGGTTAGTCCTCGCCCAAGGTGATGGTGTGCAGGAACGCGGCGTCGTTGAGCACGTTGTGCGGCAGGTCGTCCTCGACGAATTCCAGCATGATGTCCATGTCCTTGCCGTTGCCCCGCAGGACATCGGTGACCGTCTGCCAAAGCAGCTTCCGGTTCCGTAGCGGAAAGCGCTGTGCTTTGGGTCCCCACGAGAAACAATGGACGCCCACCAGGTGCGGCAAGACTGCGTGGAGGGACTCAAGTGCCTGCTTGTCTGTTAGCCCGACGGCGGGCTGCCAGTAGGTGCCGACGTTGGCGTGATTCACCCTGTTCAGTAAGTCGAGGGTGGTGGCGGGGGAGTCGGTGAGGGTGTTGCCGTGGTACTCAAAAGCGATGGCGACGCCGCGTTCGGCCGCCAAATCGGCAATGCGCAGGGTGTCTTTGACCACCGCGTCCCAGTGCCCGTCGTTGGCATCATCCGAACCGAGTTCACCGGCCCACACCCGAACCCTGGGGGCGCCGAGTGCGGTAGCGAGGTCCAGGTCGCGGGCAAAGTCTCCGAACGCCCCGCATCGGTAGTATGAGCCAAGCGACAGAACAGTGAGCCCGGCTTTCTCCGTAGCTTCCTGGGCATGCGCGGCCGATTCGGAATCGCTGACGTGCACATCCGTGCCCCACTCGATCCCGGCCAAGCCTGCGTCCGAGGAAATCCGGACCACATCGTCAATCCCATGGGAGCGGAGAGTAACGGAACAAAGGCCAGGCGTGAGGTCAGCCAGCGTGGTGAGGTCGATCATGATCACAGGATATCGGGAATGCGCTTACCCAGTAAGGGCGTATCGCCTGTTGAACAGAGTAGATACCCGATAGCCGGACACATGAGGCCATGCGGCCGGGCTCGAGTGGCTGGTTGGGCGGCGTAGGCGCAGGGGTCGTCAGTGCGAGGCCCCGTGCTGCCTAGGGGTCTGGGTCAAATGACAATACGTGAGGAGCGCACTTAGACGTTTCCTGACAACCTTGTCAATAACTTGGCAATAAACAACGAAGCGGTGGACGCTTTATTTATGCCCTCATCTTTCCGGGAACCGCCCTACAGCTCGATCCAGTACCGACGAACAGGCTCGGTGATGCCAAACTCCGGCGCGAAACTCTCCGAGGGGCGAATGCTCTCAAGCATGCCGCCGCACGACTCGATTGTCCGGGCAGACGGAAGATTTGAATCCCTGCATGTCAGCAGGACTCGTTCCATCCCGAGTGCGCGGCCTTCCCGAAGAGCGCCATTGAGGGCAAGCTTGGCGAGTCCCCGCCCCCTGGCGCTAGGCCTGATGCCATACCCGATGTGTCCCCCGACTTCAGCCAGATAGCCATTTGTCAGGGAATGCCTGAGGCTGACGGAACCCAGATATGTTTCGCCGTCGACAAGCCAGATGGATGTCTGATGAGCGAATCCTGCGGGAGGGCGGAAGTCGCCCCGGGCCAAATCGATCAGTAGCTTCACCCAGCTGGTGAAGTCATTGTCCTCGCGGAGGTCCAGATTGTAGCGCTCAGCCAGGAACGCGGACGAGCCGTCTTGATCAAGTGTCCCCCACTCGTCATAGCTGTCCAACCAAGAGGCTCGAAACGTCGAGGATGGCGGGAGCAGCTCTGTGCGAATCATTTGGTGAGCTTACTACAAGCAACACATGGACATGACAAGACCTGTGAAGTTTCAGAAAACTTGATTCCGACACGCCCAACCAGCCGATTACTAAAGCGAAAATATTTAAGCTATCTTTTCTGGGTGTAAGCACTTACACCCAGAATCCGGAGAGGGGGGAAACGGAATGAAGGCATACAAGAAGCCCACGGTAGAGAAGGTCGGAACCGCAAAGGTCCTGAAGGCACTCACCTAAGAATCACGCAGTAGTTGCCACCGCCAACAACGTTGGCGGTGGCAACCTGCATCTGAACCAAAGTGAAGGAATGACGCATGTGTGGACTTGGCGGATTCGTTGACCGCTTCGGAGCGATGGCCTCTGGACAGAGAGAACAGGTTGCCCAGGCGATGGCCAAGCAGCTTGAGCACCGGGGCCCGGACGAGACTGTTGTAGAGCACAGGGCCAATACCACGCTGGTCTTCACCCGGCTTGCGCTCACAGCTCCGGAGAATGGCCGGCAACCATTTGTTTCGGAAGACGGAATGGTCCAGGTTATTGCCAATGGTGAGGTTTACAATCACCGGGAACTGGAGCAGCAGATACCGGGAATCAAACTGCGGACCCGGTCTGACTGCGAGGTTCTTCTCCACCTGTACGAACGTGATGGCGAAGGATTTCTTGACCGCGTTCAAGGGATGATTGCATGCGTCGTCGTGGACCTTCGCAAGGGAAAAATCCTGTTGGGACGCGATGAGTTCGGGATTAAGCCACTCTTTCACACCACGGGTGGGAAGGGCTTGGTCTTTGGATCCGAGATCAAGACTCTGCTGACACACCCCGATGTCCAAGGGGAGATCGATTGGTCGGAAGCACTGTCCAACCCGGCGCTATCAGCCACGCCACGCCTTACAGCCTCGGGCCAAACTTCGTGGTTCAAGGGAATTGAGCTTGTCCCGGCGGGAACCATTCGCAGTTTTGAGCTGGCACGGGAAGGTTGGACAGACCGGGCCGTCAGGAAACGGGATTTCGGCTTCGAGGGCTTGACCAAACGTGAAGACTTCGTTCGCCTGTTTGATGAAATTCTCACCGATTCGGTTCGTTCCTGCTCCACGGCCGATGTGGGACTTGGAATCTTCCTTAGCGGAGGGGTCGACTCCGTTCTGGTCGCAGCCCTCGCGGGCAAAGCGGACATGCCCACGTTCTCAATTTTGACCGAGGGAACACTTGCATCCGCAGACGCCCGTCATGCATGGGAATCTGCCCATTACCTTGGGCTGCCCCACCACCAAGCGGTGGTGGATCCGCTGAAAGTTCCCAGTGTTGGCGAGTGGGTCAACTTGGTCCGGACAGTCGAGTCTCCGCAGACCAGCCCGGAGCAGTACTTCAAGTACTCCATGCACAAACTGGCCAGGGAGCTCTACCCGGAACTTAAAGGAATGTTGCTGGGCGCTGCAGCAGATGAGTATTACGGGGGCTACTCCAAGATGCTCGCCGACGGTGGATCGTGGGAGGACTTCCTTAACGTCGTCTCAAGCATGGACTCAGCAGGAAGCAGCGACTGGGCGATGGGAGGAATCTCGCCTGTTCGCCCCCGCGCAAAGAAGTCGCCCTCCGAACTCTATGAGGCCTACTTGGTGTGGAAGACCGGTGACGTCAGGCAGTACAACCTTTGGCATGAAGACCGGACAGCTGCCGCTTTCGGGACCGAAGCCAGGGTCCCGTACCTCGATCCCGCACTCGTAGCGCTGATCAAAGCCGTCCCTAAAAATCAGCAGGCAGATTTTCTGCACGACAAATCAATCTTGCGTGAAGCCGCAGCCCGTCATCTCCCCGACCACTATGCGTACCGGGAGAAAGTGCCCTTTTACCATGGACAAGGTTTCGAGTCCGTGAACATCATGTTCGCCAAGATGCTTGCATCCAATGACTTCGAACTCGTTGAGCGCGCGTTCCACAGCGAGCGGAGCAAGGAGTACATCGATGCCGATGCCGTACGAACCCTGGTGAAGGCATCCTTGGAAGCGCCCTCCAAGCACCGGATAGACAAGATTCTCCGGCTTGTGAACCTGGGCCTCCTGGATAACCTCAAGCCTGACTCGATCTCCTATGGGTCCAACGAAGCCACTTCCCACATCAGCCTTCGGGGAGGCGCCACAGAATTCACCGAGGCAATTCCGCTCGCTTTCTCCGGTTCTTCGTCTGCCATCTCCACCATGGTCCTTAAACGGGAGCCCGATTCAATCATGGCCGACGTAGAGGAGGACGGTAGCGTCCTCCTGATCCAAGGCGGCGAAATCAACTTCGTCGTAGAGAACAGGCAAGAAGCTATCTTCCAGCTTCTGGACGCCATTAATGGTGTGAACGACCTCGAATCCATCTGTACGGAGTTGAAAATCGATACCGCGAGCGTCGCCGATGCAGCACTGACGCTCCTTCACGCAGGTTTCATACAGGAGGTCAGCAAATGAGCAGTCCATTGACGAACGAACTGGACCTGCTGTTGAGCGATGAGTCGCTGGAAAGAGTTCTCAAGACCTGCAAGCTCGATCGTGACAGCGTTCGCTTTGGTTTCGCTGCCGGGTCGGTGATTCAGGGGTGGGGCAACGCCGACAGCGACGTGGATCTCTACCTCGTGGTGGATGTGCTCGAGCCCGACTACGTCCTTGAAGAATTTCACGACACCCGTTTCGCGGCCGGTGGCATTCCAGTGGCAACCATCGAACTCCCTGGAAGGAGGGCGGACGTGGAAGTCTGGACCATTGAGCAGGTAGATCAAGTGCTTGGTCTAGTCGGGCGGGACAACCACCAGCGATCGTCCAGCGCTCTGGAGGGACTCAGCTACTTTGAGTTGGATTTCCTCGAAAAATTGGGCCATGGCCGGGCGATCTTTGGGCACGATGGAGTAGCAGAGACACAACGGCAGCTCCGGGAATCCACTTGGCATGAAATGCTCACGGAACAAGCCCTGCTTTTGTCTGACATTTACCTTGAAGATGCAGTCGGGCAACTGGAAAGCTCTGACATCATAAGCTCGGTCCTCTCCGCCAAGCTCGCCTTTGGCCACGCCGTTGATGCTGTGGCGATCTCCAACGGCCTCGTTGGGCGAAGCCCCAAATGGCGCGCCAGAAGGGTTCAGCTGGCAGAAAGCGACGTCCTTCCCTTTCAGGAGTACTGGCAGATCGAGACAATGCGGAACTACGACGCGGAACAGCCGGGGGAGTGGGTCCGGCAAGTGGTTAAGGTATGCCGCAGGATCTCCGCCAAGGTCATGGTCTGAAATGCACAACATGTCACAGAAATACACGTGGAATCTGCGAGTCCGCTCGCGCTTGGATCGTAGCAGCCAAAAGATGACCCTGGGTCTCGCGGGCACCTTCGTCGACTTGGACCCGGTTGCATCCTCGATGTGGCTGGGATTCGAAGTGCCGGCAACTGTCCAGGAGGTAGCCGGTGCGATCGCTGCCGAATACAGCGCAGACCCGGCAGTCGTCGAACCGGACGTCGAGGAGTTCGTCCAGACGATGCGGGACACACAAATGCTTCACGACGTGGGGGGAACTTAGCATGTGTGGGGCCGCCGGATTATTCGTGGGTTGCGCAGTTCCGCCTCCGTCCTGCCCCATGGGCGGGCTTAAGGCAGCGCACGGAACGGCGGGGCAAAGCAGGCAAGGCGACAGCGTCAGGTATGTCAGTGCATTTAAGAACTGGGACAGCAAATCGTCGGTCCGGAGCAGTCCGGACCGGATCGAGGGGTCATCCTTGGGAGGAGCACTGCTCTTCCCTGACGACCTTGTGCCGGTTCTGAGCCACGACTACTTTCACCGGGAGGGGGAACGGTTCCGGCAGCGAATCCGTCTTGCCCATCTGGAGCGCTACCTGAAGTTCACCCTTGCGTTGGAAACCGACGCAGTAAATCCGGTCATCATGGACATCGCCCGCTCACGGGATGGCCTGGATCTCCCGCCCGAAATGCGTCAAGACGCCTTCCGTATGTACGTCGATGAGGCATACCACGCCAATTTCACCTACGCCCTGCTTCGTCGCCTTGAGATCGAGAAGGGAATTTCTGCGGATTTCACCGAAAGGCCGCACTTCCTGCAGCGCATTGCCCTCATCGCAGAGTCCGTTCCGGCCGGCATGAGGCATCAGCTTATGACAATGTTCGTAAGTATCTCGGAACTGTTAATAACAGGAACGCTTACAGCACTGCCCCGGTACGAAGAATTTGCCGCTCCAATCAAAGAGTCAATCCACGACCACGCTGCCGACGAAGCCAGGCACCATGCCTTTTTCTCGGCCTACTTTCCGATCTACTGGCACTCTCTTTCCGGGGAGGAGCAACAGATCCTCGGACCGCTGGTTCCCGATCTCATTGATTGCTTCCTCCACCCTGACGTGGCCTCCTTGGAGGCTGAGTTTGCTCGCTACGGCATCCCCGCCGGAACGGCGTCGACAATTCTGGCGGAAACTTTCAACGCTGAAAAGACAGCCGCCGACAAGAAGAAGATGGCCCGGCCCGTTCTCAAGATCATGGAGCGCATTGGCCTCTGTGGGTCGCCGGCGACCACTGATCGTCTCGGAACCCTCGGATTGGTGTAGTACACAGCATGACATCGGAAAGTTAGGTAATTGTGTCTGAAAGTGCCCCCGCATCAAACCGTCGGTTTTGGACCTACTGGACGGCATACAGTACTTCGACCGTTGGCACCGCTATAACGGCCGTTGCGCTACCTCTCACGGCGGTTCACATACTGCATGCCGATGAATTGCAGACCGGGCTCCTGGCAGCGGCTGCCCATGTTGCCTGGCTGGTGATTGGCCTGCCGGCTGGAGCCATCGTCCAGCGGCTCCCGTTGCGCGATGCCCAGGTGTGGATGGACGTAGTCCGGTTCCTGGCGGTTTTGTCCATCCCGCTTTTCTGGTGGCTGAACTTGCTGAGTTTGGCCCAACTCATTGTGGTGGCATTGGTCATCTCATTCGCTGACGTCATCTTCTTCGTTGCCAGCGCTACTTTCATACCGAAGGTTGTTCCGAAAGAGCAGTTGCAGGAAAAGAACAGTCTCATGAGCGGGACCCACGCTGTCGCCCAGCTTGGCGGCCCGTCCCTCGGAGGAATCCTGGTTCAGCTGCTTGGCCCCATCCTCACTGTCCTTGCTGATGCGGTGAGCTACCTGCTGTCAGCCATCCTCCTCCGACGGATGCCTGCAGCCGAGCAAAAGTCGCATCCGGCGAAATCTTCAATCCGCCTGGAGATCAAGGAAGGTCTTCGATTCACATTGTCGGACTCCGTGATGCGATCGACTCTCTGGAACGCCACCATCATCAACTTTGTAGGTGGTGCCCAGCTGGCCCTTTTTACCATCTACCTGGTCCGGGAGCTCAACGCACCTTCCTACCTGGTCGGCGTCCTTCTCGCTATGGAAGGGATAGGAGCCCTCATTGGAGCATCCTTGTCCGCCTCATTGCCTCAACGGATTGGCTCAGCAAAAGCATGTCTGCTGGCCTCACTCCTCCTCGTCATCGGAGGATTCCTGATCCCGATGGGCCAGGGATACGCGGGCTTCGCGTCCTTCGCCATCGGGTCGATTCTCTTTGCCGCCGGCACCGTAATAACGAGCACAACCACGCGTACCTATCGTCAAATGGTGACACCGCCGGAATTGCTGTCCCGGGTGATGGGGAGTGTCCGATTCATCTCCTGGGGCGCCGTGCCTGTCGGCAGCGTCATCGCTGGTGCTTTTGGAGCGGCCTTCGGATCCCGTGAGACGCTCTTCGCGGCGGCTATTGTGAGCATCGCATCCATTGTCGTCCTCATGTGCAGCCCCGTTGCAAAGCTTCGCAACTTTCCCCAAGAGCCAGCAGCAAGCTCTCCCTTGGAGGCAGCCAAATGATGAATCCTCTTGAGAATCAAGGGTGCACTGTGACTTCACCTGGTCAGGCGTATTCCGGAAAATTCATCGCTGTAGAAGGAATCGACGGTTCCGGGAAATCTCATCTTGTCAGAGCCTTGGCCAGCAACCCCCTCCGGTTGCCTGGGCTTCGACTTTCACACCTCTGGAAAGACCACTGGGAAGTCTCGGATGGTTCTGCAATGGGTGATCGTCTGGCAAAAATGCACGCCCTGACCTGGGGCTATCCTCGCACCGAAGAAGTCTGGCTGTACTCGGAGGAGTACTGGCTTCATATGATCTGCTCTTGGTACAGGCTCTTTTTTGAAGCAAAAGTACGGCCACAACTCGAAGAGGGAGCCACGGTCGTCGTCGACGGCTGGTTCTACAAGCATGCAGCCCGCTTCTCGGTCAACGCACGCGTGGCATCGTTGGCGGCAGGCTACTTCGCCGACCTCCCGGCTCCGGACGTTGTCATCCTTTTGGACACATCGGCAGAAGTTGCAGCTTCAAGACTCCACGGAGCCATGAAGCCTACTGAGTCGGGGGCCTTCGAGTCCCGATCAGCCACCGGTGGCAGTGAGGGGTTCATCTCGTATCAAGGGCGGGTTTCAAAGGCGTTGAGTCATGAAATATCGAAAAGATCCGTTCTGCGGACTCTTGAATCGGGTGATGCGCAGTCAAACCTCGACGCGGCACTACGCATCATCAAATCGGAACTCCAAAAGATTGAGAGCTTGTGATGACAACGTCGGAAACCGGTCTTAGCAACAAGAAAGTTGCAGTGGTCGAAGGCATCAACCGGGATGTGGAGTGGACTCATACCATGGGTCCCTTGCTCTCCAAATACGTCCTGCCAAAGGTTCCCCCACGGGGTGTGCTGGAGGCAGCCAGTAACATAAAAATTGTCCATTCTTCGAGCATCCTCGATTTTCCCTCGGTGGGGAAAAAGGCGCATAAGAGATTCAATTGGCGTCGTCCCCGGTTTACTCACGATGTGGATGGGCAGTTGACGTGCATCATTCCGCCGGGACTCGACTACACGCATCACTACATAGAGCTACTCAAGACGGCCGCACAATTTTACGAAACCGAGTTGCTGTTCTCGCAGCCGTTGCTGACAGCGAAACAGGGCCTGGATTTTGTGGCTTCTCTCGTCCGGGAAGATCTGGGGAGCTTCAACGCTGTGGTCATCGGATACGTCGAGCACCTGTTCGCCGGCGGCGAGGTTTCGTGGGATGTAGAAACGGGCGTGGGATACCGGACATACGACCTCGACGGCTTCAGTATCCTGCTCATCGGGTTCGAGTTGAGCTATTGGGGAGATATCGGTGGGCAACTTGTCCGGGTCTTGGCTGAAAGAGGCGTTACTGATTGGGTTGTTTACGTGGGTAAACTCGGAGCCTTGCATTCCCATGTAATACCGAACCGAACAATTGCCACTGGATCAGTGTCAATTGTGGAAGGTGCGCAAATATCCTGGGATAGCCGCCTGGTCGCCCTGGACGCGCCTGATGCCAGGATCACAGTTCTCACAGACCAGGTCCACGCAACTGAACCAAGCACGTTGGACGAAACTGTCGAATGGCTCAGTATCTTCTCGGAGCAGGCAGGATTGGTGGATCCTGAGATCGGACGGATGGCTGCCGCCGCGAAAGATTCCGGCATTACTTTCGACTATCTGCACATAGTGTCTGACAACCTGGCGGGTGGATATGAGCAAGGCCTGTTTGACGAGCACTTCGGGGAAATAGAGGCTTCGCGGGGGGAATGCCTTCAGTCGATTGAGCGGATTCTGGTCCGTTCCTTTGCCGCTAGCCCAAAGTTGGTCTTCGCTCGCTGATTCTCAGCGGCCGCACGCTCCGCGCCGAAACGCCTCATGACAGCCTCGTCTTGAGGATGGAAATGTGCGCGCAAGCTGCTCGAGCCGTACCCACCGGGCGGGCTGATTGGCCTCTGGCTCAAGAGCGGCATCCGGACGCGCCGTCGCCCAATAGGAGACGTTCAACGTACTGAGCCAGTCTGCTCTGAAGGAGCGCGCTGCAGCAAAAGCAGGACGATCCGCCAATGTGGGACGCAGTCCGGTTTCTTCAGCGAGCTCCCGGGCAGCAGCCTCACGAAGGGTCTCTCCCGGGTCTACCTGCCCGCCAGGGGGAACCAGCCCGCGCCAGCGATGCTCCACCATGAGAACATGCTCAAAATCCGGAGAAAATACCCAGACCTCGGCGGCCAAGGGGCGTGGATTTTGTCTCCAGACCGTTTGAAACCAAGTCAGGACATTGTCTTCTTTGATGTGGGCGCGGGATATGTCTTGGAGCGTTGCCGCGTGGAGACGACAACCTACGTCGTCGGTTCCTGGGCCGGCCAGTTTGCTGAACAGAAACATGTCCCGGATTCGCCATTCTGTCTAACTTCGTCCAACAGATACTTTTGAACACTCTACTGTCGCCCGCGGCTCAGGGACGATCCAGTCCGGCGGCGCGCAACCGTCGAACACGGTTGAACATCAGTTCGACTTGCTCAGCGTCCTGCCCATAATGGCCTGCGTGAGGGCATCGATGACCTCAGCGTTGGCCAGCGGGTTCCGGATGAGCGTGAAATCGACGTCCCCTACCGGCGGCAGCCCAAAGCGTTGGGTGATCACTTTCAAGTCCTCGGGCACCAAGGATGCCGGCATGACGGCAACTCCGATGCCCGCACGCACGGCCGCCAACACGCCACTGATTTGCTTGGTGCTACAGGTGATCCGCCAGGTCCGCCCCTCGGCTTCCAAGGCATCGATCGCCAATTTCCGGCTGAGGCTGGGTGCCGGATAGGCAATGAGCGGGACCGGCGCCCCTGGTTCCAGCACGGTCTGTTCGACGCCTACCCATGCGAAGTTGTCGTGCCGGACCACCGTGCCTTCCTTCGCGCCGGCCACCCACTTTACGAACACCAGGTCCAACTGCCCGGCGTTCAGGCGCTTGTAGAGCTGGTCGCTTTGGCTGACGGTGAGCTCAAGGTTGATCTGCGGATATAGCTGTCGGAATTCGCGAAGGATGCGGGGGAGGCCGGTAATGGCGAGGTCGTCTGCTGTACCAAAGCGAAGGCGCCCCCGCATGGCTGATCCGGAAAAGTAGCGGGCGGCGGAGTCGTGGGCAGCGAGGATGTTGCGGGCAAAGCCGGCCATGGCATCGCCGTTGTCGGTGAGCCTCACGTCGCGGGTATCACGGGCAACGAGCACCCGCTTGGCGGCGGCCTCGAGCTTGCGGACATGCTGGCTGACAGTGGGCTGTGCGAGCCCCAGGCGATCTGCCGCCTTGGTGAAACTCAGCGTTTCAGCGACGGCCAAAAAGGAACGGAGCTGGACGGGTTCGAACACGGAACTCCTAAAGCGCAGGTCAGCGCTGGGCCGGAGTACTGCGCCCTTTCCTCGGTGCTGCAAGCAGGTCATTGCATTCCGCAATGCTAGTTATAGGCGCAATACGCTTCCATAATTGCTGCTGGCAACCATAGCGTTAAACGCATCCCACCGAAACTCTGCATCCGAGGACTACCTTTGGCACCCCCACCGCCTTCAGCGGCAAACGTCAGCCAGCCCGTCATCGATTCCCTCTCCGCACCTCCGCCCGCGGACACCGTCACCCAGCCACTCGCCGTCGTGAGTGAAAAGCTGCCCTGGCGTCATACCTTCATTTCCCTGAAGGTCCCCAACTTCAGGATCTTCGCGATCGGCCACTTCATTGCCGTGATCGCGATCTGGATGCAGCGCATCGCCCAGGACTGGATGGTGCTCCAGCTGTCCGGTTCCGTCACCGCCGTCGGAATTACTGTGGCGTTGCAGTTCATGCCCTCGCTCTTCCTTGGCCCGTGGGGCGGAATGATTGCCGACCGCTTCGCCAAGCGCAAGATCCTTATCATCTGCCAATCGGCGGCAGCGGTACTGGCAGCCGCGCTGGCGGTGCTCTCCTTGAGCGGGCGGGTTGAAGTTTGGCATGTGTACGTCATCGCCTTGGTTTTGGGCTTCGTGACCGTCTTGGACCAGCCTGCCCGGCAGGTGTTCGTCAACGAGCTCGTCGGGCCCAAGTACCTGCGCAACGCCATCAGCGTGAACTCCACTACGTTCCAGCTCGGCGGCCTGATCGGGCCCGCCCTGGCCGGTGTGCTGCTGACGGCTGTGGGCGCAGGATGGGCTTTCGCCGCCAACGCGGTGGCATGCTGCTCCACGGTTGCCATGCTGCTGATCCTCCGCAAGGACCAGTTGCACATTAGCCGGCCGACCCCTCGCAAGAAGGGAATGCTCCGCGAAGGACTCAACTACGCGCTCCGCAAGCCCACTATTTACTGGCCATGGTTGATGGCCGGTTTCGTGGCAGTTTTCGCCATGAGCCTGCCGGTGCTGCTGGCCGCCTTCGCGGACAACGTGTACGACGCCGGCGCCGGAGGCTACGGCCTGCTCAACGCCATGGTTGCGCTCGGTGCGCTGATGGGAGCGGTAGCGTCCACGCGGCGTCGCCAGTTGCGGTTGCGCTCGGTGGTGACATCGGCGGGGTTGTATGGGCTCATGCTCTGTGCGTCCTCGCTGATGCCGTCGATGGTGTGGTTCAGCGTCACCATGGTCCTCGCCGGATTCTGGTGCCTCATGTTCCTCACCGCGGCCAACCAGATGGTTCAGACCAGCTCCAACATGAGTATCCGCGGCCGCGTCATGAGCCTGTACCTCGTGGTGCTGATCGGTGGGCAGGCAATCGGCGGTCCCATGATGGGCTGGCTCGCCGAGCACCTTGGTCCGCACTTGGCCGTCCTGGTGTCCGGCGGCGTACCGGCCATCGCGGCTGCGGTAGTCGCCGTCGTACTGGCCCGGAAGTCATCCCTGCACATCAAGGTGGACCTGCGTGACCGGCGGCGGGTGCTGCGGATTGTTCAGGAGCCGCAGAGGGCTTAAACGGTTGAAGCGCCCTCGGTGTACCGGGGGGCGCTTCATTCCGCGTGGCGCTAGGCCGCAGGTAGGTGTGGGTACTCCGCTGAGCGGCCCTGGAACTCAAGGACGTCCGGATTGCGGATAACGCCTTCACGGATCTCGATGGCGCGGGAGATGGTCTCGTTGGCGTCCCACCCACCCGGCCCGGCCACTACGGTCTCCAGGAATGGCAGCAACGCCTCGCTGATTTCCCAGCTGGCAGAGTTCCAGAGGTATGACGGGCTGTGGTCCACGGCGTAGTAGTTAACGTGCCCGCCCACTCGGAACATGGGCTCGTCGAACGTCGTGGTCCGGGCCCAGCTGAATCCCATGCCTTCGTCGCAGGAAACATCCACGATCAAGCTGTCCGGTTGGAACTCCGTCAGGTCCTCTGTCCGCAAGTACGTCAGCGGGGCGTTCGGATCCTGCAGGGTGCAATTGACTACGATGTCCGCCGCGGCCAGGAACGGCGCCAGGGGCTTGCGCCCCTTGTCCGTGATGACTTCGCTAAGGAACGGTGCTTTGCTGTCATGGTCGAACTGCACGATCCGTACCGAATGGATCGGCGAGCCGACGGCGGCGACGCCCCGGTTGGTCAGGACCTGGACGTCGTGGACGCCATGGGCATTCAGCGCAGTGACGGCACCGCGGGCCGTGGCCCCGAATCCGATCACCACAGCGCTGAGCCGGCGGCCGTAGTCCCCAGTGGAACCAGTCAATGCCAGGGCATGCAGCACGGAGCAGTACCCGGCTAGCTCGTTGTTCTTGTGGAAGACGTGGAGTCCGAAGCCACCGTCGCCGGCCCAGTGGTTCATGGCCTCGAAGGCGATGAGCGTGAGCTTCTTGTCAATCGCCAACTGGGTGATTGCCCGGTCCTGCACGCAGTGCGGCCAGCCCCACAGTGTTTGGCCGTCACGGAGCTCCGCCAAGTCCCGGGCCTGCGGCTTGGGCAGGAGGATGACATCGTTATTGGCGATCAACTCCTGGCGTGTACCAAGCCCGCCCACCAGTGATTCAAGCTTGCTGTCCGGGACACCGAACCGCTCGCCGTAGCCATGTTCAAAGCGGAGCTGTTGCCGGACTTCCGGAGCAATGCGCTCCAGATGCTGCGGGTGGATCGGCAGGCGGCGCTCATTGGGCTTCAGCGAGGAAGCCAAGACGCCTATGCTCAGCTGGCCGGTTGGCGCGGTCACTTCTTGTTGCCGGTAGAAGGCTTTGCCGCCTCGGTGGCGGAGGACTCGGAAGCCCGCTTATCCGCGCGTTTTTCCTTGATGGATTTGCTGGATTTCTTCGATGCAGTTTGGCGCGGTGATTTGTCGCCCATGATGGCTCCCTTAGAGCGGAGCCGAAATGGCTCCTGACTCCTGACGATACACCTCCCCGGACGGCGTTGTGGCAGGAGTCACGCAGCTGGCCCCGGGGGCCCTTGGGTCAATGGGCCCCGGCGGGCCCTGCCTATTGGGCCGCCTGAGCGGCCGGACGGCCATGCGTTACGCGGTGTGTTACGCGATCCGCGGTGTCGTCCACTGTCACAACCTGCTCCACGGGCTCCAAATAGAAGCGGGCGCTGCTGATGATGCCCTCGTCCACGCCGAAGATAATGACGCCGGTCATCTCGTGCGGCGTGCCGTCACGGCGGGCGCCCTTCAAATGCAGCTCGGCCCACACGCTGCTCCCATTCACACTGTGGGACAGCATGCGGGCTGCGATGTCCGGTACGCCGGTGAAAAGTTGCTCCCAGTTGCTGCGGATAGTGTCCCGTCCCGTGAATCCCCGGGTGGGGTGGGCTGGCGTTTCGTTGACGTAGCCCGGCGCGAAACACTCAGCCAGGGCTTCAAGATCGTGCTTGTTCGTGGCTTCCAGCAGGCGGTTGATGACGGCGAGTGGACCCGCCTCACCATCGTCGGTGAGAGTCATTGGAGGACCTCCTGGATAGGTGGATGTACGTAAGAGTTTAGGCTCGCGAGGCCTCCCGGTCGACGGGTAAGCGGCCCTCTTTGGTGAGTGCCGTCGTCGGGCGTTCAGGCAACGGAGACAAAGAAACCCCGGATCGTTGGATCCGGGGTTTTCTTGGAGCGGGCGACGGGAATCGAACCCGCGTATCGAGCTTGGGAAGCTAGCGCTCTACCATTGAGCTACGCCCGCACTGCCCGGGAAAGACTCCCCCGAGCGAGTCCTAGCTTAGCGCAGTTGCAGGACTCCTCATGACCGGCGCACCGGATGCCTACTTGAACAGCTTCATGCCGTTCCAGCCGTTGCCCACTTGGCGTTGAGCGCCCCAGACGCCGGTCCCCAGGCGGTAATCGACGAGGTAGCCATCCACGGTTTGGGCAGTGATGCTGCGCGTGCCCGGACCGGATAAGCCGAAGCTCGGGACAAGTGCCTTCATGGTTCCCCAACCGGAACCCACTGTGGTGGGCAGGCCCGCGAAGCCACCCCCTCCGTTGCCGGGGTAGCTGAGTAAGTGCCCGGAGGTTGTGGTCGCCAGGATGTCGTTGGCGCCGTCGGCATTCCAGTCGGCCATGGTCAGGCCCATGCCCGCCCAGCCACTTCCAATGTCCACCCGGTAAGTCAATGCCCTGCCTGAGGTATTGGGGTAGTACCGGAGCCCGCCATCCGGGAAATAGCCAATGATGCCCGGATATCCTTGAGCCGCAGACCATTTGCCAACGGTGATGGTCATCTTGTCCCAGTCACCCGTTCCCACCACGATCTGGGTGGAGAAAGCACCGCCGGGCCAACCCTTGAACAGTCCCAAGGTGCCGCTGTCCCATTGCGCCAGGATGTCGTAGACGCCATCGGCGTCCCAGTCCACTACGAAGGCCTGCTTCAAACCGCGCCAGTTGGAGCCGATCACTGTGGGAATGCCATAGCCGCCACCGCCGTGTGCGGGATAGCGGAGGAGACGACCGGAGGAGTCCGCCGCCACCAGGTCCGCGCCGGAGGTGATGCTCGCATACGCAGTGGGGTTGCCGGCGAAATACTGCTCCATGGTGGGGAAACCGCGGCGTTTCATGTCGGTTGCGAGGTCTACACCGACGTAACGCAGGTGCCAAGGCTCGTAGCTGTAGCCCGTGATGTTCGTATAGCCGTTGGGGTAGCGGACAATGAAGCCGTATTTGTGGGCATTCGCAGCCACCCAAATGCCGGCGGCCGTGTCCCCAAAACAGGTGCTGAGGCCACAGGAACCGTTGGCATTCCCGACGTCCACGGCCAACCCAGTCTGGTGCTCGCTGTGCCCTGGACGTGCGGAGATCAAGTCAGCCTGGGCTTGGCCGTAGATGCTGACGTAATAGGAATAGACCTGCTGTTGCTGCGCGTAGGAACGGTAACCGCTGACCACGGCCAGCCCGCCCGTGCCGGCATCGGCCGCGCCTTGGAACAAGCCATTGAGCCATGCCGCAGCCTCGGCCCGCAAATACTGGCCGGAACCGCGGGCATTGACGAGGTCGCCCGGCGCGTAGCTCACGGGATTCAAGGGCCGGGACTTGTTGACCAGAACGGACAGGTTTGCGGGATTGCCCACAGGATCGACGCTCGGCAGCGGATTTGCGGTGGTCGGTACTGCTGTTTGGGCGACCGCGGCCGGTGCGTTCGTGCCGGCGGCCGCAGTGACTGTCGTTGGTGTCGCCATGGCAGGCGCCCCAGCTATCACGCCGCCAGCCACCGACAGAGTGAGGATCGCAGCGCGGGCCGCCAGCCGTCGTCGTAAGTTCCGCACGGAAACCGGATGGTTCTGACCTCGCATAACGCCCCCACTTTAGTTGTAGCCAACCGCAGGCACTCTACCCGGCGCGCGGGCGCCTGTCAGCAGGTGCCCGCATAAATTGGCAGGTAACCATTCGGTCAAGGCTCGGCAGGCGTGTGTCGCAGGGGCCCGCCCCTGACTATTCTGAAGGTGTTAGCTGCAGCGTATGGGGAACCGGGCTACGACATTCGACCGTAAGCCGAAAGAGGTTTCCGTGGCATTCGCAGCCAATGAAGTGGTGATCTGCAGGGACGCCATGACCGTTTACGGATTCCTCATGGACGGGACGAATAACTCGCTCTGGCGTTCGGGAGTGCGCAGCATTTCGCTTCGCTCCGGCCTTCGCGGCCATAAGGGCGCCCTGTACCAGCAGACGGTTTCCGGACCCGGCGGCCGCCCAATCGCCGCCGACTTCAAGATCACCGAAGCCCGCCCAGGCGCCGAAGTCCGCTACGCCGTCGTGGCAGGACCCGCGCGGCCCACCGGAGGTTACTACCTCAGTACCGAAGGGAACACCACCCGGCTCCGGTTCGCCCTTGAGTACCATCCCAAGGGCCTGCGAAAGCTCATGAACGGCATAATCCAGAAAGCCCTGGAGGGCGAAGTGGCACAGCTGGAGCAGCTCAAAATTGCGATCGAGTCCCGCTCGGCCGCTTAGCCGCGCGGTTGGCGTACGACGTCGGGTTGGCGGGCCGGTTTCCGGGCCTGCTTTCTATTGGGCGAACTTCAGTCCGCCCCACCCGATACCGATAGTCACCGGCGTAGTAAGCCGTCCGGTGGTGAGATCCCAATACTCGACAACACCATTGCGGTCCAGTCCGGCGACACCTGTCGAGCCGGGCCCGGTCACCCCGTGCAGCGCCCTCAACCCCGTGTAATCCGTCCATTCCGCACCCACTACCGGACGGGATTCCTGTTTCGGCGTGCCCAGCCCGCTGCCGCGATACAGCCTGAGGGTGCCGTTGGCCTCGGTGCTGAGCAGGTCCTGGAAACCATCGGCGTTGTAATCCACCATGCTGAGCCTGACCGCAGGGAAGCCCGTACCGATCGCCGCCTGGGCACGAATGTAGGCCAGGCCCGCGTTCTTATAGAGGTACAGGTTGCCGCGAGAGTCCATGGCAACTATCTGGGGAAGACGGTTGTTGGCGCACCAGGTGCCCACCGCGATGTTCAGCGTCCCCCAGCCCTGGCCAAGCGCAACGGGATTCTTGAATCCGCCTGCCTGGAGACCGGGGTACACCAAGAGGGCGCCGTCGAGTCTTTGAGAGATCAGATCAAACACGCCGTCGCGGTCCCAGTCCGTGATGAAGAGGTCCTTGAGCCCGGTGAACCCGACGCCGATCCTCTTGCCGCCGCCGTACCTGCCGCCACCCCATGATGGGTAAGCAACCACCGAGCCGTCGCCGGCGATTGACACGAGATCGGCTGCGCGGCTGATCGATGCCGCGCTCAAGTTGACGGTGGGCGGTTGGTGTTTGCTGCCCGGTTCGCAGACACCCACAGGGTCCGTTGGTGGCGGGACCGTGCCGCCCGGACTCGTGGTGGTTCCTGCCGGTAACGACGTGTAGCCGAAGAAGTTGACCACGCCCCAAAGCGTGTAGCGGTTCGGGGTTGTCTGCCAATTGCCATCCGTGTACGTGATGCCGATGCCCATGACGTTGAAACGGGGATCACGCAGAAGGGCGTCGTGACCGGGAGAACCCTTCCACCACTCCACAAGCTGGGCCGCGTCGCGGTCCCAGCGGACAGCGATGACTTCTCCGGCACCGTTGTTCGGATTGAGCGCTCGCGGATCTGTCCAGAAGTTGGCCCGGTGCTGGATCACTTCACGCGTGGCGATGTTGTTGGACCAGTCCTGGGCCAGGCTGGCCACCGTTGCGTGGTACTTCACCGGTGCCAGGCCAAGCGACGCGCGGTAGCTGTTGATCGCGTTGAACACCGTCCGGATCGCAGCCGTGTTGCTATCAGGAAGGAGGGCCAAGGCACCGTTTTCGGGATCCGCATTGCCGCGTGGGCTCTTTCCCGGGAAGGGGGCTGTGGGGGAGGGCGCCGGGGTTGCTGTCGGTTCGGATGTTGCCGTCGGAGCGGGTAAGGCTGTTTCGGTGGGCGTCGGGGAGGGGGTGGCTGTTGGTGTCGCCGTTTTTGTCGGTGCCGGCGTTGTTGTTGGGGACGCTGTTTCCGTAGGAGACGCTGTTTCCGCAGACGGGCTGGGCCCGGCGGCCGGGGCGGTCGGTGTCGGTTCGGTCGGAACAGTACCAACGGTCTCTTGTGGAGTGGGCTTCGTTGCAGGTGGCTCGGAGGCGCCGGGGCCCGAGGGGTTGTCCGGACCCCAGGAGGGCCCGATGTTAGGCACCGGAGGTGGAGTTTCGAACACCGGATCCACTGCGACTGGGCCGCTGTGGGAACCGGTTCCCGAACCGTCGCCTGGTGTCGGCTCCGGCGTCTCGGGGGCAGAGGGCACCGTGGTGGGGTCGGACGCGTTGCCTGCCACCGGGAGGGGAGCTGAAGGTGCGGGCTCCGCCGTCGTGGTTGCTTCCGGTGCCGTCAAACCTGAAGGAAAGCCGGCCGAAGGCGTAGCAGCGGGACCAAGGGCGACCTGCGTCGACGGGAGAATCTGGCTGGAGGCGGCCACCCCGAGAGCCAATGCGCCAGCCAGCACGATAGCGGCAGGCGCAGCCATTTTTCTCACAATTACCCCGCGAATGCTCGTTGCCCCCAAGTACGGGCGCGGTTCTACATGTCCGGGAACTATAGTCCCACGGGGCGGCCTGAACAATGCATGCGGTATTTGATGCATGGGGTATTTTTGATGCTGTGCTGATCTCTGACCGCGATATTCGTGCCGAAATAGACTCCCAACGGATTGTTCTTGAACCGTACGACCCCGCGATGGTCCAGCCGTCTTCCGTGGACGTGCGGATTGACCGGTTTTTCCGGCTCTTCGACAACCATAAATACGCCCACATCGACCCCGCTGAGGAACAGCCCGAACTGACCCGGCTGGTGGAAGTGGAAGGCGACGAGCCCTTCATCCTGCACCCCGGGGAATTCGTCCTCGGCTCCACGTATGAAACTGTCAGCCTCGCAGACGATATTGCTGCGCGTCTTGAGGGGAAGTCGTCCTTGGGACGCCTCGGGCTGCTGACACACTCCACGGCCGGCTTCATCGACCCCGGCTTCTCGGGTCACGTGACGCTGGAACTCTCCAACGTGGCAACCTTGCCCATCAAGCTGTGGCCAGGCATGAAGATCGGCCAGTTGTGCTTCTTCCGCCTGACCTCCTCGGCCGAGCATCCCTACGGTTCCGGCGAATACGGCAACCGGTACCAAGGCCAGCGCGGACCCACCGCGAGCCGCAGCCACCAGAACTTCCACAAGACGTCCATCTAGCCTCTCTTGGTGCTTCGCACCTGTGCTGAGTTATGTGGTGCGCGACCCGGCGGGCCGTGAGCTGGTGTGGCCGGATCTCGCGTTCCCGGATTTCAAGGTTGCGGTGAACTACGACGGCGGCCATCACCTCACTGCCGCGCAAAAGGAATCCGACATCCGTCGAGAGGCCTTGCTCGCAGCGAACGGCTGGATCTCAATCGTCATTACGGCCGAGCAAGTTCGGGAACGAGGCTACGAGGGGGTTGTTCGCCGCATCCGGGACGCGTTAGGTCGTGGAGGATGGGTGTCGAGGGGTTAGCTCTCGGGACTTTGGTTGTCTCTTTCGGTTGAGATGTCGCCCCTCGGCGGACGTGGACGGCGTGGCGCACGCTAGGCCGGGGTGCGCTCAGACGTACGCGGCGGGGCTCCGGGCGTCTTGCGGATGGCCTTGACCACCGGCTCCACGAAACGGGCAGCCAGCGGACCGAGGATGGCCATGATGAGTACATAGGCCGTGGCGAGTGCGGCAAGTTCGCCGGGTACGGCGCCCGAAGTAACAGCCAGGCCCGCGATGACGATGGAGAATTCACCACGGGCGATCAACGCGGCTCCTGCCCGGAAGCGGCCTGGAACAGCGATGCCCGCGCGCTTTGCAGCCCAGAATCCCGTGATCATCTTGGTGGCGGCAGTGATGACTGCCAACACAAGAGCCCAGCCAAGGACGGGCGGTATGGAGGTGGGATCCGTGTTAAGCCCGAAGGCCACAAAGAAGATGGCGGCGAAGAGATCCCGCAACGGCTCAAGAATCCGGGTGGCATTGTGGGCCGTAGCGCCGGAGATGGCGATGCCCAACATGAAGGCACCCACCGCGGCGGACACCTGGAGGGCAGAAGCGATGCCGGCCACGAGAAGGGCGAGGCCGAGCACGTTCAGCAGGAAGACCTCCGAGTTCTCGCTATGCACTGCTTGCGAGACCCGGTGGCCATGCTTGAGGGCGATGACCAGCACCACCGTGACAACTGCAAGGGCAATTCCCACGGTTTGCAATCCGCCCAGGAACCCGACGCCGGCAAGGATGGCGGTGAGGATGGGAAGGTAGATTGCCATTGCAAGATCTTCGAATACCAAGATGGACAGCACCACGGGCGTCTCGCGGTTACCGATACGCCCGAGGTCTGTGATCACCTTGGCCGCGATGCCTGACGACGAGATATAAGTAACGCCACCCATGACGATGGCGCCGACGAGTCCCCAACCCAGAAGGACGGCCAACCCCGCGCCCGGAAGGAAGTTGAGGACGAAGTCCATGACACCGGCCTGCCAGGACCTTCGAAGTCCGGTGACAAGCTCGGACGCCGTATATTCCAAGCCGAGCATAAGCAGCAGAAGTATGACGCCGATTTCGCCGGAGAGGTGGGCGAACTCATTCATGCCGTCCAGCCTGACGAAGCCGCCCGCTCCGAAGGCTAAGCCACCCACCAAATAAAGGGGGATGGGGGACATGCCTATCCGGCCCGCTAATCGAGCAAGGAGACCGAGGCAGAAGACGACGGCCCCCAGTTCAACGAGGGCTAGGGCGAGCGGATCCATTCCGGTCAGCCGTTGCGGAGGATGTCGGCTGCCGAGTCAAGACCTTCCTGCGTGCCGACCGCTACGAGTAAATCGCCGGTGTGTAGTACGACGTCGGGTGCCGGCGAAGGGACGACCTCGCCTTCACGCATGATCGCCACGATGGAGACACCGCTGCGGGTGCGGATCTGTGCCTTGCCCATTGGCTGGTTGACGAAGGGTGAATCAGGTGTGATGGAGAACTGGCGGGTGACGATGCCTGGTATCTCTCGATGATCTTCTGCCAAACGCATGGCAATGTGCTGGCCGCCCAGGAGGTTCCCGAGAGTCGAGGCTTCATCGGCCGTCAATGGAATGGACGCCTGGCACGTGTCAGGATCATCCCAGGTGGACACGAAAAGCTCGGTCTCGCCCTCACGAAGTTCCACGACACCGATGCGACGGCCCGATGCCGTGACGAAATCCTTGCGGATCCCGAGGCCCGGGAGTTCAGTCTCATCCACGTTCATAGCTCCACCCTAACTCTGTTGTACGGGTCCTGGTACGGCGTTCATGCTCAGCCAGTCCTATGTAGTTAACGCTCAGGGACCACGGCTATTTCCACCTTGGCCGGTGGTTTCACTGGCAGGATCACCAACAGGCCTGCCAGCAGCACCACCATGATTCCGAGGATGCCCCAACGCTGGGCGTCACCTTCTGCAACAAGCGGCGCGGCGATGGTGATGCATAGGGTGAAGAGTGTGGGGGCGAGGAAGCTGACGGCCCGCCCGGTTGTGGCGTAGAGCCCGAACAGCTCGCCCGATTCTCCAGCAGGGGCGAGCCTTGCCAGGTATGCCCGGGAGGATGATTGGGCCGGACCCACGAACAAGCAGAGCAGCAGGCCGAAGACCCAGAACGTCGTAGTCCCGGGCCATTCATTTCCGAAGAAGACGTAATCGCCGTTGCCGAGAACCAAGATGGCTGTGCCTGCGACGAGAAGGCCGATCAAGGAGAGGACGATGACGGCCTTGGGTCCGATCCTGTCATCCAGGAAGCCTCCGATGATGGCACCGACGGCCGCGACTACGTTGCCGAATATGGCGAAGAAGATGACGTCCTTGAGCTCGAAGCCAAATGTGCCGGCAGCGATGACCCCGCCGAACGTAAATACGGCCGCGAGGCCGTCGCGGAAAATAGCGCTGGACAGCAGGAAGTAGATGGTGTGGGGGCTGGTCCGGTAGATGGCGCCGATGCGGCGGAACAGCAACTTGTAAGAGGCCACAAATCCCATGGCGGCGGTGTCCCTCTTCAAGGAAACCTCCGGCACAGCGAACAGCACGGGAAGGGCAAAGATCAAGAACCAGAGCGCAGAGAAGATGGCAACGAGCCGAATGTTGAGGGAGTCCTGTGTGGACGCGCCGAACCATTCAAAGGAGGGCTGGACAAACAACTGCAGGACAATGAGGAGTGCCACGATTCCTCCGAGATACCCCATGGCCCAGCCAAATCCACTGACCCTGCCAATGTTCCGCGGGGTGGAGATTTGGGCAAGCATGGCGTTGTAGTTCACGCCGGCAAACTCGAAGAATATGTTGCCGAGCGCGA
Source organism: Paenarthrobacter sp. TRD_SC_7 (assembly GCF_056156245.1). Taxonomy (NCBI): domain Bacteria; kingdom Bacillati; phylum Actinomycetota; class Actinomycetes; order Micrococcales; family Micrococcaceae; genus Paenarthrobacter; species Paenarthrobacter sp. TRD_SC_7. The sequence goes on from NZ_CM149587.1 coordinate 932,391, forward strand.
TCAGGCAGACGCCGAGGAGCAGGAACTCGGGCTGCGGGAAAACGAAGAAGCACAGCGCTGTAAGGACAGCCGTGGCGGCGGTGTTGACGCCGAGCCACAACTTGCGGCGTCCGCCGGCGTCTGAGCGCTGACCGGTGACGGGGGCAAGCAACGCAATGGCGAGACCGGCTATAGCCAGCGCAGCACCGAGAGCGGCCGAGGCCGCGTCCTCTCCGCCGAAGGCGTTGGACGTGAGGTAAACGGTGAAGACAAAGGTGGTCATGACCGCTTGGAAGGCAGCCGAGCCCCAATCCCAGGATGCCCAAGCAAGGATTTGACCCTTTTTTGAGGCGACAGGTCCCGAGGCAAGCTCGGACGTCGGATGGGAGGCTTCGGGGACTGCGGCCGCGTTCATAGCTTGAATGCTATAGGGGCGTGGATAACGGCGGGCACATGACAGACCGCGTTGTGGAGAACATGGCTTTAAGCCTTGCGCGCAGCCGGGTCCGCTGGCCGAAAACTGTCCGGACCCCTTGATAAACTGGACCCACTGAACCCAACGTATGACCGCCTGCTCCAACTTTTGACAATTCGTTCCTGACTTTGCGGAGATAATAGTGATCACAGTTCTCGCCATCACCTTTGTAGCGGCAACTGTGGCGCCCTTGATCTTCGGCAAGCTTGGCAGGAACGCGTTCTACGCCCTTGCAGCGGTCCCCGCAGGCGCCTTCATTTGGCTGATCTTCCAGTATGGACCCGTATATTCCGGCGGAGGCATGGAAGAGATCCTGCCGTGGATCCCCAGTCTCAAGCTCGAACTCGCCTTCCGCATGGATCCTTTGGCATGGGTCATGTCGCTCCTGATCCTCGGCGTTGGATCCTTGGTGCTGGTTTATTGCGCCAGGTACTTCAAGAACAAGGACGCGGACCTCGGCGGATTCGGTGCCCAACTTCTCGCCTTCGCCGGGGCGATGTTCGGTTTGGTGACCTCCGATGACCTCCTGATGTTGTTCATCTTCTGGGAACTCACCACCATCCTCTCCTACCTGCTCATCGGCTATGCCCGCACCCGTTTGGCGGCACGCCGCTCGGCTCTGCAGGCGCTCATGGTCACCACTGCGGGTGGCCTCGCGATGCTCGTGGGCCTCATCATCCTGGGCCAGGCTGCCGGGACGTACCGGATTTCGGCGATCCTGGACCAAGCCGGTGCGCTCATGACCGGTCCCATGCAGGGAGCGGTGACTGCCGCCGTCGTACTGGTCTTGGCAGGTGCCGTGACCAAATCAGCGCTGGTTCCATTCCACTTCTGGCTGCCGGGCGCAATGGCCGCCCCCACCCCCGTGAGCGCGTATCTTCACGCTGCCGCGATGGTCAAAGCCGGCATCTACATCGTGGCGCGCTTGGCGCCGGGCTTTTCCGAGTCGGAGTTTTGGCTCCCCGTGGTTCTGGGGCTGGGCTTGGCCACCATGCTCGTTGGTGGGTACCGGGCCCTTCGCCAGACTGATATCAAACTGATCCTTGCCTACGGCACGGTGAGCCAACTGGGCTTCCTCACCATGGTGGTGGGTTTGGGGCGGCCGGATGCTGCCCTGGCGGGGCTCGGGCTGCTGTTGGCCCACGGCCTGTTCAAAGCGGCGCTGTTCTTGGTGGTGGGCATCATCGACCACCAATCCGGGACACGCGATATCCGCAAACTATCCGGTGTCTTCCGGTCTTCGCGGGCGCTCGGCGTGGTGGCCGGTATTGCCGCGGCCTCCATGGCCGGTCTGCCGCCGTTGGCGGGCTTCGTTGCCAAAGAGTCGGTCTTCGAGGCTTTCGTCCACTACGGTACCGGCGACGATGCGCCAGTTTGGGGCATCTGGATTCTGGTGGGCTTGGTGATCGGCTCCATCCTCACTTTCGCGTACAGCGCCCGATTCATGTGGGGCGCCTTTGCCGTCAAGCCCGGCGTGGAAGCTACCCCGTTCAAACCGATCAAACCCGCGTTCCTGGCAGCACCCGCCATCCTCAGCTTGCTCACTATCCTTTACGGATTGTGGCCAGCACCCGTGGACACATGGATCCAGCCCTACGCGGCGCTGTTCGCTGACAGCCCGGACGCCGTCGACGCCGGACACCTGGCTTTGTGGCACGGCCTCACCCCTGCCTTGGGGCTGACAGCGATAACTTTCGCAGCTGGTGCCGCGATGTTTTATGGACGCAACCTCGTCTCCCGAGCCCAGGGCCTGGTCCCGGACTGGGTGGACGGCGACCGCGCCTACCAGCACACCATCGGCGCTTTGGACGACGTTGCAGTCTGGGTCACCGGCCGCACGCAGCGTGGTTCGCTGTACTTCTACCTCGCGGTGATCCTCACGGTTGCTTTCGCGGTGCCGCTGACGGCTTTGATTGTGGCGAACAAGCCCCTGCCGGACGGCATCTACTTCATCGACCCGAATTCCCCGCTGCAGATGGTGGCTGGGGCTGGCATCGTTGTGGGTGCGCTGGCCGCCGTTCGCGCCAATAAGCGTTTCCTTGCCGTGCTCATGGTGTCCGTCACGGGCTACGGCATCGCGCTGATGTTTGCCTTGCAAGGGGCTCCGGATCTGGCCCTGACCCAGATGCTCGTGGAAACCATCGTGCTGGTGGCCTTCGTGCTGGCCATGCGCAGCCTGCCCGCCGAACTGAGGGACAGGACCGGCGGCAGGCTCCGGGTGATCCGCGTGATCATTGGCGCAGCCTTTGGTATCACCATGATCTTCGTGGCCATCTACGCCATGGGAGCCCGTGTGGCCACTCCCATCTCCCTCGATTTCCCGCGCTTGGCCTATGAAGGCGGCGGGGGATTGAACGTGGTCAATGTGACCCTGGTGGATATACGCGCTTGGGATACGTTCGGCGAGATTTCCGTGTTGGCGATTGCTGCCACCGGTGTTGCCAGCCTGATCTTTGTCCGCAGCCGTGGCGACCGAATCAAGACAGCCGAGACCGTGCCGGAAGGCAGCGTTGGGCGCCGCACCGGGGTCGACCGCGATTCACGCGACGGGGCCACGCTGGCTGTCGCCAAGAAGTTCACCGACGTCACCCGGGACGCGTGGCTGGTGGCCGGACGTACGCTGGCACCGGAACGACGCTCGATCATCTTCGAAGTGGTGACCAGGCTGATCTTCCACTCGATGATCGTCTTCTCCATCTACCTCCTCCTCGCTGGACACAACCTGCCTGGCGGCGGTTTCGCGGGAGGCCTCACCGCAGGCCTTGCTTTGACCATCCGCTACCTGGCAGGCGGTCGGTTTGAGTTGAGCGAGGCAGCGACCATAAGCGCCGGCACGCTTTTGGGGACAGGACTTGCGACGGCGGCAGCCTCCGGTTTAGTTCCGCTCTTCCTCGGCGGACAGGTATTCCAGAGCGCGATCATCGAGTTCTGGCTGCCCGTCTTCGGCGACGTCAAATTCGTAACGTCCACGATCTTCGACATCGGCGTTTACATCGTGGTGGTGGGTCTGGCGCTCGATGTCCTCCGCAGCCTCGGCGCCGAAATCGACGAGCATTTCGAAGGTAAAGGCGCGCCACTGGCAGAGGAGGACGCTGCTGAGCATCCTGAGCTTGCCCACGAAGCCGCTGAATCCGCTGCGCTCGGGAAAGGTAACGCATGAGCATCAACCTGACCCTGCTTATAGTCATGGGCGTGCTGTACGCCTGCGGCATCTACTTGATCCTGGAACGCAGCCTGACCCGCGTGCTCTTGGGTTTGATGCTGTTGGCCAATGCCACCAACATCCTGATCCTGAGCACGGGAGGGTACGCCGGCCTTGCACCGCTGTTTGACAAGGAAACGAACCCGGAGACGTACAACGATCCCCTGCCCCAGGCGCTGATCCTGACGTCGATCGTCATTTCGTTTGCTGTGACTGCCTTCATGCTGGGCATCATTTACCGCACGTGGGTCCTGGCTCGTCAGGACGAGATTCAGGATGACCTGGAAGACGTGCGGGTGGCCAAGACTCCGAGCTTCGATGCCGAGGACGACGCTATTGTCCCGCTGGAAACCTCCGAGTTCGCCATCACCCCGGCCAAGCCTGCAGATCGCGACAAACCGGACGCCACAGAGACCCCCAACACGGCAACAACCCAGGAAGGAGGCAGCGCGTGAATCTCGCGAACCTGTCGCCGCTAGCTGTCCTCCTACCAATTCTGGGTGCTGCCCTGGCGTTCCTTCTGATCCGGTACCACAGCGCCCAGCGGGTGGTAAGCATTGGCATCCTCAGTGCAACGTTGTTGCTCGAATGCCTGCTCCTGATCTCTGTATGGGATGGCGGCACTACATCGGTCACGCTGGGCGGCTGGCTGCCGCCGTGGGGCGTTGTCCTGGTAGTGGACCAGTTCTCATCGCTCATGCTGGTGGTTTCCACCGTGGTGAGCCTCGCGGTGCTGATCTACGCCACGGGGCAGGGCATGGCCGATGGCGACCAGGAAGCACCCGTTTCGATCTTCCACCCCACGTATCTGATTCTGGTGGCGGGCGTGTCCAATGCGTTCCTCACCGGTGACCTCTTCAACCTCTACGTCGGCTTCGAGATCCTGCTGACGGCTAGTTACGTCCTCATGACCCTGGGCGGAACGGGGCCGCGTATCCGTGCGGGTGTGACCTACGTTGTGGTTTCCGTGGTGTCGTCCGTACTGTTCCTCATCGCCATCGCCATGATCTACGGAGCCACGGGAACCATCACCATGGCGGATCTGGCAATCAAGCTGGCCGAACTGGATCAAGGCACGCAGAACCTCCTGCACGTGATGCTGTTGGTGGCGTTCGGGATCAAGGCAGCCGTCTTCCCCTTGTCCTTCTGGCTTCCCGACTCTTATCCAACTGCTCCCGCTCCAGTGACTGCCGTATTCGCCGGGTTGCTAACCAAAGTGGGCGTCTACGCGATGGTCCGCACGGAAACGCTCTTATTCCCAGGGGACACCCTGAACGTCCCACTGATGGTGGTGGCGCTACTGACCATGATTGTCGGAATTCTGGGTGCCTTAGCCCAGAGCGACATCAAACGTCTCCTGTCCTTCACTTTGGTGAGCCACATCGGCTACATGGTGTTTGGCCTCGCGATGAGCTCCGTGGCCGGGCTGGGCGCCGCGGTCTTCTACGTTGCCCACCACATCACGGTGCAGACCAGCTTGTTCTTGGTCACTGGTCTTATAGAGCGCCGCGGTGGCAGCTCGTCCATTGATCGCTTGGGCGGCCTGGCGAAGCTCTCACCGCTGCTGGCATTGCTGTTCTTTGTTCCAGCGATGAACCTGGCAGGCATTCCACCGTTCTCCGGCTTCCTTGGAAAGCTGGGGTTGTTGCAGGCCGGTGTAGAGCTGGGAACGCCGCTGGTTATTGTGCTGGTGGTTGGAGGCGTGGTCACCAGCCTGCTCACCTTGCTGGCAATCGCCCGCGTTTGGAACAGGGCGTTCTGGCGTAAGCCCGAGGACGCTGAGTACCCGGACCCCGCGCTTCTAGCCTCTGGAAACGTGGGGGTACTGCCGCGGACCATGGTGGGGTCGACGGCGGGTCTGGTGGCGTTCGGCGTGGCACTGACCGTCTTCGCAGGTCCTTTGTTCAAGGTTGCCGACGGCTCCGCAGGAATCATGTTGGACCGTTCGGCCTATATCCATTCGGTCCTGGGCGACTCCGTCCAAGTGCCGCCGGTTGCACAAACAGATGAAGTGCAGACGGGTGATGCCAGATGAGCCGCAAAGCTATTTCGTTCCGCACAGAACTGCCGTTGCTCATCTGGTTGGTGATCGTCTGGGGTGCGTTGTGGCGGGACTTCAGCCCGGGCAACTTGCTGTTCGGCGCCCTGATTGCCGTACTGGTAGCCAAGTTCTTTTACCTTCCGCCGGTGGAACTCAGCGGCAGGTTCAACATTCTGCGCGCTATTCCCTTCGCCCTGATGTTCCTCGCCAAAGTGGTGGCAGCGAGCTTCCTGGTGCTGTACCTGGCAGTGGTCAAGGGACCCCAGGTCCGCAGCGCCGTCGTCGCCGTTCCCTTGCGGAGCCATTCAGACTTGATGGTGACGGCCACCGGCCACGTCATCTCGCTGATCCCGGGCTCGTTGGTGGTGGAAGTGGACCGCTCAACGTCCACGCTGTACCTGCACGCGCTCAATATCTACGAAGAAGCGGACATCGACAAGATTCGCGAGGAAACCCAAGTCATCGAGGCGCGATTGATCCGCATCATGGGCACGCGCGAAGAAGTCGCAGCCCTCAATGCCGAACAGCGCCCGGGAATGGAAGGGGCAACGCTATGAAGGAGTTCGTTCTCGTGGCCACAGCTGTGATCCTTAGCCTGGCCGCGGCAGGGGCAATTGTCCGCATCGCGATTGGCCCGTCCTTGTTGGACAGGGTTCTGGCATCGGACGTCTTGTTGGCAATCCTGGGTGCCGCCCTGGCAATCGACATGGCAATGAACAAGCACCTAAACAACCTGGTGTTGTTGGTGGCTCTGGCGGTGATCGGGTTTATTGGCTCGGTGACCGTTGCCCGGTTCGTGGCCGAACGGAGGGAACAGAGCAATGAGTCCTGATGCCACAGGCGTGGATGCCGTGATCGACACTGTCACTGCAGTGTTCCTGGTGGTGGGCGCGCTGATGTCGCTCGGCGCGGCCATTGGCTTGTTGAGATTTCCGGACCTCATGAGCCGCATGCACGCAGCCACCAAACCGCAGGTCCTGGGGTTGTTCCTTATGCTTGCCGCGATTGGCTTGCAGATGCGGACATGGTGGGTGTGGCCCGTTCTGCTGGTGGCGTGGATTTTCCAGCTTCTCACTGCACCCGTCTCTGCCCACATGGTGGGGCGCTCCGCCTACCGCACCAAGCACGGGCACCGCGAAAAGCTCACCAAGGATGAACTCGAGGCGGTTGTTCAGCGGGCGGCCGCGGGGCAAGAGCCCGGGAGCGACCGCTAGCAATAGATGCTGCAACGAACGCCGGGGTCACCCTGTGGGCGACCCCGGCGTTGTGTTGTTTGGCGGGCGCCTAGACGATGTCGTGGGTCTTGGCGAAGCGCGCGATGGCACGCTGGGTGCCCCGGCTCGCCAGGACCTGAATGAGCGTGCTGACAAACGCTGAGATCAGCGCGAAGGTCAGTGCCGAACGCAGGCTGGTTTCCATGTCGTCATTGCCCAAGGGCGGCTTGTTGCCGGTGGCCTTTTCCCACCCTTTATTGACGATTTTGGTGCCTACAAATCCTGCCCCGAGGCTTACTCCGGCACCTATCAGCTTGAAGAAGAGGTTCATGCCCCAAGCCTAACTGGAAAGGTCCAGCCCACACTGTTACCGGCGGCTTTCCCGCTCCTTGAGGAACGCCGCCATGGAACCAACCGGTGCAAGCACCGGGACGACAGGGTGTTGGGCCGACCAGACAGCGTCCACGGTACCGAACCCTGCGATTTCCTTGAGCAGGTAATACGTGGGCGGCATCAGTTTCAGGGTGCCGGCGGCTTCTGCTGCCAGAACTCCCTCCACCGGCATCCACAGCGATTGCCAGGCCTCCGTGGTCTGGTGCCGGGGTTCAGCCTCGGGGGACGGCTTGGCAACGTAAAAGTAGGTGTCGAAGCGCTTGGGCATGTCCGTCGGGGTGATCCAGTTGGCCCACGGACGGAGGTGGGAGGCATCAATGCTGAGCCCGGCCTCTTCCTGAACCTCGCGGATGGCTGCAGTGAGTACCGTCCCGGCGTTCTTCGCTGCTTCGCCCGGGTCCATGCCGATGGAGCTCTGATTCCAGTCCTCCGCGTGGCGTTGAAGCAGCTCTGCCGGGTAGTCCCAGCCGGACGCGTCCGCCGCATCCACCCGACCACCGGGAAAGACCACCATTCCAGCGGCGAAGTCCATGGTGTCTACCCTGTGCTGGACAAAGGCTTCGAGTCCGCCCGAGGCGTCACGGAGCAGGATGACGCTTGCGGCAAGGCGTGGTTGGGGCACCTCGGAGGAAAGGGGGAGGTCTTGCTGGGGAAGGTCAGTCATATAGGAGCCTCTTCGCCGCGGTGGATTCTGCTGGTCTATTCTCTCAGGTCCGTTGTGGGGCCTGGTGTGCGTGCCGAAACGGGGGATGAGGGCGCGGAGCGGGCCCCGCAACGGACCCTCTCGTGTTGTGGGGCCTGGTGTGCGTGCCAAAACCGGGGATGAGCGCGCAGAGCGGGCCCCGCAACGCGCGTCCCGGACTGGTGACATGGCCGATTGTGACCGCATGCCGGCAACAGGCCAACACCCGCCACAGACTCAGGTGTAAACTGAACCAGCCCATCAGGGCAGATTTGATAACGACAGGGGAGCGCCGCCGTCGGACCTTGCAGAGATGCAAGAGACGCGAGGGCGCTGAGAGTGCGGACAGCCGCAGACCCTCGAACCTGATCCGGTTAGTACCGGCGCAAGGGAGTCGAGCTTCTCAGAGTGTCCGGATGCGGGCGGCGCAAGCCGAAACCGGGATCCGGGGAGCACTTTCCCCTCCTGTAACCTCAGGAGGCAGAAAATGACCACGGTAAACGTGAAGAAGACCAGTTATAACTGGCGTGTTGTAGACATCGTTGTGGCGGCTTTGATCGCCATCGCAGGCGGCGTGATCTTCTGGGCATGGTCCCAGGGCGCCGCACTGGTATCCATCCCCATGAACGCGACGTACCCGCCGCTCACCGGCCTTATTGCCGGCGGCTGGATGATCCCCGCGGTTCTGGGCATGCTCATTATCCGTAAGCCCGGTGCGGCCTTGTTCTGCGAGACCGTCGCCGCAACCGGTGAGCTCATCATGGGTTCGCAGTACGGCACCACCGTTCTCATCTCCGGCGTCCTGCAGGGCCTGGGCGCGGAACTCATCTTCGCTGCGTTCCGATACAAGAAGTTCAACCTGCCCACCGCCCTCCTCGCCGGCGCGGGCGCAGGTCTCTTCTGCGGCCTGAACGACTCCTTCCTGCCTTGGGGCTGGAACATCGCCTACGAAGCCGTGGACAAGTTGGCGTACATCGCCTTCACCACAATTTCCGGTGCGATCATTGCGGGCGCCCTGTCCTGGATTGCCACACGCGGCCTGGCCAAGACGGGCGTGCTGAGCTCATTCGCGTCCCGCAAGGCCGCTTCGGAGCCAGTCTTCAGCTGATGTCCGCCAAGCAAAGCGGCACGGTGAGGCCGGCCGCCATCTCCGCCGAGGGTTGGGGATGGCGGCATGCCGGCCGCTCCCAGCCTGCCATCCGAGGCCTGGACCTTCGGATCGAACCGGGGGAGCGGGTGCTGTTGCTGGGTCCTTCGGGGGCGGGCAAGTCCACGCTCCTGCATGCCCTCGCCGGTGTGCTGGGCGATGAGGAAGACGACTCGGACGAGTCCGGTTCACTGCTTATCGACGGCGTTGCGCCCCGCGAGCAGCGGGGACGCGCCGGACTGATGCAGCAGGATCCGGAAACCCAGGTGGTCCTCTCCCGGGTAGGTGACGATGTTGCGTTCGGGGCGGAGAACCTGGCTGTGCCGCGAGACGAGATTTGGTCTCGCGTCCATGAAGCGCTCGACGACGTCGGGTTGCGTTCCGCTGTTGGCGGCGGTTTGCCACTGGATCACCCGACGGCGGCACTCTCCGGCGGTCAAAAGCAACGACTTGCGCTTGCGGGCATTTTGGCGATGCGCCCAGGCCTGATCCTGCTGGACGAGCCGACGGCCAACCTGGATCCGGCGGGCGTGCTGGAGGTCCGTGATGCTGTTGGGCGATGCCTGGACAAGACCGGCGCCACGCTGGTTGTTGTGGAACACCGGGTGTCCGTGTGGAAAGACCTGGTGGACAGGATTGTGGTCCTGCAGCCAGGGTCGGCCGCAGGATCCAGCACGGCCGCAGGGACCGGGAATGCTGCCGGTGGCGTACTCTTGGACGGCCCTCCCGACCAGGTCCTTTCCGAGGCCCGCACCCTGCTGATCTCGGCTGGCGTCTGGGTGCCGGGGTACGTTCCGGCAACCCGCTCCCGCCATAAAGAACCAGACGCCGCGCAGCTTCTCCTCGCAGCCCAGGACCTTGCTGTTTCCCGCTTAAAGCCACGGCGCAAAGGCTTCAAGACCATCCCGCCCGTTCCGGTGCAAACGGACATCAGTGCGCAGGTCAGGGCAGGCCAAGCCCTGACCATTACGGGTCCCAATGGTGCCGGAAAGTCCACGTTCGCGCTCACGTTGGCAGGCCTTTTGGCGCCTGTGGACGGCAAAGTGAGTGCCGCCGTCGAACTTTCCGAGGGTGCGGGCATTGATCCGTTCAAGTGGAAAGCTGATCAGCTGATTTCCCGCATCGGGACGGTGTTCCAGGAGCCGGAACATCAGTTCGTCACGGGCAAGGTCCTGGATGAGTTGATGTTTGGTCCGAAGCATCTGGGCCACGGCGAGGAGCGCGTGGACGAGTTGCTGGAACGGTTGCGGCTCACACATCTCGTCGACGCCAATCCTTATACGCTGTCCGGCGGGGAAAAGCGCCGGCTCTCGGTGGCCACGGTGCTGGCCGCGCACCCCAAAGTCCTTGTGCTCGACGAGCCCACCTTCGGCCAGGACGCGAATACCTGGGCCGAGCTGGCGTCGTTCCTTTCCGAGTTGCTGGACGCCGGAACCGCGGTGGTCTCTGTGACCCACGATCAGGAATTCAGCGCTGTACTCGGCGGAACCGAACTACGGCTCGGCCCGATAACCGAAGGCAGAGCAACGTATCAGGAAGCGGGTGCAGCGTGAGGGATGCACTGAACATCCGCGGCAACCACGCCCTGCTGACTCGCGCCAACCCTTTGGCGAAGTTCATGGCGGTCTTCCTGATTTCCGTGGTGCTGGCCTTGTCCATCGACTGGGTGTCTGCGTCGACGGCGCTGCTTGCGGAACTGGTTCTCTTCCCGCTTGCCGGCCTCACCATCAGGCTTTTGTGGCAGCGGGCCTGGCCCCTGATCATTGCGGCAGCGATCGGCGGCTGGAGCACCGCAATAGTGGCGGCGGACAGCGGCGCTGTACTGCTCGACGTCGGACTCTGGTCCGTCAGTGAAGGTTCCCTTGAGCTGGGGCTGGGTTTCATGCTGCGCGGTTTGGCGATCGCGTTGCCGGCGATCCTGCTGATGACATGCACGGATCCCACGGATCTGGCCGATGCGCTGGCGCAGAAGGCCAAGCTGCCGCACCGCTTTGTCCTCGGATCCCTGGCTGCGATGAGGCTTGTAGGGCTCATGGCGGAGGAGTGGCAGACCATTGGTATGGCCCGCCGTGCACGCGGTGTTGGTTCCCAAGGCAGCCCCTTCCAGCGGTTGAAGGCCACGCTCGGCCAGAGTTTCGGTTTGTTGGTTCAGGCGGTTCGGAGGGCATCCCGGCTGGCAGTGACCATGGAAGCGCGCGGCTTCGGCGGCGGGCAACGGACGTGGGCACGCGAATCCACGTACTCACTGCTGGACGTGGGGGTGGTCCTTGGCGGATTGGTCATCGCGGCCGGTGCGGTGCTGGCGGCCGTGGGTGCGGGAACTTGGAGTTTCGTCTGGCGCTAGCGGGTCTGTTGCTCCTGGATCTCATCAAAGCCCGCCCTCGTCAGGAACCCTAGCTGGGCCTCCTTCTCCGCCAGCTGAATGATGGGTCCCAGCTCGAAGCACGTGGCTTCCAGACGGCGTAGGGCCTTGGCGTTGCGGGAGTCCGGCTCAACCACGATCCGGTCCTTGCCCGGCAGGGTGAACATGTACTTGATCAGGGACGTGCCCAGCCGCGGTGTGAAGTGCGGAATGGGCCGCGTGGCCGGGGCCAGCAACAGATGCATGCCAATGTCCTCCTCGCGGGCGGGGTAAGCCTCGCCGACGGGGTCGTGCAGCGGCTCGTACGTCTGGAAGAGGGCCAACGGCTCCCCGTCAAGGGTGGCCAAAAACGCGTGGTGGGTGTCCAAGGAGTCAAGGAACTCGTAGATCCCCAGGACTTCTTCGCGGGAGTTCTCGGTCATTCCCCAAAACTTCGCACGGGGCTGGGTAACCCATTCGAAGATGAGGTCGATGTCCTCGCTGGGAACCAACGGAACAATGCGTAGCGCACCCCATCCTTCGAGGTCTTCGGAGTAGACGGTGGTGCGGACGGAGAAGTCCTGGGTGATGGTGGTCATGGCTTCCTTCGGGCTGCGGGTCGAGGCTGATGTCGGGACTGATGCGGGAACGGGAATGAGTCAGGGCGTGTCGTTGGTCAGAAGTGACCAGTCAGTGACGACCGGGGCGAGTTCCCCGGCTGTCCAGAGCGGGAGTTGGTCGGCGAAGTGCTGGTGACCGGGCACGCCGGAGGCACCGAATGGCACGATCCAGCGGCTGTTACGCCGATCGGCCAAGTCCCAGACATAACGTGCTACGGGCCCACGGAAGCTTCGGTCATCAACGCCAGGAAGGCTTTCGGTGCAGAGGACGCATCCGGTATCCCCGCTGAGGTCGGCAGTAGGTGCGGCTGACGCGAGGGCGCCGGGGAGGACATGAACGGCAAGGAGTTGGTGCCGGTCACCCCAGGCAGCGCCGTTGAGCATGGACTCTTCCAACGCAACGTCCTCAAGCGCTGCGGCAGCTTCCACTCCAACGCTGATGCCAAGCTCGGAGCCACGAACCAGCAGAGTCTCAAGGGCAAAACCGATGCGCGACGCCACCGACAGCCACGGCCCGAATAACGGCGAGTAGCCTGTGGGCTCATTCAAGGCCTCAAGCGCCGAATGCCGTGCCAGGCGCTGGACCAGCGCACCACGCCAGGCGGCGAATACGGCAGCGTGCTGGCTGCTGGCCTCCATCAGGCCATCCCAGTTCAACAAGAGGACCCGCAAATCCTTCGCCTCCCTGGAGAGATCCCGGACGTCCAGGCCGGAGAGCATTGACCGGAACATCGGCCACGGACCCAACAAAGTGTCAGTGTGGATGGCCTGCATGTCGTCCACGGACAAGGGACTTGAAAAGTGCTCCAGCAATTCCCGGATGCGCAGGGCACGGTGCGCCGGCGCGAACTCCATGGCCACGGCATCGCCGCCTCCCGCCGCGCGGTCATTCGCGCTCACGGCAAACCGCTGGACCTCGGTGCGAGGCAGGACTACGTACTGTCCCTCCCACTCATGGCGGGCGGAGAAAGCCGGAGCGGGCAAGCGCCGGTTGGCCGGATTCCGCTGCGGGACAAGCCCGGCAATGAAATGCCGCACGGCCCCGGAATCGTCCGCGGCCACTACGCTGTTGACGGGCTCCACCCAAGCATCGAACGCGGCTTCTACGTGGGAGACGGTCCGGCTCCGCAGCAGCGGTAGGAGGGCCTCGAAACCAAGCCGCCCCTCAACCCTGGCCGGAAAGCGCAGACTTAGGGCGCCGCCGTCGGGCGTTTCAGAGATAACCGGACCGCGCGCAGTCTCAATGATCTCAACGGAGACCACCTCGCCACCGCGGACGCGGATGGTTTCGGTGCTGACGACGACAGGTTCCCAGCCTTCCGTTCCCCGCGCCTCGATGCGTTCGCCGGCGAAATCGGTGACCCGGCGCAGTTCCTCCTCGAAGAGATCCTGGTAGTCGGCCATCGCGTTGGTGATGGCCCACGCGGTCTGGCCGGTATGGGCGAAGTGCGGGAGGCCCGGGACGCCCGGAAAGGCGAAGCCGATCGCGTCAAATTCGGGGCAGGCGAGCCGCACTTGCTGGTAGACACCGGGCAGTTCCATGAGGCGGTGGGGGTCACCGGCAATAAGCGGCAGGCCACTGGCCGTCGTCGAACCGTGGGCGGCCCAGGCATTGCTACCGGACCAGACGGGCGCTTCGATGCTGAACAAGCTCACGGCGTCGTCGCCGAGCGTCCGCGCGACGTGTGCCCGGAAAAGCTTGTTGGGGAACGTGGAGAAGAGGATGTGGTGCACAAGGAAGACGCCGAGCGGGGTCCAAGGATTCCACGGCTCCGGGTTGCTGCCGGATTCATCGAACTCGGGGCCACCGCGGAATCCGTCCGCCAGTGCATGGTTGACGCCGGCCACGTACTGTTCGCACCAGCGCCGGGTGTCGACGTCGAGGTTTTCGAAGCAGCGGCGCGCTGTATCGTCCAGCCGGGCTTGCCGGGCGAATCGGTCCCAGACCACCACATCGGGACCCAACACTTCGGCCGTGCGCCCTTCGGAACGCCACCGTTCCAGCTCGATCTGCCATGAGCGGTCTGTGGCCGCGTTCATGCCTTGGAGGAAGGCGAGTTCGTCGGCGGAGTCGGCCCATAAGTGCGGGATTCCCCATGAATCACGGTAGCTTCCGGGGCCGCCTGCCGGGGCGGAATTGTGCGTCGGGGCAGGCGTCATATTCTCAGGCCGCTTTCGAGCTTAGGTTAGGCTTACTTAAGCTCAAGATAAATGGCTTTGGCCCGGTTCACAAATCGTGGCCGTTCGTGAAGGAGTGTTGCTTGAAGCGCAATTGGGAAGGCGTCGTCCTCAAAGTGATGGGCGCCAAGGACTTCACCCTGGAGGTCACAGGGCAGGAGGAGATCACCCCGGACTTCCTCCGCGTCCACGTTCGCGACGGCGGACTCCTGGAGCGCAGCGGCCTCCACCCCACCATGTGGATCCGGCTCTGGTTCAACGATTCCGGCAAGGCCCACCAGCGCGCGTACACCTTGGTTGATGCAGATCCTTCAGGGGGAACTTTCAGCATGGACTTCGCGATGCACAGCGGCGTTGCCGCGGATTGGGCCCGCTCTGCGCGGCCCGGTGACACCATCGATGCCACCGTTCAAGGCAGTTCCTTCACATTCCCGCAGCCCGCTCCGCGCCGGATCTGGGTGGTGGGCGATCCCGCGTCCATCCCGGCCATCAATTCTTTGCTGGACGAGCGGCAGCTTACTGCTGCGGGGGCGGCTCCCGTGACCGCCTGGCTTGAATACCAGCACGACGCCGACCCCTCGCTTGAGGTGCGGACGTCCGAGTTCGACGTCGTCACCTGGATTCCGCGCAAAGGCGACGGTGCCGCTTTGGTGGAGGAAGTCTGCGGTGCGCTCACGGCGGACACTGTCTCCGTGGGCGAGGACTTCTTCTGGATCGCGTGCGAAGCATCAAGTACCCGGGTAATCGTGAAGCACCTGAAAAAAGTACTGGGTGTGGACAAGCATCGGATTGATGCGCTGGGGTACTGGCGGGTCTAGCCTCTTGGCGGGCGGGTTACTCGCGCCAGTTGAGGAAGCCCTTCTGCCCCTCCGGCGGAGTGAGCACCACGTCGCGGCCGAACTTCTTCCTGGCATCAGCCCCGGAGAAGGCGTCAGGGACAATGCGGACCGCTTTAGTCACCTTGCCGTCTTTCAGGAAGACGAAGAGCGCTGGAGAAGCGGTGTAGCGGCTTTCTTTGGTAAGAGGCTCGCCAAAGGCTTCCTCTATGTCCTTGGCCGGGGTTCCCGACGTGACAAAACCTGCCTGGTCCCAGTCGAAGTCCGTGGCGTCGGCCAGCTTGAGTACCGTGCCGTTCGTGGCCGACTCCAAGACCTGATTGTTGAGGTGATCGTTCGTTTCGGGCATGACGGATCCTCCGAGGGAACAGGCGGCCAAGGCGCAGGACAGAACAAAAGTGAGCAGACCGGCAATAGTGACGCGCCGCGCTGCAGTCTTAGGGCGGCGTCGTAGATTTTTGATGCAAGGAAGACTCACGACGTAGTCCTGGACTCGTCGTTGAACTCCGGGTCCTCGCCAGGGGCGGGCTCGGCATTGCCGGCGTCGCCCGTCTGGTCAGCGGGGATCTGGTTGGACGGGTGCGGCAACAGGTCCGGTCCCACCACCACGGTGTCTCCATTATTGACGGCGTCCTCGATCAAATCTGCAAGCTCCTCAGCGCTGGCGTCCGGATTGGCGACGGCCACGTTGCGTCCAACTTCATTGTTGTACAGATCCATGGCCTCGCGGGGAGCCGGGTTTCCGGGGAGCTGCTCGTGGGCGGTGGCGTAATCCTCTGCCCAGTCCGCGCCGAACTCCTTCACCATGAGGGCGTTCCAGTACGCGTGGCGGAAAGCGTCGTTCTGGTCGTCGTTGCGATCTTGGCTGGGGAAGCGCTCATCGGCAGCACTGAAGGCGTCGTCGTGAATGCCCTTGAAGGCGTTCAGCTCAAAAGGACCGAGGCCATTCAGCAGTTCCGCTTCCTTCTCTGTAACTACCTTCTGGTCCACCACGAATCGCAGTGGATCCCAGTCGCCGGGCCAGTTAGTGGTCTCAGCGTCGCTGACTTGGTACTGGTCCAGGATCTCCTGGGGTGTGGGCTGGGCAGGGTCCGTGGCGGTCGCAGCCTTTGTTGAGGCGATACCCGGGTTGCCGGAGCTGGCAGAGCTGCCGCCGGCACCCTCAGTGGATGCGCTGGACTGCTCGTCGGCATTGGTGAGCACGGACTTGGACGCTTCTTCTATCCCCCGCGAGGTCCTTTCAAGCAGCGGCCGCAGGTGGCCCTGCCAATCGGAAGCGAAGCGCTTGGCATCCTGGCCCTGCCAAGAGCCGCCCTGGGCGATCAAGGAGTCAAGCTCCCTGGCGCGGGTAGTCAGCAATGATGCCCCGCTGGCAAGGGCTTTCGAGAGTGCTTTGAGCTGATCGACATCGGCGCCGTAGAAAGGCATATTTCCCCCTGAGCTTTCCCGTAACATCGTTCGCTATCCGTCCATGAGGCACAATGGGGAGTTCTGCCCTTGAAGAAGCTGAGGGAAAGCGTTCGCCCGTGGTGAGCCGCCAGCGTCACGCTTTATATCGCACAGGACGGGTATCGTGTGATGTTTGCCGCTGAATACGCATTTTGCTCTTCCCTTCTAGCTCATTTGTGATATTTTTTGGGTATGACGCAACCTACCGCCGAAAATGTAGGCCTCCTGCTCCGCGACGCCCGTGGCGAAAAAGGCTGGACGCAGGGGCAGCTGGCTACTGAGCTTGGAACCAGCCAGAGCGCAATCGCCCGGATGGAACAAGGCAAACAGAATCTCAGCCTCCGGATGATCGAACGCCTCGAAGCCATTTTCGGGCGCTCCATTGTCAAAGTGGGCAAGCCGCAGATGACCCACCTCCGTGTGGAGGGTGGCCGGACTCTCTCCGGCGAAGTGGACGTCAACAGCAGTAAGAATGCCGGCGTCGCCCTCTTGTGTGCGAGCTTGATCAACCGCGGAACCACCACCCTGCGTCGCCTGGCGCGGATCGAGGAAGTCAACAGGATCGTCGAGGTCTTGACGTCCATCGGAGTGGAATGCACGTGGCTCAACGGAAGCGACCTCCGTCTCCGCCGCCCCGAGGTCCTGGATCTGGAGTCCATGGATGTGGACGCCGCCCGGCGTACCCGCAGCGTCATCATGCTGCTTGGTCCGCTCCTGGATGAAACCAATGAATACCTGCTGCCCTACGCAGGTGGCTGCGACCTCGGAACGCGCACGGTGGAACCGCACATGCAGGCTCTTCGCCAGTTCGGACTTGATGTCGAGGCGAAGTCCGGCTTCTACTCCGTGAATGCACCTCCCGCCGATGAACTCCACCGCTCCTTCGTTCTGACCGAACGCGGCGACACCGTCACTGAGAACGCCATCATGGCCGCAGCTCATCGTGCAGGCAGCACCATCATCCGCAATGCCAGCCCCAACTACATGGTCCAGGACCTCTGCTTCTACCTGCAGGGCCTGGGCGTGGACATTGAGGGTGTAGGAACAACCACGTTGAAGATCACCGGACGCTCCGCCATCGACGTGGATATTGAGTACTTCCCGTCCGAGGATCCCATCGAGGCAATGAGCCTCATTACCGCGGGCATCGTGACCAACTCCGAGGTCACTATTCGCCGCGTCCCTATCGAGTTCATGGAAATTGAACTCGCCACCTTGGAGCAGATGGGCCAGAACCTTGAGGTGTCCGGCGAGTACATGGCACGCAACGGCCGTACCCGGCTGGTGGACGTAACCACCAAGCCATCCGAGCTCCGTGCACCGCAGGACAAGATCCACCCGATGCCGTTCCCGGGCCTGAACATTGACAATCTGCCGTTCTTTGCAGTGATTGCGGGCAATGCCGAAGGCCAGACCATGATCCACGACTGGGTCTACGAGAACCGCGCCATCTACTTGACGGAGCTCAACAAGCTGGGCGCCCAGGTGCAGCTTTTGGATCCCCACCGGATCTACATCAACGGCCCCACCAAGTGGCGTGCCGCGGAGATCGGCTGCCCACCGGCCCTGCGCCCCGCAGCCTGCCTGCTTTTGGCAATGTTGGCTGCCCGGGGAACCTCCGAACTTCGCAATATCTACGTGATCGAGCGCGGTTATGAGGACCTCGCCGAGCGTTTGAACACCATCGGCGCGAAGATCGAGTACTTCCAGGACTAGGTCCTGCTGCGGGTGCGGAACGTCGCGGACAGAGCCTCAGCCCTGTCGTCACCCGCCCCCGTGACGCAGAATGGAGCATGCGGACTTTCGGGGTTGAGGAAGAGCTGCTCATCGTCGATCCTGTGACGGGCGAGCCCTTGGCCCTCGCGGACGCGCTGCTGGCAGGACTCGATGAGACCACAACCGCCAGCAGCCTCAGCCATGAACTCAAGCTGGAGCAGATCGAAACCCAGACCCGCCCGTGCCACAGCTACGGCGAGCTCCTGCAGCAGATTCGGCGCGGCCGTGCCATGGCCAACGAAGCCGCCCGGCTGCACGGTGCACGGGTTGCTGCGATCGCCACCTCTCCACTGGCCTCGAACACCCACACCACTCCGGACCCCCGCTACGCGGTGATGCTGGATCGCTTCGGCATCATCGCCACGGAGCAGTTGACGTGCGGCTTCCATGTGCACACGTCGGTGGAGTCACCCGAGGAAGGTGTGGTGGTGCTGGACCATATCCGCGACAAACTCGCTGTGCTCACGGCACTCACCGCCAACTCGCCCTACTGGCGCGGGCTTCCCACGGGTTTCGACAGCTACCGCACTCAGGCGTGGAACCGCTGGCCGACATCCGGGCCTTCGGCCGTTTTCGGCTCGCTCACGGCTTACCGACGCATGGTGAAGCGACTCCTTGAAACCGGCGTGATCCTGGATGAGGGCATGATCTACTTCGACGCCCGCATCTCCAGGAACCACCCCACCGTGGAGGTCCGTGTGGCCGATGTTTGCCTGCGCGCCGAGGACGCGGCCCTTATTGCAGTGTTGGTTCGGGCTTTGGTGGAGACGGCTTCCCTGGAAATGCTCGACGGCGTTGAACCCACCGCAGTGCCCACGGCACTCCTGCGGATGGCGAGCTGGCAGGCCAGCAATTCAGGGCTCCGCGGAGATCTCCTGGACTTTGGTGATTTTCTTCCGCAGCCAGCGGCGGACGTTGTGTGGGCGCTTGTTGATTATGTCAGCCCGGTCTTGGACGACCAAGGCGAGTTGGAGCTCGTTAAAGCAGGGATCTCGGACTTACTGGATCGGGGCAATGGCGCCCACGAGCAACGGGAAGCCGCAGTGCGTTACAACAAACGACAGCGCGACGGGCAAACCCAGCCGGGAAGTCCGCCCACCAACGAAGCCTTGGCCGCCGTCGTCGGGCATGCTGCGAAAGTGACGGTGCGCGGCGCTGCTGGCGACGCGCATAAGGAGCCTGCGCCTATGCTGACCCGGGTCAGGAGGCCGTAGGGTCCGGCTCCTCCCACGCAATCAGGTAAGCGCCAGCGAGGCCCTCAACCAGGTAGAAAAAGAGCGGTGGGATGTCCTTCCTGGTCACCAGGATGGCTCCGTAAATGGGCGCGCTGGCCGCGGCAGTCACACCGATCCACCGCTTGGTGGGCAAGGTAAGCAGGCTCCCGCCGAGCGCAGCCAACGCCACAACGTGCAGCCCGGAATACGCCAGGAACGGCGCGCTGGATCCGCGGCGGTAGGCGAAACCCTCAATATCGGAAGCCCGCCGGGCGAGGCTGGAGACGAACAGCGGGGCGCCGGCAAGCAGCGCCGCCGCAGCGGCGTAGGCCAATTTCTTCGCCTTCCGGCGCGAAGTGCCCAAGTCCGGAACAGCACGGGCGAACGCAGCGAAGCCCACGGGCACTGCGACGGTCCCTGCGGCGGCAATGTGCTGGCCTGTGACCCAGCCGCGCTGGCCGGCCACCAGCATGCGGAGGCGCTCGGCGTCGTCGGGGGTGATGTAAACCCGCGAAACCGGTGAGATGCCGACGAACCACACCACCGTGCCGGCAACGATGACCGCTCCGGCACGGCGATAGGGGTGGTTCCCGCTCATGGCAGCAAGGTTAGACCTGTTTGAGCGCCTTCTCCAGATCCAGGATGAGGTCGTCCACGTCTTCAAGACCCACAGACAAACGGACTACACCGTCGCTGAGCCCGATCGCCGCCCGACCCTCAGGACCCATGGCCCGGTGGGTGGTGGTTGCGGGGTGAGTGATGAGGGACTTGGAGTCGCCCAGGTTGTTGGAGATGTCGACGACGCGCAGCCCATCGAGCAGCGCGAACGCGGACTCTTTAGCAGAACGTCCCGCAGAGGGGAGCAGCTCGAACGTCAGCACGGTACCGCCGGCCTTCATCTGCTTCGCGGCGAGCTCGTACTGCGGGTGGGACTTCAGCAGCGGGTACTTGACCCAGCTGATGGCGGGCTGCCGCTCAAGCCACTCTGCGATCTTCAAGGCAGACGCGGAGCTGTGGTTCACGCGCAGCCCGATGGTCTCCAAACCCTTGGTCAGCACCCAAGCGTTGAACGCGGACAGCGAAGGGCCGGTGTGCCGCATGAGCTGCTTGACGGGACCGTCGATGAATTCCTTGGTGCCCAGGATTGCACCGCCAAGGACGCGTCCCTGACCATCGATGTGCTTGGTGCCGGAGTACACGATCACGTCCGCACCCAACTCACCGCAGCGTTGCAACAGGGGAGTGGCAAAGACATTGTCGACGACGACAGTTGCCCCGGCGGCGTGCGCCAGTTCGCTGACGGCAGCGATATCGACGATCTCCTGCATCGGGTTGGACGGAGACTCGAAGAACACCGCAGTGGTGGGTTCCGACAGGGCTTCACGCCACTGTTCCAGGTCAGGTCCGTCCACGAAGACCGTCTCGACGCCCCAGCGCGGCAGGATCTCATTGAGGATCACGAAGCATGAGCCGAACAGCGAGCGGGCAGCAACCACGCGGTCACCGGCAGCCAGCAGGGCACCCAATGCGGTGAACACCGCGGACATGCCGGACGCCGTCGCAAAGCATGCCTCGGTTCCTTCAAGCAGGCGGAGCCGCTCCTGGAACGTTGCCACGGAGGGGTTGCCGTAGCGGGAGTAGACGAAGCGTTCATCCTCACCGGTGAAGGCGCGTTCAGCTGCAGCAGCGGATTCGTAAACGAAGCCGGAGTTCAGGAAAACGGGCTCGGACGTTTCCTGGAAATTGGTACGGGCAAGGCCTCCGCGGACGGCCTGGGTGTCCGGGCTCCAGCCAGCGGCGTCGGGATTGAAAGTCACTTACTCGGTCCCCAGGTTCGTCGGAAGGCCACGGTTTTTCCAGCCATTTACGGTGCGCTCGCCGTAGCGGTCCGGTTCGCCTTCGAAACCTTCCAGGACGTTGTAGGCAGTGAATCCAGCCTGCGTTGCCGCAATGGCGGCCGAGATGGAGCGTTGGCCGGAACGGCAGATAAAGACGAGCTCCACGGCGTCGTCCTCGGGTGCCTGTTGCTGCAGGTCCTCGATGAAGCGGGAGTTGGGGATGCCGCCGGCGAGGTTCCACTGGATGAACAGGGGATCGTTCTCGGTAGCTTTGGTATCGGGGATGCCGATGTGGGCCCATTCGCCCTCGGTACGGACATCCACCAGGATGGCGCCCTCTTCAAGCTTGGCCCACGCGTCCTGCGGGGTCAGGTCACCTGCATAGCTCATGCGTGGCCCTCGAATGCTTCTTCGTCGTCGTAGTTCTCCAGCTGGTCAACTGCATTGGCGACGGCGGCATCAGCGTTGGCGATCGCAGCGGGTAGCACGATTGCTTGGGCAACGATGACGTCCGTGCCGTTGAAGGTGGCTGCCGGGCTGCCATGGAGCACATAGCCCTCGGCGAGTGAATTGTGGATGCGCTCGCAGAAATCACGGTTGTCCGGGCCTGTAATCAGCCGGTAGGAGAGTTTTTCTTCAGTGGGTTCAGACATTGCTGGTGCTCCTCAGTCACGCTTGCAGTTCGAATTGTCGATACGCCGAGTAGTCACCTGAGGCACCCCGCCGGAGAGAGGGTTGCCGACCAGCAAGTCAGGGCTTTGCGCTGGTACTCATTACTCAAGAAAAACGTAACATCCACGGGCGTCGGGCTGCACTTGCAGGTGGTTTCGTCGTCGTCATGTTGCGTAATCGGCGGCTGCTTCAGCTAGTGGTTCCTCAGCGCGCGAACTGCGGCGCCGACGGTGGGGAAGAAGTGGTCGGGCGTAAATCGGGCTGCCGTTCCGAGGCGGATCAGCTTGTCCTTAACCGGCCCTTTGAGCTCGGCGAACACCAGATCGACGCCGTGACGGGCCAGCCATTCATCCAGCGTGACGAGGTCGTCCAAGGCCGTGGTGTCGATCCCGGTGATCGGCTCGGCCGCGAGGATGACGTGGGTAACGGGGTCTTCGGCCTCGTCCGGGGCCTCGTCAAATTGTTCCCGAACGAAGCTGGCCAGAACCTGCCCATTGCCGAAGAATAATGGCGCATCGAAGCGGAGGATCAGAAGTCCCGGGATTCGTTCGCCTTCAGGGTGGCGGGCGAGATCGTGGTAGCCGGGCCGCCCATCCTGCGAGCCGAGTTCGGTGCGGTAGGGGTCCCACGCCCGGCGAACGAAGTCCAGAAGAGCCAGGATGATGGCCACCACGATTCCCTGGAGGACACCCACCGTGAGGACGCCCAGGAAAGCTGCGAGCATCACCACGGACTCGCTACGGCTCAGTCCCAGAAGACGCCGGACCCCAGCCGGATCCGCGAGGGCAATCGCCGCGGCGATCACGACGGCGGCCAAGGTGGCGGACGGCAGGTACTCGGTCACACCGGGAGCCAGCAGCATGAAGGCCAGCACCAGCACTGAACCCACCACGCCGGTCATCTGGGATTTTGCGCCGGCATCCACGGCTACCGGGGTCCTTGAGGTGCTGCCGGAGATCGGGAATCCCCCCAGTAGGCCGGTGGCAGCGTTGGCCGCCCCAAGCGCTGCCATTTCCCTGTTCCCGGAAACCTTCTTTCCTTCTTTGGCCGCCAGTGTTTGGGACAACACGCCCGTGTCCGCGAAGGCCATGAGGGCGATGCCAGCAGCTGCGGGAAGCAGAGCGAGGGCGTCCGCCCAGCCAATACCGCCGAGCGCGGGCATCGGGAGGCCCTGCGGCAGGACTCCGGTGACCTTCACGTCGTCGCTAAGGCTCCAAACGGCCGTTGCAACGCATGAACCGACCACCGCCAGCAGGACGCCGGGCACTTTCCATTTCAAAAGTCGCGGGATCCAGATGAGGGCCAGCGAACCTATGCCCAGCAGCAGCGCAGGGAGATTAACGCCCCCGGTGAGCACCCCGGTGGTGACCTTCGCGAGCTTTTGCCAGATGTCGCCGTCGGCCTCTATCCCCAGGAACGCCGGCAGTTGCGACAGGGCCACCAGCAACGCAATTCCGTTCAGGTACCCGAGCCGGATGGGCTTGGACAGTAGGCCGGTGATGGCTCCCAGTTTCAGGGCGGAACCCGCCAGCATGAGTGCGCCGATGAGAATCGCCAGCAACCCGGCCAATGCCACAGACTTTTCGCTGCTGCCCGCTGCCAGCGGCACAATAGCGGCAGCGATCATGGGGGCAAGGGCTGAGTCGGGTCCCAGGACCAGGATTCGGGAAGGCCCCACGACGGCGTACACCAGCAACGGGACCACCGTTGCGTAGAGCCCGGTGACAGGAGGAAGGCCAGCCGCCTGCGCATAGGCCATGCCGGCAGGCACCAGCAGGGCGAACAGCGCAGCACCCGCCACGACATCGTGCCGGAGCCATTCGCGCTTGTATCCTTTGAGCGCCCAGACGCCCGACAACTGGTTCTTGGCGGAAGAACGGGTGGGTGAACTCATACAGCGATCATTCCCGACCCATGGAGTTTGCGGAACAAGGCCACCGCCGTATGTGGAAATCGGAACCGTCATGAGTCCGGCCCAAATATGACGCCCCGGGAGCATAATTGACGCAGTACGACCCCCTGTAACTTCGCATGAAATCAGGTCGTGGTGAACGGACAGAGCAGTTCTACACTCAAGCCCATGCTGCACTTTGGATGGTTTGTGGGCCACGGTTTCGGAGTCCAGGGCTGGGGGACTCCCGGCTACAGCCTGGGTTACGACTGGAAGAAACCCGCCCTGTACCAGGATGCTGTCCGGGCCTTTGAGCAATCCGGATTGGACCTGTTCATCATCGAGGATTCCCTCACCGTCCCGGACACTTACGGCGGCACGGCTGAGGTCTCCCTGGCGCACGCGTCTTTCGCTCCGAAGCATGATCCGCTGGCGCTGGTCCCGTACCTTCTCTCCGCCACAGAGCACCTCGGGATTGTCCCGACGGTCAGTGCTTCCTTCTATCCGCCGTTTACCGCGGCACGCCTTCTCGCCACCTTGCAGCACTTCTCCGAGGGCCAACTTGGCTGGAACGTGGTCACGTCCGGCAGCGACCTCGCGGCGCAGAATTACGGGCTGGAACAGCAGATCGAACACGACCTTCGGTACGAGAAAGCGGAGGAATTCGTTGACGTCGTCAGGCGGCTGTGGCGCAGTTGGGAACCTGGTGCTGTGCTTGAGGACGTTGACGCAGGGGTGTTCGCGGACCACACCAAAGTGCATCCAATCCACCACGAAGGCGACTTCTTCAAGGTCCGGGGTCCGCTGAACACGGCACCATTGCCTGAGGAACCGGTGCTGGTCCAAGCCGGCGCTTCTCCGCGGGGCAAGGCTTTCGCGGGCGGGCATGCTGATGTTGCCATTGCCTTGGCCCGCGGGGTTGACGGCATGAAGGCCTACCGGGATTCGATCCGGGCCGAGGCTGCCACAGCCGGCCGAAACCCCGACGACGTCAAGGTGCTTTTCGTCCTCAAGCCCACCGTTGTGGGTTCTACTGCCGAGGCAGAGGAACTGCGGGCGCAACGTCGGGAACTCACCCAGCGCGACATCGACAGCCAGCTCAACTCCATCTCCTACCTTTCCGTGATCGACTTCAAGCAGTTCGACCTTGACGCTCCGCTGCCCGAGCTGACCACCAACAGCAACCAAGGCACGCTTGAGCACTTCGCCAAGGCGGCTTCTCCTGGCTCCACGCTGCGCGAGATCCTGCAGGCACGCAGTGGCGGGGCCGGGGACTCGATCATCGGCACGGCGGGCGAAATCGCTGACTATCTAGAAGAGACGGGTTCGGCCGTCGGAGGTGACGGCTTTCTCTTCTCCGGCTTCGTAGACCCGGTGACTGTGCACGGTGTGCTGGATAGGCTCACCCCTGAACTGCGGCGCCGTGGCCTGATGCGAAAGACTTACGGCAACGGTGGTTTCCGGCAGAACCTCTTGGACTTCTGATGGTGTCCGGTGAGCCGCTGACCTTTCTGATTGGAGCGGCTCCGCTGCGCGCCGAGGACGTTGCGTTGGTCGCTGGAGATCCTTCGTTTCACGTGAAACTCAACCCAGATGCGTTGTCTTTGATGGGGCAGTCGCGGGAAATAGTGGAACGAACGGCGGCCTCCGGGCAGCGTGTGTACGGGCTCAACACTTTGCTCGGATCGGGCCGGGACACAGCTGTGGAGGAGAAGTCGCTCCTGGCGTATCAGGTACAGGTGGTCAGGTATCACAACAGTGGTGTGGGCTCGTATCTGGACCGCGCTGCTTCCCGAGCTGTGATCCTCACCCGGCTTATCGGTTTCAGTCGTGGCGGTTCCGGCGTGCGCCCCGAGACCGCCCGTTTCTATGCCGAGATGCTCAACCGTGGAGTCTATCCCGCCATCCCGCGCGAAGGCTCAGTGGGCTCGTCGGACCTGACCCAACTTGCCGCCGTCGCCGCCGTGGCCATCGGGGAGGGTGAAGCGTTCGACGCGGACGGCACCCTGGTGCCAGGCGCCAAAGCGCTCGCCGACGCCGGACTCCAGCCCCTTGTTCTCGCGTCGGGAGAAGCCCTCGCTCTGGTGAGCGCCAATGCGTACTCGGTGGGCGCCGGGACCCTTGCCTTGCTGCGGCTGCAGCACCTGGCCGAACTGGCCGACGTCGCGCTTTCCCTCTCGCTGGAGACGATCGCAAGGTACGACGGCGGCGGGAACCTCAGTCCGTATTCGCCGGCAATCCAGGCGGCCAAGGCAGTAGACGGACAGCGGGAGTCGGCTGCTGCAGTTCGCCGCCTTCTGAGCGGTGGGTGGTTGGAAGATGTTCGTCCCGAGGTGTCGGTGCAGGATGCCCTTTCCTTCCGGGCCGCGCCCCAGACGCACGGGGCTTTCCGTTCGCTTGTTGCGCAGTTTGCCTTGGCCTTGGAAGTGGAGCTGAACGGCCGGGGTGATAATCCCTTGGTCGATGTCGAATCCGGGCGCATGGTGTCCGGCGGGAACTTCCAACCGATGCAACTGGCTCTCGCCTTCGAGGGCCTGCGGCTGGCGTTGGCGCATGTGGGGATTTCCAGCGAGCGGCGCATCGCCAAGTTGTATCCGCCGCAACGGGCAATCCGGGCGCGGCATCTGCAGGCCGCGTCCTCCGGGGAGGGTTTGGCTCAGGAGGAACTTCCCGGGCTGCTCTGGTACTCGGCCGCCGGACTGTTGGCCGAGCTCAAGTTCCTGGCAGCACCGGCTACCCTCGGGGCCCCGACACTTTCGGCCGACGTCGAGGACCATTCCACCCTGGCCCCGCTCGCATTGCAGCAACTTGAAAAGTCCTTGGAAGCGGCGGAGAAGCTCTTGGTTATCGAGGCGCTGACGGCGTCGTACCTGCTGTACGAAGCGGGAGCCGCGCAGCCGCTAGGTAAGGGGACCGGCGCCGTCGTGGGTCGACTCTCCGATGTACTTGCAGACCGGCCGTCGGCACCCGACTTGGTGGAGCGGGCGCGGATGGAGTTGCGGGATGCCGTGGCCAGGGAATTTTCGGAGGCAGGGGAGAAGACGTGGTGAGTACGGCGATCCGCAAGCATGGTGTGCACGCTACGGCCCCGGTTCCGGACGGGCTGGATGCCTCAGTTTTGGACAAAGTTGGAAACACCCCGCTCGTGAAGTTGGAGGCCCTGAGCCACGGCCTGCGCAGCACCATCCACGTCAAACTCGAGTCCGAGAACCCTGGCGGCTCCATCAAGGACCGCACCGCGCTGAGTATGGTTCGGGCGGCGGAAAGGTCCGGGGAGCTGAGACCGGGCGCCACGATTGTGGAGAGTACGTCGGGCAATACCGGGATTGGGCTGGCCCTCATTGGACACCTGACCGGACACCCAGTGGTGGTGGTCACGGGAGACACGATCTCCGAGGAGAAGCTCGCCGCGCTGCACAACTATGGCGCCCGCGTGATCCTCACCGACTGGAACGCGCCGTCGGAGTCGCCGGAGAATGCCCGTGCTGTGGCCGAGCGGATTACCGCCGAGACGCCCGGCGCGTGGCGGCCCATGCAGTTCGACAACCCTGCCAATCCCGCCGCGCACTATGAAACTACTGGACCGGAGATCTGGGAACAGACCGGCGGCTTGGTGACGCACTTCGTAGCGGGCATCGGCACCGGCGGGACCATTAGCGGGAACGGCCGGTTCTTGAAGGAACGCGTGGCTGCCTCGCGGCCGGGCGGGCACGTAGAAGTTGTTGGCGCCGACCCTTATGGCTCCGCCTACAGCGGCGGCCATCCCGGCGAGATCTTGGTGGACGGCGTAGGCAACTCCTGGCCCGAGGCAGAGTGGCCCAAGGCGTTCGACCGCTCCATCGTGGACCGCTTCCTGCGGATTCCCAATGACGAGGTCTACACCACGGTCCATCGGCTCCTGGATGAGGAAGGGCTCGCACTGGGGCCGTCGTCCGGGCTCGCAGTGGCAGCCGCCGTCCGGGTGGCTCGTGCTGCACCCCACGGTTCGGTGGTGGTGGCCATAGCCCCCGACGCCGGCACGAACTATCTGAGTAAAGCCTTCAACCCGGTGTGGCTGGCAGAGCACGGCATCCGCCTCGCCGCCGATACCCCCGCCGCCCGGGAGTAGGATGCTCTCTCACTTCCCTCGGGTTTGGGGCGGGCGCTCTCTCACTTCCCTCGGGTTTGGGGCGGGCGCTCTCTCACTTCCCTCGTGCGCTCAGGAGCTGAAGCGGGGACAGGAACCCCCTTGCGTTAGGCTCCAACCATGCCTGAACAGGAAACAAAACCACGTCTGGCCGGCTATCTGGACAAGCAGCAGCCGGATCTTTACGCAACACTGAGCCACTATTCACAGCAGCTCGTAGATGAAGCTGACCGGCTTGGCATCCCGCGCCGCACCCTTGAACTCATCAACTACTTGTGCTCTCAGATCAACGGCTGTGCCTTTTGCCTGGACCTTCACCATCGCCGTGCCCTGAAATATGGGGAATCGGAACAACGGTTGTCCTTGGTTGCTGTCTACAGGGAAGTTCAGCTATTTGAGCCCGCTGAGGTGGTGGCGATGGAGGTCGCTGAGCAGATCACCCGTATGAGTACCTCGCGGCCAAGCCCTGAACTTTTCGAACAGGCACGGCAGCACTACAGCGACGAGCAGATCAGCGTCCTCTGCATGGCTGCCATTGGGATCAACGCCTTCAACCGGCTGTCTATCTTGAGCGAGCACCCTGTGCGGCCGGCTAAGAAGTAGTCCACAAAGCCGCGCGCGGCCACCACCTACTTTGGCCCTTACAAGCGGGCGACACACCCCTTGGCAGGCGTGTCGAGGCGCTTCTGGATTCAATGTGGGTGGTGGGGGCCCGAAGCCCGTGGGGTCCTGACCCTTTTTCACACCAGATCAGCCCTTGGCCAACCGCAACAGGTTGGCCAAGGGCTGATCT
This sequence comes from Paenarthrobacter sp. TRD_SC_7, assembly GCF_056156245.1. Lineage (NCBI taxonomy): Bacteria > Bacillati > Actinomycetota > Actinomycetes > Micrococcales > Micrococcaceae > Paenarthrobacter > Paenarthrobacter sp. TRD_SC_7. The sequence continues at coordinate 961,258 of NZ_CM149587.1, forward strand.
GCATCCAAACAAGGTCGGGAAGCTGCAAGGAGCTAAGCGTCCACTGCCTTCTTGAGCGAACGGCGTCGTCCGTATTTGAAGTAGAAGACGGCGTAGCAGGCGCCCACGAACGGAACGCCGAACAAGAGTGCCGCTACCTGGTTGGGATCGAACGCGATGCCGATCAGCGACACCAAGCAGAGCGCGAACGCGAGGATCGGAACCAACGGGAACAAGGGAGCCTTGTATGGCAGCGTGCTCAGGTCACCACCGTTCTTGATGAAGGTCCGGCGGTAAATGAAGTGTGAAGCGACGATGGACATCCACACACCAACGGTCGCGAAACCGGCCACGGAGACGAGCACCAAGTAGACGGTGGCCGGGGCAACAACACTGCTGATCAGCGAGGCCAGGCCACCCAGCATGCTTACGCAGAGGGCCACCATCGGGATGCCGCGCTTGGTCAACTTACGGAAGGCCTTGGGTGCGTGGCCCTCGTCGGCCAGTGAGAAGAGCATGCGGGCACAGGAGAAGAGCCCGCAGTTGCCGGCGGAGAGCAGCGCCGTGATGATCACAAAGTTCATGATGTCCGCAGCATAAGGGATGCCGAGCATGGAGAACACTGTGACGAACGGGCTCTCGTCCACGCTGACCTGTTCGTACGGAATGGTCGCTGCGATGACGACGATCGCACCGACGAAGAAGATCATGAGCCGGATGACGGTGGTCCGCATTGCTTTGGGGATGTTCGCGCCGGGGTTCGCCGTTTCTCCAGCGGCAACGCCGATCAGCTCGGAGCCCGAGAAAGCATAGAAGACCGCCAGGCAGGTGACAAATACGCCGGTGAATCCGTTGGGGAACAACCCGTCCGGCGTGGCGAAGTTCTCCCCAAAGGAGGGGTACCCGCCAGCGGCGAGGGGGTGGAATCCAGCCAATGCGGCGCCGCCCAGGATGATCAGGCCGACGACGGCGGCGACCTTGATGAGCGCGAACCAGAACTCCGATTCACCAAAGACGCGCGATGAAATTGCGTTCAGGGTGAACAAAACGGTGGCGAAGACGAAGCACCAGATCCAGACGTCAACGCCCGGGAACCAGCGCTGCATGAGTAAGCCCGCGGCAGTGAATTCCGACCCTAAAGCTACTGCCCAGCAGAGCCAGTACAGCCAAGCGGTGGCGAAGCCAGTGGCCGGCCCGATGGTCCGCGCGGCATAAATGTGAAAGGCGCCCGAGACGGGGAACGCAACAGCGAGCTCCCCGAGGCATGCCATGACCAAGTAGACCACCACGGCGCCAATGAGGAAGGCAATCACCGCACCCAAGGGGCCAGCGGTGGAGATGGTGTATCCGGAACTAACGAACAGGCCAGAGCCGATAACGCCGCCCATGGCGATCATCACCAAGTGCCGGGCCTCCATGGACCGGCGAAGTCCTGTCTGTGAGGCGCCAGTCGGGGACTGTGCCTCGGTTGCCGATGCTTCGGCTTTTGTGGGGGAGCTGAGTCCCATGTTCCCTCCGGGAAGTTAGCCAGCAAAGTCTGAAGTAGTACCAGTTGGACGTGATCCAACTAACACGAGAACAAGATTCATCACATGACGAATGACCATTTCAAGGAGGATAAGAAACGCGATTGAACACGCTAAACGCTCATGGTCGAGACCAAGAGTTCCTAATCATTGAGTCATGCGAGCAATTACTCTACTTGCGACCTGCTATGTTCCTAGCGGGGCTTCGTAGGCACATGCTGTGGAAGCCCGGTGATTTACTCGATGCCCGCGAACAGCTCATTCAATTCGGCGGTGAGCTGCTTCCGAACAGCCGGTGTGCCGATTTCCTTGCCGTTGATGTGGTTCACGGGAGCTATTAGACGGATGCTTGAGATAAGCCACACGGCGTCGGCATCGAACAGGTCCTGCGGTACAAGCGGGCCGTAACCGAGCTCCCAGCCCGCAGCTTTCGCGGCTGCGAACAGTGCGCCTTGGGATGTGCCCGGCAGAATTCCGCTGTCATGTTGCGGCGTGATGAGGCGACGCACAGTCCTCACGGAACCTTCGCCGTCGTCGACTGTCTCCAAGTGAGCCAGCAACACCGTGGACGTCGGGCCCTCAAGGACGCGGCCGTCCGTGGAAGTGAAGATGGCGTCATCTGCGCCCTGCTTATGCGCGTAGCGCAGCGCCGCCATGTTCACCGCATAAGACAGCGTCTTGGCGCCCAGCAGCAGCCACGGCGCGCGCTCGCCCGCTTCGGTGTCGAAGCCACGGTCCAAAAGCACGACGTCGATGCCCGTCTCGCGCTGCCGGCGGCTGCCCGCGGGCGAGGGCGAAGCCTGTACCCAACATGTGGGGCTGGCTGCGCCTTCCACACCGCGGGTCACGATCAGTTTGACAACAACTTCGTCCTCCTCCGGCGTGGGCGCCGGGTGGACGTCGCGGAACTCATTGATAGCGGTATCGATCGCCTTGCGCCAGGCATCCTGTTCCGGGAGCACCAGGTCCAAGGCTGCGGCGGAACTGCTCAGCCGGTTCAGATGAGCCTGTACCTTGCGGGCCCGTCCTTGAACGGCAAGCAGTGATTCGAAGACGCCGTCGCCGCGGGTGGCGCCAAGGTCCGTGGCCATGAGCTGGGGCTGGCTGGAGTCGGCGATACGCCCGTTTTCGAAGGCGGGGTCCAGGAAAACGAGGACCGTGGGAGCAGGTGAAGTCATGGTCCAAGCTTAGTGCGAGGCCGTTGCGGACGACTTTGCCGGATAGGCTGTGGTCACTGTTGTTCATGGACCGTGGGGGTTGTCGGGTGCTCTTTCCTTTTCCGCTTGGCCAGGAATGGACCTGGTTACTGGGCGCGTGGGCCATTGCGGAAGTCACCATGCGCATCGTGTTGCTGGGCATCATTCCGGGCAACCGGCGGCCCACCACCGCCATGGCCTGGCTTTTGGCTGTGTTCCTCATCCCATCCGTAGGGTTCGTCCTGTTCCTCCTTTTCGGCAATTTCAAGCTGTCCAAGCGCAGGCGTGAGCAGCAGGAAGAAGTAAACCGCCGTGTTCGTGCCGTAACCTCCGACCTTGCTGATCCAGTGAGCGTCTACTCCGGTCCGGAGTGGGTGAAGTCGGCTGGTGAGTTGAACCATCGCCTCGGATCGCTGCCCATGGTTGACGGCAACAAGGTGGAACTGATTCCCGGGTACCAGGAATCCATCAAAGCGATGGCAGAAGCCGTCAAGGGTGCCAAGAGCTACATCAACGCCGAGTTCTACATCATGAGCAGCGACTCCGTGACTGACGAATTGCTTACTGAGCTCGAGAACGCGGCCGAGCGGGGCGTCACCGTCAGGCTGCTGTTCGACCACATCGGAACGCTGCGCGTCAAGGGGTACCGTCGCCTGATCCGCCGGCTCAAAGCAGGCAAGATCCAATGGAAGCGGATGCTTCCGCTGCTGCCCATCCATGGTCAATGGCGGCGCCCGGATCTTAGGAACCATCGCAAGATCATGGTGATCGACGGCGAGATTGCCTTCACCGGCTCTCAGAACCTGATCGAGCCCTCCTACAACAATCCCAAGCACCACAAGGTTGGCCGCAAATGGGTTGAGCTCATGTCCCGGCTTGAGGGCCCGATTGTGGCCACCCTCAACGTCGTGTTCGCCACGGACTGGCTCAGCGAAACCGACGAATCCCTTGAGGACCAGCTACGCCTGCCTACCCAACCGGCTCCAGGCAGCGTCACCGCCCAAGTGGTGCCCAGCGGTCCAGGGTTCGCCACCGAAAACAACCTTCGCCTGTTCAACACCCTGATCTACTCGGCGCAGCACAGAATTTCCATCTGCAGCCCGTACTTCGTCCCCGATGACTCCTTGCTCTACGCCATCACCACCGCCGCGCAGCGGGGCGTTGATGTGGAGCTCTTCGTGTCCGAGAAGGGCGACCAATTCCTGGTTCACCACGCCCAGCGCTCCTACTATGAAGCCTTGCTGGGCGCCGGAGTGCGTATCTACCTGTATCGGGCGCCGTACGTCCTCCACGCCAAGCACTTCACTATCGACGACGAAGTGGCCGTTCTCGGTTCCAGCAACATGGACATGCGCTCCTTCTCCCTGAACATGGAGGTCTCGGTGATGCTCCTCGGCGCCGAAACCGTGAACCTCATGCGAGCCGTGGAGTCCACGTATCGCGAGGTGTCCCGTGAGCTTATGTTGGACGACTGGATGGATAGACCTCCGCTGGCCAAGTATGTGGATAACGTGGCGAGATTGACGGCGACGCTCCAGTAATAACTCAGCCGGGGAAGTCAGCGCCGAGCGTGGACAGCACCCCGAATGCCTTGGTCCGGATTTCCTCGTACTCGTCGTCTGCCACCGAGTCCGCGGTGATGGCCCCGCCCACGCCGAGGGACAGGGTTCGTCCGCCTGCGGCATCAGGGTTTACCACCAGGGTGCGGATCACCACGGCGAGGTCGGTGGCCGCGTTCAACGAGAAGTAGCCGATTGCGCCGGAGTAGATGCCCCGAGGCCCTGATTCGAGCTGATCGAGGATATCCATGGTGCTGATCTTCGGCGCACCTGTCATGGACCCGGCCGGGAAGGCTGCGGCCAGAGCTTCGGCCCTGGGAGCACCCGGACGGAGGTGCGCGTCAATAGTGCTGACCATTTGGTGGACGGTGGCGTAGCTTTCGATCGCGCACAGGCGGCTGACCGTCACGGAACCCGGGATGGCGAAGTGGCTGAGGTCGTTGCGCAACAGGTCCACGATCATGATGTTCTCCGCGCGGTCCTTCAGCGACGTCTCGAGGTCGTGCCGCAAAGCAGCATCTTCGGACGTGTCAGATGATCGCCCCCGTGTGCCCTTGATCGGCTCAGCGCGCATGGCGCCATCGGACAGTATGCGGAGGAATCGTTCGGGTGACGTACTCGCGACTACCAGTTCGCCGAACCGAAGGTAACTGGCGAAGGGTGCCGGGTTCCGGCGTCGAAGGCTTAGGTAGCTCGCCCAGGGATCCAAGTCGCCGGCAGGAGCTTCCAGCATGGTGGTCAGGCAGATTTCGTAGGAGTTGCCTTCGCTGATCTCGTGTTGGGAGTCCGCGATCTTGCGCTTGTAGTCCGTCGCAGAGTCCCGGCTGACGAACTCCAGGCCAGCAGGCTCAGCGGCGTATTGGACCTCGACGGCGGCAGCAGGGGCGGCAGCAGTCTCGACGGCGCTGCGGGCCTCGCGCAGCCATTCCTCGGCGTCGGGCGCATCCAAGGCGAGCAGCCACACAGTGCGCTCACGATGATCCAGCACCACTGCCCGCCCGGCGAAGAGAAGGGCCGCGTCCGGGGTATCGGAGTGGACGTCGTTACCGCCGGTTTCGCGCTTGAGTTCGTAGCCCAGGTACCCGAGCCAGCCGAGCGTGAACTGGCCGTCGTAACCGCGCGGTGCTCGGACGGCCCGGCGGCCCCAGACGGAATCGAGCCAGCGGAAGAACGGCCCGGAGGTGCTCACGGAAGCGGTCCCGGCCGTCACTTGGGTAGTCCCGGACCGGTGCAGCACAGACTGTCCGAACGTGCCGCCGTCGTCCGCCAAGATGCTGAAGCGGCTGCGCGCGGCCGCTTGGGAACGGCCTACGACGGCGGAGGCGTTGGAAGAATCCAGCCACACCGCGTTCGCGGACCGGCCGTACAGTGTCTCGAACAGACGCGCAGCATCGGGCGTCGCCTCCAGGCGCTCGGATCGCAGTTGCAGTCCTCGCCGGGCGCTGAGTTCAGGCGACAAGATGGCAGCAACCGGAGGCAGGTACATGAGGGCCTGCAGGACATCGTCCGGCGCGCTGCCGTCCGCAGGGTTCTGCACCCGGACGTCGGCGGCGCTGATCACCTCATCGTTTGAAAGCCATTCATCCTCTTGGGCTGCCCAGCTGTCCCAGTACGGTTCGTAGGTGCTGCCGTCACGAGTCAGGGCCCGACGGCGGCGATCGTCACCGGGGGATTCCACCCACACCACGGCGTCCAGCATGGGCCGGGCTGCGTCCGCCGCCGCTCCTACGCCTTCCACAATGATGATTTCGGCGGGCAGCGTGACGTTCAAGCCGCCGTCGTAATGCTTTTCCCAATCCCAACTGGTCCATTCCGCCGCCTGGCCGGAGCTCAGCGGCTTCAGGACCGTGCCGACATATCGCTCAATGCCGGGCATGAGGCCGTTCCAGCCAGGGTAGATGTCCTCCAGATGGAACAGCGAAACCTTGTGGTGCTGCCGCAACCGGGCCGCCAGTTCAACGGCCAGGGTGGTCTTTCCTGCGCCGGACCTGCCGTCAACAGCGATGATCACAGGTGCAGGGGTCATGTCATAGAGGTTACCTGCTGGTGCTCGTGGGTTTTGGCGTCATCCTGGGCGGCGATCGCTGCCTCGATGTACTGCACAATCCCGGGAATGGCGGCTTTGATGAGCGTCCAGGTGTTGTCGAAGTCCGTGTGGCCGCCATACCAAGGGTCCTCGATGCCCAGGTCGAGGGAGCTGCGGCCTGCCATATGTGGATCAAAGCTGCGCAGCATCCGTACTTTTTCGAGGGAAGCGTGATCCGGGGCGCCTTCCTGGAGCCAGCCGAAATGGTCAACGTCCAGGGCAAGGATCAGGTCCCGTTCGGCGTACCATTCCCGCCGCCACTCCCGGGCAACATGGTCCTCGGAAGCCAAGTGCTGGGCGGTCAGGACGCGGGCGGCGCGGGGGTCGATGGGGTGCCCCACCTCGTACCCTGTAGTCCCCGCGGAGTCGACCACTACAAGCTTGCCGAGCCCTTCCGCTTCGAAGGCTTCGGTAAGCATGAGCGCTGCCATAGGTGAGCGGCAGATGTTTCCAGTGCAGACCGTGATGATGCGGTATGGGCTCGTCGTTGAGTACATGCAGCAAGCATGATTCATTTCGCCCCGTCTTGGCTAGAGGGCCACTCCACACGAAAGTCATTTTCCGTGTCGAATCTGTCACATAGTGCTGGCGCCGGACAGTAAACGCTTTCTATTTTTATTCTTTGGTAGACATAAAACCATTTAAATGACCGAAAGTATTGCCTTAATGGATAGTAAGCGCTTGCATTTAACCCCGTGAGGCTGGTCACAGTGGTCGGCCCGGACAAAAGGATGATCCATGAGTGAAAGCCATAGCCACGTCCCCGATTCACGTAAAGCCGAAAATTCAGGACCCCTGTCCTTGCGGGGTAGCACCATCAGCAGGCGCGGCGCTTTGGGTGCCATGGCGGTAGTCGCTGGAGGCCTGATGGTGCCGTGGGCCGCCGGGCCCGCTGCAGCCGATACCCGAACCAGCCAGTCACGCAGCAAAATCGTCACCGCGATGCCGGATTCCCACGGCTCGGAGGAGGACAGGCTCCAAATCTCCCTGTGCAACACGAACCTCCAATCTACTGGCTTTTACCTTCCCGCCGGTACGGCAATGACCGTGACCGTGAAGGCGATGACGGCACCGAATGCGGTGCTGGTGATTGGTGCCCCGGACGCCGATGCCCGCCCTGAGTTCAAGAAGTCTCGCGACTATCCGCTCAAGAGGGGTAAGAACGTCATCACCGACGGCGGCGGCGGCGTGATCTACTACAAAGTGGTCGGGACCAGCGGCTATGTTAGTGCAACCCTCGACGCCGTGGCGCAGCCCATGCCGTACTTCGTGTACGGCCGCACCAGCGAACTCGAATTCCAGCGGCAACTCGATGAGCGGCCAACCCCCTTCGTGGAGCTGGTGAGTGCGCATGCCACTGTCACCGTGGAGCGCGCGTCCGCCCTGCGGTATCGCTCCGAGAATCACTCCGAGCTGATGTTCACCTTCGAGGACCTGATCTCCATCGAGGACGTGACCAGCGGTTACGACGGTTCCAGTCCGCTTCATGCACGCCAAGCCCACCCGTACCATCTGGTGGGGTACCCCTCTGCGATCGCCAACGTCGGCGCCTACGCCACCCACAGCCACACGTCTTATCCGCCGCCCATCCAGGATCGGCTCCTGACGGTGGAGGGGCTGCGCATGCGGGGTTGGGGCATCTATCACGAACTCGGCCACCAGCATCAGCAGGTCACCTACAAGCCCACCTCCCTTACTGAAGTGACAGTGAACGTCTACTCACTGGCCGTGAACGCGAGCTTCGCCAAGAAGTATGGCCAGCAGCCTCGGCTGCACGTGCCGGATGGGACCACCGGCCTGACGCCGTGGGAGTCTGCGGTGCCGATGATCGGCAGTGAAGGGGTGGTGTACGGGACTACATTCGACGGCATGGAACGCCTGGTGATGTTCGAACAGCTCCGCCTGGGCTTCAAGAACTTCTGGCCGACGTTGCACAAGATCATCCGCGAGGAACGTCCTCCCAAGGGTGATTACTGGGATGAGGTCTACCGGCTGCGTAACTTTGTTGTGTGGGCCAGCAAGGCGGCCAAAGCCGACTTGAGCGACTTCTTCCTCAAGTGGGGTTTTGCCGTGGACGATGACGCGAGGGGCCAGATCGCAGCGGCAGGGCTCGTGCCGCCGTCGAGCGATCCTACGCTCATCCGCGATGAAGCGCAGCTCATGCTGGCAAAGCAGATCCGGGCGCAGAAATCGCTCGCAGCGCGCTCGCAGTTCGACGAGGCCGGCGTTCAGTAGAACCTAAGCGGTGGTCGCCGGGGCGTTGCCAAGTTCTTGCGCTTCGGCGGCCAGCGCTGCGGCCGCCAGATAGACGGTACGTACGACGGCGGCGCGTCGCCTTTCGGCCCGGCCCGGCTCGTCGCCCGCCATCAGTCCGTCGAGCGCAGGCAGGACGGGGGCGGCGTCGCACAGGCTAACGATGGTAATGAGGAGATCGCCCGCGTCTTCCCTGGAGATGCCGGGGAGTGCTGCGATGGTGCTGTTGACCTTCGAAGCGCAGTTGGCCATCCTCTTCGGCAGTCCGACGACCTCCGTGCCACGTTCCAGCCCTTCCCAGAACAGGAGACGTGGTGCCGTTGCATCTTTCTGGTGGTGGTCGAAGAGTCGGCCGGCGTAGTCTGCCATGGCCTCCGGTCCGTTGCCCTCGATGGGTACTTCATCCATAAGGGAGCTCAGTGCGGCGACGATTACGGCGTCGAAAAGCGCATTCTTATTGCCGAAGTACTGATAGATCCGCTCCTTGTTGACGCCCGCCTCTGCCGCAATCCGGTCAATCCGGGCGCCCGCAAGCCCACGCGTGCAGAACTCGGACGTGGCCGCCTGAAGCAGCAGTCCTTTGGTTCGCTCCGTGTCCCATGCCATATGGTCATATTACCAGTTTCCAACTAAGTGGTTGTAATTATCTGCAGCCTTGGTTATGGTAATTCCAAGCCAAAAGCAACCGTTTAGTTGGAGAATGCCATGACCGCACAAACCGCCTCCAAAGTCACCGCTGAGTCCGCGTCACCCGTAGCCCCGGCTCATCCGAAAATGCCGTCCGTTCACATCCGGGCCCTCATTACCTGGCTCGCCATCTTCCCGCTCGTGTCCATTGGCATGCTGCTCCTCGGCCCGATCATGGAGCCGTGGCACCCCGTCCTGAGGGCACTCCTGTTGACCGCTCTGGTGGTTCCGGCCGCGGTGTATGTAGTGGTCCCCCGGCTCATGGCCGGCCACGGCGCCCTGAGCCGCAAGGCAGTGGAGCGCGCGGCCGAACGCGCAACACGCAAAGCCGCTTAACCCAAAGTAGGTCGCAATTGAGCGCGTTTTGGGGGTTCAAAACGCGCTCAATTGCGACCCAGTTGGGTGCAACGCCGGGACTAAGCGTCCCGAAGCTGCTCGACGTCGGCGATGGTCGGGTACGCGGCCTGCGTGCCCTTCTTCGTAGCGGCCAGGGCAGCGGCCACCGAGGCGAATGCTGCGGCATCCGCGAGGGATTCGCCGGCAGCCAGGCGCGCGGCAACTGCACCAGTGAAGGCGTCGCCGGCGCCTGTGGTGTCCACGGCGTTCACGCGCGTAGGGGCAATACGGGTGATCTGATCCTCGGTACCGCGGGCCAGCGAATCCAGGACCACGGAACCGTGTGCGCCGAGGGTCACCAGAACCCGCTGCAAACCCCGGCCGACGAACTGGCTCCGGACCGGCTCCCACGCCTCCACACTAGCCTCGGCGTCAGGTACGTCGGCTTCTGCACCCAGGAACAACGAGGCTTCGTGCGCGTTCACCAGCAGCACATCGCTTAACCCGGCCAAACGCTCCGGAACCTCGGCGTAAGGCGAGAGGTTCAGTAGAACTGTTGCTCCGGCGTCGTGCCCTGCTTGGGCCGCGGCGATTACGGTATCGGTCCCCACCTCCAGGCAGAGGCACACCACAGCCGCATCCTCGAAGGTGTCGGACGTAACGTCCGACGGCCTCAGCGTACCGTTGGCACCGGCCGAGATGATGATGCTGTTCTCACCGCTGGCGTCCACGGAAATGACTGCGACGCCGGTGGCGACGTCGGAGCGTCGGACGCGGGAAACGTCCACTCCTGCGCTGCCCGTCGAGTCCAGGAGCATGGTGCCGTTGGGGTCGTCACCCACGGCACCGATCAGGCTGACTTGACCGCCGAGCTTGCTGGCCGCCACAGCCTGGTTGGCGCTCTTACCGCCGGGATTCACCGCGAAACCGTTGCCATGGACCGTCTCGCCGGGTTGCGGGAGGCGGTCGCAGTAGATAGTCAGGTCCGCGTTGAGGGAGCCGACGACGACGATTCCCGCCTTGGGTGCGCTGGTCATGCTGCCACCTTTTCATTGTCGGTCACTTCTGCGTCGACAGGCTTTGGAATCAGGAGCGATGCCGCGAAAGCAGCGAACGTGATGACGAGCCCCACCACGACGACGGTCAGGTAGGAGGCCTTGGCGTCATTCAGGGAGGCTGTGGCGACGAGGACCGCAGGCAGGACAAGGAAGCTGAGACCGGCACCGAGGTTGAAAGCGCCGGCGTTCATGCCCGGGAGGAATCCGGGGTTCCCCTGCGGCGAGAGGACCACGCCGAGTCCGTTCAGCATGATGTTGACGGTACCGGCGTACATGATGCCCAGCAAGGCGGTACCCACGATCATCATGGGGAGGTTGTTGAGGCCGAAGAACGCGATGATGGCCAGTGCCACGAGGCTGCCGATCAGGCCGATGCGCAGGACCTTGGTGTAACCGAGGACGGGAGCCAATCGCCCGCTGATCGGTCCGAAGAGCCAGCCAAGCAGCGCATACGGGGTCAGGATGATGAGCGACATCTCGGTGGGTCCCACGGCGAAGCCCGGATCTGCGGCCTGTACGTACGCCGGGACGATGCCGTTGATGACCGCGAAGATGCCGGTCATGGTGAGGGTGGTGGTCAGCAGCGGTGCCCATGTGGAGCGCTGACGCAGGTGGACGGTTTCCACCATGGGTTGCTTGGCGCGCTTCTCAACAGTCCAGAACGCAAAGAACGCGACGGCGGCAATCACCGTAAGCACGATCGCGAGTGTCAATGTTCCGGCATCGAAGGCTGCGGCGAGCTTCGCGCCCTCGTTCAAGGCTGTTAGGAGTGCGCCCACGGCGATCACGATGAAGAAGACGCCCAGCCAGTCCATGGTGGTGCCAGCGGCGGGCTTGCTCTCGCCTGCCAGGACGGCGATCAACACGGTAGCCACGAGCGCGAGGGCCACCATTAGCCAGAAAATGCTGCGGAAGCCGAAGTTTTCAGCGAAGTAGCCGCCCACGAACGAGTCCACCCCGGCCACGCCGCCGTTGACTGCGGTAATGAGGCCCATGAGCGTGCCGTACTTGCGCGGGTTGCTGACCGCGGAGCGGAGCATGATCAAGCAAAGCGGAACCGTGGGGCCACTGACGCCCTGGATGATGCGACCCACGAAGAGCCACGTGACATCAGGGGCAAGTGCGGCGATGACGGAACCGACAGCCATCAGGAGCATCATGCCGACGAGGATCTTCTTGCGGCCCACGATGTCGCTGAGGCGCGGGAGGAAGAGGGAGAACAACGCGGCGGCCGTGAAGAACCACGTCTGTGACAGGCCGATGGTCGCCTGGTCAGTCTGGAGTTCGTTGCCCATGGTGACCAGGGCCGGGCTGAGCATGGACGCGTTGAGCTGGAAGGCCACGCAAGCTGCCAGCAACGCAACCATGAGGGCAGTGACGTTGCCGCGGGTGGACTTCGTTTTTGATGAGAGCGAGGACATTACTTGGCCTCTCCTGCCAGGATGGCCCCTGCTGTGGCGCTGACTTCGGATTCGGTGACGTCGGCGCCAGCGGTGGCGTGAGCGCCGTCGTCGTGGGTTGGTTCGCCAATCCTGACGATCGCGTCGGTAACAAGATCCCAGAACTTCTTGTGGTCCAGGTCAACGGCAACGGACGTATGGCAGTCCTCTGGAGCAGGTGCGCGGAAGTCGGCCACTGTCATGCCGAGGGTGAGCTTGCCTTGGAGTTCGATGTCCACGGGAACCTTGCGGGTGGTCATAACCGTGGGGTCGATGACGTAAGCCACGGCGCACGGATCGTGGACCGGCGGGAAGTCAAAGCCCTGCGCGTCCTTGTAGGTCTTCTTGAAGAAGTCCATCAGTTCCAGGACGAACTTGGCGGGCTTTGTGCCTATGGTTGCGATCCGGTCCACGACCTCATCCGTGGCCAGCGCCTGGTGCGTGAGGTCGAGGCCGACCATGACGACCGGCCACTTTTCGTTGAAGACGATGTGCGCGGCTTCGGGGTCGATGATGATGTTGAACTCCGCCACGGCGCTCCAGTTGCCTACGTGGTAGCCGCCGCCCATGAGGACAACTTCCTTGACGCGGTCCACGATGCGGGGTTCCTTGCGGGCGGCCATGGCGATGTTGGTGAGCCCTGCGGTGGGGACCAAGGTGACGGTGCCCGGCTCATGCGCCATGACCGTTTCAATGATGAGGTCGACGGCGTGGCGCGGGTCCAACTCGATGGCGGACTCGGGCTGCTCCGGGCCGTCCATGCCGGAGTCGCCGTGGATACTGGGGGCTGTTTCGATAGTGCGGACCAGGGGACGGTCGCAACCTGCGGCGAACGGAACGCCTGTGATGCCCGCGATCGTAGCTACTGAGAGGGCGTTGCGGGTGACCTTCTCGAGGGTCTGGTTGCCCACCACCGTCGTGACCGCGAGCAGTTCGATGTCCGGGTTGCCGTGTGCCAGCAGCAATGCCACTGCGTCGTCATGGCCAGGGTCGCAGTCAAGAATGATCTTCTTGCGTGCCGGTGTCATGGTGTTGGGATCCACGTTTCTCTCCACGTCATTGGGGCCTGCCTGGAACTTGCCCGGGGCAGGGCGCTAAGCATTCAGGGGAATTCTGGCACTGCTTTGTGGGCTACGTCAAACGCTTAACGTTCGAGGCGTTAAGCGCTTGATGCCTTCTCGCAGGTGAGAGCGGGTTATGAACGCTACGATCGATGCATGGAATCCCTCGATCGGCGCCATGGCCGCGCGCCCCGCTCGCCACGCGTGACGGCTGCGATGGTGGCAGCGCGCGCGGGCGTGTCGACGGCGACAGTTTCCTTGGTGGCCAACGGTAAGACGCAAGGGCGTGTCTCGGAGGACAACATCTCCCGAGTCCGTTCGGCGATTTCCGAGCTGGGCTATGTGGTGGACAGCATCGGCAGTTCCCTGGCCCGCGGGGTCAGCTCCATTGTCATTTTGGTGACGCCGGATGTGTCCAACCCCTTCTTCGCCAATGTCATCGCCGGCGTGCGGGAATCGCTGGGATCGGAGTACCAGCTGCTGCTCTCCGTGACTGACGCCGGAGAATCACCCCAGGCTGACGACGTACGCAAGTTGCTGGCGCTCCGGCCTGCTGGCTTGTTGGTGGGTGCTCCGAGTGCAGAATTCCTGGAGGACCTGTCCGCAGCGGGGCCTCTGGTGCTGTTGGACGCGCCGGGCCTTGAGTCCTACGCACCCTCTGTGAATCTCGACGTTGCCCAAGGTGCACGCGAGCTGGCTCGGCATTTAGCTGCTTCCGGCCACACGCGGGCCGCCTACGTGGACGGTGTGACGGGTACAACCACTTTCCAGCTGCGCCGGGAGGCTTTCCTGGAAGAGGCCTCCGCATGTGGGCTTTCGGTGGCGGACGGGCACGTCATCAGCACATCGATCGACGTCGGTGCTGCCGCTGCCGCTTTCGCCGATGCCTGGCCGGTGTGGCAGCGCGAGGGGGTGACCGCCGTCGTGTGCGGTACCGATACGCATGCCTATGGCGTGCTGCAGGAAGCCCGTGTTGAGGGTGTCCGGATCCCTGAGGAGTTGGCCGTTGCGGGCTTCGACGACCTGCCCTACTCGGCCACGAGCAACCCCGGCCTTACCAGCGTGCACCTGCCCGCCACCCCGCTGGGGCGGAAGGCGGGGGAGCAGCTACGCGGGCTCATGGAAGGCGTGGCATTGGAGGAAGCGCATGTGACGCTTGAAAGCTCGCTGGTGGTGCGGGGATCTACGGCGCCGGTTTAGCGGGCCAGCGGGCGGAGTTGCTCTTCCGAAATGGGGTTCGACACCGTGAAATAGATCTGGGGTGCCGTCATATCGCCCCAGTCTTCCTTCTTCACGCGGACGACATCAGGTGTCACTTCGGCGATCCGAACACGCAGCCAAGCACCGTCGTCGAGGAGTAATTCGTGGGGTTCGGCGAGGTAGCGGAGGCCGAGATCATCGAGTGTTTCCTCGGCGGTAAACCAATCCACAACGTCAGTGCGCGGGCGTCCCAGCATGTCGATAGCGACGAATCCGTCGCTTACCGGCTTCATCCAACCCACGTGTTCGCCGTCGTCAGCACGTCGGTGCTCGATCCAGTCAGCATCCATGACCTCGACGGTAGCAGGGCACGCCGCGGCTAGTGGATGACCGCCAGCAGGATGCCGACCAAGACGAACAGGCAGCCGAAAACGCGGTTGAGGACCTTCTGGCCCTGCTGGTCGTGGGTGAATCGCTGGAATGACCGTGCGGCCAAGGCGAAGAAGAACCACATCACCACGATGTCGATGACCAGGACCGTGGCTGTTAACACTGCGTACTGCTGAAGCAGCGGTTGGTCCGGCCTGATGAACTGCGGCATGAAGGCCAGGAAGAAGACGATGGCTTTCGGATTCAGCAGGTTCACCCAAATGCCACGTTGGAACATGGACAGGGCGGACTCGTTCTTCTGGTTCGCAACCTCTTCCTTGTCCAAGTCCGGCCTGTGCAGGAACTGCCGGATACCGAGGTATACCAGGTACGCGGCGCCGGCGTACCGGATGACATTGAAGATCACCGGAGAGTTGGACACGAGCACGCCGACGCCCAGAGCGACGATCACGATATGGATGACCAAGGCCACCTGCTGACCGAGGATTCCCCAGATGGAGCGTCGGAAGCCGGAATTGAGCGAGTTGCTCATGGTGAAGATGGCACCGGCGCCGGGTGTGAAACTGATCAGGGTGCCGGCGCCAACCAGGGCCAGCCAAAGTGAAAACTGCACCACCTCAGCTTATGCCGGTGAGGCGGGTGCCCAGGACGCGTACCTTCACCACCTGCTTTGGCGGAGGGAGACCGGGAACGCAGCCGGAATGGGTTGATTTCGTCCGCGTCGGCATTCAAAGAAGGTGGTGAAGGTACAGCCAAGGCCACGGTTTAGGGCAAACTAATGCCGTGAGCGGAATCCCGTGGGTACTGCACGTTGACCTTGACCAGTTCATTGCGGCTGTCGAGGTACTCCGTCGGCCTGAGCTCGCAGGTAAACCGATCATCGTGGGTGGTCGGGGAGACCCCACGGAGCGGGCTGTGGTGTCCACGGCATCCTACGAAGCACGGGCTTTCGGCGTTGGCTCCGGAATGCCCTTGCGCATCGCAGCGCGGAAAGTGCCGGATGCCGTCATCCTGCCCGTCGATCAAGAGGCCTACCTCGCAGCGTCGGACGTTGTGATGGCCACCCTCAGGGAACAGCCCGGCGCCACTGTTCAGGTACTGGGCTGGGACGAAGCCTTTGTTGGTGTCGAGACCGAGGACCCGGCAGCCTACGCCAAACAGATACAGGCCGCCGTCCTCGAAGAGACGCAACTGCACTGCAGCGTGGGCATCGGCGACACGTTGGTCCGCGCAAAGAACGCCACGGATTTCGGCAAACCAGCCGGCATCTTCCGGCTGACCAAAGAGAACTGGCTGGAAGTCATGGGCCACCGGCCAACGAAGGACCTGTGGGGCGTTGGACCAAAAGTGTCGCAGCGTCTGGCGAAGCACGACATCACCACGGTGGCAGAGCTCGCCGCGACCGACCCCCAGGAACTGGTCCCGGAGTTTGGTCCCAAGATGGGGCCTTGGTATGCGCAATTGGGACGCGGCGAAGGTTCCAGCGAGGTGGATGACACCCCGTGGGTGGCCCGAGCGCATGGCCGTGAGACCACCTACCAGCAGGATCTGACCGAGCCCTCCCAAGTCAGCGACGCCATCAAGGAGTTGACGGCACGCGTCCTGGAGGACGTTGCCGCCGAAGGGCGTCCGGTGATCGGACTGACGCTCAAAGTCCGGTACGTGCCGTTCTTCACCAAGACTTACGCAAGGAAGATCCCTGAGTCATTCGACCGCGAGGAAGTCCTCGCGCAAGCTTTGGATCTCACAGCAAAGATCGAACCGGACCGTCCGATCCGGCTCCTCGGGTTGCGTGCAGAGATGTCCATGCCGGACGATGCCCGAAAAGGACACACGCCGACTCGCGGCGGCTGGTAACGGCATAACGCTCGACGGCGGCCCGGCGTCTACCAGCGGGGGTGGATCGCTTCGCGGAAGTAACGGTCGTAGATGTCCCGAACGCCCTCAGTCAATCCAGCCCCTACGGACTGCAGCTCCCCGGCTTCTGCGTTGGAACGTGCCTGCGACGCGGACCGTGCTCCCGGAATGACCGATGTGACACCGTCCTGGGCGATGACCCAGGCGAGGGCCGCTTGGACGGTACTTACGCCGTCGGGTACTAGTCCGCTGAACTCCTGGGCGGCCTTGACGCCGGTTGCGAAGTCGACGCCTGAGAACGTCTCGCCGACGTCGAATGACGATCCGTCGCGGTTGTAGTTCCGGTGGTCGTCCTCGGGGAATTCCGTGTCCTTCGTGTACTTTCCGGACAGCAACCCTGACGCCAGCGGCACGCGGGCGATGATTCCCACACCGGCTTCCTTCGCAGCGGGCAGAACCTCATCGAGGGGCTTGAGGCGGAAAGCATTGAGGATGATCTGTACGGATGCAGTGTTCCCGCGCTTGATGGCCTCGAGGGCTTCGTCGGTCCGTTCGACGCTGACGCCGTAGTTGCGGATGGCCCCTTCGCTGACCAAGGTATCCAGTGCGTCGTAGACCTCGGAGTTGTTGTAGACAGCGGTGGGAGGGCAGTGAAGCTGGACGAGGTCCAGGGTGTCCTGCTGCAGGTTGCGGCGTGAGCGGTCGGTCCAGGCGCGGAAGTTGTCCAGGGTGTAGTTCTCCGGAACCTGATCCACGCGGCGCCCCATCTTGGTGGCCACCGTGATGTCGAGGTCCGGATGTGCGCGGAGGAAGCGTCCTATGAACTGCTCACTCCGCCCGTCGCCGTAGACGTCGGCGGTGTCGAAGAAATTGACGCCTCCTTCTACCGATGCGTCCAGCACGGCAAAGGCGTCGTCTTCGGTGACGTCACCCCAATCGGCTCCGAGTTGCCATGTGCCCAAGCCAACGGTGGATACGGATCGGCCGGTCTTGCCAAGTATGCGCTGTTCCATGAGTTCGACTATATGGGGTCATTGCTCAGTCAGCTTGGCAACTTTCCCCATCAAGTACCGCCGCTCCTGCAGGCTGCCCGTCTTCTTCGCAGCGGCCAGGTACGCGGCGCGGGCCTCCGCGTACGAGCCCGCCATCTCCAGCAGGTGCCCCCGCACGGCGTCCAAACGGTGCGACCGCCCCAGCACTGGATCCAGCCCGGCCAGCGACTCAAGTCCGGCGGCAGGTCCGTGCACCATGGCAACGGCAACCGCGCGGTTCAGCGTGACCACGGGACTGGGAGCGATGGCTTCAAGGACGGTGTACAGGGCGAGAATCTGCGGCCAGTCGGTGTCTTCGTTGGAGGCGGCCTCCGCGTGAACGGCAGCGATGGCTGCTTGAAGTTGATACGGCCCAGCGGCCCCACGTCCGAGGACGGACGACAATAGCGCGATGCCCTCCCTAATCTGTCTTCGGTTCCACAACCTTCGGTCCTGCTCAGCCAGCGGGACCGGCATCCCGTCCGGCAGCGCCCGGGCGGAACGACGGGAATCTGTTAGCAGCATCAGCGCCAGCAGCCCGGTCGCCTCAAGCTCAGCCGGCGCGGCGCTCACCACCATGCGGGCAAGCCGGATCGCCTCCGTCGTCAGATCCTCACGCTGCAGCGACGGACCCGAGCTTGCTGCGTAGCCTTCGTTGAAGATCAGGTACAGGACATGAAGTACGACGCCGAGCCTTCCCTTGCGCTCGGAAGCAGGCGGCATGCTGAACGTTGCTCCCGCCTTCCGGATCCCCTGTTTCGCACGGCTGATGCGCTGTCCCATGGTCGCTTCGGGGACCAGGAAAGCAGAGGCGATTTCCGCCGTCGTGAGTCCTCCAACTGCCCGAAGCGTCAAGGCCAGTTGCGAGGGTGCCGATAAGGCGGGATGGCAGCAGAGGAACATCAAAGTGAGGGTGTCGTCGGTTTCCGAGACGGAGCTGTACTGAAAATCCATGGCCGCGGCACGTTCCTCCCGGGAGCGACGCGCGCTTTCACTCCGGTAAAGGTCCACCAAGCGCCGGGACGCAACCGCCGTCAACCACGCCCTGGGATTGTCCGGCAGCCCGGAGGGCCACTGAAGGGCGGCCTCAAGGAGTGCTTCCTGGACGGCATCCTCACACGCATCGAACTGTCCGTGCGTACGTGCCAGCACGCCGAGGACCTGCGGCGCCAACGTGCGCAGCAGGTCCTCGATTGGTGTGCCCTGCGGGGAACCCAGTCAGACCTCCGGTGGAGCTTCCTGCGGTGGAGCTTGCTGAACTTCGCGTAGCTCCACCACCTGCGCGTACTTCACGATGCTTGAACAGATCTCCACGGCACGTTCCTCGCTGGCCACATCAACCACCCAGTAGCCCACCAGCGACTCCTTGGATTCGGCGTAGGGGCCGTCCGTGGTGATGACGCCGTCGGGTGTCTGCTTCACGAGCTTCGCGGTGCTGCCATCGGCCAGGCCCGCGTTGAACACCATCTCGCCGGATTCGGTGAGGTCCTTGTCGATCTGGATCATGAAACCGATCATTTCCTGGATCCAGGCTGGGTCCGCAGTTTCCATCATGCTCTCGGCCGATCCGAACATCATGATCATGTATTTCATCTCAAACTCCTTGTGAGGAGCGCCCTGTGTGGGTGCTTTCACTCATGGGTCGGAACTGCGGTGGGCATTTCTACATGGTTCGGCAAACTTTTTGAAAGTTCAGGCCCCGAGCGATCACCTCGCCGTTGGGAATGAGGAAAAAGCCGTCATCGGTTGCTCCCCAACGATGCCAGCCTGCGGCGATCCGGGCGAGGTCGGCCTCGTTGGCGAAACCGTATTCAAGTGCCTGTTCAGCAAAGGCCGAATGAAGAACGCGCTCGCTCCAGACGCGGGATTGCCAAGCGCGCTGCTGGGCCGTGGCGTAGAGCCAATTGCTGCTGGTTGGAGCCACCTGGGTGAAACCTGCCTGCTGGGCCCAGGAAACCAGGCGACGGCCGGCGTCGGGTTCTGCTCCGTTGCGCCGGGCGATCCTTTGGTAAAGCTCCATCCAGTCGTCCAACTCGGGGACTTCCGGGTACCAGCTCATGCCGTGGAAATCGGCGTCGCGGACGGCAACAATGGCACCAGGCTTGGCCACCCGGCGCATCTCGCGGAGGGCGGCGACGGGGTCAGTCAGGTGCTGGAGGACCTGATGGGCGTGGACGAGGTCGAAGGACTCGTCCTCAAAGTCGAGATCATAAATATTGCCCGTCTGGAAGGTCACGTTGTCCACGCCGCGCTCGGTTGCCAGTTCTGTGGCTTGCGCGACGATGTCGGCGGACCGGTCCAAGCCGACCACTTGCCCGGGCGCAACCAGCCCAGCGAAATCGCAAGTGATGCTGCCGGGTCCGCACCCGACGTCGAGCACTGACGTTCCGGGGGTGAGATGGGGAATCACAAACGCGGCCGAATTCTCGACCGTCCGTGAGGCGTGGGCCCGGACAACCGACTCGTGGTGCCCGTGGGTATAGACATCTTCAGGCTGCTGCGCGTTCATAGGGAAACGCTACCCAACTGGGTCGCATTTGTGCGCGTTTTGGGCGGTCAAAACGCGCACAAATGCGACTCAGATGGGTTCGGGTTGGGTGGCTTCCTCGCGGGCGGCCAAGGTGGCTTCCACCATGTCAGTCATGAACCGGGTGACAAGTTCCAGCTGCTCAGCGCTGTAGTCGGCCATTGCCTGGCCCATGCGGATTGCGAGTGGCATGAACATGGCGCTTCCGTCCCGGTACGCCTTGGGTGTCATCTGCAACTGGACTTGCCTGCGGTCGGTGCCAAGACGTTCACGCACCACGTGCCCGGAAGCGTGCAGGCGGTCGACCAACGCCGTGGTGGCGGGGGAGCTGAGCCTCAGCTCGGTTCGCAGCACGCCTGGCGTGACCACTTTGCCCGCTGCGGAGTGGCGCATGATGACAGCGAGGGCGTTGAGGTCCGTCCGGTGCATGTGGTTCCGGCCGCCAGCGGCGTCCACGTAGTGGTTGGCTTCGAGGGTGAAGTCCTGGAGGAGGCGCACCAGTTCTTGGGGAGCGGCGTTCCCGGGGCGGCTTGGTCCGTGCTGACCCGCCTCAGGGCGCGGGACTGATGGGTCTGACATCTCCGCCCTCCTGCCAGCGTTGTCTCTTATTTACTGCCTTCCGGATATTACTCCCAGCGGCCCGGGAATCCGGCATCTGTATCGATCCGGCCTTGGAATAGTTCCATGATAGAGATAATCTATGGTGGAATAAAGATCCCGAAGCATCCCACTGAAGAAGGACTCATGAACTCGCAGAAGGTACCGTTCTGGCTGCGCTGGCTGATACCCGTGGTGCTGGTCATCACTTGGCTGGGTATCGCCGGCATCGGCGGCCCTACGTTTGGTCGATTGGAGGAGGTCTCGTCCAATGACCAGGCTTCGTTCCTCCCCGCCGGTGCCGAAGCCACGGAGGCGGGCGACTGGCAGGCCAAGTTCCGGGACTCCGAAGAGGTTCCCGCCGTGGTCGTCGTGGAAAATGACGCTGCTTTCACCCCGGCCCAGCTCGGCGAAGCAGCCCGGCTGAAATCCGACGTTGAGGCGCTCAAGCTGGGGAGCGCCGTCGTCGGCCCAATCCCATCGGAAGACGGCAAGGCCGTCCAGTTCATCGTCCCGATGGCCTCATCCGACGAGCTGCGCAAGAAGGTCCAGGAGCTTCGCGACGTGGTCCAGCCTGGCGCGCCGGAAGGAATGAAGGCCTTCGTCACTGGTCCCGCTGGCCTGACCGCCGACTTGGTCAACGCGTTCGGCGGGATCGACGGCATCCTGCTGCTGGTTGCCTTGGGCGCCGTGTTCGTGATCCTGCTGCTGGTTTACCGCTCGGTGGTGCTGCCGTTGGCGGTGCTGTTCACCTCTGTGTTCGCTCTTTGCGCCGCTATTTTGCTGGTGTTCGGTATGGCCAAGTTCGGCTGGATCCAGCTGAACGGCCAGAGCCAAGGCATCCTGTCCATCTTGGTGATTGGCGCGGCCACTGACTATGCGCTGCTGTATGTGGCGCGTTTCCGTGAGGCGTTGACCCACACCACCAACCGCACGCGGGCCGTCATCACGGCGTGGAAGGCATCGTTCGAACCGATCCTGGCCTCGGGCGCCACGGTGATCATCGCCCTGCTCTGCCTGCTCTTCTCCGACCTGAACTCCAACAAGGCGCTCGGTCCTGTGGCGGCGGCCGGCATCCTCTGCTCGCTGTTCGCCGCGCTTACGCTACTACCCGCGCTGATGGCTTTGCTTGGCCGGGCCGCCTTCTGGCCCTTCCGCCCCAAGCTACTGCCCGACGACGAACGCGAACCTCAAATTGTCACCGGTCTTGAGGGGCAGAAGGGTCTCTGGCGCGCCACGGGTCGCTTGGTTTCGCGCCGGCCGCGTGTCGTGTGGGTCGCTTCCGTGCTGCTGCTGTTGGTCGCATCCACCGGAATTCTGCAATTGAAGGCCAACGGTGTCCCGCAAACGGACGTCATCCTGTCCCAGTCCGACGCCGTTGACGGCCAGGACGCGCTGGCGCGCCACTTCGACGCCGGCAGCGGCAGCCCCGCCGTCGTGGTCGCATCCCAAGATGCCGCGCAGCAGGTCCTGGACAAGGTCAAAGCCGCCGACGGCGTAGGTGACGCCTACCTGCTGGCTGAAGGGAATGTGCCAATCACCGGCGCTCCGGGCGCTCCTGCTGAACCGGCTGTCCGCGACGGCAGGGTCCTGATCAACGCGACACTGAACTCAGCGGCCGATTCGATCGAAGCCGAGGAAGCAGTGAAGTCGCTGCGGGTAGCTGTACGCGACGCTGATTCAGTAGCTTTGGTGGGTGGAGTGACGGCGACTGCGCTGGACACCAATACCACCGCGCAGCGCGACTTGGTGGTCATCATCCCCATCGTGCTGGCGGTCATCCTGTTCATCCTGATGCTGCTGCTGCGCTCGGTGGTTGCCCCGGTGCTGCTGGTGCTGTCGGTGGTCCTGTCCTATGGCGCCGCGATGGGTGTCTCTGCGTGGGTCTTCAATGGAGTCTTCGGATTCTCTGGGGCTGACGCCACAGTGCCACTGTTCGGATTCGTGTTCCTGGTGGCACTCGGCGTGGACTACAACATCTTCCTGATGAGCCGTGTCCGCGAGGAGTCGTTGAAGCATGAGACGCGGCCGGGCATCCTGCGGGGGCTGGCTGTTACAGGCGGTGTGATCACCTCCGCCGGTGTGGTGCTCGCCGCTACGTTTGCAGCCCTTGGTGTCATTCCCATTATGTTCCTGGTGCAGTTGGCGTTCATCGTGGCGTTCGGTGTGCTGCTGGATACCGTGCTGGTGCGCTCCCTGCTGGTTCCCGCGCTGGCATACGACATCGGGAGCAAGATCTGGTGGCCGGGCAAGCCGGCGCGTGAGTCTTCGGGGGCCCCGGTTGGGCCTCGCGAGGAGGAAGAGGCGCCGGTGGGTCGGTAACCGTCAGTCAATGACAGGCGAGCGGCGCTCCAGCAGCAGGGTATCTTGCCATCGTCCGGCGGCGGGTCCGGTGCTCAAACGAGCAATACGGTCCCGCCGCCCGACGATGGCAAAACCCTGGGCCTGGTGCAAGCGAATGCTGGCCTCGTTTTCAGGGAAGATGCTGGACTGGATGGTCCAAATGCCCTTCGCCTCGGTAGAGGCAGCCAGTGCTTTCAGGAGACGGGCGCCGATGCCTTGTCCTCGTGCTGCTCCGGCCACGTAGATGGAATGCTCAACCACGCCGGCGTATGCCGGGCGCGAGGAAACCGGGGAGACCGCTGTCCAGCCCAGGATGTCGTCCTGGCTGTTGACCGCTACCACGCGATGGTCCGGAAGTCTGGAGTTGTTAAAGGCTTCCCATTCAGGGGCCGTTGTTTCGAACGTGGCGAATCCGGTGTCGATGCCTTCCTGAAAGATCTCCCTGACGGCAGGCCAATCTCCAGGTCCCATCGCCCGGAGCATCACCGTCACAGCTTGGCCAGGATGCCGGCTACGTCATCCAATGCGCCAGGAACCAGTGAGTAGTAGGCCCACGTTCCGCGCTTCTCCCTGTGCAGCAGGCCTGCGTCTACCAGAATCTTCAAGTGGTGCGAGACCGTGGGCTGGCCAAGGCCCAATGGCTCCGTGAGGTCGCAGACGCATGATTCACCCGAGGACTCAGCTTTGACGATGGAGAGGAGGCGTAGCCGGTTGGGGTCAGCGAGGGCCTTGAAGACCAGTGCCTTCTGCTTTGCCGCCTCAGCGCCCAAGGCAGACTGGCCTGTCGGGGCGCAGCAGTCTTGCTCCGTGGCGGGGTCGAGTGTGGGCAGTGCGGTCATGTATTCATTATGCCCGAACATTGACATTCATCAATGTATGTTCCGCCGGGTGGATTACCCGGCCAGTAGGGGGATGCCCAGAGTGCTGCAGACGTCGGCTGGGCCTGGGATGACGGCTACTTTGCCGTCGACGACGCACTCGGTGAGGAAGGGAATGAAGTTGCCGAAGGTCCTGATATTGGGGTCTTCGTAAAGTGGTTTCCCGTTCTGGTCTTTCCCTGATCCAGGGACGGAGGTGTGTTCGGCCGGGACGCCCGGGGGCGGGGAGATAAAGCCTTCAGGCACCAGATCGTCGTTGATTCCTTCCAAGATCATGCCGCCGTCCCATACGCGGCTGCATATGTTGATGGGGTCGCTGACCTGCAGGAGCCCGGAGCTGGGATCAGCGGGGGCGGGATTGGTCTTCGCATCGAACCCGACCTCCTCAATACCGGTTCCTATGTAAGGCGGCCTGGGCGACTCTGACGATCCTGGAATCTGGTACTCGGAGGTCAGGTCCGCCCTGTAATAGCAGCGAATGTCCCTCTTATCTTCCACAACGACCGGAGCTAGTGCCGTCTGGGATGAGTTACGTGTTGTCGATCGAGGTATGGCAACAAAAGTGGGTCGGTTGGTCGGCGCGTCCGCGGACGCGGTACTGCTTTCAACTGGGCTTTCCGATGAGGCAAAGGCACCGCTCAGAGTTGCCGAAGACAGGTAAATCCCGCCAGCAGCAACAAGGGCAGCCAGCGTCAGCGTTGCAGTGGATTTCTTCATATCAATACCCTTTTCCTTTAGGTTTCAGCTATTTTTCGAGGGCGGGGATGCCGAGTTTGGCGCATACTTCGGCTGGCCCGGGGATGACGGCAACGGAGTTCTCAACGACACATTCGGTGAGCTCGGGGACATAATGCCCTGAAGTAACGAGCGTTCCCGAGGGGATCATCGGGTTGCCTTCGGCATCCAGATCCCCGGACCATGTTTGGGGTGCCTGAACCTCGATCGGCCTGACGAACTCCTTGGGAATCAGGTCCTCAGTGATGCCGTCAGGGTTCATGGCGTTTGTGTCCCAGAGGGCGGCGCAGCTGGCAATGGGGTCCGTGACCTGCATCATCCCCGCGTTGGGATCCTCCGGCGTGGGGTTGGTCTTTGCATCGAACCCACGTTGCATAATCCCGGTGGTGATGTACGGAGGCCAGACGTCACCCGGAGACCCCGCAATTGGGTAGGTGGCGGTGAGGTCTGCCCGGTAGTAGCAGCGGATGTCCCGTTTGTCGTCCACTGGTGCCAGTGCGACGTAGACACCTGCCGCCGTGCTGCCCGCGAGGGCCAGCCCAGCGAAGGTCAGCGCCGCGGGTTTACGCCACCACGGCACGCGTTTGGGCTCTTTGCGGGCCTCGCGGATGAGCAGGTTACGGACAGCTTGTTTGGTGTCAGCGGGATAGCGGACGTCTGAAAGGTTCATGACAACCTCGATTCCAGAGTTGTGGGGGTTTCCGTGGCGCCGGCGAGAAGATGCGGGGCAGCTGAACGAAGTTTCTTCTTGGCCCGATTCACCCTGGAGCGGACTGTGCCCACGCGGACGCCCAGCGACGCGGCGGTTTCTTCGTAGCTGTAGCCGTTCATCACGCACAACAGCAACACATCCCGCTCACCATCGGTGAGGCTTGCTGTTCCAGCGAGCAGCTCCCGGACTTGCCGTTCGGTGTCCATTCGCTCATCGGCGGCTGTGGAGTGGTCCGGAACGAGGGGCGTGTGTGGAAGTCGACCCAGGAACTGCTCGTATCTGCGAGCGGAACGGGCGTTGTTTCGTGCAGCGTTGGTAGCAACGCCCAGCAACCATGGCAGCAACGAATCCCGCTGCAAGATCAAGTTCTTACGCTGCCGCCATGCTTCCAGAAACGTGACGGAGACGAGCTCTTCAGCATCGTGCCAGGATCCCGTGCGACTCAGGCAATATCGGAAAACCGCATCTGAGTGCCGGTCAAACAGCAATCCGAGCGCGTCGGCATCACCTTCAACGCACCTCTTCCATAGCTCCGCATCATGTTCCCCCAAATGGTTCATACCTAGTAGTGTCCGGTGCCCGCAGAATAGTTCCCACATTGCCGCACCCGGGGCAAAGCTCATATGCTCGCCGCTACCAGCTTCTGAGACGGGTTTTGAACCACGCTCGTGTCCATGGAAGCGTGTTCCCCATGGGCAAGGTGTATGGAACGATCGACGATCGGTTGAGCAAATTTATCGCACGGCAGGTGGTCTTTTTCGTTGCGACGGCCCCACTCTCCAGCGATGGCCATGTCAACGTATCTCCCCGAGGGCTTCCCGGCACCTTCAGGGTCCTTGATGAGCACACGTTTGCGTGGCTCGACGTCACCGGCAGTGGGAGCGAGACGATAGCCCACTTGAGGGAGAACGGTCGGATCACCATCATGTTCTGCGCCTTTGAAGGTCGCCCAAATATCGTCCGACTCCACGGGACTGGGCGCGTCGTTACCCGCTACGACGCTGAATTCAAATCACTCGCACAACGCTTCGACGCCAAACCGGGGGCGAGGGCCGTTGTTGTTGTTGACGTCCACCGTGTTTCGGATTCTTGCGGGTGGGGTGTTCCTTTGATGAGCTTCGAGGGCCACCGCGATTTGTTGGGTCCGTACTTCGAACGCAAGGGCGCTGACGGCAGTGCCGACTACCGGATCACCAAGAACCGCACCAGCATCGATGGCCTCGCCGCCTACGACTTTGACCCTGTGGAACAAAGCACGTACCTGACCTGAGGTCAACGGCGCCCCGCGGGCACCTGCTTCTGCTTCTGCTTGTCCTGCGACCGCCGTACTTTTTTGCGTTTTCGCCGACGCTTGGCTTGTACGTTGAACGGTGGCCTGGGTTCGCCAAATCTGGGGCCACTCCAGTACCGCCCGCCGAGCAAGATGCCGGCGAGGGCGCCGTAGGCCCACACAAACGGAAGGGCCTGTTGCCCGGTATTGCCACCCACGAAAATGAGCAGAAAGAACTCGACGGGTATGACCAGAAGGAGCATGTTCCTGGTCTGGATCGATGGTGGGAAGCGGAACAAAGCCCAGCCCGCAACCAACGCGCCCGCTAAGACGGCGCCGACTGGCGCCGTCGGCGTTTGAAGGGTGAGGTGGGCGATGCCAATTCCCACCAGGACGATAGCGCAGGCAGCGTTGATCAACGCAATGTGCCAGCCTCCTGTGAAAGCCTCGCCGTTGCGTTCACGCTTCTGATTAACTTCGGAGCCGGGGCGCTTCCCTGACCACGTGTATCCACCGGCGACTGCTCCTGCGAAGATCCCCAAGGACCATGACGCAGCTGCCGGGACGCCTAAACCATCCTCTACCGCAAATAAGGAGTAAAGGATAAGCGCCATAGCGAAGTGCATGACCGTGGACGCGCGAGTCGAGCGCGACACTACGCGGAAAAGGAAGAACGCGTAGACGGCTGCCAGAACAAAGAACAGCGATGCCGCAAGCAATACGCTGTGGGCCATCCACACAAAGACTGTCAGGATGACCGCGATCAACCCGCCGTAGAAGATTTGCGCGGACCACTGGTTCAACTTCTTCTTCACTTCGCCGATACCCCCGGGTACCAGACTAGGTCACCCCCGCTTTTCCACGGCGTGGGGCACGACGACATCGTCGGCGGCCCGTGACCCCGTGGGGAAAAGTAGCAGCAGAAGGCCGAGTCCAACGGCCGCACCTATCAGCTGCGCCAGGACAAAGCCCGGAGTTGAGCTGGGGGCGATGCCGGCGAACGTGTCGCTGAAGATGCGGCCTACCGTCACAGCCGGGTTTGCGAAGGACGTTGAGGACGTGAACCAGTACGCCGCGCCGATGTAGGCACCAACGGCAGGGGCTGCCAAGGCACCGCGCTTGGTGGCAGCGAGCGAGAATATCAGCAGAACAAGTCCGGCTGTTGCCACAACTTCACCCAACAGGTGGCCCGGGGTCGCACGGTCCTTGCCGGAGATTGAGGTGGCGGCCTCGAACATTGCATTCGCGAGCACACTGCCGCCGATTGCACCCGCGGTCTGCGCCACAATATACGTGCCAAGTTCCGTCAGCGACAGCCCGCCGCCGGTCCGCCTGCCCAGGATCCAGTCAACCAGAGAGACCACCGGGTTGAAATGTGCGCCGCTGACTGGTCCGAGGATCAGTATCAGGACCGTCAACCCGAGAACAGTTGCGGTGCTGTTCTGCAGCAACTGCAGGCCAACGTCATTTGGGGAGAGTTGCTGCGCTGCGATGCCGGAGCCGACAACGATGGCAACGAGCAGGCAGGTGCCCAAGGCTTCGGCGAGCGCGCGGCGCCACAGGAGAGGCGGGTGTGAAGTCATGCAAACAGCTTGACCGATGAAAGTAGTTCAGTCAAAATTGAATCAATGAAAATTGAGCAAGATTCGAGCCTCCTGGAGAGGGCTGCCAAATACGCGGCCCTTTCTGATCCTGCGCGGCTGCGCATCGTTGACCTGCTGACCTTGGGGGATTTGTCACCTACGGAGTTGCAGTCAGAGTTGGGCATGCCGGCGAATCTGTTGTCTCATCATCTGCGATCCATGGAGGACGCAGGGCTGGCGGTCCGGCGTCGTTCGGAAGCTGACAAGCGGCGCAGCTATGTTCGCCTGGCGCCTGGCGCCCTGGAGGGCCTCACTCCCGGCCGCCAGCATGGAGCGCGTCGGGTCTTATTCGTGTGCACCCGCAATAGCGCCCGTTCGCAACTGGCAACCGCGCTGTGGCGAACGGCCAGTGACATTCCATCGGTGTCGGCGGGAACCCATCCCGCGGAACGTGTGGCGCCAGGCGCCGTGGACGTTGCGATCCGCCATGGCTTGGACCTTGGGGGCTCCAAGCCCCGGCAGTTGGATCAAGTGGCGCATGACGAAGATTTGGTGATAACCGTCTGTGATAACGCCCATGAGGAACTTCCGGGGTTGCATGGCATTCACTGGTCCATTCCCGACCCGGTGCGGCTCGACACCGAGGAGGCGTTCGAGGATGCGTTCGCAAACATCTCGCGTCGCGTCCATGACCTGGCCCCCCGACTGCGTGCGGCATAGCCCAACGTGATTCAAATATTGACAATCATCAATCTGTAAGCCGATACTCAATGCATCGATGGATATCAATATCATTCGCGGCATTGGTGCGGAACGAACCCTAGCCAGACCAACTCAACCCACACAGGAGAACCCCGTGAGCACCGAAACCGCCAAGAAGCCGTCCGTTCTCTTCGTCTGCGTTCACAACGCAGGGCGCTCGCAGATGGCCGCCGCGTTCCTCACCACTCTTTCCCAAGGTGCCATTGAGGTCCGGTCAGCAGGCTCGCAGCCTGCGGACAAGGTCAACCCGGCCGCTGTCGAAGCGATGTCAGAAATTGGCATCGACATGTCGGCGGAAATCCCCAAGGTCCTCACGACCGAGGCGGTCAAGGAATCCGACGTGGTCATCACCATGGGCTGCGGTGACGAATGCCCGTACTTCCCCGGCAAGCGCTACGAGGACTGGGTTCTTGAAGATCCCGCCGGACAGGGTGTCGATGCCGTGCGTCCCATCCGCGACGAGATCAAGACCCGCATCGAGGGACTGATCGCCTCGCTGAACCCCGCCGTCAAGTAACCCCGACTACCAGGAGCGACTCCCGTGAGCAACGAACAACTGATCATCATCGGGTCCGGACCTGCTGGCTACACGGCGGCCATCTATGCGGCCCGCGCTGGTTTGAACCCCCTTGTTCTGGCCGGTTCCGTCACCGCTGGCGGCGCCCTCATGAACACCACGGAAGTGGAAAACTTCCCTGGCTTCCCGGGCGGCATTCAGGGACCCGAGCTCATGGACGGTCTCCAGGAGCAGGCCGAAAAGTTCGGCGCGCGAATAGTGTTCGACGACGTCACCGAAGTTGATCTCAAGGGTCACCTTAAGCGCGTAGTCACCGGAGCCGGTGAGACTCACGCGGCACCTGCTGTCATCCTTGCCACAGGCTCTGCCTACAAAGAGCTTGGCCTGCCGGAAGAAAAGAAGTTCAGCGGCCACGGAGTGTCCTGGTGTGCCACGTGCGATGGCTTCTTCTTCCGCGAGCAAGACATCATCGTTGTCGGGGGCGGTGACTCGGCGATGGAGGAAGCCACGTTCCTGACGCGCTTCGGGAAGTCCGTCACAATAGTGGTCCGGAAGGGTGAGCTGCGGGCATCCCGGATCATGGCCCAGCGTGCCAAGGACAATCCCAAAATCACGTTCGCTTGGAACTCGGCTATTACGGCCATTCATGGAGACACAAAGGTCACCGGTGTGACGCTCAAGGACACGCGTACCGGTGAAACCCGTGAGCAAGCCGCCACGGGTATCTTCGTTGCCATTGGTCATTTGCCGCGGACGGAACTGGTGGAAGGGCAGGTGGATCTCGACGCCGAGGGCTACATCAAGGTGGAGTCACCCACCACATTGACCAACCTCTCCGGCGTTTTCGCGTGCGGTGACGCCGTGGATCATCGCTATCGCCAAGCCATCACAGCGGCCGGCACAGGCTGCGCTGCCGCCCTGGACGCCGAGCGCTATCTCGCCGCTCTGGACGACATCGACAGCATTGCCACGGCGCTGGTCGAAGAGCCCACCCATTTCTGAGCTTTACCCAACGGAGGTATGAGGTACCCATGGTTGAGAACCTTCCAGTCGCCGTGATCGGCGCCGGTCCCATCGGCTTGGCTGCAGCGGCCCACTTGCTCGAGCGCGGTCTGGAGCCGATGATCTTTGAGGCCGGGCCAACAGCGGGTGCCGCCATTGAGCAGTGGCGCCACATCCGGTTGTTCTCGCCATGGCGTTTCAACCTCGACGCCGCGGCCGTCCGGTTGCTCGAACCGACGGGCTGGGAATCGCCTCGGCTAACCGCACTGCCATACGGCGGAGACCTCATCGACAACTATCTTGCCCCGTTGGCTGCGACCCCGGCTATCGCTTCCCGGCTCCAGACGGGAGCCCGGGTCCTCGCGGTCACCCGGATAGGCATGGACAAAACCCATGTGCGTGATCGCGAGACCACCCCGTTCATGGTCCGTGTTGAGCACGCTTCCGGGGTGGTGCGCGATTACACAATGTCAGCTGTCATCGACGCCTCCGGCACATGGTCAACACGCAACCCCCTTGGTACTTCAGGGTTGCCTGCCATCGGTGAAGACCGTGCATCAGGCCGGATTTCTTCGCCCTTGCCTGATGTTTCCGGGCGGGAGCGGGGCTCGTTCGCCGGCCGACGCGTCCTGGTCGTCGGAGCGGGGCACTCCGCAGCCAACACACTGATTAACCTCGCGGACCTGGCCAAGGATGAGCCCGAGACGCGGATCCTATGGGCCGTACGCGGTGCCTCAGCCGAGAAGGTCTACGGGGGTGGCGATGCCGACGGCCTGCCCGCACGCGGACAGCTCGGCTCCCGACTTCGCCGTTTGGTGGAGTCCGGCACGGTCGAATTGCACACTAGCTTTGGCATCAGCTCGCTCACAGATTCGGAGCGCGGCGTGACCGTGACATCCGGCGACGGCCGCACCGTGGTGACGGACGTCGTCGTGCCTTGTACGGGCTTCCGCCCGGACCTGGACATTCTTCGGGAACTGCGCCTTGACCTGGACCCTGCTGTTGAAGCGCCCACGGAACTGGGTCCGCTCATCGATCCCGAGTACCACTCCTGCGGCACTGTCCCACCTCACGGCGCCAGGGTTCTCGCCCACCCGGAGAAGGACTTCTACATCGTGGGCATGAAGTCCTACGGCCGTGCTCCGACGTTTCTCTTGGCTACCGGCTATGAGCAGGTCCGCTCTGTGGCCGCGGCACTGGCCGGGGATCAGACGGCGGCTGACACCGTGCACTTGGAGCTACCGGAAACTGGCGTTTGTTCATCCGACGCCGGTACCAGCTGCGACGTTCGTGCTGGGGTTCCATCGTTGGCCGACGAGCAGTCCAGCGGTTGCTGCTCTACTCCGGAGCCGGTGCTCGTCGGCATCCCGACCGGGCTGGCTCACGGCCGCTCAGGCGAGAACTGACCCACCTCTACCAGCCGGACACACAAGGGAGTACTGCCATGACCGAGCATCAGGAAACAACACTGGGGCTGCAGGACAATACCGAAGTCCTGCACCGGATAAGTAACCGACTCGCCGACCGCTTCAGTGGGATCTTCGCCCCTGAAACCGTGGAACGCTACGTCTTCGAGTCCTACACCGCCTTGGCCCGGACGTCGAAGATCAGCGCCTACCTGCCCGCCACCACCGAACACTTCGCCAACGACAGGCTGGCAGCCTTGGCCAAGTCCAAGAACTCCGTAGTTTCCGAGGTCCCGGAGGTGTTGTTCGTTTGCGTGCAGAACGCTGGCCGATCCCAAATGGCTGCGGCCCTGCTCAACGTCGAGGCCAAAGGAAAGATCCGGGTCCGCTCGGCTGGCTCCATGCCGGCCTCGGAAATGGACCCCAGGGTGGTCGCCGTCATGAGTGAAATGGGCCTTGATCTGGGCAGGAACTACCCCAAGCCCCTCACGGACGATGTTGTGCGGGCCTCGGACGTGGTCATCACCATGGGGTGTGGGGACTCCTGCCCGATCTACCCTGGCAAGCGCTACGAAGACTGGGAACTCACCGACCCAGCGGGCCAGTCCCTCGAGACTGTCCGGGAAATCCGCGACGAGATCCATGAACGCATCAAGTCCTTGGTGTCGACCCTCACGAAAGAAGCAGCGCTCTAATGACCCAGCAACACCCTGCAGTCCTCTTTGTCTGCAGCAAGAATGGGGGCAAATCCCAACTCGCCGCCGGCCTGATGCGTGAGCTCGCCGGGGACAAAGTCACTGTCTATTCGGCAGGCACCAAACCAGGCGACTCCCTGAACGCTCAGGCCGTGGACTCCCTCACCGAGCTGGGCATCAACGTCACAGGCGAGTACCCCAAGCCTGTCACCAACGAAGTCCTGAGCCTCGTGGACGCCGTCATTGTCTTGGGCAGGGAGGCCAAGCTCGATCCGCCTCCCGGCAAGCTGTTTGAAGTATGGGAGACCGACGAACCCTCTGAGCGTGGCATCCAAGGCATGGAACGCATGCGCCTGGTCCGGGATGACATCAATTCACGGGTCCGGAAGTTGTACGGCGAGCTCGGCGGCAGCGGCCTGTAACTAGGCGCTGACGGTGTTGCGCTCGCGATAACCGTCCGCGGCGTAGACACCGAGGACCCGGACCTCGGTGGTGAAGAACTCCAGTTCTTCCAGCGCACGGCGGAGTCGGGCATCCTCGGGGTGGCCCTCGACGTCGGAGAGGAACATGGTGGCAGCGAACTCGTCGCCCACCATGTAGCTTTCCAACCGGGTCATGTTGAGGCCGTTGGTCGCGAAGCCGCCCAGCGCCTTGTACAAAGCCGAGGGAACGTTGCGGACTCGGAACACGAAGCTGGTGATCGCGGGGCCGGGCAGTTCTTCCTTGGTCGGGAGCTCACGTTCCCGTGCCAGAACCACAAAGCGTGTGGTGTTGGTGGGGTCGTCTTCCACGCCGGAAGCCAGTACTTCGAGACCGTAGAGTCCCGCGGCAAGCGGGGGAGCGAGGGACAGCTTGCGGGGATCGTTCCAATCCCTGACTTCGCGTGCTGAGCCCGCGGTGTCACCGGCGATGACAGGCTTGAGGCCGGCTTCCCTGATGATCCTCCGGCACTGTCCCAGGGCGTGGATGTGACTGTGGACCTCCGTGGCGCCCTCAATCGTGCTGCCCGGGATCCCCAGGAGGTCGAAGCGGATGGGCAGGAAGTACTCGCCGACGATCTGGAGCT
The DNA here is from genome assembly GCF_056156245.1 of Paenarthrobacter sp. TRD_SC_7. Lineage (NCBI taxonomy): Bacteria > Bacillati > Actinomycetota > Actinomycetes > Micrococcales > Micrococcaceae > Paenarthrobacter > Paenarthrobacter sp. TRD_SC_7. The sequence continues at coordinate 995,009 of NZ_CM149587.1, forward strand.
TGGACTGGGGGAGGAGGACGTGGATGTCGGCAACGCGCCCGGCGATGGAGTTCTCAATCGGGATCATGGCCAAATCGACTTCACCAGTGGACACCAGTTCAAACGCGTCCTCAAAGCTCGCGCACGGAACGCTTTCGAGTTCGGGGAACATTTCCTTGCACGCGAGATCCGAATTGGCTCCCGGCTCACCTTGGTACGCAATCTTTTGGGCCATGGTGCTCATGGTTACACGCGGAACACCCGGCAAACCAAACGCGTCCACCCTGTGACTGGACAAAAGGGAGCCGCCTTCTCTAGGTTCAGGGCAAGGATGGGGGCAGCCGATGGCGACTGCGGCAGCGTTCCAAGGGAACAAGGCAAACAATGTCAACGAGCAGCGGGTTGCAAGATTCGCAGTTACAGTCTTCGGAGTGTTCACCCTTCTGTGGGCGTTCCTGCTTTCTGGCGCAGTGGGCGAGTGCGTGCTGGCGCCCGGTCCATGGCAGGTCGCGACACACGGGTTAAGCCTGTTCTCAGTGCTCATCGTCTACCTGTACTGCCGGCATCTGGAGCACAGGACCAGCGCAGCCGGGCTGCTCTGCTTCGTCGCCGTCGTGTTCTTCTTCGCAGACATCGCTTTGGGCTTCCAGTACAGCCCATTTTTCGGAATCGCACTCATGGCATGGGGTGCCAGCACCCGACGACCCCTCATGGCCGCGGCGGGAGTTCTTGCCATTGGCGCAGCCATTTTCGCCCGGATCGAGCATTCCCTGGACGCCATCGCCGTAGCCGCAACGGGCGTGATCATTCTGGCGACAGCACTAGCCGTACGCCTGGGAAACCCAACTGAGTCGCAGCAGAGCACGTTCTGAGGGTCCAAAACGCGCACTACTGCGACCTAGTTGGGTAAGCACACCCTGGGAGGTCAGCCGTTGATGACCTGGGGGACGCCCAGGGCTTTGAGACCCTCTGCGCCGAACTCGAGGCCGTAACCGGACTGCTTAGCGCCGCCGAACGGGATGCGGGGGTCCACGGCGCCGTGCTTGTTGATCCACACGGTGCCGGCTTGGATCCGTGAGGCGACTTCCCGTGCGGCACCCACGTCAGAGGACCAGACTGAGGCGCCCAGTCCGACGTCGAGCGCGTTCGCCTTGGCGACTGCCTCGTCAACGGTGCTGTACTTGATGATCGGCAACGCGGGGCCGAACTGTTCCTCGGCCACCAGCGGGTTGTCGTTGTCGATGTCCGCCACGAGCGTGGTCGGATAGAAGTTGCCCGGTTGGTCGGCGTCGGGGTTGCCGCCGAGCAGTACCCTCGCTCCGGAATCGCGAGCGGCCTCAACCAGCCGGGCCACGATGTCGTACTGCTGCCGGTTCTGCAGTGGGCCCAAGACGTTGTTCTCATCCAGCCCGTTACCCATCGGCATCGCAGCGGCTACAGCAACAAGTTCAGCACAGACAGCCTCGTACTGGGACTCGTGCACGTAGAGGCGCTTCAGGGCGGCACAGGTCTGCCCGGTGTTGATGAACGCTCCCCAGAACAGGCCCTCGGCGATCGCCTTGGGGTCGGAGTCGGGCAGGACAATGCCGGCGTCGTTACCGCCGAGTTCCAGTGTGAGCCGCTTGACGGTATCGGCCGACGAGCGAATGATCGCCTTGCCCGTGGCGGTGGAGCCAGTGAACATGACCTTGCCAATGGCGTCGTGCGAGGCCAGCGCTTCGCCGACGTCGCGGCCACCGGAGACCACGGACAGCAATCCTTCGGGCAGTTCCTGGTTGATGATCGCAGCCAGCGCCAGCACGGACAGCGGCGTGTACTCGGAGGGCTTGACCACCACGGCGTTGCCCATGCGCAGGGCTGGGGCGATCTGCCACACCGTGATCATCATCGGCCAGTTCCACGGGCCGATGGCGCCGACGACGCCGATGGGCCGGTAGTGCAGTTCGGCGCGGGTTTCGCCGTCGTCCACTACGGTTTCGGGATCCAGTGGCGTAGCGGCAGTGGCACGAAGCCAGGCGGCGCAGGCGCCGACTTCGAAGCGCGCGTTCGGCCCGTTCAGCGGCTTGCCTTGCTCGCGGGAGAGCAGTTGGGCGAGTTCTTCGGCGGAGCGTTCGACGGCGTCGGCGGCCTTCATGAGCGCAGCGGACCTGGCGTCGTGGCCCAAGGCAGCCCAGGCAGGTTGCGCAGCAGAGGCAACTGCGATGGCGGCTTCGAGGTCCTCGACGGTGTGAACCGGGGCGTCGCCAACAGCCTCGCCCGTGGCGGGGTCAAGGATGGTGCGACTGTTTTGGCCGGGGGACGGGGTGATCGAGGCCAGCAGGGCGTCGTAAGTCTCCATTGGTACTCCGCTCGGGTAGTAAGTCTTGGCGGCCAGTGAGGCGCGCGGCGATGTTTCCAGTGTGGTCGGCGTCACGCGATGGGGCCTTGTCGTTGAACGAACAGCCCTTGACGGGAAGCGAACGCTTTCCGCGTGAGCCCCTGTGCCTGATAATCGAGCTTGTGACTCTTGCTTCCCTCGCAGCCTTCGCTGGCCTCTGCCTTGTCCTGTCAGTAACGCCCGGTCCGGACACTTTCCTGGTCCTGCGCATCGCATTGAACCGTCCCAGTGCTGGAATTGCTGCGGCCGCAGGGTCTGCGATTGGCGCAATTGCCTGGGCTGGACTGGTGGGCATGGGCCTCGCCGCCGTCCTCGAGCAGTCGGCGGAACTCTTCCGATGGGTCAAGATCGCGGGTGGCCTGTACTTGCTGTACTTGGGGGTTTCTTCGTTCATCAAGTCCCGCAAGGCAGCCAAAGCAGGTGCCGAAGGAGAAGGCTCCAATGCACCTCTCCCGTACAGCCGACTCTCGGCTCTGGGGGGCAGGAGCCCTGTCCACGCTCCTCAACCCCAAGGTTGGCCTGTTCTACCTTGCGGTGGTGCCGCAGTTCATTCCGCACGGCGGCGACACCATGGGCACCTCGCTCATCCTGGGCGTCGTCGTTGCCGTCATTGCCTTCGCTTACCTCTCGATGATCGCCGTAGTGGCGTTCAAAGCGATGCGGTGGCTCAAGCGCCCCAAGGTGAGCACCGTCGTCGAGCGTGTCAGCAGCGGTGTGATCGCCGGGCTGGGTGTGGGAGTAGTGGCGTCGGGCGCCACCAGTTAGGCAGCCGGTTTCAGCGAGATTCGCAGACGTTCCACGCCCTCGGCACCTTCCGGCACCTGCTCCATGAGCTCCGGTTCATTGGCAAGGCGACCAAGCATGTTCGCCAGGTGGTCCCGTTCAGCGGGCTTGTAAGTGACGTTACGAAGGTCGGAGGCCCGGACAACAGAGGCCAAGATAAGGAAGTCATCGATGTGTCGCTGCCGTCGTGGGTCGTTGATGATGGTCAGCGCCCCTGCTTTCCCGATGAGGCTGCCGAGGATCGTGGGCCGGTTGACGCTACCGGACGCTGATCCTGCTTGAACTTCGACGGTCTCGGAGCGGTCGAGAGCTTGCTGGCTGGCGGGGGCAGCGATTGTTGTCCCGCCGGTAACTCCCCGGCGCTTCTCGGCGCGTTCACCGAGATGGCGCGGAATGAGGACGTCCACTAAAGCCTGCCCGCGCTCCCATCGATGCTGGTAGCCCTCCGGGGATTCTCCAGCGGATTCGAAGCCGAGCTTCATGAGGAGTTCAGTGAAATCGTGAAGCATCGTGGGGTATGCCCGGATGTCCAACGCCATATCAGCGTCCTTGGTAGGTCGCACGTACGGGCCACCACGTTCGACAGCGTGCAGGAAGACCGCTTGGCCACCGACCAAGACCCAACCCTGCGGCATCGCACTATGGATTTCGAAGACAGCCTGCCACGCTTCCTGCTGTTCGGTGAGCATTGCGGGAAGTTCAATGGGCATGGACGCTCCTGAGGATTTCGCGTGCGGCTTGTTGTTCACGGACACCGGGCCGTTCAGCCAAGTCTGCCGCCACCACTAGTGGGGGAAGTTCGTCGGGGACTTGCTCGGCGGCGCGGAGGATTACATTCGGCCTCTTGCCGGGGAATGGCTCAACCAGGAACCAGTCCTTGACGACGTCTCTGAGCTCATCGCGTCGCACGTAGGCTTCAACCTCTGAATTCGCCAACAGCCCAGAGCGCGGGTGAGAGACTCCGGAGAGGTGGATTCGTTTGTCCTCCCGAAGTTCGGCAATGTCGGACGGACTGGAAGAGAACTCGAACCTTTCGGCGCGATTGGCCAGCCACGCGAGAAGTTCTGGCAAGTCGGGGGAGCCCTGCAGCCGGCTGATGCGCTCTTTCAGGCGATGTTTCTCGACCGGGGAGGGTTCGAGGTAATCAAGGAGAGAGTGCCGTGCGCTGTCGTCCCAGAAGCAAGACATGAGTTGCCAGGCGCTGCGTTCGGACAGCGGCCGGCCGGCAGGCTTTCCAGGCCGGTAATGGGCAGCGTCGGCTTCCTCAACGATCCAGCGTCCACCGACTCGTTGGCCGCGTATACGTCCGGATTGGACGAGCTGCCGTGCTCGGCTCTCGTTGACGTTGAGGCGCTTGGCCAGCTCCGGGATGCTCAAAGCCATTTCATAATCCTATCGGTATCGCTATGAATATGTAATCGTTTCATGCTCCAAGGTGGAGATTGCAGATTCCTAGCGTTTCCGCTACCAATATGTAATCAGAGGGTGAGCCAAGAAACTTCTAGAGGAACGACCGTGGCGCGGTGGCCATCCACCCGGAGGTTACTGGCGTCGTCGCGGTTGCGTTGGCATGGCGGCCACCCCTGACACGGGTGAGCACCGTCGTCGAGCGTGTCAGCAGCGGTGTGATCGCCGGGCTGGGTGTGGGAGTAGTGGCGTCGGGCGCCACCAGTTAGGCAGCCAGCAACGCCAGATAGTTATCCAACTGCCCCCCGAGGTCCAGCGAGAAGTGCTCATCGGGGGACAGTGCGGCCACGATCTGCGCGCCCAGCATCATGTTGAGCAGGTGATCAGCGACGGCGGCGTCCCCGATGGGGGCGGCGATCTCACCGCCCGCCCGGGCTGCTGCGCAATGGGCCGTAATGGTGGTGTGCCACTGGCTCATGGACTCGCTGTGGAGGGCGGCCATCTCGGCGTCGTTGAGTGCCTTCTGCCAGAAGGGAATCACGATGCGGGCTTCGTTGACGCGTTCTTCATCGAGCGGCAGGACTTCGGCGCAGAACGCACGGAGGGCCGCCACGCCTGACAGCCCCTCGGTCATCGAGGCAATGCGCTGGTTGGTTCGGTTGAAGACGTGACCGAACGCCGATGTCAGCAGCAGGTCCTTGGTGGGGAAGTAGGGCTTGAGTGCACCGTTGGCGAAGCCTGCTTCCTCGGCAATTTCCCGCATGGTGGCGCCTTCCATGCCCAGCCTCGCGATGATGCGCCAGGTTGCGTCCACCAGTTCGAGGCGTCGTTGATCGTGGTCCACAATCTTTGGCACTGAAGGGGCTCCCGGAAAACAAATGGCGGACAGGTCTTGTGACCCATCTTACGTTTTGGTTATTCTCTACACCTATAGAAAATAAATTTTGACCCATCGTAGGTCCCGGACAAGAGGCAGCCATGACGCCCACAGCAACTGAGACAGCAACTGAAGCCGTCGCCCTTGAGGAAACGCAGTACGGCCTGGCAACGGGCGCCGAAATTTCCCAGGTGCAGGCGATCCTGCAGGCCGCCGGCCATCTTGGGGCCGGGAAACGGATTGCCTACTTAGGGTTGGTGGACCCTTCCCGCGACGCCACCGAGCAGGAGCGCCGCTTCCGCGTCTTCATCCACGACATTTCGGGCGGCGCGCCTACCGACGTCCTCGTCTCCGCGACCCGCGGCGAGATCCTGACAGCCATAGAGCTGGACACCAAGGTCTCAGGCGAACTCCCCGTGCTGGAGGAGGAATTCGATGTTGTCGAGACGCTCCTCGCGACGGACGAGCGGTGGCTCGCCGCGCTCGCAGCCCGGGGCCTGGACGTGGAAAAGGTCCGCGTTGCTCCGCTGTCCGCTGGGGTTTTTGAGTACGAAGAGGAACGCGGGCGCCGCATCCTCCGCGGACTGGCCTTCGTGCAGGATTTCCCGGAAGACAGTGCTTGGGCGCACCCTGTGGATGGGCTCGTGGCGTACGTTGACGTGGTGAACAAGGAAGTCACCCAGGTGATCGACCTTGGAGCCATGCCCATCCCCGCGGAGCACGGAAACTACACTGATCCCGAGCTGACCGGACCCCTCCGCGAAACCCAGAAGCCCATCAGCATCACCCAGCCGGAAGGTCCGAGCTTCACCGTCACCGGCAGCAACCACGTGGAATGGGAAAAGTGGAGCGTGGACGTTGGCTTCGATGTCCGGGAAGGAGTGGTCCTCCACAACCTCGCTTTCCAGGACGGCGACAAGAAACGCCCCATCATCAACCGTGCCTCCATCGCCGAGATGGTGGTGCCCTACGGCGATCCCTCGCCCATCCGTTCCTGGCAAAACTACTTCGATACCGGCGAATACCTGGTAGGCCAGTACGCCAACTCCCTGGAACTGGGCTGCGATTGCCTGGGTGAGATCACCTACCTCAGCCCGATCATCAGCGACGCTTTCTGCAACCCCCGCGAAATCCGCAACGGGATCTGCATCCACGAGGAAGACTGGGGCATCCTGTCCAAGCACTCCGACCTCTGGACCGGCATCAACTACACCCGCCGCAACCGCCGCCTGGTGATCTCCTTCTTCACCACCATCGGCAACTACGACTACGGCTTCTACTGGTACCTCTATCTGGACGGCACCATCGAATTCGAAGCCAAAGCCACCGGCATCGTGTTCACCAGCGCCTTCCCGGAAGGCGGATCGGACAACATCTCGCAGTTGGCTCCCGGCCTCGGTGCCCCGTTCCACCAGCACCTCTTCAGCGCACGACTGGACATGGCCATTGACGGCTTCACCAACCGCGTGGAGGAAGAAGACGTGGTCCGCCAAGCCATGGGCCAAGGCAACGAGCGCGGCAACGCATTCTCCCGAAAGCGCACGCTGCTTAGCCGCGAGTCCGAGGGCGTCCGCGACGCAGACGCGCGGGCAGGCCGGACTTGGGTCATCTCCAATCCCGAGTCCCGTAACCGGCTGGGCGAGCCCGTTGGCTACAAGCTCCATGTCCAGAACCAGCCCACGCTGCTGGCCGACCCCGGATCGTCGATTGCGAAGCGCGCAGCGTTCGCCACCAAGGACGTGTGGGTCACCCGGTACGCCGACGAGGAGCGCTACCCCACGGGCGACTTCGTGAACCAGCACTCCGGAGGAGCGGGCCTCCCCGCGTATGTTGCACAGGATCGTGACATCGACGGCCAGGACATCGTCCTCTGGCACACCTTCGGCCTCACGCACTTCCCGCGTGTGGAGGACTGGCCGATCATGCCCGTGGACACCGTCGGCTTTAGGCTCCGTCCTGAAGGATTCTTCGACCGAAGCCCGGTCCTGGATGTGCCAGCCAACGTTTCGGGTTCGAGCTGCCACAGCGAGGCCGCCGCTGACAGCGAACACGGCGAGCCCGCCGGGCACTGCCACTAACGCAGCGCCGGGACACCGATATGACAACCGTGGCAGGACGGGTCCGGGCATCCAGGCCTGTCCTGCACCCCCGGATCTGTGCGGCCCTCACGGCAGTCTCGTGCCTGGTGCACCTCTGGCTCGCAGCCTCAGGGCACCACCAGTTTTGGCTCGGCATTCTCATGATTGTCTTGGCGGCCGTATGCGTCCCTTGCACAGTTCACATCTGGCGTCACAGCCGCGTCGAGGCTCTCCATCAAGTGACCATCTCGGCTCTTGCCATGGTGGGCCTCCACGCCGTCCTGCTGCTGGGAGCCGGCGGTGCCGGACACGCCCACGGCGGCAGGCCGGCGTCGAACGCTGTTGATACCTCCGGCGCCGCCGGACTTTTGCTGGTGATCGGACTGGAAATCACGACGGCGTTGCTCGCCGCGACGCTGGTGGCGCGCCTCCGCCGTCGTGCAGCTGTGCGGTCCTGACCCTCTTTGCCGGCTAGCCGTCGAGTGTTATCCGGGTCAGCTTGTCCGGGTTGGACAGCTGGCGCAGCTCCCGGATGCTCCCGTCCGGACCTGTATTGATCACGAGGATGTCCGAGCGGCCGTGATGCCGGAGCACCAAGGCCGCTGCGCCATTGACCTCGGTGACCCATGCACGTACCGGCTGCACGGGGTCGAAAACCACCGCTTTGCCCAGGATGCCCGTGAAGAAGCGCGCGATCCTTGCCGCCCCGAACAACGGGTTCATGGCGCTCTTGACCTTGCCGCCGCCGTCGGCCCATAGAACGGCGTCCCGATCGAGCATGGCTACAACCGTGTCAATCTCACCCTCTTCGATGGCGCGGACCAGCTTCTCCAGGGCCGCGCGATCCTTGGCCCGGGGAGCAGGTGCCTCCGGATCGATCTCCAAGCGACGTTCGGCGCGTGAAATCATCTGGCGCACGGCCGCAGGGGTCTTCTCCAGAATGTCCGCGATTTCCGGGGCGGACATCGCGAAAGCGCGATGCAACACGAGCGCGGCCCTGGCCTCAGGAGCTAGCTGCTCGGCCAAGTGCAGCAAGGTCAGGGACAGGAGCTCGCGGTTAGCCACTGTTTCTTCCGGAAGCTTGGACGCATCCACTGGTTCGGGCAGCCAAGGGCCGGTGTACTCCTCTCGCACTGCGGCGAGTTGGCGTACACGGTCAACTGAGCGCCGAACACACACCGTTGTCAGCCACGCGGGCCAGGAGTCCACGTGGTCCGCATCGGCTTTGCGCTCCCGCTGCACAGCATCGATCGCCACCTCAGAAACCACGTCCTCCGCGTGGCCGAAGTCGCCCAACATCCGGTACGCGATCCCCAGGAGACGATTCCGTTCGCTCTGCCACGCCACCGTAGCCGACACCGCAAGAGTCATGCCATCCACGCTACCGTTCAGACCAGCGGATTCTTCTCATCCAAAGGCGGCTCCATCTGAGTGCTGACGGCAATCCGGTTCCAGACGTTGATCGTGGAGATGGCCAGGATCAGGCCGCCCATTTGGCTCTCGTCGAAATGCGTTGCGGCTGCGTTCCATATTTCGTCCGTAACAGTGTCCGGGCCCAGCTGGGTTACCGCGTCCGTCAAGGCTAGAACAGCCTGTTCGCGTGCATCGAAGAACACTTTCGAATGCTGCCACGCCGCCACGGCATGCAGCTTGCGGGCCGGAATCCCACGCTTGCGGCCGTCCGTAGCGTGCATGTCCACGCAGAATCCGCAGCCGTTGAGAATGGAGGCGCGGAGTTTGATGAGTTCATACAGATCGGGGTCAACCGACTTGCGGGCATAGCCTTCGAGTCCGATGACGGCGGCGTAGCCGAGCTTGTTGCTGCGGCCAATGTTGATGCGTGTCATTCTGTCTTCCCTTCAGCGATGGTGCCTTACATCAGGGATGTCGGATACTGCACTGAAAGTGTGACAGTGCCCGCCAATTGTTAGAGTCAGCCCGTGCGCGCAATAGTTTTTGATGAGGTCCGAACCCAGCCCGACGTCAGGGAAGTAGCCAAGCCCCAGGCTCCCGTTGGAGGCGTGGTGGTGAAAGTGCTTGCAACAGGCATGTGCCGCAGCGACTGGCACGCCTGGGCAGGGCACGATGACATCGCCATGCCCCATGTGCCGGGACATGAGCTCGCCGGTGTCATCGACGCCGTCGGGGAAGGCGTCCAGCGCTGGTATGTCGGCGATCGCGTCACCGTCCCTTTCGTCTGCGGGTGCGGCACCTGCGAATGGTGCCTTGCCGGGGACGCGCAGGTCTGCCCGGACCAGCAGCAGCCCGGTTTCACCCACTGGGGATCGTTTGCCGAGTTCGTGGCCTTGCACGCTGCTGACAGTAACCTGGTTGCCATCCCTGAGAGTGTTGAATATACGACGGCGGCAAGCCTCGGCTGCCGCTTCGCCACGGCATACCGTGCGTTGGCGGCCCGTGCGCAGGTGAAGGCCGACGAATGGGTGACCGTGGTTGGCGCGGGCGGCGTGGGGCTGAGCGCCGTGATGATCGCAAAGGCCATGGGCGCAAGGGTCATTGCCGTGGACCGGAACCCTGAGGCACTGGCCGTGGCTGCGCGCTTGGGGGCCGAACATACTGTGCTCGCTGACGGCGCGGACATCCCTGCTGCAGTCAACGTCCTCTCCGGCGGAGGCAGCCATGTGGCGGTAGACGCCGTCGGAAGTGAACAGACCTGCGCCGACGCGATCCATAGCCTTCGCAGGCGCGGCCGGCATGTCCAGATCGGTTTGCTGCCGTCCATCGACGGCAACCCGCAAGTGCCCATGGCGCGTGTGATCGGCTGGGAACTCGACCTCTTGGGCAGTCACGGCATGGCCGCTGTGGACTATCCGGGCATGATGGCCCTCATCGAACAGGGCGCGCTCCAGCCGCAGCTGCTGATTGAACGCACCATTGGCTTGGAAGACGCTGCGGCACTGCTGCCCGGCTTCGACAAGGCCAACCCCGCCGGCATGACCATGGTGGACCCTGCCCTTTAAGAGCTTCCCGCGTGCCCAACCAGGTCGCAGTTGTGCGCGTTTTGGACGCTCAAAACGCGCACAACTGCGACTTAGTTGGGTGCGTCCGCAGGGCGGTTCCGGTAAGCGGCCAGGAAGTGATCGATCCGGCGCACTGCTTCCTCGATGTCCTCCACTGCCGGAAGAATCACAAAGCGGAAGTGGTCCGGAGTGGGCCAGTTAAAGGCAGTGCCGTGCGAGACCAGGATCTTCTGTTCCTGCAGGAGCTGGAGGACGAACTTCTCGTCGCTCTCGATCGGGTAGATCCCGGGATCCAGACGAGGGAAGAGGTACATGGCACCCGCAGCAGGGACACAGCTAACGCCCGGGATCGCCGTCAACAACTTCCACGCCAGGTCTCGCTGCTCGCGCAGCCGGCCGCCGGGCCGGATGAGCGCTTCGATGCTCTGATATCCACCCAGGCAGGTTTGGATGGCGTGCTGTGCAGGAACATTGGCGCACAACCGCAGTGAGGCGAGCAGTTCCAAGGATTCCCGGTAGGCGATGGTTGCGGTCCTAGGTCCGGTGACGGCAACCCAACCTGCCCGGTAACCGGGCATGCGATAAGCCTTGGAGAGGCCGCTGAACGTCAGGACACACACGTCTTCGGCCACGGCGGCGGTATGGATGTGTGGGGCGTCGACGTAGCGGATCTTCTCGTAGATCTCATCGGAGAACAGAACGAGGTCATGCTTCCTGGCGAGCGCAGCGAACTGCTCCAGGATGTGGCGGGGATAGACGGCTCCGGTGGGGTTGTTCGGGTTGATGATCACGATGCCTTTGGTGCGGGAGGTGATCTTTGCTTCGAGGTCGGACATGTCCGGCCACCAGTTTTCCTCCTCATCGCACAAGTAGTGCACGGGGTGTCCGCCGGTGAGCGTCACGGCTGCGGTCCACAGCGGGTAGTCCGGTGCGGGGATAAGGATCTCATCGCCGTTCTCCATAAACGCCTGCAGGGTCATGGAGATGAGCTCGCTGACGCCGTTGCCGATAAAGACGTCCTCGACGCCGATGGTCATCAGTCCACGGGTCTGGTAGTACTGCGAGATGGCGGTGCGGGCAGAGAAAATGCCTTTGGAATCGCTGTAACCCTGCGCGCCGCGAAGGTGATGGATCATGTCCACCACCACGGACTCCGGTGCCTCCAGCCCAAACGGTGCTGTGTCCCCAAGGTTCATCTTGAGGATGCGATGGCCTTCGGCCTCCATGGCCTTGGCTGCTTGGAGGATGGGCCCACGGAGTTCGTAGCGGACATTCTGAAGTTTGCTGGAGTGCTGCATCGGACGCATGGTTGATCTTTTCATGGCACCGGCCCGCCCGAGTAAATGGTTTCAGATATCAGACCCAGCGAATAATGACAGGAAGTCTCTTGGTGCTGGCCGAAACTTCCCGCTCAGTGCCGTCCACCGCAACAGCGAAGTGTTGAAGCTCGTCAGGGGACGCCAGGACCTCAAAGTGCCCGGTGGCGTCACTGACCGCAGCCGTAGCCGATGAATGGGCGTGGATATAGGCGTCGGGGATGCCCTTGTTGTGTACATCCACCAGTCGTCCCCGGATCCTTCGGCCAGCACCCGATTTGCCCGTGACAGGTTGGGCGGGAAGATCTGAAGGTTCCTCGAAGCGGAGGGATACCGGGATGCGAACCAGGAACCCCAGCCCTTGCTGGATGGCCCCCGAGTATTCCTCGGGCCGGAATTCGCCGCTGGACACAACGGAGTACTGGCTGTGGAGTTCCACGGCCAGCAGCAATTGCTCCATGTTGTCCAGCTGTTCCGGACCGTGGCACTCCACGGCCACCCGCAACTCAAGGTCCAGGACCGGCCCTTCGCGCCGGGACCTGCCGACGCGGTTGAGCGTGACCGCCCGAACGGTGACCGGAGCGTCAGGTGGGGGAACGACGGCGGTGGGGGACCCGTCGTCGAACCTGACATGCTGAGGGGCGACGGCGTCGGAAAGTACCCCCAGGAGGTCGGACAGCGACGAACGCACATGGCCCACGGCAGAACCCCAGCCGGACATAGATCCACTAATTCAACTGGAACTAGGCTACTCCCGCTGTTCACCGTAGTCACTGGGATTCAGAGGTAACTCCAATCGATTGAACGCAGGGCCGGCGGGGGTACAACTACCTCTGGAGCGGAATTCTCTCGGACGGATCCGGACCACCACCGGTTGGACCGGAGGACGCCAACCGGTTCAGTTGCTCTGCGGTGACCCTGATGTGGCTTGCGACAGTTGCTATGCCTGCAAGTGCCGCATGCGGCGTCAGTATGGGGCTGTGAAGAAACCACGACAGAAGCCCGTCGATGTCACTGTTCGGAAGGGGAAGGGGAACCGCCAGCATTTCACTGCCTACTTCCCAACGACCCTCCAATGGATCGGCAAAGCGGACGCCTTCGGCGACCTCGTTGGCTGTTTGGGCCACGTTGCTGGTAGACAACAGCACATGGGTTCCGCGTTCCTTGTCCACCGTGAATTTGGCCAGGCCCAGGGCACGGATGTGTTCAGGATCCAAGTGCAGCCCCAACTCCTCCCGGGCTTCGCGGGCCAACGCGCGCCTGGGGTCGGGTATGCCCCGGTGATCGCTGTCAGCGAGGATGCCATCCCTGGGCCGGAGTTCAAGATTGCCGTTCACTGCCGGGCCAAAGAGCTCGGCGTGGGATCCAGCGTGTTTTGACCGCCCTGCAAAGAGCATCTTGTTGTCTGCGGTGATGATCACGGTAGACAGCGTGAGAAGTTTCGCATTCTCTCCGGCTGCGACCCGGGACTGCATGCCAGCGGCCTCCCCGGGTTTTCTGAAGGTCGCCGGATAGTGATCGGTCAGAACTGCCGCATAGGTGGTTTCTGCCATGGCGAGGTGCAACCTCATGCGACCGTTCCCGTTGTCCCGCTCGGCGCGCCAATCGATGAGCCGTGGGAGGACGCTGTCAAAGGTACGCAGGTTCTGGAACTTGTCCCGAAGGATTCCGGATTCGGCGGCAGTGGTTGGCAGCAGTTCCGTTTCCAGGTCCTCGGCTTCGATGGCCACGGGGCTTACTCGGGCATCCAGCTCGTGGAAGTCAGGCGCCAACCTGTGGCGCCTGTAGCTGACGAAAAGGTCGTAGGCGAGTGTGCCCGATTCGAAATCGGGAAGTTGCCAAAGGTCAAACGTCCGTTCATCGGGAAGCTTCAGGTGCACAGCCCAGCACCGGCAGGAGACTTCCGCGCCTCCACCGGACGCAGCAGATGCCAGCGCCGCGGACGTGTCAATGGCGGTCTGTGCTTCATTGGTAATGAGGGGAGCCGAGGCGGTGCCCAGGAATGAACCCTTCCGCAGTTCCGCTGCGTACAGGGAGTAGGCCTTGGAGAGTCCAGCCAACGCCACTGTGGATGCGGAGAAAGTCAGCGGCATCGGATTCCCGATTCCGCAGGTCATTGCAGCTGAAACAGGATTGCCGCGGTAAACCGTGGCAAGCCAGTTCAATTCGTCGGCAGCGGAGGCAGGCCCATTTTCAGCGATGCTTTTCACCCTGAGCTTGCTGTCGCGAGGAGTGATTCCGAGGCTCTGCATGGTGCGGATTCTGGCCCTCTTCATCAGGCGTTCCGGTTTCGCGCGCCATGCGGCGCCCAACGCCCAGACGGCAATGATGCCTGGAATGAACGAGAACCAGTCCGACAACGGCATTTCCAGCAGCTTGTCCAAGACGTCCCCCAGGGGTATCGGTTCATTGTGGGCGGCATTGCTGCCAATGAACCATCCTATTCATCTCCATGCCGCCCACCGCTGTACTTGCCGGGTGGGCTGGCTCGTCTATGCTCAGTTCATGACGACGGGGGAGAGCCTTAAACGGCCCGGAGTGGTGACGTTCTCGGTGGTGCTGATGTACATCGGTGGCATCGCCCAGATCATTCTTGGGATCCTGACGATTTTCCTGCGCTACACCCCGGAGGCCCAGTCCGGCGGCATTGCCCTGCCCATCACTTTGCTCGGTGCAGGCATGATCCTGTTCGGCTTGTTGGTGATCGGACTGGCCTCCGGGGTAGCTCGGGGGAGTGAAGCTGCCCGTCGTGGTGCTACAGCGGTGATGCTGCTCGGTTTGGCCTTTGCCGTGCTGGACCTCATCATTGCCGCTGACGGTGATTGGTCGGCTGTGATTTCCCAGTCCATCGCCACGGTTGCCGTGGTGGTGCCGCTGTGGGTGGGACGTGGGCGCCGCTATTTTGAAACCCGGTGATGCAGCGCCTCCTGGGCGTCCCGGTACGCCACCCGGCGGTGCACGAAGCGGACGATCTCGATCAGCGCGATGCACGCCACGGACGTTACCAAGACCAGCAGCGCCGTGGGGAGCGTCGGATCGGTGAACTGTAGGAAGTCGCGGGCGATCGGCACGGAGTACACCAGTACGAGCCCAATCATCATCGCCCCGATGACCAAGCCCTTGAAACGGGTGACCGGGCGTGAGAGCACCACGAGGATCCAGATGCCAATGATCGTCAGGATGAGGGTGGACCCGGTCCGGATCTCGGCTTCCGGAATCTGCAGGTTCGCGGCAAGACGGGCGTAGGAGGCAAGCCCCAACGTCACGGATACGCCTGCTGGCACGGCGAACGTGAGCGACCGCCGCAGGAAACCCGGGATGTAGCGCTGGGCGTTGGGAAGCAGGGCCAGGAAGAACGCGGGAATGCCGATAGTCAGGCCATCGGTAACCGAGAGTTGCCGTGGAAGGAACGGGAAAGGCAGCAGGAGGATGCCGAACGCGATGGCAAGGAAGGTGGCGTAGGCGGTCTTCGTGAGGAACAGCATGGAGACGCGCTCGATGTTGGCAATGACCTGGCGGCCTTCGGCAACCACGCTGGGCAGGTGGGAGAACTTGCCGTCCAGGAGCACCAGGCGGGCAACTGCTTTCGTAGCGGCCGCGCCCGAATTCATTGCCACGCCGATGTCGGCTTCCTTGATGGCCAAGGCATCGTTAACGCCGTCGCCGGTCATGGCGACTGTGCGGCCGGCAGCCTTTAGTGCCACGACGATCCGCTTCTTCTGGTCAGGAGTCACACGGCCGAAGACCACGTTGTTGTTGATGACTTCCAAGAGTTCGTGGTCTTCATTCGGCAACTCGCGGGCATCGAAGCCGTGGGGTGCATCCAGGCCAACTTCCCGAGCGATTGCGGCGACCGTTTGTGGGTTATCACCGGAAATGATCCGGACATCCACGTCCTGTGCTGCGAAGTAGGTGAGCGTCTCCGCGGCGTCAGGACGGATGTTCTCGCGGAACGTCAGGAGCACCACGGGGACAGCATCTCCCGGAACAGTCTCGTCGTCAGTGGGTGTGCCGTGGGCAAGGACCAGCGTGCGCCGGCCGGTGGCTGCCAGCTCGACGGCTTGGGTGGCGAGTTGCTGGAGCAACGGATCGCCGGAGTCGCGAGCGGGGAACACCATTTCAGGCCCGCCGAGAATCCACATCCCGTCGTCGAAAATCACCGCGCTCCACTTGCGGGCGGACGAGAAGGGCACGCGATCAAGAGGGAGGCCGGGCGTCTCATTGAAGTGTCCGGCGAGGCTGCGGGCCGTTGCGTTGGCATCTTTCTGCACGCCGTACCAGGAAAGAACGGACTCCCAACCGGGACGGGCGGTCAGCGGATGCGCGGCGTCGAATACGATGTCGCCTTGGGTGAGGGTGCCGGTCTTGTCGAGGCAGATGATGTCCACACGGGCCAGCCCCTCCACGGCAGGTAGCTCCTGCACCAGGACCTGTTGCCGGGCGAGCTTCACCGCTCCTACGGCGAAGGTAATGCTGGTCATCAGCACCAGCCCCAGGGGGACCATGGCGACGACGGCGGCGATGGTCGCCGTCGCTGCGTCCCGCCACGCTCCACTCGCCGAGGCTTCGGCCCAACCGCCCTGGGCAAGCATCTGGGCATTGAGAACCAACAACGCCACGGGACCCACGAACCAGGTCACCCATTTGAGGACGCGGTCAATCGAGGAGCGGAGTTCTGACGCCACCAGCGAGAATCGTTTGGCTTCCGCAGCGAGTGAGTTGGCAAAGGAATCGGCCCCCACCCGATCCACCACCGCTGAGCCTTCGCCGGCAACCACCACGGAGCCGGACAACACGCGGTCGCCATCTTCCTTTTCAACGGCATCGGATTCGCCGGTCAGCATGGATTCATCCACTTGGAGTCCGCGGGAGCCGGTCACCACCCCGTCAGCGGGCACCTGATCGCCGGCCCTCAGGACAAGGGTGTCGTCCAGCACCACGTCATCCAAGGCGATTTCTGCTTCTGAACCTTCGCGCATCACCCGGGCGTGCGGGGCGTTCAGGAGCGCCAGACGGTCCAACGCCCGCTTTGCCCGGTACTCCTGGACGCTGCCGATCACCGCGTTGGCGACGGCACTGAAGCCAAACAACGCGTCCTGCCAGCGGCCGATAGCGAACAGAACAATGAAGCAGGCCAGGATGATGCCGTTGAACAGGGTGAGCACATTGGCGCGGACGATGCTCCACACGCTGCGGCTGGTGTCCTGCACAAAGGCGTTTGTTTGCCCCGCGGCCACCCTCTCAGCAACCTCGGCAGTGCTCAATCCCTGCGCCGAAGACCCTACGAGCCTGACGGCTGTCCCGGATAGATCCTTCTCGTTTGGCACTCATGCCCCCGTTGTTGAGCCGGTGGAGCGATGGGATTGAGTATGCCAGCAGCGGCGCGTTATGTCGCCGTCGTCGGTTTTATGCCGTGAAGGCGAGGTCCTGCGCGTGAAGCCTGTGGAGGAGTGATTCGCCGCGGGAAAGACGGTGGGCTTCCTCGATGGTGCTCACGGCCATGCGCTCCAGTTCCAGGCCCAGCGAACCTGCCAAGTGTGGTGTGAGCAGCTGACTGGCAGGAGTTGCTGGTCCTGGAGCCTAACCAACGGGAGCATGAAGTTGTTCCAAACACCTACAAACTGGAAAAGCGCGATGGTGATGTAGCCGGCCCGGTGCCGTCCATGCGGGCGACTTCGAGTGTTTCGGCCGGGACGTAGCTCGCGGCGTAGACCCGCGCCAGGTCCATCTCGAAACTGATGCGTCCATCTTGGAATACGTTCGTTCAGTGGTGGGCGCCGGCAATAACCGAAAGGAGTTCGCGAAGTTCCTCAAAAATTGCCGGCGCAAGGCATCACCCTGATCAACCTCGCCGAGGAGTCCGGCGTCGACGTCCCGGAGGACCTGGCCATCGCCGCCTACGACGACGAGGTGGCGGATCTTACTCCTGTACCCCTGACCTCCATCACGCCGCCGAAGCGGGACGTAGGCCATGCCGCCGTCGCCATGTGCATGGAACGGCTTGCCGGGAAAACTGGCTCCGCCGCGTCGCCCGCACTCCGCCGCGTGAGCCTGGCGCCCCAGCTGATCATCCGGGAGTCCACGGTGATAGGGGAGGACGAGGAGTAGGGGGTTTGCTCTGTGAGATGTCAGTGGCAGTCAATAGGTTTGTGTGCATGACTGATGCGCGTGCCCTGGCCTTACCCGCAGATTACAAAGATCTCTTGGACGCGCTCAAGGAACGGGTGCGCCACGCGCGTCAGACCGCCCTTAGAACCGTCAACACACAGTTGATCGAGTTGTATTGGTCGATCGGTAAGACAGTGCTGGAGCGCCAGCAGGTGGAGCAATGGGGGAGCGGGGTCATGGGACGCCTGGCCGAGGACCTCCGTGCAGAGTTCCCGGAGATGAAGGGCCTCTCTCGACGGAACCTCTTCTACATGCGGGCCTTTGCCTCCGCATGGCCGGACCCAATTGTGCAACAAGCCGTTGCACAATTGCCGTGGGGTCATGTGACCGTTCTTTTGGACAAGGCAAACACTCGAGAGCATAGAGATTGGTACGCTGGCGCCGCAGTTGAGTACGGATGGTCCCGCAACGTATTGCTGAACATGATCATGAACCAGACCCTGGAAAGGACCGGCGCGGCGCCGTCCAACTTTGTCCAACGGCTTGTTGGACAGGATTCCGAGCTGGCTCAGCAGGTCGCCAAGGACCCCTACAATTTCGAATTTCTTGGCTTGTCGGGGGAAGTTGCCGAACGGGACCTGGAACTGGCCCTGACCAACCGAATCGCCGAAACCCTGAGGGAACTCGGGCCGGGATTCTCGTTCGTTGGCCGGCAGGTCCACTTCGATGTGGATGGTGACGACTACTACATCGACATGCTGTTCTTCCATATGGACCAGAACCGGTATGTGGTTATCGAGCTAAAGACGGGAAAGTTCCAGCCCGAGTATGCCGGCAAACTGAACTTCTACGTCGCCCTTGTCGATGACATGCTTCGCCGTGAACATCACAATGAAACGATTGGCATCCTGATCTGCGGCACCAAGAACGACCGCAGCGTCAGGTACAGCCTCGGGCGGTCAACCTCACCCATGGCAGTCGCCGCCTATACGTACGACAAGCTCCCCGCCTCCGAACAGCAAGCCCTGCCCAACGAAAGCCACCTTGTCGCTGCCCTCGAATGGGCAGAGCCTGACGAGGGACAGGCCGAGCCCACTTAGGCGGTACGGCAACAGTTTCGGTCACTCCCGCCACGGCGTGATCCGCGGCCACCATCCCGGGACGTTGCGCCGGTAGTTGAGGTATTGCTCGCCGTAGGTCTCGGCGAGGGTCGGTTCCATGCACGCAGGGGCGAAGTTGCCTTGGCCATGGGCGCCAGATTAGCCCCATTGAGCCCACCACGCGACCCTCCCGCGAGCTCCGCCGCCGGGCTAGGATGACGCGCAACGAAGAGCGAACACAGGATCGCGGAGGACAACCGTATGGAGCAGCAGAGGCCAGCACCCGAAACCGGTTATGCATCCGTCAACGGACTTCAGATGTACTACGAACTGCACGGTTCCGGTGGCACGCCGTTGCTGCTCTTGCACGGCGGGCTGTTCGACATCGAGCAGCAGTTCGGTGCACTCATACCAGGTCTCTCGGACGAACGGAGGATTATCGCCACGGACTTCCAGGGTCACGGCAGAACCAACGACATTGACCGTCCACTGAACACCGCTGATTTGGCCTCGGACGTCCTTGGCCTTCTGGAAGATCTGAACGTCGGCGAGGTTGATGTCTTCGGCTTCAGCGTCGGCGGGGCCGTGGCACTGCACCTTGCGGTAAAGCACCCCGAACTCATCCGTAAGCTCATCGTCTCTTCGGTCTCCTTCAACCCCGACGGCGATCGGGGAGGAAACGCGGAGGCTGTAACAGAATTGACCGTTGACATGATCGCCGGTACTCCTATGGAACAGCGGTATCTGGAGGTCTCTCCGCACCCGGACCGCGAGCATCTGCAAGGACTCTTGACCAAGCTCGGCGGCTACGATGCCGGCTCACAGGGGTGGACGGACGACGAGATCCGCGGCATCGAGGCACCGACCTTGATCACTGTGGGCGACTGCGACATGGTGAAGCTTGAGCACGCAGTTCGGTTCCTGCAGTTGTGCGGGGGAGACGTGAACGGCGATTTCGAGGGCGTGCCAGCCTCCCAACTTGCTGTGTTCCCCGGTACGACGCACTTCTTCGGACTGGCGAGGACAAGCCTGGTCTTGGATGTGGTGACTACATTCCTGGACGCGCCACCGCCAACAGGGTGGCAGGACCAATAGATGGCTGGTGACCGACTACGAGGTTGGCGACGTCGTAGTCCACTCAGCACATATTGTTCATGCCGCTTTGGACAACAGAGACCACCTTGGCACCATGCGCCTATCCACCGATATCCGCGATCAGCGTCTCAGCGAACCGATCGATTGGCGCTGGCAGGAGCACTGGAACTACAACGACGGCCTCTGATTGCCGCTACCCGGCGCGCTCACTGAGGTTGCCGGGCAGCGCCCCGCCACCACGCAACCGTGGCCGCTGCTGCTTCCGGCAGGGGAGTGGGTTCAAGCCCCAGCAGCCGCTGGCTTTCGGAGGAGTCCATCACAAAGGGGCGCTCGAACTGGTACAGCATCTCAGCCAGCTCGCGCATGTCAGTCGAGAAGATGCCGGCTACCCGCAGTACCCAACCGGGCACGGCGCTCACCTTCGGTGAAGCAACGCCGGCAGCCTCCGCATGGATTGCGGCTATTTCCGCTTGCGTCACGGCCGGGCCGGTGGGGGCGTGCAGCACACTGTTCCGTAGTTCGGGCATCCGCGCCGCAGCAATCATGGCCGCGGCCAGATCCGGGACGTAAGTAAAGGAGTGCGGCTGGTGTGTACTCCCGATGACCTGCAGCCGCTTGCCTGCCAACAGCGGAGCCACCATGCGCTCGCCTGCATGCGCCATCTTGACGCGCGGCCCAAAGAAGTCGCCGGCCACAACGCTCACGGTGTCTGCCGCGTGCGCTTGTCGCGCCTTCAACAACTGCGTCCGGACCCCACGCTTGCCGCCTGACGCCTCGCGCGGACTCGATTCCGTCATAACCCCTTCCGGCTCGCTGTACGAGTACAGGCTTTCCGGAAATACGACGACGGCGCCCGCGGCTGCCGCTGCATCCATCACCACATGCTCGGCCCGGGGGAGTTCGGCGGCCCACGCTGATGCCCGATATGCGGAGCCGTGGATGCAGTGGAAAACTGCGGTAGCTCCGGTGAGTGCGTGGGTGACCTGTGCGGGATCGGAGGCGTCCACCCTCCTCCGCTCCACCAAGGGATGCTCCGGGCCGCTGCCGGAGCGAGTGAGGATGCGAACCTCGTGCCCTTGCTCCGCGAGCTGTTCGGCGATCGTGTAACCAACCGGTCCTGCTCCTGTGACGACGTACATGGTGGGCCTTCCTCTGGGTCTGGAGGTCTTATGTGAATACGAGAGCACTGCTCTCTTATTTCAGGATGACTTGGTGTTCGTTGAAAGTCAAGAGCACTGCTCTCATTTGTTGACAGCGCTCTCTCTTATGGCAGGCTTGGGGGTATGACGACCGCTGAATCGCCGAAGGCCAAGCCCCCGACTCCCCGTGAGCGAGCCCGTACGCAGACCATCGCGGACATCGTTCGACTGGGCCGCGAGCACTTGGCTGTCCATGGCGCGGCAGCCCTTTCCCTGCGCGCCGTGGCAAGGGACTTGGGTGTGGTTTCCTCGGCGGTCTACCGGTATGTGGAAAATCGCGACGAACTCCTCACGCTCCTGCTGATCGACGGCTACAACGAGCTGGGCGACGAAGTCGACGCAGCAGTGGACGCCCTGCCGGAGAATGACTTCGCCTCACGGTTCAAAGCGCTCGCAAAGGCAGTCCGGGCGTGGGCCATCCGCGAACCCGCAAGCTACGCGCTGCTCTTCGGCAGCCCCGTGCCCGGGTATCAGGCCCCGGGCGAGCGCACAACCGTCCCAGGAACCCGGGTCATCTACCGTCTGGTGAGCATCTTCGATGCCGCCTACCGCGCAGGTGCCCTGGACGCCGAGGCGACTCCCGGCGTCGTGATTCCGCCCGTCTTGGCAAAGGACCTGGCGAGCATCCGAACCGAACTGAATCTCGCTGTGCCGGAGACCTCAGTGGCGCGGGGCGTACTGGTGTGGACGTCCATATTCGGAGCGGTCAGTTTTGAGGTGTTTGGGCAGTATGGCCCAGAGACTTTCAAAGCCCGGGAGGAGCTGTTCGAGCATCAGCTGAGCGTCCTTCAGGGTGTCATGGGGCTCCAAGGCTAGGGCGCTACAGTATTCAGATGGCTCGAGGACTTGCAGACATTGGTGCGGAGGGCGTCCTTCTCGCCGGTGCGGGCCGCGCGATCCTCCTTCAGATTGCCGACCCCCGGGTTGGCCACGGAGTCGCGGACCACAGCGACTTTGCCCACCGGCCGCAGGACAGGCTCCGGGCCACGCTGACCTATGTTTACGCCGTGGTTTACGGCACCGAAGAACAGGTCGCTGCGGTGCGCCGCGCCGTCAATCGTGCCCACGCGCCGGTTCGCCGGAACGCCGACGAGGCTTCAGCCGGTTACAACGCCTTCGACGCTGATTCCCAGCTTTGGGTTGTCGCCACCCTTTACGACACGGCAGTCACCGTCTACCAGCAGGTTCACGGACCGCTCGACGACGAAACCGCCGACCGCATGTACGCCGACTATGCGCGGATCGGTACGGCCCTGCAGCTTCCGCCGGACAAGTGGCCCGCTGATCGTGCCGCCTTTGCCACGTATTGGGACGCGCATGTGGCAGCGTTGCAGCCCGACGACAAGGCCCGCAAAATCGCCCGGGACCTGCTCTACCCGGCCGCGGGACCGGCCATGATGCGCTTGGCCATGCCGCTGGCGCGCTTCCTCACGGCGGGCTTGTTGCCTGAGCGCGTTCGTGAGGGTTTTGGATTCAACTGGGGTCCCGGCCATGCACGGCGCTTCGAGCGCACCATGCGCTTGGTGGGACGCGTCTACCCGCGACTGCCGCAGCGGATCCGCCACTGGCCGAGGGATTATTACTTGGGCCAACTCAAGCCAAGTGAGACGCACCATAATGCGTAACTTCACCTCGGTTGAGCAGTCCATTGATGACGCCGCCCACCGATATTTAGACCGCCCCCGCGTCGGCCGCATGCGCGGGCGGCTCACGGAGTTCGTAGTCTTTGGGCTGAAGCAGGCATGGGCTTGTGTGTTCGGGGCTGCGTTGCTCGCAGTGATCATCGCGGCCCGTCTTTGGTATCCGGATAACGCCGGCCTCGCCCGGAACGACTTCCTGACCATCGCGGCCGTCGTTATTCAAGTGCTGATGATCAGCTTCAAGCTGGAGACGCTCCGCGAGCTGCGGGTGATCCTGCTGTTCCATGTGGTGGGGACGGCGATGGAGTTGTTCAAGACGGACGTCGGTTCCTGGGCCTATGAGGCGGAAGGCGTCCTGCGGATCGGGGCCGTGCCGTTGTTCAGCGGCTTCATGTACGCCGCTGTGGGTTCCTATATGGTCCGCGTTTTCCGGCTGTTCGACCTCCGCTTCGATCGATACCCCCGGCGCTGGATCACGGCCGTCGTTGCTGGCGCGATCTACGTCAACTTCTTCGCACACCACTACATCTTCGACGCGCGCTGGGTGCTGCTCGCCGCCGTCGTAATTGTCTACGGACGGTGCGTCATGCACTTCAGGGTGTTCCGGCGTCGCTTCCGCATGCCAATCCTGGTGTCGTTCCTGCTGGTGGCGCTGTTCATCTGGTTCGCCGAGAACATCGGTACGTGGTCGCGTGCTTGGCTGTACCCGAATCAGCTGGAGGGCTGGCAGGCGGTCTCCATCGACAAGCTTTTGGCGTGGTTCCTGCTGATGATCATCTCGGTGGTGCTGGTGGCCTGGGTGTACAAGCCGGAGCCGCTGGAGGCCACCCAAACCCCTGACGCCACTCAAATTCGCCCGGGCCACCCGGATATGGGAGTCGCTGCCCGGTCTGAGTGACGCCAATCCCTTTGCGCGTCATTGGGCTTCGCCGCGTAGCGACCGGATCCTGGGTTGTGGTGATCACTTCCACCAGCGGCCCCGTCGGCGAAAAAGCGCCGCCATGCACCACTCCACCCTCGCTGCCGTCCAGTTGCCAGGATCCCAGCATGTGGGGGACGTCCCAGTCCTCAATGGAGAACAGCGGGAACAGGTGCGCACTGTCCCGGACCTCCTGATCCATCCGGTCATTCATCGCCCAGAACTCGTCCGGCGGCAGGTATCCAGTGAACTCCATCGCGTCAGTCTGCCAGTTCACCGTGGGCGAAACCAGTCCCTGAGCCGCGTGATTCCGGCATGTTTCAGCCGGCAAATGGCAAAGTTGAGCGTACTTCACTCAAGTTTGGATTGACTTAAATCTGAGCCTGAGTACAGTTGAGTGCAGAACGCTCAACTAGCCGATTGTTGAGTGGGCTCCCGGCAGTAAAACCGCCCAGCGGACCGCTGTCGAGTGCAATCTCCAACATCGGCCATTGAAAGGAAACAAGATATGTCACGTGCAGTAGGTATCGACCTCGGAACCACAAACTCCGTGGTCTCTGTTCTCGAAGGTGGCGAGCCCACCGTTATCGCCAACGCAGAAGGCGGCCGCACTACGCCGTCCGTCGTTGCGTTCTCCAAGTCCGGCGAAGTCCTGGTGGGCGAAATCGCCAAGCGCCAGGCCGTCAATAACATCGACCGCACCATCGCTTCCGTCAAGCGCCACATGGGCACCGACTGGAGCGTCGCCGTCGATGACAAGAAGTACACGCCGCAGGAAATCTCCGCGCGTATCCTCATGAAGCTCAAGAACGACGCCGAGAGCTACTTGGGCGAAAAGGTCACCGACGCAGTGATCACCGTTCCGGCCTACTTCAACGACGCCGAGCGCCAGTCCACCAAGGAAGCCGGCGAAATCGCGGGCCTCAACGTCCTCCGCATTGTCAACGAGCCCACGGCGGCTGCACTGGCATACGGCCTGGACAAGGGCAAGGAAGACGAACTCATCCTGGTCTTCGACCTCGGTGGCGGTACCTTCGACGTCTCCCTCCTCGAGGTTGGCAAGGACGAAGACAACTTCTCCACCATCCAGGTCCGCGCAACCGCCGGTGACAACCGCCTCGGTGGCGACGACTGGGACAACCGCGTCGTCGAATGGCTCCTGAGCCAGCTCAAGGTCAAGGGCATCGACCTCTCCAAGGACAAGATCGCCCTCCAGCGTCTCCGTGAAGCTGCAGAGCAGGCCAAGAAGGAACTGTCCTCCTCCACCAGCACCAACATCTCCCTCCAGTACCTGTCCGTCACCCCCGACGGCCCGGTCCACCTGGACGAGCAGCTGACCCGTGCCAAGTTCCAGGACCTCACCAAGGACCTGCTGGACCGCACCAAGAAGCCGTTCCAGGACGTCATCGCAGAAGCCGGCATCAAGGTTTCCGACATCGACCACATCGTGCTCGTCGGTGGCTCCACCCGTATGCCCGCTGTCTCCGAGCTCGTCAAGGAACTCGCTGGCGGCAAGGAGCCCAACAAGGGCGTCAACCCGGACGAAGTTGTGGCCGTTGGTGCAGCACTCCAGGCCGGTGTCCTGAAGGGCGAGCGCAAGGACGTCCTCCTCATCGACGTCACCCCGCTGTCCCTCGGCATCGAAACCAAGGGTGGCGTCATGACGCACCTCATCGAGCGCAACACCGCTATCCCCACCAAGCGTTCCGAGACCTTCACCACCGCTGACGACAACCAGCCGTCCGTGGCCATCCAGGTCTTCCAGGGCGAGCGTGAATTCACCCGCGACAACAAGCCGCTGGGCACGTTCGAACTGACCGGCATCGCTCCGGCACCGCGCGGTGTTCCGCAGGTCGAGGTCACCTTCGACATCGACGCCAACGGCATCGTCCACGTGTCCGCAAAGGACAAGGGCACCGGCAAGGAACAGTCCATGACCATCACCGGTGGCACGGCGCTCTCCAAGGACGACATCGACCGCATGGTCCGTGAAGCCGAAGAACACGCCGCTGAGGACAAGGCCCGCCGCGAAGCGACGGACACCCGTAACTCCGCAGAGCAGCTCGCCTACTCCGTGGACAAGCTCATCGCCGACAACGACGACAAGCTGCCCGAGGAAGTCAAGACCGAGGTCAAGGCCGACGTCGACGCCCTCAAGTCCGCGCTGGAAGGCACCGATGACGCCGCCGTAAAGACTGCGTTCGAGAAGCTCCAGGCTTCCCAGACCAAGCTCGGCGAAGCCATCTACTCGCAGGCCGCCGCAGCTGACGCTCCGGGTGCCGGTGCAGAAGGCGCTCCCGCCGGTGACAAGGCTGCTGACGAGGACATCGTGGACGCCGAAATCATCGACGAAGACGAAGCGAAGAAGTAGCCATGCCTCACCACGGCAACGAAGCAGAGCACTCAGAAGGCAACGAGCCGCGCAAGCCGGTCATCCGGGACAACCGCAAGGTTGACCCGGAGACCGGGGCAGCCCGTCACCCCGAAGGCGAAGCTGCAGCTCCCACCGAAGGCAACGCCGCTCCCACGGACGGCGACGCCCTCTCCCAAGCTGAGGAAATCCTCAACGGGGTTGAGGTGCCGGCCGAGGAATCGGTAGCATCCGGTGCCGCGGCTGAAGCCCAGGCAGCGGAGCTCCGCAACGACCTCCTTCGCCTTCAGGCTGAGTACGTCAACTACCGCAAGCGCGTCGAACGCGACCGCGCCGTAGCAGGAGAGATGGCCGTCATCGGCGTCCTCAACTCCCTGCTCCCGGTGCTGGACGACGTCGACGCCGCCCGCCAGCACGGTGACCTCGAAGACGGCCCCTTCGCCGCCATCGCCACCAAGCTGGAGAACGCGCTGAAGACGTACGGACTGGAACGCATCGCGGACACGGGCGTCGAATTCGACCCCACCATCCACGAAGCACTCATCCAGCAGCCCGGCGAAGACATCGAGGTTGACACGGTCAGCCAGGTGCTGCGCTCCGGATACCGCTCAGGTGAGCGGGTCCTGCGTGCGGCCCAGGTCATCGTGGCTGTCCCGGCCTAGTAACTCATCGAGATGGCAGTTCGCACCAATGATTGACTGAAACATCGGCGCGAACTGCCATCTCGTTCCCAAACGAAAGGAAACGCTCTTGGCCAGCCAGGACTGGGTTGAAAAGGATTTTTACGCGATCCTTGGTATCGCCAAGGACGCGTCCGACGCGGATATTAAGAAGGCTTACCGCAAGCTAGCCCGGGAGCATCACCCTGATACGAACTCGGGCGATGCTGCTGCGGAGAAGAAGTTCAAGGACATTTCCGAGGCTTACTCGGTGTTGTCCAATCCTGAGGACCGGCAGCAGTACGACGCCATTCGCGCCATGGGTGGTGCCCGCTTTGCTCCGGGTGCCGGTGCTGGGCGCGGTGGTGCCGGGGCCAACGGCGGGTTCGAGGATCTGTTCGGCGGCTTGTTCGGCGGCGGGCCGGGTGCTCGTCAACCTGCAGGCGGCGGCATCCCTCCAGAGTTCGCTGACCTGTTTGGGGGTGGCTTCGGCGGCGCTGGCCAGACAGGTTTCCAGAGGGCCCCACAGAAGGGTGCGGACCGGACGGCCACCACATCTATCTCATTTGCCGGCTCCATCAAAGGCACCACGGTGAGCCTGCGTGAGAGCAACGGCAACGTGATCGACGTCAAGATTCCCGCCGGCATCAAGGACGGGCAGAAAGTCCGTCAGCGCGGCAAGGGCAACGTTGGTCCGGCGGGCAATGGCGACCTCATCATCACGGTGAGTGTAAAGCCGCACGAGTTCTTCCACCGCGACAGCGACAACATCCGCATCCACGTGCCTGTCACCTTCGCTGAGGCGGCGCTCGGCGCCACTATTGAGGTGCCAACGCTCGACGGCGATACCGTCAAGGTGCGTGTCCCTGCCGGGACACCATCGGGCCGTACGCTCCGGGTCAAGGGCCGAGGCGTGAAGACGTCCAAGGCGACCGGCGACCTGCTGGTGACTATCGACGTCGCGGTTCCCCAGAACTTGAACAAGGAAGCGGAGGAAGCCGTGAAGGCGTTCGCTGCCGCCACCACGGACGCCAACCCGCGTCACGACCTGGCCGCGAAGGCCCGGTTGTAAGGAGACGGTCATGGGCATCGACGTCAACCAGCCGATCTTTGTCATCTCCGTCGCTGCGGAGCTTGCTGATATGCATCCGCAGACGTTGCGCCAATACGACCGTCTGGGCATCGTCTCGCCTAGCCGCGCCCCCGGCAAGTCCCGCCGCTATTCACAGAACGACGTCAACAAACTGCGGGAGGTCCAGCGCCTCTCGCAGTCCGGCGTCTCTCTTGAGGGCATCAAACGTATCCTCGACCTTGAAAACCAGGTTGCTGCACTGCAGTATCGGGTAGCTGAGCTGACAGAAGAGTTGTCTCGCCGCCGCTCACCCGTGGACGCACGTATCTTCGCGGCCGGAGCGGCTGGTGACGTCGTTAGCCTGGCCCGCGGGCAGCGGCCCCGGGCACGGTCTCAAGCTGTTGTGGTGTGGAGACCGCGCCAAGGCGAGAACCTTTAGCTCAGGCTCTACGGCAGGGTCCTGTCCCAGCTGACCTGCACCCGGGCGGCGCCCTCTTCGGTCCGCTCCATACTGACCACGATCTGCGCTTCTTTCGCGCCCATTTCCCGGATCTGCTGCTTGTAATCCTCGACGTGTTCCAGCAAGGACTCCTCAGTCCATTCGCCCGGACGCATCCTCGTGGAGATTTCCACTGGTTCTTCAGGGACCAGGATTTCCGCTGGCTGTGCCACATGAGGTTGTGAAGCGTCGGACGGCGACGCTCCCAGCCGTGAGGCTCCCTTTGGCTCGTGATGACGGTTCCGGACGGGTTCAGGCTCTCCCGGTGGCACCAGCATGCGGAAGGCAAAGGCTCCGCCTGCCACCCCAGCTACAAGGCCCATGGCAATAAGCCAGATGGCCCGGCCCGGTCCACGCCGCCTGGGTGCACCCGCCGCGAGTTGCGACGTGGGCTGGTCTGCCTTCTTGGCCATTCGTTTTGCCATGGGATTCAACTTTCCAATCGGCGTTGGGTAGTCCGTGCTCGTGGTGCGATAAAACCCTGCCCTTCCATCGTAAGCATGCTTAGGACCCTTGGTAAGCGGCGATTCCGTCTGCTTCCTCGCCAACTGTTCTCCGTCATTCTTGCCTGTGGCTAGAACGCCGGAAGGGGCAGATAATGTAGGCATAGCACGGCAAGCAGCGCTCGTGCTGATGTTCTGAGCATCGACGCGAGGTTGGCGGCCCTGCTCGTGTGGTGAGGAATTCCGATGTCGTTGTCGGATGAAGAACGCAGGAGCTTGGAAGAGCTTGAGCGGGATCTCGCTTCAACGGATCCCGACCTCGCCTTTGAGCTGAAGTCAGGTCGCCCACGGGGTGCTCTGGCGCGCACGGTTCTTGGCACTCTGGCCGTTCTGGCCGGCTTCGTGATGGTTATCGCCGGGATTATTACCCAGTTGGTGGTTCTGGGCGTGGCGGGTTTCCTGTTGGCCAGCGCCGGGGCTTACTGGCTTTTTGCCGGTACCTCGCTACGGAGACGGGTGCGACGGAACGCCGACGACCCGGCCCCTTAGCGGGGCCGTCCGCCTTGGCGGTGTTGGCTAGGGAAGGTGTTGGCTAGGGAACCGGGGGCACCGGCGGTTGGACCGGAGTCTCGGGCTGTTTGACTGGCTCAGGTTCACCCGGGGGCACCATCATGCGCCAAGCAAACACTGCGCCCGCCCCCATCAGGGCGGCAGCGAGCGCGGTAAACCATACGGCACGGCTGGAGCTGCGCTGGGTGGTCTTCCGGCTGAGTGCCTGCGTGGCCTTCTTAACTGCTCTGGCGGCCGTGCGTTTAGCCTCCTTGGCAGCCTTCTTGTTGCCGGTCAGCGTGAGCATGATGCCATGCACCACGGAGGGGACATCGGCGTGATTGATTCGGGCCAAAGCCCACCTCACCACCGCATCCGTCTGTGAGGACGAGCCCTCTGCCGCATGTCCCACCCACTCCCGGGCAAGGTCTTGAGCAGCGGGGATGATGGTTTGCGCTTTGTACATGGTGAACCCTCACGTTGTAGACAGCCTCCCTGCCAGCCTACGCCGGAGCCCCTGCTACCAACAGGTACCCCGGCGTGCTCTCAGTCCCGAACCACAGACGCCAGCTCCACCGAATCCTCCAGCCCTGCCCACAGACCATTGAGGGTGAGCTCGCCGTGAAGCTCTTGTGCTGCGGCAGTGTTGGCCGAAACATCGGCTGCCACATCCAGAACCCGGGTGACCTTCAACCGCAGCTCGCCCGCATCAATGATGGTCACGCCGGTACCCGATACCGGCGCCGAGGCACTCAAGGCGGGGACGCCGGCGTCGAGCTTTCCACTGCCCTTCACCGTGACCGTGCTGGGCCGGGGCTCCGGCTCGCCGTCCACGATCAGCTCGGCCTCTTTCTGGCCGGTGAGGATGGCAGTGGCGAGGGCCTTGACGTAAACGGGATCGGCGCAGGCGTCGTACACCCAGCGCTTGCCGAGGACGGAATGGTCCATGGTGCCGATGAGCCACTCCTCAGCGCCGGCCAGTTCGTAGCCACGGTAGCTGAGGGGAACCTGGTAGATGCGCTCGCCGGCGGTGACAAGATGTGTCTCGAGGCCCACCTGGCCGGCGGGATCGTCAAAGCGGTAGGCGCCGATGAGTTCCGGGTCACCATCCTGGATGAACCAGGGCTGCGTGGGCAGGTAGCCAGCGATGAGTTCGAGCTTGGACGGGGACAGGGTTGCCTTGTGAATGATCGCCATGCTCCCCAGCCTAGGGCAGGGTGCAGCGTGTCCCGCAGGCCAGCACCCTGCAGCGGGCCTTGCTCCTGCTTACGCGCTGGTTTCGAGGGATCCGCGCGCGGCGCCCACCATTCCTTCGACTGCGCGGGTGAGGTGGCTACCGCGATCGTTGACGCCGTCCCAGCGGACCAACGCCTGCGCGTTAAGGCCGTCCACCATGCCGAGGATCTGCCATGCGACGGCGGCCGCATCGGAAACGTTGAACGCTCCGGTCGCGTTGCCGTCCTCCACTACGCCTTGGAAGACCTTCTGCCAGGCATCCATTTGCTCGCGGACTGAGGCGGCCAAGGTTTCGTTGCGGCGTCCCAACGTCCAGGCTTCCACCCAGATGGCCGTAACGTCGAGCCGGCTGTTGTCCAAGAGGGTTTTCACCAGCAGGCCCAGCCGTTCCGAGGGGCCGGGGCACTGGCTCAACAAGCCTGCGACTTCCTGCGTTTCCGCGGCCACGATGGTAGCGAACGTGCTTGAAACGAGCGCGTCCATGGTGGGCTGATAATGCGCCACCAGACCCGAAGCGACCCCTACCCGGGCGGCAACATTGCGCAGCGTGAGAGCCGTGAGACCCGACTCGAGAGCGATCTCGCGAGCGGCTTCGGTGATTTCTGCAGCGCGCTCTGCCGGCGACTTCCGGACCGCGCGCTTCTGTTGAGTGCTTGACATCAAAGACCAGTCTAGATTACCTTTTCACCATTGTTGATCGTGCGATCAACAAGAAGATTTCATTGAAGACGAAGGAGTCACCATGGCTTGGAGAATGCCGGCGGAAACCGCACCCCATGAGCGCACCTGGATGGCGTTTCCCCGCACCGGCCTGACGCTTGGCGACGACGCTGCCTCCGCCGAAGAGGCTTACGCGGCCTGGACCGCCGTCGCCCATGCAGTGGCCGAATTCGAGCCGGTCACCATGGTGGTGGACCCCAGCGAACGCGAGCGCGCCTCCCGCATGCTGGGCAGCGGCATCGAACAGCTCGAGGCGCCTCTGGATGAGTTTTGGATGCGCGACGTCGGACCCACCTTTGTGCTGGACGACGAACGCCCCGGGGTGCTTGGCGCAGTGGACTGGATCTTCAACGGCTGGGGTGCGCCCGCGTGGTCCGAATGGCAGAAGAGCGCCGGAATGGCCCGCTTTGTCGCGGAACAGTCGGGCGCCGAACTGGTCAGCTCACTGCTGGTCAACGAGGGCGGCGCGATCCATGTGGACGGTGAAGGCACCGTGCTGGTTACCGAAACGGTCCAGTTGGATCCAAGCCGGAACCCCTACGCCGACAAGGCAGCAGTTGAGGCTGAACTCGCCCGCACCATCGGCGCCACAAAGGTCATTTGGGTTCCCCGTGGCCTGACCCGCGACTATGAGGACATGGGCACGCGCGGTCATATCGACATGGTGGCCACCCTCCCAATTCCCGGCCGTATCCTGCTGCACTCCCAGACCAACCCGGAGCACCCGGACTACGAAGTCAGCCGCGCGCTCCAGGCATTCCTGGAAACCCAGACGGATGTGGCAGGGAAGCCGTTCGAGATTGTGCCGCTGCCCGCACCGGAAACGCTGCGCGACGAAGACGGCTTTGTGGATTGGAGCTACGTCAACCACCTGGTGGTCAACGGCGGCGTCATCGCCTGTGGTTACGGCGAAGAACGTGCGGACGCGCTCGCGGCAGAAATCCTGGCCGAGGCCTACCCTGGTCGCCGTGTAGTCACCGTGGACGCCCGGCCCATCCTGGCCCGCGGCGGCGGCATCCACTGCATCACACAGCAGCAGCCACGTCTCAGCGGAGCACAGTTCGCCGGAGGTGCAGCGTAATGGCTCGTTTCGACGTCGTAGAGGCTTCCATCGCGCAATTGCGCACGGCTTTGGAGGCTGGGGAGGTGACCAGCGAGCAGCTCACCCAGGCATACCTTGACCGCATCGAGGCCTACGATCGCAGCGGCATCAGGCTCAACGCGATGGTGGTCATGAACCCCGAGGCCTTGGCGGATGCCCGGGCCTCGGACGAACGCCGGGCCCAAGGCGCAGTAAGGGGCCCTCTGGACGGCATCCCCTATACAGCCAAGGACAGCTATCTGGCCAAGGGCCTCACAGCCGCGGCTGGTTCGCCGGCTTTCGAGCATCTTGTGGCGCAGCGCGATGCGTTCACCATCGAGAGACTCCGCGATGCCGGGGCGGTGCTGATCGGTCTGACCAACATGCCGCCGATGGCCAACGGTGGCATGCAGCGAGGCGTGTACGGACGCGCCGAAAGCCCCTACAACGCAGACTTCCTGACGGCAGCGTTCGGTTCCGGTTCCTCCAACGGTTCCGGCACCGCGACGGCGGCCAGTTTCGCAGCCTTCGGCCTCGGCGAGGAGACCTGGTCCAGTGGCCGCGCACCGGCGTCGAACAATGCTTTGTGCGCGTACACGCCCTCGCGAGGCGTCATCTCGGTGCGCGGCAACTGGCCGCTGGTTCCCACCATGGACGTCGTGGTGCCGCACACCCGCACCATGGCTGACATGCTGGAGCTGCTCGACGCGATTGTTGCCGACGACGCGGAGACCCGCGGTGATTTCTGGCGCGCGCAACCTTGGGTTCAGATCCCGAAGTCCTCTGAGGTGCGGCCGGAGTCTTACGTGGCGCTGTCCTCGGAAGAGTTCGACGGCGGAAGGTTGGCTTTGCGGGGCAAGCGCTTCGGAGTGCCGCGCATGTACATCAACGCGGACCCGGAGGCCGGAACCAGCGCCAAGCCGGGGATCGGCGGGCCGACTGGGCACCGCATCGAAACGCGGGCTTCCGTGATTGAACTCTGGGCGGCCGCGAAGCGTGACCTTGAAGCTGCCGGTGCCGAGGTTGTGCTGGTGGACTTCCCGGTGGTCTCCAACTATGAAGGCGACCGCCCCGGCGCACCCACCATAGCCACCCGCGGCCTTGTCACCCCGGAGTACCTGAAGCGCGAAATTGTGGACCTTTCCTCCTGGGCGTGGGACGACTTCCTGCGGGCCAACGGTGATCCCGCGCTCAGCAACCTGGCGGACGTGGATGGTTCCAGGATCTTCCCGCACCCTGACGGCGCCCTGCCGGACCGCTATGCCGGGTTCGACGACGACATTGCAGAGTACCCGGGACGTGTCCGCGAGAACGGCTACTCACAATTGACAGAGATCCCCGAGCTGGAAAGCGGCGTGCGCGGGCTCGAGGAGACACGGCGCGTGGACCTTGAAGAGTGGATGGACGGGCTCGGATTGGACGCTGTCCTGTTCCCGGCGGCGGCCGACGTGGGACCCGCGGACATGGACGTCAATCCTGCCTCCGCAGACCTTGGCTGGCGCAACGGAGTGTGGGTGGCCAACGGCAACCTCGTCCCGAGGCACCTGGGCATCCCCACCGTCACCGTACCGATGGGGACCATGGCAGATATCGGCATGCCCGTGGGCCTCACCTTCGCGGGCCGCGCCTATGACGACACGGCGTTGCTGACGCTGGCCGCAGCCTTCGAGGCAACGGGTTCGCGTCGCACGGTTCCACCCCGGACGCCGGCGCTCTAGCGCATTCGATGGCGGATTCGGCGGCGGGCAAGCCGGACCTAATGCGTGGCCTTGCGCCTGCTCTGATTACAATCAAAGGGACGTCGACCACTGAGGGAACCATGAAGAAACTCACCACTGTCCTGATCGCTGCCGGGCTGCTTGCCTCGGCCTCTGCTTGTTCAGCACCGC
Source organism: Paenarthrobacter sp. TRD_SC_7 (assembly GCF_056156245.1). Classification (NCBI taxonomy): domain Bacteria; kingdom Bacillati; phylum Actinomycetota; class Actinomycetes; order Micrococcales; family Micrococcaceae; genus Paenarthrobacter; species Paenarthrobacter sp. TRD_SC_7. The sequence goes on from NZ_CM149587.1 coordinate 1,029,384, forward strand.
AGCTGACCACCGCTGAAACGTGTGACCGCGTGGGTGTCGCCGCCGCCGGCATTCCCCAGAACGCGAGCAAGACCGCCACAAACCGTGTGGCCAACGCGATCCGGCCCATCGAGCCGGTGGCGTCCACCGAGATGAAGCCGGTTGTCACCGCCATCCTGGAGTTCCTGGATGAGCAGGCGAAGGAAACCCCGGACGAGTCGAAGCTGGGCGAGCTCTCCGCCGCCTACCAGGAAGCCGGCACGAAGTACGGCGAACTCTGCCGCGGCTAATGACGCCCGCTCGCTGAACACCAAGAAAGGGACCGGTTCACATGAACCGGTCCCTTTTGTGTCCTCAAACGCTCTATCACTTCCCAGCCTTTGAACCGGATCCCTCTATCACTTCCCGTCCCTTGATCCCCAACGTTCTCTCACTCTTCTGAGGAAAGTGAGAGAGGGTTGCGGGGAAGGGCGCGGTGTGAGAGAGGGTTGCTTTTGCCATCTGCAGTAGGCTCGCGGAATGAGCCAAACCGAAGATCGAGCACGCCTTCTCGCTGCGTACGACGAGAACCTCCGCGCTGACGCTGAGACGCCGAGCGCCCTGAAAGTCGCCCGGCACGGACCCCTGCGTTTGGTGACCTTCATGGAGGGACGCGGCTTCGTCACTTACCAGGACCTTGGTGATGCTGACAGGGACGGCATTCGCAGGCTGGTTGCCGAGACAATCGAGTACTACATCGCTGAACCCGGTATCAACCGCGTTGATGGAAAGCCCGTGGGCATGACCACGCCCCGGGTTTGCACGAGGCTTTGCTGGAAAATGGCTTCATCCAGGACGATCCCGAATCGATCATGATCGGCGAAGCGAAGGCTTTGAGCACAACTGTTCCGCTTCCCGACGGCGTGACGCTGCGGCGGGTGACGGACGAATTAGACGTGCGGGCGATGAGCATGATGCAGGACGAGGTCTTCGGTGAGCCGGTCTCAAGTGAGATGGCTGACGCCCTTATGCGTCGGCTTTCCCTTGGCGACGGCATGCAGCTGTGGGTGGCCGAGGCGGAAGGCCGCATTGTCAGTGCCGGGCGGCTGGAGCCAGTCCCCGGCACAAGCTTCGCCGGCATTTGGGGAGGAGCGACGCGCGAGGAATGGCGTGGCCGCGGGATTTACCGGGCGTTGACGTCCCGACGCGCCCAAGCCGCACTCGACCTGGGCAAGACCCTCATCCATAGCGACTCGACCGAATTCTCGCGCCCAATTCTGGAGCGCTCGGGTTTGGTCAAGGTTTCGACGACGACCCCGTACCGCTGGGTTCGGAGCTGAGAAGCTTAGATGTCTTGTCCGGCCAAACGGCGGTTGAGACGGTCCACCTCATCCAAGACCTCCATAGCTGCCCAAGCGCGGTTCCGCTGCGATTGCGTGATCTGCGTCAATACGCCGGCTTCAGTCATCCGGTTCAGGGTTTTGTAAATGGACGTTTCCTCGACGCCAGCGACGTATGCTGCCCGGTGCGCTTCGAAAACAGGCTGTTCCAGCAACCAAGGGATGAGCTTCGCTTCCGCTGAGTTTTTCCTGGGGCGTAGTATGTCGGTCCACAAAGCCGGGAGCTCATCGAGAGCCGTGACCGATTCATTGGCGGCTTTGGAGGCACGCATTGCAGACTTTGCCAGATAAAGGACGAACGGGTCCACGTCACCGTTGCGGTAATTGTTGAGCAAGGAGAAGTAGGTTTCCACGTCCGCCACCATCGCAGAGGCTATGGGCGTGACCGTGTTTTTGGTCAGTCTTCGACGGCGCGAAATTGAACCGATCAGAGCTCGTCCTATACGGCCATTACCGTCGGTAAAAGGGTGGATGGATTCGAAGTGGGCGTGGGCAATAGCTGCCTGCGCCATGATCGGGAGGTCCTTCCGGGCACAGAACGCCATCAGGTCGTCCATGAGGTCGGGCACCAGCGCCGGAGGAGGGGGCACGTGGATTGCTCCTCGAGGTGAGTACTCACTTCCGCCGATCCAGTTCTGTACATCCCGGAATGAACCAGCGTTGCGCCCATCCATTGGATCGCCTTTCATCAGGGCCTTATGTGCCTTGAGGAGCGCCTCCAAACGGACCTCGCCAGTATCCTCTGCATCGCTGATCATGCTCTGCACGGCTTCCGCTGCTGCGACCATCGACCTCGCTTGATCAGTGGCCTTCAGCCCGATCATGGCGCGGGCGTAATCATTGCGATTGGCGTCCACGTGCTCGATCTTTGAAGAGGAGACCGCTTCACTTCGCAGCAGAAAGGCGCTGATGGCAGCCATGCGCGAACCGGCCCACACGTCCAACGACGCGACAGCAACAGCGGCCTCTTCGAGTGCCACGACAGTTTCCCGCCCAGGTTCGAACCAAAGCCCAGCAATTTTAGGCGGAAGAGAAACCTCGACTTCGGTGAACAGGCGGTCCTCCCGTGGGGGACGACCCGAGGATTTCCAGGGCATGACCTGGCTTCCGTGCGCTGGCCAAGCTGGCAAGAGGGCCCCCAAAGCCTAGTTCCGTGTCCCTTAGTGTTATTTTAGCTGTTAAATAACAGTAAAGAACATGTAAGTGTTCATTTCGTACTCCGCCGCCAAATCTCGCCGCTTGAGCTGATGTATAAATGTATACAAGTACACTCCATCGCAAGGGGGCCACGGCATGGCAGATCCACAACCACGCAATACAGGGGCGCACCTTGTTTACGGCGAGCTGAAGCGCCAGATCCTCAGCCTTGACCTCAAACCGGGCGAGCGCATCTACGAGCCAGCCATGGCCACAGCGCTGCAGGTCAGCCGCACACCGCTAAGGGAAGCGATCCGCCGCTTGATTTCAGAGAGCTTGCTCGAGCAGCAACCCACCGGCGGAGTGATGGTGCCGGCGCTGGACGAGAAGGTGATTTCAGAGCTCTATGACGTCCGGGCTGCCTTGGAGTCCCTGATGGCTCGGGAAGCGTGCGCCAACGCATCCCCGGCAGACCTTGAAGAACTTCAAGGGATCGTAGCCCGCAACGCTGCGATGGTGGAGTTCGCTGACGAAGCCATGAAGTACGGCGTTGCCCTGCACGCCGCGATCGCCAGGATCGCTGGAAACTCGTGGGCCCACCGTTTTCATCAGCAGATCGCCAGCCAGGTTGAACGCTATCGGTACTTCACCAACAATGCCCCCGAACGCCGTGAGGAAGCACTCGCCAATCACCGGCTCTTGGTCGAGGCCATCGCTTCCAAGGATGCGGAGAAGGCAGCCAAGGTGGCTTTCGATCACGTCAACGGCGCGCGTGATGAGACTTTGCGAGTCATCTCAAACACCGGCCTCGTTGTCGAATGATCGGTGACCTCGGACGGCGCTCGTCCACCGCACTCCTGATCCACTCGGCCCTCATCCAGGCTGTCACTTTTCTGGTCCGGCCCGCCACCACATACCGCGCGCTGGAGCTGGATGTTCCGGGGTTTGCGCTGGGCCTTCTCGCCGCGAGCTACGCCGTGTTTCCCTTACTGCTTGCCCTGCCGATCGGTGGACTGGTGGATCGCCTGGGTGAGCGTCGGCTCATGGCCATTGGGGCCGCCGTCGTACTGGGTTGTTCTGCATTCCTGCTCTTCTGGGGTACATCGGTTCCCGCGCTCGTGGCCGGGACGGCGCTTCTTGGCGCGGGCCAGCTGGCTTGTGTGGTGGGGCAGCAAGCGGTGGTGGCGAACAATGCGGCGTCGTCGAGGTTGGACTCTGCTTTCGGGTATCTGACCTTCGCCGCATCCCTGGGGCAGGCACTTGGGCCGCTGGCCATTTCCGTGGTGGGCGGTGCTTCGGTTCGCCCGAACACGCAGGCCATCTTCCTGCTCGCGACGGCGATGACCCTTGTTCTGTTCCTGGCAACCTTTGTTATCTCCGCCAAAGTGAGTCAAGGAAGGCGCTCTCCAAGGCCGCGGGAGGCAGCACAGGCAGCGCGGCCGCACTCCTCAGGACTCCCGGCGTCGTCCGGGCCTTGGCCACCAGCGCCACTGTCCTGGCGGTGGTGGATCTGACGGTGGTGTACCTGCCCGCACTCGGCGCCGAACGTGGCTTGACCGCGGCGACCGTGGGTCTCATGCTGACCGTCCGTGCCGTCTTCTCCATGGTGTCCCGGCTGGGTCTGGGCAGCCTGTCCCGCAAGTTGGGCCGGATGAAGCTGCTGGTTCTCAGCCTGGCCATGTCCACGGTAGCCCTGGCCCTCGCGGCCATCCCGATGCCGGTGGGGCTGTTGTTCATCGTCATGGCTTTCCTGGGCCTTGGCCTCGGAATCGGCCAACCTCTGACCATGTCGTGGCTTTCAGCCCAGGCGCCGGAAGGTCAACGCGGGCGTGCGCTGGCCTTGCGTTTGGCCGGTAACAGGGTGGGCCAGGTGATCCTGCCCAGCGCAATCGGTGTTGTGGCCGTAGGACTGGGCGCGGCAGGGGTGTTCATGGCGTCCGCGGTTGCCGTGGGCGGCACGATGCTGTTGTTGCGTGGGGTGCGGTTGGACGATTGACTACTCAGCGAACAGCGCCGCCAGGTCATCCGCCGTCAACGAGCCACCGGCCAAGGCATCGCCTTCCATCACATCCGCGAACAGCTGTGACTTCTTGGCCTTTAACGCCATGACCTTTTCTTCGATGGTGTCCTTCGCGACCAACCGGTAGACCATCACGTTCCGGGCCTGTCCAATACGGTGCGTACGGTCCACGGCCTGGGCTTCAGACGCCGGGTTCCACCAGGGATCCAGCAGGAACACGTAATCTGCCTCGGTCAGGTTGAGACCGAAGCCACCGGCCTTCAGCGAGATCAGGAACACCGGAGCGGCGCCGTTCTTGAACTCGCTGACTACATCGCCGCGGTTGCGGGTGCTGCCATCGAGGTAGCAATACTCCACGCCCTCAGCATCCAAACGCTCCCGCACCTTGCCCAGGAACCCCGTGAACTGGCTGAAAATCAGTGCCCGGTGTCCCTCGGAAATGAGGTCCTCGAGTTGCTCGAATAGCACGTCCAGCTTGGATGACCGAACGCCGGACAGCGACGAATCCACCAACGAGGCATCCAAACTGAGCTGTCGCAGTAACGTCAGCGACTGGAAGATCGTGAAGCGGTTCTTGTTGACGTCGTCGATCAGTCCCAGGATCTTCTGCCGTTCGCGCTGGAGGTGCGTCTGGTAAACCTTCTGGTGGCGCGGGTTCAGCACTACTTCCAGGATCTGCTCCTGCTTGGGCGGCAGGTCCTTGATGACCTGTTCTTTGGTGCGGCGCATCATGAGCGGACGCACACGACGCCGGAGCTTGCCCAGCTGCGCCGAGTCACCGTTCTTTTCAACAGGCTTTTGGTAGTTCTCCGCGAACCGTTTGGGGCTCGGGAACAGTCCCGGCGCCACAATGGATGTCAGGGCCCAGAACTCCATAAGGTTGTTCTCCAGCGGCGTGCCCGTGATGGCCAGCTTGAAACGGGCCGGCAGTTTGCGCGCGCACTGGTACGCCTTGGACTGGTGGTTCTTGACGAACTGCGCCTCATCCAGCATCAGTCCGGCCCACTGGAAGGAAGCGTAGGCATCGTAATCAATGCGGAAGAGTGCGTAAGAGGTAATGACGACGTCGGCGCCCGCCAACGCTTCGGCCGGTGCCAGCCCGCTCTTGGCAAAGGTTTCACCGACGGTCCGCACCACGAGCCCCGGAGCAAACCGCTGCGCTTCAGCCGCCCAGTTGCTCACCACACTCGTGGGTGCAACAACCAGGAAAGGAGCCCGCGGTGCCACCTCTGAGGCATCACCCTGAGCGGCAGCAGCGGTCGAGGCCGCCAGGTCCTTCGCCGCGCAAATCAGCGCAATTGCCTGCACAGTCTTACCCAGGCCCATGTCGTCCGCCAGTACGCCGCCGAGGCTGTGCTTGTACAGGAAGCTGAGCCAGTTGAAACCTTCGAGCTGATACGGACGCAACTCAGCGTTAAGGCCTGCCGGCAGTGGCAGCCCGGTCACACCGTCGTCGAGCAGTCCTCCAACGGCCTCGCGCCAAGCGGCGGCCTGTTCATCAACGATTCCCAGTTGCGCCAGCTCGTCCCAGAGCCCGGCCTGGAAGCGGCTGATCTGCAGGGTGCCGTCCTTGTTGTCCGGGTTGTCCTGCAAGGAGCGGGCTTCGTCGATCAGCGCGCGGAGCTGGTGAAGTTCGGGGAGATCCAGCGAGAAGTAGGCGCCGCTGGGCAGCAGCATGCGGCTCATGCCGGCAGCGAGGGCAGAGAACACAGCTGCGAAGGAGACCGGTTCGCCTTCGAGCGTGATCACGATGCCGAGGTCGAACCAGTCGCCGCTGGCCGTCTCCTTCGTGGAAAGTGACACCACAGGCGCTTCAGCTGCCTCGCGGTAATCCGCGATGTCACCGGAGGTTTCAACCACGACATCGGGCAGATCCTTGAGCGCGGGCAGCACCTCTTCGGTGAAGGCCAGAGTGTCAAGGCCGCTGAGCTCGGCGGAGGCAGCAATGCGGGGCGCACCCCAGCCGCCCGTTGCCGATTCGGCCAGCGCAGGCACCACGTCCCACGGCCGCCCAAGCGACTCCAAAATGCGGGCTTCCTCGGGATCATCCCTGTAGCCACGGTCATCAGGGTGCCGCCAGAGTGGCTGGGCCGTGACCAATGTGCCGGACTTATAGTGCCACTCCCAGTGCAGCCGGACCTTGTGGTCGTTGCCGTAATTGGCCAGCAGGGACAGTGTGGGGACAGCCAGCGTGGGCAGCTCGACTGATTCATCCGCAGCCTGCACGGGCGTTGACTGCCGCAGCTTCGGGTAGAACGAGGTCAGGAACCGGCTCTCATCCTCGGCCGGGATCTGAAGTGTGTCGCCATCCATGACGAATTCCAGCAACTCATCGCTGATGCCACCATCAATCGGGGCAAGCGTGATGAGGTTCTTCTGTTGCGGCACCCCGGGCAGGGTTTCGCCGGAATGCGTGAAGAAGATTCCGTTGGCCGGCTTGCCCAGGAAGCCCACAGTCCCGGCATCAACCGGCTCCCCGCCCACGGTGACTGACGGCGCAAGCTGCAGGCCGCCGTCGGGCCCTTCCTGCTTGCTGGCTTCCAGGCGCGCCAAACTGAGGCCAACGACGGCGGCTTGCGACTCAACGCGGACAGGCTCGCTACCAGCCGAATGGATGAGCGGGATGCCGGCTTTAGCGGCGTCGGCGAGGAGGGTCCAGAGGTTCTTGGCCGCGAAGTCGTTAAGGCTCAACCACATGGCACCGGACGGTTGCTGGCGCCCGTTGCTGGAACCGTGCGCGGCGAGGAAAGTCTGAAGCCACTCGACATGGACCTCGCTGAATTCGCGCCGGAAACTGACGTAGCTGAGGTTGTTCCAGGAGACGTCGCCGCGGATCCACTTGCCCTTGGCGCCCATCATGACGGGACGGGCTTTGAGCTGGCGGACGCTGCGCATGGGGTCGCGGCGGCCTGTGTAGGAGAAGTGGGCAGCCGGCTCCTCCACCTCGAACTGGAGAGCGAGGGGGATACCCGCAGCGCTAGGAGCCGTGCCTGGCTTCGCGATGAGCCTGTTGAGTGCTTGTTCCCACGCGGGTCGTGCCGAGCCGCCCTGCTGGCCCGAGCCCACTCGCGAGGTTTGGATGCCGGGCGCCTGTGAAAGGAGCTGGGCACGGATGGTGGGGTGGTCTTCGGCAGTGAAGAGCAGCGCGGCCACATGCTTGCAGTCCTTGCGGACCGGGCAGCTGCAGATACCCACCGTGCAGCTCCAGCCGCTGGGCTTACGGACCAGTTTTGCCGACGTCGAATATGGCTGCGGACCGGTGCCGCGGACCTTGCCCATCAAGAGGCCCGTAGCCGCGTCGAAAGAGATCCCGTTCACGCGGCTGCCCATGGCATAGGCCAGTCCGGCCGCGAGCGAGCGGTCCGTTATGGCAGGAGTCTGAATGGCCAGTTCCCAGTTTTCGTCTGTGTGGGACGGCATGCGTAGGGCTACTTTCGGCAGGAGGTTATCTGTTCAATCTTAGTCAGCAGAAAACGGCTCCCAAACTTCGCCCTCCGTTAACCTCAACCTCGATTGCCACGCCGCTCCCACGCGTACGTTGAAAGTGTCCGGAGCACCATCAGCTTTCAGCAGTGAGGATTTCCCATGACTACCAACGAGTACCCCGTCGTCCTGAACAAGACCAGCTTCGAAGCCGGCAACGCGGATGTAGTGGATTCCAACGTCAACGTCGTGAACGAGATGTACGCGGAGCTCCTCAACAGCGACGAAATTGCCACAGCTGCGCTCAACAGCTTCTTTGTGGATTTCTACTTGACGCAAGCCTTGGCCGGCGGCTTCGCCCAGTACGTCTTCACCGCACCGGAGCGTGAAGAAGTTGACGCCTACGTCCGCGCCGGCCTCGAAGGCATGGGCGCCACCCGGCACCTGGACCTCTTCAACCGCACCGCCGCCGCGTTCGACGCACTGACCGAAGACGAAGCCGAGGCCTACCTCGACGGCGACCTGGACGAGTCCGAAACGCCGCCTGCGGCTGTTGGTACCTTGGACGAGCTTGACGGCGAATTTGAGGCGCTGCTGGAGGAAGAGGACATCATCGAGCTCAACGCTGCGTACCTCCGCGGCCAGTCCGAACTGCTTGTCCTTTCCGATGAAGAAATCGAAGCGCACATCGCCGAGCGCGTCGCCCAGATCCCGGACCTCGCCGAGCGCCAGGCCGAGGCCGACGAAGAAGCCCTCGCCAACGCTCCCGAGTTCGAGGTCATCATCCGCGAATTGTGCGATGTGGCCGGCTACGCCCTGGAGAAGATCACCATGGGAGATCCCAACTACGAGCACGACGGCGTGAAAACCCTCGCCTGGCACTTCTCCACCGACCACGGCGACTACATCATGGTGGAAGACGACGACGAGGCCTTCATGATCCACCCGGAGACCAAGGAAATCATCGCGGCCGTAGAGTTCGAAGAATCCGAGGAATTCGCCGACGCCTAAGCTTTCGCCGCCGAGATCGCCGGAACGCTGCGGAATCGCCGTAGCGTTCGGGCGATCTCGACGCGTTTCCGGCGTTTGGTCGAAGCCCGTGAGTAGACTCGTCCGGTGCGTGCGTATTGGGAACTGGCCAAGTCATCATTCCGCCGCCATTCCACGTACCGCACTGCCGCCGTCGCCGGCGCTTTTACCAACTCCGTCTTCGGGCTCATCCGGGCATCGCTGCTGCTGAGCGCAATTACGACGGCGGGTGGCGCCATCGGGGGATACTCGGCAATGGAGGCGGCCACTTATGTGTGGCTGGGCCAGGCGCTCCTGGCACCCTTGGGGCTCTTCGGCAACACTGAGCTGGCCGGTCGCGTGAAGTCGGGGGACATCGCCGTCGACCTCTCCCGGTCCGTCAACCTGACCGCGTCCTACTGGGCTCAAGACCTGGGACGTGCGGCCTTCGACGTCCTGCCGCGCGGGCTTCCGCCGCTCATCGTTGGTGCCCTGGTGACCGGGTTGGCGATGCCGGGAACTCCCGGGCCGTACCTGTTGGGATTCGTGTCCATTCTGGCCGCTGTGTCCTTGAACTTCCTGGGCTTCTTCGCCATCAACCTCCTGTCCTTCTGGGTGCTCGAAATCCGCGGTTTCTGGATGCTGTACATGGTCCTGATGAACCTGCTGTCCGGGTTCTTGGTGCCCGTGACCTGGTTTCCTGACTGGCTGCTCGATCTCGCCCGGGCAACACCCTTCCCGTCAATGCTGCAAACCCCGGTGGACATTCTCGCGGGAAGGACCGTTGGCGCCGAAAGCCTTGCCATGGTGGGTCTCCAACTCCTCTGGCTGGCCGTGCTGCTGGTGGTCGTGCAGGTGATGGTCCGCTTCGGTTCGCGGAGGCTGGTGGTGCAAGGTGGCTAGTCCGCGCGCGACCTCCCAGCGAGAAACCCGGGACCCTCACGCCCCGGTCACTAACCTGGTCCTCCTCAAACTCCTTGTCTCGGCGCGGCTACGCTCTCAGCTCGCCTATCGGGGCAGTTTCCTTTCCGACGTCGCCGGACAAGTCCTATTGGGATTGACCGAGTTTGTGGAGCTCTACGCAATCGTCCACAATGTCTCCACGTTCGGCGGCATGACCCTTGGGCAAACGCTCTTGGTGTTCGGACTCGCCTCGGTGGCCTTCGCGCTGGGTGACCTGCTTTTGGGAGAGACCGACTCCATGTCCGAGACCATCAGGTCCGGCAAGTTGGAGGTGCTGCTGGTCCGGCCTTTGCCTGTGCTGCTCCAATTGGCCACCTCCGATTTCCAACTGAGACGCGTCGGGCGGCTGATCTTCGCCCTGGCTGCGCTTGCTGCAGCGCTCCTACTCACGGATATCGACTGGGATCCTGCCAAGGTCATGCTGGCCCTCATCACGCCGATCGCCGGGACCGCCATCTTCTGTGCACTGTTCCTCGGCGCTGGAGCAATGCAGTTCTGGATCCTCGACGGCAGGCAATTCGCCAATGCCTTCACCTACGGCGGCCGGTACGTGGCCTCCATGCCCGGAGCGGCGCTGTTCTTCCCGATCCAAATCTTCTTCACGTTCGTCATCCCCGCAACATTGGTGGCCTACGCTCCCAGCCTGGTCATCCTCGACCTCGACGGCCCAGCCGGTATCCCGGCCTGGACCGGTTGGCTGGGACTGCCAGCCGCCGTCGTCCTTAGCGGACTCATGCTGCTCCTCTGGCGGGCGGCCATCAAAAAGTACACCGGCGCAGGAGGCTGACATGTCCATCATCGAAGTGGAAAATCTGAGCCGGGAGTTCCAAGTCATGGAATCGGTCGGCCGGTTCCGGCGACGCAAGAAGACGGTTCACGCGGTTCGTGGGATCGACTTCACTGTGGAACCGGGGGAGGCCGTCGGCTACATCGGAGCCAACGGGGCGGGCAAGTCCACCACCATCAAGATGCTGACGGGTGTCCTGGTGCCAAGCTCGGGACGCGTGAGCGTCTGCGGGTTCAACCCGGTGCCGCAGCGTAAAGCGTTGGCCCGGAAGATCGGCGTCGTGTTCGGGCAGCGCTCGCAACTTTGGTGGGACCTCCCGCTGCAGGACTCTTACCCGATCCTCGGTGCCATGCATCGCATGTCCGAGGCGGATTGGAGGCCCAGGTTCCGCGAGCTGGCTGATCAGATGGATCTGGGGGAGTTCCTCACCACGCCAGTTCGGCAGCTCTCCCTCGGCCAGCGGATGCGGGGCGAGGTTGCGGCTGCCCTGCTGCATCGGCCGGAGCTCGTGATCCTGGACGAGCCGACGATTGGCTTGGACATGATCAGCAAGGAGAAACTGCGCCAGTTCCTGGACGCTGAGCGTCGAGAGAACGGCACCACGCTGCTGCTGACCACGCACGACATGAGCGACATCCAGCGTTTATGCCAGCGCGTCCTGGTAGTCGACGACGGCGCAATCGCCTACGACGGTCCGCTCAGCGGTTTGGCTGAGGTGGCCGGAGCCGTGCGCACCATGGTGGTTGACCTCACCGCCCCCGTTCACTCCGCTGCTCTATTTACGCTGCCTGACGGCGCAGTGCACGAGGGCATTGAGGCCGATGGAATCAGGCACAGCGTTTCCTTCGATCCGCGCAGGCTCTCAGCGGCCACCGTGCTTGCCGCGATATCCAGCACAGCCGAGGTTGCCGACCTGTCCTTGCACGAGCCCGACATCGAGCACCTGGTGCGGCAGCTCTACGGGAGTGCGAGGCGCTGATTGTGTAGTTGCTGGGCTGGGAGCGGGCGCTTCGCCGGACTTGCGTGAGTTCGCCGGAACACTGCGTGCTCGCCCCGAACCTTTCGGCGATGTGGCAGGTTTCCCATGAACTCAGCGTGCTGGGCTTGCAGTCTAGCTGTTCTGATCCAACGCCTTCGCAAGGTACCCGAGTAGCTCGTCGTCGACGTCGTCGATTGACTTCAGCCGCACCCTGCGGTCGAAGAAGTCTCCCTCACGTACTTTCACCGCTTCGAGCCTGCCCTCGGTTAGAGCGTCCAAGCGCAGGGCGATGTCAACGGTGGTGTTGTTGGTCCGCGTTACCTGGGCGAACTTCCGCCGAGGGCTGTGAAGCGAAACATAGCCCTTGCGCATCTGGATCTCGACACCCTCGGTTTCGGCGGACCAAGCCAGCAATGCGTCGGCTATGGGGCGCAGCTGGGGGTGGTTGGCGTACTGGCCGTCGATGAGTTCGTCGGCGTCCCGGAGCATGAACTCGGGGTAGCCGAACATGGATAATGCATGAGTGAAGTAGCCTTGCTTCATGGGAGCTACGGCGTTTATCTACACCCGAATTTCTGACGACAGGACAGAGGGCGACGGCGTGGCTCGGCAGGCCGCAGCCTGCCAGGCGCACGCAAAGCGGCTTGGCCTTGAGGTGGCCCATGTGTTCGCCGATAACTCGATCAGCGCATGGAAAGCGGGCAGACGCCCGGAGTACGAGGCCATGCTCAAGCGTTTGCCGGAGTTGGGCGAAGATGGTGCCGTCTTAGTATTCAACGTGGACCGCCTAACGCGCGACCTAGGCGAGCTTTCAACAGTCATCGATCGATTCAAGCATGCGGGCGTGCTGTTGGAATCTGTCAATGGTGGGCGGTATGACTTTCGGAACGTCGATGACCTCCTCAAAGGAGGGCTTGCCGGCCTGATAGGCAACGTGGAGTCGGCCCGCAGGTCTGAGCGCGCTAGGGCGAAGACGGTGCAGCTTGCTGAGCGCGGCGAGTGGGCAGGCGGCACTCGCCCATTCGGCTGGCGACAGGTTCCCGTAGACGCCGCCGCAGGCGAGGATGCCACTCCCGGCAGTGACAGCTCCGCTAGCGGAAAGTCCAAGCTCGGCAATGGCCGCAAGACCAGCGCCGGCCGCTGGGAGTTGCATCCCACGGAGGCCCAGCTAGTTCGTGATGCATACGCGCACATTCTGAAGGGCGGGAGCCTAGGCTCGTTCGTTAGCCGGATGAACGCCGAAGGCGTGACGACATCGCGCGGAGGTCGGTGGGACACGACAAAGCTTCGCCAGATGCTCAAGAGGCCAAGGAATGCGGGCCTCGTCGATCTTCATGGGGAACTCCTGCGAGACGAGTCGGGCGAACTCCTGGTCAGCAAAATGCCTGCGATTGAATCGGTGGAGATGTGGCGGGCAGTCTGTGCAGTTTTTGAAGCACCGCAGCGCCGGCGGCGCCACGACACCAAAGGCCGGTGGCTGCTCTCTGGGATCGCACAATGCCAATGCGGCGCCCCTGTCTACGTGAATACACGCAAGAAGGCCAACGGTGAAGTAGTCCCCTACTATTCGTGCCGCGAACGGCGCCCAGGAGCGACGCACGTTGCTCGTGACGTGGCTTTTGCAGATGCCCTCGTGCTGGAGCGAATGGCGCGCGTTTGGTTCGCCGCACAGCGCGCGACCCCAGTCGATGCGACGACGATAGAGGATCGGCGCGTCAGGCTTGATGCACGTCAGGCAGATATAGAGCGGCGCATGGACTCGCTGGCAGACCTCTTGGCAGACGATCCCATCCAAAACCGGGAGCTTGTGCAGCGTGCCAACGTCAAGTTACGGGCCGAAGAGGCTGCGCTGTGGGTTGAGGCTGAGGCATTGGAGCGTGAGCTCCAAGTTCCGGAGTTGGGCGCGGACAATACCGAATTGGATTGGGACTCCCCAGAGATGCTCGATTGGTTAGCCCTTGATTTGGCTGGCCGCAGGGACTTCATTCGAGCGCGGAGCAACGTGGTTCTCTTCAGTCACAGCAATAGGGGCAAACGGGCTTACGAGCCTGAGAGTGTCGGCGTGCTGCTTCGTCCGCGAGGATCGCGGCCGAAACTGCTTGACGCCGAGGAGATTGCTTGGATGCGTGAAGCCGCCACAAAGCAGCGGAGCCCCTGGACTGGCATAACTCTCGAATGGACGGATGGCTCCAGCGTCGATGTGACCATGGAAGAGTGGCGCGCCGGGACGGAAGCAATCCGACTGGCCGGCCCGGAGCATCGTTCCAGCTAGAGAATCCCGCCCCTGTGACGGCGCGCCAGCTCCTCGATAAGTGCTCCCGTCGAAAAACCTGCGAGCGCGTCCGTTTCTGGCTGGACTCTCGCTGTAGCGGCCTCCACCTTCCCGCCATTGGCGAGGCGCTCCAGTGCCTCAAGCTTCTTAGCGGGTGGCTTTGTTTCGCCGTAGGACCATCTGCGTAGGGTTGACGAATCCACGCCCAGCACGGCGGCAAGGTCATTGCGCTTCATGCCTGTAGCTGCAAGCAGTTCGATGATCCTTTGATTTCCCATTTCACAATGCTAAGCGCTTGCACGTGAATCACGCTTGACCATGCACGCGCAAGCGTGCATACTGGAGCAAGGGAAGGCCGGAAGGCCTTGCCAGCCACAACTGAATAGACAAGTGAATAGGAAGAAAAGAATGCGGTATACGAGAAAGCGCAAGCTGGACCGTTTGTTGTTAGGTTAGGGCGCCCCTTGGCGGGGCAGCGAAGGTTGCTCCGCCGGCGCCCACCACTAGAACCAGAGAGGCTGGGTCATGATCGATCTCGTAGATTTCGGCGGAACGTACATTTCATTGAGTAGCATTCATGCCGTTTCGGACGAAGTGCAGGACGGCGCTAATACTGGCGTGGTCGTCATTGAGTACGGACCCCAAGGCGTTCGCGCCAGCTTTGAGGGATCCGCCAAGGACGTCATGAGGATCATCGAAGTTTGGCAGCGGAATACGATGGCGCCAACCGCTGCGCACCAAGTGCAGCCGATTCTGGAAGTGGCGTAGATCATGACCGAAGATGAGATTCGCGAGCACGCAAGCGCCGTAGTTGCCACCTGGCCCCGGCTTTCACCAGAACAATGCGCCGCCATTGCCGCTGAATTGAGGCGCGACCAGATAGGGCGCCGGCAGGCGGCCTCTGATTAACCCCCTAAACCACAAAAAGCCCCAGCCTTATCGGCTCGGGCTTTTCTGCTTTTGAGGCCGCCAGAACGGCTCAGGGGCGCTTAGCTAATTACCGCCGGCGTACACGCCTCGGGCGGTGTTGGAGGCTAGTACAGCCTTGACGCTGGAGGCCTGCCAGCTAATTCCGCCGCGAGCAGGCTTGATGCCGCGAGCTTCAAGCTCTGCGGCGATAGCTCGGAGGCTGAGATTCTCCGTCTTCAGGCTGACGATCAATTGCACTGTTTCCTCTGTCAGCTCGCGCCGGCGCCCAACATGCACGCCCTCTGCCCGCTTCTGCGCCATGCCCTCGCGCGTCCGTTGCCCAATCAGCTCCCGCTCATACTGAGCGGCAGAGGCCAGGATGTTAGCCGTGAAGCGGCCGGCGGGGTCTGAAGTGTCGACGTTGGGCGAGAGCATGACCAGTCCCCAGTCGCGCTTGGTCGCGCGGTCCATGAGCCCTGCGAAGTCGCTCACTGAGCGGCTAACGCGATCAATGCGGATGGACATGAGGTGATCGGCCTCGCCCCGGTCGAGACGCTCCAGCGCCTCTCGCAGGGCTGGGCGCTTCAGGTTCTTGGCGGACAGGCCGGCGTCCCCATCAACTACTTCCACATCCCATCCGCGTCGGCTTGCCTCTTCCAGCAGCGTCGCCCGCTGGGCCTCCAGGCTTGCGCCTTCCGTGGCCTGCTCATGCGTGGATACGCGGACGTAGGCGAGCGCTAGCGGAGCCTTGCGGGCGGCTGCTTTCTTGGTGGTCATGAGGTAACTGTGCACAAAGCGACCCCTTTGTGCACAACTGAGCGGTGTCAGGTTTAGTTTGGTCTGGCATTGAGGGCCTCTACCGCAGCGAGAGCTCCTGCAAGGAAGTGCCGTTGAATGGGGCTAGCCTCCAAGAGGCCTGCATCAATCTGCTCGATAACAGATCGCAAACTGGCAGACGCCCTCGCGTTCGATTCATCTGAGCCTTCAAAGTCCATATCTTCATCCTGTCAGCCTGGCGTACTAATGCCCCGGCATTTGCTGGGTAGCCCCGCCCTGTATAGGCTCGGCGTGGATTCACTGAGCCGAGCATGGCTCTGGACGAAATGGGGAAACTTGGCGCTTAGCATCTTGTCCGTGGCCACTGCTGCTGAAGCGCAGGGGTCGGGCATTGGAACCGTCATTATCTCCAGTGCCATAGCGCTGGCTGTAGGTGTCGTATCGACAGTACTGGTGCCTTGGGTCACTCTCTTGATCACGAAGAACCTAGAGCGCCAGGCGCAGGAACGTGCCGATAGAAAAGCTGCTGCACTTGAACTCGTTCAGACTACGCACAGGGTTGCGAGCATGTATAACAGTCGGACGCTCCTGCCAGAGAACGAGCAGCAGAAAATCCTTGAGCCGTTTGAGACGGCAAAGGCAAGCGTCTTGTTACTCACAACGCGCGGCGGTGACGACTTCGCGAAGTATCTCCAGGGCATGAACACGCGCCTGTGGGCGCGGGAAGACAAGGACGAGCATGGCCGCGAACTGCCATCAGTAACTGTAGTTGCGGCCAAGTGGGCGGAGCGGGGACGATATGCCCCCGCCCCTGCTCCCAAGACGTCCCCGAAGGACGAGCCGTCGCCAGCCGCACCAGCAGACGCACAGGTATGACCGGCTCGCAGCGCCGATGATTTCAGACTCGATCCCCTGGAAGGGTGAGCTCCTGAGGGTTGCTGACCGCTTGGAGCAGAAGGGCGCCCAGCGAAGGTGGACCGAACGCAGCAGCTTCCTTGTGGAGCGGGACATTATGACCAGCGCTTACGCCATACGGCGCCTTCTTGAGGCTGGCAAGGTATCGCGGTCAACTGCTGCTATGCCCATCACTGTCACCGAGCACCCGGCAACAGGGGAACGCGTCGATGGGTGGAACCGCCATGAGATATGGGACCTGTATGACCTGGATGCCGGGGTCAAGGCACAGCTAGGGCTTCGAAGGTACTGCAATCAGCTCATCCATAGCTACGTGTGGGCTATCAACGCTGACGAGGAGTCAGAGTTGTTCGATGGCGTATTCGCCGCTTCCGAGAACGAGTGCAGTGATCGCCTATTCTTCGTCCCCTTGAAAAGCATGATTGAAGTCTGCCGGCGGATCGGCAGCGAAAGGATCTATGGCGCCGGGCTGCGGAGAGACAAGAACGGAGCTGGTCACTGGATCTCTTACACGCGGGAAGAGGCTGAACGGGAGGGGTGGGGGGAGCCCCCGGCTAGTGTCTGAGCCCTCGCCCGGGCGTCATAACGCCTGAGGTAGCTCACGAGTTTTCAAGCTCGTGAAACAGACGTGAGCAGATGTTGCTAGAACCATGGAGGGGCCGAAGCCCTCCATGGTTCTGCTGTCCGCTAGCTGTTCCAGATCATCGGCAAGCTGTGCGTGATTGCATAGCCGACCTCAAGCAGCGAGCGGGGCGACTCATCAGCTTTGTAGAACATGCCGGCCGGCGCCTTCTTGCGGGCCGCAGTGTGTGCGTTGTGCTGAGCCTGGCTTACCTCCAGCAGGTGCGAAGGGCGCACGCAGTGGGGGACTTCGCACGTGTGGTCTAGCTGGATTGTGCGTGGAAGCTTCTTGCCCGTTAGTTCCTGGTAGAGCCAGCGGTGCGCCTTGACCTCGCCGGCCCCTTGGCCGAGATTGAACTTGCCATAGCCGTCCTCGTTGATGATGCCGGAGTAGAGCCAGCAGCCCTGCTGATCATCTGCGCTAAGGTGCCGGGCGAACTTCTCCAGCTTTGACTCATTGCGTGGGCCACGTGCGTTCGGAAGGACGGCAATGCCGTGCCTGCGGTGGTTGGTGTAATGGCTCCCGCAGTAGCCAAGGGACTTGGCTTGCTGCACGCAGCCATCGACGGAGCACAGCGGCTTTACCTTGGGCGCCTTGGCCTTCAACTCCGTTGAGCCTGTCGTGACCTGGCGGTTGTAGTGCAACCGGCAAAGCCCGGTGGCGTGATGCGGACGCTTGCAATCTTGCAGAGTGCACGTCTTGCCGAATCCCAAGGGGGCAAGCTCGGCAATTCGTTGCTGTCGCGACTTCTCATAGTGCAGGCGGCAGAGGGTGTGATAGACGCCTGTCCTCACCCTGTCGCATCCGTCGGCGGTGCAGGTGGTGGCGTTCCAGTCGGGCTGTTGATTCATGGGGCAGTCCCTTGGCTAGCAGGAGGGTGGAGCACGGAGCCCCCGTAGGGGCTCCGCTAAGGCTGGGTATTTAGAGTGCGGAGAGGTCCACGCGGGTTGCGTTTCGCTCCATGGCCGCGCGAAGTTCTGACTTGTAGGAGGCGTCGCGCTCAGCGTCCACAGCTTCTTTGGCGCGGCGTGCCGCGCGGGCTGGCTCGAGCAGTTCTTCCTTGACCTCAAACGCTGCCCGCTCGCCGACTGCCTGCAGGCGAAGCGGGACATTGATGTAGTCCACAAGCTGTGAGCCGTTGATTGAAACGCTCGGATTCTGGGTGGCGCCAGATACCTGCAATCCTTCGCTAGCGAAGCCCTCGCGGTTAAGCTGTAGCGCTTCACCGATGGCAGCAGAATTGGCCTCGTTGCCAGCAGAGAGCTTCTCGGCGAGCGTGCGGAGGATTCCCGCTACCTCATCGCTTGCGGCCTTTACAAGGGCATCTACGGAGGTTGTGGACAGGATGGACTTGCTGGCCTTTAGGGTTTCCGCGCGCAGGCGGAAACCTGCCTGAGTGTTGGCAGTGATGGCCTTCGCGTGGTTGGCCCTGAGGGCCGCGACGCGTGAAGCGCGGAGGTCAAGCTCAGACCGCAATACAGCTACGTCATGCGCCACGGCCTCGGCTTCGCCGGCCGCGTCGGCTGCCAGGATGGCGGAGAGTTCGGCGGAGGTTTCGGCATGGGCGGCGGTGGCTACTTCAAGCCGGTGGCCAATGGCTTCAAGGTCAGCAGCGGTAGCGGTGGCAGCGGCCTTGGCGGCGGTAAGAGCAGAGGAAGTCATTGTGTGTCTTTCTGTAGGTGGTAACCGGTGACGGTGGAATGCGATCAGCAATGGAGGAGTGCGGAGGATGAAAGCCGCAAGCTGTCCACTGGCGACTGGTGAAGGCCGAAGGCCGTAGCCAGCGGAGCCAGTGCAGGGGGATGAGCAAGAAAAGTGGAAGCCGTGAGCGCCAGCTCAAAGGCTTCAGCGCTAGCTATCAATCGCCAGCTAGAAGAGAAAGGCCTTACGGGCTTCGCCCACGGCCTTTCTATCTGTTGGGTATTGAGTTGTTAGGGCAAACCTCTGATGGGTATTACCCCAACGTGTGATGGGTATTCGAACCGTTGAGCGACAGAATACCCATCACACGTTGGGGTAATTGCTAGCTACGGCGCCACGCGGGTTCGGTTGGGAAAGCGTTTAGAGTGAGCGCCGGAACAGGCGGCTCCTTGACCGATACCGGTTGAGTCTCGGAAGACTGCGGCCGTAAATCAACAGACGTGGATTGCGGTGGCTCGGGCGTTGTCTCTTCGCCTGCCTCAGCAAGCGCACGCGCCCCGAAGGGGACGCGCAGCCAATACTGATTGTTTCGGTTCCAACGCTTGCGCTCATTCTTGGCCACAGTGATAAAGCCAGCCGCAGCCAACTCTGCGAGCGCACGCGTAACGGTCGGCACGCTCTGCGAACTAGCGGCTGCTAATTGCTCCTGAGTTGGGTAGCAGTATCCCGTCCTGCCGTCGGCATACACCGCCAGACTGTGGCCGGTGATCTTGGCCTTGGTTGTTAGGCCGCTCGCAGAAAGAGCCCTGCCGAAGGCGAAGGGCTCATAGGTGTTCATGGTGGGTTACCGCGCGTTCGCTCGGGGGAAGCCTTGAAGCAGTAGCCATATGGCGCCTCCTTGGCGTAAAGACCCTCAGGGGGTCTTGGAGTATTAATCTGAAACGCTGCCCGATATGATCGGCGCATGCGCAAAATTGGGGGACTTGTCTTTATCGGCCTGCTTGGACTGACGGCCTGCTCAGCGCCAACTACCGAGGCGGCGCCTGCACCGTCGGCCACCGTTTCAGCGGCAGCGTCAGACAGTAAGCCACTGATCTCAGTGCCTTCAGGGAGTGCGGTGGCAACAGCTACCGCGAGCCTGCCGCCAGAGTTCTACGACGAGAGCGCTCGCGGCCGCTATCTGGCCGGCGTCAAGAAAGCCCTCAATGCCTGGCGCGACGGTGTAATTCCATCCGACGATGATCTACTCCAAGGCGCCGAGGTAGCCTGCGGGCTATACGAGTCAGGCAAGACGGTCGAGGATATTGCCGCACTGGCGGGCACGGACAGCGTGGCAGGGGACAACGCATACGCGGTGGCCGCCTACGCTGGCCGGGAGCTGTGCACTAAGTACAACAACTTCCGTTAGACGACCTTCCTTACAATGCCGTTGCTGTCGATGTAGAGATTGGCGGCTACTCCTGAAGCTTGGGGCAGTCCGCTCAGCTTTAGCGAAGGGCTTGCAAGTTCGATCCTTACGGAGCTGGCTACCAGCATGCCGAGGGTTGTGCTGGAGGTTACGGACGCGTTGGGGAAGTTCACAGCGCCGCCGTTGTTCCCGGTGTTCTCCAGAGTCAGGCCGCCGAGCTTGATCGTCTTCCCTCCGGCCACGGTCAGATCGTTGTTCAACGTCGCCGGGCCATTGATATCCAGCGTTCCGGTAACGTCAAGGTCGCCAGCAATTTTTGTTAGCCCGTTCAAATCGGTGGGGCCGGTAACGGTAAATTCGCCAGTCACCGTAGTGTCACCGGCAATGGTCGTGATGCCGTTCAGGTCCGTAGGACCAGTCACGGTAAAGTCGCCTGTCACAGTGGTATCTCCCGCGATGGTGGTAACGCCGTTCAGACTTGTTGGCCCGGTTACAGAGAAGTCCCCGGCAACGTCTGTCGGCCCGTTCAAGTTCACGTCACCCGAGGCTGTGAATGACCCTGACATGTTGATCGTGCCGCTGGCCTCAAGCAAGCCTGAGACGGTGGCAGACCCCGTTACGACCAAGCCGCCATTCTCGATCGTGATCCCGCCGCCGCCGTAGACTGAGAGGCCACCACGACCGATGGCCATGCTGTTCTGGTTGGTGGCGAACTCAACCGCCTTTAGGCGGCGCAGAATGTCGCGGAGGGCGCCTTGGGTTAGGTTGTCGATCTGTCCCATTAGAGGGCTACCTGCTCCCGCTTGGCCGATATGTGAAGGGTGCAAGCTGCAAGTGCCTTGCCGCCCTGGAATTGCTGATCTACTGAAGTGGAAATGATTGCTCCCAATGCAAGCGACACCGCAAGGTGTCGGGAGTGATGGGCCGACAGGACTGTCAGCCTCAAGATGTGGTTGCTAGGCCACGAGCAGAAAGAGCCCCGCCGAAGGCGAAGGGCTCAATGGATTTCAGATGGGCTAACGCCCGTTCGCAGGTGGTGCCTCCTACTTGGCCAGCCACCTAGCATCCGCCCTTAGGTCGGCGGCACGGCGGGCAGCGGCGCGGCGGGTGTTCCTCGCATCAATATCTGACCGGGCCTCGTGGCTGGCTACCGAGCGAGGGGACTTCGCCTTGGGGAGAGGCAGCTCGAGCGGGAAGCCTGCGTTCGGCCCGGTGCGGATGCGGTGGCCCACGAGGCCAGCGCGAGTGAGCATTCCGATGTAAACGCCGGCGTCATGATTGTTGAGGTTGAGTGCCGAACGCATCTCCCACCACGTACGAAAGACGGTGGTGCTATTGCCCTCCAGATTGTCCGCCAGCCACTGGGCAACTTTGCGGTCAGCTTCAGAAAGGCTGGGAGCAGCGCGTACCGCAGAAAGCCAGCGGTGCTTAAAGAGATTGGTAACTGTGCCGTTCACTTTGATGTCCCTTCTTGGAGCCATCCCCAGGTCTTGCCCTGAAGGATGACACTGATTGTCTGTTTGCTGACGTGGTAGCACTTAGCCAGATCGGCCAGCGTGATCACGCCCGGCAGGTAGCTGGCTCGGATGGTGAGCACCTCCTCTGTCGTGAGTTTGTGACTGGGGTGCTGTTCCCCTTGAAGGCAGGGCATAGGCTCGCTCGCTCTCTAGATAGGGTGAAGTTGGTTGACTACTGGGGAAACAACAGAGGCAGGCACTTGGCCTGCCCTGTTTTCGCTCTCAATGAGTTATAGGTAGCAACATTCATCGATCTGTTGCAGGTAAGCAGAAAAACACTTCGTGTTTCCTGCTATGCGGTAGCTAGTGGGCAACTCGTGCCGCCCCCCGTAGGTCCCCCGTAACTTCCTTCTGATGGAAGCAACCTCTACTTGTCTTAGGGTTGGAAAACCTGCGTGCTGTCTAATGCGCTATGAAAATCTCACATGCTGAGACGTGCTGCACTATGCCTGAATCTGATACGTACTGCACTGTGCCTGAATAAACTCAGGCTTTCCGTAGTTGTTCAGGCACAGTACACACCTTGACGCGATCTTCGCAGAACCTCCTGAGAATTTAGCGCGTCCAGATGGCAATGATGAATGAAGCTGTGCCCAGCGCAGCGGCCACCAGAAAGGCCAGGGAACTCGCGGGAAGCATGTAGGAATCCTTTCTGTCCCGGGAGTCCATGCGGAGTGTGATGTCGTGGAGGTGTATCTTGAACGTCGGATGAGGCCGACCTTCGCAGACGTATGAGGCCCGCAGGACGTAGCCCTTTGGAAGAAGCGTCGGCGCCAGTTCGACGACCGATTCCCCCGCCATTTCTAGTCGGGCATCGACGGTGTCTACATTCGCGCTCTGGGCGATTTCCGCAAGGATGGGGACTTGGAGGTCGATTCGGACCGGCTTGGCTCCGTCAAAATTTGCCGACGGTATGTCGGCACGTCCAGTGGAACTTATCGCGACTGTGACGAGATAAGGCTGGGCTACGGTGCGACCGTCATAGGCGACGCTCAGCTTATCCAGACCCTTTGCCCTTGAATTAACCAAGGGTGCTGGCTCCACTGAATATGTGAACTCTCGCCTTGGGTTGCGCTTCCTGTCCAGGTGGATGGCGACCCAGATAGCCCCTCCGCCCACAACCAGGGAAACGATGATTGCGACCAGGGCGAGAAAATCCGTCATGGGTATAGCAAAACATGGTGATCCACTATCGGTGAATACAGAGGAGCTTGAGTACAGGGAGCCCTTGGCAAGGATTTCCTGTACGCAAGCTATCTGCTGGAATCATCTTCTATAGATAAGAGGCTGTTAGGGTTCCCGTTTCCTAACACCCTCCGAAAATATCTCATATGTTGAGACCGCCTTCGGCGCTAGTGGTGCGCAGGCACTTACCCCTCTCGGGGTAGCCGAACATCTCCCACGAGACTGCGTATTGCGCATAGCCCGTGATGCCGTGTTCGTCGCGCATCCAGTCGCGGAGCTCGGCGTCGTTCTTCAGGCCCTTGGCGCGGCCCGCTTCGGCCCACCAATGGACGTCGTGTCCGGACTTGCGAAGAAGCAACGCCTGGTTGCTGTCCACCATGGTTTGCCACGTCCTGGCCGCAGCCTTGAAGTTAGAAGTCTCGCCCATATCCCGATCGTAGCCGGGCCTGCTCCTGACTTCGCTGGAAGCGTGCTCCCTCGTGCGCAAACTTTCGGCGTCTTCGCAACGTTCCCGCGTCCTCGGCGCTCGGATTTCCACATAGCGGGGCAGCCCCCTTCAGCGGCTCGATGTGTTGTCGCAATGCTGAATCGATGGAGCCAACATCAACTGAAAATGCCGTCATGACAGTCCGCCCGCTACCTGTGCGCGGGTACATGTGGAGAACCGATGAGTTACTCCGTTTCGGGCTCAACAGTAGAAAAATCAAGGCCTTAGTGGACGTCGGCGAACTGCATCGCTTGAGGTATGGCTGCTACATCAGGGCCAGCAAGTGGAACGCTCTGGGTCCGAGGAGGCAGGCCAGAGAGCGGATCGTGGCACACGCGCATGGGACACTGACCACGTCAACAGGTGGGTTCGTCTATAGCCATTTGTCGGCGGCACGACTCCATGGTCTCTTCGTGTGGGGTGTTGATGACAAGGTGCATGTCCTGCACCAAGCCAGGCCATCCTCCGACCGCTGGGGCAAGGATGTTCGGGGACACACAGCAAGCTTCACCGAGGACGATGTAGTGCAGGTTCAGGGTTTGCGGGCGACCACACTCGAACGCACCATCTTTGACAGTGCCAGGATGCTTAGCTATCCCAAAGCACTAGTGATTGTGGACCATGGTTTGCGTGTCGGCGCCGACGTCAGCGCAATTGCCGATTTGGTAGCGGTCGCCAACGGAAAACGGGGAATCCGCACCCTGCGGAAGGCTTTGGACAACGCAGACCCGCGGTCCGAGTCTGCCGGCGAGACGCTGACGCGTGAGTTGATGCAGAAGCTGCGCATCAAGCCCCCGCAGCCACAATTCGAGGTGCAGTCCCGATTGGGTCGCCATCGCATGGATTTCGCTTGGGAAGAGGAAAAACTGGCTCTGGAGTTCGACGGTCGAACCAAATACTTCGACTTCAAACCGACGGACGAGGTCATCTTTCAAGAACGACGGAGGGAAAAGGCACTGGCAGAGGAGGGCTGGCGGTTTATCCGAATCGAGTGGAAGGACCTTTTTCAAGAGCGCGCCTTCAAGGAACGCATCCTTCGGGCGCTCAGGTGATCAGTCCGGACTGCGAGTTCGTGGGAACCCTGCCTGTTCGCGAGGAACCTTTCGGCGACATGGCAGGCTTCCCGCGATCTCGGTGCCACGCGTCAGTAGCCCGAACCCGAAGCGCCTTTGATCATCTCCCCGGATGGGCTCACCAAGTACCAGACCCCGCCCACCCCTTGGCCCGTGACGTCGCCGGGAGCTTTGTCCTTGGCGTAGTAGTACAGCGGCATCCCATTGAGGGTCACGTGCTTCTTCCCGTCCGGCGACGCAATGGTTCCCACAGTCCCGGTGACTCCTTCAACGGTGGGGGTGTCCGACGTCGTAGTGAAAATAGGCCACGCGTCCAGGCAGGCTTCCGTGCAGGCGCTGGTTCCCGAGTCCTTGACGTCCTTGGTGAAGAAGTAGAGGCTCATGCCCTTGCTGTCCGTCACGATCTGACCTGCGCTGGAGGACGACACCTTCATATCGGGGCCGGCCGCAGTGCCGGAATCCACAGTCGGGGACGCGGAGGTAGCTGCTGCAGAGGAAGTAGCCGCGGGAGGTGGTGCGGAGGTAGCGGTGGTTCCAGGACTCCCGCCACACCCGGCCAAGGCGGCGGTTAGGATGAACGCACCGAATCCAAAACTGAGTCGTTTCTTCATTTCTAGCTCCTTTGACGAGCCGGCCGGGATAGACCGGCGCTAACCCCTACGACGCCGGCGGGGGAAGAATGGTTCATGGGGCTGAACCTTTTCGGTGCGTGCGTCGTCGTATAGGCGAAGGGCCAGCTGATAGAGGGAGGTGGCTATGCCGTTGGATGAAGACGTGGTGGCTGCGATCTACCGCGACCATGGCACGGCTCTGAAGCGCTTCGTTCTCAGCTGCACGTCCGACGCCCACCAAGCCGACGATGTTGTTCAGGAGACCATCCTCAAGGTGTGGCAGCATGCCCCGCAGATCACGGGGAGCTTGCGCAGCTACCTCTTCCGGACGGCCCGCAACGTCATCATCGACAACTATAGGAAGGCGCAGCGCCGCCCCGCCGAAGCCGGCGAGCAGGACCTGCCGGACCATCCTGCAACGGAACGCGTTGACGAACTCCTGAACCGGGTCCTCATGGAGGAAGCGTTGCTCCGGCTCAGTCACGAACACCGCCAGGTTTTGGTGGCCCTCCACTATCAAAGGTTCACCGTTAGCGAGGCAGCACTGCAGCTGAACATCCCGGCGGGAACCGTGAAATCCCGGGCTTTCTACGCTGTGAAAGCCCTCCGAACGATCCTTGATGAAATGGGGGTGGAACGATGAACGGCAACTCCGTCCACCAATTGCTGGGCGCTTACCTGCTGGGTGGGCTCGAGCCCGACGAAGCACGCACCTTTGAGGATCACCTCGCCAAATGCCTTGAATGCCGCCACGAGTTGGAGGAACTCGAAAGCCTGCCCGCGTTGCTCGACGCGGTTCCACGGGCTGACGCTGTCGCACTTACTGTCGCTGGCGGCGCGCATGCGCTCGCACCCTTGGAACCGATTCCTGCAACGATTCCCGAGAAGGTTCTGGTGGACCTGTCGGTCCGCAGGCGGAAATCACGACGGCGGTGGGCGGCTTTGGTGGGCGCGGTTGCCGCTGCTTGCCTTGCGGTTGGTTTCCTCGCCGGGCCCTTGCTGAACCAGCCCCCGAAACCGGATGCAAGCTATTCGGTCCAGTCGGAAACCGGATTGCAGTTGACTGTGGGCATGGTGAAAAAGAACTGGGGCACTGAACTCGCTGTGGAGGGCCGGTCCATGCCGCTGGAAGGCACCCTCTATCTGTGGGTGAAGGGTCGTGACGGTGCCGAAGAACGCACCTGTGGTTGGACGGCTACTCAGAGCGGCCGGATCAAGATCACGGGTGCCACTCCGGTGCAGTTGGCTGGCATCGCCGGTGTTGAGCTCCGTGATGAAGCAGAGAAAACGGTAGCCTCGATTTCGGTGCCGTAAACCTTAGCGGTCCGTGACCCCTGTGCCCTGGGCGCGTAGTTCCGCAACCAGGGCCCGGTCTTCGCAAGCCCGGGCGAACGCTTCGATGCGACGCTCAATCTCCCGGCCCAGAAGCCAGCTTCCGATCCTCTCGGCCAATGGCTTCAGCAACGCCGGGCGGCAGGAAAAGGTGTACTTCCAGACTGCCCGGGTGCCGCCGTCGTCCGGGGTGAACCGCCAGCCGCCGCCGAAATTCTCAAAGAACCAAGGCCCGGACACCATGGTCATACCCACATTTCGTGGAGGAGCGTAAGAGACGTACTCACTGACCATCTTCAGGCCCATGCGGGAGACAGTCCGCGTCCTGACGCCCTTGCCAGCAACCTTGGCCCCATCCAAAAAGGCTTGAGCGGAGATGAACGGATCCCATTTAAGCCTGAACTCACCCGTGGTCTGTGAGAGGGCGAAAGCGGTCTCGGGATCCAGCCGGATCAGCCGCTCGGCGCGTACCTGCGGCATTAGGATCCCTGCCCTGCGCCGAGTACCAGGAACACCATGAAGGCAACACCAAAGACGTTGACCGCCATGATCGCCAGCCCGATGATCCCTGTGATACGTCCCGCGTTCATGCGCCCGGCGCGGAATACGGCGATCAACCCACTGACCACAGCCACGATAGCCAGCAGGACCGCGACTCCCGCCAAGATCAGTGCACCAAACCACCAAGCGTCGTTGCCCTGGTTGTAGCGGCTTATCGACGAGGCGATAGCCGCAATGCCCAAGGGAATGCTCACTACGGCCGCGATCGGGGAGAGGACAGCGGCAACGATGCTCGTGATGCCGGCGCCCAGGCCCTGTGTGCCGGAACGTGGCTGCTGGTGGTAGTCGATCGGCGGCTGATAGCTCATGGTTCCCCCATAGTCCGTTGGCTAAAGCTTGCGGTACGTGAGGTCAAAGATCATGCGCCCGGCCTCGTGGGCTTTGTTTTCAAAGCTTGTCCGGATTCTGCCATCGAACCGGGGAGCCCAGCCGCCTTCTTCATCAACGCCCTCGTTCGGACCGGTGTGCTCGGTGCTGACCGGCGCGCGGCCTTCGCGGACGGGCGCACCACCCACAACAGACTCGACGCCGGACTGCCAGACCTGCGTCAGCGGGCTCTCCTCGCCGCTGCGCTCCCCTTCGTGCATGTTCTCGAACTCTGTGGACCCGGCCAGCACTTCGCGGACGTGCACGGCATAGTTGGACCAGTCTGTGGCGATGCGCCAGTAACCACCCGTTGCGAGAGCCTTGGCAGCTACTGAAGCGAAGGCAGGTTGAATAAGGCGTCGCTTGTGGTGCCGTGCCTTGTGCCAGGGATCCGGGAAGAACACCCAAAGCTCGCTGACCGACCCCTCCGGGAGCATCGACTCGAGAACCTCTGGGGCGTTGGCTTCCACCACCCGCACGTTGGTCAGCCCACGGCTGTTGATCTTGATGATGGTGTTGGCCAACCCCGGGGTGTAGACCTCAACCGCAAGGAAGTCTTTGTCCGGGTTCTGTTCCGCGGCATGAACCACGGCATCGCCCAAGCCCGAACCGATCTCCACGATCAGGGGTGCCTTGCGCCCAAACACAGCCTCGGCGTCGAATGTGTAATCCGGGTGCACGGAAGTGTTGGCAACATGGCGCGGCACCTGAATGGCCCAGCGCTCTGCGTGCTCTTCCCACGCCGCCTGCCTGCGTCCCTGCAGTCGGGTGCCGCGGCGCACAAAACTGACCGGTCGGCCACCGTAGGTTCCGAAGGAGGCCTGGCTGCCGGGCGTGACTGGTCGCGGGGAATCTGGGGTTTCACTCATCCTTTCCAGAATACTTTGGTTCCGGCGGGAGGCTCTGCAGAGGCGGGCTTGGCAGGGGACGTTACGCGATTCAGCAACGTCTCGTGACTTCCGAGGAAGACAACATGCTCAAAGTCTCATGCGACGGCCGCAATGCTGCTCTGGACATGCGACTCGTGGACCCCGCACTGTTCAGCACGGAACCACTACAAAGACCGCGTCTACATCGACCACTCCACCGGGGAACCGGGCCCGTTCCCGCTGCCTATAGCTGGTCTTTTGCGACTACGGCACACCCTCAGACAGGTGGAACGTCTACGGCAAACTCAAAGACCAGCTCCGGCGCCGGGCGTACCCGAACACATGGTCCGGTTCATCCATAAAGCCAAAACGATAACGGGAAGGGGCGGCTGTTTGCAGCCGCCGTTCCGGGCAGATCGCGGTGCTGGTCGGGTCCACATCGAAAATGGGTGTCGGCACGAACATTCAGAAATGAGCCGTGCACCTGGTGGACATGGAGGCCCCATGGCGGCCGGCCGACGTCGAACAACGCCACGGCCGCACCCTGCGCCAAGGCAACCAGAACCCTGAGGTCCGTATCTCCCAAGTCGTGACCAAGGAATCCTTCGATTCCTTCATATGGCAGGAACGGAACGGAAATCCCGGTTCATCAACCAGATCATGCGCGGCCGCCTCGACGTCAGGGAAATCGAAGACATCGGGGACAGCACCCTGAACTTCGCTCAAGCCAAAGCCATCATCAGCGACAACCCGCTGGTCCTCGAAAAGCCGTCGCGGACCAGGAACTTGCCCGCCTCAGCAGCCTGGACAGGGCGTGCAACCGCAACTTGGTCGCGGTGAACCACACCAAACGCGGAGAATAAGCTTCAGCTGACCTAGCAGCCCAAGACCTGCCTCTAATCCACGCCGCGGTGGCACGGACGGTGGACACCACCGCGGACGCCATCAAAGCCACCATGGGCGGCCAAACCCTCGACAACAGGACGACGCTGCCGAAGGTCTCCGGGCATGGGCAGGCAGGCAGGGACACCGGCTCATGAACCTCTACGGATATGACGAGCTCGGCACCATCGCCACCCTCGGCGGTCACGAGCTGCGCGCCAAGCTGGTCCCTGGCCGCGAACTGGACCATGCCACCGTCGAAGTCCGCATCGAGGGCGTGCCCCGAGCGACTACCCAAATATCCCGTAAGGGCTTACTGGCAGCCGACTTGGGCACGATCAGGCAACTCGAAAACAGGGTGTCCTCCCTGCCACGGCTCGCCGCCGACGTCGAGACACGACGTCAGCAAGCGCTCACCCGCATCGAGCAAGCAGACAATGCGTTGGCGGAACCGTTCAAGCACTCCGCAGCCCTCCAAGCAGCCCAAGACAACACGGCACGCATCGACCAGCTCATGGCCGACGCATCAAAACTGGTAGCACCACCACAGGCCGAATCCGAACCCGAAATCGACCCGCGCCTGGAGAAAATGCAACGCCTCATGAAGGCATCATTCCCGCAACAACCAAGTTCAGCGGCGCCGTGGGTCGGCGCAACGAAAGCCCAGTCAACGACCCTGAACGAGCAGCACCAGCAACGGGAAGGGTACCAACGGTGAACCCGTAAGGGAAGGACAATTAGATGCTTAGGAACGGTCCTTGCTTTCCAGCAGCCGTAGCGGCGTGTTTCTCGGGGACCGCGTGGGCATCATTTTTGCTGCTGGGAACCGCCCAACCGCAGTCCTCAGGCGAGGGAGAGGAAGAGCTTTTCCAGGTCCTTCTTGTCCATCGTTGCGTCTTTTTGGACAATGCACTGCTCAAGGCCCGTTGCGATGATGGCGAACCCTGCCCGGTCCAGCGCCTTCGATACAGCTGCGAGCTGGGTGACGACGTCCTTGCAGTCCCGGCCTTCTTCAAGCATGCGGGTGACTGCCGAAAGCTGGCCTTGGGCTCGCTTGAGCCGGTTGATGACAGGGATCAGTTCTGAGGGATTGAGTTCCACGGGTTTCTCCAACTATTGATAACTTCCCTCAATCTTATACCCCCTAGGGTGTTTTGACTACCCCCGGGGGTATCTGCAATACTCGGTGGGGTATCCACCCGACCCCTTCCGAGAGGCTAACCATGACTTCCGCTTCCGCGGCACCGACCGTTACTGCACTCGCCCCTGAAACCCTCCAGTCCTGGTTCAAAGAGCACCAGGACCTCGTGGTGATCGACGTGCGTTCCGCCGCTGAGTTCGAATCCATGCATGTCCGTGGCTCCTACAACGTGCCCCTGCCACTTTTGTCCGAGCACACCGACGAACTCGCCTCCCGCCTGAGCTCCCGCGTGGTCCTGGTCTGCCAGTCCGGCGTGCGAGCCGAGCAGGCCCGCCAGCGTCTTGCCAAGGCCGGCATCGACACCGCCTACGTCCTGACCGGCGGCGCACCCGGTTTCGCCGCTGCGGGCGGTGACGTGGTCAAGGGCAAGGGCCGCTGGGACCTTGAGCGGCAGGTCCGCCTTGTGGCGGGTTCCCTCGTGGTCCTGGGCCTGGCCGGCGGCAAGTTCATCTCCCCGAAAATTCGGACCATCGCCGGGGTCATCGGCACGGGCCTGACCTTCTCCGCAGCCACCAACACCTGCGCCATGGGCAAGGCCATCTCGGCCATGCCGTGGAACAAGGCCGTCCAGGAACCCACCCGCGAAAGCGCCATCCTCGCCCTGCCCGCCGTCATCAACAAGAGCACGGAAGCCGCAGCCTAATGACAGTCACCCTGCTCCTGGTTCTTGCCCTGTCGGTGGTGATCGGACTCTCGCTCGGCGTCCTGGGCGGCGGCGGATCCATCCTGACAGTCCCGATCCTGGTCTATGTGGCCGGATTCGAAGCCAAGGAAGCGATCGCAGCCTCCCTGTTCGTCGTCGGGGTCACCTCCGCCGTGAGCGTGATCAGCCACGCCCGCGGGGGCAGGGTGATGTGGCGAACCGGCCTGATCTTCGGCGCGGCCGGCATGGCCGGCGCATTCGTCGGCGGCCTCCTGGGCGGGCATATCCCCGGCCAGATCCTGCTCATCGCCTTCGCCATCATGATGGTGGCCACCTCCGTGGCCATGCTCCGCGGCCGGAAAAAGAAGAACGACGACGGCGCGCCGGTCAAGCACGACCTGCCCATTGGGCGGGTCCTGCTGGACGGCACTGTCGTCGGGCTCATCACCGGCATGGTCGGCGCAGGCGGCGGATTCCTCGTGGTCCCGGCACTGGCGCTGCTCGGCGGCCTGCCGATGTCCGTGGCCGTGGGCACCTCCCTGGTGGTCATCGCCATGAAGTCCTTCGCCGGGCTCGCCGGATACCTCACCACCGTCCAGCTCGACTGGGGCCTCACCCTCGGCGTGACCGCTGCCGCCATCATTGGCTCGCTCATCGGCTCCAAGCTCGCCGGCCGCATCCCGGAAGCCGCCTTGCGCAAAGCCTTCGGCTGGTTCGTCCTGGCCATGGGAACCTTCGTCCTCATCCAGCAAGCCCCGGCCGACCTGCAATGGTTCATCGCCGCCGGAGTCGCAGCCCTCGCCGCAGCCACTGCGGGCATCTGCTGGTTCTTCATCAGCTCCTGCCCCCTGCGCAGCCGCACCGGCCGCCGCAGCAAAATCCCCTCACCCGCCTGAACTCATCACCACCAAGGAGAACACCATAGGCCTCATCAGTTCCCTGAAAAAAGCCTTCAGCAAGCCCTACACAACGCTCTCGGTTGCTGAGGCCAAGGACCTCCTGTCCTCAGGCGCCGTCCTGATCGATGTCCGCTCCGCCCAAGAATGGCGCTCAGGACGGGCTCCACAGGCCAAGCACATCCCCCTGGACCGACTGCAAACCAGCCCCGCCGGAATCAATAAGGACAAACCCGTGATCGCCATCTGCGCATCCGGAGTCCGCTCAGCCTCGGCCGCCCGGCTCCTTGCCTCCCAGGGGTACCAGACCTACTCCCTGCGCGGCGGCATGAGCGCCTGGCGCGCAGCCGGCGAACCCATCCGTTAACAACAGCCCACTATTTCGAAGGAGAACCCCATGGCTGAAATCACCATCACCGAAACCGACCAGCGACGCACCAGCGCCCGCATCCTCGATGTCCGCGAAGACTTCGAAGTCGCCGAAGGCATGATCCCCGGCGCCCTGCACATCCCCATGGGCCAACTGCAGGCACGCCTGTCAGAACTGGACCCGGCGGTGCCCGTCATTGCGGTCTGCCGCAGCGGCAACCGTTCAGCCCGCGTGGCCGACGCCCTCAACGGAGCCGGCTTCACCGCCGACACCATGGCCGGCGGCATGACCGCCTGGACCCGCGCCGGCCTCCCCACCACCTGACCCCCTCCGGTCCCCGCCACCCCCAAAGCGCCTTCCACCTACAACGCCCAAAAGGACACGAAAGACGATGGTAACCATCGACATCACCGAAAAGAGCTTCGCCCAGACCCTGGAGAGCAACGAGATCGTCTTCGTTGACTTCTGGGCAGCATGGTGCGGCCCGTGACGCCAGTTCGCCCCCACCTACGGCGCCGCGGCAGAACGGCACCCGGACATCACCTTCGCCAAAGTGGATACCGAAGCCGGACAGGCCCTCGCCGCAGCAGCGAACATCACTTCCATCCCCACCCTGATGGCCTTCAAGGACAAAACCCTGGTCTTTTCCCAGCCCGGAGCCCTCAACGCCACCGGCCTCGAAGAAGTCATCCAGGCCGTTAAAAACGTCGACATGAATGAACTCCGCGCCCAGGCCGGACCCCAGAACGCCTGATGCGATGTCAGAGGGCCATGCGGACCGCACGGTAACGGGAGGCGAACTCTCCACGATGTGGCCCCGCGCCACCCTGGTGGACGTGCGGAGCCGGGAAGAGCATGCCACCGCACACGTACCCGGGAGCCTGAACATCCCCCTGAATGAAGTGCCCTCCCGGCTCGCCGACCTGCCCACCAACACGATCCATGTGCTGTGCGGGTCAGGAAAGCGCAGCATCCAGGCCGCAAGGATCCTGACCGACCGCGGATACCAGACCGTCAACGTGGCCGGCGGGATCACCGAGTGGTACCGGGCAGGCCACCCTGTCACCTATCAACCCATTTCCGGAAAACCCGTCACGGCATCAACCTAGCCACCCCCAGCATGCCTGCACAGGCTCCTGCACAAGCTGTTCCACAGAAAGACGGCCTAGGCCATAACCTGGTTGCAGGATACCCCAGGGGGTATCTATACTGGGTTCAGAACACACCCCAAACCCCTTTCAACCAAAGGAGATCACCAGATGCTTATCGAGCGCATTTACGATGAAGACCTCGCCCAGGCCAGCTACCTGATCGGCTGCCAGGCCAACGGCACCGCCGTTGTGGTCGACGGCCGCCGCGACATCGCCGTCTACCAGGAACTCGCTGAGAAGAACGGCATGAAGATCATCGCCGTCACCGAAACCCACATCCACGCCGACTACCTTTCCGGCACCCGCGAACTCGCCGCCGCCACCGGCGCGAAGATCTACGTCTCCGGCGAAGGCGGACCTGACTGGCAGTACGGATTTGACGGCGAACGCCTCTACGACGGCGACAAGATCACCATCGGCAACATCAGCATCCAGGCCGTGCACACTCCGGGCCACACACCCGAGCACCTTTCCTTTCTGGTTACCGACGGTGCGTTCAGCGACCAGCCCGGCTACCTGCTCTCCGGTGACTTCGTCTTCTCCGGCGACCTGGGACGTCCCGACCTGCTGGACGAGGCAGCCGGCGGGATCGACACCCGCTTCGAAGGCGCAAAGCAGCTCTTCGCCAGCCTGCGGGACAAATTCCTGACCCTGCCGGACTACGTCCAGGTCCACCCCGCACACGGCGCCGGAAGTGCCTGCGGCAAAGCCCTCGGTGCCATCCCCTCCTCCGCCGTGGGTTACGAGCGGCTCTACTCCTGGTGGGGCCCCTACCTCGCAGCCAACGACGAGCAGGGCTTCATCGATGAGCTCCTCGACGGCCAGCCCGACGCGCACGCCTACTTCGGACGGATGAAGCGCGAAAACCGTGAAGGCCCCGCCGTCATGGGAGAACGCGCACCGCTTGAGGAACTGGACACCGCAGACGTCGCGAAGGACCTGGCGGCGGACAAAGTCACGTTCATCGACACCCGCCCCAACAGCGAAGTCCACGAAGGCACGGTAGCCCGATCCCTGAACGTACCGGCCGGGAAGTCCGTGGCCAGCTACGGTGCATGGGTAGTAAACCCCGAGACCGACAAGAACCCTCTGGTACTGCTCGCAGCAGAACAGGAAGAGGCCATGGATATGTGGGACCACCTGGTCCGGGTCGGCATCGACAACGTCGCCGGCTACGTCACCAGCATCGAGGGGCTCCCCCTGACCACCCCGAAGCTGGTCCAGCCAGACGAGCTGCAGGGCTTTGACGCCGCCATGGTCGTGGACGTCCGCAACCGCAGCGAACACACCGCCGGGAACATCCCCGGCTCGTACCAGCTCAGCGGCGGCCGGATCATGTGGCACCTGGACAAGCTCCCCACGGACGGAACCATCGTGACCTACTGCCAGTCAGGCGTCCGGAACTCCGTCGCAGCCAGCGCCCTGCGCCGGGCCGGATACGACGTCGTCGAACTCGACGGCAGCTACGCTGCCTGGGCCGCACAGCAAACGCGACAGAACGCCGTCTCAGCAAAGTAGCCATAAGACGGCCCGGGCAGGACCCCCCTCCTGCCCGGGCCCGCCCGGACGCGTTCCCCCACGCGTCCGGGCACCTTTATGTTCCCGGCACGAAAGCGAGTAAGGAATGGCCAGAACAAAGGCGGAAAGTGCGATGCACTCCACCCGCGCCGCACTGGGCCTGCGACAGAACCTGGCACAGTTCATGCTGCTGGTGGCAGTGAACGCCCTGGTGGGCGGAACGCTGGGCCAAGAGCGCACCGTGCTTCCCCTTCTCGCTTCGCAGACCTTCCACCTGGACCTTTACACAAGCGCCCTGACCTACATCCTCGCGTTCGGTCTGTCCAAGGCCGCGATGAACTACTTCGCGGGCACACTCTCTGACCGGTACGGCCGCAAACCCGTCCTCATCACAGGATGGCTGGTAGCGATCCCCGTCCCGCTCATGCTCATCTATGGCCCGTCATGGGAATGGATCGTTGCCGCAAACGTGTTCCTCGGCATCAGCCAAGGCCTGACTTGGTCCACCGCCGTCATCATGAAAATGGACCTGACCGGCCCGAAACAGCGCGGCCTCGCCATGGGCCTGAACGAAGCAGCGGGCTACCTCGGAGTCGCCGTCACTGCCCTCGCGACCGGGTACATTGCCTCCGCTTATGGACTCCGGCCCGGCCCGTTCCTCCTCGGCGCGGCCTACATCGCCCTCGGGTTAGGCCTATCAGTCCTGACCATTCGCGAAACCCATCACCATGCCAAGACGGAAGCCTCCCAGCACGTCAGTGCACACAGGAGTGCCGACGCCTGCCTCACCACGGGACAGGTTTTCACCCTCACCAGCTTCAAAGACCGCTCACTCTCCGCAGCAAGCCAGGCAGGACTGGTGAACAACCTCAACGACGGCCTCGCTTGGGGCCTCTTTCCGGTCCTCTTCGTCACCTCCGGGCTAAACATGAACCAGGTAGGGATCCTGGCCGCCGTTTACCCCGCGGTCTGGGGCGCCGGGCAGCCCTTCACCGGTGCCGCCTCAGACCGGTGGGGCCGCAAATGGTTCATTGTGGCTGGCATGATCGTCCAAGCCGCGGGACTCGCCATAGTCGCCGCCTCCCACAGCTTCGGGGCCTGGCTCATCGCCGCTGTCCTCCTCGGACTCGGAACGGCCATGGTCTACCCCGCTCTCCTGGCCGCCATAGGGGACGTTGCCCATCCCACCTGGCGTGCACGCTCCGTCGGGGTCTACCGGCTCTGGCGTGACGGCGGCTTCGCCGTAGGGGCACTCCTGTCAGGTCTTCTCGCAGATCTTTATGGGATCCCCGCAGCCATCGCGACCGTCGCTGCACTCACAGCAGCCTCCGGCCTGGTGGTTGCCGTTCGAATGCGCGGCAGCGACCATCCCGCACGGATGAAACTGGTCTAGCACGACGTGGCAACCCGCACGGCTGAGCCCAATGCAAAACTGACGGGACGGCACCCACTCCCGACTGCTGACGTTGTCGACTCTCAGTGAATATCGGGGACGTTTTCTGTAGTGACTTTGGAAGGACAGGCCCGAGCCGGATCTACGTTCGCCCGCTGGATCATTGACGACGCGTCTTCATGGCTTTGAACTGGGCAAATACTTGGTGATCATCTGAACTACCGGATAATCCCGCCAACGGTTATTTTGAATGGCAGAAGACCGAGGATGGCAAGAAGATCCCGAGCTATCGGTTCTCCGAGAAAGAGTCCCTGCTGGGTTTCGGTGGCCTGTTTGAGTTCTGGCCAGGTCCGGAGCTGCCCGAAGACGATTCCGAACGGCGGCTGCTGACCCGGCCCGTCCTGGCCACAACCACCCAGGACGCGCTTGGGCACGTTCACGACGCTCACGGGTGATCATCCCGAAAGATTTCGCAGAATGGCTGGATCCGGACCTGACCGACTAAGCAGACGCCCAATACCTGCTGGACTCCCTGCCTGAACCAACACTGACGCCCCGAATTGTCAGCACCGGGTGAACAATGTCCGCAGTAAGCAGTTCAGAATCGTGAAGGCTGACGCCCTCAGTTCCTAAATGGATAAGTCGCGCTGGTCGCAATCGCCTCATCAGGCAATCCGCGCCCGCCGGCTGACAGAATAGGACGGGTGACCTCCTCCAAGACGCCCGGCTACCGGGAGAAAACCGTCCTCCCTGACATAGCGGTGGACGCAGAGATAGACGAAGAACCAGCCGCGGAACCCACGCAGCTCCGGGGCAAACGGGGCCTCATCTACTTGGGCATCTGCCTGGTGCTGATCGGACTGAACCTGCGGACGGTCTTTTCAAGCTTCTCCGCGGTCCTGCCGGAAATAACTTCCGACGCCGGTCTGCCGGGCTGGGCGCTGGTGGTCCTCACCACCGTGCCGGTTACCTTGCTGGGCGTCTTCGCACCCCTTGCTCCAGTCCTCGCCCGCCGGTTTGGTGCAGAACGGGTTCTCCTCGGAGCCATGGCGGTCCTCACAGCGGGATTGCTCCTGCGGCCTGTAGGCATCCCCGGCGCAGGCCATCTTCCCGCACTTCTCGCTGGGACCGCTGCCTGCGGTGCGGCTATTGCCCTATGCAACGTCCTTCTCCCGGGAGTCGTCAAGCGGGACTTCCCGCAGCGCCTGGGCCTGATGGGCGGCCTCTACACCACGGCGATCTGCGCGTCGGCGGCACTCGGAGCGGGCTTCACGTATCCGGTTTTTGCGGCAACCGGCCACTGGACTTCGGCGCTGTGGTTCTGGGCGGTGCCTGCCGCCGTCGTGCTTTTGCTCTTCCTGCCGTTGGCAATCCGCCAGCCGTCGGTAAAACACCAAGCAGTTCACGGCGGCGTGAACGTGTGGCGGTCAGCCGTGGCGTGGCAGGTGACCATGTTCATGGTGTTGCAGGCGATGATGTCGTTCAGTGTGTTCGCGTGGATGGCGCCCATCCTGCGTGACCGGGGGATCGACGGCGGAACGGCCGGGCTGATCGTGTCGGTGTCCATCGTGCTGCAGATGCTCGGGTCCCTGTTTGCCCCGGCGTTGGCTACGCGTTTCAAGGACCAGCGGATCATCAACATGGTGGTGGCCCTGATGACGGGCGGCGGATTCGCGCTCACCATATTCGGTCCCACGGAGCTCATCTGGGTGTGGACCGGGCTGAACGGGCTGGGCCAGGGGTCACTCACGGCGGTGGCTCTCACCATGATCATGGTCCGGACCCGCGACGCCCATACAGCCGCGCACCTGTCCGGAATGATGCAGGGTGTCGGCTACGGAGTGGGTTCGGTGGGCACGCTGCTGGTGGGCCAACTCCATCAAACTACGGGCGGTTTCGCAGCGGCCGGAATCCTGTTCCTGGTGGTCGGTTCCTTGGCGGCATTCTTCGGATACCGGGCAGGCCGCGACCGCTTCGTTTAACGTTGTGAGGCCCACTCTGCATCCCAAAAACCCAGGGAAGAGCGCAGAGCGGGCCTCGCAACGAAAGCCGGAGAACTTAGACAGTCAGGTCCTTGCCCTTCGTCTCCGGGATGGAGAAGGCGAACGCGATGCCCACCAGCAGCAGGATCACTGCGTATACGTTGAACAACTGGGCCTGCCCGATACTGCCGAGCCACGTCTGCAGGTACGGAGCCGTGCCGCCGAACGCAGCGACGCAGATGGAGTACGGAACGCCCACGCCGATGGTGCGGATGTGCGTTGGGAACAGCTCGGCGTAGACGGCCGGGACGATCGCGGCGCTGCCTGCGATGAAGAACAGCATCACTGACATGGACACAGCCAGCTGCCACGGCGAGTCCTTGAGCAGCCACGTCATGGGGAAGTGGAGGAGGGCGGCGCCCGCAGCTGAAACGATGATCACAGGCTTACGGCCGATGCGATCGGACAGCTTGCCCCAGAACGGCAGGGCTGCGATGAACACCACGTTGGCGACCACACCTGCCCAGAGCGCCTCACCGCGGTCCATCTTCAACGACGTTGCTGCGTAGCTCGGAGCCACAACACCCCAGATGTAGTAGACAACGGTCAGGCCAACGGTGAGGCCGATAACCTGCAGCGCCTGTTTGCGGTACTTCACGATCTGGGGCCAAATGGGCAGGCGCTTCTCGTTGGGTGTCTCGGCCTCGAAAGCTTCGGTTTCCTTCATCTTTGCCCGCATGAACAGTGCGTAGACACCCAGTGCGCCACCGATGAGGAACGGAATGCGCCAACCCCAGGCGCTCATATCTTCCTTGCTGAGGGTTGCGGTGAGGATGGCGCCCAGCAGCGTACCGGCCAAGATGCCGGCAGTGCCGGACGTGTAGATGAGGGTGGCCCAGAAGCCGCGGTGTTCCTTGGGTGCCATCTCTGACAGGTACGTTTGCGACGACGGCAACTCGCCACCGTGGGCAAGGCCCTGGATGAGTCGGGCCACCAGCAGCATCACCGAAGCGAAGGCGCCAACGGCAGCGAACGTCGGCGCGATCCCGATGAGGAGGCTGCCCACTGCGCCCAGTGCCACGGCCACGGTCATGGATGTCTTGCGCCCGATCCGGTCACCGATCCAGCCAAACACGAACCCGCCGAACGGACGGGCAACGAACCCGACGGCGAAGATCGCCAAGGTGGACAGTACGGCTGAGGTGGGGTCGGCTTGGCTAAACAAGGCACTTGCGATGAACGGCGAGAACGTTGCGTAAATCGCCCAGTCGTACCATTCAACGGCGTTGCCGATGCCGGTGCCGACCAGAGTGCGCATGTGGGACTTGTGGGCCTTGACGTCGGGGGACGTTCCTACGGTGGTGGTCATGTGCTTCTCCAAGTTCAGGCGGGCCGGGAGTTAGTTGCCGGCGAGGGCGGCGATACGGGAAACGGCAAGTTCGGCATACAGCGCGGCACCGTCGGTGAGGACGCCGTCGTCGAACATTGCGTACGGCGAGTGGTTGAACGGCGACGTCGTGTGGTCGGCGCCGGGGGCAACTGCGCTGAGTCCCACGAAGGTGCCGGGGACTTCGGCCAGGACCCGGGAGAAGTCCTCGGAACCGCTCAGGGGAGTGGCCATCCGGGTATGCCGGGACTCGCCGAACATTCCGGCGATGACCTTCTCCGCAGTGGTGGTCTCGTTCTCATCATTGATGGTGAGGGGGTATTCCTCTTGGTACTGCACATCCACTTCCAGTCCATGGGCTGCGGCGATGCCTCGAAGCAGCCTGGGTACTGCTTCCATCATCTTCCGACGGGACTCCTCGGAGAAGGTCCTGATGGTGGCTTCGATGCGGGCGGTCTCGGGGATGACGTTGCGTTTGGTCCCGGCCTGCAGCACTCCGACAGTCAGGACAACGGGATCGAACATGTTGAACTGGCGCGTGATCATGACCTGCAAGGCGGTGACCATCTCTGCGGCAGCGCTGACAGGGTCCTTGGCCAAATGCGGAGCTGATCCGTGGCCACCGGCGCCAAGCACGGTGACGAAGAGCCCTGCCGAGGAACTGAGCATAACGCCCGGCTTGGTGACGAACTGGCCGTGGGGTTCAAGTGAGGAGAACACGTGCATTCCGTAGGCGGTGTCCGCGCGACGACCAGCCGCATCCAGGACACCTTCCTTAATCATGTAGCTTGCACCATCGAAGCCTTCTTCGCCGGGCTGGAACATCAGGATGACGTCGCCGGCCAACTGATCCCGGCGCTCGGCCAGGAGCGTGGCGGCACCGGCCAGCATCGAGGTGTGGAGGTCGTGGCCACAAGCGTGCATGGCGCCATCCACACGGGAGGTGTAGTCCACACCCGTGGTCTCCTGCACGGGAAGTCCATCCATGTCGGCACGCAGCAACACCACGGGCTTCTCAGCTGATGCGTGAGCCGCACCGCCGCGCAGAACCGCGGTGACCGACGTCGTTTCCTTGCCAAGGGTGATCTCGTAAGGCAGCCCATCCAACGCCTGGAGTACCTTCTCCTGCGTGCGGGGGAGCTGCAGGCCGATCTCCGGTTCGCGGTGGAGGTCGTGGCGGAGGCGGACGATGTCCTCTTGCAGTTCCTTGGCGTCGGCGGCGATGGTCATCTGTTCTCCTGGTCTGTCTCGGTGGCGTGTTCCTTATGCCATTCTGGGGTGACGTGATTCACATGGAGTCAAACAACTGTAAATATGCATTTGGACCCTCATTTTGGCAGGAATCATGAGTATTTCTGGAAGAATGGGCTCATGGACCTCAGTGAGGAAGACCTTCGCCTGATCAACGCGCTACAGATCTCACCCCGGATCAGCTGGTCAGACGCCGGAGAGGTCCTGGGCGTCCACGCCACCACGCTGGCGGCGCGATGGGAGCGCCTCCGTGCGGCCGGTGCAGCCTGGACCACTGCCCATCT
The DNA here is from genome assembly GCF_056156245.1 of Paenarthrobacter sp. TRD_SC_7. Classification (NCBI taxonomy): domain Bacteria; kingdom Bacillati; phylum Actinomycetota; class Actinomycetes; order Micrococcales; family Micrococcaceae; genus Paenarthrobacter; species Paenarthrobacter sp. TRD_SC_7. The sequence goes on from NZ_CM149587.1 coordinate 1,070,562, forward strand.
CATGGGTGATCCGAAGGACATGTGTTTGGCCATGGTGGATATCGACTGCGAAATGCACCTCAGGCCGGACGTCACCTCTGCCGTCGCTCAGCTTCCCGAGGTCATCACCGTGGAAGAGGCTGCCAGCAACCGCGACCTCACACTGACTGTGATTACCCAGGACCTGGAACAGTTCAGCACGCAGGTGTTGCCGAGGCTCAAGGAAATTCGCGGTATCACCAAATACCACACGGCCCTCTGCACACGGATCCACACCAGTGGCTACGCATGGCGGCTCAACGTCCTCAGCAAGGCCCAACAGCAGGCGCTCCGGGCGCTCGCCGGACCCGAATCGGCAAACCCGTCAGTGCCGGACGCAATCGTGGTCCCGCTCCCGGAGAGTCATCTGGCGCTCATCCCGTTCCTCGCACGCGACGGCCGGGCCACAGCAGCAGAAATCGCCCGCGCCTTGGGCCGAAACCCCGCCACAGTCCAGCGGCAACTGGGCAGGGTCCTGAGCAGCCGGATGTTGTCCTTCCGCTGCGAAATCGCCCAACAATTCTCCGGCTTCCCCATCACGGTCCAATGGTTCGCGAACGTTCCTGCGGGCGAGCACGAAGCCGCCGGCATGGAGTTGCGGGCCATCAGGAACATCCGCTTCTCCGCGTCCACCACAGGCCGCACCAACTTCACCATGATCATGTGGTTGCGCTCGCTGGCCGACGTCATGGAAATGGAGCTCACCATCCAGCAGCGGATTCCGGGCATCCAACTCGTGGAGAGCGTGGTCATGCTGAACACGGCCAAACGCGTGGGATGGATGCTCAATCCGGACTCCACCGCCACAGGACACGTGGTGCCATCCTACGGAGAATTGCTGCCAGCCGGTGTCTAGGCATGCCTCGGCATTTAGCGGTGCTTGGTGGCCCTCAAGACCGTGTCCAAGGTAGTGCCGGACTCGCCGTCGGGTCCCGTGACACTACGTGCCCGGTCTGTCAGGACGTTCACGAACCACGGCTCGCGATCCAGCCGCAAAGCGCCGGCCAGCTGCTCTGGTGTGAAGAACATGCCGGACTCGTGATGGTGGCTCCACGACGGGAGTCCGTGCGGATGATGCCCCACCACCAGCAACGTGCCACCGGGTGCCACGGCCGCCGCTGCTGATGCCACGGAATCCCGCCACGGCAAGAGCGGAGAGTGCAGGAACTGGGCCGAGACCAGATCGAAGACCGGCTCAGGCTCCCACTCGGTGAGGTCCTGTTGATGCCACGTGATCCGCTCGGCAACACCGCTGTCCGCCGCGTGCGCGGCTGCCCGTTCAAGCGCGACGGCGGACACGTCCATTGCCGTGACGTTCCAGCCTTGTGCGGCGAGCCAGATGGCGTCCGCGCCTTCACCGCAGCCCAAGTCGAGCGCCTTGCCGGGCTTTAGGTCCCTGGCCTCTGCGACCAGTTGCGGATTCGGGTTTCCGCTCCACACCTTGGGACGCTCGCGGTACATTCCGTCCCACATGTCCACGGCATTGTCGGCGTCCTCGTGGAGGTTCAGGCCGCTCTGCTGAGCCCCTTCGTGGGTGTGCTGACCGGGGTGGTGAGTACCGGCGTCGTGCATGTGTTCAGTCATAACTCAAGCGTGCCGCGACGCTGCGTTGAAAGGCAATGCCTGTTGCTATTTCGGCAACGTCCAGCGCTGGGCGCCGGCACCGGATGCCCCGAGTTCATCAGACGGGTTCTGCAACGTGCAGGATTTCAGGCTCAAGCAGCCACAGCCGATGCACCCATCGAGGTCGTTGCGCAGATGCTGCAAAGCTGCGATCCGCTCGTCCAGCTCCTTGCGCCATCGCAACGACAACCTGGACCAGTCGCGCTTGGTGGGCGTCCGGCCGTCAGGTAATGAGTCCAGCGCCTCGCGGATGTCCTTGAGTGGCAATCCCACACGCTGGGAAGTCTTGATGAACGCGACCCGCCGCAATGTGTCCCGCCGGTAACGCCGCTGGTTGCCGGCCGTGCGCTCCGCTTCTATGAGCCCGTTGCGCTCATAGAAATGAAGGGCCGACGCCGATACTCCACTTCGTTCGGACAGCTCACCGATGGTGAGTGGCCGGTGCGTTTCGACTGGCGGCATGGGTTGCTTTCGGTGGCGGGGGTGGTGGATTGACCTCAACATTAGTTGAGGTTCTAGGCTGGCGTCCATGACCTCTGACACCTCAACGGCCGGGATACTGCGCCGTCCATACCTGCTTGCCACCGTTGGCGCTTGCGCACTCGTGTTCCTGAGCGCGTTCGAATCCCTCGCGGTGACAACCATCATGCCGCTCGTGAGCCGCGACCTGGACGGAGCCAGCCTCTACGCGCTGGCCTTCGCCGGCCCATTGGCGACGGGCGTGATGGGTATGGTGGCCGCCGGCAACTGGTCCGACCGTCGGGGTCCGGCGGCGCCGCTGTACTCCTCCGTGGCATTGTTCGTGGCTGGCTTGCTGATCGCCGGTACGGCCGGAACCATGGAAATGCTGGTGCTGGGACGGTTGGTCCAAGGTCTCGGTGGCGGCGCGATGACCGTTGCCCTCTATGTGTTGGTGGCCCGCGTCTACCCGCCCGTACTGCATCCCAAGATCTTTGCCGCCTTCGCCGCGTCCTGGGTGGTTCCTTCCTTGGTGGGGCCGTTCGCTGCGGGCGTGGTGGCCCAGCTGAGCAGTTGGCATTGGGTGTTCCTTGGTGTTGTGGGCTTGGTTGTTCCAGCCTTGTTGATGGTGGTGCCGGCCGTGCGTGGGATGGATTCCGAACCCGCTGCCGCGCCCGTCCCTTGGGCTTTCGGTCGGATGGGGTGGGCGGCTCTGGCGGCCGTTGCCGTCCTGGGACTGAACCTGTCCGCAGAGGTGCCGGGCGTGGGCGGGGTGATTGCCGTCGTCGCACTTGTTATTGCTCTTATCGCGGTGAGGCCGCTGGTTCCGCGCGGGACCCTTACTGCCCGGCGCGGTTTGCCTAGCGTGATCCTGGTTCGTGGGCTGGCGTCGGCCGCGTTCTTTGGGGCCGAGGTGTACCTGCCTTACCTGCTGACTGAGCGCTACGCGTTCACGCCGACGTTCGCCGGGCTGACCCTGACCGGTGCCGCCTTGGCGTGGGCCGGGGCGTCGGCGATTCAGGGGCGCCTTGGTGCTCGGTTGGCTGACGATCTCGCCGTGAAGATCGGAGCCGCACTGGTGCTGGTAGCCGTGATTTCGACGCTGGTGACTGCGGCGTTCGCCCTGCCTGCGGCCGTGGCCATCACCGGTTGGATCCTTGCCGGTGGAGGTATGGGGCTAATGTACCCGCGGCTGTCCGTGATGACGTTGGCGCTGTCCACTGAGGAAAACCAGGGCTTCAACAGCGCGGCCATGTCCATCTCCGATTCCCTCGGCGGCGCGCTTTCACTCGCTGCCACGGGACTCGTGTTCGCGGCATTTACGACGACGAACTCGTTCGCGGGGGTCTTCGCGCTAACGGCGGTGATCGCCGTCGTCGGGGTCGTTATCGCGCCGAGGGTCGCCGCCCGCTCGGTTGGGACGGGTATGGGTGAGACGGGTGCCCAAGCGGGTGCCCAGACGGGTGCCCCAGACGCGCAACCCGAGCTCTCGCGCCACGCCTGACTCGTTGTGGGGCCTGCTCTGCGCGCTATGTGAGCCCGGAAGCACGCAAAGCGGGCCTCGCAACGCCGGGTGGGTGAGTTGTGGGGCCTGCTCTGCGCGCTATGTGAGCCCGGAAGCACGCAAAGCGGGCCTCGCAACGCCGGGTGGGTGAGTTGTGGGGCCTGCTCTGCGCGCTATGTGAGCCCGGAAGCACGCAAAGCGGGCCTCGCAACGGGGGCCGGAACTGCCCCGATGCGGAGCCGTCGTAGAAACACTGCTAAGCTAGGAACACTTGATGTGCGGTGACGCCCTGAAGCAGGTGGCCTGAAAGGCTGCGCGACGGGGCATTTTTCATGTGAGAGGCACATCCTGCGTCGATGAACGCGTTCCATTTGGTCCCGGCCACCGCTGTTGCAGCGAACTGGTAGACCACCTGACTTTTCCTCGGCGAACCCCTGGCCCAACCGGCGTCGGGGGCCGATGTCCGCAACTGGACACCGCCCGAAAGACATGAAGTTTATGACTACTTTTGCTGCCCTTGGCACGCCCAAGCCCATTGCTGAATCCCTCGCCACAGATGGCATCGAAGAGGCATTCCCCATCCAGGTGAAAACCCTTCCGGATACGCTCGCAGGCCGCGACGTCCTGGGCCGTGGCCGCACCGGCTCCGGCAAGACCATCGCTTTCGCTATCCCGCTCGTGGCCCGCTTGGCCGAGCGCGAAGCCAAGCACTTCCGCAAGCCGGGCCGCCCCATGGGCCTCGTCCTTGCACCGACCCGTGAACTGGCAACCCAGATCAACGCAACCATCGAGCCGCTGGCCAAGGCCATGGGCCTGAATACCACGGTCATCTACGGCGGCATCTCCCAGGCACGCCAGGAAAAGGCGCTGCGCGCCGGTGTCGACATCGTCATCGCCTGCCCCGGCCGCCTCGAAGACCTGATCCGCCAGCGCATCCTGACCCTCGAAGCCGTTGAGGTCACCGTGCTGGACGAGGCCGACCACATGGCTGACCTCGGCTTCCTCCCGGTAGTCAAGAAGCTCATGGACATGACCCCCACCCAGGGTCAGCGCCTGCTCTTCTCCGCGACGCTGGACAACGGTGTTGACAAGCTGGTCAACCGTTACCTGTCCAACCCGCTGACGCACTCCGTGGACGATCCCCAGGCCGCTGTCACCACCATGGAACACCACGTCCTTGTGGTCAACGACCAGACCGTCAAGAAGCAGCTCATCGTTGAACTTGCCTCCGGTGCCGGCCGCCGCGTCCTCTTCATGCGGACCAAGCACCACGCCCGCAAGCTTGCCAAGACCCTCACTGACGCAGGCATCCCCGCCGTTGACCTTCACGGCAACCTGTCGCAGAACGCCCGCGACCGTAACCTCGCCGAGTTCTCCAACGGTGACGTACGCGTCCTGGTGGCCACCGACGTCGCAGCCCGCGGCGTTCACGTCGACGACGTCGAACTCGTCATCCACGTGGATCCGCCCACAGAGCACAAGGCGTACCTGCACCGCTCAGGCCGTACGGCCCGCGCAGGTTCCGACGGCACTGTGGTCACGCTGACGCTCCCCGAACAGCAAAGCGACGTCAAGAAGCTCATGAAGGCTGCCGGCGTTGACGTTTCGTTCGAACGCGTGACGGCCAGCTCGCCCTTGGTTTCAAAGCTCGTGGGCGACATCGCGGACAAGGTTGATCCCCGCACCCGTGCGGCTCTCCTCGCAGCGAAAACCCAGCAGGGTGGCGGCACGTCCACCGGCGCCAACGCCCAGCGCAAGCGCGCACGCCGTTCCACGCAGGCTGCGCCCACCGCTGGTGGTCGTGGCGGTCGCAATGGACGCGGAAAGGTCGCGGCTGAGCCGGTTCGCACGGACGTCAACCGCGCTGAGCGTCGCGCAGCAATGAACGACGACGTCGCCCGCAGCCCTCGCGGTCGCGGCAAGGCAGGTTCTACTCACCGCAACGACGTTCCGGGCTCGCAGGGCCAGAACGGTCGCAGTGGCCGTCCGGCTACCGGCCAGCGCTCAGCTTCGGCTCCGCGCACGGCATCCACCACGAGTACCCGTACCGGCGGAAACAAGGCCGTTTGGTCTTCCGCGACGGGCGCTACGTCCGGCGGATCCTACGGTTCGGGTGCCTCCGGCAACTCCAGTCGCGGTGGTTCCGGCGCAGGGCGTCCGGCACGCAGCGGTCCCCGTCGTGCATCGGCACCCGCGTCGAACGAGCGTCGCGGCCGCTAGTCTCCCGTTGTGAGGCCCGCTCTGCGCCCTATTCCCTAGGTTTGGCGTGCAGAGCAGGCCCCGCAACACGTGGGCGTAACGTTGTGAGGCCCGCTCTGCGCCCTATTCCCTAGGTTTGGCGTGCAGAGCAGGCCCCGCAAATCACCACCCTCGGGCGCGCCACTCCTCAAGGTGTGGCCGCTCGGCGCCGAGGGTCGTGGGCAATCCATGGCCCGGGTGCACCAGGGTCTCGTCCGGATAAGCGTCGAACAGTCGCTCCGACACGTCGTTCAACAGAGAAGTGAAGCGTGCAGGATCATTCTGTGTGTTGCCGACGCCGCCCGGAAACAACGAGTCTCCACTGAAAATGTGGGCAGGTCCGTTCGGATCCTGGTACACGAAAGCGATCGAGCCCGGGGTGTGTCCACGCAAGTGGACCGCCGTGAGCTCGAAGCCATCGAACTGCTCGACGTCGCCGTGACCAAGCCGGACATCCACCGGAACCGGCAACGCATCGGCGTCGTCCGCTCCAGCCGAGGTGGTTGTCCCGGTGACTTCCACCAGTTCCGCCAGCGCCCGGACATGGTCCCAATGCTGGTGGGTGGTGGCGATTCGGACGAGCTTCGGCGTTGCGGAAGTATCTGCGGCACTGTCCTGGAGCAGCTGCTGAATGGCCGGAAGGTCGTCGGCGGCGTCGATCAACAACTGCGCACCCGTGGACTTTGAGGTCAACAGGTACACGTTGTTGTTCATCTCGCTGACCGAAATGCTGCGGATAGTGACGTCACGCAGTGAATGAATAAGCGAATCCATCGTGTCAGTCTATGCAGTTGCCGTGTTGGCTTCGCGGCCCTGCGACACCCAGTTGGGGTCTGCGGAGCGTGAACCCACGACGGCGGCCGCAGCTTGGTCGAGCTTCTCAAGTTGTGCTGTTCCCAGTTGCAGGGACAGTGCCCCCAGGTTCTCGTCGATCCGGTGCGTTTTGCGCGTGCCGGGGATGGGGACCACGGAAATCCCGAGGCGCTGACCTTGGGTAAACAGCCAAGCCAGGGCTACCTGGGCCGGAGTTGCATCCAGCCCGCTGGCTACCTCGCGGACCGCGGTCACTACGGCCTGGTTCGCATCAAGTGCCTCGTCACCAAAACGGGGGATCTTATGCCGGAAGTCATTTTCCCCAAGGTCGCTCGCGCTGACGGTTCCCGTAAGGAACCCGCGGCCAAGCGGCGAATAAGGCACGAACCCGACGCCAAGTTCCTTGGCTGCAGGAACAACGTTGAGCTCAACATCCCTGCTCCAGATTGACCATTCACTCTGGACCGCGGCTATGGGATGGACAGCGTTGGCCTGCCTGAGCTCCTCGGCTGTCACTTCAGACAGTCCGAGGTGCCGGACCTTGCCCTCTCGGACCAGCTCCGCCATGGCCTCCACGGTTTCCACTATCGGAACGCGGAGGTCCCGGCGGTGCAGGTAGTAGAGGTCAATAACGTCAGTGCCCAAGCGGCGGAGGCTCGCTTCCGCGGCTTGCCTGATGTAGGGCGCATCCCCGCGGACTCCCGTGTACCCGTCCGCGGGGTTGCCCTCAATTCCAAACTTTGTGGCTACCTGGATTTCGCCGCGACGCTCCTTTAAGATCCTGCCCACGAGTTCCTCATTGCTGCCCGCTCCGTACACATCCGCGGTGTCGATGAACGTGATGCCAGCTTCCACCGCATGCCTGAGCGTTTGCAGGCCTTCCTCCGGGTCGATTCCGCCATAGACCGGCGTGAGGGCCATTCCGCCGAAGCCGAGGGGGCTGACCTTGAGGCCGTCGCCGAGCTGAACTGCAGTCATGAACTTCTCCAATGCGCGTTTGAGTGCTCTTGAAGGCGTGAACTCGCTAGTTCGCGAGGGTATTCCTGCGGGAGCCCGAATTGGGCGAAGGGTGCCCGGTGCGTGGTGATTATCCCGGGGCACCCCGAGCCCGATTCGATGGCTCGCTGCGCATTCGATGGTAGGAGACGTCTAATGCGCAGCGCCCCATCGAAACGGAGCGTCCGCGGCACGAGAGAGCCCGCCGAGAGCGAATGATAGCTACTCGGGCTTGGCTGCAGGCTTGTCAGCGGGCAGGGCTTTCAAGCCGGCAGCACAGCCCACGATGCCCGCGATGAACAGCAGCTTCAGCGGGCTCGCGGATTCCACGCCGGTGATCATGGCCCAGCCAACGGTCAGTGCAGCACCGATACCCACCCACACCGCATAGGCGGTGCCGAGGGGGATTCGCTTCACCGCGATGCCCAGTCCGAGCATGCTCAGGACAGCAGTGACGGTGAAAACCAGGGTGGGCATCAACTGAGTAAACCCGTTGGACAGGCCCAACGCGGTGGCCCATACGGCTTCGAGCAGCGCTGAAGCCAGGAGGATGATCCAGAAGATTCCGGTGTTCTTAGTATTCTCAGTCATGGCTACGCCACCACCTTCAGGCCGACTACACAGGCGCCGATGCCAGCAAGCAAAAGCAGCCGGGCCGTCGTCGCACGTTCAACCTTGGTGACCATGGCGTACGTAGCTGTCAGTACGACGCCGACGCCAACCCACACCGCGTAGGCCGTGCCCGTGGGGATGGATTGCATAGCGATGGCGAGCCCGCCCATGCTGGCGATGACGGACACCAGGAACACAACGGTCGGGACGGGTTTGCGGAAGCCCTTGGAACGGTGGAGCGCTGCGGCCCACACGGCCTCGAGTGCTCCGGAGAGAATGAGAATTAACCACGACATGACATTTCCTTTGGCCAGTCTTGTCGCGTGCCGGGTACTGAACCGTCGTCCGGAGGTTCCAGAGGGGAACCTTCATTTCAGGCTAGCAACTCCCGCGCGGGGTGGCCACCTCTGGTGGCTAAAGTCACCAACTCAGGCGTGCGACGGCTCAACGTGATCGATCGAGACCACAGCGACAAAGCCACGGCCTGAGATCTCCGGGCTGCGGGTATCCGAGCCGACCACGGCATCGTATCGGGACAACTCAACCGGTTCGCCGAGGCTGGGTGCGGGGTTGTCGCCGTCGGACTCTTCTTCCACAGCGGCGCCGGGCGCAACGGTCGCCTTACCCTCAAGCAGGACGGCCAACTGGCCCTCGAAGACCGGGTGTGCGCGCTTCTTGGAGATCTCCACTATGGAGGTGTAGCCCTTGAAAGCGCTGGCACGTGCGATGACGTTCAAATCCCGTATGTCGCCCGTAGGGAGTGCTGCCGACGACGCGGCCTCGCCCGAGAAACGGAACGGGCGGTACTTCTCCAGCGGATGTTCGGAGCCGTCCACGGTGAGGAGCAGCAGTTCCCCATCGATGATGGTGATGACGCGCTCCATACCCGGGAACATGGAAAATTCGCCGGCCTTGGAGACGTCCGCGATGCTGACTCGCCAGTCCCAGGCACCGTCCTGTGCGGAGGCGGCTTTCGGATGGCTGGCGAGTTCGCGTGTCACCCCGCCCCCGTTGCGCCAAGGTTCGGGATGGATGTCGGCAAAGCGGATAATCTCCATTCGACCAGCCTAGTGGTGGACGCAGCTTCTGCGTTGGCATTGTGGCTTGCTACCGTCATATGTGGAAAACGTTGCGACTAAAAGCTGGAGGCACGGCATGTTCGTCAAAGTGTGCGGCTTGAGCACGCCTGAATCTGTGCGCGAAGCGGCCGACGCCGGTGCAGACGCCGTCGGTTTCGTGCTCACCACCAGCCCCCGCGAAGTCAGCCCGGATCAGGTGCGCATTTTGCTGCCGCTGGTGCCGGAGGGTGTTCACTCGGTGGGTGTTTTCCGGCATGAAGCTGCCGTTGACGCCGTGGCTACTGCTCGTGCGGCCGGACTCGAATGGGTGCAATTGCACGGCCACCGGACTGCCGATGACGTCAAAACAGTGCACGACGCCGGGATGCGGCTCATCCGGGCCGTCACCATGGGTGCCTCCCAGGACGAGTTCGCGGACCTGGGCGAAGAGATTTTCCTGATCGACGCCGCCGTGCCGGGGTCCGGGGAGTCCTGGGACTACGCGTCCGTCCGGACCAAGGGTCTCGAGGGTCGGGAGTGGCTCCTTGCAGGGGGACTCGAGCCCGGCAACGTGGCATTCGCTGCAGCTGCAGCTGGCGCGTGGGGGGTGGACGTTTCCTCCGGCGTCGAGGCTTCCCGCGGGGTGAAGGACCTGGCCAAGATCCGCGCCTTCGTCGAAGCCGCCAAAGCCTAGAAGCGCTTACTGTGTCAGTGGGACACCATAGACTCGCTCACGGCGACACGAATCACGGAAATGCGCCACTCACTTAACGCGCCCCCACGGAAACACGTCGAAACACGGAAACCAGGAGTTAAGCAATGAGCACGGAACAGTACACCCTGACCATGAGCCGCGAATTCGATGCTCCCCGCGAGAAGGTTTTTGAAGCCTGGATGGAGCCGGACAAGCTCACCCAGTGGTTCGGGCCTGTAGAAGTGGAGGCCCCCCGCGACCAGATCATCGTTGAACCCCGGGTTGGTGGCATCTGGCAGGTAGTCATGGTGTGGTCGGACGAGAATGGCGAGCAGTCGGCCCCCATCGAAGCCACTATCACTGAGCTGGACAGCCCGGCTCTTTTGGTCGCGCAGGCCAAAGCTGCTCCTGACGCTGACCATGAGTACGAGGAAATGCACCTCGAGTTCGAGGACCTCAACGGCCGTACCCGGATGAATCTCACGCAGGGGCCATTTGCGTCCGAAGAGTGGGTTGAGATGACACGCGACGGTTGGGGCACCTCGTTCGACAAGCTGGACGGGCTTCTGGCATAGCCCGGTGGCGTAGCGCTGCTGCAAGTCAGGGAAGATTCAGGGCAGACCCCTAGGCTATTTATCAGGGCCGCAGGGGAGAATGAAGACTATGAAAACGCTCCTTAACATCATCTGGCTTGTCTTCGGTGGTTTCTGGCTGGCCTTGGGTTACTTCGCGGCGGGCATCATTTGCTGCGTGCTCATCGTGACCATCCCCTGGGGCATCGCTTCGTTCCGGATCGGTGCTTACTGCCTGTGGCCCTTCGGCCAAATGGTGGTTGAGAAGCCGGGAGGGGCTGGGGTGTTCGCGCTCCTCGGTAACGTCATCTGGCTCTTGGTTGCGGGCATCTGGATTGCCATCGGACACGTGGTCACGGCAGTTGCCATGGCCATCACCATCATCGGTATCCCGCTGGCCATCGCCAACCTCAAACTGATCCCGGTGTCGCTCATGCCACTCGGCAAACAGATTGTGCCCACCAACCAGCCGTTCGTCAGCAACTACCGCTAGGAAGGCGCCGTCCATTTAGACGACTCGCTGCGTGGCAGACACTTCCTACCGTCTAGCCTGCAGCGAATCGTCTAATCGGGGAGAAGGAACGCCCTGAAAGGCGCCGTCCCGGAGCAGAGCCACCACTGAACTCCCGTCCAGCTCTGCGGCGATGCTGACATCTTCAGCGAAACCGGTCTCGATCAGTTCCCGACCACTTGAACAGCCCCGCAGGGTGGCTGCAAGGCGGGGTTCGGCGGCATCGAAGGCTGCAGCAGCATTTTCTGCCTCGGGAGAAAAGTTGCGACGCCCTGCTGCCGCCAGTCCGGCGATGAAGGCTCCGGCCCCTAACTCGTCCTCCAATGCCGGCCGCAAAGCCCCATGAGTCCACTTCTCTCCCGCTGCTATGACGGCAATCACGGAATCAGCAGGGAGTGCAGAGTGCACCCAGTCAGCCGTCGCAGCAGCGTTGCGAAGGGACACGGCAACCACCTGATGTGCCGAAGCCGCCAGCTCGTGGCTGATCGTCGACCCGTTGGGGGAGGGCAACACCACCCGGTCCAACACCGGCGCGCCACGAAGACTCGCAGGGGACAAGCTCAGCCCTTCCGAATCCCGGGGCCCAGCCAGCGCCGCACTATGGTGGGCTGCGAATTCACTCGCCGAGACATCCCTCAGCGGATATGGAAAGACCATCGCCCTACGGTCCACCGCAACACTTACGCACGTGGTGAAGGACAGGACGTCAACCACCACCGCAAGGTCGGCTCCAGGCGCAACTGCACGGGCGCCGTCGAGCCCCCATTCGAAGCGCACCGAATACGGCAGTTGCCGTTGCGGCGCCCCAGGTTCGTTGGGGAAACCGCTCACGCGAGTTCGCCGGCCAGGTTCCGGCGGGCAGCGTCGAGCCAGAGGGCCTTGGCGCGTTCGCTGTGGAACAGCGGGTCCAGCCTCAGGAGACGACGCACGACGGCGGCGCGCCCCTTCGCGAAGTCGTCGTCGCTGACGTGGGCGTAGTCTTCGCGGACGGCGGCCAGATAGCGTGAGTAGGACTGCTGGTCGCCGCCGAGTACTGAGAGGTCGGCGTCGCAGAGAAGCGCACCGGCATAGTCGCCCGTCTTTGGACTGTGCGTGGAGGTGAGCCGAACCAGGCGCGCTACCTCGGCCACTTCGTGGGGGGCTAAACCGGCGGCCGTGAGGCGGTCCTCGGCCAAGCGTGCAGACTCCTCTTCGTCCTGCCCGGCCAATCCTTCGTAGACGGCGTCGTGAAACCACGCCGCCAGGGTGACTGTAAGCGCAGGCTGTTCCGGTTCAATCAGCACGTCCAAGGCTTCAAAGACTGCCAGCAGGTGTGTCCGGCTGTGGTACTTCCTGCCCTCCTCACCCCAGCGTTCCAGCAGCTCAAGGCCCAGCTCCTCGTGGCCAGGAAAGGTGCTGTTCCAACGTTCCATCAAAGGTACTGTCAAGGCCTTGCTCCGTTCACGAGCCGGAATGCGCAGTCCGCTGGCGATGAGCTTACGGACCAGGATGCGGGCCTCCACAGGGATGGCACCCGCCGTGACGAGATCATCGTATCGACGTTCGGGGACGTCGTAGTGGTCTCCGTCGAAGGCCCGCTCCGGAACTCCGGCAGAGGCTGCGAACTCGTGCAGCTCCTCCAGCGACGTGTCCGAAACGAGGTGTGAAAAAACGGTTCCATGCGCTGGCCACAGAGGGGGATCGACATAGATGGCCATGGGCACAGTGTACCCAAGCGATCCTTCCCAGTTGCCGGCCATCGGGACGTCTACCGCCGTGCTGCCGTCCCGGAAACTCGGGCGTCACTGCCCGCGCTGATCACGGCAACTGGGAAGGAGTGTAAGGAACCTCAGTGCTCGGCCGGCAGGATGTTCTGGTTGCCGCGGAACACGTTGTCGGGATCGAATTCGTGCTTCACCAAGGACAGCCGCCGGTAGTTCTGTTCGCCGTAAGCCGCCATGATCCGGTCCTGTCCTTCGTCACCAATGAAGTTCAGCCACACGCCGCCTGTGGTGTGCGGAGCGATGTCCTGCCGGAATTGCTTGACCCAGGCTTTTGCCTCCTGCCCGCCCTCCCGGGTTTCGGAGAGGCCGAACGGGTGGCTGACCCACGATGCCCCCCGATGCTGCAACGGCGTGTTCGCGGCGGCAGGCCCGGAAACTGCTCCGCCCCAACGCGCCACCAGCTGCTGCGAGTGTGGTCCCGGAAGGCGTTGCGCGGAGTCCACCAGAAGATCCAGTGCGTCGTCAGTGAGCTCGTTATGGTAGTCGGCGCTCCAGTAGTTGAAATGGTCAGGCGGGTCGTCGATCATGCATTGGAAGTCCGCATATTCCATGGGTGAGACCAGGTCCACTGAGGGGCCGAGCTCCTTGAACGGCTTGGCGTGCTCCTCGCCGGCCTCAACATCGCCGGCGTAGATGTAGGCCATCCCGACGGCGAGCTTGCCCACCATCTCTGCCGGGACGAACTCTTCCGGCGGAGCGGTGAGGTACACCAGGGCTGTCCCCACGGCGTCGGGCACCTCCAAAGCAAGCCCGCGGAAGGCGCGCGACAAATCCGTGGCGTCCTCCCCGGGAAACAGCATGAGACCGGCCATGACAGTGGGTCCGAGGTCATGCAGCTTGAACGTCAAGGAGGTAACCACGCCGAAGTTCCCGCCACCTCCGTGGAGGGCCCAGAACAGCTCGGGGTTCTCGCCCGGGCTGGCGGTAACCCGTTCGCCGGACGCCGTAACCAGGTCAACGGAGAGCAGGTTGTCGCACGCGAATCCGTACGAGCGCTCAAGCCACCCCGAGCCCCCGCCCAGCGTGAAGCCCGAGACTCCCGTGGTGGAAGCACGTCCGCCCGTAACGGCCAGCCCGTACTGCTGCGTTGCGCGGTCGAACTCGCCCCAGGTCAATCCGGCGCCCGCCGTGGCAGTCTTCATCTCACGGTCGACGCTGATCGACTTCATGGGACGGACGTCAACCACCAGACCGTCGTCATTGGTGGACATGCCCGCCACTGAGTGTCCGCCCGAGCGCACCGCAACGTCCAAATTGTGGTTGTGCGCATAGCTCAACGCTTCCGCTACCTCGCCGGGATCCGAGCATTTGGCGATGACGGCCGGCTTGCGGTCGATCATCGCATTGAAGAGTTTTCGGGCTTCGTCATAGTCCGGGCTGTCCGGACGAATCCATTCCATGGGACGTTCCTTCGCATCGGAAACTCTCCCCTAGAACAGGGTACGTCCGCGCCTCCCATCGGACCATGGGTAAAGCAAAGAAGTACGACGTCGGCGGCGCACCTTCGCGGCCGAGGCACCTTCACACCTACGCGCCAAGCCCAGCAGTCATATTTCGTTTGCGATGGATTGGGCTGCTCTGATCCGCAAATACGGCACTATGATGCAGTTATGCCGCACATACGAATTTCCGAGGCCGCGCGCTTCCTGGGTGTCAGCGACGACACCGTGAGGCGATGGACCGAAAATGGAACGCTGACTGCCCGGAAGGACGCAGCTGGGCGCCTCGCAGTGGACGGACTGGAACTCGCCACGCTTGCCCGCGACCAATCCCATCTCCCGGACGACCCCTCCCGTTCCGGAAGTTCGGCCCGGAACCGTTTCATCGGACTGGTCACTGGCATCACGGCGGACAAGGTCATGGCCCAGGTAGAGCTTCAGTGTGGTCCGTTTCGCGTTGTGTCGCTGATGAGCAGCGAAGCCGTCCGGGAGCTCGGGCTGGAACTCGGTTCGGTAGCCACAGCCGTGGTGAAGGCCACCACCGTCATCATCGAAACACCGCAGGGAAAGAGCGTCATATGAGGATCACACGTAAGCCTCTCGCCGCAGTGTTGGTTGCAGGTGCCATAGCGGCGAGCCTGGCGGCCTGCGCCCCCGGCAACCCCGCGCCTGCGGTCACAGGCTCTGCCAACGTGCAGCCCACGATGTCCGGGGAGATCACCGTTTTCGCGGCGGCATCCCTGAAATCGACCTTCACGCAGCTGGCCAAAGACTTCGAAGTCCAGCACCCGGGCACCAAAGTAACTCTCAGCTTCGCAGGGTCTTCTGACCTGGTCACGCAGATCACCCAGGGTGCCCCAGCGGACGTCTTCGCTTCAGCAGATACCAAGAACATGGCCAAGCTCGCCGAAGCGGATCTCGTGGACGGAACAGCAACCAACTTCGCCACCAATGTCCTTGAGATCGCCGTTCCGCCCGGCAATCCGGCGTCGATCTCTTCCTTCGCGGACCTCGCCAAGCCCGGCGTCAAAGTGGTGACCTGTGCCAGCCAGGTTCCCTGCGGCGCTGCAACGAAGACCGTTGAAAAGGCGACAGGAACCACGTTGAGCCCGGTCAGCGAGGAATCGTCGGTGACCGATGTCCTGGGCAAAGTGACCTCGGGCGAAGCCGACGCAGGCCTGGTCTACGTAACGGACGTCAAGGGGGCCGGCGACAAGGTCAGGGGCATACCCTTCCCGGAATCGGACAACGCCGTCAACACCTACCCCATTGCCGCGGTTGGTACCAGCAAGAACAAGGAACTCGCAGCTGCGTTCATTGCAAACGTCACCAGTGAAGCAGGTAAGAAGGTGCTCAGGGACGCCGGCTTCGGAACGCCGTAGCGGAGGCTACTGGATCATGATGAAGCGGAGCGACTACCACGGCATTCCGCGGTGGATTTATGTCATCGCGGCTGTGGGTGGACTCCTGATGGTGCTTCCCTTGGCGGCGATGCTGTTGCGGGTGAACTGGCCACAGTTCATTCCACTTATCACCTCGGAGTCGTCCCTTGCCGCCTTAGGCCTGAGCCTAAGGACGTCAGCCGCCAGTACCGTCCTTTGCGTCGTCTTGGGAGTTCCGTTGGCGCTGGTGCTTGCCCGCGGCGAGTTCCCCGGACAAAGGCTTCTCCGCTCCTTCGTCCTGCTGCCACTGGTGCTGCCACCCGTCGTCGGCGGACTTGCTCTCCTGTACACGTTCGGGCGGCAGGGGCTCCTCGGAAAGTCCCTTGAACTGGCCGGGATCCAGATCGCGTTCTCCACCTCGGCGGTGGTTTTGGCCCAGGCTTTCGTGGCCCTGCCGTTCCTGGTGGTCAGTTTGGAAGGCGCCCTTCGAACAGCCGGAAGCAGATATGAGGTAGTCGCGGCGACCCTTGGCGCACGGCCCACCACCGTGCTTCGTCGCGTCACGCTCCCGCTGGTGCTCCCCGGGCTTGCGTCCGGTGCTGTGTTGTCGTTTGCGCGAAGCCTTGGCGAGTTCGGCGCCACCTTGACCTTCGCCGGCAGTTTGGAAGGCATCACCCGCACCTTGCCGCTCGAAATTTACTTGCAGCGGGAAGCTGATGCGGACGCCGCCGTCGCGCTTTCCTTGGTGCTGGTGGCGGTGGCAGTTGCGGTGGTTGGGCTCAGCTATGGCCGCCGGCGAAGCAGCACCCCTGTGGAAGTCCAGCCATGACCTTCGAGCTGCAGGCTAGCGTCCGCGCCAGGAACTTCGACATGTCCATAAGCCTCGCTGAAGGTGAAACTGTGGCCATCCTCGGTCCCAACGGCGCCGGCAAGTCCACTCTGCTGGCCGTGATTGCTGGTCTGCTGCGACCGGATGCGGGCTCGGCACGAATCGATGATAAAGAACTCTTCAACCTCGACGGCGGCACCCACTTTTGGATCCCGCCGCACCTGCGGGGGACTGCGCTTCTGGCCCAGGAAGCTCTCCTGTTTCCGCATCTGAATGCCTTGGACAACGTGGCATTCGGGCCGCGTAGTGCGGGTGCTTCGAAGGCAGCCGCGCGGGAAAGTGCCCGGCACTGGCTGGCCGAAGTTGATGCCCTTCCCCTGGCCGAGCGGAAGCCCGCCCAGTTGTCCGGAGGGCAGGCCCAACGCGTCGCCGTGGCACGCGCCCTGGCTGCTCAGCCCGAGTTGTTGCTTCTTGACGAGCCCATGGCCGCGCTGGACATCCACGCTGCGCCATTGCTCCGCCGCGTCCTCAAACGAGTCCTGCGGGACCGCAATGCCATCATCGTCACGCACGACATCCTGGACGCCTATATGCTCGCCGACCGCGTCATCGTGGTGGAGAAGGGACGCATCACGGAAGAAGGACCCACTCGTCAGGTCCTTGAAAGACCACGAAGCCACTTTGCTGCTGGCCTCGCCGGCCTCAACCTCGTCGCCGGTACCATTGGGTCCGAGGGAATTACGACGCCGGATGGCCGGGTTTTCGCGGGCCGGCATGATCCGGACTGGTCACCAGTGCCCGGCCAGGCAGGCGTGGCCGCCTTCCCGCCGTCGAGCGTTTCCGTCTTCCTGGGCGACGTGCACGGAAGCCCCCGCAATTCCTTCCTGGTGACCATCACGGACCTTGAGCCGCATGGCGACCAGATCCGGGTGCGTGCCAGCGCGGGTCCATCGGCGCAGGTCCTGTCTGCCGACATTACGCCCTCGGCCTCGGCCGATCTTGGCCTGGTGCCGGGCATGGAAGTCAGGTTTGTGGTCAAGTCCGCGCTGGTGTCGGTCTACCCGGCCTGAATACTAGGCGCTACTCCCGGTGCATCGCTACATTCCCGGCATGTCCAGTGCCTCGTAAACCTGGATGGAAGCACCCGGCATCATCAAGTGCGGATGCCCTTCGAGGAGAGCGAGTGCGCCGTCCATGCTGTCGGCTTGGAGGATGGTGTAGCCAGCCACGCCGGTGGTGGCGTCGGAAACACCCGAGCTACCCACCTCTTTGCCGCCGCCAAGGGGCGTCCCGAGGTCAACGATGCCGTCGCCAGCCTTGGCGGCCCAGTCCATCCAGACTTTCATTCCCTCTGCCGCCGACTCGGGAGAGGCGTCCTGCATGGCAGATTCCGCGGACTGCGGAGCTGTGTAGAGCACCACATATTTGGTCATGTCAGGTCCTTTTCGAAGTTCTCGCGAGCACGCCGGAAGGAGGCCCCGCCCGGTCACAGCCCGATAGTAGACCCCCGTTATTCACATAGCCATGGTTTTGTCTGGACAGTGGTTTCGCTGTGGGCAAACATGGAACCCAGTGAGCCCAAAAACAAAGTTGAGCGTAGTAGACTCAACTTTGTAATCATAGGTATCACTCCAGAAAGGGAGCACTCTTTGGACGTCAAATTCACCACCAAAAGCCAGGAGGCCCTTTCTGCGGCCGCCATGAACGCCTCGACTGCCGGCAACCCGCAGCTTGAGCCTGCCCACCTGTTGAAAGCCCTCATGGACCAGCGCGAGGGCGTTGCCGTTGCATTGTTGCGTGCCACCGGCGCGGACCCTGATGCCGTCAGCGTGCAGGCCAGCTCCGCCATCAAGGCGCTGCCGTCCTCCTCGGGCAGCTCCGTCCAGCAGGCGCAGTTGTCCCGCCAGTCCATGCAGGCCATCCAGGCCGCCCAGAATGAGGCCGACAAGCTCGGCGATTCCTTCGTCTCCACAGAGCACTTGCTGCTGGGACTCTCGGCCGGAAGTGACGCGGTGGGAAAGTTGATGCGCGACGCCGGGGCCTCCCACGAGGCACTGCTCGCCGCCCTGCCGGGTGTCCGGGGTGACAGGAACGTCAACTCCCCGGATCCGGAGAACACCTTCCAGGCCTTGGAGAAGTTCGGCACCGATCTCACGGCGGTGGCCCGCTCGGGCAAGCTGGATCCCGTCATCGGTCGCGACAGCGAGATCCGACGCGTCGTCCAGGTCCTGAGCCGCCGCACCAAGAACAACCCCGTGCTGATCGGTGAGCCGGGCGTTGGCAAGACCGCCGTCGTCGAAGGCCTCGCCCAGCGCATGGTGGCCGGGGATGTCCCGGAGAGCCTGCGCGGCAAAACGCTCATCGCACTGGACCTGGCGTCCATGG
Organism: Paenarthrobacter sp. TRD_SC_7; assembly: GCF_056156245.1. NCBI lineage: Bacteria > Bacillati > Actinomycetota > Actinomycetes > Micrococcales > Micrococcaceae > Paenarthrobacter > Paenarthrobacter sp. TRD_SC_7. The sequence continues at coordinate 1,089,458 of NZ_CM149587.1, forward strand.
TGGCCGGCGCGAAGTACCGCGGCGAGTTTGAGGAACGCCTCAAGGCAGTCCTTGAAGAGATCAAGAACTCCAACGGCCAAATCGTCACGTTCATCGACGAAATCCACACGGTGGTGGGTGCCGGCGCCACGGGTGAAAGCGCCATGGATGCAGGCAACATGCTCAAGCCCATGTTGGCTCGCGGTGAGCTGCGCCTGATTGGTGCCACCACCCTGGACGAGTACCGCGAGAACATTGAAAAGGACCCGGCCTTGGAACGCCGTTTCCAGCAGGTCTACGTTGGGGAGCCCAGCGTCGAGGACACCATCGGTATCCTCCGCGGCCTCAAGGAACGTTACGAGGCACACCACAAGGTGGCCATCGCCGACTCCGCTTTGGTCGCCGCCGCAACGCTGTCCAACCGGTACATCTCGGGTCGCCAGCTTCCGGACAAGGCAATCGACCTCGTGGACGAGGCCGCGTCCCGGCTCCGCATGGAGATCGATTCCGCGCCGGAAGAAATCGACCAGCTCCGCCGCGCCGTGGACCGTTTGACCATGGAGGAGCTGGCCCTCCAAGGTGAAACTGATCCTGCTTCGGTGGAACGGCTGGCTGCGCTCCGTGCGGACAAGGCCGATAAGAACGAAGAGCTCAGCGCCCTGAACGCGCGCTGGGAAGCCGAGAAAGCCGGACTCAACCGGGTGGGCGATCTCAAAGCGAAGATCGACGAGCTACGCTCCGCCGCGGACAAGTCCCAGCGCGAGGGTGACCTTGAGTCGGCGTCGCGGATCCTCTACGGCGAACTGCCGGCTCTCGAACGTGAACTCAGTGCCGCTGCCGAGGAAGAATCAGCCCGGAGCGATTCAAAGCCCGAGCTCATGGTCGCGGAAGACGTGACCGCGGACGACATCGCTGAAGTCATCTCGGCGTGGACAGGGATCCCGGCCGGCCGCATGCTCCAAGGCGAGTCGCAGAAGCTGCTGCACATGGAAGAGGAGCTCGGCAAGCGCCTCATCGGTCAAACCAAAGCTGTCCAAGCAGTGTCCGACGCCGTGCGCCGTGCCCGTGCCGGTATCAGCGACCCCAACCGCCCCACGGGTTCGTTCCTGTTCCTTGGTCCTACGGGCGTCGGCAAAACGGAGCTGGCCAAGGCCTTGGCAGACTTCCTCTTTGACGACGAACGCGCCATGATCCGGATCGATATGTCCGAGTACAGCGAGAAACATTCGGTCGCCCGCCTGGTGGGTGCCCCTCCGGGATACGTGGGCTACGAGGAAGGTGGCCAACTGACAGAGGCTGTCCGTCGCAGGCCCTACTCGGTGGTGCTGCTGGACGAGGTGGAGAAGGCCCACCCCGAGGTCTTCGACATCCTCCTGCAGGTTCTCGACGACGGTCGCCTCACGGACGGTCAGGGCCGTACCGTGGACTTCCGCAACACCATCCTGGTACTGACCTCCAACTCCGGAAGCCAGTTCCTGGTGGACCAGTCACTTGATGCCAGGGCCAAGCGGGAGGCTGTTATGGCCGTGGTTCAGGCATGGTTCAAGCCCGAGTTCTTGAACCGCCTGGATGAGATCGTGCTCTTCGATCCGCTGTCCGTAGAGGAACTTTCCCGAATCGTGGAGCTGCACGTGGCCGAGCTGAGCAACCGACTCCGGGACCGCCGCCTAAGCCTCGAGGTCACTGATGGGGCACGTGCGTGGTTGGCCATGTCCGGCTTCGATCCCGCCTATGGCGCACGACCACTTCGCCGGCTCGTCCAGCGTGAGATCGGCGACCGCCTGGCCAAGGAGATCCTGGCCGGCGAGATCACGGACGGTGACACCGTGTTGGTGGACACTTCGGCTGACGTTGGCGAGCTCACCATTGAGGGGCTGGAGGCCCTGGCAGGTCCCGACGGCGGCTTGCCAGTAAGTTCGGGGCTCACGGTTCGCCGGAAGTAGGTCTTCAGCCTACTTCTCGAGGAGATCTTCCTTGATGGTGTTGCCGGAATCCACCACGATGAAGCAATCAACGCGGCGGTCGCCCCGATCCCAACTAGTGGTGCTCGGGTATACGTTCTGCTGGAGCAGCACGTAGTTGTCGGACGCCGCGTTGAGCTTCACGTCCTTACAAACCTCGCGCCCTTTGTCCCTCAAAGCATTGGTTCCCGGGAAGGACTCGTCGGCACCGTACGTATGGACGGCGCCCAGTTGGGCCGAGTGCTCAGTGTCGCATGCTACCGCCCTGGCTTTTAAGGCGTTGGGATCAAAGTCGGCAAAGCAGTCGCCTACTTGGAAGTCCTTGGCCTCTGCGTCACGGGGGAGGGGACCGGCGGTGGGAGCTGCACTAGGCGTGGAGACGGCTGCTTCCGGGCGTGTACCGAGCAAGTTGAGCAGGACCCAAATCACAACTCCAATGAGTATGAGGACGCCAACGACGATTCCGCCGATAACCAATCGCTGCCGCTTGACCGGATCCCCATGAGGCTCCGGCTGCCCGTAAGTAGCCGTATCCCCGTGCGGTTCCGGCCGCCATTGCTGACCCGGGTATGGCTGCTGCCCGGCTTGCGGTTGCTGCCCGGGGTCAACGGGTGCAGCGGCGTCTTTCGGTGGCGCTGCATCCGTGGGTGGCAAGGCGGGATCGGGCTGGTCCGCCGGGCTGGGGACGAAATCCGGGTCGAGCTCGGGTGCGGGATCTGCTTGCAGACCTGACGGCGGTCCCTCAGGAGCCGCCGGCGGTTGCTGGCCCGGCGATGGCGGCGTTTGGGGCGCGGGAGGCACTCCATCCTCGCCTTGTTCGCGTGGTGAACCATCACGCGGTGAAGTGTTGTCCTGGCTCATTTTCCGGGGTGTGCCTTCCTGCTGTGGAGCCGCATTGAGGCAGACTCTACCCAATTTTCCCGTCTCTTGGAGGTGCAACGGCGTGGTTTCGACTCTAGTTGGCCCGGACGCCGGGCCGTGGTGGCGCGCAGGCACCCCCGAAAGCATGTAATCTAGACATACGACAAATTGACCAAACATTCCGGGGCCTCACCGATAGCCAAGGTGACCACCTCCGGTCCAAGTACAAAAGGGGGTCACGCCATGGGGCGCGGCCGTCAAAAGGCAAAAGCTACCAAGCAGGCTCGGGACATTAAGTACTATTCCCCGAACACTGACTATTCGGCACTTGAGCGGGAGCTCACGGGTCCGTCCAGTCGTGTAAAGAGCCACTTCCCCGACGATCCCCCGGAGCCGGACTATTCGGCTTATGAGGACAAGTACGCGGAAGATGACGACGACGAGGTAGACACCCGTCGGATCGGATAGCTGTCGCAACCAACAGGTGCCCTTGGCACTGAGCTGCGGACCGCCGTCGTACATCAAGGTCATCGCGCATTTCCGGATGCCGTATATCTTTTGAAAAAGGGCCTTCAGGCCACGCCATTCATTGGCGTACCCTGGGGGCCCTTTTTTGCGTAGGCTGGAGATCGAGCGCATCGAAAGGGAAATCCATGCCGGAGGTCGAGAGTTACAAGCAGGGGACACCGTGTTGGGTGGACCTGTCCTCCACCGATATTGACGTTTCAAAAAGGTTCTACAGCGACCTCTTCGGATGGGAGCTGGATGCCATGGACGCCGGAAATGGCATGACCTATTACATGGCCAAACTCCAAGGCCGGTACGTCGCCGGGATGATGCAGCAGCTGCCGGATGCGCCGGAGGGGATGCCTTCCTACTGGGCTAACTACATCGCCGTGGACTCCGCCGATGAAGCCGCCCAGCGCGTGGAGGCAGCTGGCGGAACGCTGATCGTCCCTCCTGACTCGGTCCCCAATGGCAGCGGACGCATGTTCTTCGCCACAGATCCCACCGGTGCTCAGATTGGCTTCTGGGAGGCTGGCAACCACCCCGGTTCGGGCCTGGTCAACGAGCCAGGAACCATGATTTGGAATGAGCTGCAGACGGACGACGTCCACAAGGCCGTAGCGTTCTACGAGGCTGTGACGGGATGCACCAGCGAGACGACGCCGGCCGGTGACCTGCAGGAGTACACGAGCCTGCTGGTGGATGGAAGACGAATCGCGGGTGCGCTCAAGTTGCCCATTGAAGGACTGTCACCGTTCTGGATGACGTACTTCAACGTTGTGGACATCGATGCCACGGTGGAGCAGGCTGTCGAGTTGGGCAGCCACATCATCGCGCCGGCTTTCGATGTGCCGGGGGTTGGGCGAATGGCGGTCCTCATGGATCCCGCCGGAGCGGCGTTCAGCATCATGACGGGCTTGGCAGCATGACGTCACGCAAGCACTACGCCAGCGGTGAGCCGTGTTGGGCCGACCTGCAAACCAGAGATGTCGCGGCGGCAAAAGTGTTCTACGGACAGGTCTTCGGCTGGACCTTCAAGGACCTGCCCACACCGGACGGCCGCAGCTATGCGCAGGCTTTCGTCAAGGATCAGCTGGTGGCTGTCATCGCCCCTCAGAACCCCATGCAGGAGGCCGCCGGAACGCACGGCCAGTGGAACGTCTACATTTCGGCCACTGACACCGAGGAAATCGCGGAGAATGCAGTCCATGCGGGAGGGAAACTTCAGTTCGGGCCGGAAGCTGTTGCGGACACGGGGGTCCTGGCGTTCATAGAGCCTCCGGGCGGTGGTACCACGGGTATTTGGCAAGCCGGAACTCACGTGGGGAGTCACTTGTTCAACGAGCCCGGTGCTTTGGCTTGGGCCGAACTGCTGACACCCGAGCCGCAAGCCGCCGTCGCGTTTTTCCAGCAGCTTTTCGGTCACGAGGTCACCGAATACCCCCAGGACGACGGCGGCAGTTACAGCACGCTGATGGTCAAGGGCGACGAGGTGGCCGGCATCGTTCCTGCCGATGAGGGCGACGACGCCGGTTGGCAGATTTACTTCGGCGTAGCGGATCTGCGAAAAGCCGTAGAAGCAGCAGCCGCCGCCGGAGGAGAGCTTCTCGTGGAACCGGAGGATAAACCCGATACAGGGTCCCTCGCCACCATTCAGGATCCACAGGGTGGGGTCCTGAGCCTGATCCAGGTCTAGGAAAAGCAAAAGAGCGGCCGGACAGTCTAGGACTGCCCGGCCGCTCCTTTTATGAAGCGATAACGCGCTTAGGCGTAGGCGTTCACCAAACGGACAGCGCCGCCGTCGACGCCCTTGGCACCCTGGACGTAGTCGGGGCCGGTCTTGTCGATCGAGTCGCTGTCAGCAGCAACGGTTCCCATGACCCAGGACGGCAGGCCGCGGTCGTTGAGGCGAGCCACTGCGGCGTCGGCTGCTTCGGCGGAAACAATGGCAACCATGCCCACGCCGAGGTTCAGCGTGCGCTCCAGGTCGGCCAGCGGAACGTTGCCGAGCTCGGAGACCAGCTTGAAGATGGCCGGGAGTTCCCAGGTGTTGCGGTCCACCGTGGCCACGAGGCCCTGCGGGAGGACGCGTGCCAGGTTGGCGGCCAGGCCACCACCGGTGACGTGGCTGAAGCCATGAACTGCTGCGCCTGCCGTAACCGGGAAGGTGCGGGCGAGGTCGAGGCAGTCGGCAGCGTAGACGCGGGTGGGTTCCAGAAGCTCTTCACCCAGCGTGCGGCCGAGTTCGGAAACCTGGCGGTCCAGTGCCCAGCCGGCGTGGTTGATGACGCGGCGGACCAGGGAGTAGCCGTTGGAGTGCAGGCCGGAGGACGCCATGCCGATGACAACATCGCCGGCGCGGACGCGATCCGGGCCGAGCAGGGCATCGGCTTCGACGATGCCGGTTGCGGCACCTGCGACGTCGTACTCGTGCTCACCCAGGAGACCCGGGTGCTCAGCGGTTTCGCCGCCGACCAGGGCTGTGCCGGCAACGGAGCAAGCAGCTGCGATACCGCGAACGATGTCGGCGATGCGCTCCGGGACAACCTTGCCGCAAGCGATGTAGTCGGTCATGTAGAGCGGCTCAGCACCCACCACTACGATGTCGTCCACCACCATGCCCACCAAGTCGAAACCAATGGTGTCGTGGATGTCCATGGCCTGAGCGATGGCCACCTTGGTGCCCACACCGTCGGTGGACGTGGCCAGCAGCGGCTTCTTGTAGCTCAGCAGCTGGGAGACGTCGTACAGGCCAGCGAAACCGCCGACGCCGCCAATCACCGAAGAGTTGTGCGTCGCCTTGATAGCGCCCTTCATGAGTTCGACTGCGCGGTCGCCCGCTTCGACGTCGACACCCGCGGAGGCGTAGGTGATGCCGGAGTTGTTCTCAGCGGCGGGGGTTGCGGAGCTCATACAGACTCTTTCTTGTCGGCGTCGGTCAAACGATCAGCGTCGGTAAGCAGGTTTTCGAATTCGGCGTCAGGTCCGGGATCGCAACCCGTGGCGCCTGGCTTCTCGGCAGGGTCCTCTGAGTCGTCCACGGAGGAGGTGTCTTCGGCAGAAGGCAAGCCGCCAAGGTCGGTGCGCTCCAGCAGGTTCTTGCCCAATTTGTCCGCGTGCGGCAGCTCGATGGGGTACTTGCCGGTGAAACAGGCCGTGCAGAGGCGTTCGCGCGGCTGCTGGGTAGCGCCGATCATGCCGTCCTCGGAGATGTAGGCCAGCGAGTCAGCGCCGATTGCCTGGGAGATTTCTTCGATGGTGGCGCCGTTGGCGATGAGCTCTGCGCGGGACGCGAAGTCGATGCCGTAGAAGCAGGGCCACTGGACCGGGGGAGAGGAGATCTTGACGTGCACCGCTGCGGCGCCGGCTTCCCGGAGCATCCGAACGATGGCGCGCTGCGTGTTGCCACGGACGATCGAGTCATCCACCACAACAATGCGCTTGCCACGGATCACGGATTCCAAGGCGTTGAGCTTGAGCCGGATACCGAGCTGGCGCAGTGTCTGCGACGGCTGGATGAACGTACGGCCCACGTAGGCGTTCTTGACGAAGCCGTGTGCGAACGGGATGCCGGACTGTTCAGCGTAGCCAACAGCCGCGGGGGTACCGGACTCGGGGACGGGAATCACGAGGTCTGCCTCATGGGTGTTTTCGCGGGCCAGCTGGCGGCCCATCTCAACACGGGCCTCGTACACGGAGCGGCCGGCAATGGCAGCGTCAGGGCGGGCGAGGTAAACGTACTCGAAGACACAGCCGGCGGGGGTTGCCTCGGCGAAGCGCTGCGAACGGACGCCGTCCTCGTCGATGGCGATGAACTCGCCGGGCTCGATCTCGCGGATGAAGCTCGCACCGACGGTGGCCAGGCCAGCCTGCTCGGAAGCGACAACCCAGCCGCGTTCCAAGCGGCCCAGACACAGCGGGCGAATGCCGTAGGTATCGCGGGCTGCGTAGAGGGTTCCTTCGTCCATGAAGACGAAGCAGAAGCCACCCTTGATCTTGGGCAGCAGCTCCAGCGCGGTCTGCTCCAGGGTCTTGCCCTCTTCGCCCTCAAGGAGAGCGGTCACCAGCGCGGTGTCGGAGGTGTTGCCCTGCTTCATTTCACCGGTCAGCTGGCCATCGTTGCGCTCGAGGATCATTTCCCGGAGCTCAGCGGTATTGGTCAGGTTGCCGTTGTGGGCCAAGGCAACCGTCCCGGTTGCCGTAGCACCCAAGGTTGGCTGCGCGTTGGCCCAGTGGCTTGCACCGGTGGTGGAGTACCGGCAGTGGCCTACGGCCAGGTGCCCGGTAAGGGTGTTCAGGGTTGTCTCATCGAAGACCTGGGACACAAGGCCCATGTCCTTATAGACATTGATGCGCTTGCCGTCACTGGTAGCTATACCAGCCGATTCTTGTCCGCGGTGCTGCAGCGCATACAGCCCGTAATAGGTGAGTTTTGCTACTTCTTCACCGGGAGCCCAAACCCCGAAGACGCCACAAGCGTCCTGGGGGCCTTTTTCGCCGGGGAGAAGATCATGAGAAAGTTTTCCGTCGCCACGTGCCACTGGTCGATTGTCTCATGTTGTGGCCGTGGTACGTTCCCCCGCAGCCTATGTGACCCCTGGAACGGGCGGGTTCCCGCGAAAATGCGGTGTGTCTCACATTGGCTCCCCTCCAAAGAGGCGGGCCGGGCGCCTGACTTAGCGGACGTCGTCGTTCTCTGGACCTTCATCCGGAACCGAATCCGGAACGGGCTCCACGACGGCCCGCTCGGAGCGCTTCACGCTGACGCGGTCGAGGATCAGGGCGAGGATCGAGAATAGAATGACGCCGCCGCCCGCGCAGACGATCAGGAAGAATCCGAACACCGTCCCGGCGTCGAAGGCGGGGTCTGCCTGGCGGCCGTAGGCAATGATTGCGGCCACGATCGCACCAACCACGGCCCCCAAAATCATGAAGGGAACGAACTTGGGTGCCCGGCGAACTGTGATCTCGCGACGGGCGGAATTGGGGGTGGTGTCCTCTGAAGCCATGCGTTAAAGCCTACCGTTCCGCGCCGATGTGACAGTTAATGCCAATGTTCTTGGCGAACATTGGCATTAACTGGCAACTCGGCGGCGTGGGTTAGCTGCCGCGGTACGTCGAGAACGCGAACGGGCTCAGCAGAAGGGGCACGTGGTAGTGCTCGCCAGCGTCGGAAACTGTGAAGTTTAGGTCGACTTCCGGGAAGAACGTCTCCGTGCCGAGGCCCTCGTAGTAGGCGCCGGTGGCAAAGTTCAAGCGGTAGGCGCCGCCGGGGATCCGCTCCGGACCGAGCGTCTTGATGCGGCCGTCGGCGTCGGTTTCGCCCTTCGCCACCAAGGTCCAGTCGTCGCCTTCGCGGACGTAAAGTACGACGGCGACACCCGCCGCCGGGCGGCCGGAACCGGTGTCCAGGATGTGTGTGGTTACTTGTGAAACGCTCATGCGTTGACTCCTTCGCTGATCAGTCCGGAGATGCGCAACAGTGCGATCTCGCGTAGCTGGCCGGCCACGATAGTGTCTTCTTCTTCGGGGGTGTGGGTGAGGCGTTCCTGGAGGGCGCCGAGCATTTCCTGCGCGCTGCGGCCAGCCGCACGGATCAGGAAGACCCGGCCGAACTTCTCCTCGTAGTCCCGGTTACCCTCGGCGAGGGCGGCGGTGGTTTCGTTGTCGCCCGGGTCCACGCCGGCCTGCTCCGAGCGCGACATCGCGGCCTCGGTGGTCTGCGCCTTGGGGCGTTCGCCAATGCGGGGGTGGTGGGCCATGGCTGACTCCACCTCGGCCGCGGTGAAGGGCTCGGCGGCGCGCTGGGCTTGCCCCAGCAGTTCGTCGACGCTGGCGTAGGGCCGCGCGTCCACGATTGCCTCGACCCAGCGGCTGATATCCAGGCAGGGGGTCAGGGTCCTGATGGCCTCGTCCCGGTCAACACTGTTGAATACTGCAAGCTCCATGCTTGTGTCATCCTCATGCAAAATGCTGGCATCCATGGTGTGGGCTATGCGGAACTCCTGCTGGTGCAGGAGGAAGCCCGTGCTTCAAGCTTCCGCATCATGGAACTGTTATTTCAGCATACGTAATTCAGTTAAGCCGAGTGGGCGGGCTGGTGTCAAGAGACTACCGCTCCCTGACGTCTTGTTCGCACCGTGAGGTACAGCCGGTGGGCTGTGATAACCAACGCCAGCCAAGCGATTCCGATGGCCCAGGCGGCCAGGACATCCGTCAGCCAGTGGTGACCCAGGTAGACCCGGCTCAGGCCCATGGTGAAAGCGAACGCTGCCGCCACGAGCACTGTGATGACCCTCGCCTTGGTGGTCTTGAGCCTGAGGATGATCAGGTAGGCCACGATGCCGGCGATCACGATCGAGTTGAGCGAGTGGCCGCTGGGGAATGATGCCGAGTGTTCGTAGGGCGGAATCGCGTCTGCTATGTCCGGGCGGGTGCGGCCGAAGATCGGCTTGCCGAGGAGGGTGATGATCAGGGATCCCAGTCCGGCTGCGAGCATCAGGATGACGGGAGTCCATGACCGTCTTTTCGTGGCGAGCCCGATCATGATGCCGACGGCGATGAGGGGCATTCCCACCGTGCCGCCAATATTCGTGTAAGCGGTGGCGGCCATGTCCAAAGCGGGGGAGCGCACCGACTTGGCTGCTGCCAATACCGGATCGTCCAATCCGGCCACGCCGTCAGCTTCGGTCACGGACTCGTAGACCTCACCGAATACCAAGGCCAAGGACAGGGCTACGGCAAGTCCCGCAACAAGGGTGATGATCAGTGCTGCATAAGGGCCGAGCAGGGAGGTAACTCTTTCGGCGCCTCCGGCCAGTGCTCGGCCGGCGGGGGATTTCCAGCGCGTCAGGTCCTGCCCGGCGACGAACCGGTCCTGGCTTACCTCGCCGCTGACGCCTTGCTCGGGCGCCTCTTTTCCTTCAGTCGTCACTCTCGTCCCCTATCCGTGGCGGCCTCAGTATTGGTGAGTAACCTTAGCAGTTTGGCCTAGATGGTTCCGGGTGGTTCCGGGTGGTTCGACGGGTCACGCTTCCGGGTGGCTCACCTTTTTGAGGAGCGTGTCCTCGGGCCGGAGCTCGCTGCCGTCGTCGCCGAGGGGGCGCAGACGCGGGACGGGTTTGCCCGTCCCGGGCTCCATCAGGGTGGAGTGCGCTTCGCCGGCGCCGAAGGCGTTTCGTTCGCCCCATTGCCGAAGGCTGAGGATCAGTGTGAAGAGGTCCCTCCCGGCGTTGGTTAGCTCGTACTCGCTCCGCGTGCCGCGGTCATTGGGAATCCGGGTCAGGACGCCCCTGTCTACCAGGAGGCGCAGGCGGTCCGAAAGGATGTTCTTCGCCACGCCAAGGGATCTCTCGAATTCCGAGAAGCGGCGCTTGCCGTCCAATGAGTCCCGAATGATCAGCAGGGTCCATTTGTCGCCCACCAGATCGACTGCCCGGGCTACAGGGCATTCGGGATCCGTCCATTCGGCATCACTTGGTTGCAACATGAAACCATTCTGGCATATCTTCAAATGGTTGCATATTGAAACCAAGTTGACGGAGGCCGGCACCATGAGCAGTGACCAACTGACGAAATCCCGGCAAGGACTTAGCCGTAGCCTCGTGCTGTTGCTCGCTGTGGTGGCCGGGTTTATGGTGGCGAACATTTACTACGGACAGCCCCTCCTTGAACGCATGGGCTCAGACCTGGGAATCCCGGTGGCGGGCATCGGCTGGGTGGTGGCCTCTTCCCAAGCCGGATATCTCCTGGGGCTGGTTGTCCTGGTGCCGCTGGGGGACATTGCGGACCGGCGCACACTCATCGCTGTTCAGGTGGCGGCTACCGCCATCGGCGCGAGTGGAGTGGCACTTGCTTCGTCGCAAGCTACGTTATTGGTTGCTTTCGCGGTCCTGGGACTGGCCTCCTCCGTGGTGCAAACCATCGTCGCGTATGCCGCCGCGTCCAGTACCCCGGACCAAAGGGGCGGAAGCATCGGAACTGTTACTGCCGGCGTCGTGAGTGGCCTCATCCTTGCGCGGACAGTGGCAGGCGGTATGACCGACCTGTGGGGCTGGAGGTCGGTGTATGTTTTGGCCGCAGCAGCTGCTGTGGTCCTGTCGCTGTCACTTCTCGGCGCCATGCCCCGGGAGCAGGCCGCGAGGGGCGACGTGCGCTACTGGAAGGCTGTTTCGTCAATCGTCGTCCTGACAAGGCGTAATCCCGTGTTCCGTACCCGGGCCCTCATCACTATGCTGCTGTTCGCGTCCTTCGGAGTGCTGTGGAGCGGCATGTCATTGCTGCTCAGCGGTCCCGCCTGGAATCTTCCGCCTGGTGTGATCGGGCTCTTCGGGCTGGCTGGGCTCGTAGGCATTCTGGCAGCGTCCAGGGCAGGCGCGGCGGCGGACCGGGGGTGGGGGCAACGCGCCACCGGGGTGAGCCTCGCGGCGCTCCTGGGTTCGTGGGTGGCGTTGTCCTTCGGGAGCTGGTCGCTGCTCTGGTTCATTGCCGGCATCATTGTGCTCGACGCCGCAGTGCAGGCTGTCCACGTCAGCAGCCAGGCAATGATCGTGGCCGGTGCAGAAGCGTCCGCCAGCAGCATCATCGGCAGCTACATGGTGTTCTACTCCGTGGGCAGTGCGCTGGGCGCGGCCGCTGTGGCACCGGTGTTCGATGCCTGGGGCTGGACCGGTGCCAGCATTCTCGGGGCGGTATTTGCACTGCTGGCGCTTGCCGTTTGGGGCGTGGATCGGTTCCTGCGGCAGGGATCCGGGGTGCATTTGGTTCGCTCCCTCCACCCCGCTGGGGCAGAATGACCTCAACCAGCTGAAGGAGTTCGCACATGCCAGACATTCTGACGTCCAGGTTCCTGTTCGGTCCCGGCCCGAGCAATTGCTACCCCGAAGCCATGGCCGCTCTGGCCTATCCCGTGCTCGGCCACCTCGATCCTGTGTTCATCGAACGCCTCGACCACACCTGTGAGGGACTCCGCACCGTTTGGGGCACGTCGAATGCGCGCACGCTCCCGTTGAGCGCCACAGGTTCCGGCGGCATGGAAGCGGCTTTCGTGAACACCGTGTCCGACGGCGACGTGGCAGTGATCGCCGTCAACGGACTCTTTGGGGCGCGCATGTGTGAGGTCGCCCGCCGCTGCGGGGCCACTGTGGTGCGTGTGGATCACGAATGGGGCCAGCCCGTGGATGCCGACCGCGTGCTCTCGGCACATCCCAACCCGAAAGTCATCGCCGCCGTCCATGCTGAGACGTCCGTCGGTGTGCTCTCCAACATCGCTGCCCTCGGCGCCGGCAAGGGCGACGCGCTGCTGATCACCGACGCCGTCACGTCCATCGGTGGACTGGAGTTGTTGGCAGACGACTGGGGCATTGACGTCGGATACGCCGGGACGCAGAAGTGCCTGGGCGTTCCTCCGGGCCTCTCGCCGTTCACGGTGTCCGACCGCGCGTTCGAGCGCCGCGTCAAGGACCCACGCTCCTGGTACCTGGATATCGGACTGCTCGGCGGGTACGTGGGTGCTGCCAGCGGCGCCCGGACATATCACCACACCGCACCAGTCACTATGATCGCCGGCCTCGAAGCTGCCCTCGACCGCATTCTTGCCGAAGGACTCGACGTCGTGCAGGCCCGGCACCGCGCTGCCGGCGCGGCTTTGCAGGACGGGCTGGAGGACATGGGGCTGGAACTGTTCGCCGCAGAAGGCGCCCGGTTGCCCAGCCTCACCACCGTGAAAGTGCCCGACGGCGTCGACTCGGCTGCCGTCCGCGCTTACCTTCTGGAGAACTTCAGTATGGAAATCGGCTCGGGCGTAGGGGAATTCTCTGACACGGTGTGGCGCATCGGCATGATGGGCCCGAACGCGAACAGTGCCTCAGTGACCTTGGTGCTGGGTGCCCTGAAAGAAGCGATCGCGAACGCGTGACGCTCGCTCACATCCCTCGGGCTTGCGGGTGACGCTCGCTCACATCCCTCGGGCTTGCGGGTGACGCTCGCTCACATCCCTCGGGCTTGAGGGCGACGCTCGCTCGCATCCCTCGGGCTTGAGTCAGCTCGCGGGGATCTCCTTAGGGTCGCAGGTATCCGACTGCACTGGGACAGTGAGTTCGAGGTAGGCCGGGAACTTTGATCGGATGCTCACCGTGGCACCCACAGCATCTGTGCTGCGCGTTACAACCCACCCGCCGGGAACGGGATCGGTGCCGTCGACGGCAGGGAACCCGTGCTTTGCCAAGACCGGATCGGCCGTAGTGAAAACGTCCTCAAAGTTCCTGGATGGCTTCACGATGTCCGCGCTGCTTTTCATGCTCTGCGGGGAAAGCATGCATCTGCCGTCTCCGGTGACGCTCATGCTTGCCGGTCCGTCCATGGACCAAGTGATATCCGGCATCTTCGTTTCCAAAGCGGCAACGAGTTCCTTGATCAGAGCCTCGTACTTGGCGATGCTTTCAGCCACAGGAGCAGGTTCGGACGTAATGGGAGGTGCCTTGCTGGGTTCCCGTTTGGTTTCGCCGGGGGCGCTGCATCCGGCAACCCCAACAGGTCCCATGACGAAGGCAACGCCTAGCGCGAGAGCACGTGCTGCTGTTCGAAGCATGCGGCAATTCATTTCGTCCCCGGTTTCGTTTTAGCGCTCGACGACGGATCTCACCGGTTGCTGTCACGCGGAGTTGTCGCGCGGCGAGGGACAGAACTGCGGCCGTATGGTTTTCTGAGACAGCTTGATGGGAGATTGGTTTCGGATGACCACGCCCAGAAGAAAATACGATGCCGCGTTCCGTGAGGAAGCTGTGCGGCTGGTTTTGTCCACTGATCGTTCGGTGAAGCAAGTCGCTGAGGAGATCGGGGTGAAGGAAAGCACGCTGGGGAACTGGCTCGCGCGGGCCCGTGCGCGTTCGTCGGACGGGCCTGTCCCGGTCCCGGTTCAAGATCGTGGGCCGGTCGCGTGGGAGGAACACCGGAAGGCTTTGGCTGAGAACGAGAGGTTGAAGGCCGAGGTCGAGTTCCTGGGAAAAGTCAGCGCCTTCTTTGCCGCGAAGCAAAAGTAGAGGACTTCTACGAGTTCATCGAAGCAGAGAAGGCCAACCATTCGGTGGTGTGGCTATGCCGGGCGTTGAAGATTTCCCGGGCCTCGTATTACCGCTGGCGCAGGCCGGCGGTGAGGTCACCGCGGGCGGTCCGGCATGAAGAGCTGGTCACCGCTGTGACCAGCTTGTACACGGTTGAGGAAGGGCGTGCCGGGCGGGACCAGCTGACCTTGATGCTCAATGAGAAGGGCGTGAAGGTTTCGGTCCCGACCGTTGGGGCGATCATGCGGGCGAACGGGTTGCGGGCGGTGCGCACCCAAGCCTGGAAAACGACCACAGTCCAGGACCCGCAAGCCAAGACCGGCCACATCGAAAATCACATGCTCGACGCAGAGGGCAAACGGGACTTCACCTCATCAGTGCCCGGGACCAGGCTGGTCGGTGACATCACCTACCTGCGCACCGGTGAGGGCTGGCTCTACCTGGCCACCGTCATTGACCTGTTTTCCGGCATGGTCATCGGCTGGGCCATGGCCGCCCACATGCGCGCGAGCCTGTGCACGGCCGCACTGCAGATGGCCCGGAACCACGGCCGCTTCGACGGAACTACAGTTATTTTCCACTCCGACCGGGGCACCCACTACACCTCCGACGAATTCCAGAACTGGTGCGGCACGAACGGGGTAACCCAATCCATGGGCAAAGTCGGGGTGTGCTGGGACAACGCGGTCGCCGAGAACTTCTTCTCACACCTGAAAACCGAGTTCTACCACCACCAACGCTTCACCTCCCGGATCGCTGCCCGGACCGGAGTGATGGCATACATCGAAGGCTGGTACAACCGCCGCCGACCCAACAAACGAGCCGGCGGTGTCCCGCCCGCCCAAGCCCACGCCACCAACCAAACCCGCGCCCAGGAACCACTGGCCGCCTAACCAACAACAACGAAGCCTGTCTCAAAAACTTGACGAGCGCGAACAACCCGTCGCGCCTGAAGGGCTTGGGATGTGAGAGAGGGTTTGGTTGGAAGGGCTTGGGATGTGAGAGAGGGTTAGGTGTCGCGGGTCAGGATCCACGTGTTGGTGCCGTCCTGGCGCTCGAAAGTCACCGTTGTCACCAAAGCCTCGATGAGCGCCAACCCCCGGCCGGACTCCGCATCCTCATCCGGCATGTTGGCCTGCATATCGTTTGCAAACGGCTCGCGGGCGTTGAACGCACTGACCCGCGCCACCAGGCGGGTGGGCCGGACGCTGATGTCGACGTCGATCTCCACTGGCTTTTCCGCCACCGGAAGCGCGTGCTGCACGATGTTCGCTGCAGCCTCGATAACGGCCGTAGCGAAGGTCATCCGATCCATGTCCGGCACGAAGGAGGCATCGTCCCACAGGGCGTCCAGCTCATTGTGTATGGCTTCGATAGCTTCTTCGTTGGACGGTCCATGGAAGCCCCGGCGGGCGATCACGTCAGTCATCGCCGAACGCAGCTTCGGCCGTGGGGTAAGCCGTGAGCACCCGGTCCATGTTGGTCAGTTCCAAGACCATTTTGACCTGCGGCTGAACGCCGGCAATGCGGAGGTCGCCGCCTGCCTGCCGTGCCGCCTTCAGGCAGCCGATGAGGGCACCCAGTCCGGAGGAATCCATGAAGTCTGTCTCTGCCAGGTTCACCACCACGCGGCTGGAGCCACCGGCCACAACCTCTGCCACTACTTCGCGCAGCTTGGGCGCGGCCACCATGTTCAGCCGGCCCACGCTCCTCACCTCCGCGTAGGAGTCGTTGACCTCGTAGCTAAACTGCATCTGCATTCCTCTCCTCGGAAACTTCAGGGACGAAGCCCTTGTACAAAACTGCCTTGACCAGCACGCTCAGGACCACCAGGTCGAACGCAACCCACGCTACGTTCACCAGTGTGCCCAGGGGCTCGGACATTCCGGCAAGAAGCCGAATGAGGCCAACGACCAGCGCCACGGCCAGCAAAACGGCCACAATGATCTGCGGTCGGATCAGGCTCCAGCTGGGGCCGCCACTCTGCCGGGCCTTGGGGGTGACTGCAAAACCGAGGGGACGTCCGAACCAAACATTGCGTGCCGCCGTCGTGCAGGCCTTGATCCACGTGGGGAACAGCGCAAGGCTGTACTGCTGACCTCGCCACGTGGGGATCCCGTGCCCGGCGACCACGAACAGTAATTGGTTGACCACCATGAACGGGATGAAGCGTATGAAGAAGTCGAAACTGAGGCTGCTCACGGGGAGGATGCCGAGCGTCAGGTAGATGATTGGCGCGGCGAAGTACACCACGGCCGCGAAGCCGCTCAGGTAGCTCCACATGGTGGAGAAGTACATGAGCCGTTGGCCCCACGAAAGGCGGCGTTGGAGCAGCGGGTTCTCGCGTAGGAGGACTTGCATGGTGCCCTGGGCCCAGCGGAGGCGTTGGGTCAGCATGGTCTTGAGGTCTTCGGGCGCCAGTCCGTTGGCGAGGATTTCGTGGTGGTACACGCTCTTCCAGCCCAGCGAGTGGATCCGCATTGCCGTCGCCATGTCTTCGGTGACCGAGATGGTGGCCAGCGGCATGATCGGCTGGGCTTCGTCCGTGCGTTCCACGGAGATGGCATCCAGGACCGCGTGAACCGACTCGAGCGCGCCCAACGGGGACCAGTCGCGTCCGGACATGCGGTCGACGGCGTCACTCGCCACTGTTGTGACGCCACCCTCGCCGACGTGGGCGAGTTCCATGGCGGCGATCTCTTCGAGGTCGGACTGGAGTGCCGAGAAATCGGCGGCCACGAGGGTGCGCACGGCGTCGTCCACGTTTTGGCGCACACGGTAAGTGATCTCGCTCAGGGACGCTCCGGCTTCGAGCTCCTGCTGGGCGGCAGCGGTGGCGGCTTCCACCTCGGTGAGCATTTGCTCCACCAATGGGTTCTCGGCTTCGGCTGAGTGCCTGGCTTTCTTGATGGCGGTACGCGAGGCGGCGAGGGCGCGCCGGACACTTTTCTCGGTGGCTTTGACGTAGCCCACCAGGCCCAGCTGCATGAGGGCTTCCCGGCGCAGGATGGCGTTGGAGCCGCAGAAGAACGCCGCGTTCCAGCCGTCCTTGCCCTGCTGAATGGGCCCGTAAAACAGGGGCGCCTGGCTGCCCAGGGGATCGTCCTCAGGGACATTGATGAAGTACTGCGGGGTCTGGACCAGCGCCACGCGGTTATCGTTGAAGTAGCCCAGCGTCTTGTCCAGGATGTCAGGCTCGGGGATCTGGTCGGCGTCGAGAATCAACAGGTACTCGCCCGAGGTGACCATGAGCGCGTTGTTCAGGTTGCCCGCCTTGGCATGCCGCGGCATGTCCGGTGTCCAGTCCGCACCACGCGTGACGTAGCCGATCCCGTTCGACTCGGCGAGTTCGCGCATCTCGGGGCGATCGCCGTCGTCGAGGATCCAGGTGCTGTGCGGCCAGCGGATGTCCTTGGCCGCGAGGGCAGTGGTCATCACCAGATCCAAGGGTTCGTTGTAGGTGGTGATGAAGACGTCCACCGTGGCGGTGTCCGGGGCCGGGGGCGGTGGCTTGCGAATCTTGAGGTTCCACACGGTCAGTCCGAACAGCATCACGTCAATGAGGCTGTACGTTTCGGCAATCACCAATGGAACGGCGATCCACCATGCTTCCCAATTCAGCGACGCCAGCCAGCGCCATGCGACGTAGTTCACGCCCAAAATGACCGTCAGCACGACGATCAGCCGAGTCCAGAAACGCGTCACAAATCCCCCCTCTTGCGGTTTACAGTCCTGCGTCTGGTTTTCGGCGTACGACGACGGCGGTCACATCGTCTTCAGCGGTCGCCGCCGGTGCCAACTCGAGCAAGGCGGCACACACATCGTCCGAGGTAGCCCCGCTGCGCACCACCTTCTCCACGTTCCACTGGAAGTCTTCCAAGGAATTGTGGGCATCCAGCACGCCGTCGCTGACGATCACCAGGGAATCGCCGGGTTCCAGGAGAAGCTCGGCAGCGGGCCACTGCTGCTCGTCCAGGATGCCGACGGGCGGGCCCGCCGAAACGAGTCTCTGTGCCGCCCCCTCGGCGGGAACGTGCAGCGCAAGGCCATGGCCGGCGTCGATATAGCTGAGCTTGCCGGACGCGCTGTCCAGCCGCCCGTGGAACATGGTGACAAAGGAACCCGACTGGTCCAGGTCGGAGGTAATGGTAGCGCTGGCTGAACCGAACGCAGCATCGATGGCCGGAGTGTCCGCTACTGAACGCATCACCGCGCGGACTGTTGCTGCGATGAGTGCGGCACCCATGCCCTTGCCCATTGCGTCCGCGAACGTAAAGTGCATGCCGTCACGGGTCTGGTACCAGTCGTAGAAGTCCCCACCCACGCTGCGGGACGGGCGGAAGGCGCCAGCGACGTCGTAACCGTCCAGGCGGACCGTCTCCCGGGGGAGGAGGCTTTGCTGCACCACTGCTGCCCGGGCGAGTTCGTCGCTCTGGCGCGTGTCCTCGGCGGGTGCGGCAGGTGTGCGGGCACGGCGGAACAAGGCGCGGATGCGTGCTTGGAGTTCCTTGGGGCTGAAGGGCTTGTTGATGTAATCATCCGCGCCGATGTCTAAGCCGTTGAGCCTGTCGATCTCGTCGGCACGGGCCGTCAGCATCAGGATGTAGGCGTCCGAGAATTCACGGAGGCGGCGGCAGACTTCCATGCCATCGATGTCCGGGAGGTTTACGTCCAGCGTCACGAGTTCTGCGTTGGTGTTGCGGACAGCCTCGACGCCGGAGAGACCGTCAGGTGCCTCGGTCACCACGAAGTCGAGCTGCTCGAGGACAAGAACGAGGAGTCCGCGAATGTCGGCGTCATCTTCGACGACTACAGCGTGGCGCACGGTTGTTGGGGAGACCATGGCTCCATTAACTACTGAGGCCGGGGGTTTTGTCACGTTTAGTCAAGACATATGTAACGCCCGCTCACAACAGTGAGCGGGCGTTACAGAAAATGTGCAGTTATAAGCGGGAGCTTTCGGCGCACGTCGTTATAGGAGTTCCTCGAAAACGAGTTGGCCCACGCGCGCAACGACGGCGTCGTTGTAAGCTGCGTCCGAATTATTCGTCCTGGTCATGACGGCGAGCGTGAGCGGTGGACGGGCGCCATGCCATACGACGCCGGCATCATTGACGACTCCGTAGTCGCCGGCACCGGTTTTGTCAGCGAGTTCAGCTCCCGGTGGCACAACCGCCCCGAACCGCTTGCTTGTAGTGGTGTTGCGGAGCATCCAACCACGAAGGCGGGCCTGTCCCAGTGCGCTCAGCGCGTCGCGGAGCAGGAGGGCCTCGTAGAGTTTATGGATGTCCGTGGGTGTGCTGGTGTCGCGGAGGTCCCCGGGAAGGGCTTCGTTGAGTTCGGGCTCCCAGCGGTCCAGTCGGGTGGAGTGCGCTCCCAGAGTTTGCGCGTATGTGCCTATCTGCCTTGGACCTCCGATGAGCTCGAGCAGGAGATTACCAGCGGTATTGTCGCTGAAACGGAGCGCGGCGTCCGCGAGCTCTTCCACGCTCATGTCGCGGTCCTCGTCGGCAGCGCAAATCTTAGAGTTCTCCACAATCTGGTCGGCCCGGAACACAATACGACGCTTCCAGAAATCATCGTCGTAGGCGTGGTCGCGAAGCAGCAGGGCAACAGCTAGTGTCTTGAAAAGAGAGCACATCGGGAATGTTTCCCTGCCTCGGTATGCGTAAGAGCCTTGGCCCAGGCGGCCAGCGGCAACCCCGATGGTGACGCCATGTACCGATTCGAGGTCCGTGATTGCCCGGTCGAGACGCCGACGGGTGCTCCCCGTTAGGGGTGGGTTCTCCTGTGCAGAAGCCACGCTTGCGGGGGCGGCCAGTGAGGTTGCCAATACTCCGGCTGCGCCGAACACGAGTATCCCGCGACGGCTCGGGGCTACGGGCCGGTCTTGCCGTTGCGATGAGTTATGAGGATTCATGCCGCCCATTCTGGTGGGACATCAGCAATGCACTCAAAGCCACAAATGACCAGTTTGATGCATTGAATGCATAATTGGGTATGGATGTCCTCCGGGGTGTACGCGCCTTCGTAGCGGTTGCGCACCGTCAAAGTTTCTCGGCAGCCGCCCATGATGAGAGGACCACACAGTCCGTAGTGAGCCGACGAGTCGCCGCTCTGGAGTCCAAACTCGGGGGAGCGCTGCTCGAGCGGAGCACACGCCAGGTGAGACTCACGGCCCTCGGCGCGGCACTACTTGGACATGCACAGGCGCTTCTGAGTGCTGAACGTTCGCTCCTCGACGCTGCAGCATCCCATCATCGCGGCACAGTCCGCCTTCTTGTACCAAAAGACCTTGATCCTGCGCTGTGGGCAGCGCTCCGCTTACGAGCGCTCGGGGCAGGAACCGACCTTGAGATCGAGGAAAACGACAGGGAGAGGCGTTCTATGCGGTTCCGCCTAGGGGAAGCCGATGCCGCCATCCTGCCGGTCGAGACCGCACGAGCGGACTGGAGGGTCCCGCTGGGCCTCGCCCAAGCAACCGAACGGTTCAAGCCACCTACGCTTGCGGTTCTGCGCCCCACCCGTGCCCTCGGGCCACGCGCGGCTTCGCGTATCGCCGTTTTGGCAGAAGATGCCTCCGCCCCGGTTCTGTCCGCTGTAAGAGAGGCGGCTGCAGAATCCGGGCTGGCGGCGCATCAGGTTTACGAGTCCACAAGTGTCGTCGGCGCGCTCTCCGGAGCGTTGGCAGGTGAGGACTGGGTCCTTTGCACCCGCGGGCAGGCTGACGCGTGGCGTTTGCAATGGTTTGCGGTGCGCGAATTGGCTGTCGCACGTGCTTACCGGCTTGAGTCCCGCACCCCAGACGGTAGGAAGCTGTTCGATACGGTTCTTCGGCGTGACATCGCTGCGGCGCTTGGTGAGGTCAGTCAGGAGAAACCATGACCGACTCTGCATACGACAGTGCTGCGGGGACGAGCGCTATACGTCGAGCAGCGCACGTTCTCGAGGCGGCAGGACTCTCCGGGTCTCTCCTCGTGCGTCACCTCGGCACCGGAAACGAGATCGCGCTAGACCCTGATCGGCCCTTTCCGCTGGCCTCTGTCGCTAAGCTGCCACTGGCGGCAGCCGCACTCCATGCAGCGCACCACGGTGATCTCGACCTCAGCGCGCCGGTGCGCATCGATGGCGCGAGCCGATCCCAAGGTGGTCCCGGGATCGCCCGATTTACCTACCCGGCCACGATCGCGGTAGGTGACCTCATCCGGCTTGCGATTGAGATCAGCGACAACACGGCAGCAGATGCAATTTTCCGTCTGGTCCCCCCGGGCGCCGTCACGGAATGGCTCCATGCTCTCGGGACGAGCGGCATCATCTTGCGTCATCCAATCGGCGAACTCTACGCCTCGCTCGCGACGCAAACTGTATCCAGCGACGCTGCCACGGTCCACTCTCTCGTCGTCACTGCCGACAAACACGGCCACCCTTCACCATTGCCGCAACTGGACATTGAACGCGCTAACGCCGGCACCGCGCGCGGCCTGGCCGACCTTCTGCAGAAGATCTGGGACGGGAGCATTGACGAGACGGTGGCAGCACCCCTGCGAGACATGCTCGCCGGGAACGTTTTCCGACACCGCTTGGCGCCAGACTTCTCAGCAGATACATCGGCCTGGTATTCGAAAACAGGTTCCTTCGTCCACCTCCGTCACGAAGCGGGCATCGTCGAACACAAAAGCGGGGACACCCTGATCATCGTTGCCCTCACCCGCAGCCGAGTGCCGGCCCTCATCCAGCCTTCGGCCGAACAGGCGATGGGCCACGCTGCGCGCATTCTCCACGATGCACTCGTATAGTAGGGGTCGCCGCGTGGGTGGCGCTTCGCGCCCGCAATCCCGGGTGGCCTCGTCACGAGCACCCAGTGCAGTCGGCGCCGTCCGCATAGCTATCCAAGAGCATTGGCGGTTCCCACCCGCCCGGTAAGGGATCCTTTACCGGGCACTCAACGTGATAGCGGACGAAGCTTGAAAATGATAATTCCGAGGTACTTGTTCATCCACGCCAGCTTGTGAGGATAGCGACGACCTGCGTCCGCGGATAGTTGCGGCTCGACGGCGGCTTCTATCCATAGACCGGCAGCACTGAAAACATTGAGCAAGTCAGAAACCGTGTATGCCCGCTTTGTTAATGCAATCTGTTCATTCCATCCGCTGCGATAAGAGAACGTGGTGCCGGAGAAGTACTCCTCACCCAACGACGTGTCGTTTTCTTCCGCTCGCTCAATGGCGTATCGAATCGGCTGGGTTCTCGTCAACAGGATGTAGCCGTCATCGGTCAGCAACGACTTGGCTTCTATGAGTGTACGGACGGGGTCAGGGGTGTATCCGAAGGACTGGAGGAAGAGGATTCGGTCGAACTTCCGGTCCGATAGTTCGGGAATCGCGCCCAAGTCGGACAAGTCTCCATTGATGAGCTCAAGGCCCTGCGGCCTGTCCATGACGAAGTTCCCACTGATATCGATGCCAATCGAGGCAACGGCTCCGTCCTGAACCAGTTCAATGAGCTTTCCGCCGTTGCCGCAGCCTAGGTCGAGCACTGACTGCCCTGCAACGTCTCCTAGAATCTTCCGCTGAGCGGGCCACTCCACCAGGCGGTCCAGCGAGTCCTCTCGAGCGCGAGCCTTTTCGTAGTCCGGTGCGAGATGGGCCCAAGGCCTACTATTCCCGCGGCCGGTCCCGAGCGGCGGGGCTTGCATGTCTGGGTCATTTAGACTCGTCACGCTTTGAACGATACCCGGTGCCTCGACGAACACGCCCCTTGCATCGCGCAACGAAAACTACTCAACCTGACAATGCTCGTCAGCACTAACTAACCAAGCGGGCGCCCAGCCAGTAGCGCCCGTAAGCCAGTCCCCCACCGGCCGCATCTAACGTTCTTCAGAGACCCCGCCGTTCCAGGGCTACTGGACTCCCGTGAGACCCGCCCGCACGAACCCAGGGTAAGGGTCGGGACATGCCTGAATACGATCCAGTGATTCAACCGCGTAAGTATAGGACCTCTCCCGTCGCCGCGTCCCTTACTTGGGTAATGCGGTCCGTAGCGAAGACATCGATGGGCAAGTCATCCACGAACAGGCTCGGAAGCGGCGGAGCTGTTCGGTGTGCGCCTGACCGCGGTGTACCCCGAGCACCAACGAGGCACCTAAACGCGGCAATTCAGAGTGGGTGCGTCCGGCTCAAGCGGCCGGCCGGTGAGAGAAGGTTTCCCACCAGCCCGCCGCCGGTCGGTGAAAGAGCCTTAGACGCCCAGCTCTTCCTTGAGCGCCTGGACGTGGCCCTGTGCGGAAACCTGGTACTGGGTGAGCTTCACGGTGCCGTCGCCGTCGAGGACAACGGTGGAGCGGACCAGGCCTTCGACGATTTCGCCATCAACCAGCTTCTCGCCCCAAGCGCCGTAGGCGAGGGCCACGGTGTGGTCTTCGTCGGAGAGCAGGGGGAAGGTCAGGGCGAATTCGCCGGTGAACTTCGCGAGGTCCTCCGGGCCGTCCGGGGAGATCCCGATGACGTCATAGCCCTTGCCCTGCAGGCTGGCGAGGTTGTCGCGGAAGTCGCAAGCCTCGGTGGTGCAGCCGGGGGTGGCCGCCTTCGGGTAGAAGTACACAATGACATTGCGTCCGCGGTAATCGGACAGCGAGACCTTGGTGCCGTCGGCGTCGAGAAGCGCGAAATCAGGTGCTTGCGTTCCGACGAGGAGTTTCTGGGTCATGGCGATCCTTTACGTTCAACCGGTGTGCACCGGCGTTTGGTCATACAAAAACGGATTGTCTATTGGACTGAACAGCGAACTTAGATGCTGTATTCCGCAGGTCCGCGCACTGTGGCATAGGGGCCTGGCACGAACTGGTAGCCGCCACCACGGACGGTGGCGACGGTGTGTCGGGCGGAGCCTAGCTTCCGCCGCACCCTTCCAACATAAACGTCGATCGAGCGAAATGCCGCGCCGGGGAGGTCAAATGACTCCAGGAAACGTTGCAATTCTTCACGACTGATGGCCCGTGAGCAGTTGACCACGAGGTAGCGCAGCAGCTTGTATTCCATGCCAGTAAAGGAAACAGGCTCGCCGTCCAGCAGCACTACTTCAGCGGCGAGGTCCACCGCAAGTTGGCTGCGGCGGCTCGCCAACGTTACGGGCTCGACGGCGGTGCTGTCGCCCGCTTCGGTGCGGTCGCCGCCGTCGGAAGCGGCTTTCGAACGAGTCACCGAGCGGGCCTCCGCGAGGGCATCGGCAAGTGACAGCGAACCGTTGGTACCGGCGTCGGCGGCTTCCTGCGGAGTGCCGCCCCAGGAAGTGTCGCCGACGCCGGAGTGCTCTGCCCCGGTGGCGGGCCAGATGCGGACTTCCGCCTCCGGGGCAAGTTTCATGGCGCGGGCCAGCACAAGCCGTGCGGCCCGTTCCCAGACTGCGGGATCGATCTCGTCGCCCTCGGCCGGGTTGACCCAGAGCGCCAGACCGTGTGCCGTCAGGCCAGACCGATCATTCAGGCCACTCCGCCGCCCCGCGGAGGACCCGCGGGCTGTGAGGCCGCGTGCTGCGGGTCCTCGCGACGGCGGTGGCCCGTAGGCATTGACTGCCATGACGGTGGACCTAAACGTTGCCGCGGCGGAGCAGCTTGCCGCCGGGGTTCTGGCCGTCGATCGGGGTGCCGCGCAGGTAGGTCTTGCGGACGACGCCGGCCAGCGGACGGCCGTCGTACGGCGTGATCGGGTTCTTGTGCTTGAGCTTGGTGACGTCCACAACGAAGGCTTCGTCCGGGGCGAAGATGGAGAAGTCGGCGTCGTAGCCCAGGGCGAGCTGGCCCTTGTTGTGCAGGCGGGCCAAGGCGGCGGGCTTCTCGGCCATCCAGGACACGACCTGCTCCAGCGGGATGCCGCGGTGACGGGCCTCGGTCCAGATCAGGGACAGGCCCAGCTGCAGCGAGGAAACGCCGCCCCAGGCCACAGCGAAGTCGCCGTTCTCCAGGTCCTTCAAATCCAGCGTGGAGGGGGAGTGGTCCGAAACGATGCAGTCGATGGTGCCGTCCTGCAGGCCCTTCCAGAGGAGCTCGCGGTTGGAGGCCTCGCGGATGGGCGGGCAGCACTTGTAGGCCGTGGCGCCGTCGGGGATTTCTTCGGCCATGAGCGTCAGGTAGTGCGGGCACGTCTCAACGGTGAGGTTGACGCCGTCGCGCTTTGCCGAAGCAATCATCGGCAGTGCGTCAGAGGAGGAGAGGTGCAGGATGTGGGCGCGGGCGCCGGTCCAGCGGGCGCGTTCGATGACCTCGGCGATTGCCTTGTTCTCGGCGCCGCGGGGGCGGGAGGCCAGGAAGGTTTCGTAGTGGTCGCCGCCGGGGTGCGGGGCGCGGTCGATTGCGTGGGAGTCCTCGGCGTGGACGATCATGAGGGAGTCGAAGGACTTGAGTTCCTTCATGTCCTCTTCCATCTCGTCCGCGTCCAGGTGCGGGAACTCGTCCACGCCGGAATGGAGGAGGAAGCACTTGAAACCGAAGACGCCTTCGTCGTGCAGCGGGCGGAGGTCGCTCTTGTTGCCCGGGATGGCACCGCCCCAGAATCCGACGTCCACGAACGCCTGGTCCTTTGCGACCACGCGCTTCTGCTCCAGGCCGTCCACGGTGGTGGTGGGCGGGATGCTGTTCAGCGGCATGTCGATGATGGTGGTCACGCCACCGGCAGCTGCGGCACGGGTGGCGGAGGCGAAGCCTTCCCACTCGGTGCGGCCGGGCTCGTTGACGTGGACGTGGGTGTCCACCAGGCCGGGGATGAGGGTCTCGTCGTCTGCGAGTTCGATGACCTCGTTGCCCGTCAGGCCGTTGCCCAGGGGTTCGATGGCGACGATGATGCCGTCGCGGATGCCAACTTCGCGGGCTGCGAGGCCGGCGGTGGTCAGGATGCGCTGGCCCCGGATAACGAGGTCATAGGCGCCGATTGCTTCAGACATTGAGGTACTCCTTGTTTTCGGTCCGTTCCGCCAGGTACACGCCTATGTGCATACCTAATTGTTCAAGCAACGGACCTGCTTCAGCGATACATTTTTGGACATCTTTTTCCAGATCGGTCAGTGCGTGGACCGTGTGGAAGCCGGCATCCGTGAGTTGTTCCCGGCTCAGGGTACTCCGACCGCACACTGCGATCACGGGAACCCCGTTCCTTTGTGCCGCCCGCGAGACGCCCATGGGGGTCTTGCCGAGCAGGCTTTGTTCATCCAGGCTGCCTTCTCCGGTGATCACCAGGTCAGCTCCCTTGAGCCTGCGCTCGAGTTCAGTGAATTCAAGCACGACGTCGATGCCCGGCCGCCGCTCTGCCTTCAGTGCCGCGATGGCAATGTAGCCAACGCCGCCTGCTGCTCCAGCACCTTCTGCCTTGGCTGCGTACTTGGCATGCTGCCCGGTTGCTGCTGCGAGGACATCGACGAAGTGGCTCAGCGCCGCGTCCAGTTCGGTGACGTCGTCCGGCGTCGCGCCCTTCTGCGGGCCGAAGATGGCTGGGGCTCCGCTGACCCCCAAAAGGGGATTGTCGACGTCGGACGCCAACACGAACTCCGTGGCCTCAACGCGGACGTCGAAGTTGGAGAAGTCGATGCTGTCTATTTCCGCGAGAGCGGCACCGCCGCCGGGAAGCTCGTTGCCGTTCTCGTCCAGGAAAACGGCGCCGAGGCCCTGCAGGACTCCTGCGCCGGCATCGGTGTTGGCGCTGCCGCCCACACCCAGGATGATCTTGCGGCAGCCGAGGTCCAGCGCGGCGCGGATGAGTTCACCCGTTCCGATGCTGGTGGCTTTGCGAGCCGTTTCAGACGTGGGGCCGGCCGGCAGGAGGGCGAGACCGGAAGCTGCCGCCATTTCGATGACTGCTTCCTGGTCCCGCACCGCGAAGTCAGCCTTCACGGGCTCGCCGAGCGGCCCGGTGACGGTGGTGGTCCGGCGGGTGAAGCCGGAGCCGATGGCGGCGTCGATGGTTCCTTCGCCGCCGTCGGCCACCGGAATGCGTGTTGCCTCAAATCCTCTGGAACCAAACCCCGCCAGCAGGCCTGTTGCCAGGTGCTTGGCGACGTCGGGCGCGGACAGCGAGCCCTTGAATTTGTCCGGGGCGATGACAACACGCATTCCGGTGCCTCCCTTCTTCTACTGTTACTTACGCTTTGGTCAGGATGGCGGTCGGAGCGTCCGCCGCGGTTTCTGCCAACTCTTCGAACTCGTTCACGCCGTTGATCTCAACGCCCATGGAGATGTTGGTGATCTTTTCCAGGATCACTTCAACAACCACGGGAACCTTGAACTCGCCCATCAGTGCCTTGGCCTTGTCGAAAGCGGCAGGCAGGTCATTCGGGTCCTCAACGCGGATGGCCTTGACGCCCAAGCCCTCGGCAACCTTGATGTGGTCCACGCCGTAGCCGTTGGTCTCCGGGCTGTTGATGTTCTCGAAGGCCAGGGAAACGTTCTGTTCCATGTTGAAGCCGCGCTGGCTCTGACGGATCAGGCCCAGGTAGCTGTTGTTCACCACAACATGGATGTACGGCAGGTTGAACTGCGCGCCTACGGCCAGTTCCTCGATCATGAACTGGAAGTCGTAGTCACCGGACAGGGCAACAACGGTGGCATCCGGGGTTCCACGAACAACGCCCAGAGCAGCGGGAGCGGTCCAACCCAGCGGGCCGGCCTGGCCTGCGTTGATCCACTTGCGGGCACCGAATACGTGCAGCATCTGTGCGCCGGCGATCTGCGACAGACCAATGGTGGACACGTAGGTGGTGTCGCGGCCGAAGGCCTTGTTCATCTCCTGGTACACGCGCTGCGGCTTGATGGGCACGTTGTCGAAGTTGGTCTTGCGGTGCAGGGAGCCCTTGCGCTCCTGGCACTCGGCAACCCAACCCGAGTAGTCCGGCAGTTCGTTTGCGGCTTTACGTTCGCGAGCCAGCTCCAACAGACCATCCAGCGCCGCACCGGCGTCGGACGCAATGCCCAAGTCCGGCGAGAAAACGCGACCGATCTGCGTCGGCTCGATGTCGATGTGCACGAACTTACGGCCGGCCGTGTAGGTGTCCAGACCGCCGGTGTGGCGGTTGGCCCAGCGGTTGCCGATGCCGATCACGAAGTCGCTCTGCAGGAACGTCTCGTTGCCGTAGCGGTGCGAGGTCTGCAGGCCAACCATGCCGGCCATGAGTTGGTGGTCGTCCGGGATGGCGCCCCAGCCCATCAGGGTGGGGATAACAGGAACGTTCAGGATCTCGGCCAGTTCAACCAGCTGGGCCGATGCGCCGGCGTTGATGATGCCGCCACCGGCAACGATCAGCGGGTGCTTGGCTGCGGTCAGCAGGTCCAGTGCCTTTTCGAGCTGCTTGCGGGAAGCCTTGGGCTTCTCCACCGGCAGTGGCTCGTAGGCGTCGATGTCGAACTCGATCTCGGCCATCTGAACGTCGATGGGCAGGTCCAGCAGAACCGGGCCCGGGCGACCCGAGCGCATCAGCTGGAAAGCCTTCTGGAACGCGCCGGGAACCTGGCCCGGTTCCAGGATGGTCATGGCGAACTTGGTCAACGGCTTGGCGATGGACTCGATGTCCACAGCCTGGAAGTCTTCCTTGTGCAGCTTGGCCACGGGTGCCTGGCCGGTGATGCAGAGCATGGGGATGGAATCGGCCTGGGCTGCGTACAAGCCAGTGATCATGTCCGTGCCTGCGGGGCCCGACGTGCCGATGCAGATGCCGATGTTGCCATCCGCTGCCCGGCTGTAGCCGTCAGCCATGTGGCTGGCGCCTTCAACGTGGCGGGCCAGCGTGTGGCGGATGCCGCCGTGGGCACGCATTGCTGAGTAGAAGGGGTTGATCGCTGCGCCGGGCAGACCGAAAGCTTCGGTGGCGCCTTCCTTTTCCAGGATGGCTACGGCCGCATCGACGGTACGCATCTTTGCCATGGTGTACTCCTTGTTTTTGCCCTTGCGGGCGAAGTCTGTGGTGTTTTTGGGTGTGGTGAGGGAGCCGCCGTCGTTTAAGTACGACGGCGGGTTCCCTGCTTTTCGTTTCTGTCCGGCTTTTGCCGGGGTGCTTACTTCCGGCCGCTGAGCTGGAGGACCTGCTTGAAGAGGCCCGAGTGGTCGAGGCCGCCATCGCCCTGGTTGACGGTTGCGGCGACGAGCTGGGCGACGACTGCGCCGAGCGGGACAGCGACGTTAGCTTCGCGGGCTGCGGAGGTGACGATGCCGAGGTCCTTGTGGTGGAGGGCCAGGCGGAAGCCGGGGTCGAAGTTGCGGTCGAGCATCTTCTGACCCTTCTGGTCGAGGACCTTGGAGCCGGCCAAGCCGCCGCCGAGGACCTTCAGTGCTGCGTCGGTGTCTACGCCGTAGGCCTCAAGGAAGGCGATGGCCTCGCCGAGAACCTGGATGTTGACGGCCACGATCAGCTGGTTGGCTGCCTTGACGGTCTGGCCGGAGCCGGACGGGCCGACGTGGACGATGGTCTTGCCCACAGCGTTGAGGACATCCTGTGCTGCCTCGAAGTCCTCCGCGGAGCCACCGACCATGATGGACAGGACGGCGTCGATGGCGCCCTGTTCGCCGCCGGATACAGGAGCGTCGAGCGGGCGGATGCCTGCCTGGGTGGCGTCGTCCGAGAGGCGCTTGGCGACGTCCGGGCGGATGCTGGATGCGTCGATCCAGATGGTGCCCTTCTTCGCGCTGGCGAAGACGCCGTCCTTGCCGCTGACTACACCCTCAACATCGGGGGAGTCCGGGACCATGGTGATGACGACGTCGACGTCCTTGACTGCGTCCGCGATGCTGGTGGCACCCTGGCCGCCCTCGGAGACGAGCTTGTCGATCTTGTCCTGGCTGCGGTTGAAACCGGTGACCGTGTGGCCGGCCTTGACGAGGTTGATGGCCATGGGGAGGCCCATGATTCCGAGTCCTATGACTGCAACGTTGCTCATTGTGGTTCTCTTTCTGGGGAAGTCTGTGTGTGTCTGAAGTCTGTGTGTGTCTTTTAACTCGAGTGCGCTAACCCGGGTGTGCTAACCCAACTAGGTCGCATTAGTGCGCGTTTTGAGGGTTCTAAACGCGCTCTGCTGCTACTTAGTTGGGCGCACGGTGCTTAGTTGGCGTTGGCGCGCTGGCGGATGGCCCAGCTGAAGGCCGATTCCTGCGGTTCCTTGTACTCGAGGCCGATGTAGCCGTCGTAGCCGAGTTCGCGGCTACGGGCGATCCATTCGCCGAGGGGGAGCGTGCCGGTTCCGGGAGCACCGCGGCCGGGGTTGTCGGCGATCTGGATGTGACCGAAGTCCTTGGCGTGGTTCTCGATGACGGATTCGACGTCGTCGCCGTTGACTGCCAGGTGGTAGAAGTCGGCGAGGAGCTTGATGTTCTGTGCGCCGGATTCTGCCTTGACGCGGGCGATGACCTTGAGTGCGTCTTCGGCGGTGAGCAGCGGGTACTTGGGTGCGCCGCTGACCGGTTCGAGGAGGACGGTGCCGCCGATGCGGGCGACGCCTTCCGCTGCAGCAGCGAGGTTTTTTGCGGCGAGCTCGTCCTGCTCTTCAGGGGTGAACTCGTCCTGGCGGCTGCCGTAGAGGGCGTTGAAGGCCTTGCAGCCCAGGCGCTCACCGATGCCGGCTACGACGTCGATGTTGTCCTTGAACTCGGAGCAACGTCCCTTCCAGGAAACCAGGCCGCGGTCGCCGCCGGGCATGTTGCCAGCGTTGAAGTTCAGGCCCGTGAGCTGAACGCCGGCGTCCTTGATGGCGTTCTCGAATTCGGTTACTTGTGCGTCGGTGGGGACGGAGGTTGCGAAGGGCCACCAGAACTCGACGGCGTCAAAACCGGCTGCCTTCGCGGCGGCGGGGCGCTCGAGCAAGGGCAGCTCCGTCAGGAGGATGGAGCAGTTCACTGTGTACGTCATCGTAGGTCCTTCCGAGGAGGGGCTTGGATCTATCTTCCGGGTTGCTTGGCTTGGCCGGCTGGTTCTCGGCTCGTTTCCGCTTTGTGGAATTTAGATTCTGCTTTATGAAAAGTTTAGGGAAGGTGGGGGTGGGAGTCAAGGGGGTGTGTGGGGGAGCGAGATACCGAGCTCTAGGAGTTAGGGAGTGCCTTCATCCGCCGTCGCCGGGCCGAGTTAGACTTGGGGCAGAGTCCCGCCGTTGTAAGTCGCTGGGTGTAGGGAGAGACGATGGGAGGACAGCCTGTGGCTACAAACGATCAGCTCAAGGCCTTGGTTAAAAGTCACGCCGACGGCGATGATCCCCATTTCTATTCCGTCGCCATGCAGGTAGCAGCGAAAGCAGCCCGGTCGGGTCAGGATAGGTTTGCACAAGAGTTGCGCGACCTTATCGACAGCCTTCGTCGGAGCACAGTCACTTCGTCGCGGATTGCGTCTATTGTTCCCGTTGCGCAGCCACGGGGGGAGTTGGCCTCCCTGCTTTCAGTCTCGTACCCGGAGGCTAGACTGGCCGACTTATCGCTTACACCCGAAGTCTCGGATCGATTGCGCCAGATCCTCCTTGAGCAACGCCAGCGAGAGGTGCTGTCTCGGCACGGCTTAGCACCGTCAAGGCGAGTGTTGCTTGTTGGGCCCCCAGGGACGGGCAAGACATCAACCGCAAGAGTGATAGCAGGCGAGCTGGGTCTTCCCCTATTCGCCATCCGACTGGACGCCATTATTACAAAGTTCATGGGCGAAACAGCGGCAAAATTACGACTGATCTTTGATGCGCTTGTGGAGACACGTGGAATATATCTCTTCGATGAGATAGATGCATTGGCGGGTGATCGAGCTGCCGCAAACGACGTGGGCGAAATTCGGCGCGTTCTGAATTCATTCCTCCAGTTTTTGGAAGAGGATACTTCGGAAAGCATTGTGATCGCGGCGACGAACCATCCGCAACTTCTCGATCGCGCACTCTACCGACGTTTCGATATGGTCATGTCATTGCCCCTTCCGGATCATGCGTTGATACAGGCGGTAATTTCTAACCGTCTGGCAGGATTTCGTGTCAGTAATTTAGGTTGGAACAAAATTTTTGAAGCATCGGCAGGCCTTAGCCATGCGGATGTATCATTGGCAGCGGAAAATGCGGCAAAGAGGTCGATCTTGGACGGTCGAAAGCTGATAGTCACTGGGGATCTTGTTATGGCTTTGACAGATCGTATGCGGCCACGCGCACAGACGGAGAAGATCACCTAGAAGCATGGCCGTTCGAGACAAGAAGCATCTCTTCATTCCAATCCCGCCTACGAGTGAACCATTCACACTGAGTTCGTCGGGTGGTGGGTCTGAACCGGAGGCGTTCTCTGGAGACCGCATGGTGCACGGCAGGAGGCTTAGGCAAGAGTTTATTGAAGCAATCGATAATCCGGATGCAGGGACTGATGCTGCGCAGACGACCGGGACGTACATCACGTTTGAATCGTTCCCTGGTCTCGAACTGGCGTTGAAAAGCTTCGATCCACAGGCGCGCGGAGAGCAACCGGAACTTGTGGCGGTGTCTGAACAGGACACGCCAGCGGGCAACATTCAAGTCGCCACTGTATTCGTACCAGACGGTAAGAAGGCGTATTTTCTGAAGCGCTTGGACAAATATGTCGAGTCTTCAGATCAAGAGAAGGCAAAACATGCAGCGTTGATCGATGCAATAGCCAGCATCCGGAGGGCCACTATCAGGGAACTCTGGACCGACGCGCAGCATTTGTTTCCGACTGGTGATGCTACTCGCCATTGGTGGGAAGTCTGGCTTAGACATCGCGACGGGGCCGAGCTTGCTCGAATCACTGCGTTTGCAGAACAAAATTCCCTCAGAACTAGCGAACACTACCTTGGCTTCGGCGACCGCACTGTTCTGCTCGTTCAAGCGACAGTTGCTGATCTCACGGGTGTCTTTGAAGCCTTGGACGATATCGCTGAGCTGAGACGCCCGCATGATGTCGCGAGCTTACTTGTGGAGTTGTCCGCGTTTGAGCAAAGCGAGTGGGTAGACGAGCTACGCGGGAGATTGCAGACCGCGGAACCCGATGCGCCCGCCGTATGTATTTTGGACACGGGTGTCCAAGAAAGTCACCCGCTCTTGCAAGATTCACTCAACGCGGCCGATATACACGTTGCCAACCCGCTGTGGCCTGCCAGGCCCTCGCATGGGCACGCGACTGAGATGGCGGGACTCGCTCTATACAGCGATCTTCATGGCGCTATTGTCAGTGCACACGCCGTGAGGTTGAAGCATCGTTTGGAATCTGTGAAGTTCCTTCCAGACGAGGGGTCCAACGATCGAGACCTGTACGGAGCGGTCACGGCTCGTTCTGTGGATCGACCGGAAATCGAAGCTCCAAGTCGCCTTCGTGTCTTTATGCTGGCTGTTACCGCCCCAAGACACGTAGGTAACATGTCCTCGGAAGTACTCTCGGCGCAGGCGGAGGATGGCAAGCCAACGTCCTGGTCAGCGACCGTGGACGCTCTGGCATACGGTCGCTCAATAGATGATTCAGACCCGCGTTTCACGTATCTCGATCGTGATCAGGTTGGGCGCCGACGCCTGTTTGTCATATCTGCTGGCAATATACGTGACGTGGGGTCAGACGACGATCACTTGGCCCGAAGTGACGTCGAACCGGTTGAGGACCCTGGGCAATCCTGGAACGCGCTAACCGTAGGTGCGTTCACCGATAAAGATGACATGTCCGGAGCTCCTTCGGTCTTCGCCGGGTATCGGCCGCTAGTCCAGAAGGGCCAACTGGCTGCTGTTAGCCGCACCTCAGTTTCGTTTGACCGCAAAAAGTGGCCCTTCAAGCCGGAAGTCGTGGCTGAAGGAGGGAACGTGGCTGTACTGCCAGGTTCGAGTACAGCGCAGACGCCGGAGAATTTGGCGTTACTTACAACTCGACTTCAGCGCCAAACGCAGGGTGTCTTTACAACAACCCGTGATACGTCGGCGGCCACGGCTCAGGTTGCTTCCATGGCAGCTCAGATAATGGCGGATTATCCTTCATTGCGGATGGAAACAGTACGCGCACTGATTGTCCACTCAGCTGAGTGGACTCCTGCAATGTGGGATCAAATATTGAGTGCACCGAACCGAACCGAGAGAGTCAGCCGTCTGCGTAGGTACGGAATGGGTGTTCCGCAAATGTCTCGGGCTTTGTATAGCGCAGCTGACGCTCTGACTCTCATTGCCGAATCGCAGATTCGCCCGTTCGAGCGCGAAGGGAATTCGAGCGCAGGAAAAGTCCGTGAAATGAACTTACATGCTCTTCCTTGGCCAAAGGCCGAACTCGAGGCTCTAGGCGAAGTTGACGTGCGTATGCGTGTCACTCTTTCGTACTTCATTGAACCAAACCCATCGAGCCGTGGCTGGACGGGGCGCTACATCTACCCTTCCCACGGATTGCGCTTTGCCGTCCGTCGCCCCCAAGAGACAATTGACGACTTCCGAAAGCGCATTAACACGCGGGCGCGCGCTGACGGGGAGAAGCGTCTGAGCTTGAGTAGCGATTCAGAAAAACGATGGCTATTTGGGACGAATCAGCAGCAATCGTCTGGTTCCCTTCACACCGATGTCTGGACCGGGCCGGCTGTGGAGCTTGCTAGCAAGGAAGCAGTCGCTATCTACCCGGTTGCGGGGTGGTGGAAGGACCGCCCGAGTCAAGACCAAAGCTCGGCCGGTGTGCATTATTCACTTATTGTAGGAATTGAATCTCCCTCAGTTGAGGTAGACCTCTGGACGCCCGTATCAAGTGCAATAACAGCCGCGATTTCTGTGGAAATTTAGTCATTGTGAGACTCGAAGTTTGTCTATCAGTTCGTTATCGATAGGCTGATCACTTTGCAATTTCGGCTGGATCACTTAATTCTCGTATTAAGTATGCGTCTGCTGTTATCATTAGCGAATGATTGCTAACAGTGCGCAGCTTGAACAAGATCTCCTTGATAATGCACTCGACTTTGTTCGAAGTGCCGTTGAGGAGTTGCGTTCCGGGCAGAGTTCCCTTGAGCGTGATAATAAGTATGCGGCGGTTTTCATGGCTTCCGGCATTGAGATTTTGTTCAAGGCGCGCTTGGTTCGTGAGCATTGGTCTCAAGTTTTCGATGACCCAGCTAGTGCGAGTGCGACCAAATTCAACCTGGGTCAGTTTCAGAGTGTTTCAGCAAAGCAGGCTATTCATCGACTGAAGAACCTTGTCGGTATCGATTTTGATTCTGCGCCGGCGGAGAAGGTCTTTGACCTTCGAAATAGAGTCATTCATTTTGCACCATCTTCCGCGGCCTCAGCGCGAGTCGTAATTGCATCCGGACTCAGCTTTGTTGCTACATTCCTTGAGGAGCACCTCAAGCCTCACCTCCTACCAGCCGCATTGCCTGCCATTGAAGCTACGCAGGAACTAATCAATGCCGCGTATGGAGATCTACAGGATCTTGCCGAAAAGCGCATGCGGGAATTGCGGGGTGTTCTGAGCACCAAGCCGGTGGTCCTAGAGTGCCCTTCATGCTTCCAGTTCGCGTTGGTACTTACTGACGATGAGCCGGAGCCGCCAAAGTGCCTATTCTGCTACTTTTCTGCGCCTGCTAATGAGTGTGCGGAGCAATATGCGGCCATGATCTTATCGGTTAGTCGGTATAGATCCATGAAGGACGGTGACGACTTTCCTGTCCGTGACTGCCTGGAGTGCGCGTCAGAAGCTCTGGTTTCGGGAGTGGCTCTCGCTCGTCGGCCCGACATCCATCATGCGTGCTTTGCTTGCTCCGTAGTTTACGAGGCTGACGAGCTTGATCAATGTTCTCACTGTGGTGACTTCAAGGTGACGGATGACATCAGCATTTGCGGTGAGTGCTACCGAAACCTGTGTCGCTAGTTTGATTGGGGCTTGTGGTGAGTGCTTAGGGGACGACGGCAAACGGCGTGGGGTGTGGGGAGCGAGGAACTTCGGAGCCTGCCACAACTGACTGCCTAGCCACGCTCCGAGCCAGGACGAGAGGGCATTCGGGAAGTGGCCATCTTGGGGCTGGGCATCCAGAGTTGCCCGGCAACGGAACTTGTGACCCGATGCTTGCCTGTGGACGACTTCTGACATGCACAAGATCGCTATAGTGGGCACGGCGGTGCTGTGGCGGCAAGGACCATCGTCACTGCTCGCGGAAGGACAAATGAATGGCTCGGCCGACAGTTCAGGACGTCGCCAGGACGGCGGGCGTGTCCGTGGGGACGGTTTCCCGCGTCTTGAATGGAAGCCCGGCTGTCAGTGATGCGGCCAAGGGAAAGGTCAACGCCGCCATCCGGGAGCTTAGTTATCGTCCTCTTGCTTCGGCGAGGGACCTCAGAAGAGACCGCACGATGCGGGTCCTCGCCCTGGCAAAGAACCTGGACTCGCTTGTGATCAGTGAAGTGTTCCGTGGCGTCGGCGACGCTGCCGCAGATTCGGGCTACGTCAGCCTCATCGCGGCCACCGATGGAGACTTGGATCGCGAGCAACAATTGGTGGACATGCTACGCAACGGCTCCGTCGACGGGTTGGTTCTCTTTTCGCCGACGATGCCGGACGACGAAGTCAACACAGTCGCCGAGCAACTGAGCGTGATCCAGGTCTGTGAAATCGTCGACGCCGAGGCCGCGTTCGGGGTGTCCATTGACGACAGCCAAGCCGCCTACGACATCACCAAGCACTTGATCAACACCGGCGCCAAGAAGCTGACCATGCTCGCCCACAGAGGAGCCCGCTCGGGTCGGCTGCGTGAAGAAGGCTTCCGCCAGGCGCTCACTGAGTCGGGTCTGGAGCCGGACCAGATCCTCTTGGGCGAAGGTAACTTCGGCTTCCACGCTGGCCGTAGCCTCACGAAGAAGCTCCTAGAAACACAAGCCCTTCCGGATGCGGTCTTCTGCGGAACCGACGTCGTCGCCGCCGGGTGCGTTCGGGAACTTACGGATGCCGGACTCAGAGTTCCACAAGACATCGCCGTGGCAGGCTTCGATGACTCAGCCCAAGCAGAAATGTGCGTCCCGGAGCTGACCACGGTCCGGCAGCCGGCCTACGAAATGGGACGCGTAGCCTTCGCTGAACTACTGGAGCGGATGACAGTCGAGGGC
Source organism: Paenarthrobacter sp. TRD_SC_7 (assembly GCF_056156245.1). Taxonomy (NCBI): domain Bacteria; kingdom Bacillati; phylum Actinomycetota; class Actinomycetes; order Micrococcales; family Micrococcaceae; genus Paenarthrobacter; species Paenarthrobacter sp. TRD_SC_7. The sequence continues at coordinate 1,126,867 of NZ_CM149587.1, forward strand.
TCGCATCGCAGGGGAAGAACCTTCCTCCCGCACGAACTCGTCATCCGAGACTCCACGAAATAAAGAGTGTTGACAGCCCTCAGTGGTCCCTGTCACACTACTTTGGAATCGATTCCACGGCCGCGAGGCCGATCCTTTTGAACACATTTGGAATCGATTCCATTGATCAAGAGCGTCACCGGCAAAGAAGCCACCCTCAGCACGCGGGACAGCCAAAACGCGCACTGAACGCCACCCACCCACAGCCACCAAAGGAGCCACTCGTGGACTTGAACCGACCTGCCTCTCCGCTCCAGAACAAAGCCACAACACCAAAAGCCCTAGCCGCCACTGCAATAGCCGCAGCCTTCCTCCTCAGCGCGTGCGGCGGGGGAGCCGCACCCCAAGGTGCCGAGCAAGCGGCAGCTGCCGATCCGGCGTCGGGCGCTAATGCCAGCGGTGCCGTGAACATCTGCGGCGTGAAAGACGCGAGCGGTATCTACAAGGGCACGGCGGAAGCGTTCACCAAGGCGAACGGGAAGGTCACGGCCAAGTACACGGAGATCGGCGCCACCACGGACGAAGCCCGCACGCAGATCGTGCAGCGGCTCGAGGGCAAGTCCACCGAGTGCGACCTCTTCATCACGGACGTCATCTGGACCTCCGAGTTCGCCTCTCAAGGCTGGCTGCTGGACCAGACCAAGCTGGTGGAGGCCAACAAGGACCGGCTCATTCCCTCCACTGTGGAAACCACCAAGTACCAGGACAAGTACTGGGGCTCGCCGTTCTTCACCAATGCCGGGTTGATCTACTACCAGAAGGACAAGGTAGCCAAGCCCGGGTCCTGGCAGCAGCTCTACGCAGAAGCCGCCAAAGCTCCCGGCAATGGGTACGTCTACCAGGGCAAGCAGTACGAGGGCCTCACGGTGAACTTCCTCGAAATGCTCTACAGCGCCGGCGGCGAAGTTCTCAACGAGCAGGGCGACGTCACAATCGACTCCAAGGAAACCCGCGACGTCCTCAACTTCATGAGCAACGGACTCAAGAACGGCTCAGCCGACCGCGCTGTCCTCACCTACAACGAGGACCCCGCCCGACTCGCCTACGAGTCCGGCGACTTCGGATACCAGCGCAACTGGCCGCACGTGTACCGGCTGCTCAACGCGACACCGCTGGCGTCCAGCTTCGCGGTCGCGCCGCTGCCGGCCTGGGAGGGCGGCAAGGCCTCCGGCGTGCTCGGCGGCTGGAACCTCGCGATCTCGGCCCACTCCACCAACCAGGCCGGGGCTGTCGCGTTTATCGACTTCGCCACCACCCCGGACTGGCAGAAGCACGTGGCCATGGACTACTCACAGGCCCCGGTAAACGAAGCTGCTTACTCTGACGCCGCGGTACTGCAGAAGATGCCGTTCGCAACCGAGCTCCTCGCCTCCGTGAAGGGTGCCAAGCCGCGCCCAATCTCCCCGGTCTACCCGCAGATCTCGCAGGCGATCTACAAGAACGTCTACGCCGTCCTCTCCGGCACCGCCTCCACCGAGGAAGCCGTGCAGAAGATGGCCGAGGAAATCACCACCGCCAAGGCGAGCTTCTGATCATGGCCATCAAGACGCTCCTACCGGGCCGCGGCCCAAGGGGCGCGCCGGCAAACACAAGCGGCCGCGACCGCGCCGAGCGCAAGCTCGCCTTCCGCATGACCGCGCCGTCGCTGGTCATCATGGCGCTGGTTGCGGCGGTCCCCATCGGCTACGCAATCTGGCTCTCACTGAACCAGTACAGCGTCCGCACTGCCGGGCTGTCCCGCTTTGTCGGGCTGGAAAACTACATCAACGCCCTCGCAAGCCAAGAGTGGTGGGCGGCGTTCGGCCAAACCTTCCTCTTCGCGGGTCTCTCCGTGAGCCTGGAACTCATCCTCGGCACCGCCATGGCGCTCCTACTCAACCTCGCGTTCAAGGGCCGAGCGGTCCTTCGCACCGTGGTGCTGTTGCCGTACGCGATCATCACCGTGGTCAGCGCGATCACTTGGCAAACGATGTTCCAGCCCAACATGGGCCTGGTCACCAACGTCCTCTCCACACTGGGGCTGCCGGGCGGCGACGTCGTCTGGCTAGGTGAGCATGGCTACGCGATGGCCGTGATCGTCATGGCTGACGTCTGGAAGACCACGCCCTTCGCGGCGCTCATCATCCTGGCCGGCCTGCAGGTCATCTCCGCCGAAACGTACGAGGCCGCGGAACTCGACGGCGCCAGCAAGTGGCAGACCTTCGTCAACATCACCCTGCCGCTCCTGCGCCCGGCTATCGTCCTCGCCGCGATCTTCCGCACCATGGACGCCCTCCGCGTCTTCGACCTGCCGTTCGTCCTCACCCGCGGCGCCAACGGCACCGAATCCATGTCCATGCTCGCCTACACCCAGCTGCGCGAAAACCGGCTGGTGGGCGAGGGTTCGGCGCTGTCCATTCTGACCTTCCTCACCGTCATGGTGGTCTCGGTTATCTACGTCCGCTTCGCTGGCGGCAACATCCGCGACGTCGCGAAGGAGGAACAATGAGCACGCTGATTGCAGAACGCCCGACGGCGGAACTCGCCAAGCGCCCCAAGTTGCCGAAGCGTCGCTTGCGTGGGGAATCGAAACTGCATCCCATGGTGTGGGTGTTCGTCATTGCCGTGATGGGCTTCTCGCTCATCCCGTTCTACTGGTTGGTGAACACCTCCCTTAAGAAGGGAGCGAGCCTGTCCCAAGGCGAGCTCTTCCCGAGCCAGCCGACGCTCGAGAACTATCTGGTGGTCTTCCAGAACCCCGAGTTCCTCCTGGCCTTGCGCAATTCGGTGATTATCGCCGTCGTGACTACAACAGTGGCGTTGGTCTTCGCGTCCTTCGCCGCGTATGCGCTGGCCAGGTTGAAGATGCGCCGCAAGGCGATGATCCTGACGCTGATCCTCTCGGTCACCACGTTCCCGGCCATCGCCATCGCGGCCCCGATGTTCTCCATCTGGCGCGAGATCGGGCTATACGACACCCTGCTCGGCCTCATCATCCCGAAGCTGACGTTCGCGTTGCCGCTGGCGATCTACACGCTGACGTCCTTCTTCAAGGAGATCCCGCGTGAACTTGAGGAGTCCGCGTACATGGACGGCGCCACACCGTTTGTCGCCTTCCGCAAGGTGATCCTGCCGCTGGCTGTTCCCGGCCTGGCGACGACAGCGATCCTGGTGTTCATCTCGGTCTGGAACGAATTCCTCCTTGCCGTCACGCTGACCACCTCGCCGGAATCCCGTCCCGTCCCGGTCGCGATTGCCTTCTTCAGCGGCACCAGCGAATTCGATCAACCACTCGGCACCATCAGCGCCGCCTCGGTGATCATCACCATCCCGCTCGTCATCCTCGTGCTCCTGTGCCAGAAGCGCATCGTTTCCGGCATGACCGCCGGTGCGGTCAAGGGCTAGCGCCTTTTCATCCCGAACCTAGAAACCCCAGAAAGAACAGGAACAACGTGAGCATTCAGCAGCAGGCCCCGTCCGCAACCCTCAAGGTGGGAGTTGTAGGCATCGGTTGGGCCGGCCAGCAGCACCTCAAGGCGTACAGCACCATTCCCGGCGTCGAAATTGTCGCCGTCGCCGGTATGGAAGCTGACCTTCTTGCCCAGCTGAAGGAGGAGTACAGCATTCCTCACGCCTTCGCCCGCTGGGAAGACATGATCGAGCTGGAAGGTCTCGACGCCGTCAGCGTCGCCGTGCCCACGTTCCTGCACGCGCCGATCGCCATTGCTTCGCTCAAGCGCGGACTGCATGTGCTGAGCGAAAAGCCGTTGGCGCGCAACGCCGTCGAAGGTCAACAGATGGTGGACGCCGCCCGCAAGGCTGGCCGAGTCCTGGACGTCGCGTTCAACCACCGCCGCCGCGGCGACATCCAGGCGCTCAAGGAAGTGATCGACGCCGGCACGCTGGGTCGCCCGTACTACGCCAAGGCTTCATGGCTCCGTCGTCAGGGGATTCCGATGCTGGGCAGCTGGTTCACCAACCCGGAACTCGCCGGTGGTGGTCCACTGGCTGATATTGGCGTCCACGTGCTGGACTACTCCCTTCATCTGTTGGGGGAGCCGAAGGTTCTGGCAGTCTCGGCATCGACTCATTCCGAACTCGGCCCGCGCGGCCTCGGCGGCAACGCCCGCTACACAGCTTCGAACTCGAGTCATAAGTTTGAAGTGGAAGACTTCGCATCGGCGTTCATCCGGCTGGAAGGCGGCGGTACTTTGATCCTGGAAGCGGGATGGGCCACGTACCGCGACGAGCGGGACCTGATGGACTTCACCGTTTACGGGACCGACGGCGGAGCGGACTTGCGCTCGGTCGGCGCCTCCGAGAACCCGGTAGCGGACGTGCACGTCTTCACTGAGAAGGACGGCGAGAACGCCGACTTCGAGGTGGTGGCCGAACCCGGGCGAGCCCACCAGGCCGTCGTCGACGATTTCATTGCCGCCGTGCGCGGTGGCGAGACTGTGTGGGGAAGTTATGACGGGTCCCTTGCCCTCAGCCGTGCCCTGGTACTCGATGCCTGCTACAAATCCGCCCTTGAACAACGTGAAGTGGTGCTCTGATGTCTGATTCGAAATTAAAGATTGTCGTCTGGAACGAAGCCGTCCACGAGGCCCGCAACGAGCCGGCAACTATGGGCGAGATGTACCCGGAAGGGATCCACGGAGCGATCGCCGCCGGGCTCCGGGCCTACTACCCGGACGCCGGAATCTCCACAGCCACCTTGGCCGATCCGGAGCACGGGCTCTCGGAAGAAGTTCTCGCGCAGACCAACGTGCTGCTGTGGTGGGGGCACATTGCGCATGGGGAAGTGACCGACGAGGTGGTGGAGCGCGTGCAGCGCCACGTGCTTGGCGGCATGGGCTTGGTGGTGCTCCACTCCGGGCACTTCGCCAAGATCTTTACCCGATTGTTGGGGACTACCTGCTCGCTGAAGTGGCGCAACGAGGGCGAACGCGAGCTTGTGTGGACGGTCAAGCCTTCGCACCCGATCGCAGCCGGAATTGAAAGCCCCATCGTCATTCCCAAGCAGGAAATGTACGGCGAACTGTTCGACATCCCCGAGCCCGATGACCTGATCTTCATCAGCTCGTTTGAAGGTGGCGAAGTGTTCCGCTCCGGTGTGACGTTCTCCCGCGGCAAGGGCCGGATCTTCTACTTCAGCCCCGGCGACCAGGAATACCCGGTGTACCACCAGCCGCAGATCCAGAAGGTCATCGCCAACGGCGTCGGTTGGGTTGCCCAGCCCGGCGTTTTCCGGGAAGCACCCGAGGTCTCCAACCCTGCCCGGGGCTGGTTCGAGGAAGCGTAGGACGATGACCACCACCTCCCATCTTCCCGCTGGCCGTCCGTTGGGCGTGGCCGCCATTGGCTACGCCTTCATGGGCAAGGCTCACTCGAATGCGTGGCGGAATGTGGCCAGCTTCTTCGATGTACCGGCCTTCGAGCAGAAAGTGCTCGTTGGCCGGGACTCCTTGGCGGTGGCCGAGGCCGCCGCCAAATATGGCTGGGCCGCGTCCGCCACTGATTGGCGTTCCGTGATTTTGCGGGACGACATCGACATTGTGGACATCTGCGCACCGGGCTGGATGCAAGCTGAGATCGCCATCGCGGCTTTGGAAGCGGGCAAGCATGTGTTGGTCGAGAAGCCACTCGCGAACACATTGGATGAGGCTGAGTTGATGGCGGACGCGGCTGCATCGGCTCGGGCCCGGGGCTTGCAGTCGATGATCGGCTTCAACTACCGCCGCGTCCCTGCGCTGGCGTTGGCCCGCGAGTTGATTGCCGAAGGGCGTCTCGGAACTGTGCGGCACGTCCGTGCCGCCTACCTGCAGGACTGGCTTTCCGACGTCGAAACCCCCATGAGTTGGCGGCTCCGCAAGGAAACCGCCGGCTCCGGAGCCCTGGGGGATATCGCCTCCCACGCCATCGACCAGGTCCAGCATCTGACGGGCCAAACCGTCACCGAGGTGACCGGAACGATGCGGACCTTTGTTGCCGAACGTCCCGGCCCCGAAGGTTTGGAGAAAGTGACGGTCGACGACGCCGCGTGGGCCACCCTTGGAATGACGGGGAACATCAGCGCCTCGGTGGAGGCGTCCCGGGTTGCTACCGGACAGAAGAACTCCCTCAAGATCGAAATCTACGGCTCACTGGGCTCGCTGACGTTCGACCTGGAGAACCTGAATGAGCTCGGTTTTCTGGACGCTACGCTGCCCGTGCGGGAACAAGGATTTCGGCGGATCCTGGTCAATGAGCCGGAGCATCCGTACGCTGCAGCATGGTGGCCGCAGGGGCACATCATCGGTTGGGAACACACCTTCACACACCAGGTGCGCGACTTCCTCCTTGCCGTCCGCGACGGAAGCCAGCCGTCGCCGTCGTTCGACGACGGACTCCAGATCCAGCGGGTGCTGGCGGCGGTGGAAGAGTCGGCCAGAAACAGGAGCACGGTGACTGAGGTTCCGACTTTCGATGGACGTGCACAGACTCCGGGGGATCGAGTATTGGCTTAATTATTCCGCCCGGCGGCCGGACGGTGTTTCTGGTGGCTGGAGGTCTTCCCGCTCTAGTGGCAGATCAGCGGCGATACGTCGGCGGTCCTCCTTTACCGATGCGTTGAGGCGCTTCAGGCCTCGCACGCCTCGTACTATGACGATGACGAGTGCGGTAACTAAGAGGAACGCCATGAGTGCTATGGCCCAGTAGCTACTGGGGTCGTAGGCACTGGGTCGGAATATGAGGAGGACAAGGAACGCCAACAGCATAAGTGCATAGGCAACGAATGAGCCGGCTAGTTGTGCGAAAGCGATATCCTCGGTGGCTCGGCTGGACCGGCTTTCTTTCATGCGAGCACTTTCCCTTTCCTCGACTCCGAGCCAGTTTGGGCGGCATGAAACTCCATACTCCGACATCAATCAGTGGACGTAAAGGATTTCCTGCCCCCGGAACTTGATCTGCAGGGATCCTTTAGAGCTATGAGTGTTCCTAGGATCGAAACCGCTGGCCACTTCCACCGAGGAACGCCCTGCTCCACACTGGTTTTAGCCGGCTCGACTAGAGGTCGAAACCGCTGGGACTGGACGAAACGAGGAAGGCTGTGCATAAGTCGCGTGTAGCGGCCGTGCTGACATGGATTTACGCTGCGGCGTTCGGGATCCCGGCGATTCCAGTCAGCATCTACCTCCTCCAGAATGGGTACCTGCCCATGTTCATGGACCTGTTCCCGATGTACGCGGGTCCCTGGGACGGCCTGGAAAAATGGGCCTTTGTGGCTTTGCTCATGGTGTTCCTCGCCGTAGTCCTGACCGCGTCGTGGGCGGCTTGGCTGGCGTGGAGGGGGCGCAAGTCCGGGCTGGTTCTTGGGCTGGCCCTCCTGCCTGTGGAGGCGGTGTTCTGGTTGGGCTTCGACCTGCCTTTCCCATGGTTATTCGGTGTGGCCCGCGGCCTGTTGTACGCGCTCGCTTTGATGTCCCTGCGACGACGTTCGGAGGGGCGGCTGGCTGGCGGCTAGTCGAGTACCGACCCGGCCGGCAGCAGGAAAGGTTAAAACGGACGCCTCGTCGTCAATCCCAGTGATCCAATAGCGCTGATGGTTGGCTACTCGGTATGGATCATGGGTTTGTGCGCTACCAGTCGAGTACACCTGATGCCAAAGGGCGTTACCTTGGGATCTTCGCCCTGGCGAACCGATTGGCGAAGGAGGGCAGCCTCAGCTCTGAAGATTGGGGTCGTTGGCGCAGCGCCAACGACTTTTACGACGCCGCTTACGTAACGCCTGAGCCGTCGATCTACGCAGCCCCGGGCGCACAGGCGTGGTTCAAAATCAGGGCCACACACTTGTTAAACAAAATAGATTTCTATATCGATCTTCTGCGCCGGCATGAGGTCCCGTGCCGTGCTTTTTATTCAACCGATCCCGGCAAAGTCCTTTATGAAGATGATGTTCAAGTTGTCGTCATTCCGCACGAAGCGGACGGTGAATCAAAAGGTCCTGATTCCAATGAAGAGGAGCGAAAACCGTGAAGCGTTGTGGGCACGGCGGATTCAGGCGGTTATTGCAACAGGAGTCCTTCGATCAATTCGATCGGTTTTCTGAACTCTAGTCTTTTGCATGGTCGGTCGTTGACCTGGGCGACCCAGTCGAGGTCTGCGGCGCTGTGGATGCTCAGGTCCGTGCCTTTGGGGAAGTACTGGCGCAGCAGTGGACCGGTCCCCGAAAGTTGGACACCCAATTTAGGATCCTTCTTCTAGGAGTAGTCAGATGTACTTGAGCAGCATGTTGAGTCAATCCGATGCCGTGTCGGCTATCGAGTTGTTCGAGCAAGGGCTGACTGCGAAGTCCGTCGCATTGACTCTTGATTTAGCACCTAACCCTGTCCAAATGTTGTATCAACGATGGCAGATACGAGGATCGAGTGCGCTGACGACAAGAGACCGTAGGCAGTACGACATAGAAACCAAGCTCTTGATCGTGCGACTTCATCTTCAGGGCGTGTCCGGACGCGTCCTTGCCAAGGAGTGCGACCTTCCCTCTCCCGGCACCGTCACGAACTGGACGAGAATTTACCGGCGTGACGGTGAAGACGGCTTACGCCCGAAGAAACGAGGCCAGCCACCGGTCAATCGCGAGAATCCAGTTCCCGAGAGCGAGGTCGAGCAACTCCGAAGGGAGAACGAGCGGTTGCGTGCGGAGGTGGCATATCTGGGAAATTGCGGGCCTTGAGGGCACAGGAACGACGCTGAAAGTTCAAGCGATCAATGACCTCAAGGCCTATCACCGGTTGCCGCTGTTGCTGCACCTGGCAAAGATTCCCCGCTCCACGTTCTACGACCACCGCAACCGGCTCACCCGGCCGGATCGGCACCCGGAACTCAAAGAAGCCATTCGTCAGGTCTTCGCGCAGGCGCGAAGCGCTTACGGGCATCGACGCGTCCTGGCCATGCTCCTTCGACAGGGATGGACACTGTCGAAGAAGACCGTGCTGAAGCTCATGCGCGGGCTCGGATTGAAAAGCCCGGTCCGTCGCCGGCGTAGGTACAACTCCTTCCGCGGCGAGGTCGATCAGACGGCTGCAAAAGAATTGGGGTCCTTAGCGTTGCAGTACGTTGAGGAGTTCGTCGGGTAGGTAGAGGTTTACGTCGTCGCCGTCTCTTCCGGAGATTGGTTCTACGGTCTCACCGTTCCACCAGTAGAGGAGCGGGGCCAGCGGGGATGGGTGCTGGGATTGAACGGCGCCTGCGAACATGAGCATCGCTTTGAAGTCGTCGATGCTGGTGGCTTCGCTGATCAGGTGCAGGCAGAGGATGTTGGTCGCGGGGATAGTAACCAGTGCGCCGAGGGGGCCTGGTTTGTAGCCGAGCAGTTCCACGAATTTGTCCATGCACGCGATCCAGGACGCTTGGTATACGGATTCGGTTTCGAAGACGAGGAAGGAGCCGCCTTCGTCGGTAAATTCTTCTGGTTGGCCTGGGCCGCCGGCGATGAGGTTGCTGAAGGCCTTTTCCCAGAGGAGGTCAGCTCCGCCCGCGGACTCGGCCTGCTCTGCTGTGACGTAGGAGACGGATTCCGGGGAATCGAGCGCGATGAGCAGTGGAAGTCTGGCGGTGGGGCGGACGTAGGAGTAGATGGTTGGTCCGTGTTGGCTTTCCATCCAGTCCATGGTTTCCGGGGCGATGAACTTCGGGTACACACGTTCATGTAGTTCTGCGACACTGACCTGGGACGCGTGAGCGGTGTCCAGGCCAGCTGCGAAATGTTGTTCGACCATTGCGGGCCAGTCCTTTTCCGGCAGTGCTTCGGCTTTGCGGACGACGGCGAACAGCCCGAAGCGTTGTCCGTTTCCGGCGTCGAGGTGGTCTCCGGCGTCGGTGACGGTGGTTCCCTGCTTATGGAGGGCCGAGACGCAGAGTTCGCGGAGTTTGTTGGCTTGTTTGGTTGTCAGTTCCGGCAGGTGCGGATCGGTGCTGGTTTTCCGGGAGAAAAGGCCCATGGTTGGTCTCGTTTCATTTGATAAAGGTTGAAGGGCCGCCCGGGCAGGGACGGCCCTTCAAACACTCTGGGTGGTTAGCAGACTAGGGCATGGTGGAGCGGAAGATTTTCAGTGGGGACCAGCCTGAGCCAACAACCTTCGGGTTTCCCCAGGAGCCGGCTTCGATGGGGTAGTACTTTAGTTCGCCGCCGCTGGTGCGGGCGAGCATGCCGGTGGTTTCGGGGCCAGCGAAGCCGGAGGTCGGGGATATGGCGGTGATGACGTTCCAACCAACGCCGATGACCGGGGGTGTTGCGTTGATGAAGCCCCCCGTGCCGTTGCCGCGGTAGAGCTTGAGCTCGCCGGCACTGTTCTTCGCGACGATGTCGGTTGACTTGTCATTGTCGAAGTCCATTTGGACGATTTCCAGGCCTGACCAGCCCTGACCGATCTGGGTGTAAACACCGATCTTGGCTCCGCTGGGGTTCTGGTAGTGACGCATGATCCCGTCGGTGCTGGTGGCGATGATACTCGGGTAGCTATCACCGGTCTTCCAGCGCCCGATGCTCAATTGCCAGCCATTCCATCCTTCGCCGATGACTTCGTATGCGCCGAAGGGGCTGGTGGTGCCCTTGTAGAGGCGCAGCTTCCCGTCGCTCCAGTGGACGACGAGGTCCTGGAATCCGTCAGCGTTCCAGTCCGTGACGAAACCTGACTGCAGACCGGACCAGCCAGTGCCCATCTGAACACCGTTAAGCAGACCGGGGGTGCTGGTCGCTTCGTACTGGTAGAGGTTGTAGGCGACGCCGTCGGGGTTGACAGCGACGACGTCGGAGGCGCTGAGGTCGAAGTAGTCACCGCTTCCGAGGCTCCACTTGACCCGTTCCGTGGCGCCGGGTACTTGCTTGGCGTTTGCCGTGTCCGCTGTTCCTTCGAACTGTGCGACCGCTTGGTTGCCGACGTTCTTGATGATGACGGTGCCGTCGGCGGTTTGCGCCGCAAGCTCCCATTTCTGGTGGGCGCTGACAGGGTTGGTGCAGGTGCTCACGGCGATTTGCGGCGAGGCACTTGCGTCGGTGTCGCCGGTCAGGCAGGTGCCGGCCGAGACGTTCTTGATCGTGAATGTATTAGCGGCACCGGCGTCTTTGAACTCCCACTTCCGGGTGGTGCTGGTAGTGCACTTTACGGTCTGTGTCTTCCCGTTGTTGACGGACAGACAGTTGCCGTTCGCGCCGGTTGCCCGGATCTGGGCGATAGAGCCGTTGGCCACGTTCAGGGAGATCAGGGAGTTGATCCAGCCGGTGATGTTGTCAACGCGGCTGCCAATACCGGGGCCGGTGTTGGACGTTTGTGCGTACAGGCAGCCGTTCTGCCAACTGCGGCTGTTGATCGCTACCAGTTCGGTGACTCCGCCGACGGTGCGGAGACCGGGCGCACCGCTGTCTCCTGCGCACAAGGAAACCCCCGGGGCGCCGCTGATCTGGGTCGTCGTGTTCGTCAGCGTCCCGGCGGTGAACGTCCCAGTGAACTTCTTACTCGCGATCCAGGTGTCATGCGTACGTCCGTAACCGGTGAAGCTCAGCTGCTGGTTGGCCGTCAGCGCGGTGCTGGCAAGCTTGACCGGGCTGACGCCGGCGACGGGTTTGGCGAGCTTGACCATAGCGAAGTCCCGGTCGGGGTGGCGTTCGACATGGATCACGCCAAGCCCATTGGCATCGCGCAGGGGTGTGTCAGCGCCGAGGACAACCTTGATCTTGTTCACGGGCACACCCGAAGGCAGAGAGGCATAGGTGGCCGGGTCGGCTTGGAAGCAACTGGCTGCGGTAGCGACCCATTGAGCCGCTACAAGGGAGCCGGTGCAGGTATTCACGCCCGTGTCGATCTTGACGACGAAGTTGTTCGTGTTCGCGGGGGTGGCCGGGCTGTTGCTGATGGCCTGGGCCGGTGCTTGGACCATGAGTCCGAGTGACAGCGCGAGGGCGGCTGCTGTGGCAACGGATGATGCCCTTTTTACGATGTGAGCGTTTTTCATGGGGTGACGACCTTTACAGGGGCCTCGCAGTTGGTTTCCTGCGTGGTGCCGGTGTAGTTGACTTTCAGTTCCACGACGGTGGATTTATCTGTCTGCCCGCGCACCGTGGATCGGCAGGTTGCTTCGATGCTTCGGGCTTCTTTTTTATTGTCGAGTTCTGTGGTCACGATGGTGTCGCCGGTTCCGGCGTCAATGCCGAATGATCCCACAATTTCCATTTTGAGCCAGGCCGGTGTGCCGTTGATTTTGAAGCAGTCGACCTGCGTCACCTCTCCGATGGGAGAGTCCACCCAATGGTCAATTTCGATCTGCGTTTCGTCACCAGCTACGCAGGGAACCCATTGAAGGTTTCCGTTGCCGTCCTTCAGGGTGATCTTCCGGTCCGGGCCGATAACGTCTGCGCCGGGGTGGATGAAGTTCTCCACGGTGAAAGATGCCTCCGTGGGCGTCGTGACTGTTGGTACATTCTGCGGCCACGCCGCCATGACTGGAGGGGCAAACGCTGCAGTAAGACCAGCAACCCCCACGAAAGCCGCGATCATTGTCGCGGCACGTTTCCGACCCATTTGTCCCCTTATTTGCGTTGGAGCTCTTCAGCTCCAACCGGATGCGGTGAGATGAAATGCTTCGCCAGGCGTGAACCCACCACGGGATAGGGCCTCAAGAAAAGGTTTCGCGGGTTAGGTACGTAGTGCTTGACATCACATTTCGAACGGATCGTAACAGATGAGAGAGAACTTTCAATTGTCACAATGCCGCGCCCGCGTCACATTCATAAAGTTAATCAAAGCTATGGACGAACGCGGCGTCCTCTGGGTAGCGTTCGTGCCGACAGCCCAATTGTTGAACCTTCCTCTACTCCGGGGAGGCTCCGGGTTGTTCTTTTTTGGCCTTCTGGCCTGAAACGCTCGCGCTTCTTGGGGGATTTCATGACTTCTGTCGTCGTGCGTGGCCTGCGCCGCGCGTACATGTTCGCTTTCGTTGCCGCCGCCTTGACCGTGGCGCTGGTTGCGGGTCTACTCTCCACCGCGGTGATTGCACGCGCCGATGATCCGCCCCTGGCGGTGCCTGCAGCTGTTGCCAGGGCCACCGATGATGCCGGAGTGCTGCGCTTGTGGAAAACGGGTGGCCCGACAGTACGTGAAGCCGCTGAAGCCGCGTTGCTTGGCGGTCCGGAGGCCATGAAGAAATTCCGCGAGGTGGCCAGCGGCGAAACCTACGCACCCCAAGACGTCGCCCTGCGTCAGGACCTTCGCCTGACGGTGGTTAAGCTCTCCATGATCGGCGGGGAGCACGTCCGAGCCGGTGCAGCCAAGGCTCTCAACGAGGGCGACGCCGCCATGAACACTTTCGTCACCCAAGGCTGGCGCGCAGCCTGGGTCGGCGACAACCGCACCCAGGTCACGTTCCTGCTCGACTCCGGGACCCCGCATGTCCGGTCTTCCGCCTCCAAGATGCTCGACCACGGCACCGAGCAGAACATCCAGGACTTTCTGCTCACCGGCAAGGTTAAGGCCCAGGAACTTGATAACCGGATCGCGACGTACCGACTGATTGATTCAGGCTCGAAAAGCGTCAAACTCGCCGCCCAAGCTGCCCTCGATACCGGTTCCCCCCAGGTCATCGAGGACTTCCTCCGATACGGCCAATTCGTCGCTGCCGCCAGGGATATCGAAACAGCTTCCATCCAACAACTGGTAGATCAGGCCAAAGCAGCCAGTGACATCGCCCGCTCCGAAAAGCTCAAGGCCCAGGAGTCCTCCAAGCAGGCCGTCGCGGCCTCGTTGGCAGCAAAACAAGCGCTGGAGAAGGCCAAAGCCGAAGCTGCCCAAGGACAACGCAACGCAGAGAAAGCAACGTCGGCAGCCAAACGCGCAGCCAGCCTCGCTGAACAGGCCGCCAACGCGGCAGATATCGCCGTCAACGCGGCCCAGGAAGCACGCCAAGCGATGCTCGCCGCCGCCAACGCAGCTTCCAACGCCGCGGCGGCAACCTCGCGTGCGAACATCGCCGCATCCAACGCCCTTGTCGCTGCGTCCTCCGCGGCCAGCAACGCCGGCATGGCCTCAGCTGCCCGCACAGCCGCAGAAGTAGCACGCGACGCGGCAAAGAACGCGCAGTTCGCCAAGGACGCCGCCGACGCATCCCGGGTCGCGATCCAAGAATCCCTGAACGCGGCGAACGCTGCCGGCGGCGCGCAGCAAAACGCGATCGACGCCGCTAACCTTGCCGCAGCAGCAGCTGGCGAAGCCGGCGTGTCCGCCGAGGAAGCGGCCAAAGCCCGGGCGGCCGCTGACAGGGCCAAGAATGCGGCTAACCGCGCCGATGCTGCCGTACGGAAGGTCGCTTCCCTCGCCGCGCAAGCCACCGCTGCAGCCAACGATGCAAGCGCAGCAGCAGCCGCCGCCATCATCAATGCCAACAATGCAGCGGCAGCGGCCGATCAGGCAGCAGCAGCAGCCGGGCAAGCCGACGTCAATGCTCAGCGGGCCACCACCGCAGCGAATAATGCCATCAGCGCGGCAAACGCGGCCACAGCAGCCGTAACACTTGCCAAAACCACAGCAGCGCAGGCCCGTGCCGTTGATTCCGAACGGCTGGCCACTGAGCGCGAATACGGTATCGCCCAAGCCGCCGCAGCGAAACAGGTCGAAGAACTCCGCCTCACCGCAGAGAAAACATCCAAAGACCAAGCCAAAACCGACGCAGCAACCACCCAACAGCTCCTGACCCAGCTCACCGCCCCCGGCGCGAATACCGCTTCCCTCATGCCGGCAGCCCGAAAAGCACTTCTCGGTCTGGCAAAGATCGGCGGCCCCTGGGTCAAAGCAGGAGCCGAAGCAGCCCTGACCGGCGACAACGCCGAAATCGTCGCCTACATCAAAACCGGCCACCAGGTCGCACTCGAACAAGACCAGTTCGACGAAGCCATGACCTACGCCTACAAAGCCCCCTTGGCGATCACCATCGCCGCCCAGGAGGCCTTGGACAGTGGCGAGGAAGCCGTTGCTGAATTCGTCACGACCACCCGGTACCAGCTCGAAGCCGGCGAAATGCGCGTCCGAGCCACCTACCTGTTGGACACCGGAGGCCAACACGTCCGTGCAGCAGCCGCCAAAGCCCTCGATAGCCCGGACCCTAACGCGGTCAGGATCTTCCTTGAAGAGCAATACCAAGCCCAGAAAGACCTCGATGACCGCATCGCCGCCACCTACATACTGGACACAGGTGGCCCCGAAGCTCGCGTCGCAGCCGAAGTAGCCCTCGAAGGGCCCGTCTCGGCCATGCGGTATTTCATCAAGTCCCGCTTGAAAGAAGCCACCGCCCGCGACTTGGAAACCAAATCTCACGTCGCCGCTATCGACGCCAGCATCTCAAAGGCAGCTGGTTTCGCCGCGAAAGCCCAAGCGGACGCGTACGAAGCCGCCCGGGTCGCAGCCGTCGCCCGGCAAGCCAGCGCCGATGCCAACAACTACGCGGCCCAAGCAGCCACGTACAAAAACAACGCCGCGAACTCAGCTGCCACAGCAGTGACCCAAGCCAACCTGGCAAAAGACTCAGCAGCGCAAGCCGAGCAATCACTCGCAACCGCCCGACAGGCAGCAGAACAGGCCCGTGCCGACGCCAAAACCGCACAAGCCCATGCCGCAGACGCGGCCACCTCAGCGAGCAACGCAGCCGCCGCAGCCGCCACAGCAAGCCAAGCCGCCGCCAGCGCGCAGCAATCAGCCATCAACGCGGGCAAGGACGCCGAAGCCGCAGCAGCTGCAGCCACCGAAGCCGTCACGATCGCCACCAACCTCCAACGCGAGGAAGATGCCGCCGCCAACATGGCAAAAGCGGCCGCGAACACCACCGGCGACGTCACCGCTGACGAACTCGCCGCCGCCGAAGCCGCCGGCGGCCCCGAGGCTGCAGAGGAACTACGCAAAGCACACGAAACCCTCGCCGAAGGTGATATCACTGACTTCATCATCAAAGAAGGCGGCCAGCTCCTCCTGGACTTCTTCGGCGTCACCGACATCATCAACTGCTTCACCAAAGGCGACATCGGCGCCTGCGGCATGGCACTCATCGGCGTCCTACCCATCGGCAAACTCTTCAAAGCCGCCGAAGCCATCGCCCTCGTCGGACGGATCCTCCCCAAAGCTGCGGCTTTCTTCACACGGCACCAAGACGCCATCAAGGTCGTCGAGAAGCGAGCAGCTGATTTCGGTTCCTGCGCTCTCCCAGGTGCTGGGCGAGTCAGTGCCCCCCTGGCCTCATCATCGCTAATGGTGACCACGGGGATGTACAAGAGCGCCACTTCCAGCTCGGGACAACCGTTGATGCAACGGGCAGCCAACAACTCCTGCTCGATGCCCAACATCAATCCCGCCTATGCCAAACCGCCCCAGAAGTCCTCACTTATCGGGAAATGGGCAGAACATGCACTCGGTTTGGACCAGGTACCGAAAACCAAGGTCAAAATCCCAGGCATGACCAAGCCCCGTATACCTGACGGAATGCAAGGCGGGAACGTCATCGAGGTCAAGAATGTCAAATATCTTCGAAATACCACACAGCTCAAGGACTTCAGAAAATATGCCGAAACCGCAGTTGACGGCAAGCCAGCTGGGAAGCTGATCCTGTATATCCGAGGGGACACAAAGCTGTCCGCTGAGTTGCAAGAGCTGATCGACAACGGGGATATCCTCCGGGAAGAGATACCGTACTCCCTGAACGGTACGATCGGTCCAACGATGTAGTGCCAAAGCAACTTGTGAAACGGAGACGAGTTTGTCCTACGATGTGACGGTTTACAGCCCCGAAGCGCAAACTATGGATCCCGTGCTGTCCCTGTTGGAAGAGATCAAGACGTTGCAACTTGATACTTCCCAGAACGACGGCACGGAGCCACTGCGTTCTGTCCGGGTACTCCGTGGGGCCAAGCAGGCCGAGAGTTTCACGGTCGACGGACCGTTTGAGATTACTTCTGAAGACGTCCCAGACGAAGTTTCTGCTGTGGGGGCCAAGGCTCGCTGCATGTTCCAAATTTTCGTCGAAGGCACAGCCTCAGCGGAGATAACCCACGCTGTCCGGTTTGCAAGAAAGCTCGCCAGTAACGTGGGTGGAATAGTCTTTGACGAACAAACCGCTGAAGTATGGCCTCGGCCGAGATCCCCTAAGAGTTCTACTTCGGCATTCAAGGTCCATCCTCGTGTTGCTGCCGTGGAGTTTGCCTGGTACTGCCTAGCGGACGAGCTGCCTGATGATCTGCCGCAGCGATATTTGTCTCTAGTCCGCGAGTTAATGCCACAAGCAGTGCCTGGGAAGTTTGGGACGCAGCATCCCCCACAATGGGACTTGGCCCGCGACGGGGAGGCTGCGTTTTTCCAAGCTTGGCAGGAGCCCGCATCGGCAGTCAGCTTCAAGACAAAGTACCCAGTAACTTGGGTTTCACTCAGTTCGCGGAAATCGACCAGCGTGACCGACGTTCGGACCATGCGGATGACGGTCGCGGCCGAAGCTCTGCTCGACGAATCGTTCCGCGCGCGTGCGAGGGATTTCTTCATCCGCTTTGCACAACAGTGCCATGCATTTCACGCAACTGCTGAAGTTCTCAGGGACTATACGCTTGAACGCAAACAGCTTGTGCGGTCGCCGGGTGCAGAGGAATATCGTTCTCTCGGGTTGGCGGACGGCTGGGTAGGCCTCAAGCCCCATCCGCAGTGGTGGATGTGGTTCGGCCCCCTCTATGCAAACGTCGTGCGCCCGTACCTCGCCGGCCATCTAGAGGAGTATCCAGGCGGTCTATTTCACTCGTGGGCTGAGAAACCCTCCAATCGGGATGCACTCATCGCCTTACTTCCAAATTCGACCCAGCCGTGGATTCCCGCTGAATTCTCCCCTGTCTACCGCGAAGGCGTGGTCCAACCTTTGGCTGTGGCATCAAACATTCCACAACGCCTTCAGGAGTCGCGAGTCGAACGGCATGTGTGGTCTGACTAGTTCCAGCCCAACTGCCGGACGTTCCGGTTCCCTGTTAGTCGGAGACCGTGCAGCAGCGCTTGAGTGGGGCAGTCACAGCCAAGCCGTGAGCACGCCACGTCAACCGACGCTGACGCCCCGACCCCGAAGGCAAAGCCTGTATTACCGGCGGATGATCTATGCCAACACCGTTAGCGTTCGGTTTACGGATCAACTCGTGGCGGCGATGGGGGACGAGCCGATGGTTGCAGCCGTGCCTCCGACGGCCACGGAGACTGCTCACGCGAGACTGGGCGCGCACCGAGGGATCGATCTTGCAGAGCACGTCGGGCGCAGTAACGACAGGGCTCGGGGCGCCAGTGCGGCACCAGTATCACCTAGTCGTCGGACAGCATGAGAGCATCCTTATGCATTCCCTGCCCGCCCCCACCGTTCGGGTCTGCTGCCCGGCGCAAGGGTCCATTTTTAGTTGGAAAGCATCCGCGAAATCACGGAAAAGACCGGCCTAAAGCGCACTACCCTGTACCGGCACCTGCCGCCTCGGACAACAAAGTTGCACTCGGCCCCATAACCGCGCCGCTAGACCCGTCCGTGTCGGTGGGGTCTGCGAACATTGGAGAATGGCTGACGATAAAGCGAACCCAGACTCCCTTCCGACTCCCAGCGACCCTACCGGCCCTTGCCCATGGTGTGGAAGGATTTCCAGTTTCAATGTGAGCGGAGTGTCAGCGCTTTCTTACGGTGGCGACGACAACCTGCGCTTCCCTAACCGAAGCGTTTCAGCCCTGCACTGTCAGGGCTGCAAAGAGGGTACAGCTGTCGTATATGCAAACGACGGACAAGGACTTATGTGGTGGCCGGTGCCAGGAGCGGGCATTCTGGATTCGCAAGTTAACCAGGGCGTAGCCTCCGCATACGACGAAGGTATGCGGGCCCTCGCCGTGGGGGCAAACCGAGCCGCCGCAGTCATGTTCCGCTCCGCCCTCCATCTGTTCGTCAAAGACAAAGGCAGAGAGAAAGCCCAGGACGAAAGGCACCTAAAATCTGCGCTCAAGCACATGAAGAATGACGGCGATCTTCATCGCTCGCTCTGGGAGTGGGCCGACCATCTCAATCAACTGGGAAACGAGGGTGCCCACCCAGAAGATTACGATGACGTGACCCAAGCGGAGGCAACAGGCCTCAGCAAGTTCGTACGGCACCTCATTCGACACGAATATGAAATGCCTGCGCAGCTCCTGCGGGACCAGGGATTACTTGCGGAGTAGCAGCTCCCCTATAATCCGGCTTCCACGTTGGCGGGGCTACGCGTTAGCGTAGGACCAGCCCAACCAAGGAGACGTGGCAAATGAAGGTTCAGATTCAGGAGAACGCCGGAAAGCCGACGCTTTTCGAAGGAATGATTGGCAAGGACCTCTGGATCATCTGCCACGGATGCGATGAACCGATCAAGGATACTTCCCTTGGCAGCGTGGTCCTTGGCCCATACAACGGTCTCCCAGCCGCGACAGATGCTCATTTCTACCACAAACGATCCTGCGACCCTGGTACACCGAAATGGAGTGAGCAGCAGGGCTTCCTCGCCGAACTCCAAGGACCTTCCCTGGACTAGCACCAGGGGCGGAAACCTTTATCGGCGCCGAGCACGCCCAGCCTTGGTCCAGCGTGATTTCCAGAGACTTGGGCTGCTCATTTGTGCCAAGCGCCCATCCCCACCCGGGTAGCAGGGCAGCGTTCCTGAAGAAGTCTTCGAGCCGAGAGCAGAAGGACATAAACGTACCACTAACGGTACGGTTCAGACCCAAAAGAGAACGGTTCCTCCTGCCGGCACGGCTTTCTGTAGCAGAGCCCAATTGCAGATGGATGGCTCTAGAGAGGGACGGTACCCAGCCCCAAGACAAATGCCTCAACCCGCTCGAACACTTCGGCTTGGGCTTGTTGAGATGCCCGCCAATCACTTGGGATCTGCAATGAATGGTCGGCTCCTGGCACCTCCATGAACGTTCCGGCAGTTTCAGATTTGCGTCCGCCGTCCCAGAGCTTGTCCTGCGAACCGCCGATAAACAGGTCATCTTTCGACGATGCGCCGATAGCGCTTCTGACCCGCTCATCTGTGAGCAGGGGTGTCAGCCAAATTCCTGGCATACGGGCTTCTTCGGTCCACGGGATACACAAAGTGCTGAACGATTTGGCGACAATCAAACGTTGATCGGCGTCGGGTGAGGCAGCAAAAGCTCTCTCGGCAGCATTGGCCGCAAATTCGTGAGGCGCAGCACCCGGCGAATCGTCAGGAGTCCACCGGACAGCTTGAACATGCCATCCAAGCGCACCCAACATTTCGCCTACCCAGAAAAGGACCGGGCCTTCCACTGGATATCCGGCACCGGGAAGCAAAACGGCCACTTTGTTTGTATCCGGTTGATTTGTGGAGGCTTTCGCCCAGGTAAACGATTCCATATGGCATGGTAGTGGCCGGTTGGGCGGCAAATGGCTATTCATCCGGCGTCCTCGCCAATCCGGTTGGGCGTTCTATTTCTGATCGAGCGAAGTCACCACCTAGACAACCCCTAGCCACCACCTAGGTACACCCAAATCACCCCTACTTTCGGCCCATTCACCACCTATTTCCCCCGTTCCACCCTGTGGCCCACCAAGCCGCCCATAGTGTCCTTTTCAGAACGAGCCCCGGACAACCTGCCGGCCGCTCTTGGGGAACACAGACGACTAATGGGGTTGGGACTTGAAGCTGAGCCAGGAACAGAGCACTGCCGCCGCTGTGGATCAGTGGATCACCGGCATACCGGGCCGAATCCCGGGCCATGTGATCTTCGTCGAGAACCGCGAACACACCGATTACGCGAAAACGCTCGCGAGCGAAGGCTCCACCATTCTGGTCCTCAACGGGGATAAGGATGTCGAAGGCACCGTGACGGTTTCAGGATCGTTCGACGCCGCCGGGGAGGAACTCCTGGTTGACGGATCCCTGAGCTTGGAGATCCAGGACTACGTAGCCATTCCTTTTGTGAACCTTGTGGGTGTGACCGTTGTCCGGATCACTACCGACGAGGACTGGCAGGCGTTCTTTGACGATGCCCGGGAGGCCTGGACTTCGGGGCACTTCGTCCCGCAACTCACCGAAGTCAATGCCGTGTTGGCTGAGCGTGCATTGCTGATTGGACAAAACAAGGAGAATCGTCCGCTGGCAAGGCTCCACATCGCGTGGGATGGAACCGTTCTGAGCGGACCTTACGGAACCAGGATCGGCAAGGTGGGTGACACCCTGGCAGACCTACGCACGAAGTCCATTGCCCTCCGTCCGGAGTCTGCTGTCGCCTCGGTGTCCCCATCACGGGAAATTCACAACCTACTTGCCGCCGCACCGTGGATTCCCCGCTACCTGGCTGCGCTGGACGCATGGAAATTTATTCCACATGAAGATCGCACCGGCACACGCTTGGTCGGCTTCGGAGTCAGCCTGTACGGTTCCGCTTTGAACGATGGTCCGCCATCCGCAGGTGCTCCGTTCATCCTCACAAAGGGAAGCCAGCACACGCTTCTGGACACATCAACGGGCAGGCACTTCAATATCGGACCTGATGCCGCCGCCATTGTGGAAGCACTCTCCAACTTGGGGGACGTCGCCAGAGCTGCCAAGGCGGTGGCGGCCGCTATCAAGGTTTCCCCAGCGGTAGCCGGGGAGGCCGTGCAAACCGTTCTCACACATTTCGAGCAGCTGGGCATCGACGTCATTGGGGAGCGCTGATGACCACCGTTCAGGTACGTTCAGCTCCCGGAACGCAGCGCCCGCTCTGGGTTCCCCTCACTACTCAGCACGACTTCGCGGACAGAAGCCACACGGCAGTGAGTGCCAGTGGCGTGCACGTGACGTTTGAAGACGGCCAGCAGCGGATCTGTGCAAAGAGCGGCCTCTGGAACACCAACCTGGGCTACGGAAACCCACACATAGAAGCGGCGATCACGGGAGAACTTCGCACGGCTTCCTACCTTCCACTCTTCCGGACGGCTCACAGTAAGGCCGTCGAGGCCTCGCGAGCCCTTCTCGCACTGCCTGCACACAACTTCCAGCGTGTCCTCTTCTCCACATCGGGTGGAGCCGCGAACGACGCCGTCATGAAGTTGGCACGCCAGTTCTTTGCGCTGAACGGTCAACCCGAACGGAAACTCGTGGTCGGGCTGAAAGGCAGCTACCACGGGCTCACCTATGGGAGTCAATCGCTCAGCGGAGATGAACTCGGACAAGCCGTGTATGGCGTGGACCGACGCAATATTCGCCACATAGCGTTCCAGGATCAAGGCCAGGAGTTGGCTCAGCTGATGCATCGGGAAGGCCACAGGATCGCGGCGGTGATCGTGGAACCGGTTTTGGGTTCGGGCGCAGAAGCAGTGCCGGATGATTTCATCGCCTCCCTGCAACAACACCGCCAAGACCACGGATTCCTCCTGGTCGCGGACGAGGTTGCCACGGGTTTCGGCCGCGTGGGCGGCTGGTTCGCTTCCAACGAGTGGCCGCAAGCCCCGGATGTCATCGTGACTTCCAAAGGGCTGACCAACGGAACCAGCGCATGCGCCGCCCTTCTGATAGCCCAGCGAGTGACCCAGCTCTTCGACACAAGCGAGTCTGTATTTGTCCACGGAGAGACCCAGGCCGGCACCCCGGCAACATGCGCCGCAATCCTTGGCACCATCGCCGAAATGACGAGGCTTGATCACAACACGCTGAGCAAGCAGGTGGCCGATGGACTCGGCAACCTCATCGAAAGGCTTCAAGACATCCCCGGAGTCGGCAACTCATCGGGTCGTGGATGCATCAGGGCAGTCAAACTCCACAGCAGGAACGGTATGCCGCTCTCTTCCGAAGGTGTCTTGGCAGTGGTGAGGAGCATTCACCAAGCGGGCGCCATCGTCCAGCCAGGGCCGGGCCGGATCCAACTTCTGCCAGCACTCATTTACAGCGAGGAGAACTTCGCAGAACTCCACGCGGCAATAGAGGCAGGCATTGCTGAAGCCCAGGGTGACGGAGTCTTCGAATGATCGCTGATCGCCTCTGGAGGACCGGTTGCGTCATCCTCGACGCCGGACTGGCCCCCAAGTTCGTCGGCGAACTCACCCGCGGCAGAACGGGGTTAGTGGTGGACAAAGAGCTGGAAGAGCACCGGGATGCAATGGTGGCGGGCGACCTCAAGGGAGTGCCGGTCCTTGAGCTGAACGCGGGTCCGGTCACGGTGGGAACCCTGCGGGAGGTGGGCCGCTTCATCCGCGAGAACGGACTTCAGACCGTAGCGGGACTCGGCGGAGGCTCAGTTTTGGATGCCGTGAAGCTCGCCGCACTCTTCACCGCAGACCCCAGCCTGACCATATTTGCCGAACGCCACGCCAAGCGTTCCGGCCTGCTCGTCCTGCCTCCCCTCACAAACCCCAACGAGCGTCCCAAAACCATTCTGATGCCGTCCACCGTGGGGACCGGCGCTGAAGTCAGCGCTGTAGCTTGCCTGGACACCGCCGTCGGACGCCGTCTGGTTGCCTCGCGGCATCTGGCAGGTGACGTGGCAGTGCTCGACGCCGGACACCTCTCCACCCTGCCCAGGCATCTGGTGTTCGAAGGTCTGCTCGAAGCGTTCCTCAGGGTGGCGGGAACCATGATTGGCAGCAGGGAAAGCATCTTCGACGACGACGGCTACGTACTCATCCAACGGATAGTTCGGTTGGGGCAGAGGCTGACGCGCGAGGATTCGCCCGAGCTGCGCTTGGCCGCGGGGCACCTCAGCATGGAGACCCATACCGGATGGTCGCTGATAGGCCGCGCCCCCTATGGAGCGAAGCACTGGTACCTCGCCAACGAGCTCGCGTACGTCACGGGCGCACGCAAGATGACCGCAACGGCTTCGGTGATCAGTCCCGTCTGGGAAGAAATTGGAAACGGCGCCAGCGCTTGGGGTGACCACGGACGCCTTCAACAGCTCTGGTCCATGGTGGCCGCTGCTGAACCCTCTGTGGATCCGAACCCAGGGCAGGGCATCAAGGAACTGATGTGGATCTGGGGCATTACCGGGCTCAAGCACATCAGCGGGGAAACGGTGGTGCAAACCGCTGACGCAGCCATCCGGAACTGGGGTGGGGCACTTCCCATGCTCCGGGGAATCGACGCTTTCCAGATTCAGCATGTCCTCAACGCGGCAGCAGTTGGGCATCACATCTTGCCAAGCCCACCGGGCGAACGAGCAGCGGTAAGGGAAAGGGGGTGAGCACATGAACAGCAGCACAGCATTCAAGGCTTTGGACCTTACCGTCCAGGAACTGGAAGCCATGGACGTCCCTGACGACTGGGACGAACGCATCAAGGGAATCTCCGCGGGATTGGCGTTGGTTGGGATCGCCGTCGCGATCACCTGATCCACCGCCCCGTCCATCAAGGAATTCGCAGAGGAAGGGAGGTGAACGCATGCAGAACCAGCTCAACATCTCCATCCAGGAGATCGAGTCATTGGATACGCCGGACTTTAACAACTGGTTCATCGGTGTTACCCAGGGCGTTGCCATCGGCATCATCGCCGTCAGCATCACCTAAGGCTAGGCCGAGCCCTCACCCACAACTCAGGAAAGGAGGAGTCCATGATCGCAAACTCGAACCTTCAGCTGTCCATCGAAGAGCTGGAGAACCTCGACACCCCGGATGATACGCCGTGGTACATCCGCGTTGGTGACGTCATCATCATCGCCGGCATCGTCGTCGGAATCGCCGCCACATAACCGTTGCACGCGGGTGGTGCACGGTAATCCGTCACCGCCCGCGTGTACGCCGGACCTCCATCAAACTCCCGGAGAGCACACGCTGATGAACAACGCACCTGACAAGACCGCTGATGCCATCCTTCGCATCTTGGGCCACTTGGACCCGCCGGAGGATATGTACAGTGCCTCAGGATCCCGTCTGTACGACCAAATCACTGCCAAAGACCTCACCGAACTCCCCGAGATCCTCGCCGCGGCGCGCAAGACTGCTGGACCAATCCTGGAGTTGGCCGCCGGTTCCGGCCGGATCACCCGCGCACTCCTTGCCCTCGGGCGTCCGCTGACCGCCGTCGATTCTTCGGTGGAAATGTTGGCGATGCTGCAGGGCAAGACAGAAGACCGCACGTTCAACCCCCGCAGTGTGCCGGTTGAGTTGGTGGAGGCGGACATGTCCAGCTTCGACGTAGGAGGCGAATTTGGTTGCGTGGTGCTCGGCGCGAGTTCCATTACCCTCCTTGACCCGCGCGGACGGCGGGAGCTGTTCCGCAGAGTGCGCGAATCTTTGGCGCCGGCCGGCCGATTCCTGCTGACGGTAGTGAATGCCGACGGTGCGTCGGGGTCGGAACATCACGACGGCGGCTCAACAGTTTCGCCGCTGGGGGACGATTCCTTCCTGATCACGGTCGAAAGCCGGGACATTGCCAATGGTGCACGGCACGTGACCATGATCCAGGTGGGATTCAACGAAGGCGGCACGTACAGATCCTCCGCCTACTCCAGCCGGATCGCCTTTGTCAGCAACAGTCTGATCGAGGAAGAAATCCTTGCTGAAGGCCTCACTATCCAGGAACGTCGGCCCGTTCGGATTGCCACCCGCACTCCAGGTTTGGACGACATCGAGTTGTGGGTATGCACCAAATGACCCTCGATGCTGCACGCACCCTTGACCCTGCCTTGGGGCTGGTATCCGAGGCCTCCGTATACCTGCCGAATGAGGTAGGTCTCTGGCGAACGGTGGGGCTACTGGCCAATGCCGGCACGGGCGGAACCGGGTACGCGTGTGCTGTGGGTGCCTTTGACGTCAACAGACGGGCCTCCATAACGAGAGGGGCCGGTGAAGCTGTTGAACGTTTTGCGCTGGTCCCGACGGCAGCTGACTCCGGTTGCCTGTTAATGGCACACCTCCAAGGCGCAGACACAGCCAGTCAACGGATTGACTACGTGACGCCAGGCTTGGGACTGGCCTCGGCGCTCGCCTATGAGCTGCCCTGGTACGCGGCAACAGACCTGCTGACCGGGAAAGAATCCGGCGTACCGGCTCCCATGGTGGATTACGGTGGTGGCCTTCTCTACCCGTGGGATGCGTTCTTCGATCCCTCGCCAAACGGTGCGGCATCGGGACCCTCCGAGGCTTTCGCCAAGGCTTCCGGTGTTGCCGAAGTGATTGAGCGTGACGCATTTCTTGCTGCCTGGCGGACGCGCACGGCGCTGCACCTATTCCATGATGGCGGGATTCCGGATCCATTGCGCGGGACCCAGGAAACCCAGCGCCTCTTGGGGCTCCTCTACGCTGCCCATGCCCGCGGCATCTCGCCCACCCTGGCCTTCATCCCGTCCGACGAGGGGCCGCTGCACACAGCCGTTTGCATCATCATCGGTAAATCTGACGACGGCGGTGCCCACCAGCGGCAGTTTGGGGCCGTGGGTATCAAAGCGGCCGCGGATCCCGTGACGGCACTGAGGGGAGCGCTTCAGGAGAGCCTGCAAATTCGCGAGCTCTTCCTTGCCCGGACGCCTTCCATCATGCCGGCTCTAGAGGTTACTGATGACGAATCACGGGCCGATTATTGGACTCGCCCGGAGTCCATTGCCGAACTGTCCGAGTGGGCTCGGTCCTTCATGGCTTCAGAATTTCCAGCGGCAAAAGCTGCCGCCGAAGCAGACGCATTGGTGGAATGGCTGGACAGCCGGGGCATCAAATCGTATTGGGTCAGCCTCACCCATAGGCTGCCTCCACCCATCCAGAAGCTTGGATGGGTTACAGGCAAAGCGGTTTGCCCAGGCGCCATTCCCTTGACCATGGACGAAACCAAGGGGCTGGCCCGGATACCGGGTGGTTCGTCCACGACACCCCATCCGTTGATATGAGGGCTTTTAGGAGGAACTCTTCTCAAGCCGCGCCCGGAGTGGAATGGCCCGTAAAGCTGGCATCCTCGGCATCCATCGATGCTCCTCTGCAAGCTGGTGCGCCTTGGATCGTTGCTATGGCCAGTGTCCCCAAAGCGCGCGTTTCCGCCGATGTGGCCGCTGTCCTGAACGCGCTGGATGGGGTCCGGAACCCTGTGCAGGTGGCCCAGTACCTTGGGATCCCCTGGACTGCCGCCGACGTCGTGGGAATTGTCCGGCAGCTGGCCAAGACAGGAATTTTCGACGCCGGTACCCAGTCGGGCGGGAGCCGAAGGATCCAGTTCAGGCCTCCCTTGACCGTTCAGTTCACCCTGTTCAACCCAGCACCCCTGCTGGAGTTCATCCGCCCGCTGATGACGACCGTGTCCGGACCGAAGGCGGTGGCGGCTGCCGTGCTGCTCCTGCTCGGCGGCGTGGCAGGTGTCTTCATTGCTGGACCCAGTATCGGCCGAGTCTTATCAACGCCACTTCCAATGCAGGCCTACCTGTTTGTAGCGGCGGCCATGTTCGCTTCCACACTGCTCCATGAATTCGGGCATGGACTTGCCCTCACGTGTTGCGGCGGCACGCCCAGACGCATCGGGATCATGCTGTTCTACCTGTCACCGGCCTTCTTCTGTGATGTAACCGATGGATGGAGGTTGGGTTCACGGAAGCAGCGGGTATTTGTGGCGCTCGCAGGTCCGCTGGTTCACCTCGGCCTCGGTAGCATTGCGTTATCTGTCCACGGGTTCCTCCCGGCGTCATGGCTGCAGGATGCAGTTCTCCTTTACGGGGTCATTTGCTACGCCGTGGCAGTTCTGAACCTGTTCCCGTTCATCAAGCTGGACGGCTACGTCGCGTTGATGTCAGCGGTGGACGTTCCGCACTTGCGGCAGAAATCCTTGAACGTCACGGGTGATTTTGTGAGTTCCCACCTTCTGGGTTCGCTGCCCAATTACCGAAACTACGGCTGGCTGGCCTGGTTCGGGCTCGCGAGTTTCATCTCCGGTATTGGGTTCATGGTGATTGGGTACCAGAGGCTTGTCCCTGTCTTCCTCCAATTGGGGATTGCAGGGCACATTGTTGTCGCGGCAGTCCTTTGCCTGCTGCTGATGATGGCGGGAACAGCTATCGTCCGGTTCTTCAGTAATGCTGCCGCGAACGGAAGTCCGCTGTGGCGGCGAGTGCTCGCAGGGCTCCTGGGAACACTGGCAATCACAGTCCTGACGGCTTTCATCCCGGTGAAACCGGTGACGGTGGCCGGTTACACGTATTCGGAGGGTGCGCTGCAGATCGTGATGCCTCCCGAAGCCGCTGGCAGGACGTTGCGGCCGGGAGATGAAGTTGTACTTCAGTCGCAGGGAATGATCTTCCACGAAAAGTTGGGTAGTGCCACGATCGGTGACCAACCGCCGTCGAGATCCTGGGCGCCGCTGGACACGATCGTTCCCATCGCTTTGGAAGGCAACAGCCTTCCCGTGTTTGCCTACTCAGGCCACCTCACTGAGGACTCCAAGCTTGCAGCCACGGAACGTCTGCCCGGATCCGGGCGGGCCGAAGTGTCCAGCCAGGGCCACATGAACCTAGGGGAGTGGCTGTGGGATTCCCTGACCCATTCGATGCTGTGGCCCGGCCAAACCGGGAGTGCCACCAACGACTCCACGAGTGAAGATTCCACGAAAGGGCACTCATGACAATCACTGCCAGCTTCGAGAAGTTCAGTAAGAAGAGGGGCGGGCGGTTTGCGGTCCAAGAGTTGACCTTCGATGTGCAGGCCGGCCGGGTAGTGGGCCTCATCGGACCCAACGGCGCAGGCAAGAGCACAGCGCTCGCAGGCTTGACTGGTCTGGTGGAACCCACCTCCGGGCGGGCAACAGTCTTTGGAAGCGACTACCGATCCTTGCGAAGGCCCGCCACCAAAGTAGGAGTGAATTTGGACGGAATGGACATAGAACCCGGGCTGACAGGACTCCGTCACCTTCAGATCTGCCAGCTTGCTGCCGGTGCTCATCGCGAGAACGTGGATCAGATTCTTGAGCAGGTTGGCCTCGCAGCAGAGGCCAGAAAGAAGGTTCGCGACTACTCCCTGGGGATGCGGCAGCGGCTCGGGATCGCGTCCGCGCTGATTGGCAGACCCCAACTCCTGGTGCTGGACGAGCCTGCCAACGGTTTGGACCCGGAGGGCATCCAGTGGTTGCGGAAATTCCTCAGGGACTTCGCTGCTTCCGGGGGCAGCGCATTGGTCTCAAGCCATCAGCTCATGGAACTGGAACAGGTGGCCGACGAAGTGGTGATCCTCAAGCAAAGGACGCTGTTCCGGGGAACCCTGAAGGAGGCAAAAGCTCTAGGTGGCGGGAGCCTGGAGTCCGCTTACTTCAAGATTCTGGAGCGTGCCCGATGACCAGGGATGTTGTGGCCACCAAGGACCCTGTGGCTTGGCTGACCACTGGACTTCGATCGGAGCTACTGAGGTATTTCAGCGGGTATTCCGTGGTGGGCATCCTGGCGTTCAGTGCCCTGGTGCCTTGGTTCGTTGCCAACTTCCTCGGATGGCCGGACAACTCGGGGGAGCTTTCGGCCGCCCAAAATGTCCAGGCGTTCTGGTCCCTGGCCGCAAGCATTGCGCCCGTTGCTACGTTTGCCGGGAGCTATCTTGTGACCCGGGAGTCCTACTACGGGACACTTCGACGAAGCATCGTGATGTCAGGGCTGCGGCAAGTGATGGCGGCCAAGTACCTGGCCGCCCTGGTTATCGGCCTCGCCACTGCCATCACAGGAATAGCGGTGTGGGGTGGAAGCGTAGCGTTCTCGCTGCCGCCGGAAGTTCGTGGAGCGCTTTTGTCTGCGGAGTCGTGTCAGGAGGTTCCCGGCGTGGTGATGGCATCGGCGCTGGGATCCATCTGGGGTTGTTCGCTCGGCTGGATCATCCGGCAGTACTACGCGACGACGATACTCACCTTGCTGATCCCACTCGCCCTTGAGTTGCCGTTGTTGACCAACACCTCCGAGGTAGCCCGGTGGCTTCCATCAGGCGCCTTGGCCGGAGTCGCTTCACTGCCGTTTGAAGGGTTGTTCGAGCCCGCGCCAGCATTCCTTGTGTCTTGCGGGTGGCTGCTTGCGTCAGGTGTCGCTGCTGTGTGGACGGTCAAGGGAAGGGAGTTTTAGGTGCTCACTGTGATGCCCGCTTTCCGCTCTGACCTGAAACGGCCATGGCTTTGGAAAAGCTCGGCCATAGGCGCTTTGTTGATGGTGGGGCTCTTAGGACTGATCATTGTCGCCGCCAGTCTTGAATCCCAAGCACCAACACCGGGTCTGGACCGGGTGTTATATAAAACCGGGCTCTCCCTTATGCTCACGGGGGCTGCCGTCGTGGGTTCATTCTGCTTCACTACGGACTACCGCACTGGCAGCTTCAGCAGACGGGTTTTGCTGTTTCAGCGAGGACCTGCTTTTACCAGCCGGGCAACAACAACCACCTTGGCAGCCCTCCTTAGCGGTGCCTCGATGGGGATTGCCTTCGGCCTGTCCGGAACATTTGTGGACGGTGCAGGACGCCTCAACCTTCCTACCGTCCTGGGCTTCGCGGTGACCGCTGGTATGGGCTCGTTGTGGGGCTTCGCCCTGGGATCCCTTATCCGCAACCACTTGGTGAGCCTCTTCGTTGTGCCTCTCAGCTTGGCGCTCCCGGAACTCCTGTCCCCATATCTGGGGGAGACAGGACTGCTCCTCTTTCCAACCCTCGCCGCCAACTGGGCGGAGAACGTGGCTGTCAACATACCCGCATCAGCGTCTTTCGCCGGTGCCCTTTGCTGGCTTGTAGTGGTATTAGCGGCAGCCAGTTGGGTGTTTCTCAGGCGAGACCTGGCCTGACAGTCCAATCATCAAATTAAGGAACAAATAGTGAATTCCAAACCCCTGGTCTGGCTCCTCCTGGCGCTCACGCTCGCTGCCTACGCTGTCTCCATCTTCATCTCGAACCGCGGTGAATCAGTGTGGTCAACCGTTTCGGGAGTCATCATGGTGGTCGCCGCAGTCGTTATGTTCTGGCGATATCTTCAGGGACGCAGGGCAGGCCAAAACGAACAGTAACTCGCTTGCCACGGAATGGTTGGTCCGCGGCAAGCGAGTCCGTAGTTACTTGCCCGGTTTTGCTGGTTTGACCACCATCGCTGATCCACCACCCCGGCGGTCAGGTTCGGCAGCAGCTGTCAGCGATCCATCCGGGTTGAACTCGATGGCTGTGGCCGCGCCGATTTCGGCCGCTGATGTAAAGGCATCGCCAGCCGGAACCAGATCATGCCCCAAGGACTCCAAAGCGGGACCGTAAGCCTCAATGAAGGCCGGCTCAGAGGTGACTGTGAGGCCATTCCGGGGTGACGTCCGCGGAGCCGCGAGGGCTTCCGAGACGTCCATTCCGAGGTCAATGCGGTTCAGAATGGTTTGCAGCACGGTAGTAATGATGGTTGAACCGCCGGGGGAGCCGAGAGCCAGGAATGGATCGCCATCCTTCAAAACGATGGTCGGCGACATCGACGACCGGGGACGCTTACCCGGCTGGATCCGGTTCGGATCAGTCTCACTGTAGACGGTGCTGAAGTCGGTCAGCTCGTTGTTCAGCAGGAAGCCACGGCCCGGCACAACGATTCCCGAACCACCAGTCTGCTCGATCGTGAGCGTGTACTCCACGACGTTGCCCCACTTGTCGGCGACGGTCAGGTTCGTGGTGGAGATATTCTCGGTATCCGAATCGTTGGCGAGCGGTGCAACGCCAGGCGGGCAGGCGCCGTCGTAATCTTCCACGTTCCCCGGGGCGACAGGCTTGGTAGCGGCCGCCGTCGGATTGATATTGCAGGAGCGTTCCTTAGCGAAGACGTCGTCCAGCAGTTTCGCGGTGGGGACATTCACGAAGGCCGGATCGCCAACATAGGCGCCACGATCCGCGAATGCCAGGGAGCTCGCTTCAAGGTAATGGTGCAGGGCCTTGACGGGTTCCATTCCCTTGAGGTCGTAGTTCTCCAGGATGTTCAGCGACTCACCTACAGTGGTGCCGCCGCTGCTGGAAGGAGCCATGCCATAGACCTCGTAGCCGCGGTACTCCACCTTGGTGGGGTCCTGGTTCAGCACCTTGTAGTCGGCCAGGTCCTGCGTGGTCATGAACCCGACGGGAACGGGGAGGTCAGTATCGCCCGACTTCGGCGGAGCCTTTACCGTCCTGACGATTTCCTCCGCGAGCGGACCGCCGTAGAAGGCGTCGATGCCCTCCTCGGCCATCAGGCGATACGTCGCCGCGAGGTCGTGGTTCTTGAAGACACTTCCGACGGCGGGAGCGTCACCGCCGGGAAGGAACAGATCCTGCGTGGACGTGAAGGTGTCGAATCGGACCTCGTTGTCCAGGGTTTGCTGCCGGAAGGTCTCGTCCACAACGAAACCGCGGTTGGCCACCTTGATGGCCGGCTTCAGTGCCTCACCCAAATCCAACGTCCCCCAACGTTCCAGGGCCCGCTCCCATGTTGCAGGTGTGCCGGGGACGCCGACGGAGACGCCGCTGGTGACGAGTTCCGGGGTGAATCTGTAGGGTTTGCCGGTAGCAGGATCTATGAAGGCATCGGTCGGCATGCCCGCCGGAGCGGTTTCTCGACCATCAATGGTGCCCACTTGCTTGGTCTTTGCGTCATAGAACACGAAGTAACCGCCGCCCCCAATGCCTGCGCTGTAGGGCTCGGTAACGCCCAGGGTTGCAGCTGCGGCGACGGCGGCGTCGGCAGCATTTCCACCCTTCTTCAGAACCTCGATGGCGGCTGCGGAAGCTTCGGGATCCACCGTGCTCACGGCACCGCCATAACCGGTGGCTGTGGCGTTCTTCTCGGTTTCGCGGGGATCGGCGAAAGCCGGACTGGTCATCGCGCCGCTCGTCGCGGTTAGTGCCAAGGCTGCCGTGGCCGCAGCCAGTTGACGTCTCACATGTGTCATGGTGTCTCCCAGAGTTGTTCCAGACGATGATGTGGGTGGACGGTCCGGTCACCCTATCGCGGGGCTAGGCGAGGAACAACGGTTGAAATGTAAAGGACAGTGGGAGTAAGGCACGGTAAAGAATTGCCTTGCCGGCGTGCTTAAGGTGTTGACTCCTCGATGCCGGATTTGCCCGACTACCAGCTTCTGCGCCTGTACCTTTGAGCAATGACGATCAACTTTGAGGTGCGTCGTGCCGAGCCTGCAGACGCTCCAAACATGGCGAGGGTTCACGTTGATACTTGGCGCGAAACCTACCGGGGGTTGATAAGCGACGAGGTATTAGACGATCCAGGGCTCCTGGAATGGCGCGAGAAATTCTGGACCGCAGCGCTCACTGATTCTCGGTATGAACAGAACAGGGTCGCCGTCGCTTTCCATGAAGACACCTTGATCGGTATCGCCATGTCAGGTCCCATTCCGGACTCCGCTGAAGAGACCTGGCAGTTGTATGTCCTTTACGCCTATGCCGCCTTCCACGGTTCAGGGGTGGGTGAGGCCCTACTCAATGCAGTCATCGACCCTACTGCGCCTGCTACGCTCTGGGTCGCCGACCCTAATCCGCGCGCCCAAGCGTTCTACCGGAAGAATGGATTTGTAGCCGACGGGACAGTGAAAATCGAAGACGACGTGAGGGACGTTCGCATGGTCCGCAGCATGCATGCGACGTACGCCCGCTAGGGCGTATCCAAAAAGGGCGTTCGGGCGCACGGTATACGCTGGCTCTCATGTCTCGAATCCTTATCACCGGAATGTCAGGGTCGGGAAAGACAACGGTGCTGCACGAGTTGTCCCGGCGAGGCTACCGCACGATCGACACTGACCTCGACGGCTGGGTGCTTCCGGACGGCACATGGGATGAACCGCGGATGTCGGCCCTTTTGGCGTCGGATGCGACCCTGGTTGTCTCGGGAACCGTCGAAAATCAAGGACGTTTCTATGACCGTTTCGCTGCTGTTGTGCTCCTGAGCGCACCCATCGAAGTCCTGATCGAGCGGGTATCGGTTCGTACGAATAATCCCTACGGCAATTCAGAAGCGGACCAGTCGGCGATACGCCAATACGCCCTCGAGGTTGAACCGCTGCTTCGGAACGGGGCCACCATCGAACTCGATAGTCGTCGACCGGTCTCAGAACTGGCGGATGACGTTGAGCGTCTCATTGCAACGTCCAAGGTGACCTGACTCGAGATTAACGATTCC
The DNA here is from genome assembly GCF_056156245.1 of Paenarthrobacter sp. TRD_SC_7. Taxonomy (NCBI): domain Bacteria; kingdom Bacillati; phylum Actinomycetota; class Actinomycetes; order Micrococcales; family Micrococcaceae; genus Paenarthrobacter; species Paenarthrobacter sp. TRD_SC_7. Next base: position 1,160,982 of record NZ_CM149587.1, read on the forward strand.
TATATCCGGAGCAGGAGCGACATCGAAAATGGACGGTGCCACAGGCCGGCCCAGCTCGCTTTGTGGGCGGGCCGCCACCACCAACTTCGAGCGCTGTGGCCTCCGGGACACGCCATGAACAGGGCGTGTCGGCCCTTGTTCAAAATCAATCCAAGTGGTGGGCGTACAGCTGGGAGGGCAGGTTGAATCTCAAACAACCAACCTCAACGGCAGCTGCCCCAACTGCACCGTGATCTCTTGCCCCCATGACGCCGACCACCCAGGGCGACGACTGCTGCGACGATGGAGCCAATGGCTCCGGCCAGTAGTCCGCCGCGGTAATAGCTCGACAGCGCGCCACCCGCCAAGCCTTCGTCCAGCACCGCGAACGACGGCACCGTTGCGCGACTTGGATCAAGAGCGGGTCGGCGGCGCGCACCAAGTGTCCAGGCGGCGTCGAGCCCGGGACCAGATGCGCACTGCCAGTCCCGCTGTTGCACCAACCGTCCTGGTGAGCGCAAGGATGGTGAGCACTTCGTACTGGCTTTGGATATGGCAGAGGTGTAAGCAGTAGAATACTGCGCCGAATGGAATAATTGAGGGTGAATTGGATCGGAGGCGATCAGTCACCTCCCACCCGTCAGCTAGAGGTAGCTCTTCACGCTCGCCCTGAGAGCCTCTGTATGCTCATAAATCTCTTCCAGTGAAGTTATCGGAACGCGTGTCTCTTCTTTATTGGCGTCGAACAGGCCGATGTACTTCTGGGTTCGGTTGAAATGGAGGCGGGCGATCGGCTTCCGGTTGTTGTCATCAAGTAGCACTGCGAAGTATGACTTTGCGTCACGTTGAACAACTCGGTTGGGTTTTACTTCGCTGCAAACGATAGCGCGCACGATTTGGTAGCCCTCAATTTCCTCAAGAGTTGTCTCCAAAGCATCCGCCTCTGCCAGATCGGCCTCGGCGACAGGCTTGCTGGAAACTGCGGCGGCAGCTATATCGTCACTGGGCGCGTATGCCTGGGCGCCGAGGGCTTTCTTAAGCCGTTCGTTGACCTGATCATTCAGGAATTGCTTCGTCGCCTTAGCGACCAGTGCCGTGAACTGCTCGCGGACGCGCTGCGTGTACGCGCCCGTGTAGACACGAGATGTTAGGAACTTGACCCATTCATCTTCGGGCTCCCGGAACTGTGCAGCGAGGGTCCGTTTGAGTTCACCGATATATTTCAGTTCGCCTGCTGCGCTGATGATGGAATCTAGGTCGAAAACGTCTTTGGAAAGCTTCTGGAGCTCGGGCAACAGGGTCTCATCAACGTCGTTCAGGTCCAGCACCAGGAACGGCTTGGCGTCCATCCTGTTTGGGGCGTCGAGGTCGGTGAAAAACTGATAGGTCTCACCGTTAGTGAGAATTGCGATCCTGGCGTTGGTTACCGCAAAGTAGCGGAACAGCTGAGAGGCGTGTTCGATTTTTACGGGCTCAATCGATTTTTTGCACTCAATGAGAATCTGCACTTCGCCATCCTTGACGATGGCGTAATCAATCTTCTCACCCTTCTTCACACCCACATCTGCCGTGAACTCGGGAACTACCTCAAGCGGATTGAAAACGTCGTAGCCCAGAATTGAGGAGATGAAAGGCATGACGAAAGCGTTCTTCGTCGCTTCCTCCGTCTCAATAACACCTCGCTGCTGACGCACTTTTGCCGCTAGTGCCGACAGTCGTTCTGCAAATTCCATGTGACCCCCATTGGTCTCAATATCGACAGGTGTGCCTACCTTAGCCGAGCTTTCGACTATTGAGACGACACAAACACGGTGCTTCCTTGTCGGTACTCACCAAGTGGTGGGCGTACAGATACGAATCAAACAACCAACCTCAGCGGCCGTTGCCCCAACTGCACCGTGATCTCTTGCCCCCATGACGCCGTCAGCCTGTCATCTTCCATGCCATCGCCGAACACCACCAGCTGATCGGAGGCCACGGTGATCCGCAGCACCTCCCCGGCTTCCAGGACACCTTCCGTCAACGAGGCACCCGTGACGGGGGAGGGCCAGGCTTCCCGCACAAACCAGGCAAGCCGCGGATCGGTCGGTGCCGGAAGGGCACGGCCACCTCGTTCCAAGGCGATCGAGGCGCACCAACCAGTGGCCCCGGTACCGGTGGAAACGATAAGGCCCGACGAGGATTGCCGTTCCGTCAGCCCACCGGCTTGAGTGAAGCTGGGCGCCGCGATGGAGTACCTCGCCGATTGGTGCGAAGCGTGCCCGACGAAGACTTCATTGAGCGCCGAAAGCTGCTGGCCGTCGTCGAGCGTTGCCGTCACAGTGGTGAGGTCCTGGCGGCGCAGCCGCCCAACGTCGCCCGTGGCCAGGAGGGCTGCGGCGGCCACCGGTGTGTGCCGGACCAGGACGCCGGGGTTCGCGCCGGGCTCGGGATCGATGCCGATCACGGGCTGGCCGTTCAGGTACTTGGCAGCGTTCGCCACCAAGCCGTCCTGCCCCACCACGGCGATGATGTCCTCGGCCGTGAGCAGGAAGCGGCTCAGGTCCGCGCGTTCCACTTCCGCCTGCCGCCAGTCGGACGGTACTGCCGCCCTGATGGTCGCGAGGGCGGAAGTAAGCCGATCATGCCGCTCCTGCACGTCCTGAATGCTGCGACCGCGGGTGCGGAGGAAGAACTCGGCCTGGCCGCGGGTAGCGTGCCGGTCCAGGAGTTCCTGCAGTTCGGTCCGCCGGTGGACGATGACGATGCGCGGAGTTGCCATGACGGGTCCTTACTTGGTGATTTCAGCGGTGGCGGCGGGTTCCTTGAACAGCCCGGCAAGTGCTCCGCTGAGCAGGTCCGGAGTGATGGTGAGGTTCCCGATGTTCGGCAGGCTGCCGACTGCGTCCTTGAGCGCCAGGGCCAGGAGGGTCTCCTGTTCCATGCCGCGGTAGACCTCCATGGTGGCGGCTTCGCGGGCTGCGGCTGCTTCGCCGACCAAACGGATTTGGTTGGCTTCGGCGGCGGCACCAATACCCTTGCGTTCAGCAGATCCTTGAGCCTCAATCAGTCCGGCAGCTGCTTTCTCTTCCGCAGCGCGTCGGGCGTTGGCACCTTCCTGCGCCACCAGGTTTTCGCGGCGAACCGCGAGTTCGATCTGGCTCGCCATCTCGTTTTCGGAGATAGTGCGTTCACGTTCGACGGCGACTGCCCGCCTTTCGTACACTGCCCGGTCGGCTTCGGCTTGGAGCTGTTCACGTACCGGTGTCTGCAGTGCGCGTTCAACATCGGATTCGGGCCGCACGGCCAGGACCTGCACGCCGAGAATTTCGATGCCGGTGGACTGCAATCTGGCATCTGCCCGGAGTGCTTCGGTGAGGACGAGCCGGAGCTGGCTGACTCCGCGTTCGAGCGCCTCGGCGAGTGTGGTGGTGGCGATTTGGTCAATCGCGTGGCTCTGGCACAGCTGGCCGATGATCGTGGAGACTTGCTCGCGTCCGGTTGCCGGAGCCTTGCCCGCGGCCTGCAGTCCGAAGTCGAGTCGCGTGGAAACCGCGACGGGATCTATGAAGCGGTAGGTCACGTTGGCCTGGACGCTCACGTCCTGGTGGTCGCGGGTGATGGCGTGGAACAGCGTGGGCAGTTCCTGGTCGTCCACCGGCACCTCGCTCAGCACGGAGTTTGCAGGCCGGAACCAGAAGGCTTGGCCCACTCCTTGGCGCCTAACCGCACCCTTCTGCAGGTGTACGACGTAACCGGTGGGGCTTCCGAGGAAGTGGCTGATCCAGGGGTATCGCTTGATGGTGGCCATGATATTCGCCTCTTTCATTCAATTTTCGTCAACTTGACGATAACCAGAGACTAGCGCGCTACTCTCTTTATTGTCAACATGACGATAATTACCTACGATTGCTTCATGCCTGAATCTCATCCTGCGCCCGAACGCTTCCCGGTGACTGTCGACGTCGTCCCCCTCACCGTGCGCGACGGCCAGCTGAACGTACTCCTCATCACGCGCCTCATCGAGCCTTTCCGCGGCAAGCCAGCGCTGCCGGGCGGCTTCGTCTTGGCGGGCGAGGACCTGCTGGAGGCGGCTGGCCGGGAGCTCGCGGAGGAGACCGGCGTCGAACATCTTCCGGGGCATTTAGAACAGTTGGGGAGTTACGGCCCGAAGGGGCGAGACCCCCGCGGCGACGTCCTTACCGTCGCCCACCTGCTGCTGGCGCCGGACTTCCCGGTGTTGTCGGCCGGCAGTGATGCGGAGCAGGCCGCCTGGTACCCAGTTCGCGATGTCCTCGACGGGAAACTTGAACTGGCCTTCGACCATGCACGGATCCTCGATGACGCCTTGGAACGGGCAAAGTCGAAGCTCGAATATTCGCCGCTGGGTGCGGCCTTCTGCGGCGAGGAATTCACCATCGCGCAACTCCGCACCGTGTATGAGGCTGTGTGGGGAACGCGTCTGGACCCGCGGAACTTCCACAGAAAAGCCACGGGGACGCCAGGTTTTCTGGAGGACACCGGCCGAATGACAACGGGCGACGCCGGACGGCCGGCTGCGCTGTTCAGGCTCGCCCCCGAGGCGCGTCCGACACCGGGCCAGCCCACCCGCGCGGTGCTGAACCCGCCGCTGATGCGCCCACGGGACTAAGGGGCGCGCCTTTTGCCAACGTGGGTAAGGATTGCTTCCGCGGCTGCAGTAGCGGCTGCTTTCAGCGCTCAGAATAGCCACTACTGCGAGTTGGCTGGGCTAGATGCCGGCCGGTTCCTTGGCCATGATCACGCGATTCAGCTGGGCCAGGACGTCGCCAGGTTCCCCGTTGGCGTCTACGACAACAAAGTCCTCATACTCCGGCAGTGCGCGATACGCCGCCCGGAATGCCCGCAGGTCGGCAACCGTTTCCTGGTCCGTCCCCCGCGCCATGACCCGTTCGTGGGCAATAGTGGGATCCGTGTCGAAGTGCACATGCAAGTCAGCAACAGGGAGCTTCTCCAACAGCCACGGGAGCAAGAGGCCCCGTTGCAATCCGCTGGCCTGACGCAGCGCCAGTTGGCAGTGCAGGTGGCGGTCCATGACCACCAAGCCGTCGAACTGCTGGGCACGCGCATGGTTGACCAGCACGTTGAACAGGCGAACACCGGTTTCGATGAAGTCAGCGACCCGCGGCGCCACGTTCCAGCCATAACGCGCCGATAAGAGCGACATCCTCCGGCGTGCAGCGTGATTACTGAGCAGCAAGGCGCTTCGTCCTTCAGCGCGAGCCGAATCGACCAAGGCGCGGGCCGCCGTCGTTTTTCCTGACCCGTCAATTCCCGTCAGAACAATGAGCATGAGCCCTCCCTTCGTCTTCTGTACAGCTCGTTTTATGTACAACGCGGGGAGGGCCTCAGTTGTGCCGGATGAGGTGCAGATCACGCCTTAGGAGCTACTCACTACGCGGGCCGCCACGTGAACTGAGGCTGCTCGCGGTTGAGGAAAGCGCTGATCCCGATCCCCATGTCCGGGCTGGCCGGCATCGCCGACCACGCGCCCGCCCACTCCAAGTCAATATCGGATGAAGGCTCGATATCCGTCATGTCCACCAGCCGCTTCATCGAGTGCATGGAGAACCGCGAGCGGCTCACCAAGGAACTGACAAGCGCTGCACACTTCTCCTCAAAGGACTCGGAAGGAACGATGTCGGCCACTAATCCGAGCGCTCTGGCTTCCGTTGCGCTGAACGTTCGTCCGGTGAGGAGGATGTACTTCGCGTTGGCATGTCCCACCAGTCGGACAAGGCGTTCGATGCCGGGCCGTGGATAGATGATGCCGACCTTGGCCGGTGTCAGCCCTATGACTGAACGCTCGTTGGCGATGATGAAGTCGCAGGCCGATGCGATCTGCCAGCCGCCGCCCATGCAGGCTCCATCCACCAAGGCAACGGTGGGCTTTGACAGGGAGGCGATGGCTGAATCAGCCCTGCTGAGATGATCCACCGACGAACCGTCCGGCTGGGGGTCCAACAGCACCGAGCCCAGCTCGCTGATGGATGCCCCGGCGCAGAACGTATCTCCAGCGCCGCGCAGCACAACCACCGCAACATCCCGATCGGCGTCCAGTCGCGGCATCAGTTCCTGGATCTCCAGGCACATGGCCTTGGTCAGTGCGTTTCGCTGCGCAAGGTTGGAGATCTCCACGGTGGCCACGCCGTCGGTAATCCCGACGGAGATACGGCCTGCCCGGGGGCGCGCTACTTCGGAAACGGTGCTCATCGCTGTGCTCCAATCTTTGCCGGCCCGCACACAATGCGACCCTCGCGCTCAAGCCGGGTGACGTCGTCGTGCGTCATTCCCCGCTCCATCAGTACTTCGGCAGTGTGCTCGCCCAACAGCGGAGGGGGCGAGAGGATTTCGCTGGCTTCGCCGTCCAAGCTGAGCGGGCCGCGGAGCAGTGGGAGCTCGGACCCATCCAGGCGCTGGCGGCGCTGCACGAGTCCCAAGACGGCAACCTGCTCCGAGGCGAGTGCCTGCGTGTAGTCGAAGATAGGGCCGCAGGGGATTCCTGCCCGGCTGATCAGCGGAACCCACTCGGCTGCGGGCTTCGCATTAAGCGCAGATTCGATGAGTCCTGTCAGCTGATCCCTGTTTGCCGAACGGTCCGCGCCCGTGATGAACCGGGGGTCCTCCACGGCAGAGGGAATGCCGAGTAAGCCGCAGAATGCCCGCCATTGTTTGTCGCTTCCCACCGCGATGTTGAGGGACTCCGTGGCCGTGGCGAACATGCCGTACGGCGCAATGACGGGGTGGTTGTTGCCCTGCGGCGTGGGTGCTTCTCCGAGGCTGAGTGCCTTTTGTCCTTGAAAGGCTGATAAGTTCAGTGCGGTCTCCAGGAGGGAAGTAGAAACCCGGCCGGGGCGCTCGCCGTTACGGCCTCCCAAGAGCGACGAAACGATTCCGAACGCACAAATCATTCCGGAAGTGATGTCCACGATTGGCACACCCACACGATAGGCCGAACCTGGCCCGGGACCCGTGACGGACATCAGCCCGGACATTCCCTGGATCACCTGGTCCAGTCCGGCGTCGTCCTTGAGGGGGCCGGTGTTGCCGAAGCCGGTGACGGACCCTACCAGGAGCCCCGGGTTGAGCTCCCGCAGTCGTGCTGCAGTGAACCCCATCATGTCCAGGGTGCCGGGTTTGAAGTTCTCCACCAGGACGTCCGCGTCAGCGATCAGGCCGGAGAGGATGTCCCGTCCCTCGGCTGAATAGAAGTCAAGGCACACGGACACTTTGTTGCGGTTAACGGAGTCAAAATAGAGGCTGTGACCGTCCTGGAACGGGGGCCACTGGCGGGCGGTATCACCCCCGTTGACGCTTTCCACCTTGATGATCCTGGCGCCCATGTCTGCCAGGAGGGCGGTGCAGTAGGGGCCGGCGAGGGCTCGGCTGAGGTCGATGACGGTGATTCCGCGGAGTGGTTTGAGCATGGGGGCACCTTTCGTGCGTTGAAAAGACTAGAAACTGGACGGAAGCACCAAGGCGCCCACCAGGACGAGAGGCCCTACCACCACCATGGACAGTCCCCAGCGCGTGAGGTGTTTGGTGATTCGCGGGCGTTCGTAGGCGTCGACGGTGGCCACGAAGGTGGCGCCAACGGTGCTGAACGGCGAGACATCAACAATCGACGAACACACGCCCAGTGCGGCGATAACCGCCCACCCTGCAATGTCCCCGGACGCCACCAGCGGAAGGGCCAGCGGCACCAGCGCCGCGAGCATCCCTGTGGTGGAGGCGAACGCGGAGACAAGGCCGCCGATCGCGCAAATCACCAGCGCGGCCAGCAAGGGAGTCCCGACGGCGCCGGCTGCTTCGCCGAGCAGGGCCACCGCTCCCATGGTCTGAAGCACGCCCACGAACGTGATGATCCCGCCTACCAGCAGGACGGTGGACCAGTCGATCTTAGCCACGGCCGATTTCCCGGATTGTGGGTCGCACAGTGTGAGGACGGAGGCGAACGCGAAGCACAGGACGCCGATGTCCGGGCTGGCGCCCAGGATCGACATGAGAATGACGGTGACAACCAGTCCGGCCATGCAAAGCACCGTGATGATTTGGTTGCGGTTCAAGCGTGCAGGCTGCGGGGGCGCGGCGTGCGGTTCGTCCAGGACCTGGACGGACTGTTCGGCCGCTTGCTTGCCCCGCGCGATGTTGCCTTCGCGCTCAAAGGGGTGCGACGGCGTCGGACGGTTTGCGCTGAAGCGTGGCACGTTGCTGCCAAAACCGTCGGCGGTGCGCGTGTGGAGTAACTTGAACCCGCCAAACAGGATGTAGGCGGCGGCCAACAGCAGGAGGTTGGTGCCCAGCGCAACGCTGAAGAGGATTAGGGGATCGAGGTCAATACCGGCGGCCCTGGCTGTGCCGTAAGTGACGATGCCAAACAGGCTGGTGGGTGCGAATCCGCCGGCGCTAAGACCTGAGCCGATCGCAATTCCCATGAGCATGCGGTCGATACCGTAGCGCTTGGCCAATGGCATTCCGATGGGTGCCATGACCAGTCCGGCCAACGGCGAGCCCATGGCTGAGATGCCGATAGTGAGCGTGAGGAAGGCCAAGGGTAGGAAGAAGGCGCGGTCACCCACTTTGGTGATGGCCATTTCGATGATGCGATCGATGGTTCCGTTGGCCTGGGCGATCGCGAAGAAGTAGGTCACTCCAACCAGCAGGACAAGGATTCCGACGGGAAACCCCGCAACCACCTTGTCGATGGTCATTCCGGCCATCCACACGCCGACGCCGGCTGCGGCTGCGAACATGAGCACTCCGATGTGCACTTTGCGCAGGGTTGCCAGGACGAAGACGCCCACAAAGATGGCCAGGGCGAGTATCTGTAATTCCATAGGCCCGTTCTCCAATCAAACTACATCGGTTCACTGGATGAACCCTTGGTTCATTTTTGGAAGTCGCCTGTAATGTAGGGCACAGAGTGATGTCGGTCAAGCGGGAGAGTGGATGAGTACGCAGAGCGTGGTCACAGCGATTCGGGTGCTGGAGGCAGTCTCCGATAATCAGCCAGCGGGCCTTTCTGAGTTGAGCAGGGAGGTGGATGTACCCAAGGCGACAGTCCTGCGCATGCTCCGGACGCTGGGTGAGTTGGGGTGGGTGGCGCAGTCCGAGGCTCAGGCCGGGAGGTGGGTCCTGACCAACCATGCCTTTGCCGTTGCCAGTCGCGGAAGCAGCGGTTCGCTCATCCGTGATGCCGCCATGGGGCCATTGAACGCGCTGCAGTTGGACACCACCGAGACCGTGCACCTGGCTGTGCCGGACCGCGGTTACATGCTGATCATCGAACGCCTGGACACCCCTCATGTCCTCCGGGCGTTCCTGCCTCTGGGGTCGAGGCTCCCCATGCACGCCTCCTCCACGGGAATGGCTTACCTTTCGGCAGCCGATGACGCATTCGTGGATGAGTATCTGGCCGGCCCGCTTGAAGCCCTGACGCCGCAGACTGTTGTAGATCCCGCCCAGCTTCGAGTGATGATCGCGGACACCAGGGCCCGTGGGTATTCCATCAATGAGCAAGGTCTCAGTACGGGAATCACGTCGATCGGCGTACCCCTGTTGGGTTCCGGTGGCGCTGCTGCGGGCTCCATCTCGATTTCCGGGCCTTCAAGCAGAATTGTGCCAGCGAAGTATCAGGAGTATGGCGAGGCCGCTGCGGGGACAGCTTTGGAGATCAGCCGGACTCTCGGAGCGTTCTCAACAAAGGGGTACTAAGTTTCCTGTCCAAATACTTCGCCCCAGCGGAGTGCGCGCCTATCATGATGCTATGTACGTGCCCCTCACGGGCCGCGGTTCGGTTTGAACCTAATTCCGTGGGGGTACGTAAGCGATATGGAGAAGTAATTCTCCGATCGGTGCCCGTTGGCATGGGTGGCGCTTCAGAAATGGAGTACCAGCGGACGCCTTCCTGAATAGACAACCGTTATTGAAGGGATGCGTAGCTCAATGAATACACTTTTGATAATTGCGGGTGTTATCGCGATCATCTTGCTCCTCGTCGGCGGATTCAACCAAGCCCTCAGCTTCCTGCTGTGGGTGGGAATCATCCTGCTGGTGCTGGCCCTTATTGGCTGGGTAGTGGGTCGTGGCCGGTCACGCGCATGACGACTGATCCAAGCGAAGTTGCCGGTTTTGCGCAGGTTCGCGATGGAACAACAACCCCCGGACATCCCATTCCCAGGGATCCCGGGACGCCGGAATCGAGCAACCAAGTGCCTGTGGGTGATTCGTCGTCGGAAAGTCCGGAAGACGCCGTCGACGCTGGTCCCAGCGAATCAGCCAACCCATCCGGGCCGGCAGAAGAGAAGGACGAACGGACTGCGGACAATCGTGGTCTGACAACCGAAACCAACCCTACGGATTGATCAGGGCGGACGCGGCCGCGGAGGGGAGTGATCCCGGTCCGCGGCCGCGTTTCTTTTGGTCCTCAGCGCCTTTGTCAGTATGCTTACTAATAGCTGGGGGTTGTCAGTTCAGCGATTGGGGTAGTGATGCGGATAGGTTCAATAATCGGGCTGTTCGTGCTCGTGTGGCTCATTATCGGAGCCGTGGCGGCGGGTCAGCGGGGTTACTTCACGACTCCGCCCGCGCAGTGTTCACAGATTGCCACGATCGCCTTGAATGTGGTCGCGGGTCCATTGAATTACATGGGCATGGATCCCCAAGGCGGCTGCGAAATTCCGCAACCGTCGTGATGAGGCTTTGACGGGGGAGCCGAACAGTAACGCTTTCAAGCGCAAATTGCTAAGTCTGCTGTCTATTTTCGTTAGAGCATGGACATACTGCCAGCTGCACTTATAGGTTCGAAGAGTTCCATAAACACGTTCACCGCTGAGGAAAGGACAGGTCACATGGACAAGCACGAGGCCACACCGGAAGAGGAAGTGGGAGGCTACGGCACTCCTACCGCCGAGCAGGAATCAGGCGGAGGGCAAGCACAGCCCCGCGTTGAAGAGGACCTCACCGAGGCCGGCCTGAGCCAGGACAGCCCCGACGGCGAAACTTACGCCACCGGCGCACCGAACCTCAGTCACTTGGATCCGGAGGATTCAGACAGCGCCGGGGAGCCTGGCGCCGGCCGATTCGGCGGAATCGACGAGCAGTCACACGCCGAGCAGTCCACGCAGCCGGAAGGCAGCGACGATAACTTGCCGGACGGCAGCGGGAACGACCTTCCTCAGGAAGAGTCCCCCAACGACGATGACGAAGAAAGTTTCGACGCCGGCTAAGAGCTTTGGCTGGCGCGCTTTGACTGGCGCGCCACTGGTTAAGCAGCCAGCTGGCTGGCGCGCCGCCCGCAGTACCGCATGAGCACCCGAGACACGATCGAAGGAGCAAAACCTATGGCTACGGTTAATAAGTCAATTGAAGTAGATGTACCTGTATCTGTTGCCTACAACCAGTGGACGCAGTTCGAGACCTTCCCCGAATTCATGAACGGTGTGGAGTCGGTACAGCAGATCGATGAAACGGGACTTCACTTCTCAACCAACGTTGGCGGAGTGAAGCGCGAGTACAACGCCCAAATCATCGAGCAAGTCCCGGACTCGCTTGTCAGCTGGGCCAGCGTCGATGGTCCCCGCAATGGGGGCACCGTGAGCTTCGAAGCCCTGAATCCAAGCAGGACAAGGGTCAATGTTGAGATCGTGTGGGAGCCGGAAGGCCTGGCGGAAAAGACGGGCTCCGCGCTCGGCGTGGACAGCCTGCGGGTGGGCGCCGATTTGGACAAATTCAAGAAGTTCATCGAGGCACAGAGACATGAAACCGGCGCCTGGCGCGGCACCGTATCCGGCGGCGATGTTGATGACACCGGTGAGACGTTCGGAAGCGGCGGAGCAGCCACGGCTGAGTTCCCGCCCGTCGATCCTGACCTCGCGGCTCCCGGGGCCGATGTCTCAGCGCCCGCGGCCAATGAACGACCTGCCGAGCCGCCTCAGCCGCGCGCTCCGGGCCTCTAGCACCTGGTCTCAGGCGCCTTGCCTCTAGCGCCAGGCTTCGGACTGGCTCAAACTGGATACAGCACCAATAGATAGCTCCAACGAGGGCCGGCCACCACAACGGGCCGGCCCTCGCGGCATAACGAGACAAACTGCAGAGGGAGTTCTGACAGCCATGGCGACGTCCAGCAATGTGGAGGCTGAGCGAAAATTCGATGCCGACGCGTCCACTCCGCTACCCGCGCTCCACCTGATCGACGAAATCGAAAAAGTAGGCCAACCCGCCAGTCAGAGCCTGGAAGCCATCTACTTTGATACGCGGCACTTGGCCCTCGCCGCCCGCGGAATCACGTTGCGCCGACGCACCGGTGGACCGGACGCCGGCTGGCACCTCAAACTGCCGCTCAGCCCCGGCAAGCGAACCGAAATCCAGGCACCGCTGGGCTCTGAGGATACTGTCCCCGTGGAACTTATGGACCGTGTGCTCGCGTACACCCGCGGCCATGCCGTGGCGGCAGTCGCCACCCTCAGGACAGAACGCACCAGCTACGCCCTTTACGGCAGCGGTGGCGAACGCGTGGCCGACTTCGTGGATGACCACGTCCGCGCGGACGTGGTGGTCGGTGGGCCCCGGGAGCTTGAGTGGAGGGAATGGGAAGTAGAGCTTGCTGCGTCCGATGGAGCCGACGATGCCCTTCTGGACACTCTCACTCGGCAACTCTCGGACTCCGGAGCGACGCTCAGCGAACGAACGTCCAAGCTGGCCACCGCATTGGGTGATTCCTGGCCGGCGCAAAAGGGAACTGACCGGAAAATCTCCATCGACAAGGGATCAGCAGTGGTTCCTGTGCTCAACTATTTGGACACCCAGATTGCAGACCTGCTGCTTCAGGACGCCCACGTCAGGTTGGGCCGGGATGACTCAGTCCATCAGATGCGTTCGCTGATACGGCGTATCCGTTCGGTGTTGCACACGTACCGCAAGCTCTTCACAACGGCCCCTGTGCGGGACCTGGAGACCGAGCTGAAGTCGCTGGCCAAAACCTTGGGGCGGTACCGCGACGTGGAGGTCCTGCATGAACGCCTCAGGAACCATCTTGATGAACTGCCGGGAAAACTGGTCCTTGGGCCGCTGCATGACCAACTCGACCAGCGAATGGCAGTCAGGGCGGATGCTGCAATGTCGGCCATCAAGAACCGGCTGAACAGCCCCCGCTACTTCCGGCTCATGGACCAACTGGAGGCCTTCATTGACGCGCCGCCGGTGTCGCCGAAGGGGAATTCACAGGCCAGGAAGACCACTGCGAAGCTCGTCAACAAAGCAGCCAAGCGGCTAGGCAAACGCCACGACGCCGCGATGGGTGCCGCCGTCGGGCCTCAACGCGACACGGCGTTTCACGAGGTCCGAAAGTCCGCGAAAAAGCTGCGGTTCGCCGCCGCGGCCGTGGAGAGCATCCATGGGAAGCGCGCGGCGAAAGTGGGGGATGCGGCCCACGAAGTCCAGTCGATCCTGGGCGACCATCAGGACAGTGTGATGGCGCGCGCGGAACTGCTGAAGCTGGGCTCGGCCACGGACGTCGGAAACGATGCGTTCACGTACGGTGTTTTGCACGCGATGGAACGCAACTCCGGCGAAGCCACCGAGCAGGAGTACCTGCAAAACGGCACAAAGGCGCGCAAGCTGCGGCTCAAGAAGTAGGAGTTTGTGTACAGCTAACGCCCCCAAGCACGTTCGAGAGGTCAAGGGCTGTACACAAACTCCAAGGCTACTTCTTGAGGAACGCCAGCAATGCTTCGTTGATTTCCGCGCCGTGTGTCCAGAGCATGCCGTGCGGTGCGCCCTCGATTTCCTGATACTCGGCGCTGGGCAGCGCGTCCTTGAAGCGTCGGCCGGTGGCGTCGATGGGCAGGATGTTATCCGCGGTTCCGTGGACAATCAGGGCCGGTACATCGATCTTGGGAATATCGGCGCGGAAGTCCGTCAGCCATGCGGGCTGGGCGGCGACCGATGCGAAAGCGCCGGATTTGCTGGCAAGGTTCCAGCTGGCGTCCACGGATTCCTGGCTGAGGCGTGCGGTGCCGAGGAAGGTGTCACTGTTATAGAAGTTCTTGAAGAAGTCGGTGAAGAAGGCGTAGCGGTCGGCTTTGACGGACTCGGTAAGGCCATCAAAAACATCCTGCGGAACGCCATCCGGGTTGTCGTCGGTTTTCAGGAGGAACGGCTCCAGCGAGCCGAGGAACGCAGCCTTGGCAACGCGGGCCGAACCGTACGTGCTGATGTAGCGCGCAACCTCGCCGGTGCCCATGGAGAAGCCCACCAAGACGGCGTCGTTGAGGTCCAGGGTGTCCATCACCGCCTTCAGGTCCGCGGCGAAGGTGTCGTAGTCATAGCCTTCAGTCGGTTGGCTGGACTTGCCGAACCCGCGTCGGTCGTAGGTGATGACGCGGTAACCGGCGTCGAGCAGTGCGGCGGTCTGCTTCTCCCAGGATGAACCGTCCAGCGGGTAGCCGTGGATGAGGACAACTGCCTGGCCGGTCCCGTGGTCCTCGTAGAAAAGCTCGATCTCAGTGCTGTTTTCGTTTCCGACAGTGATGTAAGCCAAAGCCCAGGTCCCTTCGATGCGGATCAACACGAACGTTTCCAGCCTACTGTCCGGGGCTGACGCGGGCAGGGTCTTCAGCGCAGGGTGGTGTTCCCACCACCACCATCCACGGACACTGGTTGCCGGCGCTGCCGCAGTGGAGTCTTGGATCACCGCCGATGACGATCCAAGGAACCCTCATGCCCCTTGCCCTACACTCCGCCACCGAGAGTTACGCCTCCATCGACGACCTCCTGGGAGACGGACGCCGCCGTTTCTTCAGCCACGGTTACAAGGCCACCAACCCGCGGCTGCGGAACCTTCGCGTTTCCCACACCGTCGCTGAGTCCACGCTGACTGCCCGCGCCGGCTTGGGTGTTGAGGGAGTTTGGTCCATCAAAGGCAACGTGAAGCAGACCCCGCATCTTGGCACCACGGACGTCCTTGTCCTTGCAGCCAGAATGGCAGAAGCCCTGCTGGCCAGCAGGTATTCGCCGGAGATATTGCCTGCTGCCTACCTGACGTCCCTCACCATTTCCGGCGGCAGTGAACCTGTGGAAGGCACGTTGGGTGATCTTGGCTGCAAGGCTACGCTGCAGGACCTCGCCAACGGGTCCGTCCTGAGGTGCTCGGTGGCCTCCATGACCGCGGTCCTCGAAGTAGCCCACGCCCCGGCTGAACTCGGGCTCGCGTCCGTCCAGTCACCCTCAGAAGAAGCATTGGTGGGCGAATCCGCCACCCGCCTCTATGGCGGGCTGTGGGCAGAACGGCAGGTTTCCTTGCTGGACGTGGTCCTTGAACCGGGTTTTGATACAGCGCACGCGCAGCTCTCATTTCGTCAGCAACCCACGTTGGGCCGCCTGCTCGGTGACCGCCGCGGACTGGAAGCTGCCTACCCCCAGGCGCTGTCCGCCGTCGAGTACTTCGTGGCCACCCTGCAACTGGGGCAGGTCCTGCTCTACCGCTTGGACGCCATGGACCGTTCCGACAGCAACACTCTCTGGATGCGCAAAGCCCGGATCACCTTTACCGGTCCCGGCCCGAAGATTGGGGGCGGGCCGGGAACTGGCTTGGAGGTGCGCCTCCGGAAGAGCCGGCTGATCGGGAAGGACGGCGGGTTCTGGCGCTGTGCCGACGTGGTGGGAAGGTTCGACGGCGGCGAAGTAGTTTGCAGCGTCGCTCACCAACTGCCCGCTGGGGCTGTTCAATGAGCGCGAGATCCGCCGTGATCCGCGGCTTGGGCGGCGCGCTTCCCGAACGCGTGGTTACCAATGAGCACCTGTCCACCGTCATGGACACCTCGGACGAGTGGATCCGCCGCCGGACCGGCATCGCTGAACGCCGCCACTCGGACGAGACCGAAAGCACCAGCGTCCTGGCCACCACAGCCGCGCGGCGAGCCTTGGCAAGTGCCGGCGTCGCTAGTGTTGGGCTGCTGATTGTCGCGACCTCGACGCCGGATAAAGTCTGCCCGGCCACTGCACCAAAGGTTGCGGCGAACCTTGGACTCCATGGAATTGCCGCCTTCGACATTTCCGCGGTTTGTTCAGGATTCGTCTACGCGCTGGCTACGGCCAGCTGGGCCATCACTTCAGGCTCCGTGAGCTCGGCGCTGGTGATCGGCGCGGACACGTTCACCCGCTTGCTGGATCCGACGGACCGGACTACATCCGTGATCTTCGGGGACGGAGCTGGAGCGGCGTACCTCTCCGTCGGGACGGCTGACGAGCCCGGCGCCATCCTCGCCTCAACGCTCCATTCGGACGGAAACGGGGAAACGCTCATTCACGTACCACGCAACGCGGGTGCCTTCTTCGAAATGCAGGGCAAGGAAGTGTTCACGCAAGCGGTGGCAGCAATGTCAGACTCCGTGGAAACCGTGCTGGCGAGCGTTGGCTGGACGGCCGACGACGTCGACTCCCTGATCGCCCACCAAGCCAACCTGCGGATCCTGAACACGGTGGCCTCGGTGACCGGAATACCCGGCTCCAAAGCCGAGGTCCATCTGGACAGGGTAGGCAATACGTCCGCCGCCTCGATCCCACTGGCCATGACCGACGCCGGTACCAAGGGCCACAGGTCTCCCGGGGACAAAGTGGTCCTGACGGCCTTCGGCGGGGGAACCACTTGGGGTGCCGTCGCCATGACCTGGCCTTCGATCTCGGTTGTGGACCCGCATTAGGGCCACTACCGATTCCTGCGGGCACGGTGCCTTGCAGGATCATCGTGGCCCGGCCATCCCGGGCCACATTACAGAGGGGGGAAACCAATGGAAATTACAGCTTTGGACGTAGTCGAGGCCATCCGATCCACCATGGACGAGCTCAGCCACATGGGCCCGGACGACACCTTCGCTGACCTGGACATCGATTCACTGTCGCTTGTTGAAGCGGCCGTCATCCTCAGCAGCAAGTTCGGCGTGCGCGTGGACGAATTCGAACTCGCCGATGCAGGAACTGCCCGCGTCGCGGCTGTACTGGTGACCGAAAAGCTGGCCTTGCAGCCCGCCGTCTAGCCAGAGCCCACTAACGAATTACCTATTCCCATCCCATAGACCCAGATAGACAGTGAGGACACCCATGGCCACTCCGGCGATTGCAGTTGTTTACTATTCAGGTTCCGGTCACACCAAGGTCCTTGCGGACGCAGTGGTCTCCGCTGCCGCCTCGACGGGCGCCCAGGCAGCCCTCCTGCGCGTGGATGAACTGACCGAAGAGTCCTGGAAATTCATCGATGAGGCCGACGCCATCATCTTCGGCGCACCCACGTATATGGGTACCGCGCCCTCTGCATTCCACGCCTTTGCAGAAAAGACCGCAGGCCGTTGGGCTGTGCAGAAGTGGCACAACAAACTGGGTGCGGGCTTCACCAACGCTGCGTGCAAGGCAGGGGACAAAAACTCCACCCTGGATTACTTCGCAACCTTCGGCGCCCAGCACGGCATGAACTGGATCAACCTCGGACTGCTCCCCGGCTGGAAGAGCACCAAGGGCACCGAAAACGACCTCAACCGCTTCGGATACTTCAATGGTGCTGCCGCGCAAACGTTCTCCGACGTCGGCATCGAGGGCGTCCACCCCGCGGATATTGCTACGGCCGCCCATCTGGGCCGGCGCGTCGCGGAAATCACGGCGGTCTTCGCTGCCGGGAAGGCGGCCCTGGAGAACCAGAGCACGGACCGGGAACTCATCAGCGCGGGAGCTTAAACGACCCCGCGCGAAGGAGAGGCCGGACACGGATAAAGCCTAGCGCCACGGATAAAAGCCTGGTGACACCCATATTCGGGTGTCGCCAGGCCTTATTCGTGGCGCTAAACCGTGTGTGCGTCCCTACTAGGCTCCGGGGAAAGTGTCTGTTCCACGAGCAAACGCACGGCCGGGTTTCCCACATGGAACAGGTGACCCCCGCTGCCCAGCTTCATCAACCGCGGTTCGGTCGCGCACCACGCTGACCATCGCAGGGCATCGGCAACAGGAACTACGGGATCGTCGGCGCTAAAGAGGACGGTGACTGGAACTTCCAACTGTGTCCTGGGTGGTCTTCCCGGATATCCCGCCAGAAGATCGAGGTCCTCAAGAAGGACCTCCCGGGCACGCGGGGACAGCGCGCCCGCAGCGGTAACTGCGGCAGCACCGGCGTCGTTCATTCCCGAGGGCGGGCGCGCGGCGGCAAGGAAAAGATGTGCCACACGGCCGGTGTGCTGGAGCCGGAGGGCGATCTCGAAAGCGAGGACAGCTCCCATGCTGTGGCCATAAAGGGCGAGCTGGGCGTACGTGGACGTTGTCACGCGTTGTGCGAGGGCATCAGCAGCCGCACCCAGGGATGTGAAGTCCCTGCCGCGGTAACCAAGTTTGGTGACCGCTACGCCGTCGAACCGCCAACCTGCGAAACTGGCCGTGGTTCCTCCGGCATGGTGCAGGCAAAACAGGTGCACGCCGGGGTCCTGGCCGTCAGTTGAACGCTAGCCGGTGGCGGTCGTGCTCCATGCGGGAAGCAGCCACATCATCCATGTGTTCCTCGGCCCACTCCTTCATTTCGAAAATGATGCGCAAGAGTGAGCGGCCACGGGGCGTAAGTTCGTAGTCGGTCCGAATGGGGACTGACACCGTGACATGCCGCAGGACCAAACCGTCGCGTTCCAAGGAGCGCAGGGTGGATGTCAGCATCTTCTGGCTGGCCCCGGGTATGAGCTTGCGGAGGTCACTGTGGCGCTGCTGCCCGTCCTCAAGGGCTAGCATCACCAACGTGACCCACTTGCTGCTGATGGCCTCCAGCAATTGCCGGGCCGGGCATAGGTCCAATGAAGCGTTGTAGTGCTTCTGGGCTTTCTGGCGTTTCTGTTCAGCCGTGAGAGTCATATCCCCAATACTTTCCTCATCAAGTGGACTGGTGGGCACAGTTTACTTGGGGGCCATGACAGCTGGGGGAACGGTGTCGTAAACCTTAACTCACCGGCGTGGCGGAGACCCTCAGCTTGGCGTCAACCACCAGGGATTCCCCCGCCAGCGCCATGAATTGCAGGTCCGAATGATGGTCCCCGTAAGCGAAACTGCCCGCCAGATCCACGTTGTTCCCTAACGCGTGGGCCAGGACGGCCTGAGCTTTGGCAGCACCCACCAGTGCTTCCTCGATCCCACCCGTGTACTTGCCATCGGCCACCACGGGGCGGGTGCATAACAGCTCAAGGCGGGGCCATCGCCGTCGAACCCGTACCAAGGCCGGCTCGAACGATGCCGTCACCGCCACCAGCTGCCGCCCGGCCTCCTGGTGGGCGTCCAGCAGCGACGTCACAGGCTCCAGGAACGGCCAGTCGGAGGGCTGCTCAGCCTGCAGGTCCGCCCAGCGTTCGCCGAGTTCCGCCACCTCTGCGACGCTTCGGCCGTGCCACCAGCGGAAGTAGCGGGCGTTTGTCACAGACCGTGGGACTCCGTGGAGCGCTGCCGTCCGCAAAGCGGCAAGGAACTCCTCGGCCTCTTCACCACGGGCATGTTCGGTGGCGTCGAAGCGAAGGAAGTCGAAGATGGTGTTGTAGGCGGTGACGGTGCCGTCGATGTCTGTGTAAGCAGCTTGGCTGGGAGTGCTTCCGGATTCTTCCACAGGAAGAATCCTAGGGACTGCTACGCCGATCGGAAGCCCCTGGGGGCAGGGCACTTTGAGGTGCCCTAGGCACAAAAAAGTGCGTTCTTACGCGGCGCTGTGCTGTCAGTGAGGATCGATGACGGGGCACAAAGCGTCCCCGAAGCAAAGCCTCGAAAGGAAGCCAATGCCTACCATCCTCCACATCAACGCCTCTCCGCGCTACGCCAACAGCGACTCACTGCGGTTGGCCCGGCACTTCATCGATTCCGTCCAGACTGCCGGTGCGGAGAGTTTCGAAGTGGAGACGCTGAACCTGTTCGACGACGGCGCGCTGCCCGTTTTCGGCCGCGTCGCCGCCGCTGCGAAGATGGCTGTTTTCACCGGCCAGGACCAGACGCCCGAACAGGTTGCTGCCTGGGAGTCTGCACGTGCGGTCTTCGACCAGTTCGCAGCTGCCGACGCCTACGTCTTCAACATTCCCATGTGGAACTCCGGCGTTCCGTACGTCCTGAAGCAGTGGATCGACATCATCACCCAGCCCGGCTGGAGCTTTGGTTTCGACCCCGAGCAGGGCTACCGCGGCCTGCTGGAGGGCAAGCAGGCCCTGGCGATCCACACCAGCGGCGTTTACGCACCCGGCGTGCCGGCCGCGTTCGGCTCCGACTTCAGCAGCACCTTCTTTGCCGACTGGCTGAACTTCGTGGGCATCGAGGACGCCACGCACGTCCGCTTCGCTCCCACGGTGCTCAACGGAGATGTGGATGGCACGCGCCAGGTTGCCGAGGCTGACCTCAGCGACGCCGCCATCGAGTTCGCCGGCAAGCTCAGCGCCGCGGGAACCCTCCAGCTCGTCAACGACTAAGGCGGACGCAGTGCGCATCGGCATTTCAGGTACCTACTCCTCGGGCAAGACGTTCACGTCCATGGCCTTGTCCCACTACACGGGGTTGCCCCGGACCAGGGCCAGGACCATGCGTGAAATCCTGCCTGAGGCCGCGCCGGGCAAGACCCTTGAGGAATGCACGGCAGCGGAGCTTATCCAGATGATCGTGACCCGCCACGTTGAGCGGGCTGTCTACGAGGACAAGCTCTCGGAAGGCTTCATTTCTGACGGGTCATCCCTGCAGGAATGGATCTATGGGTCCGTGCGGGTTTCCCTTGGCCTGAATCCCAGTGCCTCGGCGCATCTTTCTGCGGGCGAAACCGTGGAGAAGACCCCGGAACTCGCCTTCTTCGAAGAGGTGATGACGAGCCTTGGCAACAGCTTCAAGAGGCACGTGCAGAACTCCTTCGATGTGTTCGTGCATCTGAAGAATGAGCTCCCGCTCTCCGCCGACGGGCACCGCCCGGTGAACGATCAGTTCCGGAACATGTCGGACGCCATCCTGCAGCAAACCATGGATGAGCTGGGGATCCCGTTCCACGTGGTGTCCGGTTCCGTGGAGGAGCGCCTTGAACAGATCGCTTGCCTGCTCAACTTGGAGTCACGCATGAGCCCGGAGGACGCCGTACGGTTGGCGTCCGAGGAGTATGCGCAACTGGATGTGCGTTCCGAACGGGAGCGCGTCCTGCAGTAAATCCGCCTGACCCAGGTTTCGGATCTGCTCACCCGTCCGTCCGGCCGGCCGCTACAGAGCGGTCGGCCGGACGCTCGTCATTAGTGGAGAACCCATGCCCACCCATCATTCTGATTCCCACCAAGCGCGGTCCAACCATGCGCGCCTGGGCGAGTTCTTCCGTACCCGCCGCGAACAGACCCGTCCGGAGGACGTCGGGTTACCGGTCAGCCCACGACGCCGGACTCCCGGACTCAGGCGCGAAGAGGTCGCCGTCCTGGCCAACGTCGGGGTCTCCTGGTACACGTGGCTGGAGCAGGGGCGGGCAATCGGTGCCTCCGGGGAGATCCTGGACGCGATAGCCAACGCCCTGCAGCTCAGCCCTGAAGACAGGACCTATGTCCGCAGGCTTGCGTCCGGTCGCCGGCTCAGTCCTGCCGCCGGCAACAGACAGACCGCTGGCAATGATGGCTTTCCTGGGACCGGGGACGGTGGACAGCGTTTCGACGTCGACAACACCCAGCTGGCGCTTCTGCAGCAACTGGTGGATGCCATGGCAAATCCCAGCTACATCGCAGACCCGTTCTGGACGGTGGTGGCCATGAACACGGCCGCCGCTGACACCTTTGATACCCGGGTGGGCGAAAGCTGCCTCCACCGCTTCTTCACCGATCCGGAGCTTGCCCGGCCCCATGTCCACAAAGAGATGATGGCCCGGTCCATGGTTGCCCAATTTCGGGCGCAGTCCGCCAAGTTCCCTGACGATCCCCGTTTCGACACCATGGCCCGGAGCCTCTGTGAGGTCTCGAAGGCCTTCAACGAGCTGTGGCAGCGCCAGGTGGTGAGCGACTCGTACCATGTGGACGTTGTCTACGACCACTCAAACCTTGGACGGCTAAGCTTCGCACCCATGGTCCTGGGTGTCCCGCAGTTTCCCGCTCTCCGCCTGTTTACTTACCTGCCCAAAAGCGGAACCGGAACTCAGGCGGCCCTTTTGGGGCTAAGCCGGAAGGCTGTTGTCTAGTGCGGGTCAGAGGTTCGTCATCCGCTCACCGGCTTCGTTGTACCGGCCACCCTCCACTGTAATTTTCGCCGCGGCCGCCTCGATTTCGTCAAGCTCTGCAGGCGAGAGTTCGACGTCGGCCGCGGCCAGGTTTTCTTCGAGGCGGTGCAGTTTCCGTGTGCCTGGAATCGGCACGATCCACGGCTTCTGCGCCAGCAACCATGCCAAGGCGACCTGGCCCGGCGTCGCGCCTTTTCGTTCGGCGATTCCGGCGAGCAGGTCCACCACGGCCTGGTTGTTTTGTATAGCCTCTGGGGCGAACCGGGGGATGGTGCTGCGAATGTCGTTCCCGGATTCGAAGTTGGTGGAAGCGTTGATGGTGCCGGTCAGGAACCCTTTGCCCAGTGGGCTGAAGGGAACGAAGCCGATGCCAAGTTCTTCGCAAACGTCCAGGACTTCTTCCTCCGGACGGCGCCACCACAACGAGTACTCGCTCTGGACGGCAGCCACAGGAAGAACTGCATGGGCCCGGCGGATGGTGCCTGCCGCAGCCTCGGACATGCCGAAGTGCTTCACTTTTCCAGCGTCTACGAGTTCCTTGACGGCACCCGCCACGTCCTCGATGGGGACGTCCGGATCAACCCGGTGCTGGTAGTAGAGATCCAGGGCGTCCACTCCCAGCCGCTGCAGTGATCCTTCCACTACCTCTTTGATGACCTCGGGGCGGCTGGTGACCTTGCCGCTGGCTATCCGCGCGGCGGGGTCGATGTCCCAGCCGAACTTGGTGGCGATGACCACCTGGTCCTTGAACGGAGCCAATGCTTCGCCGACGAGTTCCTCATTGGCGTAGGGTCCGTAAATCTCGGCGGTGTCGAAAAACGTCACGCCGCGCTCCACGCCTGTGCGGATCAACGAGATCATTTCCTCGCGGTTCGGCCGTTCACTGTAGCCGCCTGTCATGCTCATACATCCCATGCCAATGGCGGAAACTTCCAGGCCGCCGGTGCCGAGTGTGCGCTTTTCCATGGTTGGTCTCCTGTGCTGTTCGGGCTGATTGCTACTTCGACGTTATGGGGCCGCGGCAGGGGGAGGGAGTCCCTGGCATTACCCCTCAGCTCCCTCTAGTTGCCCGCAGCAACCAGACGTAAACTGGCCTTCGGTTCACATCGCTCTGGCTCGGAGACCGCATGCTGTGGAAGGTACTTGTTCGCTTCCTGCGGCCGCATCAGCGGCTGCTGATCGCCGTCGTCGTCTTCCAGTTGGCGCAGTCCATCGCCTCCCCGTACCTGCCGACGCTCAATGCCGACATCATCGACAACGGCGTTGCCACCGGGGATACCGACTACATCCTGCGTATGGGCGGCCTCATGCTGCTGATCACCCTGTTGCAGATCGCGTGTGCTGTGGTGGCCGTGTACTTCGGGGCAAAGGCTGCCATGGGGATGGGCCGCGACCTCCGCGACGCGATTTTCAGCAGGGTAGGGGAGTTCTCTGAGCAGGAGGTCACCAGGTTCGGGGCGCCGTCGCTGATCACGCGGTCCACCAACGACGTCCAGCAGGTCCAGCAGCTCGTCCTCATGTCCTGCACGCTGATGGTCGCGGCTCCCATGCTGAGCATTGGCGGCGTGATCATGGCCGTACGCCAGGACGCGCAGTTGTCCTGGCTGATCGCGGTATGCGTACCGGTTCTGTTGGTGGCGGTCGGGCTGATCGTGACGCGCATGGTGCCGTTGTTCCGCAAGATGCAGGTCCGGATCGACGCCGTGAACAGGGTCCTCCGCGAGCAGCTCACCGGCATCAGGGTGGTGCGGGCGTTCGTGCGGGAGGACATGGAAGCCACCCGGTTCGGCAAAGCGAACGACGACGTCACTGACGTTGCGCTGTGGGCCGGCCGCTTGATGGCGCTCATGTTCCCTGTGGTCATGTTGGTGATGAACGTTTCCAGTGTGGCGGTCATCTGGTTCGGGTCGTTCCGGATCGAGGACGGCTCCATGCAGGTGGGCACCCTGATCGCTTTCCTGAGCTACCTGATGCAGATCCTCATGTCCGTCATGATGGCGACGTTCATGGCGGTGATGATCCCGCGCGCCTCCGTTTCAGCCGACCGCATCGGCGAGGTGCTGGAGACCGACTCAAGTGTCCAGCCGCCGTCGAATCCTGTTACCGGAGGCATCCGCCGCGGCGAACTGGAAATGCGCGACGTCGGATTCGCCTACCCGGGTGCCGAACAGCCGGTACTGAGCGGGCTTTCCTTCACCGCGCGTGCGGGGGAGACCACCGCTATCATCGGCAGCACCGGCGCTGGCAAAACGACGCTTGTGAACCTCATGCCGCGGCTGTTCGACGCCACGGCAGGATCTGTGCGGATGGACGCCGTGGATGTCCGCGAACTGCATCCGGATCTGCTGTGGGGGCACATCGGGCTGGTGCCGCAGCGGCCGTATCTCTTCTCCGGGACGGTCCGCAGCAACCTTCAATACGGCAAGCCCGATGCCACTGAGGATGAGCTGTGGCAGGCGCTCGCAGTGGCCCAGGCGCGGGATTTTGTCGAGGAGATGGAAGGCGGCCTGGACGCAGCGATCTCGCAGGGCGGGACCAACGTTTCGGGCGGGCAGAGGCAACGGCTCGCGATCGCCCGGGCACTGGTGAAGCAGCCGGAGCTCTACATCTTCGACGATTCCTTCTCTTCCTTGGACACCGCCACCGACGCCCGGCTCCGGCAGGCCCTGAAACGGCACACCAACGGGGCCACGCTGGTCATCGTTGCCCAGCGGGTCTCCAGCATTGCCGACGCGGACCAGATCTTAGTGCTCGACGACGGCAGGATCGTTGGGCGCGGAACGCACGATGAACTGCTGGAGACGTCCGAAACGTACCGGGAAATCGTGTCCTCCCAGCTCGCGGCGGAGGAAGCGGCATGAGCGCTGTATCAGCTGGCCCGCGCGGGCCGCAGCGGCCACCGATGGGACCTGGCCGCGGTGGGCCATTCGCTGGCATGAACATCCCGGCCGAGAAGGCCTCAAATTTCAGTGCCTCGGCCCGGCGTTTGTTGGGAACGCTGCGGCCGGAGCGGTTCTGGCTAATTTTGGTGCTGGTATTTGCCGTGGTCAGTGTTGCTTTGTCCGTGATCGGACCCAGGTTGCTGGGCGAAGGCACCAACCTGATCTTCGCCGGCGTGGTCTCTAAACAGCTGCCTGCCGGTGCTTCCAAATCCGACGTGATCGCGGGCCTGCGCGCCTCAGGCGAGGACAGCAAGGCCGACATGCTTGGCGCCATGACCCTGACACCCGGCGTCGGAATCGACTTTGGTGCGCTGTCCTCGGTGCTGCTATTGGCGCTGGCCCTGTATGTCCTGGCCTCAGCGTTCGGTTGGATGCAGGCGTACGTGCTCAACGGCGTCGTGCAGCGGACCGTCTACCGCCTCCGCGAGAGGATTGAAGCGAAAATCCACCGGCTTCCCCTGCGCTATTTCGACTCCATTCAGCGCGGTGAGCTGCTGAGCCGTGTGACCAACGATGTGGACAACATCTCGCAAAGTCTCCAGCAGTCCATCAGCCAGGTGGTCTCATCCTTGCTGACCGTGCTGGGTGTGCTGGTGATGATGTTCCTGCTTTCGCCACTGCTGGCACTGATTGCTTTGGTGACGATTCCGTTGACACTGGGGACCACGCTGCTGATCGCCAAGCGTTCCCAGAAGCTGTTTGTGGCGCAGTGGAAGGACACCGGCGAGCTCAATGGCCAGATCGAGGAGACCTACACCGGCCATGCGCTGGTGAAGGTCTTTGGCCGGCAGAACGAGGTGCAGGAAAAGTTCCATGCGAAGAACGGGGAGCTGTACCGGGCCAGCTTCGGGGCACAGTTCGTCAGCGGGTTGATCATGCCGGCCATGACCTTCATCGGGAACCTCGTGTATGTGGGAATAGCCGTGGTGGGTGGCCTGCAGGTGGCCTCCGGTTCCATGCAGCTGGGCGACGTCCAGGCGTTCATCCAGTACTCGCGGCAGTTCACCATGCCGCTGGCGCAGCTCGGATCCATGGCCAACATGCTGCAATCCGGCGTAGCGTCCGCTGAGCGGGTGTTTGATTTGCTGGATGAGGAGGAAGAATCAGCCGAGCCTGCCCCTTCCGGTGCTGGTGCCGGCCGCGGGCGGCTCGTGTTCGAGAACGTGTCCTTCCGGTACTCGCCGGACAAGCCACTGATCACGGACCTCAGTTTGGTTGCCGAGCCGGGGCAGAGCATCGCGATTGTGGGGCCAACCGGTGCGGGAAAAACCACCTTGGTGAACCTCATGATGCGGTTCTACGAATTGGATGCCGGGCGGATAACGCTCGACGGCGTGGATGTCGCCTCCCTCTCGCGGCAGGAGCTGCGCTCGCGGATGGGAATGGTCCTTCAAGATACTTGGCTGTTCGGTGGGACGATCCGCGACAACATTGCCTATGGACGGCCAACTGCTTCCGAGGCCGAGATACAGGGGGCGGCGCAGGCGACGTATGTGGACCGGTTCGTGAAGTCGCTGCCGGAAGGCTACGACACATTGCTCGATGACGAAGGCGGCAATGTGTCCGCAGGGGAGAAGCAGCTGCTCACCATTGCCAGGGCTTTCCTGTCCCGGCCATCAGTGTTGATCCTGGATGAAGCCACGAGCTCCGTGGATACCCGCACCGAAGTGCTGGTGCAGAAGGCCATGAACGCACTGCGCTCGGACCGGACAAGCTTCGTGATCGCGCACCGTCTCTCCACCATCCGCGACGCCCACCTCATCCTGGTGATGGAGGCCGGGCAGATCGTGGAGCAGGGGACCCATTCGGAACTTCTGGCTGTTGGCGGGGCATACTCCCGGCTCTACGAGGCGCAGTTCGCGGCGCCGGCTGCTCTTGAGCCCTGAGGCGCGTGGCTTCCTGACCTTCTTTCGATTGTTGATGGCGTTTGTCCGACCTAAGTGGGTTGAATTCGGACAGTCGCGGCTTCAAAGCAGGTCACGAAGCGACGCCCCTAATCCCGTCGGCGTGCCAGCGCGTAGGAGGGCTCGCGCAGGCGCTTAGTCCAACCGTATGTGCCGGCTGTGGGAAGCGGGTTCAGCACCGGATCAAATCGCTCGGCGGTATCTTCTGCATGGTCGGCGACGCTGAGGGTCAACGTTCCGAATTTGGTCCATGGACCCAGTGGGCTGGCGTGATGGAGTTCCAACGTCCAGGAATCATTGCCAAGAAGTGACCGGAAAGCGCTCGGTTCCACCGGCAGCTTCACCGGCCCTCCAATGGTCCGTGCCGCTATCAAAACGGGGCCGGAGTCAGACTCGTAAGGCATCATGCTTGAGAAAACCGCGGCCGCGGCATCCCGTCGAAGCCGAAGGATGAACCGGCCAATTCCTGTTGGTCCCGTGGTCGCGAGGAGCATGTCCGACAACCTGTCCTGCTCGGTGAAACGCACGGCCAGCCCGATGATGTCCGGGAAGGCGTCCGGGAGCCCTATTGACCGCGAGAGCCGTGCATCCACCACGTTGCTCCCGGCGCTGTCCAGCCACGGGATGCCGGACGGCTGGCGCGTACCGGCGTCCCTTTCCAAGGTTCCGACCAGCCGGATGCCCTTTGGGTGGATCGGCCTATGCGGACGCACTACCTTGATGGCCCGGAACACCGCAGCAAAGGCGGATCCTGCGACGGCTTGTACTTTGCTGCTCACGGTATCCACCTGATCACCCTATGCGGCGAAACCATCGAATGACAGGCTCCTGTCTTACGCGCGCGCATCTTTCGATGGCGCGTGATGAAGATGTTTAAGGCAACCGCGATGGCCGTAGCGCGTTCGCCTCTCCGGCTTTGTTTGGGTCGAGCGGCACGGGACTGACCAGTACAGCGGAGCCTCGGTGCAGCAAGCCACCCGCGATCACTTGGCACCTGACGCCACCACGCCCGCGCATCGCCTTGTGGGCGCCTGGAGCGAGCATTTCATCCATCCAGGCGCAGGGGTGGGCGGGCCTGCCGGCCTTGAGCCGCACCAGGTCTCCACCAGACTCAAGCGTGAACTCATGGCCAAGCAGCGGGGCCAACTCGACTCCTCGCAGAACCACATTCCGCCGGGTCAACAGGGGATCAAAAGGTCGAGCCCCAAGTTCGGCGGCGATCGATTCGAGCGCTTCCACCGCGAACAACGTCACCGCGGCGTCCATGTGTGCGGCCTTGCCAAAAAACCTGTCGCCAACAATCCCTTTGCCCGCCACCAGCTCTGCCCGCTCGGCGTCGGTTGTAAGGACGTCCGCGGCGCCTTCCCGGGCACGGACAAAGTAGGCATGGGCCGGTGACACCAAAAGGTGCAGCACCTCGACGTCGTACCTGTACTCGGTGGTCATCCCTCAACGCTAGCCCCAGCCTGAATGGTTCGCATCGGCCATTGCCTAGCCATGTAAAGGGTGCTTTACTTTTGGTATGAGTAAAGCTTCCTTTACATCAAGGCGAGTGCCCTTCCAGCACTACGTCTTAGCGTTCATCCTCGGAACCATCCTGACTATCGCGATCTCTGTGCTGGTTGGAGCATCGAACCCGGACGACTTCTGGCTCGCTGCAGGGATTGGAGCCCTTTGCGCCGCCTACCCGGCCATGTCGCTCGGAGCTAAGGTCTTTGTTTCCCATCACACCGTTTCCCGCGACGCCCATGGCGAGCAAAGTGTGGAGTTGCAGTGGATGCGACAAGCCGGCGCCGGGGCTTTCCTCGACGTCCTCGTCGCCACCATCGCGGCCGCTGTGGTGCTGGCCATCGGTCGTTTCGCCGTGGATGCCCTTCCGATCCTTCTTGGCCTGGTTGGGTTGAGCGCGGTGGATGCAGGAGTGCGTTACCTCGTAATCCGTCACCGGGCACTTAAGTGAAGAACAATCTCGCCGAGCGCCGGGCCGGACGCAACTGGACCCAGGCTGACTTGGCAGCTGCGCTCGGAGTTTCCCGGCAGACAGTGATCTCCATCGAGCGGGAGAAATTTGATCCGTCCCTGCCCTTGGCGTTCCTCATTGCGCGCACCTTCAACTGCACCATAGAGGACATCTTCACGGCGGAGTGACGCCTTGTGTCCCACGCCGCAGCGCCCCGCGTACGGCCATTCGATGCGGGGCACCGCCTGCACCAGGACCACCCCGGGACGGTGGAATGGATCCGGCAATTCATCGCCCGGAAGAACGGCTCATCCGTTCTGTGAAGTGTTCCCACCAAGGTGCCGGACCAGGGCGTCCACGATGGGGAGTTGCCCTTTGACGAGCTTGGTCCTGGCTAAGGGTTCCTCAAACCATCGGGCGTCGTCGATCTCCGGGAAGTCCTTAATGGTGCCCGAGCCCTTGGGCCATTCCATGGGGAACGTGTTGCTGACAATCTGCTGAGGTTGAAAGTCGCTGGCTTCGGCTGCGAACGCGGTGATGAGTTTGCCGGAGGGCTGCCGAAAAATGCCCAACAATTCGTAGTTGGCCGCCGGCGGTGGAGTGCCAATTTCTTCGGTGAATTCCCGCTGTGCGGCAGCCAGTGCGTCTTCGTCCTCGGGGAATTCTCCCTTGGGAATTGACCAGGCGTGTTCATCTTTGCGTGCCCAAAAGGGCCCGCCCATGTGGGCTATCCATAGCTCCAATTGTCCGGCCGTATTCCGCCGGTGGAGGAGGATGCCTGCGCTGCGGATTGTGATGTGCCCTCCTGGGTTAAGGCGCTGCACGCAAGTTCTTGAACACGTCAAGGCTACTCGTGGAGTTGGTGCCGTTATCCAATTGATGTTGTGTGGACGATGTTGCTTGCCCATTTCGCTTCCGGCAGGACCCTGGCTACTCGATAATCGAGGACAGCACGTTCCCCGATGGGTGGAACGTTGCAGCGGTCAACGGCATCAGTCGTTGGCGGTTCTGGGCGCATCAGCAGGAGGAAACAGCTATGGCACTGTCAGAGGGGCTCCTTCCACGTGGGGGAAGAAAAGCAATGGGGTTGGCCGTCGTCATTGCGGTTGGATTATCGATGTTCACAGGAATAGGCCCATCGCATGCTGCGGACACCACACCCATGGCAGAGGATCCTGGCCCTGTGGGCAGCTTTGCGTGGAAAGGGTTCAACTGGCAGAAGCGCTTTTGGGGCGGGGCACCCATGTACAACGCGAGTTGGGACGCCAATAACGTTAGTAACCCGGACGCCAATGGGTACGTCAAGCTCTCCATCAGCAACCCCACAGGCTCGGCTCCGAAGGGCGCGGAATTCCAATCCACGCGTGAAGGTTTCGGCTATGGAACGTACAGCACCACGGTGGAAAAGGATGTCAGCGCCCTCCAGAAAGAAGTGGTGTGGGGCTGCCTGTTCACCTATGACCCCAATGCGGTGCCTGGTTATACGGAAATTGACCTGTGTGAAGCGTCGGCCTGGGGTGGGGGTGCCGCCTACGGTGAGAACTGGCCGGTGACCCAAGGACATGGATACTGGTTCGATGCCACCTTGCCGCCGGGGCAGGGGAACAACACCGTCACGTTTGACGTCACCAACGCCCAAATCCTTACCCACCGGATGGTCTGGGAACCGGGCAAACTGACGTTTGAGACGTTCGCAGGGGAGGGTTACAGCGGAACTTTGTTGAAGAAGACAGTCCTCCAGGGTTCCACGGTGCCTCTTCCGGCAAAGGAACAGATTCACTTCAACCTCTGGGTGACCGGCGGGGGCGGCGGGGACGCAGCACACGTCGCTCCTGAAACGGTTACGATCCGGGACTTCTCCTTTGTCCCGGGCATTCCACTGACGGCGCCGACACCAACAATTTCCGGAACGGCGACCGTCGGTTCTACGCTCACAGCAGCTCCGGGAACGTGGACTACTGGAACGGCCCTGAGCTATCAGTGGTACAGGAACGGAACGGCGATCGCCGGGGCCACCGGTGCTACGAGGGTGCTCGCGGCAGCGGATCAGGGCGCCAAACTGACAGTTCGTGTCACAGGAACAAAGGCTGGTTATGCAACCGCCACCAAGGAATCGGCTCCGACTGCCACGGTGGTCGCGGGTACGTTGGTGGCACCCACTCCGACCATTAGCGGGACGTTGACTGTGGGCTCCACGCTCACAGCCAACACGGGCACCTGGACCTCCGGGACCACTCTGACGTACCAGTGGTACCGGTCCGGTGTTGCGATCACCGGCGCAACCGCTAAGACTTATACGCTCGTGAGCGCTGATCAGGCGGACACCATGAGCGTGAAGGTCACCGGTACCAAAGCCGGCTACACCACGGTTGCCAAAACGTCGGCCGCCACGGCTCCGGTCGCCTAGGGGCGGGAAACAAACAAACCCGCAGTTGTGTCGCGCTGGGGGGGAAGCGACACAACTGCGGGCAGGTTGGGCTTGCTGGTTCTACTGTGCCCGGACCGGCACGATCCTCTTGATGGCGAGGCCGAGGGCCAGCATGGCGAAAGCTGCCAGTGCGAACCAGAACAGGTCGCCGGCCCCGGTCAATGCGAGCGTTCCGGAGCCCATTCCGGCAGCTGTGGCTCCTGTGAGGGGGGCTACTGGGTTGTTGTACATGAGTCGATTACCAAACTTTCTTTCTGTTGAGGGCTGAATCCAGGTAGGCCTTTGCGTGGACAGCCTGGAGGAAGATGTCAATGACGGTTTCATACATGGTGGCGGCCAGCAGCATGCGCCTCCAGCCCCGGAACCGCAGGGTAACGATGCGCTCCAGGACGAAGATGCAGGTGACGGCTGCCCAGAAGGGCTGGAGGTGCAGGCCCATTCCGGTAGTGAGCGCGAAGAGGAGGGAACCGAAATAGGCCATGGTCACCAGGACGCCAAGCATGGAAAGGAACTGGCGGCCCCAGTAAGGCCTGGTCACTTTGGTCCATCCGTATTGCACGCAGTTCTCCACCGCCCCGCGCTTCCACCGGAGCCGCTGGGACCACAATTCACGCCACGTGGGCATGACCTCTGTGACCAGCGTGCAGTTGGACGGAGAGGCGATGCGGTAGCCCAGGGTCAACAGGGCAAAGGAGAGTTCGTTGTCTTCGGTCAGGACCGAGGTGTCGTAGACGCCGCCCTTGCCGTTGCCGGGAGGGATCGTGCCCTTCAACCGGGCGGCCACGACGTCCCGCAATGTCTTGACGCGGAAAAGAGCCGCGGTGCCGGTGACAACCAAACACTTGCCGTGAAGGCGCTTCACATCCCGTGCGTAGCGGGCGTATTCGTTGCGCTGCAGATGTCCCACGAAGCCGCCTCCAGGACCACCGCTGAACACTCCGCCAACAGCACCGAGCAGTTCGTCGGTGAGCAGGTTGTTGGTGGCGTTCTCGATGAAGTCGAGGGAGAGCTGGGAGTCGGCATCCTGCACAAGGATCAGGTCTTCGGGGTCCGCATCAGGCAGGAGCTCGCTGAGGGCGAAGTTCAGCGCCCCGGCCTTCTTGTCCTTATTGCCCACCGTGCGGATAACTTCGGCGCCTTGGGCCAGGGCAAGCGCTTCAGTATCGTCCGTGCAGTTGTCCGCCACCACAATGACGCGGTCCGGGCGACGCGTTTGGTTGTTCAGGGAGAAGAGCGTCTCGGTGATGCCGGCGGACTCGTTGTGTGCCGGAACCAGGACGGTGACCACCCCGCCTGCCGCGCGGTGGGATCGCCGCGGCCTGGCAGCCGTTATCTCCGTGAGCATTGTGATCCCTCCGTTCGAGCGTTGAAGTGTTGACTCACTTAGAGTTCCAACGCGAACGCAAGATCAGGGGAGGGAAACCGTCAAGGACGTCTCAAGATTTGCTCAGGACTGTCCGGACGGCGTCACGTTTCGAGGTCGGGGACTACTTGGACGAATTAAACGCAAGAGGACGACGCCGGGAGGTCCCGGCGTCGTCCTCTTGTGTTTGTTTTGAGCTACTTAGCGGCTCAGGCTGACCGTGAAGGTTTTCGGTCCGCTGAGGGTCACTGCGATTCCGCAGTTTTCTGCAGCGGCACGGTGTGAGAGGGATTCAATGGCGGCATCGATGGTGTGGTCGATGGCCGACTTGTCCCAGATTTTCAGCGTGATGGAGTCAGTATGTGTCGTCATTGTCAGTACTTTCACTCAGGCCGTTGACAGCCCCAAGCTTCTTCGCAGGGGCCGCATCCTCGTCGGTGAGGATTGCTGATTCAGCTTGTACGGGAACGAATTCCCTCATTCATGGTTCATGCTGCCCACTGCAGTTGACAAGCGAATCCGGCCAAGTGTGACCGATTACACGTTGCTCATTACCAGCCGCATCCGTTCCTGACCTTCTCTGCGTCGGCGATAGGACAAATAACAACCACATCCGAACATTCGTTGCCGAAATCTCACAGTCGGTTCCCGCCAAACCCTTGACCGAGTGGTTGAGGCGCTGGTAAACCTTGTTGGCGGAAAGCGTTTTCTTGCGCCAGCCCTTCACGCCCACACAATCCGGGGGTGGTTCTCTTTGGCGCGGGTGAAACGTTCCAAAATTTGCGGTGGCAGACCTACTGCCGCCCGGCATCAAAGGAGATGTTCTTTGGCTTACCCCTCGAAATGTTCCTACCGCAGTACCCGTGGCCGCGCTTGGAAGGCCGTCCCCATGGCGGCGTCTGCTTCGCTCGCCGCTGCCGCTATTGCGCTGACGGGCGTCCCGTTCGCTCAAGCAGCCCCCGCCCCAGTCCCGCAGGCGGCACAAGCCGGCCTCCCCGGCGTCGTGCCTGCCGCGAAGGATCCATCCACCCTCAAACGCCGGGTGGAAAACCTGGACCGCGCGCCGGTGGCGGTCCTGACTGACCGGGGTGTCACGGTGAGCTGGCGTATGCTCGGCCTGGACAAGGACAGCATCGGCTTCCAGGTTCTGCGCGACGGCGTCAACATCACCCCGGAACCCATTCGAAACGCCACAATGTTCGTGGACCCGGATGGAACGGCGCAGTCCAGCTACGTCATCAAAGCCGTCGGCGACGGCGAAGGCCAGGACAAGTTGACCGAAGCCGTGACGCCGCTGCCGCAGAATTACCTTGCCATCAAGCTGGACAAGCCGGCAGACGGAGTTAGCCCTGACGGAAGGCCGTACACCTACTCCGCCAACGACGCTACAGTCGCGGACCTGGACGGCGACGGTGAGTACGAGGTCATCCAGACGTGGGCGCCGTCCAACGCCAAAGACAACTCCCAATCCGGCTACACGGGGAACGTCTATGTGGACGCCTACAAGCTGGATGGCACCAAGCTGTGGCGCATCGACCTGGGCCGCAACATCCGCGCCGGCGCGCACTACACCCAGGTGTTGGCCTACGACTTTGACGGAGACGGCAAGGCTGAGGTTTCCCTCAAGACGGCCGACGGCACTCGCGACGCGGCGGGTGCGGTGATCGGAAACGCCGACGCCGACTTCCGCAACACCGCGGGTTACGTCCTGTCCGGCCCTGAATTCCTCACCGTCTTCGAGGGTGAGACCGGCACCATCATGGACACCGTGGCTTACGAACCCGAGCGCGGCGCCGTCAGTGGTTGGGGCGACAACTACGGAAACCGCGTGGACCGCTTCCTGGCCGGAGTTGCGTACCTCGACGGAGAGCATCCGTCCATGATGTTCAGCCGTGGCTACTACACGCGCACCGTCCTGGTCACCTACGACCTGGTGAACGGAAAGCTCGTGAAGCGCTGGACCTTCGATTCGAACCTGGCGGGCGATGAATACAAGGGCCAAGGCAACCACAACCTCTCCGTTGCTGACGTGGACCAGGACGGCAAGGACGAATTCGTCTTCGGTTCCATGACCATCGACGACGACGGGAAGCCGCTCTACAACACCAAACTTGGCCATGGCGATGCCATCCACACCAGCGACCTTGATCCGTCGAGGCCCGGGCTGGAGACGTTCGCCGTCCACGAGAGCATGAGCCAGAGCGGCAACCGCGGAGCAACCTTCCGCGACGCAGCCACCGGCGACGTCCTCTGGAGCATCCCCGCCGCCAGGGACACCGGGCGGGGTGCAGCAGGCGACATCGATCCCCGCTACGCCGGGGCTGAAGGATGGGCCGTCGGAGGTACGGCTGCATGGGATTCACCCGTCGGCCGGTTGGTATCGGCCAAGGGCGAGTTGATCGCCGAGAAGATCCCCGCCGCGAACTTCCTGGCATGGTGGGACGGTGACCTGCTCCGCGAAATCGTGGATCACGACTATGACGCAACCTTGTCCCGCGGCGTTCCCACCATCTCCAAATGGAACTGGGAAACCGAGTCCAGCGATCGGCTGCTGACGGCTGAGGGTGCACGCAGCAACAACACCACCAAGGGCAACCCGTCAATCCAGGCAGACATCCTGGGTGACTGGCGCGAAGAGATCGCCTGGCCGTCCACAGACAGCACCGAGTTGCGGATCTACACCACCACCGCTTCCACCGAGGTTCGCCTCCGGACCCTCATGCATGACACGGTGTACCGCACAGCTGTGGCACGCGAAAACGTCGCCTACAACCAGCCGCCGCACCCGAGCTTCTTCATCGGTGAGGGCATGCAGGCGCCGGCGATTCCCGCCGTCGTCTACACAGGGAAGTAACCGGCTCCCTGTAAGGGAAGTCCCTGCAACAAGAGAGTGCTCAACAAGAGAATGCCGCCCGGGTCGCGTTGACCCGGGCGGCATTCGATTTTTGTGGCTTACCGCTGTCCCGGCAGCCCACCCAGCGGCGGGATGAAGCCTTCGCCGCCGCCCTCATCCGCCTTCCGCTCTGCGGCACTGCGGGTGTCGCTGTCGGCGGTTTCGTCGGAATCGCCTTCCAGGTCTACCAGCCCGTTGGTTTGGTCAAAGACGTGGGTGGCAGGATCGACGATCGGTGGCGAATCCGAGGTAGCAGGGCCGGAAGCCCCGGTGGCCGCAGCTGTTCCGGTAGCTGCTCCTGTGCCCGTGGCGGTGGTGCCGGCCGTGGTGATTGGCTCCGTGGTCGCAGTGCCAGTCTCGGGTGCCTGCTTCTCGATGTACTCCTTGAACTTCTTCAAGTCCGACTCAGCCTGCCTTTCAACAATGTGCAACTTGTCACCCAGGAACTCGAGGACGCCGTGCGGTTCGTATTCCAGGGACAGATGCAGGGACGTCTGGCTGGGGCCGGCTTCCTTGAAATCAACCCAGCCGGCGTTCTTGGCACCTTCAACGGCGGCCCAAGCCACCGCCCGGTCCAGGTCCTGCTGAACGATTTTGGCTTCCCAGCGGCGATGGACGCCCGCGATTTCGGCTACCCATTCCAGCCGGTCTTCGCTGAGCCGCGTTACGCGTTCTACTCCGCCCATGAAGTGCGGAAACTCCTCGAATTTGGTCCACTGCCTGTAGGCCGTACTGACCGGAACGTTGACCATGATTGTCTTATTCACTTTCGTGGTCACGATGTCCTCCTCCTGCTCGACTCGGTATTGATCAGCATGCTTACATTATTGAGCTTTTTGGAGGGTAATAACAGGCCTCGGAGGTCTTGGGGGCGCCGCGGAAGTCCAACCCCGCACCCAGGTCCCGGGCGTCCCTGATGGATGTCCGTGTCGTCAGCCAGTTGCCGCGTCGAAACCCGTTGACAACCGTCCGGACCGGCGATATCGTACAACCAAATGGTTGTAGATCAGCTCCGCACAAGTCTCTCCGACACCGAAACCGACCGCTTGTTCCAAGCTTTGGCCGATGCCACGCGCAGGGACATCGTGGCCCGGGTGACGGCGGGGGAGTACTCGGTCTCCGGGCTGGCTGCGCTCTACACCATGAGTTTCGCGGCCGTGCAAAAGCATGTTGCGGTCCTGGAACGGGCCTCCCTGGTAACCAAGGAGAAGCGTGGGAGGGAGCAGATCGTGCGGGGGAACCATGAAGGATTACAGAAAGCCCGCCATCTGCTGGATCAACTTGAAATGATCTGGCGGCAACGCGCCGACCGGATTGCGGACATACTCGCCGAAGATGATGAAAGGGATCTGCCATGACTGTTGTCAGTGTGGACAAGGATGTTGAGGCACTGAGCCTCACCGTTGTCGCCGAGTTCGATGCCGATGTGAAGCGCGTCTGGAGAATCTGGGAGGACCCCCGGCAGCTCGAACGCTGGTGGGGACCGCCCACTTGGCCGGCAACGTTTGAGACCCACGAGTTCACCGCCGGAGGGAAGGCTGCGTACTACATGACCGGCCCCGACGGGACGAAGGCCCGCGGCTGGTGGCAGTTCACCACCATCAACGCCCCGGACCACCTCGAATTCGACGACGGATTTGCCGACGAACAGGGTGCCCCCGTGGATGAGTACGGAGTCACTCACGCCACCGTCAAGCTTGAGTCGATTGGCGACCGCACCCGAATGACCATTTCCACGAGCTTCGAATCGGAGGAACAGCTCCAAAAGATGTCTGAAATGGGCATGGAAGAGGGGCTGCGAGAGGCAATTGGCCAGATCGACTCACTTCTTGCGGAGCCGGCCAACGCCTGAATGCTCAACCACGAGCGACGACGGCGGGCGCCTCCCGCCGTCGTCGGCGTATGGTTTAAGTCCCGGACGCCTCTCGAAACGGACCAGTGACATGGCGCGATTGATCATCATGGGCCCTCCTGGTTCCGGCAAGGGCACGCAGGCAGAGCACATCGCACGGCGTTTCGGTATCCCTGCCATCTCCACAGGGGATCTTTTCCGCGAACACGTCCGGGACAAGACCGAGTTGGGTGTAGAAGCCCGCGGATACATGGATCAGGGCGAATTCGTGCCGGACCATGTCACCACCGCGATGCTCCGGCGGCGACTCGAGGAAGAAGACACCAGCGGGGGTTTCCTGCTGGACGGCTACCCGCGGACGGTCATACAGATCGGTGCGCTGGACGAAATGCTCGCTGACCGTCAGCAGACCCTGGAAGTAGTTCTTGAGCTGACAGCATCGGACGATGAGTTGGTTGCCCGAATGCTCCGACGGGCGCAGGAACAGGGGCGCGCCGACGACTCCGAACCTGTGATCCAGAGGCGGCTTGAGCTGTATCGGAACGAAACGCAACCTGTGCTGACCGCCTACTCACACCGTGGGATTCTGCTCACTGTTGATGGATCAGGCGAGCGCGAAACGATCACGAAGGCCGCGATCGCCGCTTTGGAAGCGGCGCTGGCGGGTTAGCCGCTGGCGGTCTGTCCCGTGGCAGCCGTTGGAAGCTCCGCTGCAAGGGAGCGTAAATAAGCGGCGAATCCTTCCGGTGCGCGGGCGTGTGTTCGGCCGGAGGTCAAAACGCGGATGGTGTCCGTAGCTGTGACTGCGAAACCGTGCCGGCGGAGGCGTTCCACAAGGACGCGGTCCTCGTGGGCGCGCAGCCGTGGGAAACCGCCCGCACTGAGATAGGCCGAGGCACGGATGCCCAAGTTGGCCCCGTAAATGTGCTCATGGTGCTCCCGGAATGGGTGGAGCTCCAGCCACCGGCGATGGATGGCGGGATCCATGTCCGCCGGATCGGGTTCCACGGATCCAAGGATGGCGTCCGCTCCCGCGTTGGCCAGTTCCACTTGCCGTGTCAGCCAATGCTGCGGAACCGTAGAGTCGGCGTCTGTGCTGGCCAACCAGATACCCTCCGGCCCGTTCGCGGGCAGGCATTCCAATGCCGTGCGGAAACCGAAATCCCGGCTCGCCCCCGTGCTCCGGAGCTTGACGTTGACCACGCGGAAGCGAGGGTCGTTGGAGACATGCGCGGCGGTGATCTCAGCCGAACGGTCACTGCAGTTATCCAACACCACAACGATCTTGGCTTCCATGGCGCGGTGTTGCCGTTCCAACTCATCAGCTGCGGTCTTCAGCGCGAGCAGGGCTTTGCCGATGTGTTGCTCCTCGTTGTGGGCGGGCATCACCACTGCCATGCTCTTGATATCCAGCGGCCCGGCCATGGTTACGGCGTTCCGTCCGAAGCGAGCAGGACCTCCAGCATGAAATCCTTCTCGCGGTAGAGTCCGTGCGTTGACCAGCCGGGTTGGTTGCGGGCCATCGCATGGACCGCTTCCGCATCCAGTTGCCAACCCGAGATGGGGTGGCGCCAATGGCACAGGAGCAACGTGCCGCCGGGGCGGGTGGATGCTTCAATACGGTTCAGCAGTTCGCCGAGCTCTTCCGGAGAAAGGTAATAGCCCGTCTCGGACAACACCACCAGATCGAAGGTACCCTCGGGCCACTCAGAGGGCATTGTGAGGTGTTGGGTTTCGGCTGAAAGGTGGGGCAGCAGCCGCTTTGCTGCTTGGGACAATGCAGCGCTGCTGGCGTCCACTGCCAGAAAGTGGGTGCAACGCCTGGCGAGCTCTTCACTGAGGATGCCGATGGAGCAACCTATCTCCAAACCGGATTCATAGGATTCCTCCGGAAGTGCGGCCAAGGTCAATGCCCTTTTGCGTCGTTCGTACCAGCTGGTGGTGTAGCTCCAAGGGTCATCGTCCCTGGAGTGAACCTCGTCGAAGATCCGCTCAGCGTCGGCTGCAGTGTTAGTGCCGGCTTTGGCGGGATGCCAGGCAAAGGTTTCCCACGGCCGTGTGAAGTGCTCCAGGAACGTGTCCGAAAGGAGCGTCTCATCGCCGGGCTGATCGGAGAGCGGCTCCGTTTGCGAAGCATGGGCGCCCATGGCCTCTGCCTTGGCCCGCTGTTCTTCACTGCTCAGGGGCACCCGCACCCACGATTCCCAAGTGGAGTCTTCCGGCCCAGCCCACAACCAGTACCAGATGGGGTATTCGAGAAGTCCGTGGCCGCCCTGCGTCGCGACTTCCGCGGCGACCGTGCCCAGGGTGTCATGGTCCGTATGCCCATCAGTGCGGTATGGGGCCACGAGTACTACGTTATCCGCGGCGTGGTCGAAGGACGCGACGGCTTCCCTGACGGCTTGGGCGATGACCTCCGTGTGGCCAGCAAGTTGCCCATCGGGAAGTTCCAGAAACCGCCAGGTGGCACGGGGAGCCAGCCCGGACACTGCCGTGTCGAACTCCGTGAGCCTGACAGCGGCAAGCTGTTCCGGCGTCGTGGTTTGTGAGTCTGGGTGCGACGCTTCGCCTGCCGTGCAGAGCAAAATCTGCACTGCTGCTCCGGCACCATGAAGTTTGGCGAGGAAGCCGCCGGCGCCAAGAGACTCGTCGTCCGGATGCGCGGCGAGCACCACGAAGGCTGTGGCCGCAAGTTCGGTCTGATCCAGCGGCAATTCCGGCAAGGCGGCGACTCCGCTGGTCGCCCATTCCGACTCCGACGTCCCGGTGTCCGTGTGCGAGAAAGCTACCACTCGCGGTCCCCTTTCAGAGCCAGCGCGCCCAGTTGGGCATCGTCCCTCATGGCGTGGTGCTGCCGGATGTACAGCGACAGATCCGCCATGCGCTTTCCATATGCTTCGTTGAAGGCTAGCGGCCCGGGGCCAAGGTTTTGCGACACCAGCGTTTGAACACGCTCGACGGCGGCGGCAACAGTTCCGCGGATGCGGAGGGCTTCGCTCCAGGTGCTCGGGCTGTCAGGATCTGCGCCCTCCAACTCGCCGGAGTCGATGCGTTCTGCCGTCTGGGCAAGGTAGCCGGTGGCGGATGTGATGATCCGATCAATTTCGCCTAGGGAAGCCAGCGCAATTTGATCGGGTTCGCGGCCGTTTTCCGCGGCTTTGTTGAGGGCGGCCGCAAAATCGCGAGCCACCGCAACGGCGCCGCCCAGCCAGCACGCGGCCACGCCCATGCCACCCCATGCGAAGCCGGGACGCCTGAAATACCAGTCCTCGAGGCCCAAAGGCTGGGCGGCGACCTGGTCAAAGTGGACTGTCCCGCTTGGGATTTCCTGCAGGCCGCGGCTGGTCCACTGAGGCGTTTCGCAGGAGACCCCGGGGTCCTTCAGATTGACGGCGAAGGCCCGCCTGCTGTTCTCTTCAGCGTGAGCGGTGATCACGGAATGGTCCAGCTGCGCGGCCAGGGAACACCACGGCTTTGATCCATTGAGTACGTAGTTGCCGTCAGCGTTGCTCTTGGCTTCAAGCTTCATTCCGGGGCCTTCCGCTGCGAAGACTCCCCAGGCCCCTTGGCGTTCGTCTTCTGCGTCGGCTTGGGCACCGGCGTCCGCTCCGGCTCCGGCTTGGGCGAGGATCGCCAGGGCATCGAGGTGCGGTTCGAGCACTCGACCCGCGGCAACGTCCACAGCTGTTACGGAGGCCAGGAGCTCCCAGAGCTTGGCGGTGTTTCCCTCGCCCGGTTTTGGTGCTGTCCGTCCAATATCCTCCGCGATGACCAGCAACGCCGGCACATCCCCCACAGCGGCCCGCACTTTGTCGAGCACGGGTTCCAAAGCTTGCAGCTGCGCGGGCTCGGAACTGATGCGGATGGGCTGGGCTAGGGAGTCGCTCATGAGATCCACCCTATTCTAAGGAGCCTTAGGGTCTTGCCATTGCGGAACCCCCAACGCTCCCACCCCCTGCGAAAGTTCCCATTGGTCTCAACATGAAGCGCATCTTCACAGCTTTTGTCATGCTTGTCACATCCTGTTGTCATTAACAGTGACAGATTCCGTAGCTTGGAAGGGTCAGCAGTCCCGAGCTAGGAGAACCAATGCCGCAATCAAACGAAGCCGCCACCGTGCCCGCCGACTCGCACAGCCCGCCGCGAACCAAGCCCGGGTTCCTGAGCAACCTCGGGGCAGACCTTCCCGCGTCGCTCGTCGTCTTCCTGGTTGCCCTTCCCCTTTCCCTCGGCATCGCGGCAGCCTCAGGTGCCCCCGTCATGGCCGGCCTCATTGCCGCAGCCGTCGGCGGCATCGTCGCAGGCAGCCTCGGGGGCTCCCCACTACAGGTGAGCGGCCCTGCCGCCGGACTGACCGTCGTCGTGGCCGGTCTGGTGGACGAGTTTGGCTGGCAGGTGACGTGCGCCATCACCGCTGCTGCCGGCGTCGTGCAGCTGCTCATGGGTGTCAGCCGCATTGGCCGGGCGGCGCTGGCGGTGTCGCCGGTGGTGGTCAAGGCGATGCTCGCAGGCATCGGCATCACCATCATCCTGCAGCAGCTCCACGTACTGCTCGGCGGTCAGGCCGCGGGCTCAGCTATCGAAAACCTCACCGGGCTTCCAGCAGCCATCACCAATGTTGAGCTCCACTCTGCGCTGCTGGGTCTGGCCGTCGTCGCAATTCTGCTGACGTGGAAGTTCCTCCCCGCAGCGCTGCGGAAAATCCCCGGACCGCTTGCCGCCGTCGTCGCCGTGACAGCCGTTTCCGTGGCGGTCGCACCAAGCGTGGAGCGCATCAGCTTCAGCGGGTCCATCTTCGATGCCATCGCGCTTCCCAGCCTGCCCGAGGGAAACTGGCGGGCCGCGGCCATGGCTGTCATTACCGTGGCGCTGATCGCGAGCATCGAGTCGCTTTTGTCAGCCGTCGCTGTGGATAAAATGCATGGCGGCTCGCGCACCAACCTGAACCGCGAACTCGTCGGTCAGGGCTCGGCGAACGTCGTTTCCGGTATGCTCGGCGGACTCCCGGTGACGGGCGTGATTGTCCGGAGCGCCACCAACGTTGAAGCGGGGGCCAAGAGCCGCACATCGGCCATCCTGCACGGTGTGTGGGTCCTGGTATTTTCTGCACTCTTCGCCGGCCTCATCCAATTGATTCCTTTGTCCGTGCTCGCGGGTCTGCTGCTGGTCATTGGTGCAAAGCTCATCAAAATTGCCGATATCCGCACCAGCCTCCGAACCGGCGACCTCCTCGTCTACAGCGTCACGCTGGTCTGCGTTGTGGCCCTCAACCTGCTCGAAGGCGTTATCATCGGCCTCGCGCTTGCCGCCCTCTGCGTGCTCTGGCGGGTACTCCGCGCACAGATCCACGCACATGCTCCCTCCGGTTCAGGGCTGCCGTGGCGCGTCACCATCGCCGGCTCGTGCAGCTTTTTCGCGCTGCCCCGGCTCAACCGCGTCCTGCATTCCGTGCCGGAAGGCCAGGACGTGGTGGTGGAACTCAACGCCGACTACCTCGACCACGCCTTCCGTGAGGCATTGGTCGCCTGGCAGAAGCAGCAGCGCAACACCAGTGCGTCGGTGATCCTCGAAGAACACGGCACCACGGCTTTCAGCGACGCCGAGGACAACACCCCGCAGCGCCAGGATCCACGCGAATTCCCGCTGCCACCCCGTACGTCCTGGTTGCCGTCCGGTGACGGTTCAACATCGGACGACGACGACGGCGGGCGGCTGCCGCTGCGCTCAATCCTCTTGGGCATCGACAAGTATCACCGGCGGCACGCGGACAAGGTCCGTCCGCTGGTGCAGGACCTCACGGAAGGACAGAACCCGGACACGCTCTTTGTTGCCTGCGTGGACTCCCGAGTGAACCCCAACCTCATCACCAGCAGTGGACCGGGCGACCTCCTCACTCTCCGGAACATCGGCAACGTGGTGTGCAATGACGGCCGCGATGCTTCGATCGACTCAGCACTGTCCTTCGCCGTCAAGGGGTTGTCCGTGGACTCGATAGTGGTCTGCGGCCACTCCAATTGTGGTGCGATGAAGGCGGTCATTGCCGATGCTGAGGGTGCTTCGCCTGACATGGGCGACGGCTTCGACGCGTGGCTGGAGCATGCGCGGCCGAGCTACTCTGCCCTGCTTGCCGGCCACCCTGTAGCGGAGGCTGCTTCGGCT
Organism: Paenarthrobacter sp. TRD_SC_7; assembly: GCF_056156245.1. Taxonomy (NCBI): domain Bacteria; kingdom Bacillati; phylum Actinomycetota; class Actinomycetes; order Micrococcales; family Micrococcaceae; genus Paenarthrobacter; species Paenarthrobacter sp. TRD_SC_7. The sequence goes on from NZ_CM149587.1 coordinate 1,204,696, forward strand.
GAAGGGTATAGCCGCCTCGACCAGTTGAGCATGGTGAACGTGGCCCTTCAACTCCGAAAATTGGAAGAACACCCTGTCACCGGCCCGGCCCTGGCTTCCGGGCAGTTGCAGGCAACGGGATTGTTCTACGACATCTGCACGGCCCGGGTTGTCCTGGTGAGTCCTGAGGGCATCGAACAACTGGATCCGAGCATGGCGGTTCGCTAGCTCGCTCAGGAGGCGGGCCTCCACCACCCACTTTGAGTTGCGATCAGCCCCGACACACCCCTAATGACGGCGTGTCGGGGCTGTCTCAATTTCAAAGTGGGTGGCAGCGGCACAGGGGTTCGTCCGGTTTCAATCAACGAGCGCCGGGGTACGGGGATTAACCACAGCAACGTGCGGAATACTGGATTCAGAACCACGATTTCCGGCAGGCGAGGGCTGCCGTGTGAGGAGGTGGCGGGAACGTGAGCGCCGAGAACAACGCCTTCAGGCGGAAGCTCGAGCGGGGCGCGGAACTGCGGGCGGTGCGGTCCTGGGGCGGAAATGCTGTGGAAGACGCAGAGCTCGAGGCCGCGGATGCCGAAGAACGCGAGAAACGGCGCAAGGTAGACGACGCTGCCCGGGTTGAGTACCTCATCCGTGACGCCATGAACCAAGGCAAGTTCGACAACCTGAAGTACGCCGGCAAGCCGATCCCCGGCTTGGGGGAGCACTACGACCCCGACTGGTGGGTCAAGGGTCTCATCCAGCGCGAACGGTTGAGCGGGATCGGTCCGCCCGCCATCTTGCTGCGGATCGAGGATTCCGAACTCGATCCCAAGTTGGACCAGCAGTACACGGACAAACAGGTCCGGGACATCCTCGAGGACTTCAACAAGCGCGTGATCGAAGCCCGGCGGCAGCTGCAAGGCGGCCCTCCCGTGATCACCAAGCTCCGTGATGTGGACGCCGAGCTCGAGCGATGGCGGGAGCGCAGGGCCGCGGTTGCTCCTCCAGAGCCGAAGCCTGAACCAGCCGGCAAGCGGACCTGGTGGCAACGGATCTGGAACGGCTCCGGCTGACCCAACTGAGTCGCATTTGTGCGCGTTTTCCGCGCTCAAAACGCGCACAAAAGCGACTCAGTTGGGCGGGGACGGCACAAAACAGCAGCCGACGGCGAAACCCGCGTTCCGCCGTCGGCTGCTGTTCTGCGTGGGGGCCTTTAGGCGAAGCTGTCTTCCTTGGCTTCCGGAGCTGCCGCAGCCGGCTTGCCTTTGATCAGGGCCGACAGGTGCGCCTGCTGCTGGCGGAAGTGGCCGTGGGCGGTGAGGCCGAATTCGTAGGCGGATTCGGCGTGCTGGGTAAGGTCGATACCGGTGACTTCATGCTCCAGGGGAACCCGGAATCCGATGCTCTTGTGAATGGCCCGGCCGATTACCAAAGTGCCCAGACCGGACAGGGCAATCGTGATCAGCACGGCAACCGTCTGGGCAATGAGCTGCTGCAGGCCACCACCGTAAAGGAGGCCGCCGGCCGTACCTTCCGTGGGAAAGGCGATGAAGCCCAAGGACAGTGTGCCGATGACGCCGGCACCGAAGTGCACGCCGACCACGTCCAGGGAGTCGTCGAAACCGAACCTGTACTTCAGGTCAACGAACCATGCGCAGGCGGCGCCGGCTACCAAGCCCAGGCCGAGTGCGGCGAGCGGGGTGATGTTGGCGCAGGAAGGAGTGATGGCAACCAGGCCAGCCACGACGCCGGACGCCGCACCCAGCGACGTCGGGTGTCCGTGACGGATCTTCTCGACAACGAGCCAGCTGAGCATTGCCGCTGCCGGTGTGACCAAGGTGTTGACCCAAATGAGGCCAGCCTGATCGGCCGTGGTTGCTGCGCCGCCGTTGAAGCCGAACCAGCCGAACCAAAGAATGGCCGCGCCCAGCATGATGAACGGGACGTTGTGAGGGCGGTGGTTGGGGTCCTTGGCGAATCCGTGACGCTTTCCCACGATCAATGCGAGGACGAAAGCGGCGGTTCCGGAACTGACCTCAACCACGGCGCCACCGGCGAAGTCGATGACCTGGCCGAAGATTTCCGTGAGCGCACCGCCTGCGCTCATCAGGCCACCGCCCCAGATCATGTAAGCCAGCGGGCAGTAGACCACGGTGATCCAGATCGGCACGAACAGTGCCCAAGCGCCGAACTTGGCGCGGTCGGCGATCGCACCGCTGATGAGGGCAACGGTGATGATGGCGAAAGTGGCTGCGAAGCCGGCCTTGATGAGATCGGGTGACCCCATCAAATCCTGGAGGCCGAAGTGCGCGAAGGGGTTGCCGAACAGGCCGAGGAAGCCGTCGCCGGTGGTCATCGAGTAGCCCCACAGGACCCACACCACGCCAACGATGCCCGCCGAGATGAAGCTCATCATGATCATGTTGAGCGCGGCCTTCGCGCGGGTCATGCCACCGTAAAACAGGCCGAGGCCGGGGGTCATGAACAGCACCATTGCCGCCGACAACATCATCCAGACGTGTTGCGCAGAGATCTCCACCTGCGTTCCCTTCTCATTGAGCCTGTCCGAAACGGGGCCGTTGTTCCCGGCCCGCGCCAACCCCCCGATCAATATTCGGTGAGCTATGTTTCCGACTCAGAAGAGCTAAGTTGCAGCTAAGTTACAGAAATCCCTCGTTCGTGAAGATCACGTCACTGCCATGTTTCGGGGATGTTACCGGCGCTTCTCTTTCGGTCCGGCTGGATAGCCTCCGCGTCGGCTGGCGATGATGATCACCAAGGCGATCGCTGTGGGCAGGGCGGCGGCCAGAGGCACCAGTTGGGCACCCACTGTAGTGAGGGCAAGAGCGCCGTAGACGGCCCCTACAGCGATACCCAGTTGGATGGTCACTACGGTGAGGCCGTTGGCAGCGTCCTTGTGCTCGCCACCGGCACGGAGAATCGCGGCCTGGTTGTAAATGCCCACCGCGCCGAACGCGATGCCCCACAGCGTCATCAACCCGAAAGCACCCACCCAAGTGCCGCCAAGTGCGGGCAGCAGGGCAAACGCAAGGGTCAAGAGTCCGACGGCGGCAATCACCGAGGTGCGTGGGCGGGAGTCAGCGGTCATGCCGGCAATCCAGATGCCCACCAAGCTGGCGATTCCAACCACGGACAGGGAGATGCTCGTGGCGGACTCCGGTAGGCCGGAAGCGAGGAGGAACGGGGCCACGTACGTGAAGAGCGTAAAGTGGGCCAACAGCAAGAGCGGCCAAGCGACGGCTACAGCAATAACTCCCGGAAGTTTCATTGCTGCACGGAGGGATGGAGTCTTCTGGCTGGCTTGGTCATGGGCTCCCGGGAGAAGCCAGAACGCCAGAACTGCCAGGAGCGCGCCCACGCCGGCAAGGACCATGAACGACGCCCGCCACGTCATGAGTGAACCCATCAGCGTCCCAATGGGAGCTCCCACGGCCAGTGCGATGCTGTTGCCGCTAAAGACCACAGCCATCGCTTTACCCACCGAGTACGCGGGAACGATGCGGGCCACATAGGGCGCCATGCTGGACCACAACATGCCGTGCGCGATGCCGCCAAGGAGCCGTGCCCCGATCGCCCAACCCAACCCGGGGCTAAGAGCAAGCAGAACGTTGCTGAGGGCAAACGCCAGCACAGTGGCGATGAGTAGCGTCTTGCGGGGAACCCGTCCAGCCAGGAACCGGGAGAGCGGAAGGGCCGTGAAGACGATGATTGCCGCGTAGACCGCAGTCAGCGAACCGACAGCCGACTCGTCCACTCCGAGGTCCCGGCTGATTTGGGGGAGCAGGCCCGAGGGCAGGAGTTCGGTGGTCACCGCTGTGAACCCTGCTGCCGCAAGGACCAGAAGACCGCCCCATGGGATCTTCTTCGGTTGCTGCGTTTCGGTACGTGACGCCTTGGGGGAGGGCTTTCCGACGACCACAGGGTCCTGCTTCAAAGATTGCTCCTCTGGAATGAATCATGGTTATTTCATAGGGGTCCCTACAACGTTATGCAGCCACGATGATGCGAGGGAGTCTCTGTCAGAAACCCCCTCCGGTTTGCAACACACTTTGTACGCCGGCCATTCCTCGCGCAGACTGGGCCTGTGAAGCCCTTCCTCCTGCTGGCCACCCGCGCCGAAGACGCCGCAGCTGATGACGAGTACCAGGCCTACCTCCGTTACTGCGGCCTGAAACCGGATGAGTTGGTTCGTATTCGGCTGGAATCCGCTCCTTTGCCGCCCCTTGAATTGGCCGACTATTCCGGAGTGATTGTTGGCGGCAGCCCTTACACGTCCAGCGACCCTGTGGAGGAGAAGAACGCAGACCAGGTCCGGGTTGAGATGGAACTCTCATCGCTCCTGGACCGGATCGTGGCCGAGGACTTCCCATTCCTGGGGGCCTGCTACGGCGTCGGGACCCTGGGGGTGCATCAGGGCGCCGTTATCGATCGCCGCTTTGGTGAAGCCGTAGGGGCCACGGAGATCACGCTGACCGCCGAGGGGAAGCGCGACCCCATGCTTCAAGGCGTACCGCACAGCTTTGAGGCGTTCGTCGGTCACAAGGAAGCGTGCAGCAAACTGCCGGAACACGCGGTGCTGTTGGCCAGTTCCGCGGCCTGTCCGGTGCACATGTTTAGGATCAAGAGCAACCTCTATGCCACACAGTTCCACCCCGAACTGGACGCTGACGGTCTGATCACGCGCATCAACATCTACAAGGATGCCGGCTACTTCCCGCCCCACACAGCGGACGAACTCATCGAGACGGCCCGCCAGTCATCCGTGACCGAACCCATGCGGGTGCTCCGGAACTTCAAGGAGCGGTACGCCCGCTAGCTCGATCGTTGTGGGGCCTGCTGTGCGCGCCTTCGCGGGGGAATGCCGCGCAGACTAGGCCCCGCAACGCGTGGTCAGTTCGTTGTGGGGCCTGCTGTGCGCGCCTTCGCGGGGGAATGCCGCGCAGATCGGGCCCCGCAACGCAAAGGTCACCGCCGCGTTAGCGTCGGAGTCGCCGGCACGGTGGGTGCCGGGGATGGAGGCGGAGCCGGTGCCACAAACGGCCCGCTCGGGTACAGTGCCACGGCTTCCATCATGTAGTTGGCCCACTGCGGACCGGCGATCATGTATCCGTCCAAGGACTTGTAGAACTTGCCGTTGATGGTGACGTTCTGCCCCGCACGCTGTTGTCCCGCCGTCGTATCTCCGAAGAACGACGCCGTTGCGAGCGTCGTGGTGTAACCGGCCACCCATGTGGCTCCATTGTTGTTGGACGTGCCGGTCTTGGCGGCAACGGGGACCTTGGTGTGGACCTTAGGTTCGATCCACACGCCGGAACCCACCTTCATCACATCCTGGAGGACGGCATTCACGCCGCGCGCCACGGCCGGTTTCACGGCTTCCCGGCATTCCGGTGTTTGGGCTTCGTACTCCCTGCCCTGGGAATCGCTGATTCCGGTAATGGCGATGGGTTTGCAGTAGGTGCCGTCGTTGGCGAACGTGGCGTAGGCGCTCGCCAGGACCAGCGGGGCTACGCCGATGGAGCCGAGGAGGTTGCCGATCTGGTGCATGTTGACCGGGGCGTTGTCCAGGCCGCTGTGCAGGCCCACGGCGTCCACCATTTTCTGGATTCCGCAGAAGTCCAGTTGGGCTGCGGTGGCGAAAGTGGCGGTGTTGATGGAGTTGTAGAGGCCGTAGTTGATGGGCATAGGGCGGTAATAGCCGTCTTCGTTGTTTTGCAGATCGTCATCAGCGCCGAGGTTCTGGGCTTTCTGGGCAGTGCTGTAACCGCCCAGAACCTTGCCACAGCTCGAACGCCACGCGAAACCTACCGGGTACACCCTGCGGGAGGCGTCAACCACGGCGGTGGGGTGCTTGCCCTCGTTGAGCCATTCGGCATAAATGAAGGGTTTCATGGTGGAACCTGGCTGGAAACCGCCCGCACCATTGAGGTCGTAACCATTCTCGTCTTTGGCGTCCACGTTGAAATTGAGCTGCGTATCGTACTTTCCTTCCTGGGGCACGAACACCGTGTTTTGGGCCATCGCCAGGATCTTCCCGGTGCCAGGCTGAACAGTGGTCATCGCTGCGCCCCACTTGTCCGGGTTGGGGCCGGCGGAAGCGTCCACTTGTTGCTGGGCGACGTTCTGGAGCCGACTGTCCAACGTGGTGGTGACGGTCAGGCCGCCGCGATAGAGGAGTCGCTCACGTTCCTCCACGGTTGAACCGTAGGCCTCGTTGTTCAGAATGAGGTGGGAGACGTAGTCACAGAAGTAGGTGGCAAACGATGTGCCCGCACAGCCTTGCAGGGAAGGCGTGATGTCCAGCTCGATGGGGGTGGCAACCGCCACGCCGTGATCCACCGCAGTGATTTTGCCCTGTTCCAGCATCCGGTCCAGCACCAGGTTTCGGCGGTTGAGGGCAGCCGGAGGATCGGCAATGGGGTCATAAATGCTCGGGCCATTGACCAAACCGGCCAGGAGGGCTGCTTGGGGCAGGGTCAGATCCATGGCTGAGGTGCTGAAGAAGTAACGGGACGCGGCCTCGATCCCGTAAGCGTTCCGGTTGAAGAACACGATGTTCAGGTACCCCTCAAGGATTTGGTCCTTGCTGAAGCGCTTCTCCAGTTCCAGGGCAAGCTTGATTTCGCGCAACTTGTCGCCCACGGTCTTCTGGCCGCTCAGCACCACATCCTCTGGCCGCCCCTCGGACAGGCGCGACTCGTTGAGCACGTTGGTCACGTACTGCTGGGTCAGCGTGGAGGCGCCTTGCCGGGTGCCTTGGGTCAGGTTGGAACTCAGCGCCCGCATAATGCCTTGGGCATCCACACCCGCATGCTCGTAGAAGCGACTATCCTCGATCGCGATGATCGCATCGCGGATGAACGGGGACATCTCCTCCAAAGGGACCTTCACCCGGTTCTCTGCGAAGAAGGTGGCTATGAGTTGGCCATCCGCAGAGACCACCGTGCTGGAAAGCGAAGGGGAATCGACGTCGAGCTCGCTCGGCAGGCTTTGATAAAACCCTACGGACCCACCCACGGTGGTGCTGGTGAAGGCAACTACGGGGGCCAGAAATCCTGTGATCAGCACCCCGCAGAGGATGCTCACGAAGAAGAACCCGAAGACCCTCAAGAGGACCTTGCCCAGACCTATCTTTGGACCCTTGTTTCGCGCCATTTTCGTGCCACTCCCTAGGGATGCCAGGCTGAAAAGTAGCTACAGAATACGTCCGCCAACGCTGTGGGGCTATGGGTTGGACGCCCAAATATGGTCCCAAATCGGACTCAATCCAGCGGCAGCGTAACCCTCACACTGGTGCCCCGCCCAACCGTAGAGTCGATGTCCACTGTCCCTCCGGCGTCGTGCACTGCTATGGACATCAGCAGCAATCCGAAACCGTGCCGCCGGCCGCTTGGCGCGGCGTGGATCTCGAAGCCGCTGCCATCGTCCGTGATGGTGATTTGGATGCCGTGATAGACAGCGTTCAGCCGGACGGTGAGCTCGCTGGCGTTTGCATAGTTGAGGGTGTTGCTGAAGGTCTCTTGCGCCACATGATAGAGGAGGGCGGCTGCCGAGGAGGAGATCTCGATGCCGTGATGGGGAGTGTGCCAGTGCACCGTGACGCCCGCGCGTCGGAGCGGTGCGGCCAGCCGGTCGATGCATCCTGCGACGCCCAGCGCGTAGAAATCCACGGGGTGCTGGTCCTGGATGATGCCCTTGACGGCGACCACCTCGGTTAGTGCTGATGCCTGGTCCATTGCTTCCCCCACATCGTCGTGTTTCATACTGGAAATTCGTTGCCGAAACCCTTGGGTATTGGTGCTTCGTCTGCTTCCAGCGTGGCGCTGCTATATCAAGGAAGCTTTTCGATTGGCTCAAGTTCGCATCAAGTTTGCGGGGGAGGCTTGCGGGGAGTGGACATCTCGTGCGTGGACGCCCAACAGGGCCCGACGGCGGCACTTTCGTGCCGTCGTCGGGCCCTGCTTAATTGGGCTACTTCGTTTGGGACAGGGCTGTGAGCAGCAACCGGCAGGCGCTTGGGACCGGTTGAATGATGTCGACGGCGGTCGTCTCGGCCAGCCGCCGCGCGGTGGCGCTGAGTGGGCCGCCGGCAATGATCACAGCGTCGGCGTCGTCTGATTCCGAGGCCAGAGAGACGGCCTGCGCCAACTCCTGGAACTGCCTTTCAGGGTCTGCCGCCAGGTCCAACGGTGCCGACCGTGTCAAGCGCACGCCCGTGAACTGTTCCTGGAACCCATGCTCTGCCACCAGTTTGGCAAGGGCCTCCACCAGCAACGGTGTGCTGGTTGCCATGCCAAAGCGGCGGAGTGCGCCGTCCTGGCTATGGGCCGCGGCGTATAGGGAGCCTTGTCCGATACCTACCACTGGAATGTCCACTGCGTCATCCAGCTGTGCCCGCCCTGGATCACCGATCGCGGCAATGATTACGGCGGCAACCCTGCCCCCGTCGGGCCCTGAAAGGTAGCCGCGCACCGCGTCGCGGACGTGTGCCCCAGATTCAGTCAAGGAGATCGGATCAACAATCATGGCTGGTCCCGTGGCCACGGTTATCCCTACTACGTGGAGTCCGTGAGGCTCCAGAGTATCCGTGGCCAGGTCCACCATCATGGCAGTGGTGTTGCTGTTGGTGTTCGGATTGACCAGAAGGACTGTGTCGGGCTCGGGAACTCTAGTGTCCATAGATCGCAGCCTCCTCGTCTCCACTTGGTTCAGCGTCTTCTTCCAGCGGCTTGTTGAAGGTTTCCGGTGGGAACTGAACCACGATCGCCAGGATAACGAACAGCACGGCCAAGGTGGTGAACATGCCCGGCAACCCGGCGGAATCGAATACTGCTCCCGAGATGAGCGGGAACAGGCCACCTGAAAGCGAGCCTGCGGCAAGGATGATGGACGTCCCGAACCCACGGGTGCGCGTTGGGTAGAGCTCCGGTGCGAACAGCCAGATGGTGGTGTTCAGGAGATGACGGAGAAATTGAACAGAACCCCGAAGACCACTACCAACACAATGTCGGTGGCAAGGAAGGCCATGGACAGCCCGGACAGGCAGCCAAGAATAGCGGCCGCTGTCAGCACTTTCTTCCTGGGCAAGCGGCTGGCCAAGTAGGCGGCTGTGCAGGCGCCCAGCAAGGAGCCTGACTGCATGATCAGCGTGAACCAGAGGCTCGTGTTCACGGCGTACCCGCGGGACACCAAGATGGTTGGCATCAGCGTCAGCATGGAAATCTGGGCTGCGTAGGACATGCAAACGGCAATGCACAGCAGCACCGTACGCTTGAGCAGCTTCCCGCGGAGGGCATCCTTCCAATGCCCGGAAGCCTTGGCCACCACGGGATCGGGCACTGCCGTGATGTACGTTTCGGGATCGTTGATGGGGCCGGAAAGCTTGTTGCGCGCAAGCCGGGTTATGACGAGGTTGGCCTCATCGATCTTGCCTTGGGAAGCCAGGAAGCGCGGCGTTTCCGGGACGTACCGCCTAAAGAACATCACCAGCAGGGCAGGGATGAAGAGGAGCCCGAACACCCAGCGCCACTTGTCGGGTCCGTCGAAAAGCGTAAAGACGAGGATGCCGAAGGCCGGAGCCAACATATTGCCCAGACCGGCAGCGGTCACGTTGATGAGTCCTACTGCGGTGCCCCGGTGCTTGGCGGCGAAGAACTCGGCCATCATGATCACGGCAACGGCAATTTCGCCGCCCAGTCCGAAGCCCACAATGAAGCGACCAGCGGCGAGGATGGGGTAGTTGGGGGCTATTGCGCAGAGCAGTGAGCCGCCGGCAAAGATGATGAGGTTGATGACCAGCATGTGCCGCCGGCCATATTTGTCGACGATGAGGCCCGTCGCCAGCCGTCCGAGTGCGGTTGCCGTAAACGTCATTGTGTTCAGCAAGCCGATTTCGGTGGCACCCAATCCCCACGACTGGCGGAGGATGGGGCCGGTTATGCCTACGGCATTTTGTTCGAGGGCGTCGAAGAAGACGCCCAGCAGAATCATGAAGACGATCTGGCGATGCGCGCCGGTTACTCCAATCCGCTGATACGCGCCTTCGATTTGTTTGGCCAGGGATCCGGTCCGCGGTGTTGCAGCCTCCTGGGCAAGGTCTTTTTCCACAGTGCGCTCCTATCTGAGCTCTGAAGGTTCATTCATTGCCACGCGAATGTTCCGTCATGTGGAACGCAAATATCACATGAGGGAATGTGATGGAGATTACACTTTGGGATACCAAAAGGCCATGGTTGGTGTGTAAACAGAATGTGACTGGAGGCTCAATGCGGGGTTGCTGCGCGGGCAGTCGTGAGCCGTTTTGGGCGGCAATGCATGACAATGCAGCGTAAATAGGTTGATTTAGGGCCTGTTTTGCATCAAAAGAGGTCGGGAGCCGCGGTGAAACGACCAGGACGGCTCACCAAGAACAGGTTGAACGTCCGCGCCCCTGATCTCAGCGTAGTATGCCATCGCGCATCGTGAGCTCAATCGGGGAGTTGAACGTCACGCCCAACATATGCGTGGGCTGTAAAGGTTTACGGGTTGCTGTGGCCTACCTCCATGGCTGCCTGCTCAATGCGGGCACGGTGGGCTGCCCATTCTTCCGTGCTCCGTCCAGGGATGTTCGGATCGCCGGGCCGCTGGCCAGCGGAGCCGTCGATGAGTTCGCGGATAATGTCCGCGTGCCCCGCATGCCTGGACGTTTCCACGCACATGTGGACCAGAATCTGGTGGAGAGTGACGTGCTTCTTCTCTTCAGACCACCACGGAACAACGCCTTGCGCATCCAAGGGGAGGGACTCGACGGTCTCGTCGCTGTGCTTGGCGGAGAAGTGGTGAAGTTCCAGGATTTGCTCACGGCTCTCGCCGACCGGCACCCACATGTCAGAATCCGGTTCGGCGTCATGGTCAAACCACGGCAGCGCCCTGTCACTGGGCCGGCCGAAGGTCTCCCCAAAATACCCCAACTCCACACTGGCCACGTGTTTCACGAGACCCAGCAAGTTGGTCCCCGTGGGGGTCATGGGTCTCCGGGCATCGTATTCATTGAGGCCGTCCAATTTCCCGAGCAAGTCCGCCCTGCGGAGCCGCAAATAACCGAGCAACGTCGCTTTGTCATCCATGGTCAGCACTCTACAGAAGGGGTCCGACAGGATCGGGTCGGTGCTGCCGGATCTCTTGTCGCCGAACAACAACGAGTGCCACAGTGAACCCATGGCCACAGAAGACGACGTCCGGCGCATCTGCCTGGGTATGCCCGGAGTGACTGAGCGGCCGAGTTGGGGGCAGCCCGCGTGGTTCGCCAAGTCCCTGATGGCACGCATGTGGGAAGAAGGCGTCGGGACAGTGAAAACCGACGAACGCGAAGCGCTCGCAGCCATGGAGCCCGACACCTACTTCTGGACCCCACATCACGAGCAGTCCCCGAAGCTGATGTTGATCCGGCTGGAGAACATCGACGTGGAAGAGCTCGACGAGTTACTGCAGGAGTCCTACAGAATCGCCGGCGGCCCGGGCAAACCGAAACCCAACTGAGTCGCAGTTAAGCGCGTTTAGGGAGCTCAAAACGCGCTTAACTGCGACTCAGTTGGGTGCACTCGTGCAGTTAGACTCGGTCGCATGGGGGAACACAACACACTTGGGGAACACAACACACCGCGGCCTGCCCGCAGTGTCTCTGCCGTCGTCGTGCCTTTGCTGGGGCTGCTCGCTGTGATCGTGGGGCTGATCGTGGCGTGGAACAACCAAAGCACGGACTTCGGGTGGTTTGCCTACGCGCCGTTGAGTGACACGATCTTCCTCGGGAACGGTGTGGCCATGGTCAGCCAAGGCACGCAAATGGGGCTGATCGTGACCGTCCTTGGCCTGCTGGTCCTCGCGTTCTGGGCCGGGCTCAGCATCGGCCGGCGCCGCTGAGTTCGCCGGACCCGCGCCGAAACCGCCGGAAGGCTCTCAGCGAACTGGCAGCTTTCCGGCGATCTCGGCGCAAGCCAAGCAAATTACGTGAGCTTAACCTGGCGGTTCATGTCCTTGTACAGCAGGTAACGGAACTCGCCCGGACCACCCGCATAGCAAGCCTGCGGGCAGAACGCGCGCAGCCACATGAAGTCGCCGGCTTCAACCTCAACCCAGTCGTTGTTGAGCAGGTACATGGCCTTGCCCTCCAGGACGTACAGGCCGTGCTCCATGACGTGGGTCTCCGGGAAGGGGATCACACCGCCGGGCTGGAAAGTGACGATGTTGACCTGCATGTCGTGGGCCAGATCGCTGGAGTCAGTGAAGCGCGTGGTCTTCCAGACGTCGTCCGTGTCCGGCATGGAGGTGGGCTCCACGTCCTTCTCATTGGTGACGAACGACTTGGCTTCGAAGCCCTCAAGGCGCTCGTAGGCTTTGCGGATCCAGTGGAAGGAGACGATGTCGTCGGAGACATTCTCCAGGCCCCACTCCGCGCCGGCAGCAAGGTAGGCATAGCCTCCCTCTTCAAGTTGGTGCACTTCGCCGTCGAGAGTGAGGTTGACCTGGCCCTTGGTGACAAAGATGACGCCTTCAACCCCGGCCTCGAACTCGGCTTTGGGTGCCCCGCCGCCCGGTGCGATCTCCACGATCAGTTGGGAGAACGTGGTGGCGAAGCCGGAAATTGGCCGCGCGATGATCCACGAGCGTGTGTTGGAGAACCCCGGCAGGTTGCTGGTGACGATGTCCGTCATGACGCCCTTGGGGATCACCGTGTAGGCCTCGGTGACGATCGCCCGTTCCGTGGTGAGTTGGGTCTGCGGCGGCAGGCCGCCCTGAGGGTAGTAGTACTTGCCCATGCGAAATGCTCCTATCAGTGGGAAGTCGGTTGCGCGAGCCGCGGGTGCGCCAGTGCGGTCAGCTGTGAAAGTTCGACGCCGGCAAGCGCCTTGACCTCGTCGGTCCCCACTGCGCCGCACTGGACGCCGCGGAGGACGAAGCCTGCCAGGGCACGGGCGGTGGCGGGCTCATCCATGACGCCGCCTTCAGTGCGTTCCACGTAGTTGCGGAGGCGGAGCGCCGCGGCGGGCAGGCCCTCGCGGTAGAACGCGTACGACGCCGAGAAGCGGCTGGGCAGCTGGGCTGCGTGCAGGTCCCACCCTTGGTAGTAGCCGTTTTCCAGGGAGCGGCGGACCAACCGGCCGTGCAGTTTCCAAGCATCTTCCACGCCATCGCCCACGGGGATGATGTTGGTGGATCCGTCCGAGAGTCGGATACCGGTGCCGGCAACAGCGAGCTGCATGACTTCCTTGGCGAAGTCGGCCACGGGGTGCTCCATGGACTGGTATTCAGCCGAGATGCCGAGCGAAGCGCTGTAGTCGTAGGTCCCGTAGTGCAGGGCACTGATGCGGCCCGGAACGACGTGGGGGAGCTGTGCCACGGGCGAGGTTCCGTCAGCACCGATGATGAGCTGCGGCGTTTCCACCTGCACCTCAAAGCGGAGCCTGCCGGCAGGGAGTCCGTGGACTTCTTCAAGGCGGGACACTGCGAAGTCCATCGCCTGCACCTGGGCCACCGTGGTGACCTTGGGCAGGGTGAGGATCAGGCCGGAAGGGAGGTCGCCGGCCTCAGACAACGTGGACACGAACAGGTCCAGGGTCTTCAGCCCACGGGCGCGTGTGGGCGCTTCGAAGCACTTGAAACGGATGCCGATGAACGGCGGAGCTGTTCCGGCCGAAACTGCAGCGGCAACGGTGTTGGCGGCAGCAACGGCGTCGGCGTCTTCCGCCTCATCGCCGCGGTCGCCGTAGCCGTCTTCGAAGTCCAGGCGGAGGTCTTCGATCGGCTCAGCAGAGAGCTTTGCAGCAACCCGTTCGGCAACAGCAGCAGCCAATTGAGGCTCCTGGCCCAAAAGCTGGCCGAGCTTTTCGAGGCCGCCGTGAGCTTCCGCCGTCGCGAGTGCCTGGGCGCCCCACTCTGCCGCAAGGGAAGGCGTGAAGCGGTCAGCCGGGATGTAGACGGTGTGGATGGGCTGGCGTGAGCCGTCGTCACCCGGGTAGTTGCGGTCCAGCAACTGGTCCGTCGCGGCAAGCTGCGACTCGATGTGGGCCAGATCAGATGAAGAGAATGAGCCCATCTCAGCCCACCAGCTCATACGCGGGCGTGGTGAGGAAGTCTGTGTAGTCATCGGACAAACAGATGTCCTCGATCAGCTTGGACGCCGGCTCGTAGTACTTCTTGAAGTTCTCGTCGCCGAATTCGATGCGCAGGCGCTCAGTCTCTTCGCCCAGGATTCGGGTGACCAGTTCGCGGGTCACGGTGTTGCCGGTGTCCGCTAGGACGGACTTGTTGCGGATCTGCTGCCAGACCTGCGAACGGGAGATCTCCGCCGTCGCTGCATCTTCCATGAGGTTGTGGATGGCAACGGCACCGCTGCCGGAGATCCACACGCCCGTGTAGGCGACGGCGACGTACAGGTTCAGGCGCAGGCCGGCTTCCGTGACGGTTCCGCCCGCGGAGGCGACGTCGATGAGCTGCTCAGCGGTGACGCTTACCTCGGGGCGCTGCTTATCGAGCTGGTTGGGGCGGTCTCCGAGCACGGAGTCGAACACTTCGCGGCAGGTGGAGACGAGGTCCGGGTGTGCCACCCAGGAGCCGTCGAAGCCATCGTTTGCCTCGCGTGTCTTGTCGGCGCGGACCTTGTCGAAGGCGGCGGCGGTGACGTCCGGCTGCTTGCGGTTGGGAATGACGGCGGCCATGCCGCCCATGGCGAAGGCGCCGCGTTTGTGGCAGGTCTTGACCAGGAGTTCGGTGTAGGCGCGCATGAACGGAGCGGTCATGGCAACTGTGGCGCGGTCCGGGAGGACGAACTCCTCGCCGGCATCACGGAAGTACTTGATGATGCTGAAGAGATAGTCCCAGCGGCCGGCGTTCAGGCCCGAGGCGTGGTCGCGCAGTTCGTAGAGGATCTCATCCATCTCGAACGCGGCCGGGATGGTCTCGATGAGCACGGTGGCGCGGACGCTGCCCTGCGGGATGCCGAGGAAGTCCTGGGCGAACACGAAGACTTCGTTCCAGAGGCGTGCTTCCAGGTGGCTCTCCATCTTGGGCAGGTAGTAGTACGGACCCTGACCGTTGAGGAGAAGCTGCTTGGCGATGTGGAAGAAGTGCAGGCCGAAGTCCACCAGCGCACCCACGGCGGGTTCGCCGTCGATCAGCAGGTGCCGTTCCTCCATGTGCCAGCCGCGGGGACGGGCCACCACAACGGCCAACGGAGCGTCGGTGCGGAGGCGGTATTCCTTGCCCTCGGGCGAGGTGTAGCTCAGGGTCCCCTGGGCGGCGTCACGGAGGTTGAGGATAGCGTCGATGACGTTGGGCCATGTGGGCGTGCTGGCGTCTTCGAGGTCCGCGAGCCATACCTTGGCGCCGGAGTTCAGGGCGTTGATGGCCATCTTGGCCGGAGTTGCCGGGCCGGTCATCTCAACGCGGCGGTCCTGCAAAGCTGCCGGTGCCTCGGCGACCTTCCAGTCGCCGTCGCGAATTTCCTGGGTCTCCGGGAGGAAGTCCAGGCGGCTGGTGTCCGCAACCTTCTGGCGCTTGACCTTGCGGGCCTCCAACAACTCTTCGCGGGTGCCGGCGAAGCGCTTGTGCAGTTCCTCGACGAAGGCCAGTGCCTTGGGGGTGAGGATTTCCTCGGCGCGATCGATCGGCCGGGGATCGGTGACTGTGATAGCCATGTGAGCGGATTCCTTTTTCTAGAGTGCGCTGGCGGCGTTGGCGTGCGCCGCGTTGGCCACGGCGGTCGCTACATCGGCGGCAACATGGGGATCGAAGACGCTGGGGATAATGTAACTCGCGTTCAGCTCATCGTCAGCTACCCGGTTGGCAATTGCCTCGGCGGCGGCCACCAGCATGTTCGGCGTAATGTCCGAGGCACCGGCGTCCAGCAGGCCCCGGAAGAAGCCCGGGAAGGCCAGCACGTTGTTGATCTGGTTCGGGAAATCGCTGCGACCGGTGGCAACCACGGCTGCGTGCTTGGACGCGACAACGGGGTCGATTTCCGGCGTCGGGTTGGCCATGGCGAACACGATCGCGTCCTCGGCCATCGAAGCAACCTGCTCCTCGCCGATCACGTGCGGGGCGCTGACACCAATAAAGACGTCCGCTCCCTTGAGGGCGTCGTGCAAGGTTCCGGAGAAGCCTTCCTCGTTGGTATTCGCTGCGATCCAGCTGCGGTGCTCGTCGCCGTATTCCTCGCCCGAGTGGATGGCTCCGGAACGGCCGGCGGCGATGATGTGCTGCGCGCCCTGGGCCTTGAGGAGTTGGATGATGGCGGAACCGGCAGCCCCGACGCCCGATACCACGATCTTGACCTCGGAGAGCTTCTTGTCCACAACGCGGAGGGCGTTGACCAAAGCCGCGAGCGTAACGATCGCGGTGCCGTGCTGGTCATCGTGGAAGACCGGGATGTCCAGCTCTTCGCGGAGGCGGTTCTCGATTTCGAAGCAGCGCGGTGCGGCGATGTCCTCGAGGTTGATGCCGCCGTAAACCGGGGCCATGGCCTTGGCGATCATGATGATTTCTTCGGTGTCCTGGGTGTCCAGGCAGACCGGCCAGGCGTCAACGTTGGCGAACTGCTTGAACAGTGCAGCCTTGCCTTCCATGACCGGAAGGGCCGCGGCGGGGCCGATGTTGCCAAGGCCCAGGACGGCCGATCCGTCGGTGAGGACGGCGATGGTGTTGCGCTTGACCGTCAGGTTGCGGGCTGCGGCCGGGTCTTCTGCGATCGCCATGCAAACACGGGCGACGCCGGGAGTGTAGGCACGCGAGAGATCGTCGCGGTTGCGCAGGGCTACCTTAGGGACGACTTCGAGCTTGCCGCCAAGGTGCATGAGGAAGGTGCGGTCCGAGACATGCTGGACGGTGACGCCGTCGAGGGCGTTCAGGGCGTCCTTCACGCGGGCTGCGTGGTCGTCATCGGTGGTGTTGCAGGTGACGTCAACAACAAGCGTCTCGTGGTGGGATTCCGTGACGTCCAGCGCGGTGATTGCTGCGCCGGCTGCGCCGACGGCTGCGGCCAGTTCGCTGGTAGCGGTGAAGCTCGACGGTGCGGCGACGCGCAGGGTGATCGAGTTTCCGGGGCTCGGATTCGCCATTGAAATTCCTCCTGTTAGGCCCGTTCCCGGGCCGCCGTTCCAAACTGAGTGTTTTCGTATTATGGATATTATTATCTACAAAGTGGAAACACAACCCCTTGCTTGGTCATGTTCGGTGTCATCGCGCAGGTGGGCGCTGTGCTGTATGTTGGGTGTTCTAAGCAATTCTTTTCACGATGCGGATAAGAGTTGTCGGAATCTGAGTCATTGGAGACAAGGGAATGGCTGAAAAAGCCTCCGGAGGCGTGCAGTCCGTTGAGCGCGTCTTTGAACTGCTGGAACTGATTACGGATGCGGGCGGCGACGTCACCCTGAGTGAACTTTCGTCGTCCACTGACCTCCCCCTGCCCACCATCCACCGCCTGCTCCGCACGCTGGTGTCCCTCGGCTACATCCGGCAGCTGCCCAACCGCCGCTACGCGTTGGGCCCTCGGCTCATCCGGCTCGGCGAAGGTGCCAGCAAGCAGCTTGGTGCCGTGGCCCGGCCCCAGCTGAAGACCCTGGTGGAACGACTCGGCGAGACCTCCAACATGGCTGTCCTTGATTCGGACATGGTCATCTACGTTGCCCAGGTCCCGTCCATGCACTCCATGCGCATGTTCACGGAAGTCGGCCGCCGCGCCCACACGCACGATACCGGGGTGGGCAAAGCCATCCTCGCCCAGCTGGATGACGAGGTTGTCCGCGGCATCGTGGCCCGCACAGGCATGCCCACTCCCACGGCCAAGAGCATCGGCGACATCGACTCCCTGCTCGCGGACCTGAAACTCATCCGCGAACGTGGCTACTCCATTGACGAGGAAGAGCAGGAGCTCGGTGTGCGCTGCTTCGCCATGGCCGTGCCCAACGCACCTACTCCCACGGCGATCTCCGTCTCCGGGCCCATCACCCGCGTGGACCAGAGCTTCGCCGACCGTGCCGTGCCCATGTTGCGTGAGGCAGCCATGGCCATCTCCGCGGAGCTCAACCAGAACTAGCGCCGAGTTAGCAGATAATGCCCATATTTTCCAAAAACATGGGCATTATCTGTCAGCTCGGCGCGGATTTTGAGCGGGTGGCTTTCCTCAGCATCGCGTTCACAACGATCGGGTGGATCGGCCGCACCACACCGAAGTAGAGCTTCCCGCGCCACCCTTTAAGCTCGACGGCGGTAGTCACCCTGATCAGTCGGCCCACCGGATCAACCCCGACGGCGGCCGCGAAATTCAGGTGCTTGTCCCTGACGAAGATCAGGGCTTCTTCGCCCGCCTGGTCCGTCACCTTGAACGTGTCCCGCGGTGCCTTCGGAACGCCGATCAAGGGCACAAGCGCCTGACGCAAACCCATTGCGGCGGCAACCCAACGCGGCATGGACTCCAAGGAGAACAGTCGATCCGCCCACTCGGCCGGATCCGTACCCGCGCCGTCTGGCAGTGTGGCCAGGCAAACGTCCGCGTAGTCGGGCTTCGGGATCTCGCGAAAGGCCAGTGAACGGAAGCAGGGGGCTTGTTGGATCTTGGGCTGTTCGGTCATGGCCCGATCCTACGGCGAGTGGCACCCGGCGGTGATGTTCGCGCCGATGGTGCGTGCCGCCGTCGTACGTTCAACGCGAGATGACACTTGACGCCCATGTTTTCCGCAAACATGGGCGTCAAGTGGCATCTCGGCGGATCAGGAGCTAGTGCTCTGACGCGCTGGACGTCTTGAGCGGGACTTCCTTGCCGTCGGCGTCGATGAGCTTGCCGTTCTCGAACCGGTCGCCCTCGCTGAGGCACTTGATGTCCTCTTCGCTGACAATGCGGTCAGTGCCCGCGACGAACACCGACTGGTTGTCCGAGTTGCCGGCCTTGAAGTGGTTGAAGAGGATGTTCAGCAGGATGGCCATGACGGCTGCCGAGCTGATGCCGGAGTGGAAGATCGTGGAGAACCAGGACGGGAACGCGTCGTAGAAGGAAGGCGCGGCGATGGGGATCATGCCGAAGCCGATCGATGCCGCCACGATGATCAGGTTCATGTTGTTCTTGTACTCAACCTTGGCGAGTGTACGGATACCGCTGGCTGCCACCGTACCGAACAGCACGACGCCGGCGCCGCCCAGGACGGGCGTCGGAACCGCTGCGACAACACGGCCCAGGATTGGCAGGAGGCCCAGGATAACCAGGATGAGGCCGCCGGCGCTGACCACGAAGCGACTCTTGATGCCCGTGATGGCAACGAGGCCAACGTTCTGGGCGAAGGCGCTCTGCGTGAAGGAGTTGAACAACGGGGAGATGGCACTGGAGAGCATGTCTGCGCGGAGGCCGTCGCCGATGCGGCGGGAGTCAACCTTGGTGTCCACGATCTCGCCCACTGCGATGATGTCCGCCGAAGTCTCGGTCAGGGTCACCAGGATGACGATGAGCATGGAGATGATGGCGGCGATTTCAAAGGTCGGAGCGCCGAAAGCGAAGGGCGTGGGGAAAGCGACAATGTCGCCCTGGCCCACCTTGGAGAAGTCAGCCATGCCGGCCACGAACGCGATGATGGTGCCAATGACCATGGCCAGCAGGATCGAGAGCCGCGAGATGGCGGCGTTGCCAACCTTGCTCAGGAGAAGGACCACGCCCATGGTTGCTGCTGCGAGGCCGATGTTGGCCATGCTGCCGTAGTTGTCCGCCTTGGCGTTGCCGCCCATGGCCCAGTTTGCTGCAACCGGCATCAGCGTCAGGCCGATGGTGGTGATCACGGTTCCGGTGACCACCGGCGGGAAGAACTTGATGATCTTGGAGAACAGGGGAGTGATCGCCAGGCCAATCAGCGAGGCCACAATGACCGAGCCGAACACCGCCTGGATCCCGCCGCCACCTTGGACGATCGCCACCATGGTGGAAACGCCGGCGAAGGACACGCCCTGCACCAATGGCAGCTGTGAACCGAACCACGGGATGCCCACAGTCTGGAGGATGGTGGCCAGGCCGCCAACGAACAAACAGGCGGCGATGAGGAGGCCGATGTCCTGTGAGGACATGCCGGCGGCCGCACCGATGATCAGCGGGGGCGCAATGATTCCGCCGTACATAGTGAGAACGTGCTGGAAGCCGTAGGCGAAGGTGCTTCCGATGGAAAGGCGCTGGTCCTCGGGACGTTCCGGCTGATGTTTCCGCGAAGAGGTGGTATTCGCGGGGCGGGACTTCTTCTTGATGTTCATGGCAGACTTTCTGGGTTCATGGCAGACGTCTTCGTCTGGCTAACTGTGTCTGGCTAACAAAGCTTGGGGTTTTGGGGTTGGGTCTGTGTGCAGGCCCGGCCTTTACGGGGCGCCGTTGGGGGGACCTGCACACAAACCCTTGATCGGTGAGTTTTTAGTGCGGGCTTAGCAGAAGCCGGCGATGCCGCTCCATGCAACCGGCGCAGCTTCGATGTTCTCGCGCTGGACGGTTGCTTCGATGAGGCCATACGGGCGGTCCGCGGCGAAGAAGACCTCGTTGGGGTTGTCCAGGCCGAACGGGCTCAGGTCAACCAGGAAGTGGTGCTTGTTGGGCATGGAGAACTTGATCTCGTCCACTTCGCTGTGTGCTTCCAGGACCTTCTTGCCCATGTCGAACAGCGTCTGCTGCAGGGCGTGGGAGTAGTTCTCGGTGAAGCCTTCAAGCAGGAGGGCCTTGATGTCCTCGTAGCTCTTGTTGAAGTCGGTGCCGGCGAAGTCCAGGTTGGTGTTGTAGCGCCAACGGGCGGATACATCGGTGGCCAGGATGCGGTCGGTGGTTTCCGGCAGGGTGGTGTACTTGTCGCGCGGATAGCCGACAAAACCGGACTGCGTGGTCTTCAGGACGGTCAGGTCCTTGAGGCCGCTGATGACGTGCGTGGTTGCGCCATCACGGACGACGACGGCGGTACGCACCTCTTGTCCGTTGCGGACGAAGCTGTGGTCGTGTCCCTCGCCGTGGGCCTGGATGCGGTCCCAGCTGTAGGCCTCGGCTTCCCAGCGGCCGCCGGTGACCCAGTCGAACCCGCCGGTGAAGTGATCTGCAAGGCGCAGCAGGAAGGACTCGGGGGAGCCGATGCCTTCACGTGCGAAAGCGTAGACCGTGTTCTTCTGGGTGTCGGTGGCGACGACGTGGCCATTGTCGCCTTCGAGGTGTGCGGCTTGGAAATCGCCGCGCAGCTGCGAGGTGACGTTCAGGTCTTCGATGTGGTGGCGGTCCGTATCCCGAGTGACCTTGACGACGCGGACTTCTGCTTTGCCGTACTGGTTTTCGCCGAGGACGATGTTGTTGCTCATGGTCATATCCCAACTTCTGTGAGGTGGAACCTACGTTCCATCAATGAAATTAAGCGCGTGTTTCCACTGCGTTTCTGGTGGAGCCGACCCAACAAAAAAGAGCCGACATCCATTGATGCCAGCTCATTACGACCCTGCCTGCTGCTCTCAGGTTACGTGACCTACGCCACGAACTGATTCGAGAGTAGCGCACTAATTCGTCTTGTGTATACGGGTTCCGAAGGATCGTTATGAATCATCCAAATGTGACCGGGGCAACTCACTTTGCGTTGGTGGGGGTCTTGACGCGTTGTTTCCCGGCTGCCTACACTTTCCACATAACAATAAAAGTTTTCCGAAGAGCGGAAACTGTAGGCATGAGAAAGAGGAGGAACAGATGGACTCGAAGGATACGAACAACGTCGTGGAATTCCCGGCGCCGGGTCAGGAGCTGTACCTGCCCTTCGGTGCGACAGATCCGGACTTCTACATTCCGGCCGACTGTGACCGCAAAGCCGGCGGGTTCTCCCGTTGGCTGCGCGCGCTCCCGGTATTCGGCCGGCAGCGCCCCTGAGATCTCCTGCATCTGCGGGGCACGGACTCTGCGCAACAGAGCCAAAGAGGCGGGCGGCACCTGGGGAGGTGTCGCCCGCCTTTCCATTGCCCGGCCCTCCCGTCCGTTGCCGCAGCCCGATTCGGGGGTTCCCTGCGCAGCGTGCCGTGCGCACCATCGAATGCGCAGCTAATCCCCGAGACGGGCTCTAGCTTGCTCCCCGCAATACCCTCAGCACTGTTGTTTTGAACTCCTGCTCCCGAAACAACTGCTGCCATTTGATCCGGATGAACTTCCAGCCGAGCTCGGTGAGGGCCTTTTCTCGCTGCCGTTCCTGGTAGATCACCTCGGCGGTGGGTGCGTAGT
Source organism: Paenarthrobacter sp. TRD_SC_7 (assembly GCF_056156245.1). Classification (NCBI taxonomy): domain Bacteria; kingdom Bacillati; phylum Actinomycetota; class Actinomycetes; order Micrococcales; family Micrococcaceae; genus Paenarthrobacter; species Paenarthrobacter sp. TRD_SC_7. The sequence continues at coordinate 1,226,918 of NZ_CM149587.1, forward strand.
CGAAGTACTTCACCTTTCCGTCGAACTCCAGGGCAACCTTCTTTTCCCTCCATGCAAAGTCCAGCCGATGGTGACCTTCCGCTGACGCCACCTTCAGCTGTAGTTCGGGCAGCTGTATCCTCAACCGTTGCAGCAGTTCGCGGGTCAGGGTTTCGCCGGGTGACTCGGATCGGGCATCGGCATTCTCCAAAGCCCGGCGAAGAGTGAGAACTCCGTTACGTCCGGCCAACGATGCGCACATCTCTCGCAGTTTCGAGGCATCGGCACCTTTTCGGAGGGCGTGATCCATTAGCACCAGTGCTTGTTTGTAGTTGAGCATGAGGCAGCAGTCCACAACAGTCTGTTCCAACGTGGTGCAAGGCATTCCTTTGACGAAAACAGCCCCCATCATCGCCAGCGGGCGGGTGTGCGGCACGACATCCTTGCCGTGGGAAGTGGTGGACGCTGTTGTTTCCGTTGTGATGTGGACTTTGTCTCCAACATCCCACAGGAATAAGCCATGGAGACGCGCCGCTGAGGTGTGGCTGTAGACCAAGCCGCCAGACGACGTCGAAAGTGTCCCGTGTGCGTGTGCAGCAATCAATTGCAGGCTGCGAACCCAAGGCTTTTGGGCTGTCCAAGTACTGCCTCGGATATAGCAACCGCGACGTAGTCGTACTAAGGCGCCGGAGCGAACCAGCGCGGCAATCCTCCGATGGTTGAAGCCTGCTTCGTGGAGCTCATCGGTCCGCCACAAATCCATCCCCGCGGGAAGCTCGTTGCTGTTGTTCTGTGTCATGAGTCAAGACTTCAATGAGCCGGCGGGCAAGGGCAGGGGTGCGTAGGACTATGTGGACAAGCCTGCTTCGGGGGCCCGCTGCGGACAGTGCCGTGCGAACGGCATGTTGCGCAGGGAACCCCCGAAACGGGCCCAGCCGGGCAAACAGAACTACCCGGCCACCAACTTCCGCGCTGCCGCCGAGTGCTCAGCGATCAGCCCAGCCACATCCAGCCCGGGAATCGCGCCATCCACTACCCGCCACGAGCCGCCTACCATGACACGGTCCGCACGGTCGGCTCCGCAGAGCAACAACGCGGCGACGGGGTCGTGGCTGCCGGAGAACCGCAGTTCATCGGGCTTGAACAGGGCCAAGTCCGCTTGAAGACCCGGAGCCAGCTGCCCAATGTCGGAACGGCCCAACACCGCAGCGGACCCACGCGTTGCCCACCCCAGGGCCCGCTCGACGGGTACTGAGGCTCCGTACCGGAGACGCTGCAAATACAGGGCTTGTCGTGCTTCGAGGATCATGTTGGATGCATCGTTCGACGCCGACCCATCAACCCCCAGTCCTACGGGAACGCCCGCTGCCTCAAGTTCAAGGACCCGCGCGGTCCCGGATGCGAGGCGCATGTTGGAGGTGGGGCAATGCGCGACGGCGGTGCCCGCGGCTCCCAGCCTGGCGATCTCCTCGTCGTTGAAGTGGATGCCGTGGCCCAGCCAGGTCCGGTTGCCCAACCAGCCCACAGACTCCAAGTAATCCACGGTCCGCAGTCCAAACATGGAACGGCAGAAGTCTTCCTCATCGATGGTCTCTGCAAGGTGGGTGTGCAGCCGGACATCGAAGCGTTCGGCCATGGCTGCGCTCTCGGCCATGATCTCCTTGGTTACCGAGAACGGCGAACAGGGGGCAAGCGCAATCTGCACGGAAGCCCCATCGCCGGCCTCGTGGTACTCACGAATCAGCCGCTCGCTGTCCGCAAGGATCGCCTCAGGCGACTGGACTGTGGTCCTGGGCGGCAGCCCGCCGTCGTCCTCTCCCAAGGTCATGGACCCGCGGGTCAGCGTGGCCCGCATTCCCATGGCGCGCACGGCAGCTACCTCGATGTCGATGGCGTCTTCCATGCCGTCGGGGAAGAGGTAGTGGTGGTCGGCTGCGGTGGTGCAGCCGGAAAGCAGCAACTCGGCCAGCGCAACCTGAACTGCGAGTTCCAGGCTCCGCGGGGTCAGTCGGGCCCATACCGGGTACAAGTTCTGCAACCAGGGGAACAAGGGCGCGTTGGCTACCGGGCCCCATGCGCGGGTGAGGGTCTGGTAGAAGTGGTGATGCGTGTTGATGAGCCCGGGAAGAACCACATGTGCGGAAGCGTCAAAAACGGCAGCGGGCAACAAAGGCTGCCCGCCCGTGGGCACGAGCTCTACGATTTTTCCGTCAGAAACCACCAGGCCGCCGCCGGCGTCGAGGTCGTTTGCGGTGAAGATTCCCAGCGGATTCTTGATCCAAAGCCGGGAAGGGGATTGCGACATAGCGGGTTCCTTGTCTGGTCGGCGTGTACGCGTTCCAGCTCAGTTAGGCCCTGTCTGCTGATCCAGGTTGCCGGGCCCGCTAGAGCGCGGCCCGGTCCCCAAAGCGTAAAATGCTCGACGGCGGCAGTCAACGCCCGCGGGCACGTCCGGGTCACATTCGGGGACCAGAAGCGCGGAACAGGTAATTTCGCATCACGAAATTAAGTTTTCAAAAAACTATGGCGCGGCTCACAAACCTGGTGCTACGCTCTAACTGCCAAAGGCGGGCACCCGGACCTCGGGAAGCTATCTACCAGGCGCAACTTAACCTTCATCGCACATGCTGAAGCCTGGTAACCAAGCTAACTGGAGCTCCTCTCTGTAGCGCCCCCAAACAGGTCACCTGGCTTCCTCAGCACTAAGGAAGTCGCAACATGAGTACAACCGTCACGGCCGAGCAATTCCTGGCCACATCCATTGAGCTGGCAACAGCCAATGTCCTTAACAGTGGGGGCCCCTTCGGCGCCGTCATTGTGACCGCGGACGGACGAGCCTTCGAAGGCGTCAACCGCGTCACCGCGACGAACGATCCCACCGCACACGCAGAAGTCACAGCCATCCGTAACGCTTGCCGCGAACTGGGAACCTTTGACCTCAGCGGAGCAACCCTCTACACCAGCTGCGAGCCGTGCCCCATGTGCCTGGCCTCTGCACTCTGGGCACGCGTTGACCGCGTGTTTTTTGCCGCAGACCGTCACGACGCCGCATCCGTCGGCTTCGACGACGCTGTCTTCTACGAGTACTTCGAGAACGACAACCGGGACGCGCTGATGCCGGTAGCCAAGCTGGAACTGGGCGACCCCCAGGCTCCGGCGGCCCTCCAGCCGTTCAACACATGGAACACGCTTGATTCCAGGATTGATTACTAGGGCCCGGTGGCTGACATGACAATCCTGGACAATTCCGCTGAAAAGCAGACAGCAGCTGAAAAGCAGGCCGCGCTCCTCCCCAATGGAGACAACAGCGCGGAGCCCACAGCGGCAAAGCACACGGCAACCGGAAGCGGCAAGCCTCCGGTGTCGAACTCCTTCCTGGATAAGTTCTTCCAGATCTCCAAGCGTGGCTCCACGCTGGCCCGCGAATTCCGCGGCGGCCTGGTCACCTTCTTCACCATGGCGTACATCGTCATCCTCAACCCGCTCATCCTGGGTGGCTTCTCGGCAGAAAACGCCCCCACCGACGTCGCCGGCGGCTGGCTCTCAGCAGCCCAGGTAGGTGCAGTTACGGGCCTTACCGCCGGCGTCATGACCATTGTTTTTGGTCTGGTCGCCAACCTCCCCTTCGGCCTCGCAGCGGGCCTGGGCATCAACTCGTTCCTTGCCGTCGCAGTCATCCAGGAAGTCACGTGGCCAGAAGCCATGGGCCTGGTGGTCATCAACGGCATCCTGATTGTCATCTTCGGTGCCACAGGTGCCCGGACGGCGATCTTCAGGGCAGTCCCCAAGGAACTCAAGGCCGCCATCACCGTTGGCATCGGCCTGTTCATCGCCTTCATCGGCTTCGTGGATTCCGGATTCGTTCGCGCAACTACGGGCGGCCCGCCGGTCCAGCTCGGCGACAACGGCTCTATCACTTCCATCCCCACCCTTGTCTTCATTATTGGACTTCTGACCATGGGCATCCTCGTGGCACGCAAGATCCAGGGCGGACTGCTGATCGGCATCGTCGCCACCACTGTCCTCGCCGCAGTTGCCGAGGCTGTGTTCCACATCGGTCCGGGCACCGCTGACAACCCGGGCGGCTGGCACCTCAACGTGCCCATCCTGTCGAGCCAGCTCGTTTCGGTCCCGGACCTGAGCCTGGTGGGCCAATTCGATCTCTTCGGCTCATTTGCCAGAATCGGTGGCTTGGCCGCGACGATGTTGGTCTTCACCCTGGTGTTCACCAACTTCTTCGACGCCATGGGCACCATGACCGGCCTGGCCAAGAGCGCAGGCGTGGCACACAAGGACGGCACGTTCCCCAAGCTGAAGTCGGCCTTCATCGTTGAAGGCATGGGCGCAGTAGTGGGTGGCGCGACCTCCGGTTCGTCCAACACCGTGTACATCGACTCAGCAGCCGGCATCGGGGAAGGCGCACGCACCGGTCTGGCCTCGGTTGTCACCGGCGTGCTGTTCCTGGGCTCGATGTTCTTCACGCCGCTCACCTCTGTAGTGCCGCTGGAAGTGGCTGCTGCAGCACTGGTGGTTGTGGGAGCGATGATGATGGCGCAGATCCGCGAGATCAAGTTCACCAAGTTCTCCATCGCCCTCCCTGCATTCCTCACCATAGTGACCATGCCGCTGACGTACTCCATCGCCAACGGCATCGGCGTCGGCTTTATCTCCTTCGCCATCATCAGCGCGGCGTCGGGGAAGGCTAAGAAGGTCCATCCGCTCATGTGGGTGGTCACGGCCGGCTTCATCATCTACTTCGCCCGGGGACCCATCAACGCATTGATGGGTGTCTAGCCCGGAGCCCCACCCCGCGCCGGCGGGCCCAATTCCGGCACTCCGATCGACGGTCCGTCGGAACCCACCGCACGAATAGGCGTCCGCCGTCGTCGTCCTTCCGGAACATCACCACCGGAACAGGCACGACGGCGGGCGGCGGCCCTGGTGATTCAGGGACGGGTACCGACGCTCCGTCAGGGAACGGGGGCAGGGAGATGAAGCCCTTGCCCCCGTTCCTATGAACTCTTACTGACTGAACTCTTACTGATTAACCGCGACTAGCCCTCAACATCCTCTGGAAATGAGAATATGAGGCAAGATCGCGCACTGCTCCGGCCGGGCCATCTGGCCGGGACACCTGGAATAAGGATGTGTTGCCATGCTGGATCTGATGCCTTCACTGGGCAGCTGGCGGCCTGCGGTCTCTGGCCAACTGTGTGCTGTGGCCACGATCGTAGGGACTGGCGGCTCCGTGCCGCGGCCCATGGGGACCTCCATGATGGTCTCCGAAAACGGCGAAATCCTGGGCAGCTTGTCCGGTGGTTGCGTGGAAGGTGCCGTCGTTGAGGCGGCCATGGAAGCAATGCGCGACGGCGGCCCTCGCCTTGAGTCTTTTGGCTACAGTGCCGAGGACGCGTTCGCCGTCGGGCTCACCTGTGGAGGGGAACTGGAAGTCCACATCCAGCCGCTCAGGGCTGGATCGCCTGAACTGTCTGTTTTTGCTGAGACTCAGCGCCCTGCGGCACTGATCCGCCGGCTCGATGGTCAGGGCGGTGTCATGGTGGTCAACGATCCCGTGCGGTTCCGTGCCATGGAATCCGAGGAACTGGCCAAATTGCTGGGCGACCACCCCTCCACACTTTTCGCCGCTGCTGCCCAAGTGGAGCCGCTGCTCCAAGGTGGTCGCGCCGGCTTGGTCCGCTTGGCACCGCCCGAGGGGTGCATCGACGGCTGGGTTACCACTGAGAGATTGGCTGCACCCCCGCGGGAGGACACCCAGCCCGAACCCATCACCCTGTTCGTGGAAAGCCGTTTGCCTGCAGCACGGATGCTGATCTTCGGTGCCAACGACTTCGGCGCCGCGTTGCTACCTGCCGGGCAACTCCTCGGATACAACGTCACCCTGTGCGACGCCCGGCCTGCCTTCGCGACGCAAAGCCGCTTCGCAGGAGCAGACCAAGTGGTCACCGACTGGCCGCACCGCTATCTTGAAGCCGAGGCGGCCGCAGGACGCATCGACTCCCGCACCGTGGTGTGCGTCCTGACCCACGACCCCAAATTCGACATCCCTTTGCTCGAGAGCGCCCTCCGGTTGAACCTGGTGTACGTCGGCGCGATGGGTTCCCGTCGCAGCCACCGCCAACGGATCGATGCCTTGCTTGAGGCAGGCACTCCGCCGGAGTCCCTGGAACGGCTGCATTCGCCTATCGGACTGAACCTTGGCGCCGTGACTCCTGCCGAAGTAGCAGTTTCCATCACGGCCGAAATCATCGCTGAGCGTGGAACTGGCCAAAAGACTTCCAAAGCACCCGGGTTCCCTTCGCTCAAGGACAGCACCGGCCCGATTCACTCAGCCCCGACTCACGCAGCAGACCAACACCTCACTCAGGAGGACCAATGGACATGAACACCATCGAGGCCGTGGTCCCCACCACGGACCCGGCACAATGGCGCGACGGCGATGCCTGGCTCGCCGGAGGCACTGTCCTCTTCTCCTACGGCAGCACGGTCCTGAAGCGCCTCCTTGACCTCGGCCAAGCGGATTGGCCCGCCATCACTGTCACGGACCATGGCCTCGAACTTGCGGCCACTTGCACCGTCGCCGAGCTCTACGCCCTGCCGCGGTCAGCGGAAATAGCCAACCGTGAATGGCCCGGACTGGCCCTGATACGCCCGTGCTGTGACTCATTCGTGGCCTCGTTCAAGATCTGGAACATGTCCACGGTGGGCGGCAACATTTGCACCGGCCTGCCGGCGGGGCCCATGACATCACTCTGCGCAGGACTCGACGCCGTGGCCTCCATCCTCAGTCCGGACGGCACCAGCCGCAATGTTCCGGTGGCCGACGTCGTCACGGGGGATATGCAGACAGTCCTGGCGCCGGGGGAGTTGCTTCGCAGCATCCATGTGCCCGCAAGCGCGCTCTCCGCAAGGGTTGCCTTCCGGCGCTTGTCGCTCAGCAACCTGGGCCGCTCCGGCGTGCTGCTGATCGGGCGGCTCGACCCCGACGGCGGCCTGGTCATAACCGTGACCGCGTCCACCAAAAGGCCGGTACAACTGAGGTTCCCCGCCGGGCAGGTTCCCGACGCCGGGACGCTGGCTGACGCCGTCGGGAGTTCCATTCCCTGGCCGTTGTACCACGACGACATCCACGGGTTACCTGCATGGCGTCGTGACATGACCTTCAAGCTGGCCGAGGAAATCCGGGCAGAGCTGCTGGGCGAATCGATGACCGTTTCCGGGGATTTCTGGCCGCCGCACGCCACCTCGCCCCAACCGTCCACCCAGCCAGCCGTACCAAGCACCCAGCAGAAGGAGGCCCGGAATGGCAATTGAGATCAATGGTGCTGCCTCGGAGGCCACACCCCGCCCCGGACAATGCCTCCGCACATTCCTCCGCGAAGAGGGCAACTTCGGCGTCAAGAAGGGCTGCGACGGTGGCGACTGCGGTGCCTGCACCGTGCACGTGGATGGCACCCCCGTCCACAGCTGCATCTACCCTGCAATCCGCGCCGAGGGCAAAGCGGTCACCACCATCGAGGGCCTCGCCTCCGCTGATGGGCTGCACCCTGTGCAGGAACAGTTCCTCGAGGCCCAGGGCTTCCAATGCGGCTTCTGCACGGCGGGCATGATGATGACCGCCGCATCGTTCGACGACGAGCAACGCGCCAACCTGCCCCGCAACCTCAAGGGAAACCTGTGCCGCTGCACCGGCTACCGCTCCATTGCGGACGCGGTTTGCGGTCTCGGTGGCCATCACAAGCACGACGCCGGAGCGGACGTTTCCGGGGCGCACTCAGTTTCCGGGGTACAACCACCGGCCGCCGTGGAGGCTACTCCCGGTCAGCTCGGGGACAACGTCCCCGCACCCGCCGGCCAGGCCGTGGTTACGGGAACCGCCCGCTACACCCTTGATGTCCCGGCCGAGCAACTCCCGGGCCTGCTGCACATGAAGCTCCTGCGTTCACCGTATCCGCACGCCCGGATAGTAGCCATCGACAAAGCCCCGGCCTTGGCCGTTCCCGGCGTCGTAGCGGTCTTTACCCATGAAGATGCTCCGCAACTGCTGTTCTCCACGGCCCAACACGAGAATTTCAACGATGACCCGGACGACACCCGAGTGCTGGACAACGTGGTGCGCTTTATCGGACAGCGGGTTGCCGCCGTCGTGGCCGAATCCGTGAGTGCAGCGGAGGCCGGAGCCCGTGCGTTGGCGGTGCAGTACGAACTCCTTGAGCCAGTGTTCACGCCCCAGGAGGCCATCCTTCCCGGCGCCCCGGCAATCCATGGGGAAAAAGACGGCGTCTTCTCGCGCATTTCCCGCCCGCTCCAGAATGTGGTGGCCGAGGTTCATGCCGAACTGGGCAGCGTGGCCGACGGATTCGCAGCCGCGGACTTCATCCACGAACACACCTATAAAACGCAGCGGGTCCAGCACGTGGCTATGGAGACCCATGCGTCCATTGCCTGGCTGGATGAGGATGGTCGCTTGACGATCCGATCGTCCACGCAGGTACCTTTCCTGGTGAAGCGGACGCTGAGCCGGGTGTTCAACCTGCCCCCTGAGACTATCCGGGTAGTGGCCGGCCGGGTTGGCGGCGGATTCGGTGGCAAGCAGGAAGTCCTCACTGAAGACTTGGTGGCCCTCGCAGCCCTTGCACTGCGGAGGCCCGTGCAGCTGGAATTCACCCGTACCGAGCAGTTCACGGCCACCACCACCCGGCACCCCTTCACCATTCACCTCAAGGCGGGCGCCAGCCGCGACGGTGCCCTCACTGCGCTCCAACTGAACGTCCTCACCAACACCGGTGCCTACGGAAACCACGCTCCCGGTGTGATGTTCCATGGGTGCGGAGAGTCATTGGCCGTCTACAAGTGCGTGAACAAGAAAGTGGATGCGCACGCGGTGTACACGAACACCGTCCCCGCGGGTGCTTTCCGGGGGTATGGGCTGAGCCAGATGATCTTCGCGATCGAGTCGGCCATTGACGAGTTGGCTGTCGGTATCGGCATGGATCCGCTCGAGTTCCGGCTCAAGAACATGGTCCGGCCCGGAGATCACATGCTGTCCACCACTCCTGAACCTGAAGAAGACGTCCACTACGGCAGCTACGGCCTGGATCAGTGCGTGGCGTTGGTCCGGGACGCTTTGGACCGTGGAAAGGAGCGCTACCGGGCCGCTGGGCTGGATGACCTCGGACCGGATTGGGTGGTCGGCGAGGGCTCCGCTCTTTCCATGATCGACACCGTCCCGCCCCGCGGCCACTTCGCCCATACCCGGGTGAGCCTGGAATCGGACGGAAGGTTCGCCGTCGACGTCGGTACTGCGGAATTCGGGAACGGCACCACAACTGTCCATGCGCAGTTGGCTGCCACCGCGCTGGCGACATCAGCGTCCAAGGTGGCCGTGCGCCAATCGGATACCGACCTTGTGGAGCACGACACCGGAGCGTTCGGTTCAGCCGGAACGGTGGTGGCCGGCAAGGCGACGCTCGGGGCGGCCTTGGAACTGGCCACCCGGATCCAGACTGTTGCCGCGTCGCTGACTGGAGCTGCCTTGGCGGATTGCCGTTTGGTGGACGGAGCTGTTCAGTGCGGCGACCGTACCGTTCCCCTGAAAGAAATTGTCGACGCTGCCCAGCTCCAAGGCGTTCGGCTCGCCACGGACGGCAACTGGGGAGGGACGCCGCGTTCCGTGGCGTTCAACGTCCATGGCTTCCGCGTTGCTGTTAATACTGGAACAGGTGAGCTGCGGATCCTGCAAAGCGTGCAGGCTGCGGACGCTGGCGTAGTGGTGAACCCGCGGCAGTGCCGTGGGCAGATTGAGGGCGGCATCGCGCAGGCCCTCGGTGCGGTTCTGTACGAGGAAGTGAAAGTGGACGACGCCGGACGGGTCACCACGGACATCCTGCGGCAGTACCACATCCCGTCGTTCGCGGACGTGCCCCGGAGCGAGGTCTACTTTGCCACCACCAACGACTCCACCGGCCCACTCGGTGCCAAGTCCATGAGTGAGAGCCCGTTCAACCCGGTGGCTCCCGCCTTGGCCAACGCGATCCGCAATGCCACCGGGATCCGCTTTGGCGAGCTGCCCATCGCACGGGACAAGATCTACCTGGCCCTCCGCGACCGCACTCTCATCCCCAACTGAGTCGCAGCTGAGCGCGTTTTGAGCCGTCAAAACGCGCTCAGCTGCGACCTAATTGGGTGAAACACCTACTTGGGTGAGACGGCGAGCTCCATGAACACACTGTTCGGGTCCAGGGTGTAATCCCCGAACGGCGGGCATTCCGTGAATCCGTGCCGGGCATACAACCGGCGTGCGGGAGCGAAGTACTCCTCCGTGCCGGTCTCCAGGCTCAGGCGTTGGAAGCCACGGGCCTGCGCTTCGGCCACGATGTGTTCCAGCATCAGGGTGGCCACACCCCGCCCGCGTGAACCGGCGGTGGTGCGCATGGATTTGATCTCGGCATGCCCGGCGGACAGCATCTTCAGCGCTCCGCATCCCAGCAGTACGCCACCCTCCCGGGCTGTCCAGAACGTGATCGATTCGTGCGACAACGCCGAGTGGTCCAGTGCATGAACGCTTTCTGCCGGGGAGGTGGCGAACATGTCGGCCAGGTGCTCGCTGAGGAGCTGGTGGACATCAGGGCGTGCGGGATCATCAGTTTCGATGCGGATCATGTCCTTAATTTACCTCGCAGGCAAATCTCAGATCTCCAGTAGGTGCAGCTGGTCCTTCGTGTCCAGGTCCTCGCCGGAGCAGAGGTCGCTGCAGTCCACCAGATCCACCAGCCCGGGATGCGCTTTGAGGAATGATCGCGCGCCCGTGTCGCCATGAGCGGCCGCGGCCGCTTCGGCACGGAGTCCGACGTCGAAAATCACCGGGTGCCTGCGCTTCAGGCGGCCGGACTCATCAGGGTAGGCGGCAGCGGTGACCCGGCCGGGACGATGGCTGCCCAGCAGCCTGCTCACCGCCGTCGGGGTTAATCCGGGCTGATCCACCAAGGCCACCATGATGCTGTTGCCGGCAGTGGCCGCCTCTATGCCGGCGCGGAAGGAACCGGCCATCCCCTTGGCCCAGTTCTCGTTCTCGACCACCACGTGTGTGCCCAAATCGGTGCTTCGCCGGACATTGTCGGCCTCGGCGCCGAGCACCACCACAACCTCGCGGCAGCCGCCGTCGAACAGCGTGTCGGCCAGTACTTCCACCAAGGTCCTGCCTCGAAAGGGGAGCAGCGCTTTGGGGCCGCGGCCTAGGCGCGTTCCGGCGCCTGCAGCGAGGAGCACGCCCGTGGTGGGGGCTGTGCCGGTGTCAGTCATATCCTCACGATACGCGCGGGGCCCCATGCGGTCTCTAGCTCCTTAGGTTCTTTCCCAAGAGATCTACCAATATCGGTTGTAAATTACCGATCAGTAGGCCTTTTGGTGGTCTGAAATGGCCGATATGGTCGATGAGGGAGTTATGAAGTCAGCTCGGATACGCAACGACGCGTGAAAGAACAGGGGAAAATGGCTGGCAGTTTTGAAATCCTTAGGGCAGGATCCAACACATTCCGATTCCGGCTCACGGCCGAGGACGGCACAGTTGTGGCAGTGTCGCCGCAATTTCCGAATCTTAAAGCCGTTGTGGCCGGTATCAACGCGGTCCGCGAAAACGCAGCAACAGGCTTCGTAGTCGATAGGAGGAACCTGGGCACCTAGGCCGGGTTCAACGAAACCAGCAGAACGACAGTTGGCGGCAGTGTTCTTCTCGAACACTGCCGCCAACTTGTGTTTTACGCGGGTTCCTTAAGCGTCGCCGCCTGCTCCGCCGGTGGTGCCGGCGTTTACGTCGAGCAGCTTGTAGCGGTCAATGGCGTACGACGGCGCGCCCTCCTCCACTTCGCCCCTCGCCGCCAGCAACTGGAGGGTTTTGGCGACGATGGAGTGGGTGTCGTTTTTGAAGTAGCGGCGTGCGGCTTGGCGGGTGTCGGAGAAGCCGAAGCCGTCTGCTCCGAGGGAGGCGAAGTCGTTGGGGATGAATTGGCGGATTTGGTCGGGGACGGCTTTCATGTAGTCGGACACGGCGATGACCGGTGCTGTGGTGCCGTTGAGTTGTTCGGTGATGAACGGGGTGCGGGCGGGTTGGCCGGGGTTGAGGAAGGCGTGTTCTTCGGCGGCGAGTCCGTCGCGTCTGAGTTCGTTCCAGGAGGTCACGGACCATACTTCGGCGGCGACGTTCCAGTCCTCGTTGAGGATTCTTTGGGCTTCGAGGGCCCAGGGCACGGACACGCCGGAGGCGAGGATGTTCGCGGTGGGCCGGTTCTCGTTCCCTGCGGGGGCGGGGGCGAGGTGGTAGATGCCTTTGAGGAGTCCGTCGATGTCGAGGTTTTCGGGTTCGGCGGGTTGGGTGATGGGTTCGTTGTAGACGGTGAGGTAGTACATGACGTTCCGGTCATCACCGGTGCCGTCGTTGTCGGGTCCGTACATTTGTTCGAGGCCGTGGCGGATGATGTGGCCGATTTCGTAGCCGTAGGCGGGGTCGTAGGTGCGGACGGCGGGGTTGGTGGAGGCCAGGATGGGGGAGTGCCCGTCGGCGTGTTGGAGTCCTTCGCCGGTGAGGGTGGTTCGTCCTGCGGTGGCGCCGATGATGAATCCGCGGGTCATTTGGTCCGCGGCGGCCCAGAAGGAATCCCCGGTGCGTTGGAAGCCGAACATGGAGTAGAACACGTAGATCGGGACCAGGGGTTCGCCGTGGGTGGCGTACGCGGTTCCGGCGGCGGTGAACGCTGCGACGGCGCCGGCTTCGTTGATGCCGGGGTGGATCAGTTGTCCGGCGGGTGATTCTTTGTAGGCCAGGACGAGGTCGCGGTCCACGGAGAGGTAGTTCTGGCCCTTGGGGTTGTAGATTTTCGCGGTCGGGAAGAACGCGTCCATCCCGAAGGTCCGGGATTCGTCCGGGACCACGGGCACGAAGCGGGCACCGAAGTTTTTGTCCCGCATGAGGTCTTTGAGGAGCCTCACGAAGGCCATGGTGGTCGCGGCTTGTTGTTTCCCGGACCCGCGCTTGGCCACTTCGTAGGATTTGGCCTCGGGCAGGGTCACGTCGGTGTGTTTGCGGCGGCGTTCGGGCACGAACCCGCCGAGTTCGGCGCGGCGTTCCATGAGGTAGCGGATTTCGGGGGCGTCCATGCCGGGGTGGTAGTACGGGGGCCGGTAGAGGTCCGCGTCGAGCTGGTCATCGGTGATGGGGATGCGCAGGTGGTCACGGAAGGCTTTGAGGTCTTCCATGGTCAGTTTCTTCATCTGGTGGGTCGCGTTGCGGCCCTCGAAGTGCGGACCCAGGCCGTAGCCCTTGACCGTTTTGGCCAGGATCACGGTGGGTTTGCCCTTGAACTCGGTTGCTGCCTTGTACGCGGCGTAGACCTTGCGGTAGTCGTGGCCGCCGCGTTTGAGGCCCCAGATCTGCTCGTCGTCCAGGTCCGCGACCATGTCCTTGGTCTGCGGGGACTTGCCGAAGAAGTGTTCGCGGACGAACCCGCCGGACTCGGCCTTGTAGGTTTGGTAGTCACCATCGGGGGTTTCGTTCATGATCTTCACCAACGCCCCGTCCTGGTCCGCTTCCAGAAGGGAGTCCCATTCGCGGCCCCAGACGACCTTGATCACGTTCCAGCCCGCGCCGCGGAAGAACGCTTCGAGTTCCTGCATGATCTTGCCGTTGCCGCGGACCGGTCCGTCCAGGCGCTGGAGGTTGCAGTTGATCACGAAGTTCAGGTTGTCCAGGTTCTCGTTCGCGGCGAGCTGGAGCAGGCCACGGGATTCGGGCTCGTCCATTTCCCCGTCGCCCAGGAACGCCCAGACCTGCTGGTCGGAGGTGTCCTTGATGCCGCGGTTGTGCAGGTACCGGTTGGACTGGGCCTGGTAGATCGCGTTCATCGGGCCGATCCCCATCGACACGGTCGGGAACTCCCAGAAATCAGGCATCAACCTCGGGTGCGGGTAGGAGGACAGGGCATGGCCGGCCTTGGACTTTTCCTGACGGAACCCGTCCAGGTCCTCTTCGGTCAGACGGCCTTCCATGAACGCCCTCGCGTACATGCCCGGCGAGGCGTGGCCCTGGAAGAACACCTGGTCCCCGCCCGAGGGGTGGTCCTTGCCGCGGAAGAAGTGGTTGAAACCCACCTCGTACAACGTCGCCGCACCGGCATACGTGGAGATGTGCCCGCCGACACCAATATCCGAGCGCTGCGCACGGTGCACCATGACCGCGGCGTTCCAGCGCATGTACGCCCGGTACCGGCGCTCGAACTCCTCGTTCCCCGGGAACTCCGCTTCCTGGTCCACCGGGATCGTGTTCACATAATCAGTGGTCGTCACCATCGGCACACCCACCGACCGGGCACCAGCACGCTGCAACAACGAACGCATAATGTACTGGGCACGCTCGGTACCCTGCTCCGCGATCAACGCATCAAGGGACTCAATCCACTCCGCGGTCTCTTCCGGATCACGATCAGGCAGCTGGGCAGTCAACCCGCTGAGGATGTCTGAGGTCTCTTCTCCTGCAGCCACGTCCAACCTCTCTTCATTGAATGTCTGGGCGCTTGCTCTGTTGGGGCGCTCAAGGAATTTCGTATTGTGAGAATAAAATTCTGCAATTCGAGATTACGTCTGCTGATGGGCAGCGTCAACACGGATTGCGTAACCAAAACAGTCAACTGGGAAACTGTCAGGCAAGCAACCGAATGTGACCCTGCCTACATGGGGAACCCTTGACGTTACGTGATCTGAGTCATAGAGTGCTTTCACTATTCAATAACTAGATTCCACACTGTGGAATCTGTACGAAGTGGAGATCCACGATGCAGACGACTTCATCAGTCGGCGTCACTGAGACTCCGGGAGACGCAAACGCAGGTGGCCCCAACCATCCGGTCGTGGGAAACACTGACCTCTGCGCAATTGCTTCCGAAGCCGCAGGCCGTACCATCAGTCCAAGCCTTTACAACATCGACCTTGCGCCCACTAAGGCCAAGGGCCGCAAGTGGACCAGCTACAGCATCTTTACCCTCTGGGCCAATGACGTCCACAGCTTGGGTAACTATGCCTTTGCCATCGGCCTGTTCTCCTTGGGATTGGGTGGATGGCAGATCCTGGTAGCCCTTGGCATCGGTGCCATCCTCCTGTTCGCCCTCTTGAACTTCTCCGGGTTCATGGGTGAGAAGACCGGCGTCCCCTTCCCGGTCATGAGCCGTATTAGCTTCGGCATCAGGGGAGCGCAAATCGCCAGCCTTGTCCGCGGTGCTGTTGCCGTGGCCTGGTTCGGTATCCAGACGTACTTGGCTTCTGTGGTTCTCCGCGTCATGCTCGTCGCAATGGCTCCTGGCCTGAAGGATCTGGACAGCAACTCCATCCTTGGCCTCTCAACCTTGGGCTGGCTTTCGTTCGTGGCGCTCTGGATCGTGCAGTTGGTCATCGTCAGCTTCGGCATGGAAATGATCCGCAAGTACGAGGCCTTCGCCGGCCCCATCATCCTGGTCACCATGGCTGCGATCGCTGTGTGGGTCTTCATCGAAGCCGGTGGGGCCATCCAGTGGAGCGGTATCAAGGGCCTTGAGGGTACCGAAATGTGGCTCACTATCTTTGCGGGCGGTGCGCTGTGGGTTTCGATCTACGGAACGTTCGTCTTGAACTTCTGTGACTTCACCCGTTCCTCCGCCTCCAAGAAGTCCATCGTCAAGGGCAACTTCTGGGGCATCCCCATCAACATGCTCGTCTTCGGCGCCATCGTCGTGGTCATGGCCGGCGGTCAGTATAAGATCAACGGCACCGTCATCGAGAGCCCCTCGGACATTGTGGAGAGCATCCCCAATACGCTTCTGTTGGTCCTTGCGTGCCTGGCCCTGCTGATCCTGACCATCGCCGTGAACCTGATGGCCAACTTCGTGGCTCCGGTTTACGCCCTCACAAACCTCTTCCCGCGGCACCTGAACTTCCGCAAGGCGGCTTGGGTCAGTGGCACCATCGGCTTGATCATCCTGCCGTGGAACCTCTACAACAACCCCATTGTCATCGTGTACTTCCTGGGTGGGCTTGGTGCCTTGCTCGGCCCGCTGTTCGGGGTGGTCATGGCCGATTACTGGCTGGTCCGTCGCGGCAAAGTCAACGTCCCCGAGCTCTACACGGAAGATCCCAAGGGTGCCTACTTCTACAAGCGCGGCGTCAACCCGAAGGCCATCATCGCGATGCTCCCGGCAGCAGGCCTCGCCATCGCCATCGCCTTCATCCCGGGACTGGCCGCGGCGGCCCCCTTCGCCTGGTTCATCGGTGCCGGCGTCGCAGCCCTGACGTACTTCGCCGTGGCTGACAAGAAGCAGGTTCACGAAGACGTCTCCGGCGAGCCGATCGCCGTCGCCAGCACCCACTGACATCACCCAGGATCAGGGCTTGCCCGTCCTCCCCGGTTCATCGGGCAGAGGGCGGGCGCAGCCGTTGAGAGGAAACCCATGCGCATCCTTGTCGCAAACGTGAACACCACCCAGTCCATGACGGATTCCATCGCCGCCCAGGCGCGTGCAGCAGCTGCACCGGGCACCGAGATCATCGGAATCACGCCCCGTTTCGGCGCGGACTCCTGTGAAGGGAACTTTGAAAGTTACCTCGCAGCGATCGCCGTCATGGACGCGGTGGTCAACTACCCCGAGCCGTTCGACGCCGTCATCCAGGCCGGCTATGGCGAGCACGGCCGCGAAGGACTTCAGGAGCTCCTCGACGTCCCGGTGGTTGATATCACCGAGGCAGCAGCCAGCACTGCAATGTTCCTGGGCCACAAGTACTCCGTGGTCACCACCCTGGACCGCGCGGTTCCGCTCATCGAGGACCGGCTCAAGCTCGCCGGTCTGGAAGCACGTTGCGCATCTGTCAGGGCCAGCGGCATGGCCGTGCTGGAACTCGAGGAATTCCCGGAGCGTGCTGTTGAAGCCATCGTGAGCCAGGCGGAACAAGCGGTCCAGCATGACAAGGCCGAGGTCATCGTCCTTGGCTGCGGCGGCATGGCAGGCCTGGACGAGCAGATTCGCCAGCGCACGGGCGTTCCCGTAGTGGATGGTGTGGCCGCAGCTGTCACCATCGCCGAGTCACTGGTCCGGCTCGGACTGTCGACGTCCAAGGTGCGAACCTACGCGACGCCGCGCCCGAAGACAGTCATAGGCTGGCCGATAACCGCAGCCCAGCCGGCAGAAGCCGCACGCTGACGCTCGTACGCACCACTCGAAAGGCAACCACATGACTGACTCCAGCCCGCCCGCAAACTCGAGGGTCGCCGTCGTGACCGGGGCCGGCTCGGGTATTGGGCGGGCCGTTGCCAAGCTCTTGCTGGCTGATGGGTACCGGGTGGCGTTGGCCGGGCGCCGCGAGGCGCAGCTGCTCGAAACCGCGGGCGACCATCCCAACGCCCTTGCCGTTCCGTGCGATATAACAGCGCCCGACGACGTCGCACGCCTTTTCGCGGAGGTCCGCCAACACTGGGGTCGGATTGATGTGCTGTTCAACAACGCCGGCATCTTCGGCCCGGCCGGCGACGTGGGTGAGATCAGCGTGGATGAGTGGGAAGCGACCCTCCGGGTCAATGTCACAGGCTCCATGCTGTGTGCTGCCGAAGCTGTGCGGACCATGAAAGCCCAAACGCCGCAGGGTGGGCGCATCATCAACAATGGCTCCATTTCGGCGCATTCGCCCAGGCCCAGGTCCGTGGCCTATACGGTGACCAAACATGCGATGACGGGCCTTACCAAGAGCATCGAGCTCGACGGCCGGGAGTTCGGGATCACGTGCGGGCAGATCGATATCGGTAATACCCGCACCGAAATCATGGACACGATCGGCGTTGGCTCCGGGGCACTGCAGGCAGACGGCAGCCGCAAGGTGGAGCCCATGTTCCCCGTGGATGACGCCGCCCGTGCCGTGCTGATGATGGCCAACATGCCGGCGTCCGCCAGTGTTGGATCCTTGGTGGTCACCGCCGCAGGCATGCCATTCGTGGGCCGCGGCTAGCCTTCGCGCGCACGTCGGCATAGGCGGCGCGTGCCGCCACCACCCACTTTGAATTTCCGATGCCCGTGACACGCCCATAGAGGGGCGTGTCACGGGCATTGCTGCGTCAAAGGTGGTGGTGAAGGCGCGGCGACCCAGCTTCAAACCAAATATGACTTTCCACAATATGGAAATCGAATTTCCCCTTGCGGAATGATGTGAGCAGGCTTACATTTGAAAAACCCCCTCAAAATGTGGGGCTGTTCCCAACTGATTGGTTCAGATCAATGAAGATCCCAGACCCCGCGGCGCTGAAGGCGAGTTCGGCCCCGCAGAAGAAAAAGCGGCTGTACCAGTCGCTCTTTTTTCAGATCCTGATCGCCGTCGTCGCAGGTGTGCTCATCGGTCATTTTTGGCCGACCATTGGGTCCGCCCTCCGGCCACTGGGTGATGGATTCATTCAACTCATCAAAATGATCATCGCCCCGCTGATTTTCCTCGTGATCGTCACAGGCATCTCGGCAGTGGGCGACGTCAAGGCGGTCGGAAGGGTCGGGGTCAAAGCGCTCCTGTACTTCACCGGCGCCACTCTCTTCGCCCTCGTTTTCGGGCTCATCGTCGGAAATATCGTGCAGCCTGGTGCTGGCCTTAATATCGACCCCGCTACGCTCTCCCAGGACGCACTCAACGCCAAGACCGGAAACGCGCCGCCCAAGGACGCTGCAGCGTTCATCCTGGATGTCATTCCCGTCAGCGTGATCGGTGCTTTTGCCAACAACAGCCTTCTTCAGGTGCTGTTCTTCTCAGTATTCTTCGGCGCAGCCATCGTGGTCATTGGCCGCGAACGGTGCCTCCCGGTCATTAGCCTCATGGAAACGGTCCTGGAGCTGATCTTCAAGATCATGTCCTGGATCATGAAAGTGGCTCCCATCGGCGCATTCGGCGCCATGGCGTTCATCATCGGCCAGTACGGACTCGGCACGCTCAGTACTTACGCCCTCCTTATAGCCGCCTGCTACGGCGCAGCGATTGTCTTCATCGCCTTGCTGTTCCTGGTGGCCTGGGGCTTCGCCCGGGTTCCGCTGTGGTCATTCCTCAAGTACACCCGCGAAGAATTCCTGCTGGCACTCGGCACGGCCTCCACGGAAGCCGTCATGCCGCGCATCATGACCAAGCTAACCAACGCAGGCTGCTCCCGTGCCACCACCGGCCTGGTTGTTCCCACCGGCTACTCCTTCAACCTGGACGGCGCCGCGATCTACCTGTCCATCTCCCTGCTGTTCCTGGCGCAGGCCTTCGGCCACAACCTGGACCTAGGCCAGCAGCTGGCAGCCCTCGGCGTCCTGCTCCTGACCTCCAAGGGCATGGCGGGCGTGCCGGGTTCATCCTTCCTGGCACTTTCCGCCACGGCCGCGGCACTGGGCATTTTCCCGGTAGCCGGCGTCGCGCTCCTCCTCGGAGCCGACCGCCTCATGGACTCCATGCGCGTCGTGGTGAACCTGCTCGGTAACTGCGTGGCAACGTTTGTGGTGGCCAAGTGGGAAGGCCAGTTCGACCGCAGCGTCATGGTCCGCGCCTTCAACGGTGAAATCACCAACCACGACTCCGCCGTCATGCTCGGCAAGGAAGAGATCTTCGAGGAGCAGGAACTCCAGCGCATCAGCGAAGGTCAGGAACCCTCACCCAAGTTCCGCGGTGGCCCAGCTGCGGACGACATCCCGCAATTCGAGATGAGCAAGCCCGGCCAACCATCCACCCCGGTCTGCCCGGACTAACTCAGGAGTTTTTAGTACAACTGATGCCCTTAAGACGTGGTCTTGAGGGCATCAGTTGTACAAGAACCCGTTTAAAGGGGCAGCAGTTCCGAGAGGTCCGCGCGCAAACCGGAAGCAGTCAGCTTATGGTTCGAAACTGCGTCTGCCCATGACATCCGGCCGGTCACCAGCGACAGCCAGGTGGCGGCGTCGCACTCGATCACGTTCGGGGGAGTGCCGCGCGTATGGCGAGGCCCTTCAACGCACTGCGTGACGCCGAACGGCGGTACCCGCACCTCCACCGAATTGCCGGGCGCGCGGGCGGTGACTTCCTCCAGAGAGTAGCGGACCGCCGTCGCAATTAAAGAGCGCGACGGCGGGGTCCCGGCAGCGGCGCCAGGGTCACCTGCGGTTTCGGCGCTGGAAGGCTCGACGGCGGCCTGCCAGGCTGCCAGCGCAGCGCGGCCCTCGGAAACATCGACGCGGCGTCGTGCAACAGCCATAGCTTTCTCCCCTAAGAATTACTAGTCGAGCAGGGCCGAGACGGCATGGCCCAGGCGGATCTTGCCCACAGCGCGACCGCCGCCGAGCACGGGCTCAACCACTCGTTCCAGGACGCTGGAGACTGCCGGGATGTCGACGGCGCCACTCACGGCCAGGAGTGTCAGGCCCACCAAAGACGTGGCGCGCAGGTTCCCGTCCAGCATCTTCACGGCCACCGTGGCGCCGGTGGGAGTCGCCAGAACCAGGACGCCCTCGGCGCCGATCTTGGCCAGGACGTCCAGTTCTTCCATGACAATCGTGTTGGATTCGCCCTTGCCTTGGACAGCCCAGGGGTAGTCGAGCATGGACGTGGCGATGGTGGCGGCACGCGCATTTGAGGAGGAATCGCCGGGGGACTTGGCCAGACGGGAGTACGCGCGTGCCAGACCGGTCAGGGAGATGGCGGCGACGGGAGCTCCGCAGCCGTCGATGCCCAAGTGGGAGATCGTTTCGCCGCTGTATTCCTCGATGACGGACCGTACGCGCTGCTGGAGCGGGTGATTGGGTTCGAGGTAGCTGCGCAGGTCCCAGCCATTCTCAGTGCACGCCCACAGGAAGGCGGCGTGCTTCCCGGAGCAGTTGAAGGCCAGCTTGGATTGCCCGCGTTCGGAGCGGACCAGCCAGTTGCGGGCCGTTTCGTCCTGGGGCCACGCGGTGGGGCATTGGAGGTTTTCCTCCTTCACGCCCGCTGCTTTGAGCATCCCTTCCACCACGTCCATGTGATCCAGGGATCCGGTGTGGCTTCCGCAGGCCACGGCTACCTGGGCACCACGGAGCGGCACTCCGGACTGCATGGAAGCCAAGGCCTGGAAGGGCTTGAGGGTGGAGCGGGCGAGGATGGGAGCGTCGATGTCACCAAGACGGGTGACTACCGAGCCGTCACCGGCAAGAACCACGGCCGCGCCGATGTGCCGGGACTCAATAAAGCCACTTCGTTCGATCACTGCCAGTTCCACCGCGGACTCAACGTTGAACGTTTCATGCGAACTCATGGGCATGAAGTAAGTCTAGGGCGCGTTCCCGGGTCATCCGCGCGCCCGCGCGCTTAGGGTGGCCCGGTCCGGTGAGTGACACAGCTTAGGCCGCGCGCCCTTCACAAAGTACCCTTGAAGACTGTGAAGGTACTCGTCATTGGCCCAGGCGGCCGCGAACACGCCATTGTCCGCTCTCTGCTTGAAGATCCCAACGTTTCCGAGGTCCACGCGGCCCCGGGCAACGCAGGCATCAGCAAACTCGTTCCCACCCATGCGATTGACGGGAACAACCCGGAAGCCGTGTCCGCCCTCGCCACCAAGCTGGGCGTGGACCTGGTTGTCGTCGGACCCGAGGCGCCTTTGGCTGCCGGTGTGTCCGACGCCGTCCGCGAGGCCGGTATCCCGGTGTTCGGTCCCAGCAAGGAAGCAGCCCAACTGGAGGCTTCCAAGGCATTCGCCAAGCAGATCATGGCCGAAGCCAACGTTCCCACGGCCATGGCCCGCGTTGCCACCAACGCCGAGGAAGCTGCCGACGCCCTGGACACTTTCGGCGCCCCGCACGTCGTCAAGGACGACGGCCTGGCCGCAGGTAAGGGTGTGGTAGTCACCAAGGACCGAGCTGAAGCCCTGGCACACGCCCAGGCGTGCTTCGACGCCGGTGGAACAGTGGTCATCGAGGAATTCCTTGACGGCCCCGAGGTTTCCCTGTTCGTCCTCTGCGACGGCCGTAACACCGTCCCGTTGTCCCCGGCGCAGGACTTCAAGCGCATCTTCGATAACGACGAAGGCCCCAACACCGGCGGCATGGGCGCGTACACCCCGCTTGAATGGGCTCCTGAGGGCCTGGTCCAGGAAGTCATCGACCGCGTGGCCCAGCCCACTGTGGACGAGATGGCCCGCCGCGGCACCCCGTTTGTCGGTGTGCTGTACTGCGGTCTCGCCCTGACATCCCGCGGCACGCGCGTCATCGAGTTCAACGTCCGCTTCGGCGACCCCGAGACGCAGGCCGTCCTCGCTCGCCTCAAGACACCGCTCGGCGCGCTGCTGCTGGCAGCTGCCAAGGGCGAACTGGACACCGCAGAAGAGCTGCGCTGGTCCAAGGACACGGCAGTCGCCGTCGTCGTTGCTGCCGAGAACTACCCGGACGCACCCCGCACGGGCGACCGTATCCGCGGCCTGAAGAAGGTGGACGAGCTGGACGGTGTCCACGTGGTCCACGCCGGCACCAAGCTGGACGACGCAGGCAAGGTAGTCTCCGCAGGCGGACGCGTCCTCGCGGTAGTGGCGCTCGGTTCCGATCTGGTGGAGGCCCGCGAAAAAGCGTACGACGGCGTTGAGCTGGTTCAGCTTGAAGGCTCGCAGTTCCGTACGGACATCGGAGGCAAAGCCGCCCGAGGCGAAATCCGCGTGCCGTACACAGCCACCGGAACCATCCCGAAAGTGCAGGCCTGAACATGACTGAAGGCATCCCCTCCGGCGGCTTCGAAACCGAAACGCTGGAACTCCCGGGTTGGACGCACGTCTACTCCGGCAAGGTCCGCGACCTTTACGTGCCGGCCGATGAAGCCATCACGGAGAAGGTCGGGCAGGAATGCGTGCTGGTTGTCGCCAGCGACCGCATCAGCGCCTACGATCACGTCCTGAGCAGCGAAATCCCGGACAAGGGTCGTGTCCTCACGCAGTTGAGCCTGTGGTGGTTCGATCAGTTGGATGTTGAGCACCACGTGCTGGCTTCCACGGTTGAGGGTGGAGTTCCCGCTGCCGTCGAGGGCCGCGCCATGATCTGCAAGAAGCTGGACATGTTCCCGGTGGAGTGCATTGCACGCGGCTACCTGACTGGGTCCGGTCTGGTGGAGTACAAGGAATCCGGGACGGTCTGCGACATTCCCCTGCCCGAGGGCCTTGTTGACGGTTCGCGCTTGGACCAGGCTCTGTTCACGCCGTCTGCCAAGGCAGAGGTGGGCGAGCACGACGTCAACATCACCTACGACGATGTTGTGGCCATGGTGGGCGATGACATCGCTGCCCGCCTCAGTGAGCTCACGTTGAAGATCTATACCCGCGCCGAGGAGATTTCCCGTGAACGCGGGATCATCCTGGCCGACACCAAGGTGGAGTTCGGCATTGACGCGGCCACCGGTGTCATCACGCTGGGGGACGAGGTCCTGACCCCGGACTCCTCGCGCTTCTGGGACGCGTCCACGTATGCGCCCGGTCAGTCGCAGCCTTCGTATGACAAGCAGTACGTCCGCGACTGGCTGACCTCCGCCGAGTCCGGCTGGGACAAGTCCTCGGACGTCCCGCCGCCGGCCCTGCCCGCCGAGGTGGTGGAACGCACCCGCGCCCGCTACGTGGAGGCTTACGAGAAGCTCACGGGCCGCACCTTCGCCTAAGGCACCCAACTGAGTCGCAGTTAAGCGCGTTTTGACCCCTCAAAACGCGCTTAACTGCGACTTACTTGGTTAATCAGGCTTCCGAGTGTTCCTTCGCGGCCCGGCGCTCGGCTAGGCGGATCTCCAGGACTGCATCCATGGCCTGCTGAACCCGGTCCGAAGCTCCCGCCGCACTGAAGTCGTGCTGCGCCTCTTCCAGGAATTGGAGCGCCTCAGTGGGTTCGCCAGCTGCTTTCAAGGACTTGCCCAGCAACAGCGAAACTTCGCCGGCAGTGTGCCGGGCCAACACCTTGCGGTCGGCGTAGATTTCGCGGAGCTTCTCCACAGCTGCGGGGATGTCCCCCGTCAGGTACAGCCAGCGGGCGCGGATGAAAGCGACCTCCAACTGGTCTGTCTTGTTGCCGCCAACGATCGACAGCGCCAGTTCCGCACGCTCAATGGCGGACAACGTCTCCGGTTCCACAATCCCTGAGGACAGTCGAACGGCTGCGGACGCCTTGTTGAACCGGGCCCACAGTTCGATGTCGTTGGCGGGGGAGAGGAGCTTGGCTGCACGCTCGTGATGCTTAATGCCCTCTACGTAGTCGTGGCGCATGAAGGCGACGTTGCCAACCACCCACGCGACTTCGCCGGCCAGCTGCGACATGGAGTGTTCGTCCATGTGCTCGATCATCGCAAGGCAGTACTGCCAGGCTTCGTCCAGCTTGCCGCTCTCGGCAAGGGCTCCGATCAGCGCGCGGTGCGCACCGATGATGAGCGTGGATCCCTTGGGCAGCTGCTCGCTGAGCTTTACGGCTTGCTTGGCGTGCTCGACGGCGGTGGCCAGCTGTCCTTGTCCGTGACACACCGCGGCAAGCATCTGCCAGGCGCGCACTCCGAGGCCCGCGGATTCCGTGGCCATGGGGTGTTCCAAGAGGTGCTCAACGATTTGCTGGCATTCCTTCAACTGGCCTTGCTTCATCACGCACTCGGCCTGCATGTACGTCATGTTCCACCAGGCGCTGTTGTTCTTGGCCTCGAGGGCAATCTGCGCGGCGGTGGCGGCGTGGCTTGCAGCGAGTTGGTAGTCGCGAAGATCCCAGGCCTGCCGGGCATACAGCCCGGCGAGGACGTATTCAGCGTCGCTCACGGAAACCGGCTGGCTCCACGCTTCGAGTGCTTTGGGTGCCAGCTCCAGCCGGCGGGCCAGCTCTTCAATGACTTCGGCCGTAGGCTCACGCCGTCCGGTCTCAAGCAACGAAATGTAGCTCGGTGAATACAGGTTTTTGCCGAGCTCTGCCTGCGTTAACCCACGTTCGAGCCGTTCGGCACGTAGCTTCTCGCCGAATCCGTTTCCCACGGGTCCCTCCTACAGGTGTCTTTTTGACCAAAACCTTGACAGTCTCTGTGGAAAACATTTTACAATGTATGTCAACAGGGACCGTGCAATTTCCGTAACGAATCCGACTCGCATTGGGGTACAACATCATGTTCAAGAAAATCATCGCTTCAGTGGCCGTGGCGGGCGCACTGACGCTCGCGGTTGCGGCTCCCGGGGTAGTCTCTGCTGCTCCCGCAGCAGATTCCAGCACAGTAAGCGCCATTGGCAACTGGCCGGACCCCATGCGGTCCACCACCACGACACCCGCGAAGGACAAGACCGAAACGACGGTCACCACGATGTCCATCGGCAACTGGCCCGATCCTATGTAAAGCAACTGCAGTAAAGAAACCCCGGAGCGTGACGAGAGAAGCTCCGGGGTTTCTTTTTGCCCTTTTGCGGCTGCACTTGGCGACACCCAAATTCGCTGAGGAACCGGAAGTGGGGCAGCGCCACCCGGATGTGCGTGGCGCGGGAGGGGATGCGTGGCGTGCCCGGGTATGTGTGTCATCGTGTGGGGAGCCTGAGTAGATCAGGGCAAACAAAAATGGCGCCGATTTCTCGACGCCATTCTCGTGTTTGGTCGAGGTCCTAGGATGTTACTCGAACCAAAGCGGCCCCAGAATCGAGCAGATGACGACCGTCGCGGCCGCGCTGAAACGGATGGATGCTGGTCAGATTCAACCACGTCCGCAGCGAGCAGTCCGCAAGATTCAGCGAAACCGGCTGTCCGACCGCTTCACTCCGGACGAGCTGGCCCAACTTGTCGCTCGCTATCAAGCTGGCGAAATGAGCACGGCACTGGCGCGTGAACACGGCATCGCCAAGTCAACCTTCTTGCGCTTGCTTGCCGAGCATGGTGGCGCCTCCAGACCTCGCGGCCTGACGCCAGCCAAGGCGAAACAGATTCTTCGTCTCCGCAAACAGGGGATGATCATTCGCGACATCGCCAAGGAAGTCGGGTGCAGCTATGACACTGCTCGCATGTTCCTCTCGGCGCATGTATCAGAAAAGTGAGACCGCCTCGTCGTAGTCATCGGCAATCTTCTTGTTGCGTTGGTTGAAGTCAAGCTCACCTCTGGTGTCCCTATCAGTCCAGTACCGTCCAGTCAGGCGTCGAGCTGGCTTGCCGGAAATCTCCAGTGTCGTTGACCCGTGGTGCATGCGACTGATCGTTTCGTGCTTCATCTTCGGTTTGTTGAAGAAGAGGTAATGAAGCACCGATAGTCCGTCTGTCTTGGTTACTCCTGCCAGTGAGGACTCTGACTTGGACTCATTGGTCAGGAGTGTGACATGTACCTGGCCAAATGTCTGGCGTACAACGAGATAGGCGTCCTTCGGAGCGATTTGTTGTCCGCTTGCATCGATCCATGACGACTCTAGGGTGCCCTTCCACGTGCCTCTGACGCTTAGAGGTACGCCAGGGATCAGTTGTAGCCAAGGAAGTCTCCAAAGCCACAGATCCCACGATGTAAAGAGCGCCGTGGCGACAAACACAGCTCCCGATAAGTACTTTGCTGGTTCCAGATTTAGAACACCGCTAGTAATCCACGAGGCGATCGCAAGGACTGCCAGGAGGACAGAGGCCCCGATCCGGATACCTAAGCTGCTGTTTTTCATGAGGTGTACCCCAGGTAGTTCCACGCAGCCTTCACGAAATCGCGTCCGTCTGCGCGAGTCCATGGCTGAGACGAGTGGAACAGGTATTTGCATTCGTTGGGTTCCAGCCAGCGTTTGGACGATTCAGTTGGTTCAGCACCATCGAGCTCGCCCCAGACGTGAACTATGACTCCTCGGATGATCTCGGTCCACGTTGACCGTGTCAGGACGTCGTTCGGGCAGTTGTAGACGAGGCACTCCATGAAGAATGAAGGCACTTCTCGGTGGTAGTTGCTTTCGACCATGGCGTTTTCGACACGCTTCATGATGCGGACAGCCTTCTTGTATCGCGCTCCTGTTGCGTTGTTCTTTGCCCGGCCGTTAGTCAACTGCTGTTCCGGGTAGTTGGTGAGGTACGAACCATCCTTCTTATAGACACGGGAGCCTTTGCGGTGCGTTCCGTTGGCGAAGTGGTACTCATAGCTGAATGCCGGAACCACGTCGGCTTCAACACGCGCTGT
Source organism: Paenarthrobacter sp. TRD_SC_7 (assembly GCF_056156245.1). Classification (NCBI taxonomy): domain Bacteria; kingdom Bacillati; phylum Actinomycetota; class Actinomycetes; order Micrococcales; family Micrococcaceae; genus Paenarthrobacter; species Paenarthrobacter sp. TRD_SC_7. Next base: position 1,254,050 of record NZ_CM149587.1, read on the forward strand.
GTTGGAATCTATCCGTATTGCGGTGGACCCAGAAGTGTCGACATGGCTAGGAAACTTGGCCTGAAGGGCGGCGACCAGTTCGGCGCGCAGCTTACTGGGAGTCCATTGGCCGGCGTAGGGAGTGTATGTTGTCGGATGAGCGCCAGGACTTGCCTCTTCCCAATAGGTGACGTCATTGCATTGAACGACGATGTCGACATCACTATCGGCCTTCACGTTGGTGTTATTGGCGTAAGATCCCTTTGCATAGACCTTTAGTGTGCAGTCGCTAAATCCGGGATGCTCCTGTATTGCCGCACGAATCATACGCTCGGTGCGGTCCTGCTTCTCCTGCTCCGAATCGCTGGATGGGCCTGTCCAGCCGGCTAACTTCGTCTCTAAACTCATTCTTTTGGATTCCCCGTTTGATGTGGATGCGTGGCCTCACCCTCACTGTCGGTGAGGTCGAGTATCTGTCTTGCCGCTTCGGTGAGGTCGTGAGTCGGGTCGACCTTGACCGTGATCTCTCCGCTGTAGACATCGTTGTGATCCCGTGCCGTAAGCTCCCAGGACCCTTTGATCGTTGTTAGTGCCTGATCGCCCACCAGGAGGACTAGCTCGTCATTCTCAGACTCAAAGCTGCCTCGCGGTCGCAGTTCGCCGACCGTAATTTCCAGGCTTACTGAGCCGCCGTTTTTGTAATTGATCGAGGGCGGGATGTATGGCCTCGCCGGGGGAGTGTAGAGGTTGGCTGCCGTGAGATGGGCGGTGTTGAAACCAAGTGCTCGCTGCCTAGGGCCCCATTCACGTGGCGGAAGGGGAAGCCCGAAGTCCTTGAAGTTTTTGGCATATGTGCGCGACTCGTACTCGACGGCCGAGATATCACCTGCAAGATGCAACTTCAGTTCAACATCGTGGAAGAAGGTGGTCGTACGATTCGTGATCTTCACGATGGCTGGTTGAAACTGGCAGCCAACCATCTTCTTGAGTGCCTTATCCCAAGCAGATCGAAAGCGTGCTTCCCAGCGATCGATGGAATCGAGATAGTCCCGTTCTGTTCGTTCTTCGGGCTCCGTCATCGCCCTTGAAAACGATGCGGCAGCATTGAGCGCCGACTGGAAGCTGGAAAGGTCCATAATGCTGGACCCCATTGTGGACACCGCGGGCTGCTTTGGTTCTTTTTTGGGCAAGGCGGATTCGAGGCGCTGCCGCTCTGAACTTATGTACTCATCGAGCGTATTTGCGACATCTATAGATGCCGGAGCAACCTCGCCAATCACTTCAACTGAGAAATCCACGGCCGCATGAGCACCGGCAAAGCCGCGTTGAAACAACAAGTCGAGTTCGTCGGCCTTGGCTTCACGTGTCTCACCATCGGCACGCACATAGACGCGGCCGTCAGTCAGAGATTCTCCATTCGCCCGGCAGGGAAACGGACCCTGACCTTGCTTCGGTGGGTCTACGAGTATGACCAGCACCTGGTTAGGGCTATTTTCGATGGGAGCCCAAAGGATGTCCCAGCGTGGTCCGGCGGCGCCGACGTACTGCTGAATCACCCGAGAAATTTCCATCATCTCCACGGGTGGAATGCCCACAACCGATCCCTCGGCGACGCCAATAATCATGACGCCATAACCCTCGAAGGCGGTGGCTGCGATGTCGGGTAGACGGTTGGCAGCCCCCAGGATAAATTTTGCGATCTTCTCCTTGTCCTTCTTTGTGGCAAGGTTTAGCGTGCTCTTTAGTTCGAGGTAGTGGCGCTCGGCAAGGTCACCCTGTTCGGCTACGGCAGCAATGAGCTTCTGAGCCGTGAGGACGCCGCGAGGAGCACGGGAGATATCAATCTCTGTCATTACTTGTCACCGCCTGAGCTGAGGCCAAAGAACCGCTCGAAGAAGACGCCAAGCTTTTCAAGCACGCGCTGCTTCTTCTCACTATGGCCGCCCTTGGCTGAGAATCGAGAGGCTGGAGGGAGTACCTTTGTGATCGCTGTTCCTGTTGTCTGGATACTGCCGTCGCGGAATGCTGTCTCAACAAACACGCGGGTCTCGTCCGGTCGCAGGCTTTCGGACTCGATGATCGCGTCGAGTTCCGCCTCTTTGCGGCTGGCGATGAAAGCGCGCCACTCTTCGTCGATTTCGCCGGTGGCTGACACAGAGTCGACGAAGGCTTCAATAAGGTCCTTTTTGTTGCGCAGGCTCGGGCTGGCATCGACGGCGCGTGAGATCTCAGCGCGGATTTCCTTGTCGTCGCCGTCACCGCGCTCGTTGCGGTACTTTTGCACGAGCATGAGGATGTAATCAACGTTGATTTCAACCTGCTTGATGAGCTCGATCTCGAACACAACGTCGTCATTTATCGACTCCTTGTCCGAGTCTTTGCCACGGCGGAACTCTGCGTAAAGGTCGAGGTAGACGCTGCGGTAGTCCTGAGCCTGTCGTTCCGTCAGGATCTCCTGACCGCCGAAATCATCAAAAGATGTCAGGATGTTTTGGAGCCGGAGGACCGCGCCGAAGAGGGCAATGAACGCCTTCTGTGCCGCCTCACCAACGATAGGTGCACCTAGTGGGAAGTTATTCACCAGCTCGGTGACTTTGTTGGCGTACTCGTCGTAGTACTCGCCGTATGGCTTGAGGACCACGATGCCCTGCGCGTTCTTGTTACCAAAGAGCGCAATAGCGTCGTTGGTCTCCTCCTCAAGATCGCGGAAGGTGACGATGTTGCCATAGGTCTTCACTGAGTTGAGGATTCGGTTTGTTCGCGAATAGGCCTGGATGAGACCATGCGCCCGCAGATTCTTATCGACGAACAACGTGTTCAGCGTCGTGGCGTCGAAACCGGTGAGGAACATGTTGACGACAATGACAATATCGATCTCGCGCTGCTTGAGACGCAGCGAAAGGTCCTTGTAGTAGTTCTGGAACTTGTCAGCGGACGTATCAAAGCTAGTGCCGAACATGTCGTTGTAATCCTGGATCGCGTCTTCCAGGAAGTCACGCGACGATGCATCGAGTGCAGCAGTTTCGAAACCCTCCTCCTCCAGGACGCCATCCTCTACAGCTTCATTCGCTGCGTAGGAATAGATCAGACCAACCTTTAGCTGGCGAGCCGGCGGAAGGTCGCGTTGCTGTATGAAGAACTGATTGTAGTAGCGCTTGGCGGCCTCAATCGAGGCGGTCGCAAATAGCGAATTGAAACCATGAATGCGCTTGCCGGCGAGCGAGTAGTGCTGAGCGCGTTTAGTCTTCTGGTCGAAGTGCTCCAGTATGTAGGCGGTGACTTGGCGTAACCGTTCCGGTGCAAGAAGGGCCTGCTCCGTGTCGATGGCGGACACCTGTTTGTCCGTGAGGTCCTCCGGGAGCTTGATCGTGTTGACGTAGTCAATACGGAACGGCAGAACGTTCTTATCGGTGATCGCGTCGACAATCGTGTAGGTGTGCAACTTGTCGCCAAACGCCTGCTCGGTAGTCTTCAGCTGCGGGTTGCCTCCGCCGCCAGAATTTGCGGCGAAAATTGGGGTGCCAGTGAAGCCGAAGAGGTTGTATCGTTTGAACGCCTTCGTAATCGCGGTATGCATGTCACCGAACTGCGACCTGTGGCATTCATCGAAGATGATCACAATGTGACCTGAGTAGATCTCGTGGCCAGCGTTTGCCTTGATGAATGTGGCAAGTTTCTGGATCGTTGTGATGATGATCCGTGCCTGCGGGTTCTCGAGCTGCTCTTTGAGTACTGACGTCGATGTGTTCGAATTAGCAGCCCCCTTCTCGAACCGGTCGTACTCGCGCATCGTCTGATAGTCCAGGTCCTTGCGGTCCACGACGAAGAGCACCTTATTGACACTCGGAAGTTTAGATGCGAGCTGAGCTGTCTTGAAGCTCGTAAGTGTCTTGCCCGAGCCCGTGGTGTGCCACACATAGCCGCCCGCGGCGACAGTTCCAAGCTGCTTGTAATTGGTCGAGATGTCGATCTTTTGCAGGATCCTCTCCGTAGCCACGATTTGGTACGGCCGCATGACGAGCAGCATTCCGTCGGAAGTTAGGACGCAGTACTTGGTCAGGATGTTCAGGAGGGCGTGCTTCGCGAAAAAGGTTTTTGCAAATGCTGCCAGGTCCTGGATTGGCTTGTTCTGTGCGTCAGCCCACCAAGATGTGAACTCGAATGAGTTTGAGGTCTTTCGCGCCTTCTTCAAGCCAGCAGCATCCGCTAGGTGCTGTCGGCGTGTGGTGTTGGAGTAATACTTCGTAAGAGTTCCGTTGCTAATTACGAACAGCTGTACGTACTCAAAAAGGCCTGATCCCGCCCAGAAACTGTCGCGCTGGTAGCGGTCAATCTGGTTGAAGGCCTCGCGGATATCAACCCCGCGGCGCTTCAGTTCTATATGTACCATCGGAAGTCCGTTGACAAGGACCGTTACGTCGTATCGTGTGGCGTGTGAGGCGCCACCTTCTCCGTGGCCAATCTCGTACTGGTTGATGACCTGCAGCCGGTTGTTGTGAATGTTTGCTTTATCAATGAGCATGACGTTCTTTATTGAGCCGTCGTCGCGCCGCAGGAGCTGGATGTGGTCTTCGTGGATGCGCAAGGTTTTTTCGGCGATCCCATCGTTCGCGCCGACAATGCGTTCCGTGAAAAATCGATCCCATTCGCTGTCACTGAATCTAATGCTGTTCAGCGCCTCTATCTGAGCTCGGAGGTTTGTGATGAGCTGAGGCTCGCTCGTGATGCTTAGGTGGTCGTAAGCCTGCGACTCTAGGAGCTTGATGAACTCGCGCTCCAGATCCGCCTCTGATTGGTATGACGCTTCGCTGTTGGCATCTGGTATGTACTCAGCGACGACAGTGCTCTCGCTGCTGATAGCGATTGGATCGTAAGTCCGTGCTGTTGCTTCGCTCATACGGCCGCCTCCTCAAAGGTCAATAGGCGGTCGCGGTAGTGTTCGTGCTGCTTTCGACGAGCATTCAGCTCAGCCGGCAGACCGACTGACGGATCATTCACAAGCAGATCAAACTTATCGAGAAGTAAAGCGACTTCTTTTTGTTCCTCCATGCTGGGCACCGGGACGACGACAGCTTTCACGATGTCGGCATTCAGATTCTGTACCGTGCCAGATCCCGCTCGCCGGGCGAACTCTGCCTGGACCGTGGACGAGCGAAGTAGATGATAGAGGAAGTCGGGAATGAATGACTCGTTGAAGTGACTGATGGCCAACCATCCGTCATGAATACACCCTTCAATCTTTGATAGGTACGGGCGCCCGAAACTCATTGAATTGGATAGAACGAAATCACCTGGATAAACACGTCGAGACTTCTCCGACCCCTTTTGGGTAATACGTTCAGCAGTCGCAGTGATGTACTTTCCCTGTGCGTTCACATCGCCGATCTTTATCCAAGGGACACCATTCTCATCGTCGGTCTGGAACGCCTGAATTGGGCGCGGCGACGCGCCCCGCAAGATCCTTGCAAGCTTTCCAAGCGGAAGATGAGGAACTTCTGGCTTGTCGAAAGTGATCAAAGAATCTCGATATAGGTCATACTGGCGCCGACGCGCAGTAAGCTCCGATTCCAGCTCCGCTTCCAAATGAGCAAACTTGTCCAAAACCCTGATGATTTCCTGCTGCACGACGATAGGAGGTACCGGAATGGGGAAGGAGAACAGCTTAGTACTGTCGATCGAGGCAACCGAACCACCTCTTTTTCGCGCAAATCGAAGTATCTCCTGGCCGCGGGAGCGTAGGACATGAGCGAGGTATTTTGGCAATAATTCCTTACCAGGAACGATCGCCTTCATGTCTTGGTTAAGTGCTATCGGAACGGGGATGAGTGCGGTGGGTAGAACGCGATCTAGTATGCTCGAGCGAACCACGATGGCTACCGAGTCCGCCGGGACGAGTTTAGTTGAAGATCCCTCCACTGCAGCCTCGGTGATGTAGTCCTGGGTTGAGTCGATTATGGGCGCTCCCATATCCTTTGGCGACAGCCATGGAATGGTCCCGTTCTCCCAGTATTCGAGACGCGCCTTGGACGGCGTTCCGCCACCGAACCACTCACCAACGCTGCCCAGCGGCAGAAATGGCACCCCTTCAGGGCAAAGCTGCTCAATTAGACGGCTGGTGCTGCTCACGAAGCACCTTCCAGATCAGCAACGATTTCATCAATCTCAGCGCGCAGTTTTTGCTGCGAGGCCACAATCCGGGCGATGTCGGCATTCAACTGTTTTATATCGACGGCTTCCCGAAGATCTTTCTGTTCGACGTGTGAGGAGACGCCGAGGTCGTATCCCTGCCTAGCAATCTCTTCGTTTGAGACCATGCGTGCAAAGTGCTCAATGTCCTGACGGGCTGCAAAAGCATCAATGACCTGCTTTTGATTGTCATCCGTAAGTTTGTTTTTATTACCGACACGAAGAAACTGGCCAGCTGCATCGATGAAAAGGATGGAATTATCCTTTTTCGACTTCTTGAGTACAATGATGCAAGTACCGATCGGAGTACCGAAGAATAGGTCAGGCGGCAACTGAATGACAGCATCGACGTAGTTGTTGTCGACAAGGTACTTTCGAATCTTCTGCTCAGCGCCGGCACGATATAGCACGCCCGGGAATTCGACGATTGCCGCCGTACCGTTCACGGCCAGCCAGGACAAGATGTGCATTGTAAATGCCAAGTCTGCCTTTGACTTGGGGGCAAGCACGCCTGCAGGAGCGAATCGGGGGTCATTGATGAGTAGTGGATTAGCATCGCCATCCCACTTAATTGAATAAGGCGGATTGGAAACGATCGCTTCAAAAGGCTCGTCATCCCAATGTGCTGGATCTGTCAGTGTGTCGCCGAGGGCAAGGTTGAACTGCTCGTAATTCACGTCGTGAAGGAACATGTTGATTCGCGCGAGGTTGTACGTGGTCAGGTTAATCTCTTGGCCGTAGAAGCCCTGGCGGACATTATCCTTGCCGAGAACTTTTGCAAACTTCAGCAGGAGTGAGCCGGAACCGCACGCAGGATCGTAGACCTTGTTGACTGATGTTTTGCCGACCACCGTAATGCGAGCGAGTAGCTCGGAGACCTCTTGAGGGGTGTAGTACTCACCACCGGACTTGCCAGCAGCCGACGCGTACATCTGCATGAGAAACTCATAGGCGTCACCGAACGCGTCGATTGTGTGGTCAGAAAAGTTTCCGAGGTTGAGGCTGCCGATAGAGTCGAGTAATTTCACCAACTTCTCATTGCGCTTCGCGACGGTGTTGCCAAGCTTGGCTGAGTTCACGTCCAGATCGTCAAACAGACCCTTTAGGTCGTCCTCGGAGTCCGTGCCGATTGCCGAGCGTTCAATATTTTTGAACACTTTCTGGAGCGCCTCGTTGAGATTTTCATCCTTCGGTGCATGCTTACGCACGTTGGCAAACAGTTCGGATGGAAGGATATAGAAGCCTTTTTCTGCAACGGTGTCCAGGCGTCCGAACTCAGCTTCGGAGTCAGGCAGATTGGCATAATCAAAGTCCGAATCACCTGCGGCACGCTCGAGCTTGTTGAGGTACGCCGTGAGGTTCTCAGAGATGAAGCGGTAGAAGAGCATGCCGAGTACGTAACTCTTGAAGTCCCAGCCGTCAACGCTCCCGCGCAGGTCGTTGGCGATACGCCATATCGTCTTGTGTAGCTCCGCGCGCTGCGCTTCCTTGGTGACTCCGGCCATGGTTGTGTTTATACTCCTTGCGCGTGCGCGCTTACGTGATCCCCTGAGGCTGCGTACTCAACTTAGCAGCGAGCACTGACAGATCCGTGCAGCAGTGCACGGTGTGCTGTTCAGGTGGGAGCGTCGATACCCGAGAGCTTTGCTCTCACAGGGCTACGACATCTGTCCTGATTTTAACCTGAATTGCCGTTTTCGTAAATCATTTACTGAGGCTGCGGCCGCCATACGCTTTCGTATCACTCCGTCGCCGACTCTGTGTTTTTGGTTTTAAACTCCACGCGATGGACTTCGATCCGTGCCGCACTTTTACGCTCAACGCTTATGGTTGCAAATAGGCCAGGGTTGGTGAAGTGAGCACCGAGCATCCAACTCACCCAAACGGGCATGATCCAATGAATCTCAATCGTAGCGACCGGCTCATCGTCGTCCGGTTTGGAAAGATCGAGAGGTACGCTAAACGACTCTAATGCTCGCACCATGTTGGATAAGTGTGAGTCGTGGAGCACGAAAGGAAAATCCTGCTCCGCGCCGTCGATAAAAACCTTGGGCCGGCGATACGCTATGCCTTCCGGTACATCGATGCTGAAGCTAACCAAAAATAGGCTTTCGCTCTTGTTCTCGACTTGGGCTGCATACACATTACCGAGCGGACGGTCATATAAATAGCCGTCGCGAATGATTTCGCTGAGCTGAATGGCGCCCCTATCACTGCGACGAAGAATTGTCCGCTCATTCACGAAGTGCTTGCGGGCACATTCCTTAAGTCGCTGGTCAAGGTTATCTCCTACGGTATTCAGTCCACTCGTCTCGAAGAACGCGCGGATCGTGCCGTCTTCGCCGTCGTCGTGGACGGCTGCAAGGTGCAGCAGTACATCGAACGCCTGCTCCTCGCTCCCGTGCCCGACGAAGTCTGTCAGCTGATCGAGTCCCGACACTCGTTGCCGTGCGAGCGGACCGAAGCCGCGCCGAAACGTCCAAAGCTCCTTGTGGAGCTCCTCTCGTATCGGGTCATCTGGCATCAGTCATTTCCGGCAGTCGTCTTTGCCGGCTGTTTGTGGACAGCCCCAATAGGGTGTCAGTTTAGTGTCAGTGACGCCGCCACTATGCCCCGCCATGCTGGATGTACGGCTTTCGCTCAAGAGGGCGAACCGAGTTTTTTGAGCAGGAAGGTATATACCGATGTCTGAACTTATTCCTCGCCCAGGTGGCAAGATCACGCCCTTCAACGCCCCCGAAGGATTCTCCCGTTCGGAGGGCAAGTCGGTGCAGCGCCGTCAGAATGCCGAGGTCGCCAACGGGCTTGTCACAGCGGCGCGTGTCCAGGCTGCCGGCTTTGTCGCCGCTACTGGCATGCATCTGACTAGCATGCTCAGCCGCGAGGCCGAGTTCCAGGCGAACGGCGACCCGCGGGCGGCCGAGCGGCTTAACTACATTGCCGATTCCTTCCTTGAGTATGCGGCGTGGGAAGTGCGCCGGTTCCAGCGGTAGGGAGGCGGACCGTGAAGCATGAATTTGCAAACCTGCTGACGCCAACTCGTCGCGCGGAGCCCCAGGTTCTGCAGCATGAGGCGGCTGTCCGTCTGTTCATCGGGCGGGCGGCAGCACTGGTGAATGAACTCGATAGCGCAGCCAGCCACAGCCCGGCATCTTCGCCTGATAGCACAGCAGATCTCGGCAATGGCACTGACCGCACTTGAAACCTGGCCCAAGGAACCACAGCGGCCATGACTGCGATCTTTTGGATTGCCATCCTGGTCACCTGCGCCGCTTGGATTGGCGTCGCCTATCTCGTAGCAGCTGACTTCTGGCGCGACCAGTCCCCATCCTCGCGCGATCGCGTTGCCGACATCACGAGGGAAGCCCACGATGCCACCCAGCGACTCGCAGCGCTGTATCACCAAGCGCTCAAGGATATGCGCCGCCGTTAGAGCGGGTGGCTCGTCCTAACCTCACCCATTTCAAACATGCCTCCAGGAAGGGGTTATTTGTCATGCCCGAAACCTTTACTCCGACAGAACTCGTCGATGCGCAGATGCGCCTTAGTGACTACGTCCTTGATCAGGCTCATCAGATGGAACGGCGTCTATTCTTTGGCTGGGAGCCAGCCGGCGACGCTCCCGAGAAGTATAAGGAGCTGTGTGAGGCGTTCGCCGTTTCTCATCGGGAAGGCCGTCCGCTGCCCGTTTCCAATGAGAACAGCAGTAGCGTCGTGTTTGGATCACCGGACGTCAACATGGCGTACCGCTACGTCCATGACGTCGCCCATGTTGAGCAGGGACTCAGTTTCTCGTCGCCGGATGAGTTCACGCTTGCCCGCTGGCTGATGCGACGCTTCGAGCGCGCCGGGTTTAGTCGCGATGATCTGGAATGGCATCTCTTTGAAGCGGATGCGGTCGGCCAGGTTGTGTTCTACGCCGTGACCAAGCAGTACGTGGGGGACCAGCTGCAGTTTGCGCTGGACTGTGTACGGCATGGTCTGAACACTGGCATTTACCTTGAAATGGAGCGGCAGCGGTGAGCGTTGATCCGACCCCTCGGTCATGGTTTGACCGAGCAATCGGAGCGTGCATGTCCGTGCTGTTGGCCGTGATTGCCCTTTACTGTGCAACGCAGGTGCTGCAGTCGATTCTTCCGTTCCTGATCGTCTGCGTGGGTGTTGCGTCGATCATTTGGGCCGTGCGGGCCGTGGCATCCAGCCGGAGCAGCGTCGTGGTGTTTCCCGTGGCGTTGAAAACAAGCAAGGTGAGCATGGCTTTGCGAGCTATGTCCGCATCGGCGTGAGCGCCAAAGAGGAGGACCGCCGCCGAACTCTTATTGGTGGCGTAGTTAGCGCTTTTCGCTCGATGGTGGCTCCAGGGCTCCGCTTCGAGGTGGATTTAGACCATATCCGGAAGCTCAACCACCCGAGTTCTGAGTGGCCGCGCTTCGCATTCGGACAGCGCCTTTCTGCCATCGAGGTCGGGATGCTCAGCGCTTGGCCAATCGGTGAGGGGTCCGTGGTCTATCCTGGCCAGCCACCCGCTCATCCGAGACAGGTTCGACCTTCCTTCGCGGCGTCATCCACGGATCGCATCGTCGCCTCGGCGACAGCACCCGGTGCAAAGGATGTCCAGCTAGGTTTGTCGCCAGCCGATAGCTGCCATCATGTCTGGGCCATGGGGCCGACCGGCGTGGGCAAGAGCTCCGTGCTCCTGTCCCTGATCATCAATGACATGGCGGCGGGGCGTAGCTGCGTTGTGATCGAACCGAAGGACTTAATTCGCGACGTCCTCAAGCACGTGCCCGCAGAGCGTCAAGACGACGTTGTCGTGCTCGATCCACTCGACAGCGAGCCGGTCGGCATCAACCCGCTTGATGGCCATGGCCGCAGCCCCGCGCTTGTCGCCGATCAACTCTTCGGTACCTTTCATGCGCTCTACGGTGATCAGTTCGGTCCGCGCAGCTCTGACATCCTGCGGCACTCGCTCCTGGCACTGGCTCAGCGCAAGGACGCGAGCCTAGCCATGCTGCCAATTTTGCTCAATAACAAGAAGTTCCGGCAGTCAGCCATTCAGCACATCGCTGGGGGTGATCCGTTCTCGGCTGGCCCGTTTTGGCACTGGTATGAGCAGCTGTCGCCGGAGGCAAGTGGCCAAGTCACCGCGCCGCTCATGAACAAGCTGCGCCCGCTGTTAGAACCGCACCTACGCCATGTCCTCGCACAGCCGACGCCACGCTTCAACGTCCGTCAGGTGCTGACTGAACGGAAGATTCTGCTCGTACCGCTTCAGAAGGGAATGCTGGGGCCCGAAGCCGCCCAGCTACTGGGAGCCATGGTCGTTGCTGAACTGTGGCAGGCCATACAAGAACGCGCCAACCTTCCGACGAACGATCGCCATCCGGTCATGGTCTACCTCGATGAGGTTCAGGAGTACCTTCGCCTGGGCGGCGATCGCCAGAACCCGGCAGGAATCAAAACTCTTGCCATCCGGCTCGAACCGGACGTCCACACACAACTGACGCTGATTGCCCAGTTGCGGAACAGCACGATCACTGACGAGATCAGAAAGGCCCTGATGGCACACATTGATGGCATCAAGGGCAGTGCCGATCTCGCCTCGCAGGCAGAATCCGCTATGGCGGAGATCGAGCGCGAAGCTGCTGCTCGCCGTGAAGCGATCGCGCAGTTGTTTGGTAGCGATCCGGAGGCGACTAAAACTCGCCCGGCTCGCGGACGGTAGGTTCGAGAAAATAGGCAGGGGCAGCGTGAGCCGCACTCGTAAGAGCGCCTCCGCTGTCCTTGCCGGACATCTCTATTGAACCCTTGGAACGGTTAGGAAGTCCTTCCTTTCTTGACGGAATTTCTGTTGTGGAATTCGCTTAAATCGTTGAATGAATTGAACGGAAGATTCATAATACAAACAGAAATTGGAGATAGAAGAAATGCAGGAAAAAGTTATACAAGGCTTGGCTGAAACCATCAGAACTCAGCGTCAGAAGCTTGGCCTTTCAGCCAGTGAGGTTGCCCGTCAGGCAGGCGTAGCCAAAGGCACCATCACGCGGCTGGAGCTGGGGCAGATCGCCAACCCTCGCATGGATAACCTGCGTGCCATCGCCGACGTTCTCCAGCTTCCGCTCACCGACATCCTGGCTGAGTCGAGTCTGCTGGCTCTTCACGGTTCGTGGTGAATGTTCTGCCGTGGTGAATGTTCATGCCGCTGTTCTGGCGGCACTGCGCAACAGGATACGCGTTTTGTAGTTGCGTGCGTTGGTGAATCCCCGGCCCGTCCGTTTGATGTGCTTGATCGCGGTGTTGTTGGCTTCCACTTTCGCCGTTGTCGCACCGGTGACAATGAGGACTTCGATCTCTTTCCACCACCGGCAGATCGTGCGCCAGAGCCGGTTGCTTTCCGGCTGGGCAGCTTGTTCTACCAGACCTTGCAGTCGGTCTTTCGCGGCGGCTGCGTCGGCGAGGGATCCGGTGGCGAGTAGCGTCCGGAGCTGCTCTTTGACCAGCCAGGCTGCCTGCAATTTTCCGGTGGCATCGTCGGTGGCGAACACGGTGCTGAGCCTGTCCCGTCCACGGTCAGAGAGTGAGTCCCCGGCCCGCAGGAGCAGGCGCCGGTTGGCCCAGACCGGGTCGATGGAGCGTCCCCGCCGGCCATGCACCTGTTGGGTGAGCCGTTGCCGGACTTCGGTGAGCATGTCGTTGCCGAGCTTGACCAGGTGGAACGCGTCGACCGAGACCGCGGTGCGTGGCAGCCACATTCTCAGGGCCTTTCGGAACGCCGCTGATGGGTCGATCGCGACGACCTGAACGCCCAGGCGCCACTGGAGCGGCCGGGCGAACAGCCAGTCTCCGACGCCTTCGCTGTCGCGGCCGTCAACGATCCCGAGGACCTGTCCGGTGTCCAGATCGACGATGGTGGTCATCCAGGGTTCGTAGCGTTTCCAGGCCTTGGTGGCTGGGTCGCGGAAGAACCGCACGGACCGGTAGCGGTGTTCGTCGATGCCGAGCATCCGCGGTGCCAGGGCGTCAACGTCCGGCAGGGTCAGGGCCGCGGAGTCCAGCGCCCGCTGGACCAGCCACCAGGAGACACCGAATGAAGAGGCTGCTTCCGCGGCGGCCCTTCCGGATCCGATCACGGCGGCCACGAGAGCGTCGCGGAGCCGGCGGGTGGACCGGGCGCGGCGCGGGACCTGGGCAGTTTCCTCGGCGAATGTCCGCCGCGGGCACAGGTACTCATCGCAGAAGAATCTCCGCTTGGCCCAGATCACTTCGACCGGACCGGCGACAGGGATGTCGCGCAGACGTTGTGGCCGGCGGGAATGCACGCGGGTGCTGATCACGCCACAGGCGGGGCAGCCAGCCTCGGCAGTAGCTTCGACGCTGACCCGTCGCTGCCCGAAAGTGAGGATCTCAGTGTCTGTGACACGGTAGTCGGGCAGGTTGAAAATGGCGGTGGCAGCATCGGGGCGCGGGGAAGTAGGCTCGATCAAGGCTCGTAGCTCCTGACTCTTGATGAATGCGTAGAGAACATCCATCACAGCAGGGCTACGAGCCCTTCAGCTTTCAAGACACGGAATCCGTTTCACCACGAACCACGGAGAGCCAGTCTGCTGCGCGGCTCCGACCTACCAACGCTAAGTCCCTATCTCCGGACGAAGTTCAAAGATATGCCCGACAGCGCAGTCCGTGAAATTGAAGACCATTTCCGTGATGTCGCCGCCCGGCATGGCATCGATATAAATACAGGTCCAGCCCAAGGCGAGGACGAATAACCAAACGACTTCTCAGAAAGGAGACAGCCATGACCAACGAACATATTTCTACATATATCGAACGGAGCGTCCTGGCTACTCTCCGAGGCCTTATTCCTAACAGGGAAGTCCGCTCGCACGCGGAGGCCAAGCGAGTTGCCGAACACCAAGCCACCCGACTGCTGGAACTCCATCAGATCGAAAATGGCCCAGTGCCAGTTGAATTCATTGCCGATCTGCCTAAGATCGAGATCGAACTCGTGGACGCCCCGGTCTCGGGCGCCAGCTTCTGGAATGGCAATAGCTGGATCATTCAGCTCAACAAGCATGAACCCTACTGTCGCCAGCGCTTCACTTTGGCCCACGAGTACAAGCACATCATCGACCACAACCGCGCCGACGCTCTCTACATCGGCAGTCGTGACGCCACCCCAGCCGAACAGGCCGAGCAAGCTGCAGATTACTTTGCTGGCTGCCTGCTGGTTCCCAAGAAGCTATTGAAGCGCGCATACTACGGCGGTATGCAGCGTACGGCTGATCTCGCAGCCTACTTCCAGGTTTCCGAAGCTGCGATGACCGTACGCCTGCTTCAGACGGGCATCGTCGGACCTGCTCCACGCTGCACGCCGCAAAGCACACCGTTCTCCCGTTCATGGCAGTACCGCATGAAGCGCCGCACCCAAATACAAGGAGTTTGACGATGACGATTGAAGAAGTCGAAGCACTGAGACCGCGTAAGGCAGTTCTGTATCTGCGCGTCTCAAGTAAGAAGCAAACACAGACTGCCATTGATATCGATAAGGATGGCAATTCCATCGCCACGCAGCGTGACATCTGCGAACAGAAGGCCGAAGCTGTCAACGCGGACATCATCGAGGAATTCGTCGAGCCGGGCGTATCAGCTCAGACCATCGAGAAGCGACCGGTGTTTCAAGCCCTTCTCGGGTTCCTGCAAAAAAACCGCGACGTCGATTACGTGATCGTCTACGCGCGATCGCGCGCCTTCTGTAATTTCATCGATGCGGCTATCACGCGGCGTCATCTCGATAAGCTCGGCGTACGCTTGCTATCTGCTCGGGAAGACTTTGGTGAGGGTACCTACGCCGAAGCAATGGAAGCTGTCACCGACATCATGAACCAAGTGCAGAACCAACTGAGCGGTGAGGACATTCGCATCAAGATGCGAAACAAAGCCGTCAACGGCGGCACGTTGGGCAAGGCTCGGCTCGGGTATCTCAACATCCGCAAGGACATCGACGGGCGCATGATCAACAGCGTTGGGCTCGACGAGGTCAGGGCACCGCTCGTCCTCAGGGCCTTCGAGCTGTATGCCACGGGGCGATATTCGATCGAGCAGCTGGAAGCGACGATGGCGGATCTCGGCTTAACTAATCGCCAGACCGCACGATTCCCCGAAGGGCCCGTCTCAGCCAGCAAGCTGCATCAGATGCTGAAGGACCCCTATTGCGTCGGGTACGTCGTCTACAAGGGCGATGCCTATCCCGGACGGCATGAGCCAATCATTGGCCAAGACCTGTTCGATCAAGTGCAAGAGATTTTGAGCTCCCGGAGTGGTGCGGGCTCGCGTGACCGTATCCACAACCACTTCCTCAAGGGCATGCTCTACTGCGGCAAGTGCTTCAAGCTCGGCCGACAGAGCCGCGTTATCTACACGGAGGCGAAGGGGAGAGGCGGCACCATTCACGAATACTTCTTTTGCCGAGCTCGACAGGAGGGCAAGTGCGGCCTTCCGTATCTGCCGGCTTATCTGGTCGAGGACAGCGTGGCGGACTCTTACAGCCAGCTCGTTCTCGACGAGGACTTCAAACAAGATGTGCGCAGGCGACTGGAAGATGCCCTCCTGGGTGAGCAGAAGGACATCAAGGAGATGTATGCGAGGTACACCAATCAACTGAAGGAAGTCGAAGCCAAGGAGAGTCGCCTCGTCGACGTTGCCGCTGACGGCATCCTGCCTGCGTCGAAGGTTCGCGAGAAGATGCACGAGCTGCGTGTACAGCGTTCTCGTATTGAAGATAGTCTCGCCAACATCGGTGAAGAGATTGCCGTAGGTGGCCAGCTGCTGACCAAGGCCCTTGATCAGATTCCGGACCCGAAGGCGTACTACGAGAAGGGGACGGACAAGGTTCGGAGGCTCCTCAACGAATCCTTTTTCATGCGATTCTTTGTCTATCAAGACGGCGCGGTTGGCGCGGATCTCAACGAACCCTTTGACGACATCTTTGCCGCCCGGACGGCCTTCCGGGCGTCCAAAACGCCACAGGCGGTATCTGTTCCAGGATCGTCCGAATCGTCCCTAACAGGGCCGTTTTTGGGCGATTCAGGCGGACTTGCCCGGCAATTCCGGGATACCAAAAATGGCGCCGATTTCTCGACGCCATCTCTGTTGTTCAAACTAAAGTCGATCTATTCAAACCATGGTTCGAATAAAGCGACTCTGGTCGGGATGACAGGATTTGAACCTGCGACCTCTTCGTCCCGAACGAAGCGCGCTACCAAGCTGCGCTACATCCCGATCCGCTGCGAAAGCAACTGTTCAAGGATAGCTGAATCGATGCGTGATGCGAAATCGAGGGGGTGGTGTCGCTCCTCACAGCGGCCGGCCAAGAGAAGCTACACCAATGAGTCGCGCCAGGCCCCATGAAGCTGGGCAAACCGTCCGCCACCGCTGATCAACTCGGCCGGTGTCCCGTCCTCCACAATGCGGCCGTCGTGGACCACCAGAACCCTGTCAGCCGTCTCCACCGTTGAGAGGCGGTGGGCGATGATGATGGCCGTGCGGGCCCCCCTGCCACCAGCCACTCCCTCCAAGAGATGGGCTAGCCCCTGTTGGACCATGCGCTCAGAAGGGATGTCCAGGGAGGACGTCGCCTCATCCAGTATCAGCACGGCAGGTGCGGCCAGGAAAGCGCGGGCGAAACCGATCAGTTGGCGCTGACCGGAGGACACGCGCCCACCCCGCTTGTTGACGTCGGTGTCGTATCCTTCGGGCAAGCTGGAGATGAACTCGTGGGCACCCACAGCAACAGCAGCAGCTTCGATCTCTTGACGGGACGCTTCAGGCCGGCCCAGCGCTATGTTGTCCGCCACGGAGCCGCTGAACAGGAACGCCTCCTGCGTCACCATCACCACAGCCCGACGAAGGTCTGTGGTGGGCAGGTCACGAAGATCGACGCCATCCAGGGTGATGGCGCCTGACGTTACGTCGTAGAAGCGTGCCACGAGCTTGGCCAACGTCGACTTTCCCGCACCCGTCTGGCCCACCAGGGCAACCGTCTGGCCAGCCGGAATGTGAAGGTCAAGCTTTGGGACTACAACCTTGCCGTCGCTGTAGCCAAACTCAACGTCCTTGAAGTCAATCTCGCCCCGTGAGCTCTTTAGGCTTACCGGGTTCTTGGGCGGTCGGACCGTTGGCACTTCTTCGAGGAGCCCGGACACCTTTTCCAAGGCAGCCTGTGCACTCTGGAAGGAGTTGTAGAACATAGCCATTTGGTCCACGGGCTGGAAGAAACGCTTGGTAGATAGGATCAGTGCCAGCAGGACACCAACAGCCAGGTCGCCACTCAGAACCCGGAAGCCGCCAAACAGCAGGACCACAGCCACACAAACATTGCCGATCAGCACCAAGCCCGGCTGGAAGATGCCGTTCAAGTTGATGGAGCGGACAGTGTTCTTGCGGTAGTCCTCGGCCAGCTCGCCGTACCGGGATGCGTTTTCGCGCTCCTTGCGGAACGCCTTCACGGCACGGATACCGGTCATCGTTTCCACGAAGTGGACGATCAGCCGGGCAGACACCACACGCGACTCACGGAACGCGATCTGCGAGTGCTTCTGGTACCAACGGGCAAGGAAGAACATGGGCACGCCGGCCGCGAGGACAATCAGTCCGCTTTGCCAATCCAAAGCAAAAACAGTCACAGCGGTGAACACCATGAACAGCATGCCCGACGCCAGGGAACTCACCCCGGAATCCAACAGTTCACGCAGCGCCTCAAGGTCCGAGGTCTGCCGGGCAATGATGCGACCAGAGGTGTACTTCTCGTGGAACTCAAGGCTCAACCGCTGGGTGTGCCGGAAGACCCGCAGCCGCAGATCCAGCAGCATGGCCTGGCTGAGTCGGGCAGTCGAGGTCACGTACAGCGCAGTCATTCCAGCCGTGGCGATCGCAGCCGCCAAGTAGAGAGAACCAGCCAGCACCAACGGCCCGTTGTCGCCCGACTGCAGTGCAGGAAGGGCGTTATCGATGCCAAAGGCGATCAGTGCAGGTCCGGCGACGCGGGTGAGCTGCGAGACCACCACCATCACGATCGTCAGCCAGAAACGCAAGCGTACAGGGCGGATGAGCGAGGCAAGCAAGGTGAGCGACCGGCGTCGTACGGCTTTGCTGTCTGCTTTGGTGAGGAGTGTGTTGTCCTCGTTGGCGGTTCCAAACGTTGCGGCACTCACCGGCGGACCTCCTCTGCTTCTTCGAGCTCGTCCAGTTCGGTGTCCAGGTCCTTCGGGCCGGCGTCCAGGCTGGCGATGACGTAGCGGTAGTGATCGTTCTCGGCCAACAGTTCCGTATGGGTCCCGACGGCGGTGATGGTCCCGTTTTCGAGCAACGCCACCCGGTCCGCCAAGGCCACAGTGGAGGGGCGGTGCGCGACGATTAAGGTGGTGGTCTCGCGCAGGACCTCTCGCAACCTGGCCTCCACACGTTCCTCGGTATTCACATCCAGGGCAGACAGGGGATCGTCAAGGACCAGAACCTTGGGCTTCGCGGCGATCGCGCGGGCCAGGGCGATACGTTGCCGCTGGCCTCCGGACAGGCTCAGCCCTTCCTCGCCGATCAGTGTGTCCAGGCCGTCCGGCAATGAGTAGGCGAACTGCGCCTGTGCCACGTCCAAGGCCTCGTCCAAGGCGGCAGCGCTCGGCTCCGGAGCGCCCAGGAGGACGTTGTCCCGGACCGAACTGGAGAACAGCGTGGTGTCCTCGAACGCCACGGCAACGATCTTTCGCAGCTCGTCGATGTCGTAGTCGCGGACGTCCACGCCGTCAATCGTCACGGCGCCCTCGGTGACGTCATAGAGGCGGGGGACCAGTTGGAGGAGGGCGCTCTTGCCGCTACCCGTGATGCCCACAAGGGCCATGGTCTCGCCTGGGCGGACATCCAGGGTGACGTCGTGCAGGAGGGTGCCGCCGTCGTCGAATCCGAAACCTGCGTGCTCAAAGCGCAATGCGCCCTTCACGGTTTCCGGAACCGCAGCCCGATCCGGCGAGGTGATGGTGTTTTCCGTGTCCATCACCTCGAAGTGACGGTCCAAGGCGGTCTTGGCGGTCAGAGCCATGGCCAGCAGCATGCCGGAGAATTCCACCGGCGTGGCCACCACGGCAGCTGTTGCGAAGAACGCCACCAAAGCACCAATGCTGAGCTCTCCACTCGCGGCGAGCATGATGCCCACCACCAACCCGAAGCCCAGCGCCAACTCCGGAAGCAGCGTAACCACCAGTGTGAAGCCGGCCTGCTGCTTAGCCTTGGCGATCTCGGTCTGACGCAGTTCTTCTGCCTGGCCGTTGAAGTTCTCCAGCGCTTCGCGGCTCCGCCCGAAAGCTTTCAGGACCCGGATGCCGTGGACGGATTCCTCCACGGTGGTGGCGAGGTCGCCGGCTTGGTCCTGGCTAAGGCGGGTGACCAAACTGAAGCGGCGGCGGAAGCGGAACGAATTGATCATGATCGGAACGGCCGCTGCAAGGAAGATGAGTGCCAGCTGCCAGCTCATGGAGAACATCACTCCGACGCCGATGATCACAGTCAGCGTGGTGACCACCAGCATGATCGCGCCGAAAGCCATCCAGCGACGCAGGAAACTCAGGTCCGTCATGGCGCGTGAGAGCAGCTGGCCGGAACCCCAACGGTCGTGGAAAGCAACAGTGAGCTGCTGCAGGTGGCCGTAAAGAGTCACCCGCATCCGGGTCTCGACAGTGGTTGCGGGGTTGATGACGAACTGCCGGCGCAAAGCCACCAGCCCCGCTTCAGCAATACCCAGAGCAAGAATTACGACGGCGGCAATCCAGACGGCGTCCGTGGAACCGCCGGGCTGGAGGGAGTTGTTGACAAGAACCCGCAGGACTTGCGGGATGGTCAGCGCAACGATGCTGGCCAACAGGGCGCAGATCAGGCCCATGAATAGTCGGGGGAGGATGGGCCGCACGTGAGGGTACAGGCGGCCGACGGAGGTGAAGAATGACGTTTGCTTGGACATGCCCGCTTCTCAACAGCTGGATCTTCAGATGGTGCGGAGGTAGTTTCCCGTAGCAACTACCCTATGCCATGGCATGATTCGTTTCACAGGACCACGCAATGAAGGTGAAATGTTTGACCCAGTTATTGGGGATCGTAATGATCCCTCGGACTTTAGCTGCGGGACGTGAGCGTCAGCAGCACTGCTTCCGGGCGGCACGCGATGCGGACAGGTGCGAAGCGGGACGTGCCAATGCCGCCGGAGACGTTCACCGGCGCCGTAAAGCTATCGCTTTCCCAATCGTGGAGGCCTTTGGCACGCCAATTGGGGAGGTCGCAGTTGGCGACGAGCGCACCGTAACCGGGGATGCAGATCTGGCCGCCGTGTGTGTGGCCGGCCAGGATCAGGTCCGCCGCGGCCTCCGTGAAGTGGTCAAGCACTCGCTGGTAAGGAGCGTGAATGACGGCCACCTTCAGGTGCGGACGGGCATCCTGGTTGACCGTTCCGCGGGGCCAGCCGGCATATCGTTCGCGGTTCAGGTGGGGGTCATCGACTCCGGAGAAGTCGAAGCGCAGCCCGTTCAGCACCACTGACTGGGCACGATTGGTGAGGTCGATCCAGCCTCCCATGCCGAAGGCCGAGCGGAGCTTCGGCCAGTCCAAGGCAATGGGATCGGTGCGCATCCGGGAAGGACCACGGAAGTAGCCCACAGGGTTTTTGATACGCGGGGCGTAGTAATCGTTGGAGCCCGGAACGAAAACGCCCGGGAACTCCAGCAGGGGCCGCAGGGCGTTGATCAGGGGATCGACGGCCTTGGCGTGACTGAGGTTGTCGCCCGTGTTGACCACTAGGTCAGGCTTGAGGTCCGCCAGCGACTGCAGCCATTGTGCTTTTTTGTCCTGGCCCGGCACGAAATGGATGTCGCTCAGGTGCAGGACACGGAGTGGGGCTGAACCGGCCGGGAGGATGGGCAGGGTTTCGTGGCGGACCTCAAACTGGTCCTTCTCCCACCAACCGTAGGCGGCGGCTGCTGCGCCTGCTGCGGCACCGACGGCAGCAGTGACGGCGAAACCGCGCCCGACAGTGCGGACGCGGTTTGCCAGTGAATCGCTGAAGGACATGCTTAGTCCTTATTGCCGTTGCCGTTGTTACCGTTGCCGTTGTTCCCGTTCCCGTTGGACGGCGGGTTGGGCGCGGTGGACGGCGTGTTGTTGGACGGGGCGTTGTTCCGCGGCTGAGGCGTCGCTGCACCGAGCAAGTTCGACGGCGGCTGCTGGAACGGGTTGGTTCCGTAAGCGGGTGCAACCGCCAGCATGTAGTTGGTGAACTGCGGGCCTGCGATCATGTAGCCGTCGATTGCGGGGTAGAACTTGCCGTTGACCGTGAGGTTGCGGCCCGGACGAAGCTGGTCACCCAAGGGGTCACCGAACCAAGACGCAGTCGCCAAGCCGCTAGTGTAGCCGACAACCCAGGTGGAACCGTTGGAGTCGTTGGTACCGGTCTTGGCAGCCACCGGGAAGTTCTTGGAGTTAAGAGCCGGGCGGATCAAGGAACCTGAACCCTCGTCGAGCACCTTACCCATGGCGTACGCAACGCCGCGGGCTACTTCAGGCTTTACAGCGTCACGGCAGCTGGAAGATTGCGCGGGAAGCTCGGCTCCGGACTGATCCTTCACCGAAGTGATAGCGATCGGTTCGCAGTATTTACCGTCAGCCGCGAAGCTGGCAAACGAAGCAGCCATGGTCAGCGGTGCGGTCTGCGTAGCGCCGATCAGGTTGGACAACGTGGTCATTGTGACCTTGGGGTTTGGATCGGTGACCTTGCCGGTGTCGTCCCGGGCAGGGAGACCGCCGTGAATGCCTGTGGCGTCGACTATTCCCTGAATTCCACAGAGATCCACCTGGGCTGCGGAAGCAAAAGTCGCAGTGTTGATGGAGTTCTGGAGGCCGTAGAGAACGGTCATGTTCCGGTAGTAGCCTTCGTCAGAGTTCTGGAGGTCGAAACTGCCAGGCACGCTCTTGTCGTAGAAACCGTTGACCGGGGTGGGGCACGTGTTCCGCCAAGGGAAATTCTGCTGATAGGTCCGGCGGGAAGCGTTGACGTTTTGGTTCATCGACTTGCCCTCGTTCAGCCACTGGGCGAAGGTGAAGGGCTTCATTGTGGAACCAGGCTGGAATCCACCAATGCCGTTGAGGTCATTGCCGTTGGCGTCCAAAACGTCCACGTTGAAGTTCTGCGTCTGATCGAACTTGCCCTCTTGAGGCAGCCAAACAGTGTTCTGGGCCATGCTCACGATCTGGCCGGTGCCCGGCTGGACGGAGACGATCGATGCGCCCCACTTGTCCGGGTTGGCGCCAGCCGTTGCGTCCACCTGCTGCTGCGCGACGGTCTGTGCAGTCGGATCGAGAGTGGTCTGGATGGTGAGGCCGCCACGCATGACCCGCTTTTCGCGATCATCCGGGGTGTCACCGTAGGCCGGGTTGTTCAGCAGCAAGTGCAACACATAGTCACAGAAGTACGGCGCCATGGTGGCATAAGCGCAACCCTGGCGGGCCGGGGTGACCTTGGTGGTGACAGGGGTAGCGATAGCCTCTTGGTACTGGGCCTGCGTGATCTTGCCCTGGTTGACCATGGAATTCAGCACAAGGTCGCGGCGCTTCTGGGCGTTTTCCGGATTAGCGATGGGATCGAAGGCCGACGGGCTGTTGACCAAGCCGGCCAAAAGGGCGGCTTGAGGAAGCGTCAGGTCTTTGGCAGAGACACTGAAGAAGAACTTGGACGCAGCTTCGATGCCGTAGGCGTCACGGTTGAAGAACACGATGTTGAGGTAGCCCTCAAGGATCTGCTCCTTGGAGAACTTCTTCTCCAGCGCGATGGCGAGCTTCATTTCACGGAGCTTGTCGCCGACGCCCTTGCCGCCACCGTTGAGCTTGACGTCCTCTTCCCGGTCAGCCGCGACGAGGGATTCGTTGATGACGTTGTTCACGTACTGCTGCGTGATGGTGGACGCGCCCTGCTTGTTGCCGCGGGCGGTGCTGACGATGGCTCGCATGATGCCGGTGGTGTCAATGCCGCCGTGCTCATAAAAACGGCTGTCCTCGATAGCGATGACAGCGTCCTTGATGAACGGGCTCATTTGATCCAGCGGAACCTTGGTCCGGTTCTCTGCGTAGATCGATGCGATCGGCGAACCGTCCTTGGCCAGAATCGTGGTGTTCTGGGCGGGCGGATCCACCTGCAGTTCGGCCGGAAGAGTGTCAAAGAACTGGATTGAACCACTTGCGGCACTGCCGGAAACGGCGGCTGCGGGGACCAAAAGGCCCGCCACCAGGACGCCACAAATCGCGCTCACACCAAGGAAGCCTAGAATCTTTCCGAGGGTGGTGGCAGTGTCGAATAGTGGGTTCTTGCGAGTCACCATGTTTTCCACTTTACCGGCAAGGGCTAGGCTTTCTGTCATGACCAAATGGGAGTACGCCACGATTCCGCTCATTATTCACGCTACGAAGCAGATCCTGGACCAGTGGGGCGAGGACGGCTGGGAGCTCGTCCAGGTCGTCGGTGGCCCCGATGGCAAAGGCCTTGTTGCATACCTGAAGAGGGAGAAGCAGTAATCATGACAACCCCCGCAGAAACCACGTCTGCCGCGGAATCCGGCGCCCCCACATCTGCTGTTGAGCAGCGTCTGGCCGAGCTCGGACTCACTCTTCCGGAGGTCGCCGCACCCGTAGCCGACTACGTGCCGGCAATCGTCTCCGGCAACTACGTTTACACGTCAGGACAGCTGCCCTTTATTAACGGCAAACTCGAAGCTACGGGCAAGGTTTCCCTCG
Organism: Paenarthrobacter sp. TRD_SC_7; assembly: GCF_056156245.1. NCBI lineage: Bacteria > Bacillati > Actinomycetota > Actinomycetes > Micrococcales > Micrococcaceae > Paenarthrobacter > Paenarthrobacter sp. TRD_SC_7. The sequence continues at coordinate 1,278,032 of NZ_CM149587.1, forward strand.
GCGAGTTGGGCGCGTCCGATGAACCCACCGTAGATCCGGAGGACGCCAAGCGCTACGCAGCCCTCTGCGCCATCAACGCCCTCGCTGCAGTCAAGAGCGTCATCGGCGATCTGGACCGCGTCACCCGCATAGTCAAGGTGGTGGGCTTCGTGTCCTCAGAGCCCACCTTCACCGGCCAGCCCGGCGTGATCAACGGTGCGTCCGAACTCCTCGGCCAGGTATTTGGTGACGCAGGCAAGCACGCACGCTCCGCCGTCGGCGTTTCTGTCCTGCCGCTCGACTCTCCTGTAGAAGTCGAGCTCATTGCTGAATTCAGCTAAGGAACCGGTTCACCCAATTGCCGCAGCTTGCCCGCCGTCTGTTCGTACTGCCCCCGGAACTCGAAGGGGCAGCACGAAACTGGCTTGAGCTTGGCGAACGGACCCCAAGGGCCGCCCGCTACGCCTCCTCCGTCGTGCTGTTGCGCGACTCGCCCACCGGCTTGGAAACCTGGCTTGGGTACAGGCCGGGAGCCTCGCCGTTGGGCGTTGTCGCGTTCCCGGGCGGATCCCTGGATCCGTCCGACGACGACCCCGTGGGTTGGTTGGGCCCCTCACCTCAGCATTGGGCTGAGCAGATGGGAACGGACGACGTCGGGCTCGCCCGCCGTCACGTTGTGGGCGCCATCCGCGAACTCTTCGAAGAAACAGGCGTCCTGCTCGCAGGCCCTGATGCTTCCTCTACGGTCGAGGCGAACTCCACCGTCGACTGGATGCGCGCCCGGGAGGCTGTGGCCGCCCAGGAGAAGTCCTTCACAGAGATGCTCTCCAAGCGCGGGCTCTCCCTCCGCACGGACCTCCTGAAGCCACTGGTGAACTGGCTCAGCCCGGACTTCGCGCATGCGCGTTTCAACACCCGATACTTCGCTGCCACCGTCCCCGTGAACCAGCAACCCACCATCCTTGGTAGTAAAGGGGTGTGGGGCCGCTGGGTCACCGCCGCCGAAGCCATCGCCCTGCGGGATACCTCAGCACTCGGTGACGAAGTTGGCCAGGAAAATACCGTTGGCCTCAAGCTTGGTCAGCTCCTGGTACCGGGCTCGGAAATCATGCTCGAAAAGATGGCCAACGCCAACGGCTGCATCGCTTACCTGAGCTACAAACGGAAGGCTCATGTGTACCAGGCGAAACTGGTGGACGAGGGCGGAATCCTGATGCTCGAGGTTGAAGCCGCCCGCACCGTGGCAGGGGAGCCCCAGCGGGAGCGCTAAGACGATCTCTCACATCCCTCGCGCTTGAGTGCAACGCTCGCTCACATCCCTCGCGCTTGGGTGGAACGCTCGCTCACATCCCTCTTTGTTAGACCGCGTCTGCCAGGTACTCGATGGCCAGCTTGTAGCCGAGCACACCTGCGCCAACGATGATCGCGTTGCACACACCCGAGAGGTACGAGTGGTGGCGGAACTCCTCACGTTGGTGCACGTTGGTGATGTGAACTTCGACGGCGGGTAGCTGCACTGCGGCCAAGGCGTCACGAAGGGCCACGGAAGTATGCGTGAAGGCCCCGGCGTTGATCACGATCCCGACGGCGCTACCTCGCGCAGCGTGGATGGCGTCCAGGAGGTCACCCTCATGGTTCGACTGCACGCAATCAACTGTGAAGCCATGGGCCGCGGCCGCAGTCATCGCCAGTCGCTCCACATCCGCCAGCGTGGACGTTCCGTACTTCTCCGGCTCTCGGGTGCCCAGGAGGTTCAGGTTGGGGCCGTTGATCACAAGGATGGTGCCGCGACCGGCTTCGGCGGCGGGAGTGGCTTCAGTCATGGCTCCCAATCTATAGCGGTGCGGGAGTGTGCGGGAACTGTGCCCGCTCAGTGAGCGCTGGGCATCCGAAAACACCCACGATGCGGGAACGCTACTTACGGGTGCACTGACCTGCCGAGACGGGGTCGCTGAGGCCGGGAGCCTGCGCGGCCACCGGTTCCAGGTCCTGCATGGTGAGGGCGAAGCCGAGGGCGGCATCTGTGGTGGTCTTGGCGAAGATCAGCCCGGCCACCTGCCCCTGCATAGTCAGCAGGGGACCACCTGAGTTACCCGGCTGGACGTCGCCCGCCAGCCTGTAGACCAGCTCCGGCGAAGGATTGTTGCCGTAAATATCGGGAACCAGAATGGTTGAAATGCCTTGTACCGTAGCCGGCTTGGATTGGAACGGACCGCCGTGCGGGTACCCCGCAAAAGCGGCGGGACTGCCCGCCGCCAAATCGGCACTCAATGGCAGCGGGTCGGATTGAAGACCATCCACGGCCAGGACGGCGATGTCCCGCTGGGAGTCGAAGTACACCACCCGACCCGGCAACGCACCGCCGTCGGGAACTTCCACAACCGGCTGCGACACGCCCGCCACAACATGCGCATTGGTGACGACGCGCCCGGGCGAGACCACGAATCCGGAACCGGTCTGGTTCTGCCCGCATTCGAATGCGGTGCCGGCGATCTTGAGGACAGAATCGGCGGCCTGGTTGAGGGCTGGAGTGTCGGTTGACTCGTTGGGAACGGGCACCGGTGTGACGGGGCCAACGCCCTCAATGAGCTTGGGAATTCCGTCGCCGATCACCGTGGACCGCAGCTGTGCCATGGTGCTCTTGACGGGCGTAGGAGTCACATTGTCGATGTAACGAATGACACGGGACTCGGCCAATTGCTGCGAAACGAACGGCACGCCGAGAGAACTGATGCTGAACGCGAGCATGGACATCACCAGCGCCGCCACGACAACGCTCACCACGCCACCGATCAATCGGTCCACAGCATGCAACGGCTTGATCCGCACAGCGTGGCGGACTTTACGCCCGATCATGGTGCCGAGCCCGTGCCCCAAAGCGATAAGCACGACGGCGGCACCCACCGTGGCGGTCAGCCTCCAACCGCTGTCGGTCACCCAGCCGCTGACGAGTGGAACTGCCATGAAGGCCGCAATGGCGCCGACGACGAACCCCGCGATTCCACCCAGCGTGACCATGAAGCCGTTCCGCAGACCATAGATCAGGTAGGACAGCAGCATCAAGATCAATGCCAAATCCAATATCGTCAAGCCAAACACCAATGCTCCTCATAGCCGGGTTAGCGCCAATTCTAGGTGGCCACCCTGACAACCAACCGTTAGTCCGGTCACGGTATGGGCCGCTTCTACCCCCGTTAAGGGGCGTCAGGAGGGGCTGGATGCCCCGAAACCCGCGCCATTTCAGCGTTTCACGTGCCAAGTACGTCACAGAAGCTTAAAAATTCTGAAACAATGGCCTGAGCGCCACGACCGAAACTTATATTCAGGAGATTTCATGGACATCGAGGTATTGCGCCGCGCACCCCTCTTCGCCACCCTTGACGACGACGCATTCCGCTTGCTGACGGACGAGCTCACCGAGGTGGACCTTTCACGTGGAGCTTCGGTGTTCCGCGAAGGCGACCAGGGTGACCAGCTCTACTTCATCGTTTCCGGCAAGGTAAAGCTCGGCCGCACGTCCCCCGATGGCCGCGAGTCGCTCCTGGCCATCCTCGGCCCGGGTGAGCTCTTCGGCGAAATGGCGTTGTTCGACCCCAGCCCGCGTACAGCAACGGCCACCGCCGTCTCGGAAACCCGCCTGGCCGGTCTCAAGAACGAGAGCCTCAACGCCTTGCTCCGCACGCGCCCCGAGGTGTCCGCACAGCTGCTGCAGGCTTTGGCCCGCCGCCTTCGCCGCACCAATGACTCCCTTTCCGACCTCGTCTTCTCGGACGTCCCGGGCCGCGTAGCCAAGGCCCTCCTGGACCTGGCAGACCGCTTTGGCCGCCCCGCCACCGACGGCGTCCTGGTTGCCCACGAGCTCACCCAGGAAGAACTTGCCCAGCTGGTGGGCGCTTCCCGCGAAACCGTGAACAAGGCACTCGCCGAGTTCGTTCAGCGCGGCTGGCTCCGTCTGGAAGCCCGCGCCGTGGTGATCCTGGACATGCAGCGCCTCCGCCAGCGCTCACGCTAAACAGCAACGAAAAAGCCGCCCTGGTTGTGAACCAGGGCGGCTTCTTTGTGTTAACCGTGAGCGAGCGTTTGTTTGAAGCACGAGGGATGTGAGCGAGGGTTCCCCTGAAAACCGAGGGATGTGACCGAGCGTCAGAGGGCAGTGAACCGCAGCAGGATGGCGTGCTCCGGGTTCAGGACCGGCATCGGAAGGCCCACCTCGCCCAGGAACCGTCCCGTCGCTTCAGCCCCGGACGCCACCCACGGCGCCGGCTTTGCCTCAGTGAACGTGTGCCCGTAGTCGGCGTCCCCCGCTGCAGGGAAGATCGCCTCCACCCGGTACGTCCGGGACGGATCCAACCCCGGAATGGTCACCCGTCCGGGCAGTTCGCTAAAGCCTGTCCGGGTCTTCACCACGGCGAAAAGAGCGGCCGTGGCACCGGACGTTGGAGCGTCAGCCACCACGCCGTGCACCATCAGCGACTCGTCCGGCACATCGGCGCGAACCATCCCTCCACTGTGGATGAGGCCTCGGTGTTCCTTGTAGAGCCCGATGAAGCGCTTGAGCTCCTCGCGCTCCGCACCCTGCACAGTGCGGACGTCCCACTCCATGCCGAAGTGTCCAAACAACGCCGTGATAGCGCGGAATGAGAGGTCATGCGTCCGCCCGGTGGTGTGCGACGTGGTGGGGCCGATGTGCCCGCCCACCAGTTCCGGCGGGACCACCATTCCGGTCCATCGTTGGATGGTTTGCCGTTCCAAGGCGTCGTTGCAGTCTGAAGCCCAGATCCGGTCGGTCCATTCCAGGATCCCAAGGTCCACGCGGGCGCCACCGGAGGAGCAGCTTTCGATCTCAACCCCTGGGTGGGCTGCATGGAGCGCATCGAACAGCCGGTATGCGGCCAGGGTTTGCTCGTGCACCGAAGCCCGGCCCGCGTGTCCGTGCTCCAGCAAGTCGCGGTTCTGGTCCCACTTGAGGTAGCTGATGTCGTTCTCACGCAGCAGCGCGTCAATGCGATCGTAGATGTACTGCCATGCGTCGGGGTTCACGAGGTCGATCACGTGCTGCTGCCGCCACCCAAGGGGCAGACGGCCGCCGTCCTTATAGGAAACTGCTGAGGGGCCCACAACCCATTCCGGATGAGCTCTGGCGACGTCGGAGTCCAGGTTGACCATTTCCGGTTCAACCCACAGACCAAACTCCATACCGCGGCTGGTCACGGCGTCAATCAACGGCGTCAGTCCGCCAGGCCAAACGGTCTCGTCCACATACCAGTCGCCCAACCCGGCGTGGTCGTCGCGGCGCCCGCGGAACCAACCGTCGTCGAGCACGAAACGCTCAACCCCGAGGTCCGCAGCTGACTCGGCCAGCTCGATCAAGGTGTCCAGTTTGTGGTCGAAGTACACCGCTTCCCAGGTGTTGAGGACGACTGGGCGCCGCTTGCTCACATGGTGCGGCCGTGAACGGAACCACGCGTAGAAGGCCTCGGAGATCCCGTCCAGTCCCCGGTCTGAGTAAGCCGCAAACATTGCGGGAGTCGTGTAGCTTTCGCCGGGCTGCAGGACTACTTCGGCCGGCCCCAGCAGTTCCGAACCGCCCATCATGGTGCGGCCATCGGCAACGTTGTCCGCAAACTGCTCGTGGTTCCCGCTCCATGCCAAGTGTGTAGCCCACACCTTGCCGTGCCGGTTTCCGAAGCCGGCTGTTCCGGCCGCAAGCAGGAGCGAGGAGTCATGTCCAGTCCGTCCGTGCCGGCCTGTGCGGACCCAGGTTCCCTGTTGGATGGTGCGCCGTTGTGGGTGCCGCTCACGGCACCAGCGGCCGGTCAGGTCCAGAAGTTCGACGGCGTCAGGTGCCACCGGGAGCATTGTCGCCAACTCATCCACCTGGAAAGGCGACGTGCCGTCGTTCGTTGCCGTGTGCCGCAGTTCGAGAAGCCCGCCCGGGTGCAAGGTGAGGTTGCTGGTCACCGTGATGCCGGCGTCGGGATCCGCTTGGACGATTACCGCGGAGTTGGCGTCCGCCGTCGCGCTCACCACGCGAAGGCGTACCGAGAAGTCAAAGCCGGGTACGCCATCTGTGAAGCGGTGGCCGCGAAAACCCGGCCGCCCCTGCCATGACGACGAAGCCTGGGGGACGAGCCCTGCGGGGACGTTCGCATCGATGGACGACGGCGGGATGGGCTCGTTGAGGATGGACAGGTCCGGCAAGGTGTCACCCAGATCGGCTCCCCAGTGCGTTATCTCAGCCTCTCCACGGTGGGTGCTGATCACCAAGCTGGTACCTGCGGAACGGAGATGGAGCGGGTGCATGTATGGAGTCACTTTCAAATCGAGTCGTGTGGGGTGTTGTGGGGCCCGCTCTGCGTGCTTCGCGAAGGAATTAGCGCGCAGAGCGGGCCCCGCAACGGCTTGGTTTACTTCGCGAAGAGGGCATTGACCTGTTCGTTGGCGGCCGTCAGGGAACTGGCCGGGGACTTGCCAGCGATTACCGCGTCCATGGCCGGCTTCATGATTCCCGAAACCTTGGCGGCGTTGTCCGTGATCGGGAGCATGAAAGTGGTCTTGTCCTTCACATGCTGGGTGAAGGCGCTGACGTCTACGTTCTTGGCCTTGAAGGCGTCTGCGGCCTTCTCGGAGGAGGTGGTGATGGCCGGGAACACGACGGCCTTGGAAGCCACGACATCTTGGCAGGCGGCGGAGCCGAGGTATTCGACCCACTTGATGGCGGCGTCCTTCTTCTTGGTGCCGGCCCAAACGGAATCGGCCAGGCCATTGAACATGGAGGCGCGCTTGCCTTCGGGGCCCTGAGGTGTGGGGGCGATGCCGACGTTGATGCCCTTGTAGCCGGTGTATTGGCCGATCATCCAGGAACCATTGCTGTTGATGGCGGCCTTGCCTGCGCCGAAGCTGTCGGCAGCGTTGGCGCCAACGGTGGTTTCAAGTTTGGGCATGTAGCCCTTCACGGCGAGCGAGGCCCACCAGTCGATGGTGTCCTGGAGTTTTTTGTCGTCGTAGTTGAAATGGGTGCCCCAGGGGTTCTTGTCTGTGGTGGTCCAGCCGGTGGTGGCGGACAGGTAGCTCCACTGTGTCTGGCCGGCGTTCTCGGCGTCGGAGCCCGGCAGGCCCAATCCGTAGACGGCAACATTGTTCTTGTCGAAGCCTGCCTCGTCGCCGCGTTTGCCGTTCTTGTCCACGGTGAGTCGGGCGATTGCCTTCTCGTACGTTCCGCCGTCCTGCGGGTTCCAGGTCAGGGAGCCCATCTGTTCAGGGGTGATGCCGGCGTCGGTGGCCATCTTCTGGTTGTAGAACAGTGCGACGGTGTCCCAGTCCTTGGGCAGGCCGTAGCGCTTGCCGTCCTGGCCCACCCAGAGGTCTGCGAGGCCTTCGTTGTACTGGGAAAGGTCTACCTTGTCCTCCGTGATGCTGTCGTCAAGGGCCACCAGCTGCTTGGTCTTGAGGAAGTCGGGGTACTTGGACAGGTGGTCCGTAAAGACGTCCGGTGCGGTGCCGGAGGCCATGCCGTTGGTGAGCTTGGACCAGTAGTCGTCCCAACCGGTCTGGGTGATCTTGACGGTGATGTCCGGGTTGGCCTTGGTGAAGTCAGTGGCGCACTGCTGGTAGGCAGGGAGCTGATTGGCGTCCCAGAGCCAGTAACTGATCTCGCCCTTGGCAGCGTCTCCTCCGGAACTCCCTCCGGAGCTTCCGCCCGAGCAGGCCGACAGTGCGAGGACAGCAGCTGCTGCGACGGCGACGGTGCCTAACGCCTTCTTGTTCATCATGGTTGGTCCTTTCAGGACGGGATGGGGTGCGTGCCGGCACATGCCGGTTTCCGCGGGGGAGAAAGCTATTTTGTGCCGTTGAAGCCGATGGAGTTGACTATTCGTTTGCCGAAGATGGCGAAGAGGATCAGCACGGGCGTGGCGGACACGAGCGTTGCGGCCATGAGCCCGGACCAGTCCGGTGCCCCTTGCGGGGACTGGGATTTGAAGACTCCCAGTCCCACTGTGAGCACCCGGGATTCCTCGGAGGTGCCGACGAGCAGGGGCCAGAAGTATTCGTTCCACTGGCCCATGAACGTCAGCAGGGCCAAGGTCGCGATCGGGGCAGCGGCGTTGGGCATGATGATCTGGAAGAAGATCCGCCAGTGCTTGGCGCCGTCGAGCATTGCAGCTTCTTCAACTTCCCTGGACATGTTCAGGAAGAACTGGCGCATGAAGAAGATCGCGAACGGGGTCATGAACAGGTAAGGCAGCACGAGTCCGAGCATGGAATTCAGCAGGCCCAGGTTCTTGATGAGCAGGAAGTTGGGCAGAGCGGTGAAGATCGGCGGGACCAGCATGGTGGCAAGGAACAGGGAGAAGACCGCGTCGCGGCCTTTCCACCGCAGCCGGGAGAAAGCATAGGCGGCCATTGAGCTGAAGAACACCGCGCAGGCTGTAGTGATGCCGGAGAAGAGCAGCGAGTTCCAAAGGTACTGCCAGAAGTTGATCGAAGCGCCCGAGCCGCCTTCTGCGATGGCTTCGGACGCACTCTGGAGGCCGAAGACACGCTTGAATGCGCCAAGGTTGAAGTCGGCCGGCAGCAGGTTGGCGGAGTTCGCGGCGAGGGAGCCGTTGGAGGACAGAGCTGTGCGCAGCACCCAGTAGAAGGGCAGGATGCTCACGGCGATGGCCAGGACGAGGAGGGTCAGGGCGATGGTGCGGCGCCAGTTGAAGGGCCGGCTGAGCGGGCGACGGCGGCCGCCGTTCTTGGGCGATGCAAGAGTGGTCATGGCGTGTCCTTAGTCCAGGTCCGACTGGTTGCCGCGGAGGAATTTCATCTGGATGAAAGCGACGATGGCGAGAATGAGGAAGAGGATGACAGCCAGGGCGGATCCATAGCCGAAATCCTGTTCGTTGAAGGCGCGCTGGTAGATGTAGAACTGCAGCACACGGGTCGCGTTGACGGGTCCGCCGGCCGTGGTAACGGCAACGGTGTCGAAGACCTGGAAGGAACCGATTACGGTCACTACGAGGACCAGGACCAGTACCGGTCGCAGCAACGGTAGGGTGATCCGCCAGAAAGTGCTTACGGCCTTGGAACCGTCGATGCTGGCGGCCTCGTAGACGCTGTTCGGGATGGCCTGGAGTCCGGCGAAGATCAGGAGCGCTGTGTAGCCCATGTGCCGCCATGTATTGATGAGTGCCTGGGTGGGGATGGCCCATTGCTCGCTACCGAAGAAGGCCACCCGGGGCAGTCCGGTCCATTCGATGATCTGGTTGATGACGCCGATCTGGTAGTCAAGCATCCAGAACCACAGCAGAGCCGCGATGACGTTTGCCATCAGATAGGGCATCAGGAGCGCGCCGCGGATGAGGGTTGATTTTGCGACACGGTGCATCAGGATTGCAAGGCCCAGGGCCAACGCCGTCTGAAGGACAATGTTGATCACCACGTATTCCGACGTGACGCCCAAGGCGTTCCAGAACAGCGGATCCTTGGCTATGCGTTCGTAGTTCCGTGCACCAATCCATTCCGGGTCGCCCAGGATGCTGTACTCGGTGAAGCTGAGGTAAATGCCTCGGATGGTCGGGACGAGGTAGAAGAGGATCAATCCGACCATCGCCGGAGCGATGAAGAAGAGTGCGACCTTCAGGTCTCCGATGCCACGGAACCCGTCGGATGGTTTTCCCCGCTTCCGTGACTTCCGCGGCGCCCTGGCGGAGAGCCCCGGATCCGGTTGCTTGGTTAGCGTGGTCATCGTCGACCCTTTCCTTACTGTGATGTGAGTAACAACTGGATGGAAATCTACACGAGTAGATTCGGGTAGCGCAAGAGTATCCGCAATCTTTTGGTGTGAAATGTTCAATTTTGTTGCTTCTGTTGACTCGAGTAGATCCCAATGCAAGACTCAACGGGAAATCACGTGAGGACATAGTCGGAGGCCGCTTCGGCAGCCCCAGGGAAGGTAAACAATGACGTTTTCGATCGGTGTTGTGGGTGCCGGGCAGTTCGGCAGCCAATTCGCCCACTTGTTCAAGCTCCACCCCGGCGTGAGCGCGGTCTATGCGATCGACGAGCTTCCCGAACGGGCTGCTGCTGCGCAGGAACGCTGGGGACTGGATGGCGTGATGGGCAGCTTTGAGGAGCTGTTGGAGTCCGACGTCGATGCTGTCGCCATCTTCACGCAGCGGTGGACGCACGGGCCACTCGTCGAGCGTGCCCTGCGGGCCGGAAAGCACGTCTATTCAGCCGTACCCATGGCCATCTCCGAAGGGGAAATCGAACGGATCATCGAGGCCGTGCGTGAGACCGGGTTGGTCTACGCTATGGGCGAGACCAGCTACTACAACCCAGCCACCGTCTTCGCCCGGCAGCAACATGCGGCCGGCAAGTTTGGCCGGATTTTCTACACCGAAGGCGACTACGTCCACGACATGGATCTCGGTTTCTATGAGGCATACCAGTACAGCGGCGGAGAGCGGTGGAAGGAAACCGCCAGCTACCCGCCCATGCTCTACCCCACTCACGCAATCGGCGGCGTCCTCGGAGCCGTCCCCGGACATGCGGTCAGCGTCAGCTGCATCGGCGTGAAGGACCAGCGTGGCGATGGCGTCTTCGACAAGGACGTCAGCATGTTCGCCAACGACTTCTCGAACGCCACGGCGCTGTTTGAAATGAACGACGGCGGAGCGATGCGCACCAATGAGATGCGCCGGGTCGGGTACCCATCACACATCCGGGAATCACGTTTTCGCTTCTTTGGAACCGAGGCCAGCTTCGAACAACTCGCAACCACCACGGTGTGGCAGGACAAGTCTTCTGTGCACGACGTGTCGGAACAGGTGGAGACAAAACCAACCATGTCCGCCGACGATCCCTCCCTCGCGGACGTAGCGCCGGAGCTGCGGGATGCCTTCATCTCGGGGCTGGCTCCCGTACATGACCAGTCCAGGCTTCCCCAAGAGTTCCTGGGAGCTCCCAACGGGCACGAAGGAAGCCACCAGTTCCTGGTGGACGACTTCGTCACGGCCGTGAATAACCGCAGCCTTCCTCCGGTAAACGCCTGGGTGGCGGCCCGGTTCACGTTGCCGGGAATCGTAGCCCACGAGTCTGCGCTTCGTGGCGGGGAGCGCCTTCCCATCCGCGACTTCGGTGATGCTCCCGTGGAGTAGCTAGCATTTACCTCATGACAACTTCGGCGGTACAAACCTCGCGCGGCCCGGCTACACGCAAAGACGTGGCCCGGTACGCCGGGGTGAGTACCGCCGTCGTGAGTTATGTGGTGAACGGCGGGCCCAAGAACGTTGCCCCGGCGACGGAAGCCAAGGTTCGCGACGCCATCCGCGTTCTCGGTTACCGGCCCAACGCCGCCGCCCGGGCCCTGAAGCTGGGATCCAGCGAAACCATTGGTGTGGTGGTTCCGGACAACACCAACCCGTTTTTCACGCAGCTGGCCCACGCTGTGGAAGACGCCGCAGCGGAACTGGGCTTCGGCATGGTGCTCACCAACTCGGACGGAAGCCTGACGCGCGAACGCAAGAACATCCGCACGTTGGCCGCCCGCCAGGTGGACGGTGTATTTTTGGCCAGCTGTGTGTTCGATCCCGATGTCACGGAACTGGAGGCTTCGGAGATTCCGTCCGTGCTCCTGAACAATGCAGGGTCGCCGCCGGGACTTAGCAGCGTGGGTGTTGATCTCCAAGCCGGAGCGCGTGCCGCCGTGGAACATCTCATTGGTCACGGGCACACGAATATTGGCCTGGCAATCGGAACCAATACCGGCAACCAACTGGATGGGCGCGAGGTGGGCTGGCTGGCAACCTTGCGCGACGCCGGGCTGCCGGACGGGCCTATGCTGCACGGTCCCTTTAGCCGTCCGGGCGGCTACGAGGTAGGCAAACGCTTCCTCGCCATGGCCAATCGCCCCACCGCGATCTTCGCGAGCAATGACATGCAAGCCATCGGCATCCTCCGGGCGCTGCATGAGGCAGGTGTTCGTGTGCCCGAGGACCTTGCCCTCGTGTCCTTCGATGGCTCGCTGGACGCCGAATACTGCTGGCCCGCGCTGACTACTGTTGCTCAGCCGGTCAAAGCGATGGCCGAAGCCGCCGTGCAGGCACTGGTAGGCAAGGGCCGCGGCGATGAACCGCAACACCAGATCCTGCCCACCGAGCTGATCATCAGACAGTCCTGCGGCTGCAAATAGCCCCGCCGAGTTGGCACTTAATGCCAATGTTTGCCGGAAACATTGGCATCAACTGCCACCTCGCGAGGGGCCCAGTCGGGTTACGAGTCCATGCTCGCGTAGCGCTCAGGGCGGGCCAGCACTTGGCCGATCTGCGCCGTGCCTGCAGCGACAGCCAGCCGGACCAGTAGGAACCCGGCCGCGAACACGCCGCCAATGGTCAGGAACACCACGGGCTGTGTCAGCAGCACAGCGCCCGTCAGCGGCAGTACCAGGACAGCAGCTGCAGCAGCGGAGATGCCAGCAACCAGGAAAAGCGGCGACATCACAGCTTTGACTCGCGCCGCCACCATGAGCTTCTGCGGCATCCCTACGCGGTCGAGTGCCACCAGAGTCGAAGCCCGGTCCAGCACGGCTGCAGCCTGGTTCACGCCAGCAGAGCAGGCAACCATCAGGAACGAGCCCAGCAGGGTGATCATGACTCCGGTGTTGATGTCCCGGACCAGCAGCGTAGCTTCGGCGTCGCCACCAGTGCCCATGGTGTCGGCCACTGCCATGCCGACACCCACGAATACCCCTACAAAACTAGTCATGGCGACGCCCCCAACTTGCCGCCACGATTCTTTCGGGCTCTCCAGCACGGTCCGAGCAGCCAGCAGTTGCTCGGGCCGTTTGGCGCGCCTGAGTTGCGAGGACGCCCGCAAGCGCAGGATCCACGGCCCCATGAGATTCAACGCCAACAGCGCCAGCCCGAAGCAACTGCCCATCACGGCGATAATCACAATGAACGCACCGAAGCTGCTGAGCATCCCCATCGCCACCACTCCAACAACCACAACCACTGCCGCGATGAGTCCGCGCACCCAGTGCGCGCCGTCGGCCGTTTGCCGGGTCCGGACGCCTAACGGTGTCACCACAACTTTCCGAAGCCCCAGCGCAGCGCTCGCCGCGGCGAGGACACAAACCGCGAGAACGCAGCCGAGGATGGACGGAACTGACAGCCACGCGTGGCTTCCAATTGCTTGGCCTCGGAACTGGATCAGTCCCAGGAACGGTGCCATGCAGGCGTACAGTCCCGCGCCCGCCACCGCACCGACAGCCGCCAGAACGGTCGATTCAATGACGGTCATCCAGACGACTGTTGCGCTGTTGGCGCCCAGCAGGCGCAAGGAGGCCAAGCGGTCATCACGACGGCGGGCGGCCAGTCGCGCGGCCGAGGCGCCGAGCGTCAACAGCGGGATGATGAGCAGGACCATCGCGACGACGGCCAAGGCTTGGTAGGTGCCGGCGATATCGTCGGACCAGGACCAGAAAACCTGTGAGCCGCCAGCAACGGTGAGCAGCAGCGCGGTGACCGTCCCGAAAGCAAGGATGGGCAGCCCGGCGTCGCGAAGACCGGTCTCGCGGAGGCTGCTGCCGCTGCTTCGCGCGAGATACGGCGTGAGACGCAGGGCCATGCTGAGGCTAGACATTGAACGCACCTTTGAAGTTGGTGGTGGCGGGGGCTGCCTGGCTGGCAGCGGAAACAGGGCTCCCGCTATCTGCCACGATCCGGCCATCGCGCAGCTCCACTACGCGTTGGCAGCGGGCCGCCACGTTGGGATCGTGGGTGACCACCAGTAGCGTCCGACCATTGGCTGCGACGCTGCGAAGCAGTACATCCAAAACTTCGTTGGAGGTGGCGGAATCCAAAGCGCCCGTTGGTTCGTCGGCGAAGACCACACGGGCGCCGGTGACCTGGGCGCGGGCGATAGCCACGCGCTGTACCTGTCCACCGGACAACTCACCCAGGCGGCGTTGTTCCATGCCTGCCAGTCCCAGGGCGCCCAGCCACTCGGCGGCCCGGGACTCGGAAGTAGCCCTGTCGGTGCCGTTCAACATGAGCGCCAAGGCCACGTTCTCCACTGCAGTCAGTTCCGGTAGGAGCATGCCTTGCTGGAAGACGAAGCCGAACTCCTCGCGCCGCAGGCGGGACAGCGCAGCATCTCCCAAAGTGTCCAGCCGCAACGGCGAGGAGGGAGTATTCAAGGTAATGGAGCCGGCGTCGGGCCTCAAAATCCCGGCGAGGCAGTGCAGAAGGGTGGTCTTACCGGAACCGGAGGGTCCGATGATTGCAATGGACTCGCCGGCGTTTGCTGTGAAGTCGACGTGGTCCAAAGCGATGCTGCCGGGGTAGTGCTTAGTGAGCTGCTGGGCGTGGAGGATGGCGTTCATATATCCAGCATCCCTGCAGGCCCTATCCTGCGGCGTCAGTCCCGCGGTTGAACTCTGCGGGCCGGCCTCCACCCAAGGTATGAGACCCAACTAAGTCGCAGTTGTGCGCGTTTTGAGTGCTCAGAACGCGCTCAACTGCGACCTACTTGGGTCCGGCCTCGGCGATCCGGAGTTTTGCAACGTTCTCGGCCAGCACGCGGCGGGCATCCTCGCCCAGGAGCGAATCCGTGATGAGCTCGTCCGCTTCTTCCAGCTGGGCGATCGAGGCAATGCCCACCACGCCCCACTTGCTGTGGTCTGCCAGGACAACGGTGCTTCGCGCGGACGTCATGAAGGCGCGGTTGGTTTCGGCTTCGAGCAGGTTTGGGGTTGTGAAACCGGCGTGGGCGTCCATGCCGTGGACTCCCAGGAACAGGACGTCCAAGTGGAGCTGCTTCAGCGAGGACGTAGCAATCGGTCCTACCAGTGCGTCCGACGGGGTTCGTTCGCCTCCGATCAGGATCACGGTGGACCCGAAACGCGCCGGGCCGGACGAGGAGCCGTGGTGGAAGAGATCTGCGATGCGCACAGAGTTGGTGACGACGGTGATGCGGGGCCCGTTGACGAGTTCCTTCGCCAGCGCCCACGTGGTGGTGCCGGCGCCAAGGCCGATCGCCATGCCTTCCTGGACGAGGGACGCGGCTTCCACCGCAATGGCGTGCTTCTCCGCGGTCAGCTGTGTGGACTTGAGCTCGAAGCCCGGCTCGTGGGTGCTCGCATCGCCGGGAAGCTTGGCTCCGCCGTGAATGCGCTCCACGCGGCCGGCTTCCTCAAGAGCCTCGATGTCGCGGCGCACGGTCATGGGGGAGACCCCCAGTAACTGTGCGAGGTCCGAGACCCGCACGACGCGTTCGCGCTGGACGGCGTCGATGATGGCGGAGTGGCGTGCTGCCTGAAGCATCAGGGCCTTTCTGGGGAACCTCGTCAAACATGGGGCGGAATCTGGCTCCAGTCTAGGACGGCGGGCTTCCTGAGCGCGGCAGGCCAAGCGCGGCGGCGTCACCCCTGCGTCGCGCAAGTCCTTAACGCACGACGGCGCCGCTCGCCTCGGGAGGGGAGCGGCGCCGTCGTGAACTATCTACTTGCGGAGGGACTCCGCGATTTGCTGCATGATGCCGGGGTCAGCCAGTGTGGTGGCGTCGCCGGTGTCGCGGCCTTCTGCGATGTCCTTGAGGAGGCGCCGGACGATCTTGCCGGAGCGCGTCTTGGGTAGTTCCGGGACGATGAGGAGCTGCTTGGGTTTGGCGATCGGGCCGATTTCCTTGCCCACGTGGTTGCGCAGTTCCAGGACGGTTTCGTCGCCGTTGTTCACGGCGTCACCGCGGAGGATGACGAACGCGACGACGGCTTGGCCGGTGGTCTCGTCAGCGGCACCCACCACGGCCGCTTCGGCGACGGACGGGTGCGAGACCAGCGCGGATTCGATCTCGGTGGTGGAAAGGCGGTGGCCGGAGACGTTCATGACGTCGTCCACGCGGCCCAGGAGCCAGACGTCGCCGTCTTCGTCCTTCTTGGCGCCGTCGCCTGCGAAGTACATGGCCTCGAAGCGGGACCAGTAGGTGTCCTTGAACCGCTCGGGGTCACCCCAGATGCCGCGGAGCATGGACGGCCATGGTTCGCGGACCACCAGGTAGCCGCCTTCGCCGTTGGCTACCGGTTGGCCGGCTTCGTCCACCACGTCCACGGCGATGCCGGGCAGCGGTACCTGCGCGGAACCGGGCTTGGTGGCGGTCACGCCGGGCAGCGGGGCGATCATCTGCGCGCCGGTTTCGGTTTGCCACCAGGTATCCACGATCGGGGCGGGGTGTTCCTTCTTCTCGCCGTTCTTGCCGGCGTTGGCGCCGATGACGTCGCGGTACCACATCCACGCTTCGGGGTTGATGGATTCGCCCACGGATCCCAGGACGCGGATGGAGGAGAGGTCGTACTTGTCCGGGATGTCCCGGCCCCACTTCATGAAGGTCCGGATCGCAGTCGGCGCGGTGTAGAGAATGGAGACTTTGTACTTCTCCACGATTTCCCACCAGCGGCCCTGGTGCGGGGAATCGGGGGTGCCTTCGTACATGACCTGCGTGGCGCCGTTGATGAGCGGAGCGTAGGTGACGTACGAGTGGCCGGTGACCCATCCGACGTCGGCGGTGCACCAGTACACATCCGTTTCCGGGTGGAGATCGAACACGGCCTTGTGCGTGTACGCGGCCTGCGTGAGGTAGCCGCCAGTGGTGTGCAGGATGCCCTTGGGCTTGCCGGTGGTGCCGGAGGTGTAGAGGATGAACAGCGGGTGTTCGGAGTCATGCCCGACGGCGGTGTGCTCGGTTGCCGCTTTATCTACCGTCTCGCTCCACCAGAGGTCGCGGCCCTCCACCCAGTTGACGTCCTCGCCGTTGCGCTTGACCACAACTACGTTCTGGACGGTGTGGCCCTCTTTGGACAGGGCTTCGTCCACTGCCGGCTTCAGGGCGCTGGGCTTGCCGCGGCGGTAGGTGCCGTCAGCGGTCACTACGAGCTTGGCTTCGGCGTCCTCAATGCGGGAGCGCAGGGCATCGGCGGAGAAGCCGCCGAACACCACCGAGTGCACGGCACCGATCCGCGCGCAGGCAAGGAGCGTGATGACGGCCTCAGGGATCATGGGCAGGTATACGGCCACGCGGTCACCCTTGGCAACACCGAGGGACTCGAAAGCGTTGGCAGCCTTCTTGACCTCTGCGGTCAGCTCCGCGTATGTATATGTGCGGGTGTCCCCGGGTTCGCCTTCAAAGTAGATGGCTACGCGGTCGCCCAGCCCGTTCTCCACGTGCCGGTCCAACGCGTTGTACGCCGCGTTGACTTCGCCGCCGACGAACCATTTGGCGAACGGCGGGTTGGACCAGTCCAATGCCTCGGTAAAGTCCTTGTCCCAGCTCAACAGCTCGCGGGCCTGCTTGGCCCAGAACGCGGGACGGTCCGCCTCCGCTTCTTTGTACGCGTCAGCGCTTGTTATCGCGTTTGCGGCGAACTCAGCTGACGGAGCAAACCTGCGGTTCTCGTGGAGGAGATTTTCTAGCGCCTCGACGTGTGGGGCCGGACCGTTGTGAGCCGTTGAAGCTGCAGCGGTGGCCGTGGATCCGGTGGTGTCCTGGGACATGGTGAACCTCATCATTCATCGATCTTTGCTGCGCGGAACCTGTCCGAGAGGTCCCCGCCCGGGCCGTCGTCGGCGTCGAACGCGTCCCTCATGGGTCCGCAAAGTGCTGTCCGGCATCAACACTATCGCCTCGAGGAGTCCTACGTGTGCGTCGTCACAAATGCGGCAGTGAGCGGCGCGGATTTAGCGACGAATGGCTGCCTGGGCGGTGGGGAACCGTTTACATGACGACGACGGCGGCCCTTACCCGCCGCCGCTGCCGGCGCGGTAACTGTAGGCCACTTTCTGTAAGGAACCTTGGAGTTTGCTGTGGGCGAAGCTGTATGCCCGTTTCAGCTAGAACCCTGTCAGTGGGGTGGCATAGGCTGAAGAAGTCTTGGGACGCATCTTCAAGCGTGTCCGGTTTTCCGCAGAATGTGCGGAAACCACCGGGCCGGACCGTCCAAGGCGCCGCCGTACGAAGGAGAAATAGATGAACCAGCTGAGCCCAGGCCCGCACGACTCACAGCCGACGGGACCGGACACCACGGCTGGAACGGCCACCCCTGCAGGTGGCAACGCTGTTGGAAATCCTGCGCCGGGTACGTCCGGAGTTCCTACTAAGAACGACGCTGCTGCTAAGGCTGTTAAGAACGACGCGGAAAAGTATGACGCCGTCGTCGGGCCTTTCACCGTCCGGGACCTTACTGTCTTCGGCTCCACGCTGCTGATGTTCATAGCGTCGCTTCTGCCGATGTTCGGGGCGCGCTACAACCTCTGGAACCTCGGAAACCTGTTCTTCCTGCTGCTGGGCATCATCCTGCCGTTGATCGTGGTGGCACTCTTCGTTGCCCGCAGGCTGCAGCCGGGAACAATCGTCCGCATTGGTTCGCTGTCCGTTGACCAGTTTGCGTCCGTCACGGCCTCTTTCGCCTTCCCCTTGTTCTTCCTGACCATTGCCAACTCGTTCAATGGCAGCGTTCTGCTGGGTTTGATCGGTTCTGTAGGCCTGCTGGCAGCGACGGTCCTGGCCCCGCATCTTCCTTGGCTTTCCGCTGATTTCAAGGGCCGCACTGAAACACCGGCGCACGTTGTTGCCCGCGAGGCAGCCGTGCCCACTCGCAAGCCGGCTGCTCCCAAACCGCCGAAAGCTCCCAAGCCGCCGAAGCCGTCCGCCCCAGCCGGTTCAACCCCCGGATTCCAGGGATCGACGCCCGGTTACCAGACTCCGGTGTCCCAGGCTTCTGGTACAGCAGCCCCCACTGGCGTTCCAGGCGCGGGGGCTCCCGGTGCGGGTGCCGCTACAGGCTCCAGTCCCTTCGCTCCTCCGGCCAGCTACGGAACCACGCCGTCGCCGGCAACAGAAGCCTCCGCCGTCGTGCATTCCGCTGACGCCAAGCCTGCGGACGGTATTGGCTCTGCAACCGCTGGCCCTGCGACCACCGGTGCTGCATCCGCTCCCGCTCCGTCCGGGGCAGGCGCTTCTCCCGCCACGTCTGAGCCTGAGAAGGCGGAATCCGCCAAAGAGTCGGAGGCAAAGGACCCGGCGGTGTCGGTGCCGGGTTCAACTTCCGGGCCCGCCACCACCCAGCATTCCGCGCAGCCCGCCACCACTCAGCATGCTGCGCAACCGGCCGCCCCGGCCCAGCAGTCGTGGGCTGCCACCATGGCAACGCCCATCGTCTCCGGTGATACGCGCAGGGTCAGCGATTCGATTGGCGCTACCGTGGACCCGGCCAACCGTCCGGACGACTCCGATTCCCCGCAGTATGAGGCCTTCTGGTTCGCCGTTGCCCAGCCAAGGACTGCCTACGACGAACACACCGGCGCAGCCGCCTTCACCATCGAACCCGGTGGATGGGTCCTGGCGCTCGAGGACCGCGGCCACGAATTCCTGGTCCAGGACACCGACGGCAAGGTTGGGGTTCTTCGGGAGCTCAGCAACATCGAACGCGGCTAAGCAGGGACTCCGTGGCCATCGCTGAAGCTGGTTCGCTGCTCGCGCTCAAACGCCGGGCACGCAAGATCAACAGGGTTCTCGCTGACAAGTATCCCTACGCGCATGCGGAGCTGGATTTCAGAAACCCCTTTGAGCTGGTGGTGGCCACGGTCCTTTCGGCCCAAACCACTGATGTGCTGGTCAACCAGGTCACCAAGATCCTGTTTGCCCGCTACCCGGACGCCCGCGCAATGGCTGAGGCGGATTCCCTTGAGCTGGAGACAATACTTCAGCCGACGGGCTTCTTCAGGGCGAAAGCGCGGAACGTGCTGGCGCTCAGCACTCGGCTTGTGGATGAGTACGACGGCGTCGTGCCGGGACGGCTTGAAGATCTGGTGACGCTCCCTGGCGTTGGACGCAAGACTGCAAACGTGGTTTTAGGTAATGCCTTCGGTGTTCCCGGGATAACGGTGGACACACACTTCGGTCGGCTTGCCCGCAGGTTTGGGTGGACGGCCTCAGATGATCCGGTGAAAATCGAGTTCGATGTCGCCGAACTGTTTGAACCCCGGGACTGGACCATGCTCTCGCACCGTGTTGTCTTCCACGGACGGAGGGTTTGCCATTCCAGGAAGCCGGCCTGTGGCGCCTGCCCTGTGGCGAGTCTCTGCCCGAGCTACGGCGAGGGCGAAACGGACCCCGTCAAGGCAGCCAAACTGTTGAAGTACGAGCTCGCTCCGGGAAACGAAGCTCTGCTGGAGAAGCTTCTGGCCGAGACACACAGGGCTGCGGAGATCCGCATGGAATCGCAAAGGAGGCCCGGGTGACCGCGCTTGAGGAACTGTCCGCACTGGTCACCCGCTTTGAAGACGGCCAGCAACAGCACTCGGCCCTCTGGGAGAAGCTTCCCGTCACGCCCGAAACCAACCGGGCTGCGGCAGTCCTGATGCTTTTCGGCGTGCTGGACAACATTCCTGCCGAATCGGGACGGCCTATCGCGCCGGCCGACCTCGATGTCCTGTTGCTTGAACGGGCGCACACCCTTGACGACCATCCGGGCCAAGTGGCGTTCCCGGGCGGCAGTGTGGATCCGGAGGATGAGTCGGTGGTGGGCGCAGCGCTTCGCGAAGCTGTGGAAGAGACGGGCCTGGACGCAAGTGGTGTCCGGGTTCTCGGAGTCATCCCTGAACTTGGCCTTATCCGGAGTAACTTCAGGGTGACGCCAGTGCTGGCGTGGTGGGATGCGCCGTCGCCCGTTCGCGTAGTGGACTACGCCGAATCTGCGCAGGTCTTCAGGGTGCCGGTGCGTGACCTCCTGGATCCCGTCAACCGCGTCACGGCCACCATCTCGCGGTTCGGCCGCACGTACACCAGCCCTGGATTCACGGTAAATGGGGTGTTGGTGTGGGGCTTCACTGGGATGGTCCTCAGCGGCCTCTTCGACGAACTGGGCTGGACCGTTCCCTGGGACAAGGACAAGCTGCGCGACATCGATCTTTGAGGCGACAACGACCGTTAACAGGTCTTGCCGGAGGTGGACTATGCAGCCTTGCGGGCAGCTGTAGAACGGTCCACGATCAGTCCGGTTGCGGCGTTTTCCCGCACGGCGTTGATCCCGGCAACCACGCCCTCGAGGTGCGTGAACGTGGGTGATTCGGCCACTATCGTTCCGTCGGCCGCTGTCAGCCGGAACCGGTATCCTTCGTCGTTGTCATTGAGAATCTCAAACCTGCCAGCCATCGAAATGCTTCCCCCTTAAGATGCTTCCTTGCACGTAGATGTGGACCGGCAAAACCATCCACATAGTGAAAGTATCCAGAACCGGGGACGATCTAAAGTTACTTCGCGGTACCCGTCATTGTCGGGTCATTCCGGCTCATCTGGCGAGATATGACTGGATAGTCCCGCGGCTTCCGGCTATGGTCCGGCTACTTCGCCTTGTCGTAAGAATCGACGACAGCGACACTCACCGGAAATTCCACAGGGATCCGCCCGAACATGAGTTCCTTCGCCGCTGTTGCCGCTTCTTCGATGGCCCGGATACAAGCGTCTACCGCGTGGTCGGGTGCGTGAACCATCACTTCGTCGTGCAGGAAGAAGACGAGTTCCCCGATAGGTGAGCCTTCGGCGCGCGAAGTCCTCAACCGCCGTCGTAATTCCGCCAGCCAGCACGCCGCCCATTCAGCAGCTGAGCCTTGGACTACGAAGTTGCGGGTGAAACGGCCCCTGGACCGGGCCAGGTTGTCAGCGCGGCGCTGTTCCTCGGCAGTGGTGGATTGTTGGCTCCGCAACCAACCAGCCGACGGTGGTGGGCTGCTCCGGCCCAGCCGCGTGGTGACTGTCCGGCCTGCTTCGCCCTCACGAGCAGCCTGCTCCACGAACCCGACGGCACGCGGGTAGGTGCGTGTGAGCTGGGGCATGAGTCTTCCCGACTCGCCCGTAGTTGCGCCGTAGATGGCTCCCAAGAGCGCAATTTTCGCCTTTGCACGGTCACCACCAAAGCCTTGGGCTGCGATGCCGGCGTAGAGGTCCTTGTCACGGGCTGCCTCGGCCATTTTCGTGTCCTGGGCCAGTGCCACGAGGACCCTCGGCTCCAGTTGTGATGCATCGGCGACGATGAGTTTGTGACCTGGATCCGCGTGGACCGCTGCCCGGATGTTGCGCGGGATTTGCAGTGCGCCGCCGCCCCGGGAAGCCCAGCGACCTGACACGACTCCGCCCACCACATACTCAGGGTGGAACCGCCCGTCACGCACCCACGCGTCCAGCCAGGACCAACCGTTGGCGGTGTGCAGGCGGGAGAGCTTCTTGTAGGCGAGCAGCGGCGGGATGGCAGGGTGTTTCGATTCCTGAAGCTCCCATTGCCGGGTGCTTTTCACCTCGATTCCGTTCCGGTGCAAGGCGCGCATGAGTTCCTGCGGGGAGTCAGGATTCAGGCTGGGGGAGTTGAGGATGCTCCTGAGCTCGGCGCAGAGAGCCTCAAGCGCCGACGGACGGTGCCCGAGCGGCGGCCGGGGACCCAAGACGTCGGCGAGGATCTGCTGATGCAGCTCTTCGCGCCAAGGGACGCCGGCGTGCTGCATCTCGACGGCGATGATGGCACAGGCTGATTCGGCGGCGAGGAGCAGCTGAAGTCGTTGCCTTTGCTGGTGTTCAGTGGAGACCTGGGAGACCGCGAGCTGCTGGGCTGCAAACTCCTTCTTGAGTTCAGCCAACCCGGCTTTGGGGCTGGACGGCGAAAGGTCCTCAAAGAGCGCGCCTTGATCCGCGGGCGGTGGAGGGGGCTGAAGGGCCCGCGGCGGTGTCGAGTCGTCGTCCTGGGTCAGCTTGACCGCATGCTTGGCGTAGTCCGTCTGGGCCGTGAATTCCGAGTGGGCCAAGATGGCCCCGCATAGCGCGAGATCATGGCAACGCTCCAGCTCTATGCCATGGGTCAGCAGTTCCGGATACCAGTCCTGGGCGCGATGCCACACCCAGCGGGGACGCTGGGTTTCGAATTCACGCACGACGCCGGGCAACTCGCCACGGGTGACGACGCGCGCGTCAGCGGTAGCTTTCCCCGCGGGGGAGATCCTTTGTATGGCTGCGCCTTCCTGGTGGGCGGCAAGCAGCAAATACATGGTGTCCATTCTGCCCTGCGCGGAGGTGTGCTGTGGTGCGTTGCTCTGGTCCGTTGCTCTAGCATGGCTCTGGCGTGGAGCGACTGCTCCTCCACAGCCACGGGCGCGCCATGTTGTGCACATACGGGCATTCGAGCCTTATTTGGCTCGGTCGATTCAACGAGTGTGGATGCCATGAGCA
Organism: Paenarthrobacter sp. TRD_SC_7; assembly: GCF_056156245.1. Taxonomy (NCBI): domain Bacteria; kingdom Bacillati; phylum Actinomycetota; class Actinomycetes; order Micrococcales; family Micrococcaceae; genus Paenarthrobacter; species Paenarthrobacter sp. TRD_SC_7. The sequence continues at coordinate 1,301,267 of NZ_CM149587.1, forward strand.
AGCGAGATCGTCGGCACAGGCAAACCAGCAAGCAAACAGCGCAAGGGGACCCGGACGCATCCTGGGTGCCGCGCGAAGCCGTCGGAATCCTGCTTGTTTCCGGCGACCCCTACCTTCAGGAAGAGGCCAAACGGATAGTCGCAGCCGCAGGTGGAAGTCTGAGAACGGCTGTGGACGTGACGGAAGCCGTCCACGGGTGGGACAACGCCGACGTCGTTTTGGTGGGCAGCGATATCCGTGAGTTGCCGCCGAGGCGAAGGGCTCCCACAGTTTTGCTCGGCAAAGCCTCTGAAGGTGACGGGCTATGGCGCTTAGCCGCTGCGCTGGGAGCTGAGCGGGTCGCCGTCCTTCCCGAGGCAGCCGCATGGCTGGCTGAACACCTCAGCATGTCCGGTTCTCCCGACCCCGGAGGCACGGTCATGGGAATCATTGGTGGCAGCGGCGGGGCGGGAGCTACCACCACCGCAATCTGGCTTGCCCAAGCTGCGGCCGGGCATGGCGTCAACACTGTGCTCATCGATGGCGATCGCTGGGGTGGAGGCCTTGAACTGGCGGTAACGGCCGACGAGATTCCCGGCCTGCGGTGGCCGGACTTCGCCGAAACCCGCGGTAGCATTGATCCCTCCCAGTTCCGGGACTCACTGCCGGTGGCCGGGGGCTTCGCCTACCTGTCATGGCCGGGAACCCGGGAACCGGTCCAAGTCCCCACGGCCGGCGCTGTAGCTGCCGTGGTTGACGCCGCACGCCGGAGCTTCGAACTCATTCTGGTGGACCTCGGACGCAGTGGGGAAGGACTCGGGACGCTCGCGTGGGACTGCGACAAGATCTTACTGTTGACCAAGGCCCACCTCAAATCCGCAGTGGCGGCCGCGCGCGTCCTCAACGAGCTTCCACCCATCGACGCCGGACTCCTGGTCCGCGGTACAGGCGCAACGTCCGTGGACGCTCCACTGATCGCCGAGTCACTGGGGTTGCCGCTGCTGGGCGTCCTCCCCGAGATGCGTGGCGTAGCAGCCGGCACCGAATGTGGACGATTGCTGGAACTCGGACGCCGAAAGCCGGTCAGCCGTTTCGCCGGTTCTGTACTGGAGTTGAACGGCGCCATCCAATGAGCCGTTTCGCCGAGGATACCCGCCGCCGGCAGGGCCGCAGGCTGGACTCCGTTCTTCTTGAAACTGTCAGGGAATCAGTGCTCGCAGGGAACGGGCCCGTAACACCGTCTACGGTTGCAGCAGCTGTGCAGGCAAGTGGCAGGTTACTGGGTACTGCCGGAGCGATGGAAGCCGCGGAGTCCATCAACGCGGAACTGAACGGGCTGGGACCCCTTCAGCAACTCGCCCAGGATCCTGCTGTCACGGACATCTTCGTCAACGGCCCTGACTCAGTCTGGATGGACCGAGGGAACGGCCTGGAACGTTCATCAGTTCGCTTCGACACGGAACAACAGATCAGGTCGCTGGCCGTCCGCTTGGTTTCAGCCGGGGGCAGGCGGTTGGACGACGGTTCCCCCTGCGTGGACGTTCGGCTCAATGGCGGCTATCGGGTGCATGCAGTCCTCGCGCCGATATCAACAGCAGGGACACTGTTGTCCATCCGCATCCGCCGGGAAGAGGTTTTTACTCTCGCGGAGTTGAGGGAACGTGGCATGTTTTCGGAGCACGTCGAGTCGGTTCTCCGCGCCATCATGGCGCACAAACTAAGTTTCCTCATCAGCGGTGCCACGGGCTCAGGGAAGACAACCCTGCTTTCCACCATGCTCGGGCTGAGTCATCCGGCGGAGCGGTTGGTGCTCATAGAAGACGCCGCCGAGCTCAACCCTGTCCACCCGCATGTGGTGACGCTGGAATCGCGTCACGGAAACCTTGAGGGTGGAGGGGTGCTGGACCTCGGAGAACTGGTCCGCCAAGCACTGCGCATGCGGCCGGACAGACTGATAGTAGGAGAATGCCGCGGCGCTGAAGTCCGCGAATTGTTGACTGCACTCAACACTGGCCACACTGGCGGCGGTGGCACCATCCACGCCAACACAGCTGAGGCCGTGCCGGCACGATTGGTGGCCCTCGGCGCCTTGGCAGGTTTGAACGCCGAAGCCGTCCGGTTGCAGGTCTCCAGTGCCTTGGACGTCGTGATTCACGTGGACAGAACCCAGTCGGGACGGAAAGTGGCATCCATCGGTGTAGTGGCCGATACCCGGGAGGGCCAGAAAGTGGTGCCAGCCCTCCGCTGGAGCTCGTCAGGAATGACACACGGGCCAGCGTGGTCCGAACTTGCCGTCCGGCTTTCCCTGGCGCCGCTTGAAATGGACGACTTGACACAACAAACCGATCTGCCACCACAAGACGATCTGCCACAACACAGGGCCTCGCTGGCGACCAATCCGACATCAAGCGGGTCACTTCGCCCGGGGATGCAACGTTTCGGGGACCGCCAATGATCGGGGCGTTCGTCCTCATTGCGGCACTTGCGGCATGGTTGCAGCTCAGGGGCCAACGGGCCGGCAGCCGAAGAATTCGGACGAGTCTTGGGGATCCGGAAGGCCGGATGGGGGCCACCATGGCTCGCGTGGCGCTGTGGCCCGGGCGTCCACGGCGGCACAGGCGGACTGAGCCATTGTCGCTGGTAGTGCTGGTGCAACAGCTCGCGGCACTCCTGCGCGGTGGGCGGAGTACGTCCAGGCTGTGGGAAGAGCTATGGATTGTCCATGGTTCACGGCAGATCGCGGACGGTGGGACGGCCCAAGCAGCGGAGAAGGGGAACGCCGGGCTGTCCCACGAGTCGCTGGAAGTTCTGGCGGCAGCGCGGGCCGCTTCCACCCTGGGAAATTCTCCAGCTGAAGCCATCCGTGGCACCGCAGCAAAGGCATATCCGCGACGCGGAAGTCCTGAACGCCGCGTGTGGATGGAACTGGCAGCATGCCTGGACATCGCGGAAACCAGCGGCTGTCCGCTAGCCGACCTCCTCACCCGTTTTGCAGCCCAATTGGAAGCCGAAGAAGACTCCGAAGCCGCACGTCAGACGGCGCTCGCAGGGCCCAAGGCTACCGTTCGGCTGTTGTCGTGGCTCCCGGTTTTCGGACTGGTCCTGGGGATGGCATTGGGCGTGGATCCATTGGGGATCTTGCTGAACAACTTCATGGGTGTTGCCACCTTTGCGGCTGGACTCCTCCTGACGGCGGCCGGCCGGGTTTGGTCCTCGCGGCTGGTCGCGTCTGCGGCTGAAGGCCACTGATGTCCGGAGCTCCGTTGGTGTTGATGATCGCTGTGTTGGCGCTGGCCGCATTCCTCAGCTTCGCCTCACCAACGCGGATAAAGACGCAGTTGCGGCAGTTGAGTCCTCGGGGCAGGGATTCTGAAGCGCCGCAGGAGTCGTCAATATCAACCCACGTTGACCCACTAGCGGACGGGCTCCGCGATACGGCAATGATGCTTGAGCTGGTGGCCTCGATGCTCGACGCCGGAGCTGGAATTGGGCGGGCCCTGGAACTTATCGCACAGTGTGCCTCACCCCCGGTCAGACAATCACTCCGACCCGTTGTTGCCGCACTGGCCATTGGCGCCGACTGGGAGTCTGCCTGGCGGACGCCCGTCAGGCATGCGCCCGAAGTAGTCCGCCTCAAGGATGCTCTGGCATTCGCAGCCCTGACCGGTGCGCCGTCTGCCTCCATCCTCTATGCACAGGCCGCGAGGGAACGGCGCGAGCAGTTTCGGGCCGCGGAGAAGCGAGCCGCTGCTCTCGGCGTAAAGCTTGTGGTTCCTTTGGGCCTCTGCTCCTTGCCGGCCTTTATCTGCCTCGGCATCGTCCCCGTTCTGATCGCCATGCTTCCCTCTGGCTGAACGGGGAGCAGTTCCTGAAACGCGGAGAACGCGCTTCAGAAGCGCCCGGTATGCCTAGTGCCGGGTAGCTTCGTGCTTATGTCCGTGTGTTGTCCGCGGCTACAACCTTTCCTCCACATCCAGCCGGAGAGGAGGGGTTATCCACTTGCAGGAATCGTCTTCTTCCGGGCAACCCCAAGCCACGGAAGAGTCGATTCTGTCGGCAGTTCCGCTGGCACTTCTTGAGAGGAACCCCCTGTGAAAACTACCCTTCCTGACATTTTCTGTGATCTGCCCCGGGATCGTCCGGCTCCTGTTGAAGACCCGAGGGTTCCTTCCGGAGAACCGGCGACAACCCAGCAGTACGAGCTCTCCGAGTACGAGCTTGAACATAATGACCTCGAGCGATTCGATCTCGAGGACGAACTCGGGCAGTTCGAACTGGGATTCGACGATCTTGAGGATTTCGAGGACAGGCAACTCGCTGACGATGGCTTCTGGGCAAGGACAAGGCTGATCGGCTCTGAGGCGGGCATGGCCACTGCCGAATACGCCATAGCTACCCTCGCTGCTGTTGGGCTCGCGGGCCTGCTTGTAGTCATCCTTCGGAGCGAGGAGGTCCGCGGCTTCCTGCTCACCCTTATCCGTACGGCCTTGTCCTTGCCATGACGCAGGTGCCGCCTGCTCGCGGGAGAACGTCCCGGAACGAGACGGAACGGGGCGCTGTCACTGCCGAGTTCGCAGTCGCCTTGCCGGCCGTTGTGCTGCTCCTGGCATTCCTGCTGGCAGGCGGCGCCGCAGGTATCACCCAACTCCGGCTGGAGGAAGCGGCGAGGGCGGGCGCCCGGGCATCAGCCCGGGGTGAGACCTCCGGTTCAGTGGCAGTGATCGTCAAGCGGCTCGCCGGTGACGGCGTCAGCTCGTCGCTGACCGACGACGGCGAATGGCTGACCGTGACAGCTTCGTCACCAGTAGGCGGAACCTTGGGCCCGCTTATCCCGTGGACACTGACAGCCTCGGCGTCGGCGCGGGCAGAATCGGGCACCCCGTGAAGAAGGTCCGGGCGGATCCCCAGCATGAACGCGGTGCTGGAACCGTGCTCGCCCTGACATTGGGAGCGGTGGTGATGGCGCTGCTTCTTGGGCTGCTCCTCCTGGCGCAGGCGGGGTCGATGGCATCCCGGGCCGCGTCGGCGGCTGACCTCGCAGCGCTGGCCGCAGCAGATGCTGCCCGCGGCCTTACCTCCGGGGAACCCTGTGCTGTGGCATCAGGCGTGGCCGGAAAGCACGATGCGAAGCTCACGTCCTGCACGGTAGCCGGCGGGGACGTGGTCGAGGTAAGCACCGAACTGGCGCAGCCCTTCCAGTGGGGCGTTGCCACTGGCCGAGCACGTGCGGGCCCTCCTCCGTAAGCGGCCAAATCGGACGGCTTAGTGCAGGACGGGCCGGGTTCCAGACGGTGCCTAGCTGGCGTCCTTCAGTAAGACGCCCAGGAGTGTGATGGCGGCTGCCTTGTCCAACGGGTTGTTCTTGTTGCCGCATTTAGGGGACTGAACACAGGACGGACAGCCGGCATCACACTCGCAGGCCTTGATTGCCTCCCGGGTGGCTGTCAGCCATATCTTGGCCTTCTCAAAGCCCCGCTCAGCGAATCCGGCACCACCGGGATGGCCGTCGTAAACGAAGATCGTTGGCACCCCGGTGTCGGCATGAAGGGCGGTGGAGACGCCACCGATGTCCCAGCGGTCACTGGATGCCACCAGGGGGAGGAGCCCAATGGCAGCATGTTCAGCGGCATGCAGCGCCCCGGGGAATTCCGCTTCCACCAGTCCGGCTCCGTGCAGGGAACGGTTGTCCACCACAAACCAGACGGCCTTGGTAAACAGGTCCCGGGCTCCCAGATCGAGGGGTTCCTCACCGAGGATCTCATTTGAGATCAATGCCTTGCGCTGGAAGGAGACCACTTGGGTGGTCACTTTGACGTCGCCGAAGTGCACGGTGATATCACCCCACTGGACCGAGCGCGAGGTTTCAAGGACTTCGATCTGGGTCACATCCCGTGCCGTGGTGTAGAAGTCCGGGTTTACCCGACGCACCATGACGCAGTGATCGGCTTCGTTGAGGTCTTCCACCAGGTAACTCTCGCCCTGGTGGACGTAGATGGCGCCCGTGTGGGCTTGATAGTGGGTTTGTGGTGAGTCCATGGTTCCGAGGAGGGACCCCGTCTCGGCATCCACGATGCTGACGGGCCCACCCCCGTCTGCACGGAGGTTCACCATCCCGGCAGCACTCTCCGGGTGGGTCCAGAACCACCCCGCAGGTCGCTTTCGGAGGTAACCCTGGATGACCAAACGATCAAGAAGGCCCTCGGCTGTGGGGCCGAAGAGGTCGAGCTCCGCTGGCCCGATCGGCAACTCGGCTGCCGCCGCGCACAGGTGTGGGCCAAGGACGTAGGGGTTGCCCGGATCGAAGACAGTGGCTTCCACGGAAACATCAAAGATGGCTTCCGGGTGGTTCACCAGATAGGTATCCAGGGGATCGTCGCTGGCCACAAAAGCGGCAATGGCATCCTGCCCTGCACGCCCCGCGCGGCCGATCTGCTGAAAGAGCGAGGCCCGTGTGCCAGGCCACCCGGCCACCAGCACGGCATCAAGTCCCGAGATGTCTATTCCAAGTTCCAAAGCGGACGTGCTTGAGACCCCCAGCAGCTGGCCGGACCTTAGAGCCTGCTCCAAGGCCCGCCGTTCCTCGGGCAAATACCCGGACCGGTAAGCGGCCACCCGCCCGGGGAGACTTGGATCCACCTCGTCCAGCAGTCTCTTGGTGATGGATGCTATGGACTCGGCGCCGCGACGCGACTTGATGAACGCGATGGTCCTTACACGCGAGGAAACGAGGTTGGCCAGGATGTCCGCAGTTTCAGCTACGGCCGTCCTCCGCTGTTTGGCACCGTTCTCGCCTTTGACGTCCGTCAGGGCGGGCTCCCAGAACGCCACCGTGGTGGAACCGTGTGGGGAGCAGTCTTCGGAAACTTCCCGCACGGGAGCGCCGATGAGCCGCCCAAAGGAAACCCCGGGATCGGAAGCAGTGGCGGAAGCGGCAATGAATACCGGCTCAGGGAAGGAGGTCCCCGCGCCGTAGTAAGCGCAAATCCGGCGGAGGCGCCGCATCAAGTTGGCCACGTGCGAGCCGAAGACACCGCGGTAACTATGTGCTTCATCCACGATGACGTAGCGCAACCGTCGGAAGAACCGGGCCCACCACGTGTGGTTGGGAAGGATACCGAAGTGCAGCATGTCCGGATTGGCCAGGATGAAATTGGCGTGGTCACGGATCCAGCGCCGAGACGAGACGTCAGTGTCGCCGTCGTAAGTTTCTGCACGGACCGTAGGCAATTTCAGCGAGCGGATCGCTGCGAGCTGGTCTGCTGCCAGGGCCTTGGTAGGGGACAGATAGAGCGTGACTGCGCCGTCGTCGTGGATCTTGCCGGGATCGGACAGGACACGCAGCTCGGAACGGTGTATCGCGTCCAACGCGGGCAGCTGGTAGGCAAGCGACTTTCCGGAGGCAGTTCCGGTGGCGATGACAACGTGCTGCCCGGAATGGGCGAGGTCTGCCGCCTGGATCTGGTGCCGGTATGGTTCGTGGATGCCGAGGGTGCCGTACGCTGCCACCACATCCGGGTGGACCCAGCTGGGCCAGGGCTCGTTGACCGCTTTTCGGGCCGGGATGGTGTGGACATGGCGCAACTGCTCCGGGTCCGGCGTCCGGCCCAGCAAGGAGATCAGTGAATTTGGTGCAGCCACCGAATCATTCTGTCACTGTGCGGGCACGCCGACGGCAGCACCCTGGAGCGCCGCCGCGGGGCTTGGCTGTTAATCGGGAGTTTCTACGCTCCTGACAGATCCGATCCTTCGGCACCACTGGACATCATGAGGACATGGCACACCACGTCCCATCCCAGATGGGAGTAGAGCTTTTGGCCGTCCAGCGATGCCAGGAGCAGACCGTTTTCCACATCGTGCGCGAAAGCTTGGGCCGCGAGGGCCTTCATTATGAAGCTGCCCAGTCCACGGCGCTGAAAATCAGGTTCGGTGACAATCTTGTCGAAGACGGCTGTGCCATTGACTACGTAGACCCGGCCGCTGGCAGCAACCCGTTCGCCGGAGTGGACCACAGCGTGATGGACGCCGTTCGATTCGGAGGTAGCGAGCTCCAAGTCGTCGTCAGGGAGCCACGGATCTTCGGAATCCTGGGTTTCCATGTCCACGATCATCATGGTCTGGGACGCGGACGTCACGGTGAGTCCACGCTGTTCAGCGAGATATTTGTACCGCTGGACGTCGTTGGTGAGGACCGTAAGGATCCGGTTTGGGGATTCTGCGGTCTTGTCCGCCAGGGCGGCGAACTCTTCGTCGGAAGGGTCATGGGCGAAATACTCCCAATCACCGGTTTTGTCGGCGCGAAGTGCGGCAGGGAAGCGTCCCTCTTGGCGTGATTCATAGCCGCGGCAGCCGGACCAACCGGCTACCCAGACTTCCAAGAGGTGCGCAATGTCTTCAACCAAGGCGTCTGGACTCATGTAGAGAGAGTATGCCAGCACCCCGTGAAGCAACAGGGCCACGTCAGCCCGGGGATGGTTGCTTATGGAATTGTGACTTCCCGCCGGCCGCTCCACCCGGAAAGAACGCCAGCGCGAACGGATTTTACTGCACCAAGTACCCTTTAACAGTGGCTTTGAACCGAATTGTGCTCTTCTATGGCTTTACCCCGATCGCCGACCCCGACGCCGTGCGTCTGTGGCAGCGTGCCCTGTGCGAAAAGCTGGGCCTCACCGGCAGGATCCTCATCTCAAAGGACGGCATCAACGCCACGGTGGGCGGCGAGCTCAACAACATGAAGCAGTACGTGAAGACCACTCGTGAATACAAGGGGTTTCATGACATCGACTTCAAGTGGTCCGAAGGAAGCGCCGCAGATTTCCCGCGCCTCAGCGTCAAGGTTCGCGATGAGATCGTGTCGTTCGGTGCGCCAGGTGAGCTGAAGGTCGACGCTAACGGCGTGGTGGGCGGCGGGAAGCACCTCCAACCTGAAGAACTTCACGCGCTGGTGGATGCCAAGAAGTCCAGTGGCGAAGACGTGGTGTTCTTCGATGGCCGGAACGCGTTCGAAGCGCAGATCGGCAAGTTCAAGGATGCGATCGTTCCTGACGTGGACACCACCCACGATTTCATCAAGGAACTCGATTCGGGCAAATACGACGACCTCAAGGACAAGCCCGTTGTCACCTACTGCACCGGCGGAATCCGCTGCGAAGTGCTGTCCAGCCTGATGGTCAACAGAGGCTTCAAAGAGGTGTACCAGTTGGACGGCGGGATCGTCCGCTATGGCGAGACGTTCAAGGACAAAGGCCTCTGGGAAGGCTCCCTCTACGTCTTCGACAAGCGCATGCACGTCGAGTTCAGCGAGGACGCCAAGACCATCGGTGAGTGCGTCCGCTGTGCTGCTCCCACCAACAAATTCGAGAACTGCTCAAACCTTAGTTGCCGTACTTTGACCTTGTACTGCGAGGAATGTGCCTCCAGCCCGGACACGCTCCGTTGCCCTGGAGGCTGCGAAGCGGCCTGATACCTGAGTCAGAGCCGGCTCACTCGATAGGCGAAGTTGGCATCCGACCTGGCTCCGACCGTGATGGAAAGGATGGCGTCCTTTTCCAGCTGGACCACGCTCACACGCGCGTTGGCGCACCCCAGAGTCAGGTCCACCAGTTCGGCCTCGCCCACTTTGACCGAAAAAGTCACCCGGCGGGTGCCACGGCAGGCCAGCGTCACCGCATACGTCCCACCCGGCAATTGCACTGTTTGCTCAGACCTGGACTCGCCGGGGTTGAGGTAGCCGCTGCTTGAGTAGAACGACTGCCCCTGGGACTCGGGCAAGGCCGACTTCGCCCACTCTTCGAGCGCCTCGCCAGTGACAGTCTCCTCCAGGGCTGGATCAGGCGGAAGAACCACATTGCCTGATGTTGAGGTGGGGCTGGCGTCCGGCCTTCCGTCCTCGTCATAGGTGTATTCGCACGCCGTCAGGCTGCCGCCCAGCACAATAAGGATTACGACGGCGGCTCTCGCCAGCCGATGTGGAATCACCGAGCGAGCTGCCTTGCTGCCCATGCACTGACTTTACGCCCGTACAGCCACGGGCCAAAGAGCTATCAGGGCAAGTACGCGCCCGGACTAGGCGGCTGCAGGAACCACGTGGTAGGCGAAGATCAGCGGAGCGTCGACGCTGCTCGTTGAGATGGTGAGAGGACCGGGGCCGGGCACTTTGATCTTCACCACATCGAGGCTGCCATTGCATGCTGCAGCCGCGTCCGCGATCTTGTTGCCGCCCGAAGAAACCGCGAAGTACGCCTTGCCGCCCCCATCGCACGCCATGGTGAGCGTGTAGCTTCCGGCAGGGACGCTGGGCGATTCCTTGACCAACGGGTTCCGGTTAAGGATCTTGCCGGAGTCCTCCAACACCACGCCGCTCGCCGCGGGGAGGACCTTTTCCTTCCAGGCAGGAACGTCCGCATCTTCGATGTTGACCGGTGCCTGGCAGCCGCAGACTCCCAGCAGTGCCGCGGCGGTGATGGCAACAAGGCCCGCACGGCGCCTTGTGGAGGAGAAGTTGAGCATGAATCCAACGCTACCGGGTTCCAGCAGGGGCCTTTGTCCAACTGGCGCGGCTGTCCACCCATCGCGATTGTCCACATAGCGCAGGTCCAGGATCAATAGGCATAGTGCGTCGCCCCTACACTTGCAAGGTGACTGACACAGCTTCCTCCTTTACCTCCGGCAGTACTGCCGATGCTCCCCGCAGTGACCGCCCCGAACTGCTTTCGGCGCTCGCCGCAGACCTTCGGGCCATCTCCTACACGGTGGATGGCGTGGCTGAACTCCTGGGAGCATCCGCCTCGGAGGCACTTAGCAGGGACCAGCTGATTCCTGCGCTCCTGGCCAGTGAACGGCTTATGGACTCCGAGGACCCGAACCTCCGGGCACAGGCAGTGATTGTTCGTCTCTGGCTGCTCGCTGTTCCGCAGTCCGTAGCGGACATCGATTTCGCCCTCCCCGGCATCCGTTCTCAAGGCCTTGAGGAGCTGGGGCTGATCACCGTGGAATCCGGGATGGCCAAGGCCAAGGTGGACCTGCGCCCCTACGGCTGGGACACCAACACTGATGGCAGTGGCGGTGCTGAGCTCTGGGTCGCCAGCGACCTCGCAGCCCACCAGCAGCCGGGAGTGTTGAGACATGACCATGTCCTGGGAATTGGACGTGCCTCCACAACGCTGGTCCAAACCACGTTCAGGAAGCACAGCAAACGTGCGCTGGACGTGGGTACCGGCTGCGGTATCCAGACGTTTCACCTGCTCCATCACTGCGAGCACGTCACGGCCACGGACATCTCTGAGAGGGCACTCGCATTCACCCGCTTCAACCTTTTGCTGAACGCGGCTGAACTGGAGCTGGACCCCAGCAACTTGGAGGGTCGTGTGAGCCTGCGGCTTGGATCGCTCCTTGAACCGGTAGCAGGGGAGCAGTTCGGCCTGGTGGTATCAAACCCGCCCTTCGTCATCACTCCGCGAACGGGCGAGGAATCGTCGGCGGACCAGTTCACGTACCGCGATGGCGGCCTTCCCGGCGACGAAATCGTGGCGTCCCTCGTACAGTCCCTGGCCGAGGTCCTCGAGCCCGGCGGAACAGCGCAAATGCTCGGCAATTGGGAGGTTACTTCTGGTACGGACTGGAAGGACCGGCCGAGGGCATGGCTCCAGGACTCAGGTTTGGACGCCTGGTTCATCCAACGGGAGCAGGTGGGCCCCGAGCAATACGCGGAGACTTGGCTCCAGGACGCATCCCAGAACCGCGAGGGCCAGCAATACCAGGAAGCGTACGCCGCCTATCTGGACGACTTTGCTTCCAGGAACGTCCAAGGTATTGGCTTCGGCATGATTTGGCTGCGCCGCCCGGAGGCACCCCTCGAGGTCATCATCAGCCGCTTCGAGGAAATCACATACCCAATAGAGCAGCCGATCGGGGCGCATCTGGGTGCTGCCGTGGAACGGGCTGATTGGGTGGCCGCATATTCGGTCACGGAGGCGCACTTGGTGGTTGCCGAGGACGTCACCGAAGAACGGCACCAGCGTCCCGGAGCTCTTCATCCCGGGGTGATCCTCCTGAGGCAGGGGGCCGGACTTCGCCGGACCAATCTGCTCAGTACTGAGCTGGCCGGGTTCGTCTCCGCCTGCGACGGCCAATTGTCGGTCCGGCAGATCGTCTCGGCTTTGGTATCGCTCCTGGGCGGGGGTGAGGACTTCGACGAAGAATCCTTCCGCGAAGGGCTTTTCCGCGACGTCACCAACCTGGTCCTGGACGGGTTCCTGCTTCCGGACCCGACGCGGGTCAGCCCATGATCCGGGGCGGGGTGCCGCGCTCAGCAACCACCGGACCTCCCGGAAGTGACCCTGACTACACTGATGAAGTGACTGCGAACAACGAAACATCCCAGGCGTCAGGCGACGTTCCTCGGCGGAAGCGTGCCGAGAAGACGGTTGAGATCACTGATCCCAAGGCTATCCGTGCATTGGCGCACGCCGCCCGGATTGAGGTTATCTCTGAGCTCTATGCCACACAGGTCAGCCACACAGCCACCGAACTCGCTGCCAGGACCGGTCTGACGCCCAGCGCGATGAGCTACCACCTCAGGGCCCTGCAGAAATGGGGGATCGTGGCACCAGCGGAAAACGCAGGCGATGCCCGGGAACGCCGCTGGAAAGCCGCTGGTACTGACTTCACTATCTCGGGAGGCAGCGTCGCCAGCCCTGAGATTGCGGTGGTCGACCTTGAGTTGGATGCCTTCCGACGCCGGGCTTCGGCCTTCGCCAAGGCCCGCGGGGAACGCCGTCAACGGGGCGAAACGGGTGAAGAGCCGGCAGCGGTGGTCCTCTCCAGCAACCTGCTGTACTTGACCAACCCGCAACGCAGGGAACTTTTGGACAGAATCCGCGCGGTCCTGCGGGAGTATGAACTCGAGGATCCGACCCGGATACCGGAAGGTGCTGAACGTGTGGCAACCTTGTGGTCGATGATCCCGGATGACCGGGTAGCGCCCGGTCAGTAACAGACCCGCAGGGTCTTCGAATGTCCGTCCTGGTTTCCGCACCAAAACGCAGGATTCTGCAAACTATGGTGAACTAGGCCAATATGGGCACCAGCCCAATTACACATTTTTTCTGTAGGAGCACCGTGCCCAGCAAGGCAAAAACCGGCAAGAAACTCGTGATCGTGGAGTCTCCCGCCAAGAGCAAGACCATCGCCAAGTATCTTGGCGAGGGCTTCATCGTCGAGGCTTCGATCGGCCACATCCGGGACCTCCCGCAGCCGTCGGACCTCCCTGCCGAGCTGAAGAAGACCTCGTTGGGCAAGTTCGCTGTCGACATCGAAAACGACTTCAAGCCGTACTACGTTGTTTCTCCGGACAAGAAGAAAAAGGTCGCCGAGCTCAAGGCCCAGCTGAAAGACGCTGACGCCCTCTACCTCGCAACTGATGGGGACCGCGAAGGCGAAGCCATCGCGTGGCACCTCCTGGAGGTCCTGAAGCCCAAGGTTCCCGTCTACCGCATGACCTTCGGTGAAATCACCAAGGAAGCCATCCACCGCGCCATGGACAACCTCCGGGATGTCGATACCGCTTTGGTGGATGCCCAGGAAACACGTCGTATTCTTGACCGCCTCTATGGCTACGAGATTTCCCCCGTGTTGTGGCGCAAGGTTGCCCGCGGACTGTCCGCTGGCCGCGTCCAGTCCGTGGTGACCCGCATGGTGGTTGACCGGGAACGCGAACGCATGGCCTTCCGGGCCGCATCCTACTGGGACCTCACGGGCCAGTTCGGTTCAGATTCGGGTTCTTTCAAGGCCAAGCTTGCCGCCGTGGACGGTTCCAAGGTAGCCAGTGGCCGGGACTTCAACGACAATGGGCAGCTCACCTCCTCAAACGTGGTGCACCTCAACGAGGAACTCGCCACGTCCTTGGCTACCGGTCTGGAGAACGCTGATTTCCGCGTCCGCTCTGTAGACACCAAGCCGTATACCCGCCGCCCCGCCGCGCCGTTCACCACGTCCACGCTGCAGCAGGAAGCCGGCCGTAAGCTCCGCTTCTCGTCAAAGAGCACCATGCAGGTTGCCCAGCGCCTGTATGAAAACGGCTACATCACTTATATGCGTACCGACTCGTCCGCCCTGAGCGACGAAGCGCTCACGGCAGCCCGGCGCCAAGCGTCCGAGCTTTACGGTCCCGAGTACGTGCCCCAGAGCCCCCGTGTCTACGCCAACAAGGCTGCCAACGCCCAGGAAGCTCACGAGGCCATCCGTCCCGCGGGAGACTCCTTCCGCACTCCCGCACAGGTTGCCAAGCAGTTGAGCGGTGATGAGTTCCGCCTCTACGAGCTCATCTGGAAGCGCACGGTCGCCTCCCAGATGGCCGACGCCAAGGGTTCCACGGCCACCATCCGCCTCGGTGCCGTGGCTGCTGACGGTCGCGACGCCGAGTTCTCCGCTTCCGGCACGGTCATTACCTTCCCCGGCTTCCTCGCAGCCTATGAAGAGGGCAAGGACGAGAGCCGTGGTGATGAGGAATCCGATGAAGCCCGCCGTCTGCCCAACGTTGCCAAGGATGATTCCCTGACGGCTTCGGACATCGTGGCTGTTGGCCACGAAACCTCGCCGCCGCCGCGTTACACGGAAGCGTCACTGACCGCCGAGTTGGAAAAGCGGGGCATTGGCCGCCCCTCTACCTACGCATCCACCATCTCCACCATCCAGGACCGTGGCTACGTTCGTAAGCAAGGTTCTGCCCTGGTTCCCAGCTGGATCGCATTCTCCGTCATCCGCTTGCTGGAACAGCACTTCACGGATTACGTGGACTACGAGTTCACGGCAGACATGGAAGGCGACCTGGACAAAATCGCCAACGGCCAAGCCGTGGGTGCTGCCTGGCTCAAGCACTTCTACTACGGTGAAGACGCAGACCCCGGCCTGCTGAGCATCGTGAACAACCTCGGCGAAATCGATGCCCGCGAGATCAATTCCGTGCCCATCGCCGACGGCATCACGCTGCGGGTGGGCAAATTCGGCCCATACCTGGAAAGCTCCATCCCCACCCTGGATGCGAAGACCGGCGAAGTGGTTGAGTCCGCACGGGCAAACGTCCCCGAGGAACTCGCTCCGGACGAACTCACGGCCGCCAAGGCCAAAGAGCTCATGGAGACCGCAGCCCCCGAGGAACGGGTCCTGGGAGCCGATCCGCACACCGGCCACACGATTGTTGCCAAGAATGGCCGCTACGGTGCCTACGTCACCGAGATCATCCCTGAGATGACCGAGGAACAGCTGGCCAACCAGCCTGTGGAGTACTACAAGAACGGCAAGCCCAAGCCTCCCAAGAAGCCTGTGAAGGCCAAGCCGCGTACCGGTTCGCTGTTCAAGTCCATGACCGTGGATTCGGTCACCTTGGATGAAGCCCTCGCGCTCATGAGCTTGCCCCGGGTCCTCGGCGAGGATGCGGATGGCAACCCCATCACGGTGCAAAACGGCCGCTTCGGGCCGTACCTGAAGAAGGGCACGGACTCCCGCTCCATCGGTTCGGAAGAGGAAATCTTCACGATCACCCTGGAACAGGCCCTGGAGATCTACTCGCAGCCCAAGCAGCGTGGCGCCCGCGCCTCTGTACCGCCGCTGGCCGAGTTTGGTCCGGACCCCGTCTCCGAAAAGAACATTGTGGTGAAGGAAGGCCGCTTCGGCCCCTACATCACCGACGGCGTCACCAACATCACCGTCCCGCGCACAACCTCCCTTGAGGAGCTGACCCGGGAACGCGCCGTCGAGCTTTTGGCGGAAAAGCGGGCCAAAGGGCCGGTCAAGCGGACCACCACCCGCAAGGCACCGGCCAAGAAGGCCACAGCCAAAAAGTAGTCACCATGACGGCCGGGGCAGCACTCGCGAATTGCGTCCCGGCCGGCATCGTGGTCGAGTAGAACCATGACTGAACAGACGGTTTCTCCGGACAACGAACCCTTGAACGACCTCGAGGCGAAGCTCGCTTCGGCCGAACAGCCGGACGCGAACCCGGTGGACGTCATCCTCGCTTTCCTCAATAACGAGGTCTACCTCGTCAGCTCGGAAGCCGTGGACGGACCCGACTCCTCGGTGGAGCCCTTGGTGCTCTCCAACGCCGACGGCCAGCCCGTTCTGGCCGTCTTTAGCCACCCGAGCCGCGTCGATGATCGATTCCTCGAAGCAGCCCCGCACGTCCTGGGCACCATGGGTTCAGCGATCCTGGGAAACATCGGAGACGAACTCGGCATGGTCATCAACCCGGGAAGCGAATTCGGCTTCGAAATCGACCCCGAGGGCATTGCGAACATTCGCCGCGACTTCAAGCGTGCCGACGAAGCAGGGGAGTCCGCCGAATAGCGGTCGACCAAGCTGCCGGTAACCATCCGGTCAGCGAAACGTCGTCGCCAAGTTGCTTCACGGGCTTCGAATCGGTGAATAATGGCAGAATGCGTCTTGGCGTTCTCGACATCGGGTCCAATACCGTCCATCTACTGCTGGTGGACGCTCATCCCGGCGCGCGTCCGGTAGCTTTTGCTTCCCACAAGCGCCCCCTTTCGCTGGTGCAGTACCTCGACGGCGATGGCAACATCAACGACGCCGGCCAGCACGAGCTCATCGAGTTCGTCCTGGAAGCCTGGGAGTTCGCGGCCAGCCACAAGGCGGAGGACCTCCTGGCGTTCTGTACCTCGGCCATTCGCGAAGCAACCAACGGTCCGGACGTTCTGGCCCGGGTCAAGCACGAAACCACGGTGACCCTCCAGGAACTCACGGGCAGCGAAGAAGCCTCAATGACCTTCTTCGCCGTACGGCGTTGGTACGGATGGGGCGCAGGTCCCATCCTTGACCTGGACATCGGGGGCGGCTCCTTTGAAATGGCGTATGGAACTGATGAACTCCCCGAGTACGCCACATCCGTTCCCCTGGGCGCCAGCCGTTTGACCCGGGACTGGCTCCACGATGATCCGCCCACTGCTAAGAGCGTGAAGGAACTGCGCCGCTACATTCGGTCCACTCTGAAACCGGTGGTCCGAGACTTCCATGAGTTGGGCCGCGCCAACCTGGTGGCCGGCACCTCCAAGACGTTCCGCTCTTTGGCCCGCATCGCCGGTGCAGCCCCCAGCGCTGCCGGACCGTACGTGAAGCGCGAGCTCCACGCAGCAGACCTGGGGCTGTGGGCGCAGCGGATTTCTGCCATGACAGTCGAGGACAGGTTGTATCTTCCCGGCGTCTCCGATGCGCGCGCCCGACAGTTGTTGGCGGGCGCCCTCGTTGCTGAAGCGGCCCTTGAGCTCTTTGAATTCCCCAAGATGGAAATCTGTCCCTGGGCCCTTCGTGAAGGCCTGATCCTGCGCCGCCTTGACCAGCTGGTGTTCGAGGAAGCCCTGGATCCGGCGCCGCACGTGGGCAAGCGCAAGAAGGACAAATCCAAGAAAAAGGCAGCCAAGGAAGCCGGCAAGATCCCGGACAAAGAAGAGCCCCACCCGGGGTTCAAAGAATTCCCCGTCCCTGTGAATACACCGTCCCCATCACCCATCCCAGCCCCCGTGGCAGGGGGGCTGGCCTCCTGAGATGAGCAACGACGTCGAACCTGAAGTGAATGACCGCCAGATTCCCGTGGCGCTGTCCAGCGCCTCCGTGTACCCTCTGAGCGTCCACGACGCCTTCGCAGTGGCGCAGGACCTGGGTTACGAGGGTGTTGAGGTGATGGTCACCAACAACGCGGTGAGCCAGAACCCCGACGCCCTGATCCAGTTGAGCCACCGGTACCACCAGGAGATCGTCTCCATCCATGCCCCCACCTTGTTATTGACACAACAGGTCTGGGGCACGGCGTGGAACAAGATCGAGAAATCCTGCCAAATGGCCGCGGACGTCGGTTGCGACACCGTAGTGGTCCACCCGCCGTTTCGCTGGCAGTCCAATTACGCGGAGAACTTCGTGGAGGGCGTTCGTGAAATCGCGGCGAGGTACCGGGT
This sequence comes from Paenarthrobacter sp. TRD_SC_7, assembly GCF_056156245.1. Lineage (NCBI taxonomy): Bacteria > Bacillati > Actinomycetota > Actinomycetes > Micrococcales > Micrococcaceae > Paenarthrobacter > Paenarthrobacter sp. TRD_SC_7. The sequence goes on from NZ_CM149587.1 coordinate 1,319,206, forward strand.
GCGCATTGCCGTGGAGAACATGTACCCGTGGCGCGTTCGTGGACGCGAGGCGGTGGCCTACCTGCCGCACTGGGACCCCTTGGGCCAGGATTACGACGACGTCACCTGGGACTTCTCGCACGCCGCCACTGCCGGGGCCAACAGTCTCGAAGCCATCAAGGCATTGGGGAACAAGCTCAGGCACGTGCATCTCACCGACGGCTCGGGTTCCGGCAAAGACGAGCACCTGGTGCCCGGCACCGGAACGCAGCAGTGTGCCGATGCCTTGCAGCATTTGGCAACCACGGGTTTCGACGGCGTCGTAGTGGCGGAGATTTCAACCCGCAAGGCGAAGGTAGCGGGGGAGCGCGAAGAAATGCTGGCAGAAACCCTGCGTTTCGCCCGTCAGCACCTCAGCGTCCCGTTGCTGCGCAGCGTAGACAACTAACCGACGTCGTGCGCTGTACACCAGCGCCGGTCCTTGATGACAGCGCTTAAATGCGAAAGCACCGGCGGCCGAATCGGGAAATGGGGGAAAACCCGCCCGGCCACCGGTGCTGCTGGCGGACATCCCCATGCCCGCCTTCATCACTCGCACCCTCAATGAGGTAACTACTAAGTTACGGACCAAGAATGAGTGCTGCCTGCAATAACCTTGGGAGCAAGCTGGGAATCTGGAATCCGTTAGACCCCGTCCAAGGCCAACTGCAATGATGGAGCCATGAGCAACCGAATCGCATTCCTTGGCTGTGGATCCATGAACGAGGCAATCCTGGGAGGCCTGCTTGCCGCCGGGACGGACCCGTCCGACATCGTCGCCACCGTCCGCCGTGCCGAGCGGGCGGACGAACTCGCACAGCGCCATGGGGTCATGGCCATCGCAGGCGAGGAGGAACCGGACAACAACAAATTGGCCACCAAAGGCTCCAGCATGGTCATCCTGGGCGTCAAGCCGGTGGGCATCCTGGACCTGGCCCGGGAGATCAGCCCCGCGTTGGGGAAGGACACGATCGTTGTCAGTGTCGCAGCGGCGGTCTCCATCGCCCAGCTCGAAGCGGCGCTACCGGAAGGCCAGCCGGTGATCCGCACCATGCCCAACACGCCCGCAAGATTGGGCCGCGGCGTCATATCTGTCTCCCCGGGTACTCATTGCACGCCTGAGCAGCTGGAGAAGGCGAAGAAGGCGCTGGCTGGCGCCGGCACGGTGGTCCAGATTCCCGAAGAACAGGTGGACGCGCTGTCCGCTATCAGCGGTTCCGGCCCGGCCTACGCGTTCTACCTCGCCGAAGCCATGGCTGCGGCTGGCGTGGAGCTCGGTTTGGACGAGGAGCTGTCCGTGATGCTTGCCCGCGAAACCGTGGCAGGTGCTGGCTTCATGTTGGCCGAACCGGGAGCAAACCCCTCTGCCCTCCGCATCGCCGTCACCAGCCCCAACGGCACCACCGAGCGGGCCATCGCGGCCTTCGACGACGGCGGGATCCCCAAGATCATCGCCGACGGCGCCCGCGCGGCAGCCGCCCGGGCAGCAGAGATCACCAAACAGCTCGGCTAGCCCCTACGGCCGCGCCCCTACGGCCGCGCCCCTACGGCCGCGCTGCGAAGCGCTCCAGCAGGTCCACGTGTCCGGACACGATCAACATGTCGTGGCCGGACACTTTGGTTTCCGGCCGGGCGTACGTGAAGTCCTCACCAGGGGTTTTCACGCCGACGATCGTCACGCCATACTTCGAACGCACCTTGGATTCCTCCAAAGTGAAGCCCACGGTTTCCTTGGGCGGGTACATCTTGACGATCGCGTAGTCGTCGTCGAACTCGATGAAGTCCAGCATTCGCCCGGATACCAGGTGGGCTGCGCGGACGCCGGCATCGGCCTCGGGATAGATCACGTGGTTGGCGCCGATCCGGGTGAGGATCTTGCCGTGCGAGGGCGTGATGGCCTTGACCCAGAGGTGCTGGATGCCCAGGTCCACCAGGTTCACGGTGATGAGCACGGAGGACTCGATGGACGTACCAACACCCACCACCGCTGAGCTGAATTCCTGGGCACCGAGCTGGCGCAGGGCATCGATGTTGGTGGCGTCGGCTTCCACGACGTGCGTGAGCACAGGCGCCCACTTCTGGACGAGGGTGCGGTCACGTTCGATCGCCAGGACTTCACGGCCCTGCTTGACCAGTTGCTCAGCGGTCGCAGAACCGAACCGGCCAAGGCCAATCACCAGCACTGGTGCGTTGTGGGCGGGGCGGTTGGCCGCCCCCGTGGTACTAGCCAATGATTGGCCTCTCTTCCGGGTAGTGGTACAGCTGGCTGCGTTGGCGCAGGGCCAACCCGGCCGCGAGGGTTACGGTCCCAACACGGCCTGCGAACATCAGTGCGGTTAACACGTAAACGCCCGACGGCGGCAGCTCGGCACTGAGGTTGGTGCTCAGCCCCACGGTGGCGAAGGCGGAGATGGATTCGAAGAGCACACGGTCAAGTGAGGCGCCGCTGATGGAGAGCAAGAGGAATGCCGCCACCGACACCAGGGTGGCTCCGGCGACGATCACCGAGATGGCCACCCGCATAGTGCCCTGCGGAATGGTGCGTCCGTAGACCTTCACGTCGGCGTCGCCGCGGGCTTCGGCCATGATGGCCAGGAACATGACCGCGATGGTTGTCACCTTGATGCCGCCCGCCGTGGACGCTGAGCCGCCACCGGCGAACATGAGGGCGTCGGTGAGGAGCATGGTGGTGGATTCCATGTGGTTTTGGTCCACAAGGTTGAAACCGCCCGAGCGGGTCATCACGGAGGCGAACAACGAATGGATCACTTTGTCGCCCATGTCCATGTGGCCGATGGTCCGCACGTTGTCCCACTCCATCAAGGCCCACAGGACCGTGCCTGCCGCGAGGAGGATGAACGAGACCTGGATTGTGAGCTTGGTGTGGAGATTCCACTTTTTCCAGTTCAGCCCGTTTTGCTGGAGCACCATCACCACAGGAAAGCCCAAGCTTCCGAGGAAGACGCCCAACATGAGCGGAATGAGGATCCAGAGGTCCGTTTCGTAGGGGACGATGCCATCGGAGTGTGGCGTGAAACCTGCATTATTGAACGCTGAAATGGAGTAGAAGACGCCGTGCCACACGGACTGCCAGAAGTCTTCGCCCAGCACCATGAATCTGGGAATCAGGGCTATGGCCAGAGCGGCTTCAATGACCACGGACGTGACTATGACGATGCGCAGCAGCGTACCGACCTCGCCGAGCCTGCCTGCGTTGTTCATGGCTTCCTGGGCGATCAGCTTGCCGCGCACCCCCAGCCGCTTGCTGACCATGAGGGCCAACAGCGAGGCAAGAGTTAGTGTGCCGAGACCTCCGACGAAGATGCCCACCAAAATAACCAGCTGACCAAAGAAGGTCCAGTGTGTGGCCGTGGAAACTACTGTCAGTCCGGTCACGCAGACGGCGGAGACTGCCGTGAACATGGACTGGTGCAGGGGTGTGACTGTGCCCGCGGAGGAAGCGGCGGGCAGGGACAACAAACCGGTGAAAATCAGGATCACCACGGCAAAGACGGTCAACGCCAAACGTGCCGGTGAGGTGTTGGCAATGTTGTCGATGAAGTCGCGCACGCGCGTGAAGATCCAGAGACCTTCCCGCTCCTGCTGGTTGGGTTGCCAGTTGGTCGGGCTCGTGGGCCGCGACTGGCTTTGAGACATGGCGCTCTTCCTCGGTTGAACAAGCTTTCCTGAGTAGTAAACCACTATTCCCGCGGCGTAACCGGGCAGTGGGGTCCTCAGGGCTCAGGTAGCCTGTTCTGGATGAACTCACGGCTTGGAACAACGGCTTCCAGCATTACGCGGTCCGCACTGCCAACGACGGTGGTGTGGGACCCAGCCATGACTGCCTACAACTTTGGCCCGGGTCATCCCATGGCTCCGCAACGGCTTGAACTGACAGCGCGGCTGGCCGAATCCCTTGGCCTGTTTAACCACAAGCATGTGGCCGTCGAGGCGCCAAACGTGGCAACCGACGTCGAACTTTTTACCGTGCACAGCCGCGAATACGTGGAGGCCGTGCGCCGCGTCAGCGTGGACCCCTCGGCTCCGGAGGAGGACCGCGGCCTGGGAACTGAGGACGATCCCGCGTTTGCCGGGATGCACGAGGCCAGCGCACGCCTGGCCGGCGGTTCGCTGCTGGCGGCTGAGACCATCTTGTCCGGCCAAGCAGTCCGGGCTGTGAACTTCAGCGGCGGGATGCACCATGCCGCACGCGAACGGGCAAGCGGCTTTTGTGTCTATAACGATGTTGCGATGGCCATCCAAAGGCTGCTTGACGGCGGTGTGCAACGCGTCATGAGCATTGACGTCGACGCCCACCATGGCGACGGTACGCAGAGTATTTTCTGGAACGACCCCCGTGTCATGACCATCAGCCTGCACGAATCGGGCCTCACCCTCTTCCCTGGGACCGGCTTTGCCAATGAAACCGGCGGACCAAACGCCCCGGGGACTGTGGTTAACGTCGCGCTTCCCGCGTTTACCGGAGACGCGGCCTGGCTGCGGGCTTTCCATGCGGTGGTCCCGCAGCTTGTCGGCGCGTTCCAGCCCGAAGTCATTGTCAGCCAGCACGGCTGCGACTCCCACCGGGACGACCCCCTGACGCACCTCAACCTCAGCGTTGATGGACAGCGTGAGGCGGCTTCCGCCGTCGCCGGCCTCGCTGCCCGCTACTGCGACAACCGCTGGATCGCCACCGGGGGAGGCGGTTACGACGTCACCGGTGTTGTGCCACGTGCTTGGAGCCACCTGATCGGGATGGTGACGCAACGTCCGGTGCCGCTCAGTACGCCCGTGCCTGAAGCGTGGCGGACGTACGTGAAGGAAACGTACGGCGTGTGGGCCCCCGAGTCGATGAGTGACGACGTGGATGTCTGGTGGCGCTCCTGGGAGGTGGGCTACGATCCCGCGGACGAGGTTGACCGGACCGTCATTGCCACGCGCAAAGAGATCTTCCCCCTCTATGGCCTGGATCCCTGGTTCGACTGACGGTTCGGGTCCGTAGCGCCACGAAACAGGGATGCCAATCGGCGTATATGTCGCTAGGGTGGGAGGCATGGTGACTGACGACGTATTTGCCGTCATAGCTGAGGCAACCAGGCGCGACATCCTGGTCTCCCTCCGCTCTGGGGATAAAGCTGTAGGCGAATTGGTGGAGGAACTGGCTGCGAGCCAGCCCACCATCTCCAAGCATTTGAAAGTGCTCCGTGAGGCGGACCTCGTCAGCATGCGCGCCCAGGGCCAGAAGCGCTTCTACGCGCTGAATCCCAAGCCGCTCGCCGGCGTGGCCAGCTGGTTGGAAACGTTCGACGTCGGCACCCCGGCGCCCGCCGTCGTCGCACCTTCTGAAGCAGCCCCCGCTGCCGCGGACGCAGTTGATTTCGCCCCGGAGGTCCCCACCACCCGCACGGATGCCATAGGTCAGGCAGTGAAGGTCCACGCGAGCGGAACCCCTGTCTCTGTGGACCTGGCGTCGGACGACACCGTGCCGCAGCAGATCGGCCGCACCGTGGGCCGGGCAGCAACTAAGGCCGCTGACCTTTTGGCCAATCTTCCGAATCTGCCGAACCTGCCCAAGTTCGGCCGTAAGCGATAGCTTGCCACGACTTAACGTGATCCTTCTCACATTGTGAGTTTTTGTTGGTCTCTTGTTTCCTTGAGTTTTCAACGATTTTCTACGGTTGTGTTAACTCCTTGACCCGGGTCACATTGCCTCCGGATGGAGATCCTATATCCCTCGGTGCAACCATGAGCGGGACTGATCGTCTCGCCGCTGGCCGGCGCACTGAGGATAGGAAGACGCATGGATTCAAGGCTCGAAGCAGTCCGCGACACTGTGTTGGCGCGGAACCCGGGGGAGAAGGAATTCCACCAGGCCGTCACTGAGGTCTTCGAAAGCCTTGGCCCTGTTCATGATCGTCATCCTGAATTCCTTGAGGGCGCTGTTCTTGAACGTCTGTGCGAGCCCGAGCGGCAAATCATCTTCCGCGTCCCCTGGACCGACGATGCCGGCCGCGTCCACGTAAACCGTGGCTTCCGTGTCGAGTTCAACTCCGCACTTGGCCCGTACAAGGGCGGACTCCGCTTCCACCCCTCGGTGTACTTGGGAATCGTGAAGTTCCTCGGCTTTGAACAGATCTTCAAGAACGCGCTCACCGGCATGCCGATCGGCGGCGGCAAGGGTGGCTCGGACTTCGATCCCCGCGGGCGTTCCGACGCCGAAATCATGCGCTTTTGCCAGTCCTTCATGACTGAGCTGTACCGCCACATCGGCGAGTACACCGACGTCCCGGCCGGTGACATCGGCGTGGGCGGCAGGGAAATCGGCTACCTCTTCGGCCAGTACAAGCGCATCACCAACCGCTATGAATCCGGCGTCCTCACCGGCAAGGGCATTTCGTGGGGCGGCTCCCTGGTTCGTCCGGAGGCCACCGGTTACGGCACGGTGATCTTCGCCCAGGAGATGCTCAAGACCCGGGGCCAGTCCTTCGACGGACAGCGCGTTGTGGTCTCCGGTTCGGGCAACGTCGCCATCCATGCGATCGCCAAGGCCCAGGCCCTCGGTGCCACCGTGGTGGCCTGTTCCGACTCCGCCGGTTACATCGTGGACGAGGCGGGGATCGACGTCGCGCTTTTGAGTCGGATCAAGGAAGTGGAGCGCGGGCGGCTCACGGAGTACGCCGAACGGCGGCCGGGAGCGAACCACGTTTCCGACGGTTCGGTGTGGGATGTCAACGGCACCGTGGCCTTGCCCTGCGCCACGCAGAACGAACTCGACGGCGAGGCTGCCGCCAAGCTGGTCAGCAACGGCCTGATGGCCGTGGCTGAAGGTGCCAACATGCCTTCCACCCGTTCAGCCGTGTCAGTCTTCCAAGAAGCCGGGATCCTGTTCGGACCGGGCAAGGCCGCCAACGCGGGTGGTGTTGCTACCTCCGCGCTGGAAATGCAGCAGAACGCCAGCCGCGACTCCTGGTCTTTCGAGCACACGGAACAGCGCCTCACCGAGATCATGGTGGGCATCCACGATCGCTGCGCCGCGACTGCCGACGAATACGGTGCGCCCGGAAACTACGTGGTGGGGGCCAACATCGGTGGCTTCGTCAAAGTGGCCGATGCGATGCTGGCGCAGGGCCTGATCTAGTACCCCTTACCCAACTAAGTAGCAGTAGGGGCCGTTTTGAGCGTTCAAAACGGCCTCTACTGCTACCTGCATGGGTGGTTTTAGCGCTGGAGCAGCCGCACGTGGTCCGGGTTGAGGTCCGCCACCTTGCTGACACCCAGCAGTGCCATGGTCCGGGTCATGTCCTTCTCGAGGATCTGGATGGTGCGGTCCACGCCTTCGCGTCCGCCAGCCATGAGTCCGTAGAGGTAGGCGCGGCCGATCAGCGCGAAGTCGGCGCCCAGGGCCAACGCAGCAACAATGTCCGCGCCGCTCATGATGCCGGTGTCGAGCATGACCGCAGCCTTGCTGTTATCTGCCTTCAGTGCCGAGGTTACCTCCGGGAGCAGGTGGAACGGGATGGGGGCGCGGTCCAGCTGGCGGCCGCCATGGTTGGACAGGATGATGCCGTCGGCGCCGTGGTCCACTACCTTGCGGGCGTCTTCCACGGTCTGGATGCCCTTGACTACGAGCTTGCCCTTCCAGGTTTCGCGGAGCCAGTCGAGGTCCTCGTAGGTCAGGGTGGGGTCGAACATGGAGTTGATGAGGTCAGCCACGGTGCCGGTGTAGCGCCAGAGTGAGGCAAACGTCAGGGGCTCGTGAGTGAGGAAATTGAACCACCAGGCCGGGCGGTAAGAGGCGTCCAGGACGGTCTTGATGGTCAGTGCGGGCGGGATGGTCATGCCGTTGCGGACATCGCGGAGCCGGGCGCCGGCAACTGCGGTGTCAACGGTGACCATGAGGGTGTCGTTGCCGGCTTTGGCGGCGCGCTCGATGAGTTCGAGGGAACGGTCGCGGTCCGTCCACAGGTACAGCTGGAACCAGTTGCGGCCGTTCGGCGCGGCGGTGGCGACGTCCTCGATGGACGCGGTGCCCATGGTGGACAGGGTGTAGGGAATGCCAGCAGCCTCCGCGGCCTGCGAGCCGGCGTACTCGCCTTCGGACTGCATCATGCGTGTGAAGCCCGTGGGGGCGATGCCGAACGGGAGGCGTGATTCCTTGCCCAGGATGTCCGTGCGGAGATCGATCCTCGAAACGTCACGCAGGATGCCCGGGCGGAATTCGATGTCCTGAAAAGCCTGGCGTGCGCGGCGGAGGGTGATTTCTTCCTCGGCGGCACCGTCCGTGTAGTCGAAGGGTGCTTGCGGGGTGCGGCGCTTGGCGATGTCCCGCAGTTCCCAGATGGTGCTGGCGCGCTTCAGGCGGGCGGTCTTGCTGAACTCGGGCTTCTTGAACTGCATCAGCGGCGCCAGGTCGGAAACCTTGGGTACGCGGCGCTTCAGTGCAGGTGGCTGCACGGCAGATGCCTTCACGACGCCGGTCTGCGGCTGTGGTGCACGTGCCACGTTTTGGTCGCTGCCGGCATTGGCGGGCGCGGCGGTGATCTTGGGGTCGAGGGTGTCGGTCATGCGGTTCTCCCTTGAATTCTGTGGTCTAACCACACTGTAATCCATGTGGTTGGACCACATCAACTAGTATTCCGGTATGCGTACCCATGAGTTGGTCCTGCAATGGATCGAGAAGCAGCTGTCTGATGGAGACCTCGCCCTGGGTGGTCGGCTCCCGGGCGAGCGTGCCATGGCCGAGCAACTCCAGGTTTCCCGGACCTCGGTGCGCGAGGCCGTCAGGATCCTCGAAGCCATGGGTGTGGTCCGCGCTGGCGTAGGTTCGGGCAAGGATGCTGGAACTGTGGTGATCGCCGAGCCCGGTTCTGCCCTCGGCTCTACGCTTCGGCTGCATGTAGCCACGCGCCATCTTCCCGTGGCGGACATCGTGGAGACTCGGGTCCTTTTGGAGTCGTGGGCGGCTGAACGCGCCAAGGTGGGTGCTCCGGCGCTGATGGAGGCCGCGGAGCTGCTGGATCAGATGGATGGTGCCCCGGACATTGATTCATTCCTTGCCCTTGACGCGCGTTTTCACGTGGCGCTGGCCCAAGCGGCAGGCAACTCAGTGGTCAGCGCCATGATGGCGTCGCTCCGGGGCGCCATCGAGAACTATGCCGGCGAGCTCACCGGAAATCTGCCCGATTGGAATGCGACGTCCAGCAGGCTTCGGGCCGAGCACCGTGCCATCCTCGCCGCTGTGAACCATAACGACGGCGGCAAAGCAGCTGAGCTTGTTGCCGCGCACATTCAAGGCTTCTACAAGGAGGCCGGTGTGGGCTCAAACCCTTCGCCCACATGACATTTGATGCCATTGTTCGGCGCGAACATTGGCATCAAGTGTCAACTCGCGGGTTTGAGGGCCGGTGCCGCGGTGCTCTTGCGGAGTTCCACCCGGGGCGAGAACTCGTCCTGCGCCTGGGTGGTGGCTTCGCCGGCCTGTTGGATCTGTTCCCGCATCCTGCGCCAAGCCAGGCTACCGAGCTCGTTGATGGGCACGGCGGCGGTGGTCAGCGGGGGAGTGGTGTATTTGGCGAACGGAATGTCGTCGAATCCGGTTACTGAGATGTCTTCCGGGACGCGCACTCCGCGTTCGTGCAGCCCGCTGAGCAGCCCCATGGCTACGAGGTCGTTGAATGCCAGGATGCCGGTGGCGCCGCTGGCGATGATGGCCTCGGTGGACTCATGGCCCGAGTCGAAGTTGGATCCGCCGTGGAGCATCTGCAACTCGATGTCCGGGTGCTCCTTGCGGAATTGGTCCAAGCCCACCAAGCGTTGGCGATTTGATGCACTGTGCTCCGGGCCGGAGAGGAACACCAGGCGGCGGTGGCCCAAAGTCACCAAATGCTGCGCCAGTTCCTGGATGCCCTGCCCGTAGTCCACGCTCAGGCTCGGAGTATTGGTGGCAATGGTGGTGCGGTTGATCAGCACCAGCGGATGCAGGGTGGGGGCCAACTCCTCCAGCTCGGCATCGCTCATGCGGGGGGCGCAGAGGACCACGCCATCACAGCGGCGACGGGCCTCGCCCGCAAGGATGGCTTCCTCGCTGGTGACTTCCGATGAGTCGGCAATGAGGACGCGGTACCCGTCCTGGGCCGCCGCGATACTGAGTCCGCGAAGGATGGCCTGGAAGGTGGGGTTGGCCAGGTCCGGCACAACGATTCCGATGGTGTCTGTCTTGCCGAGTGCCAGGCTGCGCCCCACTGGATTGGGTTGGTATTTCAGTTCAACCGCGGCGGCTCGGACCCGGGCGGCAATACCGGGATCCACGGCAGCATTGCCGTTCATGACGCGTGAAACGGTGGCGTGCGAGACGCCCGCCTTCTCTGCGACATCGGCGATGCCGACGCGCCTGTTGGTGTTCCTGCGTGCCATGTGGCCCCTTCCCATTGCTCGCCTCCCGCATGCTCCGTCGTTGGAGCAGTGGTTGACGTGACCACCAGAGTCTTGATACAAAGCTTATAACGCTCTGAGAAAACGCTTTCTCACGATTCTTCCCATACGAAGCCGGGCCGTCAAGCGGTTCCCTCCTGCCTTCCTGAAAGGGGCACCTACATGGTCAACGTCGACTCAGCCGAAAACAAGACCCAATCTGCCGAAACGACCACCCGGACTCAGGCCCACAAGCGGACCCGTATAGCCCTGATTGGAACCGGCGGCCGCTCGGAGATGTATATCCGGGCCATCTACGGGCAGCACGCGGATGTCGCAGAACTTATTGCGCTCTCGGACGTCAACCAGGGTCGCGTGGACTTCTACCAGGACCTGATCAGGGAACTCGGCGGAACTGAGCCGGTGGCTTCCTTTGCCCCCGGCGAGCTCACCAGCTTCATCCAGTCCAATGGCATCGAGCGGGTCATCGTTACGACGCCCGACTACACCCACGCGGACTACATCGTTGAAGCGCTTGAGGCGGGCGCCGACGTCGTGGTTGAAAAGCCCCTGACCATCGATATGGAGGGCTGCCGCCGCATCACCGAGGCCGTGGCGAAGACAGGCAAAAACGTGGTGGTGACCTTCAACTATCGCTACTCGCCGCGCAACACCGCTCTCAAGGAAGTCATCCAGAACGGCGTGATCGGCAAGGTCACCTCCATCGACTTCAGCTGGGTGCTGGATACCGTGCACGGCGCTGACTACTTCCGCCGCTGGCACCGTGAAAAGAAGAACTCCGGTGGCCTGCTCATCCACAAAGCCTCCCACCACTTCGACCTCGTCAACTGGTGGATCAACGATGTTCCGGAGCGCGTGTTCGCCTCGGGTGGCCTGCGCTTCTACGGCGAAAAGAATGCTGCCGAGCGAGGCTTGGGAGACCGTCCGGAGCGCGGCACCGTTGATGGCCTGGGGCACGATCCGTTCCGCTTGGACATGCGCGAGGACGAGCGCCTGAAGGCACTGTATTACGACAATGAAAAGTTTGACGGCTACATCCGTGACCAGGACGTTTTCACCGAGGGCATCACCATTGAGGACAACCTCGCCCTCGTGGTGGATTACCAAGGCGGCCCCACGCTGAGCTACTCCCTGAACGCCCACAGCCCGTGGGAAGGCTACCGCGTCACCGTCAACGGCACCGAGGGCCGGGCCGAACTCGAAGTGGTGGAACGCGCCGCCGTCGAGTCCAGCACCGACAAGAAGACCGTAGTGGACCCGAGCGCCACGCCCATCAAGGAAGACGACGCAGTGCGCCGGAACGGCGAGCGCCTGGTGGTTCAACGCCACTGGGAAGCAGCCTACGAGGTTCCGATCATCAACGGCGAAGGTGGTCACGGCGGCGGCGACAACCTGCTCCTTTCGGACCTCTTCAATGGCCCGGGCGTTGACCCGCTGGGCCGCCCCTCCGGCTACATCGACGGCCTCCGCTCCGTGTCAGTGGGTATCGCCGGAAACAAGTCCTTGGACACCGACCTTCCCGTCCGCATCAGTGAACTTGGGCTCGGCGCTGATCTCAGCCGCGGCCAAGCCTGACCGTTCACTACCCAAGCAAGGAAAAGACCATGAGCAGGATTTTCGTCACCGGTGGTTCCGGCAGGCTCGGCCGCAGCGTTGTGGCTGGACTCGCGGAGGCAGGCCATAAGGTGATCTCCGTTGACCGCGACGCCATTCCGGCGGAGCAGTTGCCGGTCGGGGCCGAGCAGTTCACCGCAGATCTTTTGGCGCCGGGGGAGGCGGAGCGGCTCATCCGCGAAACAGCGCCCGACGCCGTCATCCACCTCGCTGCTATTACCGTGCCTTTCAGCGCGCCGGAGGATGTCATTTTCAGCACGAACACCCGGCTCGCCTATGCAGTGGTCAGCGCGGCCACCGACGCCGGTGTCCCCAAGATCGTGACGGCAAGCAGCCCTACCGCCCTGGGCTATGGTTCACCGGCGGGGTGGCTGCCGCCATCGTTCCCTCTGAACGAGCAGACGCCGCCCAAGCCGTGGAATGCGTACGCGCTGTCCAAGCTGATCGCCGAGCAGACCGTGCAGATGTTCGCTGCCGCTCAGGGTAACAAGATCAGGTACGCAGCGTTCCGTCCGTGCTACGTCATCTCCCCGGAGGAGTGGGAAGGCGCGCTGACACAGCAAGGGCACACGGTCCGTGAGCGGCTGCAGGATCCGGCACTTTCGGCCCCGGCGTTGTTCAACTATGTGGACGCGCGGGACGTAGCTGACTTCCTGGACGTGCTGCTGGACAAGATGGATGCCATCCCTAACGGCGAGGTGTTCTTCGTTGGCGCGAAGGATGCTTTGGCCACAGCACCTTTGGCTGGTCTGTTCCCGCGATTCCTGCCTGGCAGCGGACCACTGACTGAAAACTTGACGGGTACCAGCCCGGCGTTCTCCATCGACAAAGCCCGGGAACTCCTGGGCTGGGAGCCGAAGAGAACCTGGCGCACCGAACTTACGCCGCCATTCGAGGGCGAAGACACAGCAGCAAACGAACACGCAGCACTCAATGACGAGATCCCCGCCGGCTTGGTTCCGGCGGGAGCAACCAAGGAGACACCATGAACTTCGACGGCGTACTGTTCTTCCCCGTCACTCCCTTCGCCGAAGACGGCACCGTGGATGTGGCGTTGCTGAAGGAGCACATCACCTCCCGGCTTCCGTTCGGCCCGGGCGGTGTGTTCCCCGCGTGCGGCACGGGCGAATTCCATGCGCTCTCACTTGAGGAGATCCGTACTGTGGTGACTGCCGCCGTCGAGGCCGTTGCGGGAGCCGTACCTGTAGTCTCCGGCGCAGGTGGGCCCTTGGGGCACGCTATTGCTGCAGCCAAGGTGGCCGAGGAAGCCGGTGCGGACGCCCTCCTGGTGCTCCCGCCGTACCTGGTCACCGGTCCCACCGACGGCGTTGTGGCCTACGTTGAGGCCATTGCCGCCGCGAGCAGCCTGCCGGTCATCGTGTACCACCGCGGCACGGCCAAGTTCACCGCAGAAGCCATTACCCGACTTACGGCCAACCCGAAGGTGGTTGGCTTCAAGGACGGAATCGGCGACGTCGGCCTGGCCCAGGAAATTGTTTCCGCGATCAACGCCAGCGGCCGCACTGACTTTGCCCTGTTCAATGGCCTGCTGACGGCCGAACTGACCCAGGGTGCTTACCGCGGCCTCGGCATTCCCCTGTACTCCTCGGCCGCGTTCGCCATGGCCCCGGAAATCGCCAAGGCCTATTACGACGCGTACGTGTCTGGAGACGAGGAGCGCCGCCACGCCTTGCTGGAAGGTTTCTACGCTCCGCTCGTCCGTCTCCGTGACCAGACTCCGGGCTTCGGTGTTTCCCTCATCAAGGCAGGGCTGCGCTTGGCCGGGCTTCCCGTTGGCCCGGTTCGTCCGCCCTTGGTGGACCCCTCCGAGGAACAACTACTGGAACTCAAGTCCATCCTGGCCAAGGGCCACGAGCTGGCCGGCAGCTGATGCCGGCCCGCATTACGGGCCTCACCAGCAGGCTGATCACGGTCCCGCTGCTGCGCAGCTGGGGTGTTGACGCGCCCGAAAACCATGTGATTGTTACCGAACTGACCACGGACGACGGCGGCACGGGCCACGGTTTCTCATGGACACCGACCATTGGTCCCCAGGCAGTCAAGGCCCTCCTGGACTACGACATCGCTCCGTTCGTCGTGGGTCTGGAAGCCAACCCGGAAATAGTCTGGGACCAGCTCTGGAAGCGGCTGCACGAAGCAGGTGGGGGAGGCCTCACCACTATCGCGATGTCGGGTGTGGACCTCGCCCTTTGGGACCTGAAAGCACGGCAGGCGGGCACGTCCGTCACAGGGCTTCTTGGCCAACGCCAGGAATCCGTGGAGGTGTACGGCTCCGGCGTGAATCTCCATTACACGCTGGATCAGCTCGTCGAGCAGGCCCAGCGATGGGTGGCCGCCGGGCATAATGCCGTGAAGATCAAGGTGGGCAAGCCCGAGCTCCGGGAAGACGTTGAGCGCGTTGCCGCTGTCCGGCAGGTCATAGGCCCGGACCGGCTGCTCATGATCGACGCCAACCAGCGATGGGACCTGGCCCACACGTTCCGTGCCTTGGAGGTTTTGGGGGAGTACGGACTGGAGTGGCTGGAAGAACCCATCCGCGCTGATGACCTTTGGGCCTACCGGCGATTGCGTAAGCAGTCGCCGGTGCCCATTGCCCTGGGGGAGAACGTCCACACCGTTTACCGTTTCCGTGACTTCATCGAAGCTGAAGCGGTGGACATCATCCAGCCCAACATCGTCCGCGTGGGCGGCATTACCCCGTTCCGCAGGATCGTTGAGTTGGCCCGGGCCAACAGCATCAGGGTGGCGCCGCACCTGCTCCCGGAACTGTCCGGGCAGCTGGCTCTCACCCTCGCCGAAGCCGTCAGCGTGGAGGACGTGGAAGACGCCTCCTTCGGGCAGCTAGGCATTCTGGCCGGGCCCTCGCCTGTCCGGATCAGCAACAGCACCGGAAGAAGCAGGCTCAGCAGCACAGGCTGTCCCGGGCTTGGCTTCGAATTCACAGGACAGCCGGCACAGCTGCCCGCAATTGAGACCGCCGCCCCTGAGAGTGTCGCCCTTGAGGGCGCTGCCCCCGAGACTAAAGGAAACCGCATTGAGTACAGCAACTCTTGACCTGACAGCCATCACGGTCGCAGCCACCGAAGCTGCAAAGGCGACCGCAGCAGCGACAGACGCGGAGCGTGCAGCCTGGCTGACCGCCGTCGCCGACGCCCTGGACGCCAATGTCACTGAACTGGTGGCTATTGCCGATTCCGAGACGAGCCTGGGCACTGTCCGGCTCACGGGCGAGGTAGCACGGACCAGCGGGCAGCTCCGGTTGTTCGCCAACGTGATCACTGAGGGCTCGTACCTTGAGGCGGTCATTGACCACGCTGACCCTGCCTCCACCCCGCCCAAGCCCGACTTGCGCCGCATCCTGCGTCCGATCGGTCCGGTAGCCGTGTTCTCGGCGTCGAACTTCCCGTTCGCTTTCTCCGTGGCCGGTGGCGACACCGCATCCGCGCTGGCGGTGGGCTGCCCGGTGATCGTCAAAGCTCACTCGGGACACCTCCGCTTGTCTGAGCGGACTGCCGAGATCGTCAGCGAAGCCTTGGCCAAGGCAGGGGCGCCCGAAGGAATCTTCGCCTTGGTCAGCGGCCGCGAGGCAGGCACAGCCCTGGTGCAGGATCCCGCCATCAAAGCCGTCGGGTTCACGGGATCCATCCCTGGCGGACGCGCATTATTCGATCTCGCTTCCTCCCGTCCGGAGCCGATCCCGTTCTATGGCGAGCTCGGCAGCCTGAACCCGGTGGTCATCACGGCGGACGCGCTCGCGGAACGCGGCCACCAGCTCGCAGCGGGCCTGGCTGGTTCCTTCACCATGGGTGCAGGCCAGTTCTGCACCAAGCCGGGGCTCGTGTTCATCCCGGCGGGCACGGATTTCGCGTCGCAAGTGGCGGAGGCGAGCAAGGACAAGCCGACGGCCGCCATGCTCACCGAGCGCATCGCGGAGGCATACCCGGACGGGCTGCGGAACGTTGCCGAGCAGCCGGGCGTCGCCGTCGTCAGTGGCACGGTGCAGCAGGACAGCTTGGCGGACGGCGCCGCACCGGTGGTCTTCTCCACGAGTGCGGCCAACGTGCTGGAGCGGCCCGAGGAGCTGTTGGAGGAGTGCTTCGGCCCCACCACTTTGCTCATCGAGTACGCCAACCAGGAGGAACTGACCGCGGCCCTCGCGAAGGTCCCGGGCAGCCTCACCGGCACAGTGCACGCACAGCCGGGCGAGGACGTTTCCGCGCTTGTGGAGCAACTCAGCGGTCTCGCCGGCAGGGTCCTCTTCGACGGCTGGCCCACAGGTGTTGCTGTGAACTGGGCGCAGCAGCATGGTGGCCCATACCCGGCCACGACGTCCTTGTTCACCTCAGTGGGCGCTACTGCGGTGCGCCGCTTCCAGCGTCCGGTGGCATACCAGGATGCTCCGGAGACTGTCCTGCACCCGGCCCTGCACGAAGCCAACCCGCTGGGCATCCCCCGGCGCGTGGACGGCGTGCTGACTCTCAGCTAACTCACCCAACTAAGTAGCAGTTAAGCGCGTTTTGAGCCCTCAAAACGCGCTTAACTGCGACCTAATTGGGTAGGCGCACGAAAGGGGCGGGGTCACCGCGATGGTGACCCCGCCCCTTTCGCATTGGGTGCAGGTGTTAGGGGCGCAGCGTCAGCGGTCGACGGCGGCCGTCCACTTGGGTGGTCGGCCAACGTTGGTCGGTGGTCAGGACGCGCAGGCCGGACTCCGTGAGCAGCACCGTGTCCTCGATCTTCACGCCGGGCCCGGACGGATTCCACGTGAAGGGCTGGTTGAGCACCACCGTATCCGTGACGTCAGCGGTGACCCTGGGATCGCGGCCCGCGTAGCCTGCGGGTCCGCCTTGGTGGTGAAGCGTCCACTGGTCCTCGCCGAAGCCGTGCCGCGCATAGGCCAACTTGATCTCGGCCAAGATTTCGTTGAGGCGGGCACCAGGGACAGTGGCTCGGAAGATGTCGGCCTCAACAGCGGCGATGCGTGCCTCGGCGTCGAGCTCGCGGGGAGCGCCGGCGTCGAACGCTACCCAACGCGTGACGTTGGCAACCAAGCCGTTCCGCCGCGCGCACACCACGGCCATGGCACGGCGTCCAATGGGCGCATGCGTGGCGAGTGGATGGCGGAAGTCGCTGCGTGAAGCACCGTTGCAGAGCAGGACAAGCGGCTCGGCGGCCACACCCACGATCCTCGCGGCCAACTCGGAGACGAGGTGGAATTCCGTGGTTTCCGGGGTCGCATTCATGAGGACGTCCGTCATGGCTGCGGCTGCGTCGGCGGAAAGTGAGGCGTAACGGGCTGTCTCCGCGGGCAGGAGTTGTTGCCGGGCTGCGCGAAGCTCGGCCGTCACGGCCGCTTCCGCCAGCGGGTTGCCATCAACGGCCAGGTGCGCCGCGGCCGCATGCAATTGGCCGTGCCACGGAACTGTGTCCAGGCTGACGCCGTCCGGCAATTCCTCTGCAGCGATCCGTCCGGCCTCATTGTTGAATGTGACCAAGTGGTCGCCGGAGCGGTCTACCAGGAGGGCTGCGATGGGGTCGCCGGCCAGGCTGATATGGACCCGGCTGCCGTCCAGGTACCAGGTAAGGGCCGTGTTGGTTGTGAGCAATAGCGAGTCGCGACCCGCAGCGTCCAGAATGTCTAACACCCGCCGCCGCTTTACTGCGCGGTCGGCGACGTTGCCGGGCGCAGTGACCGCAGTCAGAGATGGCGTGAATTGAGTAGGCGTGGTCATGCCGGTTCCCCCAAAGTAGTGATGAGCTGTTCAATGTCTTGTGTTGCCAAAAAGCCGTCCGCGATGATCACTGTGACCGTTCGGTGGATCGGATGCCCGGGTTCCGCGGATACGGGCGCATCCCACGCCAAGGACAGTCCGACGCCGGGATAGCCCGAGTGCCGCACGAACCAAGGGTCAGGCGCTTGGGGCGCTGCAAGAAACACGAGCGTGGCCGGATGGCCCAGCCCGGGATCGCCGGTGACGTGCGAGGCTCCGGCGGTTCCGGCGTCGAACGTTCCGGACCAAGCCAGCCACGGCGCAACGCTGCCGTGTACGGCGTCCTCGCCCCTCGAACCAGGAGTCCAGATGGTGGCGTCGCCAACCTTCGGCAGCCGCCAGAAGAAACCGCCGTAACCGCCCTGCGGCCGCCCGTTGGAGCCGGGACTGCCCAGCAGCACCGGACTCCCCGTGGCCGATTCCAGCGTGAAGTCCAACGTGAGTTTCCACGCTGAATTTCCGACGGCGGCCCACCGCCACTCCCGCTGTTCGCGGAGTACTGGTGATCCGTCGGGGCCGAGCCAGCTCAACTGTTCGCGCCGCTCTCCGTCAGCGTGGTCCGCGGCTTCAACCACGATACTTCCGTGGTCTTTCCGCCAGACGTATGCCCCGGCCTCGCGGGTGTAAGTGCGGCCGCCCCAGAAGTTGATTCCGTCCACATCTTGGAGGGCCACGCCTGCTCCGAGATGCCATACGTGGTCCTCAGGGATGTGATCTGTAACCACGGTGCCGGCGAGCGTCCGCACGGGGTGCAGGTAGGGCCGCGGCGACGAAGTAGGCCGGATATGGGATCCGTCCTGCAAAGTTGCGACGGGCGTGCCGTCAATATCCAAAGTGGGTCCGCCGGATAAGGTCCAAGGCGCGCCGAGCTCAGCAAACGTGGCCTGCCCCAAGGCTGCCCGGCGGATTAGCGACTCGATGCCATGCACCACGGCGTGCGCGTCGTCGCCGGTGCCTTCCCAAGTGATGAAGTCCGAAGGTATGTCCCGGGGTGCATTGGCCGTTCGGATGGCCTCCAGGACCGATATGTAGGCGCCGGCCCCGGAGAGCGGGCTGAGGAGATCCTGCTCGCTGCGGGCAGCCAGCAGGTTCTCCAGCAGGTTGGTCCGTCCGAAGGTTTCGGTCCGGACACCCCGTGGAGAGGTGACCTCCAAGCGGTCCTCCGTATAGAAAAGCGTGAGCTGCCCCAGCGTCCCGTAAATGGTGACCGACGGCGCGGACTGCACGGGAGCGCAGAGCGTCAAGGCGCAGGTCAGGACAGTACCGCCCGTCAACGCAGTGCCACCCGCCATCCGGACCTTCACCACGGAGGTGTCGTCACTTTCGGTGTCGTTTGCCCGGTAAAGGTCGGTATCCACGGATTCAACGTCCGCCACTGTCCGGGCGCCAGCCAGCCGGAGTCCGGTAGCCACAGCGTGGGCCAAAGCGTTGGTGGCCACTCCGTCCACCACATCGGTCCCGTTGATGCTGCGTTTCCCGGCCCATCGGGACCGCTTAAAGTACGCCTTGCTCCGCAGCCACTGCCCCGTGGCGCTGATGCCGCGGACTTCGCCGATTTCGCCGGATTCCACCAGGGCTTCGATGGCAGGCAGGGCCTCTGAACCCAGGCTCTGGAAACCCACCTGCACCAGCCTGCCCGCGCCCGCGGCCGCTGCCATCACGTCGTCGTATTGCGCCATGGACGCCACCGGTGGCTTCTCCAGGTAGACGTTGGCCCCGGCTTGGAGGGCAGCGAGGGCAAGCGGCGCGTGCGTCTGGATAGGTGTGGAGACGATGACGACATCCGGGGCGGTTCCCGCAGCCAAAAGCTCGTCAAGGGAAGCGAAGACCGCGACGTCGGGGCCGAGCGTTCCCTCTTCCGGGGGTTGCGGATCGGCCACGGCAACCAGCTCGAGGGCGCGGTCAGCACCCAGGCGGGCAAGGTTACCGAGGTGCCGTTCGCCGAAGCCGTGCACGCCCACGAGTGCGATGCGAGGGAGCCGGGCATTGCCCCCCGCTGTGGTGGCGGTGAGGGGTTGTGTCATTGGTATGTCCTAGTGGAATCAGGTGTGGGTGTACTGGTGGTTTGGCCGGGCTGCAGGGTTGCGGTGAGGAAGGACGCGGCCTCGTCCTGCATTGCCCGCGTGAAAATGTGGGGTTCCTGCCAAAAGCTGCCCGTGTAGCGGGCCGGCATGTTCTTCAGGAGGTGGTGATGGGCATCGCGCATTCCCTGTTCCGGGAAAAGCTGATCAGCCAGCCCGTATTGGACCAGGACCGTGGCACCGGAGCGGACTGCCAGATCCGGCCAATCCCCGAGCTTGGCCAGCCCGGGAGTGTGCAGTAACCAAGAGTGTGCGTCCAGGTAGGAGGGCAGGAGCGAGCCGAACGTGGTCATCATGCACGTCACCACGTAACTGCGGATCAGCGGGCTCAGCGCACCGAGCACCATCGCCCGCCCGCCACCGCCCGAGAAGCCCACGCAGCCAAGCCGGTCCATGTCCACGCCCGGAAGCGATGCGAGGACACCCAATGCCGCGAGGTCGTCGTGCGCAACGGTCCCGGCGACACTGGTGCCGATCAGCATTGCGGCCTTCGCCACCATTTCCTCGTGGGCGGCAGCCGCTGCGTTGAACCGTTCCGCTGCGGAAGGTTCGACGCCGGCCTCCCGCCAGAGTGCGTTCTGGCCGCTGACGGCATTGGCGGTCCGCCAAGGAAGGGGATCGAGCCCGAATCGGCGACTGCCCCACATGAAAGTGTCATGGGCAAGGACGGCGAAGCCCTGTTGAGCCAACCACGTGGCAAGTGCCCGGCCGCCATAGAGCTTTGCCCTGATATCGAGGGGCGGCAACCCAAGCAATGCAGGACCGGGGGCACTGCGGGGCCTCTCGCCCGAGCTCGCGCCGCTGTCGGGACTGTCCAAACCGTCGGGCAGGGACACAAGTCGCTCAGCACCGTAGGCCTTGATCCCGCCGTGGCAGTGCAGGGCGAGCAACCCGGGCAGCGGCCCCGTGGCGCCGGCCGGCCGCACGAACCACGCGGACGTCCTTGGCCCGAAACCCAACTGCCACTGCAGACGCGAGGTGATGACGCCGTCGTGCTCTGATTCGGACTGCACTGCGTACTCAAGGTCCGGTGTTACGGCGGGTACGCCGAGTGTGTCAGCGAGCTGCGCGGCTGCCTTGGAGTCAGCGGTGGGCCGGTTCCGGGCGACGTAGGCCGGCCAATCCTCATAGCCAGCCATTGCGCTGGGGCGGGTGGGGGATGCTGCCATGTCAACGGCGGTCATGGCAGGCGGAGTTGGTGGGAAACAATAGTGTCCTGCCTTATCGATGCGGAAGGGTGTGCGGTAGCGCACGCAGGGTTTCTTCAGCGTGGAAAACAAGTTCAAGCGACTTCGTAAGAAAACGCTTTCTCAAAAATTAGCAAAAGACTGTACATGGGTCAAGAAAACGTTTACTTTGGTACGGAGCCGCTGAACACCGGGACCTGGAGCCTGGCGCTTCAAAGGGGTAGCGCCATAGCAATGGCGGCGTCCTGGACGGCAAGCACCAACCACACTTGTATTCCGTGGATGGCCACGATGACCAAAGGAGACCACATGGCCGCTGTACTACGCACGGGGACGCCGCAAGGCGTTCGCGCTCCGGCGAGGGGGAAGCAATGAGCGCTATAGGCGAACTCTCCACGATGACCCGGCGCAAGGGTCCCATGTCCAAAGAAGAGAAGAAGGCGAACGGCCGCGACAACAAAGCCGCCTACATTTTCCTCCTTCCGTGGTTGATCGGCCTGGTCGCCATCACCGTAGGACCTATGCTGATGTCGTTGTACCTGTCCTTCACGGACTACAACCTTCTGCAGCCACCGGAATGGGTGGGGCTGGATAACTTCGTCCGCATGTTCGGCGATGCCCGCCTTCACAACTCGCTCCGCGTCACGTTCACGTACGTGCTGGTGGGTGTGCCGCTCCAGTTAGGTGTGGCCCTGCTGATTGCCCTGGTCCTGGACAAGGGACTGCGCGGACTGCCGTTCTACCGCTCCATTTTCTACTTGCCGTCCCTGCTGGGCGGATCGGTTGCAGTTGCCATCCTCTGGAAGCAGATTTTCGGCACCACCGGCCTGGTGAACCAGGTCCTGGCGATGATTGGCATTGAGGGACCCGGGTGGATCTCTGACCCCAATACCGCCCTTGGTTCCATCATCCTGCTGCACGTCTGGACCTTTGGCAGCCCCATGATCATCTTCCTGGCCGGCCTTCGCCAGATTCCCGTGATGTATTACGAAGCCGCCAAGGTTGACGGCGCCACCACGCTGCAGCAGTTCTGGCGGATCACCCTCCCGATGCTGAGCCCCATCATCTTCTTCAACCTGGTGCTTCAGATCATCGGATCGTTCCAGTCGTTCACGCAGGCGTTCATCGTCTCCGGCGGCAACGGCGGCCCGTCCGACTCCACCATGTTCTTCACCCTGTACCTGTACCAAAAGGGCTTCGGCCAGTTTGATATGGGCTACGCCTCAGCGATGGCCTGGTTCCTGCTGGTCATCATCGGCGTCTTCACCGCCATCAACTTCATCGCTTCAAAGTATTGGGTGTTCTACGATGACTAAACTCCAGACCCTCCCCGCCGCCTCCGGTTCTCCGGCACCCAAGCCGGGCAAGAGCCCGCGACGCCGCGAATCTCCAGGCAGCCTGGCCTTCAGTCGCAGCGCCCGTATCAAGGGCCTGGTCAAGCACGCCATCCTGATCATTGTGGGCGGGGTGATGATCTACCCGCTGCTGTGGATGGTGGTTTCCTCCCTGCGACCCAACGACCTCATCTTCCGCGAACCCGGCCTGTGGCTGGAGAGCCTGGAGATGAGCAACTACACCGATGGTTGGTCTGCCCTTACGCACCCGTTCGGGCACTACATGGTCAACTCGGCCATCGTGGTCCTCGGCTCGATCCTTGGCAACCTGATCTCCTGCTCCATGGCCGCCTATGCCTTCGCCCGCCTGCAGTTCAGCGGCAAGAAGATCTTCTTCGGCATCATGCTGCTGACCATTATGCTTCCGTTCCACGTGGTGATCGTGCCCCAGTACATCCTGTTCTCGCAGATCGGCTGGGTTAACACGTTCTGGCCGCTCATCGTGCCCAAACTTCTTGCTACGGACGCTTTCTTTGTGTTCCTGATGGTCCAGTTCATTCGCGGCATTCCGAAAGACCTTGATGAGGCGGCCCGCATTGACGGCGCCGGCCACCCCAGGATCTTCCTCCGCGTGATACTGCCCCTGATGGTTCCGGCCCTGGCCACCACCACTATCTTCACGTTCATCTGGACCTGGAACGACTTCTTCGGTGCGTTGATCTACCTGACGGACCCGGACATGTTCACAGTGCCTGTTGCTCTTCGGGCGTTCGTCGACTCACAGTCGGCAACCAGCTGGGGATCGCTCTTCGCGATGTCCATCGTGTCCCTGCTCCCGGTGTTCCTGGTCTTCCTCTTCGGCCAGCGGTTCCTCATCAAGGGCATCGCCACCACAGGCATCAAATAAACAACTAGAACAAGTCAGTATCTTGTAATACAAGATTGTGACTTGTATCATAATCGCAACGGGAAAACGCTTTCTCAGTTCGCATCAAGATCAAAGAAGATCGGAGACAACAGTGCCGGTAAATCCAAAGGGTGAAGCAGCCGCCCCCGCAACTGCCTCGAAAACCCGACCATCAGCGCCCAAGGCCAAGCGCAGGCTTCGTGCCTCCGCCCTCGTTGCGGCCACAGCTGCAGCAGTCCTCGCCCTCACCGCCTGCGGTAGCGGCGGAGGGCCCGAAGCGAAGAGTGCCGATGGCAAGGTGGAGCTCCGCTTTTCATGGTGGGGTGGGGACAAGCGCGCCCAGCTGACGCAGGAAGCAATAGCAGCCTTCGAGGCCGAGAATCCCAACATCAAGATCAAGCCCGAGTACGGCGACTGGAGTGGCTACTGGGACAAGCTGGCCACCCAGGTTGCGGCCAACGATGCCCCGGACATCATTCAGATGGACGAGAAGTACATCACGGAATACTCCACCCGCGGCGCACTGCTGGACCTCTCAAAGTACGACATCGATACGTCCAAGCTGGATGAGGCCGCGTTGAACGCCGGCAAGGGCGAGGACGGACTGACCGGCATCGCCGCGGGCATCAATGCCGCCACCATCCTCGCCAACCCGGCAGTCTTCCAAGCCGCGGGCGTCCCGCTTCCTGACGACAAGACATGGACCTGGGAGGACTTCGAACGCATTGCGGCCGAGGTCACCGCCAAGTCCCCGAAGGGAACGTACGGCGCGGCTGCCTACGGAACGGATGAGGCCTCCCTTGGCGTGTGGCTGCGACAGAACGGCAAGTCGCTCTACACCCAGGACGGCAAGCTTGGCTTCGAACCCTCGGACATCAAGGGCTACTGGGAACTTCTGAAGCAGATGAGCGAAAACAAGGCGGTACCTACCGCCTCGGAAATCGTTGAAGCTGAAGCAGCCCCGCTGGATCAGAGCGGCCTCGCCACGGGTAAGAACGGCATGGCGTTCTGGTGGTCCAACCAGCTTCCGGCACTTGAAAAGGCTGCCGGCGGCGAGTTGCAGATCCTCCGCTTCCCGTCCAAGACGGGTAAGGCCGAAGATGCCGGGCTCTGGTACAAGGCATCGCAGTTCTGGTCCGCCTCCTCACGTACCAAGCACCCTGAAGAGACAGCGAAGTTCATCGACTTCCTCACCAACAACGTCAAGGCCGGCGAGATCCTCCTTGCTGACCGCGGCGTGTACCCGAACTCTGAAGTCCGCGAGGCAATTGCTCCCAAGCTGGCCAAGGCAGACGTGAAGGTGGTCGACTTCATCGGCGCCATCAAGGAAGAACTCGGGGAGGCTCCGGCAGCCCCGCCGAAGGGCGCAGGCGCCATCCAGGAAATCATCAAGCGCTACACCTCCGAGGTCATGTTCAACAGGCTCACGGCGGAAGAAGCAGGCAAGAAGGCCGTGGACGAAATGAAGTCCGCCATCAGCTAGCCCCTTCGAAACGGAAACCGCGTCCCGGGCGAATCATTCGTGATCCGCTCGGGGCGCGGTTTTTCGTGTTCCCACCATTTCGCGTACCCACCCAACTGGGTAGCAGATGATGCCGTTCTGACGCGTCAGAACGGCATCATCTGCTACTTACTTGGGTCAGTCTTCCGCGATGACGGCCACGGCTCCGGCGGGGACTACTCCAGTGAAGCGGGCGCCGCTGAGCAGCTCGCCGCCGTCGGCCTTTACAGTGACGTCTTCCCGGCTGTGGTTGATGGCGAACAGGAAGCTGCGGCCGTCAGCAGCGCGCCGCCGGACGACTTCGACGCCGGAAGACGCCTCGGTCGCGGCCGTCACCCCTGCTTCCTCCACCAGTCGCGCGGTGAGTGAGTCGATGCCATCGGCGTCGGGAAGCGTGGCGAGGTACCAGGCCGAACCTGATCCGACGGTGCGCCGGGTCAGGGCCGGGACGCCGTTGAGCGGGTAGTCGGTGAAAGTTGCCAGAACCTCCGTGTCCTGGGAAGCGTGTACGTGCTCGCTCCACACGGATCCCGTTGTTCTGTCGCTCAACGTGACCGACGTGCCGGGGAAGAGCGGGTGGAATTCCTCGCTCCGCACCCCCAATAGTTCGCGGAAGGCGCCCGGGTAGCCGCCGAGCCGCACGTGGTCCCGCTCGTCCACGATGCCACTGAAGTAGCTGATAAGCACCGTGGCACCGGCCTCCGCTGTGGCAGCAATCGCGGCTGCCGCAGTGTCCGTCACGGAGTACAAAGTGCACACCAGAATGAGGTCATATCCGGACAGGTCCGACGACGGGTGCACGAAGTCCGCAGTGATCCCGCGCAGGTACAAGGAGCGGTGGAAGGCGCGCATGGCATCGAGGTACTTCAGCGAGTTGTTCGGGTGCGAATCCAACTCCGAGGCCCACCAGGCTTCGTAATCGAACACGATCGCAACCCGGGATTCCACGCGGGAGCCCTTGACTGGTTCCAGTTTGGACAACGCGTCGCCGAGATCCACCACGTTCCGCCACACCTGCGTGTCACGGCCGCCGTGGGGCACCATGGCCGAGTGGAACTTCTCCGAGCCGGCCTTGCTTTGCCGCCACTGGAAGAACATGACGGCGTCGGCGCCGCGGGCTACATGCGTGAGGGAGTTGCGGAGCATTTCGCCGGGCATCTTGGGCTGGTTGTGCGGCTGCCAGTTCACCGCCGACGTCGAATGTTCCATGAGGATCCACGGCTCGCCGCCCGCCACCCCGCGGGTGAGGTCGGCGCTGAAAGCGAGCTCGATTTCGCGCTCCGGGTCCGCAGCCACGAGGTAGTGGTCGTTGGCGATCACGTCCATGTCTTTGGA
This sequence comes from Paenarthrobacter sp. TRD_SC_7, assembly GCF_056156245.1. Lineage (NCBI taxonomy): Bacteria > Bacillati > Actinomycetota > Actinomycetes > Micrococcales > Micrococcaceae > Paenarthrobacter > Paenarthrobacter sp. TRD_SC_7. Next base: position 1,345,406 of record NZ_CM149587.1, read on the forward strand.
CCAGTCGAAGTAGTCCAGGGCTTTGGTGGCGCTGGAGACCATGAAGTTGGTGGTTGCCGGGATGTTGGGGGTGACCTCGCGGATGACGGCCAGCAGCTCGCGGTAGTAGTCGATGAAGGCCCAGGAGTTGAAGCGTGCGAAGTCCAGCTGCTGCCCGGGATTGAGGGTGGTGGGCGCGGCCCCCGGTGGGATGATTTCGTCGAAGGAAGCGTAGTGCTGCGACCAAAACGCCGTACCCCAGGCCTCGTTGAGGGCCTCGATGGAGCCGTATCGTCGTTCCAGCCACGCCCGGAAAGCGGCTGCATCTTCTTCGCCATGGAACTCGCCAACGTGGCAGCCAAGTTCGTTGTCCACGTGCCAGAGCGCCAGGGCCGGGTGATTTTTGTATCGTTCGGCGAGCACGCGGGTCATGGCGGTGGCGTACCTGCGGTACACAGCCGACGACGGCGTGTAGTGGCGTCGTGAGCCCCGCTCCAGCCTGATTCCTTCCGCGGTGATGGGGAGAATCTCAGGGTATCTGCGGGCCAGCCAAGCAGGGGGAGAAGCAGTGGCTGTTGCCAGGGCCACTTTGATGCCGGCCCCGTGAAGGTTGTCCATGACATCGTCCAACCAGCCGAAATCGTAGTGTCCTTCAGTGGGCTCCAGGAGGCCCCACGAGAAAATACCGACGCTGAGAAAGTTGACGCCGGCCTCTTTCATGAGCTCGATGTCCTCGAGCCGGATGTCTTCCGGCCACTGCTCCGGGTTGTAGTCGCCGCCGTAAGCGAGGCCGTCGAGGCTACTCCAGACGGACGGACTGCGGGGGATTTCGGGGGAGGTCAAAGGGGACTCCTTCGTCAGGTTGGCAGTGCTGGTACTGATGCTACTGAAGGTATGAGTGCAGCGTACCGGTGAAAATGCGATCTTTGGAAAACGCTTGCCCAGGATCCCGATTAGGGATATTGTATCGATTCAGAACGAGTGTAAGCGAGATCACTGCCACGTTGTAGAGAACTCGGAAGCTTGCACCAACTGAGCAAGGAGGCTCTCATGATCGATAGAAGGAAATTCCTCACCACGGTGGCTCTCGGCACTGCATCTGCCGCGTTCCTCTCCGCTTGTGGCCAGTCCTCAACCGCGGGGCAGACGGGCTCCGCGGAGAACCCCGTCACCATCAACTACACCTGGTGGGGCAACGATGACCGGGCGGAGCGTACCCGCAAGGCGATTGCCCTGTTCGAGTCCAAAAACCCGGACATCAAGGTGAACGGCAACTTCACTGACTTCGCCGGATATTGGCAGAAGCGCGCCACGGAAGCTGCCGGCGGCGGCTTGCCGGACGTCATGCAGTGGGACCTTTCCTACCTGCGCGACTACGGCCAGCGGAATCAGCTCCTTGATCTCAGCACCGTGAAAATCAACACGGACGCCTTCGATAAGTCGCTCCTCCCCTCGGGTCAGATCCGCGGCAAGACCTATGGCATCCCCACCAGCACCAACGCTTTCGCGGTCTACTACGATCCCGCCAAGCTCCAGAGCCTGGGCGTTGCCGAGCCGGATGGACAGTGGACCTACAAAGAGTTCAACGCGTTCATGCTCGAGGCAGGACAGAAGGGCAACGGAGCGTTGTACGGCGGCACCGATTACACCGGTGTGTGGTGGATGTTCAACATCTGGCTGCGCCAGAACAACATTCAGGCCTTCACCGCCGACGGCAAGCTGGGCTTCTCCAAGGACGACCTCAAGAAGTGGTGGAACACCACTGCCGAGCTTCGCGGCACCCCCGCACTAGTTCCTGAAGAGCGGGTCACCCAGCTTGCCCCCAAGTCCGCCATGGGCTCCAACGTCACTGCCAGTGAAGTCACGTGGGACAACTTCATGGCCGGCTACCTGGGCGACAGCGGCGCCAAGGAACTCAAGCTGGTGCCGGTCCCGTCTGATGATCCGGACAACCTGGGCCTGTTCCTCAAGCCCTCCATGCTCATGGTGGCCAGCGCCAAGACCAAATACAAGGATGCCGCTGCCCGCTTTATCGACTTCATGGTCAACGATCCCGAGGTTGGCCAGATCTTCAAGACCTCCCGCGGTGTCCCGGCGTCGAAGACCCAGCGCGACGGCACCACCTTCGAAGGTACTGACAAGCTGGTGGTGGATTACGAGAAGTCCATCGAGAAGTACCTCAAGGACGCCCCCGAGCCCCCCATCGTCGGTTTCGGCACGCTTGAAGCCTCCTTCAAGCGCGTCAGTTCCGAACTGAACTATGGCAAGCTGAGCCTGGATGGCGCAGCGGATGCATGGTTCAAGGAAGCCGAAGACCTCATCAAGCAGAACGCCTGATTCAGGCTTCATAACTGACGGACTGATCTCGTGACTCAAAGCCCAACCCTGAGCAGGCGTTCATTGCCGTCCGCTTCCCCGCAGCCGCGCAAGTCGCGGCGGCGGGGAGCGGACGCCCGTGCCGGCTACACCTTCCTGTTGCCCTGGCTGCTGGGATTCATCGCCCTGACCGTGGGCCCGATGATTTCCTCGCTGTACCTCTCCTTCACCAACTACAACCTCTTCGAAGCACCCAAATGGATCGGCTTGGACAACTACACCACCCTCTTCCAGGATGAGCGTTTCCTGCAGTCGGTGGGCGTAACCCTGAACTACGTCATCTTCGGTACTCCCTTGAAACTCGCCGCCGCGTTGGCGATTGCCATGCTGCTCAACAGCAAGCGCAAAGGCCAGGGTTTCTATCGGTCCGCGTTCTACGCGCCGTCCCTGATTGGCGCGTCCGTGTCCATCGCGATCGTCTGGAAGGCGATGTTCGGCGACGCCGGTCCTGTGGATCAAGGGTTGTCCTTCTTCGGGATCAACCTTGGCGGTTGGGTGGGCAACCCATCCATGACAATGTCCATGATGATCCTGCTGACGGTGTGGCAGTTCGGCGCTCCGATGGTGATCTTCCTTGCCGGCCTCAAGCAGATCCCCGCGGACCTCTACGAGGCGGCCTCGATGGACGGCGCCGGCCCGGTCCGCAAGTTCCTGAACATCACCTGGCCCATGCTTTCCCCTGTGATCTTCTTCAACCTGCTGATGGAAACCATCCACGCATTCCAGATCTTCGCCTCGGCCTACATCATCTCCAACGGTGAAGGCGGCCCCGCCGGCTCCACGCTCTTCTACACCCTCTACCTTTACTTGCGTGGTTTCAGCGACTTCCGGATGGGCTACGCCTCGGCAATGGCCTGGCTCCTGGTCATAGTGGTGGGCATCATCACGCTGATCTTCTTCAAGACCTCCAAGTCCTGGGTCCACTACAGCGGTGATTCGAAATGACAACCATGGCAACCCCCACCCAGCCCGCTCCCACGAAACCATCAGCGGCACCGGTGTACAATCCGAAGTCCGAGTCCACCGCGGCCAAGCGGATCAAGAGCATCATCTTCCATGTCGTTGCTTTGGCACTGGTGGCGATGGTCCTGTACCCGGCCGTTTGGATGATCTCCGCGTCCTTCAAGCCGAACTCCGAGATCGGCGGCGCCAACAATGCGTTGTGGTCGGATAACTTCAGCTTCGACAACTTCGTCACGGCCATGGAAGGAATCGGCGGCGTCTCCACGCTGACGTTCTTCACTAACTCCCTGATCCTGGCCGTCGGTGCCGTGGTGGGAACCGTCCTCTCGGCGTCCATCTCGGCCTATGCTTTCGCCCGGATCAACTTCCCGGGCCGCGGCCTGTTCTTCGGCATGATGATCGCCACCTTGCTCCTGCCGTTCCATGTGGTGATCATCCCGCAGTACATTGTGTTCCAGCAGCTGGGCCTGGTGGACACGTACGTGCCATTGCTGATCGGCAAGTTCCTCGCCGCGGACGCGTTCTTCGTGTTCCTCATGGTCCAGTTCATGCGCGGCCTCCCGGCCGAACTCGACGAAGCAGCCCGTATCGACGGCGCAGGTCACGTGCGGATCTTCGGATCCATCATGCTCCCGCTGATGAAGCCGGCCCTGATTTCCACTTCCATTTTCTCCTTCATCTGGAGCTGGAACGACTTCCTGGGCCCGTTGCTCTACCTCAACACTCCCGAAAAATACCCGCTGCCCCTCGCGTTGCGGCTCTTCGTCGACCAGACCCAAAGCTCGGACTACGGTGCAATGATCGCCATGTCCGTCCTGGCGCTCCTGCCCGTGCTGGTCTTCTTCCTGGTCTTCCAGCGCTACATCGTCGAAGGCGTTTCGACGCAGGGCCTCAAGGGCTAAGGACAACACAGAATGAGCACCATGAAAGCCACAGGCAAGTCTTCGGCGAACCCCGGAATTCCGGTCAACCGCTTTGCCCTTTTCGCCGAGACCATCCTGGCGGGAGTCATCGTGCTCCTACTCTCCGTCCCCTTGGTGACGGCGCCGGCTGCCTATGCGGCCGGCGTCGCGCACCTGGAAAGGCACCTCAGCGGGAGGGATGACTCCCTCCGCAGCCTGTGGGGGAATTTCCGCCGCGCGCTTCCCGGCAGTTGGAAGCTTGGAATCACGACGGCGGTAGCCGCCGTCGTGATTGTCCTTAACCTTTTGCTCGCTCTGGTAGGTCAACTGCCCGGTCGGGCGGTAATCCTGCCCGCCACGTTGATTTTGGCGGCAGCAGGCGCAGTGCTGTTTCTGCGAATCGCGGCCAACTGGAGCGGTGGCGTGAACTGGAGAGGCGACGCTGACCAGCAACCCACCGACGTTCCCGGCCCGCAGCGATGGGCCCTTGCCTACTCGCAGGCCAAGGATGATGCCGGGCGCGACTGGACTGGTTCGCTTCTGTTGCTTGCCGCAGTCTTCATGGCGGTTGTTTTCGTTTGGATGCTGCAGGCGCTGTTCGTCATCGTTCCCGGGACCTTGGTCCTGGCCGCGGCTGCCATCAAGATCCGCTCCGTTCGTTGAGATCCGACCCAACCCGCTGAATCGAGCAGAACACTCCGTGTCGCCGCGCCCGTTCCCACTGCGCCCTCAATCCACTACATCGCGTGCCCGTTCCACGGAAAGCTGGCATTACCCGCTGAGGCACCACAACTACCGGATCTTCGTCACCCTCTCCCTTGTAGGGAGTGGCGGCGTGTGGATGCAGCGGCTCGCCCAGGACTGGCTGGTGCTGCAGCTAACGGGCAGTCCGGCCGCAGTAGGCCTCGCCGTTGCACTCCAGTTCCTGCCCATGCTGGTGGTGGGCCCCATCAGCGGCGTGCTGGTGGACCTTTTCCCCAAACGCCGCATCCTCCTCGTCTGCCAGTCCGTCGCCGCGTTGCTGGCCGCCGGTCTCGCTGTATGGAACGCGATGGGAGGGACCGACGTCCGCGTGGTCTATGCGTCGTGCATTGCCCTGGGCATCACCAGTGCCATCGATGGTCCGGCGCGGCAGGTGTTCGTCAACGAAGTGGTGGGCGACGCCGGGCTGCCAGCCGCCATCGGACTGAACAGTGCAATCGGCCAGCTGGGAGCCATGGCCGGCCCGGCACTGGCTGGCGTGGTCATTGCCCAAGCAGGTCCGGCGGCGGCATTCGCTGCCAACTCTTTGGTTGGTGTATCAGTCCTGGTGATGATCGCGTCCATCAGGCCAGGCGAGCTGCACCATTCTCTTGAAGCGCCCGATCCCACCGCCCGTAAAGGCCAGATCCTTGCGGGCTTCCGCTTCGTCCGCGCCCGTCCGCCGCTGCTGCTGACCATGCTGCTCGCGGGATTGCTGGGTGCCTTCGGCATGAACGGTCCCGTGGTTCTGGCGGCGTTCGCGGACCGCGTGTGGCATAGCGGTCCCGCAGGCTTTGGGCTCTTCAACACCGTCAGCGCTTTGGGAGCTCTTGCAGGCGCGTTGGTGGCAACGCGGATCAAGCGCTTTGGACGGAAGGGGATCGTAGCCAGTGCCGGGCTCTTCGGCCTGACGCAAGCGCTCGCTGCGTTGATGCCCACGCAAGAGTGGTTCGTGGTGATGCTCATTGTTGTGGGCTTCATGACTCTGGTATTCCTCACGAGCGCAGCTACCGCTGTGCAGCTTGAGGCTGGGGCCAGCGTGCGTGGCCGGGTTCTGGCACTGTACTTCCCGCTTCTGCTGGGCGGTCACGCTTTGGGTGGCTTGCTGGCCGGGTGGCTCACGGAGGACTTCGGCGTCCGGACCGGGCTTGTGGTCACGGGAGCGTTGGGGATGGTGTCTGCGGCCGTCATTGGCTTCCTGATCTGGCGCTATTCGGCCCGTCGCCGCCCCTGGCCCCGCCACGACTAGGCCGACACCTGTAGCAACCTTCCGACGAATCCGGCCCTTGTTCGACCTCCGCGCAGTTCAACGGTGCGGAAGGGGACAAGTGCGCGAGCCTATGTTCGGGCGCTTGCCACCGGCCTCTCGATCTCGGCTGCATCCAAGGTTCCGTCGCTGATCCACACAGTGTTGGTACGGGTGAGGGAATCCCCTGCCGCCAGTTCCACCGCGGCATCCCAGGCCAGTGCAGAACCGACCGCGGGGTAGTCGCTGCACCGCACGAACCATGGGTCCGGCGACTCGGAAGGCGCGCCAAACACCAAAGTGGCAGGGCCGCCGTCGAACTCTCCTGTCCAAGCGAGCCACGGCGCCACGGAACCGTGCACGGAAGGCTCGCCCTCGGCTGTGGAGGAGAAGACGCGCGGCGCCGCATTGACAGGCAGCCGCCAGAAAAAGCCGCCGTAGCCGCTGCCGGCAGCACCGTGGGAGCCGGGACTGCCCAGAGAACAATCCACGACGGCGGTAAGCCGGGTCTGGATCTCGAGTCGCCACGTGCGTGCATCCAGGAGCGTGCGGCTCAGGGAGCGTCGCTCGTTGAGGAGGAGGCTGCCGTCGGATGCGAGCCAGTTGAGGTCAAGCGTGGTGACGGCTTTTCCCCGGGCGACACTCGCTGTCTCGATCCTGCCGTGGTCCTTCAAATCCACGTACCTCCCCGCGGTCCTGCGGTAGCTGCGGCCGCCCCAGAAGTTGCTGCCGTTGACATCCTGCAGCGCGAATCCTGCGCCGAGATGCCACACGTGATCAGAGGGCAGATGGTCCGTGACCACGACGCCGGCTTGCGTGGACACCGGGTGAAGGTAGGGTCGCGGGGAGAGATCCGGCTCGAGGTTGCTTCCAGAGCGGAGGACCGCGGTGGGGGCAGTGTTGGCCCGGGCAGCGCCGGCGTTTGCGGCGGCAGCGCCAGTCTCGGCGGCGGCAGCGCCGGCGTCGGAGAAGAAGAGGGCTTCGGAACCCGCGGTGGTTGGCCGTGCCCACGGGACGCCCAGCTCCGAGAACGTGGCGTGGGCGCGGGTGGCGCGTTCCAGGATGTCCTCAATGTTGGGGATCACGGCATGGGCTTGCTCGCCCGTTCCCACCCATTCCACGCATTCCGCGGGAATCAGCGCAGGTGCCTCTGCTGTCCGGATGGCTTCCAGGACACGCATGAATGCGCCGCTGTGATCCAGCGGACTCAGCAGTGGCGTGCCCTCAGACAGGTGCTGAAGGAGGTTCTCGGTGAGATCATCCCGCCCGAAAGTGTGGGCGGTTTCGCCTGCTTCGGTGCGGACCGTCACGCGGTCCTCCGTGTAATGGAAGACTGCCGTACCTTCAGTGCCGTGGAGAGTGACGTAGGGCTCCACGGATTCGGTGGCGCAGAGCGTGAGGGCGCACGTGATGGGCAATCCGTTGATGGTGCGCAGGCGGATCACTGAGGTGTCGTCCGCTTCGATGTCGTTCGCGCGGTACAGATCTGTTTCCACCGACGCGAGGTCTTCCGCTGCTCGTGCACCGGCGATGCGGAGCGCTGTGGCGATGGCATGGGCCAACGGGTTGGTGGCGACGCCATCCACCACATCCACGCCGTCGAGACTGCGTTTGCCTGCCCAGCGGGACCGCTTGTAATAGGCGCGATCCCGGACCCAACGGCCCGTTGCGGAAATCCCCTTCAGATTGCCGATACCCGGCAGTTCCTCCGCAGCTTCCCCGGCGGCCAGCTTCTCCAACGCCGCCAAGGCATGGGAACCGAGGCTTTGGAAACCGATCTGGACACTGCGGCCAGCTTCCGCCGCCGCTTCCTGGAGACGGAGGAAATCGCCCATTGAGGCAACCGGGGGCTTCTCCAGATACAGATCCGCCTCCGAGGCAAGCACGGATAGGGCCAGCGGGGCATGGGTCTGAATGGGGGTCGCCACGATGATGACATCCGGACGGTGCTGGCCGGCGAGCAGCTCATCCAGGTTCGCGTGCACTGCCGTGGCTTCCGGCAAATCTCCGGGTGCCGGTGGATTCGGGTCGGCCACGGCTACGAGGTCCACCAGGCCTTGGCTGCTGAGTCGTTCAAGGTTGCGGAGGTGGTGTGTGCCGAAGCCGTGGACCCCAACCAGGGCGATCCTTGCAGGCGCAGTGCCGGGTGCAGGCGCAGCGTTGAAGGGTGCTGGGCTACTGGCGGACTCGGTAGAAGCGGTGTCCATGGCTCTCCTCGGCTGGCGCGGCAACGATGGCGCGTGACGCCGTCGTCTGGGTCTTCACAAAAGTGTTCCGGCGGGTTTAGGCTACACCTCAGCAAACGCTTTCCCGCGGTCGATTTTGTTCAGTTTAGCTCGGTCGGCGTGAAAATGTAACGATTCAAGATGAGTCAACTTTCGATTCGCCGTGCGTAGGATGTCCTCGGGTTGACCTTGGCGCTCGCGGCTCAGCCTGAATCAGCCCAGTCAGACCCACCTGAACCGGAATGGACCATGCCCCTCTTTGACCTTCCCCTTGATCAGCTCCGTGACTACACCTCCAGCGCAGCGGCACCAGCCGACTTTGACGAGTTCTGGGACCGCACCATCGCCGAAGCGCGTGTGCTTCCGCTTGATGCTGTGTTTGAGCCCGTGGATAACTACCTCAGCGTGATCAACACCTTCGATGTCACCTACTCCGGCTTCGGAGGAGACCGCATCAAGGGCTGGCTGCACCTACCGTCACAGCTCGAGCCGGGGGAGCAGCTTCCCGTGGTGGTGGAGTACATCGGCTACTCCGGCGGCAGGGGTCTGGTAAACCAGAACACCCGTTGGGCGCAAGCCGGCTATGCGCACTTCATCATGGACACGCGCGGGCAGGGCTACGGCGGCGTTTCCGGTGACACTCCGGATCCGCACCCGTCGGCCGGTGGAATCAATTACGCCGGCCTCATGACCCGAGGCGCTGATCACCAGGACAACTACTACTTCCGTCGCGTCTACGTGGACGCCTTCCGCGCGGTAGAAGCGGCACAGAGCCATCCCGCCGTCGACCCTTCCAAAGTGGTTCTAACCGGCGTGAGCCAGGGCGGCGGCATCACGGTTGCTGCTGCCGGGCTGACGGCCGGAAGGCTCGACGGCGTTATCGCCGCGCTGCCCGACGTTCCTTTTTTGCAGGACTTCCCACGCGCGATCGACATCACCCCGCGTGGTCCGTACCCCGAGATCGCCCAATTCCTGGGCCGGCACCGCGAAAAGTATGAGCCCGTGCTGGCCGTCCTAAATTACTTCGACGGCGTCCACCTGGGCCGTGCTGCCACGGTCCCGGCGCTGTTCTCCGCTGCGCAGATGGACGATATCTGCCCTCCGTCAACGGTATTCGCGAGCTTCAACAGTTACGGCACCGGCTCACGAGAACAAGGCGGTGCGCCTGAAAAGGACATTGAGGTCTACCGTTTCAACAACCACGAAGGCGGGCAGGAGCACCACTGGATCAAGCAGTTGCAGTTCCTGCGCAAACTGCTGTCATCTTGATGGGCGCGATTTGCCTGCTGTGAAGAACCGCGGTTATGGTGTGGCTATGACTAAGCGTTGGTATGCGTATTTTTCGTTGGCTCTGGAGGGGCCCGCGTCTAACTGACACGCATCCAACTTTCCTTCAGAGCCAACAGGGCAGAGATTATTCTCTGCCCTTCGCCATATCCGGCGGGTTCTGAAAAGGGGCCCGCTCCGCATCCCGGAACAGGACCCAGAAATGACCAGCATCGCCGCAGAACCCACCGAATCGCTCGACTCCGCTGAATCCGGAGCCGCCGCTCAGCCGGCCACCTCCAACCTGCGGGTTGCCCGATTCGAGCCGCTTCCGGCTCCGCAGGACCTCATCGCCAAGTTGCCGCTGGACGCCCGCTCAGCTGCCGTCGTCGACCGTGGCCGTGACCAGGTCCGCGCCATCATGGACGGAGTGGACGATCGCCTCCTGGTGATCGTTGGCCCGTGCTCCATCCACGATCCCAAGGCCGGCCTTGAATACGCCCGCCGGTTGGTCAGCCAGGCGGAGAAGCACAAGGAAGACCTCCTGATCGTGATGCGGACCTACTTCGAGAAGCCGCGCACCACCGTTGGCTGGAAAGGTCTCATCAACGATCCCCACCTGGACGGCAGCCACGACATCGCTGCAGGACTGCGCGCAGCCCGCGGGTTCCTGAAGCAGGTCACCGCGTTGGGCCTGCCCACCGCCACGGAGTTCCTTGAGCCGATCAGCCCGCAGTACATGGCGGACCTCGTTTCCTGGGGCGCGATCGGCGCCCGCACCACCGAAAGCCAGATCCACCGGCAGCTCGCCTCCGGCCTGTCCATGCCCATCGGCTTCAAGAACGGCACCGACGGCGACCTCCAGGTGGCCATCGACGCGTGTGGCGCATCGGCCGCGGAGCAAGCCTTCCTGGGAATCGACGACGACGGCCGCGCGGCTCTCGTAGCAACGTCCGGCAACCCCGACACGCACGTGATCCTGCGCGGCGGACGCAAGGGACCCAACTACTCCCAGGAGGACGTTGCGGCGGCTTCCTCGAAGCTCGCTGCCAAGGGACTGAACCCCCGCCTGATAGTGGACGCCAGCCATGCCAACAGCGGCAAGAGCCATCACCGTCAGGCTGAGGTTGCCTTGGAAATCGGTGCCCAGCTCGAAGCGGGGGAGACTTCGCCGATCGCCGGCATCATGCTGGAGAGCTTCCTGGCGGGAGGGGCGCAGAACCTGGATGTGGCCAAGCAGCTTGCGGGGGAACAGGAGCTCCTTTACGGCCAGAGCGTCACAGATGCTTGCATGGAGTGGGATGTCACGGCCTCGGTGTTGGAACAGCTGGCAGCGTCGGCCCGGAAGCGTCGTGCGGTGGTTGCGGCGTAAACCGGAAGCCGGGCGGGAGGTTGTCCCCAAGTTACTGGAAGCTCTTTCACATTGGCCCCATCAGCCTCTAGAGTATCTAGCACATGGTTGTTTGATGGCTCAGCATCGGCACACCGTTCTACTGGGGGTGTCCTACTGTCTGAGAGCAAAGGAATAAGGGAAATGTCCGCGGAGACTAACTTCTCGAATGCGCGTTTCATGACGGTGGCCGAAGTGGCCGACGTCCTGCGTGTTTCCAAAATGACCGTGTATCGCCTGGTCCACTCAGGGGAAATGCCCGCCGTAAGGTTCGGCCGTTCCTTCCGGGTTCCTGAAGAGGCTGTTGCCCAGTACCTCAAAGGTGCTGTGGTAGACGGGCAATCCGAGACCGCCTGAGGCTTGCCGGAGTCCGTCCCGCGGACCGTGGTCATGGGGTGCCCCTTTGAAGCGGTACTCTGTTAAGGAACGTTTTACGTCAATGTAAGAATCTGTCAGTTGTACTGTCTGCTTCCGCGGATCTGTTCCAACAGACAGGAACTTCTAGTTTGTAAGGAACTTTCGTGGGTTCAGTTATTAAGAAGCGCCGCAAGCGTATGGCCAAGAAGAAGCACCGCAAGCTGCTTCGCAAAACTCGCCACCAGCGCCGCAATAAGAAGTAGAGATACTTCATCAAGCGTGAATGCCCGTCGCCTCTCGAGGTGGCGGGCATTTTTGCATCCCAACGCTCTCTCACGTCCCTCGGGGTTGAGCCCAACGCTCGTTCACGTCCCTCGGGTTTGAGCCCAAGGCTCTCTCAGGTCCCTCGTGAAAAGCCTGACCTGACCGCGGGATCCCGCCATGCTGATCGCAGGGCGCTCTTGATCTTCTGCGTGGCTGACGAAAAGTTGTCCGCCAGATCATCCTTTCCGAATTTGAGGACTGTCCAGCCTGCTGCTTCGAATGCCTTGTCGCGTCGCCGATCGCTAAATATCTGTTCCTGCTCAAGGTGATGACCGCCGTCGTACTGTAGCGCTACTCGCCGATCACGGAAGCCCAAGTCCGCGGACGGTGAGAACGGATCGTTCGGCCGGAGTTGCACCTGCAGCTCCGGTTCGGGAATGCCGGCGTCCAGCATCGCCAAGCGGAGCAGCGACTCGGGCACGGAATCGGCGCCAACACGCATGAGGTCGAGTGCTTCTCTAGCCCGAACAACGCCTTGCAGATTCTTGTGTCTGCCCACCAAATTGCGAAGGAACTCAAGCGTGGTGAACGGTGCGTCGCGTTCTTCGAAGGCCGGCCGGGGTCTGCGGATGAGCTCGTCACCCATGCAGACGAGGTCGCGTACAGGCAGGCGTCGTGCGAGATCCAACCAGGTCCGCGACCGTGTGCTCATCCAGATGCCTTGGACATACTCGATCTCGTCGTCGGAGGCTACTACCGTGTGTCCGATCACGCCTTTGCGCCGCACTGACGGGAGATGCCTCGGCTTGCTGAGGTGCAATTCGTTGGAATCCGACAACCAAGGTGGAAGGCATGCACCATGGAGCCTCGCAGCTGTTACATGGGAAATCCAGGCACCCGGACTTACAGCTGACAGCGATCTTGCAGCCGCCGACAGCTCGAAATCCCAATCGGAAGGCCGATAAACACCTCGGCTAACCCCCTCGATCTTGACACGATTCCATAGGTGCGACCGTTTAAGGCCCGAAGCCTCGGCCTCCTCGAGAGTGAACGGTGCAGCGGTCAGGCGGGGAGGAAGGGGAGCGGCATTCTGCATACCGGCATTCTCACCCAGAAACGCTTGGGTCATCGGAAGTTATCCACAGGCTCGTTGAGGCCCCCGAGGGATGTGAGAGAGCGATGGCCGGAAGCCCGAGGGATGTGAGAGAGCGATGGCCGGAAGCCCGAGGGATGTGAGAGAGCGATGGCCGGAAGCCCGAGGGATGTGAGAGAGCGATGGCCGGAAGCCCGAGGGATGTGAGAGTGCCCCTATGTTTTTCGTCAAGGGGTTGTGGGTGTCGGGGGTTTGTAGAGGGTGCCGTCGCGGAGCATTGCGTAGAGGGTGTCGCAGCGTCGTCGTGCGAGGGCGATGAGTGCTTGGTTGTGGCGTTTGCCTTCGGCTCGTTTGCGGTCGTAGTAGGCCCGTGAGAGTGGGTCTTTGAGGGCTGCGAAGGCTGAGAGGAACAGGGTTCGTTTGAGGACTTTGTTGCCTTTTCTGGAGGAGTGGTCCCCGCGGATGGAGGATCCGGATCGCCAGGTCACGGGGGCCAGTCCTGCGTAGGAGGCCAAGTGCCCGGCGGTGGGGAAGTCTTTCCCGGCGACTTCGGTGAGGATTCGTGCGGCGGTCCTGATGCCCACGGCCGGCAGGGACATCAGGACCGGGTGAAGAGGGTGGGCCTCCACGAGAGCTTCGACCTGGGTCAGGACCATGGTGCGGCTTTCATGGAGACCGGCCAGCATGGTGGCGAGTTGGGGCAGCACGATGGTCGCGGCGTTCGTGCCGACAACAATGACTGTTTGCTGGCCCAGGGCCTCGATGATCTCATCGGCCAGGCGTTCGCCCATCCGTGGCGCGAGTTTAGTGAGCCGGTTCCCAATCTTGCGCCGGCCGGCGTGGCGGAGCGCTTCGGGGGTGGGCCAAGTCCGCAGCAGATCATGGACTGCGGGGTGGTCCATGTAAGGTCCCAGCACCCTTTCCAGGGCGGGGTGGATCTGGGTGAGCAGCCCACGGATCCGGTTCGAGGTCGCCGTTGCCTGTTTGGCCAAGTCATCATCGAACCCGCAAAGCATGCTCAGTTCAGCGAGCTGCTCATCGGCTAACCGGACCGAGCGCAGTGTATGGGGCATCGTCCTGGCGGCCTCGGCAATGATGAACGCGTCCCGGGCATCGGTCTTCGCCTCTCCAGGATGCAGGTCCGCGATCCGGCGCATCGCCAGCCCAGGCAGGTACCCGACCAACACACCCGCGTCCTGGGCCACAGCCACCGGCAACGCCCCGATCGTCGCGGGCTGGTCAACGACCAACAGGACCCGCCCGTTCTGCGCTAACCCGGCGAGGATGTCCCGGATACCGGCTTCATCGTTCGGTAAACGCTTGTCCAGCAGCTTCTTCCCGGCCCGGTCCAAGGCAACAGCGTGATGGACGCCCTTGCCCACATCCAAGCCAACGAAAATCTCTGCAGCGTCATGGTCCTTGATCACCTTCGGCACCTCCAACTCAGCGGACTCATTTCCAGCTGGCCTGCCACGGTGTCAGGACCCGGCACCCACGTTACGCACGACGATCACACTGTCCTGCCCCTATCAGCGGTCTCCCGGCACCTACCAACCCCGGTGACAACACTCTCAAGATCATCGATCAACAGAGGGACTCAACCATGCCAGGATCAGCAGACCAGCACACCCATATCCTGCACCAGGAAACAGGCTACGAAAAAGGTAACGAGGGTTAGATCCGGGGGCCGCGGAACTTTGAGAATCCGCGCCACAAACCATACACAGCTCCACCGACGGTCGCGGCTTTGAGACCCAGCGTTGCCGCACGGCGTCCCGAGCGGAAATCGTAAACAGGCCAGTTGTTCTCACGGGCGTGCCGCCGAAGCTTCGCATCCGGGTTGATGACCACGGGATGCCCCACCATGGCGAGCAACGGGATGTCGTTGGCGGAGTCGCTGTAGGCCCAGCAGTGGTCCAGATCCAGTCCCTCGCGATCGGCCACGAGTTGGACCGCGATTGCCTTTGCAGGCCCATGGAGGATGTCGCCCACGAGCTTCCCCGTGTACACGCCTTCGTCCACCTCTCCCACAGTGCCCAAGGCACCGGTCAGCCCGAGCCGGGTGGAAATGACAGTGGCGACCTCAATGGGTGTGGCCGTTACAAGCCACACCTTCCGGCCGACCCGAAGGTGCTGTTCCGCCAGCGCCTTGGTTCCCGGCCAGATCCGCGACTCGATCATCTCGTCATAGACCTCTTCGCCCAAGGCCTTGATGTCATCTACGGTGATGCCTGCAGCAAGGGTCAGCGCGGAGTCGCGTACAGAGTGGACGTCTTCCATGTTTTCGCCGCGCATGACGAACTTAAACTGCTTCCAGGCGAATCCGGCGGCTTGGGAAAGTGTGAACGCTTTGCGTTCATACATTTTCCGCGCCACGTGGAAGAGGCTTGCACCCTTCATCAACGTATTGTCGACGTCGAAGAAGGCGGCTTCGCCAGCGTGCTTCCGCACGATGTCTTTCTGCACACTGTGCTTCTGCACCAAGGCATCTGCGACCACGGCGGCGTTCTTCTCCTCGGGCATGCCTTGAGTCTAGTCAATCGAAGGGGCCCGCGTTGAGGGCGCACGGGCGGTGTCGCGGCACTGCGTGGGATGTGAGAGAGGGTTGGGGCGGTTACCTTTGAGACATGGCTATTCCCGACGTCGTTCTCCTCACCAAAGCTGACTGCCACCTCTGCACAGAGGCGCGTGCCGCCGTCGAGCGTGTCACGAAAAGCCTTGGCGTGCAGTGGACTGAACAGAAGATCGACGGCGACCCCCGACTGCAGGAGCGCTTCGCAGAGGAGATTCCCGTGGTGCTGGTGGATGGCATTCAACGGGATTTTTGGAAGATCGACGAGGAACGGCTCACGCGCACCCTGAAGAAAGTCCTGGAGGGCTGAGGGGTTACCCGCTGGTAATGGCTTTTGTTGAGTCCGGCCGGGGGTCATAGAGTGGAACAACAAAGCGACGCAATGGAGAATACCGTGACTGCGCTGGAACCGTCCCCGGAAGCAACAACCGGGGACAACGAACCTGCCACCAAGCAGATCCCGCCCGCGGCTGTGGCCCGGATGACTCTCTATTTGCGCGCGCTCAACTCTCTCTTGGCCGAAGGTGTTGAACGCGTTTCCTCGGAAGCCCTGGCGGAGGCCTCGGGAGTCAGCTCATCCACGCTCCGAAAGGACCTTTCCTATGTGGGCTCCTACGGGACCCGCGGCGTGGGCTATGAAGTCCAGTACTTGAGCCGTCACATCGCGGCAGCCCTTGGCCTGACCCACGACTGGAAGGTCGCGATTGTCGGTGCCGGTAACCTCGGCAAAGCCCTCGCACGGTATGGCGGCTTCGAGTCCCGGGGTTTCGACGTGGTTGCCATCTTCGACGCTGACCCCATGGTGATCGGCAACGAGGTGGGCTGGTTGCGGGTCAGTGACTCCGCCGAGCTGGAGCGTGTCCTGGAGCGCACCCACACTAACATGGTGGTGCTGGCGCTACCTGCAACGGTTGCCCAGGCTGTGTGCGACCGCGTGATCGCAGCGGGGATCCGGAGCATCCTGAGTTTCGCCCCAGTGCTGCTGCAGGTCCCGCCGCACGTGAACCTCCGCAAGGTGGACATGGCCACCGAGCTCCAGATTCTGGCCTACCATGCACAAAGGGCGCAGACACCGGGCCAGGCTGTTTAGCCTTCGCCGGGTCCGCGCCCGCGTTTTAGTGCTTGGAAGCGTGCGTGTTTAGCGGCCGTAAGGGTTCTGGTACGGGTTTCCGAAAGGCTGCGCCTTACGGAAGTACGGAGCCGACGCCGGCAGGTACAGCATGACGATCGCTGCAACTCCGAGCAGGATCACGATGAGCTGCATGATGCCGTAGGTGGCACCGAACTGAAACAAGCCGGTGAGGCCGAGGACAGAGATGGCAGCGAAGACCGTGCCCAGGATCCTTGCCCAGTTCTTGCCCTTCCGGACGGGGAAAGCAACCAAGGCGTAGAGGCCCAACGACACGATTGCACCGACAACGGCGCCGACTGCGATGGCGCCCCGCATGCCTTCAATTGATTCCGCAGGGAACTCGGTACCCTGCTGTGCGGCCTGCTGGTTCATTACATTGATGAAGGCATCGGCTCCTGTTGTGGCCAAGAGCAGCGAGCTGATGGCGGAGAGCACTCCGGCTGCAACAATCATCCAAAACGCGTAATTAACCATCGGCGGAATGGTGGTGGGGCCGGGCTGCTGGCTCGGCCAGTTGGTGTCCTGACCGTACTGCGGAGCACCGGGAACCTGACCATACGGAGAGGCCTGCTGGCCATACTGCGGAGCAGCAGGGGACTGCTGCCCGTACTGGGGCGCTGCGGGCTGTCCGTATTGGGGAGCAGCAGGGGACTGCTGTCCGTACTGAGGCGTGGCAGGCTGACCGTACTGGGGTGCCGGGGGCTGCGGTGCAGAAGGCTGGGGAGCTGAGGGCTGGGAGCCCTGCTGCTCGGGCTGGTTGGCGTCGCCCGGGTTTGACGGCGGGTACGGCGGGTTGCTCATGGCATTCCTTTGCTTGTTCGACTGCTGGTGCGGCCGCCGGGATCAGCAAAATGACCCTGCCCCCAGCGTGGTTCTGCTACCACCGTACCTCCCGGGTCCGACGCTGCAGATGATCACACGCAGGTATTTCAGGCTCACAGGAAAAATCATCATGTCGGCTTACGCCTTCATGATGAAGGCCGCGAGGATCCAGGAGGATCCGCCCGCGGCCTTCATCGTGCGTTCCCGCCGTTAACGCACGACGACGGCAGTTCACTCAGCGCTATGCGTGGCCCTTCACGGCTTTGAACCAGAGCTGCGAATTCGGCATCCACATCAGCACGACGGCGACTGCGCTCACCAGGAAGCCGAACCAGTTGCCGCCCAGGCCCATTCCCGAACCACCACCACTTGCCGCTCCGAAGATTGCCAGCAGCAGGGAAACGCCGGCCAAGATGGTCAAAGCCAGGCGAGCCCACTCTTTGCCTTCCTTCATCTTCATGGCAAGGATCACTTGCGCGGCGGCGACGGCCAAAGTGAGCAAAAGAAGGATCAGTGCGATGGCAGCGAAGCCCGGAGCAAACG
This sequence comes from Paenarthrobacter sp. TRD_SC_7, assembly GCF_056156245.1. Taxonomy (NCBI): domain Bacteria; kingdom Bacillati; phylum Actinomycetota; class Actinomycetes; order Micrococcales; family Micrococcaceae; genus Paenarthrobacter; species Paenarthrobacter sp. TRD_SC_7. The sequence goes on from NZ_CM149587.1 coordinate 1,363,277, forward strand.
CGAAGGCGGCGATCACGGCAAAGAACGCAATGAGGCCAAACAGCAAGCCCAGAAGTCCGGAGATCACCCAGATGAAGTAGGAAACCTTCAGCTCCGTTGGCAGGCCTTGGGTTTTGAACATTCCCGAGAAGCCGCCCTGTGGCATGACGTCGTTGAAACTACGCGGTCCGTCAGTGGGCATCTCGAAGTGGAAACCAGGCTGCCCGGAGGCGGGCTGGCCGGGTCCTGGCTGAGGCGGTCCGGGCTGTGAGTATTGGCCCGGTTGCGACGGCGGCTGGTAACCCGGGGGCGGTTGGTAGCCCTGCGGAGGCTGGTGACCCGCAGGAGGAACATTGCCGGGCTGCGGAGGCTGGGAGCCGGGCTGCTGAGGCTGTGGTGTTTCGTCTGGGGTACTCATGGCATCACTTTAGACCGCGGGTTGAAGGATGCATAGGAAAAACGGCGCTAACTCGCAGCTAATACAGGCTGTTCGCCGAACAATTGCGGGGCGACTTCGCTAAATGCGAAACGGCGCCCCCACAGCGTGGACTGTGCGGGGCGCCGTTCTCCGAGAGCAGGGGAACTATGCGGCAGCCGGTGCGATGAAGGCAAGCTCAAGGTTGATGACAACCTTGTCGCTGACCAGTACGCCACCGGCTTCGAGGACGGCGTTCCAGGTGAGGCCGAATTCCTTGCGGCTGATGGTGGTTTCGCCGGAGACGCCGGCGCGGGTGTTGCCGAAGGGGTCCACGGCAACGCCGTTGAATTCGGTTTCGATGGCAACTTCCTTGGTCACTCCCTTGATTGTGAGATCGCCCACGAGGTCGAAGCTGTTTCCGTTGGCCTTGACGTGGCGGGACACGAAGGTGATTTCCGGGAACTTCTCCACGTCGAAGAAGTCTTCGCCCTTGACGTGGCCGTCGCGGTTGACGTCGCCGGAGTCGAAGCTGGCGGTCTGGATGGTGGCGGTGACCTTGGAATCGGTCAGCGTTTCGCCAACTTCCAGGGTGGCAGCAGCATCTTTGAATTGGCCGCGGACCTTGCTGATGCCTGCGTGGCGGACGGTGAAGCCGATCTCGCTGTGGGAGGCGTCGAGGGTCCAGGTGCCGGTGGTGACGGAAGCGGGGAGGGTCATCATGGTGTTGCTCCTATATCGAGTGGTAGGTACTTCTTGCTTGCCTGGTCGAGCTCATTGCTTGAAGCGTCAACCGAGCTTCGTATCCAGTATAAACATGCATATGCATCTTTTATTCCAACTCCGTGGAACATTTCGGGAAAACTTTGAGTTCTACTAGCGGTAGAAGATTTCGGATCGCCCCGCTTCTTTGAGAAACTGGTAAACATGCCCCAAGCAACTGTCCATCTGCTTCGCCATGGCGAGGTCCACAATCCGGACGCCGTCCTCTATGGCCGACTGCCGGAATTCCACCTCTCCGAACGTGGCCGGGAGATGGCCCGGATGCTGGCGGACCACTTTGCGGCCCGCGCCAGCCGAGGCGCCAAGATCGTGCATTTGGTAGCGTCGCCGCTGACCCGCGCCCAGGAAACGGCCATGCCCACGGCCGAGGCGCTGAACCTGGAGATCACCACCGAACCGCGCATCATCGAAGCAGAGAACCACTTCGAAGGACTCCACCCCACCAAGAGCGAGTTCCTCAAGCCCAAGCACTGGTTCTACTTCAGGAATCCACTGCGGCCTTCCTGGGGCGAGCCGTACAAGGAGCAGGCAGCCCGCGTGCTGGCTGCGGTTGAAGATGCGCGTGTGAAGGCCATTGAACTGGGCGGCGACGGCGCCGAAGCCATTCTGGTCAGCCATCAACTTCCCATTTGGTCCACCCGGTTGACTGCCGAGGGCCGGCGCCTGGCGCACGATCCCCGCAAGCGCGAGTGCACCCTGACATCCCTGACATCCCTGACCCTCGACGACGACGGCAAGATCGTGCGCGTCGAGTACACCGAGCCTGCTGCCGTCCTGCTTCCCGGCGCGGCGAGCACCCCGGGAGCATAGAAGCATGGACAACAATCTTTCGCGCCGCGGCGTGCTGACCGCCGGTGGTGTCCTTTTCGCAGGACTGACCATGGGCCTGTCCGCGTGCGCCCAGGAAGACTCCCTTGCCAAGCAAGCCAAGGCCGGCGACAACAAGAACTATGTGGCCGGCGATGGTTCGGTGACGGAGTTCGCCAAGGCAGACCGTTCAGCCCCCGTGGCGCTCAAGGGCACTCTCTTTAATGGACAGACCGTAAAGCCGGAGGACCTCCAGGGCAAAGTCACTGTCCTCAACTTCTGGTTTGCCGCCTGTGCTCCGTGCCGCATCGAAGCCCCCCAGCTTGAAGCCCTGCACCAGGACTTCAAGGACCAAGGGGTGCAGTTCTTCGGCGTCAACCTGCGCGACGAACAAGCCACCGCCGAGGCCTTCGACAAAACCTTCAACATCACCTACCCGAGCTTCAATGACAAGGATGGGGCAGTGCTGCTGTCCGTATCCGGCATTGTGCCTCCTGGTGCAGTTCCCACCACCTTGGTCCTGGACAAAGAAGGCAAGGTTGCCTCCCGCGTGCTCGGCGAAATCGAAAAGAGCACCCTGAAGGCCCTCATCACCTCCGCAGTGGCCGAGTAGCACCCATGAACAGTCCCTTCGCCGAGACGATCCTCAACGGATCACTGCTGCTGGCTGTGCCAGTGGCACTGCTGGCAGGGCTGGTCTCGTTCCTTTCGCCGTGCGTGCTGCCCCTCGTCCCCGGTTACCTTGGCTACGTCACGGGACTGACCGGCGTCGACCTCCAGAAGCAGCGGCGGGGCCGCATGTTGGCCGGCATCGGACTGTTTGTCCTGGGCTTCTCGGTGATTTTCGTTCTCCTTGGCGGTGCCTTCGGACAGCTGGGGACGTTGTTGACCGGCCCCCAAAACGCCTGGATCACACAACTGTTGGGCATCCTGGTGATCATCATGGGCGTGGTATTCATGGGCGGCTTCGGTTGGCTGCAGCGTGACGCGAAGATCCAGGCCAAACCCCCGGCAGGTCTGTGGGGCGCGCCGCTCCTGGGCCTCACGTTCGGACTGGGCTGGGCGCCCTGTATTGGTCCGACGTACTCCGCGGTACAGTTGCTGAGCCTGTCCGGCGGTTCGTCTGCGGCCAAGGGAGCCCTCCTGGCGTTCGTTTACAGCCTTGGCCTTGGCATTCCGTTCCTCCTGATTGCGCTGGCTGTCCGCCGGGGCATGGGTGTCATGTCCTTCTTCCGCAAGCACCGGCTGGCCATCCAGCGGATTGGCGGCGGCATCCTGATCTTGCTCGGCATCCTGATGGCCACCGGTGTGTGGGGAACCTGGGTGACCGAGTTGCAGTACTGGTTCCAAAACGACGTGAAGTTGCCAATCTGATGAGCGAGTCCGTGAAAGCCAAGAAGAAGTCACCAGCCGCTGAAAGCACAGCGGACGGAAAACTCCAGCAGGCCAAGTCCGAGGCAGCCCTGCCCGCGCTCGGTTTCAAAGGCATGCTCCGGTGGGCGTGGACCCAGCTAACCAGCATGCGCACGGCCCTCTTCCTGCTGCTCCTGCTCGCCGTTGGCGCCGTGCCGGGTTCCCTGTTCCCGCAGCGGCCCGCGAATCCGTCAGTGGTCACGCAGTACATCAAGGACAACCCTTCCTACGGCGAGCTTCTCGACGCCCTGCAGCTGTACGACGTCTACTCGTCGGCCTGGTTCTCGGCCATTTACATCCTGTTGTTCATCTCCTTGATCGGCTGCGTCACTCCGCGCGCCATCGCCCACTACAAGGCAATGAAGTCGCAGCCGCCGCGCACCCCCAAGCGCCTTTCGCGCCTGCCGGAGTACGGCACCTTGGCTGTGCCTGCCGACGCCGGGATCCCGGCGTCGAAAGCCATCAACGATGCCGCCGGGCTGCTGAAGAAGCGCGGCTACCGCGTTGAGGTCAGGGACGTCGACGGCGCCCTGCCGTCCTTGGGAGCCGAGCGCGGCTTCCTGAAGGAAGTGGGCAACCTGGTGTTCCACACTTCCCTGATCGGGGTACTGGTGTCCGTGGCCATTGGCGGGCTTTACGGGTACAGCGGCCAGCGGATCCTGGTGGAGGGCGAGACGTTCGTCAACACCCTGGTGGGCTACGACCAATTTACGCCGGGCACCAACTTCCAGAGCAGTTCGCTCCAGCCGTACTCGATGCAGCTGGATAAGTTCGAGGCCAGGTTCGACCGCGAATCGCCCGGCAAAGCAGGCCAGCCCATCGACTACACCGCAGAAGTCACCACCAAGGAAACCCCGGATTCTCCAGGCAAGAAGGAAACCCTCAAGGTCAACGACCCCGTTTCCCTCGGAGGAACAAGCCTCTACCTCACCGGAAACGGCTACGCCCCCATGGTCACGGTCCGCGACGGCGAGGGCAACATCGCTTTCCAAGGTCCCGTAACGGCCAAGGTCCAGGGCGATAACTACTACTCCTCTGTGGTCATCAAGGTCCCGGACGCCAAGCCGGAACAACTCGGCTTTGTTGGCTTCTTCCTTCCCACAGCGTTCGTCACCGAGGACGGCACTTCGTACAGCGCTTCCCCGGAACTCTTTAATCCGCAGCTGAGCCTGAATTCCTTCTATGGAGACCTCGGCCTGGACAAGGGCGTGCCCCAGAATGTGTTCGAACTGGACGTCAAGGACCTGAAGCCACTCAACTCCCGCGACCTCGCAGCGGGCGGCATCACCCTGTCTCCGGGTGCAACAGTCGACCTGCCCGAAGGCAAGGGCAGCATCACGTTCGATGGCGTCAAGAAGTACATCGGGGTGGACATCCACCACAACCCCGGACAGCTGTACGCGCTGATCTTCGGTTTCCTCGCAGTCGCCGGCCTGGTCATGTCGCTGTACATCAACCGCCGCCGCGTCTGGGTTCGCGCCGGAACCCACGCGGACGGCCGCACCATGGTGGAGTACGGCCTGCTGGCACGCGGTGAAGACCACCGCTTGGCCGGCGAAGCCGCAGCACTCCGCGAAATCTTTGCCCGGGAATGGAACATCCCCGAGGCGCCGGACACGGCTACAACAACAGCAGGATCCTCCTCAACCTCGAAGGACCAGTAATGCCCGTCATCAACGAAACCCTGGGCCAGTACAGCGAGCTGTTCATGCTGTTGGCCGCCGGCACGTACACCGTGGCGTTCATCGCCTTTGCCTGGGACCTGGCGAAGAGCAGCAAGATGCTCCGCGCCGTGGACCTGAAAGCCGCGGCCAGCACCGCCGGCGAGAAGGTCACGGTTTCTGCAGGCCGCGTCGCAGCAGGCTTGGGAGGTCCCGACGCCGCTGGGCCGGCAGGCCGGGCAGAGCGTCCGACGTCGGGCCTCACCGTTGAGGGCGGCACCGCCGCCGGCGACATGAAGTACGCGGGCGAACGCCGGGCACCTGCCCGTGTGGCCGTCGCGCTGACCGTTTTGGGTGTGCTCATCCACGGCGCCGGCGTGGTGACCCGTGCCTTCGGCGCAGGCCGCGTGCCGTGGGGAAACATGTACGAGTTCCTCACCACGGGTGCCTTTGTTGCCGTAGCCGTCTTCCTGGTAGTTCTCATCCGCAGGGATCTCCGCTTCCTGGGCACGTTCGTGATCGGGCTGGCCATCATCATGCTGGTGGCTGCTTCGGCTGCTTTCTGGACCCCGGTGGGGCACCTGGTTCCTGCCCTGCAAAGCTACTGGTTGATCATCCACGTTTCCATCGCAGTTTTGTCCTCAGCTCTCTTCACCCTGACGTTCGCAATGTCTGTGCTGCAGTTGCTGCAGTCCTACCGCCAGAAGAATCTTGCCGCGGGCCGCGCGGACAACCTGGGCTTCATGCGACTCGTTCCGAACGCGCTTAGCCTGGAGAATCTCTCCTACCGGATTAATGCCATCGCCTTCATCGGCTGGACGTTCACCCTTATGTTTGGCGCCATCTGGGCAGAAAAGGCGTGGGGCCGGTTCTGGGGCTGGGATCCCAAGGAAGTCTGGACCTTCGTGATCTGGGTGGTCTATGCAGGCTACCTGCACGCCCGGGCCACACGGGGTTGGACCGGAACCCGTGCAGCTTGGTTGTCGATTGTTGGCTACGCCTGCGTCATTATCAACTTCACCCTCGTGAACACGGTTTTCAACGGCCTCCATTCCTATTCGGGACTCTAGTTCCACTTCCGGCCCTGAGCAGGAGAGTTATTCCGCATGCCCTGCTCATGCCTCGACAATGACAATTCGGTGTAGCAAGTAAGCCTTTTACCCGTCCGGGGCAGGTGCTAACTTGTTCAGAACCCGCTTGTGATGCAGCCCGCTAGCGACGCGCCGTGTTCTTTTCGAGGTAACCATGAGCTATGTTCTCGCCATTGACGTCGGAACAAGTTTTACCGCCGCAGCCCTTGTCAAACCTGGGCAAGGCCCGATTCCAGCCCCTGAAATCCTCGCCCTGGGATTGCATGGCAGCGCTGTGCCTTCGGTGTTGTTCTACGCCGAGGACCACCGGGTACTGGTAGGCGAAGCCGCCGAACGCCGGGGCCTGGACGACCCCCGGCGCATGGTGCGGGAATTCAAACGACGCATCGGCGATTCAGTGCCTCTGGCTGTTGGTGAGGCCTGGCTTGCCCCCGAGGACGTGTATGCCACCATGGCCCGGTGGGTGGTGGATAAGGCCGAAGAGCGCGAGGGAAGCGCTCCCTCGTCGATCATCATGACGCACCCCGCAGCATGGGGGCAGCACCGCATCTCGCTGGTCCTTGCGGCGCTCTATTCCCGCCGTTCGCTGAGCAACCAGGCGGTGGTGGACGGCAAGAACAACAAGATCAGGCCAGCCGCGGCCAGGATGAACTGGGCCGCCAAGAGAATTATGGCCAAGGCTCCGTCTGCCCCGGGGGCCACCACGAAGTCGGCGGTAATCACGGTGACAACCGCATGCAAGAGGACCAACGGCGCCAGCGCCCAACGAGCCCAGATGCGGCGTTTGAAGAGGACCGTCAGCAGGACCGCTTCCATGGCCACCACCAGGGCAAGCATGGTGAGGCTTCCAAGGAACACGACGGCGGTGGCCCCGTCCACCGCGTCGGCGTCGCCGTCGGGAACCATGCTTCCGATGACGCCCTTCAGGCGTTCGAAGTGGGAATCACGGCCGAGGAAGCCTGTCGCCACGACGCCGATTCCGGCCACAAAACTCGCCAGCCACAAGGACCGGGAGAGGCGTGCGGGACCTGGCGGCCTGTCCACCGCGGCAATAGGCGGCGGCGTGAACAGGGAAATGCCGGGGCGTGGCGGCGGTGGTGCGGAGGGTGATGCAGGCCCGCTGACTGATGGTGTGGAGGAAGGTGACTGCCGTGATCCATCAGCTTGCTGGGCCATGTTTCCCTACTTCAGCTCGTCGGTGTCATGGGGATCCGGCTCCGTGCGCTTGGCATCGCCGGGTTTGAGGCCATTGTTTTTGGTATCGCCGCTGCCATCGGATGGCTTGTCGCCGAGTTCGCGCTCCTTGGCCTCAAGGTCTGCCTTGAGCTTCTTCAGGCGATCGTCCTCTGCCTGGTTACGTCGGCGGGTTTCCAGGTTCCGGAGGAATTCGGGGTCGTCGTCCGGGGCTGTGGGGTGGCGGCGAACGGGCTTGGCCGTAGGCTTCCCGTAGGGCCGGCCGAAGATGAACCAGAGGATGGCGCCCAGCAACGGCAGGACGATCATGACCACGATCCAGGCCGGCTTGGAGATGCCTCGTGTTTGGTGGCCGTCCGTACGGATGACGTCCACCAGGGCATAGACAAAGATGACAAGAACAATAACGACGCCTACAACCCGGAGCATGCACCAAGTCTAGTCGCCGGAAGCCAATCACTGGACGCCCTGTTCCGGCTGTGATCAGAGTGCAACCATCCAGGCGGCTAAACTTGGATGGTGGCTTTCCTGAAGTATTCCCTCATCCGTCTGGCGCTGTTCGTGCCGTTGTTCGTGCTGTTCGCCTTTTTGGGGGTCGGCTGGATCCTGGCCGTGGTCTTCGCGGGGTTGATTGCTTTCGCCATCAGCTACCTGTTCTTCCAGAAACAGCGTGACGCCGCCACCGCAGCCATGCGGGAAAGATTCTCCGGGCGGGCCAAGCCCATCCGGACCGCGGGCGAGGTTGAAGACGCCGCTGCAGAGGACGGCCTGGTGGAGAAGAACCCGGATATCGCCGTCAACAACGACAAACGCCCGGGTACTGCCTAGAACTTCTTGTACAGCTGACGCCCCCAGGAAAGCTTCTTGGGGGCGTCAGCTGTACAAAAACTCGTACGAAAAACTCAGAAGCCGCGGCTCAGGATCAGCCCCAGCGAGAACAGCAGGCTGTAGCCGAGGTTGATCATGCCGGTCTGCTTGAGTACAGGGATGAGGCTCTTGCGCTTCTTGCCGTTCACCATGAGCCAGGCAGGCATCAGGCAGGCCGGAATCAGCAGCAGGACGATCAGCATCCATGGCTTGGTGGGTGCCAGGACGATCACCAGCAAAATGGCGACGGCCAGCATCAGTACGTAGCTTTCGCGGGCATGCCGGTCACCCAGCCGCACTGCCAGTGTCCGCTTCCCGGCAGCCGTATCCGTCGGAATGTCCCGGACGTTGTTGGCCATCAACAAGGCGCAGGCGATGAGGCCTGTTCCGATTGCGCCAATCACAGCTGCCAGGCTCACTTGGCCGGCCTGCGTGTAAGTGGTGCCAAGCGTGGCCACCAGGCCAAAGAACACGAAGACAAAGACGTCGCCGAGGCCCATGTAGCCGTACGGGTTCTTGCCGCCCGTGTAGCCCCAGGCCGCCAGGACGCACCCAATACCTACCAGGATCAGCCACCACGCCTGGGTGATGACCACCAGGATCAGGCCGCACAGCATGGCCGCCCCGAACAGGGCAAACGCAGCCCACTTCACCTGCTCCGGCTTCGCTGCGCCGGAACCCACCAGGCGCAGCGGACCCACGCGATCCTCGTCCGTGCCGCGGATGCCATCGGAGTAGTCGTTGGCGTAGTTGACTCCGATTTGGAGCAGGAGCGCAACAAGCGCAGCCAGGATCGCGTTCGGCAACCTGAACGCTTGGAGCTCGTACGCCGCTGCCGAACCGATCAGAACCGGCGCGATGGCCGCGGGCAGTGTGCGGAGCCGGGCTCCTTGAATCCATTGTGCAGCTGTCGCCACGTGTAGTACCTCGTGTATTTCGCGGTTGATCATAGTCAGGGGGCGGGAGGGAAGAACTTGTCTATTGTCCCTGATGCAGCTTGGAAAGCCGGTCAATCATGGTCATACGGTCCGGTTTTCCGTTGGGCAGCATGAGCAATTCCTTATCCGCGAGGACTGTCTTGGGCGCCAGGACGCCCAGTGCGGCCTCGCGGCGGGCCGTGAAACCCTTGATGCCTTCGGGGCTGGGATCGGCCACGGCAATGTACGCCGCAACGGCCTGGCCCCATTCGCGCGACGGGACGCCGGCGACGAAAGCCGCGGTGACGCCGTCGAGCTCTTCCAGCTTGCTTTGGATGTACGCGGCGGAGGCTTTGACGCCGCCAGTGATGATGACGTCGTCGGCGCGGCCCAGCACAGTGAGCTTGCCGTTTTCGGACAGCTCGCCCAAATCTCCGGTGACGTACCAGCGGACGCCATCCTCCTCGAAGAAGGCGGCCTTGGAAGCGCGGGCGGCGTCCAGGTATCCGGCCGCCACGGTGTCGCCACCCAGCAGGATGCGTCCTTCCAGATCGCCTTCACCGATGCGGACCTCGACGCCGTCCAGCGGCGCGCCGTCGTAGACGCACCCGCCGCAGGTCTCGGCTGAACCGTAGGTGGTAACAACCTTGAGCCCTTCGGCGTGCGCGGCCGCCAAGAGATCAGCCGATGCAGGGGCTCCGCCCAGCAGGATCGCGTTGAAGCGGCGCAGCACGGCGAGAGTTTCCGGCGCAGGGGAGTCCAGCAGCCGCTGGAGTTGCGTGGGCACCAGGGAAGTGAAGCGGATCTTGTCCGTAAGTTCCTCGGCGGCGGCGGTGAAGGCCTCGGGCGTGAAGCCGTTCGACTGGTCCATCACCCATGGACGGGTACCTGCATAGAGCGAGCGGACCAGCACCTGCACGCCGGCCACATACTGAAGCGGGAGTGCCAGCAGCCACTGGCCTTCGCCTCGCAGGGCCACCGCAGTTGATACAGACGAAGCTGCGAGGGCGTCGATGGTCAAGACGGTGGCCTTGGGGGTCCCCGTGGAACCGGAGGTGCGGACCACCACGGCTGCCTCTTCGACGCCGGCATCGACCGGAACCGCCTGCGGTTCGCCATTGTCATCCAGGACGATTTCGACGGCGGGGCCCTCGCCATGGAAGGCAGCCATCAGGGCTTTCAGTACGGGATCGATGTTCATGATGGTCCTAGAAGTAGTAGGGGAAGTTGGACCAGTCGGGGTCGCGCTTTTGGAGGAATGCTTCCTTGCCCTCCACGGCCTCATCGGTCATGTACGCGAGGCGGGTGGCTTCTCCGGCGAAGACCTGCTGCCCGGCCAGTCCGTCGTCGGCCAGGTTGAAGGCGAACTTGAGCATACGGATGGCCTGGGGTGACTGGCGGGCGATGTCGGCTGCGTACTCCAGGGCGACTTCCTCCAGCCGCGAGTGGTCAACGGCTTCGTTAACGGCGCCCATCCTGACCATGTCATCCGCGGAATATTCACGGGCCAGGAAGAAGATTTCCCGCGCGGCTTTCTGGCCGATCTGGCGGGCCAGCAGCGCAGAGCCGTATCCGGCGTCGAAACTCCCTACAGTGGCGTCCGTCTGCTTGAACTTGCCGTGCTCGCGTGAGGCGATGGTGAGGTCGCTGACCACGTGCAGTGAGTGGCCTCCGCCCGCCGCCCAACCGTTGACGACGGCGATGACCACCTTGGGCATAGTGCGCATGAGCCGCTGGACTTCCAGGATGTGGAGTCGGCCGGCACGTGCGGGGTCGATCGTCTCCTGGGTATCTCCTTCGGCATAGCGGTACCCGTCCCTGCCGCGAATCCGCTGGTCGCCGCCGGAACAGAACGAGTGCCCGCCGTCCTTCTCCGACGGCCCGTTGCCCGTGAGCAGGACGGTGGCGACGTCCGGCGTCATGCGGGCGTGGTCCATGGCGCGGTAGAGCTCGTCCACGGTACTCGGGCGGAACGCGTTGCGGACTTCGGGGCGGTTGAAGGCGATGCGGACCGTGGGAAGGTCCTTGACAGTGCCGTCCGTTGAACGCTCAACCTGCCGGTGGTAGGTCATGTCCTTGAAGTCGTCAAAGCCGGAAACTGTGCGCCAGCGTGAGGGGTCAAAGACATCGGAAACCTTGGCGGGGAGTTGGTTGTTCACAGTCCGAGTCTAGTAATGGCCTTAGCTGATGCAGAACTCGTTGCCCTCGGGGTCGGCCATGGTGTGCCATTCGTGGGGTCCCTGGTTAGCCGTCCACAGGTGCTTGGCACCTCGCGCTTCGAGCTGTTTCCGCACGTCATCCTTGTCCTGGCCGTCCAGCCGGACGTCCCAGTGCACCCGGTTCTTGACGGACTTTTGGTTGGGATCCGTTTGGAACAGGATCCGCCGGCCGGTCTTGGGGTCTGTGTCTTCGGCGGGCACGATCGCGCAGCCCTCTGCCCAGACCAGCTTGCCGTTGTGTGTGATGGTCTGGTCCTCGGTTGCGTAGCCCTGCTCGATCATGGACCGGATGAACGCCTCGTCCTGAGGTTCAACGGTCCATTCGAGGGTCTCTGCCCACCAGTCGGCGAGTTGGTGCGGATTCTTGCAGTCCACTACTACCTGGATGTTCAGTGTCATGCTCTACAAGCTATTCCCGAGGGCGGGTGGCTGGGTAGAGAGTTGCGGTCACCTTCCGTCCGGGTTCCCCAACTGAGTCGCATTTAAGCGCGTTTTGGGGGCTCAAAACGTGCACAAATGCGACCTAGTTGGGGAGGAGCTCGGGCGGGACTGCGTAGATGAGGACAACGGCCATCAGGTTCTTGGCGGCGTGCACAAAGTAGGAGAACATCAGGTTCTTGCCCGTCCATACATAAACGGCCACCAGCACGACGGCCATACCCAGGTACGGAGCCAGCGCAGGCAGGGCCAAACCTTCGCGGCCCACTACATGGATGGACGAGAAGACCACTACGGAGATCACACAGCAGACCCAGAGGTTCAGATACCGCGACAACTTCCCGATCAGGAGGTGCCGAAAGATGTACTCCTCCACAAAGGGCCCCAAGAACACCAGCAGCGGCACCATCAGCCATGCCGGCACCTGTTGGAGCATGCCTTGGATGCCCAATTGGTTCTCGGAGCTTTGGGCGGTCCCGAATGCCGCCACGAGAATGGCTGTGAGAATAAGCATCACCACAATGGCGAGCGGAACCATCCCCAGCGTGAACCAAGGCCGGGTTCCCAGGATTTTGAGGTCGCGGCCAGCCACGCGCCAAGCAGACGCAACCGCAAATATTCCGACGCCGGCATAAAAGACGGCGTTAACGGCGTAGGAGGCTGTGGCCGGGTCGGTAAACAGCTGAAGCATCAGCCGGTTGAGCGTCGCGCCGGACACTAAGAAGTACGCGGTGAAGCCGACGTATGCGGCTACGGCTATAGCGTCCAGGGCAGAGAACTTGTAAAGAGGTGGCCTGGTGGAAAGAGCGCCCATATGACTAGCCTAGCTTTGCCGGGTGGCCCATGCTTGGCTACACTTTTCGGTATGCCTAACTTTTCGTTTCGGCGCGCCAAAGAAGTCCGCCGTTTCGCTGCTGTCCTGACCGTCATAGCAATAGCCCTGGGAGTCTCCGCCTGCGGTGGGAACTCCTCCGCGGGAAATGACGACAAGCCCGTGGTTCTCACTACCTTTACGGTCCTGGCAGACGTCGCCAAGAACGTTGCCGGGGACAAGCTCCGCGTAGAATCCATCACCAAAGCCGGAGCAGAGATCCACGGCTATGAGCCCACGCCTGGTGACATCCGGAAGGCCGCCCAAGCCGACCTCATCCTGGACAATGGACTCAATCTCGAAGCCTGGTTCGCCCAGTTCGTGGAGGACCTTGACGTGCCGCACGCAGTGGTGAGTGATGGGGTGGACGTCATGCCCATCGCGGAGGATTCCTACGAAGGTAAGCCGAACCCCCACGCGTGGATGTCACCCAAAAACGTCCAGATCTACGCCAACAACATGGCTGAAGCCTTCGCCAAGCTGGCACCCTCCCATGCTTCGGAATTTGAAGCCAACGCCAAGGCCTACAGCGCCCAGCTCCAAACCGTGCAGGACGAGATGGTGTCCAAGTTGTCCGTGCTTTCGGAAAAGCAGAGGGCATTGGTCACCTGCGAAGGCGCGTTCTCCTACCTGGCCCGCGATGCCGGCCTCAAGGAGGTCTACATCTGGGCAGTCAACGCTGAGCAGCAAGCAACGCCGCAGCAGATTACCCGGGCAATCGAGTTCGTGAAGGCCAACCAGGTTCCGGCGGTGTTCTGTGAATCCACGCTCTCGGACGCCCCCATGCAGCAGGTTGTTGGAGCCACCGATGCGAAGTTCGGAGGGGTGCTCTACGTCGATTCCCTGTCGGAGGCAGACGGCCCCGTTCCCACCTACCTCGACCTCATTCGCCACGATGCCAAAGTCATCACCACGGCACTCACAGGAGGAACGTCATGAACACCCCGGCGATCGCTGTTGAGAACGTCACCGTCCACTACGGTGAAGTCCTGGCGTTGGACTCTGCATCCCTGGCCTTGGGGCACTCGCGAATTTGCGGCCTGGTGGGCATGAACGGCTCAGGCAAGTCCACGCTGCTCAAGGTCATCATGGGCATGGTAAAGCCGGACTCCGGCCGGGTGCTCATCAACGGGCAGCCGCCAGTGAAGATGCGCAAGGACGCCGGCATCGGCTACGTCCCCCAAAGCGAGGACGTTGACTGGGCATTCCCCTTGTCGGTGCGCGATGTGGTGATGATGGGCCGTTACGGACACCTCGGATTCACGCGCCGTCCCCACAAAGCCGACCGGGACGCCGTCGAGCAGGCACTGGAACGTGTGGAACTCAGCGAGTATGCCGACCGGCAAATCGGACAGTTGTCCGGCGGCCAGAAAAAGCGGGCATTCGTAGCCCGGGGTATCGCACAGGGTGCCACCATGATGCTGCTGGACGAGCCGTTCGCGGGCGTGGATAAGCGGTCCGAGGCCACCATCACCAGGCTCCTCCGCGAGCTGGCCGAAGACGGCGCCACCATCCTCATCTCCACCCATGACCTCCACGCGCTCCCGCAGCTGTGCGACGAAGCCGTCCTGCTGATGCGCAAGGTGCTGATGCATGGAAGCCCGGACACCGTGCTCCAACCGGAGAACCTGGCCATGGCTTTCGGCCTTGACGTCATGAACAGGGGCTAGCCGTGGAATTCCTGCTGGAACCCCTCAGCTACGACTTCATGGTTCGAGCCCTTGCCACCACGGCCATTGCCGCGGTGGTCTGCGCCGTCCTGAGTTGCTGGCTGGTCCTCATCGGCTGGTCCCTCATGGGCGACGCCGTCTCGCACGCGGTGCTTCCCGGCGTCGTGCTCGCCTACATCGTGGGGGCGCCGTTCGCGCTGGGTGCTCTGGTGTTCGCGCTGATCGCGGTGACGTTGATCGGGGTGGTCCGGAATACGAGCCGGGTGAAGGAAGATGCGGCGATCGGGATCGTGTTCACTTCGTTGTTCGCACTCGGCCTGGTGCTGATCTCCGTGACTCCGAGCCAAACCGACCTGAACCACATCATCTTCGGAAACCTGCTGGGCGTCAGCATCCCTGACCTCATCCAAGTGGTGGTCCTGGGCGTGGTGGCCTTCGCCATCCTGATCCTCAAGCGCCGCGACCTCACGCTCTACGCCTTCGACCCAACTCATGCCCACGCCATCGGCCTTTCGCCGCGCAGGCTCGGCGCCCTGCTCCTGGGCCTGCTCGCGCTGACCTCGGTGGTGGCGCTGCAGACCGTGGGTGTGGTGCTGGTGGTGGCCATGCTGATCATTCCGGGTGCCACGGCGTACCTGCTGACCGACCGCTTTTCCCGGATGCTGGCCATTGCTCCGGTCATCTCCGTGGTGTGTTCGGTGGCCGGCATCTACCTCAGTTACTACTTGGATACGGCGTCGGGAGCCATGGTGGTGCTCACCCAAGGCGTGGTGTTCGCCGTCGTGTATTTGTTCAGTCCCCGGCAGGGGCTCATCGGGACGCGGCTGGCGAAGGCCCGCCGGAAGCGGGCCGTCGCCACGGTGTAGCGCGCGCTACCGTGCTCTGGCGGGCGAGCGCTTCACGGTGATGTCGCCATAGGCGTTACGCGCGCGGATCTCCACTTTGTCCGTGCCTTCGCCGGGTCCGCTGGTGGCTTCGAGGCCATTGCGCACGCGTCCGTACTTGGTGTTGAGGTCAAGCCAAGCGGCGGTGCCTTCTCGCACACCGACGACGAGCGAGCCCGCGGCGGTCTGGACAGTGAGGCTACCGGCGGCCACTTCTCCGACGGTGACGTCACCGCTGGACGTTTTGACGGTAGTGGACAGGCCGGCCCGCTCCAGGGAGACGTCGCCGTTGGCTGCGCTGACGGTGAGCTCGCCGGAAGCGTGCGAGATGTAGGTGCTGCCGTTGCCGTTCTTTACAGTGGCAACGCCGTCGATATCCCGGATGCGAATTTTGCCTGAGCCGGTCTTGATCCTTGACCGGCCTGAGGCGCGCTCCACGGTGACATCGCCCATGTCGGTGTGCGCCCGCAGCTCGTCGCAGTGATCGATGCTTATGTGGCCCAAGTCGGTCCTTAGGTCAGCAGCGCCGAATTCGCCGTCACAGCGGAGGTCCCCCATTGCGGACTTTAGCTCCAGGCTGCTGCCAAAGGGAACTTCCACGGTGATCTCCACCGCGCCGCCGTCGCTGAACCAGCTGTGGCGGAAGCCGGGGTGAAGCCTGACCTGCAAGCGGCCGTCCGAGTAGTCCACTGTGGTTTGCTCAGCCATCCTGACGTCCAGGCTTCGCTTTTCCTTTCGGGGCCGGACGTTGACCACGGTGTCTTTGCCTTCACGGGCAACTGTCCAGATGTCGGCACGTACGGAAACATCAACGACGACGGCGATCGGCTGCGGTGTCTGGAAGGTTGCCATTAGCGTGCCCATCCTGTGAAGTTCTGCTCGCCGGGTTCGCCCCGCGTAGCGCGTTTGCTTGAGGAGCGTCCGTTGAGGGCATCGGCGACGGCCCGGACCAGCCAGGAGTTCACGGACAGGCCGTCATGGCTCGCTGCTGCTTCGACCTGCTGCTTGAGCTGGTCCGGAAGGCGGAGCGTGGTCCGTGAAGTACTGCCGCCGTCGAAGTCTTCCGACGCTATGGTGCCCCGTATTGACTGTTCGATCATTGCCTCGAAGTCGTTGTCGCTGGGCGGGTTGCTCACCACGAATTCGGGATCGCGGCCGCGGAGCCTGACCTCCACGGAGCCGGGAGCGAGCTCCAGTGTGATCTCGCTGGCGGCATCCGAGAGGGCTTCAAGGAGTACCAGCCTGACTGCGGACTCGAGGCCGGCGGTGAGCCGCTCACTGAGGGCCCGCGCTTCCGGGCCGCCAGACTCGGCCGCGGTTTCCAGCTGGTGCTTGAGAGTGGCGACGTACTGGTTTAGCTGCATGACACCATTTTGACGCCATTGTGGTGTCAGGTCAATGGATTGTGGATCTTATTGGTGTCATCCTTGGTGTCTTGGCTTGACGGAACTCCCGATGCCGGGCAGGCTGGAGCGATGAAGTCTTGAGCGCAGCCCCTCTTCCCGGCTGCATCCCCAGTACCCACACGGCTATCTGCCACCCACTGCGGACTTGCGAGGATTCCTCTTGACTGACCACCTTCACCTTTCCGGCGTTTCCCACGGCTACGGGGACCGAGAACTTTTCCACGCCGTTGACCTCGCCATCCACCACGGCGAACACGTTGCCATCGTTGGCGAGAACGGCGCCGGCAAATCCACCCTGCTGCGGCTCATGGCGGGCGTTGAAACGCCCGACGACGGCACCGCGGGTTTGTCCGGTAACCCCGGATACCGCGTGGGTTACCTTGCGCAGACTCACGGTTTCTCCGAGTCTCTGACCGTGGGCGACGCAATCGACACTTCCCTGGCTTCGCTGCGCTCACTGGAGGCGCGCATCCTGGAGCTCGAATCCGGCCTTGCCGACGCCGACTCCGAAGAACTCGAGCTCTACGGAAGCCTGCAAACCGAATACCAACTCCGTGAGGGCTACGCCGCCGAGTCCCGGGTGGAAGCAGCGCTGGACAAGCTGGGGCTGGGAGGCCTGGACCGCCGTCGAACGCTTGGATCCTTGTCCGGCGGCGAGCAGGAACGGGTAGCGCTCGCCTGCTTGCTGGCCGATCCCGCCGAAGCCTTGCTCCTGGACGAGCCCACCAACCATTTGGACGCGCACGGCACAGCCTGGCTCGAATCGCGGCTGGCTGCCCATTGCGGGACGGTGGTGGTGGTCTCGCACGACCGTGTCCTGCTGCGGAAGGTTGCCACCACCATCATCGAGGTGGACGCTGACCGTCGGTCCGTGAATCGCTACGGCAACGGTTACGAAGGTTACCTGCGGGAGAAGGCCGCTGAACGGTCTCGGTGGATCCAGGAGTACGAGCAATGGCTCGATGCCATGGCCGCAGAACGACTCCAAGCCGCCACCGTTGCAGACGGTATGGGTTACGGCCGCAAACGCGACAACGACAAAATGGGTTTCGACTTCAAAGCGGGAACCTGGCAGCGCGCGGCGGCCAGCAAGGTCCGCAACGCCCAGGAGCGGCTCCGCAGGCTCGAGGACAATCCGGTGGACCGGCCGCCCGTACCGCTGAAACTGGCGGCGCCGCTGGGGTCGGTGGCCGTGGCCGCGGCTGAGCCCGCGCTGGAAGCCCGTGGTGTCAGCGTTCCGGGTAGGCTCCTGCCCACCGACATCAGGGTAGAGGCCGGGCAGAAAGTGCTCATCACCGGGCCCAACGGTGCGGGTAAGTCCACGTTGCTGTCCGTCCTGGCCGGGACGCTGGAGCCAGCCGCCGGGGCCGTGGCAGTCAACGGCAAGGTGGGTTACTTGCAGCAGGAGTTGGAGGTGCCTGCCCGGCCAGGGCTTCGCCTGCTGCCGGCGTTCGCCGCGGGACTGGGCGGGAACATCGACGAACATGCTGAGGGCTTGCTGCGGCTTGGACTCTTCCGGACCACTGAATTCCATGTGCCGGTTGGAGGTCTGTCCGCCGGTCAACAGCGTCGGTTAGCCTTGGCCCGGCTCCTTCTGGGCGGCTACGACACCATGATTGTGGACGAGCCAACCAACCACCTGGCGCCAGTGCTGGTGGAGCAACTTGAGGCTGCGCTCGCATCGTTTGCCGGAACGCTGGTGATCGTGAGCCACGACCGCGCCCTGGGGGAGTGGTTTGATCGATGCGCCCGCGCCGACGTCACCGGCGAACACCGCCGCGGTCCGGTCGGGACGGGCGGACATTGGGTCCGGTACGGGATGCAGGACGGTGAGTTGCTGTAGCTGGTACCGGTCGGATTCCACCCCGGTGAGCCGCCCGCAAAGCGATCGTTACTCCCTGTCCTGCAGGCGGAAACACGGCGTCGAGTGTCCTGAAACACGGGCGGAGCATCATGGAAGGAAGCTGGCCGAAAGGAACTTCCGTGATCTCCAAGAACCTCTTCCTCCAAGGCATCTACCCGTTCGAAGGCATCGGCATGGAAAAGCCGGTCCCCTTGCACAGCGAGCTGGCCCACTTCGTCCCGGACGGCGTCGTGAACCAGACGCTGTACTTCCGCGGCGGTAACTCGAGTCCCGAACTCATCACCGTGGTCCTCATGCGCGACGGCGTCCCCATGCGCTACTTCCCCATCGGGGCCAAGGGCGATGTCCACGTTCCGCTGAGGGTGGTGGAGGACATTGAAGGGGGCTCGATGATTGAGCTGTTCATCGTGGCACCCGCCGGCGTCAGGGGTTCCGTAGTTGTGGATCTCGGGATGGTGGAGCACTGATGACGGTGTTGGTGAAGAAACGGCTGGTGGTGATCGGCAACGGTATGGCAGGTGCCCGGGCTGTGGAGGAAATTCTGGCCAGGGGCGGCGCAGACGCCTTCGACATCACCATGTTTGGCGACGAGCCCTACGGAAACTACAACCGGATCATGCTCAGCCATGTCCTGTCCGGTGAGGAAAGCGATGCGGACATTTTCCTCAACGCGCTGCCGTGGTACCAGCAGAACAACATCACCCTGCATTCCGGTGTCCGGGTGGACCGCATCGACAAGTTCAGCAAGCACGTCATCGCCGCCGACGGCCGCGTGGAACCGTACGACGTCCTGGTCATCGCGACCGGCAGCCTCTCACATCTGCCGCCTATGGATGGCGCCTACGCACCCAGTGGTGCAGTCAGGCACGGTGTCTTCACTTTCAGGACCCTGGACGATACGCGGAAAATGATTCAGTTCGCCCAACACGAGCACCACCGCCGGGCAGTGGTGATTGGCGGCGGCTTGCTCGGGCTGGAAGCGGCCCGCGGTCTCCAGGCCTACGGCTTGGATGTCGCAGTTGTCCACTCCGGCGGCCATCTCATGAACGCCCAATTAGGGCCCGACGGCGGTGCAATACTGCGGCGAAGCGTGGAGGCGCTGGGCATCGAAGTGCACACGGGAAGCCGGACCACGGCGATCCTCGGTACGGAGCGAATCACGGGGGTTCGGCTGCGCGATCAACCCGACCTCGACTGCGACATGGTGGTGGTCACCGCAGGCATCAGGCCTAACGTGGATGTCGCCGTCGTCAGTGGGTTGGCAGTGGAGCGGGGCATTGTGGTGGACGACCACCTGCGGGTCATGGATGAAGAGGACATCTATGCGGTGGGTGAATGCGTGCAGCACCGCGGTGAGGTGTACGGGCTGGTGGCGCCGCTGTGGGAGCAGGCCGCCGTGTTGGCCGATCAGGTCACAGGAGTGGACCGTTCTTCGGTGTATCTGGGTTCCAGGACCGCCACCAAACTGAAAGTGGCCGGCGTCGATGTCGCGTCCATGGGGTTATCCGGCCCGGAACGTGACACGGATGAGCACATCGTGTTCTCGGAACCCAGCCGGGGTGTATTCAAGTCCATCGTCATCCGTGACAACAAAATGGTTGGCGCCACCCTGCTCGGCGATAGCCGCAAGGTGGCTTACCTGACCCAGGCTTTTGATCAGGGTTTGCCCCTCCCGGAGGAGCGGCTCTCGCTGATGTTCGATCTCGGCTCCCCGGGTGAAGAGGAGAGCGTCGCGGAGCTGGCGGACGGGGCCCAGGTTTGCAACTGCAACGGTGTTTCCAAAGCGGCGCTTGTTTCCGCAGTGCGTGGTGGCTGCGCGTCGGTCTCCGCGGCCGTGGATGCAACACGCGCCGGCAAGGGCTGCGGCTCGTGCAAGCTGATGGTCACGCAAGTGGTGGAGTGGGCTGCCGGCGGCGCAGTGGAAGAAGATCCGGCGGCGAGCTACTACGTTCCGGGCATCCCCTTGGACAAGGCTGCCCTGATGGCTGAGATACGGGCACGCGGGCTGCGGTCCGTTTCCCAGGTGTTTGCCGCGCTCGCCCCGGGAAGCCTTGAGGACGCCAAGTCCAAGATGGGTCTGGCTTCGCTCATGAAAATGATGCTGGCTGATCAATACATTGACGAACGCGACGCCCGTTTTATCAACGACCGTGTGCATGCCAACATCCAGCGCGACGGCACGTTCTCCGTGGTGCCGCAGATGAAGGGCGGGGTGACGACTGTGCATCAGCTGCGGAGGATTGCCGACGTCGCAGAGAAACACAACATACCCATGATCAAGCTGACGGGCGGGCAGCGGATTGACCTGCTGGGAGTGCCCAAAGAGGAGCTTCCGCAGGTCTGGGCTGACCTGGACATGCCGTCCGGATATGCCTACGGCAAGAGTTTCCGCACCGTCAAAACCTGCGTCGGGAAAGACTATTGCCGGTTTGGAACAGGTGACTCCACTGGCTTGGGCATTGGGCTGGAGTCCCGTTTCCAAGGAATCGAAGCGCCTGCCAAGCTGAAGCTCGCCGTCTCTGGTTGCCCACGTAACTGTGCCGAGTCGCTGGTCAAAGACGTCGGGGTGGTGGCCGTTGAAGGAGGCCGCTGGGAGGTCTACATCGGGGGAGCGGCCGGCGCACACATCCGCAAGGGAGATCTGCTGGTCACTGTGGATACACCTGAGGAAGTCACCCTCCTTGCGGGCCGGTTCATGCAGTACTACAGGGAGAACGCCAACTGGCTGGAACGGACGTACGCCTTTGTGCCCCGGGTAGGCATCGAGCACCTTCGCAGCGTCATTCTGGACGACTCGGAGGGTATCGCCAGCCGCCTGGACGCCGCCATGCAGGCCTCCGTGGACAGCTACGTGGATCCTTGGAGCGAGCGCGATGATCCTCTCACGCCCGGCCAGTTCCGGACCTCCCTGCCGCTGACCGTGCTGCCGCAGGTGCCGGTCCGATGAGCGCGCAGTCCGTGCCCGCCGTCGAAACGAAAACTGACCTAGGATCCGTTGAACAAATTCCGTTCGGTGAAGGCCGGGCCTTCGGAGTCGACGGCGAGCAAGTGGCGGTGTTCCGGCTACGGGACGGAACGCTGCGCGCCGTCGGGGGTGCGTGCCCGCACAAAGGCGGCCCGATCGCAGACGGAACCATCGACCATAGCGTGGTCATCTGTCCCCTCCATCAGCATGCCTTCGAGCTGGCAACCGGATGTTCCACCACGGGTGCGAAGCCCTTGCGGTCGTACGAGGTCTTCGCAGATGAGACCGGGAACATCGTGCTGACACGGTCCTGAACTGCACTTATCAACAGCCAGTTGTTGTCTGCGTCACGGGCATTGTGGTTAATCCCGTAAGATAGACGGGTTGCGCGAAGCTTCGGCGTTCTGCGTTCTTTGTCACACTCTGAGCCCTCCAACGAGGAAAAGCTCGAATTATGTGTGCCAAAGACGCCTGTGTTCCGGCACTGGCGTAACACCTACAGCAACACCCCAACCCACAAGGAACAGCTGTGCCGCAAAGTACTCCCACAGATCTCCAGAGCCCCAAAGCCACATCCGCCGCAGCGGGCTCAACCCTCAGTGCTGAGGGATACCAGAAGACCCTGAGCCGCCGTCACGTCACCATGATCGCCATGGGTGGCGCCATCGGCGTCGGACTGTTCATGGGCGCCGGTGGCCGTCTGGCCTCCACCGGCCCGGCCCTGATCTTCTCCTACGCCATTGCCGGCGTCATCGCTTACCTGCTGATGCGCGCTCTCGGCGAACTCATCATGTACCGCCAGACCTCCGGCTCGTTCGTGAGCTACGCCGGCGAGATGTTCGGCAAGAAGGGCGCCTTCCTGTCCGGCTGGATGTACTTCATCAACTGGGCCATGACAGGTATCGCCGAACTCATCGCGATCGGTCTGTACTTCCAGTTCTTCTTCCCGAACGTGCCCATTGAACTGTCCGCCATAGCAGCGCTGGTGCTGTTGGTGGCCGTGAACCTGTTCAGCGTCAAGGCGTTCGGCGAGTTCGAATTCTGGGCTTCCTGCCTCAAGGTCGCGGCCATCGTGATCTTCCTGGCCGTTGGCACGTTCATGGTTGTCACCAACGCCAAGGTGGGCGACGGCAACGCGTCTGTGGCCAACCTCTTCCATGAAGACGGCGGCATGTTCCCCAAGGGCGGCCTGGTGATGATCCTGGTCCTGAACGCCGTGATCTTCGCTTACAACGCCATTGAACTCGTCGGTATTACCGCTGGTGAGATGGAGAACCCGGAACGTGAAGTTCCCAAGGCGATCCGCGCCGTCGTGGTCCGTATTGTTGTCTTCTACGTCGGTTCGGTGACCCTGCTCGCCATGCTGCTGCCCTCCGACCAGTACGTGGCCGGCACCTCGCCGTTCGTTACCGTGTTCGGCCAGATGGGCCTCGGCTGGATGGGCGACGTCATGAACATGATCGTCATCACCGCTGCGCTGTCCTCCTGCAACTCGGGCTTGTACTCGATCGGCCGCATCTTCCGCACCATGGCCAACAACGGACACGCTCCGCAGTGGCTCACCAAGATGTCCACACGCCACGTGCCCTACGCGGCCATCCTGGCGATCGGTGGTGTCTACCTCGTAGGTATCCTGCTCAACATCTGGCTGGGTGGCTCGCACGCGTTCGACCTCGCGCTGAACACGGCATCCATCGGCGTGATCTTCACGTGGGGCTCGATCTTCGCGAGCCAGATCGCACTGCGGAAGAAGCGCGGCAACGTCTCCAGCCTGCCGATGCCCGGTTCGCCGTGGACCAGCTGGTTGGGTCTCATCGCCTTGCTGGCCATCACGGTGCTGATCGGCTTCGATTCCATGACGGACAAGGAAACCGGCGAGGTCTTCCTGCTGGGCCTGTGGACCCTCGCGACCATCCCGTTCTTCGCCCTTGTGCTGTGGCTCGGATGGCAGAAGGTCAAGAACAACGAACCCAAGAGCGAGCTGTTCAGCTAAGTCTCCGGGTACACACTCGACGGCGGGCGCTTCCCTTTGGGGGCGCCCGCCGTTCGCGTTGTGGGGCCTCCGGTTGTGGGGCCTGTTGTGCGGCTCATGTGGGGGGTGAGTCGCGCAGAGTGGGCCTTGCAAGGTGGGCCTTCCTGTTGTGCGGCCTATGTGGGGGTTTGTCGCGCAGAGTGGGCCTTGCAAGGTGGGCCTTTCGGTTGTGGGGCCTGTTGTGCGGCCTATGTGGGGGGTGAGTCGCGCAGAGTGGGCCTTGCAAGGTGGGCCTTTCGGTTGTGGGGCCTGTTGTGCGGCCTATGTGGGGGGTGAGTCGCGCAGAGTGGGCCTTGCAAGGTGGGTCTTTCGGTTGTGGGGCCTGTTGTGCGGCTCATGTGTGGGGGGGGTGAGTCGCGCAGAGTGGGCCTTGCAAGGTGGGCCTTTCGGTTGTGGGGCCTGTTGTGCGGCCCATGTGGGGGGTGAGTCGCGCAGAGTGGGCCTTGCAAGGTGGGCCTTTCGGTTGTGGGGCCTGTTGTGCGCCTTTGGCGAGGGGTGAGTCGCGCAGAGTGGGCCTTGCAACGAGGAGTCAGTTGGGAGTGTCGGGGGTCGGGTCTAGGCTCGATGTATGGAACACACCACCACCCTGACGCAGCACGTCAACGCAAGCCCGGAGAAGGTTTGGACCGTCATCTCGGACATTCCCGGCTCGGCCGGCACGCTCTCCGGCATCGACTCAGTCCAGATGCTCAGCGAAGGCCCATACGGGGAGGGCACCCGCTGGAAGGAAACCCGCACCATGATGGGCAGGCAGGAAACCGTTGAGATGTGGGTTTCCGAGACAGACCCTCCGCGAAGCACCACCGTCAAGGCGCTTCAGGGAGGCGCGGACTACACCACTCGCTTCAACTTGATGGAGCGCGACGGCGGCACGGATCTGACGCTGACATTCGGCGCCGAGATGATCAATCCCTCGCTCATCAGCAAGGTGGGCATGGCTCTCTTCGGAAAAATCGGGATGAGTATGACCCGGAAGGCCTTAAGCAAGGACCTCGCCGAGATCGCCGCTAAAGCGGAATCGCTCTGATGGCGGCAGCGAAGGTTGCGGCCCCCAAAATCTCGCCGGTGCGGTTGGATGAACTGCGCGACGACGACGCTCCGGACTTCCAGCGCGGCGAACGCTACGACGGCATCAGGTTTACCAAGATCTCCGCTGACGGGGAGGAGCTGAGCGGCTCCG
Source organism: Paenarthrobacter sp. TRD_SC_7 (assembly GCF_056156245.1). Classification (NCBI taxonomy): domain Bacteria; kingdom Bacillati; phylum Actinomycetota; class Actinomycetes; order Micrococcales; family Micrococcaceae; genus Paenarthrobacter; species Paenarthrobacter sp. TRD_SC_7. The sequence continues at coordinate 1,387,933 of NZ_CM149587.1, forward strand.
ATTTTATCGAGTGCGAGTTGAATGGCGTCTCCTTCAATGAGGCGCAGCTTCGTGGTGCAACGTTCCGGGAGTGCATCCTCGCAGAGCCCTACGCTCCGGTGTTCACGGCTGCGCGCAGTTCCTGGCAGGACGTTGAGATCACCAACCCGCGGTGGGGGTCGGCCGAACTTTACGAGGGGAACTGGCGCTCGGTCCGAATCGACGGCGGAAAGCTGGACTATGTGAACCTGCGCGGCTCCAAGCTCATGGATGTCCAGATCTCCGACTGCATCATCAACGAGCTCGACCTCGGAAACTGCACGGGAACCCGGCTGGCATTGAAGAACTGCACCATTGGCACGCTGGATGTCACCGGGGCCAAGCTAAAAGACGTGGATCTGCGGACCTCGGAGTTCCGTGGAATCAACGGCTTGGCGGGGCTCGCAGGAGTGGTGATCGATGACTATCAGCTGAGCCTCATGGCGCCGCTGTTGGCCGGGCACCTGGGAATCCGGGTGGTCTGATGCGGCCTTGGGCCGGTCTCCTTTGATCCTCAACTGAGGGCATCAGCTGTTGACCGGCCCGCCGCGCCGTGTAATCTTTATAGAACGAACGGTCGGTATATTATTCCGGACGGGTCCCTTTCACTTCGCGAAGGATGTTCTCATGGTCGAGGCTTTTCTTGTTGGCGGCGCACGTACGCCTGTAGGTCGCTACGGTGGGGCACTGTCCTCCGTCCGCCCGGACGATCTCGCAGCATTGGTGGTCCGGGAAGCGGTGGCGCGTGCCGGCGTCGATCCTGACTCCATTGATGAGGTAATCCTCGGCAACGCCAACGGCGCCGGCGAGGAGAATCGGAACGTCGCACGCATGGCCACCATTCTGGCCGGACTTCCCCTCCACATCCCCGGCATCACGGTAAACCGCCTCTGTGCCTCGGGTCTCAGCGCGATCATCATGGCCAGTCAGATGATCAAGTCCGGAGCTGCGGACATTGTGGTTGCCGGTGGTGTCGAGTCCATGAGCCGAGCCCCTTGGGTCCAGGAGAAGCCAACCACAGCATTCGCCAAGCCTGGCCAGATCTTCGATACGTCCATCGGCTGGCGCTTCGCCAACCCGCTCTTCACCAAGGGCGAGCTCTCCCGCGACGGCAAGATGACCTATTCCATGCCCGAAACGGCCGAGGAGGTTGGCCGCGTAGATAACATTTCCCGCGAGGACGCCGACGCCTTCGCTGTCCGCTCCCACGAGCTCGCGCTGGCTGCCATTGCCGGCGGTCGTTTCAAGGAGGAAATCGTCCCCGTTACGGTCAAGACCCGCAAGTCCGAGACAGTCGTGGACACGGACGAAGGACCCCGCGAAGGCACCACCATGGACGTCCTGGCGGGTTTGCGGCCGGTAGTACCCGGCGGATCAGTGGTTACCGCGGGCAACTCATCTACGCTCAACGACGGTGCCTCTGCCATCATCGTCGCTTCCGAGGCCGCCATCAAGAAGTTCGGTCTGACGCCCCGCGCCCGGATCATCGACGGCGCGTCGGCCGGCTGTGAGCCGGAAATCATGGGCATAGGCCCGGTACCTGCCACGCAGAAGATCCTTGCCCGCACAGGCCTCAGCGTGGACCAGCTGGGAGCAGTAGAGCTCAACGAGGCTTTCGCTACGCAGTCACTCGCCAGCATGCGCCGCCTCGGACTGAACCCGGACATCGTGAACAACGACGGCGGCGCCATCAGTTTGGGGCACCCGCTCGGTTCCAGTGGCTCGCGCATTGCGATCACGCTGCTGGGTCGCATGGAGCGGGAACTAGCCTCCGCAACAGGGCCGAAGCTCGGTTTGGCGACGATGTGCATCGGCGTCGGACAGGGCACCGCAATGCTGCTGGAAGGCGTCTAATGGCACTGGATCCGAAAGACTTCACCACCCTCCTGCTCGAGGAACGCGAAGACCGCCTCACGGTTTTGCTGAACCGTCCCGAGGTGCGTAACGCGATCGACCAGAAGATGGTGGACGAGCTTCACTTGGTGTGCGCTGAGCTGGAGCGGAACCCGAAGCTACTGATCATTGCCGGGACCGAAGGCGTGTTTGCCTCCGGTGCGGACATTGGCCAATTGCGTGAACGCCGGCGGGACGATGCCTTGCAGGGGATCAACTCCACCATCTTTGTCCGCATTGCCAAGTTGCCCATGCCAGTTATCGCGGCCTTGGACGGATACTGCTTGGGCGGGGGAGCCGAGCTCGCGTACGCCGCTGACTTCCGCATAGGTACTCCGAGCGTCCGCATCGGCAACCCGGAGACTGGGCTGGGAATCCTTGCTGCAGCTGGTGCCAGTTGGCGTCTCAAGGAGTTGGTGGGCGAGCCGAAAGCCAAGGAGATCCTCCTGGCCGGTGCCGTGCTGCGTGCTGAGGAAGCCCTGCGAATCAGCCTCATCACAGAGATCCACGAAGCACCCGAACTGATGGATGCGGCGCACAGGCTGGCGGACAGGATCGGACGACAGGACCCCTTGGCGGTCCGCATCACCAAGTCGGTGTTCCACGCCCCGGCTGAGGCACACCCGCTGATCGACACCCTTGCCCAGGGAATCCTTTTCGAGTCCCAGGCCAAGTTTGATCGTATGCAGGCTTTCCTCGATAAGAAGTCCGCCAAAGCCTCTCAAGACACCGCCGCATCCGCCACTGCCGCTCCGACGCAAGACAGGACCCAGAAATGACAGCAGCTCCCGCCATCCCGCACGTCGTCGGAGTCCTTGGCGGTGGCCGGATGGGTGCCGGCATCGCGCACGCCTTCCTCACCACGGGAGCCACAGTGATCGTGGTGGAACGCGATCACGAGGCAGCAGCAGGAGCGCAGGGTCGGGTGGCTGAGGCCGTTGCCAAGTCCGCCGCGCGTGGCACACTGAGCGAAACCCCCGAGGCAGCCATGTCCCGTTTCAGCACCTCCACGGACTACGAATCGTTCATTCACTGCGGCCTCGTGGTGGAGGCGGTGCCAGAGGACTATGACCTCAAAGTCACGGCGCTGAAGGCTGTGGAGGAGCACCTGTCAGCCGATGCCTTCCTGGCGTCGAATACGTCCTCACTCTCGGTCACGGGGCTCGCCAACGAACTCCGTCGTCCCGCCAACTTCGTGGGGCTGCACTTCTTCAACCCGGTACCGGCGTCCACGCTCATTGAGGTGGTGCTCGCCAAGGAGACGTCTCCCGAACTCGCTGTTGCGGCGAAAAACTGGACTGAGGCACTCGGCAAGACCGCCGTCGTCGTCAATGACGCCCCTGGCTTTGCGTCCTCTAGGCTTGGCGTCGCGATTGCCCTTGAGGCGATGCGCATGGTGGAGGAAGGAGTGGCGTCGGCGGAAGACATCGACGCCGCCATGGTCCTCGGCTACAAGCACCCCACAGGTCCGCTGAAGACCACCGACATCGTTGGCTTGGATGTCCGGCTGGGCATCGCCGAATACCTTCACTCCACGCTGGGCGACCGCTTCGCTCCTCCGCAGATCCTCCGCGATAAAGTGGCGCGCGGGGAGCTTGGCCGGAAGACGGGCAAGGGTTTCTTCGACTGGAACGGCTGAAGCCCGCGGGCGGTTAGGCTAACCGGGTGACTTCTTTTGAGCCCATCACACTGACCGGAAAATTTGTGACGCTGGAACCGTTGAGCCAGGACCACCACGACAGCCTGGTGGATGCAGCCCGCGACGGCGAGCTGTGGAAGCTCTGGTATACCTCTGTTCCCACGCCGGAGGGTATGGCTGCGGAGATCGATCGTCGCTTGGGCCTGCAGGCAAAGGGTTCCATGGTGCCTTTTGCAACGAGGTCCAACGACACTGGCAAGCTCATCGGCATGACGACGTACATGAACATCGACGCCGAGACTCCCCGCGTGGAGATCGGCTCGACGTGGAACGCGGCGTCGGCACACCGCACGGGCACCAACCCGGATTCCAAACTGCTGCTACTGCGGCACGCCTTCGAAGAACTGGGGTGCCCGGCCGTGGAATTCCGCACGCACTGGATGAACCAGCAGTCCCGTGAGGCTATCGCCCGGCTCGGCGCCAAGCAGGACGGCGTGCTGCGTAATCACTCACGCAGCGCCGATGGCGCCCTCCGCGACACCGTGGTGTTCTCCATCCTTGAACACGAATGGCCCGCGGTGCGGAACGGCCTGGAGTTCCGGCTGGCGAAGTACGGCGCGTAGGGTCCCTCCAAATGGGATCGTTGTCTCCGGGGCAGACGCCGCCACGCAAGCCTCGATTCAGTCTTCGCACGGCCATCATTATGCTCACCGTGGGAGCTGTCTGGCTTCTCCTCTTCCATAACGCACCGCCGAGGGAAGGGACCGTCACCGGACAGGCCATAGTAGTGGACCAGGAAATCAGCTCCAAAGGCCTGTGCGAGCCAATAGCCGATGTCGTGATCGATGGTGCCACCTACCGCACTCCTCCGGGGACCAGCGCCGAGCCTTGCGCCTACGGGATCGGCGATTCAATCGATGTCACCTACCACCCTGATGACATCCCCGGAACGCTGGAAATTCCTTTGGAAGGATCGTCCAAGAAGGCTGTAGGGCTGTTGCCGTTGATCGGCGTGGCTTTGCTCATTGCCGGCACTATCCCTTTGGTGGCCAATATCAATTACCGCCGGAAAGTGAAAGCCCAAAAATAGGGTAGCCACAAGGTCTGTACCGCGTTGCCTGCCGGGCGTAATCTGTCCAACACATTGCCCCGTACGCGGCCGACGGGTGGGCGAGCCGCGAAGTGATCCCTTTTGTCGGACCACCGGAGCCCCAAAGAGCAATATGAAGGGGAAACATCATGGCAACTCATCACGTACGACGTCGGCACTTGGCTTTTGCAGGAGGGCTCGCTGCCCTGGCACTCACGTTAGGATTCACAGCCAGTCCGGCGATCGCCGCGCCGCCCCCACCGGTCACCTATGTGGCACTCGGTGATTCGTACACTGCAGGGACTGGTGCCGGAGATTTGAGCAGGCCGCCTGTTGCTTGCTGGCAAAGCCCCGGTGGTTACGTCGACCTTGTGGACGCCTCACCCAAAGTCACACTGGTGGCTAATTTGGCATGTCACGGAGCTGTGTTATTCCCGGCCGGGCCCTTCTATGACGGCGTGACGCCAACTATCGGCCAACAGATCTTCGCGGGTCAGCAGGCTTTGGCGGGTGCTGACCTGGTCAGCGTCACAGCTGGTGCCGTGGATGCCGGCAGTTTGCTCGCTCTGCAGGCCTGCTCTACGCCGGATACGCAGCTTTGTGCGGCCACGGTTGCTGGAATCATTCAAAACCTGCAGTCTGGAGCTCTCCAAACTGCCCTGGCCACCACATACCAAGCCATCCAGGTGAACGCCCCGGATGCAGTGATCGCAGTTATGGGCTATCCGCGCCTGTTTGATCCGTCCCAAGGCGACCTTGTGCTCAATGGGGTCACAATTGTTCCCGTCCAGAACCAAATACTCGTAAATCAAGCCATTGATGCCCTCAATGCAACCATCGCAGCAGCGGTCGAAAGCAGCGGGACGAACGCGGTGTTTGTCGATGTGAGCAAACGGTTCCTCGGCCACGCTGTGAACTCGGATAATCCGTGGATTGTCCTGGATCTCACGCAGCCGCTTCTGGATGCAAACTTCCATCCGAACGACGCCGGACACAAGGCCTACGCGTCAGCGTTGCTCTCCACGGTGAAGCCCGCCCAGCTAGCCAAGCGATAGCCGGTTCGCCGAGGGGCGGGCTCTCGGGAGTAAGTGGACGTCATAACCCCGAGAGCTAACCCCTCGGCGAGGTTGCGCCTAAGTGCCCGTCACAACGCCACGCTTTCGTGAGCCAAGGCGCTCCGGACTGAGGTCCAGGACTTGAGCACGTCCAGGACGGCGGGGTCGCGCTCAGCCAGAATGGCTTGTTGGTACGAGTCCTCGAGCAGAGAATCCATGGGCACGCGTGTGCCGGTGGAAGCGCTGAGGATGGCCGCTTCAACCATGGCCAGGCTCATGATGTTCTGGTGCACGCGTCCCATGGGCGTGCTTCCCGTGCGAACAGCGGACACGAAGTCCCGCAAGGAGCCGGCAATCTCCTGCCCTGGATCCTCAGAGCGGCCGGCATCTGCAGGAACGGAGGACACAGGTTCATTGTCACCGTCCCACAGGACAGTTCCGTGCTCACCGCTGATCCGCCATGACGCATTCCAAGAGGTCTCCTGTCCCGGGCTGCACCAGCTGCCGGTGAACACAAAGCGCTCGCCGCCAGTCATCTCGAAGATGGCCGTGGAACCTGCATCACCGCGATACCAACTCCACGAAGGGTTGTACTCCTCGCAGAATACGGAGACGGGATCGGCGTCGAGCAGGAAGCGGGCCATGTCGAACTGGTGGATGGCCATATCCAGCAGGAGCGGGTGATCCATGGCGTCGCGGAAACCGCCGAAGTGAGGGGCCTTGAAGAACTCCGCCGACACTATGCCAACAGCGCCAAGGGACGATGTGAATCGCTTCGCATCAAACAGCTGCCGGTTGTAGCGTCGGGACTGGCTAACCATGAACAGCTGGCCGTGATGCTCCGCGGCTGCGGCGAGCGAGAGGCCCTGCGCCACAGTCGACGCTACTGGTTTCTCGCCGAGGACCGGCATGCCAGCGGCAAGTGCTTCGGTAGTCACCGGATGATGCGCGGCAGGGACGGTCACGTTGATGACTGCCTGTGCTCCGACGTCGGACGCCAGCGCCGCTGTCCCTGCACCGAACGGGAGATCGGGACGGCCCAGGGACGCCGCCGCCTCAGCGGCAGCCGTAAGGTCAAGATCAACGATGCCCGCCAGCTCAACCAACGGCGACGATTCGACCGTTCGAAGCCATGCGCGTCCCATGCCTCCCGCACCGACTACGACGACGCGGAGGGGAGTTCCGTCGTCGGGAATGGTAGCGAAGGGCGTGCTCACGCGTTGGCTCCCTGGTAGCTCTTGCCGTTGAAGAAGTCATTGGTCTCGTAGCGAAGCAGCTCCGGAACAGCGCGTTCGGGGCGGTCGGTAACGGCCCACTCCACGGCGTTGGCGATCACGCGACGGACGTCCTTGTGGTGGTAGACGGGGTAATCCTGGTCGCCGGGGCTGAAGAAGAAGATCTTGCCGTGACCGCGCCGGAACGTGCAGCCCGAACGGAAGACTTCGCCGCCGCTGAACGAGCTGATGAACACCAGTTCCTCGGGCGTGGGGATGTCGAAGAACTCGCCGTACATTTCCTGCTGCGGGATCTCGATGGGGTGGGGAACGCCCTTGGCGATGGGGTGCGTGGGGTCCACGGTCCACACAAGTTCGCGGTCCTGCTCGGAACGCCAACGTAGCGTGCACGAGGTTCCCATGAGCTTGGTGAAGATCTTGGACCAGTGCCCGGAGTGCAGCACGATCAGGCCCATTCCGGCCAGGACGTGCCGGTGGACGCGTTCCACGATCTCGTCCTCAACATCTGCATGGGACATGTGCCCCCACCAAGTAAGCACGTCGGTGTTGGCGAGGACTTCCTCGGTGAGGCCGTGTTCCGGTTCGTCCAGGGTTGCGGTCCGGACCTCGACGGCGCCACCCAGGTTCTCCTCGATGCCCGCCTTGACGGCGCCGTGCATACCGTCGGGGTAAAGGCGGGCTACCAGTTCGTCGCGCTTCTCGTGGCGATTCTCGGACCATACGGTGACGCGGATGGGCTTGCTCTCAGTCATGATTTCTCCTTTAAGGTGTGGGAGCGGTCTACTTGACCGCACCGCCGGTAGTGCCGGCGGCGATGTATTTTTGGGCCGCGACCAAAAGGACGATGGCCGGGATGGAGGCGAGTACCGCCGTCGCCATGACGGAACTCCAGTCGTTCACGTAGGCGCCGATGTATTGGAAGATGCCCAGGGTGACGGGGCGGACGGCCTCGGTGGTGGTCAGGGTCAGCGCGAACAGGAAGTCGCTCCACGCGAACAGGAACGTGAAGAGTCCCGCGGTGATCAGCGAGTTCCGGCTCAGCGGAAGCACGATCGACCAAAACGCCCGGAGGTGTCCCGCCCCGTCAACCCGGGCGGCCTCGATCACCGAGGCCGGCATGCCGTTCATGAAAGCCCGGATGATCAGGATGGCGAAAGGGATTCCGTGGGCCGAGTCAGCCAGGATCAAGCCCGGGATGGAATTGAGCAGGCCGAGATCGTTGTAGGCGGTGTATAGGGCATTGGCCACCACGATCCCCGGAATCATCTGGCTGATGAGGATCGCGAACAGGACCACTCCCGCGCCGCGGACCTTGAAGTAGGCCAACGCATAGGCGGCCGGGGCTGCAATAGCGAGGCTCAGCACAACGCTGCCCAGCGAAATCATGAGGCTGGTTCCCAGGTTGCCTGCTTGCTCGTTGATCGCTGTGGCGTACCCCGTGAAGTCGGGCTTCACGGGGAACCACGAGGTTTCCAAGGTGGTCCCATTGGGCTGGAGGGAGGCGTTGACCATCCAGTACACGGGGAACAGCATGACGGCCAGGAAGAAGATGGCCAGTGCCGTGTAGCCCCAGTTCTTGCGTCCCGTTGCTTTTCCCCCGATGCGCCGGAGTTGGGGTGCTCTCAGTACGGTTGTCACGATTTCCTCACTCATCCACTGCGCGTCGGCTGGCTCGCAAGTACAGAACCGCGAAGACCAGGGAGATGATCACCAGCACGTTGCCCAGGGCCGCACCTTCACCGAACTTGAATTCGTGGAAGGAGAGGTTATAGGACTGCGTCGCGATGGTCTGGGTGGAATTGGCGGGCCCGCCGTTGGTGAGGCCCAGGATGATGTCCAGCACCTTGAGCGTGTAGACGACGCCGAGCACCAGGACCACGCTGACCACCGGCCGAAGCATGGGCCACGTGATGTGCCGGAAAGCCTTCCAGCCCGTGGCACCGTCGAGTGATCCGGCCTCATAGAGCTCGTCCGGAATTTCCTGCAGGCCGCCATAGAGGATGGTCAGGTTGAAGGGGATGCCGATCCAAATGTTCACACCCACCACGGCAATGAGGGCCAAGGACGTGCTGGTCAGCCACGGGATGCCGGTATCGATGATGCCGAGATCACCCAGGAAACGGTTCAGCGCGCCGCTGTCCTTATCCAGGATCCAGCGCCACACAGCACTGGAAACGATCAGCGGCAAGAGCCACGGAAGCAGAAGCAGGGACCGCAGTATTCCGTTGAGCGGGAACTTGCGCTGGAAGAAGATCGCCAGCGCCAGCCCGATCACGAACTGGCCGATAATGGAGCCGATGGTGAACAGGACGGTGTTCAGCAGCGAGGTTGAGAACAACGACGACGACAATACAGTCACGTAGTTGGTGAACCCCACCCAGGGGGCTTCTCCGGTGAAGAACGTGGACGTGGTGTATTCCTGGAAGCTCATGACCACGTTCTTGACTACCGGATAGCCGAAGAACAATGTCATGTAGACCACTGCGGGAACCAGGAAGAGCCACTGGAAGATGCGCTCGCGGCGTTGGCGGGTACGGCGCTTGGGTGCTTGCTGGCCGGCACTTGATTCGTGCTTTTTCGGGACCTTGCCAGTGCCCGCCCCGGCCGAGTGAGAAACGTCAGTTGTCAGAGACATGGCAGGCTGCCTACTGACCCTGGGCTTGCTTGAGGGCGTCGGCCGGTGACGCGTTTCCTGTCAGCGAGGTCTGGATGGCTGTGTAGATCTTGGTGGCCTGTGCCGGCCATTCTTCTCCGAGCTGGCCGGTGCGTGCGCGGGCCGTTTTGATCAGCTCGGTGAACGTGGCGAGCTTGGGGTTGTCGCTGGCGAACTTGTCCGAGAGCGTGGTCTTGGAGGGAATGGTGTTGCGGGCGGTAGCCATGGCGAGCTGGTTCTCGTCGCTATTCAAGCAGGAAACCATCTCTGCTGCCTTGGCTTGCCGGGCTTTGTTCCCGGTCTGCGGGACGGTCCATACCTCGCCGCCGAGCGGAGCCACGGACGTCTGCCCGGCTTCACGCACCGGGATCTTCACTACGCCGTACTGAAGCGTGGGTTGCTTGTCCAAAGCCGGAATCTGCCATGGGCCGTTGACCATCATGGCGGCCTTGCCAGCCAGGAACTGGTCCTTCACATCAGCCTGGGTCCAGTTGAGGGCCGAGGATGAGACAGAACCGCTCTTGACCAGATCAGTCCAAAGTTCCAGAGCCTGCTCGGTTTCCTTGGTGTCGATCTTCTTTTCATCACCGCCGTTGGACCACATGACGGGAAGGAACTGCCACGTTCCTTCATAGGTGGGGTTGGCGTTGAAAGCGAGTCCGTACTGGTCTCCTGCAGTGAGTTTGGCGGAGGCGGCCTTGAGCTCATCCCACGTAGTAGGGGGAGTTACGCCGGCCTTGGCCAGGATGTCCTTGTTGTAGAACAGGGCGATGGTGTTCACTGTGGGTGCCAGACCGTAAACCTTGTCCTTGTAGGTGCCTGCGCTCAGCACGCCTTCGGCGAAGTTCTCTGTGCTGACCTTGAAGTCGGCCAGCGGAGCCAGCGCACCTGTGGCTGCGATTTGCTGGAGGTCGGGGTTGTCCAACATGAGTACATCCGGAAGCGTCTTGGAGGAGGACTGCTGGAGAACCTTGGAGATGAGTGATTTTCCGGGGACAGTTTCCCGCTTGACTGTAACGCCCAGCTGGGTGCCGCATTTGGTCAGGGCATCGCCGATGAACGACTTGTCCGGCTCGTTGTTGTAGTAGTCCATCACGGAGAGTTCCGTGACGGACTCGGAGGACGACGCGGCGGTGGAGGTGCCACAGCCGGAGATGACCAGCGGCAGGCCGACCAGGGCGGCCACGGCCAATGCGAGCGGACGGGATGTCGTTTGTGCTGACTTCATTGTCTGTTCCTTCTTCGGGGGTCGATTTATCGATGCGTATCGACGATGCGTATCGATGAGTTCGGAAACGGATGTAGTGCAGGTGTTCTAACGAGGGGACTTAGCTGCCGTGGGGTGGGCGGAGCGTGCTTGAACGGTGCGTAATGACCGTAGGTACCAGTTCCAGGGATTCGTGTGGTCCTTGGTTCTCGGCTTCGAGGAGGTCGCAAATAATCTTCACCGCCCGGCGGGAAACTTCTGCCGGACGGAGGTCAATGGTGGAAAGTGGAATGGGCTGGAGTTCAGCCAGTGTGGGGGAGGCGCTGCCAATGACGGAGACATCCACCCCCGGAGTCAGGCCGCGGTTGTTCAACACCCGACGGAGTACGTCCTGGACAGTCCCGTCCGGTGCAATGAACGCCGGAACGCCGGGGGTTTCGGCCAGAGCCTTGTCAACAGAGGTGGCGATGACATCGCGGTCGGTGCCGCCCGGCAGATGCAGTACACGGACTGCGGCATCTTGGGCCGCCTTGTCGGTGCCGGACATGAAGCGTTCTACGTAATTTACGTGGCGCTCCACCACCTCCGGTTGCCAACCGATGACAGAAATGACACGGTGTCCGGCCGCTGCCAGATCTTGGACGCATTGTTCCCCGGCCATTTCAAAGTCCGCATCGATGCAGACCAAGCCGGAGGGGTCGTGCGGGATCCCGATCAGCACCACAGGTACGTTAAGGCTGCGAACCACGGGGAGGCGCTCGTCATCCCCTTCAACCTGCATGAGGATCAGGCCATCGCAGATCTGTTGGCCCACCACGCGTTTCAGCCCTGGTGCGCCTTCGTCCTCCGTGACCAGGAGAATGTCGTGATCGTAGAGTCTGGCGGTGTTGGCGATCACCGACACGAACTCCATGATCGAGGCCATGTGCAGTTCAGGTATGAAGGGGATCACCAGGCCGATGACCCGGGTCTTGCGGCTGGCAAGGGCACGAGCGCCAGCATTGGGTTGATACGTCAACTGCTGAATAGCGTCTTCAACCTTTTTGCGGGTCTTCTCGGAGATCGGCCGCTTGCCACTCAATACGTAGGAGACCGTGCTTTGAGCCACTCCGGCGGCCAGGGCGACGTCCTTGCTGGTGGGCATGGCCTGACCTCCTTGTGCTCTCTGCTGAACGGTTCCGATGGTTTGTCGATACGTATCGTCGATGCGCATCGAGAATGAGTATGACATGGGTCACTCAGCCTCCGCAAGACCTCGATCCCAAACTTTGTGCTTAGCTGGCTCCTATGGATGGGACGACTTCAGCTCACCAGGGCGTCCACTGGGACGGCGCCGTCAACGCGTGGCCGATCGCCGGGGACGTGTACCGGATGGGGCGCCACGAATGGGTCACGGAAGCCGGTTGGCAGCAGATGTACGACGACGGCGTCCGCACCGTCATCGATCTCCGCGCCTCGCGCGAGCGACGGCAACGCGACACCGATCCCGAGGTGCCGGACGACGTGAAGGCGCGCATCGACGTCGTACATTGCCCAACGGAAGATCCGGACCATAGGAACTTCAGCGAGCTTTTCGGCCCCTACCTCAAGGACCCCGCGCAGTACGGTGATTATCTTGAGCTGTTCGCCGACAAGATCGCGGCGGTCTTCAAAGCCATTGCGGCGTCGCCCGGCAAGGTGGTGGTTCACTGCTCGGCGGGAAGGGACCGTAGCGGCGTGATCGCTTTGATCCTGCAGCGATTGGCGGGAGTTGGTGATGAGCAGATCGTGCACGGATACGAGCTCGCCGCGCGGGGAATCAATGAGCGCCACCGCACCCACGGGGCGCCGCACGCACATGACCCTTATCTGTCCGATAGTGCTCTTGAGGCCATCTTGACCGAGCGGCGGGCGAGTCTGCGGGCGTTTCTTGCGTCGCTGGACGCGCCCAGGTTCCTGGCAGCCAACGGTGTTTCCAGTGCGGAGTTGACTGCGCTCCGGGCCAAACTCGGGGCCGCCAGCGCTGCTAAAATACAGAGTTGACTAATCTCTGACATGGATGGATCCGCATGACTTCCGGCGCCCGCGTCACCATCGTGACCCGAACCAAGAACCGACCCATCTTCCTGGCACGGGCTTTGGACGACATCTTTGCCCAGACGTTCCAAGACTTCGAACTGGTGATTGTCAACGACGGTGGAAACCCGGCCGACGTCGAACACCTCACCTCCCAGCGGTCCGAAGCCGAGCGGTCCCGCATTACGACGCTTCACCACGCTGAATCAGCTGGCATGGAGGGGGCATCGAATGCTGGCCTCAAGGCCGGTTCCGGCGAGTTCGTGGTGATTCATGACGACGACGACTTCTGGGCCCCCGAGTTCCTGGCCCGCACAGTGGCTTACCTTGACGATCCCGCGCACGCTGCCGAAAGCGGTGTGATGGTGCGGACGGAGATCGTCATCGAGGAGCTTGTGGAGGACAAGATTGAGCCCATAAGCCGTGAGATCTTCTGGGCCGACATGCGGCAGATAACGCTGGCAGACATGCTCAAGATCAACCGCGCCGTCCCTATTTCTTTCCTGTACCGGCGCAATCTTCACGATCATGTGGGCTACTACAACGAGAACCTGCCGGTGGTGGGCGACTGGGAATTCCACCTCCGCGTGCTGAGCCATTCGCGTGTTGGATTCCTCGACGGCGAACCTCTCGCCTTCTGGTCGCAGCGGCCGGAATCCGCTGGGCACCACAGCAACAGCGTCTTCGCGAAGGTTGCTGAGCATGCACAGTATGACGCCTTGGTCCGCGATGATTATCTCCGCGACCAAGCAGCGCAGGGTGGACTCGGCACCATGCTTTACCTGACGCGCGTGCTTTCTGAGCAAGAGGAACTCATCGTTGCCCAGCAGCGACGCCTGGACGAGTCCGCAGCCAAGCTCGACCACATCCTGGAACGCCTGGAGGCGCTGAACCAGACCGTGGTTGTGCGGACAAGCGTGGGGGAGTTCATGAAGAAGCCCATGCTCTTGGTGCGGAAGCTGCTCAGGCGGGGTTAGCTGGCCCCGTGAAGCGTTCTCTCACTTCACAAAAATGAGGCGTTTAGAATAATTGGCTTTCTCCATTAGGATCGCGAGGGGCCGCCATTTGCGGCCCCTTCGTTCGCATGAAATATGGGGGACCCATGAGGGGTTATTCTCGCGGCCGTTTTCGGCTCGCACTCACACTATTAGCAGCACTCATCCTGGGTACTCTGCCGGCCGGGATCGCATCCCCGGCGTTTGCAGCAGCCACGGGCAGTATCTCAGGAACGGTTACAGTGCCTGCGGGGCTGGACCCAACCAGGATCATGGTCACCTCCCTTGACGGGCCCAGCCTGGAAAATGTGTGGGCGGATGCTGACGGAAAATTCGTCTTTCCGGCCCTGGAAGCAGGCCAGTACACGCTGCAATTTGTGGAGACAGGGCACCCCACGCAGTTGCTTCCTACGTTCTATGGAAGCCCTGACCGGGAGAAGTCGACCGTTGTCGCAGTGGCCGCCGGCGCCGCGGTCAAAGGCATTAACCAGTCCATGACCATGGGAGGGACGATTGCCGGTAAGGTGACGGTCCCTGCTGGAGTAAATCCCACTTCTGTCACCGTCATGGCTGAGGGTCCCCGTGGCACCAATTCCACTTCTGTGAACGCTGACGGAACCTACCTGCTGAGTGCCCTTGCAACTGGCGGTTACAAGGTTTGGTTTGTCCATTTCGTGACGCCATCGCCGGTGTTGGCCACCTACTACCCCAACGCTTCCCGGGACGAGGCAACCCTGATTCCTGTCACGGAGGGTTACGGTGTGACTGGAATCAACCAAACATTGAAGCCGGCCGCCACCATTGCGGGAAAGATTGTCCTTCCGGCGGGGAGCTCCTACAACGGCGAAGCCACAGTCCAAACAGGACCAGACTTCACCAAGAATGAATTTGCCGGTTCAGCTTTCATCAACGCGGATGGGACCTACGCCATCGGCGGGCTTCCGGCTGGAACTTACAAGCTTCATTTCAGGACTTATGGCGGGCAGTGGGCCAGCATGTGGCATGGCGCGGCCGCCGGCGCAGGAGCCTCGCCTTCGATAACCGTCGCCGCAGCTCAACAGCTCACCGGCATTCAGGATTCCGCGGTTGCGGCGGCAACCATCTCCGGTTCAGTTGCTGGTGCGCCCGCTCCGGGCCCCACGATGAGTGGTCCGGGCATGAGCATCACTGCCATTGCCCAGGACGGCACCGTTGCAGCGTCAACGGTCATGGAAACCTCCCAGACCACCTATGCGCTGAAGAACCTGCTGCCGGGCACGTACAAGGTTCAGTTCAACCGGACCAAGGGATTCGTATCCAAATACGAGGCGCAGCTGTATAAGAACCTCCCGGAGTCCGGGGGCGCGGCTAATGCGACACCTGTGACTGTAGCTGCCGGACAGACTGTTTCCAGCGTCAACGCAACCGTTCGTTCGGGCGGAACCCTTACAGGGAAGGTCCTGGGATCTGCCGGAACTCCCCTGAACGGGGTGCGGGTCAACGTTTACACCAAGGACGAGTCACTTGTCACCCGTTTCGCCTATACCGCAGCAGACGGCACCTTCAACGTCACCGGCCTGACCACGGGACTCTACTTCGTGTCGGCTGAACCTGCGGGTGAGTCCGGTCCGATCTTCTCCGGCAACGTCCTCGCAGAGGCCAACGCCCGGTCCGTTTCCTCTTTCGTAGGCCAGAACACGGACCTTGGCACGCTGAGCTACGCGACTGCAACGCAGGGTACCCGGGGCTTTGACGATGTTCCCCTCGGCGCCCAGTTCCAGAATGAAATCCTCTGGTTGGCCAACGAAGGAATTTCCACTGGTTGGGAAGCCAACGGGTCCAGGTCTTTCCAGCCCCTGACCCCGGTGAACCGTGACGCCATGGCTGCGTTCATGTACAGGTTGTCGGGTGAGCCTGAGTTCACGCCTCCCGCTGTGTCACCCTTCGCTGACCTCCCCACGGACGCCAAGTTCTACAAGGAGATCACCTGGCTGGCAGACAAGGGCATCTCCACGGGCTGGGAAGAGGCTGACAAGACCAAGACTTACCGGCCTCTGCAGCCTGTGAACCGCGATGCGATGGCTGCCTTCATGTACCGTTTGGCTGAGCAACCCGGATTCACTGCACCGGCAACTTCGCCGTTCGTTGACGTTCCCGTCGGAGCCCAGTTCTACAAGGAGATCACTTGGCTCGCTGCCCAAGGCATCTCCACGGGTTGGACCGAAGCAGGTGGCAAGTCCTTCAAGCCGCTGCTGCCTGTGAACCGCGATGCGATGGCAGCATTCATGTTCAGGTTTGACGCAAAGTTCGGCGCCATCTAACCGAGTTGCCGGTCTCAAACCTGTACAAGTAAGGGTCGGTCTCCCACCAGGGAGGCCGGCCCTTCGTTGTGTTCCAGCCAAGCAGCAAAAATTCCTGCTGTACTCCACCGGGCATTCATGTACCCTGTATATATTACCGAACGGCCGGTCAGTAATGTTGGCTCCAGTCAGCAGGGACCGTGCCGATTTCACGTGCCTTGGAAGGACCCGTCGACGATGACCACTACCGCAGTCGCCCCGGAAACCACAGCCGTTGCAACCGTCCCCAGCTACGTTCAGGACGCCTGGTGGACGCCGGCACCCGACGCCAGGAAAGTCCCGGTCCGCGATGCCAGCACCGGAGAAGTCCTGGCCAACGTCAGCACCGACGGACTGGACCTCGCCGCCGTCGTGAATTACGGCCGCACCACCGGGCAAACTGAACTTGGGAAGCTGACGTTCCACCAACGTGCGCTCAAACTCAAAGAGCTGGCCATGTACCTCAACGGGCGCCGCGAAGAGTTGTACGAATCCTCTTCGCAGAGCGGTGCCACCAAGATCGACAACATGATCGATATCGATGGCGGCATCGGTGTGCTCTTCACGTTCGGCTCCAAGGGCCGCCGCGAGCTGCCCAACTCACAGGTTGTGGTGGACGGTCCCATGGAGACGTTGTCCAAGGACGGATCGTTCGTCGCCGAGCACATCTACACCCGCATTCCCGGCGTCGCAGTCCAGATCAACGCGTTCAACTTCCCGGTCTGGGGCATGCTGGAAAAGTTCGCGCCGGCTTTCCTCGCCGGCGTCCCCACCATCGTGAAGCCCGCTACGCCCACGGGCTACGTTGCCGCCGCGGCGGTTAAGGCAATCGTCGAGTCGGGTATTCTCCCGGCAGGCTCCCTTCAGCTGATCTCCGGTTCTGCCCGGACCATCCTTGATGAGCTCGACTACCGCGACCTCGTTTCCTTCACCGGCTCGGCGTCCACTGCCAACTCGCTCAAGGGCCACAAGAACGTGGTCCAGGGCGGCATTCGCTTCACCTCCGAGACCGACTCCCTCAACGCAGCCATCCTCGGCCCCGACGCCGTCCCCGGCACCCCGGAGTTCGACGCTTTCATCAAAGCGGTGGTCACCGAGATGACAGTCAAGGCCGGCCAAAAGTGCACCGCGATCCGCCGAGTTATCGTCCCGCAGGAGCTGACGTCCGACGTCGCTGCTGCCGTCGGTGCGCGAATCAACGAACGCGTCGTGGTTGGCGACCCGCGCGCCGATGGCGTCACCATGGGCGCGTTGGCGTCCCTGGAACAGCTCGACGACGTCCGTGCGGCGGTTCAATCATTGCTCGACGCCGGCGGTGAGCTTGCGTACGGATCTCTCGATTCGCCGTCGGTCACCTCCGTTGGCGGCGGCGTGGGCGTAGTGGAAGACGGTGCCTTCATGTCCCCGGTCCTCCTAAGCTGGGCAGACGCTGAAGCCGAAGAAGTTCACTCCCTCGAAGCTTTCGGGCCGGTGTCCTCGGTGATCGGGTACTCGGATCTTGCCGACGCCATCCGCCTTGCAGCCCGTGGCTCCGGCTCCTTGGTGGCATCGGTGTGCACCAACGATCCATCTGTTGCGCAGGAGTTGGTGCTCGGCAT
This sequence comes from Paenarthrobacter sp. TRD_SC_7, assembly GCF_056156245.1. Classification (NCBI taxonomy): domain Bacteria; kingdom Bacillati; phylum Actinomycetota; class Actinomycetes; order Micrococcales; family Micrococcaceae; genus Paenarthrobacter; species Paenarthrobacter sp. TRD_SC_7. The sequence continues at coordinate 1,405,689 of NZ_CM149587.1, forward strand.
CGCTGCCCACCACGGCCGCGTTCACATGCTCAACCGTGAAGATGCGCGCTCGTCCACCGGCCACGGTTCCCCGGTCCCGCACCTGGTGCACGGCGGTCCCGGCCGCGCAGGTGGTGGCGAGGAATTGGGCGGCATCCGCTCCGTCCTGCACCACATGCAGCGCACAGCCATTCAGGGTTCCCCCAACATGCTGACCGCCGTCACGGGTCTTTGGCACACCGGCGCCGACCGTAACTTCAGCGTAGAAACCGAGGGGGAGCACCCGTTCCGGAAGCACCTCTCTACCCTCCGCATCGGCGACGCTGTTCGCTCGGACCTCCGCGAGGTCAAGCTTGAGGACATCACTGCCTTCGCGAACTCGACGGGCGACACGTTCTACGCACACACCAACCAGGAAGCCGCCGAGGCCAACCCGTTCTTCCCCGGTATTGTGGCCCACGGTTACTTGCTTTTGAGCTGGGCTGCCGGGCTCTTTGTTGAGCCAGCTCCGGGCCCCGTGCTGGCCAACTATGGCTTGGAGAACCTGCGCTTCATCACCCCTGTCGCAGCTGGTGACTCCATCCGGGTCACGCTCACGGCTAAGAAGATCACCCCTCGTGAGACCGACGAATACGGCGAGGTGGCCTGGGATGCCGTCCTGACCAACCAGAACGACGAGATCGTGGCCACCTACGACGTCCTCACCCTCGTGGAGAAATAGCCCTCTCGCAGATCCCTCGGGTTTGGGCGGGACCCTCTCGCAGATCCCTCGGGTTTGGGCGGGACCCTCTCTCACCTACGACGAAACGCCTTCCCACATTAAGCGGGAAGGCGTTTCGCGTTCTGGGCATCAATGGTCGGGAGGGGGTGTCCGACGGCGGATCCGGCTCTTAGACGGTCGGCCGGAAGCCCGAGGGATGTGAGAGTGCCCCTATGTTTTTCGTCAAGGGGTTGTGGGTGTCGGGGGTTTGTAGAGGGTGCCGTCGCGGAGCATTGCGTAGAGGGTGTCGCAGCGTCGTCGTGCGAGGGCGATGAGTGCTTGGTTGTGGCGTTTGCCTTCGGCTCGTTTGCGGTCGTAGTAGGCCCGTGAGAGTGGGTCTTTGAGGGCTGCGAAGGCTGAGAGGAACAGGGTTCGTTTGAGGACTTTGTTGCCTTTTCTGGAGGAGTGGTCCCCGCGGATGGAGGATCCGGATCGCCAGGTCACGGGGGCCAGTCCTGCGTAGGAGGCCAAGTGCCCGGCGGTGGGGAAGTCTTTCCCGGCGACTTCGGTGAGGATTCGTGCGGCGGTCCTGATGCCCACGGCCGGCAGGGACATCAGGACCGGGTGAAGAGGGTGGGCCTCCACGAGAGCTTCGACCTGGGTCAGGACCATGGTGCGGCTTTCATGGAGACCGGCCAGCATGGTGGCGAGTTGGGGCAGCACGATGGTCGCGGCGTTCGTGCCGACAACAATGACTGTTTGCTGGCCCAGGGCCTCGATGATCTCATCGGCCAGGCGTTCGCCCATCCGTGGCGCGAGTTTAGTGAGCCGGTTCCCAATCTTGCGCCGGCCGGCGTGGCGGAGCGCTTCGGGGGTGGGCCAAGTCCGCAGCAGATCATGGACTGCGGGGTGGTCCATGTAAGGTCCCAGCACCCTTTCCAGGGCGGGGTGGATCTGGGTGAGCAGCCCACGGATCCGGTTCGAGGTCGCCGTTGCCTGTTTGGCCAAGTCATCATCGAACCCGCAAAGCATGCTCAGTTCAGCGAGCTGCTCATCGGCTAACCGGACCGAGCGCAGTGTATGGGGCATCGTCCTGGCGGCCTCGGCAATGATGAACGCGTCCCGGGCATCGGTCTTCGCCTCTCCAGGATGCAGGTCCGCGATCCGGCGCATCGCCAGCCCAGGCAGGTACCCGACCAACACACCCGCGTCCTGGGCCACAGCCACCGGCAACGCCCCGATCGTCGCGGGCTGGTCAACGACCAACAGGACCCGCCCGTTCTGCGCTAACCCGGCGAGGATGTCCCGGATACCGGCTTCATCGTTCGGTAAACGCTTGTCCAGCAGCTTCTTCCCGGCCCGGTCCAAGGCAACAGCGTGATGGACGCCCTTGCCCACATCCAAGCCAACGAAAATCTCTGCAGCGTCATGGTCCTTGATCACCTTCGGCACCTCCAACTCAGCGGACTCATTTCCAGCTGGCCTGCCACGGTGTCAGGACCCGGCACCCACGTTACGCACGACGATCACACTGTCCTGCCCCTATCAGCGGTCTCCCGGCACCTACCAACCCCGGTGACAACACTCTCAAGATCATCGATCAACAGAGGGACTCAACCATGCCAGGATCAGCAGACCAGCACACCCATATCCTGCACCAGGAAACAGGCTACGAAAAAGGTAACGAGGGATGGCCGGAAGCCCGAGGGATGTGAGCGAGCGACCGAAAGAAGTGTCAGGCTGCCGTGTGGAGTCCTTCGAAGGCCATGGTGATGACGTCATCGGCGAGCTTCTCGGGGGAGAGCGAGCCACCGGGTTTGTACCACTCCACGATCGAGTTGATGGTGCCGAACAAAAGGCGCGTGACAGTGCGCGGATCAATGTCTTGGCGAAGGGAGCCGTCTTCCCGGGCAGCGGCAATCAGCTCGGCCACTTTGTGGTCGAAGGCGCGACGGCGTTCCAAGGCGTCACGCTCGATCTCAGTATTGCCGCGCAAGCGCAGCAGCAGGGTCACGAAGGGCAGCCGGTCCACCAGTACGGCAATGGTTTGCCGCAGCACGAACTCAAGCCGTGCATCGGCGGGCCCGGAAGTCGCAGACGGTTCTTCCAGGATGGCCTCGAGGCCACCCAACGCGTGGTCCAGGGCGAGCTTCAGGAGATCGCCCTTGGAGGGCACGTGGTGGTAGATGGCTGACTTTGAGATCCCGAGGTTCTCAGCCAGGATGCCCATGGACGTTGCGTCGTACCCGTGGCGGTTGAAGACGTCGACGGCGATGCGGAGCACCGACTGCTGGTCATAACCGGGCCGTCCGCGCTTGGTGGTGGTCTCAGTAGGCATGCTGGCATTTTCTCACGATCTGAACGGGGAAGGCGCTCAGCCCTTGGGGCGCATGTCGTAGATCCGGCGCAGCTTGCCGTTGGACCGCTCAAGGGAACCGGGCTCTACAACGTCAACCACGCAAGAGGACCCGACGTGAATCTTGATCTGCTCACGCAAGGTGTGTGCCGCCGTCGTGCCCGCCTCGGACGGGACGTTCTCCCGACGCTCAATCTTCACAGTCAGCGAGTCCATGCGCTTGCCCTCCGGGCGGGTGATTTCGAGCTGGAAGTGGGGGCTGAGTTCGGGAATTCGAAGCGCGATTTCCTCGATCTGTGACGGGAACAGGTTCACACCGCGGAGGATGATCATGTCGTCGCTGCGGCCGGTGATTCGGCCCATGCGGCGATGCGCAGGTCGTGCGGTGCCGGGGAGCAGGCGGGTGAGGTCCTTGGTGCGGTAGCGGATGATCGGCAACGCTTCCTTCGTCAACGACGTGAAAACGAGTTCGCCGGGTTCACCGTCGGCCAGGACCGTGGAGTGGTCAAAGGGGTCAATGATTTCGGGGCGGAAGTGGTCCTCCCAGATATGGCAGCCGTCCTGCGTTTCAACAGCTTCCCCGGCAACGCCTGGGCCCATGACTTCGGAGAGTCCGTAGATGTCCGAGGCCTTGATATTCATGGTGGTTTCGAGCTCGTGGCGCATCTCTTCAGTCCACGGTTCGGCACCCAGAACGGCGTACTTCAGTGAGGTGGATGTGGGGTCGATGCCTTGGTGTTGCATGGCATCGGCGATGGTGAGCAGGTAAGTTGGCGTGGCCAGGATGGCGTCCGGCTTGAAGTCCTGGATGAGCTGGATCTGGCGTTCGGTCTGGCCTCCGGAGATGGGGATGACGGTGCAGCCGAGTGCTTCAGCGCCTGCGTGTGCGCCGAGGCCGCCGGTGAACAGGCCGTATCCGTAGGCATTGTGGACCTTCATGCCGGGGCGGACGCCGGAGGCGCGGAAGGAGCGCGCCACGAGGGTTGCCCAGTTGGCGAGGTCGTTCTTGGTGTAGCCCACCACGGTGGGGCGGCCGGTGGTGCCGGAACTGGCATGGATGCGCGCTACCTGGTCCTGCGGCACGGCGAACATGCCGAACGGGTACTCCAGCCGGAGGTCTTCCTTGGTGGTGTAGGGGAACTTGCCGAGGTCGCTCAACTCGCGAAGATCCGTAGGGTGCACGCCGGCTTCGTCGAACTTGCGCTTGTACAGCGGCACGCGATCGTAGGCGTAGGCCACCGTGTGCTGGAGGCGGGTGAGCTGTAGGGCTTCCAGTTCGTCGCGGGAGATGGTTTCTTCACGGTCCAGCACGGGGGCACTGGCCTTGGAGGTGGTGGCGGGTGCGGCCACGGTGTTCTGGGTCATGGGGTTCCTACTTCTTGGAGATGGTGCGGCTGCGGCCACGGAACTCAGCAATGAGTTCGCCGGGCTCGATGCCGGAGGTGGCGTCGTCTGCGGGGGACGGGGCCGCCGCGTAGATCTGGATGTCGTACAGGCCGCTTCGGCCGGTGCTCGCGCGGCGGTTTGCGACGGCGGTGATGACCTGGCCTTGGAACGCCGGCTTGATGAAGTTGATGTCGACGCCGGACGCCACCGTGATGTTGGCGGCTTGCTTGGGCGTGGGGTTGGCCGGGTTGCAGGCCAGTGCGAATGCGGTGTCACCGAAGGCGAAGATCATTCCGCCGTGGGCCATGCCAAATCCGTTGAGCATTTCCTGGCGGAGGTGCATGCGGATGGTGGCATGGCCGTCGTCGAGCTTGAGGACCTCGATGCCCATCCATTCGGACGCGTAGTCGTTCGTCAGGATATGGTGCTGTGCACCGGAGAGGGTCGTTTCAACCATGCGTCATTGCCTCCAGCTTTATTTACCGAATGTTCATTAGGTAATCCCAGATCGCGCCACGTGTCAAGACTGGACCACTATTCGCCCGCGCCTAGTAGCCTCGGAAGCATGCCCGAAATTGAGCTTCCCATCATCACCGATCGACTCATCCTGCGGCGATTCGAGGCTGAGGACCTTGAACGGTTCCACGGTTACCAGTCGCTTCCCGAAACTGCCCGGTTCCTTCTGCGCAACGAGCTGACCAAAACCAAGTCAATGGAGGTCCTCGGCCGGTACGCGAACTTCGAGTTCAAGCATGAAGGCGATTGGGTTTGCCTGGCCATCGAGCGCCAGGATCAACCCGGTCTAATGGGCGAGGTAGTGCTGAAGTGGCTGGAGGGCACCGGGCAGGGTGAGCTCGGCTGGATCCTCCACCCCGAGGCGCGCGGCCACGGCATCGCAACTGAAGCCGCCGAGGCAGTGCTGAAGCTTGCTTTCGAGCAGTTGTCCTTCCACCGCGTCGACGCCAAGTTGGATGCCTTGAATGCCGGATCGGCCGGTATCTGTAAGCGCCTGGGCATGCGGCTTGAAGCAACCTTGGTGGATAACTGGCACTACAAAGGCCAGTGGGCCACCGAGAATATTTATGCCATTTTGGACTCGGAGTGGCGCACGCGGCACCATCCGTGGACGCGGACCATTAGCTGACGGGCCACGTCTTGTGGTGCTTAAGCTGTTCGGTCAGCTGCGCCTCCGGCAGCGGCCGGCTGAAGTAGTAACCCTGACCGCTGGTGCAACCGATGCTCAGCAGGTACTCGGCCTGTTCGGCGCTTTCCACGCCCTCCCACACAGCGGCCAATCCGCAGGCGCGGATCAGTTGCAGGACAGCAGCCAAGAGGGCGGGCTGGGAGGGGTCGCTGCCCAAGGCGGAAAGCAGCGTCCGGTCCACCTTGACGGTGTCAACGGGCAGCTGGCGCAGGTAGCTGATGGAGGAGTAGCCCGTGCCGAAATCGTCAATCTCCAATCCCACGCCAAGGCGGCGCAGGCTGTTGAGCGTGTAACGGTCCAGATCGTTGCCTTGGATGACGGCGCTCTCGGTCAGCTCCAGGACCAGGAGCGACGGGTCCAGGTCGACTGAAGCCAAGGCCTCGCGGACGTCTTCAATGAACTCCAGCCGCTGCAGGTCCGCCGCCGAAACGTTGATGCGCATGCTGAAGTTGTGGCCCGCCGTCAGGGGGTCGCTGCGCCATTGCTTCAACTGCTCGACGGCGGTGCGGAGCACCCAGCCGCCCAGATCGGAGATCATTCCCGTTTCCTCGGCGATGGGGATGAACTCGTCCGGCATGATGATTCCACGGGTGGGGTGGTTCCAGCGGACCAGTGCTTCCACACCTTCAATTTCGCGGGTGTCCAGCCTGATGATGGGCTGGTAATAGAGCACAAGCTGGGAACCGGCGATCGCCTCTTTGAGCTCGCCCACCAGTTGGTTCCGCATTTGCCGGGCATGCAGCATGTCAGGTGCGAACACCTTGAGCTTGCCGCGCCCGTCCGCCTTGGACTCGTACATGGCAATGTCCGCTTCCATCATGAGCTCTTCCGCCCGCTGGCCGGGTTCGGCCATCCGGAGGCCCATGCTGACCCCGCAATGGAGATGTTGTCCCTCAATCTCCATCACGCCCGCCACGGCAGCGAGGATTCGGCTGCCAATGGCGCTGGCCTCAGCAGGCGTCACCTCCGCAAGCAGCACAGCGAACTCGTCGCCGCCCATGCGGGCAACCATGTCCTGTTCGCGAACCGCCCCGCTGATACGGTTGGCGACTGTTTCCAGGACTTTGTCACCTATGGTGTGGCCGAGGGAATCGTTGATGGCCTTGAAACCGTCCATATCCAGCAGGAGGATCGCCGGGCGCTTGTTGCCTTGCCCACCGTTCGCTTGGGCTGCGCCCAAGGCGGTGGCGAATGCGGAGCGGTTGTTCAGGCCGGTCAAGGGATCGGTCATGGCCATCCGCTGCATCGCAAGGTGCGCTTGATTGAGCTGTTTTGTCCGGGCCTGCACCCTTTGCTCCAGCTCTTCATAGACGATCTGTAGATCTTCGGCCAGGAGGTTGGTGCCCATGATCACGGCGTCAATCTCATCGCGAGCTTCGGAGACTTCGATCCTGGTGTTCAGGTCGCCGGCCGCCAACCTGACGATGCCTTCCAGGAGCAGGCCCAAACGGGGATCGTTCGCGGAGTACATTTCTGCGTCGGACATGCTCACTCCCCGTGCGACCCGCCCCGGCGCCCGACACTTTGCCGCAGGTACTCGCGAACGGTTGCGCTGCGCTCCGGCAAGGCCGCTTGCTCGAAGAGCTTTGCTGCTTCTTCATAAGCGGCCAGGCCTTCTTCAGTTCGCTCGGATGCCAGCAAGGTCCGCGCGAAAAGAAAATGCGCTTCGGCGGACGTTTGCGTGGCCAGAATGGAGGAACGTGCGCAAAGCGGTTCAAGGATCGCCAGTGCTTCCTGCATGTCACCGATGAGGCAATTCCAATGGGCGCGGACCAAAGACATCTCCAAATGGTCCCGCTCGGATCCTCCCACAATGTCCGTAGCGAGCTCTGCCCTCTCAATGCAGCGAAGAGTGGCCGGATCGCCGAGTTTTGCCTGGAGGCGCATTTCCGCTGAGGCGCGGTTGAAGCGCGCCCACAAATCAACGTCCTTTGACGGTGAAAGCCTTTCGGCGGCCAGATCGTGATACCGACCCCCATCAGTAACGCGGTCCGCGAGGAAAGCAACGTTTCCGATCACCCAGTAGCCTTTGCCCGCGGTGTCTTCATCAACGTCATCGGTAATCAGGGTCTCCAAAACAAGGCATTCCCGCCAGGCATCATCCAGGAGCCGGCTCTCAGCCAAGGCCGCGATAAGGGCACGCTGGGCCAGGACCTGAACGTAGAGGAGATCGGGGTCCGTGGCGGCAAGTCTTGCGGCGTCGGCTGCCATGGCGGCGGCTTCGGCGAGCCGGCCAAGGCCTTGCAGCCCTATGGCCACCATTGTTCGTGCCTTGGCACCGAGCTCGGGGGAGGTAGCGGTCAGGCTGTGATCATTGAGGGCGGACGCCAGTGCCAGGTATTCTTCGATGCTTCCTTGATCGCGGAGGCACTCCGCCTGCAGGTAGCGCATGTTCCACCAGGCGAGGTCGTCGCCGGAGTCCAGGGCGAGTTCAGCAGCTTCTGCAGCCAGCCGGAAGGCCGCGTCAAAGTCCCGCACCTTCCATTTTGCGCGTGCATTGAGTCCGGCAACAAGGTGGGAGGCCAGGTGGGGACTTTGCATGTGCCCATTATCCATGTCATTGCGGAAGAAAAGCTCGTATAGTTTGCCCCGTGACTTTATTCAAGTCACAGACAACAAATTCGCATCAGTACGAAAGGGCATAGCGGATGAGAAAATTTGCGGCAACCCTGCTCATGGCGGCGGTTCTGGCAGTAACGGGATTCGCTGCTCCGGCTAATGCCGAGCCTACGCAGGACAGTACGGCAATCGGCTGGTGGCCGAACAGCACCACCACGGGTAAGACGAACACCACCAGCATCGGTTGGTGGCCGAACTAAACATTGGGGGAGCGCCTCTCAAGGCCTCATGAGCTAAATTGATGCCCCGGGCTGTTGCCCGGGGCATCAGTTTTATTTCGCAAGGTGTCGAGCATTAGTGACGGCCGATCACATCTCCGGAGCCTGGCATTGACACCGCTGTCACAGCCCAATGGGCCTACGGTCCTCCGGCCGGCAACTCCACGGACACCGTGGTCCCGGACCCCAGAATGGAGTCGAAGACCATGCGTCCCATGTGACGGCTGATGATGTCGTTGGCGATCGCCAGCCCCAGTCCGCTGCCGGGAACGGCCGCTGAGGTGGCATTGGATGCGCGGTAGAAGCGCGTCAAAATGTGGGGTAGATCGTGCTCGGGGATACCCAGGCCGGTGTCTGCGATCCGCACAAGGGCTGCGCGTCCGCCATTCTCTGAGGCTGACATTGTGCTGGTGATACCAACGCGCCCGCCCTCGGGAGTGAATTTGATGGCGTTGGCCACGATGTTCGTGAACACTTGCTCCAGCTTTGCTTCGTCTGCCGTGACCTCAATGTCCTCGGTTGCCTCCGTAAAGGACACCGAAACGTGGCGGGACTCTGCCAGCGGCCGGAGCGTTGCCACCACCACTTGGAGGAGCTTGTCGATATCAACCGGTTTGAGGTCCAGGTTGCTGCCGTCCTGCATGGAGACCGTGAGCATATCCTCGATGAGCCTGCGCAGGCGGTCCGAGTTCCGGGCAATAACGTCCAGCATTTTCCGGATGCCTTCGGGAACCGGGCCACCGGAACCGTCCTGGATCATATCCAGGTAGGCGGTGATGGAAGTCAGAGGCGTCCGCAGCTCATGGTTCACGGTGGCGAGGAAGTCGGTCTTGGCCTTGTCCAGTTGCCTCAGCTGGTGCAGAACGCGCTGCTGGGCGCTGATGAGGTGGCCTTGGATGAGCCCGTGGGCTACGTTCCCGGCAACGTGCTGCATCAGGGCGATCTCGGGACGGGTCCAGTCGTGCCGCTCCTGCACAGTGGACAACAGGATGATGCCCATGGCGGAGGCGCCTTCTCCAACGGGGAGCAGCACTGTGGATACAGGTTCGAGTTCGCCTGACCACTCTCGCAGGGCCCTGGCGATCTTTGAGCCAGGGTCTTCCCGATGGTCCGCTACAGCGAGGACGTCCGCTTCGGCCCACAGCCTGTTGGCCGTCTCGGTGATGGCGTTTTCGCTCTCGCCCAGTCTTGCTGGAAGCAGCGGCAGGCCGGGACGGTTCCACTGCGCCCGGATACTGGGGACCCGTTCATCGCGGAAAGTGGCGAACCAAACGTGGTCCACGCCCAAGGCCTCACCAAATCCGCGAACCACGTGCTCGGCGATCAGCTGCGGATCATTGGTCTGCCGGATTGCCGCAGAGACGTTCCGGAGGCTTTCCCGCAGTGCTTCGATTTCTCCGCGGGAACGTGCGCGTTCCCTTGCACGCCCGATCAGGGTCTCAACCCGGTGGACGAGTTCCCCGGCACGCACCGGGCTAATGACGTAGTCTGCTACGCGCCAGGACTCCACTTCCTCCAGGTCCACAGTCTCCTGCGCAGCTAGAAGAAGCAGCACAGGGACTCCGCGGCTGCCAAGTCCGTGGGCGAGGGAGTTCTGCGCAACCACCACTGAGGGGCGGTGATGCTGGAGGTGGAACGCCATGGAGGCGGTGTCCGTGACCGGGAAAACCTGGAAGCCGGCCGAGTCAAGCGCGGCCGTAGTGGCCGTCAGACGGTCATGGTCTGTGTCCGCTACGACGGCCGAACGGGAGGCCTGTTGTGCACCGGCAATGGTCTCGCCCACTGAGCCCCCTCCGTTACCACATTCGTCCACGGTAATTCCCGATTTGGCAACACCCTATCAGCGGCATCGCGGCCAGTGGCGGCCCTACGGGAAATGGCTTTATTGAGTCGTAGGACACACCTTTACTTTGGCTCCGGGATTCGACAGCCTTGAGGGAGTGGGTGCGCGGGATCCATGCCAGCTTCCCCTGCAGCTGTCCTGAAAATGCGCGAGGAGAATTGTGGACCACCCAGCAACACCGCAAGACCACCAACAGGTGACCTTTAAGCTGGAACTCGAAGAGCCTGGGATTTTGCGCCTGACGTGGCCGCGTGGCGCCAGGATCAAGGAACCGGATGCCCAAAGGGCCATGGACAGGGTCAATGAACTTTGCGGCTCGGACAGGCATCCCATGATTGTTGACATGGCCACTACGGACGACGTCACCAGGGGCGCCCGATCCGTGTTTGCCAAACCTTGCCAGGCTTCCCGGATCGCCCTTTGGGGTTCGTCCCCGGTGGACAGGGTCATTGCCAACTTCTTCCTTGGCATTATGAAGCCGCCTTGCCCCACCAAGTTCTTCACATCCGAAACAGAAGCGTTGGATTGGCTGGTGGAGGCTTAACGCCCCATATATTTGGAGAATGTTTTCCGCGCTCAGGAAGTACCTGCTGATACCTCGCCTCATCAGGCTATCCCTGGCAGCACCCAAGGACCCGCTCACGGCCTGGGAGCAGTATTGGGGTAACGTCCGTTCAACCGGTGCCACGGGTGACGTCCTGTGGGATTCGGGAAGCGCCCACGAACTGAATGGCTATGTCCCCACGCTGAAGCAACTGGACCCCACCCTCCCGATAGTGGACGTGGGGTGCGGAAACGGCAGCTTCACCCGGCTGCTGGCGCAGCATTTCCCGCACGCGCTGGGGCTCGACTACTCCGCTAACGCCGTGGACCGCGCCCGCCAGGAGGCAGCAGGGATCATGACGGCGTCATTCGCCGTATGCGACATGACGGCACCTGACGCTGCGCAGACCGTGGCGGAAGCCCTCAAAGCGGAGGGCTGGGAAGGGGACGCGAACATATTCATACGAGGTGTTCTGCACGTACTGGACCGCAGCGGCCGGACCGCTTTGGCCGCAAACCTTCTGCCCGTCGTCGGGACCCGCGGCGGCGTTTTTCTGGCCGAGACCAACTTCCCCGGCACGCCGGTGGACTACGTCTGTCACCTTGGTGCCACTCGAGACTCCATCCCGGCGCCGCTTGAGGGGGCAATCCGGGGACTGCCGATGCCCGGCCGCTTCGGTGCCGCGCAACGGGCGAAGGCCTTCCCGACGGCGGACTGGAACCTTGTGGAGGAAGGTTCAGCGAGCATCGAGACACGTCCGTTGAGCAATCCGTCGGCCCCGGGCCTCATCCCGGGCTACTACGCGTTGCTCCGGGCCCGCTAGAACTCCTACCTGAGGCCGGCGCCAGGCAGAAGTTCCGTGGCACCGAGGGCGTCTGCCACAAACGCGTAGTCCCATGCCCGTTCGCGCCACTGCACGTACCGGCCCGACCCGCCGCCATGGCCGCCGTCCATTTCGATCTTCATGACGATCGGCTCGGATCCCGTGGACGCGGAGCGCAGCGCCTGGACCCACTTGGCCGGCTCGACGTACAGCACACGGGTGTCGTTGAAGGAGGTCACTGCAGCGATCTTGGGGTAGGCCGCGGCCCCCACATTCTCGTATGGAGTGTAGGACTTCATGTACGAATAGGCCTCGGGGTCTGTGATGGGGTTGCCCCATTCCTCCCATTCCAGGGCGGACAGCGGAAGCTCAGGGTCCAGGATGGTGGTCAAGGCATCCACGAAGGGCACCTGCGCCACTACGGCCGCGTACTTTTCGGGGGCCATGTTGGCGACGGCGCCCATGAGCAGTCCACCTGCGGATCCACCCATCGCAGCGATGCGGGCGGGGTCTACCCAGCCGGATCCTGCCAGCCAGTCCGTGGCTGCAATGAAGTCAGTGAAAGTGTTCTTCTTGGTGAGCTTCTTGCCATCTTCATACCATTTGCGTCCCAGTTCACCGCCGCCACGGATGTGGGCAATCACCATGACGATTCCGCGGTCCATTAGGGACAACCGAGCCACGCCGAAGACCGGATCCATGCTCATTTCGTACGAGCCATAGCCGTACACCAGCCCGGCGGCTGTGCCGTCCTGCTGAACAGAAGCGTGACGCAGCACTGACAGCGGGATCCGAGTGCCGTCGTCGGCCGTTGCCCATTCACGGGTGGCGACGTAGTCAGCTGCGGAATAGCCGCCCAGGACCGGGCTTTCTTTGCGGAGCAGCAACTCGCCACCGGGTGCGGAAGCAGTGGGAAGGACGAAGTCGTAGACGCGCGACGGGGTGAAGTACGAGGTATAGCCGATGCGGATCACCGGGGATTCGTAGTCTGAGCCGGAAACACCTGCCGTGTAAAGCTCTTCATCGAAGGCAGGCTCTACGGGCGCCCCTTGGGCCGCTGTACCCAGACCCGTCAGCGGCAGGACCTGCACGCGCTCGATGGTGTCCTTGCGGACGGACAAGACCAGATGCGTGGACGTCACGCCCGCACCGTTGACGCGCACATCCTCGGAATGCTCGACGACGGTCCGCCAGTCCTGCTCGGCGGGCGGCTTGGTGAGCTCAGCCGGGTCCACCAGGCTCACCATGGAGTTGATGGCGTCCTTGTTGTGGGTCAGGAGCAGGGTCTCCTTGCCCTCCAGGAGGAAGGGCTCAGCCTCGTAGAGGACGTGGTGGTCGCGGGAGATGACGGTGCTGAGGCCGGCGTCGTAGTCGTCGAAGCGAAGCAGCCGCGTTTCACTGAACTCGGAGCAGCCGATGCTGAGCACCAAATGGCGACGGTCGGAGGAGAGGTCGAAGCCGAGCCACATGGCGACGTCGTCCTCCTGGTAGAGAACCTCATCCTCAGCCACGGGCGTGCCCAGAAGGTGCGCCTTTACCTGGTAGGGCCGCCACGAATCATCCACCACGGTATAGAAGAGACGGGTGCCGTCCGGGGAGAAAGCCACCCCGTAGAAGATGTCCTCGATGACGTCCGGGAGGAGCTCTCCTGTGCGCAGGTCCTTGATCCGGAGGGTAAAACGTTCGTCTCCGGAGTTGTCCACCGCGTACGCGTAGAGGTTGCCATCCACGGTCACGGCGGCGCCACCCACGCTGAAGAACGGCTGGTCTTCGGCTTCAGTATTGCCGTCCAGGAGCACCTGCTCGCCGGGTAGCTCTACGCCTGCCTCAACCGACGGGGGAGTCCAGTCGGCCACAAGATCGCCGGTGTCCTGGGCCAGGACGCGGCATTGGATGGTGTACTCCTTGCCCTCTACAGAGCGGCTGTAGTACCACCAGCCGTCCTTGCGGCTGGGCACGGATAGATCGGTTTCCTGGGTGCGGCCTTTGATCTCCTGGAACATCGCTTCGCGTAACGGTTCCTGGTGCGCTGTCACTGCTTCCTGGTAGGTGTTCTCAGCCTTGAGATGGTCAACAACCTCTGAGGATTCCTTGTCCCTGAGCCACTCGTAGTTGTCCACGAAAACGTCGCCGTGGTGTTCCCGGCGGGTGGGAACCTGCTTGGCGACAGGAGGCTGGAGGGTGGGTTCCTTAGCAGCGGCAGGCGCGGAAGAAGTGTGGCTCATGTGGCCACTCTATAGACGCGCTCTGACACCGAACCAGCAATTTCGCTCAGAGCGCCGGGATGGGCCGTAGTAGCGAGAGTGATCCATGACTTGGACCACAACGTCCGGATTGGCGTCATGACTTGCGTGGTGGGCCCACTCCATATATTGCGAGCACGATTTCGTACCGTTCCCGGATATTGGAGGTTCAGATGGTTCCGCTTCACGCGCACAGTGTTCATGTCGGCATCAGGGGTCGTCTTCAAGCACGGCGACATCCAGACTCTTTGCGCCGTTCCCACGTAGACCTCGAAGTCATCATCCCGGCCTACAACGAGGCAGCAAGGATTCCCAAAACCCTGTCTCAGACAGTGGATTTCCTGGCAAACCAGCCCTGGACTTCGCGCATTGTGGTGGTGGACAACGGCAGCGTTGATGAAACCGCTGCGGTTGTCCGCCGGATCTCCCGGGAAAAGGGGGATGCAGTGCCGATCTCCCTCGTGGGGTGTTCCCGTCGTGGGAAAGGTGCAGCTGTCCGGCGTGGCCTCCTCAGCGGAACGTCCAGATACACGGGCTTCTTTGACGCAGATCTCGCCACGCCGCTGGAAACGCTCACGGAGGCGATGTCGCACCTTTCAGGAGGCGCAGCAGCGGTCATCGCTTCGCGCCATGCCCCAGGTTCCACCTTCGTTGTGCCCCAGCACATCGGGCGCAGGATGGGCGGAACGGCCTTCCGGGCTCTGACCAAATCAAAGGTCAAGGGCATCCAGGACACTCAATGCGGGTTCAAATTCTTCGAACGGGATGCCCTTACGGCTGCCATGGTGCAGTGCCGCAGCACCGGTTTCGCCTTCGATGTGGAGCTGCTTCTTCGGCTTCAGGACAACGACGCCACCATTGTGGAACTGCCTGTGGCCTGGACTGATGGAGCCGAGTCCACATTCCGCCCCTTCCAGGACGGAGTGGCCAGCTTTGCTTCGGTGATTCAACTTCAGAAAGCAGCATCATGACTGACGGCTCAACTGACATGAACTCGCCGGTTCAACTCGCTGGAAAGCACGTACTGGTGCTCAACTGGCGCGACGTCAAGCACTCGCAAGCCGGCGGCGCCGAGCAGTACATGCATGAAATCTCCCGCAGATGGGTGAACAGCGGCGTTCGTGTCACATGGTTTACAGGCCGGGACGACGGCCAGCCAGCCGAGGAGACCATTGACGGCATCCGCATACTGCGCGGTGGTGGAGCACTCTCCATCTATGGACAGGCCGCGCTTAGGCTCCTGCGCACCAACGGCCAGTTTGATGCCGTGGTGGATTGCCAAAACGGAATCCCGTTCTTCTCTCCTTTGTTCCTGCGCGGGGACATCCCGATCGTCCAGCTGGTCCACCACGTCCACCAAGAGCAGTTCCGCACCCGCTTCTCCCCGCCCATGGCCGCCGTGGGCCGCTTCCTCGAAAGCAGTGGCGCCAAGACGGTGTACGGTCAGCGCGCCATCGTGGCCGTATCGCCTTCCACCCGCAGGGAATTGCGAAAGCTTGGATTCACGGGCCCCATCCACGTGGTGCCGAACGGTACCATCGACATTCCGCCGGCGGTTGCCGCGCGGGCCGCTGAGCCGACCCTCGCCGTCGTGAGCCGTTTGGTGCCCCACAAGCGGTTGGACCTGCTGCTGGGCCAGTTCGCCGCGGCCGCACGGAGGCTTCCCAACCTTCGCATGGACATCGTCGGGGACGGCCCCGAACGGGCGCGGCTACAGCAACTGGCCATGGACCTCGGCCTGGACCACGCCGTCACTTTCCACGGATACCAACCCAACGAGGTCCGGGACATGCTGTTGAGCCGCGCCTGGATGACCGCTTCCACCTCGGCTTCAGAAGGCTGGGGTTGCTCAGTAATTGAAGCCGCAGCCTGGGGCGTGCCGTGCCTGGCGCTGCGAGTTCCCGGAATCAGGGACTCAGTGGTTGATGGCCGTACCGGCTGGCTGGTGGACAATCCAACGGACTTCGGATCTGCCATGGTTGATGCGATCACCGATATGACCGAGCCGGAGGCAGCCATCATCGTCGCCGGGGAGTGCCGGGAATGGGCGCGCTGCTTTACCTGGGACCGCAGCACTGCGCTGCTCACCGGGGTGCTCGTGGAGGAAGCGAAGATGCGCCGTGACGGTGGAGATCCCCGAGCCCGCCACTCGGACTTGTCCACCGTGGTGCAGTTCGAAGTTCCTGCGCAGTTCGAAGTTCCTGAGGGCCCCGATTTCACAGCCGCCCTGAGGCCGACGGACGAGTATGCCCTGGCTGACGGCCACGTATCAATCATCATGAAAGGCCGTGACGAGTTCGAGGCATTTGCGGCGATGAAGAAGATCGGCGTAGCCACTGCGGAGATCCGATCCGCAGGATGCAGCACTTTGCTTGCCGGGCCCGGAAGCGTCTTTGCGCCGGCCGATGCCAACGATGGCCAGTAACGGTAGCTGATCCGTGGATGTAGCCGAACAGACCATGACCACAGCTGTGGGCTTGAGGCCCAGAGCTGGAAGCAGGGAAAGGACGCCGGACCAAGACGTCAACATAGCCCAAAACAGTGGCTTCCTTGCTGTGTCGGCGGGAGTGGTAGGCGTGGTGAGCTACGCCTGCACGCTGCTCATGGCCAACTTGCTGGGGACAGCGGACTACACACAATTTGCCGCCGCCGCGATGATCCTTGGCGTAGTGGGCATCGTGGCCAATGCGCTGGTTCCGCTTCCTCTGTCACAGGTGGTTGCTGTGCATCCGGAAGGGTCTGAAGAGCGGCGGAACGGCGTGGCTTTCTCGGTCTTCGTGTCCTGCCTGGCGGGGCTTGCTGCCGCCACCATCACCGGCAGCGTGACCCTCGCGCTCGCCACCCCGACCCTGGCCGCAGCGGTGGCTCTGGCAGCTTTTGTCATTTTTGTTGTGAACGCGCCCGCAGGGTGGCTTCAAGGCGAACTCCGCTTCACGTGGTACGCCATGTCAACCATCGGCGAGGTTGTCCTGCGGTTGATCTTCAGCCTGCTGGTGATTGTGATGGCGTGGGGTGCCGGGGGAGCGGTCCTTGGTTTTGTTGCGGGGTGCTTAGCGCCGCTGGTGGTGCCGTGGTCGTTCTATCGGGATCTCCGCTGGCGTCCCCGAGTGTTGCTTGAGAAGTGGCGATGGGCCGAAACCAGCGATATCGCGTCCGTGCTGTGCGTCGTGTCCGTCTTGGTGGGAATCGACGTCGTGGTGGTCGGCTTTCTGGACAATGGCTCGGTTGCGGCGGCCGGTTTCCAAGCGCTCGCCACCATTGCAAAGGGGCCCGTATACGTGGCTGCAGGAACGGCGCTGGTGGCATTTCCCTTGCTGCGCACCCCTGGAGTCAAGGTCAGCGAGGTGCTGGGCGCTTCCTTCGCCTCCTTCGGGCAGCTGGTGGTGGTGGCCTTCGCCATCATCGCCACCGCACCGCCCCTGATGTCCGGCGTTATTGTTCCGCACAAGTATCACGGCTCCCTTGGACTCCTGCCATGGTTGGCGGCATCCGGTCTCGGCTATGCCGTCCTGATGGTGCTTGCCACCGTCCTCCTTGCCATGCGTGCTTACCGCCGCTGCCAAATCGGCCTCGCTTGTGCCAGTCTTCTGGTTATTGGCGGGCTGTGGATCGGCTGGCAGCTGAACGCCGTCTCGGGAATGGCCGTGGGATCTGCCATCGGTGCCGTGACCGCCGGCCTGGTCCTGACACTATTGGCGCGTCCCGTGCTGGCGTCTGCCAACCCGGGAAAGGGGACGGGCAGGTTCGCCATCCTGGCGTTCGCCTTAATCGTGGTCCTTGCCGTCGCCGCCCACCTGCAGCCCTTGCTCTGGTTGCTTCTCGCCGGCATCAGCGGTGTCACCGTTCTTGCCCACCAGCGCGGCCTGTTGCCGCACAAGAACGACTTCAGGATCTCCCGACGTCGGCTGGTTGGCAGGCGTAGCAAAACCATCGGCCGCCGGTCACAACTTGAAGCCCGCTCCACCAGTCCGCTGAAGATATGGGTAACCCGGGCGCTTTCGAGCAACCTGACCGCATTCATCGCTGTGGTTGCTGCCGCGTTCGGCGTTCGAGCACTCGGCCTCGAGCGAGGCTTCGAGCTGTGGGTGGACGAGATGCTCTATGTCCGCTTGGGTGAGTCCGTAGCGGCGGGCGAATTCCCAACATTGCCTGATGGCCCGTTCTTCCTCCACCCGCCCGGGTATTTCCTGTTGGAAGCCGGAGCCGTCCACATCTTTGGAATTACCGGTGAGATCATCGAGGTGACCCTACAACTGCGTTGGCTCAACGCCCTGATGGGCGCAGCGACAGTTGGGCTGGGCTTCCTGCTGGTTCGCAGGTTGGCTACTCCTACCGCGGCGTGGCTCACGGCTGTGCTGCTGGCATTCGAACCGTTCATCCTGCGGAACAACAGCCATGCATTCCTTGAGACCTCGGCCATGGTGCCGGGGCTGGCCGGATTGTTGCTCCTGGTGTCAACCAAGGAGCCGAAGAGCAAGCTGCATTCCTTCCTCAAGCTTGCAACAGCAGGGCTCTTGCTGGGGTATTCCATTCTCTGCAAGGACTTTTTCTTTATCTGCACTGTGGCCCCGGTGGTTGCGGCCATGGTGTGGAAGAAGACGTTCCCATGGCGGAAGGGCCTTATGGTCACAGCCTTTGGTTTCCTGCCATACGTGATCTACCTGACTGTGGTTGCTGCGCACGGTCACTTCCCCAGCTGGGTGTGGGCCAAGACCAATGGGCTGGTGCGCATGTCCGGCGTGGAGAAGAGCACCGGGTTCACCTCTGAGGGATCACCCAGCATTCTCTCCCGCCTCATTGAACAGAGCGGGCACTTCGGTACGAGCTACATCTTGCTGGGGCTGTGCCCTGTGGTGGGCTTGCTGTTGTGCTTCAGCCACCATGCGGGCCGGCGCCTGATTGGATTGGCCGGCTTCGCCCTCGGAGCTGCAGGGGCGTATAGCGCTTTGTTTGGCACTTTCGAGGAACAGTACGGCTACGGCGTCATGGTTGCCGGAGCTATTTGCTCGGTCCTGATGGTGGTGGAAATCCGGGAGAGGTACCCCAAGACCCGTAAAACCCTGGCCGTCGTCAGCGTGTGCTACGTGGTGTTGACCGTGGTACTTGGTCTTCGGACAGCCCTAACTGTGGACAACGGCTTCGTCCGGGCAAATGACTGGATACAGGCAAACCTTCCGGCCGACGCCAGAATCAGTGTTACCAACAGCACCGGGCATTTTGCTTACATGCATGACCCCCGGTTTGGGATCTGGCCTTCGGCGCCGTTGATGAAGCAGAACGGCGTTAGCTACATCCTCACCCAGTCGAAGCCCACCAGCCAGGGCTACGGCTACGCCAACCCCACCATGCTGGCTTGGCTAAAGGAACACGCAACTCCCTTGGTCACAACGCCTGGCCCTACCAACGGTGAAACCACTATCTGGTACGTGGATCCCGCCGCCCTTGATGCAGCGGCCGCAGCCAGCGTAGGGGTGCCTTCCAAAGACTTCGGGACGGAAAGATAGTGATGAGAGTTCTGCATTTGGGCTTTGAAGATCCGCGCATGCCCGGGGCAGGCGGGGGATCTGTAAGAACCCACGAGATCAACCGCCGCCTGGCCGCGAAAGGCTTTCACGTCACCGTGCTGACCACCCGGTATCCGGGCTGGCAGGAACGGGTGGAGGACGGCGTGCACTATGTGCCCATCGGGTTCGGAACGGGCAGGAACCGTTTGACCAGATTGGTGGCGTATGTTGCCCGGCTGCCTATGGAGGTTCGCAAGCGCCGGTCAACTGCTGAGTTGGTGGTGGAGGATTTTTTCGCTCCGTTTTCCACCATGGCCGCACCGCTCTGGACCAAGCGCCCCACCATCGGAGTTGTGCAGTGGCTTCATGCCAGGGATAAGGCACGGCAGTACAAACTGCCATTGCATTGGATTGAGCGGCTGGGCGTCCGAAAGCACCGAAGGCTCATTTCGGTTTCGCAGGGCATCGGCGACCGCTTGAAGGAGCTGAACCCGAACCTTCATGTGGAGGTGATCGGCAACGGTGTGGGTCCGGCCGTCTGGAATAGCGAACCCCGCCTGGGGAAGGATGTCCTCTTCATAGGGCGCCTGGAGTATGGGCACAAGGGCTTGGATCTCCTGTTGGAAGCCTGGGCGCATGCCTGTAACAGGGTAGACGGGAACCTACTGATCGCCGGTACCGGTCCGGATGAGGAGCGGTTGCGCACGGCCATCCGGGACGCCGGTTTTTCCGAGCGCGTACAGATGCTCGGGTGGTTGTCCGGGGACAAGAAGGTCCAAGCGCTCAGCGATGCCCGGCTTCTGGTGGTGCCTTCCCGGCACGAGACGTTCGGCTTGGTGGCCATCGACGCACTGGCAGCGGGTACTCCGGTTATTGCCTTCGATATCCCCTGCCTGAGGGAGATCATTCCGCCCGGTACAGGATGGATGGTTGACGCCTTCGACGTTCAGGCGCTGGGAGACGAGATCGTACGCCGGTACCCGCAGGACGATCTGGAGAAAGTGGCCGAGCAAGGACGGACGTTCGCCGCCGGTTACAACTGGGATGCGCTCGCTGACATGCAAGCACAGGCTTACAACACTGCACTCACGGAACTAAAGAATCCTCAAACCCGGCGGACGAAAGACCGCCACGCTGAAAGAGCTTGAATGCCGCTGCAATCCAGAGTTGAACGTTCCATGGCAGGAGATGCCCCTTGGCTGTTCTTGTCACCCCACCTCGACGACGCAGTGTTGTCCTGCGGCGCTCTCATCGAAGCCCAAGCCCAGGGACGCGAGATCATCGTCGCTACTCTTTTCACAGAGTCAGGGGCGGCACCCCACACCCGGGCGGCACGGTCCTTTATGCGTCAATGCACCGTGCCGGACGCTGGGGAACTCTTCGAGACCAGGCAGTCTGAGGACCGCGTTGTGCTGCAGGACCTGGGAGTTCAATCCATCCATCTTGGTGAAGTGGACGCGCTCTTTCGACGCCGCCGCAAGCCACCAATGTTGGGGAGCAGCGCATGGGACAAGCTCCTTCCGGAGTTGACCCACCGCTATCCCACCTACCGTTTTGACATCGCGTTGGGCAGGATCGCCAAGGGCGACCACGCACTCATCCGCAAACTCCGTAGCGACGTGGCCGGACTCATGGCAGAGACCCAAGCCGAACTGCTGTTTTGCCCTGCAGGAGTGGGTAAGCACGTGGACCATCTCATTACCCGCGAGGTGGGCAAGGGGCACCCGGACAACGTGGTGATGTACTCAGATTTCCCCTATGACCTTGCGGCGGCTCCGGATCAACCGCACATGTCGAAAATGGGGTTTGTGCCGTGGACCTGGGACACTGGACTGGACGCCAAACCCGGGCGGATCAGGCAGTATGCGACGCAGGCGGACGCCCTGTTCCCTGGCGGAGAGATTCCACAGAAACCGGAAATCTACTTTGTGCCCGGACATGCCAAGGACGCCGCACAGTGACTTCACGGACCTTATCCACAAGCCAGCGCGCGGGGTTTTCCTGGTATTTGTGTCTAAATGTAGACTCCAGCCAACGGCGCGGACGCAGCGTCTTGGCACTGGGGGGGTGCAGTGGGAACTGTTGACGTTGATTCGGGACTGACGATACACCGCACTTGGGCGCAACCACGACGGCGGTGGTCAGCTTTTGTGGTTGCTGCAGCAGCCGCGTCACTCGCATGGGCCGGGGTCCCTGCTGCTCCCGCTACGGCGACGCCGACAGCAACCAGTGCGGTAGCAGTTTGCACGAAGAGCGGCGCGTCGGGCAGTAATGCAACCACGGCCTACACTGTCACCACCACCGTCAACGACGCCGGGGACGACACCAGCGCCATTCAGAACCGCATCAACACGGCAGGGGCAGCCGGGGGCGGCGTGGTCAAACTCGTAGCCGGGACCTACATCATCAACGGCAAACTCCGAATGGCGAACAACGTCAAACTGCAGGGGGCAGGCCCGGGCACGATTCTCAAAGCAGGCCCCAACTTCCTGTCCACAACGGGACCGTCAGGTGGCTACCCAATCGTCACCACTAACAACGCGACGAACACCACGATTACGAACCTCACAGCGGACCACTCGGGCAACACTCTCGCAGCGAGCGTCAACATGGACGGGCGCCTGGACGAGTACGTCGTTGACATCCGGGGCGGCTCCAACAACCTCGTGGATGGGGTACACGTAAGGAACCCCTTCACCTACTCCATCGTCGCCGTCGCGACCACTAAGTTCTGCGTGAAGAACAGCACCACCATCGTCGCGACGAGCGGGAAATACGACCAACTCGACGGCATCCATGTCCTGGACTCATCTTTCGGGGATGTCATCAGTAACACCATCGACCAGCGTGTCGGAACCGACGGCGACGACGGCCTCGTAGCCCACACCATCAACGGAACCACCCACGACATTAACTACATCGGGAACAAGGTCCGAGGCGGACACCGGGGCAACAGCATGCAACTGGCCGTCGGTAACCATTCCATCTACAACCTGAAAATCGCCGATAACGAGTTCTATGGGGCTCCGTATGGTATCCGCACCGGCTACTACGACAACGGCACCGGGGCGGTCAACGGGGTGACCCTGACCGGTAACTACATCCACGACCTGAAAGCCGGTCACGCGTTCCCCGACGGCAGTTACGACGCCATCCACATCGGCGACTTCGGCGCCCAAGGTCCGATCACAAACGTGGTCGCCACCAACAATAGGGCGTGTGCCGCCGGGAATATTTACGTCGCACCCGGCACCGGCAACATCAATCAGAACAACACCATACAGACAGGAACATGCTGACTATGGACCAGGACCACCCACCTGGGTGATGAAAGGCTGGGAATTCCTACCCGGCGAAGCCCTGGTCACCGGGGACCGAGCGACTTTGGAGGACTTCAAAGAAGTCATCCAGCAGCTGCAGTCCGCGGCAAGGTCACTCTGAGCGGAGGGCATTCGCCAGGGAAACCCGGTTCCGGCCGGAGGCCTTGGCAGCGTAAAGGGCCAGATCGGCTTCCCGCAGAAGCTGCTCTGTCCCGGCGCGGTGACCGTCGGTAAAGGCCGAGATGCCCGCACTGATGGTCAGGACGCCGTCGGGGTCGCCGGAGTGCTCAATCCGCAGGGCATGAACTGCTGTACGGACGCGCTCCATGGCTATCCGCGCACTGGATGCCGGCTGATCCCGGAGAACCAGCAAGAACTCTTCACCGCCGAACCTGTAGACGGCATCGGACTTCCGGACCTCGCCGGCCAGCGTCGAGGCTATGGCTACCAGCGCCGCGTCGCCCGCTTGATGGCCGTAGATGTCGTTGTAGCTCTTGAAATTGTCCACATCTACCATGGCCAGGCAGTAGTCGTGCCCAGCCTTCAGTGTGCCAAGGTCCTCGGCCAGCTTCAGGCGGTTGTGCAGTTTTGTGAGGGGGTCCGTCCGCGCCTGCTCAGCCAGCGCCGAACGGTACCGGGCCAGGTCCGCATGCAACGAGGTGATGCGTTGGGCAGCCAGGAGCCGGATGTGCAGGCTGAAGGGGTCCAACGGCTTGGTGACATAGTCATCAGCTCCGGCTTCCATTCCGGCCAGCACGTCTTTCCGCGAACCGTGGGAGGTCACCAGGATCACGTAGGTGTACCGGTCTTCCTCGGCCGCCCGGATGGCGCGGCACAGATCCAACCCGTTGAGGCCGGGCATCATCAGGTCGGTTACGACAGCTTCCGGGTTGTGCTCCTTATAGAGCTGCCACGCCGAGTCGCCGTCAACGGCCACAATGCACTCGTGTCCGGACTGCTCGACGGCGGCCTTGGTGATCATCCGGGAGATTTGGTCGTCGTCAGCGATGAGGATTTTCACAGTGCTCCCGGTGAGTGTGCTTCAGTAAGTGTGCGTTCGAGTGCCTCGTCCACGCGGGCAAGTTCAGTCTGCAATTGGCCTAGCAGCCGTGCTCCGGAAGATCCCAGTTCCGGTCCGGCATCGCGTCCGAGTCGTTCCAGGTCTTTGCAAACGCCGGCCGCGCCCTCCGCTCCAATATTGGCTGCCGCGCCAGCGAGTTTGTGCGCAGTCTCCTCCACGGCCGCGGATTGGCCGGCCTCCAGCGCTGACCTCAAGGATTGCAAGGCTGCCCGGGAATCCTGCCGGAAAGCCCTGACTGCTTCAGGCAGCAGACCCAAGCCGTCGGCGGGGCCGAGTTCGCGCAGGATCTGCAGACGCTCCCGGTCAAGAACAGCGCTCGACGCCGGTGCTTCCGCCTGCTTTAGCGACACGTCCGCCGCGGCCGCGGCATTCGACCCGCCATCCGCCGTCGACGTTTGCGGTACCCAGCGCGAGAGGACTTCAGCTAGTTTGGCCAAGTCCACGGGCTTGCTGATGTAGTCGTCCATGCCCGCATCGAAGCAGCGCTCGCGGTCCTCGTCCAAGGCGCCGGCCGTCATGGCGATGATGGGAATCCGGGCGGAATGACCGTTACGGGCACGGATGGCCCGGGTTGCGTCGAAGCCGTCCATGACGGGCATATGGCAGTCCATGAGCACCGCCGCGTACCTCCCGGACAGTGCAGCGGAAACGGCTTGTTCGCCGTCGTCCACGATGTCTACCTCATAACCGAGGCGGTTTGCCATACCGCGCGCCACCAGTTGGTTGACTTCGTTGTCTTCCGCGACCAAAAGCTTCCCGAGCTGCTTCACTGGCTCCGTCGGAGGAAGAACGTTTGATGGCACCGGCAGCGAAGGAACATCCGACGTCCTGGTTGCCAGCACACGCAATAGGCGGTTATATAGTTCGGAGCTGCGTACGGGTTTGGTGAGATATTCACGGATTCCTGCGGAGGCAAGATCGCTCCTTTCCACTTGCATGGTGGAGGTCAACAGGATGATCCCAGGACCGCCGGAGCCCTTGATCTCATTCTTGATGTTTCGGGCAAGTTGGAGCCCATCGGATCCGGGCATGCACATATCCACTACGGCGATATCGTACGGGTGGCTGGACGAGACCGCGGCCCGGTACTCGTGCAGTGCGGATGCGGCATCGGCAACGGCCACGGGCAGCATGCCCCAGCTGGCCAGTTGCGTTTCCAACACCAGGCGATTGGTGGCGTTGTCGTCCACCACCAGCACCCTGCGGCCGGCCAGCGTGGTGGGCAGAGTCCCGGTGTCTGAGGCGGCCGGGCCAATGGGAAGTTCCAGCACGAACCAGAACTTGCTGCCATTTCCCGGCTCGCTGTCCAAACCGATCTCGCCTCCCATGACCTCCGTAAGGCGCCGCGAGATGGCCAAACCGAGGCCCGTTCCTCCGTAGCGGCGGGTAGTGGAGGCGTCTGCCTGCGCGAATGATTCGAACAGCCGGTGGTGGTCTTCGGCGTTGATGCCGATTCCAGTGTCCCGGACTTCAAACCGAAGCGAAGCGTTGTCCGTCTCCTTGGCAAGAACCGAGACCTGGATTTCGACTTCCCCTGCGGGAGTGAACTTGACCGCGTTGGACGACAAGTTCAGCAGGATTTGCCGTATCCGTCCGGCGTCGCCCATCAGGCGTTCCGGAACGTCGGGGTGGCAGTAGGAGATGAGTTCCAGGTTCTTACCTTGAGCAGTTTCCGCAACCAATCCGGCCACCTCGTCCACCAGGGCCCGGGGGTCGAACGCTCGCACATCCAGGTCAACCTTCCCGGCTTCCAGTTTGGAAAAGTCCAGGATGTCGTTGATCAGCGTCAGGAGAACCTCGCCGGCGCCCTTCACGCCTTGGGCGTATTGCCTCTGCCCCTCGCTGAGGGGCGTGTCCATCATGAGCGAGGTCAGGCCGATCACGGCGTTGAGGGGCGTCCGGATCTCGTGGCTCATGGTGGCCAGGAACTCAGACTTGAGGCGGCTTGCTTCCCATGCAGCTTCACGCGCCGCGAGGAGTTCGGCTTCGGCGGCTTTGCGTCCGGTGATGTCCCGCGAAATAGTGGCCACACCCCGGATGCCCGACTCGCTCCGGACAGGGGAGAGGGTGACGGACACGGGAATGGTGGCGCCGTCTCCACGTTGCCGTTGGGACTCGTAGTTCTGCACATCGCCGCTCTGCGCTGTAGTTTCCAGAGCAACGCGTTCCTTTTGCAGCAAGTTCCGGGGGACGAAGAAGTCGCCCTTCTTGCCGATGGCTTCCGAGGCCGGGTATCCGAAGATGCGCTCCGCGCCGGGGTTCCAACTGGTGATCACGCCGTCGGTTGTTTCGCCAATGATGGCGTCGCCGGAGGAGTTGACGATTGCCCCGAGCCCCTCAAGCTCAGCCGTCCGGGCGGCCACCTTGGACTCAAGGTCGCTGGTGAGCGTTACATTTTCGACGACAATCACCACCTGCCGGACAATGACGAACCCCAACACGACGAGGCCCGTGACGAGCAAGATCGGGTCGTCGATGTTGATGGCGCGGCTGCGGTTAAAGAAGACGGCGCTGAACACTGGGACGTAGGGCAAAAGTTCCAGGATTGCTGCGTAGGCGCGGCCGTCCTTCCGGGCGCTGCTGGTCTCCGGCGCCAAGGGGCTGAGTCCCACCAGCAGGAAGGCAAGCACCCAACCGATGGCCAGCGGAGACCCTGTTACCCCGGTGACACCCTCGCTGGTCAACCTGACGAACGTGAGGTCTGTCAACGCGAGCACCAGGAAGCCCAAGCCCAAGCACAGCCAAGGAAGCCTGCGGCCACGGGCGGCCCGCATGGTCAGGACGATCACCAAGGAGACCATCACTACATCGACGAACGGGTAGGCGAGTGTGGTCACGTACGCGAGGGTGTCAACGTTGCCTGCGGCGATCAATGGTCCGAGGACCGTGCCCCAGACGATGAACAACACGGCACTGGCCACTGTTCCAACATCCAGAACCGTCCGCCACAGTGACATCCGCGGCCCGTCGCCTCTGGGAAGCAGGACAAGGCCGACGGCGACCGGCACCGCATAGCCAACGAACCCGATATCCGAGGCCGAGGGGAAGGGGTAGGCATGGTCCCGGGCAACTCCGTTGAATGTCCAGAGTGCTTGGGCGAAGGACCAGAGCGCCAGGCCTGCCACCACGAACCATCGGGCTGCCGTGTTGTCACGCCGCTTCAGGGCAGCGAGGGTGTGGGTGGTCAGCGCGGTCAGTGCGGCCGCAAGGATGGCCATGTCACCTGCGAGTTGGGCGGTGGGTGTGCCACTGCCGCTTCCCAGCCCGACGGCCAACAGGACCGCACAAACACCAACAGCCAAAAGGAATAACGGCAATCCCTGCCGCGACGACGAGCGCACCGGAAGATCCCCGTGCTTCACTCCTGCCACTGAACCCCTGTCTTCGAACGTGGCCCCACCAAAAGCGAACAACGCGTCTTGCCTCTGCGCTGAGGAGAGCATACGCCGAAAACCCCCAACCAGGGGACAGTACGTCCATTTATGAGCGCGCTCAATAGGGCATGTGCTGTCCCCTAGTTGGGTCAGCGCTGGGGAGTGAGGGCTTTCGAGTACAGCACCGCGCCGTTCGCGTTCCGGAGGCTCACCGTAAACAAGCCGTCCGGTGCGAGGTCCACGTGCCCGAAGTACTGGTTCTCGCCGTCGCGCGGTGACTCGCCCGGGAAGCGACCAGCCTTGGCAAAAAGAACTTCCGGCCCGAAGGTCTTGTCCATATCGCTCGGACCAAATGAGCCTGCGTTGATGGGCCCTGCCACGAACTCCCAAAACGGGTCGAAGTCCGTGAAAGAGGCGCGCTCGGGGGAGTAGTGGTGGGCGGCGCAGTAGTGGACGTCTGCCGTCAGCCACACCGTGTTCTTCACACCAAACTTCTTGAACGCCGAAAGCACGCCCGCGATCTCCAGTTCACGGCCCAGCGGCGCTCCCGGGTCCCGGTTGGCGAGGCTTTCCTGGTTCACGGCGCCGTCGGGCACGATGATCCCCAGCGGCAGGTCCGCGGCGATTACCTTCCACGTTGCCTTGGATTTGCGGACTTCCTTGATCAGCCAGTCCACTTGCTCCTGGCCCAGGATGCTGGTGGTATAGGGCTCTTTGCCATCGGTGTTGGGGGACTTGAACGTCCGCATGTCCAGGCAGAAGATATCCAGTTGCGGGCCGCGCGAAATCTTCCGGTAGATGCGCGCGGGCTGGTACTGGCCGGCGTCGTATGTTCCTGGACGCCAGAGCGCCGCGGCGTCGGCGATCGGCATGTTCTCCTGCCACGCCTGTCGGCCGCGCGCAGCGAGGACGTTGACGTTCCGCTCGGTGTACCGGGGATCGTCCAGGATTTCGCCGGGGTACCAGTTGTTGGTGGTCTCATGGTCGTCCCACTGCGCGATCACGGGGACATCCGCGAACATGGCGCGCATGTTGGCGTCCAGGGAGTTGTAACGGTGCCGGCCGCGGTATTCCTTGAGGGTTTCAGCCACTTTGGTGACTTCCTCGGTGACGATGTTCCGCCACACCTGGCCGTCCTTTTCTGTCACGGAGGCGGCGATGGGGCCATCGGCGTAGATGGTGTCCCCGGAGTGGATGAAGAAGTCAGGCTTCGTGGCGTGCATGGCCTTGTAGCCGCGCATTCCGCCGAGTTCCTCGTTGATGCCCCAGCCTTGGCCGGCGGTGTCGCCCGTCCAGACGAAGGACTGCGAGTACGACGACGGACTGCCGCCTCCGCGCGCGGCTTCAGTGCCGTCGTCGTACTTTCCGTGACCGACGCCGGGCGCTGTGCTGAACGTTCCCGTGACGGCTTCGCCGAGGCCGTTCTCGTCTTCGAAATTGAGTTTCAGTGCGAAACGGGTGCCAGCGGGAAGGCCTTTTGCATGGATCTTGGCGGTGAAGTCGCTGGCCTCGGTGGCCAAGGGGCCGCGTAGAGTGCGGCTGAAACCGTAGCGTCCGCGAAGGATTTCGCCCGCGCTATCCACGGCCTGCAAGTGTGCGGTCAGCCGGCCCGGGCCGGAGGCACGGGACCAGAGGACAGCGGAGTCCGTGGTGACGTCGCCGGTGGCGATCCCTGTGGGTAGCGTGAGCCGCTTGCGCACCAGCGGGATGGCGGACGGAGCGGTTGCTTGGAAAGCGGATGCGGGTGCGGCGGTGCCGGTGGCGACGCCGGCGAGGGCGAGGGTGGCAAGGGAGGTCTTGACGAGTGAGCGGCGCGAGAGGTCAGTCATGGTTCCACTGTTCCGGGCTACCGTGAATGGCGAGTGAGCCGCAGGTGGACCTTGACTGAAATCACCCGCTCCGCATATTCTGAACGAACGGTCGGTAATTTATTAGGAGCAACCATGGCATCGCAGAATCTGCAGTCAGTGCCCGCTGAGCTGTCCCCGGAAGAGCAGGAGCGGGAGGCAGCCGGACAGGCGTATTTTGATCGCATCATTTCGGAGGACTCGCGCATCGAACCGCGCGACTGGATGCCGGCGGCTTACCGCAAGACTTTGCTGCGCCAGATCTCGCAGCACGCACACTCGGAAATCATCGGCATGCAGCCGGAAGCAAACTGGATCACCAGGGCACCGAGCCTGAAGCGCAAGTCCATCCTCATGGCCAAGGTCCAGGACGAGGCCGGCCACGGCCTGTACCTCTACTCGGCCGCCGAGACCCTGGGCCAGTCCCGGGACCAGATGATGGAAGACCTGATTGCCGGCAAGGCCCGGTACTCATCCATCTTCAACTACCCCACGATTTCCTGGGCAGACATGGGGGCCATCGGCTGGCTTGTTGATGGTGCCGCCATCTGCAACCAGGTGCCCCTGTGCCGTGCCTCGTACGGTCCTTACGGTCGCGCAATGGTGCGCATCTGCAAGGAAGAATCGTTCCACCAGCGCCAGGGTTTCGAGATCCTGCTGGAGCTCTCCAACGGTACGCCTGCGCAGAAGCAGATGGCCCAGGATGCAGTGAACCGCTGGTATGCGCCGTCGCTGATGATGTTCGGCCCGCCGGATGACGATTCACCCAACTCCAAGCAGTCCATGGCCTGGAACATCAAGCGTTTCAGCAATGACGAGCTGCGCAGCCGGTTCGTCGGAATGATGGTGGAGCAGGTCCGGGTCCTCGGCCTGACGCTGCCTGACAAGGACATCCGTTTCAACGAAGAAACAAAGAAGTGGGAGCACGGGCCCCTGGACTGGAATGAGTTCAAGGAAGTCCTGGCCGGCCGCGGTCCCTGCAACTCGCAGCGCATCGAGCGCCGCCGCGAGGCACACGAAAACGGTGCCTGGGTTCGCGAAGCCGCAGTGGCGTACGCCCGCAAGCAAGCACAGAAAGAGAACGCAGCATAATGGCTCCTCACGGCAACCCGGAAGCACCGGCCAGCGCAGCCAGCGAAATCAACCGCGAGGCCCCCAAGGTTGCGGCAACCAACGCTGAAAGCACCACGACGGCTCCCGCCTCACGCCCGGACGTCACCTCGCATGGCGCCAAGGAAGAAACTCCCTGGTCCCTTTGGGAGGTCTTCGTCCGCTCGAGCCGCGGCCTGTCCCACGTGCACGCCGGTTCTTTGCACGCACCGGATGCGGCCATGGCCCTCCGGAACGCCCGCGACCTGTATACCCGCCGCAACGAAGGCGTCTCCATTTGGGTTGTCCCGGCCGAGGCGATTTCTTCCAGCGATCCGGATTCCAAGGGTTCCTTCTTCGAGTCTCCGCAGGGCAAGGATTACCGCCACGCCACGTACTACACCAAGAGCGAAGGCGTGAAGCACCTGTGAATACTAAAGATTCCGACTTCGCCATCGAAGGCCACGGCGACATCTCCGTTGGGGTCCACGGAGCCGGCGCTTCCGGCGACGGTTCGGCCAGCGCCACCCGCATCACGCCCGGCAACGCGTTGCGTCCGGAGGACATCGCCCTCGAAATCCAGAGAGGCCAGGTCAAGCCCACCGAGGATGTTGCAGAGTTCGCCCTGCGCATCGGCGACGACGGCCTGATCCTCGCACAGCGCCTGGGCCACTGGATTTCCCGTGCTCCTGAGCTCGAGGAAGATATCGCCCTGGGCAACATAGCCTTGGACCAGTTGGGCCACGCGCGCTCCTTCCTGACCTACGCTGGCGCAGCCTGGGGTAAGTCCGAGGATGACCTTGCATACTTCCGTCGCGAGCACGAGTTCCGTTCCGCGCACTTGTTTGAGCAGCCCAACGGTGACTTCGCGGTGACTATCGCCCGGCAGTTCATCGTGAGCTTCTACCAGTACGAGCTCTACACCAAGCTCATGGAGTCCACGGACGCCACCGTCGCGGCCATCTCCGCGAAGGCCGTGAAGGAAGTCGATTACCACCGCGACCACAGCGCGCAGTGGGTGCTTCGCTTGGCCGGCGGCACCGATGAGTCCCGGGCACGCGTCATCCATGGCTTCAAGCTCATGTGGCCGTATGTGGACGAACTTTTCGAAGACGACGAGCTCACCATGCGTCTGGCCGAGGCCGGCGTCGCCGTTCAGCCTTCCAGCCTCCGCTCCGGGTTCGATCGCCTCACCGGCGAGATCATGGCCGAAGCCGAGCTGGAAATTCCCGACGTCCCGCAGGCTCTGGGCGGCGGCCGCCGTGGCAAGCATTCCGAGTTCCTGGGCTACATCCTTGCTGAAATGCAGGTCTTGGCCCGCGAACACCCGGGCGCGAGCTGGTGACCAGCATGGCAACACTTGCACGGACAGAAGAGCAGCGGGCTTGGGACATTGCGTCTACGGTGTGTGACCCGGAGATCCCGGTCCTCACCATCGAGGACCTGGGGATCCTCCGCGGGGTGCGGGTCATGGAATCAACAGACCAGCACGACGGCGGCGCCTCAAGTGCCGCCGTCGAGGTCACCATCACGCCCACGTATTCGGGCTGCCCGGCGATGGACGCCATTGGTGACGACTTGCGGACAGCCTTCGAAAAGGAGGGTTACGCGAGCGTGCACGTGAACCTGGTGTTGTCTCCGGCGTGGACCACCGACTGGATGACCGAATCCGGCAAGGCCAAGCTGGAGGAATATGGGATCGCACCACCAAGCGGCATGGCTGCCGCAGGTGGCCACTCCGGGCCCGTCCGCCTGAGCCTCTCCGTGAAATGCCCGCAGTGTTCGTCGCTGAACACCAAGGAGCTCACCCGCTTTGGTTCCACATCCTGCAAGGCGTTGTTCGTCTGCCAGGACTGCAAGGAACCGTTCGACTACTTCAAAGTCCTCTAAGGAATTCCATGACCACCGAAACCCAGACGGCCAGCCGCCGTCGTGCGTCTTTCCATAACCTGGCCGTCTCGGAAGTCCGGCGCCTCACGGACGATGCCATTGAGGTCACCTTTGCTGTTCCGGCCGAGCTGGCGGGGCAGTACGACTACCTGCCCGGCCAGTACGTTGCTCTGCGCACCACGCTTCCGGATGAGAAGGGTGAGCCGCACGAGGTTCGCCGCAGCTACTCGATATGCGCAGAGCCGCGCAGTTACGAGGACGGCAGCAGCGAGATCCGCGTGGCCATCAAGAAGGACCTGGGCGGGGTGTTCTCCACGTGGGCCAATGCCGAACTGAAGGTCGGGGATGTCCTGGATGTGATGAGCCCGCAAGGTGCGTTCATTTCGCGGCACGGCAAGGACGGCTCGTCGGTCCAGCACAACGTCATGAACTCCATGAACCATCCGGAAGAGTTGGCGGGGGAGCCCGGCAGTTTCGTGGCGATCGCCGCCGGTTCGGGCATCACGCCGGTCATCGCGATTGCCCGCACGCTGCTGGCCGCCAACCCGGAGACCACCTTTGACCTGGTGTACGCCAACAAAGCAGCCATGGACGTCATGTTCCTGGAAGAGTTGGCGGACTTGAAGGATAAGTACCCGTCGCGCCTGGCGCTGCACCACGTGTTGTCCCGCGAGCAGCGGATCGCGCCGCTGATGACCGGACGTATTGATTCGGAGAAGCTGCAGGCGCTGCTCAGCAGCGCCATCCGTGCCGAGGACGTGGACGAGTGGTTCCTGTGCGGCCCGTTCGAGCTGGTCCAGCTGTGCCGTGACACCCTTGCTGCCCGCGGCGTGGAGCCTGAGCACGTGCGCTTTGAGCTGTTCACTACTGGCCGACCGGACCGTCCCGAGGGCAACGCCGGCCGTCCCGTTGTGGAGGACGAGTCGCAAGACACCTACAAGATCACCTTCACGCTCGATGGTCTGACAGGCGACGTCGCCAGCCCCACCCACGCACGCGAGTCCATCCTCAACGCAGCGCTGCGCGTCCGACCGGACGTTCCCTTCGCGTGCGCCGGTGGTGTCTGCGGCACCTGCCGCGCCAAACTGGTCACCGGTACGGTGACCATGGATGAGAACTACGCCCTTGAGCAGGACGAGCTGGACAAGGGCTACGTCCTCACCTGCCAGTCCCACCCCACCAGCGAAGAAGTTACCGTCGACTTCGACGTCTAAGGAGTCCCCCATGATCGAGCTCTCCATTGCCAACGGTATTGCCGAAATCGTCCTCAATTACCCGGACAAGCTGAACTCGCTCAACGAGGACGCGCTTGCCGAACTGGACAAAGCGTACGACGACGCTGCTGCCGCTGCCTCACGCGGTGAAGTGCGGGCGCTGCTGCTTCGCGGAGAAGGCCGCGCCTTCTGTGCGGGCCGCGACATCTCGGGGGTGACACCGGAAACCGACGATGCCCAGGCGTACCTCGGCGGACTTGTTGAGCCATTGCTGAAGAAAATGGCTGCATTCCCGGCGCCCACGTTTGCCGCCGCTCACGGAGCTTGCTTGGGGGTCGGGCTGGGGCTGCTGTTGGCCACGGACGTTGTGTACGTGGCGGACAACGCCAAGTTCGGCTCACCCTTTGCCAAGCTCGGTGCCACGTTGGACTCAGGCGGGCACTGGTACTTCACGGAGCGCCTGGGCATGCACCGCACGCTGGACCTGATCTACACGGC
Source organism: Paenarthrobacter sp. TRD_SC_7 (assembly GCF_056156245.1). Taxonomy (NCBI): domain Bacteria; kingdom Bacillati; phylum Actinomycetota; class Actinomycetes; order Micrococcales; family Micrococcaceae; genus Paenarthrobacter; species Paenarthrobacter sp. TRD_SC_7. The sequence goes on from NZ_CM149587.1 coordinate 1,439,421, forward strand.
CGACCTCATTTCCGGCGCGGAAGCCGTGGAACAGGGGATGTTCAGTCGTGCGATGCCGGCGGATTCCCTCCTGCCCGTGACCCGGGAGATCGTGCAACGGGTTGCTTCCGGTGCAACCGGTGCCTTCAACGCTTCGAAAGAACTCGTGGCCCACATTCGCGACCAGCGCCTGGGCCTCTGGGCGTCAATGGCGGAGGAAAACACGGAGCAGGCGCGGCTGTGCAAGACCGACGACTACGCCGAAGGCTTCCGTGCCTTCCAGGAGAAGCGGGCGCCCGTTTTCAAGGGGTAGCTTCCTCAGTCCGCGCCCCGGATCAGACAAATTCTTTGAGGAGCTTGTACCCGGCCACTTTTCCTTCCAAGGAGAGGACGGCCATATCTTGGTCCGGAGTGCTCACGTCAGTGAGGGCACCATACGTGTATGCCGGGGCCGGGGACCCGCTCTTGAGGCATGGAAATGCGATGAGTGAGCCGGCGCCGATGTCTCCGCCGGGTTGATCCTTGTTGGGGCCATTCGGCGGCAAGGTATAGGTGGTGGCCTTCGTGCAAACAAAAGCATCGTCGAAGCTTGCCCCACTGGGTTTGCCTGTGCGGGCGTCCAACAGTGCTGACGAATAGTAGGTGCCAGCAATCACAAAGTCACCGTGGCCCGCTGAAGGTATAAGGCCCGTGGTTTCCCAACTGTGAACTTCCACCGGTTTGCTTTCCCAAGCGGCTTCGCCGGTGATGGGATCGTAGCCCACCACCTTTGAGTGTCCGCCCCCGTATTTCCCTGCGGGAAATTCAATGGAGCCGTCTACGTACTCACACCGAACAGGAAAAGCGGTCCCGCCCTCCAGCTTGGAAGAAGCCGTGCCCACGGCCTTTGCGCATTCGAGCTGTGAACCATCAGCAGTCCAAAGAACCCGACCGCTGGATGCCCGGAAACCCACCGTTTTGGTGGTTTCGCGAAGGTTCAGTGAAAAGGTTTGTTCCGTAAATTCCTCGGGTGCAAAATTTGTGGGGTTAATGCCGACGGAACCGACGTAGAGATCCAATTTTTCCGAGTAAGTGAAGTGCCAGCCCATGGCTGTGGTGGCGCCCTTCCCGAAAATGCTTTCAATTTCCACTTCCCACAGGACCTCGCCGTATGAGACGTGGGCCAGGGTTTCAACTCCGCCCGCTAGCACCGAGTACAGTTCTTTCCCGACCGGCCGGAAGTTGCCGGTAAGCGGGTTTACTTCAAGTCCGGACAGATTGTCGCCGGATTCCAAGTCCACCCAGTGTTCCACTGTCCCGGACGTTTCATCGAAGGCGATAAAGCACATGTCCTGCAACCCGTCGCAGGCAAAGGGACGTGTACTAACTAGTTCTGCCCTCCCGCGGTAGAGCTCCTTGCCGGTGTTCAGGTCAAAGGCCACCGGGGCAGTCCACCACTCGTAGCCGCTGTTGTTGGGCGGCGGAGCCGTAGCCTGCAGGAAGATGGCGGCGCTCTTCCCTGCAGCGGTCCTGGTGACAACAGGTACAAGGGGAACAGAAGGCGCGTCGAGCCCCGGGTGAACAGGCTGCGTCCAGAGCTGTTTCCCATCAGCAACAGAGAACGCATGGGCATTGACACCTGTGGGAGTCGACGCGTAGACCAAGGCAACGCCATCAGCCACCACAGGTTGGCCGATGGCATCGAGCGGTACTTCCCATGCCGCCGTCGTGGTTTCTGTATTTCGCGCTACCGGAGCCGTGCTTGCAGGTGGCGTGGTTGCAGTGGGGGCTCCCGGCAGGGGAACCATGGTGCAAGCTGACAGCAGCATCGCCGCACCGACGGCTGTGACCCCCAATCCCACTGGCATCAGACGGGCAAGGAGCCGCACGGATCGGGATCGATTCATTGTTCCCCCAGGAACATCCATGGTTCAGCACCTGCAGGGCGTAGTTCCAAACCTGAAAAGGCCAACAAGACGTGGCTCAGATAGAGAATACAGCTCACGGACCTGGATGAAAGCGCCGGCAGTACCGGATTCCACTACCTGTCACCAAGATGTGCGGCCTAAACTTAGCCACACGCATGAAACGCGCCCTAGCGGGACAGCGTGCTTCGAACGGAGAGTGCCGTGCTCCAGATGATCATGTGCAAACTGAACCTCCATCACCACTGGCACGTGGAATCCGCGGAAGATGGCAGCGGCCGGTACAGGCGCTGCACACGCTGCGGCAAATACGACCGCGACTGGGACGGCAGCGGCTTCATGCACTGAGCACGTCAGACCTTGGCTCGCCTCGGCCCCCCACATTCGCGGAACAGAAACCGCCCACGCACCTGACGAGGGCTCAGAATGTGTTGGAGAAGGCAGTTGCTGGGAGCCCGGTCCCCATGAATCGGTAGTTGAGGGTGGTCTGGGACGTTGGGTCTTTTCGGGCGATACCCACCGTGAAGTGGAGGTTCCCGGGGTCTACCGCTGTGCTCGTGCAGCGGACTTCTTTTGGGCCATCGTTATGTGCTGAGCAGGACCAACCTTCAGGTTGGATGAGTGTTCCCGGGATCAGGCTTGCCCCTTCGGATACGGAGAAGATCACTTCAGCGGCTTCGGTGGCTGTTTGGCCGGAAATGGTGAAGGTGATCGTGGCCTGGACATCGGCTGCGCCTGAGCCCGCCCTTGTGGTGACGGTGGCCGTGACCTCTGGCGCTATGGTCGGGCTCGGCGTCGGGGTGGGGCCCTGCGTCGGGGTGGGGCTCTGTGTTGGGGGTGCTGGGTCCGATGTGGTGCCCGTCCCGGGTACCGGTGGCAGGACTCCCGGGGTCTTTGGCGGAGCGGCCGGGGGCGGGACAGGCAAAGCGACCTGACGGTGTGGCAGCGCGGGAAAGCCCGCGGGGCTGCGTTGGACGCCGTTCTGGGCGGGCAGTTCTTTACGAACCGCGGGAGGTTCTTCTCGCCCGGGGCCGGAGGCGCTCGAAGGCTGATTCGTTGGTGCGGTCGGGGCCGGATGGGTGCCGGTGAGTGGGGACTTTGTGTTCTGGTTGTTGTGGGTGGAGGTGGACGTCGGTACCTCACCCGCCTGCGGTGTGCCGGGGTTGTTGGTTCCGGTTGCTGCCAAAGCTATGCTGGCGCCCACAATAACGGCTGCCCCGGCTAAACCCGCTGCCCCGACTTTCACCATCGCGGCAATGGACTTGGGAGCAGGCGCGCTGCCGACACCCGACGTGGTACCCGCGATTCCAGGGGCAGCCGAGGTCAGGGCCACTCCCGCGATCAGGGGGAAGATGATGGCCCTCATGGCGGACTGCACGTCATTGAGGTCCAGGAGCAGGGCAGTGCATTTTGAGCAGGATTCCAGATGGGTCTGGACTTTTTCGTGGGCCCGCCGGCTCAGTCCATTCCGCGAGAAGGCCCCCAGCTGGTCCGGATACCCTTCGCATTCCTTGGAGGTTGAGTCTTTGATGTGGCCCTGCAAATACGCTTGCCGCAGGCCTTCACGGGCCCGGATCGCCAACGACGACACCCCGTTCGGGGTGATCCCCAATACTCCCGATGCCGCGGCCGGTTTCATTCCCTCAATGTCCACGTACCACAGCACTTCCTGCCAACGCTCAGGCAGGGATTTGAACGCGGCCGCCACCGTGCTGGACTCAAACCCGACAACGGCCGGGTCCTCAGGATCCTCCACCTGATCCAGCACAAAACTGTCCGAAACCGGCAGGCTACGGGCCGCCATCCGGTTCTGTGCCTGCGCGATCCGCCGCACCGCCGTCAGCAGATACGCCCGAAAGAAAGTATCAGGACCCTTGCCACCCATCAGGGCCCGGTGAATCGAAACAAAAGCCTCCGAAACGATGTCCTCAATATCGGCCCTGTTATCCACCTGCCCGGCCGCGACATACCGCGCCATATCCCGGTGCCGGTCAAAAAGACTCGCAAAAGCCCCCTGATCCCCCGACCGAACCCTTAAGACAAGATCAGCATCACTTACAGTCTCTGTCGCCGTTGCCGTGGCTGTCATTGGACCAGGTCCAGGACAGCGCGGACGATGCTGTCGGTGTCGATTCCGTGGTAGCGGTAGACGTCGTCCATGCCGCCCGCCTGGCCGAAGGTGTCGACGCCGAGATTGCGGCTTCTGACTTGGTGCACGTTGGCGAGGAACGCGAGTGTGTGGGGGTGACCGTCCAGCACGGTGACCATGGGGAAGGCGCGCTCGGAGGGCAGGATCTGGTCCAGGATCCAGGACGGTGCGTCCGAGTTTTGTCCGTTGCGGCCTTGCAGGGCGTCGTAGAGCAGGCCGGGGCTGGTGACGCATACGACGTCCACGGGAGTGCCTTGCGCGGCGAGGCGCTCGGAGGCCGCCAGCGCTTCGGGGACCAATGCGCCCATGGCGACGAGCGTGGCGGTCGGTGTCGCGGCCGCGCGCAGCATGTAGCCGCCGGCCACTACTTGGCGACGGCGACGCTCACGGGCGGCGGGATCTTCCGGGACGGCGGCCAGTTGTTGGTCGACCGGTTTTGTGGAGAGCCGCAGGTAGGCCGATTTTCCGTCCGGTCGTCCGAGTTGGGACATGGAGGCGAGCAGCGTCCACTCGACGTCGATGGCGAAGGCCGGTTCGTAACTGGTGCAGCCGGGCTGTTCCAGGCCGATGGACGGCGTCTTGATGGACTGGTGTGCGCCGCCTTCGGGTGCGAGCGTGACGCCCGACGGCGTGCCTACCAGGATCGACTGGCCGCCGGCGTAGATGCCGTAGGACCATGGTTCCAAGGCCCGCTCTACGAATGGGTCATAGAGCACGCTGATCGGGAACAACGGCTGGCCCCAACGGCTCCAGGTTGCGCCAAGCTCGCCCAGGAGGCTGACAAGGTTGACCTCGGCTATGCCGAGTTCGATGTGCTGCCCTGTGGGCTTTTCACGCCAGTGCATGACCGTCTCGGTATCGTCGCTGAACCAGTTCTGGCGCTCTTCCACTGACCAGACGCCCACCTTGTTCAGCCAGCCCGCGAGGTTGGTGCTGGAACTCACGTCGGGGCTAACGGTGACCAATCGGCGGGCCACTTCGGGCGCCGCACGGGTAACGTCCAGCAGGGTACGGCCCAGAGCCGCCTGTGTGGTTGCCGTGCCCGAGGGCGTCCTGCCGAAATCTGCCGGTACTGGGGGCGGGGCGACAGTAGGCTGCGCGGAGCGCTGAAGGGTTTCGGCCGTAATTCCCACCAGTTGCCCTTCGGCGCTTGCGGGCTCGAACCGCGTCCAAGGCACGTCGGGGTTCTCGCCCATCTTGTGGGCGAGTTGGCGGTACTGATCGATGGTCAGCAGCGAGGAATGGTTCTGCGGGTGCCCTTCGGTGGGCAGCCCGTTGCCCTTGACGGTGTAGGCGATGATGACGGTGGGGCGGGTGTCATCGATCTGCGCGTAGGCCTCGCGCAACGCGGCAAGGTCGTGCCCGCCCAGGTTCCTGATGGCCCGGGTCAGGATCTGGTCCTCGACGCCGGCAATAAGTTCCGCGATTGCCGCACCCTCGGCGCCCTCACCCGGGAGCCTGCGGCGCAGCTCCTCGGCGGAGCAGCGCAGAAGCCGCTGGTATTCGGGATTTGACATGTCAACAATGCGTTTCCGGAGTGCATCGCCTCCAGGCATGGCCATGAGACTTTCCAAAAGATGGCCGAAACGCACGGTGATCACCTGCCAACCAGCGGCCTCGAAGAGGCGCTCAATCTTGCCCGCGGCAATGTTTGGCACCACCCGGTCAAGGGACTGCCTGTTCAGGTCTACGATCCAGACGATCTCGCCAAGATCCGCAACGTTCGAGTCCAGCACGGCCTCCCAGACGGCGCCCTCGTCCAGTTCGGCGTCGCCGACGAGCGAGTACTGGCGACCGCGGTTCGGTGTGCCGCTCACGGTCTCTATGTATCGCCGCGAAATGGCACCCCAAATGGGCGCGGTGGCGCCGATGCCGACAGATCCGGTGGAGTAGTCAACGGGATCCGGATCCTTGGAACGGCTGGGGTAGCTCTGCAGCCCGCCGAACTCACGCAGCGTTGTGAGGTACTTTTCATCCAAGCTGCCCAACAGATAGTTGATGCTGTGGAGCACCGGCGAGGCATGAGGCTTGACCGAGACGCGGTCCTCTGCGCGAAGCTGCCCGAACCAGAGGGATGTCATGATCGTGGCAATGGAGGCACTCGAGGCCTGGTGCCCGCCCACCTTGATGCCGGATGTGTTGGGCCGGACCTTGTTTGCGTGGTGGATGATGGATGTCGCAAGCCAGAGGACTCGGCGTTCGATCATAGCAAGTGCGTCCAGTTGGGGATCGTCGGAGGTCTTGGCGGTTTTCGCCGCCAGGTCATCGCTGACTGGGGTCAGGTTCATTGGATGCCTTAAAGGGGGTGTTGGTGGTCATGGGGGTGCGAGTAGTTATTGGGCGATCAGTAGTCCGCGCTTGAGGACTCCAACCGGCGTTGCGAGAGTGCTGATGTCCTGCATGGGGTCCGCCGCCGTGACGATGAGGTCGGCCCACAGCCCGGGACGGATGCGACCCACGTGCGTCTCCACCCCGAGCATGTCCGCGGCTTCACACGTGGCAGACTTCAGCGCATGCTGTGCTGCCAGTCCGGCGTCGACATAGCGTTCCAACTCGCGGGCAAGGAGATCAAAGGTGACGTGGGCAGGGCCTGCGTCCGTTCCTGCCACGATTGACACACCGGAGCGGAGGAACTCGGTCACGTTGGTAAACCGCGATTCCAACCGGGCCACCACGTTGCGGTCCTGGGGGTTGGATAGTACTGGGTGGCCCTCTCGCAGCTGCCGGGAAACGATGTCCGCTGAAATGACGGTGGGCACAATGTGGATCCCGGCATCGGCCGCCCTGCGCAATAGCTCGCGATCGGGAGCGCACTGCTCGTCCGGCCCCAGCATCGAGGCATGTTCCAAGGAGTGCACGCCTGCCTCGATACACGCTTCCATCGAAGAACTGGCGTGGGCATGGGCTGCAGTCCTCATGCCGTAGGAGCCGGCGATGACCACCGCCTCACGGAGCAGGATGGGGTCGAATTCGAAGACGCTTGGACTGGTTCCGGGAGTAAATCCGCCGCCGCTCGCCATGAGCTTGATCCAGGTGGCGCCGGCCGCGTGCTGTTCGGCGATGATGGTCTCGATGTCCTCACGGGTGCGTACCTCTCCGCCCATGTCGTGACCGTGGCCGCCCACGCGGCAGATCGGCGCACCGCAATGAATCACGGTGGGGACATCGGACACCATGCCCAGGGCTGCCCTCATGGGAGCAAGCAGGTGCCTGGGTGTCCCGCAGTCCCGCACTGTGGTTATTCCGGCACGAAGCGCAATCCGCGCATTCGCCACAACCTGCGCAACGATTTCGTCATCGCTGCTGCCCTGATAGGTTCCCTTCGGGTCATCACCACCATCGAAGGCCAGATGAACATGGGCATCCATCAGCCCGGGAGCCACGAACCTGCCCTTAAGGTCCAGGACGCTGCCCGTGCCCGGTTCACTGCCGGCAGGAACAATACGGGAGATCTGCCCTGCCTGTAGCCACACATCGCTGAGGGAACCGGACGTGCCCGACTCGGGATCAACAACCCGTGCATTGAGCAGCACGGTGACGTCGTCGGCTGTCCGGGCTGCGCGGCTGACGCTGTACGGTACGGGACGGTCCGTCACATCAAAGGTGATGGTCATGTTAGTTGCTCCTTGTGCTTACGTGCATCGAGTAGGTTTCGTCCAGCAATTCCCTGAGCGCGTCAGCTGCGAGGCGTACGTCTTCCGTGCCAACGTCCAGATGGGTGACGGCACGAATCGTGGATGGGCCAAAAGCGCCCATCCGGATGCCGCTCTTCTGCAGCAGGCGATCCACCAGGAACGCCGCGGTAACTGGGAAGTCGACGAGGTCGAAGAGGACAATATTTGTCTGAACTGTTAGGGGATCGATCGAAATGTGCGGGTGGACGGCAAGCAATTCAGCCAGCAACCGGGCATTCCCATGGTCATCTGCGAGCCTGTCCACGTTGTTGCGGAGAGCAAATGTGCCCGCTGCCGCCACAATGCCTGATTGACGCATGGAGCCGCCCCACCGTTGCTTGAGCCGCCAGGCCTCACTGATGAAATCAGCGTCGCCGGCCAGCACTGCTCCTATGGGGGCGCCCAGTCCTTTGCTGAGGTCCAGCCAGACTGAGTCGAACGGGGCACAAAAATCGTGGGCAGATACGCCCGTGGACACCACCGCATTGAGCAGCCGCGCGCCATCCATGTGGGTTTTGATCTGGTGAGCCCGCGCCACATTCGTCACTGACGTGATCCCCTCCAGCGACCAGCACGTGCCGCCTCCGAGGTTGGATGGCTGCTCTATTGAGAGCACCGCGTTTCGGGCGAATGACCTGCCCTCAGGGCGGAGCGCCGCTTCAAGCTGGGCAGCAGAGAACACGCCATGGTCTGCTTTGATCGGCCTGTACAGTGCACCGGCCAGGGCGGGCGCCCCGGTTTCCTCATGGCACAGCGAATGCGCGGTCTCGTCAACAAGAATCGCGTCGCCGGGCCGGCAGTGCAGCGCATAGGAGATCTGGTTGCACATCGTCCCTGATGGCAGGAAGACAGCTTCCTCCTTGCCCAGGAGCTCCCGTGTCAGGGCAACCAGTTCGTTGGTGGAGGGGTCCTCACCCTTTTGTTCGTCCCCAACTTCGGCGTTGGCCATGGCTTGGCGCATAGCTTTCGTTGGCCGGGTAATAGTGTCGCTGAACAGGTCGATTCTGATGGGGTAGCTTGATCCGACGGGAATCACTGTGCGGCCTTGGGTGCCGAGCCTGTGCGTGGCTGGAACAACTTGTAGCCGTCGCGAGGAATGCCCACGCGCACATGGGAGGAATCCGTGCGCTCACGGGTTTCGACCACCAAGGACTGCTCGCCGACGCCCACCCTGTACCGGAAGTGATGGCCGTGATACGACCTCTCAAGGACGGGTCCATTGACGGTCATTTCAAAGGCATCAGACGACGCATCGTCAGGCAACAACGCCAGCGCTTCCGGCCGTACGGCAACCACCACGCCGTCGGAGTCAATCGAGGACGGTACGTGGATCGCTTGGTCCAACCCGTCGATCTTGATCGTCAGGATCCCCTTTGAGCGGCCAATCACTGTTCCCTCCAGCAAGTTGCTGGTGCCAACAAAATCAGCAACAAAGAGATCGGCAGGATCGTTGTAGATCTGCTCCGGCGTACCAATCTGGCGGACGGTTCCGGCAGACATGACCGCAATCCTGTCGCTCATTGCCAGGGCTTCGTCTTGATCGTGGGTCACAAAAACGGTGGTGACGCCAATCTTGCGTTGCAACTGAAGCAACCAATCGCGGGTACGTTCCCGCAGCTTGGCATCAAGATTGGAAAACGGCTCGTCCAGGAGCAGCAAGCGCGGAGGGAATGCCAAGGCTCGCGCCAGCGCCACTCGTTGTTGCTGACCGCCGGAGAGCTGATGCGGATAGCGGTCTGCCTGATCAGAGAGGTCAACCAGCTCGAGCACTTCATCGACGCGTCTGCGTAGTGCCTCGGGCTTGTAGCGTCGCAGTCGCAGCGGATAGCCCACGTTGTCGCGGACCTTCATGTGCGGCCACACGGCATACGACTGGAAAACCACGCCGCAGTCGCGGCGTTCCGGCGGCAGGAAGGCGGAGGAATCGTGGTTGAACAAGGTCTGGTCGCCCACAATAATGCTGCCGCCGTCCGGCTTGAGCAGTCCTGCGATGGACCAGAGCGTTGTGGATTTGCCGCAGCCGCTTGGCCCAAGCAACGTCAGTATCTGTCCGTCGGTGGCTGTCACCGAAACGTTGTCCAGGACCGTCAGACGGCCAAACTTCTTGGTGAGATTGGTGATGACCAGATCAGACATTAGGGCGAACTCCAAACAGAATGCGTCCTGCGCCCAGGACAGCTGCGGTGATGACGAGTTGGATGACTCCGAGGGCCGCGACGGTGCCGCCGAGGCCATTTGCCGCGATCTGAAGCATGGCCAGCCCCAAAACCTGGGTTTCAGGGGTCACCAGGAAAACTGCGGCGTCGGCTTCATTGAGCATTGCTACAAACAGCAGGACGTATGAGATGCCCATGGCTGGCCTCAGGAGGCTGAGGATGATGGTGCGCATCGCCGTCCACCAATCTGCCCCGGCCGAGCGCGCTGCGCGGTCCAGGTCCGCACCCAGCGCGGCAAGTGACGGGTAGAACGCGGCGTAACCCATGGCGAGTGCCCGGACCCCGAAAGCGATTCCCACCGCCCAAAGTGTGGCTCTGAAAGTTCCGGACTGGTCCAGGATTGCAAACGTCCAGAAGAAGGCCATACCGGTGATCAGGCCTGGGACGGCCCGGGGATAAAGCACGATGTGCTCCAAGGATCCGCGGAACCGAAAGCTGGAACGGTGGGCAACCAAGGCGATGACGGCGATGCAGGCGGTCGCGATGGCGGCGCCGACGGTGGCAATCAGCAAGCTGTTGCCAATGGCTCCGGTGTAGAGCGGGTTGGTCAAGATCGCCGAGAAATGGTCAAGTGTGAGCAGGCTGAACGGGTTGATCGCCGGGGTCAGAACAGCGGTGAACGAGGCGAGAACCACGCCGCTGAGCGGCACCAGGGTTGCACAACCCAGAACAATTCCGACGCCGGCGGACAGCAGCCAGCCGAAGGGGCCTAATTTGACGACGTTTGCCGGTCTGGATGATTTGCCGCCGGTTGTGGTGAAGCGGGCGAGGTCGCCGGCCAGGCGGTTGCGCAGCAACAGCAGCAAAGTGACGGCGAGCAACAACATAACGGCTCCTGCAGGCAGGACTCCTCCACCGCCGTCGGCGCTTCCGGTCCACTGCCGGTACAGGTAGGTGGACATCATGTCGATGTTTTTGGAAGTACCTAGGATGAGGGGAATGCCCAGTGTTTCCAGCGCCAAAGCGAAGACCAGCAGCCCGGAGTTGAGTAATGCCGGGCGCAGCAACGGCAGAGTCACCGAGAGCAAGGCGCGGAGGGGGCCGGCACCCGCGCAACGGGCCGCTTCCTCGAGTGTCGAATCGCCTGAGGACAGCGTCCCCCGGGCAAAGAGGTAGACCACAGGCGAGCCAAGGACCGTACCCATGACCACCATTCCCGCAACACTGTAGAGGTCAAAGGGGACAGTGAACGGCGTGTACTGTTCCAGCAGATGTGTGGCATATCCGTTTTTCGACCACATTGACTGCCACCCGACGATGAGCACCAGTCCAGGCAGGACCAAGGGCAGGACGATCAGGGCTGAATAGAGCCGCCGCAGCGGAAGGTCGGTGCGGGCAACCAACAAGGCCACTGTGGTTCCAACCAGAACTGAGCCGATGGTGGCGAAGACGGCGAACTGCAGGCTGTTGGCGACCGCTGACCACCAAAGTGGATCGGTCGCCAGCTTACGGAAGTTGTCCAGGGTACCGCTGCCGCCGCCCTCGTATAGCGGGGTGGACCAGAGTGATGACCAGACGATCGGTACGATCGGGCCGAGGATCAGCAGGACTGCGAAGATCCAGACACCGTAGTGGATGACTTTCTCCGGCAACCATGCCCGCTTGATGTTTCCAACACCCGGCGGCGGGGGCGGGGCCTTGGGGTCTGTTAGGGTGGAGCTGCTCATCGCCCGAATGCTTCTTTCCAGCGGTTCTTGAAGGCCGGTGCATCGTTCACCAAGGCCTCATCCCATGTGGCGATGTTGATGTTCTCTGCACCCAATTGCTCCGTAACCTTCGCGAGGTTTACCGGGCAGTCCACCCCATCCAGGTAGGGTGCGAACCCGCCTGCGCAACCGGCCGTCTGGCCCGCCTTGTCGATAAGGAAGTTGAGGAACACTTTGGCCGCGTTGGGTGACTTACCCCCGGTTGTTGCTCCGGCACCGCGGGGCATGAAGGGCGATCCGTCCTTGAAGAACTTGTAATTCAGCACCTTCGCGGTAGCGCCGGTGAGGAGCGGCCGGGTAGCGCCGGACTGGAAGTAGGACATGGTGTACTCGCCCTGCAGGAGTTTGTTGTACATGGGCCCGGCACTGGCTTCCACCTTGGTGTTCTTTCCGAGTTGATCCAGGACGTTCCAGCCGGCCTCGCCCGCCTTGGCTATGTAGGCGTGATTAACCGTGTAACCGAACTCCGTAGTGCCGTCATAGGTGACGATCCTGCCTGTGAGTTTGGGGTCACTCGACATCTTGGCGAGGGCTTCAAGGGAATCGGGTTGTTCGGATTCGGGCAGGAGGGTGGTGTTGATCAGTGCCATGACCGGGTTGAGTTCCATTGCGAAGACCCCGGGGGCGAGTTTCGCGAAGTCGGGCAGTGGCGCGGCGGCAGGGGGTGTGAAGTCCTGGATGTCGCCGCGCTTGACCAGATCGAGGAAGTTCGCGCCTTGCAGGCTGACGATGACATCCGCGGTCTTTCCGCCAGTGGCTTTCTCGTTGAGGTAGCGCTGGAAGCTCTCGGTTCCGCCGAGGCTGATATAGCTGGTCTTGATATCGGGGTGCTGGGTTTGGAACGCAGCCAGAACCGGTTTCATGGTCGCCTCATTCGCCTCGCCGTAAACCAAAAGCGAGCCTTCCTTGCCGGCGGCGTCCAGGATTGCAGGGTCCATTGCTGCTGCCGTCGGAATGTCCGTCTTGACAGCGTAGGCATTGGGGGCGTCACTCCCGCTGCAGCCTGTCAGAGCTGCGAAGCCGCAAAGTGCGGCAACAGCGACTATTGCACGTCGTTTCATGTGGGACTCCTTTGTCACTGCACTGAACTTTGGGTTGGGACGGTGCTTTGAGTTATCGCGTGGGATGGAAATTCGCGGAAGGGGCGCCGCTAGCGCCCGGGAAAACCTGTCCATCGGGGTGTCTCGTTCTTGCGTTGTTTCTCTTGGTCTACGAGCCACCTTGGTGTCCCGTAAGTGAATCGGCATCGGCTGCGACGTACTCTTGGCCGCTGCTTGTGTTGCGGAGGAACCTTCACGTGTCTACCAGGGGGAGGCATCGCTGTCTCGCGTCAGATGGCTTTTGCGTAAGTGAAGTTCAGTGATCCGCAGGTTGTTCTTAAACTTTGGCACGTAGCGGGCTATTGCGCAATAAGTGAATGCGACTAATCTTATGAACATGAATAAGTCCTCCAACGCCCCGGAGCGCGGCACCAGGCCGCGGAACCGGCGCGCCCTGATACTTGCTGCGGCAGGTGACCTCTTCGTGGAGAAGGGATACCCGCAGGTCAGCATGACCGATGTGGCCAAGGCGATGGCAGTGCAGCCCTCCGCCCTCTACCGACATTTTCCGGGCAAGGGCGAGCTTCTTCGCGAGGCAGTGGTGGCCAGCCTCCAGCCCTTTTTGGATAGCATTACCCGGGCCCCCGACGGCGACCTCGAACAGTTGATCACAGCGCTGGGTCGGGCAATTCTGGTACACCGGGAGAACGGCGTGCTCTGGGAGCGTGAATCCCGCCATCTCCCGCCTGCCACCCGCTTCGATATTGCCAGCGGTATCAAGTTCGCCATCAGCAGCAAACTGCAGTCCGGCAGCTCTGCGCTGCCCACTCCCGAGGCGGACCTGCGGGCATGGGCCATGTTTGCGGCGATGATCAGTGTGTCGCTGGACCCCAACCGGCTCTCGCGTGCGGACGAAGAATTCCAGCTGACCACGCTCGCGCGCACAGTACTGGTCATGCCCATGCCACCGATTGAAGCGGCAACGAATCACCGTAGTGCGACCATTGACTTGCCGCGCACCCGCCGTGAGGCCTTGCTGGCAGCCTCAATCCGACAGTTCGCGGCGTACGGGTTTGACGCCGTCAGCCTTGACGACATCGGCGCCGAGGTTGGAGTAGCGGGTCCCAGTATTTACCGCCATTTCGACAGCAAAGCGGAAATGCTTGCCGCGGCACTGCATCGCGCCAAGGAAGTGCGGTGGATGGATATGTCGCGGGCTCTCTCTGAAGCCGCTGATGCAGCCGAGGCGCTGGAACGCATCCTTTCCTCATACATTGCCTTCTCGCTGGGAAGCCCGGAATTCCTGCAACTGGCTGTGTCCGAACGTCCGCACCTTCCCGAACGGGAGTTGCGGAACCTATTGGAGGCCCAGAGCGACTACGTCACCGATGTCGCCTCGCTGGTCCAGGACGTTTACCCCGGGGCCGATCAGGAAGTGGTCAGGACCCGGGTGAAAGCGGCATTGCATGTGATCAGCAGCGTTGTCCGCACTCCGTCCCTCCGGGACATCCGAGGCATTCAAGGGATTCTCGAACAGATTGCCACAGGCCTCATGGTTCCCACGAACCAATGAGGGATCGTACGTCCTCGAGTCCACCGACCGTCTGAGTTTTCCGCCACATTCCATCAGGAATGAGATCTTGCGCACAAAGCATCTCAGGAATAAGATAATGACCACTGATGTAATCTGCATCACTTCAAAGCTCATTCTGAGACAGGTGCCTTAGGCATCCCTGATCACCAGGGTCCACGCATAGCGGGGCCGACTGTTCGCAAAATTACCTGGAGGCACAATATGAGTGCAGTGGTCGCACAACCATCGGGCGCGAGTTCTCCGAGGAAGGTCGCCTTCGCGAGCCTCATCGGCACGACTATCGAGTGGTACGACTTCTTTATCTACAGCACCGCGGCGGTGCTCGTTTTCAACCAGCTCTTCTTCCCTGACTTCGACCCGACAACCGGGACCCTGCTTGCGTTCTCGACTTTCGCGGCTGGTTTTGTCGCCCGTCCCATTGGGGCCATCGTCTTCGGCCACTTCGGTGACAGGGCAGGCCGGAAGCCGATGATGGTCCTCACCATACTGATCATGGGCATTGCCACTGTAGCCATTGGACTACTGCCCACATACGACTCGATAGGCGTGTTCGCTCCGATTCTGCTGGTCGTACTGCGGCTGACCCAAGGATTCGCACTCGGGGGAGAGTGGGGCGGTGCAGTGCTCATGGCTACCGAACATTCCCCCGAAGGCAAGCGAGGCTACTTCGGTAGCTGGCCGCAGGCAGGCGTTGCAGTCGGGCTGATCCTGGCCATGACCTTGTACATACCCCTGGAATCGATGTCGGAGGACGCCTTCATGGCCTGGGGGTGGCGGGTCCCGTTCCTTCTCAGCGCTGTACTGGTTATCACTGGCCTGGTTATTCGTGTGAAGGTCGCGGAGAGCCCGGAGTTCGATCGAGTCAAGGCTGACCACGGCGTTGTGCGTCTGCCTGTAGTCGAGGTGCTTCGGACACACCCCAAGCAAGTGTTCCTTGTAGCCGGCGCCAGCCTGGCACCGGGAATCTTCTTCTACCTGATCACCGTGTACAACTTTGTTTACGCAGGGAAGTCCGGAGATCTGGATTCGACGGCGATGTTGGTCCTGGTGATCGTCACCTCTGCGATTGGCTTCGTGGTTACCCCGATCGCCGGTGCGCTCTCAGACAAATTCGGCGGGCAGCGGGTGTACTTGTGGGGCCTTGCGCTCATCGTCATCGTTGCCTTCCCCCTGTACTTTGCCCTTGATGGAGGAACTTACGGCCTTATTGCCGTGTGCTACGTCGCGGCAACGGTGGCCGTCTATATCCCCTGGGCGCTGTCGCCGGCATACTTCTCCACCGCTTTTGACGCAAAGGTGCGTTATAGCGGACTGTCCTTGGCTACAACGCTCGGCAATCTCTTCGGCAGCGCCATTGCACCCCTTATTGCCGGTGCCCTGTTTGCTGCGACTAATGCGTCTGTCTCAACTTCGCTATACGTCTTCGTCGCCGGAACGGTGTCCATCACTTGCGCTGTTTTGCTTGGACGGGTCATACGAAAGAAGGCATCGCGGGCTGGGAGACGCAGCGATGCGACCGGGGTTGATGAGGTCCCCGCATCCACGTATTCGGAGTGACACAAAGCACTCCGCTGTATCAAACGCCAACAAAGGAAGGAACTACCATGAGCGGCAACGATCAACATGTCAAAACATTCACGCTGGAACGAGCAACACCCACCATCGGGGCGTATATCCACGGACTGGATCTACGTGAAGAGATCACCCCGGAATGCCGGGAGGAATTACGGGAAGCTTTCCTGGAACACCAAGTACTGTTTCTCCGCGACCAGCACATCACGCCGGATGATCAGATCGAATTCGCCAAGGTTTTCGGCGACCCCCAGGAAGTAAGTGCGTTCTTCCCCTCCCTCCCCGAATATCCGCACATTGAGGTGTTGGAGTCGCGTGGCCGGGCTGCAGGGACGGACGTCTGGCACTCGGACTTGACCTGGCAGGCAACGCCGAATTCCGCTACCTGCCTCCACGCACAGGAAATTCCGCCGTGCGGCGGGGATACGCTCTGGGCGAGTATGACCGCCGCGTACGACGCTCTGCCGGAGAACGTGAAAAGCGTCATTGACGGGCTTGAGGGAGTGCACGACTGGGAAAAGGAACTCACCGGAGTTGTTCGCCAAGGTCCCGACGGCGAGGCGCGCTACGAGGAGACCCGGCGGAAGTATCCACCCATGACGCACCCTGTTGTGCGTAAGCATCCGGAAACCGGCCGAAAGCTTGTCTACGTCAACGCGTTGTTCACCACCCGGCTCACGGGCATTTCCACCCAGCTGGGGGACTCGCTGAGAAACATGCTCACCGACCTCGCCAGGACTCCGGAATACCAGGTTCGTTTCCGTTGGGAACCGAACTCCCTGGTGATCTGGGACAACCGATCCACCCAACATTATGCGGTGGGGGACTACCACCCGCACTACCGACTGATGCATCGGGTCACCCTGAAGGGCGACCGCCCGGCATAGTGCGGGCCGTAACCGTGCCGGGCGGCCTGTTGCGGGCCGCCCGGCTGGTCGATATGGAACTCAAGGTTTTGCCAGGCGAAGGTGCCGCGGCAGAAAGCCCCTACCGGGCGAAGCGAAAGAAGGCTGACCAATGCGAGGCCAGAAATTAGGGGCGGGGCTTATAGCCCAGAGCCAGTCCGCCCTTCCACCCTTTAGATTGCATCGTCCTGATTCGCTTGCGGAAGCTGTGGCTCTTACCCGGCAGCATCCAGGGGCTGTGATTGCGGCGGGTTGTTCGGACCTGGTGGCGCAATTCCGCGAGGGATTGGAGCCGGAGGTTCTGATTTCCGTGCAACGAATCAAGGAATTGCGGGAAATATCCATTGATGCCGGGGTTCTGCGCATTGGTTCCTTGGTGAGCCACGCTGAAGGCAGCAGAAGCCCGGAAATACTGTCCACTGTGCCTGCCCTGGCAGCAGCCTGGGGATCAATTGCCACAGTTCGAATCCGCTATCGCGGCACCCTCGGAGGCAATCTCCTTTCCCGTCGCTATAGATACGAAATGCCTGTCATTCTGGCGGCATTGGGCGGGCAGATGCTGTTTCAAGGCGGTGACGTTGCATCTTTGCCCGTCTCATCACTCTGGGATCGAAACCTTGGCAATGTAGGTATTCTGACCGCCGTCGCCGTCGACACTGCGTCCCTGTTGTGGTTCGGCTACGAGCGGTCAATGCGCCCGGTGAGCACCGTGTCCCTCGCTGTACGAAAGGAGCCGGTGGCCGGCCTCACCGTTTCTGCTGTCTGTGGCAGTGAATACCGGCAGCCTTTTCTCCTGTCACATACTGCCGAGGCAACTGACATCACCGAGCTTGACCCGGTCTCCGTGGGCGGGGTTCTGGCGGCTCAGCTCCCGGACGAGGCGGGCGACTACGCGGGGTCCATCGACTACCGCCGACACTTGGTGGGCGTTCTCTGCCGCCGGCTTCTTGCCGAAGCAACCGGTAACCAAAGGAAAGGATAGCCAGCCATGAGCCTTGAATCACCGGAATCAGGCGAGGAAACATTCACCCACAAGGTTGAGTTCGAGCTGAACGGAAGCCCGGAACGGCATTGTGTCCCTACGAGTGCCACGGTCTTGGACCTGCTCCGCAACAGCTGCGGTAAACAGGGGGTCCGTGCGTCGTGTGAGCGCAGTGTCTGCGGTGCCTGCACTGTTTTGGTTGATGACCTTCCTGTAGCTGCGTGTTCCACGTTTGCCTTCGACGTTTACGGTGCGCGTGTTGAAACCGTTGAGGGCTTGGCGGCCCAGGACGGCACGTTGAGTGCCCAGCAGCAGGCATTCAGGGAATGTGGCGGCTTCCAATGCGGCTTCTGCACGTCCGGCATGCTGATGTTGACCACGGGGCTGCTGCGGCAGAATCCGCAACCGGACCGGGACCAGATCCGGGAGTGGATCAGTTCGAACACCTGCCGGTGTACGGGCTACGAGATGATCTTGGAATCCGTGGAGCGTGCCGCAGAACTGGCCTCGGCCAAGCAGCAGGATCAGGTTTTCGAATGACCGGGTTCGTGAATCCGTGCACTCCGGACGATGCGCCGATCGTGGGACGCGACCGTCCACGCTTGGACAGTACCGCGAAGGTAACCGGCCGTGCCGTCTACACGGTGGACATTGAGAAGCCCGGGATGCTTCACGCTAAGGTCTTGCGAAGCCCGCACGCGCATGCCCGGATTCTGAGCATCGATGCTTCGGCAGCCCGCTCCCTGCCAGGAGTCACTGCCGTGGTCACCCGCGAGGAAATCACTGGACTTCATTCCTACGGCACCTACGTCAAAGACCAGCCGATTGTGGCCACAGAGTCGGTCCGCTATGTTGGCGACGTCGTCGCTGCAGTGGCCGCCGTGGACGAACGCACCGCTTTCGCAGCACTGGATTTGATCCGTGTTGAGTACGGGCAACTGCCGGCTGTCTTTGATGTGAGGGCAGCGATGGAGCCTTCCGCGCCCGCCATTTTTCCCGACCAACCCTTCGCCGCCTATCCCGAGTACGGAGATGGAGCCTCAGGAGCGGCACACACTGCCCACAACGTGAGCTACGAATTCCGCTACGAAACGGGAGAGGAGAGCGTCTGGGCGGATTGCGACTACATCTTCGAGGACACCTTTACCTTCTCCCGCATGAACCACATGCACCTGGAGCCCTTTGCCACGGTTGCCGAGGCGACAGCGAACGAAATCGAAGTGTGGACTAGTACTCAAAGCCCTTTCCCAATGCGCAAGGAACTGGCGAGGGTTTTTGGGCTCCCTGAAAACGACATTCGGGTCAACGTCCCGCTCCTGGGCGGCGGATTTGGTGCCAAGAACGGCCCCAAAACGGAGGCGATCGCCATCCGGCTCTCACAGTTGTCGGCTGGGCGGCCGGTGCGTTACTGCATGAGCACAGAAGAAGTCTTCCTGACACTGAGCCAGCATGACGCCATCCTCACGGTCAAATCGGGGCTCAAGGCAGACGGTGAGTTCATGGCGCGCCAGTCGCGGGTGCTGCTTAACGGTGGGGCTTATGCGGATGCCAGTCCGCTGGTGGCGGAGAAAGCGGGGTATCGGATGCCCGGGGCCTACCGCTGGAAGCGTATTGATTCCGTCTGCCAAGCGGTGATCACCAACTCCGTCCCTGCCGGCGCCTACCGTGGTTTCGGCGCAACCCAGGCCACCTGGGCCAGTGAGCGCCAAGTTGACCTGATCGCCGAGCGGCTGGGATTCGATCCCCTTGCGCTTCGACTAAAGAACGCCAAGGAATTGGGGGAGGAGTTCGTTCCCGGAGAAACGCCCATCGATTCGGACCTTAAACATGGCCTGAACCTGGTGGCGGACGCCATCGGTTATCGCGACCGTACGCGCTCAAGTAACCGTGGCATGGGAGTTGCCATCGGCATCAAAGATGGTGGTGGCGTCAACAAACCTGCCCAAGCCCGGGTCAAGGTGACCACCAACGGCGATGTGTTCCTGAATTGCGCCCTGGTGGAAATGGGGCAGGGCGGTCATTCGGCGCTGTGCCAGATCGTGGCGGAGACGCTTGGATGCGATCCGAAGCGGGTGAAGTATGCCGCTATTGACACCGACAATACCCCCTTCGACCAAGGCACCAACGCCTCTTCGGGAATCGCAGTCATGGGTCATGCCGTCCTGCAGGCTGCAGAGCGAGTGAAGTGTTCCGTGCTGGACACGGCGGCCGAACACCTGATGCTGGACCGGCAGTCGATCCGTTTGGACAACTGGCACATCGTCGATGCTGAAGGCATCACCTATGAGCTCCCGCCGCTGATTATGGACAGATTCGGTGGAACGGGATTCGAGTTCACGGCGGACGGCTACTACAAGGTCCGTAACTCCAGCAGCGCACCCCTGGAAGCACCCTGCATTTTTTGGGAGATCGGTTGGGCAGCTGCCGAAGTGGAGGTTGATCCGGAGACCGGCCGGGTGGAGCTTTTGCAGCTGGTGGTCAGTGGAGACGCCGGCAAGGTGGTGAACAAGTTGGGTTGCCGCGGCCAGGACGAGGGCGCAGCGGTCTTCGGATTGGCCCAGGCGCTCTTCGAGGAACTGCGTTACGACGACGGGGAGCTGCTTAATGGTGAGGCGCTCCTCTATCGGGTGCCTTTGGCTGAGGACATTCCCCGGCGCTTTTCCTCCATTACCCAGGAACAGGGCCATGGGGCCGGACCCTTTGGGACCAAGGGGATGGGCGAGGGAGGCATGCTGCCCATTGCTCCAGCGATTGCCCAAGCCATCGCTGACGCCACGGGGGCGCAGCTCACATCGTTGCCCATGACGCCTGAACGCGTCTACAACGGCATCCGCGCCGCGCGTTTGCGCCAAGGCGGGGCTGATGGAAATGCGTGAGGTGATGGAGACGCTGGAGAAATTGTTGCTGGGCGATCAACATGTCGCCTTGGCCACGGTGGTCCGCACGGAGGGCTCCGCGCCACGGGCAGTCGGAACGTCCATGCTTGTCACCGAAGACGGGTCGCCGGTCGGTTCCGTTTCGGGTGGATGCATTGAGGCAAGTGTGATCGAAGCAGCAGCCGGGGTCCTCGCCAGCGGGGTCCCGGAGCTTCACCGATTTGGCATTTCAGACGACGACGGTTTCGGCATCGGGCTGACGTGCGGTGGCAGCGTTGAGATTTTCATCCAAAAGTACGCTCCGGGCTCTTGCGCACAGTTTGCTTCACTGCAGAGGGCGCTGAGTGAAAATCTGCCCTGCGCCATGGTCACCATTTTCGACAGCGTATCTGGCCTGGCGGGTCGATCCGAAGTGGTGCTGCAAACTGCGGACGTCGAAGAGCTGTTTGAAGGAACCGCACTTGCTCCCGACGCCGTCCGCGCCGCCGGGGTTGCAGTCCGGGAGGCAATAGCCTCCGGAACCACGACGTCGGTCACTCTCCTGGCGGATACGGGTACCGAAAGGCCGCTGTCCTTGCTGATCGATGTCTACCGTCCTGCCCGCAGGCTGCTGATCTTCGGGGCCATCGATTTCTCCGCCTCGCTGGCCGAGTTGGGGGCTTTCCTTGGCTTTCACGTCACTGTTTGCGATGCCCGATCTGTGTTCGCGACAGCCGAGCGAATTCCCTCAGCCCATGAGATCGTGGTCGATCAACCGGCGCGCTACCTGCGGGAAGAGATCGCTCTGGGAAGGCTCGCCCCTGATGCCGCTATCTGTGTGTTGACCCATGATGCCAAGTTCGATGTTCCGGTCCTTGATGTAGCCCTAAGGCACGGTTTTGCGTACATCGGCGCGATGGGTTCACGCCGAACTGCCAGTGACCGCCGGGAGCGGCTGATTGGCTTGGGCCACACCGATCGGTCGGTGGCACCTCTCCGCTCGCCCATCGGTTTGGGCCTTTCCGCTTCCACTCCTGCTGAAACCGCGGTTTCCATCATGGCGGAGATCATCGCTGCCAAGAACCAGAGCTCAGGCCTGCCCTTGGCGCACACCAGCGAGCCGATCCACAGAGATGCGCTGGAGCATGCAGGTCCAAAACCAAATTAACTTTGAACCTAAATATCTTGACAGAAAGTATCTTACTACTGATATTCTTTTTGTATGACGTAGTTCACAGGATTGGTACACGCCGCCCTTGGGCGGCACGCATGAATTGACGCCGTGGGAATGACAGAGAGATGAACGGAAGCCGATGATGAGTACGGACAGCCTGGATACGCGGGATGAAATTTATGTGGGCGGCGTGTGGACCCGAGGCAGCGGCGCACTGATCGAATCCGTGAATCCCGCTAACTCAGAGGTATTCGCCACCCTCCATGGAGCAACGACGGCGGATGTGGACGCCGCGGTAGCTGCTGGCCTGAAAGCCGTGGAAGAGTCCGGATGGGCGAAAAAACTCCCTCACGAACGTGCCACTGTGCTGCACCGCATCAGCTCGGCGATTGAGGCCAACGCTGACCGCATTGCCGAACTGCAGACGCTGGATACAGGTAAGACCCTCGTTGAAACCAAGGCGCTCGCCATGAGCGCGGCAGCCACCTTCCGCTTCACCGCTTCCGCTCTGGAAACCATGGAGGACGCGCTGACGTCCCCTCGCGGGAACTACCTCAGCATGTCCACTTACGAGGCGATAGGCGTGGTAGGAGCCATCACGCCATGGAATTCGCCGATTGCCAGCGACGCCCAAAAAGTGGCTCCGGCGCTCGCCGCAGGAAACGCAGTCCTGGTGAAGCCACCCGTCTGGGCTCCCTGGGTTTCGCTCCTGTTGGCACGAATTTGTGAGCAGGCGGGACTTCCGGCAGGCCTGCTTTCTGTCCTTCCAGGCCCCGGCCGCGTCATTGGCGATGCGATTGCCCGGCACCCTGACATTGGCAAGATTTCCTTCACGGGTGGCACTTCCACGGGACGCCAACTGGGCCATATTGCGGCGGAGAAAATCATGCCGATTACCTTGGAACTGGGCGGGAAATCTCCCACCATAATTTTTGCTGATGCTGACCTGGACCAGGCTGTGGCCGGCGTGCTTTATGGCATCTTCTCATCGAGTGGTCAGAGCTGCATTGCCGGCTCGCGCGTCTTCATTCAGCGATCGGTCTACGACGCCGTCGTCGAAAGACTGGTCAAAGGTGCCGAAGCCCTGCGAATCGGACCGGGAACGGACGCAAGCACTCAAGTTGGGCCATTGGTTGCCCTTGCCCACCGGGACGCCGTGGCCAGGATGGTTGAAGACGCGAGGCTGGCTGGTGCGCAGATCCTCTGCGGTGGCGCCGTGCCCAAGGAGCCCAGGCTTCAGTCCGGCGCGTTTTACGAGCCCACCATCATTGCCGGTGTGAGCAACTCGGACGTCATTTGCCAGGAGGAAATCTTCGGGCCGGTGGCCGTGATCCTGCCGTTTGAGGATGAAGCGGATCTCATCCTTCAGGCGAACGACAGTGTCTTTGGTTTGGCCTGCGGAATCTGGACCGCTGACTACCGCCTGGCCTGGCGCACAGCGAGGGCTGTTTCGGCCGGCACCGTCTGGGTCAACACCTACAAGCAATTCAGTATCTCCACCCCGTTCAGCGGGCTTAAGGAAAGCGGTCTGGGCACCGAAAAGGGCCGGGACGGCATCCGATCCTATATGCACCAGAAGAGCATCTACATCGACCTCTCGGGTGCATCCATCCCATGGGCCGGCAACTAAGCCGGACAGGCTGTCACCATCTTGCTTTCGAAAGGTACGTCAATGAATGCTCACCCCTACAGCCCCGCCTTTGTGGCCGGGGGATTCGGCTTTATCTCCGGCGCATTGTCTGTGGATGAAAGTGGTATTGCCGTACCCGGCCGCTCTGAAGCACTGGTTGCCGCAGCCGCGAGGCTCGCCGAACGACTGGAATCAGTCGGCATGTCCTTGGCTGACGTCATCAAGACCACCTATTTCGTCACGGACGTGACGCTGCGGGACGAAGCCAACAGTCACTATGAGCAGCTGTTCGAGGAGCCGCGTCCGGCACGTTCGTTTGTGGAGGTCGCTGCCCTGCCCTATGGCGCCACGGTGGAAATCGAAGCAATCGCGCACCGGAGGAAATGAGGACCAATGAGCGTGGAAATTCAGAACCGTGCGGCGGTGACCCTTGATGTCCCCGAACCGAAAATATTGACACTCAGGGTGCAGCAGAAAACCTGGGAAGCCGACGGCGTCATACGGATGATGTTTGTTGATCCTGCCGGGGCGGCGCTCCCGCGGTGGCTTCCCGGCGCCCACCTGAGCCTGCACCTGCCCAATGGGCTCATTCGCGAATACTCCTTGTGTTCGGACCCGCAAGACTCCACCAGCTGGACTGTGGCCGTGCTGCGAACCCCTGATTCCCGCGGTGGGAGCAGGCTGATCCACGACGAGCTCCCCGTGGGAACGCTCATCAAGGTTGAGGGTCCGCGCAACAACTTCCAGCTTGACCATGCCGAACGCTATGCACTGGTAGCTGGCGGTATTGGCATCACCCCGATTATTTCCATGGTTCGGCGGTTGGAATCAGTCGGAGCTGACTGGTCCCTGCTGTATACCGGCCGCTCACGTTCAACCATGGCCTTCCTATCGGAGGTTTCAGGCCTGCCCCGGCACCGGATAAGTATCCACGCTGCCGACGAAGCCGACGGCAAATTCGCGGATCTCTCCAAAGCGGTCGGCTCGCTCCCGCCTGAAGCCCTGGTGTATGCCTGCGGCCCGGAATCATTGATGCAGGCTGTAGCCGGCGCCATGGCGGACGACTCGCAATTGAGAATTGAGCGGTTCAAAGCACCGGACATCGTGCCCGGACCGGAACTCGACCAGACAGGTTTCGACGTCATCTGCCACAGCACTGGTCAGCGGATCGCCGTTGGGCCCGACGTTTCGGTCCTTGAGGCACTGAACGACGCCGGTATCAACGTTCCCAGCTCATGCGCAGAAGGCATCTGCGGGACCTGTGAAACCGGAGTCATCGACGGGGACGTTGAGCACCGTGATTTCCTGCTTTCCCCGGCCGAGCGGGCCGAGAACAAATCAATGTTTGTTTGCGTCTCACGTTGCCGGTCCCGGGACCTGATTTTGGATCTCTAGTACGAACATCACTCGACTGAAGGTTGATTCCCATGAACTATTTCTCAGCAGAGCCTGTCTGCAATCTGCGGTCCCTGCGTTCTGTGTCCCTGAAAGTGCCCGATACCCGGCCAGCCAAGGATTTCTACCATGAAGTCTGGGGCCTTTCCACTGTGGAGGAGGACACGGACAAGTTCTGGCTCCGCGGAACCGGTTCCGAACATCACATCCTGAGGTTGGAAAAGGGCGAGCAGAATGCCTTGGGCGGGGTCTCTTTCGCCCTGGCCACGCCGCAGGACGTTGACCGTGCAGCCACCAGACTCACCGTCCTGGGGATTCCGCTCTTCCGTGAACCCGGACCTTTGGATGATGCTGCCGGCGGCTATGGTCTCCAGTTGGTGGACCCCGAAGGCAGGCTGGTGGAACTTTCCGCCGACGTCCACGCGGTTGTCAGCCAGGAGCCCGCAGGTCGGCGGGCCCTGCCACGCAAGATCGCCCACGTGGTGCTCAATACTGTGGATATTGACCGCGCAACGGCCTTTTATACGCAGGTACTGGGGATGCGGATTTCAGATTGGTCCGAGCACCAGATGGCGTTCCTGCGGTGCAACAGCGAGCACCATGCCATCGCGTTCAACCAGGCTCCCTGGACCTCGGTCAATCATGTGGCCTACGAGATGCAGAGCATTGATCACTTCATGCGCGGGATCGGCAACCTTAAGCGCCACAACATCGCGCCCCAGTGGGGGCCAGGCCGTCACGGTCCGGGTGACAACACATTTTCGTATTTCACGGACCCCTCTGGCTTGGTTTGCGAATATACCTCCGAAGTAGCCCAAGTGGACGAGGACAGTTGGTTGTGCCGCACCTGGGAGCGCACGCCGGAACTGTCCGACCAGTGGGGAACTGCAGGTCCGCCCACTACAGCGGTCCGAAGCGCCATGGCCGGCATCCCGGATAGCGGGTACAAGTCGCTGGTGGTCCCTGGACGTGAGGACTACTTCTCCATGCCGGGAACTCCTGCCGCAGAAAAAGCCCATGCGTAGCAACTCGTTGCCGCCAGCCACCGAAACAGCGTCGAGTGTTGCCGAACGCCGGAAAACTGTCCACGGGGTCTCCCTCGTTATTCGCGGGGAGGGCGCTCCTGTCTTCCTCATGCACGGCATCGGAGGCGCCGCGTCTTCCTGTGGTGCCCTGGCTCAGTTGCTGAGCGCACACGGGTATCAGACGTTTTGCTGGGATGCACCCGGTTACGGCGAATCATCAGCTCCACCGGAAGGCTTGGATCATCCTGCTTTGGTGCTGGACATCCTGGCCACATTGAATGTTGGCCCAGCCCACCTGATCGGCACGTCATGGGGAGGCGTGATCGCCACCCGGATAGCCGCTCAAGCACCTGAGGCAGTGCGTTCCATTGTGCTGGCGGACAGCACCCGCGGTTCGGGAATTACCCGGACCGCCGCGCAACGCATGCTGGCTCGCGTTCCGGAACTGGCCGCCGTCGGTCCCGAAATTCTTGCGGCCCGACGGGCGGCAAGACTGGTCTCCCCGTCCGCCCCGGCATGGGTGGCTGAAGCTGTACGGGCGGACATGGCCGCCGTCCGCCTGTCCGGCTTCGCGTCGGCCGCCACCATGATGGCGCAGTGCGACACCACGGACCTGCTGCCTCGGCTCCGGATCCCGGCGCTGGTCTTAGTGGGCCAGGACGACGTGATCACTGGCGTGGCGGAATCCAGGGTCCTTGCAGAGAACATTCCCGGCGCCACGCTGGGCATCATTCCCGGTGCAGGGCACGCCGCAGTGCAGGAAAAGCCGATGGAGATGTCCGCCGCCATCCTCGCTTTCTGGGAGGACCTTCGGTGACGCGCCTCGTGGTAGTTACCGGATCCGGGCGTGGACTTGGCTTCGACATCGCCCACCGGCTGGCAGGTAGCGGAGACCGAATAGTCATTGCCGAGAAGAACCCGGACCTCGCCGAGCAAGCTGTCGCAACATTGTGCGGACAGGGCTTCGACGCCACGGCAATCGTCACCGACATCGCCGACAAAGCCTCGGTTGCAGACCTGGCCACAGCGGTCCAGCAGCTGGGCGGCGCGGATGCACTGGTCAACAATGCGGCACTGGCCGACGGCGTTGGTGGTGACACTTTTTGGGAACTGGACGAAGACTTCTTCCAGAGGGTGATGACCGTCAACGCCTACGGGACGTGGCTGGTCAGCAAACATCTTTACCCCCAGCTGGCACAAAGCCCGGCAGGGTCCATCGTCAACATCGCCTCAGACGCGGCGCTCTACGGCTCTCCACGGCTGGTCCACTATGTCGGATCAAAAGGCGCGGTCCTGGCGATGACCCGGACAATGGCCCGCGACGCAGGACCAGCCGGAGTCCGCGTCAATGCCGTTGCTCCGGGCCTGACCCGCGTGGAAGCCACCGAGTCAGTGCCGGCCTCCCGCTACCGCCTCTATGAAGAGAACCGGGTGCTGCCAAGGGACCAACAACCCAAGGACGTATCAGGCGCCGTCCAGTTCCTGCTGTCCGATGCCGCAGGTTTCATCACTGGCCAGACCATCGTGGTGGATGGCGGCTTTGTCATGGGGCACTGAGGCCGGGGACCACTGAATCGCTGGCCACTGAATCGCTGGGCCGAACCGCCCTGCAGCGGAAAAACACTAACAAGGAGTCCCACACATGGACCTGCAATTGAAGGACCGCACGGTGGTTGTCACCGGGGCGAGTTCCGGCGTCGGCCTTGCCACTGCCCGATATTTGCTGAGCGAAGGTGCCCGGGTTGCTGCCTGTGCACGTGACGCCGGCCGGTTGTCCGCCGCATTCGACGAGTCTTCCTGGGCGGACAAGGACTCGATTTACCTCGCTTCGTGCGATGTCACGGATCAAGATGCCACCAACAGCTTTATCGGCGGCACATTGGATCGGTTTGGCGCCGTTGATGGCCTGGTCTGCAACGCCGGCCGTTCCTTGATGGCCACACTCCAGGACACCACGGACCAGCAGCTGCGTGATGAGTTCAGCCTGAAGATCTTCGGGGTTTTGAACATGGTACGTTCCGCCAGGTCTGCCTTGAACGCATCACCACACGGCTCGGTGGTCAACGTCAACGCGATCCTCTCCCGGCAGCCGGAGTTGCGCCTGGCTGCCACCTCAGCTGCCCGCGCCGCGCTGTTGAACCTCACCCATTCCCTTGCCGAAGACCTGGCAACAGAGGGAACACGGGTGAATTCGGTCCTGCTCGGACTGGTGGACACCGGCCAGTGGCGGCGACGCTTCGAGGAAGCCGACTCGGAACTCGACTACGAGGCCTGGAGCGCGGAAATCGCCAGCAACCGCGGCATCAAGCTGGGCCGTTTCGGCACGGCTGAGGAGGTGGCCTTCCATATTGTCAGCCTGCTCTCGCCCCTTAGCGGATACACCACAGGAGCAACCATCGACGTCGGCGGTGGCGTTGGGCGCTATGTCTAGTCAGCGGAACTTCATCACGAAAGAGATCCAGATATGTCAGTGACACAAGAAGCAACGGTCCCAAGGGGACCAACAGGCGGTGACGTCCTGGTCCGTGTAATGCGACGCCACGGCATCGATACGGCTTTCGGGGTCATCAGCATCCATAATCTTCCTCTGGTCGAGGCAGTGGACAGGGAGCTGAACTTTGTGGCCGTTCGCCATGAGGCCGCGGCAGTCAACGCGGCTGACGCCTATGCCCGTGCCTCGGGCAAAATCGGGATTGCCCTGACCAGCACCGGTACAGGAGCCGGCAACGCCGCCGGTTCCATGGTGGAGGCGCTCACCGCGGGAAGCCGCGTGCTGCACATTACCGGCCAGATCGACAGTGAATTCATGGGCAGCAACCGTGGAGTGATCCATGAGGTCCCACGACAGTTGCAGATGCTCCACGCGATCTCCGGCTATGCACGCACCATTTTTAATGGCAAGGATGCGGAGGCGGACCTGGAGGAGGCAATCGCACACCTGCTCTCCTCGCCTCACACACCGGCCAGTATCGAGTGGCCTACAGATTTGCAGTACCTGGCCCACCCGGATGATCAGCGCCCGATCGACGCGCAGGTGAAGCCTTTACCGGATTACGACGCCGATTCCGTTGCCGAAGCGGTCCGGCTCCTGGCAGGTGCCAAGCGACCGCTGATCTGGGCTGGCGGAGGAGCGGCCGGCGCGGATAAGGAACTTGCGGCTCTGCTCCACGGTCTCGGCGCAGGACTCCTGACCAGCAACTCGGGACGGGGCGTGGTTCCGGAAGATGACCATCTGGTCATCGGGAACTTTGCTACCACTCCTGCCGCCGTCCGGCTGATCGAAGAGTCTGATGTGTTGCTAAGTGTCGGCACGCACTTCCGGTCCAACGAGACGCAGCACTATTCGCTCAAACTGCCCACCACTCACATCCAGCTGGATCTGAATCCTGAAGCCGTGGGCAGGGTGTATCCGGCCACTGTGGGCTTGGTGGGCGACTCCCGCGCAATTCTGGAGGCGATCGTCAGCCAGTTGGGTAGTCATTCCGTGGACCCAGCGTGGGGGCAGCAGGTGCACGAGGTACGCCTCGAGGTACGGGCCACATTGACTGAGTACATCGGTGGCTATGCGGAAATCTGCCACAGCCTCAGGGAGCGCCTGGATCGGGAATCAGTTGTTGCACGTGATGTGACCATCCCCTCCAGCCAGTGGGGTAACCGCCTGCTGGAGATGTACTCCCGCGAAACAAACATCTTTCCGCTGGGAGGCGGCATAGGCCAGGGTTTGGCCATGGGGATTGGGGCGGCCTGCGCCCGCCCGGACGTTCCCACGGTAGTTATTGCCGGCGACGGCGGCCTGGCCGTTCATCTCGGTGAACTCGCCTCCCTTGCCGGCTCAGGAGTCTGGTGCGTGGTGCTCGTGTTCAATGACGGTGGCTATGGAGTTCTGCGCAACATGCAGAAGGCCAACGGCTTTGCGGAGGCAGGAGTCAACCTGCATACACCCGACTTTGCTTTGCTCGCCCAGTCACTGAACTTGCCGTTCTGGCGGGTGCGCGGCCCCGGTTCCTTTGATGGGGCCTTGGTGGAAGCACTCGCGGTGCGGGGGCCCGCGGTGATCGAGATCGATGTCACCGCTTTGGATCCCGTACCGGGTGCGTTTGTTCCGCCGGTGCATATTCCAACCCCACGTCAGTAGAGGAGCAGGAGAGCACATGAAATCAAGTACGGAAGTAGATCCGCGCCCCGGCCATGAGCCCGGCGAAGTGGTGCCACAGCACGAGGTCGTGTGCTTGCACGGAGGCGAGGGAGCAGGCGAATGGTTTGCCCAACAGCTTGACGCTTTGGGGGCCCGTGCCTGGGAACCCCGAATCGGCGTTAGCTTCGACGTCACCGGCCCGCCCGGCCAAATGGAGGAGTGGGTAGACGCAGCCTCCACCGCGCTTCACGAGTGCACGTCGGGTCCTGCGCACATTCTGGCCAGTGGAGCGGCTGCGTACGGGGCCATAATGCTCGCTGCCCTGCACCCGGAACAGGTCAAGAGTCTCATCCTCGGTGACCCACTGGTGGACACGTCGGTTGAGGGGTTCGTGCCCACGCTCCGGAGAGTGCTGGCGCCGTCCTTGGTCATTGCCGCCGCCCCTGACCTGGACGCCGATATCTCCATACCGCAAAGCATCGCCGGGGGAATCAGGAACGGGGTTTTTGTCATCATCGACAACACCGCCGTTCCGGCACACCAGAGCCGATCCCACTCATTCAACGAGTGGAGCAGGTCATTCATGAACATCGCTGAAGGTCTGCACACCGTCACCGAAACACAGGAGGAACACAGTGCCTGAGCAATATCTTGATGCCAACCAGTCCCGGGTGGGTCCGGCCAATCCTTATGAGCTGAAGCTCGCCGGAGCCCTGTCCGAGATTTTCGCCAGTGGTAGCCACGAGCTGCCAGCCATCATCTCGGGGCTGAACAATTTGGGCCTGAACGCCCCGGATGGTCAACCCTGGGACGAAACCCGATTCCGTTCCGAAATGCGACGACTGGGAGAGTAGGACATGACAACTGCAACTGCAACTGCAACGGCAAGCGCCGCCGCCGGAGCCAGGGCCGGCAGGGCCAAGATCAAAACTGTCGTCGGCACCCGGCGCCAACTCGATGCCGCAGAACTTGCTGCGACGGGACTGAGGGATCGCTGGTATCCCATCTACCCGTCGCGATTCGTGGGTCCCGGCGACATGGTTAAAGTCCGACGGCTCGGCGTGGATTGGCTGCTGTTCCGTGACGCCAGGGGTCAAATCCGGATGTTGGAGGATCGCTGTCCCCACCGCAGCGCACCTTTGTCCGTGGGCCAACACCTGGGGGACCGGGTGGCATGCAAGTACCACGGCGTTCAGGTGGACGGCAGCGGCACCGTGGTTTCGGTTCCAGGGATGCCCGGCTGTGCACTTGAGGGTAAGACCGTGACCGCGTCGCTGGCTGTCGAGGAAGGCGCTGACATGATCTTTGCCTTCATGCCATTGACCGAGGACTCCGTGGTGACGGCATTCAAGCTGCCCGATCGCCTGGACAACCCCGAGGTTTCCTGGTTCTCAAACTACGCTGAATGGAATAGTCCGTGGCGTTTCTACATGGACAACGTCCTGGACCCGATGCACGGCGCGTTCCTCCACCGTGACTCGCATTCCATGTTTGGCGGTGATACCAGTGCCCGCTTCCGCATCCGCGAGACCGATCGTGGATTCTTCTTCGAGAAAACGGACCAGCGTGGCAAGAATTTTGACTGGGTGGAGTACTGCCGTGAGGCCATGGACTACGTGGATCTGGAGATCCCGTATGCCGATTCGGCAGGTCCCGGAGGTTCGTTCGGCATCGTAGGAATGTCCACTCCTATTGATGCCCATACCTCCGCCGTTTTTCACTGGCGTACCCGGACCGTTTCAGACTGGGAACGGGACGTGTGGCGGTTCATGTACAAGACAACCCTTGAAGAAAAGCACTGGGTAGTCCTGGAACAGGACCGGGAACTGTTGGAGGCGCTGGCGGCAGATGCGGATAAGGACGAGCACTTGTATCAGCACGATCTTGGAGTAGCCAGGATCCGTCGGGTCCATGATGCCGATGCCCAGAAACAGGCCGCGATTCTCTCAGAGGGAGTCGTTTAGCCCAAAGAGCCTGCAGCTCGTAACTCTTCGAGCTGCAGGCTCTTTTTTGTCGTGTGTCCCAACCACTTCAGCACAACAAAACCCGGGTACCGGCCGCATCGGCCGGTACCCGGGTTCTTGGAGATCTAGCGGGTCACGCCATACATCTCCGAGGTAGGCGGATAGAACGGGATCTCCGGCTTCTTAGCGCCGATGATTACGCAGATAATTGCGTCTTCATCACTGACGGTGCGCAAACTCCGGGGAACGCCGGCCGGAACCCGGATCAGATCGCGGTAGCCCAGCACGCGGCTCGCTTTCTTGTTGCCGTCTTCTACGTCGTGCACGCTGAACTCGACCTGTCCTTCGAGTACAAAGAAGACCTCTTCGACGTCCGGGTGCGTGTGCTCAGGACCTACGCATCCGGCGGGCAGCACCATGTTGGAAAAGGTGAAGTGCTCCGCCTGGAGGATGTTGTTGTCGTCCGAGTGGTCTCCGGTAGCTCCGGAACCAATGTAGCGGACCTGTCCGCGTCGGAATTTTTCACCCATTTTGGTCTGGAATTTCAGGGTATTGAAGTCAACAACCCGGCTCTCACGGGAGGCGATGGCCGAATCAATCAGCTCCTCAAGTTCCGGTAACTTGCTTTCGATAACGTCGCTCATGATGGACCTCTCTCGGATTGGTAATTGCCTGAGTTCGCAAAAGCCGAGACGATTCAATCTCCTCGGCTCTAACTATCTCAAGACTAAGATATAGTGAGACTCGCTGCAAGACCCCGGTGGAAAGTGCTCATAATTGCTGCCTTCGTTGGGAAGCTCAGTGTTAAGATGCTTAGACCGAATGAAGGAGAGAGTGCGCATGACCACCGAATCGCGGAACACTGACACGGACGCCGTGGACGCCATTATTGAGGACTGGCACCGCGAACGCCCGGACCTTGATCCCAGGACCATCGGCGTCTTTGGCCGCTTGCAGAGCCTGGTGGCACGGCAGCGAGCTGTGCAGGATGTGAACTATGAGGAGTATGGGCTCACGTTGGCATCCTTTGATGTTCTGGCGAACTTGCGTCGTTCCGGCCCTCCGCACCGGAAGACTGCTGGTGAACTTGCCAGCTCGTCCATGCTGACCACGGGCGGCATCACCTTCCGGCTGGACCGTATGGAGGAACAAAACCTCATTGAACGGGTTCGGTCGAAGGAGGATCGTCGGGTGGTCTACGCCCAGATGACGGACCATGGCAAAGAGCTCATTGACGAGGTCATTTCAAAGCATCTGGAAACGCAGCGCAACATGCTCGCCGGCCTGACCGCCAAGGAGATCGAACAACTGGCGCTGCTACTGAAAAAAACTGAAGCCTCCATCGTCGCCTATGACCCGAAGGTTTCCTCCGCGGACGAACTTACGCTGAACGTCTAGATCACGGCGCGGGTTCGTCCATCCACTCCATCAAGCAAGGAATCGAATGAAGCCAGGAGCCCGCAGGATCGGAATCATCGGACATGGAGCCATTGGGGCTCGTGTTGCTGCTGACATTGCCGCTGGAAAAGTCGAGGGGGCCACCCTTGAGGGAATCATTTGCCGCAGCGCCATAGGCAACGCGCCCGCACCCCAGCTTGAGATGGAACAAGCGCTGGAGCGCTGTGACCTCCTGGTTGAATGTGCCGGACAGGAGGTCTTGGTGGAGCATGGCGAGGCTGTGCTTTCTGCGGGCGTAGATCTGCTCGCTACATCACTCGGGGCGCTTGCGGACCCAGACCTCTCACAGCGATTGTCGGCCGCAGGCCCTGGCAGGCTTTTCCTGACCCCGGGCTCCATTGGTGGCCTGGACCTGTTGGCGTCGGGTGCCCGCGCAACGGGCTACGACGCCGTCAGGATAACTACAACCAAGCTCCCGGGTTCCCTGATTCAGCCGTGGATGGACGAGGTTGAGGCCGACCGCATTCGGAGTACGTCCGGTCCCATCGAGATCTTTTCTGGTCCCGCCGCCCAGGCCACGCAATTGTTCCCAAAGTCGCTTAACGTGGCAGCCGCCGTCGCCCTGGCGGTAGACGACTGGGACGCTGTGGCCGTGTCTGTAAGAGCCGACCCCGCGGCTGTGCTTACGACGCACTTGATCGAGGCTTCCGGAAACAGCGGGAATTACCGCTTTGAAATCTGCAATAAAGTATCGCCAGAAAACCCGCGCACCAGCGGCGTTGTACCGTTCGCCGTGCTCCGTTCCTTGGAGCTGATCATCGGCGCACGCGGTGGAATGATCTAGGCACGACCCGCGCCGATCACTTCTCCGAAGACTTCGTCAGGGTCGAGGCGTCGGAGTTCTTCTGCGAGGCAGTCTTTGAGGCTTCGGCGGGTAATGGACGAGCCGAAGTGTACATGCTTTTGTCGAAATGAGAGTGTCATATCAAAAGTTAGTCAATTCCATTGACTAATCCAGTAAAGCTCTCCTAGCCTTCCTCGAAAGGGTTCATGACTTTCGTCAACGGATAGGAGCGACATGGGCGTGAGGGACCATACCGGCTTAAAGCGAGAGATGGTGCAACGGCAGTCCTGCCCGTCTATGTGGTTTCGCACACCGCCACTTACTGTTCGTCACGCCGCCGGCATCATGCCTGGACCGCGAAGTGTACGGAGACTCACTGATGATTCCTGAATCCGCGGTGCAGAGCGAGTATGAGAACCGCTACGGTGATCAAGTCGAGGTACCCGTAGCAGTACAGCGCACGGTAAGTCAAATGCTCAACGATGCCGATGGTGACACCACGCCGTTTAACTTCGGGCCCGAAGCTGACGATCCGCCACTGGCACGACGTCGACGATGGGGCGTGCACCTGCAGTTGGCTCCCCTCGTTGACGAATCCACGTGGGGAATCGGCGACTACGGATCCCTACTTCGTCTGGGACAGAAGGTGGTCACCTACGGCGCTGACTTCGTGGCCATCGGCCCCACCAACTGGGAGTCCGTACTTCCTGATGGCGGACTTGATCCCTCTCCCTACTCCCCGGTGAGTCGCCTGCTGTACAGCCTGCTGCACGTGGACGTGACCACCTTGTCGGGCTGGAGCTCAATTCCACCAGCTGACCGCGAGGAGCTGTACCGACGCGGCGCTCAACTAAACGCCAGCTCCGCTAACGGCCGTAATGATTTGTCTGTGGTGAAGCTGAAAGCCGAGGCATTGCGACTTATCTTTGCGCATTACGAACCCCAGGTATCCAAGAGTGACCCATGCTCGTGGGAGGGCGTGCTGGCCTCCACACTCCTGCAGTACCTACAGGAACGGGGGGTCGCCAAGCACTACTTCGGCACGCTTGACGAAAAACAACACGTAGAATTCCTGGTTTGGTTACAGCACGTTGCCCTGGGTCAGCTCTCTGCTGCTCACGAGGAGCTCCGCGCGGCCGGCATGGATATCGGAATTGTTGCCGATCTTCAGGTTGGTTCCTCTCAAGACGGGATTGACCAAGAAGTTTTCACTGGGTGCTATTCCCGTACATTGAGCATCGGTACTCCACCGGACGACTACGTTCCTGATGGTCAGAATTGGCGACTCGCCTTTCCCGTGCCGCATGGTGATCAACACCGGCCTTGCGCTCAAACGTTTGCCGTGACCCACACGGCCATGCCGGTCGGGGGCGTCCGCATAGACCATGTGCTGGGAATGCAACGATTATGGGCACGCCTGCCGGAAGGGGCCGGGACCTACGTCCACTTTGATCTTGATGCCCAAATGAAAACGGTACGTACGCTTGTTGACCGGGGAAAGTTGGTAGTGGGAGAGGACCTCGGCAACGTTCCGGACGGTTTACGTGAGGTGCTTGATGAAAGTGGCGTATACGGAACCGACGTACTTTGGTGGACCCGCGGCAGTGACGGGTCGCTGCGGACCGGCCTAACCACCGAAGGCCGTGAACAATCGATGTTGCTTACGGCCTTCCACGACACGAGTTCCACTGCCCGTCTCATCACCGGCGAGGATTTAGTCCTTCTGGATCACTTGGGTCGGCTGGGGATGGACCTCGCACAGGCGGAGCAGCAGCGGCTCACCGACCTCGCCGAGTTTGGCGTCGGACCCGCCAGTCGCTTAGAGGATGCACTGCTCTCGATCTACAAGTTCGCGTTTTCCTCACGACCAGACCTCGTCAGCATCTACTATCCGGACCTTCTCGGTCTTGATTGCACCGAGAACGTACCCGGGACCAGCGCCGAGCAATATCCAAACTGGTTGCTCACTTACGGCGATCCCGCCCTGAGCATTGAAGAGCAATTAGGGGGAAAGTTGTCCCGTCAGCTGCTCACCCTCGAACGATGAAGATTCGCGACCCCGGCTTTGTGCCCCTGGTGATCACGCAGGCTGCATCGAACGTCTGCACCAGCACGAACACGTTTATTGCAATCTGGCTCTTGAGCACGCCCTCACTACCCGCTCTCCTCCTCGGAGTGAATCAAGGCGTGTTCCTGGCCACGCTCATGCTCGGCACCCGGCTCAATCCGCTGGTCGTCAACTGGCTCGGACTGCGGCGCAGCACACTCTTGCTGCTCCTGCTCGAGGGGCTAGGATTGGCCGGCCTTGGAGTTTGGATTGTCGGGCAGGCAACGCCCGAACCCAGCTTTCATGATGCTGTCGGCATTGTGGCGCTCGCCGGCATCACCACGTTTGTGGGCGGCCTGAACGGGCCATCTTGGGTCACAGTTGTGGCCCGGTGGGGAGGCGACCCAGCAGGACGATCACGGCGTCTGATGGCCGACAGCGCGGCGTTCCAGTTCGCGGCGGCTGTCGGGCCCCTGGTCGGCTCGGTCTTCATCAACACCGCTTCACTCCTCTGGTTGCTGCCATGCCTGAACATGGCAACTAATGCGGCGGCGGCGGCAGTCGTCGGGTGGGGTACACGACGGTACTCCCTCAGCACGACCCAATTGCCACAGGAATCGCCGTGCGCCGAGGCCAGCCCCTCGAGAGCCACGGCAGACGACACCTGGAAACCGAACCAAGGAGGTTTGCTGACGAGTGTCCGGTCGCTGCCGCTGCCTACTTTGCTCGTACTAGCCGCATTTGCCGATCCACTAAGAACCGTTTTGCCTCTATTAGTGCGGGAGGCGGGGGGCGCGTCGGTGACGCTGGCTTCAACGTCGGCTGCGCTGGCGGCGGCCGCCGCTCTGGCAACTGTGCTGGCCTCTGATAGCGCCTGGGCAATCCGGATAAGCGAGTGGATGCGGGCTGGCGGAACCTTCCTGGTACTCAGTCTCGGTGCGTTGGCATGGCTGCTGGGGGGCAGCTCCATCGCTTTCGTCGCGGGAGCACTTTTGCTCGGGCTAGGTTCTGCCACGCTCTACGGTCAGCTTATGGCAGCCGCTTCCGAGGCCGACCAAGCCGAAGGCCGGGAGACGCGCTATGTTGCCGACGCCATCTTGCTCCGAGCTCTGATCTCATCTCTGTTCGCATTCGTACTTACCAGCGGTTGGGGGGACACGGCACGCGTGGCCACCGTGGTCGGAGCCTCAGCGCTGTCTGTGATGGGCATGTACGCCGTTGGTCGGAGCGTTCGACGGAGGCTCACCACATGATTCTCACCGCCAGCGAGATCCGCGCCCAAGTAGAGGGGGGCAATATCACTATCTCCCCCTTCGAATCTGCAATGCTCAACCCGAACAGCTACAACTACCACCTGGGACCGACTTTACGCGTCTACCCGCCGGGTGTTCACGACTCCCTGCGTCCGCCGTCGTCAATGGAAGTCGTCATACCTACAGAGGGTCTGGTTCTCCAGCCGCGGCAGCTCTACATTGGCAACACCGTCGAACGCATCGGGAGTTCTTGTTACGTCCCTTCACTGATCGGTCGATCCAGTCTTGGCCGACTTGGGATGTATCTGCAGCTGTCTGCGGACCTGGGCAACCTAGGCGCGTCACACCAGTGGACTCTCGAGATCACCGTCGTTCAACCTCTCCGTGTGTACCCAGGGATGGAGTGTGGGCAGGTCTCCTTCTGGGTTCCCCTCGGAGAAGTGTCCCTGTACGAGGGTCTTTTGGGGACCTTGTCACCGCCAACCGTGCCCTCGGCTACCACTATGAGGAAGGCCATCGAACGATGATTCTGACAGGACCTGCGATAGAGCAGGAAGTGCGCGACGGGACGATTCGCATTGCGCCCTTCGCGGCGAACCAAGTCAATCCCAACAGTTACGACTTGAGGTTGGCCCCTCAGTTACTCGTGTATCGCGACCGACTGCTCGATGTTGCACGGGATAACCCGGTGGAGAAGATCACTATCGGCCCTGACGGTGTCGTCCTGCAGCCAGATCGCATCTATCTGGGTGGCAGCATCGAGCACGTCGGCAGCGACCATTTCGTGCCGATAGTGCGGGCAAAATCGAGCATCGCCCGTCTTGGCCTGTTCGTCCACGTGACAGCGGACCTTATCGACATAGGATCGCACGGCCCCACCACCTTCCAGCTGCACTCGGTTCTGCCTCTGCGCGTTTACCCACAGATGCGGATTGCACAAGTCACCTACTGGGTCCCGCGAGGAAGGATCGAACTTTACGACGGCAAATACAGCCTTGCCAAGGCGCCCATGGCCTCTCAGGCCTACCGCGATTTCACTACAACAGGAACCAAGGAGAACACCATTGATGACACATCAAACCGTTGATCATGAGGAACGCGCGCGCTATTGGATGTCTGTGCTGGGAGATGACTACCTTCGTAGCCATTTCAGTACGGACCAACCACTGGCAATCCAACAGTTGACGCACAATCGCTACCGAACCAACCCCCGCACCCTTGTGGACCATACCTTGGCCTGTCTTGATCTCGACGGTACTGAGGCGGTCCTCGACGTCGGATGCGGCAACGGATTTGTCCTACGGGATGTCGCCTCTCGAATGCGATATCCCGGTAGCATCACTGCGATAGACCAATCTCCAGAGATCCTTAACGTCGCTAAAGACAACGTGAACTTCACTTGGGTTCCTGTGGATTACATCAACGGCGATGCTCGGCAATTGGACACCCTGATTGAGACGCAGTTCGACTGCGTTATGGCCAATTTCCTTTTTCACTACATTGATAACCCCAGTCAGATGGTGAGTCAGTTGCGTAGGGCCACCGCGGAGGACGGACTGACTGTAGTGACTGTTGAGGGCTTGGACTCAATGCCCGAAATGTACCGCCTGCATGAAGAGGCGATGCACGCGGTGGGCATTCCCGCAGACGTGATCGAGCGTGCACCGAAGGGCAGACGCGGCACACTGTCACCGCATAACGGCCGGGCCATTCTGGAGCAGGAGTTCCCCCACGTTACTGAGCACCCCTATGAGGACTGGTTACGCTTCGACGAAGCACGGCCCTTCATGGAGTTCTATGCTTCGGGTCACCGGTATGCGGGATTGGAGAAGGTTGCCGGTGATGCCGTCAGCGAGGAGCAATTCACAGCACTGTTCCACGACGTAGAACGGCGGGTCGAGGAGATTATCGGCCAGCAGGGATTCTTCCGGTTGTCGAAGGTGAACGTTGTATTTGTGGCCCGGGCTTCATGACGGTAAGAGTTGCGCTGGTAGGGCGGCCGGGAGCGGGGAAAACCTCTTTGGCCGCCGCTTTGAAGGCAACGGATGGTCGCTGGTTGCAGCTCACTATGGCGCGACCGCTCTATGCCGCACAGGCCGCGCTTTTCGATTGGATCGGCGTACCTCATCATGAGCTCGGACAAGATGGTGAGCTGCTGTCCTTCCTAGGCGGGCACATCCGTCAGCGCGACCCACAGGCACTGACGCGGCGGGTGATTGAACGAGCGGATTGGTTACAGGCACTCTCGAGCGAGCGAGCGATTGTTATAAGCGATGCCCGCCCTGTGGACTTGGATGAGTTGCGTTACGCCGGCTTCACCGTAGTGCTGGTGCGGGCGCCGGAAGAACTTAGGCTGGCCCGCTTGCAGGCCCGTAATGATCTAACGGAGAATCCGGACTCGGCGGGTGTGGAGCTCAAAGCTCAGGAACCTACCGCCGACTTCTATGTGGACACCGCTGGATCGCTCGCAGATCTGGAGGCCAGCGCCGAGGCTCTGCTGAAAGACTTGCCCGCTATTCCTTATCCGGCGCGGGCAAGGGCTGTAGTGCTGAAAGAGCTCGGACGAACTCTCTACAGCGAGGCGAGCGCGGCAATCACTGGTGTTTACCGGCCATCGCGGCATCAACTCGGGTGCGCGATGCTGGGCGATGACGGAGAGTTGGCCACCGGCGTTCACGTCGAGGCTGAGGTGGGTCGTGCATCGACTTGCGCCGAGAATGGTGCACTGGCACAAACCATTGCCCGTGGGGCCAATCCCGTCGCCATTATGACGGTCCGTCATCCTCGTCCGGAGGAGAGCCGCGATGTGGAGATCATGCCGCCCTGCGGCCTGTGTCGCGAACTGCTTTGTGGATATGGGCCTGACGCCGTGGTCTGGTTGCCCTCTGGACAGGTCCGCCTGAAAGACCTACTTCTGCACAGGTACATCGGAACGAAATGGAGAAAAAATGGTTGAACAGCTAGTACTCACCAATGTCTATGCGCTGGTTCGTGACCGTCACAACCCAAGTCGCATCTTGCTGCAGCAACGGTGGAAGCCCGAATCAGATCCGGTAAACAGCGGACGTTGGGAGTTGCCGGGCGGTAAGTGGCGTGCCTTCGAGCCTTTGGCCGCTTGTGCCGAGCGTGAGGTGGAGGAAGAAACCGGCCTCAGCGAGGTGGAGGTGCAGGTCAGCCAGACCGACCACGAGCTGCTGGGTGACAAGGTACAGGTCAGCGAAGCGATTCAGCTGGTACAGATGCTCCAGGGGCCGTATCCCTCACTTCTGGCGATTGTGGACGTCCTGGCTTCCGGGTTGCCGCAATCGACTGGAGACGGATCTCGTGAAGTGCAATGGATCGAACAGGACGCGTTGATGGCAATGATGCAGAGTGAGCCTCACACGTTTACGGCGCTAAGCTTCGCGGCACTTCGGCATCGGCTCTTGGCGAAATGACGGTTGGTTCTGCCTGGGTGGGGCGTATTTCTGCAGCAGACGTGACCGACTTGGCGTACGTGCAGGCATGGTCACCCAAGCAGCGAGGTGTCACCGCAGAGATTGCTGGGGAGCTTGCTTTCTTCGGCCGGCAAGCTCCTCAGCGTCGTAGTGTGTTGGGGTGGACCAGCGCACGGGACACTGCCCTGGTTGAAATCGACGATTCGACCTGGATTGCTCCCCAGGTCCGTCTGCGACAACAGCTTCTCTCGGCCGCCGCCGGAGGCGATCTCCTGGAGGATGGCGGCGTACCAACAAGCAACATTCCCGATATTACTGCCGCTACCGCATCGCTGGTCGCCCAGCGTCGCTGGGCGCTTGTACCATCAGGGCGCCATGATTTTCGGAGTCCAGACAGGCGGGATCCGGTGGTCTCCTGCGCGGTGCCTGTTAGTAGTCGGCTGGGGCGGATTTCGGAGTTCGGGGCCAGCTACAGCCTGTGCTTCAACAGCGGCTACTACATCTGGCTGGAGGAAGAGTTCGCCGACGGATTTGCCAGTAGCGGCGACCCGATCGGACTGGAGGTGGTTGAGGGCGTGATTACTTCCCCGCCCACGGCTTCACGCTCGGCGCTGCTGAGGGTGCTGGACGCCTCCGGCAAGGACAAAATGATCATAAGTCAGGTGGATGTGTGTGACCTGACCATCACCCTCCCCGGGGGAGTTGTCATCCACGGCGAAAGGGCTGTCTGCCGGTGTATTCGTTCAGTTGACTGCCTCGCTGCCGCAGGCGAGGTTCGCATACTCACACGGGCACGGGGTGCAGACGCCGTCGTCCCAGTGCCCCCGGGTTTCGTCGGGCTGACACTGTACGGCCGCCAAGTGGTCCAGATTGGTCGCCAGAGCACACCTTGCCCTGCCAACGGGCTCGTCCTCCTCGTTCCAATATCATCTGCCAAGCGCCTGTTGGAGGAGGTTGGAGACAGTGCCTGGGTGATTTATGACATCGAACTGGCTGGTTCCCGCGCCCTGTCAGGTACACAAGTGGGGCCCACTGTGCTTCGCAACTCTGAACCCATCGACGTCGCGAGTGAGGTTGCCGACGGGCACGAGGTGTACCGCCCCACAGAGGAGTTCGGCCAAGAGGCTGTACCGCCAGTAGCCCTGACAGTTGAGAAGATTGTGGACGAGCCGCGCGGCAGGGCCGCCGTCGGACTTACTCCTGAAGGAGACGTGTGCGTACTCGTTGCCGAGGGCTGTGAGCCTCGCTCCATGGAGTTTGGATATGACATCCTGGGCGTGACCTCGGCGGAAATGACGTCCGCACTCCTCGAAGCGGGGTGTTGCGACGCTGTTTTGCTGGACAGCGGCGGAGCGGCCAACATCTCACAATTTGGACGCCTTGCCCTACCGCCCGCTGACCGTAACGATGTGGTCGGAGTGCCCTTTGAGCGCTACGTCCCCGGGGCATGGCGCCTAGCGACGTCGGCCGAATCCGGCTTGTCGCGTGCTTGGTAGTTGGATGCTGGGGTATGCACCAACTGGCGAGTACCGTGTGGTCCGCTGATGGCTGCATAGAGACCAGATGCTGCAGCGACCTAGTGATTCCGCCAGGTGCTAAGAGCTGAGATCCCAAAGACTCCGCCACGAGTCTGGTTCAAGCTCAAAAGGGGGCATGCATCCAGCATGATTCCCTGAACGGACAGCTGGATTGCCATCAATGGATGGGAAGTACTGCCCCTTTGTGTAGTGGCACGGCGGGGCCTGGCATCAAAAGCCAGGACCCGCCGTCGTAGTTTCCGCTAAGGGTGGCCGGGCAGGCTTTCGCAGGCGATGCGGTCGCCGTCCGAGTCCAGTCGGGCGACGTCGCCGTACCACGGGTAGTAGGTGTCGAACCAAGCCTGGGCGGCCTGCCACGTACTGAAACTCGTGCAGTTCTTACTGTCGCCAGGGTTGGCAGGCGGCTGCGGCGTCACCGGCGGCTTGGGTGTTGGCGGCGGCGTTACCACCGGCGGGGGCGGCGGCGAGCATGTGCTGCCGCTGATCCCTCCAGTGCCGCCGTTGACGAACCGGTACATGAAGGCGGCCATGGCGTCACGGGCCACTGGCTGGACCGGGTTGTAGGCGCGGCAGCCGTAGCCGATGTCCCAACCGGTGGAGATGCCCTGCGATGCCAGCCAAGTGATTTGTTGGTAGAACTGGCTTCCAACCTGGACATCCACGAATGGCGAAGTGCCCGGTGCGGAGAACGCGGGATTGCCCCCGAACCGGTAGAGGAAGGCAGCCATGGCGTCACGGTTGACCGGGCTGAGTGGACGATAGGTCTTGGAGCCGTCCTGCTCTGTCCAACCCGTGGAGATGCCTCTTGCTGCGAGCCAGGTGATTTCCTTGTAGAACTGGCTCGACGGCGTGATGTCGGTGAAGGGCGACGTCGCCGGGGGCGTGAAGGCAGGTTTGCCGGCGAGGCGATACAGGAAAGCCGCCATGGCGTCACGGTTCACGGCATTCAGCGGCCGGTAGGTCCGGCTCCCGTCGGCTTCCACCCAGCCGGTGGAGATGCCCTGCGAAGCGAGCCAGGAGATTTCCACATTGAATTTCGTTGACCCGTTGACGTCTGTGAAAGTGATCGGGCCCGGATCAACGGGTGTGGATTCAACAGCGATGGTTGGGACGGGGACCATGGTGGTTCCGCAGCCACCCTGCAGTGTGGACGAAATTGCCGCGGATTCAGCCGTGTCAACGGTCAACTGCCAGCGGTATTTCACCAGCACCCAGTCTGTGATGTATTCGCAGGCGGTTCCGGCCAGTGGCGGCATCCACTCTGCTGGATCGCGGTCACTCTTGGACTGGTTCACGTTGTCTGTAACAGCTTCGAGGGCCACGTCCAAGGTGAGGTCGTTGGCATAGTCGCGCCGCTGTTCGGCCGTCCAGGCGCTCGCGCCGGAACCCCAGGCTTCGGCGAGGGGGACCAAATGGTCGATGTCGACGTCGGACGCGTTTGTCCAGGTGCCGCCGTCGTACCAGGATGTCCACTGCCCTGTGCCTACGGTGCAGCCCGAGCTGAACGCCACCGGCATCAGTGACTCCTGTTGGAGCACCTCGGAGCGGGTGTCGCAGCCGTCGCCGTCAGCATCTGTCCAGTGCTGAAAGAGATCGCGGTCGTAGCCGCTGCTCGTTTCTGACGTGACAGTCAATGACGAGAAAAGAGTTGAAACGCTGGCCGTTTCTGAGGCCATTGCGG
Organism: Paenarthrobacter sp. TRD_SC_7; assembly: GCF_056156245.1. NCBI lineage: Bacteria > Bacillati > Actinomycetota > Actinomycetes > Micrococcales > Micrococcaceae > Paenarthrobacter > Paenarthrobacter sp. TRD_SC_7. Next base: position 1,483,518 of record NZ_CM149587.1, read on the forward strand.
TTTGCGGCGTGAAGACAGCCGCCGACGCGGTCAGCGAAAGAATCGCCAACCACGAAAGTGCCTTGGGCATCTGGGTTCCCCATATTCGATTGTGTGCGCTCTGAGCAGCGCATTCATTCGGATGCTACCCGCCGGGGACTGACAGATAAGGAACCATGCGTTGTTGGTGGCGTGGCGGGGCTGCGTCAGTCAGACTGATGATCGGCACATGGATGTTGGGGATCTCGTCGAAGATTGTCGTCGCCCTGCACCTTGGGCTGGATCAACATTCTCCGAAAGGCATCACCATGACACAGCCGCACCCCGACAACAATCCGGACACACCGGGAGGCCACCAGCCTCCGGCGCCGCAGCAGCCGGACTATTCCGCACAGCCGCCGCAGCCTCAGTACTACGCCCAGCCGCAGGTGCCCCAGCAGCCGCAGCCTCCACAGCCGCCGCAGCCCAACATGGCTTACGGCTACCCGCAGCCGAAGTCGAAGATCGCTGCAGGCCTTTTGGGAATCTTCCTGGGCGGCCTCGGCATCCACCGTTTCTACCTGGGCTACACCACTATTGGTGTCATCCAGCTGGTTCTCACGGTGGTGCTGGGCATCTTCACGTTCGGATTGGTGGGCCTGTGGGGCCTGGTCGAGGGCATCATGATCCTTGCCGGTGCTGAGTACTTCCGGAGGGACGCCAAGGGCGTTCCCCTTCGCGACTGACGCGGGAAGCCGTGCCCTACAAGAACATCCGGTCCGTCTCCATGCTGTCCAACAAATCGATGATGGGCCGGTTCGCGTCGACGTCGAGCATTGGCATTGATACCGGCGGCAGCATCAAGGAAGCCGATTTCCGCGGTGACGACAAGGCCCGGCATGCTCACGATCTGATCCTTTGGAACGTGCTGACCACGAAGTAACTTTGTCGAGGTTGGAGGGCGGCCGGCGAGTTCGGCCGCCCTCTTCGTTGCGTTGGGATGCAGCCCCCGTCTATGCAGTCCACCTGCTGCGTGGCACAGTGAGCGGCATGACTCGAATCCTGATGATCGGTATCCACGCCAGTGCGCTCGACTACAGCAAGCTGCCTCCCGGACTCGATGAAGCCACCATGACCGAACGGATCGAGGCTGGTTTCGGCGCAACCATCGCCGCGGGTTTTGATGCCGTGTCCTGCCTGATCGGCACTTCTCCAGACGAGGCCGAAGCGGAGATCCGTGAAGCCTTTGCCCGTGACCGTTTCGGTCTGGTGATGATCGGTGGTGGCATCAGGATGGTTCCGGAGTACACGGAACTCTTCGAACGGGTTGTCAACACGTGTAGCGCAGAGTCACCCGGAATCCCGTTCTGCTTCAACACCTCGCCGGAGACTACCCTGGATGCCTTGAGGCGTCATATTCAGCCCTGACTCGGCCCGGTGGCAGGCCCCGCAGTGGGTGCGCGCTAAATACGGGGGAGCGTGGAGTAGGGGCGACTTGGAAGGTTTCCTGCAACCCACGGCCGGACGGACGGTTCCAGCGGAATTTCGCCGCGGCCGTCGCGGATCACCAAGACCACTGCGCCTATCGCAGCAGCGAGGGAGGCCAAACCCAGTAGGACCAACACAACAACCAAAGCCACAGACATCGCATTACCTCTAGCTCCTATTTTACTGTTTGTTGTGCTTGAGGAGATGGGGTTGAGGCGCATTGTTCGGTTATCGCGTGGCGGCCACAGCGGTGATTCGGAGCAGCTCCGGAGCGCTCTGGTGCCCTGGCTCAGCTGCCGGCTTGCAGAGGTGCGCGATTGATGAAGGCGACGTTGATAATGTGGTCTCCGCCGGCGTCCTTTGTGTTCTGGAAAATCACTTGGTACGGTGTTCGGCCGATCAACAGCGCTATCCCGTCAGGGGCCCTGTCAGGCATTTTGCCCACGCTGGCGAGCATGTCGCGGAAACGGGAATTGTTCTCCACCTGCCCGCGGATCCCGGATCTATCAAAGGATGCCAAGGCAGACAGCCAAACAGTCCCATCGGCCTCGGTTATTCCATGGGCGGGATAGACCTCGTGGCCTGTTTCGGTCGTGAACCCGGACTCACTGGGCATGATTTTGAATCGTGCGCACCACGCGGTGAAGTGCTTTTCCAGCATACGTTCCGGGTCTGCTGTTACGACCGATCTTTGGGCAATTTCTCTACTTCCTAGAGCAATCACCACCAGCGCAGTGCCTTGCCGTCCGTTGATAGGAGATGCCGGGGTCCTACCGATGAGGACGGGCGCTCGACCGATGGGATATTTGCAGCCACCGCCCTGGATCCTGCATCTGCCTTCAGCATCCGGGCGTCTCGCGCACGAAAGTGCTTGCGTCTTTTCTTGAAGGCCAGGGCTGTCAGGGGAGAGAGCACAAGCATGAAAAAGACGACGATCGAGGCCAGCACTCCGGCTACCAGCAGGACGACTCCCATGATGACGACGTGTGGATTCCACGCTTCCGGATTCGCCAGACCGATTGTCGTTGCCATGTTCGCTTGATAAGAAACCATCGCAGTTCTCTCCTGATGGGCTGTTGGGGGTTGGATCGCGAGACGTAGTGGGCGCAATGACTACAAAAAACCGTCAGGCCGCTCGTCGGGTGCGGAGTGCAGCCGTTGTTTTCGCAAAACCCACATGCGTGGTCGGAACAGCCTCAAACTTAACTGTCGTGCCCCGATGTGAAAGCCCGGTGAGCCCATCGAGGCGTTCGCGACAGCGGAAGAGAGCTTCGTAGCTTTGATTGTTGCGCTCTAAGAGGATGTGAATGCTTCCGCGGTGGTACGCGGCGGCGCCGTCGATGGAAGCCAGTTCCTGGCTGCAAATGTTTCCGATGTCCGCAAGCAGATTCCAGCCAAGACGTCGGCCGTAGTCGGACCATTCAAGATGAAGCGTCGCAATGGTCAGGGCTTGTTGTGCCCTGCTCCCACTCAGGGCGATGTCATAGATAAGCCGTTCGAAATGGGCAAACGTGGAAAGGCCTGTGTGGACGTCAGTGCAGGAAAGCGGTTCGGGCCGCTCCACCTCCGCCGTCCATCCCTCGACCAGCGCCAGCATGGAATAGTCATTTGCGGGGAGCTCAGCAACCATGTAGAAGGCCCAGAGGTCCAACATTGTCTCCCTGATGCCCACGCCGTGGTATGCGCGCGATGCACCCAGCCGTTCAACCACATTTTGCAGTCCATCGCCCCGGGTTCTCGCTCTCGTAATCTCCTCTACTTCGGGTACCAGCCAATCACCCGGCAGCTTCCAACCCGCTTGCAGGCTGCTTTGCTGCCAGCGCCGTTGGAGTCCAAAAGATGTAATAACGAGGTCGCCGCTAAGAATCTCTGTTTGGTCACTCATGTCAAGTAAGTACAGCTGGCGGGGGAAATGTGTCGCGACATTCAAGAATTGGGGCGGGTGATGCCAGGGCAGAAAAGTCTGCCTGCTGAGGCCCCGGGAGTGCACAGCACACGTTCAGTGAGCCCCCGAATCCCCGCCAAACCAAGGCTTTACCGGTCCTGCGATAGATGACTATCGAAAACTTCTAAGAATCTGCGACACATTCGGCGTTGCTTCGCTACTTCATTAGTGGAGCCTCGCCCTTGCGTAGGGGGCGTGCTCTGCCCTGTACATATTTCGCTCCGTAGTTGGAGCGGTTGCGCAAGAGTTCTTGGAAGGACCCTCCAGTGAAGTTTCCCCGTGGGAGAGCGACAGCCATCGTTGCTGCGTTGATAGTGGTCCTGGGAGGGCTGTCATTCGGTGTGCCGGCGCAGGCGTACGAAGTGGCAACTGCCCCGGCAAACGTTACTGGCGGAGCCGCCGTGCTGACTATGCCGGGATCAAACCTGACCACCACCTATGACCAGTCCGGTTTGACCTATCTGGCGGGCAGGACGACGCTGGACAGCCGTGGGTTCGTCGCCTCTGACTATTCCCAGAGCGTCCCCAATAGTTCGCCCGCCGTCGAGTTTTGGACGGACGCCGTGAATAACTGCCCGGCCAGTGGGACATGTTCGGGGCTGGGCACCGTCACTGTTGCTTTTAGCCAACCTGTCAGGAACCCGATACTGAATCTGGCAGGGATGGGCGGGTACGTGTCCCTCGATGTGGGCAACGACGGCGATATTGATCGGCAGTCGCAGTACCACGTCGTCTTGAACCTCGCCACCGCGGGGTTGACCATGAGTAAGCTGTCCGGAAGCAACCTCGCTGTCAGTGGTAACTCCATCACGGCAGTGAATGACAACACCGGTGTTTCGTGCAGCAGCACAGCCCAAGGTGGCGATCCTGTTCCGCTCAATGCCCAGGCAACAGCTGCATGCGGTTCGGTGAGAGTCAACGGCGTAGTTACCTCCCTGACCTTCAATGTCAGCAGCGTTCACGTTCCGACCGGCAACTCGCTGCCCGGCTACACGGACAACGTCGTCACGAATGCCAATGAGCACAACCAAGACAACTTCCTCATGGCCGCAACGGTTCCGCAGGACTTCGGGGATGCCCCGGCGTCCTATGACCAAGCCAACGCAGCGAGGGCGGTTACCTCCGACGTTACGCTGGGCGCCAACATCACCGAGGATAACGCCAACGTTGCCAACGGCACGGCGTCTCCCAACGCCAGCGCCACTGCAGCGCTGGACCAGATGGACGACGGCGTCGTCATGGCGCCTATGACGGCGGGGGTCACCAGCTACTCCAGAACCGTCACCATCAGCGGTGCCAGCAAAGCCGGAATCACGTGTGGGTGGATCGACGTCAACAAGGACGGGATCTTTAACAATACCGCGGAGCGGGCTTGCGCCACTTTCGCGGCGGGCGCCACGTCGGCCACGCTCAACTGGACTGCTGTCCCCGCGGGGATGACTGCCGGGACCACCTATGCACGTTTCCGGATTGGTTACAACACCACCCAGACTCAGGTGCCCATTGGACCCTCGAATTCAGGCGAGGTGGAGGACTATATCGTCACCATCGCCCCTGCAGGTGTTCCGGCCATCACGTTGGTCAAAACCGTGGACAGGACCACGCTAGTGGTGGGCCAAACGGCCACCTATACCTTCGTGGCCAAGAACACCGGCAACGTCACCTTGACCGGTGTCGTGATCAGCGAAACCCAGTTCTCCGGCACAGGTACCATGTCGGCTTTGACTTACACATGGCCGGGATTGCCCGGTGTGTTGCTGGCCGGGCAATCGGTAACTGCCACGGCCACCTACGTTGTGACCCAGAACGATGTCACCACCGGTGTTCTGACTAACACCGCCAAAGTCACCGGCAACCCGCCCATAGGACCACCGGTCACCGCCACGGACGATGCAGAAATCAAGGCACCCCCTGCGTGGAAGATCAAGAAGACGGCGACGGTCAACGGTGCAGTTCCCGCGAACGGATCGGTAACGCCCGGCCAGACCATTAACTACTCAGTGACAGCGACCAGCCTCAGCGGCATCATCACCGGGGTGGTCCTCACGGACAATCTCGCTGACGTTCTGGACAATGCAACGTACGTTCCCGGCTCAGCAACTCTCACCATAGGTACAGGCGCCCCGGTTCCGGTGACGGACCCGGTTGCCCCCTCAACAACATTGACTACGGCCGCTTTCACTCTTCCTGCCGGTCAAACAGCGACATTGCGCTACAGCGTCACGGTCAAGACCGGTGCCTGGAACGCCACTTTGGTCAACACAGTGACCGGCAGCGGCAGCACACCTCCCCAAACTTGTGCCGGATCCGGCTCCTCCGGTCCCGGGCCTGACTGCACCACCACACACCAGACGCCCGCCAAAGTCCTTATCGAAAAAGTTGGTGAGTCTTCGGGCGCTACCTGGGTCCGAATGGCTGGTTCGTCCTGGATGATTTACACCGACAACAACGGCGTCCCCGGAGCTGCTCTTGCAAGCCCGAGCGCGCTCGCAGTTGCAGGTGAAACAGGTCTGTTCCAACTCGACGGAATTCTGCCAGGTATCTACTGGCTCGAAGAGACCTCTGCACCTGAGGGATTCAACCTGTTGGCCGAGCCTGTGAAATTTACGGTTGCAGCCAGCGGTGCCGTGACAGTTGGGCAGGGCAGCGGTACGGACGTCGTGACCAGCAGTGACAGCGACGGTGATGGGATCTTCCTCATCACCGTGCGCGATGTGCCGGCCTTGGAAATGCCAGAGTCTGGCGGCATCGGCTGGTGGCCCTTCACCGCAGCCGGATCGATTCTCGTCCTGATGGCCCTCGGCCTGGGAGTTGTCAACACCCGCCGCCGAAACATCACCCGCACTTAGACCTCCTGGGGGCCGCTAAGACGGCCATCCCGGAACGCAGAATGTTCACTCCCGAGCATCCAAACCATCAATAGAAAGAAGATACAAAGTGAGTAATCCAAGCTCCTTGCGGCTGTGGAAAACCGCCGCAGCAACCATAGCCGGGGCGGTGCTGGCCATGTCCTTCTCCGTCGCGCCGGCCTCGGCAGCGCCTTTGGTTGATGGCGACCAAACCGGTTCCATCACAGTCCACAAGTTCGAACGCCCCACCACTCCCACGGGCCTTCCGAACAACGGCACTGCGGTAGACACCTCCGGGCTGACGCCGTTGGGCGGCATCGAATTCACCATTCAGCAGGTCAACACCATTGACCTGTCTACAAACGCCGGTTGGGACGCAGCCCATAACCTGAGCAGCGTCTTCGCCCCCGCCGATCCTGAAGGCTCCATTACAGGGGCCGGCTACACCTTGGGTGCAGGGCAGGCACAGACCACGGCAGCTGACGGCAGCGCATCGTTCGCCAATCTCCCCGTCGGCCTGTACTTGGTCACCGAGACCAACTACCCCGCCGGTGTTACTCCTGCAGCTCCGTTCCTGGTATCGGTTCCGTTGACCGATCCGGATAACCAGGACAACTGGATCTACGACGTCCACGTCTACCCGAAGAACTCGATTGCCGGTGCGGAAAAGACCGTCACGGACGCCCCCGACGTGAAGCTGGGCGACCAGATTGACTTCACCATCACCGGTGACATCCCTAACGAAGCCGTCATCGATGGTTACAAGATCGTAGACGTACTCGATCCCAAGCTGACCTACGTGGGCGCCACAGCTACTCTGCTTGATGGCACCGTTATCGCCGAAGGCACCCACTACAACGTCGTCTTCGACGCAGCAACGAACACGGTCTCCGTCGTCTTCACCCCCGCAGGCCTCGCAGTACTGGCAGCGAACAATGACACCCGCGTACAGGTTGTTGTAAACACCACCGTCAACACCATCGGTGAAATCGAAAACGAAGCACCCGTTTACCCGAACCTTCCCAGTTTCTCCGTCACCCCGGGCCAGCCCGGCGGCCCGATCGTGACTCCTCCGGTTGTTACCAAGTGGGGCGAAATGACGCTGCAGAAGGTCAACGAGAACGGCACTGCCCTTGCTGGGGCTTCCTTCTCGGTCTACACCAACGAAGCTGACGCACTGGCCGGCACCAACCCGGTCGTGCTGAACGGCCAGAGCGTCTTCACCGTCGCCGCCGATGGAACCCTGACCATCTCCGGTCTGCGCTACTCGGACTGGGCCGATGGCGCAGCTGTTGCACCGGGTTCGGCTGACTACCGCACCTACTACCTGGTGGAGACCACCGCCCCGACCGGATACGAGCTGCTCGCCGAGCCGATTTCCTTCCTGATCAACTCTGCCAGCACGAGCGTCGGCATTGACCTGAGCGTGAAGAACATCCCGTCCAACGGTGGCTTCGAACTGCCCCTCACCGGTGGCGTCGGAACCGGTCTGCTCTACGCAGCCGGGGCTCTCCTGGTCGTTGGTGCAGGCCTGCTGTTCGTCAGGAACCGCAAGACCACCAACAGCTAACACCTTGGGAGCCGCAACCGTGACTCCCAAGTAGCCAAAGTGGGGAAGATCGTTTTGGCGATCTTCCCCACTTTGAAGTTTCAGCACTACACACCCCCGCCACAGGACCCAGATGACTCACACCCAAACCCCTTCCCGACGCGACCTCGGCCGAGTCATCGGACCATGGAACAAACAACGCATCCTCATAGTCCTGATCGCCATCATGGGTGTAGGGATTCTGCTCTACCCAACAGCGGCAGCCTGGTTCTCGGACCGCGTCCACGCCACTGAAATAAGTGGCTACGTCGATACCGTCGAGAATCTAAACCCTTCCGCCAAGGAGTCCATCCTTGACGCGGCGAGGAATTTCAACGAGGAACTTCCTTCCGGCCCTCTCCGAGACCCCTACTCCCTCAATGACGAGGGCAAACAGACCACCATTGGCGCAGGATCAGACGCCTACCAAAATCTGCTCGATGTAGGTCCTGGTGGAATGATGGGCCGCATCAGTATCCCCTCCATCCATTCGGACCTGCCAATATTCCATGGCACGGACGAAGACTCACTGTCCAAGGGCGCTGGTCACCTCTTCGGCTCGGCACTGCCAGTTGGGGGAGAAGGAACTCATAGCGTCCTCAGCGCGCACTCGGGCTTCGTCAATGCCACGCTTTTCGACGACCTGGATAAAGTCGCTGAAGGAGAAACCTTCAGCATCAGTGTCCTGGACCAGACCATCTACTACAAAGTGGACTCGATCCAAACCGTTCTGCCGGATCAAACGGACGCACTCCGAAAGGTGCCCGGCAAGGACTACGTAACTCTCATCACCTGTACACCCACGGGCGTCAACAGTCATCGCTTGCTCGTCCGCGGCGAACGTATAGAGGCCCCCAGTGCCGAGAGCCCGCAAACAATGCCTAGCCAAGCGGCAGACCCGGGTTTCCCCTGGTGGGTCCTGGGCCTTATCGGGGCGGCAGCGGCTGCCATCTTCATCACCCGCCCCCGGGAATCATCTCCGGCCGCCGATGTGGATCAACAGCCTGAAACTCTGCATGCCTAACCGATGGCACCATCGACAGGCCGAATGAACGACAGAATCAGGCACGCCTCCGGAGGCACTTCAACACTTCCGGGTGGTGTGCGATCCGGTCAAATTTGCCCAGTGGTTTGGACCCATGGCGCCAGCATTCACAACTTTTTTCAAATCTCTGGCCATTCCGCGACATAAAAAGCCCCTACGCCCCACTAAAGAAGTACGGCGTGGATTCGATTGCTGTGGACAGGTTCTCGATGCCGCTCCGCACAAGTGAATCTACTCGCCGAGACAATGTCATCTACTGCTTGGACAGCAGCAGGAGACGGGCTCCGGTGCCTGGAAAAGCCGCTGATAGCACCGCTGACGCCGGCTAAGAGATAAGACCGGAGATAGGAACTTCAGTGGCAACTGCGACGGAAACTCTAAGCGATGCTGAGCTCATCCTGAGAGTTCGTTCGGGGGACCAAAACGCCTTTGCGGGTCTCTTTGATCGCCACCGCGACATTGCACGATATGTCGCAGCAGGGCAAGTAAACAACACTGCCGATATCGAGGACATCGTCTCGGAAGCGTTCGCATCCATCCACCAGGCCCTCATGCTTGGCAAGGGCCCTGATACTTTCTTTCGGGCCTACCTGCTTACGGTTGTGCGGCGCATCGCGCAGACTCAAAACCGCTTGGCGGCCCGCAGCCTTCCCGCGTCAGACAGTCTGTTCCTGGATCAGACTGAAAACTTTGAAGACCCTGTACTGGCCGGGTTTGAGTCAAGCGCAGTGGCCGCTGCGTTCAAGTCGCTCCCGGAGCGCTGGCGCGAAGTCCTTTGGTATGTCGACATTGAGGGAATGAAACCGGCGGAGACCTCGAAAATACTGGGAATAACCCCCAATGGGGTGTCGTCGCTGGCCATCCGTGCCAGGGAAGGCCTACGCCAGGCATATTTGCAACACCACATTAAGGAGTCAACGGGCAAGGAGTGCCAGGGATACGCAGATCAGCTCGGAGCTTACTCCCGGAATGGACTCAGCAGACGAGCCCACGACAAGGTCCACGACCATCTCGCATCATGTTCCAAATGCACGGCATTGCTCGTGGACTTGAACGACGTGCAGTCCTCCATGAGAGCAGTCATCTTCCCGCTGATCGCGGGGGTGGCATTCACCTCCGGGCTTCCTGCGGTCGCGGGCACCGCAGCGGGTGTTGGCGCCATCGCAGGAATCGGCTCGAAATCCATGCCAGTCATGCTGAAAACCGGAGCAGTGGCTCTCACCGGGACAGCTGTCATTGTGGGTGCCACCATAGCCTTGGCCGGAACCGGGACCACCATCCCCGCAAGACCGGGAGCGGGCGACTTACCAGCATCCACCCAGGGCGCACAAGCCACTGAATCTCAAAGGACAAACCCGAAGTCCGTCCCGGCCGCGTCGGAACAACCAACGAGGACTACTTCCACTCAGCCCACAGAAGAGGCCCCCGCGAACCCGTATCCACTCCCGGCCCTTAAAAGCGTGCAACGCAGCCCGGCCAACTTTCCGGCCCCATCGAACCGTCTACGTCCTTTGCCCACCCAACAACACAGCTCACCGGGAACCGGCCCGGCAACCCGCCCGCCAACCCGGCCTCCTTCGGAGCTGCCACCCGGCACGAGCACGCAGGCGCCCCCAGCCATCCCGACGCCAAGCCCTACGCCGAGTGGGCCTCCGACGCCAAGCCCTACACCGAGTGGGCCTCCGACCCCCAGTCCTACACCGAGTGGGCCTCCGACCCCCAGTCCTACGCCGTCCCCAAGCGAAACGACCTCACCACAGATAACGGCGAGCTTCAGCGCAGGGCCAGGCGCATCCGCAGCCGATGACCAAGTCACTATCACCTTCCACATTGACGGCAACACAATTCCCGAGACCGCTGAAGTCATCTTCTCGGTACAGGAAGGCGCAAGCCTGATCCCGGGAAAACTCATCCAACCTGATGGATGGAGCTGCACCTCCCGGAACACCGTCGCAAGGCACATCGTATGCACGAGCACGGCGGTGGACCCAGATAACCTCCAGTTCACGCTGGGGATCTCCCGAGAAGGCGGAACTTCACAAACCACCCTCGACTACCGATTCACGGGAAATGGGCTCCCTTCAACTACCTTCTCCAACAGGTTCTGATCCTGCGCGGCGCGCATTCGCCGATGAGGAGCTGATGTGCATGGGTAGTCCCGGGACTCCAACCATGAATCAGGAACTGAGCCGCGGCCGCCCAGCGGTGCCGGCCCTCCATGACCAGATGAGCAGTGCGGCCGAACCAATCGGGGCAAGGAATGCGGACATCGTTACCAACGGGAGGCCAACCGTTGTGGCTGCAAGCCCCGTCAAGGTGACGACGGCGATTCGGGCGAAACGGCTGCCAACCACCAACCGCCCCAACGGCAGTGCAATGGCGAAACCCATGAGCGTTGCTGCAATCAGGGTGGCAGTCCACTGAGATGGGTGTCCCGCCCCAAGGAGCTGCGCTAACCCTTGGGTGGCCATGGCTGCACATCCGAGAAGGACAGCCCAGGGCGTGGTTGGCCCAAGACGCGGGGCAAGTACCCGCCCTGCAATACCCAGCAGAAGAATACTGGCGAAGGCGCCGAAGGCCAGGCCGAGGTTCATGGCGTGAGTGAAGTCGGTGACCATGGGTGCCCAGCTACTGCCCGTGACTGCAAAGACGGCGCACGCCAGCCCCACTATGAGCAACGCCAGCGCCGCGCCGCCCACAGCTCGGCGGTTCGGTGCAACCACCTGTCGGGGGACCGCTCGCGTAGTTTGATCCGCGGTCGGCGAGGGCACCGGTAGTTCCCGCCGTAGGGCCACGATGAGCAGCACGACGGCGCCGAACGTGCCAACCATGGGTGGCATCAGCATGAGTGCCCCGAGAGCAAGAGCGATGGGTGCGGCCAAGAGAACGGCCTGTGTGACGCGGATGGGAAGCGAACGCCGGCTGGCCAGCAGGGAGCCTAACGGAACTGCCAAGCACGCCGTCCCGGCAATCCACCCCAGAATCATGAACAGCAAAGTCGAGGACCCGAACCAGCTGAAGCCCTGATTCATATCAGCTTCGTCAAAGCGCACGGACCAACTCGCTGCGGCGATCACAGCCAAAGCCCATGCGGGCACCGCGCCTACCGCTGTGAAGAGGGCGACGCCGGCAGGCAGCCGCCCGGCTCGCAGCAGGAGTACGACGGCGGAAATGGTCGCCGCGAGTGGGCCGACGAATCCCGACAGTATGAGGTGGGTCGGTCCTACCCACGGGAGGAAGTAGGCGTTACTGAATAAAAGGGCGGTGGCGCCGATGAAAGCGAGCAAAGAGGCAGCTGCGCACCCAACGGCCCAACGGTTTGTTGCTGAAAATCGGCGCGATTGCGCAAATGAACCCACGTATTGCCTAACTTTTTGGCGGAAACCGCCCCCAATGGATCTCCCGCCAAAAGGCAGTGGTTCACATGTTAGCTGGGCCGGGCCATCATTTCGCGCCGGGGACGGCATCTATATCCTTGAGAGATGAGTGAAGTTGCGCATTCCACCGTCGCGTTTCAAGGGCATTTCGCACGCGACCTCCCGGAGTTGGCTATTCCTTGGCGGGCGGAGGAAGCTCCTGATCCGCAGCTTCTGCTACTCAACCAGCCCCTCGCCGTCGAGCTTGGTTTTGATCCTGATTTTCTCCGGAAGCCGGAGGGCGTAAAGCTGCTGATCGGTAATGTGATCCCGGAGGAAGCGACTCCAGTTGCTCAGGGATACTCTGGTCACCAGTTCGGCTGGTACTCACCCCGTTTGGGGGATGGGCGTGCCCTCCTGCTGGGTGAGATTGCCGGTGCTGACGGGAAGCTTCGCGACGTCCACCTCAAGGGCTCGGGGCGCACTCCCTTTGCCCGGAACGGGGATGGCCAGGCAGCGGTTGGTCCCATGCTGCGGGAGTACGTCGTGAGCGAATCGATGCATGCCCTGAACATTCCCACCACCAGATCACTTGCGGTCGTTGGCACAGGGCGTCCCGTTCAGCGTGAGAGTCTCCTGCCGGGGGCCGTTCTGACCCGGGTGGCCAGCAGTCACCTGCGCGTTGGCAGTTTCCAATATGCCAGGGCCACCAACGACATCGAACTGCTTCGCCGGCTTGCTGATCATGCGATCGAACGCCACCACCCGTCATCGGCGGCGGAAGCCAACCGTTACCTGGCACTCCTAAAGCGCGTCATATCAGTCCAGGCGAAACTCGTGGCCCAGTGGATGCTCGTCGGATTCGTGCACGGTGTCATGAACACGGACAACATGACAGTGTCCGGAGAGACCATCGACTACGGTCCGTGCGCCTTCATGGAGGGTTTCGATCCCGGCGCGGTTTACAGCTCGATTGATGAAACGGGACGCTACGCCTACCGTAACCAACCGCTGGTTGCGGAGTGGAATCTTGCCCGTTTCGCCGAATCAATCGCGCCTCTGATTCACGAGGATGAGGATCAGGCGGTGGCCCTTGCCGTTGAGGCGCTCAATGGATTCCGCCAGGAGTACAGCGCTACCTGGTTTAGCGGCATGAAAGCCAAGCTTGGGCTGCCCGAGGAAATTGACGACGGCGTTGCCTCACCTTTGGTGGATGACCTCCTTGAGCTGGTTCAGGAGGCGCGAGCGGACTACACCTCGTTTTTCCGAAGCCTCGGCAAGGCAGCTCGCGGTGAGGTTGAACCCGCGCGCGGCCAGATCCTGGATCTCGCCGCGTTCGACGCCTGGTTGGAACGATGGCAGGCAATCACGCCGGATGCCGAAGCCATGGACCGGGTCAACCCCATTTACATCCCACGCAACCATCTGGTGGAGGAAGCGCTCGCTGCCGCAACTGAGGGGGACACAGCCCCGGCGGAGCGGTTACTGACCGCCGTTTCTGACCCGTACAGGGAACGGCCGGGCTTGGAAGAATACGCCGTTCCGGCGCCGGAGAGCTTCGGCCCCTATCGGACCTTCTGCGGCACGTAATGCTGCTGAAGGCTAGCGACCCAGCGGTGCGGGTCGCTAGCCTTCATTTGGGTGGGCTAGCTCCAGACGGCCCGAACCACCATGTCTGCGCCCGCGGCCAGGTGCTGACCCGTGTGTCCTGCATCCAGTACGCACACGTCTTCTGAACCAGAAGTGCTTGTTGATACGAGGCATTCTGTTGCCTTGAAACTCAGAAGCTCTACCGGCAGGCTGTCGCCGATTCCAAGTTGACTCATGATGCCCTTACTGCTCGTCCGGGTATCAACATAAGTCTCTGTAGCCCGGTGTTGGTGGGGAGAATCATCCCCTGGGACGCCGGACTTCATCAGCGGATAACTCCATACTGCCTTGATAGACGGACTTTCGTCTACGCGGTAATTCTTGCGCTTAGTTGAAATTTGCGTGGCGCACTATTGCCAAGAGCTCTTCCCGCAGGCCCTCGGAGTCCAGGTTGATGGCTGACAGCACGGTGTTCTCCTGACGGCGGGATTGCTCCAGCAGCGTCAGGCCCAAATCTGTAATTGACACCAGCTGGCTGCGCCGGTCGAATCGATTGGGCTGACGGTGGATGTAGCCTCGCGATTCGAGCCTGGACAGGAGCGGGCCCATGGTTTGGGCCTGCACACGGACGCTCTCGGCTAGCTTTCCCGGCGTGATGGGCCCTGCCTTTGCCACAGCGTCAAGGGTAAGTACCGCCGGGTACGTCAGTCCCAGCGGGCGCAGTTTGTCATTCCAAGCCAGTTCCACGAGCCGCGCCGCCGTGGACAGCAGCCGGCTGGTTGGCCATCGGTCCATATCAGGCAATCAGGCACCCCCGGGCTTTCAAATAGTCAGCTTCCTTACTAGGCTACATCAGCTCCACATCGGTCAAGCTGACAGCCGACCAGCGACGCGGCTCGCAGTAGGGGCACGACGGAGAATCTCGCCTTTGGCGGCACGACGGCGAATCTCGCCTTTGGCGGCACAGGCGATGGACTGGGGATTCAGGACAGCTCGAACGCCGAACGTCCCGCGCCTCGCTCGGCGCCGTGCACCTGCAGGGCATGGCGCATGGCTTGGCGGTTGTCTTCGGCAAGTTCAGGTTGGCTGGCGACGCGGTAGAGGTCCGCGGCCCACTGAAATTCATCGGCAGCCGCGCGGAAACGGGCTTCGTCGAAAAGCCGCCGGCCAATGTGGTGGCGAACGTAGGCCTCTTCTTCCGGTGTCCGGACCGTTCGGAGTGCTTTTTCATGGAGCACGGCGGCGTCGTGCCAGCGGTATTGGCGCTGATTGATCTGGGCAAGGACGAGCAGCAGCTCCCGGCGGTCAGTTGTATGGGGTAGCAGCTTGAAGCCTTCGTCCAGGGCTTCGGTGTCCCGGCCCAGCAGCGCCAGGTACCGGACGCGCTCCACCGGAGGACACTCGCCCGCCAAGGCAGCTTCCAGGGCTTGGCGGTCGACCACCACGTCGCGGAACGTCGCAGGGTCAGTACGCCAAAGACTTGCAGTATCTTCCACCGTGATGTGCCCCCCATAGGCTTGTTATGGAGCCAGCTGAGTCGCAGCGCTGTTCAATGTCAGGCTGCAGGAAACTCCATAATCTCATGAACGGTGGCACCCGCAAGCTCGTTCCGCTCTGACGGCATCAGTGAAGTTGGCTATCCGCGGGCGTAGCGCGCCAAGAGTGAAAAGGGACTGTCAGCCCTGCGCGTGTTGGTGCACAGGCGAACGGCCCGGCGACGGCGATCAAATCAGGTGCGAGCGGCACAACTCGTACCAGCTGGAGCTTGTTGCCGCCCGCAGCGGCCCGGATGGTCAGGGCGTCGCCCGAGCGGCTGATCCGCATGCGGACCCGCCCGCCGTTCCATAAGGGAACTGGCGCCAAGGACCAGTCCGAGAAGCCGTCCGTCACCACCGCACCCACTTGAGCGGCGCCGTCGGCGAATTCCACGCCGGCCTTGATCCAATGCTCGGCGCTGATGCGGACGAAGATGCCCGCTTGGTCGAACTGTTGGGAGAACGCGGCGGTGAACTCAACCTCCATGGCACTGTCCTGCGGGAAGGGCACGAGCAGCGCGTGCTCGGTGTCGTGGATGAATCCGTAGGACGTCACGCGCCAAGCGTCGCTGCTTTCGGCCGCAGTCACCAGAAGGTCACCTGCCTGCTCGACGACGGCGGCCGGCTGGTTGGTCCACTCGCCGCGGTTCCAGGGAATGTCAGTAGGCATTGGGCTCCTTGGTGTTGGTGAATCGCAAGGTTGCTTTAGGACTCTAGCGGTTCTTTCTGCACCGCGGAGAGAGGTCCCTGCTGAAACACAAAAGGGACGCTGGAGGCCAGTGCCAAGCACGGAATGATGACGGGCATGCGGAAGTGCTGCCGAGGTCGCTGGTGGCGGTAAGTGCCGTGGCGGCCAATGTGCGCACCACAATTGCCACCCAGGGTGTGCGTTGTCGGGGGAGAACCGCCCCGTCCCCGTCAGGTCATATTTTCGCGGGAGCGGGAGGGAATGGCTATAAGAATGCTGAGGGTTCAGGGGGAGCGGACTATTCCACCGCCTTTTAATAGGCAGCAGCCTTATTTAATTGCGAGGCTTCTGATACTTTCGGGACGACAAGGGTCCCTCTAAGACCCCAGTGCCGCCTTTGCCGACAGAGGAGAAGCCATGACATCCACTAATCATCCCACCGGTACTCGCACAATCATCCAACGGGCAGCTCAAATTGTCGGGGCCGTCTTTTTACTCGTCGGAGTCTTGGGCTTCATCCCTGGAATCACCACCAACTACGGGTCGCTGGCATTCGCCGGCCACGGCTCCGAGGCCCTTCTCCTGGGGATTTTTCAGGTGTCCATTCTCCACAACATTGTGCACTTGCTGTTCGGTGCCGCCGGCATCCTGATGGCCCGCACTCCAGCGCAAGCCCGCAACTACCTCATCGGAGGCGGGGCTGTCTATCTGGTGCTGTGGCTTTATGGCTTGGTCATCGATCAGAATTCCGCGGTCAATTTCGTCCCTGTCAACAACGCCGACAACTGGTTGCATTTCGTTCTTGGCGTGGGCATGATCGCACTGGGCGTCATACTGGGCCGTCAAATAGCAACAACCCGCTCCGGAACTACTACCGGACGGTAGATCACCCTTAGGGCTTTTCCTCGGATCGTGACGGGAAGGCTGTCGAAGAGATCTGCACTGTAGCGGTGTCCCGTTAAGGGGATTCTCCCGGCAGGGTGCTTATGTCCGCTCCATGACGATCAGCAGGATGCGAATCTTGTCCTCAGGACGCTGAAACAGTGCTGGCCTATTTCACGGTGAGGGTGCCTTTCATGTTGGCGTGGAAGATGCAGTGGTACTGATAGGTCCCTGGTGTGGTGGGGGCGGTGAGGGTGGCGGTGCCCGGTTTGATGGTGAGGTCGAACGCGGTGCCGGTGTCGGTGGTGAGGCTATGGGCTTCGATGTCTTCGTTGGTGACGGTGATGGTGGTTCCGGGGCTGACGGGCTCCGTGTCTTGGTATTTGAAGCCTTTGATCAGGATTTCAGCCGTGGCTGTTGGCGAAGGGCTCGCACTGGAGGGTGAGGGGGATCCTTCTGGTGCGGCAGGGGGAGCTGATGGGAATTCTTGTGTCAGTGTGGGGGCCGCTGTCGCCTCGGAGGCGGACGTGCCAGTGTTCCCGCAGGCGGACAGGACCAGCGTGACTGCTGCAGCGAGTGCGAGTGTGCTCCCGGTTCTGGCGGTCTTTTTCATGGGTGAACCTTTCAGTGAAACTGCTGGCGGAGGTATTACAGGGTCAGGGGTGTTCGATCCAGCAGGCCAGGATGGTGGTGGAGAGCTGATAGGCCAGGGCGTTCCTGGTGATGTTCTCGGGCCCGAGAGCGGCGGGCAGGTTTGAGGCATCCACGTGCAGGACGAAGCTGTCTTTTTGGAAAACGGCCGATCCGTTGGCGGTTTCGTAGGCGGGGAAGCCGAGGTTTGCCAGGCCCTCGATGGGTTTGGCGTCTTTGGCCAGGGCTTGTTCGACGTTGAAGTGCTCCAACGCAGCTGCTTTGTCTTTTGCTTCCTTGACGGAGATCTTCAGGGAGCCTTCGTCCAGGTGGTAGGTGCAGGTGAAGGTGTTGTCGGCCCAGTCGTTGATGATGTGGGGCTTGGAGTCCAGTTTCAGAATGGAAGTTAGCCGGTCCATGGGCTGGTCTCCGCAGACCATCAGGGACGCCTCGCTGGGCCCATCGGCAGCCGGGGTGTCTTGTGTGGGTGTGATTTGGCTGTGTCCGTTGGCGTGCCCTGTTCCTGTGGTGGAGGACGGCGGCGCACCTGCCCCAGGACTTGCCTCTGGGTCGGTGGCGGCATTGGCGGCGCAACCGGAGAGCAGCAGAGAAGCCAAGGCCAGTGCTGCCAGGAGCTGGTGTCGGTTGTTCATGTCGTGTCCGTCCGTTGGCCGTCCCGAGGGGGCGGTGGCGTGGTCAACTGATGAGTTTGGCGTAGATGACGTAGTTGTCGTCGAACTCTCCGGTGGTGGGGTTGTAGCCGTCGCAGGTGATCAGGCGCAGCTCCGAGCCGGAGGTGTTGCCATAGACCTCGAGGGTGGGGAAGCTGTTCTTGCGGTACAGGGCTCCGCGGTACACGGCGAACGCGGCTGTGCTGCCATCGGAACGGGTAACGCTGATTTGATCGCCGGTCTTCAGTTTTTGTAGATCGGCGAAAACACCGGTATGTCCGCCGAGGGCGTTCACGTGGCCGAGCATCACGGCTGGTCCGCGTTCTCCCGGGGTTGGGGAGCCGATGTACCAGCTCGCAGGTGCGCCCTGGCCGGTGTCCTGGGGAACCTTGAGCGAACCGTTCTCTTCCAGGCCCAGATGCAGAAGTTCAGTACTGACACCGATCGAGGGGACGGCCAGAGTCACGGGGGCGGAGGCGGGCAGCACCGCCGGCAACTGCTCTGCTGGCGTTGCGGGCGCGGCCGCAGCCGTGAGTGGGGGTGGCGGAGGTGTTGAGGGGGCAGGTGCTGCTGCAGAGGTTGGCGGGTCGCTCATCGCCGAAGCGGCCGGCGGGGTTTGCTGGTGCGCAGCTGGTCAGGAGCAGAAGCCCGCCTACCGCGGACGCAAGGAGTCGTCCGCGGTAGGTGGATTTCGTGATTGTCACAGTGATGATCCGGTCAGCTCGGGCCTAGGCTGCTGACTTGGCGGTGCGCTGGCGCCGTACCACGTACGCGCCGCTGGCCAGTGCTGCCAGAGCCAGTCCGCCGCCGAGGGCTATGGCCCCTGCGTCATTCCCTGTTTCCTGGGTGATGCCGGTCGCTGCGCCACCTGCCGGCATTTTCATCTGACCTGCCGTCAACGTCCCACACAGAGCCGGTGATGTTGCTGCCAGCGGAAGGGTGGGGGCGAGGTCTGACTTAGCCGCCTGGCCTGCAGCGCTGAGGGTCGCGGGGTCAAGACCATGCACGACCACAACAGCGGTACCGGCTTCCAGTGCCGCCTTGGTTTCAGCGTTCAGCTCGAACGTCCGGTCAACAGTGTAAGCAGCTCCCTGCCCGCCGACCTTCAAATCCAAGCCTGCTGCCGGGCTGGTGTCACCGCTGGTGGAGAGGGTGGTGACAATGCCGCCGTAGGACGGTGCGCCTTCGGTGGTGGAGATGACCTGATCGCCGTCTTTGTCAGCTGACGGGTCCGGGCATACGCCCATGGCGCCGCCGTGGATGTGCTGAACGTGCGGGTACGGGGCGTCCATGAAGGTCGCCGGCATGCCCGAAACGTTCAGGACAACATGGGCTTGGTTGCCCGTCACGTCAACGGAGATGGTGGCGGCACCGGTGCTGCCGTTAAGTTGGCCGAGGGTGGCCTGGTAGGAATTGTCCGCGGCCATCGCCGGTGAACCGAATAGGGCCAGTGCGCCCACAGCAAGAGTAGGTACTGCCATATAGCGAAGTGTCTTGTTCATTGGAAAGATCTCCTCATACACGCGCGGTGTGATGTTGGCGCCCCAAGGATAGGGGTCACAAGGCATTCGGCGCCGACCGCAGAAAGGATGGGTCCAGAAGTGACCGGAAACACAATGCCTTACCCAGCGGCGCTATCGCGCTTCGGCGCGGACGCTGAAACGCGGCGGCCTGGTGGTTGCTTGCGGTACTTCCGAACCACGCCGTAACCGACGAGCGACAATCCGCCCGCGACAGCTTCCGCTACTGCAGTGATGACCTTGGCCGTGTACCAGACCGGTTCATACATTGAGGGCAGCGGACCGATGGGCGGGACCTGGATGTACCGGTACACGATCACGGCGGCCAGGGACGAGAGGCCCACCACTGCTGCGGCTGCGAAGGACGTGCGTGATCCTTTCAGCAGCACGAACACCGCCGTCAGGGCAGCCGCTCCGGCCTGGACCAGGAAGAGGGTCCCTTGTCCGATGCCACCGGGGGCGGCCTGCTGGTAAGTGGGTGCGAGCTGAATGTGGATCACGGCACTCACGAACAGGGCCGCGGCGACGCTGACCCGCAGTGCCATCAGGGGAACGGCGCCCCTCCTTGATGACGCCAGGCGTCTCATTTCACTACCAGCGTTCCGGCCATCTGCGGATGGAACGTACAGGTGATCCCGTACTCGCCCGGCTCATCCGGGGCCTTGAAAATTACTGTGGCGCCGGCTGGCACGTCGACATCGAAGCCGCCTTTGTCCTTGGCGGTGACAGTGTGAGGGGCGCTGTCGGTGTTGGTCACCGCGATCATCGCTCCCGGCCGCACAGAAGCCGGAACTTCAAACCCGAAGTTCTTGATGGCAATGCTTGCCTCCCACGCCGCCGAAGCCGACGCGGCGGCCGAAGCAGTTGCAGCAGACGACGAAGGACCGCTGGGGGCACTGCACCCGGTCATCCCTGCCAAAGCCACTGCGGCAGCAACAACCAAGACCCGATTTATGGTTCTCATGACACACCTTCCAGTAAGGGATGTCCTCCACGCAGCCGAACGACACACGTCATCAGGAACTACCCCGCACACACTATTCGGAGCCCCCGTCACGAAAGACTGCCGAAGAATAGCTAAACCCGTCTTTGGGTGCCCAGGAGTATTCCAGTTTCCAAGGAACTGGTATAACAAAACCGCAGCAGAGCAGCGAGGTCCGCGTAGCGTGATTTCCTAGCGTGCAGGAAGGCGCGAGTACATGTACATGTCCTTGCGCTGGCCGCCGATCTCTAGCCAGCTTCAGCTTCTCACGACCCTTCACGCGGAGCCCCCTCGTGCAGCGCTCGGTGCCCATGAAGTGCAGCTGTAATAGGATCGGCTGTGCGGCGATAAGGGGAGTCCACATGACAGCGGGATCGATCAGCGAGTACATCGAACAGTACGACGGCGACGTACGGCAACGTCTGCTGACTGTGTACCAATTGATCCGGTCGGCCGTGCCGGACGAAGCTGAAGAGTCGATCAGCTGGCGCATGCCCACCTTCAAACTCGGCACTGAGCCATTGTTCTTCTTCACCGCAACGAAGAAACACCTCGGGTTCTATCCGGCTCCCGATGCCATCGCGCATTTCTCGGCACAGCTGAGCGAATATGGAACCACCGAGCACCTTGTCCAGCTGCGCCATGATGCCCCACTGCCCACCGAGCTCCTCCAGGAGATCATCGCGTGGCGGCTGCAGCAGCTGTCATCTGATGTGGGCTAGATACCCGGCACACCCAAACACGGGCCTGCCGGCTCTCGAAAGCGGTGATCTTCTGTAAGTCGAGGATGGTGCGGTTCTCGGGACCGGAGACGACCCCACCGGAAACACCGCTGGCGATGCGCGCAACGTTGTCGCCCGTCTCGTTGTAGATCTTGGCAATGACCGAGTGATCATCATCCGCGTAGTACTCCTGGCCGAAGATGGGTTCTTCCTCGGTTTGCACGGTCCAGCCAGCAGGCAGTTGGAAGGAGATGTGCCCGTCAGGGAACGTGAACAAGCCGACCTGCGGGTAGCTGGGGAAACGACGGAACGGCACAACGATGCCGTGTACGCTGAGCACAAGCGGCAGTGGCAACCGGGGGAGGGGATTAATTCAGCGTGCTTCGGGGGAAATAGGAATGCGTCGTGGAACCAAAATTGGATTTGCCCTGCTGGCATTGCTCACAATGACAGCAGCGAGCTGCGACGAAAGGCCTTTCACCCGCGATTACGCCCGGTCCGTTCCAAACTCTGTCATTCAGATCGGAGAGAAGACGGACAGGACCTGGGAGTACGTGGACGGGGATGGTGTATCGAGGGAACTCAATCCGTGCGAAGACTTGAGTCCATGGAACGCCGCCTACAGCTGCACCTCGCCTGACGGCACAGTTGAGTTGACCTTCTCTTCATCCAAACGCATGCGGACGCCCGCTCTCCACGTCGGCGGTGAAGAGGTGCCTCTCTACTGCATCAATAACGGAACGTGGGGCGATTCGTTGAGATTCTGCCTGCCGGTATCGGACCCTGCCGTCCCGCCCCAGCCGGTCCCTCGCCGCGATAAATCCTGACCGCTTGCCACCAGCAAAGGTGATGGTTCCAAACGACGCAGCTGATGTCTTGGCAGTGAACCTACTGAGTGGCTTGAGGACGCGGGCGCGATCGAGCGTCCGTAGATCGTGGCGAACGGCGAGAAGAAGAGCGACAAGGTCGATCGGGCTAGACTGTGCGGATCAGGACGGATTGGGGGATCCCGTGCGAGTTGTTGTCGCCGTTCCGCTGGTCGGTCGCACCAGCGAACTGAGGACACGGCATGAACTTCTTCGATGACTTCCCGAAGCTTGAGCCGGGGGAACGCCCCAGGAACGTGAAATTTGTACCGCCACCTTGGGGCGGCCCGCCACAGGACGAACTTCCCACCGTCCTGAACGTCGCCCGGTTTCTTCACCGCGGCCCCCACCTCGTTTTGGTGGTCAAGAGTGCCGAGGTTTTCAGTACCGGTTGTTTGTTCGAAGTGGCTTGGATAATTCAACGGGATGAAGAGAACGACGAGGAATGGTCCGCCCTTCACTCGTCAGTTTTTCAACATGGACCGGTGAGGGGTCCGAGCAGCGCGGCCCTGCAGTTGCTGTTCGGCGTTGAGCTCCGCGATGGCACCCGGGCAAGGACAACTGTCTTTGGCATGGGCAACTTCATGGATCCCAACAATCAGCCAGACGCTCCGGCGCTGTCATTCCGCGGTGGCGGGGGCAGCGGCGGTGACGATGAGCTCTCGTCGTCGGGAAAATTATGGCTGTGGCCACTGCCGGCTGACGGAGAAATCCGGCTGCTTGCGCAGTGGAAGCGGCTCGGCATCGAGGAGTGTTCCATCGCGATTGACGGTAGCAACTTCAGCGCTGCCGCAGCCGGCGCGCGAAAGTTCTGGCCGTAGCGCGAGCCCGGGACTAACGCGTACGACGGCGTTGCTGCCGCCACCTCACTGCCGAAGATGGCAGCACCCTACGGAACAAACCTGTAGCCCATGCCCGGCTCGGTGATCAGATGCCGGGGGTTGCCCGGCTCCTTCTCAAGCTTGCGCCTGAGCTGTGCCATATAAACGCGGAGGTAATTTGCTTCCTTAGCATAGGCGGGTCCCCAGACCTCCGTGAGGAGTTGCTGCTGGGTAATGAGCTTGTCCGGATTCCTGAGCAGGATGTCCAGAATGTTCCACTCCGTCGGGGTCATTCGAACGTCCAGCCCTGACTTGGTGATTTGTCTCTTGTTCAAGTCCACGGTGAACGAGTTGGTTTTCACGGTGGTGACTTCTTCGCCGGTGTCGTTCCGGCGACGCAGCAAGGCCCGGAGCCGCGCCAGGAGTTCATCCAGTCCGAAGGGCTTGGTGATGTAGTCGTCCGCTCCGGCGTCCAGGGCCTCCACTTTGTCGCTGGACCCATGTCTGGCGGACAGTACCAGGATGGGTAGGGAGCTCCACTCCCGCAAGGCATAAATGACGGCGGCGCCATCCATATCCGGTAGGCCCAGGTCCAGGATCATCACCGCGATGGGCCGTTGGGCGGCTGAGCGAAGTGCCGATTGCCCGTCCGTTGCCGTGACCACCGTGTACCCCTGGCCCTTCAGAGTGATGGCGAGCGCCCGGACGATGTGGGGGTCATCGTCCACAACAAGGATGGTGTTCACTAATTGCCTTTCGGGGCGGGCAGTACGGGAATCTCAGGAGTCGTGAAGCGTTGTGGTGTGTCAAAGGAGGGGCCTGTGGAAAGGGGCAACCTGATCAACATGGTCAGCCCGCCGCCGGGTGTTTCTTCTGCGGTGAGCGTCCCGCCCATGGCTTCGGTAAAGCCCTGCGCCACAGCGAGTCCTAAACCTACGCCCGTGGCTGCAGGTACGTCGTCGAGCCTTTGGAAGGGTTGGAACATCTTGAGCACATTGGCCGCGGGTACACCTTGGCCGTGGTCGATGATGCGGAGTTCACCGGCTGGCCTGCCAGCCAAAGGCGTAGTGCTGAGACCGCCGGCGGCTCCCACAATGACCACGTCCGATTCCGGCGCGTACTTCACCGCATTTTCAACGATGTTGGCAATGACCCGCTCCAGCATGCCGGCGTCAGCGTCCACTGTGGGCATGTTCGGTGGCAGGTCTACCCTGACCCTGCCAGGTGTGATGCCGTGCAGGGCTGCGGGAATGACGTCATACCAGCGGGTGGGTTTGATGAGGGCGTTCACGGAATCCGAGGTGATGCGGGACATGTCCAGCAGATTGCCTACCAGCCCGTCCAGGCGATCGGAGCACTCGTCGATGGTTGCCAGTAGTTCCTCTTCTTCCTGTTGGGTGTACTTAACACCTGGTTGACGAAGGCCTCCCACTGCGAGTTTGATGCCGGCCAACGGAGTGCGCAGATCATGGGAGACGGCTCGCAGGATGGATGTCCGCATGGTGTTGCTCTCGGCCAGGCGGATGACTTCACGGCGGGTGGCTGCCAGTTGGCGGCGTTCAAGCAGCGCAGAAAGGTGTGCTCCGAAGGCGCCCAGGAGTCGGCGGTCGCTGGCTGGCAGGACCCTGCCGGTGAGGACAAGCCGGGTATTGCGGTCAACTTGCTCAGTGTTTTCAGTATCGTCGGGGTCAGTCTGCGGCTTGCCTGCCGATGCCACCAGCTGCCAAGCTGCGCCGCCTGAGGAAGAATCGGTCCTCTCCGCGGTGGAAACGTATAAAGCAGCTGTGTGGACCTGGAAAACGTCCAACGCCTGTTCCAAGAGACCTTGGACGGGGTCTTCCGCGGTAGACGCTCCGCGGGTGAGATCCCCGAGCGTGGCTGCTTCAGATCGCGCCCTCGCGGCTTCCTTTGAGCGCCGCGCCGAGAGGTCCACCACCACGGCCACAGCGGAGGAGACTCCCGCGAATACAAGGAGGGCCAGCAAGTTTTGGGGATCGTTGATAGTCAGCGTCCCCAGCGGCGGAATGGAGAAGTAGTTCACCAAGAGGCTGCTCAACAGGGCGCCCAGGAGTGCAGGCCAGAGGCCACCGACCAAGGCGACTGCCACGGAACCGGTGAGCTGGATGAGGACTGCCGTAGCGATGTTGTGTGATGGCGCTGCTGCCAGCAACAGCTGCAGCAGCACCGGCACCACAACGGCCATGGCAAATCCCACGGCTATCCGCAGACGCCCAAGGTCGCGCTTCCTGGTGCGTTCCACGCCACGGCCTCCCAAGGGATGGGAAACCATGTGGACATCAATATCGCCTGAGCCCCGGACCACCCGGCTTCCAACCCCACCTGTCAGGAAGCTGGCTGGGAGCTTGTGGCGGGAAACGCCCACCACTATCTGGGTAGCATTCACGCTGCGCGCAAAGTCGAGCAGCGCCTTGGCGGGGTCTTCACCGGAAACCGTGTGGTAACTTCCGCCGAGGTCCTTGATCAAGGTTCTCTGAGCTTCCAGATCTTGCGGTGATTCTGCTGCCACACCATCGGCAGCGCGGACGTGCACGGCCAGAAGGTCGCCGCCGTTTACCCTCTTGAGAATTCGTGCTGCCCGCCTGATGAGCACTTCGCCCTCGGCGCCGCCAGTGAGACCAATGACGATGCGCTCCCGCGCAGGCCAGCTTTCTTCGATTTGGTTCTCAGCCCGGTACCGCGCCAGTCCTTCATCCACGCGATCGGCGAGCCAGAGCAACGCCAGTTCGCGAAGTGCGGTCAGATTTCCTACGCGGAAGTAGTTCGACAGTGCTGCATCGATCTTGTCTGCAGCGTAAATCTTGCCGTCACCCAGGCGCTGCCGCAGCAGTTCCGGTGAGATATCCACCAGGTGGATCTGATCGGCGCGGCGCACAACCTCGTCGGGGACTGTTTCGGCTTGCTTCACATCGGTGATCGCATTGACCACGTCGCCCAAGGAAGCCAGATGCTGCACATTCACCGTGGACAGGACATTGATGCCTGCCTCCAGCAGCTCCTCTATGTCCTGCCAGCGTTTATGGTTGCGGCTGCCGGGAATATTGGTGTGGGCGTATTCGTCCACGATCGCTGTGTGCGGGCGCCGGGCAAGGACCGCATCCAAGTCCATTTCCTCGAAGGTGCTTCCTCGGTACTCGATGACCCGTGGCGGCAGCAATTCCAGCCCGTGAGTGAGGGCTTGCGTATCGGCGCGGCCGTGGTGCATGGCGAACGCCACCACCACGTCCTCGCCCCGGCCCAGCAATCTGTGTGCTTCTTCGAGCATGGCGTAGGTTTTGCCGACGCCCGGTGCAGCCCCTAGAAAGATCCTCAGTGTCGCCCGCGCCATGTCCTCATTCTTCCACTCCGAAAAGGCGGCTAGTCTCGGCTTGCAGCGAGGCGGGCAATGTCCAGGTTCAGCAATGTCACGTTGACTGAAGGCTGGCTCAAGAACGCCTCGAGACCACTATTGGTTTGCTTGTCCACCAACTCCTGAACGTCTTGTGTTTCCAGCCCATGGGCCCGGGCAACGCGCGGCACTTGGATGGTGGCGTAGTCCACCGAAATGTGCGGATCCAGCCCCGATCCGCTGGCCGTCACGGCGTCCGCTGGAACCTCCTGAGGGCTGATGCCCTCGGCAGCCGCAACAGCTGCACGGTTGGTGGTCACAGCCTCCAGAAGTTTGGCGTCGTTGGGTCCCAGGTTGCTCGCGGAGGATGACGCAGGGTCCCACCCCACCGCGGATGGCCGGACATGAAACCATTGGGGGTCCTGCGTTCCCGAGTCATCGGCGGCAGCCTGTGCGATGAGCGCGGACGCTGCTGGTTGACCGGCGGGATCCTTCATTATGGAACCGTTGGCTTGGAAAGGCGCAGCCAGCTGCCCGGCGCCGAAGACTGCAAGGGGGTAGAGCAATCCCAGGACGATAGTTGCCAGCAGCAGGAACCGGATGGCGGTGCCTGCTTGGCGTAGGTATCCGGAAATGGTGTTCATATGTGGCTCCTAGCCGATGCCTGGGATGAGGGATATGACCAGGTCTATGAGTTTGATGCCAAGGAACGGCGCAATCAGCCCGCCCAGGCCGTAGAGCAGCAGATTCCGGCCCAGGGCTTGGTTGGCGGAAACCGCCCGGTATTTCACGCCGCGCAGCGCCAAAGGCACCAGGGCGATGATGATGAGGGCGTTGAAGATTACCGCAGACAGAATGGCCGACGCCGGACTGGCCAACCCCATGATGTTCAGCAGCCCAAGGCCTGGGAACGCTGCGGTGAAAAGGGCCGGGACGATCGCGAAGTACTTGGCTACATCGTTGGCAACGGAGAAAGTGGTGAGGGCGCCGCGGGTGATCAGCAACTGCTTGCCAATACCCACAATGTTGATCAGCTTGGTGGGGTCGGAGTCGAGGTCCACCATGTTCGCCGCTTCTTTGGCGGCCGGTGTACCGGAATTCATGGCGACTCCGACGTCGGCCGCTGCCAACGCGGGGGCATCATTGGTGCCGTCACCGGTCATGGCCACCAAACGCCCTTCACCCTGTTCACGGCGGATAACGTCCAGTTTGTCCTCGGGCGTGGCCTCCGCAACGAAGTCGTCGACGCCGGCCTCGGCCGCGATCGCTTTAGCGGTCACCGGGTTGTCACCGGTGATCATCACCGTGCGGATACCCATCTTGCGCAGCTCGGCGAAACGCGCTTTCATACCGGGCTTGACCACATCTGCCAGGTGCACGGTCCCCAAAACCCGCGCGCCGCCGTCGTGCGTTTTCTCGGCGACCAGCAACGGCGTGCCGCCTTGAGCAGAAATCTCCTGCACGCGCCGCTGGACTTCGGCTGGAAGGCGGCCGCCGGCGTCGGTGACGAAATTTCCGACGGCGGACGCCGCACCTTTGCGGATGAGGCGCCCGTCCAGGTCCAGGCCGCTCATGCGAGTGCTGGCCGTGAACTCCACAATCGCAATATCTGCGTAGCCGTTGCGAAGCCCGGCCAGATCGGGGCCGTTGATGCCTTTGGTGTCGGCAAGCTCCACAATGGAGCGACCCTCCGGCGTTTCGTCCGCCAGGCTGGAGAGCCTTGCGGCGCTGATGAGTTCGTTCAGCTCTACGTTATTGGCCGGGAAGAAGTTGACGGCCCGGCGGTTGCCGTAGGTGATGGTGCCGGTCTTATCCAACAGCAGAGTAGTGATGTCGCCGGCTGTTTCCACCGCCCGTCCCGAGGTGGCCAGGACGTTGTGCTGCACCAATCGATCCATGCCCGCTATGCCGATGGCCGGAACCAAAGCACCGATGGTGGTGGGAATCAGGCAAACCAGCAGCGCCACCAGCACGATAGGAGATGGCGTCGCATCCGCCAGGGAGGCGAAGGGTGCCAAGGCCATGGTGACCACCAGGAACACGATGCTCAGGGAGACGAGGAGAACATGCAGGGCGATCTCGTTGGGGGTCTTTTGCCGGACGGCGCCCTCAACCAGCTTGATCATCCTGTCGATGAAGGTTGCTCCAGGCTCAGCAGTAATACGCACCACGATCCTGTCAGAGAGGACCTTGGTGCCGCCGGTGACGGAAGACCGGTCGCCTCCGGACTCCCTGATCACGGGCGCCGATTCGCCGGTGATGGTGGATTCGTCCACACTGGCCAATCCCTCAATGATTTCGCCGTCAGAGGGGATGACATCCCCGGCCTCGCAGATGACTACGTCGTTGAGCAACAGGTCCGTGCCGGCAACTTCCTTTGTGGTTCCATCTTCAAGGCGAAGCCGGGCCATCACGCCTTTGCGGCTTGCACGGAGGCTGTCTGCTTGGGCCTTGCCGCGTCCTTCGGCGATAGCCTCCGAAAGGGTGCCGAACAGCACCGTCAACCAAAGCCATGCCGTCACGGCGATGCCGAAAACGTCAGGCTTCAGGAAGCAGATCACCGTGCACGCCGCTGCACCCACCAGCACCACGAACATCACGGGGGAGTGGATCATTTGCCGCGGAGCCAATTTCTTGAAGGCCACGGGAAGGGCGGCCCGGAGCGTGGATGCGTTGAGCTTTGCCGGCGCCTTGCTGTGGTGGCCGGGCTCACCCGGGGCAGGAGTGCCACTGGTGTAGACGGGCGATTGGGTCTCCGCGGCCGAAGCCGTGCTGGAGCTGGTCATTTGATAAGTCCTTCTGCGAGGGGGCCCAGGGCCAAGGCGGGGAAGTAGCTCAAGGCGGTCAGGATTACTGTCACGCCCAGCAGCAAAGAGCCGAACAACAGGCCGTGGGTTGGAACTGTTCCGGACGAGGCCGGAATTTTTCTTTGCCGCGCCAGCGAGCCGGCCAGTGCAAGGACCAAGGCGATGGGCAGGAACCGACCCAAAAGCATGGCCAACCCCAGCAGCGTGGACAGGTAGGGGCCGGAACTGGTGATGCCACCGAAAGCTGAACCGTTGTTGTTGGCGCCGGAGGTGAACGCGTAGAGCAGTTCGCTGAATTGATGCGGCCCTGACGCCGGAGCGTTAGCCATCACATCGGGGAGGAGTGACGAGATTCCAGCAAGCACCAGCACCAAGGTTGGGGTGACCAGGATGTAGAGGGCCGCGAGCTTCATTTCGCGTGGTCCGATCTTCTTACCCAGGAATTCCGGGGTCCGGCCCACCATCAGCCCTGCAATGAACACGGCAATGATGGCAAGGAGCAGCATCCCGTAAAGTCCGGATCCTGTTCCGCCCGGAGCTACTTCGCCAAGCATCATGTTCAGCATCGCGATGCCGCCGGCCAAAGGAGGCAGGGAATCGTGGGCGACGTTGACGGCGCCGGTGGACGTGAGCGTAGTGGAGGCAGCGAAGATGGAGCTCGCTGCCGGCCCTAGCCTTTGCTCGAAACCTTCTCCCAAACCACCGGCTGCTGCCGTTGCGGTTCCCTGTCCGGAAGAGACCGCCCAAGCCATCAACACGGTGGACGCCAGCCACAGCGCTCCCATGACACCGGCCACAGTGTAGCCCTGGCGTTGGTCACCCACCATCCGCCCGTACATGTAGGGCAGGGCGGACGGGATCAGGAGGATGAGGAACACTTGGAACAAGCTGGTGAAGACGCTCGGGTTTTCAAAGGGGTGGGCAGAGTTGGCGTTGAAGTAACCGCCACCATTGGTACCCAGGACCTTGATCGCTTCCTGGGAGGCGACAGGACCGCCGGGAATCAGCTGGCTGGCACCGGTGGCTGTGTTGGCGACCTCTGTGGACCAGAAGTTCTGCACGACGCCGCCAATCACCAAGGCGATAGCCGCCACGGTGGCGATGGGCAACAGGATGCGGAACGAGGCGCGCGTAAGGTCCACCCAGAAGTTGCCCAGCCGGTCTGTAGCGGTCCGCACAATGCCGCGAATCAGGGCTACTACCACCACGATTCCGACGGCGGCGGACAGGAAATTCTGCACGGCCAGCAGGCACATCTGGACAAAGATGCCCACCGTGGCCTCAGGTGCATATGTTTGCCAGTTGGTGTTGGTGACAAAGGAAATGGCCGTGTTCATCGCAACCCATGGGTCCACGCCGGGAAGGGAGTTGCTGCCGGGCAACACGGCCTGCAGGCGCTGAAGAGCGAAGATCACCAAGATGGATATCAGCGAGAAGAGCAGAACGCTGCGCAGATATACAGACCAGCTCTGTTCAGTCCCGGAGTCCACCCCGGCCACACGGTAGATGACCTTTTCCGGTTTGGCGTGTTTGGTACTTGAAAAGACCCGCGCCATATACAAACCCAAAGGCTTGTGCAGCAGTGCCAGCACAAGTACCAGTAGGGCTACCTGGGTGACGAAGGATGCGGTACTGAAAACCACCCGCCGTCACCACTTTTCCGGGTTGAGCAGCACGGCCAGCAGGTATCCTGCAACGGCCATGCCAAGAACGAACAAGCCCGCCCACATGATGGCATCCACGTTCATTGCCCGCTCACCGGGCCGTCGCCGTCCACCATCTTGCCAAAAAGGTGGGTCACCCACAGTACGATTCCCATGCTCACCACAAGAATCACCACAACAGCCACGTCGGCCACTGGAACGTCCTTTCATCAGTGCCCCTTTTCGGGGCTGATGTCAGTCAACTCCTGTAAAAGCGGCGGAAAGGCGTTCCTTACGGTTCCTTAATGCGAACGCAGCAAATCTTAACGCGCTCTTAACGGCCCGGCGTTAAGGATTCGTCAAGAAATCTCGGCTTCCCCACCGGTGGTTGGTCGTCGGTGCTAATTTCGGCTCGGGGTGTAACGCTGATGAGCTGCGCCCGAAAGGGGATCTTGTGAACAAACATTCTTGGGTGCATCCCGGATGACGCGGGCGCCGGAAAGACTGCCCACGTCTGAACGCCCCATGATCGGTCGCAGTTCGGTGCTGAAGGCCCTTGGTCACGAAGGGGAACGCGCGAAGACAGCGCTGCTACATCCGGTCCGCTTGGTGCCACTGGCGTTCCTGGCCGTGATCATCGTTGGTGCGGGAATATTGATGCTGCCAATATCCCGGACCGGCGGCGGCGAAGAGATCGTCACCACGGCGTTCTTTACTGCTGTCTCGGCTGTCTGCGTCACCGGTCTCATCACCGTGGACACTGCCACTTTTTGGACCCCGTTCGGGCATGCGGTGATCATGGTTCTCATCCAAGTGGGAGGCTTCGGGATCATGTCCCTGGCAACCCTGCTGGCCCTGTTCGTCCGCAAGACCATCGGCCTGCGGGGCCAGCTAGTGGCCCAATCCGAAACCCACACGCTGAACTTCGGTGACGTTAAATCTGTACTGTTCCGGGTTCTGAAGATTATGGCTGTCTTTGAGGCCATCACGGCGCTCATCCTGACCGCACGCTTCTGGATCGCCTACGACGACAACCCCGGCACAGCCCTCTGGCACGGCACATTCCACGCCGTCTCCGCGTTCAACAACGCAGGCTTTGCCCTGTACAGCGATAATCTCATCGGCTTCGCGGAAGACCCTTGGATCATCGTCCCCATCTGCGCCGCCATCATTGCCGGAGGACTCGGTTTCCCGGTAATCATCCAATTGTTTAGGGACCGTCCCAAGTTTAAGAACTGGACCATTCACCTCCGCTTGACCATTTTTGGTTCATTGCTTCTGCTGACAGTGGGAGTAGTTCTGTTTGCTGCCTTTGAATGGAATCGTGCAGAGACCCTTGGGCCGCTGAGCTTTGACGGGAAGATATTGGGCTCGTTGGCGGGCGGCGTGTTTCCGCGAACGGCAGGTTTCAACAGCATCGACTACGGGGTGGCCACCCCGGAAACACTGATGATCACCAACGTCCTCATGTTCATCGGCGGCGGGAGCGCAGGAACGGCCGGCGGTATCAAGATCACCACCTTCTTGGTTTTGGGTTTCGCGATCTGGAACGAGATCCGCGGCCGCGAGCAAGTCACTATTGCACACCGCTCCATTAGTGCCTCTACCCAACGGCAAGCTCTCACCGTTGCCCTGCTGGGCGTCGGAGCGGTCATCCTGGGGACACTGCTGCTCCTCATGTCCACGGACTACAGCCTGGAAAAAGTGCTCTTCGAAACCATCTCTGCCTTCGGAACAGTCGGCCTGAGCACAGGAATCACCTATAACCTGCCTCCCACTGCCGAGTGGGTATTGATGGCCCTGATGTTCACCGGGCGTATCGGCACCATCACGGTGGCTTCAGCCATCGCGCTGGCCTCCCGGCCCAGGTTGTTCCAACTGCCCGAAGAGCGGCCCATCATCGGATGACACTTTCAGGAGGAAAAACGAAGCGCTGAAGGTCGCACCACAATTAGAGGCGCGCCCTCGGGGGTGCCTCGCTTTGCTCCGGGTCCTTCTCCTGCGCGGGTTCACGGGCTTCTCGGCCACCATGGCGTTCTGCCCGGTGCAGCCCAATGAGCATCGTCATGATGACTCCCACCCACATCACGGCCGCAGCCAGGACAAAGCCCATCAGAACCAGAGCCTGCATGAGCGAAGTCTATCCATACCCGCGCCGACAGAGGGTTCCGACATCCATGCTGCGACAACTCAAGGAAATGAGCCCCCACAGCAAGTAGCGGGCTCTCGGATCAGGCTAAAAGACGAGTACCGAGTACTCGTGCACGGAGCGTGAGACCGGTCTTTACTGAACACAGCGGCTCAGGAACGACCTCCAATAAACCCCCAATATTTGGTGGTTGTACGATCCGCGGGCCGGGGCCGGACAAGGTACCCAAATACAATTGTCCGGCCCCTCGCCCTAATAAACCCTCGCTGTTGCGTGTACTCATCGCCCCGCGGAAATCAGCCCCTACTCCTACGCCAGGATCATCCAAGAGCAGCACCTCGCGCTCGCAGTCCGCGTGCCGAGTGTTAGGCTCAGCTCAAATTGGGGTATCTGGGCAGTTCTGGGGGGATCATGGGAACTTTTCGTGCATTTGCGCTGAAATCAGCGGCTCTTGCCGTGTTGGTGGCGGGCTCCACACTGGCAGGCGTAGCACCGGCCACGGCTGAAGAGGGCGGCGGGTCCACAGCATCTACAAGCGAGTTTGTGCCGTTGATGCATGGAATGCCCAACGTGGGATCCGAGCTGACAATAGGCCGATTCTTCACCCGTTCCTGCCCCGTGACGGAGGAGGCCCCGCATGGGTTCACCATGGAGTGGCTCAGTAACGGTGTGCCCCTGCCTGCCGACAGGCAAGGCGAATTCCTGAAACTCATTCCAGCGGATCGCGGTAACCGCATCTCCTTCACTGCTCAATCCTCTTGTAGGGAAGGAACGGTGTATCACAGCGCTGAAACACTGCCTATCGCCGCGTCCAACCGTGCCATGGGCTGGACAGGGCGCGGAAACCCTGAGCTCTTGGGCCGCACCGACGACGGTGACCTTGTCCTGTACCCCCGGACGTATGAGTCCACTTGGAGATTCTGGGACATGTCCTTCGAGGGGCGCTATTACAGCAGCTCCTGGGACGAGCCGAGAGTAGTCGGAACGGGCTGGGACACCTTCGATGTTGTGTTCTCTCCGGGGGACTTCGACGGTGACGGGTTCAACGACGCCATCGGCCGTGACCGCTATGGAAACCTGCACCTTTACCCCGGCGACGGAGACGGCGGCTGGCTGGCGCCCTCGCAAGTCGGCTCAGGCTGGAACATCTTCGATTCCATCGTGGGTCCCGGGGACTTCAACGGGGACGGGAACAACGACGTCCTCGCCCGCGACCGCCATGGAAACCTGCACCTGTACGCCGGCGACGGCCAAGGCGGTTGGCTGGAACCCTCGCAGGTGGGCGCAGGTTGGCAGATCTTCAACAAAATCAGCGCCCCCGGGGACACCAACGGTGACGGAGCAGTGGACATCTTCGCCCGCGACAACAGCGGTGTCCTCCACCAGTACCCGGCAGACGGGCGGGGCGACTGGAGATCCCCCGCTTTAGTGGGTTCTGGATGGGGTGCCATGACCGAGATCAGCGGCGCCGGCGTGTTCGACCGGGACTATGTCACTTACAACCCCGCCAATGCCGGGCGCGGACCGAGGAATGACGTCGTCGCAATAGATCAAGAAGGCGACCTACGGCTGTACAGCGGTGCCTACCCCTACGACACCGGCCTCTACGAGGTTGGCGAAATCGGCACGGGCTGGGACATTTTCAAAGACCTGATCTGATTCCCGGACGTTTCATCGTGAGGACGATTTCCACACACCTCAAAATTACTTAGAAAGTAGTACCCAAATGAACACCTGGGGGTGACGCGCACGGCGCCGCGGCAGACGAGGCTTGATGCCAAGGGGCGCATGGTGTGCCCTGGGAGAGGCACGGTTGAAGAGGTCTGTTAGGAAGTTGCTCGTGGGGGTCACCGCGGTTGGTGCGGTGCTGGCGGTCGGCTTGGCGACCACCACAGTGGTGAATGCAGTGGCCAGCGAGGGGGAGAGCCACCGGATCGAATCTTACGGGCAGAAGGTGTCGGTAGACGGTGCCGAGATGAACGTCCTGGTCACGGGTGCCGGGCAGGAGAACGTGGTGCTTTTGCCCGGATTTGGCACGTCGTCGCCCGTCCTGGACTTCGGGCCGCTGGTCAAGGCCCTCGCCGAGGACCACCGGGTGATTGTGGTGGAGCCCTTCGGTTACGGCCTGAGCGACGGCACGAACAAGGAGCGGACCACGGAGAACATCGTGCAAGAGGTCCATGAGGCCCTCGATGCGCTGGACATTGACCGCTACACGTTGATGGGTCACTCCATTGCCGGCCTCTACGGGATCGAGTACGCCGCCCGCTACCCGGAGGAGGTGACGGCGTTCGTCGGCATCGACACAAGCGTCCCCGGTCAGCCGGGGACGGACCTCCAGTTCCCCACAGGCCTGATGTCCGCGGCGAAGAGTCTCGGTCTGCTCCGGCTGATGACCGCTGCCTCCTACGCCAATGAGACATCCAACTACACCGACCACGCCCGTGAGCAGATGCAGATGCTCACCAACCGGAACTCCCTCTCACCCACCTACCTCAACGAGATGGGCCACATCAGAACCAACTTCGAACGTGCGCTGGGCGCCAGCTTCCCGAAGGATCTGCCGCTGCTGCTTTTCGTGGTCGCGGAAAACAAGAACACCCCGGAGTGGCTCGAGCTGCACCACCGCCAGGCCGCGAGCGTCACGAATGGGACCGTGGTGCCACTCTTCGGCGAGCACTATCTCCATCACACGCACGCGGGGGAGATCGCGGATGGGGTTAGGGAGTGGGGGACCGCACAGGCGCTGGTAGGTCAGTAGCACGAGGTTGCGGCGTAGCACAGGCAAGCTCGTACCGGCGGGCTGCTGAGCGTACTCTGGCCCCATGGAGTCCGGGGTCAGGAAACTCTCCTTGAGCACTGGGATCAGTGTCTCCTGTTACGTGCAGGGTCGCCTTCCGGTGATAGCCGACGACGGCGGCGCGCCGCTGCTTCTGCTGCATGCCTGGAGTGAATCCTGGGGGAGTTTTGGGCGGCTGATTGCCTCGCTTCCCGATCTCACTATCGTGGCACCGGACCTTCGAGGCCACGGCGGCGCCGATAAACCCCGCGGCGGGTACTTGCTGTCCGAAGTAGCAGAGGATGTTGTCGCGGTACTTGAGGCTCTGGGCCTAGCACGCGCCCACGTGCTTGGTTCCTCCAGCGGGGGATACGTGGCTCAGCAACTGGCCGTCATGCGTCCTGATCTGCTGGCCTCGCTGGTCTTGGTGGGAACTCCACTGAGCCTGCATACGCGACCGCCGTTTGCGGATGAGGTGGATGCCCTGACCGATCCAATTTCAGAGGAGTGGGTTAGGGATTCTTTGTCCTGGTATCGCTTGCTGCACACAGTGCCTGCGGCCTACATAGAGGATCGGGTACGGGACGGTCTGACAATGCCTGCGTCCATCTGGAAGGAATCCCTGCGCGGCTACTACCAAGCCGTCCCGCCGACGGAAGCAGGCAACATTTCCGCACCCACGCTCATCCTCTGGGGAGCCCACGATCATCTGGTGCCGCGGCAACACCAGGAAACTCTCGTGAGCCGCATCCCCGGCGCACGCCTGATGATCTACGACGAGACCGGTCACCTGGTGCTGTGGGAGTGCCCGGAACGGGTGGCGGGGGACGTGGTGGCCTTTCTCGGCAGCTTTTGAACGACGTAGGCGCGTCTGTTCTCTTCGATGCGCTTCCAAGGAGCCGCACCCTCGAGTGGGGCTAGCTTGTCCGATTAGCGGGTCAGTCGTTCCAGCTCTGCAAGAAAGTGTTCGTTGACCGCCTGAGTGTAATGGTACGGCTGCCGGCCCCATTTGTGATCGGTGGCGGCCATAGGGGCACCGCCGGGGTAATCGATGAACTTAACCCCGGGTGTCTTTTCCATCTCTTTGTAAAGGTCGTAGAGCAGTCTGTTGTTCCGGTCGAACCAACGTGATCGAGGGAATGCCACGCCGTCTGTGTCCACAGTTGCCCAGTACACGCGGTTGACGACGATCTTGGACGGATCAACGGTCTCAACGAGCGTTCGGAGGCCCTGAAGACGCCTCTCAAACCCTATGTCGCTCCAAGGTTCATGTACGTCGGCCGGATCGACTGTGTATCCCGTCGCCTTGAGCTCCTCCGACGCTGTTATCGTCGTTCCCCCGAGCTCGATAGTACTCATTCGCTCGTCAATGAAGTCGACCACTAAGACGTCGTATGGGGTAGACGTGAGCAGTCCAGCAAGGGACTTGTTGATGTCGGTCTGAAGCATTCGCCTTTGAAACTGGCTCTTAAGTGAGCCAATATCCGGAAGGGGAGTGCCAGGGCCGAGAGGCTCACTAAAGGCACTGCCGAGGGACGATCGAGCGAAGTAACCTTGGAGCTCGAAGTCACTTGGTTTCTCAAACGGATCCCGGGATACGCAGCTCCCGTAAATGAAGACTGATGGCACTGAGTCAGCCTACACGAGCTCCGGGATGCTGGGGCTCTGCCTGCGAGGAGATCCCGCTCTCGTCTATATAAATTACGAAAGACGAAGACCTTGTCGAGTAAGGACTAGTTGAGTTGCCAGGTCAGACGAGGGTTCCAGGATCGCTAGTTGCCCTTTTCGAGCGCATGAGCCGTGACGTAAGCCCCCAACTGGTCTTTTGAAAGGGCTGCAGCAATCTCGGAGATAGCCGTGTCGTCGGCAACAACAATCGATTGACCGTCCAAAGAGGTCCCCGTGCCAAGAGTGGGCAAGGTAAACATTACGGTGTCATTCGCTCGGAGATCCCTCATACCTAGAGCGAGGCTGCCAATGGCTGCGGCGTCAAAGCTCTTATCAACGCTTACGAAAGGTGAGACGGCGGTAACCATACTATTGACGGTCACAGGGTTCGTTAGGGTTTCACGGGCAATCGTTTTGCTGATGATGGCCTTCATGTAGGCCTGTTGGTTACGCACTCGCTGATAGTCGCCATCGCTAAAGGACATACGCTCGCGGACAAAAGCAAGCGCTTCGTCACCGTTGAGAGTCTGCTTGCCTGCTTCGTAGTAGTGGCCCTTCATTGGACCCTTTGCAGGCGCGAACGGAACCTTAACATCCACTTCCACGCCGCCGAGCGCGTCTGTGAGGCCCTTGAAACCTTCGAAATCAACCATAGCGACGTGGTCGATCCTTTGCTGGAACAGTGACTCAACCGTTTGAACCATCAGGGGAACGCCGCCAAGGGCTAGGGCCGAGTTGATTTTCGACTCTCCCTTACCGGGGATGTTGACCCAAAGATCACGCATCAGAGACACTGCGTAGACGTTTTTACGGTCCGCCGGAATGTGAACGAGCATCAGCGTGTCAGCACGCTGGTCAGTTGCTGTTTGCGTATCCACGTCAATTTCCGCAGACCCTCGGGTGTCGCTGCCCATGACCAGTATGTTCATGGCAGCAGTTCCGTTTATGGGCTCGGTCTTCTGAGGGCGCGTTGATTCCTCAGGGAAAGCAGTCTCGATCTTGGTGGTGCTCGAGTTGAAAGTCTGGGCGAGATTGACAACGTACGCGCCGCCGACAAGGCCAGCTACGAGCACAGCGGCCGCGAAGCCAAGGAGCACGTTCCGGACGGTTTTCTTGCCGTTTTCTTGACGTCGGGGACGGGACTCTGAAGAAGGAGTGTCGGTATCTGTCGGGAGCGTCATGTGTTCCTTGGTGTTGGCATCAGCAGTGATGATTCTATCAAGGTATAAATACGACGGGCAGAGCGAAGGCTCAGATGAGTCTGCTCTCCTGCTCGTCTAGCGAAGCTGGGACCTAAATTCTGTCGATTTGGCGCCCCATCCGTTCGTGACACTAACGGTGAAGTTCCCGGGAGCCTTGACGCTCGTGGCATCGACACCAACTCTTATCATTTCCAACTTGGGGTTCATCCCATTTTGCACGCCATAAGCTGCATTTATCTGAGTGGTCTTCATCGACTTCTCAAGCGCTTGTCCCTTTTGATTGATCCACTTCACCGTGGCCGTGCTTCCTTCAAGATTGAACCCGACTATGTCAACCTGGCCGATTTCCGGACGGAAGTTGGTGTCCGTGATGATGGGAGTTGTGAGTCCCGACTCGATCTGATTCTTCAAAGGAATGCCCGTTCCCTTGCAGGTGAAGTATGAATCCCACATGAAGGAAATGACCTTACGGGCAGTTGCCACCTGTTGCAGTTGACGGTCCAGCCTGGCCTTCGTTGTTTGTCCGCGCAGACTGTCAGCGCAGGAATTCCATGCCGTTGCGGGTGCCATCCCTTCCAAATTGGCCCACAGCACGGCCCCTGTGCCTGAGATGCCGGCGGCGGCGGCGGAAAAGTACTGTCTATTTGGCGCCAGGTACTTTTTGCCCCATGTACCCTTCCCCACGATGCTGGCTGCGAAGGGGTCAACTGCGGAGTTAAGTTCGCTACCGCTGAACGCTCCACCTTTGCCCGTGCCCATGCCGTCTTGGATTGCGATGTTGAGTACAAGGCCACTCGATGTTTGAGCAATTCTGCGAGCCCCGCTGCGCGCCTTGTCGAGACTGATTCCCGCTCCTGTGGCATCCGTTCGGGAGTCTATGTAAGGGCTGACGATTGCCTGACGTGCGGGAAGAAGCCGTTTTACGGCGCGGTTCTGATTGGTGTAGAGGGCGAGGACCGGATCGAATGTAGCGCTGTCCGTTAGTGGCATTTCTGTGTGGTGGTAGAAGCCCGCCAACCCAGGGACATCATTGACAGCCGCCTGGTAGGAAAGGAAGCGCTCAGTGAATAGATCCAACGTTCTCACATAGGAGAGATCTGGAAGGTAGGCAATCTCAGCGCTCTTCACGGGAGCGGGCATGCCAGTGTAAAGATTCATTCCCAGCTTGGTCGCCGCGGTTGCCAAAGAATGAGACGGATCACCCGCGGAGGCGCTGCTGCCTCCGGCCACCACAACGTCATACTTGCCGTTGGTAGAAGTGCAGCCCTGTCCCAGTTGCGGCAGAACCAGCACGGAGTAGGACTGACCGTTGTTTGTCACCTTTTTGTCGTTAGGGCACTTCAGGGCGGAACTGTCCCAGTTGCTCCCGTCCAGGAAGGTGAAATAGCGATCGACGCTGAGAGGGCCAGCGGCGACCCGAGCGCAGTTCTTGCCGTCAATTTGGCAGTCGCGGGGAAGTGACTCCAAAGTCGCGGGCTGAAGCGACGTTCCGAAGGTAATCACAGTTTCGCCGCCGGACTTCTTGATATCGGCCAGTTTCTCTAGATTTGTGGCGTCTCGGGAGCTTGCGGAAATGAAGTAGCCGCTGATTGGGTAAAGCGGCTTGGTTGCTTGTGAGCTTGGGGTAGTTGAGCCCTCTGAGCGGGTTTCGACCGGCTGAGCTTGTGTCGGAAGGTCTTGGATGTAAATGAGTCCTGCAGTTACCAACCCCGCGACGGTTAGTACCAGGAGAAATGCCATCGAACGCTTGGATCCCGGGAGACGGTTATAAAAGGACCATCTGGGAGGCGCTTCACTCTGGGGC
The DNA here is from genome assembly GCF_056156245.1 of Paenarthrobacter sp. TRD_SC_7. Classification (NCBI taxonomy): domain Bacteria; kingdom Bacillati; phylum Actinomycetota; class Actinomycetes; order Micrococcales; family Micrococcaceae; genus Paenarthrobacter; species Paenarthrobacter sp. TRD_SC_7. Next base: position 1,524,052 of record NZ_CM149587.1, read on the forward strand.
AACTTCCGAAATGGCATGTCTTCCTTGGTTTCGGCGTGGGCAGGTACGACTCTAGCAAGGTAGACGAACGCTCAGAACGCTGGAGATAGTCGTGATACATCCGCCCTAAAGGCGAAGTGCCGAAGATCGACTCTGATCCATACGATAAACTAAGGCGGATCGCTCTCCGAAGGTAGACGTCCGAAGATCGCCAGGACTGAGGCGATTGCGTTCGTCAGGGCGAACAGCGTTCTGAAATATATTCAACGGGGGGAAAGATTGGGCACTGGAATCAAACGTGTTCAAGCCGCACTTGTAGTCTTGATGCTGGCCATTCTTGTGTTCTTTGGAGCTCAGCCCGCCTTTGCAACGGAAACGAACCCTGGTCCTTCCCCGGAACAGCCCGGTGAGACTCCAGGTCCCGATCCCAACCCAATCGATCCGCTGCCCGTGGATCCTCTCCCGGGAAACCCGGTAACGCCCTTAGACCCGCCGGTGATTCCTGTGGACCCTGCCCCTGTCCCCGTAGACCCAGCGCCGGTCCCAGGTCCTGTTCAGCCTCCAGTGGAGCAGCCCGTTACCCCGGTTGCACCACCGGAAGTAGCGCCGATAGTGCCAGCGGCCCCTCCAGCGATTCCCTTGCCGCCCACTGAACAAATCCCCGCAGTCCCGGCCGAGCCCAACCTGCTGTTGGAACCCGCTGTTCCTGGAGGGCCAGAGGCGTCTGCAACGGTAGAGCCCACGCCGTCACCAACACCAACCCCGGTGGCCACAAAGACCGCACCCGCTACCGTGGCTAGTGCAGATATTGCCGGGCCCCTAAAAGCAGCTCTGTCACCGGTTTCTGATAGTAACCCGATACTCCAGGGCGTTACTGTCCTCGTCTTGATCCTGCTGGGTGTCGCATACTTTCGGGCCCTGCGTTCCAAGGGCGGCCCCGGCCCCCGCCTCAACGGCAAGTAGGCTGATGGGTAATTCCCTCTCCGGGGACACAGCTGCGGAAAATCCTGTATTGCCAATGCGCCTGATGCTCCTCACTCACTCATACTGGCCAGAGCACAGTCCCCCACAGCGTAGGTGGCTGTCCCTGACCCGTGAATTTCGCCGCGCTGGGTGGGAAGTCGACGTCGTGGCTCCAGTAGCGCATTATCCAAACGGTCGACGTAACCTGCCCCGCCGCGAGGCCGGATTCGCTTTTTCACATCAAAGAGGTCCTCACGGAGAGACAATTAGGCGGGTTCCTTACCTGCGGCATATGGGAACTTCGTCTTTAGCGCGCTTCGTGGACCAACTCTATTCGGCGGTGTTGTCTGTACCCGTGGGTTTGGGCGGCAGGAAGCCGGACGCAATTCTGGCTACTGCCCCCAGCCTCCCAACGCTGGCCACCGGATACGTTTTATCCAAGCTTCGCAGGGTACCCTTCATCGTTGAGATGCGAGATGCCTGGCCAGACCTTGCCCGGGATGCTCGGATTGTTCAGGGCAGCGTAAAGAGCTTGGTGGAACGTGTGGTTGAGTTCGTACAACAGCGCGCCGACCTAGTAGTAACCGTGACCGAAGGCTTCGCGGACACACTGAGGGAGCGCGGCCTGAAAAATGTGGCCACTGTGAGTAACGGGCTCGACCTGAACTCAATCCCTTTTCTTGATCCACCCGACCTGAAACGTGATGTCTTCAGTGCCTTGTATCTGGGCAACCATGGCAAGAGCCAGCGCTTAGACATTCTTATACGGGCGAGTGCGCTCTTGGGGGACGACTTCCATCTGACTCTTGTCGGACATGGCACCAGTCGCCCGCAGCTGGTGAAGTTGGCTCGTGAGCTGAACGCGCCAGTCACTTTTTTCCCTTCCCTGCAGGGCCCGGAAGTCGTCGCCAAATATCGCGAAGCCGATACCTGCATAGTTTCGTTGCGTGACGACTGGAAGTCATTTGAGACCACGGTGCCTTCAAAGACATACGAGGTCCTGGCGATTGGAAGGCACGTCACCGCCATTGTGCGGGGCGAAGCTGAACGCATCATCCGGGATGCGGGAGGCGGGGACGTTGTGCCAGCAAACCCCGAGGCCGTCGCTCAGCTATGGCGGGAGCTGGCAGCTGACCGCGGCAGGCTTGCGTCTGGGGAGAGCGCACGTGCCTGGGTGCGAGACAATGCCGACTACGCGCAGTTAGCAGTTAAATATATGCAGACAATTTCAGCCCTCGTGCACCCGGAACACGCGGCCAACTGGGAGCACACTTCGTGATTCAATTTCTCCGCAATGTTCGCCTCACTGCTGGAACAGTGTCTGAACATCTAACCGAAGCTCCGTTTGTCCTGGTACTTCAGGTCCTGCGGAAATTGCCAGCCGAAATCGTCCGTCCCCTTGCTCGTCTTGTCTCGTCCCTTGCGCCAACGTCCGGGCGGGCAGTTTTCCTGTTGGCCGCCTTGGCATCGGGACAGGAATCCGTCCTTGTTCGTCGCTTTGAAAGGGTGCTAGCGGCCGGAATCGAGGGAGAACCCGCACGGAAGGCTGCTGAAGTTGCCGTGGCTGCTGGGAAGCCCCAGTGGGCGGACCTTCTTCTGCAACTTGCAGGGAACTCTTCCCGGGTATCGGCCACCATAGCAAGGCGCAAGTGGTACGACGGCGATATGAGCGGCGCTATCGCTGTTCTGCAGGGAATGCCAGGCCTGGACAAGCAGCGGGTGCGCCTGGAATCCGAACTCACAGTCTTCACAGGCTGGCAGCCAGCAGTGAAATCAACGCCCGTAGTACCGGAACCGCGCCGCGTACTTCACCTGCTGACAAACTCTGTACCGCACACAGGCAGCGGTTATGCGCGGCGTAGTCACTCCATCTTGTCTGCGCAGTGGGATGCCGGCTGGGAGCCTTTGGCCGTGACCCGTCTGGGATATCCGGTTCAGGTTGGGACGCTGAACGCCAAAAAGCAGGATGTCGTTGACGGGGTCCGATACGAGCGGATGCTGCCGGGCCGTATGCCGGCTACTATGCACGGGCGCTTGCAGCAGCAAACGTCCGAATTGCTCACCATAGCTCAGACATACAAGCCCGAAATCATCCACACCACCACGCATTTCGTGAATGGTCTCGTAGCGCGTGAAGTGGCCAATGCCCTGGGTGTTCCGTGGGTCTACGAAGTCCGTGGGCAGTTGGCAGACACCTGGGCATCAAGCCGTGATGAAGCGGCAGGCAGCAGCGAACGTTACAAGCTATTCACAGCACGAGAAGCAGATGTCATGCGCTCGGCTGACCTTGTGGTCACTCTTGGAGAGTCCATGAAACGGAATATAACAGCGATGGGCGTGCCTGACCACAAGATCCTGATCAGTCCGAATGCCGTCGGCGGTGACTATCTCAAGGCTCCACTGCAGCATCGTGAGGCGCGTCAGGCTTTGGGCCTTGATTCAGATGAACTCTATATAGGTACAGTAAGCAGCCTTGTTGGCTACGAGGGCCTTGACGACCTCGTCACAGCATTTGCGCTGCTGGCGCCGAGGCTGCCAAAGTTGAAGCTGATCGTGGTCGGGGACGGTTCGGCCGCTCCCGCCCTACGTGAGCAAGTCCGGCGCTTAGGACTTTCAAATCGGGTGATCCTCACAGGGCGGGTCCGTCCTGAACAGGCCCGCCTTTATCACCTGGCATTGAATGTTTTCGTTGTGCCCCGCAAGGACTCAGCAGTAACCCGAGCGGTTACCCCGCTGAAGCCTGTGGAGGCCTTGGCCTCTGCACGACCTGTTGTGGCCAGCGACTTGGACGCCTTGCGTGAGATAGTGCACGACGGGGTCAACGGCAGAGTGACCAATGCCGAGGACCCGGGGCGTCTAGCTGACGTACTGCACGAGCTGCTGGAGGATGAAGGTTTGCGTCGGCGTCTTGGCGTTGCTGGCAGGGAATTTGTACTTACCACAAGGACGTGGCAGGCCAACGCTCGTGCGTACGGGAAGGCTTATGAAACTTTGGCGTCTAACTATACGAGGAGGGTGAGTTAATGTCGGCCAAAAAGGCAAAGCTGCCGCCACCGGCTGCCATACAACCTCTGTCGGTTGATATGCGAAAGCTCTCGAGGGTCGGGTCGCGGCCAGGCTTCCTGGACTACTTGGTCCAGTTGTGGGAATACCGGCAGTTCATCTTCTACGACGCACGCGCCAGAGTTCAGACCGGGACGCGCAAGGATAGACTTGGCAGCGCATGGCTCTTGCTTAACCCCGTCTTCAACGGGCTCACCTATTACTTGATCTTTGGTCTGCTTCTAAACACCAGCGGTGGTATCGACAACTTCATTGGTTACCTCATTGTTGGTATTTTCATGTTCCAGTTCAGCGCAGGCGCTATCACCGAAGGCGCCCGGTCCATTCGCAATGGAAAATCGGTGGTTCAGGCATTCAACTTCCCTCGTGCAGCGTTGCCTATAGGCGCCAATATTAGGGAGATATTGTCTTCCGTGCCTCTTATGTTGGGTATGTTGCTGTTGATCGTTTTGATACCACCCGCTGAAAAGATCACATGGCTATGGTTACTGATCATTCCGGCAGTAGTTCTGCAAGGGATCTTCAACCTCGGTATTGGAATGATACTTGCCCGGATTATCTCCATGGTCCATGACGTTACGCATTTGCTCCCGTTTGCCATTCGCGCCTGGATGTATGCTTCGGCGGTCTTTTATTCCTATGAGCGCTTTATTCACGAACCTGCATTGCTCGCTATTCTGCAATACAATCCCCTGTTTAATGTCATCGACATAGTCCGCAGCTGCGTCCTGTACGATACGGTTCCTTCATGGGAGTCCTGGGCCAGTCTCGCAGTGGTTGCGTTATCGGCATTGGTGGTTGGATTTGTCTTCTTCTGGCGAGGGGAAGAGAGCTATGGCAGAGATTGATCAAACCGTGTTCCTTGATGGTCCACCGTGTGTAGTAGTCGATAAGGTCCGGATGACCTATAAGGTGCCGTCCTCAGATGGCAGAACCACTGCCAGCAGGAAGGGGATCAAAGGGGCCCTCAAGAAGGTTCTTCGTCAATCAAATCTCGTAACCGTCAGCGCGCTTAAGGAGATCTCTCTGGTCGTTGAACGGGGAGAATCTGTGGGGATCATCGGCCGGAATGGATCCGGCAAGAGCACCATGATGAAGTTGATAAGTGGCCAGGTCGCACCGACTCACGGTGCGGTCTTCGCGTCGAGCACCCCGGTTCTTCTCGGGGTTCACGCTGCGCTGGTGCCTGAATTGTCAGGTGACCAGAACGTGGTCTTGGGGTGTCTGGCAATGGGAATGGACATGGAGCAAATCGACGAACGATTTGACAGCATTGTTGAGGTTTCAGGCCTGGATTCAGCAATCTACTTGCCCATGAAGGGCTATTCATCGGGCATGGCCTCACGACTTCGCTTCGCTATCGCGGCTGCAGTTAACCCTGAGATCCTCCTTGTGGACGAGGCGCTAAACACCGGTGACGCTCAGTTTGCCAGTCGAAGCAAGGCTCGTATGGATGAATTGAGGGCAAAAGCTGGATGCGTTTTCATCGTGAGCCACAGCTTGGACACGATACGCACCATGTGCAGCCGCGTGATTTGGTTGGACAAAGGCGAGTTGATCATGGACGGAGATCCTGAGGAGACTACTCAGCTGTACCAAGATTTTTCTTCGCATCTTTCGAAGGGCAACAATATCAGCGCCGGAAAGATAAAGGACCAAGCCCGAGCAAATCTTGTGGCGACTCAAATACTGGAGCGAGCAACCGGTCGACGGACGGAAGGGCGCTGACATGACATTTTTCGCAGACGCTCGCAAAGCTGCTTGGCATTATCGTGAGGGTGGCATGACGCAGTTGAGGAACTGGTTCGACCGTCGCAGGGTGGAAAGAAGGGTCACCTCGCTTCAGAGAACTGGCAACGTGCTCTCGGGTACGTCTACGGGATCCGACCTGCCACCGAGCTTCGGACCACACCGGGTTCCGGACCGTGAAGCACGCCGAACAGATCTGAACGTTGGCGTCATACTCGATGATTTCTCGGCAGCAGCGTTTGCTTTCGAATGGAACCTTCTCCATCTCCGCAAAAATGAGTGGAGACGTCAAGTCGAGGATAACGACATAGACTTCTTGTTCGTAGAGTCCGCTTGGAGTGGCAATCAAGGTTCTTGGAAGTACCAACTAGTGGGCGCTTCCGGGCCAAAGCAAGAGTTCCTGGATCTCCTAGAGTGGTGCCGAACTCATTCCATCCCGACTGTCTTTTGGAATAAGGAAGATCCACCGCACTACGACGACTTCCTTCCAGCTGCACGCCAGTTCGACGTCGTCTTTACGAGTGATTCGGACAGGATTCCGCATTATCGTGAAGATCTGGGCCATGAGCGTGTCGCTGCGCTCCCGTTTGCGGCGCAGCCCGCGATCCATAACCCAATTCGGATTGGTCAGGCACGACACTCCCGCGGCGTGGCCTTTGCGGGCATGTACTTTGCGCATAAGTATCCGGAGCGCCGCCAGCAGATGGACTTACTACTGTCAGCTGCTCGAGATGCATCGGCGAAGTCTGGCCCTAAACTGGAAATTTTTTCGCGGCAGCTGGGAGGTGACTCCAACTATCAATTCCCGGTGCCGTTCAACGAGAACGTCGTCGGCAGTTTGGACTATGCCCAGATGTTGACGGCCTATCGGGCCTACAAAGTATTCCTTAACGTAAATTCCGTCGTGGACTCGCCCAGTATGTGTGCACGGAGAATTTTTGAGATCACTGCGTCAGGTACGCCGGTTGTGTCCACCATTAGTGCGGCCATTGGACACTTCTTCAGACCGGATGAAGTGTTTGTGGCAGAGTCCCGAGACCAAGCAGAGCATCAAATACGAATGTTGGCTCGAAGCCCGGAACTGAATGATCGTGTGGTCCACAGAGGACAGCGCCGCATTTGGTCCGAGAATACATACGCACATAGGGCCGAGACCATTGTGTCTTCAGTCTTGCCCGACAGGGTAAGGAACGTGCAGCTTCCATCCGTGAGCGCTCTGGTGCCCACCATCCGGCCGCACCAGCTGGACAATATTTTTGCTTCTGTAGGCAGTCAGCACGGAGTGGACGTCGAACTCGTCTTGTTGACTCACGGCTTTGAAATATCGGAGGGTCAAGCCCGGACGTTAGCGGAGAAGCACGGCGTTCAGCGGTTCCAGATGCTGACCCAACCGAGGGGTGTTTCCCTGGGTGAGTGCCTGAACCACTGTGTAGAGGCTGCTTCTGGCTCCGTTCTGACCAAGATGGACGATGACGACTACTACGGTCCGAATTACTTGGCAGACCTATTGCATGCCCTTGACTATTCCAAAGCGGATGTCGTGGGAAAGCACGCACATCACATGTACTTTGCAACAAGCAGAGCCACGGTGCTTCGCATGCCGCACAAGGAACACCAGTACGGCCGCTTTGTGATGGGACCGACCATCACAGCCCGTCGGGAGGTCTTCGAGAATCACCCTTTTCAAGCGCTCAACAAGGGTGAGGACACCGCGTTCCTAAAGGCCGTAGTTAGTTCAGGTGGCTCCATCTACGCGGCTGATCGATTTAACTTCTGTCAGATGCGTCAGTCCGATGGCCACACGTGGGATGCCTCAGACGAAGAACTGGCGGCATCAGGCGAAATCAAGTTCTTTGGAGATCCCAAAGAACACATCACCGTTTAAAGGGGACAAAATGACAAGCATAAACACTGTTGCAGTGATTGGGTTGGGTTATATCGGGCTGCCGACTGCAGCCATCTTGGCCACCAACGGCATGCAGGTAATTGGCGTGGACGTCAACCAAAACACTGTGGATGCTGTAAATCGCGGGGAAGTTCCCTTTGTGGAGCCGGACCTCGGCGTGCACGTGGCAGGGGCGGTGAGCCAAGGGAAGCTGGAGGCTTCAATGGAGACGCCTGCGGCTCAGGCATATATCGTGGCCGTTCCAACGCCCTTCCGAGAGGATCGTTCTGCGGACCTGAGCTACATTGAGGCCGCTGCGCGCGGCATCGCCCCACGACTGACCGGAGGTGAACTCGTAATTCTTGAGTCGACTTCGCCTCCTCGTGCCACGCGTCACCTCGCTGATTACATTCTGCAACTCCGTCCCGACCTTTCCTTGGACGGAGCCGGAGGAGCTCCAGTCATCCACTTCGCGCACTGCCCTGAGCGCGTCCTCCCCGGCCGGGTCATGATTGAACTGGTAACCAACGACAGAATCGTCGGAGGCGTAACTTCTGAGGCAGCCCAACTGGCTAAGGAACTGTACGCAGTATTCTGCCAGGGTGAAATCTTGGTGACGGATGACGTCACAGCCGAGATGGCCAAACTCGTGGAAAATTCGTACCGTGACGTGAACATTGCTTTCGCCAACGAACTATCAGTGATCAGCGACAAGTTGGGCATTGATGTGTGGGAACTGATTCGGCTGGCCAACCATCATCCTCGTGTCAATATCCTTCAGCCTGGGCCGGGAGTTGGCGGGCATTGCATTGCCGTTGACCCGTGGTTCATTGTCGCAGCGGCACCGGACGAATCGCGTCTTATCCATACCGCACGAAAAGTGAATGATGCGAAGCCGGAATGGGTTGTTCGCCAGGTCCAGCAAGCAGTAGAGGCGGTAGACAAGGGGGCAGTCATCGCGATTCTTGGTTTGGCATTCAAGGCAAACATCGACGACCTTCGCGAGTCTCCTGCCATCGGGATTGCGGTTTCTCTGGCGGAGCAGTTGCCTGGCGCCAGGCTTGTGGTGGCTGAACCGCATGTCACTACGCTGCCGAAGTCCCTCGACAATCGTCCTAACGTGCTGCTAGCGAACACCGAAGAAGCCATTGAAGAAGCCGACATTGTCGTTGTCTTGGTAGACCACGACGAGTTCAAGGCGGTAGCTCCGGAAGCCCTTGTTGATAAAGCGATCATCGACACGCGAGGAATCTGGCGTGATTCAGTCACGCAAAGTCAGAAGCCCGCACTTCTGGGCTGACTTCCAAGAACAGCTGTTGTGAGAGGAGAGCCTCCCGTACTGGGAGTGGCTCGATTGGGCTGTCGGTGAACACCGATCAATTGTTATGAACGGAACCAAATGGAACTGACCAGGGTAGGTATGTCCTTGGAGGACTACGCTGCGAGCTACACTGGCCCGTTGTCCGATATTTGGTCGATCAGACCGGATGGCGACGGATACGAAGTGACCTTTCCAAACGGGGCCAAAGCTGCAGTAGTTGCAACTGACCTGGACTGGGGCTTCGAGTTTCCCACCGACCTTGTAACGTCGAGGCTATGGCTCCAGAGCCTCACTTACGCGCCCTACCTGTACTGGGATCATGGCGACTGGGATACCACCGCCGCCATCTTTGGCAGCTACGCGTCGTACTTCACTCAAGAACAGTCGAGGCCTGACTATTCGCCAATGAACAGCCTCGACCACGCTCATGCCGCTCAGTTGCTTGCTGTGTCCGGCCTTTACGCTTCTCTTGTTGCCCGAGGCGAACTTTACCCGGAAAGGCAGGAAGTGCTTCTCCGGTTCGTGGAAGTCATCGGCCGTTCGGCAGTGTCGGCAGGCATGGTGAAGTTCAACAATCACGGCATGATGTTAACTCGTGCCTTAGCTCATGTTGCGTTTGTGTTCCATGGCGCCAGCGATACTGCCGCTGAGTGTGAGCGCTTTGGAGTCGAAGAGTTCGACAGAATAATCCAAGCGGCATTCGACGACAACGGCATCGTCAACGAGAACACTCCGGCTTATCAGATCCTCTATATGCGCGTCATAGACACGATGATCACTTTCCTGCGCAAGACAGGGTTGCAGCCAGAGTATGTCCAGATCTGGGAGTCGCTCATTTCGAGGGCCAAAGACTCGCTTGCCCTGCAACTCTTCTCTGATGGACGAGTGCCGCCCATAGGGGACGACGCGGGAGGTGTGTCTCCCTATCCATCCGCTCTTGGAGAGTTGTACTCGCCGGCCAACGGATTGTTTGTTCGAAAAACCGAATCATCCTACCTTTCGATCATTTCAGGATATCGAGGTGTTGTTCACAAGCACCTGGATGATACCTCTTTTCGTCTACAACACAACGGCGCTGATCTAGTTATCGACGCTGGTCTACTTACCTACGATGCGGCGGACAAGATCGGTGTGGCCATAGTGTCCCAGCGGGGGCATTCTGGTTTGTTCTTCCCGCGCTTTGACCATCTGAGGCCCATCGATGCGTTCCTGATAAAGCCGCCCCGCCAATACAGTTGGATAGATAGGCGGGTGGATCTCTCAGGACACGAAGAGATCGCCTGTGGTTATGTTGTCGATGGCCAGTATCAGGCCCAGCGCCTTTATACCTTCCTGAACGATTGCACAATCTTCATAACTGATTCCTTCTCGGCTCCCGATGGAGAACAAGCTATTCAAAGGTTCTTATTTCCCCGAAATGCGGCGATAGTCCAAAGGAATGATGCCCTGGAGATCTTGGTGGATGACGCTAAGCTCGTTCTGTGGACGGAGTCGACCAGCACAATCCGCTTCTATTCGGGATCTAGCGGTGATATGCCCAAAGCTTGGCGGGCGGTCAAGTTCTACGAGTCGGAACCCTGCTGGTCGGTGGAGATCTCGGTTCCTGCTGGCCGTTCCTCGATTAGGACCGCGGTTGCCTTCGGAGCTGCAGACGACGACATCGCTTTGCCCGTAGAAGCGCGTTCTTATTGGTCCTAGGCAGTGGCGAGTTGGCCGAGTTGGTGCCGACAGATGCATGACTTAGACTAAGCCGTAAATTGAGCTCCACCCGCAGCAAGGGCCAGCTCCATAGCGAGGGCACTATGAGAAACACCGAAGACACCATGGCCAGATCTTGCACCTCCGTCGAATTACATGGCAAGCGGGTGTGGATAAGCGGTCTTGAGGGCGATTACATTGCATCGACAATAGCTAATTCGAAGAATTTCTATGAATGGCAACTCCTTGGGGCTCTCGGTGAATACCTTCAGCCTGGTGATTACGTCATTGATGTTGGGGCAAATATCGGGAACCACACCCTATACTTTGCTGCGATATGTGAAGCAGCGGTCCTCTCCTTTGAACCTCTCGCTGTGGCCGCTGACGTCCTACAGTTGAATGTAGAGCAGAACTTCCTCGACGATCGTGTTGAGATTAGAAGGAAAGCACTAGGTCAATTCAGTGCTCGCGCAAAACTCTCACGCTTCAATCCGGAGAATGTGGGTGCAAGCGCTTTTGCCCTGTCGCCAGAAGGTGACTACAGGGTTAGCGCGCTCGACCTTGAGAACATTGAGCGAAGAGTATCAATGATCAAGGTTGATGCGGAGGGTATGGATGTTTCTGTGCTGCGGGGCGCGGCCGAGCTCATCGCTAGGGATCGTCCTATTCTTGTTTGTGAAGCGGCCACATCTTCTGAACAAACCTCTCTAGAACAATTTGCTTCTGAGGTTGGGTATTCGTTCGTGGCACAGTTCAACGCGACCCCTACCTACATCATGGCTCCAGCCCGGAACCCTCGGGAACGTGCCGCGATGGAGCGTCGAAACGCCGTCCTTCGAACTCGCACCAACTTGGCAACAAGAGACTTGTATTATCGCATCGCGTTGGTCAACAACGATCTGAAGGCGCAACGTACAGAAAACGATAGGCACGTCGCCGAATTGACTGAGCGTGTAGAGCAACTTGAGGCACTTGTAGGAAAGCTCACGGAGCGGTTAGGCGAATGAAGATGTATCTGATCCCGGATGAGCGTTGTCACTGTAACGGGGCAGGGGCTTCTGATGACTGATTTGGCACCTTCGGACTATCAGCGGTGGGAGTCGAGAGTCGTTCACTGGGACGACATTAGTGAATTCTTGGCGGCAAGTGACCTAGTCGACGGGCTGCACGTCATTGCTGATACCTCCGATCTTCCGATAGAAGTACTGATCCAAGGAGTCCAAGCAGAATCGGACGATACTGCTCTCCCAGTGTTCTTCACAGGCGCCGTCGACAAACGCTCTGAAAAGAAGGGGCCGTTCTTTTCTGGACGTTCACTAGCAGACATAGCTGGTTGTGGGTTTGTGGCCGTTTCCGACCCGTCCCTAAATATCGATAGGTCCTTGGGCCTCGCCTGGTATGCAGGCAGCAAGGCTCAGGACGTACAAACGAAGATAACTAGCCTCTTGGTTAAGATCGCTGACTGCTACAGCAGGGAACTCCTCCTAATAGGCGGATCTGGGGGCGGGTTTGCCGCGCTCTACTTTGGGTACCAGCTGGGAGAGAAGTGTTCGGTGCTGGCGTGGAACCCTCAGACGGACATCTTCAAGTACAGCCCTTCAGCATCCAAGGCCTATTTCGAATTGGCATTCGGGCCTCAGATAGTTTCGGCTCTTCAGGCGCCTCGGTGGGAGGAACCCACCAAGGCATTCTTGACTGATTTCCAAATCACCTATGACTTGATGGGTTTGGCTAAGTCCGGAGCTCCGCCGCGGCGAATGCTGATCCTCCAAAACGCGTCTGATTGGCACGTTGGTCATCACTTTGCGCCATTCATTACACTGTCAGGATTCAGGCACAGGGGTCGCGGCGTACATGAAAAGGATGCACTAAAGTTAGCCGTACTGCGCGATTTCGGTGTGGATCACGCTCCACTTCCTAGTGCGGCTGTCTTGGCTGCCATGGGGTCATTCAAGTCTCTTGAAAATGATGCCTATGCCGTCCTTCGCATGGTCGATGCGGCCCTTCCTGTCAGTGCCAGGCCTCTCGCGACGTTGCCACGAGACTTGGAACCCATAGCTCCGCGGATCACGGAAGAATTGAAGCTTGAGGTGTCTGAATCCGATAAGATTTGGACGGCACGAGTGGACCTCGGCCTGATGCCTGAAGGATACGGAGGAACTACGTATTCGTTCTTCCACCGCACAGGAGGCTCTACCCATCTTAACCCGGCACAATCACGACCGAGTTTTGAGTTCGAAGGAGCTGAGGACGCCTGGGATGAGGTCGGAGTTGTCGTGAAGGACGGCTTCTTGAAAGAGATACTGGTTCTCCGCACTCCAGTTTCGGCGAGTAAATCTATTGCGGTCTAGGACCCCTCTGGGTGGCTTCAAGCAAGGCGTTGCGTAGCCGGTCGAGGAGTTTCTCCTTTCAGTGGAAACCCGCTGACAATTGACGTCGCGGACTCCGTTGCTCCGTGGGTACTCTCGCTGGCACGAGAGTCATAAGGCCGGAGCCGGCACTATAGTGGAACCGCCAGTAAGCGGGACTCATGACCGGCCAATATGCCCTGCATTTGTGGCCACCGGAATGTGGGGGAGCAGCCTCAGCGCCTTTCTTCGCTTGAGCAGGGGTAGACAGAGACACCCCTACTCGTCAGCTGGTTGACGGGAGAGCTCCCCGAGGGCCACCTTCCCCCGGCGCATCTCCGATGCTGTCGAGCGGCCGAACCAGCAAAACGATGTGCCAGTTACAAGAGCACCTAGGAACTAAACCGGCTCTCCGTGGTTCGTGGTGAAACGGATTCCGTGTCTTGAAAGCTGAAGGGCTCGTAGCCCTGCTGTGATGGATGTTCTCTACGCATTCATCAAGAGTCAGGAGCTACGAGCCTTGATCGAGCCTACTTCCCCGCGCCCCGATGCTGCCACCGCCATTTTCAACCTGCCCGACTACCGTGTCACAGACACTGAGATCCTCACTTTCGGGCAGCGACGGGTCAGCGTCGAAGCTACTGCCGAGGCTGGCTGCCCCGCCTGTGGCGTGATCAGCACCCGCGTGCATTCCCGCCGGCCACAACGTCTGCGCGACATCCCTGTCGCCGGTCCGGTCGAAGTGATCTGGGCCAAGCGGAGATTCTTCTGCGATGAGTACCTGTGCCCGCGGCGGACATTCGCCGAGGAAACTGCCCAGGTCCCGCGCCGCGCCCGGTCCACCCGCCGGCTCCGCGACGCTCTCGTGGCCGCCGTGATCGGATCCGGAAGGGCCGCCGCGGAAGCAGCCTCTTCATTCGGTGTCTCCTGGTGGCTGGTCCAGCGGGCGCTGGACTCCGCGGCCCTGACCCTGCCGGACGTTGACGCCCTGGCACCGCGGATGCTCGGCATCGACGAACACCGCTACCGGTCCGTGCGGTTCTTCCGCGACCCAGCCACCAAGGCCTGGAAACGCTACGAACCCTGGATGACCACCATCGTCGATCTGGACACCGGACAGGTCCTCGGGATCGTTGACGGCTCTTCACGGTTCGTGGTGAATGTTCTGCCGTGGTGAATGTTCATGCCGCTGTTCTGGCGGCACTGCGCAACAGGATACGCGTTTTGTAGTTGCGTGCGTTGGTGAATCCCCGGCCCGTCCGTTTGATGTGCTTGATCGCGGTGTTGTTGGCTTCCACTTTCGCCGTTGTCGCACCGGTGACAATGAGGACTTCGATCTCTTTCCACCACCGGCAGATCGTGCGCCAGAGCCGGTTGCTTTCCGGCTGGGCAGCTTGTTCTACCAGACCTTGCAGTCGGTCTTTCGCGGCGGCTGCGTCGGCGAGGGATCCGGTGGCGAGTAGCGTCCGGAGCTGCTCTTTGACCAGCCAGGCTGCCTGCAATTTTCCGGTGGCATCGTCGGTGGCGAACACGGTGCTGAGCCTGTCCCGTCCACGGTCAGAGAGTGAGTCCCCGGCCCGCAGGAGCAGGCGCCGGTTGGCCCAGACCGGGTCGATGGAGCGTCCCCGCCGGCCATGCACCTGTTGGGTGAGCCGTTGCCGGACTTCGGTGAGCATGTCGTTGCCGAGCTTGACCAGGTGGAACGCGTCGACCGAGACCGCGGTGCGTGGCAGCCACATTCTCAGGGCCTTTCGGAACGCCGCTGATGGGTCGATCGCGACGACCTGAACGCCCAGGCGCCACTGGAGCGGCCGGGCGAACAGCCAGTCTCCGACGCCTTCGCTGTCGCGGCCGTCAACGAGGCTCTCCGTGGTTCGTGGTGAAACGGATTCCGTGTCTTGAAAGCTGAAGGGCTCGTAGCCCTGCTGTGATGGATGTTCTCTACGCATTCATCAAGAGTCAGGAGCTACGAGCCTTGATCGAGCCTACTTCCCCGCGCCCCGATGCTGCCACCGCCATTTTCAACCTGCCCGACTACCGTGTCACAGACACTGAGATCCTCACTTTCGGGCAGCGACGGGTCAGCGTCGAAGCTACTGCCGAGGCTGGCTGCCCCGCCTGTGGCGTGATCAGCACCCGCGTGCATTCCCGCCGGCCACAACGTCTGCGCGACATCCCTGTCGCCGGTCCGGTCGAAGTGATCTGGGCCAAGCGGAGATTCTTCTGCGATGAGTACCTGTGCCCGCGGCGGACATTCGCCGAGGAAACTGCCCAGGTCCCGCGCCGCGCCCGGTCCACCCGCCGGCTCCGCGACGCTCTCGTGGCCGCCGTGATCGGATCCGGAAGGGCCGCCGCGGAAGCAGCCTCTTCATTCGGTGTCTCCTGGTGGCTGGTCCAGCGGGCGCTGGACTCCGCGGCCCTGACCCTGCCGGACGTTGACGCCCTGGCACCGCGGATGCTCGGCATCGACGAACACCGCTACCGGTCCGTGCGGTTCTTCCGCGACCCAGCCACCAAGGCCTGGAAACGCTACGAACCCTGGATGACCACCATCGTCGATCTGGACACCGGACAGGTCCTCGGGATCGTTGACGGCCGCGACAGCGAAGGCGTCGGAGACTGGCTGTTCGCCCGGCCGCTCCAGTGGCGCCTGGGCGTTCAGGTCGTCGCGATCGACCCATCAGCGGCGTTCCGAAAGGCCCTGAGAATGTGGCTGCCACGCACCGCGGTCTCGGTCGACGCGTTCCACCTGGTCAAGCTCGGCAACGACATGCTCACCGAAGTCCGGCAACGGCTCACCCAACAGGTGCATGGCCGGCGGGGACGCTCCATCGACCCGGTCTGGGCCAACCGGCGCCTGCTCCTGCGGGCCGGGGACTCACTCTCTGACCGTGGACGGGACAGGCTCAGCACCGTGTTCGCCACCGACGATGCCACCGGAAAATTGCAGGCAGCCTGGCTGGTCAAAGAGCAGCTCCGGACGCTACTCGCCACCGGATCCCTCGCCGACGCAGCCGCCGCGAAAGACCGACTGCAAGGTCTGGTAGAACAAGCTGCCCAGCCGGAAAGCAACCGGCTCTGGCGCACGATCTGCCGGTGGTGGAAAGAGATCGAAGTCCTCATTGTCACCGGTGCGACAACGGCGAAAGTGGAAGCCAACAACACCGCGATCAAGCACATCAAACGGACGGGCCGGGGATTCACCAACGCACGCAACTACAAAACGCGTATCCTGTTGCGCAGTGCCGCCAGAACAGCGGCATGAACATTCACCACGGCAGAACATTCACCACGAACCGTGAAGAGCCACTAAACCTCTTCAAGCGCTTCCTGGACCAATGAAATAAATGACTCGAGGGAATAACGTTCGCTAACGAATCGTCGGCCTTGCTCTGCGCTCTTGTTGAACTGCTCGAGTTCCTTGTTCTCAAGGATGTAGTCGCGAATGGCGAAGATGTCTTCAAAGACGTAGTCGGCTGGGTAGATGTAGTCAACACCGTGCCACGGAAGGAACACACCTTGGTTGCCGGACGCGAACCCCTCAGCGGGTGCCACGTGAAAGCTCTCCAGATCACTGAGGGAAAGCACAAAACCAAAATTGGCCAGTGCCGTCTTCGTGTCTACCCAGCCCGAGAAGGTGACCTTCTCGGACAAGTTGTGATCATTGATGTATTGGTCGCACGACTCATAGTACGACCGTTCAACTGGGTTCTTGTAGACCCAGGGGAGGTCGAGGGGACCTTTGCCGAAGACCGTGAGTGTGTATTCTCCGTGAGCATTGAGGTAATTCAGGAGTTCGAGTGCACGGTGGTACCCCTTGAGCTTTGGGAGAATGCCGACCATCGCAAGCCTCGTCGTCTTGGCGGGGTCATCGCTGCAGTCATAAGCCTTCACATCGAGATAATTGGGAATTATGCGTACCTTGGTCCGGTCCATCCCAAATGTGCGGATCATGTCTTCGCTCGTGTGAAGAGACACAGAGATAAAGCAATCAACCTTGGACTGGTCTACTTCATGACCGAACCTGGCGTTTAGTTCGAATCTATGGAGTCGTACCACGAGGCGCTGATGGGCGCGCTTGTGTTTCGCGTACCAAACGGCGTTACCCAGTAACCATTCGCAAAAGACAACGTCCGCCCACTCGAGCAGTGCCTGACTCTGTTCCGCGTTGTGCGAATCGTGGCCGGTCCATTCATCCAATTTGACGTCGTAGTGTTCGCGCAGCGACGGTACTGCAGGCGATATGAACTTCAGATCCATGCCAGCGATCAGAAGGCGCTGCTTGATGTTCTGTTGAAACTCCTCATAATTGCCAGAATTGATTACTTCGAGGGTTTCACGAATTCGCGGCCTAAAGGGGCGTTCACTAATGGAATTCCAATTATTGTGCACAAGGCGAGATAGCTTTGAGAACAGGCCAGCATCAATATCACCGCGATTGAATCGGTATATTGACTCAAGTGCAACCCGCAGGGATACGTGGCCGCGGATCTCCATGTAGCTTAAACCGACATTTGCAAGCGTTGCCTCCGCACTTTCCCAGACTTCCAGATGCGACGCCAATTCTCGGGCGCCATACTGCTGCGTCGTAGATCGGATAAATCCAATCGACTTGTGGTAAACAATTGCAGGCTCGTCCAAGTAGGAAATATTCTGAGAGGCGGCCAAGACGTTGTTGAGGAAGACGGTATCTTCACCCATGTGCAGATGTTCCGGCCAGATAATTCCATTGTCGATAAGCAGGCTACGTCGGATCAACGATGAGTTGGTTGTGCTCTGATCTCGAACGATCTTTGCGATCTTCTCGGTTCGGGAGTCAGGGAAGCCAAAGTCAGTGACTCGGTTCATCAATTGGGGTTTCTTGCCACGCTCGACAGTGTAAAGGGAAGCGCGAACAATATCTGAATTTTCCCTGTCCGCAAGTTCCAATTGCAAACGAAGAGCCTCTGGAAGTATCTCGTCGTCGCAGTCCAAGAAGAAGACATACTCACCGACTGCCTTGGAAGTTCCGACGTTACGTGGCCGTGACGGCGAACCGCTATTCGCGCCTAGCGCAACAACTCGCCAGTTGGGGTGAGAGATGATTCTCTGTTCCAAGAGGGCAACAGTACCGTCGGTCGAGAAATCGTCGACAAAGAGAACTTCAAAGCTGTGTTCGGGCAGATTGATGCGTTCCAGCGACTCCAGGCATAGGCCAATTTTGGTTTCTGCATTGTAACACGGGATGACGATACTGAGTTTCATAACCGGAGAATCCTCGAAGGCTCGCAATGGCTGGTTCAACCCCTAGACAAGGTAGAAGTTGTCGGAAATAGTCTGACCGTAATGCTTGACGGCTTTTTGGAAGAAGGCGGGTCCAGCGACAATATCTTCAACGGCGTGTTCAGTGCTGAAGCGGTATGGCTTCTCAGCCCCTATGGCAATGGGTCCGTCAGCGTACGAAAGATGGAGGCTGGCCTCGTAGATCATCGTGGCACTGACGCGTGATTCGGTTGAAATCAGGGCAAATGCATCACCCTTGATATAAGAAGACGCCTCTAGTTTTTCGTCCACAGCCCACGCCCACGCCAGAACGATCACGCCGAATCTTCCGTATTTTGCTTGGAAATAGGACGCGTCGCTCTTCTGAAATTCCTGGCCAAGTACGATAACCAGACGGTCAGCTACGTCTACAAACTCTGCTTGCCGAGCAATCGCCTGCTTCAGTTCATGTTCGTTTTCAACCGGACAAACAAGGGTCACAAGCCGGCTCGTTTTCGCATACTCGAATCCTATGGAATCCAGTATTTGTTCAAATCTTCGCTGGTAAGTGTGGTTAGCAAGCACGTCGTGAAGTGCTGCATGTCGTTTAGACTCCGCGGCGACCGGGTCCAACTCAAGAATGTCGGAGTGGTCTCGGCCAGCGAAGAGGATCCGCTCCTGGAAGAAGTCTGCGACGCCAGGTGAGTAGTTTGAGACAACGAGTGTATTGCAGGCCATGAGTTCGAAGATGCGGCGGGCGAACATTGTAGGCGACGACGTCACGGTGTTTATGTTCAGCCCTAGCGTCGTTGATTTGTAGGCATCCGCAATCTTTGAGTGCGGGATTGCCGGTTCCGTGAGGTGGCGATACCGCTTCGGGAAAAGATGAAGTTCGTCATCGGTGCCCCAGAAGCGATCAAAGATGCGCAGCTCCATGTCCGCTTCAAGGATCTGGTCAAAAATAACCGCCATCTCTTCCGAACGTCCTGTGTGGTTGGCGTACCAACTACCAGCAAATGACACCCCATCTGCTCTAGGTGCGTTCTCCACAGGGTTGAAGAGTCTGGGCTGGGCAGCGAACGGAAGGCAATGAACGCTGGGATGGTCGTACTCTTCTTCGTACCTGGGAACACACGTCAGATCGGTGGTAAAGATGTGGTCGAACTGTATCGCCGTGTCGATGAAGTTGTGGATTTTGTCGTCAAAGTGCGTTGGATCTTCTTTGTTCCAAAAGACTGTCGGGACACCTTCCCGATTGCACCATTCAAGTATTTCGAGTAGCTCAGTACGGTTTTCACGAGGGAAATTTGAACTTGCGTAAATGCGTCCCTTCCATGGACGCGTGACGCTGTCGACTCCAGACCAGGCTGACTCGCACAGGAAGAGGTCAGGGCGGTTTTCTTCGAAACGCTTCTTCCAATCCTGTGGGCCAAAGATGATCGGTGTGAATTCATACTTGAAGCAGTTGTAGGTGAACTCGTCGGCTATCAGTGCAACCTTTAGGTCCTTTGCCCGGCGGGGACGCTCCGGCGACACTGAAACGGCGGCCCGAGAAGCGAGTGGCGTAGCCTGGGCCAGGGAAGCCGGTTTGGCAGGGTTGTTTTTCGGGTCTTCGACCGACTCAACCCATATTTGGTTGCTTGTCAGCAACTGATCTGGTGCCGCGGCCCAGAGCAGAGTGCCTACCCGAATCTCGGTGGCGTTCCGGGGGATGCTCAGCGTGAGAGAAACGGCGTGCCGTTCCCTGCCGTCTATGTACTTGTATGCCCCGTGATTCTTTGACGTGGAAAGCTCGGGGACAGGAAGCTTCCCGCCATCGATGTCCGCAAACTCCACAAGGGTCAAGGCACTTTTCGGAGACAGGCCAGCTATTCGCGGTTCCACTTCGAATCTGATCCTGAGCTGAGGGCCCTTGATGTGCGTGATCGGTACGCGAACCCAGCGAGCCCTTTTGGTGACGGGCACGCGAGAACCAAGGTCGTGCAACCGGTCGAACTGAACCGCTTGGGTTGCGGTCTGGGGCGGTCCAAAGCCCGGTCGTAGGTCGACTGCAGACTCGGCCGGCAGTTCAGTTAACTGAATGGAGTTGATCAGCTTGAGGCTCCCAGGTTCGGCCCGCCATGCCGCGAATCCCATGCGAACGCTGACGCAGTCAGCTGGTGCATGCACCTCAAATGAGAAGGCGCCTTCACCGTCCGGCTGAATGTAGACATACTCACCTGCGGGGCCTCGGGGAATGTCCGTAAGGCTTCCGACCTCGTTACCGTTCTTGTCCACAAATGCAAACAGCAACACCCCGTCCCGCAATCCGTAGGTCTGGCCACCCTCGAACTGAGCCTGCACCTTGAAGTGTTTAGCGTCCAGCACCGACATAGTGAGCCAAAGAGGCTCATTTTGGAGGGCAATCGCGGAAGCAGGTTCGTGGCCCGAAGAAATGCAGATGCGATGCTCGCGCAACTCACCGGGATTCTGCGACACGGGCCCCGGAAAGAGCGGTAGAACGCTGTGTTCGACTGGAATATTGTTTCCAAGTGAGAGGCTACCCGGATAACCCTTCCAAAGTGCGAAACCCATCTGTACTTCGGTGCAATCTGTGGGAATAAGCAGTCTTGCCTCGGCCACGCTAAGGGCGTCAGGAACGATATACACGTAGTAACCCTGTGGGCCCTTGCTGATGCGGCCCCTGCTGGCCACCTCGTTACCGTGCATGTCGAGGAACTTTACCCAGATGATGCCAGCTTTGGTGCCGTGCTGGCTGGGATCGGAGATGGTTCTGAGTGTCGCCTTAATTTCCGAGCCTGGGACTACCTGCAAGCGAACTTCGTAGGCCTTCTTGCGCAGCATGAGATGATCGGCGCGGGTTTTGCCCGGGTCGATCAGGATCGAGGCTCGTGGCTGCGCAGGATCCTGGGCTGTCCAGATGGGCTGAGGGGCGGCCTGACGATCAAAAAGTTTGCGTAGCAACGCGGGACTCCATCTTCTGAGTTAGGGGAGTGACCTTACTGGGGACGCACAGTGTCCGGGAACTGGTGCTTGCGCCTAAGCGTGTTGGGGGATCTCGCTTATGAATTCGGGCACTCGACTTCCCACGCCCAGCAATTCAGCGACAGCGGCTACGGTGCGCTCGGCGGCTTTGCCGTCACCGTAGGGATTCACAGCGTTGGCCATCGCATCGAAGGCATCCTGCTGATTGAGGAGGCGGTCGACTTCCTTGACAATCTTTTCCTCGTCAGTTCCAATCAAGGTCACTGTGCCGGCGTGCACAGCCTCAGGGCGCTCAGTGTTTTCTCGCATAACAAGAACAGGCTTCCCCAAGCTAGGGGCCTCCTCCTGCACTCCACCAGAGTCAGTGAGCACAATGTGTGCCAAGGAGAGCATTCGCGTGAATTCTCCGTAGGCCAACGGCTCAGTGACGATCACGTTCGGTTTGCCGTCGATCGCTGGCAGCACAGCTTCGCGTACCACCGGATTCTTGTGCGCCGGGAGCACGATGACGAGGTCTGGTTCCGCATCGGCGATCCGGGCCAGGGCGCGACCGACGCCACGCATGGCGTCACCTTGGTTCTCGCGGCGGTGCGTGGTAACCAGAAGGATTCTGCGACCGCTAAGAGCCAAATCTTCGAGCTGGGGGTCGGAGAACGGGACGTTTTTGTTTACCGTCGTGAGCAGCGCGTCGATAACCGTGTTGCCCGTAACAACGATATCGCTCTCGGCGATGCCTTCAGCGAGGAGGTTGGCCTTACTCGTACTCGTCGGAGCGAGATGAAGGCTGGCAATCTGGCTAGTGATCTTGCGGTTTGCTTCTTCCGGGAACGGGGAAAGCAGGTTGCCGCTCCTCAAACCGGCCTCCACGTGTACAACAGGGATCCCGTGATAGAAGGCTGCAATGGCCCCCGCCGTCGATGTCGTGGTGTCGCCCTGGACGACAACCGCGTCTGGCTTGTTATCTGTGAACAGCTTGTCCAGACCGTCAATGGTCCTGGTCATGATCGCGGACAGAGACTGCCGCTGCTGCAGGATGTTGAGATCGTGATCGGGAACGATGCCGAAGAGTTCGTTGACTTGGTCCAGCATCTCCCGGTGTTGACCTGTGACAGTCACTACGCAGTCGAAATCGGTGGACAGCTGAAGGGCGGTAACGATCGGAGCCATTTTGATGGCTTCCGGGCGGGTACCGAAAATAGGCATGACGCTGGGCATAGTTTCCCCCGAGAAAGGCAGTGGCTGACCAGCCGATGCTATCGCACAGTCAATCGAGGTGATTAATTGTGTAGGACATGAAAAGCGAATCAACCAGCAAACATCAAGGTCAGCACCAACAACGGGATACTGATAGAGACAAGGATCACGGCGACCAGCGCGATAAGACGTTTTTGGCGCAGTGTTGCTTTTTTGGAACTCTGGCCTGGTTCCCTTGCCGGCGACGGCTTAGCGGTGTCCGCCTTCGACGCAGACGTACGTGGTGGTTTCTGGGTGTCCTCGGCAATGGGCACGATGGCTACGGGCCGTACATGAGAATTGCGCGCGGGCAACCGCGCCGGCGGCACGTCACCCAAGATTCGCCTCTTGCGCATGTGCCGTGGGGAGGGCGAAACTACCGGTTGTCCGACAGTATCCGTCACTTTTTCACTCCTTAGACGCGTCCAGATGAAGCATTGCCCCGCTCAATTCTTGCATCTGAGGGGTTGTCGCCATATTTTTCGCCATTGCGCCCCTGGGCAGCACAACAGAGAGGGTGGTTCGCACCAAGATGCGAACCACCCTCTCTGTCTGTGGCTAGCCGCGGTCGGAGTAAGGCGCGTCGTTCTTCACGCCGGACCCGTTTGTAACATTGATGTAGACGTACTTGCCGGAGCCTAGACTCGTGCTGCCGAGTCGGGCGGTTACTGATTCCAGACGAGGGTTCATGCCCTGCTGCTTGCCATAGTTTGGGTTGTAGCTCGTGGCGGCGACAGTCCTGTCAAAGGTTCGTCCATACCGGTCAGTCCACTTGACTTGGATCGTGCCACCACTGAGGTTCTGGCCCGTAACCAGCACATCGCCGCTTCCCCAGAAGATCGAGTCGGTGATCACGGGTGTCATGCTGCCAGCCCTCATCTGGTGAAGCACGGGGGCCCAAGTGCCCTGACAGGTGTAGAACGGATCCCACATATACGAAATCACCTTCACCGGGTAATTTCCTATCTGCTGAAGTTGTCTGTCGTGGCGCGCCTTTGTGCTCTGGCCTCGGTATTGGTTGTCACATGGGTTTTGGCTTGTACCCGGCGCCATGCCTTCCATGTTTGCCCACAACTCGGCGCCTGTTCCTTGAATACCTTCAGACATCGCCAGGAAGTAGTCGCGATTCGGTGCCGCATACTTACTGCCCCAGGTCCCACTACCCACCACAGATGCGGCAAATTGATCGACGTTATACCCGCTTTCGTGGCCGAAGTAGGATCCGGTCTTGCCCGTACCCATGCCGTCCTGTACTGCTATTGCGAGCCGCACGCCGTTTGCCGTCCCTGCCATCTTCCTAATCCCCTCTCGAGCGTTGTCTACAGTGACGCGGCCCGCGTTCGACATACGAGTGTCAAGATAGGGGCTTATTAGCGCGGAACGGGTCGGCTGGAGTTTGGCGATCGCTGCATTCTGTAGGCGGTAGATACTAAGAATCGAATCCCAGATTGCACCTGCTGCTACGGGCATTTCCGTATGGTGGTAGTAGCCGGCCAAACCAGCGACGTTGTTCACTTTTCCTTGAAACTGAAGGAATCGGTTCGTAAAAACTGTCAGTGTGGACTGATAGGAGAGGTCAGCGAGATAAGTTATGTCCGTTCTCTTCACAGGAGCAGGCATTCCCGCATAGAACTTCATTCCGAGTGCTGTGGCCGCCTTGGCGACGGACACCGAGGTCGAGGCGGTTCCACTGGTTATAATCACAACGTCGTATGAGTTATTCGACGAGCTGCAGCCAGTACCTTGCGTCGGGATGACCATGATGGTGTAGACGGTGCTTCCGCTGGTCGCGGTCTTGTCCCTTGGACACGTAAGGGTCGGCGCCCCCCATGAGTTGCCGTCGGTGTAGGTGAAGTATCGGTTGACATTGATACCAGTGGTGGCAGCTGCCACACAGTTGACGCCCGAGATTGAACAGCCCGCTGGTATGGCCGCTGACGTTGCCGGCTTGATCTGGGAGCCGAACGTAATGACGGTGTCTCCCCCAACCGACTTGATGTCGGTCAATTTCGACGTGTTGGCGGTGTCGCTGGTGCTCCCGAAAATGAAATATCCGCTAATTGGATACACCGGCGCGGGCGCCGCTTGAGCAATGGGTCCGTGAACGAAACCAATTACCAGGACGAAGGCGGCGAACAGGCTGGCTACGACGTGCCTTGCATGAGGGGCGTTAAGGGTGGAGGACTCAGACCTGAATTTTTCCACGATGGATCCTTGGGCTCGTAGGGTGAGACCTTGGACCTATGGCAAAAGGATGGCCTGTCGCATCCCCGAAACTCAATAGCTTGACCAGAACCTTCACGTGACCAAGAAAGACTGCAAAATGCTTGCGGCGCTTTGACAGCTTCGCTGAGTTAAATCACACGCCTTTACCGGCCTTGTCATATCAGGACGAGAACGTTAGCAGGTGGCCGTCTATCTACCGGAAGAGCACTCCGGCCGCATCCAAGCGTCGATCAACCCGCCCGTTTCTACCACAAACCTGTCCAGCCAGGCTCCCGCTGAGAGGTCCGGTTGAGACCCAATCATCAGCACTTCAGCGGAGGTGCATTGGTCAATCAGGGTACCTGCGCGGACGAGGTGGTATTCGGACGTGACAACAGATACGGACTTCCAGCCCCGCTCTGCAATCAACTCCCGCAATGCGCTGGCTTCACCCCTTGTGTTCAAGGGTGCAGGCCTGAAGCACACAAGGTCAGGACCTCCTTCGCCCGCATCCTCGTGACACAGGGCATCTGCCTCCACGTTGCCGGCTAAACCAGTCGTGGAGACAACAAGGACAGGAATATCCAATTCCCGCTGCAGTTCCTGAGCCACGGGCAAACGTTCCCTGCTCATGCCGCCCAAAACCACGATCGCATCGGTACGGTGAGGCTTCGCCTGGGGCGGGTTATGGAAGAACTGAAACGCCGCCACAAGCCAGAGCAACGCAAGAAGCAAGCACGCCCCTCCAACTACGCCAAAGGCGCGCGCGGCGGAGGCAGTTTTGAGGGGCACGGGGACAGTCTAAGGTCCGCAAATGGGCGGTCCTCCCAGCTTGGGATAGCCCGGAACAACCTACCTCGTATCAACGTCCTCAAAAACAAGGAAAGTCTGGGTATCCAGCACGCCTTCCATGGACTGCAGTTGGTCGAAGATCACACGGCGGAGGTGAACATTATCGGTTGCGCGGACCAAGAGGATGACGTCGAAGTCCCCGCCTACCAAGGCGATGTGGTGGATCTCGGGGATGGCCCGCAGCTGTTCCTTCAGTTCGCGCCAAGAGTGCTGCTGAACTTTCAACGTCACGTACGCCGATGACCGCAAGCCCGCTTTGATGGGATCCACCAGCGCCGTGAACTTGGTCAGTACACCTTCGCCAGTGAGCCGGGCAATCCGGGAGTACGCGTGGGCGCGACTGATGTGGACGTTTTCCGCCACCTGCGTGATGGACATGCGCCCGTCGGTGGTCAGCTCGCTGATGATGTCCCGGTCCACACTGTCCAGCGGTACGGCGGTCTGCTCCGCCTCGGCCTCGCTCACTGGCTCTCCAATTCGTCTACGGCACGGGCACGTTACCCAGCTCACAATTACAATTCGTCTTTCAGAATACTCAGTTTAGGCAAGGGTTTCCATGATTCGGCAGAAAGCTGGATACGAAACAGCGCCCAGGAACATACTGGAAGCACATAGTGGCTAGAGAAGGACGGACCAATGACGATCCACGCAGACCACTCTGCGCCGGAAACGGCTGTAGAGGACCAAGCTGCTGACGTTCGGACAAAATTCGGCATCAGCGTTGAGGACTATATGCTCCCCGCCCGGCACCAGATCCAAATGGTGAACCCGGACGGCACCCTCCGCTCCCATGACGAGCAAGGCACCGAACCCGGCCACGAGTACCCCACGCCCAGCGACGCTGAACTGATGGCCGCTTACGAGCAGCTCGTCGTCGGACGTCGCGTCAACGACCAGAACTCGGCGCTCGTCCGGCAGGGCCGCATGGCCGTCTACCCCTCAAGCCACGGCCAGGAGGCCTGCCAGGTTGCAGCTGCCATGTGCCTTAGGGAAGGTGACTGGCTGTTCCCCACCTACCGCGACGCCGTCGCCGTCATGACCCGCGGGGTAGACCCCGTTGAGGTGATGACCATCTTCCGCGGAGATTGGCACGGTGGGTACGACCCCAAAGAACACAACGTAGGCATTCAGTGCACCCCGCTGACCACCCAGCTGTTGCACGCCGTCGGCGTCGCCCATGCCGCCAAGCTGCGCGGTGAAGACACCGTAGTGATGGCCATGTGCGGCGACGGCGCCACCAGCGAGGGCGATTTCCATGAGGCACTGAACTTCGCCGCCGTCTTCCACCTGCCCGTCATCTTCTTCGTGCAGAACAACAAGTACGCCATCTCTGTACCGCTCAGCCACCAGTCCGTGGCACCGTCGCTGGCCCACAAGGCTGTTGGCTACGGCATGGCCGGGGAGCGGGTTGATGGCAACGACCTCGTCGCGCTGCTCGCCGTGATGGACCGGGCCGTGAAGCTGGCCCGCGAGGGATCCGGACCGTTGCTGATCGAGGCCCACACGTACCGCATGCAGGCTCACACCAACGCCGACGACGCCACCCGTTACCGTCCGGACAGCGAGGTGGCCGAATGGCAGGCCAAGGATCCGCTGGCGCGCATGAAGGCGTACCTCACGGACAAGGGACTGCTGGACGATTCGGCGAACGACCGCATCGCCGAGCACGCAGAAGCCGTAGCCACCCAGCTCCGCGAGGGCCTGGGCGAGGACGTCCCGGTGCAGCCACTGGACCTCTTCAAGTACGTTTTCGCCAAGCCCACCCCGCAGCTGAAGGAGCAGTCCGAACTGCTCGCCAGCGAACTCGCCCGCGCTGAAAGCGCCGGCAGCACCGACCACTCCGGAACGGAGAGCGCGAAATGACCGTCACCACTACTGCCAACGGCACCACCACAGCCAACGTCAGCGCAGCCACCGCCAGCGCCGCCGCTTCCGCTGCTGCCACTGCCGAGGCCACCGGTCCGCAGAGCCTCACCATGGCCAAGGCGCTCAATACCGCCATGGCCGACGCCATGCGCGCAGACTCCTCCGTCCTGGTGTTCGGCGAGGACGTCGGCATGCTGGGCGGCGTCTTCCGCATCACCGACGGCCTTATGGCCGAATTCGGGGAACAGCGCTGCTTCGACACCCCGCTGGCAGAATCCGGCATCGTCGGAATGGCTGTGGGCATGGCCATCAACGGCATGCGACCCGTCATCGAAATGCAGTTCGACGCCTTCGCCTACCCGGCCTTCGAACAGATCGTCAGCCACGTAGCCAAAATGCACAACCGCACCAAGGGCAAGCTCAAAATGCCCATGGTCATCCGTGTTCCCTACGCAGGCGGCATCGGGGGAGTGGAGCACCACTGCGACTCCTCCGAGTCCTACTACGCCCACACAGCCGGCCTGAAGGTCTACACACCGGCCACCGTGGCCGACGGCTACCGCATGCTCCGCGAAGCCATCGACTCCGATGACCCCGTCATGTTCATGGAACCCAAGAAGCTCTACTGGTCCAAGGACCAGGTGGAGCTGGGTGCCCTGCGAGCGGAGCACGACGCCGGCACCTCCACCGAGGGCTGCGCCGCTGTTGCCCGTCCCGGCACGGACGCGACGCTCATCGCCTACGGCCCGTCGGTCCCCACCGCGCTCGCCGCAGCAGCAGCAGCCGCCGAAGAGGGCCGCTCGCTGGAAGTCATCGACGTCCGCACCCTTGTCCCCTTCGACGATGAAACCGTGTGCGCGTCCGTACGCAAGACGGGACGCGCCGTCGTGATCGCCGAAGCCCACGGATTCGCATCTGTGTCCTCCGAGATCGTGGCCCGCGTCCAGGAACGCGCCTTCCACTACCTCGCCGCGCCGATTCTCCGCGTGACCGGCTTCGACGTCCCGTTCCCGTCTCCCAAGCTGGAGCACTACTACCTGCCAAGCGTCGACCGCATCCTCGACGCCGTCGACGACCTTCAGTGGGAGGACTGACCATGAGCTCAGATATGCAGGTATTCAAACTGCCCGACCTGGGGGAGGGCCTCACCGAGGCCGAACTGGTGAACTGGCTCGTTGCCGTGGGCGACGAGATTGTGGTTGACCAGCCCATCGCCGAGGTTGAGACCGCCAAGTCCATGGTTGAGGTTCCCTCGCCTTACGCAGGCACCGTTGCCGAGCTGCACGGCCAGGCCGGTGAAACGCTCGACGTCGGCAAGCCGCTGATCTCGATCGCTCGTGCTGGTGCCTCCACAGGTTCTCCCGCTGCCGCGGCTCCTCCTGGTTCTGTGGATCCTTCGCCGGTGTCCTCGGGTCTTGACGTTTCGCCGGCCGTCGAAGCTGCTGCCGAGACGTACCGGACCGAGGAGAAGGCCGGCTCGGGCAACGTGCTGATTGGATACGGCACGCCTGGGGGAGCGACCAGTGGCCGGACCCGGCCGCGGAAGGCGAGTGTCGGCGTCGTCGATTCTCCTGTTCTTGCTTCTGCTCCTGTTGCTGAGCCGGTGATGGAACCGGCCGTTGCGGGGACCCGCATTCCCGGCAAGCTCAGTGCTGTCATCTCGCCGCTGGTGCGGAAAATGGCGCGCGACCACGGAGTTTCTCTCGACGCGATTGAGGGCTCAGGTGCCAGCGGGCTGATCATGCGTAGGGATGTGGAGGCTGCTATTTCTGTGCCTGCAGTTCGTACTGCTTCTGCGTCAGCTCCAGCCCCTGCTGCGGCTACCGCGGCTGCCGCCGAGGGCAACCTCGACGGTCGAACAGGTCTGGCCGTCTCGGCGCGGACGCCTGTTCGTGGGGTCCGTAAGGCGGTGGCCGCGAACATGACCCGGAGTCGCTCAGAGATCCCCGAAGCTACGGTATGGGTGGACGTGGATGCCACTGCACTGCTGGAGATGCGGGCTGAGCTGAAGAAGCGAGCCCCGCACGACACTCCCGGTCTCTTGGCTTTTATCGCTCGTTTTGTCACGGCTGGGTTAAAAAAATACCCGGCCCTGAACACGCGTTTCGAGGCTGCGGCTGATGGCTCACAGGAGATCGTCGGTTTCGACGGAATCAACCTCGGCTTCGCGGCTCAAACGGACCGCGGTCTCGTGGTCCCCTCAGTCCGCAACGCACATGAGTTGAGCGCACGTGAATTGGACGCCGAGATCCGGCGCCTGACCACTGTGGCGCGTGACGGCAAGGCCACGCCCAATGAGCTCGGCTCTGGCACCTTTACACTGAACAACTACGGCGTGTTCGGTGTAGACGGCTCGGCCGCGATCATCAATTACCCCGAGGTTGCGATGCTTGGTGTTGGTCGCATCATCGACAAGCCCTGGGTGGTCAACGGTGAGCTGGCCGTCCGCAAGGTCACCGAGCTGACCCTCGCTTTCGACCACCGGGTGTGCGACGGCGAAACCGCGGCCGGCTTCCTCCGGTACGTGGCCGACGCAATCGAGAACCCGGGTGGGGCGCTCGCGGACATGTAGCGCCAACTAACTGGCCTACAGCAGAGACCACGATCCTTGGGGCCGTGGTCTCTGCTGTATCGCTTGGTCCTGGTTAGTTGTGCGTCTGCGCCTGTGTGCCTTGGGCACTCTGCTCCCGCAACCAGCGCCGTCGTTTCATCGCGAGCCGGAACGCGTACACAGACATCACCAGCCCGCCGATGCCCACCCCGAATCCGAGCAGGATCAACTTCAGCTGCCCGCCGGACGCTATAACGACGAAACTCAGCGCGATACGGATCTAAGACATTCCGGCCGGTACAACCGGTGAAGCGCAACCCTTCATGGACCGTTTTGCCGGGAAACCCGTGTTCGTGGAATCTCAGGTTTTCGTTGACGTTCCGATGAAAGTACATGAACGGATAAGCGGCGGTAGCCGTTTCTTGGCATGACAAGAAACGACGCCGGAGGTCAGGTCGGATTTCAACCTGACCTCCGGCGTCGTTGCCTTAAGTCGTTGTCATCAGGTGAACTAGCGCGTCATCGTGTAAAGGGCTTCGGCGTCAATCCATGAGCCCGCGCCGGTGGTGTCGTTGGCGCGGACCAGAAGGGTACGCGTCCGGCTATTGCCCGGCTCCGAGCCCCGCCAATCCAGGTAGAAGGCTCGATACTGCCACTTCTCACCGATATCCAGAACGTTGTTGGCGTTCGCGTCGCCGCCTGTGTACTCGTAGTAGTCGCTCGCCGGATCTTCTTTGTCCGTAAGGGTCTTCAAAGGCGTTGTGTTGGACGCCGTAGTTTTGGTGACCTCGAAGGTAACTACGGAGTATGGGTTTCCGCGGTCCGTTATGGCTACGTACGTGGACTGCAGATTTCCCACAGCAAGAGACGGAGCCGGCACCGCGTAAGCGCGCATGGACCCCGACACGTCCTTTGTACTTCCGTCGTTGTAGGTCACCCGAATGGAGAACTGGACAGTCTCGACGGTTTTCGGTGACCACGTCAGAGTCGCCGGAATTGTGGGCTGGCCGGCAGTTAGTACTGTGTTGGGCAGCGGGCTTGAGATCCATTGGACCGAGGCGACATCGCCGCCGTCCTCAACCAAAACTGCTTGGCCGCTCTGTCCGACGCGAACCGGCACCTGCGGAAGCGATATGCCCGGACCGGGCGGGTTAGTCGGCGTCGATGTGTTGGTCGGCGTCGGGGTTGGGTTTGTTGGTGGTGGTTGGATGACGGTGGTGCCCTGGCAGGGGTTTGCTGTGAACAGCGGCCATGACTTGGTTACTGTGGCTTCCCACTCGCCAAGATCGAAGCCCATGATCTCGATGCCTGCCGTCACGCCGAGCCGGCCTTCGACGCCGAGTTCCAAGGGGCAGGTCCAGCTGAGTTGTTGCCCGCTTGCCGTGGTAACTGTGATGGTGGTGGTCGCGTAGGGTCCCATTCCGAACGTAATCCCAGCGACGCCGTAAAGCTTGATCGTGGCATCAAAATCCAGTGACGCCCTCACGGCAAGAGACGCCGAGGCTTTGTATTGATTCTGGATCCCGGCAGTGGAGGGCTTGTCATTGACCAGATTGAACGAGCCGTTTTTGTATTTGAAACCGTGACCGCTGGAAACAGTCTGGGACGAGGAGAAAACCACCTGCGCGTCTCCGTCCAGGGCGAAGTTCGCATTCATCTCTGCATCGGCGGTCACTGCCACGGGAACGGGCCCAACCCAGAACGTGAACCAGGCATTGAGCTCACCAAGCTTTGAGGTCACCTGACCCTTCAAGGACCCCTCGGCCGTGACGGAATGCTCGGCCTTCACCGACGGCGTTACCACAACCGAGGCTTCCTTCAACTGCAGGAAGCCGACGTCCAACGTCATCTTCGCCGTGGCCTTCGCCGTCACCGACGACTTCAAAGTCACCGAGCCATTACCGGTCAGCGGTACATCGGGTTTGCCGAACTCACCCTTGACGGTCTTCTTGAACGTCATGGACTTGTTAAACACATCCGCCGAGGCTTCCGCGAACGGTTGGGCCATGTCCGGTGACTGTGCGGGGTCGGGCTTTGTTGCGCTGGGGGCCGCGTCGGGTTCAACCACGACGTCGGGTTCGGGGATGAATTCTGACCTCACCGGGGTGCCGCTCACTTCGAGCAACCCTCCCGTGGAGACCACGGCTTCAGGGAGGGTTGCTGGCTTGGTTTTGACCAGAGTGTTTCCACCCGGGTCCCTGACCACTTGGACCACACGGACCAGCAACCCGTCCGGGGTACCGGTTGTGACACCGGAGACCAGCACATCGTTGGGTTTGATCTCCACCGCCTGATCCGAAGGAAGGACCACCGTGTCCGCACTCACCTGCGCGGTCTCAAGTTGGGATGGTTCCAGGACTTCCACGTCGGGGGCCACGGTGACCGTTCCCGCTGCAGGGTTGGCCGGGTCAGCCGGTGCCTTCTGCCCCGCATACCGGTACAGGAACGCAGCCATCGCATCACGGGCGATCCCGTTCAACGGCCTGTACTCCCGCACCCCGCCACCAACATCCCAGCCCGTGGAAATCCCAGACGCGGCAAGCCAAGTGATCTCCGTGTAGAACCCGCCACCAGCCGGCACATCCGCGAACGGAGACACCACCGGGGCCGTGAACGCTGGCTTGTTCGCATACCGGTACAAGAACGCGGCCATCGCATCACGCGCGATCGGAGACAACGGCCGGTACTCACGCTTCCCGCCACCAACATCCCACCCAGTGGAAATGCCCTCGGACGCAAGCCAGGTGATCTCCTTATAGAACGCAGCCCCGGCCGAAACATCCGTGAACGGTGACACCGCAGGGGCCGTGAACGCAGGAGAACCGGCATGACGGTACAGGAACGCCGCCATCGCATCCCGGGCAATGGACTCCAACGGCCGGTACTGCCGCACCCCGCCACCGGCATCCCAACCCGTGGAAATACCCGACGCGGCCAACCACGAAATCTCCGTAGCAAACTGAGACTCAGCCGGCACATCCGAGAACGTCACCACGTTCTCCACCACCGGATCCGCAGCCACCGCCGACGGCAACACCAACAACCCCGGCGCCACCACCACCAACACCACAGCAACCAACCACGCCACACCACGACGAAACACCGCAACCCCCACACAATTCGACAGTAATCAGGACAAAAGGAAGGAGCTGCCATGGACGGCGACACCTAGTGGTACGAAACGGCCGGCACCTGCTTCGTGGTGCCAGCCGTTCGCTTGATAGGGACTAGCCTGCGTTGAACTTCGCGTTGTAGCGGTACATGAACGCAGCCATCGCATCGCGGTTGACGGCGTTCAGGGGGCGGAAGGTCTTACTGCTGTCCGCTTCTGTCCAGCCTGTGCTGATGCCTTGGGCCGCCAGCCAGGTGATTTCCTTGTAGAACTGGCTGCTTGTGGGCACATCGGTGAACGGCGAAGTACCCGGGGGAGTGAACGCCGGTTTCCCTGCCAGCCGATACATGAAGGCTGCCATTGCGTCACGGTTGACGGCCTGAAGGGGACGGTAGGTTTTGCTTCCGTTGGCTTCAGTCCAACCGGTGGAAACACCCTTGTCCGCTAGCCACGTGATTTCCTTGTAGAACTGGCTGCTGGTGGGCACATCCGCGAAGGGCGAGGTAGCCGGAGGCGTAAATGCCGGTTTGCCTGCCAACCGGTACATGAAGGCTGCCATCGCGTCACGGTTGACGGGGGAAAGCGGCCGGAACGTCTTGGAACCGTCCGCTTCCGTCCAGCCAGTGCTGATGCCGGCCGTGGCCATCCAGCTGATCTCCGTGCTGAATTGCCCGCCCGCGGGAACATCAGCGAATCCGGTTCCAGCGTTGCCTGCTGTGGCGAAGCTGAGCGTGCCGATGTCAGTGTTGGTACCCACTGTGGTGGCTACATTCGCGGCAGCTCCTTCCGTCTTCACGTTGCCGGAGAAGATGGTCCCGAGGGAACCCGAAGGCCGGGTGGGGATCATATTGGCCGAAACCAGGTAGCTTCCAGTGCTGAGCCCTGTCACCTTGAACGTGCCATCGGCGATGGTGTTTGCGCCGCGGGTGACCAGCGAACCGTCCTTCGTGTAAACGCGGACAGGAACATTGTTCAACGGCTGGCCATCCGTGCCCACAATCTTGCCCGTGAGCGTGCCACCCGTCTTCGCCGTGGTCGTCAGCCCTGTCTTGGCTTCACCTGTAGTGACTGTGACCTGAGTTGCCGAAGCAGCACCCAATGACTCGGCCTTGTCCTTGTAGAAGGACGCTTCCAAGTCAGTGGTGATGCCGCTCGCGCGGTTGAATTCGATGGTGTACGTGCCAGCGGGCAGCTTGGTGAACGAGAATGTTCCGTTGTCCGCTACCGTCGTCCCGCCAACGCCGCCTGGTCCGGTCGCCGTCGCGTACTTCATTTGGCTCTGGGAGCCTGCAGGGATTGCGAGCGTGCCCGAGACCACCGCACCGGCAAGGAGGGTTTCATTTGCGACGGGCACGATTTGCCCGGTGGTAACACTCACAGCTGCGGATGAGCCGGAATCCAGCTTCTGTCCAAGCCATTGGTGGACCAGATTTTGGTCCTGGGAGTAGAAGTCCAGCTTGTAAGAGCCGGCAGCCAGGCCGCTGATGGTGAACGCTCCGGAGCTGTCCGGCACGGCGCTGCCTCCATAGGCATTGGCCACCGAATTTGTTGCCGATACACGGACGCCAGTGCTCGAGAAACCTGCGGGCACGATCACCTTGCCCTTTATTTGGGCTCCAGTAACCAGTGTCTGGTTGATACCTGTTACCGGCGTGAGAGGCGGCACTTGAATGGGGGTGGCGTTGTCGAAGGTCGCTCCTGGAGGCCCGTAGTAGGCATCAACAATTGGGCGGAAGCCATCTCCTCCATTCCAGTAGATATGTGCCTTGTAGGTACCGGGTTCGAGGCCTCCGACGCTGAAGTCACCGTTGGCTTTTACGTAGCCGTAACCGTACTTGCCGGAGGGCACGCTCGAGAGACTGACACTGACCTTGGTAGCGTCAACTCCGCTGGGTACGGTGATTTTTCCCGTGACGATGCCGGCCGCGGCCAAGGTAATGTTCTGGCCCGTGACGTTGCCCTGTTTGGGCACGTTGATAAGCGTGGCCGAGGACCACTGCTTTCCCCCGAGGAAGCTCGGAATGATCGGGCTCGGAGTTGCCTCGTCGCCCCAATAGAAGTTGAGCTTGTACTGGCCCGCAATCATGTTGGTGAGCGAGTACGTACCGTCCGCTTTCAGGGAAGCCCTGTAGGAGCTGTATTCACCATCCCGTGTCGCGTCCACAGTGATCTTCGTGGCATCGACGCCGACCGGAACCGTCGCCTTCCCGCTGACGGTCGCGCCAGTGTTCAGAACGGCAGAGACGTTGGCTTGTGCCTGCCCTGTGGTCAGCGAGATGGTTTGGGCTGAGGACGCCAGTTCCTTGTCGTCATACCATTCCGAGACGTTGACCGGAGTGCCGCCACCTTCCCCGTAGGCGCTGAACTTAACCTTGTAGGTGCCAGGCTCTAGCCCATCCAGAGTGTAGGTCCCGGACCCACTCCAGATTCGGGTTTCATCGACGTAGAGGCCGTCTTTGTAGGCGTCGATGATGATCATGCTGGCATTGAGACCAGCCTGCATCTGCACGCTTCCGCTGATGCTTGCCGTTCCCGCAGCGACGGCGGCCGGCGCACCGGAGAAGGATGCTGCGAGGAGTGATAATCCGGCCACGGGCACAAGTATTTGCCGCAAAAGTTTCGGTCGTTTCAAGAGTGCCCCCATATATTTGATTCTCGACGCCGGGTCAAGTCAAGTTGTTGCGTCAGCCACATGCTATTTCTTATACGGCGGGCCTGTCGATCATGGGGGAAAAAAGTGCAATCATTACGCCGCATTTGGGAGCCGACTTTCGGTAGTCACCGAATGGCGCTTCTCAGTGTGACTTTATTGGTCGCGACACCCTTGATCATGCTGCCGGGTGGCCTCTACAGGTTCGTTTTGCCGAAACTTGCCATTTTGTTGCTCGCGTTGTGCCTGGGTCTCCTTGCCCCGGCAACGTCAAGACTTGGGCGCCCTACGGTGCTGATTATGGCAGCCATAGTTGGGACATATGTCATCGCGGCATTGAGTTCCGGGGATCTGTCAGCTGCCTTTGTTGGACGGTGGCCACGGTACGAAGGCCTGCCTGTCCTGCTCATATACGTGGGCTTGTTGGTGGTGGGAGCGCGCGTATTGGGTGGTTCTTCCGCTTCAAAAAACAGGCAGTATCTGGTTCATGGGCTGTGCTTCAGCATGCTCATTCTGGCGCCGATCGCAGTTGCCGAGGCGGTTGGTCTTCGACCCCTTGGTGGTGCCGACGACATACGGCCCGGGGCGACGTTGGGTAATGCCACAGATCTGGGCTTGGCGGGATTGGTCGCTTGCCTGCTGCTTCTGCCCAAGGCGTTATGGTCAAAGAATAAATTGGCGCAAATAGGAGCGGCGGCGGCAGGGGTAGTCACCATCACTTCGGGTTCCCGTGCTTGCATCCTCATTGTGGTTATTTGCGGAATTCTGCTCTTCGGATTCAAGGCATTCCAGCTGTTCAAATCGGGAAGGCCCGTTCATGCGATCGCTGCCTTCGCAGGATTCGTAGGCGTGGCAGCAGTTTTGTCATGGTCCATCCCATCAGTTGCGGAACGCCTGTTCAGCCTGGAAACCGTTACGGGTCGCGTTTACCTTTGGGAGGCATCTCTTCAGGCCCTATCCGGCAACGCGTTCCTGGGACTTGGAGCAGGGCAATTCGTGGACGCATTGCCTTCTCACCTATCCGATGAATTCGCCAAGAACGTGGGTACTGAGTTCCCGGCGGACAGCCCGCACATGGTCGTTCTCCAGCTGGTCAGCGCAGGAGGATTGTTCTTCCTTCTCTCGGTAGCTGCGGCTGTGTGCATGGTCATCGTGATCGGCTTCAGGCGTATCCGCACCGCACCATTGAACGAGCACAAACTGTTCCTGATCGGTGCGCTGGTGGCCATATGCAGCTACGGATTCGCACTCATGACCCACTTCACCTCACCGGGAACCACCGCGTTGGTTTGTGCCCTGGCCGGTGCCATTCTTGGAAATGCTCCCGTGCAGAAAGAGGCGATCGACAGTCCCCGCAAAAAGGCTTCTGACGTAGCTCGCCTATCAGCAGTTGGGCTGGCGCTCGTGGGCGCTATCGTCACCGGTGTAGCGACAACCGCGGAAATACCCTTGAAGGCGGGCAGTGACTTGGCTGCCGTAGGTGATATCCCGAAAGCGACTAAGGAGTTCGAACAGGCGAAGGTCCTACGGCCCTGGGACCAAGACATCGATCTTCTTGCCGCACAATCATTTGCCGTCCGCGCTGTCACAGGCGATACAACAGCGGCAGAAGCCGCTACCACCTGGGCGAGGGCCGCCGTCGAACATAACCCGTCCTCCATGGAGGCGCTTACTGCACTTGCCATCGGGCAACTGGGGACCGGCGACGTTCAAGCCGCGCGGAAGACGCTGGACACGCAGATCGACCGTTCGCCGTGGACATCGGAGCCCCACCTTCTACGGGGACTCGCCAAAGCCAGCGGCCAGGATTTGGAGGGTGCCATTGCAGATATAGAACGTGCTGCTGCGCTGACACCAAAACCGGAGCGAGCGCTGAACATTCTCTCGGAGCTATACATCGTGTCGGGCCGGCCCGACAAAGCCGCTGAAGTGGAGGAACGGCTGGCCCGGGCTCGTTAGACCCGAAATTGGAGTAACCGGATAGTAACGCTATCTTTTTGAATATCTATTATTCGGTAGATGAAAAATGGGGGCGGGTTTCCGCCAAAAAGTGCGGAAAGTAGCCATAAGTGCGCCATAAATACAGACGAAGACTCGTAACTTCAGGGCTTAGCCTTGCCTTATCCGCCTTCATGATGATCGGAATGATTCCGGCCAATGCAGCTCCGGTAACTCCCGTAGAGCCAGTGGTTGTCTCGGAAGCCGCGACACAAACCCAGCCGACCGTCATTACGGCACAGGATAGTGGCCCGTCGTTCCCGGCTCCGGCCACGTCTCCTTTTGCCGACGTCTCCACGTCCCAGCAGTTCTATGCGGAGATGGCGTGGTTGGCCAGCGCGGGCGTCAGTACTGGATGGTCCGGGGCCAATGGGTCGAAGACCTACAGGGCCTTGCAGGCGGTTAACAGGGACGCGATGGCGGCCTTCATGTATCGGCTCTCCGGCAGTCCAGGATTCGTTCCTCCGGCTGAGTCACCTTTCGCTGATGTGTCCACGTCCCAGCAGTTCTACAAAGAGATGGCATGGCTGGCGTCCAAAGGCATCAGCACCGGCTGGACCGAAGCAGACGGTTACACCAAAACCTACAGGGCACTACAGCCGGTAAACCGCGACGCCATGGCAGCGTTCTTGTTCCGTTTGGCAGGCAGCCCGGAATACACACCGCCGGCAGTCTCGCCGTTCGCCGACGTCGCCACCTCCCAACAGTTCTACAAGGAAATGGCATGGCTTGCCTCCACAGGCATCAGCACCGGTTGGACCGAAGCCAATGGCTCGAAGACGTACCGGGCGCTGCAGGCCGTAAACCGTGATGCCATGGCAGCGTTCATGTACCGCTTTCACCTGAACACAAGCCCACTGACCATTGCGAGCGACCACTTGATGGATGGCATCGCCGGAGTCAGATACCTCGAGCAGCTCACAGGGGCCGGCGGATTCGGCTCTCTGGTGTGGAATGCAACCGGCCTTCCCCAAGGTGTCACTCTTTCACCAACCGGTGTTCTGTCTGGTTCTCCAGCGGCCACAGGCGACTACCCGGTCACTGTCACAGCCACTGATGATTCCGGAATGACGCTATCGCGGACCCTGAGCCTCAACGTCCCGGAAGCCGCACCCGAGGAATGCGTGGGCAAGCCGTGCGAGATCCTGGTGCCCCTGGAAAACACGGTCCACGTCCCCGGGGACAACATCGTCGCCATCAACAGGGACCCTGAATCGAACGACATTGTCTCCGTGGAGCTCACGGCCGTCGATGTAACCGTGGGACAGGTGCTGACTCTCGACCCGTGGGCCAATCTCGAATCCGGAGCAATCCTCAACGTCGACGACGTCCAGATGACTGCTGACAGGACGCTACTGGTATCGGTCTCCACAGCCAACCTTTCCGCGGCCTACTCCGAGGGCACGGTTCACTTCACCGATGAAGCAGCAGTAACGACTTCCCTCGTAGAATCTGAAGCGCTCTCCACGCCCTTCGCTACAAAGGAACCAGTCCCGGCACCGAAGAAAATACAGTGTGAAGGCGGAGCGACCGCGGACCTCAAGGGCCTGTCTGTTACGCCGAACATGAAACCTTCGCTGTACGCCGATTGGAAGCCCTTCTTCGGGGGTCTTCACCAGCTCCAGGCGAACATCGAAGGCTCCATTACCGTCAACCTGGGAGCAGCTGTTTCCGGGGAAGGTGTCTGCACAGTGGCGGGTCCCGAGGTCAAGGTGACCGTCCCCTCAGGCGCAGGTGCCATCGTCATGGTGGCCCAGCCTTCCCTGACGTTTGAAGTCAACGGCAAGCTGGACCTCAGTACCTCCGTGACCCTCAAATGTGGCACGTCTTACCAGTGGAGGGACGGCCAGGAAAGCCGGGCCGCTACGTGTGGCACCGAGCACGAGCCGCTGGGCCTTTCCAGCGATTCGGGCATCGAAGCGACCCTCACGGGCGCAATCGATACACGTGTCACCTGGGTGGAAATTGTCGGAATTACGGGCCAGATTAATGCGTCCGTATCTGCCGCGTACCACCCAACCGAAGACCCCATGGCGGAGCTCAAAGGCCAGGTTGGTTTCGAACTTGGCGCCTGCCTTATCTGCTTCTTCGACGGCGGCCCCAACGTGACCATCTACTCCGGCACGATCTATGAAAAGACCATCGCCTCCTGGTCCACGAAGCCCCCAGCCCCTGGGGCTCCGGACGCAGAAGTGCCCCCGACGGTTGCACCTCTGAAAGTGCTTTCTACTTCATTGCCCAGCGCGACTGTTGGGAAGGCATACAAAATAGGCCTTGCGGCCAAGGGCGGGACTCAGCCTTACACCTGGACGATTTCGAAAGGGACGCTTCCTTCGGGTCTCGCTCTGAATTCCGGAACCGGAATAGTCTCGGGTGTCCCAATTACGGTGGCAACTGCCGACATCACCGTTACAGCCAAGGACATACTGGGCGTTGTGGCATTAGCTCCGTTGACATTGGTTGTGAACCCCACCCCGCCACGCGGAGACAAGGTCCTCGTCTATGCCGATGGTGACGAGGGGTACGGCATAACGAACGTCGCCAAGACTCTCCGCGACGCCGGCGCAGAGGTTGTGGAAGCGACCTCGCTCCCTGCTGACCTGAGCGGCTACAAGTCAATTTGGAACCCGTCACGTTACGGATGGAGCGATGCAGACGAGCGCCGCGTTGCCAGCTACGTAGCCGACGGCGGAGCGGCCTACCTCACTGGGGAACGTCCATGTTGCGAGGCTCTGAATGCCAGCGTTCAGAACGTCCTCCGCCATGTACTTACCGATCAGAACGTTGTGGTGGGCCAGACGGGCGATGTGCAGGGAACCTTCTCGTTCAATCCTGCTGCAAGCAACGAAATCACCAAAGTGCCCAACGTGCTCACCACTTTTGACCCCGATGCACCCGGAGCCATCAGCGGAATGGGTGGTGTGGACGCCCGGAACGTCTTCGCTCGAAGTGAGAGCGTGGCCATCGGAGGCGTCTGGGCTGAAGGGGATATGAAGACCGGACGAGGACGCGTAGTTGTCTTGATGGACATCAATTACCTCGAGCTCGACGCTAGAACGCCGATCATCCAAAACATCCAGCACTTCCTGTCCAAAACACCCTGATTCATCTGCAAAGCGGCCGGCCTTGTCATTACCAAGGCCGGCCGTTTTGTGCTGTTACGGGCTTTGCCTTCGTTGAACTTTGAGTTCCCACGGGCCTTTGCAAATGGATCCGTACGCGGGGGCACTCCGGCCAAAGTTGGGCTACGCACAGTGGGTGCGAGTTGGTTTCCTGATGGGCGCGGACGTTGATGCTACTCATGCATTTAGATGAGTACCCGCCCGGGGTCAAGAAAAGATACGGAGACGTATTCTGGAAGAACCCCGGTCTCCTGTCATGGGGCAGAGTCTCCCGGTATGCGGGCCTGCTGCCGGGGACCTAAATCCGCGCCCGGCAGTTCTGGCTCAAAGAGAATCCTTGTCCGCCCGTGGCAGCGAGGAAGGGTGGTCGAGGAAATGACGCCGGACCGGAAAAGCACACGATGCCATGGGCGCTATCAGAATCGCAGCGGGCAGAAAGTGTCCGTTATTGGTTGACATGGCTACGGCGCACTGCCGCAGCCGGCAAGCCGTCGATAGCTTCACCGAACCGAGCGCCGCCAGCAGAATCGCGTTGCTTGGCGCAAACCCCGTTGACCGCATACTCGTCCAGTACGAGCTGAGCGCCCAAACAGGCAGTTGCCCTACCCGGTTCTTCACATCCAAGACCGAAGCCTTGGCTTGGCTCCGCGATCCTCGCCCCATATAAACCGACCAAGCAACTACTGAACCATTCTCGGGAGCCCAATGCCTCACAGCGGCCGCGAAGAGGCGGAGGGCCGGCACACCCTCTGGTCCGAGAAGGTGAGGGCACAAACTGGTCGAAGCGATGACCGCCAGTTCTGGGCGTTGTTGCCCTCACATACCTGTTCCGCTGGTCGCGCTGATCCGTGGCCTGGCCGGGGCAACGACAATTGACTCATGAGTGATCTCCAGTTCTCCAGCATTCTGACGTGTCCGGCCTGCGGGACCCAGGAAACACAGGACATGCCGGCCGACGCGTGCGTTTACCTCCACCGATGCACCGCGTGCGGCGTCACCATCAAACCCCTGCCCGGGGACTGCTGCGTCTTCTGCTCCTACGGCAGCGTCCCCTGCCCACCGAAACAATCACCGGCCTAACGGCCGGGTACACCTGGCGCACCCACTTTTGTCTATTCCGATGCCCTGGCCGCCAAGCACCACGGGCTCCACGGGAAGCCGCCACACTGCTGCGGGAAGACCGTAGGATGTGGAAAGGCGCGGCCGTCAGGACGCGGCCGGGGCTTGGTCACCATTCCAAGAATCTGTTTCGTGAAGCCACTCCATGGCTTCGCTTTTGGAGGTGAAGAACCGGGTAGGGCAAGGGACTGAGCCAGCACTGAGCTGATAGGCGACAAGGGCACGATCAACAGGATCAGCGCCCACCAAAGCGACCCTTGTGGCAGCACATGGCTCGGCAAAGACGTCCCTGGCCTGATGATCGACATAGTTTGTTGCCGCCATGTCAACCAGCATCGGGTATTTCCTTCCCGCCGCGATCTTATTGACCGCTTCCATGGCCGCGCGCGCGTTTGAGGCCTCAATATGGGCTCCGTGGTTCCATACCAGATGCAGGAGAGAGCCGTCTTCAAGACGGACTACACCGTCGTCGAGAACTATCTGATCCATCTTTACCTCCAATGCCGGCGCAAGGTGGTCGGCCGGTCATGCCTTGAAAGATTACGTCATCGGGCGGGCCGGTGGTCAGTCCATAGCAAGGCTACGGGGAACTACTGCCACTGTCAGCGCGCGGCCGCCCTGTGCCCCAAGGTGTAGTTGACGAAGCATCCGATCATGTCTGGGGCAGAAGGATCCGGGGTGCGGTGCGCCTAACAGCAAACCGGTGCGATACTGACTCGACGAGGTACCGCTGGACCGAGGTGAAGGAGCCGGGCCCAATGATGCTTGATACCACCACCCTGCGGGTGGCGTTCGGTGTCGTCGCGCTTATGCTGCTTATTCTTTTCTTCGCAGTAACGTTCCGCTCGACCCGTTCGACGTACAGCATTTGGTGGTGCGCAGCATTGTCCCTGTTCCTGGGCGGGTCCACTGCTTATCTCTTGGACGGCACCGTCCACCAGATATGGGCGAACCCGCTGGGAAACACACTGCTGGTCGCCGGTGCCGCCAGTGTCTGGTCCGCATCACGGTCGCTGAGGACCCGCCGAACGCCATGGGGGAAGCCACCCCTGGCTCCTGCCGCAACCCTCATAGCCTCTGCGCTCGATCACCCTGCCACCAAGACTGGTCCGGCGGCCCGGTCTTTCTCGCCATGATGTCGCTAATGATTGGCCTGGCCTCCCGGGAACTGTGGCAGCACTGGCCCGGCGATTCCCGCCTCTACCACCCTTTGGCGGTCTCATCCGGAGTGCTCTCTGCCTACTACTTCGGCCGGTGGCTTGCTTTCCTGACCGAAGGCCCCAGCGGACCGGTGTTCCTCACCTACTTCGGTTCTGCCCCCACCACGCTTCTCACCATGGCCCTGCTCGTCCTCGTTTCCTTCAGCATGACTGCGCTCAGCCACGAACAACTCACCAAAGACCTCAGCGACCGGGCCAACCGGGATGGCCTGCCGGGGTCCTTAACCGCACCACGTTCCTGCACCTCGCCGCCGAAGACCTGGCCCGTCTGCGCCTCAGACCCGCCACGGCCACGCTGATCCTTGCCGATCTTGATAACTTCAAAGACGTGAACGACAGCTATGGACACCCGACCGGAGACGAGGTACTCCAAGGTTTCGCGGCCGCCTGTACCGACAGAATCCGGTCCCCTGACCTTGTAGGTAGATACGGGGGAGAAGAATTCGTCATCTTCCTGCCCGGCGCCGACCCGGTCCATGCCGAGTCGCTCACGGAGGAAATAAGCCACCACTTCGCAAGTCGTAGCACCGCAAGGAAC
Organism: Paenarthrobacter sp. TRD_SC_7; assembly: GCF_056156245.1. NCBI lineage: Bacteria > Bacillati > Actinomycetota > Actinomycetes > Micrococcales > Micrococcaceae > Paenarthrobacter > Paenarthrobacter sp. TRD_SC_7. The sequence goes on from NZ_CM149587.1 coordinate 1,567,750, forward strand.
ATCCGATACCCGACCGTCAGCTATGGAATCGCCTCCAATAAGGCCGGCGCCGCCGACCTGGGAGAGATGATCGCATCTGCGGATTCGGCCCTCTACCGGGCTAAAACCGCCGGTCGGAACCGGGCAGCCCACGACAACTGAGTGGGCCTGATGGGCGGATGGGAGTTCCTGGATTCCACGGCAACCCTGCCTTCAGCTGCCATGGGAGCGACCAGTCAAGTCGTTGTCAGCTCGATGGGAGTCCATTAGGCCCAGTCTTGAGTGGTAGCCACCTCCCTGTTACGTCACGGCCTGGGACATCTTCAAAGAATTGATCTGATCTTGAGAAATTCTGAGTAAATTTGGGAAGAAGCCATCCCGCCGGTTGGCCGGTCCGGCGCGTTCATGGACGCTGATTAGAAGGCAGGGAGAGCGTTGATGACGATCACCAAGGACCTTGTCTCGCCTGAGAGCCCCAAGCGCCTACTTGGCGAGGAGGGGCGACCAGGCTTTCGGCCGGAGATCCAGGGTCTGCGTTCCTTGGCAGTGCTGATGGTGGTTTCATACCACGTCTGGTTCGGCAGGGTCTCTGGTGGCGTGGATGTTTTCTTGCTGATCTCGGCGTTCCTGATGACCCTGCAGTTCGTGGGCCGTTACGAGCACGGCCGTTCAGTGCCGTTGGTCCGGCACTGGCTGCATCTGTTCTGGCGGCTGCTGCCCGCCGTGGTTGTCGTTCTGTCCGGCACCTTGGCGGCAACCTTCATCATCGTTCCTCGCACGCGCTGGTTCGAGGTCGTCAGCCAGGGATGGGCTTCGCTCTTCTATTACGAAAACTGGCTGCTCCAGCGACAGGTGGTTAATTACTACGCCGCGGACCATAGCCTGGCGAGTCCTTTCCAGCACTTCTGGTCACTGTCCATCCAGGGCCAGGTCTTCATCCTCTGGCCGGCGATATTTGTCGCGGCCGCCTTAGTGTGTCGGCGCTTCGGGCTGCGCTACCGGGCCGTGCTGCTGGGGGTTTTCGGTGTCATTTTCCTTGCCTCGCTGGCGTACTCGGTCTATTTCACCGCAGTTCATCAGGAACTAGCGTATTTCGATACCGTCGCCCGTCTGTGGGAATTTGCCCTGGGCACCTTGGTGGCGTTGGTACTGCCGTACCTGAAACCCGGAGTGAATGCCCGAATCATTCTTGGCTGGGTGGGTGTTGCGGCCATGCTCAGCTGCGGCATGGTCCTGCAGGTCAAGACGGCTTTTCCGGGTTTCGTGGCGCTGTGGCCAACCCTTGCCGCGGTCGCCGTCATCGCCGCGGGGCAGTCGGGGAGCCGTTTCGGCGTTGACCGGTTCCTGGCATCAAAGTTGTTGGTGGGGTTGGGCGCAAATTCCTATGCTCTCTATCTGTGGCACTGGCCGCTGCTGGTGCTTACTCTCATCTGGCTCGGCCAGGACCACGCTGACGGCATCACCGGGGCCGTGATTATTGGTCTGTCGCTGCTTCTGGCATATCTAACCACCCGTCTCGTCGAACGGCCGCTGCGCTCCTGGCGGTGGCCGGAAGTCAACCAACGCCGCTTGGTCCTCGCCGTCGCTCTCTGCCTCGCGGTCGGATCGTCCCCGATGGTGGTGTTCGCCTACCAGCAACAGATGGAAAAGAACGCCGTCGAATCCCAGAGGCCGGAGGACAATCCTGGAGCGGCGGCGTTGCTTCCCGGGTACGAAAACCAGGTGGAGGAGAACGCCCGGACGTTGCCACGACCGGAGCAATTGCCGGAGGACTGGGCGTCCCTTGGTGGCCCCTGCACCGGGGAGCTTCGACCAGCAGACCGGCTACTCCTTGAGAACTGCCAACAGAACGATATAGGGAACACTGCGGAGAAGACTGTACTGGTGGTCGGACATTCCCATGCCCAGCAGTGGCTTGGAGCGATCGGGCCACTGGCACAACAAAACAACTGGCGTGTCCAAGCCCTCACATTCGGGGCATGTCCCTTCATGACGGAGAACCCGGAGTACGGGGACGAATGCAACACCTTCAACAAAGAACTCCGCGCACACATCCGCGTTCACAAACCCGATACCGTCTTCCTGGTAGGCACCGAAGCCCTCCCTGACTCCCCCGATGAAGATCTCACCTGGGGCCCTGACGAGCTGGTCGGGGAAATGACCGACCAAGGCGTGAAAGTGATCGCCATGCGGGACAACCCCCGTTTCTCCTTCAGCCCCAGTGAATGCGCGATAGCCTCCAGCGCGGATAACCCCGACTGCCGCCCGGCCCAGTCCTCGGTACTCGCCGAAAACAACCCGCTCAAACAACTGGATGGGATCTTCACAGGATTGACGATCCTGGACATGACAGACCTGATCTGCGACGGGCAAACATGCCCGGGAATCGTCGGCAACGTCTACGTCTACCTCGACGACAACCACCTCACCAAAACATACGTCCGGACCATGACCGACATGTTGGCCCAAAGGTGGGACACCGCTCCGCGCCCGTGACCCCCGGACGGACATGCCGTGTTGCTCGAATTCTTCCCACTCGGTGTCTTATGGTGCCAGGGGAGTCGAAGGGCTGCCTGAGATATATGGCCTCTCCGGTGTTGTGGCCGTCGCAGATGCCTCCGACGCGGGACCACTACAGTCCTGATTTCAAGCCTCTGGAGACGAATCGCGGAGAGCCGGTTAGTAGCCGTTCCATCACCCAACGCGCCTGGAACCATCAATTCGTTGTTATGCCCGTTCGCTCCCCAACCCCACAAGCCACCATCGGCTACTTCTGGGTGGGGCATCGGCTCGCTGCAATGAACGAATGGTGAATCGGGCGACTTCCAAAGACCCGGTACGCTGAAAGCTGCCCGTTTCGTCCTAACACCGGAGCATCGTGCGAGTTGTAGTTCTTGGAGACATTGGTCAGCCCGTTTATCACGTAGGTGACGAAGCCATGACGCACGCCGTGGTGGACGAACTACGCGCCAGGGGAGTTTCTGACATTGTCCTGCTGTCCCGGGATCCGGAGCAGAGCACCCGAATTTTCGGCACTTCCTCGGTGAAGACACTCGAATTCCCGTGGCCTCCGCACAGGCGCGAGACATACCTCCGTGAAATCCGAGCCATCCTCGCGGGCGACATGACTGCCCTCCCCGCTGAGGATCAGGTCCATGCGCTCATCGAGACCATGAAGACTTGCGACGGCGTGGTGATCGCCGGCGGCGGGAACATGACTTCGCCCTACGGCTGGCTGCTCTACGAGCGGGCGGCTGTTGGAGCCATTGCCAATGCTTTGGGTAAGCCGCTGGTCATTTCCGGACAGACCGTAGGGCCTGTCCTCACGGGACCCGACTACGACACAGTGGTCGAGCTTTTCCGCTCAGCGACGCTCACCAGCGTCCGCGAGCAGACGTCCTGGGACCTGATGCGGGACGCGGGCGTGCCCGTGGGCTTGACGCTCGACGACGCGAGCTTCCTTGAGGTCGACGACGCCCCTGCAACGGGCAGCGAATCGGACCAAACCACCTACAAGCCCCAACGGGGCCGACCATTCCTGGTAGCCACTTTCGCGCCTGGTACCGGCGCCCTGGACAAGGACGCTTTCAACCAGCGCATTGCTGAGGTGCTGGACAGAATCGCCGACGCCGGGAACCTGGACGTTGTAATGATCCCCCACATGTCCCACCCGGTCCAGGCGGACATTGACGTCGAAACCCACCAGGACATCCGGCGGAGGATGCACACGGAGAACGTGGTGGTCTGCGGTCAGCTGTCCGCGGAGGAATCCGCGTCGCTGACAATGCAGGCCGAGATTGTGGTGGCGAGCCGGTACCACCCGATTGTCTTCGCACTGTCAGCGGGCGTTCCGTGTCTGGGCATCGCCGTGGATTACTACGGCGAGGTCCGGATCGGCGGCGCGCTGGCCAACTGGGGCCTCGGCCACACCATGCGTTCCCTGCGGCACCTGGCCACTCCGGAATTCGACGCGTACGTAGATCAGTTGTGGTCCCGCCGCGACGACATCAGTGCCTACCTAAAGCAACTCAGCCCGACGCATGGTGACTTCCAGCGCGCCTGGTGGGACGCCGTCGTCGAGACTTTGAAGGACGCCAGGCCAGAGGCACCAGTCCTTGTCAGCCCGGAACCGGCGTTCCTCGAACTCGCATCCGGTGAGCATCCGTCCGTGGCCAAGCTGACAGCCAACAATGAGCTGCACATCGGGCACCAGTCGGTAGAGCTCTTTGGACTGACCCACGTCCTGGAAGACACCCGTGGAAGCCTCGGCGCTGTGGAAGAGGAGCGGGACCGGCTGCTGGGCGAACTGAGTGAACGCACGGAAGCGCTCGCTGCAAGGGAGTCTGAACGCGACCACCTCCAGGACGAGCTTCAGTCGCTGAAGTCCTCCTTGGTGGTGCGTGCTGGCCGAAAGCTCAAGCTGCTCCGGCGGTAGACCCCCTGGATGGTTCATGATGGAGCTCATGGGGGGCATTTCATGAGCGGCATTGACGATCTCATTTCGGCGTCGAACGATCGCTGGGCTAAGGCACGCAAACGAGCACAAGGTCTGGCGGACCACGGAGTTGGCGATGCCCTGAAGGTGTACTACACGCGCTACTTTCCTGCTGGCTTCATTCTTCTGACAGCGGTGGGGACTGTAGTCGCGCGCTGGGCATTCGGTGATTCAGTACGAAGCTGGGTCCAGTACGTCCTGTTCGGCAGCCTGTTGGCCTGCCTGGGTGCCTTCATTGGTGCTTTCGTTTACAACGCCAAGAGGATTTCCCCACGGATTGAGGCCGGGACCCTGGGCGTGCTGATTTCGTTGGAAAACAGTGAACAGAAGTATATTCGGCGGCAGATCTCCGGCAGGGTTCCCCTGAATGATGAGCACCTCGTTGTAGCACGTGGCGCAGCGGTGCAGCTGCGCAAGAATCTGGCTTTCCTGGTCTTGCTGTCACCTGTAAACACGCTGATCCTTTTGCCACAGTGCATCAACTTCTCATTAAGGGAAGACACGGTGGTGTTGGCGTTGATATTCGCGATTGTTGTGATCATTGGCGCAGTAGGGGCGGCTTACACGATTCGCGAGTTCGTTCAGACGGGACGTTTTCTGGAATCCACGGCAGTTAGGATGCCGGGCAATACCAACCCGGATTAAGGGCCCGAAACCGCCAGCTCCAGCGTTCGTACGGGGTACGTGGGTAGAGTAGAGGCCTGAACATCGCCGGATTGCAGTGGATACGGAGCACGAATTGTCAGCTTGGCTAGAACTCGGACCGGACAACTACGTCTTGGAAACCGAGGGATCGTTACTCAACACCGGGCTAGTGGTGGGCTCAGAGCTCGCCATGGTCATCGACACCGGCTGCGGCCCGCGCCAAGGCCGGGAGATCCTCACTGCCGTTCGCGAAAAGACCCAGCTTCCGCTTGTTGTGGTGAACACCCACGCACACTACGACCACTTCTTCGGCAACGCAGTATTTGCCGACGACGGCGTCACGGAGTTTTGGGCGCACGCCAATTGTGCGGCGGCTATAGAACGCGACGCCGACAACCAGCGACGCTTCGTGGCCACCAACGAGCCTGAGATGGCAGCAGGGGAGGGCGACGCCGTCGACATCGTTGTCCCCAACGCCCTCGTCCACGATCAGCCTGTCCTGGTTGACCTTGGCGGCATCACCGCTACCCTCTTTTACTTGGGCCGTGCACACACCGACGGCGACCTCCTTGTTGGCACCAGCTCCACGCTGTATGTGGGCGACTTGATTGAACAGGGCGCGCATCCGTCGTTCGAAGACTCCTACCCGGAGGAATGGGCGGATGCGCTGCGGCATATCTCGGCCCTGCGTCACCGTTACGAATTCCTGGTCCCGGGCCACGGCAAGCCCGTCAGTGATGAGTTCGTCAAAACCATGGCTGACACCATGAGCACGGCGGTCCGGCAGGCAACCCAGTCCATTCGCGACATGCCGTCCGACGCCACCAAGGCTATTCCTGTGCTGCCGTACGGCCCGGAACAATCGCGCTGGTTCATCAAGAGGCTTCAGGAAACCAACGCCCACGGACGTTCATCTCTGGGCACTCCGGACTTTGGACCGGAAAAGACCGGCTTTTATCCGTCATAAAAGAAGGTTACTTATAAATTAATCATCTTGTTTACTCCCAGCCATGGACTAACCGCTTAGTCCCGTCCTAGGATGAAGGCGATCATCGGTTCGCGACTACCTGGGGGTGTCGAGATGAAGGGTTCACGCGTTTTCCCGCGTGCTACCAGCATTCTCCGCTCTGTCATGGTCGCTGGCGCTGGCACTGCAATCTGGATGGCGCTCTCCGCTTCAGCCGCGAGTGCAGACACTGGAACCTCCGACAAAACCCTTCTGGGCAGTGTCACGTCCTCCACGTCCGTCAGCATTCCGGTGCCGAACGTACCGCTGCCGGCCGTCGTCAAAGGAATAGTACCGGCGGAGCAGATCAACGTGCATGTGCCGGCGGTGACACCCATAGTGCAGCGCGTCGGCGGCACCGTGGATCACGTGGTTTCAGCCGTGCCGGTGGTCAACCAAGTGGTTCCTCCGAACACCACCGGGACTGTGGTGAACACCGTGGTGGTTCCGGCCACTGACGCTGTGGACCACACGGTCAACGTTGTTGTTCCGCCGGTCAATCAAGCAGCGGAACCCGTTCGACTGGAACCTGTTACGGACGCGGTAACCCCGATTGTGGATCCGATTGTCGGCGTGGCGGACACCGTCCTGCCGCCCGTCGAAGCCATCGTCCCGCCTGTGGTTGTTCCGCCAGTGGCTATCCCGCCTGTGGCCGCCCCGCCAGTTACGATGCCGCCGGCCATCGCGCCTCCGGTCACCATACCGCCGGCCACCACGCCCGTTACCGAGGTTCCGACCGTGCCGAGCTCTGACGCAATTGTTGTCCCGGCTATGGCGGACGCCGACGCCTTGGTGACTACCGGCGTCGTAGATTCCACGGACGCAACGGTTCCTGAGCCCAGCACCTTGAACTTCCGTGCGACCCCACCTGGGGTGGCCGCTGGCGCTTCAGCGTTCATGGTACCCAACCGAAACTTCGGTCCGACAGGGATTACTGCGGTTCTCGGCGGCGCCTCCTCAGCCGCCGATCCCGCCTCGCCCTCGGAGCTGCCTTCCGGCCCTCCAGCAGTACCCGCCGGCCTCACGGGAGCTGGTTCCGGGAACTCCCAAAACGGTCCGCCAAGCCCTGCGGCAGCCTTCCTGCATGGTGCACTGATCATTCCCGTAGACGCTCTTCCCGGCCAGGAATCGGCCGATGCTGAACAACATCCAAAGCCGGTGTGCTTCGACCCCGGCTCCTCTCCTGACTAGTTCCCAAGCCGGCCGCGCAGCTATTCGCGGCAAACGGTCATTCGGGCGATCCGTCACTCGGACGTCCTTGGGAACAAGGCCTTCAGGAGAGAATCACAATGAATACAACCCTACGCAAGTGCCTCATCGGCACATGCTTTGCCGGGGGCATGATTGTCCTCAGCGCGACTGCGGCAAACGCCGCGGACACCACCAGCGGGAAGGATGGACTCCTTTCCGGAACACAGGTGGCAGCGCCTGCATCAGCGCCGATCAGCGTCGGCGGAACATCACTTGGACTGTTGGGGGATTCAGCAGCTACGACGTCCGCGCCGGGAGCTGCTGCAGGTTCGGGTGCAGCTGGTTCGGGCACAGCACCGGCTGCCAGCACCAACGGCTCAAACAGCATCGGCTCCGGGACACAGGTTGTCGCCCCGGTTACGGTGCCCATAAACCTGGGCTCGTCGTCAGTGGGTCTGCTGGGGGGCTCCACTGCGACGAGCTCAGCCACACCTGCCGCTCCAGCAGCGGCAACAAGTTCGACGCCGGCATCCAGCACCAGCGGCTCTGACGGTATCGCCTCGGGAACCCAAGTGGTGGCACCGGTGACGGTGCCCATCACGGTGGGTTCGACGTCGGCCGGTGTGCTTGGTGACTCAACTGCTTCATCAGCAGCAACAGCTCCTGCTCCGGCCCAAACGCCGGCTCAGGCAACAACGTCGGGGGGAGAGAGTATCGCGTCCGGCGCTCAGGTAGTGGCTCCGATTGCGGTCCCTGTTAACGTCGGAGCCACTGCTGTGGGTCTTGGCGGGGAGTCTGCCGCCACGAACACTGGCACCTCCGGCGGAACTGCTCCGACGGGAACCACGCCTGGCAGCACCACTTCGGGTTCCGATGGTGTTGGTTCGGGAACTCAGGTAGTTGCTCCGATCACCGCTCCGGTGAACCTGGGTTCGACCTCCGCTGGATTGCTGGGTGACTCTTCCGCCACGGACACTGGCACCTCCGGCGGAACTGCTCCGACTACGTCGGGTGCTTCCACTTCGGGTTCCGATGGTGTTGGTTCGGGAACTCAGGTAGTTGCTCCGATCACCGCTCCCATAACCGTTGGTTCGACGTCGGCTGGTTTGCTGGGTGACTCTTCCGCCACGAACACTGGCACCTCCGGGGGAACTGCTCCGACGGGAACCACGCCTGGCAGCACCACTTCGGGTTCGGATGGTGTTGGTTCGGGAACTCAGGTGGTTGCTCCGATCACCGCTCCGGTGAACCTGGGTTCGACGTCGGCTGGTTTGCTGGGTGACTCTTCCGCCACGAACACTGGCACCTCCGGCGGAACTGCTCCGACGGGAACCACGCCTGGCAGCACCACTTCGGGTAACCACGGACTTCTCTCCGGCACTCAGCTGATTATCCCGGTTACGGCCCCCGTGACGGTTGGCTCCACTTCGGTAGGCATTGGTGGCGGCTCCGTCGGTACCGTGACGCCGCCCGTCGTGAACCCGCCGGTTGTCACTCCTCCGGTCGTGAACCCGCCGGTTATTGCTCCTCCGGTCGTGAACCCGCCGGTTATTGCTCCTCCGGTCGTGAACCCGCCGGTTGTCACTCCTCCGGTCGTGAACCCGCCCGTTATCAACCCGCCGACAATCAACCCGCCTGCCGGTGGTGGCCTTAACGCCGGTGGCGAAACCAACACCAACGTTCCGGTGACAGGCTCAACCAGCACGGGCGTCGGCGCCCAAGCAAGCACAGTTGTCGGCACCCGAGCCGGCACAGCGGGCGGCACCCAAGCCGGCACCGTTGCAACCGCTGGTAGCACCCAGGGTGCATTGACCGCGGCACTCTCCACCGCCGTCGGAAGCGCCAACACTTTGGCTATGACGGGACTGAACGGAACCTGGGTTCTCTGGGCAGGCGCCATGCTCCTGACGGGGTTTGTGCTCGCAGCAGCAGGTCGCCGGAAGGCAGTAGCTAACCGCCGCTAGGCAAGGGAAGTAATCTCACTTCGCATGTAGTTGTTGCGGCTCCGACTTCCCGGAGCCGCAACAACCGCGCGCCGCGCGGTAACAGGCACGCACTGGCATGGGTGAACCCGCAGCAGTTCTAGGATGAAAGGGATGACCACCACCCAAGCAGACAAAAACTTCAGCCTTCGCAGCGTCGCGCTACCGGCCTTCGGGCCAGCTGTGCTGTTCTGTCTCGGTGAGGGGGCTGTCCTACCAGTTATTGCGCTCTCGGCGCGCGACCTCGGCGCGTCGGTGGCGGTATCGGCATTGATCGTGACGCTGATCGGGTTGGGCTCCTGGTTCTTCAATATTCCGGCGTCGATCATCACCGAGAAGTTCGGCGAACGGTGGTCGATCGTCGGAGCCGGCGCAGTGGGTGCGATTGCCCTCGGCGCGGCAGCGTTCGCCCCGCAAATGGAACATGGACTCTGGCTGTTGGCCGCCTCCATGACCTTGGTGGGCATGTCGGCCAGCGTCTTCAACCTCGCGCGGCAAAAGTTTCTCACCGAGGCTGTCCCTGTCATGTTCCGCGCCCGAGCCCTCTCGACCTTGGGCGGCGTCACCAGGATCGGCCTCTTCATCGGGCCATTCGTGGGCGCTGGCGTGATGCAGTTCGCCGGGATCAGCGGCGCGTACTGGGTGGGCTTCGGTGGCATGATGGCTGCCGCTGCGTTGTCGCTCACCATCCCGGATCTGGTCGCCCCGAAAGCGGCCGACGGCGGTCCTCGACCTCCGGCGTCCAGCTTGCGGAGCGTAGCGGTTTCCCATGCCGGGGTGTTCCTGACGGTGGGGTTCGGCATCCTCCTGTTGAGTGCCTTGCGGGCATCACGACAGGTGGTGATCCCGCTGTGGGCGGACCATCTGGGACTCGATGCCACACATGCGTCCTTGATCTTCGGCTTGTCCGGAGCGATCGACATGCTGGTGTTCTACCCTGCCGGGAAACTCATGGACAGGAAGGGGCGGCAATGGGTGGCCATCCCGTCGACGTTGATCATGGGAACTGCGTTGATCTTGGTTCCCTTCACTGCCGGGTTCGTCCCGCTCCTCTTGGTCGCCTTGCTGATCGGGTTCGGCAATGGCATTAGCTCAGGGCTCGTCATGACGCTTGGCGCTGACTTCTCGCCGGACAACGGGCGGAGCCATTTCCTGGGTATTTGGCGATTCATGGCCGATTCGGGCGGCACCGGGGGACCTGTGCTGTTGTCCGGGCTGACGGCTGCAATCTCGTTGTCGGCGGGCGTCTGGGCCACAGGTGTACTGGGCTTTGCAGCGGCAGCGGTGTTCGCCGTCGCAATTCCTCGACTGAAGCACCGTCGTAACTACTAGCCGTTTAGGGCGCCCTTCCAGGCCCCAATCTCGCGACAGTAATCGCGGGTCTGAAACCCGAATAGGTTGAGCTGCAATCCAGCTTCTGAGAAATTCCCAGGAAATTCGCAGGAAACTAAAAACTGTGGCTAAACTCATGCTGGCCGCACTATCGCGGCCATTTTTTTCGCGCTCTTGGGGGCGTACGAGCAGAGGGCGCTGTCTATGCAGAACCGACGGAGAGCCAGCGTGCGCTCTCAAGTATTCCTTGTGGGCGTTATCGCGATGGTCGGAGCCGGCTTGCCAGCCCTTCCCGCCGCGGCAGTTGACGTTCCCACGCCGCCAATGCCCAGCGCAGCAGCCGGGCCTACACTTGCCCCGGCAGCCGCTGTGGTTCCGACGGACCAGTTCATTGTTAAGTTCAAGGATCGTGCCGGCATCCAGTCCGCTGATCGACAGTCCTCGCTCGACCGGGTGGCAAGCTCTGTAGGCGTAGCAGTGGAGGGCGTGCGCGCCACAGCTTCTGGTGAAGTGGTAAAGACGAAAAGAAAGCTGGGCGCTGACGAGGCCGGCGAGCTGGTTGCAGCCCTGGCTGCGGACCCCAACGTGGAGTACGTCGAGCCGGACGTCATCATGCGGGTTCAGGACGTCAGGCCCAACGACACATATTTTGGCATCCAGTGGAACTTGGGAACGACCTACGCTGGGGGCATTCACACACCAACGGCCTGGGATATCAACCAGGGTCAGGGCAGCGTGGTTGCTGTCATTGACAGCGGAATTCTTAGCCATACGGACCTCAACGCCAACGTCCTCCCGGGTTATGACATGATCAGCGACCCCGCCGTCTCCCGGGACGGGAATGGCAGGGACTCGAACCCTCGAGATGAAGGCGACGCTACAACAGCTGGACAGTGCGTGGCCGGGGAGCCTGCCGAACGGTCTTCCTGGCACGGAACGCACGTTGCAGGCATCGTTGCCGCCATAGCTGGAAATGGAAAAGGCGTCGCCGGCGTGGCTCCCAAAGCCAAAGTGGTGCCCGTACGCACCATAGGCACATGCGGTGGATACCTCTCCGACATTGCTGAAGGCATCGCTTGGGCAGCGGGAGGGACAGTGGAGGGAATTCCGGATAATGAGAATCCGGCCCGAGTTATCAACGTCAGCATTGGTGCCCCAGGCACGTGCCCCAGGGCTTTCCAGAATGCAGTGGACTTCGCCGCCGAACTAGGAGCCTCCGTAGTGGTGTCGGCAGGCAACGAGAACGTGGATGCCTCGCGGGTGAGTCCAGCCAACTGTCGCGGCGTCATTGCAGTAGGCGCCAGCACCAAGGCGAACGGTAAGGCGTATTACTCAAACTTTGGCACGGCCGTGGACCTCACGGCACCCGGAGGCGACATGAGCGTCGATCCGTTTGACGGGATCGTGTCCACCCTCAATAACGGCACTGACCGCGCTACCACCGAGGATTACTATCTCAAAGCCGGAACATCCATGGCAGCTCCCCACGTTGCAGGTGTGGCCGCAATGATGTTGTCGGTACTGCCGGCATTGACGCCGTCGGATGTGGAACAGAAGTTGAAGGACACGGCCGGGCCGCTTACTTGTGTCGGCTGTGGTCAAGGACTTGTCAACGCGACCCAGGCGCTGCGGGACATCCAGACGGAAGCCGCCCCCATCGTCGCTGGCAAACCGTTCATCTACGGCGAGCTGTCAGTAGGACACCCGATCTGGGGAGAGCCCGGAACCTGGGGTGTCGCAGCCTTGAGTAATTGGGAACTCCAGTGGCATCGCAATGGTGTCGCGATTCCCGAAGCAACCGGCTACGAGTACTGGCTGCAGCCGGAAGATCTGGGTGCGGCGCTCACTTTCACGGTCAAGGCCAGCAAGAGGTTTGTCCCCGCAGTCTCGGCCACGTCGGCCCCGACTGCCGCTATCAAGCCTGGGACCTTGTCCTCAAGCATTCCCTTGATCACGGGCTCGGCCTACGTTGGGAATGTGCTGACGGTGGATCCAGGAAACTGGGGACCAGAGCCAGTAGCGCTGTCACATCAGTGGTACAGGGCAGGAACGATCATTGAGGGAGCCACGGGGACCAGCTATTCAGTAGTAGATGCTGATGCCGCCAAGTCTTTGACCGTGCGGGTTACGGGAGCAAAGCAGGGCTACAGCGACTCGATCAAAACGAGTGATCCTACGCAACTGGTGGTTACGGCAGACAAAGCTGTGACCCCGGCTTCAGTCGTCTTCACTGAAGCTCCCAACGTAGCGGATGACAAGTACACGATTCCGCAGTCCACCGGCACCGAGTACCAGGTAGGAGGGGTGTCCGTCCCTGCTGGAACCTACCCCGCAAGGGGACAGACGAGGGTAACAGCCAAGATCAAGGACGGCTACGTGTTGGCCAACGGTGCCAGCACAGAGTGGGCGGCTTACTTCAGCTTCAAGGGCGCGGCATTTACAGCTCCCGCGGTATCGCCCTTCAAAGATGTGCTGACCAAGCAGCAGTTCTACAAGGAAATGGCGTGGATGGCTGACCGCAAAATATCCACGGGGTGGGTTGAGGCGGACAAGTCCGTCACGTACCGTCCTCTGGCACCGATCAATCGTGACGCGATGGCGGCCTTTCTCTACCGGATGGCTGGTTCACCGGCTTACACACCTCCGGCCAAGTCACCTTTCAAGGACGTGACATCCACCCAGCAGTTCTATAAGGAAATGGCTTGGCTGGCTCAGACCGGTATCTCCTCGGGATGGACGGAGCCCGATGGTTCGCGGCTATACAAACCCCTGACACCGATTAACCGTGACGCTATGGCTGCCTTCCTGTACCGGCTGGCAAACCAGCCCGATTACAGCGCTCCCTCCGTGTCCCCATTCCAGGACGTCCAGACCTACCAGCTGTTTTACAAAGAGATGGCGTGGATGTCCGAAATGAAGATTTCCTCTGGGTGGACGGACGCTTACGGTGGCCGCACCTATCAGCCATTGTCACCTATCAGCCGTGACGCCATGGCAGCCTTCCTTTACCGGATGCCGTAGCGTCGCTAAAAGCAATAAACAACCGGGGCCGGTTGCAGACTTTCTGCAGCCGGCCCTCGGCGTTGCCGCACCTGGCAGGCACGACTCACAGGGAATTCGCAGGAAACTCAACTCTCTGGCTAAACTCGATCTGGCTGCTCATCGCGGCCATTTTTCAGCGCTCTTTGGGGGGCGTTTTGAGTAAAGGGCGACTGTACATGCGTAACCAGCGGAAAGCCGTGGTTAGTTCTCGTTTAATCCTTCTGAGCGTTGTAGCCATGGTGGGCGCAGCTCTGCCTGCCTTGCCTGCATCAGCCAACGACGCCGCCCCGCCACTTCCCGGCGCGGCACCCTTGCCGGTGACTACGGACCTCGCAGCGGTCCCCACGGACCAGTTCATTGTGAAGTTCAAGGAACGGGTTGGGATCCAGTCCGTCGATCGCCAAGATGTTTTGAGCGACGCGGCCAGCGCTGTGGGATCGCCCGTTGAGAGCGTTCGAACCACCGCCGCCGGCGAAAACGTGGTCAAAACTGACAAGAAGCTTGGGGCTGAAGAAGCCACCGAGCTGGTGGCTGCCCTCTCCGCGGACCCCAGCGTGGAATACGCCGAGCCGGACACCATCATGCAGCCGCTGGCACTCGCTCCCAACGACACTTACTTCAACATGCAGTGGGGCCTGGGAACCGGTGCCGGGGGCATCAACGTCCTGGGTGCTTGGGACGTCAACCAGGGTCAAGGAAGCACCGTTGCCGTCATCGACACCGGCATCCTTGACCACAGCGATCTGAACGCCAACGTCCTGCCGGGCTACGACATGATCAACGATCTTGAGACTGCCCGTGATGGCGACGGTCGTGACGCCAATGCCCGCGACGAAGGCGATATCACTTACAACGGACAGTGCGCCGCCGGAAGACCAGGCGTCCAGTCTTCATGGCACGGAACCCACGTGGCCGGCATCATTGCGGCCGTTGCGGACAATGGCAAAGGTATGGCCGGCGTTGCCCCTAAGGCCAAGATCGTGCCGATCCGAGCCATCGGGACGTGCGGGGGTTACAGCTCCGACATCGCGGATGGCATCAGGTGGGCAGCAGGCGGCACCGTGTCCGGAGTCCCTGCCAATGCCAACCCTGCCCGGGTCATCAACCTCAGCATCGGTGGGCGTGCGTCCTGCTCCAGCACTTACCAGAATGCCCTGAACTTCGCCCGGAACCAGGGGGCTACCGTGGTGGTCGCGGCGGGTAACGAGAACATCGACGCGTCCCTGGTTAGCCCGGCGAACTGCAGCAATGTCATCACGGTAGGTGCAAGCACCCGGGACAGCAGCAAGGCGTACTACTCCAACTTCGGCGCAAACGTTGACCTCACCGCTCCCGGCGGGGACATGACCAAGGCCCCGCTGGACGGCATCGTCTCAACCCTCAACCGTGGTGTGGATACTGCCACCGCTGAGGACTACTACCTCAAGTCCGGTACTTCCATGGCAGCCCCGCACGTAGCTGCCGTTGCGGCCATGATGGTGGCCGAACTCCCGGCTTTGACCCCTGACGAAGTTGAGCAGCGACTCAAAGCCAATGCCCGTTCCATGGCTGGTTGCACCGGTGGATGCGGGGCCGGCCTTATGGACGCCAACGCCACCGTCAAGCAGGTTGCAGCGGACGCGGCTCCCATTGTTGCCGGGACGCCGACCATTGTTGGAGAAGCGGCTGTAGGTCAATCGTTGGTTGCCGAACATGGGACGTGGACCAATGTGGAATCGGCCGAGTGGACATATCAGTGGAACCGGTGGGGTATCGCCATTCCAGGGGCCATTACGCAGGGCTACACCGCACAGGAATCCGATTTCGGCGCTGCGCTCTCGGTTACAGTGACCGCGGCCAGAAAGTACGTCCCCGCCGTTTCGGCAACGTCCGAGGCAACCCAGCAAGTAGGGCAGGGGACCCTGACAGGGAGCGTCCCGACCATCATCGGCTCCGCTTACGTTGGAAGCACCCTCACCATTGACCCGGGTACATGGGAACCTGCTCCCGTCGAATTGCGATACACATGGACGCGAAATGACCCGGGCACCACAGGACATCACCTATCGAGTCTTGCCACCTACACCGTGACAAGCGAGGACGTAGGCAAGACAATCTCGGCAGACGTGCTCGGAGTCAAGGACCTCTACGGGCTGTCCAAGATGTTCAGTAAGCCGACACCCGCAGTGGTTCCCGCGGACAAAGCAGTCGCCCCGGAGCCGGTGGTCTTCACGGAGGCCCCCTATATGGCGGATGACAAGTACACCGTCCCGGAGTCCGAGTCCGTTGATTACCAGATTGACGGTAAAACGGTGAACGCCGGCACCTACACTGCCCGCGGGCAGGTCAAGGTTGCTGCGATGCCCAAGGACGGATGGGCACTGCTCAACGGTGCCGCATCCGAGTGGAAGGCCTACTTCAGCAGCAAGGGACCGGACTTCACTGCGCCTGCGGCTTCGCCGTTCAAGGACGTCATCACCAGCCAGCAGTTCTACAAGGAGATGTCCTGGTTGGCTGACCGGAAGATCTCCACGGGGTGGGTTGAGGCGGATAAGTCCGTCACCTACCGGCCCGTGACGCCCATCAACCGTGACGCAATGGCGGCATTCCTGTACCGCATGGCCGGTTCGCCGGACTACGCACCTCCTGCGCAGTCCCCCTTCAAGGACGTTGCAACCACGCAGCAGTTCTACAAGGAGATGTCATGGTTGGCAGAAACCGGCATTTCGTCCGGATGGACCGAGAACGGTTCGCGTTTCTACAAACCGCTGACTCCAATCAACCGCGACGCCATGGCCGCCTTCCTGTATAGGTTGGCGAACAAGCCCGACTACGAAGCACCGGCCTCTGCACCCTTTAAGGATCTGGACTCTGGCCAGCTGTTCTATAAGGAGATGGTCTGGATGAGCGTTGCGGGGATCTCCTCTGGCTGGCAGATGGGGGAGAACAACTACTGGTACAAGCCCTTGGAACCCATCAACCGCGACGCCATGGCAGCATTCCTCTACCGCATGCCATAGCTGTCCGTTTGGGGTCGCTGTTTCCTGACCTCTCTTGGCTGTTCAAGAGAGCCTCTGAAACCTAAAGAAGTTGGATTGCTGCGGTATCCATCTCCAAGAGGGTCAAGCCGCCTCGCCCCAAACGGTGGAAGACTCACAGCGATTTCGCAGGAAAGTCCAAACTGTGGCTAAACTCATGCTGGCCGCACTCTCGCGGCCATTTTTCCGCGCTCATGGGGCGTTTGAGTAGAGGGCGCTGTTTTATGCAGATCCGACGGAGAGCCAGTGTGCGCTCTCAAGTAATTTTTGCTGGCATTATTGCGATGGTTGGAGCCGCTCTCCCGGCGCTTCCGGCCGTGGCCGATGACACTCCGGCGCCAATGCCCAGCGCGGCACCGCGTGCGATGTCCACTGTTTCCGAGGAAATTCCGACTGACCAGTTCATCGTGAAGTTCAAGGAACGGGACGGCATCCAATCCGCCGACCGGAAGTCGTCGTTCGGCCGGGCGGCCAGTGCCGTGGGAGTGCCTGTACAAGCTGTACGCACTATGGCCACGGGCGAAGAGGTGGTAAGGACTGACCGGAAACTCGCCCTTGCGGAAGCCAGCGAGCTCGTTTCCACCCTGGCGGCTGACCCGAGCGTTGAGTACGCCGAGCCGGACTCCATCATGCGGCCGTTTGCGGCCTCGCCTAATGACACCTATTACAACCTTCAGTGGGCGCACGGCACAGGTAACGGTGGCATGGGCGTACTTGGTGCCTGGGATGTAAGCCAAGGTGAAGGGAGTGTGGTTGCGGTTATTGACAGCGGCATCCTGAGCCACAGCGACCTGAACGCGAACGTCCTTCCCGGCTACGACATGATCAGCGAGCCGGAAACCGCCCGCGACGGCAACGGCCGTGACTCAAACCCGCGTGATGAAGGCGACGGGACGTACTACGGGCAGTGCGGCGTCGGCTCGCCTTCCGAAGCCTCCTCGTGGCACGGAACGCATGTAGCGGGGATCATTGGTGCGGTTGCCGGGAATGGCAAGGGCGTTGCGGGCGTAGCACCCAAGGCGAAGATCCTTCCAGTTCGAGCCTTGGGTATCTGCGGCGGCTACATTTCAGACATCGCCGACGCGATCGTCTGGGCCGCCGGTGGAACTGTTGCCGGAGTCCCGGCAAACGCCAATCCCGCACGCGTTATCAACCTCAGCCTCGGCGGCCGCGGAGTTTGCCCGGCCTCGTACCAGAACGCAACAGATTTTGCCCGCGGCAAGGGTGCTTCCGTAGTAGTCGCTGCGGGCAACGAGAACATTGACGCATCGCAGGTCAGGCCCGCGAACTGCAAGAACGTCTTGGTGGTTGGAGCGACGAAGAAGGACGGCAACCCTGCCTACTATTCCAACTTCGGTGTGAATGTGGATGTTGCTGCTCCGGGTGGCGACATGAGGTTCTCCGGGGCCGACGGCATCGTGTCAACGCTGAACGCTGGTTTGGACATAGCCACGACGGAGGACTACTACCTCAAAGAAGGCACCTCCATGGCTGCCCCGCATGTAGCTGCGGTGGCCGCAATGATGTACTCCAAGCTGCCCGCGCTGACACCCGCCGACATCGAGTACCGAATGAAGGAGACAGCCCGGCCGGTCTACGAATGTAACTGTGGGGCAGGTTTAGTGGACGCCGACAACGCCCTCAAAATGCTCGCTGCAGATGTAGCACCCATTACTCCAGGAACGCCCACCATTTTTGGTGAAACTAAGGTCGGGTGGATGCTGACAGCCAATCCGGGAAACTGGACCCCCGGCCAGATAGCCAACAGCTACCAATGGCTGCGCAACGGGGATCCCATTCCCTATCAAATGCTTGACAAGTACATCCTTGCTCCCGAAGACGCAGGCGCAGCCATCTCGGTGAGGGTAACCGGACAAAAGACGTATGCCTCGAGCGTATCGGCAACCTCAGCCCCCACAGCTCCCATAACCCCTGCGGACATCTACTCCGTCGCCCCGAAGATCACCGGCCCAGCCTACGTTGGCAGTGTCTTGAAAGCAGACGTGCAGCCCTGGGGGCCGGCTCCGGTAGCCCTTGGATACGAATGGAAGCGCAACGGTGTTGCGATTGACGGAGCTACAGGTTCCGAATACAGCGTCAAGGGAACCGATATCGGCGCGACGATCACCGTGACAGTGACGGGCACCAAGCTTGGCTACGCGACGGAGTCCCTGACAAGCGAGCCGACTGCTGCAGTTCTGCCGGCTGACAAGGCTGTAACCCCCGGGGCAGTTGAGTTCCTGGACGCCCCCCACACCGACCAGGACACCTACACCATCCCTGAAACGGAGGGTGTTGAGTATCGCGTCGCAGGTGGGGTAGTTACAGCGGGGACGCATCCGGCCACGGGTCGGATAACGGTCACGGCAGCAGCCAAAGACGGTTACGCCCTCAAAGCTGGTTCAACGGCGGAATGGACGGAACGTTTCAGCGCCAAGGGCCCGGACTTCGTGCCTCCCGCCGTATCGCCTTTCAAGGATGTGCTGACAACTCAGCAGTTCTACCGGGAAATGGCATGGATGGCTGACGCAGGAATCTCCAAGGGTTGGGTTGAAGCGGACAAGTCCGTCACTTATCGGCCGCTGACACCGATCAACCGCGATGCGATGGCAGCCTTCCTCTACCGCATCGCCGGTTCCCCGAATTACACTGCACCGGCCAAGTCCCCGTTCAAGGACGTATCCACCACCCAGCAGTTCTACAAAGAGATGGCCTGGTTGGCGGAAAAGGGAATCTCCTCGGGCTGGACCGAAAGCGATGGGTCCAAAACCTACAGACCCTTGACCCCGATCAACCGCGATGCCATGGCGGCATTCCTTTACCGCTTGGCTGATAAGCCGGACTTCCAGGAGCCCGATACGTCACCATTCCAGGATGTGCTCACCACGCAGCAGTTCTACAAGGAAATGGCCTGGATGCTGGAAATGGAAATTTCCACAGGTTGGCTGGAAGCTAATGGCTCGCGTAGCTACAAGCCGCTCTCGCCAATCAACCGCGACGCCATGGCAGCATTCCTCTACCGCATGCCATAGCTGTCCGTTTGGGGCCGCTGCATCTGACCCTTATTGAACCAACAACGGCCGCAGAACAACCCCACAAGGTTGTTCTGCGGCCGTCCGGCCTTTAAAGAAGGTCAGGAAGCCACTGACCCCGATGAAACAGCCCGAGGGGTCTTCCACACCCGGTCGGGAACCTTACCGGACACCAGTGCTACGGCGATTACCAGCAGCACCAACCCCCACGTCGCATTTACAACGTCCAGCGCCGACCTCATCACCACGTACGGCGGGATGATGGCCAGGACAGTTCCGGCAGCGATGCGCCACATAGCAGGCCGGACCGCACCGGGCGCCAGCGCAGTGCTGGCGAGTTCCAGCCGGACCAGCGGGGTTGAGACCAAGAGCACCAGTGCCCACGCAGCCACATAAAACAGCGGCCGGCTGAGCCACCACTCGGTGCTGGCGGGCTCGGGGAACGGCAGGCGAAGGACCAGCGCGAGCCCGAACATGGCGATGATCAGCGGCAGGTGCCACAGGTAGATGGTCATTGCCCGGCTCCCCACCACGAACATCACCTTCTGCACCCAGCCGATGTGGACGCATCGCTGCAGCACCGGATACGCGGCTTTTACCAAGAGAATATGCGCCAGTCCCACTAGGATCAGCGGGAACATGGGCGGATTCTGGCTGGTCAGCATGTCCATGGGATACGGTCCAGCATGCGTGAGCGGAACCATCGCGGCGTAGCAGCTGGCGGCGGCAAGAACGAGCTTCCACTTGGCGACGCGGTCAAAGAACCCGTCGGCGTAGAAGAACCCCAGCTGCTGCAGAAGGCCCCATACGAAAACCATGTTCAGCAGGCCGATCGGGTTTGAGTCGAACCCCCAGGGGTTTCGCTCCAAACCCAAACGAAGAACATCAACGACGACGGCGCCCGCAGCCAGCGCTGCGATGGTCCGGTAGGGCGCCGCCTCGTGAAACCGGGCCATCGTAGGAACCATGGCCTGGCAGATCAGGTACGCGGCCAGGAACCACAGCTGCACGCCGGCGCCCGCAGCGATAACGGCGAGCAGATCAGCGGGGACACCAGCCGCCGTCGCGCTCCACAGCGCAATAGCGAGGAAGATGTACAACGCAACTGTGGGCCGGACCAGTCGCAGCACCCGGTTCCTGAGGTAGTCGCCGGCGTCTCCACCCTTGCGTTGCAGGCTGCGCCACGATGTCAGCGACGCGAAGCCGCCCACCACGAAAAAGAGCGGCATGACCTGGCCGAACCACGTCCCTTGGGCAAACCAGCTCAGGGATGTCAGAGGATTGCCCACGCCGATGCCGGACTCGTCCACGCTGATCCCCATCATGAGCAAGTGGACGGCAACCACGGCAAACATGCACGCGACGCGGATGAAGTCGACCACCACATCGCGGGAAGCGGGAACGGCGACACCTGGGGCCTTGCTTCGGCGCGAGGCGGACCTGAGGGTGGATGACATGGAGGCTCCTGAGGCTAAACAGCATTTATCCATCGATTGGACTAACAGTAGCGCATGCAGAACGGACGGTCGAAGTAATCCTCAGAAAAGTTGCTGCGTCCGGGTCAGGATCGGCATGGCGGGCGTAGCCTTGGAAAAGACCTCGATACCCGAGTCTCCGGCGCATATGGCGCATTCCATGAATCCACCCCACCAATGAAGGGCAGTGCTGATAGTTGTGCACATCAAAGAATTCTGGGACCAGCTTTCTCCGGACACGCAGCAATGGCTCATTGACAACCCGGGAACCATGATTGTGCCGCGGACAGTCACCGCGATCATCAATGGGGAAACGGGGGAGAATGATGGCGTTGATGGGCACGGTGGCACGCACCTCACGGACGAGGATCGGCACTTCATTCACGAGCAGGCCCGGGGGCGCGGGGCTGCATCTGCGGAAGAGCCGAAGTTCTTCGACTCGGTTGGTCCGGAGGACTAAGCTCTCGCACCTTCTCACTCTTTGGCGCCGATTGCCCCTATAGCAGCTGGTGCGCGGGGCGCGTAACGGAGCGCCGCCGTCGTGTGCGTGGTGCGCGTACGGGTGCGCCGCGCACCGAGAAAGCGCGCTAGTTCTTGCGCGCCGCCAGGCCGAAGAGCCACGTGCCGCCAAGGGCTGAGAGGTAGCCGGCGATCACAATGAAGGCAGTGCCGGCCCAGAAGTAGTCGATGGTGCTGTCTGTGCTGAGGCCGGGCACCTGCAGTAATGAGTAGGCCGCCACGAAGCCGGCGATCACAAGCGCCGCAACAGTGAGCCAGACCCACAGGCGCGAGGCGGCCCAGTGCTCGCCGTACCCCTTCCAGACGTTCCAGCTGTTGCCTGTGCGGAGGATGAGCCAGCCTGCCGGGAGCATGACGGCTGCCACCACCAGGAAGGCGGCCACGACGTCGGCCGGGCGATGCCACTGGTTGATAAGAGTGGAGACGCCCGTGGCTACCGCGAAGGTGCTGCCAAGGAAGCCTGCCAGGGGCCGCCAGCGGGGCGAAACCATCAGGAAAACGGCGGCGGCAGCGGAGGCGGCAAGTGTGGTGTGCCCGGAGGGGAGTGAGTTCAGTTCCAGTGTCTGGACGCCGCGGTCGGGCCTGTCCGGGATGAGGAGCTTGAGGATCTGGGTGGCAGCGTTGGCGGCGATGCACGCTGCTACAGCGATTCCGGCAGCAGTCCAGCGGCGGCGTGCGACGGTCACGAAGAGCACCATGATCGCGGCAATAGCCAGCGAGAGCATGGGAAGCATGTCCAGGAAGTCGGTGGAGGCCCTGCCGGCTGTTCCGCCCAGCACGGTGGCTTCAACTAGTGCGGACTCGTCGATGAACTGGCCTGCCGTGGTGCGCACAAAGAAGTAGTACGTGGCAGCCAAGCCCACGGCGCTGGCAATCGTGGCGAGGCAGAACAGAAAGCCTGTGCCGGCGCCTGCGTCGCGTCCTTTAAGCGGCCGTTTGCTCGACCTCCCGCTGGTGCGGAATTGCTGGGAACTCATTCTGACTAGACTGCCACAGTTCTCTGGGTGGCTCGTGTGAGTCCCCTTGAGCGTGGCGGGCCGAAGTGAGGCCTCTGCAACATTCCTGTGACGCTTGACACGTGTTAGGCGTGAGGTTTAGGCTTCCTAACACGTGTTAGGGAAGGAAATTCACATGTCGGGAACCAACGGGGCTTTGCGTGAATTCACACGTAGAAGTGCCCTCACAGCCCTCGGCGCCGGAATTGTGGGAGTCACCGCTGCATCGTGGCCGCGCCTGACAGGGGCCGACATTCCAGGCCGGGGAGACAACAGCCTCAGCATCGCCATCATGGGCACCGCCGCGGACGCCGCAGCCCGCCAGAAGGTCATCGACGCTTTCGCCAAGGTCCACCCCGAAATCAAGGTCAAGGTCCAGGCGATCCAAGCCGTGGACTGGAAGGACTTCTTCACCAAGATCCTCACCATGGTTGCCGCAGGCACCCCGCCGGACGTGGTGTATGTGGCAACGGAGGGCGCCCAGCTCTTCGCCGAGAAGCTGGCCCACCCGCTGGACGAATACCTCCGCCGCGACGCCGACCACATGAAGGAGTACTTCGCGGACGTCCACCCCAGCCTGGTGGAAGCGTTCATGTACAAAGGCAGCCTGTTCCAGCTCCCCATCGACTGGAACGCGGCCAACATGTACTACAACACCGCGTCACTCCGCTCGGCGGGCTTGGAACGGCCGTCCGACAACTGGACGCACACGGACTTCCGCAGCACCCTCGCTGCAATGAAGAAGGCCAAGCCCGCCGACTTCACCCCTTATTACTGGACCAACCGTCTCTTCGGCGGAGTGGTGCCGTGGCTGTACGCGAACGACACCAGCTTCCTCAAGGAAACCAAGTCCCCGGGCGGCGAATGGCTGTGGGACGGCTTCTACGCCAACGACCCCACACGCAGCCTCCGATCCGGCGGCTACCAGTGGCTTGAACCCAACGCCGACGATCCCCGGGTCTTCGAATCCTTCGACTACCTCCGCGGACTCGTGAAGGACGGACTGGGTGTCCGGCCTGAGGAAGGCGGCGGCAGCGCGCTGATCGGCCTCTTTGCCTCCAACAGGATAGGTACGACGCCGGCAGGCGGCTATTGGGTCCAAGGCCTCCACGAGGCGGGGATGACCGAGAGCGACTTCGACGTCCAGTTCTTCCCGAAATGGCGGACCCAGCGCCACCAGTTCGGCACGGCAGGCTACGCGATCATGAAGACCGCCAAAGATAAGGACGCCGCCTGGGAGTGGGTGAAGTTCAGCTCCAGCCGCGAAGCCATGCAGATCGTGTTCCCCACGCCGAACACCACACCCGCCCGCCGCTCCATGGTCAACGAGCAGCTCTACGCCGGAACCGGTCCGCGGAACTGGAAGGTCTTCTACGACACCCTGGACAAGTTCCCCACCACAGGTCCCATTCCAGCGCCACCCCAGCAGGCCGCCGTCGAAACCGCCCTCATGAAAAACGTAAGCCTGGCTGTCAGTGGAGACGAGCGTCAACTCAAGGACGCCCTCAGTTCCATGCAGCGCGACCTTGAACTGGCCCTGAGGAGGCAGCCATGAGCACGGCAACCAGTACACCTACGGGGACGGGGAGCGAGCCGGGCTATCGTCAGGCCGCCAAGAAGAACGGACAAGGCGCCAAGCGCAGACGCGTGCAGCAACGCTGGCTTCCCTGGGCCTTCCTGGCACCGACCATCGTGGGCATGGGTATCTTTACTTTGCTGCCGATCGTCGCCTCGATCGCGCTCGCATTCTTCCGATGGGACATTATCTCGGCGCCAACGTTCGTGGGCTTCGACAACTTCGCCGAGGTAGTCCAGGACCCCACCGTCCGGGTGTCGTTCGTTAACACCATCGTGTTTGTGGTGGTGGCCGTGGCCCTCCAGCTCGGACTGGCGCTTGGCTTGGCGATCATGGTGCAGGAGAAGCTCCCGGCCTGGCTTAGGGTGTTCTTCCGTTCGGCATTCTTCTTCCCGTTGATCCTGTCCGCGGCGTCGGTATCGATCTTCATGCGGTACCTGTTCAACGAACAATTCGGCGTCGTGAACTGGTTGCTGTCCATAGTTGGCATCCCCGCGGTTCCGTGGCTGACGACGCCAAGTGGGTCGGCCGCCGTCGTGATTCTTGTGTATGTATGGCAGAACTTCGGGTTCTCGTTCCTGCTGTTCATCGGCGGGCTGGCCTCCATTCCGGTGGAAACCTACGAGGCGGCGTCGATCGACGGCGCTACAGGCTGGCGCAAGCATTGGTTTGTCACGCTGCCCCTGCTGAGCCCCACCACGCTGGTGGCCTCGGTCATGGCGATCATCAACGCGCTGCAAGTGTTCGACCAGCCCTACGTGCTTACCCGCGGCGGGCCTGGCGACTCAACGCGCACAGCCGTGATGGTGATCTTCGAGTCCGCGTTCCAACGCCTCGAGTTCGGCCAGGCCTCTGCGATCGGCGTGATCCTGACGCTCATCATCATGGCCATCACGGCCGCGCAGTTCCGGCTCAGCAAACGATTCGTCTTCTACCAGTAAGGCCCGCCATGACTACCATTCAAGAACGTGTCACCACCACGGCGCCTGTAGTAACGCGGAAGAAGCGCGACTGGTCAGTGGCCGTCCGCGTCATCGTCTTGCTGATCGCGTCCGTCTTTGTCCTGGGGCCCGTGTTGTGGACGCTGTCCACCTCGCTGCGTCCGCCGTCGGAATCCTTCCAGCTGCCGCCCGCATTCCTGCCGCTGAACCCGGACCTGACTTCCTACGAGCAAGTGTTCAAGCAGCTCAACATCGTGGCGCTGGTGGTGAACAGTGCGCTGGTGACCGGGCTGATCGCTGTCGGGCAGATGGTGACCGCCGCCTTGGCTGGGTATGCGTTCGCGCACCTTCGCTTTCGGGGGCGGGGCGCCCTGTTCTCGATCGTGCTGGCCACCATGATGGTGCCCGCGCAAGTCACCATCGTCCCC
The DNA here is from genome assembly GCF_056156245.1 of Paenarthrobacter sp. TRD_SC_7. Classification (NCBI taxonomy): domain Bacteria; kingdom Bacillati; phylum Actinomycetota; class Actinomycetes; order Micrococcales; family Micrococcaceae; genus Paenarthrobacter; species Paenarthrobacter sp. TRD_SC_7. The sequence goes on from NZ_CM149587.1 coordinate 1,593,405, forward strand.
GTGTTCATGCTGATCCGCGGCGTCGGGCTCTCGGACACGCTGCTCGCGCTGATCATTCCGGCCATCCCGACGGCGTTCGGCACCTTCCTGATGCGCCAGTACTTCATGGGGTTGCCGGGTGAGCTCGCTGAAGCTGCCGCGATCGACGGCGCCTCGCCGTGGAGGACGTTCCGTTCCGTATACGCGCCGCTGGCAATGCCGGGCCTGGCGATCGTGGGCATTCTGGCGTTCAACTTCCACTGGAACGAATTCTTCAGGCCGCTCATCATGACCATCTCCGAGCAGAACTTCACGTTGCCACTGGGCTTGGTGTCGCTTCAAGGCAACCTCGGTACCGGGAGTATCTCCGTTGTCCTGGCCGGCGTTGTCCTCTCCATGATTCCCGCGCTGGTGGTGTTCATGTTCGGCCAGCGCGCGCTGCAGGACGGGCTCACCGCCGGTACGGGCAAGTAACTTTTTTGAAAGGGGTTCCGTTGACGGACCTTGCACTTTTTGATTCTCTCGCCGCGGCGGCCACGCACCCGGATCCCGCATTCCCGCGCTTCCACCCGCGCCCGGCACAGGGATGGATCAACGATCCCAACGGCATCAGCTACATCAACGGCCGTTACCACGTGTTCTTCCAGTACAACCCTTTGTCCCCGCGACATTCGCAAATCAACTGGGGGCACCTGAGCTCTGGTGATTTAGTGCACTGGGAAGAACACCCCGTGGCCCTTTCGCCGCAGCCCGGTGGGCCCGATTCCGCCGGGTGCTGGACCGGCGTGGTGACCTCTGATGGTGGAGTGCCCACGGCGGCGTACTCGGGCGTGAAGGATCATGGCGGGCACTCGCAGGTTGTCATTGCCCGCGGTTCCTCTGACCTGGTGACATGGGAGCAGGACGGCCACGTTGCTGCGTCGATGCCCTCTGATCCTCTGGTGACCGCTGTGCGGGATCCCTTCATCTTCCGCTTCAACGGTGCTCGATATGCCATGCAGGGGGCGGGTCTCTCCGATGGACGCGCCGCCTTGCTGTTGTACACAGTGGAGGACATGAACTCCTGGCAATACCAAGGAGTTTGGCTGACCACTGCTGATCCCGTGGCCGCTGCTTATACTCCGGCCGAAATCTGGGAGTGCCCGCAGTTGGTGCAGGTATCTTCCGGTGAATGGGTCATGATGTTCTCTCTATGGCTCTCGGGCGATGACCACGAGCACGCCAACGGTGTAGGGCACCTGATCGGTTCCTTGTCCGAAGATCCAGTCTCCGGATTGCCTGTGTTTGTACCCGTTTCTGGTGGAAAGTCCGATCTCGGCCGGGACTTCTATGCCCCGCAGATCCTGCAGCTTACTTCCGGTTCCTCGCCTCGAGCCCTCCTGTGGGGGTGGGCCAACGAAGGTCCCGGACGCGATGGTCGCCGGGGCCGGACCCAGGACGAAATCGACGACGCCGGCTGGGCTGGCGTGTTGACGCATCCTCGCGTTTTGTCGGTGGTTGACGGGGCGCTGGCTGTTTCTCCTGCGCCGGAGGTTGAGGCGTACCGGGGTGCCTCTGTGGTTACGGGTGCTGCTGGTTCCGTTGTGGTTCCGGGGTTCGCAGAGGTGCTGGTTCGGGGTGCTTCTGGTTCCGTGGAGCTGGTGCTTGGTTCGGGAGCCGATGCTCAGGTGGTCTACTCATGTTCCTTGGCAGCGGGCGAAGAGTTGCGAATCTTCGTCGATGCATCCCTTGTTGAGGTGTACCGTTCGGGTTCCGTCGCCACCACCCTTCGGGCCTACCCGGCTCCGGGGGAGGAATGGCAGCTCACCTTGCCCGTCGGCGCGACTGCCGACGTATGGGAGTTGACGCTTCCGGCATAGGCGGCAGGCCGTCGTCGTGCGCGCGTTGTGGGGCCCGTTTTGCGTGCTTGGGGTGTGTTTTGGGGCGCAGAGTGGGCCTGGCAACGAGGGGTGTCGTGTGTTGTGGGGCCTGGTGTGCGTGCTTGGGGTGTGTTTTGGGGCGCAGAGTGGGCCTGGCAACGAGGGGTGTCGTGTGTTGTGGGGCCTGGTGTGCGTGTTTGGGGTGTGTTTTGGGGCGCAGAGTGGGCCTGGCAATGTGAGTGGGTGTGTTGTGGGGCCTGGTGTGCGTGTTTGGGGTGTGTTTTGGGGCGCTGAGTGGGCCTCGCAACGTTAGTGGGTGTGTTGTGGGGCCTGGTGTGCGTGTTTGGGGTGTGTTTTGGGGCGCTGAGTGGGCCTCGCAACGTGGGGTGCCGTGTGTTGTGGGGCCTGGTGTGCGTGCTTGGGGTGTGTTTTGGGGCGCAGAGTGGGCCTCGCAACGTTAGTGGGTGTGTTGTGGGGCCTGGTGTGCGTGTTTGGGGTGTGTTTTGGGGCGCAGAGTGGGCCTCGCAACGTGAGTGGGGTGTGTTGTGGGGCCTGGTGTGCGTGTTTGGGGGGTGTTTTGGGGCGCAGAGTGGGCCTCGCAACGTGCGTCAGCGGGTGGGTGCGGGGCCCGTGGACTCGCGAGCGACCAGGCGGCAGGGGACCATCGTCTCAAAGGTGGTTCCTTTTCCTGCTGTTTCCGTACCTTCGATCGCGTCCAGCAACGCGGTCATGGCGGCTCGGCCAATCTCCCGCAGCGGCAACGCCATGGTGGTTAGAGCCGGGACCATGGTGTCGGCGATCCGGGTTTCGTCGTCGTAGCCCATGATGGACAGGTCCTCGGGAACGCTCAGTCCCAGGCGCGCGGCAGCGAGGGCGACGCCGACGGCCAGGCGGTCGTTCGCGCACATGATGGCGGTGGGTCGATCAGTCGGGGACACGCCGTCGAGCAGTTTCATGGTGCCCCGGTAGCCGGCGTCGATGTCCCAGCCGGCCATGAAGATCCGGTCATTACGGACCGGGACGTTGGCCGCTGAGTGCGCGTTCCTGTAACCCTGAACGCGCAAAGGGGCTGCGGGCGAATCCTCTGACCCGGCGAGCAGCGCGATGTCCCGGTGGCCAAGGGCCAAGAGGTGCTCCGTGGCCTCCCTGCCACCAGTGAGTTCGTCCGGTATGACGTGATGCAACTGAGGCTGGGGGTGGTTGTCATAGCAGTTGGCCAGGACCGACGGGACACGCAGCATTCCGTGCGGAACATCGATAGGTTTCAAGCCCACGGTCACGTACATGAGCCCGTCAACCTGCCGGTCCAGGAGGGTCTCAATCGCGCTCGCGTCCCTCGCAGCATCTCGCTCGGTATCCATGACAACGGTGACGAATCCGCGGCTGCGGGCCACGTCATCTGCGCCGCCGATGATGTTGCCATCAAAAGGGCTGACCACTACTTCGTCGGAAAGAATGCCGATCACCCGCGACCGCTGGTTCCGCAGGCTCAAGGCGATGGCGTTGGGCGAGTAATTGAGTTCCTCGGCCGCCTGCCGGATCCTGTCCTGGCTCTCCTTGGCCACGTTCCCATCGCCGCGCCCGTTCAGAACCAGCGAGACCGCGCTCCTGGAGACACCCGCCCTTTTGGCGACGTCCAGTGCGGTGGCCTTGCGGTTCATGGGAGAGTCCTTCCGTGCTTTGTTGTCAGCAGTCTACCTAACGCGTGTGAGGTTTAGTCCCGAAGCCTCAGGTGGTGATTGAGTAGCCAAACTGGGAGTACATCGACTGCATGAAGTTGGACATCCAGATGCCGGTAATAACCATGCTGATAACAAACACGGCAATGGTGGCCCATATCGGCCATAGCCCTCGCTTAGGCGCTACCTTGTTCACAATCACAGAGCGGCCGATCACGTACACGAGCGCGCTGAGGAACGCCCAGGCCCAGTGGAAGGGACGTACGACGCCGGACTTCAGCAGTCGCTGGCGGTCCAGGTAAGCGAAGAAAACCGAGAGACCATAGAAAAGGAAACTGGTACCCATCAAGAGGAAATAGCCGGGGGTGTATATGGACAAAGGGTCAATGGTGCTAACGCCCTGCCGAGTGGTGATCATCCTGAACTCGGGCTGCCAGGTTAACAGGAGCAGGATTGAGATCAGCGGCATCAAGGTGATGGCCCAGATGAACAAGTTGTACACCGGAGTTTGCGGGCTGAGCTTAGGACGTGGCGCCTGGAAAGGCGGTTGAAACTGGGCGGACTGTTGGAACTGAGCGGGCGCCTGGTGCGCCGTCCACGCGCGTCCATCCCACCACCGGACGTTCCGCGGATCCGAAGGGTCCGGGTACCAGCCGGGAGGCGTCGTCGAACCTGGCATTGATTGAGTCATAATTCCCCCGCATTGAGTCGTGATTCTGAGAATATCGCGATTGCGGTCTCTCGCTTGCCAGGAGACCCTCCCCGGACGCCTCGTGGCGGTGGAGGGTGATACGACGCTGGTAGCTCAGTGGCATGCGCTGGACATTCCGGAGAGCTCGCTCGTCCTGCCCGGGCGGCAGCTCCGCGAGGCGCTGGAGAGCGTGCAGAAATACTGGACTGAGTAGCTTTTCCACATAGCCGAATTGGCTTGCTGGTGGGGTGGGAGGCCGCCGGTACAGTGGCAATATGCCTGCACTTCCCTCCCTCGAAGAACTCCTCGATTCCGCCCACGTGGTCTCGCTGCCCATGCGCGTGAAGTTCCGCGGCATCATGGAGCGCGAAACACTCCTCTTGCGAGGACCGCTCGGCTGGGGGGAGTTCTGTCCCTTCCCCGAATACGACGACGACGAATCCTCCCGCTGGCTGGCCGCCGCCTTGGAAGCGGGTTGGCTAGGTTTCCCCGCGCCACTGCGGGACAGTATCCCGGTCAACGCGACCGTTCCTGCCGTCCCGGCAGAGCGCGTCCCTGAGGTGCTGGCGCGCTTCGGCAGGGTGGACGCTGTCAAGATCAAAGTTGCCGAGCGGGGCCAGGAACTGGCGGACGACGTCGCCCGGGTGAATGCAGTACGCGAGGCCCTTCCTGACGCCGCCATCCGGGTGGACGCCAACGGGGGATGGGACACGGAGCAGGCCGTGGAAGCCCTGGGCAAACTTTCCGCTGCTGGGCTTGAGTATGCGGAGCAACCCGTCCCCACCATTGAGGGCTTGGCCGAAGTCCGTCGTCGGCTAAGTGCTGTAGGTACGCCAGTCCTCATCGCCGCGGACGAGAGTGTACGCAAAGAAGAAGATCCCTTGCGTGTCGCCCGGGCTGGTGCCGCCGACCTCATCGTGGTCAAGGTCGCGCCACTTGGGGGCGTCGCGCGGGCATTGGACATCGTGGACCAAGCCGGGCTACCCGCCGTCGTAAGTTCTGCATTGGACACCTCGGTGGGCATCCGTGCAGGGCTGGCGCTCGCGGCCGCCCTGCCGTCCCTTCCCTATGCCTGTGGTCTTGGCACCGTCTCGCTGTTCGCTTCGGACATCACGATGGACCCGCTGGTGGCCGACGACGGCGCCATTCAGTTGCGCGAAACGGTCGCCGATCCCGGGCTGCTTGAGCAGTACGCGGCATCGGGGGAGCGTCGGGAATGGTGGCTGGACCGACTCCGCCGGGTGCACTCGGTACTGTTGCGAAACCAGCACGGTTTGTTCACCGGCTCTTAACCAGAGAGACCTCTCAGATTCGGTTTCCGCTGAAAGGCTCAGCGGGAACCTCGTACATCCTCTGGAAGGTCCTCCCATGTCTGAAACCACCGGACGCACGTTTCCGCTGCTCCCCATGCTCGGCCACACCAAAGGCAAGCGAAGCGCCGTTACCTGTGCTTTGAAGTGCGACAACGCCTGCTCGGGCGATGTATGCAACACCAGCGCAAACGGCTACTTCCGCGACATTGCTTCAACGGCCATGTCCCGCCGTGCCGCCCTGGGGCTCGGTGCCGCCGGAGCGCTCGCCATCGTACTCGGTGGTGCCGTGACTGGTGGTGACACCGCCGTGGCGGACTCGGGCAACGGACTCTCCGATGCCGCGAAGAAGGGCTTCGACAAGTCCAAGCTCAAGTTCACCGCCATCAAGCCCGTAGACGCAGCAGTGGATGCCTTCACTGTTCCGGAGGGATTCGATTGGAAGCCCATCATCCGTTGGGGAGACCCCCTCTTCGCTGACTCGCCGGCCTTCGACCTGAACGCGCAGACCGCTGCCGCGCAGGCCCGCCAGTTCGGCTACAACAACGACTACACGGACATCCTCCCCATCCCCGGGTCCAAGGATCGCCGTGCGGTGCTGTTCAGCAACCACGAGTACACCAACGAGAACATCATGCTCCCACTGGGCTTCGACGCCGCTGAAGCACGCGCGATCGGCCGCGCCGGGCATGGCCTTGCCGTGGTGGAACTTGAGCGCAAGAACAAGAACAAGCCGTGGAGCTACGTTCAGGGCGCACCCCTCAACCGCCGCTTCCTCACGGACACCGTCTACGAGCTGACTGGTCCTGCCGCCGGGACCAACCTGGTCAAGACCATTGATGACCCCGCTGGCCGCTGGATCAAGGGCACGCTGGGCAACTGTGCCGGCGGAACCACCCCCTGGGGCACCATCCTCTCCGGCGAGGAGAACTTCAACGGCTACTTCGCTGCGCCGGGCACCAGCGATGGCGACAAGCGCTACGGAATTTCCGCGAAGCCGACAACCCGTCAGTGGGAACTCGACGAGCCGCGCTTCGACACCCGCAACTCCGGCTACGCCAACGAGACCAACCGCTTCGGCTGGATTGTGGAAGTTGATCCGTTCGACCCCACCTCCACCCCCAAGAAGCACTCCGCCATGGGCCGCTTCAAGCACGAGGGCGCCAACGTCATCGTCGCTCCTGACGGGCGGGTTGTCGCTTACATGGGCGATGACGAGCGCTTCGACTACCTCTACAAGTTCGTCTCCAAGGGCAAGTACCAGGCCGGGGACTCCAAAGAAGCCCGCAAGAACAACATGAACCTGCTTTCCGAGGGCGACCTCTACGTGGCTCGGTTCACGGGAGACTCTCCCGCGGATATCGACGGCACGGGCAAGCTCCCGGCAGATGGTGCCTTTGATGGCACTGGTGAATGGCTGCCGCTGGTGGTCAACGGAACCTCGGCTGTCCCTGGCATGACCGTGCCCGAGGTCCTTGTCTACACCCGTCTGGCCGCAGACAAGGTTGGCCCCACCAAGATGGACCGCTGCGAAGACGTGGAACCGAACCCGCGTACCGGCAAGGTTTACGTTGCCTGCACCAATAACACGGATCGCGGCAAGCCGGGCAAGGAAGGCGCCACGGAGGTCAACCCGCGCACGCTCAACCGTGACGGTCACGTCGTGGAAATCACCGAAGGACGCGAGCAGACGGGAACCAAGTTCAACTGGAACCTCCTGCTGGTGGCCGGAGACCCGGCTAAGAACACCTCCACGTACTTCGCAGGATTCCCGGTGGACAAGGTTTCACCGATCTCCTGCCCGGACAACGTGGCCTTCGACTCCGTGGGCAACCTCTGGATCTCCACCGACGGCGCTCCCGGAACCATTGGCTACGCGGACGGTCTCTTCAAGGTCACCCTTGAAGGTCCTGAGCGCGGCAAGGTGGAGCAGTTCCTCGCCGTTCCCCGCGATGCCGAGACCTGTGGTCCGATCATCCACGACGAAGAGCGCACCGTGTTCGTCGCCGTCCAGCACCCAGGTGAAGACGGCTCATTCGCCGCCCAGAACTCCTACTTCCCGGACTACGTTCCGGCTGGAGCTACCCCCGCCGCGGGTGCGGCGAGGGCTCCGCGCCCCTCGGTGGTGCAGGTCTTCCGCAAGTAACCCTCTCTCACATCCCGCGTGCTTGCGGGGAACGCTCTCTTACCTCCCGCCGCTCGCCGGTGCGGAGGTGAGAGAGCGTTCGTCGTGGGGCTGGTTGAGCCCTTGCTAGGTTGCGGAGGAACCTTCGGTTTCGGTCGAAGGGTTATGGACGGGCAGGGAAAGGCCGTAGCCGAAGGGAAAGAGTGGATCCACGGTGTCCCCGGCTACGTCCGATCGGGACGCTCGAACGGCATCCATGGACCTTGGAATCTCAAAAGGAAGTTTTCCTTCGGGCAGGATTCGACCGAACAATGCGTCGAGGAGTGCAGTGTCCGAGACACCGAACGTGCCTACCAAAGCTGAAGTGATGGTAGCCAACGGTGTTAGGACAGCTGGCCGGTCCAGACGTATGTCAATGATCAAGGGAACACGTTCGGCCAGTGACTTGAGACGCGAAACCAGCCCTGGTGGGAAGTCCAAACTGCCGGCGTGAAAGTGTTTCTCGAGGAATAGATCATCGCGATGTTCCCAGGGGGCGTGCAGTCGGATGACGGCAATGTCCGCACCGTCCGGGTCTTTTGCAGGGGATCCGAAGCCAGCGAGACTGACCGGATCCATACCTTCCACGTAGATGGAGGGAGAACCTGCCAGCGGAAGGCAGGTCCCGCCGTCGTCGGTGCTGTTTGCCAGCACCGTGACGGATCGCGCCTGTGCTCTGTGACCCTCACGCCGGAACTCTGCCTTCCCAACAATTTCGGCTGCCGCATCCTCGTCCACAAAGGGATTGTCGAACAGGCCCAGCTGGAATTTGACCAGCAGAAGGCGGCGAACGGATTCGTCGATTCGTTCCTCGCTGACCGAGCCATCCCGAACCAAGCCGATGAGCAATTCCGTGCATTCTTCGCCACCGAATTGGTCAACACCGGCGTTGAGGATTTTCAGCATCCGCTCCGGCGCAGTGAGATGTTCGACGCCCCAAGCCCGTGCCGGCAGCACCTGCTCTCCCACGAGGTTGTCGTTGACCAGTTCCCAATCGCTGAGCACCACCCCGTCGAAGCCGAGCTTGTCCCTGAGCAGGCCGGTGATGATTTGCTTGTTATAGCCGAAGCCAACCTCTTCCAAGGGCTCGCCGTCCAGTTCAACGTCCACCGGCATACCGTAGTACGGCATGATGGCGCTGGTCTTCTCCGCTATGGCCGTCCGAAACGGAGCAAGATGTTCGTCGAACCTGCCACCGGGGTAGACCTGTTCCCGACCGTAAGGGAAGTGGGCGTCTTCGCCGTCGCGCTGCGGACCACCGCCGGGGAAGTGCTTGGTGGTGCAAGCGACGCTCCCGGGTCCAAGATTCTCACCTTGGAATCCTTGCAGGTACTCCACAACATACGCGGCGCTTAACTTTGAGTCTTGACCGAAGGTCCCAGCCTGCCGGCACCACCGCGGTTCGGTGGCCAAGTCCACCGTGGGGTGGAGGGCCGCCCTGATGCCGACGGCGGTGTATTCCTGCCGGGCGATCTCGGCAAACCTGCGGATAAGGTCCGAGCTCCCGATGGCCGCGAGCCCAATCGGTTCGGGCCATTGCGAGAAGTGGGCCGCCGTGAAGGAGACACCGGAGTTCTCGATGAACGCGTGCCTTGGGTCGGTGGAGACGGTCACGGGGATACCGTGCGGCGTCTGCTGGGCGAGTATCTGAAGGGAATTGCTCCAACGGGCCGCCTCCCGGGCTGTACCAAGACCATGGATATTGAAATGGTTCATGAACTTGCCAAGAATCACGGTGCTTGTGGGTGACTTGCTGATGCTGCCGGGTCTCTCCAGAAGGGAGCCATCCGGGCCTGTTTCGATGACCGTGTGGAACATCAATCCGGCCTTCTCCTCGAGGCTAAGCCGCGACGTAAGGTCGGCTGCACGTTCCTCCGGCGTAAGGGAAGGGTCTTCGAAGGGATCCATGATCCCGTTGCCGTTGAGGTCCCGGTACTGGGTGCCGTTGTCCGAGAGGGAGAATGCCGGAGCGGAACTGGTGTGGGTTTGTGAAGTCATGGGTACTTTCGTCAGAGTGTTCGATTGCGCAGGGGCCGGCCAGGAATCCCGGTGGCTTGGCTACTTGATCCCGGTGGCCGCGACGCCTTGGATGAAGTAGCGCTGCAGGGCAATGAACAGCAGAAGGATTGGCGTGATCACCAAGACCGATCCGGCCAGGAGCAGTCCGTAATCAGTGGCGTTTTGGCCGGTGGAATACAGGGATAGCGCCACAGGCAGCGTGTACATGTCCTCGCTTTGGGCCACCACAAGCGGCCAAAGGAAGTTGTTCCACGACCCGAGGAAGGTCAGGATGCCCAAGGTTGCCAGCGGGGGTCCGCATAAGGGCAAAACGATCCGCAGGAAGGTGCGCAGCTCACCTGCACCATCAATCCTGGCGGCCTCGATCAGGGAATCGGGGATGCCCATGATGAATTGGCGCATGAGGAACACGCCCATCGGGGCTGCGAGGAAGGGCAGGATCAGGGCCGGGTAGGTGCTGACCAACCCCAGTTTGCTGACCATCACGAACAGGGGCACAAAGGTCACCACCCCGGGGACCATCAGCATGATCATGACCAGGAGGAACAGGAATCGCTTGCCGGGGAAGTCCATCTTGGCCAGTGCATATCCCACCATCGAGCAGAACAGCAGGTTGCCAAGAACGGTAAACACGGCAACCACAACGCTGTTGAGAAAGAACGTGCCGATATGAAGTTCGTTGAACCAGACCAGGAAGTTTTCCAAGGTGGGTTGCTCCGGCCACCAGGTGATGGGACGCCGGAGGAGCTCCCCTTGGGTTTTGAAAGCGCCGAGGAACATCCACACGAACGGCAGGAGAGTGGCTGCAACAGCAACTATCAGGACGGCGTATGTCAAAAGGCGCACGGCAGGTGTTCGCCGCTTGGGCTTCCGCGTAATTTCTTGGATGGACATAGAAGCCTCAGTCCTTGGATCGCAGGGCTCGGAATTGGACCAGGCTCAGGAGCGCAATGGCCACGAAAAGCACATAACTGGCAGCCGAAGCGAGTCCGTACTTGCCGAAGCCGAACTGGTTGAACGTGAAATAGCTGACCGACAACGTGGAGTCCAGCGGCCCGCCCTTGGTCATTACAAAGGGCTCTTCAAAGAACTGCAGGAAGCCCACGGAAAGCAGGACAGTCCCCAAGAGCAGAGTGGGCCGGAGCATCGGCAACGTGATCCGCATGAAGCGCTGCCAGGCATTGGCGCCGTCCACGGCAGCAGCTTCAAGGATGTCGGCCGGAACGTTTTGGAGGCCGGCCAGGAAGATGATCATCAGGGTTCCCAGGTTCCGCCATACTGCCAACATGATCAGGGCAGGCATGGACCATGCGGTGCTGTTCAGCCAGTCAGGACCGGCAATGCCCACCCACCCGAGAATGACGTTCAGCAGGCCGTCGGGCTGCAGGATGAACCGCCAGACGACGGCGACGGCCACGATGCTGGTGACCACCGGTGTGTAGAAGCCAACGCGGAATGCGGTGCGGAAACGGGTAATGCCGTTGTTGAGAGCCACAGCCAACGCCAGGGCAAGAACGATCGTCAAGGGTATGCCCGCCACCACGAAATACGCCGTGTTGACGACGGAATGCAGGAACTGGGGGTTCTTGAAGAGGGCGGCGTATTGGTCGAGACCGACGAATCCCACGGCAAGTGGGTTGTCGATATCGCGGCTGGCGAAGTCCGTGAATGACATCAGGAACGACGAAACCAAGGGTCCCAGCATGAAGACCGAGAAGACAAGGACGAACGGCAACGCGAAGAGCCAGGCCACCAGGCCGTTCCGGCGGCGGCGTGCGCGTCCTCCCCGGAGGGGAGGCCTGCCAGCTACGTTGGTCCTGGCAGGCCTGACGCTTGTGGTGGTTGCCACAGTTACTTCCCGGTCCCGATCGAATCAGCGGTCTGCTGGAGGGATTTCAGCGCCTCCTCGGGATCCTTGCCCGCCTTGACGATCTGCTCGATCTCGCTGTCAGCGGCTGCGGCTACCTGGGTCCAACTCGTCACGGAAGGTGGGTTGTTGGTGGATTTCAGCTGCTCCCCGAAGACCGAAAGCTTGCTGTCGCCTGAAAGGGAGGGGTCTTTCCAGGCGCTCTCTTGGGAGGGGAGGTCACCCGTTGCCTTGTACCACTTGAGCTGAACCTCGGGCTTGGACAGCCACTGCAGGAGCTTCCAGGATGCGTCCCGGTTTTCGGATTTCTTGAACACCACCATGTTGGAGCCGCCTACGAAGGACGTGGAGCTCTTGGCCTTAGGCATAGTGGCAACTTTGTACTTGTCGGCGAAGCCCTCCCCGCCCGCCTTGTTCAGGAGTCCCACGTGCCATGGCCCGCTGATCATCATCGGCGCGGAGCCGTCCACGAACGAAGCCTCGGCCGTGGTTCCGGTGGAGGCTGCTTTGGACGCGATCCCTTCAGTAAAGAAACCCGAGTAGAACTTCAGGGCCTCAGCGGCCTCTGGGGTATCAAGGGTCCATTTGGTGCCGTCGTCGTTCATGAGCTTGGCACCGTTGGACCACTGGAACGGCAGCGTGTCCTGGTACGAGCCAGCAACGCCGGTTGGCAGTTGGATTCCGAACTTCGCTCCGGCCTTTTCCTGGAGCCCCTTGGCCAGGGCCTTGAAATCGTCCCAGGTTTCCGGGGCTTTGGTGATACCCGCCTTCTCCGCCAGATCACTGCGGTAGTAGACAACACGGGTGTCGACGTACCACGGTATGCCGTAGTTGGTGCCCTGGACTTCCGTTGACTTCACTGAGCTCGGGAAGAATGTGCTGGTGTCGATCTCCTTGGGAGTGGAATCGAAGGAGTCACTGAAATCACCCATCCATGTGGTACCCATCTGGGCAACGTCAGGGGTTGTCCCGCCCGCGATGGCGGTCTGGTACTTGCTGAGGGCCGCGTCCCAGGGAATGGCTGTGACATTGACCTTGACGCCGGGGTTCTCGGCCTCAAACTCCTTCAAAAGGGCAGGCAACGCCTCTCCTTCGCTCCCTTGGGCCCAGAGCGTGATGGTGCCGGTTGCCGGTCCTGAGGCGATGGGTGCAGCGGATGCCTCGCCGGCTGGAGCTGCGGTGTCCCTGCCGCAGGCGGTAAGCAGCAGGGCTGCGGCAAGGCCTACCGCAGCTGCCTTGGTGGCGTTCGGATGGATCATCATTGTTCCTTTCGTGATTCCCGCCCTTCTTCGCCGACTCCGGCAAAGCGCGGATGGACAGGGGCGGGAATGCGCCCCTCAGCACGCTATCTAAGCGCTTTGATTTGCCAATGAACTCAATCTAAGCGCATTGATTGTGACTTTGGCAACAGCCCATCGAAAGTGGGTGGACAAAGAAAGGCCCGGCAGATCACGCCTGCCGGGCTTTAGGGAAAGCGGAGACCGGGCTTAGTCCGGGCGGCAACCACAACTTTCCCGCACCACAAGACGAACCGGAAGCCGTACGGCGGCGGGAGGCTTTTCAGGGTCGTCGAGCCGGCCAAGCAGAAGTTGGACCATGATGCGGCCCATCTGCTCCATGGGTTGGCGCACCGTGCTCAGGGACGGCCGGACCACGCGGCCCGCCGCAATACCGTCGAATCCTGTGACGGCGACATCCTTGGGGACGCTGATTCCAGCTGCGGCCAGGGAATCCAGGACCATGAGGGCATCCTGATCTGTGGCGCAAACAATGGCGTCGGGCAAATCACCGTCGTTGCAGAGGGTACGGATGACTTCCGCGATGCCCTCGTCACTGCCGCATGGATAGCTAGGCTCGCGAGCGGGTGATAGCCCGGCGTCATGCAGCGTGCCAAGGAATGCCTCGAGGCGTTGCTCGTTGTCAGAAGAGGGCATGCCGCCTAGGAACATCAGCCGGGTCATTCCGTGCTCGGCAAGGAGGTGTTCGGTCATCGCTCGGATGCCGGAAGCGTTGTCTACCGTGACGTGGTCCAGGTCCCGGTTAAGCTCACTCTCTGAGACTTCTACTACGGGAATTCGGCGGGCTATACGCGCTAGGGCTTCGCTGGGTACCGAGCGGGGAAACACTGCCAGCCCATCCACGCGACCTGCAATATCGGACAACACGGCCTCGTTGTTTTCCGGATTGCCGCCTCCCACGAAGAGCGCCTGGCCGCGCCGCCAGCATTCCAGCTCGACGCCCCGCTGAACCTCGTCCACGTACAAGGGGAATAGGCGAAGGTCATCGTTGCCGAGACCTTCGATCGAAGCGGGATCGGAAACAGAAATGCCTTCTTCCCTCCGTCCATGGGCGGGGTCCAGCAGGTAGTCGTAGGCAAACAGGCCAAGAGCGCCAGTCCTGCCCCGGGCGAGGCCCCGGGCGCTTGCGCTGGGAACGTAACCCAGTGCTTCGGCTGCCGCCAGCACGGCCTCGCGAGTGGAAGCCTTGACTTTGTCCGGCTGCCGAAAGGTAAACGAAACCGTGGCGATCGAAACGCCAGCCCGTTCCGCGACGTGGTAGACGGTGGGACCCTTTGCCATGTGACTCTCCTTCGACATCGAGTCTATGCGCTTAGCTCGATTCCGTGAGCGAGCTTTCGTCGTCGGTGGGCGCCAATAGACTGGAACGGTGACTTCCCAGGACTCTCTGACATCCATCGCCGCCGCCCGGATCGCCGTTACGGCACTTCTCGACGGCGGTGTGCGGCACGTGGTGGTGTCGCCGGGTTCACGCTCAGCGCCCATGGCCTACGCCCTGGCAGAGGCGGAAGCTACAGGTCGCATTCGGCTTCATATCCGCATCGACGAACGTGATGCCGGCTTCACAGCACTGGGCCTGGCACTTTCCACCGAAGCCCCCGCCGCCGTCGTGACGACGTCAGGCACGGCAGTGGGCAACCTCCTACCTGCCGTGATGGAAGCCAACCATTCAGCTGTTCCTGTAGTCATCATCTCCGCGGACCGGCCTGAAGAACTCCACGGGACCGGGGCGAACCAAACCACCATCCAACTGGACCTCTTCGGCGAGCACGTGCGATTCGCCGTCGACGTCCCTGCCGGTGACCACCCACAGAAGGCTGTTGCCACCGCGCTCTACGCAGCCACCGGGGCCCTCGAAGATACCCCTCCTGGCCCGGTCCAGGTGAACCTCGCCTTCCGCGATCCACTGGTACCGGCGACTGGCGATGCTCTCCCGGCCGCCGCGGGACACGGCGTGTTCCATTACGACGCCGGCCCCCAAGCGCTGGACCTTCCGCCAGCATCCAGTGAACTCCCTGAGCGACGCACCGTGGTCCTCGCAGGCCACGACGCCGGCCCCGTGGCCGAGGCCTTTGCCCGCGCCCATGGCCTGCCCCTGCTGGCGGAACCTTCATCGAACGCACGCTTCGGGCCGAACGCAGTAGGGCCTTACCGGGTACTGCTGGCACACTTCGGTCCTGATTCGCCTACTCCCATAGAGCGCGTTGTTCTGTTTGGCCGAGCAACACTGTCCCGCCCGGTAGCCGCACTGTTGGCACGCGACACCGTTGAGACCGCGATTTACCAGCCCGTTCCGGTTGCCTGGTATGAGGCAGGCCGGCGGCGCGAAACCCCTATCGAAACCCTGCCTGAGCTCGCCGATTTTGCCGGCCGTGGCTCCGCCGAATGGCTCGATTCCTGGCTCCTCGCGGGTGCTGCCGCCCAGCACGGCCTGGATGGCGTGCTCTCAGGGGAGAGTTTCGCCAACGGTCCGTCCGTTGGGGCCGCCGTCTGGGAACACTCCCGCGGGCAATTGGTGCTTGGTTCCTCCAACGGAATCCGCGACGTCGACCTCGCCGGACAACCTCACACTGAACCCATCGCCACGGTGTACGCCAATCGCGGCCTCGCCGGTATCGACGGCACCATTGCCACGGCCACCGGAATAGCCTTGGGCAGCGGACGCGAAACCACGGTCCTGCTGGGCGACGTCACTTTCCTCCATGACGCCGGGGGGCTGCTCCTCGGCTACGGCGAACCTATCCCAGACCTCCGCATTGTGGTGCTCAACGATGCCGGCGGAGCCATCTTCAATCTCCTCGAGCACGGTGCCGTCGAAGACTCAGGCGCCTACGGCACCGCCGTCGAACGCCTCTTTGGTACCCCGCACTCAGTGGACATCGCGTCACTCGCGGCGGCGTACGGCGTCGGACATCAAGCGGTAAGCACGACGGCGGAACTTGCCGACGCGCTGAAGTCGCCGCTGAAGGGACGCACCATTGTGGAAGTGCGCGTGGACCGTGCCGGCCTGCGGGCGCTCCATGCACGGATCAAGGACGCGATCTCGTCCGCAGTGGGCCAAGTCCTAACGGCCGGCTGATCCTGTCCCGTCCTACCCCGCACCTGCGACACCCAAATTCGTGCGCGCCAGCCTTTCCAATCCGGGCCACGCAAACGGGCTGGCGACTCCCGCATCCGAGTATCTTCAGCGGATTTGCGTGTCGGCAGGCGAGAAGTGTGTCGTGAACCGGACTGCGCGGCGGCCGAACCTGGGTGTCGTTGGCCCGCCTGCGCGTCAGCGGTGACCGAGAATTTCCACATACGGCATAGGGCTCCTATTCAACGGCCGTGCACAGCCCAAGACTGGTTCCATGCGGAGGCTACCCAATTGATTCTCGCCAAGGACTTATCACTCATCGGCGGAGATTCCCGGAAGTTGTCAGAAGCAGCCAAGGCCGGGAAGCTCGTGAGGATCCGGCATGGAGTGTACGCGGACGCACAAAAGTGGGCGGCCTTGGAGAGATGGGACAGGTATGCCCTCAAGGTCGAAGCTGCTGCGGAGACATTCACGTCGGCCACTGTGTTCTCGCATCACTCGGCGGCATCGATCCACGGGATTCCGACCATTCTCGGACGTCAGCCTATCCATGCGCTCACTTCGTACGCTGGCGGCGGAAGATCCCGGGCAGGTGTTCGACGGCACTATGTCAGCGATGGTCACCAGGAAGCCCAGGAAACGAACGGCTTCCTGGTGACCAGTCGGGTCAGGACGGCGCTGGACATCGCGGCCTCCGTGCCATTTGCCGAGGCTGTTGTTCCCATGGACTTCCTTCTATCCCTTGGTCGTCATCGCAAACCAGTAACGAGGGATGAGCTGTTGAATGCGATTGATGCCCGGTATTCGAAGGCCGCCGCCAAGCGCGTGGCAGCGGTTGTTCAGTTCGCTGTCAAAAATTCGGGTTCGCCGGGGGAGTCCTACTGCAGGGGTCTCATGCATCTCGCCGGTTTCGCTGCTCCCGAGTTGCAGTATGAAGTTCGAACAAAAGTAGGGGTCGTCTACACGGACTACTACTGGAAGGACGTCAGGGTGGTGGGAGAATTCGATGGCCGCGAAAAGTATATGAAGCCGGAGTACCTGAAGGGACGTACGCCTTCCCAAGTTGTGATCGAGGAGAAGAATCGCGAAGACGCCATACGTGCCACAGGCAGAAGTGTGTTCCGGTTGGTGTGGAGCGATCTGACCGTGGGCAAACTGGTACGTGAGCTTGAGGCAGCGGGGGTTCCGCGCCGGCGTCGTGCTTCTCTAGGCCACCCAAATTCGTAGGTGACACGGAAGTGGGAGGGTGACACCCAAATATAGGTGTCACCCTCCCCTTTCAGTGGCGCGAACAAATATGCGTGGCGTCAGTCTTCCTCGACGCCAATGTGCGTTGGGTCGAGGACGCGGCGCAGGAATTCCTTGGTGCGCGGCTGGGTGGGGGCGCTGATGACGTTCTCCGCCGGTCCTTCTTCCACCACAACGCCGGCGTCCATGAAGACCACGCGGTCGGCCACTTCCCGGGCGAAGCCCATTTCGTGAGTGACCACCAGCATGGTCATGCCTTCCTGGGCCAGCTTGCGCATGACAGCCAGGACGTCGCCCACGGTTTCGGGGTCGAGCGCGGACGTGGGCTCATCGAAGAGCATGAGCTGCGGGTCCATGGACAGCGCACGCGCAATAGCGACGCGTTGCTGCTGGCCACCGGAGAGCTGATCCGGGAATCGGTCTGCCAGGTGTCCAAGGCCAACACGTTCGAGGTTGCGGCGCGCTACGTCGCCGGCCTCCGACTTGGACCGCTTGAGGACCTTCATCTGGGAGATGGTGCAGTTGTCCAGGACGCTGAGGTGCGGGAAGAGGTTGAAGTGCTGGAACACCATCCCAACGCTCTGGCGCATCCGGTTGAGGTCTACGTCGGGGTCGGTGGCCTCGAACTCGCCCACGTTGATGGTGCCCGCGTTCGGCTGCTCGAGCAGATTGACGCAGCGAAGGAGGGTGGACTTGCCCGAACCCGAAGGCCCGATCAGGCAAACCACCTGGCCCGGTTCCACCGTCAGCGAGATGCCCTTGAGGACTTCGTTGCTGCCGTAGGACTTGCGCAGGTCCTTGATGTTTACGCCAGCGGCGCGAACGGTTGCCGTGCTCCCATTGGAGTTATTCATGACTGTCCTGCCTATCGCTTAGTCCGCGCGGAGCGGCTTTCGAACTTCCGTGCCAGGAGGCTCAAAGGGATGGTGATGACCAGATAGAAGGCACCGGCCACGAGGAGTGGCGTGAGGCCGGCGCCAAGGCTGGAGATGCCGTCGCGGCCAAACTTGGTGAGCTCGTACTGGGACGCGGTGAGGCCCAGGACGTAAATCAGCGAGGAGTCCTTGGTGAGCAGGATGATCTCGTTGGTCAACGGCGGCAGGACAATCTTGAAAGCCTGGGGGATAACGATGGACACCATGGCCCGCCAGTGCGGCATGCCCAGCGAGCGGGCGGCTTCCATCTGGCCCTTGGGCACAGCCTGAAGGCCTGCACGGAGGGTTTCAGCAATGTACGCGGCGGCAACCATACCCAGCGACACCATCACGATGATGTTGACGTCCCACTGGATTCCGAAAGCCAAAGGAACGCCGTAGCCGAACGCGATGAAGACCAGCAGGGCTGGAACGCCGCGGAAGAACTCGATGTAGCCGGTGGCGAGCCAGCGGTACAGCGGGAAGGAAGAGAGCTTCATCAGGGCGAGCAAGAGGCCGCCGGACAAGCCCACAATAAAGCCGAGGGCGGTGTAGATAAGGGTGTTTTTGAGGCCCACCAGGAAGATATCCGGGAACATCGGGCCGATCTTGGCGAAGTTGAAGACGCTGGTGCCTACCGTCTTCCAGTCCACGGCAATAATCACGGCGGCCACGGCCACAACAAAGATTCCGGCCTGGACGTACAAACTGACTTTGGCTCGTTGACGTGCAGTCATTGCCATGGGGTTCTCACATTCATGTTGCGCAGGTGGGGCCCCGAAAGGACCTGAACAGATCGCTTCGGGGCCCGCCTGCGTGGATCTCGGGGAGCCGGGGCTCGGACTACTTGGTGGCTTCGCCGAACCAGGTGGTCTCGAACTTCTTCAGGGTGCCGTCGTCGGTGATGCGCTTGAGCGTGGCGTTCACGGCATCCGTCATGGCGGCGTTGCCCTTCTTGATGGAGATGCCCAGCTTCTCGCCCGTTGCGTAGTCTTCAACGCGCTTGAGGTTGGAATCGTCCTTGATGGCGTAGCCGAGGACGGACTGGTTGCCGACGGCGGCGTCGATGGTGCCGGCCTTGAGGGCCTGGACCAGGAGGCCGGAGTCCTCGAACTGCTGGGCGTCAATTCCCTTGTCCTTGGCGTACTGGGCGCCGGTGGTGGCCTGCTGGACACCCACCTTCTTGCCCTTGGCGCCATCGAGGTTGGTGATGCCGGAGGCGGTCGTGGCCACGAGGGTCAGGTCGTCGTCCAGGTACGGAGTGGAGAAGTCCATGACGTTCTTGCGGACGTCCGTGATGGAGATCGAGGAGATGGAGACGTCGCAACCGGTCAGTGCGGTGCCGGTCTCGATGGCTTCGAAGGAGCTGTCCACCACGTTCAGCTCGGCCTTGACGTCCTTGGCGAGCTCGGCGGCGATGTCCATGTCGAAGCCGACGATCTTGCCGTCCTTCTGGAATTCGAAGGGCTCGTAAGGAACGTCCGAGCACACCGTGAGCTTGCCGGCGTTGATGAGCTTGAGGCCCGAGGCATCCGTGGCAGCCGGGGTGGAGGAACCGCCACAGGCGGTCAGGGCCAGTGCGCCGGCTGCGAGCACGGCGGCAATCTTGGTGCCGGACAGAACCGAACGGGAGATCTGCATGTTGTTTACCTTTTGTTGCGGTGGATGCTGAACTGAGTCGGTTTTAGTGTAGCGCCGAACGTGAGATGTGCATCACAGGAAACGAAGTTTCACTATTGGATAACAAGTTTACGCACTTATCAACCCCGTCAGCCGCGTCTCAGTCTGCTATCCCAGATTCAGCGCTTGATGCCCAGTGCTTCCAGCATTGGCCGGAACTTGGCCCACGTTTCGGCCAGTTCGGCTTCCGGCTGGGAACCTTCAACGATGCCGCAGCCCGCGTAGAGGCGCACCGTGTTGGCGTCTTCGATGACTGCCCCGCGGAGCGCGATACCCCATTCACCATTGCCGGCGGCATCAAGCCAACCCACCGGTCCGGCGTACGGGCCGCGGTCCAAATGTTCGAGTTTGCGGATCAGCGCACCAGCTATCAGCGTGGGCGTCCCGCAGACTGCCGCTGTGGGATGCAAAGCGTTGATCAGCGCCAGGCAAGTAGGAACGTGTCCCTCGATATCCGCCAGCTCAGCCTTCACATCCGAGGCCAAGTGCCACACATTGGGCAGCTCCAGAATGAACGGCTCGCTATGGGAATTCATCGCTTCGGAGAAAGGAGCCAGTTGCCGCGTCAGTGAATCAATGGCGATCTCGTGCTCGTGCCGCTGCTTTTCCGAACCGGCCAAAACCCGTTCCGCGTATTCCATGGGGGAGCCGTCCATGCCGTCGGCATCGCGGCGATCCAAGGTTCCTGCCAGCACGCGGGCCTGTGCAGTGCGGCCCTCCACCTGAATCAGCATCTCCGGCGTCGCGCCCACGAGCCCGTCCACACCGTACGTCCAGCATTCGCGGTACCTTGCGGCGAGCTGCCGAAGCACCTCCGCTGCGTTGACGCCCTCCGGAAGGGTAGCGACGACGTCGCGCGCCAACACCAGCTTCTCCAGCTTCCCGGCGCGGATCTCCTCCACGCCATTGGCAACGGCCTGCATCCAAGCGGCCTCGCTCAGGGAACCGCGGCTGAGGTGGCCAGCGGAACCGTCCGCCGCAACAATCTCCGGTGAGAGTCCGACGTCGGGCCCTCCGGTCGCTGAATCCTCGCCATTCGGCTCCGGTTCTGTAAGCCAGCGGTCCACGGAAGCAAGGACGTCTGCCTCGGTGAGGGGGCCGTCGTCGAACGTTAACTGCGTGGCCCACGCGCGGCCATCGCGGATGCCAACCACCAGTTCGGGAAGGATTAAGCGCGAGATGTGCGGGGAGGTCTTGGAGAAGGCAAACGAGCCGAAAGCCACCGGACCAGTGCCCGGGACCTCCACGTGATCCGTGATTTCCGCCTCGAGTATGAGGTGCCGCCACCAGATGTCGGCCTCGAGGAAACGCTCGGGGCCGGTGGCGTTGAAGCGGGTCAGCTCGCCGTAGCCCACCAGGCCGGCCTCGCGGCGGGACCAGCAGAGGACGTCGTCCCGCACCAGAAACGACGGCAGCCCCCCGGGGGATGATTCAACATCGAGGGGGACTGTCAAGGTACGGAGCGTGCTCGTCATGATGGAACAACAGTACTCCCGCCCGGAACCAGAATCTGAGCCGACTTCTACAGCGCAGCAAAGTCGGTTGAATGTCTGCGACAATTACAGGGTGAACCGAGCATCCTTGGAAAAGCGTCCGGACGAAGTTGCGACGATGTTTGATGATGTCGCCCCCAAATATGACGTCGTGAATGATGTCCTGTCCATGGGGCAGACACGGCGTTGGCGTCGGATCGTGGTTGATGCCATGGATGTGAAGGTAGGCCAGAAGGTCCTGGACCTCGCCGCCGGAACGGGAACTTCCAGCGAACCCTATGCCGACGCGGGCGTGGACGTAGTGGCCTGTGACTTTTCCCTCGGCATGCTCAAAGTGGGCAAGCGCCGCCGCCCGGACATCGACTTCATTGCCGGTGACGCCACCAACTTGCCGTTCGCTGATGACAGCTTTGATGCTTCCACCATTTCTTTCGGCCTTCGCAACGTCGTGGAGCCCCGCAAGGCACTCGAGGAAATGCTGCGTGTCACCAAACCGGGCGGTCGGCTGGTCATTGCCGAGTTCTCCCACCCCGTGGTCCCGCTGTGGCGCAACCTCTACACCGAGTACCTGATGCGTGCGCTCCCGGCCATCGCCACCAAGGTCTCGTCCAACCCGGACGCCTATGTGTACCTCGCCGAGTCCATTCGCGCCTGGCCGGACCAGGACCACTTGGCCCAGTGGCTCAGTGATGCCGGCTGGACGGACATCACGTACCGCAACCTCAGCGGCGGCATCGTTGCCGTGCACCGCGCGCAGAAGCCCGCAGAGCACCGCGAAAGTGTTCCCGTGGCCAAGCTTCGCCGCCAGATCAAGCCGCGCCACCAGGCCGGCTAACAAGCACTGCCTGCTTATTTAGGACGACGTGAAAGTACTGATTGTTGGCGCGGGCCCGGCGGGGTCCACCGCCGCGTATTACCTCGCCCAGCAGGGCATCGATGTCACGGTGCTGGAAAAGACTTCCTTTCCCCGTGAAAAGGTGTGCGGCGATGGCCTGACTCCGCGCGCTGTCCGCGAAATTCAGAAGCTCGGACTGCCTCACGCTGTTGAGGAGGGGTGGCGCCGGAACAAGGGCCTCCGCCTCATTGCCGGTGGTCGCACCATTGAACTTCCTTGGCCCGAGGTAGCTGACTTTCCCACGTACGGCCTGATCCGGACCCGCCTAGGGTTCGACGAGGACCTGGCCCGTCACGCACAGTCCGCGGGCGCCGTCGTGCTTGAACGCCACAGCGTTACCTCCGCGTTGACGGCGGAAGATGGCCGCGTGATCGGCGCCCGGGCTTCCATCCTGGACGAGTCCGGACGCAAGACGGGCGAAACGCGCGACTTCCACGCCGACGTCGTACTCGCCGCGGACGGAAACTCGACGCGAACCGCGGTGTCGCTGGGTCTGCACAAGCGGGACGACCGTCCACTGGGCGTCGCGGTGCGCACGTACTTCACCTCGCCCAGGCACGACGACGACTGGATGGAAGGCTGGCTGGAACTCCCCGGCAAGTCCGGCAAACCGTTACCCGGCTACGGCTGGGTGTTCGGTGTCGGCGACGGCACGTCCAACGTTGGCCTCGGCATCCTGAACTCCTCCAAGGAATTCGGCAAGCTCGACTACAAGCAGGTTCTCCGCGAATGGACCGCCGGCATGCCCTCCGATTGGGGCTTCACGCCCGAAAACCAGGTGGGGGAGATCCGCGGCGCCGCGCTGCCCATGGGCTTCAACCGCACGCCGCACTACTCGCCCGGGCTGCTCCTGCTGGGCGACGCCGGTGGAATGGTGTCCCCGTTCAACGGCGAGGGCATTTCCTACGCGATGGAATCGGCCCGGTTCGCGGCAGAGTTCTTGATTGACGCTTCTTCGCGCTCGGCTTCTGCCGGTTGGTCCACTCACGACGCCGATGCCCACCTTTCGCGGTATGCGGACTATGTGCGGGACCAGTGGGGATCGCACTTCACACTGGGCCGGATGTTTGCTTCCTTGATTGGAAAGCCTGCCGTGATGAAGCTTGCGCTGCGCACGGGCATGCCAATTCCTGTGCTCATGCGCTTTGTGGTTCGAATGCTTGCGAACCTCACGGATCCGTCCGCCAAGGGTTTCGAGGACCGCGTGATCCGGGTCCTCGAGATGCTGGTTCCGGCCACCTCCAACACTTCCCCTGCCAGCGCCCTTACGCCGGCAGGCACCGACTCCGCGGTTTCCGCAACAACTAGTTAGGGTTAACCCGTGACGAACTCTGCCGAACACAGCTGGACGCATGCCGGGCACGGCTTGCCGCAGACTGTTGAGCCTGCTCCCAACACCACTGCGATCGCAACGGGACTCCAGCTGCCCGCCGGATTCGCCGCCATTGCGGGCGATCCCGAGCTCGGCCCTGCCATCACCACCAACCTCGCCCGGGTGGAGAAGAAGCTTCGCGAAGCCATCTCCAACTCGGACCCATTGGCTGACGCGACGTCGCGCCACCTGGTGGAAGCCGGCGGCAAGCGCATCCGTCCGCTGCTCACTCTGCTGTGTGCCCACCTCGGTGATGCTTCACGTCCCGAGGTTGTCCAGGCCGCTGTTGTGGTGGAACTGACGCACCTCGCCACGCTGTATCACGACGACGTAATGGACTCCGCTCCCTTCCGCCGCGGTGCCCCCACTGCCCATGAAGTATGGGGAAACTCGGTGGCCATCCTTACCGGCGACCTCATCTTCGCCCGCGCCTCCATCTTGGTGTCCGAACTCGGCTCGCGTGCACTGGGTATTCAGGCTCGAACCTTTGAGCGCTTGTGCCTCGGCCAGCTCCACGAAACAGTAGGACCGCGTGAGGACGAGGATCCCGTGGAGCACTACCTGTCCGTCATTGCTGACAAGACCGGCTCGCTGGTGGCAGCTTCCGGCCAGCTGGGTGCGATCTTTGCCGGCGCCGACGAATCGTACGAGGACTTGCTGGTGGAATACGGCGAGAAGGTTGGCGTCGCTTTCCAGCTCGCCGACGACGTCATCGATGTCACCGGTGTGAAGGTCAAGTCCGGCAAGTCCCCGGGCACCGACCTCCGCGAAGGTGTTCCCACCCTGCCTGTCCTGCTGCTTCGCCGTGATGCTGCTGCGGGCGATGCCTCGGCCAGTGCACTCCTGGAACTGGTGGACGGCGACTTGTCCTCCGACTCGGCTCTGGCTGAGGTTGTTGCCGGTCTGCGCGAGCACCCCGTCACCGAGGAGTCCTGGAAGATTGCCCGTCAGTGGTCCTCGGAAGCCATCGCCGCCTTGGCCCCGCTGCCTGAAGGTGTGGTTAAGGCGTCGCTGACCAACTTCGCCCACGCAGTGGTGGACCGCAGCAGCTAGCGTTTCCTTCTCTTTGGGTTGGCGGGCGTCCGGACTTTCATAGGCCGGGCGCCTGCTTTTTGTTTCCCCACGCCTTGTGCCCTCAGCCGTGGTGGCCGTACGCGCCCAAACTTTTAGTCTCCCGGAAAAACGGAATGGCCCCGGCTCGCTGCAACGTTACGAGTCATACGCTGCACCGAACCGGGACCACAATCTCCGTTCGCATCAGACCCACCGGAGGCATTTAGTGGATCCGTGAAAAGCTTATGACAATCCTGTCATATATGCAACTCCTTGCGTCAATGGTTTTCGCGTTCCCGCAGCGCGATTTACAGCCAAGCGCCGATCCTCCACCACCAACTTTGAATTTTGGAAGAGAGGGACCCGCCGGACTTTGCGGCCATCTCAGGGTCCCTGCCGAACTCAGCATGGCTACATGGACATCGACAATTTCCTCCGAAGCCGGCGCGGAGCAGCGACCACGTCCACCCTGATGACTGCCGGCTTTACTCGCCGCGTGCTCGCAAACGCGGTGAGGGACGGGGTAGTCAATCGCCTTCATCGCGGCGTCTACACGTCCCGGGAATCAGACCCCGACGTCGTTGCCGCCTTTCGAGCCGACGGTTCGGGAAACCCTGGACTTGGTTTTGCCTCGGGCCGACTCACTCCTGGAAGTACTCGCGCACACCCACTTCACCAGGGCAGGTCTTAAGGTCCAGGTGCACGTGGACGTCCCGGGCGTAGGGGAGGTGGACTGCTTGCTTAACGAATGCCTGATCGTTGAACTCGACGGCGGCACGCACCTTGAGGGAAAACAGGTCAAGAAGGATCAGTATAGGAACAACGCAGCCATGCGCAGAGGCCTATTGACCCTTCATTACTACTACGTCGACGTCGTTCATCACCCAGAGAGGATGGTCGCCGAAGTCATGGCAGTCCTGCGCAATAGGGAAGTTGGCCGCTACGCGCCGGCGAGGTACGCGCCTGGGTGGTACCGCCGTCGTGAGTTCCCATTTCGGTGGTACCGCTACCACCTACTTTGACCCCAACTTTCTGGCAACACACCCCCGAAGCGGCGTGTCAGGGCAGTTCAAGAATCAAAGTGGGTGGTGGCCGCACAGGCCCCAAAACCAAAACAACCAGAACGGTCAGAAAAGGGGCTGCTCGAAACCTGGAAGTTAGTCTTCGTCGTTGAATGCCCACTCGAACATGTCGAACACGAACTCGGAGAACGTACCTTCTTCGCTCTTCCACTGGCCGCGGGCGTTGTTGCGGCGCCAGACGATGGGGTCCGGGATGCTGAGGTCGGCGGTGCGGAAGCCCCAGGTGAATTGTTCGTCCTCGTCCTCAAGGAACATGAGGAAGCCTTCGTCATCTACTTCGAGTTCCTCGGGGTCCCAGAAGTAGTGGTAGGCCTCCATGAGGTCCTCGCAACCGCCGATTGCGAGGTAGAACTCCCGCAGAACCAGCGGGATGGTGAAGGAGTGATCGGCGAGGGCGTCGTCCAGTTCCTCGGGCGTGAGGCCGTCTTCTTCCTGCCATTCATCCTCGAGATACTTTGGGACCAGCGCACGGAACTTCTCGAGGAGCATGTCAGTCATGCTCTTATCCTAGCTAATCCCGGGCACCGGAAATTGCGCCACCAGCGGTGCCTGCGCGATGCCAACCACGCACAGCCAGGGGCACGTACCAGCCGCGGCGCCAGGCGGTTACCCGGAAAGTGAAAACAACACCGGCAATGACACAGGCCGTAAGCCCGCTGAACAGGCCAAGGTGCCACATCAACGTGGTCAAACCGGCACCCACGAAGGCAGGCAGCGCGTAGATGTCGCGGTTGTTGAACAGGGTTGGGATTTCGTTGGCGGTGATGTCACGGAGCAGGCCGCCGCCCACTCCCGTGGTGACTCCCAGGAGGATCGCAGCCACCGGGTTCATGCCCGCACTGATGGCCTTCAGGGTGCCGGTAATGCAAAACAACGCCAATCCGCCGGCGTCGAACAGCGTCAAAAGGGACGTGAAACGCTGCACTGACGAGAAAAGGTAGTAAACCAGCAAGGCAGCCAGCACGGGCGGGGCCAGATAGGCAGGATTCGTGAAGGCGATCGGGGGGCCGGCGTTGATCACGATGTCGCGGATCACCCCACCGCCCAGCGCCGCGATGGAAGCGAGCAGCACCGACCCAACAAAGTCGAACTGCTTCCGGGCGGCCAACAACGAGCCCGACACAGCAAAAAAGAACACGCCGATGAGGTCAAGCCAAAGAAGAACAATGTCAAAGGAAATCAAGTGGACTGGTTCTTTCTTAACGTGCTTCACAACAGATGCGGGCTCAACGTTACGCTAGCTCCCATGAACAGCCCCGTTTTGATCGCGTGCGCCCACGGAACCCGCAACGCCGAAGGCCAGGCTGCCATCCGACGCGTGATGGCTGAAATTGAAACTCTCCGCCCCGGTTTGCGCGTGGTTGAAGCGTACGTTGACGTCCAGGAACCCGAGTTGGGCGGCGTGGTGGAGGGCCTGCCCGAGGGGACTGCCGCCGTCGTCGTACCGCTTTTGCTCTCTACCGGCTTCCACATCAAGGTGGACGTGCCCAAAGCCATCAACAGCCGCCCCGAGGTAGTTGCCGCCAGGCCGTTGGGTCCGGATCGGCGGCTGGCTGAGTTGTTGGCCACCCACCTGCGTGCAGTCGGTCTGACCGAGAACGACGGCGTGCTGCTGGCAGCCGCAGGATCGTCACTTCCGGACGGCTCGGTTGACTCGGAAGAGCAGGCGCGACTCCTTGGGGAGCTGCTGCCCAACAAGGTGCGCGTCGCCTATGGCGCCAGTGCCCAGCCAACAGTGCCCGACGGCGTCGCCTCCTTGTGTGCCGAGCTCGCCGCCGACGGTGGGACCGGCCGGGTCTTCATTGCCTCGTACCTCTTAGCTACCGGCTATTTCCATGACCAACTGGCGAAGGCCGGCGCGGACGTTGTTGCGGCTCCATTGCTGCCGTCTCCTGTGTTGGCGGAGATCGCGCTGGAACGTTACGACGCAGTGTTGGAAAGGCTCTCCTAAGCTTTATTCACGCGGAAATGGGGCCAAACGGACCTGCACAAAACAGGCCCTTCGGACAAGGCCGCTGGCGTGTTCGTGACGAAATGTTTCCCTAGGTGACTTCGCGTTTCCGGACCTTTGCTGGCGAAAACTGGCCAGACCTACAGTCGAGTTATGACAGATACAGCTGTAGCCGGTGCGTCCGCGGACACCGCAGTCCCCTCGCGCCCAGCACGCACCCGCCCTGCCGCCAAGCCTCACGGCCAGTGGAAGGTTGACGGCACCGCGCCCCTCAACGCCAACGAGACCTGGAAGCAGGACGACAACGGACTGAACGTCCGGGAGCGCATTGAGTCTGTCTACTCCAAAGAGGGCTTCGACTCGATCGAAGGGACCGACCTCCACGGCCGTTTCCGCTGGTGGGGTCTTTACACCCAGCGCAAGCCAGGGATCGACGGCGGCAAGACCGCGACGCTTGAACCACACGAGCTCGAAGACAAGTACTTCATGCTTCGCGTCCGCATCGACGGCGGTGCGCTGACCACCGAACAGCTTCGCGTCATCGGCCAGATCTCCGTGGACTTCGCGCGCGGCTCGGCCGACCTCACGGACCGCCAGAACATCCAGCTGCACTGGATCCGCGTTGAGGACGTGCCGGAGATCTGGCGCCGCCTCGAGGCGATCGGACTGTCCACCACCGAAGCTTGCGGTGACGTTCCCCGCGTCATTCTCGGCTCCCCGGTTGCGGGCATCGCCAAGGACGAGATCATCGACCCCACGCCGCTGATCCACGAGCTCGCCGAGCGTTTCATCGGCGACCCTGAGCTGGCCAACCTGCCGCGCAAGTACAAGACGGCCATCACGGGCCACCCGTCCCAGGACGTTGTGCACGAGATCAACGACTTCGCCTTGGTTGGCGTCGTCCACCCCGAACTCGGTGCAGGCTACGACCTCTGGGTTGGCGGCGGCTTGTCCACTAACCCCCGTTTGGCCGAACGCCTTGGCGTGTTCGTCTCCGCCGACGTGGCCGCTGAAGTGTGGCTCGGCGTCACCAGCATCTTCCGCGATTACGGCTACCGGCGCATGCGCACCAAGGCCCGCCTGAAGTTCCTCATGAACGACTGGGGTCCGGCCAAGTTCCGCCAAATCCTTGAAGACGAGTACCTCGGCTTCAAGCTCCCGGACGGCCCCGCCGCTCCCAAGCCCACGGCTCCCGGCGACCACATCGGCGTGCACGAGCAGAAGGACGGGAAGTTCTTCATCGGCGTCACCCCCACCGTCGGACGCACATCCGGCGAGGCCCTGGTCACGCTGGCTGACACGCTGGAGAAGCATGGCAGCTACCGCCTGCGCACTACTCCTCACCAGAAGCTCGTTATCCTGGACGTTGCCAAGGAGCAGGTGGAGCCGCTCATCGCAGAGCTGGACACCTTGGGCCTCTCCGCCCGTCCGTCCGTGTTCCGCCGCGGAACCATTGCCTGCACGGGCATCGAGTTCTGCAAGCTGGCAATCGTTGAAACCAAGGTCACTGCAGCAACGGCCATCGCAGAGCTGGAGCGCCGCCTTGCCGACCTCGTGGAGACCAAGCAGCTGCCCTCGGCACTGTCCCTCCACATCAACGGCTGCCCGAACTCTTGCGCACGTATCCAGACAGCGGACATCGGCTTGAAGGGCATGATGCTGCCAACGCCCGACGGCGACCCCACCCCGGGTTTCCAGGTCCACCTCGGTGGCGGGCTGGCTAACAACGAGCGCGAGGAAGCCGGTTTGGGACGAACCGTCCGCGGCCTCAAGGTCACGGTGGAAGACCTGCCCGATTATGTGGAGCGCGTGGTCCGTAAGTTCGTCGCCGTTGGCGCCGAGGGCCAGACCTTCGCTGAGTGGGCACACTCCGCAGATGAAGGAGATCTTCAATGACAGATCCCGTCACCATTACCAACCTCGCCAGTGTGGCAGCACGGCCCGCCCTTCGGTCACACGAAGAGCTCAAAGCGCTGGCTGCGGCCGGAGCTGCCGAGCTCGGCTGGAACGCCCCGGCCCGGGACGTCATCGCCTGGGTGGCCCGTAACTTCGAGCTGCCCGCGGTGACAGTCGCCTGCTCCATGGCCGACGCCGTCCTTCCGGCCTTGGTCGCGGACCAGCTCCCCGGCGTCGACGTCTTGTTCCTGGAAACCGGCTACCACTTCAAGGAAACGTATGAGACCCGCAACGAAGTTGCGGCGAACCTGCGCGTCAACGTGGTGGACGTCCTCCCGGAAACCACGGTGGAACAGCAGGACCGACTGCTCGGCAAGGACCTGTTCGCCCGCGACCCCGCCCAATGCTGCGCGCTCCGCAAGGTCCAGCCGCTGCGCCGCTCACTGGCCGGCTACGAGGTGTGGTTCACCGGTGTCCGACGCGACGAGGGGCCCACCCGCACCAACACACCGGTGATCACCTGGGACGAGGGCTTCGGCCTGGTCAAGGTGAACCCGATGGTGGACTGGACCTTCGATCAGCTGATCGAGTACTCCGAGGACAACATCCTTCCCGTCAACCCCCTCCTGAGCCAGGGCTACCCGTCCATCGGCTGCCAGCCCTGCACCCGCAAAGTGGCCCCGGGTGAAGACCCCCGAGCCGGCCGCTGGGCAGGATCCGACAAGACAGAATGCGGACTACACACATGAGCACCCAAATCACAACGGACGCCTACGCAGCAGATGCCGCCCCCGCCCCTTCGCTGGACGGCAATGCTGCAAGCAGCATTGCGTCCAGCTTCGACAGGCCCGATGCCACTCCCGGGGCGGCATCTGCTGCTTCGGCTCTGCAGTCGACTCGCCTTTCGTCTTTGGACACCCTAGAGTCCGAGGCTATTCACATCATTCGTGAAGTTGTTGCCGAGTTCGAGAAGCCTGCGCTGTTGTTCTCCGGCGGCAAGGACTCCGTGGTGATGCTGCACCTGGCAACCAAAGCGTTCTGGCCGGGCAAGGTTCCGTTCCCCGTCCTGCACGTGGATACGGGCCACAACTTCCCGGAGGTCATCGACTTCCGCGACCGCACGGTTGAACGCCTCGGCCTGAAGCTCGTTGTCGGTTCCGTACAGGAATTCATCGATCGCGGCGAGCTGGCCGAGCGTGCCGACGGCACCCGTAACCCGTTGCAGACCGTCCCGCTGTTGGACGCCATCCAGCGCAACAAGTTCGACGCCGTGTTCGGCGGCGGCCGCCGCGATGAGGACAAGGCCCGCGCCAAGGAGCGCATCCTCAGCCTCCGTGACGAGTTCGGCCAGTGGGATCCGCGCAACCAGCGCCCCGAGTTGTGGAACCTGTACAACGGCCGCCACACGGTGGGCCAGCACGTTCGCGCGTTCCCCATCAGCAACTGGACCGAGCTGGACATCTGGCGCTACATCGAGCGCGAGAACATCGAGCTCCCCGGCCTCTACTACGCCCACGAGCGCGAAGTTTTCGCCCGCGACGGCATGTGGCGTGCTGTGGGCGAAGTTTCCCAGCCGCTGCCCAACGAGGACGTCATCACCAAGCTGGTGCGTTACCGCACGGTAGGCGACATGTCCTGCACCGGTGCTGTGGAATCTGATGCCCGCACCGTGGCCGACGTCGTAGTTGAAGTCGCTGCCTCCACCCTGACCGAACGTGGCGCCACCCGAGCAGATGACCGCATCTCCGAGGCAGCCATGGAAGACCGCAAGAAGGACGGCTACTTCTAAATGAGCACCGAAACATTGGCTGCCGGGCTGGAAACAGCCCTGCCCACCACCCTCTTCCGTTTCGCGACTGCCGGCTCGGTGGACGACGGCAAGTCCACTTTGGTGGGCCGCCTCCTTCACGATTCCAAGGCGATTCTTGCTGACACGCTCGACGCCGTTGCCCGCACCTCTGCGGACCGCGGCTTCGGCGGCGAGAAGGGCGGGATCGACCTCGCCCTCCTGACCGACGGACTGCGTGCCGAGCGTGAGCAAGGCATCACCATCGATGTGGCCTATCGCTATTTCGCCACGGACCGCCGCAGCTTCATCCTGGCGGACTGCCCCGGCCACGTTCAGTACACCAAGAACACGGTGACCGGCGCGTCCACTGCGGATGCCGTCGTCGTACTGATTGACGCCCGTAAGGGTGTGCTGGAGCAGACCCGCCGTCACCTGTCCGTGTTGCAGCTGCTGCGTGTTGCCCACGTGATCGTGGCCGTCAACAAGATCGACTTGGTGGACTTCAGCGAGCAGGTGTTCCGGGACATCGAGACGGACGTGCAGAAGGTTGCCCGCGAGCTCGGACTTGGTTCCGACGGCGTGGCTGATCTGCTGGTGGTTCCGGTGTCTGCCCTTGATGGCGACAACGTGGTGGACCGCTCCGAGCGCACCCCGTGGTACACCGGCCCGGCACTGCTGGAGGTCCTCGAAACCCTCCCGGCTGCTGACGAGCTTGAGGCCGAACTGGAGAGCTTCCGCTTCCCGGTCCAGCTGGTGATCCGTCCGCAGGGTGCCCTGGCGCCGGACGCTGTTGCTGCCGGGCTCGATGTGGAGGCGTACCGCGATTACCGTGCCTACGCCGGCCAGATCACCGAGGGCTCCGTGAAGGTCGGGGACGAAGTAAGTGTCATCAGCCCGGGCCACGAACCTCGCACCACCACGGTGATCGGCATCGACTTCGCCGGCCAGTCGTTGAACGAGGCCGCAGCACCGCAGTCGGTGGCTGTTCGCCTGGCTGACGAGATCGACATCGCCCGCGGCGACACCATCGCCGCTGCCGGTACGGTCCGCGAAAGCACTGCAGATCTGTATGCGTCGCTGGCTTGGCTCTCGCCGAAACCGCTCCGCGAAGGCCAGAAGGTCCTGGTGAAGCACGGTACGCGCACAGTCCAGGCATTGGTCCGCAATGTCACGGGCAAGCTGGACCTGGCCACGTTCAACGTGGAGCCGGCGTCCAACCTTGAGCTCAACGACATCGGGCATGCGCAGCTCCGGTTGTCCGCTCCGTTGCCGCTGGAGAACTACTTGCACCACCGCCGCACCGGCGCCTTCCTGGTGATCGACCCCATCGACGGCAACACCCTTGCCGCCGGTTTGGTCAAGGACCACCCGGGCGACCACGAAGACGAACGTTACGTCATCTAGGGTCACACGTAGTCACAAAACCGCAGCTTGTTCGCGACTCCTCACGTTGTACGGCGGGAATTTCGAACAAGCTGCGGTTTTCTTTTTTGGGAAGGACCCATGCCACAGAACACCACGCTCAGCACTTACTTGGCCTCCGGCAAGGACTTGGTCCTGGACGGTGCCCTGGCCACTGAACTCGAGGCGCATGGCTGCGACCTGGAAGACGCCTTGTGGTCCGCCAAGGTCCTGCTGGAACAGCCGCACCTGATCAAGCAGGTCCACCGCGACTACTTCGACGCCGGTGCGTCCGTAGCCATCACGGCCAGCTACCAGGCGACCCCGCAGGGTTTTGCGCGGCGCGGGTTGTCCGTTGATGAGTCGTTGGAGTTGGTGGCGTTGAGCGTCCGGCTGGCCGACGAAGCCCGCCAGGAAGCTTTGGCGGAGGGTTCTGTCCGTGGGCCGCTTTTGGTGGCCGGATCCGTGGGTCCCTACGGCGCCTACCTCGCCGATGGCTCTGAATACCGCGGCGATTACACGCTTTCAGCCGCGGAATTCCGGGACTTCCACCGCCTGCGCATTGCGGCGCTGGTGGAAGCCGGCGCGGATTTCCTGGCGTGCGAGACGCTGCCGTCGTTCGCCGAAGCGGAGGCGCTTTTGGCGCTCGTGGCGGAGTTCGACGTCGAATCCTGGTTTACGTTTACGCTGCGGGACAGCGGCCACATCAGTGATGGAACGCCCCTTGCGGACGTCGCTGCGCTGTTGCGCGCGGAACCGCGCGTGGCCGCCGTCGGGGTTAATTGTGTGCCGCTGGAACTGGTGACGGACGCGCTGGGCACTCTGCAACAGTCCTCCGACAAGCCGCTGGTGGCTTACCCGAATTCCGGTGAAAGCTACGATGCCGTGACCAAGACGTGGGGTCCATCGGAGGGTGTTCAGGGCAACGGAACCCTGGCCGGCAACGCCGCTGATTGGCTGTCCCGGGGCGCCCACCTCATAGGTGGCTGCTGCCGCACAACTCCGCGCGACATTGAAGCCCTCGCGGCGAATATGACGCCACGTGAACCTGCGTGAACCTTGGTTTCTACGGGATTGAAGCGGAAATATGACAGTCCCTACTGTGAAGGCATGACCTCTCCGGAATGGTCCTTGCTTGCCCTCGACGGGCGATGTCACGGGGCCTGATCTTCGCCCCCTTCGCATCCCACATCTTCTAAGGACCCACCCTCATGTCGAACACTCCCGAGTCACAGAAACCTGATTCCGGCACCACCCGCATCGTCGCCGGTGAGACCGCACCCAAGCCCAAGCGTCGCCGCACTGTTGAGATCGCCCTGGCCGTCGGCCTTGTGCTGTTGATCGGTGCAGGCGCCGCAGTTGCTTCCGCTGTGTCGCAGAACAACCAGGCCGCACCGGCCCCCACCACATCGCCTGCAGCTGAACTCAAGCTCGGCTACTTCAGCAACGTCACTCACGGCCCGGCGCTGGTAGGCACCAGCAATGGCTTGATCGCCAAGGAACTGGGTGACACCAAGCTCAGCACGCAGGTCTTCAACGCCGGCCCCGCCGCGATCGAAGCCCTGAACGCCGGCGCCATCGACGCCACGTACATCGGCCCGAACCCGGCCATCAACTCCTACGTCAAGAGCAAGGGCGAGTCCATCAGCATCATCGCCGGTGCAGCGTCCGGTGGTGCGCAGTTGGTGGTTAACCCGGAGATCAACTCCGCAGCGGACCTCAAGGGCAAGATCCTCAGCTCCCCGCAGCTCGGTGGAACCCAGGACGTGGCCCTCCGCGCTTGGCTGGGCGATCAAGGTTTCAAGACCAACACTGATGGCAGCGGTGACGTCAACATCAACCCCACTGAGAACGCCCAGTCGCTGAAGCTCTTCCAGGATGGAAAGCTCGACGGCGCGTGGTTGCCTGAGCCTTGGGCCTCCCGCCTGGTGCTCGAAGCCGGTGCCAAGGTCCTGGTGGATGAGAAGGATTTGTGGGAGAACGGTGATTTCACCACCACCATCCTGATCGTGAACAAGAAGTTCGCGGCCGAGCACCCGGAAACTGTGAAGGCACTCCTGAAGGGCCATGTGGAATCCGTGAACTGGCTCAACGCGGCTTCGGCTGAGGAGAAGGCGACCACCATCAACGCGGTCCTCAAGGACACTGCAGGCAAGCCGCTTCCGGCGAACGTGATCGAACGGGCTCTGCAGAACATCAAGTTCATCACCGACCCGCTGGCCGGGACGTACAACAAGCTGCTCGAAGACGGTGTGAAGGCCGGCACCACCAAGCAGGCCGACATCAACGGCATCTTCGATCTCCGCACCTTGAACGAGGTCGAAGGCAAGAAGACCTCAGCAGCAGGTCTTGGCCAGGACTAAGCAGTAACAGGCTGGTCCGCTTCCCTCCGAATCATGGGGGAGCGGACCGGCCTTTGGCCGCATCAGCTCTACCAATCAACACGAAGGACGGGACCATGCCAGTCGTACTCGAGAACCTGGGCAAGCGCTTCGGCGACGGCGCCCCGGTGCTGGACGACGTCAACGCCACCATCGCTCAAGGCGAGTTCGTTGCCCTCCTCGGTGCGTCCGGTTGCGGTAAGTCCACCTTGCTGAACATTATGGCGGGACTGGAACCGCCGACGTCGGGCGCTCTTGAAGTACCCAGCGACGGCGCTGCCTTTATGTTCCAGGACGCGGCCCTGTTCCCGTGGCTGACCGCGCGCGGCAACATTGAGTTGGCGTTGCAGTTGGCGGACAAGTCCAGCACCAAGGCGAGCCGTCGTGCCCGTGCCACCGAGCTGTTGGAACTGGTGCACTTGGGCGGCGCTGGGGATAAGCGTCCGCACGAACTGTCCGGCGGCATGAGGCAGCGCGTTGCGTTGGCCCGTTCCCTGGCTCAAGACCGGCAACTGCTGCTGATGGATGAGCCGTTTGCTGCCCTCGATGCGATCACCCGCGACCTTCTTCATGACGAGCTTGAGCGGATCTGGAAGGAAACGGGCCGGACCATCGTGTTCGTCACTCACAATGTGCGCGAAGCTGTTCGACTGGGTCAGCGCGTGCTGCTGTTGTCCTCGCGTCCTGGCCGCGTGGTGGCCGAATGGGACGTCACCGAGGAACACCGTACCGATGCCGGCCGTGCCGGGGAGCTGACCGGTGTCATTACCCGTCGTCTTCGCGAGGAGATCCGCCGCCATGCCAAGTAACCCCATCACCACCGAAGAGCGGACCCTTCCCGTGACAGATTCCAAAGAGCACATCACCTCGCCGTCGCTGAAGGGCAACGCCTCGGAACTCCGGGACCTTGAAGCCGGCCTGGACAACCTCCAGTCGGACAGCGGGCGCAAGCGCGGTATCGAATGGAAGCGCGTGCTGCTGCCCGTTGCCGCGCTGGTGGTCCTGATCCTCGCGTGGCAGTTCTACGTTTCGCTTGAATTCAAACGGCGCGACCTCGTTCCCGGGCCCCTTGACGTCCTCACCCAGTTCGTGTCGATGTGGGGTGAAGGCAAAGTCCAGGAAGCGGTATGGACATCGCTGCAACGTGGTGTGATCGGCTTTCTGATCTCCGTAGTCATCGCTACTCCCGTGGGGTTGATCCTGGCTCAGGTAGCTCCCTTGCGCCGCGCGTTCGGGCCGCTCATTTCGGGGTTGCAGGTGCTCCCTTCCGTGGCGTGGGTTCCTGCCGCGATCATCTGGTTCGGCCTGACCGACGCCACCGTCTACTTCGTGGTGTTCATGGGCGCCATTCCGTCCATCATCAACGGGCTGATCTCCGGCGTGGACCAGATCCCGCCGCAGTACCGCAGCGTGGGCACAGTCCTTGGCGCGAACCGGCTTCAGATGGCGCTCCAGATTGTCCTGCCCGCCGCGCTTCCGGGTTACATCGGCGGTTTGAAGCAGGGGTGGGCTTTCTCGTGGCGGTCCCTCATGGCCGCGGAAATCATTGCAGTGGGCGGAACCATCGGGTTCGGGCTGGGCTCGTTGCTGGATCAGGGCCGTTTGCTCTCCGATATGACCATTGTGATGTCCGCGATCCTGCTGATCCTGTTCGTGGGCATCTTGATCGAGCTCCTGGTGTTCGGGCCCATTGAAAAGCGTTTGCTGCAGCGCCGGGGCTTGCTGGCGGGAAGCAGCCGCTAGGTCCGACCCCCGTTCCGAATTTGGCAAAGAGCGTAGCAGCCAGACCTAGACTTCCTGGAGAAGGTAGGGCCCTGGACCAAATCTCTCCGTCCTTCGACCTATCTCAGAGACGTTCGACGGTGGGGGACCGTGGGAGCAACCCCCGGGTATCCAGCAAGGGTGTCCCGCATCGGGAAAATCTGTTGAGATCGTACTCTGCGTGATTCTGGAGGAGGACGACAATGTCGGCTTCCCGGGCTGCTGCGTAGGGGTCGACGACACGTTCCAAGATGAAGCCCTCATTGCCGAAATCCCAGACAGGAATGAAGGGGTCGTGATACATGACGTTGGCATTCCATGAATGTAGCTTGCTGGCAATGGGCAAGGCTGGGCTCTCCCTGACATCCGAAATATTAGCCTTGTAGGTGACGCCTAGGAGTAGTACGGACGCCCCATTCAGCGCAGTCTTCTCAGCATTGAGTCGCTGCCAGATTCGGGAAGCCACATATGTTGGAGCCGCTTGGTTTATTTCTTCAGCGGTTTCCACCATCTTGAAGGGGTACCCGAGTTTTGCCTTGATACGGTGAGAAAGATAGGACGGGTCGACTGGAATGCAATGTCCGCCCACACCAGGTCCTGGACGGAAGGGCATATACCCAAAGGGCTTTGTGGCGGCTGCATCCAATGCATCCCATACGTCGATATCCAACTCATTGCAGAACCGCAACATCTCATTGACGAGAGCAATATTCACATGACGAAAAGTGTTCTCAATGAGCTTTGCCATTTCCGCTTCGCGACATCCGTGAGTGGTCACAACAGGTGAGATGAAGCGCTCGTAGAACTGAATCGCACGTTGTGAGCACCGATCGGTCATCCCACCTACAATCTTAGGTGTGTTGGTTATGTTGTAAGTCTGGTTGCCCGGGTCCACGCGCTCGGGCGAATAGGCTATGAAGATATCCTGACCGATACGTCGAATATCAGAGGTGACAAGCGGTGCGAAGATTTCCTCTGTGGTGCCTGGGTAGGTGGTCGATTCGAGGATGCACAAAGTTTCAGCTTTTGCATACTTCCCAATTGTCCTTCCCGCGGAAATCACAGACGCGAGGTCCGGGCGGCCGTCGTCGTCCAGGGGAGTGGGCACGCAAACTACCACTACATCGGCCTCGCTGATAGTCCGCGGATCGGTCGTTGCGTAGTAGTGATGATCAAGGCCGTGTTGCATTTGACTATTACTTATGTCGTCAATGTGCGAAACTCCCCGATTTAGATCATCGACCAGCGAAGAATTCAAGTCCAGGCCTACGACTTTGAACCCTGCTTTGCTTGCCGCAAGTGCCAACGGCAGGCCAACATATCCCTGCCCGATAACGACTACCGTTTCCATTATCAGTCCCATGCTAGTGCGTGTGTACGTTAACAAATTTGGTTGTGACGCAGCATTCTATTTCCCATGCCAGATTCCATTGGAAAAACATTTCCATTGATCACTTCTCCGGCGTCTAGCCCGACACGGAGTTGGTGATAACGTGATCCTTCTTAGGCTCGGCTCGAATAATGAGAGGGCTAATCAGAGAGACAAGGAGAACGAATCCGCCAATGATCAGCCAGCTTGAGTTACCAGCCGCTACCAGCAGATACATTGCAAGTGCGGGTCCGGCTATTTCTTCAGCTGAGAACGAAAGGCCGAAGAATGCCAAATGCGGTGTCCTGCTTTCCTTGGGAGAAAGTTCGAACGACAGCTGCCACCCGGCGGCACTATGGAGTAACTCCGAGACAGTGATTAGGAGAGTGCCGAGAAGTAGGAGGACGAAAGAGTTGGTCCCGCCAATGTCAAGACCACTTCCACTGTATGCGGCACAGGCGGCTGCTAGAGCCACGCCTGATATTGGCAATGCCCAGCGGGCTTTGCCGTAGGTGTCGGCATAACTCGTCGCGCGTACCTGAAAAGTCACGGCCAGAATGGTATTGAGCGTAAGCATAATAGTGACAGACCATAGGGGTGCCTGGGTGTTGCTGACAATCCACAACGGTAGGACGATCATGAAGAGAGTGTCATGCAGGTAGAGGGGGCCGTTTATCAGTGTCAGGCCAACTAGCCTGGGGTTGCGCCATGGCTGCTTATTCCTTGTTGGAGTCGCCCCCTCCGTCCGAGGTGCGGGAGGGTTCGGAAGGCGCCGGATGAGGAACGCGCTGATGAAGAAGCTGAGGGCGTTTCCTACGATGAGCAGGCGAAACGCGAATTCTGAGTTGGACTGGATGGCCAATCCTGCCATAAGGAATCCGAGGGTGAGCCCTGCATTGCGAATGCTGCGGATCAAGCCCATCGTGCGAGTCATGATCTGGCTCGGCATGATGGCAGCAACCATTGATTGATTTATCGCTGGACCTCCCCGGTCGGCGATATAGAGTAGGCAAGCGACTACGAGGAACTGCCAGTATTCAGTTATAAGTAGATAAAACAAGTAGCCGACGCCGCGG
The DNA here is from genome assembly GCF_056156245.1 of Paenarthrobacter sp. TRD_SC_7. NCBI lineage: Bacteria > Bacillati > Actinomycetota > Actinomycetes > Micrococcales > Micrococcaceae > Paenarthrobacter > Paenarthrobacter sp. TRD_SC_7. The sequence continues at coordinate 1,632,708 of NZ_CM149587.1, forward strand.
TACACGGCGATAACGACGAGTGTTCGTCGAAGTCCAAAGCGTTCGGCGATGTGCCCAATTGGGACAGTCGTCAAGAAGCCCACCAGTGCTGCCAAAGACAGTGCAATGCCGACCTGGGCTTCAGCGAAGCCTACAATTTTGACAAAATATATGACGCTGCCGGCAAGAAATAGTCCGCTACCGAACGAGCTAATCAGCGAATTAAGGGAAAGGATGCGTCGGACCGGGTCCGCCCACAAGGTTTCAACCACACCTTTCTTTGCATCAATCATCGTGCGAAGCGGCCGGACCGGAGCTTGCAAATGAGTCGAGTACTTCGTCGACACCTGCCAGCAGGCTCCCGAGAGTGTCGTCTACCTGATAGTCGTCCTTGCGGGTCTTGATCTGGATTCGAGCAAGTGCAGCTTCTGCCGCTCGCATCGCCTCTCCGGGAGACGCCCCTCGCGCCAGGACCCAGCCGATGCGATCTTCGGACCAACGTAAGGGGTGAACTCGGTCCCCGACCGAGACTTGGATTGAAGCTTCCACGACGCCATCGGAAGCTTCACACTCGTCGAACCCGTGGACCGCCTCTACGATCCCGGGTTCGGCGACCAAATACCTTATGGCAGCAGCGCCGAGATTTTTGGTTTCCGGTCGGACCTCGTGGTCCAAAGCAAGCCGGAAACTAAGTTCCTCGATGTCAACTCCGTGGGCGATTTGAACCAAATCGTTGATCCGATCTCCACCTCGGCGAGCATGTGACTCGATTATTCGAGGTCCTGAAGCGGTTAGCACCAACTCTGTGTGAGCCGCCCCCTCTACGAATCCTGCCGCGTCCAGCATCGCGCTGACGAGAACGACCACGGGCTGAGCAGTTTCTGGAATGAACGGAACTACGTGTCCTAACTCGACCGTGCCACCAGCGGTGTCCTTGCCGGTCATGGCCAAGACATGATGAACGCCGGCTGAAGAGAAGGATTCGACGCTGATTTCCGTTCCTCGCAGCCTCTCTTCGACCAGAGGATTCTCCAGGCCAAAGGCCTCCGCCCACTCCCAGACTTCACCCAGATCTTCAGCCGAATCAACAAAGCGTACCCCCAAGCTTCCAGAGCCGTTGCGGGGCTTCATCACGAGAGGTCCGTGCTGCGAGAAGAAGTCTTCCAATGCCGAGCGACTGTCCACAATTGAAGCCGCAACAACCCCCAGACCCAGTTCATTGAGTTTTTGCCGCAGCAGGAACTTATTGTGGAGTAAATCCACGCACGCGAACCCGTTTCCACGCAGGCCGAGCTCCTGGCCGATAAAGGCGGCCATTTGCTGAGCAGATTCGGTCTGGGTCATAACACGTGTGAACGGGTTATCTTCGTGCAAGTCCCGAGCGAGATTGAGTGCTTGTACGGGGTTCTGAAAGTCAACGATATGAACCTCACTGCAAACTGACCATGCAGCATCATCAACCTGAGAAGGTTTCACGAATTGCACCACTTCAATGCCGAGGGTGGCGGCCTTAGCCAGCAGTCTTGGCTTACCGCCTAATGCCAAAATTCGTGTCACTTCATCTCCTAGTCCATTCACTTGGTCCGGTAAGCCTTTAGAGTAGTACAAATAATTGACCGTGAGGTCACACAGTAGTCAAATCGGAGGTTTTAGGGATGACAAACACTCAACATCTGCTGGTTATTGGGGGCGGCAGAGAGGTTCCCGCATTGGCACTTGAGGCCAAGCCTGGGCTGAAGCTTTCCGTCTTTTGCCGTGCCGAGGTGCTACCGCGTGTGCGGACAATCGATGACAGTGAGCGCACAATGGTGTTCCGCGACGACAGCTCTCCGGAAGAGTGGGTAGACGCTGCTGAGTGGATTCATAGTTTCGACCCCATCGACTACGTGGCGACGTACAGTGAGAAAGATCAAGACAAGGCCGCCGCTATTGGTGCAGCTTTGAAGCTGCGTGCTCCATCGCCGGATACGGTCCGATTCGTTCACGATAAGCACGCCATGCGGCAAGTGCTGTCTGCCACCGGTGTAGATAGTACGAGGGCGGTCGAAGCAGTGGACGACGCCTCGGTCGTGGAGGCATCCAAGAAGCTGGGTTATCCGTTGATTATCAAGCCCGTCCGCGGCGTAGCCAGCCTGGGCATATTCAAGGCTGCGGACTCAACGGAATTGAGGATGGGGTTGAAGGCGTGCATTGCGGCCACGAAGGGGCTCGATGAACCGAGGGTTCTAATGGAGCAGTTCATCGAGGGAGATGAGTACAGTGTTGAGGCCTTTTCGGAAATGGGCACTCATCGCATCTTTTGTATCGTTCAGAAATTCAAGGATCCTGAGTCGTTCGTGGAGGTCGGGCACGTCCTTCCGGCCAAACTTGATCCGGACATCGAAGAGGCCATAACCCAGCTCGTGAAGAGCTGCCTGGACGCACTGGGTGTGGAGGACGGGATCACGCACACTGAGGTAATTTTTGCCCCCCGGACAGGCACTGCCCACATTGTCGAGCTGCACCTGCGTCCCGCCGGCGATGAGATACCTGAGATGGTCAAGGATGCCCTGGGGGTGGACCTTGTCCTGGCTTCTGCAAGGCAAAGCGTGGGCATCCCTGTCCTCGAGGAACTGGACTCAGCGTTGCTCGAGAATCCGGCCTCCTACGAAGCGATTGCCTATTCCTTGGTCCCCGCCAGCGGTGAACTTGAGGCTATCCAAGGGATGGAAAAAGTCCTGGAGCTCGAAGGTGTTCGAAAGGTGGAAATGCTGGCCGAAGTTGGCGACACACTGAAATTGACCACTGACAGTAGAAGCAGGCTGGCATGGGTGAGGGCTCGTGGTGAAACGAGCAAAGAAGCCTATGAACTTGCCAAGGGTGCACTGGCACAGCTTCGGTGGACGATTGTCACGGGCGGTCGGCAGTCATAGCTACCAAGGAATCCCACGTTTGAACCAAGGACTTCGGGATGTCGATGCCTGCAGTCGGACGCACACTCCGGAGTCTTGTCCTGAGAAGTGACACTGGGATTTCCGCGAAGTCGGCCAGCTCGGACTGAGTTTGGGGGGAGTCACAGACGGTTGTGTATTCAACCACCATTCGTCTCGTCGGCGGAACTGTGTCCGATAAATCCAACCACTGTTGATTCCAGTATCGCCATTTTTCCCAGCAGCCTTCGCGGCTGGTTGGGCGCCACGGCCTGTCGCCCGACCAGCTGAGCATTGAAGATGCCACGGCCTCCGGGTGCCTAAACAGCATGATGATCCGTGCTTCTGGCAGCATCTCCAAGACATCAGCCAAGTCCAAGAGGTACTCGTTGTACTTGTCTCCCCACCGGTCACATCCGCGATAGGTCCTTACTATCACTTCCCGTCGGAGGGCCAGAGCCCCACTTGACCATTGCCCATTTGCTACGAGAGAGGCCACCTCGCGCAGGGCTGACTCTACGCGTAGCACCCATTCGCCTGCCCGGGGGCCTATCGGGGTCTTTCGGCGGATGGAGTAAAGGATCTCATCAACTCGCAAATGCCGTGCTTCTATGTCCCGGTCGGTTATCCATCGACAAAGGTAGTACGGAAGTTTGCCATTAGCGGTGAAAATTCCGTTTGACGAGTCGTAAGCGTCCGCGAGTACGGAGCCTAAAGCAGTTGTTCCGGAGCGTTGACTACCTAGTAGCAGTAGGGGGGCTTTCATGATGAACGACCTGAGGCGAACTCGACCATCCGGGCCAGGATCTGCATACACTCCGAGCTGGCACCTTTGCCACCCTCGGAGAAGGACTGTCCCCAAGGCTCGTCACGGATGTCTTGGGTCAGAATACGGTTGGAGCGCCAGTGCGTCTCCAGCGAAAGCCATCCTTCGTAGCCTTCTGCTGCAAGTTTTTCTATGACCGATTGCCATCCGATGTCGCCGTCGCCCAATCGCACGTATTCTCGGCCTCCGTCTGGGTCTTTGACATGAATGTGCTCAATTTTGTGCTTGCCAAGTTCCCAGTCTTTGGGAAAAGGCTGTTTCTCCATGCCGCTGTATAGAGAGTTTCCCGGATCCCATAGAATACCAAGATCGCTCCGTTCAAGTTTTTCAAGGAATTGAAGGAGGGTAGCAATTGTTGGCGTATTGGTCCGCATTCCGGTTTCAATCAGAACTCTTCGATTTCTGAAGTCGATGCCACTACTGACTTTTGCAAAAGAGTTTGCTGCATGCTCTGGTTGGGGAAGCTTCTCGCGGTAAAAAGTGAAACATCGAACAAATGCCGCATCTAGAGCTACAGCGGTATCGATGGCACGCTGCAATCTCTGTCGCTCTTCAGCGATGTCGCCCACGGTGAGTTCGACTGACCTCTTGCCCACAGGTGAATCAACTCCGATGATCTGGACTCCCGCGGCTCTACAGTCTCGACCTATCCGGTCGATCTGCTCATCGCTAAGAAGATGCGGTGGCGTGTCCCAGACAGATCGGAGTTCCAGACCGGTGAATCCTCGTTCAGCCATAGTCGAAAGCACTTCGTTGAGATCCTGGCTGATTTCGTCACCTATAATTGCCAACTTCATACATATTCCCGTCTGATTTGCAGTAGATCCTGCACGACTCGGAGATCAGATTCCAACGTTCCTGCCCGTGACTCGATAGTCACTGTGCTAATAGGTCCTGCTCTAGCAAACAGTTCATGGTGGAACTGGTCATTGGATTCCATCGGACGATGCTCGTTCGCATGTGGTGAACTATGGTCAAAACCCTTTACCTGTACGGCATCAATGTAGGTTGAAAGTCGCGTCAGATCTTCCATGGGATTCCTGCTGATACGACTCAGTCCAAGTGAGTCAAGAAGTATCCCCACATTATGGTTCTGTGCCAGTAAAAGGAGCTCATTGACAGATGCAAAGCCATCATGAGTCTCGACCAAGATTTTACGCGGATCTCCCACGGCATCGATCAGGAAGTCCAGCAACGCACTGGTCGCGGCCTGGTGCGTGCTAAGCATGGCTCCGTCCATGCAAAATACTTTGACGGGCAGACCCCAAGATAGAGCGGTGCGATGTCGGACCCTGACCTCGGGATGTGTGTCCCTGCCCAGCACAGCGCTCAGTCCGATGAAAGCCACGGGAATGCCATTGTCAACGAATGGTCTGATGCCGGCACTTTCCCACCTGTGACCCTTGCCGGCACGCAGATCCACAACGGAACCGCCCAGCTGCCGCACCATTATTGATGCTTCTGGACCGCTCATATCCGGAAATGATCCGGAAGAAAAGCCAACGCTGGGTTGGACCAGTGAAAACGGTCTATCCATGGTTAGCAGCTTTCCGGATCGCCTCCAGGATGACCATGACCGATCGAGCCTTGCTGAGAGCTGATACTTCGGGTTGTCGACCCGCTTGTATCGCTGCGAGCATGTCTCGATATACCGATACTCGAAGATGCTCTACAAACTCTGCACGCGGCACTGGCAGTTGAGCTCCAGCGATCTCGACCCTCCCGTCAGTGACCGTCATTGCCCAGTGCGGTGCGAAGATGGCTACGCGTTCACTCCGCTGCATTGAGGTGGCAGTGACAAAGAACGATAACTCCGCACCCGTGTCAAAGGTGACCCGCCCTCGTACGCGGACATCTATGCTGCGTCCAACAGTGTCGAGAGCGTCGATATGCACCTCCGATGCTTCGCCGAGAACAGAGCATGCCAAGTCGAGATAGTGAATTCCCAGGTGGGCGGTGATTCCTCCTAATGCTAGGCGTGGATCAGAGCGCCATGAGAGGTCTCGGTAGCGGTCGGCCGGTCGTGGTCGGGAAACTTCGACCAGCCCGATGCCTTCGTGCGCGAGCGGCGGAATTCGCGAAGCCGGCGGAAGCAGGAAGCGGTGTTGGAGCATGACCCCTGCCGGAACCCCCGCCTCTGCGACCCAAGCCGTGATGGCGTCAAATTCCTCCAGGCTTGCGGCTGGCGGCTTCTCCAGAAGGATTGCCTTGCCTGCGTCAAGGGTTTGGCGTATATCATCAGCCCGAGTTCCCGGAGGCGAGCAAAAGGAGACAATATCCACGCGCTTATCCTCAAGGATTTCGGTAAATTCGGAAAAGCGGTGTTCGGCGGGGAATGCCGCATCGACAGCCGGATCAAAGTAGCCGACCAACGAGATGTCCTTGGCTTGTGAAACGGCTTGCACGTGTTGGCGCCCCGCATGGCCGGCCCCGACGACGGCAACACCGACCTCGCTGCCGGTGCGCGTCATTTGGTTCATGGTTTGAGAACTTCCAGCAATGAGCCTGGAACAGGTATACCTTCAGCCAGTGCCGCAGTCGTGTTTCTGAGTTCCATTTGCTCCGGGAAGTACGTTTCAGGCAAGAAGTCATAGGCATCTTCGATGACCCTCTTCAGGTTCCCAAGAAGGAGTCCTCGATCTCCCGTCGGAAACGCCTTATGGTCCAAAGCCAGTATAAATTGTGAGCAGCCCATGGGCAGTGATGGCTGCTGGCGCTGTTTATTGACGCGCGGACTGATCGTGTCGCCAGCGAGAATGCCGGCAAGTACTTCAACGATCAAGGCAACGCAAAGACCTTTATATCCACCGAAAACGGGCACGGAGCCGCCATTATCGAGATCTTGCGGGACTGCGCTTGGCTTCCCGTCCTTGTCCAACAGCCACCCTGGCGGAACTGATTCACCAGTATTGACAAGATGCCGAATCTTTCCGGCGGCGACAGTTCCCGTCGCAAAATCTGCGACGAAAGGCTCAGCGTCGGGGATCGACGAAATCAGGCAAACGGCCCCGTTGCCCAACGTAGCCCGTTGGGCACCGGGAGCGGCGACACTGGGGCCGGAAATGTTGAGCAGCAGTCCGGTGGCATCGTTATCGACGAATGCATGGCGATATGCAGCCAGCATTCCAATATGGTTGTTTCCCCGAACTCCAACTACCGCAGCGCCATGGATGAGTGCGCGGGACAGTGCGTGGTCAACTGCTTTGGACATGGCAACCTGACCCGGGCCTCCAGACGCATCTAAAATGGAAACGACTCCCTCGTTGGATCCGATCCAGTGAGGCGTTGACGAGAGACTAATACCACCGGATCTAATCCGATCGAGATACATCGGCAGGAGTTCAACTCCATGCGAGTGGTGTCCACGAACGCTGGCGTCAACGAGTACGCGCGCCACGATATCGGAATCGCCAGAGGACATGCCGGCGGTTTGCAACGTTTTAGCCACCCTGGAAATTAGGTCATCAGGAACAATGCAAACTGTCTTTTGAGTATTAGTGGCCATGGAGCTTCCTTCGGGGTTCTGAGACGAGAGCCGTTCTAAGTTGGAGCGCCAGGGAGGCGTTCTTCAAACATTGGTATGGGGTCAAAACGATGACTGAGGAACCTTCGGATGAGTATTTTCCGGCGAGCTGACCAGCAGATTCGGGCTTTTCAAAATCGGCCCTGAGCACCACAGCATGGGTTGTATTCCGCGTATCATCTTCTTCTCGCCTCCAACAATCAGGCGTTCGTGGACGAGAGCCTGCACGCGGCGAAGTTCCGCAGATATGGCAGCCGAAAGCTCCATATGTGGCCTTTCTTGTTCCCCCAAAGACGTCCGCGAGATTCTCCCGCTCCCGCTCGGTCCCTCCCCAAAGCTCAAGGATCTCTCCCTGCGCCAGGCTGAACGTGGCCCCGTGTCCCAGAGACTGGTCACCGACCACAAGAACCAAATCTGATACGTCCACGCAAGTGTCAGGCATCGTACCCACTTCCAATCTGCTATTTTGTTCAGCGTATAGTATTCGTCAATCAGCCTTACCAGATATTAATCAGCCTTACTAGACGGGGAATATCCTATGACCTATCGTGTCGATAACACTTTCCAAGGGCTTCACCATGTCCAATTGGCAATCGCGCCCGGTACCGAAGAGGAATGTCGCAACTTTTGGGTCGGCATCTTAGGGCTGACTGAACTGGAAAAGCCGCCAGTGCTGGCGGCCCGCGGTGGATGCTGGTTCCGGGGAGGTGGATTCGAAGTTCATCTGGGCGTAGAAGAAGATTTCCACCCAGCTCGCAAAGCACACCCTGGGATACTTATCAGCGAACTCGATGAGCTCGCTGCCCGGTTTAGCGACCACGGAGTGGAAGTCACTTGGGATAGCAACTTCCCGGGGATGAGACGATTTTATGCAAATGACCCGCAGGGCAATCGGCTTGAGTTTTTGGAGCCTGCTACGCGATGACGCCCATTTCAGGGTGGGCCACCGCCGGTAACAGGGAGTTGGGGGATATTTCGTTCGAGGGTCTGGAACGGCTGTGGATTGCGGCTGCTCAGGCAGCAGCGGAACCAAGCTGCTCTGGTTACCTAGTTGAACGATTGGCTGATCAGCAAGTCACGCTGGAGGCCGCCGCCGCAGCCATATCGCATGTTTCCAGTCCTTACAGTGCGCTGGATTCTCCAGCGGAAATCCTCCTTGCAGCAATGAGCAGATGGCGAGTTTACAGGGATGTCTCCAAGGTCAGCGTTGATCTTCAGCTGCTGGTCGGCGAGACGTCTCCCCGCTGGTCGCCCACGGGATGGATTGAAGAGGATGATGCTCTTGCAGCAGGCGCAGCACTTGGACAGGGAACAGCAGCGATATTGGCCGACGCCCTGAACTCAATTTCAGCAGCGAAGAGCTCTGCTTATCTAGCCCCAGTCATTCGAAGCATTGAAGAGACCGCTGCTGCCGTTGAGAGTTGCGTACGCGACGACTTCCGGGATGTCGGGTTGCATGTCGAAGCCGGGCTAGCGTGGATACTCGATCCGTTGAGTTCACTTCACACCTGCGCGGTCATGACGGAGAAGGCCATAACCGATGAGCAACTCGGCGATCGCAGGGCGTCCACTGTTACTCGGCGTTGGGCTTATGCGCGTGTCCGCCCACACACGGTGGAGGGTCTCAGTGGTCAGCATGTGGAAAAGAGCAAGATGCTCGTAGCAGGACTTGCAATTGTCTGAGTCATCGAAGAGAGTGTCTTGTCCTCCAGCACCGCAATGTTCGGTGGACGTGGTGACTTCGTTTCGACAAACTGTTGACGCCGACCCCGATGCAATCTCATTCGTCTTTGGAGATATCTCCTTCACCCGAAAAGAGGTCTGGTCAACTGCATTGATGCACTCGCGAGCGTTGCCTCGACCGATAGCTTCAAGTACGGGCAAACGAGTGCTGTTGGTGGCGAAACATGGCCCGAAAGCGGCGATTGGAACGCTTGCCGCCTGGATGGCTGGCTTCTCTGTCGTCCCGGTTGATCCCGACATGCCGGAACAACGAATTCATGGCATGATCGACGACGCCATGCCTCAAGCGATCCTCGTGGCGGATGAGCCACATGGCAAGCTTAGGACCACTTCGCTACCGCAAGTCTGCATTGATCTCAATCCGCCGGACGTGCCCGAAGGCCTGGAAGAACCCGAATGGCACAGTATGAGCCAATCTGATGAGGCTTACGTTATCTTCACCTCAGGCTCTACGGGCAGGCCGAAAGGCGTGTGCGTAGCGCACCAGGCTCTCGCTGAGCACTGCAGGGCTTGGGCGGACTTGTTGGGTTTGGCCGGCAATGATCGCGTTCTTCAGTTTGCCAGCCCAAGCTTCGATGTAGCCATGGAGGAGGTGTGGCCCACCTTGGGCGTGGGTGGCTCTCTCGCCTTCCGAGCGGAGGGCCCCGCTCCCACGCCCGAGGAGCTGCTTCATCTTTGCGAGCAGAAAGACGTTACGGTGCTTCAGCTTCCAACTGCTTATTGGAGGGTTGCATGCAGAGTAATGGAAGGCGAGTTGAAACCTCCTCGACTTCATGTCCGTACCGTTGTCATTGGCGGGGAGTCAGCCAGCCTCCAAGACGCGCATGCACACTTCAATTCAGCTTTCAGAGAAGCGAAGCTGGTCAACGGGTACGGCCCGACTGAATGTGTAATCACTGTGAGTGCCTACACGGTTGAATCGGCCATGGAACTGCCTCAAGAAGGAACCGGTTTGCCGCTGGGTGAACCTGTCGGATCCAGAGAACTTTTGGTTGTGCCGGATATAGCCAATTCAGACGAAGGTGAGCTTTGGATTATCAGCGACATCATGTCCAGTGGATATCTCGGGGCCTCACCAGGTGAAGACGGGCCTTTTACCTCGGTTCATGGCAATCGTGCATACATCACAGGTGACATAGTTCGACGTCGCGCGAACCGCGCGCTCGAGTTCGTAGGACGTCGGGACGGTCAGATAAAGATTCGGGGACACCGTGTTGAACTCGGCGACGTCGAGTACGCACTACGCCAAGGGGCAGGTGTGCTTGACGCGGCCGCCTTCGTCACAGCGACTGAATACGGCGGAAACGAAATGCATGCGGCGGTGATAGTTCGGCCGGAAGCGACTGCATCCGTCCAAGACATCCTTGCCCGTTGCCACGAGGTCCTGCCAGCGTACGCCGTGCCATTGACGATCGATTTCGTGGACATTTTCCCGGTGACTCCGGGTGGGAAAGTTGATCGACGTGCCCTTGCGGATTCTGTTTCAGCAGAACGACGTTTTGCTGAAACCCTTCAATCGAGTACCCCAGTGGCTCAGCACGAAATCAGGGATAGTATTCGGCGAATCGTCAGTGACTTGCTTGGGGTTGAAGTCAGCGCTGACGATGACATCTTTGACTACGGTGCTGATTCTCTCCTGGCCATGCGACTAGTGGCAGCTGCCCGCGCGTTCGGCCTCCACCTTGACACGAAAACAGTGCATTCCAAGCGGACAAGTTCCGCCATGGCCGCCGGGATCGTGGGGCTGGGTTCAACCGAGCTTCCTGTTGCACCGAAGTTAGTACAGTCTGCTGTTCCGCTGCTTCCCGCCCAGGCTCGATGGCTGAGTGCGGGGGAAATCGTAGATCCTAACCACTTTTGGTTGGCCGCGCTGTTCGAAGTGCCAGCCGGTCTCCGTGACGCAGATCTTCAGTCGATGGGTCGGCTCTTGTCCTCCCGGCATGAATCACTCAACTTGGTCCTCGACAGACAGACCAGCGCATTGCGACGCATTACCTATGACGGGTTGTCTGTGATTAGCTCCCGTGAACTCCCGTCAGACGATCCAGGACAGGTGCGGGACGCATGCCAACAAATTGCCGCTGCTATCAACATCGAGAGAGGCCCGACCTGGCGCCTGAGTCTCTTGTATCACGGGAGAAAGACTTGGCTCTTTATCGCCGTACATCACCTATTTGTCGACGGACTTTCCATGACCAACCTCACCGATGACCTTGAACTTATATCCAAATATTCACTTGAAGATCGTGTCCTTCCAGACAACGTGAATGCGAGTCCCGTTAGCGAATACTCGGCTGCCGTTCGTCAATGGGTAACCACACCTCAAGCAGAACTGGATGCAAGTTCTTGGTTGGCGTTATTGAATGATGACGTAGACGAACTTAAGCCGTCGCTGAGAGCAACAAGGCAGAACCCAATCCTTTCTTCGCTGGTGACACTTACTCGAAACCTCGAGGGTGAGGCGGCAGGACGTGTACTCAAAGACCTGCCCCGGCATGGCATTTACCCCAAGGACGTTACTCTGCTCGGGATTGTCCATGGACTGTCGGCATGGACGGAAAGAAAGCTGCAACAGATCGATGTATACGCCCACTCCCGAGATTGGAGTCAGGATTTGGAAGTGACGGCGGCAGCCGGCTATTTCCAAGCAACTTTTCCGACTCGGCTCTCCCCGTGCGAGCCGACCATCGCAGATATGCAGGAGGCGCTGAGTGGGCCGCTGGCAGCGCCACCCCGGCCGTTTGGCTTTGATGCTCTTCGCTTTTTCTCGCCGGATGCTACGACACGCAGCCAACTTATGCAGGTGCCCAACTCGAGAGTACGGCTCAACTTTCGTGGCCACCTTCTGCGACTCGAGCGAGATTCACTTCGTGTATTCAGTGAGGCCAAGGAGAGCTTCGGAAGGAACCGCTCACCGCACCAGGAAGAGCGATACCTTCTGATGTTCGAAGGCGACATAATCGGAAATTCACTCCAAATTTCGGTGAAATTCAGTCATGAACACTTTTCGCAAGTCGATATCGAGGAGCTTTTGAATGCAATTGTTTGTTATATCGAGCGAGCAGGGATCGCGGAAAGCCCCGTTGGCTGATGATTGAAATTGATGACATCAGTCTAGAGAACCAGCCAGCGCAGGGTTCCAGCCCTGGCTGGCCCCTCGTCTTATACTTTCATCATGTTCATCCGGAACTCAAGCATTATACCTCTATCACGCCGGATGATTTACGCATGGGACTTGATTTGGTGCTGGAGCGCTTCGACGCTCTTGACCCTCAGAAACTATTTCAACCCGTCTCTGGCGGGAACCAGTGTCTGTTCACTTTTGACGACGGGTACGCAGACAATTATACCTACGCCGCACCACTCCTGGCAGAGCGAGGTATTAAAGCAGTCTTCTTCGGCATCGCCGGACGGATGGGGAGTCGCTCAGCAACCAGTGTCAGGGAAAACTATCTGACCCTGTCGGAGTATCAATCTCTTCGAGAAGATGGTCATTACATTGGAGCGCACACCGTATCCCATAGGCGTCTCGACACTCTGCCGGAATCTGATGCGCGTGTGGAGGTGTCTGAATCTCTAGCTTGGGCCAATCAGTTCCACGACGGAAGTTCCAAGCTCTTCGCCTTTCCTTTCGGTGCGATTCCCGACACTGAGGTAATTCCGGATGGCGTTTTGGGCTTTGGTACTGTTCGTTGTGCACCAAAACCTTGGGATACTCATCCTCACCAAATTCGAAGAACCTATCTGCCTGCAGGCCATCCTGAGTTGTGGAAATCCTTGATTGAGGCTTGGGGTCACAATGAGTGAATTAATGTTCTCTGTAGTTGTCGCCACAAGAAATCGGCATTGGGATATCAGTCAACTCTTGGACAGTCTGACTGAGACGGAAACTCGGGCGATTATTGAGGTGCTGCTCGTCGATGATGCCAGCGAAAGTCCTGTTGTAGCTCCTGCAGGACTGCCCTGGCCTGTGCGGGTAATTCGAAACACTCAGCATGCTGGCGCGGCAGTAAGTCGCAACACAGCCGCACAATCAGCCCGTGGCAATGTGTTGGCCTTCCTTGACGACGATGCCCGGGTTTTTCCGGATTGGTTTGATGTGGCATCCGAAGCATTAGTGTCCTGCAGGGCAGTGACCGGACGGATTCTTCCGTTGGACGACGGAGTGGTTTCCCGTGGAAGGCAATGGCGCTATGAAGCCCGATATGCCAAGCTCTCATCCAAGGACTCTGTGTCCTTCTTTGCTGGAGGCAACTCAGCAGTCTTCACAAAGGATTTTCTAGCTGTTGGCGGTTTCCCTGATGTCCAGAGCGCTGCTGACAATGAATTAGTCAAGGGTCTGCTAACGGTAGGAACTATTGTCGAGTTCGAGCCGAGACTTCGCATCCTTCACCGAAACAGCAAGGGCATCCGGAAGGCGGCCGTTGAAGCGTGGAGATCTGGAAAGGTCCGAAGAAGAGTTCCACTCGCACGCGGCGCCCGGGATGTCTACAGCAGTATTTATGCGGCTCCATGGAAAACGGACACGGGAAGTGCAGTCATGAACGTCGCACTTCAGGTTCTTCACAGTCTGAGTAGCACCTTGCTCAGTTCCGACCAAGTCAGAGTTACTTTTCCCAAACAAGACAGATAAAGGAGAAGGTTTTCAATGGCTCCAAGGGTCGGCGCCACACGGAACGCATATTCAGTGCACGCTAAAGGGGAACACTGTGGATGAGATTAGTCTGGGTCGCAACGGAGACAGGGGGCCTTCGGGCGTTACCGTCTGGTTTACAGGTTTGTCTGGCGCCGGAAAATCTACTTTGGCTGAAGGTGTTGCCGAGCGGTTTCGTGCAATGAATCGGAACGTTGAGGTTCTGGACGGTGACGAGATTAGGCGCAGCCTTTCCCGCGACTTGGGATTTTCGCGTCAGGACCGCGACTCCCATGTGGCGAGGGTTGGGTATTTGGCGCGGTTGCTTGCCCGTAACGGAGTGATAGTCCTGGTCCCTGTGATTGCACCGTATGCGTCTGCTCGCGACAAAGTACGAGCGGAGCATGGAAGGGACCGTGTCCGCCACCTGCAGGTTTACGTCTCTACAGGTGCGAATGAGTGCGCCCGCAGAGATACTAAGGGCCTATACGCCGCGCAAGCAGCGGGTGTCCTTAAGCATCTGACCGGTGTGGATGACCCTTACGAAGTACCTGCGAGTCCCGATCTAATCGTGGATACAACCTTGGAATCAGTGGAACGGTCCGTAGAGGTCGTGATGGAAATGGTTAGGGAGAAAATTAAGGCATGCTGAATTCCATTGATCGTTCCCGACCGCGCGTCGCGGCACTGCGCGAACTTGAGGCTGAGGCAATTCAAATTATTCGCGAAGTCGTTGCCGAATTCGATCGCCCAGCATTGCTTTTCAGCGGCGGAAAGGACTCGGCCGTGCTCTTGCACCTCGCTCGTAAAGCAGTTGCGCCCGCACCGCTGCCGATCACCTTGGTACACATAGACACGGGCCATAATCTTCCAGAGGTCATCCGTTACCGTGATCATGTTGCGAATAAGAGCGGTATCAACCTAATTGTGGCTCAGGTGGAGCACTGGCTCGCTGACGGCCGCATTTCCGAGAGGTCGGATGGATCCCGGAATTCGCTGCAGACCATTCCATTGCTGGACACTATTGAGCAGAATCGCTTTGACGCAGTACTGGGTGGTGCTCGTCGCGACGAAGACAGAGCGAGAGCCAAGGAAAGGATCTTTTCCATTCGAGATTCCCTCGGAGGATGGGATCCTCGTAGGCAAAGACCCGAACTGTGGACGATATACAACGGCCGGCACGCACCTGGCGAGCACACTCGTGTCTTTCCCCTCAGTAACTTCACGGAGCTTGATGTGTGGCAGTACATCGCCGCTGAAGGCGTGGAACTGCCGAGCATTTACTATGCGCATGAGCGCGAAGTGTGGTTACGGGACGGGATGTGGATGACACCCGGTCCCTGGGGTGGTCCCTCCGGTTCAGAGAACTTGCTCCGAAAGACGGTTCGTTACCGCACTGTTGGTGATGGTTCTTGCACGGGCGCGGTGGAATCTACTGCCACTACCTTGGCAGACGTAATCGCTGAGGTGGCTGGAAGCCGATTTTCCGAGCGCGGTGCTACCCGGGCTGACGACAGGGTGTCGGATGCCGCCATGGAAGATCGAAAACGGAACGGGTACTTCTAGAATGACAGCAAATAGCAACGCCTCAACCTTGGCTCTTCCACAGTTGCGCCTCGTCGTTGCTGGATCGGTGGATGACGGAAAGTCAACCCTCGTTGGTCGGCTCCTGCATGACACGAAGTCGATTCTGGTCGACCAGTATGCAGCCTTGGAGTCGGTCAGGCGCCGTCGCGGAGCTGACCAAGTGGATCTTGCACTTCTGACGGATGGGCTGCGTGCTGAGCGTGAACAGGGGATCACCATCGACGTGGCGTACCGTTACTTCACCACGCTAAAGCGCTCTTTCGTCTTGGCAGACACTCCGGGACATGTCCAATACACCAGGAACACCGTAACCGCAGCATCGACAGCAGAAGCGGCGCTCGTGCTGGTCGACATCCGTAAGGGCGTCAGGGAACAGACTCGACGTCATCTCGCCGTTATGTCACTAATGAACGTCAGGCACGTCACCGTCGCGATCAACAAGATGGATTCTGTCAGCTGGAACGAAGACCTATTTAACGCCGTGGCCGCCGAAGTTCGTGGCGTCACTGACCGTTTAGGCATCCAAGAATTGAAAATCATTCCAGTCAGCGCCTGGACAGGTCAGAACGTAGTGAACACAGCGGAGGGTTCGGCAGGGGCTTGGTATAGCGGACCGACTCTCCTATCTGTCCTTGAGGAAGTCAACAATCAGAACTACGGAGCTGCTCGAGCATTTCGTTTACCAGTTCAGCTCGTAATCCGCCCTAGGACAAGGGACTATCCGGAGTATCGAGGGATTGCTGGCCGCATCATGTCGGGGGAGATCAGAGTAGGGGATTCCGTGACAGCGCTGCCTGGTGGAATGTCCTCTGCGGTTGCCGGAATCGACACCCCTACTGGGCCAGCGGACTCAGCGTTTGCAGGTGAATCTGTAGTAATGCACCTGTGTGACGAGCTGGACATTGGCCGCGGACAAATGCTCGCTAAGGTCTCGGAGCAACAACCATCCGTAACCCAGAGCATTGATGCCACAGTCTGTTGGTTTCATGAACAGCAGTCAACTCCGAATCAGCGGGTTTTGATTAAAGCAGGGACCAAGGTAGTCCGAGGTGTACTCACGTCAGTCCATCGCCGTTGGAATGTCGAGGATGCGGAATGGGCAGGTTGCGATGGGCCAGCTCGATTCAATGACATTTTTGCTGGCACCTTTAGGGCCTCGGAACCGCTCGCCATGGACGATTTCTCCGATATGCCAGCGACTGGGGCATTCCTGATCATAGACCCGGAATCCGGAGCAACAATTGGCGCCGGCATGGTGGGAGATCCCCTGGCTAAGGTCGATGGATGCCAGAAGCATGCCCCCGCTGTCGATGTGATCCCTGCCGTAGAAATTTTGCTCCAGCCTCCCACTAGGTGACTTCTTGAATAAACCTGATTCCGGTACCACCCGCATCGTCGCCGGTGAGACCGCACCCAAGCCCAAGCGTCGCCGCACTGTTGAGATCGCCCTGGCCGTCGGCCTTGTGCTGTTGATCGGTGCGGGCGCCGCAGTTGCTTCCGCTGTGTCGCAGAACAACCAGGCCGCACCGGCCCCCACCACATCGCCTGCAGCTGAACTCAAGCTCGGCTACTTCAGCAACGTCACTCACGGCCCGGCGCTGGTAGGCACCAGCAATGGCTTGATCGCCAAGGAACTGGGTGACACCAAGCTCAGCACGCAGGTCTTCAACGCCGGCCCCGCCGCGATCGAAGCCCTGAACGCCGGCGCCATCGACGCCACGTACATCGGCCCGAACCCGGCCATCAACTCCTACGTCAAGAGCAAGGGCGAGTCCATCAGCATCATCGCCGGTGCAGCGTCCGGTGGTGCGCAGTTGGTGGTTAACCCGGAGATCAACTCCGCAGCGGACCTCAAGGGCAAGATCCTCAGCTCCCCGCAGCTCGGTGGAACCCAGGACGTGGCCCTCCGCGCTTGGCTGGGCGATCAAGGTTTCAAGACCAACACTGATGGCAGCGGTGACGTCAACATCAACCCCACTGAGAACGCCCAGTCGCTGAAGCTCTTCCAGGATGGAAAGCTCGACGGCGCGTGGTTGCCTGAGCCTTGGGCCTCCCGCCTGGTGCTCGAAGCCGGTGCCAAGGTCCTGGTGGATGAGAAGGATTTGTGGGAGAACGGTGATTTCACCACCACCATCCTGATCGTGAACAAGAAGTTCGCGGCCGAGCACCCGGAAACTGTGAAGGCACTCCTGAAGGGCCATGTGGAATCCGTGAACTGGCTCAACGCGGCTTCGGCTGAGGAGAAGGCGACCACCATCAACGCGGTCCTCAAGGACACTGCAGGCAAGCCGCTTCCGGCGAACGTGATCGAACGGGCTCTGCAGAACATCAAGTTCATCACCGACCCGCTGGCCGGGACGTACAACAAGCTGCTCGAAGACGGTGTGAAGGCCGGCACCACCAAGCAGGCCGACATCAACGGCATCTTCGATCTCCGCACCTTGAACGAGGTCGAAGGCAAGAAGACCTCAGCAGCAGGTCTTGGCCAGGACTAAGCAGTAACAGGCTGGTCCGCTTCCCTCCGAATCATGGGGGAGCGGACCGGCCTTTGGCCGCATCAGCTCTACCAATCAACACGAAGGACGGGACCATGCCAGTCGTACTCGAGAACCTGGGCAAGCGCTTCGGCGACGGCGCCCCGGTGCTGGACGACGTCAACGCCACCATCGCTCAAGGCGAGTTCGTTGCCCTCCTCGGTGCGTCCGGTTGCGGTAAGTCCACCTTGCTGAACATTATGGCGGGACTGGAACCGCCGACGTCGGGCGCTCTTGAAGTACCCAGCGACGGCGCTGCCTTTATGTTCCAGGACGCGGCCCTGTTCCCGTGGCTGACCGCGCGCGGCAACATTGAGTTGGCGTTGCAGTTGGCGGACAAGTCCAGCACCAAGGCGAGCCGTCGTGCCCGTGCCACCGAGCTGTTGGAACTGGTGCACTTGGGCGGCGCTGGGGATAAGCGTCCGCACGAACTGTCCGGCGGCATGAGGCAGCGCGTTGCGTTGGCCCGTTCCCTGGCTCAAGACCGGCAACTGCTGCTGATGGATGAGCCGTTTGCTGCCCTCGATGCGATCACCCGCGACCTTCTTCATGACGAGCTTGAGCGGATCTGGAAGGAAACGGGCCGGACCATCGTGTTCGTCACTCACAATGTGCGCGAAGCTGTTCGACTGGGTCAGCGCGTGCTGCTGTTGTCCTCGCGTCCTGGCCGCGTGGTGGCCGAATGGGACGTCACCGAGGAACACCGTACCGATGCCGGCCGTGCCGGGGAGCTGACCGGTGTCATTACCCGTCGTCTTCGCGAGGAGATCCGCCGCCATGCCAAGTAACCCCATCACCACCGAAGAGCGGACCCTTCCCGTGACAGATTCCAAAGAGCACATCACCTCGCCGTCGCTGAAGGGCAACGCCTCGGAACTCCGGGACCTTGAAGCCGGCCTGGACAACCTCCAGTCGGACAGCGGGCGCAAGCGCGGTATCGAATGGAAGCGCGTGCTGCTGCCCGTTGCCGCGCTGGTGGTCCTGATCCTCGCGTGGCAGTTCTACGTTTCGCTTGAATTCAAACGGCGCGACCTCGTTCCCGGGCCCCTTGACGTCCTCACCCAGTTCGTGTCGATGTGGGGTGAAGGCAAAGTCCAGGAAGCGGTATGGACATCGCTGCAACGTGGTGTGATCGGCTTTCTGATCTCCGTAGTCATCGCTACTCCCGTGGGGTTGATCCTGGCTCAGGTAGCTCCCTTGCGCCGCGCGTTCGGGCCGCTCATTTCGGGGTTGCAGGTGCTCCCTTCCGTGGCGTGGGTTCCTGCCGCGATCATCTGGTTCGGCCTGACCGACGCCACCGTCTACTTCGTGGTGTTCATGGGCGCCATTCCGTCCATCATCAACGGGCTGATCTCCGGCGTGGACCAGATCCCGCCGCAGTACCGCAGCGTGGGCACAGTCCTTGGCGCGAACCGGCTTCAGATGGCGCTCCAGATTGTCCTGCCCGCCGCGCTTCCGGGTTACATCGGCGGTTTGAAGCAGGGGTGGGCTTTCTCGTGGCGGTCCCTCATGGCCGCGGAAATCATTGCAGTGGGCGGAACCATCGGGTTCGGGCTGGGCTCGTTGCTGGATCAGGGCCGTTTGCTCTCCGATATGACCATTGTGATGTCCGCGATCCTGCTGATCCTGTTCGTGGGCATCTTGATCGAGCTCCTGGTGTTCGGGCCCATTGAAAAGCGTTTGCTGCAGCGCCGGGGCTTGCTGGCGGGAAGCAGCCGCTAACCGTTCGAGTTTTTGTACACGTGATGCCCTTAAGAGTGCTTCATAGGTGCATTACGTGTACAAAAACTCGCCCTTCCCGGCCGGATCTGGTTTCGACCCGGACCACATGCTACGTTGCCACCAGCCTTTGCACGTGGGGGAGGCGATTCCCGGGAGTCGTGTGAAGGGTGGCAGGTCATGACCAGGCAGCAAAGAATCACGGTGACTGCGGTAGTTGCATTGCTTGCCGTGACGTCGTGTGCAGCGGCGGCCCCGCAGCCCGACGCGGAAGCGAAGGCCGCTGTTCAGACTCTTATCGAGCGGGCAATCGACCGTAGGAATCATCAAGTTGTCCCCGGTTTCTCCTCCACTCAGGAGGAGATCAGTCAGGATTTCGTGCCGGACGCAGTTGAGCGTATTGAGCTGGAGTACGGACAGCTCCACCAACGCAGGGACGCGATTGCTCCCCATGGCGTCCTTTTGACGGACAGCGGCTCGGAGATCACCATCAAGAAATTCACCATCACCGATGCCGGCGCCAACATAGAGATTTCGGAGCAGACACAGCTGGAACACGGTCCGGTGAACGGCGTGCAAGGCCCCAGCGAAGGCTACATCTACGACCAAAAAGTTGAACTGGCAAAATCCGGGGAAGGCTGGAAGATCGTCAGCATCTCCCCTCTCAGGCCGGGCAAGCCTTACCCGACGACAATTGTTGATCCAGACACGCTTTAGGCGCTCGGCACTTCGCGTCGGCCGCTGCATAACAGTCGGCTTCCGGACGGCGCGCAAAGGCTCGACGGCGACCTCCCGCCGTCGAGCCCTTGCGTCACCAGACGGTGAGGTTAGAGTCCGGTCAGCAGATCCCGCATTTCCCGAATCTCTGCTTCCTGCGCCGTGACGATGTCCTTGCCTAGCTGGACAGCCTCCGGGTTCTTGCCCTGGGCTATCTCGGTTTTGGCCATGGTCACAGCACCTTCGTGATGCGCGATCATCTGCGTGAGGAAGAGCTTGGCCGCGTCCACACCCTGGGCATCCCTAAGCTTCTGCAGGTCCGCCTCGCTCAGCATGCCGTCCATGCCGTGGCCGCCATGACCCGAGGATCCCATGACAGGCACGTTCCAGCTGTTCAGCCACCCCGTCATCTTCTCTATTTCGGGTGCCTGCGCGTCTTTGATCTTCACGGCCAAGTTGGTAATCGAGGCCGGGATGTCAGCCTTTGCCAGCATGACGTCGGACATCTCCACCGCTTGGGAGTGATGGGGGATCATCATCTGGGCGAACATGGTGTCTGCGGCGTTGTGCCCGGCGTCGCTGCTGTTCGCAGAGGGGCTGATGGAGGTGCCGGAACTTCCATGGTCCATGCCCGGCATGGAACCGGAGCCGGGGTTGGAAGCGCAACCAGCCAGGGCAAGCAGAGCTGCGAGAGCCGCTCCGGTCACAGTGAAGTTAGTTCTGTTCATGAGTAAAAGTCCTTTGCATTTCGGGCGGCGGTGATATTCAGCCGCCCGGTAGTCAGCAGATGGTGAATGGATGTGCGGTCCCGGCTGTTACCGGACCATCCAGTGCTCACGTACGGCTGATGCAGAGTTGCCCGAGTGTAGGACCGTGGGGTTGGTAGGACCAGGACGGAAAAATGGTGGGCAGTTCCCACGATGCAGGGGTGACTTCGCCTGTCGTGCCGGGTGGGGGAGCGCTCAGAGAAGCTGTTGTGAGGGATGGGATGCAACCGGCAGCCGGAGTGCAGGAGCAGCTTCCAAATTCCGTGCCGTGATCGTCGCCAGCCGAGGCACCGCTCACCTCATGAGAAGGGCCGTGCGCGTGGTGGGATGAGGAGGTGCTCACTACAGGTGATGCCGCATGAGACGCATGCGTTCCCCCTGCCCCATGCGGACCGCTGATGATGTGCATTCCGAATATGCCTGCAATGACGGCCGTTACCAGAAGTAGAAGCAACGCCCGCACGAGGGAGGCGGCAAGAGCTTGAGGGGACAGCAGTTTGCTCACGATGCTTCACCACCTTCGTCTACTTCCGATGCTGACAGTATACCCCGGTAGGGTATCTATAGGTGATTCATTTTCTGTTGGCACTCCTGGCCCTATGCATTCCTCCGATTTCCGGTGCGCTATTGCGATTCGAGGCCTAGAATCGTCGAATGGGCCTTCTAACGTTCAGCATCAACGTCACGCTTGATGGTTGCGTGGACCATCAGGAGGGCATCGCCGACGACGAGACGCACGCCCACTTCACGCGTCTCCTGGATCAGAGCGGCGCAATGCTCTGGGGCCGGACTACCTACGAAATGATGGAGGTCTACTGGCCCTTGGTTGCCCGAGACGAAGTAGAAGCCCCACCATCTCTCCGCGAGTGGGCGATCACCTTGGAGGGCAAGCCCAAGTACGTCGTTTCCACAATGCGGAGCGACTTCCCCTGGACCAACAGTCATCGGCTGGTTGGCGAACTGGGTACGGCCGTTCAGGAACTCAAGGACAGGACTCCCAAGGGGGTGCTTGTCGGCAGCGGGAAACTAGCAACAGAGCTGGACCGACTGGGCCTGATCGACGAGTACAAATTCCTCATCCACCCCATGATCACAGGCCACGGACCCACCCTTTACCAAGGCGGACTGCCCAGCACCCGGCATCTTGAGCTGATCTCAGCCGAGCCGCTCAGTAACGGAGCGGTGGCGATGCATTATCGCCGGGCTGAATGAGGAAGGAGCAGGCACCGGACGACGTGGAGTTTGTACCACTCCACGCGGAACTGCGCTTTAGAAGTCCCCACCCGGGTAGATGCCCTCGGGTAAGGCGAAGCACGGCGAGCCCGAATCGATGTCAATCTGGTTTGGGGCCAGGCCTTCGGCAACAATACAGCTCTCCCCGCTTCCGCTGAGTGCGATCATTTGAACTTCATAGGAACCCCTGATGTCAAGCCTGTTCCTGACTCCAAAGAGGCCGCTCTGATAGTGGGCTTCGATGTCCTTCACGATCGGCTCAATGTTCGTTCCTTCGGCAACCGTGATGGTGGTTGAACCCTTCCATTTGTGTTGGGTTTTGTTGCAAGACAGAAGCATGCCCTTCTTCTTCTGATCGATCGAGATATCAGCGTCTTTTGGGATCAGGGCGGCGAGCTTCAATTCCATGGCTTGGGCCTGGGTCTTAGCTTCCTGCCAGGTCAGTTCAGCTTTCACCGCTTCCTCCTGTATTTGAGCAGCAGTTGGCACAGTCGACTCTGTCGAACTCCCGATGGGTGGCCCGGCGCAACCGGCAAGCCCGATCGAAACGACCAGCATGAACGCCATGGCGCCGCTCCGAACCCTCATCGAATCGCACTTCCCAGCATGCACTTGGGCACTTGCCCGTTGTCCACGCTGTACGAGGCGATGAGGTTCTGGTTGTTCATGAGAATCTAGAAATCCCCACCCGGGTAGATGCCCTCGGGCAATGTGAAGCACGGCGAACCTGAATCGATGTCTATCTGATTTGGGGCCAATCCTTCGGAGACGATGTAGTTCTCCCCAGGCGCAGGCGGGTCGATCTGAATTCGATAGTCTTCGTTTAGATTCCTATCGGCGGATACTTTGGTTCCTTTCGCCCGGTAGTGGGCCTCGATGGCTCTCACGATCGGCTCGATTTCGGTTCCTTCGGCAACGGTGATGGTCGTGAAACCCTTCCAGTTGTGCTGGGTCTTGTTGCAGGACAGAAGCATGCCCTTCTTTTTCTGATCAATGGAGATATCAGCATTTTTTGGGATCAGGGCGGCGATCTCCAATTCCATTGCTTGGGTGTGGGCTTTCGCCTCCTGCCAGGTCAGTTCAGCTTTCATCGGTTCCTCTTGTGTTTTAGTAGGTGTTGGCACAGTCGACTGGATTGAACCCGTGTTGGGGTTTCCAGCACAAGCGGCGAGCCCGATCGAACCTGCCACGAGCAACAACGCCATGGCACCGCGACGCGCCCTCATCGAGCCACAATTCCGCGCATGTCGTTAAGCGCTTTCTGATTGGCTTCGCTGTTGGAGGCAATGAGGTTGTGGTTTTCCATGAGGATGTTCCCTTCTTCGACGGTGTTGATCGCTCTAAGTTTGTCGTCGTCGGGGCCGCGGTAGTAATGCTGTTCGAACTCATCGCGATGGATGGGGTTGTTTCCATCCCACACAGCCCCTCTCTTCGTGATGGGATTGACAACTCCCTGACCATGGACGAGCAGATCATAGTAGTACAGGTTCGAGTATTCCGTGGTTGGCTGTGGTTTCCAGTCCGGCAGCATTCCGGCCCCGGCGAGGGATATTACTTTGTCATATCGGGCTCCGGCGACCTCGGAACTGGTGAGGTTCGCCAGGCCCCAGCTGTGTCCGATGCCCGTTTGTTCGGCACCGTTCAAGTAGGGATCAATACGCATCCCGGCCTCGAAACCTGCCAGTTGCTGCCCGGACGTGCGTGCGAGTTTCTCATCGTTCGCCTCACCGATTCTCGCGAGGTTGGGGCCGCCGGCGGTGTCCTCTTCCCCGGGGAACCGCCCATCCTTATAGACGAAAGCCACCGTCCCCTGCACGTTGTTATTGAGGTATCTCGAGACCTGCTGTACGCCGCCTTCGTAGAAAATGTTCATTCCGGTGAAGGTTCCTGGAACGTAGGTGATCACGTGCCGTGTGTCGGGGCCCGGGGTGCCGATCATTTGCACGATCCGGGACTGGTCCCGGTCATAGAGGTAAAGCTGTACGTCCCCGGCTTCCACCTGCTTCAGGTATGCCACCTCATTTTCCAGCATTTTTGTCCGGTTCGGGTCGTGGTGTGCTTGCCCGATCCCCGACAATTTCCGGGCTGTTTCCAGGTCTTTCTCCGCCGCGCGGAGCAAGCTTGGCGCGTTCAACTGGTTCGCCCGGACCCTAGCCAGTGCGGGCATCCCGTCCAAAGCGCCGAACATGGCCGGAGCCGCAGCCAGCAGCAGCTCCTGTACCTGCGTGAACCCGGACTCGTTCATTGCAGGGTGGGCTCCCGCGTTCATGCCCGCCCACCAAGCCCCGATTTTCGATGGGTCCATGCCTCGCAGGGTCTGCTGCCATCCGGGTATTGTGGCCAATGCCTTCACGTCAGCCTCGGAGGCAGTGGACAAGTAGCCCAGCAGCGCCGTGCCCGATAAGGTCATCGGCGCCGTTGCAAGCACAAGAACGCCGTTCGATACCGTTATCTGCCCGAGGTCACCGCTCCCACCGGCAGCACGGAACGTCGACGCGATGTCGGAAAGCCGGGTCGCGTCCTGATGGTTGTCTTCCAGGAACCGTCGCAGCCCGCCACGGACAGCGTCGAGATCAGAGTGCACCCAGGAGCACTTGTCCTCGAACTCGGACACAGCTGCACTGACTCTGTTGGCCGCGCCTCGGTCTGAGCCGTCCTGGATCCAGAAGGTTGACACTGCGGAGTCCAAGGTGTCCGGATCAGCGGAACTCGCCCCACCAGTGCTTCCACTCGCCCAGACACGAAACCCCTGCCGCACAGTGTTCACGCTCACCACCGGACGGTCAATCTCCTCCATCGACGGGCGCGGTCCCACATCCACTGCAAAACCGCCGCCAGCACGCGCCCAGCCGGAGGCAAGCGCCCACTCCGTCACCTGATCCAAGCGACGCTGCTCAACCTCCGCGGCGCTCTTCGCTTCCTGGACCTGACGGGCAACGTCTTCCAACATATGGACCAGCTCCGAACGGGCCGCCCGTTCAGCGGCAACGTTCTCCCGGAAACAGTCAGCGAACACGCCCCGGAATTCCGTAAGAGCAGCAGTCGAGATCGCTTCCCGCCCGCCGCGTTGATCCTGCAACGTACGCGCTGCGTCTCGACATGCACCGATCAAACGATCGGCAACCCCCGTGTCGAAATTCATTTTACTCCATCAAATAGATAAACCGTCGGCGGCTCCACTATACCCAATGCGCTCGACGGATTCTGAATCACTTTCGGAAGACGCTGAGAGGCGGACGAGGGGGTCCGTGGAATTCTCCGGGCCCTCGCGGAGTTGTCCCGAACATGCACAACAAACAGATCGGTTTCCTCTCCTTCGGTCACTGGGCCCGAGTCCCGGGTTCCCTCGTGCCAACGGCCGGCGAGGCCCTCAAACAGGGAATCGAACTGGCGGTAGCTGCTGAGGAACTGGGCATCGACGGAGCCTTCTTCCGGGTGCACCACTTCGCCCGGCAGCAAGCATCGCCCTTTCCACTGCTGAGCGCTATTGCGGCACGGACCAGCCGGATCGAAATGGGCACCGGCGTGATCGACATGAGATACGAGAACAGCCTCTACATGGCCGAGGAAGCAGCAGCCACGGACCTCATCAGTGATGGGCGGCTGCAGCTCGGAGTGAGCCGTGGTTCACCCGAACCCGCACGGAACGGAGCAGCCAACTTCGGCTACGTCCCCGAGGACGGTGAGGACGGTGGCGACATGGCCCGCCGCCACACTGCATTGTTCCGCAAAGCCATCGCCGGGCACGGGGTGGCCGAAGCGGACCCACATTACTCCGGCGGGGCCACAGGTCTGCTGCCCATCCAACCCCAGTCACCCGGCCTCCCGCAGAGAATCTGGTGGGGCGCCGGAACCCGGAAGACTGCAGTCTGGGCAGCAGAGCAAGGCATGAACCTCATGAGTTCAACCCTCCTCACCGAGGACACCGGTGTTCCTTTCGACGAACTGCAGGCAGAGCAGATCCGGATGTTCCGCGAAGCCTGGGCGGCCGCAGGGCACGACCTTGAACCAAGGATTTCCGTCAGCCGCAGCGTCATTCCGATCGTCGACGACGTCGACAACCACTACTTCGGTCTGCGTGCCCAAGCGGACAGCCAAGACCAAGTGGGAATTCTCGACGGCGCGTTGTCCCGCTTCGGGAAAAGCTACATCGGCGAGCCGGATCAACTGGCGGACGAACTGGCGAAGGATTCAGCCGTGCAGGCAGCCGATACGGTCTTGCTCACAGTGCCCAACCAGCTTGGCGTCGACTACAACGCCAAGCTGCTGGGCAACGTCGCCAAGCACATTGCACCGGCTTTCGGATGGAGGGCCCACCAAGGAGTGCAAGGCAGGTAGTGTTGCTGGCTGTGTGTTCTTGCGCCAAGAGCGCGCGAGCACTTGACGGTCCCTTCAACGGCGAGGGGACTACGCAGAAAGCAAAGGTTACCCCGTGGACATTCAGAACCTCCTGGAAGACATCGTCGGAGCAGTTCAACCGCACATTGGCCAAGGGAACGTAGCGGACTACATCCCTCAACTCGGTGCTGTGGACCCGCATCAATTCGGGATCTCGCTGGTCACCCGGGACGGTGAGGTCTTTTCTGCGGGGGACGCCCACGTGGAGTTCTCGATTCAAAGCATCTCCAAGGTCTTCGCCCTGGCCTTGGTGTTGGCTTCCGACGGCGACCACATCTGGAAGAGGGTGTTCCGCGAACCGTCGGGCAACCCGTTCAACTCCTTGGTCCAGCTGGAGAGCGAGGAAGGCATACCCCGGAACCCGTTCATCAACGCCGGTGCCATCGTGGTGACAGACAGGCTCCTCAGTCTCACTGGCAACGCCGCCCACGCGGTCCGGGATTTGATGCGCCAAGAAACAGGCAATGCAGGCGTCGAAACAGATCAACGGGTTGCGTTGTCCGAGTTGGGCAAGGGGCACCGGAATGCCTCGTTGGCACATTTCCTGGCGAGCTGCGGCAACCTGGAGAATCCAGTGGATGACGTCCTGGATTCCTATGCCAAGCAGTGCGCCCTGGCCATGACCTGCGAAGACCTTGCGCTCGCTACCCGGTTCCTTGCGTCCAACGGCTTGGGGGCGGACGGAACCCTGTTGCTCTCACCGGCGCAGACCAAGAGGATCAACGCCGTGATGCTCACGTGCGGAACATACGATGCCGCCGGTGAATTCGCGTACAGGGTTGGGTTGCCGGGCAAGAGTGGCGTCGGTGGGGGCATCGTGGCCGTGGTCCCCAACAAGTGCTCGATCAGCGTGTGGAGCCCCGGCCTGGGACGGTCCGGTAACTCCGTGGCCGGAGTGGCCGCGCTGGACGAATTCACCACGCGTACTGGCTGGTCCGTTTTTTAGGCGCATTATTGAGGAATGACCCCCAAGGCCGGAAAGATACCCAAAGCGGGAAAGGCCCGAAAGCCTGCTGCGCTGGCGCCCGGAACCCAGCCCACCGCCGTCGGATTCCTTGAGCGCCTGAAAATCCGTCAGTCGGACGTCGAGCAAGCCAAGTACCAGCGATACTTCAAGACTGGCCAGGGTGACTATGGCGAAGGCGACCTTTTTATGGGCGTCCGCATGGGCGAGGTCTTCACGCTCGCCAAGGAGTTCGCGGCCATGCCACTGGACGAGATCGAGACGCTGCTGGATGAAGACATCCACGAGGCGCGGGCCGGGGCCGTGAAGATCATGGCCCTGCAGACGCAGAAGAAGAAAACCACGGAAGAGCGGCGCCGGGAACTCTACGAGCTGTACCTGAGAAGGCACGACCGCATCAACAACTGGGACTTGGTGGACCTTGGCGCGGGCCGCGTGGTGGGCGGCTGGCTCATGGATAAACCACGTGAGCCGCTGTATGAACTGGCCCGCTCGGAGAACATGTGGGAGCGCCGGACGGCCATCGTTGCTACGTCGGCGTTTATCCGCGAGGGCCAACTGGATGACACTTTCGCCATCGCCGAAATCCTGCTCGGAGACAAGGAGGACCTGATCCACAAAGCGGTGGGCGGTTGGGTCCGCGATGCCGGGCGCAGCAGCCGCGAACGGCTCCTGGCGTTCCTGGACGAGCACGCAGCCACCATGCCGCGGACGGTGCTTCGTTACGCCATCGAGCATCTTGGCAAGGAGCAGCGGGCCTATTACCTGACGCTCAAGGACGGTGTTTCTCCGAAGTAAGCGGGGAACTATGTGACGTTGGATTACCCAGCGTTACCGGGTGTTTCCGAGCCTTTGAAGCATGTTACGGCGCCGCCCTACAGTTTTTTCATGGCAATACAGGACATTTACCCCACCGCGCTCAGGCTGCTCGGCCGCCCGGTGCTGGTGGTGGGCGGCGGCCCCGTTGCTGAGCGTCGCGCCAAGGGACTGCTCGATGCCGGTGCGAAAGTCACCGTGGTCGCTCCCGTTGCCACGGAAACGCTTCGCGGACTCGCCGCTTCCGGCCTCCTCACGTGGGAGCCGCGCGAGTACCGCACGTTGGACCTCGACGGCGTCTGGTTCGTTCAGACCGCCACTGGCACTGCCGCCGTGGACACCCAGGTAGCGGCCGACGCCGAGGCGCAGCGACTTTGGTGCGTCAACGCCTCGGACCACGAAGCATCAGCCGCGTGGACACCTGCCGTGGCCGTGGTGGACGATGTCAAGATCGCCATCAATGCCGGGGGAGACCCGCGCCGTGCCATGGCCCTCCGCAACGCTGTAGCCACGGCCCTTGAAACGGGTGACCTGCCGCTCCGCCGTCACCGCAAGCCGGACGCCGCTGGCAAGTCACCCGCTGGCTCCGTTGCCCTAGTGGGCGGCGGCCCGGGCGACTCCGGACTCATCACAGTCCGCGGCCGACGCCTGCTGGGCCAGGCCGACGTCGTGGTTGCTGATCGTCTTGGCCCTCGCGAGCTGCTGAAAGAACTTGCCCCGGATGTCCGCGTGATCGAGGTAGGCAAGACGCCCGGCCACCATCCCGTGCCGCAGCTCGAGATCAACAGGATCCTCGTGGAGGAAGCCCTCACGGGCAACCGGGTGGTCCGCCTCAAAGGCGGTGACCCCTACGTCTTGGGTCGCGGTGGCGAGGAAGCAGAGTTCTGCCGCCAGAACGGCGTCGAGGTTGAAGTGGTATCCGGCGTGACGTCGGCAATCTCGGTTCCGGCCGCCGCCGGCATCCCTGTGACGCACCGCGGCCTGGCTAAGGGCTTCAGTGTGGTGACCGGCCACGAAGAACTATCCGAGGTCCCCGCACGCCCCGATCACACTGTGGTGTTGCTCATGGGAGTGGCGCAATTGCGCGAATCCGCGGCTGCGTTGGCAGGCTCGGGTCTGCCTTTGGACACTCCAGTAGGTATCGTAGAGAACGGGTACTTGCCGGAACAACGCGTCACCATTGGCACCTTGGGGACCATCGCGGACCAGGCAGAAGCCGTCGGGGTGGCCAATCCAGCGGTCATCGTGATCGGCGATGTGGTCCGAGTCAGCCCCTTCGCGCCGCAGCATTTCAAGACCGCTGACTACAGCACCATCACCCCCAATCGTCCCCGCGTCCGCAGTAACTAGCCCCCGGCCCAACTAGGTAGCAGCAGAGCGCGTTTTGAGCCCTCAAAACGCGCACAACTGCGACCTAGTTGGGAGGACTGAACAGAAGAAGGAACACAGCCGTGTCAATTAGCACCCCCGTAGGTTCTGCGGACCGTCCGCTTCGCGTCGCCGTCATCGGCTCCGGCCCGGCCGGCGTGTACGCAGCGGACATCCTGACCAAGAGCGAGGCCGTCAAGAGCGGCGAACTCACCGTCAGCATCGACCTCTTTGACCGCTACCCGGCACCGTACGGCCTCATCCGCTACGGCGTTGCCCCGGACCACCCCCGCATCAAGGGCATCGTCAATGCCCTGCACAAGGTCCTGGACCGCGGCGACATCCGCTTCTTCGGCAACGTGGACTACGGCACGGACATCTCCATTGAGGACCTCCGCAAGCACTACGACGCCATCATCTTCGCGACCGGCGCCATCAAGGACGCGGACCTGAACATCCCGGGCATCGAACTCGAGGGCTCCTTCGGCGGCGCCGACTTCGTCTCCTGGTTCGACGGACACCCGGACGTTCCCCGTGAATGGCCGCTCGAGGCGAAGGAAATCGCCGTCCTCGGCAACGGCAACGTGGCCCTGGACGTGGCCCGCGTCCTGTCCAAGCACGCCGATGACCTGCTGGTCACGGAAATCCCGGACAACGTTTACGCCGGCCTCAAGAGCTCGCCCGTTACGGACGTGCACGTTTTCGGGCGCCGCGGTCCTGCCCAGGTGAAGTTCACCCCGCTGGAACTCCGCGAACTCTCGCACTCCAAGGACGTGGACATCATCCTCTACGCCGAGGACTTCGAGTTCGATGAAGAGTCCGATCGCCAGGTCCAGACGAACAACCAGATCAAGACCATGGTTGGCACTCTTACCAACTGGATCGCCGAGCAGCCCGAGGACCTTTCCGAGCTCAAGGCCTCCCGTCGCCTGCACCTGCACTTCCTGCACAGCCCGGTGGAGATCGTGGACTCCGCCGAAACCCCGGGCAAGGTTGCCGGCATCAAGTTCGAGCGCACTGAACTGGACGGCACGGGCAACGCCCGCGGCACCGGCGAGTTCATCGACTACCCGGTCCAGGCCGTGTACCGCGCCATCGGCTACTTCGGTTCGGCCCTTCCGGACGTCGAATTCGACCACAAGAAGGGCGTCGTCACCAACGACGGCGGTCGCGTCCTGGACGCCGACGGTCAGCACGTTCCGGGCCTCTACGCGACGGGCTGGATCAAGCGTGGACCGGTTGGCCTCATCGGCCACACCAAGGGCGATGCCCTTGAGACCGTGACGTACCTGCTCGAGGACCGCGAGAACCTGCCCGTTGCCGAGGTTCCCGCCGCTGACGCAGTGGTGGAACTCCTTGACTCCCGCGGCGTGAAGTTCACCAGCTGGGAAGGCTGGCTGGCTCTGGACGCCCACGAGCTCGCGCTCGGTGCAGCAGCAACCGAGGCCGGCACCTCCCACGGCGTCGAGGTCAAGCGTGAGCGCATCAAGGTTGTGCCGCGTGAGGACATGGTCAACATCTCCCGTGATGGCGTAGCCGCACAGGTCTAGCTTCTGTAATGGCAGGCGGGGTCACTCCTTGAGTGGCCCCGCTTCCGTTTAACCTTCGGCGGTACCCTGAAGCATGGACGTCGTGGTCATCGAAACTCCCCAGCTGGGGGACCGCAGCTACCTGGTGCACGACGGCACCGTGGCGTTGGTCATTGACCCTCAACGGGACATTGACCGGGTGGAGCGAGCGGCTGTAAAGGCCGGGGTCCGGATCACGCACGTAGCGGAAACCCACCTCCACAACGACTACGTCACAGGCGGCCTGGTTCTTGCCGAGGCGCATGGCGCTGAGTACCTGGTGAACGCCGCTGACGAAGTCCCTTTTACGCGTGTCCCTGTATCCGACGGCCAGGTTCTCCGCGTTGGCCGGCTTTCCGTTTCGGTAGTGGCGACCCCTGGCCACACGCACACGCACCTTTCGTATGTGGTGCGGGATGAAGCGCACGACGGCGGCACGGAGGCTGTGTTTTCCGGCGGCAGCTTGCTTTACGGTTCGGTTGGACGGACGGACCTGGTCTCGCCACATGACACAGCCAAGTTGGCCCACGACCAGTACTTGTCGGTTCGTCGCTTGGTGGACTCGGCGCATCCCGAAGCGGCGCTCTACCCGACCCACGGCTTTGGATCGTTCTGTTCCATCGGCCCCGCGAGCCACCAGGAATCTTCAACGGTCGGCGAGCAAGCCGAATTCAACCATGCCCTGACGGATCCCAACGAGGACCACTTTGTTGCTGAGTTGTTGGCTAACATCACGGCCTATCCGGCGTACTACGCCCACATGAGCCCGCTGAATGCCGCCGGTCCGGACCCGGTAATCCTTGACGTCCCGGACTCTGTGGATGCTGGAGAGCTTAGCCGGCGTCTGGGGGCAGGGGAGTGGGTGGTGGATCTGCGGCATCGCGTGGCCTTCGCGGACAGCCATCTCCAAGGAAGCGTGAGTTTTGAGTACGGTCGCGGGGACAATTTCACCAGCTATCTCGGCTGGGTGATCCCGTGGAACCAGCCGCTCACGCTGTTAGGGCCCCTGGAAGAGGTCGAAAAGGCGATCCGCGACCTGGCGAGGATCGGCATCGACAGTCCGGATGCCGCCGTCGGGCCTCAACCAGGAGCTCTGGCGCCGGAGTCTCCCCAAGCCAGCTACCCGCACGGGGACTGGGCTGCACTCCTCACAGACCGGGAGCCTGAGGAGGTTGTGCTGGATGTTCGCCGCCCTGACGAATTCGAGTCCTCCCACGTCAAAGGAGCGCTCAACATTCCGGTCCACGAGTTGCTGGGCAGGATCACCGAGCTGCCGGATACGAGGATCTGGGTGCACTGTGCCACGGGGTACAGGGCGAGTGTCGCCGCGAGTCTGCTGGACCGGGCCGGGCGTGACGTGGTGCTGATCAATGCGAAATTCAGGGATGCGGCCGGGGCCGGGGTCGATACGACGCCTTAAACGCTTCCGGGCTAACGCGGGGCCTGGTCCGAGCAGTAATCCAGGTTCCGGTACACGCTCTGGACAGCGGCATCGGGATCGTGGGCTTCCAAGGCGTCCACCAATTCGTCGTGGCCTTCGCGGGGGATGCCATTGAAGCCGCCCTTGCGTTGCTGCCGGAGGAGGTCGTTGTGGAACACTCCGCCGAACGAGACGTACAACTGATGCAATAAGGGATTCCCTGACGCCAAGGCAACGCGTTCGTGGAATTCCCAGTCGGCGCTGGCCCACGTGGGATAGTCCTCGGCCTGCCAGGCATCGTGGCGGAGCGCGAGGAGGCGGCGCATTTCGGCCAAGTCCTCGGCGGTAGCGTGCTTGGTGGCCAATCGGGCAGCCTGGGTATCCAGGCCGAGCCGGACTTCCACGATGTGTTCCTGGGTGTGCTCCAGGTACATGCGCTGCGCCGCGCCGGACATCTCACTGTTGGCACGCACGTACGTGCCGTCGCCGCGTCGGACCTCCAGCATGCCGGAGTGGGCCAGGGCCTTGATGGCCTCGCGCAGGGTTCCCCGCGAAACGCCAAGGGTGGACATGAGTTCGGGTTCGGCAGGGATTCGCTCCTGGAGGGGCCATTCGCCGGACTTGATCATGTCCCGCAGCTTGGCGGTGATCTCCTCGGCAAGGGCCGGGCGATGCGAAGGGGTCAGGGTCATGCTGTCCTCGGTCCGGTCTTGGTGGCAGTGCGCTTGCTCGTGAGCAGGTGGCAGGTAACCATGAGGGCCACGGCCACGATGGACAGCAGGCTCAAGGGCAGCACCCAGCCGCCGGTGGCGCTATGGAGCAGGCCCATGCCAAAGGGGCCAATTGCCGCAATCAAGTATCCCAGCGATTGGGCGATGGTGGAGAGTGCGGTGGTTTCCGCCGTCGACCGTCCGCTGCGGCTGATGATCACCAGGACCAGCGGGAAGATGCCCAAGCCGAAGCCGAAGAGCACTGCGGGTACAACCGCCAACGACGTCGGCAGCCAGACCATGGCGGCGATGGCCAGCAACGTGGAGCTGCTGGCGAGATACAAAGCGGGGCGCAGCATCCCGGGTCGGGAGCCGAAGGCGAGCAGGATCATGCCGGCAGCCACCGAGACCAGTTGCATCACACCGAATTGCAGGCCGCTTTCGGAAGCGCTGAGACCTTGCGAAGTCAGGATGTAGGCGAACCAGCTCATCACCGCATAGGCGAGGAAGGCCTGGAATGTGAAGATCGCGGTGATCAGGATACCGAGGCGTGTACGGAGCAGCGGCCACATGGACACCCGCGGTCGGTCGGTCTTGGTGGAGTTCCGGTGGGTGTGGAGGACAACGGGCAAGAAGCCCAACAGCGCAGCGACGCCCAGGATTCCCCAGGCGGCCAGGCCCATCGATGGCGAGCCGAGCTCCTGCGCCAGCGGAACGCTCACGGCAGCGGCGAAGGTAGCGCCGCCGGACATGGTGAAGGTGTAGAGGCCGGTCATCATGGAAGTGCGGTCCGCGTAGTGTTCGCGGATGAACGACGGCATGGCCACGTTGCATACCGCGAGGCCTGACATGGCCAGGACGGTGCCTCCGAGGAGGGCGCCCGTCACCGGAACGCCACGCACCAGTAGGCCACCGGCCAGCAGTGCCAAGGCGATAGCGATGGCCTTCTCCACGCCGACGCGCCGGGTTAGCCAGGACGTTCCCATGCCCGCCACCGCAAAGCACAGCAGCGGGATGGACGGCAGGATTGACGCCACCAAGGCGCCATATCCCAGAACCTGCTGCAGTTCGTGGAACAGGGCAGCCGCGCTGGTGATGCCGGCGCGCAGGTTCAGGCCGATGAGCACCACGGCAATAATGCCGACGACGGCGACGACGCGCGTCTTAGGGACTGCCGGGTTTGCCGGGAGTGCAGCGCTTGCCGGGAAGGCAGCGGCAGCCTGGGCAGGGCTGACAGTAGGGATGTTTCCAGTGCTTGGGGTAAGAGGAGTCGTCGCGGCCATATTTAAAGGTTAGACGTTTGACGTCTAATGTCTAGAGTTTTGTGGTGAAGCTCTCCAAGCGAGCTTGCACGGGGCCTAGCGCGGGTTGCGCGAACCTAAACGCTGGACCGCCAAAGCCAGCCAAAGCTGCACGCGGTCCTGCGTCTGGGAGGGGTCGTATCCCGTCAGTTCAGTGATCTGAGCCAGACGGTATCGCACCGTATTACGGTGCAGCGTCAGGGCTTCGGCGACGGCGGCCACGGAGCCATTGTGGTTCAAATAGCTTTCCAGGGTGGTTACCAATTCTGCCCCGTGCGCAGCATCGAACTTCCGCAACGGGGTGAGGGACTCGCTGGCCATATCCGCCAGGGGAACATCCTCGCTGGCGAGCAACAGGGACGTCAGGCTCAGGCGTTCGGGTTCGTTGACCGGCAAGCCGTGCGCCACGGCGTCGCGCGCTTCAAAGTAGCTCCAACGCAGGCCGTTCGGCTTCGTGTAGGCGCCGCCGAGACCAATGACGGCGTGGATGCCGGCCTCCTGCAGGTGGTCGCTGAGGCTCTTGGCCAAAGCGGTGGCCGAGCTCCCGTCGTCGCTGATGACGGTCACCAGGTCCTTCCCGACGACGGCGCTGACGCCGGCTTCCAGCCCTTGGGGTAGGGAGATACTGATCAGCTGCTTGTGGTGTGCCGTCGACTCCGCAACAAGCACCACGTTCTTCCGCGTGCTGTTGATTCCGACGCCTGCCAAACGTCGGGCTGCCTCAATAGTTTCCAGGGTTCCGTGAATGACGTCGTCCAGGACCTGACCGGCCATGGCGCGCTGGGACTGTCGCTGCTTCACCATGTTGTTGAGCTCGACGCTGATGAGGTTTTGGGCGTAACTGACGATTCCGGAATCGACGAAGGGTTGCCGGAGCCACAGCGTGCAGGCGTCCCTGCGGCCGGTGGGAATCGGATACGAAGCCCAGCCATCCGCCGTCGGAGCCGGTTTCCCGGCCACGCTGTTGTAGAGCTGGGCGCTGAACTGGGTAAGCACCACGTCAGTGCGGAGCATGCTGCCCAGTTGCTTGAGGAGCTCATTCAGGCCGCCACCGGTGAGGAGTGAGCGGGCCAGGATCTGGTGTCCGGCGAGGAGCCGTTCCAAATTGGAGTAGTGGTCGGCGGAATGTGACTCTGCCACCAGTTTCCCGATGGCAATGAAGGGGATCTCGTAGGGGACTTCAACCAGTGGCAAGCCCCAGCGGTTGGCTTCTGCGATGAGCGCTTCCGGAACGGACTCGTGGGTCAGGCCGATGCCAAAACCGATCCCGACTGCACCTGCGCGCTGGGCCTGGCGGACGAAGCGCCTCTGGTCGGCGGCGCTCTTGAGGCGTAGCCCGGTGGTGAGGACCAGTTCCCCGCCGCTGAGGAAGCGCTGGGGATCTTCCAGTTCCGTCACGGCAACCCAGCTGATGTCCTGATTCCACGTGGTTTCGGCGAGGCCGGCTTGACGGAGTTTCAGGGAGGGGACTGCGACGAGGGAAGCGAGGGACATTGCCATGCTTTAAAGCGTAACCCGGCACTGGTCAAGCGCACTAAGCGGGGGGTCCTTGTGTGTGCAGCTGGCTATTCCTTGGGCCCCCTCCCTGGCATAGGCTCTGATCAGCTAAACCCATGCCCAGACTCCGAAAGAGGGTTGCACACCGTGGTTCAAACCTTGCAGAACTTCATCAACGGCGAATTCGTTACGCCGGCAGGTACGGGTCTCCTGGACATCGTGAACCCCGCCACCGGGGAAATCGTTGCCAAGTCGCCCATTTCGGTGCAGGCCGATGTGGACGCCGCTATGACCGCGGCCAACCAGGCCTTCAAGTCGTGGAAGAAGGCCACCCCGGGCCAGCGCCAGCTGATGCTCCTCAAGCTCGCCGACGCCGTCGAGGCCAACAGCGACGAACTCGTCGAAGCCCAGCACCGCAACACCGGACAGGTCCGCTCCTTGATCGCTTCCGAGGAAGTTGCCGCGGGCGCCGACCAGCTCCGCTTCTTCGCCGGTGCAGCACGCATCATCGAAGGCAAGTCCGCCGGTGAATACTTCGAGGGTCACACCTCCTACGTACGCCGCGAACCGATCGGTGTCGTGGCCCAGGTGGCACCGTGGAACTACCCGTTCCTCATGGCCATTTGGAAGATCGGACCCGCCCTGGCTGCAGGCAACACCGTTGTCCTTAAGCCTTCCGACACCACACCGGAATCCACCCTGGTGCTGGCCCGCCTCGCCGGCGAGATCTTCCCAGCCGGTGTCCTCAACGTTGTCCTCGGCACCGGTGAAACCGGGGCCATGATGGTTGACCACAAGGTCCCCGGCTTGGTCTCCATCACCGGTTCCGTCCGCGCCGGCATCGCCGTCGCAAGCGGCGCAGCCAAGGGCCTCAAGCGTGCCCACCTGGAACTCGGCGGCAAGGCTCCGGCCATAGTCTTCAAGGACGCCGACATCAAGAAGAGCGCCGCGGCCATCGCCGAGTTCGCCTTCTTCAATGCCGGCCAGGACTGCACGGCCATCACCCGTGTGTTGGTCGAGGACTCCGTTCACGACGACGTCGTGGCGGCCATGGTGGAGCACACCAAGACCCTGCAGACCGGTTCCCAGAACGACGAAGACAACTACTTCGGCCCGCTCAACAACGTGAACCACTTCAACGCTGTGACCTCCGTGGTGGAGAACCTTCCGGCCAACTGCAAGATCGAGACCGGTGGCCACCGCGCAGGCGAGAAGGGCTTCTTCTTCGAGCCCACCATCATCTCCGGAGCCAAGCAGACTGACGACATCGTGCAGAAGGAAACCTTCGGCCCGGTCATCACCGTGCAGAAGTTCAGCAGCGAAGAGGAAGCGCTCGAGCTGGCCAACGACGTCGAGTACGCCCTGGCGTCCAGCGTCTGGACCACCGACCACGGCACAGCCATGCGCATGAGCCGCGACCTTGACTTCGGTGCGGTCTGGATCAACACCCACATCCTCCTGACGGCAGAGATGCCCCACGGTGGCTTCAAGCAGTCCGGCTACGGCAAGGACCTCTCCATGTACGGCGTCGAAGACTACACGCGCATCAAGCACGTCATGAGTGCATTAGATGCATAACTCAGTTGCGTAACGCGTTCGCGTAACCCGTACGAATTTCCCAGAAAGGCAACCACCCCATGACCACAACCGCGAACGAACTCTCGTACCGCATCGAGCAGAAGCGCAACATCAACGGCGCCTTCCCCGGCCCCAAGTCGCAGGCACTGGCCGAGCGCCGCTCCGCCGTCGTTGCTGCAGGCGTCGCCTCGGGCGTTCCCGTTTACGTTGAAGACGCCGACGGCGGCATCATCCGCGACGTCGACGGCAACTCTTTCATCGACCTCGGCTCCGGCATCGCCGTGACCAGCGTCGGCGCGTCGGACCCCGCCGTCGTCGCCGCTGTCCAGGAAGCGGCCGCGCACTTCACGCACACTTGCTTCATGGTCACCCCGTATGAGGGCTACGTTGCAGTTGCCGAGCAGCTCAACCGACTCACCCCGGGCGATCACGCCAAGCGCACCGTGCTGTTCAACTCCGGCGCTGAAGCCGTGGAGAACGCCGTTAAGGTTGCACGCCTCGCCACCGGCCGCGACGCAGTGGTTGCTTTCGACCACGCTTACCACGGCCGCACCAACCTGACCATGGCACTCACCGCCAAGGCCATGCCGTACAAGACCAACTTCGGCCCGTTCGCGCCTGAGGTCTACCGCATGCCCATGAGCTACCCGTTCCGTGAAGAGAACCCGGAAATCACCGGTGCCGAGGCCGCCAAGCGTGCCATCACAATGATCGAGAAGCAGATCGGTGGCGACCAGGTTGCCGCCATCATCATCGAACCCATCCAGGGCGAGGGCGGCTTCATCGTTCCGGCCGAAGGCTTCCTCCCGGCACTGTCCGAATGGGCCAAGGAAAAGGGCATCGTCTTCATCGCTGACGAGGTCCAGTCCGGCTTCTGCCGTACAGGCGAATGGTTCGCCGTTGACCACGAAGGTGTTGTCCCGGACATCATCACCATGGCCAAGGGCATCGCCGGCGGCCTCCCGCTGTCCGCGATCACCGGCCGCGCCGACCTGCTTGACGCCGTCCACCCGGGCGGCCTCGGCGGCACCTACGGTGGCAACCCGGTTGCTTGCGCAGCAGCACTCGCAGCCATCGACACCATGGAGCAGCACGACCTCAACGGCCGCGCCCGCCACATCGAAGAGCTCGCCCTGGGCAAGCTCCGCGAACTGGCTGAAGAGCTTTCCGCAGGCGGGGTTTCCGTGGTTGGCGACATCCGTGGCCGCGGCGCAATGTTGGCCATTGAGCTGGTTCAGCCCGGCTCCAAGGAGCCGAACGCTGAGCTCACCAAGGCCGTTGCCGCCGCTTGCCTGCAGGAAGGCGTCATCATCCTGACCTGTGGCACCTACGGCAACGTAATCCGCCTGCTCCCGCCGCTGGTGATCAGCGACGAGCTGCTCATCGACGGCCTCGAAGTCCTCGCCGCAGCCATCAAGGCCCACGCGTAACTCTCAACGCTTTCAATGCAAGAAGGAGGGCCGGGAAATTTCCCGGCCCTCCTTCTGCGTTTAACGTCGAGTTCGCGGGAGCACGTCGAGTCCGCTAGCGCTAACCGTGCGTTTTGGCACCCTTCCCGCGATCTCGACGGCGGAACGCGCCTACGTGCCCAGCGTCAGGTTCTTCTGGTGGCCGTGTCCGTCGAGTTGCACCTCAATGACCAATGGGTTGGCGCTGACCAAGGCCACCCCGGGATCGGCCTGCACCAGACTTCCCCACGAGGAGCCATCCATCGTGATCCTCACGGAAGCCTGGGTCCGGGACGGATCGGCCACCGACAGGGTGAGCTTGCCCCCGGCCTGGTGGGCGCCCAAGGTGCAAGGCCCGGAGCTTGTGTATCCGTCCGCGGAGCCTGCTGCGAAAAAGTTGGCCATGACCAGCTTGTCCTTGGCTACTTCCACCATCTGAACCTCGGCGGAATTGGCAAGGACCTTCACGTCGGGGTTGGCGGACTGGGAGAACGTGGTGGAATCGCCGGCAGCAGGCAGGACCACGTAGGCGTAGCCGGACCCCAGAGGATCAGTGCCGTGGCGGTGAGTGACGGTCACGTAGTCCCTGGTGACGGGATCCGTAGTGCCACCGGTGTCCGCTCCTGAATTGACATCGAACCAGCTGCCCGTCCGGCGGACCACTGAAACTTCCGGCGACCCGGACACACCCGGAGCGTCAAGAAATACGTAGCCGCCGTGCCCTTCAAGGTGCAAGGACCGTTTCACAGCTACGGGTGCATCACCGGGCGCCAAAGAGCGGTTCCGGGAATCGGTCCGCAGGGCAGGAACGGATCCCACGGCGAAGGACCTGTTCTCGACAGTGGTCAGTACTGCGGCGCCACCTGTGCCGGTGATGCCTGCGCCGAGGCAGACCACGGCGTCATTCAGGAAGAACCACGACTTACGGCCGGACAGGGTCTTGTTGTGGTTGAGGTGGTCCATGCCAATGACGCCCCAACGTCCATCTACGGCGAGTCCACCGGCAAACGGCTGGAAAGCGCGGGGGATTCCGGTCCCCGCGGCACCCGCCCCACTGGCGCGGACTTGGTCGTTGACGGTGGTGCCGGGAAGGGCGTAGGGATCCACGGTGGGCCAGAAGTCGGAGCTGAACTGGGACGGGTCCTGCCGGGTGTAGAGGAACGTCATTCCGTCGCCTTGGTACCAGCCAAGGTTGTTTTCGTTGTTGCCCCACTCGTAGCGCCCAATGCGTTTGGAGGAGAGGTTGACCGTGCACCCCCACCGGGGCCGGTGGTGGACCAGCCGGTCCTGGTCGGCGAACATCATGCTGTAGACCGGTGCAGGTGCGGCAACGACGGAGGCATCGGACAGTACACCCAGTGACAGCAAGGACTTTGCCAGGCTCTGCGTTGGATGCCCCACGAGTTTCTGGTCCGCACAGCGTTCCAGCCAGCCCTTGGCCAAGGCCAGGAACCGTGAGCGATACGGTTCCTCGCAGCCCGGCGCCAGCAGCAAGACAGCTGAGATCAGACCGAAGCCGCTGACGTAGTCGGATTCGCGCTGACGGGAGACGGCCCGTCCACGGATGGTGTCCATAATCCGCCCGTCCCACACGAACGGGGCGTAGGTATCCTCCACTGCGTCAAGGAGTACGGAGCGCTGGGGGTCGTTGACTGCCCAGCTGCTTCCACCAAGCATTGCGATGATCTCGGCGATCCCGGCCAAGGCCACCACCCCGTAGGTCCCTGCATAAGGGAGATAGGAGTGCTGAACATAGGAGCCATCTGCGTAGAAGCCGTCGCCACTGGTCACGTACGTGAAGACGCTGTTGATCCCGCCGCGGACGGTGTCGCTCAGAGCATCGCGACCCAGCGCGATCTCACCGGGATTGTTGTCCAAAATGCCCCGCATGCAGCAAGCAAGGGACTTATCCACGCGGTTGGCGCCGGTCTCCGCAAAGGATGTAGCACGGCCGCGCCAATTCGGGTTGGGCGCGAACCAACGGACGGCTGCCAACAAGGAGGTCCGCAGGGCTTCCGGGACTTCAGCGTGAAGGAGCGTCAGGATGTCCACGGTCTTGCGTGGGACACCGATCTCCCAGAACCACCAGTTGCCGGCTGCCCGCATGCCCGGCTTGTAGGCCGTGTCACTCAGAAGTTGCAGGCCCGCCACAATGTCGGCCGCCAGCTCGGGATTGCCCGCAAGGGGGTTGCCGGGCACCGCATATCCCAGCGCCATGTCGTAGAGGCGGTTGAAGTGCAGCCCCATGTTGCCGGTGGCGGCTGTGGACTGTCCTATGCCAGTGAGCGGGATGTCGCTCCATAACGACGTCCGAACCGGGGTTTTGTCCATGGACGTCCACCACTTTTCGGCGGTCTTGCCCATTCCCTCGAGCTGCGCCGCGAGTTCCGGGATGTCGGCGGCGCTCCGGCCACCTGTGAGGACCAGCCGTCGCCGGTCAATGAGTTCCTGCAGCGCCACATCGGAAGTGGCAAACGAGGGCCCGGCCTGGGAAAGAAGGGCGCCTGCGAGGGCGGCTGCGCCTGCGGTACGGAAGAGGGTCCTGCGGCTCACTGTGGGTCCATTGAAGTTCAAAACTGCTCCGTTCAAAACTGTTTCAGAAGTGATGGGGTGGACGTGGTTGGGAAAAGTTTCCGCAACCCTATGTCCGGTTCCCGGGCACCTCAACAGAAATGAACAAAACTGCTCAGGACTTGTTGGGAGGTGAAACCGAGTCCCGGATGACGATGTGCGTCCCTACGGTGAGGGTGTTGTCAGAGGAGGCGCCGGC
Organism: Paenarthrobacter sp. TRD_SC_7; assembly: GCF_056156245.1. NCBI lineage: Bacteria > Bacillati > Actinomycetota > Actinomycetes > Micrococcales > Micrococcaceae > Paenarthrobacter > Paenarthrobacter sp. TRD_SC_7. Next base: position 1,674,716 of record NZ_CM149587.1, read on the forward strand.
GTCGTGCGGTGACTGGGCCAGCGCCAAACGGACGGCCTCACGGCCCAGCTCCTCCAGCGGAACGCGCACGGTGGTGAGGCGGGGACGGAGTTCGCTGGCAACCGGAACGTCGTCGTATCCCACTACCGAGACATCGCTGGGAACGCGGATCCCGCGCTCTTCCAAAGCTTCCAGGATTCCGGCCGCCACCAGGTCATTGGCACCGAACACCGCCGTGAAGTCCAGGTTCTGGTCCAACAATTCGCGCATTCGGCTGTAGCCGAAGCCCCGGCTGAAAGCACCCTCGTGGACCAGCGCCGGATCCCGCTCAATACCTCGCGCATCCAAGGCGCGGTAGAAACCTTCCAACCGGGACGCCGTCGTCGAGAAATCGCGGGGACCACCGACGTAAAGGATCCTGCGGTGCCCCTGGGAGATGAGGTAGTCCGTGATCGCGAAGGCGCCTCCCTCGTTGTCGTAAGTGACCATCTTGGTGGGGACTCCGGCTCCCAGCGACGGGCGGCCGCAGAGGACCAAGGAGGAACCGGCGGCGGCAAGAGCGCGGGCGCGGTCGGCCATCTGCTTCCGGTACCGGGGGTCATCCGACGCGCCGCCCACCACAATCACGGCGTCAGTGCGCTGTTCCCTCATGAGGTCCACCAGTGCGAGTTCCCGTTCCTTGTCCCCGTGTGTGGCGGTGATGAGGCACATGCGCCCCTCGGCGCTCGCCTGCCGCTCCACGCCGCGGGCGATGTAGGCGAAGAAGGGGTCGGCGACGTCGTTGATGATGATTCCGACCGTGCGGGTGGTAGCGCCAGCCAGGGCGCGGGCATGCGCGTTCGCCACGTAGCCCAGATCAGCCACAGAGCGGAAAATGCGCTCGCGCGTGGCTTTGGCCACCGGGTAGTTTCCGCTGAGGGCCCTGGAAACGGTGGCCACTGACACGCCTGCCGCCTGCGCGACATCGGCAATGGTGGCGCCGGTGCCGCCGCGGGCGTGGAAGGGATCTGTGGGGGAGCTGTTTTCGGTCACTAGGCGATTCTCGCAAGATCCGCGGCCAATACCGGATAGGCGAGGGGCAAGCCTTCGCTCAATCGGCGGACTTCCACTACCGCGTGGCTGCCTAATCGGTGGATTTCGTTGCCCATTGCCCCTGCAATGTGGGGAGTCAGCACAACGTTGGGCAGGGTGTGCAGCACCGAATCCGCAGGGAGCGGTTCGGGATCTGTGACATCAAGATACGCGTCGAGGCGGCCTGAAATGAGTTCGGCAGTGAGCGCCGGGGCATCGATGAGAGCGCCACGGGCCGTATTGATCACCAGGGTTCCGTCCTTCATGAGCCCCAGTTGTTGCGCCCCGATGATGCCCCGCGTTTCTGCGATGTCCGGGGCATGGACGCTCACCACATTGGAGAGGGCACAGAGCTGGTCCAGCCCCACGGTTTCCACTCCAAGTTTTGAGGCCTCGACGGCGTCAAGGTACGGATCGTAGACCAGTACCCGCGCGTCGAGGTTCTTGAGCAGTCCGATCACCAGGCGTCCGACGCGGGAGGCGCCCACCAGGCCTATGGTCACACCGTGGGTTCCGATAGTGGGGAAACCGGCGGCGTTGCGGGAGGCCCCGGTGAAGCGCAGCTGTTCGCTGAACCTGCGGGCGCGCTTGAGGCCCATGACGATCGCGGCGAACGTGAACTCCGCCACCGGCACGGCGTTGGCAGCGGCAGAAGACGAAACCTGGATCCCGCGGGCATAGACCTCCGGCGACAGGAATGTCTTGACCGTACCTGCCGCATGGACGATGGAGCTCAGTCTCGGCAGCTGGTCCAGCACGAAGGCACTAATGGCGGGTGCGCCCCAGCCCGTGATGAGCAGCTCTGCATCTGCCAGCAGCTCCAAGGCGCCCGGGGCGGAGAAGTCAGCAACGGGCTCGGAGTCCAGCAGCGAGACCATCCCACGGAGCCGGGCGAGGTCCTCAGGGCTGAACAGGGTGGGCAGGCTATTGCGGCCCATCACGAACGCAGCCTTGATGGTGCCGGCTTGCTGGTGGTTGGTGGTCACTGCGGTTCCGTCCGGTTCGTCGATGGAAATCTATAGAAAGCGCTTGCTATTTGAAGTCACAATAGGCGTGCGGCTGAAATCCTGTCAATCCCGTAGATTCAATGAATGTATGGTTCTGTGCATGTTATTGACATCACACTAGGGAAGTGGGTAGCTTCTTCTCCATAGTAAACGCTTACTATTTCTAGCCACTAAGCGCTCCCGGGCGCTGGGCCACTCCACATCCGCCGCTACGGCGCAGACAGAGGAAATACATGAGCAGCAACAGCCAGACACTAGCGCCTGAGGCGACGCCCGACGCCGGCGGGCCCGGCCCGGTGGCGGAAGGTCGCCGTCGGGGTGGCCCACCTGGAGGAACGGACGCAGGGCAGGCCCGCAAGAAGAACCTGATGGCAAGGATCCGACGCGACAAGGTGATGCTGCTGCTGATCGCCCCCGGCTTCCTGTACTTCGTGGTTTTCCACTACGTGCCGCTTGCCGGCAACATCATCGCGTTCCTCGACTACAAGCCGTACCTCGGTTTTGTGGACAGCGTCTGGGTTGGCCTGGACAACTTCGCGGCCATGTTCCAGGACGGCGCTTTCTGGGAGGCTCTCCGCAACACGCTGGTGATCACGGGTCTCCAGTTGGCTCTCTTCTTCCCGGTTCCCATTTGCCTGGCCTTGCTGCTCAACAGCATTGTGTCCAACAAGATCCGCAAGTTCGTGCAGAGCGTGGTTTACCTGCCGCACTTCATCGGCTGGGTCATCATTGTGGCGGTCTTCTCCGAAGTCCTCGGTGCCACCGGGGCGGTTCCGCACCTGTTGGAGAGCCTTGGCCTTCCGCGTTTCGACGCCATGACCACTCCCGAGTTCTTCCCATTCCTGGTGACCATCCAGTCCATTTGGAAGGACGCTGGCTGGGGAACCATCATCTTCCTGGCCGCCCTCATGAACGTGGACCAGGAACTCTACGAGGCAGCCGCGGTGGATGGAGCAAACGCCCGGCACCGGCTCTGGCACATCACGCTTCCGGGGATCATGCCGGTGATCGTCCTGCTGCTCATCCTTAACCTGGGCAGCATCCTGTCCGTCGGGTTCGAACAGATGGTCTTGCAGCGCGACAATGTGGGGCCCGGCGCCGGGGAAGTGCTGGACACGTACGTCTACTTCCACGGCATCCAGGACGGCCAATGGGGACCGGCTGCCGCCGTGGGGCTCGTCAAGGGAATTGTCGGATTGATCCTGGTGCTCGGCGCCAACAAGCTCGCACATTTCTTCGGACAGGAAGGTGTCTATTCCAATGGCAAATCCAAGTAGCACGATGATGGCCGGCCTGGGCCGCCCGAAGAAGCGCCTCAAGTCCAAGGACACCCGCCCGATCTGGATGGAAAAGCCGAAGCCGGCCATGCAGGTTTCAAAGGCCATCGCGCTGGTGGTCATCTGCTTCCTGGCGCTTTACCCGCTGCTCGCGGTCCTCGCCACGAGCCTCTCCAGTCAGAGCGAGATCGCAAACAACAACGGCCTGGTGCTGTTCCCCAAAGAACCAACGTTCGCCGCGTACCAGACCATCTTCGCCGGCGGTGTGGTAACTGATGCGCTGGTCCGGTCATTGGTCATCACCACCGTTGGCACGGCCTTGTCCTTGGTGGTCACGGTCGCCATGGCGTACGGCCTCACCCGCCGGGACCTCGTGGGCGGTCGCTTCTTCCTCATGACTGCCCTGTTCACCATGCTCTTCAGCCCCGGCATCATCCCCAGCTTCCTCATGGTCAAGGAGCTCGGGCTGCTGGACAGCTACGCTGCCTTGGTCCTGCCCACCCTGATGAGCGCGTTCAACCTGGTGGTGGTCCGCTCCTTCTTCATGAACCTTCCGCAGGAGCTGTTCGAGGCTGCAAAGATCGACGGCGCTGGAGACTTCCGGATCCTGGTGCAGATGGTGCTGCCGCTCTCGCGAGGTGTGCTGGCCGTCGTCGGGCTTTTCTACGCGGTTGGTTACTGGAATGCGTTCTTCAACGCCATGCTCTACCTGAATGACGATAAGTGGCCGCTATCCATGATCCTGCGCCAGTACGTATTGCTCGGCCAGCCCATGGGCGACTCCGCAGTGGCCGAGATCGCTGTGCCGTCGCAAGCGATCCAAATGGCCGTAGTCGTGATCTCCCTGATCCCCATTGTGATCGTGTTCCCGTTCCTGCAGCGCTACTTCACCAAGGGTGTCCTCACCGGCGCCATCAAAGGCTAGTCAAACCACTTTTGAAAGGGAATCCCATGAATTCAGTCCCGACTTCCGGCCCCAGCCGCCGGAACTTCCTTTCCGTCACGGGCATCGGCGCCCTGGCGTTGTTCAGCGGCGGAGCGTTGGTGGGCTGTGGCCAGCGAACCACCGGTGTGGCCTCTAACGCCAGCGAGGCCTTGCTCCCCACTCACGTTCCCCTCAAAGCGGCCGCCGCCGACATTCCGGGCACTGCCCAAGGCGTGCCGTCGGCGTTCTACAAGTACCCTGCTCCGTTCCGCAGCGTCCAGAACGCGCCGCTCAGGGGCGGCAAGATCACTGCCATCACCAACCTGTTCGGGACGGCTCCGAACGCCCGGGCGGACAACCCGGCGTGGCAGGCCATCGAAGCGCGCCTGGGCGGGCAGGTGGAGATCACCTCGGTTTCCTCGGATGACTACGCCACCAAGTTCAACACGATCATCGCCGGCGGCGAGCTGCCGGACCTGATGCTCAACGACGGTGCAGCTGTGCCCAACATCGTGGAGTTCCTTCAGGCCAAGTGTGCGGATCTCACTCCCTTGCTGGGTGGCGACAAGGTCAAGGAGTACCCCAACCTGGCGGCCATCCCGGAGGTTTTCTGGAAGCAAACCGTCCAGGCCGGCAAGCTCTACTCGCTGCCCATCCCGCGAAACCTGACCGGGGGCTCCGGTTTCGTAAACCAGACGCTGCTGGAAAACGTTGGCATCAAGTCCACCGAAGACATCAAGGACAAAGACGATTTCTACAGGGTAGCCAAGGAGCTCACCAACCCGTCCAAGAACCAGTGGGCGTTGGGCAGCACCAAGTTTGGGCTCACGATGCTGCACCACATGTTCCGCACGCCGAACGTCTGGAAGAACGACGGCGGCAAACTCACCAGGGCGTTCGAAACGGACGAGTACATGGCCGCGATCGAATTCGCAGCCAAGCTCTATAAGGACGGCCTGTACGTGCCGGGTTCCGAGGGCTGGACGAAGTCGCAGATGGTGAACTCCTTCATCTCCGGCAAGGTGGCCATGATCTACGACGGACTCCCCGCCTACATCGGACCCACCGGCTACGGCCGCAATATCCCCGCCGCGAACAAGGCCAACAAAGCGGTGCCGTTCATCCCGGTGGGCCACGACGGCGGAAAAGCGCAGACCTGGTTGGACAACATCACGTTCGCCACCGTCATGCTGAAGAAGGCCGACGAAGCCAAGCTCAAGGAAGTCCTGGCCGTGGCCAACTTCCTGGCGTCACCATTCGGCAGTGAAGAGTACCTGTTGCTTAACTACGGTGCTGAGGGCGCGGACTACACCTTGGATGGCAACGGCAACCCCGTGGTGACCGAGCGTGCACTCCTGGACAACGCCGTGCCGTGGAAGTACCTGGCCGCGCCGCAGCAAGTGGTGTACGACCCCAGCAACAAGGAGATCGTTGACGTCATGCACAATGCATATTCCAAGCTGATTCCCTTGGGCGTCGAAGACCCGTGCGGCACCTTGTTCAGCCCCACGAACGCCAGCAAGGGCGCCAAGCTGGGTCAGCCCGTGTCCGACGCGGCAACAGCAGTCGTCGCAGGCCGTGGCACCATGGACGCACTCAAGAGCGCCGTGGCGGACTGGAAGAAGAACGGCGGCGACACCATCCGTGGCGAATACGAATCAGCGCTGGCCAAGTAGCCGATCTTGCCTATACCCAGCCTGCCGAAACCAAGGACCCGAACACCGTGACAAAGCCCCTGCCCAACGTGCCCAGCCTCAGCCTCCCTTGGCTACCAGAACCCGACACCGCCCACTCCCCATTCACCGGCTGGGGCCGCAGCCACTGGGAAGCCACGGCTGACCATTGGCTGGAGCACGTACGTGAATACTCCAGCCCGCTCAAAGCGAGTCCCCGTCTGCCCGGCCCGGTGACCCGCGACGGCGAGCGCCGGGAAGGCATGGAGACCATCGGCCGGAGTCTTCTGATGGCTGCGCCACGGATCGCGGGCGCTGGCGGGGAGGACCGGCTGGGTTTGGCGGCGTGGTACCGGGAGGCGCTTTTGGCCGGAACCGATCCCGAAGGCGCGGAGCGCTGGCCGTTGGGTGTCACGTGCAAGTCTCCTTTGCTGGGGGTGACCAACTCGATCGTGGAGGCGGCGAACATCGCCTTCTCGCTCTACATCGCCAGGGAGTGGCTGTGGGAGCCACTGGCTGCGAACGAGAAGAATCGGGTTGCGGACTGGTTGCGGCACCACGCCCGGCTTGAGGTGTGGGGCAACAACTGGCAACTGTTCCCGGCAATGGCGGAGGGCTTCCTGCGTTCGGTGGGTGAGGATGTGTCCGGCTGCACGGGTGCGCGGAATGTGGCCCGGGTGGAGTCCTGGTATCTGGGTGATGGCTGGTACACGGACGGGCCGGAGCACGCCATCGACTACTACAACGCGTGGGCTATTCACCCGTATCTGTGGGCTTGGTACAAGATGACCGGCCGGGAGGATACCGCTGAAGGTCGCCGTCACCTTGAACGGTTGCGCGACTTTGTGGGAACACACAGCCTGATGTTCGCCACAGATGGGGCGGTGCTGCACGTCGGGCGATCCCTGGCGTACCGCACTGCTGTCCTGGCTGCACTGTGGTGCGCCGAGATCTCGGGCGTGAACCCGCTGACGCCCGGTGCCACCCGCCGTTTGGCCTCCGGTGTGCTGGCGAACTTCACCGCGAAGGGTGTCGGCGTTGATGGCCCGCCGAACCTGGGGTGGTATGACGAACACCTTGGGTCCTGCCAGGCGTACAGCGGATTCGGTTCACCATATTTGGCAGGCATCGGCTTTCTTGGTTTGGCGCTACCGCCGGAGCACCGGGTGTGGCAGGACGTTGAAGAGCCTCAGCCCACCGATGGGCCGGGCGTGGTGCGCCCATTGCCGGATGCCGGGTGGACGCTCACCAGCGACGGCGGCTTGGTCCGTCTCACCAACCACGGGAGTGATCACTGCGGCCTGCCTGTGGGAGGCGGCACGGATCCGGACGATCCCCACTACGCCAAGTTCTCCTACTCCACCCACACCGCGCCCGGGACAGGAGTTGCGTGGGAGGACAACATGGACGGTCATCTTGCGTTGCTGGGGTCCGACGGCGTGGCGAGCCGGCGTTGTGCCCTCCGCGCCACCCGCACGGACGGACTCGTCAGCGGATCCGTGCACGTTCCGCAGCTGTACGGCAAGGCCCTGCCGGGAACTGCCGTGACCACTGTCTCTGCAGTGGACGGGATTCATGAGCTTCGCTGCCACTTGGTCCGGGGACCGGTGGGGTACTCCGTGCGTGAGGGTGGACATGCCGTGGCCGGAGCCCAACCCGTGCAAGCGGGCCGGTCCGAAGAAACGGCATGGGCCAGCAACGGCGATGTCTTCGCCGCAGTGACGGCCGTCCACGGCTGGCAGGAATCGAACACCACTCATTACACGGATGCCAACGCCATGGGCAAGAACTCAGCAGTCCCGAGCCTCAGCGCACAGCGCTGCGGTGAGGAAACGGTCCACGTTGCGCTCCACACGCTAACCCGGGATCCGGCTCCGGCGCCCGAAGCGCTCAAGGCAGCTGCCGCCGTCGTGGTTTCCGGTACGGAAGTCTCCGTGTCATGGGCGAGCGGCAATTCGCAAACTTTTGATCTGCGGACGTTTGTGCCGTGGGACGGGCAGGTGGGAAAGTGATCGACCTCAAATACGGAGCGTCCCGGGCAGAACCACGTGGGGATGCTGCAATGCAGCGGTTCCGAGGCCATCGCGTAGGGCAGTTCATTCACTGGGGCCTCTACGCCCTGCCGGCTGGCCGCTGGGAAGGGAAGGATGTGGAGTTCGCGGCTGAGTTCCTGCCTCGGGTCGCCAAGATTCCCCAAGAACGCTGGGAGGCGCTCGCCAACGATTTCACGCTGGCGGATTTCGACGCTGACCGGTGGGCGGACACGGCGGTGGCACTGGGTGCCCGCTACATGACCATCACTACCAAACACCATGACGGTTTCTGCCTGTGGCCCAGCGTCCACACGGACTTCCACATGGGGAACACGCCCTCCGGTCGCGATGTCCTGGGCGAACTCGTCCAGGCCTACGAGGCGCGTGGAATTGACGTCAACTTCTACTACTCAGTGCTGGACTGGCGGCATCCGGACTGGCGCTTCACCTTGGAGAACGACGGCGACAACCTGGCTTTCGCCCGCTACCTCGACTTCGCGATGAAACAGTTGGAAGAACTGGCCGAACGCTATCCCAGCGTCAAGGGCTTCTGGTTCGACGGCACGTGGGACGAATCCGTGAAAGCCAACGGGTGGTGGACCTGGGAGGTCGAACGGATGCTGAAGGAACGGATTCCCGGCGTGGTGGTCAACAGCCGTTTGCGTGCGGACGACTTCGGGGCCCGACACGTTGATTCAAATGGATTGCTTATGGGTGACTACGAAAGCGGCTACGAGCGCCGGCTGCCCGAGCCGTGGGACCACAGCGTGGCCAGGCGGGATTGGGAAGCCTGCATGACCATCCCGCAGGCAAGCTGGGGTTATCACCAAGGCCCATGGGCGCAGTCCACGCTCAAGCACCCTTGGGATGTTGTGGACATGATCGCCCACTGCACATCATTGGGCGGCAACTTCCTGCTGAATTTCGGACCCCGCGGCGACGGCTCCATGGCGCCCGCCGAGGTGGAGATTGCCAGCCTTGTGGGGGAGTGGCTGAACGTGAACGGCGTGGCAATCTACGAGTGCGGCTTCGCCGAGGGATGGGACTATCCGGGGTGGGGGTACTTCACCCGATCTACCAACGGCGACGTCTTCGCGATTGTCACGCGCGTGCCGGCGTCCGGGCGGATCCGGCTGCATCCTCCGGAGGGGCTCGCGCTCGCCGAAATCCGGTTGCTGGGGTCTGGCCCATTGGGCAGCGAGGCACACCCGTTCAAGCGGCTCGCGGACTCGTTGTTCGAGGTGGAAGTTGAGGCTGATTTGAGTGCCGGGCCGCTCGTGTTCGCCGTGGAAACCACAGCCATCCAGGGCCCAGCGTCCGCAAAGGAGCCCAACCCGGATGTGCTGGACTAGGGCTTCGCATCGACTTCGTGGGAAGGCTGCCAATTCTTCCGGAAAACTCCGGCGATCTGGCGGCCTTCCCGCGAACTCGGCGGGGTGGGCGGGACTGGTTTAGGCGCCAGCAGCAGCGATCCTTGCCTTCTTCTTCAGCACGGAGTTCTTCCGGGTGGTTCGCAGCATGTCGATGGTCAGCAACACCAGGGCCAACCACACCACGCAGAACCCGATCCAGCGGGCAGTGGTCATGGTCTCGTTGAACACAGCAAGCGCCACGATGAACTGAAGGACAGGAGCAAAGTACTGCAGGAGGCCGATAGTGGTCATGGGCAGACGGCGGGCCGAAGCACCGAAGAAGAGCAGCGGTACGGCCGTGATGACACCGGAGGCCACCAACAGCCAGAAGTGGCCGGCTCCCAAGGTGGTGAGGGTCTGGACGCCAGTCACGCCCAGGACCACCATGGTGATGGCTGCGAAGGGAGCCAGCACTACGGTCTCGACGCTGAGGCTTGTGAGGGCGTCAACCTTGGGCCCCACACGCTTCTTCACGAAGCCATACAGCCCGAAGCTGAACGCAAGGATCAGGGCAATCCAAGGAAGCTGCCCATAGGAGAACGTCAGGACGCCCACAGCAACGAAGCCAATGGCCACTGCTGCCCACTGCAGGGGACGCAGCTTCTCCTTGAGGAGGAAAACACCGAGCAAAACCGAGACCAGCGGGTTGATGAAGTAGCCCAAGGACGTCTCAACGGCGTGGCCCGTGGTGACGCCGAATGTGTAGGTGAGCCAGTTTATGGCAATCAGCACGGCTGCCAGGGCCAACGGACCGAACACAGAACCATCCTTCACCGCAGCCCGGAACGTCTTCCATGCCCGCGTGATGGTGATGAGCAGTGCACAGAAGAGCAAGGACCAGACGATCCGGTTTGCCACGATTTCCACTGCGCTGGCTGGCATCAGCACAAAGAAGTACAGGGGAAGCAGCCCCCACAGGCCGTAAGCGCCGATGCCGAACAGGATTCCAGCCGTCGACTCGCTCCTCACGGGCTTACTGCCCGGTTTGGCCGAATTGCCGGAACCGCCGGTAACTCCACCGCCGCCCCCGGCTGTCGTCGTCGTTGGCTGGTTTGAAGATGGGGAATTGGCAGCTATATGATCCGGTGTCGACACATTGTCGCCAACATAAAGGAAGCCCGCAATATTCCGCAATCTTTGGGATTTTCTGTGACTCCTGCCATATAAGCGGACGGGGGTAGGGTCGACATCTAGAATTGGAATCTGCGCGCCCCAACAACGGCGTGGCTCACTGCTTCGGAAGGGCTAACGGTGTCCAACTCAGCCGCAACAAACCCCAATCGTCCGCTTCGTGTTGCGATCGTTGGCGCAGGACCCGCAGGTGTGTACGCCGCGGACATCCTGACGAAATCAAGCGAGGTCAAGGACGGGCACGTGGACGTCAGCATTGATCTCTTCGAGGCATATCCGGCGCCTTACGGCCTGATCCGCTACGGCGTGGCACCGGATCACCCGCGGATCAAGGGCATCGTGAACGCGCTGCACAAAGTCCTGGACCGCGGCGACATCCGCTTCCTCGGCAACGTAACCTACGGCAAGGACCTCACTCTCCACGATTTCCGTGCCTTCTACGACGCCGTGATCTTCTCCACAGGTGCCATCAAAGACGCCGACTTGAGGATCCCCGGTGTCGAACTGGAGGGCTCCTTCGGCGGCGCAGACTTCGTTTCCTGGTACGACGGACACCCCGACGTTCCTCGCGACTGGCCCCTGGATGCCAAGGAGATAGCCGTGATAGGCAACGGCAACGTGGCCTTGGACGTCGCCCGCATGCTGGTCAAACACCCCGAGGAACTGCTGGTCACAGAGATCCCGGACAACGTCTATGCCGGGCTCAAGAAGTCCCCGGTCACCGACGTCCACGTCTTCGGCCGCCGTGGCCCGGCCCAAGTGAAATTTACTCCGTTGGAGTTGCGCGAGCTGTCGCACTGCAAGGACGTGGACATCGTCCTGTACCCGGAGGATTTCGAGTTCGACGAAGCTTCGGATGAGGCCATCAAGACAAACAACCAGATCAAGACCATGGTCAACACCATGACCAACTGGCTGGTGGAGGAGCACGCAGAATCGGAGCAACCCTCTTCCCGGCGCCTGCACCTGCACTTTCTGCACAGTCCCGTGGAGATCCTCGACTCGCCTGAGACGCCGGGCAAGGTCTCGGCCATCAAATTCGAGCGCATGCAGTTGGACGGAACGGGCAACGTCAAGGGCACCGGCGAGTTCATCGAATACCCCGTGCAGTCCGTTTACCGCGCCATCGGCTACCACGGTTCCCCTCTGGAGGAACTGGAGTACGATGCCCGCCGCGGTGTGATACCGAACGACGGCGGTCGCGTCCTGGATGCCGACGGGGAGCCCGTGCCGGGAATCTACGCAACTGGCTGGATCAAGCGCGGACCGGTGGGTTTGATCGGCCACACCAAGGGCGATGCCTTGGAGACCATCGGATTCCTCCTTGAGGACAGACTCAATCTACCCCCGGCGGAAAATCCGGATCCGCAGGCCATCATCGACCTTCTCGAAGAACGCGGAGTGGAATACACCACGTGGGAGGGCTGGAACAGGTTGGATGCCCACGAAGCCGGCCTGGGTGCTGCCTGGTCCTCCAGCGAAGGTAACGGTAATGGTGTGGTCCGTGAGCGCATCAAGGTTGTTCCGCGCGAGGAAATGATCCGGATCTCCCGCGGCTGACAATCTCCTCCACCCGAACTAGACTTCACGGTACTGTGCCGCCCACCACATGCGCAGGACGCCAGGGAGTTCGATGAGGAATCCAATCCATCCGCCGGTTCCAGGCAGCGAGGCCGCGGAGCTGCTGCAAAAGCGCGCCCTGGCCAGCCACGAACGTCTCGACTCCTTGCGGTTCGGGGTGCCGGAAGGCGAAGAGATTTCCGGCCTCCGACGCCTGGTCCGCGAATCCTGGCAGCGTTCGGCAAGCCTGCAAGCCAATCCCGATGTCGCCGAGGCACCCCTCGCGATGGACCAGGATGAGCTGGAGGAGTATCGCAGGCAACATCCCCTGGCCACGATCATGCCCGTGATCAAGAAGCTGCTGGTCCAGCCCAGCCATGACAGCGGCCTGTTGGTGGCAGTGGGCGACGACGTCGGGCGGCTCTTGTGGGTGGATGGCGATCCCGTGATGCAGCGCCGTGCTGAAGGCATGATGTTCGTGGCCGGCGCGGACTGGTCCGAAGCTTCTGTGGGCACCAGCGCACCCGGGACTGCTCTGGCCTTGGACCGCAGCATCCAAATTTCCGGCGCGGAACACTTCAAGCGCTCCGTCCACCCATGGAGCTGCACCGCAGTACCTTTTCACGATCCCGATTCCGGTGCAGTGCTGGGCGTTGTGGATATCACCGGCACGGAAACCGCCGTTGCCCCGCACACACTTTCCTTGGTGGAGGCGACGGTTGCCGCAGCTCAGGCGCAACTGCGTATCGAGAGACTTCAGCTCGCTGCGGCCGTTAGGGAGAAACCACGACGCCGGAGCGCAGCCGCCGCCTCCAGCCACACGCTGTACCGGAACAGCCTCCAACTGTTGGGCCGCGACCAGGCCCTGCTGAGTATCGATGGACGGGCTGTTTCCCTGTCTGCCAGGCACAGCGAGATCCTGGCCATCCTCAGCAATCAACCCGGCGGGCTCAGCGCTGAAGACCTCTGCACCCAGCTCTATCCCGGTGACGGGTCCTCCGTGACGCTCCGGGCGGAAATGGTACGGCTGCGCAAGGTCCTGCACGAGCTCAGCCCGGACGCGGTCCCGGAGTCCCGTCCCTACCGTCTGCCCGTCGAGTTGCTGCCCGACTCCGGCCAGGTGCTCAGTTGCCTCCAACGCGGCGCCCACCGCATAGCCTTGGAAATCTACAAAGGTGCACTCCTGCCGCGCTCGGAGGCGCCCGGCGTCGTGCAGTTGCGCGAACGGGTTTCGCATCTGCTGCGCGAGGCGCTGCTCAGCGACGGCAGCGTTGACTCGCTCCTCAAGTACGCCGAGTTGCCCGAAGCGAAGTACGACGTCGACCTCCGCCTTGCGCTCCTGAAGCTGCTGCCGCCCCGCTCACCCAAGCGCGCCGCCGTCGTGGCCGACCTTGAGCGGATCGAAACGGAACTGAAAACGTGAGGTGACTCACACGGTTGCAACGTAGCTGCAACCTCCCCGCTCCTAGGCTCGGATCAACGGCGACAGCCACCGTGATTCGCAGCAAAGGAGCTAACAATGACCGTTTATGCACAGCCAGGTGCCGAGGGTTCGAAGGTCACTTTCAAGGACCGCTACGAAAACTGGATCGGCGGCGAATGGGTTGCCCCGGTCAAGGGCGCCTACTTCGAGAACATCACCCCCGTCACGGGCAAGGCTTTCTGCGAAGTTGCCCGGGGCACCGCTGAGGACATCGAGCTGGCGCTGGACGCCGCCCACAAGGTTGCACCCTCCTGGGGAAAGACCTCCGCCACCGAGCGCGCAGCGATTCTGAACAAGATCGCCGACCGCATTGATGAGAATGTGGAGCTCCTCGCAGTTGCGGAGACCTGGGACAACGGCAAGCCGGTCCGTGAAACCCTCAACGCCGATATCCCTTTGGCAGCCGACCACTTCCGCTACTTCGCCTCCGCCGTCCGTGCGCAGGAAGGACACCTCTCCCAGTTGGATGAGGACACCACCGCCTACCACTTCAAGGAGCCGCTGGGTGTGGTCGGCCAGATCATCCCCTGGAACTTCCCCATCCTCATGGCCGTCTGGAAGCTGGCCCCGGCGCTAGCAGCCGGCAACGCCGTGGTCCTCAAGCCCGCCGAGCAGACGCCGACGTCCATCCTGGTCCTCATGGAACTCATCGGCGACCTCCTGCCGGCCGGCGTGGTGAACGTCGTCAACGGCTTCGGTGTGGAGGCTGGCAAGCCGCTCGCTTCAAGCTCCCGGATCCGGAAGATCGCCTTCACTGGTGAAACCACCACCGGCCGCCTCATCAGCCAGTACGCGTCCAACAACCTCATTCCCGTCACCCTGGAACTGGGCGGCAAGAGCCCCAACATCTTCTTCGACGACGTCGCTGCCCAAGACGATGCCTTCTACGACAAGGCCCAGGAAGGCTTTACGCTCTTCGCCTTCAACCAGGGCGAGGTCTGCACCTGCCCGTCCCGCGCCTTGGTTCAGGAAGGCATCTACGACTCCTTCATGACGGACGTCGTGGCCCGAACCAACAAGATCATCCAGGGCAACCCGTTGGACACCGACACCCAGATTGGCGCCCAGGCTTCGAATGACCAGCTGGAGAAGATCCTGTCGTACATCGACATCGGAAAGCAGGAGGGCGCCAAGGTCCTTACCGGCGGTGCCCGGGCCGAATTGTCAGGTGACCTCGCCGGCGGCTACTACGTCCAGCCCACCATCTTCGAAGGCCACAACCGGATGCGGGTCTTCCAGGAGGAGATCTTCGGTCCGGTGGTGTCCGTGACCACGTTCAGCGACTACAACGACGCCATCGGCATCGCCAACGACACGCTTTACGGTCTTGGCGCCGGAGTTTGGTCGCGGAATGGAAATGTCGCCTACCGTGCAGGCCGGGAAATCCAGGCCGGCCGCGTGTGGGTCAACAACTACCACGCCTACCCGGCAGGTGCCGCCTTCGGTGGCTACAAGTCCTCAGGTATTGGCCGTGAGAACCACGCCATGATGCTGGACCACTACCAGCAGACCAAGAACCTCCTGGTCAGCTACAACGAGAACAAGCTCGGCTTCTTCTAAACCCGTCTTGCTCATCGATCAAAGGAGATCGTCAATGTCCACAACCATGCAAGCTGCAGTAGTTACGGAATTCGGATCCGACCTTACGGTCAAGGAAGTGGAAAGGCCGACGCCGGGTCCCGGCCAGGCGCTGGTCCGCCTCATCACGTCGGGGGTATGTCATACAGACCTGCACGCCGCCGAAGGCGACTGGCCGGTCAAGCCGACACCACCATTCATCCCCGGTCACGAGGGAGTCGGTGAAGTGGTGGTTTTGGGTGAGGGCGTCACTGACGTTGCAGTGGGCGACCTCGTAGGAAACGCCTGGCTGTGGTCCGCCTGCGGCGACTGCCAGTATTGCCGTACCGGTTGGGAAACGTTGTGCGAGTCCCAGCAGAACGGTGGTTACAGCGTGGACGGCTCGTTCGGCGAGTACATGCTGGTGGACACGCGCTTTGCCGCCCGCATCCCGGAAGGCTCGGACCCGGTGGAAGTTGCTCCGGTTCTGTGCGCGGGAGTCACCGTGTACAAGGGCCTGAAGATGACCGAGGCCAAGCCCGGACAATGGGTCACCATCTCAGGCATCGGCGGACTCGGGCATATCGCCGTTCAGTACGCAGTGGCCATGGGGCTCCGGGTAGCGGCTGTGGACATTGCCGACGACAAGTTGGCACTGGCCCGCGAACACGGTGCTGAACTAACGGTCAACGCACTGCATGAAGATCCGGCGGAGGTCATACAGCGTGAAACGGGCGGCTGCCACGGCGTCTTGGTCACCGCGGTCCACCCCTCGGCTTTCGGCCAGGCGATCGGCATGGCACGTCGCGGTGGAACGATCGTGTTCAACGGGTTGCCTCCGGGAGACTTCCCGGCGCCGATCTTCGAGATCGTCCTCAAGGGCCTCACGGTACGCGGCTCGATCGTGGGAACGCGGCAGGACCTTGAGGAAGCACTGGAGTTCTACGCCCAGGGAAAGATCAAGCCAACGGTCTCCACCCGGGAGCTTTCCGAAGTCAACGCGGTTCTTGATGAGATGAAGCACGCCAAGATCGACGGCCGAGTGGTTCTGAAGTTCTGATGGACTCCAACAGCTTGGAAGCCGCGGTGACGCTGCCGGGGGAAGATTTCTCCCGGGTGGCGCTCACCGCGGTGTCCGTGGAACTCCTCCGCAAACTCTGGGACCAGCATGGGCCACTCATGTTCCACCAGTCCGGCGGTTGCTGCGACGGCTCCGCGCCCATGTGCTATCCGGCGGGGGAGTTTCTGACCGGTGACTCCGATGTTCTTCTCGGCCGGTTCGATATCGGAAGCGGTGGAGACGCTCAGCCCTTGGAGTTTTGGATGTCCAAGGAACAGTTCAACTACTGGTCCCACACTCACCTCACAGTTGATGTGGTTCCAGGCCGCGGTAGTGGATTCTCAGTGGAATCACCGGAGGGCAAACGGTTCCTGATCCGTTCCACGCTCATGGACTGGGACGTTCCGAGTTTCTAACTGGTGTGACGGGGGCTACTTGTCCTCGTCACACCAGTCACACCCGTCACGGGGTTTCGTGGTTCGTCTCACTATCTGGGATAAATATGGCCGTCCAAGGGCCGGACACTATTCTTGATGAGTCCTATACCACCCCCATCCAGAATGTGGCATTTCTATGAACATTTTCAGGACCAAGTCGATCGAGCAGTCGATCGCCGATGCCGACGAGCCCGGGCGAAAGCTGAAGCGCAGCCTCAGTACCTGGGACTTGATGATCATGGGCGTCGCTGTTGCTGTCGGCGCCGGGATTTTCTCTGTGGGCGCCAAGGCTGCTGCAAACTTTGCCGGCCCGGCCGTCACCATCTCCTTTGCCATCGCCGCTGTCACGTGCGCGCTGGCCATCATGTGTTACGCAGAATTCGCCACGGCAATTCCCGTGGCAGGCTCCGCCTACGTGTTCACGTACGCCACCATGGGCGAGGTCCTCGCATGGATCATTGGCTGGAACCTCATCCTCGAACTTTTCACCGCCGCGGCCGTGATCGCCAAGTACTGGGGCATTTACCTCAGTACGGTCTTTGGCTTGATGGGCGTGGAAATGCCGCCGTCGGTCAGTGTGTTCGGCATTGACCTGTACTGGGGCGCCTTCCTGATCGTCGCGATCTTCACCGTGCTGCTGGTGCTGGGGACAAAGTTGTCCGCTCGCGTTGGCAACGTCTTCACTCTGATCAAGATCGCCGTGGTGCTCTTCGTGATCGTAGTGGGCTTCAGCTACGTGAAGTTCTCCAACTACACCCCCTTCATTCCCGCCTCGGAGCCCACCGATTCCGGTGCCGCCGACGTCATGAAGCAGTCCTTCTTCGGCTTCCTCACCGGCGCTGCCCCGGCCCAGTACGGCACCCTGGGTGTCTTCGCAGGTGCCGCCTTGGTGTTCTTTGCCTTCATTGGTTTCGATGTAGTGGCAACTTCCGCTGAAGAGGTCAAGAACCCGCAGAAGACCCTGCCCCGCGGTATCTTCGGTGGCCTTGCGGTAGTTACCCTCCTCTACATCCTGGTCTCCCTCGCACTGACCGGAATGGTGTCCTACACGCAGTTGGCCGAGGTAAAGAACCCCACCCTGACCACAGCTTTCGAAGCCGTGGGCAACACGGACGCCGCGAAGGTCATTGCCTTCGGTTCCCTGGTGGGCTTGACCACCGTGATCATGGTGCTGCTCATGGGCCTGTCCCGCGTGGTCCTGGCCATGAGCCGCGATGGGCTGCTCCCGCGCTCCCTCTCCAAGACCAGCGAGAAGCGCTCCACCCCGGCTCGGCTCCAGATCATCTGCGGTGCCGCAGTGGCCGTGGTTGCCGGCGTTACCAAGGTGGATCTGCTCGAGGAAATGATCAACATCGGAACGCTGTCCGCGTTCGTGATGGTGAGCCTAGGCATCCTGGTGCTCCGCAAGAAGCGTCCGGACCTCAAGCCTGCTTTCCGTGTCCCATTCGGCAAGGTCCTGCCGTGGGTTTCCGCAGTCCTGTGCTTCTACCTCATGACCAACCTTGCTGTTGAAACCTGGATCTTCTTCGCGATCTGGTTGGTCATTGGCATGGGCATCTACTTCGCCTACGGCCAGCGCCACTCACGGCTGAACGAGAAGTTCGCTGCGGCCAAGGCCTCCGTGAACGGCGAAACCACAGGCGGCCAGCCTCAGGGTGATGAGGACGAAGACAGCTACACCAAGGTCTAGACCAAGGTGAGCAGCTTGTCAGACAGCTGCGCGATATTGCTTCACGGGGTGCCCGGGAACCATCGGTTTCCGGGCACTCCGGCGTTACGGCGCAGCATGCAAACTGACCCACTCAACTAGCGGCCTCAGCACTTCCCAACGCGCAGCGATCCGGTCTTTGGCCGCAGGGGTGGAAAGCCAGTCCGGTTGCCCGACTTCCTCGCCGGCGGACAAGGACTTGTGCTTGAGCAGCTCAGCGCGTGGATGTTCTTTGTCGAAACCCCGGGGAACGGTCTTGAGTTTTTCACCCTCAACTGCGAAGCCTTCCGCGGCCACTGCGTCAACTATCTTCTGCAGCTTCAATCCACTGTCAGGAGCATCCACTGCTGCCCGGAAGCGGGCCAGCTGAGCTGGAGTGTGGGAGTGGTATCCGCCACCGATCAGCAGACCGTCCGCACTGATCTGGAGATAGAAGCCAACGCCCTCCTGTGTGGCGGCAAAGGCCCCTTGGGCGGTTTTATACGGTGACTTGTCCTGCGAGAACCGGATGTCCCTGTTGGGACGAAAAATCTTGGCAGGCCCGAACTGCGGCTCAAGCTCCGAAAGGAGAGCTGTCAGCGGTTCCTTCACCTCGGCGTCGTACGTTGCTTTATGCTCCAGCCACCACTCACGGTTGTTGTTCTCTTCAAGCTCGGAGTAGAAACGGAATGCGGCAGTAGGGATGCCTTCGAATGTGCTCATAGAAGGATCCTAGGGACGGCACACAGGCCCAGCCATAGCCGACGAGAGCTATGTGGAAAACAAAAAGAACACCCCGCCGCGGAGATGATCCGCAACGGAGTGTTCCTGGAAATGCAGTAGAGCGGCGACGCTTAGAGCTTGTTGGCTGCTTCGGCGTCGGACTCGGTCTGGCCTGCACCGAGGTTGGCGCGGAGCTTGGCGCCGAGCTCGGAGTCAACGTTGGTCCAGTACTGGATGGCGCGTTCCTTGATGTCGGCGTTCTTCACGCCGCCTACAGCACCGGTGATGGTGTCCAGGAGGCGGGCCTTGGCGGCGTCATCGTAGACCTCGCGGTACAGGGTACCGGCCTGGCCGAAGTCGTCGTCCTCAGCGTGCAGGGTGTGGGCGGAGAGGGTGAGCTCACCGTCGTTCTCCCAGCCACCGGCAGGCGAAGTGGGCTCAACGGCAGCCGGGCCACCCACCGAGTTGGGTGCGTACACCGGGGTGGAGGGGGAGTTGAACAGGAAACGACCCTGTCCGTCCTGGCTGTAGTTGTTGACCTGGTTCTTGGGCTGGTTCACCGGGATCTGTGCGTGGTTGGTGCCCACGCGGTAGCGGTGTGCATCGGCGTAGGAGAAGATGCGGGCCTGCAGCATCTTGTCCGGGGAAGCGGCAATACCCGGGACGAAGTTCGACGGCGCGAAGGTGGCCTGCTCGATCTGCGCGAAGTAGTTCTCCGGGTTCTTGTTCAGCTCCATGGTGCCCACGTGGATCAGCGGGTAGTCCGCGTGCGGCCAGACCTTGGTGAGGTCGAACGGGTTGAAGCGGTACGTCTTGGCGTCCTCGTAAGGCATGACCTGGACGTGCAGTTCCCAAGAGGGGAAGTTGCCGTCGGCAATGTTCTCCTGGAGGTCGCGGATGTAGAAGTCCGCATCCGAGCCGGCAAGCTCTTCAGCCTGGTCACCGGTGATGGTCTTGACGCCCTGGTTGGACTTGAAGTGGTACTTGGCCCAGAAACGCTCACCGGCGGCATTGATCCACTGGTAGGTGTGCGAGCCGTAGCCCTGCATTTCGCGCCAGGAAGCCGGGAGGCCGCGGTCGCCCATGAGCCAGGTGACCTGGTGAGCGGATTCGGGGGAGAGGGTCCAGAAGTCCCACTGCATGTCAGCGTCACGCAGGTGGCTGCCCGGGAGGCGCTTCTGGGAGTGGATGAAGTCCGGGAACTTGATGCCGTCGCGGATGAAGAAGACGGGGGTGTTGTTACCAACGAGGTCGTAGTTGCCCTCGGAGGTGTAGAACTTCACGGCGAAACCGCGGGGGTCACGCCAGGTGTCGGGAGAACCGTTCTCGCCTGCGACGGAGGAGAAACGGATCAGCATGTCCGTCTCGACGCCCGGCTGCAGGAAGGCCGCCTTGGTGTAAGCCGAAACGTCCGAGGTGGTCTTGAACGTACCGAATGCGCCGCCACCCTTGGCGTGCACTACACGCTCCGGAACCCGCTCGCGGTTGAACTGTGCGAGCTTTTCCACCAGGTAGTGGTCGGTCAGGATGATGGCACCGTCAGCGCCGACGGACTTCGAGTGCGCGTCGGAGGTAACGGGGGCACCTGACTGAGTTGTTGAAATGGCAGTCATTGTTCTCCTTTTTCTTATTTCTGAGTTACGGAAGTTACGGGAAGCTGTTGTTTGGACTGGCAGTCCTGGCAGATGCCTTGGTACAGGACATCTGCGATCTGGATGGTCATGGGCTTGGAATTCTCATCCCAATGCGGGGTGAGGCACGGAGCGTGGCCCACGGCGCAATCCACATCCTCCACCTTGCCGCAGCTGATGCAGACGGCGTGATGGTGGTTGTCACCCACCCGGGTTTCGTAAAGTGCGGGCGAATGCGGGGGTTCGAAGCGTCGCAGCATCTGCAGGTCCGTGAGGTCGCTGAGCACTACGTAAACGGACTGCGCCGTCAGTTCAGGCAGCTCTTTGCGGGCAGCGGCAAGAATGCCTTCTGCCGGAGAGTGCGGATGGTGCTGGACCGCGGCGAGCACTGCCAACCGCTGTTTGGTCACACGACGGCCGTGGGCATGCAGGGCGGCGGCCCATTCTGCTTGTTCGGCGGTGTGATCTGTCATGCATTCATTGAAGCACTTATTTTGAGGAGTTCACAATAAGGCAAGGCTAACTTCTGGTGAACGAAGCAATCCTTCCAGTGGATTCACGTCCTCACCGGCCGATCGGGCCAGCGCATGGACCCGCAGCGGGGTACCTGCTGTCTCGGATTCGACGGCCACGCAACTGAATCCGCTGAGACCGCCAGCCAGGGGGAGCGCTGCCAGTGCCGACCCCATCGCCAGCAATTCCGCCGGCTGGATGTCACGAACGGACGCCACAGCCCGGACAGGTTCAATCACCGTATGGCGGGGTCCTGCGTCCACGGCCCGCACCAGCGGACCAGAGTCGAGAACGGGCTCGACGGCGACACCCGCCTCGCGTCCGGAACCAACCGAGGACCCGCGCCGGCTTCGCCGCAGCGCCTCGCGGACCGCCGCATCGGTTGCTTCCAGATCGTGGTCCGATTCCCCGATGCGACGGTGCGCCGGCAGCGATAACTGGCGTCCCGGCGTCGTGGTTTCTCCGACCCAGCGCCCGAAGAGGTGGAACGTCGGCGTTGAGGACTCAGCCACGGGCTCACCTATGGCGGAGCCAAGTGGGTGCCAGCGGTGGGCGAACATCACCGCGCAGCGGGTTGCACCCAGTACGTCATGGAGGGCGGCGCGTAAAAGGTTGTGGCAGAAAAGCCAGTCGGACGCTGAAGCCTGCACGAATTCGGTGGACGGGTCGGACAGCCGGATCAGTAGGTGCCCAGCCGTGAGGGGATGGCGTGGCCGGGCGATTTCCCAGAACCCCGAACGGTACAGCAATCGTCGCTCCAAGCCCATGCCAACTCCTTCTCCGGGGTGAGCCTACCAAGCTGGAGCGTCGCGGCGGGAGGTCGCTGCAAGGCTCGTAAGGTGGGACGGTGGCGAAATTACTGGCTGACATCACCCCCTTGAAGGAGAGCCCCGCTTTTCGGCGACTCTGGATGGGGGCATCAGTAGCTGCCATCGGCACCCAGTTGACCTTGGTGGCTGTCAGCCTGGAGGTTTATCGGCTCACTCAGGAGAGTTTCCATGTGGGCCTTCTGGGAATCTTTGCGCTGATTCCCTTGGTCATCGCCGGACTCTATGGGGGCTCCATTTCGGACGCCTACGATCGCCGCAAGGTTGCCCTCATTGCCTCACTGGTCCTTTGGGCAACCACGGCCGGACTGGCTTTGCAGGCATGGCTGCAGATTGGCAACATCTGGCTCCTTTACGCACTCGTGGCCATCCAAAGCGGAGCCCAGGGCATCAATGGCCCCGCCCGCAGTGCCATCATCCCTCTCCTGGTCCGCAAGGATCTGCTTCCCGCTGCCAACGCCCTGAGCATGCTGACGTTCGGTCTGTCCATGACCGCCGGGCCGCTCCTGGCAGGCGTGCTCGTGGCCACCATCGGCTTCGGTTGGACATACACCATTGACGTCATCAGCTTCACGTTCGCACTGTGGGGGCTCTTCAAACTCCCACCTCTCCCGCCGTCCAAGGATGCTGTTCGGCCAGGGCTGCGCTCCGTGGTGGAGGGCTTCCGATTCCTCGGTACCCGGCCCAACGTCCGTATGACCTTCATCATCGACCTCATCGCCATGATCTGTGCCCAGCCCCGGGCTTTGATGCCCGCCATCGGGGCGGTGATGATCGGCGGAGGCGAAACCACAGTGGGTGTGCTGCTCGCCTCAACGGCTGTAGGAGCCTTCCTCGCCGGCCTCTTTTCCGGGCCCTTGGGGCGGGTTCGCAAGCAGGGCAGTGCCGTGGTGTGGTCGGTGATTGGCTGGGGTGCGTCCATTGCCGGCTTCGGCCTGGTGGTGCTGCTGGCCGGGGATGCCGGCCGCGATGGTGTCACGCCCTGGTTGATACCTGCTGCGCTGTGTTGTGCCCTTGCTGGTATCTCTGACTCCGTCAGTGCAGTCTTCCGCACTACCATCCTCCAGTCAGCTACGCCGGACCATATGAGGGGGCGACTCCAGGGTGTGTTTATCGTGGTGGTGGCCGGAGGGCCCCGGGTAGGGGACATGCTGGCCGGTGGTGTCAGCCAATTCCTGAGTGAAGGCGGAGTGCTGCTCCTTGGGGGCCTTCTCTGCATCCTTGTTGCATGGTTTGCCTCGCGAATGCAGCCCGGATTCGTCGCGTACGACGCCAAACACCCGGTGCCCTGACTCTTCGGCCACCCGCCATCGTAGGCTGACAGCGGAACACGACGAGCGGCGTCGGCGTTAATCCGTACAGAACCCCTGCAAGAGCCGACGAAAGCGACAAGAACAACCGTGCATAAACACAACAATGGACTCAAGACCGCGGCGCTCTTCGGTGTGCTGTGGGCGGTGTTGTTGGGTTTGGGCGCCATTATCGCGGCCGGGACGCGCAGCACCACGCCCATCTGGATTATGGCTCTGATTGGTGTGGCCACTACGGCGTATGGCTACTGGAACAGCGACAAGATCGCCATCCGTTCCATGGCCGCTTACCCGGTTACCGAGGCACAGGCACCGCAGCTGTACCAGATCGTCCGGGAGCTGTCCGCACGCGCCAACAAGCCCATGCCGAGGATCTATCTCTCGCCCACCATGACGCCCAACGCCTTCGCTACGGGCCGCAATCCCAAGAATGCCGCCGTGTGCTGCACCGAGGGGATCCTGCACCTTCTGGATGCCCGTGAGCTCCGGGGGGTCCTGGGGCATGAGCTGATGCACGTGTATAGCCGCGACATCCTGACCTCGTCGGTCGCTGCTGCCGTGGCCGGTGTCATTACGTCCGTTGGGCAGATGCTGCTGATCTTTGGCAGCGGCGACCGGCGCAATGCCAACCCGCTGGCCACCATCGCAATGGCCCTGCTGGCGCCCTTCGCAGCATCACTGATTCAGATGGCCATCTCCCGGACCCGTGAGTTCGACGCCGATGAGGACGGTGCCGAGCTGACGGGCGATCCGCTGGCACTCGCCTCAGCCCTGCGCAAGATCGAGTCCGGCGTGAGCCAATTGCCGCTCCCTCAGGACCAGAAGCTCGTCAACGCCTCGCATCTCATGATTGCCAACCCGTTCCGTGGCGGCGGCATGCGACGCATGTTCTCCACGCACCCGCCCATGAAGGAACGGATCGGCCGGCTGGAACGGATGGCAGGCCACCCGCTGCTGTAACTGGCTTTAACGTCGGTGGCCCGCTTTTCCGTTGGCCAACAACGGAAAAGCGGGCCAGCGACGGATACGCGGGAACTAGCTGCGGAAGTTCACGAACTGCCGAATGCTGATTGCGCATTGTTGCCTGACGTTGTTAGACGCGAGATTCCGGGGTTCAGGCGGTTGGCCGCGTTGGGCCGAAGTTGGGTTTTTGCGGACCTCTTGCGGACTCGTTGCGGACTGGGCCATAGGATGCTGCCATGACGACAGAGGACGTATTTCAGCCCGAACAGGTCTTTACGGTCACGCAGGTGGCGGAATGGCTCCAGATCAGCAACAACCAGGTGACCTCCCTAGCTAAGCGTGATGGCTGGCCGCACATGAAAGTCGGTAACCGACTGCGCTTCACTGCATCCCAGTTGAAGGAAATTGGTGAGCTGCTCAAGGCTCCAGTGCCCGTGACGAATGAACCGCGGCAAAAGGTCGGTGACCTGTCTAGGCAAAGCCGTAGCGCGAGGTAGCCGTTAATGGGGAAGGGGCCCGTGACACCACATCACGGACCCCTCAAAGCATTTCTTCAAACCACCACGTTTGAACTGCTATTAGATTAACAGAAATGCAGACTAGCGCAAGTCCACTGCTGTTCTATCTGCAAAAATGTGCATCGCCTCGATAATCCGGGCCGGGCTCCAAGTCTTCAAACGGGGAGCGCGCAATACGCCGGCACGGTCCTCCGCGTTCAGTTCGGCCATCATCTTCTGCAACCCATCACGATCAAAGGGTTTTAATCGGTGGCTGCTCCGGTTAATATTCGGACCATGAGGAAAATTTGGGGGCTTATCCTGCTTGCATCTATCGGTCTGACGGGATGTTCATCCACAGGCAGTGAGTCCGCGCCGGTCGTGTCTACGGCTGTCACAGCCACACCAACGCCCACTCCGACTGCCACAGTCGCCCAGTTTGCGAGCATCATCACAGAACGTGAAGAAGCCTGGAGGGAGTACGAAGAAAACATTGTGGCCTGCGCCTTGGCGTCGATAGGGGACACTGCGATTGATTTCGCCAAGCGGACCACCTGCGGGTACACGGTGAGCACGGTTGCCTTGACAGCGAAACAAGCCGCTGTGCAAATCCGAAAGCTACCTGCTCCACCTGCCGAATTGCAGAGCCTTGTCGCACGTACGCTTACCAACTTGGATGTTCTGGCGAAGAACCCGGCGCCGACAGCGTGTGAGGACAAACAGAGCGAAGCGTGCGACGCTGCAATAACTCAGGCTAATGGGGAAATAAGACCGTTGATCACCGTTCTTGACGCGTGGAAGCCCTACACGCGATGAACGCATATCGGCCCGAGGCGACGGCCCGGCCCTACCGTATTACACCCCCCGAGACCCCACCTGGCCGGGAGTTGTTCAACGGCCAGCGCCCCGATGCCGCCGATACGGCCTTCACCCCTCGGAAGAAATCATGCCGTGACGATCTTACTTGGTGGTGGGACCCGTACTGGTGCTTGCTTCCTGCCTGTCCAATTCCTTGTAGATTTCGTGCTGATCCCCAGCGACGCAGGCGCTGTTCATCTCCAGGCTGGAGCCTTTGATGTTTGCGTAGTAGGACAGAAGGTGTCCGCCGTTCTCGTTGGCGTAGAGGCGGATGAGGCCCGGGTCCCGGGGGTTGGTTTCGGTACGGGTGGTGAAGCCCTTGGATTCCCAGAACGTTTTGACCACGTTTACTGATGCTTCCAGATCCACGGGGTCAGGCGTTTGGGTCAGGATGCTGTAGTTCACGCCGTCTTGCCCGTCGGATGTTCTGCAATCCATGTTTCGAGTGCCCTTATCGACCCATTTCTGGGGTCCGATAGCTTTTTGGGTTTCGGTTTTGAAGGCGTGGAGGTCCGCGAGGGCTTGTTTGAGTTCTTCGACCTGGGCTTTGACGGTTGCAGGGTCGCTGGGATTGGCTGAGCCGGTCATAGGGTTCTCCATGGTGGGTGTGCAGGCGCTAAGTGCAACGGCCGCGCAGACTAACGCGGCGAGTATGCGGCTGGTCTTTAGACGGGCTTTGGGTTCATGGGGCATATGGCTCACTCTTCCTGAGTTGTTCAACGGCCAGCAAATCCCGCCGGCGGCGATAGGGGTCGTGCGCCTGGCAGGATCTGGTCTCCGTTGCCGGTTGTTGTTAGGGCAGCTTCATGCAGGGCCATGGTGTCCTGATCGAGGTATCCGTAGCCATCGCGGGCATCTTTGTGTACCAGCGTGTTGTGTTCTGTGGTGCCTTGATACTGGGTCCCGTCGATCGTGACCTCTTCTGAAGAGAACACTTTCGCGTCGAAGGATTCCATGCGCGGGTCCTGGCGGTGGAAACGACCCAGATCAGCTAGTCCGTCGCCTGCGGCTTCGGTGGTGTAGACCTGCCCGGCGGGCACGTGAAGTTCTCCGGTGTTCTGGATCTCTTTTTCTATTCCGGCGGAGCCGAGCATCGTGAAGGAAGCGACGTTCAATTTCGCGGCGGCAAGGGCGTTGGACGTCACGGTGGTGCCGTATGAATGGGCCAGTACGTGCAGGGTCTCCGGGGTCCTGTTACCCAAACCCTCTCTGACGGCGTTGAACCCCTGAAGGTCTGCGACGAACCGGTCGGCGCCGGCCCGGGCGGCATCGCCGCTGTTCACGGTCGGAACAGTGGGCGGTTCATAGTTGATCCACGCCACCACCGCGAAGGTCTCGTTCTCGGAAAGCAGCTGCTGGTGCCGCTGGAGGTTCGCGGCGTTTTTCGCCCAGTCATTGAAGCCGCTTTGAGGGGTGATGAGCATGCCGGACACAGCGTAGGTAACGTTGTCAGCTGTGTCGGGGTTACCCGCAGAGACCTGCGCCTTCGGTGAGCCGTGGGTCAGATCGAAACCCAGCAGGACAGCTTTGGTTCCGCCCGCGTTCCTCAGTGCGTCGGTGATGCCGTCCAGTGCTTTTTGTTGGGTTTGCAGCAGTGTCCAAGCCGGGTTGGTAATGGACATGCCTTGGCTGGCGGGCAGGAGTTGAGGCGTTTTGGCGAGTTCGGCGTTGATGCGGTCCTGCTCGGTGATGAGGCGTTTGCGGTTGGCGAGGTTCCGGGCGGTCGCGGTGACGCCGTTCAGGTTCCCGATGACCCCGGGGAGGGCTTCGATCAGGAGCAACTGACTGATGCCGGGTTCAATTGCCCCGTTGACGATTGTGTGGCCGAGCCCGGCCCACCACTTGGCTGTCACGACGGAGTCCAGCCCTGGTTGGCTGAGGAGCCCCTGAAGTCGGTCTTTGTTCGCAGGGGCGGCGAGCCAGGCTTTTAGTTGATCGGCGTTCAGGGCCCCGATGTCGTTCAAACTCACTTGCCCGGGTGATGCGTGCTGTATGAGGGCGCTGTTGAGCATAGTGTCGGCCATGGAACCGCTGCCGGCTGTTTCGAATGCCGCGGCGATCTGCTCAAGCCAAGTCGCGTCAGCGGCGTTCTCAGTCAGCAGTTGCTCGAAGCCGGACACGAACGTGACACTGCCGCTGTTCACCCATGAACACGCTGCTGTGAATCCGCTCCACGCGTTCCGGATTCTCCCCAGCTCCGCGTCCAGGGTGTTCGCGGAGGCGCGGGACTGGGACACGAACCCGCGCAGCTTTCCAGGGTCCGCCGAGCTAGTTCCGCCTCCCGATCACCGGCGAACCGGGCCCGGTCGCGTGCGGAAAACACCGCTGAAATCGTTGGTGGCGCGACCGGCCATTCCATGGGCATCGGATCGCTCGCCACGCTCTGGAAAGTCTGAAAGTGTTGTTCACGGGCATCGGCGCGTTGCCGCCAGGCGGTGAGTTTCTTTAGCCGGGACTTCTCCTCCTGCGCTTTGAGCTTTGCTTGCCGGACGTCCTCAGCCAACGCTGCGAGAACCCCGGCAAGCCTGGCGCGGTCATCAGCCCTGATGGCACAAGCCTGGGTGAATAGCTGCGCGTATCCGCCTTTGAAGTCCTCCACGGCATGATCCATGGTCCCGTCCAGGAACCCACCCTCGCCACGCAGAACCTGATCCGCTGAATCAGCAGCACTGATCACAGCGTCGGCAGCGCCATCATCAAAGACGATCCCGACGGCAGCGCTGTCATCAAAGGTAAAACTCATGCCCGTCCCCCATAAAGCGAACAATAAATCCAACGATTAGCATAACCCATGGAAGCGCACCAACGGACTCCACAGCTACAGGACTTTAGGATGGATAAATGCCCGACGAAATCAATAAGCGCCGATTCCTGACGATTGAGCAGGTCGCGGAGGAACTCGCAACCAGTGAGGTGCAGATCCGCGCCATGCTCAAGACGGGACAACTGAAGGGAATCCAAATCGGTGGCGCAACGTCTGGCGTATCGGCCGGCAAGACCTTGAAGACTTCATCCAGGACGCCTACCGACAAGTCAACGAACGAATCGCTGCGGGGAAACTCAATGAGAACGAAGCGACGGGGGAAAGCGCATGAGCACGGTGGCACACACCCAAACGGCTCTTCCATCTGATTCCGCCCAAGAGCCCAAAGAGAAGAAGACGATGTGGCTATGGGCCGTGTTCGCTCTTGGATTCATGTTCTCGGTTCTCGTGGTGGGCGGTCTCATGTGGGCATTCACTGCTTACCAAACAGGCAATTGGTTCTTTTGGGAAGCGGGCCCGCCGCTGAATTCCGACGCCTTGTTTGGAGTCATACGGAATGCCGTGACTGTAGCAGCAGCGCTAGGTGTCGGAATTACCCTCTTCTTCTCCTACAGGAAGCAACGAACGGCTGAGTTGACCCACCGCATATCCGCCGAGGCTCAAAGGACAGCTGCACAGGCTTTGCATCTCACCGCGAAACATCATGGTAATGACCTGACCAAAGGGATGCGCGAACGGTTCAGCAAAGCGGCGGAACACCTGGGCAGCGCGAATGCTTCTCTGGCAATCGCTGGTGCGCATGCTCTGGAGGCACTCGCGGCCGAATGGCATGACGCGGGCAACTTCAGGGAACGTCAGAATTGCATTGATCTACTATGCGCTTACCCGATGATCGCAGCGCAGCATACAGAGCAGAAGGGATTCCAGATAGCCCCTGTGAGGTCAGCGGTTGCCACTAGGGTATTCGCCCACTTGGCTCGGAACCTCCAGCCGCGGGATTACTGGGCCGTCAAGATTGACATGAAGAACCCTGGTTTCATGGACGTTTTGTCAGACCTGTATATCGATGGAGCCTATGTCGATTTTCGAGACCTGACCCCCGGCGAAGAGCATGGCTACTTTAAGCACCTAGAGATCGTACGAGGCACGCTCGACCTTGGATCGATGGACCTAGACCGTGCGCAGCTCTACTTCTACAAGAGCCGTTTTAGCGGTGGCCAGGTGTCGGTGGGGCTGAGGGACGAGCACCCTGCAGTAGGCTCGATTGAGTTCCGCGAATGTGATTTCGAGGGCGCCGACTTCAGAGTGCCATATGTTCGCAGCCGAGAGTTCTCCATAACCTTCTATAACTGCACCTTCAAAGGTGGAACGTTCTTCGATGAGAAAACGGCGCCCAGGAGTCTGTCATTCTATGAATGCAATTTCCAAGGACAAGTGTTCCCCACCGAATCAGGCTCATGGCTTGAGCGGATGGCGGTGCGTATTGATGCCGAAACGACTTTCGCAGATGGAGTGCCCGTGCTTTGCTCCGAAGTTGATTCGCTAGCATGACATCAGGCACAGTCGAAACGTGGGGGATGTCGTTCATTGGTCAGCTAGAGTCGCAGGCATGACCTTCAATCCGCTACATGCCACGGGCCTGGTTTTCCTCAAGGATGACAAAGGTGAGTTCTCCTTTTCCGGGTCCTGTTTCCTTTTTCGTGAGGACAACGTTGTACTCACTGCCGCGCATTGCGTACCGGAGTCAGTGTCTACAGTCATCGTGCATTTTCCATATGGACAGCGGGAGATGCTGGTGCAAGAAATCCACCGCCACCCCAGCGCGGACGTGGCGCTCCTAATTTGCGGGGAGCAATATGCTTTCAGGACCACGAGCGGATATCCGGAGACGGCCTTTTGGGATGGAGTCGCAAACTATTCGCTGGGCGAAGAGTTTCATGCTTTTGGTTACCCATCAGAGGGGCCAGCGTTCAACGCAGCGGCGGTACCTACGCCCCGGTTTTTTGCCGGTCACTATCAGCGATTTTTCCCATACGAAAGTCATGACGGATTCAAGTACTTTGCAGGGGAACTGAGCATACCCGCCCCGGGAGGCCTGAGCGGGGGGCCAATCTTTAGACCGGGGGCTCAGCCAATGATTACGGGACTCGTGACGGCGAATGCTGAGACATATGCCATAACTGACTCAATCGACGACGTCTTGAGCGATGGCACGAGATACAGGCAGGAGTCCAGACGCGTTCTCGCCTACGGCGTCGCTCTGATGTTGTCCGATGTCATTCAGTGGCTGCATCTGACTACTCCAAACCCTACGGCGAGAGGCTGGGTGCTGAAGGACCCCGTAACCGGCGACGATCCAACAACCAGGGTTGAAGACGAGGTCTAAGACCGGCAGGCCAGTGCTCAACATTGATGACGGAAGATGCGCCACTGGCCACCTAATTAGCTAGCCGCAGCCACGCGAACACCTAGACCAACTGGGCTAGCATCGTGGAATGACTAGTGACCCCGTGCATGATCGCCTGTTCGCTGCTGAGAAGGACTCGAAGGACCATCTCGATTCTCTTTTGAAGGAGAAGGGAGACAGTCTAGGGATTGAATCAACGACGGAGGTCGTACCTGTAGAACCTGGGGATTCGGAAATCATCGACACCACCGATGAACACCACGAAGCCCGACTCCAAACTCAGGTGCATGACGCCATCGAGTGGGGTATGAGCCCGGAGGGTGGGCAGGGAGAGGGGACCTAGGGGCCTACCCCCGGGTCTAGCCTGCTGGTCTGATGACGGGAAGGGCACTGTCGCTCTTCTTTGAGTTGCAGCTACGGTGCATTGCTTTGAGGTCCTGTTTGTACAGGTGTCCGCCGTTGTTCACTGCTTCGGGGTGGTCTGCTGTGAAGGACATGGCGTCTGTCTTGGGCAGTGTGTAGTCGATGGGTTTGCCGCACCATGTGCAGTCTTCGCCGCGGCGTTTGAGTGCTGCTTGTTTGCGTCGGTATGCGCGGTGTCCGCGTCCATCTCGTGGGGAGCTCATGAATACTGACCTCCTGCTTGGTGTGGTGATCTACTTTGCTAGGCCGCGGTCCTCGATGGTTGGTCGGCATGCGTTTCGATCAGTGGAGTAGTGCGGATTCGAAGCGCTGCTTTGCCGCCACTAATGCGCCTTCGTGTTGCCGCTCCCAATTGAGCGCCTACTCCGGCCGGCGTCGTCACGACAAGCGGCGGTGTCCGTGACGCTGGACTGCAGGCTTTCAAGTGGGGATGCTAGGGGTGCAAGTAGGTTTGATCCACTGGAATAAGACGAAGCGGTTCCTCGATTAGGAGCGGCCTCCCTGGAAGCCGGTGGATCTTGCCCTCCGCTAGAACCGTTCGTGCTGATCGCATCCAATCTAAGCAGTCGGACACTTCGCGCTCCCGAATACGAACACGGATTTCGGCCGGGCGCCCGTTCCTAATGGTCTGGATAGCAACTTCTCCAAATCTGCTATCAGGAACATGGCGCACCTCAACGATCGGGCCCGTGATCGACTGCTGCACGCGAGGGCTGGGCGCCTTCAATAGCTTGGAGGTTTCCTCCAGGACTTCCGTAGCCTCATGTGGGATCTCGACACTTCCTCCGGCTGAACTAGGCGGAGTAGTGCTGCTTGCCCAATCGAACTCGGCCGTGAACGCCGAAACTGACGGGCTGCTGACTACCTCAATCAGCGTTGTCTTTGGCCCAGGCTGCCATGGCTTCTGTGACGGGGAAGTTTTCTGGGCAGGATGTTTTCCTTTTTGGCGGGTCTATCTTTTTATCTTCGTAAGAAGATGTAGCTGTAGTAGTAGCTGTAGTAGTAGGCAGGGGGTCGGCCTGACCGGCGTTTAGGGTAAACGCAGGGCTAAGGGTGGGGGTAACTGCTTGGCTAAAGTCGGCCATATCCGTACCCTTGCCCTTGACCAGGGCCATGACTTTCTCTTGCCTAAACGCTGCCCATTCGGGGAACTCAGAGCGGAGCCTCTGCAGCTCATAGGTCACGATTTCGCGGATCCTCTTAGAGGCAACGGAGCCGTAGGCGTTGACCATCGAGATAGATAGCTTCGGCTGCTTGAGAAGCCCGTCGTGACGCATGAAGGAGCGGATAAGGATTTCCTCTGTGCCTTCGTCAATGAAGACGAATCGCTTCGCCTGAAGAGCTTCGGCAGTCGCTTGGATGCCTTCACGGGTTGCGTCGGATGCCATCGCTGAAAGGCGCGCCGTTCGCCAGTCCACGACCCCGACGTAGTTCAGATCTGGATGCGTAGAGAGGAGCCAGTACAGGTGCTGCTCCGCGATCGAAAGATCCCGCCAGTCCTGATCTGTGTGGATCGAAGTGTTGATGTTCGCCCTATCTCGTGCCACTACGCGCCGCCGTCCGCGAGGATGCGCTCCACGAAACTGACAGGGCGCCCCAATCCGGCCGCGATTTCAGGCGTGGTGAGTCCCGCTCGACGGGCGTTACTGATGTGGTGCTGGAAGGTGTGCGGGCGGGTTTGGGGATCCTTCCGGGCCGCAATCAGTAGGTCCATGGCAATGAGCTGGAGTGTAGAGGGCTGCGACGGGGGTTTCCGCATCTTGAATCGCTCTTCTTTCGGAACGTGGGGACTGGGCAGCTAGTGAGCGGTGCGCTGAGTGTGAGGATCTGGCCCCCGGCTTATGCCGGGGGCCAGATCCTCACGCGCTAGGCCGTTGACTTTGGCGGTTCTCCCGGCAGTTCGGTGAGTTGTTCCTGTGTCGAGTTGAACGCTGCGGCGACGGTGCGGCGCGTTAGTTCCTCGATGCTGATTTCCTTCACGCCGCCGTACCCGTAGGTGTGGGCCTGTAGGAGTCCGCGGATTGGTGCCGCTGACCATTCGGAGCGAATGGTCACTATGAAAGCGGCAAGCTTGGTGGCTTGCTCCTGCGTCATGCGGCGGACGGTTGGTGCGGTGTCTACGGTGCTGTTCATTAGAGGCCTTTGTTTAGTTCATGTGGTGTGGTGGTGGTTTGGTGGTGCGTCCCGTTGTGTTCCCTCCCCAGAGAACAGCGCGGGGGATCTCTGTCAGCTTGGTGGGCTGACAACTGTGAAAGCTAGCTAACTCCCTAGGGTTAGCCGACGCTAAGCGGCGCTTTGCTCGAATGCTTGGTTGATGTAGCTGTTGATATCTGCCTCGCGAAATAATCGCCGGCCACCAATTTTGGCGGAAGGGGGCGCAGTGCCGTTGTGAATCATCCACCGCAATTGAGACTCCGTCTTCCGCAGGCGGGCCGCGGTCTCTCCCAGCGTGAGCAGGGTGGCGATAGCAAATGTCATGTTGAACCTCCCTTTATAAGGAACCCTTGTGACTCCTCATCTGATTCCATTATGATCATTGTTCCTTGTTGTCGTCAACTATGGATTCTTGTAGGGTGTGAATCATGGCGACAAGAGATGAGCAGATCGGTCAAAACATCGTGCGATTGCGAGGTGATCGGTCACAGCAGTGGGTAGCAGATCGCATGCGCGAAAAGGGTTGGAAGTGGGCGCAGGCAACTGTATGGAACGTTGAAAAGGGAGAACGTCCTTTGCGCCTAGCGGAGGCCGAGGACTTGGCAGAGATTCTCGCCGTCAGAGTCGAGCGAATGACGTATTCAGATGTGCGCCTGAATGTCTCAATCGCCCTGGACAAGGTAGGTGGAACCTACCAGGCACTCGGGGATGCAACACTCGCTTTCCTTAAGGCTCAAAATGGTCTCGCTCTCAAGGCTGATTCTGCTGCACTTTTGGGCGAAGACTTAGACGTTGAGCTCATAGAGGATTGGTTGCAGCAACTACCCGAGTCAGTCATTGAGGATGCAAAATTCAAAGCTGATGAGAATGCCCGTGAGAGTAGCTGGCAGGAGATGCATGACCTCGGATTCGACTCCATGAGTCAGTTGGATAAGCACCACTTGGACGAGGCGGTCGCTGCGGGATTCGATTCTCACGCCGCTTACCAACGCTCCCTTATCTCTCACATGAAGTTCATGAATATTTTGGACCGGAGTCGCAATGGCGAGCATTAAGAAGCGTGACAATGGCTCCGGGCGAGCCCGATACAGGGATGGCGCTGGAAGAGAGCACGCTCGGCACTTCCAACGAAAGATAGAGGCTCAGCGTTGGCTCGATGAGGTGACAGCCTCGGTTGTCACTGGACGATATGTGGATCCGAAGGCCGGGAAGATCACCTTTGCTCAGTGGTTTGAGCAGTGGGCGGCCGCGCAGGTTTGGGCCACTGGTACAAAGTCGAAGGCTGAGCAAGCGTTGGCTGCGGCGACGTTCCGAGATTCCCCGATCCGGTCAATTCTTCCGTCGCAGGTCCAGGCTTGGGTCAAGGGCTTGTCTGCCAGGCTGGCGCCGGCCACCGTGAAGGTTTACTACAACATCGTGAGCTCTGCTTTCCGTGCCGCGGTTACGGACAAGGTGATCGCAGAGAATCCTTGTGTGGGGGCGAAGCTGCCCCGTGAGCGTCGTCGGGAAGCGGCGATGACCATTCCGACGCCTGAGCAGCTCGGGAGTGCGTTGAAGGTCGCTCCGGATTGGTTTGCCCCGTTCATTTCTGTGTGTGCTTTCGCGGGTCTGCGCCTGGGCGAGGCAGCCGGCTTGCAGCTAGGGGATGTGGACTTCCTGCGCCGGACGATAAGCGTCTCCCGACAGATCCAGGGGAGCACTAAAGCGGAAGCCGAAGTTGTCCCGCCGAAGCACGGCTCAGAGCGGGTCGTTTACGTGGCGGAAGAGCTGATCCAGGACCTTGCGCAGCATGTTCAGAAAGTCGGCGTCATCGGCAAGGAGCAGTGGCTATTCGGGTACGGAGGGGCGTACTTCAATCGCAACTCCGCCGCCGACCGCTGGAAGCAAGTTCGAGAGGCATCCGGCATAGGCGCGTTCACACTTCACGACTTGCGGCACTTCTACGCGTCAGGGCTTATTGCTGACGGCTGTGACGTTGTGACCGTGCAGCGGGCTCTCGGGCACGCGGCGCCGTCGATCACGCTGAATACCTATTCCCACTTGTGGCCGACTGCTGAAGACAAAACGAGGACCGCAGGATCAAGGCTGATCGCTGCGGTCCTCGGAGATTCTGCGGACTCTGTGCGGACTACCGGAGCAAGCGCCCAGTAATCACGCGGTCAGATGCGGACTAGCTGCGGAAGTTCACGAACTGGAGATCGGCCTCTTCGAACTTCTTGAGGATGTTCATCGTCTCCTGCAGGTCATCACGGGACTTGGAGGTCACGCGGAGTTCGTCGCCCTGGATCTGGGACTTCACGGACTTCGGGGCTTCGTCGCGGATGATCTTGTTGATCTTCTTGGCGATATCCTGGGCGATGCCCTCCTTGATGGTGCACTCAAGGCGGAACTCCTTGCCCGAGGGGAAAGGCTCGCCCTGGTCCAAGGACTTCAGCGAGATGCCGCGCTTGATGAGCTTGGACTGGAAGACATCCAGGACAGCCAGGACACGGTCCTCGGAGTTGGCCTTCATGAGGATCTTCTCGCCACTGAAGTCAATCTCAGCGCCGACACCTTTGAAGTCGTATCGCTGCGCGATTTCCTTCTGGGACTGGTTCAGCGCGTTGGCGACCTCTTGCTTGTCTACCTTGCTAACGACGTCGAATGTGGATTCGCCTGCCATGACTCTCCTTAGGTTGGGGGCCCTGTGAGGGCGGGTTGGTCTGGCATCCAGCCTAGTACGGAAGGCGCCACTTGGGACGGTGGACGACTTTCACAGTTCGCTCACAGCACACGCAGGGTTGGAACAGAGGCTGCTGGTTGAGAGTTGTACCAGTTGGAAGAACGCATCCACGGAGGATCAGTATGAGCAGCAAGGCCGCCCAGTCCATCAGCAAATCCGCCTCTGCAGCAGCCGGCTCTATTGGCACTGCTGCAGTTGCCGCAGCGAGTGCCGTGGCGGCCGCGGCGGTGGCAGCGTCGATCGTCCTCAGCCCTGTTCCCGACGCCGCTTCCCGGATGGACGGCGTGCACGCCGATTTGCTTCGTGCCGTACAGCTCAACCAGATCACTCCCGAGCAGGCCGAAAAGTTCGAAGCGAAACTGGCCGGCAGGATCCTCGGGGAAGCCTGAAATACCGCGAAATCCCGGGCGTCCGGCCCCGATTAGATTCTTCGCAGAAACTTCTGTAAGGTTATCTCTGCCTTCGGTTACCGGATCGAAAGAAACGGTCTCCGGAAGTGATCTTCTTTTGAAGTTCGGCAGATTACCCGAGCGGCCAAAGGGGGCTGACTGTAAATCAGCTGGCAACGCCTACGGGGGTTCGAATCCCTCATCTGCCACCCAAGGAAAATCCCCGGAACCACTGGTTCCGGGGATTTTTTGTGTGCCCGCGCGCCGCCTGAGGACACTCATATCCGTTCGTGCCGCGCAAATGCGGCGGCGACACTAGATTCCGCGTGTCGCCAGCAGGGATCCGGGTCCCTGGCGAATGTGGGTGTCGCCAGCGGGTCAGGACGAATCCAGGGGTGTGCGGCTATCACCCACTTTGAACCGGGAAGCCGGGAGGCACGCCGCAAGCCACGGCGTGTCACGTCCAGTGAGTCTTCAAAGTCAGTGGTGAGCGTACGGCCATCCAGACCGGGGGTCGCCTGACAGGCCGTTGCGGGGCGGGCCACCAAAGTTCCGGCATATGTCAGCGGCGCTCGGTGGCTTGCCGGAGTTCCGCGATCTCCAGCCGCAGGGCCGCGATCTCCGTCACCAGATCGGCCATCTCGGCGCGGACGGGTTCCTCGGCCGCGGTGGCCTTGGCTTCCGCTGCCGCCGCTACACCCTCGGCGTTCTCCTCGATTCGTTGGAGCAGCCAGGAAGCGATGGAGGCTGTGACAATACCCAGGACCGCGATGCCGCTCATCATGAGGGCTGCAGCGACGATCCTGCCGATGGGGGTTACGGGGTAGAGGTCGCCGTAGCCCACGGTGGTGATGGTGGTAATGGCCCACCACGCGGCATCCCCGAAGGTGAGGATCTTGGCGTCCGGGGCGTTCTGTTCGACATCCAGCACCGCCAGTGCTCCGATGAGGATCAGCATCGCAGCCGCGCCTGCAACGTACGTGGCGACGCGTCCGCGCAGGGTTTCACCGACGGTGCGTTGCAGGACGGAGAGCAACGTGACCAGCCGCAGCAACCGGAGTGGCCGGAAGAACGGGAGTACAACGATGAGGAGTTCGTGCAGGTTCCACAGGAACCACCGCATCCGGTCTTCGGCAAGCCAGAGGTTGACGAAGTAATCCAAAGCGAAGATTCCCCACGTGATCCAGAGAACAACCTCGAAAGGTATTGCCTCGGCGCCGCTGATGCGACCTATGACCTGCCACGCGTAAGCCGTGAGGAAAATCAGTGCCGTGGCCATGAGGGGCCATTCAACGAGGTCCCTGTATCGCGCTTGAGTCATACGGGAATACTAGCCACCGCGGAAGTACTCAACAGGATCAGGCGGCCGGCGTCTCCAGCCAATAGCCATCCAGGTGGTGAATCAGCTGGCGGCCCAAGCCACCCTTGAGCTGGATCCATAGCGTGCTGCGATCATTGGTCATGCCATCGATGGTTCCCTCGATGCGGTTGCCGCGGGCATCTTGGAGGACCACGTCTTGGTGGCGGGAGAGTTCCGGCCAAACGTCGCCTTGCGGCCTGGCGGTTTGCAGCGTGCTCAAAAGGGGTCCCCCTTATGTATTCGATCAATATGAGTTTCAGATATTGTGCACGTCTTTCATGAACCGGCGGTAAACGTTAGTGCAATCGTTGGACATAAACGGGCTTTGCACTAAGAGCCAGGTCCACGATGCGGGCCGCATATTCCCCTCAAAGTTACCGGCGGGTAACATTGAGCCATGCATCTGCTTCTTCGCACCCTCATGCTGCTGTTCACCTCATCCAAGCGCTCAAAGTTGGGCGTCTGGGAAGAGTCATCGCTGCCCTTGCGGGTTCTGCCCACAGACATAGACATCGCCATGCACGTCAACAACGGCATGTATTTCTCACTCATGGATCTTGGCCGGTTCGACCTTATGGTTCGCAGCGGCATCTGGAGCCGGATGCGGAAACGGGGGTGGAGTCCGGTGGCAGCCGGCGAGACCATCGCCTTCCGCAAGTCGCTGCAACTCTGGCAGCAATACACCATCGAAACCCGCATCATCGGGCTGGACACCAAGGCCATCTACTTTGAGCAGCGCATGGTGGTGGACGATGAAATCTATGCACGGGCACACATCGCCACCCGCTTGGTAAATAAGGGCCAGCCAGTGACGCAGGAAGAAATCATTGCGGAGTTCGGAGCGCCTCCCGCTGACCTTGAGCTGCCGGAGTGGATCCACGAGTGGCGAGAAAACAATGCTCTACCCGGCGCCCGTCGCCCCGCACCGCACGTCTGGAGCTAAACCCCTACGTCGCGTCGCTGCAGCGCCACTGCCCCGAGCACGATCAGGACTGCCGAGATACCGTACAGTCCCGCGGCAGCTCCCCAGTCAGCACCGTTGGCCACCGGGGAGTTGCCGTACGCCCAGTGGTAGGGCGAGAGGTTCAGCAGCCACCCGACGTCGGGACTTTGCCGTCCCACTGCGTTAAACACATACCCGAGAACAGCCACGGCGGCGCCCGCCGCGATCCCGTATACCTTCCGGCCGCTCAGCGCTCCGGCGCAGAGCGCAGCTGTCCCGCTGAGCAGCGCCAACGCTGCAAACAGCAATACTGCCCCGGCGAGATGCCCGACGTCGATGCTTAGTTGTGCGGGCCGGTTCAGTCCCAGCACCAGCAGGAACACGAGGACGGAAAGCAACGCGATACGAACCAGGATTGCCAGGGCTCGCTCAAGGACTACCTGCACACGGGTCACACTGTGCGCGAGCGTCAGTTCAAGCAGGCCGGATTCCTCGTCGCCACCCACAGCCGCGGCGCCCCAGCCGATGGAGGCCATGGACATCAGCAGGAATCCGATCAGCCCGAACATGGTGGCTTGGGTGTAGCCAGGTCCGGAAGCGATTTGATCGTAGTTCAGGGCTTTGGTCATTTCAGGGGGAAGCGCATTGATCAGGTCCTGCATTTGCGCGCTGCCTCCGATCGAGGGATAGAGCGGCAGGTAAAGCATGCACGCCGCCGTCAGCCCGAGTGCCCACGCCAGCGTTGAACGCCACGAATCCGTCAGGGCCTTGGTGAATAAGGGAAGAACCCTAGGCACGGTGCGCTCCTTCCGCGTGGCGGCCGGTTGTGCTGCCATTCCCGGCGGACTGGTCATTCTCGGGCGTCTGCCCTGTGTAGAGCGTCAATACGGCTTCCTCGAGGTCTGGTTCTTCGATGACCAGATCCGTCAGGTTCAACCTGGCCAGCGCCTGGACCAAGGGCTGAACGTGGCCGGAGAGCGTCGCTGTGGCCTCAATTGTTCCGGCAGCATGGCCGTCGGCCGCGAGCTCCCTCATCGCCACGTTGGCGACGCCGGGCACCCTGCCCAGCAGCGCCCCGACGTCGTGCGGTTCCGTCCCGGTACAGTTGAATCGAAGCTGCCGGACCGCTGCAGTCCTGAGCGCCTCAACGGTTGAAACGGTGGCAATTTCGCCGTCCCGGAGGATAGCGACGGCGTCGGCGGCTTGCTGAACTTCGCTGAGGACGTGCGAGCTGAGAAACACCGTGACGCCATCATCCACGGCCTCGCGAACCATCGCATGGAAAACCTGCTGCACCAGGGGATCCAAGCCGCTGGTAGGTTCGTCCAGAACCAGGAGCTCGGGCTTGTGCATGAAGGCCTGAAGCAGTCCAACCTTCTGTTTGTTTCCCTTGGAGAGCTTCCGGGTCTGGCGGTCCAGATCAAGATCCAGACGCTGCGCGAGCTCCTTGACGTACTGGGGATTCACCGGGCCACTGATGGTCGCGAAGTGTTCCAGCATGCGGCGGCCCGTGGTGCGGTTCTCCAGATGCAGCTCACCGGGAAGGTAGCCGATCCTTCGGCGAAGGGCCGTGCCCGCCTGCCGCGGATCCTGTCCCAGCACGGAGATGGAACCGGCGCTGGGCCGGATGATGTCCAGCAGGCACCGCATGGTGGTGGTCTTGCCCGCCCCGTTCGGTCCAATGACGCCGAACACTGTTCCGGGTTCCACCGCGAAATCGAGTCCGTGCAGGACTTCCCGATGTCCGAACTTCTTGCGCAACCCCTCGACGACGATTGCCTGGGTCATAGGGCATGCTCCTTGGACGGCATGGAACAAAGGCTAGATACCCTCTTGGGCTGCATCAAGGGTCCGCGTTTATTCCCGGTGACGCGGGAAGCGAACAGACAGCCCCTCCACGGGACTTAGGGAGCGGGGTCGCGTACCGTGGAAGCATGGCTACAGTTGACATCACTGGAGAACAGTTCGCATCGACCATCGAGGATAACGACATTGTCCTGGTGGATTTCTGGGCTGCCTGGTGCGGCCCTTGCCGCCAGTTCGCGCCCACGTACGGTGCAGCTTCGGAGAAGCACGCCGACGTCGTATTCGCGAAGGTGGACACCGAAGCCGAGCAGCAACTTGCCGCAGAAGCCGGGATCACGTCCATCCCCACGCTTATGGCCTTCCGCGAAAAGGTCCTCGTCTTCTCGCAGCCGGGAGCCCTCAACGGCCCGCAGCTTGAGCAGGTCATCGAAGCCGTGAAGGGCCTGGACATGGAAGAGGTTCACGCCCACGTTGCCAAGGCGCGTGCCGAGGCTCAGGAAAACTAAGACTAAGCGGCGGCTCGAAGCATCGAGGGCGCCGGAACGCATTGAGATCGCCGGAAAATTCCGGCGATCTCAATGCGTTTAAGGTGTTCTGGCGGTCTTGCAGCGATTTCGCCGGACTGAAGCGGGGAGAGCCTAGAGTCGTTCGAGCTTGGCCGGTTCGGCGAGCAGTGCGCTGAGGGACTCGTTCAGGTCCTGGACGGCGATGCCTTTTGAGTGCTTCTCGAGGAGTTCCTCGGATTCCCAGCGCTCAGTGAGGACGAGCTTTTCCTCGGTGGCTTCGGTCAGTTCGTAGCGGATGCAGCCGGGTTCGTTGACGACCTCGTCGATTGCGATTTCCAGAGCGAGCTTCACGCGGAAGAACTCGCCTTCGTTGGGGATGAACGTGGCCTGCAGGTCAA
Organism: Paenarthrobacter sp. TRD_SC_7; assembly: GCF_056156245.1. NCBI lineage: Bacteria > Bacillati > Actinomycetota > Actinomycetes > Micrococcales > Micrococcaceae > Paenarthrobacter > Paenarthrobacter sp. TRD_SC_7. Next base: position 1,716,202 of record NZ_CM149587.1, read on the forward strand.
TTGGTTCACTCATGGCTCCAACCCTACCGGCAGGACACGGCGCCGCTGGAGGCGGTTACGGTTCTGTTGCGCGCAGTCCCTTGGTAGCGTTCCGTCATGTTGTCCGACACTTCCGGAGACACTGACGTCCCGCTGCTCGAAGAGACCATTGGCGCAAATTTTGAGCGCATCGCGGCCCAGTTTCCCCTGCGGGACGCGCTTATCGAAGCGGCTGTGGTGCCGGGCGGTGACGCCCGCCGCTGGAGCTACCAAAAGCTGAACGACGACGTCGATCGCCTCGCCCGCGCCCTGCTCGCCATAGGCGTGGTGAAGGGCGAGCGGATCGGCATCTGGAGTCCCAACTGCGCGGAGTGGACCATTCTTCAGTACGCCACAGCCAAGATCGGTGCGGTGCTGGTCAACGTGAACCCGGCCTACCGGAGCCATGAGCTGGAGTTCGTAGTGAAGCAGAATGGCATGCGAATGCTGGTGGCAGCGCCGTCGGACAAGCACAGTGACTACGTGGGCATGGCCAGGGATGCGGCCCGCAACTGTCCCGACCTCCGGGAGATCGTCTTCCTCCCGGGAGAGCCGGAACTGGGACTCACTGTGGGCGTCCCGGAAACCAACCACGAACTCACCTACGGTGAACTCCTGACCCGGGCAGACGGCGTCGGGCTTTCAGCACTTCGGGATCGCATGGCCGACCTTGACCCACACGACCCCATCAACTTGCAATACACCTCCGGCACCACGGGGTTCCCCAAGGGCGCTACCTTGACGCACCACAACATCCTCAACAACGGGCACTCGATCGGTCGGCTCCTGAACTACACCGAGCACGATCGTGTGGTGATCCCCGTGCCGTTCTACCACTGCTTCGGCATGGTGATCGGGAATTTGAATGCGCTGAGCTTTGGGGCGGCAACCATCATTCCGGGCCGCGGTTTCAATCCCTCGGCGGCGTTGGAGGCCGTGCAGGACTTCGGCGGGACGTCCCTATACGGCGTGCCCACCATGTTCATTGCCGAGCTCGCGCTGGAGGATTTCAAGTCCTACGATCTCTCCACGCTGCGAACCGGAGTCATGGCCGGCTCCTTGTGTCCCATCGAGGTCATGCGACGTGTCATCGATGAGATGCACATGGTGGATGTGGCGATTTGCTACGGCATGACCGAGACCTCGCCCGTGTCCACCATGACCCGCGCGGGGGACACCTTGGAGCAGCGCACCAGCACCGTGGGCAGGACCATGCCGCACCTTGAGAGCCGCATTGTCGATCCGGGATCGGGTGAAGTGGTGGAGCGCGGCGTCATCGGTGAGCTCTGCACACGAGGTTACTCGGTGATGCAGGGCTACTGGGGCCAGCCGGACAAAACCGCGGAGTCAATCGACTCTGAGGGCTGGATGCACACCGGCGACCTCGCCCGCATGGACCAGGACGGGTACCTGGTGATAGAGGGCCGGATCAAGGACATGGTGATCCGCGGCGGGGAGAATATCTACCCGCGCGAGATCGAGGAATTCCTGTATCTCCACCCGTCCATCCAGGATGTGCAGGTCATTGGGGTTCCCGACGAGAAGTACGGAGAAGAGCTCATGGCCTGCATCATCCTCAAACCCGGGGCGGCGGCGCTGACGGCCGAAGGTCTGGCCGAATACTGCCGCGGGAAACTGGCCCATTACAAGATTCCCCGTTATGTAGACGTTCGGGAGAGCTTCCCCATGACGGTCTCGGGCAAGGTTCGGAAGGTGGACATGCGCCAGGAGGCGGTGTCCCGGCTGCACCTGTAGGTAGTCAGTTGGTATTCCGGCTGATCGTCCGGATTCCCACTACAAGCCCGACGGCGGCCGTCACCACGGCGGCCACGAGACCCCACATCGTGTCCATGCCAATGCGTCCGGCAAACAACTCGCGTTCGGCGTTGACCAGGTAGGTCAGGGGATTGAACAGGCTCGCCACCTTCATCCACCCCGGTCCGGCCTCGATGGGCAACATGATGCCGGACAGGATCATCAGCGGGAACAGCAGGGTTTGCTGCACGCCCCAGAAGATCCATTCCTTGTTCTGCGAGACCAGGGCGAGTGCATAGGACAATGCGCCCAGCCCGATGCCGAAGATGCCCAGAATAACCAACCCCAACACCACGTGCAGAGGATAGAAGGCGAAACCGAAAGGTATGCAGACCACGGAGATCAGCAAGCCTTGCAACACCAGGGGCGCCCACTCCTTCAACGCCCGGCCAATCATGAGCGAGGACCGCGAGAGCGGCGTGGCCAAAATACGTTCATAGGAACCGGTCATGAGCTCGTACTGCAGATTTGAGCCGGTCATGGAGGTGCCGAACAGCGCGATCATCACCACCACTCCGGGAAGGAACCATTGCAGCGTGGACTGTCCACCGAAGGCCGGAGCACCCACGGCCGATCCCAGCAGGGGCCCGAACAGGCCCAGGAACACCAGCGGTTGGATGAGGGAGAAGATCAGCGAGAACGGATCCCGCAATGGCAGCAGCATCTCGCGCCAGAACACGAACCAGGTGTCAGTTACGACGCTCCGCGATCCGCGCTTTTGCAGAGACAGACCAGGGGCAACGGCTTGTTCAATCATCAGACTTCAGCTCCTTCCCGCAGGCTGCGGCCAGTCAATTCCAGGAAAACATCGTCCAGTGTTGGCGGTTTCAGTTCGAGCGACTGGGCGGGAGCGCCGGCGTCGTGCATTTCCTTCAGCAGTCCCGGCGCCAATTGGGCACCCTGTGCCAGCCGAAGCCGGAAGCGGACCACGCCGTCGTAAGCGTTTTCCTCCAGGTCGCCCTCCGCGGCTGCCCGGCCGAGCAGGCCACGCACCTCGGACGCCGAACTGGCGGCAACCTCCACGGCCAACAGATCGCCGGCGAGGTTGGCCTTCAGCCGCGAGGCGGTGTCGTCGGCAATGATGGTTCCGTGGTCAATGACGATCACGCGCTCGGACATGGAATCAGCCTCATCCATGTAATGCGTGGTCAGCACGATGGTGGTCCCGTGCTCCTCGCGCATCCTCATGATGTGCTCCCAGAGGTTGGCGCGGTTCTGGGGATCCATGCCGGTGGAGGGCTCATCGAGGAACAGCAAGCCAGGGGAGTGCATCAACCCTAGTGCCACGTCCATGCGCCGGCGTTGCCCGCCGGAGAGCTTGATGACTGTGCGCTTGGCGAGGTCGCTGAGGTCCAAAGAGGCCATTAGTGTCTCGGCGCGGGCTTTCGCATCTGTGGTGTTCATTCCGTAGAAACGGCCCTGCATGATCAGTTCGTCGATCACGCGGTAGCTATGCCCGCCGCCATTGCCTTGGCCTATGTAGCCGATCCGGGCGCGCACCCCCGCCGGGTCCTTGGCCACATCAACGCCCGCCACCGTGGCCGACCCGGATGTGGGTTTCAACAGGGTGGTGAGCATCCGCAGGGTTGTGGACTTGCCGGCGCCGTTCGGGCCAAGGAAGGCGACAAGTTCGCCGGAGGCGACGTCGATGTCTACGCCCTTCACGGCCTCGACGGTTTCCTTCTTCACGGTGAAGGTCTTGGTGAGCTTGTTGGTGTGGATCACGGTCACTCCAGGGATGGCAGGTGATGGCTCCTAGGCGCCACGCTATACCTGTGGATGAAGGCCGTCCACGCTCCTGCGGACAGCTCCCGTCCGCAATCAAAACTTAGTGGCCGCGGTGGTCCTGGACCGTCATCCGCGGCCCGAAAGTGGGTTTGCGGAAACCGCTCAAGTACAGCATCCGCACCAGTCGCTGCCTTTGTCCGCGCCACGGTTCGAGCAGTTCGATCATGCCGGCGTCATCGGTCTTTTCACCTTTCAGGGCGTAGCCCACGTAGGCCGCCAGATGGTAGTCGCCCACGGAAATCGAATCCGGGCAGCCGTGGGTGCGTTGGACCACTTCGGCTGCCGTCCAGATGCCGATGCCCGGAATGGTCTGCAGCTTGGCACCGGCCTGCGTTGAGTTCAGCTCCGCCAGCCTTTCAAGCGCGACGGCGGATTGCAGCGCACGCATGACAGTGGCCGATCGCTGTGGTCCAACCCCGGCCTTGTGCCACTCCCAAGAAGGGATGGCCAGCCACTGCCGGGCAGTGGGAGGGACGAGGAGGCCAGCAGGAGCCTTGCCAGGTGCGGGCGTTCCGTAGCGGTACATCAGATACCGGTAGCCGCGCCTGGCCTCCAGGGTGGTGACTTTTTGCTCCAAAATAGTGGGCACCAGGGAATCAACCACCCGCCCCGTGGAGGGCAGCCGCAGAGCCAGGTTCCGGCGTCGTGATTCTGTGACGAGCCGCGGCAGCGTTGCGTGGAAAGCGGGCTCGTCAAAAGCCGACCAATTGTCCTCGGCGCCCAACAGCCTGGGCACGCCGGCCACGGCGTCCTCCGCTCCGGGTCCCCATGCTTGGGCGTCCACGAAGGATTCGACCCCCAGTCCTCCTCCCGAAAGGCGCAGAGTGGCTGGACCGGAGGGAGCAGTGAACGCCATCCACAATCCGTTGGAATGCGCTGCGAAGGACGGATCAGCGTTGCCGCGCATGAGCGGAAACATGGTCTGGTCCAGGCGGAAGGAACCGCCCGGACGCCACCGGACGGCCGCATCTGCCGCGGCCGCAACAACGGGCGGGGCGTCTGCGATGGTCATGTTTTTATGGTCCCACGCCGGGCTGACAATCTGCTGACGGAATCCCTTACGGCAGGAGCCTCCCGGGGCTAGACTCCGTGATGTGGCGTGGGTGGGCCGCGCCATATCCCAGAAACATTCCCAGGAACAAGGAGCACGAATCATGGCCGCCATAGTGCATTTCGAGATTCCGACGGACAACACAGACAGAGCCAACACTTTCTACGAGAGGGCGTTTGGCTGGAACCTGAGCCCCATGCAGGGGATGGATTACACCATCGCCCTTACCGCACCTTCCGACGAGCAAACCGGCACGCCCAAGGAACCTGGAGCCATCAACGGTGCCCTGTTTCCACGGACGGACGCACTGAAGACCCCTGTCCTCACCATCGATGTGGAGGATATTGACGCCGCGCTGGGACAGATCGAGTCTGCAGGCGGCAGCGTGATCCAGGCCAAGGATGCCGTACCCACCATGGGCTGGTACGCCTACTTCAAGGACACCGAGGGCAACGTTTTGGGCGTTTGGCAGAACGACACCTCCGCAGGGACCTAACGAAGGGGCCAGGTCAATCCCCATAGCGACCAAGCGGTAACTTTGTACCTATGAAGTACGCCCAGTCCGTGTTGGACCTCATCGGCAATACGCCGCTCATCAAGCTCAATCACGTCACGGAGGGGATCAAAGCCACCGTCCTCGTGAAGCTCGAATACATCAATCCCGGCGGATCCATCAAGGACCGGATCGCCGTGAAGATGATCGAAGATGCGGAAAAGGACGGCCGCCTCAAGCCGGGCGGAACCATCGTTGAGCCGACGTCGGGCAACACCGGAGTAGGACTGGCGCTCGTTGCCCAGCAAAAGGGCTACAAGTGCGTTTTCGTGGTGCCGGACAAGGTGGGCGAGGACAAGCGCGCCGTGCTTCAGGCGTATGGCGCCGAGGTTGTGGTGACGCCCACCGCCGTCGCGCCTGACAGCCCGCAGAGCTACTACGGCGTCTCCGACCGCCTGGTCAAGGAGATCCCGGGCGCCTTCAAGCCGGACCAGTTCTCCAACCCCGCCGCCCCAGGCAGTCACTTCGAGTCCACGGGCCCGGAAATCTGGGAGGACACGGACGGCCGGGTCACGCACGTGGTTATCGGAGCCGGAACCGGCGGAACCATCACCGGCACGGGTCGTTTCCTCAAGCAGGTCTCTGCTGACCGGGCAGAGTCCGACGGCGGCCCGGTCAAGGTCATCGGCGCCGACCCGGAAGGTTCGGTCTACTCGGGCGGAACCGGCCGGCCCTATTTCGTCGAGGGCGTCGGCGAGGACATGTGGCCAGGCAACTACGATCCTGCCGTGCCCGACGATGTCATTGCCGTTTCAGATGCCGACTCCTTCTCCATGACCCGCCGCCTTGCCCGCGAGGAGGGCCTCCTGGTGGGCGGATCCTCCGGCATGGCCGTGGTCGCGGCACTTCAGGCAGCCAAGGACCTGGACGAGTCCGCCGTGGTGGTGGTGATCCTTCCGGACTCCGGTCGCGGATACCTGGCCAAGATCTTCAACGACCAGTGGATGCGTTCCTACGGCTTCTTGTCCGGCGGCGAAGAAGCTTCCGTGGGCGAGGTGCTGAAGTCCAAGACCGGCGAGATGCCGGACTTGGTCCACATCCACCCGAACGAGACCGTTCGCGATGTCATCAATATCATGAACGAGTTCGGCGTCTCCCACATCCCGGTGCTCTCACAGGAGCCACCGGTGGTCATGGGCGAGGTCATGGGAGCCGTGGACGAGCGCAGCCTCACCAGCAAGCTGTTCCGTGGGGAAGCGAAGCTGACGGACAAGATCTCCGAACACATGGGGGAACGGCTCCCCGTGATTGGCTCGCTGGAAACCATTTCCGCCGCGCGTGAGCTGCTGTCCGACGTCGATACCGTGATGGTGACTTTCGTCGGCGCCCCGGTAGGTATCCTGACGCGCCACGACCTTCTGGCGTACCTGAGCAACTAGGCGCCACCCTGATCCAACCCTTCAAACCCAGAGGAGCTTCCATGTCTGCCACCAACAATGCCGGGTTCAACACGCGCGCCGTCCATGCCGGACAGGCCTTCGAGCCGGTGACCGGTGCTGTGGTGCCCCCGTTGCACTTCAGCTCCACATACGCCCAGGATGGCATCGGAAACCTGCGCTCAGGATACGAATACGGCCGAGGCGGCAACCCGACGCGTGACGCGCTGCAGGAGCAGCTTGCGGCGCTTGAAGGTGGCACCGCTGCGTTCTCCTTCGGTTCCGGCCTCGCAGCCGAGGACTCCCTGATTCGCGCGATCGCCCGGCCGGGAGACCACATCGTGCTGGGCAACGACGCCTACGGTGGCACCTACCGCCTGATCAACCGCGTCCTGGGTGACTGGGGCATCGGCAACACACCTGTGGACATGTCCGACCTCGACGCCGTTGCCGCGGCTGTTGCGGCCAACAAGACACGCATCGTGTGGGTGGAGACGCCGTCCAACCCGATGATGAAGATCACCGACATCGAAGCACTCGCCGCTGTAGCGCACGACGCCGGGGCCCTCCTGGTGGTGGACAACACTTTCGCGTCTCCCTACTTGCAGACCCCCCTCGCCCTGGGCGCCGATGTAGTGGTCCACTCCACCACCAAGTACATCGGCGGACACTCCGACGTTGTGGGCGGTGCCATTGTGGTCAAGGACTCTGAGCTTGCCGAGAAGATCGGATTCATCCAGTTCGCCGTGGGTGCTGTTTCCGGCCCGATGGATGCCTTCCTGACCACCCGGGGCTTGAAGACCCTGGGCGTTCGCATGGACCGCCACAGCGAGAACGGCCAGGCTGTGGCCGAATGGCTGCTGCAGCGTCCGGAGGTTGAAGCCGTGCTCTACCCGGGCCTCCCGGACCACCCCGGACACGATCTCGCTGCCAAGCAGATGAAGAAGTTCGGCGGCATGGTGTCCGTGCAGTTCAAGGGTGGCGAAGCGGCTGCCCGCACGGTTGCCGAATCCACTTCGGTATTCACGCTCGCGGAATCCCTGGGCGGCATCGAGTCACTCATGAACTACCCCTCGGAGATGACCCACGCTTCCGTGAAGGGAACCGAGCTGGCTGTCCCGGTCAACCTCCTGCGTCTCTCCTGCGGCATCGAAGAAGCTGAGGACCTGATCGCAGACCTTGAGCAGGCCTTCGCCAAGATCAGCTAGGCCCACCAATCCGGCTCTTGTTCGCACTCCTCACCTTTACGGCAGGTGTGACGAACAAGAGCCGGATTTCTTGTTGGTCCAGCTAGCCGGAGATTCCCTCGCGGCCGTCTTCTTCACGGCCTGTCAGGCGTCGGCGGAAGGTGGTGTCTTCGGCAGAGGTGATTTCCAGGTCGTACCAGCCCTTGAGGGTTTCCCAGCCGATTTTCTTCGTGTGGCCAGGCTTGAGTTTCACGGTTTCGGACCCGTCGGCGTACTGCAGGGACTTCACCGCCAGGTTCACCGTGGCGGTGCCGTTGTTGCGCAGCTCCAATTCAACGTCGCGCTTGCCACGGCGACCGTTGACAGTGACGTCGACGCCGGACGCCGCGCCCGCCGTCGTGCCTACCAGTTCGTACTGGTACCGGTTGGGTCCGGTGACGACGACGTCGAAGGTGCCGGACGCGACTGGGAGGTCCACGTTCTGCTTGCCGAGCACGTCGACGTGCCGGGGTTCGGTGACTTCGCCCGCATAGCCGTACACGGTGAAGTGGGTGGAGCTGGTGCCACTGTTCGCTAATGTCAGGGCGATCTTGCCGGGTTGTACCGTGGCCGAAACCTGCGGCCGGTAGGGGAGCGGGCGGGCCGGGCGGGTTCCGGCTTCCTGGATGGGAGCTACCTGGACGGCCGGGGGATTCGGGCGCCAGCGGCTGATCTTGGCGGGAACAGCGTCGGGGTGCTCAAGACTTGGAGGCGTGCCGGGCGAAGCGAAATTGAAGACGCCCGTCAGGTCACCGCAGACTTCGCGGCGCCAAGGGGAGATGTTCGGCTCCTCTACGCCGGTCCAGCGCTCCAGGAAGCGGAGCACCGATGTGTGGTCGAAGACTTCGGAGCTGACGTAACCGCCCACGGTCCACGGTGAAACAACGGTCATGGGCACTCGAGGTCCCAGGCCGATGGGTCGTGCCGTGGTCCAGTCGGTGGACTCGCCTCCGGCTGGTCGCGGCTGGACGGGCGGCGGTACATGGTCGAAGTAGCCATCGTTCTCGTCGAAGTTCAGGAAGATGGCGGTGCTGTCCCAGGTGTCTGGGTTGCTGGCCACAGTGTCCAGGAGGCGGTAGACGAAATTCGCACTGCCTACCGGCGTGGAAGCGCCAGGGTGTTCGGAGTCGGCAGCGGACGGCACCAGCCAGCTGACCTTCGGGAGGGTGCCGCCGGTGATGTCTGTGCCGAGGCGTTCCAGGAGGGTGTCGGGGCGCCCGCGCCACATGGCTTTGTCGAACAGGGACCTCTCGGCACCAGTGAGGGTGGCGCGGCCCTGCTCGAGTTGGGCGAGGAGGCGGTCCTGCTCGGCTGCGGACTTCCCGGCGAGGTGGTCGTAGAACTCTTCGGTGGTGCGGAGGTTTCCCTCCACGGATGCCAGCATTTTGCGGCCGATCGCCTTGAACGTTTGGAAGTACTCCACGGCGTTGTCGGTGAAGTTGTCCCAGTCCTGGTAGATCTTCCATGACACCCCGGAGTTCTCCAGGCGCTCCGGATAGGTGGTCCAGTCGTATCCGCCGTGATCGTAACCGTAGGCCGCGTTGGTCACGGCGCGCTTGGTGCTGCCGGGCTCGTTGCCCGTGGTGCCGCTCCAAAGGTAGTTGCGGTTGGGGTTGGTGGAGCCGTTGACGGAGCAGTGGTAGGCATCGCAGATGGTGAAGGTGTCCGCGAGCTCGTACTGCAGCGGGATGTCCTGGCGCTCGTAGAACGTCATGGTGGAGGCGCTCTTCGCGGGAATCCATTTGTCACACCAGCCGTTGTTCCACGCGGTCGTGGTGCCGTTGAAGGAATGGTCCAGGTCGCCCAAGTACTGGATGTCGGTGCCGGGCCTGCCAGCGAGTTCAGCTGCCTTGCGAAGTGAGAACGGCAGGACTGTCTCCCCGGTGGCGCGGGGCTGCTCGAACATTGACTTGCCATTGGGCAAGCGGGTCACGGACTTGTCGCTGTATCCCCGGACGCCACGTAGCGAGCCGAAGTAGTGATCGAAAGATCGGTTCTCCTGCATCAGGACAATCACGTGCTTGATGGACTGCAGGCTTCCCGGCGGGACCGGCCTGGCCATCGCAGCCTGCACTGACGGAGGCAGCAGGGAGCCTGCGGCCGCAAGCGCCGTCGCCGCAGCCGCCGTGCCGAGGAAGCCACGACGGGAAAGACCGCCGGTTCCTTCGGTTGAACGATTCACCATATCAGGGGTTTTCGAGGACATGAGGGGGTGCCTTTCGTGGTCGGATTCGACTCGGCAAGCGTACGCATAGAGGGTGAACCGCTCATGAAACTCCGGCAAACCGACGGGGCGTGTCTTGCTGCACCGTCTCGGATCGAGCTTTCTTTAGAGAAGTCAGCTAGTTTGAGCGCATGCCTCTTCGTTCCGACTGGTCTGCGCGCACGTGCAGCCTTGCCCGTGGCCTGGATGTCCTTGGCGACCCGTGGGGGAGCCTGGTCCTGCGGGAGATCTTCTTCGGCAACGGCCGATTCGATGCCATTAAGCAGCGCCTCGAGGTGGCCGACAATGTCCTCAGTAAACGCTTGGGATGGCTCCTCGACGCCGGACTGCTCGCCCAGCGCCCGTATCACGACGGCGCCCGCACGCGGCAGGAATACATCCTCACACCCAAAGGCGAAGATGCGCTTCCGGTGCTTAACGCCATCATCATCTGGGCCGAGAAACACCTGGACGCTCCCAACGAGGTGTCCCACATGAAGGTCATCCACACTGACTGCGGGCAAGCCACGTTGTCGGCGGATACATGCACCAACTGCGGCGCGCGGCTGACCGCCGCCAACACAAGCTGGCACAGCTTCAAACGCAGCGAGCATCCACTCCCGCTCGCCGTTGCACCCCTTGAAACCCGAACCACAGCTGAAACCCGCACCACAGCTTCCCCTGAAACGGAGATCCCCGCATGACCGCTCCCGACGTCACCGGGGCACCCCCCGAAAACCCCGGGACACCTGCTGGCAAAACAAGCAACGGCAAAACTCCCGCCGGCAAAAACCGCCGTCTCCACCCCGCCTGGATCGTGGCTGCAGTTGCCTTCCTGGCACTGGTGGGAGCAGCAGGCTTCCGTGCGGCGCCCGGCGTGCTCATGGTCCCGCTGCAGGAGGAATTCGGCTGGTCCACCACGGTGCTGTCCCTGGCCGTGAGCATCAACCTGGTCTTGTTCGGCCTAACGGCCCCGTTCGCAGCGGCCCTGATGGAACGCTTCGGCATCCGCAAGGTCACCTCGCTGGCTCTCTGCCTCATCGGGCTCGGCTCAGCACTGACGGTCTTCGTGAACCAGTCCTGGCAGATCCTGCTCACCTGGGGGCTGCTGATTGGCCTGGGCACCGGCTCCATGGCCCTGGTTTTCGCCGCCACCATCGCCAACACCTGGTTCGCCAAGAGCCGTGGCCTGGTCATTGGCATCCTGACCGCAGGCAGTGCCGCCGGACAGTTGGTGTTCCTGCCCTTCATTGCGGCGCTTGCCCAGAACCCGGGCTGGCGCGGTGCATCCTTGCTCATCGCGGCGGGTGCGCTCGCCGTGGTCCCGCTGGTGCTGCGTTGGCTGCGGAACTCACCCGCCGACGTCGGGGTGTTGCCGTACGGTGCCGAGGAACCTGACGCTAAAACCGCCGACGCCGGAACAAATGCGACGACGCCAGTCAAGCCCGCCGCAGTGGTCCCGTCGCCCGGCTCAGGCGATTCACCCAACGCCGCGATCCGTGCCCTGCAGGTCCTGAAACGGGCCAGCAAAGTCCGTACGTTCTGGGCCTTGGCTGCGGGGTTCGCGATCTGCGGTGCCACCACCAACGGTCTTATAGGCACGCACTTCATTCCGTCGGCACACGATCACGGCATGCCCGAAACCACGGCGGCAGGTTTGCTGGCCGTCGTCGGGATTTTCGACATCGTGGGGACCATTGCCTCCGGTTGGCTGACTGACCGCTTCAACCCCAAGGTCCTGCTGGCCGTGTACTACCAGTTCAGGGGGATCGGCCTGCTGGTGCTGCCGCTGCTGCTGGGCTCATCCGTGGAGCCGAGCATGATCATCTTCGTGGTGGTCTACGGGCTCGACTGGGTTGCCACCGTGCCTCCCACCGCCGCGATCTGCCGCTCTGTGTTCGGCGCCGACGGTTCCGTTGTCTTCGGCTGGGTGTTCGCAGCCCACCAGCTCGGAGCTGCCGTAGCCGCGCTCTTGGCCGGGTTCATCCGCGATGCAACCGGGCACTACAACTACGCCTGGCTCGGCGCAGCTGCCATGTGCACGGTGGCCGCGGTGATCAGTGCCACCATCCGCAAGGATGCCACGAAGAAGGAACCCGTGGCGGTTGCCTAATGGCGGTTGTGGGGCCCGCTCTGCGCGCTATTTGTGCCCGAAAGCACGCAGAGCGGGCCCCACAACGAGGGTTCTAGCCTGCTTCGGTGATCCGGAATGCCAGCGTCCGGGCCTCCGGGCGCAGGGCGTAGTCCGGCCAGACGTCAGGTCCGCACGCCCTGGACCCCAGCCCGTGCTGGGCGGCGTCGAGGTACAGGTAGCTGCCTTGGCTGGGCGGCAACTCGTGCGGATGCCCGGCCTCGGAGACCTCGTGGGCTGTGTGACGGGAGAGTGTGAAACCGGGCAGGCGGCCACGGGAGTCTGCTACTGCGTCGAGCTGCAGCCACGGGTTGCCGCCCTTTTGCAGCTCCAGCGTCCGGACAGCGCTCCGGTGTCCCGATTCCTGCGGCTTGGCGTAGTTCACCACCAGCTCATCGATGCCCGCCGAGTAGCGGCCTACAAGCGTGGCATGCATGCTGTCCGGGTACGACTCACGGGGACCGGCGCCGAACCACGAGGCACCGTCCACAGCTCCGGGCAGGTCGAACCGGACGCCCACCCGCGGCCAGATGATGTCCCACCCCGCGCTCGGAACGATGTCCAGGCGGAGCCACAGCTCCCCGTCGGACAGTTGCCAGTTCTCCTCCATAGAGACCCAATGTGCGGCGTCGGCCGCGGCGTATCGGGTGAGGGCCACTACGTTGCTTTCGCTTGCAGAGAGCTTCTCCACCCGTGCCGTGAGCCGGTCCAAACCAGCAGCCCGCCAGACGGTTTCCATGGACGGAGCCGGAATGCCGTTGCCGTTGTTGAGCCACGGGTCGGCGAGGTCGTAGCTGCCTCGGCCGGCACCGGCATCGTTGTCCGTGGGGGCGCGCCACAACTCCAGCCGCGGCCCGGACACCGACAGCCCGGCCAGCGAGACCAGCCGACCGTCCTCGAAGCGGGCAGGGCCCAGCGTCACGGTACCTTCAACCACTTCAGCGGCACGGTCCACCGACGTCAAAGGCCGGGGCGCCGTGAGCCGGGGACGTGCTTCGGTCAGTTCCAGTTGCGCGGCAGAGATGACATGCCCGGCCTCCGCCCATACGGTGTCCTTGCGGAGCGCCACCTCCACGGTCAGCCACTGCTCGCAAATTCCGGAGCCGGACTTCACTACACCGGCCTCCACAACGTCGAACTCAGGCAACTCGATCAGCGCCGACTCCCCAGCGGCGAGCGAGGCGCCCGCTGCAGTGACAATGTCGAGCTCTCCGGAGGCACCCAGGATGCCATCCACTTCGGTGCGCCAGCGCAGCACGACGTCGGATGCGTCCGCCGTGTGCCGCAGGTTCGCGACGGAGACGAGGCGGCGAGTGCCGCCGTCGTGGTTTTCCGTGCTGAAGCCCAAGCGCAGGGGAGCGACGATCTGCTTGTACTCGAAAAGCCCCGGGCTCGGCGTGGAGTCGGAGAGGACCATGCCGTCCATGACGAAGTTGCCGTCGTGGACTACCTCGCCAAAGTCGCCGCCGTAGGCGAAAAACTCCGTACCATCGTTCGTTGTGGTGCGGATTCCGTGATCCCGCCACTCCCAGACGAATCCGCCATGGAGCCGCGCGTAGCGGTCCACCAGGTCCTCGTACTGGTCGATTGCGCCGGGGCCGTTGCCCATGGCGTGGACGTACTCGCACAGGATGAAGGGTTTGGTGCGCTGCCGAGCCGATTCCGCCGCGGAGCAGCCGAGCAGGAGCGAGCCGGAATCGTCGCGGCCGATCGCTTCGGTTTCCGGCACGGAGGAATACATCCGCGAGTAGACATCGGTGTAGGCCCCCGTGTAGTCGCCTTCGTAGTGCACGGGCCGGCTGGCATCGCGGGCATGCGTCCAAGCGGACATCGCCGCGAGGTTGGCTCCTGTCCCGGACTCGTTGCCGAGGGACCACATGACGATTGAAGGGTGGTTCTTGTCCCGTTCCACCGTGCGTTCAATACGGTCCACATAGGCTTCACGCCACGCGGGATCGTCGCTGGGGTTGCCCACCCAGCCGTGCCGTTCAAAGCCGTGGGTCTCGAGGTCGCATTCCAGGATCACCCAGAAGCCCATCTCGTCGGCGATGTCCAGCAAACGAGGATGCGGCGGGTAATGGCTGGTGCGGATCGCGTTGACGTTGAACTGCTTCATCAAGGCAAGGTCGGCGCGGGCAAAATCTTCGTCGAACACGCGGCCCCGGTCCGGATGCGTCTCATGCCTGTTCACGCCATGGAACACCACGCGTCGGCCATTTACCAGGAACTGGTCACCCTTGATCTCCACCGTACGGAAGCCCAGGCGCAGCGAAACGGTCTCGCCTTCGCTGGCCACCGTTGCGTTGTAGAGGCGCGGGATCTCCGCGGACCAAGGTTCGACGGCGGTGATCGCCACCGGGGCGACGTCGGCCGGGGAGGTCCAGACGACGTCGACGTTCAGTTCCGGGACGGACAACCGCAACGGATAGGCGGCCTCACCCGCTGTGATCTCGGGGTCAATGACGCCGGAGCCGGAGGTGTAGGACGTACGCAGCCAGACGTCGTCGATACCCTTCTTCGGGCGGGCCTGGAGCGTTACGTCGCGGAAGATACCCGGCATCCACCACTGGTCCTGGTCCTCGATGTAGCTTGATGCGGACCATTGATGGACACGAACGGCCAGCACATTGTGTCCTGGACGCACTGCATCCGTGACATCGAATTCCTGGGCCAGCCGGCTGCCCGTGCCAACGCCGATTTCGAGGCCGTTGAGCCACACTTTGTACCGGGATTCGACGCCGTCGAACCTCAGCACGATCCTCTGGGCGTCGCTCCAAGTTTCCGGTACATCGAACGTGCGGCGGTAGTCGCCAGTGGGGTTCTCGTCCGGGACGTGGGGTGCGTCCATGGGGAAGGGGAACTGTACGTTGGTGTACATCGGACGCCCGTAGCGGCCATCGCCCTCCAGGACCCAGTGCGCGGGAACCGGGATCTGGTCCCAGCTGGAATCATCCAAAGCTTCTTCGGCGACGCCTTCGATGCCCTCGCCTGCGGGAAGGACGCCCCGTCCGCCCGGGGTTCCAGGTGCACCCGGAAGAAGCCGGAAGCGCCAGTGGCCATTCAGGGACACGGTAGGCGCGTTTGTGTGTAGCCAGGAGCGGGCGGGGAGTCTCTTGCCGGTGCCGGGACCGGTATCAGTGATGTAGTTGGCGGTCGTGGTCATTACTTAACGGCTCCTTCTGTCAGCCCGCCGCGCCAGAAGCGCTGCAGGACAACCATGGCGATGCTGAGCGGAATGATGGAAAGCAGCACCCCGCCGGTGGTCAATTCATAGAATTCGGGCAAACGGTCAACCTGGCTGAGCCAGTTGTTCAGGCCGAGGGTGATGGGGTAGAGCTCAGAGTCGGACAGCATGACCAGCGGCAGGAAGTAGTTGTTCCAGATGCCCACCAGCTGGAACAGGAACACGGTGACCAGAGCCGGCGTCAGTACCTTGAGCCCAATGGTGTGGAAGATGCGGAGCTCTCCGGCACCGTCGATCCTGGCGGCCTCGATCAGCGAGGTATCAACAGTGGCTTGGGCATAGATGCGGCAAAGGAACAGCCCGAAAGGGGAGACCAACGATGGCAGCAGGACACTCCAGTAGGTGTTCGCCAGGCCCATCTGGCTGAACAGCAGGAAGAGCGGCAGGGCAGTGGCCGTGCCGGGAACCAGCACGCCGCCCAGGATGGTGCCGAACACCAGGTTCCGGCCCCGGAACTCGTACTTGGCCAGGGCATAGCCACCGGCTGCCGCAAAGTACGTGGCCAGGAGCGCGCCGATGCCTGCATAGATCGCCGAGTTCAAGAACCAATGCCCAAAAATGCCATTGTCGTAGCTGACAACACGGCCGATGTTTTCCCACAAAGAGAACGTGGGAGCGAACCAAAAGCCATTCGTGGAGAAGAGGTCCTCTGTGGACTTGGTGGAGGCGACGAACACCCAGTACACGGGAATCAGGAAGTACAAGGCAACCACCACCAAAAGTGCGGTGACGATGATAGTGGATGACCGCCGTCGTCCGGCTGAACGGTCCGGGCCTGCCGATGGTTTGCTGCGGACGGCGGTGGTGGTCGGCTTCGTGGCGGTGGCGGTCATGAGGACTTCCTGTTCGTCAGTGCGAGGAAGGCGAAGGAAAGGGCAAAAGCGGCCACGGCGATGATGACCGACTGGGCTGCTGCGACGTTGTAGTCGTTGTAGGCAAAGGCCGTTGTGTAGGCGCTGAGGTTCGGCGTGTATTGGCTGTCGATTGCCGGAGCCACCGTCTTGAGGACTTGCGCCTCAGCGAAGAGCTGCAAGGTGCCGATGATGGAAAACACGGTGGTGAGCATGAGGGCCGGACGAATCAGGGGGAGCTGGATGCTCCGGGCAACGCGCCACGTGGAGGCACCATCCACCTTTGCGGCCTCGTAGAGTTCCACCGGGATGGCTTTCAGCTGCGCCACAATGATCAGCATGTTGTAGCCCGTGTAGCTCCACGTGA
This sequence comes from Paenarthrobacter sp. TRD_SC_7, assembly GCF_056156245.1. Classification (NCBI taxonomy): domain Bacteria; kingdom Bacillati; phylum Actinomycetota; class Actinomycetes; order Micrococcales; family Micrococcaceae; genus Paenarthrobacter; species Paenarthrobacter sp. TRD_SC_7. Next base: position 1,732,825 of record NZ_CM149587.1, read on the forward strand.
CGATGTTCGCGATGGACCAGAGCACGCTGTTCGCGCCGAGGAAATCCGGGGTCAGGCCAACAATCTTGGCCGCGTCAAACAATGGGCTGAGGCCGGGCACGTACAGGAAGGACCACAGGATGGTGGCGATGACCCCCGGCACGCCGTAAGGGAGGAAGTATGCGGCACGGAAGAAGCCCGGCCACTTTGCCGAGGCCGATTCCAACATGAGGGCAAGTGCCGTGCAGAGGACGATCATGACGGGCACTTGGACTACCCCGAACAGCAGCATTCGGCCGATGGATGCGACGAAGCTGCCGTCTGCCAGGGCCTGGGCGTAGTTGGCGAAACCGGCGAACTCGCTGGTCACGCCTGCCTCGCCGAAGAGTCCGCTGCGGGTCACCTTGGTGAAGCTGGACATGATGGCCACAACAATGGGCAGCAGGAAGGTGAGGACAAAGAGTCCCAGGAACGGTGCCAGCAGGAGCCAGGGCGCGCGTGCGGCAGCACCGGTCCGCTTGCCGGGACGGCTTGGTGCGGCGGGACTCTGCACGGTGGGCGCGGTGCGGGTGGTCGTCATGCCGTTTCCTTCCGGATGGTGAGGCCCTTGTTCTTGAAAACGGTGATGATCTGTTGCTCGGAAGCAGCAACGGAATCCACCAATGAGGTGCCGAAGGCCTTCTTGCGGAAACCGTCGCTGAGGATGTTGAAGGACTGCTGGGTTACCGGCCACCATGACCAGTCAGGGTTCTGCTGTTGGGTGGCGGGGACGAAGACTTCCTCGTTGTAGCGCTGGCCGCCGAAGAACGCCGACGGTTGCTGTCGATCGGTGCCGATGAAGTCGGGGTTGGGTGACCAGCCGATGCCGCTGTTCTTGATCTCGGCGTCAATTCCTTCTTTGGACGTAGTCAGCCAGACGGCGAAGTCCAGTGCTTCTTTAGGGTGCTTACTGTTGGCAAGGACTGCCGCTGTAGAACCACCGAGGTAGCTGGAACCGAAGCCTTTATCGCCCCAAATGGGCATCGGGGCGACTCGCCATTTTCCTTCGGAGCCGCTGACACCCTGGATCAGGGCATCGCCCCAGCTGCCGGTAATGGTCGAGGCAATGCCGCCCTTGCCGGCTGCTGCGAACCAGCCCGGCGAGAAGGCACCGTACGCGGTGGTGACGAGGTCGTCGTCGATCGCTTTGTCGAAGAAGCGCGCGGTGTTGAGCGTGGCGTCGTCGGTCATGTTGATGACCCAGCCGTCCTCCTCGGGGCGCAACCACTGTGCTCCGGCTTGCCCTGCGAAAGAGGCGAAGGGAGAGGCGTCGTTGATGGGGAAGCAGTCCAGGTAGCTGTCCACTGCCCGCAGTTCGGCGGCCAAGGCAGCCCATTCGTCCCACGTTCTCGGAGTGGTTGCGCCTACCTTGTCCAGGATGGCCGGCTGGTAGAACATGCCCATTGGGCCGGAATCCTGGGGGATGCCGTAGACGCCACCCGTGTAGCTGACTTGCTTCCACAGAGTGGGGTGGTACAAGTGGGCGTGGTCATTGGCGCCGTAGCGGGACACATCCACCAGGCCGTTGACGAGCATGAACTCGGGGATGGACCGCAGCTCAACTTGGGCCAGGTCCGGTCCGCCTCCCGCGGCCAGGGCCGAGTAGAGCTTCTGGTAGCCGCCGGCGTTGCCTCCCGGGATCCACACCACGTCCACCTGGATACCGGGGTTCGCCGCGTTCCAGACGTCGGCAACGTTCTGGAAGTCCTTGAGCCACGCCCAATAGGTGAGCCTCACGGGCTCGCCGGCGGCGGGAATCGTGGGTGCAGCGTTGACGGACTGTGTTCCTGGAGTAGCGCACCCGGTCAGCAGGCCCATGGCTGCTGTTCCCAGGCCTGCGCCCAAAAGTTGTCTTCGCGTGAATCGGGTCATGAGCCTTCACCTCTTCGTGTCAGGTTGACGATGACGCGGGCTTGGGTTCGTGGGTCCCGCCGCGGCAAGTGTGACCACGCTAACAGAAAATTCGAGTAGTCACTCGAATTTCATATTTGAGCCGTAACACGCATGTACACTGGCTAGCCATGACCACAAAGGACGTGGGTCGCGCAGCGCGGCGTGGCCCCTACGCGAAATCCGAAGAACGGCGCCGGACCATCTTGGACGCCGCCCATGAGGTGTTTGCTGCCCACGGCTACCGTGGTGGATCGCTGCAGGACGTCGCCGACCGGGCAGGACTGAGCCAAACCAGCCTGCTGCACTATTTCCCGTCCAAGCGCGATCTCCTAATGGCAGTCTTGGAACGCCGCGACGAAATCACCGGCGATGCTTTCCCTGATGACATGGAGGAAGGCCTGGTGGACTCGGTGATCCGGACGGCGGTCTACAACGAGGACATTCCAGGGGTGATTGAGCTGTACACCGTTCTGTGCGCGGAGTCCGTCACTGATTCGCATCCCGGGCGGTCTTACTTCACCGAGCGCTTCAAACGTCTGCGCAAGAGCTACGCGCGGCGCTTTGCTGAGCTGGCCGCCGAGGGCAGGCTGCGGCCCGGCATTGATCCTGATGAAGCCGCCATGTCCTTGGTTGCACTGTGGGACGGGCTTCAAACGCAATGGCTGCTGGCCCCCGACCAAGTGGACGTGGTGAAGGGCCTGCGCGGCTACTTCAAGCTGGTGGTCCTCCCCGACCCCCCTCACCCAACTGAGTCGCAGCTGAGCGCGTTTTGAGCGCCCAAAACGCGCTTTAATGCGACGTAGTTGGGGGGCTAGCCGCGGAAAGCCCCGATGCCCGTGATGTGCTGACCCAGAATCAAGGTGTGGACCTCATCCGTGCCCTCGTAAGTCCGCACCGACTCAAGGTTGTTGGCGTGCCGCAGCGGTGAGTGATCCAGTGTGACGCCGTTACCGCCCAGGATGGTGCGGGCCTCCCGGGCGATCTTGATGGCTTCGCGGACGTTGTTCAGCTTGCCCAAGGAAATCTGCTGGGGCTGTAGGTGGCCGGCGTCCTTCAACCGGCCCAGGTGAAGGGCCAGCATGGTGCCCTTCTGGATCTCCACCAGCATGTTCACGAGTTTCTCCTGGGTCAACTGGTAGCCGGCCAACGGACGGCCGAACTGGAGTCTGTTTCCGGCGTACTCCAGTGCAGCTTCATAGGAGTCGCGCGCCGCTCCCATGGCACCCCACGCGATGCCGTAGCGCGCCTCGTTCAGGCAGGAGAAGGGTCCTCGAAGCCCCATGGCACCCGGGAGCATAGCGTCAGGACCCAGCCTCACGCCGTCGAACTTCACATCGCATTGAATGGACGCGCGCATGGAGAGCTTCGGCTCAATCGGCGTTGAGGTCACACCGGCCGTCCCGGCGGGAACAAGGAACCCGCGGATTCCATCCTCAGTGTTGGCCCACACCACCATGACGTCCGCGATGGAGGCGAGGCCAATCCAGCGCTTGGCACCGTCCAGGACCCAACCGTCGGCCGTTTCGCGTGCGAAGGTGGTCATGGATGACGGGTCCGACCCCGCCGTCGGCTCCGTCAGGGCGAAGCAGCCGATCAGCTCGCCGGCGGCCATCCTCGGCAGCCACTGCTCTTTCTGCGCCTCCGAGCCCCACTTGTAAATGGCCGTCATGGCAAGGGAACCCTGGACCGAGACGAACGTGCGAATCCCAGAATCGCCGGCCTCAAGTTCCATAGCTGCCAGGCCGTATTCGACGGCGGTCCGGCCGGGGCAGCCGTAACCCTCCAGGTGCATGCCCAAGACGCCGAGCTCGCCCAATTCCGGCGCGATTTCCAGGGGAAAGACGGCGTCCTCGTACCAGCGGGCGATGTTCGGACGGATCCGTTGTGCGGTGTAGTCGCGGACCCGGTCGCGGAGGGTCAGCTCGTCCGCAGTCAGCAGGGAATCGAGGGCAAGGACGTCGGAGGTGTTCGTCGTTGAATCGCTCATTCCAGCATCCTAGGTGGCTAACCCGCCGGCCGGCAGCACAGGTTACTCGCCGCGGACCACTCCAACGTCGGCCCGTTCACCCGTGAAGTAGCCCCGGGTGGAGGGGGCGAAGCGGCATACGATGGCCAGCACGACGCCCAGGGCCAGGAGCAGCACTCCGCTGACGAACGCCCCGCCTATGCCGAAGATCTGAGTGTCCCCGTACGCCGGGTCCCACATCTGGACGGCTGAGATGAAGAACGCGGCGGTGAGGGACAGCGCACCGAGGAACGGAAGGATGCCCCGGAACCACAGGTTCCTGGCGGATTCCCGGAGCGTAGACCGGAAGAACCATACACAGCTGAAGCCGGTCAGCGCGTAGTAGAACGCGATGAACAGGCTGATGGCGCTGATGGAGTCCGAGAGGAGGTTCTCGCTCAGGAAGCTCATGGCCACGTAGTACACCACGGCCACGGCACCCATCACCTGCGTGGAGAAGCCCGGCGTCATGAAGCGTTCGTGGACCTTCCCGAATCGTGGCGGCAGCGCACCGTTGACACCCATGGACAGGGTTCCGCGGGCGGTCGGGAGGATGGTGGTCTGGGTAGAGGACAGGACGGACGCCAGCACGGCCACGATGATCAACCAGCCCCAAGGACCCAACACAACGTCCTTCATGGCCAGGAAGACATCGTCCTGGTTGGCTTCGTTGCCCAGACCAATACCGTCGGTACCGATCGTGGCGTACATCATTACCAGGAGCGCCACGGAAACGTAGATCGCCACCAGGACAGAGGCCGAGATGACAGCGCCACGGCCGGGGGTCTTGGCAGGGTTCTCGGTCTCTTCGTTGAGTGCCAGGCACGTGTCCCAGCCCCAATAGATGAACAGTGCCAGCAGCACCCCGTGAACCACTGCGCCGGGGTCGGCAAAGGCGCCGGCGGGGTTGAACCATTCGAAGTCGAAGGCTTGGCCTTCAGGCGCTCCACCGGCGATCCGGAAGATGATGGCCACTGCGAAAATGCCCAGCGAAATGTACTGGATGTAGGTCAGGGTGCGCTGGACGTGTTCGCCCAGCCGGATGCCGCGATTGTTCACATACGTCATGAACGCGATGAACAGCACGCCTGTAGCCGTCACCAACCACTTGTTATCGGCCAGGGAACCGTCGCCGATCAGCAGCCACAGATACTTGCCCGCAATTTGAGCGAGGTTGGCCAACACCACGATCCCCGCGAGTGCCACGCCCCAGCCACCCAGCCAACCGGCCCAGGGACCGAAGGCTTTGCGCGCCCAGAAGAACGTAGTCCCGCAGTCCGGCATGGCGCTGTTGAGCTCACGGAACGCGTAGGCGATGAACAGCACCGGGATGAAACCGAGGATCAGGATCAGGGGAGTGTAGTTTCCATTGACGGCAACAATGAGCCCCAACGTGGCGGCCAACGAATAGACGGGCGCGGTGGATGCCAGGCCCAGCATGACGGAGTCGCCGAGGTCCAGGATCCCGGCGTGAAGGCCTTTGGGAGGTACGACGGCGGTACGGTCGCCGCCCGCTGAGCCGCCACCCGGCGTCGAGGTTTCAGTGCTCATAGTGCAGCTCCGTAGGAAGTAGCAGGGGGCGCGACAGGCGCCGGGGCGTCGATGGTATTGGGAACAAAGCGGCAGAAGTAGTCCGTGATGGGCCCGTCGGATTCCCGGATGCCGCAGCCGACGGATTCGCCGTCCACAACCCAGAGACCCAGGACAGGGTGGTTTCCGTCGAAGTCGGGGAGGGAGTGGTACTGCTGGAAGCACCAGCCTTCACGACCGTAGCCACCGGGTTGCTGGATTTCGATGCCCGGGGCGTGGATCCGGATGTTGTCGCCTTCGCGTCCGTGCAGTGGCTTGGCCACCCATTCTTTGAGCGGACCCGGATCGCCGAGGTAGGCAGGCAGCAGGTTCTGGTGGTTGGGATAGAGATGCCACAGCGCAGCCAGGAGGGCTTTGTTGGACAGCAGCATCTTCCACGCCGGCTCAACCCAACGGGGGTTGTGGGCACGTTGCAGAAGCCGTTGACCGAACGGTTCCTTCATCATGAGCTCCCACGGGTACAGCTTGAACATGGTGCTGATCATGAAGTTGTCCAGGTCCACGAACCGGTTCAGGTTGGGGTCCCAGCCAATATCGGACATGTTGATGCCGATGGTGGTCCATCCGCCTTGGCTCGCTACATCCCGCATGTAGGCCGCAGTCATCCAGTCCTCGCCGGATTCCTCCGCCTCCGAGTGGGCAACGTGCAGGGTGCTCATGCCGGTCCGGAACTGCAGCTTCTTCCATTGCCGGATCAGGGCCTCATGAATTCCGTTCCATTGGTCCTTTTCCGGAAAGACGTCCTGCAGCCAGAACCACTGGGCCACCGATGCTTCGATCAGACCCGTGGGGGTATCGGCGTTGTACTCCAGCATCTTGGCCGGGCCGCCCTTGCCGTCATAGATGAAGTCGAAGCGACCGTAGATATCCATGTCCGCGGCCAGCAGTGACTCGCCGGCGAGTTCCAAAGCCTGCTGCCCGATGCCGATATCTCCCATGGCTCCGGTGGCCAAGTACTTCGCTGCCTCCAAGCACATGATGTGCATGTCCTCGGCGGTCTTCTCGAGGGTTTCCACCTCGTCCATGGTGAATTCGTAGTATGCCGATTCGTTCCAGTATTCGATTTTGCGGCCATCGGGCATGGTGGTGGTGGAGAATACCAAGCCCTGTTCTTCGATCTTTTGCTTCCAGTCCGGTCTGGGCTCGGAGGGCAGTCGACGCACGTTTAGCCTCCCGAGCTTCCGCCGCTTTTGGAGCTGCTCCCGAAGCCGCCGCGGCTGACCGTGCCGCCCTTGGTGCTGTAGCCCGTGGAGGACTTGGCCCCCGCAGGTACTGTCTTGGTGTAGCTCGGGTAGGCGCTGCGGTTCTGCCCCACGGCGGGCACACTGGATCCACGGGAGTAGAAGTACCAGGCATATATTGCTGAACTGCGGCCGGCCGAGCTGCTGTTATCGCACTGGTTGTCGTCTACGCGCTCGCCGGTTTCCTCGTTGAAACAGACTTGTGCGTAGTCAGCCTCCTGCTCGTTGCTGGCCACGATGGCGGTAATGGTTCCAGCCAGCAGGGCAGTCACGCCCAAACCCACGACGACGGTGCGGCGCTGCGAACGTTTCTTCTTCTTTGCTGCCTCGGCCTCGCCGCGTTCGCGTTCCTTGGCGAAGGGGTCAACGACGGGGAGGGGTTGGCCGGGCTGGGGTGCTCCGGACCCGGCTTGGGATGCCCCGGCGCGTCCTTTGTTGCTCTTCCCCGCGCTGCCCTGCTCGGGGTTGCTTTCCACGGGCGTGAACAGCTCAGGGTGGAGCTCAGGCTTGGGCACCTGCCAGGGAGGAGGCTTGGGCTGATTGCCCGCTCCGAATTCGCCATTGTTGTCCCTGCCGCTGCCATTGTTGCCGGCTGCGTCAGGGCTGTCTTTCGGGCCCATGTGTATCCCCCTGGATAGACCGTAGAAGTGTCCGGCGCCACGCCGGACCAGAATGCTCAGAGCAAGCCTAGTCCCTGTGCGCGGTACAGGCACGGGTAGCGGACCCAAATGGGGAGAACTGCCCACGTGGGAACATGTAAGGATGTAGCCATGGCGGCACCTGAGACACACAACAACGGCGACGACGGCATGCTGCTGCGGCTTCCGCCGATTCGGGGCATCGGCCAGGGCCGTGTGAACACCGGCATGGTCCTGGCAGTGTTGCTGCCTCCCGCCGTCGAACTTCTGGTCACTGTCCTCAACTTCCGCAACTTCGCCATGATCATGCTGCTGCAGCTTGCCGTTGCGGTGGCAATCGCCGCGATCGGCGGTTTGTGGCCGGCAGTGGTTGCCGCCGTGCTGGGCAGCGTCCTCCTGAACTACTTCTCCGCGGACCCTGTGGGTTCGCTATCCATTGCCGACCCCACCACCTTGTTCACCTTGGTGGTTTTCCTTGCGGTGGCTTGTGGCGTGGCGCTCGCAGTGGGCCTTGCCAGCCGCCGGGCGCAGGAAGCCGCGCGCTCCGGGGCTGAGGCGACGGCACTCAGTGAGCTGGCCCTGCGCATCCTTAGCTCGGATGGAAGCCTGGAATCGTTCCTCGAAAAAGTCCGAAGCAATCTGGGCATGGAAGCGGTGACGCTGCTCGGTTCCCGGTCGCACGTGTCGCCGCCATCGCCGGGCGGGCAGCCCGAGTGGCGTGTCCTGGCGAGTGCCGGCCCCAATCCGCCGGTGACCCATGCCGCCGCCGATCACTCCGCCGTCGTCGATCCCCACTACACACTGTTGCTGCGCGGCGGTCCTTTGTCGTCCCAACATCAACGGATGCTGGCCGCGTTCGGTGCTTTCGTGGTGGCCGTCCGGGATAGGCAGCAGCTGGTGAAGAGCCGGCGGGACAACGTGCGGTTGGCCGAGGGTAACAAGATGCGGACGTCCATCCTGCGCGCTGTATCGCATGACCTTCGGACGCCGTTGGCCGGGATCAAACTCGCTGTGAGCAGCCTGCGCCAGGAGGACGTGAAGTTTCCGCCGGACGTCGAGCGGGAATTGCTGGAGACCATCGAGGATTATGCGGACCGCCTGGACCACTTGGTGGACAACCTCCTGGACATGTCACGCATCACGGCGGACGCGGTCAATCCCTTGTTGACCGGCATTGTGTGGGCTGAGGTGCTGCCCGACGCCCTGCGGGGAATCTCACGGGATCGCTTGCGCAACGAACTGCCACCAAACCTTCCCCCGGTGCAGGCCGATGTCGGAATGCTCGAACGCGTTGTCGCGAACATCGTGGAGAACGCCGTGAAGTACGCGCCGGACTCCGACGTGGTCCTGACAGCCCGGGCGGGTGCCGGCATCACCCTGGGCGACAGGCCCGCCAGCGAACTGAGGATCGTTGATCACGGCAGGGGAGTAGGGCACAAGGAAGTGGTGGATATTTTCCAGCCGTTCCAGCGCTTTGGTGATTCATCGTCGCCCGCACCCGGGGGCGGAATCAGCGCTGGTGGCGGGATCGGCTTGGGACTAGCGGTCGCCAAGGGGTTCAGCGAGGCCATGGGCGGCAGGCTCGCTGCGGAGCCGACGCCGGGCGGCGGCCTGACCATGGTGGTCACCTTGCCGCTGTGGACCGGGGGCCCGCAGTGACGCTGGTGCTGATCGTTGAGGATGAAGCCCGTATCGCCAGGGCAATGCAGGTCACCCTCCAGGCCCACGGCTACCAGGCACTCACTGTGGGAAACGGCGCAGACGCCCTGCATGCCGCTGCCAAGCAGCCGGTGGAGATCGTGGTGCTGGACCTCGGCCTGCCGGACATGGATGGCGTGGAGATCATCCGCCGCATCCGCGGCTGGAGCAGTATGCCGATCATTGTGCTGTCCGCCCGGCACGCCTCGGAGGACAAGGTTGAAGCGCTCGACGCCGGTGCGGACGACTATGTGACCAAGCCTTTCGGCTTGGATGAACTTCTTGCGCGGCTTCGGGTCGCCTCACGCCGTGTAGTTACGGAACATGAGGAACCCACGTTGGCCACAACCGACTTCATGGTGGACCTGGCGGGCAAGAAGATTGTCAAGGATGGCTCGGAAGTTCGCCTGACGCCGACGGAATGGAACATCCTGGAACTGCTGGTCCGCAATAAGGGGAAGCTGGTGAGCCAGCAGCAGATCCTCACCCAGGTCTGGGGGCAGGCCTACGCAAAGGAAACGCAGTACCTGAGGGTGTACATAGCCCAGCTGCGGCGCAAGTTGGAGCGCGATCCTGCCGAACCTCGCCATCTTCACACGGAAGCGGGCATGGGCTACAGGTTCGACCCTTAGCGCGGGCTGCGCTGATCCGTACACTGGTGTTCATGAACACCGCATCCCTCCTGGCCGTCTGCCGTGTCCACCAGTTGCTGCCCGATCCGGGCAGCGTGGGAGTCACTGCCATTGACAAGCGTCCCGTTGTGGGGCCTGTCAAGGTGCACAAACTTGGGCTTCACGGGGATGTGCAGGCAAGCCGGGTGGATCACGGCGGGGAGGACCAAGCCCTGTACGCCTATTCGCAGGCGGATGCGGACTACTGGTCAGGTGAGTTGCAGAAGGAGCTGCCCGCAGGCCTCTTCGGAGAGAACCTGCGCGTAGCCGGAATCGAAACCACCGGCGCGGTCATCGGGGAACGCTGGAAGATTGGCTTGGACGTGGAAGTGGAAGTTACTTCCCCGCGCGTCCCGTGCGCAACGTTCCAAAGGGTGATCGGTGAGCCGCAGTGGGTGAAGCGATTCACTCAGGCCGGTCGGGTTGGCACTTACCTCCGGGTGATCAAGACAGGCACCATCTCCGCGGGTGACCACATTCACCGCACCTTCATCCCCAAACACGGCATCACGGTGGGCCAGTGGTTCAGCGAGCCCACCCCTGAACTGGTACAGATCCTGCTGGATGCGGACGCCGATGGGGAGATCCGTTTGCAGGAGGACTACCACCCGGTCTTCGAAAAGGTGCTTCGGAGAAACGGTCTCTAGAACCTTGGCTGGGGAGCCTTCCAGGGCGGTGTGAACAAGCTCACCCGGTCTTCGAGGACTCTCAACTCGCGGTGATGGCACTTTGTGCCCTACACTTGAAATATCCCCCACTCCGGAAATCCCTTTATCCTGCCCAATTCTTGAGGCAGGACTGGTAAGTGTTGGGGCCCGCAAATGTGTGCGGGCATTTTCATAGGGAGAGCCGGCTAAAGAAAACGCTGTACAGACTGCTGGGATAGCAGCCAAGAGATGCAGCGGGAAGTCCTGCCATGGGATTGCGATAGCGCCGGACTTCTTGCGAAAGCAGGGCACCTTTTCCTGTTTCTCGCGACGAGTAATGCGGCCAAGCCCAACCGGGCCGCGCCGACTGCCCTATGGATGAGGAATTTCCCCCTATGACCGAAAATCTCAACGAAAACTTCGACGCCCAGGCCGCTGATGTAGCGACCGCTGAGTCCGCTGATGTAGCAGAGACCTCCGCACCCGCCGAAGCTGAAGCACCGGCTGCCGCCGCTGCCCCCGTCGAGACCGCTGCAGCGCAGACTGCAGCCCCCGCCTTCACCGAAGCTCCTGCCCCGAAGGCAGAAGAAGAGGAAGAAGAAGGCGTCCGCTTCGTCGATCTTGGCATCGACGGACGCGTTCTGGCCGCCCTGCAGGACGTCGGCTACGAGAAGCCGTCCCCCATCCAGGCAGCCACCATCCCGCTGCTCCTCGAAGGCCGCGATGTAGTTGGCCTTGCCCAGACAGGTACCGGCAAGACCGCAGCTTTCGCTGTTCCTGCGCTGTCCCGCCTGGCCGAACTTCATGACCTCAACGGCCCGTCCCGCAAGACCCAGGCCCTGGTCCTGGCTCCGACGCGTGAACTGGCTCTCCAGGTTGCGGAAGCTTTCACCTCCTACGCCAAGCACATTGATGATTTCACCGTGCTCCCGGTTTACGGTGGCTCGGCTTACGGTCCCCAGCTCGCAGGCCTGCGCCGCGGTGCGCAGGTTGTTGTCGGTACCCCCGGCCGCGTGATCGACCACATCGCCAAGGGTTCCCTGGACCTGTCCGAACTTCAGTACCTGGTACTGGATGAAGCTGACGAGATGCTGCGCATGGGCTTTGCCGATGACGTAGAGCAGATCTTCCAGCAGACTCCGGAAACCCGCCAGGTTGCGCTGTTCTCTGCCACCATGCCGGGCCAGATCCGCCGCATGTCCAAGCAGTACCTGAACAACCCGGCCGAGATCTCGGTGAAGTCCAAGACCACCACCGGCGCCAACACCAAGCAGCGCTACCTTCAGGTCATGGGCCCGCACAAGCTGGACGCCCTCACCCGCATCCTCGAGGTTGAAGAATTCGACGGCGTTATCGCCTTCGTGCGCACCAAGATGGCTACCGAGGACCTGGCCGACAAGCTCAAGGCCCGCGGTTTCCAGGCTGCCGCCATCAACGGCGACATCCCGCAGCAGCAGCGCGAACGCACTGTGGACGCGCTGAAGGAAGGCCGCATCGACATCCTGGTTGCTACCGACGTCGCGGCCCGTGGCCTTGACGTTGAGCGCATCAGCCACGTGATCAACTACGACATCCCCCACGACACCGAGTCCTACGTGCACCGCATTGGCCGCACGGGCCGTGCAGGCCGTTCCGGTGACGCCATCCTCTTCATGACGCCGCGTGAGAAATACTTGCTGCGTTCCATCGAAAAGGCCACGCGCCAGCCGGTAGAGCAGATGCACCTCCCGACTGCGGAGACCGTCAACACGCTGCGCCTGGGCAAGTTCGCCGAGCGCATCACAGAGACCCTCGAGTCCGAGGACGTTGCAGCATTCCGCGATCTCATCTCCTCCTACGAGGAAGAGCACAACGTTCCGGCGTCGGAAATCGCTGCAGCCTTGGCTGTCATGGCCCAGGGTGGACAGCCGCTGCTGGTCAAGGAACTGCCTGCAGCTCCTGAGTACCAGAAGCGTGAGCGCTCCAAGGACGGCTTCGGTTCCCGTGGCCCGACCCGTGCACTCACCGAGGGCAACGCCACCTACCGGATCTCCGTGGGACGCCGCCAGCGCGTCATGCCGGGCTCCATCGTTGGCGCCATTGCCAACGAAGGCGGCATCTCCTCCGCACAGATCGGCGGCATCGATATCCGCTCGGACCACTCCTTGGTGGAGCTCCCGGCAGACCTGAGCCCCGAGCAGTTGCGCTCACTGTCCCGCACCCGTATCGGCGGCGAGCTGATCAACCTCGAACTGGACAACGGCCGCAAGCCCAGCGGCGACCGTGGCAGCTACCAGGGTGGTGGACGTGGCGGCTATGGCGATCGCGAAAACCGTGGCGGCGGAAACTTCAAGGGCGCCGGTGGCTTCAAGAAGGACTTCCGCAAGTCCGACGGCGAGCGTACCTCCGCTGACCGTGGCGGCCGCTCCTACAGCGACCGTTCCGAGCGCACTGCAGGCAGCTACGGCGACCGCGATCGCGGTCAGGCCAGCGGTTCACGCTTCGGCGGTCATGGTGACGGCGCCCGCAAGCCCCGCACCGGTGGCGAAGGCGCAAACCGCGACTTCAACCGCAAGGGCAAGTGGTAAACACTCTCTTGGTGATCATCACTAAGTAGTTCCCGTGAGGGGGTCGGCTTTCGAGCCGGCCCCCTCACGCGTTTAACCCCTTGCTCCGGGGCTACTTCCGGGACGGAGGCTGTCCCGTAGGGGATCCGCTAGCGGCGCAGTTTCAGCCGATCGGCCAGGCACTACACTTAATCCTCCGGGACCAAAGGAGTACCCGGAGCTTAGTCACCGCATCCTTTGACCCCTTAGAACCTTTGAAGAGACATATCCCAGAATCGGAAAGGGCGGGCGGCCAGAGTTTCGCCGCCCACCCCCTCTTGCCTTGTGAATCCGGCAGAGCCGTCAGATTCTAGGTTGGTATTTCACCGATCCATTCCAAGCCAGGAAACTCGGCATTAAGGCCCTTTAACCGTTCCGTATCCACTGTCCTTCCGTGGGCCGTTGGTTCGATGAGCTCACTAACTACAATGCTTCGGACTACTTCGCGAGGAAGCCCATGGAACTCGTTGAGGTCGGCCACGCGGTAAGCTCTCGCGCTGAGGTGCTTCTCCCAGTCTTCGTAAACTAGAACAAGCACATCGGGGGCAAGTGGTCTTACAGCCCGGTAGCGTATGGTACCGAGGGACCGAGAAGAAGTATCGGAGAACCCGTCTGCAAATGCTTTCATCCACACGTCGAGTTTCATCCCGTCGTCCACTGGTTCCTCCTCCGGGTTGATCGGGTCTATTTGGTAGCCGACAAGTCGGCTTGCTTGATCTTCTTCTGCTGCTTATCGAGATCGGACCGGTCGACCGTTGAACCTACTGCAAGCGGCTCATAGCTGATGTAAAGGGAGCCGGGGCTTGTTGGCTGGACCTTCTTATCAGCAGACTCGGTACCCGCTGTGCTGCGACTAAGAGTTCCGTCCATGGCTCCAGTGACCCACCAGGGACAGACGATGTATCCCTCGCAGTAAATGGTCTTAAGGCCGAGCTGTCCATATACGGGTTGACCATAGTAGGTAGTGACGGACTGCGTTCCGGTCACCGTCTTGACAGGTTGCGAGGCGTCAACTTGGCAACCAAACGAATCGCATGTGATCTTGTTGGCGTAAACGCGCGTGAGGAAGTCAGTTCCTTCCCACCAGCGTTCTGTTCCACCCATGGCCCATGAGATCGCGCCGACGCTATAGATGCCGTGCTTCCACCATGCTTTGTCAAAGCCGAAACCTTGGTTGGCATCGGAATCGTAGAAGCCTCGTCGGATTGGGTAATTTGCGGCGCTTCCCTGGCCATAGCCCATAACTTCGTTGGATGGGTAGCCTGGCGGCGGTGGCGCCGCTTGGGCGGGCGCAGAGACTGTTGCGGAAACTATCGTAAAAGTAGCGAAGGCAAGCAGAAGTGTCTTCCGAATGTTTTTCATACCATGTAGTGGCGGCCACAGTTGAATCGTGACGCAGAACACAAGTGTTCGGCAATCTGGCGGACCGAGTTTCCTTGGTTACACCTCCGGTCAGCGCACCACCCTAAGCCGCGTTTATCGGAATCTCCACCGCTCGGGCAGTCCTGGATTCCCATATGCCCCGCTCCGAAACTGCCCGCTGAAGGTGCGCCAAACGCTACACAACCCTCCGCGAGATGGGTCCTCCCAGAGACCACTTTAGTGGGGTTCACGAACGACCCCTTGCGACGTTGTGGAACCCACCCGGGCATTTCGAGCAGAACCGGGGTGACGTCGGCCACTGCACCGCCGTACTATCACCTCATGGGATTGCTGGACAACGTGAAGAAGAACCTGGGCTTCGGCGCCAAGGACGCCGGCGAAAAGAGCGAGACAGCTCCGATAGACCAGAGTGCGGCGAGCCAGGCAGCAGAGGATGCTGCCGCCGTCGAGGTTTCCGCTGCGGACAAGGCCGCTGCGGAGGCTGCCGCCGCGCAGGCAGCCCGGCAGCAGGCGGCTGCGGACGCCGCAGCAGTGCAGGAGGCCGAGCAGGAGGGCTTGGAGCCCGAGGCCCCGGAAGTCCAGCTGCAGGCGCAGGAGGCCGCCTCAGAGGCCGCCGCAGGGACCGGTCAGCCGAGTCCAGTGGCACCGCGGGTCACTGAGGTTGTGGTCGAGCAGGGAGACACCATGAACGGGATCGCTGCTCAGTACGGTGTGGACCTTGGAGCCCTCATCGCCACCAACGCAGACACCGTGCCCAAT
This sequence comes from Paenarthrobacter sp. TRD_SC_7, assembly GCF_056156245.1. Taxonomy (NCBI): domain Bacteria; kingdom Bacillati; phylum Actinomycetota; class Actinomycetes; order Micrococcales; family Micrococcaceae; genus Paenarthrobacter; species Paenarthrobacter sp. TRD_SC_7. Next base: position 1,747,953 of record NZ_CM149587.1, read on the forward strand.
CCGGACCAGATCTACCCCGGGCAGGTACTTCGCCTGCCCTGATTTCCGCCGCTACCGGAGCGGACAGCGATCGCCTCCGGAGCGAAAAATGGATCAGGAAATCTGCGTCTTCGCAAATTGTGTCGGGGCCGTTTTTCCGCGTTTTTTCGCCGATTTGTAGCTTCTGAAAACGTCCGGTAGAGTATTTACTCGTTGCCCCCCTAGCTCAGTGGTAGAGCGCGTTCTTGGTAAGAACGAGGTCACCGGATCGATTCCGGTGGGGGGCTCTGGATGAGGGCCTGTGTCAAGGCGGTTTTGACCGGCTTGACACAGGTTTTTCTCATTCGTGGCGGTGTAGCTCAGTTGGTTAGAGCGCACGACTCATAATCGTGAGGTCGGGAGATCGAGCCTCCCCACCGCTACAGAGCAAGACCCCGCAGCTTTCGCCTGCGGGGTCTTTTTTCGTTCGGTGGGACAGAATGGGTCCATGAGCCGAATCGCAATCATTGGCGGCCACGGGAAAGTGGCCCTGCATCTGTCCCGCATTCTTAGTGGCGAAGGTCACGACGTCACGTCTTTCATCCGAAATCCCGATCATGTGGCAGATGTCACGGAGACCGGCGCAACTGCTGAAGTGCTGGACGTGGAAAATTCGACGACGGCGGAACTCGCCAAGGCGTTCAAGGGCCGCGACGCCCTGGTCTGGTCGGCTGGGGCCGGGGGAGGAAATCCTGCCAGGACCTACGCCGTTGATCGTGACGCGGCCATCCGTTCAATGGACGCGGCGGCCGAAGCCGGCGTCAAGCGCTATGTGATGGTTTCCTACATCGGCGCCGCCAAGGATCACGGCGTTCCCGACGACCACCCGTTCTTCGCCTATGCGGAGGCCAAAGCGGCGGCAGACGACTACCTGCGCAGCACAGACCTCGACTGGACAGTCCTGGGCCCGGGAACTTTGACCGAGGAACCTGCCACCGGTCTGATCGAAACGGATCCAGCCAACCCCGGCAACGGCACGGAGACGTCCAGGGCTAACGTGGCCTTGGTGACAGCGGCCGTCCTGGAGCTACCGGGGACCATCCACCGGACCATCACCTTCAAAGATGGAACCGACGATGTTGTAGACGCCCTCACGGAGGACTGACGCTGCCCCTGCTGTGCACCGGGATATGTTGGTAGGGAACTTTTTCGGCTTGGCCTGGGGAAGTGCCGTACAACATCTGGGGAAGCAGGAAAATGGATCAGTTGGCGCTCATTGTCGGGTTGTTGCTTGCAACGGTGGTGGCAGTGGGCTTGGGGGACAGGCTCCGGCTTCCCTACCCGGTCCTGATGCTGCTCCTGGCTGTTGCGCTCACCTTCATTCCGGGTTTCCCCGAGTTTGAGATCTCGCCCGAACTGATCCTGCCGATCTTCCTTCCGCCCTTGCTGTTCGCCACAGCTCAAAAGAGTTCCTGGGCTGTTTTCCGTGTCCGCTGGCGGACACTGCTGCTGATGGCTGTGGCTCTGGTGGTGGTGTCCACGGCAGTCGTGGCTGGCGCTGCCTGGCTCATGATTCCGGGCATCGGTATCCCGGCTGCCATTGCCCTGGGTGCCATGGTGGCGCCGCCGGACCCCGTTGCCGTGGAGTCCGTAGCTGGCCGCGTGCACATGCCTCGCCGGCTCATCACGGTTCTCCAGAGCGAGGGACTGTTCAACGACGCCGCGGCAATCGTGATCTTCCAGGCCGCGGTGGCCGCAACGATGTCCGGCAAGGACGTGGGCCCGGAAGTCATTCCGCAGTTTGTCATCGGTGCGGCGCTGGCTGTTGTGATTGGCATCGCGATGGGCTGGCTGACCAAGTTCATCACCAAGCTGGTGGCCTCCATGGTCGCCCGCAGCGCCGTGACCCTGGTGGTTCCTTTCGCCGCGTACATCCTCGCGGAAGAGCTGCACGCCTCAGGTGTGGTGGCCGTCGTCGTCACCGCCCTGGAACTGCAGCGCCATACGCGGCCGCAGGACGCTGCTGAGCGCATTACGCGCACCGCCTTTTGGGACGTGGTGGAGTTGCTGGCCACCGGACTGGCCTTTGGGTTGGTGGGGCTGGAGATCCGTCACGTCATCCGGGACGAAGGCACTGCCATTTTCGGGATGATCGGCATGGCCGTGGTGATCTGCGTCCTGGTGTTCGTGGTGCGCTTCCTGTGGCTGGGCCTCCTCGCCCTGACCGCGCGTAAGCGCAGAAACCTGTTGCAACCGACCTCGCCCAAGGAAGTGCTGATCCTGACATGGTGCGGCATGCGCGGCCTTGCCACCTTGGCGCTCGCCCTGGCCCTCCCCATGACCCTCCCGGATGGCAGCGACTTCCCGGCACGGCACGAGATTCTCGTGATTGCCTGCGCGGTGCTCCTGGCCACCTTGGTCCTCCCCGGGCTCACGCTGCCGTGGCTCATGCGCGTCCTGGACGCGACGGAGGACGGATCGCATGAACAGGATGCCGCCAAGGTCCTGGCCAAGCGGGCCCAATCCGCAGCCGTGGCCGCGCTGAAGGACCACGACCTCATGAAGGAACTCCCTGCCGAGAAGGTGAACCTGGTCAAGGACAAGATGCGCCGCCTTCATGCTGAGCTGCTGGACGGCACCCTGCAGAACGAATCCGTTGCTGAGAAGCGCAAGCGCGGACGGGAACTGTCCATTGCCGTGCAGACCATAGCCCTCGATGCCGCCCGCCAGGAAGTGGTGGCAGCCCGTAACGAGCCAGGGACGGATCCGGAAGTGGCTGACAGGGTCCTCCGACAATTGGACCTGCGGACGATGTCCATGCCGGACTAGGTCAACGCTCCGGATTAGCTACCCGGCCACTTGTTTTGGCAAGGAAGCCGGGTAGAGATCCAGTGCGTGCTCTTCCACGTAGTCCAGCGCGTGGCGGATCGCGCCGAGGGACACAATGCCGTCTCCCAAGGCGGAGGTTGCCAGGCGTGGGGGAGTGAAGGTGAAGTCCGGCAGTTGCTTTTCCATAGTCGGGATCAGTGCATGGGCAGACGCTGCGACGGCTCCTGCAATAACCACCAGCTCGGGGTTGACCAAAGTACTGATGGAACCGATAACCCGGGCCATGCGGTGTGCCATGCGGTCGAGGACGTTACGGGCTGCGTGGTCACCTTCCGCTGCTGCCCTGAAAACCATCTCTGCGGTCAGGTCTTCAGGATCACCGCCGCACAGTGCCCGCAGATTCGTCTCCGCGCCGGCATCGAGGGCTTCCCGGCCCCACAGCGTTGCATAGTGGGCGATGCCGTAGGTGTCGCCCACGCCGTCCACGTTGTCCAGGTATCCCAGCTCGCCAAAACCGCCAAGCTGCCCGTGGAGCAAACGACCGGATTCGAGAATGCCGGACCCCAAACGGTCGCCGGCGAGCATGACCACGAGGTTGTCGACTCCCTGCGCACTGCCCTGCCACCGTTCTGCGAGGGCTGCGAGGTTGGCATCGTTTTCCAGGAGCACGTGCCAACCATGGCGCTCGGACACGATTCGGCGGACATCAAAGGATTTCCAGAATTCCTGGGCCGTGAGGACCTCGCCGTCGCGGCTGACGGGGGCAGCCACTCCAACGGACACGGCAAGAACGGAGTCTGCAGCTACGCCGGCTTTCTTCAGGGCCTCGGCCGCGATTCGGTCCAGCACATCTGCCCGCTCATCGGCAGGGACGTTGTAGGCCCGGAAAGGCATCGTGACCTGGGACAAAGACGTTCCGGCCATGTCAGCCACAATCGCGGTGATCTTGTTGGCGCCGATGTCGATGCCGATCACGCTGGCCGCCCTGTCGTCAAAAGCGAAGCGCCGCGCAGGCCTGCCCTTGACGTAGTCACCGGCTCCTCGCTGGTTCTCCAATTCGTGAAGCCAGCCGAGCCGGACCAGTTCGTCGCAGATCGAAATGACGGTGGCTCGTGAGAGCCCGGTGGCGGCCATCAGCTCGGTGCCGGTGACGATGCCGGCGCCGCGCATGGCTTTGAGCATGGCGCTGGCGTTGACCCTGCGTACCAGTTGTGTTGACGGTGCGGTCCCGGTCTGCATTCGGAGCTCCCACTTTTCAGCCGCCCTATCGGAGTGATAGAGCGGTCTCTCTAAATTTAGTACATAAATTTAGATGACGACGCATTTCGCCAAACTCTTGACCCTGTGGCGAGCATCACTCACCATGGTTAGCGATAGGACATAAATTTAACTCCTATCTAAATCTCGGGTGGCGATGCGCATGGTCCGCCGCACGACGGAAATGCGGCCACTGAGGTCCGCAAGACGAAAGGGCTACGTTTCTGTGAAAATGACACGCAGGAAACGCTTTGCGGCAATGGGGTTGGGCTTGGCGCTGCTGGCCGGCCTACTCTCCGGCTGCGTTGAGGGTTCGGGTGAAAGCGGAGAATCGGGCAAGGAGACCATCCGCTTCACGTTCAGCAAACGGGAAGCCATTGGTTTCATGACCAAGCTGGTTGCCGACTACAACGCTTCACAGGATGAAACCGAAGTGGTACTGGATACATCCGGCGTCGACGTCGTGTCCGCGAGTTTCGTTCGCGGCAATCCACCGGACATCGCGCTCGCAAACTACAACATGGAAACTTCCCGTTTCGTCCAGCGCGGTGCTCTGAGCGACCTGTCCGGCACTGAGGCCGCAGCCACTATCCGCGAAGACCTCAAACCTCTGATGGACCAGTACGGTTCGTACCCGGGCCGGACCAGCGCCTTGCCGTACTCGGTCATGGCGTCCTCGGTGATCTACAACAAGGAAATCTTCGCTGCGAACAACATCGCCGTGCCGAAGACTTGGAGCGAGTTGATCGCAGCGTGCGAAGCACTGATAGCCGCTGGAGTGACGCCGTTCTATGCCACCTGGAAGGATGACTGGACTATCGCGCAGGGGTGGTTTGATTACTCGGTAGGCGGCCAGGTGGACACTATCGACTTCTTCAAGAAGCTTGATGCTGAAGGCGTGAACGTTGGCCCGGGGTCTTCGGTGTCATTCCAGAAGGACTTTGACCAGCCCGTCCAGAAGATGCTGACGCTCGCAAAGAGCTACGTGAACAAGGATGCTGCAAGCCGGGCGTACGGTGACGGCAACCTGGCGTTTTCGCAGGGCAAGGCTGCGATGTACCTGCAGGGCCCATGGGCATTCAGCGAGATCGCCAAGACCGCTCCCGATCTGAAGCTCGGAACCTTTCCGCTACCGATGACCGAGGACCCCAAGGACCTGCGCGTCCGCGTCAACGTGGACCTCGCGGCCTGGATTCCGGAGGCGTCCAAGCACAAGGACGCAGCCCATGACTTCCTCGAGTACTTGTACCGGCCCGAGGTGATCGATGCCTACAACAAATCGCAGCTGGGCTTCACACCCACCAAGGAGACCGCCAACGTCCCTGATCCTCGCATTGAAGGGATGGTGGAGTACTACGACGATGCCCAGGTCTACCAGGGCCCCTCGGTGCTCGTTCCGCGCACTATCCCGATCATGAACTACACGCAGGCAATCGTGTTCGGCGCACCCCCTGCATCCACCCTCCGCACCCTCGACGCAGATTGGGCGCGCCTGGCGTTCCGCCAGTAGTGCAGACCATAGGGAGTCAGATACATGTCCACCATCACCACCCCCACCACGTCCGAGCAGGGCGGTCCAAGGCAGCGCAGCAGGCGGCGCGTTGAACCGATCTTCTACCTTTTCCTGGTGCCCAGCCTCATTCTCTTCACGCTGGCCATCACGATTCCGGGCATCATGGGCATCTTCTTCAGTTTCACCAACTCCATCGGAATCGGTGACTGGGAGTTCATCGGCCTAACCAACTACATTGCGATCTTCAGTGATCCGGCGATCCTGCAGAGTTACCTCTTCACGTTCGGATTCTCCATCGTCACGGTGATCGCGGTTAACGTGATCGCCTTCCTCCTTGCCGTCGGGCTCACCTCGCGTATCCGTATGAAGTCGGCACTGCGGACCATCTTTGTCATCCCCATGGTGGTTTCCGGCATCATCATCGCCTACGTCTTCAACTTCCTGTTTTCGAACTCCCTGCCGTCCCTTGGCGCTGCGGCAGGAATTCCATGGCTGGAAAGCAGCCTGCTGGCCAACCCCGACCTCGCGTGGATTGCGATCGTGCTTGTCACGGCCTGGCAGGCGGTACCCGGGGCTCTCCTCATCTACATTGCCGGCCTTGTGGCTGTGCCCGGAGATGTTTATGAGGCCGCGGAAATCGACGGCGCGAGCAAATTTCAGCAACTGCTGAAGATCACGCTTCCGCTGGTGGCCGGTTACGTGGTGATCAACATCATTCTTGGGTTCAAGGGCTTCCTCAACGCTTACGACATCATCGTCGGGCTGACGAACGGAGGTCCAGGGACCTCTACCAGAAGCATCGCGATGACTGTCATTTCCGGCTTCAACGGCGGCGACTATGCATACCAAATGGCCAACGCGACGATCTTCTTCGTGGTCGCCATCCTGATCTCTCTCGTACAGCTCTCGCTGACTCGCGGACGGAACGCACTCTGATGACCAACCAATCCACCCTCGCCATTGAGAACTCCCACGTAGAAACCACCGCCGCCGGAACCAGTCGACAACGGTCCGCATCGAAGATCGAACGAGTGAATTGGTCCGCAACCACCATCCTCGTCTTGTGCGCGGTGACTGTGCTCCTTCCCCTTTATGTCACGGTCTCCATGGCATTCAAGACCCAGGGGCAGGCCGTGGATGGCAATGCCTTCTCCTTCCCCGCCCCCTTCAGCCTCGACGGCTTCGTCCAAGCCTGGACCCTGACAAACTTCCCGGTGGGTGCCGCGATGTCTTTGTTGGTGACAGCTGGAACCGTTCTTGCCACGATCATCCTGGCTGCCTTCGCGTCCTACGCAATTGTGCGCAACTGGGAGCGCCGGCTGTTCAGGTACTCGTTCTTCTACCTTCTGGGGGCAATGTTCATCCCCTTCCCCGTGGTTGCGCTGCCCCAGATTCAACTCACAGGCCGCTTCGGCCTGGATAATCCGTTCGGCGTCATCCTGCTGGCCACCATGTTCCAACTGAGCTTCAGCGTCCTGCTTTTCACCGCTTTCCTCCGTTCGATCCCGATGGAACTTGAAGAGAGCGCCAGAATAGACGGCGCAACCACGTGGCAGACCTTCTGGAAACTGATTTTCCCGCTGCTGGCGCCGATGAGTGCAACCGTGGGGATCTTCGCGTTCCTCTATGCATGGAACGACTTCATGATGCCGTCGCTGATTATTTCCGATCCGGCAATGCAGACGCTTCCCGTGCGGCAGAACCTTTTCCAAACGCAGTTCAGCAACAACTATCACGTGTCCTTCGCCTCTTACCTGATGGCGATGGCGCCGGCGATCGTCGCTTACCTGTTTACGCAGCGCTGGGTCATGGCCGGTGTGACACAGGGGGCCGTCAAGGGCTAGCCGTTGTTGACCTTCCGGGACCGGCGTTTCATACTGGTCCGGAAGATAAATTTAGATTCTAAATCAAAGGAGTTTCGTGAGCACTTCCGCCACTCAGGCACACCGTACCGACGTCCACCGCATGTCCGATCCCAACTGGTGGCGCCAAGCGGCCGTCTACCAGATCTACCCGCGCAGCTTCTACGATGCGAACGGTGACGGACTCGGGGACATCAAGGGCATCACGGCCAAAGTCCCGTACCTGAAGGAACTAGGGATCGACGCCGTCTGGCTGAGCCCCTTCTACCCGTCCGCGCTCGCTGACGGCGGCTACGACGTGGACGACTACCGCAATGTGGACCCGAAGTTGGGCACCCTTGAGGACTTCGATGAGATGGCCGCAGCCCTGCACGCCGCAGGCATCAAGATCGTGGTGGACATCGTTCCCAACCACTCCTCTGATCGCCACGAGTGGTTCAAGGAAGCGCTGGCGTCACCCAAGGGCTCCGCGGCACGCGAGCGCTACATCTTCCGCGACGGCCGTGGAGACAATGGCGAGCTGCCGCCGTCGGATTGGGACTCTGTCTTCGGCGGACCTATCTGGGACCGCATTACTGAACCCGACGGCACGCCGGGACAGTGGTACCTGCACATCTTCGCCAAGGAGCAGCCGGACTTCAACTGGGAGAACCCGGAGATCCGCGAGGACTTCCTGAAGACCCTTCGCTTCTGGTCGGATCGCGGCGTGGACGGTTTCCGCATAGACGTGGCCCACGGCATGGCCAAGGACCTTTCCGAGCCGCTGCCCATGAAGGCTGACCTGGAAGCCAAGGCCCATGGCACCGATGGTTTCACCGACGGTTCCCACCCGTTCTGGGATCGCGATGAAGTTCACGAGGTCTACGCCGAGTGGCGCCAGCTCTTCAACGAGTACAACCCGCCCCGCACCGCAGTTGCCGAGGCCTGGGTCCACGAGTCCCGCCGTGCCCGCTACGCCAGCCCCGAAGGACTCGGCCAGGCGTTCAACTTCGACCTGTTGCAGTCCGACTACGACGCTGCGTCGTTCAAGAAGATCATCACGGACAACCTCGTGGCCGCCAAGGAATCGGGAGCCTCCTCCACGTGGGTCTTCTCCAACCACGACGTCGTCCGCCACGCCACCCGTTACGGCCTGCCCAAGGGCGGCTCGGTAGCCCAGGGAACCAACGCAGCGCAGGACATCACTGGCGGCAAGCCCAAGGGCCAGGATGGCAAGGGGTGGCTGTTGGCCGGTGCTCCGGCGGACGAGCTCGACGTCGAACTCGGCTTGCGTCGTGCGCGCGCCGCGACGCTCTTGCTGCTTGCGCTTCCCGGTTCTGCCTACCTCTACCAAGGTGAAGAGCTCGGCCTGCGTGAAGTCTCGGAGATTCCTGATTCGGAACGCCAGGACCCGTCCTTCTTCCGGAACCCCGGCGTCGAGATCGGCCGTGACGGTTGCCGTGTGCCGCTGCCGTGGACTGCAGAAGGTCCGTCCTTCGGTTTCGGTGCGGGCAAAGCACACCTGCCGCAGCCGGAGTGGTTCATGGACTACGCAGTCTCCAGGCAGGAGGGCGTGGAAGGCTCCACTCTGGAGCTCTACCGCAAGGCCCTGAGCCTGCGCAGCGAACTCCAGACTGACGAGGAACTCGAGTGGGTGGAGACCGGCAACAAGGACGTGCTTCATTTCAGCCGTCCAGGTGGCTGGCACACGGTGACCAACTTTGGCAGCAAGCCCGTGGAACTTCCGGAAGGAAACGTTGTGGTGGCCAGCGGCCCGCTGGAGGATGGCAAGCTGCCTTCCGACACCACTGCGTGGGTTGTCGGCAACGCTTAGGCGTTGCGGCAGAATACTGAAGTTATGAAGAATGTGAACGGGCGGGGACGCCTCATTTACGGCTGCATGGGACTCGGCGGCCCTTGGGACGGTACGTCCTACGGAGCTTCGGAGATCGATCAGGCAGCCGCGGTGATTGAAGCTGCGCAAGGGATTGGCATTGAGCTTTTCGACCATGCGGATATCTACCGCAGCGGAAAGTCCGAGGCCGTCTTTGGTGAAGTCCTCGCCCGTTCGCAGGGTCTGCGGGACAAAATCCAGCTGCAAACCAAATGCGGGATCAGGTTGGGGGAGCGCGGGCTGGATACGCACTACGACCTCAGCCGCGTAGCCATCCTTGAACGGGTCAACGAGAGCCTGAAACGGCTCCAAACGGACTACGTGGACTTACTGCTTCTCCACCGCCCCGATCCTTTGATGGACCCGCGCGAGGTTGCGGACGCCGTCGGGCAGTTGATGGCGGAAGGCAAGGTGCGGCAGTTGGGTGTGTCCAACATGTCCGGCGCGCAGATCGCGTACCTTCAGGACCGTCTGGAGACACCGATCGTCGCGAACCAGCTGGAAATGAGCCTGCTTCGCCGGGACTGGCTGGAGAGCACTGTGCTGGTGAACCATGCGGAGGGGCTGGACTACAGCTTCCCGCACGGGACTCTTGAGCATTGCATGGCCAAGGGAATTGAACTGCAGGCGTACGGTTCCCTGGCCCAAGGGCGCTATACGGGTGCGCCGTCTGCGGAGTTTTCGCCGGCTGAGTCGGCCACCGCGGACATGCTTGAAAAATTGGCGGAGGAGCAGAACACCACGCCGGAATCAGTACTGCTGGGTTGGCTGATGAAGCACCCGGCCAGGATCTCGCCGGTAGTGGGAACCACTAACCCTGCCCGGATCGGAGCATGCGCCGATGCCACTTCCGTAGCTGGCACCATGACCCGTGCCGAGTGGTACGGATTGTGGGTGACGGCCCGGGGGAACAACATCCCCTAACGCCGTATTAACCCAACTGAGTCGCAGCTGTGCGCGTTTTGACGACTCAAAACGCGCTTAACTGCGACTCAGTTGGGTCACAACAGCAACACATACTACGAGGCGCTGCTGATCGGAGCCACAACGGAGTACGTGCTTGAGTCACCTTGGATTGCCTGGCTGGGCTTGCCGTCGATGCTCACCGGAATGTCGCCCGCGATGGTGACGCGGTTGAGCTTGCGCGGCTGGCCGTCGTAGTTGTCCGGGGCGTAATGCTGGGTGATGCGGTTGTCGAAAAGGACCACCTGGTTGGGCTCCCAGTTCACACGCACCACGTTTTCCGGACGCGTCACGTACGCCTGCAGCAGGCGGATGATGTCCTTCGATTCGGTGTTGGACAGGCCCACGATCCTCAGCCGCTGCGCGAAGCCCCCAATGAACAATCCGCGCTCGCCGGTCAAAGGGTGGACCCGCACCACGGGGTGGGCGGTTTCGAACTTCAGTCGGGTGAACTCCTTGCGTCGCTCTTCCGCGTTGGAGTGCTCAAGGTTCTTGGGCACCGAATAGTCGTAGTCATTGGTATGGATGGCCCATAGGGTGTCCGCGAAGTTCCGCAGTTCCTCCGGGAGGTCCTGATACGCACCGGCCGAGGACGCGATCAGGGTCTCGCCACCATACGCCGGGAGGTCGATGCTCCGCAGCGTGGACGCCTGCGGTGGGTTGACCACGAAAGTGACATCGGTGTGCCAGTTGTTGGCCGAGCCGTTCTCGCTGTCCACGGGCAGGACATTCTCTTCGCCGTCCACGGAAGCGACCGTCGGGTGGGCCTTGGTGAGCGGACCGAAGTGGCTGGCGAACTTCACCTGGGCCTCATCGGTCAGAATGTTGGCCTCGCGGAACACCAGCGCCTTGTGCTCGTTCAGCGCTGCCCGGATCTGGGCTACGGTGTCCTCGCTGAGGTCTCCACTGATGTCCAAGCCACGGATTTCGGCGCCGATGCGGGAGCCGAGCTTGGCGAATTCGAGTTTGGTTTCGGTAATGACTGTCATGATTCTCTTTCCTTAGTTTGTTGTGATGGTTGCGGCAGGTGCCGCGGGGTGGGTCAGGAAGCGGCAGCACCCACGGCGGTGCGCCAGCGGGAGAAGTGCCGCTCAAGGGCTACCAGGAGGAAATTCACGCCGAGCCCTAGCAAGGACACCGTGAGGATGCCCGCGTACATATCCGGGATGAGGAAACTGCTCTGCGCATTCACGATCAGGTAACCCAGGCCAGCCTTGGCTCCCACCATTTCGGCGGCGATCAACACCAGGATGGATGCGGTGCCGGCCATGCGGATGCCCGTGAAGATGGTGGGAACGGCGGAGGGAAGAATGACCTTCTGGAAGAGCCTGAAGCTGTTGAGCCCCAGGGAGCGGGCGGCCCTGATCAGGAGCGGGTCCACGGTCTTCACACCGGCAATGGTGTTGAGGAGTACCGGGAAGAACGCTGCATAGGCAACGATGCTGATCTTGGATTCCTCGCCGATGCCGAGAAGCAGGGTGAACACGGGAAGAAGGGCCAGCGCCGCCGTGTTGCGGAAAAGCTCCAGCAGCGGGTTCAGCACCGAATTCAGGCGTCCGTACCAGGCGATAAGCAAGCCCAGCGAGACACCTGCCACCAGTGCCGCGCCGAAACCGGCAACTGACCGCGTGAGGCTGGCCGCGATATGGCCTTGGATGGTGCCGGCTTCGAAGAGCTTGCCCCAGGCCAACAGCACTTCGTGCAGCGGTGGCAGGAACACGCGGGTGGACGGGCTCGCCAAGTACGTCGGTCCGAGCTCCCACAGTGCCAGGAAAGCCAGGACCGCTGCGGACTTCCACAGACCCGACCCCACGGCCCCGGCGACGCGTCGCGCTGTGCCGGGTGCCGGCGTCGTAGGTTCTGCAGTTGCCGCCCGGGTAACGGAAGGTTCGACGGCGGCACGTGGGCCAGTCGCTGTGCCGGCCTCGGACGCTGCAGCGGCAGTTTCGGCTTGCGTAAGTGTGGTGGTCATCAGGCGGCGCTCCTTTCGGTGGTGGTTGCCGGTTCGTCCGGTGCGCTACCGTCCGGCAGGATCTTGCGGTGACCGGCTACCTGAGCCCGGCGGACTTCATCGTGCAGAAGAGTCCACACCTGGTGGCGGTGCTCCACGAAGGCCGGATTGGATCGGATGTCCTCGTCGCCGTCGCGGTCCGGGATGTCGATGTCCACGATTTCCTTGAGCCGGCCGGGGCGGGCGCTCAGCACAGCGACGCGCTCGCCGAGGTACACCGCCTCATCGATGCCGTGCGTGATGAAGACGATGGTCTTGCCGGTGGCCTTCCAGATCCTGAGGAGCTCATCCTGAAGCTGCTCGCGGGTCTGGGCGTCCAGGGCCGCGAACGGTTCATCCATCAGCAACACATCCGGCTCATAGGCCAGGCTGCGGGCGATGGCAACACGCTGCTTCATGCCGCCGGAAAGCTCGTGCGGGTAGCGGTCCTCGAAGCCAGCGAGCCCCACCAGGGCCAGGTATTCACTGGCTTTCGCTGCCCGTTCCCGGCGGTTCAGCTTCTTGCCATCCGGGCCTACGCCTTCGAGCCCGATCGAAACGTTGGCGGAGGCCGTCCGCCACGGGAACAGTGCATACTGCTGGAACACCACGGCGCGGTCCTTGCCCGGCCCTGTGACCGCTTTGCCATCCACCAGGACTTCACCGGAAGTCGGGGTGGAGAGCCCGGCCAGCAGGTCCAGGAGCGTGGTCTTGCCCGAGCCGCTCGGCCCCACCAAGGTGAGGAATTCGCCGTCGTGGACGTCCAGGCTCAGGGAATCGATGGCGGTGAGACGGGTGGCGGTGGTGGTTTTAGTGGCCCGGACCGTGAACTCTTTGGTGACGTTCCGGAGACTGATTTTCGCGGTCATGGCTATCCCTTCGTGGCTGCTGTGTCGCCGGCGAGCTCGTTGAACTCATTCGTGTAGTACTTGGAAGGCGTGAGCTTGTCCTTGACGATCCCCGAGGAGTTCAGCCAGGCATCCCACCGGGTGAAGTCCTCGTCCTTGATCACGCCGCTGTCCGGGACGCCGGGGCTCTTCCAGAACTTCAGGTTGGCCGTACTCTCATTGCGCCCTCGGCTCTCGATGATCTTGGTGAAGCGGGCAATCACTTCCTCACGGGGAGATTCGGCTGCCCATTTAATGGCTTTGGCAACGCCGGTGGTAAAGATGCGCGTGGTGTTCGGATTCTTTTCGATGAAGTCCTTCCGGAGCACGATCTGGCCGCCTGCGAAGGTACCGAACAGCTCTACATCGCTGAACAGGGACCGTAACCCGCCGGCCTCGATGGCCCTGTCCTGAAGCACGCCGCCAAGCGTTCCGGCGTCCACTTGACCACGACGTATAGCTTCCTCCGTGTCGTTCGGTGCCAGCGGGACCAACTGCACTTGCTTGATCTCGTCCTGGCTGAGCCCGTTCTTGGTCAGCCAGGTGTTGATAACGGCTTCATGGTGTGCGCCCAGCGTGTTGACGGCGATCTTCTTGCCGATCAGGTCACGAGGTTCCTTGATGGTGCTGTCCGCCTTGACGTAGTAGCCGCTGAAGGTCTTTTCGTCCGAGCCGTAGTAGTTGGTGACGGCCTTGACGGGAGCCCCGGCCTCGATGAGTTTGACTACGGCGCCGGAGAAGGCTCCGCCGACGTCCGTCTGGTTGGTGGCCGCTGACTGGATGTCCTGCGGGCCACTGGTGGTGTTGCCCACCCAGTTCAACTTCAGGTCGCCCAGGTATCCGAGGTCCGCAGCAAGTTCAGGGAAGGTGACGTTGTTGGCGGAGCCTTGATAGCGGAGTTCCTTGACTTCGTTGCCGGCGTGGCCGCCCTGTCCGGCTTCGGCTGCACCGCCGCAGCCGGACACCGTCAGCGCTAGTACGACGGCGGCCGCGACGCTCAGCAGGGGCAGGTGCAGTTTCATGGGAGCTACTTTCGATGGGTTGCGATGTGTTGGGTGACCGGCTTACGCAAGGGCTTGGGAACCTGTGCAACGGCTTGGGAACGATGTAAACCCATCGCGACGGCGGGTGGGAAGCGCCGCGGTAACGCCCGGAAACGCTGCGAAACAGCCCGAAACGGAACGAAATCCGGAGCCATTCCCGGCAACTGTGGGACACAAAGACGCAGTGTTGAGCCCTGTGAACCACAGCGACGGGTGGGCCTGATATGACTGGCGCGTACCGTCGTCGGGCGTTCATACTGCGGGACCCCACAGTCATATGGGGTTTAGTTCGTATTGATCCTCACAACCGGGCGGAATTCTTCGCTGTGCGGGGCGCTGGCCGGATACGGTAGATACATGACGTCTAGCATCGCCGCCGAATCAGTTCGGCCTACCCGCAATATTCCCGCCGATATCGCTCGTTCCTGGCTCCTTGTGAACGCCATGAAGACGGAGCTTTTTGACGAATCTGCGAGTTCACGGGCAGACGCCATCATTCTTGACATCGAAGACGCCGTTGACCCTTCCCAGAAGGACATTGCCCGCGAGAACGTGGTCAACTGGTTGACCGCCGGTGGCAAGGCGTGGGTCCGCATCAATGACGCCACCAGCCCGTTCTGGGCCGACGACCTCGCCGGATTGCGCGGCACCCCGGGCCTGCTCGGTGTCATGCTCGCCAAGACCGAGTCTGCTGACCAGGTTACCGAGTCCTACCACCGCATGGACGGCAAGACTCCGGTAGTCGCACTGGTTGAGTCCGCCCTTGGCATCGAGGAAGCCAACCACATCGCCCGTGCACAGGGTGCTTTCCGGCTTGCTTTCGGGTCCGGCGACTTCCGCCGCGACACCGGCATGGCGGCCACCCCTGAAGCAATGGCGTACCCGCGTGCAAAGCTCGTTGTGGCCAGCCGCGTAGGTAACCTGCCGGGCCCCATCGATGGTCCCACCGTCGGCACCAACCACCCCATCCTGCGTGAGCAGACGGGCATCACCGTGACCATGGGTATGACCGGCAAGCTCTGCCTGGCCATCGACCAGACCACCGTGATCAATGAGGTCATCAGCCCCACGCCTTCGGATGTTGCCTGGGCTACGGACTTCATGAACGACTTCGAGGCCAACGGCCGTGTCATCCGCGATGGTTCCGACCTCCCGCGCCTGGGCCGCGCCGAGAAGATCATGAAGCTCGCAGTGGCCTTCGGAGTCCAGCCTTCCCTGTAGCCATGCTTGTCCACGGAGTCGCATGGGATTCTTCGTCCCCTTCGCTGCGAATGTTCACCCCGGACGCAGAGTTCACTGATATTGCGTTGGCCCAGGGTTCAGCCCTGGGCCTGCGTGTTATCCCCGGCTTGTGGTGCCTCGGCCACACCAAAGTCCACGGCCCCGGGGAGAGGACGCATGTTCCGTGCCGCAGCGGTTCTCCAGCCGAGCGTGGGAAACAATGCGGAGCCTGCTTTGCGCGGGACGACTCACGGCTGATGCATGACTTTCACCGCGGCACTTCCGTTCCCACCGGACTTCGCGCCTACCTCATGCAGCCGCACTGGCTCTATGTAGCCACGTTTGCGAACGGTGCCACAAAAGTGGGGACGGCCTCCGCGCCGCGGAAATGGAACAGGCTTGCCGAACAGGGTGCTGTGCACGCCTCCTATGTGGCGCACGCCGAGGACGGCCGCGTTGTTCGTGTTCTCGAGGACTTGGTGACCCGCGAGCTCGGTCTCGTCCAACAGGTCCGTTCCGCAGCCAAGGCCGCAGGACTCGTGGAGCCGCGTGCCGGCGTCGAGCTTTTGGTGTTGAATCGTCTGCACGCCGGCCGGGTGCGCGAGTTGCTGGGCGGACTGGCGATGACGGGTTTCGCCGTTGTGGAGGAAGAGTGGGAACGGCCCGCCTTGGCCGAGCGGCTCTGTGTTGCTGGTGCTGAGGGTGGCCGTCGCCATACGTACCCGGCAACGTTCGACGGCGGCGGGCACGGTTTGCGGATCCACTCACTGTCCGGGGCGATCGCCTTGGCGGGCCTACCGGACGCTTCGGGTAACGAGGTCGAGGGCAGCTTCGTGGCAGACCTGGGTGCTTTGAAGGGTCGAAAGATCGAGTTTGGCCCCCACACCACGGAGATCCCGGCCCTGCAGGACGCCTTGTTCTAATGCGTTTTGAGGCCTCGCAACGCCCCCCGTTTTCGTTGTGAGGCCCGCTTTGCGGGGTATTTCGGGGTTTTGGGGTGCAGAGTAGGCCTCGCAACGCCCCCTTTTTTCGTTGTGAGGCCCGCTTTGCGGGGTATTTCGGGGTTTTGGGGTGCAGAGTAGGCCTCGCAACGCCCCCCCCTTTTCGTTGTGAGGCCCGCTTTGCGGGGTATTTCGGGGTTTTGGGGTGCAGAGTAGGCCTCGCAACGCCCCCCCTTTTCGTTGTGAGGCCCGCTTTGCGGGGTATTTCGGGGTTTTGGGGTGCAGAGTAGGCCTCGCAACGCCCCCTTTTTTCGTTGTGAGGCCCGCTTTGCGGGGTATTTCGGGGTTTTGGGGTGCAGAGTAGGCCTCGCAACGCCCCCCCTTTTCGTTGTGAGGCCCGCTTTGCGGGGTATTTCGGGGTTTTGGGGTGCAGAGTAGGCCTCGCAACGCTCCCCCTTTTTCGTTGTGAGGCCCGCTTTGCGGGGTATTTCGGGGTTTTGGGGTGCAGAGTAGGCCTCGCAACGCCCCCTTTTCGTTGTGAGGCCCGCTATGCAGGGTATTTCGGGGTTTTAGGATGCAGAGTAGGCCTCGCAACGCACCCCGTAGACTTGGACGGTGCTGGAACAATTTTGGGCTACGGCCTCTACGTCTTACAAAGTGCTGGTTTTCAGCGCCATGGGGCTGATCGCCGTCGGGCTCATCCTGTCCATCGTGGGGAATACCTCCGGCAACCAAGGTCTGGCCATTGCTTCGTTGCCCGTCATTGGCGTTGGCCTGGTGCTCCACGTCGCCGGACTGGTGGTTCGGGGCCAGAAGATCCGCAAGAGCTACAAGAAGTAGCCTCTTCACCCAAGCAACGCGCTGCGTCCGGGCTCCCGGGGCCGATAGGGTTGGAGCATGAGTATCAATCCGGACTTGCAGGGCCGAAGCTACCCTGCCGCAGAGGTATACGACGTCGGCCGTGAAAAGATCCGCGAGTTCGCAAAGGCTGTAAAAGCCAGCAACCCTGCGCATTTTAATGTTGAGGCAGCCAAGGCCCTGGGCCACAGCGACCTCGTAGCCCCGCCGACTTTCGCCATCATCGTCGCCCAGCGTGCTGACGCCCAGTTGGTCCAGGACCCGGAGTCGGGCATCGACTTCTCCCGCGTTGTCCATGCCGACCAGCGGTTCACGCACCACCGCGCCATCGTCGCCGGTGACCGCCTTGTTGCCGAATTGCATGTTGACGGCGTCCGGGCCATGGGCGGGGGAGCGATGATCACCACCCGCTCCGAGATTTCCACCGAAGCCGGCGAAAAGGTCGCCACCACAACCTCGTCCATCCTGGTCCGCGGAGAGGGACAGTAACCATGAGCCCAACATTCGAAGAACTGACGGTCGGCCAGGAAATCGGCACCCGCAGCATTGACGTCACCCGTCAGGACCTGGTCAAGTACGCTGGAGCATCGGGCGACTTCAACCCGATCCACTGGAACGAATCGTTCGCAACCTCCGTGGAGCTTCCGGGC
This sequence comes from Paenarthrobacter sp. TRD_SC_7, assembly GCF_056156245.1. Lineage (NCBI taxonomy): Bacteria > Bacillati > Actinomycetota > Actinomycetes > Micrococcales > Micrococcaceae > Paenarthrobacter > Paenarthrobacter sp. TRD_SC_7. The sequence goes on from NZ_CM149587.1 coordinate 1,765,798, forward strand.
GTCATCGCCCACGGCATGTTCACCATGGGTGCCGCGGTGCAGTTGGTGAGCGACTGGGCAGGCGACCCCGCCGCCGTCGTTGATTACCAGACGCGCTTCACCAAGCCCGTCCTCGTCACCGACACCACCGGGACCGATGAGGCCGGTGCTGTCATCGACGTCAGCGGCGTGGTGGGAGCGCTCGACGCCGATGCCCGCACCGCGCGCGTCGACCTCACCGTCGTGGCGGCCGGACAGAAGGTCCTCATGAAGTCGCAGGCAGTTGTGAAGGTCTCTTGAACCAACAGAACACCTCCCCACGGCGCGCCACACCGACTGAAATGTCGCGGTGGCGCGCCGCTGTTCTTGTCTCTTACGCGGCCAGCGGTATCGCATTCGCCACGTGGGTTTCCCGCCTGCCCGCCATCCGCGACGGACTGAATCTCACGCCGGGGGGCATCGGCCTCTTGCTCATGTGCATGACGGTGGCTTCGTTCATCTCGATCTCAGCCTCGGGCCTCATTGTGCTGCGGCTCGGCCCCAAGCTGACTACAAGGATCGGCAGCTGCATGGTGGGTGCTGGCCTTGTCACCGTGGGTGTGGGCACCTCTATTGCAGCCAATCCACTGGTGGTTGCCGCAGGATTGGCGGTTCTTGGCCTGGGCACGGCCAGCTGGAACACCGCCTCCAACGTGGAAGGAGCGTCGCTCGAACGTGAACTGGAGCGGCACATCATGCCGCACCTGCACGGCGCTTTCAGCCTCGGAACCGTGGCCGCTGCCGGGTTCGGTGCCTGGGCAGCTGCCATCCACATGCCAGTGTTCTGGCATTTCCTGATTTCGGGCGTTGTGGTGACGGCGTCCGTTGTCACCGCTGGATTCTGGTTCCGCGCGGAAAAGACCGCTGCAGCTACACAGACTTACCGCTTGAAGGAAACGGATACCTTCCAGGATCCCTCCACTGGTCCAGTGCCCATTATCACTTCCGAACCGGCCGGCCCTCAGCAGAACCCAGGCAAAGAGCCCGCTCCGCTCGACAACAAGCGGCTCGTGGCTCTTGCCTGGCGTGACCGCCGGACTTTGCTGATCGGCGTCCTTGTCCTCGGCTTGGCATTGGCCGAAGGAGCCGCCGGAGACTGGGTGGCCTTGGCACTCGCCGACGGCTACGGGCAGTCCGACGCGGCAGGCGCTGTCGGTTATGGGCTCTTCGTCACGTTCATGACCATTGGGCGTTTCACCGGAACGGTCATCCTGGACCGGTTTGGCCGCGTAGTTGTGATGCGCTGGTGCTCGGCCACCGCCGTCGTGGGTCTTTCGCTTTTCGTGTTCTCTCCGGTTCCGTGGCTAGCGTTTGTCGCGTTGGCAGTGTGGGGCCTGGGTGCCTCACTCGGGTTCCCCGTGGGGATGTCCGCCGCTGCCGATGATCCTGTTCACGCGGCAGCCCGTGTCTCCGTGGTATCCACGATTGGTTACGGCGCTTTCTTGTGTGGTCCTCCGCTCCTGGGGCTGCTGGCCGAACATTTTGGCATCCTGCATTCGCTGCTGGCACCCTTGGTACTGCTGGTGGTTAGCTTCTTCCTGGCACCCTTGGCTGGCCAACAGGCGGCGAAGTCCGCGCAGCCCAACGAAGCCCGTTAGGCTTGATTGGTGACCCAAACGCTGCTTTCCGAACTGACCACTGCTGCTGTTGGCGGCCCCGCGGGTAACTATGTGGAGGCCCGCACCGAGGCAGAAATTATCGACGCCGTCCGGTCGGCCGACGCTGCAGGTGAAAAACTCCTGATCATTGGCGGTGGCTCGAACCTCCTGATCTCGGACGAGGGATACCCCGGCACAGTCCTGAAGATCGCCTCCGAGGGATTCGCCGTGAACTCCGAAGACAGCTGCGGAGGCGTGTCCGTCGTAGTGCAGGCAGGCCACAACTGGGATGCGCTGGTGGAACACTCGGTGCTGCACGCTTGGTCCGGCCTGGAGGCATTATCCGGAATACCCGGTGCCACCGGAGCCACCCCCGTGCAGAATGTGGGAGCCTACGGCACGGACGTTTCCCAAACCATTGCAGCTGTCCGCACATGGGACCGCGAACGCCATGCAGTGCAGACGTTCACCAACTCTGAGCTCAAGTTTGGCTACCGCGACTCCATCCTGAAGCAGACCACCGTTGAGGGTTCACCCCGCTATGTTGTGCTGACCGTCGAGTTCCAGTTGCCGCTGGGACGGATGAGTGCCCCCATCCGGTACGCCGAGTTGGCCCGTGTGCTCGGCGTCGAGGCCGGTAAGCGCGCCTACTCCAACGATGTGCGGAGGGAAGTCCTCCGGCTCCGCGCGTCCAAGGGCATGGTCCTGGACGCAGCAGACCGCGACACGTATTCCACGGGCTCATTCTTCACCAACCCGATCGTGTCTGCGCAGCGGGCCTCAGGGTTGCCGGAGAACGCGCCTAAATATCCTGCGGGCGGCGACGGACTCGTGAAACTTTCCGCTGCCTGGTTGATCGATCAGGCCGGATTCGCTAAAGGCTTCGGACTTGAGGAATCCAGTGTCTCCGGCGGACGGGCTTCCCTGTCCACCAAGCACACGCTTGCCATCACCAACAGGGGTTCAGCAACGGCTACGGACATGGTGGCCATCGCGCGTGAGGTGCGGACCGGCGTCGTCGAGCGTTTTGGTATTGAACTGCACCCGGAACCACTGTTGATCGGCGTTAGCCTCTAGGTTGGGCGTTCCTCCGTGCCCTCACAGGCTCGCGAGGGGTTAGCTCCCGGGAGTAAGAGGTGGTCTTTCGGCCGAGATGTCGCCCCTCGACGGCCCGTCGGCGAGCGTGGTGGAGGCCGGACTTAGCGTGTGCGCCGTTCGGCGATCGGCAGGACCTTGTTCAGCAGCAGGAACGTGAGGCCGCAGCTGACCGCTCCGAGCAGGAAGATCTGGCTGAAGGCGATACTCTGTGGCGACGGTCCGCTGGGCATGAACAGCCCGGCAGTGGCGAAACCGACCAAGCCCAGGAGCAGGACGATCGCCCCCAGCAGGAAGCTGCGGACCTGAGCTGCTGCGGCAGGGTAAAACCATGGTTCGGGAGCGTCGTCGTCGCGATCGGCTACGGGCTGGGTCGCGGCAGCGGTTCCGATGAGAAGAGCGGCCGCGGCAGTTGCCACCAGGCTGACTGTCTGGATGGCCTGCATTGAAGGGGAGAGGCTCACGCCTGTCCCGACCGCCACTATCAGCCCGGCGCCAAGCCCGACGAGCGTGCAGAACCAGCCGGCGGTAGCCAACCAGCGGCTCATCGGCCGCACAAACTGAGCGAGATCACCAAAAAGCATGAACCCATCCTAGAATCTGCTGCTGGGTGAGGGCTGGGAGGCACGGCAAGGTTCCCTGTACTCAACGGTCCTCTTAGGATGAAGCATGCCTGCCGAGAGAACCAGTCCCACTCCGCGCGTCATGGGCCGGTTGCGGCTCGCCAGCCAAGGCCTGTTAGGCGGCGGCTGTCCTACCGTTCCGGACGCGGTCCGGTGGATGACAGCCATGCAGGCGCAGGACCTCGGCTCAGCGTTGTGGGCGGTGGGCCAGCGCGTTCCCGGCACAGCAGCCTCGGACGTCCGGGCGGCCCTCGACGCCGGCACAGTGGTCCGCTCGTGGCCCATGCGAGGGACGCTGCACTTGCTCGCCCCCGAAGATCTCCGCTGGATCCTGGGCATCACCAGCGAGCGGCTCATGAAGTCGTTGGGGGCTCGTCACCGGGAACTCGGCATCACGCCCGACGACATCAGCCATTGCCGGGACATCGCCTTCAAAACCGCCGGGATCCTCAAGGGAGAGGGAAGGCCAGGGGCAACCCGGGAGCAGCTGTTCCAAGCGTTTGAGGAAGCCGGCCAGACTACCAAGGCCCAGCGGGGCATTCACTTGCTGGGGAGCCTTTGCCAGCGCGCGTGGCTGGTCCAAGGACCCATGGCTGGGACCAACGGCAAAGTGGGTGTGCAGCAACTGTTCGTGCCGTTTGACGGCTGGATTCCGGACTCGAGGGAACTGGGACGCGAGGAGGGAATCGCCGAGTTGCTCTTCCGCTACGTCCGGAGCCACGGACCTGCCACCATCAAGGACTTTTCCTGGTGGAGCCAAGTCCCCGTCACGGAAGCACGCAAAGCCCTCAAGGACGTGCAGGACCGCCTGGTTGAGCTGCAGTTCGGCGGCACCAGTTATTGGCTCTCGCCGGAGACCGCGGCAATGCTCGACGACGGCGTCCCCGGCTCACGCTCGTTGCTGGCGCTCCCGGGGTTCGACGAATTCCTGCTCGGGTACCAGGATCGGAGCCTCGTGCTGGCTCCCGAGTATGCAGAGTTGGTGGTACCGGGCAAGAACGGAGTGTTCAAACGAATCATGGTGTCCGGCGGAGAAGTGGTGGGAACGTGGGCGAGGACCGTGAGCGGCAAGACCATAGGTGTCGCGCCGGAGCCGTTCGCGCGGCAGTTGGGCCCAGCCGCTGAGCGCTCGTTCCAAGCCCAGGGACGCGCGTACTTGGAGTTCATGGCCGGCTGAGCCCGCCGGCAAAATCCCTAAAACGTGGAAAACCCGCTGTTCCGCTGCTGGGCAGCAACAGAACAGCGGGTTGACGACGAAACAGCGCGGACGGGGCCTAGAGCTTGCCCGTAACGATGTTGAGCATGCGACGGAGGGGCTCAGCTGCACCCCACAGGAGCTGGTCGCCCACGGTGAAGGCGCTGATGTATTCCGGGCCCATTTCGAGCTTGCGGATACGGCCCACGGGGATGTCCAGCGTGCCGGACGCTGCCACAGGGGTCAGGTCCGCCATGGAAGCTTCCTTGGTGTTGGGAACAACCTTGGCCCATTCGTTGTCCTTGGCCAGGAGGTTCTCGATCTCCGTCACGGACAGGTCTTCGCGCAGCTTGAGCGTGAGGGCCTGGGAGTGTGAACGCATGGCGCCGATGCGGATGCATAGGCCGTCCATGGCGATGTGGTCCTTGCCTGCGGTGCCGTTGCCGGTGCCGAGGATCTTGTTGGTTTCGACTCCGGCCTTCCACTCTTCCTTGGACTGGCCGTTGCCGAGGTCGGCATCGATCCACGGAATGAGGGAGCCGGCCAGCGGTACGCCGAACTGGGTGGCGTCGACGCCGGTGCGCTGGGCAGCGAGGACCTTGTGGTCGATTTCGAGAATGGCCGAGGCAGGATCGTCCAGTTCGCTGCTGACCTCGTTGTTGAGGGTGCCGAACTGGTTCAGGAGCTCACGCATGTGACGGGCGCCGCCACCCGAAGCTGCCTGGTAGGTCATGGACGTGCCCCACTCGACCAGGTTGTTCTTGAACAGGCCGCCAAGGCCCATCAGCATGCAGGAAACCGTACAGTTGCCACCGATGAAGTCCTTCACGCCACCGGACAGTCCGGCATCGATGACATCGCGGTTGATGGGGTCCAGCACGATGATCGAGTCGTCGTTCATGCGCAGGGTGGAAGCAGCATCGATCCAGAGACCATCCCAGCCGCGGCTGCGGAGTTCGCCGTGAACCTGCTTGGTGTAGTCGCCGCCCTGGGCGGTGACAATAATCGGCAGCTTGGCCAGCGTCTCAATATCGAACGCATCCTCGAGCTTGCCGGCCCCCTCAGCAAAGGAAGGGGCGGCACCTCCTGCGTTCGAGGTGGAGAAAAATACCGGGTTGATGTTGGCGAAGTCGTTCTCGTCCTGCATGCGCTGCATCAGGACGGAGCCGACCATGCCACGCCAACCGACCAGTCCAACGGACGGATTAGCTGCTGTAGTCATTCACCCAGTCTAAACTTTCGGAGCACAGTGCCGCTGTTGGTTACGTCACGCACGCAATGCACGACGACGGCACTCGCCGGTGGCCGCACCGGGCGGCCGCAGCTGCTGGCTAGAGGCTGCCGGCGTCGTGTTCTTGCAGCAGGACGGCTTTGCGCTTCCGCAAGGCGAAGAAGGCACCAAACGTAAACACCTGCGTGACAACGATCAGCACGATGATCCCGGCGATCCGGTTGCCGCCAAGGATCATGGTGAGCCCCACAATGGCAGAGATCAGGGCGAAGAGCGGCAGCAGCATATAGCCCAGCACGAACAGGGTTTCAGGTTTCTTCAGCATGCAGGCTTTCCTAGCTTTCGTTCCGGCGCCACGTGGTGAACCGGTAGTTGGTGCCGTTCTTGGCGGTGAGCCAGCCCTCGGGAGGGGCTACGGCGTCGAAGGTCCAATCATCACCGAGCTCGGGAGCATACGTGTCACCCTCCGCATCGGTATCGATGATGGTGATCACTGCAAGGTTGGCGATGCCCATGGACTGGCGGTAGATCTCGCCGCCGCCTACGATCCACACCTTCTGGCCGCCTGTCGCGTACTGCGACTCCAGCAGAGCCTCGTCCAGCGATGACACCACGACGGCGCCCTTGGCCTCGGGCGTGGACGCCCACTCTGCGTTGCGGGTCACCACAATGTTGGTGCGGCCCGGGAGCGGGCGGTACTTTTCGGGGAATGACTCCCACGTCTTGCGGCCCATGATGACGGGGTGCCCGGTGGTGAGCTGACTGAAGTGCTTCATGTCTTCGGGCAGGTGCCACGGCATGGCGCCGTCTTTGCCAATCACGCCGGACTTGGTCTGGGCCCAGACCAGTCCAATGCCGGTCATGCGGGCCGCGGTTTCCTGGGTGAAGATGACGCCGGGAAGCTGGGACGGAGTCTCGGAGGAAGGCATGCTCATACCGCGATCGGCGCCTTGATGGTGGGGTGGTGGCGGTAATCCACAACCTCGAAGTCATCCAGCGTGTAATCGAAGATGGAGTCCGGCTTGCGGAGGATCTTCAACTGCGGGTACTCGTACGGCTCCCGGCTGAGCTGCTCGGCAACCTGGTCAACGTGGTTGTCGTAGACGTGGACATCGCCGCCGGTCCAGACGAATTCGCCGGGCTCGAGTCCAAGCTGCTGCGCCACCATGCGCGTCAGCAGGGCGTAGGAGGCGATGTTGAAGGGGACGCCCAGGAACGTGTCCGCGGAGCGCTGGTACAGCTGGCAGGACAACTTGCCGTCCGCCACATAGAACTGGAAGAACGCATGGCACGGCGGCAACGCCATGTCCTTGAGTTCGGACACGTTCCAAGCCGACACAATGTGGCGCCGGGAATCGGGGTTGGCCGCCAGATTGGTCATCAGCTCGGAGACCTGGTCGATGTGCCCGCCGTCGGGAGTTGGCCAACTGCGCCACTGCACACCGTACACAGGGCCCAATTCGCCGTCGGCATCCGCCCATTCGTCCCAGATGGAGACGCCCTGATCCTGCATCCACTTCACGTTCGAGTCACCGCGAAGGAACCACAGGAGTTCCACTGCCACGGACTTGAAGTGGACCCGCTTGGTGGTGATGAGCGGGAAGCTCTTGGCAAGATCGAACCTCAGTTGCCGGCCAAAAACGCTGCGCGTTCCGGTTCCGGTGCGGTCCGACTTGTGTGTGCCGTTGGCCATGACGTCGCGCAGAAGGTCTTCATAAGGGGTGGGAATGCTCACGAGTCCAGCTTACTGGTCTTGCCCGCCTTACCCGCGAGCCGCCCGCGAAGCAGATCAATGAGCGTTTCGTCACTGACCCCCGCGTCACGAGCCGCCCCTATCAAGCTGTCGACGGCGGCAATCACCGCCGAGTCCCCACCAGCCAAGCCACGCGGCGCCCGAGGCGGCCCGACGACGATAGTCCCGTTCCGCCGTCGGGATTCAATCAATCCCGATTGCTCGAGTTCTTTATAGGCGCGTGCGACGGTGCCGGCCGCGATACCGAGGTCCGCTGCCAAGCTGCGGACCGTGGGCAGGCGGCTTCCGGGTTCCAGGACCCCGACGGCGATCAGCGAGCTGAGCTGTCTGCGGATCTGCTCGTAGGGTGGAACCGGATCGGAAAGGTCCAGGGTGATTCCGGCCGTCATCCTGCGCGTTCCTCTTGCCTGGCGGCGCTTCCGCGGGGGATGGAGCGGAACAGGCTCCGAACCGGTGTGATGACGACGATGCCGGCGATGACCGCAAGGACCATGCCCACCATGATGGCCGGGCTGGGGCCAAGGGGGTAGGCGTCGCTCGGGGCAGGAAACAGCTCATACCAGGCATCACCGGAGGCTATGAGCAAGGCAGCCCCCTGGGCGAGGAGGCAGGCCGCCAGCATCCTCGCGATCCTGTACATGCTGATGGCACGGAGGGCCGCGTCCAGGCCGCTGTTGCCCTCGTTCCCGGCGATGCCGGGACGCAATCGAACAGCCATGGTGGCAGCAGCCGCAACCACCAACACTGCAGCAGTCGCCAACAGCGGCGCCAGCCACAAATTTGGCCCAAAGGGCTGGACTTGAGCGGCAATGGAGAACGCCAGCGACACAGCAAACACCAGTCCGCTGCCTATTGCAAAGGACAGTAAACCCCGGGAGACCGGCTGGCGTGGCCACTGCACGGCAGCGTCGGCGGATCCGTAGTTGCGGCCAATCAACAGCTCTCCGCCGGCTACTGCGAGGAGCACCACGGCAGCCACTATGGCAATGAGCCCCGGAAAGGCGAGGGGGTCAACGGGACGGGCGGGGACGAAGATGAAGACCAGCCCCACCACCAGTGCCAGTCCTCCGATGGCACCCAATGCGGCACCAAGTGAAATCGTGAGCCGTGCGGCACCGTGGGTCCGGGGGTCTGCGCGGAGTGCGCCGGCGGTGGTGACCTTTTGTGCCTTGAGGAGTGACGGGAGCTGAGGAACCCGCCACCACCACATGGCCAGCAGCACTGCCATGTTGACGATGCCGACGTAATTGGTCCAGGAGGACTGCCACATCGCTCCCGGCGCCGGCTGTGCCGCGAAGTTGCCGGCGATCGCAGCAAGGCCGGCCGCAATGGTTGCAACTGTCCGCAGCAATCGATTGGCGGCGATGGAGCGCAGTACGCGATTATCGTCGACGTCCAGCGTTTCCAACCGGCGCCGGCGAGCAATCAGCAGGAGGATCAACCACGTTCCCACGGCGAGGACCAGCAGGGCGCCCCCCAGCCATGACGCCAACTCCGGTCCAGGGATCCTGCCATCCTGCCCTTGTCCCATGTACCCGGTGAAGTCCGCGGAAGTAGCCGGTTTGGGCGAGGGCAGGACCGGTGTGTGCCCGGGGAGCGAAGCGATCCACGCGATGACCAGGCTTGAAAAGACGAAAATTCCCGCGGTGGTCCAAGCGAGCTTGAGGGGGAGGAAGTCCCGGATTCTGCGAACAGTCAGTTCGGCGTACCTGCGTGGGGCCTTGGGCGCGGGGTAGCTCAGCTGGCCAAGTGCATGGACGGTCAGTGCGGCAAGGACGGGCCACCCAAGTGCTGCGGCGATCTGGTCCGGAGCGACAGGTGCGTTGAATGCCGTGGGGTTCGCTCGAATGATCCCCGCGTTCATCGCACCCTGGAGGGAACTTGCCATCCAGCCGATGATGCCCACCCATAGTCCGTGCGAGGCAACGGATTCGGCCCCAGGTTTGGACCAGACCTGTAGTCGAAGTAGCAAGTACACGATGATGGCGCCGACCACGGGTCCCAGGAACAACAGTGGCGGCAAGTTGGCTATCACGACGAAGACCCCCAAATCTTTGTATCAATGTACTAAGTATTTGACACAAAGAGGTGGGGGTCAACCGGGTAGTGCCCTAGTCGTCGAAGGGTTTGACCTGCTCCACGGAGACAATTTTCCGTTCAGACCCTCGAGCAACCTGACACACGATGACCTCACCTGGAGACAAGTAGGGGTCTGCGGAGGGAAGCAGGGCGCGCAGGGCTTGTGACATGTGCTGGCCCAGTTGCTTCAACGCCGTGGGCAGGGCCGGGCGGTGCGTACACACTGCGATCGGCTGCTGCTTGTCGAACAAGCCCTCAACAGCGGCAGCCGTCTTCTTGGGGGAGCGACGGTGGGTGTGCTCGGTGAGTGCCTCCACCAGTTTCACCTTGGCGCCGCTGGCCTTGGCATAGGGGGCGATAGTGGCAACACAACGCGCCCACGGACTAGTCACCACCCGTTGTGGTTTCCACACCGCCAGAAGACGCTGGACAGCAACTGCCTGCCGCTGGCCAGTGGCTGCCAAGGGGCGGTCGCCCTCGGCCTTTGTCCATGAGGACCGCGGCTTCGCTTTGGCATGGCGGATCAATACCAACGGCCATGTGTCCAATTCCCCTCGGACGTGGGCCTTCTCGAGGTATTCGAGCGGCTCCACATCCGTAGGGTTGCTCAGGAAGCTGGCTGCCCGGTCCGGGCTGCACCACATGACGCTGTCCACTTCCTTGCCATCGGGCCGGAGCTGCGCTCCATTGACCTTGACGGCCCAGTACCGGACCACTTTCAAACCGGCAGCTACGTGGTAGTGAATAGCCGGAAGAGGTATGCCCAGCGGAGCCTGAAGTCCAATCTCTTCCCGCACTTCACGGGCAGCGCACTCGGGAACTGTTTCGCCGGCGTCGAGCTTTCCTTTGGGCCATGACCAATCGTCATAACGGGGACGATGGATCAGGAGAACCTCAAGGGCACCTTTGGTGACGCGCCAAGGAATGGCGCCGGCGGCTACAACGGCCACTGGCTCGCCGGGGTGGTCAGTTTGATCCGCCACGGGGGTATCGCTGTTCAACTGGGCCCTTACCGCCGGGCCGCAGCGCGCTGGCGTGAGCGGGAAGCCAGGAGCCAGGACTGCATGTCCAACAAGGGCTTGCCGTCCTCGTCCAAGTGGTGCCTGGCCCAGTGTCCGTGATCGTCCAAGTGCCAGCTGGCCGTCCCGTCGTCAACATAGCGACGCATCAGGTCCATGACAGTTGCTGTGTCTTCCTTGCTGGCCAGCTGCACCAGTGCCTCCACGCGGCGGTCCAGGTTGCGGTGCATCATGTCGGCGGAGCCGATGTACACCACGGGCTCGCCACCGTTGCCAAAGGCAAAGACGCGTGAGTGTTCAAGGAAGCGGCCCAGGACGGAACGGACCCTGATGTTTTCGCTGAGTCCCGGGACGCCGGGGCGCAGGGAGCAGATGCCGCGCACCACGACGTCAACCTTCACACCGGCCTGCGACGCCCGGTAGAGGGCATCGATGATGGCTTCGTCCACCATGGAGTTGACCTTGATCTGCACCAATCCGGGAGCGCCGGCCTGGGCGTTGCGGATTTCGGCTTCAATCCTGTCCATCAAGCCGGCCCGCACCGATCGCGGCGCAACGAGCAACCTCTTGAAAGTGGACTTCGGGGCGTAGCCGGACAGCTGGTTGAAGAGTTTGGACAGGTCCTCGCCCACTTGCTCGTTGGCTGTTAGAAGGCCAAGGTCTTCGTAGTAGCGCGCCGTGCGCGGGTGGTAGTTGCCGGTGCCGATGTGGCAGTAGCGGCGGAGGCCGTCCACTTCCTGTCGAACCACGAGGGACAACTTGCAGTGAGTTTTCAGGCCCACGATGCCATACACCACGTGGACGCCCGCCTGTTCCAGCTTGCGCGCCCAGGAAATGTTGGCCTGCTCATCAAAGCGGGCTTTGATTTCAACGAGGGCCAGGACCTGCTTGCCCGCCTCGGCGGCATCGATGAGGGCATCAACGATGGGGGAGTCACCTGACGTCCGGTAGAGGGTCTGCTTGATGGCCTGCACCTTGGGATCCGCGGCCGCTTGCTCCAGGAAAGCCTGGACCGAGGTGGAGAACGAGTCATACGGGTGGTGCAGCAGGATGTCCCTGCGGCGCATCGCGGCAAAGACGTTGGCGGCCTTCGAAGTCTCGGACTCGTTGAGGTACCGCGAAGTGTGAGGTACATGCTTTGGGTAGTGCAGATCGGCGCGGTCTATGGCGCTGATCGCTGACAATCCACGGAGATCCAGCGGTGCTGGTACGGAGTAGACCTCGGACTCTTCCACCCCAAGTTCCCGGATCAGCAGTGCCTTGATGTTCGGGTTGATGTCCGTGGTGACTTCAAGGCGCACCGGCGGGCCAAAGCGTCGGCGCAGGAGTTCCTTCTCCAGGGCCTGCAGGAGGTTCTCGGCGTCGTCCTCTTCTACTTCCAAGTCCTCATTGCGGGTGACGCGGAAGGTGTGGTGCTCCAGGACTTCCATACCTGGGAAGAGCTTGTCCAAGTGGACAGCGATGACTTCTTCCAAGGCGATGAACCGGGCAACGCGGCCCGGGATGGCGCCTGCGCGCGGTCCGTCCACGGAAATGAGGCGGGGCAGCTGATCCGGAACCTTAACTCGGGCGAAGAGCTCCTTGTCGCTGATCGGGTTGCTGACGATCACGGCAAGGTTGAGCGAGAGCCCCGAGATGTAGGGGAACGGGTGCGCCGGGTCCACCGCCAGCGGCGTCAGGATGGGGAAGACCTTCTCCTGGAACATGATGCTGATCCGGTGGCGTGCATCCTCATCCAGTTCTTGCCAGTGCATGATGTGGATGTGCTCATAGGCCAGTGCCGGCCGAATTTGCTCAGCGAAGACCCGGGCGTGGCGTTCCTGAAGCCTGTGGGCCTCTTCGCTGATCTGCTCCAGTACCTCGATGGGACTCAGGCCTGCGGGGGAGGGCACGGCCAAACCCGTGGCGATGCGCCGCTTGAGGCCAGCCACTCGAACCATGAAGAACTCGTCCAGGTTGGAGGCGAAGATGGACAGGAAGCCGACACGTTCCAGCAGGAAAAGGTCAGGATCTTCAGCGAGCTCCAGCACACGGGAGTTGAAGGCCAGCCAGCTCAACTCGCGGTCCAGGAAGCGGTCCGGGGAGATGTCGCCTTCAGGCTCCAGGCTCGGGGCGAATTCCGGAATATCGATGCGGTCCTGGGTGGCTCGCGAGGCCGGCACTTCCGATGATCCGAAGCGTGGGGGCAATGTCGCACCCTTCGAGGTGGATCCGGCGGTGCCGACGGGGTCCGGCTGCATGGGGTTCTCCTAAGCTCAGGACGGGGGTTTCCTCCCACATTACAAGCAATTTCGGTGCTCGAATCCAAGATGTCACCGGCTTTCCGCCCAGTGATCCCGTCAGGTTAATTTTTGGTTAACGGGCCATACATCACATCGGTATCCCAGCGAACGAAGCCAAGCTTCTGATATAGAGCTACCGCAGGCTCGTTGTCTGCGTCCACGTAGAGCATCACGGCATGCAGCCCTTGCTCCTGGAGGTGCTTGATGCCCGCAACCGTCAGGGCCTTGCCAAGCCCCAAGCCCTGCGCTGCCGGAGTCACACCCACCACGTAGACCTCACCGATGGCAGGGTGCGGACCTTGCCGGGGGTGGACCTTGGTCCAGTGGTATCCCAACAGCTCACCTTCAGCATTCACAGCCAACAGGAAACCTTCGGGATCAAACCAATCTTCAGCCTTGCGCGCCTCGAGGTCAGCCAGTGTCATGGAACCCTGTTCCGGGTGGTGGGAGAACGCAGCCCTGTTGGCTGCCAGCCACGCCTGCTCATCCCTGCCAGGCACGAAGGCGCGGATCGAAACATCGTCCGGGAGTCCGGCGTCGGGCAGTGCAGAGGTTGAAGACATCAGCCGCATCTTCCACAGTTCACGCACCGGACCGTAGCCGAAGCGCGTGGCAAGGTCGGCGGCTGCCTCGTGGTTGCCGTGGGACCATGCGCTTAATCCGTCGAGGCCCCGTTTGCCCTGCAGGGCGCCCAGCAGCCTTCCAGCAACGCCCTGGTTGCGGTAGCTGGGGTGGACAGCCAGTTCCAGGACACCGCTTCCGTCCTCACTTTCAACGACGACGGCGACACCCGCCAGATCCTCACCGGTGGCCGGATCAGAATCTTCGTCCGGTGCATACAGGACGAAGGACAAGACTGAATGCTCGCCCGAGTCCGCACCGCGCAGGATGACCAACGTCTGTTCGGAGAAGGGCGGATTCCCGTCGGACTCCCCAGCGGCTGCGGCGAGGGTTTTGACGTCCCTGAGGAGTTCGGTGTCCAAGGCGCCGGCAATGATCAGTACGGGCCAGTTTTCCGGGTGCGCGTGACTCATGATGCAAGGCTATACGTCCGGTGCAAGCTCCGTAATTTGATGTCCGTGGAAATGCGAGGTACTGTCGTTATCTCGTTCGGCTTTGCGGTTTCCGTAAGTCAACACAGGGGGGATCCACCAGTGGGGTGGCCTCGATACGTTCGACCCGTATGTCCTCCACCAAGAAACAAATGCAAGAGGCCAGGATCCGTGTGGATCCTGGCCTCTTTCTTTGTTTGCTCCAGTTGCCGCTCAGGCCTCGGACAGCTCATCGTCCGGGAGACGTACAAGGGTGAGCCGGTAGCCAACGTTGCGGACGGTGCTGATCAGGTTCTCGTGGTCCACGCCAAGCTTGGCCCGAAGCCTCCTGATGTGAACGTCCACCGTCCGGGTGCCTCCGTAGTAGTCATAGCCCCAGACTTCCGTCAGCAGTTGCTGGCGGGTGAACACCCTGCCCGGGTGCTGGGCGAGATACTTCAGGAGTTCGAACTCTTTGAACGTCAGGTTCAGTGGCTGGCCACTGACGCGCGCGGTATAACTCGCTTCGTCAATCACGACGCCGGCTGCCCGGATTTCGGTCTGGGTCTCCTCTTCGCCCGGCACGGCACGCGCCATGGCCAGCCTGATGCGGGCCTCGACTTCTGCAGGGCCAGCGGAGTCCAGCACGATGTCATCGACTGCCCACGCGGACGAGACAGCAGCCATGCCGCCTTCCGTGAGGATCAGCATGAGGGGTGCGCTGAGGCCGGTCGCCTTCAGCAACTGCGTCAGTGAGCGGGCACCCACCAGATCCTTCCGGGCATCCAGGAAGACGATATCGGTGGGGTCGGTTTCCAGTAGTGCTGTGGGTTCTGCCGGGAGGATGTGCACGCGGTGGTTCAGCAACTCCAAGGCAGGCAAGATGTCCACCGAAGAGCCGGTGCTGTTCGTTAGGAGCAGGATGTGCGACATAGTTCCTCCAATGGGCTGTACGCGCATCATCGGGCGTCGAAACCGGAGTCTCACCGGTCGGTCACAACGCATTGGCAGCCTCTCCCGTTGTAACGGGATCGCGGCCAACACAGTGCGCTGTTGAAGTCTGAGTATACCCATCAGTGCCCTGCGACACATGGATTCGTGACGGGCAAGCGCTGGAATTACGACATATTGGGTCAGCTTAAGGCAGGATTGTCGAGAGGTCGTAAGGCGCATCGGATTGAGGTCGGCACACAGTGAAGTCTTGGAGCATCGGGGTATTCGGACTCGTGGCGCTCGCAGCCATCGTGGCCAGCACCTTCGTTTCCCGGGAAGCCATGGTGGGCGCAGGCATCGCGGCGTCCGCGGCTGTCGGGATCGGCTGGCCGCATTTCCTGGCAGTCCCGGCCAAGAAAACGCTGGCCGCCGTTATAGGTCTTGCTGGCGCGGGCGCGGCCGTCACTGCCGCCTTCATGCCGGCACCGGGTTTCCTGGACGGCACACCGGCATTCGTGGCCCTGGGCGTGATGGCGGTGTTCGTCGTCCAACTGATCAGGGGTACGGGGCAGGCCCAACGCCTGGAATCCACCCTCGGCTGCTCTGCTGGTGTGCTGCTGAACTGCCTGGGCGCGGGGTGGATCGCCAGTGCGCGCTTCAACGGCGTCAAGGAGATGGTGCTCGTGGCCGGCCTCAGTGCCGCGGCGGCCCTAATGGTGGGAATTATTCGCTGGCCGGACCGCATCGTGGCTCCGCTAGGTGTGGTGATGGCTGGACTGATGGGACCGCTGGCTGGTCTTGTTTTCTCGGATATCGCCGTGCTTCCCGCCGCTTTGGTGGGCGTTGTGGTGGGATCCGTCCTAGTGTGCTTCCGGCGGATGACCACCCTCCGGCGGGGACGCCTCAACATCCCGGCGGCGGTAGGAATGGGCGTAGCTCCCGTTTGGGCTGTGGGGGCCATGGCTTACTTCATAGACAAACTACTCATCTACTAACGGTTAGGATTGCATCATGTCTGTACTCGCATTTGAAATCTTCTTCCTCGTTCTCCTTGGCTTGGCCAGCGTCGCCATGGCATGGTTTGCGGGTTTTGTCGTATACCGCCTTTTCAAGGGCCAGAAGTAGACCTTCTGATCCTGCAGCCCAACAGAGGTAATCGTTGTGCCTATTGAGATCCCAACAGATCTGACGCCCGAACTCGTCCCCCTTTCCTGGCTCATTGGTGAGTGGGAAGGCCGCGGCCGGCTCGGCAGCGGAGACGAGGATTCCGAGCATTTCGTCCAGCACGTTTCCTTCACCCACAACGGGCTCCCGTACTTGCAGTACCGGGCCGAGACCTGGCTCAGTGACGACGCCGGCGAGAAGTTGCGCCCGTTGACCGTTGAGACGGGGTTCTGGGCCTTGGAGCGCAAGCTTGAAGAGGGCGACGGCGGCCCCGGCCTGATCCCGGCCGACATCGTCCCCGTCCTCAAAACAGCTGACGAAGTCGAGGAACGTCGCAACAAGGAGGGCGGCTTCGACATCTCAGTGTCGATCGCCCACCCCGGCGGCATCACCGAGCTCTACTACGGCCAGATCAAAGGACCCCAGATCCAGCTGAGCACCGACATGGTGATGCGTGGGAGCCACTCCAAGGAGTACACCGCGGCCACGCGCATCTTCGGCCTGGTGGATGGCAACCTCCTGTGGCGCTGGGACGTCGCTGCCAGCGGCAAGGCCCTCGAAGCGCACGCCTCGGCATTCCTCCACAAGGTGTCCTGACCCGAGGTCTCACTGTACGTTCCACAGCAACCAGCAGAAGGAGCAGATAGTGAACAACCTCAAACCGGCGGGCTACAGCGGGCTCAAAGCTGTCTTTTTCAATGGCACGCTGAAACCGTCTCCTCAGGTAAGCAACACCGACGGCCTGATCAACATCAGCCGGGACATCATGGAAAAGCAGGGCGTCACTACGCGGCTCATCCGGACCGTGGACCATGATATTGCCAGTGGTGTGTATCCGGACATGCGCGAGCATGGCTGGAAGACCGATGAATGGCCGGAGATCTACCCTGATGTCCGCGACGCTGACATCGTGGTGGTTGCCGGTCCCATCTGGTTGGGCGACAACTCGTCCCAAACCAAGAAACTCATTGAGCGGCTGTACGCCCATTCGGGCGAACTGACCAGCAAGGGCCAATGGGCGTTCTATCCCAAGGTGGGTGGCTGCCTCATTACCGGCAATGAAGACGGCATCAAGCACTGTTCCATGAATGTGCTGTACAGCCTCCAGCACATCGGCTTCACCATTCCGCCCCAGGCCGACGCCGGGTGGATCGGCCCAGTCGGCCCCGGACCCAGCTACCTGGACGAAGGATCGGGTGGTCCGGAGAGTGATTTTACTAACAGGAATGCCACCTTCATGACGTGGAACCTGCTCCACATGGCCAAGCTCCTGCGGGACGCCGGGGGAATCCCCGCCTACGGCAACTTGCCGGAGGAATGGAAAGCGGGCACCCGATTCGATTTCGAAAACCCGGAATACCGCTGACCCGCAAGGACTTCTACTACATATGACTTACAAGAGCCCCCTGTTGTCGCGCCCTGGCGCCGTCGAAGATACCGGCCTCGATGCCGGCGTCGCGGCCCACTACGGTGAACCACTGCGTGAGCAGCGCGCCCTGGCAACCGGTACCGCCGTCGTCGATCTTTCGCACCGTGGCGTGGTGACCGTGAGCGGCCCGGACCGGCTCAGCTGGCTGAACACACTCTCCTCCCAGCAGCTCACCAATCTCCAGCCCGGCGTCGCCAGCGAACTGCTGCTGCTCAGCGTCCAAGGCCGCATCGAGTTCGATGCCCGCGTTATTGACGACGGCGGCACCACGTGGCTCATCGTTGAGACCGCCGAGGCCGCGCCGCTTGCTGAGTGGCTGAACAGGATGAAGTTCATGCTCCGTGTCGAGATCGAGGACGTCTCGGAGCAGTGGGCCGTGTTGGGCGCCACCAAGCCGGTGGAGCAACTGTCCGGCCGCTTGGTGTGGGAGGATCCATGGCCGCACGTTAGCCCTGGGGGCTACGCGTACAGCATCGTCCCGGAAGAATCGCATCCCGGGCTTGAACGTCCTTGGTTCGAGTACCTTGTACCGGCCAGCGAGTTGGATGAAGTCGTGGAAGGCCTTCCCCTGGCAGGTGCCATGGCGGCGGATGCCTTGAGGATTGCAGCATGGCGGCCCCGCCTTGGCGCTGAGACTGATGAAAAGACGATTCCCCACGAGCTGGATCTCCTGAGGACCTCGGTGCACCTGAACAAGGGCTGTTACAAGGGCCAGGAGACCATAGCGCGTGTCCACAACCTCGGCCACCCGCCGCGGCGCCTCGTGTTCCTCCAGCTTGATGGATCGCAGCACACCCTGCCGGCAGCCGGCAGTGTCGTATTTGCCGGGGAGCGCAAGGTGGGTACTCTGACATCGGTGGCGCAGCACTTTGAAATGGGACCCGTTGCTTTGGCCGTGATCAAGCGGTCCGTTTCAGCGGAGGAAACCCTCACGGTGATGGACGGTGAGGAGCCTTACATCGCAGCCCAGGAAGTGATCGTCGCCCCCGACGCCGGCCAGGTTGTCGGGCGCCAGACCGGATTCTTGAAGGGACCCCACCGATGAGCGAAGCTACAGGCCCCGACGACGAAACGTTGGCCTTGGCCCATGCCTTGTTCGATGCTGCCCGCGAAGGTGACACAGAACTGCTGCGTGGCTACTTGAACGCCGGCGCTCCTGCCACGTTGACGAATGCCGCTGGTGACTCCCTGCTGATGCTGGCGGCCTACCACGGGCATGCGGAAGCCGTGCAGCTCATCCTCCATCACGGTGCTGACGTCAACGCCGCGAATGATCGCGGACAGACGCCACTCGCCGGAGCTGTCTTCAAGGGATACACAGATGTGGCGCGGGTCCTGCTGGATGCGGGAGCAGATCCCGACGCCGGAACTCCCACCGCGCGCGAGGCCGCCTCGATGTTCGCCCGATCGGAGATTCAAGCCCTCCTGGGCTAAAGCAGGTATCACGAGGGGAGCCCGGTCGCTTTGCGTCCGGGCTTTCCTGCGTCCGGGCTATCTTGCGTGCCGGATACTCCACGTGGAATAGTTGTTGTGGAATATCTGAAGGGGAAGAGGGTTATCGTGCCGAAAATCGCGGAACTGACGCCACTCGGTGTCGCTTCACTGGCGCTCCTGGCAGAGCAGCCCATGCATCCGTACGAGATGTACCAATTGTTGACGGCACGCCATGAGGACCGCCTCGTCAAAGTCCGCCCCGGCACGCTTTATCACGCAGTGGGCCGGCTGGCGGAAAGCGGGCTTGTGGAGGCCGCAGGAACGGAACGCGAAGGCAACCGTCCCGAACGGACCACGTACAGGATTACCGTCGCCGGACATGAGGCCCTCGATGCGCGGATCCAAGACATGCTCTCTACGCCCGTCAACGAATACCCCGTGTTTCCCCACGCAATCGCCGAAGCCCATAACCTACCCGCGTCTGTGGTGATGGAACTGCTGGCGGAGCGGCTGGTAGCCCTCAGCGCCGATCTCGACTTCCTCGTTCATGCCGAGGCAACCGTGACGGCCAAGGGGCTGGATCGCAAGTACTGGATCGACATCACGTATCAACAAGCAATGCGCCGAACGGAGATCGCGTGGATCCGCGAACTCCTCGAGGAGTTGCGCAGTGGGCGCCTGCCCTGGGATGAACCCCGGCCAACTCCAACCGAACTTTCATACAAGCCAAAGGAATCCCTTGGAAAACGTAGCTAAGCCGTGGCCCGCCCTGTGGTCACTGGTGGTGGGCTTCTTCATGATCCTCATCGACACCACTATCGTGTCGGTAGCCAACCCTCGGATCATGGAGGGCCTGAACACGGATATCAATGCCGTCATCTGGGTTACCAGCGCCTACTTGCTGGCCTATGCCGTGCCCTTGCTGATCACTGGCAGGCTGGGTGACCGCTTCGGGCCCAAGAACCTGTACTTGATCGGCTTAGTCGTCTTTACGCTCGCTTCGCTGTGGTGCGGACTCTCCGGCGACGTCACCATGTTGATCGCGGCCCGGGCAGTCCAAGGCTTTGGTGCGGCCATGATGACTCCGCAGACCATGGCCGTGATCACGCGCATCTTCCCGCCGGATCGCCGCGGCGCCGCCATGGGGCTGTGGGGAGCCACAGCAGGGATGGCCGTGTTGATCGGCCCGATCCTCGGCGGCTTGCTGGTGGACAGCCTCGGCTGGGAGTGGATCTTCTTCGTCAATGTCCCTATCGGGATCGTGGCCTTCATCCTGGTGATGCGTTTCGTGCCGAAACTGACCACGCACAGCCATACGTTCGACGTCGTGGGCGTGGTGCTTTCCGCCGTCGGCATGTTCCTGCTGGTCTTCGGCATCCAGGAGGGCCAGACGTACAAGTGGGGAACGGTCTCTGGCTTCGTTTCCGTCTGGGGATTGATCATCACGGGACTTGTTGTCCTGGTGCTGTTCGTCGCCTGGCAGTGGCTCCTTGAACGCCGCGGCGGGGAACCGCTGCTGCCGCTTGGCCTGTTCAAGGACCGTAATTTCTCCCTGGGCAACACCACCATCATGGCCGTTGGCTTCACTGTGACCGCATTCCCGCTGCCCACCATCTTCTACTACCAGACCGTGCGAGGCCTGACGCCGACGCAGTCTGCGCTGCTGATGATTCCCATGGCCGTTATTTCAGGTGCGCTGGCCCCGTTCGTGGGCAAGCTACTAGACCGGGCAAACCCGCGATGGTTCGCGTCCTTCGGCCTGGTCTGCCTTGCCGGTGCATTGTTCTGGACGGCATCCCTGCTGGGGCCGGAGACGCCCATCTGGATGTTCCTGCTGCCCAGCGCATTGCAAGGTGTTGCCAACGCCTTCATCTGGGGGCCGGTGTCCAACGCGACCACCCGCAACCTGGAACCACGCCAGGCAGGGGCCGGTTCCGGCGTCTTCAACACCACGCGCCAAATCGGTGCTGTCCTCGGTTCGGCGGCCATCGCCGCCCTCATCCAGTCGCGGCTCGCAGCGGAGTTGCCCGCAGCTCCCGCCGGGGCTCCTGTGGGCGAAGCCTCCATGGGCGGAGTGTTGCCGGAAGCCCTCCACGCGGGATTCTCGACGGCGATGAGCCAGTCCATCTTGTTGCCTGCCTGCGCGATTCTGCTGGGTGCCGTGGTGGCGTTGTTCTTTGGCAAGCCGAAGTCGGTCAGCGGTTGGGGTGGGACAGCCGCTGGAGAGCCGGCCGTGCCGGAAACTGTCCGGAAGTAGCATTTGTTCGGTGTCGGGACCAGCCCACTTTTGGGCTGGTCCTGCCCGTTTAATGAATGTTCCCGCCCCCTACTTGCCCAAAGCAGGGCCGGTTCGGCGCTTTGTTAGCCGAGGAGTACGCTGGCGTGGAGCCCGCCCGTGGCAAAGCCAAGGCTGCGGGCCATCCCGAGCGCTCCGGTGTTGCTGACATCGGCCTTCCATTGAAGGGTCAGCCCGGATGCCAGGGCCTCGTGCGCAGCGATGGATGCGGCCAGGGTGCCCACGCCGCGCCGTCGCCAGGGAGGAGCAACCAGGACGCCCATGTTGGCCAGGATGCCTTCCCACTCGGAATAG
Source organism: Paenarthrobacter sp. TRD_SC_7 (assembly GCF_056156245.1). Classification (NCBI taxonomy): domain Bacteria; kingdom Bacillati; phylum Actinomycetota; class Actinomycetes; order Micrococcales; family Micrococcaceae; genus Paenarthrobacter; species Paenarthrobacter sp. TRD_SC_7. The sequence goes on from NZ_CM149587.1 coordinate 1,787,272, forward strand.
GCCCCGCAGGCCACAGGCGTCGGCTGGTCCTCCTCGGGGTGCATGATCGTGAAGCGATGCTCGAGCCCTTGCAGGCCAACCTCATTGACGTCATCCGGCGGGCACAAGCCCTCCAGGCTGATTGCTTCGGGGTTGCCCTGCGAAACCGTGAGGTCGTCGGACGGCTGCTTGAGCGGTAGGTCGTCCGCAAAGAACAAGGCGGAGGATCCAAGCCCGTGCCCGCCGTGTGATCGGGTGATGGTCAGCAGCGTCACGTGCTGGGCGAGCTCAGTATCGGGGATGGATGCCGCCGTATCAAGTGCCCACTGCGGCCCCACAAGCGCCGAGACGCCAAAGAGGCGCAGGAATACCAAAGCCCGCGCAGATTCATCCACAAGGGTAATGCGGTTGCCGAGCTCGCCTGGGTCTACCGAAGAAGCGGTGAGCCGGGCAGCCGTGCTGGCGAAGGCGTCGTCGTCGAGCCCCAAACGGCGAGCCCACGCCAGCTGGATGATGGCAGCAGACGTGGGCTCTAGAGTCATGGATTCAGCCTAGCCGACTAGCCGAACAGCACAGACGCTTCATCGTAGCGGTGTTGCGGCACGGTCTTGAGCTTGCCGAGTGCTTCCGCGAAGCCCACGTGGGAGATGTCCGTCCCCTTAAGGGCCACCATGGTGCCCCAGCGACCTTCCACCACGGAGTCGATGGCTGCCATGCCCAGGCGGGTGGCCAGGACGCGGTCGTAGGCGGTGGGGACACCACCACGCTGGATGTGGCCGAGGATGGTGGCCCGGGTTTCTATGCCCGTTCGCGCTTCGATTTCGGGGGCGAGCTGATCAGCGATGCCGCCAAGGCGGGGTCGGCCGAACGTATCCAGGCCGCGCTCGGAGTGCGGGGACTCCATGTGGTCCGGGACGAAGCCCTCGGCAACCACTACCAGCGGCGCACGGCCACGGTCGTGGGCTTCCTGGACCCATTCAGTGATCTGTTCGATGCTTGCCTTCTGCTCCGGAATCAGGATGGCGTGGGCCCCGGCTGCCATGCCGGCGTGCAAGGCGATCCAACCGACGTGGCGGCCCATGACTTCGGCGATCATGCAGCGGTGATGGGATTCGCCGGTGGTACGCAGCCGGTCGATGGCCTCAGTGGCGATCTGGACAGCGGTATCGAAACCGAAGGTGTAATCAGTGGCATCAAGGTCGTTGTCCACGGTCTTGGGGACGCCAACAATCTTCAGGCCCGCGTCGGTCAGGCGCTTGGCAGCTGCCAGAGTTCCCTCGCCCCCGATTGCGATGATGGCGTCAATACCAAGGCGTTCCATGTGTGCCTTGATGACGTCCGGGCCACCCCCGTTTTCAAACGGGTTGGTGCGTGAGGTGCCCAGAATGGTGCCACCCTGCTTGGCGATACCGCGGACCATGGTGCGGGGGATGTCGATGACATCACCTTCAACTACACCGCGCCAGCCGTCGCGGAAGCCCACAAACTCCTGGCCGTGGATGGCAATACCCTTGAGGACTGATCCCCGGATCACTGCGTTGAGGCCGGGGCAGTCGCCACCGCTGGTAAGAATGCCAATTTTCATGTTTGCTCACTCATGGCTTGGAGGAATACGTGCAGAGCGCCACGCTGAGCTCCCAATGATTGTAGACGCGCATGTGGGGTGGGACACAAATGGTTACTTTCGAACCTGGCCGTGCGGTATTGGAAACCTGGCTGAAAACAACGAAGCGCCCCGCCGGTTGGCGGGGCGCTTCGTTGTTTTCAGCCTGGCCGGCAGCTACCGGGAACGTTGGCTGATGAAGGATTCGAGTGCGATCTTGTTGTTCTGGTCCGGCAGGATGAGCCAACCGAGGATGTAGACCACGAATGCGGGGCCAGGCAGCAGGCAGAAGAGGAGGAAAGCGACCCGGACGTACGCTACGTCTACCTTGAGCTTTGCTGCGATTCCTCCGCAGACTCCACCGAGCCAGCGTTGCGGACCACGCTTCAGGCCGAAGCCCCTGACGATGCTGAAGAACTTGTCCATGGCTACACCCTTCCCTGTTGCGGTTGCTTTGTCACGTTTCTGCTTCCAGTTACTTGGCCGGGCTCTTTGGTGTACCGGAACCCTTACGGGCCGACAGGAGTCCACCGACCACCAGCGCTGCGCCCGCACCGATCATCAGGCCGATCAGCACATACGTACCGTTCAGCGAGACCCAGCCGAGTGTGGAGATGACGATGAGGGCCGCGAGGGCTATCACGATCAATCCCCACACCACCGTGCCTATCCGTGCCTGGTGAGGGTCGTCGTCCGTGTGCTCCGCCTTGAAGCTGGGTTCCAGCGGTGGCGTGAGCGGGATCTGCTGGAGGCTTGGCTTCGGAAGAGCCTCAGTGGGGCGGGTTTCCCTGGGCAAGGCCTCCGTCGGGCGGGTCTCGGCATTACGTGGTTCCTCGGGCAGTGGCTCGGTTGCCCGGGCTTCGCGTGCCTTGCCTGGCTCGTTGGTGCTCATATCAGTTTCCTTCCTGGATGGTCACGTTGCTGAACGTGCCGTCAATTTCCACCACGAGGTTAGCTCCGGGCTTTTCGGTGTTGTAGAGCGTCCTCTCGTCCTGCAGCCGGCCGCCGCGATCCGTGCCACGCTCGTTGAGGTTGCCGAACGTCATATCCGCCCTGACTTCCACGGGGACGTCATCGGGAATGACCACGGTGACGTTGCTGGCTGTGGCATCAACCGGAATCAGGACCTCGGAAACCAGCGGGGGTGTCATGGTGATTTCGCTCAGGTCCACCACACCTTGTGCCCCGGTTACATCGATGCCTTGCCGTGCCTGCTCCAGGCTGGTGGGCGCCCAGTTCACGTCATGGAAGGTGAAGCGGTCGCCGTCCCTGGGGACCACATTGAAGATTCCACCAATGATGAGGGCGGCCACGGCGAGGAAGCCAAGGAAGCCTGACGTCCGCCCACGAAGTCCCGCGATGAGGATGCCCAAGCCGAGTACGGCGGCACCTGTAGCCCACACCACGGCGTTGCCCGAGTTGCCCAGCTCAATGACGTTTCCGGCGTCGAGCGCTTTCAACGTGCCGCCGGCAAGAAGTGCCGCACCGGCCGAGACTGACACGATCGCAGCGCCCGGGCCCCTGCGCTTCGGGGCGTCGGGCTTGGGCTGCCAGCCTTGCGGGGGAGGGGAACCGTAAGGAGGGCGCGGGCCCGAAGGCATGGACGGTCCCGAGGGGCCGAACGGCCCTGACGGAGGAACCGGCCCGGAGCCGTGGCCATGTCCGGAACCGTAGCTACCGGCGGCACCGTAGCCACCTGCCGGGCCGTAGGCACCGCCTGTAGAAGGAGGGCCGTAGGTTTTGCTGCCGGGCTGGCCACTGCCGTAGACAGGCACACCCGTGTTGGTGCCGGTGGTCGTGGTGGACGCGAATGACGTGGGCGTACCGTAGGCAGCTGTGGTGCCGGATGCTGCAGAATAGGGCGTCGTGGAGTAGTTCTGATGGCCCACAGGTGGAGTTCCCTTCGAAGCTTTGTTGCGTTGAACCAGGAAGTAGATGAGGTAGAAGACGCCGCCCATCCAGAAGAGCGTCCAGAACAGTCCGGGCAGTCCATCCCAGCCCCAGCCCCAGAAGCCGCGGCCCAGGCTGGGCAGGCCGATAATGGTGGTGATCAACGCACCGGTCATGCCACCTGACCATCGGCCCGCGGCTGCTTCCTGCACGTGGATGCGGCCGTCAGGCTCCGGGAGGAGCGCCCAGGCTACGCCGTACAGCAGGACGCCGACGCCCGCGAAGAGTGCCAGGACAATGAAGATGCCCCTCACAATCAGGGGGTCGATGCCGAACCGGTGGGCCACTCCGCTTGAGACGCCGCCGATCCAACGGTCCGGTCCCCGGCGGATGCCTTGGTCACGGATCCAGTCGAAGAAGTTCTGCTGGGAGGTTGCAGGAGCGCTGCCGGCTTGCGGATAACCGCCGCTGGCGGCACCGGTTGCCGGGGGCACGCCGGTTTCACCAGGCGCCGCGGAAGGTGCCCCGGACGTGGCACCAGGGGCGCCGGTGGAAGCGCCAGTGTTGGCGCTGGAGCCGGATTCGCCGGCGGTGCCTGGCGTTCCGGGTTCCTCTGGGTTCATGCTGTTCGCGTTCATACTTCGATCCTGCCGTCCGGGCCACCCTGCCCTCTACTGGGGGATACCCTGATTGATCCCTGAGGGACCCCCGAACAACGCCGGTTTCCGGTCCGGGGCACCCTGATCCGTGTTTGGATTGGTACATGACAACCGTTGTGCAACGCCCCACGCTGGTCCGCAGCAGCGACCGCATGATCGCGGGCGTTTGCAGCGGTTTGGCCGACCATTTGGGCTGGCCGGTCAAGTTCGTCCGGCTGGGCATGATTCTGGCCTGCTTCGCCGGTGGAGCAGGCGTGGCCTTCTACGCATGGCTGTGGACCATGGTTCCCACCGCGGACGAGAACGCCAAGCGCAACGCCCGCCGCCCGGCGTCGCCCATTGCTCCTGCGGTGAGCCTCCCGCCCATCTCCGTGCCCCCCGGGCCTTCCGCGGCGCCAAAAGCGTACGACGCCGGGCCCTCGCCCGCGGTCGCCGGAGGACCACCGGCTTTTGCTTCAGCCCCGGGCAGCGGTGCTGTTCCTGGCAACGGTTCTATCCCGGGCAACGGTTCTATCCTGGGCAACACAGGCGCCGCGCCCGCCGCCGAACCTGCCGCCTTTGGCAGCGCCACGTCATCCTGGGACTGGGCAGGATCCAGGGGCGAAGCAGCCAACGGCAGTGGAAGTACTTTGGCGTCATGGTTCTCGTTCCGCAAGATCCAGTACGGCAAGGAAATCCTGCTTGGCGCAGCCCTGCTGTTGGTTGCTGCGATCCTGATCGCCCGCCAGTTCGGCGTCGACGTCCCTTTGGGTACACTCATTCCGGCCGCCGCCATCCTCGGTGGCGCAGCGATTGCCTGGATGCAGCTCGATGAGACCCGCAGGGCCGGCCTGGTGGACAAGACGAAGGCCGACCAGGCAGGTGGATGGACGCGCTTGACAGCGGGTTTGGCGCTGGTGGTGGCCGGCGTCCTGGTGATGGTGTCCGGTTCGGGGTCGTGGGAGCAGACGTGGCTGGCGCTCCTTGCCTCTGTCGCTGTCCTGGGCGGTGTCGCCTTGGTATTGCTGCCGTGGGGGCTGAAGTTCTGGAAGGACCTCGAAGCGGAACGCGCCGGCAGGGTCCGTGAAACTGAACGCGCAGAGATCGCTGCCCACTTGCACGACTCCGTGCTTCAGACCCTGGCACTCATCCAACGCAGGGCGGGCTCCGAGCCGGACGTCATCCGGCTTGCAAGGGCCCAGGAACGCGAACTCCGCTCCTGGCTGTTCAGTGATCCCGCCAAGGAATCGGGTCTTCTGGCAGACAGGATCAAGGCCGTGGCCGCAGAAGTGGAGGACTCCCATGGGCATGCCGTGGAGGTAGTCACTGTAGGAGACACCGACATGACGGACCGGCACGAGGCCTTGGTTCAGGCAGCCAGGGAAGCCATGCTCAACGCGGCCCGCCATGGTGGCGGAACAGTGTCCGTGTACTTGGAGAGCACTGCCGGTAGTACGGAGATCTTCATCAAGGACCGCGGCCCGGGCTTCGACCCTGATGCTGTCCCGGATGACAGGCTGGGCGTTAAGGAGTCGATCATCGGCCGGATGAAGCGGCACGGCGGCACGGCGGTCATCAACAGCAGCAGCGATGGCACGGAAGTCCGATTGGCCCTTCCATCAATAAGTCCGGACGCCAGCGAGCAGCGGAATGGCGAACATCGGAATGGAGAAGCAAAGCAATGAACAACAGCCCTGAAAGTGGTGCCGGACGCAGGGTGCGCGTGGTCATCGTGGACGACCACACCATCTTCCGTTCCGGTTTGAAGGCGGACCTCGACGAACGCATGGATGTGGTGGGCGAGGCCGGCACCGTGGAACAGGCCATTGCCGTCATAGCCGGGACCCGCCCTGAAGTCGTGCTCTTGGACGTGCACCTCCCAGGCGGACTGGGCGGTGGCGGACGTGAAGTCATTGCCGGCTCTGGCGCTTTGCTCGGCACCACCAGCTTCCTGGCCCTGAGCGTGTCCGACGCCGCCGAGGACGTGGTGTCGGTCATCCGGGCCGGAGCACGTGGATACGTCACCAAAACCATCTCCGGCAGGGAGATTTCCGACGCCGTCATCCGCGTGGCCGATGGCGACGCCGTCTTCTCTCCCCGTTTGGCAGGCTTTGTGCTGGACGCTTTCGGTACCGCTCCGGCTGACATCGCCGACGACGAACTGGACAAGCTCTCTGCCCGGGAACTCGAAGTCATGCGGCTCATTGCCCGGGGATACAGCTACAAAGAGGTGGCCAAGGAACTGTTCATCTCCATCAAGACGGTGGAAACGCACGTGTCGGCAGTCCTGAGGAAACTCCAGCTGTCCAGCCGCCACGAACTCACCAAGTGGGCAGCCGAGCGTCGCCTCCTCTGAACGCACTCCCACCTCCCGCTGGATTTTCCCGATCGCTCCCTCACTTCCCGCGCCTTAAACGGAAACGCTCTTCCACCTGGCAAGGGTGGAAGAGCGCTTGCGTTGACTGAGTGCTACTTGGCCTTGCCCAGGAACTCCTGGATGCGGCGGACACCCTCTGCGAGGTCGTCATCGCCGAGTGCGTAGGACAAGCGCACGTAGCCGGAAGGACCGAAGGCTTCGCCCGGAACGACGGCAACCTCAACCTCGTCGAGGATGAGGGTGGCGAGTTCGGCAGAGGTGGACGGGCGGACGGGACCATTGGAGGTCTCAAATTCCTTACCCAACAGGCCGCGGACGTCCGCATAAACGTAAAACGCACCCGTCGGCGTCGGGCATTCAACACCTTCGATCGCGTTCAGGCCGGCGACAATCGCCTTGCGGCGTCGGTCGAAGGCAACCTTCATTTCGTCGACGGCGGTCAGCGGACCTGTGAGGGCAGCGGCGGCTGCGACCTGCATGATGTTGGAAACGTTGGACGTTGCGTGAGACTGCAGGTTGGTGGCGGCCTTGATGACGTCGGCAGGGCCGATCATCCAACCCACGCGCCAACCGGTCATCGCGTAGGTCTTGGCAACACCGTTGAGGATGACAACCTTGTCGCCCAGTTCCGGTGCAGCAGTGGCGATGGACGTGAACTCGACGCCGTCGTAGGTCAGGTGCTCGTAAATCTCGTCAGTGACAACCCAGAGGCCCTTGGACGCGGCCCATTTGCCGATCTCCCCAACCTGCTCCGGACTGTAAACAGCGCCGGTGGGGTTGGACGGGGAAACGAACAACAGGATCTTGGTCCTGTCCGTTACAGCGGCCTCGAGCTGCTCGACAGTTACCAGGTAGCCCTGTTCCGGGCCGGCGAAGACCTCAACGGGCACGCCACCGGCGAGCCGGATGGCTTCCGGGTACGTGGTCCAGAAGGGGGTGGGGATGATGACTTCGTCGCCCGGATCCACCAGAGTTGCGAACGTGTTGTAGACGGCCTGCTTACCCCCGTTGGTCACCAGGACCTGGGAAGGGTCAACCTGGTAGCCGGAGTCGCGCAGGGTCTTCTCCGCAATGGCTTTCTTCAGCTCGGGGAGGCCACCTGCGGGGGAGTAGCGGTGATACTTCGGCTGACCGGCTGCCTCAATGGCGGCCTGGACGATGTAGTCCGGGGTGGGGAAATCAGGTTCGCCGGCACCGAAACCGATCACGGGACGTCCCGCGGCCTTCAGTGCCTTGGCCTTGGCGTCAACGGCAAGGGTGGCGGACTCAGCAATGGCGGAGATTCGCTGTGAAATGCGGGCGGTAGTTGTTCCGGCAGACATCTATGTACCGTTCTTCGCAGGCAGCTCGTGGGCTGGATGATGGGATTCGACGTAAACTACCTTATGCTGTTCTGCGGAGCTCCCGGGTGCCTGCAGAAATTTGTGACTGATAATGATGGTCACAGGCTTTTGGGGCTGGGTGGTCCGGAATCGGGTCGGTTCGACTATCGCGAAATTCTTGCGTAGACTGGTTCACCGGTGTTGAAAAGCACCACAGGCTGAAGTGCGGCCTGAAACATGGATTCGATCCATAGGGTAGTGGCGCAATTGGTAGCGCAGCGGTCTCCAAAACCGCAGGTTGCAGGTTCGAGTCCTGTCTGCCCTGCGCAAGCTGTTCCGGCGGAAACGCCGGGGCACGCGCAGCAACCATGGCTCTGATCAGAGTCGGGTCAACGACTTTGCAAGGTGAGTGAGGACCAGGTGACCGAAACAGCTGCCAGCAGCTCGAAGGGCCGTCCCGCCAAGAAAGCCGATCGCGGCTTCTTCGCCCGTATTGCACTCTTCGTCCGCCAGGTCATTGGTGAACTGAAGAAGGTCGTTGCGCCCACCCGCAAGGAACTGATCAATTACACGCTCGTGGTGCTGGTGTTCGTAGCCATCATGATGCTTATCGTCAGCCTGCTGGACATCGCCTTCGGGACGGGAGCCAGCTGGGTCTTCGGTGGGACAGGCGCTACGGACCGCTAAGCGGATCTGTCCGCAAACTGTGTGAGATTCCTTGTTTGCTCAGGGATTTTGCAGGGTTTGCGGAATTGAGCCATTTAAATAGGCATGTTAGGCAATGAGGAAGCAGGAGACCAAGTGTCTGAGCAGGAGCTCGAGGTAAACGAGACTGAGCTGGAAGAAACTGAGGGCGCCGCAGCTGAGGCTGCGGAAGAGTCCGAGGTTGATTCTGCTGCGCCCGAATCTGCCGACGTCGACGATTCCGAAGAGGATTTCGAAGCTGACGTAGACGCCGAGTCTGATGAGGCGTCCGATGATGACGACGCATCCGACGAAGCAGACGCTTCAGAAGAGTCCGACGGCGACGACCTGGCAGCCGCTGCTGCTGCAGCGCCGGCCGATCCGGCTGAAGAGTTCAAGGCCAAGCTGCGCCGCCAGGAAGGTGACTGGTACGTCATCCACTCCTACGCCGGTTACGAGAACCGCGTGAAGGCCAACCTTGAGACCCGCATCCAGACCCTGGACATGGAAGATTACATCTTCGAGATCCAGGTGCCCATGGAAGAGGTCGTCGAGATCAAGAACGCGCAGCGCAAGGTCATCAACCGCGTGCGCATCCCCGGCTACGTCCTGGTCCGCATGGACCTGACCGACGCTTCCTGGGGCGCCGTTCGCCACACTCCGGGTGTCACCGGCTTTGTGGGCAACGCCCACAACCCCGTCCCGCTGCGGCTCGATGAGGTCTTCTCCATGCTTGCCCCGGTCTTCGAAGAAGAGCAGGCAGAGCAGGGCAAGCCCGTCAACAAGCAGAACCAGGCTCCCGTGGCCGTCGACTTCGAGGTCGGCGAGTCGGTCATCGTCAAGGAAGGTCCGTTCGAGACCCTCCCGGCTACGATCTCCGAGATCAAGCCCGAGTCCCAGACCCTGGTGGTTCTGGTCTCGATCTTCGAGCGCGAAACCCCGGTGACGCTCGCATTCAACCAGGTCACCAAGATCTAGCTGATTCCAAAATTTCGCTCCAGTCCTGCCTGCTTAGCAGTTCGGGAGCGGCCGGTCGCCTCGCCATGGCGGCCACCAACCTGGGACGCGCTCCTGCGCCCCAGGAAGCTATTGAGAGAAGGACCCTACATTGGCTCCCAAGAAGAAGGTCACCGGCCTCATCAAGCTGCAGATCCAGGCAGGTGCCGCTAACCCGGCTCCGCCGATCGGTCCTGCGCTTGGCCAGCACGGTGTCAACATCATGGAATTCTGCAAGGCGTACAACGCTGCAACGGAATCCCAGCGCGGAAACGTTATCCCGGTTGAAATCACGGTTTACGAAGACCGTTCCTTCACCTTCATCACCAAGACCCCGCCGGCTGCAGAGCTCATTAAGAAGGCTGCAGGCGTCGCCAAGGGTTCGGCTACCCCGCACACCGTCAAGGTTGCCAAGCTGACCCAGGCACAGGTTGAGGAAATTGCTTCCACCAAGATGGAAGACCTCAACGCCAACGACATCAAGGCAGCTGCCCTGATCATCGCAGGCACCGCCCGCTCCATGGGCATCACCGTAGAAGGCTAGTAACCTTCGAAGGCCCTGGTGGCCTTCACCCGCCGGGTAACCGGCATCTGAAACATTGAAATGTCGCAGGGTCCTTGCCGGATCCGCGACTTGTGGCAGGGCCCAGCGCGGTCCGCAGACCACAACTGCACAAGGAGAAATAGCAGCATGGCAAAGCGCAGCAAAGCATATGAGGCAGCCGTAGCCAAGATCGAGGCAGACAAGGTCTACGCCCCGATCGAGGCCATCACCCTCGCGAAGGACACCAATCCTTCCAAGTTCGACGCAACCGTTGAGGTAGCTTTCCGTCTGGGCGTTGACCCGCGTAAGGCTGACCAGATGGTTCGTGGCACCGTCAACCTGCCCCACGGCACCGGTAAGACCGCCCGCGTCCTCGTTTTCGCAACCGGCGACAAGGCTGAAGCAGCTATCGCTGCAGGCGCTGACTTCGTTGGTTCCGATGACCTGATCGAAAAGATCGCAGCCGGCTGGACCGACTTCGACGCCGCAGTGGCAACCCCTGACCTCATGGGCAAGGTTGGCCGCCTCGGTAAGGTCCTCGGCCCGCGTAACCTGATGCCGAACCCGAAGACCGGTACGGTTACCCCGGACGTCACCAAGGCTGTCAACGACATCAAGGGTGGCAAGATCGACTTCCGCGTCGACAAGCACTCCAACCTGCACTTCATCATCGGCAAGGTGTCCTTCGACATCAACAAGCTGGCTGAGAACTACGCAGCTGCTCTGGAAGAGGTGCTTCGCTTGAAGCCGTCCGCTTCCAAGGGCCGTTACATCCAGAAGGCTACCGTTGCCACCACGTTCGGTCCGGGCATCACCGTTGACCCGAACGTCACCAAGGTCCTCGTCGACGCGTAAGCTTCACGAGCACTTGCTCTGATAAAGGACCGTCCGGCTTTGCCGGGCGGTCCTTTTTCTTTGCCTCTTCCCTGTTCACCGCCAGAGGAGGGCCGTAGGCTGTGGTGCGTGTCGTCGTCGAACTCTTCCGCCATCGCCGGGTTGTCCGTGCAGCGGATCCCGGTCCCGAAAAGCCCTGACGCAGGCGGGTCGCCCGATTTTCGCGCCTTCCATGAGCTGGACGTCGCCCACCACATGGATCTCTGGGGGAACCTGGACCGTTGCTCCACTCTGGCTGAGGCTGTCCTCTTCTGGCAGGGCAATGAATACGAAGAACGACATGTCTTCCTGGCGCGACTTGATGGAACCGTGGTGGGTAGCGGCACGCTGACCTTGCCACTAAGTGAAAACACGACGACGGCGGGCGTGGACGTCCTGGTGGACGCTGCCTATCGTCGGCGCGGCATTGGGACGAGGGTCCTCGGGGTGCTGGAGCAACTTGCCCGTGAGCGGGACCGCGTGTCCTTTGACGCGTTTTGCGCGGAGCCAATCCGGCTCCTCATCCCGGGCGTTGAATTACTGGAGGCAAAGTCCGGCACGGGTGGCGTCCCAATGGATTCCGCCTCCACCTGCTTCGCCCTCCACCACGGGTATTCCCTGGAGCAGGTCGAAACCAACAGCACGCTATCCCTCCCGGTCGAAGAAGCGCTCCTGCAGGACCTTGAAGGGCAGGCAACAAAGCGGGCAGCCGGCTACAGCCTCATCGGGTGGCAGGACCGCTGCCCTGATGAGCTTGTGGATGTGTTCGCGAAGCTCAAAAGCCTCATGAGCACCGAGGTGCCCATCGCAGGCCTTGGCTGGGAGGGCGAGGAATGGGACGCCAACCGCGTCCGAGTCGAGGAATCCACGTGGCTGGCAGGTGGCATCGCTTCCACTGTGGCTGTTGCCCGCCACGACGCCACGGGAGAGTTGGCGGCTTACACCACCCTCACCCACCGCGAGGCCACGCCGGGAATGGTCTACCAGGAGGACACCTTGGTGGCTCCAGGGCACCGCGGACACCGCCTTGGCTTGCTGGTCAAGATTGCCAATCTTCGCCGCAGCGAACAGCTATGGCCCGCCGCCACGTCCGTGATGACATGGAACGCCAATGAAAACCGGCATATGCTGACCATAAATATCGCCCTAGGATTCAAGCCCTCCGGCTTTGACGGCGAATGGCAGAAACGGCTGGAATGACTGTAGACGAGGCGAAGACCGTGCAAGTCGAGCAGCTGTGGGTGCCTGACACCCTGGACAGCCCCGACGCCGCTGATTTCCTGGACGCCGTTGAAGTTGGGCGCCGGGTACGCATGGAGACATGGGGGAGTGACGACCTCGCCTACACGCCCTTGGAAAAGCTGCTGGAATTTTCCGATCCCTATGAGCGCCAGATCATTCTGGTGGCAAAAGTAGAGGGCGTCATTGTGGGCACCGTAGATATCGCCTTGCCGTTGGCGGACAACCTGGACCTGGCCGAGTTCACCCTGGACATCCTTCCCGAGTTCCAGGGCCAAGGTGTTGGCCGTCAGTTGCTGGAGGCAGCGGAGCAGCTCGCCCGGGCGGAGGGACGCACCATGGCGTTGGTGGATACCAACCACCCGGCAACGTCGCTCACTGAGATACCCGAGGACCAGTTGATCCCGGGCAGCGGGGCTGGGTTTGTTCCTGAGAGCAGCAGGGAGGTGGACTTCGCCAAGCGGGCCGGGTACACCCTTCAACACATCGAACAGTTCAGCTCCTGTGTGCTTCCCCTGGATTCCAAGCTTGCGGGGGACCTGCAGCTTGAAGCCGAAGAAGCCAACGGCGGCCGGTACACCCTGCACCACTGGACCGACCGTTGCCCCGAGCCCTGGCTGGAAGCCGTGGCCGCACTGGAGAACGCCGCTGGCGAGGTAGTCCGTGACGCTGGCGACGAAGACGCGCCTGAAGTTGAAGCGAGCGGCATGGTTTTCGACGCAACGGTACTGCGCGAAACCGAGGACGCCGCCTTGGCGCAGGGGCGGCGCACGGTGGTGACCGCCGTCGAGCATGTTGAGAGCGGGCGGCTGGTGGGCCTGACAACCATCAGCGTCCTCGCGCACCGCCAGGATGTGGTGTTCCAGGACGATACCTTGGTCCTGCAGGAGCACCGGGGCAACAAACTCGGCTTGTTGATCAAGGTCGCCAACATGGAACGGCTGAGTGAGCAGTTCCCGGACGCCCGGGTTATCTATACCTGGAACGCCCCTGAGAACAGGTACCTCTTGACCGTCAACAAACAGCTGGGATTCACCACGGCGGGCGTCACCGGACTGTGGCAAAAGGAACTTCCGGGCAGGCTCACAGGGGCTACATCGTCAGACTAGGCAGGCCGATTTGGTTTGCCGAACACTCTCCCGTAACCTTGAAGTACCAAAGACCGTCGGTTGATGGGAATCCACTCTTTCGAGCACAGCTCAATTCTGTAGCCGTGCCCTTGAGGTAAAAGTGAATTCCTTGACGAAGGACCCTGAACATAGGGCGGCCGGCGCAGGTGAACGAAGCAAGTCTCCACGGATCAAACTGTGTTGAGCCAAGCCCCGTGCATCTGCGCGGGGCGTTTTTAGTTTTAGCTCTCGTGAGCGGGGACCCGGAAGACCGGCTTTATTCCCCGGAAGGAGGGTTATGACAACGCCTAGCAAGATCTCAGCAGTTGCAGAGATCACCAACGATTTCAAGGAATCGAACGCGGCTGTCCTGACCGAATACCGCGGGCTCACTGTTGCACAGCTCAAGGAACTGCGTGTTGCGCTCGGCCAGGACACCAAGTTCTCGGTCGTCAAGAACACCCTGAGTGCCATTGCAGCCAAGGAAGCTGGAGTTGAAGCATTCAACGATCAGCTCGCCGGCCCTACTGCAATCGCCTTCATCAAGGGTGACGCTGTTGCTGCTGCCAAGAGCCTGACGGACTTTGCCAAGGCCAACAAGCAGCTGGTTATCAAGACCGGCGTCTTCGAAGGCAAGGCATTGGACGCAGCAGGAGTTGCCGCACTGGCAGCCCTCGAGTCCCGCGAGCTGCAGCTTGCAAGTGTTGCTGGTGTCCTCAAGGCTCCCGCATCCGCTGCTGCACGCATCATCGACGCCCTGCGCCTCAAGCTTGAAGAAGAGGGCGGCGCATCTGCACCGGCCGCTGAAGAAGCCCCGGCCGCTGAAGAGGTTGCGGCTCCGGCCGAAGCCGCTGAAGCCGCAACCGAAGAGAACTAAGTTCTCCCCTCAATCAAACTCTGGTGCAAGGACTGGCTTAGCCCGGATCTGCGCCAACTAATGGAAGGACGCCACCATGGCGAAGCTCAGCAACGAAGAGCTCATTGAAGCTTTCAAGGAACTGACCATCATCGAGCTCTCCGAGTTCGTCAAGCTCTTCGAAGAGACCTTCGAAGTTACGGCTGCTGCTGTTGCAGTTGCTGGCCCCGCTGCCGGCGGTGCTGCTGAAGCTGCTGAAGAGAAGACCGAATTCGACGTCGTTCTCGAAGCTGCTGGCGACAAGAAGATCGCAGTGATCAAGGAAGTTCGCGCCATCACCTCCCTCGGCCTCAAGGAAGCCAAGGACCTGGTTGACAGCGCACCGAAGGCTGTTCTCGAAGGCGCCACCAAGGAAGCTGCCGAGAAGGCAAAGGCTCAGCTCGAAGAAGCTGGCGCAACGGTTACCCTCAAGTAACTCGTCTTGCTTGTGGAAGCCCCGTCCGGTTCGCCGGGCGGGGCTTCCTGCGTTTAACGCACCCAAGGTTTCGTGCACCCAAGTAGGTCGCAGTTAAGCGCGTTTTGAAGGCTCAAAACGCGCTCAGCTGCTACTTAGTTGGGTTCGCTGATGTCCGCTACTACTGCGCCCAAGGCTGCGGTGAGTGCGTCCGCGTCCACGAAGGCGCTGCGGCCATGCGCCCCGGCACCCATCGAGATGCGGCGCCCGGTGATGCTGGCGTCGGCGTACACGGGCCAAGCGGTGGTGCTGCCCAACGGAGTGATGGTTCCGCGCTCATAGCCGGTTGCGGCAAGGGCGACGTCGGCATGGGGGAGCGAGAGCTTGTTGATGCCTACCAAAGCACGCAGCTTCGGCCAGGAGATTTGACGGTCCCCCGGAATGAGCGCGAACAGGAACGTGCCATCGCGATGCTTGACCACCAACGACTTCACGATGTCCCCGGGGCTGATGCCCAGGATGCCGGCAGCCTCTTCCAGGCTGCGGGCAGCCGGACGCTCGACGACGTCAACGTCCAGGCCGCGCGCGGCGGCGTCTGCCAAAAACCGTTCGGCACCGTCCCCGGGCCCAGATGCGCTAGTCATCAGTCGCGGTAAAGGAGGAGGGCTTCACCCTGGCCTCCGCCTCCGCACAAGGAGACAGCTGCTTTTCCGGTTCCCCTGCGCTTGAGCTCATGTGCAGCATGCAGCGCGAGCCGTGCTCCCGACGCCCCGATGGGGTGGCCCAAGGCAATGGCGCCGCCATGGATGTTGCACTTCTCCAGCGGGTAGCGGAGGTCCTTGAGGGACTGGACGGCCACAGAACCGAAGGCCTCATTGATTTCGATGAAGTCCAGGTCTTCTGCCGTCCAGCCGGCGCGCTTCAAGGCCTGCGAGATGGCGTTGGACGGCTGGGAGTGCAGCGAGTTGTCGGGCCCTGCTACCTGGCCGGGCTTGCCAACAACAGCCAGGTAGTCCAGCCCGTTGTCCGTGGCGAAGCGGCGACTGGTCAGCACCAGCGCGGAGGCGCCGTCGGACAGGGGAGAGGAATTGCCGGCCGTGATGGTGCCGTCGGTGGCGAAAGCCGCCTTGAGTGGCGCCAATGTCTCCACTGAGGTGTTGGGCCTGATGCCCTCATCCGTCGTGAGCACCAGGGGATCGCCCTTGCGCTGCTTGACACTTACCGGAGCGATCTCGACGTCGAAGGTTCCGTCTGCGATGGCGGCAGCGGCACGCTGGTGGGAGGCTGCGGCAACTTCGTCCTGTGCCTTGCGGTCGATGCCGAGCGTGACGTTCTTCGTTTCCGTGGACAAGCCCATGGACTGTCCGTCGAAAGCATCGGTGAGGCCGTCATGGGCGGCGACGTCCAGCGCCTGGATGGCTCCGTACGTCCACCCCTGCCGGGATCCTGGAAGGAGGTGCGGCGCCCGGGTCATGGATTCCTGGCCTCCGGCAACAACCACCGTGGCGTCGCCGCTGCGGATCATGCGTGCGGCATCAATGACGGCTGTGAGGCCGGATAGGCACACCTTGTTGATGGTGACGGCAGGAATGTTCCAGCCAACGCCCGCGGCGATGGCGCTCTGGCGGGCCGGGTTTTGGCCTGCACCTGCCTGAAGGACCTGGCCCATGATGACAGCGTCCACCTGTTCGGCTTTGACACCGCTGGCCGTCAAGGCTGCGCTTATGGCATGAGCGCCAAGGTCGACGGCGGTGAAGCCGGCCAATTGCCCGTTGAGCCGACCCTGTGGGGTACGGGAAGCAGCAAGGATGACAACGTCATTGTCGTCAGCGGAGTTGGTCATGGTCTCTCTTCCGATCCGGGAGTGGTGTAGCAAGGCTATCGCGGCGCGCGCCAGCCTACCTCTTCAACAATTGTGCCGTTCCCCCCATTCCTTGGCGGAGTTTCCCGGGTTCTTAAGGGATCTGCCCGGCATTGGTGCCTGCAGCAACCGTGCTTGCAATCACGGACGATCTGGGGTAGACAGAAAGGCTGCTTTGCCGTATCGTAGATATTTGCGTCTTCCCTGTTAACCTTCAGCCTTCATATAGCGGTGGGCTTTACCTCTCAGCTGCGTTATTGACGTGCCGTTCCGAAACGTGCACTGTCATAAGCGGTCTGGGTCCGGGTCATATAGCGGAACCGGAACAAGTATTCTGCGGAGCACTCTGCAGGATGCAAACGGGGGAGATCTGAAAACGCCTGAAGGTCTGTGGAAGGATCCCTCTTGGTCGCCTCGAGCACCTCTAATAACGAAACCGCTAACACGGCAAGCACCGATGGTGCCACCCGCCGCCTCTCATTCGCAAAGATTCACGAACCACTTGATGTTCCGAATCTTCTCGCCCTGCAGACAGACAGCTTTGACTGGCTGGTCGGAAACGAACGCTGGCAGGCGCGGGTAGCGAAGGCTGTCGAGGAGGGCGACCTCAGCGTCGCCACCACCTCCGGACTTGCCGACATCTTCGAAGAGATCTCCCCAATCGAGGACTTCCAGGGCACCATGTCCCTGAGCTTCTCCGAGCCGGAGTTCGCTGACCCGAAGTACACCATGGCCGAATGCAAAGACCGTGACGCCACTTACTCGGCACCGCTGTATGTCAAGGCCGAGTTCATGAACAACAACACGGGCGAAATCAAGCAGCAAACCGTGTTCATGGGCGACTTCCCCCTCATGACCGAAAAGGGAACGTTCGTCGTCAACGGCACCGAGCGTGTCGTTGTCTCCCAGTTGGTCCGTTCGCCGGGCGCCTACTTTGAGCGCACCGCTGACAAGACCAGTGACAAGGACATCTTCACTGCGAAGATCATCCCGTCGCGTGGTGCATGGTTCGAACTCGAAATCGACAAGCGCGACCAGGTCGGCGTTCGCCTCGACCGCAAGCGCAAGCAGTCGGTCACGGTTCTCCTGAAGGCCCTCGGTTGGACCGAAGGCCAGATCCTGGAAGAGTTCGGCCAGTACGACTCCATGCGCGCAACGCTGGAGAAGGACGCCACCGAGACCCGCGAAGACGCGCTTCTGGACATCTACCGCAAGCTGCGTCCGGGCGAGCCGCCCACAGTTGAGGCTGCCCAGTCCCTGCTGGACAACCTGTACTTCAACGCCAAGCGCTACGATCTTGCCAAGGTTGGCCGTTACAAGATCAACCGTAAGCTCGGCATCGACCGCTCCCTTGGTGACAAGGAAGCGTCGGTCCTGCACGTTGAAGACATCGTTGCCATGATCAAGTTCCTCGTTGCTCTTCACGCCGGCGAGAAGACCCTCATGGGCAAGCGCGACGGCGAAGACCACGAGCTCCGCGTCGACGTCGATGACATCGACCACTTCGGCAACCGTCGCATCCGCGCCGTGGGCGAGCTGATCGAGAACCAGGTCCGCACCGGTCTTTCCCGCATGGAACGCGTCGTCCGCGAACGCATGACCACGCAGGACGTCGAGGCCATCACGCCGCAGACACTGATCAACATCCGTCCCGTTGTTGCAGCCATCAAGGAGTTCTTCGGAACGTCCCAGCTGTCGCAGTTCATGGACCAGAACAACCCGCTCTCGGGTCTGACCCACAAGCGCCGCCTGTCGGCACTTGGCCCGGGTGGTCTGTCCCGTGACCGTGCAGGCATGGAAGTTCGAGACGTTCACCCGTCCCACTACGGACGTATGTGCCCCATCGAAACCCCTGAAGGCCCGAACATTGGTCTGATTGGTTCGCTGGCGTCCTACGGCCGCATCAACCCGTTCGGCTTCATCGAGACTCCGTACCGCCTGGTTTCCGAGGGCGTCGTTTCCGATGAAGTCCAGTACCTCACGGCTGACGACGAAGCAGAGGTCCTGATCGCACAGGCCAACGCTCCGCTGGATGCTGACAAGAAGTTCTCGGAAGAGACCGTCCTCGTCCGTGCCCGTGGTGGTGGAGGCGAGCCTGTCCTGGTTCCCGCTGCAGACGTTCAGTTCATGGACGTTTCCCCGCGCCAGATGGTGTCCGTGGCAACCGCCCTGATCCCGTTCCTCGAGCATGACGATGCCAACCGTGCACTCATGGGTGCCAACATGCAGCGCCAGGCCGTGCCGCTGGTCCGTTCCGAGGCTCCTTTCGTGGGCACCGGCATGGAGCGCGCAGCAGCCGTCGACGCCGGTGACGTTGTCATTGCGAAGAAGGCCGGCGTGGTCACCGAGGTTTCCGCCGAGCTCGTTGTCATGATCAACGACGACGGTACCGAGACGAACTACCGCATCAACAAGTTCGCCCGTTCCAACCAGGGCAACTGCTACAACCACCGTGTCCTGGTCAGCGAAGGCCAGCGCCTGGAAGTTGGCGGCATCATCGCTGACGGTCCCGCAACGGATCAGGGTGAGCTCGCCCTCGGTAAGAACCTGCTCGTGGCATTCATGTCATGGGAAGGCCACAACTTCGAGGACGCCATCATCCTCTCCCAGCGCATTGTTGCTGAGGATGTACTTTCCTCCATCCACATCGAGGAGCACGAAATTGATGCCCGCGACACCAAGCTTGGTGCCGAGGAAATCACTCGTGATATCCCCAACGTGTCCGAGGAAGTCCTTGCAGGCTTGGACGAGCGCGGCATCATCCACATTGGTGCCGAGGTTGAAGCCGGCGACATCCTGGTCGGAAAGGTCACCCCTAAGGGTGAAACCGAACTGACCCCGGAAGAGCGCCTTCTCCGCGCGATCTTCGGTGAGAAGTCCCGCGAAGTCCGCGACACCTCCCTCAAGGTGCCCCACGGCGAGTCCGGTACAGTCATCGGCGTTCGCGTCTTCGACCGCGACAACGACGACGAACTGCCCCCGGGCGTGAACCAGCTGGTCCGCGTCTACGTTGCAGCCAAGCGCAAGATCACCGACGGCGACAAGCTGGCCGGCCGTCACGGCAACAAGGGTGTTATCTCCAAGATCCTTCCGATCGAGGACATGCCCTTCCTTGCAGACGGTACCCCGGTGGACATCGTCCTGAACCCGCTTGGTGTTCCGGGTCGAATGAACGTTGGCCAGGTCCTGGAAACCCACCTCGGTTGGGTCGCCAAGACCGGTTGGAAGATCGAAGGCGAGCCGGAGTGGGTCAAGAACCTCCCGAACCTGCCTCGTGAAACCGGCCAGACCACCGTTGCCACACCGGTGTTCGATGGCGCCCGTGAAGAAGAAATCACGGGCCTGCTTGACTCCACCAACGTGACCCGCGACGGCGACCGCCTGATCGACTCGTCCGGCAAGACCCGTCTGTTCGACGGCCGCTCCGGCGAGCCGTTCCCGGACCCGATCTCCGTCGGTTACATGTACATCCTGAAGCTCCACCACCTGGTGGACGACAAGATCCACGCGCGCTCCACCGGCCCGTACTCCATGATCACGCAGCAGCCGCTGGGTGGTAAGGCTCAGTTCGGTGGCCAGCGCTTCGGTGAAATGGAAGTGTGGGCGCTCGAAGCTTACGGTGCCGCTTACACCCTTCAGGAACTCCTCACGATCAAGTCGGATGACATCCATGGTCGTGTGAAGGTCTACGAAGCCATCGTCAAGGGCGAGAACATCCCTGAGCCTGGCGTTCCCGAGTCCTTCAAGGTCTTGATCAAGGAAATGCAGTCGTTGTGCCTGAACGTGGAAGTTCTTTCCACCGACGGAACCACGATCGAAATGCGTGACTCTGATGACGCAGTCTTCACGGCTGCGGAAGAACTGGGCATCGATCTGTCTCGTGCAGAGCCCAGTTCCGTAGAAGAGGTCTAGCAGCTGTTCCGGCGGACAGTCTCAACAACTGTCCGTCGGAACAACTCCCTCTTCCCGTAACCAAGACTTCAGAATTTAGAGAACAAGAGAGAACAGGGACCATATGTCCAGCGAATCCTCCTTCGGCCTCATGCAGATCGGCCTCGCCACCGCGGAAGACATCCGCGGATGGTCTTACGGTGAGGTCAAGAAGCCGGAAACCATCAACTACCGCACGCTCAAGCCCGAGAAGGACGGCCTCTTCTGCGAGAAGATCTTCGGCCCGTCCCGCGACTGGGAATGCTACTGCGGTAAGTACAAGCGCGTCCGCTTCAAGGGCATCATTTGCGAGCGTTGTGGCGTCGAAGTCACCCGTGCCAAAGTGCGTCGTGAGCGCATGGGCCACATCGAACTGGCCGCGCCTGTAACCCACATCTGGTACTTCAAGGGCGTTCCCTCGCGCTTGGGCTACCTTCTGGACCTGGCACCGAAGGACCTTGAGAAGGTCATCTACTTCGCTGCCTACATGATCACCAGCGTTGACACCGAAAGCCGTCACGCCGAACTGCCGAACCTCCAGGTCGAGCACGACCTCGAGAAGAAGCAGATGGTGGATAACCGCGACAGCGACATCGCCACGATCGCCCGCGACCTTGAAGACGAGCTTGCCCGTCTTGAAGGTGAAGGCGCCAAGGCTGCCGACAAGAAGAAGGCCCGCGACTCTGCTGACCGCCAGATGGCGAACGTCCGCAAGCGTGCCGACGCCGACATCGAGCGCCTTGAGCAGGTTTGGGACCGCTTCAAGAACCTTAAGGTCGCTGACCTTGAAGGCGACGAAGGCCTTTACCGCGAACTTCGCGACCGTTATGGACTGTACTTCGAAGGCTCCATGGGTGCCGAGGCCATCAAGAAGCGCCTCGAGACCTTTGACATGCAGGCTGAAGCTGAGTCACTGCGCGACACCATCCAGAACGGCAAGGGCCAGCGCAAGACGCGTGCCCTGAAGCGCCTGAAGGTTGTCAACGCGTTCCTGACCACCAACAACAGCCCGCTCGGCATGGTTCTCGACGCCGTCCCGGTGATCCCGCCGGAACTGCGCCCGATGGTCCAGCTGGACGGTGGCCGCTTCGCGACCTCCGACCTCAACGACCTCTACCGCCGTGTGATCAACCGCAACAACCGACTCAAGCGCCTGCTTGACCTCGGTGCGCCGGAGATCATCGTCAACAACGAGAAGCGCATGCTTCAGGAAGCTGTTGACAGCCTCTTCGACAACGGCCGTCGCGGCCGTCCGGTCACGGGTCCGGGCAACCGTCCGCTGAAGTCCCTGAGCGACATGCTCAAGGGCAAGCAGGGTCGTTTCCGCCAGAACCTGCTCGGCAAGCGCGTCGACTACTCCGGCCGTTCGGTCATCGTTGTCGGCCCGCAGCTGAAGCTGCACCAGTGTGGTCTGCCCAAGCAGATGGCCTTGGAGCTCTTCAAGCCGTTCGTGATGAAGCGCCTGGTTGACCTCAACCACGCCCAGAACATCAAGTCGGCAAAGCGTATGGTCGAGCGTTACCGTCCGCAGGTTTGGGACGTGCTGGAAGAGATCATCACCGAACACCCGGTGCTGCTCAACCGTGCACCTACCCTGCACCGCCTCGGCATCCAGGCCTTCGAACCGCAGCTTGTGGAAGGCAAGGCAATCCAGCTTCACCCGCTGGTTTGTGGCGCCTTCAACGCTGACTTCGACGGCGACCAGATGGCAGTCCACCTGCCGCTGAGCCCGGAAGCCCAAGCCGAAGCCCGCATCCTGATGCTGTCCTCGAACAACATCCTGAAGCCGTCCGATGGCCGTCCGGTGACCCTTCCTTCGCAGGATATGATCATCGGCCTGTACCACTTGACCACCAAGCGCGTCGGCTCCGCTGGCGAAGGCCGCATCTTCTCCTCGGTTTCGGAAGCCATCATGGCGTACGACGCCCGTGATCTGCACCTGAACTCCCAGGTCAAGATCCGTCTGGACGACTTCGTGCCTTACGCAGGGTGGGAAGCTCCGGAAGGTTGGGAGCCCGGTCAGCCGGCTCTCGTTGAAACCTCCCTGGGACAGGTCATCTTCAACCAGACGCTGCCCGAGGATTACCCATGGGTTGAGGCTGTTGCGGACAAGGGCGAACTGTCCCGGATCGTCAACGACCTCGCCGAGCGTTACCCGAAGGTTGTTACCGCGGCAACGCTGGATAACCTGAAGGACGCCGGTTTCTACTGGGCCACCCGTTCGGGTGTCACGGTTGCCATCTCTGACATCGAGGTGCCTACTTCCAAGCCTGCCATCCTGGCTGGTTACGAGAACATGGCTGCCAAGATCCAGGGCCAATACGACAAGGGCCTGATCGACGACGACGAGCGTCGCCAGGAACTGATCGAAATCTGGAACAAGGCAACCAACGAAATCGCCCAGGCGATGCGCGACAGCTTGTCCCCGATGAACACCATCAACCGCATGGTGTCCTCCGGTGCACGTGGTAACTGGATGCAGGTCCGCCAGATCGCGGGTATCCGTGGTCTTGTGGCCAACCCGAAGGGTGAGATTATTCCTCGCCCGATCAAGTCCTCCTACCGCGAGGGCCTGTCGGTTCTGGAATACTTCATCGCCACGCACGGTGCCCGTAAGGGTCTGGCTGATACCGCTCTCCGTACCGCCAACTCGGGTTACCTGACCCGTCGTCTGGTGGACGTTTCGCAGGACGTCATCGTCCGCGAAGAGGACTGTGGTACCGAACGCGGTCTGGTCACCCCGATCGCCGTGCCGGATTCCAACGGTGAGCTCGTCCTGGACGAGAACGTCGAGAACAGCGCCTACGCACGTACGTTGGCTGTCGACGTCGTCGATGCCCAGGGCAACGTCCTGGCTGCCGGCGGCACCGACTGCGGCGACGTCGTCATCGACCAGCTGCTGGCTGCAGGCATCACCGAGGTCAAGGTCCGCTCCGTGCTCACTTGTGAGTCCAAGGTCGGCACCTGTGCACTTTGCTACGGCCGTTCGCTGGCCACCGGCAAGACAGTGGACATCGGCGAGGCCGTGGGCATCATCGCCGCACAGTCCATCGGTGAGCCGGGTACCCAGCTGACGATGCGTACGTTCCACACCGGTGGTGCTGTTTCCGCCGGCGGCGGCGACGACATCACCCAGGGTCTGCCCCGTATCCAGGAGCTCTTCGAAGCCCGTACTCCTAAGGGTGTCGCACCGATTGCTGAAGCAGCCGGCCGCATCACCATCGAAGAGTCCGAGCGCCAGATGCGCCTGGTCATCACTCCGGACGATGGTTCCGAAGAGATTGCCTACCCGGTGCTGCGCCGTTCCCGTCTCCTCATCGAGGATGGCGAGCACGTCAGCGTCGGCCAGAAGCTGATCAACGGTCCGGTGGACCCGAAGCAGGTTCTGCGCATCATGGGCCCCCGTGCCGCACAGAAGTTCCTTGTGGACGAGGTTCAAGGCGTTTACCGCAGCCAGGGTATTGGTATCCACGACAAGCACGTCGAGGTTATCGTCCGCCAGATGCTGCGCCGCGTGACTGTCATCGAATCCGGCGACTCCGACCTGCTCCCCGGTGAGCTTGCAGAGCGCGCCCGCTTCGAGGACGAGAACCGCCGCGTCGTGTCCGAGGGCAAGGCCCCGGCTTCGGGCCGTCCGGAACTCATGGGTATCACCAAGGCTTCCTTGGCTACCGAGTCCTGGCTGTCGGCAGCTTCCTTCCAGGAAACCACCCGCGTCCTGACGCAGGCGGCCATGGAAGGCAAGAGCGATCCCCTGCTCGGCCTCAAGGAAAACGTCATCATCGGTAAGCTCATCCCCGCTGGTACGGGTCTGCCCCGCTACACAGAGGTCACTGTGGAGCCGACGGAAGAAGCGAAGGCAAGCCTGTTCACGGGCCCCAGCGCTTTCACCGACTTCTCCTATGACGCCCTGGGTGGCGACGGCGCTCCCGAGTTCCACGCCATCCCGCTGGATGACTACGACCTCGGCAACGACTTCCGCTAACCGGCTCACGCCGTCATCGCAAAGTTGACGCTGTAAGGTCCGGCCCCGTACTCAATGAGTGCGGGGCCGGACCCGTTAATGGCGGCCGTTCGCGCGGCAAGGCGGGGGAGTGGAGGACGACGGCGGCAGTCGGCCTCCGTCGTCGTCCTCCATACACCCGATTAAGGTGCCAGATCAAGCCGTGCTAGAATTTTGGTAATTGTTCTGTGTGGCAGTGGATGAAGGCCGCCGCAGCATCATTTTGGTTTTGTTCTCATGGTGCTGGGTGGAGCCTGTTTCCGGGTTGCGGGCAACATGCGCAACGAATGCCGCACTTTTGCACGCCTACCGGAGTTTCGGCCGGCTGCACGAGCAACGCCAAAGTTCCCACGTTTACACCGGCTGGCGCCTGTGTGTGGGGGCAGAGATCAAACAACGGAGAACACGAAAGTGCCTACGATTAACCAGCTGGTCCGCAAGGGCCGCACGCCGAAGGTCTCCAAGACCAAGGCTCCCGCGCTGAAGGGCAGCCCGATGCGCCGCGGTGTTTGCACCCGCGTTTACACCACCACCCCCAAGAAGCCGAACTCGGCTCTCCGTAAGGTGGCACGTGTGCGCCTCAACGGTGGCGTAGAAGTTACCGCCTACATCCCCGGTGTTGGCCACAACCTCCAGGAGCACTCCATCGTGCTCGTCCGTGGTGGTCGTGTTAAGGACCTTCCGGGTGTCCGCTACAAGATCGTCCGCGGCGCACTCGACACCCAGGGTGTCAAGAACCGCAAGCAGGCTCGCAGCCGTTACGGCGCAAAGATGGAGAAGAAGTAATATGCCTCGCAAGGGTCCGGCCCCGAAGCGGCCGCTAGTTTCCGATCCCGTTTACGGGTCCCCGTTGGTCACGCAGCTGATCAACAAGGTTCTTGTCGACGGCAAGAAGTCCACCGCAGAGCGCATCGTTTACGGCGCACTCGAAGGTGCACGTGCCAAGTCCGGCGGCGACCCCGTTGCCGCTCTCAAGAAGGCCATGGACAACGTCAAGCCTTCCCTCGAGGTGCGTTCACGCCGTGTTGGTGGCGCTACCTACCAGGTTCCGGTTGAGGTCAAGCCGGGTCGCTCTACCGCCCTCGCTCTGCGTTGGCTCGTGGGCTACTCCAAGGCCCGCCGCGAGAAGACCATGACCGAGCGCCTCCAGAACGAAATCCTGGATGCCTCCAATGGTCTTGGTGCCGCTGTGAAGCGTCGCGAAGACACCCACAAGATGGCCGAGTCCAACAAGGCCTTCGCACACTACCGCTGGTAAAAACTTTCCGGACGCCGCCGGCTCACTGAGCCGGCGGCGAACGTGTAGTCCATCCGAAAGGGAGACCCCGTGGCACAGGACGTGCTTACCGACCTTAATAAGGTCCGCAACATCGGCATCATGGCCCACATTGATGCCGGCAAGACCACCACTACCGAGCGCATCCTGTTCTACACGGGTGTGAACCACAAGATCGGCGAGACGCACGACGGTGCTTCGACGACTGACTGGATGGAACAGGAAAAGGAACGCGGCATCACCATCACGTCTGCCGCCGTGACTTGCTTCTGGGACAAGAACCAGATCAACATCATTGACACCCCCGGCCACGTTGACTTCACCGTTGAGGTTGAGCGCTCCTTGCGCGTCCTCGACGGTGCAGTCGCAGTGTTCGACGGCAAGGAAGGCGTGGAGCCGCAGTCCGAGACTGTTTGGCGCCAGGCTGACAAGTACAACGTTCCGCGTATCTGCTTCGTCAACAAGATGGACAAGCTGGGTGCTGACTTCTACTTCACCGTAGACACCATCATCTCCCGCCTTGGTGCCAAGCCGCTGGTTATGCAGCTGCCTATCGGTGCTGAGAACGACTTCATCGGTGTTGTTGACCTCCTCGAAATGCGCGCCCTGGTTTGGCCTGGCGACGCAAAGGGTGACGTCACCATGGGGGCTTCCTACGAAGTGCAGGAAATCCCGGCGGATCTCCAGGCCAAGGCCGAAGAGTACCGTGCACAGCTCGTTGAGACTGTGGCCGAGGCTTCCGAAGAGCTCATGGAGAAGTACCTCGAAGGTGAAGAACTCACCCTCGAAGAGATCAAAGCCGGCATCCGCAAGATGACCATCAACTCTGAGCTCTACCCGGTCTTCTGTGGTTCTGCCTTCAAGAACCGCGGTGTCCAGCCGATGCTTGACGCTGTTGTTGACTTCCTGCCGAACCCGCTCGACGTCCCGCCGATGATCGGTCACGATCCCCGCGACGAAGAGAAGGAACTCACCCGCAAGCCGTCTGCAGACGAGCCGTTCTCGGCCCTCGCCTTCAAGATTGCCGCGCACCCGTTCTTCGGTCAGCTGACCTTCGTCCGCGTGTACTCCGGTCACGTCGAGGCAGGCGCCCAGGTGGTTAACTCCACCAAGGGCAAGAAGGAACGCATCGGCAAGCTGTTCCAGATGCACGCCAACAAGGAAATGCCCGTCGAAGGCGCTACCGCCGGCCACATCTACGCAGCTATCGGTCTGAAGGACACCACCACGGGCGACACCCTGTGCGATGCCAACAACCAGATCGTCCTCGAGTCCATGAGCTTCCCGGAGCCCGTGATCTCGGTTGCCATCGAGCCCAACACCAAGGGTGACCAGGAGAAGCTCTCCACGGCCATCCAGAAGCTCTCCGCTGAGGACCCGACCTTCCAGGTCTCCCTCAACGAAGACACGGGCCAGACCATCATCGCCGGCATGGGCGAGCTTCACCTGGACATCCTGGTGGACCGCATGCGCCGCGAATTCAAGGTCGAGGCAAACGTTGGCAAGCCGCAGGTTGCTTACCGCGAAACCATCAAGCGCGCCGTTGAGCGCCTTGACTACACGCACAAGAAGCAGACCGGTGGTTCGGGTCAGTTCGCAAAGATCCAGATTGCGATCGAGCCCATGGACACAGCTTCCGGCGAGCTGTACTCGTTCGAAAACAAGGTCACTGGTGGCCGCGTTCCGCGCGAATACATCCCGTCCGTTGACGCTGGTATCCAGGATGCACTGAACGACGGGGTCCTGGCCGGTTACCCGGTTGTCGGCATCAAGGCCACGCTGATTGATGGCGCGTCCCACGATGTTGACTCCTCGGAAATGGCGTTCAAGATCGCCGGGCGTATGGCTTTCAAGGAAGCTGCACGCAAGGCGAACCCTGTTCTGCTTGAACCGCTGATGGATGTTGAGGTCCGCACACCTGAGGAATACATGGGTGATGTTATTGGTGACCTGAACGCCCGTCGTGGCCAGATGCAGTCCATGGAAGACGCAGCAGGTGTGAAGGTTATCCGTGCACACGTTCCGCTGTCCGGCATGTTCGGCTACATCGGTGACCTGCGGTCCAAGACCCAGGGTCGCGCTGTGTACTCCATGACGTTCAACAGCTACGCGGAGGTCCCCAAGGCAGTAGCCGACGAGATCATCCAGAAAACCCGCGGCGAGTAATCTCCCGGTAACGGATGCAATTCCGGTATCGGGAAGGCATCTGAGCGCTTGAGGCGGGGCTGCGGCGACAGCCGCGGCCCGGCCCCTGCGCAAACAGGCTCGAGGAACTACCATTGGTTCCTGAATCTGCAATTTCACCAAAACCAAGCCCCCAAGTAGACTTGCTAAAGTTTCTGCCGCGAAAAGCGCGGCCGAGGAGCACTTCACTTGAAATCGTTCTAGGAGGAACCTGTGGCAAAGGCAAAGTTCGAGCGGACTAAGCCGCACGTCAACATCGGCACCATTGGTCACGTTGACCACGGTAAGACGACGCTGACTGCCGCCATTTCCAAGGTGCTGTACGACCAGTACCCGGATCTCAACGAGCAGCGCGACTTCGCGTCGATCGACTCTGCTCCGGAAGAGCGCCAGCGTGGTATTACCATCAACATCTCCCACGTGGAGTACCAGACCGAGAAGCGCCACTACGCACACGTAGACGCCCCGGGTCACGCTGACTACATCAAGAACATGATCACCGGTGCTGCCCAGATGGACGGCGCAATCCTCGTGGTTGCTGCAACCGATGGTCCGATGGCTCAGACCCGTGAGCACGTTCTGCTCGCCCGCCAGGTTGGTGTTCCCTACCTGCTGGTCGCACTGAACAAGTCCGACATGGTTGATGACGAAGAACTCCTCGACCTCGTCGAAATGGAAGTTCGTGAGCTCCTGAGCTCGCAGGGCTTCGATGGCGATGAGGCTCCGGTTGTTCGCGTTTCCGGTCTCAAGGCCCTGGAAGGCGACCCGGTTTGGGTCAAGTCCGTCCAGGACCTGATGGCAGCTGTCGACGAGTCCGTTCCGGACCCCGTACGTGACCGCGACAAGCCGTTCCTGATGCCGATCGAAGACGTCTTCACGATCACCGGTCGTGGCACCGTTGTTACGGGCCGCGCCGAGCGTGGAACCCTCGCCATCAACTCCGAGGTTGAGATCGTCGGCATCCGCCCGATCCAGAAGACCACGGTTACCGGTATCGAGATGTTCCACAAGCAGCTCGACGAAGCATGGGCCGGCGAGAACTGTGGCCTCCTGCTCCGCGGTCTGAAGCGCGACGATGTCGAGCGTGGCCAGGTTGTCGTCAAGCCGGGTTCCATCACCCCGCACACCGACTTCGAGGCTAACGTCTACATCCTTTCCAAGGACGAAGGCGGACGTCACAACCCGTTCTACTCCAACTACCGCCCGCAGTTCTACTTCCGTACCACGGACGTAACCGGCGTTATCACCCTGCCGGAAGGCACGGAAATGGTTATGCCTGGCGACAACACTGAGATGACCGTTGCGCTCATCCAGCCGATCGCTATGGAAGAGGGCCTCGGCTTCGCTATCCGCGAAGGCGGCCGCACCGTTGGTTCGGGACGTGTCACCAGCATCATCAAGTAGTCTCTACTTGTAGATCGGTGACGCTCCGGCCCAGCCGGTAGTTAGCTAAGAGAACCCCACCGCTACGGCGGTGGGGTTCTTTTTGCTATAGTTACTCTATCGAATGGATGAAGGCAGTGCAGCTGCTGCGTCCGGCGCAACCTAGGAGCTTCCATGACTGCATTCCTCATACTGCTGCTCATTGTCATCGTTGGCGGGGTTGGCTTTGCGGTCGGTTTGGCTAAGGGGCGCCGAGGGACTTCGTCCGATTCCGCCCCGGACCAAGCCGCCTATCAAGCGGGCT
The DNA here is from genome assembly GCF_056156245.1 of Paenarthrobacter sp. TRD_SC_7. NCBI lineage: Bacteria > Bacillati > Actinomycetota > Actinomycetes > Micrococcales > Micrococcaceae > Paenarthrobacter > Paenarthrobacter sp. TRD_SC_7. The sequence goes on from NZ_CM149587.1 coordinate 1,816,777, forward strand.
ACCTCGCCGGCCACCTGGCTGGTTGGCGGGACGCGGAGGCCAAGGGGGAGGGTGCGGACAGACCTTCGACCATGACAGTCGTTGCTTCCCCTGTGAGCCCGCCAGTGGCTCCGCCGTACAGGCAGTCGGCCACCGGCTTGCCGGCCCAGCCCTCCATGCCAGCACCACCTGTCCAGAACCCCTTGCCGAACCAAGCGCAGCATTTCCAGCCGCCTACTCCGCAGCCCGTCAGCCCGGCAGTCCCGTATTCACCGCGGCAGACCGTTCCGCAGCAGGCCGTACCACGGCAACCTGTCCCTCAATCGCAGGCGGCTTTCCTTGCTCAGCAGCCGCCGGTCGTGCGGGAAACTCCCGAAGCCGCCGCTGCCCGCAAGGCGAAGCGTGACCAGCAAAACATCAACGTCACCCTCTACGTGGCCAGCCTCCTGTTGGTAGCTGCAGGGGCCTTGTTCGTGGGCACGAGCCTTCCTGCACTTTTCCGCTTCGTGGGTATTTGGTTCATCACTGCTTTGTTCTACGTCTCTGGCATGGTGATCCATTCCCGGGTTCCCCGCCTGCGACCAGCCGCGGTTGCCTTCGTCGGAACCGGCCTGGCACTCATCCCCGTCACCGGCTTGGCCATGTACAACTTCGTTCTCCACAACGGTCCTGCTGCCTGGCTGGTCACATCGTTGTTGGGCACGGCCGTTTATGCCTACACAGCAGTGAAGCTGGACAACAAAGTCCTGGCCTTCCTTTCCCTTAGTTTCGTCGTTTCAACGGCGTGGTCCGGTGTCTCCGTTCTTGGGGGCGCCTTGGTCTGGTACTTCACGGCACTCATCGGCGTGGCCATTCTCCTTACTGTTGTTTCCTTGCTGCGTCCCAAGTGGCTTCCTCCGTTGTATGTCCGTCCGCTGATGGTGCTGCATCCCTCCTTGGTTCCCCTCGTGGCCGTTGCTGTGACCTTCACTCCGCAGCTCTTGTCGAAGGGGGAGTACGCCCGGGTGATGTTGATGTGCGGCATCTACTTCGCTGTTATGTTCTTCGTGCCGCGGGTCCGGTACAGGATGCAGCATCTTTATGCTGCCAGGGCTGCGCTGACACTGGCTGTCCTCGGGGTGGTGTGGGATATCACCGCTGACGTGAGCTCCGTGATGTTGGCAGCGATAGTCTGCCTCAGTGTTCAATCCCTGGCCGTTGCCTTCGGCGGCAGGAACTTGTTGCCGCGCTTCTGGTGGAACGACGCCATCTCCTGTTTGGCCCTGCAACTGATCACCGCGGCCATACTCACTGTTGTGCTGCAGTTCGGGGCATTCGACCTTCCCAACTTTGTTCCGCTGTCCCTAACAATGCTGACTGCCATGGTGGTTGGTTGGAAACTGGGCCAAGGCATTGAGTTCGCCCCGGCCGTGGTGCTCGGGGTGGGCGGTGCGCTCGGAGGCCTGCTGGGTGCATGGACCGTCGCGGCACTCTTGGCTTCAGCCGCGCTTTACTGGTTCGTGCGGGCAACGGTTGGACCGGTTGCTTCCCGCCAGTACTTGATTCTTGCGGGACGGATCGCACTCACCCTGGCAGTGCCCGCCGGTGTGGCAGGCATGATGACCGGAAACCCGGACAGGACTGCTTACTCCCTGATAGCGCTAGTGGCCGTGGCCGCTGTGCAGCAATTTGTGAGCGCCGGGCTTGAACGTGGGGGAGTCCGTCTGGTGGCCCCGCAAGCTTCTGTGGCCGGCTTCGGCGGTGCCGCCGCGGCAGGGCTTCTTGTCCTCCCGGTGTTCGATGACGGCGCCGGACGCCCGGTAGTGGCTGCAGCTGTTCTGCTCGTCTTGTCGGCGGGCTTGGTCTCGGGCCTCCTGATGTTTCCGGGAACTCATCGGGTGCCAGGTGGCGTGGTTGCGTGGCGCCCAACGGTGGCTGAGGTAATCGCCCCGGCAACTGCGGTTCTTTCTGGCGGCATGGCAGCAGCATTCGTGTCCTGGACGCTGGGAGATGCTGTCCTGCTGGCGTTGCTTGCCTACCTTGTGGTCACGGCCCTCCGGGTTTCCCCGTCCTTCCACAGGCAGTGCTATTGGTGGCTGGCCCGTGCAGCTGGCACAGTGTTGGCAGCATCAGCCTACGGAGACGCAATGCGCGACGGCTGGAGCATTCGCCTCGCAGGTGAAATTCCCGCTATTGGACTTGTGGTCGTGATGGCTGCTGCGCTCCAGTTGGTTCTTCCCCTGCATGCGGGCAACCGACGCAGCTACCCTCGTGCTTCCGTGGTCGATGCCGGTGCCGTGGTTGCCGTCATGGCCGCGGCTACCACCTTCCTTACTGTCACCACCGCGTGGGGAGCGTGGAGCGTCCGGGACAGCTGGCAGCCGGGTTTTGCCACGGTAGCAACTGCCGTTGCTGCCGTCCTGGTCAGTGCGGTTCTCCGAAGTCACTCCACAGCGTGGATCTTCGCCCCCGTTGCATTTGTGCTCCTCCTGGCTCCTCGGCTGGGGAATATCCGGGACGTCGAAATTATGCTTGGCATCTTTGCGGCCTACAGCGGTTTCATGATGGGCGTGGTACGCGACCGTTTGACCCGGGGTGCTTACCTGCTTGGCGTCCGGGTGCTTGCGGGCGCCTTCATCGCTGTAACGGTCGGTGATGTCACGGATTCGCCCGCAGCGGTTCACATCAGCCTGGCACTGGTGCTTGCGTTGCAGCATGTGTTCACCTTGGTCCTGCGCAGGCGTGGCGTGGATGTCGCCTTCCAACAGGCAACCGTTCAGCTCACCTTGAGTGCCCAACTCTTGCTGCCGTTCGCCTACTTGCTCGCAGGAGATTACGACGGCGGAGGCCGCTGGGTGTTGCTGCTTCAGTTGGCCTTGGTCCCGGCTTCCGCTGCGGTCGCCTGGCGCGTACTCGGTGCACTCGGATCCCAATACTTCGGTGTCGCCGCCATAGGGGCGGCTGTCATCGCCGCCGGGCCCGCGCTCATGTTCCCTATATCCACGTGGCTGCACCAACCACTGCTGGACAAGTCCCAAGTACCCGTTGTCCTGCTCGCGCTGGCTGTCGGCATGGTTGCTGCTCGGGCCGTGTTCCGGCCGGAAAAGATGCCTGCCGGTGCAGTCAGGGGTGTTACAGAGCGGTGGTTCTGGTTCATCTCAGCCATGACGTTCACAGTTGCTGGCGGCATATTGACGTTGGGCGTTTCCTTCTCCCTGACCGGGCTGTCTGTGGTGGTGCTGGCTTGTGTTCTGTTCGCGGCCTCGCACTTTGAACGAATGCCGTCTCTGTACGCGGCAGCTGCTCCGGCAGTGCTGGTAGGGGCGATTCCCGCCGTCGACGGTTTGCTGCAAGGTATGCCTGCGGGCGTCTGGAGCGACTACGCTGCTTGGCTCATTGGCGGAGTCGGGACCGCCGTGCTCCTTTATGCACTGAAGATGTTCGGCGGACCCGTTATCAGCGGGGAAGACTGGAGGCGGAACTCGCTGGCTGCCGCAGCCGCCTTGGCGGTTGCTTCATCCGCAGCGGTGGGGCTGGGGCATGACGAAACATCCATGCTGGGCTTCATCCTGGTGGTCGCATCCGGGGTGCTGGTGGTGCTTGAGGTGCCGCACGGCAAATGGGTGGCAGCGGAGATTGCGGGGCTGGTCTCTGTTGCAGCCCTCCAACGGGCGGTGCTTTTTGTGGACGGGTCCAGGCCTGATTGGTTCTGGGCCGCACAGTGGTATGTTGCAGCGGGAGCCGTAATAGCAGGGCTGCGCTATTTAGAGGGGCAGGGGACGGTCAAGGGGCAGCGGACGGATGTCCTGCTTCGACTTTGCCTTGCAGCCGGCGCGCTGTCTCTTACGTCCCTGGGGACCATCTTCGGCGGTACGTCGTCGCAGCAACTGTACGTCCTTGTGGCACATGTCCTGCTGCTGGCCGCCGGCTTGCTCCTGGCTGAACGAGTGCTGGTGTGGTGGGGTGCCATTGCCGTAGCGCTTAGCGTCATGTGGGCGCTGCGGTCCTATGCCTTTGCCATGCTTGCCCTTGTTGCCCTGGCGTTGATCGTGCTGGCTGTGTGGCGATTGAACCGGAAGCCGCCAAGTAATACCGGCGGGCCGGGCCAGGCCGGAGAACCGAGCGATGCCCCTCCTGCGCGGACCCATGACGGAATCCGATAATGTTGCAGTCTACGGAGAGGAGCGCACCATGGAATTCCTGATCTTCCTGGCAGTCATTGCAGCTATTGGCGGCGGCGTGTTGTGGGGCCGAAAGAACTTTAAGAGCGAGATCGAGCGCGCCAAGAGGATTCGACGCGCCAACAAGAACAAGTAAGGCGCCGTTCCAATCGGCCTGACTTAACCCATGCGGGCTACAAGTGCCGGTGGCGTGCGCGGCCCAGCGACCGGTACCAGTAGAACGAATCCTTGGGCGTCCTTTCCAGGGTCTCGAAGTCCACATGGATCAGGCCGAATCGCTGCGAGTAGCCCGCCGCCCACTCAAAATTGTCCAGCAAGGTCCACACGTAGTACCCGCGAAGATCCACATCCTCAGCGATGCCGCCAGGGCCCGTTGCTGTCAGTGCATGGCCCAAATGTTCAGCCAGGTAGGTGATGCGGTTGGTGTCCTGGACAGGTCCTTCAACGTGGGCAGGTTCAGGAAAACTGGCTCCCCCTTCCGTGATGTAAATGGGGGGAAGCGCCTCCCCGTACCGGTCCTTCATTTCGCGTAGCATCAACGCCAGGTACTCCGGTGCAACCGGCCAGCCGAACCCAGTGGTCTCGTACTCCTGGTAGGCGGCCAAGTGGAAAGGAACCTTGGTCATCTCCGGCGACCTTCCAGTGGGGATCTCCGCCGGCCCGGGGCCCGCCGCCACCTTCACCGGGTAGTAGTAGTTGAGCCCATAGAAGTCCAGCGGTTGGCTGATCAGTTCAAGGTCACCGTCGTGAATCGTGCCCAAGGATCGGAACCACGGTTTCATAGGCAAGGGTGGCTTGGGGTATTGGCCAAGCAGTATCGCGTCGGCATAGATACGGTTGAGGATTAGGTCCAGCGCCTGCGCCATCAGTCGGTCGCCAAGACCGTTGCTGGCGGGTTCGACGGGGCAGTGCATGTTGGACACGCCGATCTGTCCCTTGACGCCGGCGCTTCGGAGAGCCTGGACTGCGAGCCCATGTCCCAGCAATTGATGATGCGCCGCAGGCAGTGAGTCGAACAGCAGTTGCCGGCCTGGGGCGTGTACTCCCAGGGAGTACCCCTGCACGGTGACTGACACAGGTTCGTTCATGGTGACCCAGTGCCCAACACGGTCACCAAAGCGCTCGGCAGCGGCTTGGCAATAGACTGCGAAACGTTCGGCAGTGTCCCTGTTCATCCACCCCCCGGCATGCTCCAACTCCAACGGGGTATCCCAGTGGTACAACGTGGCCATGGGGGAAATTTCTGCCGCCAGGAGTTTGTCGATCAGGCGATCATAGAAGTCCAGCCCCCGCTGGTTGACTGCGCCTTTGCCTCCAGGTTGGATGCGCGGCCACGAGAGCGAGAAGCGGTACGAATCTACTCCGAGCTCCTGCATCAGGGCGATGTCTTCATCCGAGCGGTTATAGTGGTCGCACGCCACAGTGGGGGAGCCGCCGTCGACTATTGCTCCAGGCTTTTCGGAGAACGCATCCCAGCCCGACGGCCCGCGTCCGTCAGCGGTCAGCGAACCCTCAATCTGGAAGGCGGCAGCCGCCACACCCAGCGTGAATCCCGGGCGGAGGCGGGCGGCGAGATCTTCCACGGAGCCTGAATCCTGGGCGGTCATGACCCAATCATCCTCACTGGATGGGGGCCGGGCAATGGCTCCTCAGGGTCGATTGGCCTTTACACCATATTTCCGCCATACTGGTTGAGTTGTTCAAGCGCTTCTTCGTGTCCCGATCCGGATAATGCCGGGTGTCAGGGTCCAGGCTGAAGCCCAAACATAACCCTGAACCCCATGATTGCGGTCGAGTTTGCGTGGAAATCGCGACACGCCCGACCGCGGGGGTCGGTGCGCCGACAAGGTGAGGAACCCGGATTGCTCCGGATTCAGCTTGTGCGGCGTGTGGTGGTAAATCCTCAAACGCTTCGGCGGCCACATCAACAGGTAAGTAAACAGAGCAGCCCTAACTAGAGCAGCACTAGCTGAAAGAGAGTCAGGCGACATGGCGGGACAAAAAATCCGCATCCGGCTGAAGTCATATGACCACGAGGTCATTGATGTTTCAGCGCGGAAGATCGTTGAGACGGTCACGCGCGCAGGCGCAACGGTAGTCGGCCCGGTGCCGCTGCCGACGGAGAAGAACGTTTACTGCGTTATTCGCTCTCCTCACAAGTACAAGGACAGCCGTGAGCACTTCGAAATGCGTACTCACAAGCGTCTGATCGACATCATCGACCCCACGCCGAAGGCTGTTGACTCGCTTATGCGTCTCGACCTGCCCGCCGACGTGAACATCGAAATCAAGCTCTAGGGAGGTGCTGAGAGACTATGACCGCAACCCGTAACGTAAAGGGCCTGCTGGGCACGAAGCTCGGCATGACCCAGGTCTGGGACGAGAACAACAAGCTCATCCCGGTAACTGTTGTCCAGGCTGACTCGAACGTCATCACCCAGCTGCGCAACGCAGAGGTAGATGGCTACGTCGCCGTACAGATCGGCTACGGCCAGATCGACCCCCGCAAGGTCACCAAGCCGCTGGCTGGTCACTTTGAAAAGGCTGGCGTAACTCCTCGCCGCCACGTCGTCGAACTGCGTACCGCAGACGCCGCATCCTACGAGCTGGGCCAGGAGCTCTCTGTTGAGATCTTCGAAGCCGGCCAGAAGATCGACGTCGTCGGCACCTCCAAGGGTAAGGGCTTTGCCGGTGTTATGAAGCGTCACGGCTTCCACGGCGTTGGCGCTTCCCACGGTGCCCACAAGAACCACCGTAAGCCTGGCTCCATCGGTGGCGCATCCACCCCGAGCCGCGTCTTCAAGGGCCTGAAAATGGCCGGCCGCATGGGCGCCGAGCGTCACACCACGCTGAACCTCACGGTTCACGCCATTGACGCTGAGAAGTCGCTGCTCCTTATCAAGGGTGCCGTTCCCGGTGCCCGCGGCCAGGTCGTACTCGTACGCACCGCCGTGAAGGGAGCCTAGTTAAATGACTAGCACTGTCAAGGTAGACCTGCCTGCAGAGATCTTCGACGTCCAGACCAACGTGCCGTTGTTGCACCAGGTCGTCGTCGCACAGCTCGCTGCTGCACGCCAGGGTACCCACAAGACGAAGACCCGCGCCGAGGTTTCCGGTGCAGGTCGCAAGCCGTTCAAGCAGAAGGGTACCGGCCGCGCCCGTCAGGGTTCCATCCGTGCTCCTCACATGACCGGCGGTGGCGTTGTCCACGGTCCGACCCCTCGTGACTACAGCCAGCGCACCCCCAAGAAGATGAAGGCTGCTGCACTCCGCGGCGCCCTGTCTGACCGCGCCCGCAACGGCCGCATCCACGTCATCGCTGAACTGGTAGCCGGCACCAAGCCGTCCGCCAAGGAAGCACTGGCTTCGCTGCGTGCAGTCTCCGAGCGCAAGAACCTGCTCGTCGTAATCGAGCGCGCCAACGATGTTGCTGCACTCTCCGTGCGCAACCTCGAAGGTATTCACGTTCTGTACGCAGACCAGTTGAACACCTACGACGTACTCATCTCCGACGACGTGGTCTTCACCAAGGCTGCTTTCGAGGCGTTCGTCGCTGACAAGGCCAAGAACGAGGAGGCCTCCAAGTGAGCGTAACCACCATCAAGGACCCGCGCGACGTCGTGCTTGCACCCGTCGTTTCGGAAAAGAGCTACGGTCTGATCGACGAAGGCAAGTACACCTTCCTGGTGGACCCTCGCTCGAACAAGACCGAGATCAAATTGGCCGTTGAGAAGATCTTCTCGGTCAAGGTTGACTCGATCAACACCATCAACCGTGCCGGTAAGCGCAAGCGCACCAAATTCGGCTGGGGACAGCGCAAGAGCACCAAGCGTGCAATTGTCACCCTCAAAGAAGGCACAATCGACATCTTCGGCGGTCCGCTCGCGTAGCGGAGACCACTTTAACGAGGAAATAAATTATGGGAATCCGTAAATACAAGCCGACTACCCCGGGCCGTCGTGGCTCGAGCGTAGCCGACTTCGCTGAAATCACGCGATCGACTCCGGAAAAGTCGTTGCTGCGTCCGCTGCACAAAACAGGCGGCCGTAACAACTCCGGTAAGATCACCACCCGTCACAAGGGTGGTGGGCACAAGCGCCAGTACCGTCTGATCGACTTCCGTCGTCACGACAAGGACGGCATCAACGCCCGCGTTGCCGAAATCGAGTACGACCCGAACCGTACGGCTCGCATCGCACTCCTGCACTACGTTGATGGCACCAAGCGTTACATCATCGCTCCTAACAAGCTGTCCCAGGGTGACTTCGTCGAGGCTGGTCCTGACGCTGACATCAAGCCGGGCAACAACCTGCCGCTGCGCAACATCCCGGTTGGTACCGTAATCCACGCAGTTGAACTGCGTCCGGGTGGCGGCGCCAAGATGGCACGTTCCGCAGGTGCGTCGGTACAGCTCGTTGCCAAGGAAGGCCGCTTCGCACAGTTGCGTCTGCCCTCCGGCGAAATCCGCAACGTTGACGTGCGCTGCCGCGCAACCGTCGGCGAGGTCGGCAACGCCGAGCAGTCGAACATCAACTGGGGCAAGGCCGGCCGTATGCGCTGGAAGGGCGTTCGCCCGACCGTCCGTGGTGTAGCCATGAACCCGGTTGACCACCCGCACGGTGGTGGTGAAGGTAAGACTTCCGGTGGACGTCACCCGGTTAACCCGAACGGCAAGCCCGAAGGCCGCACCCGCCGTCCGAACAAAGAGAGCGACAAGCTTATTGTTCGTCGCCGCCGTACTGGCAAGAACAAGCGATAGGAGCCTGGACACATGCCACGCAGCCTGAAAAAAGGTCCTTTCGTTGACCAGCACCTCTTTGTGAAGGTCGCACGGGAAAACGATAAGGGCACCAAGAACGTCATTAAGACCTGGTCCCGCCGTTCGATGATCATCCCCGACATGCTCGGGCACACGATCGCCGTACACGACGGACGCAAGCACATTCCGGTGTTTGTCACAGAGTCGATGGTCGGGCACAAGCTCGGCGAATTCGCTCCCACGCGGACATTCCGCGGCCATGTTAAGGACGACCGTAAGGGCAAGCGCCGCTAGGCGCCTGACCTTACGTCTTAGACGAGAGAAGGAAAGCAATGGAAGCCAAGGCTATTGCGCGTCACATCCGCGTAACGCCTATGAAGGCCCGGCGCGTCGTCAACCTTGTTCGTGGTAAGCAAGCGAATGAGGCTCTGGCAATTCTGAAGTTTGCCCCCCAGGCAGCTTCGGAGCCGGTATTCAAGGTACTTCAGTCGGCAATGGCCAACGCACGTGTCCTCGCGGACCGTGACGGCGTTGCATTCGACGACAGCGACCTCATCATCACCGAAGCATTCGTTGATGAAGGCCCGACCATGAAGCGGTTCCAGCCGCGTGCCCAGGGCCGCGCCTACCGCATTAGGAAGCGGACCAGCCACATCACGCTGGTTGTCGCAACCCCGGAGAAAGAGGAGGCTCGCTAAGTGGGACAGAAAGTTAACCCGCACGGGTTCCGACTCGGCATCACCACCGACCACGTTTCGCACTGGTTCGCTGACAGCACCAAGCCCGGACAGCGCTACAAGGACTTCGTCCGCGAGGACATCAAGATCCGTCAGCTCATGTCCACCGGCATGGAGCGCGCCGGCATCGCCAAGGTCGAGATCGAGCGCACCCGTGACCGTGTCCGCGTGGATATCCACACGGCACGCCCGGGTATCGTTATCGGCCGCCGCGGCGCTGAAGCAGACCGCATCCGCGGCGAGCTCGAAAAGCTCACCGGCAAGCAGGTTCAGCTGAACATCCTCGAGGTCAAGAACCCCGAGATGGAAGCACAGCTTGTTGCCCAGGGCATCGCTGAGCAGCTGACTTCCCGCGTGGCTTTCCGCCGTGCGATGAAGAAGGCCATGCAGTCCGCACAGCGTGCGGGTGCCAAGGGTATCCGTGTTGCTTGCTCGGGTCGTCTGGGTGGCGCAGAAATGTCCCGCTCGGAGTTCTACCGCGAAGGCCGTGTGCCCCTGCACACCCTCCGCGCGAACATCGACTACGGCTTCTACGAAGCCAAGACCACCTTCGGCCGTATCGGTGTGAAGGTTTGGATCTACAAGGGTGACGTAACTGCCAAGGAACTGGCTCAGCAGGCAGCTGCTGCTCCGTCCCGTGGCCGTGCAGGAGACCGTCCGGGCCGCCCGGGTGGCGACCGCCGTCGTCGTAACGACCGTCCGGCAGCTGAGGCAGCACCCGCTGCCGTTGAAGCACCGGCCGCTGAAGCTGCTGCTCCGGCAGCAGAAGGAGGACAGGCTTAAATGCTTATCCCACGTCGAGTCAAGCACCGTAAGCAGCACCACCCGGGTCGTTCCGGCGCTGCAACGGGCGGCACCAAGGTCAGCTTCGGTGAGTACGGTATCCAGGCTCTCAGCCCGGCATACGTAACCAACCGTCAGATCGAGTCCGCTCGTATCGCGATGACCCGCCACATCAAGCGTGGCGGTAAGGTCTGGATCAACATCTACCCGGACCGTCCGCTGACGAAGAAGCCTGCTGAAACCCGCATGGGTTCCGGTAAGGGTTCTCCGGAATGGTGGGTCGCAAACGTCAAGCCGGGCCGGGTTCTCTTCGAACTCTCCGGTGTCAATGAAGAGGTAGCTCGCGAGGCCCTGCGCCTGGCAATCCACAAGCTCCCGTTGAAGGCACGCATTGTGCGTCGCGAAGGTGGTGAATAGAAATGGCAGTAGGGTCGAAGGATCTCGCACCCGCACAGCTGGACGGTTTCGACAACGAGCGTCTCGTTGAAGAACTCCGCAAGTCCAAGGAAGAGCTGTTCAACCTGCGTTTCCAGTCCGCCACCGGACAGCTGGAGAACCACGGTCGCCTGCGTGCGGTAAAGAAGGACATCGCACGCATCTACACCGTTCTCCGTGAGCGCGAGCTGGGCATTCGTGCCGAGGTTGCCGCACCGGTTGTGGAAGCCAAGGAAGAAAAGAAGTCCAAGAAGGCTGCCAAGGCTGAAAAGGCCGAGGTTGAAGCTGGAGAGGACGCCAAGTGAGCGAGAAGGAAACTGTGACGGAAGCAGCAGCCAGCGCTGAACAGCGCGGTTACCGTAAGACGCGTCGCGGCTACGTTGTCTCTGACAAGATGGAAAAGACCATCGTTGTTCAGGTTGAAGACCGCGTGAAGCACGCTCTGTACGGCAAGGTTATTCGCCGCACCTCGAAGATCAAGGCTCACGACGAAGAGAACACCGCCGGCATCGGCGACCTCGTTCTCATCTCTGAGACCCGCCCGCTTTCCGCTACCAAGCGGTGGCGTCTGGTGGAGATCCTCGAAAAGGCCAAGTAAATCCAACGCCGGGCACGCCTGGCAGTGATTCACTGGAGAGGCCCGCATTCCCTTGGGAATGCGGGCCTTTCCGCTTCTCCAGCCGTTTCGGTTTCAGGCCGTAAATATGCTAGGATATTGAGTTTGTATGGCGCCACTTGTGCGTCGTCCACTACCTCGTAAACAATCGTGCCGCTGCATACTGCCCCGCGCAGAGTTTTCTGCAAGGGAAGCTGATGCTTGTGGCACGGGCGTTTAGGCCTGTACTGGCAAAATCCAGGCAGGTCAAGAGACACCCCGATCAACCGTTCCGCAAGGCTCATTCCGTATGCAAGATTTCGGTCTGAGAACCGGCGCGACGCAAGGAGTAAAAATTGATTCAGCAGGAGTCGCGACTCAAGGTCGCCGACAACACGGGTGCTAAGGAAATCCTTACCATTCGCGTTCTCGGTGGATCTGGTCGTCGCTACGCAGGCATTGGCGACGTCATCGTCGCTACCGTCAAGGACGCTATTCCCGGCGGAAACGTAAAGAAGGGCGACGTCGTCAAGGCGGTCATCGTCCGTACCAAGAAGGAACGCCGCCGTGCGGACGGTTCCTATATCAAGTTTGACGAAAACGCAGCTGTGATCCTGAAGAATGACGGTGACCCCCGCGGTACCCGTATCTTCGGCCCGGTTGGTCGTGAACTTCGCGACAAGAAGTTCATGAAGATCGTTTCGCTGGCCCCGGAGGTGCTTTAGTCCATGGCTAAAAAAATCAAGAAGGGTGACCTCGTTCAGGTCATCACCGGCGCCAAGCAGGAACGTGGCGGCGACCGCGGCAAGCAGGGCAAGGTCCTGCGCGTATTCACCGACACCAACCGCGTGCTGGTAGAGGGAATCAACCGCGTCACCAAGCACAGCAAGGTCGGTCAGTCGCAGCGCGGCACCAAGACCGGTGGCATCGAGGTTGTTGAAGCCCCGATCCACGTATCCAACGTTGCTTTGGTTGACCCGTCCACCAAGAAGCCGACCCGTGTTGGTTTCCGTCTCGACACCGTTGAGAAGGATGGCGCTACCAAGACCGTCCGTATCCGCGTGTCCAAGGCCACCGGGAAGGACATCTAATGACTGAGACTCTCGAGACTCCAGTAAAGATCGTTCCGCGTCTGAAGACGAAGTACGCAGAGACCATCAAGAAGTCCCTGCAGGACGAATTCAGCTACGCGAACGTGAACCAGGTTCCCCGCCTGGTGAAGGTTGTAGTGAACATGGGTGTTGGAGATGCCGCCAAGGACTCCAAGCTGATCGACGGCGCTGTCCGCGACCTCACCCTGATCACCGGCCAGAAGCCGCAGGTAACCAAGGCCCGCAAGTCGATCGCACAGTTCAAGCTGCGCGAAGGCATGCCCATCGGTGCACACGCAACTCTGCGTGGAGACCGCATGTGGGAATTCGTGGACCGTCTGGTTTCGCTGGCTCTGCCGCGTATCCGCGACTTCCGCGGCCTCAACGGCAAGCAGTTTGATGGCAAGGGCAACTACACCTTCGGTCTGACCGAGCAGGTTATGTTCCACGAAATCGACCAGGACTCCATCGACCGCGTTCGCGGTATGGACATCACGGTCGTCACCACCGCCAAGACCGATGACGAAGGCCGCGCGCTGCTCAAGGCGCTTGGCTTCCCGTTCAAGACCGAAAACTAACTACGTGACAGGTCCGTCCGCGCAGGCTCCTGGGAGCAGGCGCAGCGGAAACCGGTACGAGGAAGGGCTATAGCCCAAATGACTATGACAGATCCTGTCGCAGACATGCTCACGCGTCTGCGCAATGCAAACTCGGCATACCACGACACCGTGTCCATGCCGTACAGCAAACTGAAGGCACGCGTTGCTGACATCCTGAAGGCAGAAGGCTACATTGCCGGCTGGAAGGAAGAAGACGCCGAGGTTGGCAAGAAGCTGACCCTCGACCTGAAGTTCGGTCCGAACCGCGAGCGTTCCATCGCTGGCGTCCGCCGCATCTCCAAGCCGGGCCTCCGCGTTTACGCGAAGTCCACCAACCTGCCGCACGTGCTGGGTGGCCTGGGTATCGCAATCCTGTCCACCTCTTCCGGCCTCCTGACTGACAAGCAGGCCGGCAAGAAGGGCGTGGGCGGCGAAGTCCTCGCGTACGTCTGGTAACGGGAAAGGAAGAGAATAATGTCACGTATTGGACGTCTCCCCATCACCGTTCCTGCCGGAGTTGAGGTCAAGCTCGATGGCTCCGTCATCAGCGTCAAAGGTGCCAAAGGCGAGCTGAGCCACACTGTGGCCAGCCCGATCGAGGTTACCCAGGAAGAAAACACTCTCACGGTCACCCGCCCGAACGATGAGCGCAACTCGCGTTCGCTGCACGGCCTGACCCGCACCCTGATCGCCAACATGATCCAGGGCGTTACCGAGGGCTACGAGAAGAAGCTTGAAATCGTTGGTACTGGTTACCGCGTTCAGGCCAAGGGTTCTGACCTGGAGTTCGCTCTGGGCTACAGCCACCCGGTTAACGTCTCTGCACCCGAAGGCATCACCTTCGTAGTAGAGGGTCCGACCAAGCTCTCTGTTGCGGGTATCAACAAGCAGCAGGTCGGCGAGGTTGCTGCCAACATTCGCAAGCTGCGCAAGCCTGACCCCTACAAGGGCAAGGGTGTCCGTTACGCCGGCGAAGTCATCCGCCGCAAGGTCGGAAAGGCTGGTAAGTAAACCATGGCCATCGCAATTAACAAGAAGCGTACGAACAAGAGCAAGTCGGCTGCCCGCAGCCGTCGCCAGCTTCGTATCCGCAAGCGCATCACTGGTACGGCTGTACGTCCTCGTATGGTTGTTAACCGCTCTGCACGTCACATGTTCGTCCAGGTTGTCGATGACAGCAAGGGTGTAACAGTGGCTTTCGCTTCCACTTTGGAAGCGGACCTTCGTGCATTCGACGGTGACAAGACTGCCAAGGCCAAGCGCGTTGGCGAGCTCGTTGCCGAGCGTGCCAAGGCTGCAGGCGTCGAAGCTGTTGTCTTCGACCGTGGCGGTAACAAGTACCACGGCCGTATCGCCGCCGTCGCTGACGGTGCTCGCGAAGGTGGGCTGGCACTGTGACCGTTGAAAATAACGAAAAGGACGTTCAGGTGACTGAAGCTGTAGCTGCTGAAGCAACTGAGACCGCACCCGCTACCGATGACCGCCGCGGCGGACGTCGTGGCGAGCGCGGCGACCGTGGCCAAGGCCGCGGCGACCGTGGTGGCCGTGGTGGCCGCGACGGCGGTCGTGAGGCTGAGAAGAGCCAGTTCGTAGAGCGCGTTGTCACCATCAACCGCGTTGCCAAGGTCGTCAAGGGTGGTCGTCGCTTCAGCTTCACCGCTCTCGTCGTCGTCGGTGACGGCAACGGTATGGTCGGCGTCGGCTACGGCAAGGCCAAGGAAGTTCCCGCGGCTATCGCAAAGGGCGTTGAAGAGGCCAAGAAGTCCTTCTTCCGCGTTCCCCGCGTTGGCAGCACCATCCCGCACCGTGTGCAGGGTGAGGCCGCTGCAGGTGTAGTCCTGCTGCGTCCGGCTTCCGCCGGTACCGGTGTTATCGCCGGTGGTCCGGTCCGCGCGGTATTGGAGTGCGTGGGTATCCACGACATCCTCTCCAAGTCGCTCGGTTCCTCAAACGCGATCAACATCGTTCACGCGACTGTTGCCGCTCTGAAGCAGCTCGAAGAGCCCGCTTCCGTGGCTGCCCGCCGTGGCCTGCCGCTGGACGAGGTTGCTCCTGCTGCTCTGGTGCGCGCGCTCCAGAACCAAAAGGCAGGTGTTTAGTCATGGCTAAGAACCTGACTCCCTCCGACGCCAAGTTGGAGATCACCCAGATCAAGGGCGTCATTGGCGCCAAGCAGAACCAGAAGGCCACCCTTCGGTCCCTCGGCCTCAAGCGCATCGGACACACCGTTGTCCGCAACGCTGATGCCGTGACCGTTGGAATGCTCAACACGGTTCCGCACCTCGTGAATGTAGAGGAGGCGAAGTAATGGCAGAGAACAAGACCGCCGAAGAGACTGCTGAGAAGCAGCACGCTCTGAAGGTCCACCACCTGCGCCCCGCCCCGGGTGCCAAAACCGCCAAGACCCGTGTTGGTCGTGGTGAAGGCTCCAAGGGTAAGACCGCTGGTCGCGGTACCAAGGGTACGAAGGCCCGCTACCAGGTAAAGGCTGGCTTTGCCGGCGGCCAGCTGCCGCTGCACATGCGCCTGCCGAAGCTGCGCGGCTTCAAGAACCCGTTCCGGGTTGAGTTCCAGGTTGTTAACCTGGAGAAGCTCAACGAGCTGTTCCCGGAAGGTGGCGTTGTCACCGTCGAGTCCTTGGTTGAGAAGGGTGCCGTTCGCAAGAACCAGCCCGTCAAGGTGCTGGGCACCGGTGACATCACCGTCAAGGTTGATGTTACCGCCCACGCATTCTCTTCCAGCGCTTCGGAAAAGATTGCTGCAGCCGGCGGAAGCACCACTGCTCTCTAAGAGCCAGTGGGGCAAGTGCCCGTTGTAAAAGGATCCCGGTATGCGGGGCTTCGGCCCTGTATACCGGGATTTTTTGCGTGATTGTGGACTCTCGATTATTCCGACGGCGTCACAAGCGGTTAGACTCGGTTGTTGGGTTTCGTTGAGCCCGATCACATCCTTGTACTTTCTACTCAGGAGGACGCTTGCTAAGCGCATTCGGCCGGGCGTTTCGGACGCCTGATTTGCGACGCAAGTTGTTGTTCACGCTGGGAATCATCACAATCTTCCGCTTGGGAGCTTTCATCCCCTCGCCTGGTGTGAACTACCAGAATGTCCAGCAATGCTTGAACACCGGTGACACCTCGCAGGGCATCTACCAGCTGGTGAACTTGTTCAGCGGCGGCGCGTTGCTGCAGGTTTCAGTGTTTGCCCTGGGCATCATGCCCTACATCACGGCGAGCATCATCGTGCAGCTGCTCCGGGTGGTCATTCCCCGGTTCCAGCAGCTCTACGAAGAGGGTTCCTCCGGTCAGTCGAAGTTGACGCAGTACACCCGGTACCTCACCATCGCTTTGGGTCTGCTGAACGCCACCACGCTGGTGTCACTGGCCCGATCCGGCCAACTGCTGCCTGGCTGCAACCTGCCCATCATTCCTGATGAGAGCATCATGACCACCATCCTCATCATCATCACGTTGACGGCCGGAACCGGCCTCATCATGTGGATGGGCGAGCTGGTGACCGAAAAGGGTGTGGGCAATGGCATGTCGCTGCTGATCTTCACCTCCATCGCTGCAAGCTTCCCCGGCTCGCTGGGCTCCATCTGGGAGTCGAAGGGGCCGGGCACCTTCTTCATGGTCCTGGCCGTCGGCTTGCTGACGGTGGCCTTGGTGGTCTTCGTGGAGCAGTCCCAGCGCCGCGTTCCCGTTCAGTACGCCAAGCGTATGATCGGACGCCGCACAGTGGGTGGCACCAGCACCTATATCCCAATCAAGGTGAACATGGCCGGCGTCGTGCCTGTCATCTTCGCCTCCTCAATGCTCTACCTGCCCGGGCTGATTTCACAGTTCAACCAGCCTGCGCCAGGGGAGCAGATGGCCCCGTGGGTTGAGTGGATCAACAACAACCTCACCCGCGGCGACCACCCCATCTACATGGCGCTGTATTTCGCCATGATTGTGTTCTTCACCTACTTCTACGTTGCCATCACCTTCAACCCTGAAGAAGTGTCGGACAACATGAAGAAGTACGGCGGGTTTATTCCGGGCATCCGGGCGGGTAAACCGACCGCGGACTACCTGCAGTACGTGCTTTCCAGGATCACCTTGCCTGGAGCCCTTTACCTGGGCTTCGTGGCGTTGATTCCTTTGGTTGCACTCGTCCTGATCAACGCCAACCAGAACTTCCCGTTTGGTGGCACGTCAATCCTGATCATGGTGGGTGTTGGCCTGGAGACCGTCAAGCAGATTGATGCGCAGCTACAACAACGTCACTACGAAGGGCTTTTGCGATGACGAGAATGCTGATCATTGGACCTCCCGGTTCGGGTAAGGGTACGCAGGCTGAGCGGATTTCCGAGCGCCTCGGCGTAGTCGCCATCTCCACCGGCGACATCTTCCGTGCCAACGTGAAGGGCGAAACCCCTTTGGGCATCGAAGCAAAGAAGTACATGGACGCCGGGGACTTCGTTCCGGACAGCGTCACGAACGACATGGTTCGCGATCGCCTGAGCCAGAGCGATGTCGAGAACGGCTTCCTCCTCGATGGTTACCCGCGCACCACCGCGCAGGTGGACTACCTCGACCAGATCCTCGCTGAGGGTGAGCAGGAGCTCGACGTCGTGCTCCAGTTGACCGCCGACGACGAAGAGCTGGTAACCCGTCTCCTTGGCCGCGCCAAGGAAACGGGCCGTTCGGATGACAACGAGGCCGTCATCCGTCACCGGTTGGATCTCTACCACGAGCAGACCGAGGCAGTTGTGGCCAAGTACGCCGAGCGTGGCATCCTCACGCAGGTTGATGGCATCGGCGGTATCGACGAAGTTACCGACCGTGTGCTGACGGCGATCGAGTCGGCCAAGGCCGTTTAGTTTGTTCTCCACATAGTCGGGAAACCGGCGCTGGAGCGAGGGGTGTGTCCCGTACCGTGAGTGCGGGACACACCCTTCTTCGTTTTCACGGTGCATTTCGATTTCGGCCACGCCCCCGGGTACGGGAAAATGGTTGAAGCATGGGGCCTGATCGGCCTCTACAGCAAACCTTCCAGAGGAGATCATGGCGTTCGGTCAGCCCCGCATTGAATACAAAACCAACGAGCAGATGCGCACCATGCACCAGGCGGGCCTTGTCCTGGGCCGTGCACTCGACGCTGCCGTTGCGGCGGCCAAGCCGGGCGTCACCACAAAGGACCTGGACGACGTTTTCGCCGCAGTCCTCAACGACGCCGGAGCGAAGTCCAACTTCCTGGGCTATCACGGCTTCCCGGCAACCATCTGTACCTCGGTTAATGAGGAAGTGGTTCACGGCATCCCCGGCGGCAGGGTCCTCAACGACGGCGACATCATCTCCATTGACGGCGGCTGCATCGTTGACGGCTGGCATTCCGACTCGGCCAGGACCGTGATCGTCGGCAATGCTGATCCGGAAGACCAGCGGCTCTCCGACGTCACAGAGGCTGCCATGTGGCGGGGGATCGCAGCCCTCGCCCAAGGCAAGTTCGTGGGTGACATCGGAAATGCGATCGATGACTACGTGTCGTCCGTGCCGGGAAAGCCTTTGGGCATCCTGGAGGACTACGTGGGCCATGGCATCGGTTCGGAGATGCACATGGCCCCGGACGTCCTGAACTACCGGACCAGCCACCGCGGCCCCAAGATCCGGCCAGGCCTGTGCCTTGCCATCGAACCTATGCTGGTTCGTGGCGGCATCGAGACGGCCACCCTTGACGACGATTGGACAGTTGTCACCACGGACGGGAAGCGATCCTGCCAGTGGGAGCACTCAGTGGCCGTCCACGAGAAGGGCATCTGGGTCCTGTCCGCCCCGGATGGAGGCGCCGAGCAGTTGGCGTCGCTCGGCGTCGTGCCTGTCCCGATCCCGTAACGCCTGCAAAAGAAGAGCTGGGCTACCAAAGTAGCCCAGCTCTTCTCACATCCAGGAAAGCAGTTATGCCTTCAGTTTGGGCTTTACATCCTTGGTGTAGATGCCCTCGAGGGTCTTCTTCAGCTCCGTCATGGTTGCCTGGACGTCACCTTGCTGCGTGAGGATCTTGGCCGCTGACTTGGCCATCTCCTGGTCAGCACCGGGAAGGAATACGCGTGCGTTGTCTTGAACCTTGGTGACGGCGAGTTGGTCCATGGCGGTCTTGATTTGCGGAGTCGCGGCAAGAACGGACGACATGTCAGCCGAGAGCCGAGTGGGCATGTAGCCGGTAGCGGCCGAGAAGGCAGCAGTATTCTCCGGTTCGGTCATGAACTTGAGGAACGTCGCGGCAGCCAACTGCTCCTCCTTGCTGATGCCGCTGGGGATGCCAAGGCCTGCACCGCCTGTGGGGCAAACACCGCTAGGTGCCTCGGGGCCGCCCGGCAGGAACCCGACACCCACGTTGAACTTTGCCGCCTTCAGAACGCCGAGCAATGAGCCTGTGGAGGAAATAGTGGACGAGGTGATGCCTGCGGCGAAGTCGTCAGCTGCTTCCTTGGACGAGACGCCAGCCCAGCCATCTTTGTAGATGGAGTCTTGGGCCCACTGCAGCGCGGCCACCGACTGAGGAGAATCGCAGGTGATGTCCCAGTCCTTGGACCAGCTGCCGCCCCAGCCCCACAGGTTGTTCTGCAGGGTCCAGCCCGCGTAGCCCGCCAGGGCAGGGTAGATGTAGGCGTACTGCGCGCCCGAGGTCGCTTTGAGTTTCGGGGCCCACTCAGCAAACTCCTGCCAAGTGGCCGGTGCCCGGTCCGGGAGGCCTGCTGCCTTGAAATGGTCCTTGTTGTAGTAGAACAACGGCGTGGACCGGCCGTAGGGGAGGGCCCACTGCCTGTCGTCATACTTGTAGTCATCCACCAGCGACTTCTGGAAGTCGTCAATCTTGATGTCCAGCTGCTTCACCAGGCCATCGATCGGGATGATGCTGCCGTTCGAGTAATACCGGAACCACCACACGTCTGAGAGGACTACCAATCCCGGCAAGCCCGTCTTGGCCGCCTGGGATGTCTGGAACTTCTGGGCGATCTCTTCGTAGTTGGCGCCCGCCGTCACCAGGTTGACCTTGATGTCCGGGAATTTGGCGTGGAACTTCCCGATGATCGACTTCTCCACGTCCTGTGACTTACCCGGGTGGTTGGTCCAGAAGTCGATGGAAGCTGCGGGCTTTACTCCGCTGAAGTCGATCGTGGCGGAGTCGACGGCGTCTGCCGTACCCGCCGTCGACGGTCCGCCGCATGCGGCGAGGGCCGCGGCTCCGGCGCCGAGGCCTGCCAGTCCCAGGAAATTTCGGCGGTCAAGGTTGGTGCGCATGGTGCTTCCTCTCAATTACTTACTTCGATGCGAATGGTGCGGTTGGAGAAATCAGCCGGTGACACTGCCTTGGGTCAGCCCGGCAACGATGTAGCGCTGGAGCGCAGCGAACACCAGCAGGATGGGGACGATCACCAAGACCGCTCCGGCCATGAGGACTCCCCACCCGGCTCCGTTTCCTTCGGAGTTCTGCAGCAGGGTCAGGCCTACTGGCAGCGTCATGGTTTCAGGACGGTCAGTAATGATGAGCGGCCAGATGTAGTCGTTCCATTCGCTGACCACGGTCACCAGCGCCACCGTTGCGATCGATGGCACGGAGACCGGCACGATGATCTGCCACAGCCGGCGCCAGTGGCCCGCGCCGTCGATTTCGGCTGCTTCGAGAATCGACGGCGGCAGGGTCAGGAAGTGCTGACGCAATAGGAAAGTGCCAAAGGCAGTGCCGAGCCCTGGAAGGATGATGCCCCACAGAGTGTTTTTGCCGCCCATGCCGGCGATGAGAATGTAGTTGGGCAGGATGGACACCTGGGTAGGAACCATGAGCGCAACCAAAATCAGCACGAAGATCACGTTCTTGAACGGGAAGCGCACAAACACCAAGGCATAGGCGGTCAGAATGGCCAGGATTACTTTGATGGACGAACCAACCACGGTGACGATCAGGCTGTTGGCGAAGAACTGCGCGAACGGAACCGTGGTCATTGCCGTGGCGTAGTTCTCCAGATTCAGTGACTCCGGCAGGATCTTCAGATCCATGGTGACGATCTCGCCCGGTTGCTTGAACGAACTCAACAACATCCAGAGCAATGGGAGGAAGACCACAAACGTAGCGATGATCAGAGGCACGTAGCCGGTTGCCACGGTCTGGAGCAGGCTCGTCCTCGAGAGCGGACGGGGCAGCTCAGGCGGTGCGGTCTCCTGCGGGGAAACAACGACGGCGGCGGGTGACGGTGCGCTCATGAGTAGTGGACCTTTCGCTCAACGAACCGCAGTTGAAGAACAGTAATGATCAGCAGGATCGCGAAGAGGATCACCGAAATCGCCGCAGAATAGCCTGCCCGGTTATAAGCGCCGAACGCCTGCAGGTACGCCTCATAGATCAACGTGCTGGTGCCATTGCCGAGCGGAGTCATGATCCGGATAAGGTCAAAGGCCTGCAACGAGCTGAGCATGGCGGTAATCAGCAAGAAGAACGTGGTGGGGGAGAGCAGCGGCATGGAGATGTTGAAGAACCTCCGCGCGCTGTTGGCCCCATCCAACGCCGCAGCTTCCATCACGTCGCGGGGCAAAGACTGCAGGCCAGCGAGATAAACCACGGCGCAATAGCCCAGGTTCTTCCAGATGTAAACGATGATGACCATCACCAACGACAACTGGGGATCGTTAATCCACTGCGGGCTCTGTTGGCCAAGCCCGCGCAGGACCCAGGCGAGCACTCCGTAGCCAGGGTCGAAAATGAACAGCCACACCAGACCGACACCCACGCCGGACAGCACATAGGGCGCAAATACCGCGGACCGGGCAAACGTTGTGCCGCGGACTTTGGAGTTCAAGGCAAGGGCAACCAACAGGCCGAGGACCATCGAACCCCCGACGGTCACTAGTGTGAAGATCGCGGTGGTCCCCAGAACCTTGGACGCGTCCTCGCTAGTGAAGAACGTGACGTAGTTCTGCAACCCCACCACCGTGGCCGAAGCCGACCCCAGCGTCCAATCCAACGTGGAGTAGTAGATGTTGTTGATCAACGGCCAATAGGTAAACGTGCCGATCAAGGCTAGGTTCGGCAAGGCCATGGCAAGGAACACCAGGAAGTCCTTGCGGCTTCGGGCGGACCAGCGCTTCCTGTCCTGGAGGGGCTTTCCTGTCGCGACGGCCGGAACCGGCGGCTGTGGATCCGGCCTGCCTGCAGGCGCAGCACTGCTGCTGTGAATCTGTCGGGTAGTCATGGGTCACTAACGGTTTCGGGCCAATGTGGGGCGCCAGCTCCCGGACCGGGACGGCGGAGACAGGCCTAGCACACCACAGGAAATCCGCCCGTTCGCGCCAAAATGGCCCACCCAGGTGATAGTTGTTCAACCCTTCCAAACCCGTTTACTCCGCGTTCCTCGCTTGTTCGTATTTGAGGCTCGGCTCCCACTTGTTGGCACCTGCGCCTGTCGGCGCGCTGCGCCCCTCTGCGCGCTCGGTCGTTCCTCCCTTAGACGCGCGCTGCCGGGGCCCAGCGCACCGGCAGTTCGTTTGGCTCCCAGCGGTGGAGAATGGAGCCATGAATTCGATCACCGATGTTGCCGGCATACGGGTTGGGCATGTGCAGAAGAACGACGACGGGTGGCTCAGTGGCGTGACCGTGGTCCTTCCGCCTGGGGACTGTGGGGTCTGTCGACGTGCGCGGCGGCGGGCCCGGGACGCATGAGACCGATGCGCTGGATCCGACCACGTTGGTTTCCACTGTGGATGCCGTGGTGCTTACAGGTGGCAGCGCGTTCGGCTTGGCCTCGGCTACCGGGGCGCAGTTGTGGTGTGAGGAGCAGGAGAGGGGATTCGCTGTTCCCGGGACTGTGGTGCCGATTGTGCCGGCGGCCGCCATCTTCGACCTCGGGCGGGGTGGTGACGTGAAGGCGCGACCCGGCGCGGACACGGGCTACCAGGCGGCCGCCGCGGCTTTCGCCTCCGGTGACCATGCCGCCGTCGAGCGTGGAAACGTGGGTGCCGGGACTGGGGCCGTTGTTGCACGCGGCCAGTACAAGGGCGGCATTGGCACGTCGTCCATCACTCTCGATGGCGGGGTGATCGTTGGGGCCCTTGCCGTGGTGAACGCACTCGGGACGCCGGTGTTTGGCCCTGCGGACCTGCAGCCCTCTGCGCGCCCGGTCGTGCCTCCCTTAGACGCGCGCCGCCGGGCTCCAGGCCCTCAGGACCAGCCGGATGCGCCGTTCGCGGCACCACCGCAGGGGCTCAATACGACGCTCGTGGTGATCGCCACCAATGCTGTCTTGGACGTGGCCGAGTGCAAGCGGACTGCATCTGCCGGGCATGCGGGGCTGGCCCGGGCGTTGGATCCGTCCCATACTCTGGCGGACGGTGACACCGTGTTCGCCTTGGCGACCGGCGCCGTCGGACTTGACCGCAGTAGTGAGCAAGCACGGCAAGTGTCGCTGATAACGCTCCAAAGTGCCGCAGCGGAAGCCGTACGGCTGGCGATACTCGACGGCGTGTCGTCGGCGGAAAGTGTCACGACAACGGCCGGTGAATTCCCGGTGTACCGCCCAGCGGGGGAGTGACGGCTGGAGGTAGGTGCGCTACCATAGACGGATTTAACTTTCCGGCTTCATTGGCGTAGAGTTATTTGTTGGTTGTCTGTGCAGCCACGCCCTTTTTAGTGTCGTGGTTCCAAGAGAGCCAAGCAAACAAAAAACGTCCGCTGGATCTTCGGTGCCTAACTGGAGGACGGCGGCAAACAACAGTTAGCGGAGGATATGGCCAAGAAGGACGGGGTCATTGAGATCGAGGGCGTTGTGACTGAGGCGCTGCCCAATGCGATGTTTCGTGTTGAGCTCACCAATAAGCACGTCGTTCTCGCACACATCTCTGGGAAGATGCGGCAGCACTACATTCGAATCCTCCCCGAGGACCGGGTAGTGGTGGAGCTCAGCCCATACGACCTCACACGTGGTCGTATCGTCTACCGCTACAAGTAAATTGCTGGGCGGCAAGGCAATAGTGCCTAAGCCGCTCCAGCAGATCAACTGCAAAACACGCAAAGGAACGCCATGAAGGTCAAGCCGAGCGTCAAGCAGATCTGCGACAAGTGCAAAGTGATCCGCCGTAACGGCCGGGTCATGGTGATCTGCGAGAACCCGCGCCACAAGCAGCGCCAGGGCTAATTCCCCTTTCGGGAATCAGCGTCCGCAAGGGCAAACCTGGGCTGCTAGCCCACGCAAGTAAATAAAGGCAGCACAAGCTGTGCCAGGACTGCATTACAGAGCCTGGTCAGCGAACCCCCGGTCGGAGGCTGGGGCCACACTGAACGTGTGGGTGTACTGCCTACGACCTCCGGTTTATTCAAGGAGTACTGCCACTATGGCTCGTCTCGCTGGCGTAGACATTCCCCGCGAAAAGCGGTTGGAAATTGCGCTTACTTACATCTACGGCGTGGGCAAGACCCGTGCACACGAAACCCTGGCTGCCACAGGCATCAGCGCTGACGTTCGCGTCAAGGACCTGACTGACGCCGAGCTGGTCCAGCTGCGTGACTACATTGAAGGCAACTACAAGGTTGAGGGTGACCTTCGCCGCGAGGTAGCCGCTGACATCCGCCGCAAGGTAGAGATCGGCAGCTACGAAGGCCTGCGCCACCGCAAGGGCCTGCCCGTACGCGGACAGCGTACGAAGACCAACGCTCGTACCCGCAAGGGCCCGAAGCGCACCGTCGCCGGCAAGAAGAAGGCCGGACGTTAATCCCTCGGGATTGATCCGGTTTTCCCCCGATAACTTTCTGTAGGAGAAACAATGCCCCCGAAGACTCGTGGAGCGGTTCGTAAGCCGCGTCGCAAGGATAAGAAGAATATTGCGCTTGGCCAGGCGCACATCAAGAGCACCTTTAACAACACCATCGTGTCCATCACGGACCCGAACGGTGCTGTAATCTCATGGGCTTCCGCCGGTGAGGTTGGCTTCAAGGGCTCCCGTAAGTCCACCCCGTTCGCTGCCCAGATGGCTGCCGAAGCTGCTGCAAAGCGCGCTCAGGAGCACGGTCTGCGCAAGGTTGACGTATTCGTCAAGGGCCCGGGATCCGGACGCGAAACCGCAATCCGTTCGCTTCAGGCCGCTGGCCTCGAGGTTGGCTCCATCCAGGACGTCACCCCCAGCGCCCACAACGGTTGCCGCCCGCCGAAGCGCCGCCGCGTCTAATTAGGTCTTCCCTGCCTGACTGGCCGGGCCTGCTATGGATGGTTTCGATCATCCATCGGCATGGCCCGGCTGGTCAGGCTGGAAACCGAAGCCGATTTCCACCACCTGTGTTGCGTCATATAGCGGAT
The DNA here is from genome assembly GCF_056156245.1 of Paenarthrobacter sp. TRD_SC_7. Taxonomy (NCBI): domain Bacteria; kingdom Bacillati; phylum Actinomycetota; class Actinomycetes; order Micrococcales; family Micrococcaceae; genus Paenarthrobacter; species Paenarthrobacter sp. TRD_SC_7. The sequence continues at coordinate 1,842,237 of NZ_CM149587.1, forward strand.
GCTCGCCGAAAGGAAACCTAAGTGCTCATTGCACAGCGCCCCACCCTGTCTGAAGAAGTTGTATCCGAGAACCGCTCCCGTTTCATCATTGAACCGCTGGAGCCGGGCTTCGGCTACACCCTCGGAAACTCCCTCCGCCGTACCCTGCTCTCCTCCATCCCCGGTGCCGCTGTAACCAGCATCCGGATCGATGGCGTGCTGCACGAGTTCACCACGGTTCCGGGTGTCAAGGAAGATGTCACCGAGATCATCCTGAACATCAAGAACCTTTCGGTTTCCTCCGAGCACGATGAGCCGGTTGTTGCTTACCTGCGCAAGCAGGGCCCCGGAGTCGTCACCGCCGCGGACATCGCTCCGCCGGCCGGCGTCGAATTCCACAACCCGGATCTGCACATTGCCACACTGAACTCGAAGGGCAAGTTCGAACTCGAACTGACCATCGAGCGCGGCCGTGGCTACGTTTCGGCAGCTCAGAACAAGTCCGGCGACTCCGAGATCGGCCGTATTCCGGTCGACTCGATCTACTCGCCGGTCATGAAGGTAACTTTCCGCGTGGAAGCTACCCGTGTTGAGCAGCGCACCGACTTCGACAAGCTCATTGTCGACGTCGAGACCAAGCAGGCAATCGCCCCCCGCGATGCTGTTGCTTCCGCAGGCACCACCTTGGTGGAACTGTTCGGTCTGGCTCGTGAGCTGAACACCGCAGCTGAGGGTATCGAGATTGGCCCGTCGCCGACGGACGCTGCCTTGGCAGCGGACATGGCTCTGCCGATCGAGGATCTGGACCTCACCGTCCGTTCCTACAACTGCCTCAAGCGTGAGGGCATCCACACCGTGGGTGAACTCGTTGCCCGCTCCGAGGCTGACCTGATGGACATTCGTAACTTCGGTGCGAAGTCCATTGACGAGGTCAAGGCAAAGCTCGTCGAACTGGGTCTGTCCCTCAAGGACTCCCCTCCCGGTTTCGATCTCGCAGCCCGCGCCGCAGCCATCGAAGAGGACGACGCCGCGTTCAGCGACGACGAGCTCTAAACAGCAGATCTTGGCCGCCGGGTCCAGCAATGGACCTGCCCGGCTTACATAACAGGAGAAATAACTATGCCTACCCCCACTAAGGGTCCGCGCCTCGGAGGCGGCCCGGCTCACGAGCGCCTGATGCTCGCGAACCTGGCAGCTGCTCTTTTTGAGCACAAGCGCATCACCACCACGGTCACCAAGGCCAAGCGCCTCAAGCCGTATGCAGAGCGCCTGGTCACTTTCGCCAAGCGTGGCGACCTCGCATCCCGCCGCCGCGTTCTCGGCCTGATCAGCGACAAGGGCGTTGTCCACGAGCTGTTCACCGACATCGCAGGCGCCGTTGCTAACCGCGATGGCGGCTACACCCGCATCACCAAGATCGGCAACCGCAAGGGCGACAACGCTCCCATGGCTGTCATCGAGCTCGTTCTCGAGCCGGTTTCCCCGAAGCAGGCCGTTGTTGCTGAAGCAACCGCTGCCGCAGCCAAGGCTGCTCCGGCTGCCGAGGAAGAGGTCGTTGAGACCGAAGCTGCAGAGACCGAAGCCGCTGAAACCGAAGAGGCTCCGGCCGCTGAGGCAGAAGCTGCTGAAGCTGAAGCTGCTGAGACCGAAGAGGCCCCGGCCGCTGAGGACAAGAAGTAATTCGCTGAATTCTTCACAGTAGACTTAAGTCTATGAACGAACGAAAACCCGCTGCCCCCGTTATGTGGGGCGGCGGGTTTTTGCGTGTCCGGCTGGATCTTTCCTACGACGGCGGTCCTTTCAACGGGTGGGCCCTGCAGCCCGGGCTGCGGACTGTTCAAGGGTCCCTTGAGGAGGCTTTGGCGCTCCTCCTGCAGCGACCGGTCCGCGTGACGGTTGCCGGCCGGACCGACGCAGGAGTACACGCCCGGGGGCAGGTAGTTCATCTGGACCTCATGGATGCGGAGTGGCTGTCACTGCCGCGCGGGCACGAACTCGATCCCGGCGTCGCGCTTTTACGGCGGCTTCGCGGAGCCTTGAGTCGAATCCTCGGTGACCTGACGGGTGCCATTGAAGTGCACGACGCCGGTCTGGCGCCGGAAGGTTTTGACGCCCGCTTCTCAGCCTTGTGGCGGAGATACAGTTACCGGATTGCCGACGGTCCGGAACGGTGGGATCCCGTTTTGCGGGGCATCACGCTATGGCATAAGGCGACGCTGGATGTTTCCCTCATGAACGAGGGTGCCGTGGCGCTGCTGGGACTCCAGGATTTCCGTTCGTACTGCAAGCCGCGGGAGGGTGCCACCACCATACGTGAGCTGCAGAAGTTCTCGTTTGAGCGTGGCAGCGACGGCGTCATTGTTGCCACCGTTCAGGCTGATGCCTTCTGCCACAACATGGTGCGCTCTTTGGTGGGGTCTGCGCTTCGGGTGGGGGAGGAGTTGGAATCTCCGGCCTGGCTGCACTCGCGCCTCCTGGAACGGAAGCGCGATGCCAAGTCCGTGCTCGCTGCGCCACACCCATTGGTGCTGGAAGAAGTTGCTTATCCGTCGGATGCTGAGTTGCTGGCCCGTGCCGAACTGACGCGGGCGCGGCGGGAGTAGTTCTCTCTGTTCGTGATTGAGGGGGACCCGCCCGGACGTTGGAGGACCCCCTCCCGGCTCTGGGTACCGGAAGGGGGCCGTTGTGGCACTCCGTGGTCTGGGATCCGCGAAGTGCCGGTCTATTTCCCGAGGGCCAAGATCAGCCGAAGGCCTGCATGATCTTGATGACCGCCGGACCCAGAAGGACTATGAACAGCACCGGGAAGATGCAGAACAGCAAGGGGAAGAGCACCTTGACGGGCAACTTCATCGCCCTCTCTTCTGCGTTCTGCCGACGCTTGACGCGTGCTTGCTTGGCTTGAGCCCGAAGCACGTTGGCGATCCCGATGCCATACTTGTCGGCTTGAATGACCGCGAGTACGAAACTGCGAACGTCCGGGACGGCGCACCGTTCGGCCAAGGCCTCGTAGGACTCCTGCCGGGGACGACCCACCTGGATGTCCTGAAGAGTGCGCATCAGTTCTTGGGGAAGCGGGCCTGACCCTTGCAACGCCGCCCGTTCCATGGCCGACTCGAATCCAAGGCCGGCCTCGACTGAGATCAGCATCTGGTCGAGAGTGTTCGGGAGTTCCAGCTTGATGGCTTCCTGTCGCTTGATCCCCGTGTTGTAGACCAAGAGGTCGGGAAGGAAGTACAGGAATATCGCCAGGAAAAGCCCCAGCCCCACCATTCCCGGCCCTGGGCTGAGAAGAAACAGGAGCACTCCGCCGAGTGCACCGGCCAGCGCAAGGGCGGGTTTCAGGGCTATGAGCTTAGGCAATGGCATCGAGATCGGGCGACCGGCGAGGGCGAGCCAGTGATCCATTTTGGCTTCGTAGCTGCCGGGGGTTAACTTTCGGGCAGCGCCCAACAGGAGCGGTAGGCGTTTTATGTTCACGCCAGTACCTTGGGCAAAGCCTGAACCGAGGTTGGTCTGGATGGCAACGATGCCTTTCCGGTCGATGCTGAGTAAGGACCAAGCGAAGTACGCGAGGGGCAGCACGATGAGGGCGATGATGAGCCACACCATGGGAGTCATTTCGGTCCTCCTAGAACTTGATCTTTACTGTGCGGCTCATCCAGAAACCGCCGACGACGAACAGGAGCGCGCTTATCACTACCAGGGCAATCCCTACTGGGTGTTCGGCAAAGAGTTTCATGTAGCCGGGGTTCAGCGCTGACATGAAGATTCCGACCGCCACAGGAAGAATCATCAGGACCACGGCTGACATCTTGCCTTCAGCGCTAAGGGCGCGCACATGCCCTTTGATTTCGCTGCGCTCCCGGATGGTCCCTGAAACCTGCTCCAAGACCTCGGCCAGGTCTCCGCCCACTTCCCGGTTGATCTGGATGGCTTGGCCAATCCAACGGAAGTCTTCGCTGTCCATGCGAATTGCGCAGTCTTCGATGGCTTGCCGTGCGTCCTTGCCGATCCTTACTTCATTAACGATGCGGCTCAGCTCTTCCGATGTCGGGGCTTGGGCCTCCTGGGCTGCCGCTTCCAGTGACCTCATGATGCTGTGCCCAACACGTAGCCCACCTATCAACATCTGGATGGTGTCCGTGAGCTGTAGCTCGAATTTGGCGCGTCGTTTCTGAGTCCTTATGACCAACACCAATTTCGCTAGGAACGGCGCCGCGAGCGCCAACAGTATCCCAATGAAGAGGCTGAAGAGGAGTGTACCGACGACCGCCACGACTATAGCGCCGGCGATGACCATGACTGTGAAGTCTGCGGGCGCCTGTTTGACTCCGGCTTGGTAAAGGACCTCCCGGTTGAAGGGACCTCCCGAGCGACCGAGCGCGGTATCCATGAAGTGCACAGCTGTTCCGGACACCCGGCCCACAGCTGAATTGTCGTGTGACGCTTCCAACCGGCGACGCTCGATGGGGATGTTGCCGTTTCGAGGTTTCAGGACAACGGCAAACAATATGATGATGGCCGCCACGCAGAAACCGATGGCAGTGACGAAGGGGGCAGGAGAGTCCATTGCTACCGCCTCCCGACCTGTTGTGGAACCACGCCAAAGGTCGCAGGCGATACCTGGATGCCAAGCTCTGCAAACCGGTCGAGGAAGCGAGGTCGGATCCCCGTCGGAACCGCCTTGCCCAGGAATCGACCTTGAGCGTCCAAGCCCGCGGAGTAATCGAAGAGGAAGGCATCCTGCAATGTCACGACATCGCCCTCCATGCCTTGCACTTCCGTCACATGCGTGACACGCCTGCTGCCGTCGCGCAAGCGGGTTACTTGGACGATGAGATCAACAGCCGACGAAACCTGCTCCCGGATTGCGCGAAGCGGGAGATCCATTCCGGCCATCAATACCAGCGTTTCCAATCTGGCAATCGCGTCCCTGGGTGAGTTGGCGTGAACCGTAGACAGGGAGCCATCGTGACCGGTGTTCATAGCCTGCAGCATGTCCAAGGATTCACCACCGCGGACCTCGCCTACGATGATCCGATCCGGCCGCATCCGGAGCGAGTTTCGCACCAGGTCGCGGATAGTGATAGCACCCCTTCCCTCAATATTGGGTGGGCGGCTTTCCAGCCGGACGACGTGGCGCTGTTGGAGTTGTAGCTCTACTGCGTCTTCAATCGTGACGATTCGGTCAGACTCCGGGATGAAGGAAGACAAAACGTTCAGCATAGTCGTCTTTCCTGTGCCCGTACCGCCTGAGATGATCACATTCAGCCGTGCCCGGACGCACGCGCTCAACAATTCAGCCATCTCTTGGCTCATGGAGCCCCACTCAATGAGGTTCTTGACCGTTAGGGGAACGTGGCTGAATTTCCTGATGGTGAGTGAAGGGCCGTTCACCGCCAGTGGAGGGATGATTGCGTTAACGCGGGATCCGTCTTCCAGACGGGCGTCAACAAGTGGCGAAGATTCGTCAATGCGGCGTCCGACCTTTGAGACGATCCGTTCGATGACCTTTCTCAAGTGACCGTCAGAGCTGAATGTCAGCTCGGTCAAAGCCAAGTGTCCGTGACGCTCCACGTAGATCTGGTCATATCGGTTGACCATCACTTCGGTGATCGATGGGTCTTCCAGCAAACGCTGCAGCGGTCCGAAGCCCATGACTTCATCCGCAATCTCCCGGATGAGCCGTCGGCGTTCCTCGGGGGTCAGCGGAACCTGCTCGTCGTCAATAACGGCCGATAGTTCATCGACAGCAAAAGACCGCAGGTCCTCCTCAGATGAAGACGGGTCGCCTATGCGGTTTCCGATGCGCTCAAACAGGGCTGAAGCAGCACGTTGTTTTAGGCCGGCCAGTGCGTCCACAGAGGGAGTGACGGGCACTCCGCCAAAAAGCGGAGCTGCACTTGAAGGCGCGGTATTCCAGTCGGGGTCGATCGCCGCATTCTCCGGGTGTGAATCCGAAGAACCGGCAACAGCCAGAGGGTTGTTCTTCGAGAGCCTCTCTGACAGTTTCATGACACCACCACCCTCCGGTGCAGCTTGTTCTGCGGATTTGATTCCAACCGTGGATCGAAACGCTGAACCAGCTTCCGAAGGCCTTTGATGGCTGAATCCCGGGCGGTACCTTGCAAGACCGGAATCCCCCGATTAGTTGAGTAGGGGAGTGTTCGTGACCGAGGAATTACCGTGTCAATTGGCACCCCGATGGTGGCCTCCACGTCTTGGACAGAAAGTCCGCTCTTCCTGTCCGCGAAGTTCAAGACGGTATGCCTGCCTTGTGGCAAAAGCTGAAGTTCCTTCAGCACACTGAAACACTTCCGAAGTCCCCTGATGCTGGGCACATCCATCCCGCAGACCCAGACACCGTCGGTGGCCAACTCCAAAGTCGCCAGGCAGTGTTCGCCAAGTCCCGGTGCAGTGTCCACGACTACGTACTTGAACTCAGTCGCCAACTGGTTAAGGAGCCGCGTTACGTGGTCGGCGGTGATGTAGTCCGAGTCGGAGGGCTTTTGTGGCGCGCAGAGGGCGTAGATGCCGGCCGGGTGGACCGTGAGGAACGCTTTAAGAACCATTGAATCCTGGGCTGCTGATCCGTGAACCGCCTCCGTGATGGAGTGTTCCGGTTCAAGCATCAGGCCAGAAGCGACATCCCCGAATTGCAGATCGAGGTCGACAATGACCACGCTCATGGGTGCAAGTGTTGCCAGCCCGATAGCAAGGTTGGTAGCTACGGTTGTCTTGCCGACACCCCCTTTGGGAGACATGACGGCAATGACCCGCCCCCGCTCCTGGCCGGACTCGGCGGCCTGCATTCCGCGCCGCCTGCTAGCGGCAGCCAAGCATGCACGCTCGAGGAGTACACGGAGTTCGTTGACATCGGCCTCGGGAGCCACCACGTCCCTGACTCCTGCGTGCATGGCTTTCAAGACGATGTCAGTGCTGGGCTCCGCCACCATCAGCAGGCTAATTTCCGGGTATTGAAGATCAATGACTGTGGCCAACTTGAAGGCATCGTCAGGATGAACGCCCGGGCCGAGGATCATGACCTCGGGTGGAGCTCCGGTCAATTGCTTGAATATTTCGTCTGTGCCCGCTTGCAGCACAGTCGGTGGCAGTGTTTGAAGGTCGCCGTGCAAGGCCCCCGTGATGGCTTGGCGTACGCGGCCTTCAAAATCACGAACTGCGGTGATGGCTAAAAAGCGGCTCATTGGACCAGCCCTCCGAAAGTAGTTGTTGGAGGATCGCTCTTGACGGTCTTATCGGTCTGCTTTGACAGCCACAGCGTGCCGAACTCGGCGCCGAAAACCATCTCGGCCGTGTTCGCGTCGCTCAGGGCTACCGTGACGTAGGCTGATCCATTGGGGAGAGCCACCCCCTTCTCAGTTCCCGCAGACTTCTCTGCGTCTGGGGCAGCCTGCTGGACAGCAGTCACCAGGACGTCGTGATACAGGAGATCTGTGAAATCTTTCCAGCCGGTCAACGCGGCCGGCAGGTTGGCTCCCGCCGGTACGGCCTCGTCCAGTTTGAAGGAGGCAAAGACCGTCACGGTGTCTCCAGCCTCGATCCGGCCACCCAGCATGCGCTCAGGGGCAAGAACAAACGTTGCTTCTTGCAGGCCGTCCGGAACAGGAACAGTACCTGAGGCCAGCTCCTTGGGACTGACCAGCTTAACTCCCAGCAACTGTTCGCCAGGCTGGAGGTCCGCAGAGGTGACTTTGCCCTTTTGGTCAGTCAGCGCGTTGATGGTGCCTGGCGCGACTGCAGACTGCGGCAGGGTCTCGACTTTGAGCTTCGACTGAATTTCTTCAGCCTTGGAGCCGGCGGGAATGCGTTCCTTGACCACAAGGACGTTTACGGGATCAAGCCCTTGCTGCGCCCGCTTGTCAGCTCCCTGTACATAGGTAACCAGCAAAACGGTGCCGATGACTGCTAAAAGCAGTGCTGCAATGCCTCCCAGTAGGCGTGTTTTCACTTTCTACTCCTTTGAGTTTCGTGAGTTCGAGAGCAGACACTCTTTGAGTGACTACTCGGTGAGCAAGACCACCGAAGCCCCATAATTGGGAATACCTCCGGTAACTTGCATGCCCTCTTCGAGGGACACAAAGCGTGAGAAAAACCCTTGGATTCCACGGCAATTTCCCGTGCAGCTTGGTGCCAAGGGGTCCAGCGAGGCCCCAGAGCCGCTGAACTTGTATCCAGTGACCTGGAATGCTGCGAAACCGACCAGGGTGTATTTGGCATTGCTGCCATTTCCCGTAGCCGTCTTGAAGAGTGGGATAAGGGCCGGTTCGTCCATGATGGTGGCCAATGCGGCATCGCAAGCGGCTGCGTTAGGGAAGTGATTACCGGTTTGTCCATTGACAGTCGCGTCCAGATCGATATCGGTGGAGCAACCGGAATCGGTGACGAGCCAACCAAAGCCACCAGGTTGATAGCCGTTTTGTGCGGCGCACCCTGGGACTGTCGGCGCATTCTCGTCGTAGCGAAGAAGAATATGAGTTGGGATGGGATCACCTGTGAAGTTCCCTGTGGAATTAAGGGACGCGAGCTGGGCTGGTGAAAGATACTTCTTGAAAACGCACTCGCTTACCGTCCATGGCAACGTTGTGGCAGAAGAAGGAGCTCCCCACGACGCTTCAGCTGACGCGTCGATGTTGGCCGTGTCGAAGCCCATGGCCTGCGCAAAGAACAATGAGAAGCTGTTTTGCCCTGCGGTGTCCCTGGCATTGGTCACCACTCGGACGGTGGTGGCGGCCGGAAACGTCACTGCAGCGCCGCTCGTGTTGTCGTTTGCGTTGTTGTTGGCGAACTGATTTCCAGTAGAGGTGCTGTTTCCACAGCTACCGCCAGCACAGTCCGTGGCGATCGCCAAGGCTGCAGCATCAGCGCCGTTCTGCAATTGAGCCTTCTCTGCGTAGATAGCCCCCACATCCACCGCCAAAGCGGCAAATCCTAGGAGGACCACCATGAGGCCGGCAACGATGACCGTCGTTGAGCCGCGTTCGTCCTTTGAACGCGCATCAGCGACGAGGGCACGCTTCCGGATTTTCGTTAGCCGCCGCATCTCATCACCCCCACTCCTGACATGTTGATGGGGAAGATTCCGGATCCACCGAAAAAGCCGGCATCCAGAAAACCCGTCAACGACTGCAAGGAAACGCTGGTGGTGACTTCCACGTTGGATCCGGGTGCACAGCTCGAAGCATTGTCCGAGACTGTGACCCCCAGGCCGTCCAGTGCCGGCGCGGCGGCCAACGCTGCGCCCGAGACGTCCAAAGTGCCGTCCTGGTAGTGCACCGCCGCATGGCGGGCTCCTTCACGAGCCGCTTGCGTCAGGGAAACCTGGACATTGTATGCCCGCCCAAACTCCATGATTCCGAACAGGATTAGCAGCAAAAGTGGCAGTATTATGGCCATTTCCACGGCCGCAGCGCCACGCTCATTCGTTTTGGATTTCACATCCGTCTCCCGGTCCCAGATCCCAACAGAACGTGCCTTTAAAGCAACGGGTTGGTCGTGGTTGCCAAGCGGCAGCCGCGACCAACCTCGTCACTGGCCAGAGCCTAGAAGACGATGCCGTCGAAGAGGAGATCGACTCGGACGCCAAGTGCGAAGGCTGCAACACCCACGACGACTGCAATAGCGGCGACCATGATGCCGTATTCAACCATCGTCGCGCCCTTCTCCTCCTTGAAGCGGTCCTTGACGCCGGCGATGTACGAGGTGACGGTGAACATGAAAGCAGACATTGGAAAATCCTTCCCAGAAAAATATTTACGAATTGGGTTATAGGTCCAGCAAATTATCGGAATTTGCTTCGACTCCCGAACTACCCCCATGTAGCTTTTAGCGGTTCGGAATTCGATGAGATAAGAATTCACCCTGGGAAGCAGCTGCGACAATGCGTAGTCGTACTCGACTTGCGGGTATGAGCTCTACTTGCCGGCGTGCGGCAAGGAAGGTAAGTACTCAGTTTTCGACGAAGAAGGGGGCGAAATTACTTGGTTTCAACAGCTGCCTTATTAATCCCGAGACCTGTAGGGCTGCATGCAAGGGCGTACTAGGACGGGTCAGTTCACGACCAAGGCAACGCCCAGGGCGGCGATGATCATCGCTGGGCCGTGTGCCGTTTCCCTTGGCTTTTCCGCGCGTTTCAGGCCCAACATCAGCACCGTGAGCATCCCGCCCACCACGAATCCCAGTAGTCCGCCGAAGAGTACTTGCTGCCAACCCAAGTACCCCAAGTACAGCCCCAGGGGTGCGGCGAGCTTCACATCGCCCATTCCGATGCTTCCCGGCGAAAAAAGTCCCAGAATTAAGTAGCCGGCGAACAGGATGGCCCCTCCGGCGAGTGCCCGGAGGAGCTCGGGCCACCCCGGGGCAAGAGCTGCGGAGGTCGCCAGGAGCAGTAAACCGCCCCCAAATAGAAGCAAAACCAGTGCGTTGGGCAACAGGTGGAGGGTGAAATCAATCCTTGAAAGCTGCACGCCCAACAGCGCCAGTAAAAGAAATGCCGGCAACTCCGGAGAAAAGCCAAAGCGCCATGCGAGCAGGCCAAACAGCAGCGCGGTGACGGCCGCCGTCGTAATCCGGACCCTATGAAGAGGGAGTCCACCGAGACGCGGAAGCGTTCGGGCGATCATCCATTCCGCCGCCGGGCTCAGCAGCAGGCCAGCAAGGGCAAAGATGAGTGGGAAGATGGGAGTCTCGGTCATCAGTTGTCCTCACTGCGGTGCGCGACCCCGAGGGGCGATTACCCCATTTTGACCCGGACACCCAAGTGAAGGTATTGTTTAGAGTCGTTGTGCGTGTCCTATCTCGATGACACATGCCTTCCGGGGGATCCAGTTGCAGGATCGCTAACTCCTGAGGCATTTCGAGATCATGGGATGACTGGTACATAGAGCCCTCACCTCTGCTCCGGTAGCGCATACATAGTAGGTACACGCCTTATTGCGTGCCGCCTAAAACATGAACGCCAGAACAAGAACGAGGCAAAACCGTGCGTACGTACACCCCGAAGCCCGGCGATATCAACCGCCAGTGGCACGTCATTGACGCCACCGACGTTGTCCTTGGTCGTCTTGCCAGCCAGACCGCAACACTGCTGCGCGGAAAGCACAAGCCGACCTTTGCGTCCCACATGGACATGGGCGACTTCGTCATCATCATCAACGCTGAAAAGGTTGCCCTCACCGGCGCCAAGCTGGAGCAGAAGCGCGCATACCGCCACTCCGGTTACCCGGGCGGCCTGACCTCCGTCAACTACGCAGAGCTGTTGGAATCCAACCCGGTTCGCGCTGTTGAGAAGGCCATCAAGGGCATGCTCCCCAAGAACTCCCTCGCCGCTCAGCAGCTGGGCAAGCTCAAGGTCTACGCAGGCCCGGAGCACCCCCACGCTGCACAGCAGCCGAAGACTTTCGAAATCACCCAGGTCGCCCAGTAGTCCTGGCCACCAACCAACTTTTCATTACAAGGAGAACCGTGGCTCAGAACGAAGAACTGACCGCCGAAGCCGTCGAGGCTGAGGAAACCCTCACCAGCTACACCTCTGAAAGCACATCTGCTGAAGATGCGCCCAAGAAGGAGCGCCCGGCACTTACCGTTGCCGGTGCAGCTGTTGGCCGCCGCAAGGAAGCCGTTGCACGCGTTCGCGTTGTGCCGGGCTCCGGCAAGTGGACCATCAACGGCCGCACGCTGGACAACTACTTCCCGAACAAGCTGCACCAGCAGGACGTCAACGAGCCCTTCAAGATCCTTGATCTTGAAGGCGCGTACGACGTCATCGCCCGTATCCACGGCGGTGGCATCTCCGGCCAGGCCGGTGCACTGCGCCTCGGTGTTGCTCGCTCGTTGAACGAGATCGACATCGACAACAACCGCGCCACCCTCAAGAAGGCCGGTTACTTGAGCCGTGACGCCCGCGTCATCGAGCGCAAGAAGGCCGGTCTCAAGAAGGCACGTAAGGCTCAGCAGTACTCCAAGCGTTAATTCGCTTCGCCCCTGCTTTGGGGCATCGAAAGCCCGTTCCGCCACTTCGGCGGGGCGGGCTTTCGCCGTTTAACACGGGCGTTGCACGGCCCGCATGTGACGCTCCGACGCCCGCCTGAACTGATGGTGTCCAGTCGTCGTCTAAACTTGAGCCGATGTCTAGATTATTTGGAACAGATGGCGTGCGCGGTCTCGCGAACGGATTGCTCACAGCAGAGCTGGCTATGCAGCTCGCCCAGGCCGCCGCCGTCGTACTCGGCCATGACCGTACAACCAACGGCAAGCGGCCACGCGCCGTTGTCGCCAGGGACCCCAGAGCGAGTGGCGAGTTCCTTGCCGCCGCCGTGGAAGCAGGGCTATCCAGCTCCGGCATCGACGTCTATGACGCCGGTGTTCTTCCCACCCCCGCGGCCGCCTACCTGGTGGCAGACCTCGACGCCGACTTCGGCGTCATGCTGTCGGCCTCGCACAACCCGGCGCCGGACAACGGCATCAAGTTCTTCGCTCGGGGCGGCCAGAAGCTCCCCGACCACGTCGAAGACGCCATCGAGGCACAGCTCGGCAAGGAGCCGCAGCGCCCGGTTGGAGCCGACGTCGGACGCATCCAGCGGTTCTCGGACGCCGAGGACAGGTACATCGTTCACCTGCTCGGGACCCTTCCCAAGCGCTTGGACGGCCTGAAGGTGGTCCTTGACTGCGCCCACGGTGCAGCGAGCGGCTGTTCGCCCCAGGTGTTCAAGGATGCCGGCGCCGACGTCGTGGTTATCGGAGCAGAGCCGGACGGCCTGAACATCAACGACGGCGTGGGCTCCACACACTTGGGCCCGCTGAAGGAAGCGGTGGTAAAGCACGGCGCGGACCTTGGCGTAGCGCACGACGGCGACGCCGACCGCTGCCTGGCAGTTGACCACGAAGGCAACGAAGTGGACGGCGACCAGATCATGGCGATCCTGGCGCTGGCACTCAAGGACGCCGGAAAGCTCAAGGACAACATCCTCGTGGCCACGGTTATGAGCAACCTTGGCCTGAAGATTGCCCTCCGCGATGCCGGAATCACCATCCGCGAGACCGGTGTTGGTGACCGTTACGTCTTGGAGGAAATGCGCGACGGCGGGTACAACCTTGGTGGCGAACAGTCCGGCCATGTGATCTTCTCGGACTTCGCTACCACCGGCGATGGTGTCTTGACCGGTCTTCAGCTTGCCGCCCAGGTTGCCCTGACAGGCCGCAGCCTCAAGGACCTTTCCAGTGCCATGACCAAGCTTCCTCAGCTCATGATCAACGTCAAGGACGTTGACAAGGCCCGGGCCGCCACCGATGAGGGCGTGGCCGAAGCGGTTGCCGCAGCGGAGCTCGAACTCGGCGAGACCGGCCGTGTGCTGCTCCGCCCATCAGGTACCGAGGCGCTGGTGCGTGTCATGGTGGAAGCCGCTGACATGGAAACGGCCGAGCGTATCTGCAAGAGTCTTGCTGCTGTGGTCAAAGAGCGTTTGGGCGCCCCCAGCGAAATGGCAGTTTAGGAAAGCACACTTTTTGGCCCGCACTCTTGCTTGAGTAGAAGCAGGGGAGCGGGCCTCAGAGTTTAAGGCTCTAGACGTAGTCCGGCGCTGCTTCGAGCCCGAAATACTCCTCCAGGGTAGCGATGCCGCGAGTGGCCATGTCGGTGGCTGCCTCCGCGCCGATGTAGCGCAGGTGCCAGGACTCGTAGAAGTATCCGGTGGTGTCGTGGAACATCCACGGATAGCGGACCACGAACCCGAACTTATGCGCATTGGCTTTGGCCCACACGGCGGCGGGTTGTTCGGCGAAGCACGGTTGGAAGCTGCAGACTCCTCCACCGTCGCCTATGTCGAAGGACCAACCCGTTTGATGTTCGGAGTGCCCTGGGCGGGCGGAAGCCCTGTCTGCCGCCGCCTGACCGGTACTCGCCACGTATCCGTTATACGTAGCCACCTGGGTGGAATAAGAACGGTAGCCGGAGGCCAACGTCATGATGACGCCCTCGGAGGCTGCGGCCCCGAACATTTTTTCTGCGGAGGCCGCCGTCGTGCTGTTGAGCAAAGCCGCTTCGCCGCTGACGGCGAGCCGTACGCTCGGCTGAACCAAATCTGCCGGAACGAAGTTCCGGGGAGTCAAAGGCCGGTGCTTGTTGACCACAACCCAGGGGCTGGCGGGATCCGTCAGCGAGTGCTGCGGAGCAACGGAATGCGAGGGGGCAGTACTGGAGGGTATGCCGCTGGAGGGCGTCGCGCTGGCCGCAGGTTCAACAGTTGCAGGCTCGGTGGTCGCGGCGCTGGGCGTGGCAACTGAGGGTGTCGCGGAAGCCGAGGGGACGTCGCTGGCGGCGTTGGCGGCAACAGGGGAGGGGACGGCGTTCTCCGGTGTGCAAGCGGCCAGGGCGGCCATTCCCGCACCAGCGGTCAGCAGGCTTGCGAAGGCCCGCCGGCTGGGCATGGGCAGAGGATTGTTGGACACGCTAGACCTTCCTCAGCAGCATGCGGCGGATGGAGTGGTCTGCGTCCTTGGTAAGTACCAACTGCGCACGTCCGCGGGTTGGCAGCACGTTCTCTTCAAGGTTTGGCTCGTTGATGCGTTTCCAGATGCCGCGTGCAGTGGACTCAGCATCGTCGTCGGAGAGGGTGGCGTAGCGGTGGAAGTAGGACTCGGGCTGGGCAAAGGCCGTGGTTCGCAGCTTCCGGAAACGGTCCACATACCATTCCTCGATGTAGGACGTTTTGGCATCCACGTAGATGGAGAAGTCGAAGAAGTCGCTGACGGCTAAGCCTTGCTTGCCGTCCATGCGGGGCCTGGCGGGGGCCAGGACGTTGAGGCCCTCGACGATCAGGACGTCCGGACGCCGGACGACGACTTCCTTGCCCGGCACGATGTCGTACGTGACGTGGGAGTACCACGGCGCCCGCACTTCCTCGGCGCCGCCTTTGACTTCCGACACAAAACGCAACAGGGCACGGCGATCGTAGGACTCCGGAAAACCCTTCCGTTCGAGCAAGTGCCGGCGCTTCAATTCGGCCAGCGGGTAGAGAAAGCCGTCTGTGGTGATGAGCTCCACATTGGGCGTCCCGGGCCAGCGCCTGAGCATTTCCCGGAGCACACGGGCGATGGTGGACTTACCAACAGCAACTGAACCGGCCACGCCGATCACGAACGGGGTGCGTTGGGTCTGCTCGCCTAAGAAGGTGGTTGTGGCTGCATGGAGCTGATGGGACGCCTCGACGTAAAGGTGCAGGAGGCGTGAAAGCGGGAGGTAAACCTCCCTGACTTCCTTCATGTCGAGGGGGTCGCCGAGGCCGCGGAGACGGAAGATGTCCTCTTCGTTGAGGGGCTGCTCCATCTGCGCTGCAAGCCTGGACCACGTTTGCCGGTCCAGCTCTACAAACGGGGAAGCGCCGTCGCCATTAGCTTCGGTGCGTTGCAAAGTCACGCTCATGATTCTGCCCTCCGCGGGGCGGATCAGGAAATGCACGACGACGGGCAGGTGAATTATGAGAGGCGGATCTCACGCTGGAGGGCGCATGAGAGGGGATGTCCCACATCAGTTGTTTGCTCTAGCCGTTAGGCTTGTACCCATGTGTGGAATCGTAGGCTATGTTGGCAATTCGTCTCGCAAGGCAGCTGGTCACAGCGCCCTTGACGTCGTCGTGGAAGGGCTGCGTCGTCTTGAGTACCGCGGCTATGACTCCGCAGGCGTCGCAGTGGTGGCTGACGGGACAATCTCGTCCCGTAAAAAGTCCGGCAAACTGAGCAACCTGATCAGCGAACTGGAAGCAAATCCAGTACCTGAATCCCTGACCGGCATCGGCCATACCCGTTGGGCCACGCACGGTGGCCCCACCGACCGCAACGCGCACCCGCACCTCTCTGATGGCGGGCGCCTGGCGCTTATTCACAACGGCATCATCGAGAACTTCGCAGAGCTGAAGCAGGAACTGCTGGCCAAGGGCGTCACCTTCGAGTCGGAGACCGACACCGAAGTGGCAGCCGCCCTGGTTGGTGACATCTTCCGCACCGAGCTTAATGGCGACGGCGGCAACCTCACCGAGGCGATGCGCCTGGCATGCCAGCGACTCGAGGGTGCTTTCACGCTCCTCGCAGTGCACGCCGACCAGCCGGACGTCGTAGTGGCAGCCCGCCGCAACTCGCCGCTGGTTGTAGGCCTGGGCGACGGCGAGAACTTCCTCGGCTCTGACGTTTCCGGCTTCATCGACTACACGCGCCGTGCTGTTGAACTGGGCCAGGACCAGATCGTCACCATCACCGCCGACTCCGTGGAGATCACCGACTTCTTCGGCGCTCCCGCCGAAGGCAAGGAATACCACGTCGACTGGGACCCGGCTTCCGCTGAAAAGGGCGGCTTCAACTCCTTCATGGAGAAGGAAATCCACGACCAGCCGGACGCCGTGGCGCAGACCCTCTTGGGCCGCTCCGACCTCAACGGCAAGCTCACCCTTGACGAAGTCCGCATCGATCCCGAGCTCCTCAAGCAGGTGGACAAGATCATCGTGCTGGCTTGCGGTACCGCAGCCTACGCCGGCTTGGTGGCCAAGTACGCGATCGAAAACTGGTGCCGTATTCCCACCGAGGTGGAGCTCGCGCACGAGTTCCGTTACCGCGACCCCATCGTCGACTCCAACACGCTGGTGGTTTCCATCAGCCAGTCGGGCGAAACCATGGACACGCTGATGGCCGTCCGCTACGCCCGTGAGCAGGGCGCCAAGACGATCTCCATCTGCAACACCAACGGTTCAACCATCCCGCGTGAATCCGACGCCGTGCTCTACACGCACGCAGGCCCGGAAATCGCCGTTGCATCCACCAAGGCATTCCTGGCGCAGATCACCGCTGCCTACCTGCTCGGCCTCTACTTGGCCCAGCTGCGGGGCAACATCTTCTCCGGCCAGATCAAGGACGTCCTCGCGGACCTCAACAAGATCCCGGCCAAGATCCAGAAAATCCTGGACAACGCAGGGCCCCTGCGCGAGCTCGCCCGCAGCATGAAGGATGAGAAGTCCGTCCTGTTCCTGGGCCGCCACGTCGGCTACCCGGTTGCCCTCGAAGGTGCCTTGAAGCTTAAGGAAATCGCCTACATCCATGCTGAAGGCTTCGCCGCCGGCGAGCTCAAGCACGGTCCGATTGCCCTGATCGACGACGGCCAGCCGGTCTTCGTTGTGGTGCCGTCCCCGCGTGGTCGCGATTCCCTGCACTCCAAGGTGGTCAGCAACATCCAGGAAGTGCGCGCACGTGGTGCCCGTACCTTGGTCATCGCTGAAGAGGGCGACGAATCCGTCAAGGATTACGCAGAACACGTCTTCTACGTACCGGAGACTCCCACCCTGCTGATGCCGCTGCTCACCACCGTTCCGTTGCAGATCTTTGCTGCTGAATTGGCTGGTGCCAAGGGTTACGACGTTGATCAGCCTCGTAACCTCGCCAAGAGCGTGACCGTAGAATAACGCCATGATTGTTGGCATTGGCGTAGACGTCGTAGACATCGAGCGGTTTGGCCGGCAGTTGGAACGGACACCCGGACTCCGGGACCGTCTGTTTGTTCCTGCCGAGCGGGAACTCAACACCCGGTCCCTGGCCGCACGCTTTGCTGCCAAGGAAGCTGTGGCCAAGGTGCTGGGCGCTCCGGCAGGCATGAACTGGCAGGATTGCTGGATCGGCCTCGACGAGAACGGCCCCACCGTCCAGGTCAAGGGAACGGTGCTTGCCGTGGCCGAGGCCAAGGGCGTCAAGCGGTGGCACTTGTCCATGAGCCACGACGGCGGCATCGCGACGGCGACTGTCCTCGCCGAGGGCTAAACGGACCATATAAACAATGATCAGCGCCTTCACCGGACAACAGATCAGGGATGCGGAACAGCCGCTCCTGGACTCCGGTGAGGGCGCTGTTCTTATGCAACGGGCAGCTTACGGGTTGGCCCAAGCTGTGGCTCGCGAGGTCAAAAACAGGCGAAAGCTTGCGGGTGCCAGCGTCACGGTGCTGGCCGGCAAGGGCAACAACGGTGGTGATGGCCTCTTCGCTGCAGCATTGCTGGCCCGCCGCGGAATGCGCACGACGGCGGTACTCGCCGCTGCTGAAGTGCATCCGGAGGCGCTGGCTGCTTTTGTCGCGGCCGGAGGGCGTGTTCCTCGGCTGGAGGCAGGTAACGCGGAAGAGCTTGCAGTCCTCTGTGCGGGCGATGACGTCATTATTGATGCACTGCTCGGGACCGGCGCCCGTGGGGGGCTCCGTGATGCCTCTGCGGAATTGGTGGCGTCCCTTCAAGAGCTGCGACCCCGCCTGGTGGTGGCCTGCGACCTCCCCAGCGGACTGGACGCCAATAGCGGAGAAGTGCATTGGCCGGTGCTGGATGCTGATGTCACCGTGACGTTTGGCGGCATCAAAGCCGGACTCATGACGGATCCGGGCGAAGGCTGTGCCGGACGCGTGGAACTAGTGCCGATCGGCCTTGAGAATTTCTTGGACAAGAAAAACCCTGAGCTTCGCCGGCTCACTGCCCCGGACCTGGGCGCTTTGCTGCCCCAACCCGGCCGGCGGGCCCACAAATATTCCCGCGGCGTCTTGGGAGTAGTGGCGGGTTCGGCCCGTTTTGCCGGAGCCGCTGTTCTGAGCGTTCACGCGGCTGCCCTTGCCGGAGTGGGTATGGTGCGGTACCTCGGGCCGCAGGCTGCGGCGCAACTGGTTCTCGCCCGAACGCCGGAGGCACTGTGGGAGTCCTCTGATCCCGGCCGCGTCCAAGCGTGGTTGTTGGGATCCGGGGTTGACGGTGAGGAGCAACTGACCCGCGCCCGGGAGGCTGCTACGTCGGCCCGCGACGCTGGCCTTCCTGTCGTCGTCGACGCCGGAGCCCTGAGCCTTTTGCCGGAACGCTGCCCGCCACACTGGATACTGACGCCCCATGCCGGAGAACTGGCAACGTTGCTGGGTTCGCTTCCTTCCACGGGTGAAGTGAAGGTAACCCGCGACGACGTCGAGTCCCGGCCCCTTCACTTCGTACGGCAGGCCGCAGAACAAACCGGAGCCACAGTGCTCCTGAAGGGTGCCACCACACTGGTGGCCTCGCCGTCGGGGGTGGTTCTCAGTCAATCCGAAGGCACGCCATGGATGGCAACAGCGGGCAGCGGCGATGTCCTGGCCGGTGTTCTGGGGGCTTTGCTGGCGCAGTCGGCCGAGTCGATCAAGGACGACGACGGCGCGTATGCCGGCTTGGGCCTGGACCCGGCCGACCGCTGGGCTGCCTTGGCCGCGGTTGCTGCGAGCGTCCACAGCCGGGCTGGAGCCCTGGCGTCCGCAGATTTCGGCAATGGACCCCTTACCGCGTCAGCGATCATGACGGCAGTACCGCGCGTCATTGGTTCGCTCAACGCGGAATACGACCGAACAAGACCGTAAGGTTGCTGTCGGTGTCTGGGCTCATGAGTAGGCTTGCAACAGTTGTTCGCATCATCAAGAGGAGAACGCATGGAAGTCTGGCCTGGATCGGCTTATCCGCTGGGTGCCACTTTTGACGGCACCGGCACCAACTTCGCGCTGTTTAGCGAGAAGGCCGAGAAAGTGGAATTGTGCCTCTTTGACGACGACGGCGGCGAAGTCCGCGTAGACGTTACCGAGGTGGATGGTTACGTATGGCACTGTTACCTGCCGCAGGTCCAACCGGGACAGAAGTACGGCTACAGGGTTCACGGACCCTACGACCCCGATGCCGGCCAACGTTTCAACCCCAACAAACTGCTGCTGGATCCTTACGCGAAGGCCATCCACCGGCAAATCGACTGGGACCCGTCCTTGTTCTCGTACAACCTGGGGGATCCGGATTCGCGCAATGACGAAGACTCAGCTCCCCACATGATGTTGGGCGTCGTCATCAATCCATTCTTCGACTGGGACGGCGACAAGCTGCTGCGGATTCCGTACCACAAGTCAGTCATCTACGAGGCCCACGTCAAGGGCCTCACCCAGATGCACCCCGAGGTGCCCGACGAGCAGCGCGGCACCTATGCCGGCGTCGCGCACCCCGCTGTTATCTCCCACCTGCAGAAGCTGGGCATCACAGCCATTGAACTCATGCCGGTACACCAGTTCGTCAACGACGGCATCCTTCAAGACAAGGGCCTGAACAACTACTGGGGCTACAACACCATTGGGTTCTTCGCACCCCACAACAGCTACAGCTCAAAAGGCGATACCGGCCAGCAGGTCCAGGATTTCAAGGCCATGGTGCGCTCGCTGCACACCGCGGGAATCGAAGTCATTCTTGACGTCGTGTACAACCACACGGCCGAGGGCAATCATTTGGGACCCACCCTCTCTTTCAAGGGCATCGACAACTCCGCTTACTACCGGCTGGTGGAAGACGACCAGAAGTACTACATGGACTACACCGGCACCGGCAACTCGCTGAATGTCCGTAGTCCGCACTCGCTCCAGCTGCTTATGGACTCCCTGCGCTACTGGGTCACCGAGATGCACGTTGACGGATTCCGCTTTGACCTGGCCTCCACGCTTGCCCGTGAGTTCTACGACGTCGACAAACTGTCCACCTTCTTCGAACTCATCCAGCAGGACCCGGTGGTTTCCCAAGTGAAGCTCATTGCCGAGCCTTGGGACGTCGGTCCCGGCGGTTATCAGGTTGGTAATTTCCCTCCCCAGTGGACGGAATGGAACGGGCAATACCGCGATACCGTCCGCGACTTCTGGCGTGGCGAACCGTCCACCTTGGGCGAATTCGCTTCCCGGCTGACCGGTTCGGCGGATCTCTATGAACACTCAGGTCGTCGCCCTGTGGCTTCGATCAACTTCGTCACCGCCCACGATGGCTTCACGCTGGCGGATCTTGTGTCTTACAACGAAAAACACAATGAGGCCAACGGTGAAGGCAACAACGACGGGGAGTCCCACAACCGATCGTGGAACTGCGGCGCCGAAGGGCCCACGGACGATCCCACCGTTCTTGGACTGAGGGCGCGCCAACAGCGCAACTTCATTGCGTCCTTGTTCCTGTCCCAGGGCGTTCCCATGCTCCTTCATGGTGACGAGCTTGGAAGAACGCAAAACGGCAACAACAACGGTTATTGCCAGGACTCAGAGCTGACGTGGATCAACTGGGACAACGTGGACCAGCCTCTGATCGAATTCACGGCAGCAGTCAGTGCCCTCAGGGCCAAGCACCCCAGCCTGCGGCGCAGCCGGTTCTTCGACGGACGCCCGGTCCTGCGTGGCGAAGGTGAACGCCTGCCGGACATCGTATGGCTGGATGCGGACGCGAGCACCATGAGCCCCTCGGATTGGGACGAGGCTTTGGGCCGCTCAGTAGGTGTGTTCCTGAACGGCGACGGCATTCATGGCCGGGACAACCAAGGACGACGCATCACCGACGTCAACTTCCTGCTGTACTTCAACGCTGACTCGGACGAGGTAGGCTTCCGGATTCCCTCCGACGAGTACGCGCCCGCATGGGATGTCATGATCGATACCGCGGGCGAGGGCGCTGAGGCGGGTGTGATCAAGCCGGACCAGATCCTGATGGTAGGTGGCAAGTCACTGGTGGTACTCCGCGCCCACAGCACTCCCGAGATAGAACCGGATCACTCTGTTGCTGCTTCCCTTGCCGCGTTGACCCATGCAAGCACTCCTGAGACGGCATCCATCACAGCCCCGGCGGTGACCTCTTTGCCCTTTGACTACAAGGCGGACGCCCCGGCTGATGACGATAAGGGTGCCGGCGTCCCGAAGAAGGCGGATTCGTGAAAACCCCCATTTCGACGTACCGGCTACAAATCCGCCCGAGCTTCACACTGCAGGATGCAGCGGAGCTGACCGGCTATCTGCACTCACTTGGGGTCGACTGGGTCTACGTCTCACCGATCCTGACTGCAGAAAAGGGCTCGGATCACGGCTATGACGTGACCGATCCCTCCACTGTGGATCCCTCCAGGGGAGGCCCGGAAGGGCTCTCCGCACTGTCCAAGGCAGCGAAGGACAAGGGCCTCGGCATCCTGGCCGACATAGTGCCCAACCATATGGGCGTTGCAACACCGAAGCAGAACGCATGGTGGTGGCAGCTGCTGAAGGAAGGCCGCGGTTCAAAGTATGCCGAGGCGTTCGACGTCGACTGGGATTTTGGCGGGGGGAAGATTCGCATCCCTGTCTTGGGAAGCGACGACGAACTTGACGAGCTGAAGGTCGTGGACGACGAGCTGCGCTACTACGATCACAGTTTCCCCCTGGCCGAGGGTACGTACACGTCCGGGGACAGCCCGCGCGAGGTCCATGCACGGCAGCACTATGAGCTGGTTGGCTGGCGCCGGGCCGACGCCGACCTGAACTACCGCCGGTTCTTCGCAGTGAACACCTTGGCCGGGGTACGCGTCGAAATACCCTGGGTCTTTGACGAGTCCCATGAAGAAATCGTTCGCTGGTTCCGTGAAGGACTGGTGGACGGCCTGAGGATCGACCACCCGGACGGGCTCGCGGACCCCGAAGGCTACCTCTCCAGTCTGCGCGAGGCGACGGGGGGCGCGTACCTTCTGGTGGAGAAGATCCTGGAGCCTGGGGAGCAGTTGCCGGACACCTTCGACTGCGAAGGGACCACAGGCTACGACGCACTGGCTGACGTTGACAGACTCTTCGTTGACCCCACTGCGGAGGAGTACCTGAACTCGCTCGATGCCCGTCTTCGGAATGCGGACGCTCCAGCGGATTATCACGCCATGATTCACGCGACCAAGCGCCGTATCGCCGATGGCATTTTGCGCTCGGAGATCCTGCGGCTTGCCCGTCTCGTGCCTGAATCGTTGGAGATGCCGTTCGCCAAGGTTGCCGACGCCCTGGCCGAAGTCATTTGCTGCTTCCCGATCTACAGGACATATCTGCCCTATGGCGGGAAAACGCTCATCGAGTCCGTGGAAAACGCGGCCAGGCAGCGCCCTGACCTGGCAACCGTCCTCAGCCGGCTTCAGCCGCTCTTGCTGGATGAGTCCAGTCTGCTCGCCCGGCGTTTCCAGCAGACGTCCGGCATGGTGATGGCGAAGGGTGTGGAAGACACCGCCTTTTTCCGCTACACACGGCTGGGGTCGCTAACGGAAGTGGGCGCAGATCCCACGGAGTTCTCGATCCCCAGCGGAGTCTTCCACGAGCGCATGGCCCGCAGGCAGCAGCTCTTGCAGCTCTCCATGACAACGCTGAGTACCCATGACACCAAGCGGAGCGAGGACGCACGGGCCAGGATCTCGGTCATCTCCGAGGCAGTACCGGAATGGGAACTTTTCCTTGGCACCGTCCAGGAACTCGCACCCATCCCCGATGGTCCGCTCGCCGCATTGGTGTGGCAATCGATCGTCGGCGCGTGGCCTGCAGATCGCCAACGGTTGCAGTCCTATGCCTTGAAAGCGGCCCGCGAAGCTGGGAATTCCACCAACTGGACCGACCCCAACCAGGACTTCGAGCGCCGGTTGGCTGCCGCCGTCGACGCTGTTTTTGACGTCCCGGAGGTTGCAGCCGCCCTGACGAACTTCGTGGACGAACTTGAACCCTATGGAACGTCCAACTCGCTGTCCGCCAAGCTGATCCAGCTGACCATGCCCGGCGTCCCCGATGTCTACCAAGGTACGGAATTCAGGGACGGGTCGCTGACCGACCCCGACAATCGGCGGCCAGTGGACTTCCAAGCGCGCACCGCCGCTTTGGCAGCGTTGGATGACGGCGCCAAGCCGGAGTTCACGGAGGAATCGGCCAAACTGCTGGTGGTTTCCCGTGCACTGAGGCTTCGCCGTGACAGGCCTGAACTGTTCGCCGGTTACCTTCCGGTCGCGGCTCAAGGCGCTGCAGCGGCACACGTGGTGGCTTTCGATCGCGGAGCAGACCGTCGGGGAGCTCTGACCATTGCCACACGCCTGCCCAAGCGCCTCGCGAGGGAAGGCGGCTGGCGGGACACTGCTATCGAATTGACGGTGGCCTGCCGGGACGAACTCACCGGGACCACTTTTGAAGCCGGCTCTGTCCTGGTGGACACCTTGCTGGAGCACTATCCGGTGGCCCTGCTGGTTCCAATCGACTGATTCCTGAACCGCCGACACCGTCACTGCAATGCACGCTTAAACACGTACAGGGGAGCATGATGCTGGAGCACGCTGCTGGAAAAAACCGTTACGACGTCTGGGCGCCGAACGCCGAATCGGTTCGGCTGCTCATCGATGGGCGAGAGCACGACATGGAGCACCATCACGACGGCGCCGCCGCAGGATGGTGGCGCGCGCCGGCTGGCGTCGTGGCACAGGAGGCCGACGAAGTCCAGTACGGCTACATTTTGGACGGAGAAGGGCCGTTTCCGGATCCGCGTTCGCGGAGGCAGCCGGACGGGGTCCACGGCTTGTCCGCGACCTTTGATCCCTCTGTCCATGAGTGGAAGGACGCCGGGTGGAAAGGGCGCAGCCTCCAAGGTTCGGTCATCTATGAGCTGCATCTGGGCACGTTCACTCCCGCGGGAACGCTTGATGCCGCCGCTGGGAAGCTGGACTATTTGGTGGACCTCGGTGTCGATTTCATTGAGCTGTTGCCCGTCAATGGGTTCAACGGGGTTCACAACTGGGGTTATGACGGCGTCCTCTGGTACGCCGTCCATGAGCCCTATGGTGGCCCAGCGGCCTATCAGCGCTTCGTTGATGCGGCCCATGCGGCGGGTCTGGGCGTCATCCAGGACGTTGTCTATAACCACCTCGGGCCAAGCGGCAACTACTTGCCCAAGTTCGGCCCTTACCTGAAGTCGGGGGAGGGCAATACCTGGGGCGACTCCGTCAACCTTGACGGCCCGGGCTCGGACGACGTCCGCCGCTTTATCTTGGAAAACGCTGAGATGTGGCTCCGCGACTACCACGTGGACGGACTTCGCCTCGATGCCGTTCATGCCCTGCGTGATGAACGGGCCGTGCATATTCTTGAGGACTTCGGTGCCTTGGCTGACCGGATCGAAGGCGCGATGGGTATTCCCAAGACCCTGATCGCAGAATCCGATCTGAATAACCCGCGGCTCATCTACCCCCGCAAGGACAACGGCTATGGTCTGGAAGGCCAGTGGAGCGACGATTTCCACCACGCCGTCCACGTCAACCTCAGCGGTGAGACTACGGGCTACTACTCGGACTTCGACTCTCTGGCCGTGCTGGCGAAAGTCCTTGAGCACGGATTCCTCCACGACGGAAGCTACTCCAGTTTCCGGGGACGGCACCATGGCAGGCCCATCCGGCATGACTTGGCGCACCCATCAGCACTGGTGGTATGCCTCCAGAACCACGACCAAATCGGCAACCGCGCCATCGGTGACAGGCTCACGGCCTCGCTGTCCTACGGGAAGCTGGCCATCGGGGCCGTGCTGACCATGACCTCACCCTTCACTCCCATGCTTTTCATGGGGGAGGAGTTTGGCGCTTCCACACCTTGGCAGTTCTTCACCTCCCACCCGGAGCCGGAGCTGGGCAAGGCAACAGCCGAGGGGCGGATCAAGGAGTTCGAGCGCATGGGATGGGACCCGGCCGTTGTTCCCGATCCTCAGGATCCGGAAACGTTCCGGCGCTCCAAACTCAAGTGGGACGAAGTCGGTGAAGGAGACCACGCTCGCCTGCTACAGCTGTACAAGGATCTAGCGCAGCTGCGCCGGAACACTCCGGAGCTGGTGGAGGGAGGCTTCGGCGAGACGGCCGTAGAGTTCGACGACGACGAACACTGGCTTCAGTTCTCCCGCGGAAGCGTGCGCGTCGTATGCAACTTCGGCGACGAAGCACTCGGAACGCCGCTGAGCGGCTCCGTGTTGCTGGCCACTGACGGCGAAGCAGTCCTGGAAGAGGGGACGCTGACGCTTCCTGGCGGCAGCGCCGCCGTCGTGCGCGTCAACTAAACCTGCCATCAAACCGGGGTGACGGCGCCCACATGGCGGACAGCGCCGTCACCCCGGTTTGTGCAGTGGCAGGATGGTACGTATGACTTATTCGGCTGCGGAAACCCGCTACGAAACCATGCCCTACCGCCGCGTTGGACGCAGTGGACTCAAGCTCCCCGCCATCTCGCTGGGCCTCTGGCACAACTTCGGCGACGACAAGCGATTCGACGAACAGCGCGCCATCTTGCGCCGTGCATTCGACCTCGGCGTGAACCATTTCGACCTCGCCAACAACTACGGACCGCCGGACGGATCGGCCGAGACCAACTTCGGGCGTCACTTGAAGGACGACTTCAAGCCGTACCGCGACGAACTGGTCATCTCCACCAAAGCCGGCTACTACATGTGGCCCGGGCCGTACGGGGAATGGGGATCCCGTAAGTACCTGATCTCCAGCCTCGACCAGTCGCTGGAGCGCATCGGCCTGGACTATGTGGACATCTTTTACAGCCACCGTCCCGACCCCGAGACGCCGCTGGAAGAGACCATGGGCGCGTTGGACTACGCAGTCCGGTCCGGCAAGGCACTCTACGCGGGCATCTCCTCCTACACCCCGGAGCAGACGCTCGAAGCCGCACGGATCCTGAAGGAGCTGGGAACCCCGTTGCTCATCCACCAGCCCAGCTACTCCATGCTCAACCGGTGGACAGAGAATGGCTCGCCCAACCTGTACGAGGCACTGGACCAGGTGGGTGCAGGCTCCATCGCCTTCTCGCCGCTAGCCCAGGGAATGCTGACCAACCGCTACCTCAACGGTGTGCCTGCGGACTCCCGCGCCGCCAAGGAACGCTTCCTGTCCGAATCGCAACTGACCGAGGACAAGCTGGCCCGCGTACGTGGCCTGAACGCCATTGCCGAGGGGCGTGGACAGACCCTCGCCCAGATGGCCATTGCCTGGATCCTGCGCGATCAGCCGAAGGGCTCACCGGTGACATCGGCACTCGTTGGTGCCTCAAGCGTGGCCCAGCTGGAGGACACTCTCAGCGCGATCAACAATCTGAAGTTCACCACCGATGAGCTGACGGCGATTGACGAATTTGCCGTGGACTCGGACATCAATCTGTGGGCACAGAAGTAGCCTTCAAGAACTGACACAAACTGCGGAGGCCGGTAGGGAACAAAACCGGCTTCCGTTGTGTTGGTTACAATGCAAGTGTGCGCCGAATGGCGCCGTGCCAATCAGCCGTGCCCTGGACTCAGTCAGGGATGCGCCTGGCACCTGAGGTTATTTCTCAAAAGGAGTTCCGTGTCTTCACATCCGATTCGTGTTGCCATTGTCGGCGTAGGTAACTGCGCCGCATCGCTGGTCCAAGGTGTTCAGTACTATCGCGACGCTGACCCCAAGGCCACGATCCCGGGTCTGATGCACGTCGAGTTCGGCCAGTACCACGTCAACGATGTCCACTTCGTTGCTGCTTTCGACGTCGATAGCAAAAAGGTTGGACTGGACCTCGCAGACGCCATCGGTGCCAGCGAAAACAACACCATCAAGATCGCCGACGTTCCCGCCACCGGTGTGACTGTCCAGCGCGGCCACACCCTGGACGGTCTCGGCAAGTACTACCGCGAAACGATCGTCGAGGCGTCGGAAGAAGCCGTTGACATCGTTGCCGCGCTCCGGGAAGCCAAGGCCGACGTCATGGTCTGCTACCTGCCCGTCGGTTCGGACCAGGCCGCCAAGTTCTACGCCCAGTGCGCCATCGACGCAGGCGTTGCCTTCGTTAACGCACTGCCTGTCTTCATCGCAGGCACCAAGGAGTGGGCCGACAAGTTCACCGAAGCCGGTGTCCCCATCGTTGGCGACGACATCAAGAGCCAGATCGGTGCCACCATCACGCACCGCGTCATGGCCAAGCTGTTCGAAGACCGCGGTGTTACCTTGGACCGCACTTACCAGCTGAACGTCGGCGGCAACATGGACTTCAAGAACATGCTGGAGCGCGATCGCCTCGAGTCCAAGAAGATCTCCAAGACCCAGGCTGTCACCTCCAACGTCGAGGCTGAGCTGCACGCCGACGACGTCCACATCGGACCGTCCGACTACGTTGCTTGGCTCGATGATCGCAAGTGGGCCTTCGTCCGGCTTGAGGGCCGCAACTTCGGTGACGCTCCCGTTTCCCTTGAATACAAGCTGGAAGTGTGGGACTCCCCGAACTCTGCCGGCGTGATCATTGACGCCATCCGTGCTGCGAAAATCGGCCTGGACCGCGGCATCGGCGGCCCGCTGCTTTCCGCTTCCAGTTACTTCATGAAGTCGCCGCCGGAGCAGTTCAACGATGACCTCGCCCGCGACAAGGTTGAAGCCTTCATCCGCGGCGACATCGAACGCTAAACGTCCCGTTACAACAAACGCCCTTCCACTGATGTGGGAGGGCGTTTGTTGTATCCCGGTCGCTCTATCAGGTCCCTCGGGTTTGGGTGGGACGCTCTATCAGGTCCCTCGGGTTTGGGTGGAAGGGCTTGGGATGTGAGAGAGGGTTAGAAAAGGCCCGTGGGGTTGCCGTCGGGGTCAACATCCATTCGCATGGCCGCTGGCTCCTTGGGGAGGCCGGGCATGGTCATAACGGCTCCGGTCAACGCAACAATGAAACCAGCGCCGGTCTTGGGAATCAGTTCGCGGACATGCACCCGGAATCCCTTGGGCGCACCAAGCCTGGAGGCATCGTCAGTGAAGGAATACTGTGTTTTGGCCATGCAAACAGGGAGGCCTGACCAGCCGTTTTTCTCGATCTCGGCCAGGCGCTTGAGTGCCGGAACTGAGAACTCCACTCCGTCGGCGCCGTAGATCTCCTGCACAATCGTCTGGATCTTGTCCTCAACACTGAGTTCCAGCGGGTACAGGTGATGGAAGTTGGAAGGCGCATCCAGAGCCGCTGCCACCTTGGCGGCAAGCTCGTCGCCGCCATCGCCTCCGCCCCCGCGGCCCCAAACATCAGCGACGGCGGCGTGGACACCTTCTGCTGCACACCATGCCAGGAGCCACTCAAGTTCCTCGGTGGTGTCGGTGCCAAACTTGTTGATGGAGACAACGGGGGAGATACCGAACTTCGCGACGTTGCCCACGTGCCTCTTCAAGTTCTCGACTCCGGCTGCAACAGCCTCGACATTTGGCTCGTTGAGTTTCTCCTTGGGCACCCCACCCTGCATCTTGAGGGCACGGATTGTTGCAACTACCACGACGGCGGATGGCGCCACTTCCGCGATGCGTGCCTTGATGTCCATGTACTTCTCGGCACCGAGGTCTGCGCCGAAACCCGCTTCGGTAACCACGATGTCGGCAAGCTGCATGGCGGTGCGGGTGGCGATCAACGAATTGCAGCCGTGCGCAATGTTCGCGAAGGGTCCGCCATGGACCAACGCGGGGGTCCCGGCGATGGTCTGGACGAGGTTCGGCTTGATGGCATCCTTCAAGAGCATGGTCAGCGCACCCTCCACGCCGAGGTCCGAAACGGTGACTGGCGTGCGATCGTAGGTGTAGCCGAAGGTGATGCGCCCCAGCCGTTCCCGGAGGTCGTCGAGGTCTGTGGCGAGGCAGAAGACCGCCATGATTTCCGAAGCCACCGTGATGTCGAAGCCATCCTGCCGGGGCACCCCTTGCATGGGCCCCCCGAGCCCGATAATGACTTCCCGTAGTGAGCGGTCGTTCATGTCCAAAACGCGTTTGAACGTCATGCGGCGTGGATCGATTCCGAGTTGGTTGCCCTGGAAAATGTGGTTGTCCACGAGCGCCATAAGGGCGTTGTTCGCGGACGTGATGGCGTGGAAGTCGCCGGTGAAGTGCAGGTTGATGTCGTCCATGGGCAACACCTGGGAATAGCCGCCGCCCGTAGCCCCACCCTTCATACCCAGGATCGGACCCAGGGAGGGCTCGCGCAGGGCGATCATCACTTTGTGGCCGGCGCGGGCCAGGGAGTCCGCGAGCCCCACGGTGGTAGTGGATTTGCCTTCGCCTGCCGGGGTGGGGGACATGGCAGAGACCAGCACAACCTTGCCGGGTGCCTTTCCTTGGGGAAGGACCAGCTTGGCGGTATTGATTTTGGCCTTGTAGGGCCCATAGAGCTCGAGGGCGTCCACATTGATACCCGCGCGTTCGGCGATTGCTTCTACGGGAAGCATGGTGGCGTGGTGGGCAATTTCAAGATCACTCATGACCTTGTTTTCAGACATCGTTGTCCTTCGGCTCTGCCCGCAGCGGGGATGCTGCTGCTGGGGTTCTTACGCTGTGCGCGACAATCTATCAGCCCGGGAGCGGATCCGGGCGAAGACTCAGCGCCGGGGAACCAGCAGTCCGCCGACGGCCTCACGGTAGCTTTCCAGGGTGATGGCGGCTGTGCGCTGCCATCCAAAGGACTCGGCGTGGGTGGCCGCGAGGCGACCCATGTCCTCCCGGGTTTGGACGTCGTCGTAGAGATCTTCCAGGGCGTCTGCCCAGTCGGAGGGGTGGTGGCCGTCCACCAGTATGCCCGTTCGTCCGTCCGAGATGGCGCGGGAAAGGCCACCGACGTTGGTAGCCACAACGGGCGTGCCGCACGCCTGTGCTTCCAACGCCACCAAACCGAAGGATTCGCTAAAGGAGGGCATCACCACCACGTCTGCGGACCGGAACCAACTGGCCAGCTCCGGCGCGACTACAGGCGGCCGGTGAGTGACGACGTCGGCCAGTCCGGCGTCTTCAATAAAGTGCTGGAGGTTGAAGTCCTTGGCTCCGCTGAGGGAACCCAAAATAGTCATTTCCAGGTCGATGTCAGGCCTCCGCTGACGAAGGATGCCGGCTGCCTTGACGAAAACCTGCGGGCCTTTGAGCCGCTGGATCCTGCCGGCGAAGAGGATATGGAAACTGTCCGGCCGGACACCCCGCAAGGAACGGGACTTCCGCCGGAAGGACGGCGTGAAAACTTTCAGGTCCACCCCGGGCGGCGCGACGTCGATCCGGTCAAGGTCGGCCCCGTAGTGGGAAACCAGTTCGTCGGCCTCCGCGGGGGTGTTGGCAACCAGCCTTGAGGCACCATCCACGATCCGTTGTTCGCCTTCTTCCCGGCGCCGCGGTTCAGGCCGTTCCCCGGACTCCAGGACGAGGTTCTTGACCTTTGCCATGGTGTGCATGGTGTGGACAAGGGGAACACCCCACAGTTCTGACAGTTCGAGCCCCGCAACGCCGGAAACCCAGTAATGGGAATGGATGGCGTCATAACGGCCGTGGAGCTGTTGGTGGCGGATCCTGTCGATTTCTTCCACCATGTGGTGCAGGAGCTCCGGCAACTCTTCCTTGGGCAGTTTGCGGCGCGGACCTGCCATGACGTTATGGACGCAGACGCCCGGCCCGGGATGCTCGACGGCGGGCTGGCCGGCTTTTGTGGAACGGGTGAAGATCTCAACCTCCACCCCGGACTCGGCCAGCGCCATGGCCAGCGCGCGTACGTAGACGTTCATGCCGCCGGCATCACCCGCACCGGGCTGCTCCATGGGGGAGGTGTGCAACGACAGGAACGCCACACGACGGATCAACGGCACCAGTCCTCCTCACATTCACAGCAAATATCAGCTTTGCCCTGCAGAAAACACTACTCCTGCCCTCGAGTCCCCAGCCCGGCAAACTCCGCTATGTGGACAAGGCTGCTAGCGTGGCGGCTGTGAGCCAAGAACATACCTTCGACATCCGCAAAGCAACGCCTGAGGACTGGCCCGGCATCTGGTCCATCCTGGAGCCCGTGATCCGTGAGGGCGAGACTTTCACCTGGGACCGCGACACGACCGAGGAAACAGCCAGGACCAAGTGGATCAAGGACGCTCCGGGCCAGACCTTCGTGGCGGTGCGCCAGGACACTGGCGAGGTCCTGGGAACGGGCGAGTTCCACGCCAACCAAGCAGGTGGTGGAAGCCACGTGGCAAACGCGGGATATATGGTGGGGGCCAACAACTCGGGCCAAGGCATCGCCCGGGCGTTATGCGCGTACTCGCTAAGCGAAGCCAAGGCAGCAGGGTTCCGTTCCATGCAGTACAACGCCGTGGTGGAGAGCAATGTACGCGCGGTGTGGTTGTGGCAATCCATGGGATTCAAGATTCTGGCCACAGTTCCGGAAGCCTTCAACCACCCGGAGATCGGCTACGTGGGCCTGCACGTCATGTACAGAAAGCTCTAGGTCCACAACTGGCTTAGCTCAGGAAAAGCGGCCTCGTACCCCTCCAGCAGTTGCCGGCCCAGAGGGACGGAACCCACCAGTGGGTGCGCGGCAAACGCCTGGACGGCGGCCTCGCGCTCGCCGCCAACAATAGCCCGGATCGTCAGCCGCTCCACCTCCTTGACGTGCTGCATCAGGGTGAGGAACTGCCCGTCAGGCCGGTCCTGCGCAAGCGGCAACGCGCCGTCGGGCGTCACCTCGCAAGGAACCTCGACGACGGCGTCCCCCGGCAGCCCGGGCACGGCCACCTCTGCGGCCGGCCCCGCACGCGACACCGGCGAGTTGGGCACGTTGAGGATCAATTGAGCGGTCCCACCGCCGGACAGAGCACGCATGACGGACAGGGCAACGCGTTCGTAGCCGCCACCCGCGAGATCGGACTCGTCGCGCTGCTCTCCATGCGTCCGGGCCTCGGCCAGGTACCCTTCCTCGCGTGACCGCCGCGCCGCGTCCCACATCGCGAAGGGGTGCGGGGACCGAACCAAGGCGGGGTATAGCGAAGTCTGCTGTTCGTGGATGGATGCTCCACGCGTTTCACGTTGCCCGCGGATGGCGTTGGTGGCCTGCGAGGTTTGGTAATAGTAGTAAAGGTATTCATTGGGCAGGCAGCCGAGCTTTTCCAGGGTATGTTGCCCGAACAGGCGCCCCTCCTCCATGGTCTCAAGAGCGGCGTGATCGGACAGCAGGCCCGGTAACAGATCCCGTCCTTCCGGTGCCAGCCGGTAAAGCCAGCCGAGGTGGTTCAGCCCGTAGTAGCCTACGCCGTCGAGCGACCCTTCTATGAGGGGCGCACCGGCCGCGCGTGCGGCGCGCTGGACCAAGCCACCGGCAGAATCGCAGATTCCGATGACCTTGCGTCCCAACACAGGTACCAGCGCCTCGGTGACCATGCCGGCAGGGTTCGTGAAATTGATGAGCCACGCGCCCGGACAATGTCGAAGCATGGCCTCAGCGAGTTCCAACATGTGGGGAATTGAGCGGAGCGCATACGAGATGCCGCCGGCGCCGGTGGTCTCCTGGCCCAGTAACCCCAGCCGCAAGGGAATCTGTTCATCCGCAATTCGCCCGGCAGTACCACCTGGACGGATCGCAGCGAACACCATGTCGGTTCCCGTGAGTGCCTGCCCAAGGTCTGTGGAAACCACGACGGCGGGTGCGGAACGTTCGTCGGCGGGCATGTCGCGGAGCACCGCCGCGATGGCCGCCAGGCGTGAGTCGTCCACGTCAAAGAGGACGAGTTCATCCACCAATCCGGCGAAGGGACCCGCGCACAAAGCACGGTACACAAGGGGAACCCGGAATCCGCCGCCACCGGCGATCATGAGCCGCATGGTCCGAGTCTATGCGTCCCGCAAGTCTATGCAGCCAAGTACGTGCAGCGTAGTCTGCCGTGCATGGACGCTATGCCCCAGCGACGATTCGACCCCCTGGCTGCCGTGCGGTCGGACGGGGACCACCAGTGCGACCTTCTCCTGACCGGAACGGTTTTCCAGGACATCATCTTTACCGGACTTCCGCACGCACCCGAACCTGGCACGGAGGTTTGGAGCGAGGGCATGGGCAGCTGCCCCGGGGGTGTTGCCAACCAGGCCATTGCTGCCGCACGGCTCGGCTTGCGGACCAACCTGGCGGCAACCTTCGGCGACGACGGCTACGGCGATTACAACTGGCAGATCCTGGAAAGCCAGGAACACGTTGACCTCTCGCTCTCGCAGAGAGTTCCGGGCTGGCACTCACCCGTCACGGTATCCATGTGCGTGAACCAGGACCGTTCCATGGTCACCCACGGTCACCCGGCCCCCATCAGTTCCTCAGAACTGATTGGGCAGCCTCCCAAGGCGCTCGCCGCCGTCGCCGATTTGGGTGAGGAACTGGAACCGTGGATGCTCGCAGCGAAGGAGGCAGGTACCAAGCTCTTTGGCGTGGTGGGCTGGGATCCCACGGGGGAGTGGTCCGAGCGTCGCCTGAACCAACTGGGGAATTTCTACGCCTTCCTGCCCAATGCACCCGAAGCCATGGCCTTCACCGGTAAAGCCGACCCGTGGGCGGCGCTGTACTCCTTGGCGGACAGGGTTCCTGTGGCAGTGGTGACTCTCGGTCCCCAAGGCGCTGTGGCGGTGGACTCCGAGACAGGTGAGGAGGAATGGGTGCCCTCATTGCCGGTGGCTGCCTCCGATCCCACAGGTGCCGGGGACTGTTTTGGGGCGGCTTTCATCGTGGGATGCCTGGCGGGGTGGAGGTTGGGGGACCGGCTGCGGTTCGCGAACCTTTGTGCCTCGCTGGCAGTCCAGGAGGTGGGAGGCTCGCTGGCTGCTCCCGGTTGGGGCGACATTGCCGACTGGTGGCAGCGGGCCAACGCGCGGAAGGAACGTCAGTCGAGTCAATGGTTGCGGCGCTTCGCCTTCCTGGAACCAATCGTGAGGGATATCCCGGCGGAAGCCCAACGACGAGCCCGGGCAACCATCGCGCATTTGTCGGACGCGCAGTAGCGGCGGGAGAGCCCCGCAGTTAACCCGAGTTCACTGACGGCACTAGAATCTCAAGGGTGACTTACGAAGCAGCTGCAGATATCGGTATCGGGTCGAAGGCCTCCATAGCAAAGTCAGCGGTGCTGGAGCGCTCCGCCGTGATCGACCTCGACGCCGTGCGGCACAATGTTCGTCAGTTTGTCGGCATAGCCTCCCCGGCCGCTGTCATGGCCGTGGTGAAGGCAGATGCTTATGGCCACGGTGCCGTGCAGGTTGCCAGGGCAGCCCTGGACTCCGGAGCCGCCTGGCTGGGTGTCGCCCACATTTCCGAAGCGCTCGCCTTGCGTGCCGCCGGAGTCAATGCCCCGCTGCTCGCCTGGCTGCACACCCGCGAAAGCAACTTCCAAGCGGCAGTTGCCGCCGGCATCGACGTCGGAATCTCCGGCTGGGAGCTGGAAGCCGTAGTCGCGGCAGCCCGGGACCAGGAGCGTCCGGCGCGTGTGCACCTCAAAGTGGACACAGGGCTGGGCCGAAACGGCTGCACCATTGCCGACTGGGACCAGCTGTTGGGCCAGGCCATGGAATATCAGGACCAAGGCCTCCTGAGGGTGGTGGGTATCTTCTCGCACCTCGCCGTTGCGGACGAGCCGCAACGCCCGGAAACCGATGATCAACTCGCCGTCTTCCGCGAAGCCATTGCCATGGCCGAGGACGCCGGTGTGGACACCGAGGTCCGGCACATTGCCAACACGCCTGCGGCATTGTCCCGCCCCGACTCTCACTTCGACCTTGTCCGCGTAGGCCTCGGTATCTACGGATTGTCGCCCTTCGAAGGCGCAACGTCTGAGGAACTTGGCTTGCATCCAGCCATGACCGTCCGGACCCTTCTGTCCAACTGCAAGAGGGTGCCCGAAGGCCAGGGCGTCTCCTACGGACTCAATTACCGAACCAGCGAGGAAAGCACGCTGGGCCTGGTGCCGCTGGGTTATGCAGACGGCGTTCCCAGGATTGCCACCGGGGGTCCTGTGCGGGTGGACGGCATCAACTACCCGGTAGTTGGCAGGATCGCGATGGACCAGATGGTCATTGATCTCGGACCACTGTCCCCTGAAGCGGCCGCAAGCCTCAAGGGCGCCGAGGCCGTTATGTTCGGCAACGGTGCCGACGGCGGCCCCACTGCGGATGATTGGGCGGCCGCCGCAGGAACCAACAACTACGAGATCGTGACACGCATCAGCCCCCGCGTACCGCGCAGCTACGTCAACGAAATGCCGGCTCGCCCCGCGGCGCCAGCGGCCGTCACGGGCCAAGCCGAAACGGCAGCGCTGTGAGCGAAGCCCAGTGGGAGCGCACGCTGAAGGTCACGACGGCGGAGCAGACGCATGCGCTCGCGGCAGCTTTGGGTGGGGTGCTTGAGGCCGGGGACCTCCTCGTCCTGACCGGAGAACTGGGTGCGGGCAAGACAACGTTCACCCAAGGACTCGGCGAGGGATTGGGAGTCCGTGCAGGCATCATCTCGCCAACGTTTGTCCTGGTGCGGATCCACCCCAATCTTGCCGATGGTCCGCGGCCTGGTGGTCCGGACCTCGTCCATGTTGACGCCTACCGACTGGACTCGGCAGCGGAGATCGACGATATCGATCTTGAGAACACCATGGATACAGCGGTCACGGTGGTGGAGTGGGGCCGGGACCGGGTGGAGCACCTCTCGGACAGCCGCTTGGAGGTTGACCTTCTCAGGTCTGTTGGCGGGGAAGGCATGGCAACCGCAACGGACAGTGACGTTATGGACTTCGATACCGAAGACGACGACGAACCACGCACCATCGTTTTCCGTGGATTCGGTCCCCGCTGGGCCGAGGCACCGCACCTCCTGGAGACCAGCGAAAACGGAGGCAATTGATGCTGATCCTTGCCATTGATACATCAGCGGTTGCCAGCGCCGCCCTGATCTCGGACGACGCCATGGAAAGCGTGGTGGATTCTTTCGCTACGGAGGATACCCGCAGTCACGCAGAGGTCCTCGCTCCCGGGATCGAGAAGCTCTTGGCCGGGGCCGGCGTCACCGGCGCAGACATCGACGCGATCGTCACGGGTGTGGGACCCGGCCCCTTCACCGGACTCCGCTCGGGCATCGCGACCGCCCGCACCCTCGCTTTCGTCTGGGACAAGCCGTTGTACGGGCTCATGAGCCTGGATGCCATCGCCTTGGAAGTGGCGGAGTCTACCGCCGCTGCCCCAGAATTCCTTGTGGCTACGGATGCCCGACGCAAAGAGGTCTACTGGGCCCGCTACACGCTGGCCGACGGCCAACTTCCGGAACTCGTGGACGGCCCCCATGTGGGTTTCGCGTCCGAGCTTCCGGACTTGCCGGTGTTCGGCGCGGGCGCAGGCTTGTACGCCGATGTCGTCAGGGCGGATGAAGATTTCGCCACCACCCAGCCGGATGCGGCCTCGCTGGGCCAGTTCGCTTTGGCCAAGCTCACTGCCGGGGAGGCTTTGCTGGACTCTACGCCGTTGTATTTGCGGGAATCGGATGCCCAGGTGCCCGGGCCCAGGAAGCGTGCACTGTGATGGGAGGGACACTGTGAAATTGTCACCCAAGCTGGAGCTCGCCGGGGTGTCCCTGCGCGACATGATGGAAGCGGACATCCCGGCCGTGGCGGCCCTGGAACGGCGGTTGTTCCCTGTGGACGCCTGGCCGTTGCAGATGTTCTTCGACGAGTTGGCCCAGCCTGAGACCCGACGCTACGTGGTGGCAGAGGTTGAAGGGGAAATCGTGGCTTACGCCGGATTGATGTGCATCGAGCCGATCGCGGACGTCCAGACCATCGCCGTCGTGCCTGAATTCGAAGGCAAGGGCATCGGCTCTGCTGTTCTGGCCGAACTCATCGACGAGGCGCGGCGCCGCCGTGCGGCGGACGTCCTGCTGGAAGTTCGGGCGGACAATCCCCGTGCCCAGCAACTGTACTTGCGGTTCGGCTTCGAGCAAATCCACGTTCGTCCCCGCTACTACCGGGACGGTACGGACGCCCTGATCATGCGGCTTGAACTGAACAAGCCACAGTCCCAAGAAGGAGCCACAGCGTGAGCGGGCAATATCCGGAACAGCAAAAGCAGCCGCTGGTGCTTGGCATCGAGTCATCCTGCGACGAGACCGGTGTGGGAATCGTGCGGGGGACCACCCTGCTGACCAACACCGTGTCCTCCTCCATGGATGAGCATGTTCGCTTTGGCGGCGTCATCCCGGAGATCGCATCGCGCGCGCACCTGGACGCATTTGTGCCCACCTTGCAGGAGTCGCTGCACGAGGCCGGTGTCGCCTTGGACGACATCGACGCCATCGCCGTCACGTCCGGTCCGGGCCTCGCAGGTGCGCTCATGGTGGGCGTTTGTGCTGCGAAGGCGTTGGCTGTGGCAACAGGCAAGCCGCTGTACGCCATCAACCACTTGGTGGCGCATGTTGGCGTTGGGCTCTTGGATGCGAAGCGCACTTCAGACGGAAAGGACACGGCGGATGGAAAGCCCGACGCCGTTGCTGTCGCCGGCTTGGGTGCCGGCAAGCTGCCCGGGAACCTCGGAGCGCTGCTGGTATCGGGCGGGCATACGGAAATCCTGCGTATCCGCAGCATCACTGACGACGTGGAGCTACTGGGTTCAACCATCGACGACGCCGCCGGTGAAGCCTATGACAAAGTGGCCCGCATCCTCGGCCTCGGGTACCCGGGTGGGCCTGCCATCGACAAGCTGGCACGCCAGGGCAACCCCAAGTCCATCCGCTTCCCACGTGGCCTCACTCAGCCCAAATACATGGGGACTGCGGAGGAGAAGGGCCCGCACCGCTACGACTGGTCCTTCAGCGGCTTGAAAACAGCCGTGGCCCGGTGCGTTGAGCAGTTCGAAGCCCGGGGCGAGGAAGTCCCGGTGGCAGACATAGCCGCAGCGTTCCAGGAAGCCGTGGTGGACGTCATCAGTTCAAAGGCAGTCCTGGCATGCAAAGAGCACGGCATCACGGACGTCCTGCTCGGCGGGGGTGTTGCAGCGAACTCGCGGCTCCGGGAGTTGACCGGGCAGCGCTGTATCTCCGCCGGAATCAGGCTTCACGTTCCACCGCTTGACCTGTGCACGGATAACGGAGCCATGGTTGCCGCGCTCGGAGCCCAGCTGATCATGGCCGGCATCGGCCCCAGCGGGGTCTCCTTCGCGCCGGATTCCTCCATGCCGGTGACCACGGTGTCAGTGCCTGCCTGAGCTTACCCAAGGGCAGGCAAACACCACCGGCAACTACGCGTCCGGACCCTTGCGCATCTGTTTCACGAGGTCCATGACCACTGCCTGCAGGTCACCGTTGTGTTCGGCGGCAACGCGGCGCTGACGCTGGTAGCTTGCGCCGCGCTCTATGATCTTCAAGACATCGGCGAGTTCTTCCGAGCAACCGAGCTTGGCTGCCACGGGTTCCAGCCGGGCAACGGTTTCAGCGAGGTGTTCTGTGACCAGCTGCTCGTTGCCCTCGGCATCGAGGATGATGATGGCTTCCATGCCGTAGCGTGCAGCACGCCATTTGTTCTCCTGCACATGCCATGGCGGCATGGTGGGGATGCTGCCGCCAGCATCGAGGATGGAGGAGAACTCGTCCACCAGGCATTGGGTCAGCGCAGCAATGGCGCCTACTTCTTCGAGACTGGCCAAGCCGTCGCAGATGCGCATCTCGATGGTGCCCAGGTTCGACACGGGGCGGATGTCCCAACGGATTTCCGATGTCGCATCAATGACACCGGTGGTGAACATGTCCTGGACGTAGGACTCGTAGGCCTCCCATGTTTCGAACTGGAAGGGAAGTCCCGCGGTGGGAAGCTGCTGGAACATGA
Source organism: Paenarthrobacter sp. TRD_SC_7 (assembly GCF_056156245.1). Classification (NCBI taxonomy): domain Bacteria; kingdom Bacillati; phylum Actinomycetota; class Actinomycetes; order Micrococcales; family Micrococcaceae; genus Paenarthrobacter; species Paenarthrobacter sp. TRD_SC_7. The sequence continues at coordinate 1,881,680 of NZ_CM149587.1, forward strand.
GCGCACGTTGGGAAGCGTAGCCGGTTTCTTCGCCGGCCCAGTACGGGCTGGAGGCGGACAACGCTTGGAAGTGCGGGAAGTAGTTGACCAGGCCATCCAGGATGGGAAGGACCTTGTCCCGGCTGTCGATGCCCACATGGACGTGAACGCCGTAGATCACCATCTGGCGTCCCCACCATTGGGTCCGCTCGATCAGCTTGGCGTAGCGCTCTTTGTCCGTGACGGGCTGGAGCAGGGGAGGGCTGAACGGGTGGCTGCCTGCGCAGAACACTTCCACGCCCATGGAATCGGTGACCTCGCGGACTGCGGCGAGGGAACGGCTGAGATCCTCTTTGGCGTCCTTGACCGTTTCGCAGATGCCGGTGACGAGCTCAACGGTGTTGAGGAGCAGTTCACGCTTGATATGGGGGTGTTCGTCGTCCTCATTGAGGTCGGGATGGTTCGCGGCAACGCCCTTCAGGACGTCGTTCGCGACGGATACCAATTCCCCGGTGCGTGCATTGACGAGCGCCAACTCCCATTCCACACCCAGTGTCGATTGCCTGGATGGCGCAAAATCAATCTGCACGTAGTCCCCTCATTGTCTGTCTCAGCCGGACACGGTTCCCCGCTGTGGGGCCGCCAGCGGTCGGATCAAGTCTAATGCAGCGGGAACACAGGTGACTGCTGCGGAGCCCGGGTGAAAAGCTCCATCATTTGCTAATGAGAATACTTCGCAATAGACTCAATGCATGCATCTCACCGTCGTCAGTTCCCTCGATAGCCATTGCCGTGAGTCAGCCGCCGCAAGGCTTGGCCAGTCCCACGCCAACTCCGTGGTGGTCCTCCACGACCTCCTAAATGGCTCTTTGGTCCTGCGGCGCGTCTACCGGGACGGCAAGCTGTTCGAACGCGAAACAACAGTCCTGGAGCATGGTTGCCTCAGCTGCACCGTCAGACTGGACGTAGTCCCGACGGCGGAACGCCTCGCGGCGTGCGGCTTCGACCACATTGTCCTTGGCCTCCCACCCGGCGTTGCAGCAGGGATGGCCGTCACCGAGCTTCGGAGTGGCTTGAGCCGCCCGGCGCTCATTGACAACGCTGTGCTGGCACTGGACCCCGTAGACCTGGACGACCATGTGTGGGATCGACACACCCTGTTCGAATCCGGTTTCACGTCCATGCCCACTGATGAGCGCACCAGTGGAGAATTTCTCATCGGCGAGTTCGGGCAGGTGGACACCGTGATGGTGCACCCCGGAATGGGCGCCGCACTGACCGGCGACCCCCGCGAGGGCTCCGCGCAGTGGATGCTGGGAGTCGAATTGCTTGGCCAGTTGGCGGCCCATGCCGGCGTGATTGGCGCCGCCGACGATTTCCGGCCGGGGTGCTTCGACGACGCCGAAGCAGCGGCCCGGAACCGGCCCGGCGTCGTGCGTGTGCCCGTCAGCGAAGCGAAAGGTGCCTTCCGGACAGTGCTGCATAAGGCGGGTCGGCCGCTGCATCCTGGACGCTTCCGCGAGGCGCTTCCACATCTGGCGGCCGGAACGCACTGGCTGCGTGGCCGCCTTTGGATCGCATCGGCGCCTAAAACGCGGATCGCCGTCCAGGGAATCGGGCCGCGTGTGTGGCTCGAAAGCACCGGAAAGTGGCTGGCTGACACTGTTGAATCAGCCCCCGGCCTGGCGCGCCCGGGAAAGGCGGGCGCCGACGTCGATGCCTTCCTCGACTGGCATCCCAGCTACGGTGACCGCGGTACGGTACTGGCCGTCACCGGAAGGTCGGAGGACATTGATCCGCAGGAAATTGGCAATTTGCTGGAGGGGTGCCAACTGACGGAGGCCGAGATGGAACTGGATTTCGGCATCTGGGAGGACCCCCTGGAACTCAGCGACGCCCTCTAAGCCCAACCACCAATAAAGAGGAGAAAACCCATGAAAGTCAGGAACTCGCTGCGTGCCCTCAAGAAGATCCCGGGTGCACAGATCGTCCGGCGGCGTGGCCGCACGTTCGTCATCAACAAGAACAACCCGCGAATGAAAGCCCGCCAGGGCTAATCGCACGGCAGCGTGAAGGGGCGTTGTTTAATGGGGGAATGCCAATCCTGAACAAAGACATGTCCCTGTGCATTTCGCTTGCGGCCCGGCCCAGCAACATCGGAACCCGGTTCCACAATTATTTGTACGATCTGCTCGGCTTGAACTTTGTCTACAAGGCATTCGCCCCCGCGGACATCACCCTTGCGGTGGCTGGCATCCGCGGCCTCCCGATCCGGGGCGCCGCGGTGTCCATGCCTTACAAGGAAGCCGTCATCCCGCTGGTCGACGTGATGGACCCGTCGGCCAAAGCCATTGATTCGGTGAACACCATTGTCAATAACGACGGCGTCCTGACTGCCTACAACACGGATTACATAGCAATTGCACGGCTCTTGAAGGACCACCAGGTCCCCAGCAGCCACACGGTGCTGCTCCGTGGGGCAGGCGGCATGGCCAAGGCCGTTGCCGCAGCGCTCCGCGACGCCGGGTTCATCGCCGTCACCATCGTGGCCCGCAACGAGACCACCGGCCGTGCGCTCGCGGACCTGTACGGCTTCGGGTGGCAGGAGGACGTCAACGACTCCACGGCGGATCTCATCATCAACGTCACACCGCTGGGGATGGCAGGCGCGGATGAGACCGCCCAGTCCTTCGACGACGCCACCATTGCCGCAGCGCAGGTGGTGTTCGACGTCGTGGCACTGCCGTCGGAGACGCCCCTCATTTCGGCCGCACGCGCTGCCGGCAAACCTGTCATTACCGGAGCTGAGGTCATCGCCATTCAGGCCGAGGAGCAGTTCGTCCTCTACACGGGCGTGCGCCCGAGCGCCGAGCAGGTCCGCGAAGCTTCGGAGTTTTCGCGCCGCTAACGCCTTTGACGCGCTAGGCCGTCACAGGCTCCACTGCAACAGCCACTCTTTCCTCGCCGATCCTGGTGAGGACCAGGGTGGCTGTTTTCGCGTCCTTGCCTTTGCCGGGTTTGCCGGGAAGCAGTTGCTTCCGCAGCTCTTCCGGGGTCACGGCCGTGCCGCGCTTCTTGATATCCAATACCGTGATGCCGTTCGTTTTCACCCAGGCCTTGAGGGCCTTGACGTTGTACGGCATCACCTCGAGCACCTTGTAGGCGCGGGCAAACGGGGTGTCGTGCAGTTCGGGGGCGCAGATGTAGGCGATGTGCTCGTCCACCAAGTGCCCGCCCAGTCGTTCAGCCACGTCGGCCACCAAGCCGGCGCGGATCACCGCACCATCGGGTTCGTAGAGGAAGCCTTCAACAGGCCCGACGGCGGCTACCGGGCCGCCGTCGAAATCCGCGTCGCTGGTGATTTCAGCGGCGCCCTGGCTGCCGATGACCAGCGCGGCGCGACGCACGTCGGGTCGGGCCACTGCGTTGAACCACAAGGTCACTTCCGTAACGTCGCCGCCCACCGAGACCCACTGGGCTTCGCAGTCCGAGGGCACGGAGTCGTGGGGAATGCCGGGACCCATTTTGACGCCGATAGCGCGGCCGGTCGCCGCCAGGCGTTCCACGAAGGACAACGGGGGAGAGAAGGCTTCAGGGTCCCAGATCCGTTTGGTTCCGGACGTTGACGTGGTGCGTCGGGCGGGATCCAGCCATATGCCTTCCATGCCGTCCAGCTCCACGGAGGTTGCATCCGAGTGCACCACGGTGGCATGGGGGAAGGGCATGAGGTTGATGGTGGCGCAGGCGGCAGTGGTTTCATCCATTTCAACTGCGGTCACCGAAATGTCCATGGATGCCATGGCCATGGAATCGGCACCAAGGCCGCAGCCGAGGTCTGCAACGTGCGAGATGCCGGCCTTCGCGAAACGCTCGGCGTGCCGGGCGGCGACGTTCAAGCGCGTGGCCTGTTCCAGGCCGGCCTGGGTAAACAGCATCTGCCGGGCGAACTCACCAAACTTGGCCTCGGCGCGTGTCCGCAGGCGGGATTGCGTCAGGACCGCGGCCACGAGTTCGGGGGAGTGGCCCGCCTTCCGGAGGTCGGCGTTGACGCTGAATGAGTCGGCTTCCCGGTAGGGCCCCAAGGAGGCAAGAAGTTCCCATCCTTCAGTAGTCAGCAAGGGCGCGATCTGTTCCTGCGGTGCGTGATGCATGGGATCAAGCCTAACGGCGCGGCACTTGACAGCGTGACCGGCGAACCAGCCGGATAGGGTTGTTTTCATGGAAGACAACGCAGCACCGCATCCCTCCACCATGACAAAGTTCGCGCGCCCCGCCCTGATAGCGGGGGCCGTGATCGCGGTGGTCTGCATCGGCCTGCTGATCATCATCTTCGCGCTGGATTCCTTCAACGCCGCCACCTATTCAGTTGCCGGCAAGAGCGTCAACGACGCCACCGATGAAGCGCGGGGAATCCGCGAACTCTATAGCGGCGCCAGGACCGGTGGAATCATCACCTTGGTAATTTCCGGAGTTGTTGCTGTTGCCGCCGCCGTGGTGCTGTACGTGAACCGCGGCAACGCCCCGCTGGACGAGGACGACGACGGCGAAGACTACGATCTGGACGACCTCACCGGCAGGTGACGGACGTTCACCCATGACGAAATGCTGGCACTCACCTTGACCGAGTGCTAACGCTTACATAGAGTCTTGTTAGCACTCTCCCCCGGAGGGTGCTAATCACGCCAAGCGTCTTCCGGCACCGCGACGACGGTTGTACGCTCCGGCACCCTAGTTCTTAGTCCATGAATCAGCTCATGAAAAGGAGAGTCCGAGTGTCGGTCTCGATTAAGCCTCTTGAGGATCGTATTGTTGTTCGCCCGCTCGAAGCAGAGCAGACCACGGCTTCCGGCCTGGTAATTCCGGACTCCGCACAGGAGAAGCCGCAGGAAGGCGAAGTTGTTGCAATCGGCCCCGGCCGCTTCGATGACAACGGCAACCGCGTACCGGTTGACGTAGCCGTTGGCGACGTCGTCATCTACTCCAAGTACGGTGGAACCGAAGTCAAGACCGGCGGCAACGAGTACCTCGTTCTGTCCGCCCGCGACGTCCTTGCGATCGTCGTAAAGTAACTTCCTGGAGCCCCGCACCGCCGCCGCGTTGGAATCATTCCAATCCGTCAGCGGTGCGGGTTTTCTGTCTTGAAAGGACACAACCATGGCAAAGCAGCTTGCTTTTAACGATGCTGCCCGCCGGTCTCTTGAGGCCGGTATCGACAAGCTCGCCAACACTGTCAAGGTGACGCTTGGCCCGCGCGGCCGCAACGTCGTGCTGGACAAGAAGTGGGGCGCTCCCACGATCACCAACGACGGCGTGACCATCGCCCGCGAAGTTGAGCTTGACGACCCCTACGAGAACCTTGGCGCACAGCTGGCCAAGGAAGTAGCCACCAAGACCAACGATGTCGCCGGCGACGGCACCACCACGGCCACCGTGCTGGCACAGGCCCTGGTCAAGGAAGGCCTGCGCAACGTTGCTGCCGGCGCCGCTCCGGGCGAAATCAAGCGCGGCATCGAGGTTTCCGTCGAAGCCGTCGCAGCCCGCCTCCTGGAGAATGCACGCGAAGTCGAAGGCACCCAGGTTGCCAGCGTCGCAGCCATCTCCGCGCAGAGCGACGAGGTTGGCGAACTGCTGGCTGAAGCGTTCGGCAAGGTTGGCAAGGATGGTGTCATCACCATTGAAGAATCTTCCACCACGCAGACCGAGCTGGTCCTCACGGAGGGCATGCAGTTCGACAAGGGCTACCTTTCCCCGTACTTCGTCACCGACGCAGAACGACAGGAAGCCGTCCTTGAGGACGCCCTCATCCTGATCAACCAGGGCAAGATCTCCTCGCTGCAGGACTTCCTGCCGCTGCTGGAAAAGGCCCTGCAGGCCAACAAGCCGCTCTTCATCATTGCTGAAGACATCGAAGGCGAAGCTCTTTCCACGCTGATCGTCAACCGTATCCGCGGCACGCTCAACGTTGTTGCCGTCAAGGCTCCGGGCTTCGGCGACCGCCGCAAGGCCATGCTCCAGGACATCGCCACGCTCACGGGCGCCCAGGTTGTTTCCCCGGACCTCGGCCTCACTCTGGACAGCGTGGGCCTCGAGGTACTCGGTACCGCGCGCCGCATCACGGTCACCAAGGACAACACCACCATCGTTGACGGCGCCGGTACGGCCCAGGACGTCGCCGACCGCGTTGCACAGCTGCGTGCCGAGCTCACCCGGACGGATTCCGACTGGGACAAGGAAAAGCTGCAGGAACGCCTGGCCAAGCTGGCCGGCGGCATCGGCGTGATCAAGGTTGGCGCAGCCACCGAGGTTGAGCTGAAGGAAAAGAAGCACCGCATCGAGGACGCCGTTTCCTCCACGCGTGCGGCCCTCGAAGAAGGCATCGTTTCCGGTGGCGGTTCCGCTCTCATCCACGCGCTCAAGGCACTGGACGAGTCCCCTGCCGTCAAGGCGCTGGAAGGTGACGCAGCAGCTGCTGTGGGCATCGTCCGCCGCGCCTTGGTTCAGCCGCTGCGTTGGATCGCCCAGAACGCTGGCTTCGACGGCTTCGTGGTTGTTGCCAAGGTTTCCGAGCTGGAAGCCAACCACGGCTTCAACGCCAAGTCCGGCGAGTACGAGGACTTGATCGCCGCTGGCGTGATCGACCCCGTCAAGGTCACCCGCTCCGCACTCCGCAACGCCGCTTCCATCGCTGCCCTGGTTCTCACCACCGAGACCCTGGTTGCCGAGAAGCCGGCTGAGGAAGAAGACGCACACGCAGGCCACCAGCACTAACAGCCTGTTTTACGAAAGCCCCGGTCACGCTGACCGGGGCTTTTGTTGTCCCCGGGGTGGTGTCCGCGAGCTATTGTGAGCGCACGACGGCGGCGGTAACCTGACGCTAATACGGCGGCTTGGGTGCGTCATCGGGTCGCATCGACGCCGCGAGGTGAGTCATGACGATGCCTGCCACAGCCTTGGACCTGGGACGCTCGGCGTTCTCCGAGCACCGCTGGAGCGATGCTTTCGAATGCCTCGCACGCGCAGACGCCGAAGGGGGACTGCCTCCGCAGGACATCGAGTTAGTGGCCTCCGTGGCGATGCTGTTGGGCAAAGACCCCGAGGGCGTGGCCTACTTGACCCGGGCGCACGACGAATTCATCACACTGGGCGATACGGATAGCGCCGCCCGCTGCGCCGCGTGGCTGGTGCTGTACTTGATGGATCTCGGTGAGCCCGCCCGCAGCAGCGGGTGGATGTCCCGGGCCAAGCATCTGGTGGAAGGGCTGGATAGCCCTACCGCGGCAGAGGGCTACCTGATGGTTCCGGAGGCACTTGGTGCCCTGTACGGAGGAGCTCCAGAGGCAAGCTTTGGGATTTTCAGCCGGGCGTTGGAGATCGGCCGGCAGTTCCAGGACAAGGACCTCATGGCGTTGGGCCAGCTCGGCGTGGGTACTGCCAGGCTCACCCTGGGATTCCCCGATGAAGGCCTTCAACTTCTTGATGAAGTGATGGTCTCGGTCACCGCCGGCGAAGTTTCGCCCATCCCGTCCGGCATCATCTACTGTGCCGTGATTGGAAACTGCCGTTTGGTGTTGGATGTCCGCCGGGCACAGGAATGGACGGCCGCGCTGGAGAAATGGTGCGGAGACAGGCCGGACATGGTCATGTTCAGCGGGCAGTGCCAAGCACACAGGGCGGAGTTGTTTCTCCTCCATGGCGCGTGGGATGACGCACTTGCCGCAGCCCACATTGCCCAGGACCGCGCGCGACGGGGCGATCCGGAAGCCACCTACGGCGCGTGGTACCAGCAAGGGGAAGTCTTCCGTCTCAGGGGAAGCCTGGCCGAAGCCGAAGCTGCCTATGCAAGGGCAGGCGGGACGGGGTTCGAGCCTCTTCCCGGTTTGGCATTGGTGCGATTGGCCCAGCAGAACTGCCCCCAGGCCCAGTCCATATTGCGTCGGGCAGTGGCGGCGTCGGATCCTGCCAACCGGCGGAGGCTTCTACCGGCTTTGGTTGAAGTGGAACTCGCCGCCGGTGAGGTGGGCGCGGCAAGGTCCGCTGCCGACGAATTTGGGTCCCGTGTTGACCCTGCAAAGCGCCCTCTGGAAGCTGCCCTTGCGGCGCACGCGGAGGCCAGCGTGCTCTTCGCTGAGGGCAGAGCGGAAGCTGCCCTGATCGCGGCACGGACGGCATGGAGGCTGTGGTTCTCTCTTGAAGCACCGTATGAGGCTGCCCGTTGCCGCGTGCTGGCAGGCAGGGCCTGCACGGCGCTGGGTGATCCTGATTCGGCGACGATGGAATTCGAAGCGGCCCGGGCGGAATTCCTGGAGCTCGGCGCCGCTCTTGCGGCCTCTGAAGTGGTGGGCATCAGTGGAGAACGCGATCCGGGCACTGGGTCGCCGCTTACTGGCCGTGAACTGGAAGTCCTGCGCCTGGTGGCGGAGGGCAACGCGAATAAAACCATTGCCCGTTCGCTCTACCTCAGCGAAAAGACAGTGGCGCGGCACGTGAGCAATATCCTGACCAAACTCGCCGTGCCATCGCGCGTCGCTGCGACGCGGTATGCGTTCGATCACCGTCTGTTCAGCTAACGCTCGCTCACCTGTGCGCAGAAATACCCATGCCGCCTGAGCGGGAATGCGTCGTTCTGCCGACGCGATGGAAGGGGCTGGACTCATAGCTTGGCCTTATGAACATTCCACTGCTTGCCGGCACCGTATCCACCGTGCTCTTCGCCGCCAGCATGCTCCCCATGCTCCTGAAGGCCGTACGTACCAAGGACCTTGAGTCCTACAGCGTAGGCAACATCGCCACCACCAATGTGGCGAACGCAGTGCACTCGTTCTATGTCTTCGATCTTCCTGCCGGCCCCGTTTGGCTGCTGCATGCCTTTTACATTGTTGCGTCTGCCCTGATGCTCTTGTGGTGCCTGCGCTATCGGAAGGTCCCTGAAGACGCCCTCAAAGAACCAATCGCAGAACCAATAATCAAAGGGAAGAAACCATGAACGGGAACCAGGAATCAGCAGTGGACACGCTCATTGTGGGAGGAGGGCAGGCAGGGTTGGCGCTTGGATACTGGCTGGCTCAAGACGGCCGCAACTTCCTGATCGTGGATGAAAATGCCAGGACAGGGGACTCCTGGCGGCGGCGGTGGGATTCCCTGCGGCTGTTCACGCCCGCCAAGTACGACGGACTGCCCGGGGCGCCATTCCCCGGCGACAGGCTGAATTTTCCCGCCAAGGATGAGCTGGCTGACTACCTTGAGGACTATGGGCGGCGCTTTGACCTGCCGATCGTACACAACGTGTGCGTTGACGGCCTTGAGGCTGACGGTGACGGATTCCAGGTCACTGCAGGGCAGCGATCATGGCATGCCAGGAACGTGGTGATTGCCACGGGGGGATACCGTGCGCCCAAGACCCCGGCCTTTGCCGCAGAACTGTCGGCGGACATACTCCAACTCCATTCCGAGCACTACAAGAATCCTTCTCAGCTGCAGCCGGGCCCTGTCCTGGTGGTGGGACTGGGGAACTCGGGGGCGGAGATTGCCCTGGAGGTAAGCCGGAGCCATCAGACCGCTGTGGCGGGAACCCCTGGTGGCGAGCTCCCCGTGCGCCACGGACGCGCAGCAGCGCGCTTCGTGCTTCCGGTCATTCGTTTCGCGGGCTTGCACGTGCTCACACTCGAGACACCTGTTGGCCGCAAGGTTGCTCCAAAGTTCATGCAGAAGGCTGCGCCGCTGATCCGGACCAGGAGCAAGGAACTGAAAGCCGCAGGTGTTGAATTGCTGCCCCGGGTTACCGGCGTCCGGGACGGCTATCCGGAAATGGGCGGAGATATTCAGACCGTCAAACCGGCCAACGTTATCTGGTGCACGGGTTACCGGGACGACTACTCGTGGGTCCGGGTGCCCGCGGTGGACGGGGAAGGCGGGCTGCTGCAAAAGCGGGGAGTGGTGGCCGACGTTCCAGGAGTATTCTTCCTCGGCCAGGAGTTTCTGTTCGCGGCGGCTTCGGCGACCCTTCCGGGTGTCGGACGCGACGCCCGCTACCTTGCCGGCCGGGTCGCCGCACCGCGTTCCACGGGCTTCGTAAACGTGTAATGGGTCACGTCGGAGAGGGGCGTGCAGAGCGGCGACATTGACCAGGGAAGGGAGTATCTGCACAGGTCACGCACAGATTGGGGTGGCACAATGTATGGCTGGACCTGTGCTGATGGGGCTTCGGATGGCGGCCAGGAACACCCTCCCACAGGGGTTACGCGACTGAAACCGCGTAATATTGATGCTTTGTGCCACCGCTTTGAGGAACTGCCTAACGTGACGACGCCAACGATTCCTGCCCCTGCCCACCACGGTAAGCGGGCTGCCGGACCTGTTGCAAAGTCTAAGTTCCGCCCCGAAATCCAGGGCCTTCGGTCCCTCGCCGTCCTCATGGTGGTGAGCTACCACATCTGGATCGGCCGGGTCTCCGGCGGGGTTGATGTTTTCCTCCTTATCTCAGCCTTCCTCATGACCCTTCAGTTCACGGGACGTTACAAACAGGGCCGCCCCATGGACCTCCTGCGGCACTGGCTGCACCTGTTCAGGCGGCTGCTGCCCGCCGTCGTCGTGGTTCTCGTGGGCACTCTCGCAGCAACTTTCGTTTTCCTGCCGGCCACGCGCTGGGTTGAAATTGTCCAGCAAACCTGGGCTTCGCTGTTTTATTTTGAGAACCGGCTGTTGCAGGAGCTGGCCGTTGATTACTACGCCACCGACCACAGCATGGCGAGCCCTGTTCAACACTTCTGGTCGTTGTCGATTCAGGGCCAGGTGTTCATTTTGTGGCCCATCATCTTTGCGACGGCCGCGCTGGTGTGCCGTCGCTTTAACCTCCGCTACCGCGCGATGCTGGTATACGTCTTCGCGATCATTTTCCTGGTCTCGTTCATTTACTCCATCATCTTCACTGCCAGTAACCAGGCGGTTGCATACTTCGATACCTTTGCCCGTTTGTGGGAGTTCGCCCTGGGTACGTTGGTGGCCTTGATCCTGCCGGCCCTGAACTTCTCTAAACCTGTCCGTTTTGTGTTGGGGTGGGTTGGGGTGGCTGCCATGCTCAGCTGCGGGGTGCTGTTGCAGGTACAGACCGCGTTCCCTGGATTCGTCGCCTTATGGCCTACTCTGGCTGCAGTTGCGGTAATCGCAGCTGGTCAGACGGGGAGCCGTTTCGGCGTGGACCGAATCCTGAGTTCCAAATTCCTGGTTCGGCTCGGTGACAATTCCTACGCCCTCTACCTCTGGCACTGGCCCGTTCTGGTGATTGCCTTGGCTTGGAGCGGCAAGGATCATGCAGGCTGGCTTTCCGGAACGGCCATCATCGCGCTGTCACTCGTTTTGGCTTTCCTCACCACCAAGTTCGTGGAGAAGCCGTTCCGGGAATGGAAATGGCCCGAGATGAAGCGCCGCCGCTCGGTCATCGCGATCGTGACGTGCCTGGCAGTCGTGTCCGCGCCCCTCATGGCTTTCCAGTACAAGTTGGACCTGGACCAGCAAGCTGCGGAGGCGCGAATGGTCTTCGATAATCCCGGGGCAAAGGCACTCCTGCCCACTTATGTGAATGAAGCGGCTCCAAATGCGCTCACCCAGCCCACCGCGGAAAGGATTGGGCGTGACTGGGCCAAACTGCCCGAGGGGTGCTCCGGTGACACGAAACCCGAATCGCAGTTGCTGCAGGACAACTGCCGGCAAAACGGTGTTGGTTCCGACGCCACCAAGACAGTCCTGGTAGTGGGCAACTCCCATTCCCAGCAGTGGCTTGCCGCATTGGAAGTGATCGCGGAGCAGCATCATTGGCGTCTCTACTCGCTGTTGTACGGGGCGTGCCCCTTCATGACTGAAGATCCCGAGTCGGAGCCTGGCTGTAACGAGTTCAACAGTGAAGTGCGCAGCCACATCCGGGACCATGCGCCGGATGCCATCTTCATGGTGGGCACAGCGGCTGTGTCGTCGTTGCCTGACGAAAGACTGACCCACGGCTTTGAGGGCCTCGTTCCCGAGGTCACAGCACTGGGCATCCAGATGGTGGCAGTACGGGACAACCCAAGGTTCACTTACAGCCTGACGGACTGCGCCCTCGCCAAAGGGGTGGACAACCCTGATTGCCGTCCGCTGAAGTCAGACGTCCTGGCTGAGCCCAGCCCCTTTGACGCCGTGGCGGGTAAATACCAGGACCTGATCCTGCTGGATATGACCGACCTTGTGTGCCTGGGGATCTACTGCCCGCCCGTCATCGGTAACACCTTCGTCTACTTGGATGACAACCACCTGACCAAAACGTACGTCAAGAGCATGTCGGGCATGCTCGATGAAAGGTGGTTTGCCGCGACAGGGTGGCAACGATGATGGGCGCACGCGCAAGAGCGGCTGCCCCGGCGGTCAAGGAATCCACGACGTCGAAACCCGGCTTCCGCCCGGAAGTCCAAGGCCTGCGTGCTCTGGCAGTGCTCATGGTTGCGGCGTACCATATCTGGCTCGGCAAAGTCTCGGGCGGCGTAGACGTCTTCCTGTTGATCTCGGCTTTCCTGCTGACGTTGTCCTTCACCCGGAAGCTGGAAAGCGGCAGGCCCTTGGGCCTTTTGCGGCATTGGCTCCACGTGTTCAAGCGGCTGCTGCCCGCTGTCGTCGTTGTCCTGCTGGCGGTCCTGGCGGGCACCTGGGCGCTTATCCCGCAAAGCCGATGGCCTGACATCCTCACCGAGGCCTGGGCGTCTCTTATGTACCGCCAAAACTGGCAGCTTGCCGCTTTCGCGGTGGACTACTACGCCCAGCAGCACGTGCACGCCAGCCCCCTGCAACATTTTTGGTCGCTGTCCGTGCAGGGACAGGTGTTTATTCTGTGGCCGTTGATCTTCGCCGGAATCGCCCTTCTGCAGCCTCAGCTGGCCCGGCTGTTTCCGCAGCGGAAAACCGTAACCCACAGGCAACTGCTGTTCATCGCATTCGGTGCGGTCTTCCTGGCTTCGCTCGTGTTCTCCATCGAGCAGACCGCCAACAACCAGGCATACGCCTACTTTGACACCCGTGCCCGCCTGTGGGAGTTCGCCCTTGGCTCCCTGCTTGCCTTGGCGCTTCCATATCTGAAACCAGGACGCCGGCTCCGCGTTTTCCTCGGATGGGCCGGCATAGCAGCTATGCTCGCCTGCGGGCTGTTGCTCACTGTGGACCGCTCCTTCCCGGGTTTCGTAGCCCTCTGGCCCACCCTTGCCGCCGCAGGAGTCATCGTCGCCGGGCAAAGTGGGAGCCGTTGGGGAGTTGACCGCTTCCTCAGCTCGCGGCCGTTGGTGGTGGTGGGAGATAACTCGTACGCCCTGTACCTGTGGCACTGGCCGATTTTGGTGTTCTTCCTCCTGGCCTCCGGCACCACCACACCCAGCCTCCTCCAAGGCTTGGGAATCATGACGGTTTCCATGCTGTTGGCGGTAGCCACCACAAGGTATGTGGAAGTGCCCCTGCGCCGCTGGAAGTGGCCGGACGTGCGGTCCTGGCGGGCCGCCGTCGTGATTGCCTCATGCGGTGCGCTGTTGGCGTTACCGGTCACCGCGTGGCAAAGTGCCATCACCGCTGAAGCTGCAGCGATTGCGGACCAGCCCCACGAACTGACTCCGGGCGCTGCGGCGCTGTCCCCGGAGTACGTCGGCAAGCCGAGCGAAGAAGCCCTGATCATCCCGGCCCCGGCGGCCATGAAGGACGAGTGGGCCAACGTCGACGGGCAATGCGCCGGAGACAACGTGCCCAGTGATCCTCTGCTGGAGGGCTGCCTGCAGAATGAGGAACCCGAGGTGGTGACCAAGAGGATTGTCGTGCTCGGTGATTCGCACTCCCAGCAGTACACGGCTGCCCTTGGTCCGATCGCCAAAGAACACGGTTGGGAAGTGGTGACGTTGCTCAAGGGTGGCTGCCGGTTCGGTGCGCAATCGTTGGAGCGCGCCGATTTTTGCAATGAGTTTAACAAGGCAAGTGCCGCCTACGTCATGGAGCACAAGCCTGATGCCGTGTTCACGGTGGCTTCGCTGACGCACGTCGATGCCCCGTTCGAGACAGAAGTGCCGGGCTACCTCGAAGGCATTAAGCCGTTCACGGACGCCGGAATCGACGTCGTGGGTATCCGGGACAACCCGCGTTTCAGCTTTAACATGCCTGAGTGTGTCCAGAAGAAGGGCAAGGATTCGCCCGACTGCAACGTGCCGCTTGAAGAATCCTTGGCGGCGTCGTCACCGTTGGACGATTACGTCGGCAAGGTGGAGCGGCTCTACCTCATGGACATGAGCGACTTCATCTGCGAGCAAGGGAGGTGTCCGGCTGTGGTGGGGAATGTCTACGTCTACAAGGACGACAACCACCTCAGCAAAACCTACGTGCAGACCATGATCCCTATGTTCGAAGAGCGGCTGCTGGCCGCTACTGGTTGGTCCGGCGGCTAGCTTTCGCCTCCAGCCGCGGTTCGGAACATACGACGCCGGCCTGCCGCCAGTGCTGTTGCTCACAGTCAGGCGTCGCGGAATATGGCGATCGGCGCGGAGGTTCTAGTATTTATCCAATACCTTCTGCACAGGTAACTTTTGCACAGGTACTCTCTGCACAGGCCAGTCCCGTAATGACGGGCTGGTCATCAGTTGCAACCCCTACCAGTTAAGCCCCCGGAACCCAGGTAAGAGGCGCACACTCATGACCCAGCCCGAACACGATCCCTTTGGCTTTGTTGGCCTGACCTACGACGACGTCCTGTTGCTCCCCGGCCACACGGACGTCATCCCGTCCGACGCTGACACGTCCTCCCGCATTTCCAAGCGCATCTCCGTTCAGACTCCTTTGCTTTCGGCAGCAATGGATACCGTGACCGAGTCCCGCATGGCCATCGCCATGGCCCGGCAGGGTGGTTTGGGTGTGGTTCACCGCAACCTGTCCATCGATGACCAGGCCGAGCACGTAGACCGCGTCAAGCGCAGCGAATCCGGCATGATCACCAACCCGCTGACCATCGGCCCGCAAGCCACGCTGCAGGAGCTGGACGAGCTGTGTTCACGCTACCGCGTTTCCGGGCTTCCCGTCGTGGACACGGACGGACGCCTGCTTGGTATCGTCACCAACCGCGATACCCGCTTCATTCCGGAATCGGAATTCCCGCTGCGCAGCGTCAGCGACGCCATGACCAAGATGCCGCTCATCACCGGCCATGTGGGCATCAGCCGTGAGGAAGCCTCGCACAAGCTGGCCACCAACAAGATTGAGAAGCTCCCGCTCGTTGATGAGCAAGGCCGCCTGATGGGGCTTATCACCACCAAGGACTTCACCAAGGCTGAGCAGTACCCGTTGGCCACCAAGGACGACGAAGGCCGCCTCCGCGTAGGTGCCGCCATCGGATTCTTCGGTGACGGCTGGGAACGCGCCATGAAGCTCATCGACGCCGGCGTGGACGCACTGTTCGTCGATACCGCCAACGGCCACTCCCAGGGCGTGCTGGACATGATCCGCCGCTTGAAGTCAGATCCCATCGCGGCACACGTGGACATCATCGGCGGCCAGGCCGCCACCCGCGAAGGTGCGCAGGCACTGATCGACGCCGGCGCCGATGGCATCAAGGTGGGCGTGGGTCCGGGATCCATCTGCACCACCCGCGTCGTCGCCGGCGTGGGCGTGCCGCAGATCACCGCAATCTACGAATCCGCCAAGGCGGCAATCCCCGCCGGTGTTCCGCTGATTGCCGACGGCGGCCTCCAGTACTCGGGCGATATCGGCAAGGCACTGGTTGCCGGAGCCGACACCGTGATGCTGGGCTCCCTCCTCGCCGGCTGTGAGGAGTCCCCGGGCGAGCTCATCTTCGTCAACGGCAAGCAGTTCAAGAGCTACCGCGGCATGGGCTCACTTGGCGCGATGCAGTCGCGCGGCAAGAACACGTCCTACTCCAAGGACCGCTACTTCCAGGCCGACGTCTCGGGCGACGACAAGCTCATCCCTGAAGGCATCGAAGGCCGCGTTGCCTTCCGCGGCCCGCTGGCCTCCGTGGCTTACCAGTTGGTGGGTGGCCTCCGCCAGACCATGTTCTACACAGGTGCCCCAACCATCGCGGAGCTGAAGGCACGCGGCAAGTTCGTCCGCATCACCCCCGCAGGCCTGAAGGAATCGCACCCCCACGATATCCAGATGACCGTCGAAGCCC
Source organism: Paenarthrobacter sp. TRD_SC_7 (assembly GCF_056156245.1). Lineage (NCBI taxonomy): Bacteria > Bacillati > Actinomycetota > Actinomycetes > Micrococcales > Micrococcaceae > Paenarthrobacter > Paenarthrobacter sp. TRD_SC_7. The sequence goes on from NZ_CM149587.1 coordinate 1,897,833, forward strand.
CGAACTACGGTTCCCGCTAATCGACCACCTGTTAAACAGCTGTTCCCCGTGGAAGTTTCCACGGGGAACAGCTGTTTAACAGGACACGGCAGAATTGTCGGTCCCCAAGAATAGGCTGGGCACATGTCAGAAAAGCCCGCGCAACCGCGGCACCCGGAGTCGGTTCGGCTGAACTCAGTCCAACCGGGCAAGGCGCCAGCCCGCAAGCTGGCCTTGCGGCCGTACGCCCGCGCCGTCGGGCAGGTCCTGAAGGTGAGCTTCAAAGCCTCACCCGGTGCGGTCATCATGAAGGTAGCCGGGTCCCTGATTTCGGCCACCCTGCCGCTGGTCACCACTTACTTCGCTGCGCTGACCACCACTGCGCTGGCGGCCGGTTACGCGGGAGACCCCGACGCTGGTCCGCGGGCCATTCTGTATGTCATCATTACCGCCGCGCTGGGGTTGTTCTGGGGTGCCTTTAGCAGTGTTGACCGCTACATCCAGCAGCTGATGAGCTTCAAAGTGGGCGCCATCGTGGGCGACATGATGTACGAGCGGTTCCTGGCGCTGGAGTTCTGGCGCTATGACGACAAGGAAACGGTGGATCTTTACGACCGCGCCAAGCGTTTCTCCGATTCGTACGCCAGGGTCCTGGACCGGATAGCCGCCATCTTCACGCAGTTCGTCTCGGTGATCCTGGCCATCGGCGCTTTGCTGCTGGTCAGCTGGTGGATCGCAGTCATTGTTTTGGTGGCTATCGTGCCCAGTGTCTACCTGCAGTTCAAACTGTCCCGCGAACAGATCGCACACTGGAATACGCAGGTGGATTCGCGGAGGCAACGCCGGGTGATCGAACAAAACCTGCTCCGTCCGCAACATATTGCCGAGATGCGGCTGTACGGGATCGTTGGATACCTCATGGACCTGAGGTCGAGGCTGCGCGATGCTGACGAACGCAGGCGCCTGGACTTCCAAAAGCGGTACATCCCCAAGCAGCTGGCCGCCGATTCCCTGCAGTACGGGGCCGAGGTTGTGTCCTTGATCTGGGTGGTTGGCCAGATCATCGCCAGGGCACAACCGGTGGGACAGTTCCTGTATGTCCAGCAGATTGTGAGCCGCGCACTGTCTACTGCCAATAGTCTTGTCTCGTCGCTGAGTTCCATTGATGAGGACCTCGCCAACCTCAAGGACTACGAGCTTTTCATGGCCCTTCCTGTTCCCAGTGGGAAAGAAAAGCCGCTGTCAACGTCGCCCGGCACCGTTGAGCTGCGGGACATCAGGTTCAGCTACACCGGGAGCGATATCGAGGTTATCAAGGGTATCTCCATGACCATCAGGGCCGGTCAGCACATCGCGATTGTGGGGGAGAACGGCGCCGGTAAATCCACGCTGATCCGTATCCTCGCAGGACTGTACCGGCCCGATTCCGGCCAGGTTCTGCTCGACGGCGTGGACCTCGCCGGAATTGACGTCACCAGCTGGCACCGGCACCTGGCGGTACTGAGCCAGGAGTTCCTCAAATATGAGTTCGCCACCGCGGCGGAGAACATCTACCTCGGCGATGTGGACCAGCCCCGCGACGATGACCGCATTCGGCGGGCGGCCTCGGACGCCGAAGCCATGGAGTTCATCAACAAGTTGCCCAACGGCCTGGAGAACCACGTCAGCAACTGGATGGAGGACCCCCGCGGACGCAAGGGTAGCGGGCTATCAGGTGGCCAATGGCAGCGACTGGCCATGGCGCGTAACTTCTACCGCGATGCCTCGTTCATGGTCATGGATGAGCCAACGTCAGCCATCGACGCTTTGGCCGAGCACCGCATCTTCACCCGGCTCTTCGCAGACCGGAGCAGCACCATCATCGCCATCAGCCATCGTTTGGCCACCATCGAGAAGGCGGACATCGTGTACATGCTGGAGGACGGCCGCATTGCGGAGCAAGGAACACACAAGGAGCTTGTGGCGCTGAGGGGCCGGTACTTCCGGATGTTCGAATCCCAGCTCTCGGTGGATGAGACCAGCCGGAACACCCCTAGCTGACCCCTTTGCTGTGAGGGCGCAAACGGCGGGGCAGAAACCTGGGCCTTGGTTTTGGTGGGATAAACTCGAGCAGTGACTTATGAGATTGAGATTGGCCGTGGCAAGCGTGGGCGTCGTGCCTACTCCCTGGATGACATCGCGATCGTCCCGAACCGCCGGACGCGTGACCCGAAGGACGTCTCTGTCTCCTGGCAGATCGACGCCTACAAGTTCGACACCCCCGTGATCGCTGCTCCCATGGACTCCGTGATGTCCCCGGATACTGCCATCGCCTTCGGTCGTCTTGGCGGCCTGGGCGTCCTTGACCTCGAGGGTCTTTGGACCCGCTATGAGGATCCCCAGAAGGTGCTCGACGAGATCGCAGGCCTGGCGGACGAGCCCAGCAGCTCTGCCGTCACGCGGCGCATGCAGGATCTGTACCAAGCGCCTATCCAGCCTGAACTCATCAGCTCCCGCCTGGCCGAGATCCGCGCCGCCGGTGTGACCGTAGCAGGGTCCTTGACCCCGCAGCGCACCCAGGAGCACTACAAGACCGTGGTGGCTGCCGGCGTCGATATTTTTGTCATCCGCGGAACCACGGTTTCAGCTGAGCATGTCTCCAAGAACCACGAGCCCCTGAACCTCAAGCAATTCATCTACGAACTCGACGTTCCCGTGATTGTTGGCGGAGCAGCCGGCTACACACCTGCCCTGCACCTCATGCGCACTGGCGCTGCCGGCGTCTTGGTTGGTTTCGGCGGCGGTGCCACCACCACCACGCGTCGTGCCCTCGGTATCCACTCGCCCATGGCTTCGGCCATCTCCGATGTCGCTGCCGCCCGCCGCGATTACATGGATGAGTCCGGTGGACGTTATGTTCACGTCATTGCCGACGGCGGCATGGGCAGCTCCGGCGACATCGTCAAGGCCATTGCGATGGGTGCCGACGCCGTCATGCTTGGCAGTGCACTTGCACGTGCCGAAGAGGCACCGGGCCGCGGTTGGCACTGGGGTCCCGAAGCACACCACCTCGAATCTCCCCGCGGCGATCGCGTCAACGTCGGAACGGTTGGTCCGTTGGAAGAGGTCCTCTTCGGACCCGGCCACCACACCAACGGAACGTCCAACCTTATTGGCGCCTTGCGCCGTTCCATGGCGACCACCGGCTACTCGGACCTCAAAGAGTTCCAGCGCGTCGACGTCGTCGTCTCGCCCTACGCGGGCAACTGATAACCATGGGTTGAAAGCCCCTGTTGGTTCCGATCTTGTCGGAGCCAACAGGGGCTTTCTTCGTTTGGGCGAGTTTCTCCATCGCGGCTTCTGACCGTTTCCCTGCCCAAGGCGGCAAGCAACAAGTAGGGTAGGGGACTACCAGCTGTTGCGTTTGAGGAGGGGTCCGATGAGCAGTGTCGCAGGCGGTCCGCAGGTGAATTCCCCGGGAGCACTGAGCCCGGAATCCCGAGCCGCATCGATCGAAGTCCTGAAAGCCACTGCCCAGGCGGGCAAAGAGCTCGACATCCTGATCGTTGGCGGTGGCGTAGTAGGAGCCGGCGCAGCCCTGGATGCCGTGACACGTGGCCTCACGGTGGGCATCGTCGAGGCCAGGGACTGGGCGTCCGGTACCTCGTCCCGATCATCGAAGCTAATCCACGGCGGACTGCGGTACTTGGAGATGCTGGATTTCGGCCTCGTCCAGGAAGCCCTTCAAGAACGGGGGCTGCTCATCCAGCAGATCGCACCACACCTGGTACGTCCTGTCCCCTTCCTGTACCCGCTGACGCGCCGTATCTGGGAGCGCCCGTACGTGGGCGCGGGCATCATGCTCTACGACACCTTGGGTCTGACGTCCGGCCACAGCCGGGGCGTCCCCATGCACAAGCACCTCTTCCGGCGTGGAACCCTGCGCGCAGCTCCGAGCCTTAAGGAAGATGCTTTCGTTGGATCCATCCGTTACTACGACGCCCAGGTGGATGATGCCCGTCTCGTGGTCAACCTGGTCAGGACTGCGGCGCACTACGGTGCGCACGCAGCGAACCGTGTCCGCGTGGTGGATTTCCTCCGCGAAGGGGAACGCGTAGTCGGGGCCAAGGTGGAAAACCAAGAGGACGGCAGCGTCTTCGAAGTCAGGGCAAAACAGGTGGTCAACGCTACCGGCGTATGGACCGACGAAACGCAGGCAATGGTGACCGACCGTGGCCAACTCAAAGTCCGTGCATCCAAGGGAATCCACCTTGTGGTGCCGCGCGACCGCTTCCAGTCCACGGTTGGGCTAATCCTGCGCACGGAAAAATCAGTGCTCTTTGTGATCCCATGGGGTCGGCACTGGATTATCGGCACAACAGATACCGATTGGACGCTGGACAAGGCACACCCCGCAGCGTCCAGCAAGGACATCGACTATGTGCTTGAACATGTCAACAAGGTTCTCAAGCGTCCGCTGACCCGCGAGGACGTGGAAGGCGTGTACGCAGGCCTCCGTCCGCTGTTGGCTGGTGACAACGACTCCACTGCCAAGTTGTCCCGGGAGCACGTAGTGGCGCACCCTGTGCCGGGACTTGTAGTGGTAGCCGGTGGTAAGTACACAACGTACCGTGTCATGGCCAAAGACGCCGTGGACGAGGCAACCAGGGCCATGGACGAACGTGTTCCGTCCAGCTGCACTGACACCATTCCGCTCCTGGGGGCTGAGGGATTCAAGGCGGCCTGGAACCGGCGCGGAAGGTCGGCCGAACAGGCCGGCGTTCACGTGGCACGCGTGGAGCACCTGCTCAACCGTTTTGGATCCATGACACCTGAAGTCCTGGATATCATCTCGGGCCGGCCGGAACTGGGAGAGCCCCTCCCGGGGGCAGATGACTACTTGGCCGCAGAAGTTGTTTATGCAACAACCCACGAGGGCGCGCGTCACGTTGACGACGTTTTGACCCGACGCACCCGGATCTCCATCGAAGCATGGGACCGCGGTGTGTCTGCCGCGCCCGTAGTAGCTAAGCTGATGGGAGAAATCCTTGGCTGGAGCGAGACTCAGCGCGAAAGCGAAATCAAGCACTACCTGGCGCGCGTGGAAGCTGAGCGACTCAGTCAGCAGCAACCCGATGACGAGTCGGCCGATGCCGCGCGTATGGGAGTGGAGGACATCGTTCCCCTTCGCTAGCCAGCTCAAGGAATTGAGGCCGGGAGGCCACATGGAGGGAACACAACTTGGCTGAACCACTTGACCGGTATGACGCGGAACTGACCACCCCGGATACGGTCATCCTTGAACTTGTTGCCCAGGACAAGATCGATGCCGCGGCACAGCTGGCTCACAGGCTCTACGCAGCAGGCAGGATTTCCAATCTTGAGGGCTTCTTGGAGCAAGTGCATTCGCGGGAGCACCAGCTTGCCACCGGGCTTCCGGGCGGCATCGGACTACCTCACGCACGCAGCGAATTCGTGGACAGGATCTCCATTGCGGTAGGCGTGACCAAGTTTGGCCACGCCTTGGATTTCGGTGCCACCGACGGTCCGGCGACCCTGGTCCTCCTAATCGCAACGCCGGCCAGTTCCTTCTCCGACCACCTCGAGGTTCTTGCCACGTTGGCGCGTTCCCTTTCGAAGGAGTCGTTCCGGGAATCCCTGCGCCGGGCACACGATCCCGAGGTCATTTCCGAACTCATTAACTCCAGCCTGGTGTTCTTCGACCACTGAGATTGGGGCAGGCCCTTTCGTGTCGACTCCGTCGCCACGTAGGGACCCTGCTGCCCCACTCTAGGGCCGGCCTTACAGGTCGTTTCGTTGTTCTACAGCCGGACGAAGTACGGTTAAGGGGTGTTGAAAACCGCGTTGAAACCCCGCTGGATCGCAGGACTGGTCTTTGCGCTTCTGCTGTCCGGGGTGTTTGTGCTGCTCAGTCAATGGCAGCTGAGCCGGTCTGCCCAGCACGAGCCCCCTGCGCCGTCCAGCATCGAAGAAGTGAAACCGCTGGTAGACGTCCTCCAGCCGGGCCAGTTCTTCCCCGGTTCCGTCTCGGACCAGATGGTCACCGCCACAGGAACGTACGATCCCGGCAAGCAAGTCCTCGTTGAGGGCCGCCTGTACAACAACGAAAAGGGTTTCTGGATCGTCTCTGCCTTTGCGGTCAACAACGCACCCACGCTTACCGGTGCTGGTGCCTCGCCCCAGACGTGGATCCCGGTGGCCCGCGGTTGGGTGGCTGATGCCGCCCAAGCCGGCCCGCCGCCGTCGGGAACCATCACCCTGACCGGTCGCCTCATACCGTCTGAAGCGCCGCTTCCAAACGTCGACGCCGGTCCAGGCCGTGCGTCTGCGGTCTCAACGGCGGAGCTCATTAACAAGTGGGAAGTCTCCAGTTACCAAGGCTTCATCGCCGCGACATCGGAAGTCTCAGGCGGCGTGACAATTCCCCTCGGCGATACCGTCAGGGCACTCAATATCCCGCCGCAGCCCCCTGCAGAGCAGGTCAACTGGCTGAACCTCTTCTATGCGGTGGAATGGGTTGTCTTTGCAGGGTTCTCGATCTTCATCTGGTGGCGGTTGGTGAAGGACGACTACCGGCGCGACCTCGAAGAGGACGAGTACGAAGATGACGACTTCGACGAGGCGGACAATCCCGAGGTAACCACAGAACCTACAAGCCCAGAGCCAGAACAAAAGGTGCAGCAATGATTGAGCCAAAACCGGCGATCCAACCCGAACAATCCGGACCCAAGCCGAAGAAGCGGCGTTTCGGCGGAACGGAAGCACAAATCCGTTCGGCGTTGAAGTTCTACAAAGTTATGGCATACCTCACGGGTGCCATGCTTCTCCTGCTGTGCGCTGAACTGATCGCCCGCTACGGCTTTGGTGTCTCGCTCTTCGCAGGCGGCACGAATGCGGTGACGGGCCAGCCGTTTGGCTTCGGCTTTGCTCAGTCCGAACCCAAGGGCGTCATTGGCGGCTTCAACATCTCCACCTCGGTGCTGATCGTTCACGGTTGGATGTACGTGGTCTACCTGGTTTCCAACTTCCGACTGTGGTCGCTCATGCGGTGGCCGTTCTCCAAAATGATCCTTTTGGCGCTGGGCGGCGTTATCCCGTTGCTGTCCTTCATCGTCGAGAAGAAATTCCACGCCCAGGTGGAAGCGGAACTCGCAGCCAACCCGCAAGCGTCCAAGCGCTACTAGGACCTCACGGGGTCCCGGTGTGAGATGCCTAACGGCAGGGCCTGTTTTGGCCCTTGGCCGCCCTCGTCAACGTGCACCGGGGCGGCCCGGCAAAGTAGTCTTGTCTGGTGACTACTCCCACCGCACCCCAGACTTCCCAGAAGCCGGTGCTGGTTGTTGACTACGGTGCCCAGTACGCGCAGCTGATTGCCCGCCGCGTCCGCGAAGCGAATGTGTATTCGGAGATTGTTCCGCATACCTTCACCACCGAGCAGCTTCTGGCCAAGAACCCGGCAGCCATCATTCTCTCCGGAGGGCCCTCCAGCGTCTACGCCGAGGGCGCCCCGAGCGTTGGCGCTGACCTCTTCGAAGCCGGGGTGCCGGTTTTCGGCATCTGCTACGGCTTCCAGGCGATGGCCAACGCACTGGGCGGCAAGGTGGCCCAGACGGGTCTCCGGGAGTATGGCGCCACCGAAGCACTGGTTGTAGGCGACGCCCGCTCCATCCTGGACGGCGTTCCCTCTTCCCAGAACACTTGGATGAGCCACGGTGATTCCGTTCACGAGGCCCCTGAAGGCTTCGAAGTACTCGCCTCCACCGCCGGTGCTCCGGTCGCCGCTTTCGCCAATGACGAGAAGCGGCTCTACGGTGTGCAGTGGCACCCGGAGGTCAAGCACTCCGTGCACGGTCAGCACGTCCTGGAGAACTTCCTGTTCAAGGGTGCGGGCCTGAGCCCCAACTGGACCACGGGCAACATCCTCGAAGAGCAGGTGGATCGTATCCGCCAGCAGATCGGCGACTCCAAGGTCATTTGTGGTCTCTCCGGCGGCGTCGACTCCGCAGTAGCTGCCGCTCTCGTCCAGCGCGCCGTCGGCGACCAGTTGACCTGTGTCTTCGTGGACCACGGCCTCCTGCGTGAAGGTGAAGCCGAGCAGGTTGAACGCGACTTCGTGGCAGCCACGGGCGTCAACCTGTACGTTGCCAACGAGCAGGAACGCTTCCAGTCCGCATTGGCCGGTGTCAGCGATCCTGAGACAAAGCGCAAGATCATTGGCCGCGAGTTCATTCGCGCCTTCGAGGAAGCGGAGCGGGCCATCATCGCCCAGGCCGCTGCCGAGGGTGAAAAGATCAAGTTCCTGGTCCAAGGCACGCTGTACCCGGACGTCGTGGAATCCGGCGGCGGCGAGGGTGCTGCAAACATCAAGAGCCACCACAACGTGGGTGGACTGCCCGAGGACCTGCAGTTTGAGCTCGTTGAGCCTCTGCGGGCCCTGTTCAAGGACGAAGTTCGCGCCGTCGGCGCCCAGCTCGGCCTTCCGCAGGAAATCGTCGGCCGCCAGCCGTTCCCCGGTCCCGGCTTGGGTATCCGTATTGTCGGTGAAGTCACCAAGGAGCGCCTGGACCTGCTGCGCAAGGCTGATGCCATTGCACGCGCCGAGCTGACAGCCGCCGGTTTGGACAACGACGTATGGCAGATGCCGGTTGTCCTTCTGGCCGATGTCCGCAGCGTTGGTGTCCAGGGCGACGGCCGTACATATGGCCACCCGATCGTGCTGCGTCCGGTGTCTTCCGAAGACGCCATGACGGCAGACTGGTCGCGGTTGCCATATGACCTGCTTGCCCGCATCTCCAACAGGATCACCAACGAGGTGGACGGAGTTAACCGCGTGGTGCTGGACGTCACCAGCAAACCACCGGGAACCATCGAGTGGGAATAGCATTCCGAGTGGCCGGCTTCCTCTGGGAGGCCGGCCACTGTGCTTGAACCCGCAAGGCACTTGGCTTGCGAAATTGGCAGGCACCTTTGAAATGACGGCGAATTTCGCGTCGGAACAGCGTTGCGGAGCAGGCTGGCAGGGTATTCCCGCTACCCTCGAAGGTATGCCGGTATGGTCCAAGGCGTCTAAAGCTAGTACAGAGAAGAAGGCAGAAGTCGTGTCAGTAGGTCAAGGCCAGGAAGAGGGCTCCGAAGAGCTCCGCAAATGGCTGTCTGGTCTCAAACCCGTTACCGGGGCAGACACGATGCTGCGCTTCGTCAAGACGCCTGAAGGCGCCATCGATCTCAGCAACGCACACCCATCCGGGCTGGCGCAGTTGCTCGCAGGGCGCAGAACACGGTTGTCGACGCTTATCAGGGATCGCCAACAGTATTTGGTGGCGGCCAGGGCGGCCCGCAACATCCGGTCCAAGATCTTCGAGCTCAGCAACGACCGCGGCATCGAGGCGGGCTACTTATCCGCCGGAACTGTGGTGTGGACTTCGGCCGTCGGTGGCAAGCCGCAGCGCGTCTCAGCACCAGTGATGCTCACGTCCATCGTCCTTACGGTCAGGCCGGGCGAAGACGACTTCGAACTCCAGTTGACCGAGCAAGCGCGCATGAACCCCGCTCTGGTGCGCCATCTGAAAACTGTTCACGGCATCGTCTTCGACGTCAACGCTGTGGCGCGCATGGCCTATAACACTGCCCGACTGGATCCCCAGCCGGTTCTGGACCGTTTGTCCACGCTGATTCAGCCAATTCATGGTGCAGAGGTGGAGTTCAACCTGCTGGTCACTACGCTGGCTGATCTTTCGGGCAACCTGGATGATCCCTGGATCAACACAAACAACCCCACGATCGCTGCCCTTTCCACCGCAGCCAATGGTGGTGACATTGAGCCGGAGCCCATCAAAGCGGGCAGGTTCCCCAGCCTGGACCTTCGGGATCCGGCCGACGAACTTCTCTTGCTCGATGCCGATACGGACCAGCAGTACGTGGTGGACGCCGTTCGCGCCGGGGATTCGCTCGTTGTCAGCACTCCACCGGGAAGTGGACAGACCCAGACCGCAATCAACGCCATCGGCGCATTGGTCAGCGAAGGCAAATCTGTTCTGGTGGTGGGAGACAGGCAATCCAGCCTTGGGGGTCTCTCCGCTCACCTTGAATCCCTGGGCCTCGAGTCGATGCTCTTCCGGCCCGGTAACGGGACCACTCCGCAGCAGCTCAAGGGTCAGCTGGTCAGGGCCATCATGCGCAACGAGAAAGCGCTTGAACCACAACTCGGCAACCTCCACCAGACGCTGACCGGCCACCGTCACGCACTGATGGACCACGTCGCCTCGCTTCACAACGTCCGAGAGCGTTGGGGTTGCTCGCCCTATCAAGCGATGCAATCGCTCGCCGAGCTGACATCCATCCACCCGGCGCCCTCCACTACTGTGCGCCTCAAACGAAGCGTCCTGGATAACATCAAGGACCGTGAAGAGCTCGCAGGGCGCCTGCGTCGGGCTGCAGAGCTTGGCAGCTTCAGCCGGGCTTCGACCTCCAGCCCTTGGTATGGTGCACGTTTGGTCACCCGCAAGGAGACCGAGGAAGCGCAGCAGCTTGCCCGCCTTGCCGAGGAGAGGCTCCCGGTCCTGCGGGATCGCATGAAACAGGTTTCCGACCACGCCGAGATTCGCTTGGGCGAAACATTCACCGAGTGGGGTGCCCAGCTTGAACTGCTGATCGCCGTGCGTGAGAGCCTGGACAAGTTCACACCGGACATCTTCGACCGGCCGGTGCACGATCTCATCTCCGCAACGGCCAGCTCTGCCTGGCGCCGGGAACGCAACCTTGAGATGCCGTCCATGCAGCGCTCCCGCTTGCGCCGAGTGGCCAAGGAGTACGTGCGGCCCGGTGTTCACATCGCCGACCTCCACAGCTCGTTGGTCCTCGTCCAGGAGCAGCGCGCACTGTGGGCAGGCTACGCAACAACCCAGCGACACCCGGCGGTACCCTCCGGACTTGCCGACCTCGGTGCCCTCTACCGGGAACTCGATGGCGAACTGCGTCGCCTCGGCGATGCCCTCAAGCACACGTCCGATGGCGGTTCGTTGCACGGGACACCTTATCTACAGCTCATGGAACGGCTGGAGCGGCTCGTCGCAGACACGGCCACGCTGGAAACCCTTCCCGAGCGCACGCTCCTCATCGAGGAAATGCGCGAGCATGGACTCGGTGAACTGCTGGCGGACCTTGCTCACCGGGAAGTCCCGGCGTCTTCCGTAGCCGCCGAACTGGACCTGGCCTGGTGGCAGTCCGCTTTGGAAGCCATGATCAGTGGCGATGACTACCTCGCCATGTCTGACGGTGATTCGTTGCGCCGACTCGAAGCGGAGTACCGCCTTGCCGACCAAGCCCACATTGCCAGTGGCGCCGCCCGGCTCCGTTGGCAGCTGGCCCAGAAATGGCGTCAGGGTCTTCTTGAGCACCCAAGGCAGGCGGAGTTGCTCCGTGCCTTGCTGAAGGACGGCCGGGTGACCTTGCCCGCCCTGAGCGCCCAAGCTCCGGACCTCGTGCCGTTGCTGGTCCCCGTATGGTCCGTCAGTCCTTACTTGCTCACCGGTGTGCTCCCGGCTGAGCAGAAGTTCGACGCTGCAGTGATCATCGACGCTGAATCCACTTCTCTGCAAGCCGTTCTCCCCGCCATCGCCCGAGCACGGCAGGTGGTTGCTTTTGGTGATGCGAAAATCGCCAATGCACGCACTTTCAGTGTGGCTGTGGAACCCCCGGTTGCCGGTGTTGCCAGCCATGAGAATGTAGACAGCGCATTCAAGGCGCTGGCCAGGGTGCTGCCCACGTGGCAGTTGAACTGGGTCTACCGTGCGGTGGACGAGGACTTGATCCTGCAGTTGAGCAAGAACTACTACGACGGCGGTCTGCGGCGCCTGCCCGACGGCAACTCGGTCACTGGCTTGGACCGTTCGATCCACGTGGAGTACATACCGGACGGCACTGGGCTCCCCGGGGCCGACCACGAGGGCGTTGAGTCTGTCACCGCGGAGGTCAACCGTGTGGTGGACCTTGTGTTCGAACACGCCAGGCTCCGGCCCCGCACTTCCTTGGCGGTAGTGACGGCAAGCTTGCGCCACGCTGCCAGGATTGGCGAGGCCATCAGGCTCCAACTGCCCAACCACCCTTTGCTGTCCACCTTCTTCGGAGCGGGCCCCGAGTCCTTCCGCGTGGTGGACCTTGAGCGCGCCCAGGGCCTGGTGCGGGACCACGTGATCTTCTCGCTGGGTTATGGACGCACTCCGCATGGCCGTGCGCTCCATTCCTTCGGCCCGCTGTCCACCGAAGGCGGGCGGAACCGCTTCGCCTTGGCGATGACCCGGGCCCGGCGCTCCATGCACGTCCTGAGTTGCTTCCGGCCAGAGGATCTCGACCTCGATCGCCTGGCTCACGGTGCGGTGGACTTCTACGAACTGCTGGACCGGGAACTCTCCGGAAACAGCAACCTCGGAACGCCTGCCTCCCGCGCTGTCGCCAGCGAGCAGGCACTGGGTGAGGATCCGTTGGTGGCCGATCTTGGGGAGCGCCTGCGTGCCCGGGGAGCACGCGTCTGGCATCTTTATGATGGCGTCCTGGATATAGCAGCGGCGGCTGACCCCGTCCACACAATTGGCCGGGAAGGCGCCGAAATCCCCACCCCGGTTGCCATCGAATCCGATGGCACTGAACGATACCGACGGATGAGCGTCCGTGAACGCAGCCGGTTGCGGCCGCAATTGCTGGAGCGCATGGGCTGGCGCTACATGTCGCTCTGGACCATCGAGGTCTTCACGGACCCTTCGTCCTGCGCGGACCGGATCGGTTCGTATCTCGGGCTTGAGAACCACATCGCGCAGTCGGCGTCCCAGCATGGTTTCCTGCACGTGGATGGTGAACAATTGAATCCGGGCAATGCACAGCCCGCGTTCACCTCCGCTTCCGCAGACCATGCAGACGGCGAACCTGAGGCCGCCGTCCGCCCGGCAAATGGGGATGCCGAGACAAATAGCTCCGCAGAGAATGGGAAAGAAGCGCCACTGATGGATCAGGAAACAGGCACAGAAGACCGTGCCACGCAGGAATCCGGCGAACCGGGCAACAGAGCCGCCGAAGAAGCTGCGGACCGGAAGGCCACAGCAGCCACGACAGGCTCCAACGGCATTCTTCCTACGAAAGCCGCTGAGGACGACCCCCGGCGATGGGGCGACGACTCCGGTTACGACCATGAGCAGTGGCTGAAGGAGCAGAAGCCTCCGCACTGGGGCTGAATGGCCAGCGGTAGCTGAGCCGCCCATCAAGGACTGACCAAAACAAAGAAGAGCTTGCCTTGCGTTGATGCGCCGGCAAGCTTTTCTGCTTGCTGGGGATCGGCTGCCACCACCACCAGGCCGTCGGTGTCGCCTGTCCCTAGCCATTCGCCAGGCTTGCCGCCCTGGGCTGACGTCCAGAGGACGGGCACCGGGCCGGCCAGGACCTGGCTTTGCCTGGCCTCGTCATAGGAGCCCGCTGCTGTGAGGACTACCGTCACCAGCTGGCCGGGAGAGAGTAGCTGGATGGACGCGGGGTCCGCCATCCGGAGGGGAACCGCTGCCGAGCCCATGGGTGCCCCCGTCAGGAGACCAGGACCCAGCAGACTCGACTCTGTAGGGATCTGCCCTCTGCCAAGGGGCGACGCGAGTTGGCGGCCAACAAGGGTGCCGACGTTTTCCACAGCCCCGGTAATCGCGAGGTCCGCGGGAACCCCCACACTGGTGAAATCAGTTTCGGTGAGGCTAGTACCCGTTGGGAGGTCGCGGGCTGCTACTACGATGCCCACGCGCTGCTCCGCGGCAGGGGTGAGTTGCTGGACTGCGATGCCAGCAGCCACGCACAGCAGGAGCGCTACTGCCAAGCGGCGGTTGCGTGCAATCCAAGAGCGGAATCCGGCTCGCGGCCGCCGTTGACCCCCACGGTCTCCCGGACGATACCGGCCAGAGCTTGAAGTGCGTCCGACAGGGGAATGGGGTGCCCGGGCGGGCGTACGGTTCAGCGGTGGCCAACTACCGGAGGCTGCTGCTGAACGCTCGGCGCGGGCGAGGAGGGCGCTGCGTGACGTAAGTGGCATGCCGCCACGTTAGCCAGCGGCCCGGGCGACGTAACAGCGGCCCGGTGCCCTATGTGGAAAACCCGGTTAGTTGGCTGCCGCTGCGGCTGCCGGTGCGGCTGCAGGTGCCGACGAGGGAGCGGCCGGGGCGGCTGGTGCAGCGGAAACTGTGCTGCCCTTGGCATCGCGGGAATCAGTCCGGTAGAACCCGGAGCCCTTGAAGACGACGCCTACGCTGTTGAACTTCTTCCGAAGCGAGCCCTTGCATTCGGGGCACTCCGTCAGGGAGCTGTCAGAAAAGGACTGGACGATGTCAAAGGCATGGTCACAGTCTTTGCAGGCGTATGCGTATGTTGGCACTGAGTTCCTCCTTTAGGACAAAGTTCAGGTCCTGTGCAGCAACGGCGGAGAATTTCCGCTTTTAGCAGTCGCAGGGCCTGAGTGCCAATTCTATCATCGGTCACTGTGGCATGTACCAGGGGATGTGCCAGACCTCACCTGCCAGGCCAAGGGCGTTCAGTGGGGTCCCACACCGTCGTGGAGCTGCACGATGCCCGACGGAGTCAGCACCTGACGCACTGGGCGATCAAACGCCTCGGCGGGAATGGAGCATGAAGGCAACAAATCGTCGTCGTACACCACTGCGATGGTGGGCGGACGTTGGCCGGAAGCATCGAGGCCTTGGAGGAGCCGATCGTAGTAGCCGCCGCCTTGGCCGATCCTGTTGCCGTCCCGGTCCACTGCGGTGGCGGGCATGAAGATCCCCGCGGCTCCGGCTATCACCGAGCTTTCCAAACGTTCACCCTCGGGTTCGTCTATAGGCGCATAGGAGGACCTGACAAAGGCCGTGGAAGGTGTCCAATACACCCAACTCAATTGTCGGCCGGGTTCGCAAACGGGCAACAGTACCCGGTGCCCGGCTTCGTGCAGTGAATTGATGAGGGGGAGGGTGGGCGGCTCGAAAGCTACGCCTACATACACGGCGAAGGTGGCAGTCGTGCCGGGGGAGATGTTCGCCGCCCAGCCAGTCCCGTGCCGCGCAAGCGACTCGCCCGCATTCGCTATGTACTCCGGAGTAAGGGTCCGCCTGTGCAATCGCCGGCTGCTGCGGATGTCTTCCTTCGATGCCATCTGTGTCCGATCGTGAGGTTCGCCCTGCCTGGAGAGCAGCAGAGGCTGTCCATCCGGAACGAAATGTGCGTCCCGGCGCGGCGAGGGGTTTAGCCGTTGATGTGTTCCTTCCGTTACATTAGTCCGGTGACTCTAGAAAACAACGCTGTCCGTAAGGCCGTCATCCCCGCAGCGGGCCTCGGCACCCGGTTCCTTCCCGCCACTAAGGCGATGCCGAAGGAAATGCTGCCCGTGGTGGACAAGCCCGCCATCCAGTATGTCGTCGAAGAAGCAGTCAAGGTGGGCCTGCATGACGTCCTGATGATCACGGGACGCAGCAAGCGGGCACTGGAAGACCACTTTGACCGTGTGCCGGCACTGGAAGCCACATTGGCTGAAAAGGGCGACACCGCCAAGCTTGAGGCCATTCAGTCCGCAACCAACCTGGGTGACATCCACTACGTCCGCCAGGGCGACCCCAACGGCTTGGGCCACGCTGTCCTTCGTGCAAAGCAGCACGTTGGCTACGAGCCCTTCGCCGTCCTGCTTGGCGATGACCTGATCGATGCCCGCGAGGACCTGCTGAGCGAAATGATCGCTGTTCAGCAGAAGACCGGCGGTTCCGTGGTTGCCCTCATTGAGGTGGAGCCTTCCAAGATCAGCGCCTACGGATGTGCTGACGTGGAGGACAACGGCGAGGATGGCTACGTGCGCATCAAGCAGCTCGTCGAGAAGCCGTCTCCGGAAGAAGCACCGTCAAACCTTGCCGTGATCGGACGCTATGTGCTCCACCCGGCCGTGTTCGACGTCCTGGAGAAGACTGCCCCCGGACGCGGAGGAGAGATCCAGCTGACGGACGCCCTTGAAGTGCTCGCAGCCGGCGAGGGCGAAGGCTATGGCGTCTACGGCGTCGTCTTCCGAGGCCGCCGCTACGACACCGGTGACAAGCTCAGCTACCTCAAGGCGTGCATCGAGCTTGCCTGCGAACGCGATGACCTCGGTCCTGAGCTTCGTGAGTGGCTGCCCAACTTTACAGCCTCGCTCCCCAAATAACCCGGAATGTACGGCTCTGCGATCTGGCCGGTGACGCTGGAAAGCGGAGACCTGCTGCTTCGACCTATCCGCTACCGCGACAAGCGGGAGTGGTCCGAAGTCCGGTCGCGGAACAGTGAGTGGCTTGCACCGTGGGAGGCGTCCAACCCGGCTCCGGGTGGGCGCCTGCCCAGCTACCGCCAAATGGTGGGTTCCTTGAATGAACAGGCCCGCCAATCAAGCGCCCTGCCGTTCCTCATTGTTGAGCGAATTGATGGCCTTAGCGAACCAAAGATCGTAGGGCAACTGACTGTCTCATCCATCGTGTGGGGATCGGCGATGATGGCCACTCTTGGCTACTGGGTCGATAAGGACCGTGCCGGGCACGGCATCGCACCAACCGCGGTTGCGATGGCAACTGACCACTGCTTCAGGGTGCTGGGATTGCACCGTATGGAGATCAACATCAGGCCCGAGAACTCACCGAGTTTGAGGGTGGTGGAAAAGCTTGGATTCCGCGACGAAGGCTATCGGGAGCGCTACTTGCACATCAATGGCGAATGGGCTGACCACCGCTCTTTTGCACTGACGTCCGAGGAAGTTCCAGAAGGACTTTTGCGTCGGTGGCTCAGAGGATAAACGGGCAGGTCATCGGGCTTTTTGCTCTTATCTCCAGTCATTTGCGGACTCGCCGACGACACACCGGCCGCAATGCCGCCGCCCCCGGCGATTTGCTTCTACGGTTTTGAATGTGGACTTCCCTCTCAGCAGCTCAGTGATACTCGTGGTCACTGTCGCGCTGTGGATGGTCTGGGTGGCGCCCTACGTTTTGCGGAACAGGCGGCAACAAGTCCAAACGGCCGCTGTTCCAGTAGAGGCTTTTGATGACGAACCAGACGAAACGCAGGCAGGGGTGGTAATGACTTTGGCACCTCAGCAGGAGAAACCGATGGAGACCATGCACAGCAAAGCACCCGCGTCGCCCGAGGAATCCAGTGCGGCGGAGCCGTCCCTTAGGAAGGCGCCCACCACTCCGTTCACCATCCGTTATGCCCGGCTCACGCTGGCATTGGCAGGCCTTGCCTTGCTGGTGACAGCAGCGGTTTCCGGCGTTCTGAGAATTCTTGGAATCGGTACAATCTGGTTGCCGCTGGTGTCGCTCATAGGTGCGGTTCTCGCCGTCGTAACTTTGCGGAAGCTCGCGCTGCGGGATCTTCGCGAACGAAGGGCGCGCCGCGCTGCTCAGGCCTCGCCCATCCCGACTCCAGCGCGCTACTTGCCGAAGGAACCGGTTGCGGGTTCGAAGGAAACCACGGTTTTCGACGCCGAAGCCACCAGCCGTGAGGCCGCTCGCTTGTCCGCCGTCGAACTGCGGCAAGCAGCACTTGCCGTGGCTGTTGCCGCAGGAGACAAGTCCGCTGAGGCCGCCAAGGATTCGAAGGGTGCCAGCTGGCAGCCCGTCGAGGTCCCGAAGCCCACCTACGTAGCTGCTGCAAAAGCGTCGCGTCCGGCTCCTGAGCCGTTGGATCTCCCCGAAGCACCAAAGCCCGTGGGCAAGCCTGTCCTGAAGCAAAGCGTGGAACAGGCCGAGGCTGCAGCCGCTGTAGTTGCCAAGGGCCACAGTGCCTTGAGCAACTTGGACGATGTCCTCCAACGTCGCCGCGCCTAACCTGCCATGACAAGCCTGTGCGTTGCGGGCGGCACCGGCCAGGTAGGCCGTGAGGTTGTCCGGATTGCCTTGGCGGCAGGGCACAGAGTTTCCGTTCTTAGCCGCAATGTGCCGCCTCTCGGTTCCTCGAAGCATGACGACGGCGCCACTTACTTTGCGGGCGACGTCACCACCGGCGAAGGCTTGGCGGCCGCAGTGACGGGCGCCGACGTCGTTATTGATTGCCTTGAGGGACAGTTCGGCAAGGCCCAAAAGGAATTCGCCGACGGCGGCGCCAGGCTTCTCGCTGCTGCACACCTGGCCGGTGTTCGCAAGGCCGTGGCGTTGTCCATCATCAACTGTGATCTGAGCTCCTACTCCTATTACGCCTCCAAGGCGGCCAAGGAACGGAAGTACACTGAGTCGCCCCTACAGACCGTGGTGGTCAGGTCGACGCAGTTCCATGGACTGGTGGCAACGATCTTCGCAGCCGGGGCCAAGGTACGGCTTGTCCCAAGCTTCAAAGGTGCCAGGTTCCAGTCGATCTCGCCTGCAGATGTTGCAGCCGCCTTGCTTGAGGCGGCTCGGGGTGATTCGCCCGATGACCAGCATCAAGTGGTCACGGTAGTTGGTCCGGAAACTCTGACCATGCGGCAGATGGCAGAGACCTGGAAGTCGGTAACCGGCGCGCGGGGGAAGATTGTTGAGCTGCCCTTGCCCGGGCCGATGGGTGACTTCCTTCGGGCCGGCCACAACCTGAGTTCGGAGCAGCCGTACGGCACGGAGACTTTCGTGTCGTGGTTGGAAAAGCGTAGGGAAAGTTTGTAGCCTAGGGACACTGGCCGGGCAATTGAGGCTCGGTTTAGGGGCTATAGCTCAGTTGGTAGAGCGCTTCGTTCGCATCGAAGAGGTCAGGAGTTCGAATCTCCTTAGCTCCACATTTGGCGGCTGCCGTCACTGGGGCAAGTTTCATCAGCGTCCATTACTCGAAATCCTCGATCCCCGGAGTAAGCGATTGGTTAGCTTCGATGAGTGAAATGACAAGGGTCGTACCTATGTCTTTCATGGAACCCTTCCGCCTCGTCACGTCAACTGTCGAACGTGGTGCCCGGTGCCGGATGAGGACCACGCGGAGGGGTTGCCGGGTGGTGCTGTGTTGTGAATGACGTCCATGGCGGTGTTTCCTGTCTGGAACCTAGGGGGCCTCACATGATCGTGGGATTCGTTTGGAATCGCGTCGGTCGATGAGGGGTTGTACGTGAGCTGGGTGGTTCATTTGGCCGAGCGTTGTCCGACAGGTGCCTGCAAGGTGGTCGGGCGTGTTGCGGTGAGGGAGTCGAGTGCCTTAGTCAGCAAGGACCGCGCGTGGTCGGTGGTGATGATCCCGTTGAGCCAGCGGCCGGAGAGTCCTTCCACGAGGCTGGTGAGGATTTCAGCAGTGTCTGAGGCTTCGTCCTCGCTGATCCCTTCGCTTACACCCATGAGGGCGTGGGCGATTTCGCTGTTCCAATCCGCGGTAGTACGGGAAAGGGGTTCCGCCAGCTCCTGTTCGAAGATGGAGCAGGCTCGGAGTTCGTTCCACGCCACCGAATTACGGCGGACATCTGCGTCGTCCTTGATTTCGTCAAGGAGCAGGTGCCTGATGCGCCGGTCTCTGTCTTGGGGGTCAGGTGAGGTCGGGGCGTCGTCCTTGCCGACTTGCTTGTTGATGTGGTCAAGGGTCGCAGCCAGGAGGCCGGCCCGGTCGGTGAAGTGGTAGTAGAGAAGCCCGGGGGAGACTCCGGCTTCCTTTGCAACGTCGTTGACCCTCATTCCCCGGACACCGTTCCTGGCAATGCAGGTGGTGGCGGCCGTGAGGATCTTGGCTAGTTTGTCAGTCATGGTTTGACAGTAATACGTGCTCACCCCGCTCCTGTGCCGTCCCGGTCCGGACCGCGGGCGGTTCAGGCCAGATCCGGAGTGCTGCCAGGTAGCCGAGGGCCCCGATGATTGTGGACCCAAGGAAGCTGAGATCGATGCCGCCAGCGAGGTGCGAAAGCGGACCAGTGTAAAGGGATGTGTCCGTGGCCAGCAGGCCGAAAGCTGATCCGATGGCCCAAGGGATCACGGCCCGGAGGTTCCAACCGTTGTTGAACCAATACCGGCCGCGCGGTCCGTCGGCGCGGAAGAGTTGAAGGTCCGGGGCGTAGTAGTTGCCGCGTCGGGCAACCAGGAAGCCCAGGACGTTGATCGCCACCCAGGGGCCGGCGAAGCCGTTGAGTACAAGAGTCATTGCGGTGATGGAGTCCACCGCGTTGAACACGAAGACGCCAAGGTACAACAGTCCCACGGCGGCGACGGAGGTTATGAGTGTGGTGTGAATGCGGCGCAGCCGCGGGAAGAGAGCTTCGAGGTCCAGGCCACTGGCGTAGAGGTTGAGGACGCCCTGGCCGAGCCCGCCTGCCAAGGCGATGATGAGGATTGGCAGCAGGTACCACGCGGGTGCCGAGCGCACCAGGTCCGCGACGTAAGAGCCGCCGAGTTCCGGAATGGCCGAGGCTGTGAACGCGCCAAAAAGGGCTGTGACAAACAGGCCAAGGAACACGCCGAGGCAGGTAGCGCTAACCACGGACCGGTCTGGGTGTGCCTTCCTGGAGATGCGCCGGCTGTAGTCACCGAGCGTGGGTGCGTAGGATAGTGGGCCGCCGACCGAAATGACGGCGGACAATATCCAGGTAGGCCAGAAGTCGCCCAGAAGGTAGTCGGCATGCGAGGTGGGGCTGAACGTGGGAGCAAAAGCAACGACGCCGAGGATCAGCAGAACGCCAACCACCGGGGCGACAAACTTTTGCATGGCGACCACCGTGCCGTGTCCGAAGAGGGCAACCAATACGATTTCTACGGATATGACGGCGTAGCCAATCGCCAGCGTGGTGCCGTCAACGGGCACGCCCAGCAGCCGCTCAGCGGCGGCCACCAGAGCGTCGCCCGAGGTCCAAACGGCGATGGCTGCGTAGGCAAGGGCGAACAGCAGGGTCAGGGCCGAGCCGATCAGCCGTCCGCGGATGCCGAAGTGTGCCGCGCTCGAAACGGTGTTATTCGTCCCGGTCCGGGGCCCAAGCAAGGCCATCGGGGCGATCAAGGCCGTACCCACAATGAGACCCGTGAGGCTGGCCGAGGCCGCACCGGCGAAGTCCAGCCCGAAGGTAATGGGAAGCCAGCCGAAAACGATGACCGAGAAGGCGAAGTTTCCCCCGAAGAAGACAGTGAACAGGTTCCGGGGGCGGGAAGTGCGTTGTTCGTCGGGAATGAACTCAATACCGACTGACTCAATACGGCCGAAGCGGTCCTTGTGCGTGGACGCGGCACCTACAGAATCCGCGTCTTTGCGGAAGCGCGTGCTGAACATGAAAAGCCTTTCGTGAACTACATCACGTTGATGCATGGCCTTCACTATAGATCCTGACTGAATTTTCAGTCAAGACATTCGTTGGGTGAAGTCAGAATAGGGCGCGCCGGGGCAGGGTGTCCTTCCTGGATTTGCGCTCCACCGACGGTTACTTCTTGGCTGTTGCTGTGGCGCTTTTTTGTCGGGGGTAACCACACCTGGCATGTGCATCATGTGGCACCTTGCGCTACCTTCGGTTGCCGATCCCGGGCGCGGCCTTCGGACGAAGTTGCATCAGGCCGGCGACGGTCAGCCCAGCAGTGAGTGCAAGCGCCGCCACCCAGACAGTGAGGCCTGCGAAGTCGTGGATGGCCATCTGGGGAAGCCTTCGATCCGGCACGGCAATGACGCCGATGAACGCGCCGACGAGTCCGAAATAGCTGCCGGTCATGAACCGCTGATGCGCCCGAATGTTGGCTCTCCGAATGGACCACAAGCCCATGGTCAGCGTGCAAAACGTCAGGACAGAAAGCGCATGGAGCCAATTGAATCCTCCGTCAATGGTCCGGATCCCGAACGAGGAGAGGATGACGACGTACATGGCCACCGCCCAAATCCGGCCCAGGATCTTGTGCGCTGTGCTGCCTTTGTTGCGGCGGAGCAGGTTCAGGGCGCCGAAGATCAGGGCGTAGCCCGCTGCGATGGCGTGCAGGGCGATGAGGAAGGTCCACGGAGGCATAGGGCCAGCGTAGCGGGGCTAGGTAGTCCGAGGTGCGATCGTGAACAGACGCAGCCCGCAGTGTTTGAAGGGAATGGAACCCCACGCCCGGGCAGGGCGCGACCGCTTGCCGGTGCGCGCAAGGTGCGGGCTTTCACTACGATCCCGCCAGCTAGGCTCTAATCCATTGATTCAGCGCACCCCCGCTTATATCGTTAACTATCGTTAGGTATCGTTCGCGATCGACTGAGGTGAGCTTGATGCACAATTCATTTCCCGCAGGCGGATTCATGGGAAACAACCTCGATAGCATGTGGCAGGCCGTTGAGGAGTTCCGGTCCCGGTTCGACAAGCGCGCTGGGTCCCGTGCGGGCAGAGGCGAGTTACGCACGGCAATTCTGGTTCTGCTCTCCGAGAGGCCCATGCATGGTTATCAGATCATCCGTGAAATTGAGGAGCGCAGCGGAGGAAGCTGGAAGCCCAGCGCGGGCTCCGTCTACCCCACGCTGCAGTTACTGGCCGATGAAGGCTTTGTCAGCGCTGAGGAATCCAACGGACGCAAAATCTATTCACTCACAGAAGCGGGCCGGGAGGATGTTGCAAGCGCCGAAACGGCAGCACCCTGGGAGTCCGTGGGAAACACACCGGGCTTCGCCGCACTCCCCAAGGCAGGCATGGAGCTTGCCCAGGCAGCGGCCCAGGTGGGGCGAACCGGGACACCCAAGCAGGTGCAGGAGGCTGTGACGGTATTGGAAGACGCTCGTCGCCGGCTGTACTCGATCCTCGCCCAGGACTAACGGGTGACGTCGGTTCGGCGCGACCGGGCAATTCCAAGGCCTGGCGCGGGGGACGCCCGTGCCCGTTATCGTAGAATCCTGCGATTTGCAGCTTGGCACCTGGCAATGACGTGGTGGTTCGAGCTGTTCCTGCCTCGCGTGGGCCTGCGCAGACTGACTGAACGCAACCGCGCCCAAAGGATGAAGCGCTTCGCGCAGCGCTTCCATGGGCTCGCCGTCGAGCTCGGTGGCCTGATGATCAAGGTGGGCCAGTTCATGTCGTCCCGCCTTGACGTGCTGCCACCGGAAATCACCACCGAACTGGAAGGGCTCCAGGACGAGGTGCCACCGGTACCATTCCCTGCCATCCGCGCTCTTGCTGAGACCGAACTAGGCGCGGCCCTGGAAGCCGTGTTCGCTTCGATCGAGGAGACGCCGATCGCCGCGGCATCTCTCGGACAGGCCCACCGGGCGAAATTGCTCCCCGGCAACGCGGAGGACACTGGCCTTAGCAGCGTGGTTTTCAAAGTGCAGAGGCCGGGCATCGATACAATCGTGGACGTCGATCTGGCCGCCTTGCGGAAAGTGGGCGGCTGGCTCAGCCGCATCCGCATCGTCTCGAACCGCGCCGATGTACCGGCACTCATAAAAGAGTTTGCCCAGACCAGCCTTGAGGAAATCGACTACCTGAATGAGGCTGCAAATTCAGAGCGATTTGCTGCTGACTTCGCCGACGACGACCGCGTGACGGTACCGGGGGTCGTCTGGGAACGGACTACACGCCGTGTACTCACCCTGGAAGACGTCACAGCCATCAAGATCACGGATGCGGAGGCGCTTCGAATGGCGGGGATCGATCCTGCGGCGGTTGCCCCTGTTTTTGCGTCCGTGATGTTTGACCAGTTGTTCACCAACGGCTTCTTCCATGCCGATCCGCACCCCGGCAATATCTTTGTCACACCCTATGCCGGCTCGGCGGAACATCCATGGAAACTGACGTTCATCGATTTCGGGATGATGGGTGAAGTTCCTGCGAAGACCAGAAGCGGATTGCGAAAACTCCTGATCGCGGCTGCCTCGCGGGATGGGAAGGGCCTAGTGGCCGCTATCAGCGATGTCGGCGTACTGATGCCATCGGCTGACACCGCGGAGTTGGAGCGGGCCATGACGCAGCTCTTCGCGCGCTTTGGCGGCATGGGCTTCGCCGAACTTCGGGAAGTGGATCCGCGGGAGTTCCTCGATTTTGGGGCCGAGTTCGGCAACGTGATCAGATCCCTCCCGTTTCAGTTGCCGGAGAATTTCCTACTCATCATCCGTGCCATGTCGCTGACGTCGGGGGTGTGCAGCTCGCTGGACGCACGCTTCAACCTGTGGGACTCAGTGGAACCATACGCGGCGCAGTTGCTGCGCGATGAGCGTGGCAACCTCGTCAATGACCTTGCAGCTCAGGCGTTCGACGCCGCCGCGGTCGCCTTGCGCCTGCCGAAACGGCTGGACGGGCTGGTCACCAAACTCGAAGACGGCTCTCTGCAGGTATCCAACCGCCGCCTGGAACGACAAATGACCCGGCTTATCGTCTTGGCCAGGCGAGCAGTAGGTGCCCTGATCTTCGGAGCAATGTTGGTGGCTGGTTCTGTGATTCGAGCGGACGACTTGGTGCTGGGCAACGTGCTGATGATCGCGTCGGCGGTTCCTCTGCTGTATGGCTTGTGGTCGGGGCGCCGGAACTGGTGATAGAGCCGTCGTAGAATTGCCCTGTGACTGAGACCCCCGCCCCGCGTCCCGAGGCCACCGGCAACATGTCCGGCCCCATCCTGGTTGGCGTGATGCCCGGGCAACACCACGTCGTCGTGGAGCAGGCAGCACAGGTTGCCGCCACCGCGGGCCTTCCGCTGGTCTGCGCATATGCGGATGTCACTGTGTATCCCGTGGACGGAACTACCGGCGGGCCGGCAGCCCCGATTGATCCGGATGGCGTTGACGACGTCCAAGGGATCCCTGAATCACTGAAGGCGACCATCGCCGAACAACTGGCTGGCCGGGACGTCGAGTGGTCCATTGTGCCGCTGGCGGGTGAGCCCGCGCGCGCCTTGGCACGTGAGGCCGGGGATATTGGCGCTTCCATGATCGTGGTGGGCACGCGTGAGCATAAACTGACTGCCGCGCTCAAAGAGTTGACGGCGGGTTCCGTGGCCCGGCATCTTTTCCATCGCCAAGACGTGCCTGTGCTCGTTGTTCCCGTGAACCCCCGGGTCCCGGACGACGATGACGACGACTGAGGCAAAACGTCCAGTTCATCTTCAGTGGGGTTTCATCGGCATGGTGGCGGCCGGCGGGGTGTTCGGAGCGCTCGCGCGGTACGGCCTCGGACAGGTGATACCGGCGCCGGGGGCGTGGCCGCTTCCTATCTTGGTGATCAATCTTTCCGGCGCGCTGGCGCTAGGCGCCTTACTGGAAGGACTCTCCCGCAGAGGGCCCGACGTCGGCAGTCGCCGGGTTCTGCGGCTCGCGTTGGGTACGGGGTTCCTGGGCGCCTACACGACGTACAGTACCTTGGCTTTGGACGCAGTTCACCTGTTCACGGCGGATGAGGCACCTGGAGCCGCCGGGTACCTTGCCGCGAGCTTGCTCGGTGGAGCAGCGGCCACTACTGCGGGCATATGGTTGGGGGCCTGGCATCATCGCCGCGTAACTGGACGTCAGGCGTGACGGTCATACTCCTCGCGCTCGCGGGTGGAGCCGGCGCAGCGGTCAGGTTCGTTGTGGACGGTTTGATCAGGCAACGCCTCAAGACTGCCCTCCCGTGGGGAACCATCCTGATCAATGTTTCAGGTTCCTTGGCGCTCGGGTTCCTTGCCGGACTGGTGATGCGTGGCCAAGCGCCCGAGTCCGTGTTCATGATCCTGGGGACAGGCTTTTTGGGCGGATACACCACCTTCAGCACGGCCAGCCTGGAAACCATCCGGCTGGTCCAAAGTGGAAGGACGGGCCTGGCACTTATCAACGGATTGGGATCCATGGCGGCCAGCGTTCTTTCCGCTGCGGCCGGGGTAGGAATCAGCTTTTTGCTGCCTTGAACAGTGGCGAACCTCACCAGCCGGAGTGTCATGGCCCGGCTGTAGGATCGAGCCATGGCTAAGAAGACTTTCAATGAGCTGTTGTCCGCCCAGGTCGCCAATGAGTTTGCGGCCTCCCAGCAATACATCGCAGTAGCTGTGTACTTTGACGGCGAGGATCTGCCGCAGCTGGCCCGTCACTTCTACCGCCAGTCCCTGGAAGAGCGCAACCACGCCATGATGATGGTCCAGTACATGCTGGACCGCAATGTCCACGTGGACATCCCAGGCATCGCCCCGGTACGCAACAACTTCACCAATGCCAAGGAACCCATCGCGCTTGCCTTGGAGCAGGAAAAGGAAGTCACCCGGAACATTGAGGAGATGTTCCGGGTTGCCCGTGCAGAGGGTGATGCCTTGGGTGAGCAGTTCATGCTGTGGTTCCTGAAGGAGCAGGTTGAAGAAGTCGCTTCCATGACTACCCTGCTGAACATCACCGAACGGGCAGAGAACCTCTTCGACATCGAGAACTACGTCGCCCGCGAAGCCGTAGGAGACGGCGGCCATGACTCCAGCGCTCCATCCGCCGCCGGCGGCGTCATCTAACCGCCGTCTTCAGGCCGCATATCGCAAGGGGCCTCCTGAGGGTAGGCGTCACAACCAGCCTTTGCGTTTGAAGATGACGTACATGAGCAAGGCGGCGCCGAACATAAGGCCGACTGCCAAGGGATAGCCGAAGTCCCAATGCAGCTCCGGCATATGGTCGAAGTTCATTCCGTAGACGCCCGCCACGAAAGATGGAGCGAAGAGGATGGCGGCCCAGGACGAGATCTTCTTGACCTGCTCGTTTTGGGCGGCGCTGGCCTCGTTCTGGCGATTGGCGGTCAGCGTGCCATCGAGGGTGAGGGCGTTCTGAAGGAGGTCCCTGAACGAGTTTGCCCTGGAGATCACCCGCTGGACGTGGTCCTCGACGTCACGGAGGGAGCGCTGCAGCTCAATGTCCACGCCGTACTTTTCGAAGCCCTTCTCCAGCAGTACCATCATGTCCGGCAGGGGATGGATGGCCCGCTGGAACTGGATGACTTCGCGGGCGAGCTCATAGATACGGCGTGAGACGGCGCTGTCACCACTGAAGAGCTGGTCTTCAATTTCGTCGATGTCGTTTTCCAGGCCTGCAACCACTGGGGCATAGTCGTCCACTACTTGGTCCAGGAGGGCGTACAGCACGGCCTCCGGTCCATGCCGGAGGAGGTCCGGGCGTTCCTCGAGCCGCTTGCGCACTCGGGCCACGCCACCGGTTTCTGCATGCCGGATGGTCACCACGAAGTTCGGTCCGGTGAAGATGTGGAGTTCGCCGAACTCAACGGTTTCGGTTTCGTCCAAGTACCGGGCCGGCCGCAGGACCGTAAACAGATTGTGGTCGTAGCGCTCCAGTTTTGGCCGCTGGTGCGCAGAGACCGCGTCCTCTACAGCGAGTTCATGGAGTCCGAATTCCTGGGCGACTGCTGCCATCTCGTCCTTGGTGGGGCGGTACAGCCCAATCCAGGCCATGCCGCCATGTTCCGAGAGCGTCTCAAACGTCTGTTCGAGGTTGTGCGGGGTGGCGGTGCGGACGCCGTCTACATATACGGCGTTGTCAATAATGGTCACTGGTTGAACGCTACTGCATGGCTCCGATGATGGCGCCCGCGATGGTCATAGCCACGATGTCGTGGCCGGAGTCGATAACGGTCACTGCGGATGGGCGCCCGGCAAAGCCGTTGTGAATGACGTGACCGCCGGCACGGAATATGAGGGCAAGGATCAGCGCGAAGAAACCGCCGGCAAGGAAGGTGTTGAGGTCCAGTGCGCTGATGAGGACAGCGAGGAGGATGCTGGTCAGGGCCGCTGCCACCATCATGGGAACCCAAATGCCGGCGCCGCCTTCAATGTTTTTGAGGTCGTCTTCGGTCTTGCCGATAGCCTGCATCCACCTGCGACCAAGCACAGCCGGCATGTACCAGACGAAGCCGATCACCATGCTTGAAACGAAGGCCAGAAGTACGGCAAGCCAGTTGATCTGGGAAATGTGTGAGAGCCAATCCATGCCTAGATCCTAGTCCGTTCAGACCCCCGACCCGGCGCTCCGGCCCTCCTGCCTTGACCGTGTTGGTGCTGTTGCCATCCTCCCGATGAGCGGCTCAGTGCGGTATGGGATATGGGTGTGCAGGGCCAGCACTGTTTCGGTCCTGATGACTCCCTTGGTGCGGAGCACTGAGCGCAAGGCTGACTGCAGGTTGTGCGTATCCGTCGCCACCACCCGGCACCACAGATCGCCGCGTCCGGAAATTTCATGAACCTCCAACACCTGGGGGATCAGGCGCAAGGCGCCAATGACGCCGTCGAGTTCCCGGTGGGTGACTTCAATGGTGACGAAAGCGACGACGTCGTACCCCACCTTTTCGAGGTCCACTTCCCGCCCGGCTGCCTGCAGCACGCCGGAACGGAGAAGGCGCTTGACCCTGCTTTGGGCCGTGTTACGCGCTATGCCCAATTCGTCACTCAACTCGGCGATCTGGATGCGAGGATCCTTGATGAGTTCCAGGAGGATCTTCAGGTCCATGGGGTCAAGGGTGTTCAAATGGTCACTCCAGCTCACTTGGCTCGTATTACTTTGAGTGTTTTGCTCAATCTTTGCATTCATATGGTTCTCTGAGATCAGCGCTACTGCATTCTATTGCCATCAATACTTAGCCGGGTTGCACTTCCCACAAGGAAACCAAGAGCCGGCAACCGAGTCCGAGGGCATGAAAATGACTGTCTTGAGCGAACTCCGCATGCGTCCGGCCACCGCCGAACGCTGGGGATGGGATGCCTCCACCACCGCCAGGCTCGTCCTGGCCGGGGTTGTGATCTTTACGTTGTTGGTTGGTGCCAACCTCGCCACGCCCCTTTATCCTTTGCTTCAAGCCAGGCTCGGTATGTCTTCGCTGGGCGTGACTGTCGCCTTTTCGAGTTACGTCCTTGCCCTCGTAGCCGTTCTCATGGTGGCGGGTCATTGGTCGGACCACATCGGGCGAAGGGCTGCGCTGGTGCTGGCCGTCCTCGTCGGTTTGGCGGGTGGCGTGATCTTTGCGAATGCGGATTCGCTTGTTTCGTTGGCCCTGGGCCGGGCGCTGCAAGGTGTGGCTGTTGGACTCGCCACCGGGGCCAGCTCCGCGGCCCTGCGCGAACTGTTGCCCCAGCGGCCCGACTGGGCGTCCCGCTTTACGCTCCTTTCCTCTGCTGGAGGCGTGGCCGCAGGCCCTGCAATCGGCGGCCTCTTGTCGCTTTTGCCGGACCCCACACGCACCCCGTACTACATCCACTCAGCCGTGTTGCTTGCCGCGCTCATTCCCCTGTGGCTGCTGAAAGCCAGGCCCGCCATCGCGCCGGCGGAAGGGCCGAAGCCACTCAAGGTCCTCGCCCCGAGGAAGCCGTCTATCTCCCATGAGGCCCGCGGAGCGTTCTGGATGGCGGCGGCCACCGGGTTCCTGAGTTTCGCGGTGTTCGGCTTTTGCCTGTCTTTGGCACCTGGGTATTTCGCCAGCGTGGTCCACGCCGATTCCAGGCCCCTGATCGGATTGCTTGCCGGCGTCACTTTGGGTGCCTCAGCCCTGAGCCAGCTGTTGGGTGCGCGCGGACGCTTCGTTGTCCCTGTGGCACTTGCTGTGCTGGGTGTCTCGGTGGTTCTTGTGGGGGCGGCCGCAGCGTGGTCCAGCCCTTGGCTGCTGGTGGCTGCCAGCCTCACTGCAGGAGTGGGCCAAGGGATCGCTTTCCGGCAGGTATTCAACGAGGTTGCCGGGAAGGTGGAAGCCGCCCGCCATGCCCAAGTCATCAGCACGGTCTACGTCATCACCTACCTGGGCAGTGCTGTTCCGGTGATTGGGCTGGGACTGGCTGTCTCGGCACTCGGCCTGCAGGCCGCCGTCGTGGGATTCACCGCACTGTGCGGCCTGGCTGCGCTGACGCTCGCGGGCGTGTCACTTCGGAGCTCACTGCGTTCCTGACCTTCGCCGCTCAGTCCGGCAGCGGCCCGCGGTTTCCCGGGATGTGCTGGAAGACCATTGTGGTTTCCGTGTGGCCGACGACGGGGTCGGTAGCGAGGTTGTCCAGGAGCCAGTTGCGGAGGTCATCAGTATTGGCGACGGCGATGTGCAGCAGATAGTCCACTGAACCGGTGGTGTGGAAGGTGGAGATGACCGCCGGAAGCTTGGGAACACGTGCTGTGAAGCGATCGATCTGGTCGCGGTCGTGTGCTCGAAGGCGAACAGCAATGAGGGCTTGCACCGACCGACCGATAGCAGGCAGGCTCAGGACCGCTTCGAAGCCCTCGATGATTCCGCGGTCGGACAACGCCCTGGTCCGCATCAGGGCCGTGGAGGGGGCGATCCCCACGAGCTCAGCCAACTGCTTGTTGGAGATACGGGCATCGTCCACCAACGCTGCGAGGATTCGTTCATCGATCGCGTCCAGCGGCTCTGCGCTGCCCGTGCTTGACCGAACATTCTTCGTGGGGTTGCTCACGGATCCTCCTGAAATTGCCTTTCGTCCATCCTAATCCGTGAATTCTTCAGGAGACTATCGTTTCCCGGGCGTCCTGCGGTCCCTTCGCCGGTCCAGCCGTTGGAGAGGCTCACTGAGCAGCATCAACAGCAGGGGCAGGTTTCCCGCGCCCGGAATGGCAAGGGCCATAACCAGGGCCGCAAGGAAGAGTCCGGCAACGATTGCACCGGCCCTGATTCCGGAGTTCACCTCAACTGCCGCCAAGTCGTGAAGGTCGGTATGGGACCGCAGGTAAATGCGCGCCAGCAAGAGCATCAGGCTGGTGGCGAACAGCGTTCCTATGTAGACAAGGGGCTGGGCCCAGTCAGACTGCATCTGGGTGGACAGGGATGTAGCTACGGGCATCACCACAATGGTGAACATCCAAGCCACCGTCAACCACAACAAGCCCGAGTCAACGCTCTTGACGCTGCGGAAAAGCTTGTGGTGGTGCACCCAGAAAACCGCGATGAGGACGAAGCTCAGGACAAAGCCGAGGAGGGCGTACTGTTCCTCCGCCAACCACTCAGCCGTGGTCCCGTGGTGATCCGCCAGTTCACCCACGCTTTCCATGAGCGGAAGGATCAACAATGTCAACGCAATCGCCACCACGGCATCCGTAAACGCCTGCAAACGCTCCGGCGACGACAGCTCCCGGCTTTTCGTGACCTGTGTCATGCCTCCGATTGTAGGGGCAGCCCGGCTGAAATCAGCGCGAGTGGCGTGAGGGGCGGTGCACTACCAAGGTGACTGCCGCCGTCGTGATTGATAGGGCAATGACGCTCAACGCCAAAACAGGCCAGCCGAACGCTTGAAAGGCGAGTCCTCCGGCCCAGCCAATGATGCTGGAACCCAGGTAGTAGGACAGGTTGTACAGCGATGCTGCTTGGGCGCGTCCTGTTGTGGCGATGGCTCCTGTCCATCCTGAACCAACGCTGTGGGCGGCAAAGAAGCCGCCCGTGAAGATCACCAGGCCCGCCAAGGTTGCTACCAGGTTCTCCATCAGAGTTAGCGCCAGCCCGGCGGACATGACACCGATGCCGGCCACCAGCACGTTCCGCCTGCCAAACCTGGTGGTCAGTCCTGCGGCCCATCGTGAGCTCACGGTCCCTGACAAGTACGCCAGGAAGATGAGGCTGACCAAGGTGGCGGGGAGACTGAACGGCTCGGCATGCAATCGGAAGCCGAGGTAGTTGTAAACGGCAACGAAGCCGCCCATCAGCAGGAACGCCTGCAAGTACAACGACAACAGTTTCGGGTTGCGGGAATGGCCGCCCAAGGTCCGCAGGGCTCCGCGAAAGCCGAGGGCCGGGGTCGGACTAAAACGCTGTTGCTTGGGAACAAGCACCACGAACAAAACGGCGGCTACTGTGGCGAGCAAGGAGACAGCCAAGGCGGCGGCGCGCCATCCCCACAGTTCACCAACGGGGCCCGCTACCAGGCGTCCGGCGAGTCCTCCCAAGGTAGTTCCGGCAACGTAGCTACCGGCCGCCAGGGCCGTGTGGATTTTAGTGACTTCCTCGTTCAGGTAGGCAATAGCGATTGCGGGGATGCCGCCCAACGCCATACCTTCAAGCATCCGCAGTCCCAGCAGGAGCGGAACTGTAGGGGCCAGGGGAACCAAGAGGCCCAGCACCGTTGCGGCGGCGATGCCGATGGCCATGGCACGCACCCGGCCAATCCTGTCGGCTACGAAGGACCACGGCAGCACTGTGGCGGCTAGACCAACGGTAGCGAGGGAGATGCTGAGGGCAGCTTCTGCTGCCGTGATCTGAAGGTCGGCAGCCATGAGAGGCAGCACGGCCTGGGTGGAGTACAGCTGGGCGAAGGTGGCGACGCCCGCCAGCGCCAGGGCGGCGAGTACGCGACTGTAGCCACGGGAGCCTTTGACGTGCCCGTCCCATATTTCAACGCTGCCCATAGTGATTGCTTTACTCACCCGGCCAGATTAGGTCGCGCTCCACTGTGCTTTCCAATGCATAGGTTGCTTACTATTGATGCACCAATGCATGAATGACTTTGCCAGCGAAGGAGCCTCGTGGAACCGGATCATCAGCAGCTCGTCCAACTCCTTCCGCTTCTGCCAGTTCTGGCTGAACTCGGCCGCACGGAACACATGACGGAAACCGCTGAGATCCTCGGCGTTCCACAGTCCACCGTGAGCCGCGCTGTGGCCCGTGCCAGTGCCATAGTCGGTATGGACCTTCTGATCCGCGACGGTCGCGGCATCCGGCTGACACCCGCGGCGAGGACCCTCCTGCCCTATATCGAGGCGGCGTTGGAGGATTTTCAGGCCGGGCTGGACAGGGTCAGGCACGAGTCGGACGTGGTCCGGGGGCGCATCGGTATTTCCTTCCAGCACACGTTTGGAGAAGCGACGCTGCCGTTGCTCATCAGTGCGTTTCGCGGCCGGCACCCGCATACGGTGTTCGAACTCTGGCAGGGCCCGCGGGACGATTGCCTGAAGCACTTGGCCAGCGGTGATATGGACTTCGCGTTGACGGCACCCATTGCGCCGGAGGGGCGGGGCATTCACGCTCTGCCGTTGTACCGCGAGCCGTTGCGCGCAGTGCTGCACTACCGGCACCCCTTGGCTGGACGGTCCAGAGTCCACCTCTCCGAGCTACGGCACGACCCCTACATCACGCTTCCGGAGGGGGTGGGCCTGCGGGCGCTGGGGGAGGCGCTCCTGCGGGAAGCCGGATTCCGGCCCCGGATCGCTTTTGAAGTCCAAGAGTCCACCTCCGCCCGTGGACTGGTCTCCGCCGGGTTGGGGTTCAGCATCCTGCCGCCAGCGGGACCCGGCTCAGGGACAGGCCAGTTCCTCCCGAAAGCTGAACTTGGGCTCGTGGAAGTGGCCATCGAATCGGACCTGGCGTTCCGGCAGATCGGCATCACCTGGCGGGAGCGAAGCTTCGAGCCGGACGCTGTCAGGCTGTTCCGGGAACTCGTGGTCTCCGAGGGCGGAGAGTTGCTCGCCGAACTTGTCAGAGCCCGTTCAGGAACTCCCTGACGACGTCCTTCGCGGAACCTTCCCGGGCCTGCTGCCAGCCAGTCCCTGCCCACAGGTTGAGGCGGTGGGGATCTCCGGCTGCGGATGACGCGGCCCGGACGGGGCTGGTGAGGTGGTGGATGGCCGGATAGCCCTCCGGCGCGTCCCGATGAGCCCGGACGAATTCGTTCACCAGCGAACGTGCCCATCGTCCCGTGAATGCCCGGGTCATTGCCGTTTCCCTAAATGCCGGATCACCCAAGGCGTCCTTGTGTGGCTTCCGGGCGCCGCTTTCGTCGGTGCGAACCAACGCCGTGCCGACTTGGGCGGCCACCGCACCGGCTGCCAGCACTTCACGAAGCGCTGCGTTGTCCATGATCGCGCCTGCCGCTATCAGCGGAAGTCCGACGGCGGCACGCACCTTGGTGACCAGTTCCGCCGTCGTATGGGCTGCAGGTCCCCGGCTGCCAGGCAGGAACGCCGCAGTGTGTCCGCCTGCCGAGCTGTGCTGGACAGCGATGGCGTCCGGCCCCTCCTCCGCAGCAGCAAGAGCTTCCTCGACACTGGTGACGCTGGAGATAACAGTGGTGCCGGCCTTTTGCAGCGCCTTGACCAGCGACCTTCCGGGAAGGCCAAACGCAAAACTCACAAACTCGACGGGGTCAGCCAAAAGGGCATCGATCTTGTCCTGCCATGCGTCGTCGTCATCGAGCCGAAGGCCAGGTAGCGTCACGCCGTAGCGGGCGGCCTCGGGCTCCAGCTCGGCCCGATACGCCTCAAGACGCGCCCGTGCTTCAGGGCCAGGCGGGAGCTGAGCCGGGTCCGGTACGAACAAGTTCATGCCAAACGGGACGTTGAGTACCCGCGTGGCGGCCATTTCGGCAGTCATGGCTTCGGGGCTCTTGTAGCCGGCTGCGATGAAACCCAGCCCACCACCCTCATGAACTGCTTGCACCAACTCTGGCGTGGACGTTCCCCCGGCCATGGGGGCTGCAATAAACGGTGTAGCAAACAGGGGTTCGGGCATGTGCGGTTTCTCCTCCGGGCGCTCCAAGCTAGTCTTTCACGGTGAACAATCCTGACTCTGCCCAGCATTCCCACGCCCATCCGGAAGCCGTGAGCGGCACCGTCATCGGGCTCGACATCGGCGGCACGAAAACCCGTGGCGTGCGATTCGACAACGGGGCGGCGGTCCGTGATGAGACCGCCGGCAGCTCCAACGTCCAGAATGTCAGCCGTGAGGTGGCCGCGGCCAACCTTGCTGAGTTGTTCGGCAAGATCGGAGGCGGCCACGTTGACGAGGTGTACGCCGGTGCAGGTGGGATCGATACCGATGAGGATGCCCAGGCGCTCGCCGACCTCATAGCACCCCATGCGTCCGGTGCGCGCATCACGGTGGTTCACGATTCCCGCCTGCTGCTGGCAGCCGGGGGAGCGAGCGCAGGCGTCGCAGTAATTGCCGGCACCGGCTCAGCCGCGTGGGGAAAGAACGACGCCGGCGAGGAAGCCCGGGCGGGTGGCTGGGGCTATCTCCTGGGTGACGAAGGAAGTGGCTACTGGCTGGGTCGCGAGGCAGTCCGCCACAGCCTGCGCCGGATGAATCAAGGGCTGCAGCCCGATCAGCTCAGCCGTGCACTGTTGGCCTCGTGCGGTGTGGAGGAACCAGGGAAGCTGATTGCCCTGTTCCACTCGCCGGACACCGGCCGCCGCTACTGGGCGCAGCAGGCCCGGCTGGTAGTGGAGGCTGCCGACGCAGGTGACGAAACAAGCAGGGCATTAGTGGAGCAAGCGGGCCGCGACCTGGCGGACCTCGCCGAACAAGCGGTTCGTCAGCTGGGCCTCGACGGTCCGGTGATCCTCGGCAGCGGGCTCGGCATGAACGTCCCGCGGCTTCAGGAAGCGTTCAAATCCAAGCTGGCCGAAAGTGGCATCACTGATGTGCGCATTCTTCAGCAGGATCCGGTGTTCGGCGTCCCACGGCTCGTAGCGGAGCAGCGGGCCTAGCAGTACAGAGTGTGCCTAGCCGCGCGTGCGGGGGCGCAGTTTGACGCCCGGAAGCGGCGGAGCGGGAATGCGGCCAGCTTCCGGCCCTGCATCGGGCCCATGGCCGGGGACAAAGCCGAAGCGCGAGGTGGCGGCAGCGTCGTCGTCGAGCAATCCTTCGGCTTCCCATTCCTCGCGCGCCTTTTCCACGTCCTCGTGTGTCCGGCCTACGAAGTTCCACCACATGAGCAGGTCTTCGCCGAACGGTTCGCCCCCAAGGAGCATGAAACGGGTGTCCGGCTGCGCGTCGACGGCAAGGCTGGACCTGCCGGCGCCCAAGTAGGCCAGAGGCCCGGCGTCGATGTCCTGGCCGTCGATGACAACGTGGCCATCCAGGACCAGCACGGCATGTTCATAGTCCGGGCGCAGCGGCAACTCAAGCAAGCCGGTGCCGGTGATATCGGCTCCAACAATCGGGCTGAACATCGTGGCGGGGGAGCGCTGCCCGGCGAATTCTCCCACCATCACCGTTGCGGTAAAGCCCTCGCCCACTGCCACCGGCAGGTCCCGGATCTGTTCGAATGACGGCGCGCGGTGACGGTGCTCCTCGGGCAGGGCTACCCACAATTGGAGTCCGCGTGAGACGGGAATTTCCGCCACCAGTGGACTTGACCCAGCCTCGGTGGTGGCAGGGAGGACGGAGAACTCCGAGTGGGAAATCCCGTGGCCCGCGGTCATGATGTTCAGCTCACCCGGCCGGACCACCACATCGCTGCCCACACTGTCGCGGTGCCGCACGGCGCCTTCCATGGGCCAAGTGACCGTTTGGAGCCCGCAATGCGGATGGGGGAGGACACTCATGGCCACCCGGTCCGGCCCGAAGCTGTCCAGGAAACACCAGGCACCCACGGTCGGCAGTCCCCGCTGGGGCAGCGTCCTCATGACGTTCATGGCCCGTACGCCACCCAAAGGAACTTCACGTTCGGGCCACAGCTGAACGCATGGACCTTGACCTTCCGGCGCCGCGGGGCATACTTCCTGTGCTGGGGAAGTATCAAGATTGGTCATGTGATCATCGCCTGTGCATAAATGTTGGAAATTGAGCTAATCTGTTCCACGTGAACAACGCCCTGCTGAGCTACCACGACGCCGTCCTTTACCGTTCGGGTGAACCGTATCGCATCCTCGCCGGAGCCATCCACTACTTCCGTGTTCACCCGGACCTGTGGCAGGACCGGCTGCGTCGACTTAAAGCGATGGGCGCCAACACGGTGGACACGTACGTCGCTTGGAACTTCCACCAGCCTAAGGGCGATGAGGCTCCGGACTTCAGTGGCTGGCGGGACTTGGGGCGCTTCATCGACTTCGCTGCCGAGGAAGGGCTGGACGTCATCGTCCGGCCCGGCCCCTACATCTGTGCGGAGTGGGACAACGGTGGCTTCCCATCGTGGCTGACAGGTATCCCGGGCATCGGCCTTCGGTGCATGGACCCGGTGTTCACCAGTGCCATCGAGGAGTGGTTTGATCAGCTGCTTCCGATCGTCGCCTCACGGCAGGCGTCAGCGGGCGGTCCTGTGGTGGCCGTGCAGATTGAAAACGAATACGGCAGCTACGGCGACGATCACGAGTACATCCGCTGGAATCGACGCGTTCTGGAGGATCGCGGCATCACTGAGCTCCTGTTCACGGCGGACGGCGGCACGGACTACTTCCTTGACGGCGGTTCCATCGAGGGAACCTGGGCGACGGCAACGCTGGGAAGCCGGGGTGACGAGGCGGTAGCTACTTGGCAGCGACGCCGCCCTGGCGAGCCGTTCTTCAACGTCGAGTTCTGGGGCGGTTGGTTCGACCATTGGGGCGAACACCATCACCGCCGGGACGCCGAGGACGCAGCGTTGGAAGCACGCAAGATGCTCGATCTCGGGGGCTCGCTTTGTGCCTACATGGCCCATGGCGGGACCAACTTTGGCCTCACCTCCGGCAGCAATCACGACGGCACGATGCTGCAGCCGACTGTTACCAGCTACGACTCCGACGCACCCATCGCCGAGAACGGTGCACTGACGCCCAAGTTCCATGCCTTCCGCCAGGAGTTCTTCCGGTCGCAGGGCGTCGAAGACCTGCCCGAACTCCCCGTTGAGTTGCTGGCTGACGCGCCGGTACTTCCGGCGCAGTCCCTGCCTTTGACCGCCGGACCGGACCTGCTCGAGCTTGTGCGGGATTCCGGGAAGCCTGTCAGCAGCGTCAAGCCCCTCAGCTTTGAGCAGCTGGGGCTCGACGCCGGGATGGTTCTCTACGCCGCCGACGCCATACTGCCAGGCCGTTCGGATGCTCCCACGGAGAGCCGGCTGAAGATCACGGGCCTGAACGACCGAGCCTATGTGTGGGTGAACGGCAACTTCGCCGGTGTCCTGGACGATGTGACCGGCGCTGAAGGACTGAGCGTCACCGGCACCGGCGTTCCAGCCAAGCTCGAGATCCTGGTGGAGAACCTCGGCCGCATCAACTACGGACCACTCACCGGCCATGGCAAGGGCATTTTGGGCGGCGTCCTCATCAACCAGCGCTATACCTTCCACTGGACGCAGGCTCCTGTGGCACTCACAGAATGGGCCCAGCAAGACCTGGCGGGCCTGGCGGGAGCTGACTTTGAGATTGGCGAACCGGCCGACACCTACATTGCCTTGC
This sequence comes from Paenarthrobacter sp. TRD_SC_7, assembly GCF_056156245.1. Classification (NCBI taxonomy): domain Bacteria; kingdom Bacillati; phylum Actinomycetota; class Actinomycetes; order Micrococcales; family Micrococcaceae; genus Paenarthrobacter; species Paenarthrobacter sp. TRD_SC_7. The sequence goes on from NZ_CM149587.1 coordinate 1,935,783, forward strand.
CCGACTCCGGCAAGGGCTTCGTCTGGCTCAACGGCTTCCTCCTGGGCAGATACTGGGAGAAAGGGCCGCAGGTGACCCTGTATGCCCCGGCGCCTTTGCTGAAAGCCGGCCGCAACACCATTAAGGTGCTTGAGCTCGGGAAGCCGGGAACCGTCGTCGAACTTCGCGAGGCTCCTGAGCTTGGTCCCGAAGAAGCGGGTCCGATCGCCGCGGCCGAGCTTCCGTAGGGATCCGCCCCAAGGATTTATGCTGGCTGCATGAGCCTGCAGTTCGATACACGCCCAGCCGCCTATGCAGTGATTGTCCAGGAAGAGAAGATCCTGTTGGCGTACTGGAAGCAGGATGGCAAGGAAGGGTGGACCCTGCCGGGCGGAGGCCTTGACCTGGCCGAGCATCCGGTGGACGGCTGCAGGCGTGAAGTTTTCGAGGAAACCGGTTATGACGCCAGAATCGAACGCATGTTGGGGATCGACGTCGGCCACTGGCCGGGAGAGACGCGGCGGGACGGCTCAGTGAAGGACTTCCAAGCACTTCGGCTGGTGTACGAGGCCACGGTGGTGGGTGGCGAACTGACGCACGAGGTGGATGGCAGCACTACGCACGCCGCATGGATCCCCCTGAAGGATGTTGAGAAACTCAACCGCGTGTCCTTGGTGGACACGGCCCTTCGCCTGCGCATGGAACGGCCGGCGGACGGAAAGCTGAGCTAAAAACCGCCCTAGGGCCTAGCCAAAGTCGCACAAGGTTGGCTACGCTGAATTTCGTTGCCGGCACAGAAGCTGCCGGCCAGGATGCCGAGGAGGTGGATTTGATGATTGCCACGATCTTGCGCGCCCCGCACTCAGCAGCGGTGCGCCGTCATCAGCCCACCATTCCTGTCCCGGCATCAGCCTGCCAGAAGTAGGCGGCCGGGCCTCAGCAGAGGCATCTCATTGAACACTTACGCTTCTTCAAGCGACCCTTCACGTATTTCCACCAAGCAATTCCGCGGACCTGTGGAGTACGGCTACACAGCCAAAACAGCGGAGCTTTTCCGTTCCAACACAGTGCCCGGAACCGGAAGCGCCGCCAGCCCGGGCCGCGTGGTCCGACTTGATCGCAACCGCGTGCTCGTAGCATCGGCCGACGGACTCCTGCACTTGCCCTATCCAGCACATGGACTGGTTCCGGCCACAGGGGACTGGGTATGGCTTGGCCACAACAGCGCAGGCGAGCCAGCCGTCGTTGAGGTCCTCCCGCGGCATTCGGCGCTGAGCCGCAAGCGGGCCTTTGAGGCATCCTCCGAGGAACAAATCCTGGGAAGCAACATCGACATCGTCGCGGTGGTGGTCCCCGTGGATCGTCCACTCACCCATAACCGTCTCGAGCGGACGCTTGTGGCTGCATGGGATTCCGGTGCCACGCCACTTGTTGTCATCACCAAAGCCGACCTTGCCCATGTGGCAGACGATGTGGTGGGGGAAGTGTTCCTGCAGGCCGCAGGCGTGGACGTCGTCACCACCTCCGCGGAGCAGGGCGACGGACTCGATGAACTGATGCAGCACATTCCTGAAGGCGCCACCTTGGTCCTGCTGGGTCCCTCCGGTGCCGGCAAATCAACGCTCATCAATGCCCTCGCCGGACGCGAAGTCCAGCAGACCGGTGCAGTCCGTGCTGGCGATGGCAAAGGTAAACACACCACCACCTCGCGGGAGTTGGTGCCCCTGTCAGGCGGTGCCGTCCTGATGGACACTCCGGGAGTCCGCGGGTTCGGGCTCTTCGACGCAGACGAGGGGATGGAGGAGATGTTTGGAGATCTTGACGAACTCTTCTCCCAGTGCCGCTTCACGGACTGTGCCCATCAAGAAGAACCGGGATGCGCGGTTCAAGAGGCGCTCGCGGGTGAAACCCTCGATCCCCGGCGCTGGGCCAGCTATCTGAAACTGCAACGCGAGCTGGCAGCCCTCGCCAGGAAACATGATGCAGCGGCCCGCCGTGCCTACCAGCGGGAATGGCACCAAAAGGTGATGTCAGCTGACAGGGGCCAGCGTGCAGCGGAACGATACAGGCACGATCAAGCCGAGGAGAGGGCAGGGAAGGGTGGAAAGCGACGGAAACGCTGAACATTGCCGATTCATTACGGAATACGTGGCTTCGCTGACATCGTCGGTGGTGCTGGCTACGCTGGGTGAAGATTGCTTTGCAGCCAAGTAATAAGAGTGCATATGATCGTGTGGCTCTGCCGATTTTCTCGACCACAGACAGGTAAGCCCGGGTATGGCCGAAGCCATGATTGAGTTCAAGAGCGTAACCAAGCAATACCAAGGCGGGCAACCGGCGGTGGACGCTCTCAGCATGTCCATCGACAAAGGCTCCATCACCGTGTTCGTTGGCCCTTCGGGCTGCGGCAAGACCACATCCCTGCGCATGATCAACCGGATGGTGGAGCCTACCAGCGGCACCATTACCGTTGCGGGCGAGGACGTCTCGCAGGTTCCTGCGGCCCAGCTGCGCCGATCCATGGGCTACGTCATGCAGTCATCGGGCCTTCTTCCGCACCGTTCTGTTCTGGACAACATCGCCACCGTCCCGCGGCTCAACGGCGTTCCCAAGGCAGCTGCGCGGAAACGCGCTGCGGAACTGCTCGACGTCGTCGGGCTGGCTTCCGTCCTCGGCAAGCGGTACCCGTCACAACTCTCGGGTGGTCAGCAGCAGCGCGTCGGGGTTGCCCGGGCGCTCGCTGCTGATCCGCCGGTCTTGCTGATGGACGAACCTTTCAGCGCCGTGGATCCCGTGGTCCGTGATGAACTGCAGCAGGAGCTCCTGCGCCTGCAGCGGGAATTGGCCAAGACCATCGTGTTCGTTACGCACGACATCGATGAAGCCACTGTTCTTGGCGACAAAGTGGCTGTCTTCGCCGTGGGGGGCAAACTGGCGCAGTACGCGGCTCCGGAAGAGATTCTTCGGGCGCCTGCGAATGACTTCGTGGCCTCCTTCGTGGGACGCGACCGTGGCTTCCGGCACCTTGCCTTCAACCCTGCCGATGCCGTGACGCTCCACCCGGTGACTATGGTCAGTCCTTCCGACGGCCACCACGCCGGCCGCGTCTCGGGTGAGTGGGCTTTGGTAGTAGATGACGATTCACGCCCGCTCGGATGGTCCTCGCCGCGTGACGGCGCTGGACTAATTCCCGGAGGTTCGCTCTTCCGCAAAGGCGATACCTTGCGCCGCGCGCTGGATGCGGCGTTATCATCGCCGTCGGGCCTTGGCGTTGCGGTGGACGACGACGGCCGGGTAGCCGGAGTCCTGAAGGCGCCGGAAGTCCTGGCACTCATCGAAGATGTTCGCCACCACAGGGAGGATGCCACCTGATGGAGTGGTTCCTTGCCAACAGTGGCATGGTCCTGGGGTTGGCCGGGCAGCACATGGTGCTCGCCATCATCCCCATGATCCTGGGCCTGCTGATTTCCGTCCCCTTGGCTCAGCTGGCCAGGCTCAACAGCACGCTCAGGTCAGTGGTGGCTACCGTTACGTCGCTGCTCTACACCATTCCTTCACTGGCACTGTTCATCATTCTTCCCACCATCCTTGGCACCCGGATTCTGGATCCGCTGAATGTGGTGGTGGCACTGACCATCTATGCCGTGGCCCTGTTGGTCCGTGCCGCAATGGACGCCTTCGACTCCGTGGATGATGACCTCCGAAACGCAGCCGTTGCTATGGGTTTCAAGCCCTTGGCGCGCTTCTTCCAAGTGGACCTTCCGCTTTCTCTGCCGGTGCTGTTCGCCGGACTTCGTGTGGTTTCCGTCAGCAATATCTCCTTGGTGAGTGTCGCGGCTCTCCTGGGGGTAGGCAACCTGGGAGTCCTGTTCACGGATGGCCTGCAGCGGACGTTCATCACCGAAGTCGTGGTGGGTATCATCGCGATTTTGGTGCTGGCATTGTTGATGGACGCAGTGCTCGTGATTCTTGAGAGGCTGTTGACTCCTTGGACGCGGGCCGCAGGCGGGAAATCCTCGCGTCCTGACGCCAACGCCCTGCTCACCGAGCCGAAGGCCGGTCCGGCAACGCCGCATGCGGCCCTTCGCCCCGATCCAGGAGCGTCCGGATGAACATCTTTGCCGAGACCATCGCCTGGCTGACGAACCCCAGGAATTGGACTGGAAGCGGGGGGATCCCTACCCGTTTGCTGGAGCACCTGCAGTACAGCGCGCTGGTGCTTCTGATCGCTGCCGCCATCGCAGTGCCCATCGGTTTCTACATCGGGCACACCGGCCGTGGCCGGGTGGTTGCGGTGGCTGTCGCCGGAGCATTGCGTGCCCTTCCGACACTCGGTTTGCTTGTCCTCTTCGCGTTGCTCGCCGGCAGCGGCCTGATGCCACCTGTGTGGGCGCTTGTCATCCTCACGGTTCCGCCGCTTCTCGCCGGTACTTACGCCGGAATTTCCAGCGTGGATGGCAACGTGGTGGATGCTGCCCGGGCCATGGGAATGACGGAACTCCAGATCCTCTTCCGAGTGGAATTGCCCAACGGCCTCCAAGTCATGTTTGGCGGCATCCGCACCGCGGTGCTGCAGGTCATCGCAACTGTCTCGGTGGTTGCCTACCTTCCGCTTGGTGGGCTGGGCCGTTACCTGTTCGACGGCCTCGTCCTGCAGGATTTCCCGAGGATGCTGGGCGGCTCGCTGCTTATTGCCGGGCTCGCCATTGCCGTGGACCTGATCCTTGCCGGTGTGCAGAGGCTTGTGATCTCGCCCGGCCTGACCCTCGATTCAAGCGGCCGCCAGAAGGCGGCCGACGATCTCACAGCCACTGCTACCGCCGGGGCTGCCGTTCAAGGAGGTACACCATGAAAAACCCCGTTCCCATGACCCTTACGCGCCGTGGTCTCGGCGGCCTCGCCGCTGGACTGGGTGTGGCCCTCGCGTTGAGCGCGTGTGGCGGCAGCCCTCTGGCCACGCCTTCCACCTCGGCACCCAGCGGATCTGCCGCCGGTGGCTCGTTGGTAGTTGGTTCGGCAGACTTCCCGGAAAGCCAGGTCGTCGCCGAGATCTATGTGGGAGCCCTCAACGCTGCAGGTCTTACGGCTACGTCCAAGCCGAACATCGGTTCGCGTGAGATTTACTTCAAGGCTGTCCAGGACGGCTCCATCGACCTCGTCCCGGACTACTCCGGGAATCTCCTGTCCTATGTGGACACGGAAGCCACCGAGGTTTCTGCCGAAGACGTCTACAAGGCGCTCCCGGGCAAGCTTCCGGACGGCCTCGCAGTCCTGGAACCGGCCAAGGCCGAGTCCAAGGACGCCATGGTAGTCACCAAGGCCACGGCCGAGAAGTACCAGCTGAAGTCCATCGAGGACCTGGCCAAGGTCTGCAAGGACTTCACCATGGCTGCTCCGGCCACCTTTGAGACCCGCGCCTACGGCTTCCCGGGACTGAAGGCCAACTACGGTTGCGAGCTCAAGGGCCTTCAACCCTTCAACGACGGCGGCGGCAACCTGACGCTCCAGGCCCTCTTGGAGGACAAGGTACAGGTTGCCGACATCTACACCACCACGCCCTCCATCGCGGACAATGACCTCGTGGTGCTGGAAGACCCGAAGAACAACTTCAAGGCCCAGCAGGTCCTGCCGCTCGTCAAAGAAGCCAAGATGACGGACAAGGCCAAAGAGGCGCTTAACAATGTCTCCAAGATCCTCACCACGGATGACCTGATCAACCTGAACCGCGCAGTCAGCGGGGATCAGAAGCAGAGCCCCAAGGATGCCGCAGCCGCTTGGCTGAAGGACAAGGGCATCGTCAAGTAACACCTGAACCGAACCGCGTACGACGGCGGTGACGGACCCGCGCGGGACCGTCACCGCCGTCGTCGTATGTGTGAGTTAAGTCTCAACTGAACTCCATCACCCGTGTGGCATATTTGAGGGATGGCGAATTTCAAGCAGTCCACCAAGCTTCATAATGTCCTCTACGACATCCGTGGACCGATCCTTCAGGCCGCCCAGCAAATGGAAGCGGAGGGTCACCGGATCCTCAAACTGAACATCGGAAACCCGGCCCCTTTCGGTTTCGAAGCGCCTGACGCCATCTTGGTGGACATGATCCGCCACCTGCCCAACGCCCAGGGCTACAGCGATTCCCGAGGCATTTTTTCGGCCAGGACCGCGGTCTCGCAGTATTACCAGACGCGTGGGATCCAGAACATCCACGTTGATGACATCTACCTGGGCAACGGGGTCAGCGAGCTGATTACCATGTCTCTCATGGCGCTCCTCGACGACGGCGACGAAGTGCTGATCCCCACTCCGGACTACCCGCTGTGGACTGCTTCAGTCGCACTGGCCGGTGGCCGTCCAGTGCACTACCTCTGTGACGAAGAGTCCGGTTGGCAGCCCGATCTTGAGGACATGGAGTCCAAGATCACGCCGCGGACCAAGGGCATTGTGGTTATCAATCCCAACAATCCCACCGGCGCTGTCTACCCGGAGGAGACCCTCAAGAAGATCGTTGCATTGGCAGAGAAGCACGGACTGGTTCTTTTCGCTGACGAGATCTACGAGAAAATACTCTACGAAGACGCCGTTCACGTTAACCTCGCCGGGCTTACCGGTGATGACGTCCTCTGCCTGACGTTCAGTGGGCTGTCCAAGGCGTACCGCGTCTGCGGCTACCGCGCGGGCTGGATGGCGATTTCCGGACCAAAGAAGGATGCCGCTGATTACCTTGAGGGCATCAACCTGCTGGCCAACATGCGCTTGTGTGCAAACGTACCGGCACAGCACGCCATCCAAACCGCGCTCGGCGGCTACCAGAGCATCAACGATCTCATCCTTCCCGGCGGCAGGCTCCTGGAGCAGCGCAACAAGGCCTACGACCTCCTGAACGCCATTCCCGGTGTCAGCACCCAGCAGGCCAGGGGCGCCCTTTATCTGTTCCCGAAGTTGGACCCCGAGGTTTACCACATCCGGGATGACGAGAAGTTTGTGCTTGACCTGCTGAAGGAACAGAAAATCCTGGTGTCCCATGGGCGTGCGTTCAACTGGGTCCGCCCTGACCATTTCCGTATGGTGACCCTGCCCAACGTGAAGGACATCGAAGAAGCCATTGGCCGCATGGCGGACTTCCTGTCGAGGTACCCGGGCAACTAGCCTGAGGTCCATAGCCGCGCCATGAGGGCGCGGCCGGGCAGAAAGGCCTCCGATGGCAGTTGCAGTTGAGTTCGCCAAGAGTCCGGCCGAAGTGCTGAGGGTGGGGCCGGGGTTTTCGCTGGCAGGCGTGGATCCCGAATCCACCCCCGGCTATTCCGGCCTGAAAGCTGACGGCAAGGCGCTGCTGGCCGCCCAGGACGAGCGCCTTGCGGAACTGCAGGAGAAGCTCTTCGCCGAAGGAAAATTTGGCAGCCCCAAACGGCTCCTACTGATCCTGCAGGCCATGGATACTGCGGGCAAAGGCGGCATTGTCAGCCATGTGGTGGGTGCCATGGACCCGCAGGGTGTTCAGCTGACAGCCTTCAAAGCGCCCACAGACGAGGAAAAGTCTCACGACTTCCTTTGGAGGATCGAGAAACAGGCACCTGCCGAAGGAATGGTGGGGGTTTTTGACCGCTCACAGTACGAGGACGTCCTGATTCACCGCGTCCATGGTTGGGCTGAACCTTCCGAGCTGGAGCGGCGCTATGCCGCGATCAACGACTTCGAGTCGCGCCTGCACGAGCAGGGGACCACCATCGTCAAGGTCATGCTCAACATCAGCAAGGACGAACAGAAAAAGCGTCTTATTGCTCGCTTGGACGATCCCGGCAAGCACTGGAAATACAGCCGGGGTGACCTCGCGGAACGTGCGTACTGGGACGACTACATGGACGCCTACAGCACAGCATTTGAGAAGACCTCAACGGAGATTGCTCCGTGGCACGTGGTACCGGCCAACAAGAAGTGGTACGCGCGCATCGCAGTCCAGCAGCTGCTGCTGGATGCCCTCGGCGGGTTGCAACTGGACTGGCCAAAAGCTGACTTCGATGTCGCCGCCGAGCGGGCCCTTGTCGTGGAATCGTAGGCCGTCTGGTTGCCGGCAGCTGCATGCTGCCGCTTGCTAGTTTGTCCCGGCGGCAGCTCCGCCGTCGTTGCTTGCATCGCGGGCGGTAGCCAGACGCCTACGGGCGCCCTCAAGCCAGTCTTCGCAGCGTTTGGCCAGTGCTTCGCCACGCTCCCAGAGCGCCAGTGATTCCTCCAAGCTGGCTCCGCCCGCCTCCAAACGTCCCACTACCGCCACGAGCTGTTCGCGGGCTTCCTCGTAGCTCAGGCCGTCAAAGGATTCAGGCGTCGGTGTTGTCTCGGGAGTCGATGCTGGCTGGTTGTTCTCGGTCATGATGGTCCTTTGTGCTTGTGATGACGATCCAGCCGGCAAAATCATAGTTCGACCAGCGGTCAGTGTTCGTTGAAGTGTCGGTGTTCGACGAGCTGTCAGTGTTCGATGAGTTGACCTGTACCAGCGGAGACAGCCCTGAAACGGCCCTCAGCTACGCGGATGCTCAATGGTGTCCCGTCCGGCGCTTCTTCGGGGCTGCTGACGACGTGGTGCCCCGCTTGGTCCTCCCCGACGAGCTGAACAACGGCATAGCCGCGGTCCAAGGTCTTTTGTGGTGACAGGGCGCGGACCTGCGCACGCAAGTGGTGGACTTGGTCCAAGGCCCTAAGGACCGCGGTACTGACAGCAGAATGGGTCCTGCGCTGCAGGCGGTGGATGTCTTCGGAACGCGCATCCACCATTGAATCGGGCGCGGCCAATACAGGCCGGGACCTTAGCGCGTGGAGTCGATCTGTCTCGCGGTCCACCATGCGGCTGATACTTCGGCGCAGATGGTCCCTGGCCTGTCGGACCATGGCCAGTTCCTCGGCCACGTCCGGAACTATGCGCTTGGCCGCATCCGTGGGCGTAGATGCCCGGAGGTCCGCTACGTCGTCCAGGATCGGTCTGTCGGCTTCGTGACCGATCGCACTAACGATCGGGGTGGTAGCTGCCGATACGGCGCGGATGAGGTCCTCGTTGCTGAATGGCAGGAGATCTTCCAGCGCGCCGCCACCACGCGCGAGGACAATGACATCCACGTGCGGGTCGGCATCCAGTTTTTTCAAGGCCGCGATGATCTGTGAAACGGCGGTGTTGCCTTGGACAGCGACTTCCCGGACGTCGAACTCAACTGCTGGCCAACGCAAGGCAGCGTTGCGCATGACGTCCTTCTTGGCGTCGGAATCCCGGCCGGTGATGAGGCCGATACGGTGGGGGAGAAGAGGGAGCTTGCGCTTACGGGAATCTGCGAACAGGCCCTCGGCTGCCAACGCTTGGCGTAGCCGTTCGATCCTTGCCAACAGGTCACCGAGGCCCACCGGACGGATGTCTTTCACGGACATGTTCAGTCGCCCCGTCTTCACCCAGAAGTCAGCCTTCACCAAAGCGACAACGCGGGAGCCTCGTTCCAGGGGTATCTTCTGACGGTCAAGTACCGTTGACCAGACTGATGCCGGTAGGGAAATTTCCGCGTCAACATCCCGCAGTGTCAGAAACGCGTTGCCACCCCGGCGGTTCAGTTCAATGACCTGACCCTCGATCCATGCGGCAGGCGCCCGCTCAATGTGTGCCTTGAGCTTGCGGGACAGCAACTGCAGGGGCCAGGGGTTATCCGGGCTCGTTTCGGCGGCGGTCCCCGGCAGCGTGGATTCCGGTGTTGCTTCAGCGGACATGGGTGGTCCGTGCCTGGTTCAGTCGCCGTGTTTGTACCTGCATTGTCATTGTCCTCGCTCAGGGGTGCGGCTGTGGAAGCCAACCGGCCTTCCAACTCTATCCATAGCTTGGGCGACGCCTCCGACATTTTTTCTGTCATGTGGACAGACCTAGGATGGTGGCGTAGCCCCCGAGCCCAAGGATGACCTTGCGTACTTTTGTTTCAGCATTGGGCGTGATCCTCGCCTTACTTCTCACAGCCGTAGCCGTTCCTACCGCGTGGGTCGACCGGAACATCGTCAACGAAGAGGGCTTTGTCCGCATAGCAGGTGCACTGGGCAATGATCCTGAATTCCAAAGCCGCCTGGCCACTGCCGCTGTTGGAACCTTTGAGTCCTCCGTGGAACTTCCAGGACCTATCCAGTCCTTGGCGGCGGACGCACTCCGCAGCGCTGCATCGGGCATGCAATCGTGGGATGACTACCCTCAAGCGTGGGAAGAGACAGTACGCAACAGCCACAGGCTGAACTTCGGCGCGGCGAACCAAACCGAGGAGGCCGCAACCACCACTGCCCTGGTCCTTGATATCAGTCCTCTGGTCAGGCTCATTCGCGATCACTTCGCCGAGGCCACCCGAATCCGGATTGATGTTCCCGCGGAAAGTTTGGTGTCCCTGGGGGAGCCCTCCCACCGCCAACTGGTTGAGCGGGTGGCGGCATTCGCTCCCCTGTGGTGGGTGGCCGCACTCGGTGCCCTGATATCCGTGCTCTTAGCGCTTGTTGCCGCGCGCCGGCGTTCCCTGGTGTTGGTTTTCCTCGGACTGGGAGGCTTGGCGCTTGCTGCGCTCTGGACGGCCGGTGCTGACCTTGCCGGGGGAGTGGTTGGCAACCTGTCCAGCTCCAACGGGGTGGCTGAGCTGTTCAAACAGGAGTTCCTCACGGCAGCCAGGGCGGGCTTTGGGGAATGGATCGTGATCGCGGCGATGGTCTCCAGTGCAGTCTTTGTGGCAGGCGTCATAGCTTCCGTTGTGGCAGGGCGACGACGGTCACGTTCGGCCCCCAGCTAAAGTTCGGGCCGGTAGCATGGAGAGATGACCAGCACAGCAGTTTCCATTCCTATGCCCACGGTGCCCCGCAGACGCCGTTCTCCGGAAGAGGTTCAGGCAGCGGCGCCCGTCACGGGTCCCAAGAAGGTTCTGCTGGCGGCTCCCCGAGGTTATTGCGCTGGCGTGGACCGGGCTGTCATTGCTGTGGAGAAGGCCCTGGAACACTACGGCCCGCCGGTTTATGTTCGCAAGCAGATCGTCCACAACGTGCACGTGGTCAGCTCCCTGGAAGAACAAGGAGCTATCTTCGTCGAAGAAACAGACGAGGTGCCCGAAGGCGCTTTGGTGATTTTCTCCGCACACGGTGTCTCTCCCGCGGTGGTCCAATCAGCCGAGGACCGTGGTTTGCGCACCATCGACGCCACGTGCCCTCTGGTGACCAAAGTGCACAAAGAAGCTGTTCGCTTCGCCAAGGAAGACTACGACATCCTGCTCATCGGCCACGAGGGTCATGAGGAAGTCGAAGGAACAGCCGGCGAAGCCCCGGAACACATCCAGATCATCAACGGACCGCACGAGGTAGACAAGGTCACCGTCCGTGATCCGGAGAAGACCATCTGGCTTTCGCAGACCACGCTCAGCGTGGACGAAACGATGGAGACGGTTCGCCTCCTCAAGGACCGGTTCCCCACGCTGCAGGATCCGCCCAGCGACGACATTTGCTACGCCACCACCAACCGTCAGGTGGCCATCAAGAAAATCGCACCGCAGGCTGACCTCGTGATCGTTGTGGGTTCGGCCAACTCATCAAACTCCGTGCGCTTGGTTGAGGTAGCCCTGGAATACGGCGCCAAGAGCTCGTACCGTGTGGACTTCGCCAATGAGGTGGATGAGGCCTGGTTCGAGGGCGTTGCCACCGTGGGCGTGACTTCCGGCGCTTCTGTCCCTGAGGTGCTCGTCAAAGATGTTCTGCGGCTTCTGTCTGACTACGGTTACGGCGAGGTCCAGGAAGTGGTGACAGCAGAGGAAGACCTGCTTTTCTCGCTTCCAAAGGAACTGCGGGCCACCTTGAAGAAGGCCGGCGACGTGACACGTGCCCTTGGTGGCCGTGGAAGCCGGCCTGCGTCGTAGCCCTTACTCCTTAAAGATGGCCCGCAGTGGTTGCCTTCCTTCAGGAAAGCTTCTACCGCGGGCCAGATCCGTTAAGCGGCATGTCTTTAGGCGGCTGACTCCTGGTCTTCGCTGTCCTCGTGGTCACGGGTTGAATCCTCTTGGCCATGGGTGTCGACGGCAAGAAGTTCCGGGGCTGCCAAAGCGCGGGGGACAGCCTCAACGGACATCGGCGCGGCAAGACCAGCATCGTCCATGGTGTTGAGCTTTCGTGCGGTCGGGAGTACCCGTGCCTCAAGCGTGCCCACCATCGCGTTGTAGCGATCCACGGATGTCTTCAAGGAGCTTCCCAGCTTGCCGACGTTCTCACCTAGCGTGCCCATGCGCTCGTACAGTTGCTTGGCGAGCTCGAAGAGTTCGTGGGCGCTGTCCGTGAGGACGTCCTGACGCCAAGTGAAGGCAACCGACTTGAGGACCGCCAGCAAGGTGCCGGGCGACGCCAGAACCACGTTCCTGGACAAGGCGTGCTCCAGCAAGGCAGGATCGGCTTCGAGGGCTGACGCCAGGATGGACTCCGCCGGAAGGAAGCAGATCACCAGCTCGGGGGAGTTCCCTGGAATGTCCCAGTATTTCTTGGCCGCCAGAGCATCGATGTGGGCCTTGAGCGCCTTTGCGTGCTGTGCCAGCAGTGTCTTGGAGTCATGGTTGACTGCGGGTCCCACCGACTCACCGAAGGAACCGTCTCCGTGGAGTTGTTCCTGCGCGGAGAGGTAGGAAGCCAGCGGGACTTTGGCATCCACCACCAGTTGCTTACCACCGGGAAGCTGGACCACCAAGTCCGGTCGCAGCGTGTTGTCGCTACGTCCGGAATGGACCTGCTCATGGAAATCCACATGCCGGAGCATTCCCGAGGCCTCCACTACCCTGCGGAGCTGAACCTCGCCCCACTGACCGCGGGCGCTATTGGAACGGAGTGCTGAAGCCAAGGCGTGCGTTGACCGCAAGAGCTGCTCGTCGGACGAACGCGCATCCTGCAGCTGCTGGGCAAGTTGGCCGTATTGCTCTACCCTGTCCCGTTCAAGGAGCGAAACCTGTTGCTGGACTGCTGTCAGCTTTTCAGCCACGGGAGCGAGCGCGCGCAGGACGCTGCCGTCAGAGTTCCTTGCTGCGTTCAGCTCACGGTTCTGTGTAAACAAGAGCCGGCGTTCGGCGTCGGCCGCTGCCAGCTGTGCCGTCACCTCTGAGAGCCGCGACGAAACGGCGTCGAAGTCTTCTTCCAAGCCGGCGCCCCGGCGTCGGAAGACAACATAGCCAGCCGCGAGGCCAACAGCGGCGCCAATCAGCAGCATGAGCAGGGCCAATACCAATCCAAATCCATCCATGTGGCAACCCTGTCACAGGGGTACGACAGTTTTACCGAGGCTGCAGCCGTGGGCGTCGATTTGGGGGAGGGGACAACCGGGGACATGGTTCCAACGGGTAGAATCAATGCTCGTGGCTCTTACTATTGGCATCGTCGGACTGCCCAACGTCGGCAAATCAACTCTTTTCAACGCACTGACCCGCAATCAGGTGCTCGCTGCGAACTATCCGTTCGCAACGATTGAACCGAACGTCGGAGTGGTCAACCTCCCGGATCCCCGCCTGGCGAAGCTGGCGGAGATCTTCGGTTCGCAGAAGTTGCTTCCCGCTCCCGTGTCCTTCGTGGACATCGCCGGCATCGTGAAGGGCGCCTCCGAGGGCGAAGGCCTGGGCAACAAGTTCCTTGCCAACATCCGCGAGGCAGAGGCCATTGCGCAGGTCGTTCGCGTATTTGACGATCCCGATGTCATCCACGTGGACGGCAAGGTTGACCCGCGCTCCGATATGGAGACCATCAACACCGAGCTGATTCTGGCAGACCTTCAGACCATCGAAAACGCCATCCCGCGTATCGAAAAAGAAGTCAAGATCAAGAAGCGCGAAGCAGCCGAACTGGCCGCTATCAAGGCAGCCCAGGCTGTTCTGGAACGCGGCGACACCATCTTCTCCTCGATCAAGAGCGACAAGTTGGAGATGGGGCACCTCAAGGAGCTCGGACTTCTCACTGCCAAGCCCTTTATCTACGTCTTCAACGCCGATGAAGGCATCCTCGGCGACCAGGAAAAGCAAGACGAACTGCGTGCCCTGGTTGCCCCCGCCGATGCCGTCTTCCTTGATGCCAAGCTCGAAGCCGACCTTGTTGAATTGGACGAGGAAGAAGCCCGCGAGATGCTGGAAATGAACGGCCAGAGCGAATCCGGCCTGGACCAGTTGGCGCGCGTTGGTTTCCACACCCTTGGCCTGCAGACGTACCTCACGGCAGGTCCCAAGGAAACCCGTGCGTGGACCATCCGCCAGGGAGACACTGCTCCCCAGGCCGCCGGCGTGATCCACTCTGACTTCCAGCGCGGCTTCATCAAGGCCGAGGTTGTCTCCTTCGACGACCTCATCGATGCCGGTTCCATGGCTGAGGCAAAGTCCCGTGGCAAGGTCCGTATCGAAGGCAAAGAGTACGTGATGGCCGACGGCGACGTGGTGGAGTTCCGCTTCAACGTCTAGTTCGGCAAAGCAGGGCAAGGAGTAGGTCAAGACCCACTGTATGTCCAGCTCCAGAGGGACCGGCCCTCTGAATCTGGACACTGATCACGTCTAGCGTTTTTTGGCGAAGAGAAACCGTGGCCGAGGAACGTCCGGGCCAGCTGGAGGCACCGAGGCAGCCGATCAAGCTGCGCAGCCTCACCCGGCCGTTGCGGAGCCGGCGAGTCCAGCGTGCTGGAAGACTTTCAGTATCAACACCCTTGGCCCGGATAAAGACGACGAGGACCTGGCCAACCGGATCCAGAAGGAACCAGTCAAGCAACTCGTCCACCGGCTGACACCAAGGAAGATCCGGCAATCCCGCTTCGCCCGGCCCAAACCCGTGACCAAGAGCCGTGCGTTCCTTCATGCCCTTTTATCAGCGTGGTGGGCTTGGGGCTTCTGTGGGTGCTGGGGGTGCGTCCCGGACCCGGCTGGCCGGACTCCGCAGCACCTCGTAAGGGCTGGAATGCTCTTCGGTCTTGTTCTGACGTCCTTGGGTCTCTACAGGTAGAGGCTGGCGGAGGGCAAAGAGATGGACACGGTACTTCGACCTCTCGTGCTGGCGTAACGCGTGACAGATACAAACCCGGATGAGGAATTGGAACAAGTACTCAAAACCACGTCTTACTTCCTATATGAAAATGCTGGCGGCTACGCCAAGAATGTTGCCCAAATTTTCAGGCATCACCTGTGACGTCTGCTCGACACCCTTGGACTATCCGGGGAGTTCATATGTTTCGCCTGCAAAGGCATCGTGCTCAGTGGGGAAATCTGCCCAGCAGCCGCGTCGGATTCATGACTTATGGGATCGGCGGAGAGCAAAGCGGCACTCTCCTCATCAAATATGAGAACACCATCCCGGGCCCCTCGCACACGAAGATCATGTCAGGACTGACCCAAACGAGAGGCCTTGCTACAGGAAATTCGTCCTGAAGCTTACCGGCAACAAGTTGGCTCACGGGTCGACTGTTCCTTCCTTGCCCATCCGCTCAAGAGGATCACGAACACGCGAATCGCACGCACCGGGCCAAGAACTTAACCTGAGGAATGCTGCTACTGTGCAGGCGCTACGGAACGCCGACCCGGCCCACTTTGTGCACGTGGGGGACGTGCCAGCCGAAGCTCACGTTTTGCTCATCGACGACACGTGGTCCTCTGGCCATGGCACTGCGCCTTGCCGGTGCATCCTCGGTTTCCATCTTGTGTATCGGACGATGGATCAACCCGGAAGGGGCTAAACATGGCCTTTCTCGCAGAACGAATTGGCTGCACCCCGTACGTCTGTCCTGGGACGGGCGCGGGCTGTCCCTAGCATTCGGAGCCTGCCGCAGGTGGGGGTGCGGAGGCTGTCAGAGTCGATGCAGGACAACCCGTCCACAGAAATCGGAGCTTCTCTGCCGATTTCAAGGCTCCGGCACTGTGAGAGATTCGCCGGCACGATGAACACAACCACTACAGGAGTTTGAGATGGGTGCATGGTTTACCAGTAGCTTCGGATATGACGATGCCCTCGATTGGTTTGGCGATTTGCGGGAAGCTCCTGAGGCGTTGGTCTTCATGGAGGAGACTCTAAGAAACGGGCTTGACGGAAAGCGTCATTGGCGCCGCTGCGGTCTTGGTGGTGCTCTCCGGCCGGCACAGGCCTCGAAATGGCCACAGCGCCGGCGAACACTGCTGGCGGAGGTCCCGTGCTGACGATGTCGGGCTCAGGCATGACCGCAATCTATGACTAGTCGGGGTTTACTGGGCTGGCCGTTCAGGACGACGCTGGATAGCCGTGGGTATGTCGCTTCTGACTATTCGCACGGTTTCTCCGGCATTACACGCGCTGTCGATTTCTGGACGGACGCCACGAACAACGGCCCAGCCAGTGGATGGTGTTCGGGTCTTGGCACTATCACCGTTGCTTTCAACCAACCGATCCGCAATCCAGTGCTCCATATTGCGGGACTTGGCGGCAACGTTTTTCAGGACACCGGCGATATCGGATAGTTGTCGTGATTCGCGACATGACTCCGAGAGAACCTGCACATATTGGTAACGACGCATGGTAGATCATGCGCTGGCGCGTTAGGGACGTCTTGTCGCTGAGCGTTTCCTCTCGACCTGGGTGTCTGATGCGAAGTGTTGATCCATCGGCCCCAGGACAGGGATTGTGTCGCGGCTACCGCCGGGACACAACCAATAGGAGAACATCGTGGGACTAGAAGAGATGGCCAAAGACTTCCTGGGAACCAGTGAAGGTCAGGACCTGAAGAAGAATGCACTGGATCAGGTTGAAGAAGCGGCTAACAAGCTCACCGGAGGCCGGTTCGAGGAGCAGATCAGTCAGGGCGTAGATGCCTTGAGCGATGTACTTGGCGGCCAGCCCAGTGATCAGCAGCAGTCTGAACCCGAGGGGTCCTGACAGTTTTCGATCCGATCCCGCTAGGACAAGGTTTTTTCGCATTTTTCCTTCTTAAAGAACCCAGTTGGGAGGGTAGTAAGTTCCCCCACCACACGTCTGGGCGTACCCGGGATCTAGTGGAGCAGCACGGTGAGGGATTCCTCACCGTGCTGTCACGCTACGCCTCAAGTCGTCGTATTAGCGGAGGCCGACTGTTTTGAGGGCTTAGCTACAACATTCGTACTGATGGATCTCTTGTTGCGGCTGTTTGGAGAGATCAAGATGGAAGGCATTTCTTGCGTCACGATCCGTGAAGATCGGCAACTTAACTGCTGACGTGAACAATGCCTTTGTTATCGAGCGAAGTGCTCACAGGTTCTCGTCAGGGGAAAGGTGCCAGTAGTGAAAATCGTAAAGAAATCTGGATTGCTCATCGCCGCCGCAATGGTTTTAGCAACGTTTGGCGTGGCGGCAGCTCCCGCTTCGCCGGCCTCGGCCGCCGATTGTTGGTCCGGTTCGATCTGCTACCAGGAGGTTGGTGGCCCTTATTTGCACAGCCTGGAGAATTGCAAGAATGATCATTGGACCCGGTACGTGCGGGCCCAGCGGCTCTGGCCCAACAAGTCGATTAGTGCCAGTGGCTGCTTTAGGACCAACGTAAACTGGGGCTGGAACTATGTCATAACGGTCTACAACTAACCCCCTGTGGTCCAGCTATGAAGGTCCTAGGGATTGATCTATCAGCCCTCAGGACGTGGATCATGTAGCGGCAACCAGCCGGGATAAAAAGGGACTGCTGCAGGGATAGGTGACAGTCACGATGGACTCGTATTCGATGGGGGTCAAACGGCCGAGCGTGGCTTGGCGTCTTCGGCGGTGGTAGGTGCGTTCGATCCAGGTCACGATCGTGGTCCTTAGGTCCTCCCGGGTGGCCCAGGAGCGCCGGACCGGGACATTCTTTTGCAGCAGGGCAAAGAACGATTCCATCGCTGCGTTGTCCCCGCACGCCCCGACCCTGCCCATCAACCCGGTCATGCCATGACGGTTCAGGGCATGGACGAGTTTCCGGCACCGAAATTGGGATCCGCGATCGGGGTGCAGGATGCAGCCAGCCACCTCACTGCGTCGGGCCACCGCACTGTTGAGCGCTGCCACGGCCAGGCGGGACTTCATCGGTGAGTCGATCGAATAGCCGACGATCCTGTTGGAATGAACATCCATGACCGCGCACAGGTAGAGCTTGCCTTCGGCGGTGGGGTGATCAATGATGTCCGAGAGCCACAACCGGTTCGGGGCGCTGGCGGTGAACTCGTGCCGGGTCCGGCCTGTGCTGTCGGTCACCGCGCACAGGTCATCGTCGACCGGCGGGCCGGGCTTCTTGGACTTGCCGGTGGGCATCAAACAAAGCATTGGCCGATAGGCCTGCTCATACTCGGCATCGGTAACCGGGTTGGCCAGCCAGCGGTAGTAAAGCGGACGGGCGGTCTTCAGCACCCGGCACGTCACCGTGACAGGCGTTGATGAAGCCCTGACAGCCGAATCAATCCTTGCGGCCAATCGGCTCCTCTATGGCGATAGTCGCTGTCCGTCCATTCAGGATTTCTGCAGCATCCAGTCTGGTTTCTGTAATCGTCCTGCAGCGCATCACCAGCCAGGGAGTGCCATGGCTTGGGGGTACTTGAATCTACGTACGCTATTTTTCCAACGTGTCGAATACTTGACGCTTAAGTCGAATTGCGGGATGATGTCCATATGTGCCGATGGACACTGGCGTCCATCGAGAAGAGGAGCAGTTGGTGAAGCTACGACGCTGGCAGAGCGAGGTCTCTGCATGGTCTTCTGAAGAGCGCGAGCGATATCTGGACAGCGGGGCATGGGAGGATCTCCTGATCAGCCAACAGCTACGCCTCCGCGCAGAGAAGCATTCCGACGCCCTGGCCGTTCAGGACGACGCCCGCACCCTCACATACGGCGAGCTCAACCAGGTCACCGATCGCATCGGCGCGGGACTCCTGGACCGGGGTTTCACTCCGGGCGACGCGATCCTACTTCAGGTCGAGAACCGCGTTGAGACGGTGGTGGCCCTCTATGCACTCTTCAAGGCGTGCCTCCTGCCAGTTGCAACATTGATGCCCCACCGCGGTCACGAGATCGGCGCCATCGGAAAACTCACCAAGGCAACCGGGCACCTCGTGCAGGGCGACCACGCGAAATTCGATCTGCGGACCTTCGCATTGGAGCAGGCCGCACTCTCCGAGAACAAACGCTGCGTCTTCACGAGCTGCGCCGAGCCCGGCATCCCCGGCCGATTCGAGGACCTGGGAAAAGATCTTAGCGCTGTCCGGATCAAGGCACTTCTCGATGCCGCCGAATCCGCCGTGGATTGCGACGACGTCGCAATATTCCAGCTCTCCGGGGGGACCACTGGCACGCCGAAGGTCATCCCGCGGATGCACGCCGAATACTGGTATAATGCCCGCAGCCATGCCGAACGCGCACAATGGGATTCCACGGTTCGGGTGATGCATGCCATCCCCGTCATCCACAATGCCGGGATGGTCTGCGCGGTTCTGGCCGCCCATAGCCAGGGAGGCGCTGTGGTGCTCGGCACCCCAGAGCCGGACCGCACCCTCCCGCTGATGGCGCGCGCGGGCGTAACGGATACCCTGATGCCCCCAGGCTTGATGTCTTCTTGGCAGAGCCATCCAGCCTTCGATAGCGCCGTCGCGTCACTGCGGCGCATCATTCTGGCCGGCTCCACCGTGCCGGGAGAATTTTTCTCCACACTGGAACGCCGGGGCATCACAGTCCTCGGCCTCTACGGCGCCGGAGAAGGTCTCATCTGCCTGACCTCTCCCGACGATCCGGCCGAGATCCGAAACCATTCGATCGGCACTCCGGTATCGCCGTGGGACGAGATCAGGATCATCGATCCGGAGACGCTGGAGGAAGTCCCCGAGGGCACCGTCGGCGAACTGACGTACCGCGGTCCGACGACAATCCACGGCTACCTCGGTACCCCTGATTGCAATGCCGAGACCATCCTCCCGGGCGGGTTTCTTCGCAGCGGTGACCTCGTTCGGAAGGCGGACCTCTCCGGAGTGACGAGCTATTTCTTCGAGGGACGCATCAAAGACGTGGTCTCCCGTGGGGGGGAAAAGGTGAGCGCTCCGGAGATCGAGAACCTCGTTTCCTCCATCCCCGGGCTGATCCGCTCCGCACTCATCCCCGTGCCCGACGAGCGGCTCGGCGAGAAGGGCTGCCTATGCGTGGAACTTGAGCCCGGGCGAGAGCCCCTGACGATCGATGAGTTGCGCGCGCATCTTTCTAAACTGGGGGTTGCACGATTCAAATGGCCCGAGCTGATCGTGGACTTTCCGGTGCTGCCGCTCACCTCGGTCGGGAAGATCAACAAAGTAAAGCTGCGTCGCCGCGTTGTAGAGCAACAGGCAACCCAAGGAGCAGCCAAGTGAGCACACTCATGAATGCCAACGTCGTGATTGCCGGCGCCATTCGCACGCCGATCGGCAAGGGACATCCCGAGCGCGGGGTCCTCGCATCCCTGCACCCCAATGAGCTCTTGGCGGCGGCGTTCACGGGACTCGTCGACCAGACCGGCGTAGATCCGTCCCTCATCGGGCAGGTGGTCACCGGGTGCGTACAGCAACTCGGGCCTCAGGCGGCGAACATCGGCCGGAATGCCTGGCTGCAGGCGAAGCTGCCTCAAACGGTGCCCGCCTGCACGGTGGACAACCAATGCGGTTCCTCGCAGCAGGCCCTCACGATCGCCGCCGCGCTGGTGGGCTCAGGTGTCAACGACATCGTTGCCGTGGGCGGGGTCGAGCAGATGAGTCGAGTGGCGTTTGCCGACGGCGTCCGCGCCCATGACGAGTTCGGCGACGCGATCAACGACGAACTCATCTCGGCCTATGGCCTGCTTCCCCGGCATAATCTCCTGGGTCAAGGGGGTGCCGCCGACGAGATTGCGAGGCGTTGGGGCATCAGCCGTACGGAGTTGGAGGATCTGGCGGTCCGCTCCCACGCTCTAGCCCTGGATGCTTCGGAAACGGGAAAATTCTCCCGGGAGATCCTGCCGCTCGAGGTCCAGGGAAGCCTGGTGTCCAAAGACCAGAGTATCCGCGCCCAGGTCACCAATGAGAGCCTGGCCGTGCTGAAACCCGCCTTCGGGGAGGGCGGTCTCACGACTGCGGCTACCTCCTCACAGGTCTCCGACGGCGCCGCTGCCCTGCTGGTAACGACGGCGCAGCGGGCCAAAGAATTGGGCCTGCCCATCCGGGCCCGGATCCGCGACGTGGGCGCCACCGGCGACGACCCTCGGCTGATGCTGACTGCGCCCATCCCACTGACCGCACAGATGCTGGGGCGTAACGGCCTGAGTATCGAGGATATCGATGTGATCGAGATCAACGAGGCTTTCGCAGCCGTTGTCGCGGCCTGGCTCGCCGAGACGGGGGCGCCACTGGGACGGGTCAACCCGCGCGGGGGCGCGATGGCGCTGGGACACCCCTTGGGGGCAACCGGCGCCAGGCTGGTGACCACGCTTCTCCACACCATGGAAGACCTTGACCAGCGGCGCGGCTTCGCCACGATGTGCTGTGGTGGAGGCCTTGCCACGGGCACGCTGATCGAACTCGTCTCATGAGCAGCTCGGCACACGGCGATCGTCCACCCGGAAACCCTATGAGTGACGGGCTCGCCTCGAACCCGTTGCGCGTCACACTGTCCCGGCAGATCGCGCCGAGGAGGCTGGCCTTCGCCGAGCTCTCCGGCGATCACTATCCGATCCACGTGGACCCCGATCTTGCGGCCGGCCATCCCCTCGGCCGTCAGATTGCCCACGGCTCCCTGCTGATGGGATTGATGTCCGCGGCTGCCGCGAACTGGGCTATGCGGGAGGGCTTGCAGATTCTCTCCGTCGGCTACGACCGGGTCTGCTACATTCGGCCCGTATTCGTGGACGAACTGCTCTCGGTGGACTTCGTCTGCATAGGGGCTCAGCCCGATGCTCCGCGGGTCTACGCGGAGCTGGAGATCCGTAACCAGCATGATGCGCTCACATGCGTGGCCTCGCAGGTGATCGGCATCGAGAAGTAGCCGAGGAGCCATCGATGTTCGCGGTCTACGCCGTCGCTCCCGCATCCAGCGATCCGCTCACCGCGCTTCGGGTCGGTGAGCGGCCGAGCCCAAATGTTCCGGAGGGCTTCGTATCAGTCCACGTCAAGGCCGCCAGCCTGAACATGCACGATCTATGGACCCTGCGTGGATTTGGTCTCCGTCCCGAGCAGTTCCCCATGATCCTCGGGATGGATGGCGCCGGGACCTTGGATGATGGGAGCGAGGTGATCATCTATCCGGTGATCGCTTCCCCGCAATGGCGGGGCGATGAAACCCTAGATCCCCACCACCGGTGCCTGAGCGAGGAACTGCAGGGCACGTTTGCCGACCGGGTAGTCGTGCCGGAGGCGAACGTGCTGCCGAAGCCCCTCAGCCTGTCGTTCGCCGAGGCGGCCTGCATGGGCACCGCGTGGCTCACCGCGTACCGCATGTTGTTCACGAGGTCCGGTCTCCGTCCGGGTCAGACGATCCTGGTCCAGGGTGCGTCCGGCGGCGTCTCCACGGCCCTGATCCAGCTCGCCGCGGCCGCCGGATTCCGTGTCTGGGCTTCGAGCCGCACCGAGGAGAAGCGCGCTCTGGCGGCGCGCCTCGGGGCCGACCTCGTCGTAGAACCCGGTGCCCGGCTCCCAGACCGGGTGGACGGGGTGTTCGACAGCGTCGGCCGAGCCACCTGGTCACATTCCGTGCGTTCCCTCAAGCCGGGTGGGGTCCTCGTCAGTTGTGGGGCTACAAGCGGGGACCCCACGGCTACTGAGCTTCAGCGAATCTTCCTCCTCCAGCACCGGATCATCGGATCCACCATGGGCACCAGGGACGAGCTTGCTGATCTTCTCGCCTTCTGCACGGCGACCGGAACTCGCCCGCAGATCGGCGCTGAATTTCCGATGCTGGACGCCGCCGACGCCTTTGACCTCATGCTTCACGGGGCGACGGCGGGCAAGATCGTCCTGACCCGCGACCACGACTGAGATGTGCGCGTGATTGTTAATAGTGCGTGGAGAAGCGGTCCCGACCAGTTGCACTGGGTGCCGCTTCCTTTGGTGAGGGGCCAGGGCTGGGATGCCTTGGTGCTCACCCTGTGTGGGCCGGCATGTCCTTCATGGAAGTGTCTAGCGTGTTGTTGCGATGTGCGTGGTCACTCTCTCACGAAAACTAAGGTGGGCACGTGTGGTGGGACCCGCTTTGGTGGGGTCGGAACGGACCGGCATCGGTGCTAACCGGTTTGTTGTGCCGGTTCCAGGGTGACTGTGTAGCCCATGCCTTGGAGCGGGCTGATGGCCCGGGAGCGTGTCTGGGCTGGTTGCAGCCGGGTGAAGTAGTCGGGCCGGGGTCGTTGTAGAGTTCGCAATGAGGATCACGTGTTCAACGGCCACGAGGCTTTCATCGCGCCTCGTCTGGCTGCGAGTCGCCTGTTCTTTGCACCGAAATACGTATTCTTTGAGCTCGACAAGGCCAAGGCTGCGATTCCCAGGGCGCCCTTGGCGTATGGGTCGCCGTCTCTGGTTTGCCGGATTTCGTTGTCTCCCGTGCGGTTGCTGCCTAGGAAACCGGGTGGCCGGCGGTGGGGAACAGCAACCCGCGAATCTATTTGAACCGTGGGTTCCAACCCGAGCCTGGGACTCGTTCATATTGTCCAACTGCCGAGCAACTCGGCTGGAGCATAGGTGGTAAGCATTTACTCCGGCTGAGCGGTCTTCTCCGGCTTCTCGTTCATGAGCTCAAGTGCCTTCAATCCCTCATAAATGCTGGCAAAGATCGAGGCTGGCGAGCGTTCTGGCTGATCATCCCGGCCACTGAGGAGGATTCCACGGACGGCAATGTCCGCGTAAGCATCGGCAATTTCATCGACTGCGTCGCCCGGGCGGAGCCAGAAGGCCGTCCAGTTCCACATGCCGAGGAATGCCAGGGCGGTCGCTCGCGGATCGACTGGCCGGAACACTCCCGTGCGCTGTCCTTCCTCGATTGCTCCGACGAGGCCATCTAACGTCTTGCGCCGCATGATCCGGTGCTGCGCGGCGAGCTCGGGCGGCATCGCCGCCTCGCTTTGGAGGAGCAGCTGAAACCGCGCCGGATGATTTCCAACGAGCCGAACCATGCTGCGCACGATGTGCGCAAGGCGGTCCTGGGGTGTTTCTCCGGCTTGTTCGAGGACGACGGCGAGGCCCTTCTCGGTCAATTCGTGAACCAGTTGGTGAAGAAGCGCCTCCTTGCTCGGAACGTAGTAATAGAGTGCGGACCGGCTCATGCCCATCGCGGCGGCGATGTCTTGCAGCGTGGTCCCGCCGTAGCCTTTCTTCGCGAAGAGGCGCGCGGCAGTCTCGAAGATCTCGCTTTCAACCAACTCACGGCGCATCCCCGAGCGGCCGCGAGGCTCGGGGCCCGGAGCCTGCTCAGCTCCGGGCCCCGGGCCCTCCGTCGTGCGGGCAGCTTCGGGAGCCTTGGAAGATCTTTTGGTCACGGCCCGACGCTACTCTCTCCGACGGCTATTCGCCCACACCGACACGGACTGCATCGATCAAGTCGAGTGACGCAACTCCCGCCGCCGGAAGGGGCTGCGGGGGACCGACCTCGGTCCACATTGCTGTTCCGCATTGTGGACAACTCAGCTGGCGCAGCACCATGGCGGAATCTACATAGTCCACTGGGTCGTTGTAGGCCGGGTTACCGCAGTCTCGAATGTCTGTCTCGCGCGAGGTGAGGCCGGAATGGTAATCGGAGACATCGTCCCCGACCTTACTGCCGCACTGACGGCATAAGACCGTCGAAGATTGGCCGTCTCTCACGACAATCAGATTGTCGTCGATCGGTGTCCCGTTCGCCGTATCGAGGACGTTCACCAGAAGGTCGGAACTACCAGAAGCGCCCCGCTCACGCCGGATCTCCTCGCGGCGCTTCTTTGTGCCATCGATGTCGACGACACAATTCTGATCCACCACGACACCGTAGATCGACCGGGCTACACCTGGGGAGACCCGCCCAATGCCCAGATCGAGGGCCACGGCCTCCGGTTCCCGCAGCAGCGGGTCGCCGTAGCCACCCCCGCCGCCTGGGTGGATGATGATCGCATCGTCGAGCCCGATGAGGGTCTCGACCCGGTTGCCCACGATCTCGACCTGCCCCTCGAGTTGCTCCAGTGATTGCGGGATGCTGCCCGCTTCGAGCAGTCGCTTCGCGGACGAGCCGCGAACGATGTAGTCCCGCCCCGCGCCGCCCGGATAGCCGCCAGCCAGACCTCCGGCTTCGGCGCGGGCCTTGCCGTTGCTGTTGAAGGCCCCCGCGAGCGGGGCGGGGGTCCCGTAGGGGATCACGCAATCGGAGATGGAGAGCCCACCGCGCTGCCGTCCGGGGCCGCCGGAATCGATCTCCTCGCGTCGCCAGAGGATTAGCAGCGGGGCAACAAGCTCCTGCATCTCGACGTCGGGCGAGCGGCCCATCTGGATTGGGAGGATGCCCGCGGTGTCTGCTCCGTCGTTGTTCGGCCGAGCACCGTAACCACCGGCCATGCAGTCGATCATCAAGGATACAGATGGGTTGCCGTGCTGATCCAGGCCGGCGAGGGTCACGACGTCGAAGGAACCGGTGCAACATGACTGGACCCGTTCGCGCGTCTCCACGGTGGTATCCAACATCTGGCTCAGGCATTGAGAGACCAGATTTGACGTGGCCCACCCCGCCGTGACCGGCGCCCATCCGACGGCGGCCGGGTAGCTCGCGTTGTTGATGGTGCCTTCTTCGCTGATGAGCTCAAAGCACCGCATCAATCCGCCCGCTGACCACGGAATGTCTCCGCAGAGCAAGGGGAGCATCGCGAAGGTAACGCCGGCGCGCATTCCTGCGTAGGGGCAATTGATCATGCCGACTTGCGGGTCCGTGCCGGTGAAATCAAAGACGAGCCGGTCCTCGATCTTGGTCATGGTCAGTTCGATCTTGTGGATCCCTCGGTCACCGATCGAGGCCTGTTCCATGTACCCGGTGCTGCTCCAGCTTCCGTCGGGAATTCCGGCCAGCCGGTTGCGGAGCCGCTTCTCCGCATCGTCCATCATGTTCTTCATGACGCGTTTGACCACATCTGGCCCGTATTCCTCGATTAGCCGGCGCAATCTCGCGTGGCCGACGTTGTTGGCCGCAATCATGGCCCTGATGTCGAAGTTGATCAGCGTTGGCATTCGCGAACCGCGGGTAAAGGCCTCGAGGACGTCCGCCTGCAGTTCACCGTCCCTGACGATCTTCGTCGGTGGCGTGCAGGGCCCTTCGGTGAAGGCACTCGTCGCGGCCAAGTCCGAGGAGCCGGGCTTTGCGCCGCCGACGTCGATGAGGTGGCAGACAGCGCTGGTCCATCCGAAGAGTTCGCCATCCCAGAAGAAGGGGGCAAGGATGGCTGTGTCGTTCTGGTGAAGCCCACCACCCACCCAGGGGTCGTTGTTGATGAACATATCCCCCGGTTTGATGCCCGGGTTGTCACTGCGGTGCTGCAAAATCCAGTAGATGGCGAGGTCGATGCTGGCCACGAGGCCCGTGTTGTATAGACCCACCTGCACCTCCTGTCCGAGCTCGTCGCAGACCGCGAAGTCGAAGTCATTGGACTCCGTGACACCCGGCGAGCCGGACATCTTCTTCAGGGTCTCGCCCATCTCATCGGTGACCGACCATACTCGGTGCCGGACCACTTCGTAGGTCAGTGGATCGATCGTTTCGCTTCCGCTCGGCTCGTGAAGCCGAACCTTCGGCGAAATCTTGGCGCGCAGCTCATCCATGGGGAGTGCGCGGCTGGAGAAGACCTCCGAGCCGGGCACGGCCATGAGCGGGGTGAAGTCAGCCATGACGTGGCTCCTATCCGATTTCCATGTGGACGTTGCCCCAGGCGTCGACGCGCGCGTCGACGCCTAGGGGGACCGTGACTGTCGTCGTCGGCACTTCGATGACTGCAGGCCCGGAGACGACGTGCCCGGACTGGAGTAGTTCGTAATCGTAAATTGTGGTCTCGGCAAAGCCGCGCGCCACGTCGAGAAGTACCGGGCGGCGACTCTTGATCGCCGCTGCAGGGTTATGGCTTGCCGCCATGGGGTGCAACGGCAACTTAGGCTGGAAGGGCAGCTTGCCCACGCCGCGGACCCGGTAGGAGATCACCTGGATGCCTGCTGCGCTGAAGCCGGCGCCCTCCCCGTAGATCTCTGCATAGCGACGCTCGAATGCTTCAGCCATCCCACCGATGGCCCGGGCATCGACCGGCCCCTTGGGCGCCGGCGTCGTGACTTCAAACATCTGTGCAGAGAAACGCGCGTCGAACTCACGCTCGATCTCTAGTGAGCCCAGGCCAATCCCTTGGCGTTCCAGGGCGTCCCGAACCTGCAGCTCGAGCCGATCGTAGATTTCCTGAACCCTCCTCGGATCGAGCGGGAACGGCGCCGGTTCGGAGATTTCGGCCACCGACATGAGGTCTGAAGCGGCCAAGCCGTAGGCGGAGAAGCCAGAGGCTGCCGCCCCCAGCGGAACGACCAATTCCGTGGCGCCCAACCGATTCGTGAACGACGAGGCATGGATGGGACCAGCCCCGCCGAAGGCATACACCGCGAAGCCACGAGGGTCATGACCGGATTCGACCACCACCTTGCGGGCAAGGTCAGCCGTCTGCGAATTCTGTACCTCATAGACGGCGGCCGCCGCTTCTTGGGTGGTCAGCCCGAGGGGCTTGCCAACATGCGTCAGGAGTGCAGCCTCCGCCAGTTCCCTGGACAACTTCCGCCGGCCCCCCATAAAGAAATCGGGATCGATGATTCCGAGGACCAGGTCGGCGTCGGTGACTGTTGGCAGAGTCCCGCCGGTCCCGTATGCCGCTGGTCCGGGAACCGCCTGAGCGCTCTTGGGGCCAACGCGAAGATTGCCCCCGGCGTCGAGCCAGGCGATCGCCCCGCCTCCGGAGCCGATCGCCGTCACCTTGACCGCCGAAACGTTCACCGGATTCTGGTTGATTACGGTGGTGGATGCCCGTACGGGCTCACCGTCGATAATCAGACCAACAAGGAACGTGGTCCCCCCGATGTCCGCAGTGATCACATTGGAGTGTCCCAACTGCTCCGCGAGGCGGGCCGCGCCGACCACCCCTCCGCTCAGGACCGATCCAACCGTGGTGATTGCTGAAGCCGGTGCCTCTTCCGCGGAGATCGTTCCGCCGGAGCTCTGCATGATCAGCAGCGGACCCGCGAGGCCAAGGTCATCGAGTTCCTGTCCGAGGGGCCGCAGGTAGCGCTCAAGGGGCGGCCCAAGCTGGGCGTTCATGATGGTGGTGACATTCCGTGAGAATTCTCGGATGCGAGGAGAGACGTCGCTGGAGAGAGAGACGAACATCTCCGGGGCGATCTCCCGTATCAACTCACGGATGCGCTGCTCGTGTGCGGGATTCTTGAAGGACCACAGCAAGGACACAGCAATTGCCCCGACGCCTCGTGCCTTGAAGCGCTCGACCGCGGCCCGAACCTCATCCTCGGCGACGGAAACGATGACTTCCCCCGAGCTGCCAATGCGTTCGGTGATCTCCTCCACGAAGTTCTTAGCAACCAAGGCCCGGGGTTTACCTGTCTTGACGAGGTCCTGGACCTCTTCCGGGGAGAGGCCGAGATAACGGCCTTCGGCATTCATGATGGCGATGGAGTCGCCGTGTCCGCGGGTGGTCAAAAAGCCGACCTGCTCCACATTTCCGGTTACCAAGGCGTTGATACTCGCGGTGGTGCCGTGGGCGATGTATTCCGTGTCCTGGAGAAGTTGTTCCGGGGTCTGTCCCAGGGTCTCGGCCAAGCCACGGACCGCATTCATCACCCCCTCGCCGTAGTTCTCCGGGGTAGATGGGGACTTAGCGCCGACCACCGTCCCTCCATCATCGGCCGCCACCGCGTCGGTGAACGTGCCGCCAACGTCGATGCCAATGACAAATGGCATGATCTCCTCCTTGAGATTATTGCTCTGGGCTATGCAGATATGGGGGTGAATCACAAATGAAAGTGAGAGATAGGAATTTACGAATAAAGGGGACGTTGCATCAGTGGCCTGGGCCAGGTCGTTTCACGGTCACAGGTCGGCCTCCATTACCGCTAAGTCGATCCGCCCGGCTACCAAGGCGTCTGCGATTGCCGGGAGATCCTGCTCCCTCGCCGTCACCGCCACGACCGAGCGGCACTCACGGCGGATCCGCTCGGCAACGGTCACCCGGTCCATTACGGCGTCGCAGCCCGGCTGGCCGGTCAAGAGCGTGAAACGTTCCTCTGAACGCTCCTCCACCTGCCGTCGAACTCGGTCACCGTCTGGCCCCCAAGCATCCCCATCCGCGACGTGGACGACACAGGCATCGGCGGGGATACTCTCCCGGTCGATCACTCTGCCCGGAGAGTTGAAGGCGGAGGACGCGAATGGCCGAGACAAGATCCAGGCCTGCAACTGGCCATCCTGCGCTGGGATATCGTTTTGTGCTGACCCAAGTGCCGCACCCAGATATTCCCTCAGGGCATCGCCGACCAATTTAGGCGCCGACGTGTTCAGATCCTCCATCGTTACGGCGCCGGCCCTGGTCAGGTACGCCACGGCAAGCCGGCTCGGCGCCAAGTCTAGGCGGCTTGGGAAGGACTCCCACCACAGTTGGCTGCGTATGGCCCGCTGCTGAAGCCTGTCAACATAAGGCCGGCGTACCTTCTCAAAGTGCGCCAGTGCCTCGTGAATCGTCAGGCCCGGATCATCAAGTGACCTGGCCAGTGCGATCGCGGATTCCAGGGCCAACTTCGTGCCAGAACCCAGCGATGGGTGGGCGGAGGCTGCGGCGTCACCAATCAAGACAACATTCTCGTGAGACCAGCGTTCGCACTGCACGGTACGAAAACTCGACCACCGCGACTTGTTCCCCACCAGAGCGGTGCCGCGGAGGAGCGATTCGAAGGCGCGGGACAAGTACGCGAGGCCCGTTTTGTCCGAGCTGCTGGGACTGTCGGGGGTCCACTGATCGAGCCCGGCGCGCTTCCAAGTCTCACGATCCGTCTCGATCACGAGGGTCGATTTGCCCGGAGCATAGGGGTAGGCGTGGGCCACGAAGGTCCCGTGCTCCGTGGTCACGGGAACGAATTCGGTACCCGAAAGCTCAACGTTGCTGCCACACCAAATGAACAGGCCGCGGCCGTGCACAGTCGTGGCCCCGAGTTCCTTGGCGAGTGCGGAGCGGGTCCCGCTCGAGACACCGTCTGCCGCGATCACCAAGTCTGCTTCGAGGAGTTCACTCAGGGGTGGTGCGAATTCCTGGTGCACCCGGACCCCCGCCCGCACCGCCCCGTCCTGGAGTACCTGCACCAGACGCTTGCGCTGGATGCTCACGCCACGGTGGAAGCCCGAGATCTCAACCGACTCAGTGGGCAAGACGAAGGCAGCCGTGGAGAATTCCAGACCCG
Source organism: Paenarthrobacter sp. TRD_SC_7 (assembly GCF_056156245.1). NCBI lineage: Bacteria > Bacillati > Actinomycetota > Actinomycetes > Micrococcales > Micrococcaceae > Paenarthrobacter > Paenarthrobacter sp. TRD_SC_7. The sequence continues at coordinate 1,966,181 of NZ_CM149587.1, forward strand.
CCTCGAGAAGCTCGGCGTGGGTGGTCTCGTCAGCCTGCTGAATGGCTTCGAGGAGCGCGCCCGTCAGGCCTATTCCGAATCCGAAGGTTTCTGTGCTGGGAAGGTTCTCGTAGAGATCAATCGTCCAGTCAGGATGAGCAGTTTTGATCAGCTGGGCGGAGAAGAGTCCTGCGGGTCCGCCTCCGATCACGTTGATGGATCGAGAAGTCATAGGAGAGTATTACCAACTAACAACGCAAGCGTCAATAGTTCGTCATTCATGTCGAAAAAACTGGTCCAGGACGCTTCCGCCGCATCCGTGACCCAGAACAACACATCAACACACGCGTTGACTTTTCGTCACAGTCGTCAAACAATGAGATTGAGGAAAGGGAGTGTCCATGAAAGGCGTTCGGATCGGACTGATTGTGCCGAGCAATGACATCGTGTTGGAGACGGAGCTGCCCAGATTCTTGTCCTCCCACCCACAGGTTGGGTTCTCTTTCCACAGCAGCCGGATACGGCTCACCGGGCTCTCGCCCGCGCATCTCTCGGCGGCCCGGGTGCAGCAAGTGCGCTCCATCCTCGAATTAGGTGACGCGAAACCGCACATGATTCTCCATGGCTGCTTCGCCGCTATGGTGGCAACAGGGCCAGAAGAATACCGCTACACCGAGTCGCTCATCGCGGAACAACTAGCCACCGGCGGCAGCGAGGCGCTGGTCCGATCCACCGTTGGTGCGCTCGTCGGTGCCATCCAGGCCGTGGGCGCACAGCGCATAATGCTGCTCACCGGGCACGCGGGTCCGGTCGATGAGGCACTGATCGCCTGCCTTGAGGCCGCGGCCTTCGAGGTCGCTGCGGTTAAAAGGCTCACGCTCCCCGAACAGCTCGCTGCCGGGGACCACCTCGGCTCGCGGCTCCTTAGCGACGCCCAGGCCCTCCTCCGGACTGCAGGTGGTCCGATTGACGCCGGCGTCGTGTCGCTCCCGAGCCTGCCTCTTGACTCAGGTTTCCTCGACGCCGCCGAATGCGAGCTCGGGATTCCCATGATCTCCCCTGCTTCAGCCAGTGCGCACAGTATCTTGCTCGCCGCACAATTGCCACTAACCCTGGGCACGGGAGGCTCGCTGCTTCGCGGCGAGTCGATGGGTAAGTTCCGCATTGCAGGAACCGTAACCGATTCATAGGAACTACCACAGAAAGGACAGTGCGTTGATTGAATCAGCAGCCCACATCACGCCCTCGAGTTCACTGAGCCGCAGGCATCTCGTCCGTGGAGTCGACCATGTCGCCTTCCCCACCTTCGATCCGGTCGCAACGGTGCGTTTCTATCGAGACGTCCTTGGTTTCCCGGCGGTCCATTCAATCTGCGCAGCGGGTTGGGGTCCCGAGGACCACCCGGACTTTATCCATTTCTTTTTCGATATCGGAAACAACGACCGGATCGCGTTTTTCTATTACTTCGGGCTTGCCGGGCCGAGCGCTGAGGGTAAGGGCGATGTCCACGCTCGATTCCCGGAGGATACGCCAGAATTCTTCGTCAAGTCCCGCCACCTTGCGCTCCATGTGGACTCGGAAGCGTCACTGCTGGAGTACAGGAGGCGGCTTGATCAGAGCGAGTGGCCGGTCGAGATGCAGATCCAACACGAGACGATCGAGTCGATCTACACTCACGACCCCAACGGTTACATGTTCGAGATTACCCGTGCTCTGCGGCCGGTGACCCCGCAGGAAGATCTGGACGCGAACCTGACGATCGACGCCCTGGTCGACATAGCTCAGCGCCCCGGCCACACCATGGACGATCTCTTGGTGCGCAAGGCCGAGCTCATCATCGAACGGGCCGAGGCCTTTGGGCCCCAGCCTTCGGATCCCGCCTATGCCGAGTCTCCGGAAGGCCCGGTGCGGGCATGACACATACACTATTCGTCCTCGATGTGCCCGAAAATACGACCGTAGCCGAAGTGGCCTCCAAGGTTGAAGGCGTGCGGATCGGCAGGGTGGGACCTTACTTTGCGATCGAATCCGATGGGCCGATCGTCATCGACCGCCGTGCGACGGGCGTCCGTCATTCTGTTTGGTACAGCTATGTGGCCGGGCTGGCTGGCTGCCGGATTGTTCAGTGGGACAAGAACGCCCTTCGCCTGGAGGCACGATGACCGGCATCGCCAACAAGCTAGGTGCAGGCCGCTACGCCGCAACCATCGACGCCCCTGAAGGCATCGCCGAACGCGTTCACGAGCTTACGACGAGCGACGGCGCCAAGGTCAGTGGGGTGCTTCGTAAACCACGCGGAGCGCGGGCAGTGGTCACCATCATGCACCCTCGCGCGGACGTCACCCACCACGCCATGGTGCCGTACCTGCTGGCCTCCGGGTACGCCGTCTGGACCCAGGGTTCACGCTCGCCGAACAATGACCTCACGCTTATCCACGAGCAGGCGATCATTGATTACGCCGCAGGGCAGGTGCTACTTGAGAACCTCGGCTTCGACTACCGCGTCTCCTTGGGGCACTCCGGTGGCGGCACTCTGGCCGCTTTCTACTGCGAGCAGGCCGGTCTGCCCGCATATGATCGTCTGTCCCGGGCACCATCAGGTCGCCAGGTGCCGCTGGCGGATACAGAGATGCCGCTTCCGGATGGCTGCATCTTCCTAGCCCCCCACCCGGGCCAGGGAGCCTTGCTCTTACGGGTGATCGACCCGTCCGTCACCGACGAGTCCGATCCCCTCTCCGTGGACCCCGAGCTGGATCCGTTCAATCCGGACAACGGTTTCATACCAGCGCCCGAGCACAGCCGCTACGAGCAGGCATTCATCACCCGCTACCGTGAGGCGCAGCTCGCCCGGGTTCGCCGAATCGACGAGCTGGCACGGGGCTGGGTGACCGGGTCGCAGACGGCTAATCGCGAGTTCAAGGCCTCCGGCAAGCCGGAGGATCGCCGGCTCGCCTTGGCACCCCGGGTTGTGACGGTATTCCGCACTGATGCCGATCTCCGCACTGTCGACCTATCCCTGGACCCCAACGCGAGGCCTTATGGCTCGGTGTTCGGACGCCGACCGGACCTCACAAATTACGGCTTGGTCGGCTTCGGCCGACTGTCGACGGCCGAAGCCTGGCTTTCGACCTGGTCCGGTCTGTCCACGAATGCCGACTTCATCCGTTGCGCCCCAGGCGTAACGGCACCGACACTATTACTCGAGTACACCGGAGATCAGGCTTGCTTCCCTGGGGACATCGTCCGAATGAGCGAGGCCCTGGGTTCCCCAGACCTCACGGTGGAGGCGGTCGCGGGTACGCACTTTGGCGGAGCCATCGAGCCGGGCGCACCCACGGGAAATTCGCTCGCGGCCGCCCGGATTGATCGCTGGATGATGGCGCATTTCGACGTTGGTGGTGAGGCGTCTAAGCGGTGATTCTGCCCTGAGGCATGGGATCAATCTGCGATCAAGCGATCCGTATCCCGGTGGGCGGATTCAGCGAGGCGCTCCGTGCAGTGTCGTGCTCCGGCGAAAGTGAACTGCACGGAGCGCATGCGTGAATCAGGTGCACCCGACGATCGTTCCTTGGCGCCGACGGCATCAGCACCGACTTCGAAAAACCAAGATCGTCCCCAATGCGGGGCTATCTCCGCCTACGAAGGAAGTCACCAGATCACACCCTGCTGGTGGGCCGGCGATGACCGAAATCTCGGCGTTTGCCTGACGCAATCAGGGCTTCAAGGCCCACCGGCTGAACTGACTTGGAGCAGGCCCCGGCCCGAACGCTAGGACGGGCGTACTGCCCGGAAAGAAGGAAATTTTCATGGAGCTGGGCAATACCTCCGCGATAGTAACCGGCGGCGCGTCAGGGCTCGGCTCGGCCACCGCCCGTGCCCTCGCCAAACACGGAACTCAGGTTCTCGCAGTCGATCTCAAAGATGCCATTGGAAAAGCCGAAAAAATGGACGGAATAACCTATTTCGAGGCCGACGTCACAAATGCCGATGCCGTCCGCGCTGCGGTAGCAGCTGCAACGGCCTACAAGCTGCCGCTCCGCACTATCATCAACTGCGCCGGTATCCTGCCCACTGCGCGGATCCTCAGTGGAGAGGGTGTGCATGATCTTGCACTATTCGCCAAAGTCCTCGACATAAACCTCATAGGATCGTTCAACGTCCTCGCCTGCGCCGCGGAAGCGATAGCCCAGACCGAGGCCGATACCCACGGACAGCGGGGAGTCATCATCAACACCGCCTCTGTGGCTGCCTTTGAAGGACAAATCGGCCAGATTGCCTATGCTGCGTCCAAAGCCGGCGTCGTCGGAATGACCCTTCCTGCGGCCAGAGATCTGGCTCAGCATGGAATACGGGTAAATTCAATCGCTCCAGGCGTGGTGGAAACACCAATGATGGCTTCCGTCAGGGACGACTTCCGAGCCGGCCTTGCTGCTGGCGTTCCCTTCCCCAAGCGACTGGCCCGGCCCGAGGAATTCGCCCTGCTCGCACTGGCGATCATCGACAACGACTACCTCAACGGGGAAACCATCCGCATGGACGGAGCACTCCGCATGCCGCCGCGCTAACTAACGCTTCCCTTAATGACAGGCCAAGCGGCGCAAAGTGAAACCCTGAACGCACCGCGGGTATCCGACGAAATCACAGATATCCGGGCCAGTGGTGGCGGGACTGCTGCAGGGATAGGTGACATCTGTTGTGCCTAGTCAACAGGACTGGGTTGGAAGGATGCCTACTATGACCAAGCGAGCCGGGGGTTGAGCTGGCCCAGATCCCGAAGGATTTCGGGGTCCATTTCGCGACGTTGTAGGGGTGGATGAAGAAGGCCGAGGGTGAGGCGGGGGGACCGTCCTGGGATCACGGGTGAGCAGGCCGCGGAGCTCGCGGCCGCGAAGCGGCGAATAAGGACGTTGGAGCATGAGGTTGAGATTCTGCGTCGGGCAGCGGCGTATTTCGCCCAGTCTCATCTGCCGGGAAAACCGACGACTGGGAACTAACGCCGGAACCTGACCCTAACCAGATGGAGCTGCAGCTATGAGCGACAACACCCGCAGAGAAGCAGCCAGGTTGATCGCAACGCTGGAAGACCTGCCAGGCGCGTGGTGTTCTCCGAAGCCGCCGTTGAACGGGGCGCACAAGCTTTGCTGGATGCCTTCTATGACGACAAGACACTGAAGGTTGACGACGAGGATCGCGCCATCGTCCGTGCCGTGCTGGCTGCCGCCGTCAAGGAGGAACAGTGAGCGCTGCTGAAAGGATGCGTGCGGACCTGCGGTACGCGGACCACTACCGCAAGCAGGCCCGCGCCGCTGATGGGCTTGGGATCCTGCTTGAGTGTGAGTACCCAGGCACCGTAAGCGAAATCAAGGTCAAGAAGGGCCGCTGGTTCCGGCGAAACCCCAGCCACGATCGTCCCGAAGAGGAAATCATCCTGGACGACGACGCACGCCGCGAGTTCGCCCAATGGTGCAAGGAACGCGCCACCAAACTCAACAAGCAGGCCGACGAAATCGAGAATCGGTACGCAGGCGGGCAGGAATAATGAAGGCACGCCACGCGCTCCGCCTCCGTTATGCGATCCTACTGGCCCGTGAGCGCCACGAAAGCCGACGCTTGACCATCGATCAAGGGAAGTTCCTTGACTGGCACGGCCTCGCCAAGTCATTCCTGCTGGACGGGCGCCTTGAAGAACGGGCGTACCGGCGCGAACAAGCCAAAGCTTGGGGGCGGTGCCTGCATAGCTCCTGCCGCTGCTCCAATGGCTGACATCCTCCCGGGCATGGGCGCCCCGGACGCGTGGGCGAGGCGGACCAACACATACCCGGGCTGTTCTTGCCCCGCATGGCGGTACAACCCAGCCCACCCCAAACCAACCAATCCAGACTGTGAGAAGCACGGATCAGTGCATCAGGACTCAGCGGGTTAGCTCTGGCTGTGGTTCCTTACTCGGCTTCTTGAACAGCGACATCACGCCGGACTGCTCGCTTCCCATGACCGTTCCATTCATGAATGAAAGCGACAGAAACAAGAACACGCCGCTTATCGAGACAACCCAGTCATTGCTTCCGGACTCCGTCTTCGTCCCAGCAGCATGAAGGCACAAGAAGGTGGATAAGGTAGCCCCGATTACGGCGACGTACCGAACGCAGTAGACGAGCAGTAGTGTCCAGCGGGCTTCTCGGCTCATTGGTGACACACGGCCTTCAACGAGGAGAGCGATCAATAGTGCCGGGAAAACCTGCGCGATGAGCCCGGCGAATTCAGGAGTGATGTGCATGCGAAATAGTAACGCGCTGGCGAGTCGACCAGCGCCCGCACCTTCCACTGCGCCGCATGCGGCCACCACCATAGCGACCGCTGCACAGCAATCACACACCATCCGATAACGGAAGGTGCAAGTAAATGTGGCTGCGAGGGCCCAACACGTTAGGCCTATAGCGAACAACCCTCAGTGTCGCCGGAATGTTGCCATCCACAGGGTACCCGCCTAGTAAAATTGCCGTACTAATTCAAAGGCGGCAGGAGCAAAAATGACCGGATGGGTTTCACCAGCGCTGGACGAGGACGAATTCGCGGAAATGACCGCGATCGAACCCGGCATCCCTGAATACATGCGCCCGCAACTCGCCCAGTGGATAACCGACCAATGCGGTGGGACGTCGTACTTGAACGGCAGTATCGCCCGCTCTTTGACCCTCGTATTCAAGCAACAGTTCTCCGAATATGGCTATAACTTCATACAGGAAATTGAACACCTGGAAGACGATGTGCTTGTCTCCGTAATCGACTGGCTTATGTATCACAAAGTCAGTCAGGTAGCAGCAAAGCACTTCGAACTGAAGAACATGCTTGACCTCGGCAGGTCCGAATGGACCGTAACCGAGCTTGAACCGGGTAAACCTCGAATGACCCGCCGAATCCCGGAAGGCGTTGACGTTGCCTACCGCGACGTCGTGGCGAAGACCGAAGCCGCTGGCGGACTATTGGCAGAGGCTTTCAACGCAATCTACGGAGCGCACCCCAGCCCCAACGAGTCCTACGGGTTGAGCGTCAAAGCGGTTGAGACCATCGGCTGCCCTCGCCTCCTGCCAAACAGTGGGCGCGCAACGCTCGGGGCAATCATCGGCCACATCGAACAGAAAACTGTCAGCCTCCCCCTTCTGGCCAAGAACGTTCCTCACGAGAAGGTCATCATCTCGATGATGAGGACACTCTGGGAGGGTGGCGAAAGGCACGGATCGGACACCTACCAGCACGTGTCTATTGACGGAGCCAAGGCGGCATTGGCGTTGGCATTCAGCTTGGTGTCCATGCTGCATGAGGATGTCATCACACTTTCATAAAACATGCCCACATAGCATGCTAATCGAACCAAATGAGCTACCCGCTCGTTCAGGACCTTGCCGCTGACGGTATTGCCTGTCACGGTGACGTGCCAGGTGCTGAAGACCGCCCGTCCGCTTTACTACCGCTGGCTGGCCAACCCGGTTACCGTTGCCGAGTATGAGCAGGCCTATCGGGCCAATGCTTTGTTTGATGCCCACCGGGAGGACCCCGAGTTCGGGTACCGGTTTCTGGTCGATGAAGCTCGCGCCTCGGGTGAGCCGATGTCTGAGCGGACCGCGTGGCGGATCTGCCCGGATAACGGCTGGTGGTCGGTCTTTGGGAAGAAACGCGGCAAGTCCAAGAAGCCCGGCCCGCCGGTCGACGATGACCTGTGCGCGGTGACCGACAGCACAGGCCGGACCCGGCACGAGTTCACCGCCAGCGCCCCGAACCGGTTGTGGCTCTCGGACATCATTGATCACCCCACCGCCGAAGGCAAGCTCTACCTGTGCGCGGTCATGGATGTTCATTCCAACAGGATCGTCGGCTATTCGATCGACTCACCGATGAAGTCCCGCCTGGCCGTGGCAGCGCTCAACAGTGCGGTGGCCCGACGCAGTGAGGTGGCTGGCTGCATCCTGCACCCCGATCGCGGATCCCAATTTCGTCATCGAAGAAGACGGCGAAGAGGCATGGACTCCTATCGGCAGGCTCAAATGCCGATGGGAGGACGTCAAACACTTCAAGGAAATCGAAGCGAAGTGGGCGGCCGTAGCAGACGCTTCTGCTCATGCTTCCGACGTACAGGCCGAAGTGGTTGAGCTTGCCCACCCTCATTCGAGGTGCGGCACTCGATTCGCTTTCAAGAGTTCATCGGTAGCTTATGCTTCGAGCACGACGGAGCATTGATAGTCCCTCTCGATGACACTCTGGAACTGGCCCGACGGCTAGCTGTCCGCGACCCAGAGAAGATCCAATGGGCCCTTGACGCGCAGCTTGGCAAAGCATCCGAACAGCACCTGGAGGACGTCGCCCTCGGCAAGCTCGGCTATGAGAGACGGACATGGAATGGATCGTCCAATGGCCCACGCATTGACGACCTCGCCGATGCAGCAACCCTCATAAGAGGATGGCTTGGCGCCTCAGCACGGCTGCCAACTACATACGGATCCGGAGATGGTGGCCAACATTGCTGGCTTCGGTCTCCTGTTTGCAGGCCTTGGCCAGATCGTTGCGTTCGTTGTGGCCTTGATCCTTTTCATCGTTGCCACACCTGCCCGTCGACAGTGGGGCGCCTACCGGGACGCCGGATGGGCGACGACGCAATGCCGGGTCGCATACTCGGCCCAGAAGCAAAAAGCTGCCGCCCTCAGGCGATTCACGCCTACGTGAGCGCGGGCTAGCCCCTGTGCAGTCCCAAGATGCTCTGACGCCTTCGCCGCAAAAGAACCTTTCTAAAATGGATCGGTTGTGGGCTTGGCTACGAGGGGGAGCCTCTACAGCCTCAGTCCTTTTGAAGACATCGAATTGCGGGACGTTGGGGATATCCCGGGAGTCAGCTTCAATAGCCGGTACCAAGTGGCCTCAAACTTCACCATCGGTGCGACCTATGGCCTTGACGTTGGATGGTACAGCCGCACCTTCTTCAAGAACAACATTCAGTCAGTGAATCAGGGGCCTTTTTTGCGCAAAAAACGTCCTGTCCTGCTGTCAGACAGCGAATATTACCACCGAGTAGGGTTTGACTTGAAATCCCTGACAATTTAGGCATCTGGAGGTTGCGGAACGGTTACAGTTTGGCCAGCAAGTCCCAACATCCGGACACAATGTGGGTAGGCTTACACCCACATGTAGGCAACGTCACAGTAGGAAACTGTGCCTTTGCCTGGGGGAGATCACGAATTTTCCCTGCTCAACTCCACGACTCATAGGAGGCGGAATGCGTTTCTCGCGCACTTCCAAAGCTCTAGGCGTAGCGGCGATCATCGCCCTCGCAGCTACCGGTTGCGGTGGCGGCGGCAGCAACGACTCCGGTACATCCGCGGGCGACCCGAACAAGGTCATCATTGCTGACGGTTCAGAACCTCAGCGCCCGCTCATGCCGGCAGACATTAACGAGGTCGGCGGCGGCAAGATTGCCACGCTGATCTTCTCCGGCCTTGTTAGCTACGACCCATCGGGTAAGCCGGTTAACGAGCTGGCGGAGTCCATCGAGGCACCGGACGCCCAGAACTTCACCATCAAGATCAAGAAGGATCAGAAGTTCACCAACGGTGACACCATCACGGCTAAGACGTTCGTTGACTCTTGGAACTACGGAGCAGCAGCAAAGAACGGGAACCTGAGCGCTACCTTCTTTGAGAGCATCAAGGGTTACGACGAAGCCAGTGCAGAGGGTTCCACGGTGGACACACTGTCCGGCCTCAAGGTCGTGGACGACACCACCTTCACGGTAGAACTTAAGCAACCTGAATCTGACTGGCCGCTGCGTCTCGGTTACACCGCGTTCATGCCTGTTCCGGCAGCGGCACTTGCCGACCCCAAGACCTACGGCGAAAAGCCGGTAGGCAACGGCCCGTACAAGATGGCGGAAAACGGTTGGCAGCACAACGTGCAGATCCAGCTGGTCCCGAACCCCGACTACAACGGTCCTCGTAAGGCAAAGAACGGCGGTGTGACGTTCAAGATCTTCCAGAACGACGACGCCGCATACCAGGATCTCCTGTCCAACAACCTGGACATCCTGCAGGTCATTCCCACGAGCGCGCTGAAGAACTTTAAGTCGGATCTGGGTGACCGCTTCATTGAGAAGCCTTACGCCGGCAACCAGACCATCGCTATTCCGGAATACCTTCCGGAGTGGAGCGGAGAGGCCGGCAAGCTCCGTCGCCAGGCTATTTCCATGGCAATGGACCGCGAAGAGATTACCAAGGTGATCTTCAGTGGTGGCCGCCAGCCCGCAAAGGACTTCACTGCTCCCGTGCTGGATGGCTACAGCGACAGCATCCCCGGCTCTGAAAACCTGAAGTTTGACGCCACCAAGGCCAAGGAACTCTGGGCCAAGGCAGACGCTATCCAGAGGTGGGACCCGAACACGGTCTTCACCATCGCGTACAACGCCGACAAGGGTGGCCACAAGGCTTGGGTTGAGGCTGTTACCAACCAGCTGAAGAACAACTTGGGTATCAAGGCTGAGGGACTGCCGTTCGCTACCTTCAAGGAAGCCCGCGACCTCGCCACGACCGGTACGTTGACCGGTTCCATCCGTGCTGGTTGGCAGGCAGACTACCCGTCGCTGTACAACTTCCTCGGCCCGATCTACAAGACCGGTGCTGGCTCGAACGATGCCCGCTATGAGAACCCGACCTTTGACAAGGCCATTTCCGATGGACTGTCTGCACCTTCTGTGGCTGAAGGCAACAAGGCCATGAACAAGGCCCAGGAAATCCTCTTGCAGGACCTGCCGGCTATTCCGCTGTGGTACCAGGTATCCCAGGGTGGCTGGAGCGACGGTGTCACGAACGTTGACTACGGCTGGGACGGCGTCCCGCTGTACTACAACATCACAGGCAAGTAAGCGAAACGGCGGCGAGGGTGCTCAGTTGAGTGCCTTCGTCGCCGTATCACGTTGCAAATCAATGACGCCCAACTCCGGTTGGGCGTCCTTGTGCAGGCTTACTTTGCCTTGGCAGGGAACGTTTGCACATCAGACGAAAAGGTTCTTCAATGAACAACTCCGCTGCACCCTTGGACCGGGTGCCTGCTGATCGGGGTGTGATGCGCTGATGGCCACATACATCCTTAAGCGATTCCTCCAGCTGATTCCCGTTTTCCTGGGAGCTACACTGCTGGTCTATTTCCTGGTTTTCAGTCTTCCCGGCGACCCCATTGCCGCTCTGTTTGGCGATAAGCCTGTTAACGAAGCTGTTGCTGCGAAGCTGAGGGCTCAGTACAACCTGGACCAGCCCTTCATCATCCAGTACTTGCTCTACCTCAAGAGCATCTTCACTTTTGACCTCGGCCAGGACTTCTCCGGCCGGCCCATTGCCGCCGTTCTAGGCGAGGTTTTCCCTGTCACGGCCCGGCTTGCAGTGATGGCTCTAATCTTTGAAGCTGTCTTCGGCATTGCTTTCGGGCTCATCGCAGGTCTTCGCAAGGGCAAGTTCTTCGACGGAACCGTTTTGATCGCCTCGCTGATCGTCATCGGCATCCCGATCTTTGTCCTTGGCTTCATTCTTCAGTTCTTCATTGGTGTGCAGCTGGGCTGGGCGAAACCGACTGTCAGTGCGGCTGCGACCGTGCAGGATTTGATCCTGCCGGCAATCGTTCTTGGTTTGGCTTCCTTCGCGTACGTTCTGCGCTTGACCCGAACCAGCGTCATCGAGAACATGAACGCCGACTATGTCCGGACAGCGACGGCTAAGGGACTGTCCCGTTTCAGGGTTGTGAACGTCCACATTCTGAGGAACTCCCTTATTCCAGTGGTGACATTCCTGGGCGCAGACCTGGGGACCCTCATGGGTGGCGCGATTGTCACAGAAGGTATCTTCAACGTTCCCGGCGTGGGCAACAGGCTTTATCGGGCCGTCTTGTCGGGTGAGGGACCCACGGTGGTCTCCATTGTCACGGTGTTGGTGTTGATCTATTGCCTCTCCAACTTGCTTGTTGACCTCCTATACGCCTGGCTTGACCCGAGGATCCGTTATGACTCCTGAAAGTAATCTGACCGGGCAGGACACCGCCCGGGGACACATCGAGCACTTCGTTGCCGACCTTGACGAGACGCCGCTTCAGGCCACGGACAAGGTCAAAGAAGACAGTGCCCCTTCAAGTCTGTGGGGCGAGGCATGGAAGAATCTGCGCAAGCAGCCACTGTTCATCATCTCGGCGATCATGATTCTGGCCGTTGTGGTGGTATCTCTTTTCCCCGGCCTGTTCTCGCAAATTGATCCGTCCAGCGAGGCCTGCCAGTTGGCCAACTCCGACGGGGGACCCACGAGCGGGCACCCGCTCGGTTTCACGCAGCAGGGTTGTGACGTCTATGCGCGGGTTATTTTTGGTACCCGCTCATCAGTGACGGTAGGCCTCTTCACCACCATCGGCGTGGTTCTGTTCGGCGGTGTAGTGGGTGCACTTGCCGGCTACTACGGCGGCTGGGCTGATGCCCTCCTGGCCCGTCTGACGGACATATTCTTCGCATTGCCCCTTATCCTGGGCGCAATCGTCATGATGCAGCTTCCCGTATTCCGCGCCAACCGCACCGTATGGACCTTGGTGTTGATTCTGATTGTCTTCGGTTGGCCCCAGATCGCGCGTATCACCAGAGGCGCTGTGATCGAGGTCAGGAACGCGGACTTTGTCATGGCCGCCAGGTCCTTGGGCGTTTCGCGCTTCCGTTCGCTGCTGCGTCACGTGCTGCCGAACTCGCTGGCTCCGATCATTGTTGTGGCCACCATCTCCCTGGGCACCTTTATCGTCGCCGAGTCAACCCTCTCCTTCCTTGGAATTGGGCTGCCGCCGAGCGTTATGTCCTGGGGCAATGACATTCAGGCCGCGCAGGCATCACTGCGGTCCAACCCGATGCCCCTGCTTTACCCGGCCATTGCTCTTTCCATAACAGTCTTGAGCTTCATCATGCTGGGCGATGCCCTGCGGGATGCCCTGGACCCCAAGGCGCGTAAACGATGAAAGGCGAAGCCATGAACTCTTCAGTTCACATTAAGGAAGAAGTCGCTGGCTCGGAGCGTCCGCTGCTGGAGATCAAGAACCTGGCAATCAACTTCACCACCAGTAATGGTGAAGTCAACGCGGTGCGGAATGCCCACCTCACGGTCATGCCCGGCGAGACGGTGGCGATTGTGGGGGAGTCAGGCTCAGGAAAATCGACCTCAGCCCTGGCGGCCATTGGATTGCTTCCCGGGAATGGGCGGGTGGCCGGCGGAGAAATTCTCTTTGACGGCGAAGACATAGCCCATGCCAGCGAGAAGCGGATGATCGAGCTCCGCGGCAATTCCATCGGCATGGTTCCACAGGACCCCATGTCCAACCTGAACCCGGTGTGGAAAATCGGTTTCCAGGTCAAGGAGACGTTGAAAGCGAACGGCCTTCCTTCCGGACCTGATGACGTCGCCAAGGTGCTGTCCGAGGCAGGACTGCCCGATGCCTCACGCCGGGCCAAGCAATATCCGCACGAATTCTCCGGAGGCATGCGCCAGCGTGCGCTCATTGCAATCGGGCTTTCGTGCCAGCCCCGCCTCTTGATCGCAGATGAGCCGACGTCAGCCCTTGACGTCACGGTCCAGCGCCAGATTCTGGATCACTTGGACAAGATGACCTCCGAGCTGGGCACGGCCGTGTTGCTCATCACCCACGACCTCGGCCTTGCAGCCGAGCGCGCGGACAAAGTGGTTGTTATGTACAAGGGCCAGGTTGTGGAGTCCGGCCCATCGCTCGAGCTTCTCCGCAACCCACGGCACCCCTACACAAAGCGGCTGGTTGCTTCGGCGCCGTCGCTGGCTTCCCGTCGTATCCAGGTTGCCAAGGAGCAGGGCATCGAATCGGAGGAGCTGCTGGCTCCGACTGAGCCCGTCGTTGAGACGGCTCTGCCGGAGGAGGTTCTGAAGGTCCAAGACCTGACCAAAGTCTTCAAGCTTCGCGGAGGCCTTGGCAAGTCCACTGACTTCACCGCCGTGGACTCTGTTTCTTTTGCTGTCAAGCGAGGAACCACCACGGCTATCGTCGGCGAGTCGGGATCAGGCAAGTCCACAGTGGCACAAATGGTCCTCAACTTGCTGGAACCGACATCTGGAAAGATCATCTTCGACGGCGTAGACACGTCCACGCTCAGCAGCAAGGACTTGTTCAAGTTCCGACGCCGGGTGCAGCCGATCTTCCAGGACCCTTACGGTTCCCTCGACCCCATGTACAACATCTTCCGCACCATTGAAGAACCGTTGAGGACCCACAAGATCGGCAATAAGGCCAGTCGTGAAAAGAAGGTCCGGGAGCTTCTGGACCAGGTGGCGCTGCCACAGTCCACCATGCGTCGGTACCCTAACGAACTCTCCGGTGGTCAGCGCCAGCGCATTGCCATTGCGCGTGCTTTGGCTTTGGATCCTGAAGTTATCATCTGCGATGAAGCGGTCTCGGCTTTGGACGTCCTCGTCCAGGCCCAGGTCCTGAACCTGCTGGCTGACCTTCAGGACAACCTTGGCCTGACGTACCTCTTCATCACGCACGACCTTGCAGTAGTGCGGCAGATCGCGGATCACGTCTGCGTCATGCAAAAGGGCAAGCTCGTGGAAACGGGCAGCACGGATGATGTCTTCGACAACCCTCGAGAGGCTTACACGCAGGCACTTCTGGACGCCATCCCGGGTGGTTCACTGCTGTTGCCCCCAGAGGTGGCCTGACCGGCGTCGAGCATCAACCCCGGTTAGCAACAGAGCCGGTGGTTCCTCGAGAAGGGAACCACCGGCTCCTGCCGTTAACTTCGTGTTGCGAGGCCTGCTGTGCACGTCATAAAGCTCGCGAAGCGCGCAGAGCCGGCCCCGCAACGCCGAAATCGACGACGGCGCGGGCTACTTTCCGGGGTCGGCGCTGTCCGGGCGTGCCGTGAGGCCAAGGGCAGTGAATTCGCGGGCTAGTGCGGTACTCAGCTTCGCGTGCCCGGCCGGCTTCAAGTGCACGCCGTCCTGGAGATCGCCGATCGCGTTGTAGCGCGTGAGCCAGTCGCCCGCGCTGACGAACGGTATGCCGTGCTTGCCGGCGATGCGTCCCAGGAGGGCATCGATTTCAGTGCGGCGTCCGCCTCCGTTACTTACGCCCCTGGCAAGGGTTCCAATCATGGCCAAGGTGGTGCCCGGGTAACGTTTCTTCAGGGCGGCGAGAAGCCGCTCTGCGTTGCTGGTGATCTGGGCGTCGGTGGCGCGTTGGGTGGCATCGTTGCCGCCACCCTGAATCACGATCAGCGGTGGGTCGCCGAAAGGCAGCACCCAGTCTCCGCGCTGCAGCGCGTCGATGTAATTGCCGGTCTTCCCATTGGTTGCTACGTAGCCAGTGCCGCCCATGCCAACCACGTGCAACTTGTAGCCCATGGCTGCGATGCCCTGCTGCGGCCACGAATCCTTCGGCATTGACTGGGAATCGCCGATGAGTACCGCGGTGTGGCGCACGTCGGCGAGAACCAGTTCGCTGCGATTGTTCGTGGGGTTCTTATATAGCGAGCCCACCGGCAGGTTGAGCGAGCTGGGAGCCGGGGCAATCCTCAGCGGATTATCCGCGGCGGCCGTCTGCGCCGGCCCGGGCGCGGTTGATCCAGAGGGGGTGGTGATTGGTGCTGGGCTTGGCCCGCAGCCTACCGAGAGAACGCCGATGGCGATCAATGGTGCGAGCATGCGGAACACGGCCGGAGCTTGTCGCATCGTTGTTCTCCACGTGGCACTGGTTCTGCAGCCCATCATGGTGCACAAGACAGGCAAAATCCAGCATCTGGACTTGCGTTTACGTAACAACATCGAACTGTGAGCAGCACCACAATACGGCACTGAATAGCTTGCTTTTTAGGCTCAGAAATGCAACTGCGTTTAGACTGGATGCAGGTGCCCTGTGTCCCGGGGTCTTTTCGCTGTGTGTTCCGATCAAGTCGATCAGGTATGCGCGCGGATACAAACAGCTGACTTCACCACTGAAACGAGTCATTAACGCATGTCTGAAACCATCACCAACACTGCGTCGCGGAGCGATCTGCGCAACGTCGCGATCGTCGCACACGTTGACCACGGTAAGACCACCTTGGTCGACGCCATGCTCAAGCAGACCAACTCCTTCGCTTCCCATGGTGAGGTTGAGGACCGTGTCATGGACTCCGGTGACCTGGAGCGCGAAAAGGGCATCACCATCCTCGCGAAGAACACCACGGTTGCCTACAACGGCCCGTCGTCCAACGGCGAGACCATCACCATCAACGTCATCGACACCCCCGGCCACGCTGACTTCGGTGGCGAGGTAGAGCGCGGTCTTTCCATGGTTGATGGCGTCGTCCTGCTGGTCGACTCATCCGAGGGCCCCCTGCCCCAGACCCGCTTCGTGCTCCGCAAGGCCCTTGCCGCGCACCTCCCGGTGATTCTCCTGGTCAACAAGACCGACCGTCCCGACGCCCGCATCGACGAGGTTGTCCACGAGTCCATGGACCTGCTCCTGGGCCTCGCTTCGGACCTCGCCGACGAAGTTCCGGACCTGGACCTGGACAAGGTCCTCGAAGTTCCCGTCGTCTACGCCGCCGCCAAGGTTGGCCGCGCGTCCCTGGACCAGCCGGCCAACGGCTCGGCTCCGGAGAACGAGGACCTCGAGCCCCTCTTCAAGACCATCATCGAGCACATCCCCGCTCCGACGTACAACCCGGACGGCGTGCTGCAGGCACACGTGACCAACCTGGACGCATCGCCGTTCCTCGGCCGCCTCGCCCTGCTCCGCATCTACAACGGCACGCTCCGCAAGGGCCAGACCGTGGCCTGGGCACGCGCCAATGGTGAGCTCAAGAACGTCAAGATCACCGAACTGCTGGCCACCAAGGCCCTCACTCGTGTTCCTGCCGAGTCCGCAGGTCCCGGCGAGATCGTCGCCGTCGCCGGCATCGAGGAAATCACCATTGGTGAGACCCTCACCGACGCCGAGAACCCGCAGCCGCTGCCGCTGATCACCGTGGACGATCCCGCGATCTCCATGACCATCGGTATCAACACCTCGCCGCTGGCCGGCAAGGTCAAGGGTGCCAAGGTCACGGCCCGCCAGGTGAAGGATCGCCTGGACAAGGAACTGATCGGTAACGTCTCCATCAAGGTGCTCCCCACCGAGCGTCCCGACGCCTGGGAAGTACAGGGCCGTGGCGAGCTCGCGCTGGCCATCCTCGTTGAGCAGATGCGCCGCGAAGGCTTCGAGCTCACCGTGGGCAAGCCGCAGGTTGTCACCAAGACCATCGACGGCAAGCTGCACGAGCCGATGGAACACATGACCATCGATGTGCCCGAGGAATACCTCGGCGCCGTCACGCAGCTCATGGCTGCCCGCAAGGGCCGCATGACCAACATGGCCAACCACGGCACCGGCTGGTGCCGCATGGAATTCATCGTCCCTGCGCGTGGCCTGATTGGTTTCCGTACCCGGTTCCTGACGGACACCCGTGGCGCCGGTATCGCTGCCTCCATCTCGGAAGGTTACGAGCCGTGGGCCGGACCGATCGAATACCGTACCAACGGTTCGATGATTGCCGACCGCGCAGGCGTTGTTACGCCATTCGCCATGATTAACCTGCAAGAGCGCGGTTCCTTCTTCGTGAAGCCCACCTCCGAGGTTTACGAAGGCATGATTGTTGGCGAGAACTCCCGTGCTGATGACATGGACGTCAACATCACCAAGGAAAAGAAGCTCACCAACATGCGTGCCGCTTCCTCCGACACCTTCGAAAACCTGACGCCGCCGCGCGATCTCACCCTCGAAGAGTCGCTCGAATTCGCCCGCGAAGACGAGTGTGTCGAGGTAACCCCGGATGCCATCCGTATCCGTAAGGTCATCCTGGACTCCAACGAGCGCGCCAAGGCAAACCGCGCCCGCGCCAAGTCCTAGCCCTAACTGGCCTGATCCAGTTCGGAACAGCTGAATGAAGAAAGGAGCCGCCGGTTCGGTTCGTGGCATTGCCACGGCCGTACTGGCGGCTCTTTTCGTTGCCCTGGCGGGCACCGTACTGCACCGGCAGACCGTACTCTGGTCGGGCGTCGAGGTCTCCTGGGGTGTGGCTGCAGCCTTGCTGCTGCTTGCGTCCGTGCAGTTGTGGCTCGCTGCGTGGTCCCGCTCGGTGATACCGACGGCGGTGGCAGGCGTGGTGAGCTATGCCGCCGTCGGCGTACTGTCCTCGGCCGGTTCTGCCAAGCAGTTGGTTCTCGGCGACGCCGTGGGCAACGTGTGGGTCTTCGGCATCGGCGTAGTGACGTTAATCATGCTTATTGTTGTTAAGCGGCTGGTTGCTAGTCGGCTGCGACGCGAACGGACTGCCGCCGCGGCGGTGGCGGTGGAACCTCTTTCGCCGCGATAACCATTGCCAACGGAATCTCGACGTCGGCGGTACGGGTCCGGATGGTGCAGGAGCCTTCCGTGGTACCCACCAGATAGCCCAGCGCGTCCGTCAGTCCGTCGTCGATCCTGTACCGGACCACCACCCGGATACCTGGCTCTGCGTCGAGGAGGAATTGTCGCGGCGGCAAATTCGGGGGAGTCACCGTTTCATACTAAGACGCGGGCTAGGTTGGCGTCAGCGCACTGTTGGATAATAGGCTCGGAAGTTGAGTGCCCGGCATGATGCCGGCCGTATTACCCCGGCCATCGCCGGGACAAACCGTGGAGAGGTCTGGGACGTGACGTACGTAATCGCGCAGCCGTGTGTGGATGTCAAGGACAAGGCATGTATTGAAGAGTGCCCTGTCGACTGCATTTACGAAGGTGAGCGTTCCCTCTACATCCACCCCGATGAATGTGTCGACTGTGGTGCCTGCGAACCCGTGTGCCCGGTTGAGGCCATCTACTACGAGGATGACACTCCGGAAGAATGGGCCGACTACTACAAGGCCAACGTGGAGTTCTTTGACGATCTCGGCTCCCCGGGTGGTGCGGCCAAAATCGGCAACACGGGCAAGGACCACCCGTACATCGCCGCACTGCCCCCGCAGAACCAAGACCACTAGGCGGTAGTTTCGGTGATTTCAGCGGCGCCCGCTTTCGGCCTGAACCTGCCTGACTACCCTTGGGAGGCCATGGCGCCGTATGTCGCCACGGCTTCGAAGCACCCCGGTGGCGCAGTGAATCTCTCCATCGGAACTCCGGTGGACCCCACCCCCGGGTTGATCCGCGAGGCTCTGGCCAACGCTGCCGATGCCCACGGCTATCCCACGGTTCACGGTACGGAGGCCTTGCGGCAGGCGGTTGTGGACTGGTTCGCCAGCCGTCGCGGCGTCCCGGGGCTGGACCCCCAGGACGTCATGCCCACCGTGGGTTCAAAGGAGCTCGTGGCGTGGTTGCCGTTCCTGCTGGGCTTGAGCGCAGGCGACGTCGTTGTGCGTCCCACTGTTGCCTACCCGACCTATGACATCGGCGCTTCACTGGCTGGTGCCACGGCCGTTGCCGCGGACGACCTGGATGAGCTCGATCCAGCCACCCGAGCGAAGGTCCGGTTGATCTGGATCAACTCACCGGGCAATCCCACAGGCAGCGTCCGTGACATCGAATCGCTGCAACGGATCGTCGGCCAGGCCCGTGAGCTCGGAGCAGTGGTGGCCTCCGACGAGTGCTACGCAGAGCTGGGCTGGGGCGAATGGGATGCCCAGCGTGGCGGCGAAGCTGTCCCCAGCATTTTGGATCCCCGGGTTACCGGTGGTTCCACTGATGGCTTGCTGTGCGTCTACTCGCTCAGCAAGCAGTCCAACCTTGCCGGATACCGTGCCGCGTTCGTAGCTGGAGATTCGGCCATCATGGCCAATCTGGTCAACAGCCGCAAACATGCGGGCATGATTGTTCCCTACCCGGTGCAGGAAGCCATGCGCGTTGCGTTGGGCGATGCCAAGCACGTCCTGGCGCAGAAGGACCTGTACCGCGGGCGGCGCGAGAGGATTGTGCCGGCGCTGGAGAAGTTCGGACTGAAGATCCACGAATCCAAGGCAGGGCTCTACTTGTGGTCCACAGCCGGCGAAGCCACTTGGGACACGGTGGCACGCTTCGCTGAGCTTGGCATTGTGGTGGGTCCGGGCGTTTTCTACGGAGACGCAGGCAACGGCTTCATCCGTGTGGCCCTCACGGGCAGCGACGAGCGAATTGATGCCGCTGTCGAACGGCTTGGCACGGCCTCATAACAATGCTGTGACTTGCACCACTAATAGCGTCATTCCGCCAGTAACCGGACGGTACGGATTAGTTCCGGAGGGTTACTGGCGGTAACTTTTTAACTGACTATCAATGGTGGCCTTCTCTAAGAAAGCACTTCGGCCGTTGGAGCCCTGCAACAGTAGGGCCGAAGGCGGCGGCACCAGAAGGTTGTTGGACAAGCGTTCGATAGAGGCCCTGAGGCCTCATGAAGGGGACTCCATGACTGAGACCACCAGCGCGACACTGCGCCATGCCGGCGGCGAACTCGAACTGCCGCGCATCAAGGTTGTAGAAGGAAACGAAGGTTATGACGTTTCCAAGCTGCTGAAGCAGACGGGCGCCGTCGCCTATGACCCTGGCTTCATGAACACAGCGGCCACCACCTCGGCCATCACCTACATCGACGGCGACGCAGGCGTACTGCGTTACCGCGGTTACCCCATTGAGCAGCTCGCGCAGCACTCGAGCTTCCTCGAAGTTTCCTACCTGCTGATCTACGGCAACCTCCCCACTCCCACGGAGCTGGAAGAGTTCGATCAGCGCATCCGTCGCCACACGCTCCTGCACGAAGAGCTCAAGGGCTTCTTCGGCGGGTTCCCGCGTGACGCCCACCCCATGCCGGTGCTTTCCTCGGCTGTTTCAGCGCTGTCCACGTTCTACCAGGACTCGCTGGATCCCTTCAACGCGGAGCACGTTGAAGTTTCCACCATCCGCCTCATGGCCAAGCTGCCGGTTATCGCTGCCTATGCGCACAAGAAGTCCATCGGCCAGCCGATGCTGTACCCGGACAACTCCATGAACCTCGTGGAGAACTTCCTGCGTTTGAGCTTCGGCCTCCCTGCCGAGCAGTACGAAATGGACCCTGTGGTGGTCAAGGCCCTGGACCTTCTGCTGATCCTGCACGCCGACCACGAGCAGAACTGTTCCACGTCCACCGTGCGACTGGTGGGCTCATCCAACGCGAACCTCTTCGCGTCGGTGTCCGCCGGCATCAACGCCCTCTTCGGCCCCGCCCACGGTGGCGCAAACGAGGCCGTGCTGAAGATGCTCCGCCAGATCCAGGCCGACGGCATCAAGCCCGAGGACTACATGGAGAAGGTCAAGAACAAGGAAGACGGCGTCCGCCTCATGGGCTTCGGACACCGCGTCTACAAGAATTACGATCCCCGCGCCAAGATCATCAAGGCAACGGCACACGAAGTTCTGGGCAAGCTCGGCGGCAACGACGAACTGCTGGACATCGCCATGCGCCTTGAAGAGAAGGCACTGGCTGACGAATACTTCATCCAGCGCAAGCTGTACCCGAATGTCGACTTCTACACCGGCCTCATCTACAAGGCCATGGGCTTCCCGGAGAAGATGTTCACAGTCCTCTTCGCCATTGGACGCCTCCCGGGCTGGATTGCCCAGTGGCGCGAAATGATCAACGATCCCCAGACCAAGATCGGCCGTCCGCGGCAGCTCTACACAGGTGAGCCGGAGCGCAACTACCCGGCCAACTGATACGGCAAAAGCGTCAATAACGACGGCGGCCGCCCACCTCGCGCGAGGTGGGCGGCCGCCGTCGTTGGTTGCCTAGGCGTTGCTGGCCCGGCCTGTAGTTGCTGAGGCGTTTGTCGCCGCGGCAGGCTCGGCAGCGTTGTAGCCGTAGGGGTTGTTCTTCTGCCAGCGCCAGTGGTCCTCGCACATCTGGTCCACGGTTTTGGTGGTGGACCATCCGAGGTCCGCAAGGGCGGAGGAAGCGTCGGCCCAGAAGGCGGGGAGGTCGCCGGCGCGGCGGCCGGTGATCTCGTAGGGAATCGGCTGGCCGACGGCCTTCTCGAAGGAACGCAGGACCTCCAGAACGGAGGAGCCGCGGCCGGAGCCAAGGTTCCAGCGGCGGACGCCGGCACGCTCGGCGATGTAGTTCAGGGCTGCTACGTGGCCATCGGCCAGATCCACCACGTGGATATAGTCCCGCTGGGCGGTGCCATCGGGAGTGTCGTAGTCGCCGCCGAAGACCATGAGTTTCTCGCGGCGTCCCACGGCTACCTGGGCGATGAAGGGGACAAGGTTGTTCGGGATGCCCTGGGGGTCCTCGCCGATGCGGCCGGACGGGTGTGCGCCCACGGGGTTGAAATAGCGCAGTAGTGCGATATGCCAGCGGTCGTCGGCGTTGCCCAGGTCCGACAGGATGTCCTCGATCTGTTCCTTGGTACGGCCGTACGGGTTGTTGGCGCCGATTTCCATCTTCTCGATGTAGGGGATCGGATTGTGCTCGCCGTATACCGTGGCAGAGGAGCTGAAGACGATGGAGCGCACGTTGTGCTTGTCCATGGCGCGGAGCAGGTTCAGGGTGCCCACGATGTTGTTGTAGTAGTAGGCGAGGGGTTCCTGGACGGACTCTCCTACGGCCTTCAGTCCCGCGAAGTGGATCACGGCGTCGATCCGGTGCTGGTCGAAGACGGCCTCAACGGCGGGCTCATCCACCAGGTCCACCTTGTGGAAGGCGGCGGTCTTGCCGGTGAGCTCCGAAACCCTGCGGAGGGATTCCTCGCTGGAGTTCACGAGGTTGTCGAGCACAACGACGTCGTGGCCGGCTTCCTGAAGGGACAAAACGGTGTGGGAACCGATGTAGCCGGTGCCACCCGTGACAAGAATTTTCATGGTTCCTACGCTATCGGAAATCGGAGCCACGCCGCTCTGTGTTGAGCGGTGTTGAAGCACGTTCGTGCTAAAAACTACTGGTGCCCAAAATTGTTGATGCCGAAGCCCGGCGCCATGAAGTTGTCCAAGCCGTCTTCCGGATCATTGCCAGCGACGGCTTGGAACGGGCGTCCCTCAGGGAAGTAGCTGACGAAGCAGGGCTCGCTGTTGGCTCGGTGCGGCACTACTTCGCCAGCAGTGATGAACTTCTGGTCTTCTCCTTTGGAGTAGTCATCGATCGCATCACAGGGCGTCTTGAGGAGTCGCTCGCGTCCGTCGAAGAAGCGTCACCGCGTAGTCCCGAGCAGCACAACGCTGTGCTGAATCTCCTCGGACAGCTCCTGCCCTTGGACGAGGAGCTCGCAGTAGATGCTTGCGTATGGATGGCGTTCCGGCACGCTGCCCGGATCAAGCCTGTCCTGGCGGCCGAAGCCGAGCGCAGCCACCGCACCGTAGCCGCCGTCGTCGGTCGCCTCATCATGCTCCTGAGCCCCGGTGAAGCTGACGCCCAGCAAACCCTCGTGACTGAGGCGGAAAGGCTCCTGGCCACCATGGACGGGCTGTGCATGCATGCGCTGCTGCAGCCCGAGTGGATGACCGCAGAGATGTGCAGCGACGTCCTCACAGCTCACCTGCGTTCGTTGGGAGCAGTGCCCGCCGGCCGCTAAGGGCCGGCCAGGCCACAAGCAGCAGACAACGCCATTACCGTCCGGAGTCATCGGGAATAGACTGGAACATGTCGGGGACCTGCCAAAGGGAGGAATTCGCATGCACGAGTCAGGCGGCCCGGGATGGCGCATCACCATGGATACGTCCGGGCCTATGCTCATTGCCCTGTACTTGCGCGACGTAGCCGGATTGGATGGTGCTGGAAAACCCATCCTCTCCCACGCAGCTCCAAAAGTCCGGCATGCAGACCACCAGCACCTCACCTCTGACGTTGGGGGTCTCCCGGCGCTAAAGACCGAGTGGGAGGCTTGGTGGGAGAGCCTGGTGAAGTCTTATCCCAATCCGGCTCCCGAGCTATCGCCGCCCAGCTTCAAGGCTTTTGGCAACTCACCGGCACTCCAGCGCGTCCTGCAGGCACACTTTGGCTCTGCGTTGGGATGGGCCACGGACAGGATCGATGAGTATGCCCATCTTGAGGCCGCCCGTGAAGCCAACGGCGTGACACATGTGCTGAACGAAATGGTGGAGGACCGGCTCCTTGAAGTCGGCCGCAGTTCCCGCGACTTCGAACTCACCATCATTGAGCTGCCACTTAACGAGCCGCGAGCCTGGTATCTGGAACCGGACACCATGATCATGAGCCACCAGTTGTTGTCCGAGCCCGATGTGTTCCGCAGTTACGTCCAGCCGGTGGTTGAGCTGCTCGCCTGAGGGAGCTCTACACAAACTCAGGTGGCCGGCGCTGAAACAGTAATGGTGACCGTCTCAGTGGGAGCGGCAGACGGTTGCCAGCCGTCGCGTTTCTCCCGGTTCCACGTCTGGCCTGCGAGGTCCACCTGCGTGATGGACAGCGTCTTGGCGTTCGCCACCGCCCAGTGAGCCACGGCCCACGCCTGTGTCCCGCCAATCTCCAGCTGAACCGAGCGGCCCTGAACGGTGGCCGCCTGGGTGCCGAACGCCGTCGTGAGTTCATCGACAACGACGGCAGGGTCACCCGCCGCCTCCGGCATGCGCAACTCGCAACTCAAAGAAGCGGTGGAGTGTCCGGTGAGGGCGGAAGCGAAAGCCCGAGCCATTCCCTCATGCTGGGCGTACGCGCGGGGGAAAGCGGAACGCTGGACCGCTTGGGCAGCCTGGGTGATCTCCATGGCCTCGTAGCCGGGCACTTTGACCAGTCCGTCAAAGAAGGCATTGCTTGCATAGACGGGGTCCATCACCTGTTCCTCGGTTCCCCAGCCTTGCGAGGGCCGTTGCTGGAACAAACCGCGGGAGTCCGGTCCGGCGTCGTCACCGTAGTTGATGTTGCGCAGCCTGGATTCCTGCATGGCTGTGGCAAGAGCGATACTCGCCGCCCGGGGCGGCAGCCCACGCCGGACAGAGATCGCCGAGATGAGCGATGCGTTGGCAGCCTGGTCCGTGGCAAGCTCATGGTTTTCAGAGCCGACCACGGCGAAGCAGCGCTCCGTGACCAAGGTCTCGGAGCGCTGCAGCACGGCAACTATTGCGTAAATGGCACCTGCTACGAGGGCCAAAGCCAGCACCGCAACGATGGCGCGGCGGAACCGGCGCATTGGGTGTCTCCTGCTAGTTGGCGTGAAGAGCCTCGTTCAGCTCCACCGTCTGGCCCTTGCGCGGCAGGACTTCCACGCCGCCGGTGGTGGAGTTGCGACGGAAGAGGAGGTTCGGGACGCCGGAGAGTTCTACGGCCTTGATGATCTTGCTGGTGTCCTCGCCGTTCTCGTCCTTGGGTCCCGGAACGCGTACACGGGTGCCGGCGGTGACGTACAGGCCGGCCTCCACTACGGAGTCGTCGCCGATGCTGATGCCCACTCCGGAGTTGGCGCCGAGCAGAACCCGCTCGCCCAGGGCAATTTTCTCCTTGCCGCCGCCGGAGAGCGTGCCCATGATGGACGCTCCGCCTCCGACGTCCGTGCCGTCGCCGGCAACAACGCCAGCGGAGATCCGGCCTTCCACCATGGAGGTGCCCAGGGTTCCTGCGTTGAAGTTCACGAAGCCTTCGTGCATCACAGTGGTGCCTTCGGCGAGGTGGGCACCCAAACGGACGCGGTCGGCGTCGGCAATGCGCACACCGGTGGGAACGACGTAGTCAACCATCCGCGGGAACTTGTCCACGCCGAAGACCACAACGTTGCCGCGCTTGCGCAGGCGGGCGCGGGTCAGTTCGAAGCTGTCAACCGCGGCGGGGCCGAAGTTGGTCCACACCACGTTGGGCAGCTTGCCGAAGACACCGTCCAGGTTGATGCTGTTCGGCTTGACCAGGCGGTGCGAGAGGAGGTGCAGGCGCAGGTAAGCATCGGCAGTGTCTGCAGGGGCGGCGTCGAGGTCGATCTGTGCGAAGACAACCTTCTGCTCGGTGCCGCGGTCAGCATCCTTGCCTTCCTCGGCAAGTGCAGTGAGCGCCGGATCGGCGTTATCAACGTCGCGCAGGGTCTCGGCGGCAACGCCCAGCGCGGGTGCTGGGTACCAGACATCAAGCACGGTTGCTTCCCCGGAAGCCGAGGTGGCGATGGTGGCGAGGCCGAAGCCGTAGGCGGATCGGTGGTTTTCGGTCGCGTTTGCAGGCACAGCAGAGGAAGCAGTTTCAGTCATGGGCCAAGTCTATCCAGCAGGCAGAGGTCGGTTAAAACCCGTCTCATGCCATAGAAGTCGCATTTGCGGTGAATCTTGGTTACCGCAAGCACCAATAATGGTAGATGTAGATATGCTGGACGGGTGACCCTGAACCCTGCTCCCGCCCTCCTTGACCTGCGCCAGGACGTTGCTCTGCTGACAGCCGCGCTGATTGACTTCAACAGCGTTTCCGGAAACGAGACCGAACTCGCCGACGCCGTCGAGTCTGCTTTGCGCGCCATCCCCGCCTACACCGTGACCCGGGACGGAGACGCCATCATTGCCCGCACGGAACTTGGCCGTTCCGAGCGCGTCATCCTGGCCGGGCACCTGGACACGGTTCCGCTGCCCACTGTTGAGGGATCGCTCGGCACTGTTCCGGCAACGTGGGAGTCCGGTGTTCCCGGTGAAGGCGTGCTGTACGGACGCGGGACTACTGACATGAAGGGCGGCGTTGCGGTGCAGCTGGCGCTGGCGGCAACACTGTTCGACGACGGCCGGCAGCCGGACAAGGACGTCACCTTCGTCTTCTACGACCATGAAGAAGTGGAAGCGGTCAAGAGCGGCCTCGGAAGGCTGGTCCGGAACCATGGGGATCTTCTGAAGGGCGACTTCGCGATCCTGCTGGAGCCAACCCACGGCACGGTTGAAGGTGGATGCAACGGCACCAGCCGTTTCGAAGCCACTACCCTTGGCGAAACGGCCCACTCTGCGCGGGCATGGATGGGCGTCAACGCGATCCACGCCGCAGCACCCATCCTGGCCCGGCTTGCCGCTTACGAGCCGCGGACCATCAACGTGGACGGCCTCGACTACCGTGAGAGCCTCAACGCGGTGAAGATCAACGGCGGAACTGCGGGCAACGTGATCCCGGACCGCTGCGTGGTGGAAATCAACTACCGTTTCGCTCCGGATAAAACGCCGGACCAGGCCGAGGCCCACGTCCGGGACCTACTGGAAGGATTAGACGTCGTCCGTACGGACGCGGCTGCCGGCGCCAGGCCCGGACTGAATCACCCCGCCGCGGCGTCCTTCGTGGCCGCAGTCGGTGCAGAGCCCAAGCCGAAATACGGATGGACCGACGTCGCACGTTTCAGTGAGCTGGGCATCCCGGCGGTGAACTTCGGACCCGGCGATCCGCTGCTGGCGCACAAGGACAACGAGCACGTCGACGCCGATGCCGTGCGTGAGTGCCTCCGTGCACTGAGGACGTGGCTGACGCCGTAGTCCCGGACCCTGGACGAAGAAGAAGGTCCGCAGCCTGATGGCTGCGGACCTTCTTCTTTAGGTGCAGGACTACTTCCTGTCCGTACCCGGTACGTTGACTTCGAGATCCACGGTTTTAATGGCGGAAGCCACGCCGCCGGCAGCCTTCTTGGAGCCGCGACGCTCAATCATGATCGCAATCCGTGACACGGTCAGGTTGATCAGGATGTAGATCGCAGCGCCCACGAAGAACGCAGGAAACAGGAAGTCCGGGCCCAGGAAGTCGGCCATGATTTGGATCTTCCGCAGGAGTTCCTCGTAGCCGACGATGTAGCCGAGCGAGGTGTCCTTGAGCAGAACCACCAACTGAGCCACCAGGGACGGAAGCATCCGGCGTACGGCCTGGGGGAACTCGATGGACATCCGTGACTGGAAGCTCCGGAGCCCAATGGCCAGGCCGGCCTCGCGTTGTCCCTTGGGGAGGGACTGGATGCCTGCGCGCAGGATCTCGGCGAAGATGGCGGCGTTGTAAAGAACCAGGCCAACCACGACGGCCTGGAACTGACCTGTGGCGAAAACCAGGAGGACGAACAACATCATGAGGACCACGGGCATGCCGCGGAGGAACTCAAGCACTACCTGCGTGGGAATCCGGATCCAGGGAATCAGGGAGATACGCAGCAGGCAGAGCGCGATGCCCAAGGGAAACGCGATCACGGCTGCCACGGCGGCTGCTGCCAAGGTGGAGAGAATGCCTTGGCCGATCAGGTTCCAGACATCCGGCGCCATAGGACCGTAGAAGATCGCCCAGCGGTCGGCGTCGAAGATGCCTTGCTGTGCCAGCGTCGTGACGGCGATGGCGAGGATGCCGAGGATGATCAGGATTCCGGCGGCGGAGCCCAGGAGCGAATAGAGGCGGGCCTTTGGCCCGGGGACGTCGTAAAGGACCGATGTCATCGGGCAATCGCCACCTTTCGTTCAACAAAGTGCGCCAGAAGTCCCAGGGGAACTGTGATCAGGAGGTAGAAGAAAGCCACCCCGAGGAGGATCCAGAGGACTTGGTTGCCGTAGTCGTTGGAGAGCTGGCGGCCGTAGCCGAAAAGCTCCAGGACGAAGAACGCGCCGGCCACCGAGGAGTTCTTGACCAGTGCAATCAGGATGTTGATCAACGGAGGTATGACGGTGCGCACGGCCTGGGGGAGGACGATGAAGCCCAAGACCTGTGTAAAGGTCATGCCGACGCTGCGTGCAGCTTCTGCTTGGCCCACGGGCACGCTGTTGACGCCGGAACGGACCGCTTCGGCGATGAAGGCGGCCGTGTAACTGCTCAGCGCGATGATGGCCGCGACTTCGAATTGTTCAAACTTAACGCCCAACCGGGGTAAAACAATGGCGGCGAAAAAGAAAATGATGGTCAACGGGGTGTTACGCGCCACTTCAACATAGAACATGCTGAAACCGCGAAGTGCTGCCACGGGGGAAACCCTCATGGCCGCCAGGAGTGTGCCGACAATGAGGGCAATGATTCCTGAAATTACGGAGAGATAGAGGGTTCGGAGAAATCCGTCCCAATATTCGGGGAGGCTTGCTATGACGGCGTCCATGGCTTCCTTTGGCTGCAGCTAATCAGGGAACAGGGTCCTGGATTCGTCAACTGCCGCCGTCCGGATGGACGGCGGCAGTTGATGGGTCCCGACTAGTAGCGGTTGATCGCAGGAAGTTCAGGGGCGGTCTTGATGACCTTGCCTGCAGTGGCTTCCCAAGCCTTCTTGTAGGTGTCGTCCTTGGCGAATTCCTCAAGCTGGTCGTTGATCCAGTTGCGGAAGACAGTGTCATCCTTCTTCAGGCCGATGCCATAAGGCTCCTTGGTGAAGGTTTCATCCGAGGCGAGCTTGAAGGCGTCAGGCTCCTTGTCGACGTAGCCGGCGAGGATGACGTTGTCAGTGGTGACGGCGACAACCTGCTTGTTGCGCAGCGGCTCCAGGCAAGCGGTGTAGGTGGCCGCCGGGACTACCTCGGCGTTGTACTTCTCGGCGATGGTCTTGGCCGGGGTGGAACCCGTTACGGAGCAGACCTTCTTGCCTGCGACATCTTCAGGCTTGGTGATGGAGGTATCGTCCTTGTTCACCAACAGCGCCTGGCCTGCTTCGTAGTACGGCCCGGCGAAGGCGACCTTTTCCTTACGGGCATCGTTGATGGTGTACGTGGCGATCACAAGATCGACGCGACCCTGCTCGATGAACGACTCACGGTTCTGGGAGACCGTCTCTACCCACTCGATCTTGTCAGCGGGAATTCCAAGCTTTGCGGCGATTGCCTTGCCCATTTCGACGTCGAAACCGACAGGCTTGCCGTCCAGGCCCTTCTGGCCGAACAGCGGCTGGTCGAACTTAGTCCCGATTTTGATCGTCTGGGCCTTGTTCAGCTTCTCCATGGTGGTACCGGCTTCAAAGCTCGCCGAGGCAACAGGGGGAGTGGTTGTGCTACCGCCACCGCCGCAAGCGCTCAGCGAGAGGGCAAGCGCAGCCGATGCGGCCACCAGGAGTGACTTCCTCCGGGTAATAAGAGACTTCATGATGTTCCTTTCATTGGGTGGCCGCCTTACGGCCGGGGGTGCGGGCGGTAAGGAGCTAGTGGGTCAAGAGCTTGGACAAGAAGTCCTTGGCGCGGGTGCTCTTCGGGTTGGTGAAGAATTCCTCGGGAGTTGAGTCCTCCACGATCTGACCGTCTGCCATGAACACAACGCGGTCAGCAGCCTTGCGGGCGAAGCCCATCTCGTGGGTCACCACGATCATGGTCATGCCTTCCTTGGCCAGCTGGATCATGACGTCCAGGACTTCGTTGATCATCTCGGGGTCCAACGCGGACGTGGGTTCGTCGAACAGCATCACCTTCGGCTTCATGGCAAGAGCGCGGGCAATAGCCACACGCTGCTGCTGGCCGCCGGATAGCTGGGCAGGAAGCTTCGGGGCCTGGTGCCCTACGCCTACTCGCTCAAGGAGGGCCATGGCTTCCTTGTCAGCCGTGCCCTTGGCCACCTTCTTAACCTTGATGGGTCCCAGCGTGACGTTCTCAAGAATCGTCTTGTGGGCGAACAGGTTGAAGGACTGGAACACCATTCCGACGTCGGCACGCAAGTGCGCGAGGTCTTTGCCTTCTTCGGGAAGCTTCTTCCCGTCAATGGCGATGTCGCCGTCGTCGATTGTTTCCAAACGGTTGATGGCACGGCACAGCGTGGACTTACCGGAACCGGAAGGTCCGATAACCACCACGACTTCACCCTTCTGAACCTGGAGGTTGATGTCTTTGAGGACGTGCAATTGACCGTAGTGCTTATTGACGCCGTTCAGGGAGACGAGGGCATCGCCGGACGCTTGAGTAGTCATACGACGAATCTAGCGAACAAAGAAGCAAATATGACCACGGTCACGGCAACTTCCTGAAGATCGTGACTGAACAGAAACCTGCCCCCCGGCGATATACCAGACTGCAATGCAAGAAGCGGGTCGCAGCAGTGGAGCGCGCCTTCATCCGCGCTAGCCTTGGGCAATGAGCATCAGCCAGCACCCCGTTCCCCACCCGGATGCCAACGGTCGCGTCACGGGCACCCATGTGCCTCTTCCATCGGAGATCGCGCCCGCCAAGCACAAAGGCTCCCTCGAGCTCCGACGCAAACAAGCGGACACAGGAATGTCGGACCAGCATTTGCTGGATACCAGCGGTGCCGGGCAGTTCATCCACACCGATCCGTGGCGCGTCCTGAGGATCCAGAGTGAATTCGTGGAGGGCTTCGGAGCCCTGGCTGATCTGGGTCCTGCCGTCAGTGTGTTCGGTTCGGCGCGGACCAAGCCGGGAACCGAGTACTACGAGATGGCCGTCGACGTGGGGCGCAAGCTCGCCGAAGCCGGGGTTGCAGTGATCACCGGCGGCGGACCCGGCTCCATGGAAGCTGCCAACAAGGGTGCCGTGGAAGGCAATGGAGTTTCCGTGGGCCTGGGCATTGAACTGCCTTTCGAACAGGGACTCAACCAGTGGGTGGACCTGGGCATCAACTTCCGGTACTTCTTCGCCCGCAAAACCATGTTCGTCAAGTATGCACAGGGCTTTGTCGTGCTTCCTGGAGGACTTGGCACCCTCGATGAGTTGTTCGAGGCCATGGTGCTGGTCCAAACCCGCAAGGTGACATCGTTCCCCATTGTGCTGCTGGGTGTTCGGTTCTGGGGTCCCATGATCGAGTGGATCAGGGACACCCTGGTGGCAGAAGGCATGGTGTCTGAGAAGGACCTTGACTTGATCCAGTTGGTGGATGACCCCGCCGACGCCGTGCATCGCGTCCTTCACGGCGCACCTCTTCCGCCGACCACCAACGGAAACCAGCGCCCGGAGTAGGCAGGCGGTTCTGGCACGATGGACCCTGTGAGCTTTTTTCTGGTGTTTCTTGCGATAGTCCTCATCGGCGCGGCGTTGTATCTCGGTGCCGGGATCGCACGGGGGCGGTCGATCGGATCGGGACTTGACCAACCCGTCCCCAACCTTCCGGCTGTCCTGCTGCCGGAGGACG
Source organism: Paenarthrobacter sp. TRD_SC_7 (assembly GCF_056156245.1). NCBI lineage: Bacteria > Bacillati > Actinomycetota > Actinomycetes > Micrococcales > Micrococcaceae > Paenarthrobacter > Paenarthrobacter sp. TRD_SC_7. The sequence goes on from NZ_CM149587.1 coordinate 1,998,144, forward strand.
CCAAGCCTGCCGACGTCGATTCCTTACGCTTTGCCCTGGGGCTCCGTGGGTACCGTATGGACCAGGTTGACCAGGTTCTGGACGAGCTGAGGGACCAGCTGCAGGCCAAGGACCGCGAGATCGAACGACTAGGCGCGTTGGTGCAGCCGCGTTTGCAGAACGGCGAAACCGGCCGGACCGAAGCGTGACTACCCGCACACCGGCTCCTGGCGGGGAGGGCGTGACCGCCAGGTTGTCCCGCGCAGTTTCCCGCGTCGGCGTGAGGGTAGCCGCATGGCCGTGGTGGCTTCAGGTTTCCCTGATTTTCGTGGCGGCCAGACTCGTCAGCGCCTGCATTTTCATGGCTGCGGCGATTCACCAAGGGACCAATCCTTGGTTCCCGCCAGCTCCGGATTACTGGAGTTTCATCACTATCTGGGACGGACGCTGGTACCAGGAAGCGGCTGACAAGGGCTACCCTGCGGATCTCCCGGTAGACGCGAACGGCGTGGTTACGGAAAACGCCTGGGCTTTCTACGCTCTTTTCCCCCTCCTGGCCCGCGGGCTGACTGCTATCACCGGGATAGGAACATTACCTGCCCTTACGGCCATTGCGATGGTTGCCGGCTTGGGCGCCGCCTTGGTCATATTCAAGCTCTTCGGCGAGTTCACAGGCAGACGTGCAGCCATGTGGGGAGTTGTTTTTGTCTCCACCTTTCCCATCTCGCCAATCCTCCAGGTCCCTTACGCCGAGTCCTTGAACCTGCTGCTGCTGTCGGCCTCCTTATTGCTTGTGGTCCGGCGCCACTACCTGGCCGCCATTCCCGTGGTGCTCTTGATGTGCCTGTCCAGACCCACGGGAGTGCCGTTCGCAGCCATGCTGGGGTCGCTTCTGCTGTGGCGGTTGTGGCAGCGGTTCCGTCCATCCAGGGGGCTGTCAGCTCCGACGCCGGTCCATGAGGACGTTGAAGCGACGTCGGTGCGGAACCTGGTGAGGCTGGGGGCCCTTGTGGTGGTCACTGGAATCGGTGCCTTGGCATGGCCAGGGATAGCGTGGGCAGTGACCGGCGACCCGGCGGCCTACACCCGAACCGAAACGGCCTGGCGGGGACACGATCTGGTGCCATTCAAGCCGTGGTTCGATACGGGCCGGATGCTGTTTGGTCCTGTGCTGGGCGTGCTGGCTCCCTTCGTCTTCACCGCCCTTTTCGTGCTGGTCATGATGTCAAAGCCCGTCAGTGCGCTGGGGACGGAGTTGCGGCTCTGGTGCTCCTGCTACATGGGCTACTTGCTGGTCTTCCTGCATCCACAGACCAGTACCTTCAGAATGTTATTGCCACTTTTCCCGCTGGCCTTGGGTGTGGCACTGCTGTCCAAGTCGAAAGCGTACCGGGGGACCGTTGTGGTGATGTTCCTCCTCCTCCAGATCGTGTGGGTTGTGTGGCTGTGGGCGTGGGCCCCGCTGCCCGGAGGCGGGGACTATCCGCCCTGACGTGGACCTTTGCCGCGCAAGAGCAGTAAGTACAAAGCCCGGACAAATGGGCGTTTGATTCGCTACGGACGGGTAATTACGGGATAATGGACTACGAGCAAGGACAAAGCACCGAAAAGTGCCCGGCCAAGGCGGCCTCCCCAGCGGTGCCGCCGGCTGCAATTGCGACGCGTAACCAGCCCGGCCGGGTTGGCGTGACTTGGGACAAATGGAGGGGATTTTCCTAATGGCGGCTATGAAACCACGTACCGGCGACGGCCCTATGGAAGTTACCAAAGAGGGACGCAGCTTGATCATGCGTGTGCCGCTCGAAGGCGGAGGGCGGCTCGTAGTGGAGCTCAATGCCGCGGAAGCGGCAAACCTCAAGGAATGCCTCGTAGGCGTCACTGAATAGAGTTACATAGCAGGGCCCGGCAAGCCGGGGCCCTGCTTTTGTTTAAGCCCTGACTACTTCTTGACAGCCACCAGGAGTCCATCGCCGGTGGGCAGCATCGCGGATGCCAGCCGCTCGTCGTCGCGAATGGACTTGACGATCTGACGCAAAACCACGGTAGTGGCGTCCCGCGCTGCCGGGTTGGAGACGCGGTCCTTGTCCAGGGCATCATTGATGACCAGGGCGCCGCCGGATTTGAGGAGGCGGATGGCCTGTTCCACGTACTTGGGGAAGTTTGGCTTGTCGGCGTCGATGAAGACGAGGTCGTATGCCGAGTCGGTGAGGCGAGGCAGCACATCGGCTGCACGGCCCGAAATAGTGCGGGTGCGGTTGGCCGGGCTGCCGGACTCCAAGAACGCTTCCCTTGCCGCCTTAAGGTGTTCGACGTCCACGTCGATGGTGGTCAGCACAGCATGGGGGCTTAAGCCACGCAGGAGACAAACCCCGGACACTCCGGCACCTGAGCCAACTTCCACCACTGTCTGCGCTTTGGAAGCGGCAGCGAGCACTGTCAGCACGGCGCCCACGCCGGGGCTGATGGGCGTAACACCGAGTTCGAAGGACCGCTCCCGGGCGCGCAACAACACGTCATCCTCAGCCGGCAGATCTTCTGCGTAGGACCAGCTGCTTGACTTGTCGGCACTCATGAAGGGGTTCGCTTTCCGCGGGTAGGGGTGTTTGTACCAAGACTACTGTGTCCGCCCCCGTAAACCCGTTGCAGGGAAGCCTCCCCGCACCTGTGTCCATGGCCGATTTCAGCCTTGCGGGGAAATCCTCCGCCAGTCAGGAAATTCCCAGACAAACTTGGGATGATAATGCTCCGGTCATCCATGAGGTGGGCGGCACCGAAGATTCGGTGAACCACAGTTTGAGGGGAGTGGACGATGCCGGCATCGCATGCTGCGCCAGTCCAAACATCGGAAAGCCTTGAGGCCGTTACTGATTGGGTCATGCCCAGCTGGGAGGAAGTGGTTTCGAACCACTCCGCCAAGGTATATCGCCTCGCCTATCGCCTGACAGGCAACAAGTTCGACGCCGAGGACCTCACCCAGGAGGTTTTCGTCCGGGTGTTCCGTTCACTCGAGAACTTCAAGCCGGGAACGCTGGACGGCTGGCTGCACCGCATTACCACCAACCTGTTTCTGGACCAGGCCCGCCGCAAGAGCCGGATCCGCTTCGACGCACTCGCTGAGGATGCCGAATCCCGCTTGCCCGGCCGCGAGCCAGGACCGGAGCAGAGCTTCGAGCACAACAACCTTGACCTTGATGTCCAAAGGGCCTTGGAAGAACTCCCGCCGGACTTCCGCGCCGCCGTCGTGCTGTGCGATCTTGAGGGCCTGTCCTATGACGAAGTTGCGGAGGCGCTGGGTGTGAAGCTGGGGACCGTCAGGTCCCGTATCCACCGTGGAAGGACCATGCTGCGCGAGAAACTTGCCCACCGTGACCCCCGCCCGGCAGAGGCCCGCAAGCCGCGGTTGAAGATGCCCCGCATCGCCAGCATTCTTTAGGTTGTCGATGCCTCGACGTCCCCTTCGTCCGGGAGCCCTGTCCCGGCGCAAATTGGCTGCGCTGCGCCATACGCGCAGCCCGGAACACCTGCAGGACTGTGCGGACTGCCGAATCTCGCTCCGCCGGGAACGGCAGTACCTTGAGCGCCTCCGCGGTGCAGCCGTGCCCGAAGCCAGCCAGGATCTTGCGGCACGGCTGATCCAGCACACCGAACGCCTGGCCAACGAGCCGGCCCAGCCATACGCCACACCGCAGCATTCGTACCGTCGGTTGCAGGCCCTTCGCGTCGCGGGTGTAGCTGTGGGCACCCTGGTGGTCAGCGCAGGAGCCTTGGCGGTATCCGCCTACGTGATCGCCTGCGATGAAGAATCACAGGTCCTCGCGGAAGCCAGCGACGTCGGCGCGCTTGCCGGTGCCTGGACGGGAAGCCCGGCTGAAGCCATGGTGGGACCCGCGTTCCGGGCCGGCAGCACAGTCAGTTTGAGCTCTTCCCAGTTGGAGTCACTGCGGGAAGAGGGGTGGGCCTGCCCTGAGCTGTCCGGGATGGGCTTCCACGTCGTGTCCGCCCAAGCCACCATGCACAACGGAAACCCGGCTGTGGAACTCAGGCTCGAAAACAATGGTCACTACGCCACCATCGTGGAGGAACACCTGCCGGCGGATCGGCCCGGACCGGGACACTCTACGTCTGCGCAGCTTTCTGTCACGCAGGGAACCCCGTGGAAGGCTGTCTACACCATGCCGGCAGCCGTCATCAGCTATGCCTCAGACCTCCCGGCAGACAGTGCAGACGACGCCGTCCCGGAAATCGTCCGGGCAGGGGAGTCCATGGCGTGGGTGTCTGCCGACGAAGATCCAGAGGCTTGGTACGGAAGGCTGCTACGCGGCCTCCAGACCCTGCTCCGCCCTGCCGGTTTATGAGCGGCACCACAGACAAGGTAATCTTCGTAGCGTGCTTGGAATCAACGGCCCGGAGTTCATCCTCCTTCTGATTATCGGCGTACTCGTCATCGGTCCCAGCCGTTTGCCCGAATACACTCAAAAGCTCGCCAACCTGGTCAAGGAAGTGCGTCGGATGGCCTCCGGCGCCCGCGAGCAAATCAAAGAAGAAGTCGGCATCGACATCGATGACGTCGACTGGAAGAAATACGATCCCCGCCAGTACGATCCCCGTCGTATCATCAAGGACGCGCTCCTTGATGACGATTCCAAGCCGGTCAGTGCTGGAGCGCCCGCCGCTGCCGCCGCAGCTGTAGATGCCAAGCCCAAGGCTCCTGTGCGGGTCATTGAACGGCTCGCCGAGGGCGAAGCTGCCCCGTTCGATTCCGAAGCAACCTGATTCAAAACACCTGACCGCCCCCTAAGGGCCGCTGCTCAGCGGGGCTGGATTCCCAAGGGCATGCCGGACAGTCCGCGTGGTCGCGTGGCCAAAGCGGCAGCAATACCTTCCATCGCTTTGGCGGCAGCGGTTTCAGGTTCCGCCAAAACCACGGGTTTCCCGGCGTCGCCGCCCTCGCGCAAAAGGATATCCAAGGGAATCTGGCCGAGGAGCGGAACGTCGCTGCCCACGGCAACGCTCAACCGCTCAGCCAGGATGGCACCCCCGCCGCTTCCGAACAATTCCATACGGCCGCCGTCGGGCATTTCCAAGTACGACATGTTTTCGATGACGCCTGCCACCTTCTGCCCTGTCTGGGTGGCGATGGTGCCGGCCCGTTCGGCGACGTCCGCAGCAGCCGCCTGCGGCGTGGTCACTACCAGGATTTCTGCGTTGGGCAGTAGTTGCGCCACGGATATGGCGATGTCGCCCGTGCCGGGGGGCAGGTCCAGGAAGAGGGCGTCGAGGTCGCCGAAGTAGACGTCGGTGAGGAATTGTTCCAAGGCCCTGTGCAGCATCGGTCCGCGCCACGCTACCGGTTGGTTGCCCGCAACGAACATGCCGATGGAGATGACCTTCACGCCATACGCGACAGGCGGAAGGATCATGTCATCCACCTGCGTGGGTTTTTGGTTGATCCCCATCAGGGCGGGGACTGAGAAGCCGTGCACGTCGGCATCTACGATGCCCACCCGGAGACCCTGAGCGGCCAATGCACAGGCCAGATTGACGGTGACGGATGACTTGCCAACACCGCCCTTTCCGCTGGCGACGGCGTACACCTTGGTCAGGGAGCCCGGCTTGGTAAAGGGTATGCCGCGCTGTCCACCGGGCCCGCGGAGTTGTTCTTTGAGGGCTTCGCGCTGGGCCGGGGTCATGACCTTCAGTTCCACGTCCACGCCTGTGACGCCTTCTACGCGGGTGAGGGCGTCGGTAGCGTCCTTGGTGATGGTCTCGCGCAGCGGGCATCCGGCGATGGTCAGCAGAACAGCGACGTGAACGGCGCCGTCGTCACCGGCAGACACCGATTCCACCATCCCGAGTTCCGTGATGGGGCGCCGGAGCTCGGGATCAATGACGGTTGCCAGGGCAGCATGCAGCGCCTCGGCAGTTGCGATGCTCATAGGGTCAGGCTCGGCTTTCAGGATTGTCAGGCGATGGCTTGCCAGTGGAATGTTGCGGACCTGCTGCCCGCGGCGGGCGGACCTTCGGGATCTGCTGTGTGCGGGGCCCGCGCGATTTGTCGCGCTTCTCCTTCAGTTTCTCCTTGACCTTCTCGCCCGGCGATTCCGTGCCATCAGCGGCAGCTTCGTTCTCCCGAAGTTCCTCTTGGGCATCGATGATGTCTTCCAACAGGCTCCGGAGCTCGGTCCGGACGTAGTCACGGGTGGCTACTTCGCGCAAGGCGATGCGGAGTGAGGCCAGCTCCCGCGTCAGGTACTCGGTATCGGAGAGATTGCGTTCAGCACGCTGGCGGTCCTGCTGGAGCGAGACACGGTCGCGGTCATCCTGCCGGTTTTGGGCGAGCAGCAGGAGCGGTGCCGCGTAGGAAGCCTGAAGGGACAACATCAGGGTCAGCAGGGTGAAGCCCAGCTCCACGCGGTCGAACTGCCAGTCCGTGGGCGCGAACGTGTTCCAGGCAAGCCAGAACACACAGAACACCGTCATGTAGACGAGGAACGTCGGCGTCCCCATGAAGCGGGCGAAGCCCTCCGTAGCGTTTCCGAAGGCGTCCGGGTTCGGGGAGAACTTGGGCAGGATACGTTGGCGGCCACTCAGTGGCGTGTCAAGGCTGCTGCTCGAGCGTCCTGTGGACTTGGGGGATCGGGTGGCGTTGTTATCAGCCAATGCGGCCTCCAAGTTTCCTTATTGGGGCGTCGTCCTCATGGGCGCGCCAGTCATCCGGCAACAGGTGATCCAGCACGTCATCAACAGTCACCGCCCCCACAAGGCGGCCGTCGTCGTCCACGACTGGAAGTGAATTCAGGTTGTACGTGGCCAGGGTCCGGGCTACTTCGCTGATGTGCGCTTGGTCCGAAAGAGGCTCAAGGTTCTTGTCCACGAGGTTGCCCAGCGGTTCCGGCGGCGGGAAGCGCAGAAGCTGTTGTATATGCACTACGCCCAGGAAACGGCCGGTGGGCGTCTCCAGGGGAGGACGGGCGATAAAGATGGACGAGGCCAGAGCGGGGGAGAGCTCCTCGCGGCGGACATGGGCCAGGGCCTCGGCCACTGTGGCTTCCGGCGGCAGGATGACCGGGACCGGAGTCATGAGGCCACCGGCGGTGTCTTCGTCGTATTCCAGGAGGCGGCGGACGTCCTCGGCTTCCTGGGGTTCCATGAGTTGCAGCAGCTCTTCCGCCTGGGCAGTAGGAAGCTCGGCCAAGAGGTCGGCGGCGTCGTCAGGATCCATCTCTTCGAGGACGTCAGCTGCGCGTTCCACATCCAGCGCGGAGAGGATCTCCACCTGGTCGTCTTCCGGGAGTTCCTGGAGGACATCGGCGAGGCGCTCATCCTGAAGTTCACTTGCCACTTCAAAACGCCGCTTGTCGCTCATTTCCTGCAGGGCCTCGGCGAAGTCGGCGGGCTTGAGGTCTTCGTGTGTGGCAACGAACTGGGTGGCAGCCTGAGGCTCGTTGTGGGCGCCGGTCTGGGCATCGGCCCAATCGATGATCAGGGTCTCGTTGCGGCGGAGCCTGCCAAAGGGTGACAGGGAGTGTCCGCGGCGGACGAACAGCTTGCTGACGAACCAGTCCTTGGAGCGGTGCTGGTCCATGGCGATGTCCTCGATCGTGGCGTCTCCACTGCCATCGGCAAGCGTCACGCGGCGGTCGAACATTTCGGCGACCACCAGTGTTTCGGCACCGCGCTGCTCGAAGCGGCGCAAGTTGACCAGGCCGGTGCAAATGATCTGCGTCTGGTCAATGGACGTAATGCGCGTCATGGGAACAAAGACCCGTTTCTTGCCCGGAACTTCAACCACGATGCCCACTACATGGGGAGCGCCACGCGTGCCGCGGGAGAGCACCACGACATCGCGCAACCGGCCCAGACGATCGCCCAGGGGGTCGAAGACGTCCAAGCCGAGCAAGCGCGCGACAAAGACGCGTGAGGGATGTGTGCTCATGTTTACAGGCTACCGAGTCTGCTCTCTTTTAGCTGAATTCCAGCCGCTACACATGTCCATGAGACACAATGGGGCTATGTCAAACATTTTTGGTGCTCCCAAAGCCGTTGAGGAATCCCGCAGTGTCCCCCAAGGTGACACCGTGGGCTCGTACACCTCGTATTTGGATGCCCAGAAGGCGGTGGACTACCTCGCAGACCAGCAGTTCCCTGTTCAGCTGGTGTCGATCGTGGGCAACGACCTCAAAATGGTGGAGCGGGTAACCGGCCGCCTGAGCTACCCGAGGGTGGCGTTGTCCGGTGCTCTGAGCGGCATGTGGTTCGGTCTCTTCGTCGGCGTCATGCTGTCCTTCTTCACTCCCGCCGGGGGTCCGTTCTCCATCATCACATCGGTGCTCATGGGTGCTGCTTTCTTCATGCTGTTCGGTATCGTCACCTACGCCACGCAGCGCGGGAAGCGTGACTTCACCTCCACCAGCCAGGTGGTGGCCACCAACTACGACGTCATCGTCGCTGTGGAGGCAGCCCAGGAGGCCCGCCGCTTGCTCCACCAGCTGCCGATGAACCCGGCGCAGGCAGCCGCACCGCAGGCTACTAACTACAACCAGCAGAACGCACCGTTCCAGCAGCCTGGCCAGGCGCCCGAGCGGCCTTCCACTTGGAACGACCCCTATGGCCAGCGCGGCCCGGAGTCCAATGGTTCAAGTGCTCCTGAGGGACAGAACGCACCTGCCGGCACATCTGCCCCGGTGAACCCGCCCGCACAGAACCCGGCGCCCGCGGCTGTGCGTTACCCGGATCTCCCGGATGGTCGTCCGCAGTACGGCGTCCGAGTGGCCGACGCTCAGAGCCAAGCCCGGAACGCATCGCAGGAAGATGGACAGCAGTCCGGCTCCGAGGGTTCGCCCAAGCAGTAGACGCTGCAGCAGAGCACAAGCCTCCGTAGTGTAGAAAGGGAAGGCCACCGGATTTCCGGCGGCCTTCCCTTTTGCTCCAGCTCAAACTTGTGCTTTAGCTCAAACGGCGGGCTCTTAGCCCTGGGCTTCCTGGTAGATGCCGGCCATCCAGGACTCGACGTCGTCGGCCTTGCGCGGCAACGCGGCGCTGAGGTTAACGGGGCCGTCTGCGGTCATGAGGATGTCGTCTTCTATCCGGACACCGATCCCGCGGTAATCCTCGGGGATGGCGAGGTCTTCATTCTTGAAGTAAAGACCAGGTTCGATGGTGAAAACCATGCCCTCGGTGAGGATTCCATCGAGGTAGAGCTCCCTCTTTGCCTGCGCGCAGTCGTGGACGTCGAGGCCCAGGTGGTGGCTGGTACCGTGCGGCATCCAGCGGCGGTGCTGCTGGCCTTCCGGGCTGATGGCTTCCTCGACGGATACAGGCAGCAGTCCCCACTCGGCCAGGCGTTCGGCCAGGACCGTGGTTGCCGCCGTATGGATGTCCCGGAACTTAACGCCCGGCTGGGCGGCAGCGAAACCGGCATCAGCGGCGTCAAGCACGGCCTCATAAACCTTGCGCTGGACATCGGTGAACGTACCCGTCGCCGGCAGCGTGCGGGTGATGTCAGCCGTGTAGAGGGAGTCTGCCTCCACACCGGCATCGAGGAGAAGGAGTTCGCCGGCATTTACGGTTCCGGAGTTGCGGTTCCAGTGCAGCACAGTGGCGTTGTTGCCGGACGCGGCGATGGTGTCGTAGCCGAGTTCGTTGCCTTCCTCGCGGGCACGGGCAAAGAATGCTCCCTCAACAACACGCTCGCCGCGCTTGTGGGTTAAGGCGCGGGGAAGCGCGCGGACCACGTCAGCGAAGCCCTCCACGGTAGCCGCAACGGCGATCTTCATCTGCTCGATTTCCCACTCGTCCTTGATAAGGCGCAGCTCGGACAGTGCTTCGCTGAGCTTTTCATCCAGGGCGTCGAGTTCGCCAAGGTCCAAGGTTTCGGGGTCCTTGGCGGTGTTGTAGCGGGCGGTGTCCACCAGCGCGTCAATGTTCTCGTCAACCTTGCGGACCAAGCGGATGGAGATGCCGCCGATTTCCGGAGCGCCAACGTTCTTGGTGATCGCCATTTCGAGCTCGGCGATGTGTGCGGTGGGGAGGCCGAGGCGGGCTTCGAATTCGGCCAGCGTTGGGCGTGCACCGATCCAGAACTCACCTGCACGTGAGTCAGCGTAGAACTGCTCTGTATCCCGGCCGGCCAGCGGACGGAAGTAGAGGGTGGCTGTGTGGTGGCCGCCGTCGTCGCCCTTTCCTTCAGCGACCGGCTCAAGGATGAGGACGGCGTCGGGCTCGTGGTCCAGGCCCAGACCCGTGAGGTGGGCGAAACCGGAGTGGGGGCGGAAACGGTAGTCGCAGTCGTTGGAACGGACCTTCAACGGACCGGCCGGGATAACAAGCCGTTCGCCCTTGAACAGTTCAGAAATAGTACGACGGCGGCGCGCGGCGTGGTCTGCAACGGCGTCACGCGCAGGGGTCACCTGCGGGGCGGGCGCCCAGTTGCTGGCCATAAATGCCTTGAAGGCATCGGATGTGGGCCTTTGCGAGCGGTTGTTGACCCGCTCTTGCAGTGGCTGGGAGGACGAGTTCTGGGTGTTTTCGGCATCGTTCACCGTTACATCGTCCCACCAGTTACGTGAGGAGGCCAACGGCGCAACGCTCCAAGCAGGCCCGCATCCCATAGGCTGGGAAAGTGAGGATAGACCTGCATACGCACTCAAATGTTTCCGACGGAACCGAGACACCGGCCGGCGTGATCATCTCCGCCGTGTCAGCCGGTCTGGACGCCGTAGCGCTGACCGATCACGATTCCACGGATGGCTGGGAACCCGCCGCCGCGGCCGCCGGGGAACACGGCATTGCCTTCGTCCCTGGGATGGAGATCTCTTGCCGAACAGAGCAGGGCATCAGCGTCCACTTGCTGAGTTACCTCCACGACCCTGCACATGCGGGCCTGCTGGAGGAAATCACCAAGTCCAAGGATGCCCGGCTCACTCGTGCCGAGCACATGGTCACTTTGTTGTCCGAGGATTATCCGTTGACGTGGGACGATGTGATCCACCACGTGGCTCCCGGCGCCACGGTGGGTCGGCCGCACATCGCAGATGCCTTGGTCGCCGCCGGTGTCGTCGCAGATCGAACGGAGGCCTTCACCTCCATCCTCACCTCACATTCGCGGTACTTCGTGCAGCACTATGCGCCCAACCCTGCAGTCGCCGTCGAGCTTGTCCGTGCAGCCGGCGGCGTTCCCGTCTTTGCCCATCCCGTTGCTTCGTCGAGGGGACGTATCGTCGGGGAGCGCACATACCGGGAGATGGTTGACGCAGGACTGCTGGGACTCGAGGTTGAACACCGCGACAATCCGGAAGAGGGCCGCACGTTCCTCCGCGGTTTGGCCGCCGAACATGGATTGCTTATCACGGGTTCCTCCGACTACCACGGAGCGGGCAAGCCTAACCTGTTGGGCGAAAACACCACCTCGCCCGAAGTTTTGGCGCGGATTGAGGAGTTGGCAACAGGCAGCACGGTCATTCGGTGAAGGGGGTCCGCTGATGGATCTGCAATTGCTCGCATCCGTGATCGTCACGCTGTTCGTCATCATGGATCCACCGGGTACCGTGCCGATTTTCATGTCGTTGACGGCCCAGATGTCGGCCAAGGACCGGAACCGCTCAGCGTTCCAAGCACTCTTGGTGGCCACCGGCGTGATCGTGGTGTTCGCCATCTTTGGCCAGTCAATCCTCAACTACATGCATATCTCGCTGGCGGCCTTGCAGGGTGCGGGTGGCCTGCTTTTGGTCCTGATCGCTTTGCAGCTGCTGACCGGGTCCACCAGCGGCGAGGAAAACGCCGCCAAGTACAAGAACGTGGCGTTCGTGCCGCTGGGAACGCCGCTCATGGCTGGTCCTGGCGCGATCGTAGCCGTCATGGTGTTCGTGCAGCAGTCCACCCAGCTGTCGGAGTACCTGGCGGTGGGACTCGGCATTGCTGTGGTGCTGGCCTCGCTGTATCTGGCGATGCGGTTCGCGGGCGTAGTGCAGCGCGTGCTCGGCGAAAACGGGGTGGAGCTTGTCACCCGGATCGCAGGCCTGCTGCTGTCAGCCATTGCCGTTCAGATGATCGCGGACGCCGTTCAGGCCTTCGTGAAGGGTGCTGCCTGATCCAGGCCGGTGTCAGGCAAGGCCTCGCCTTGGTGGAAATCTGCCTTGCTGCCCAGCCGTTTCCGCATGACCTCGATGGCCTGTTCGTTCTGGTCGACGCAGACAAAGTTGCGGCCCAGTTTGGCTGCCACAGCACCGAGTGTCCCTGAACCGGCGAAGAAATCAAGGCACCAATCGCCCTCACGGCTTGATGCGGAGACAATCCTGCGGACCAAGCCCTCGGGCTTTTGGGTGGGGTAGCCGGTCTTTTCGCGGCCGGTAGGCGAAACGATGGTGTGCCACCAGACATCCGTGGGCAGCTTGCCGAGCTCGCGTTTGGCGGGCGTGACGAGGCCAGGTGCCATATATGGTTCCCGGTCCACTTCGGCGTTGTCGAAGTGATACCTGGTGGGGTTCTTGACGTACACCAGGATGTTGTCGTGCTTGGTGGGCCAGCGGTTCTTGGCGCGGGCGCCGTAATCGTAGGCCCAAATGATCTCGTTGAGGAAGCACTCCCGGCCGAAGATCGAGTCCAGCATTACCTTGGCGTAGTGGACTTCCCGGTAATCCAAATGCAGGTACAGGGTGCCGTCGTCGGCCAGCAGGCGCCAGGCCTCCACGAGCTTGGGTTCCAGGAAGGACCAGTAGTCGCTGAAGGCGTCATCGTAGCTGTGCAGGGCGCCCTTGATGGTGTCGTAAGAGCGGCCCTTGAAGCCGACGCGGTCGCCGTCGCCGTCCGCATTGCGGACCATACGGGTTTCCTGGCGGCGTTGGACCCGGCCCGTGTTGAAGGGCGGGTCCACGTAGATGAGTGTGAAGGCGCCGTCCGGCAGCGTAGGGAGGAATTCCGCGTTGTCCGCGTGCACCACCAAGTTGCCGCCGTCCGGCGCCCAAACAGATTCAGTCATTGAGGTTTTTAGGCCTCGGTGCTGCCGGATTGGGCAGCGGCGGTCTCACCGGAAACCACTTCGCCGTTGCGGCGGCGCGTGCGGGTCCGACGCGTCCGAGCCGGCTTCTCTGCATTGTCAGCGCTGGCAGTGCGGGTTTCCGAGGCCCCGGCAGCGGGGGCTCCCTCGCCATCAGAAGTACGACGGCGGCGCGTACGGTTGCGACCGCTCTCGCCCTTGGATTCACTGGATTCGGCGTCACCTGACCTGCCGGAGCGGCCTCGGCCGCCGTCGCGACCGCCGTCGCGCTTGCCGTCACGTCCGCCGTCGCGGCCTGAGCCGCCGGAGCGGGCGTTTTTCTTGCCGGTCTCGCCCAAGTCCTCAAGGACCTCGGCGTCGACGCCCGCGAGGACGCGCTTGTTGCGCGGCAGGCGGCCCTTGGTGCCCTCCGGGATGTCGAGGTCGGCGTAGAGGTGTGGCGAGGAGGAGTAGGTCTCCACGGGCTCGGGAACGCTGAGTCCCAGGGCTTTGTTGATCAGGCCCCAGCGGGGCATGTCGTCCCAGTCAACGAAGGTAACTGCGGTGCCCTTGTTGCCGGCGCGGCCGGTACGGCCAACGCGGTGCAGGTAGATCTTCTCGTCTTCGACGCACTGGTAGTTGATGACGTGCGTGACGTCATCAACGTCGATGCCGCGGGCGGCGACGTCGGTAGCCACCAGGACATCCACTTTGTTGTTGCGGAAGGCGCGGAGGGCCTGCTCGCGGGCACCCTGGCCGAGGTCGCCGTGGATGGCTGCAGCAGCGAATCCGCGGTCAACGAGTTCCTCGGCAACCTTCGCGGCGGTGCGCTTGGTCTTGGTGAAGATGATGGTACGGCCGCGTCCTCGGGCCTGCAGGATACGGGCCACCACCTCAGACTTGTCCATGCTGTGTGCACGGTAAATGAGCTGGCGGATGTCGCGCTTCGTCAGACCTTCATCGTCCGGATCCGCGGCGCGGATGTGGGTGGGCTGCGTCATGTAGCGGCGTGCCATCGCGATGACGGGGCCGGGCATCGTTGCCGAGAAGAGGAGCGTCTGCCGAACCGCGGGGGTGCCGGCGATCAGGGTCTCAACGTCCGGGAGGAAGCCGAGGTCCAGCATTTCATCGGCTTCGTCAAGGATCACCATCTTGACGTTCTTGAGGCTGAGGTGCTTCTGCTTGTAGAGATCGATCAGCCGGCCAGGCGTGCCGACTACGATTTCGACGCCCTTCTGCAGGGCATCAACCTGGGGCTCGTAGGCACGGCCGCCGTAGATCGTGGCGATGCGGGCGTTGCGCTTCCGTGATGCGGTCTGGAGGTCGTTGGCCACCTGCACGGCAAGTTCACGCGTGGGGACGATGACCAGGGCCTGGGGGGCGCCGGGGACAGCAAGCTTTGCGTAGCCCGCGTCATCCCGTCCGGCGACGCGCTGCAGGGCAGGAATGCCGAAGCCAAGCGTTTTGCCGGTACCGGTCTTGGCCTGGCCGATGATGTCGTGGCCACTCAAGGCGACCGGGAGGGTCATGGCCTGGATGGGGAAGGGATGGGTGATTCCAGCGTCGGCCAAGGACTCAACGATGTCGGCGCGGACATTAAAGTCAGCGAACGACTTCTCTTCGATCTCGTGGGGCGTCTCATCCGAGATGATCGTTTCCTCGGGTTCAATGGATTCGGTTCCGGTGGAGTCGGTCAAGACTTCGTGGGTATGCAATTCACTCACAGGGAGTTTCCTTATTCATTTGGGCATTGGCGCTGCATGCTCAACGGCGGCGGCGGAGCCGTACCGGAGCACGAACGGGCGCGCAAGCAAGTCCAGTGGAAGCCGATCGCGGGCTATCTAAGTACTGGCACTGGTGACCAGTTGGTACATCTCAAGATCGCGTAGGGGCGGGCTTGTTGAGTTCAAAAATTAACTGAATCAACGACCGGGCATCCATTACTACAAGCCCAGTCTATCCTCTGGGGGGCGGAAACCCCGGATCGGCGGATGAACGGCGTCAGGGCAGCAGCTCGAACCTGATCTCCCGGCTCGCGATATCTGCCTTCAACAGGCGCACCCGAACCTTGGTTCCGGACTCCATTTCGCCGTCACATCGGGCCGTAACGGCAGGGTCTGCAATTTGGATGACGCCAAAGGGTCCGTTCCCGTTCCCGTTTCCATTGCCGTTCCCGTTTCCTCTGGCGTTACCGTTGGACGGTTTGGAACCGGAAATGACCACAGCCTCGAACTCCTGGCCGATGTGGTTGGCCACGAGCGCCGCTTCCACGGTGTCCAGCGCCGAGCGCTCAAGGCGTCCGGCCAGCTGGTCTGAGGATGCCATGATCTCGGGCAATGAGGGGAGGGCCTCACGCGCCCACGCCGGGATGTCGTGGTTATTGCTGAGCGCTTCGCAGATCACAAGGACAAAGCGATCAATGAGGCGTCGCAAGGGTGCTGTGGTGTGCGCATAGGGCGCCCCGATGGCTGCTTGGATCACGTTGGCTGGCACATCGCCGTCAAAGGGGGTGTAGCCGGCGCCCCGGAACAACGTTCCGGCCGAGTGCAGGATGGCCAGCTGTTTGGGATCGGATGCGTCCAGGGTCCGCAGGTATTCGCCGTAGGTGACTTGGCCATCCCAGGGCTTGCCGAGTGCAGACGTCTGCCGCTTGAAATGAAGTAGTGACCGATCGTCAGGTGCGGGCATGGTGCGCAGGATGCCCACTTTTCCATCGAGCATCATCTGCGCGGCGGCCATGCCGGTCATGAGGGAGATCTGCGCGTTCCAGTCCTCAACCGGCAGGGACGGGGCAGCAGCGATCCTGTACCCGCCGCCGTCGGTCGCTTGGACTATTTCCTGTTCCGGCATATTGAGGCTCGCGCCGCCGCGCTGCCGTTCCAGTTCGACGCGCTTTAGTCCCACTTCTTTGAGGAGCTGAAGAACCGGTGGGGCAGTACCGTCGTCGATCTGCTGTTGGGCCCCCTTGTAGCTCAGCTTTGCCCTGCTGCGCACGGCGGCGCGGGCAACGGTGACGGCAAGCACTTCAGCATCCGCGTCCAAGTCGAAGTCCCAGACAAAAGCACTGCAGTCCTGGTCAGCCAGCAGGCTGCCGGCGTTCTCGCTGATGACCTCCGGATGCAGCGGGATCCGGCCGTCAGGGGCGTAGAACGTCTGCCCGCGCTGACGCGTTTCGGTATCCAGCGCACCACCGGGCGCCACGAAGGACGGAACATCGGCGATGGCATAGAAGACCTTGTATCCGTCACCGGCCCGCTCAATGAACAGTGCCTGGTCCAAGTCGGTGGACGTAGCAGGGTCGATGGTTACAAAAGGTATGTCCCGCAGGTCCTGGACCGGCAACTCGAGGGTCTCCACTGCCTCCCGGGCCTCTTGAACGGCCGCTGCCGGGTACTCGCCAGGGAGTTCCAGCTCTGTCCTCAGGGCGGCAAGGGCCGCGGCGAGCTGGTCAGACGAATCGTCGACGTTGGGCGCAATCCTATGATGTGACACGAAAATCAGGTTAGCCCGAAATGGGCCGATAGTCTTGGACGCCCTGGCGAAAAAACCCGCCGTCCGTGAGGGATGGCGGGTTATTTCTCGAAGCACGTATGTGGCCGGGGCTACTGGCCCGGCGGAGGTGTCAGCGTGAAGGTTGCGGCTTCATCGCCATAGACATCGGTGACCACAATGGTGGTGGGGCCATTCTTGACGTCAAACGCGATAACTCCCTGCTGCACTTCTCCAGGGGCAACAGTGCCCATGGGCAGGCTCCCCAGTCCTTCCTCGAGGAAAAGCAGTTCTCCCTTTTTGCCGTCAGCATCGTAGGCCTCGAAGTTCGTTGACGCGGCGAAGCTCGTCCCCGTCAGTGTCTCCCAGGAGACCTCCAGGACGAGGAAACCTCCGTTGGCGGGCTTCATGTATGACATGGAGGGAATTTCTTTGGTGTAAAGGGAGTCAACGACGCCGACCTTCACTGTGGTGCTGTCATCGACGTTAACAGTGAAGGAGTTCGCCTCGCTGGCAGTTCCCGAAGACGGCAACAGCGGCCCCTGGCTGGCCGAAGGGAGCGGCGCGACAGGTGTGGTTCGGCCCTGCTGGACCGCAGCAGCCACTAGAGTCAACGACAACACCGTGGACACGATTCCGAGGATCAGGCCGGCAAACCAGACGACGACGGTGATGATCCACGCCTTCTTCTTGTTCTCCGGGTAACCCACCAGCGGACGGCCTTGCTTGTCCCGCGCGTTTCCTGTCAGCGTGATGATGAGGTCCACGATGGACCAGATACCGAAGCCGCCCGCGGTGAGCAGCTTGGCCACACCGGTGCCGATCTTGCCCAGATAAAAGCGGTCGACACCAAGGCCACCCAGGAGCAGCGACAGAATCCAGGTGGTCATGAAGGACTTGGCCGGAGCACCTGCTCCCGGGGTTCCGTAGGGACCGAAATCCGGCCCGGGTTGGTAACCGGTCGGGGCTCCACCCTGGAACTGGCCTGCAAAGGTGGAGGGGCCTGAGGGGACCGGTGGAACTCCTGCTCCGGCCTCGTTCTGGGGCGAGGGCGGGTAACTCGGGTGACTCATTAATGATCCTTCGGTGAAGTGGGTGCGAGGAGGAGGACTTGCGTCATGCGGGCATGCGGCAGTCAACTCACTTCGAGCCAGCCTAGTAGGAGTGGCGCTGGAAGCAGGAACCCGGCTTCGAGGAGGTTGTGGACGGCCAGGGATAATCTTGGATCATGGGCACTTCCCCGGACGTCGCAATCTCTGCGGGGCAACTCTCCACGGAGTTGCTCGGAGCCATGGCATATGGCGAGCTGTCCGCCTTCGGGCGGCTCTCCCTTGATTCCCGCTATGCACCCACGCTTCACGACAGGTCGGTGCTCGGGAAGATCGCCGTCGGGGCCTACGGCAACTTTGCCCTCCTCAGCGACCGATTGTCCGAGATGGGTGTCGATCCCGAACAAGCCATGCTGCCGTTTCAGCGCTCCTTTGATCATTTCCATGAGCGCACCAAACCGGGGGACTGGTTCGAGTCCTTGATGAAGGCCTATGTCATCGATACTGTGTCATCGGACTTCTACAGGGCCGTCTCCATGTTCCTCGACCCAACAACGCAGCATTTCGTTGAGCGTGTGGCTTCCCCCGATCAGGCAACGGAAGTCCTTCGCGTCCTGCTGAGACGGGCCTTGGCCGATGACCCGCGCCTGGCCTCGCGGCTGGCGTTGTGGGGCCGCCGCTTGGTGGGAGAAGCCTTGACGCAGGCGCAGCGCGTCGGCATGGAGCACCCCCTGCTGGGCCCAACGCTAAAGAGTGGTGGGGACGCGCGTGCTGCGGTCAAAAGGCTGACGACGGAACTCGCTGATAAGCACGCGCGCCGGATGACAGGCCTTGGCCTGACCGCGTAACCGCCTGGCTGCCTGACTTTCGCTAGACGGTGTCGAGCGCTTGCAGCAGCGACTTTGCTGCCGCCGTCGGGTCCGTCGCCTCGGTGATGGCACGGACGACGACGATCCGGCTGGCTCCCGCGGCCACTACCTGTTCAACGTTGCTGAGGTCGATGCCACCGATGGCAAACCAGGGGAGCGTCACACCGTTGCTTGAACGCTTGCACGCTTCCGCGGCATATGTGACCAGATCCGGACCGACGGCTTCGCGGCCGGGTTTGGTGGGTGTTGCCCAGACCGGACCCACACAGAAATAATCCAGTCCCATGGGACCTTGGGAGGTGGCGATTGCAGCGTCGACTTGTCCGGGTGTGTGGGTGGAAAGGCCGATGCCGGTGACGTTCGGCAAGAGGGTGCGGGCGGCCGTCAAGGGCAGGTCCTTCTGGCCGATGTGGAATACGGGAGCCCCGGAAATACTGGCAACATCGGCCCGGTCGTTGACTGCCCAGAGCCGACCACGCCGTTGTGCCACGCTCCGCAGGACGGCCAAAATATCCAGTTCCTCCGCAGCTTCCAGTGCCTTGTCGCGGAGTTGGATGATGTCCACGCCGCCTTCAAAAGCGGCGTCCACAAAGTCTTCAAAATCGCCCTGCCGTTTACGGGCATCGGTGCACAGGTAAAGGCGGGCGGAGGCGAGGGCATCAGGCTGGGTCATGGAAACCAGAGTAGTTCCTCTAAACTGGGCACGTACTGCGGGAGCCGCGACGTTCGTCATATGACTGTCCGGCTGAGAGGGCTTCAGCGCCGACCGCTTGACCTGATCCGGCTAGTACCGGCGTAGGGAAGGAAACGCATGGCAGATCCCCGCCATACTGCCATCCAGGCAGACGTGGCCGTCATTGGTGGCGGCGTCATCGGCCTCGGCATCGCGCACGAAGCCCGACGACTTGGCCGTTCAGTTGCCCTCATCGATCCAGCGCCCGCGTCCGGCGCGACGTTTGCCGCTGCCGGCATGCTTGCACCCGTCAGCGAACTGCACCACCAGGAAGAAGATCTTCTTGACTTGATGCTCGAGTCTTCCCGGCTCTGGCCCTCCTTCGCGGACGGCCTGCACCCGGGGGGAGGGGACAGTGGATATCGCACGACGCCGACCCTCGCCGTGGGTGCCGATGCAGCCGACCGCAGGGCGCTCGCAGACTTAAGGTCGGTCCAGCTTGCGGCTGGCCTGGAAGTCGAACCTATCGCTCTGCGGGACGCGAGGCAACGGGAGCCGTTCCTCAGCCCGCAGATCTCCTGTGCTTTTGACATCCCTGCCGACCACCAAGTCGATCCGAGGAATCTCGCGGCATGCCTCCTGGCAGGACTGGCAGCCCACTCGCCAAGTGACAGTTCCTGGGTGCCGGACGCCGATGACGGATTCGCAGTTGCTTCCCGGGCGCGCGGTTTGCTGTGGGAAAGCGGGCGTGTCACCGGCGTGGCGCTGGACTCAGGAGTCACCGTTCACGCCGGAGAAACGGTGGTGGCCAACGGGCTCGGGGCGTCCCAACTCTCCGGTCTCCCTGATGGCCTGAGCCTTCCGGTGAGGCCGGTATATGGCGACATCCTTCGGCTACGCGTCCCCGGGCACCTCATGCCCTTGCTCACGTCAACTGTTCGCGGGATGGTTCGTGGGGTGCCTGTGTACATCGTGCCCCGGGACGACGGAACTGTGGTGATTGGAGCCACGCAACGCGAAGACGGGTTGTCAGCCTCTTCCAACGCGGTCTCGGCGGGTGGCGTTTACCAATTGCTGAGGGATGCCCAAGCATTGGTCCCCGCAGTAGCGGAACTGGAACTCTTGGAAGCAACCGCCCGCGCCCGCCCTGGGACTCCGGACAACGCACCGCTGCTCGGACGGGTCACCGGTTCCGACGGCGACATTGCAGGTCTGGTAATCGCGACGGGATTCTTTCGCCACGGCGTCCTCCTGAATCCGGTAACCGCCAGGATCGTGGGGGAACTGATCAACGATTCGGTCGACCCCCGATGGGTGCATTTCCGACCCGATCGATTCGCCGCAAACGCCTCTGGACACCGGGGCCTCACGCCAGCTGTACACGCTCCCACCAAGGAAACAGCATGAACATCAAACTCAACGGATCCGATCACGCAGTGGAGGACAACGCATCCGTCAGCACTCTCGTCACGGCCATCACCGGTCGCGTCCTGGACCCCCGCGGACAGGCAGCCGATGGCGGGAAGCTGGGAGTCGCCGTCGCCCGTAATTCCGAGGTAGTGCCGCGCAGCCAATGGGCCGCGACGGCACTCGCCGACGGAGATGAACTCGAACTCGTCACTGCAGTCCAAGGAGGCTGAATCATGACAACAGCAAACATTGAGGTCCGTACCGATTCCTTGGTGATCGACGGTGTCGAATTTGGGTCCCGCCTGATCATGGGTACCGGCGGTGCGCCCAGCCTGGACGGCTTGGGTTCTGCGCTCCTTGCTTCGGGAACGGAGCTCACCACAGTGGCGATGCGCCGCTATTCGCCCGCCGAAACCGGATCGCTGTTCCAGCTGCTGGTGGACCACAACATCCGCGTGCTGCCCAATACGGCGGGCTGTTTCACTGCCAAGGACGCCGTGATGACCGCTGAACTGGCTCGGGAGGCATTGGAAACCGATTGGGTGAAGCTGGAAGTCATTGCCGACGAACACACACTCCTTCCCGACGCCGTGGAACTGGTGGACGCAACGGAACAACTGGTCAACCGTGGCTTCAAGGTTTTCGCTTACACCAATGACGATCCCGTCCTGGCGCTGAGGCTTGAGAATCTGGGTGCCACAGTAGTGATGCCCTTGGGATCGCCCATTGGGACCGGCCTTGGCATCCTGAACCCGCACAACATTGAGCTGATAGTGTCCCGAGCCTCTGTACCAGTGGTCCTCGATGCGGGGATCGGGACAGCTTCCGATGCTGCCTTGGCCATGGAGTTGGGCTGCGACGCCGTCCTGCTAGCCACAGCTGTAACACGGGCGCAGAACCCGGTGCAGATGGGCGAAGCCTTCAAACATGCTGTGATCGCCGGTAGGCTGGCCAAGCAGGCAGGCCGGATTCCACGGCGGGAGCACGCGCTCGCATCCTCGGCGATGGAGGGCCGGGCAGAGTTCCTCTGATGAAGGAGCAGTCATGGCAGGCACGGAAGACCAACTGACTCAAGCGGCCATCAACGCTGCTCTCGGGGACCTGCCGGACTGGAAGTACCAGGGTGGCCTGGTGACTGTCTATAAAACCTCGACGGCGGCGGACGCGCTTGCACTCATCGCCGCGGTTGGAGAAATCGCCGAGGATCAAAATCATCATCCGGACCTGGAGTGGCGCTACAACAGGGTTTTTCTCCGCTACGTATCCCACGATGCGGGCGGCCAGGTGACCAAACGTGACGTTGCCGCTGCCACCGCTGTCAGCGAAGCGGCCGCAAATATAGGTGCAGCCGCGCAGCCTGAGCGGTATCCGGCGTCGTGAAGAGCCGAGATGGCAATTAACACCAATCCCAAGCTCGACCATTGGTGTTAACTGCCATCTCGCGCCTCAAAGCCGCAGCGCCTTGGTGAGCGCCGCAGTATCGTGCTTCGTCCGGGTCCGGCCCAAGAAGAGCACCACGGCAACCGCCGCAACAGTGCCGAGAACAATCGGCAGGACCCACGGAATCCATGTGGCGCCAGGCTGGTAGCCCAACCCGGCGCTGATGAATGCGATCCAGCTCAGGGTGCCGACAGCTGCTGAGACGCCGGCAGGCAGCGCGATCCCGTATTTGCCGTGCCGCTTGTCGTTGGCCCACACGATGAATCCGGTGGCAATGGTGGCCAAAACCACCACGACGAGAGAAAGCATGAAAACTCCTTAGCGGACGACGAGACGTGGGGCTGGGCTAGAGGGCGCCGAAGCCTACGCGGCGAACTTCCTCGGCGCCGATCTCCACGTAGCCCAGGACGTTGCCGGGAACGATGATCTGGCGGCCCTTCTCGTCCGTAAGGCGAAGTTCGGAGCCCTTGGTCACGGCCTCGGCCACGATCTTGGCAACCGCGTCGGCATCCAAAGAGGATTCGAGCACGATCTCACGGCCAACGTTCTGAATGCCGATCTTTACTTCCACAGCAAGGCCTCCAAGCCAATCAAGGGTTAAGTCAGTCCTCTATTTGTAGCCTAGGACTCTTTGGGGAATCGACTGATTCCGCGCCAAGCTAAACGATAGATCAGATCGCTGGCCACATCGAGGTCCAGGTTTCCATCCGTTTCAAGCCAATACCGGGCGCTGACCTGCGCCATTCCGGCTAAACCACGCCCAAGAAGCTGCGCTTCAAGCGGGGGCAGCTTGGTGTCCTCGGCAATGACGTGGGCCACGGCGTCAGCAAAGGTTTTGTTGAAAGTCTCCAAACGCGAGCTGACGTCGGGGTCGTTAATGAGGTCCGACTCGAATACCAGGCGGTGTGCTTGGTCGTCGTCGGCAATGAACCTGTAGTAGGCGCGCATGACGGCCTTGACGCGTTCCTTGTTGTCCGTGGTGGAGTTCAGGGCGTCGAGCATCAGCTGCGTCAGGGTTGCCAAGTGGCTGTCCAAAAGGGCCATATAAAGCTCACGCTTGGACGGGAAGTGCTGGTAAAGCACTGGTTTGCTCACGTGGGCAGCTTCTGCGATTTCGTCCATGGCCGCCCCGTGGAAACCGTTGGAGACGAAAACTTCCAATGCCGCGTTCAGCAACTGTGCGCGGCGCTCGTCCCGCGGCAACCTTGGTGAACGCGTTGTACCTGCCCGTTCCTGCTTGGCCGGTGCCCCATCGTTTGCCCGTGTGCCGTCAGCCACAGTCTGCCGCCTTTCCTTTGCAGTTATGACTACTCTACCGGGGGGTAATATGACCGGGCGGCATCGGCAGGCATACATTGGGGTATGGCCTCAATTGTTGCTGCCCACACTGCTGCGCCCGCTGTCCTGCCGCCCCTCGTTGAACCGGCCGCCGAACTCACGCCGGCAGAGGTGGAGCGATACTCCCGGCATCTCATCATTCCTGAAATTGGCGCCCTGGGCCAACGCAGGCTTAAGAATGCCAAAGTCCTCGTCATAGGAGCAGGCGGACTTGGTTCTCCTGCGTTGTTGTACTTGGCTGCCGCCGGTGTAGGGACCCTCGGCATCGTGGACGACGACGTGGTGGACCTCAGCAACCTGCAACGCCAGGTCATCCATGGCGTGAAGGACGTGGGCACGCCCAAGATCCAATCCGCACGCAACGCCATCGCCGAGCTCAACCCCTTGGTCAACGTTGTCCTGCATGACATCCGGCTCGACTCTTCCAATGCCTTGGAGCTGTTTGCGCAGTATGACCTCATCCTGGACGGCGCCGACAACTTTGCCACGAGGTACCTCGTAAACGACGCCGCTGCCATCCTCGGTAAGCCCTACGTCTGGGGCTCCATCTTCCGGTTCGACGGCCAAGTGAGCGTCTTCTGGGCCGAACACGGTCCCACCTACAGGGACCTCTATCCTGAAGCTCCTCCCGCCGGCTCCGTGCCGTCCTGTGGTGAGGGTGGCGTGTTCGGCATGCTGTGCGCCGCGGTTGGATCGCTCATGGTGACGGAGGCCGTTAAGCTGATCACCGGCGTCGGGCGTACATTGCTGGGCCGGGTGGCGCTGTTCGACGCCTTGGGTGGAAGTTGGCGCGAGATCAAGGTCTCCAAGGACCCTGAAGCCGAACCCATCACGGAACTGACCGACTATGAGGCATTCTGCGGCGTGACGCCACTTGCGGCCACGGACCAGGATCACACTGTTTCGGCCAAGGAGCTCGCCGCCATGATTGCTGAGCGGGAGTCGGGGGAGCGGGACTTCGAACTCGTGGACGTCCGTGAGTCCGGGGAGCACAGCATCGTCAGCATCGACGGTTCCCGCCTCATTCCGCAGGGTCGCATCCTCTCCGGCGAGGCGTGGGTGGAGCTGCCGCAGGACAAAGACATTGTGTTCCACTGCAAGGCAGGCACGCGCTCGGCTGCCGTTCTGGAGGCGGCGCAAAAGGCTGGCTACACCCGCGTCAGCCATCTCGACGGCGGTATTCTCGCCTGGGTGCGGGATGTGGAGCCGCAAAAGCCCGTCTACTAAGCGGAGGGGTGGGCGCCCAAGTAGCAGAGGAGGGCGGTCAGGCGCTTTCGGAGCGGAGTTGCTCGTGATCCACCGGGCACTCGGCGGCCGGGGCAACAGCCTGGGGCTGTTCCACCTGGATACCGTAGAGGGCCTCGAGCGCGGCAACATAGTCATCCTGCTGGCCGTTGGCTGCGAGTTCGCGGGCACGGACGGTGGGGATGTGCAGGAGCTGCTTGACCATCCGGCGCAAAGCGAACTCCACCTCTTC
Organism: Paenarthrobacter sp. TRD_SC_7; assembly: GCF_056156245.1. Classification (NCBI taxonomy): domain Bacteria; kingdom Bacillati; phylum Actinomycetota; class Actinomycetes; order Micrococcales; family Micrococcaceae; genus Paenarthrobacter; species Paenarthrobacter sp. TRD_SC_7. The sequence goes on from NZ_CM149587.1 coordinate 2,022,841, forward strand.
GGCAGCGGCAGTACAACCGTGGCGGGCGCGGACTTTTTCCATTTCCGCGTCCAGGACGTTCATGGTGTGGCGGCGGAGCGCCACGATGGCGGTGTCCACGGAGCGGGCTTCGCGTTCGGACTCGAATGATGTGGCAGCGCCGTTGACGATTGCGCTGGCTTGCGAGAGTGACTCTGCCTGTTCCTGAGGCGCAGCGAGCCGTACGGATTCGAGCGTCAGGAGTTCAACGCCGTCGAGTTCGCCCACTGCAGGATCGAAATCATGGGTAAGGGCGAGGTCGATAGCGATCAGGGGTTTGCCCGAATTCGCCCGGACACGGGCTAGATCTGCGGCCTCCACCCGGTTGTCGGAACCGCTGCAGCCGATCATGACGTCAGCCGCGGCAACGGCAGGGGGAAGAGTGTCGGCGTCGAGCGCTGTTCCGCCGCGTGTTGCGACGAAGCCTTCGGCGCGGCCGGAAGAAGAATAAACAGAAACATCCGTGCAGCCGCGCTCACGGAGAAGCGACATGGTAGCGCCGGCGTAGGCCCCGGTTCCGAACACAACCACTTTCTTGGTGGACCAGTCGTCATTTTCGGCGAGGTCAGTGGCGAGGTCCAGTGCGACCGAGACGATCGAAAGCCCACGCGAGCCGAGGGCGGTTTGCGCGCCTACGTCCTTGGCGGTCTTCGACGCTGCCTGGAAGAGACGCACGAGGCCGGAGCTGGCGGTGCCTTCCTGCTGGGCCGTGATCAGTGCCCGGCGAACCTGGCCTGCAATTTCACGCTCACCCACCACGGCTGAATCCAGTCCGGCGCTCACGGCGAAGAGGTGCCGGGTGACGTCCGGGCCAGTGTGGGTGGCAAAGGATCGGGAGACGAGTTGCTCGTTGAGGCCGCTGAGTTCGCTGATCTGTGACACGAGGGCCGAACGGGCTGCCTCAAGGTCGGCGCCGTTGGCAGTTTCGCCGTAAACCTCGTAACGGTTGCACGTGGCAAGGACCACCGCACCGGAGACCACAGAGGAGTCCGTCAGGGCTGCCGAGGCAAGCTCAGAGGAACCGTTGCTCAACTGAGCGACAGTTTCGAGGTCGATGTCGGCGTGTGTAGCCACCAATGAGAAAAGAACCACAGCACCCCAATCATAGCTTTTTCGTAGCCCGGTAGAACAATGTGGCGCCGTGGCGATCCACACGCAAGTGAGTGATCCCGGCCACAACGGCCCGGGCGGGGCGCGACGTGACAGCTTGTCGTTATCTTTTGCCCCCGATTTTCGGCACAATCGAAGGCATGACTTCTAGCGCGGCAGCATCCAACAGTACGGCCTCCAACGCCCCGGCGGGAACCCTCGACGCCAACCACCCGCTGAAGGATGGTCGCACCTCGGACTCCCCGCTGATCACGGCGTACCGCGGTGGCACACCGTCCCGCAGGCCAGTCTGGTTCATGCGCCAGGCCGGCCGTTCCCTGCCTGAGTACCTGAAGGTGCGGGAGGGCGTGGCCATGCTGGACTCTTGCCTCCGCCCGGAACTCGCCGCCGAGATCACCCTCCAACCTGTTCGCCGTCACGATGTGGACGCCGCCATCTTCTTCTCGGACATCGTCATTCCGCTGAAGCTGGCGGGTGTCGGCGTGGACATCGTCCCCGGCGTCGGACCCGTCTTGGACAAGCCGGTCCGGACGGCAGCCGACGTTGCTGCCCTGCCCACGCTGACCTGGGAGGCCCTCGAGCCCATCCGTGAAGCCGTCCGCCTGACGGTTGCCGAACTCGGAAGGACACCGCTTATCGGCTTTGCCGGTGCACCCTTCACCCTTGCGGCCTACATGGTTGAAGGGAAGCCCTCGCGTGACCACCTCGGCCCGCGGACCATGATGCACGCCGATCCCGAGACGTGGGCCGCACTGGCCAACTGGGCTGCCGATACCTCCGGCATGTTTCTTCAGGCCCAACTTGAGGCAGGGGCTTCGGCAGCGCAGCTGTTTGACTCCTGGGCCGGATCCCTGGGCCTGGCTGACTACACCAAGTACGTGGCGCCGGCATCCACCCGCGCGCTTGACCATGTCCGCGGACTCGGGGCGCCGTTGATCCACTTCGGCACCGGCACCTCCGAACTCCTGGTTGCCATGCGTGACGTCGGCGTGGACGTTGTGGGCGTCGACTACCGGCTGCCCCTGGACGAGGCCAACCGTCGACTCGGTGGGACCGTGCCGCTGCAGGGCAACATCGACCCCGCTCTTCTATCTGCCCCGTGGGAGGTCCTTGAAGCCCACGTTCGTGAGGTCATCTCCGCCGGTTCCCATGCCCCCGGCCACGTCCTGAACCTTGGCCACGGAGTTCCTCCCGAAACGGATCCCACGGTCCTGACGCGCGTCGTGGAACTCATCCACTCCATCCCCACGGAGTAGGAGCAGTGCGCGGGGGACACTCAACGCCCAAGGCAAACGCTGCACGGCCAACCGCCGTCGTAGTGGGCGGCGGCATCTCAGGCCTGATCGCCGCGCGGGAACTGGCCGCTGCCGGTTCGGACGTCACTGTCCTCGAGGCGAGCAACACCTGGGGCGGCTGCGTAGGAAGCCATGTTGTTGCCGGGCTGCAGTTGGACAGCGGGGCGGAGTCGTTCGCCACACGGTCCACAGCTGTGGCCGACCTCGCGCGTGAGCTTGGACTGGCGGACCGGATCGTGGCCCCGCACCCGGGAGGTGCCTGGGTGCAACTGCCGGACGGCCCGCAAGAGCTCCCAAAAACGGGAGTGCTTGGGATTCCTGCGAACCCCTGGGACCCCGAGGTACGGCGGTCTTTGGGCCTCGCCGGAGCAATCAGGGCCTCTTTGGACCGCTGGCTCCCTGCCTCTGTTGGAACGTCCTCGGAGGTCACCAGCGTTTCCTCCTTGGTTCGTGCCCGCATGGGCAAGAGAGTCCTTGAACGGCTTGTTTCGCCGGTGGTGGGTGGCGTTCACTCGGCGGACCCTGCACTCTTGGATGTTGACATGGTCGCGCCGGGCCTGCGCGCGGGACTCCGTGCTCACGGCTCTCTCGCTGCCGCGGTAGCGGCTCAACGCAAAACCGCCAACGGCTCCGCGTCGGGTCCGGTTAAAGCGGGGTCCGCCGTCGCGGGCTTGAAGGGTGGAATGAACACCCTGGTGGACGCGCTGGTAGCGGACCTGCGGGAACGCGGAGTTGAGTTGCTCTCCGGTCAACACGCCGACGACGTCGTGAAGACCCCGGAGGGTTGGCGGGTCACCGCCGGGAATGCCACGTACGACGCCGGGCGTTTGGTGGTTGCGCTGGACGGTCCAGCAGCCGTTGGGCTGCTGGAGAAGTCCTTGCCTGAGCTGTCCAGCCTCCGCCCGGCTCCCGGACCGCTGGTGAGCCTTGTGACGATAGTGGTGGACTTGCCCCAGCTCGATGGCAGGCCGCGGGGGACGGGGATCCTGGTGGCACCTGAAACCCCGGGGATCAAGGCCAAGGCCCTAACACATGCAACGGCCAAGTGGGATTGGCTGGCTGACGAAGCTGGTCCCGGCACGCACGTTTTGCGTCTCTCCTATGGTCGACGCGAAGAGGCGGACGGGGGAGCGGATCTTGTCTTGGATGATGCATCGCTGTTGGCCGCTGCCTTGGAAGACGCTTCCGCGCTGCTGACGGTACCGGTGTCGCGGACGGACATCGTTGGCTGGGATGTGGTGCGGTGGGCGGGCGCCTTGCCGTTCGCCGCCGTCGGTCACAAACAGCGCGTGGCGCAAGTACGCCAGATGTGCGCCGCTGTGGACCGACTTACCGTGGTGGGCGGCTGGTTGGCCGGAAACGGCCTTGCCGCAGTAGTGGCTGATACGCGGGCGCAACTTGCTGCGGTACGCGCCGACAGACCGCTTGCTGAGTGATTTACATCACTTCTACGCCTTGTAGAACTGATCCGTTTCGACTTAGCGGCTGGCACGGGGCAAACTTGAACCATGAGCCACACTTCTGCCGAATCTGTCACTAAAACTGCTGAAACCGAAGAACAGTTCTACACGCTGTGGACGGTCTTCAAGCGCTCGGCCGACGTCCTGCGCAGCGGCGATGCTGTCCAGGAATTCGAAGCCCTTGCGGAGAAGCTCGCGGAGGGCGGCGTGATCCTCCGCGGCAGCTATGACGTCTCGGCCATGCGCTCGGACGCTGACATCATGGTGTGGCTCCACGGGCCCAAGCCGGAGGAACTGCAGTCCGCCGTCCGCTCCATCCGCCGCAGCAAGCTCTTTGCGGGAACCGAAATCGTATGGTCCGCCATGGGCGTGCACCGTGAAGCCGAGTTCGCAAAGAGCCATGTACCCGCCTACGCGCGGGGTGTCGAGCCCAGCACCTGGCTCTGCGTCTACCCGTTCGTGCGCTCCTACGAGTGGTACCTGCTTCCCACGGACGAGCGCGGCAAGATGCTCCGTGACCACGGCCTGCTTGGACGCGAATTCCCGCAGGTCATTTCCAATACTGTTTCGTCGTTTGCCCTGGGTGACTGGGAATGGATCCTCGGCCTCGAAGCACCTGAACTGGTGGACCTCGTGGACCTGATGCGCCACCTGCGGTCCACCGAAGCGCGCCACCACGTCCGCGAAGAGATCCCCTTCTACACCGGCCGCCGCGTCTCGGCTGCCGAGATTGCCGAGGTTCTGGCATGACTGAGCTTGTTATCACCACGGAACCGAACGCCGTCACGGAGCGTGGCCGCCAGGAAGCCAAACACTACGACGCCGTGCTGCTGGCATCCTTTGGTGGTCCTGAAGGCCAGGACGACGTGATTCCCTTCCTGCGCAACGTGACCCGTGGCCGCGGCATCCCGGACGAGCGCCTCGAAGAGGTCTCGCACCACTACCGCGCCTTCGGCGGGATCAGCCCCATCAACCAGCAGAACCGTGAGCTGAAGGCCGCGATCGAGGCTGAACTGGCACAGCGGGGGATCGAATTGCCCGTCCTTTGGGGCAACCGGAACTGGGACCCGTACATCGCCCCGGTCCTGCAGGACGCTTACGACGCCGGACACCGCCGGATCCTGATGCTCACCACCAGCATCTACTCCTGTTACTCCAGCTGCCGCCAGTACCGTGAAGACATTGGTATCGCGCTGACCGAAACCGGTTTGGACGGCAAGCTTGAGGTGGACAAGATCCGCCAGTACTTCGACCACCCCGGCGTAGTCCAGCCGTTCCTTGAGGGCACCGCCGCAGGCCTGGAGGAGATCCGTGGGAAGCTCGCCGCGGCAGGCGAAGCCGACCCGGATTCGAAGATTCGAGTGCTGTTCGCCACCCACTCCATTCCTACCCGGGATGCAGAGGCCGCAGGCAGGTCAGAAGACGAGCCGCGCGAATTTGCGGAAGGTTCCGCCTACGCTGCACAGCACCTTGCCAATGCCAAAGCCATCATGGACGCCGTGGCACCGAACGTGGCTTGGGACCTCGTGTACCAGTCCCGCTCGGGCGCGCCGCACATTCCCTGGCTTGAACCGGACATCAATGACCACCTTGAGGAGATCGCCCCCGAAGGCGTCCGCGGTGTGGTCATCGTTCCCCTTGGCTTTGTCAGCGACCATATGGAAGTTGCCTGGGACCTGGACACTGAGGCTCTGGAAACCTGCAAGAACCTGGACATCGAGGCCACCCGTGTTCCCACCCCGGGCACGCACGCGGCTTTCGTGTCCGGCCTGGTGGACCTGATCTGCGAACGCACGGTGGAAAACAACATCGCCGAGCGTCCCCACGTTACGGACCTTGGCCCCTGGTACGACGTCTGCCGTCCCAACTGCTGCGAGAACTTCCGCGGGGCAAAACCCGTCATCTCCGAAGTTGGCGCCGGCATCGGTATCGGCCACGACGCCTACCCCGCTCCGGAGGCTGCCAAGTGACTGTTCGCATCGGCACCAGGGCGAGCAAACTTGCCCTGACGCAGACGCAGCAAACAGCGGACCAGTTGGCTGCCGTGGGCGGCTTCCCGGTGGAGCTCGTGCACATCAAGACCGAGGGCGACGTCAAAACCGGATCCCTTTCCCAGATGGGCGGTACAGGCGTGTTCGTCGCTGCCCTGCGGGATGCCCTGCTGGCTGACACCTGTGATGTCGCTGTGCACTCCCTGAAGGACCTGCCCACGGGAGCCGCGCTCGGCCTGAGTATCGCCGCAACACCCAAGCGGGTGGATGTCCGGGACGTTCTCTGTGCACGTGATGGTATGACGCTCGCTGAACTGCCGGGCGGCGCCAAAGTCGGCACCGGCTCGCCACGGCGTGCCGCGCAGCTTCGGGCTGCACGTCCGGATATTGATGTACTCGATATCCGCGGGAACGTGGACACGCGCCTTGGCCGTGTCCCGGGATTGCCGGGGAACATCACCGATGTTGTTGTCCCCGGCAAGTCCTGCGACCTTGACGCCGTGGTGTTGGCCGCCGCGGGCTTGGAGCGGATGGGCCGGTTGGACACAGTCAGCGAGTTCTTTGAAACCGACGTCATGCTGCCCGCCCCCGGGCAGGGAGCGTTGGCCATTGAATGCCGCACCGACGACGCCCCTCGCTTGGCCGGTTCCGCCGAAGGGTCCAACGGGGTGTTGGCACAGGCCCTCGCGGCACTGAACGACGACGACACCCGCCTAGCCGTAACGGCCGAGCGCGCCGTCCTGGCGAGGCTCGAAGCCGGTTGCGCAGCGCCCGTGGGTGCCTACGCCTTCCGCAAGGGCAGCATGCTGCACCTGGAAGCAGTCGTCTGCGCCGTGGACGGCACCAAGACTGTCCGCGAGAAGAAAGCCACCGATGGCCTCACGGAAGTTGGCGCCACGTTGCTCGGCATCGAGGTGGCGGAGCTCTTGCTCGCTGCCGGCGCCGCGGAGATCGCGGACCTTGCCGCGTCCTGAGCCGCAGGAATCGAACGGGCTGAACGGTCGGCGTGTCCTGATCACCAGGAGCGCCGACCGTGCGCGCCCACTTGCGTCGCTCCTGAGTAACTTGGGGGCGGAGCCACTGGTCCTGCCGCTTATCGACTTTGAAAGGGCCGTGGACCAATCGCCCTTGGACGCCGCCTTGGACCGTCTGGTGGCTGGCGACTTCGACTGGCTTGTGATCAGCAGCACCACTACCGTGCGGGTTTTGTTGGAGAAGGCTGCGCAGCGCGGCACTGCCCTCGCGGACCTTGTCCCAGCCGGCACGAAGGTGGCCACCATCGGCCCCTCCTCCCGTCAGGTCCTTGAATCCGTCGGCCTCGCTGTAGCCTTGGCGCCTGCGGAAGTCCAGTCGGCCGAGGGTTTGCTTGCTGTGTGGGATGCATCCGATGGGCGGGTCTTCCTGCCTCAGGCCGATATTGCCGCGCCCGGCCTGCGGGAAGGCTTGACCGCCAGCGGTGCGGACGTGACGTCCGTTGTCGCCTACCACACCGTCGATTACCCTGCCCGGGCGGAACTCCGCCTGACATCGGAGCTTCCGTCCGGCGTCGTGGTTACCGGCCCCGACGTGCCGACAACGCTGAGCCCTGAAGAGGCATGCACCGCACTTGACGCAGGAACTCTGGACGCATTAGTGGCTGCTTCTCCCAGCGCTGTGCGTCGCATAGCCCAACTATTTCCTGCACTGGGCACCTGCCGCTTCGTCGCCATCGGGCGCCCGACGGCGGCAGAGGCCTCCCGCGTCGGCCTCACCGTGGCAGCTACCGCCAAAGAGCCAACCCCGGACGGCATCGTGGCCGCCCTGGAATCTGTTTTCGCTAATGAAGGGAACCTGCAATGAGCTTTCCAAACCACCGTCCGCGCCGCTTGCGCACCACACCCGCAATGCGCAGGCTCACTGCTGAAAACCGTTTGGCGCCCGCCGACCTGATCCTCCCTGCCTTTATTCGCGAGGGCCTCACCGAGCCCAGTCCCATCAGCTCCATGCCGGGCGTCGTCCAGCACACCACGGAGTCCCTGAAGCGCGCGGCCGCGGAAGCCGTGGAGTTGGGCGTCGGAGGCATCATGCTGTTCGGTGTGCCCGCGGTACGCGACGCGCAAGGCACCGCGTCGCTGGATCCTGAAGGCGTCCTGAACAAGGCCATCCGCGACGTCAAGGCCGAGGTCGGCGATGACCTGGTGATCATGGGCGACGTTTGCCTCGACGAATTCACGGACCACGGCCACTGCGGCGTGCTTGACGCTAACGGCTACGTGGACAACGACGCCACGCTGGAGATCTATGGCCGGATGGCAGTCGCCCAAGCCGACGCCGGAGCCCACGTGCTGGGCCCGTCAGGAATGATGGACGGCCAGATCGCTGTGATCCGTCAAGCCCTTGAGGAATCCGGACACAAGAACACGGCCGTTCTTGCCTATGCTGCCAAGTACGCGTCAGCCTTCTACGGCCCGTTCCGTGAGGCCGTGGATTCCCAGCTCAAGGGCGATCGCCGGACCTACCAGATGGACGCGGCCAACCGTCGGGAAGCCATCCTGGAAGTTGAGCTGGACCTCGAAGAGGGCGCCGACATGGTCATGGTCAAGCCCGCAATGAGTTACCTGGACGTCCTGGCCGACGTCGCAGCCATGAGCCCGGTGCCGGTGTCGGCCTACCAAATCTCGGGCGAGTACGCCATGATCGAAGCGGCCGCGGCCAACGGCTGGATCGACAGGCGCGGTGCCATTACCGAATCCGTCCTCGGCATCAAGCGTGCCGGAGCAGACACCGTCCTGACCTACTGGGCCTCCGAACTGGCAGGCTGGCTGAAGGAGTCCTGATGACATCCGTTTCCTCCGACCCCACCGCTCCGGTGGGGGCCAACGAGATCCTGCTCGGACTGAACACTTTTGGCGACGCCGGCGTGGATGCCGATGGGAACCCGAAGGAGCATGCGCGCGTCCTGCGTGAGTTGCTGCAGGAAGCGAAGCTGGCTGACGCCGTCGGAATCCATGCCTTTGGTGTGGGGGAACACCACCGCCGCGATTTCGCTGTGTCCGCGCCCGAGGTCTTCCTTGCAGCGGCAGCCGCGGTGACCTCACGGATTCGTCTGGGGTCGGCCGTCACCGTGCTCAGCTCCGATGATCCAATCCGGGTTTTCCAGCGCTTTGCCACGGTGGATGCGTTGTCCAACGGCAGGGCTGAGGTAATGCTCGGCAGGGGTTCGTTCGTGGAGTCTTTCCCCCTGTTTGGCTTGGACCTGGCGGACTACGAAGTCCTGTTCGAGGAAAAACTGGAGCTGTTCGACAAGGTGCGCGCGCAGAAGCCCGTTCATTGGGAAGGCCGCACCCGGCCGAACGTCAACGGCCTGCAGGTGTACCCGAAATTGCAGCACCACTTGCTGCCGGCCTGGATTGGCGTCGGCGGAACGCCCGAGTCCGTGCTGCGCTGCGCCGAATATGGCTACCCCGTCATTTTCGCCATTATTGGGGGAGAGCCCCGCCGCTTCGCCCCGCTCGTCAACCTGTACCGTGAGGGAATGGCCAAGTATGGCCATCCGATGCGGCAGATCGCAACGCACTCACCCGGATACATCGCGGACACGGAGGAGGCTGCCCGCGAGGAACTCTTCCCGCACTGGCTGGAACAGCGCAATCGGATCGGTGCCGAGCGTGGCTGGGGTCCGGGCAACCGTGGCGAGTTCGATGCCATGTGCGGCCCTGAAGGGGCCCTCTACGTTGGCTCCCCGGAAACCGTGGCGCAGAAAATTGTCTTGCTCAAGCGAAACCTCGGTGTGGACCGCTTCGACCTCAAATACAGCAATGGAACTTTGCCGCATCAGTCCATGATGCGCTGCATCGAGCTCTACGGCACCGAGGTGGCCCCGAGGGTTGCTGAGCTGCTGGCTGCATCCTAGGCGGCGGCCATGCCGCTCCTGAATCACTGAAAGAATAGGAACCATGACGTCAAACACCCCCGTGTCCGATCAACTGTTCGACCGTGCCCGGTCCCTGATGCCCGGCGGCGTGAACTCGCCGGTACGCGCCTTCGGGTCAGTGGGCGGTACCCCGAAGTTCATGGTGTCCGCCAAGGGCGCCTACCTGACGGACGCAGACGGTAAGGAATACGTAGACCTGGTGTGCTCCTGGGGGCCGGCGCTGCTGGGCCACGCCCACCCCGCCGTGCTCGACGCCGTTCACGCAGCTGTGGACCGCGGCCTTTCCTTCGGAGCCTCCACGCCGGATGAAGCCAACCTTGCCGCGATCGTCAAGGACCGGGTGTCCGCCGTGGAACGTTTGAGGATGGTATCCACCGGAACCGAAGCCACCATGACGGCCGTTCGCCTGGCCCGCGGTTTCACCGGCCGCAACCTGATCATCAAGTTCGCCGGTTGCTACCACGGGCACCTTGACGGACTGCTGGCAGCCGCAGGATCCGGCCTGGCCACGTTGGCACTGCCCGGCTCTGCCGGTGTCACAGAGGCCACCGCAGCTGAGACTCTGGTTCTGCCTTACAACGATCTTGCTGCCGTTGAGGCTGCCTTCGCTGCCCACGGCCAAAACATCGCTGCCGTCATCACGGAAGCGGCTCCGGCGAACATGGGCGTCGTCACTCCGGGCGAAGGCTTCAACGCGGGCCTGTCCCGCATCACCAAGGAACACGGTGCACTCCTCATCCTCGACGAAGTCCTTACCGGCTTCCGTACCGGCTACGCCGGCTACTGGGGATTGACCGGTCGCCAGGAAGGCTGGGCTCCGGACCTGCTCACCTTCGGCAAGGTCATCGGCGGCGGACTGCCGACGGCGGCACTCGGCGGCCGTGCCGACGTCATGGACTACCTCGCTCCCGTGGGCCCGGTTTACCAGGCCGGTACGCTGTCCGGAAACCCCGTGGCCATGGCCGCAGGTGTGGCGACGTTGACCAATGCAACTCCTGAGGTCTACGCCTATGTTGATGCCCGTTCGCTGGAACTCTCAGCTGCGCTCTCCTCCGCCCTTGATGACGCCGGCGTGGACCACTCCATCCAGCGGGCGGGCAACCTCTTCTCGGTTGCGTTTGGAACCTCTGCCCACGGCGTGCACAACTACGACGACGCCCAGCGGCAGGATAGCTTCCGATACGCCCCGTTCTTCCACTCCATGCTGGACTCCGGCGTTTACCTTCCGCCGTCCGTCTTCGAAGCCTGGTTCCTCTCCGCTGCCCATGACGACGCAGCGATGAACCGGATCATCGATGCCCTTCCGGCAGCAGCGAAGGCCGCAGCGGGCGCCTCGGCCTGATCTTTGGTGATGCCCCGGGCGACTGCTTGACGCAATTGTCCGGGGCATTGTTGTGTCCGATCGGGGTAGGCTCGTAGGTGGAAACCCACCCCCAACGAATTCACGGTTTACCATGCGCAAGTCCCCTTCCATTGCATCACTGAGCGTCAGCATCGCAACCGCCGGAGTGCTTCTGGTCTCGGCGGCCGGATGTTCCACTGGCCCAACGAACTCCGGCCAAAATTCGGCGGAGGGGACACCATCGGTGGCTCCTTCTTCGCCGTCAGGCACGCAGGCTCCCTCGTCCCCGCCGACGTCAGTTACCAAGCCAGCGGTTCCTTCCCCGGCTCCCTCCGTAGCGCCTGTGCCGGCGCCGAGCACGCCGTCCGCTGCGGAGCAGCAGCTCGCCGCTCTAAGCCTTGAGCAGCGGGTGGGACAACTGTTCATGGTGGCAGCCAAGGCCAGCGGCCCCGAACCGGGAACCATGGAAGCGTTGACGAAGTATCACGCCGGGAACGTCTACCTCAGCGGACGCAGCAAGGCCGGAACTGCCCCGACGGCGTCCCTTGTGTCTTCGCTGACAGGCACGGTCTCTGCCGCCACAACCGGCGGGGTACCCCTTTTTGTGGCCACCGACCAAGAGGGTGGATATGTCCAGGTTCTCTCCGGTCCGGGTTTCTCCACCATTCCCACGGCCCTGGTCCAAGCGTCCTCCGGGGCGGCAAAACTTCGCGCGGATGCTGCAACGTGGGGGAAGGAACTTAGCAGCGTAGGCGTCAACGTGAACCTCGCGCCGGTCTTGGATACAGTGACCAGCCCACAGTTTGCACCCTCCAATGCCCCCATCGGCCATTTCCAGCGGGAGTATGGCTACGACCCAGCCAACGTCTCGCTGCTGGGCAATGCCTTTGCCGATGGCATGAAAGATGCCGGCGTGGCCCCGGTAGTGAAGCACTTCCCAGGGCTTGGCAGGGTAGTTCCCAACACGGACGTCACCAGCGATGTCCGTGACACGGCCACCACCCGGAAAGATCCCGCACTGGAGCCGTTCCGCGCAGCCATCAAATCAGGCGCCCGGTGGGTCATGGTATCGAATGCCTACTACGACAAGATCGACGCCGCCAACATCGCACCATTCTCATCTACTGTGATGGACACGATGCTCCGTGCTGACGCCGGCTTCACAGGGATCGTTCTTTCGGATGACCTCTGCAGTGCGGCCCAGCTGGAAGCATGGTCCGATGCCGAGCGTGCCCTGAACTTCTTCGGCGCAGGCGGAACCATGCTGGTATGTGCCGATCCCGCGAGCATTCCGGCGATGCACCAGGCGGTGGTGCAGAAGGCCACGGCAGATCCTGCCTTCCGGGCAAAGGTGGACGCCGCCGCGCTCACGGTGCTGCGCGTCAAGGCCAATCAGTAGCGGCCCCAAGGCAGTGTGAACGGCAAAGAACCCCGCCTTCGCTTGGAAGGCGGGGTTCTTTGTAGCGGGTGTAACCCTGCTAAGGGGTCCTTAGAGGACGTCCGAAAGGAAACCCTGGAGGCGTTCCGTTTGCGGATTCGTGAACAGTTGCTCCGGAGGCCCGGATTCAACCACCACGCCGGCGTCCATGAAGGTCACGATGTCCGAGACGTTGCGTGAGAAGCCCATTTCGTGGGTTACCACCACCATGGTCATGCCTCCCTGGGCCAGGTCCGTCATGAGCGCAAGGACACCCTTGACGAGTTCCGGGTCCAGCGCGGAGGTAGCTTCGTCAAAGAACATCACCTCAGGCTTCATGGCCAGCGCGCGGGCAATCGCCACACGCTGCTGCTGTCCGCCCGAGAGGTTTGCCGGACGGGAATCCGCCTTGTGCTTCAAACCGACCAGGTCCAGCTGGGCCAATGCCTCGTCGCGCGCTTGTTCCTTGGACATGCCACGGAGTTTGCGCAGTGCCAGCGAGATGTTCTCGGCTACCGTCTTGTGCGGAAAAAGGTTGAACTGTTGGAAGACCATGCCGATGCGGCGACGCAGTTCGTCCGGGTTGTCCTTGAGGACCGAACGTCCATCCAGCAGAATGTCGCCCTGATCCGGCTCGATAAGCCGGTTCATTACTCGGAGCAGCGTTGACTTGCCTGAGCCGGACGGGCCGATCACGGAGGCCGTGGTGCCCTTCTCGACGTGCAGGTCGATGCCCCGCAATACATGGTTGCTGCCGAACGACAGGTGGATGTTCTTCGCCGTCAACGTGCCTGATGCGAATTCACTCATGCCTGCGCTCCTTTTCCTACGACGGCCGCGGCTTCGTCCGGTTCCTTCTTCTCGGGGCGTCCAGCGCGCATGCGGGCGTCAATAAAGTTCACAAAATGCGTGAGCGGGATGGTCAACGCCAGATAGAAGATGGCTGCTGCCACGTAGGGGGACAGGTTGCCGCTGTTGGCAGCTGCATCCTTACCAATCTGGAAGATCTCACGCTCTGTTGCCAGGAGGCCAAGCATGAAGACCAGTGACGATTCCTTGATCAACGCGATGAACTGGTTGACCAACGCAGGAAGAACGCGGCGGATGCCTTGCGGCACTACCACCAGGCGCATGGACGAGCCGTAGCTGAACCCGAGGGCCCGGGTCGCCTCCAGCTGGCCCTTGTCCACGCTTTGGATGCCTGAGCGGAAAATCTCGCCGATATACGCGCCGGACATCAAGGACAAGGCAGCGATCGCCATGGGGTAAGGGCTGGTGGAGCCGGTTAGTTCACGAATGATCGGGCCAAAGCCGAATCCGATCACCAGGATGGTCAGCACCGGAGGGAGCCCGCGGAGAATGTCCGTGTAAATGCGGGCCACCCACCGTGCTGCTGCATTCCGGGAGATCCCCATCAGGGCGAGCAACATCCCGAGCGCGGTCCCGATGATGCCCGAGACGACAGCCAGGACGATGGTGTTGGGCAGACCGACGGCGAACATCTTGGGGATGACTTCGCCCATCGCCTCCCAGTCAAAGAAGGTGTCGGCTAATTGATTGAGGATATCCATGGAACGCCTTGGTTACTTGGCGGGGAGCTGGACGGCCTTGCTGCCCGGCTTCCAGCCCTGGGGGGTCTGCTCGGCGGCAGTCGGACGGTCCTTGTACCACTCGGCCGTGAGCTTGGCCCAGGTTCCATCAGCGATGACAGCGTCCAGACCGGAGTTCAGGGCATCAATCAGCGGCTGGTTGTCCTTGTTCACGGCATACGCGGTGAAGTTCTGGGTGTTGACAACCTTCTCTGCGATCTTGGTGTTGTCGCCTTCCTTGACCTGGCCTTCGGCCTGCTGGGACGGTGCAACCCAAGCATCGATCTGGCCGTTCTTTACGTTGCCGTAAACGGTGTTGTAATCAGGGAAACGGACCGGTTCGATCTTCAGCGTGTTGGTCATGTAGTCATCCTGGACGGTGCCCTGGACAACGCCGATGCGCAGGCCTTCCTTGACGTCCGCGAAGCCGGTGACCTTGGAGTCGCTCTTGGTCACGATTGCCATGTAGCCGAAGTCGTAGCCATTGGTGAAACCAACAGTCTTGCGGCGGGCGTCCGTGGTGGAGATCGAGGAGGATCCGACGTCGAACTGCTTGTTGCCCACCTGGGACAGGAGCGCCGAGAAGTCGGTGGAGGCGAACTCCACCTTGAGGCCCAGCTTGTCACCAATGGCGCGCAGGAGTTCGTTGTCGTAGCCGGTGAACTTGCCGGAAGGATCAATAAAGATGTTCGGCGGGGCGTCGGAAAGGGTGCCCACGCGCAGGGTGCCGTCGGTGATAAGGCCCAGCTTGGACTTGTCGATCTTGTCCAGCGGAGTCACGTCAGCAGTGGTGAACGTGTCCAGCGACTTCTGGTCGCTACCTGCGAGGGCGTCGGTGGGGGAGCCGCCGGGCTCGGAGGTTCCTCCGCCGCATGCTGCCAGGGAAATCACCAAGGCTGCAGCCACGGGGGCAACAGACAGCCACTTAGGGGCTTTGAATTTCATGAAGAAATCACTTTCATCGGGTCACGGAGACGTTTCGCGGTGGGCGGGGAAGGCGGCAGCAATACGAAGGTTGGCTGCTCTAGCAGACTTCAACCCGCCAAACTTAATTATGTCACCAGCCCGCTAGCGCACGGTGAATCGAAGAAATGGTTGCCAGCACTCGAATAAACCGAACAAAGTTCCCATCAATGGACCTTCGGGCTCCGGACTATTCCGGCGGCGGAGGCTCGCGTGGAATCCGCGGGCGGACAACCCTGAAAATGAGGTTCCCGAAATTGCTGTGACTTGCGTCGCAAAAGGAAGCAGTCGCCTGCTCTCCGGGGCTAGAAGCCGCCCCGGCTTGCGTCTTCGGGGGGAAGGACCGGCCACTCGCCCTCGATGACTGCAGTGGGTTTACTGCGCCGCAAGTACTGCTGGAAATCAGCGGCCTGGGATGCCGCCCAGTCTACTTGCAGCTGGTGCAAGGTGGAGGCCGGCATCTGCAACTTGGGGAATTTGCCGGCCATGGCATCCAGTACACGGAGCGTAGCGAGAGCGTCCGCAGCGGAAGTATGTGCGTTCGTCAGGTCCACACCGTATTCCTCGCACAAAGCGGTAAGCGTGCGCTTTCCCTTGCGGTAACGGTCCACCTGCTTGTTCATCACATAGGGATCCAGCACGGGGAAGCGGCTGAGTTGGGGAACGCCGTAGCGGGCGGACTCGGCTGCGAGGACGGTGAAATCGTAGCTGGCGTTGAAAGCAATGACGGGAGTGCCGTCGTCGAACAGCCCTTGGAGCACCCCGGCCACCTCGCGCGTGACCTCGGCTGCCGGGCAGCCTTCTGAACGGGCTTTCTCTGTAGTGACGCCGTGCACCTCGCTGGCTTCGAGCGGGATTTCAACACCGGGATCTGCCAGCCACTCGTGCTCTGCGATGAGCTCCCCATGGGCATCCACGACAGTGATGGAAGCGGTGACGATCCGCGCCGACCGTGAGTTCTTCCCGGTGGTCTCGAGGTCGAATGCGGCGCGGGAGAGGGTGTTCCAGGAGCTCATGTCTTCAAGCTACCGGCTGGGTCCGACACTATTTGGGCACGACACTCCTGCCGTTACGCTGAACACATGCGGATGGAGTATGTGACGGCGGTTCTGGCCGTTGTGGACCTTGTTCCATCGGGTTCGGCGGTCTCCTACGGTGACGTGGCAGAGCTATTGGGAGCCGGCGGGCCGCGGCAGGTCGGCGCAGTGATGAGCCATTATGGCAGCTCGGTCGCCTGGTGGCGCGTCCTGCGGGCAAGTGGGGAAGCACCTCCCGCCCATGAGGCCGACGCTCTGCGGCATTACGTGGAGGAAGCCACCCCGCTGCATGGCGCATATGAGGCCTTCCTGAGGACGGGCGAAGGCCGTTGGCGCGTCGATCTGACAGCCGCCCGATGGGCGCCTACCGACTCCGATTTCGACCAACTGGATGTGATCTCGGACCAGTTGGAGCGTCAACTCCATAAATTGTCGGTGCCCGATGATGAAATGACTGTGTGACCGCGACTCCTGCCAAAACCCGCCAAGCACCGGCAGCCCTCCGGCTGCTCCCGCCGCGTGAGACCCACTATGCGGCGCCTGTTTTGTCTCCGGACCAAAGTGCGGTCGTTACCCTCTCACAGGGGAGCGGCCCTGTCCTCGTGCCCGGGGGGCCGGGAACGGGCAAGTCAACTGTGCTCGTGGAATCCGCAGTCCGCCGTGTTCGTGAAGATGGCTTGGACCCGGAACAGATTCTCGTTCTTGCTCCGGGCCGCCACGCCGCCGCGGCTTTGCGTGACACGTTTACGGGACGGTTGGACCGCAGCCTCAGTACGACGCCGGCACGCACCTGGGCGTCCTACGCTTTCGACGTTATCCGGCGGGCAAAGGCTGAAGGCATCCTGCCGCTGACGCGGCCACCGAAGCTTCTGTCGGGCCCCGAACAGGACCTCATCATCAAGGAGTTGCTGGAAGGCCACTCCCGTCCGGGATTCCAGCTGCCTTGGCCGGACGATCTCGCAGCGGCACTCCCCACCCGCGGCTTCCGTCACGAGATCCGGCAGTTGTTCGACCGCATCATTGAATCGGGGCGCACCGCAGAGGACCTGGTTGGGCTGGCCTACGAGTGCGGACGGCCGGATTGGATGGCGGCTGCCGAACTGTACAGCGAGTACCGGGATGTCTTGGACCTCCGTATGCCTGAGGCCTTTGACCCTGCTGGAATCATCACCACGGCGCGGCAGATTTTCCAAGACTCGCCGGCCTTCCTGGCTGCCGAGAGGGAACGACTCCAACTCATCCTCGTGGACGACGCCCAGGAATCGAATCCTGCCGTGTTCGAGCTGCTTGCCGACATCGGCGAAGGCAAAGACGTCGTGGTGACCTACTCACCGGATACCGTGGTGCAAGGCTTCCGCGGCGCACGCCCGGACCTGGTGTCAGAGCTGCCAACACTGCTGGGCGGCACACAGCACAATGTTCTCGAACGCCCATTGTCGGTTACCCACAGGCATGCGCCTGAGGTAGCTGAGGCGTGGATCCGGGTCGCGAGCCACATCTCGCAGCGCTCGGGTGGCCAGTTGGCCAGGCAAATGGAACAACCACAACATCCGGAAGGCATGCATCCTGCATCTGCGGGGAATGGTCGCGTGGAGGGTCATGTGCTGCCGTCAGCTGTCCACGAGCTGCGGTACGTCGCGCAGCGCATCCTCGAAGCGCAGTTGCGGGAATCGCGGGAGTTCAGCGACATCGCTGTGATTGTACGGAACGGCGGACAAATTTCGCAGTTGCAGCGCTACCTGAGCGGCCAGGGGATTCCGGTGCGTGTTCCGGTGGCAGACTCGGCCGTCCGTGACGAAGTCGCGGTGCGTCCCCTCTTGGAGGCCTTTGCCATTGTCCTGGACCCGGCAAAGCTGACGCCGGAAACTGCGGTTTCCCTCCTGACGTCCCGCATCGGCGGAGCCACGGCCATCGAACTGCGCAGGCTCCGGCAATCCCTGCGCCGCGAGGAGCTTCTGGGCGGTGGCGGCCGCTCCAGCGACGCTTTGCTGGTTGAGGCCCTGCTTCAGCCGGGCGCCCTGGCGTCGCTGGGTATTGAAGGCAGTTCTGCCCGTCGGCTCGCCCGCATGATCGCGGCCGGTTCCGCTGCCGCCGCGGAACCCGGTGCCAACGCGGAATCTGTTCTGTGGGCCTTGTGGTCCGCCACCGGCTTGTCTTCCCGCTGGGCAGACATGGCACTTGAAGGCGGCAACGCCGGTGCACGTGCCGATAGGGACCTTGACGCCATGATGGCGTTGTTCCATACAGCCGAACGTTTCGTGGACCAACTGCCCGGTTCAGGTCCCGAACAGTTCCTGGACTACTTGCTGAACCAGGAACTTCCCATGGACACCCTTGCCGCACGGGCACAGCTGGAGGCCTGCGTGGAGATCATGACCCCCGCAAGCGCAGCCGGGCGGGAATGGCCAGTGGTGATCGTTGCGGGTCTCCAAGAAGGCGTATGGCCCAACACCCGTTTGCGTGGAGAGCTGCTGGGCAGCACTGTCTATGCCGACGCAGTGGAGCATGGAGTGGACTACGCCCTTCGACGCGGGCCCCTGAGCAGGCTCCGGGATATTCGTTACGACGAACTCAGGAGTTTTTCGACCGCCGTATCCCGAGCCCGTGAAGTATTGATCTGCACCGCGGTGTCTTCCGAGGATGAGCAACCCTCGGCTTTCCTGGACTACGTGGCGCCCCTGGAGGCAGGTGAGTACAAGCGTGACTACACCCCCGTTGACCGTCCCATGACCTTGAGGGCCCTGGTCGCGGAACTGCGGCAACACGCACAGTCGGAAGACGCCGGTAGCTGCGAAGCCCATACCTCGCACGAGGCCGCCCGGATATTGGCCAGGCTCGCCAGCACGGAACCACCCGTTCCGGGTGCACATCCGGACACATGGTGGGGTTTGGCGGCGCTGAGTTCACAGGAAGCCGTGGTGCCACCCGGCGGTACCGTTTCCGTCTCGCCTTCCAAGGTGGAGGCCGTACATAAGTCCCCGTTGGACTGGTTCGTCCAAGCAGCCGGAGGGGAAGCTGCCACCGACTTCGCACGCAGCCTGGGCACCTTGGTTCACAGCATTGCCCAAGAGCTTCCCGATGCTTCAGGAGCCGAGTACGTGGCTGAGCTCGTACGCCGTTGGCCTACTTTGGGCATGAAGGACAACTGGGAAGGAAAGCTCGATTACCAGCGGGCGGAACTGATGGTTCGGAAGTTGGCCCAGTATGTGCTCATCATGCGCGGCGACGGAAGAAGCTTGCTGGCCGTGGAGCACGACTTTGAAGTTCAGTTACCTGATGTCACCTTGGACGCCGGCGCTGTCAGTGGTTCCCCTGCTCCTGAAGGGGAGGCCACTCGCCACGCAGTACTCCGCGGCCAGGTGGACCGGCTCGAGATAGATCCGGAGGGCAGGCTCGTCATCGTGGACCTCAAGACAGGCAAGCGGCAACCCGGCAAAGCAGAGGTTGCCAAGCACCCACAACTGGGTGCTTATCAGGCTGCAGTCCTCAAGGGTGCCTTCCAGGACGCTGGAACGAGGGCGGAAACGCCCGACGCCGGCTCTCCAGCGGCGTTGGCGGTCGGCTTTGTCCCCGGCGGCGCCGTGCTGGCCCAACTTGGGACCAAGACCAAGAGCCCGGCGGTACAGCAGCAGGATCCGTTGGATCCCGCGGACAACTGGGCCGAGGGGCTGGTGAACGAGGCAGCTGCGCTGATGGCCGGTGCAACGTTCGAAGCACGGCACGACCCCGGCAAGGGTGGGCATGGCGGCCATGGATGCCGTCTACCGGACGTTTGCCCGTTGTGCGCCAGAGGAAAGCAGGTCACCGAATGACAACCGAACTCCTGGACGGCTTTGCCACCAGCAACCTGGGCGTGGAGGCAGTCCCCGAGCCAAGGTTCTCTCCTTCTGAGCTGGCCAACATCCTTGGCGAAAAGAACCACCCCACGCCTGAGCAGGCGGCCATCATTGCCTCCCCGCTTTCACCGCGCCTGGTGATTGCCGGGGCAGGTTCGGGTAAGACGGCCACCATGGCGGACCGTGTGGTGTGGCTGGTGGCCAACGGCTGGGTGCGCCCTGAAGAAGTCCTCGGCGTGACGTTTACCCGCAAGGCTGCCGGAGAGCTGGCGAGCCGGATACGGTCCAAGCTGGCCACGCTCCAGCGGATAGCGGCGGCCGATGATGGCAGCATAGGCTTCCCGGAAGGACTTCTCGGCGCAGACGACCTCGAACCCAAAGTGTCCACGTACCACTCCTATGCAAGCGGCATCGTGTCTGACTACGGCCTGCGGTTGGGCATCGAGCGGGACGTTGTCTTGCTGGGAGGCGCACAGTCCTGGCAGCTGGCCAGCGAAGTCGTGGAAGCATATGACGGCGACTACGAGCACTTTACTGCCGCCAAATCCACACTCGTCAATGCAGTCATCCAGCTGGCCGGGGAGTGCGCAGAGCACCTTCGGAATCCCGGGGAAGTCCGGGACTGGGTCCTGGAGCGCGTTCACGCCTTTGAGCAGCTTCCCTACGTAGCCGGTGCCAAGAAGAATCCTGCGCAGGCCGCAGGAGAACTTGCGGCCATGCTAAGGACACGTGCCAGCGTTGCCGACATGGTGGTCCGTTACCAAGAAGCGAAGCGTCAGCGCGGTGTCCTTGATTTCGGCGACCTTGTGGCGCTCGCAGCCCGAATTGCGAGCGACATTCCGCTCGCTGCCACCACTGAACGTGCCCGCTACAAAGTAGTGCTCCTGGATGAGTTCCAGGACACCTCCCACGCCCAGCTTGTTCTGTTCTCCCGTCTGTTCGGTCAGGGCCACGCAGTGACTGCGGTGGGCGACCCCAACCAATCGATATACGGCTTCCGAGGCGCTTCCGCGGGCCAGCTCTTCCACTTTGTGCAGGAGTTTCCCGTCCGGCATGGGGACCCCTCCGGCGGCCTTGAATCCTATTCCGTCGCCCCCACTTCGTATCTGACCACCGCCTGGCGGAACGGCAGGAACATCCTCCGGGCCGCCAACACCATCGCAGCGCCCCTAAACAGGTCGGCGGCACTGGATGGTCCGGCGGGGGAGAGGGAAACAGCGAGTAATGTCTCAGTCCCCGCGTTGGTTCCAAGCCCCGCTGCGGTGGATGGAAGTGTGGTGATCGGTCGCTTCGGCACGGATGAAGACGAAGCCGCGGTGATAGCCCGCGATGTCCGTCGCTACCAACGGACTGTCTTCGAAGAAGAGAAGGACGGCACTCCGGTCAAACCCACCATGGCGGTCCTCTGCCGCCGACGGGCGCAGATGGAGTGCCTCCGCCGCGAGTTCGAGCTCCAGGGGATTCCCTACGAGATCGTTGGACTTGGCGGCTTGCTGGACACACCGGAGATCGTGGATCTGGTGGCGACCTTGCGGGTCCTTGCCGATCCAGGACGTTCCGATGCCCTGATGAGGTTGTTGGCCGGGGCGCGGTGGAGGATCGGCCCGGCAGACTTGATGGCCTTCAGTGACTGGTCCCGCTTCCTGGCTCGCCGACGGTCGGCTCCGGAAGCCCGGCCTGAGTCCTTTGATGACAACGAAGAACCGTCAGGGACCGTGATTGAAAGCGACATCACGGATGCCGCAAGCCTCGTGGAGGCCCTTGACTTCCTTCCTCGGCCAGGCTGGACGTCCGGTCATGGGAGGAGCCTGAGCGCTGCTGCCCTGGATCGGCTGACCCGCCTTGCTTCGGAACTACGCTCCCTGAGGAGCTACATCGGCGACGACCTCACCACACTCCTTGGCGAAGTGGAACGTGCGATGCTCCTGGACATCGAAGTGGCGGCCAAGCCGGGAATCAGCATCCACCAGGCGCGCCGCAATTTGGATGCTTTCCAGGATGCGGCAGCCGGGTTCCTGCAGACATCGCAACGCATTGACCTGCTGGCGTTTTTGTCGTGGCTGGAAGCTGCAGCCTCCGAGGAAGGCGGCTTGGATGTTGCCCCCGTTGAGGCCAATCGGGAAGCAGTGCAATTGCTGACCGTTCACGCTTCGAAGGGATTGGAATGGGACGTTGTTTTTGTCCCGGGCCTCAACGCTGGTTCGTTCCCCAGCAACAGGGATTCCCGGTGGAGCACCGGTGCCGCGGCCTTGCCGTGGCCCTTGCGGGGCGATCGCGCCGATCTTCCCCAGTGGGACCTCGAACAGCCTGACCAAAAGGGATGGTTGGACGCAGAGAAGGACTTCAAATCCGAGGTCCAGCATCATGGTGAGGCCGAAGAGAGGAGGCTCGCGTACGTCGCTTACACCCGGGCGAAGTTCGTCCTGTGGGCCTCCAGCGCTGCTTGGAATGGCTCTCGATCGGGAATGGCCGGCATGTCTGCTTTTCTCTCCGAACTGGCACCGCTTGCCGGAGTTGATGGAAAGGAAAACGACGCCGGCCGGCCGCAGCCGCTCGGCAGTGCGGTGGTCCATGCGGAATCGGTGGCCGAAGAGGCCTTGCCTGAGGAAAGCCCCTTGACCGCAGCGCTCGAAGTTGCCCAATTCCCCTATGACCCGTT
Source organism: Paenarthrobacter sp. TRD_SC_7 (assembly GCF_056156245.1). NCBI lineage: Bacteria > Bacillati > Actinomycetota > Actinomycetes > Micrococcales > Micrococcaceae > Paenarthrobacter > Paenarthrobacter sp. TRD_SC_7. Next base: position 2,045,471 of record NZ_CM149587.1, read on the forward strand.
GGAAGGGCCTTCGGACCCACGGACCGGTGCCCGCCTGAGGCTGACTCCCGGCAGGCGGCTTGCCATGGACCGGGCTGCTGTCATGGTCCGCGGATACATCGAGCAACCCCACCAGGCCCCTTCAGGTGATTTGACTGGTGCCGCCGGGAAATGGTCCCAGGAAGCCGAACTACTGCTGGATCGCCGACGGCAACTCAAGGCCGTTCAAGACGTCCACCTGCCCAGCCACATTTCTGCCTCACTCTTCGTTGACCTCGGTGCTGACCCTGCCGCCGTCCTGTCCCGGCTGCGCAGGCCCGTTCCCCGCGAACCGGGCATATCGGCGCGCAAAGGTACCGCCTTCCATGCATGGGTCGAGGAGTACTTTGGTACAACCGGCATGCTGGACCTTGATGAAGCGCCGGGTTCGGACTCACACATCGACGAGGCCTATGGCTTGGATGACATGGTGGCGGCATTCAAGCAGTCCGAGTGGGCCCAGCGCGCTCCGGCTTTCGTCGAAGTACCTGTGGAAACGCGGATCGGCGACGTCGTAGTCCGTGGGCGCATCGACGCCGTGTTCCGTGATGCCGACGGCCGCTGGCAACTCATCGACTGGAAAACCGGGCGACGCCCAGCAGGTCGGCAACTGGCGACTCGGGCAGTGCAGCTGGCCGTTTACCGGCTCGCGTGGGCACGACTCAAGGATGTTCCCCTTGAGGACGTCAGCGCCGCGTTCTACTATGTGGCCGATGACGCCGTTGTGCGTCCGCACGATCTTGGTAACGCCGAGGAACTGGAGCTGATCGTGGCCAAGGCATTGAAGAACAACGCGGACCTGTAGGAACGCCTTGGAACCCGGGAAGGAGCTGGGTTCCGGGTTCTAGGATCGTTCGGCCGCGTGAAGCGGCGTTACGCTGACAACACTGATAGCGGCAGTGGAGGTGTCGTCGTGGTGTGACGCCGTGCCGGAGCCGCTTTCTTCGGAGCTTTCTGACGCATCAGCGTCGGGAATTGCCGCCACACTGACTGCAGGCTTGTCCGCCCGTGAATCCGCTGCCCTCAGCTGAGCGGCCTCGTGCTCAGCGGCTTCGTTCCCGGCGGCCTCGTCCTCAGCGGCCTGTGCAGCTTCTTCGTCGCGGCGTACCTGCTCGTCGATGTCATCGGCGAGTGTATGAAGCATGGACTCTGCTTCTACCGTCATGCTCTGGTGCCCGGCTGCCATGGCCTTAACCAGATACTGCGCCAAGGCAAACTCGGCAAGGAGAGCGGCACGGCGGAGAAGGTGGGCGTCAGGGAGCTCGCGGCGTGCTTGGGTGTAGTGGCTCAAAACGGCCTCAACAAACGAGGCTTCGTTGGACGCAACCAACCAGGCGAAGTCGTCTGCAGGATCGCCGATTCGGAGATCGGTCCAACCCGTTAAGGCCGTCACGGTGTCATCCTGCACCATCAGGTTGTCTTCATGAAGGTCCCCGTGGACCACTGAAGGATTGAAACGCCAAAGGGCAACGTCTTCGAGAGCGTGCTCCCAGCGGCGCAGCAGGGTCGCCGGAATCTTGCCCGTGGTTGCCGCTTGGTCGAGTTCGTTGAGTTTGCGTTGCCGGAACTCATTGGCCGAGTAACTGGGAAGGTCGGCGTTGGTGACCAAGGTCAGTGGCAAGTCATGAATGGCCGCCAGGGCTGCGCCGACTTCCTGGGCCAAGGCGGGACTGCCGGCCGAAAGTTCTTCGATGGAAAGCATGGAGCCCTGCAGGTGGGCGTAGACGAACGTCGTCAGGGCGCCTTGCCGCACTGTGCCGGCGATAGTAGGTACATGAAAAGGCAGTTCAGCGCGGATGGCCGGCGCGAAGGCCCGCAGCACCATGAACTCGGTTTCCAGTCGCGTGCTGGCTTCCGGATGGCGCGGTGAACGGACCCGCCAGCGTTTGCCTTCCGCGTCGAGCAGCATCGCCGAGTCGAAGTCGGCGTCATCGTCGGGGGAATAGGCTGCGGCCGTCGGCGCCAGGCCAGGCACCGCCGCGGTTGCTATGGCGGCCAGTTCGAGCGGTGTTCTTCTCACGTTCTCCACGGTAGATTGAGTGAGGCCTGTGGCCATGATGCAGTGCGGCGAGTCTTCAGATCCGCAGCAAATGTGGAGCAATACACAGCATAAGTGCACAACCCGGCAAACCCATGGGCAGGTATTTACAACGGGGGACATTTCCAAATGTTTTTTGTCGGTACGAGTCAGTACGGTAGATACATGAGTCATACGGAGTCACCGGCGCTTGCCAATCACCTGATGGAGACAGTTCTTTCCGTCCCCCCTGCCATGGTGGATCGCGGCTCAGGCGTGCGTATGAAGCCCGGAATGGTTGAAGATCTCATAGCCTCCGGTATGGCAAAGGCCATGGTCATTTCGCAGCGCAAAGCGTTGGTGACTGCTGACGGTCTGTGGTTCGGGGACGCCGCTCCGCTGTGGAACGCTCTTAGTGGGTCTGATAGCGGTGCTGTTGCGGCCATCTACCTGGGCACCACCTTGACGTCATCCTCATTACCGGAAGGCACTTCGGTTGTGCTGTTCACGGTTGCGGAGCCGCCGGCTCCGGGCACGTCCACGGTGCCGTTGGGTGCCGAGTGGGCCGGTTTTCGGGATGTCGCGGCGCGTCTTGATGCCGCGGACACCGCTTTGTTCATCGAGGCCAGCGCGATCTCCAACTGGCATGCAACCCACACGCATTGCCCTCAGTGCGGCACACCCACGGACATCGAGGCCGGGGGCTGGGTTCGGAGTTGTCCCAAGGACAACTCCGAGCATTACCCGCGGACGGATCCCGCCATCATTGTCACGGTGGTAGGTCCTGACGGCCGGCTCCTGCTCGGAGGAGGAGGGCCCGTCGACGCCAAGAATTACTCGACGCTCGCGGGATTTGTTGAGCCCGGTGAATCGCTGGAGCAGGCAGTCGTTCGGGAAATCGGGGAAGAAGTGGGCGTCCGTGTGACTGCCTGCCAATACCTCGGTTCACAGTCCTGGCCGTTCCCGGCCTCCCTGATGCTTGGGTTCACAGCCAGAACAAACGACGCCGTTGCACGGCCCGACGGCGTAGAGGTCACCCGGGCGCGGTGGTTCAGCCGTGAGGAACTGCAAGAGGCCGTGTTGAGCGGGGAGATCACCATCTCAACGCGCTTGTCCATCGCGCGTTCATTGATTGAGCATTGGTACGGCGGCGTCATCGAAGACCTCCAGCCGTGACCGAAGGGATTTTCGACGGGGGTCGCTCACTTGAGGACCGCATCCTTGGCGGCTTGGACGAAGAGCAGCGCGAAGTAGCCAGTACCTTGACGGGCCCCATGTGTGTCCTCGCGGGTGCAGGCACGGGAAAGACACGCGCCATCACCCACCGCATTGCTTATGGGGTTCACTCCGGGGTGTACAGCCCCCAGAGGCTGCTGGCTGTGACGTTCACTGCCCGGGCAGCAGCTGAGATGCGCAGTAGGCTTCGCGATCTTGGCGTTGCCAACGTTCAAGCCCGCACTTTCCACGCCGCGGCGTTGAGGCAGTTGCAGTTCTTTTGGCCGCAGGCTATCGGGGGGACTTTGCCCAATCTGCTGGACCACAAGGCCAACATGATCGCCGAAGCGTCCCGCAGGCTTCGCCTCAGCACTGACCGTGCATCCATCCGGGATCTGGCGGCCGAAATCGAGTGGGCCAAGGTGTCCATGCTGACCCCCGCCAATTACTTGGAGAATGCCCAAGGTCGGGGAACTCCCGGAGGTTTCGACCTCACTGCGGTCTCCCGGGTGTTCCAGGCCTATGAGGACATCAAAACCGACCGCAACGTTATCGATTTTGAAGACGTCCTGCTCATCACAGTGGGGATCCTCCAGGAGGACCCAAAAGTAGCGGCAACAGTCCGGGAGCAATACCGCCATTTCGTGGTGGACGAGTACCAAGACGTTTCGCCCCTGCAGCAGCGGCTTCTGGATTTGTGGCTCGGGGGCCGAAACGAGTTGTGTGTGGTGGGCGATGCCAGCCAGACCATCTACTCTTTTACTGGCGCTTCACCCAAGCACCTTCTGGGGTTCAAATCACAGTTCCCTGGAGCAACCGTTGTTAAGCTCATTCGTGACTACCGGTCCACCCCGCAAGTGGTGAAGTTGGCCAACGAGCTCCTTGGCTCCCGGCGAAGCGGTGGCCCAGTGGCAGATGCCGCGTGGGCGCCGCCCCTCAAGCTCGTCGCGCAGCGGCCTTCTGGTCCGGAACCGCGCTTCATGGAGTGCCCGGATGACGAAGCGGAGGCAGCTGTGGTGGCAGGCAGAATTCAGGAACTGCTCAACACCGGAGTTAAAGCCAGCGAGATTGCCATCCTTTTCCGCACCAACGGCCAGTCTGAAGCGTATGAGCAAGCACTGGCCTCCGCCGGGATCGGCTACCAGCTCCGGGGAGGCGAGCGGTTCTTCGCGCGCAAGGAAGTCCGCGATGCAATCCTCCAATTGCGTGCGGCAACCCGCGCCGTGGCTGAGGGACCCCACGAAGCACTGGGCCAAATCGTTCGGGACATCGTTGCGTCACTTGGCTATACGGATGCCGCTCCCCACAGCGGGGGAGCACTGCGTGAGCGTTGGGAATCCCTGGCAGCGTTGGTCGCCTTGGCTGATGAGCTTGCTGTCAGCCGCGGGGAGTCCTTCACCTTGGCTGAGTTCGTCAACGAGCTACAGGAGCGCTCGGTCGCGCAACACGCGCCCACTGTTCAAGGTGTGACCCTTGCTTCCCTGCATGCTGCCAAGGGCTTGGAATGGGATGCAGTGTTCCTGGTGGGCCTTAGCGAAGGCCTCATGCCCATTTCTTTCGCAGACACCCCCGAGGATGTGGACGAAGAACGCAGGTTGCTTTACGTCGGCATCACCCGGGCGCGCGAGCACCTGAATCTCTCGTGGTCCACAGCCCGAACGCCGGGTGGCCGGGCCAACCGCAAGCCGTCCCGCTTCCTCGACGGACTTCGCCCCAATTCCGTGGCGTCCGCCAACGCGCGCAGCAAGACAGGTCCCACACGACGGAAAGCCGCCGCCCCGGCGTCGTGCAAGGTCTGCGGCAGCATGCTTGCCAGTGGGGCTGAACGCAAAGTGGGGCGCTGCAACCAGTGCCCGCCCACATATGAGGAACAAACGTTTGATGCGCTAAGGCAGTGGCGCAGGGACGAGGCCCAGTCGGCCGATGTTCCGGCGTATGTTGTCTTCACGGATGCTACGCTGACGGCCATCGCGGAAGCCAAGCCGTCATCGCTTGAGGAACTGGCCGGCCTCGCGGGGATCGGCCCGTCCAAGCTCGAACGCTACGGCGAGGCTGTCCTGGCAGTACTCGCTGAGAGCAGTGAGCTCTGATGACCCGCCGATCTTCCTCCGACACCGCCATCCCGCACATCACCGACGACGGCGCTCCCGTTGTGGTGCGTAGATCAGCCCGACGGCGGCGAACCGTTGCCGCTTTCTGGGAAGACGGCAATGCCGTGGTCGCCATCCCTGCCAGCTTCACCAAGTCCCAGGAACAGGAGTGGGTCCGGCGGATGCTGGTCAAGCTGAAGAAGCAGGGGGAGCGGCAAACGGGTGCGGGCAGGCGTCGTCCTGCGACGGACCAAGCCCTGGCCAAGCATGCCGAGCACCTTTCAAAGACGTATCTCGGCGGGCGGGCGGTCCCGACGTCGGTCCGTTGGGTAGCCAACCAGAACTCCCGGTGGGGTTCGGCAACTCCTGCGGACGGCACCATCCGGCTATCCAACAAGCTTCAGCCCATGCCGCAATGGGTTATTGACTACGTTCTGGTCCACGAGCTCGCGCACTTGCTGGTGGCGGGTCACAATGCCGAATTTTGGAGATTGGTTGAGGCCTACCCTGATACGCAGCGGGCAAAGGCCTTCCTGGAGGGCGTTGCCTTCGCTACGTCCCGGGGACTCCCGCCTGATTCAGGCTCCGAGGACTCCGGTGACTCGGCTGTGGAACTGACTGACTAAAGATGTCAGAGGCTTAGCCGCACAGCTTCTCTTTGCCGCACCTGCCCTGCACCGGTCATCAACAGCAAAGCGGCCGCCATGAGATGGCGGCCGCTTTGCTGCGTGTTTCTTCCGAGGGCTTGCTTACTTGGTCGGCGCCTCGGGGTCGGTGTCGTCCGATGTTGTTTCATTGCCGGACTCGTTCTCCGCGGAATCAGCCCTGGAGGCTTCGGGTCCAGCTTCATCGGCCTTGGTGGAGTCGTAACCGCCGCTCAGAAGCTTCTGCAGGGCGTCATCAACTTCGGTGTCACTTGCCTCGGCAAGGCGTCGACGTTCGGAGAAGCCCTTGGGATCGTCGAGGTCCTCACCGGTGGGCAGAAGATCCGGGTGGTGCCAAATCGCGTCGCGGCCGGCGATGCCCCTTTCTTCCTTCAGGGTTGCCCACAGTGTTGCTGCTTCCCGGAGCCTGCGGGGGCGAAGTTCCAGGCCGACGAGGGACGAGAACGCGTGCTCGGCCGGTCCGCCTGTGGCCCGACGACGACGCACTGTTTCGCGCAGCGCTGTCGCTGACGGCAGCACCTTGTCGGTGGCTTCGGCGGTGAGCTCGTCTACCCAGCCCTCCACCAAGGCAAGTGCTGTTTCGAGCTTCTCCAACGCGGCCGTCTGGACCGGCGTGCGTTCCGGTGTGAAGACTCCCTGGGACAGTGCTTCCTGGATACCCTCGGGGTTGCTCGGATCGAGGTCGCGGGCGAGGTCTTCGATGCGGGACATGTCAATGTGAATGCCGCGGGCATATGCCTCGATGGCTCCGAGGAGGTGGCCACGCAACCATGGGACCTGGACAAACAGCCGCGCGTGGGCGGCTTCACGGACGGCAAGGAAGAGCCGAACGTCGTTCTCGGGGAGGCTGAGGCCTTCCCCGAATTTGGCCACGTTTGCCGGCAACAGCGCCATTTCCAGGTCTGCCAGGGGGACACCGATGTCGGTGGAGCTGACAACCTCGGCTGAGAGTGCGCCGATGGCCTGTCCCAGTTGCATGCCGAAGATCGCTCCACCCATGTTCTGCAGCATGGACGAGGCACCGCCCATCATGGACTTCATTTCTTCGGGCATTTGCTGTGTGAGAGCGTTGGACAAGGCATTGGCAATGCTGTTGGCCACGGGCTCAGTCAGGCGCTTCCACGTCCCCAGGGTCGCTTCAACCCATTCGGCCCTTGACCATGCTCTACCAATCAGACCGGTCGCCGATAGATCAGTAACCGGGTCCAGCCAAAGTTCTGCAAGCCTGAGCGCTTCGTCGATCTCCCTGGCCTGTTGGGCGTTGACCGAGGGATCGCTGCCGGCGGCGGCGACGCGTCGTGCATTCTCGTGGGCGAGCTGCCAATTCACGGGACCTTCGGATGTAGAACTCATCATCGCCTGTACCTGCGCGAACATCTGCTGAAGGAGCTGGGGATCGTTGGGCAGGCCTGCGGCCTTGGCCAGCTCAGCGGGATCGATGTTGCCCATGCCCTGGCCGCCCATCAGGTTCTGGAGCATTTCTGCCAGCGGATCCTTAGGGGTTTCGTCGTCGTTGGACGGATTGTTGGGGTTGGAAGTCATGGTGCCGCCGATCGTCGAACTGGCTGGTGATCTCTTTCACCGTACCGCGCGGCCGGAAGGCTGTCTGCCCGGAGGCGGTGCCGTTCGCTGTAGGCAAAGCAGCCCTGCAACGTCAGACCGCGTAGTGTTGATGTTTGGTATGTGCCGCCGCCGTCTTCGGCGGCAGGAGCCATGGATCCGGTCACGCAAATGCCGGCATAGAGAGGCCTCAATGCTTACTTCGCCCAGCCCCGAGGGCTCATTGGACCCGCGTCAAACGCCCGACGCCGATTCCACCTCCACGCCGCCGGCACCGCCCCGTGACGGTCGCTACATGATCATGGTGATCTCCGGTCTCCTCGCACTCGGCCTCGGCATTGGGGCGGCAGCGTTGCCGGTTCCATATGTCATAGAGTCAGCAGGTCCTACCTTCAATACCTTGGGCAAGGACGGCGACAAGCCTGTCATCAACATTTCCGGCCGTGAGTCATTTCCAGCGAATGGCAACCTTGACCTGACCACCGTGGTCATGACCGGCGGTCCCAAGAGTCCGGCCTCCATCTTTGATGTCTTCCGCGCCTGGTTGGATCCCTCCAGGGCCATTTATCCCGAAGAACTCATCTATCCCAAGGGCACCACCGCCGAGCAGACCGTTCAACAAGGCGAGATAGCCATGGAAACCTCGCAGGAGAATGCGGTGGCCGCGGCCTTGCGTGAGCTCGAGATCCCCTTTGAGCAGCGGCTCAACGTCGCAGGTCTATCAGACCCTTCGCCATCCGCCGGGAAAATCCAGGAAGGTGACCGGCTGGTCTCCATCAACGGCAAGGCAATCACGTCCATGAGCGTGGTCCAAGCCGAACTGGCCGCGGGCGCCGGGTCCCCGGCCGTCGTCGGCGTGGACAGGAACGGCACTGCAGTTTCTGAAACGATAACCCCCACCAGGAACCAGGCAGACCGGTACGTCCTGGGTGTGCTGCTGGCCAGCGATTTCACGTTCCCGTTCGACGTCAGCATTTCCTTGGACAATGTTGGCGGACCCAGCGCAGGGATGATGTTTGCCTTGGGGATCGTGGACAACCTCACGCCGGGGGACCTCACTGGCGGCAAACACGTGGCGGGCACCGGCACGATCACCGCCGATGGCGCCGTAGGCTCCATCGGGGGCATTGCCCAAAAGATGATAGGCGCCCGTCACCAGGGTGCCACCATGTTCCTCGCACCGGCATCCAACTGTGCCGACGTCGTGGGCCACGTTCCGGACGGGCTTCAGGTTGTCAAAGTGGAAACTCTGGCCGACGCCACCGCCGCCGTGGAGCGACTCGGATCCGGTCAGGACACGGGGAGCCTTCCCACCTGCACAAACAACTAGACTGACGGTGGAACTTAGCTTCACCGCCACTCGTGGCATAGATGACGGCCCCTGCCACATCCCAGCGGCAGGGAAAGTCAACACTCGCACACCGACTGTTCACTGACACCAATGAGGTACAGAGTTTGTCCCGTCCCGCCAGCTCCAACCCGCCCGGAAGATCACCGCTGAGACGAGGTGCCCTGACTCCGACGCTCATTGTCGTGGCAGTTGCCGTCGTCGGGTTCATTTTCTTCGCCAATGTGTGGACTGACGTCCTGTGGTACCAGCAGCTTGGCTTCTTCGAAGTTTATATCCGCGAAAACCTCGCCAGGATCATTACGTTCCTCATCGGTTTCGCCATGATGTTTGCCGCTGTTTTCTTCGCTATCAGGATCGCCTACCGCTCCCGGCCCGTCTACGCTCCGGATGCTGAGGCCCGGGACAACCTCAACCGTTACCAGGCACAGCTTGAGCCCGTCCGTCGGGTTGTCATGATCGGCCTGCCCATCCTGTTCGGGCTCTTCGCCGGCAGCGCGGCAGCCAGCCAGTGGCAGAAGGCCCTGTTGTTCTTCAACCAGGAGCCGTTCGGACAGACCGACCCGTTGTTCAACATGGACATCAGCTTCTATCTGATGACGCTGCCGTTCCTGGGTTTTGTCACCGGGTTCCTGATCAGCATCGCCGTTGTTGCCGGTATTGCAGGCATCCTGACGCACTACCTCTACGGCAGCATCCGCCTCATGGAACGCGGCATCTTCACAAGCAGGGCAGCGCAAATCCACATAGCCGTCACCGGCGCTCTTTTCCTGGTCCTGCTGGGCATCAATTTCTGGCTGGACAGGTACACAACTGTCCAGAGCAACTCCGGCCGCTGGGCCGGCGCCCTTTACACGGATGTGAATGCCGTTGTACCCACCAAGGCGATCCTCGCCGTAGCCGCGGGCCTTGTTGCCATCCTGTTCATTATTGCCGCGATCATTGGTCGTTGGCGCCTTCCGGTGATCGGCACGGCAATGCTGGTCATCACGGCCATTCTGGCCGGCGGCGTATACCCGTGGGTTATTCAGCAGTTCCAAGTTCGTCCGTCGGAGAACACCTTGGAAAAGGAGTTCATTGATCGAAATATCAAGATGACGCGGGCTGCTTACGGTCTGGACAAGATCGATGTGTCGGCTTACAACGCCACCACCACAGCGACTACCGGAGCCTTGGCAGCGGACGCGCAGACTACTGCCAATATTCGCCTCCTTGACCCGAACCTGATTTCCTCGGCGTTCGCGCAGCTCGAGCAGTACCGCCCGTACTACCAGTTCCCGCAAACCCTGAATGTTGACCGTTACATGGTTGACGGCAAAGTCCAGGACACCGTTATTGCGGTTCGGGAACTGAACCCGGATGGCCTAAGCGCGAACCAGCAGACATGGGTCAACAGGCACATCGTTTACACCCATGGTTATGGCGTTGTCGCAGCCAAGGGCAACAAGTTCACGGCCGACGGCAAGCCGGAGTTCCTGCAGTCGGGCATTCCGTCCAACGGCGTCCTCGGCAATGACACTTCATACGAACCCCGTATCTATTTCGGCGAGAACTCTCCGGAATACTCCATCGTCGGCGCGCCGGATGGTGCCCCGAACCGCGAGCAGGACCGGCCGGCGGGCCGTGAAGGTGGCGGGGAGACGCAGTACACCTTCAGCGGGAATGGCGGACCAAACGTCGGCAACTGGCTCAACAGAATCCTCTACTCCATCAAGTTCCAGTCATCGGATCTGTTGCTTTCGGACGGTGTTAATGCGGAATCCCAGATTCTCTACGAACGCAATCCGCGCGAACGCGTAGAGAAGCTGGCCCCGTACCTGACTGTCGATGGCAATGCATACCCGGCGGTCGTTGACGGCCGGGTCAAGTGGATTGTTGACGGCTACACCACCAGCCAGTATTTCCCTTACTCCCAGCCTCAACAGTTGCAGAATGCCACTGTGGACTCGCAAACCAGTGCCGGACGTACCGTGGCTCTGCCGAACAGCTCGGTGAACTACATCCGCAACTCGGTCAAGGCCACCGTGGATGCTTATGACGGTTCCGTCAATCTCTACGCGTGGGATGACCAGGACCCCATCCTGAAGGCATGGCAAAAGGTCTTCCCGACGGTCATCAAGCCCTACTCGGAAATGTCCGGCGACCTCATGAGCCACGTCCGTTACCCCGAGGACCTGTTCAAGGTTCAGCGTGAACTGCTCGGCCGCTATCACGTGACGGATCCGGACAGCTTCTACCAGAACAACGATGCTTGGAGCGTTCCGAACGATCCCACCGTTTCGGAAGCCGTCAAACAGCCTCCGTTCTACATGTCACTGCAGATGCCTGACCAGGAGAAGCCGGCGTTCCAGCTGACCTCATCCTTCATTCCTCAGACGGTCAACGGGAGCGCCCGAAACATCCTGTACGGCTTCCTCGCGGCTGACTCCGACGCCGGGAACGTCAAGGGCGTCAAGGGGGAGAGTTACGGAAAGCTGCGGCTCCTGGAGCTCCCCACCGATACCCAGGTGCCTGGTCCCGGACAGGCGCAAAACAAGTTCAACTCTGACCCCACTGTGTCTCAGGCGCTGAACCTTCTGCGACAGGGCGCATCAGATGTACTGAACGGCAACCTGTTGACTCTTCCCGTGGGTGGTGGCCTGCTCTACGTGCAGCCTGTCTACCTGAAGTCCACAGGTGAGACGTCCTACCCCACATTGCAGCGTGTGCTTGTGGCATTCGGTGACAAGATCGGCTTCGCGGCCACACTGGATGAAGCTCTTGACCAGTTGTTCGGCGGAGACTCGGGCGCTGCGGCCGGCGATGTTGCCAACAACGGCCAAACACCCACGGCCCCGCCCGGAACAACCACACCGCCTGCTGGCCCCACTGACGCCAAGGCGGATCTTAAGGCAGCCCTCGATGAGGCCAACAAGGCGATCCAGGACGGCCAGGCCGCATTGGCCAAGGGCGACTTCGCCGGTTACGGTGCGCAGCAGACCAAGTTGTCTGAGGCACTGAAGAAGGCGATCGACGCTCAGGCCCGTTTGGACGCCACTCCGGCTCCAACAGCGACGCCGGGAGCTACTCCCAGCGCGACACCGTCGCCGTCGCCAAGCAGCTAGTTCTGTAGGCGGTTGAAAGGCCGGGCCTGCTCCCTCCCGGGGGCGGGCACCGGCCTTTTCCGTAGGCGAGACACACATCACGTCGCCACGATTTGGTCTGCCATTCACCGGACGGTAATGTTGTTCTTGCGACGCGGGGTGGAGCAGTTCGGTAGCTCGCTGGGCTCATAACCCAGAGGTCACAGGTTCAAATCCTGTCCCCGCAACTGGAGAGAAGGTCCGGATCAGTAAACACTGATCCGGACCTTTTGTTTTGCCCTGAAAGCCCCAAGCCGGCATCTTGCCAGGTGAAACCCTCTCTCGGGTCCCTCGGGCTTGCGCCGATCCCTCTCTCGGGTCCCTCGGGCTTGCGCCGAACCCTCTCTCCGTTCAGTCGGGGGTGGGAGTGAGCCGTTCGAATATCGCGTCTGGATCGTGAGCGGTGACGACAGCGGCAGTCGGACGCGGAAGCTCGTCCCAGCCCCCAGCCCCCAGCCCCCAGCCCCCAGCCCCCAGCCCCGCCCGGGGCCATGGCTACCGCCGAGCGTTCAGGAGCGGGGGTGATCTGCAGCACCTTCGGCACCATATGGTCAAGGGCATCCCGGAGGGTGCGGTAGAGTTGTTCTTGCGACGCGGGGTGGAGCAGTTCGGTAGCTCGCTGGGCTCATAACCCAGAGGTCACAGGTTCAAATCCTGTCCCCGCAACTGGAGAAAGATCCGGATCAGTAAACCTGATCCGGATCTTTTGTTTAACAGGTCGTTTGGACACCGGTGCTAGCATCAAATCCGGATTTGCTGAGGCAAGAAATGGATGGGACACCACATGGTCAATGGAGACTACGATTCCGGCCTCGACCGTGAAGTCCTTCAAAGGGACAGCCCGGTTGCTGTGTATCAGCAGGTGGCTGACGTTCTGACGGATCAGGTCAGCCGCCTGGAACCTGGGTCCCGGATCCCCACAGAAGAGTTCCTGATGGATGCGTACGGCATTAGCCGGACCACCGTCCGGAAGGCGATCGAAACACTGGTTGTGAAGGGCCTGCTGGTCCGTAGGCAGGGCAAAGGGACGTTCGTGATGGCTCAGCGCCCCGTCAAGATGCTGAATCGTCTGGCACCGTTCATGGAGACGTTCACGGCGGCCGGCATGAAGACTGTCAAGGGACTCATCGAATACAAGTGGATGGAGAAGGACAAATCGGTGCCAGCCAAGCTGGTTTCCGACGACAACCTGGTTCTGGTCATCCGCCGCTCCTACTCAAGTGCCGGATGGCCCTATGCCATTGCGGAGATATTCATCCCGTCGCATATCGGCCGTCACATCAGCCTCGCCGATGCTGAGCGGAACTCTATTTACCAGGTCATCCAGGACAGGACGCTGAAGCCCCTCCACCGGGCGGAGATCACCGTGACAATGCATGCACCGCCCGAGCACCTGGCAGACGCTCTCAACGTCCGCGGGTTTGCTATGGTGCCACGCTTGGAGCGGACTACTTTAGGCCCGCATGGAGAGGTTCTGGAGTGCACGGTGACCTACTTCCACCCCAAGGGATTCGAAATCCGCGCTGAAGTGGCAACCGACGTCAGCCCCGGCCAGGATTCGCCAGTTCCTTCGGCAGGTTAGGTGAAACCGCAAAATGGGCCGGATCCCTGCGAGGATCCGGCCCATTTTGCGGTCCAGCGGTATGTTGTGGGAAGTCCGCCCAATGGACGGTTACAGCCCGGTTTACTTCCTAGAGCTTGTCGAAGTCAGCTTCGTCGACAGTTGCGCCGGTTGACGCCGGAGCTCCCGCGCCGATGGCAGGCTTGGAACCGCCCGACTTCAGGGCTGCAAGACGGGCCTCGATCTCGGTCTGCTCTCCGAGGTCTTCGAGCTGGTTGAACTGCGCATCGAGGCTGGAGCTGGCGAGTTCCTGCTGACCCAGGACCTTGGCCTCCTCGCGGCGGATCTTCTCTTCGAAGCGGCCCACCTCGCTGGTGGGATCCATGATGTCAATGCTCTTGAGGGCATCGTGCACCTGGGACTGCGCGGCAGCGGTCTTGGAGCGTGCCACCAACTCGTTGCGCTTGGCGGTGAGCTGGTTCAGCTTGTTCTTCATCTGGTCAAGCCCGGTCTTGAGCTTGTCCACTACCTCGGTCTGGGACGCGATGCTCGGCTCTGCTCCCTTTGCCTCGGACTCCGCCGTCATCTGGCGCTGGATGGCTACCTTGGCAAGGTTGTCGAACTTTTGGGCATCAACGGAATCGCCGGAAGCGCGGTACTCATCGGCTTTCCGGGATGCTGCCAGGGCCTTGTTGCCCCAATCCTGAGCGTTCTTGACGTCCTCGTTGTAGTCCGCCTGCAGCATCCGCAGGTTGCCGATGGTCTGGGCCACGGCTGATTCGGCCTCGGCAATGTTGTTCGTGTAGTCGCGGACCATCTGGTCCAGCATCTTCTGCGGGTCCTCAGCCTGGTCCAGCAAGGCGTTGATGTTTGCCTTGGCGAGCTGCGAGATCCGACCGAAAATGGACTGCTTAACCATGGTGTTGCCTTTCGTCCTGCTCAGTGGTGACACTGAAATCAGTGATCAGTTGTTGTACCGCTTCTATGCGGGGCATGGACCCCGCCTAGTCTGTCTGGCTAGAAGCTGCCGGAGTCTCCACCGCCAAAGTCGCCCCCACCGCCGCCAAAGTCACCGCCGCCGGAATCGCCGCCGAAGAAGCCACCGCCACCTCCGCCGTCATTGCCGCCGCCCCAACCGCCTCCTCCACCGTTCAGGATGGAGTTGATGAGGATGCCGCCGAGTATTGCGCCGCCGAGGCCGCCACCTCCGCCGCCCCCGCCGAACATTCCGCCGCGGCCGTAGCCTTGGTCGGCGTAACCGAACTGGTCGACGTCAGACTGTGCGAGTTGCGCCGCCTGGGCTGCAAGCGAATGCGCCTGCTGTGCATAAGTAAGAGCGGTCACGGGGTCGTTGCGTGAGATCGAAAGCGCGTAGTCGAGGTTGCGCTGGGCTTCCGCCAACCGCGTCCGGGCCTCCGTGCCCACGCCACCGCGGCGGGCTGTGATGTAGTCCGATGTTGCGCTGATCTGTGCCTGTGCGGCCATGATTGTTTGCTGCAGCGAGGCCTGTGCTCGGCGGGCCTGCTCCTGCTGGTCCCGGATGCCGGACAAGGACTGATCGAGCGCCTGGTGGGCTGACTCTACGCGGCTAAGCGTCGCGATGGGATCGATCTTTCCGCCTTCGATCTCGGTCTTCACCTGTGCCAGGGCGGCTTCGACGCCGGCCACGGGACCGGCGAGTTCCGGGTGTTCGCCGGACTGGATCATCGCACGGGCCTGGGCAAGGTCCTGGCTGGTCTCCGCCACGGCGCCTTCCAAGGAGGAGCGTGCCTCATCAAGGCTGCCTGCCGTCTTGGAGATGGCATCGATCAGAACGTTGGTCTGGTGCAGGCTTTCTTCGGCGGCACGCACTGCCACAGCAGCCAGGCTGTTCTCGCTGGTTGCCAACTTCTCCTGGGCGGCGGAGGCGGCGTTCTGAACGAATGCGAGTCGCTCCTTGGCCTGCAGAATGTTGTCTGAGACCTGAGCCAAGGCGGACTCGGCGTACTTGGCGCGCAATCCCTCAAGGGACTGCTCTGCGCTGGCGATCTTCGCATCCGCCTCCCTGGCTCCCGCAGTCACTGCTGCCAAAGCCTGAGGGGCGTTCTTCTCAAGCTCGCGCAAAGAGTCGAAGTCAGCCTTCTGATCACGCAGTGACGCCAGGGCGGCCTCTGAGCGGCGGATGATTTCGCCAAGCCAGCTCCGCTGCTGCTCTTCGGTATCAGGAATGTGGTCGTCCAGCTGCTGCTGCAGCTTGAACGACTCCGTCATGTGGCCCTTCGCCTCTTCCAAGGCTTTGGTGAAGTTGCCAATCGCGGAATCACCATACTGCGCCTGCGCAAAACCGAGTTCCTGCTCGCTGGACTTGATGGCGTCGTCCGCCTCGATCAACAGCGAGCCGCTCTTCTGACGCAGTTCTGGAATGCTGAGACCAGCCAGAGGATCAAGTTCCGCACCCTGCGGCCCGTAGCTGGCGCTGACGGCCTTGGTGCCGCCCTTCTTGCGGCGGTTTCGGAGGTAGAGGTACGTACCGGCGCCGCCTGCTGCGACCACGCCCACCCCGACAAGGACGCCGACGCCGGCGTTGCCGCTGGGCACTGTGCCGCTGCCTCCACCTGCGGCGTCGCCAATGGCAGCAGCAGTGTCAATGGCTGCCTGGGCGTAGTCCTTCTTGCCGCCGGCCAGATTGGCAACGACGGCGTTCTGCGCGATGGCAGATTGTTTGGAATAGATGGAGCTGCCCGAGTTAAGGGTGAAGTTGTACTGGCCGGCTGTCGAGATCGCCAAAACGGCGTCTGCCTTGCCCATGCCCCTGTTCTTGGCAACGGTCGCAACCCATGCAGCAGGATCGGTCGGATTCTCGAACTTGTCCACCGTTACCACGTACAGGTTGTACTTGTGGTCCTTGAGGGTCTTTTGGATGGCTTCCTGGACTTCGCCTTTTCGGCTACCTAGGACGTTGGCGTCGTCCACGATGTTTTGGCCGGACGGAATGGTTACCGGACTTTCGGCCCAAGCGGAGGTGGCCGGGAGGGCCAGCATTCCAACCAGGCCAATCACGGCGAGTACGCGTTTAACTATTGACCGCATGTGCAACCCTTCAGCACGTCTGCGACTGGAACAAGGCGTACCAATCGTCACAGAATGCTCAGCGCCCCCACGCATGGTGTAAAGCCGCAGGTCGCTGTGGCAATTCCTCTTGATTCTATGGTGCACCCCATGGCCCGTCCACAGGGGTGAATATGCCACCAGCGAAATATAGGAGAGAGCTGGATTGTTGAGGCGTTGAGGGTCTTTTCTGGAGGGACAGACCGAGTGGCCCAGCCCTTTCAGGAAGCTCCCAGCGAACGTCCGCTTTTGTTCCAGTTATTGGGTACATAGTTGTTGGAGACGAGGATGAAAGGAAGACCCATGACGGAGAACCCAGCGCAGGGCACCGCACCAGAGAACCGCGAGCCATCAGAGTCGCGGAACACCACGGGGGAGCAGGGCGATGCCAACGCCACCCAGCAGCAGTCTGCCTGGACTTCAGAGCAAGGTGCCGGGACGGAAAACACGGCGCACCCCACCACTCCTCTGCCGGCCTTCCAGCCGCCAGCAGCCCCGCAGCAGCCGCAGTACTACGGCGCTCCGCAGCAGCAGGACCCGGGTCACCGCCCGAGCTACCCCCAGCACCAGCCTTTCTACGGCGGCTCAAACCCGGGGACCAGCAGCAATGCCAGTTCGCAATTCCACAACGCGCAGGGATTCCACAACGCTCAAGGCCACAACGGCCCCGGAATGCAGCACGCCCCCGGCCACTCTTCTGCGGTGGCCACCAAACGCAAGCCGGCATTCGGTGTAGGCACCCTTGTGGCAAGCATGCTTGCGGCGGGCCTGATCGGTGGCGGCGTGGTAGCCGGCAGTGACGCGCTATGGGATAACCCCGCCCCGGCTGCTTCAACAGGCGGACAGTCCAGCACGGTCATCGTGAACAACAAGGACGACGTCAACGTGATTACTGCTGCGGCAGCCAAAGCCTCGCCCAGCGTGGTGACCATCAAGGCGACCAGCGGTAACGAGGGCGGAACGGGCTCCGGTATCATCCTCGATGATCAGGGCCACATTCTTACGAACACGCACGTCGTGACGCTTGATGGAGCCACCGCCAACGCCGCCATCGAGGTCCGCACGAATGACGGTAAGGTCCTCAAGGCCACCGTGGTGGGCACGGACCCGTTGTCAGACCTTGCCGTCATCAAGGTGAGCGACGCATCAGGCCTGGTCCCGGCAACGCTCGGTGACTCGTCCAAGATCAACGTGGGGGACACCGCCGTCGCCATCGGTTCTCCGTTGGGCCTCACCGGCACGGTAACGGACGGCATCGTGTCCACGCTCAACCGCACCATCAGTGTCGCGTCGTCTGCTGTGCCGGAAGGTACGCCGGACGAGAGCCAGGGCGACGACGAAGGCTTCCAGTTCGCACCACCAAATGGTGGCCAGAGCCAGAGAACAGCCAATGAGGGCTCGATTGCCATCAACGTTATCCAGACCGATGCCGCGATCAACCCCGGTAACTCCGGCGGTGCGCTGGTGAACAGCAAGGGCGAAGTCATCGGCGTCAACGTAGCCATTGCATCGGCGGGCAGCGGAACGTCCGAGTCGTCCACCGGGAACATCGGCGTTGGCTTCAGCGTTCCCATCAACCACGCCAAGCGCGTTGCGCAGGAGATCATCGACTCCGGCAAAGCCAGCCATGGACAGTTCGGTGTGTCCGTTCGTTCGAAGTCGTCCACGGGCAGCGATTCAGGCTTCTCCGTCGGGGCCGAGGTTGCCTCAGTGACTTCGGGTTCGGCTGCTGCCAAGGCGGGGCTCAAGGTTGGCGATGTCGTGACCAAGTTCGGCGACTACGCGGTGACCGATCCCAACCAGCTGACGGCGGCGGTCCGGGAACAACCGGCCGGCGCCAAGGTCAAAGTCACCATTCAGCGCGGTGGCCAGACGCAAGAAGTTGAGGTCACACTCGACGCCGCCCAACAGTAGGCGGCAAGAACAACGCACGACGGCGGGCGGCTCCTCACAGGTGTCGCCCGCCGAATTGCTGTTCCCGGCACGGCAAGTGACAAACGATGTGCATCGCGTGTAGCTGAAACAGGGCTTAACGCTGGGAGTGGTTTTCTGCGGGCAATATGCTTAGCTAGGACGAGCCCACGCGCTGGGCAATTCACGGCCACGCTGCTGCGGTTGGCCGTCCACAAGCATGGAAGGCTGCTTCGAAGACAGTGGAAGAGACATTGAAGATTGTCGTTCTGGTCAAGCACGTCCCGGACGCCCAGTTCGACCGGCACATCACCGGACCTGGCAACACAACTGACCGCGATGAGAGCATCTTGTCCGAGCTGGACGAGTACGCCCTCGAGGCAGCGCTGCAACTGGCGGAGGAACGCGGCGGCCCGAAGGCCGGAAACGAGGTTATTGCCTTGAGCATGGGCCCGTCCGGTGCGGTCAATGCCGTGAAGAAGTCACTCCAGATCGGCGCGTATTCCGGCGTCCACCTCAGCGACGACGCTTTGGCTGGTTCGGATGCTGCTGCTACCTCGCTGGCGCTTGCCGCTGCCATTCGCCACATCTCGGCCGATGGCCGCCCTGTGGACCTGGTCCTGACGGGGATGGCTTCCACCGACGGCGAGACTTCGCTGATTCCGGCTCAGCTTGCCGAGCGATTGTCGGTCCCGCAGGTCACCTTTGCCTCCAGCCTTGAGGTTACGGGCGGCCAGGTCAGCGCCCGCCGCGACGCTGGCGCCTTCTCCGAGACGGTTGAAGCGCAGCTCCCTGCAGTTGTCTCGGTCACCGACCAGATCAACGAGCCGCGCTACCCCAACTTCAAGGGCATCCTTGCCGCCAAGAAGAAGAAGATCGCCTCCCTGTCTCTGGCGGACATCGGCGTGGACGCCTCGCAGGTGGGCTTGGCCGGCTCCTGGACAGTGGTGGAGTCTGCAGAGGCCCGCCCACCGCGGACAGCAGGGACCATCATCACCGACGACGGCGACGCCGGCATCAAGCTGGTCGACTTCCTCGCCGCACAGAAGCTGCTCTAAAGGGGACTCCAACCATGGCAAATGCACTTGTTTTCATTGACAACCCGGGAGCAGCTCTCAAGAAGAGCAGCCTGGAGCTCCTGACCATCGCCCGCTCCCTGGGGGAGACCGCCGTCGCGTTCACCGGAGAGCTGCACGACGACGTCGCCGCCACCTTGGGTGCCTACGGCGCCACCACGGTTTATCAGCCGTCGGTGGACGATCTCGACAACTACCTGGTGGGGCCAAAGGCCGCCTACCTTGCCGCTGCTGTGGCAGCCTCGGGCGCTACGGCAGTGCTCCTGGACAACTCGCCTGAGGGCAAAGAAATCGCGGGCAGGCTTGGCATCAAGCTCAACGCAGGCGTTATCACCGACGTCGTGGGCGTTGAGGCTGACGGCACCGCGCACAAATCCGTCCTGGCAGGCTCCTACAACACCACAGCGAAGGCCACCACTCCGGTGACGGTTCTTTCGATCAAGGCCAACAATGTGGAGCCTTCACCGGCTGGCGCCGCCGCTGCGCCGGCCACCGCTACGGTTGAAGTTCCCGCCGACGGCTTGGCTAACTCCGCACGCATTGCCGCGCGGACCGAGAAGCCTGTCAGCGGCCGGCCGGACCTCAGCGAAGCGAGGATCGTCGTGGCTGGCGGCCGTGGCGTGGACGGTGACTTCGGCCCGCTCGAAGAGCTTGCCGACGCCTTGGGCGCTGCAGTTGGCGCATCCCGCGCTGCTACCGACGCAGGCTGGATTGGCCATGATGCACAGGTGGGCCAGACCGGCGTCACGGTATCACCGCAGCTGTACATTTCTGCCGGCATTTCAGGGGCCATCCAGCAAAAGGCCGGAATGCAGACCTCCAAGGTCATTGTGGCCATCAACAAGGACGCAGAATCGCCGGTGTTCGAGATTGCCGACTACGGCATCATCGGTGACCTCTTCAAGGTTCTCCCGCAGGCTACTGCAGAGATCAAGAAGCGGAGAGGCTGATCCCTTTGTCCACTGACGTTACGTCAGCAAAGAGCCCGTTCGATGCCTCTACGGAGCGCATTGAGCGGGTGCTTTGTTTTACTGCCCATCCTGACGACATCGACTTTGGCGCCGCGGGAACCATCGCGGCGTGGACGGCAGCTGGCGTCAAGGTCAGCTATTGCATCATGACCGACGGCGACGCTGGCGGCTTCGATCCGGTGGACAGGGAACGGATCACCGAACTTCGCACTGAGGAGCAACAGCGGGCGGCCGCCTTGGTGGGTGTCACGGACATCCATTACCTGCATGAGCGGGATGGCTACCTTGCGCCGACACATGGCGTCATCAAGCAGGTAGTGAAGCTGATTCGCGAAATCCGCCCGGACATCGTGCTGACCATGCACCCGGAAAGGAACTGGGACCGCCTCCAGAAGAGCCACCCTGACCATCTCGCGGCTGGCGAAGCCGTAACCCGGGCGGTCTACCCGGCAGTGGAAAACCCCTTCGCCTACCCGGAGTTGGCGGAAGCAGGACTTAGTGCGTACAAGCTGCCGTGGTTGTGGTTTATCTCCAGCCCGGAGGCCCGGGAGAACCACTTTGTGAACGTCTCGGACCACGTGGATGCAAAGCTTGACGCCATCCGTGTCCATGCAAGCCAGCACCCGGATATTGAAGGCATGGAGCGCGTAGTCCGGAGCATGATGCTGGCTAACGGCCAACGTGCCAGCCTGCCTGCCGGGGCCAGCGCTGAGAGCTTCCATGTGGTGTCCGTCAATGGTTCCAGCACCATCGCCGGTTTCTAACGTTGCCGTGGTGTAACCCGTGTCATATGCTTGATCTCGGTTAAATCATATTTATTCGAGGAAGGCAGACTTTGATGGCGAAGACTGCGCAACAACCTGTACTGGTGATTATGGGAGTCTCCGGTTCGGGCAAATCGACTGTAGCCGGCGTACTCGCAGGGAAACTTGGATGGGACCTTGCCGAAGGCGACGACCTCCATCCTGAAGCGAACGTGGCAAAGATGCATTCGGGGCAGGCACTCAGCGATGAGGACCGTTGGCCCTGGCTGGGCATCATTTCGGACTGGATCAGCGCGCACGTGGACGCCGGAACCCCGGCGATCATCACCTGCTCTGCACTGAAAAAGAAGTACCGCGACGTCCTCCGGGGCGAAGGTGTTGTGTTCGTCTTCCTGCAGGGGAGCAAGGACAAGATCTCGGATCGCCTTGCCTCCAGGCACGGCCACTTCATGCCGCCGTCGCTCTTGGAATCGCAGTTCGACGCCCTTGAGGAACCTACGGACGACGAGAACTACATCTCCTTGTGCGTTTCTGCCTCGCCGGCCGAAGAAGCCGACGAAGTCATTGAACGGCTCGGTCTCCGGCCCGTCGGCGCCGGTACCGAAGCGACCGCCTCGTGAAGGTCCTGGAAACAGCGACGCAGGTACAGGAATGGACAGCGCACGACACCCAACTCCTTGTGGTGGCGGCGCTGGGCATTGCCCTGATTGTGGTGCTGATCGCCAAGCTCAAGCTTCATCCGTTCCTGGCCCTGGTGCTGGGTTCCGCCTTCGTTGGCCTTGCGTCCGGTGTTGAACTGGGCAAAGTCATTACCAACTTCGAAGACGGCGTGGGAGGCGTCCTTAAGGAGGTTGGACTGCTCATTGCGCTCGGAGCCATGCTCGGCAAGCTGTTGGCTGATTCCGGTGGTGCAAACCGGGTGGTGGATACTTTGCTGGCCAAGGCCAGCGGCAACAAGCTCGTCTGGATGATCACGCTCGTTGCGGTGATCATCGGGTTGCCGATGTTCTTCGAAATCGGACTCGTGCTTCTGCTTCCCGTGATCGTCCTGGTGACCCAGAGATCCAAGATGAAGCTAATGCGAATCGCGATCCCGGCTCTGGCTGGACTGTCCGTACTGCACGGGCTCGTGCCGCCGCATCCGGGTCCGCTGATTGCCATCAGTGCAGTGAAGGCCGAACTCGGAACAACCCTTGGCCTGGGTATCCTCGTCGCGATTCCCACGGTCATCATCTGTGGCCCGCTGTTCTCGCGGCTCGCTGCCAGGTGGGTCCCTGTTGACGCGCCTGCCGTAGCAGGTGGCATCGACACCCAGCACGCAGCCGATCTGAGTGAAGTGAAGCGCCAGCCGTCGTTCCTGGTGACCCTGCTGACTATCATCTTCCCCGTGGTCCTGATGCTGTTGAAAGCGTTGGGCGGAATCATCTGGCCGAACGCCGAGACCGCACCCGCGATCCGGATCTTCTTCGACTTCGTCGGCCAGCCCTTGGTGGCAATGACGCTGGCGGTCCTTCTGGCGATCGTGACCTTCGGCTACGCCGTGGGCTTCACGGGCAGCAGGATCACGGCCAAGCTGGGTGAAAGCCTGGGGCCGATCGCGGCAATCCTCCTCATCGTGGGCGCCGGCGGCGGTTTCAAACAGACCCTGATCGGCGCGGGCGTGGGTGACGCCGTCAAGAAATGGGCCGAGGGCGCCAATATGTCCGTCCTGGTGCTCGGCTTCATCGTGGCAGTGGCTCTCCGCCTGGCCACGGGCTCAGCGACCGTTGCGACTGTGACCGCGGCGGGCATTGTGGCACCCCTTGCCAGCAGCCTCAGCCCGACGCACGCTGCCCTGCTGGCCTTGGCCATCGGCGCCGGCTCCCTGTTCCTGTCCCACGTCAACGACGCTGGATTCTGGTTGGTGAAGGAACTGTTCGGGCTTACCATTGGGCAGACGTTCAAAACCTGGTCCGTGATGGAAACGCTGATCTCCGTAGTGGGCTTCGGCTTTGTGATGCTTCTATCACTTGTGTTGTAGCTGCAGAAGCCACGGGCACAAACACGACGGCGGCCGTCCCTTTAACTGGGGCGGCCGCCGTCGTGCGTTAAATCGTCACCAGTCAGGCGCTGAGCCCCACCACCAGGACCGGGTCTGTGGTGGGTGCACTCGATCCGCCCGTGGGTTCCACGGTGATGGCCACGGAAGAAGCTGAGGAGAGCCCCTTCACAACAGCGGGCTTGGAGAGCGTCTCGGCATCCATGGTGCCCTGCGGTACGGGGGCAGAGCCGTCCTTGGGGAGGGTCCACAACTGGTAGACCTTTCCTTCCGGGGCGGGTGCAACGCCATCCATCAGGACCACGAAGGAATCCTTGGCTGATGATGCGGAGATGGTGGCCGTACCACCGCCCGGAACCGGCGCGGACTTCTTCTGAACATCCTGTGCCTGCAGCACTTGGTTGACGGGGTCATTCTGCGCAGAAACGTAGGCGCCCACTCCGATGCCACCGAGTGCAATGACGGCTGCAGCGGCTGCCCCGACCATCCATCTGCGTGCCCCACCGGCGCGTGTGCGTTCTTCGCGCTTAGCCCTGGCGGCCGCAAGGTCGTCGACGGCGGGACTCGCCACCGGCGGTGCCGCCGGCTCAGCAGGGGGATGGGCGGCAGCATCCTTGGTGATGCGTTCCATGATGTTGTCCAAGAGCCCGGCCGGTGGTGCTTCTTCGGGCGCGAAGCTGACTGCCAAGGTCTCGCGGGCTTCGCGGACCCGCTCCAGGAATTCAGGACCTTCCGGAGCGTCCTCAAGGTAGTGGTCGATCATGGCTCGTTCGTCGTCGCTGACGGCGTCCAGGGCATAGATTTCCGCCAATTCGAGGACCCGGCCCTCGGCGAGGTCGGTAGCGATGTCGTTGGCAAACATTTTGCGGATAAAGCCTCCACTGGTGTTTTCACTCATATCAACCCACCCCCAGGCAAGTCTTCAGGCGCAGTAATCCATCGCGGATGCGGGACTTGATGGTCGGGATAGCGGCACCGAGATGCTCGGCGACTTCCCGGTAGGTCAGTCCGCCGTAATATGCGAGGCGGACGGATTCGCGCTGCGTGTCCGTCAGCGTACCGAGGCACCGGCTGACCGCTTCGGCCTCCAGGTTGGTGTCGGCTTCCTCCGCCACCAGGTCCCGGTCCGGGTCCTGGCTCGCTGCGCCGTATTTGGCTTCCCGGTCAGTTGCCGCTTGCACGGAGCGGACACGGTCAATGGCCCGGCGATGGGCAATGGTCATGAGCCAGGCTAGCGGGCTCCCCGCGGCCCGGTCGAACTTGGCAGCGCCCTGCCATACCTGGATATAGACCTCCTGGGTGGCGTCCTCGCTGAGGTCGGGGTCTATCAGGACGCGCCTGGCCATACCGAAGACACGCCGCGACGTGAGGCGATAGAACTCGGCGAACGCCTGCTGGTCGCCTGCTGCCACGAGTTCGAGCAAGCCAGCCAGCTGCGAATTTAGATCAGTCGCAGAGCCGGAAGCTTCGAAGACCCGGGGGCCGGGATTGTTGGGGATGTCCATCACCGTCCAGCATATGTCGTCCCGTTTGAAACCGGCAGCATAACGGGATTGCGTCGAAGGCGCGGCGGTGCAGCGGCTTGCCGTCATCACCCTGGTCTGCAGCGCGCTCACGTAGGCTCCCTCAACGAATGTCCAAGGCAGGAATCGTCCTGCACAAGGTATTCGGTGCTGTGGCGCCGTTGGATGGGCTACACCTTGGCGCCGGCAAATCCGTTCTGCCGCCAGGCTTCGAAGACAGCGATTGAAGCAGCGTTGGCCAGGTTGAGCGAGCGAAGAGAAGGCTTCATGGGAAGGCGAACACGGGCGGTAACGTGAGGATCCTGCTTGAGCCAGTCCGGCAGGCCCACCGATTCGGGACCGAACATCAGGACGTCGCCCTCGCGGTAGCTGACGTCCGTATAGGAGGTCTCCCCGTCGGAGGTGTATGCGAATACCCGTTCCGGCTTGAGTGCAGCCCAAGCGGCCTCGATGTCCTTGTGGACAGTAACTACTGCGAGATCGTGGTAATCAAGACCGGCGCGGCGAAGCTTGGCATCGGAAAAATCAAAGCCGAGGGGCTCTACCAAGTGAAGCTCGGCCCCCGTGATGGCGGCCAAGCGGATGGCGTTGCCCGTATTGCCCGGGATTTCTGGAGTGTGGAAGAGGATGCGGAACACGGTCCCATCTTAGTCAGCCCCGTGCGGGCCTGCTGTCGCTGCAGGTACGTCCGCGTGCAGTTACGCACACAGACGAGAACCTAGTGCATTCCTCGAAGCAACCGCGCCAGGACAGGCACCACCACGGTATTCGGCGCTGGCCCCGAGCTGAGGAATTGTTTGAGCCCCCTCACCAGCCCTGCAGCGTTGACTACCTCCACGGCATTGTGGCTCGACTGGCCCTTGCCGTATTGGTCGATCACAGGTTCGTGGAGGTTGCCGTCAGGACTGTGCAGAACCACCCAGCCTGTGACGTTGAGTTCGGGAAAGAGGTCCTGCATGTGGCGGACGATGTGGGCGAGCTGTGGAGGGGCTACCGAACGCCCGCCATGCCGCAGCGAATGGCCGTCCCATGCATAGGCGCCCTTGGGCAGAAGCATGGAACCGACCAAAGCCAGCCGGTAGCCGGAAAGGACAGCGTGGTCGATGTGGTTGTTATCCGACGGCGAGCGCAGCCCGTTGATCAGCCGGGCAGCGGGTATGGCGGGCAGGACCTGCCGGCTGATGAGCTGGACCGTGCGCATCTCGCGTTGGATGCGGGCCTCGGCACCAAAAATGCCCCGTTTGCGGGGGAGCCCGTGGACTTGCTGCGCCGCTTCCGCCGCTGAAATGAGCGGAACTTCGTTGGGATCGTCAAAGGCAGGAACATAGACCGGGGGGTCGCCTGCAGTATTGCGCTGGGCTTGGGGCCGCTTGACGTTTGTAGTGGCGGAGGGACCCGGCGCGGCAGTGCCTGTGTAATCGCCGGGCCGCGGCTGACTTACCCCTGAAGCTCCCCGGGCGTACCGTCGGTCGTATTCGGCCCTCCGTTGGGGATCGATGAGGGTTTCGTACGCGAGGGTTACGCGCCGGAACATCTCCGCTTCTCCACCATGATCGGGGTGGGCCTTTCGGGCAGCCTTGCGGTAGGCCACTTTGATCTCCTTATCCGTAGCGGTGACGGAAACACGGAGTACCTGATAGTGCGAACTGCTGCCCTCGGCCAAGCACGGGCCCTTCTCTATGATGACGGTGCGCTCCTGAAGAGGCGTGGTACTGGCAAGTTTATCCAGCCACTATGTGAACGTCGGTGACAGGGCCCGTGGTTCCCGCTGGCATAATTCAGGCTGTGAATCCTCCGGCAGCCGAGAACCCCTCCAGCATGCCGAAGAAAATCGCCGTCGCCATCAACCCTGCTGCCTCTTTTGGTCGTACCCGCCATGCCGGGCACCAAGCCGCAGCGTTACTCCGCGCCGCCGGCCGGGACGTCGTCGTACTCGAGGCGGACGATTACGACGCCCTGCGGCGGGTGGTCGACGTGACCTTGGCTGCCGGAGTGGAGGCCTTGGTAGTGGTGGGTGGTGACGGCATGGTCCACTTGGGTGTCAATGCGCTCGCCGGGCTGGACATTCCCCTCGGCATTGTTCCCGCCGGAACAGGCAACGACGTCGCGCGGCTGTTGGCTTTGCCGCTGAACGACACTGGTGCGGCGTGCCGCCGGCTGCTGGTTGCGCTGGAGACAGGCGGGCGTAGGATCGACGCCGGCCGGGTTACCGCGCGTAGTGGGACCACGTACTTCGCCGGCGTCCTTTCCGCCGGGTTTGATGCCGCCGTCAACGAACGGGCCAATTCCTGGCGGTGGCCCCGTGGAAAGAGCCGCTACAACCTCGCGATGCTCAGGGAACTGGGCTCTTTCCGGCGGATTACCTACACCGTCACCGCCGACGACGTGACCTGGCGCCAGCCTGCCTTGCTCATTTCCGTGGCCAACGGACAGTTCATAGGCGGCGGCATGAAGATTACCCCTGAGGCAGTGCCCGACGACGGGTGGCTGGACATGTTTGTGGTGAAGCCTTTGTCCAGGCTCCGTTTCCTTGCCGTGTTTCCCAAGGTTTTCGCCGGGAAACACACCAGCCATCCCGCCGTGGAGATCAGGCGCGTCCGGAAAGTGCATCTGGACGCCGAAGGGGTGGTGGCATATGCCGACGGCGAGCGCATCGCTGCATTGCCGGTGGTCGTCGACCTTGTTCCCGCCGGCTTATGGGTGCTTGCCTAGTGCGTTCGCGTTGCTGGCGGAGCCACGTTGCTGCAGGCGGTTAGACTCGATCGCGGCGACACAAGCTGCGGTGGAGAGCGCGGCAAATCAGGCAGCAAGGCAAGGAGACATAGTGGCGAACAACGTTCGACGACGACTGGCCGGCTTGGTTGCCACCGGAGCCGCAGGCGTCCTGCTGGTGGGCTGCAGTGTCAACGTTCCGGATCCCGCAGCGCCGAAGCCGTCGCCATCGGTATCCACGCTTGCGACTCCCACCATTACGCCCGGACACGATGCGGCCGCGGTGGCCGCGAAGGACCTGCCACTGGCGGCAGGGGGCACTTTGGTCCCCGGGGAGCCCGTCACAGTCTCCACGCGGTTGGAGGAGGTGCCTGGATGGTCGGTGGTTCATTCCGCTTTGCAGGGTGAAACCAGATACAACAAGACAAACGGATGCACGCTCGCACTCCGGGTCAGCGTGAATCAGGGCCCGTTGGTGGTGGCCGGCGACGACACCGCTTCAACCAAGGAATTGTTCACCTACCTGGGTGCCGGCATTGCACTGGAGAGTCTGAAGCCAGCGTCTTTGCGTTGGGGCCAGGACTCCGACAAGCCGCAGCACGGCGTGGAGTTTCTGAGCTTGGAATCCTCGGCCGGCTCCGGCGGCCAGGCGGCCGTTGTGTTGGCCAGGTTGTTCAGCGCTCCTGCATCCTCGGTGTATGTGTCCCTGGCATGCCCGGATGACAACACCTTGGCCCAAGCGCGTGCAGAGACCGTGGCCCGGCTTGTGGTGGTTCCACCCTCCTGATCCGGTCAGCGTATAAAGCAGCAATTCTTGTTTTTAGAGTTAACGTTATGCATGGGCACTTTCGACCTCCCGTGGATCCGCAAAATCGCAGCCATCGCTGCCTTGGGTGATGAGAACCGCCGCAAGTTGTATGAATACGTTTTGAATGCCGGCGGCGCCGTGGGGCGGGATGAGGCGGCCTTGACTTTGGACTTGCCCCGCAGTTCGGTGTCTTTCCATTTGGACCGCTTGGTTCGGGAAGGACTCCTGCAAGTCGAGTTCAGGAAGTCGCCCGACAGGGCGGGTCCAGGCTCGGGGCGGCCATCCAAGCTCTACAGGCCAATGGTGGATGAGATTGGCGTCTCCATCCCGGAGCGGCACTATGACCTCGCCGCCCACCTCATGGCAGCAGCCATCCAGCGGGCTGACGCCGAGGGCGCTCCCGTTGAGGCTGCCCTGCGTGACGTCGCTTCAGCCAGGGGAAGCGAGTTGGGAAGGCATGGCGATTTCCTGGGGGCGATCGCCGAGCTTGGGTACCAACCCACCCCCGATGTCTTCGGGGGATATCGCCTGTTGAACTGTCCGTTCCATCGCCTGTCGCGGGACCATAAGGACGTGGTGTGCGCCATGAACGGCGCCTTCCTCAGCGGTGCTGCGACGGCCTCCGGACTCAGCGCCGACGTCGTCGTGCCGGATCCGGACCATGGCCCGGGACACTGCTGTGCGCGCATCACCACTGCTTGAGGGCGATTCCTGAGCGGGCGGCTCCTGAGCGCCCGGCGTCGGTAGAATTACAAGGTGCCTGTATACCTCGACCACGCTGCCACCACGCCCTTGTCGGCCGAAGCGCTCGCCGTCATGACGCGCGAGCTGGCGCGGACCGGCAATCCTTCGTCGTTGCATGGCGCAGGTCGCCGCGCCAGGCGGGCTGTAGAGGATGCCCGGGAGACGCTGGCTGCTGCGGCCGGGGCGCATCCATCAGAGGTCATTTTCACCTCAGGCGGGACGGAAGCAGATAACTTGGCCGTCAAGGGCCTGTTCTGGGCCAGGCGGGACGAAAACCCGCGCCGGACCCGCATCCTTTGCTCCGCCGTCGAACATCATGCCGTCATGGATACTGTCGAGTGGCTAGAGAGGCACGACGGCGCGGACGTTGTGTGGCTTCCCGTTGACAGTGACGGCACTGTTCAGCTGGAGGTCGTCAAGCAGGAAATCGAACGGGATCCGGAATCGGTTGCCTTGGTTACCGTGATGTGGGCCAACAATGAAGTAGGCACCCTCCAGCCGGTTACGGAGATCGTGGAGCTGGCGAAGCCGCATGGCATCCCGGTCCACTCCGACGCTGTCCAGGCATTCGGTTCCGTTCCCGTGGATTTCCGTGGTTCCGGGCTCTCCGCAATGTCCGTATCGGGGCACAAGCTTGGTGGTCCTGTGGGAGTCGGTGCCCTTTTTTTGGGGAGGGCTGTGAAGCTGACGCCGGTGCAGCACGGGGGCGGCCAGGAACGCGATGTACGTTCGGGAACATTGGATACACCCGCAATTGCTGCTTTTGCCGCAGCCGCGGAGGCTGTCACTGCAAACCTTGCGGGTGAGCGGGAACGTCTCAGCATGTTGCGTGACCGCCTCATCCGCGGGGTACTCGAAACGGTTCCGGACGCGGTGCTGAGGGGTGCTCCCGGCGATGGTCGGCTGCCGGGAAACGCCCACTTCACCTTCCCTGGTTGTGAAGGCGACTCACTGCTCTTTCTCCTGGACCTGGCAGGTGTTGAGTCCTCTACTGGCTCGGCGTGCACGGCTGGAGTGCCCCGGCCTTCCCATGTCCTGCTGGCCATGGGCCTGGATGAAGACACTGCCCGCGGCGCACAGCGCTTTTCCTTGGGCCACAGTTCCACCGATGCGGATGTGGACGCGCTCCTGGAAGCCCTTCCCGAGGCATGCCTCAGGGCGCGGCAGGCTGGAATGGCCGGTCACGAATCCAGCATTCAAACAGCGGCAACAGTAGCCCGGCAGGCCTCATCCGAACCTTTGTAGCGATTGCTGCTAGCCGGGCAACAGCTCGTCCAGCGGCACCCCGGGATCCGTGAGGTTCGCGACATCCACGCGGACGCGAGCCGAAATCAAAGCCTTGATGGGCTTCTGAACCCGGCTCTGGTTGACGCTCATGCCGGCAACTACCGTGCCCTCCTTCAACCAGAACGCGATGAAACTGCCGTCATCCAGTGAGCCCCGGATCACCGGCGTGATTCCGGAGGTCAGCGCCGGAAAGCCCGAGTACTCCATGCTGAGGTCGAACTGGTCCGTATAGAAGTAGGGCACCACATCCAATTTGGTGTCCTGGCCCATCATGGACTTTGCCGCCACTTTGCCGCC
Source organism: Paenarthrobacter sp. TRD_SC_7 (assembly GCF_056156245.1). Taxonomy (NCBI): domain Bacteria; kingdom Bacillati; phylum Actinomycetota; class Actinomycetes; order Micrococcales; family Micrococcaceae; genus Paenarthrobacter; species Paenarthrobacter sp. TRD_SC_7. The sequence goes on from NZ_CM149587.1 coordinate 2,076,285, forward strand.
GTTGAGCGCATTGGCCCAATGCTCGCTGCGATGGTGCTCGCCGGTAAAGGGATGCAGTGCGTTGGCGACGTCTCCGGCGGCCAGCACATCCGGAGCGCTGGACCTCAGTCCGGCATCCACCAGTATTCCATTGCGTATTTCAAGCCCTGCGGCTTCGGCAAGTGCTGTGTCCGGTAGGACGCCGACGGCAACGATTACGACATCGGCAGGCAGCGTTTCGCCGGTATTGGTGCGAACCGCCGTCGCCCTTCCGTTCTGTCCGTCAATTCCGGCCGCGGCCGCCGGGAGACGGAAGCTCACGCCCCGGTCTTCATGGAGCCGTTGGAAGTACGTGCCAAGTTCAGTGCCAATGGCGGCACTCAGGGGAATGACTTCCAGTCCCAGCAGTGCGACGTCGTTGCCGTACGAGCGGGCAGCCGCGGCCAGTTCCATGCCGATCCACCCGGACCCGATCATGACCACCTTCCGGCCTCCTTCCTTGAGGAGGTACTGAAGTCGCAGGCTGTCATCGAATGTCCGGAAGGTCATGACCCCGTCGAGGTCCGCACCGGGAAGTGGGAGCGTTCGAGGCTGGGCCCCAGTGGCAAGGAGCAGTTTGGAGTAGGACAAGCTTCGGCCGTTGGCCAGTGCCACCGCATGACCGTCCGGGTCGATCCGGCTGGCAGGGCTGCCGAGCAGAAGCTCGACTTCGTTTTCTCCGTACCATTGATCCGGCACCACTAGGGTGGCATCTGCATCAGCTTTGCCCAAGAGGAATTCCTTGGAAAGGGGAGGGCGTATATAGGGTGCCCGGTTCTCGGCGGCCACCAAGGTGAGGAGCCCATCGTAGCCTTCGGCGCGCAGGGTCTTGGCTGCGCTGGCGCCGGCAAGCCCCCCGCCGACGATAACCATATGTTCATTTGCCATGTCAGCTCGATTCTAAAACCAATTATTTTGACTTTAGAAGCATGGATTGGGGCAGTCAAGGGGTTTTAGGGCAGGGGTGGCACCGCAGGCTAGAATAGATGGGCACACCGGCTGTTCTCAGTCGGATCAGTGACTCCAACTCCCATATACACAGAAAGCCAGCATGCGAGTACTTGCAGCAATGAGCGGCGGAGTTGACTCCGCCGTGGCCGCAGCCCGGGCCGTCGAGGCAGGACACGACGTCGTCGGAGTCCACCTTGCGTTGTCGCGGATGCCCGGCACCCTGCGCACAGGAAGCCGGGGCTGCTGCACCATCGAGGATTCGCGCGATGCTTGGCGTGCCTGCGACGTCCTGGGCATTCCCTACTACGTGTGGGACTTCTCAGAGCGCTTCAAGGAAGACGTCGTCCAGGATTTCATTGACGAGTACGCCGCGGGCAGGACGCCGAACCCCTGCATGCGCTGCAACGAGCGGATCAAGTTCGCCGCCCTCCTGGAAAAGGCCATCGCTCTGGGCTTCGACGCCGTATGCACGGGGCACTACGCCAAGGTCATTGAAGACGCCGACGGCAACCGGGAACTCCACCGCGCCGCCGATTGGGCCAAGGACCAGAGCTACGTCCTTGGTGTCCTTACCCACGAGCAACTCAAGCACTCCATGTTTCCGCTGGCGGATACCCCGTCCAAGGCCGAGGTGCGTGCCGAGGCGGAGCGGCGGGGCCTGTCCGTGGCAAACAAGCCGGATAGCCATGACATTTGCTTTATTTCGGACGGCGACACCCGTGGTTGGCTGGCGGAAAAGATCGACATGACCACTGGAGACATAGTTGACGAAACCGGCGCCAAGGTCGGCGAACATCCGGGTGCGAACGCCTTCACGGTGGGGCAGCGGCGCGGCTTGAAGCTGGGGACTCCCGCAGCGGATGGCAAGCCCCGGTTCGTCCTCGAGATCCGCCCCAAGGAAAACAAGGTGGTTGTGGGGCCGGAAGCCCTGCTGGCGATCGACGAGATCCGCGGCATCAAGGTTTCGTGGGCCGGCTTGCCAATTTCCGAAGTTGCCACGGGCGCTGAGTTCGACTGCCATGCGCAGGTCCGGGCCCACGGCGATCCCGTTCCGGCAATCGCGCGTGTGGAAGCCGTTGCTGACGAATCCGGCGTGGAGCGGGCCCAACTCGTCGTCACGCTGACGGATCCCCTGAGGGGCGTGGCCCCGGGTCAGACCGTCGTTCTCTACCAGGGCAGCCGTGTCCTGGGGCAGGCAACCATTGATGCCGCCCGTTCACTTCAGCGGGAAGCTCTCTAGGAGCCAGTGCCCTCGCGCTGAAAGCTACTGGAAAGTAAATTTTGTGTCTCAAATCACAAAATGAAGGGTTCGCTGTCCTCGAAGTCTGGTTGAATCATGGAATCAAGAGTGCGCGCCGTCACAAATATCCCACGGCGGCGCGCCGAATCCATCGAACAGAAGGTTCACCAGATGGCACTGAACAAGAAGGCCCTGCACGGCGTTATCGCGCTGGCGGGCATTTCCGCGCTCGCCTTGACGGCCTGCACGGGGCCCTCCGGCGGCGGCTCAACATCCGCCCCGGCTGCCACGGGCCCCATCGCTTACGGCACTACTGACAAAGTCACGTCGCTGGACCCCGCCGGATCCTATGACAACGGTTCGTTTATGGTGATGAACCAGGTCTACTCATTCCTGCTGAATTCCAAACCCGGCGGTGCGGAACCCGTTCCCGACCTCGCCGAGTCGTCGTCGTTCACGGCACCGTCTGAATACACAGTCAAGCTCAAATCCGGGCTCAAGTGGGCCAACGGGCACACTTTGGATTCCAAGGATGTCAAGCACTCTTTCGACCGGCAAGTGGCCATCAACGATCCTGCCGGACCTGCCTCGCTGTTGACCAATATCGAGAGCGTGAGTACGCCGGACGCCAATACGGTGGTGTTCAAGCTCAAGAAGGCCAACGACCAAACCTTCAGCCAGATTCTCAGCAGTCCTGCTGCGCCGATCGTTGACGACGAAGTCTTCCCGGCAGACAAGATCCTTTCCGATGATGAAATCATCAAGGCCAACGCGTTCTACGGGCAGTACACGATCGACAGCTACAAGAAGAACGAACTGGTCAGCTTCAAGGCTTTCGCTGACTACCAAGGTGTTCTTGGCAAGCCGGCGAATGACGCAGCAACCATCAAGTACTACGCCAGCCCCACCAACCTCAAGCTCGAAATCCAGCAAGGTGCCATTGACGTTGCCTTCCGCAGCTTGAGCGCTACGGACATCGATGACCTCCGCAAGGATTCCAAAGTCAAGGTCCTGACCGGGCCCGGTGGCGAGATCCGGTACATCACGTTCAACTTCGACACCATGCCGTACGGAACCAAGGCAGCCGGCGCGGATCCCGCCAAGGCATTGGCTGTTCGCCAGGCCGTGGCCAACCTGGTCGACCGCCAGGCAATCGCCGATCAGGTTTACAAAGGCACCTACCTGCCCCTGTATTCCAACGTACCCAGCGGCTTCCTTGGCGCCAATGAGTCCTTCAAGGATGCTTACGGCGACGCCGGAAAGCCCAGCTTGGACAAGGCCAAGAAAGTCCTGACGGATGCCGGCATCACGGAACCCGTGGCCCTGAACCTGCAGTACAACCCGGACCACTACGGCGGATCGTCCGGAGACGAGTACGCCATGGTCAAGGAGCAGTTGGAGAAGTCCGGCCTCTTTACCGTGAACCTGCAGTCCACTGAATGGGTTACGTACAGCAAGGCCAGCCGCGCGGACGAGTACCCGTTGTTCCAGTTCGGTTGGTTCCCCGACTTCAGCGATGCCGACAACTACCTGACTCCGTTCTTCCCGGAAGGCGGCTTCCTGAAGAACCACTACAACAACCCCGAAGTCAATGAGCTGATCGCCAAGCAGCTGACGGATGCGGACAAGACCAGCCGCGAGGCTGCCATCAAGGACGTCCAAAACGCACTTGCCAAGGACATTTCCACCCTGCCCCTGCTTCAGGGCGCCCAGGTGGCCGTAGTCGGAAGCGGCGTGAACGGTGTCGAGAAGACGCTGGACCCATCCTTCAAGTTCCGTCTTGGAGTAATTTCCAAGTAACCGCACCTTTGCGATGAGAAGGGAGGCGGGACACTGATCCGGTGTCCCGCCTCCTTTGCTGACCACCCGCGTGGCCGGCACGCATGAGACACCCCGCGCAATCCACGGGCAGGAAATGCAGGTAACAATGACAACACTTATAGAGGTCCCCGAGGCTGAGCCCGGCATCGTTGCTCCCAAGAGCAAGTCCAAAGCCGGGGGAGGGTTGGGCAGATACATCGTGGTCAGGTTTTTCCTGATCATCCCCACCGTCTTCATACTGGTAACACTCGTTTTCTTCTTGATGAGGGTCATTGGAGACCCCATCACCGCATCCCAAGGCGGGCGGCTGCCCCCGGACGTCCTGGCCCAGCGAATACAGGAGGCCGGCTACGATCGGCCCGTTCTCGTCCAGTACTTCGAGTACCTTGGCCAACTCATCACTGGCAATTTCGGCAGCACCATCACCGACCGGCGACCTGTGGTGGAGGTACTCACCACTTTCGGCGCGGCCACGCTGGAGCTTTCAATCAACGCACTGATTGTGGCGCTCGCAGTAGGCATCCCGTTCGGGCTCATCGCTGCACAGCACCGGGACAAGACTCCTGATGCGTTTCTGAGGTTCTTCGCAATTCTTTGCTACGCCACACCCGTGTTCTTCTCGGGACTGCTGCTCAAGCTGACCTTTTCCGTATGGCTTGGTTGGTTCCCTGTGGCAGGCCGCGCTTCCACCCGAACTGAGCTGACCATGAGTGGCTTGGCCGCGCCATCAGGTATCTACTGGTTGGACGCGCTCCGCAGCGGCAACTTCGCGGCGCTTGGAGATATAGCCGCCCACGCAGTCCTCCCGGCAATCGCCCTCGGTTTGCTCACCGCTGGCGTGTTCCTTCGCCTGGTGCGCACCAACGTTATTGGCACGTTGGGAAAGGACTACGTCGAGGCCGGGCGATCCCGCGGCGTCAGTGAGTTCCGATTAGTAACCAAACATGCCTACAAGCCGGCACTGATTCCCATCATTACTGTCATGGGCCTGCAGATTGCGCTGATGCTGGGCGGCGCCATCCTCACCGAAACCACCTTTGAATGGAAAGGCTTGGGCTATCAGCTGGTGCAGTACCTGAACGCCCGCGACTTTGTGGCCGTTCAAGGCATCGTTGTGCTGCTGGCCATTATTGTGGCCGTCACCAACTTCATCGTGGACATCATTGCTGCGCTCATCGACCCTCGAGTGAGGTACTGACCATGAGCACTCCTCAGTTGACCCGACCCAAACAGCCTTTGTTCTCAAGACTTCCCGTCATAAGCCACCTGAAGAAAAGCGTGGGTCTCCAGCGCGGCATGCTCATTGTGGGTGTTGTCCTCAGCGGGCTCTTCATCCTCACGAGCATCTTCGCTCCGCTCCTCGCTCCCTATGGCTACTCCCAACTAAGCGATGCATCCGGTTCGTTCCCCACACAGGAAGCTCCGAGCTCCAAACACCTGCTGGGGACAACCGTTGGCGGCTACGACGTCCTGTCGCGGGTCGTTTGGGGTTCCCAAACAGCAGTAACAGTCATCATTGTGTCCGTGGCGATGTCCCTGTTCCTGGGTGTCGCGCTTGGCCTCCTCAGCGGATACTTCGGAGGGTGGCTGGACAGGATTCTGGTGGTCGTAGCAGACGCCATCTATGCGTTTCCCACCCTGCTTCTGGCAATCGTGATCTCCATCGTGATCAGCCGGGGACAATCCAGTTTCTGGGGCGGTATCTTCTCCTGTGCTTTCTCCATCACCGTTGTCTTCGTCCCGCAGTACTTCCGGGTCATACGTGCAGAGACCATCCGACTCAAGGCGGAGCCGTTCGTTGAATCGGCCAAGGTGCTGGGGGCGTCCAGCGTGCGCATCATCGGGCGCCACATCTTCAAGAACGCCACCCGGACCCTGCCGCTCATGTTCACCCTCAACGCCTCCGAGGCGATCCTGACGCTCGCAGGCTTGGGCTTCCTTGGCTTCGGTATCGAGCCCACTTCCGCCGCGGAATGGGGCTTTGACCTCAACAAGGCACTGGCTGATACCTCTTCCGGTATTTGGTGGACCGGCGTCTTCCCGGGCATCGCGATCGTTCTTACCGTCCTGGGGCTGACCTTGGTCGGCGAAAGCATCAACGACCTAAACGACCCCCGAATCCGTGGACGCAAACGCGCGGGCGGTACGCCCGCGCCAATATCTCCAACACCAGGAACCCCCGCGGCACCAGGAACGCCGTCAACCCCGGCAGAGGCAGGCAAGCCATGACCACCAACCTTGGAAATGTGTCAGACCAGTCAGGCACCGATCAGCCGGTACTCACCATCGATCGGCTCCAAGTCACCTTCGCCACTGACGGCGGGGACGTCCACGCTGTAAAAGATGTCAGCCTGGATGTTGGAGCCGGTGAAGTTGTGGCCATTGTGGGGGAATCGGGTTCCGGCAAAACCGTGACCGCCAAAACCATCCTGGGCCTGCTTCCGGAAACAGCCATTAGTTCCGGCGCCGTGGTGATCAATGGCAATAACGTCATCAGCGTCAGCAAATCCACCCTGCGTAAAATCCGCGGGCGTGACGTCGCCATGGTGTTCCAAGAACCTTCCACAGCCCTGAATCCGGTCTTTACCGTGGGCTGGCAGATTGCCGAAGGCATCCGGGCACACTCAACAGGCGGACGGCGCATTTCCGCCAAGGAGGCCAAGCACCGGGCAATCGAGGCACTCCGCAAGGTGGGCATCCCGGACCCTGAAACGCGGGTCAATTACTACCCGCACCAGTTCTCAGGCGGCCAGAAACAACGCGTCGTCATCGCTGCGGCGCTGGCACTGAATCCGGGACTGATTGTGGCCGACGAACCCACCACTGCATTGGATGTCACAGTCCAGGCCGAGATTCTCCAGCTCCTGCGCGACTTGAGGGACAACTACGGGACCTCGATCGTGCTCATCACGCACAACATGGGTGTAGTTGCGGATCTGGCCGACCGCGTAGTGGTCATGTACCAGGGCGACGTAGTGGAGGAGGCCTCGTCCAGGGACCTGTTTGCTGAACCCCGCCAGGAGTACACCAGGAAGCTGCTGGCCGCAGTGCCGCACCTCGGACGAAACTCAGCCTCCGAGGGCGCCCGTGGCCGGCTCCACCAGGAAGGCAAAATCCTCGTGGAGGCAAAGAACCTCACCATCGAATACCCCGGGCGTTTCGGCAGGCACGGATTCAAGGCCGTGGACAATGTCAGCTTCACGGTGTCAGAGAATGAGGTTTTTGGGCTGGTGGGTGAATCCGGCTCCGGAAAATCCACCATCGGACGGGCCATCGCCGGCCTGACCCGGACCACGGGAGGCAGCCTGAAGGTCCTTGGCTACGAGATGTTGGACTTCAAGGAGCGTACCTTCCGTCCGCTTCGCAAGGAGATCGGCTTCGTGTTCCAGGATCCGGCAGCGTCCTTCAACCCCCACCTCACCATCGGCGAGTGCGTCGCTGAGCCACTGCTCATCCACACCAAGCCGGGCGCCGCTGAGGCGAGGAAAAAGGTAGGTGAGCTGCTCGAGTCAGTCCAGCTGCCGGCGTCGTACGCGGAGCGTTACCCGCACGAGCTGTCCGGTGGGCAGCGGCAGCGCGCTTCCTTGGCGAGATCGCTGGCGCTCAACCCGCGCCTGCTGATCGCCGACGAACCGACGTCCGCCCTGGATGTCTCGGTGCAGGCCAAGGTCCTGGACCTGTTCAAGGACATCCAGGAGCAGTACGGTTTCGCGGCTCTCTTCATCAGCCACGACCTCGCAGTAGTGGACATGTTGTCCCACTGGGTCGGCGTGCTGTACAAAGGCCAGTTGGTGGAGCAGGGGATCGGAAACCATGTGATGGGCTCACCGCAGCATGAGTACACCAAGAGGCTCATCGCCTCGCTGCCGGTGCCGGACCCCGACGAACAAGCACGACGGCGGGAAGCGCACCGCACACTGTTGGGCGGCTAGACCGTCCACGGGAAGTCCGTAAAACGCGGCGGAGGTACGCCCCTCACCATGCGGGGCGTACTTCTCCGCGCTAAGAGATGCGGTACCAACCCACTGTCATCGTTCCCGTGCGGTGCGCCGTCCTGGCCGGCAGGTAACACCCGCGGCGGAACCGTCCCACACCATAGACTGGGGTGCATGACCGAGCAGAACAACGCCCTCCCTGATGACGCCGATTCCTTCAACCCGGCAGCGAGCTCCTTGGCCGGTCAAGTGGACCGCGCCGTCATGGATGAGCTGCTGTCCATCCGGTCAAGCATCGACAACATTGACGCAACACTTGTATTCCTGCTCGCGGAACGGTTCAAGGCAACCCAGAAGGTGGGGATCCTGAAGGCCACGCACAAGCTTCCCGCTGGAGATCCTGGCCGCGAGTCGGCGCAGATCGCCCGCCTGCGCCGGCTAGCCGAGGACGCGCACCTTGATCCGGCCTTCGCAGAGAAATTCCTTAACTTCATCATCAGCGAAGTGATCCGCCACCACGAGGCAATCGCCGAGGATCACCAGATTTCCAGCCAGCAGGCCTGATCCGTGACGGAATTGGATAACTTGCGCGCCAGCGCCACTGCACTGGGGCCGTGGCCCGGAAGCGATCCCGCGGAAGCAACCCGAATTATTCGTGGCGAATTGGGAAACCCCCACCTTCCGTTCCTTCCCGAACTACCTGACCGCGGGGTGGGCGCGGATGCCGTTGGCCGGACAGGCTCCCTGCTGGTTGACCTGGCAATTGACGTCCAACCGCACGGCTGGCGCCTGGTGGACAGGCCGGGGAAAGACGCTCAGCGCGCCCGCTCGGCGCTAATGACGGACATCAACATTTTGGCCGACATCGCAGGCGCCGAGGACGTTTCCGCAACGGAGCTCAAGATCCAGTTGTTGGGCCCCATGAGCCTTGCCGCGAATCTTCACCTGCACAACGGCGAACGGGCACTTCTGGACTACGGCGCCCGCCGCGACATTGCCGAATCCTTGGCTGCCGGCGTCGGAGAGCACCTCAGACGCGTCTTCGCGGCCGTCCCGGGCGCCAAACTGGTGGTTCAGATTGACGAGCCGGACATCGCCTCGGTCATGGCCGGGACCATCCCGACGGCGAGTGGTTACCGAACGTTGCGGTCCATTTCCGGCGAGGAAGTGACAGGGGCATGGCGGGTGGTGATCGAGGCTCTTAAGGCTGCGGGCGCCGTCGAAACCGTGGTCTCAGTACCCGAGATTGAAGCGCCCATCGAGCGGATCCTCGCCGCCGGAGCAGATGGCGTCGCCGTGCCCCTTAGGGCCCTGACCAGCCGCCAGTGGGAGCAGCTGGCTGCTGCTGTCGAGGACGGAAAACGCCTGTGGGCCGGTGCGCTGTCCACCAGCGACCCGCAGACGCAACTGCCACGCACGGCTGATCTTGTTGAAAGCATCTGGAAGCCATGGCGCCAGCTTGGCCTGCGTGCTTCGGGCTTGGCAGGGCTCCGCGTCACTCCCTCCACCGGGTTAGCAGGCTTCAAGCCTTCAACGGCCAAGGACGTGCTGAAGAAACTCACACAAGTGGCTGACGGACTTGACCAGCTGGCTCAGGGCTGACTGCAGGAACATCAAACTCTCTCTTCCCAGCGGTCTGGTTCCGCGTAACGGGGGAGCATAGTACCGGAGATGGCTCCTGGCAGATACGGTGCCAATCGGTAGTTGAAGCGTCCTGCATACACAAGCACCAAGCCGATCTGTGGCTGGATGACCTTGACCTGGATGCGGTGCTTGCCCTCTGCGCTGTCCCACCACTGTTCGGCGTACGCACGTGCGTCGAGTGCTGCCGGCAACGGTATCCGCAGGGGTCCAAGGAACAGCCTGCTGTCCCTGGATACACCACGGAGCCGGCCCTCCGGGGTAACACTGACGTCCAAGTCCGTGACCATGCGGCGATAACGGCCCACGTGGTCCACCAAGCGGGCATTCCGATCTTCCCGGGTCGAAGGGATGGCGCTCGTCGTATCGTGGAAAAGCCGTGTACCCGACGGAAAGTAGATCTCCCGACGAGCGGTCAGGGCGGGGCGCCCGAAGGGATCCACATGGGCGTGGTTTTCAATCCGGAACGGGATGCCCTCACCGTATTCGGGGAAGAAAGCCTCCTCGCTTCCCGTAAGTGCGAGAAACGGCCGCAGCCACTTCTGCCGGCAACCCACTACGTCAAAGATTCCTTCGCCAATTCCGTACCTGCCGGAGCCGGCCGCCAACGAAAAATACTCCTGGAGCTCTGGGGTAAGCCTGGTGAACTCATCACCGAGTGCAAGCTGGTAGATGGGTATATTCATGGCGGTCCTTCCTTGTACCTGGAACTAAAGCCTGGAACTAAAGCCGCCCGGCTGCTTTGAGTCGGATGTACGTGTCAGCTAACAGGGGCGGAACATCGTGGGGTTCGGCGTCCACCACTTCGGCTCCGAGCTGCCGGAGTTGCGCCGTAACCGCGGAGCGCTCCAACAGGGCGCGTTCGGCGGCTGACGCACGGAAAACCTGGCTTGCCGTGGTTCTCTCTTCTTTCATGGCAGAAAGCATGGGATCCCGAACCGATGCCACCACCACAACGTGCTGGCGGGACAATTGGGCCACAGTGGGGAGGAGCCCTTCCTCGGGGGCGCCGCCGTCGAGTGCTGTCAACAGCACCACCAGCGAGCGGTGCGCTGAGACGGCCCGCACCTGCCCCGGAATCTGCTGCCAATCCAGTTCGATCAGTTCAGCTTCCAAGGGTGCCATGGCCTGGACGAGCTGACCCAGCAGATTGCCCTTTGATGCCGACTCCACCCGTGCGCGGAGCCGTCGGTCGTAGGCGAGGAAGTCCACGCGGTCGCCTCCGCGTTCGGCCAGCACGGCGAGTAGCAGCGCCGCCTCAATTCCGGTATCGAGCCGCGGTTCATCCCCGATTCTGGCAGCCGCTGTTCGTGACGTATCAAGCACGACGACCACACGCCGGTCACGCTCCGGGCGCCATGTCCGTACCACTACGGATGTCCGGCGCGCGGTGGCGCGCCAGTCGATGGACCGGACATCGTCACCGCGGACGTAGTCGCGTAGTGAGTCGAATTCGGTACCCGCCCCACGGATCTGCACGGCAGCCTTGCCATCCAGTTCCCTGAGCTTCCGGAGTTTGGAGGGCAGATGGCGTTTCGAGTGGAACGGCGGCAGGACCCGCAGCTGGCCGGGGAGGACGCGGGTCCGCTGCCTGGCCGCCATGCCCAGAGGCCCCAATGATCGGATCGTCACGTGCGGGCTTTTGAGGTCGCCACGGCGATGGGGTACCAGAGTGACGGTCATGCGGCGACGCTCGCCGGGCGGGACTACAAGAGCCTGTGAAGGGTTGACCGCACCTGAGGAAGGCTGCCACGCATCCCTTACCTCGGCCCGCAGCTTGCGCCGGGTGGGGTTGGTCACGGTTACAACAGAGTCCACACTGCCCTCAAGCGTCACGTTGCCGGGTTCCATGCGATGCAGGGTAAGTTTTCCGGGCGATGCCGCCACCACAAGATCCACGACCAGCACAAGGAGCAGGCCCGCGCCCACGAACAAGACGGTACTCCACGCGGGAAACACCACCAGGGGTACCAGGCCCAGAAGGGCCAGCAATACGAAACGACCAGTTATGGCCACTTAGGCCCCCTCAGCCAAGGCTGGTCCGGAAATCACCGCGGCACCGGAACGGACGCGAGGATGCTGCCCAGGACATCGTCCACTTGGATGCCGTCCATCTGGGCTTCCGGCCGCAGGCCCACCCTGTGCCGAAGGCACGGCAACGACAACGCCTTGACATCGTCCGGAGTGACGAAGGACCTGCCGGACAACCATGCCCATGCTTTGGAAGTGTTGAGCAGCGCGGTGGCCCCACGAGGCGAAACGCCCAGTTGGAAAGAAGGCGCAGACCTCGTAGCACGCACAACGTCAACGATGTATGCGAGGATCTCCGGGGCAACGGCCACTTGCGCGACAGCCGCTTGGGCGTTGGAAAGTTCGACGGCGCCCGCCACCGGCCGTACACCGGCTGCGGACAGGTTTCGGGGATCAAAGCCGCTGGCGTGGCGTCGGATTACCTCGATTTCCTCGGCCCGTCCGGGCAGGGGCATGGTCAGCTTGAGGAGGAACCGGTCCAGTTGGGCCTCGGGCAATGGATAGGTGCCTTCGTACTCCACGGGGTTCTGGGTGGCCGCCACAATGAACGGACTCGGAAGCGGACGGGACACACCATCCACGGAAACCTGGCGTTCTTCCATCGCTTCCAGGAGTGAGGCCTGGGTCTTCGGCGGGGTCCGGTTAATCTCGTCGGCCAGCATGATGTTCGTGAACACTGGGCCCTCGCGGAAAGTGAACTCGGACGTATGCGCGTCATAAATCAATGATCCCGTGACGTCACCGGGCATGAGGTCCGGAGTGAACTGAACACGCTTGGTATTCAGGCTCAGTGCAGTAGACAAGGCCCTCACCAGGAGGGTCTTGGCTACACCAGGAACACCCTCCAGAAGAACATGCCCACCGCAGAGCAGGGCGATGAGCATTCCAGTCACGGTCGGGTCCTGACCGACCACAGCCTTGCCCACCTCCGTCCTGACACTCAGCAGCGACTGTCGGGCCGGGTCCTCACTTGGATGGCGCCGCCCGTTTTCTGCCTGCCCGGCTCCTTGGGGTGCAGCATGCTGGCTTGCAGCTTGTTGGGGCGCATCTTGCTGCGATTCATGCGGCTGGGGCGTCGTACCGCCCGCGTAGTGGCTGTTGCTGTCCGTGTAGCTGTTCGGCTGGCTGCTCATCGGGAGGTCGCCTCCTGTTCGATTTGTTCGATCTGTTGTGCCCACTGCACCAGTTGTCCTTCGTTTTCCGGCATGAAGTCGATCAGGACGGAGCGGACCTCCGGGGCTGCTCCCACCACATGGCGGGCTGTGGCGTCCGCTATCGCTCCGGGGGCGGCGTCAGCTCCGAGGTTGAAGTGCCGAGCCAATCGGGCCAGGGTTCCTGCCCTCAAGTTCTCGGCGGCACGCCCCACAGCCCGCGAATCCTGGTAGAGGCGTGCCCGGCCTTCTGCTGTTTCAGCGGCTTTGACAATTACGGGCAGCGGCTCGAAGACCAAGGGGCCCATGCGCCGGCCTCGCCATGCGATGACCAGGAGGGCCACGAAGCCCAACCAGGGGCCGGCGAATGCCAGCCATCGGGGAGCAAGCTCGTTCAGGGTGGGACTCGAATTGGCGGCGGAGATGTCTGCGACGCCCGGGAGGTACCACACGAGGTCCGCGTTGTTTCCCAAGGTTCGGAGGGTGAGGGCGGCATTGCCCTCCGTGGCGAGGTGTTGATTGTCCAAAATTTCCCTGCTGCCCAGGACTATGACCCGCCCATCGGCTGATGCAGCGTACAACCCCGGTCCGTCCTCACGGGTGGGATAACAAACTACGGGCCCTGAAAAGACGGATCCCTGTGCGGACAGCCGGCCCGCTACCCTGGCATCTTCCTGGTCACAGCCGGGTTCGATTGCTTGTGTTGCTTCTGGAACCACCCCGCCGGGCCGGATCCCTTGATCCAGACCGTTGAGTGTCCTCAGCCGTGGAGTAACCACCACAACACGATCTGCTGCGGCAGTGATCTCCTCCAGCTGGGACCGGTCAAGAAAGCCCTGCGCGTCAAAGAGGAGGACTGTGGCTTCCTCTTTGCCTGATAACGCTTCCAAGGTGTCCTCGAGCGAGTCTGTTGGCGTGACAGACACACCGTGGCGCCCGAGGATTTCGGCTACCGCCATGGCTCCATCCGGTGCTGGATTCCGCGCGGACAACCGTCGGGAATCGGTTGCGCCAGCCATGCTGTTGATGGCCAGATAGGTCACCAAACCAGCAAGCAGGGCAGCGAGGGCAATCCACACCTGGTGTTTCCGGAACCAGGCTTTGAAACCCTGCCCCGCGGACAGCCCTTCGGGAGCGGCATCGTCGCGGCGCAGGGTTTTCCTGTCCACCGTCGTTGTCATCGGGGCACCGCGAATCCGGCAAGGGCCTGTCCTGCGAAGTCAGGTTTCAGCGCAAGAAGGTCAGCATCCAGCCGGCGGACGGACTCGTAGTCCGCCCGCGTTGCAGCCTGCTCGCCGTAGCGCACGGCGTCGAAAACACCAGCAGCGGCGAGCAACCCGGCTTGTGCTACACCAAAGACCTGGCCCAGTTGACCGGCCGCTTCGTCTGCCGTCCTGCCGGCGCGAACATCAATGATGTCCCGTTCTTCGGCCGATCGAACAAGAGCGCGAAACTGATCGACGACGGCGGCAGGCCAGTTGCCGCCGTCGGCTGCAGTTGCCGCCCTCCTCCGGTAGCCCTCGGCGTCAACAGTATTGTCTTCGCCAAAAAGGTCTCCGGGCTTTGTTGTTCTCCGGGCGTTCAGCCTTGGCCGAACGATGACGATGGCCGCGATGATGAGCGCCAAAGCCAGAACCACGATCAACGGAACGGCAAGGTTGGGTCCGTTGCCTGGTCCATCACCTTCCAACGACGCCAGCCAATCCAGGAAATCGCGCCACATCTGGTCCAGCCAGCCGGGCCTCGCGTCCGGATACCGGGGGTTGGAAAGCTCCTCAGCGGCCCATCGGCGGGCTTCGTCGCGGTCCGGCATCACAGGCGGTTCCTTCAAAGCCAGTGACGCAGCCACGTCAGTTGGGGCTACCCTCATGCCGGAGGCTGCTGCCCGGGGGGAGCGGACGGGAACTGTCCGCCGTTCGGTGGCCAGACGTTGCTTCGGGGCAAGGTGGAGGTCCGGCCGGGTATTCCGTCCGGATCGGCACCGGTTTCCAACAGCCGCATCAACTCAACGTCCAAGCCTTCGCGACGCATTCGAAGGTCCATATAGATCAAGCTCGAAACGGATGCTTGAAAGGCAAAGGTCACGGACCCCACCAACGCCCCGATCGCCGTGGAGATAACGGTGGTCAGAACCAACGTGGAGGTCATCGACTCGGGATCCGGGTGGGGAGCAACTACTGAACCGATGGCAGCAGAGGCCAAGGACACAGGAATTTGGACAATTTGAGCGATGACTCCCACCATGATGGCCACCACCAGCGTGATGCCGAAGATGCGCCACCAATTATTCTTGGTCAATCGCCAGGACCGGAGCATTCCGTCGTAAACGCCGGTCTGCTCCACCACGATGGCGGCAGGTGCAAGCATCAACTTCAGGCCGATCCAAACGAAGACCACAACGGAACCGAGCCCCAGGGGCAGGACGATCAGCAAGGCGGCAGGCCCCAAGGCCGTAAATAACAAGATCGCAATCCCGATCACCGCGGCAGCGGCGAGCAGGCCACCCAGCGTGAGCAGAGCGGCGACGCCAAGGAGCGGCAGGATTCTCGGGCCCGCAAGCTTCCACATCTGTTTGAAGCCTGTGCGCCGGTTCAGAACCGACCGGGAGACGGGTACAACCAAAACTCCTTGGAGCACGGATCCCAGGAATCCGATCAGCACGGAAACGCCCAGGGTGCCAGCCATGATGGCAAGGAATGGGCCCATCGCATCGGCAAACTCTGCCTCTGAACTGACGGATTCAAGGGACGTCGACAGCTGGAACATTCCCACCGTGACGATGCCAATGAAGATTGCCCCAATGGCTTGTACGATCAGCGCGGAGCCAAACATGGACGCAGCATTGCGGCGGATCGTCTGGAAAGAACCATCCAGAATCTCGCCGAACTGCAACGGACGCAGGGGAATGACTCCGGGCTTGGGGGGAGCGACATAGAGGGGCTGTCCATAGGGAGGCCCGGGAGGCCAGCCCGGAGCAGGTTGGCCTTGAGGGTTTTGCCCACCACTCTGCGGGGCGGCCCATGCCGGGGGCCCTCCCCACTGCGGTTGGTTGCCCCACTGCGGTTGGTTGCCCCACTGCGGTTGGTTGCCCCAGGCCGGCTGACCGCCCGGCGGTAGATTCTGGCCGTGCTCTGGTTGTGACACGATTTCCTCCCCATAAGATCCGGCCCGCCGACTCCCGACGTCCCCCATACGGACCTTCGCACCCAGCCTATAGTCCCGTCGTCGTCCCTCATAGCCTGCCGCCCGGGATGCCTTCCCGGGGCGCGGGCACGGCAGGGTGCAGTACGGTGGAAGTGCCCTTGGGACGCCATGCCGTGCGCCGCGCCCAACGGGACAAAGACTTGGCGATAAGGGAATATATAACTATGAAGGCACGCATTCTGGTAGTTGACGACGACGAAGCACTCGCAGAGATGATTGGCATCGTCCTGCGCAACGATGGCTTCGAGCCGGTGTTCTGCGCAGACGGCGGCCAGGCTCTGGAGGTCTTCCGCTCCTCGAAGCCGGATCTCGTGCTGCTGGACCTGATGCTTCCGGGCTCCGACGGGATAGAGGTATGCCGGCAGATCCGTGGCGAGTCGGACGTTCCCATCGTCATGCTCACCGCGAAGTCGGACACCTCAGATGTAGTTCGCGGGCTTGAATCCGGTGCCGATGATTATGTGCCCAAGCCCTTCAAGCCCGCTGAACTTGTAGCCCGCGTACGTGCGCGGTTGCGGCCGGGCGACCAGAAGGCTCCCGAGACCCTCCGCATTGCCGACGTGACCATTGACGTCGCAGGTCACTTGGTGACCCGTGGCGGAGAGCGCATCTCGTTGACACCCCTTGAATTTGATCTCTTGGTTGCGCTGGCTCGTAAGCCGTGGCAGGTGTTCACACGCGAGCTGCTCCTTGAGCAGGTCTGGGGATACCGCCACGCCGCTGACACCCGGCTGGTCAACGTTCACGTCCAGCGTCTGCGCTCCAAGATTGAACGCGATCCGGAAGCGCCCGAGGTCGTTTTGACGGTGCGTGGTGTCGGATATAAAGCAGGTTCCTGAGTCCCCGGTCGGCAAGGCCGGCGCGGCAGGCAGGGGTTCGGGTCCCGAAATTCCCGATCCGGCCGGTGTCCAGCAGGTGACCCCGGCACCGTCAGAGTCCCCGGAAGCGTCCCTTGAGGAATCCTCCCGGGGGGTCAGGAACCTGCCGTGGATCCTGTTCCGGGCACGGATTTGGACACGACGCGGCCTTATCCTGGTCCTTCGTGTTTCGCGACTCGTGTCTATCGGCGTGCGGCAGATCAGGCCAGGACTGCGCATCGTTTGGCGCTCATTGTTGCGGCGCTGGCGGCGCTCCTTGGAGTTCCGTACAGTCCTGACCACATTGCTGCTCGCCGTGACGTCGTTCGCGATTGTTGGCGCGTACTTGTCCAACCAGATCGCCAACAACCTCTTCCAGGAGCGGTTGGCGCAGGCGGAATCCGAGTCGCGCTTCAACGTCAAGCAAGTCCAGGACACGTTCGACGGCGCGCAGGTCACCGACCAGTCAAGTGTCATCACTTTGGTCTATGACACGTTGACTGCCGTGGAGGGCCGGGGCTCGGTAATCCAGCGTAGATATGTCTTCGAAGCGGCGCCGGAACAAACCAAGCCACGTAACCGCTGGGTTGAGTCGCGCGCTTCGGACCAGCTGACCGTTCGCGTCATTCCCCCGGAGCTGCGTAAGGCCGTTCAAAGCGGTGGCAAGCAGCAGTTCTGGGCTTCCACGCAGTTCCCGGTGGGCAATGAGGACAGGCCTGGTATTGCTGTTGGGAATATGGTCACCTTCAACGGAACGGCCTACGAGCTTTACCTGATTTACGACCTCAACACCGCCCAGCAAACACTGGACGAGATCCAGAACGTCCTATGGGCAGGCGGTGTGGCACTTGTCCTCATGATCGGTGCCATTGCCTGGTACGTGACGCGCAACGTCGTCAGTCCCGTAAGCCATGCGGCCGTCGTATCGGAAAAGCTCGCGGCCGGCCAGCTACAGGAACGCATGGTGGTCAAGGGAGAAGACGAGGTGGCGAGATTGGGCGCGTCCTTCAACCATATGGCCGCCAGCCTCCAGGAGCAGATAACCCAATTGGCCACGTTGTCGCAGATGCAACAACGCTTTGTCTCCGATGTGTCCCACGAACTGCGCACGCCGCTCACCACGGTACGCATGGCAGCCGAGGTCCTGTTCGAAGCACGGGAGGATTTCGATCCCATGAACAAGAGATCGGCGGAGTTGCTCTATCACCAGGTTGAGCGTTTCCAGTCGCTGCTTTCGGATCTGCTCGAAATTTCACGGTTTGACGCGGGTGCTGCCGTCCTTGATGCGGAACCTCAAGACATTTTCCAGGTGCTCTCGCACGTTGTGGAAGGTGCGGCTCCTGTGGCAGCGGAGTACGGGTCGGAAGTCCGGCTGAACGCGCGGCAGAAGAGCATCATTGTCGAAATGGATTCCCGCAGGATCGACCGCATTCTCCGCAATTTGCTGCTTAACGCGTTGGAACACGGCGAGGGCAGACCAGTCCATATATCGGTTGCGGCCAACCACGAGGCTGTAGCGGTGTCCGTAAGGGACCACGGCATCGGGATGACCCAAGCTGAGGCAGCCAGGGTCTTCGACCGCTTCTGGCGGGCGGACCCCGCGCGGGCCCGGACCACCGGAGGAAGCGGCCTGGGCCTCTCCATCGCGGCCGAGGACACCAAGCTTCACAACGGTTGGCTCCAGGCGTGGGGCCGAAAGGGATCCGGTTCCAATTTCCGGTTGACGCTGCCGCTGCGGCAAGGAGGCACTATTGTGAAGTCCCCGCTTCAACTGGAGCCTGCCGACATAGGATTCCCCGGGGGGCCAAGCGAACGGCAGATGCTCGTACTGGGCCCGGACTCCGGAGGCACTCCACAGCGGCCTCAGGCCGCAGGCGGGAAGCCTGTACCGAACGATGGAGGAGCGGGGGAGCTGCCGTGAGAACAGTCCGTCCCCGGCGTACAAGGACCGTCGTCGCGTTGTTGGCTGTGCTGGTTCTCATGCTGGCTTCCTGCGCGCAGATTCCCCGCTCCGGACCTGTCGGCAAGAGCAAGGACGAAGGCGCCGGCAATCCCAATGCACCGGTCTTTTTTCCTGTTGGGCCGCGTGCAGGTTCAAGTCCGGAGACTGTGATCGAGGACTTCTACATGGCTGGCAGCGGCTATGAGGACGACTACCCTGTGGCACGTCAGTACCTGACGCAGGCTCAGTCGGTAACGTGGAAGCCTGACAAGCGGGCTATCGTCTTCCGTGAGGCACAAGTCGTCAGGTCATCGGGGGAGAACGAATACCTCTACGAACTCGACCTCGCCTATTCGGTGGATGCTGACGGCGTTGCAACACAGTTCCCGCCGGGTACCAAGGAAACCATTCCGGTAACGCTCGAGCAGGTGGAAGGAGAATGGCGGATCTCCAAGGTGCCGGATGGTACCGCCATCCCGGAGGAGACGTTCAAGGTTATCTACGGGGCAAATCCCATCTATTTCTATGACCCCACGTTCACCTACGCAGTGCCGGACTACCGTTGGTTCATCAAGAAGAACACAGTCAAGTCCATGACCAGCGCCCTGCTTGCCGGCCCCGCTCCTTATCTGCGTGGGGCAGTGGTCAGTGCTTTCCCATCCGGGATGAAGCTCGCGCGCGAATCCGTTCCCGTTGTCTCTGGCGCAGCGCAGGTGGACCTCTCTGCCAAGGAGCTGTTTGACGCTTCTGCCGAGGACCGCCAGAGGATGCAAAACCAGCTGGCACTGACCTTCCGTAGCCAGCCCGATGTCATCAACGTTCAACTTCGAGCGGACCAGGACTTGGTACGTGTGGAAGACAACGGCACCGTATTGCCGCCGGTACTGGACAAAAGTGTTCCTGCCCGCCAAATAGCTGTAAACAACGGCGATTTGGTGCGCTACGAGAACAACAGGGTCACACCGCTGCCGGACATACAATCGGTTGCCGGGCTGGGACCGCACTCGCCCGCTGAATCGCCGGTCTCTCAAACGGCCGCGTTCCTCAACGGCGATAAAACCACCCTCTACTCCATCGAACCGGGGCAACCCGCGCGACAACTGACCACCAGAAGCACCCTCACCGGTCCTTCTTTCAGCCCGAACGATTGGGTGTGGACAGCGGGTCCGGGCGCCAATGGGGCCGCCGAGGTCGTGGCTTACAAGCCCACAGGCATCGCACCCGGTGCCACAATTCCCAGCGTCACCATGACTCCGGCCTGGCTGACGGGACGAACAGTCAAGGACTTCAGGGTCTCCCGGGAGGGGACCAGGGCGGTAGTCATTTCAGAGGCAAACGGTAAGTCCACCGTGCAGATTACGGGAGTAGTCCGGAACCCCGACGGCGTTCCAAAGGACCTGACTCTTCCCGTCACACTGCTCAGCAATACCGCGGCTGATCAAGGTGCCTGGGTCAACGGCTCAACGGTGGTGGTGATGTCCGGCTCGGCTACTTCAACGGTGGTTCCGGAGCTGCTGTCACTGGCATCCGGTGAACCGCAGCAACTGGCCCCTTGGGATGGGCTGACCAGCCTCAGCGCTGGAAATGGGGCGGAGCAAATCTACGGACAGTCGTCGGCCGGCATCTTCCAACGCGTCGGAAACGGTTGGGAGCTTCAGCTCAAAGGACCTACAGAACCGGCTTTCCCGGGTTGACCTCGCTGTGAGCAGCTTCATCCCCGTTCTCCACATAGCGTGCAGCGTTCCTTCTGCCGGGGATACCGTACCGTCAGGCTGTCAGGGTGACCTATTTCGTCCTCGGCTCATGGCTCCGTACATTGAAGATCCGGCGCCACTTCGATCCCGACCTTTATAACCCGGAACCTGCCGGAGCGCGTCGTCGTGGCCCGGACCGACACAGAACCGGCCGGGTCATCGCCGCACTGCAGGGGGCAGTGGTTGAGCTGCTGACTGTGCTGATTCCCGTCGACTGTGTCTGCTGTGAGATGGAAGATACGGTACTTTGCGGCAATTGCGCAAAAAGAGTCCGTCAGCTGTGCAGGCAGCCGTTTCGGGCCGAGCAGGAGTCGCCCGCTTTGGTTGATGTCGATGGAACAGCGAAGATCGGCGTGGTAGCAGCGGGGCCTTACCGGGATGAGCTGGCGCGGTGCCTACTCTCCTTCAAGCATCATGGTCAATGGCGCCTTGCGTCTGTTCTGGCTCCCTGCCTTGGCAAGGCCGTGGAGACTGCCCTCGGTGGCCGGGCCGGCTACTGCCTTGTCCCCGTTCCCAGTAGCGGTAAGGCATACCGCAGGCGCGGATTCAGCCCGGTACATCTTCTGCTCTTTTTCATGCGCATGCGCCGGATGCTGCCACTTTGCCCAATCGTTGATGTGCTGGAGAAAACGGGGGAGTCACCTCTGTTTATGGCAAGCCCCCAATCCGTGCGAAGAATGGCCGCCTGGCTTTTTGACGAGGTGTCGGGCCGTGGACCCGTGGATCATGGAGGCGGAGGCCAAAAGGGGCTGGGAAGAGGTGAACGCGCTCGTCGGGTCCGAGGATCCATGAGGGTACGGCGACTACGGACCAAAGAGCTAAGGGACAGGAGATGCATCCTGGTTGACGATGTCCTCACCACGGGGGCCACCCTCGCCGAGGCAGCACGGGCGGTCACTGCTGCTGGCGGCTTGGTCTCCGGCGCTGTTGTCCTCGCGGCCACGAGGCCACCAGCCTACGCTTCCATAGCTGCCAAGGACGACCCCCATGCAGTCATTAAGACTCAATCAAAAAATAAGTGGCTAAAGGATGAATAACGGGTGGCGATGAACTAACGTCGGTTGTGGGTACCAAGAACAGATGTACCTGTCGATAGCGGCTCGGAAAGGGGCTCGACTGTCCGTCAGACAAGCCCCCAACAGCGCCGTTGTCGTGTCACCTGAGTTATTTGGAGGGCACCATGGAGTTCATGATCAGCGGACGAAATCTGACAGTTTCTGACCGCTTTCGCGAATATGCCGGCGAAAAAATCTCAAAGATTGAATCGCTGGGGGATAAGGTCCAGCGGGTTGACGCCAAGGTTTCCAAGGAAACCAATCCCAGGCAGACGCCTGGCGAACTCACCGTTGAAGTGACTGTCCTGGGCCGAGGCCCCGTTATCCGTGCCGAGGCCACAGCCGCTGACAAGTTTGCTGCCTTCGATCTCGCGTACAACAAGCTGCTTGAGAGGCTTCGTCGTGCGAAGGACCGCAAGAAGGTGCACCACGGCCGCCACACGCCTAAGGCAGTGCGGGAAGCTACGGCAACACTTGAGCCAGCCAGTGCTAGTGAGCCGCTTTACGTAGAGGCCAGCAACCATCAGGAGTCCGAGCCGCAGGCAGACGAGCGGTCACCCTATGACATCGAGAACGATATTCCGGCAGGTGATTCTCCCGTCTTGATCCGCCGGAAAGTTTTCCCCGCAGCATCGCTGACCCTTGATGACGCTGTGGATAACATGGAGCTCGTCGGACACAACTTCTACCTGTTCCTGGATAAGGAAACCAACGCACCATCGGTTGTTTATCGGCGCAGTGGCTGGACCTACGGTGTAATCACCCTCGACTCCACATGCGAGCCCGGCCAGGAAGCCGTGGAAGAAAAGATCCACGCCTACCGCTCCGATGATCAGGCCGCCACAGCCAAGTAAAGCCTCATCCTAAACACGAAGGGACTTCCATGACCGCTTCGCTGAGCCTGTCACAGGCACGGCGGATCGCATTGGCAGCTCAAGGATTGGCAAAGGTCCGGCCCACTGGCCCCGTGACTCCACGGGCGGTGGGCCGTACCTTTGCCCAACTCCAGCTTGTCCAGATCGATTCGGTTAACGTGGTGGCACGAAGCCACTACCTTCCGTTCTTTTCCCGGCTGGGTAACTACGATCCCCTCATCCTCCAGTCGATGGCCAGCCGCAATCCACGCAAAATGCTGGAGTACTGGGCACACGAGGCGAGCTTTATCCGCCCGGAGCACTTCCAGGACTTGCTGGTATGGCAAAAGCGCGCTTGGGTGGGAGCCCACCGTCTGGATCCGGCCGTACGCCAAGACATGGAGGACCGTATCCTGATGGCCCTCACCGCAGGACGCCCGATGACGGCATCCGAACTAACTGTAATGCTCGGACACGACGAAGACCCGGAACGTGATAACTGGGGTTGGAACTGGAACATCGTCAAGCGCGTGCTGGAGCACCTCTTCGAAGAAGGGCGGATATCCGCTGCTTCGCGGACCTCGCAATTTGAACGAAAGTACGCCCTGGCCTCAAGGGTTATTCCACACCTCACACCGTCCGAGGTCGATGCCGAAGCGTCCCTTGACCGTCTGATGGAAGCAGCCGCTCAAGCCCATGGCATTGGAACGGTGCGATGCTTCTCCGACTACTTCCGGACACCCTTGAAAGCAGGTGCAGATTCTGTCCGACGCTTGGTCCGGGCAGGCCGCCTTGAGCCTGTTGTGGTAAAGGGATGGGACAGGGAGACTTACAAGCATGTTGACGCCAGGCTGCCACGAAAGGCTGCGGGCCGGGCGCTGCTGAGCCCTTTCGATTCCTTGGTCTTCGAAAGGCGGCGGCTTGAGGAGCTGTTCGGATTCCACTACCGGATTGAGATCTACACCCCTGCCGCCAAGCGACGGTTCGGCTACTACGTTCTGCCGTTCCTACTCAGAGAGGACATCGTTGCCAGAGTGGACCTGAAAGCGGACCGTGCATCCGGTCAGCTCCTGGTGCGCTCCGCTTTTGGTGAGATAAACGCGCCGGCGGATACCGCCGTCGAACTTGCCGAAGAACTTAAGCTAATGGCTGCGTGGCTCGGCCTTCAGGAAGTGGTGGTGTGGCCGGTAGGGGACCTCGCCGGAGTGCTTTCCGAGGCAGTGGCAAAAGACGATGTTGCCCAAGGAAAACGCGTCCAGCCGAGCAGTCCGCTCAGAGGGGAACCCGGCAACGTGGCGCTGGTCTCTCCCGTAGACTGAAACAGCCAGAATTCGGCAGCATGAGACTGGGAGCAATTTCACGTGGCATCACTAATCGAAAAACTTCTCCGCACGGGTGACAAAAAGACACTCAAGACACTGCGGAACTATGCCGATTCCATCAATGCCCTGGAAGACACCTTCAAGTCCTTCTCGGACGCTGAAATCCGCGAGGAAACGGACCGGCTGAGGTCCCGCCACCAAGACGGCGAAACTCTGGAAGCTCTCCTCCCGGAAGCCTTCGCCGCTGTTCGCGAAGCCTCGTCCAGGACCTTGGGCATGCGGCACTTTGACGTGCAGCTCATGGGCGGCGCCGCCCTCCACCTGGGAAACATCGCGGAAATGAAAACGGGTGAAGGCAAGACCCTCGTTGCTACAGCGCCTGCCTACCTCAACGCGCTTTCGGGTAAGGGTGTCCACGTTGTCACCGTGAACGACTACCTTGCTGAGTACCAGTCCGAACTCATGGGCCGCGTGTACAGGTTCCTTGGTCTTACCAGTGGTTGCATCTTGTCCAACCAGGACCCCACCGTACGCCGGGAGCAGTACTCCGCTGACATTACGTACGGAACCAACAACGAATTCGGCTTCGATTACCTGCGCGACAACATGGCCTGGGACGCCAGCGAACTCGTGCAGCGCGGGCACAACTTCGCGATCGTGGATGAGGTCGACTCCATCCTGATCGACGAAGCACGTACTCCGCTGATTATTTCCGGTCCCGCGCAAGGTGACACCAACCGGTGGTACAGCGA
The DNA here is from genome assembly GCF_056156245.1 of Paenarthrobacter sp. TRD_SC_7. Taxonomy (NCBI): domain Bacteria; kingdom Bacillati; phylum Actinomycetota; class Actinomycetes; order Micrococcales; family Micrococcaceae; genus Paenarthrobacter; species Paenarthrobacter sp. TRD_SC_7. Next base: position 2,100,813 of record NZ_CM149587.1, read on the forward strand.
ATTTGCCAAAGTGGTCCTCCGCTTGCAGCCTGACGTTGACTATGAGGTCGATGAGAAGAAGCGAACCGTGGGCGTGCTGGAAGCGGGGATCGAAAAGGTAGAGGACTACCTCGGAATACAAAACCTCTACGAATCTGCCAATACACCGCTGATTGGCTTCCTCAACAATGCCATCAAGGCCAAAGAACTCTTCAAGCGGGACAAGGACTACGTCATCCTTGACGGCGAGGTCCTGATTGTTGACGAACACACCGGCCGTATCCTGGCCGGACGTCGCTACAACGAAGGCATGCACCAGGCCATTGAGGCCAAGGAAAATGTGGAGATCAAGGCAGAGAACCAGACTCTTGCCACAGTCACGCTGCAGAACTACTTCCGCATGTATTCGAAGCTTGCCGGCATGACGGGTACGGCCGAGACTGAAGCCGCAGAGTTCATGAGCACTTACAAGCTCGGCGTCGTACCCATCCCCACGAACCGCGACATGCAGCGCATTGACCAGCCGGACCTCGTCTACAAGAACGAGGTTGTGAAGTTCGATGCCGTCGTTCAAGACATTGCTGAACGACACGAGAGTGGCCAGCCTGTGCTGGTGGGTACCACTAGCGTTGAAAAGAGTGAGTATCTCTCCAAGCTCTTGGCCAAAGAAGGCATCCGGCACGAAGTCCTGAACGCCAAAAACCACGCAAGGGAAGCGTCCATCGTGGCGCAGGCCGGACGAAAAGGCGCGGTTACCGTGGCAACCAATATGGCGGGCCGAGGAACCGACATCATGCTTGGCGGCAACGCCGAATTTACTGCAATCGCCGAACTTGCCAAGCGCGGGCTTGATCCTGAGGAAAATTCAGACGAGTACGAGGCCGCATGGCCGGCGGCGCTTGCGGCAGCAAAACAGGCGGTCAAAGATGAACACGAAGAAGTTCTGGACCTTGGCGGACTCTACGTGCTTGGCACCGAGCGCCATGAATCCCGCCGGATCGACAACCAGTTGCGTGGACGTTCCGGACGTCAGGGAGACCCCGGCGAATCCCGGTTCTACCTCTCGCTGACAGATGACCTCATGAGATTGTTCAACTCAGGTGCGGCCGAACGGCTAATGAACAGTTCCGTGCCTGACGATGTTGCCCTTGAATCGAAGCTCGTTTCCCGTGCCATCGCATCGGCGCAAGGCCAAGTGGAGGGCCGCAACGCCGAGCAGCGCAAGAATGTTCTCAAGTACGATGACGTCCTCAACCGCCAGCGCGAAGCCATTTACGGCGACCGTCGTCGGATCCTTGAGGGCGATGATTTGCACGAAAAGGTCCAGTTCTTCCTGGAAGACACGATCAACTCACTTATTGATGCCGCTACTGCCGAGGGATCAGGCGACGACTGGGACTACAACCAGCTATGGGCAAACCTGAAGACGTTGTACCCGGCAACCGTAACTGCTCAGGAAATCATTGATGAAGCGGGCGGTAAGTCCAAAGTCACTGCGGAGTTCCTGAGGGAGGAAATCCTCTCGGACGCCCGGCTTGTTTACCAAGCACGCGAAGAGGCCATTGGCTCAGAAAGCATGCGTGAGCTCGAGCGCCGCGTTGTGCTATCGGTCCTTGGACGCAAGTGGCAGGAACACCTCTACGAGATGGACTACCTCAAGGAGGGAATTGGTCTCCGTGCAATGGCACAACGGGATCCCCTGGTGGAATACCAGCGCGAGGGGTTCGTGATGTTCCAGAGCATGATGGAAGCCATTCGTGAGGAGAGCATCGGTTTCCTCTATAACCTCGAAGTTGAAGTAACCCCCGCCGAAGACGTGGTAGTGGCGGACAGTTCTGCTGCTGGCGCTCACACTGAGCATCACGATCCGCAAATCCGGGCAGCAGGCCTCCAAGCGCCGGAAAAGCCGGCGCAATTGCAGTACACCGCCCCCGGCGAAGATGGGGCAACCCAGACACGCATTGAGGGTCGCGGCTCAGGTCGTTCCGGGAATCCTGCTAAAGCGGCAAGCCAGGATCAGCGCAAACAGGCCAAGAAGAAGCGCCGCTGAACCGATTCCCTAACGCGGTAATGAAAGGGTGGACCTTGGGCTGATCGCCCGGGGTCCACCCTTTTTGCGCCGTCGCAAGCTATGGATTGCATTACCCAATTTCCAACGCGGTCACCTGCCATACTCCATCGAACCGCTCCAGCCTCATGGCTACAGCACGGCATCGCTGCTCTTCCGCCACCACGATGCTTGCCTCACAAATGAACTGCGATATCGAACACACTCGAACGGATCGGACCATTGGGCTGCGGTGTGGCTGCTGATTCCCCCGGTTCCTTGCTGCGTGCTTTCGCGTGAGGGCTGCCCGGTGCTGGAGAGACAGGTAGCACTCCGAATCCAGGGAGCGGGAGAGCTGATGCACTGGGCGGGTCCCGGCAAGAACCTCCAAAGCGGCCTGCGCGATGCTCCGCGCCACAAGTCGGACATCGATGTCCGAGGCGCCCGGGCCGTAGGTGGGGGCTGTACGTTTGGTGCTCCGACGGCTCGCCGGTCGGCTTGCTGTTGCAACGGTCATGGTCATACCTCTGGCATTCACTACATGAGCTGCAGGCGCGGGGACGCTTTGCTCGGTGGCTTCTGCTGGGATGACGCTAGGAATCGGCTTTGAGGTGTGGACATTGCCCCTGAGCGGGCGTCCTTTGGAGACGGCGGGCACGGGGCCCTTGACTGTTAGCCCGGTGAGGGCGGCTGCAGGACCTGACCCGGAAGCAGAATGGCTGGATCACTTCCAATGGTTGCGTGGTTGGCGGCGTACCACTTGGGCCAGTTCAGCGCGACGTCCACGTCAGTTGCGAAGGGTCCCAGCCTGGACGCCGCAATCGACCAAAGGGAGTCACCATCATTGACCACGACTCCGGTTTCGCCCGGCGGCGTCGTTGAACGTGAGTTTTGGCGGCTCAGAAGGCCAGGATCAATCACTGGGGGTCGGGGCTTCCAGCGCGGATCCTTCAGGCGGGTCCCTGATTCGTGGGTGGCTTCGACCGGTGGTGGGGAGGAGCCGGCACTGTCAGAGGAAGCAGGCGTCCACGCCACAGGCGCGGGCGCCCGGTTGCTGGGGGACGCGCTATGCCAACCTGGCTCCGGCGGGGCAGCAGCTGCTTGCGCTATCCCCGTGCCCAGAAGATTCAGGCTTATGACTGCCACCGCGAGTCGCAGCATAAAGGCCGGGCTGAACTTAGAGAGAAAGTCGGCACGTTTCCTGTGCCCAACCCGATGCAGTATCGACGCCAGGAAGGCGATGAACAAGGAGAGTACCCACCACGCGACAATCGCAATCCCCACAGCACTGGCAAGGAAACCGAGAAGATGTTCAAACGTGAAGCTTTGCTTATGTCGCTCGGCGGCCTGCCATTGGGCGAAGAGCAAATTGCCCACAAGAACCAGGAACAGTCCAAGACCAAGAATCGAGGCAGCGAGGGCGGAGTCGCTACGCAATCTTCGAGCCATACAAAGCCCCCAAGCTTCATTTGATGTGGTTTGATGCAATTTGACCTATTTGCTCTATTTTGAGCACACTTGTTTCGTCTTGTCCAATCACGCGATCCCTTGCCGTCGGGATTGGCAATGTTCCATACTGCAGCCTAGTCTGACCATATGAGATGGGACTCTCTTTTTGGCGATTTGGAAGCGCAATTCTCGGACGGGCGTGCCCTGCAGAGGGAATCTGAGATAACGGACCGAGCCAGAGTTGAGCTGGCGGGCATCGAACTAGGCGATCGCCTCCGTGGTGCCGCTGGTGCCGAAATCAAGATCGTCTTGGTTGACGGCAACGTCATTCGAGGAGGGCTAAGTCATGTGGGCAGCGAGTGGCTGGTCTTGACGGAGGGTGTGAGGCAGTGGCTGGTGCCATACGCGTCGGTGCTCTCCTACCAAGGACTGGGGAGGGTGGCGCTGAAGTCTTCGTCACGGGTACAGCAGACACTGGGCATCGCCTCCGCGCTGAGGGTGCTGTCCAAGGACCGCTCTGAACTGGTTGTTCATCTGAAGGTGCGGACAGGTGATGGATACAAGCTGCATGGAGTCATAGACAGGGTAGGCCGGGACCACTTTGACCTCGCAGTCGTCCCGCACGGTGAAGTGCGCCGTGCCGGCAATGTTGCCGCAGTCATGACTGTCCCTTTTAGTTCACTGGCAGCGCTTTGTTCGGCGGGGAGCCGGGACTTCCGGGGCGGCGGGAACTAAGACTGGCCGGTCTTGGTCTTGGCCTCTTCGATCATGCGGCTGGCCTCTGCGTAGCGGTCCTCAATGTATTGCTCAAGCATCGTTTCCTCGATGCGCCATTGGCCTCGCCCTCCCACCTGAATGGCTTTCAGCTCGCCGCTTCGAACCAAGGAGTAGGCCTGGGGTGAATTGATTTGTAGTTGTTCAGCGACGTCCGCAAGAGTCAGGAATCGGGGCATGGCTTCATTTTGCCACCGTTGCTGCCGTTTGGTGTAGTTATCCACAGTTTCGGCCTCTTTGAGGGCGATGGCTTTGGTTCCGCGAAAGTCGCCGGTAAGAATGAGGAGGCAGGTGTCATCGACCCATGCCGTAACTCATAGCGGGGGAGCAGGAAATGAGTAAAAGCACGAGCATCGCCGCTCCAAGACTCAAGAAGCCATCGTGGAAAGACCCCCGGCTTCTTATCGGCCTTCTGCTGGTTCTGGGGTCCATCGCCGGCGTCATTGCACTGGTTGGTACAGCCGACAGGACCACCCAGGTCTACACCGCTCGGGAAGACATCGCGGTAGGTCAGTCGGTCACCGAGGCGGACCTGTCCATTGTCAAGGTCCGCCTGGATGATGTCGAGTCCAGCTATGTCACAGTCGAACAGGGCCTTGCCGGGGGCGAGGTTGCGCTGCAGCGGGTGGCAAAGAACCAGTTGGTTCCTCAGGAAAGCCTCGGGGCTGCCGATGCCCTGGACCGGAAACCAGTGGCGATTGCCATGGAGGAAGAGCTCCCCGCGCAGGCCGTTCCAGGCGCCAGGGTTGACGTCTGGATTGCCATGCCGGGCTCGGACAGAGCTTTTGAGGAACCGCAGTTACTTCTGCCAAGTGCGGAAATCGCCGGGATGACTACCGGCTCCACCACCCTGGGCTCGGCAAAGACGACTGTGGTGATGGTGCTGGTAACGGACGAGCAAATGCCAACATTGCTTGGTGCGCAAGCAAACAAAGCCAAGGTGTCGGTTGTTTGGAACCCTGCGGGCGTCGTCCGATGAGCATTCCTGTTGTTACCGTTGGCGCGGCGCAGGAGGCTGTAGTCGGCGGTTTGGAGCGCCTGCACGGCCCGGTAACCGTGGTTCGCCGTTGTTCAGAGCTTGCTGAACTCATTGCTGCTTGCCAAAGCGGCCTTGCGGTGGCGGCTGTCGTAGCGGAAGGTTGCGAGGAACTCACCACCACGCTGGTTGATCGCCTCGGGGCGGTCGGCGTCTCCATCGTCGCCCTGACGGATGATCCGATGGAGGCCATACGCCTGCACTCAATCGGCGCCGTGCCAGCTGCGACGGGCATTGAGGCTGCAGAGCTCGCGGACAAAATATCGGAGGCTGTTGGCCGCGACAGTCGCCGAAGCCACCCTGTGTCCGCTCGAGACATTGGATTTGCAGATCCAGGGGCAGACTTGCTCTTGGCGCCTGTGGCGGACTGCGTCGATGAAGTGCCGGAAGGGGCAGGTCAGATAACAGCCGTGTGGGGACCGATCGGTGCCCCTGGCAGGACTCTCCTTGCGGTCAACATCGCGGCGGAGTTGGCCGCCGTCGGCAAGTCCGTCATCCTCGTGGATGCTGACAGCTATGGGGCCAGTGTTTCGGCGGTGCTCGGCCTGCTGGACGAGTCGGCGGGCCTGGCTCAGGCTTGCAGGCTGGCGGACCAAGGCCTGCTCGATAGTGAAGCCCTCAGGGCGGTGGCCATTCCTGTCTTCACCAAAGGCGGGACTTTTCGAATACTCACGGGGACCACCAGGGCGGATCGCTGGACCGAACTCAGGGCGGGAGCCGTCTCGACGGTCCTGGAGAGGGCCAGACAACTGGCGGACCATGTCGTGGTGGATACAGGTTTCTGCCTTGAATCAGATGAAGAACTCAGTTTTGACACCATGGCCCCGCGGCGGAACGCCGCCACACTTCGCAGTTTGGAAATGGCTGATGTTGTCTTCGCCGTGGGGGCGGCGGATGCCATTGGCGTGCCGCGCTTGGTGCGGGGGCTGGCGGAGCTTGAGTCTGCGGTTCCGCAAGTGTCTCCCCGTGTCGTGCTGAACAAGGTGAAGCGCTCGGCAGTGGGCCATTCGCCCAAGCGGCAATTGGACGACGCGTGGGTCCGCTATGGCCCGGGAGCGGGCGTAGATGCTTACCTTCCGGCTGATCACGTAGCGTGTGATGCCGCCTTGCTGTCGGGCTCGGTCCTGCTGGAAGTTGCGCCGGCTTCGGCCCTGCGATTGGCAATAGCCACTTTGGTCTGTGCACCTGCCCAGCAAAATCGGAATTCCTTTGGTCGAACTATCAGAGCTTTGCGACTTCTTAAGCGCTAGGCTCGCCATGTGGGCTGCAGAGTCGCAGCAATCAACATGTGATGGAGGCGTTTGTAGATGTCGTCAGGATCCAGCGTGGAGGATCGGTCCGATGCAACAGTTGTCCGTGAAGGGTTCTTCGGTGACTACTATGAGCACCTCGCAGAGGAGGATTCACGAGCGTATTCGCCTGAACTCCTGATTTCGCGGGCAACCAAGCACAGGAATGCGGCCCAGTCCCGTCAGCCCGGAAATGCAGTCGTCGAAATCGCGGGTGAACCTGAGCGAAACGTCGTCTACATCGTCACGGACGATATGCCGTTCCTAGTCGACTCTGTCAATGCCGAACTCGTTCGTCAGAACTGCGCGATCCGTTTGGTCATGCACCCGTTGTTCGTGGTTACCCGTGACCGGCTGTCGGGTGAGCTGAGCAGTATCTCGAGGGTCCCCTCCAATGTCGGCATTTCCAGTGGCGACACAGCCGCACTCCCCAGTGTTGCCCATCTTCTGGGCGATGGCGATAACGCATCGCACATGGAGTCATGGATCGCCGTCGAAATTGACCGTGTAGGCGATGACGCCCGCGAAGAACTGATCGCTGGGCTTCGACGCGTCCTCGGTGACGTGAGGGCAGCGGTCGAAGACTGGCCGAAGATGCGCAGCAAAGCACTCGAGCTGGCCGAGGCCTTGGGCGGCATTACCCATCCGGAGCAAGTCGCCGAACTCAGGCAAGCACAGGACCTTTTGCGATGGCTGGATAACGGTAACTTCACTTTCCTCGGGTACCGCGAATACGACCTCGTCAATGAAGACGGCGAGGACGTTCTTCAGCTCCGTGAGGACAGTGGACTAGGCCTGCTGCGCGCAAGCGACACCACTCGTCAAGTCCAGCACCTCACTGATGCAGGCCGGAAGCGGGCAAGGGAGAAGCGGGCTTTGGTGATCACGAAGGCGAACTCGCGCTCCACCGTGCACCGGCCCGCCTATCTCGACTACATCGGAGTCAAAAGCTTCGACGCGCTGGGCAACGTTAACGGTGAACGGCGCTTTATCGGCCTGTTCGCCACCAGCGCTTATACCGGATCTGTGCGCAGCATCCCGATCGTTCGGGACAAGGTGGACGCTGTCCTGCGGAACGCCGGGTTCCCCATCGACTCCCACTCGGGCAAGGATCTTTTGGGAATCCTTGAAACGTATCCCCGCGACGAACTGTTCCAGATAGAAATACCGGATCTTGCCGCAACAGCCACCGGAATCCAACGACTCCAGGAACGCCGGCGGACCAAGCTGTTCCTGCGCCCGGACATTTACGGTCGGTTTATGTCCGCTGTGGTGTATCTGCCCCGTGACAGGTATACCACCAGCGTCCGCCTTCGGATCGAGCAGGAACTCCGCGAAACCTTCCACGCCGAGAGCATTGACTATGAGGCCCGGATCACCGAATCCGCGTTGGCCCGTGTTTTCTTCAGGATCAGACTGCCCCGCACCGCGGAATTGGCGGAAGTCGATGTAAAAGAGCTGGAACATCGGCTAATGCGTGCGTCGCGGTCCTGGAGCGAAGGTATCGCAGAGGTTCTCCGCGAGCACCGGACTGCCGGTGACGCTGATGTTCTGTCTGCGCTGTGGGCCGAGGCATTCCCAGCGGGCTACCGTGTGGACTACGAAGTGGAAGATGCCCTTGAGGACATTGAACGCTTCGAGAAATACGGAGCGGAGGCAGAACGGGCAGGACGGGTTACCAAGCACATCAGGCCCGGTGTCCATGTGTATCTTCCCGAGGGCGCCGGTGAGGCTTTGGAAGAGGATGCCCGCGTCAAGCTCTATCTGATGGAGCCCAAGAGCCTCAGCCAGATCCTTCCCTACTTCCACAATCTCGGTCTTGAGGTATTGGATGAGCGTCCCTTCGAGATCGAAACCTCAGATCACCGCGACTTCTTCCTTTACGATCTCGGCCTCAAGTACCCGGCGGGGGTGGACCCCTTGGCTACCGGGGATCTTCTGGGGGACTCCTTCGGAGCAGCCATCACGGGCGCTGTCGAATCGGACAACTTTGATCGACTCGTGCTCCGTGAAGGCATCCATTGGCGTCAAGTGGTGGTGCTCCGTGCCTACGCAAAGTACATGCGGCAAATGGGCAACACCAACTCCTTCGGCTTCATCGCAGACACGCTCCTGGGCAACCCTGATGTTGCACGTGGGCTCAACGACCTCTTCGCTGCGCGCTTCGACCCGGCCGTCGCGGAAGAACAGCGGCCGGAACGCCAAGCCGCAGCGCGGGCAGCCCTTGCGGAGTCCATCGAGCAGGTGGCCACGTTGGACGCCGACCGCGTCCTGCGCACCTTCGTGAACCTTATTGAGTCAACTCTGCGGACCAATTACTACCAGAACAAGGAATACCTCAGCTTCAAGCTGGACCCCACGTCGATTGACGGTCTTCCTTTCCCGCGCCCCATGTTTGAGATCTGGGTTTATTCTCCGAGGGTGGAAGGCGTGCACCTTCGCTTCGGGAAGGTAGCCCGCGGTGGCCTTCGCTGGTCCGACCGGCGGGAAGATTTCCGCACGGAGATCCTTGGGCTCGTGAAGGCACAGACCGTCAAGAATGCCGTTATTGTTCCGACGGGTGCGAAGGGAGGTTTCTTTGCCAAGAAATTGCCCAATCCCTCAGCGGACCGGGCAGCTTGGATGGCCGAAGGGATCGAGAGCTACAAGACCTTCATTCGAGGTTTGCTGGATATCACGGACAACCTCGTTACTTCAGCGGACGGCGAACGGCTTGTGCCGCCGTCGGACGTTGTTCGGCACGACGGCGACGACTCGTATCTGGTGGTAGCAGCGGACAAAGGCACGGCCACGTTCTCCGACACCGCCAATGGGTTGGCGGCGGAGTACGGATTCTGGCTCGGCGACGCGTTTGCTTCGGGCGGGTCGGTCGGTTATGACCACAAGGCCATGGGCATCACTGCGCGTGGAGCATGGGAATCGGTCAAGAGACACTTCAGCGAACTCGACCTCGACACGCAGACCGAAGAGTTCACAGTTGTGGGCGTTGGTGACATGTCCGGCGACGTCTTCGGCAATGGCATGCTGCTTTCCCGCCATATCCGGCTCCTGGCCGCCTTTGACCACCGCCATATTTTCCTTGATCCCGCCCCTGACGCCGCGGCTTCGTTTACCGAGCGTCAAAGGCTCTTCGAGTTGCCCCGCTCTTCCTGGGACGACTATGACCGGACTCTCATCAGCGAGGGTGGCGGCGTTTATCCACGCCAGGCCAAGACCATCCCGGTCTCGGACCAGGTGCGCAAGGCGCTGGGCCTGCCCGAAGGAACCACGCAGCTGAGTCCTCCGGAACTACTTCGTGCGATTTTGCTGGCACCCGCGGATCTCCTCTACAACGGTGGTATCGGCACCTACGTCAAGGCAAGCACGGAAAGCCATGCTGCCGTGGGCGACAAAGCCAACGATGCCATTCGCGTAGACGGTCGCGACCTGCGGGTGAAGGTGGTTGGCGAAGGTGGAAACCTGGGACTGACCCAGCGGGGGCGCATCGAAGCCGCCCTCCAGGGAGTCATTCTGAATACAGACGCAATCGACAACTCCGCCGGCGTGGACTGCTCCGACCATGAGGTCAACATCAAGATTTTCGTTGACCGGATGGTAGCGGCCGGAAGGCTTGATGCCGCGGAGCGGGCGGACTTCCTGGCCGCCATGACCGATGAGGTGGGACGGCTTGTCCTTCAGGACAACATCGACCAGAACATCCTGCTCCTGAACGACCGGACGCGCGTCGCGGACTGGAGTCCAAGTTACGAACGTCTCATGGACTGGTTGGAGAAATCTGCCGACCTCAAGCGTGACCTGGAAGCCCTGCCCACCACAGAGACGCTCCGTTCACGGTTGGAACAGGGGCAAGGTCTGACTTCTCCCGAGCTCGCCGTCCTGGCCGCGTACGCGAAGATCGAGCTTGGGGCAGCGTTGCGGGACAGCAACCTTGCCGACGATCCCTGGTTCGCGGACACACTACGTAATTACTTCCCGACGCAGTTGCGTGAACGCTTTGACGCTGAGCTGGACACCCATCCCCTACGGCGCGAGATCATCGCCACGGTAGTGGCCAACGACATCATCAATCTCGGCGGTATCACCTTTGCCTTCCGGGCCATCGAAGAGACGTCGGCCAATGAGGTTGCAGTTGCCAAGGCCTTCGTAGCGCTGCGGGAGATTTATGATCTCGATCCGATGGTTGCGGAATTGAACGCGCTCCCCGCATCATTCCCGACGGAACACTGGAGCGAAGTCCACCTGGATATCAGGAGGCTGCTTGATCGGGCAGTGCGGTGGGTGTTGGGGCAAGGCATGGCGTCACAGCCTATTTCCAACGTCGTGGAATCGTTCAAGCCGATGTTGGCTCCGCTGCGGGCCAGGCTTCTGGACTACCTCCGGGGCGAAGACAAGATCCGCATCACGGGTTGGTTGGACAAGGCCCGTGGCTGGGAACTGCCCGAGCATCTTGCCCACAGGTGGGCGGAGCTGTTCGAGAGCTACGCACTTTTGGACATCGCGCGGATTGCCCAGACCGGAAGCGAAGGCGTCGAGGACGTTGCGCATGTCTACTACACGGTGTTCAACCGCTTCCACGTGGATTCGCTCCTGGAACGCATCAGTTCGTTGCCGCGCGATGACCGTTGGCAGGCCTTGGCACGTGCAGCCCTGCGGGATGACTTGTACTCGACGGTGGCGGATATGACGACGTCGGTCCTTGAGTCGACGGAGTCCGGCGCCTTGGCGGAAGATCGACTGAAGGCATGGGAAGGGCAGAACGCCGAACAATTGGGACGTGCCAAGACCATGTTTGATGAGGTCAACGCGCTCGAAGCCGACGACATGGCTTCGCTGTCGGTAGCATTAAGGCTCTTGAGGTCAATCGTTCGACGCTAGGGCAATCCCGGCGTCGCAAATGGAGGTGCAGTGGCAATCTTTACAGACCCCATCAGGGAACACGCTGATTTCGGGCCTGGAGATGCCGAATGGCTGCACCTCCTCGTCGGTGACTGGCAAATGGTCGCTGACCTGGCTTTTGCGGACCTCGCATTGTGGTTCCCGCATCCGGAGTTCGGCTACATTGCCCTCGCCCACGTCCGTCCGTCGACATCACATACGGTGTTCCACGCGGACTTCGTGGGGGAGGGCATCCGCTCTGATCTGCGCCCCCTTGTGAATAAGGCATGGAACAGCCGGTCGATCGAGCGCTCTAGTGAAACGAGCTGGAGCAGCGAGATGGCACTTCGCGTGGAGGCCGTTCCCATGGTGCGCAACGGCAGAACACTCGCAGTTGTAACGTCCCACATGGATCTGTCCAGCTCGCGCATGCCGTCCAGGCTGGAACTGACGTATCGCCAATGCGCCTATGACCTCCTGCGAATGGGAACATTGGGTCTATGGCCGGACTTCGCCTCTCCGACGGGCTCTCGTCGAGGAGCGCCACGAGTCGGCGACGGACTCATCAGGCTCGATGCTGAGGGCATCGTGCAGTATGCCAGCCCCAATGGCGTGTCTGCCTTCCGACGACTCGGTGAAGTTGAGTCCCTGGAGGGACGCTCGCTTGCGGAAGTGACTGCCGGCCTTCTGAAGGACAGGCGGATGGTGGACGAGACATTGCCCTTGGTTGTGACCGGGCGGATGCCTTGGCGCAGCGAGATTGAGTCCCGGGGCGTCAGTCTTTCACTTCGGGCCATACCTTTGCGCGATGAGCAGCATCGTTTCGGAGCCCTTGTCCTGTGCCGTGATGTCTCGGAACTGCGGCGCAGGGAAATGGAACTTGTCACCAAGGACGCCACCATTCGCGAAATCCATCACCGGGTCAAGAATAATCTTCAGACAGTGGCAGCTCTTCTTCGAATGCAATCGCGGCGAATGGTCAGCGATGAAGCCAAACAGGGTCTGGAACAAGCGATGCGACGCGTGGCCACTATCGCACTCGTGCATGAGACCCTCTCCCAGGGGCTGACGCAGAGCGTCGACTTCGACGAATTGATCGGGCGACAATTCCGGCTGTCTGCGGAAGTGGCCTCACCGTCCCAGCAAGTACGAACAGAGCGTTCAGGTATGTTCGGCGAGTTGCCCAGCGATTTTGCCACTCCACTGGCTTTGGTCATCAATGAACTGGTCACCAACGCCGTTGAGCACGGACTGGAGGGACGTACAGGAACGGTATGGCTGCTGGCCGACCGGGCAGATGGCGATGGCAACGATGAATTCCTGACTGTGACCATTGCCGACGACGGCGTTGGTCTGCCGGATGGCCAGTACACCGAGGGATTGGGCCTGCAGATTGTCCGTACACTCGTGACCAGCGAGCTCGGCGGGTCCATTCAGTGGAGCCCCCGCGAAGGGGGAGGCACCGCCGTCGAGATCATCCTCAACCTCGCCAGGGCGTAGCCTCGGGAGCCCAGCAACGGACTCCCGGGAGCAGGAGACAAGAAAAAGGCCGCGGACCGAATGGTCCGCGGCCTTTCCTCGTTTCCTGGGCTAGGAAGCGCGGCGCGCGCGTGCAGCGCGACGCTTGAGTGCCCGGCGTTCGTCTTCACTCATGCCGCCCCAAACACCGGCGTCTTGTCCGGACTCCAACGCCCATTGAAGGCAGGTGTCTACGACGGGGCAGCGGCGGCAGACGCTTTTGGCTTCCTCGATCTGCAGAAGTGCTGGTCCCGTGTTGCCTACTGGGAAGAAGAGCTCCGGGTCCTTGTCGAGGCAGGCTGCGCGATTACGCCAATCCATGCTGATCAGTCACTCCATTCGTGAGAACTAGAAGGGCCTTTTGTGAAAACATTCACGAGAGGCTCCAAAGGAAAGGGGCCCGCATGGGCCCCCTTGGTCGTCTGAGTCAAGCGTTTCATGTTAACGCCTTGTAAACAAGGGGTGTTAGTGGTCGAAATGCCCGGAATCCGTGAGCGATGCATCACATCAGCCGCCAGTGCCCTCACTGCTAGATGACTATGTCCGGTAGTGTGCCAGTGTGTCAAGACCTCCCGTGAACCCTGCCCAACCCGCCTCCGGCCCCGATGGAAGCGACAATTCTGATGCTACGGCGCCCTTCGCGGCAAACAGCAGGGGGGCCAGCGGCCGCCCACTGGGAATCATTGTCATCTCGATCGTTGTTGTGCTGGAAGGACTGGCACTCCTCGGCGCCGCAGCATGGTACGCATTCGAACTGCTGACCGGGGCTCCAGTGCTGACCTTTTGGGGGGCAGTCTTCACTCTTGGGCTGCTGTTGGCCTTCTCGGCGTGGCTGCTTGCCGTGGGCCACTTCCTGTTCCGCGGGTATAGATGGACGCGTGCGGCCGCGTTGGTAGCACAGTTGTTTGTTCTCACCATTGGTTTTCCCACGATAACCGGCGGGCTGGTGCTGGCGGGGCTGGCGATGCTTATTCCGGCAGCGGCTGCAATTGTTTTCCTTTTTCAGAAGGACGTCGTGGCTTATGCCTCACGTACCGGGGGCACGACCGGGGCGCTCTAGACAAAGTCTGGCTCCGACTCAGTGCGGTCGAGCCGGCGGTGGGAAACCTGTAGTGAGTACACCTTGAAAGGGCGCTACCTCCGTCCCGTCGATGAGAAAGCCTCGACCTGGGCGGCCGGCCTGATAGGCTTCCAGCCTCACGCCCAGGAGATCGCCGTCATGTGGCGTTCCGGGCGCCAATACCAAACCCATGCTGCAAGCCCGCACTTCCTTCGCAAGCGGCAGGTCTTGAAGGAGGGACGGTCCAGATGTTGCTGTCAGGATGATGCTGCGGACTTTGCCGACCAAGCCAGCCAAAGCCTGTCTGCCTTGGGTATTCAGCAAATCGGCGTCGTCGACGAGGAGGATGCTGTTGGAGGAAAGGGTACCCGCTGCGGCCTCGCATGCGACCGAAGCCCAGAAAGAGCTGGCTGACGGTGCATCCGGCGGAAACACCCATGGAACCAAAGGATTCAGGGCATGAAGCGATGCCAGAGCTGAGCTCTTTCCGGAGCGAGGGCTACCGAGGATAGCGCTGACTCCGTGTTCACGGAGAGGCATGGACACCGGGCTGGCTGCGTCTCCTGCGACGCCGATCCACAGTGGGCTCTCCAGGTTGCCGTCCGTCGGGTGGGCACCTGCTCCACGGGATGCCGCCGAACCAGAACCTGATCCTAACGGAAATTCCTGTGTCCGGAACGCCGCCACGAGTGCATGGAAATCCTCAGCGCGAAGAAGCTCAGGCAGTGGCCGTACCCGGAACGGCGGTTCAGATGGCATGAGGTCACCAAACGGCCAGCGTCCATTTCCTGGAGCCTCCCGAAACTGAGCCACGCTGAGGTGTTCCTTAGCAAAACTTCCCATGACGACGGCGCGCCCTGGAAGGGATTCCACCTCAGGAAGGCGTGGCCAGTGGAACCGCGACTCTTCAGTGGATGCGGAAGGAAAGTAGGCGCGATTCTGTATTGCAGCAAAAAAGCGTGAGCTGACGAGTTCCCGCTCCCCTGAAATCAATACGGTGACGCCTAGAGAGCAACCATCCCTGACAATGTCCTGCAACATTCCTTCTGCCCATCCGAAGGGCCCGCTCCGGAGCGCGGTAGCCCACGAGCACCACCCGGCTACGATCAAAACCAGGGGTGGGCTGAACCTCCCGAATTCACCGGCACTCCGTCGATGTTCCATTTCCGTGGCGAGGCGCTTCAAGACCCGCACTGCGAGGTGCAGTTGGTGGAGGCCCACTGCAGCGCCGATTCGGCCCCCGTCAGAGAGGTCGCCCAGGATGCCGGTTGCGTCGAGGATATAGACGTACGGTTGGGGTCTCTGGGTTGCGAGCATGGCGGACGTTGCCCTGAAGCAGTCCCGCATGCCACTCGAAGCGCTGCCGATCATTGCCAGATGTCCGTGCGCGGACGGCAACCACACCAGCGGGTCCACAACTTGGCGCGTAGGTCTGTCCAGCATTGCCAACGGTCCTACGGCCCAATGGCCTCCCGCCCCGGACTCCACGGCCAGGTTTCCCTCGACGTCCGGCAGTTCATCAAGCCACTGGATCGACGTAGGCAGTGAAGCCGCTACGGGACGTCGGGGGAGAGGTTTGCTGAGCCGTGACCATGCTTCGTGGACTGTGGCCACCACCCACGCGGCGTCAGAATCTGAGAGGGAATCCTGTTTGCTGACCGTATTCCGGACACCGGAACGTTGCTGTAACGCCTCAGACGCCGACTGCACAACCGGCAAGCCACCCTCACACCGTGCGCCAGCTCCCCGGACGTTGGGGGGAGCGGCGAGTGACGCTGTTTGAAATTCTTCGGCACTGCTCGAAGCTTTGGCAAGATATGCACGACCCGGGGCGTCCACGCGGATGGAGGCGGCAGCCTTCGTATTGATGATGTCCATGGACTCGGCTTCGGATTGCACGCGAAGGGCGATGCTTGAGGTCACATTTGCCCGGATATCTGCGGTTAGCGCTCCTTGGGGCCTTTGAGTAGCCATGACCAAATGGATACCCAGGGAACGTCCGATGGTTGCGACACGCATGAGCTCGCGAAGAGTGCCCGGAGCTTCGTCAACCAACATGCGAAACTCATCAATCACCAGGACCAAATGTGGGATCATCGGATCGGTCGGCGAGGCCGTGCGTTGATATTGGACGAGATCTGAGACGCCGGCAGCAGCGAATAGCTCTTCTCGATGCCGGATCTCTCCACGGAGGGAAACAAGAGCACGATCCAAGTGGTGCTTGCTGAGATCCGTCAGGAGACCAACGCAGTGCGGTAGGCCTGCAAGAGGCCGCAAGCCCGACCCACCCTTAAAATCAAAGAACAAAAACGTTGTGCGATCCGGTGAATCACTCAGTGCGATGGAAGCCACAAGTGTCCGGAGAAGTTCTGACTTACCGGAGCCTGTGGTTCCAGCAACCAATAGGTGAGGACCGTCAAGCTTGAAGTCGAAGGTCAACGGCCCATCGTGGCCCTTGCCCAAAACAGCGGTAAGGCCGTTTTGCCTGGATGCGTCGGTCCACCGCCGGAGTACTCTGCGTTGCCCGGAGGGAAGCAACTCAGCCAGGGAACAATTCTTGGGAATCGCACTGCCGGTTTCTGGTCCTTCACCGAAAGCTGAGGCCCGCATGCTACGACAAAACCTATCGAAAACTTCGGCTGGCACGAGATCCGGGACGAAGGGTCGGCGCTCGCCGGGGGTCTCCAAGAAGCCTGCTGTTCCTGATTGAGAAATTTCGATGACGACCCCGGCACGCTGGGACGCAACGGAGCACCTGATTACTTGCCACGCGGCGTTTCGGGCGGTTTTCAAGAGGGACGACAGGAGTTCTGCTTCATCATCCTCTGGGTCATCGACGATGATGAGCCTCCCGTTCGATTGCTGTAGGGCAGCGAGGGCGGAGGCCAGGTTGCTTGTGAGTGTTACCCGGGGAAGGAACCTGGCGCTCAAGGGCAGCCTTCCGACCCGGCCAAGAATAATGACGGGCGCCTCTGCGGAGCCGGGATAACTCGCTAGCTGCATCAGTACGAAACGAATCAGGGCGTCCGTGTGGTCGGGTTGGCCACAGAGTGTCACTACGGGATGCTTGGGATCCAAAGTCATTGCCGCGGTGCCAATGGGCGGGGGCCGGAACTGAGGAGCGTCGGGAACCAGCCGCACGTTTGCGACCGTTTGCGTTGTTCCGAGACGGAGCCACACACCGTGCACTTGAGCAAGGCTCCCTGCCGCCGAGGTTGTAGCCGGAATGAAAGGCGCATCTCCTGTGGAGGCTTCCGCAGCCGTCTTTCCCACCGCGGAAGCGCCGTGAACTGCCACGATGATCTCTGCAGCCGATGGCGAGCACCGACGGCGACGTTCGATGTCTTCCTGCACCGCATGCGCGACGGCCAGCCTGCGGTCCCTGCGGCCCTTCCGTCCGGCGATCAGCGGGAAAAGAAGGCTTAGGGCTGAGATGGCGGTAAATCCCAAGTACATCCAGTTTCCTGTGGCAAAAGCAAGACCGATGCCGGCAATCAACGGCAGTCCGGCCGCCGATGCCATTACGAGACCGCTTCCGGGGCGACTGGCGTGAGGTACTTCGAGTGGTTCTTCCACCGAACAGCCCGCGGCGGCTGAAATCGTCGGAACGGGACCAGTGTCCGTGACCACAGTGAAGGTGGAGTTCCCACAGCGCACCGTTGACGATGAAGTTACCAATTTCCGATGCGTGGGCTGATTGTCCACGAAAACAGGGTTCGCGCCCCCAACGGCCCTTAACGTCAGGGCTGTGCTGGAAACCTCCAGTACGGCGTGTTCCCTGGACATCCCGGGATCCGGCAATGAAATATCGGCAGAACCCCTGCCAATTCGGAACCGGCCCCGTTGAATGCGGAAGATAGAGCCTGCGCCGGGACCTGAGTGGGTAAGCAACATCAGGGGCAAGAGCATGGTCTTCGTGGCTGGACGCGACGGACCATCATCCACAATGACGGCACCCGAGACAAGCGGCGGCAGTCCCACCGTAAGAGTGGCCAAGAGCCGTCCACCAACGGAGAGGAGGCCGGTTCCACGCGCTTCAGCGAGAAGCTGCTGAAGTTGGGCGCCGGACGAGCCTTCCGGGACGGCGATGCTCAGTTCCTCGGGGTCCGTTGTTTTAGCGGCACCAGGGGCGCGTACCAAGGTGCACTCCAAGGCCATAGGGTTTTCCTCTGCATATTGGCGGGTAGTGATTGTCGGGCTGACAAAATCACGCTACGTCCCTGGACATGGAAGCGCTGCGACAGCAGTGGCCTATGTGGACAACTCTTGCCACGCTCATGCAGACGCGGCCTTGACGCCGGGGCATGGTGTCTCAGCTAAGATGAATCTCGTTGTCGCGTGTGCTCAATGAGGAAGGACCTTCACCGGTGATAGTGGTTGCGGAGAGCGCCGATGTTTCAGACAAGGCGGTAATTGGTGATGGATCAAAGATTTGGCATCTTGCCCAAGTCCGCGAGCAGGCCGAATTAGGCGTCAATTGCATCGTGGGACGAGGAGCCTACATTGGCACCGGAGTCAAGATGGGGGACAACTGCAAAGTTCAGAATTATGCACTTGTCTACGAGCCCGCAGTACTGGAGGCCGGCGTCTTCATCGGCCCGGCTGTAGTACTCACGAACGATACTTACCCCCGGGCGGTTAGCCCGGATGGCGGCTTGAAGAGCGCTCACGACTGGGAGCCCGTCGGCGTCACCATTCGCGAAGGCGCATCAATCGGTGCCCGCGCCGTTTGCGTCGCACCAGTGACCATCGGACGATGGGCCACTGTAGCTGCAGGTGCTGTTGTCGCCAAAGATGTCCCTGATTTTGCCTTGATGGTCGGAGTTCCGGCCAAGCGCCATGGTTGGGTCGGTAAAGCTGGTTTCCCGTTGCAGCGCAGCGGTGAGAACTGGGTATGCCCTGAGACCGGCGCCACATATGTTGAACAGAACGAGACCCTTCGAGAGGTAGAGGCATGAGCCCCGAATTCATTCCCCCCGCCAAGCCCATCATCGGTGATGACGAGCGCAAGGCAGTAGAGGCCGTCTTGGCTTCCGGCCAACTCGCACAGGGTTCGGAGGTTGCGTCGTTCGAACAGGAATTCTCGCAGGTCCTCCTCGACGGCAGGGCTGCGGTAGCGGTCAACTCCGGCACTTCCGGATTGCACCTCGGCCTGTTGGCTGCGGGAATTGGCCCCGGCGACGAAGTCATTGTTCCGTCGTTCACTTTCGCAGCCACGGCCAACTCCGTGGCTCTGACGGGGGCGACTCCTGTCTTCGCTGACGTGGACCTGGACCACTACACGCTCGATCCCGCCTCCGTCGAATCGAGAATCACGGACCGGACGGCCGCCATCATGCCGGTTCACCTGTACGGCCACCCCTTCGACGTCGACGGAATCGGCGCAGTCGCATCCAAGCACGGCGTGAAGGTCTTCGAAGATGCCGCCCAAGCCCACGGTGCGGCCGTCAACGGTCGCAAGGTGGGTACGTTCGGTGACTTCGCTATGTTCAGCCTGTACCCCACCAAGAACATGACTTCCGGCGAGGGTGGCATGGTCAGCACCGGTTTGGCCGATGTCGAGCGTCGGCTCCGGCTGCTTCGTAACCAAGGCATGGAACGCCAGTATGAAAATGAGCTTGTTGGGTTCAACGCCCGCATGACCAACATCCATGCTGCCATTGGTCGCGTGCAGCTGACCAAGATCAATGCCTGGACCAAGACCCGCCAGGAGAATGCAGCCTTCTTCGATGCAAACATCGAAGGCGTTGTCACTCCCAAGGTGACTGAAGGCTATGAGCACGTGTACCACCAATACACCATTCGCATTGCTGAGGACCGTGATGGTTTCGCCAAGGCACTGCGTGAGGAATACAACGTGGGGTGTGGCGTGTACTACCCCATCCCGAACCACCGTCTCGCTCCTTTCCAGACTTCTGATGACCTGCCCGTCACGGAGGAAGCCGCGGCCAGCGTGTTGTCGCTGCCCGTTCACCCGTCGCTGAGCCAGGACGATCTTGAGCGCATCGTTGCCGCGGTCAACGCCATTGCGAAGGCAGGAAGCTAGTGGCAAATCTGCGTGCAGGCCTCATCGGACTGGGGATGATGGGCCGCCACCACGCCCGCGTTATTCGCGAGCTTGAAGGCGTCGACCTAGTAGCCGTCGCTGACTCCTTCGGGGACCCTCACAACGTAGCCAGCGGCCTCGAGGTGTGCAGCTCGGTTGAACAGCTCATCGAACAAGGCATTGACATGGCTGTAGCCGCAGTGCCAACCGTGCTTCACGAGGAAGTGGCATTGAAGTTGGCTGAAGCCGGCGTGCACTGCCTGGTGGAAAAGCCCATTGCCAACGACTCTGTGTCGGGCCGCAGGATCGCCGAGGCTTTCGACTCGCGGGGATTGATCGGGGCAGTAGGCCACATCGAGCGCTTCAACCCGTCTTTGCAAAGCCTCCGCGAACGGCTCGGCAACGGCGACCTCGGAGAGGTGTACCAAATTTCGACCCGCCGCCAGGGTCCATTCCCTTCACGCATCGCGGACGTCGGCGTAGTCAAGGACCTTGCAACTCACGACATCGACCTCACTGCATGGCTTGCACAGAGCAATTTCGTGAACGTAGTGGCACACACAACGTCCAGGAGCGGACGCGAGCACGAGGACATGGTCACCGCCATCGGCCACCTCAAGAGCGGCGTAGTCACCAACCACATCGTCAACTGGCTGTCGCCCATGAAGGAGCGCACCACGGTTGTCCTCGGTGAGCGCGGTGCGTACATCGCGGACACCATCTCGGCTGATCTGACGTTCATTGAGAATGGCACCTTCCAGACAGACTGGGACTCCGTCGCGGCATTCCGTGGCGTGTCTGAGGGATCATCCACACGCTTTGCCCTAGCCAAGCGCGAGCCGCTGAAGATGGAGCATGAAGCTTTCCGTGATGCTGTACTCGGAAAGTCCATGAACATTGTCACAATGGCGGAGGGGCTTGAGACCCTTCGCGTTGCCGAGGCCGTGCTCGAGTCTGCAGGGACAGGCTCCGTGATCTCGCTCTAGCTTTGTTCTTTTGCAGTATTGAACGGGAGGCTGGCTATGGGCCAAGCTTCCCGTTCGTTTTTTCGGACAATTGCTGCCTTGCTGCCGCGTGCCGCCGAATCGGGGAACGATCGTAACGTCGGGTAGCCTTGACCAGTAGACGTGGGCATCTCTGTGCCCGCACGCCAATACACAGGAGAGTTTGTGAACGCTGATCTCGTCGTCGTCGGCTCGGGTTTCTTTGGCCTGACCATTGCAGAACGCGCCGCTACCGAGTTGGGGCTGAAGGTTGCGGTGCTTGATCGCCGCCACCATATTGGTGGAAACGCCTACAGCGAGAATGAGGCGCAGACCGGAATCGAGGTGCACCGCTACGGCGCCCACCTCTTCCACACCTCAAATGAACGTGTGTGGGAATACGTGAACCGGTTTACCAAGTTCACGAGTTACCAGCACAAGGTTTACACCAGCCATAAAGGCGAGGTGTACCCAATGCCCATCAACCTGGGTACCATCAACCAGTTCTTCCGATCGGCCATGAGCCCGACCGAAGCAAAGGCACTCATTGCCGAGCAGGCTGGCGAACTGGCGGGAACGGACCCCCAGAACCTTAATGACAAGGGCATCCAGCTCATCGGCCGTCCCCTTTACGAGGCCTTCATTAAGCACTACACGGGAAAGCAGTGGCAGACGGACCCAAAGGACCTGCCGGCCGAGATCATCTCGCGGCTTCCCGTGCGCTACAACTATGACAACCGGTACTTCAACGACACCTACGAAGGCCTCCCGGTAGACGGTTACACCGCCTGGATTGAACGCATGGCGGATCACCCGAACATTGAGGTGGTCCTGAACTCGGACTTCTTCGACGACGGTGAGTACGGTAGGTCTTCTGTCCTTGGCCAGGTACCGGTCATCTACACGGGTCCGGTTGACCGTTACTTCGACTACGCCGAAGGTGATCTCTCGTGGCGCACCATTGATCTCGAAGAAGAGGTCCTGCCCATTGAGGACTTCCAAGGCTGTTCGGTAATGAACTACCCTGACGCCGATGCCGCTTTCACGCGCATCCATGAGTTCCGTCACTTCCACCCCGAGCGGGACTACACCAAGGACGCCACTGTCATCATGCGCGAGTTCTCGCGTTTTGCTGAGAAGGGGGACGAGCCGTACTACCCCGTCAACACTTCTGATGACCGTCAGAAGTTGCTGGCCTACCGAGATCTTGCCAAGGGCGAGAAGTCGGTCCTGTTTGGTGGCCGTCTTGGAACCTACAAGTACCTCGACATGCACATGGCCATAGGTTCTGCCTTGTCCATGTTCGACAACAAGATCAAGCCGCACTTCACCGGCGGCGCCAAGCTTGAAAGTGGGGGAGTAGACGCATGACCGCTACAACAAACGAAAGCCAGGAGATCGCCATGACGGCCACTACTGCTGCTGAAATCCCGGCTTCGACGGAACAGAACCTGCGGATTGTCCAACGCGTGATTTTCCCGGCCAACCGTGACCTCGACACGCTGCCCCTGTATGTGGATCCTGACACTAACAAGGTCCAAAGGAGTGGCAGCAACACCGATGTACAGGCCATTGGCATGGCCAGAAAACTCCACCCCGAGGACATCCTGGACCGCGGCTCCGTCCAGGTCCGCCGTGGTGAACGTCTTTCATTCGGGTCCTATTTCAACGCCTTCCCTGCCAGTTACTGGCGCAAGTGGACCATCGCCACCAAAACCGTGCTTCACATTGAAACCGAGGGCGAGGGGACGGTTATCGTCTATCGCTCCAATGCTCGTGGTGCGTCTCAGCGCGTTGACTCGATTCTGGTTGAGGGCTCTTCCACCAATGATTTCGAACTGACACTCGCCCCGTTCGGCGACGGCGGCTGGTACTGGTTCGACCTCATTGCCGGCGGCGATGGAATGACGCTCAAGAGCGCTCACTGGGCTGTCCCGGATGAGGGCCGCCCACAGGGTCGCGTGACGCTGGGCGTAACGACGTTCAATCGCGCCGACTACTGCCTCGAGACCATCAAGTCCATTGATGCTGACGCTGGTTTGCGGGAAATTCTTGCGGAACTCATCATTGTGGATCAGGGCAACAAGAAGGTTGCCGACGAAGTTGGCTTCGACGCAGTTGCGGATTCCATGGGCGATCAACTTCGGATCATCAACCAAGGCAACCTGGGCGGCTCGGGCGGTTTTGCCCGGAACATGTACGAGATGGTCGTTTCAGACAGGAGCGACTACGTCATGCTGCTGGACGACGATATTGAGCTGGAAACAGAGGGCGTCATGCGTGCAGTGGCGTTCGCAGACCTCTGCCGGAAGCCGACCATTGTGGGCGGCCACATGTTCGATATGTACAACAAGTCCGTCCTGCACGCGTACTCAGAGGTAGTCAACTTCTACCGGTTCCTTTGGGGTCCTGTGGAAGGGCTCGGAAATCATGACTTCTCTACTGCAGGTTTGCGCTCCACTCCGCAACTGCACCGTCGCTGGGACGCGGACTACAACGGATGGTGGATGTGCCTCATTCCCAAGACTGTTGTGGAAACCATCGGTCTGTCCCTTCCTGTGTTTATCAAGTGGGACGACGCTGAGTACTCACTCCGTGGCCGCGCAGCCGGCTTCCCCACCGTGACCCTTCCCGGAGCAGCAGTCTGGCACGTGTCCTGGGCTGACAAGGACGATTCCGTGGACTGGCAGGCTTACTACCACGAGCGCAACCGACTTATCGCGACCCTCTTGCACTCCCCGTTCCCCAAGGGCGGGCGCATCCTGCGGGAGAGCTTGAACACGGATGTCAAGCACCTGGTGTCCATGCAGTACTACCCGGAGCAAGCCCGCGTGATGGCTCTCCGCGATGTTCTCGCCGGACCAGGCAATCTGCACAAGCAACTGCCGACGACGATGCCGAAACTCCGTGCCATGCGCGAGGAGTTCCGGGACTCGCAGGTCAAGACCGACCCTGCAGCTTTCCCGGAAGTCTTCCGCAAGCGTCCCCCCAAGAAGCCCCAGTCTTACAAGCAGCCAGGCGCCTTGGGACTGCTTCCTTGGGCAGTTAAGACTGTTCTCAAGCAGACAATGGCTCCGGTCCGCGATACCGCTAAGGCCAACCCCGAGGCTCACGTCGCCCATCAGGACGGCAAGTGGTGGAGCTTGGCGCACCTGGACAGCGCCGTGGTGTCCAATGCCGACGGCACAGGCGCTTCATGGCACTTGCGAGACCCCAAGATGGCCCGTCAGTTGGTGGTCGAATCGGCCAAACTCCACGCCCAGCTCTTCTCCAACTGGGAGACCCTCCGGGCTCAATACCGTGAGGCCCTTCCCGAAATCACCTCCATGGAGTCGTGGCGGGAAACATTCGAAGCTTCGGAGCCCAGCAAGTAGCAATGACGACTTCCACTGATACTTATGCTGTTCCTGGGGTAGGTGCCGGGCTGCTGGACGTCTACCGGCGCCGGTACCTCCTCAAACTGATAGTCCGTAAGGAACTCCGTGTAAGGTACCGGGGTTCCGTCCTCGGCCTTGCCTGGTCCTACGTCAAGCCGTTGGTTCAGTACGTCGTGCTGTTCTTTGCTCTGGGTATTGTCCTGCGCGTGGGGGACCAGATTCCCAATTACGCGCTCTACATGTTCTCCGGCGTCATCGTCATCAACTTTTTCTCCGAAGCGTTTTCGAATGCCACGAGATCTATCGTCTCGAATGCTGCCTTGGTCAAAAAGATCTACCTGCCAAGGGAGTTGTTCCCCGTTGCGTCGGTGTGGGTGGCAGCGGTTCATTTCCTCCCACAACTGGTGGTCTTGTTGGCAGCTGCGCTGTTGAGCGGGTGGAAACCGGACATTATGCAGCTTATCGGAGCTGCGCTGGGCTTCGTCATTGTGGCAATTACGGCAACGGGTTTGGGCCTGTTGGCTGGCGCCATCAATGTCTTCTTCCGTGACGCCGAAAACATCGTCGATATGCTGATGATGATTGTTACTTGGACGTCGCCGGTGCTCTATGACTGGACCATGATCCGCCGGCTGGCGCCTTCTTGGGTGTTGGTCATCTATCAGCTGAACCCGATCACTGTAGCTGTCGAGTTGTTCCACTGGGCCTTCTGGTATCCCACTGTTGACCGTCCAGTCGAACTACCTCCGCATCTCATGTGGACGGGATTGATTGGTCTCGGCATGGCAGCCCTGTTCCTTATCATCGGCCAACTCGTCTTCCGACGACTTGAGGGCCACTTTGCGCAGGAGGTCTAGATGGGCGCGGCAATAATCGTCAAGGGCCTTAAGAAGACGTTCAATCTCCGCCATTCGCACTCCCTGAAGGAGACTCTCGTTTGGTTGGCCAAGGGTCGGAAAAGCGACCTCAGCAAGAAGTTCGATGCTCTCCATGATGTGAGCTTCGAGATTCAGCCGGGGGAGACCGTGGCATTGTTGGGGTTCAACGGCTCAGGAAAGTCAACGCTGTTGAAGCTCATATCGGGGGTTATTCTGCCGGACAAGGGGACAGTCCGCACGAAGGGTCGCGTAGCTGGGCTCATCGAAGTTGGCGCAGGATTCCACCCGGACTTGTCCGGGCGTGAAAACGTATTCCTCAATGCCGCGATTCTGGGAATGACTGAGCAGGAAATCAACGAGAAGTTCGATGAGATCGTTGCATTTTCCGAAATAGAACAGTTCATCGACACCGAAGTGAAGTTCTATTCCTCCGGAATGTTCCTGAGGCTGGCTTTCGCAGTTGCGGTACACACACAGCCGGATATCTTCTTGGTGGATGAGATTCTGGCTGTGGGCGACGAACCGTTCCAGAAAAAGTGTTTGGCTAAGATCAAACAACTTTCTGCGGAAGGACGGACACTGGTTGTGGTCAGCCACGACCTCGACATGATCTCTCGGATCTGCGACAGGGGAGTTGTGCTTGGCTCCGGTACGGTGCAGTTCGAGGGCCCCGCTGACGAGGCTGTAGCTTGGCTGCGCGATAGCAACTAGCCTGGTAGCGCTTATGTGACCCGCAAGAGGGCAGCAACAAGGCCACCTCCCATCTTGTCCAATAGATGGGAGGTGGCCTTTGCCGTACCCGAGTTGCTGCACTAGAAGGTGTACCGGTACGGATCGGTCTGACCTGCCCTGAGACACGCATCCTGCCATCACACCTCTCTCCGTCCGAAAGGCTGTGGCGGAGCCTTTGAGGGCCAATGCAAAAGAGCGTCCGTCCCTGTGGCGGGACGGACGCTCTTCTGAGCTGCGGGTGCCTCCGGGGCGATGCCGGCTGGTTAGACAGAAACCTTTTCGGCTGGCTTCTGAATGACGTGTTCTTCCGACTTGGTGCGGCGTTGCCGACGAACATAATGGAAAACAGTGAACACCAAGATTCCGAACCACGCGGCCGCTTGAGCACCGAGGCCCATGGTGAGGCCCGGCGTCGTAAACGTTACGTCCACAGACTTTGCGCCGGCCGGAACATCCACCAGTATTACTCCTGCTGGGCCCTGCGTCAGCTTCTGCGGTTCTCCATCAACCGTAACGGTGTAGCCGGGCCACGCGAGACGGGCGAGGGTCAGTTTCCCGGCGCTGCCATCGCCGGACAGCGTGATGTGT
This sequence comes from Paenarthrobacter sp. TRD_SC_7, assembly GCF_056156245.1. NCBI lineage: Bacteria > Bacillati > Actinomycetota > Actinomycetes > Micrococcales > Micrococcaceae > Paenarthrobacter > Paenarthrobacter sp. TRD_SC_7. Next base: position 2,127,444 of record NZ_CM149587.1, read on the forward strand.
TCATCGTTGCCGTTCCGGACCGCATCCTGCACGGAGATGCCGGCGGAGGCCCAGGAAACAGTGCCAGGGTAGGGCAGCGGGTCCTCCCGCTGAAGGATTGTCCTGGTCTCATCCGAGGCCACAATCGACCAGCCAGGGGCTACGGTGAGTTGGTCCGGGGCGATCAACGTCTTTTGGACGGCGACAGTCTCGACTTGGAGGACATCTGCTAAAGTAACGTCAATTTCCCCGGACGCCTGCTTGAACAGCTCGGTGTAGGCCAGCGGGCAAGTCTCCCCGCGATAGTTCATGCACAGAGCGTTGACGTACGTGGTGAAACTGATCCCGCTGTACCGGCCCATGCTGTTGTTGACGTCGGCATTGAGGATCTGATTGCCATAAAGAAGGCGGCCCTCAGTGAATTCCTGTCCTGTGATCTTCATAGTGTTGAAGATCTGAATGGTGTTACCCCTGTAGCTGCTGGTTGAGTCGCGGAGCGTGTCCGCATCCACGGGGGAACCGATCCCGGCAACGGCATTGTTGGGGACGAACTGCCTGGATTGCATTCCCAGGGTGGCAATGGTTCCGATCACCATCACCGCTGCGAGGCCCCGGTAACCGAAGCGTTTCCAGCCAAAAACGGCCAGACCCACAAGGCCCAACGTTACGGCCAAGGTGAAGACCTGCCATTTGCCGCCTCCAGGCACCATGGACCATGCCCTGTAGGTTCCGAACCCAAGAATGGCCACGGTAATAAACAGCCGCTTCTTCCACGATGTGGTCTTCAAGCCCGCAGAGGCAACGACTGCGACGAGGACGATGACGCCCAGGTACACGTACTCGATGAGGCGGATGGGCCAGCGGAAAACGAGCACCTGGGAAGGAGCGAACGTCAGCAGGAAGTAGATTCCCGTGATGATGTAGATGCTGAATATTTGACGCGAGCGGTTCCTGAAGCTTCGGAAATCAAGCCAAGGAAGCAACGGCAGGACGAACCACGCCAGGTAACTTGACGGGACGTTGTCGATGGGGGCCCAGAAGTTGTTAATCCGAGGCGTCATGGACGATGTGCTCATGGTCAGCAGCGACGACATATCCGGGGAAAGGAAGAGGTCATTCAGGATCTCGTTCTGCTGCCGTACTGTAACGGCTGAGCTGAGGGGCAAGGGGAAATAGACCAGGACAGCGGTCAGACCCACAAGCGCACCGACAATGACGATCGGAATAAGCCGACGCCAGTGCCTCATAAGCATCAACTCGACGGCGACGGCCGCGAGAACCAAGATGACGCCAATGGCACCGTAGGGGTTTCCGGCAGTCATCGTGAGGAAGCCCAACAGGAACGGCAGGAACGGCGACGTGTTGCGACGCGCATAGCGGCGGACAGACCACCAGAAAACGGTAATCCAAGCGAAGGCCATCAGGCCGCCTGGCCAGCGTGCAGCCTCGTAGAACAGCGTGAAGCCGCTGAAGGGGATGGCTACACCGGCGGCCAGGGCGAGCGGCCTGTTGGAACCGTAGTCGCGGGCAAGCATGAACGTACCGAACGCCAGCAACGCGATGAACTGGACGATGATGAAATAGCTTGCCAGAGACAGGTTCTCGAAGTTCGAAACGATGACAGAGTTGACGATGTTGACAGGGTTGAAAATACCGTAACCCACCTCGGCCACGATATTGCCGCCCACCCAGCCACCGGGTTCCATTAACGGGAATCGGCCTGATCGTATCTCCTCACCCATGTGCCGCCACAAGGGGAGGAAGGACTGCATCATGTCGTCCCAGTAGTAGAACGTGGGATTGAACAGTCGGGGAATGATGGAGGCGACGGCTGCTATTGCGGCAGTAACAATGCCCCAATGCCAGTCGTGCTGCATGAAGTAGCGCCGTCGGGTCACCGGCGGGCGCTGGGCAGTAGCCCCGGAGGTTCCTGCTGTCATGGTCGTACCTTGCTCCTTAGCGCGCGGCATAAGTATGAATATTGGCCTGAAAGACTGCCGGGATTCCGGGGAAGGCGGGGGCGCCAGCCATCACCCGCTAATTGGCCTCGGAAGTGGAATCCACGGAGTTCTTGGAAGAGGACTGTTGCCGCCACCGGAAGTGAACGTAAGCGATGCCAACACACAGCAGATCAGCGATCGTGAACATGATCCTTGAAAGGGCGGCGATTGCCGTCGCAGCACCGGCGCTCATCATTCCCGCCAGAGCCAGGATCAAGATGGCTTCGCGGGCACCAACGCCAGCGGGAAGCAGGAATGCCAGCACTCCCAGCGTCATCCCAAGAGCCAACGCACCAGTTAAGACAAGGAACGTTGCGAGGTCCAGTGTCGCCTCGTGGCCAACCAGGATCCACAGGTGCAGGCCAAAGCACAGGTACATCAGGACGCCGAGGATGAAGGCCTTCACCATGGTGTTGGCCTGAATACGTTCGGGAAGCGGTGGGCGGCGGAACACTCTCAGGACGATGTTGACGAGGAACGTCACGACGTTCGGGTTCATCGCCAGGATCACGACCGGGAGTATGACGTAAAGCCACTGCAGATTGGGCTGCCGTTGGACCAGGATTGGAAGAGCTGAAGCCCCAACCACCAGAGCTGCGCCAATAGTGATTCCGGTGCTTACGAGGGACGCTACAAAGACCTGTGCACGCGCAATGCCGTTCTTGCGGCCTAGCTCCATCTGAAGCACGAACGCCCACACGGAACCGGGCAGGTACTTGCCGATTTGGCCGACGAGGTAGATCTGGTTCAGCACCAAACCTTGGGGTTCAACGTCTACCGACCTCAGCAGGCTCGCCATGACGACCCGCCACATGTACATCCCGAGGAGGACGCCAGGGATGAGCGCCAGCAGGGACAGCAGGACCTGCCACCATTGCAAGGCGAAAACAGTGGCTTGGACCTGTGGCCATTGGACGGCAATGAAGTACACGGCGGCGGCGAACACGATCACCACCAAGGCGCGCCGGGCGAAGTCAACCAGCTTGGCCTTGGTGCTCTTCACGGGCGGCTGTTCCTGATTGACATCATTGTCGTTCGAAGGTGTTTCCGCGATTGAACCGGTCATGAGGCGTGCGTTCCCGCGCTGGGTGCCACGGCGAATTCACTCCGGCGGCGGCGCATGGCCACCAGTCCTTTGAACATTTTTACGACGTCGGCAGTCCGGATTGTGGTTTCGCCCGGTTCGTCGTCGGGAGCCAGCGTGACGGGCACTTCGACGATCTTGAAGCCTTGCTTTTCAGCGGCGTAGACGACTTGGGTGCTGAAGAGGAACCCGGGGTCATCGAAGCGGTCAACCATACTCCGAAGCCAGTCGCCGTCGACAATCAAGGTTCCTTGGGAGTCGCCAACCTTGGACCCAAGGATTACCTGTCGCAGAGTCTTAAAACCGTAGGTGGTAATTCCGCGGATCGCACTGCGCTCGGTGATCGAGTCCTTATGGGCCTTCGAACCGATGACAACGTGCGGTTTGGTTTCAAGCTTTTTATCTTCGTCGAGATCGTCCGTGCCGAAGGGAAGATCGTCCGCCGTGAGAAGTACCCTGCGGCCGGAACTGGCTTCGATGCCCCTGCGGTAGGCATTTCCCATGCCCTTTTGGCTTTGGAGAACCTGGAACGTCACGTTGGGAGTATCCACCGCATGCTTGAGGGCGACCTCAAGTGTTTTGTCGGAAGAACCGTTCTCCACGATGATGATCTCGGAGGTGCCACTGGTCAAGTAGTCGGAAAGACGGGCCATTGTGGCCGCCAAAATCCGTTCTCCGTTATAGACCGGGATCACAACGGAGAGATCCGGTTGGCCTGCCTGGTCGAAAGTCAAGACTCTCCTCGGTAGTTCGTGCCGACGAATTCTTGAACGCCAGCCGCAGCCCGCAACGCTGTTGTCACGAGTTCCTTGCAAACCCTCAGTCTAGTTCATTGTTGGACACCTTCTGTGGAAGGGCAGCAGCTTCAGCGCTGGCAGCAGACGAAAGGGGTGCACCGGTAATTCTCCGATGCACCCCTCGAAACGGCAAGCTACGTCCGGTCCCTATCAGGGGAGCGAAGTGAATCCTTGCCATCCGTTGCCTACCTGGCCCCAAGCGAGCCAACCCCCGGAACCGTTGCCGGGATAGAGCCACAGATTTCCGCTGGCGTCCCGGGCGAGGACATCAGCTTTGCCATTTCCGTTGAAATCGCCCGGTCCAAGCAGCGCCGTCATGCCGTTCCAGCCGCTTCCGATCTGGGATCGGCTGCCCCAGCCGCTGCTGCCATTGCCAGGGTAGAGCCACAAGGCACCCCCTGTATCGCGGGCCATCACGTCGGTCTTCGCGTCGCCGTTGAAGTCACCGGTGCTGAATATGGCATTCATGACGTTCCACCCTGCTCCGACCTGTGTTCGACCAGTGCTGAACTTGCCCAGGCCGTCGCCCTTGTAGAGCCACAGAACTCCAGAGGAATCCCGGGCAAGGACATCGGATTTGCCGTCCCCGCTGAAGTCGCCGGGTGCGATCACGGATGTCATTCCGCTCCAGCCGCTGCCGGCAACCACTGCAGGCTGCCACCCGCCCATGCCGTTTCCTTTGAAGAGCCACATTTGCCCGGCCGCATCCCGGGCCAGGACATCACTTCGTCCATCGCCGCTGAAGTCCCGCGTTGGGACGATCAGGTTGTAGTTGTTCCACGACGTGCCGGTGTTGACCTTGCCTAGCCACCCGCCCACGCCGTTACCCGGGTAGAGCCACAATGTACCGGCCGCGTCGCGGGCCAGGACGTCATTCTTGGCGTCGGAGTTGAAGTCCTTCCAGGTATTGGCTGGCGCCGCAGGCAAGGTGTATGTCTGCGAGGCTACAGCTGATTGGTTTCCTGCCGCGTCAACGGCGAAGTACTTGACGGTTGTGGTCGTCGTCGGTGTCACCGTCACCGTTGTGGTGCCGGTCGGGCTGGAAACCGTTGGTGTCGTGTTGTTCGTGGTGTAGTAGATCTTCGCCCCGGACTCTGTTGTCAGAGTGACCTTTTGCCCAAGGGTGAGGTTTCCACCCTGTGGGTTTGCCGTCACGGTGGGCGCAACATTGTCCAACACGTACACCTGGGATTGGGGTGCGGAGGCATTGTTGGCTGCGTCCACGGCAATGTACCTCACGGTCTTGCTTCCCATGGCGATTGGGCCGGTGTAGAGCGTACTGGCCGTGGTGGGAGTCGTGCCATTCTCCGTGTAGTAGATCTTGGCGTCGGCCTCATTCGGCGTCAGAGTGACCTTGGTTGCAGGACCGTACGTTCCACCGACAGGACTGGCTGTCACTGTAGGTGGTGTCGTGTCAGCTACGAAGACCGTGAAGTTGACGCCTGCAACGGTGGAGTTGCCTGCAACATCCCGGGCCTCTACCTCGAACCTGTTTGGACCATTGGCGATGTCAGCATAGACCTTTGGTGAGGTGCATGCGGTGAACGCATCGGTTCCCAATCGGCAGCGGAATCCCGCCACATCCGAAGAGGTGGAGGTGAATTGGAACTGGTATCCGGCTCCCACGGTGGCCCCACTGGCCGGTGCCGTGATGGCCACCTGTGGTGCCGTCAGATCGGCTGTTACGGTCTGTGCAGCAGCAGGACCGACGTTCCCGGCGGAGTCTGTGCTGCGGATCCTCAATGTATGCACACCAGCCGTGGTGAGCGTGAATGTGTCACCCGGTACACAGACCTGGAATGCGGCATTGACAGTGGAGTCAACTGAACAGCTGAGTGTTGTTCCTGTCTCAAAAGTGGCACCAAGGACAGGTTTGCCGTTGACTACTTGCCCACTGTTCGGAGAGGTGAACACCGGCACCGCAGGTGCGACTGTGTCCACTGTAAAGCTCCTTGAAACGGGAATCCCGCCGGGGGCAGGCCTTACGGAGAAAGTCTGCGGGCCGTTGGTCAGTGGAGTTGACGTGTAGGTTCCGCCAGTGCAGTCCACCCAAGCGCCGCCCATGGAGCATTCCAAAGCGCTCCCGGCCGGTTCAGCGGCCACACCGAACGTTGGAGTGGTGTCGTTGGTGAATTCGGGGTTGGGAGCTTGTGCACCACTGGCCAGAGTGGGGCCGGAAGTAATTTTGGCAACAGCACCGCCAAGGATGCTGATACTGCCCCGGCCGCTTCCCGGAGTGGAGCCCAACTGGCCGGGATCATCCAGGACCAGCAGTTGGCCGCCGCGCATACCCAGGCCGCTGATCTTGCTGAAGCCCAGAGCCCACTGGTTGTCTACTGCACCAGTTGTGAGGTTCAGGCGTGAAACCTTGTCTGTGCCCGCTGTCGTGCCGCTGTTCGTCCCCGTATAAATGACGTGGGCGTCGTAGTCGTAGAAGATCGACGAGGCGATGCCTACGTTGTAGGACGTCAGCGGCACGTAGTCTGTCATTTCGCCATTGCCCGGGGCAGAGAACGCCCTGAGGCCAGTGGTTTCCAGGACATAGACACTGACATGCCCGTTGCTGTCCCAGCCCGCTGCTACAAGGCCCAGCGCACGGGTGGTGACCGATGCTATGGATTCGATGCTTGGGTGCATGATGGTCGGATCAACGATTTTTATGATTGAGCGGGCATTGGCGAACGACAGATAGATGTTACCGTCCGGGCCGTCCGAAACTGCATTCGGGCGGACGTCGCCATCGAGGACCGTCAGCGTGCTGCTGTATTCGAAGAGGTCCAGCGGTGGATTCCATACGGCCCGTACAAGATGAGAACTCCCAACAGCTGAGTCCGGGATGAAGGCTGTTTCGTCGCCGCTACCAATGGAGCCCGGCGTCGGATCGAGCACGATTGAAACCCCGGGCACTTTGGGACCCGGTCCGGCTCCCGGCAGACTTCCGCCCAAGCACGTGTCTTCCTCAATAGTGCCCGCGTTCCCATTAACTGGTTCGGACATCCGGCAGAATCCGGCCACGCTGTCTGAAACCCACATCCTGCCGATGGGGTCCAGAACCGCTCCAGCCGGTTTGGTGAGCCCGATACCTATGATTTGTTTCTGTTGGTCTGCATGGGCGGGAGTGCTGGAGACCACCGCTGTCATGCCTGCAACCGTTAGAAGAACCGCCGCCAGGGCCGTGGTGATCCTGTGTCCGCGAAGCCGCCTACCGGCGTCGCGCCGTGTCTGCTGTTCCATCACGCCACTTCCTTCAGCCACTTGGTCAGGACTGCGGCTTGCGGCGCCATGGGCGCCAGCGTGAGCGCTCCCTTGACGATGGGAACGCCGCCAAGCCCATAAAGTGCCGTACTGATGGTGGGTGGATTGTTTCTGGTGCAGGCTTTGATAATCGCGAGGCAAATATCATTGCGCGTGCCAACGGCACCCGCTTCTATAGCGACATTAACCGCGGCATTTTCTTCCGCTGCCAACACCTGGGGCTGAGGACCCACATATGTCACAACGACATCTGCGAATTTCTTATATTGAGTGTTTGCCCAAACCTCTTCAAGGCTCGACAAGATGATGAGCGGATTTCCATTCGCTCCGCGGCACTCGAATTGGTAGCGCTTTACTGGTTCGGGTCTTTCGACGCGTGGTTTGTCGACATCGCCGGCATTCGTCACGCCCAGCCTGAATGGCTCAACATTTTCAACGACCTTGACCGAGCAGCCTGTAAGAACGAGACCGGCTAGGCCAAGCTGGACGATAGCGCGTCTTGGCATGTCCACCGAGGGATCCCCACTTCATTCGGATGCTCCCCAGCTCCGCATGCAGTTGGATTTTCGCCCCAGCCGTTGCCGGCTGCATTACTCTATCTTCTCCCAAATCCCGCATTTGTCACTAGTTAGTACGTCTTTTTCTTCAAGGAGTATTCCTGATTGACCTTCAGCTGCGCCGCCGTTGGCCTTCGTGCTGCCGTCAGAAGCCGACACCGACCACGTGCAGCCCTCTGGCGGGGTCTTCCGGAGATGGAACTTTCCGGGAACCAAGGCACCGTTGGTCACCGCATACTCGCCGTCCCCGGCTCTTTCGCCGGACGCCCACAGTCCAATGATTCTTCCCTGTGGCGCCCTGGGGCATAGATCACTGGCGGCCTGCAGCATCTGCCGGCTGCTGCGTCCGAAGAGCTCGGAAGCGGCTTCGTCGCTGACGCGGGTGCAGAGGGTCAACGCAGTCAAGTAGGCGTCGAGTCCTTGGGATGGTGTTACGCCCGGCTCAGCTATGGAGATAATCCTGGCCTCATCTTCGGTGGGCTCGAACGGGACGGGCCCCTCGTAGTTTGCCGTGCAGGAAGCCAGTCGGACATATCCCGTGGAAGCCCAAACCTCCGCGAGGCTTGTGTACGTAACGTCTGGAACGGCCTCATTAAGGCTGGAGCATACGTACGAGAACCGGCCTGAATCATCAATCGCACCGGCACCCTGCCCACTGCCCTCGCCCGGCGCCGTCGGTTCCGGAGTCGATGTGGCCGATGATGAAGGCGTTGTGGTGGGAGTTGCTGATGCGGAGGGAACGGAGGTTGCCGAGGTCGAAGGTGTCGTTGTACCGGAGCAACCGGAAATTAGCAGTAGCAGCGCCGCAGCGGCCGGGTACAGGTGTCGCATGGTGACCTCCACCTCCATGGTTGTCAAAACCAGAATGCCGGTCAATGAAATTGACTGCTAATCAGGTATCGATACCGCTACAAAATGGTGATGCCCGAACATCGAAGGCCTTGGTCCAGGACCAAGGCCTTCGATGTTGACGGTCCCTAGGCGAACATCGAGTTCAAGGTGTTGATGACGGTGGCTTCCACGCCCGTTGTTCCGCCCCGGAAATGACCGATGTGTCCATAAACGGTCATGGAGCCACCCGCGATGCCGGGATGGTCCGGGTCCCAGCCGCCCTCGTAGCTACCCCCGGCTGAATATGGCGGCAGGAACTGTGCGCTAGGCACGTAGTAGCACGACTCATTTCCGTAGCCACCCACGATCACGCCATTCGCACCGCCGAACCTTGCGCGGAAGTACGCCGCGTAGCCGCTTACCAACTCGCCGCCCACGATTCCGATCCGCAGTTGAGGGCTGCCTCCAAATTTCCACACCTGGAAAGGACAGGCGACCGACGTTTCATAACTGCCGCTGTCAATCCGCCCAATCATGACTTGGGCGTGGCGTCCGTACCAGGCGGGATTGCCGTCCAGGTTGGGTAGCCGGGACACATAGGCGGCGCGTACAGCGGCCATGTTTCCGGCTGTGGGCGTGATGTCCAAGGGGATCTGCACTTCCCGGTAGCTGGTCTGGAGGGGGCTGCCAATCGACCTTCCGGGGGTCTGCATTGCCCTGTCAACAGCAGCGCCCAGCCTGGTCGCGTACTCGTCCCTCAACTCCCAACTGGGTACTCCCATGGGATTCTGGTCGCCAGCCGCTCCTTGCAGGAACAAGGCAAAACACTCGGGGTTGGTGTTTTCGATGTAGTTGCATGCCCCGGCCGGAAAATCGCCGTCGAAAAGTGTGCGCATGCCCGCCGCGACCGGGTGGCATGCGTAGTTGAATATCACCGCCGCGGCGTTTCCGTTTGGCTTGCGTGCCACGATGACTGGGACGGTGTTCTCAAGGTAGGGAAGACCTACCCTGTTGTACGCGATGCTGGCCGTTGTGACCTTGTAATCCAGGGCGACGGCGGTCTGGGCTGCGTTGAGCGCTTCGCTGGCAGCATCGACAAGGTCGTTCTCCAAGTGCTGGCTGTAAGTCTCCACCATCGACAAATCCGACAGTCCGTAGCACATGAACGGATGGAGGGTGTCCACGATGGCTGGGCCGTTATGGGTGTGGGTGGACTGGATCAGGATGTCGCCGTTGGACCAGCTCGCCAACTCCAAGATCCGTTGCCTGGCCCGCTGGTGGATGGATCTGGGCAGGGCAAGAATGTCCACGCTCATGATCAGGTTGGGGGACCCGTTTTCCCAAAGCACGATCGCCCGAACCCATAGTGATTCGTAGGGGGCGCTGCTGGTAGCCTCCCGGCCGCCGTCGAGGGTCCCGTACCCCGCCATGTAGGGATTGACATCAAGCGGCGGCGAAATGCTGACCTTGGCCGTTGAAACGGTAAACGCCATGAAAGATCACTCCTTGATTGTGCGCATTGGTGACCTTCGCTTGCCCCCAAACAAAGTCCGTTTCCCGAATGCGCTGACAGCCAATACGTGAGACCACCTTCATTAGATCACGCAATCCCGGGATTTAGACCTGTCCCTTGGCATAAACATTATTTGTTTCCTCTACGTAGTTTTTGCCAAATGTGAAAGGACCTGCACACTCCTTTTCAGAGTGTGCAGGCCCTTGGCGAATTTCGGAGTCGCAGCCCGTCCGGGTCTAACTTCCGGCGGGAGCGAGGATTCTCAGCCCGCCCCAGCCAGTGCCAACCTTGATGGGCGAACCCCAGCTGCGGTTCAGCCCAACCGGGTAGTAGCGCAGATCGCCGGCAGTTGTCCGCGCCAGGATTCCTGTTGATCCGGCTCCAGCGAATCCATGGATGGCTCCATAACTGTTGACGACGTTCCAACCGATCCCCACGGTGTCGGGTGCTTCCTGCACAAAGGCTCCGCGACCATTTGACCGGTAAAGCACCAAATCGCCGACGGCGTTCTTCGCCAGGAGATCCATGTTGGAGTCCTTGTCGAAGTCCATCTGGACGATGTCCAGACCACCCCAGCCTGTGCCAATCTGGACACGGGTGCCTAAGCCGGTGCCGGACGGATTACTGATTTGGAACAAGCGACCCGCGGAGTCGTAACCAACGATGCTCGGCCGGGCATCGGACTTTTTCCACGAACCGACTGTGAGGGTCCAGTCCTTCCAACCTGTACCAAGGCTGATCGGAGCCCCATAGCCTCTGCCCTTGAATCCCGGGTAGACGCTAAGCCGCCCATCGGTCCACTGCGCAACGATGTCCAAGGCGCCGTCGTTGTTCCAGTCTGCGAGGAAACCGGCCTTAAGGCCGGTCCACTGCGTGCCGATAAGCTCGGCTGGTAGCAAGGAAGTAGACCCCGACCCGGGGTAACGGTACAGGTTGCCGTCTTGACGAGCGGCCACGACGTCCTGCGCGTCCACCCCGAGCGTGGTCTCTACGTTGACGGGTGCGCCGCTGATCACGTTCGCGTCATTCCATCCCACTCCGATGAGGAAGCGGTTGCCCCAGGAACCGGAGACAGCCGGGTAGTAGTACAGGTCACCATTGGCAGTCCGGGCTTGGAGCCCTTGCGAACCGGAGCCGTTGAAACCCGCTGCGGAGCTGACTGATGTCATGCCGGACCAGCCGTTGCCAATCACGCGGCTCGATTCGGCGAGGAACGATCCCACACCGTTGGAGCGGTATAGACGCATGATGCCGTCGGCCGTCCGGGAGACGATGTCCTGGTTGCCGTCGCCGTCGAAGTCCAGTTGGTTAAATTGGTGCCCTCCGAATCCGGTTCCGATCATCACACCTCCGCTGAGGGCACCTCCTGCCGCATTCGTGTACCGGTAAAGGTTTCCTTTGCCATCCTGGCCGATGACACCCGGATAACCGTCCCTCGAGTTCCACCACCCAACCGTTAGCGACATCTCCTGCCACCCGGTTCCCACCAGCAAGGGTGAAAGGAATCCGCCGCCGGAGGCACCGCGGAAGACTTGGAGCGAGCCGTCCCGCCACTGGGCGAGGATGTCTTGGACCCCGTCCTGGTTCCAGTCAACGACGTGGACGGATTGCGCGGTTCCCCAACCGGCCCCAATCGTTACCGGTCCCGTGATGCGGCCTTGGCCGTCTGCCGGGAAATTGTCCAGGCGTCCGGAGGGCATGGCAGCGAGCACGTCAGCCCCGGACCGGATGGAAGGGCTGGATGGACGGGGGACTCCACGCGCAAATGTCCGAAGCTGGTCATAGGTGCCGTTGAAAATGTTTGAATCGCCCTCAAAGGGGCCGGTGCTGCTGTACTGCCACATGGTGTAGTTGCCCCAACTGACCGGCAGGTTACCCGGGGAGTTGGTTGGGTTGTTCCAGTAGGACGCGATCCACAGGGGGTAGCTTCCGAAGGTGGAGTTTCCCACACAGGTATTCCACCAGTCCGTAGTGCTGTAGATCACTGGGAAGCGGCCGGTTAGGGCCTTGACTGTGTTGCCAAAGTCGGCGGCCCACTGTCCGAGCTGCGCTTTAGACATGTCATAGCACGTGTTGCCGAAGTAAAACCCGTTGATGGTGCGGCCTGCATAGGGGTTGTATTCGATGTCCAGGACGGGAGGCAACGTGTACCCGTCGGCCGTCCACCCACCACCGTTTGCCACAAAATATCGGGCTTGATCCGCACCCGATGACCAGTTGGGTATAGCGAAGTGGTAGGCGCCCCGGACCATGCCTACGTTGCGGGATCCGTTGTACTGCTGTGTGTAGTTCTCATTGAGGTAGTAGTTGCCTTCAGAGGCCTTGACGTATGCCCATCGGGAACCTTGATTCCATTGGCTTTGCCAGTTGATGTTGGGCTGGTGGGCGCTGACGTCCTGTCCGGCGATGCCGATGGTTGGGCGCCAGTGCCCCGGGTCGGCTGCCATGGGGACCGCTGAATCCGCTGCTCCGCCGGTTGCCCTGGCTTCGGCAGGGTGGGAAGCCGCGCTCTGCTGCTTCGTTGCCACTACTCGTGGCGACTGCTGCCCCATTTCAGCGCCACCGGCCGGAATGGCGGCTCGCATAGCCGCCTTCATAGCTTCGGCGTCGGGGGCGTTGCCCGGCATCGCTTGAGTCTTTGGGACTTGGGCTTCGGCCTGTCCTGAGGCCTTTGCGGTTGGCAGCGGCGCGTCTGTGGGTGAGAGTTCGACGGCGGGCGGCCGTTCTTGCTGCTGGGGTACCGATGCCCCCGTCGGCAACTCGCTGCCGGGGGCAGCCGAACCCGAGCCGTTTCCGGCTGGCCGGGGACCCTGCGACGGCGTTTGTTCCTGAGTCTCCGAATGCGGGGCGGGTAGCGGTCCGGAAGTCTGGGCCCACGCGGGCGCTCCAAGGCAGCTGCCACCCACCAGTGCGATGGTAAGCGCCAGGGCTGCACGTGCGAGCGGGATGCGGCGGACCGGGTCCATCGAATTACTTTTCATTTTCACATCCGGCCCTGTACCGCGGCTCAGCGGCACATGGTGTGGCTTGCGGGCAAGCTCCGGGGCGGGCGCCTGCGCATGGGACCAAAGGCCAGCTCCTAACGGGCTTACCCTAACATTCCGAAACTGGAGTGACTAGTGGGATTGACGGTGCTGGCGTGACTGATGATGGGGGTTATCCACATGTGGTCCCGATGGACTTGAGGCACAGAAACCGCTCGCCTAGCGTGAATGACTCGAGATGCACCTCTCGTTTACGGGCTCGGGATCATGGGGAGAGACGTGGATGCTGTAAAAATCGTCGAAGGAGAAGTCCGGGAACTCATAAGGCGCCGCGGGCTGGATCCGCTGGAACAAACAAGGGATGTCCGGCTTCTCGTAGATGCGGCGGTCAACGATTACGATGAACGGGCGCTTCTGGGCTCCCTCCCTTCTCTCGGACACCTTGAGACCGCCCGACAACACATCTTCGATGCAGTAGCGGGGTTTGGGCCACTCCAGCCACTCCTGGATGATGCCGGAATCGAAGAGGTATGGATCAATGCGCCACACGAGATCTACGTGGCCCGCAATGGGGAATCCGAGCTGACGGCCATAACTCTCAGCGAGCAGCAGGTGCGCGACCTTGTTGAACGGATGCTCAAGAGCTCGGGGCGACGATTGGATCTCTCAACCCCTTTCGTGGACGCTGCCCTGCCGGACGGATCAAGGTTGCACGTAGCCATCCCGGACATCACCCGGAAGCACTGGGCTGTCAACATCAGGAAATTCATCGCGAGGGCAAGCCGGCTGGAACACCTCGTAGAGCTTGGAAGCCTGACGCCCCAAGCGGCCAGATTCCTTGGTGCGGCGGTAGCCAGCGGTCTCAACATCTTGGTTTCGGGAGCCACCCAGGCGGGGAAGACCACCATGTTGAACTGCTTGGCCGCAAGCATCGGGTCCCGGGAACGGGTCATCACCGTTGAGGAGATCTTCGAATTGCAGCTTCCGCTGCGTGACGTGGTCGGGTTGCAGTGCCGCCAACCGAATCTCGAAGGTGAAGGCGAAATTCCGCTGCGGCGGCTTGTCAAGGAGGCGCTTCGCATGCGTCCGGATCGCTTGGTGGTGGGAGAGGTCCGCGAAGCGGAAAGCCTCGACATGCTCATTGCGCTGAACTCGGGCTTGCCCGGGATGTGTACAGTGCACGCCAACTCTGCCCACGACGCCGTCACTAAGATCTGCACCCTCCCTCTCTTGGCCGGGGCAAATATTTCCAGTGCTTTCGTAGTGCCGACAGTGGCGTCCTGTATCGACCTTGTGGTGCACTGCGGCCGCCATTCAACCGGGCGTAGGCAGGTGACCGAAATCCTCTCCCTGGGGCGCAGGGTGGAAAACGGGATCATCGAATCCTCAGGGGTATTCGGCATGGTTGCAGGGCAGTTGCAGCCTCGAGCCAACTCCATGCCGGCAGCGGAAAAGTTTGCCCGTGCAGGCTTTGATGTGGCTGCCCTCCTGGAGCTGAACTGATGGGGCCACTACTTGGGATCGTGTGTGGTTTGGGGGTGTTCCTCGTGTGGTGGTCTGCATGGGCCCAGCCAGCGGCTGAACCAAAAAGAAGCAAGCCCCGCCGCTTGGACCTCCTCCTTATGTCAGCAGGAATCGAGAAAGTGACGGGGGCCGGACTGCTTGCCACCTGCGTGGGCTTGGGGCTGTTTGCGCTGCTGGCGTTCTACGTTCTGACCGGATCGCCGCAGGTGGCCTCGTGTTTTGCCATTTTCGGTTCCTGGATTCCATTCGCGACCGTGCGCTGGCGGGCACGGAAGCGCAGGACCGCGCTACGGCAGCTGTGGCCGGACGTAGTGGACCACTTGCGCTCAGCAATTCGTGCCGGCCTCGCACTGCCGGAGGCACTGATCCAACTGGGACACAATGGACCGGAAGAGCTAAGGGAATTGTTCCTGGATTTTGGGGCCGACTACAGAGCCGCCGGGAACTTTGAGGCTGCAGTGAACAGACTCAAAGACCGCCTGGCAGATCCGGTGGCCGACCGCATCATAGAGGCCCTGCGAATGACCCGCGAAGTGGGCGGCTCCGACCTCGGGCGCATGCTGGGTACCCTGTCAGGGTTCCTGCGTGACAGCGCACGGACGCGCAGTGAGCTCGAGGCCCGGCAGTCTTGGACCATAAATGCTGCCCGGCTCGCTGTCGCTGCGCCCTGGATAGTTTTGGTGGTTATGGCAAGCAGGCCTGAAGCCATGCTGGCATTCAACTCCGGCATGGGCGCTGTGGTGTTGCTCGGAGGCCTGTTGATCTCAGTTTTCTGCTACTCCGTGATGCTTCGCGTTGGCGCCCTGCCAGAGGACGAACGGGTTCTTCGATGAACACATCCACTGCCTTCGCCTTGTTGTGCGGCCTGTTTCTGGGCGCCGGATGCTGGTTGATCCTGGTGCGACTCCCGTTTATGCGGGGCACGGGATTCTCAGATCGCATTGAACCGCAGTTGAAGGCGCTGAATCTCGATTCGCGCCTACTCCGCGCCCCAACGCACAATCTCACGCCGTTTGGACCGTTGGAACGAATACTCCGCCCCATCCTCCGGGATGCAATCACGTCCATGTCCCGCTTCAACGTCGGCTCCACTGCCTTAGGCAAACGGCTTGCCCGCGCCGGTTCGACAAAATCAACGTTGGATTTCAGGGCAGAGCAGCTTCTGTGGGCTGGCGCCGCTTTCGTGCTTGCTGTCCTTGTGGTTGTCGCCGGCGCAACCGCCGGCCAGTTCAGTCCGGTCGCGTCATGTATTTCAGTCCTTGGAAGCGCGCTGGGCGGCTACCTGCTTCGCGACTTTGTGTTGGGGTTGAGGATCAAACGGCGGGAGTCAAGGATGTTGTCCGAGTTTCCCAGCCTCGCGGAGTTGATGGCGCTCGCTGTTGCCGCGGGAGAGAGCGCAATGGGCGCAATGGACAGGGTTAGCCGCAGCTCGAATGGTGAACTCTCAAGGGAGTTCGCCACAATCTTGGCGGATACACGGTCCGGGAAACCGCTGACGGAAGCACTCCAGACCTTTTCATCAAGGGCGGAATTGCCGCCCTTGGTCAGGTTCATTGACGGTCTGGTGGTCGCTGTTGAACGCGGGACGCCCTTGGCAGACGTCCTCCGGGCGCAGGCGGCGGACGTCCGCGACGCCGCACAACGTGACCTCATGGAATCCGCAGGCCGAAAAGAGATTGCCATGATGGTCCCGCTCGTTTTCGGCGTGCTTCCCCTGACCGTAGTCTTCGCGGCCTTCCCTGCCATTGCGGCTTTGGAGATGAGCCTTTAACTCCCACACATCGAACCGCCCTATAAGTCCATTCAACCAGCCACGCTACGTCAGCACCCGCTCGAAATACATTGGGGAAAACCATGAAACGAATTGAAAACCAACTGTCCGCTGTCTCTAGGCTCTTCCTTTGCTCCGCGTGGTTGTTCGTGGCAATTGCCCTCAGAGCGATGCCCCCGAGGGAAGAGCGAGAGCGCGGTGACGTACCTGGATGGGTGATGATCACGTTGATGTCCGCGATCCTCGTAGCAGGACTTCTGGCCATCGCGACGCCGGCGTTGGGCGACCTTTTTAATCAAGCAATGAGCAAAGTGGGTAAGTAGGACACGGGATGCTCCATTGCTGCATCGTAGACGGCTCTCCTCCTTCAGGGCCTGCGAGAATCGCGAACGAGCGCGGATCTGCTGTGGTCGACTTCGTGTTGGTTGGTGCATTGCTGACCTTGTTTTTTATGTCGATGGTTCAACTCACGGTGGTGCTGCACGTTCGAAACACGCTCATTGATGCCGCCGCTTCGGGAGCGAGGTACGGGGCATTGGCGGATCGCACGTCCATGGACGCCCGGGCCCGGACTGCGGAGTTGATTGATGCTGCGTTGAACGGTGATTTTTCCCGCGATGTCACCTCGACTGAAGTCACCATCGATGGGATCCGAGCCTTGGAAGTGACAGTAAAGGCACCACTGCCGGTTGTGGGTCTGATCGGGCCCGCCAAATTATTGGAGGTCAAGGGCCATGCAGATCTCCTTGGTTGACGCGCCAAGGCCACTGCTGACCGCGGTCCGGCAAAGGGTGCGCGAGGCGCTGTGCTTACCGGCGGGGTCGGCTGGCAAAGTAACGGATTGCGCGCCAACTCCTGAAGCACAAAAGGGCAGCGCCGTGGTGGAATTCGCCTTTCTGGCGTTGCTTCTCATGGTCCCCGTGGTCTATTTCGTCGTGACCGTAGGCCAAATCCAGGGCGGGTCGTTTGCAGTGGTGGGTGCTGCCGATCAAGCAGCTAAAGTCTTCGTGACGCAGCAGGACCCAGCCAGTGCAAGGATTGCGGCCGAGCACAGTGTGCTTGTTGCCCTCACGGACTATGGTCATTCACCTGAGCTGGCCAGCGTCACCATTGAGTGTGATCGAGCGAGTTGTTTGTCCGCCGGCACAACGGTGACTGTGACTGTGCGTCTGGACGTTCCCTTGCCATTGATGCCGTTCGGGGACTTGCTGCAACTGAACGCCAGCCGATTAAGTGCGTCGGCATCGCAGGTCGTGGGGCGGTACCAATGACGGTGGTGCCATCGAACAAGCGCCCACGCGAAGAAGGCCAAATAGCTGTTCTCATCGTCGGGTTCGTGTTGTTGTCCCTCCTCCTGGCTTCAGTGGTCATTGCTGCTTCAGCTGTCTACCTGGAGCACAAGAAACTGCTGTCTTTGGCCGACGGGGCGGCGCTCGCAGCCGCGGATTCCTACACGGTGGGGGATGTCGGGGGAAGCAGTCTTCCTTCCACGTCGCTGGTGGATGCGAGGGTGCTGGCTGCCGCCCGATCCTACCTCGATGCAAGTAATGCCCTTTCCCGGCATGACCACCTGGCCCTCGCTGCGGGTACGGGCAGCGAGCCTGGCGGTACTGCGGTGGTAGTCCTCACGGCCGTGGCTCATCCTCCCGTGATCAGCTTTCTGCTGCCCGATGGGATTCTCATAGAGGCGAGGTCAACGGCCAGGTCCCGACTGACCCAGTAAGGAGCTGGCCCCGTAAGGAGAGCCCCCACAGGCAGGGGAGGGGGAGCCATCGGGGAGTGCGACGGATAGCGTACGCTGGGATGATCATGGCTGAAATTGATTTTCCCGCGGAAATCCGCGCACTTCGAGCAACTTACAGCTCCATCGAGAACGTCACCGATGTTGATGCCCTAAAGACTGAGATCGCTGAACTGAGCGAGCAGGCCGGGGCCCCGGACCTGTGGGACGATCCTGCTTCTGCCCAGGTGATCACCTCACGGTTGTCGCACCGGCAGTCCGAAGTAGAGCGCCTTTCCAAGCTCGCTTCCCGGATTGACGACCTCGAAGTCCTGGTGGAACTGGGCCAGGACGAGGGCGACGAGGACTCAATGGCGGAAGCGGCGAAAGAACTTTCCTCCATTCGCAAAGCACTCGCTGAGCTCGAAATAACAACGCTGTTGTCGGGCGAGTATGACGAACGTGAAGCTGTTGTCACCATCAGGGCTGGAGCCGGCGGCGTTGATGCAGCCGATTTCGCCGAGATGCTGATGCGGATGTACCTGCGTTGGGCTGAACGCCATGGCTACCCGACCACTGTGATGGACACGTCCTATGCCGAAGAAGCAGGCCTGAAATCCGCCACGTTCGAAGTCAAGGCACCCTACGCCTTCGGCACATTGAGCGTCGAAGCCGGCACGCACCGGCTGGTCCGCATCAGTCCTTTCGACAATCAAGGGCGCCGCCAGACATCCTTCGCAGCTGTCGAAGTCATCCCTTTGATCGAGCAGACAGATTCCATCGAGATCCCGGACAACGAAATCCGCGTCGACGTCTTCCGCTCCTCGGGTCCGGGCGGCCAGTCGGTCAATACCACTGACTCCGCAGTGAGGCTGACGCACATCCCTACGGGCATTGTGGTCTCGATGCAGAATGAGAAATCGCAGCTTCAGAACCGGGCAGCCGCCATGCGGGTGCTCCAGTCCCGATTGCTGCTGGTTAAGAAGGAACAGCAGGACGCGGAAAAGAAGGCGTTGGCCGGAGACGTCAAAGCCTCTTGGGGCGACCAGATGCGTTCCTACGTCCTCAATCCCTACCAAATGGTCAAGGACCTGCGGACGGAACACGAGGTGGGCAACACCTCGGCGGTGCTTGACGGCGATATCGATGATTTCATCGACGCCGGCATTCGCTGGCGTACCGGCAACCGAAACGCAGCGGCCAACTAGGAACCCGATAAAGTGGCCCGGGTCACCTGAGGCTTCGGATTCCGCGACACGCCCTTGAAAGCCGCGGAATAGCGGCTGGCCCGTGCGTATAGTCGAGTGGCCGGTGCTCTCACTTCCCCCAACGAAAGCCCGCGCTCCGGCTGTTGGACTGGGCGACTATGTCATGTCCGGCGGGGTTCTAAAGGGCCATGATCAGATTTGAGAATGTCACCAAGGTCTACGAGCAGAATGCCCGACCGGCGCTCGATTCTGTGAGCCTTGAGATCAACCGCGGCGAATTCACCTTCCTGGTGGGTGCCTCAGGATCAGGCAAGTCCACCTTCCTGCGGTTGATCCTGAAAGAGGACAAAGCCTCGACCGGATCCGTTTACGTCGCGGGCCAGAATGTTGCCAACATTTCGAGCTGGCGCGTCCCAAAGCTCCGGCGTGGAATCGGCGTTGTGTTCCAGGACTTCCGGTTGCTCCCGCAGAAGAACGTCTTCGCGAATGTAGCTTTCGCGATGCAGGTGATCGGCAAGAGCCGTTCCATTATCCGGGAGACCGTGCCCGAGGTCCTGAAGACGGTTGGCCTTGAGGGCAAGGAACGTCGCATGCCCCATGAACTTTCCGGTGGTGAGCAGCAGCGCGTGGCAATCGCCCGCGCCGTCGTGAACCGCCCCGGCATTTTGCTGGCGGACGAACCGACCGGAAACCTGGACCCGATTACCTCGATGGGAATTATGGGAGTCCTGGACAAAATCAACCAGAACGGCACCACAGTGGTCATGGCAACCCACGACGACGACATCGTCAATGAAATGCGCCGCCGCGTGGTGGAACTCAAGAACGGCAAGGTCATTCGCGACGAAGCCAAGGCGCTGTATACGTCGATGATCCCCGTGGTTGGCGAATCGCGCCGACTGCGGGACGCCAGCGGCGAGGAACTCAACCGTGCGCAGGGGGCACAGCTGTGAGGCTCTTGTTTATCCTGGGGGAGATTGGCAGCGGTCTGCGCCGAAACCTCTCAATGGTGATTTCCGTGGTCCTCGTGACTTTTGTTTCCCTGACGTTCGTCGGTGCGGCTGGAATGCTGCAGATGCAGATCAACCAGATGAAGGGCTATTGGTACGACAAAGTCCAGGTGGCGGTCTTCCTCTGTAATGACGGCTCGACGGCGGTAGGCTGCGCTTCGGGTTCGGCCACCAAGGAACAGCAGGCGAACCTTCAGGCAATGCTCGAATCCCCGGCAGTCAAGCAGTACATCAACGAATTCCAGTTCGAGTCCCAAGCCGAGGCGTACACCCACTTCAAAGAGCAGTTCTCCAATTCGCCCATTGTGGATTCGGTGTCTGAAGACCAGTTGCCGGCCTCCTTCCGGATCAACATGAAGAACCCCGAGAAGTACGAAATCATCAGCGAGACGTTTTCCTCGCAACCGGGTGTTGAGACGGTCAGTGACCAACGGCAAGTGCTGGAACGCATCTTTTCCTGGATGAACGGGGCATCGGTTGCAGCCATGGGTGTGGCCGCGGTGATGATCTTCTGCGCGGTCCTGCTGATCACCACCACCATCCGGCTGTCGGCGTTCAGTCGACGGCGGGAGACAGGGATCATGCGACTCGTGGGCGCGTCAAAGACAGTCATCCAACTGCCGTTCATCCTGGAAGGTGTCATAGCTGCCGTTGTGGGCGCGTTGCTGGCCTCCGTCACCCTCTGGCTCATGGCACACTTCTGGCTCAACGGAGACCTGTCGAGGCAGTTCCTGAACACACCGTTCATCTCGTCCACCCAGGTCCTGGTGATTGCACCGGTGCTGATTGCACTTGGCGCCGGCCTCGCTGGGATATCTTCCCTACTGACCCTCCGGCGTTACCTGAAGGTCTAGCCATGATGGCCTGGACTCAACGAACAACCATGCTGACAAGCGAAAAGGACTCCTGATGACCACGTTGGACCCGAACCCCCTGCGCCGGCGCCTTGCGTCAGGCCATGCTCGGATTCTGGGGGCGGTTCTTGCTGTGGGTCTGGCTGTCAGTCTCCTCTCTGGCGTCCCCGTTGCCCAAGCCGACAACCTGGAGGATCAGCAAGCGGCGCTGGAAGCAGAAGCGGCCCGGGTACAGGCGTCGCTCGAATTTGTCGACTCAAACATCGCAAAGGCTGCGGGTGACCTGGTGATTTACCAAGGCCGGCTTCCTGGAGCCCAGCAGGCACTGCTCGAGGCGCAGGGGCGGGTGGCCAGTGCAGTCAAGGAAGTCGAGGCACTTGCTGCCAGGGTTGAGCTTGCCCAGCAGAACAAGGCCAAGATCACCGAGCAGTTGGAGAGTGATAAGCAGAAGATCACCGACACGAAGAAGCTGATCGGCCAAATCGCCTCCCAGGCGTACAAATCCGGCGGTGTTCCAACCAATATTGCGCTTTTGTTCGGGTCCAGTGAGTCCGGCAGCCTGACCGAGTCCATGGATTTGGCTGACCAGGCCATGCGCAGCCAGAACGCTGCGATGACCAAACTTACCCAGCAGAACGCCACCAACGTGAACTCCCAGGCGAGGCTTGTTGCCGTCGAGGAAGAAATTCAAGACCTGAAGGCCAAGGCGGACGCCGCACTTGAACGCGAAAAGTCGGCAAGGGACGAGGCAGCGAGCAAGAAAGCCGAAGTAGACAAGCTGATCGAGGACACCACCCGCCTCAACGGACAATTGCAGGCCGCCAAGCCGGGTATCGAAGCCAACCTTGCCCGGGTGAAGGCCGAACAGAGTACGGTTGCCGCCGAAATCGTTGAGCGTGACCGGAAGCTGAGGGAGGCCTGGGAAGCGGAACAACGTCGGATCGCCGAAGAAGCTGCTGCTGCGGCGGCTGCTGCAGCAGCCGCCCAAGGACGCCCGGCACCTCCGGAGCCCCCATATTCACCTCCGGCGGCTGGTTCGCCGTCAGCGTTCGGTCTTCGTCACCCCTTCGCAAGCTATGTCCCCATCACTTCCGGATTCGGCTGGCGTGCGACACCGCCCGGCACCATCGACTTCTATGGCACGGGTGGTTACATGCACACCGGCATCGACTTCGGAGCGGCGTGCGGAACCCCCGTCTACGCGGCAGCCGCGGGCGAGGTGTTCAACTCGGGATGGAACTCGGCCGACGGCGGCGGATGGCGAGTCAAACTCTCCCATGGTGTGGTGCAGGGCAACTCGCTGACCACCATCTACTACCACAACAGCAGCATTGTGGTGGCGAACGGCCAGCAGGTATCGGCGGGGCAGCTCATCGCATACTCGGGCAGCACAGGTAACTCGACGGGT
Organism: Paenarthrobacter sp. TRD_SC_7; assembly: GCF_056156245.1. Lineage (NCBI taxonomy): Bacteria > Bacillati > Actinomycetota > Actinomycetes > Micrococcales > Micrococcaceae > Paenarthrobacter > Paenarthrobacter sp. TRD_SC_7. The sequence continues at coordinate 2,149,939 of NZ_CM149587.1, forward strand.
TGCCACGCTCACTTCGAAACGTGGTTGAACGGCGCTGCCGAGGATCCCATGAACCTTCTCTAGCGCGCAGGGAAGTGCGCGGGGAATACCCGGTGCTGGCGTACACTAGTTGAAATCCGCATCTAACAAGGAGTTCTACCGTGCCCAAGGAAAGTGGCCGTAAGGTAGTGGCCACCAATCGGAAGGCCCGGCATAACTACCATGTCCTGGACACCTATGAGGCAGGCATTGCCCTCATGGGAACAGAAGTGAAGTCCCTCCGTGAAGGCCATGCCTCCATGGTTGATGGCTTCTGCACCTTCTACAACGACGAACTGTGGATGGAGGGCATCCACATCCCCGAGTATCACCAGGGGAGCTGGACCAACCACGCTGCGCGTCGCCGTCGGAAGCTCTTGCTGCACCGCGATGAACTGGACAAGATTTCGCAGAAGATCCGCGAGTCCGGGTTCACTGTTGTGCCCCTTCAGCTCTACTTCCTGGACGGCCGGGCCAAGGTGGAAATCGCAATCGCCCGCGGTAAGAAGGATTACGACAAGCGCCAGACCCTCCGTGAGCAGCAGGACAAGCGTGAATCCCTGCGTGAGCTGCGGGAGCGCAACCGACGCTAGGACCAGGTGGGAATCACTCGCCGATTGAATGCGTTATGATAAGTAGTCCGACAGGAGTTGAAAGGCTCTTGGCGGGTTTGGTAACAAAATACGGGGATGATCGGTTTCGACGATGTTAGTCGCGACAGGTGAAGCGGGCCGAGGATGCAGAATTATCTCGTAAACGCTGTCTGCAAACCAATAAGTGCCGAATCTAAGCGCACTGACTTCGCTCTCGCTGCCTAAGCAGTAAGACAGTCCGTCAGCCCGGGGTTGCTATCGCCCCGGTTCCTGGCGTCATTTAGATAGCCACTGCTGTTTGCCTTCGTCATTGAGGTAAACGGGACTCTTAGATGACTGGGCCCGGATCAGCCACCTGTTCGCAGGATGGCTGGGGCCGAGAAAATCCGACGCGAACTGCGCCCGGAGAAGCCCTGACAAAACGACATCGGACGGGGGTTCAATTCCCCCCATCTCCACTATAGTTAGCCCCGGAAGCCTTGTGTTTCCGGGGTTTTCTTTTTGGCTGTTGGCCAGAACCCCGATTTTGTTGGCGAGAAACGGCATAGATAGGGTATCGAGTTGGCTCAGCTACAGGACAGGGCAGAAGCGGTGGAACAGTACGAGGGAGCGCAGCAGTGGCTCAGTTTCCTCATCGAGTACCCAGACAAGACAGTTTCCGTGGCTACTTACCGGGCGCAACTCAAGGACGCGCAGAAGTCAGTGAACGCCGCGCACGAGGCTGTGATGGCCAGTGCCTAGCATCACGGAGTTCCTTGAAGCCAGGATTGCCGAGGATGAGCAGGCAGCCCACGCCGCGGCCGCAATGATGAGTGGCGGGGTGTGGGGCAATGACGGAACCTGCGTGGCCAGCGGGCAGGATGCCTTCTGGGTAGACGGCTTGCATGTTGATAGCCCCGAGATCGTCGCTGAACATATTGTTCGCCACGACCCTGCTCGCGTTCTTGCCGAGTGCGACGCGAAACGGGCGATCATCGCGGAGTGCCGTGAAGACCACGAAGACTCATTGACGCGCAACGATGACACAGTTGAGCTTGGCAGTGCCGTGCTCTACGCTCTCGCCGCCGTCTACTCTGACCACCCGGACTACCAGGAGGCTTGGGCCCGTGGCTAGCATCCGTACGCGTGAGCTCAAGAAGGGCGCCTCACATACTGTGGCATGGCGGGACCCCGAGCAAGGCCTGAAGTCCCGCACCTTCAAAGACGTGGACTACGCGCCAGGGGAGGCCAAAGCGAAAGCCGTGGAACTCAAGGACTTCCTAGACTCCAACGGCAACAGCTTCAAGCTGGCCGCCAAAGCCAAGACGCGCAAGGACTCTACAGCACCAACTGTGACTGAAGTGGTTGAGGACCATATCAACCTGCTGCGTAAGCCTCAGCCAGGCACCATCAGCAAGTACCGCCGACACCTCGCCAACCACATTGCTTCCAGTGACCTTGGCAAGACCCCTGTGGACCGCGTGGACCGCGAAGCGGTCATCCTGTGGATGGACGGGCTTGTGACCATGCCACGGGCCAACCAGGCGACCGGGCAACCGCTCTCTCGGAAGTCCAAAGCGAACATACATGCCCTGCTTTCGGATGCGTTCAAAACGGCTGTGGCCGCCAACCGCATGCGCAGCAACCCGGCCCGCGGCCTAGCGGAGGCAGACACAGAAGAGGCCGAAGAAGATATGGTCTACCTCTCTGAGGATGACCTAAAGATGCTCGTGAGAGAAATCGCGGACGAGTACAAGCTCTTCATCCGAACACTGGGATTGACGGGCATGCGTTACGCCGAGGCGACCGCTGTCCGTAAGCGAGACGTCCGGGTGGCTGACAATGGCCGCTGCATATTCCGCATCACCCGCGCATGGAAGGACGGCGGTACCGGCATAGGCGAGGTTGTGGGGCCGCCGAAGTCCAAGAAGGCCGTCCGCAACATTCCGTGCTCTATGAGCCTGTCGGAAGAGCTGGTCGAACACATGGCCAAGCTTGAACGCGACGACCTACTATTTAGCCGGCCGAACGGCGAATACCTACGGAACTCGTGGTTCCACAAAGAGCACTGGCAGCCACTCATGGCCCGCCTCATTGATGAGGGAAAGTTAGAGCGCAAGCCGCGGATCCATGACATCCGGGCAGCTCACACCACCCACCTCCTTGAGAAGAACATCCCCGTCCATGAGGTCCAAGCACGCATGGGCCACGAGGATCCCAAAACCACCCTCAAGATCTACGCCAGGATCGGTAAGAACAGCGGCCTTGCTGCTGCTGAAGCGTTGGGATAGCTCACTCTGGCAGGAAGCCCGGGAATCTATTGCCCCATCGCACGCCACGTAGCGATTCGGGGCACCGGTTGTATTGGTCGATGTCCCATTCGGATTCGGTGACTGGCCGGACGTCGTTCTTGGGTAGCCAGGCGGTGAGGCTGTTGTTGTCGTCGTCGTACCATTGGACGCTGATTTGGGTTTGGTTCCAGCGTGTTGCGTGGGCGTAGACAGCAACCACGCCGCCTGCCTTCAGTGGTATCTGTGCGTGAACCTTGGGCCGATTGCTCATCTCCCATGAGCGGACGTCCTCCACGGACCCTACACGTTCCGGGTGGATGAACTCGTACGTGACGCCCTCGAGCAGGAACGACGTCGGCGGGAGGATATTCATGCCAACCATCATGCCAAGATGTGCCAGACTGGATAAATGGCGAACATGACAGGCTGCGAAGTCTACTGGGGCACTCATGGTTGTGACCTTGAGCAGGGCCACAATGGGCTACACCGCTGCGATTGTTGTGACTGCCCAAACCATATCGACTCTGAAGGTCGCCGCGTGGATGAAGACGGGGTCGAGTGGGTTTGCGCCGCGACGTGGCCGTTCTATGGACCAAACACGTTGTTCTACGGTGCGGACGTGCTCGCTGCCGCCGAACCATCCACGTAGCTCGCGATAAGATACGGGGCATGGGACAGACAATTTCAGCCTACGGGTGGATCGAGGACATGCAGTGGCATGCCAGCACAAAAGAAATGCCTGAAGTTTCGGTGGCTGTTGAGCATGTCGGTGACATTCGGGACGCCGTCACTGCCGCTGTCGTTGCCCTCACTGGCCAGCCGGAGACGGACTTCGAAGTCGAAGTTAGAGTGACACTGCCAGCATCAAACCTCGGTTAACCACGAAAAGAAGGCCCCCACTCTCAACACGAGAGCAGGGGCCTTCTTCTGTTGCTAGACGTTCTTAGATCCGATGCGCTGGTTGATGGACTTCGCTTCAGCGTCAGTGCCAGCTGTAGGCGCGTGGACTTTGTCGCCCGTGACGTAACGCAGATCGAGGTTGTCCCCCGTCGCATCTGTCACTGCTGCCGCAAGGTCGAAGAGCCCGACAGCACCGCCTGGCAGGGTCCGAAGCCAGTCGTTGAACTGGATACGGACAGCGTTCTGCGCTGGTGTTTGGAACTCCCCATTCCTCGGTTTGACCGTGGTCAGGTACATGTTGGGGCCGAGTACCTGCCGCCCGATAGCCGCCACCGCGTAGAAGCCTTCCTTTAGCGCTTCGAAGGTGAGCCCGGCGTTGTAGATATCGTTCTGTCCAAGCGACAGAATCCAGGCATCCGGCTTGACGTTATTGGTCAGGTACCTCTGCCACCGACGCTCGGCGATGTTGGACCACTCTGCGAAGGTGGAACCGCCGGCCCCCATGTTCACTGGAACCATGCCGTTGGCGAAGCAGAACTTGTTGATGACCGAATCATAGACGGCCATGTCCGCAGCTCCGCAGGCGACATGGGAGTCTCCGACTTGGGCCACGATGGAAGACGTGGTGTTGACTTCGATCCAGCTGTTCAACGCGGAGAAGTTGCTGCGCGTGAGCGTTGCGGTAGTTGTGGTTTGGCCAGCATTGGCAGTGGATGCCGTTGACCACGATATCCCCTGAGTGCGGTGCTGGATGCCCGTGGCGGTGACCACCCCGTAGCTGCTGATGTACATGGCAGTCGGGTCAATGGCGATGGTTGCCGGGAAGATAAGGGAGGTGCAGAACGGCGAACCATCCGTAGGTCCCGTTATCGCCCCGCTGACCTGGACTGGCGCGGATGCAAACTGACCCGTGGGTATTCCGAACGAGTCCAGTGCTGCCTTTCCAACCCAGACACCAGTGATATCACATTGTCCTGTGTAGGGCGTGTTGGATCGCTCGTCGTAGTTCTGAAACCACTGACGGAAACTCTTGCAATTGCCACCCGTGCGGAACGGCTGCCGCTGTGTAATCGCCAGGGGCCCATTGAGGAAGTACGCGGTTCCGGCAGAGCGGGACTGGGCAACATAGGCTTTGGTTGTCGCCTCGAAAGGCGCGATGCGGTTGCTCAATGCGTTGTTGACTGTCGCCAGAGGGTCAACCCATGTTGAGAACACGCCACCTGCACGGCGCCTGTACAACGTTTGCCAGGACGCGCCAAGAACTGTTTGTACTTGGTGGACGATGGTGCCAACGTTGTAGACCTTCACTTCGCTTGCGTTGGGGGATGGTAGCCCCAACCCGCTGGCGTCAGTGGATAGGGTGACCTGATAGATGCCGTTCGCTGTCATGTTATCAACGCTGCCGTGGGTTGCTACTGTTGCCCGGCCCCGGTCCGGAAGTTCGCGACCGAACATCGTTGCCAGCGTTGAGCCGTTGGGGGATGGGTTCCAGTTTGCTGCGTTGTAGGTCGCTGCGCTGGTGAAGTTGACCTTAGCCGACACAACATCACCATCAGGCGCGATGACCTTCTGCCCTGCCGTGTACACCGTGTTGGCTTTCCAGACTGGCACGAGGCCAACAGTGGATTGTGCCATGTTCGCGGCTGAGCTGATCACTGTGGGGTCGTTGGCCACAGCATCGGCTACGAGCGGCCCAACAAGCGGCGGAACTTGTGCGTTGACCAAGCCAGGCACGACAGCTCCGACTTGCCCGGGGATGTTGGCCCTGGAGATCCCCGCGTCTACCTGCTCGTCGGTGGGTGCTTGGGCCAACTCAACGGCAGCCTCAGCAGCGGCGGCTGACGTTTCTGCCGCGTTCTTCGCGGCCACTGCTTCGTTCCGGAGACCAGTGAAGGAGTTGAAGAACCCGGAGAAGTCGCCGGACTGCCAACGAACCTGCGGGTGTGGCGCCACGAAAGCCGGGATGTAACCGTTGGCGTTGGACGTCAAAGGGTTAGCGAGCCCGAACCCGTTAGCGTCCTTCAATGGCAGGAGCGTGTTGCCTGCGAGGTCATCCGGGGCGTAAATGGCGACGGAGCCGCCAGCTGAGATGTTAGCGGGGTTGTCCGGGTCAACAACCAAGCCCATCTCAAAGGGGTAATCAGTCACGGTGGCGACTCCTTAAAAGTGAAGGGGCGGACCCTTGTGTAAGGTCCGCCCCGCAACAGGTGGGTGGTTAGGCGCTGTGCTTGGGGTCGTCGTTAGGGTCAGAGCGGGAAGTCTTGGTTACGTCGTCCCATTGATCCGCAGTCAGGACAGCCTCACTGCGACCAGTAAGGTTCTGCACGCGCACAAGACCAGACGGCAATTCGCCGCCCTTGTCGTCTTCGGGGGCGAACAGTGGCACGTACTTCCGCAGCCACTCATTCACGCCCGGGATCGCCATGACACGGGTGAAGACGCCGATGAGCACCACCACAACCGTGATCGAAACGTTCAGGGCAGCGAACAGCCATTCAGGCAGGTACACCCGGTACGGCTCGAGCTCTTCAACAACGATCTTGAGAGCCACATTCAGCAGCGGGAACAACGCCACAGCCGCCACAAGGACAGTCCGCAGCACAGCAGAACGCGGGTTACGCTCCTGAGTAGACAGGGCACGATGCTCAGCCATGGCCTAGTCCTCCTTGGTTACTGGGACGATTTCGAAGGTGGGCATGTTGTCCGCGATGGCCTTCTCAATTCGGTCATAGTCGATGACCACTGCCGCGCCGGACGCGGTGGCCGCCAGGATCTGCTGCAGGATGGCGCGGTCCGCCCGCTGATTCGCCTCGATCCGGGCGAGTGCCTGGGCGTTGAAAGCGAGCTGCCCGTAGGCGCTGGTCTTGTACTTGCCCCAGTCAATCTGAGGGTTCCACAGAGCATCGACAGGCATTTTCTCGATCTGCTGCTCAATGGACAGGCCGCCCTTCATTGCCGGGCCACCCTCCACCAACGCTTCCGGAGTGAACCGCAAGTAGCGTTCGTTGCTCATGCCTGCGGGGAGTTTGCTCATGATCTTTTCCTTTACGGGAGAGGGATGCCAAGGTTGACCAGCACCAACTGGTCTGCGGTGTAAACGGGAGTCGGCTTGGTGTCGCCGGCGTACTCGATGGAGTCATTGAGCTCCACAACGCGGACGGTCTCGATATCCTCGGACCAGCCGAGATAAGTGAGCGGCAGACCCCAGTAGGCGTAATACGCCATCAGGTCGGCAAGGTTCGGGTGATGGTGTGGCACCGTGGACGGGTCGGACGTCGAATAGATAGAGCCATTGGGGGCACGCAGCACCACGTGGCCCAGCGGTTCGTTAGCCATGAAGAACCACAGCGGCACCCACGCATTGGGGAAGTTATGGTCTTGGTGCTTGTACTGCGCGTTGGCCCATCCGGACGTAGCCGACGGGTACACGCCCGGGTAGATTCCGAACGCCTCCCGCACGTACTGAAGGCACCAGCCCGGCCTGCACGGAATGTTCGGATTCGGCATCCGTAGCTGACGAGTCATGATGTGTCTCCTTTGGGTGGGTCACTTTCAAGGTGCGGCCAAGGTCGGAGCGACTGCGGGGCCATGCCATGCTCGGTGCAGTCCCGGCGAAGCTGGGATGCGTATTCCTCAGTCAGCCTGCGGTTCCTAGCCTCACGGTCAGCACGCGCCTGCTCACGATCAGCACGGGCACGCTCCTTCTCCGCGTCCGCCCACGCCTCATTCCGCTGATCCTTCAACGTCGTGTTCCGGATCCGCTCCCGACCAGCAGAACCACTCAGGTACTTGACGCCACCGTTGATCAGGGCCAGCAGCGCAGCACCACCGCCACCAGCCCCAACAAGCGTCACGATCAGTTGGGTTGTGTCCATGGGTGGCCTACTTTTCAGGGTCGTAGGCGTAATGCCGTATTTTCACCAGACGGGCAGCGAAAGCGAGAATCGAGAAAGCAATAAAGCAGAGCGAGGCCATACGAAGACTCAGCTGAGTTACGGGCGCGGCTGCCATCGTGACCCCATAGATACTGACTGCTGTCATGCACATCAGGGTTGCCGCACGTTCCAGCCACCAAATGCCCGGCAAGACAGAGAACGAGCCGAGGGCGCCACCCGCGAGTAGCAGGATGCCCCAGAACGTGAACAGGCCCGTTCCCAGGCTTGATGCGACGTTCCTTGGCGGGTCTGTTGCCACGAACATGCCGAGTAGCCCCATGGCCAGATAAGCGAAGAAATAGATCACGGACAGGGCCCGCGGCTCTTGGACCTTCAGCCAAATCTCGTGCAGGGTGGATTTCACGCTCATACGTTCCACCCCAGTCCGCCGAGTTGGAAGACCATCTTGCCGACCGTCTGCGGTGGGACGCCGGACTGGAAGCTGATCTTGATTTCACCCGAGGTGTTCACTCGCAGGTCGCACTGATACGCGTTGACCAGCAACGGGGTGAGCGGTTCGCTCTTTTCCTTGGGCGCGAACTCCGCAGGCACAGTAGCCAACGTGTACTCAGTCAAAGGCTTGGCAGGGTCCCGAGTGTCGTAATGGATGGTGACCTTATTCGACAAGCCACCCTGCAAAGAGACACGCTTCCCGATCCTGGACACCGCGGCATCCTTGACCGGGTTACCCATCCACGTCCCCATCTGCCGATACACATTCGAATCAAAACCAAGCGTCACAGGCCCACGGAGGACACCGCCAACACTCACCCAGTCCGGCATATCGTTGTCGATCAGGACATACTGCCACTGCTCAGAACCAACAGTGACCATCGCGCCCACCCGCGCCAGATAAGCCAACGCGTTGATGTCCTTAGCGAACACCCCACCACTGGCCGCCCAACAACGAATATCCACAATCGGGCCGGGCTGTGACTGGTTCTCAACAATCGGCACCAACGCAATGGGCTGTTCATCGATCGTTCCCGGACCAGCCTGGCGTGACCCCGAAATGGCTTTCGTGGATCCGCCCGGGATGACAACGAACTTCGACAAACCAGCCGAGGGAGTCCAATCACGGCGGACAGCAACAGTGTCCCAACGAGTACCAGAAGCGGACGGCGTAAACTGCAGCGTCTCGTTCTCCGTCGTCGTGTCCGTGACACCACAACCCCAGCCAACACCGGCCGAGATGGACACAGTACGGGTAGCGCCGGCAACAATGGACACCTTCCAGTCATCCGCGCCAGCCACCCCATACTTGGCCGAACCAATATACGGGTGAGCGTTCGCCCACGCACCCTCCCCATAAGGCTTCTCCGGAGTCGTGTCATAACCGCGAGAAATGAATTCAACAGGCATCAGCGACGCTCCTGATTCCGCACACCCTTAGCAAGGGCGGCAATACGCTGCGCGAACATGCGCGCAGGCTGGTTAGTGAGTTCTCCGATGGCCGGATTGATCTGGGCGTAATCCTTCGACACCCAATTGAGGGTGACTTCGCGGATGGTCTCCGTGATGATGAGCCCGTTGCCGAGATCCACGGGGACACGGTCGCCGACATGGAACCCGTCCGGGCCGCCGTACTGGAAGATGCCAGTTCCGACAAGGTCGAGTGCCAGGCCGTTCTTGGGGCCGTTCTCGTCCAAGGTTTCCCGGCCACGTGCATCCAGAACCGAATCAGTGTTGTCATCCCGGGCATCCCGGAACGCCTCACCACACACTCCGTACTGGTCTTCGCGTTCGGTATCAATGAGTTGGCGGAACTTCCGAGCCACACCCTCGCCCTGGCCGCCAATCACAACGCGGGATACATCGGGTCTTGCCCTTGTCCACGAGGCCTTCTTCAGGGTTCGACCCTTCACCGACAGTTTCCGGGGGTACAGTTGGGGCTCGTAAACATCAAGGACCAGATCTGCGCCGACCTGCTTCACGGTCACGCCGATACCGGCCTTTTCAAGGGCCGGGAACATCTGGTCCGTGAGTGGGTGCATGCGGAGCGGCACGCCACCCGGGACTACAGCGCCACGGTGGAAGTTGGGCGCCACAGTCAACCCGGGGATTGCCGAGCGGTTCACACCGTTCTCCGCGACTGCCGTCTTGATGATCGTCTCAGCGTCCCCCGTGTACGTCCGGTACTCGGCTGCTGACTGGTCAATGAAGCCACCCACAGGTACCGCAGTCGGCACTTGCCAGCCCAGGATCTTCCGTAGAATGCGGAAGTCATCCTCCACGTTGAATGTCACATGTCCTGCGACTCCGTCTGATTCGCCCCCATCGGACACAATCGGGCCGGAGATCAGGTGACCACCCTTGAAGCTGACCTTCAACCGGGTGCCATCCTTCATTAGCTCTGACATCCGGATATGCGCCAACGGGACAGTGATGCCCATCGTGGCCACAAGGTTATGACGCACAGTCACCGACAACGCGGAAGGGTTACCGATCTGGCAGCGAAACAACCGGTCCTTGTCATACACGCCAATCCGGAAGATACTCACCAAGCCCTCCTGAACAACGTAGGCAGAAGAGCCTCAACCACGCCCGAACCAGTCAGAGACAAGGAAAGCTTCACCTTCGAACCAGCCGGGATCGGCGCGAAATCAGCCTCACCAAGGTCCGCCGAACGATCCACCGGGTTCACCATGTCCAAACCAAGCACACGCTCAGACGGCTTCTTACCCTCAGACCCCGGAACAATGTCGTACATCGTCGCCCCGATCAGATCAGGATCCGAATGAATCAACAGACACTTACCCGCCGGCACATTGAACGGCACCTCAACCACAAGCCCGCCAACACCAACCGCAGCCGCCGTTGTCTCACCATCAATGAACCACTGAGCATAAGACTCAACATCGCCAGGGTTATCCATAGTCGCCGTCGAAACATCCGCACCAGAACCGATATTGAACATGTGCGGCCCAGTCGGCTCGAAGAACGGCTGATACTCCGCGTTCTTCCAAGACCTAACAACCGGGTCACCCTCCCAAAACGGCTGCTCAGCAACGAACGTGATCCCGTACGACTGCCAGCCGTGCTTCATCGGGTCATATGTCACCGTGTGGTCGCCGTCGCTCCGGAAACGCAACCGCATCCGCCGTTTCGTGCTATCCGGCAACGTGATCTCCCAGACGCCCGTGTCGTCAGGGTCCATGCCCTGCCAGAACGCCCGGTCACGCAGCACCCAAGCGGCGGAGCTCTCATCACTGAAGATGTGAACCGGCCAAAAAGCTTCACGGTCAAGCACCGAGTTGCCCTCATGCCGTGACCCAGCAACAGCCGGGGACGACGTAGCATGACGCTCCGTGGCGATAGAGCCAAGACCACGCACGCCCGGCATCAGGAACAACCCCGATGCCGGGCTAGTCAGCGGCCACGTCACACCCTTCGCGGTCCACGTCATAGCCGCACCCTTCCAAGGGCTAGCGGCCGGCGCTGGAGGCCGGTAAGGCGTCGCATAACTGATACCCATGAGACTCCTTGCCTAGTGGTAGACCGCCATTGCGTCGAGCTCCGAAGTCCGCAGAATCCTCGCGAGCTCGTTCTCATCGCGGACATGCACAGGGCCGTTGAAGTTGACCCCGCCGCGGCCGCCCGCAGACGCCAAGCTGTGGATGTCGTTCCACTGCTGCGGGTTGAGGATGTACTCCGGCTTGCGGGTGCGGTTCACAACCTGCGACAACCCGGGAGGCAGGATGCCGCCCTGATCATGCAGATACGGGAGGCCTGTGGCGCCCATGTTGTCCTTGCCGCTTTGACCGGTGACGAAATCAACGGCTCCGTCCAGGATCTTCTTGCCAGCCCCGATAGCGAGGTCAGCGAACATCCCAGCACCCGGGAATGCCTTCTTGAACTGGTCAACAAGGCCATCCACGATGCCAGCGATGGGGTTGAAGCCGCCATCCCCACCAGCACCACCTCCCGCCAGATACTCCGCCGGGTTCCGGTAATTCGGCCACCCACCGTTCAGCACCATGTAGTGCAAGTGCGGGCCGGTGGAGTTGCCTGTAGAGCCGACTTCGCCGATCTTGGAACCGCCCGTGACCATTTGGCCCAGCTTCACCGCGAACGACGACAAGTGGGCGTACCACGTCTGCAACCCGTTCGGGTGATCGATATGGATCTCATTACCGCCGCCATACGATGACCAGCCAGCAGAAGACACACGGCCAGGACCAGCAGCCCGGATAGGCGTGCCGGTCCCCGCAGCGAAGTCCATGCCGTTGTGACCGCCATGGAACGGCTGCGAAACAACGCTCCCCGGGAGTGGGTGTACAAGGCCACCAGTGAAGTAGCCCTTAGCCTTGCGGAGCGCTTCCACGACACCGACACCGCCCCAGCGGGATATGTCATCTTGCGACCACACAACCTCGCCGGCGTGCACGATACCGGCCGGCTTGTACTTCCCGCCCGGGCCCGTGTAACCGCCGTTAGCGAATCCGTTGAGCGAAACGTCAGGAAGCTTTGGGAGTTGAAGGAAAGAGCCAATCCCGTTCAGCCCTGCAATTAGGCCCTTATTGATGACCGTGTCCACGACAAACTTCACCGGAGCTTTGGCGATGTCTTGGATTTTGTCCCAGTGCGTCTTGATGAAATTCACGCCATCTTCGAAGGCTTTCGGGATGGTTTTCGTGATGGCATCGCTGAGGAAGTCGAACACCGGCTTGATGGTGTTCTCCCACACCCACTTGATAATCGCGCCAATAGCCTCGAATTGAGGCTTGATCACGTTCTGGTACAGCCAGTTGAATGCCGGCCCCAGAACGTTGTTCACGAACCACACAACACCGTCGAAGATCGGCTTCACGATGAAGTTCCACCACGTTGAAATCAGTGCCCCGATGAACCCAAAAACGGGTTGGAACACGTTCGTCCACAGCCACATAATGGCCGGGGCGATGACTCTCTGTATGACCGCTACGAGCGCGCTGAAAATCCACTCAGTGACAGTCCACCAAGCGCCAATCACGGCGCCGATGAACCCGAAGACCGGCTGAATGATGTTGAGCCACAGCCACTCGAACACAGCGCCGACGTTCCGGAAGACGGTGAGGATGACAGGCAACACATACGTCTGGAACCACGCCACAGTCCCGCCGATGAACGTCTGGATAGCGCCCCACACGTTCTGAACGATCTGCTGGCCAAGCTCCGTCTGAGTGAAGAACCAAACAAGCCCAGCCACCAAGGCCGCGATAGCGACGACAACGAGGCCAATAGGGTTCGCTGACATCGCAAGGTTAAGTGCTCGTTGCGCCGCAGTCTGGGCCCACATAGCGACTGTGGAAGCAACCGTGCTGACTCGCAACGCGGCAGATGCAAGAGCACCGCGCATCTGAGCTAAAACACCCGTATTTGCGGCTGCATTGTTAGAGCTCTGAGCAAGCGTGTTGGCGATAGTCGCCTGTGTCTGCTGGTTCTCCAACCGGATAGCGGCGATCCGCAGGATGTTGTTCAACGTGATGACAGGCGTCATCAGAAGTTGGGCCCCCTGCATCGCCAGCGTGCCGCTAGTCAGGGCACTCTGAGCTATACGCCACGCGATAAATCCGGCGACAATGGCAGGCATCCACGCGATGATCGTGTCAACGTGATCAGCGAGGAATGACAGCGCGCCCACGAGGACGTTCAGTGCCACGCCTGCCACCTTGGTCATAGCCGAACTGACCTCAGGGAGGATCTTGAAGAACTCCTGAAACGCCGGAGTCAGCGCCTGCAAAGAGTCGCCGATGCTCGCAAAAGCACCACCAGCCGTTCCGCCGGCCGTGCTCAATGAAGCAAAGAACCCTTCGACGGAGCTGAAGTCTAATTGCCTGGCAGCGTCCACCAGTTGGTGAGTGAAGTAAGCCGCCCGTTCCATGAAGCCTGGAAAGCCGGAAGATGTCACGTCTCCATCGTTCGCCCGCCATGCAGCGCCGAACGCGGACAGCCCGCCACGCATCTCAGTGAAGGTATCGATGAAGAAGGTACGGAGCCCGAACAGGAAGCCGACAAGGTCAGAATCTTCCTCGACGTTGAATGCTTCCCTGAACGCGGTTGTGAAGTCGCCCTTGATAAGGACATCATGCAAGCCCACGAGCTTGTCCGCGGCGGACTGCATCCACAGCCCGATAGCGACACCAGCAACCTTCGCTGTCGCTTCCAGCGGCTCCATCCATTTGATGAGCCCTTGGAAGAACTTAGTGAACATGGGGTACACGCCAGAGAGCAGGTTCGCGCCGATACGGCTAACCGAGGCCATGACGTTCTTGAAAGCGCCTTGGAGCGTATCGCCAGACTTAAGTGCTGCGCCGCCAAGGCCAGCATCCATTGCTTTCTGGAAGGTCTCGAAGTTGATCTTGCCCTCAGAAGCAAGTTTCAGCGTCTGCTCTGCGGTGGTACCCAATTCCTTGCCGAGCAACTGCACAATGGGAATGCCCGCGTCGTTGAGCTGGGCAATGACGTCACCCTGGACCTTGTTGGAAGACGCAACCTTGTTGAAAATGGCGCCCATATCAGACATGCCAACGCCGGCAATAGTTGCAGCATCGCCGGTCAGACGGAGCGTCCGCTCAAGTTCCTTGCCCGGCTTCACGCCAGCAGCCACGGCGCCAGCGGCAACGGTGGCCGCTTCATCCATCCCAAACGCGGTGCCTTTCACGGCGGCCATCGCGTCATTCATGATCGTTGTCACGGACTGCACATCGTGGCCCAGCCCTGACAGTTTGGCCTTGGCCTGCTCGATGGCTTGAAGCCGGCCGAACCCCTTCGTCAAAGCCACGCCAAGTCCGCTGATCGCTGCCCCACTGACAGCCAGAGCACCAACCTTTAGCGCACCGCCGAGACGCTGGCCCATGGTCTTGCCGGCCCTGTCGCCCTCGATAACTGCGATACTGTCAAGCTCTCGCCCAACGGCCTGCTGAGCGCCCTGAAAAGAGGGCTTGACCAATACTTCAGCTACGCCGATGACGGGCATGGGGCCTCCTATTGAGTTGTCACAGGTCCTCCGCGGAGAAACCAAACTGGCTGGCGAACTGCACAGCCCATTCACGCTCGGCAGCCTTCATGGCCGCCTGAATCTCAGACTTCGGGGTGGGGAACGGCTTAACATCGCCAGGCTTGCCACCGTTGACCTTGATAGTCGCCGCCGTTAGCACTTGGATGCCGTCTGCGATCCGGCTGAGAATGGACGCGTGGAGATCCCACTCAGCAGTGCGCGGCGCCCACGGTTCACTGTCTTTACCCTGATGCGCGGCTGCAATAGCCTTAGCGGCTTCAGGGTCATTCGCTATCGCCTCGTTGAGCCGGCTAGCGGCGGGCAGCCCGTCGATGTAATCGAGCAAGGCCACCCACCGGCCAGCGGCGTACCAAGCCGCAAGATCAACGCCATAAACCTGCATCAGGTCACAGCGGATCTCGCGGAGGTAGCGCTCTAGGAGCCCGCAGAGGCGTTGCCTTTTTCCGCGCTACCCAGAGAGCCCTGGAAGTGAGCCATGACCCGTTGGGTCAGCGCCTCATGTGTCCGCATCGGCAAATCTTCGGCAATGTACTTCTCGAAGTCAGCCGGGGACAGGATCTTCTTTAGGAGATCAAGGTCATCAGCTTCCCCGCGTTGCGTTGCCTCGTAGATCCCCAGAATTTCGGCACGCTCGGAGAGCTTGAAACCGAACGGATCCTTGAACGTGATCCGCTTGTTCTTCGACAGGACAACCGTGAAAGGTTCAGGCTTGGCGATCTCCTGTTCAAGGTCAGCGAGTACAAGATTGATCTTCGGGGTGTCAGTCATGGTGTTACCTCCGGGTGGTGGTGGTTTGGTTTACTTGCTGGGCGTGGTTGCGGGCTTGGCCGCGTCGGATTCCTTCACAGCGGCCGTCTTGGCCTTCTGCTCCGTGAACCCCTGGGAGCGAAGCTCAGCAGCTTCTCGGGGAACAGGCGTCTCAACGGCGTGCTGGCCGTCCTTGGAAATGAATCGGGGCATGATCTATCCCTCTCGTGCAATGCGGGTGGTTGGAAGGCTTGAAGCGGGCCGCGCCACTACCACCCGGAAAAGTGGCACGGCCCGCGGTCTATTGGTTACGGCGTGACTGCGGTGAAGCCCAGGACCGTCTTGTGCAGCACAGCACCAGTGCCGCCCATGTAATGGCGGACAGGCGTGCCGATCTCGTCATCCGTGAAGACATCGAACGTCAACGCGCTGGACACAGGATCGCTGGAACCCCACTTCTGGGAATCCGTCGAAGACAGCTTCACGCGGCCAAACCCCCGGCCGAAGATCCAGTTCTCAGCAGCCGGCCCGTCAGAGCCGATCACGAGCAACCGGTACTCCTGGCCAACGGGAAGGTCAGGCTCGTCAAAGACGATCTCGCCGGTGGCATTTTCCTGAGTCGTCGCGGTCAGGTCCGTGCCGTAGGTGAGCTCAAGCATGTGCTTGCGGCCGGACTCCAACGCGGTCACGGTCACCGAGCGGGCAACCTCTGTCACGTCGGAGCGGACAGCCCCGGCATAGCCGAGAGCGGCCACGTCTTCCTTGGACACGTCTCGGCCGAATTCCCAGCCGTCTGGTGTGACCATGCCGATGGGGAGGAACCCTGCGGCCTTCAGATCCACCAGCGCGCCGGCGCCGGTGAAAAGAGTGTCCGGAAGATCTACCGACGTCGGGGCAATGAAGCCGATGGCTCGCTGAATTTTGCGGATAAGAGCGCGCTCATCCGATTCCTGCTGAATTGTCTGGAATGTTGGCATGGCAATGAACCCCTTTCAAGGGCAATGTGAATTGTTTGTCCCCAGTAGGGGCTAGAGGGGGCGGGACGTGACCGTGAAAGTCGCCGTCGCCTTATTCAAGGTGTCCGAGGTGTACGGGACATCCTCGGGGACCTGGTCGGACTCGATGCTGTCCAAGTAGCCGTGATCTGTCTCAATGTCAGTGCCGCAAATGAAAGCTTTGATGGATTCCAGAGTGTTCACGGCTTGCGTGCCTGGTGCGTAGCATTCCAGCGTCACCCGGTCCACGCGGTCAATGAACCCTTGGGTGCCGCCGTTCGTGAACACCAGCACAACCGGGAAAGGTCCCTCAAGCGCTCCGTACTTATCAGCCGGCAAATGCCAGACCATCCGGACTGTTTGATCCAGATGCTCTGTGCCGTCCACAAGGTCAGTCAGGCACTCACGAACATCAGGGAAGACAAGACCATCAATCACCGGACACCGCCTTCATAGACGCCATCACACGGAGCAGAATCGAATCACGCGCATCCCTGAAATCCGGGTCAACCTCCCGAACCACAGCACCAGCACGCTTCTCGTTCTGCCAACCAACCGTGACAATCGCCGGTTTAGCCTCATACGTCCCACGGCCAACAGCCTCAGCATTCCCAGCCAGACGCTGACCAGCCTCAAGAGCAGCAGCCGCAACCTTCGGCGTCGAACCAAGTTCCCTCAGCCCCGCATCATCAGCCGAATAGCTCTTCGAACCGCGGAGCCTCCGCAGCGCCATCAGGGCCTCACCAACCCAACCTCAACACCAAGCGGCCACTCACCCGGCAAGCCATCAACAGACCACTCACCAGCCATCAGCGCGCCAACAGGGACACGCACACGATCCTTCGGGAGGAACGAGAAGCTTGGGTCAGGGTCGCGGTACAGAACCGCTGTGCTTGCGATCAGGTCCGCCCGGTCAGTGGGTTCCGACGTCGCCCGGGCCGCAATGATGCAGTCAGACACGGGAATCTCAGTCACCGGCAACGGGTTGCCCTTTGGGTCACGGCCGCCACCGCGCAACACGGTCACGTCGGTGAGCCAAGTCCTTGGGAAGCTGCTCACAATGCCCATGTCATGGCCCCCAAACGAGTTTGTACGGCGCGAGGATGTCCTTTTCGGACTGCAATAACGGCAGGCTGATAGGAGCCCCGCCAACTGTTGCGTATCCGACGCCCATGGGCCCTGTGTTCTGTCGCACGACGTTTCCCGGCGAGGTTGCAGCGCGGGCCGCGACCTCGGCGATAACGCCGGCCACATCCGGGGCGGACTCAAAGCCATGCAGAACAGTGACGCGAACGCTACCGTTCCGCTTAGACCAGCATCCGGACCTGCGCGTCAACACTCCCTTTTCGGAGACATCAACGTCAGCAAGGACATCAACCCCTTGGTCAGTGCAGGAGACAAGGCTCTTGACATGCCCGGACGGGATCAGGAGTGACCGCGTGCCAGAGCCGTCAAGGATCAGTTCCTCTTGGACTTCGGGGGTGATGTGCCATTCGCAGTAGCGGCGGACTTGGGCTGTGGCTGCATCCAGCCAGAACTGTGGGCCCTTGGGAAGGGAGCCGTCAGTCAGTTCCACGATGGGTGGTATTGGCATGGCAACTCCCTTCCTTTGTGGCTACTTCGCGGCCGGAGTAGATGCTTTGTTGGCTGGCTGCTTGGCTTTCTCGGACTCGGCAGCCTTGGCAGCTTCTTCCGCTTCCTTCTTTGCGGCCGCCGCTGCTGAGGCTGCCGCCTTCGCTTCTGCCTCTTCCTTAGCCTTGGCAGCTTCTTCGGACTTCTTGGGGTCCTCCGTGCCAGCCTTGCCAGGCTTGGCATCCTTGGGCGCTTTATCCAGCTGGACAGTATGCGGGATGCCGTTAATCAACACTTCGTAAACTTCCATGTCCCCTCCTCAGGGAAAGCGATGGTGGCGCGTGATGAACGCGCCACCATCAGCGAGTGCCTACAGGTTGGAAAGGGTGACCTTCACGAAAGCGGAAGGCTTACGGACGGCCAGAGCGATGCGCTCTTCTGCCCGGATGGAGATCCGGTTGTAGTTGAAGTCGTCCTCGTTGGAGTTCGTCGCTTCAACACGCACGCCGCCCTTGCGGTAAACGGTTGCGGCCTGCTTGCCGGCACCAACCAGCACCGTGCCCGCGGCGATTGCCGAGGTAACGATGGTGTTCTGGCCCCAGAGACCGGGCTGCTGCGGGATGCCACCGTTGCCGTACTGGCCGGTGAAGATACCGCCGCCGAAGTACTGGCCGTTGGCGTCCTTGGACAGGCGGAACTTCTGGTAATCCAGCGGGTTGATGGCCATGCCATCAACCGTCAGACCTGTGGCCGTCTGGACCTTCGTGATGCCACGGAAGACGGCGTCAGCGTTGTCCGCAGCAGCAGTGGACGCCTCAACCTGGACGCCGGAGCGGTTCAGGAGTCCGCGGAGCTGCGGGGCGGTGCCGTTGCCGTTGAGGAGCTGAGCTTCCTCGAACATGACCAGATCGTAGAGCAGTCGCCCGTTGATCTCGGAGACGAGGAACGGCAGGTCTTCTGCCATTTCGTCGTTGATCTTGACGCGGCCGGCGATCTTGGTCAGCGCGTCGTTGACCTGGTCGTAGGTGTAGTGAAGCTGCGGCTTGAGGCCACCTTCAGCTACGGCCGAGAACGCGCCTTCCTTCAGCGCTTCCACGTAGTACGTGATGGACGCAGCGGTCAGGGTGCCGCTGCCCAGCCAGGAAGCCACTGTCGGGCGTTCACGGAAGCCCTGCACCACAGTCTCATCGATCTGTGCGTGCAGTGCGCCGCCGTCAGCGCGGGCGTGGGAGTCCGTTGCAGCCTTGTATTCGGACGTGCCGAACGAGAAGCGCTCGGAGCTACCCTTGACCTTGGCGAGCTGTTCGCCGAAGCCCTTGACGGCGTGCTCACCCAGGGACTTTGCTGCGGTGGTCTGGGCGGGGGTCTGCTTGACCTCCGGGCCGGTGCCGATGGTGTCCAGCAGCGCCGAAGCTTCCTCGGCAGCCTTGATCTGGATATCAAGGCCCTTGACCTCTTCAACCAGACCGTTGATCTTGGTGACCTCGTCAGCGGTCAGGTCGCGCTCTGCGGCCTTCGCGCCTTCAGCGATTGCGCGTGCAGCTTTAGCCGCAGTCTCGCGCTGTGCTTTCAAATTCATGGCATCTCCTTTAGATGTCGAGTAGTGAAAGGTTTGCGAGTGCTACGTCAGGGTTGCCGTTACGCGCCTTGACCTCCGTGCGGTCCTCACCCTTGGCCGTTTCCAGCTCCTCAGGCTTGCCACTCTTCGGTTCCTCGTCGCTGACTTCCGATTCGTCAGACTCTTTGGTGGACTCCAAAATCTCGTTCAGCGCATCCCGCGCCGCGACGATCTTGGACTCCGTTTTGGCCGATATTGCACGGCCAAGCTTCAGGCTCAGGTGCAGGTCATTGCCCGTACCTGAGATTTCAACTGCCCCGCCCTTGACGGCCAGCAGTTCGGTTTCCTGGTTCGCGCCCACAGGGACAACAGACACCTCGTGGAGCTTCATCTTGCGGAGCTCGTAGTGGCCCTTGTAGTTCCCGTCAGCGTCCTTCTCATCAACCCACGCACCCTCAAGCACGTCATAGGCGAAGGACATCTGAGAGACGCGGCCATCCTTGATCAGCCGGTGGACCTGCTGGCCCTTGGCAGTCTCAAGATCAAGCTGGACCTTCACGAACAAACCGTGATCGTCCTCGTAGGCTTCGACGGTCTTGCCGATGTTCATGTCCGGGTCCTGCATCTGGTGAGACCAGTACGCCGGAACGCCAGCGCCCTTCTCGCCATACGCGGCCAGGGACTCAGCGAATGCGCCCTTCACGACGACGTCACCGTAAGAGTCCTTGTTGCCGAACACTGAGGCGTACCCGGTGAACTGCCCCTCTTCCAAGCCGTCATCGACGCCGGCGGCCTTGATGGTCACGGGGCTGGTTTTCAGCTTCACGGTTACTCCTCAATGCCTTCAAGATCGGGCTTTATGATTCCTTGGTCGAGACGCGCAACGAGCTCCATGGGAGTCACGCCCTCGTCATGCCAGATGGCGTTTACTTTGGCGTTGAGGTGAGATGCCAATTTCTCGGCGCCAGGAACTCCTGCCGCAGTCAGGTCCGCAGTCAGCTCCCGGTCCCAGCGCTCGGTTTCCCAGCCTTTGCCAGGGACCACTGCCTGTTGACGTATGAGCGTCTTGCGCCACACCTCGGCAATGACCTTTGGTTCAGCCTCAACAACAGGCTCACCACCGTCCTGGGGTGAAGCTTGCCCGCCCACAAGGACGTTCAGCGGCGTGATGATCTCGTCACCGCCATCAATTGGGGCCAAGTTGCGGATCCTGCGGGCCTCGTTACGGGTCATCCACGGTCCACCCACGGAAGCTGACATGATGGCCGCCTGCTCCTCGAAGGAACCCCGCAGCTTCTCCTCAACGTTGAACTCCACAAATTCGCCCTCGGCGGCACCAATCAGCGGCAGAACAAACGCGTTCAGCCTGGCCTCAATGAGACGCAGAATCGGGCCAAGAGTGTTCGTGTAGAGGCTCTTGTTGAACTCCCGCACATTCGAGTAGTTGGCCGAGTCCAGAACACCGACCATCGTCGGGTTTACCTGGTAGACCTGCGCCACGGTTTCGAGCGAGAGCTTGACCGAATCGGACCACTGCTCATCAGCGGAAGCGAAGCCAACACGCTTGAGCTCCATGCCGTCTTCCATGAGCGGAGAACCGCCGGCACGTTCACCCTTGTCACCGGTGAACGCCTCGAACATCTCACTGAAGCGCTTGCGTGCAGTCCCGTCCCAAGACGGGGCATCCTTCGGGCGGGAAATGTACGTCCCCACCCGGCCGTTACGTTTCCACAACTGCTTGCGGTGGACGCGAGCGTGGTGCTGCTCCTCGAGGATCAAGCGCAGCGCCTCTACAGGCGAAGAAGCCGTGAACGGCGACAAAGCATTCCACCCAGGGAAGACAACCATCTGATCGGCCTGGACCTTGATGTACTTGTCAGTGAACGGCGGTGACACAGTCCATTCGCGGATCTCGAACTCAACAGGATCCCCGGGAGTCACCCAATCCGGTGGGACTGGCTGAATCTGCTTGCCGGCAACACCGTCAGTCCGCGACAAAATGAGCCAGTAGGCCACATCATGCAGAGAGCTGGTAGCAACCAAGTCATAAACCAGCTCCGGGCCAGTCATGTGCGTGTTGGGCTTCTTCAGAACCCCATGCGCCACAGAACCGCGGACCCGCACATTCTGCTCACCCTCAGCCTTGAACATATGCAGACCAAGCTGCGCGCAGTTACGGGCGCGGAAGTCAATCACCGTCCGAAGATGCGGCTGAGAAGCCCACATCGCCGCGGGGCTCATTCCCTCCACACTGTTCGCGTCACCATTACCGTGCAACAGAAAAGTTCCAGTGTGCTCGGAATCAATGCGGAACGTCTGCTTAGACGGATAGCCGCCAAGGATGGCTCTGGTGATGGAGTTCAGGAATCCCACGTACTCACCACCATTTCTCGTAATCATCGCCATAGGCCGTCTGAGTGACAGCACCGTTTTTGAACATCTCCAAGCCCCACAGCGCGAACGTCACAGCGCACAAAGGCGCGACATCCACGGGAGACTTAGCCCGGTTCCACACCCAGACTTCCTGCAAAGGTTTCTTGACCGCGTCAGCGGCCGCCAGCGTCAACGTGCCCTGGTCGCGGAAGCGAATGGACTTACCCACAACACGGTCGTTGAACTGGCCGTGAGCGCTGCCAAGGTCATTGCCTTGGCATTCAGTCACTTCAATGTCAGCGAGACGAAGGAACTCGATCAGAGATGAGGCAGGAGCACCACGTCCCTGCACGATCACCGCGTCAGGAGTAAACGCCAGCTTGTTCTTGACCGCATCCACAACCCACTCAGTGCCGGGCCGCTTCATAATGACCTCACAGTGAGGCAACCCATCATCACGCCAACCAGCAACAGCCAGATACGTGTACGCCCGGTTATGGGAAGTGTCAATCGTCAAGACCCGCGGGGAATCCTTCGCGATCCGCGACTCCGGATCAACACAGGCCTCAAACACGCCAGGACCAAACGGGCCCTCAGCAGCAAGCGCAACCCACTGGCAAAGGTTCTCAGTACGGAAAACATGCTCAGGCACACCCTCAGCCGTACCGACACCAACGAGAGCAGCCTTAGACGCAAGCATCGCCTCAGTGAC
This sequence comes from Paenarthrobacter sp. TRD_SC_7, assembly GCF_056156245.1. Classification (NCBI taxonomy): domain Bacteria; kingdom Bacillati; phylum Actinomycetota; class Actinomycetes; order Micrococcales; family Micrococcaceae; genus Paenarthrobacter; species Paenarthrobacter sp. TRD_SC_7. The sequence goes on from NZ_CM149587.1 coordinate 2,172,612, forward strand.
GTACGCGATGCCGTTCTCATCCTCGTAACCCATGGAGGGGTTAGCCTGAGCCCAGCCGTCACGGTCCCAAATATCGCAGTCGTCAGGGGCGGACCACTCAAAAAGGCCCATCGTCGTATCGTGCGAGTTCGCGAACTCCTCAATGGAGGAGATCCCAGACTCGACGTACTTTTCCCAGTCCGCGATACGGTCAAGACCCTGCTTGCGGAGACCGCGCAGCACATCAGACTTGGACGTGCCAGCATTCGAAACCGCAATGATCTGTGAAGAGAAGCGGGCGTTCGTGGTGTTCGTCAACGCGGACCAAGATTCCCAGTCGCGCTGCTGGCGGAGCTCATCAAAGGCAAGGTCTGTCACGGACAGGCCACGGCCGCCGTCATCGGATGCCGCCTCGCACTTGTAGCGCGTCCCGTTCGTCAGCTCGAGGTATTTGTTGCCGTTCACGTTGGACTTGTGGGCAATGTACTTCCGGCCGGCGGAACGCTGCAGCGCCTTAGCGGAAAGGTCCAGGATCTCTTCGGCGGCATTCAACTTGTGAGCGGCGCCAAGGATCAAAGCAGGTTCAGCCTCAGGGCCATCCCACATCATCATCCGCCACAACAGACGAGTGGACATGATGAAGCTCTTGCCGTTCTGACGGCTCACCAACAGCAACACAGTCTTGAACCGCAGCACCGGGAAATCGTCAGTCGAGAAGGAACCAAGGGCCAGCTCAAGGGAGTGGATCAGGAACCACTCTTGCCAAGGATGCAGATGCCGGCCTGCGATGCGGGCAGACTCAATAGCCTCAAACCCCAGAGAAGTCTCCGGCGTCAACTCACGCAACGGCTGAGTCCACAACCTCGGCTCAGTCTTACCCAGCCTGGGCGCGCTTGCCTCGCTTCGCTTTGAGTTCGTCAATCGGGTCAACCTCCGCAGCGGCCTTGGCCGGCATCTTGGAAGGCGTCAACTGCAGCGCCTCGCAATACCTCAGATACGTCGGAATCGACGTGTTGTCATGCAGGGGGATCGGCAACTTAGCGCCGTCTTCCCGACCCTCCATAGCCGCCTCAACCACGGCATCCCAACCATCAATCTTCCGGGCCAGCGCAAGAACAGCAGCCACAGGGCCAGCGCTCAAATCAGCGTCTAAGGCCCCAGAAGCGATAGCCTGCGCCACAGATCTCTCAGTGGCCTCATAGACGCTCACGCTGCCTCCTCAAGGGCCTGCTACACGCGCACGCGTGCGCGACCCCCTCTCAGAAGAACGGGGGGAGAGGACAGGAGCGGCGAGGACCTGTCCGGGGTGTGGGGGCGCCGGTGATTTGACCGCCCCCTCTGCCCCTATGTGAACCATTGCTCACTGGGTTCTCCGAGGTCGGCGTCTGGCATGCGGTTTGATCTGCGGTTGTTGCAGAGCGAGTGGCTGTGGCGGAAGTTTGCGGGGTCTTCTGCGTGTTGCGGGTGTGTGCTGCGTGGGTAGAGGTGATCGAGTTCCCATGCTTGCTCGTCGGGCCATGCGAGGGTGTAGTCGATGTCCATGCCGCAGAGCCAGCAGGGTTCGTTGTTGTCTTGCCCTTGTCCACGGAAGTCGAGGCGTTGCTTGCGGTAGCGGCGTGAGGTTTGCCCATCACCCATCGCATACCTCCTGCTGTTTGCTACGGCTTCAACAAGCGGACAGTGCCAATGCGTTGCCGAGTTTGGCTACTTGTTCGCCTGCGTTGGCCATGGTGGCTGGCGTGTCTAGGACCACGCGGATCTCGTTGCTGCGGGCGTCTGGCTTGGCGTTGACCACAAGATCGAAGTCGATAGTGCCAACCTCAATGGGTTCGCTATCGCCTAATTGGATGAGTACCTTGGCTTCCATTGCGCGCTCCTTCTGAAGTCATTAGTGCCAGACGGCGGCAGGTGCACCGAACCGCCGCCCAGCGTTGCCGTCTCGTCTCCCGGGATCGGCGCCGGGCCGGACCGTTGGACGGTCAAGTGTTTGAGTTGGTGATCTACTTTGCGAGGCCGCGGTCCTCAATGGTTTAGTCGGCGTGCGTTTCGATCAGTGGAGTAGTGCGGATTCGAACCGCTGCTTTGCCGCCACGAATGCGCCTTCGTGTTGCTGCTCCCGTTGAGCGTCTACCCCTTGCGCCGGCGTCGTCACGACGAGCGGCTGTGCGCTTGACCCTGCGCGGGAGATGCTGACCTCCTGGGGGAAGAGGACAAACAAAAAAGGTCCCACCGTGTGGTGGAACCTGTGTGTGGAGCCAGCTGTGCCGTGCTCTACCCACACTTTAACAGCTTCTACAACGCTCGGCAATCACATGCGATCACCGGCTATCACGTGTCATTTCCTTCCTATGCGTTGCCAGACGTCGATGACTTCGGATGGGTGGTAGGTGGGTTGGCCGTCGTTGCTGGCTGCTCGGAGGTGTCCGTCTCGTACCCAGTCGCGGATCCGTTGGCTGATGAGGTGGACTCCTGCTTTCTCTCGGAGCCATGGGAGTAGTTGCCGTGTGGGCATGGGTTGGAGGTCTGCTTGTTTGAGTTTGGCTTTGTTGGCTGCGTGGTCCACCATCTCCGCTTCAGGGCCGGACACCAAGAGTTCGGCTTTGGTTACCCAGTCTTGGATGAGCCATGCCAACCCTGCTGCCCGTTCGTCATGGGCGTAGTCCTTGGCGCTTGTCCCGACGCTCTTGAGGTTCTCTTGTAGCTGCAGGGCGTCGAGGTTTAGTGGTGCGGCTGATCCTGGTTTGCCGCCGCCGTTCCAGCCGCCTCCTACGGGCCGTACGTGGTCTAGTTTGGCGATGGTGACCGTGAGTGCCGTGATGAGGGTGGGGACCTTGTCTAGCCATGCTTGCAGGTCCCGTACGCATTGCGGGCAGAGGTAGGTGTCTGTGTGGTTGAGGCAGCCGTCCGTGGTGCACTCATGGCTCATGGTTTACCGCCTCGGTAGTCGAGTGGGAATTCTTCGCCACAGAGGGTGCACTTCCAGCCTTTGTGGACGTCCAACTCAAGGTGGTGGTGGTGTTCTTGCTCGGTCATTTTGTCCTCCTTGGGTTGCATCCATGGTGTGGTTGCTGTGCCGCGTGGGTTGGTCCATGCGCGGGATCCGCAGCCGGGTTGTCCGTTTGCTGTGAGGTCGCATGTGACTAGTTCGTAGTGTTTTTCGTCCCAGCCCCAGGCGATGACGGTTTGGCCCCAGTGTTGGCAGTCGCCTTGGTATGGCTGGACTGGTATGGGTCCTTTGCCTTGGAACCAACGGATAGCGCCGTGCGTGGTGTCCGAGATGTGCGGGGCGGTCATCGGTCCTCGCTAAAGACGTCGGTCTTGTGGCCGGTGTCTGCTTCGTGGGCGTCGGCACGGTCGTTGATGCGGTGTTCGACTCGGCCGCTGGCTTGGTAGGTGCAGACTTGGCATTCGACTACCCAGAGTTCGTCTTCGTCGTCATAGCACGGCATGGGGCGTCTCCTTTGCGGTGATGGTGATGTCCATTCCGGGCACGTCGGTTGCCCAGACTTTTTTGACATCCCAATGAACGATCCGTGCGTCATCCGTGATGACCTTTGACTTCGTGAGGGCATCGCCTACAGCCCTCATGAGCTTGTCTGAGTCAGGCGGTCCTGCTGGGTAGTCGGGGAACTTGGTTGTCGCCGGTTTGCGTAGCCTGATTTCGCCGCTGACTTTCACGGCGCCATCGATGGTCTCCCAGTTGGGTCCGGCCGCTAACCGTGCCGCTGCTTCGACAGCTTCACGCCAGGCGGGTAGCTTCTCGTCCATCTCCACCAGGACAACCTTCTTGCCTCGGATGAAGGCTTTCTTGCTGCCTTGGGTGGCGGGTGCACCATGGGCGATGATCCTGAGCGGGTTCATTGGTCCTCGTTCCATGTGGCGGTGATGGTGAGTGCCTTCTTGCCGGTTGCATCCCGGGTTTCGGTGATGGTGACGTCAGCGGCGGGTGGGATGGCTTGGATGACCTCGGGCAGCACACCGGCGATTGCTCCGCGCATGAAGTGCATGGCAGGTGGGTATTCGACCAGCATTCGACGCTTCTGACTCATCGTCCGCCCCATTTCCGGCGGTCTTTCAGGAGGCTGGGATCATGCGGGAGGTTCTTCGCTGGCTGGTTGAGGAAGTTGTTGAAGTCCTCCGCCTGAGTGGCCATTCGATTGAAGAAGTCAACGACCGGCTTCATAGCCTCTGCAAGAGCGTTCTGCAGGTGGGTGATGTTGCCGCGTTGGTGGCGGTGCATGCCTTCTATGGCTCGGAACTGGTCTACGGCTTCGATGCGTTCGTTGCATGGCTCGCAGGTATACACCCAGCGTGCTTTGCCTTCTTTGCGGATCATCGGTTGTCTTCTTTCTCGGCGAGGATGAGCTCTTCGGGCCCGTACCAGACGGGGGTGGCGGCTAGGCCGGTGATCGCGAAGGGGAGCCAGGGTTGGCTTTTGTCAATGGTGGTGACGCGGCCGACTTGATCGAACCAGCGGCTCTTGTCGTTGATCACCCGGACGGACTCGCCCAGTCGGAACTTCATCAGAACTTCTTTCCGTGCATGGGTTCGCGGGTGCTGTTGTATGCGAGTTTTTCTTGAATGATCTGGCCGAGGTTGAAGCCGTTTGATCCTGCGAAGTCGAAGCAGCGGATTACGATGTCCGCGATTTCGGACGGGACGCCTTCGGGCTTCTTCAACTTCCCCTCGTTGTCCTGGTCAATTAGCTGTTGGGCCTTTTGCACGCCGACTTCCGCGACGAGCGAGTGGGGGAGCTTCCACGAGTTGTAGTAGGTCTCGTTGGCTGCCCTGCCGCTGCGGATCTCTTCGAGGGCTTCAGCGACCTCGGAGACGATCAGCATGAGTCGGTTGCCGTTGTAGATGGCGAGCTCTGCTGGGTCGGTTGGCTCGTTGTCGTGGAAGCCTTTGTCCTCGGAGTTCTGCCAGCAGGTGTTCTGCAGTGCTCCGAGGGACATGACGGTGATGTTGTTGATGGTGGTCATTGCGTTCTCCTTGGGTATGACTAAGCCCCAGCGTTTGCCGGGGCTTCGGGTATGGGTTCTTGCTCGGTGGGTGGGCTCAGGGCATCGGGCCCGGATCGAGGCCGCCTAGTTGCTCACGAGGCAGGCTTTGGAGCGGGTAGCGGGACAAAGCCGTGGACTCGGGGGCATTCATCAACACCCCGGGGAGTCTGCCAACCTTTCTCCTTGGCAAGCTTTCGGGCGTGGGCTACGCGCTGGATCTTCGTAAAGGTCTTGCCTGTGACCGGGTGGTGCGGGTCAAATCGAATGTCAATGACTCGGTCGCACGCTTCTCCGGTTGTCCGTATGCACTCGCACTCAATGGTTACTAGGGCCTGCTTTCCGGTCTTGTTTTCGGTAATCATTGCTCGTTCTCGCTTTCGTGGGTGGGTGGTGGTTCTGCTTTACGGTCGGCGGCACAGCAGATGCAGTTGTGGGCGTACTGCCCGATGTGCAGGCTGCATGGAGGTGGTTTCGGCAGGATGGCTTTGATGGTGTCTGGCCAGAAGCGTTGGTCGATGAAGATGGCGCCGGGTGTTTCGACTTTGGGGTCACGGGCTGCGTTGACTGCGGCCACCGTGATGTCAGCGAACTGGGCGGGGTGTTGCGCGTTTTTCTCTAGGAGTTTGAGCATTGCCGGGGTGGACCAGCGTGGCCTGAGCTCATGGAGTAGGGTGGCCAGCGCTTTGGCCTGGTTTTCGGTGATCAATGTTGGGTCCTTCCTTCAATCAAATGTCCCGGTGGCTCGCGTAACTTACTGGACGATTGATTGAGAACTTTCACCCCCTTCTTTAAGAGCCAACCGAAAAAAGAAGGTGAGTTACTAATGGTTAAATGGTGCTTAGATTCCGCTTAGATTTTTGGTAAGCAAAACGTAAGCGCCCGCTTAAGCCGCCGCTTAGATTTCGCTTAGCTCTTCGGGCTCATGTTCGGGTGGTTCAGCGCCAGGGCAAAGAGCGCAATTCGGGTCGATGCGGCCCTTGTTCACGTGATGCCTAGTGTGTGCTGACTTGAGGCCTCCACGTTGCCCGCGCTCCTTCTGTTCGGCTCGGTAGCGTGCTATTTCCTCGGCCGAGTTCTGATGCTTCAGGTAGTCGTGCAAGGCGTACGTCCCATCAGGCAAAGCAACTACCAGACCGGCAGTGATGAGCTCCTTCTTGGCCTTGGTGCCTTTGGCCAGCAGATCCCCATCGCTCACAAGTCCGTCTCGTGTTTCTTCGTTCGCAAGAGCTATCAAGGTCACGTGAAGCCTGAAGGCGGCATCTGACAACCCCCGGATCTTCCGATGTCTCGGGTACTCATTCGTCATCGTGAAGTATGGGCGTTTGTCCTTCGCCACGGCTTACTCCTTTCTTGGTGGTTCGCTCATGCCGATTTCCTTAGCGCGCCCCAGTGGTCAACGCGTGCGGTGCGTAGGTTTCGGATGTGTTCGGCGCGTTGTTCGGTGGTCCATGCGGTGCCTGGGTAATGGCGTTCGATGGTTTCGTGGGTGGTGCCGTGGGTGCGGGCGATTTCGGCGTGTGACCAGCCGTCTTGGAGGGCGGCTTCGATTGCTGCGAGCTTTTCGGGGGTGAGCATTCGGGGGTGTGTGATGCCGAGTTGTTTGCGTATTTGGTTGATGGAGCTGGTTGAGCAGCAGAGTTGTTCGGCGATTTGTTCGGCTGTGCGGCCTTGCTCAGTGAGTTGTCGGACTTTGTCACGGTCGATTGTTTTGTGTCGTCCGGAGCCTGGGCTTGGTTTGCCGTGGCGGTCGTCGGTGCAGGCTTCCCGGGTTGCTTGTTGAAGTCGTTGGTTTGTCATCGTTCTTCCTTGGGGTAGTTGAATGGGCGTTTCGGTGTGCGTTGTCGTTGGGCGCGCATGACGTTGTTGATGGCTTGGTCTTCGGTGGGGCGGCGGACTGTGCGGCGTGCGCGTTCGTTGGCTTCGTCTTGCTTGTCCGCGATGACGTGGTGTTCGCAGCCGTGGTTGAGACAGAGGCCGTGTGGGCCGCGGCATAGAAAGCAGCAAGCGGTGGACGTCGCCCGGGTCATGCGGCTGCTGGTGTAGCGAGGGCTTCGACGTTCGCGGGGTTGTAACCGCCCCAGTGCTCGTCGCCGCTGGTGTAGGTGACCGGGGCTTGTGCGTAGTTGAGGGACTTGACGAACTCGAACGCTGCAGGGTCCTGGCTGACGTCAACCTTGTGGAACGGGATGTCGTGCTTCTCGAGCTTCTTAGCCATGGCGTTGCATTGGACGCAGCGCGGCTTGGAGAAGAGGATGACGGAGACTTGGTGCTGGGCGATGAGTTGTTGAGCGATGTTCAATGGGGTCCTTTCGGTGCGGCGCCCGGCTGTGATGACCGGGCGCCGCGGGGCATCAAAAAAGCCGCTCACTGGCGGCTTGAGTTAGTTACTGTTGGTTACTGCGTCACAGTCAGAGCGTGCGCATTCTTTTACGGACGATGAACCGATGACCGGTCCACCAAAGCCATGTGTCCCATCCATGCCATCCACGCCGGCAAAGCCAGGCTTTCATTTGCGGAGGCGGGGGACGTCAATGGCAAGCGGCTGGTCTGACTGGATGTAGTCCAGGCTGGTCTCAACCATGACGTCATCCGTGGTGAAGAAGAAGATGCCCGGGTCGCCAGCACCATACGTGCCGTCATCCTTCGCAGAGTCCACAACGTTCGGGGCGCTGTGGGCGTAAAGGATCTCGCTTTCCGGTCCTATCTGGGATCCGTTGGAACTAATCTTGCCCTTGGTGACGTAGTAGCCGACGATCTGGCCGAAGTTCATCAGGTACAGGTAGCGGATGGAGTCGGGGTCTTCCTCGCGGGCCCGCTTCTTTTCGAGGTTCTTCTTCTCCAGTGAGTCTTTGATCTGTGCTGCCTGCTGGGCGGCTTTGCGTTCCTGGTTCTCGGTGCCGGTGCAGCCTGTGAGTGCGAGGCCGGCGACGAGGGCGAGTGCTGCTGCTTTTGCGATGGTCTTCATGGTGTCTCCTACTTGCAGTCGAATGCGGGGGCGGTTGTGTCGATCTGGTACGGGAGATCGATGGACTTGAAGTCTTCGGACAGGAACTTGCGGGACTCGGCGTTGTACTCGGCGACGAGACCGATGCATCCGGACTGGACGCCGGCGTGCTGCTGCTGAAGGGTCAGATCGTTCGGGTTGACCTTCAGGCGCTCGGCGGCGAGCTCAGTCTTCTTGTCCGCGGACTGGATGCTTTGGTGGAGCTCTTCGAACTTGGCTTGTGCGCGGGTCCAGTTCTCGGCGCTGTTCTTGGTCTTGATGGCGTCACCCTGACCTTTCGGCCCGGACACTGCGACGCTGATTGCCCAGCCTGCCCATCCGATGAGGGTGATGCCGACGATGACGCCGACGATGGCAAGGACTGTTTTGGTGGTCTGCTTCATGTTTCTCCTTGGGTGGTGGGTCTAAAAGGGCGGTTCGACGTCAGGTGGTGTGCCCCAGTTGCCGCCGTCAGGCTGCTCGGGCGGCTGGTTCTGGCTGGCGAGTTTCTGCCGATCCTTGAGGCTGGTCAGGATCTCGACAGCAGACACCTTGACGTCTTTGGAGATCCGCTTTTCGCCGTTCTGCTCATACGCTCGGTCGTGGTAGGTACCGTAAACCTTGACCCTGACGCCTTTGAGTAGGTCGTTGGCGAACTGTTCTGCCATGCCGCCCCACCATTCGCAGCGGAACCACTGCTTGGAGACGTCCTCCCATGAGCCGTCGTCTTTGCGTTTCGATTTCTTGTCGGCGACGCTGAAGGTGAGTTTCGGGGATCCGCTGGGGGTGTACCTCAGCTCGCTGTCATTGCCAAGGTTGCCGGTGATGATTACTTCAGCCATTGGGCGCCGGTGTCCTTCAGATATTCGGTGAGGTGGTCGTTGAACCAGCGGACAGCTCCGAGGCCACCCGGGCTCTTGCGGATCTCGTCGGCGACGTAGTGCAACTGGATGAGGCTGCTTCCCGGGTCGGCGCGGAAGGCGTAGGCGAGGCTGATGAGGAACGCTGCTTGTTCGTCAGATCCCCATTCCCAGACTTCACTGCCCAACTCGGCATGGTTGATGGTCACCTCGCTGTTGACCTCGAAAGCGCTCATTCGCAGGCTTCCTTTGTGATGGTGGTGAGTGTGTCGATCCACTGTTGGGCGGTTTCGGGTGTGATGTGGATGAAGTTGGTGTAGCCCATACGGAATTGGTGGGTGTCATCGTTTGCGTGGCCGGTGTTTACCAGTTCGCCAGCGTGGATACTGACGCTCACGAGGCCTTCTTCTTTGATCTTGCTCATTCGGTGGGCTCCTGGTGGTTGTCTTCTCGGACTGCTGCGAGGATTTTTTGTGCGTCTTCGGGGCTGATTTTGTTGGGGTGTTCCCATGTGGTGCCGATGATTTGCCCGGCGGTGGCGAGCATGGCGGGTCCGTCACCTTCGTATCCGGCGGCGGTTAGTGCGTTGGTGATTGCCTGCCATTGGGCCCGCCACGGTTCGGTCTGCGGTTCGGCCAGGACGGTCACGGTGTGTTGCTTGACCTTCTTTTGGCTGATGCGGACGGGGATGGTGAAGTCAGCGGCGATGTGCGACATAGCAACAACTTCCACGCCGCCAACCTTCTCGCCGGCGTAGATGACCTCGGGGTTGTTGACGAGCTTCACGAGGCGGCCAACCCAGGCGTCTGACTCAACACCCCAAGCGTGGGCGATAACCCGCAGCATGCCCTTGGATGGTTTCCATGGCCTGCCCTTCATGCCTACGAGCTCCACAATTACTGGTTTGGCCGCGTCGCCTTGGCGCACGGCTTCGATGGTCGCAACGATGGGCGCGCCACTCAGGTCCGAGGCGTTTAATTGGTCGGACTTGGCCACAAGGGCCTTCGAGATGTCCATGGATTACTCCCTGATTCGTAGGTAGGTGCCTGCCAGCCCGGACTTGGCGAGGTGGGCGGCGTCTTCTGGGCCGTATGTCACGAGCACGCTGGGTGCGCCACTGTTGGCCGGTGCCCGCGTGCCGTCTGGGTAGTGGAAATGCAGACGTCCCCAGAGGAATTTGACGGCCGTGGCTTTCTTCCAGACTTGTTCCACAAACCCGGCCGTTTCGGTGCGGGCAAAGATGAGCGCTGTGCCCTGCCCATGCTCGGCGAGCTTCGCGAGCCAATCCCACGCGTCATTGCCGTGCGTTCCACGTGGACACATCCCCGGGCACGGTTCGTCCCTCCGGGACTTATACGGCGGGTTGAGCCAAACCCGGCCCTCCCAGTCCGCCATCATTCCGCAGTCAGGTTGGATGATGTGCCGTTTGGCTGTGGGCCAGTTTGGTGCGGCGCATGGGTCGAGGTCGAAGGACCCTAGTGCCTGGTGGACGAATGGAGGGGTGAGCCAGGTTGTGGTGTCAGCCCGGGCGGATTGGTGTGATCCCATTGCGCCGGCCATCAGTGGATCACGATCTCTGGGAAGTGGTCGATGCGTTCGGTGTCGGGCAGGCCGGCAGTCGCTTCGAGGTAGTCGCTGACCATGTTGGCGATGATGGTTTCGGCCTGGTTGGCGGCCTGCATGATGGCGTATCCCCAGTTCGGGTCCGGGTCTACGCGCTTGGTCCAGAGCTTCATCCCTCCGGAGTAGGAAACGTAGTCGATCCATGCCCGGCCGGAGACGAGCAGGCCCGTTTGCAGTTGGGCCATGTTCTCGCCGGGTACTTCATCAGCAAGGACTGTCTTGAGTTGTGCTTTCTGGGCGCGTGACTTGATTTCGATGAGGGCGTTGTCACCAACCAGCCCATCGGGTGAGTAGCCGATCTTGAACCCATCGAACTCGCGCACCATGAAGCCAAGCTCCGTGACGCGAGCGTGGTGGGTGGAGTAGACGTCTCGTGCGTACGGCTCATCCAGGCTTCCGCGTTCCATCGCTCGGGATACTTGGACAGGTTCAACAAAGCCGGTGATGCGTTCGGCTGCCAGGGTCATGATGATGCCTAGCGCTGTTTCACTGGTGGTGTCCGCGGTGATGACCTTGTCCAGTTCGCGGGCTGCTGCTGCACGGACTGGGTGGAGTGTCTTGATCGGTTCTGGTGAGCGCTTCCCAATGCATGGGTTGTTTGCTTCGGCGCCGCATTCGGGGCAGTCGGTTTCGGCTGCTGTTGGTTGGCGGGAGGAAACAAGGTTGCCGATTACGGATGCGGTGAGGATGCCGCAGCGTGCTTGGAGCCATTCCTCGCTGCCTTGTTCGAGCTCGGGGTAGGTGTGAGTGCTCATTGTTCTCCTTGGGTTTCCGGGCATGGAAATGAAGAAGGCCCCTGTTCGGGGCCTTGGTATGGGATGCCTCGTTCTTTGGCGAGGTCTGCATATATGGGTTCTAACCGTTTGGCAGTTTGTTGTCGGGTGTCGCGTTCGGTGTGTTCTTGGAGGCTACACATCGGCTGCTTGCTTTCGTGCGAGGTAGGTGCCGGTGTCCTGCTTGGCTGGGATGGTTGCTGAGAATAGCCAGCCTGCGAATGTTTCGATTTTGGTGTGGCCGCTGTCCAATCGGACTAGTTCGGGGTCATCGTCCTCGTGGTTGGTGTGCCATGCCCAGTGGGAGCAATGTGTGGTCGGTACTTTCAGGAGTTCAGCGACGTGGTATCCGAGTGCGTTGGCGTCGTCTCCCACGCATTCGTGGAGCCATTCCACGACGGCGAGCTTGGCGGACTCTTCGGATCCACCGAGCCATCCTTTTCCGGGGCTGACGATCCAGGCGTCTCCGTCTTCGCCTAGTTCGGATACTTCGTACTTGAGTTCATGTGTCATTGGTGTCTCCGTGTTGTGGGCATGTTGGGTTGGTGGGGCGGGGTGTGCGGGGATCGTAGCGGGATGGCGGGCATGCACATCCCGGGTACTGGTTGGTTTGTCGTTGCCAGAAGCCCGCGCCCATCCCCGGGAGCAGATCAGGCATGCTCGGCGTCGTAGGCTGCTTGCCGTTCGTTCCAGACATCCATGTTTTCGAGTTCGCCGTGATCGTCGTAGAACTCAGCCTGCGCGTGCGGGTCGGGCCATATCGCCTGACAGGAATCGCATCGGTAGCTGTCGCCGTCGTGTTGCACTTCGGTGTAGCAGCGAGGGCATGACGGGTTACTGAACTCCAAAGCGCCGGGCGGCTCGGTGTAACCTTCAGCCTTGCGCTTACGGGGTGAACAGTTGCAAAGGAAATGCCCAACAGCCCGCCATTCACATTGCTCGTCATGCAAGCCTTCGGCGACTTCGGCGGCGTGCTGCGCATGGATCCTCGCATGCCACTCCTGCGTCCAATTGCTCATTTGCTCTGCTCTTTCTCTGCGTTGGTGAGGATTGTTGCAAGTTCAACTTGCAAGGGGTTGCGGGCTTTGGCTGCAAGGTGCGGGCATGTCACTGCGAGTGCGGCAAGTTCATCCGGGGTCATGGTGTGGCTCGCTGGAATGGGATCGGGTAGAGGTTGCCCGCGTTGTCGCGCCACTTCTTATTGAGGTGCACGCGAACCCGTAGTTCCTCAAGATTGCCGGGTTCCCAGCACACGTAATCGTCTTCGCTGTAGGTGTCGTCGTAGTCGATATACGGGAGCATCGCTTCACAGTGGGCGCATTGCTTCCAGTCGTTCGGCTGCCCGTAGTAGATGCCAAAGCCGCGGCAGTACTTTTCGCCCGGGTCAATCGCTCGGTAGCAGGTCACGCATTGGTGCTGCTTGCGAGCTACTGGCCAGCTCTTCGGTGCCCAGAAGTCGCTCATGGCTTCTCCTTGTTCGTTGGCCGGTCGCCGCTGATGGGGTATTCGCAGCCGGTCGCGCATCTGGCTACTTGGTCGTACCACCAGCACGGAAGGTTCAAATCAGCCGCAGCCCAACCACCTGGCGGCATACCCTCAGCCGGACGCTGACGGATGTGAGGGGCGCGGCGAGGGTTGCGGATCACTTCGACCACCAACGCAGCCGGTACTTGATGTGCCACTTGCAAGATGAATCATGCGTAGGTTTCTGTGGGTCGTTGATCAACCCGGCCGCAGTCATCGCGGAATGCTCACGGTCGCAGTCACATGGGTCGGCAGGCCGTAGCCAGTAGTCGATATTCGCCAGCAGTTCTTCCACGGACAACGCGCCCATGTCATCACCGGGGAAGGTTCGTTCGAGGAATGGCCGGTCAAGGACGAGGTCCCAGCCGCCAGCCAGCCCGGACATCTCACCGGCGTTGTAGATCGGTTCCCAGGTCAGTTCCTTGACCTTGTACCCGCGAGATTCAACCGCCTTTGTGATGCGTTGTCTTGCGCGGCTCATCGCTCGCCCTTTCTCGCGGAATCCGCGTCGTCCTCATGCCGGGTCTGGGTTTCTTCTTCGATGGCGTCCCAGTCCACCGGCACCACAGGTTCCAGGCGGGCGTCATGCTGCATGGCTTTATGGATCATGAGCGGGCCAGCAGCACACACAAACGCGAGCATCATGATGATCACGACCTTGCCTCTTCCTTCTTCTTCGTCCACAGCTTGAGTGCGCTGTGATTGCGGCTAGGGGTTGTTGACTTCACATAGCGGTCCTCGAAGCCTTCGATGTAGCCCAAGCTGCGGGCCTTTGTGAACGCCGTCCCAGGCCAATGCGAATCATCCGGCTCACGCATCTCCCGGCGCAGATCATCAGCCGTGAACGTCTCCTGCTTCTCGGCAATCCCGATGATGGTCGCCACCGCATCCTCCAACCACGCATCCTTATCCTGCTCAAACGCCATCGCCCTCATGGCTGGTCCTCGATGTGTGAGAGCTGGATGTAGTCGCTGTGTCCCTGCTGGGTGCGAATCCTCACGCATGCCGTCCCACCGAAGAGCGCTATTCCGCCCTCGATGATCGTTCCGCGCCTCGGTACGTAGTGTTCGGACCGGACGCCAGGCCAGTACAGGACCTCCCGCCCAACTGTCATCCAGTCCTCAGCGCTGGCCAGTTCCAGCAGCACGTCAGCGTGGCAGGCAACGTTGGGCGGGCAGAAGCAGGCGAGGTTCTTGCCTCGCAGCGGTTCCAGATAGTTCGGGTTATCGCGGAGGCTGAACTCCATGCAGTATCGGAAGCACTGGATGGCTTGTTCGCGAGTGAGCGGCGGGTGAGGTTCTTTGCTCCACGCGCCGGAACTGTCTACGGGGATCCAGTTCGTTGACCCAATCTGGAAGATGTTTCCCCAGCGGCCCGGACGGCATACGCTCACGGTGTTCTCAGGCATCCGCCATCCCTTTGTCCGCTTCCGCTGGACTCGGCTCGGGCTCATGGCTGCACCTCGTACAGCACCGTCACCGGAAAGGCGATCTCGGTGGCCGGCACGAACCACTTACACCCCGGCGTTGACCACAGCACATGCGCAGCGTCACCCCACCGCTCAAGCACATGCCCCTCAGCGTCACGGATGACGGCTTCGAACGGGAGCGCTTCCAGGTCCTCCGGAGTTCTCACGATGCGAGGCTTCCGGTAACCAGCCTCAAGAATGGACTCGGCAAGGTCAGTGTTCGTCACCTTCAGCGACACCCTTGGCCCAGCACCCATGTTGTTCAAATAAGTGTCGTAAATGACCGCCGCTAGTCCGTCGCGCTCAGCCTCTTGTATAGTCGTCATTGAAGTTCTCCTTGATATGGGTTTTGCTGAAGGCGGTCACCGGGCATGGTGACCGCCTTCTCCTTTTCGATGTTGCGGATTGCGCTGGTGGTCTATCTGCTCCCAACTGCACCGGGCGCAATAGGGCGACGGGCTGTAATCGATAAACTCATCGCAGACATCGCCAGGGACGGCGCAAGGACAATCGTTGTTTCCGCATATAGCGTCGGGACGATGCGCCATCAGTTGGGCCAGCTTCGGTTTTCGCGGGTGGTGACCATCGTGAGCTCTTCGGCTATGCAGCGGATATCACCAAGCGCGGTGCTGACTATCCAGCCAGGCGTAACGTCATCATCAGGCCCAAAGGTGACGACTCCCTGCCTGTCGTTGAACTCGGAAACCTGAGGATGATCGACGGAGATTTGCACTAGGTCGCCGGGTACAAAGTTCTCGTCGCGTTCCTTGATCTCTGCCGGACTGGCTGGGGTCCGGCGCTTCATGATGATCACAGAACCGGGATGCGCCTCATGCTGGGCCAGTATCCAGTCAAGGTCAGTACTGCCATGCAGGTACTCATCTGTTGCGCCATCGATCAGGCTGTAAAGGGGTGCGAGTTCAGTCATCGGATGAAGCCTCAGCAGCCTTGACGAACGACTCCCGCAAGGACTCCGGAAGCTTGCTCAGTTGGGCTTCCTTCTTCTCCTTCACACGGCGAGCAAGCTCTTCCTGGTACTCGTTCCAGTGAGCAGCGAGGACAGCTTCTCGCGCTTCCTTGTCCGCTTCGGTGGTGATGCCGACAACCTTGTAGACCTTGGACCGCACCGTCCGGTTTGAGCAAGACAGCCCGTCACCCGGAGACCACGCCCGAATCTCAATCGTCCTTGCCGGGGTTTCCTCTAGTACGAACCACTCATTGGTTTTCATGCTGCTTCCTTTTCTTGTTGCCGTTCGATGTTGCGGATGGCGTCTCGAGGGGTTGTGTCTGTGATGACGCCGAAGATGCGGAGTGATTCGTAGAAGTCGAACGTCTCCTGCATCCGTTCTTGGCGTTTGACGAGCTTGATAGCGAGCCGTTCAGCCTTGTTCTTGCCCACCTGCGGGGCGGCTTCCATAATCTTTTTCTGATAGCCGGTGATGGTCATCCGAACCTGTTTCCGGGCGCAACAAATCGCCCTGTTTCTTCGTCCGAGGCGAACCTTGGAGCGGGAATAGTGCGGGGTGTGGTTTTGCCCAGACAATGGGGCGGCGTGCCGGCGGCCGGCGGTGCCATTTAGGCGAAGGGGTCTTGCTCGGGTTCCTTGGTCCAGTCGGCTGCGGCGTTCTTACGCTCGCGAACCCATGCGATGAGGGCTGTTACGTCGTCCTCGTGTAGCATGATTCGGTTCTTGCTGAGTCTGGTGTGGATGCCGGAGATTCGGCAGTAGTTGCGGAGCTCGGTCTTGCTCATCCCCAACTCTGGGGCTACTTGCTCTGGTGTGCGGAAGACTTGGTCTGTCATGACTTGTCCTCCACTCTGAGGATGTCAATCAGGCCTACGTCTAGGGCTTCTGCTATCAGGCCTGTTTCTAGGATGGTGAACCTTGCGGGGTTCTTCATGTTCCTGTAGAAGGTGCTCTTTGGTATGCACGTAAGTTCGGATAGTTCGTGTTTAGTGATGCCCTTGTTGTCGCGGGCCTTCTCGATGTTGGTTCTTATCGCCGCGCTGATGCGGTCTGGATCGGTTCCCATGCATCGAACTTAGCTCCCATTTGGGAATCGTGCAAGTAGTCGTATGTCGAAAACTGAGTACTGATTTGATGAAACCAAGTAGTCCTGCTACGTGGTACTTGCGCGCTCGCGTGTATGCGCGCAAATATCACCCAGAATCCCAGTTTGGTAGATAATTTCCCGAACTGACTTGTTAACTGCACAAATGGGCGCTAGATTGTGGACATGGGAAATTACGGAACAGACATCCAGGCCGCTCTCGTCACTCAGGTCAAGGCTGAGATGGCTGCGCAGGATATGAAGCAGAAGGATATGGCTCAGGCCATCGGCATGCAGACCAGCACCATGAGCCGCTACCTCTCGGGCGAGAGGGATATCCCCGCACCCGTACTTTTCAGCATGGCTGACGCGCTGGATCTGCCCATCACTGAACTCATCCAGCGCGCCGAGCGCAGGCTAGAGGGTAAAAACGTCCAGTAGTCTCATTCCATAGGCCTCTGCTAAGTCGCCAATCTCCCGGATCGTCATTGTCTCCAGGTTGATGGCGTCACGGATTGACGGCGGGTGGTTCTGCTCTCGGTTCAAGGTGTAGCCCCCAGTAGTAGGTTCGAATATATGTTCTATAGATAGACGATAAGCCACCCCACCGACATGTTACGAGCATGCTTGGCGGGGTGGCCTTCTGCTTAAGCCATCGTCTGGTGTTAAACATAGTCGCATAGGGTCTACATGTTTAAATCGCCACGATAGATCGTATGGAGTGATCTATCAGTTAAAAATAGAAGCCCAGCGCGTATATACGCGCTAGAATGTACAAGACTGGCACGAGGGTGCCTGTTGCGAACATTGAGTGTCGGGAGCAGTTAGCATGGAACTTATGGCACTTGGGAGAATACCGGAATCGGGGACGCTTGCGCGGGCGGTTTCGGCAGAAGTCCGCGCAGCCCTCGCACGACAACGAATATCAGTGAAGGAGCTCGCCTCACGTGCAGGACTAACAGAGAGCTACCTTGGGAAACGTCTACGCGATGGCGCGCCAATGACCATCAATGACCTGGAGTCGGTTTGCGCCGCGCTGGGGGAGGACGCTCTGACCTTCTTCACCGCAGCTATCGAAGCCGCCAAGAACTCTGACGACTAACTAGGGGCCCGAGGTATCCATGAGCCAAGAGAACACTCAGCGCGAACCATCCGAGGATCTAGAAGCTGCACGCCGGCGTGGCGTAGAGCAGGCCTTGGCCTCGGCTTCACAGACGCTACGCGAGCTTGCGGACGCAGGAGATGCGGTGGCCAAGCGTGGAGGAAATATGCCAGGCAACTTTGGCGAGATGATGCGGGAGGCCGCGCACTATGTCGAAACGGTAGGCGATCCTGATTATCAGGATGACGATGATGACAGCGACTAGCAACCCGAAAAGCAGCCCCATCTTCCAGCGCGGAGGATGGGGCTTTTTGCTGCCAACTATTGTTGGCGCTGGCCAACAAGGGCAGAGCAGGATCGGGGGAGGATCGCTAAGGAACCTCTAGAACATGCGGAGTACAGACCTAACAGATGCGCCGAAACATAGCCGTACGGGGGTTCAATTCCCCCCATCTCCACCCCGGAAAGCCTTCGGATCCTCGTGATCCGGGGGCTTTCTTTTTGCCGTGACACACGAGCGTTCACCCACGGCGTAGCGACTTCCGGACTACAGGCAACTGCCTGGCAGTTGTACTGGTTAGGGCCTTGCCGCAGGTTAGAGGTAAGGCGTGGCAGGTAGTTGGCAGGAGGCACGTGATGAGTACGAATCCGGCATTCGAAGAACAGGCATCAGATGACGAAGCCTTGGACGCGTACTCGCAGATCGTCATACGCGTTGCTGAGTCAGTGACGCCCCACGTTGCCGCCATCGAGATGACAAGTACAGACCGGCGAGGACGGGTCCGCGGAGGAAGTGGTTCAGCTGTGGTCTTCACCGGCGACGGGTATATGCTGACCAACGCCCACGTGGTGGCAGGCATCCAGACCGGCCGGGCAGTGTTCGCCGATGGCAAGCACACTGATGTGGAGCTGGTGGGCGCAGATCCTCTGTCCGACCTCGCCGTCGTCCGTGGCTTGAAGTCCACCCCGCCACCGGCGTTGTTGGGCAACGCGGATACCTTGCGGGTGGGCCAACTGGTGATCGCCGTGGGGAATCCGCTCGGCTTGGCCGGTTCGGTAACCGCTGGAGTGGTGAGCGGGTTGGGGCGTTCCATCCCCGTCAGGGCGGGCGAGCACAGGCGGGTGATCGAGGATGTCATTCAAACCGATGCTGCGCTCAATCCCGGGAACTCCGGGGGTGCACTGGCTGATACGAGGGGACGCATCGTGGGTATCAACACCGCCGTTGCGGGTCTTGGGCTGGGACTGGCGGTACCTATTAACACCACAACCCAGCGCATCATCGCGGCGCTGCTGAGGGACGGCCGCGTGCGCCGCGCCTACCTGGGCCTGGTGAGCACGCCGATACCACTGGATGCCAGTGCAGTGGTGCGGACAGGGCAGAAGGAAGGCCTGCGAGTAGTGGAGGTCATTCCGGGCTCACCGGCGGAGTTGTCCGGGCTCCAAGCGGGGGATGTGGTGCTGCGTGCGCAGGATCGTGCGGTGTCCAGTGCTGAAAGTTTGCAGAAATTGCTGTTTGCCGAGGCTATCGGCCAGCCGTTCCCGCTGACGGTGCTCCGGGAAGGCAAAGTACTGAAGCTGACTGCCGTGCCATCCGAAATGAGCCAGCTGGCCTAGCCCTCGCGAACGTCTACAACGCCGATGAAACGGCTTCCCACGCCTTCATATTCGCTGCGGACATCGCCGAGGAACAGTTCGGGAAGTTCGCTGTTCCGGTGGGTGCCACAGAAGACGAAGGAAAAGTCCGGCCACCATTTCTTGGGGCGAACGGCCTCAGTGTATCCGCAGACAGCACACGTCAGGTGTACCCAGACGGGTCGCTTGCCGGTGCGGTTGGCCCTGGACTGAACCAACCACGCCGGGGGATTGTCCTGGATGTCCCGGAGTTCGGCCTCGGAGAGGCGGGACGGAATGCCGTGGCGTTGGGCCATTTCCATCGAAATATCAAGGGCCAATGCGGCATCACGTCTGCTAATCACCATTCAACGATACGGGACTTCCCGGGCGTAGGCTGTGCACATGACTGACGCTGCGGTCCTGCCGCCGAGCACACCTCTCCAGAAACGCGTGCTGGTGGTGGCAATTGTGGCTTCCTTCATCGCAATCCTTGATGGTTTTGTGGTGAATCTCGCACTTCCGGCCATAGGGCGGGAACTGGGTGGCGGCCTGGTCATCCAACAGTGGGTGGTGGACGCCTACCTGCTCACACTGGGGGCATTGATCCTGGTTGCCGGTTCACTATCTGACCATTTCGGCAGGGCAAGGATCCTTGAATGGGGCCTTGCCGGCTTTGCCGTTACCTCGGTGATGTGCGGGCTGGCGTGGACGGGCGAAGTGTTGGTAGTCTCCCGGGCGCTTCAAGGGATCGCAGGTGCCCTCCTGGTTCCGAGCTCGCTCGCCATGATCATCACGTCGTTCTCCGGCCCGGCACAGTCGAAGGCCATTGGGCAATGGTCCGGCTGGACAAGCGCTGCGGCCATTGTTGGCCCGCTGATCGGGGGCGTCGCTGTTGACCTGCTCTCATGGCGGGTGATCTTCTTCATCAACGTCGTCCCTGCCGTGGCCATCTGGCCCGTGCTCGCGGGCCTCCGGGCGTCCGACGCCGCGAGGGACAAGAGCAAGCACATTGATTACCTTGGCGCCTTCCTGGCGATGGTCGGCTTGGGCGGGCCGGTGTATGCCTTCATCGAACAGGGCAGGATGGGATGGGGAAGCGCCCAAGTGTGGGCCCCACTCTCGGTGGGCGTAGTTGCAATGGTTCTGTTCCTGATCCACGAGGCCCGCACTGCCGCACCCATGCTGCCGCTGAGACTCTTCAGTATCCGCAATTTTGCGTGGGGTAATCTCTCTACTCTGGCCATCTATGCCGGCATCTCACTTGGCTTCTTCGTGTTAGGTATCTACCTGCAGCAGGTGGGCGGCATGGGCGCCACGGTGGCAGGCATGGCGCTGCTTCCGGCCACCGTCATCCTGATGGTGAGTGCCTCCTACTTTGGCGGCCTGGCAGGCAAGTACGGCCCTAGATGGTTCATGACGATCGGGCCTTTGCTGTGCGGCACGGGCTTCCTGATGTCCTTGTCGGTTCAGGAACCACTCAATTACTGGACCCAGGTGCTGCCAGGACAGATTGTCTTCGGCCTCGGCTTGGCGACGCTCGTGGCGCCCCTCACGGCCGCAATCCTTGGTGCAGTCCCACCTGAGGAAGCCGGGATTGGTTCCGCGGTGAACAACGCCGTAGCCCGTATCGCCGGACTCATTTCGATTGCCTTCGCGGGTGTGATTGTGGGGCCCGTCTTTACCCGGCAGGGCCTCTACAATGCCTTGGTGGTCACAGCGGGACTGTTCCTGATCGGGGCGGTGGCGTCCGCCGTCGGGATCCGAAACCAGCCCCGCGAGGCGGCGGCCGCCGCTGTCAGCGAACCTGATGCAGCGTCCGACGACGGCGGTGCAGCCGGGCAGCGTAGCTGACCTTGGGTGGGGCACCGGTTAGCGGGCGGGAAGAACGCAGCCTTCGTGCGTCTCCGCGCTTTGAACCCAGAGAGCTGAAGTGACCTCGTCCGCGAGGTCGAACTCGCGGCCTTGGGCGCCGCTGCCGATGCGTACTACCAAGGCTCCGCCGAAGGGTTTGCGACCCACCACTTCCACCGGTGCGTCAAGCGCGATCTCCTCCGCGGCCAGGTATCGCAGGAGGTCCGGATTCTCGTCGCTGATCCGCGTGATGCGGCCCGAGTGACCCTGATCGAGCTCGATCATTCGGTAAGCATGCGGCAATTCAACAGTGCCATCGGCAGAAGGAATTGGGTCCCCATGGGGGTCGCGGACCGGATGGCCAAGCTTGGCGGACATGCGTTCGATGAAAGTATCGGACACCGCATGTTCCAGCATTTCGGCTTCGTCGTGGACTTCGTCCCAGCTGTAGCCGAGTTCGTTCACCAAGTACGTCTCGATGAGCCGGTGCCGGCGCACCATGGACAAGGCAAGGCGCATGCCCTCGGGTGTCAGCCTGATGGCACTGTAGGGCTGGTGGTCAACCAAGCCCTGGTCCTTGAGCTTGCGGACCATTTCAGACACCGAAGAATTGGCGACGCCCAGTCGCTGGGCAAGCTGTGAGGACGTAATCGGCTTGTCTTGCCACTCCGTGTAGGAGTAGATGACCTTGACGTAGTCCTCAATCGAGGAGGAGGGCGTACTGGTCTTCACACACCAAGCCTACCGTGGCGCGGCGGGGTCGATCTTGAACGCCCGCCAAGTCTGCGTCATGTACGGCACCAGGAGTGTTTCACCCGCTGTGTGCCCGAGGTGCTCGTAGAGGTACCACTCGAGGTTGCCCATGACTTTCGCCCGGGTGGCCTCGTTGGCACGGAGGTAGTAGCTGCGCGACTTGGTAAGTTCCATGATGTCTTCCGGCGACAATGGGTCATGCCACTTGGTCAGGTGGCTTTCCAAGCCCTCAAACTCCGGTCCGATAACTGGCCGGAATCCCGGTTTGTGGACATCGCCTGCGTGCATGATGCGCGAGAGGCGATGAACCCAGGGAACAGAAGTGTCCAACTGGTTCCAGATCAGCCCCAACACTCCCTGCGGCCGCAGGATTCGGGCAATCTCCGTACTCGCTGCGATGGGCTCGCACCAGTGCCAGGCCTGGGCAACGCTGACGACGTCGAATGCTGAGTCCGCCAGCCCTGTTGCCTCGGCCGTTCCCTCCAACGCATTGACGTGGGGGTAGGTCTTTCGCAATTGCTCCAGCATGTCCATGGAAGGATCGACGGCGGCCACCTCAAGTCCGTGGCCGAGCAGGAGGGCCGTGAACTTGCCAGTGCCTGCGCCGAGGTCCGCCGCGGACTGCGCCCCGGGAGGAACCAGCCAGGCCACGGAATCCGCGGGGTAGCCCGGACGCACGCGGTCATAATGTTCTCCGCCGTCTTGGAAGCTCTGACCGAGTTCATGCCGGCGGGCCGCAAGGAGCCTTGGACCACGCGGCCCGGCTGGTCCGGGCGTACGTGGCTGTCCGCTGGAGGAAGCCGGAGAACGCAGGGCCACGAAAGCTCCTTCACAGGGTCGCTAAAAGTACCCTATGAATTTACCGCAGTGTTTCTAGTCGACGGTGCAGGGCGCTGCGCCCGCAGTTCCTGGAGTGTTGGGCGCCCACTCCGGGTATCTACGGTGGTCATTGGCGGGAACCCAGCGGCCCTCGTCCACCACATAGTCCCAGCCCAGCCCGTCGCGCTTGAGGCCTTCGATGCCTGCAAGCAGCCTTGTGGCGTCCTCCAACCGGGAGCCGACGCCGAAGCTGGCGCGCAAGGACCCTGAGGGGAGTCCGAGGCGCTTGAGGAGCGGGTGGGCGCAGAAGCGGCCGTCACGCAGGCCCACACCGTGTTCCGCCGCCAGGTAAGCGGCCACCAATCCGGCGTCGAATCCTTCCACGGAGAAATTGACCACACCGATGGTGTCTACGGAGTCAGTGAAGATCTTGTGGACTGTCACGCCGTCGATGGCTTCGAGGCCTTCCACGAGATAAGAGCGGATAGCGGCCTCGTGGGCGTGCCAGGCTTCCTGGTCCAGTCCCGCGAGGACCTGCGTGGCGCGCGCCAGGGTCGCCGCTCCCAGGACGTTGGGGGAGCCGCCCTCGTGCCGTGCCGGGCCAGTGGCCCAGCTGACCGAATCCAGGCGGGCTTCACGAACAGCGCCGCCGCCTGCCAGATGGGGAATGCCGGCGTCGAGCCAATCCGGGCGACCCACCACGACGCCGGCGCCGAACGGGGCGTACAGCTTGTGTCCGGAGAACACAATGTAGTCGACGTCTGCCTCCGCGATGTTGATCCGTCTGTGCGGAGCCAACTGGGCCGCATCCACCACGATCCGTGCACCGTATTCGTGGGCAAGGGAAGCGAGCTGGGCGATGGGAAGGATCTCGCCAGTCACGTTCGAGGCGCCGGTGACTGCGAGCAGGCTCACTCCACCCTGGGAGAGTTCCACGCGGAGCTTGTCCAGCGTCTCGGCCAAGGTTGTGGCGGCGATGACGCTGCGGTGGGGGACTCCCTGCCACGGAAGCAAGTTGGCGTGGTGCTCGATGTCCAAGTACAAGACCTCACCGGCAACATCGCCATCCACGTGCGGGAGGCATCCGGCCAAAAGGTTCAAGGAGTCTGTGGTGTTCCGGGTGAAGATCACGGAGTCATCAGCCCGCCCGCCGACGAATTCACGGACGATGTTCCGTGAGTTTTCGTACACCGACGTGCTGATTTGGGAGGCGTACCCGGCGCCTCGGTGAACGCTGGCGTAGTAGGGCAGGACCTCGTTGAGGTAGGCCGAAACGATGGTCAATGCGGGAGCCGATGCGCCGTAGTCCAAGTTGGCGTAGCGGACGTGGCCACCTTGGATCAGCGGAGCCTGCAGCTCAGCGCCAGTGACCGCCGCAAGCGGACGCGTAGCGGCGGCTGTTTCTGCTGTGGAATCTTCAACATAGGACGGAATGATGTTGGAGTTGAACGTGATAGTGCTCATGGGACCTCACTCAAGAGGGACCCCCAAAGGGGGATCCGCGCTTGCCGTATCCGTTCCGGACCGGCCGGGTCGTCACCCGGGGCACCCCGCCGCGAATGGAGGGTTGCCGGCCAGCTAACCGGGGTTTAGCACTGGCACTCGTGACCTATAAAAAAGGCTAAGGCACGTCCGGGGGTCCGTCCAAAGCCGTCGCCTTTTGTTAAGTCCTTTGTTACGTCGACTGCGAAACGCCCGCTATGTCGAATAAAAAACGGCGGAGACCCCCCTAACGGGGGCCTCCGCCGTCGAAAATTCCGCCCTCCGCTTGGTGCGCAAGGCGAGGGAACAAGCTTAGAGCAGGTCGTCCAATCCGGGGTTGAGACGCTTCAGGACCTCGGAGTGCAGGATCGAGTTGGTAGCCAGCGCGTTGCCGCCAAACGGGCCGTCTTCGCCCTCCAACGACGTGAAGCGTCCGCCGGCTTCGGTAACGATGGGAACGAGTGCTGCCATGTCGTAGAGGTTCAGCTCGGGCTCGCACGCGATATCCACCGCGCCCTCGGCCACGAGGCAATACGACCAGAAGTCACCGTATGCCCGTGTACGCCAGATGTCTTCCGAGAGCCCCATGAATTCATCCAGGTTGCCGCGCTCCTTCCAGCCCGTGAGGCTGGAATACGACATGGAGGCGTCGGCCAAGCGGGAAACATTGGATACCTTGAGCCGCGTTGCCGAAGCGAGGGAACGGCCCATGTAAGCGCCCATGTCCTTGGCGGCCCACCAGCGTTTGCCCAAGGCCGGAGCGCTCACAACGCCCACCACAGGTTCGCCTTCATCAACGAGGGCGATCAGCGTTGCCCACACCGGGACGCCGCGGACGAAGTTCTTGGTGCCGTCAATGGGATCGATGATCCAACGACGTGAACCGTGACCGCTGCTCCCGAACTCCTCGCCGAGGACGGCGTCCCGCGGACGTGAGCGGGACAACTGACCGCGGATTGCTTCCTCAGCGGCTTTGTCAGCGTCAGTGACAGGCGTGAGGTCGGGCTTGGTTTCGATCTGCAGGTCCAGCGCCTTGAAGCGATCCATGGTCTGGGCGTCGACTGAATCAGCGAGGACGTGGGCAAGGCGCAGGTCATCGTTGTAGGTGGAAACGGGATGGGTCATGCCACCAAACTATCCTGAATCAATCCCTGCAGTGGGGACGTGAAGCCGGCAACGATCAGTTGACGGTGCCCAATTCCTTGGTCTCTTTCGCTTCGAGCCTTGGGTCTGCACCCAGCAAGCGGCGCAAGGAGGCCAGTCGCGCCACTCCTGACGAACCTGCATGGCCATCGTTCACCCATGCATCCAGGCCGCAATTCGTGGCGGTGGCACCATGCTTGCAGCCGCGGTCGCAGGTCTCCGTGCCGGGCTCAAGGTCCGGGAATGAATGCAGAATCCGGTCCGGGTCCACGTGCGCCAAGCCAAAGGACCGGATGCCGGGAGTATCGATGATCCAGCTGCCGGACGGAGCGTCATCCAGCTTCAGCGCCAAAGCCGAGGATGACGTGTGCCTGCCGCGGCCCGTTACGGCGTTGACGCCACCAGTGGCGCGCTCCGCCCCTGTCAGGGCGTTGACCATGGTGGATTTACCTACACCGGAGTGGCCGAGCATGACGGTGACTTTGCCACCCAAGTGTGAGCGGAGCTGGGATACGGCGTCCTTGTCCAGGCGGGCGGAGAGTCCGTCATCGGAGCGGGCATCGATGCCGCCGGCCTCGGAGTCAGCCGTGCGGCTGATGATCACGGGGAAATCCAAACTCAGGTAATTGGCCAGCAGTTCCGCCGGGTCCTTCACATCCGCCTTGGTGATGAGCAGCAACGGCTCGATGCCGGCGTCATACGCTGCAACCAAGGCGCGATCAATGAATCCGGTGCGTGGCTCCGGGTTGGCCGCCGCAACGACCACCACGAGCTGATCGGCGTTGGCCACGACCACCCGTTCGATGGGGTCCGTGTCGTCGGCACTCCGGCGAAGGAGGGTCTTCCGCTCTTCCACCCGGACCAGGCGCGCCAAGGTATCGGGAGACCCGGAGACGTCACCCACCAAGGCGACAAAGTCGCCGGGGACAACGGGGTTGCGCCGCAGTTCGCGGGCGCGGGCTGCGATAACTATCCGTTCGTCGGCGGAATCTTCGCCAACAATTGCCCTGTACCGTCCGCGGTCCACTGTGATGATCCTGCCTATGACGGCGTCATCGTGGCTGGGGCGATCCTTGGTACGGGGCCTGGAACCTTTTTTGCTGGGACGGATCCGGACGTCGGATTCGTCCCAGGAACGTGCGTCACGGCCCATGGTCAGTTGCTGGCCTCATCGGCGTCGGCATTGGCATCGGTTGGCTGCAACATTGCCTCCCACATCTGTGGGAACTCCGGCATGGTCTTGGACGTCGTAGCGATGTCCTCAACCTGTACGCCTTCGACGGCGAGCCCAAGGATCGCACCGGCAGTAGCCATGCGGTGGTCGGCGTAGCTGTGGACCACACCGCCGTGCAGGGCGGCCGGGCGGATCACCAAGCCATCGGCGGTCTCTTCCGCGTCGCCCCCGAGGCCGTTGATTTCGGCAACCAGCGCGGCGAGCCGATCCGTTTCGTGCCCGCGGAGGTGGGCAATACCGGTCAGCCGGGAGGGGCTGCTGGCCAATGCGCACAGCGCGGCAACAGTGGGTGCCAATTCGCTTGTTTCGTCGAAGTCGGCACCCTTGATTTCTGCCCCGCCGGTCACTGTCAGTGTTCCGTCCTGGAAGGTTACTTCTGCTCCCATGGTGGTCAGGATGGTTCGCCACTGGTCGCCCACTTGTGTGGTCCCGGCCGGCCAATTGGGGATGCGGACGGTGCCGCGTGTGGCCAGCGCAGCGGCGAGGAAAGGCCCTGCATTGGAAAGATCTTGTTCGATCCGCTGGTCAAAAGCGCGGATGGGTCCGGGAGAGACCCGCCAGTGGTTGGGCACGGAATCGTCCACGACGACGCCGACGCTCCGGAGGACTTCAACGGTCATGGTGATGTGGTCCAAGCTGGGCACGGGTTTGCCCACGTGTTCCAGGTGCAGGCCATCAACGAAGCGGGCACCCACCAGCAGTAACGCGGAAACGAACTGTGATGAGGCGCTGGCGTCGATCACAAGGTGGCCGCCCCGGACCTGGCCGGTACCCTCTACGGCGAAGGGAAGGGACGACGGCGTCCTGCCGCCGTCTGCTGCCACTGGCACGCCGAGGGCGATCAACGCTTCGATGATGGTTCCCATGGGCCTGTTGCGGGCGTGGGGATCGCCGTCGAAGACTGTAGCGCCGTTGCGTAGCGCAGCCAGCGGGGGAACAAACCGCATGACAGTTCCGGCCAGCCCGCAGTCAATTGCCGTTTCAGCCCCTGTTGCGGCGGGATCCATGGGCGTAATTTCCAGGTCCGGTCCGAAGGAGCCGTCCCCGGATACCTCGGTGACGCTTGCCCCCAATTGTCGGAGGGCCTGGATCATGAGCGCAGAGTCGCGGGAATGAAGGGGAGCCCGCAGCCGTGAAGGACCATCCGCCAGTGCGGCCAACACCAGGAACCGGTTGGTCAGCGACTTTGAACCAGGGACCGTCACCGTTGCGTCCACGGGCCCCTTGGCGTACGGGGCGGGCCACAGTGGCAGCATGGTGGCGGCTTTGGTTGATTCGGTGTTTGCGGCGGTGGTACCGGTCATGCTTCCTTATGCTCCAACTGCGTTGTCAACGGCCTTGCGAACTGCTTTGTCTGCACGCTTGATCTGCTTGCCCGTCACCTTTTTGGCATCGGCAGCCAGGTGCTCCGCCCGCCAGGCGATGCTGGGCTGGCCCGCGGTATCAACAGAGGCCAGAAGCACACCACCCGTGAGGGAAATGTTCTTCAGCAACTGGGCTTTGCGGGCACTTCGGCCTTCCTTAGTGCTGATATCGGCGGACCGCCACTCCACGTAGGAGTTCAATGCCGATGTCACAGCCAGGACCGTGGCGGCGAAACGGGAGAGCTTGCCGAGTCCGAGCAAGGCTCCGGCGCCCAGCTGCGCCCCGCCGATGACGCGCGCCAG
This sequence comes from Paenarthrobacter sp. TRD_SC_7, assembly GCF_056156245.1. NCBI lineage: Bacteria > Bacillati > Actinomycetota > Actinomycetes > Micrococcales > Micrococcaceae > Paenarthrobacter > Paenarthrobacter sp. TRD_SC_7. Next base: position 2,200,544 of record NZ_CM149587.1, read on the forward strand.
GGTCTTTTCATCAGCTTTGAAGGGAAGGGATTCCGAGGCACGGCGAAGGACTGGCGAGAGTTGCTTCGCTGTGTCGTCCGCGTTCCTTAGCTTATCCAGCCCTGCGACGACGAAGCTCGACGCGAGCATGGGACGTGCGAGAAAACGGATAACAGACATGTCTTGCCTCCTGGATGGCTTGCCACAATAGTTCGATAAGTGTTGTGTTCAAGGGGTGCAGTCTGCTCTAGTCTTGCACTTTTGCGGAATATTTACCCAGCAGCAGCCGTTGTGAACTTCAGGTGCGGTGGAGACCGGACTGCGGCATCGTGTTTGCCGCCTGTTGAACGGAGTTGGTTTTTTGACTTTGGTTAAGGACCGGGTGGTTCCACCGGAGCCTGCGTATGGGATGCAGCCGGAATCCCGGCAGCTGACAGTAGACTTGGCAACGATGAGCACCACTGAACCGGCCGCAGCGGCCATGTACCAGGCAACCGGCGCCGACGACGCGGCGGCTGTAACCGACGTCGATCCTGCTACGGAAACTCCAGAACAGCGGCGTGCGCGCTTTGAACGCGACGCCATGCAGTACGTGGACCAACTGTATTCGGCAGCCATGCGGATGGCACGCAACCCATCCGATGCTGAAGACCTGGTTCAAGAGGCTTACACCAAGGCGTTTTCTGCTTTTCACCAGTACAAGCCGGGGACCAACCTCAAAGCCTGGTTGTATCGCATCCTGACCAACACCTACATCAACCTTTATCGGAAGCGGCAGCGTGAGCCGCTGCAGTCCAACTCGGACACGATCGAGGATTGGCAGTTGGCCAAGGCAGAGTCGCATACTTCGGCTGGTTTACGGTCCGCGGAGACCGAGGCTCTTGACCACCTCCCTGATTCCGACGTGAAGAACGCATTGCAGTCGATCCCGGAGGAGTTCCGGCTGGCCGTCTACTTCGCGGACGTCGAAGGTTACGCGTACAAGCAGATTTCAGAAATTATGAATACCCCGATCGGCACGGTCATGTCACGGTTGCACCGCGGCAGGAAGATGTTGCGGGACATGCTGGCGGATTACGCCGCCGAACGGGGCTTCAGGGCCCATACCGAAGATCAGGCCGCGGCCGGAAGCAACAATCAGGAGAAAGAGAAATGAGCGACTGCCAGGGATTGGGCGATTGCGACGATACGCGAATGCAGCGGATCTACGAGTACCTCGATGGCGCGTTGACCCGCGAGGATTTAACTGAGATCAAGCAACACTTGGACTCCTGCGAGGAATGTGCCGAGCAGTATGACCTTGAGTGCCTCATCCGCACCATGGTCAAGCGGTCCTGCACGGAGTCTGCGCCGGAGAACCTGAAAAATTCCATCCTTGACAGGATTCACTCCATCAAACCTGTGGATGCCTGATCCAGCTCCCATTCCACTTATTCAGGTTTAACATCGAAGGCCCCGGAAACCGCATGGTTTCCGGGGCCTTCGCTTTTAAGCCTGTAACGCTAAGCCGATGGCTTAGGTGTTGGGACGCTTGCCGTGGTTAGCGCCGCCGCGCTTACGGTCACGACGCTTACGTGCACGCTTGCTCATAGCTGGCCTCCTTCAAGGATTGATACTCAATAAAGCTGCCCCTCAGTTTCGCACATCCGGGTGCTGCGCCGCGAACCGGGCGGGTATTGGGGTATTTCGGAGCCAGCCAGGTGGTTAGCTTTGCAGAGAATTCCTGATCGAGATACGGGCTTGGTCCAACACAGTACGCACGGTTTCAAGCGCTACGGGAGTCAGTGGGTGCGAGGCTCCGTGGTGTCGTAACTCAACACGGATGTCGTCCCTGAACGACTGAACCAATAATTCCGCTTCCTTGAGGATGCGCTGGCCTTCGGGAGTGTAGCCCGCTGTCCTGCTCCGAAACGTAGCCGAAGATGCGCTGGTGCGGGCAGCCTCAGCGGTGGCCGCGAGATCTGCCCGTAGGCCACGCATATTGGTCCTGATGTCCTCCCGCAGGTTGTCGGCGAGCCGCCTGACGGAGGCCGATATGGTGTCTTCGACGTCGGCCAGCTCCTGGCGACGGCTGTCCAGCTCGGCGCGGCCGGCATCCGTGATGAGGTACTTGGTGCGACGTCCCTCGGTCTCGGTGGCGACGAGGCCTTCCTCCTGCAGCTTGCCCAGGCGCGGGTAGATGGTTCCGGCGCTGGGGGAGTAAGTGCCGCCGAAGCGTTCACCCAATGCCTTGATCAGCTCGTAACCGTGCTTCGGACCTGCCTCGAGCAACGCAAGCAGGTACAGCCGCAGGGCGCCATGCGCGAACACCGGAGGCATCAGAGACCCGCTTCCCCGGGGACAGGGTGGCCGTTTTCCGGTGCGGGCGCTGAACCGTGAATGATGTAGGTCTTGCCCGATACGGTGTTGGTCCGCACCAGCATCAGCTTTTCATCGGGGCCGACGATGGTGTGAACGTTGCTGCCAGGCTGGGCGTACATTTGGTCATCGATCACCACGGTCCCGCTGGCCGACTTTGCCACAATGTCCAAGCCAACATCGTGCGGAAGGCGAATGGTGAGGTCGCCGGAGACTGAGTTGGCTCCGAGGTCGTTGGTGTAGTCCTGGAGATCGAAGCTGAGGTCGCCGCTCACGGTGCTCGCCCGGACGTTCTTGAACTTGCCCGAGGCGGTAACTTCGCCAGAGACGCTTTTGGCGGTCAGGACGCCGTCGTGGTTTCTGGCGATGACCTCGCCGCTGACTGTGTTTACGTGCAGCTCGCCGCTGGTGCCGTCCGCCAGGACAGAACCGGAAACCGTGTTCAGTCGGGTGCGGCCGCTGATGCCCGAGACCATGCCGTCGCCGCTTACCGTTCCTGCCTCGACATCGACGCCGGGCGGCAGCGCAATGCCGACGATCACCGAGTTGGTGCTCGTGTTGTTGACGGTACCCATCAGGTTGCGGAACCAGCCCTGCGGTCCTTGGAGTTGGTGGCGTACTTCAAGCCTTCCGTCAACCAGTGTGACCGTCAGCGGGTCGCCGGTAATCTCGCTGATTTCGATGCGGACGAAAGGCTCGTCGTGGGTCACGACATCAAAGCGGCCCTTTACGATGCCCAGTTTGAGAGAGCGGACATTCTCTACATCAATGGTTTGCGGGCCCGTCACGGTCCATAGTTCGTCAGACATGATCCCTCCAGATTGCGATATATCGCGTTGATAATCAACACGATATATCGCGTTTAGCCCGGAGGCAATGCTTTGAAGGCGAGAGGGGCGGAAGCGCCTAAGCGCCGCTACTCCGGTTGAGCGATATTAAGCCACTGGAACCAGCCGCGGTGCAGAACAAGCCACGCAATCAATCCGTAGCCGGCCTGGCCCGGTGTTCCCCCATTGGCTGCGAGGTCCGTCCTCCACTGCTCATGATTGAGCAGCGGGGAGAACGTGTCAACGTAGTGATGGTTCCGCCGGGTGGTGACATCGGCAAATGCAGTATTCAGTTCGGCAAGCCGCTTGTTGCGAGCGGGATCAAGAGTGGGGGGAGGGCCCACCACAAAGACTTCCACGCTGCTGTGCGAAGCACCGTCAAGGATGTTGGCAAGATTCAAGCGGCTACGCGCCGTAGACAGGCCAAACTCGAGGTCGCGTCCCGAAAGGCCGATGACCAATCGATTCTCATGCGTATCACTGAAGCGCCTGCCGGCTTCATCCTGCCAGCGGGCGGCGAGGCCCTCAGTGCCTTCCATGGGGCAGGGGAGCGGGAAACTCTCAACCACGACGGCGTCCTGGGGCGTGCGGGCCAGCACTCGTCCGAGCCAACCCAATGCGCGGGGATCCCCCAGGCCCGCGAGCAGTTCATCTCCTACAGCCGCGATGCGCAGCTTCCTGTCTTCCACGGTTACCTCTTCACACTCGTTACGGTCCTTGCACGGTTTCCGGATCATCGGCCGGTTCGGGAACCGGGTACTTGTCCCATTAAACAGAACTGCCCGGCCTGAGGCGCGCTCATCGCTCCTCAGGCCGGGCAGTTTCGCTTACTTGCGTTCGAACGCCTGCTTGATCAGGGCATCTTGTTCAACGGCGTGGCGCTTCATGGAACCGGCAGCCGTGGATGCCGAAGCCGGACGCGACACGAGACGAAGCTTGCGGTCAAGCTCCGGTGCCAGGTTCAGGCCCATGAACGGCCACGGGCCCTGGTTGGCGGGTTCGTCCTGTGCCCAAACGATGTCAGCGTTCGGGTACTTGGCGAGCTCGGCATCAATCTCTGCCTTGGGCAGCGGGTACAGCTGCTCTACGCGGATGATCGCCGTCGAGGTATCGCCGGACTTCTGGCGGTTGGACAGGAGGTCGTAGTACAAACGGCCCGACACCAGGATGACGCGGTCCACGTTGGCCGGCTGTACTTCCGGATCACCAATGACAGGTTTGAAGCCGCCCGTGGTGAAGTCCTCAACCGCAGAAGCGGCACCCTTGAGGCGGAGCAGCTGCTTGGGCGTGAAGATGATCAATGGCTTCCGCGGACGGCTGTACGCCTGGCGGCGCAACAGGTGGAAGTGCGAGGCAGCGGTGGTGGGGTTGGCCACAATCATGTTGTCCTCGGCGCACATCTGCAGGAACCGCTCGATACGTGCCGACGAGTGGTCCGGCCCCTGGCCTTCGTAGCCGTGCGGGAGCATGAGCACCAGCGAGGAGCGCTGGCCCCACTTCTGCTCGGCCGAGGAAATGAACTCATCAATGATGGTTTGGGCACCGTTGACGAAGTCACCGAACTGGGCTTCCCAGAGAACCAGGGCGTCGGGGCGCTCCACAGAGTAGCCGTATTCGAAGCCCATGGCTGCGTATTCGGACAACAGGGAGTCATAGATCCACAGCTTGGCCTGGTCGTCGGAAAGGTTACCCAGGGGCAGCCATTCGTTGCCGTTGGCGCGGTCGTGGAACACGGCGTGACGCTGCACGAACGTGCCTCGGCGGGAGTCCTGGCCGGCCAAACGAACAGGCACACCTTCCATGATCAGCGAGCCGAAAGCTGCGATTTCGCCGAAGCCCCAGTCGATGCCGCCTTCACGGGACATCTGCTCGCGCTTCTCCAGGAGCTGCTTGAGCTTGGAGTGAACGGTGAAGCCCTCCGGAATTTCCAGGTGCGCCTTCCCGATGCGGGCAAGGGTCTCAGCGGAAATCGCCGTGGACGCCGGGGAATTGGTGCCGAAGTCAGCCTGCTGGGCAATGGGACGCTCGATGTCCGAGACAGCAGCAGAGTCCGCCGTGATGATCGGGATCGGCGAGGTCTGTGCAGCGTGCGTCTCAGCGAAGACGCGCTCAAGGCGCTCCTGGTAGTCGCGGAGCAACTGCTCCGCTTCTTCCTCGGTGATGTCGCCACGGCCAATGAGTGACTCGGTGTACAGCTTGCGAACGGAGCGCTTGGCTTCGATCAGGTTGTACATGAGCGGCTGGGTCATCGAGGGGTCGTCTCCCTCGTTGTGGCCACGACGGCGGTAGCAGACCATGTCGATGACGACATCCTTGTGGAAACGCTGACGGAACTCATAGGCGAGCTGCGCAACGCGCACTACGGCCTCGGGGTCGTCGCCGTTCACGTGGAACACCGGTGCTTGGATCATCTTGGCTACGTCCGTGGAGTACGTGGACGAACGTGAGGATGACGGTGCCGTCGTGAAGCCAACCTGGTTGTTGACGATCACGTGGATAGTACCGCCGGTGCGGTAACCGCGCAGCTGCGAGAGGTTGAGGGTCTCAGCCACAACACCCTGGCCGGCGAAGGCGGCGTCACCGTGGACCATGATAGGTAGGACCGGGAACGACTCGCCCTGGTCAAGGCGGTCCTGCTTTGCCCTGACGATGCCCTCCAGGACGGAGTCCACTGCTTCCAGGTGGGACGGGTTGGCGGCGAGGTAGACCTTGGTCTGCTTGCCGTTGTCCGACGTGAAGGTTCCTTCGGTGCCGAGGTGGTACTTGACGTCACCGGAACCTTGGACCGAGCGTGGGTCCTGGGTGCCCTCAAACTCACGGAAGACCTGCGCGTAGGTCTTGCCGGCGATGTTGGTCAGCACGTTCAGGCGGCCACGGTGGGCCATGCCGATGGCAACCTCGTCCAGGCCGTCGTCGGCTGCGTCCGAAATAACGGCGTCAAGCAGCGGAATCAGCGACTCGCCACCCTCAAGGGAGAAGCGCTTCTGGCCAACGAACTTGGTCTGAAGGAAGGTCTCGAATGCCTCCGCAGCGTTGAGCTTGGAGACGATGCGCAGTTGCTCCTCACGGCTGGGCTTGGAGTACGGGTGTTCCAACTGATCCTGGAACCACTTGCGTTCCGCCGGTTCCTGGATGTGCATGTACTCGATGCCCGTGGTGCGGCAGTACGCGTCACGCAGCACGCCAAGGATGTCGCGGAACTTGAGCTGTGGCTTGCCGCCGAACCCGCCGGTGGGCCATTCGCGGTCCAGGTCCCAGAGGGTCAGGCCATACGTCAGGACGTCAAGGTCAGGGTGCTTGCGCTGCACGTACTCCAGGGGATCGGTGTCAGCCATGAGGTGGCCACGCACGCGGTATGAGTGGATCAGCTGCTGGATGCGGGCAACCTTGTTGATCTCGTCTGCAGGATCAACCTGGAGGTCCGGGCTCCAGCGCACAGGCTCGTACGGGATGCGCAGGGCTTCGAAAATTTCGTCGTAGAAGTTCTGCGCGCCGAGAAGGAGCTGATGGACAAGCTTGAGGAACTCGCCGCTGCCTGCGCCCTGGATGACCCGGTGGTCATAGGTGGACGTCAGGGTGAGGATCTTGCTGATGGCGTTTTGGGCGATGATTTTCTCGCTCGCGCCCTGGAACTCGGCGGGGTAGTCAAGGGCGCCGACGCCGATGATGGCAGCTTGGCCCTTGGAAAGGCGCGGCACCGAGTGGACCGTACCAATTCCGCCGGGGTTGGTCAGGGAGACCGTGGTGCCTGCGTGGTCGTCAGCAGTCAGCTTGCCGTTGCGGGCGCGCTTGATGAGGTCCTCGTAGGTGTGCCAGAACTCGGCGAAGTCCATGGTCTCGGCCTTCTTGATGTTCGGAACCATCAGGAGGCGGGTGCCATCGGGCTTGGGCATGTCAATGGCGATGCCGAAGTTGACGTGAGCCGGCTGCACGGCGCTCGGCTTGCCGTCGATCTCGTCGTAGTAGACGTTCATCGAGGGGAACTGGGAGAGCGCGCGGACAACCGCGTAACCGATGAGGTGGGTGAAGGAGACCTTGCCGCCGCGGGCGCGGGCAAGGTTTGAGTTGATGACCACTCGGTTGTCGATGAGCAGCTTGGCAGGAACTGCCCGGACGCTCGTGGCGGTGGGCACTTCCAAGCTGGTCACCATGTTGGTGGCAATGGCCTTGGCCGGGCCGCGGAGGACGGAAACGACGTCTTCCTCAGGTGCTGTGGGAGCCTTGGTGCTCTTAGGCAGCTGCGCCGGGATGGGCTGGGCCGTGGTGCCGGCAACGGGCTTCTTTGCTCCGTCCCGGGCAACCGTGGCGGGTGCTTTTTTCGCCGGGGCGGGCGCCGCCGGTGCAGCCTCGGGGGCAGCTGGGGGAGCGGCCGGCGTCGGTGCCGGTGCCGCTGCAGCCGGAGCTACCACGGGAAGTACTTGGGTGGGGGGATTGGCAGCTGATGCAGCTGCGGAGGATCCGTTGGAAGAAGTGCCGTCACCGGAAGCAAAGGACTCGAAGAGTGGCCACCACTTGGCGTCGACCGAATTCTTGTCCTGTTGGTACCGCTCGTACAATTCGTCAACGAGCCACTCGTTTCCGCCAAATTCCTCTGGTAGACGGTGGCTGGGCTGCTCTGGCACTTGAAATACGCCTCTTCCATGAGTGTTGTTTTCCCGCTGGCCACAGATGCTCTCCACAACGATGGGCCAGGGTCCGGGTCCCGCGAACTCAGACCCATGTCAGTCTAGTTAGGATCGTTGGTTAACTGCCAATAGTGGTGACCTAAATCATGTTGCGGCTGACTTAATGAGTATGTCCCTCATTCATGTAAGCGCACGTGACGCCAGCGAGGCGGCCCGGCCGGGTGGACTGTAGACTGAAATTCTTATGGACAGTAAATCTAGGTGCCGGCCTGGGAACTGTCGGGGGAGCCAAACTGGCAACCCCGCACAGCGCGCCCGTCGAGCCGGCAACACCCGTTCACATGCCCATCACGCGCCGGCCCTCACAGCCGGTGGTGCCGCAGACCATGCGTCCGCGGGACCCGACCAGCCTCCGCCGGGGCGAATTCCCGCGCCGAAGGCATCTTCCCCGTTGCAGGCGCCCACTCTTGGAGTGATGCGCTAAGTGGAATGGATTCTTCTCCTTGCCGGCTTTGCCTTGATTCTTGGCACCGGCTTCTTCGTAGCAGTTGAGTTTTCCCTTGTTGCTCTGGACCAAGCAAGCGTTCAGCGCGCGGTCGACAACGGCGACCACGCTGCCGCTCCGCTGCTGAAGTGCCTCAAGTCGCTCTCCACGCAGCTCTCCAGTTGTCAGCTGGGCATCACGCTGACCACGCTGCTGACAGGTTTCGTGATGGAGCCCTCTGTTGGGCAGTTACTCGTAGGGCCCCTCGGACTGCTGGGCCTCGCCCCCGAGCTGGCGCATTCGGTCGCGTTGATTGTTGCCATGGCATTCGCCACGCTCCTGTCGATGCTTCTGGGCGAGCTGGTCCCTAAAAACATGGCCATCGCCCTCGCTTTCCCTTTGGGCAAACGCCTGGCCCGCCCCCAGCTGATGTTCACGGCCGTGTTCAAGCCGGCGATCGTGGTCCTGAACGGTTTCTCGAACAAGGTGCTGAACCTGTTCGGCCTCGAAGCCAAGGAAGAGATCTCCGGAGCAAGGACCCCTGCGGAGCTTGCATCCTTGGTGCGGCGCTCGGCCGAACTGGGAACCTTGGACGCCGGGACGGCCAACTTCGTTGCCCGCACCCTGAACTTCTCCGGCCGTACGGCAGCGGACGTCATGACGCCCCGCATCCGCATGGAAACCATCGACGCCGACCAGCCCGTCTCTGACGTCCTGGACGCCGCGCGGCGAACCGGCTACTCGCGGTTCCCGGTCATTGGCGATTCCACGGACGATATCCGGGGCGTGGTCCACGTCAAGAAGGCTGTGGCCGTTCCTGCGGAGCGGCGGGCCAAGCTTGAGGCGGGCGCGATCATGACGGACATCCTGCAGGTTCCCGAGACAATCCATTTGGATGCCCTCCTCTCTGAATTGCGCGAAGGCAACCTGCAACTCGCCGTCGTGCTCGATGAATACGGCGGCACGGCGGGCATCGCAACCTTGGAAGACCTTGTGGAAGAGATCGTGGGCGAAGTCGCAGACGAGCATGACAAGGTCCGGCCGGGAGTGCTGCAAAGTGCATCCGGCGACTGGTACTTCCCGGGATTGCTGAGGCCGGACGAGGTGTCCGAGCAGATCCCCAACCTCACTGTTCCTGACGAATCTGCCTACGAGACTGTGGGTGGGTACGTCATGAGCCAGCTTGGCCGCATTGCAAAGGCGGGTGACGTTGTGGACACCGTCGGCGGGACGCTGACCGTGACCAGGATGGACGGCCGGAGAATTGACAGGATCTGTTTCCATCACGTGGAGACGGACGAGTCACTGCCAGCGGACGCCGGAAGCACACGCCATGAAGCAGGTGCCGTATGAGCGACTGGGTAGGAATCGTTTGGCTCGTTGTGCTTTTGATTGGCAACGCCTTCTTTGTGGGTGCCGAGTTCGCAGTCATGTCGGCGCGTCGCAGCCAGATCGAGCCGCTGGCCGAAGCCGGATCCAAGCGCGCGCAAACAACACTGCGCGCCATGGAAAACGTCTCGCTGATGCTCGCTTGTGCACAGTTGGGCATTACCGTCTGCTCGCTCCTGATCCTCCAAGTTGCCGAGCCCGCAATCCACCACCTGCTGGCTGAGCCCCTTGAACTGGTTGGTGTTCCGGTTGAACTGGCAGACATCATCGCGTTTGCCATCGCGTTGCTGTTCGTCACGTTCCTGCACGTCACCTTTGGCGAGATGGTGCCTAAGAACATCTCGGTTTCGGTTGCGGACAAGGCTGCCCTCTTGTTGGCGCCGCCACTGATGTTCATCGCCCGGCTGACGAACCCGATCATCTGGACGCTGAACTGGTTGGCCAACCACATCCTGCGGCTGATGAAGATCGAACCCAAGGATGAAGTGTCCTCTTCGTTCACGCTCGAGGAGGTGCAGTCGATTGTTCAGGAATCCACGCGCCATGGTTTGGTGGATGACGAAGCGGGCCTGCTGAGCGGCGCTTTGGAGTTCTCGGAGCATACGGCGTCGCACATCATGGTTCCCTTGGACAAGCTGGTGGTGCTGAAGACTGCTTCCACTCCGGTGGATCTGGAGAAAGCGGTCAGACGCACCGGATTCTCACGGTTCCCGATGGTCGACGACGACGGCGAACTCGCTGGTTATCTGCACGTGAAGGACATCCTGTCCATTCCGGACGAGGGCCGACGCCATCCTATCGCCGAGGGCCGCATCCGGTCATTGGCCAACCTTGCGCCGGATGACGAGATCGAGCAGGCAATGTCAGTCATGCAACGCACAGGTTCGCACCTGGCCCGTGTTGTCGGAGCAGGCGGCGAGACTCAGGGCGTCCTGTTCCTGGAGGATGTCATCGAACAGCTGGTCGGTGAGATTCGGGATGCCACCCAGGCAACCGGCATCCGCCGTTACGGAGGCCAGCAAGTGCAGTAGAAAACAGTGAATCCAGTCTGGCGTCGACCCAATTCGGTCGACGCCAGACTTGTCTAAATAGGAATCATTCCCATTTATAGTTACACTGGAATCTGCCAGTAATTGTGTTTGATTCTCATTTTGAGTAGATCCGAGGTCTTCGTGCGTCGTTCCGCCGCCCGCCTGTCCGTGGCCGCTTCAGCAGCCCTTGCTGCCCTCCTGCTTTCTTCCTGTGCCGGTACGGCCGGAGCCAACAATGCGTCGTCGTCCGGCGCCATTGAGGTGGTCACCTCCACGAACGTCTACGGGGACGTCGTGAAGGCCATTGGCGGGGAGAAGGTCAACGTAAGTGCCATCATCACCAAGACAAGCCAGGACCCGCACTCCTACGAGGCAAGTGCCCAGGACAAGTTGGTGATCTCCAAAGCCAAACTCGTGGTGGAGAACGGCGGAGGCTACGACGAGTTTCTCCACAAAATTGCTGACGAGACGAAAGTTGGCCACGAGAATATGATCAGCGCCGTCGAGCTTTCCGGCCTCGCTCCGGAAGAAGAGGGCCACAGCGGGGAAGCACACAGCGAAGAGGGCCACACCCATAACCACGGCGACTTCAACGAGCACGTTTGGTACAGCCTGGACACCATGGGCAAGCTCGCCGACGCCGTTGCAAGCAAGCTCGGCAGCCTCGACGCGGGATCCGCATCCACGTTCACGGCCAACGCGGACACCTTCAAGGCCAAGCTCGCCGAACTCAACGGAAAACTTGTTGCCGTCAAGTCGATGAACGATCACGCTCCCGTGGCTGTCACTGAGCCCGTTCCCCTGTACCTGCTGGAAGCAGCAGGTCTGGAAAACAAGACTCCTGAGGCTTACAGTGCCGCCATCGAAGAGGAAACCGATGTCCCGGCAGCTGTGTTGAAGGAAACCACTGACCTCGTCAGCGCCAAGTCAGTCCGGTTCCTGGCCTATAACCAGCAGACTGAAGGGCCTCAGACCGAGGCCGTCAAGCGCGCCGCCGAAGCTGCCGGCGTGCCGGTAGTGAACTTTACCGAGACGCTGCCTGATGGGAAAGACTACCTCCAGTGGATGACGGACAACGTGGAATCCATTTCGACAGCACTCAAGAAGTAGCTTTACCGACACCCAATTGCGGTGAAGGGCCCCGTACACGTCCTAAGATATTCAGGATGGCCGCGGGGCCTTTTTGCCTGCCACCACCACAGTCGCGAACACCAGCGGTACAACAACTGCGTTCCAAGGGGCGCATGGATCGAGGACAACTTTTGACACCGGTAGTGAGCCTCCGCGGAGCCAGCCTGCAGTTCGGCAAGAGGACACTTTGGCGGGATCTCGACCTCGACATCAACCCAGGCGAGTTCTTTGCCGTTCTGGGGCCTAACGGGAGTGGCAAGACGAGTTTCCTGAAAGTCCTTCTCGGATTGCAGGAACTTCACTCCGGGACCGTGTCCTTGGGTGGCCACCCGGTGGAACGTGGAAGCAAGCGGATCGGCTACATACCGCAGCAAAAGTCGTTTGCGCCGGACACCCCCCTGCGGGCCCGCGACCTGGTGGGCTTGGGCATTGACGGGCACCGCTGGGGAATGCGATTCGCATCCGGCAAGGTCAACCAACGGATCGACGAGCTGCTGGAGCAGGTGGGCGCCTCGGACTATGCCAAGGTGCCGGTAGGGCAGTTGTCAGGTGGAGAGCAACAACGGCTCAGGGTGGCGCAAGCGCTGGCTACGGAACCGCAGGTCCTCCTGTGTGACGAACCGCTGCTTTCCCTGGACTTGCATCATCAACAGGGTGTCAGTTCGCTGATCAACAGGCAGTGCCACGAGCGGAACAGTGCCGTGGTTTTCGTGACCCACGAGATCAACCCAGTGATCGACTACGTAGACCGGGTCCTCTACCTTGCCGGAGGCCAGTTCCGGGTAGGGACGCCCCAAGAGGTTATGACCACAGAAGTCTTGTCCGAGCTGTACGACAGCCATGTGGAGGTCATCCACACCAACGGAAGGATCGTCGTCGTGGGTCTTCCCGACGCAACCACGCACTTCCACGACGATGCCCATGCAACCGCCGGAGAGGAGTTCTAGATGGACCTCGGGAACATCCTGCAGACCATTTTCAACTTCGAGAACTATGGCGAGTTGCTGGTCCTCGTCCAGAACTCCATCTGGGCCGGGGCCGTACTGGGGCTTCTGGGTGGCCTTGTTGGCACGTTTGTGATGAAGCGGGACCTTGCTTTCGCCGTCCACGGCATCTCCGAACTGTCCTTCGCCGGTGCGGCGTTTGCCCTGCTGATCGGAGCCGACATCATCTTCGGTTCCCTGATCGGCTCGGTGGCTGCGGCAGTGCTCCTGGGCTTCATGGGGGTGAGGGCACGGGACAAGAACTCGATCATCGGTGTGATCATGCCGTTCGGCTTGGGTCTGGGCATCTTGTTCCTGGCGCTGTACGAGGGCCGCGCGGCGAATAAGTTCGGTCTGCTGACCGGTCAGATTGTTTCCGTTGACACGGTGCAGCTTCAGGTTCTGGCCGGAACAGCGGTGGTGGTGATGGTCGCGTTGGCCGCCATCTGGCGCCCCCTCAGCTTCGCGAGCGTGGACCCGGAAATGGCGGAGGCCCGGGGTGTTCCGGTCCGTACACTGGCGATCGGCTTCATGGTGCTGCTGGGGGTCAGCGTGGCGCTATCCATCCAGATCGTTGGGGCGCTGCTGGTGCTTGCCTTGCTGATCACGCCAGCGGCTGCCGCTTTGAGGGTCACGACGTCGCCCCGGTTAGTGGTGCTTTTGAGCGTGGCATTCGCGATGACAGCGACGGTGGGTGGCATCCTCCTGGCCCTCGGGAGCCGCATTCCCATCAGCCCGTACGTCACCACCTTGTCCTTCTTGATCTACGTGGTGTGCAGGGTGATCGGACGGGTCCGAGCTAACAGGGGCCTCAACGGTCGTGTATCGCGTGATCAGCCCGCAGGGGCTCTCTAGAGCTTTCCGGCTGCTTTCTTCGCAGTGCACTCCGGGCATAGCCCGAAGATCTCCACGGTGTGGGCCACCTCGGTGAATCCATGTTCAGCAGCGGTCCGGGCAGCCCAGGTCTCGACGGCGGGTGCCTCCACTTCTTCTGCCTTGCCGCAGTTGCGACATAGCAGGTGGTGGTGGTGTCCTGTGACTGCGCAGCGACGGTAGACGGCTTCGCCGTCACCGTTTCGGAGGACATCAATGAGTCCGTCGTCCGCCAGGGACTGCAGGATGCGGTACGCGGTGGCCAAGGACACGGAAATGCCCTTGTTCTGTAGCAGGCGGTAGAGCTCCTGGGTGCTGACAAAGTCATCCAATTCGTCCAAGGCGGCGCTGACTGCCAAGCGTTGCTTGGTGACGCGCTGCTCCTTGACACCGCTGGTGGCCGGCGTTGCATTGCCGGTCGTGGCGGAATTGGTGCCCTGTGGCATTGAATGACTCACTTCCCTGGGGATGCTGGCAAACCCTAATTTTACCAGTAGGGGGAGCTTGGAAACTGTCAGCGGGCGCCCATAGGCTGTCTCCATGAAGCTCACCAAGTACACGCACGCCTGTGTCCGGTTGGAGAAGGACGGGAAAGTCCTGGTTATCGATCCCGGGACATTCTCCGAGGCAGAGGAAGCGTTGACGGGAGCCCACGCCGTACTTGTCACGCATGAGCATCATGACCACATCGACCGTCCCGCCGTACTCGCAGCCATGAGGAGCAACACCGGCCTTGAGGTCCACGCGCCGGAGGGTGTTGCCGCGGCGTTGAGGGAAGCAGACCGTGAGGTCGCCGCACGCGTGCACAGTGCTGAGCCTGCATCCGTCTTTGCAGCCGCAGGGTTCAGCATCCGGACTTTTGGTGGGCAGCACGCCGTTATCCACGCCCAGATCCCGGTGGTGGCGAACATCGGCTACCTGGTGGATGAGAACGTGTTCCACCCGGGAGATTCTTTCGTTATCCCTGACGGGATAAACGTCCACACCCTCTTGGTCCCCCTCCATGCCCCGTGGTCCAAGGTGGGCGAGGTAGTGGACTTCGTTATCGCCGTCCGTGCTCCCAAGGCGTTCCCCGTCCACGACGGGCTGCTCAACGAACTGGGCCGAGGGATCGTCGAGGGACACGTCACCAGGATCGGAGCCCGCTATGGTACGAGTTACTCGCGGCTGGCAGCCCGGGAATCCGTGGAGGTCTAGCCGGTCCACACCCCGGTGTCGTGGAACCGCTGGAGCGTTGCCTCATGCGGTGCCGGATCCAGGCCGTGCGCGGCCAGCCACCCGGCGTCGTTGTAGCTGCCTGCATAGCGGTCGCCGCCGTCGCACATAAGCGAAACGATGCTGCCCTTACGCCCCTCTGCCACCATGCGGGCCACCAACTGCCAGACGCCCCAGAGGTTGGTGCCCGTCGAAGGGCCTGCGTGCAAGCCGGTGAGTTGCCTGAGGTGCCGCATGGCCGCAACGGAGGCGGCGTCGGGGACTTGGATCATATGGTCGATAACCGCCGGCACGAAGCTGGGTTCGGACCGGGGGCGGCCAATGCCTTCGATACGGGACGGCAAGCCGGTAGCTGCGGCTGCGTTGCCATCGCGCCACGCCGGGTAGAAAGCCGAGTTCTCCGGGTCCACCACGGCCAGGCGTGTGCTGTAGCGGTTGTACCGGAGGTAACGGCCAATGGTGGCGCTGGTGCCACCAGTACCGGCGCCCACCACGATCCACTCCGGAACCGGGTGCTCTTCCAAGGAGAGCTGTTCGAATATTGATTCGGCGATGTTGTTGTTGCCGCGCCAGTCCGTTGCCCGCTCGGCATAGGTGAATTGGTCCATGTAGTAACCACCGGATTTCCTGGCGGTTTCTTCTGCCACGGCGTAGACCTCCGAAGCGTGGTCAACGAGCAGGCACGCGCCGCCGAACTCCTCAATCAGGGCGATCTTCTCCGGGCTGGTGGTCTTGGTCATGACCGCGATAAAGGGCAATCCGATGAGGCGGGCAAAGTAGGCCTCGGATACGGCTGTGCTGCCGCTCGAGGCCTCAACGATGGTGGTGCCTTCGGTGATCCAACCGTTGACCAAGCCGTAAAGGAACAGGGATCGCGCCAAACGGTGCTTGAGGCTGCCGGACCTGTGGGTTGACTCGTCCTTCAGGTAAAGCTGGACTCCCCAATGGTCCGGGAGTGGAACCGCGTAAAGGTGGGTGTCGGCCGAGCGGTTGTTCTCGGCCTCGATTTTTCGGATGGCCTCACTGGCCCATGCCCTGTCCTGAATACACGAATTGCTCACCGGATAAGCCTAGGCTGGAATTCGGGCACCGGAAGCACTGGAACCTGTTCAGGAAGACCGGACGACCGAATGAAGGAGAACCCATGGCCACATTGATGAGTGCGTCAGAACTGCACCAGCGGCTCGAATCCGGGGAGCGGACCGTGCTCCTCGACGTCCGGTGGGTCCTCGGCCGGGCCGACGGGCACAGTCAATACGTTGCAGCGCATCTTCCAGGCGCTGTTTTCGTCGATCTCCCCACACAGTTGGCCGACCACGCCCAGCCCGGACTCGGACGCCATCCTTTGCCATCAACAGAACGTTTCCAGGACGCCGCGCGCTCGTGGGGGATCAACGACGGCGACACCGTGGTTGCGTACGACAACAGCGGCAGCATGGCCGCAGCACGCGTCTGGTGGATGTTGCGGGACGCCGGTGTTGATTCTGTCTACCTTCTCGACGGCGGTCTGGCCGCCTGGCGTTCGGCCGGCTACGTGGTGGAGTCCGGTGACGTAAGTCCCGCCGTCGGAAATATCGCGCTGGGCAAGGGCAGCATGCCGGCCATCACCGAGCAGGAAGCGGCACTGTGGCACCGCAAAGGAGTTTTGCTGGATGCCAGGGCGGGGGAGCGATACCGCGGGGAGGTGGAGCCCATTGACCCCAGGGCGGGGCACATTCCAGGGGCAGTGAGCGCCCCGACTACTGGAAACGTCGCGACCGATGGAACTTTCCTGCCGGTGGAGGAGTTGCGGCAGCGCTTTGAAGAGTTGGGTTTGGATAAGTCGTCCAACGTTGCGGTGTATTGCGGCTCCGGAGTGACGGCGTCCCATGAGATCGCTGCCTTGGAGATCGCCGGATACCGTGCGGCACTGTTTCCGGGATCGTTCTCGCAATGGTCCAACAATGTTGCCAATGACGTAGCTGTGGGCAGCGAGCCTTTCGAAGGGGACGGTGGCGGCCCAAGTGGCACAAGCGCGGCTGCCGGGAGTAGCGTCGGACCATGACTCCCGGACGCCCCGTGCCCCCGCCCCTTGCCAAGCCCATTACTTTGGACACCAGTGAGTCCCGGACCGGAACCACGCTGGCTGCCGCGTACGGTGCCACGTCTCCGGACAGTGGTCTGGTACCCCTGACTGTGGCTCGCCGTGCACCCAAAGAGGATGACGTGGAGATCGCCATTGAGTTCTGCGGCCTGTGCCACTCGGATGTGCACGCAACACGCGGAGAGTGGCGAGTTCCTCCTTACCCGCTGGTCCCCGGCCACGAGATCGTTGGGCGCGTGACCCGCGTAGGCGCCGCGGTACAGGACTTCGCTCCCGGGGACCGTGTGGGCGTTGGCTGCTTGGTTGATTCCTGCCGCGAATGCGAGAGCTGCCTCGAAGGACTGGAACAGTACTGCGAGCGGGGCAACATCGGCACCTACGGCGCTGCAGACCCGCGGAACAGCGACTCGATCACCCAAGGCGGATACTCGACGTCGGTGGTGGTTGATCGGCGCTTCGTACTGCGCGTGCCCGATGCCCTGGACCCGGCGGCAGCAGCGCCACTGCTGTGTGCAGGCATCACCACGTACTCTCCACTGCGGTACTTCGACGTCGAAGAAGGCGACTCCGTAGGTGTTGTGGGGCTGGGTGGCCTGGGCCATATGGCCGTCAAGATCGCCAAGGCCATGGGTGCAGACGTCACCGTTTTCACCACCTCCGAATCCAAGTTCGACGCCGCCCGCGAACTGGGTGCCGACCATGTGGTCCTCTCCAAGGATGCCGAAGCCATGGAGGCAGCCAACCGGAGCATCGACGTCATCATCGACACCGTCGCCGCGCCCCACGATCTCAACCCCTATTTCCGGACCCTTCGCCTGGACGGTGCGCTCTTCCAATTGGGCCTTCCCGCCGGCGAGATGCCGCCGGTCAGCCCGGGGTTGCTCATCCGCCGACGGCTCGCGTATGCGGGTTCGTTAATTGGTGGCATAGAGGAAACACAGGAAATGCTGGACTTCTGTGCGGAACACGGGGTTGTGAGCGATATTGAGGTTGTCGGCGCCGAACAGCTCAATGAAGCTTACGACCGGATGGTGGCCGGCGACGTGAAGTACCGTTTCGTACTGGACACCGCAACACTTCAGGAACCATCCGAAAGGGCAGACGCATGAGCACACTGTTCACCAAGATCATCAATGGGGAGATCCCGGGCCGCTTTGTCTGGAAGGACGAGGAGGTGGTGGCTTTCCTGACCATTTCGCCTATCACCCAAGGGCACACCTTGGTGGTGCCGCGCGAAGAAGTCGACTCGTGGACGCACGCAAGCCCTGAGTTGCTGGCGAAGGTCATGGGCGTTGCCCAGAGCATCGGAAAAGTCCAGGAAAAGCTCTTTGATGCCAAGCGCGTGGGCGTCCTGATGGAGGGTTTCGAGGTGGACCACCTTCATGTCCACGTATGGCCCGCCTACTCCACGGCAGATTTTGAGATTCACAATGTGGACCACAATCCGGACCCTGCGGTCATGGATGCCACGGCGGTGAAACTCCGGGCCGCGCTCCGGACGGCTGGCCACGGGGATGCAATCCCGGAGGACTGATTCCGGCGAAGAGTTAACCCGGCGGTGCTGAATCAGCACCGCCGGGTTTCCCGTTGGTGGCAGGGCTAGGCCGGGGCCAGTGCCTGGTTCAGCACGGTACGGATACGCTTTTCCGAAACAGAGTAGGCCGTGCCAAGCTCAACAGCGAACAGGCTCACCCGCAGTTCTTCGATCATCCAGCGCACCCGGGTTAACTCGGTGCCCGCCCTGCGTCCCGGAAGGAGCGCCGCCTCGGCGTCGTCGTAGTCGTCCTCCAGCGCTTGCACGATTGCCATATTCAGGCTGTCCCGTTGGACGTTGCCCGGGAGCTTCTCCAACCGCTTTTCGATCGCCTGCAGGTACCGCGGCAACTGGCTGAGCTGCGCGTAGCCCGTCTGTGCCACAAAGCCCGGGAACACGAGCTGCTCCAGCTGGCTCTTCATGTCATTGAGGGCGCTGATCAGATGCAGGCTGGCGTTGGATTTCAGCTGCTTCTGGATGCGCCGCGTGCTGGCCAGGACACGTTCGACGACGGCCGTCACCATGAACACTGTGTCGATCAGTTCCGCACGGACTACTTCGTACAACGCATCGAACGACTCCTTGTCCCACGGCAGATCCTGCGGGGTCAGCTTATCGATGGCGGCAAGCGCACAGTCAGCGATCAGGGCGCTCACGGATCCATGAGGATTCTGGCTGAACGTCAGCTTTTCCGTGTTGCTCAAGTGTTCCAGTACATAGCGGTCGGGGGAGGGAATCCGCAGGGCGAGCAGCCGGATAACACCACCACGCATGGCCGCTTCCTGCTCTGGCCGGGTTTGGAACACCCGGAGGGCCACGGATTTGCCTTCGTCCACGATCGCCGGGAAACCGGTGACGGCATGGCCCTTGACCGTCCGGGTGACCTGACGCTCCACGGTGCCGAAGTCCCACGTGGTAATGCCGCCCCGTTCGGCAATAATTGCATCGCCGGCTGGAGCTGCGCCGGGCGCCGGAGTTTGACCATTGGGCGCGCCCGATGGGCCGGTTAGCTTGCCACCCTTGGCGCGTGACGTCGTCGCGGGTGTAGCTCCGAGCGATTCGGCGATGGCGCGGCGCGTGGCCGGTGCCAGCTTTTCCTGGAGTTCAGCGAGGTCCTTGCCTTCGTCGAGCACCTTGCCCTTGCTGTCCACCACCTTGAAACTCACCCGCAAGTGGGGCGGCACTGCGTCCCGGTTCCAGGATCCAGGGGGGATGACGTGCCCGCGCAGCCGGCGAAGGACCAGTTCCAAGGAGGGCTCAAGTTCGTCGGTGGCGGGATCAAAATCTGCTTCCAGGGCTGCCGTTGCTTGCCGGGCGACGTCCGGGGCCGGTACGAAATTCTTCCGCACCTGCTTGGGCAGTGATTTGATCAGCGCTGTGACCAGCTCTACCCGTTGACCCGGAATCTGCCAACGGAACGGAGCGTCGTCCAGCTGGTTCAGGAACAGCACCGGGACTTCAGCGGTAACGCCGTCGGACGGATTAGGGACGGACCCAGGTGCCACGGGATGGAACTCGTAGCTGAGTGGGAGTTCGAATCCCTTGTGCAGCCAGCTCTTGGGGTATGCGGAGTCGTCCAGAGCCTCGGCGTCTTCGCTCATCAGCAGCGATTGGTCGAAGTCGAGCAGGTCGGGGTCGGACTGGCGGGCGTCTTTCCACCACTTATCGAAGTGCCTCTCGGAGACCACGTCCTTGCCCACGCGGGCGTCATAGAACTCGAAGAGTGTCTGATCGTCCACAAGGATGTCACGGCGCCGCATGCGGGTTTCGAGTTCTTCGATCTCCTGGAGCAAGGCGCGGTTCCGGTGGAAGAACTTATGATGCGTCTTCCACTCGCCCTCCACCAGGGCATGGCGGATGAACAGTTCGCGTGACAGCTCGGGATCGACGCGCCCGTAATTGATCCGCCGGTTGGGGATGATCGGTACTCCGTACAGCGTCACTTTCTCATGGGCCATGACGGCCCCCTGCCGCGAAGACCAATGTGGTTCACTGTAAGACCGCTTCACCAGGTCCGGCGCCACCTGCTCGGCCCACAGGGGATCGAACTTGGCGGCAACACGGGCCCACAGACGACTGGTTTCCACCAACTCGGCAGCCATAACGAACGTCGGCGATTTCTTGAACAGCGCTGAACCAGGAAAGATAGCGAAACGGCTGCCTCGCGCACCGGCGTATTCACGCTTGCGCTCATCCAGGAGGCCGATATGGCTCAGCAACCCGGAGAGCAAGCTGATGTGGATGCCCTCGTAATTTCCTACGGGATCGGCTTCGCGTTTGTTGTCCAGCGCGATACCGAGGGGTTTGGCCAACTGCCGGAGCTGGGTGAAGAGGTCCTGCCACTCACGGACACGCAGGTAGTTGATGAACTCGTTGCGGCACAGCTTGCGGAACTGGGTGGAGGACAGCTCGCGCTGCTTTTCCTGGATGTAGTTCCACAGGTTCAGGAAGCCGGTGAAGTCCGAGAGCTCATCCCGGAAACGTGCATGCTTTTCCGAGGCTAGCTGCTGCTTGTCCGTTGGCCGTTCACGCGGGTCCTGGATGGTAAGGGCAGCCGCCAGGATCATGACTTCGCGGACGCAGCCGCGCTTGCCCGCCTCCACGATCATGCGGCCCAGCCGCGGATCCACGGGGAGTTGGGCAAGTTTCTGCCCGACGGCGGTCAGGCCACTGCCGCTGCGACCGTTGCCACCCGCGTCGGCAGCCTTGGGCGAACTCAAGGCGCCGAGTTCGCGCAGGAGCGTGACGCCGTCGTTGATGGCCCGGGAGTCCGGCGGTTCCACGAAGGGGAAGTTTTCTACATCTTTGGGTCCGCGGGCAACGCCCATGGCGGTCATTTGCAGGATGACCGCAGCCAGGTTGGTCCGGAGGATTTCCGGGTCCGTGAATTGCGGACGCGACTCGAAGTCCTCTTCCGAGTACAGGCGGATCGCGATGCCCTCGGACACGCGTCCACAGCGACCCGAGCGCTGGTTGGCCGATGCCTGGGAGACGCGCTCGATGGGAAGCCGCTGGACCTTGGTCCGGTGTGAGTACCGCGAAATTCGGGCGGTGCCAGTGTCGATCACGTACTTGATGCCCGGCACCGTCAGGGAGGTTTCTGCCACGTTGGTGGCCAGGATGATGCGTCGCTTGCCGCCGGGGTTGAAGACCCTGTGTTGTTCTTGAAGGCTCAATCGTGCGAAAAGCGGCAGCACTTCCGTTCCGGCCAGGCGCCGGTTCGATTGGATTCGGCCGTTGATGGCCTCCGCGGCATCACGGATTTCGCGCTCGCCTGAGAAGAAGATGAGGATGTCGCCCGGAGCTTCCTTGGCGAGCTCGTCCACGGCGTCGCAGACAGCATCCAGGGGATCGCGGTCCTCTTCCAGTTCGTCGTCCGAGCTGTCCTCGTCCGCACCAGCGGGCTGCGACAGCGGGCGGTAGCGAATCTCCACCGGGTAGGTGCGGCCGGAAACTTCGATGATCGGCGCTGGATCTTCTTCGCTGCCGAAGTGCTTGGCAAACCGTTGGGGATCGATAGTGGCCGAAGTGATGATGACCTTGAGGTCCGGGCGCTGGGGGAGGACGCGCTTGAGGTAGCCCAGGATGAAATCGATGTTAAGGCTGCGCTCATGGGCCTCGTCGATGATGATGGTGCTGTATTTCCGCAGCAGCTTGTCACGCTGGATCTCCGCGAGGAGGATGCCGTCGGTCATCAGCTTGATCTTGGTGGACGCGCTGACTTCACCGGTGAAGCGGACCTGGAAGCCCACCTCCTGGCCAATCTCGACGTCGAGTTCCGACGCGATGCGTTCGGCCACGGTGCGGGCTGCGAGCCGGCGCGGCTGGGTATGCCCGATCAAGCCCTTGTCTCCAAGTCCAAGTTCAAGGCACATCTTGGGGATCTGCGTGGTCTTACCCGAACCGGTCTCACCGGCGATGATGGTCACCTGGTTTGCGGCAATGGCCGCCATCAGATCCTCGCGGCGCTCGGAGACGGGCAGCTCTGCGGGGTAGGAAATATGAAGTGTCATGGCTGCTGTCAGTCTACTGTGGCTGCGGTTCCACGTCCGCTGTGCCCGTCACAGTCCCCGCTGCATCACTCAGCCGGTGCGAGAGTTCAATGGCGTAGGACTTGAATTCAGCAGGCTCGAGAATCTCGAAGTCCATGTCCATGGCGGCCAGGTACGCTGCCGGGGCGGCCAGGTTGTCCCATCCGGACCGCAGGATGGTGGCTGCCGGGCCGTCGGCAGTCAGCGTCGCGTACTGGGAATTGACGACGGCGGCCACGTCGGCGAGTGGCGCGCGGAGCCGCACAACGACGTCGAACCTGTACGGTGAGCGGGTGATGGACTCCTGCACGTAGGCAGCCAGGTCCTCTGCGGGCAGTGGCCTTGGCGTGTATCTCTTACGTTCCGAGGGCAGGGAAGCAAGCCGGTCAGCCCGGAAGGTTCGCCAGTCTTCCCGCTCGACATCCCACGCCACCAGATACCAGCGGCGGCCAGTGTCCACCAGCCTGTATGGCTCCACCAGCCGGCGTGCGGATTCACCATCGGACTTCACGTAGTCAAAAGAGATTTGGCGCCGGTCCGATATCGCGGCCGAGACGACGGTCAGTTGTTGGGGATCAACAGTGGCTGCATTGCTGGGAAGGGTGGTGACGGCAGCTTTCAGCATGGCGAACTTGGGGCGTAGCCTCGACGGCAGGACTTGCTCCAGCTTTGCCAGAGCGCGGACAGATGCCTCGCCGATGCCTGCCACTGGCCCTGCTGCCACCGAATTCAGACCCAAGGCGACGGCCAGCGCTTCATTGTCGTCCAAGAGCAGCGGCGGCAACTGCGCGCCCGCCCCCAGCTGATAGCCGCCGGCAGTGCCGGGGGAGGCATGGATGGGGTAGCCAAGGTTCCGCAGCTTGTCGATGTCGCGCCGGACGGTCCGCTCGGTCACACCCATACGGTTGGCGAGTGCCGGACCCGTCCATTCCCGACGCACCTGCAACAGTGACAACAGCTGGAGGAGCCGGGCAGACGTTTGGATCATGCAAGTGAATCTAGCCCATGCATCCTCGATGTGGAGGCCGGCGGTGACACAGGGACGCCCGCCGTTCCGGGAATCCTGCAGAATTCTTTGAACGGACGGGCGTCAGTTGGATGTGGCGTGGCGGACTTTGCAGTGGACTGGCATGCCCCTAGTAGATGCGGGGATTCCAGTACGGGCTGCTCGGAGCGTCGAAGGCGCTCCAGGGTTCCTTGGAGTTGATGGGCGGGTTGTGACCGCGACCATCCTTCAACAGGGCTGAAACAGTAGCGGCGACGGCGGTGAGGAGGACGATGAAGAGGATGATTCCGAAGATTTCCATGCCTCAAGCCTGCTCTTGTGGCACTAGAAGAAACAGTGGCAGAAATGCCCCATTTAGATAATTTTCTGCCACACTGGAGATATGTTGAAATCAGTGGCGGTGATCGTTGTTCCCAACTTCTCGGTCTTCGAATTTGGTACGGCGTTCGAGGTCTTCGGCATCGACCGATCGGACCGTGGTGCCGGGGTTCCGGCTTTCGATTTCCGTGTGGTTACCCCGGAGCCGGGTGATGTCCGCATGAAGTCCGGCCTCTCCCTTCACGTAAACCTCGGCCTCGAAGCAGCGGCCGATGCAGACCTCGTCATCATGGCGCCGTTCGGTCGGGACCAGGAGGTCCCCGAGTCGGTCATGGACGCCTTGCGTGCAGCACATGCCAGGGGCGCTTGGGTGATGTCTATTTGCTCAGGGGCTTATGCCCTGGCCCGTGCCGGTTTGCTGGACGGACGCCGTTGCACTACGCACTGGCACTACTCGCAGGACCTGGCCAGCCGATACCCGTCCGCGATCGTGGATGAGAATGTCCTCTACGTGCAGGACGGAACCATCATTACCAGCGCGGGTACGGCCGCCGGCATCGACGCGTGCCTCCATCTTGTCCGTGAGGAGTTAGGGGCGAACGTGGCTGCCGCGATCGCACGCGACATGGTGGTACCGCCACATCGCGACGGCGGCCAAGCCCAGTTCATCGACAGGCCCATGCCCCGCTGTGGTTCGGCACCGATGGAGGAACTGCTGCGCTGGATGGTTGAACACCTCGACGAGGAGCACAGCGTGAACGAATTGGCTTCACGGCTCCACATGTCTCCCAGAACGTTCGCGCGTCGTTTCCGCGCGGAAACCGGGGCGACGCCAGCGGCCTGGCTGAACTCGCAACGCGTGCTGCGCGCCCAGGAACTGTTGGAAACCACGGAGCTGAACATAGACGAGATCGCTCGTGTTGCAGGGTTCGGGCATTCAGTCCTGCTGCGCCACCATTTCACCAAAGTGCTGGACACGAGTCCGCAGAGCTACCGGCGAGCGTTCCGTGGTCAGCTGGCCGAAGCCATCTAGGATGCTGCGTTATCGCCGGCTGCCGAGCCGGCCTCGTGACTCTGAGCCTTCGGCCTTGGCGCACTCCACCAGTTCCTGCCAGGGTCCGGTGACGGCGCGGTCGGGCAGGGTGGCCCGGCGTTGCCCGGCGCGGATGGAGTACATGAACCGGTCCGGTTCATTGGGAGTCCGGGATTGACTCTTGGCTTCGTCCCACGGGCAGGCCTCAACGATCGGAACCCATCGTTCCTTTTCATCGGGGGACACAGCGTCCACGCTCCAGACGCGTGTCATCGCGGCGATTCCCCCACTGCGTTGAACGGTGATCTTCATGACCGGCTGCTTCTCGTTCGACGTTCCGTGGTCAGTCAACCGGCAGGGACCGAACCAAATTGTCCGGTCCCGCCACCCGACTAAACCTTGACCTTCACAGTCTCCCACGCCTTCAGGACGGCGTCATGCTCAGCTGATCCGGTACCGAAGAGTTCCTCAGCGGTTGCGACAGTAGTCCTGGCAAACTTTCCAAACGTGCAGGTTGCCGGCAGGGATCCGCTGGTCAATGTGCCGTACCAAATCTGGCCCGGTGCCTCCCAGGCATTGCCACTGAGTTCTGCGGCGACCACGTAGAAAGCCTTGTTCGGGATGCCGGAATTAATATGTACTCCACCATTGTCAGCACTCGTCCGTACGTACGTATCCATGGAGTCCGGCTGGGGGTCCTTACCCAAAACATCGTCATCGTAGGCTGTCCCCGGTGCTTTCATGGAGCGCAGGGCAGCGCCCTGGACCTGATCGGTGAAAAGGCCCTCTCCGATGAGCCAAGTGGCCTCCCCGGCGGACTCGTGTTTCAGGTACTGCTCCACGAGGACGCCGAAGACGTCCGACATGGACTCGTTGAGTGCTCCGGCTTGGTTCCGGTAAGCCAGATTGGCCGTGTATTGCGTAACCCCGTGGGCGAGTTCATGGCCTATGACGCTCACGGACTTGGTGAAGCGCTGAAAAATCTGGCCATCGCCGTCACCGAAGACCATCTGGCTCCCGTCCCAAAAGGCGTTGTCGTAGAGCTTCCCATAGTGAACTGTTGCGTCGAGGGCGAGCCCCGCGTCGTCAATGGAGTCCCTGCCGAACACGTCCCCATACAGGCGATGCGTGCTTCCGAGGCCGTCATAGGCCTCGTCCGCTGCAACGTCGCCGATGGGTGGAGCACCCTCCTTGCGGACGATGCGGCCGGGCAGGGCTTCCGAGGACCCGGCATCAAAGATGGTCCGCTTTGGCGGGCCCGGTTTGGCTTGGCGCGCGCTCGGTGGTGCAGCGGGGATGGGGGCGGTGCGGATGGCCTGCAGATCCTTGATGTGCAGCAACGACTCCTTGGCGGCTCGGGCAACCGCGCGGAGCCGTGGTTCGTGCCGGGCAGCAATCCTGCGCAGCATATACGGCGGGACGATTGAACACATCACGGCAAAACCCCTTTTGGCTATCGGTATGACCAACTGAAATCAGCCTAGAAGCAGGCGCCGACAATATTGCGGTGCAGGCCCGGCAAGCCCCGAACTGATAGTGGGTATCCGGCACACAAAAATACCCCGCCAGCAGGGCTGGCGGGGTATTCGTAGTGCCCTCGATAGGATTCGAACCTACGGCCTTCTGCTCCGGAGGCAGACGCTCTATCCCCTGAGCTACGAGGGCATCCAGGGTTCCCTCCGTTGCCGGTGGGACGTCCTAGAGCTTAGCAGTCCCGGCGCCGCAAATGAAAACCCGGCGCCGCGGCGGCGAGCCCGGTCCGGACCTTGCGAATCAGTAGCCTGCGAACGAGTCGACATGGACCCGACGCGCACCTGCGCCGCGTGCTGCGGCGCGCAGGGAGTCCACGCTCGCCGGGGAGCCGGAGACAAACACTTCCCGATCCCCAATGTCCGGAACCAGCTCCTTTAGGCGCGCGGCATCGATCCTGGAGGTACCGGCGTCCACCATGAACTCCGGGGGAGTGGAACCGTCCGCCAGGCGGGCGATCACCTTTGCCCCGGAGGCTTCCAGCTGTTCTACACAAGCCAGCTCCTTGCGACCCTTCGCGAGGTACACCACCACGGTGTCGCGTACGGCGTCGTCGGCCGCCAGTTGCGACAGGAAAGGCGTGATGCCGATTCCTGCAGCGATCAGCAGGACCGGTTTCCCGGCGTCGTGCGGTAGAACAAAGTCGCCGCCCACGGCCGTTGCAGTAACGCTGTCCCCGGGCCGAAGCGCAAGCAGTGCCTTCTTAGCCGTAGACAGCGGCTCGGCCGTACCCACGCCGAACGTAACCTCGGCCGCCCCGGGTGGGCTGGTAATGCTGAAGACCCGTCGACGACCCTTACCGTCGGAACCGGAATGTGGCAGGTTGAGCTCCATGAACTGCCCGGCCGCAAAGCGTACTGGCCGCTGTGGTTCGAACCTGAATTCAGTGCTGGCGGGAGTGAGGGGTCGCGAGCCCTTGAACGTCAGGTGGACGCCTCCTCGCTGCCCCAGGAAGAACGCAATGAGGTTGCCCAGCAACAGCGCGAGTTCCGGGGAGTTGGCAACGAAACCGAAGTTATAAGGAACCGCGAAAACAACACCCACGACGGCGGCAAGCGCCAGCTGCTGCCAGCGACGGGGAGGCAAGGTGAGAGGCTCCGAGAGCATAAAGCCCACGAAAAACAGCAGCGGCCGTTGCGCCAGGGACTGCCATAAGGCCTGACCCAACGTCATGTTGCGGCTTAGCAGCTCTACGGTGATGATGCTTGTGGCAGCCACCAGGAAAACGGTGGCCATCAGCATTTTCCGTGTGCGGTACAGGACAACCAGCACCCCCGGGACCAGGAGCCAGAGCATGGCAGGCGTGGCAGCCCACCACGTGGCAATGTTCAGCCCCGTCAGGCCCGTGACGAACGCTCCGGCCGCGGCTGGATTGAAGATATGGCGTCCACGGAAGGCCAGGGCATACTTGGACACGCTGGCCAGCACGCAAGCCAAAGCAACCCCCGCCATGTCCATGACCCCGAACGCGGGCCAGAACAGGAAGTAGAGCAGCAATCCGGTGATAAGGGACGACTCGGTGTGCGGCTTCACCCGGAAGAGCAAGGCAAGCAATCGGCTGGACGCGTAGGTCACGCCCAAGCAGAGCACCAGGTGGACCAGCATCTCGGGCAGGCCAAAGGTCAACCATCCCAGGATGTTGAGGACCATGCTGTAGGCCGCCAGCACGCCCAGAACCCAAAGAATCAAGCGGTACATGGTGAAGCGGCCCAACCAGGTATCCAAACGGGACTTAGCGGCAATCATGTGAACAGTCTCCCCTCAAAACCGCTCGAAAAGTCGGCAGCACCACTCGACGACACCCTCAGCCATGAGAAATCGAATTCCTCCTCCAGCGGAGCGGGGTCAATCATGAACATTGCCGTGGCCACCCCGTCTGCCACCAAGGCGCTGGCAGCCATGGTCCACGTAGCCACCGTGGTGTGTATGGGCTTGCCCGTGGTTCCATCCAGAACATGGTGGAGACCGTCACCCCACGCGCGTCGGTTGGAGGCCGAGGCGCACAGCGCGGAGTTGTCCAGCTCCACAGTGCCGATTGCCTCCCGGGGGTTATAGGGATGCTCCAACGCAACGGTGACCGGGTGGTTTCCGACATGCAGCATGTCGCCGCTGCCATCCACCAGGAAGTCTGTGTGACCCGTTTCTTGCAGGACTTTTCCCAAGAGGTCCACCAATTGGCCCTTCCCGGCGGCTCCAACGTCCAGGACCACTGGCGCTTTCGCGGAAAGCTTCCTGCCGGACCAGTCAAGGACGTCCTCCCATCGGGGTGGGGCGAGGGGAGTTCCCAACGGAATAAGGGCATATGCGGCGTCATAACCCAAGCGCTCCAGGCTGCTGCCAATCAGGGGCGTCACGGCACCATCGCTGAGGCGATACAGCGTGGAATATAGCCCTTGGAGGGCGACTGCATGCTCCGGCAGCGTGATGCTGCCTTGACCACGGGACAGGCCGGACACCAAGGAATCCGGCCTGAACCGCGACCATGTCTTGTCATAAGCCGCGACTGTCTCGAGCAGTTGGTGCGTGACAGCGGGTACCAAACACTCCGGCGTCGAAATCTCCCACTGCGTACCGATCCCTTCAAAGCGGAAGTTGCTCCAGCCAGGGTGCGGCACGGCTGCTACTTGGCCTGGGACTTGATCTGTTTCACGGCTTCGTTGAAGCCGCCGGATGTCAGGGAAGAGCCAGCCACCTTGGAGACGTTGAGTTCGTCGATGTTCTTCCCCACGATCTGTGCGGCGATGCCGCTGGCGAACTCGCCTTGGAACTTCTTGGTGTTGGGGTTGGAGGGGTGGACCGTGATGTTCACGGCGGACACTGTGTCCCCGGCTAGCGTGAGTTCAACACCTACCGTTTCCTGGCCGTTGGGCGAGGTGTAAGTTCCGTCGGAACTGTAGGTCCCATCCTTGTAGGTGGACGCACCGGTGGAAGCGACATCCGTTGACGATGAAGTGCTTGCAGATGTTGGGCTGCTGGCTGCGGCCTGCCCTCCATCTTGGGTAGCCGGGGTCTGGGTGCCGGGGGCTTGTGTGGTGGGGGCGCATGCCGCGGCTGTTCCGATGATGGATAGGCCGGCGAAACCAACGTAGAGGCTCTTGCGGAGTGGCGTAGTCATGGTTCTGCTCGTTTCAGCTGGACAAGAATTCGTCAATGGTCATTTTCGTCAAGGGGATACTGCATGTACCGGGATGACCATCGAGGCCACCTCCTACGTGTTCACAACGTTGAATTCAGCGTAATGGTTCAGCCTGTGCCGCCAGATAACCGTTCCTGTGAGTGGGCTGTGTCCACGGTATCCACATAAGGGAGCCTCAATTCCGCGACTTTGCGGGCCCCCGGTAGGCTAGAAGCGTGACTCCCGAAGAACTCTCTGCTGCCATATCCGCCTGTCTTAAGGACGCCGTCTCCAGCGGCGAAATCGCCTTGACGGAATCTACCGTGCCCGACGCCGTGCGAGTGGAGCGACCCAAGAACCGGGATCATGGAGACTGGGCCACCAACATAGCCCTGCAACTCTCCAAGCAGGCAGGGATGAACCCCCGCGAATTCGCAGGAATCCTTAGCAATCATTTGCAGGACATTCCCGGTGTTACCGGTGTCGAAATCGCCGGTCCCGGCTTCCTGAACATCACCGTGGATGCTGCCACAGCCGGCGCCCTCGCCAAGGCTATTGTGGAGGCTGGAGCCAGCTACGGCACCAACCAGGCGCTCGCAGGACGCGTTGTCAACATGGAGTTCGTTTCTGCGAATCCCACCGGTCCGTTGCACATCGGCCACACACGTTGGGCTGCCCTTGGCGATGCCATTGCCCGTGTCCTGCGTGCCTCGGGTGCTGACGTCACCGCCGAGTATTACATCAACGACGCCGGCTCGCAGATGAACGTGTTTGCCAACTCGGTCCTCTCACGCCTTCACGGCCGTGGCGTGCCTGAGGGTGGCTACCCGGGCGAGTACATCCGTGAACTCGGCGACGAAGTCCTGAAGGCCCACCCGGGCATCCGCGAACTGACGGACGAGGCAGCCCTGCCCGTTATCCGTGCCGCTGCCTACGAGGCACAGATGGCAGACATCAAAACCACACTGGCCGAGTTCGGCGTCGAGTTCGACGTGTTTTTCTCCGAGAAGGAACTGCACGACGCCGGTGCGATCGAATCAGCCGTCGCCCGCCTTCGCGAGCAGGGCCACGTGTTCGACGACGGCGGTGCCGTCTGGCTGCGCACCACCGATTTCGGCGACGACAAAGACCGCGTGATGATCCGCGCCAACGGCGAACCCACCTACTTCGCTGCCGACGCTGCCTACTACCTCTCGAAGAAGGACCGCGGCTTCACCGAGAAGATCTACTTGCTCGGCGCGGACCACCACGGGTACATCAACCGTTTGAAGGCCATTGCCGCGTGCGCGGGCGATGATCCCGAAGCCAACATCGAGGTCCTTATCGGCCAGCTTGTGTCCGTGAATGGCGCCAAGTTGTCCAAGCGTGCCGGCAACATCATCGAGCTCAAGGACCTTATTTCCTGGCTCGGCAAGGACGCCGTCCGGTATTCCCTGGCTCGTTTCCCGGCCGATTCGCCGCTGACGCTGGATCCGGAACTGCTGAAGAAACACAGCAACGAGAACCCGGTGTTCTATGTGCAGTATGCCCACGCCCGCTCCCGCGGCACGGCCCGCAATGCTGCCGAGGCCGGGGTGGAGCGTTCTGTCTTTGACGCATCGCTGCTGAATCACGCCACTGAAAACGAGTTGCTCTCCTACCTAGGCAGCTACCCGTCCATCGTGGCGAAGGCCGCCGAACTGCGTGAGCCGCACCGCGTGGCACGGCACCTCGAAGTCATCGCAGGTGCCTACCACCGCTGGTACGACGCTTGCCGCGTCTCGCCGCAAGGCGAGGAACCAGTACAAGACGTCAACCGCACGCGCCTGTGGCTGAATGACGCCACCAGTCAGGTGCTCGCCAACGGACTCGAACTGCTGGGCGTTTCTGCGCCGGAACGGATGTAGGGAATGGACACATACACTGCACATGCTTCTCCGCTCGCACCCGGGTGGCTGGCCGTTCCCGAAGACCTCAACGCCTTGCAGGCTCCCATGTGGGCTGCCGGGGTTGAAAAGAACGACGCCGGTGAGGTCACCATTGATGGTGTGTCCGTCAGCGATCTCAAGGAACAGTACGGAACCCCGCTGTTCGTCATGAGTGAATCGGACTTCCGTTCCCGTGCCCGGGCGTTCAAAGACGCCTTTGATGCCGCCTTCGAGGACATCTGCGGGGGAGTGGACGTCTACTACGCCGGAAAGTCATTCCTGTGCACTGCAGTGGCCAGTTGGGTGGCTCAGGAAGGCCTTCGCTTGGACACCTGTTCGGGCGGCGAGCTGGCTGTTGCCGCCCGCGCGGGAATTGAAGGACCCAACCTTGGCCTGCACGGCAACAACAAGTCCGACGCCGAGATCAACCGCGCCCTGGACATGAAGCTCGGCAGGATCGTGGTGGACAGCCTCGATGAACTTGAGCGCGTAGCCGAGATCGCCTCCGGCCGGGGCGAAACCGCCAAGGTCATGCTCCGGTTGACCCCTGGCGTGCATGCCCACACCCATGAGTTCATTGCCACGGCCCACGAGGACCAGAAGTTCGGCCTCTCCATGGCAGAAGACTCCACCGAGGAAGCAGGATTGTCCGCAGCCGAGGAAGCAGTAGCTGCAGCAACCTCTTACGCCAGCATCGAGCTCCTGGGCCTGCACTGCCACATCGGTTCGCAGATCTTCGAGCCCGACGGCTTCGCCGTCGCGGCAGAGAAGCTCCTGGGCTTCCTCGCCGCAATGCAAGCCAAGTACTCCATCGTCATGCCCGAACTGGATCTCGGTGGCGGCTACGGAATCGCCTACACCCCGGTGGATACGCCCCGCCCGCCGGCGGAGATCGCGCAGGCGATGGCCGCCGTCGTGCGCTCCAAGTGCGCTGAACTGAACATCACGCCACCGCGTATCTCCATCGAACCCGGACGTGCCATTGTGGGCAGCACAACCTTCACCCTGTACGAAGTTGGCACGCTCAAAACCGTCCGCGTTGACGCTACTGAGGGTGAAGAAGGGCAAAAGAACGTTACGTATCCGCGTCGCTATGTGTCGGTGGACGGCGGAATGAGTGACAACGCCCGTCCGGTGCTTTACGACGCGGATTATTCGGCAATTTTGGCTTCCCGGGACTCGCATGCGGCCCCGCAGCTGTCCCGAGTAGTGGGCAAACATTGCGAGAGCGGCGACATAGTTGTTAGAGATGTATATCTGCCCGCGGACGTGGCAGCCGGTGATTTGCTCGCAGTACCGGGTACCGGCGCCTACTGCTGGGCCCTCTCCAGCAACTACAACTACCTGGCCCGGCCTGGCGTTGTCGCTGTACGCGACGGAGCCTCCCGGCTGATTGTCCGCGGGGAAACCGAAGAAGATCTCTTGAACCGCGACATGGGAGTGGCGAATGTCTGAAGTGCGAACCTTGAAGGTGGCCCTGTTGGGCTGTGGCAACGTTGGGGCCCAGGTTGCGCGGATTCTGATTGACGACGCCGAAGCCCTCGCTGCCCGCAGCGGCGCCCGCTTGGAACTTTCCGGCATCGCCGTGCGCAACATTGATTCCCCGCGTGACGTCGAGCTGCCGCGTGAACTGTTCACCACCGATGCCGATACGTTGGTCAAGGACGCGGACCTCGTCATCGAACTCATGGGTGGCATTGAACCTGCCCGCTCGCTGATCCTGACCGCCATCCAGAATGGCGCATGCGTTGTTACCGGCAACAAGGCGCTGCTCGCGCAGGACGGTCCCACTCTCTATGAGGAGGCCGACAAAGCCGGGGTCCAGTTGTCCTATGAGGCAGCCGTCGCCGGAGCCATCCCCATCCTGCGCCCTATCCGCGACAGCCTGTCCGGAGACCGCATCACCCGTGTGCTGGGCATCGTCAATGGCACTACCAACTTCATCCTTGACCAGATGGACAGCACCGGCGCGCAGTTTGCCGACGCCCTCGCCGAAGCACAGCGCCTCGGCTACGCGGAAGCCGACCCCACTGCCGACGTCGAAGGCCACGACGCTGCAGCGAAGGCCGCGATCCTTGCGTCACTGTCCTTCCACACGCGCTTCTCTTTGGACGATGTCTATTGCGAAGGCATCACCAAGGTCAGCGCTGCGGACATCGCCTCCGCCAAGGAAGCCGGCTTTGTTATAAAGCTGCTCGCGATTGCCGAGAAGATCGACTCATCGGACAACGGCAGCGGCATCTCTGTCCGCGTCCACCCCACGCTCCTGCCGCGCGAACACCCACTGGCCGCTGTCCGTGGTGCCTTCAACGCCGTCTTCATTGAGGCGGAAAACGCCGGCGAACTGATGTTCTACGGACAAGGCGCAGGTGGAACGCCCACCGCATCCGCTGTGCTGGGTGACCTCGTGTCCGCTGCCCGCCGCTTGGTTTTGGGCGGCCCCGGGCGCACGGAAACCACCACGGGCCACGTCCCGGCACTGGCCATCGATGCGTCCACAACGAGTTACTACATCGGCTTGGACGTCGCTGACCAAGCCGGTGTGCTGGCCCGGATTGCCCACATCTTTGCGGAGAACGGCGTCTCCATCGAAATCATGCGCCAAACAATCCACCGCGACTCAGCCTCGAACGTTGAGTCGGCTGAGCTGAAAATCGTGACGCACCGCGCGTCCGAAGCTGCACTCGCGGCAACCGTCGAGGCCGTCAAGGGCCTGGACGTCATCAATTCCGTAACATCCGTACTGCGGGTAGAAGGGGTCTAAGTGGCTCACCAATGGCGCGGAGTAATCCGCGAATACGCTGATCGTTTGCCTGTAACGGAAGCCACCAAGGTCATCACCCTCGGCGAGGGCGGCACGCCGCTCGTCCACGCGCAGAAGCTTTCCGAGCTGACTGGCTCAGAGGTGTACCTGAAGGTCGAAGGCATGAACCCCACGGGTTCCTTCAAGGACCGCGGCATGACCATGGCCATGACGGCCGCTGTAGAGGCCGGTGCCAAGGCTGTAGTTTGCGCCTCGACCGGCAACACCTCCGCCTCTGCTGCGGCTTACGCCACGGCCGCAGGCCTCAAGTGTGCAGTGCTGGTACCCGAAGGCAAGATCTCCATGGGCAAGCTGAGCCAGGCCATCGCCCACGGCGCTACCCTGCTCCAGGTTGATGGCAACTTCGATAACTGCCTGGACATCGCCCGAAAGCTCGGCGAAGCCTATCCGGTGTTCCTGGTGAACTCCGTCAACCCGGCGCGCATCCAAGGCCAGAAGACGGGCGCCTTCGAAGTTGTGGACACCCTGGGCGACGCCCCTGACATCCACGTACTGCCAGTGGGCAACGCAGGCAATATCAGCGCCTACTGGAAGGGCTACAAGGAGTACTCCGCGCCCTTCGAGACCGCTAAGGGAACACTTCCGGCTGTTTCGACCAAGACCCCCGTCATGTGGGGCTTCCAGGCTGCAGGGGCCGCGCCGTTCGTAGCAGGGCACCCCATCACCGAGCCCGACACGATCGCCACCGCCATCCGTATCGGCAACCCGGCCTCGTGGGAGACTGCCGTAGCTGCCCGTGACGAGTCGGGCGGATTGATCGAGGCTGTCACCGATGATGAGATCCTGGCCGCCCACCGCTGGCTCTCCGCCAAGGAAGGCGTCTTCGTTGAACCCGGCTCCGCTGCCGGTGCCGCAGGCCTGATCAAGAAGCACGCCGCAGGCGAGGTTCCGTCCGGCAAAACCATCGTCATCACGGTCACCGGCCACGGACTCAAGGACCCCCAGTGGGCCCTCCGCACCGAAGACGGCAGCGACGTCCAGCCCGTCAAGGTGCCGAACGACGTCGTCACCGTTGCCGCAGAACTGGGACTGGAAGAAAACTAAGAGTGGAATCAACGCAGCCCACCGCGACCGATCGTGCACTCGTCGCGGCAGGCCAGCGGCTGACCGTCAAGGTCCCCGGTACGAGTGCCAACCTGGGCCCCGGCTACGACAGCCTCGGCTTGGCCCTGTCCATTTACGACACCTTGACAGTGGAAACGCTCAGCACCGGAGAGCTCGAGTTCGAGCTCTCCGGTGAGGGTGCTGACACTCTCCCGCGTGATGCCAACCACCTGGTAGTACGCGCAATTGACCTCGCGCTGGACCGGCTTGGCTTCCGCCACTCCGGCCTAAAAATCACTGCGGACAACGTCAATCCCCATGGGCGGGGGCTGGGCTCCTCAGCCTCCGCAGTGGTTGCCGCTGTTATGGCCGCCAACGCTCTGGTTCCGGCGGAATCCCGGCAGGACCGCGACTGGATCCTGCAGCTAACCAGCGAGATGGAAGGACACCCGGACAACGTCGCTCCCGCCATTTTCGGCGGACTGGCGCTGTCATGGCAGGACAGCGAGCAGTACAGCAGCACCCGGGCTGACGTCACACGGTCGGTCATTCCCGTGGTGGCGGTCCCGGACTATGAGCTATCCACGGAAACTGCACGCGGACTGCTCCCCGCATCCATTGGTCATCACGCGGCAGCAATGAATTCCGGACGTGCAGCCTTGTTGATTCACGCTCTCACTGCGGATCCCACGTTGCTGTTGCCAGGCACGGAAGACTATCTTCACCAGAGCTACCGCGCCCAGGCCATGCGCCCCAGCGCCGATCTCATCGCAGCTCTTCGGTCTGCGGGCCATGCAGCTGTTGTCTCCGGCGCAGGCCCCACCGTTATGGTGTTGGCCAATGGTGCCGACGAAGCCGCCACGATTGTCGAATTCATCGGGACATTCACGGAGCTCAACACACCCGCCGTCGGTTGGCGTGTGATGACGCTGGCTGTGGACGTACAAGGTGCTAGAGTGGAAGTGCACCGCCGGTAAAGCCGCGGGCAGTTCCCTGATTTTGGATCTCGGTGTTTCGCCGTACCTTTCGTCAACTGTGCCAACGTTGGTGGTGTCGTCTCTTTCCGGCCTGTCTCAGGTGCCGCAGAAATCTCTCTGTTCCCTGAACACTACGCCGGCTGTCCGGGCAACTGGATTCAGTGATGACGATCAGTATCCGGCCCTGTTGGCCACAATCCTTCAGGCACGGCCCAAATCACCGGCTGCAGATCTGAACTGCAGCCCAGAACAAATCATCGCGTCCAGCTCTCGCTCTGGACGCCGTCGAGGGGGAAGGATCCTTCGTGACAGAAACCACTGAGCTGGCTTCAGCTGTGGACACAACATCTTCTGCTGCTGAGTCGTCAACGGCAGCAACCACTAAGAGCAGCGGCCTTGCAGGCCTTAAGCTCGCCCAGCTTCAGGCTCTCGCGAGCCAGCTGGGCATTTCCGGGGGATCCCGTATGCGCAAGGGGGACTTGGTAACGGCTATTTCGGCACATCGTGCCGGGACATCCACTACCAAGGCGCCCGCCAAGGCCACGGCAAAGGCAACTGCGGCCAAGGAAGCCCCGGCTGCAGAGCCAAAGGCCGCCGCGGAAAGCAGCGCACCTGCTGATGCAGCTGTCGAGGCCCCGGCCCAGGAAGCACCGCGCGGACGTGGTCGCGGTCGCAGCCGCCGCGCCACCAGCGATGGAGTGGTAGCAGCTGCTGAAGCCGCTGCTGCGCCTGCCGAGCCCGCAGCCGCACCGGTTGCCGAAGCTCCGGCAGCCGTCGAGACCGGCGAGGCCGCTACTGAGCGTCGCCAGCCGCGTACGCGTAACCGCCGCCGCGGCGAAGCTGCCGCGGCGCCTGCCGAAGCAGCAGAAGCACCAGCAGCCGAGCAGCGTACGGAACAGCGTGAGCAGCGTGCCGACCGCGCTGAGCAGCGTGAGCAGCGTGCCGACCGGACTGAGCAGCGTGAGCAGCGTGCCGATCGGACTGAGCAGCGTGAGCAGCGTGCCGACCGGACTGAGCAGCGTGAGCAGCGTGCCGATCGCACCGAACAGCGCGAACAGTCCGACTCGGGCGAGCAGCAGCGCGAACGTCGCGACAACACTCGCGGACGCCGTGAAGACAGCAACGACGGCGACGATACCGGCAACCGTCGGAACCGCCGCAACCGTCGTGACCGCAACGAGCAGACCGACCGCCGCGGCGGCCAGGACAGCCGTGATGGCAACACTCGCAGCGACCGCTTCCGTGACCGCAACGAGCGTCGCCGTGGCCGCGCACAGGGGCCGGACGTTGACGACGTCGAGGTCACCGAAGACGACGTTCTGCTTCCCGTAGCAGGCATCCTGGACGTTCTGGAGAATTACGCGTTCATTCGGACCTCCGGATATCTCCCCGGTGCAAACGACGTCTACGTTTCCCTGGCACAGGTCAAGAAGTACAACCTTCGCAAGGGCGACGCCGTCGTCGGCGCCATCCGCGCACCGCGTGATGGCGAAGACCGCAGCCAGCAGTCGGCCCGCCAGAAGTTCAACGCGCTCGTCCGCGTCACCTCGGTCAACGGCAAGACGCCGGATGAACTCAAGGATCGCGTCGAGTTCGCCAAGCTCGTACCGCTGTACCCGTCCGAGCGCCTGCGCCTCGAGACGGATCCCAAGAAGATCGGTCCGCGTGTCATCGACCTCGTGGCCCCGATCGGCAAGGGCCAGCGTGGCCTGATCGTCTCCCCGCCGAAGGCCGGCAAGACGCTCATCCTGCAGTCCATCGCGAATGCAATCACCACCAACAACCCTGAGGTCCACCTCATGATGGTGCTGGTTGACGAACGTCCCGAAGAAGTCACGGACATGCAGCGCACCGTCAAGGGTGAGGTCATTGCCTCCACCTTCGACCGTCCCGCCGACGACCACACTACGGTTGCCGAGCTTTCCATCGAACGCGCAAAGCGCCTGGTGGAAATGGGCATGGACGTAGTGGTCCTCCTGGACTCAATGACACGGCTGGGCCGCGCCTACAACCTGGCAGCACCGGCCTCCGGCCGCATCCTGTCCGGTGGTGTGGATTCCGCAGCACTGTACCCGCCCAAGCGCTTCTTCGGTGCAGCCCGCAACATCGAAAACGGCGGCTCGCTCACCATCCTTGCAACCGCGCTCGTCGAGACCGGCTCCAAGATGGACGAAGTCATCTTCGAAGAGTTCAAGGGCACCGGCAACATGGAGCTCCGCCTGTCCCGCCAGTTGGCAGACAAGCGCATCTTCCCGGCAGTGGACGTCAACGCGTCCGGTACGCGCCGCGAAGAGAACCTGCTCTCGCCTGAAGAAGTCAAGATCATGTGGAAGCTGCGCCGCGTCCTTTCCGGCTTGGAGCAGCAGCAGAGCCTTGAGCTGCTGACCAACAAGATCCGGGAGACGCAGAGCAACGTCGAGTTCCTCATGCAGGTTCAGAAGACGACGCTCGGAGCGAAGTCGGACAACGACAAATAGCGTTATCTGGGGTGGGGCCGTCGAGTAATTTTGCCGGCCCCGCCCCTTCGCGTTGCTGCTGACGTACTGCGTACGTCGGCAGCAACGCTACGACAGGCCCGATGCCACTCCCGGGCCGGCAAAATTACTCGACGGCGGTCAGGTCACCTTGGGCGTTGCCGTCACCTTCGCTGGCCGGCTTATTTGAGCGGTTGGTCGTTAAGTCACCAATCGTCGCAACTAGACTTGTCTGCGAGTCGAAAGAGGTTTGAAAATGTTTGAGTCCGTACAGGGATTGCTTGATGAGCATGCTGCTATTCAGGCGCAGTTGAGCGATCCTGCCGTTTATGCCGATCAGTCTGCTGCAAGGAAGTTGGGGCGGCGGTCTGCTCAGCTTCAGGGCATTGTGGAGGCTTACAACAAGTGGCGCGGGCTCAATGATGATTTGGAAGCTGCCAAAGAGATGGCAGACGAAGATCCCGAATTCGCTGCAGAAGTTGTGCAGTTGGAGGAGCAGATTCCTGCGGCACAGGAGCGTCTGCGCCGTCTTCTGATCCCGCGTGATCCGGACGATGCCCGCAACGTAATCCTTGAAGTCAAGGGCGGCGAAGGTGGCGACGAAGCTGCATTGTTCGCCGGCGACCTTCTGCGGATGTACATGCGT
This sequence comes from Paenarthrobacter sp. TRD_SC_7, assembly GCF_056156245.1. Taxonomy (NCBI): domain Bacteria; kingdom Bacillati; phylum Actinomycetota; class Actinomycetes; order Micrococcales; family Micrococcaceae; genus Paenarthrobacter; species Paenarthrobacter sp. TRD_SC_7. The sequence goes on from NZ_CM149587.1 coordinate 2,239,961, forward strand.
TACGCCGAGTCGCGGGGTTGGAAGACCGAAATGATCTCCGCCACCGAATCCGATCTTGGTGGATACAAAGACGTCGCCGTGGCCATCAAGGGCAATTCCAACGACCCCGCACAGGGCGTTTTTGCCCGCTTGAAATTTGAAGGCGGCGTGCACCGCGTCCAGCGGGTTCCCGTCACTGAGTCGCAGGGCCGCATCCACACGTCGGCTGCCGGCGTGCTGGTGCTCCCCGAAGTTGATGAGCCCGAAGAACTTGAGATTAGCCAGAACGACCTCAAGATCGATGTTTACCGTTCATCCGGACCGGGTGGCCAGTCCGTGAATACCACCGACTCCGCCGTCCGCATTACCCACTTGCCAACGGGCATCGTTGTGGCCATGCAAAACGAAAAGTCGCAGCTGCAGAACCGTGAGGCCGGTATGCGCGTTCTCCGCGCACGTCTTCTGGCCCACCAGCAGGAACAAATCGACGCTGCCAACTCTGAACAGCGCAAGTCGCAGATCCGCACCATGGACCGTTCGGAGCGCATCCGAACTTACAACTTCCCGGAAAACCGCATTGCGGACCACCGCACCGGCTACAAGGCCTACAACCTCGATGCCGTGATGAACGGCGATCTTGAACCCGTGATCCAGTCAGCCATTGAAGCTGACGAGCAGGCACGCCTGGACGCCATCGGCGAATAGCGCTGCCGGACAACAACCACAGCAGAGTTCATCCATGACGTTTTACCAAGGCCAGAGCCTCGCGGACGCTGTTCGCGAGGCTACTGCCGTCTTATCCGACGCCGGGGTGCCCAGCCCGCGTGTCGACGCCGAGTTGCTTGCCGAACACCTGCTCGGTGTCGGCCTTGGCCGCCTCCGCGCCATGTTGCTCGGCGACACCCCCGCTCCCGAAGGTTACCGGGAACTGGTGGAGGAACGCGCCGGTCGCGTCCCCCTGCAGCACATCACAGGCGTCGCATATTTCCGACACCTGGCGTTGCGTGTGGGGCCGGGCGTTTTCATTCCGCGTCCTGAAACGGAATCGGTGGTGCAACTGGTCATCGATCACGTCGCAGGAATGCAGAAACCCAAGGTGGTGGACCTCGGCACAGGATCCGGTGCTATTGCCGGCTCCATCGCCCACGAGGTTCCGGGCGCTGAAGTTCATGCCGTGGAATACAGTGCGTTTGCGCACGCCTGGGCTGCGAAGAACCTCGAACCGCTTGGTGTCATTCTCATTGAAGGCGACCTGCGGAATGCCCTCCCCGAACACAACGGAACCTTCGACGTCGTCGTATCCAACCCGCCCTACATCCCGGCCGAAGCGATCCCCACAGAGCCTGAAGTTGCCCTCCATGATCCGCCGGAGGCACTGTACGGTGGGGGAGCGGACGGCATGGAACTTCCGACGGCGGCAGCGGGCTCAGCGGCCCGCCTCCTTAAGCCCGGTGGTTACTTTGTGATGGAACATGCGGAAGTCCAAGCAGAATGGATCGCCGGCATGCTGCAACGAACCGGACGTTGGAAAGACGTCGCCACGCACTGTGACCTTAATGGCAAGGAACGAGCCACCAGTGCTGTCCTGGCAAGCCCGACTCCTGATGAGTGAAAGAATAGCGCTGTGACCACAACCTATAACTGCACTTCCGATGACCAGCGGACTGAGGGGCTCCAGCATGCCCAGCGTGCCATCAGCGAAAAGAAGTGCATCGTGCTGCCAACGGACACCGTCTACGGCATTGCCGCTGACGCCTTCTCGCCGTTGGCCGTTACCATGTTGCTGGCCTCCAAGGGTCGCAGTCGGCAGATGCCGCCTCCAGTCCTTATTCCACGGGTCAACGCCTTGGACGGGCTGGCCACCGACGTACCTGCCGATGCCCGGGCGCTGGCTCAGGCCTTCTGGCCTGGTGGTCTGACACTGATCCTGCATGCTCAGCCGTCTTTGGACTGGGACCTCGGCGAAACCAAGGGCACCGTCGCCCTCAGGATGCCCGATGACCAGATCGCTTTGGAACTCCTGGGGCTTACAGGTCCGCTGGCGGTTTCCTCCGCCAACCGGACGGGTCAGGAAGCAGCACAGACAGCCTCGGAAGCGCGACTGCAACTGGCGGAGTCCGTTGAGGTCTACCTTGAAGGCGGCTTCCGACCGGTCAAAGGGACTGCTGCCCTGCCCTCCACGATTGTTGACGCCACCTCCACCCCGTTCCGGGTAGTGCGCCAAGGAGCCATTGAGTTGGAGCGGCTCCGCGAGATCGTTCCGTCCATTCTGGGCCTTGGCGAAACCATCGATGTGCCCGCGGATTATGCTGCCGTCACGCCGCAGGAAGAGGCCACAACAGCGGATGATGCGCCGGTCGAAGTAACGGAAGCCCACGCCGTCGAGGATTCAAACCGGGAAACGGTGAAGCCAGAGGCCTCAAGCGAAGCCAAGCCCGAATGATTCCGGAGCGCCAACGCGTCCCCGTCCTTGACGTTGACGCCACTCCGATGCGCGTCAATGAACTCATTGACGCCATGGGCGGACTCATCGCTGCCGGGTCCACAGGTACCGTGCTGGGGCACAATCTCCACAGCATTACTCTTTTCCATTCATGTCCGGATGTTCGTGCGCTTTACCAAGCGAGCACGATTGTTCTGCTGGACGGGGCCCCTGCGACCTGGCTCTGGGGCCTGGACCGCATGCGACGACGACCGCCGCTCAGCGAAGGACCCATGGCGTACCGGCTCGGTTCCACGGACTGGATCCCGGAACTTGGCAAAGTCCCTGGACTGCAACGGGTGGCAGTCATCGGCGCAGGACGAGAGGCCAACACCAAAGCAATCGCCCGGTTACGGTCCATCATTCCCGGAGCCACTGTCGACGGTATGCCCGGGGAGGGTTGGGACGAGGCCCTTGAAGATGCCGTAGTGGACTGGCTTAGCGAATTCCGACCCCAGGTGGTTTTGCTTGGGTTGGGCATGCCCCTGCAGGAAAAAGTCCTGCACCGTAGGCTCGCACAATTGCCGCCTGCCCTCTATTGCGCAGTTGGTGGCGCCATTGAACAAGTTGCAGGCATCCAGAAACTGGCGCCACGCTGGCTCGGACGCTTAGGGCTCGAATGGGCCTGGCGCCTGGTCCTTCACCCGGGCCGCGTGGCCTACAGAGTTTTTGTTGAACCTTGGAAGCTGGCAGGCCTGCTGACTCGGCGCCGTTTCCAACCATCCAAGACCAAAGGCAAGTAAATGACGTCCCACCCTGTCGTGGTCGCAGTTGTAGTGACCTATAACCGGCGTGAACTCCTCCAGACCACTTTGGAAGGCATCGCCGCAGGTACCCAAGTACCGGACGCGGTCGTCATCGTGGACAACGCCTCCACGGACGGAACCGCAGAGTTCCTGCAGCAGTATCAAGGCCCGGTAACCGCTGATGTGGTCAAGTTGAACACGAACGTGGGCGGTGCCGGAGGCTTCGTTGTCGGCATGGAGCGGGCCGTACTGGACCACGGGGCTGACTACGTGTGGATCATGGACGACGACACGGAACCGCAGCCGGAGGCCCTTCGCGAAGCATTGGACGTCTCTGAGTCCTACCACCATGAAACAGGGGATGCCCCGGCCTTCATCGCAAGTCGTGTTGTGTGGACTGATGGCCGCGACCACCCGATGAATCGTATGCGGCCGCGCATGGGAGCGAGCCAGAACGGGCGCAGTGCTGCTGCCCGGCTGGGAGCCACCCAAATCCGGAGTGCTTCCTTCGTGTCGGTGCTGATTCGCGCTGAAGAGATCAAAAAGCATGGCCTGCCGATTGCGGACTACTTCATCTGGAACGACGACTTGGAGTACACCGCCAGGATTTCCCGTCGGGGGATCGCATTGACCACCAACGCATCGGTTGCCAACCACCACACAAAGGTCTTTGGCGATGCTGGAGCGGATCCCGGCCCGCGCTTCTACTATGAAGTGCGAAACAAGCTCTGGGTCTATACCCGATCGAACGCCTTGGCACCGTGGGAAAAGATCTTGTTCACCGGCGCTTCGCTGCGCAACTGGACCCGCACCATTGCCGCCTCTCCGAATCGAAAAGTGCTGTTGGTCGGACTTTTTAAGGCCCTGCGCCACAGCCTGAAAGCTCCACGCTCCAATGCGCAGGTGCTCGATGGGATCTACGCACTGCGCGATGTGCAGGAGCCGGTTCGGTAAGAGAGCCACGCGGCATAACCTCAGCCAAACACGCTGGGGCTTGGCGGCTGCGTCACAGGGTGGTCACGACCGTTGGCATTAGTATCGTGACTAGAGTCCACAGAAATCCCGCAACATTCGGCACAGCCGGTGCAGGCATGGCGACGGAGTAGTTCCATTTATCCAAAGACAGAATTCCACACCTTGAGCTGCCCACAACCAGACGGCATTCAAACCCGCCGGCTGCATTCGATGGTCGCTTCTTCCCGACTGGTGTGCAGGCTGCTTTCCGGGGCCGCGTCATGATCATGTACATGCTGATGGCCCTCACAGCTGCCGTTGTGGCCTACGCCGGGACCTGGGGCGCCCGCGTGGTGGGAAACAAGCTGCGGTTGTACCAACCCATCCGTAGCCGCGACATGCACTCAGCCCTGATCTCCAAACTCGGAGGACTGGGCATCTTTCTGGGTTTCTTCGCCGCGTTGGTGGTCGCGAGCAACTCCTTCTTCGTCAAGGACATCTTCAGGCACAACGATGCCCCTTGGGGGATCCTCGCTGGTGCCGTAGTGATTGTCGCGGTGGGGGTCGCGGACGACATCCTCGACATCCGCTGGTGGATCAAACTCCTGGGACAGGCTGCAGCAGCCTTTATCGTGGCCATCTGGGGTGTGCGGATGTCTGTGGTGCCCTTCATCCCGGAACCGATTTTCCTTGAGTCCGAAGTTGTCCAGATCGTGCTAACAGCGGGTCTCATTGTCACCACAATGAATGCCGTTAACTTCATTGACGGACTAGACGGTTTGGCAGCCGGAGTCGCCATCATTGGTGGCGGGGCCTTCTTCCTCACTGCGTACTGGGTTCACCGGAACAACCCGTCCACGGACAACTCAGACCTCGCGACACTACTGATGGCCATCCTCGTGGGCAGCTGCATCGGGTTCCTGCCACACAACTGGTTTCCCGCCAAAATTTTCATGGGAGACTCCGGGGCCATGCTTATCGGCTTGCTCATGGCCTCCGCCGGTGTCGTGGCCACAGGGCAGATCGGCTCCGGCCTCTATGACCGTGCCAACGGTATCCCCACGATCGTTCCCATATTGCTGCCCTTTGCCGTTCTGTCCCTTCCCCTTCTTGATTTGGGGATGGCCGTTGTCCGGAGAACAGCCAGGGGCCAGTCACCCTGGTCGGCTGACCGCGGGCACCTCCACCACAAGTTGGTGGACCTCGGATACTCGCACCGCAGCGCCGTCGTCATGCTTTACGTGTGGACGTGCATTCTTGCCTTCGGTGGCGTCGCCTTCGCCGTGTTTCCATGGCAAATTGTGCTCATCGTGGTAATAGCCGCAGCGCTCGTTATGGCTGCTGTGACTGCGTGGCCCTACTTCACCCGGAACTCGACGCGGCCGGGGGAGTAGTTGTGACAGCCGGTTATGGTCACAGTTCTATCTCATGTAGAATTCTTTCTGCGGACAGTCACTCGCCCGTAACCCCACTTTGAGAATATGGCACCCGTGCCACGAGGATTGGTATCCCCATGACATCCAACGCCGAAACCGGACGCCCGTCCGGTAAACGTGGTGTTGGATCCGTTGGTCAGCCATCCTCGATATGGCTCGGGTTGCTTCTTCTGAGCGCTGCCGCAGCATTGGCGGCGACTGCCGTTACATGCGTGATCGCAGCCTTCATGAATGGCGGGGAGGGCGCGCTCTCAGCAGCGTTCGGTGCCTCGCTGGTCATGCTCTTCTTTGGGATCAGCCTCCTGATCGGTCACTTCGTTGGCCGTAACAACCCCTCCGGCGCGGTCGGCCTCTTTGTTGCTACGTATTTCATCAAGGTGGTTGGATTCGCTGTTGTGCTGCTTGTACTCGGCGCTCCGGATTGGCTCCATGACCGTTGGTTCCTTATTGGCGCCGTGGTCACCGTCGTCTTCTGGCAGGCCGCTGAAATCTACGGCTTCAGCAAGGCGCGCCTGCAGATCTACAACGATCCTGCCGAGCAGAAAGGTGGCCCGGATGTCTCCGCGTAAGCGCTATTCACGCCCGGCCCCGAATGCTCAGCAAGCTGCCAGTCGCAATGAATCCGCAGAAGCCGGAAACGACGGCGGATACAACGCCGGCATCGCCGTCTTCAGCTACATCATTGGCGGGATCATTGTCTGGAGTTTGATAGGCTGGGGTCTGGATAATCTGTGGGGGACCCGCTGGATTGTGCTCCTTGGCGCTCTGCTGGGAGCCGCAGGAGGGTTCTATCTTTCCCATATGCACGGCCTCACCAGGCAAAGCTCCTCTCCTGGCGAGAGCAACGCAGACAGCGGTCCGTCCACGGACGGGGACAGTAATGCCAAATAATTTCACATGGAATACAGATGCGTCCAACGCGTCCGGCTTCCAACCAATGCCCAATGATGGACACAGCAGAGAGGAAACGCGTTGATCGCGCTTGCGCTCCCCGCCCAGGATTCGGGGTCATTCACCCCACCCGGAATCGACGAAATGCACCTGCCGGCAATCCTGCCTTGGGGTGCGTACGATGGTTTCTCCAAGCAGATGTTGCTGGTGATCCTTTCGGTCGTCATTATCGCTACATTCTTCATCCTCGCTGCACGTAAGCAGCAGCTGGTTCCCGGCAAGCTGCAGTTTGCAGGCGAAATGGCCTACGGCTTCGTCCGCAACAGCATCGCCAAGGACATCATCGGCGGCAAGGACTTCATCAAGTACGTCCCGCTGCTGTTCAGCTTGTTCTTCTTCATTCTCGTGAACAACATCTACGGCGCCATCCCCGTGATCCAGTTGCCAAGCTTCTCGCACGTCGGCGGCGCCTACGTCATGGCCGGCATCGTGTACTTCACGTGGATCATCATCGGCATCAAGAAGAACGGTCTCAAGTATTTCAAGCTTGCCACCGTTCCCTCAGGTGTCCCTTGGTACATCCTCCCGATCGTTGTTCCGATCGAAATCATCTCCAACTTCCTGGTCCGTCCAGTCACGCACAGCCTCCGTCTGTTCGCGACCATGCTGGCCGGCCACTTGATCGTGATGCTCGCCGGCTCCGGCATTGAGTTCCTGGTCATGCAGGAGAACGTGCTGCTCAAGGGCGCATCGGTTCTGGTCCTTGTAGGTGCCATCGCCATGTACATGCTTGAGGCACTGATCATGGCCCTGCAGGCTTACGTGTTCACACTGCTGACCGCGATCTATATCGAAGGCGCCCTGCACGCCGACAGCCACTAAGGCTCCCAAAACTTCCCCTCGCGGGGATGAAGCAACCCAAACAACCTGCCGCACGGGCGGCATCTTGAAAGGAAGAAAAAATGGAAGGCACCATCAACGGCTCCCTCAACCTCATCGGCTACGGTCTCTCGGCCATCGGCGGTGGTATCGGTGTGGGTCTCGTGTTCGCCGCGTACATCAACGGTGTTGCACGTCAGCCGGAAGCTCAGCGCGTGCTGCAGCCGATCGCGTTCCTTGGCCTGGCTCTGACTGAAGCTCTTGCCATCCTCGGCCTGGTCTTCGCTTTCGTTCTTTCCTAGTCCTAAGAACCAAGCGAATCCAAGCACGAGTAGATAGGACGGGTGAAATATGAATCAGCTGATCATCTCAGCCGCCACTGAAGGCGCTGCGGAGGCTAATCCGCTCGTTCCCAACGTCTGGGAAATGGGCGTAGTCCTCGTGGGCTTTGCGGTCCTCATGTACATCGTGGTCAAGTTTGTTGTCCCGATGTTCGAGAAGACCTTCGCAGAGCGTGCCGAAGCAATCGAAGGTGGCATTGCAAAGGCCGAAGCGGCCCAGGCAGAAGCTTCTGCAGCTCTCGAAGAGTACAAGCAGCAGCTCACTGATGCCCGTGCCGAGGCCAACCGTATCCGCGAAGAAGCACGCGCCGAGGGCGCCCAGATCCTCGCGGACCTGAAGGCAAAGGCTGCAGCCGAGTCTGCACGCATCACCGAGCAGGCACACGCTGCCATCGAATCGGAGCGCCAGGCAGCTGTTGTCTCGCTTCGGTCCGAGGTTGGCACTTTGGCCACTACGCTGGCCGGCCGCATCGTTGGCGAAGCCCTCACCGACGACCAGCGCGCCGCACGCGTCGTGGACCGCTTCCTGGCAGATCTGGAGACCCAGAGCGCAGGTGCAGCTAAGTAATGGCAGGTATATCGAGCGAATCGCTGACCACAGCATTGGCGCAACTGGAAGCCAAGCTTCCCTTCGCCTCGCTGCAGTTGGCTAAGGACCTCTTCGGAATCCTGGGAACGGTGGACAGCTCGGCTGGCTTGCGCCGCGCCCTGACTGACCCGTCCCGTTCCGGTGACGAGAAGTCGGCGCTGGTCAAGCAGCTGGTTGGCGGAAAAGTCTCCGCTGATGCTGCTGAGATTGCAGGCGGATTGGCCAGCTCGCGCTGGGCATCGGCACGCGATATCGGCGATGCACTCGAGACGCTTGCCGCCACGGTTGTCATTGCCGTAGCTGAAAACAAGTCGGCCGTTTCTGCCTCCGGTATCACGGGGCTGGAAGAGCTGGAAAACGACCTGTTTGCCTTCAACCAGGCCGTCGCCTCCAGCCACGAAGTACAACGTGCTCTGTCTGAGCCGCAGGCATCCCCCGCGGCGAAGATTGCACTGGCCGAGAAGCTTGTTCCTGGCAGTAGCGAGGAAGCAAAGGTTCTCATCAGCCAGGCAGTTACGCAGCCGCGCGGTGTCAAGCCGAGCAAGCTCGTCGAGTCATTCGCCAAGCTTGCAGCCAAGCGTCAGCAGCGCTGGATTGCAACTGTCAGCGTTACCCGTCCGTTGACGGAAACGCAGGCCAGCCGTCTGCAGGCCGGGCTGGATGCCCTGTACGGCCGCGAACTGAAGGTCAACGTCAATGTTGACCCCGCACTGATCGGTGGAATCCGCGTCCAGGTTGGTGACGAAGTGCTCGACGCTTCGGTTATCGCCCGCCTGACCGAACTCCGCCGCCAGCTCGCTGGCTAGCGAAGACAAAGCACAACTTAACTGATATAAAACCCGGTCATCGTGAGCAACGATGATCACGAAAACAGGAGAGCAGGGACTGCAGATGGCCGAATTGACCATCAACGCCGACGACGTCCGTAATGCGTTGAACGAGTTCGCGGCGTCCTACGAACCCGGTAACGCAGAGCGCGTAGAGGTTGGTCGTGTGACCACCGCAAGTGACGGCATCGCCCGTGTTGAGGGTCTTCCCTCGGTCATGGCGAACGAGCTGCTTCGCTTCGAAGATGGCACGCTGGGCCTGGCCCAGAACCTTGACGTCCGCGAGATCGGTGTCATTATCCTCGGTGACTTCACCGGTATTGAAGAAGGCCAGGAAGTTCACCGTACCGGTGAGATCCTGTCCGTTCCGGTTGGCGATGCCTTCCTGGGTCGCGTTGTAGACCCCCTGGGTCAGCCCATCGACGACCTCGGCGAGATCAAAGCCGAAGCCACCCGTGCACTGGAACTTCAGGCTCCGGGCGTAACCGAACGCAAGTCGGTTCACGAACCGATGCAGACCGGCCTCAAGGCTATCGACGCCATGATTCCGATCGGCCGTGGCCAGCGTCAGCTGATCATTGGTGACCGCCAGACCGGCAAGACTGCCATCGCCGTGGACACCATCATCAACCAGAAGGCCAACTGGGCTTCGGGAGATGTCACCAAGCAGGTACGTTGCGTCTACGTTGGTGTTGGCCAGAAGGCTTCCACCATCGCAGCCGTCCGTCAGACCCTCGAGGATCACGGCGCGCTGGAGTACACCACCATCGTGGCGTCGCCGGCATCTGACCCCGCCGGCTTCAAGTACTTGGCACCGTATGCAGGTTCGGCCATTGGCCAGCACTGGATGTACGGCGGCAAGCACGTTCTGGTGATCTTCGATGACCTGTCCAAGCAGGCCGAAGCCTACCGCGCAGTGTCCCTGCTGCTGCGCCGTCCGCCGGGACGCGAAGCATACCCGGGTGACGTTTTCTACTTGCACTCCCGCCTGCTGGAGCGTTGTGCCAAGCTCTCCGACGAGCTCGGTGCCGGCTCGATGACCGGTCTTCCGATCGTCGAGACCAAGGCAAACGACGTCTCCGCCTACATCCCGACCAACGTGATCTCCATTACCGATGGCCAGATCTTCCTCCAGTCGGACCTCTTCAACGCCAACCAGCGTCCCGCTGTTGACGTTGGTGTGTCTGTCTCCCGCGTTGGTGGCGCTGCACAGGTCAAGTCCATGAAGAAGGTCTCCGGTACCCTGAAGCTGGATCTGGCCCAGTACCGCGACATGCAGGCGTTCGCTATGTTCGCCTCTGACCTGGATGCTGCTTCCCGTCAGCAGCTGACCCGTGGTGCACGCCTGATGGAACTGCTGAAGCAGGGCCAGTACTCACCGTTCCCGGTTGAGAACCAGGTTGTTTCCATCTGGGCCGGCACCAACGGTTACCTGGACGACGTTCCGGTTGAAGACATCAGCCGCTTCGAGTCCGAGTTCCTGGAGCACCTTAAGCACCAGTCCTCCATCCTGACCACGCTGGCGCAGACCAACGTCCTGGATGACGACACCGCTGCAGCTCTGAAGGAAGCAATTGTTTCCTTCAAGAAGGGCTTCTTCGGCGAGGGCGACAACCACCTGGTTGGCGCCGGCCACGAAGAGCACGCAGCGATCTCCGGCGGCGACGTCGACCAGGAAAAGATCGTCAAGCAGAAGCGCTAGTTCCGATTATCTGTCCTGCCGGGGTCCGCAAGGGCCCCGGCAGGACAGCACATCGGGAACATAGGAAAGGATAAGTATGGGAGCCCAGATTCGGGTCTACCGTCAGAAGATCAGCTCGACGACGTCGATGCGCAAGATCTTCAAGGCGATGGAACTGATCGCTACCTCGCGCATCGGTAAGGCCCGCGCCCGCGTAGCAGCTTCACTGCCTTACGCGAACGCGATTACCCGCGCCGTTTCTGCTGTCGCAACTCAGAGCGAAATCGACCACCCGCTGACCACCGAGCCGGAGCAGATCCGCCGCGCCGCAGTCCTGATCATTACTTCGGACCGTGGCCTTGCAGGATCGTACTCCGCGAGCGTGCTCAAGCAGGCTGAAGGTCTCACCGAGCTTCTTCACGCAGAAGGCAAGGAAGTCAAGGCGTACCTGGTTGGCCGTAAGGCCCAGGCGTACTTCGATTTCCGCAACCGGTCCTACGCCCGCGTATGGACTGGGGGCACGGACGCACCGGAATTCGAAACCGCGCAGGAAGTCGGAGCTGCACTTCTTGAAGACTTCTCCACTGACTTCGAAGAGGGCGGCGTGGACGAGATCCACGTTGTATACACCCGCTTCAAGTCCATGGTGACGCAGGAGCCGACGGTTATCCGTCTGCTCCCGTTGGAGGTCGTCGAAGAGGAAGCAGCCTCGGAATCCGAGCTGTTGCCGTTGTACGAGTTCGAGCCGGAAACAGAGCAGGTGCTTGACGCACTGCTGCCGCGTTACATCGAGTCCCGCATCTTCGCAGCCATGCTGCAGGCCGCAGCTTCCGAGCTCGCAGCCCGCCAGCGCGCTATGAAGTCGGCCGGTGACAACGCTACCGACTTGATCAAGAAGTACACGCGCCTTCGCAACACGGCCCGCCAGGCCGAGATTACGCAGGAGCTTTCCGAAATCGTGGCCGGCGCAGACGCCCTCGCGTCCTAGCCTCCAACGGATTCGGCTCGAAGCCGCACCTGCACCAAACAGATAAACTTAAACCCACGCCATCTACTGAGTGAAGTGAGAGAGATGACTGCCACTGCTACCGAACACGTAGCTACGGCCGGTGCTACCGGCCGCATTGCCCGTGTTATTGGTCCGGTTGTCGACGTCGAATTCCCGGCTGACGCAATCCCCTCGATTTACAACGCTCTGACCACTGAGATCACTCTCAACGGCCAGACGAAAACCATCACGTTCGAGACTTCCCAGCACCTGGGTGACAACCTCGTTCGCGCCATCTCCCTGCAGGCAACCGACGGCTTGGTCCGCGGCACCACTGTGCGGGACTCCGGTGCTCCCATCTCCGTGCCCGTCGGCGACGGCGTCAAGGGCCACATCTTCAACGTTCTCGGCAAGCCGCTGGACGTCGAAGAGTCCGAGATCAAGGCAGACGCCTACTGGCCGATCCACCGCAAGGCTCCGTCCTTCGCTTCCCTCGAGGGCTCCACGGAGATGCTCGAGACCGGCATCAAGGTCATCGACCTTCTCACCCCGTACATCAAGGGTGGAAAGATCGGCCTGTTCGGCGGCGCCGGCGTGGGCAAGACCGTTCTGATCCAGGAAATGATCACCCGTGTTGCCCGCAACTTCGGTGGTACTTCCGTATTCGCCGGTGTTGGCGAGCGTACCCGTGAAGGTAACGACCTCTGGGTTGAAATGGAAGAGGCAGGCGTTCTTAAGGACACCGCCCTTGTATTCGGCCAGATGGATGAGCCGCCGGGAACGCGTCTTCGCGTGGCCCTGTCTGCCCTGACCATGGCGGAGTACTTCCGCGATGTTCAGAACCAGGACGTGTTGCTCTTCATCGACAACATCTTCCGCTTCACGCAGGCAGGTTCGGAAGTTTCCACACTGCTCGGCCGCATGCCGTCCGCTGTGGGCTACCAGCCCAACCTTGCTGACGAGATGGGTCTGCTCCAGGAGCGCATCACCTCCACCAAGGGTCACTCCATCACGTCGATGCAGGCCATCTACGTGCCGGCTGATGACTACACCGACCCGGCTCCGGCAACGACCTTCGCACACCTCGACGCGACCACGGAACTTTCCCGTGAAATCGCCTCCCGTGGTTTGTACCCGGCCGTTGACCCGCTGACGTCCACCTCCCGTATTCTGGATCCCCAGTACATCGGCAAGGATCACTACAACACGGCTGTCCGTGTCAAGCAGATCCTGCAGAAGAACAAGGAACTTCAGGACATCATCGCCATCCTCGGTGTTGACGAACTGTCTGAAGAGGACAAGATCGTCGTGTCTCGTGCACGTCGTATCCAGCAGTTCCTCTCCCAGAACACCTACACTGCCAAGCAGTTCACCGGCGTCGAGGGCTCCACCGTGTCCATCAAGGACACCGTTGAGGGCTTCACGGCCATCTGTGACGGCGAGCTGGACCACATCGCAGAGCAGGCGTTCTTCAACGTCGGCGGCCTGGATGACGTTGAGCGTCAGTGGGCCAAGATCCAGGAACAGACCAAGTAGTATGGCTGAGCTCGAGGTTGAGATTGTCGCAGCGGACCACTTCGTGTGGTCCGGCGCGGCCAAGATGGTGAAGGCCCGCACCAGCGATGGTGAAATCGGAATCCTGCCGGGCCACTCGCCCCTTCTGGCCATCATGGCCGCGGGCGAGCTGGCAATCCAGCCGGTTTCCGGTGATCGCATTGCAGTAGTTGTTGACGGCGGATTCTTCTCCGTCGACAACGATCGCGTGGTCATTGTTGCTGACAACGCCAAATTGGGCGAAGCGGCTACAGCGGGGATCCGATAGCACGACCTTGATGGACGATTCCCTTATTCCGTTCATCGCCCTGGCAACAGCGTTTACGTTGCTGATCATTTCACTGTGCCTTTTCGGGGTGCGCCGCTTCAATCTGCGGCGCGCCCTGGGCACGGTCGACGCCTCCATTTGCATGGCTGGAAACAGCTGGCAGATGGGGGTTTGTCGTTATCAGGACAACGAGCTCGAGTGGTTCCGGTTGATGTCCCTGAGCGTCATCCCCAAGCACAAGTTCAAACGCAGCTCCCTTGAACTGCTTGGCCGCCGACAGCCCACGGAAGATGAACTCGTCAGGATACAACCCGGCGTCGTTGTGGTTGAACTGCAGTACGAAGGCAGTAAGTTCATGCTCGCCATGAATTTTGACGCCTACGCGGGTTTGTCCTCATGGCTCGAAGCCGGGCCGGTCATCGGCGTCGGAACCTGGCGTTAGGCGCCATGGACTTTCTTTCGGACGTCAGTCTGGTTGATGGGCCGTTCCTCTGGTTCAGTATCGCCTGTGGCGCGGCCGGCGGGGCCTATCTTCTATGGCGTCGACGACGTTCCTGGCCGCTGCTCGTTGCGAGCAGCCTGCTGGTGGCCGTAGGCGTGGTCGCGCTGATTCACTGGATTCTGGTGGACCTCATGGCCACGTTCTCGGAGAACCTGCCCTTTCCGACCCTGGCCTGGGCGGTTCCCGCTGTCGCGGCCCTTCTCCTGTGCGCTGCACGCTTCCCCCGAAACTCCTGGCGCGGCCGCTCGTTCAGTGTGGTGGCGATGCTCGGCGTTGTGCTCTTATGCGTGGTCCAGATTAATCTCTATTTCGGACTGAACAACACGGTCTCGGACCTGCTGGGTACTGCAGTGGCGCGCATACAGCCACTCGAAGCGAGCCTCAAACGCGCCCCGGATGCAAAGCCCGGTCCGGCCCCCTCTGCATGGAACGCCCCGGATTCCATGCCCCGAAACGGCGTCCTGCGCAAAGCAGACATCCCCGGTACGGTCTCCGGCTTTAACGCACGGGAAGCATATATTTACTTGCCACCCGCCTACCAGACGGAATCCCGTCCCAGCCTGCCCGTGATGGTGCTCTTCGCCGGGCAGCCGGGTGGTCCGGCGGACTGGCTGACTGGCGGTCAGCTCCGTTCCCTCCTGGACCAGTTCGCTGAAAATCATCACGGTATTGCCCCTGTCACGGTGGTGGTCGACCCCAACGGCTCAGCCAACGCCAACACCATGTGCATGGACAGCAACATTGCCTTGGTGGACACCTATCTTTCGAAGGATGTCCCGGCCTGGATCACTCAGACTCTGGATGTCGCGACTGATCACAAGCAGTGGGCTGTTGGCGGTTTCTCTTTTGGCGGCACGTGCGCCATGCAGATGGGAACCTCCCACCCGGACCTGTTTGCATCCATTCTTCCCTTCGCTGCAGAGCGGGAACCTGCCCTCGCCAAGGATAGAAACAAGACCATTTCGGACTCGTTCGACGGCGACGTCGAAGCGTTCGAGTCCAGGACACCTTTGGTGTTAATGCAGCAGCGCAGCTTTGAGGGCAGCGGGGTGTACTTGGTCTCAGGTGAGGCGGACCACGAGTTCACCGACTACATGCATGAGCTTGCCGACGCGGCAAGAAGAGCGGGTTTTGAAACCGAAGAACATTCCATTCCTCAGGCCGGGCACTCCTGGGACGCAGTGATTCGTGGAATGCCCGGTGGACTCGATTTCCTGGCCACCCGGTGGGAGTTGCCGCGGTGAGCCTTGCCCTGAAAGGTGTGATCGAGCCAGCGATAGGGCAGGCAGGCCGACACCTGCGGTCAACGCCGTTCACACTGTTTGTTCTTGCCCTTTTTGTGGTCCTGTCTTTGGTCTCCGGGAGCTTCCTGACGGGTCCGCCTGAGCTGTGGCTTCCAGTGGCCAGTGTCTCGCTGGAAGGGCTGCGGGCGGGGGAATGGTGGTCTATCTGGACGTCACTGTTCTTCACCACCAATCCGTTGGCCTATGCCACGGCCGTCCTCATGATCTTGTTCCTCCTCGGCCTGGCAGAGCGACACCTGGGTTCCCTAAAAACCGCAGGAGTGTTCCTAGGCAGCCAGTTCGCCTGTGTATCAGCAGTCCTCCTCGTTACCCAGGTGGCACAGTACGCCGACGACGGGTGGCTCTCCGGGATGGCTGATACGCGCTTGATCGGGCCTTACGGCGCAGTGCTTGCTACCGCTTTGGCCGCGAGTGCGCTCCTGCCCACGTTGTGGCAGCGGCGCCTGCGCACAGTGGGGATCTCCACCTCCTTGCTGCTGGTGCTCTATGTAGGACACGCAGAGACGGTGGTTGGCTTCCTGGGCACGCTCGTTGGCTTGCTCGCGGGGTGGTGGATGCAAAGCAGCCAGGGCCATCTCCACCTTCACCGGTCAACCAGCCGGGAAATCCGGAACCTCCTTTCGCTGACCATGGCAATTTTCGCCGTGGGTCCTATCGTGACTGCGGCAGCCAAGAGTCCATCCGGTCCCTTGGCATTGCTGCGGGACGTCATCCTCAACCCGCTACCCACCCTCAGCCAACTGGAAAGCAACTGCGGGGGTACCATCGACGTCGCTTGCCTCGAGATGGCCCGGCAAGGCTACACAGGTCCGTTCGGTTTGGCCTTGGCCGTCGTGCCGGTCGTCTTGCTCCTCATTTGTGCCGACGGCATGAGGCGCGGACGCCGGTTGGCGTTGGGAATTGCCATCGGCGTGCAGTTGGTGGTGGTCGTTTTGTCCACGATCTACCTTGGTCTCTTTGCCGGTATGCCGCGGCCCACGGGGCGCCCGCATGGGGGAATGCTCAACTCGGCTGTAGTTCACATTATTCCGCTTGTGCTGGTCCCCTTGGCCTTGGCGATTCTACTTTTCGCGTATCGCGGCCATTTCAGGGTGGTGACCTCTGATCATCTCCGCCGGAAGGTGTTCTGGCTGGTCGGCCTCACAGGAGGAGGGCTTGCCCTCGCTTACACAGTGGTGTGGTTGGCCTCGGGCGGCTTGGTTCGCGACGGCGGCATCCTGGGTTTGGTGGCTGAGCTGGCCAGGCAGTATCTCCCCGTTCCACTTCCTGGCGTTTACCGTAAGGTCTTCGCCGAGCGTGATGTGTTGGAAGTTTTCCTCTTTTCCTACTCGGGCACGGTGTTTTGGCTCGTGGCGTTGCTTGGCGTGTGGGTACTGCTGATCCGCGGACATCACACAGGCGGACTTGACCGTCAGGCGCGCCAGAGGGCCCGTGCCTTGGTGAAGCGGGGCGGGGATTCATTGTCATGGATGGCTCTGTGGGAGCCGAATAAATATTGGTTCACTCCTGACGGCACAGGGGGAGTGGCCTACCAACAGCACAGCCACGTGGCGTTGACGTTGGCCGGTCCCTTCGGCGCACGGCAGCATCACGCGACTACTGCGAAGGGGTTCCTGGAGTACTGCTCCCAGCATGCATTGACGCCATGCCTCTATTCCTGCACAGACGAGCTCTGGCCCCTGCTGCAGTTACGCGGATTCCGCCGGGTGTCGGTTGCCCAAGAGACCAGACTGCGGATCAGGGGCCTGGAATTCAGGGGCAAGGAGTGGCAGAACGTCAGAACAGCCCTCAACCGTGCCGCGAAGATGGGGATCACGGCCAGCTGGGGGCGCTACTCCGAACTCCCGCATGGGGTGCGTGCCCAGGTGAGTGAAGTCTCGGAGGAGTGGGCGGCCCAGAAAAAGATCCCCGAAATGGGTTTCACCATGGGCGGCCTGGACGAGTTGGATGACGACGACGTCCTGTGCTGCGTTGCTGTGGATGACACGGGGTTTGTCTATGGTGTGACCAGCTGGCTTCCCGTTTACGAGGACGGCATTATTGTCAGTTGGACGCTGGACTTCATGCGGCGGCGAGGCGATGCCTTCCCAGGGGTCATGGAGTTCCTGATCGCTTCCGCAGTTTTGCACTTGCGGGATTCCGTGGAGCTGATTTCCTTGTCCGGATCGCCCTTGGCCCGGGAAGAGGGTGAAATCGAGCAGCGGGCGAAAGGCTTGGCAGGGATACTGGAGGTGGTCGGGCAGGCTTTGGAGCCTGTTTACGGATTCAGGTCGTTGGCATCTTTTAAGTCGAGATTCCAACCCGAATACAGAACGTTGTACATGTATTACCAAGACCCGCTGCACCTTCCTGCAATAGGGCGCGCGCTCAGCAGGGCATACCTTCCAGGATTGTCAGTCCGGCATTCTGCGCGGCTGCTCCGGAGCTTGGTTGGTTAAATTGTCAACACCCATACGGAAGGCCCTTTTGGTATTTCTTCACGGTTAGTAACAGGCGTTGTTGACAAGCCGTATATTTGGCTGGTGTTCCCGATGTTAAGACACGTTGACCCCGGCTCGAAAGCCAGGGTCAACGTGTTTGTTGTATCTGCAACAAGCAGAGATCAACGAGTAAGACTAGACGACCGTAACGCCGGTTGCCTGGGGGCCCTTGGCTCCCTGACCGATCTCGAACTGAACGCGCTGGTTCTCGTCGAGGGTCTTGAAGCCACCGGTCTGGATCTCGGAGTAGTGAACGAAAACGTCCCCATCCGCGTCATCCGGGGTGATGAAGCCGAAGCCCTTTTCAGCGTTGAACCACTTGACGGTTCCCAGTGCCATGTATTTCTCCTCATTGTGGAACATCAGTCCGATACACCTCGTACCGGGTTTGTTACTCCGCGAGAAGACCTGAATACCGCCCAAGCCGGGGCTTGGTTGATTCGCAGGAGCTTCACGCTCGCAACTGGTCTTGCGAGCATGAAAACCACCTACACAAAGACTGCTACAACACTTTCATGAGCTCTGCCGGAGGTCAACGGTGTTTAGGGCAATTCAGGAAAATTTTCGGTAAAAAGAAGGTAACGCCAGCTTCTGGAATTCACCCAGGACCTTTTCCGGTGCAACTAGGACAGCCACTGCCCATTGCGCATTACGCCCGTCAGTTCCAGGTCCTCGTTTGTTACAACGACATCGGCCCGCAGTCCCCGGCGGAGCCCGCCTATTTCGTCGGAAAGTCCCAGGACAGCGGCCGGGACCGCCGTCGCCGAGCAAATCGCATCGGGAAGCGCGACGCCGGCTGCCACCGTTTTGCTGACGACCTCCAGGAGTGTGGAGGTGCCTCCGGCGATGGATCCGGTGGCATCCAGTGTGGCCACGCCATCGCTGACAGTGACGGGGGATGGGCCGAGCATGTAGCTTCCATCGGACAGTCCTGCTGCAGCCATGGAATCCGTTACCAGCACGATATTGCTGGCTCCCACCAGCTGGAAGACAGTAGCCACCGTGCTGGGATCCAGGTGGGTTCCGTCGGCAATGAGTTCAACGACTGCCTTTCCCTCCTGGGCCATGCGCAGGCACGCCGCAACGGGACCAGGGGCGCGATGATGCATGGGCGGCATCCCATTGAAAAGGTGCGTGACCGTAGGGAGTGAACTGACGCCGTCGAACCCTGCTGACTCAAGTCCCTCGCGGGCGGCAGCCAGCGACGCCGCGGCCGTGGCGTCGTCGCAGTCCGTGTGACCCAAGGATGGGGTGACGCCATGGGAAGTCATCAGGTCCACCAAGGCAGCTGCTCCCGGAAGCTCCGGGGCGTAAGTCATGGTGGCGAGCTTACCGGCCGCGGCGCCCACCAGTTCGTCCATGAGCTCGAGGTCCGGGTCCAGCAAGTAATCCGGATTCTGGGCCCCGCAACGGGCATGGGAAAGGAAAGGGCCTTCCAAGTGAATGCCGGCCACAAGGCCTTCATCCACTAGCTTCACGTACAGCTCGATGCCTCGAAGGAGATCTGCCCGGGGAGCGGTGACCATGCTTGCAAGGAAAGTGGTGGTTCCTGAGCGATGAAGGAACTCCACTGCCCTGCGCGCCGAGTCTTCTTCGCCGCCGGGGAAATCGCCACCGTTGCCGCCGTGGCAATGAACGTCCACGAGTCCTGGGAAGAGGTAGCTGCCGCTGGGAATTCCTAAGCGGATTGCGCTCTGGAAACCCTCAAAATCTTCGGGATCGAAGCCTTTGGCCGGCCCCGCGTATGCAATTCTGTCCCCGTCGACGGCAACCAGGCCGTCTTCCACTACCTCGCCATCGCTGACAAGCGTTCCTCGGATGATCTGATGGCTCGGAGCGGAGGAAGAGGGAAAACCGGATGCGACAGTCATGATTCTGATTCTAGTGGCCTGCGGCACAGTCTCCCGAAGGGGGAAACTCAGAAGAGCCGTGACTCGCTGTCATCCACGCCGCGCATGGCGTCATAATCCAGCGTGACGCAATCGATTCCGCGGTCGTTGGCCAGTACCTTCGCTTGGGGCTTGATTTGTTGAGCCGCGAAAATCCCCCTCACGGGAGCCAGCAGGGGGTCACGGTTGAGCAGTTCGAGATACCGCGTGAGCTGTTCGACGCCGTCGATGTCTCCGCGCCGTTTCAGCTCAATGGCAACCGTGGCGCCCTCAGCATCCCTGGCCAGGATGTCCACAGGGCCGATAGCGGTGAAGTACTCGCGGCGTATGAGGGAGTAACCGGACCCCAGAAGCTCGATTTGCTCGGCCAGAAGCCTTTGAAGATCTGCTTCGACGCCGTCCTTGATCAGGCCGGGATCGGTGCCGAGCTCGTGCGAGGTGTCGTGCAACTGCTCGTAGATGTTAATGATGAGGCGATCATCCGTTTTGGCGGACTGGACAGTCCACTGTTCAACCACGCCCTCCTCCACCTCGGTCTCCTCCGGTGAGGTCACCCGAAGGCTCGCAGGGGGGCTCATCCAGTTCAGCGGCTTGTAGGAGCCGCCATCGGAATGCACCAACACCGAACCATCCGCTTTGACCAGCAGGAGCCGGGTAGCGAGGGGAAGATGGGCCTTGAGGCGGCCAACGTAATCAACAGAACAACGGGCTATGACGAGTCGCACCCGCCCCACATTACCGTCTCACCATCTACAACAGGGTGGCTGGGGCAGAATGGAAGCATGCCCCGCTCCAACCGCCCTCGTCGCAACGCGTCCAGCACAGGCACCGGCAACGCCCGTGGCAAGTGGGCGGAACCGACGCCGGAGCTGGACCTTGAGCGGGCACGCGGCGGTATTGCCCGGCGGGAAAGTGCGCCGGACGGCGACTGGATGGTTCGGACCATTACGGCCAAAAAGGCGGAAAAGCAATACATCTGCCCGGGCTGCTCTACCGCGATCCTGCCCGGCATAGCCCATTTGGTGGTCTGGTCCGACAGCCACCTGTTCGGCCAGGCCGCAGGCCTCGCGGAACGCAGGCACTGGCATACCAACTGCTGGGTATCCCGAACGTACCGCTACCGCTGATTCCCTTAGGCTTGGATGCATGACTTTCGACCCCGCCTCTTTCGTTTTCACCCCACAGGATGCGCCATCGGAGATTCGTGCTTCCACGGTCCTCCCCGCCCGGCGCGAGAATGTGGAGTTCACCACCGAGGACGGCAAGGTGTTGCTGGGCGAGCTCGCGCTCCCGGCATCGGGGGATATCACCGCCACCCTGATCACCCTCCACCCGCTGCCCACGCATGGCGGGTTTATGGATTCGCATGTGTACCGCAAGGCCTCCTACCGATTGCCTGCGCTGGCGGGAGTTGCAGTACTCCGCTTTAACACGCGGGGCACAGTGTCGCCGCGCGGCACCAGCGATGGCCAGTTCGAGGAAGGCATTGGTGAGCGCTACGACGTGGAAGCAGCTGTCCGTTTTGCCGTGGAACGTGGCCTTCCGAACCGCTGGCTCGTGGGTTGGTCCTTCGGCACCGAGCTCGCCCTGATGTACGGGGCAGTGGAGCCCGTGGCCGCTCAGATTGAAGGTGCTGTGTTGTTGTCGCCGCCGTTGCACCGCGCCACGGACGTGCACCTCAAGGAGTGGGCCGCGTCCGGGAAGCCGCTAACGGTTCTCGTGCCGGAACACGATGACTACCTGCAGCCCGCCGAAGCAGCCCAGCGGTTCAGTCTTGTGCCGCAGGCCCGGCTTGTCGGCGTCGACGGCGCCAAACACCTCTGGGTGGGCGAGAAGTACGCGGCGCGCGTCCTGGACGAAATCGTCGACGACGTCACTCCGGCAGGTGCAGGGGTGGACGGCCTGCCCCGAGAGTGGGCGGGCCAGGTCGCGACTGCCTAGTCCGGTCGCGAGTGCCGGCGGGTCAGTGCCTGTCCTGCCGGATGATGAAGACCTCCTTGATCAGCAGCATGATGGCTGCCGCCGTCGGAATGGCGATCAGCGCGCCAAGCACGCCGAGCAGGCTGCCACCGGCGATAACCGAGATGACTGCTACAGCGCCCGGAACGGCCACTGCGCGCTGCATGATGCGCGGTGATATGAAGTACGCCTCGAACTGCAGGTAGGCGAAGTATGCGATCGCGTAGATCACGGCTGTCTGCCAACCGGCGGTGAGTGCTACCAGGATGACCACGACGGCAGCGATCATGCCGCCCACCAGGGGAATGAATGCCAGCAGGGCAACGACGAAGGCAAGCAGGACGCTGAACGGAATGCCCAGGATTGTCATGACGATGAAAGCGAAGATCGCGTTCAGGAGGGCAACGCAGGCCTGGCCAATGACGTAATTACCCACGGAATCGGTGATCGCTTCGGACAGCGCCTCAACACGTGGACGGCGGGACCGGGGAGCGAGGCGGTAAGCCCATTTCTTCATGGATGGCAGGGCTGCGAGGAAGTAGAGGCTCAGGACCAGGACGATCAGGGAACCGAACAGGCCGTTGGCCACCGTGGAACCGAAACCGACAACGCCGCCGAAGATGCCACCCATTGCCTCGGGATCCTTGACGAACTTGTCCAGCTCAGTGGTGATGCGGTCCCGTACGCCAAATTGGCTGTCTGCGGTGCGGAAGAAGTCCGAGTCGAGGAAGCCGCGGATCCATTCCGGGGCTTGGCGAACGATTTCAGTTACCTGTTCGACGATGGTGGGAATCAGCGTTGCGAAGAATCCGGCCACTGCGAGCACAAGCGCGGAGACGGATATGAGGATGCCGGCGGTCCGGGGGACTTTGCGGCCTTCAAGCCACCGGACCACGGGATCGAGTCCCAAGGCGATGAAGAGTGCAGCCACGATCCACAAAATGAGCTGGGTGGTGTTGCTGACGATGTAGAACACGGCCAAGGCAACACCGACGCCGGCGGTACCCATGAATCCGACATATACAGGGTGCTGGGATGACATCCGCGGGCCGGGGGCGCCGAAGCCGTGATCGTCCTCGGGCCGGAATCCTTCGCGGCCCTCGCCGGATTCATCTTCGGGGGGCATCTCGAAGCGGACGCGGTTCCGGGCTCCGGGGATGGGCTGCCTGAGCCTGCGGCTGAGGGCCGCCAGGCGTCCGGTGCGGACAGGAACCGTCGCAGGAGTGCCCTCGGACTGGGCATCCACCGCACTTGACCCGGGCTCATCGGCGGGACGGGGCTCCATGTGGTCTTTCACGCGGTTTGGCTGCCTTTTCAGTGGTGGTACAGGGTGGACTCAGGCGTTGGAAGGCCCGGATATCATGATCATCGCCACACTATCAGGAGCGCGGAATGACGCCGCAGCGGCGCGGTGATGGGCTTTTCGGGATGTCGGGGAGATCACCTCGATCTGACTCTGTGATAACAAAACGGTTACCCTTGAAGTTCAACGACCGCTGATGATAGGTGATCCTGTGCGTTTGAAGACTGCAGCCTTGCTGGTGCTGCTGGGCCTGCTGACGATGCTGGCCGGTATTGGCCAGCTGACTTTTTGGGCCCCCTCCGAGACCGTGACGGCTTCGGTTCCCAGCGATACCAAAGCTGCCCCGCTGACTGTGATCGACCAAAAGTTGGTCGCCCTCCATGACGGGCCGGTAAAGATCAAGATCCAGGGTGAAGGCAACTTCATCGTCGCCACGGGACGCCCGGACGACGTCGAGGCCTGGGTCGGCGAGACTGCCCACAACACATTGACCGGTGTCTCTGCGGACCAGAAGTCGCTGGAGGTGTCCTCTGCAGACGGCGAGGCCACGGCTCCTTCCCCGGCTGGATCCGATTTGTGGGTCAGCACCGAGGACGCCAGTGGCGACCTGGACTACATCTGGAACCCGCCCGCTGATGGCGAGTGGTCCCTTTTGGTTGCCGGCGACGGAACCCAACCTGCGCCGTCGTCGATTTCCATGACGTTCCCGAACAACGCCACCACCCCTTGGGCAGTGCCGCTGATTGTTCTGGGCATCATCATCATCCTGGCGGGAGCGGCATTGCCGTTCATCGCCAAAGCGCTCAGGAACCGCCGCAAGGACGGCGAAGACGACGAGCCGCACGACGACGGAGAAACCACCGCGCTCCCGGTTCAGTCCCCTGCGGGTGACGAAGGCCGCCGTCGTGGTGCCGGAAACGAGGGTCCGGCCCTCCGGGTCACCGCACTCGCTGCCACCCTGGCAGCCGTCATGGTCGGTGGGACAGCCATCGCCGCCCAGGCCACTACGACGCCCGAGGCAACGTCTACCCCCTCTGCTGCAGCTACTGCCGACGGCGGGACGCCTGTCCTGCTGGAATCGCAGCTGCAGAGGATCCTTGAGCAGGTTGCGAGCACCGTGGATGCAGCCGACGCCGCCAAGGACGCGGCAAAGCTGGCTCCCCGCGTAGACAAGATGGAACTTCAGATCCGGACGCAGAACTACAAGATCCGGTCCACAGTCTCTGCCTACGAGCCGCGCATGCCGGTCCGTGCCACAAAGCTTCAGAGCAGCGTTATCAGCACCAAGCGCGACTGGCCCCGTACGGTCTTCGCCCTCACGGAGGGCGAAGGGAACGTCGTGCCGCAGGTGCTCACGCTCGTGCAGCTTTCGCCTCGTGAAAACTACAAGCTGTGGGGCAGTGCGCCGCTTCAGCCGGGCACCAACTTCCCTTCATTCCCGATTCCGCGCAAGGGTACCGAGCCTGTACCGGCGAGTGACAGCACAGGCCTGGCCTACAGCGGTAACCAGGCCTTGGATATCTTGAGTGAAATGCTGACCAACCCTGAGTCGCCCAACCGAAGCAAACTGGCCGATGGTCAGTCTTCCCCGTACATCGCAGGGGCACTGGCCTACCAAGCGGACACCGTGAAGAACGGAACAAGCGCCAACTTCAAGTTCACGCACACCCCCGTCACCAACCAGACGGTGGTGCTGCGAACTGCCGACGGCGGTGCATTGGTTGTGGGCCGCTTGGACTTCTCCTTTGAAGGCACCCCAAAGGCCGCCGGTGACAAGCTCCTCCTCGAGGACGATTCCGCTGTCTTCGCCGGTGGAAAGGAAACCACCACGGGCATGGTTTTGAACTTCGCCGAATCCGTGGCCGTTTACATTCCGCCTGCAGGTTCTGCCGACCCGATGAAGCTGGTGGCAGCTACCCGCGGGTTGGTCGGAGCCAGCTTCAAGTAAGGCAGGCCCATGGCAGGGCAGCGGCTAGAGTGGACGGTATGAGTTCGCCCGGATACCGACCCACTCCAGCCGCTGCCAGCCAGCTCAATCTTCGCGGTGCCGTTGACCTGTCGTCGCTGCGCCGCCCGGCCGCCCCGCCGGCGCCTCCCGCCTCTGCTTCGGTGGAGGGCGGATCGCCTGCGGATGGCACGCCCCCAAGGGGCGAAACCGGCATGGCACCACTCCGAGTTGATGCCACCGAGTCAAATTTCCAGGATCTTGTGCAATTGTCTGCGCAGGTCCCCGTGCTTTTCCTTCTTTGGTCGCGCTATGCGCCCGAGTCACCCGCCGTCCTTGATGCCGCCCAACGCGTTGTTGAAAGCTACGGGGGTCGTCTGGTGCTTGCGGCCGCCGATGTGGACACCTTCCCGCAACTGGCGCAGGCCTTCCAGGTTCAGGCTGTTCCCACAGCAGTTGCTGTGGTTAAGGGACAGCCCGTCCCGCTTTTCCAGGGACCCGCGGATGACGAACAGATCCGAAACCTGGTGGAGGAACTTCTCAAGGTTGCTGCAGCCAACGGGGTCACCGGAAACATAGGTGACGCCGCGGCGGGTGAGGACGCGGAGTCCGCACCACTTCCACCACTTCATCAAGCAGCCATTGACGCGATCGAGGCCGGCGACTACGCCGGAGCAGCCGCAGCCTACAAACAGGCGCTCCTCGAGCAGCCTGCAGACACAGATGCAAAGGCCGGTTTGGCCCAGGTCGAGCTGATGGCAAGGTTGGACAAGCTCTCTGCCCCCGAGGCTGAGAGCCTCCGCGACCTCGCCGCCAAAGAACCGGACAATGTCCAGGCCCAGTTGGGTGTGGCTGACCTGGACATCTCCGGCGGTCACATCGACGACGCATTCCATCGCATCATCACGTTCATTGGCAGGAATTTCGGGCCCGAGCGTGAGACCGCCCGCGTACGCCTTCTTGAGCTGTTCGAGGTTGTCGGAACCCAGGACGAGCGGGTGGCAAAGGCCCGTCAGGGACTGGCGAGGGTTCTCTTTTAGTGCCGTCCGCGCTGTTCACACCGCTTCGGCTGCGCTCCCTCACGGTCCCGCACCGTGGTTGGGTATCGCCCATGTGCCAGTACAGCTGCCACCCGGAGACCGGAGAAGGCGTCCCGAACGACTGGCACTTGATGCACTTGGGCTCTTTTGCCGCCGGCGGCGCCGGGTTAATCCTGAGCGAGGCAGCGGCGGTGAACGCGGCGGGGAGGATCAGCCCACTGGACGCCGGTTTGTACTCCGACGCGCAGGCAGCCGGATGGGAACGGATGGTGGAGTTCGTCCACCGGCACGGCGCCGTCGACTGCAAGATAGGGGCGCAACTCGCCCACGCGGGGCGCAAGGCATCAACGTATTGGCCGTTTTCCGATCGCTCCGGCTCTGTTCCGGAATCCGACGGCGGATGGGTCACCGTTGGGCCAACCAGCGATCCGTTTGATGGCTATGCTGAGCCAGGAGCCATGAGCGAAGTGGACATCCACGGCGTGGTGGCTGACTTTGCCGCCGCCGCCAGCCGCGCCGTGGCGGTTGGCTTCGATACCGTGGAGATCCACGGAGCTCACGGGTATCTGCTGCACCAGTTCCAAAGCCCTCTCATCAACACCCGAACGGACAGCTGGGGTGGAAGCGAAGAGGGTCGAAACCGGCTCATGCTCGCCGTGGTGGATGCGGTCAGGGAAGTCATTCCCGACTCGATGCCGCTTCTGCTTCGTATCTCCGCGTCGGACTGGGCTGACGGTGGTGTGGACGTCGAGGCCTCTGTGCGCCTGGCCCGCGCCGCTGCCGAACGTGGCGTTGATTTGGTGGACGTCTCCAGCGGCGGCGCAGTAGCACATCAACGGATCAGGGCTGTGCCGGGTTATCAGGCAGGTTTCGCCCAGCAGGTAAAGAACGACGCCGGCGTCCTCACCGGTGCGGTTGGTTTGCTCACGAGCGCCACGCAGGCCGAGGATATTGTGGGCAACGGCAGGGCCGATGCCGTTTTCATGGCCCGTGCCGCCTTGCGGGATCCGCATTGGTGGCTCAGGGCTGCCTACGAACTAGGCCACGACATTCCGTGGGTTCCGCAGTACCAGCGGGCCATTCCCCGCCACGGCTTCTAGGACCTCCGCAGGTTCGTGTTGGCAAGGTTAGGCTGGGTTCATGACGGAACCACGCCATGAAACCACGCCCACTTCCGCGCAGCCACAAGCGTCCGCGCAGCCACAAGCTTCAGCAACGCCACGCGCCTCCGGACTGCCACAGGACCACTACTCACTGCCTGGCACCCTGCCGCTAGCTTCCGAAGGTTCTCCTGAGAGCGCGCCGCTGGCTGCGCTGTCCATTCGCGGCCTGGCCAAGCGATTCGGTGAGAAGATCGCCGTCGATGGCGTGAGCCTGGAGGTTCCTGCGGGTTCGTTCTATGGGATGGTTGGCCCCAACGGTGCCGGCAAGACTACAACGCTGTCCATGGCTACCGGTCTGCTGCGGCCCGACTTTGGCACGGCTCTGGTTCATGGCGTGGATGTCTGGGAGCGCCCCCTGGAGGCCAAGAAGCTCATGGGCGTCCTGCCCGATGGCGTGCGCCTGTTTGACAGGCTGACGGGCGAACAGTTGGTCACTTATTCCGGCCTGCTCCGCGGCATGGACCGCGACGTGGTTGGCTCCAGGGTTTCTGAATTGTTGGCCGCCCTGGATCTCGAGGCAGACGCCGGCACCTTGGTTGTTGACTACTCGGCGGGTATGACCAAAAAGATCGCCCTGGCTTCAGCGCTGATTCATGCACCCCGTCTCCTTGTCCTGGATGAGCCCTTTGAATCTGTGGACCCTGTGTCCGCTGCCAACATCCGGGGCATTTTGGAGAGTTACGTGGCCTCCGGTGGCACTGTCATCGTTTCCAGCCATGTCATGGATCTGGTCCAGCGCATGTGCAGCCACGTCGCCGTGGTTGCCGGCGGGCGGGTGCTGGCGGCAGGATCCGTGGACGAGGTCCGTAACGGCTCCACCTTGGAAGAGCGGTTTGTGCAATTGGTGGGCGGCGGACACCGAACGGAGGGGCTGGAATGGTTGCGCACCTTCTGAGCCTGAAGTGGCGCCTGCTACTTAACGGATTCAAACGCAGCCCATGGCAGTTGGTGGGCATGGCTCTCGGCTTGCTCTATGCCCTGGGCGTCCTGTCTCTTCTGATCGGCGGACTCATTGCACTGCGTTGGGCTGACGCTGAGATTGCCCACACGGTGGTGGTGCTGGGCGGTGCGGCCACCGTGCTCGGATGGGCCATCGTTCCGCTCGTCGCTTCCGCTGCGGACATGACCTTGGATCCCGCTCGGTTCACCACGTTCGCCATTCCGCCGAGGCAGCTGTTGGCTGGGCTGGCACTGGCAGCGTTCATTGGTATTCCGGGACTGGCCACCTTGCTCGCCGCTTTGGGCACTGTTGGAACCTGGTGGCGGAGTGTTCCGGCTGTGGCCGGCGCTTTGTTGGGTGCCCTCCTTGGGGTGCTGACGTGCGTGGTGTTGTCCAAGGTGGTAACGACGGCGACGGCCGGTCTTGCCTCCTCGCGACGATTCAAGGACGTCAGCAGCATCATCGTCTTCATTCCGCTGATGCTGCTGGGGCCGATCATGGTGGGAATCGTCGACGGCGTTCGCGGCAGTGCCGATTACCTGCCCGTGTTGGCCCGCACTGTGTCCTGGACGCCGCTTGGTGCGGCCTGGTCCTTGGGCGGCGACCTTGAGTCCGGCAACATGGGCGCCGCAGGGCTCAAATTCCTGATCTCAGCGGCAACCATTGCTGGCCTCCTCCTGTGCTGGCATGTTCTGCTGCAGCGCGCTTTGGTGACGCCCCCGTACTCCGGAGGCTCGGCCAGGAAGGGCGGAAAACTTGGACTGTTCGGACTCCTCCCCGGGACGCCCGCGGGGGCAGTTGCT
The DNA here is from genome assembly GCF_056156245.1 of Paenarthrobacter sp. TRD_SC_7. Taxonomy (NCBI): domain Bacteria; kingdom Bacillati; phylum Actinomycetota; class Actinomycetes; order Micrococcales; family Micrococcaceae; genus Paenarthrobacter; species Paenarthrobacter sp. TRD_SC_7. The sequence continues at coordinate 2,268,904 of NZ_CM149587.1, forward strand.
GCACGGGCTTTGATCTATTGGATGAAGGATCCAAGGTATGCGGCATCCCTGGTGATTGTTCCCTTGTTTCCCGTCCTCTTTTTCTTCAGCGGTTCACAAAGTGGCAGCTACGGCCTGCTGATGATCCTGGGGCCGTTGACAGCCTTCATGATGGCGTGGTCCATCTGCGCCGATGTCTCGTATGACAACACAGCTTTTGCGCTCCACCTTGCGGCGGGCGTCCGGGGAATCGACGATCGCCTCGGCCGGGCCTTGGCTTGCTTGGCGATCTCACTTCCGGTGGTGCTGGTGTTCACCGTAGGGCCACTTTTCGTCACCGGGGACTGGCAATGGCTCCCCAACCTTCTGGGCTTGTCACTGGGCACTCTCTTTACGGGCCTGGGGCTCTCGTCGGTGATATCGGCCCGTTATAACATTGCCGTTCCTTTGCCGGGGGACAGCCCTTTCAAGAAGCCCCCGGGAAATGTCGCCCAGACGCTGGCAGTTCAGGCCGTCGGTATGGGCCTCCTGGCGCTCCTGCTTCTTCCGGAGCTTGCACTGGTGGCTGTCCAAGCGTTCAGCGGCGGACCCGAGGCCGGTTGGATCAACCTGGCAGTTGGTCCTTTGCTGGGCGTCATCCTGTTCGTGGTTGGCATCCGTGGGGGCGGAAAATGGCTGGACGCCCGAGGTCCGGAGATGTTCGCCCAACTCAGTGTGAACCGATAGCCGCGTAACAACCGTGCCCATAGGTGGGACATGGAATAACGTCTTTGTCAGATAGCTCGCAGATCATATCGTAGAAAGGCCTTGACGATGGAAGTTGTCATTCTCCCTGGCACTAAACAGATCGGTGGACTTGCAGCCGATGCCATCGAAGCGCTGGTACGCCGGAAGCCCAACGCAGTTTTGGGTCTGGCTACGGGGTCCTCCCCGCTGCCGATCTACGACGAATTGGCCAGCCGGTACGAAGCCGGGGGATTGGACTTCAGCCAGGCGCATGGTTTCGCCTTGGATGAGTATGTTGGGCTCGAAGCAGGGCACCCGGAGTCTTACCGCGAGGTCATCCGGCGCGAGTTCACCAACCGGGTCAATATCAAGCCTGAAAACGTCCATGGACCGGACGGCGCGGCCGAGGACCTTGAGGCAGCGTGCCAAGCCTATGAAGACGCCATCAAGGCCGTGGGCGGAGTAGATCTCCAGATCCTGGGCGTCGGGACGGATGGGCACATTGGCTTTAATGAGCCCGGTTCCTCCCTGGCATCCCGTACGCGCATCAAGACGCTGATCGAGCAGACCCGGAAGGACAACGCTCGTTTCTTCGACAGCATCGACGACGTTCCCCATCACGTAGTCACCCAGGGCCTCGGAACCATCATGGACGCCCGGCATGTGGTGTTGGTCGCAACAGGTGCACAGAAAGCCCAGGCTGTTCGGGACTTCGTGGAGGGGCCGGTGGCTGCCATTTGCGCGGCGTCCATCCTGCAGATGCACCCGCACGCCACGATTTTGGTGGATGAGGCGGCCGCGTCGTCGCTGAAACTGGCCGATTATTATCGGCACACCTATGACAACAAGCCGGAGTGGCAGGGCCTGTAGACGGTAAGATGTTTGGCATGACTACGCTTCCTCCGGATCCATTCGAAAACGACCCCATGCGCGAGCTTTCCGGAGCCGGAACGTCCACTGCCACCATTGAGCGCGAAGAAACGCGCCAGGAAGTGGAACCCGGCGACCGCGAGCGGTTTTCGCATTACGTCCGCAAGGAAAAGATCATGGAGTCGGCCCTGACCGGCGAGCCCGTCATTGCCCTGTGCGGCAAAGTCTGGACGCCGGGGCGCGATCCCCAGAAGTTCCCGGTCTGCCCGGAGTGCAAGGAGATTTACGAAGGCCTCCGCCCCGGCAATGACGGTGGGAAAAACGGCGGCCCGGGCAACTCCAAGTAGTGGGTGGGAAGAGAACACCGGCCCTATCTGATCATCACCGGCTTACGGTCCGCTTTGACGTGCCCGGAAGGCCGGAGATAGTCGTCGCTGCCAGCAGGCCGGGGGAGTCAGCATGACAGAAACACTTTTTGGTGGACCATCCCTGCCTCCGGCGTACCCGGAGCGCGCCGCCTGGGGCACAGCCCCCAAGCTCCGCGCATGGCAGCAAGAGGCGCTTGACCTCTATATGACCCGGAATCCGAAGGACTTCCTCGCTGTGGCAACGCCCGGCGCTGGTAAGACGACTTTCGCGCTGCGCATCGCCACCACGCTGCTGGATAGCGGGGTGGTCAACCGCATCACCATCGTGGCGCCTACTGACCACTTGAAACGGCAGTGGGCAGATGCCGCAGCGAAAGTGGGAGTCGCCATTGATCCCAACTTCAAGAACTCCGATGGCCAACACGGCCGAGGGTTCGTGGGTGTTGCGGTCACGTACGCGCAGGTAGCAAGCAAACCCATGCTGCATCGCGCGAAGACTGAAGCGGCCCGAACCTTGGTGATCCTGGACGAAATCCACCACGGTGGCGAGGCGCTCTCATGGGGAGATGGCCTGCGTGAGGCCTTTGATCCTGCTGCGCGGCGCCTGTCCTTGACAGGTACTCCGTTCCGTTCGGACACGTCGCCGATTCCCTTCGTTGAATACGCCGAGGACCGCGACGGCATACGCCGTTCCAAGGCCGATTACACCTACGGCTATGGCAACGCTCTGCGGGACCACGTGGTGCGTCCCGTCCTTTTCATGGCCTACTCAGGCCAGATGCGCTGGCGGACCAGCGCCGGTGACGAGATGGCGGCGTCCCTTGGGGAGGTGGCTGTAACCAAGGACATCACCTCGCAGGCTTGGCGGACTGCCTTGAACCCCACGGGTGAGTGGATCCCGGCCGTCCTTGCTGCTGCAGACAAACGGCTCGGCGAGGTTCGACGAACCGTGCCGGACGCCGGTGGGCTGGTGATTGCCACGGATCATGACGACGCCCGTGCCTATGCCGGTCAACTGAAGAAGATTACGGGACAGTCGCCCACGGTTATTCTCTCCGATGATTCCAAGGCATCCAGCAAGATCGAGGAGTTCTCCGCCGGGGACCAACGCTGGATGGTGGCCGTTCGGATGGTGTCCGAAGGTGTTGACGTTCCACGTCTGTCGGTGGGCGTCTATGCCACTTCTACCTCAACGCCCCTTTTCTTTGCCCAAGCAGTAGGCCGTTTTGTGCGTGCCCGCAAAAGGGGCGAGACGGCGTCGGTGTTCTTACCGTCCGTACCCCCGCTGATGGTGCTGGCCAACACCATGGAGGCCGAACGCGACCACGCTTTGGACCGCCCCGAAAAGGACGACGACGGCCTCTTCAGCCCGGAAGAGAACCTCATGGCGGAGGCCAACCGCGAGGACAAGGCCTCGGACGAGCTCACCAAGGGCAAGTTCGAAGCTTTGGATTCCCAGGCCTCTTTTGACCGTGTTCTTTTCGACGGCGGCGAGTTCGGCACGGGTGCGGATATCGGTTCGGATGAAGAGCTGGACTTCCTGGGAATTCCGGGGCTTCTCGACGCCGAACAAGTTGGCACGCTGTTGCGCCAGCGCCAGCATGAACAGCAGTCGCGCAAGAAGCGCCAGTCGCCATTGGCAGCTGCTGCTTCTCCTGCGGTACCTGACCACCGCATGCTGATGGACCTGCGCAACGAGCTGGCCAAGAACGTGGCCGCCTGGTCCGCCCGCACCGGCACCCCTCACGGCGTGGTTCATACCAAACTCCGTGAAGTGTGTGGCGGTCCGGCTGTGGCACAGGCGAACGAGGAGCAATTGCAGGCCCGGCTGCGCAAGCTTCAGGACTGGTTCATCGGCAGGAAGTAGCTGGGTAACCGGCAGGCAGTAAGCTGTTCCAACGTCAGCAGAAACACGGGAGGGCGCCGCGGTTGCGGCGCCCTCCCGTGTATCCAGCCGATTCAGCGTCAGCCGCGTTCGACTTCGACGCCGGCGGTTTCCATTTCGTCGTAGGCGTCGGAGAGGTCGTCGGCTATTCCGGCTGTGAGCTCTGCGATGACCGTGGTGTTGTACCCCGCCTGGACCGCATCCAGCGCTGTGGCCTTGACACAGTAGTCCGTCGCGAGGCCCACCACCACCACTTCCTCGACGTCGTGGCTCTGCAGCCAGTCGTCGAGCCCGATCGCGTCTTCATCGAGGACCTCGGCTACGGTGGTGCCCGCCTTCAGGTCGCCGGTGGGGACATCGTCTTCAGGAGCCAGGACGCCTTCGAAGCCCGAGTAGGCCGCGGTGAACTGTCCTTTCCGGAAGTAAGCCTGGATGTACTCGGGATCAAGGTCTTCGTGGAGTTCGGCACCTTTGCTCCTTGCCCTGCAGTGCGGAGGCCAGGAGTCAACCATGTCCGGGTCATCCGAAAAGTGGTCGCCGGGCTCGATGTGCCAATCCTGGGTGGCCACGATGTGGTCAAAGTGTTGCTGGTTGGCGTCCACATACTCGGTGATGGCACCTGCTACGGCTGCGCCACCTTTGACAGCGAGCGTTCCACCTTCGCAGAAGTCGTTTTGTACATCGACGATAATCAGGGCCCTGGACATCAGTTCTCCTCGTAGATGGTGGGAATGGCCGCCTCGCCGCGCTGCAGGCGGTTCACGACGGCGGGCAGCTCGGCCATAGTGGCCGCGTGCCGGTCCCTGGCGCGAATGACACCTTCAGGTCCGGTCCATCCAGGCAGCACCTCGCCGTTCTTGACGAACTGGTGAAGCAGGGCGCGGTCGTTGCCATCATCTTCCGGGCGGTGGCCGATGCCCACGATTTCCTGGGTGGCCCGGCCGCGGTCGTTGAGCTTGCGGAGGGCGTATTTGCGTCCACCGACGCTCGCCTTGTTCTTGGCGGCCTTGGCAACCGAGATGAACTCGCCGGCCTCGTTGGTCCGGCTGACCAGTTTGTAGACCATGCTGGCGGTCGGAGCCCCGGATCCGGTGACGAGGGACGTACCAACGCCGTAGGAGTCCACCGGGGCTGACTGGAGGGCTGCGATGGCGAATTCGTCGAGGTCGGATGTGACCACGATGCGGGTGTTGACGTTTCCGAGGTCATCCAGCAGTTGCCGAACCCACTGTGCCTGCGCAATGAGGTCGCCGGAGTCCAGCCGGACTGCTCCCAGTTTGTCACCGGCCAGCTCGACGGCGGTACGCACCGCTGTCTCGACGTCGTAGGTATCCACCAACAGCGATGTGCCAGGACCGAACGCGGCGATCTGTGCTTCGAAGGCCTCCCGCTCGGTGTCGTGAAGGAGCGTAAAGGAGTGCGCGGCTGTGCCGACGGTTTTGATGCCGTAGCGCCGGCCGGCCTCCAGATTGGATGTGCTGGCGAAGCCGGCAATCACGGCAGCGCGGGCTGCCGCCGTCGCTGATTCTTCCTGGGTGCGCCGGGAGCCCATCTCGATGCAGGGGCGGGTGCCGGCCGCCGAGGTCATCCTTGAGGCCGCGGAAGCAATGGCGCTGTCGTGGTTGAGGACCGACAGGATGAAGGTTTCCAAAATGCAGGCCTCGGCGAACGTGGATTCGACAATGAGGATGGGGGAGTTGGGAAAGTAAGCGTCACCTTCGGCATAGCCCCAGATGTCTCCGCTGAATTTGTAGTCGGCGAGGTAGTCCAGGGTTTCCTGGTTAACCACCTTGTTTTGTTGAAGGAACGCGAGCTCGGCGTCGCCAAACCTGAAATCTTCAATGCCCTCCAACAGGCGTCCTGTGCCGCCCACCACACCATAGCGGCGGCCGTCCGGCAGTCGCCGGGCGAAGGCTTCGAACACCGAACGGCGATGCGCGGCGCCCGAGTGCAAGGCTGCCTGAAGCATGGTCAGTTCGTAGTGGTCTGTGTACAAGGAAGTTGCGGGGTGGTCCCACGACGAGGCTCTACTCACGAATTCACTCTAGTGCGAGCCGCCATAGAATGGACAGATGAGCCCTAGCGTTGCGTATGGCACGGACATCGATGAGCGGACGAAAGCTGCAGAGCAGTCGTCCACCGATGTCCTGACAGCCCCTGATATCCCGTGGAACCTTGTGATCTGGAATGATCCCGTGAATCTGATGAGCTACGTCAGCTATGTGTTCCAGAGTTACTTCGGCTACTCGGAGTCCAAAGCCCACAAGCTCATGATGGAGGTCCACAAGAAGGGCCGGTCCATTGTTGCCCACGGCAGCAAGGAACAAGTGGAGCAGCACGCAGTGGCCATGCACGGATTTGGTTTGTGGGCCACGGTGGAGAAGGCTGCCAGCGGCACCGAAACACCTGGAAAGGGCGGCCGCCAGCGTGGCTAAGGCATTCAAGTACGGTCTCAAGGGCATCATTGGATACCTCGAACCCGCCGAGCGCGACCTCCTGCGCGGATTATTGGACGATGTCATTTCGATGCTGGAATCCGACGTCCGGGAGAACGAAGACCCGTTGGCGGCGCTCATCGGTTTGGACATGGATGTCAAGCAGCCGAGCGACCGCGCGCTGCTCCGGCTTTTGCCGAACGTTATGAAGGACGACGACGGCGGCTCGCTGGAGTTCCGGCAGCTCACCGAACGCTCTGTTCGGGAAAACAAAATTGGTGCCTTGAAAGCTGCAGCTTTGGGGCTGGACAAGAGCGAACTCGTTCTGACCGCGGAGGACGCCACCCGCTGGTCGATGGCGCTCAATGACGTCCGGCTCGTCTTGGCCGAACGCTTGGACATTCAGGACGAAGCGGACGCGGAGCACATCCACAGCATGCAGGACTGGAGCCAGGCGGAGGACGTTGAGAGCTACCTGGCCCTGGTATACAACTTCACCACGTGGCTCCAGGAGTCGTTGGTGCAGGCGATGATGGCCGCACGGCAGGCGAAATCCTGATCCGGACAGCGGGTTGCTGCTCTTACCTTGTGACAAATCAGACACGAGGCGGAGAGCACAGGTAATGGCCGCACACCTCGGGAAGCCTTATTCTCGAATAATTATGACTTCAGCATCGGGTTCACCAGGCGTCGCGTTCGGCAGTGGCGCCCCTCTCAGCAACGGGGAACTCATAGGGACGCGTCCCATCGGCATCTTTGATTCGGGCGTGGGTGGGTTGACGGTGGCGCGTTCCATCATCGACCAGCTCCCCAATGAATCAATCCTCTACGTCGGCGACACCGCAAACGGCCCCTATGGTCCGCTGCCAATAGCCGAAGTCCGTGCCAATGCGTTGGGCGTCATGGATGAATTGGTGGATTCAGGCGTGAAGCTGTTGACCATTGCCTGCAATTCGGCATCTGCCGCGGTGCTCCGCGATGCGCGGGAACGCTATACCGCCCGCTATGGCATCCCGGTCATCGAGGTTATCCAACCGGCGGTCCGGCGTGCAGTCTCTGCTACTCGTTCCGGCAAGATCGGGGTCATTGGAACCTCCGCCACTGTGGGGTCGAGAGCCTACGAGGATACGTTTGCTGCCGCTCCGGACCTCTCCATCACATCCGTGGCCTGTCCGGCGTTCGTGAACTTCGTGGAGGCCGGAATCACCACCGGCCCCGACCTCCTGGCCGCCGCCAATGAATACCTGGAGCCCCTCAAGGACGCCGGAGTAGACACAGTGGTCCTGGGCTGTACCCACTACCCGCTGCTGACCGGCGTTATTTCTTTCGTCATGGGGGAGGACGTCACGCTTGTTTCCAGTGCTGAAGAGACTGCCAAGGACGTCTACCGGGCCTTGGCCAACCACGGCATCCAGCGTACGGAGGCCCAAGCGCCGAGCCATGAATTCATTGCCACTGGCGATGCCACCCAGTTCGAGACCCTCGCTCGGCGCTTCCTGGGCCCGGAAGTCCTCTCGGTGAAGCATGTGGACCACGTCGCGGCCCAGTACCCCACAGGCAGTCTGGCCCGCATCACCCCCGAGATGCTGGAAGCCGCACGTTCGGGAACCGGGTTGTCCCGCCGCTCGTACTTTGTGCAGCCCGGGGACACCTTCAACAACGGCAGCGGCGCAACCATGGGGCGTGACCTGTGAAGCTGACCATTGTGGGTTGTACGGGCTCTTTCCCCGGTCCTGGTTCGCCGGCGTCGTGCTACTTGGTGACAGCGCACGACGGTGAGCGCGAGTGGAAGATCGTGATGGACCTGGGCAGCGGAGCCTTGGGTGCCATCCAGCGCTACACGGACCTGGAAGATATCGACGCCATTTTCCTCACGCACCTGCACCCGGACCACTGCATGGATCTCTGTGGCCTCCACGTCGCGGTCCGTTGGAAGCCGGGTGGGTGGGGTCGGGAGCGACTTCCGGTCTGGGGTCCCGCGGCTACCGCGGACAGGATGGCCACCGCCTACGGATTGGACCTGGATCCGGGCATGCATGAGGAGTTCGATTTCACCGACTGGACCGAGCTCAAGCCGGTCGCTGTGGGCCCGTTCACAGTGACCCCGTACGCTGTCAACCACCCGGTGGAAGAAGCGTACGCGCTGCGCGTGACTGCCACGGAGCCGGGCAAGGACGGCGTTCCAGTTACCAGGATCCTGACGTACTCAGGGGACACCGACTCATGCCAGGGGCTGGAAGACGCGGCCAGGGAGTCAGATCTGTTCTTGTGCGAGGCAGCCTTCGAGGAAGGCCGGGACGACGATATCAAGGACGTGCACCTCACAGGGAAGCGTGCAGGCGAGGCCGCGACGAATGCCGGGGCAAAGCGCCTTCTCCTGACGCATATTCCGGTGTGGACCTCGCAGACCAAGGTGTTGTCCGAGGCCAAGCCGGTCTTCGCCGGAGATGTCGCTGTAGCTGTTGCCGGAGTCCACTACACGATCTAGCCCTACCCGGCGTCGGGCAGTGCTGCTGGCTTGGCTAAGCTTGAACCATGACTTCTGAAGCAACAGCCACTCCCGTCATCCGCGCCGATGGCCGGACCCCCGACCAACTGCGACCCATCAGCATCACCCGCGGCTGGTCAAAGCAGGCCGAGGGTTCGGCTCTGATCGAGTTCGGCAATACCCGGGTTCTGTGCACGGCTTCACTGACCGAGGGTGTGCCCCGCTGGCTCAAGGGCGAAGGCCGGGGCTGGGTAACGGCCGAGTACGCCATGCTTCCCCGTGCCACGAACACCCGATCCGACCGCGAGTCCGTTAAGGGCAAGATCGGCGGACGCACGCATGAAATCTCGCGCCTTATCGGCCGCTCCCTCCGCTCCATCATCGACACGAAGGCTCTGGGTGAGAATACGATCGTCCTGGACTGTGATGTCCTCCAGGCCGACGGCGGCACGCGCACCGCCGCGATCACGGGCGCCTACGTGGCGCTGGCTGAAGCCATCCGTTTTGCCCGTGAGAACAAGCTCATTGCCCGCAACGCAGAGCCCCTGGTGGACACCATTGCGGCAGTCTCCGTGGGCATCATCGATGGCGTCCCGATGCTTGACCTCCCCTACGTGGAAGACGTCCGGGCGGAAACGGATATGAACGTTGTAGTGACTGGTTCGGGCAAGTTCGTTGAAGTCCAGGGCACAGCTGAAGGCGCTCCCTTCGATCGCGACGAGCTCAACGCACTGCTTGACCTCGCGCTGCTTGGCACCACCCAGCTGTCCGCCATCCAGCGCGAGACGCTGGCGGAAGCTCCGTGAGCGGCGCACCGACCTCCGGGGCTCCACGCCTCGTCCTGGCAACACACAACAAGGGCAAGCTGAAGGAACTCCGCGAATTGCTCCGGGGCCAGGTCCCTGGGCTCGACGTCGACACCCAGGTGGTGGACGCTGCTGCGGCAGGTGCCCCGGATGTTGCCGAAACCGGCGTCACCTTTGCTGAGAACTCCCTCCTCAAGGCCAGGGCTGTAGCGGAGGCGACTGGACTGGTGGCTATCGCCGATGACTCGGGATTGGCTGTTGACGTTCTGGGCGGGGCTCCGGGTATATTCTCGGCGCGTTGGTCCGGTACACACGGTGATGACGTGGCCAACCTGAACCTGCTGTTGGCGCAGCTCTCGGATGTTCCGGACCCTTTCCGCGGAGCTGCGTTCGTTTGTGCGGCTGCGCTGGCAGTCCCCGGTCCGGACGGCATTGCCTACGAGACCGTGGAGTACGGCCAGCTGGAAGGGACGCTGCTACGAGCACCCCGCGGCGAGGGTGGCTTCGGCTACGACCCCGTGCTGCAACCCGCCGGCATGGACCGCAGCTGTGCGGAACTTGGTTCAGAAGAGAAGAACGCCATAAGCCACCGCGGACAGGCGTTCCGTGCTTTGCTTCCCGCGATTGTGTCTTCGTTGTCCGAGGCCAACGCCACGTAGCTTCTTCCACTATGCAAAAAGGCACCCCGCCATGCGGGGTGCCTTTTGTACTTGCCTTTTTGTACCCTGAGGGTCGCGGGAGCCTAGTGCTCGCTGTGCTTGCCGCCCTCGTGTTCCTCGATGAACTCCTCCACGGGGTCTGTGCCTTCGGCGGCGGCCCTGCGCTTTGCCATGAATCCACGGCCGATCTCAATGAAGATCGGGATGACGGAGATCAGGACGATGACGATGAAGATGATGTCGATGTTGTTGCCAACCCACTCGAACTGGCCAAGCCATGCACCGAGCAAGGTAACGCCGCCGCCCCAGAGGACTGCGCCGATGACGTTGAAGAGGAAGAACTTGCGCTTGTCCATCTGTGCAACACCCACGATCACCGGTACGAAAGTGCGGATGATGGGAACGAACCGCGCCAGGATCAAGGCCTTGCCGCCGTGCTTTTCGAAGAACGCGTGGGCGCTCTCCACGTTTTCCTTCTTGAACAGCCGTGAATCCGGCTTGTTGAAGATTGCCGGGCCGGCCTTGGACCCGATGAGGTAGCCGGTTTGGTTGCCGATGATGGCAGCCACGATGATCATGGCGCACATGGCCCAGAGATTGAACTCGATGGCGCCGGTGGAAACCAGGAGTCCCGCCGTAAACAGCATGGAGTCACCGGGCAGGAAGAACCCCACCAAGAGGCCTGTTTCTGCGAACACAATGGCACAGACCAGCAGAACCACCCAGGGCCCCAAAGGTGAATCGCGGAGGAAGACATCGGGGTTCAGCCAGTCCGGCAGGAACGAAGCCATAGGCGGCGAAACCGGTCCCGCGCCCCCGAATGTGGATACGGCAAGGTCGCTTATCGCAGAAAAGATCACCCATCAAGCCTACTTGACGGCCGTCGTCGAATTTTTCCCGGTATCCCTTGACTGCTGGTTTGCTGGTTGTATGGTTAGTTACATGAGTAATGAACCAGTAAGGCGGTGGTGCTCATGATTGATGACAGCAAGCCGATCTTCATGCAGATCGCCGAACTCATCGAAAACGGAATCGTGGACGGCACCATGGCTGAAGAGTCGCAGGTTCCTTCCACCAATGAGTTCGCCGCTTTCCACCGCATCAACCCGGCGACTGCCGCCAAGGGCGTCAATCTGCTGGTGGATTCAGGAATTCTCTATAAACGCAGGGGGATAGGGATGTTCGTCGCCACAGGAGCGCGCGCCCAGTTGGTAGCACGCCGCACCGAGGAATTCTTCGAGCAGTACGTCAAGCCGCTCGCAATGGAGGCCCGAAAGCTGGGCATCTCAACAGAGCAGCTGAACACGATGATTGAACGCAGCTCCGGGCTTGCACCGGAAACCGGGACAGACAAGGAAAGGAGCGCGGCCCTGTGAACGACACCATCGTCGAGGCCCGTAACCTGATCAAGCATTACAAAGACCTCAACGCTCTGGACAACGTTAACCTCAGCCTCTCGGCGAACCGCATTTACGGCCTGCTGGGACGCAACGGTGCGGGCAAGACCACGCTGATGTCAATCCTCACCGCCCAAGCCTTCGCCACTTCCGGCGAAGCCCTGGTTTTTGGCGCCAGCACCTACGAGAACGATGCCGTATTGTCCCGGATCTGCTTCATCCGTGAATCGCAGAAATACCCGGACGACTTCCAGCCGCAGCACGCCTTCCGCTCCGCGGCGCTCTTCTACAAGAACTGGGACCAAGGCTTCGCTGACCGCCTCGCCGAAGACTTCCAGCTTCCCGTCAAGCGCCGGATCAAGAAGCTCTCACGTGGTCAGCTATCCGCCGTCGGCGTCATCATTGGCCTCGCCTCGCGCGCAGAACTGACGTTCTTCGATGAGCCCTACCTGGGGCTCGACGCCGTCGCACGGCAACTGTTCTACGACCGCCTGGTGGAGGACTACGCCGAACACCCCCGCACCATCATCCTTTCCTCACACTTGATCGACGAGGTAGCGAACCTCCTTGAACACGTCATCGTGATCGACCGGGGGCGGATCATCATGGACGCCGATGCCGACGAGATCCGGGGTTCGGCTGTCACTGTTTCAGGTTCCGCAGAAAAGGTGGACGCCTTCCTGGCCGGCCGCAGGATCCTGCACCGCGAAACGTTGGGCTCCTTGGCCTCCGTCACGGTGGACGAGGTTCTAAGCGGCCGCGAACGCACCGAAGCCCAAGAATTGGGCCTTGAACTATCGCCGGTTTCCTTGCAGCAGCTGGTGGTGCGGAAGACCATGGCCGGTACCGAAGCCGGCCTCTCATCAAATACCGGAGACTTCGCCGATGACACGATGGAGGCAAAGCGATGAGCAGGACGCTGGCAGTTGCCCGGATGCAGCTGATCAACAAGTGGACGTACATCGGATGGCCGTTGACCATCCTGGCGGCATCCTTCCTGATGTCGCTCGCTATCTTCGCTCTCATTCCCGTCACCGAGGGCAAAAATGGTGGCGGCAGCCAGGCGCCCCTGTGGTACTTCCTGGTCCTTGGGATCCAAAGCATGACCCTTGTGTTCCCTTTCTCCCAAGGCCTGAGCATCAGCCGACGTGCGTTCTACCTGGGAACCCTGGGCCTCTTCTCGCTGATCGCGGTCGGGATGACCGGGCTTTACATGCTGGGTGGCGTCATCGAACGGGCAACCAACGGCTGGGGTGTCTACGGCTACTTCTTCAATATCCCGTGGGTCACGGATGGTCCCTGGTACTCCACAGCCGCGTTCTTCTTCGTAGTGATGATGTTCATGTTCATCGTTGGGTTCTGGTTCGCCACCATCTTCAAGCGCTGGGGCACCACTGGAACCCTGGTCTCAACCTTGGGAACGGCAGTAGCCTTGATCGGCATTGCCGCCCTCACAACGTTGCTCCAAGGATGGGGGCATGTTGGAAGCTGGTTCGTCCAGCAGACGCCGCTCAGCATCAGCGGGTGGGCTGCGCTACTGTGCGTCGTACTCGCAGCCGGTTCCTACACAACCCTTCGCAGGGCAACCCCGTAGGCGCCGAAATGTAGCGTTGACCACAATGCAGGCCGGAAGGGCCGCCCCGCCGCGGAAATCGGCAGCGGCGGCCTTTTCCGGCTGTAACCTTGTCCAGTGGCATTGGACTTTACGGCGATTGACTTTGAAACAGCCAACGGCTTCCGGGGGTCGCCGTGTTCGGTGGGCCTCAGCAAAGTCCGCGGCGGAGTAGTGGTGGAGGAAGCCTCTTGGCTCATGCGCCCGCCCGAGAACCACGACCACTTCGAGTTCCACAACACGCGTATCCACGGCATCCGTGCCGAAGACGTCGCCGATCGCCCGCGGTTCGGGGAGCTCTTCCCGGAAATCGGTGCCTTCATCGGGGACGACGTACTCGCTGCCCACAATGCCGCCTTCGACCTCGGCGTTATTCGGTCTGGCCTGGAAGTTTCAGGTCTTGCCGGACCTTCCTATGACTATGTCTGCACCGTGATGCTGTCCCGCCGCTGCTATTCATTGGTGTCCAACTCCTTGCCCTATGCCGCCGAAGAGGCCGGAGTGCCCCTGGTCAACCACCATGACGCCGCAGAAGATGCCCGTGCCTGCGCCGGCATCCTGGTGGACATAGCCCGGCGGAACAACGCCAACAGCATCGCCGAACTCTATCTTTCGCTTGGCCTCGACCTGCCGAAGCAACCGGCATTCGATCCTGCGCAAGGCCTCTCAAAAGCGACCATATCCGCGCTCTCAGCCAGGACCGGAAGCTCCGCCGAACGCGCACTTGAACGAGCCGTGGGCGGCCGCAGCGGTTGGTCGGCCTGGCCGGAGGAAGGGCCCAACCCCTTGCCGAACCCCGCCGCGGAACCCGGACACCCGCTCTTCGGCCAGACAGTGGTGTTCACGGGGGACCTCGCCATCACGAGGCCGGAGGCGAAATCCCGGGCCGCAGATATGGGGGCACGCCCGGAAAGCCGGGTGACAGCGCGGACCACTGTGCTGATCGTCGGTGATGGCTTCGTGGCAGGCGACCTTCGCGCCGGCCGACTCACAGGCAAAGCCAAGCGAGTCTTGGAACTGCATTCCAAGGGCCAACAAATCGAGGTTGTCTCCGAGGGCGAGTTCCTGCAGATGGTGGGCGGCGCATAACCGCCGACCAGAGTGTCATGTGGTCATACTGCGCAACAATGCTTCCCGCCGGATCAGCCGCGCTCCTAGCCTTGGTACATGACCAAGCCCTCTCTTCCCCCAGCACCGGTGCGCCAGCCAGCGGATGCTCCCGTGAACCGTGGGGTTGACTGGCGGAGTGTCTTCGCGTTCCCCAACCCCGTCAATGAATATGCAGCCCGGATCACCGCCGGGCTGGTAGTGGTGCTGGCGGTTGCCACGCTTCTGACCGGGTGGGCATGGGGGCTGGTCGCCTTGGCCGTCGGTTTCTGGCTGCGTGTGCTGTTCGGCCCCCGGATTTCTCCGCTGGCCCTGCTGTCCGTCAAGGTCCTGGCACCCAGGATCGGGCACGCCAAGCTTGTCGCCGGTCCTCCCAAGCGCTTCGCCCAAGGTATCGGAGCCGCGCTGACGAGTGCCGCCGTCGTGCTGTTCTTCATCGGTTACCAGCCAGCCGCTTGGGTCCTGCTGGGCCTTCTCATCGTGGCTGCTTCACTGGAAGCATTCGTCGGTTTTTGCCTTGGCTGCGCCATCTTTGGTTTCCTGCAGCGCCGGGGGCTCATACCGGCTGAGGTCTGCGAAGCGTGCAATAACATCACGCTTCGCAGCGCTTGAGGTCCATCAGCCGGTGGTGACGGCAAGCAAGCTGTCCGCCATGCCGCGAATGACCTCGGGTGCTTCCAAGGCTTCAAGCCAGTCAGCCGGCAGGCACTCCTCGCCGTAGTAGGCCCCCAGGATGTTGCCGGCGATGGATCCCGTGGAATCACTGTCGCCGCTGTGGTTGATGGCCACGGCAATGGCGCGGCGGAAATGCTCCGTCGGTTCAGTGCCGCTGGTGGACAGGACGGCATAAAGCCCGACGGCGAGTGCCTCCTCGGCGACCCAACCCTCGCCGAGCGCTGTCGTCAGTTCTTCCGGACCCAGCACGGTGGGCTGCGCGGACAGCTGCAGTGCAGCTTCCAGCCGCTCCGGAAGCTCCGCTGCTTTTGTGGGGACGTTGTTCACGTAGGCCTGGGCCTCCGTGGCGGCGCTGCGGATATCGCTGCCGGCAACAAGGTTGTGGATCAACAGGCTGAAAGCCGCTGCACTGAGTCGTGCCGAAGGGTGTCCGTGGGTCAACGAGGCAGCGTCGGAACTGAGTTTGTAGACAGCTTCCCGAGAGATGTGGGGGATGAGCCCGAACGGTGCTGAGCGCATCACGGTGCCGCAGCCTTTCGAATCGGGATTGACGGGCCGGGCCACCGTCCCCATCTCGCCCGTTGCCAAACCACTGAGGCAGGCGTTTCCGGGCGCACGGCGGTGACGCAGGACTTCCTGGGTGTCGATCCAGCGCGGTTGCGGCACCGGAGCGGAGGAGGCAACAGCGACGTCCTGGGTGGCGAGCCAACGCAGGTAGGCCAGCCAAAGGCAAGCAATCTCATCCGCCGCTACACCGTCGTTGGCCCATTCGAGGGCTTCTACAAGGCCATCAACCGTGTAGAGCGTCATTTGCGTGTCGTCCGAGAAGTGGCTGAGGCCGTCGAGCTGTCCAAAGGACGTCAGCCCGGCGGCGCCGTAGTGTGCGCGAATCGCCGCGATGGAGTCGAACTCCACGGCGTAGCCCAGGGAATCGCCCAACGCTCCGCCCAACAGAGAGCCACGGACGCGGGACTCGAAGGACGGGGCAGCGGGGGAGGAAGCTTCAACACTCATGCCAGTAACTTACCGTGCCCGTGAGGGGCCGCTGGTATGGTGGGGAAGCTGCCTGCCACTGACCAAACCCTTGGAGACACAACGTGCGTGAACCTGCTTGGCGACGGACAGGCAAGACTCCTGACTACAGGTTTTCGCTGGCGAACGAGCGTACCTTCCTTGCGTGGATCCGCACATCCCTGGCGTTGCTCGCCGGCGCAGTTGCTGTGGACCAGCTAGCTCCGAATATCGCTCCGACACCCGTCCGGCTGGTCCTGTGCGTCCTGCTGGCCCTCGTCGGCGCCGGCCTGGCCGCATTGTCCTATCGCCGCTGGGGGCAGATGGAAGCTGCGATGCGCAACGACCAAGCATTGCCGTTCTCAAGGGTCATGCTGTTCATGACCATCGTGGTGGCTATCGCAGCCTTCGCCTTCGCCGTGCTGATCCTGGTGGCCCGTTGAGCCGAGTGCCCCGATGAGCATGGATGTCCGTGATCCCGGCCTGCAGCCCGAGCGCACTACATTGGCTTGGCGCCGGACACTGATCTCCCTGGTGGTGGTGGACTTGTTCATCTGGCGGAGCTGGCTCACATCAGAGCCATCGACGGGAAACATCGTTGCAGGCCTTCCGGGGCTCGACTACCAAGGGATCTGTGCCCTGATGGCCGCAGCTGCCACTGTTGTCCTCGCATCCGTAGTGTGGGTTCGCTCACGGCAGCTCCACGCCGGAAATGCGGCCGCCTCCGCGCGGCTGGTCCTGGTCAGCACCCTTGCCGTGATGGGTTTGGGCGCCTCCGCCATCGCGGCCATCGCCCTGGGCGGCTAAGCTCGGAGGCGGGATTCAGCAACCGTCCAGACTCGGCTGCCAAAATGCTCAGGGGCCTGGGCGCTCAAGCCGGGCATCCCCAGAGCCCACCCATGTGCAGCGCGCTACGCCGCCGGCTTCAACCAACCGTAAGGACTCTTTCGACATGACCACACCTGTGCAGGCCACTTCCGATCCACAACCGGGGCTCATCGCCCGGTTGTCGGCTGAAGCGCTGGGATCGATGTTCGTTGTGCTGGTAGCTGTGGGTGTGGCAATCTTCTCGAACCCCTCAGGTGCGCCACTGCCGGCAGCCTTGGCAACGGGGCTTACGGTAACAGTGGCCATGTTGGCCTTCGGCTACGTCTCCGGAGGGCACTTCAATCCGGTGATCACTTTGGGCAACCTGATCGCGGGCCACATCCGGGCCATCGCTGCCCTGGCCTACATCGCGGCGCAGATTCTCGGCAGTGTGGTGGCCGCGGCCTTGGTCTACTTTGTGGTGATGACCGTACCGGTCCTCACGGACGCGCGGGCGGCCTTCGGTTCCACGGCTCCGGGGTTCGGCGAGCATGCGGCGGCCCAGACGCAAATGGCAGGCGTCCTGCTGGTTGAAGTGGTGGGTTCGGCCCTGCTGGTTGCCGTGTTCCTCGGTGCGACAGCCGGTCGCCGAGCCATTCCGGCCTTGGCTCCCTTCGCTGTAGGACTGTCGGTTTCTGTGCTGCTCCAGTTCGGACAGGTCCTCGGCAATCTTCCCTTCAACCCCGCACGCGCAACCGCCCAGGCCTTCTTCAGCCCGTCTTGGGCGTTGGACGGATTGTGGCTCTTCTGGGTGGCACCGTTGATGGGTGCCGCACTTGCCGGACTCGCCTTCCGGGGATTCCGTGGCCTTTCCTCGACCAATGACGCCGAAACCGGCGACCTTCCGGGCAGCAGCGATGGCGTCAACGATGCCTTCGATGACGCCGACGACCTGCCGGAGGACATCGAGGCCAAGGATGCAACGCCGAAATCCGAGGCCGTGTTGCCTGCACCGGCTGCGCCCGCCAAGGATGACGCACGCGACTTTTTCGACGGCAAGAAGGGCTAGCAACCGGCTAGGGTCGACGTCTGGCGGCTTGTCTGCGCTTTATTGTCGGTGGCCCCGGTTAGCTTGGAATTATGCGGTTACTCCACACATCGGATTGGCATCTGGGCCGATCGTTCCACGGCGTTGGCATGCTCGAAGCCCAACGCAACTTTGTGGACCAGTTGGTGACGTTCGTCGAAGCAAACTCGGTGAACGTCGTCCTGATCGCGGGCGACGTTTACGATCGCGCCCTGCCGGGCTTGGACGTCGTCAAACTGCTGGACGATGCCCTCGTGCGCCTTACCCAGGCCGGCGCCAGCGTGGTGCTCACCAGCGGTAACCACGATTCCGCCATCAGGTTGGGTTTCGCTTCCCGCCTGCTGGAGCGCGGGGGAGTGCACTTGCGCACGCACGTGGAGGATCTGGACGTGCCAGTGGTTTTCCCTGTTGGAGCGGAAGGGGAGAGCCAAGGCCAGGTGGCCATCTATGGCGTTCCGTATCTTGAACCCAGGCTGGTGGCCGAGCGGCTGGGCGTGGACAACGCAAGCCACTTCGACGTCACGCAGGAAGCCGTGGAGCGGATCAGGCGCGATGTTGAGCATCGGCGCGAAGCCCGGCCCGTTTATCCGGTGGTCCTGGCACACACCTTTGCCAGCGGAGGCATCACGTCGGAGAGCGAGAGGGACCTCAGCATCGGAGGGCTTGGTGCCGTGCCCCTGGACCTCTTTGAAGGTTTCACCTATACGGCGTTGGGCCACCTTCACGGCCGGCAGCAATTGGCCGCCAATGTCCGTTACTCAGGCTCGCCGCTGGCCTATTCCTTTTCCGAAGCCAAACACCTCAAGGGTGCTTGGCTGGTGGACATCAGTACAGCTGGCGAGATCGACGTCCGGGAACTCGTGTGGGAAGCGCCCAAAAACCTCGCCGTGCTGCGCGGCACGCTGGACGACCTCCTGGGATCCGACCATTATGCCTGGGCGGAAGGGGCCTACTGCCAGATCACGCTTACTGATGCGCAGCGGCCTAACCAAGCCATGGAGCAACTGAGGACACGCTTCCCGGACACCCTGGTCCTGGCCTTCGATCCCGAAGGTGCCGGGACCCGGACCACGACGAGCTACAGTGATCGCCTCGCCGAGGCTCGGGACGATCTCGGCGTCTGCTGCGGCTTTCTGGAGCATGTCCGGGACCGTAGCGCCGGGGATGCCGAAGAAGCTGCGCTTCGTGAAGCACTCGAAGCCGTTCGCTTGGAGGAGGCGGAACTGTGAGAATCCATCGCTTGGAGATTGAAGCTTTCGGCCCGTTCGCCACTGCCCAGCACATCGACTTCGATCACTTGGGGGCGCAGGGACTCTTCCTCCTCAACGGCGCCACGGGAGCAGGTAAGACCAGCATCCTTGATGCCATCTGCTTTGCCCTGTATGGAGCCGTGCCCGGCGCACGCCAGGAAGGAAAGCGGCTTCGCAGCGATCATGCCGCACCCTCGGCCGAACCACGCGTCGTATGTGAATTCTCGGCACGCGGCCGGCGCTTCGAAGTGACGCGGTCGCCCGCATGGGAACGCCCGAGTGCGCGGGGCCGGAAGGGGTTCACCACCCAGCAAGCGAAGACCCTCCTTCGGGAACGGATCGATGGAAGCTGGGAGGAGAAATCCTCAAGGAACGACGAGGTTGGCGCGGAACTGTCGGACGTTTTGGGAATGGACAGGGAGCAGTTCACCCGCGTGGTGATGCTTCCCCAAGGTGACTTTGCGGCGTTCCTTCGATCCAAGGCCAACGACCGCCTGGAACTCCTGCAGAAACTCTTCGGCACACAACGCTTCGAGGCCGTCGAGCGCCAGATCGCACGTCAGGCGGCGGAAGCCGCCCGTGCCGTGCAGGAGAACGCGTCGGAACTCAAGATGTTGCTTGACCGGGTTGCTGCAGAACGCGAGCAGTTGGGGCTCGACGGCGCTGAGTTGGAAGACGGTGGCACCAGCGCTGGAAATACGGATGCTGGAACCGCTGCCGGCGAGGAGCCTGAGTCATGGCTGGCCCAGGTGGAAGCCATGGTGAGCGCTGAATGGACGCGGAGGAAAGACGAGGCAAGCCACGCCGAGTCCCTGTCCTCGCGCCTTGCTGAACAGGTACAACAAGCTCAGGAAAAATCGTTGCGGCATGGTCGGCTTGGAGCCGCAATGCAGAGGCGCGTCCTCCTTGAACTGGCCGCGCCGCGGGCACTCGAAAACAAGGACAAACTGGGGAGGCATCGCCGGGCTTCTGTTCTGAGCGGCCAGCTTGATGCCGTTGAGTCCTCCGCACGCAAGTACCAGGCAGCCGTCGCACAGGTTGAGGAGATACGGGGGAGGCTCGAAGCAGCGGGCTTGGACGCAGCAACCCCCACCGCATCCCTTGAGAGCCTCAAAGCCACGTATGCGGTTCTCGAGGCCCGTCTTCCTGACGAACAGCGCCTGGAGGACATGGCTGCCCGCCTTGCCGCCAAGCGTGGCGAGCAGGCAGACCATGAAGCATCCGCGGATGAGGCCGTGGCCACGATGGAACGGCTGCGTGAAGAAGCGTCAGTTGTGAGCGGCCTGATCGAACCCCTGGAACCGGTAGCTGATGGGCTCGCCGAACTGGAACGCGAAACAGCCGCAGCTGCCGAGCTGGTAGGCATCGTTTCCCGCCACGCCATGGCAGCCCATGAGTTGGAAATGATCTCCGCGAAGCACCTCCACGCCCGCGCCACGTCACAGGATCACCGCCAGGAATGGCTTGACGTTCGCGAGCTCCGCCTGGCCAACGCGGCGGGGGAGCTGGCTGCGGCGTTGGAGAGCGGTCAGCCGTGCGCTGTGTGCGGGAGCGTGGACCACCCGCACCCCGCCGCTGCGGTACGGTCAGCCCTGTCCTTGGCCCAGGAAGAGGAAGAAGCCAGGGAGCGGTTCGACGCCAGCGAGAAGGCCCTTGGGATCCTTGCTGAGCAAATGTCTGCAGCAGCCCAGGTCCTTGCCGGATTGGCGGCCCAGGGCGGCACCTTGGATGCTGAAGAGGCGGATTCACGGCTGGCGTCTGCCCAAGCGGCTGCCTCTGCCGCGAAAAAGGCATCAGCGACCCTGGAACAGCTTCGGGGCAAGCAGGAGGTCATTAACAAGAGGCTCGCACAAGTGCAGGAGCAACACGCAGAGGACGCCGGCGCAGCTGCCCGGGCGTCATCGGCAGTCCTTCACCTGCAGGAGCAGCATGACGCCCTTCAGGCAGACCTGGCCGGTTTGCGGGAGGATTTCCCGAGCCTGCGTGAACGTTTGGACGCCCTCTCCGCCGAGCGCAAGCTCCTCCAATCGGCAGCTGATGCTGACCGGGAACTCGAGCGGGCAGGGCAAGCCCAGGCCGACGCCGCCGTATCGCTCCAGAGCGCCTTGCCTGACTCCGGGTTCGGCTCGGCCGAGGAAGCGCGCCGGGAACTCCTTCCACCGGCCGATGTGGTTGGCCTGGAGAAAGACGTGGCTGATTTCGATACTGAAACGGCTCGGTTGGATGAGTTGTTTGCCAGTGAGGACCTGGTCCTGGCAGCCAAGGAAGTGCATATCGGCGAACTCCCGTTGCCCGAGCCTGAACTCGCGGAGGCGAAGTTTCACGCGGCCAGCGCGGCGGACGCGGCGCGGGCCGCAGCTGTGGCGGCGGCGCTTGCCGGCAAGTCGGCCGCGGCTGTTGTCCGGTTCCGTGACGAGTACAACACCTTGGCCGAGGCCGGCAGGGAGCCGCGCAACCGGGCTCGCATCCTGGCCGAACTGGCTGACACTGTTCGGGGTGCCGGGGACAACAACTACCGGATGAGCCTGAACGCCTATGTGCTGGCGGCCCGTTTGGAACAGGTCGCACTCGCAGCCTCGGAAAGGCTCGTTGCCATGAGCGACGGCCGCTACACGCTGCAACACACCGACGCCCGGGCGGCACGGAACCAAAAATCCGGGCTTGGCCTGGAGGTGGTGGACGAGTGGACCGGCCAACGGCGCGACACGTCCACCCTGTCCGGCGGCGAATCCTTCATGGCCTCGTTGGCCCTGGCCCTCGGCCTGGCTGACGTTGTCCAGCAGGAAGTGGGAGGAGTCGACATCGAGACCTTGTTCGTCGATGAAGGCTTCGGCAGCCTGGATGAACAAGCGCTGGAGCAAGTGATGGACGCCTTGGAAGGACTGCGCGACGGCGGCAGGGTAGTGGGGTTGGTCAGTCACGTCGCGGAGATGAAGCAACGCATCACCAACCAGCTTCAAGTGGTCAAAGGACGGCACGGTTCCAGCGTGCGGATTGCCGAAGCAGTTCCGGTCTGACAGGTATCCGATAGACTTAACCCGTTACACCGGGTCGCGCGCATCGGGAGGAGGGACGATGCGCACTCTTTAGCGAACCGGATTAATGGAAAAATCTTCTGTGGCCTCCCAGCCCTTGTCATCAGCGCCTACACGCTCTTCACGCCTGCCAGGCCGTTTCGCACGCCTTCCGGAACTTGCAGGACCTGGTTTCCTGCCGCTGGGCCTCTTCGCCCGGCTTCCCCTGGCCATGTTGACCGTTGGCACTCTGACGCTGGTGACAGCAGTCAGTCATTCGTATGCAATCGGCGGCATGGCTGCCGGAGCGGTCGGCATCGGCTCGGCTTTGGGCGCACCCGTTCTTGGCTCGTTGGCTGATCGCGCAGGGCAGCGCATCGTCCTGCTCGTCGCCGCGGTCATCAATACCCTGGCTGTTGCCGGACTCCTGGCCGCGGCCTATGTAACTCCCGGCTACAGTTCCGTGGCCGATGCCACAGGCGTCCTGATCGCAGCCTTCCTCGCAGGCGCCAGCTGCCCCCAGGTCGGTCCCATGGCGCGCGTGCGCTGGATGGCGCTGACCACCCGTAACCTGTCTCCGAGCGTCCCTGGCGGAAGCAAAAGCGTCGCCGCCAACCGGGCGGACTTGGACACCGCCCTGTCCTACGAGGGCACTGCGGACGAGGTCACCTTTGTTCTTGGCCCGGCCTTGGTGGGCGTGCTGGCCAGCATGGTGGCACCGTGGTTGCCGCTCGCGCTTGCTGCTGTCATGACCATCACCTTGGTCCCCGCGTTCGCCGTCCACCCCAGCCAGCATGCCGTGGTGCCGGCGCCGCGCAAGGCGGCTGCCGGCGTCGTGGTTTCCGGAGAGCAGGGCATGCAGGCAGCCCCGTCGCGCCGCAGCCGTTGGGCAGGCGCCGTGGTGGCCGTGCCGGTGGTGGCGATGGTGTGCATGGGCACCTTCTTCGGTGCCACGCAGAACGCGCTGAGCGCGTTCTCCGCGCAGTACGCCACAGCCGAGATCGCTGGACTTCTGTACGCGGTGATGGGCCTCAGCTCAGCCGTGGCGGCGCTGTCCGTGGCATTCTGGCCGCAACGGTTCAGCTTGGCGTCCCGTTGGGTTGCCGCAGCGTTGGCGATGTCCGTTTTGTCGCTCTTACTGCTTCTCCCGGCAGGTATCTGGCCCATGATCTTTGTCCTGCTGATACTGGGCATTCCCGTGGGGCCGGTGATGGTCACGGTCTTCAGCATCGGCGGAGTGGTGGCACCGGCAGGGCGCATGGCAACGGTGATGACGGCGCTCGCCAGCGGGATCGTGGCTGGAACAGCACTGGGCTCCTACCTGGCAGGGCAATTGGCTGAAACGCAAGGCCCGGGTGCGGCATTCGTCGTTTCAATGGCGGCTGCGGCCGGCCTTTTGCTGCTGGGTGCTGTCACTTCGCTGGTGATGAAGCGCCGGCCTCAGATATAAGTACTACACACTGTTGCGGTAGCCGGTAGGGGAGTTACCAAACGCTGCCCGGAAGATCCTGCTGAAATGTGCGGCGTCGGTGAACCCCCACCGCGCTGCGATGGCAGTGACCGGCCGATCAGCCAGAACCGGGTCCCGGAGGTCGCGCCGGCATCGCTCAAGTCGTCGTTGCCGGATGGAGGAGGCCACGGTGGTGCCTATTTCCTGGAAGAGATCGTGCAGGTGCCGGGTGGAGATGTAGTGGGCGGACGCGATGGTCCCAGGGGAGAGCTCAGGGTCACCGAGGTTGGCTTCGATGTAATCGTGGATGCGGCCCAACAGCAGGAGATGCGGGTCCCGGCCTGTCTCGATCAGCTGGTCGAGTTCGCCGTTGAAGAGCGTGGTGACCAGATCCAGGGCGTTGTGGACCAGCCTGAGCCCATTGGTACCCGAGAGGGCCTCGAGGTTGTCGGCCAGTTTCACCAGGAAGGGGCTGATGAGTTCGCCGAGACCCTCGTCACCCGGAATCCGCAAGGCAGTCACGTGGCCCATGGCCTCGGCCGGCAAGTCCAGCAAGACGTGCGGGAACATCAGCACCAAAGTGCGGAAGTCGTCGTCGAACGTTAACTGATAAGGGCGGGAGGTGTCGTAAATGGAGAGATCGCCGGGACGTAACACGGCCTCGCGTTCGTCCTGAACCAAGCGACCCGATCCAGCGAGCTGGATGCTGAGTTTGAAAAAGCGCCCCGTGGACGTGGCAATCAGCTCCGGTGTGCGCAGGACGGTATGGGGTCCGGCAGTAATCTCCACCACGGAGATCTGCCCCAGCACGCGAGCACGCATGGTTCCGTGGAAAGTTGCGTTACGGGGGCCCGTTGCCAGAAGGGGCACGAAAGAGGTGGAGATTGCCCTGCTCCACTCCTGGAACGACTCCGCCACGATGGTTTCCACGGTTGCGGGGCCCGTATCAGTCGCGACGGTCATCAAACTCCCTTTCAATGGCCCGCGGGCGACGCCGCCTCCGGGGCCGGTATGCCGATAACGCGGACGTGAGCTTGCCCACGATTCTACACCGGGGCCCACGTGCCGCCGTGCTTGCGTGCAGCGACAAATACCCTGCCGTGTGAGACAAGTCACGCACGCTCCCTGCGGTGGAAGATTGCGGAATGACAGACATCGTGCCGAGCAATCTCCGCGGCACCGAGGCAGGAGCACACTATGAGCGTGGATAACCCCGTCAAGGGCAGGACCGCCGGAACCGTCGGTACCAAAAGGCGGCTCGGCGTACCGGCAGTAACCTTCATGATTATCGCGGCCTCGGCGCCGCTGACCGTGCTGGCGGGAGGTGTGACCACTACCTTTGCGGTCACAGGCGTGACCGGCGTGCCGTTGTCCTTCCTGATCCTCGGTGGAATCCTGGCGCTGTTCGCCGTGGGCTACGCGGCAATGAGCCGCCACGTCACCAACGCGGGTGCTTTCTACGCCTACATAGCGCAGGGCATCTCCAGACCGGCTGGTGTGGGCGCATCGCTCATTGCACTCATGGCCTACAACCTGATGCAGGTGGGCATCTACGGGTTGTTCGGCTTCACGGTCTCCTCGCTCCTGTCCGCGCGGCTTGGCATCAGCGTTCCCTGGTGGATTCCCGTGCTGCTGTGCATCGCGGTTGTCGCGTGGCTGGGTGTGAACAGGGTGGACCTGTCCGCAAAGGTGCTTGGTGTCCTGGTGGCCCTCGAATTCCTGGTTGTGATCGTCTACGACATCGTCAGCCTGGCTGTGGCGCCGGAAGGCATCAGCGCAGTGACTTTCAGCCCCGAAAGCCTGTTTGTTCCCGGCATCGGAGCAGTCCTCTCCTTTGGAATAGCCGCCTTCATGGGCTTCGAATCCGCCGCCATTTACGGTGAGGAATCCAAGGACCCCAAACGAACCGTTGCAAGGGCAACGTTTGCCGCTGTGGGAATCATTGCCGTGTTCTATGCCGTCTCCGCTTGGGCCATGACCGTAGGGGCAGGACCGTCCGCCGTGATTGAGGCCGCTACCACCAATGGTCCGGACTTGATCTTCGCCTTCCTTGGCGCCCACGGGGGCGTGCTCCTCAGCGACATCGCCCAGGTCCTCTTTGTCACCAGCCTGTTCGCCGCACTCGTCAGTTTTCATAACGCCGTAGCTCGCTATTTCTTCTCCCTCGGCCGCGAGCGCGTCCTGCCGTCGGCGCTCGCCAAGGGGCGGGCGGAAAGTGGGGCACCGTTCGCCGGTTCGCTGGCGCAAACGGTGATCGCCGTCGCCGTAACGCTTGGCTTCGCCATTGCAGGTTCGGGTTCCGAACTCGGCGAACTGTACCCCGTACTGACCATCTTCACCTGGCTGACCAACAGCGGTGCCCTGGGGCTGGTGCTGCTGATGACCGTGGTGTCGGTAGCTGTGATCGGCTTCTTCCGCCGGCAGCAGCACGGGGCAAGCCTGTGGGTCAGGGTGATCGCTCCAGGTCTGGGGTTCGTGCTCCTGGCCGTCGTCTTTGTACTCATCGCGGCCAACTTCAACGTCCTGCTGGGACAGCCCGAGTCAACGGCCGCTACGTTCGTCTTGCCGTTGCTGGTGCTGCTGCCCGGGGTTGCGGGGGTCATTTGGGGCTTGCGCCTCCGGCGCTCGCAGCCTGCCTTGTACGCTCGGATCGGCCACGGCTCGGAGGACTGATAACCCGCGGAACATAGATGAAACCCCGGTAAGTTCCCACTTACCGGGGCTTCATCCGTCCCTTCCCCGGGCTAGGTCGCGGTTGCCGGATCAAGTTCCGGGCTGTGCTGGGTGATGCTGATCAGGCGGCCGTGTGCACCGAAGGTGAAGTGCACGGGTTCCGTTCCTGCCTCGTCCCATCCGAAGAGGCTGCCATGGGACCTGATGGCGTAGGGATCCCGGTGGTCGGCGACGGTGACCGAGCCGCAGGGTATGACCTTCTCGCGCCAAGTGAAGACGAAAATTCCGGGGCGGACCTGAAATACGGTGTTGGAGTCCGTGTCTGCCAATCCGCGCTCCGGACCTGCCAAGCACTGCCACGTGTACCAAGTGGGGCTGAGGTAGACGTGCTCGTAAGCATGCGTTTCGCTGTAGACCCATTCGACGCGGCGGCCGATGAGGGCACGGCTTTCGGAGATTTCCGTCCCCGTGGCGCGGTATCCATCGAGCGTCCCTGGGCGGAAATCGTGATGGACGGCCACGCTGGAGAGGGTTGCCCTGCCGAGCGTGGCGCCAATGTAGAGTGCCCGGCCGTGTAAGAGGTCCAACACCAGGGAAACGGCGAGTTCCGGGTCCTGGGGACTCTGCCATTGGGCGTAGTACAACTCTTCGGCTACCAGGAAAGCCTCGTAGGTGGATGTTCCGGCGTGGCTGGCGGCAGCCCATTGGACTTCTTCGTCGTCGAAGCTGAACGTCATGGGTGCGCCGTCACTGCAAACGGAAAATTGTTGTCCTGCCAGGTCTTGCACAGTTGGGGCCTTATTGGCGTCGAAGCCGGGGGCCAGGCCGTCCAATGGCAGCCAGTTGGAGGTGTCAAGGAGATTCAGGCTCATGGGTTCCTTCTCGTGCTCGAAAGAAGGACCGGACGGTGTGTCCGGTCCTTCTTCGAGTATTCGGGTTGCTGCGGCAGGCGTCTTGTGTGGTGGGGCACGTCACTTGGCGTGGAAGGAAGGGTTCAGGCCAGCTGGCTTTCGATGCGGGCAGCGCTGGCGGCCAGTGCCTTCCCCACAGCGTCGGAGTCCTGGTCCAAACGGATATAGACGACGGCGATCGCTGCTGGCCGCCCGCCCGGAACCCGGATGGGGGCCGCGATGGAGGACAGGCCGGCGATCACTTCGTCATGGCTGGTTGCATAGCCCAGACGGCGGGCCTCGTGAGCTTCGGCCCTATAGGGGTTTCCTGCTCCTACCTGCTGCCAGCGCTCTTCGGTCATTGTTGATTGGATGGCGATCCCAGGGGCGCCGGTGGCGATGGGGTGCCGGTTCCCCGGGTGCTGGGCGAGGGCGGCACCTGAGTGTCGCGGCTCAACGGTGACCAGGTTGATGCATTCCTGATGGTCCCAGACGGCGACGAAAGCGGTCATGTGCAGCGTGTTCGCCAATTGGGTGAGCTCCGGCAGCGCGGCTGTTTGAAGGTTCCGCGACACGCCGCGAGCAAGGACAGACAATCCCGGGCCGGGTTGAACGCGGCCGGAGTCGTCACGCACCAGCAACGAATGGTCTTCCAGTGTCCGCAGGATTCGATAGGCCACGGATCGGTGGACGCCGAGGGCTTCCGTGAGTTCGGCAATGCTGAGGGGGCGTTCGGCGGCGGCGAGAATCTCCAGCGCACGGATTCCGCGTGAGAGGGTTTGCGACGGCGGAACCTGCGTTGCTGCTTCCGGCGGACCTTTGACGTCGCTGCGGGGATTCATGCGAACCATTCTATGGTGGCCGACACTGCAGGGGTCTGTGCTTTGAGTCACAGGTTGTAGTATTCTTTCCTAACTGACCGTTCTGTCGGTTAATGCAAGTCAAGTGCCGACCAGTCACTCTCACCCCATGGAGTTCCAATGACCGAAACTTCCACTGTCGACTCACCGTCAGGACCCAGCACCAAGCGCGAAGAGCGTCGGGTTCTGGCCGGGACACTGGTGGGCACCACCATTGAGTGGTACGACTTCTTCATCTTTGCCCAACTGACGGCCACGCTGCTGGCGCCGTTGTTCCTTTCCCCCTTGGAGAAGTCCAACCCGGGAGTCGCCCAGCTCCTGTCATTCGCCACGATTGGCATTAGCTTCCTGTTCCGTCCGCTCGGTGCATTCGTTGCCGGGCACCTTGGTGACAGGATGGGCCGTAAGGCCGTGCTCGTCATGACACTGGTCATGATGGGTGCTGCCACGGCGTTGATTGGCATGCTCCCCACGTACGCCACCATCGGCGTCTGGGCCCCCATCCTGCTGATTACCCTGCGCGTTGTCCAGGGATTTTCTGCCGGAGGGGAATGGGGCGGTGCCGCACTCATGGCTGTGGAGCATGCGCCCCTCCAGAAGCGCGGACTTTTCGGCGCCTACCCGCAGATCGGCGTTCCGATCGGCATGATCCTGGCCACCGGCCTCCTGTTCCTCCTGCAGTCGGGCATGTCCAAGGAAGATTTCGCCGCATGGGGTTGGCGCGTGCCGTTCCTGCTGTCAGTGGTCCTCATTGTGGTGGGTTACCTTATCCGTCGCGCAGTTGGCGAGAGCCCCGTCTTCAAGGAAATTGCCCAGCGAAAGGCTGAAAGCAAGGCGCCACTAGGCGAACTGTTCCGTAAGAACAAGAAGGAAGTTGTCCTCGCCGCGTTGATCTTCATTGCTAACAACGCCGCGGGCTACCTACTGATTGCTTTCTTCATCTCCTATGCCACACGCACCTTGAAGATGCCCACGCCGCAAGTCCTGCTGGCCACTACCATCGCGTCGTTCGGCTGGCTCATCTTCACCATGGTGGGCGGCTGGTTGTCGGACAAGATTGGGCGCGTCAAGACGTTCCTGATCGGTTATGGACTGGTCTTTGCTTGGATGATTCCCATGTTCGTGCTGATCGATTCCAAGGACATCCTGCTTTACGGAACTGCACTGTTCGTCCTCACCATCGGGTTGGGCCTGTCCTACGGTCCGATGTCCGCGATGTACGCCGAGATGTTCCCGGCCCAGGTCCGCTACTCGGGAATTTCCATTGGGTACGCGCTAGGTGCAATTCTGGGCGGCGCCTTCGCTCCCCTGATCGCACAGGCGCTCCTGGACACCACCAAGTGGTCCGGTTCAGTGGGCCTCTACATCATGGGTCTTTGCATCATCTCCGCGATTGGCGTGATTCTCGCCAAGGAGACCCGTGGCCGGCCGTTGGGCTACAGCGTCCACCACTAGAAGCCGCTACGGAGTAGGAAAGACAGTAGAAAAAACGGGTGCGGTCCAGCGGGGCCGCACCCGTCTTTCGCGTTTATGCACGACGACGGCTACTGGCGTCCGCCGGCCCCGGCACCTTCCAGTTGGCCTACGACGTCGTCGTCGGACAACTGCTCGAAGCGTTCGTAGAAAGCGCCAACAGCATGGAACTTGCCAGGGGTGTGCAATGCCATCACAAAGTCGCAGACCCGGGCGAGCGATGTGGAGGCCTCCAGGGACGCAACCGGTACTGCTGCTACGACGGTGCTGGCACCGCCCGCCCGGACTGCCTCCACCGCTGCCCGCATTGTGGCTCCTGTCGCGAGTCCGTCGTCGGCCAGCACCACTGTTTTTCCGCGAAGATCGTGGCCAATGCCCGGGTATCTCCGGGCGCGGCGAAGAAGCTCGGCGCGTTCATGGGCTTCCACGGCATCCAAGGCAGACTGGGAAATACCGTGGGCGAGGATGAGTTCCTTCAGGGGCTTGTTGACGATCCGAAGGACGTCGCCGCGCGACCAAGCCAGCGCCCCGAAAGCGGTCTCGTCACGGCCCGGGATGCCAAGCTTGCGGACCAGTACAGCGCCGAACGGCAGGTACAGCCCGGAGGCTGCGGCTGCGGCCACCGGGACTCCGCCACGGGCAAGGCCCAAGACGATGGTGTCCGGCCGTTCCCTCAGCTGGGGGAGTCCTTCAGCCAGGCGTCGACCGGCTTCCGCGCGGTCCTTGAAACGCATGCCCATCTGCTCCACTTCCACGTAATTCGTTGCACTCCCAAGCGTACCGTCCACATCTTGCCCGGCGGCGCCCCCGCTGAAAGCATGGCCTTGTGAATAAGCCCATCGGATATTGGATCAAGAGGCTCGACGCCGCGTTGGAGGTCCAGCTCGACGCCACCCTTGCCCGGATCAAACTCACCAGGCGTCAATGGCACACGTTAACCACCCTTTCAGAGGGCGCCATGCTGCCTGATCACCTGGAGGACGTCCTGCAGCCACTATGGGGCGGCGATGCCCGTCTGCGCGAGCGCGAACTTGCGGCGTTGGTAGGGCATGGAATGATCACCATGATCGACGACAGGCTGGCGCTGAGCGAGCGCGGCCGGGAAAAATGCCACGAGGCCCAACGGCTGGTGGAAGAAGCGCGTCAGGATTTGTCCATGGGCATCGGCATTGACGAGTATGCGACCGCATTGAGCGTTTTGGAGCGCATGAGCCTTAACGCGGAGCGGCTGGCCCGCTGACGTCAGTCAGGAGTGCCAGCCGCCCACAAAACGGACTACAGTCCTACACCCGGACTCTCTTACACCCCGAGGAAGTCGACGGCAGCTTCCTTGAATGCCCGGCTGGTTATCACGTTGGTGTGGGTTCGTCCCGGGACAACAAGTGTCTCCACCATCCCGCCACGCCTGCCCGCAATGGATGCCAGTTCGGGCATGGTGGCTGCCCGTTCGTCTTTCTCGCCGGCTACGAGCAATAGAGGCATGTGCGGGGCGGCCTCCGCGGGATCAAAAGGTTCGCCCTTGATGGCCTCGATGAGTGACAGCATGGCGAACAGATTGTTGCTTGGAAGCATCTGGGCCATCTTCAGCAGCCCGGCCGTGGACGCGTCCTCAATGGGAGTGCCGTCGGCCAGGTGTCGCTGCGCGGCCACGAGGTCGAAAGCTGCCAGCGGATCTGCTGAGCTTGGCCCGCCCAGGACGATGCGGTGAACGAGGTCCGGCTGGGTGGCGCCAAATTCCCAAGCCAGCCGCGAACCCAGCGAGTAGCCGATGACGTCGAGTCCTGTGGACGGGTCACCGTCGCGCAGGGGCCGCGCTCCGGCGTCGGTCACTATCTGGAGAAGGTCAGCGCGGATTCGGCTGGGCGTGTACGAGTCCAGGTCCTCGGGGGAGTGGCTCCGTCCGTGACCTGGCAGGTCCACGGTGACCACCCGGCGGCCCGCGTCCTGAAGGGTGGTGATCCAGCCGCTGTCCACCCAGTTCAGCTTGCTGGAGGATGAGAAGCCATGGATCAGCAGGACGGGGCGCAGGCCGGCGTCGGTGGCTGGCTCATGGACTTCCACGAACAGCCCGGGGTCCGTGCCCTCGACTGTGTGCCGCTGCTGTTCCACGGTGTGCCTGCCGGTCATCATGTCAGTCCTCATCGAGTACGGCGCTCAGGCGGACCCGGCGCTTGGGTGCTTCGTCTTTAGGAACAGTGCCCACGATCCCGGCGGTGTCATCCGGAACCTCGAACACAATCAGCGGCTCGCCAACGTTGATCGTGTCACCGGGCGCCCCGTGGATACGCACCACTTTACCCGCCTGCGGGCTGGGCAATTCGAGGGCCGACTTGGTGGTTTCGAGCTCCACGATGGGCTGGTTGCGTTCCACCTGCTGGCCGGGTTCCACCAACCAGTCCAGCACGGTTGCCTCAATCAGGCCTTCGCCCAAGTCGGGGAGGGGGAAGGAAATTTCAGCCACGGCGGTACTCCAGTACGCGTTGGATCCCAAAGAGGATGCGATCGATGTTGGGGATGTATTCGTCTTCCAGGTCCCCGGAGGGATAGGGAACGTCAAAGCCGGTCACTCGCTCCACCGGCGCCTTGAGCGTTGCGAAGCAGCTCTGCGTGATGAGTTGGGCCACTTCGGCACCCAGGCCTGAGGTCAGCGGCGCTTCATGGACGACGACGGCGCGGCGCGTCTTTCCGACGGACCTCGCCAAGGCTTCTGCGTCAATCGGTTTCAGCCAGCGCAGGTCCAGGACCTCGATCTCGATGCCGTCCTCGGCCGCCAGCTCAGCAACTTGCAGGCATCGGGAGACCATGGCACCCCACGCCACGAGGGTAAGGTGTCGGCCTTCCCTGGCCACGCGGGCGCCGGTGAGGCTGCCACCGTGGGCCCCGTCGCCGTCGTGCATTTCCTGACCGGGTACCGCAGTGGTGACGTCCACCGGTCCCTTTTGCCAGTAGCGGGACTTCGGCTCCATGAAGATCACCGGGTCCGGCCGGGTGGCGGCGTGTTTCAGCAGGTGGTAGGCGTCGTGCGGGTTGGACGGTGAGACCACTTTGAGCCCCGGGACGTGGGCGAAGAGCGCCTCCAGGCTTTCGCCGTGGTGCTCGGGCGCGCGGATGCCACCGAAGCTTGGCACACGCAGGGTGATGGGCATGGGCAGGGTGCCTCGGCTGCGGTAGTTCATTCGGGCGATCTGGCAGACGATCTGGTTGATGGCCGGGTAGGCGAAACCGTCGAACTGGACCTCGGGAATGGGGTGGAAGCCGGCCATGGCGAGGCCCACGGACATGCCGAGGATGCCGGACTCGGCAAGCGGCGTGTCGAAGACGCGGTCCTCGCCGTGTTTTGCCTGGAGACCGTCGGTGATGCGGAAGACGCCGCCCAGTCGGCCGCAGTCCTCGCCAAAGATGACGGTCTTGGGGTTCTCAACCAGGATCTCGTCGAGTGCCCGGTTGAGTGCTTGCTGCATGGACAGCTGTTGAACGGCCTCTGTGCCGGTATCCGTGCTGGTGTCAGTGATGCGCGGATCGGTGATGGTCTCAGACATGTTCGGACTCCTCGCGCCACACGGTGGCCTGGGATTGAAGGGCGGGCGTTGGTTCCTGGAAGACCAGGCTGAACATTTCAGCGCCGGGCCTGGGGCCCAGGTCCGCTATGCCCGTCCGGACTGCCTCTTCCTCTTCTGCTGCCAAGCGGTGGGCCTCCGCGAAGAAGGCCTCGTCGGCCACTCCATCCGCGAGGAGTCGCTGCTTGAATCGCTCCAGCGGATCCTCGCCGGCATCAAGGCGTTCCTCGTCCAGCGTGCGGTAGCGGCCGGGATCGTCCGCAGTGGAGTGCGGACCGCGGCGGTAGGTCATGGCCTCGATTACCACGGGTCCGTTGCCGGCGCGGCAGTGGGCGAAAGCGGAACGAGTGGCTTCAAAAACAGCTACGACGTCATTTCCGTCCACCTGCAGGGAGGGGATGCCATACCCGGCAGCGCGCGCCGCGACGGAGCCGCCGGCAACTTGGCGGTCCGTGGGGACGGAGATGGCCCAGCCGTTGTTCTGGATGAAGAAGACTACGGGGGCCTTCATGACTGCGGCGAAGTTCATGGCTTCGTGGACGTCGCCCTGGGAGGAGGCGCCGTCGCCGAAGTACGTCATCGCTACGCCCATATCACCCGCGGCGTGGCCGGCAAGGGTTTGTCCGTGGGCCCAGCCGACAGCGTGCAGCACTGAGCCCGCAACCACGGCCTGAATGGGTGCGAACCTGGATTCCAAAGGGTTGTACATGCCGCCATGCCACGTGGCCTTGTGGGTGGACATATAGCCCACCATGTCCAGGCCCATCGCCCGGGCAACGCCCATTTCGCGGTAGGTGGGGAAGACGAAGTCCCGGGTCCGGTCAACGGCATAGCCGCTGCCTACCTGCGCGGCCTCCTGCCCGAGCTCCGGGGCATAGCCCGGGATGATGCCTTGGCGCTGCCAGGCAACGGCTGAGGTGTCCAGGTGGCGGACGGCTGCCATCAGGGTGTATAGCTCACGTAGCTGTTGGTGGGTGAGCGGCGCCGCGTCATCATCGACGGCGGCCAGCACAGGATTGGTAGTCATGGCTGTGACCCTAGTCACCCACTCGGGGTGTACGCAATCAGCTCAGTTCAAACGAAACACTTTGTACAATTTGGGCACATGAAGAAGCCCTGCACAGTACAAACTGTGCAGGGCTTCTTGGCGATGGTGTGCAGCCAGTTACTCGACGGGCGTGGACTGCTTGGCAGCCTTGGCCTTGGCGTTGATGAAGCAGCCGGCGGCGATGACCAGGATCAGGATGAATGTTCCGATCAGCTGCCCGGCGCTCTCCGGGTTGGCGAAGCCCACCACGAAGATGATGCCCAGCAATACGAGGCCCACGATGGTGAGGACGGGGAAGCCCTTCATGCGCAGCGGCAGCTCGACGCCATCCCGATCTGCCCGGCGGCGCAGGATGAACTGCGACACCAGCGCGGTGCCCCAGACCACCAAGCATGTGGAACCCACCAGGTTCAGGAGTGCGGGCAGGATTTGCTCCGGGAAGAGTAGTTCAAGGACCGTGGCGATGAAGCCGAAGGCGACTGAAATCCCGACGGCGGCCACGGGCACCTTGGCGGCGCTCAACTTCGACAGGAGGCCGGGAGCCTCCCCGCGCTCGGACAGGGAGAAGATCATCCGGGACGCGCCATAGAGGTTGGCGTTCAATGCTGAGAGCAGCGCCACCACGGCCACCAGGGTGATGGCCGTCCCGGCGCCGGGGATTCCCGCGACATCCAGTACCCCGGCGAAGGGGGACTTCAGGCCTTCAGAGCCCACGGGAAGGACGGCGGCGATGACAAACACCGAGCCAATGTAGAAGACGAGGATTCGCCAGACCACCGTGCGGATGGCCTTGCCCACACTGTGCGCCGGGTTCTCGGTTTCAGCTGCTGCCACACTGACGATTTCGGTGCCGCCAAAAGCGAAGATCACGACAAACAGTGCGGCAGCCATGCCGCCGATGCCGTTGGGGGCAAAGTCGCCGAACGCTGAGAAGCCAGGCGATGGGACATTGGGCAACCACCCGAAGAGCAGGGCTGCGCCGATGAGCAGGAAGATGACGATTGCTGCGACCTTGAGGATGGCGAACCAGAACTCGAACTCGCCGAAGTTGCGGACGCCCACCAGATTGATTCCGGTGAAGACCACCATGAAGACCAGGGCGAGGACCCATACCGGAATGACCGGCCAGATGGAGAACAGGAGGCCGGCAGCTCCCAGCGCTTCGGCCGCGATGACCACCACCAGTTGGAACCACCACAGCCAGCCGATGGTTCCCCCGGCGGTCTTGCCCATGGCCTTTTCGGCGTAGACGGAGAAGGCGCCGCTATTGGGGTTGGCAGCTGCCATCTCACCGAGGGCCCACATGACCAGGATGATCAGCGTACCGGCGACAAGGTAGGAAATGAGGACTGCCGGACCGGCAGCCTGTACGCCGGCGCCTGAGCCCAGGAAGAGGCCCGCGCCGATCGCGCTGCCGAGCCCCATCATGGTGAGCTGGCGCGTTTTGAGCGAATGGCCGAGGCCGGATGTTGGCGCAGGAGCCGCGATGGACTTCGTTGTCATACGTGTCTACCTTCTATGGATTACATGCTGGTTTGGCGTGCTGGCCGGGTGGGCCTGGCACGCGGGCGTCGACGACGCAGCAAGAGCCGTGGAATAATTCTCGCAGTTTGTAAGATACATCACTTTTAGCTGTAGCGATGTGATGGGTACGGATCCCCGTGGACAGGAACTTTGATGCTGGTCGATGCGCTTGATGCAAAAATTGTACGTTTCTTCACGGATTCGCCACGATCCTCGGTGCTGGAGGCCTCCCGCGTGCTGAGGGTCGCCAGGGCCACGGTGCAGTCCCGGATTGACCGAATGATTGAAAACGGGGTCATTGGTTCCTGGGTTCCGCAGCCGGATCCCGCCAATTTTGGTTTTCCCGTCGTGGCGTTCTGCTCGGTCACCATCACGCAGGAGATTGGACATGACGCCATCATCGAAAGCCTGAGTGCCATCCCCGAAATTATCGAAGTGCATACAGTGACGGGAAACTCGGATCTCATGGTGAGGATTGCGGCGCGGTCCAACCCGGACATGCAGCGCGTACTTGATGCCATGATCGCAACGAAGTCCGTGGTCCGGTGCTCGTCGGTGATTGTCTTGAACAGCCACATCCAAGGCCGCACGCTGCCGCTGATGGAAGCGGCCGCAAAGCCATTGTGACGTAAAGCATTTTGCCAAGCACGCGTTGAGTCGTACCATTAGTTCTAGTCAAGATGACTTTAACTAGCTTTCCACTTTGTGGGGATTGCTTCAGGGGGCGACGAAGCGAGGTGAACGCCGTGAACACCAACTCAGCAAACGTCGCCGAGAGGCGGCTTGCGCCGCCGTCGTTGGCCATCTCAACGGTGATTTTCGCCCTCCGTCCCAGCGAAAAGTCCGGGCGCCCCACGCTCTGGCTGCCGCTGGTCCGTCGGATCCGCGAGCCCTACAAAGACATGTGGGCCCTCCCGGGCGGACCGCTGGCCCACGACGAATCGCTCCAGGACGCGGCCTCACGGAACCTCCGCGAAACAACGGGCCTGGCACCCCAATACCTCGAGCAGCTCTACGCTTTTGGCGGCCTCCACAGGTCGCCCACCCAGCGGGTCGTCTCCATCGTGTACTGGGCCCTCGTGCAACCCACCGAAGCTGCCCTCGCGGACGAATCCGAGAATGTGCGCTGGTTCCGGGCAGACCGGCTCGGCGAACTGGCCTTCGACCACAACGCAATCGTTGACTACGCCCTATGGCGGCTCCGCAACAAGATGGCCTACGGGTCCATTGCGTACCACCTGCTGGGAGAGTTCTTCACCCTCGCCCAAGTCCGCGAAGTCTACGAGGCCGTGCTCGACCGCCAGCTCGATCCCGCGAACTTCCGCAGGCACGTCAAGGCAACACCGGAAATCGAAGAAACCGGTGAATACCTCCAAGGCGGAAAACACCGTCCACCACGCCTCTACCGCTTCACCGGCACGCCCGGCCTCGGGCCAGATAACAGGAGTACACCATGAGCAGCGTCAACACTGCCGTCCAGCTGATCACTCGCGAAGAAGCCGAAAAGGGCCTCTCCCGCGCAGGGTCCACGTGCAGCCCGGCCTTGGCCAGGGGCCCATGGGAGTACGACCTTGCCGAGTCCCTCGCCGGTGAGCCCGCCTACGGCCCCGGCGCCTCGAGCAGCGACGTCGCGCCCAAGGCCACACCCCGCCAGGGCCAGCTGCCGGAAGACTACAAGAAAGCCACCGACGCCGAACTTGACGCCCGGATCCGGGCCGCCAAAGCGACACTCGGGGACCGCGCCGTCGTCTTGGGCCACTTCTACCAGCGTGACGAAGTCATCCAGTATGCAGACTTCGTAGGCGACTCATTCCAGCTGGCCAACGCAGCGCTGACCAAGCCGGACGCCGAGGCCATTATTTTCTGCGGCGTGCACTTCATGGCCGAGACAGCAGACATCCTTTCGACGCCCGAACAGGCGGTCATATTGCCAAACCTCGCCGCGGGTTGCTCCATGGCGGACATGGCAGACGAAGACTCAGTGGAGGAATGCTGGGAGCAGCTCGAGGAAATTTTCGGCACGGACCCGGACGCATCCGGCCGGGTACCCGTCATCCCCGTCACCTACATGAACTCTTCTGCTGCGCTTAAGGCGTTCTGTGGCCGGAACGGCGGGATCGTCTGCACCTCGTCCAACGCCAAGGTGGTCCTGGAGTGGGCCTTCGAGCGCGGTCAGCGGGTGCTGTTCTTCCCCGACCAGCACCTGGGCCGCAACACCGCCAAAGCACTGGGCGTCCCGCTGGAACAGATGCCCATGTGGAACCCGCGCAAGGAACTCGGCGGCAACGACGAACAAGCGCTCCTGGACTCCCGCGTCATCCTCTGGCACGGCTTCTGCTCAGTCCACAAACGCTTCAACGTCGGCCAGATCGAAAAAGCCCGACAGGACTTCCCGGGGGTCAACGTGATCGTCCACCCCGAGTGCCCCATGGAGGTAGTGGACGCCGCCGACTCCGCCGGTTCCACCGACTTCATCAAGAAGGCCATCGCCGCCGCCACCGAACCCACCACGTTCGCCATCGGCACCGAGATCAACATGGTGAACCGGCTCGCCGCCGAAAACCCGCAGCACACCATCTTCTGCCTCGATCCCGTCATCTGCCCGTGCTCCACCATGTACCGCATCCACCCCGGCTACCTCGCCTGGGTGCTGGAGGAGCTCGTGGAAGGACGCATTGTCAACAGGATCACCGTGGACGACTCCGTGCAGGAAAACGCCAAGATTGCGCTGGAGCGCATGCTGGCAGCCAAGCCGGCCTAAGCCAGTCGGCACACCTCATCAGGCACTTCACCCCGGACTAGCCGAATCGAGCCTCACATGACTACAGCGAGCGTTGCTGAAGGGCCTGCCCCCAAGCGGCTGATCGTCGTCGGAAGCGGAATTGCAGGACTGTACTCCGCGCTGCTTGCCGCGGAAGCCGGCGCGGAAGTGGTATTGCTGACCAAGGGTGCGCTCGCGGACAGTAACACGAACTACGCCCAGGGTGGGATCTCCGCCGTGCTGGACGAGCCAGCCCCCGGTGACACGGTGGCTGCGCACATCGCCGACACCCTCAAAGCAGGGGCAGGCCACTGCAACGAAGAAGCAGTACGGGTGTTGTGCGCCGAGGCGCGGCTGGACATCGCCGGGCTTGGACGGTTCGGCGTGCGGTTCGACCTCGACGACGACGGCAACCCCGCCTTGGGTCTCGAAGCCGCCCACTCGGCTCCGCGTATCCTGCACACCGGCGGCGACGCCACCGGCGCCGGAGTGGCCGCGGCGCTGATCAGGACAGTACTGGACTTCCAAGCCGCAGGCAAAATCCAGGTGATCGGACACGCCCAAGTGACATCGCTCTTGCTGGGCGGACAGCAGGGTGGCCGCGTGCTGGGAGCCAATTTCCTCCACGACGGACATCACCTCGGCGTCCACGGCGACTCCGTCCTCCTCGCCACGGGCGGAGCCGGGCAGCTTTTCGCCCAAACCACCAACCCCCCCGTTGCCACAGCAGATGGTTTGGCGCTCGCATGGCGCGTTGGAGCCGCCGTTGCAGACCTTGAGTTCTTCCAGTTCCACCCAACATGCATGGTGCTCCCCGCTGCGGCCCTCGAAGCTGAAGGCAACACTGACCCGCTCCTGATCTCCGAAGCCGTGCGAGGCGAAGGTGCCATCCTCCTGGACGCCAACGGGCACCGCTTCATGCCCGACTACCACCCTGATGCTGAGCTTGCCCCCCGGGACGTCGTTTCCCGCAGCATCGCCCTGCACCTCGCAAAACTCGGCGACCCCAACGGCCACGTCTTCCTGGACGCCACCGTGATCGAGCAACGGCGAGGCAAGGGCTTCCTGGCCCGGCGCTTCCCCACCCTCAGCAAACGGACCCGCCAAGCCGGAGTCGACTGGACCCGGGAACTCGTTCCCGTAGCACCCGCCGCCCACTACTGGATGGGCGGTGTGGTCACCGACCTGTACGGCCGGACGTCGATTCCAGGGCTGCTGGCTGCCGGTGAGGTTGCCTGTACTGGTGTGCAGGGTGCCAACCGGTTGGCCAGCAACTCCCTGCTCGAAGGCCTGGTGTTCGGGCGGCGGGCTGTTGAGGCGTTCCTCGCTGGTGATCGCGACTCTGGTGACCGCGACTCTGGTGACCGCGACGCCGCAGGCCCCTTGGCGCCTGCGCTCGCGCCTCGTACCGGCGATCGCCTCGCAAGCTCGGCGGCCGGTTCGGGCGCTCACGCGACAACGGCGCTGTCGGGGCCTCCGGCGCCGCTGCTGGGTTCGGTCTTGGAAATGGATCCCGCGCCTGCTCCGGTTTCCTGGGAGTTTGAGTCTTTGCCGGGGCCGGGTGTTCGGGAGACGTCCTTTGGGCAGGCGGGGGTGTTTTCGCGGGGGGCTTTGCGGCGGTTGATGACTGCAAAGGCCGGGGTTTTGCGTAATGGCGGCCTGCTTCGAGAGGCTGGTGTCTCTTTGGCTTCTTGGGAGAGCGACGTCGTGCCTTTGGATGTTCCTGATTCCCTCGATGCCCGGGAGCATGAGGATTCCAATTTGCTGTTGGCGGCGCAGCTGCTCGTCCATGCGGCTCGGGAGCGGCGCGAATCGCTGGGGGCGCATTACCGCAGTGACAGCGTGACGGAACCCACCGCCGTCGACGACTTTGACAAGCGATACACCATGAGCCGGAAAGCGAGCCTCGTCCATGACTAACTTGACCCTCCCCGCAGCCCCCGTCCGGGACATCCTGGAACGGGCTTTCGCGGAGGACGCACCCAGCGGCGACATCACCTCGCAACTACTGATCCCCGCCGATGCCCGGGCGACCGCCGTGCTGAACGCGCGCGTCCCCGGAGTCTTCAGCGGCGGTACCGTTTTCCGCGACGCCATGAAGCTCGTGGACCCGGATACCGAGGTGGAGCTGCTGCTCGCCGACGGTGAAGCCTTCGACGCCGGAACCCACCTCGCGCGGGTCAGTGGCAGGGCCCGCTCAGTGCTGCTTGCCGAAAGGGTGGGCCTGAACCTGGTGCAGCGGATGAGCGCCATTGCCACCAAGACCGCAGAATTCGTAAAGCTCGTGGAAGGGACGCGTGCGCGGATCACCGATACCCGCAAGACCACGCCCGGCCTCCGTGTCCTGGAACGTTACGCCGTGCGTTGTGGTGGGGGAGCGAACCACCGCTACAGCCTTTCCGACGCCGTGCTGGCCAAGGACAACCACTTGGCCGTCATGACCGGAGGCGACTCCAGCAAGCTCACCGAACTGCTGGTTGCCGCCAAGGCGCAGCTCGGCCACACAACCCACTTTGAGGTTGAAGTGGACCGGGCCGAGCAGATCGAACCCGTGCTGGCGGCCGGTGTGGACACCATCATGCTGGACAACTTCTCGATTGAGGGGCTACGGGCCGGAGTCAAGCAGGTGGACGGGCGGGCCATCGTGGAAGCCAGCGGCAACGTGAACGTCAACACCGTCACCGAAATTGCTTCGGCGGGCGTGGACGTCATCTCCATCGGCGGCCTGACCCACAGCGTGACCGCGCTCGATCTCGGTCTCGACATCGAACTCAAACCGACACAGGACTGAAGGCGCCACCGCC
Organism: Paenarthrobacter sp. TRD_SC_7; assembly: GCF_056156245.1. Lineage (NCBI taxonomy): Bacteria > Bacillati > Actinomycetota > Actinomycetes > Micrococcales > Micrococcaceae > Paenarthrobacter > Paenarthrobacter sp. TRD_SC_7. Next base: position 2,310,120 of record NZ_CM149587.1, read on the forward strand.
ATGATCTTCCTCGACGCCGCAGCCACCACTCCAGTTCGCCGTGAGGCCCTTGAGGCCATGTGGCCGTACTTGAGCGGCGAGTTCGGCAATCCCTCCAGCCACCACAGCCTGGGCGAATCGGCAGCAGCTGCGCTCGCTCAGGCCCGTTCGGGCGTCGCGAAGGCCCTGAATTGCCGTGGCGGCGAGGTGACCTTCACCTCCGGAGGCACGGAAGCGGACAACCTTGCCGTCAAAGGCATCGCGTTAGCCAGACAAGCGGCTGATCCTTCGCTTAACCGCGTGGTCATCAGCGCGATCGAACATCCCGCCGTTGAAGAGTCGGCCCGCTACCTGGAGCGAGTGCACGGGTTCGCCGTGGACGTGCTGCCGGTCGATGGAGAGGGCTTGGTCTCAATTGACGGTCTCCGGGCCGTGATAAAGCCCGAAACAGCCTTGGTAAGCATCATGTACGCGAACAATGAGATCGGAACCATCCAGCCGATTGCTGCCTTAGCGACGGTGTCACGGGAGCACGGCGTGCCCTTCCATACTGACGCGGTGCAGGCCGCAGGATGGTTGCCGCTGGACGTCAAAGCGCTTGGCGTCGATGCACTGAGTATTTCCGGACACAAACTTGGTGCGCCCAAGGGGTCCGGTGTGCTGTTCACCAAGGGGCGCTTGCGCGTTGAACCACTGGTCCATGGCGGAGGGCAGGAGCGGGGGAAGCGCTCCGGAACGGAGAACGTTGCAGGAGCGGTGGCGTTGTCCACGGCCCTGACGCTGGCCCACGCGGAGGAGCCGGAGGAAGCTTCACGAGTTGCGGCGCTGCGGGAGTGGTTCATAGGCGACATCCTCGCTACCGTGCCGGATGCCATGCTCACCGGCCACCGAAGGCAACGCCTGCCCTCAGTGGCGTCCTTCTGCTTCCCTGGTACCAGCGGGGAATCGGTACTGCTGGAACTCGAACGGCTCGGCGTGATGTGTTCCAGTGGCTCGGCATGCGCTGCCGGATCTGACGCGCCGTCGCCGGTGCTGGTTGCCTTGGGCATTGCCACGGAAACGGCCCAGACAGCTGTTCGTTTTAGCTTCACCTCCAGCGTCACCGTCGCCGAACTGGAACAAGCCGCCGCAGCCGTGGGAACCGCCGTCGGGCGTGTCCGAAACCTGGCGTCCCCGCAGCCTGGCTAGCTACACGTGCCGTGCGCGCCGGAATATCCAGTGGCGCAGCAGGGTAAACCGGACGGCTGTAGCGACGAACCCGGACAAGGTAGTGGTCCAGAGCTCCTCAGTGACCGTGGCGTCGGGTCGGAAAACATGCAGCACGCCCAGGCTGCCGCCCGTAATGATCAAGGCTATGGCGATGACGATCACACCACTCAGGTGATCCTTGGTGCGTTTCTTCTTGCCCGTGATCTTGAACGTCAATCGGCGGTTCAAAGCGGTGTTCATCAGCGAAGTGATAATCAGGGCGATCGCGTTGGCCAGTTGGGGATCGATCCAAGGACGTAGCAACGCGTAGATCGCCAGCGAACTCGCCGTGCACACAACTCCGACACCCGTGAAACGCAGCAATTGCCGCATCACGGGATATTTGAGGACCACGCGGTGCCGTTTGCGTGGGAGTTTCGGGGAGGGAGACGGGCGCAGCTCAGTGGCGTCCGCGGCTGTCTCCATGCCATTAAGCCTGACACATTACGCGGGGAGTTCCTCCCAGGATGCGCTGGCGACGGGGTTCTGAAGCTCGCCGATGCCTTCCACACGGCACACTACGGTATCGCCGGGCTGGATTCGCGCACACTCGGCTGGGAACCCCGTGAGCACAAGATCGCCGGGCCGGAGTGTCATGAACGAGGTCAAATAGACCATGATCTCGTCCACTTTCCAGCCGAGGTCAGCGGAACTCGCTGTGCTGAGGGCGTTGCCGTTGTGGACGATTCCGATCTCCAAGTCCGAATCATTCAGGTCCGTGACCATCCACGGACCTGCGGGTGTGAACGTGTCCTGGCTTTTGGCGCTGATCCAGAGTTCGTCGGTCTTCTGGAGGTCACGGGCGGAGACGTCGTTGCCGATGGTGAATCCGAGAATTGCCGACCTCGCCGTTTCGAGGGTCAAGCCTCGCGCTGCACGGCCGACGACGACGGTCAGTTCAGCTTCCGGGTCTACATAACCCACGGTAGAGCTCAGTTGGATTGCTTCGCCGGGTCCAATAACGCTGGACGCGGCTTTGTGGAAGGCTTGCGGCGGCAGGTCCCGGCCAGGCTGCCCGGTGTTGTGGGCCATGCCGAAGACATTGACCGGCACGGATGGAGCCAAAAAGGTAAAGGAGTCCTGGTTGACTAAGGCGCCTGTCTCCCAGCCCCTGCGAGCGGGACTGCCGGTGTTAGCCCGTGAACTTGGAAAGGGCGAGTCGATGATAGTCCATTCCTTGCCTGCATCAGCTGCGAAGTCCTCAGCATCATTCGCCACGAAGAATTGCTCGTCCGTTGACTGGGGCGAGGTGGGGCGCACGCGGGCGATGCGACGAGGCAGGGACGAGGTCATGATGACATCCTACGTCCTCCCACGGGTTGTGAGGCCCGCTTTACGCCCTAAGACCCGTCCCTAGCGCGCAGAGCAGGCCTCGCAACGCGTCAGGCGAGCGGGGCCGATCCGAACGCCACACTGAACCTGTCGCACCAAAGGACCACGGACGTCAGGCCCGCCACGTCGGTTCCTGCCGGGATGACGTAGTTGTGGTTGCCATGAGTTGCTTTGATGGCTCCCAGGTCCACATAGCGTCCTGAACGGTACTTGAACCAGTCGCCACCGGCTTCCAAACTGCTCAGCCACACTTTTACATCAGGTCCGTCGCTGCTTGCCAGATTCTCCACGCGGAGCAGATGGCTTCCATCCGGGAGCTTCAGCAACTGGGCCGTGCCAGTGGTCTCATGTTCCTGGGACTGGAAGGTGCCCGAGCGGACAATCACCGGTCCTCGGGGTGTGGGTGCTAAGGGTGCCGGGGCTTCCACCGCTGCGGCCGCACCCTCAGGAGACACGCTCGCCGAAGCTGGAGCAACTGGCAACCCTTCGTTGAGGCTGCTGCTGGTGAAGAGCCGCCACGGCTGGAACAGGGAGGCCCCGACCACTACGAGTGAAAGGACCACTACCCCTGCCACAGCCGCAAGTATCCTGTGTTCCCGGATCAGTCTCCGGATTCGGTTCATGGTCCAAGGCTAGGCTTCGAGGGGACGCCGTGGGGGCTCCAATGCTTACCGTCTGCTTACCTGTACAGCTCGCCCACGGGCACTTCCCCGGACAACCTATTGGCTGGGCCTGCCAGCGGGCACGCCCACGCTTCGTTGTAGGCGCATGACGGGTTGTACGCAAAGTTGAAATCAAGGACAAATTCCCGCTCCATGCCGATGTCCCGTGTCCCGTGGAAGGAGCCCTTGACCGTGTCCAGAAGATATCTTCCGGCACCGTAGCTTCCACCGTCCCTGCCGGCCGTCGCGTCGCGGAATGGCACGAAGATTCCGCCACCGTAGCTGCGTAACCGCCAAGCCGCCAGCGAACCGAGTCCGGGCAGCTCAAACGTTCCGAGGCGTACAAACGGCACTACGCCGTCAGTACCGGTCTCCACATTCATTTCCTGCCCGGCGCCTTCCGGCGACAATGCGGCGAACATTCTGTACGCGGGATCATAATCGGCCGTGCGTAACCCGGAAAAAGAGGCCTTCATACCCTCAGTCAGGGCGGACGCAGGATGAGTGGCGAACATCAGGTCCCTCTCCTGACGCCAGAAAACGTGAGCGTCGAACGGGTTGGTGGCTGCCAGCTGACGCACTTTGTCGTAGAGAGCGAACGTCCGCAGGCGCCAGTCAGCTACATCTACGGCGGACACGGTAGGGAGGATGTCCTCGAAATCATTGTGCTGTTCGGGAGCCATACCCTCAGCCTAGTCCTGTGCGTGTCGCGGTATCGGCGCCGCTAGGCTGTGCTCATGAAGGGCATCCTGAACCTGCACTGCATTCCGATGCGGCTCGCTGCGTTGGCGCTGGCGGGGTCCGTACTCACAGCCACAGCAGCCTGCTCCGCCGAAAACAAAGGCCCCCAAGTCACGTCGACGGCCGGCTCCCAGCCCAACAGTTCGGAATCGGGCACGGGAACCCCGGAAAGCACGACGCCGGCAACGGCCTCAGCGGCTGGCTCGCCGTCCGCAACACCCGGCCCAGGCGAAAGATCCACGACGAGTGCTTCAGCCAGCTCCGGACCAACGCCGGCGGCAACTGCGGTTTCCTGGAAAACCTACACGGACTCCGCCAAAACCGTCAGCTTCGAGCTGCCGCAGGAGTGGATTGCCCAGTCGGTAACGCCGGATGCCGGGTCGCTGGGCCAGGCCGTGAAAGTGGAGGTCAAGGATGGTGAAGGGCGCTATATCGCTACCCTCCAAACGGGACTTCCACCGGCGGCGCCTCTTGCTTGCCCTGCCGGGCAGCCGCGTCCCTATGTGGTGATCAGCAGCGTGCCCTTGGACGTCCCCCAGTCCGACGGCCCGGACACTATTGATCCGCGAGTGGTTTTCCGCGTGATCCAGGGATATAAGTTCTTCGGCTCCTATGGCATTACCAACATGGTGGCGGGTAAGGACGGGCAATCCTGCGAACTCAGGAACAGGGTTCAGGGCCCGGCTGGAAAGGGAGACATTTCCTTCGGGGATGTCCCGGAAATCCACGCCTTCGCCGCTGATGAGAAGGTGGCGCCAGCCAAGGCGTTCGACACTCTGGACCTGGCCGCGAAGTACGTGGTCCATGGTTCTGAATTCGCCAATGTCCAGCGGATGCTACTGTCTCTGAAGGTCAATCTGTAGTCCTGCGATTGGCTGGTACACCATACGGCGGCATGGGGGCTGCCCGCCGCAACCCACCCGGAGATCAATGGAACGCAACGTTGCTGCCTCGCTTGTTTTCAAGACTGTGGCCAACACGAAGGTGGCCATGGCCATTGCCGTGGCCAGCAACCCCGGTTACGACTCAGTGACTGAAAACCTGTCCATCACCGTCGCAGGTGTTGAGGTTCCCTTTGCTGAACTGAGCGACCATCATGGTGGCCGATTCCACTACCTGGAGTTCACCGAGCCGAGTGAGGTGACGGTGGATTACCGGGCCACTGTTCACGGCTTTGCCACGCCCGTTACGTCGAGCCCCATGGAACTCATCCGATACGTCAGGCCCAGCCGGTATGCCGAGTCGGACAGGCTGCTGCCCACGTCCTACGCCGAATTCAGCAGCCTGCAGGGAGCCGAACTGCTCCAAGCCGTGCGCAACTGGGTGCATGGGGAACTCCGCTACGTCAGCGGTTCGTCGCGGGGAACTGACGGCGCCGTGGAAACCCTGCTTCACCGGAAAGGCGTGTGCCGCGACTTTGCCCACCTTGCCATTGCGCTGCTGAGGTCAAAGGATGTGCCCGCACGCCTTGCTGCCGTATACGCGCCGGGCCTGAGTCCCATGGACTTCCACGCCGTGGCTGAGGCCTACATTGACGGTGGGTGGCAGATCATTGACCCCACTGGCTTGGCGCCCCGCGAATCAATGCTTCGCATCACTGCCGGACGCGACTCCTCGGACACAGCATTCCTGTCCACGGTGGGCGGCAGCTTGTCCCTGAAGACCCTCAAGGTCAGCGCCTCGATCAATGGCGAGCTCCCGGTGGAAGATCCCCGGGAGCTCGTCAGCCTGCGTTAGTGTCCCGCCACTGAGGCGCGGAGCTTCTCCGTCAGGCGCAACAGCTCGCGCTGCTCCTCGGCGGTGAGCGCCGGCGCCACCAAATGGGCGATGTCGCGCACGTGTTCGCGGCCGATGGTCTTTTGAAGCTCGCGGCCCGCTTCGGTGAGTGACAGAAGGACTCCACGGCCGTCGTCGGGCGCTATTGTGCGCTCCACCAAACCGCGCTTCTCCAAACGGTCCACCAAGCGACTCAAGCTGGACTGGCTCAGCAACACTTTGTCGTTGATTTCATTCAAGCGGAGTTGGCCCGAGGGGCACCTGGACAGCGTGAACAGGACGTCGTATTCCTTGACCGGAAGGGCCTTGAACGCCGGCCCGGACTGCAACTTCCGCATCACCGCCACCTGGGAGCGGAACAACGACTCCCAGGTTTCGGCGGCGAGGCGGACGGCGGAGGACGCCGACGGGCTGGACATCAGGCGTCCTGCCCCGCGGCACCGGCTGCTGCGGATTCGCTGACCTTGGCCTCCAGTGCTGCGGCAACTCGCGAAGCGTGTGTCGGAGCGTCCGGGACATGGGCGGGCTTCATGGCAGCGTATTCCTTGCGCAGGACAGGAAGGACTTCCTCGCCGAAGAGATCCAGTTGCTCCAGCACTGTCTTCAGTGGAAGGCCGGCGTGGTCGATCAAGAACAGCTGGCGCTGGTAGTCACCGAAAGCCTCGCGGAACGTCAGTGTCTTTTCGATGACTTCCTGGGGGCTGCCCACGGTCAGGGGCGTCTGCGATGTGAAGTCCTCCAGCGACGGTCCGTGCCCGTATACCGGTGCATTGTCGAAGTACGGGCGGAATTCCTTCACGGCATCCTGCGAGTTCTTCCTCATGAAGAACTGGCCACCCAAGCCAACAATGGCCTGGTCCGCCTTGCCGTGTCCGTAGTGCTCATAGCGCTCACGGTAAAGGCCGATCAGCTGCTGGTAGTGCTCCTTGGGCCAGAAAATGTTGTTGGCGAAGAAGCCGTCGCCATAGTACGCGGCGACCTCAGCGATCTGCGGCGTGCGGATGGAGCCGTGCCATACGAAGGGGGCAACGTCGTCGAGCGGCCGCGGGGTGGACGTGAAGTTCTGCAGCGGTGTGCGGAACTTGCCTGACCAGTTGACCGTATCCTCGTCCCACAGCTTACGGAGCAGGCTGTAGTTCTCGATCGCGAGTTCGATGCCGTCCTGGATGTTCTTGCCGAACCACGGGTACACCGGCGCCGTGTTGCCGCGACCCAGGACGAGGTCCACGCGGCCATCGGAGAGGTGCTGGAGCATGGCGAAGTCTTCGGCGATCTTGACCGGATCATTGGTGGTGATCAGCGTGGTGGCGGTTGAGAGCGTGATGCGTTCGGTCTGGGCTGCGATGTAGGCCAGCGTGGTGGTGGGGGAGGAGGAGAAGAAGGGCCGGTTGTGGTGCTCGCCGAGGGCGTAGACATCCATGCCGATTTCTTCGACCTTCTTGGCGATGGCAACGGACGCCTTGATGCGTTCGTTCTCCGTGGGCGTGCGGCCCGTGGTGGGGTCAGTGGTGATGTCGCTGACGCTGAATACGCCGATCTGCATGATGTGCCTTTCTCCCTGCCCGAGGTCCCGGGCTCTGTAAACAGTGTATCTCAAACTAGATGCATTTGCATGTATCGACATCTGTAACAGGGCAGGACCGGGAATTGTTCCCGGCCCTGCCTATCTATGGAAAGTCTGTTGCTAAGTGCGCTACTCCGCGGGATTGTGCGCCGCGCGGCGCCCAGTAACGCGGGGAATCATCCCTGTGGTCCAGTCCTGGAACTCGTCCGCTCCGCCGGGGCCGCCGGCGCCGTCGTCAGGTTCCGGCGTCGGTTTGTCCTGCAAGTCCTTCAGCAACTGCTTCTTCTCCCGGCGCCCCTCCACCAACTTGTAAAGCACGGGGACGAGGACCAGCGTGAGTGCGGTGGAGGAGACCAGGCCGCCGATGACTACGATCGCAAGCGGCTGCGAGATGAACCCGCCGCCACCCGTAAGGCCCAGGGCCATGGGAGTCAGCGCGAACACCGTGGCCAACGCTGTCATGAGGATGGGACGGAGGCGCTGGCGTGCGCCGTGCGTAATGGCGTCGGCAACGTTCATGCCCGGCCTGCCATCATGGGGCTTGCGGTACTGGTTGATGAGGTCGATGAGCACAATGGCATTGGTGACAACGATGCCCACCAGCATCAGCATGCCGATCAGCGAAGGCAGTCCCAGCGGAACGCCTGTCACCAACAGAAGACCCACGGCGCCGGTTGCCGCGAAGGGTACAGAGACCAATAGGATGAGCGGCTGCACGAGCGACTTGAAAGCGGCCACCATGATCACGTAGACGATCGCGATGGCGGCCAGGAGAGCCAGCCCGAGCTGCCGGAAGGACTCAGCCTGCTGCGTGGTGGCTCCGCCGATGGTGGCCGTGACCCCGGCCGGCAGCTCAACGGATGCGAGCCGCTCCTGGACCGCGGTGCTGACGCTGCCCAGGTTGGAGCCCGACGGCGTCACGGTCACCCGCGCGGTCCGCTGGCCATTGCTGCTGGTGATGGACACCGGGGTGTCAACCTGCTCGACGGCGGCGATCGTCTCCAGTGCGACGCCACCGCGAGTCGTCGGGAGCTGAAGCGCGCGCACCGCGGCAATGCTGGTGAAACGCGTTCCCTCGCCGATTTGAACCGGGTAGTCGTTGGTTTCGATCCTGACTGTACCGGCTGGGACAGGGCTGACCGTTGATGCCAGGAAGGCACCTACCTGTTCTTCGGTCAGGCCTGCCGCTACAGCCTTGGCGCGGTCAACGCGGACTTGGACCACCGACTGCTTGGAAGCAAGGTTCGTGGCGACTTCGGAGCTGCCAGGGACGCCTTCCATGGCCTTCACCATGGCATCGCTCGCTGTCTGCAGGTCTGTGGAGTTCGAGGCCCTGATGGTGATGTCCACCGTGGAGGACGTACCGAATCCGCCTTGCTGGGATCCTACCGTGACTTTCCCGGCAGCCCCTTCCAGCTTGGCGCGTACCTCGTCCTGGAGTTTGGTTTGGTTCACTTTCTCGTCGGTGACAATGGTGAAAGTCGAGTTGGACGAACCAGTTGACGTTAGGGCGGCGAAGCCCGTCTGGGCATTTCCGGAGGTGACCTGCACGTCCTTAATACCTTCAACGGCCTGGAGGGAGTCCTCAATCTTTGAGGCTTCATCGCTGGTGGCCTGCAGGCTGGTGCCGGTCGGAAGGACTTGGCGTACCGTCATGCTGTTCTCGCCGGAGCGGCCCAGCAGGTCGGTGGCCAGAAGTGGCGAGACGGCGATGGTTGCCACCAGCACCAGCGCTGCTGCGGACAACGTGATGACCGGGTGTTTTTGCGTCTTCGCGAGAATGGGAAGGTAGCCGCGCTGGAGACGACTCCGCTGTTCCGCCTCGCGAGCCTTTTCGGCTGCTTCTCTGGCTGATGGTTGTGCCTCAGCGCCCTTGCGATGGGAGGACAGGAACCAGTACGCCAGGACGGGAACAATCGTCAGGGAAACCAGCAGTGAGGACAACAGGGCGATGGTCACAGTCAGGGCGAAGGGACGGAACAGCTCACCGGCAAGGTCGCCCACGAAAGCGATGGGGAGGAACACGGCCACAGTGGTCAGGGTGGAAGCCGTGATGGCCGCGGCGACCTCCCGAATGGACGTCAGGATGGCTGTCAGCTTGTGTTCGCCGTAGCTGAGATGCCGCTTGATGTTCTCGATCACCACGATGGAATCGTCAACTACACGCCCGATGGCAATGGTGAGGGCACCCAAGGTCAGGATGTTCAGTGAATAGCCTGTGGCGGAGATGCCGATGAAAGTGATCAGCAGCGACAGCGGGATGGAGACGGCCGTGACCAAAGTGGAGCGTACGGACATCAGGAACACCAGGATAACGGCCACCGCAAAGCCCAGGCCAAGGAGCCCTTCCGTGGTGAGGTCTTTGATGGACTTCTCAATGAATGGTGCTTGGTCGAAGACCGGCGTGAAGGCCGCGTTATTACCGAGTTCGTCTTCCATAGGTCCGACGGCGTCCCGCACTGCATGCGAAATCGCGACGGTATCGCCCTCAGGCTTCTTCGTGACGGACAGCGCCAGAGTGGGCTTGCCGTTGGTACGCGTGATGGAGGTAGGGGCGTCGTCCTCGATTCTGACGTCGGCCACGGCCCCGATGGTTGCAGAACTCTTTGCGCCAGCCAAAGGAAGTCCCTTGATGATGTCCAGGGAATCCACGGGGCTGCCCAGCTGGAGGGACAAAGTCTTGCCCTGATCCTCGATGGTGCCGACAGGAACCAAGGCTCCGTTGTTCTTCAGCGTATTGCTGATGGACTGGACAGAAGTCCCGGTGGTGGCAAGATCCGCGGGACGGGGCTGGATCAGGATGTGCTGGCTGGAGCCGCCGGTCACGTCGGCGCCGCGGACACCGTCGATCTTCTGCAACCGAGGAACGCTGAGTCGCAGGAGATCAGCGTTGAGCTCGCTCAGCGGTTTGTCCGATGAGACCGCCAAATAGACGATCGGGAAGTCGCTGATGTTGCCGGCGATGGACTGGGGTTCGACGTCGGCCGGCAGCACCCGCTTGGCGTTGGAAATCGCCCGGTCAATCTGGTTGCGTGCCCGGTCCAGGTTGGAGCCGTACGTGAACACCATGGTGATCTGGGAAACGCCGTTGCGGGACGTAGATGTGGTGGACTCAAGCCCCTCGACGCTATTCAGCGCTGTTTCCAGCGGCTGGCTCAACTGCTTGTCCACAACCTCCGGAGAGGCTCCCGGCATGGACGTCACAACGGTGATCTGCGGAAACTCGATGGAGGGAATGAGTTCCTGCTTGAGTGACCCCATGGTGATCACGCCGAACACCGCCGCAAAGACGGTGATCAGCGCGATCAGGGCCCGGTTTCCCAGGGACAGTTTGGCCAAGCGGAACATTGCATTGACTCCTGCGGTCTACGTAACGATTCGGCTGACGGGAACCGGCCGCAGCCCCGGGTGTGGCCTAGCTTTGGACGGCGTTGGCCACTTCCAATTGCAGGGACCTGGCGGTGCTGGCTTCCAACTCGGCAGCCAGGTCGGCGTTCTCGTTGAGCTTGACGCCGTAGCCCGGCATCATGTCCTTGAGCTTGGACTGCCAACCCTTGAAGTTCTTGGGGAAGGACTTCTGCAGCAGTTCGATCATGATGGGCACGGCAGTGGATGCGCCCGGAGAAGCGCCGAGCAGCGCGCCGATGGAACCATCGCGGGAAGCAATGACCTCCGTGCCGAACTGGAGGACGCCACCCTTCTGCGGGTGCTTCTTGATGATCTGAACGCGCTGGCCAGCCGTGATCAACTCCCAATTGCCGCCGGCTGCCTCGGGGTAGTACTCGCGCAGGGCTTCCACCTTGGCCTCGTGCCGCTTGGCAACCTCCTTGATGAGGTAGGCGGTGAGGTCCATATTGTCCTTGGCCACGGCCAGCATGGGGATGATATTTCCCGGACGGATGGACAGCGGGAGGTCCAGGTAGCTGGAGGTCTTCAGGAAGTTGGTGGAGAAACCGGCGTACGGGCCGAAGAGGAGGGAGCGCTTGCCGTCTACGTAGCGGGTGTCCAGGTGGGGGACGGACATGGGCGGCGCGCCGACGGAAGCCTGACCGTAGACTTTGGCGCTGTGCTGCGACGTAATGGCGTCGTCCGTGCAGCGGAAGAACTGGCCGGAGACCGGGAACCCGCCGTAGCCCTTGCTTTCAGGAATGCCGGAGGCCTGAAGCAGGTGGAGCGCACCGCCGCCGGCTCCAACGAAGACGAACTTCGCGTGGATGCGGCCGTGCTCGCCCGATTTGGGGTGCTTGATGGAGAGGTCCCAGCCGCCGCCTGCTGCGCGGTGGATGTTGGTGACGTCGTGCCCGTAGTTGACCTCGGCGCCGCTGCTTTGCAGGTAGCCGGTCAGTTCACGGGTCAGGGCGCCGAAATCGACGTCGGTGCCTTCGGCTGCGCGGGTTGCGGCAACGCGCTGCTTGCGGTCGCGGCCCTTGACGATCAACGGAGCCCACTTGGCAATCTGGTCTTGGTCCTCGGTGTACTCCATGCTGCGGAACAGCGTGTTGGGCTTAAGGGCCTCGTACCGGGTCTTGAGGAAGTTCGCGTGGTCATCGCCAATGACGAAGCTCATGTGAGGAACGGTGTTGATGAAGCCCTTGGGTGATCCAATGACCTTGCTGTCCACCAGGTGGGACCAGAACTGCCGTGAGAGTTGGAACTGTTCGTTGATGTGCAAGGCCTTGGACGGGTCTACGGAACCGTCCTTGGCTGCCGGCGAGTAGTTGAGCTCACACAGCGCGGCATGTCCGGTGCCGGCGTTGTTCCATGGCCCGGAGCTCTCGAGCCCTGCTTCGTCGAGTCGTTCGAACAGGGAGATGGTCCAGGTGGGTTCAAGTTGCTTGATGAACGCACCGAGGGTGGCACTCATGATTCCACCGCCAATAAGGACGACGTCGGCATGTTGAGTCTTGGAAATGAAGGTCACGATCAATCTCCGTTAGCGGCGGCACTGGCTGTCACAGAATATCCCCGCGCAGACTCAATACTGAAATTGCGGGTAATCGTCAAGGCTTTAGGCGGACGTTTGTGAAAACTTCGTTGAGGACGGGGGAAGCCGGGTAGCTTTCCACCCTGTTGGACAGCGCCAGCGCCGAGATGGGGAAGGCAATGGGCACAGCCGGTACCGACGCCGCGATCTCTGCGTTGATGGCCTGATACTGGGCGTTGCGGTCGTCTCCTTCCGGCATGGCCCGTGCGCGTTCTATCTTGTGGAAGACTTCCGAGTCGGCGTATCCGAACTCGGCGCGGGTTTCCCCGAACAGTGGTCCAAGGAAGTTGTCCGCGTCCGCGTAAGAGCCGTTCCAGCCGAGCAGGTGCAAGCCACGATCCCCTGCAGACTGGACCCTTTGGAGGTAGCCGTCTTCCCAATCGATAGGCACCGGTTTGATGGTGAATCCGACAGCGACGAGCTGGCGGCTGATCTCGGCGTAGATCTTTTCCGGGGTGGGCATATAGGCGCGAGTGGCGTTGAGCGGGTAGTAGAACTTCAGCTCTTCGCCCTTGTAACCCGCCTTCTTCAATAGCTCTTTTGCTTTCTCCGGGTTGTAACCCAGGGAAGGGGCGTTGTTGTTGAAGCCACTGAGCTTGGGCGGCACGAACTGTGACGCCTGCGCTGTGTTGTCGATGAAGAATTTGCGGATCAGTGTTTCTTTGTCGATCGCCATTTCAATCGCTTGGCGGACCTCAGGCTTTTCCAAGGGGGCAACAGCCTGGTTGATGCCGAGGTACATCACCGAGAACGGGTCGCGCTGGATGATCTGGACGCCCTTTTTGACCAACTGGTCAAAGGTCCCGGAAGTCACCAGGTCATAGGCATCGATCTTGCCGTCCAGCAGGGCCTGCTGGCGCGTTTCCGCGCGATCGTAGGGGATGAAGTTGATGGTTGCTATCTGGCCCTTGTTGCCCCAATAGGCGTCGTAGCTGGACAGGGTCACCTTCTTCTCGTCCCACCCGCTGAACTCATACGGGCCAGTTCCCACGGGATGCCCTGCGTAGCTGGACACGGCTTGGCCATTCCGGATCTGGTTCAGGACGTTGGCTTGCTGTGCTTCCAGAGCTGCCGGGGAAGATATTGCGAAGGCCGGCAGTGTCAATGCCTGAAGGAATCCGGTGAAGGGGCGCGTCAGATTGATCTGGACGTCGCTGGCCGAGACCACTTTGCAGTTTTTGAAGATGGAGAACACTGGCTGGTCCGAATAAGCCTTGAAAACGCTTTGGAACGAAATCCCGGGCGCTTGCTTTCGGAGGTCCTCGGGGAAAGTAAACCAGCGGTTGAAGTTGGCGCAAACAGCTGCCGCGTCCAGTGGAGTACCGTCGTGAAAGGTCACGTTGGAGCGGAGGGTGAAGTCGTAGCTCAGCCCGTTGTTGCTGTCCTTCCACTCCGTGGCCAGGAGGGGAGTCGTCTGCCCTGTCTCGCCATCTACCCCCACGAGTCCTTCCAGGACCTGGCGGGTGACACGGTAGGACTCGGAATCCGCGGTCATGGCAGGATCGAGGCCCAAGGGCATGGACGCTGTGCCGAAATTGAATGTTGCCGAGGGCTCAACGGTGGCAGTGCTGCTGGCTGATGAAGATGGTGCGGGGCCTGGTGTTCCCGTGCACCCTGCCAGGCCCACAGCCACTACGGCAGCTCCGAACTGCATGCTTAGGCGCCGCATTTTGCTGCTTGCCACTCTTGTCCCCTCAAGCCGGTTGGAAGTGCTATGGCCGGCTTCGGCCAGACCGCATTCCAGTCTAGTTGAACGTCCTGAGTGCACTTCCCAGGGCGCTTTCAGGAGCCCCCCGGCTGCTGAAGGGAAAAATACCCCCGGTTCTGCAACCGGGGGTATTCCAGATGGCTCCAAGCCACTGTGCTGCCATATTCAGGCTGCGATATCAGCAGTGCGCAAGGGGGGACTTGAACCCCCACGCCCGAAGGCACAGGAACCTAAATCCTGCGTGTCTGCCAATTTCACCACTCGCGCTGGCTGGCAACCGGACCGCCTCGTTGGACGGCAGCTGCCATATACCGGCCTCCAGTGTACCCGCTACTTGTCCAGCTTGAGATCCCGCCGCAGCTTGGCTACGTGGCCGGTGGCGCGCACGTTGTATTGCGCGAGGGAAAGCTTTCCGTCGGGGTCAACCACAAAGGTTGATCGGATTAGCCCCATGTAGCTGCGGCCATAGTTCTTTTTCTCGCCCCACGCACCATACGCCTCAGCTACGGAGTGGTCTTCGTCCGAGAGCAGCCGGAATGTCAGTTGCTCTTCCTCAGCAAACTTGGCAAGTGCCTTGACGGGGTCGGGGGAGACGCCCACAACCTCGTACCCTGCCGCCTGTAGGGACCCAAGTGTGTCGCGGAAATCGCATGCTTCCTTGGTACAGCCGGGCGTGGAGGCCGCCGGGTAGAAATAGAGGATGGTTTTCCGCCGTCGGAGGTCCGACAAGCTCACGCTTTTGCCGGTTTCATCCTGAAGTGTGAAGTCCGGGGCGATGTCTCCCGGGATAAGTCGTTCAGCCAAAATTTGCTCCTTGCCAGTGATCGCGACTTCCCAGTTTAGTGGGGAGAAGCCACGACCTCACCGCTTACGCGCATATACTATCGGCATGCCAGATATGGAGAGATGGCCCACCACCCGATTGCTTTCGACAGCTGCACGCCTGGTGGAAATCTCGTGGAACGAAAAATTGAAGTCAATCGGCCTTACCCATGCGGGAGTCATTGCCATGCAAGTGCTTGCCGCCAAGGGGGCCATTACCCAAGCGGCATTGGCCGAAGTTGCGCGGGTCAAGGCCCAGACAATGGGCACCACTCTTGCGAGGCTTGAGCTGCACGGGCACGTTACCCGCCAACGCAGTGACTCCGACCGCAGAAGTCATGTGGTGACCCTTACCGAGGCCGGCATTGCAGCCCTTGCAGAAGCAGTCAAGCTTGAGCAGGATGTTTTGTCGCCCGTTGCCGTGGACACCGCCCGTCTTCGCGAGGAACTCCGGATCGTTGTTCGGGGCCTGGCTGGGTTGCCGGCACCGGAGCAGGAATCCCATGAGGTTGACACCGACTTGCCTCAAGTCTGACCAAAGCCTGTGGCCAGGGTTTCCCTTAGGGAAACGCTGACCTGGAAACGCGAAAGGCTCCGGATCGTAGATACGATCCGGAGCCTTTCGCTTTGGTGCACCCCCCGGGACTCGAACCCGGAACCCATTGATTAAGAGTCAATTGCTCTGCCAGTTGAGCTAGAGGTGCGGTTATTGCTTCGGCCTATTCGGGGAATTCGCATTCCTCGTTGACCTCCGCAACGACAAATAACTCTACACCACTTTTCGACTGCTGCCGACCACAAAGAGCAATGCGTGATGGACGCCATTTGCTTTGCCTTTGAATGGATTATTAAACAACAAAGAAGGCCTTGGAGTGAATTCACTCCAAGGCCTTCTCCTTGGTGCACCCCCCGGGACTCGAACCCGGAACCCATTGATTAAGAGTCAATTGCTCTGCCAGTTGAGCTAGAGGTGCAGCTGTTGATTTTGATCAGACCGGGAAGCTTTTCCTTCACCGGCGATCTCCGCAACGACATGTAACTCTACACGACTTCCGCCGAAGTACGAAATCGGCAGCTTGCCGCCTGTGACCTCAGGGCCCAATCCTCAGGATCAGCGCAAAATCAGGGTTTCTGTTGTTGCTGAGGACCCAGAGAGTGCCGTCGGGAGCGCGGGCAACGTCCCGCAGCCTCCCGTATTCTCCTGTGAAATGGGCCACAGGAGTGCCGGCATTCTCGCCGTCGAGCGGAACCGCCCACAGTCGTTGGCCGCGAAGCGCTCCCGTGTAAGCAACGCCGTTCACAATTTCGAGCCCACTTGGTGAGGCATCTGACGTTGATGGCCAAACCACCTTCGCGTCGATCAGGCCGCTTCGCCCGGGTGCGCCCGTTACGGTGGGCCACCCGTAGTTGCCTCCCGGGGTGATGAGGTTGAGTTCGTCATCCACGTCCGGACCGAATTCGCTGGCCCAGAGTCGTCCTTCGCTGTCCCAAGCGAGGCCTTGGACGTTCCGGTGTCCGTAGCTGTAGACAGGGTTGTCGCCGAAGGGATTTCCCGGCGCGGGGCGTCCTTCCGGTGTAAGCCGAAGAATCTTTCCGCCGAGGGCGTTCGTGTCCTGCGGTTGCTCCCGGCGCTGCGAGTCACCAGTTCCTACGTAAAGAAATCCATCCGGGCCAAAGCGGATCCGGCCGCCGTTGTGTGTTGAGGCCTTGGACATTCCGGAGAAGATCACTTCGGCCTCGCCCAGGGCCAACTCACCGCCTGCATCCTCGGCCAGCCTCATCCGCGCGATCCGGTTGTCGCTTGGCGAGGTGAAGTATGCGTACAGCCAGCGGTCCGATTCGAAGTCAGGTGACAGGGCCAAACCCAGCAGCCCGCCTTCCCCGCCGGGATCGACGCCGGACACCTCGCCTATGGTGGTGGATTGGTCGTTTCGGATGCTCTTGACTTGCGCAGAGTCGCGCTCGGACACCACTGCGGTGCCGTCCGGCAGGAAGACGACCGACCAGGGCAGCTGCAATCCGACGTCGAGCTTTTGGGCGAGTTCAGGTGTTTGAGATGAACCGGGCGGCCCCTGGCCGGTTCCGGGGCGGGAGGCCGCCGGTGAGGCAGTCCCTCCCGATGTCGCCGCCGTGTTGGGTGTCGCGGCTGTGCCCGGTGACGATGGGCTGCCCGTACATCCCGACAGCGCCAGGATCAGCGCAAGCGCAGAGGCAGGCACCAGGCGCACGCGCTGTTCCGAAGAGTGCCTGCCCATGTTCTTGCCTGCCGCTGTTCTGTCCGCTGGCTTGGACTTAGTGCCTGCTGCGGCGGGGCGGCCGGAAGCCGGCAGCTTCGGCATGTGCGGACGATTCGAACCATACATCGGCATCAGCTTGGTCATACCCGACGGTGTCTTCGTCGTGGTATGTCATGGCCGACGCGCTGGCTTTGACGGGATAGGCGTCCCCTGGTGCGCTGGAGGAGCCCGTACCGTAAGGGTGCTCGACGGCCAGATGACCTGACGCCCCGGAATCTTCGGCGGCCGCGGACTCGGCGCCGGGCAGGGTGGGTGAATGCGCGTTGGTGTACTCGTGGCGATGGACCGGGGTGCCGCCCTCATCTGTCCAAGAAGACTCCCACTCGGCCTTGTCTGCTGCCGCATCGGAGTCCGCTGCCTCATCGGCATTCGTTCCAGAGGTTGCTGCCGGGGAACCTGTATCCCAGTCGTCAACGTCGCCGGCGTCAGCCGCGTGGACCTTTGCATCCGTGTCCACCACCGGTTCGGTCACCACGGGTTCATCGACCACGGGTTCGTCCACCGCGGGGGATGCGATGACTGGTTCCGTCACGGTCAATCCGGGCGTTTCGGCCGGCTGAACGTCGGATGCGATAACCGCTCGTGAATCGTCGACGGCGGTACGCGGCTCAGCCTGCATGTCGCTCGTGGCAGGGGATGCCCCATGTGCTTCGTCGGGAACGCTGGGTTCCTCGCCAATCCGGGCGCTGTCCTCGGTGACGCTGGGTTCCTCGGGGGTCGGGCCGCTGCCCTCGGCTGCTGCCTTCCCGAGATTGGTTACCCCCGCCAACCCTGCCACGCCTGCTGCGGCTAGTCCGGGATCGGGTATGGAGGCTGTGTTGCCGGGCGCCGTCGCTGCCGGGGGAGCCGACGCGGGCCGGCCGGAGGTGGCGGCGACGCGATCATCAGCGGGCGCTTGGCTTGAGGCTGTGCTCCCCGCCTTTTTGCGCTTCATTAGCCACCAAACAATCGCGACGACCAAAACAATGACAATGACCCAAATTAACCAGTCCATGGTGGTGGCCCTTCTGCTCACTGGGGTGCAGCTCGTGATAATCCTGACGTTACGTGCCTGCTATTGGGCTGTCCAGCGTTTGACCTGCTGGTTCGCGCAAAATTCTCAGCCTCCTTACTAATTTGGAGGGCGGAATATTCCGTGCGCAAGTAATTCCCTTGAGTCGCTTAGTCTGGCTCCATGGACTTCAAAAGGCTGCAGATTCTGCGCGAATTGGCAGACCGGCAAAGTGTTGGCGCCACCGCGGAGGCCATGAATGTCACAGCCTCGGCGGTTTCACAACAGCTGAAGACGCTGCAGGCGGAAATCGGCGTTGTATTGGTGGAGAAGGTTGGCCGGGGCGTCCAGTTGACTGAAGCAGGGCTGGCCATGGCAGCAGCAGCCTCGGATATTGCCACTGCCATGGCGCGGGCAGAGTCCACCATCGACACCTACCGGAAGGGTTGGCAAACGCGCGTCTCCGCAGCCTTCTTCCCCAGCGCGGCGGAAATGCTGCTTCCGGGAGTGCTGCATCGGGTTGCCTCTGTGGACGGGCTGAGTTTCGATGCCCATTTCGAGGATCCGGGAACCGCCCACTTCGCGCCCCTGGTGGCGGATTACGACATCGTGCTTGCGCACAGCGTGGATGGACCTGAGGTTTTCGCCAGGAGGGGCTTGACGGTGGTGCCCCTTTTGGAGGAAGCGCTGGACGTCGCCATGCCTTCCGGACATCCTTTGGCCGCCAAAGAACGGCTGAGTCCCCAGGACGTTGTTGATTTCCCCTGGATCGGTGTCCCTGAGGGGTTCCCTTTCGATACTGTCCTTCGCCAGATCGAGCTGCACGCGGGCAGGCAGGCCTTGAGGGGGCAACGGTATCCGGATCTCAGGGTGCTTGAGGCCCTGGTTGGCGCGGGGCACGGCATATGTCTCCTGCCGCGTTATACGGCCCGGGCCAGCGCCCGGCGGGGGCTGGTTCTTCGGCCGCTCACAGAGGTGAAAGCGAGCAGGAGCATTGTTGCCTTGTCACGGCAGGAGGTTGCCGCGCGGGCAACCATTTCCATCGTCCTGGACATGCTCAAGAGCGAGGCTGCAGCCATTGCCAAGGAACTCAACGAATCACGCCTCACCTCACCATATGAGAGGCAGACCATTTGAGACCCAGGCGATAGTTGCCGGGCAGGATGGTCGCAATTTCGCAACATTCGAAGGTTTGGGCTTAACCCGGCGTGCGACAACCTTGGTAGCTGCCCGGAACACATAGACTTTGGACCATGAGTGACACCACCCGAATTGCGACAGACAACGCCCCGGACATCAAACCCCGCAGCCGGGTGGTCACCGATGGCATTCACGCGGCGCCTGCCCGTGGCATGTTCCGCGCGGTGGGCATGGGCGATGACGACTTTGCCAAACCCCAAATTGGCGTTGCCAGTTCGTGGAACGAAATTACCCCCTGCAACCTCTCCCTGAACCGCCTTGCACAGGGAGCCAAGGAAGGCGTCCATGCTGGCGGTGGCTTCCCGATGCAGTTCGGCACCATCTCCGTTTCGGACGGCATCTCCATGGGCCACGAGGGCATGCACTTCTCCCTTGTTTCCCGCGAGGTCATCGCCGACTCCGTGGAAACGGTGATGCAGGCCGAGCGCATCGATGGTTCGGTGCTGCTGGCCGGTTGTGACAAGTCCCTTCCCGGCATGCTCATGGCTGCTGCCCGCCTGGACCTCGCATCCGTCTTCCTTTACGCCGGCTCCATCATGCCGGGCTGGGTCAAGCTTGAGGACGGCTCGGAGAAGGAAGTCACCCTCATTGATGCCTTCGAAGCCGTCGGTGCCTGTGCCGCCGGCAAGATGAGCATGGAAGACCTCACCCGCATCGAAAAGGCCATCTGTCCCGGG
This sequence comes from Paenarthrobacter sp. TRD_SC_7, assembly GCF_056156245.1. Taxonomy (NCBI): domain Bacteria; kingdom Bacillati; phylum Actinomycetota; class Actinomycetes; order Micrococcales; family Micrococcaceae; genus Paenarthrobacter; species Paenarthrobacter sp. TRD_SC_7. The sequence continues at coordinate 2,330,101 of NZ_CM149587.1, forward strand.
GAAGGCGCCTGTGGTGGCATGTACACGGCCAACACCATGGCCTGCATTGGCGAAGCCCTGGGCATGTCCCTTCCGGGTTCAGCCGCCCCGCCGTCGGCAGACCGCCGTCGTGATGATTTCGCGCGCAAGTCCGGCGAAGCGGTAGTAAACCTGCTGCGCCTTGGCATCACGGCCCGCGACATCATGACCAAAAAGGCTTTCGAGAACGCTATTGCCGTCACCATGGCTTTTGGCGGTTCAACCAACGCTGTGCTCCACCTGCTCGCGATCGCCCGTGAAGCAGAAGTTGAGCTGACGCTGGACGACTTCAACCGCATCGGCGATAAGATCCCGCACCTGGGGGACCTCAAGCCCTTCGGCCGCTACGTGATGACCGACGTCGACAAGATCGGCGGCGTGCCGGTCATCATGAAGGCACTGCTCGACGCCGGATTGCTGCACGGCGACTGCCTCACCGTTACCGGCAAGACGCTCGCCGAAAACCTTGCCTCGATCAACCCGCCGGACCTCGACGGCAAGATCCTCCGTGCATTGGACAACCCGATCCACAAGACCGGTGGCATCACCATCCTCCACGGTTCCATGGCTCCTGAAGGCGCCGTGGTGAAGAGCGCCGGCTTCGATGCCGATGTTTTCGAAGGGACTGCGCGCGTCTTCGAGCGCGAGCAGGGCGCCCTCAACGCGTTGGACAACGGTGAAATCCACAAGGGCGACGTCGTGGTCATCCGCTACGAAGGTCCTAAGGGAGGTCCGGGCATGCGCGAAATGCTCGCCATCACCGGAGCCATTAAGGGCGCGGGCCTTGGCAAGGATGTCCTGCTGCTCACTGACGGCCGCTTCTCGGGCGGTACCACCGGCCTGTGCATCGGTCACGTTGCGCCTGAAGCCGTCGACGGCGGACCCATCGCCTTCGTGAAGGACGGCGACCGGATCCGTGTGGACATCGCCGCGCGCTCATTCGATCTCCTGGTGGACGAAGCAGAGCTCGAAGCCCGCAGGGAGGGCTGGGAGCCGCTGCCCGCCAAGTTCACCAAGGGTGTCCTGGCCAAGTACGCCAAGCTGGTCCACAGTGCCTCCACAGGAGCTTACTGCGGCTGATTCCTGCTCCGGACTCCGGCTGTCATGAGACGGGCGGAGTCCGGCAGGCGGACATCACTGTCCAAATAGTGAGATACGATTGTGGCCAATTGACACGTATCTCACTTAGAGGGAACACTGAACGCATGATCACATTCGTTACCGTCGGCGTCGTCGTCCTTACCAAGCGCGTGGCTTAGCCCGACTGGTAACGAACTGTCACGCGCAAACCCCTCGAAGAGCCGGAAGGCTGAGGGGTTTTTTTATTCCCCGAAGCAAGACCCATCTATTGAAGATCCACTAAGGAAGAGTCCGATGAGCAAAGGATCGCCGATCAGCCCCTCGCTGATGGCTGCAAAGTCCGCTGGAGCCCACAAAGCTCCGGAAAAGGTCGACCGCACGGCTGAGGCCGTCGTCGTCGACGCTGCTGCACCTCTCTCTCCTGTACTTGGGCCGAACACCGTTGTACCCCCAACGGTGATGTCCGGCTCGCAAGCAATTGTCCGTTCGCTCGAAGAACTCGGCGTGGACGATATTTTCGGTTTGCCCGGTGGCGCGATCCTGCCCACCTACGACCCCTTGATGGCCTCCAGCATGAATCACATCCTGGTCCGTCACGAACAGGGAGCCGGCCACGCCGCGCAAGGCTACGCCATGGTTACTGGACGAGTTGGCGTTTGCATCGCCACCTCGGGACCCGGTGCCACCAACCTCGTTACCGCCATCATGGATGCCCACATGGACTCCGTGCCGATGGTGGCCATCACCGGCCAGGTTTCCAGTGGAGTCATCGGCACCGATGCCTTCCAGGAAGCGGACATCGTGGGAATCACGATGCCCATCACCAAGCACTCGTTCCTGGTCACTGACCCCAATGACATCCCGCACGTCATGGCGGAGGCGTTCCACCTCGCGTCCACCGGCCGTCCGGGCCCTGTCCTGGTGGACATCGCCAAGGACGCCCAGGTTGGTCAGATGACCTTCTCCTGGCCGCCGAAGGTGGATCTGCCGGGCTACCGTCCGGTGGTCCGAGGCCACAACAAGCAGGTCCGCGAGGCTGCCAAGCTGATCGCCGCAGCCAGTAAGCCGGTCCTCTATGTGGGCGGCGGTGTGGTCAAGGGCCATGCGTCGGCAGAGCTCATGGAGCTCGCGCTGGCCACCGGCGCTCCCGTCGTCACCACCCTCATGGCCCGGGGTGCGTTCCCCGATTCGCACCCCCAGCACGTAGGCATGCCCGGCATGCACGGGTCCGTCTCCGCCGTGACTGCGCTCCAGCAGTCCGACCTCCTGATCACCCTCGGTGCCAGGTTTGATGACCGCGTCACCGGCGTGCTGAAGACCTTTGCCCCGTTTGCCAAGGTCATCCACGCAGACATCGACCCCGCGGAAATCTCCAAGAACCGTACGGCCGATGTCCCGATCGTCGGTTCGGTCAAAGAGATCATTCCTGAACTGACCGAGGCTGTGAAAACGCAGTTCGAGCTGAGCGGCACCCCGGACCTGGATTCCTGGTGGGCTTTCCTAGGTAACCTGCGGGACACGTATCCGCTGGGCTGGACGGAGCCCGAAGACGGGCTCACTGCCCCGCAGCGCGTGATCAAGCGCATCGGCGAGCTCACGGGTCCCGAAGGGATCTATGTAGCCGGCGTGGGGCAACACCAGATGTGGGCCGCCCAGTTCATCAAGTACGAACGGCCGCATGCCTGGCTGAACTCCGGTGGCGCAGGAACCATGGGATACTCGGTTCCGGCAGCCATGGGCGCCAAGGTTGGTGAACCGGATCGCGTGGTCTGGGCCATCGACGGAGACGGCTGCTTCCAGATGACCAATCAGGAATTGGCCACCTGCGCCATCAACAACATCCCGATCAAGGTCGCCATTATCAACAACTCCTCGCTGGGCATGGTCCGCCAATGGCAGACGCTGTTTTACGAGGGCCGCTACTCAAATACGGATCTGAATACAGGCCACGACACCATCCGGATTCCGGACTTCGTGAAGCTGGCCGACGCCTATGGTTGTGCAGCACTGCGTTGTGAGCGCGACGAAGACATCGACGCCACCATCCAGAAGGCACTCGAAATCAATGACCGCCCGGTGGTCATCGACTTCGTCGTCAGCCCCAACTCGATGGTGTGGCCGATGGTGCCCTCGGGCGTCAGCAACGACCAGATCCAGGTTGCCCGCAATATGACCCCGGAATGGGAAGAGGAGGACTAGGCATGAGCCGCCACACACTGTCCGTTCTGGTAGAAGACAAGCCCGGTGTGCTGACCCGCGTGGCCAGTCTCTTCGCCCGGCGCGCGTTCAACATCAATTCCCTGGCTGTGGGACCCACCGAGGTTCCAGGCATGTCCCGCATGACGGTTGTCGTCGACGCCGACGGCGACCTGATCGAGCAGGTCACCAAGCAGCTCAACAAGTTGGTCAACGTGATCAAGATCGTTGAGCTGACCTCTGAATCTTCCGTACAACGTGACCACATCCTGGTCAAAGTACGTGCGGATGCCGCGACACGTCTGCAGGTTACCCAGGCTGCAGACCTGTTCCGTGCCGCCGTCGTCGACGTGTCCACAGACTCGTTGGTGATTGAGGCAACCGGTACCCCCGAGAAGCTCGCCGCGCTGCTTTCAGTGCTCGAGCCGTTCGGCATCCGTGAAATCGTGCAGTCCGGCACCTTGGCCGTTGGACGGGGATCCCGCTCCATGAGTGACAGGGCGCTCCGCTCCGCGTGAGCGTTGCGTCCAGTACCGCAGCACCACTATCAATATCTACGAAAAACCACTCAAGAGGAGTTACGCAAGTGACTGAAATGTTCTACGACGACGACGCAGACCTGTCGATCATCCAGGGCCGCAAGGTAGCCATCGTTGGCTACGGCTCCCAGGGCCACGCCCACGCACTCAACCTGCGCGATTCCGGCGTCGAGGTTGTTATCGCGCTGAAGGATGGCTCAAAGTCGGCCGCCAAGGCAGAGGATGCAGGCTTCACTGTCAAGAACGTTGCGGACGCGGCCGAATGGGCAGACGTCATCATGATCCTGGCACCGGACCAGCACCAGCGCTCGATCTACAACGACTCCATCAAGGACAAACTGACTGAGGGCAAGGCACTTGCCTTCGCACACGGCTTCAACATCCGCTTCGGCTACATCGAAGCTCCGGCCGGCGTTGACGTCATCCTGATCGCTCCCAAGGCTCCGGGTCACACCGTGCGCCGCGAATTTGAAGCCGGCCGCGGTATCCCTGACATCATCGCTGTTGAGCAGGACGCATCCGGTTCCGCTTGGGACCTGGCGAAGTCCTACGCCAAGGCAATCGGCGGAACCCGCGCCGGCGTCATCAAGACCACCTTCACTGAAGAGACTGAGACCGACCTCTTCGGCGAGCAGTCCGTCCTTTGCGGTGGCGTTTCCCAGCTCGTCCAGTACGGCTTCGAAACCCTGACCGAAGCCGGCTACCAGCCGCAGATCGCCTACTTCGAGGTTCTCCACGAGCTCAAGCTCATTGTTGACCTCATGTGGGAGGGCGGCATTGCCAAGCAGCGCTGGAGCGTTTCCGACACCGCAGAGTACGGCGACTACGTCTCCGGCCCGCGCGTCATCACCCCTGAGGTGAAGGAAAACATGAAGGCTGTCCTCGCTGACATCCAGAGCGGTGCTTTTGCCAAGCGCTTCATCGACGATCAGGACAACGGCGGTACCGAGTTCAAGGAACTGCGTGCCAAGGCAGAGCAGCACCCGATCGAAGAGGTCGGCCGCGAACTGCGCTCCTTGTTCTCCTGGCAGCAGCAGGACGCTGACTACGTTGAAGGTTCTGCAGCCCGCTGATCCTTCGGTGCTGGCCTAACGGCCCGCGCGCTACGACGCCCGTCCGGCGAAAACAGCCGGACGGGCGTCGTCGTTTGACCATCGTTTCTCCACCGATTTGCTCAGCCACATGGGTTGTGAACTTCTTCACAACAGCTACCGGTCCGGCCGTAACATCCCTCCCCGGCACCGGAATCCCTGCCCTGATTCGATATTCTGGGCTGGTCCCGGTGCCGTACCCGGGCCACGCATCCGCTCCTTGTCCAGTTCTGTCCAAAGTTGTCCAAAGTAAGGTGCCACCCCGTGTCAGCCAGCAAACCCGTCGTCCTCCTCGCAGAGGAACTTTCGCCCGCCACAGTCGAGGCATTGGGCCCGGACTTTGAAATCCGACAGACCGACGGCGCCGACCGTTCCCAGCTGCTGTCCGCCATTGCCGACGTCGACGCCATCTTGGTCCGTTCGGCTACTCAAGTGGATGCCGAAGCCATCGCTGCGGCCAAGAACCTTAAGGTCATCGCGCGTGCAGGCGTGGGCCTGGACAACGTGGACATCAAATCCGCAACGCAGGCAGGCGTCATGGTGGTCAACGCCCCGACGTCAAACATCGTCTCTGCAGCAGAGCTCACGGTGGGCCACATCCTGAGCCTCGCGCGCCACATTCCGCAGGCCAGCTCCGCGCTGAAGAACGGCGAGTGGAAGCGCTCCAAGTACACCGGCATCGAACTCTTCGAGAAAAAGATCGGAATCATCGGCCTGGGCCGCATCGGCGCCCTGGTGGCAGCACGCCTGCAGGGCTTCGAAACCGAGATCCTTGCCTATGACCCCTACATCACGGCAGCTCGTGCGGCCCAGCTGGGCGTCAAGCTGGTCACCCTGGATGAACTTCTGGAAAATTCCGACTTCATCACCATCCACATGCCCAAGACACCGGAGACTGTTGGCATGCTGGGCGCTGACGCGTTCCGCAAGATGAAAGAATCGGCGTACGTCATCAACGTGGCCCGCGGCGGCCTTGTGGACGAAGAAGCCCTCTACACCGCGCTGAAGGAAGGCCAGATTGCCGGCGCCGGAGTTGACGTCTTTGTCAAAGAGCCCAGTACCGACCTGCCGTTCTTCGAACTCGACAACGTGGTTGTCACTCCGCACCTCGGCGCGTCAACAGATGAGGCCCAAGAGAAGGCAGGCGTCTCAGTCGCCAAGTCGGTTCGCCTTGCCCTGGCCGGCGAGCTCGTGCCCGATGCCGTGAACGTTGCCGGTGGGGTCATCGCCCCGGACGTGCGCCCGGGCATACCGCTGATCGAGAAGCTGGGCCGGATTTTCACTGCGCTGACCCATGCATCCCTGACCCAGATCGACGTCGAGGTTGCTGGTGAAATTGCCGCACTTGACGTCAAGGTACTCGAACTGGCCGCGCTGAAGGGCGTCTTCGCCGATGTGGTCACCGAGCAGGTCTCCTACGTGAATGCTCCCGTGATCGCCGAACAGCGCGGCATCAACACCCGCCTGATCACCACCCCGGACGCTGAGGACTACCGCAATGTCCTGACCATCCGTGGTGCGCTCAGCGATGGTTCCCAGATCTCTGTTGCCGGTACCCTCACCGGTCCCAAGCAGGTGGAGAAGCTTGTGGGCGTCAACGGGTACGATGTCGAAATTCCCATCAGCGAACACCTGGTGGTGGTGGCTTACGCCGACCGTCCGGGCGTGATTGGCACCATCGGACACATCCTGGGCATGAACAACATCAACATCGGCGGGATGCAGGTGGCACGCCAGACCGAAGGCGGTCAGGTGCTGGCGCTCCTGACCATCGACAGCTCTGTTCCGCAGCAGGTACTGGAAGCCATCAAGGCTGGTATCGGCGCAGAAATGGTTCGTGAAGTGGATCTGGAGGACTAGGACTGATCCTTATCAGCTAGGTTCGCGTGCCGGCGACACACCTTGGCACGCAGGAGTGGCCGGTCTGCTTACAATGGCTGGGTCCGGGATTCGGACCCGGCAGCAGGCCGGCCACAACTTTTTTGCACATACAGCCCGGTATTCCTCTGTGTCTTTTGAGGAATCACGGACCGTGTGTGCGCGCCCGCAATCAAGGTCTCAGGGAGCCCAATGAACGCCGTCCAAAGGTTCATCAGAAGCCGTGTGCTGCTGCTGACCGCGGCCATTTTGATCGTCGCCATGTGCTTGTCCGTCCTCGTCCAGAGCCAGTCACAGGCGGCTCTGAACAGGACAGTGGACGAGAACTCGCGGGGACTCTACGACATCCTGGTCCAGGCAAAGCCTGACCAATCACAAGATGGCGAAGGCGGTGCATTGATCCAGCCGGAAATCGCCAACGGCCAAGGTGGCATCAGCTTTGAGCAGCTGGAAAAGATCCGGACCATGGGCCAAACGGCCGTGGCCGCACCCATCAGCCTGGTCTCGCGTGTATCGCAGAACCTTGAAGCTCCCCGCCTCAACGCCATGGACTACCTCGGGTACAACGCAGGCCTTGCCGGCGCAGTGACGGCGGGGGACCCCTCTGCCATGGATTCCAGCAAGTGGCCAGCCGCCGAATCCGTCCTGTCCGATTCCCCCAAGAAGTACCGCCTGACTGCCTCGGCCACGAGCTCGGACGGAGCTAACCAGAAAACCCTTTTCAAAACCAGCGCTGAAGGCACCTTGGGCAAAGGCCGCCTGATTCAGGAACAGACAGCCGGCGGCACCAACGTCCGGATCGCCGGTCCCGAAGGCGAGACAGGTGTTAAGTTCCCCGCTCCCGCCCTGGGCTCAGAGCACAACCTCTTCAATCTCTCCGTAGCGCTTCCCCTGGCGCCTGAGGTGACAGAGTCCGTCGTCGCCGTCGACCCGGCCGCTGAGCGGGCACTGCTGGGCGCAGCAGGCGACTTCCTGGCTCCGCTTGAGAAGGCTCCGCCAGCAGATGCGCGTGACGCGGGCGCGATCGGCCGCCACTTCGAGAGTCTCTTCACCACAGGCCTCAGCATGGACCAGTTGGAAGAAGGCCCGGATTTCCTGGGCGTCAAGCTCAAGCACTGGGCTCCGCTGATGACGCAGTACCAGCAGGCAAAGCGCGACGGCCTGCTGACTGACGACTCCCAGGCAATTCCGCTGATTGTCCGTTCCGGCACGTCCCTTGACCTGCAGTACTCGGTGAAGATCGAGGAGCTTGACGCAAGCGGCAAGGTGGTCAATGAGGTGGGCACCGTGACCCGGTCCCTGGACAAGGACTACCTTCCGTTCGTGTCCAAGTCCCCGTTTGCCCTCGAATGGCCGGGTTCCACTGACCACAGCAAACTGCTGGGCAGCACCGCCTCCTTCAGCCAAGGCTTGTACAACCCGGCAACGTGGAGCACAGCATTTGCCGCCGCGCCGCAGTACCAGGACGGCGACGAAGCCGCCAACGGAGCATCGGAAAAGAGTGCCACACCAGGGGATTGGGTAACGGTCAACCGTCTGCCCGAGAAGTCGTCCTTCGGGGCCGCCGTGGACCAGACGCAGCGAAAGCCGGTTGAGGAGCGCTCCTACCGGGAAGACCTTGAAACAGGCAAGAAGCCAGCCACTCCGCTGCCCATGGTGTACGGCACCTTTGACCCTGCAGACGTTCAGTCTGCAGCCGGGGACGTCAACAAGCTTCCCCTGGGCGGCTATGACCCCACCCCAATGACGCTCAGCAAGGACTCTGAGGGCAAAGAGGTAGAGGGTACGGAACTGAAGCCCTCACTCAGTGCCACCGGTCTGGTCAGCCAGTCCGCCGGCGCCATCACCGATTACTACGGTCTCGCAGCAGCGCGTGGTTATGACACCAACGCCGACGTGATTGACGCCATCCGCGTCAAGGCGTCAGCCACCGGCAACTGGAAGACTGCACAGCCCGAGGTGGAGAAACTGGCCACCCAGATCCGCGAACTCGGCCTTGAGGCCACGGTCGTGGCGGGCTCCGCGCGTGAAGACGCCAATATCTTTGTCCCCGGCTACAGCAAGGACGACGCCGGCAAGGAATCACCCCTGGGCACCGTCCAGCAGTCGTGGGTACGCCAGGACGCGGCTGACGCCGTCTCAGGCTCCCTCACCGGAACCAACATCACCTTGCTCTTCCTGACACTTCTGGGCGCCTCGCTCCTGACGGGCGCTTCCACCGTGAGCTACATCCGCCAGCGCAGGAGCGAAGCCGGAATCCTCCGGGCCATGGGCTGGACGCAGAAACGGATCCGATCCTGGGTCCTGGAGGAGTTCGCCGTGGGTGCCGCAGCCCTCGCCGCAGCTGGCATTATCCTCAGCTTGCTGAGCTGGAATGTCGCCACTGTGATCGTCTCCGTGACCATGCTCGTCATCTACAGTGGCGCCGCGTTGCTGGCTGCCCAGCAGCTGCGCCACCGCGTGGTGATTGACCAGGAACCGCAGCACGATGAACGCCTGGTGACCGTGGATTCGCCCCTGACGTTTGCCAACAGGCAGCTCACCACCAACCGCTTCAACTCGATCTCGCTGGCCGTGGCAGTCGGTGTGTTCGGAGCCGCGGTGGGCGCACTGATCGCACTCCTGATCGATATTCCCCGGGCCGCAGGCGCCAGCGCGTTGAGCGGTCTGGCCGCAGCGAGCATCGCCTTGCCGAGCGTCATCCTCGCGGTCTTTGGTGTGGTTGTTGGCCTCCTCCTGACCCTTGTCACAGGTCGCTTCGAGCTCCACGCCAAACGTGAGTACCTCGGTACCCTGCGTGCCATGGGCTGGAACCCGGACATGCTGGGTCAGGTCCGATTCTTCGAAAACGCACTTGTAGGCACAGTGGCACTTCCCTTGGGAGTCCTTGGTGCCCTGGGGCTGGGACTGCTCCTTGCCCCCTATGCGGCTCTTTGGGCCGGGCTGGCCGGTCTGCTGGCCGTAATTTGCTGGATTCCGATTGCAACGAAAGTAGTCAAATGACTGACAAACTCAACCCCGAGCTGAAGGCCACCCCGGAATCCACGGACGAGTCGCTGCAGACCCGCGCCAACACCATCGTGAGGGCCACCGACCACGCAACTCCCTTGGAGCTGAGCCGAGTCACCATCCACTACGGTGGCGACAAAGGCGGAGCCGAGGAAGTTGACGTCGTGGACGACTTCAACCTCACCCTGCACGCCGGTGAGATGCACTGTATCGCCGGACGAAGCGGCTCCGGTAAGACCAGCATCCTGACGGTCAGCGCGGGACTTACACTCCCGACGTCGGGCAAGGTCTTTTGGGAGGGCCAGCCGCTGGACACCATGGGCGACGACGAAATCGCGGACCGCCGCCGTGCCCTGATCGGGTACGTGGACCAGGGCGGCGCCTTGATCGACGGCATGAGCGCCCTTGAGAACGTGCTGCTTCCCGCCGTGCCCGATGGCGAAGTGGAACAGCGCACCGAAATGGCGAAGGACCTCCTGGACCTGGTGGGCCTCGGACGCCGCATGCGTCACCGCCCCGCCCAGCTGTCCGGTGGTGAACGCCAGCGTGTAGCTATTGCCCGCGCCCTGATCCTGGGAACCCGTGTCCTGGTGGTGGACGAGCCCACGGCGAGCCTCGACCGCGCCGCGGCCAACCGCATCATCGGCATTCTTAAGGACACCACCAGCGATGGCATTGCCGTCCTGGTTGCCTCCCACGACCATGAGCTGGTCCGGCTCAGCGATACGCTGACCGAACTTAACTAAGCTATTTCATCCCAAAAAAAGGTAACTTCTTAGAGTGACGTCTCCAGAGAAATCCCCGTTCTACATCACCACCGCAATCAGCTACCCCAACGGCGTGCCCCACATCGGCCACGCTTACGAGGTCATCGCGACTGATGCCATGGCGCGCTTCAAGCGCCTTGACGGACATGAGGTGTTCTTCATGACCGGAACGGACGAGCACGGACTCAAGATGCAGCAGTCGGCCGAGAAGGAAGGCATCACTGCCAAGCAGCTCGCCGACCGCAACTCGGCTGCGTTCAAGCAGATGAGTCAGGACCTTGGGATCTCCCACGACCGCTTCATCCGCACCACGGATCAGGACCACTACGCCGCTTCCCAAGCCATCTGGAAGAAGATGGAAGCCAACGGCGACATCTACCTGTCAAAGTACGAAGGCTGGTACTCCGTCCGCGACGAGGCATACTACGTCGAGGACGACACCGTGGTGAAGGAGGACGGGCTCCGTTACTCGAAGGAGACGGACACCCTGGTCACCTGGACGGCCGAGGAAAGCTACTTCTTCAGGCTCTCCAACTACCAGGACAAACTCCTTGCCCTGTATGAGGCACAGCCTGAGTTCGGCGCGCCGCAGTCCCGATTCAACGAGGTCATCAGCTTTGTGAGGCGCGGCCTCGAGGATCTTTCCATCAGCCGCACTACCTTCGACTGGGGTGTTCCGGTCCCGGGCGATGAGAAGCACGTCATGTACGTCTGGGTTGACGCCCTGACGAACTACCTGACGGGCATCGGTTACCCGGACGTGGAATCCGAGTCCTTCAAAAAGTTCTGGCCGGCAGACGTCCATGTCATCGGCAAGGATATTTCACGCTTCCACGCCATCTATTGGCCCGCGTTCCTCATGAGCGCCGGGCTGGAACTGCCCAAGCGCGTCATGATCCATGGCTTCCTCACCAACAATGGTGTGAAGATGTCCAAGTCCCTGGGCAATGTTGTGGCTCCGCAGGATTTCGTGGCGCAGTACGGCCTGGACCAGTGCCGCTACTTCTTCCTCCGCGAAGTTCCCTTCGGTGCGGATGGCAACTACAACCACGAAGCCATCGTGGGCCGGATGAACTCGGACCTGGCCAACAACTTCGGCAACCTTGCACAGCGTTCACTGTCCATGGTGGCGAAGAACTGTGAAGGCAAGGTTCCGGTTCCCGGCGCATTTACGGCCGAGGACAATGCTTTGCTGGCGCAGGCCGGCGGGTTGCTGGACACTGCCCGTGCCGCGTTCGACAAGCAGGAATTCAGCCGGGCACTTGAGGCAATCTGGACTGTGTTGGGTGATACCAATGCCTACTTCGCCGAGCAGGCTCCGTGGGTGCTGCGCAAGACTGACCTTGAGCGCATGAACACGGTCCTTTACGTCACCTTGGAGGTAGTCCGGATCGTGGCGATCCTCGCACAGCCGGTCATGCCGTCGTCGTCCGCGAAGCTTCTTGGGGTTCTCGGCCAGCCGGAAGGCAAGTCGCGTCAGTTCGCTGCCGTCGCCACACCGATCGTTCCTGGCACGGAGCTGCCGGCCCCCGCGCCGATCTTCCCACGCTACGAAGAGCCCGCCGAGGCGTAATCCCTCGTTACCTTTTTCGTAGCCTGTTTCCTGGTGCAGGATATGGGTGTGCTGGTCTGCTGATCCTGGCATGGTTGAGTCCCTCTGTTGATCGATGATCTTGAGAGTGTTGTCACCGGGGTTGGTAGGTGCCGGGAGACCGCTGATAGGGGCAGGACAGTGTGATCGTCGTGCGTAACGTGGGTGCCGGGTCCTGACACCGTGGCAGGCCAGCTGGAAATGAGTCCGCTGAGTTGGAGGTGCCGAAGGTGATCAAGGACCATGACGCTGCAGAGATTTTCGTTGGCTTGGATGTGGGCAAGGGCGTCCATCACGCTGTTGCCTTGGACCGGGCCGGGAAGAAGCTGCTGGACAAGCGTTTACCGAACGATGAAGCCGGTATCCGGGACATCCTCGCCGGGTTAGCGCAGAACGGGCGGGTCCTGTTGGTCGTTGACCAGCCCGCGACGATCGGGGCGTTGCCGGTGGCTGTGGCCCAGGACGCGGGTGTGTTGGTCGGGTACCTGCCTGGGCTGGCGATGCGCCGGATCGCGGACCTGCATCCTGGAGAGGCGAAGACCGATGCCCGGGACGCGTTCATCATTGCCGAGGCCGCCAGGACGATGCCCCATACACTGCGCTCGGTCCGGTTAGCCGATGAGCAGCTCGCTGAACTGAGCATGCTTTGCGGGTTCGATGATGACTTGGCCAAACAGGCAACGGCGACCTCGAACCGGATCCGTGGGCTGCTCACCCAGATCCACCCCGCCCTGGAAAGGGTGCTGGGACCTTACATGGACCACCCCGCAGTCCATGATCTGCTGCGGACTTGGCCCACCCCCGAAGCGCTCCGCCACGCCGGCCGGCGCAAGATTGGGAACCGGCTCACTAAACTCGCGCCACGGATGGGCGAACGCCTGGCCGATGAGATCATCGAGGCCCTGGGCCAGCAAACAGTCATTGTTGTCGGCACGAACGCCGCGACCATCGTGCTGCCCCAACTCGCCACCATGCTGGCCGGTCTCCATGAAAGCCGCACCATGGTCCTGACCCAGGTCGAAGCTCTCGTGGAGGCCCACCCTCTTCACCCGGTCCTGATGTCCCTGCCGGCCGTGGGCATCAGGACCGCCGCACGAATCCTCACCGAAGTCGCCGGGAAAGACTTCCCCACCGCCGGGCACTTGGCCTCCTACGCAGGACTGGCCCCCGTGACCTGGCGATCCGGATCCTCCATCCGCGGGGACCACTCCTCCAGAAAAGGCAACAAAGTCCTCAAACGAACCCTGTTCCTCTCAGCCTTCGCAGCCCTCAAAGACCCACTCTCACGGGCCTACTACGACCGCAAACGAGCCGAAGGCAAACGCCACAACCAAGCACTCATCGCCCTCGCACGACGACGCTGCGACACCCTCTACGCAATGCTCCGCGACGGCACCCTCTACAAACCCCCGACACCCACAACCCCTTGACGAAAAACATAGGGGCACTCTCACATAACAGCCTTAAACCCGAATCGCTCTCTCACTTCCCGTCGGTTTGACCGAAGGAAGTGAGAGAGCGAATCTCGTTTGGTGGTGTTCTGAGAGAGCAACTTAGGCGGTGGCCAGACCCTCAACGGGCGACAAGCGTGCCGCGCGCCGGGCAGGGACCACGGAAGCCAAGAGTCCGGCCACCACGGCGACCCCAAAGACAGCCGCCAGCTGAAGCCACGGCACCGCCGGAACAACAGTGGCTACGCCGCCCAAGCTTGCCTGCGCGCCGAGCCAGCCGTAAACGATGCCCATGCCGACACCCATGATCGCGGCCACACCGGCGACAAGCACGGCCTCGATGGCCAGCATCCCGCGGAGTTGGCCCTTGGTCAGCCCCAAGGCACGGAGCAAGGAGTTCTCGCGCGTCCGTTCGAGGACAGAAAGCGACAACGTGTTGGCCACGCCGATCAGCGCGATAACCACCGCAACTCCCAGAAGTCCGGTGACCACCAGCAAGAGGACGTCGATGATGCTGTTGAACGTCACCCGCTCAATTGCGGCGCCGCTGACCGTGCGCTCATGCACGCCCAACGCTGAGGCGACCTCTTTCTGGATGGCCTGAACCCTATCTCCCGAGACGGAATCGTCCAGTTTCACCCACACCATGCCGGGCATTTCCGGCAGCGTACCGGCAGAGATGCTGGAGCTTTCCACGAAGGCAGGCACATGGCGGGTACGCAGGACTTTGGCATCGAGCGTAACGCTGCCAGCCGCCGTCGTGATGCTTGCCGGGCCTTCGGGGGAGTCCTCAGGCAGGTAAACAGTGCCCGGCGTCGGCTTGAGGTTGTTGTCGCGCAGCACTGATGCGGCGTCACCGGCGGAGAGCCCGTAGATGGTACTGCCGCCGTCGGGCGTGGTCGTATCGCTGAGCGTCCCCACGGGCTGCAGCAGCACGGCAGCGCTGACGCCGTCCAGCGCCTTAATCCGGGACACAGCTTGGGAGTGATCGCCGGAGCCGTCCACTGTGGTCAGGGCGGATAGGTCCACCGGGTAGTTTTCCGCCAACGTGTCGTTGAATGCGTGCCTGGAGGTAGCGGCCCCGGTCATCATGAGGGAGACCAGCGTGACGCCGATCAGCAGCGCAGCGGCAGTAGCGGAGGTCCTGGCAGGGTTTCGCGTCGCGTTGACGGAAGCGAGCTTGCCGGGCACACCTGCCGGTGCGGCCAACCGGCCTGCCAAGGCCACCACGGAGGGGATGAACAAGGTGGAGCACAGCAGGATGCCCACGAACGAGGCAGCACCACCGAGCATCGCGACCAGCAAGGAGACAGTAATGCTCCCGTACACCAGCAAGGCGGTCCCGCCCAGTAGCGCCACCAACCCCAGGACAAGGCGCACCTTGCCGCGCCGGTTGCCTACTGAGGCGTCGTCGGCTGGGCGGAGGGCGGCAAGAGGTGCGACGGCGGTGGCGGCCTTCGCGGGTACCAGCGCAGCGACTATCGTCAGCAACGTCCCTGCCACCAAGCCGGCGATAATGGCCGACGGCGGTACCGCCAATGTAGCGAACGCTTGCTCAGGCTGGGACTTCGCCCAGGCAATCAACGCCGTCATCAGTCCTGTCGCGGCAAGGACGCCCACCACCGAGGAAATGAACCCGACCACGAGGGCTTCGAGCATGACTGACCCCCGGATTTGCGAGCGTCCGGCGCCAAGGCAGCGCAGGAGAGCAAGCTCCCTGGTCCGCTGTGCCACCAGGACGGAGAAGGTGTTGGCAACCACCAAAGTGGAGACGAGGATGGCGACGCCTGCGAAGGCGAGCAACACCACCGTCAACTGGTCCTGGCCGGCACTCAGCATGGCCACTGTTGAGGTGACCTTCTCCTGCGCCGTTTCCAGCACGGGCTCAACCGCACCTGCGGCTTCCATGCGGTGTGCGATGTAGTCCTTGGCCGCGGCGACGTCTTCACCGGGCTTAAGTGCGAACTGCAACCCGGAGTATCCGGCGCCCGCGTCCTGGACCGCGTTCAGTACTGATTCGGAACCCACCAGTTGGGCCGCCGACGAGGAGAAAGGATCATTGGTGGCCTTCGTCAGTCCCGAAATCCTCACCTTTGCGTTCTTGACCGGTCCCGCTCCACGCAACTCCAACGTGCTGCCGACGGAGAGGCCAAGATGCTCGGCAGTCTTGACATCAATGGTGGCTTCCAAGGCATTGGCTGGCATTGAACCGGAGGAGAGGACAGAACCTTCCAATGAAGCCGGGGCAACGTTCCGCAGCCGTCCATACTGCTCACCGCCACCAGCCTCGAAAGTAACGTAGGTGGAACGCTCGGCATAGCTGTCCTGCACTGCGGCGGAGGAAACCGCCGCGTCCACCGCTGCCTGGGTGAACGGTTCCCCGCCCTTGGACGTAGCCACGACGTCCGCGTTGCGATAGGCCTCGCCGATGCTCGCGCCCAGTGACGCATTGGTGCTCGCTCCCACCATGAGTGTGGCCGAGAGGAACATGACAGACAACATGACGGCAAGCCCGATTGCGACGAACCGCCGGAAATGGGTGGTCAATTGGGAAAGGGCAACACGCAACATGCGTCAGGCCCCCAGCTTGCCGAGGGCGGCCAGCACCGAGTCTGCTGTGGGATCGTGAATCTCTCCCACCAGGCCTCCGTCGCTCATCAGCACCACGCGGTCCGCGTAACTGGCGGCCACGGGATCGTGAGTGACCATGATGATGGTTTGCCCCATCTCCTGGCTGCTCCGGCGCAGCAACGCAAGGACCTCCCCGCCGGCCCTTGAGTCCAGGTTGCCGGTAGGCTCATCGCCGAACACGACGTCGGGACGCGTCAGCAGCGCACGGGCAACAGCCACGCGCTGCTGCTGGCCGCCGGAAAGCTCATGCGGTCGGTGATTCAAACGATCCTTCAGCCCAAGCGTTGTGACAACGGTATCCAGCCATCCGGCGTCGGCGGTGGTTCCTGCCAAGGCGAGGGGAAGCGTGATGTTCTGCTCGGCAGTCAAGGTGGGCACCAGGTTGAATGCCTGGAATACGAAGCCGATCCTCTCGCGGCGGAGCGCGGTGAGCTGACGATCATTGAGCCCCGTCAATTCGGTGCCGCCCAGAACGATCCGTCCGGAATCGGCCGTATCCAGGCCGGCAAGGCAGTGCATCAAAGTGGACTTGCCGGAACCGGACGGTCCCATGATGGCAGTGAACTTTCCGGCGTCGAAGCTCACGGACACGTTGTTCAGGGCAGTGACGGTCGTATCAGCACGTCCATAACTCTTGGACAGCCCAAATGCCTCGACGGCGGGACGCGCCTGGGCTACGTCCGAACCTGCGGGACGGTTGCTTCCTGACGGACGGGGGAGAGGCGTGAATGTTGTCATGGTTCCACGCTATGTTTCAGGGCAGCCCTGCTGGATCGGGCCGCGGGCCCATTATCCCGGGAGCCTGCTCATACCGTGGTCTGAGTCCGGCGGCCCTCGCGGTATGAGGAAGCTACGTTCCGGCTAGGTGCCAGGGGCTACAACGCCGGTTTCATAAGCGATGACCACCACCTGGACGCGGTCCCGTGCGCCAAGTTTCGCCAGGATATGCCCTACGTGGGTCTTGACCGTGGCCTCGGAAAGGAACAGCCCCGCCGCGATCTCCGGGTTCGATTGTCCCTGCGCGATCAGCTGGAACACTTCGCGCTCGCGGGCTGTAAGGCGCTCGACGGCGGCGGCATGCTCGGTCTGCTCCGGCGTCTGAGTTCTCAGTAGTGGCGCCACGTGGTCAAGCAGTCGTCTGGTGGTGGAAGGGGCAATCACGGCGTCCCCGCGGTAAACGGTGCGGATGGCCTCGAGCAGTTCCTCCGGCGGTGCATCCTTCAGGAGGAATCCGCTGGCGCCTGCCTGGATTGCAGCAAGGGCGTACTCGTCAAGATCAAAGGTGGTGAGGACCACGATTTTGACATCCGCCCGCTGAGAACCCGTGGGCTGTGCCGCTGCCTGTTCCAGAATGCGGCGGGTCGCTTCAATGCCGTCCATCCCTGGCATGCGGACATCCATCAGGACCACATCGGCAGCAGTGGCATTCAGGGCTTGGACGGCCTCGATCCCATTACCGGCCTCGGCCACCACTTGAAGGTCCGGCTGTGAATTGATGAGCATGCCAAAACCCGATCGGACCAATTGCTGGTCATCAACGAGTGCCACACGAATGGGTGCGGGAACTTCAGGCATGGATTAGGCCTCCGAATAAGGGATAAATGCGGACACACGGAAACCGCCGCCCTGTTCCGGGCCTGCGGTCAAGGAACCATCGTAGAGGGAGACGCGCTCACCCATTCCCAATAGTCCGTTACCGCCCCCTGCCGTTGGGGGATCAGCAGCGGCGCCCCGGCCGTCGTCGATGATGTCCAGTTGCAGGCCGCGGGCCTGCCACGTCAGGGTGACACTCGCCGTCGCCTTCGGTCCTGCGTGTTTCATCACGTTGGTCAGGGCTTCCTGGATGATTCGATAAGCAGTGAGTTCCGCGCCGACTGGTAGGGCCCTGCGGGGTACTCCACGCTGTTCGAACGCCACCTGCAGTGTTGCGGCGCGGAAGCCGAGGAGGAGTTCGTCAAGATCGGAAAGCCGGGGTTGAGGGCGGGTAGGGGAGTCGTCGTCGGAGCGGAGCACGCCCAGCAGTCTTCGCATCTCGCCCAGCGAATCCCTGCCCGTGGCCGCAATTGTGGCCAGAGCCTCGGTTGCGAGTTCGGGTTTCGCTGCGGCAGCGTATCGGGCTCCGTCCGCTTGGGTGATGATGACGGACAGCGAGTGCGCCACGATGTCGTGCATTTCCCGGGCAATGTGGGAACGTTCGTCGGCGGCGGCCAGCTTGCGCTCCTGCATCTGCTCCACTTCAAGCCTCCGCGTGCGATCCTCAAGAGCCTGAAGTTGCAGCCGGCGTACGCGTGTGAGGTCGCCCAGCGTCCAGCTCACCAGCACCAGCATCCATATAAGCACGGTGTAGAGCGCACCGATGGTGAGGCCCAGGATGCCGGACTCAGCTGTGGTTGAAAAGAGCCGGGTAGTGAGCATGACCCCACCCAACAGTCCGGCCAGAAGAACCGTCCGGCTCGCCCACGCGGGCCCATAAGCCGCCGTAGCGTAAATGACCAGCGGGACGGCGATTTGGCCAGCCACGGGTTCAGCGCCAGCTGCCCATTGGATGAGGCACACCAGGATGACGACGCCGGCCGCCACGGCCGGGCGGGTGCGTCGCCAGGCGAGGGGCAGCAGGAGGCTGCAGGACAAGAGGAACAGCCAAGGGCGGTCCGCGACCAGATATACGGGACCAAAGAGGAGGATGAGGAGGCACGTGGCCGTCATATCAACTTTGAAGCGGTTGATCCGGAACCATTCGTATATCTCGTGCCTTCTATCCACGCTATGACTCTATGTGCTCGCTCCCGGCGCGGGCATCATGCCGTGGTCTGAGTCTTACCCAAGTCGCGGGCGCGGCCAGTGTTCGAGGAGTGAGACAATTTTGACCAGCATGTGGATTGCTTGGCTAGATAGAGCTATGAGTGCAACGTCCATCAATCTCGCTGTCATCCCTGGCGACGGCATTGGCCCTGAGGTCATCGCCGAAGCCGTCAAGGTCCTCGAAAAGGCTGTCGCCGCCGAAGGCGTCGCCCTCGAGCTGACCAACTACAAGCTCGGTGCCCAGCACTGGCTTGAGACTGGCGAGACCCTCCCGGACGAGGTCCTGGAAGACCTGCGCACGCGTGATGCCATCCTCTTTGGAGCAGTGGGCGCGGCCCCGGGTGATACCCGCATCCCTTCCGGCATTATCGAACGCGAGATGCTGCTCAAGCTTCGTTTCAGCCTGGATCACTACGTGAACCTGCGCCCATCCCGCTTGTACGGCACCGTCGGCAGCCCGTTGGCCAACCCCGGCAGCATCGATTTCATCGTGGTCCGCGAAGGTACCGAAGGTCCCTACGTGGGTAACGGCGGCACCCTGCGGGGCGGAACACCCCACGAAGTGGCCACGGAAGTTTCCCTCAACACAGCTCACGGTGTGGAGCGCGTCGTCCGCGATGCCTTCCGCCGTGCCAACGAGCGTCCGCGCAAGCACGTCACACTCGTCCACAAGCACAATGTGCTGGTCTTCGCCGGGCACTTGTGGAAGCGTACGGTCGAGGCCGTGGCCTTGGAATTCCCAGAGGTCACCCACGACTACCTCCACATTGACGCCGCCACCATCTTCATGGTGACCGATCCCTCCCGTTTTGATGTCATCGTCACCGACAACCTGTTCGGCGACATCCTCACTGACCTCGCCGCTGCCATCACCGGCGGCATCGGCCTGGCGGCATCGGGCAACATCAACATGGACCGCACCGCACCGTCCATGTTCGAGCCCGTCCACGGCTCAGCTCCGGACATCGCCGGACAGCAGAAAGCCGATCCCACCGCGGCCATCCTCTCCGCAGTGCTCCTCCTGGACCACCTTGGCTACACCACGGCGGCCCGCAAGATTGAAGCGGCAGTAGTCGCCGACGTCGAAACCCGCACCGGTGAGCCACGCAGCACGGCTGCTATTGGCGATGCCATTGCGGCCGCACTTTAGGCCCATTTCTCAGGCGTAAGCTTGTGTTGAATTATTTACCTGCTTCCCTGGTCCATCGCTGAACCACACCCTTTTTTGGGGGCCCGGTTCGCCCTGCCAGGTAGCTGACTGTGGAGGAAACATGACTCAGACTGCCCATGGCGTCGAATTCAGCCAGCAGCATTCGGATACCCCGAAGTCTGCTGAGGAGCGTGCAGCCGTCCTGGCGAACCCAGGCTTCGGCGACTACTTCACCGACCACACCGCCGTCGTCGACTACAAGGTTGACGCCGACGGAAATGGCGGTTGGCAGAATGCCCGGATCGAGCCTTACGGACCCATCTCCCTGGACCCCTCGGCTGCGGTTCTGCACTACGGCCAGGAAATCTTCGAAGGCCTCAAGGCTTACCGCCACGCTGACGGCTCCGTTTGGACCTTCCGGCCCGAAGCCAACGCCGCGCGCTTGAACAAGTCCGCGCGTCGCCTCGCCCTACCGGAGCTGCCCGAGGAGTATTTCCTCGGGGCCATCCGGGAACTCGTTCAGGCTGACAAGGAATGGGTTCCTTCCGGCGATGGTGAAGCCCTCTACCTGCGCCCGTTCATGATCGCCACGGAGGCGTTCCTTGGTGTTCGTGCCGCCCGCGAAGTGTCCTTCCGCGTCATCGCTTCTCCTGCCGGCAACTACTTCGGCGGCGAGCTCAAGCCCGTCTCCATCTGGATCTCCCGCGAATATGCCCGTGCTGGCCGCGGCGGAACCGGTGCTGCCAAGTGCGGAGGCAACTACGCAGCTTCCCTGATCGCGCAGCAGGAAGCCGAAGCGAACGGTTGCAAGCAGGTACTTTTCCTGGACCACTTCAACGATGACGCCGTGGAAGAACTCGGCGGCATGAACGTTTTCTTCGTCATGAAGGATGGCTCCCTGGTAACTCCCGCCCTCAGCGGCACCATCCTGGAGGGCGTCACCCGTATGTCCGTCATCCAGGTGGCCAAGGACATGGGCCGCGACGTGACCGAGCGCAAGATCACGCTTGACGAGTGGCGAGACGGCGTTGCCTCCGGCGAGATCACCGAGGTCTTCGCTTGTGGCACCGCAGCTGTGATCACACCGATCGGAGTCCTCAAGGACGCCACCGAGTTCATCGGCTCCGAGGACGCGAAGGCCGGGGAAACCACCATGGCCATCCGCCGACAGCTCCTGGGTATCCAAACCGGAACAGTCGAGGATACCCACGGCTGGCTGACCCGCCTGGTCTAGGTTTTCGGCACAACAGAACGCACGACGGCGGCCCTTCGACTTGGCAACAAGCGGAAGGGCCGCCGCTCTGCTTCCCCGGACGCTCTCGCAGGTCACTCGGGTTTGGGGCGGACGCTCTATCAGGTCACTCGGGTTTGGGGCGGACGCTCTTTCACCTCTCGGGGGAAGGGCTAGGGATGTGAGAGGGCGTTGGTGGGAAGGGCTAGGGACGTGAGAGGGCGTTGGTGGGAAGGGCTAGGGATGTGAACGAGCATCCGTTCAGTGCCAAGATGGGACAGTGACTTCAGAATCAACGGCGACCTCCCATGACAGTTCCCTGCAGCGCAGCAGTGAGCTGACCCGCTTCCGTCTCGCCCCCAACCCGGGGCCTATGAGCCTGGACGGCACCAACTCCTACGTGATCGGCGCGCCGAGCTCCGGCCACGTGGCTGTAGTAGACCCGGGCCCTGAAGACGAACAGCATCTGGCTGTGTTGGCATCGGCAGGTGTTGTGGACGTAGTTCTCATCACGCATCGGCATGCGGACCACACAGAGGCATCGGCAAGGTTCCACGAGCTGACCGGTGCTCCCGTTCGGGCGGCGTCCGCAGAGTATTGCCACGGCGGCGAGCCACTGATGGACGGCGAAGTCCTGACGGCAGGCGGCGTGGAGATCCGCGTGGTGGCCACCCCGGGTCACACATCGGACTCCCTCTGCTTCCATCTCCCGGATGACGGCCCCACCGGATCCGTTCTCACAGGCGACACCATTCTGGGCCGTGGAACCACGGTGCTGGATTACCCGGATGGCCGATTGGGTGACTACCTCGCTAGCTTGGACCGCCTCGAATCCCTCGGCGCCGCAATCCTCCTGCCGGCCCACGGCCCCGTGCTCCCAGCACTGGACGAGAAGTGCCGCGAGTACCGAGACCACCGCGAGCAGCGGCTTGACCAGATTAGGGCAGCGCTGAAACAGCTGGGAAGTGAGGCATCGATTGCGGCGGTCACTGATGCCGTGTATCCCGACGTCGATCCTTCAGTCAGGTGGGCGGCGGAGACTTCCGTTGCAGCCCAGTTGGATTACCTCCGAAGCTGAACCCGGACTGTAGGCTTGAGCCCATGCGTATCGCCCGGTTTGTAGTTGATTCTGATCCCCTTTATGGCGTTGTTGAAGGCGAGCCTGGCAGTGAGGAAATCACTGTCATCAATGGCGACCCCTTCTTCAATGGCGTCGAACGTACCCATGTGAAGCACAAGCTGGAGGACGTGCGGCTCCTCGCCCCGATCATTCCCCGCAGCAAAGTCATCGGCGTTGGCCGGAACTTCGCCGAGCACGCCGCTGAACTCGGCAACGAGGTTCCCCAGCAACCGCTGCTGTTCCTGAAGCCCAACACTTCGGTGATCGGCCCGAACGATCCCATCATCCTTCCCGGGTTCTCCGAGGAAGTTTCCTTCGAAGCTGAGCTCTGCGTAGTCATCGGCCGCATCTGTAAGGACGTTCCCGAGGACCGCGCGGACGATGTCATCTTCGGCTACACCTGCGGCAACGACCTCACCGCCCGCGACGTCCAGAAAACTGACCTTCAGTGGGCACGCGCCAAGGGCTTTGACACTTCCGCCCCGCTTGGCCCGTGGATTGAAACCGAGCTGGACCACGAGGACCTGGCCATCCAAGGCCGGCTCAACGGTGAACTTCGCCAGGACGGCAGCACTAACCAAATGATCCGCGGCGTGCGCGAGCTCGTCTCGATTGTTTCGCACGCGTTCACCCTGCTTCCGGGCGACGTCATCATGACCGGCACTCCAGCCGGCGTCGGCCTGGTCAGCGAAGGCGACCGCTTTGAAGTGGAGATCGAAGGCATCGGCCGGCTCTCCAACCCGGTGGTCCGCCGCTAGGATCCCAGCCGAACGTTAAAACCTCGACGGCGGCACGCATCTTTCACACGAAAGGTGCGTGCCGCCGTCGAGCGTTTCCAGCCGGGAAACCGAAGTGGTGCCAAGCGGTAAAGTTGGAACCACTATGACTACTGCTTCTGCGTCGAACGCTGCCTCCAGCGCCATCCCTGCCGTCAACGCCGAGACTCCGGTCCGCGTCCGTTTTTGCCCGTCACCCACGGGAACGCCGCACGTTGGCCTGATCCGCACTGCCCTGTTCAACTGGGCCTACGCGCGCCACACGGGTGGCAAGCTGATCTTTCGCATCGAGGACACCGACTCTGCCCGCGACAGCGAGGAGAGCTACCACCAGTTGCTTGATGCCCTGAAGTGGCTCGGCATCAATTGGGATGAGGGCGTAGAGGTTGGCGGACCGCACGAGCCTTACCGGCAGTCGCAGCGCGGCGACATCTACCAGGACGTCATCGCCAAGCTCCGGGCCGGGGGGCACATCTACGAGTCCTACTCCACGCCTGATGAGATCGAAGCCCGCCACAAGGCAGCCGGCCGCGACCCGAAGCTGGGTTACGACGGCTTCGACCGCCACCTGACGGATGAGCAGCTGGCACAGTTCAAGGCCGAAGGACGCGAGGCCGTCCTGCGTCTCCGCATGCCGGACGAGGACCTGACGTTCAACGACCTCGTCCGTGGTGAGATTACCTTCAAGGCCGGCTCCGTTCCCGACTTCGCGGTGGTTCGCGCCAACGGTGCACCGCTCTACACGCTGGTGAACCCGGTGGATGACGCGCTCATGGGGATCACGCATGTGCTGCGTGGTGAGGATCTGCTGAGCTCCACCCCGCGCCAAATCGCACTGTACCGCGCGCTCTACGCCATCGGTGTGGCCGAGTACATGCCGGAGTTCGGCCACCTGCCGTACGTCATGGGACAGGGCAACAAGAAGCTTTCCAAGCGCGACCCCGAGTCCAGCCTGTTCCTGCACCGCGAACGTGGCTTCATCCCCGAAGGCTTGCTCAACTACCTGTCGCTGCTTGGCTGGTCCCTGAGCGCGGACGAGGACATCTTCACCGTGGAGCAGCTCGTGGCTAACTTCGACATCCACGATGTCCTGGGCAACCCGGCACGTTTCGACATCAAGAAAGCCGAAGCCATCAACGGAACCCATGTCCGGATGCTCGCACCCGAAGACTTCAAGGAACGGCTGGTTCCATACCTCCGCGCTGCAGGTTTCGTAGGGGAGATCCTCACTCCGCGGCAGGAGGAGATCCTCGCGGAGGCAGCTCCGCTGGTTCAGGAGCGCATCACACTTTTGGGCGAAGCTCCCGAGATGCTGGCCTTCCTGTTCAAGGCAGATGACGCCATTGACGTTGCGGATGATGCCCGTAAGGGTCTTCCGCAGAATCTGGAGGAAGTACTGGACGCTGCCCTGGCGGCGTTGGAGCCCATCGGGGAGTGGACAGCCGAGAATATCCAGACCGCGCTCAAGCAAGCACTGGTTGAGGACCTGGGTATTAAGCCGCGTGCGGCTTTTGGGCCTGTGCGCACCGCCATCTCCGGCCGCCGCATCTCCCCACCGCTGTTCGAGTCGATGGTGATCCTCGGCAGGGATTCCTCACTCGCACGTATTCGCGCTTTCCGCGGCTAACAACGGAAGCAGTCATGGCTATCTCAAGCACTTTCGGCACCATCCGCGGTGTCCTCTTCGACATAGACGACACCTTGGTGGACCTTGAGTACGCCATGACAACGGCACTCCGCGATGTCAGCGAACATCTCCTGCCCGGCCTGGACCAGGCCGGGTGGGTGAAGTTCGGGCGCATCTTCACGCACGAAACCACGCACTTCTACGACCGCTACCTGGCGGGCGAGCTGACCTTCAACGAGCAGCGACTCCTTCGCGGCAGGGCTGCCTTGGGCCACTTTGGGGTGGAGCTCAATGAAGGCGAGGAATCCCAGGCCTGGGTAACTGAGTACCATCAACGCCAAACGGCGTATGTGCGGGCCTTTGCCGACGTTGAAGGCGTGCTCGACGCACTCGATGCTGCGGGAATCCCCTACGGCGCCGTCAGCAACAATGTGCATGATTACCAGCGGGCAAAACTGGATGGTGCAGGTCTCTCAAGGATCAAGATCCTGGTGGGTACTGACACAGTAGGTGTGCCAAAGCCGGATCCGGCGATCTACCTCGAAGGCGTGCGCCTGCTCGGCACAGGTCCGGGGGAGACCCTTTATGTAGGAGACAACCGCCTGCTCGATGCGGACGGTGCCACAGCGGCAGGGCTGATTGGCGTGTGGCTCAACAGGACCGGGGAAGTGGTGGAGGAGTTCACGGGACACCAAGTGGACTCCCTGTCCCGGTTGCTGGTTAAGGCTCCTACTGCAGCGTGAGAATCATGTGATGCAGGTAACGGCTTTCCGATTTGTGCAGGTGGCAAGACTCCGGTAGAGTCATTACTCGTGCTGAGGGGCACGGAGGGAAAAGCCAAGGGAAACCAAAGCGCGGAACTCCGGTCCAAAAGCCACTTTGGGATATGGTGTAATTGGCAACACTACGGTTTCTGGTACCGTCATTCTAGGTTCGAGTCCTGGTATCCCAGCTCTGAAAATCCGTGTCATCACGCTGGAAATTCGGAAGTTTCAAGTCGCTGAGTCGATTTGGAGTGAAGCTGAAAGTATGAAATACTCATTCAGCTTGATCGCCGGAAACGGTGACAAAAAGTGCAAGGCCCCATCGTATAGCGGCCTAGTACGCCGCCCTCTCACGGCGGTAACGCGGGTTCGAATCCCGCTGGGGTCACAAATAAATCCCCCGGAACCCTGGTTCCGGGGGATTTCTTTTTCTCCTCTGAGCCTGCCCCCGCCCTGTGACCGGGATCGGGCTGGCATGATGATGCTGTGACCGCAAACGATGATGAAACAGCACCCCGGGCCACCCCCGTTACCCAAGGTGCGGCAGACGCCGTGGAGACCTTGGAAGCTGCCCGTGCCGAACTTGCAGCCACAGCCCTTCCGCTCGCCGTGCCGGACGTCCGGGAAGCCCGTCAGTGGATCCGCGAGTCCATTGCCCAGCTCGACGACTATGTAATTCCCCGTTACCGCAGCCTGGACGCTCCACTGCTGGCCGTCGTCGGCGGTTCAACCGGTGCAGGGAAGTCCACGCTGGTCAACGCGCTGATCGGCTATCCGGTGACCCGCGCCGGTGCTATCAGGCCCACCACGCGCCAGCCCATCCTCCTGCATCATCCTCTGGACGCAGGATGGTTTGAAGGCCACCGGATACTCCCGAGCCTGGACCGTATCCGGGGTACTGTGCCAAGGAGTCCATTGCCGGCGCATCAGGCAGGTGCCGCTCCCGACGCGCAGGCCATCACGTCTCTGGTGCTGGTGGGACATGATCGCGTACCACAGGGCATCGCCCTCCTGGACGCCCCCGATGTCGACTCGATTTCCGATGACAACCGCAGGCTCGCCGGTCAGCTGCTTGCTGCCGCTGACCTATGGGTATTTGTCACCACAGCAAACCGCTACGCCGACGCCGTTCCCTGGCGACTGCTCTTGGACGCAGCTTCCCGGGATATCACCGTGGCCGTAGTCCTGGACCGCGTGCCCGCTGCCGCGGAAGAGGAAGTCAGGACTGACCTCCAGGCAATGCTGGATCGGCAGGGGCTGGCTGACGCGAAGCTCTTCGTCGTTCCGGAGAGTGCCTTGGATGAACTGGGGATGCTTCCGAAGGAGTCGGTGATCCCCTTGCGCCACTGGCTGGGTGCCTTGGCCGCCAATGCAGCCGGAAGGGCGGATGTCGCCAGGCGGACACTTAATGGAGCCGTCAAGGCTGTCAGCGTCCGGTTGGAGGGAATCGCGGGCGCCGCTGCGGCGCAGGATGCCGCTGCCCACAATCTCAAAGCAACGTGTGTTGCTGAGTATGAGCAAGCTCTCTCGCGCATTCTGGAGGCCACCAAGGATGGAGCTTTGCTCCGCGGCGAAGTGTTGGCGCGCTGGCAGGACTTCGTAGGTACCGGGGAGTTCTTCCGGGCACTCGAGCAGAACATCGGCCGGATGCGTGACCGTGCAGGGGCCTTCTTCCGCGGCGAACCTGCTCCGGCTGTGAAGGTTGAAACCGCCATCGAGACCGGGTTGCAGGCGGTGATCCTGGACGAAGCCGCGAACGCAGCCGAAAACGTGGACAGGCGCTGGCGTTCGGACGCTGCTGGTCGGGACCTGCTTGGCTCCGAGGATCTCTCGGGTACCAGCGAGGGCTTCGACGCGAAGGCCGCCGCCGCTATTCGATCCTGGCAGGAAGGACTGATGGAGATGATCCGCACGCAGGGTCAAGGAAAACGAACCCAGGCCCGGTGGTTGTCCTTCGGCGTTAACGGGCTCGGCGCTGCGCTCATGGTGGTGGTGTTCTCCATGACTGCCGGTCTGAGTGGCTTGGAGATCGGCATTGCCGGCGGAACGGCCGTTGTTGGCCAGAAGCTGCTGGAAGCGGTGTTCGGTGAGGACGCAGTACGTCGCCTGGCCCAGCAGGCCAGGGACGATCTGCACACACAGTGCCAACGGCTCCTGGACGACGAGAGGCAGCGCTTCCTCAACCGCCTTGAGGAGGCCCGTCCGAGCTCCGGCGACGACATCGCCCGGCATGCCCAGGCCTTGCGCCGCCTGGCAGGAGCCGCATGAGCCGCCACGGCCAAGTCCGCGAGTCGTCCCAGCTGCAGCGAAGGCTTGAGTCGCTCAACACTGCGCGGGAACTGGCCGAAGGCGTCCTCCCGGACCCGGATCTGCAATCTGTGTACGAGGTCTTGGAGCGCGCCACTTCGCGGCGATCATTGTCCGCAGGGCACACTGTTGTCGGGTTCTTCGGGGCGACCGGTAGCGGAAAATCGTCGTTGTTCAATGCTGTATCCGCCAGCGAGCTCGCAACTGCCGCCGCCCGACGCCCCACGACCTCTGCACCTTTGGCGGGTATCTGGGGTGAAGAAGGCAGCGGACCGCTGCTTGACTGGCTGGATGTCAAAGAGCGCCATACCCTGCCGCCGGTTCCCGGGCTCGCAGATGAGCACACCGGCCTGGTGCTCCTGGATTTGCCGGACTTCGATTCCACCAGGGTGGAAAACCGGGAGATTGTCCAGCGCATGGTCGGCATGGTGGATGTCCTGGTGTGGGTTCTGGACCCGCAAAAGTACGCCGACGCTGCGGTGCATAATGACTTCCTTCGACCCATGGCCACCCACGGTGCCGTCACGCTGGTTGTCCTGAACCAGGTGGACAAACTCAGTGCAGCCGACGCCTCCGCGGTAATGCAGTCGTTGGAGGGAATCCTGATGCGGGACGGACTGGGCAAGGTTCGAGTCCTCAGTGCCTCAGCGCTAACCGGCGACGGCGTCCCGACTCTCCGCGGGGTCATCAGGAACGTCGTGGTCCAGCGGGAGGCAACAACACAACGCCTGGCAGCGGACGTGACGAAGGCTGCCGCTGAACTTGCCCGGGCTTCCGGCGAGGGTGAAGCGCGCGGCATCAAGGCAAGCGCGAAAGCCCGCCTCGCGACTGAACTGTCGACGGCGGCAAATGTGCCGGTGGTGGTTGACGCCGTACAGCGATCTTTCAAGAGAGAGTCGGCCAAGAGGACGGGGTGGCCCGTCACACGGTGGCTGCTGCGTTTCCGACCCGACCCGTTGCGGAGGTTGAACCTGGGCCGGGATGACACCAGACCTGAGCTGAGCCGGACGTCGCTGCCTCCTGCGGGCGCGCCCGAGCGGGCACGGACGGATGCCGCCGTCAGGGACTTTGCGGATGATGCTTCCGCTGGCGCCCCCGGTCCTTGGCGTGCAGCTATCCGCAGTGTGGCCAGGGACGGCCGGGAGCAGCTGCCTGACGCGTTGGACCAAGCCATTGCAGGCACTGACCTGAAGGCTACCAAGCGTCCGCTGTGGTGGATCCTTTTCAATGCCCTTCAGTGGATTGCTCTTCTGCTTGCAGTTGGCGGCCTGGGGTGGCTCGGTGTGTTGGCCGTACTCGGCTACTTCCAAATGCCAGTGCCTGAGGTGCCCCGAACAGAAGGGTGGCCGTGGCCTACCCTGATGGTTGCCGGGGGAGTAGTGCTGGGTATTGTCCTGGCGATTGCCGGACGGATCCTCGGTGGTTGGGCAGCCCGTGTCCGCGCGTCCGGGGCAGCAAAGAGGTTGAAGGCCGCCGTTGCAGCGGTTGCCGAGCAGCGGATCGTGGAGCCCGTCGAGGTGGAAATTACGCGTTTGAAGGCGTTCAACGCGGCACTGAAGGCCGCACGCTCCGGTTAAGGCCGTGCAGTTTACAGGGCTGAAGCGGCGTCCCTTACTTTGATGAGCGTGCGCAGGTTCCTTGTAGTCGTGCTGTTTTTGTAGCGTGCCTTGGCGGAGAGCTTGCTGAAGGGGCTGTCCAAGGTGCCGCCGGCGGGTGCCAGCCAAGCCGATGCCTCCGGACCCAGCCGTACCTGTTCCACGCCGTCCAGCGCTTCGCCTGCCTGAAAGAGTTCATCGAGCATGGCTGTATCGGAGGTGAGGGTGATGTAGCTGTGCGTGGTTTTGTCGTCCGCCGGGTACGGGCACGCGTCCACCAATTCCGCTACCCGTGTGGCGGTGAGGACAACCACCCAGGCATCGTAACCAAAGGTTTCCCGTAGGCACTTCTCGAACTGCGCCTTGACGTCGTTGGCGCTGAGTTCACTTTGAAGCACCACATTTCCGCTGGCCAGGAGGGTCTTGACCTTGGTAAACGGGTAGTCCTTGAGGGCTGATGCGAGATCGGCCATCTTGATGTTGATGCCACCCACGTTAATGCCACGGAGGAATACGGCGTAGCTGTTCATGCTAGTCGTTGTTCTTGCGCAGGGCTTCGGTTAAAACCCGGGCGGCGTTGCAAACCACTTCGGCGTGAAGGCGGCCCGGCTGGCGGGTGAGGCGTTCGATCGGACCTGAAATCGACACTGCCGCGATGACCCTGCCTGACGGTCCGCGAACGGGGGCTGAAACCGAGGCGACCCCAGGCTCGCGTTCGCCGAGGCTCTGACCCCAGCCCCGGCGTCGTACTCCTGCCAGGACGGTGGGTGTAAAGCGGGCGTTTTGCAGCCCGTCGAGGAGGCGGTCGTGGTCCTCCCACGCCAGCAGTACCTGGGCGGCAGAGCCGGCCTTCATCGAGAGCTGCGTGCCCACCGGAATGGTGTCGCGCAACCCGATGGGGCGCTCCGCCGAGGCCACGCAAACACGCCAGTCGCCTTGGCGGCGGAAGATCTGTGCACTTTCTCCTGTGGCGTCGCGGAGTTGAATAAGCACAGGGCCTGCTGAAGCGATGAGTCGGTCTTCGCCGGCGGCGGATGCGAGTTCCACCAAGCGGCTACCCAAGACGAAGCGTCCTTGGATGTCGCGGCTCACCAGCCGGTGGTGAACCAGCGCCAGCGCGAGCCGGTGAACTGTAGGCCGGGCAAGGCCCGTGGCCGCTACGAGTTGCGCGAGTGTCGTGGGCCCGGCCTCGAGGGCATCGAGTACCTGGGCCGCTTTATCAATGACACCGACTCCACTAGAATTGTCCATGTAATGATATTGCCGTCTCAATATCTGAGATGCAAGTTGTTTCACTGGCCTATTTTGCGGCCGTGCTGCTTCAGTAGATGAAGAGATCAGTGGATCACGAACAATTCAGTGGATGTGACCATCCAACCGCAGTGAAGGGAGCAAGGCCGTGGGAAAGACACTGGCCGAGAAGGTCTGGGACGCGCACGTAGTGCGCAAGGGGGAAGGCGAAGGAGCCAATGCCCAGCCAGACCTTCTCTTCATCGACCTGCACCTCGTCCACGAAGTGACGTCCCCGCAGGCTTTCGAGGGCCTGCGCCTGGCTGGCCGGCCCCTGCGCCGCGTCGACCTCACCATTGCCACGGAGGACCACAACACCCCCACGCTGGACATCGACAAGCCAATTGCGGACTTGACCAGCCGGACCCAGATTGAAACCCTGCGCGCCAACTGCAAGGAATTCGGCGTCCGCCTGCACTCCCTCGGTGACAAGGAACAGGGGATCGTGCACGTCGTTGGGCCGCAGCTGGGCCTGACCCAGCCGGGCATGACGGTGGTCTGCGGCGACTCCCACACGTCCACGCATGGCGCTTTCGGTGCGTTGGCCATGGGTATCGGCACGTCCGAGGTGGAGCATGTCATGGCTACCCAGACGCTGTCCTTGAAGCCCTTCAAGACCATGGCCATCAATGTGGAAGGCACCCTGCGTCCCGGCGTTACGGCCAAGGACATCATTCTCGCTGTCATCGCCAAGATCGGGACCGGCGGCGGCCAGGGATATGTCCTCGAATACCGTGGCTCCGCCATTCGGGCACTGTCCATGGACGCCCGCATGACCATCTGCAACATGTCGATCGAGGCCGGTGCCCGCGCCGGCATGGTGGCTCCGGACCAGACCACGTACGACTACATGCAGGGCCGCCCCCACGCGCCGGAAGGCGCCGACTGGGATGCCGCCGTCGAGTACTGGAACACGCTCAACACGGATGCCGACGCTACCTTCGACGTCGAGGTTGACCTCGATGCCAACACCCTGGAGCCGTTCGTGACCTGGGGTACCAACCCGGGTCAGGGCGTTTCCCTGTCCGCCAAGGTACCGGCGCCCGAGGACTTCGGCGACGAGAATGCCAAGGCAGCTGCCGAGCGCGCCCTGCAGTACATGGGTTTGGAAGCCGGCACGCCCATGAAGGATATCCGTGTGGACACCGTCTTCCTGGGATCCTGCACTAATTCCCGCATTGAGGACCTGCGTGCTGCAGCCGACATCATCCGTGGCCGTGCCAAGGATCCCAACGTCCGCATGCTGGTGGTTCCGGGCTCAGCCCGTGTCCGCCTTGAGGCAGAGGCAGAAGGCCTGGACAAGGTCTTCAAGGAGTTTGGGGCGGAATGGCGTTTCGCCGGATGTTCCATGTGCTTGGGCATGAACCCGGATCAGTTGGAGCCGGGGGAACGCTGCGCCTCAACATCCAACCGCAACTTTGAGGGGCGCCAAGGCAAGGGCGGCCGCACGCACCTGGTCTCACCCGTCGTAGCTGCAGCTACAGCTGTCCGAGGCACGCTGAGCTCACCGTCGGACCTCGCGTCCGCTGCCACAGGCACACTCACCGGAACCGCAGTCTAGGAGGATCCCATGGAAGCATTCACTACCCACACCGGCATCGGCGTTCCCCTTCGCCAGAGCAACGTGGACACCGACCAGATCATCCCCGCTGTGTACCTCAAGCGCATCACGCGCACTGGCTTCGAGGACGCCTTGTTCGCCGCTTGGCGGAAGGACGAGTCTTTCATCCTCAACCAAGCACCGTTCAATGCCGGCTCCGTACTGGTTGCCGGTCCGGATTTCGGTACGGGTTCATCCCGTGAGCACGCTGTCTGGGCGTTGAAGGACTATGGTTTCAAAGCCGTACTGTCCTCCCGATTCGCCGACATTTTCCGGGGCAACTCCGGTAAGCAGGGGCTGTTGGCGGCCCAATTGGCGCAGGACGACATCGAACTCATCTGGAAGGTCCTGGAGAACCACCCCGGAACTGAAGTCAAAGTTGACCTCGTCTCCAAGACTGTTGAGTGCGGCAATGTGGTGGCGCCCTTCGAGATTGACGATTACACCCGTTGGCGCCTCCTGGAAGGCCTCGATGACATCGGCCTGACCCTTCAGCATGAGGCAGACATCACGGCCTACGAGGCCACGCGCCCCTCCTTCAAGCCGAAGACGCTTCCCGCGCAAGTTCAAGCCCAGTAGCCCCTGACGCGAGGTCGCATCTCTGCGGATATCGGACCGGCAGGGCCCCTTCGAGGGGCCCTGCCGGTCCTTTTTTGTCGGCGTCCGGCTGAAGCCCGATACGCGGGGCGTCGGGCGGTTCCATTTCGGATCGGTAAAGCGAGCTTCTATGCTTAGCTGGAGCCTTTGTAAGTTTGGGGGGCGAGTAGTCGTGAGGAAACCGGTATAGATGAGTAGTGTTCTGACAATCCGCGGTGGCGTCCCGTTAACAGGACGAGTGACCGTTCGCGGTGCCAAGAACCTGGTGCCCAAGGCCATGGTGGCGGCGTTGCTGGGCAGCGAACCATCGGTGCTGAGGAACGTGCCGGAAATCAAGGACGTCGAGGTTGTCACCAGCCTGCTGCAGCTGCATGGCGTGACCGTCGTGAAGGATCCGGTAACGGGCGACCTCACCTTGGATCCCAAAGATGCAAAGACGGCCTCCAGCACGGCAATTGATGCGCACGCGGGCGATTCGCGGATTCCAATCCTGCTGTGCGGACCGCTGATCCATGCGATCGGCGAGGCCTTCATCCCTGACCTGGGTGGCTGCAAGATCGGCGACAGGCCCATTGACTACCACCTGAACGTACTTCGCCAATTTGGTGCCGTCGTGGAAAAGCGCCCGGGCGGCATTCATATCTCAGCCCCGAACGGTCTGCATGGAGCCAAAATTTCGCTCCCGTATCCGTCGGTTGGAGCCACCGAGCAAGTGCTGCTGAGTGCCACGCGCGCCGAGGGCATCACCGAACTCATTGGCGCGGCCACGGAACCCGAGATCATCGACCTCATTGCGGTCCTGCAGAAAATGGGCGCCATTATCAGCGTCCAGACTGACAGGACCATCCGGATTGAGGGCGTCAAGGACCTTCGTGGCTACAACCACCGAGCACTCCCGGACCGCAACGAATCCGCGTCCTGGGCCTCTGCTGCATTGGTTACCCGCGGCGACATCTTCGTTGAGGGCGCTTCGCAGCGCGACATGATGACGTTCCTGAATACCTACCGCAAAGTTGGCGGCGGCATGGACATCGGCGACGACGGCATCCGCTTCTACCACCAGGGCGGCAAGCTCTCCCCGCTCGTCCTGGAGACGGACGTCCACCCTGGCTTCATGACCGACTGGCAGCAGCCCCTGGTGGTTGCCCTGACACAGGCCGAGGGCGTCTCCATCGTCCACGAGACCGTCTATGAAAACCGCTTCGGATTCACTGAGGCCCTTGCGCGAATGGGTGCGAACATTCAGGTGCACCGCGAATGCCTCGGGAGTGTTCCCTGCCGGTTCGGACAACGGAACTTCCTGCACTCCGCCGTAATTTCAGGCTCGACTCCGCTCCGGGGTACCGACATTGACATTCCCGACCTTCGCGGCGGTTTCAGCCACCTCATCGCAGCCCTGGCCGCTACGGGAACGTCACGGGTCACGGGCATCGACATCATCAACCGCGGTTACGAGCGCTTTACCGAGAAGCTGGCCGGGCTGGGCGCCGATTTCGACATCACCACCATCAAGTAGCGGGGGATCCTTTGAAGGAATCGGCCAAGAGCCGTGCAACGTTCATGCTGCTGGCGGGCCTCGCACGTCCGTTGATGAACATCCTGATGTCCAAGAAGTGGGAGGGTACTGAGAACCTTCCGGCCGGCGGCTTCATCGCAGTGCCAAACCACTGCACCGAGATCGACCCCATCGTGATCGGACACTTGGTGTACAACCAGAAGCGGCCACCGCACTTCCTTGCGAAGACCAGCCTCTTCAAAGTCCCCGTGCTGGGCGCCTTGTTGCACGCCACAAGGCAGATTCCGGTTGAACGCTCGACGGCGGGAGCGAACCGCTCGCTTCAAGTCGCCAAAGAGGTGGTGGATGCCGGCGGTGCCATCATTATTTATCCCGAGGGTACCCTGACCCGGGATCCAGATCTGTGGCCGATGAAGGGCCACACCGGGGCCGCCAGGCTTGCCCTGCTGACCGGAGCCCCGGTGGTGCCCATGGCGCACTGGGGTGCACACGAGGTGTTCCCGCGGTATGCCAAGCGCTTCCATGTATTCCCGCGAAAAACGGTCCGTGTGCTTGTTGGGAAGCCCGTGGATCTCAGTGCGTTCCGTGACCGGCCGTTGGATCGCGCAACGCTGAACGCGGCTACGGGAGTCATCATGGACGCCATCACGGAACTCCTTGAGACTCTTCGAGACGAAGATGCTCCGGCTGAACGCTGGGATCCGGCTGTCCACAAACAGTCCAAACACGGCCGCTTCATTCAAGGTGGCTCTCCTGATGCTCACGAAGGGGAGGACAGCAAATGACGGCGGTGGAAAGCACTGTCACCACCCCGGATATCGTTGCTGTTTTGGGGGCCGGGTCGTGGGGAACCACGTTTGCCAAGGTCCTGGCCGACGCTGCTGCGGCTACCGGATCCGAGCGCAGCATCCGGATCTGGGGACGTCGCGGTGAAGTCGTGGAGCAGATCAACTCTTCGCACCGCAACGAGCAGTACCTCAAAGACATTGAGCTTCCACCATC
Organism: Paenarthrobacter sp. TRD_SC_7; assembly: GCF_056156245.1. Lineage (NCBI taxonomy): Bacteria > Bacillati > Actinomycetota > Actinomycetes > Micrococcales > Micrococcaceae > Paenarthrobacter > Paenarthrobacter sp. TRD_SC_7. The sequence continues at coordinate 2,365,729 of NZ_CM149587.1, forward strand.
CGTCACAGCGTCCACGGATGTTGCAGAGGTGCTTAAAGATGCCACGCTGGTGGTCCTCGCCGTGCCAGCCCAATCCCTGCGGCCGCAGCTCGGTGAGTGGAAGCCGTTGCTTGCCCCGGACGCCGTGGTGGTCTCCTTGATGAAGGGACTGGAATTGGGCACGGACGCGCGGATGAGCGAAGTCATTGCCCAGGAGTTGGGTCTTCCCGCTTCGCGCGTAGCAGTGGTCTCGGGCCCTAACCTGGCGATGGAGATTGCCAGGGAGCAACCAACAGCGTCGGTTGTTGCTTGCAGTGACGCCGACACTGCTGCTGCCATAGCGCTGTGCTGCACGGCACCGTACTTCCGGCCCTACACCAGCACTGATGTTGTAGGGGTGGAAATCGGCGGGATCGTGAAGAATGTGATTGCTCTTGCTGTGGGCATTTGTGAAGGCCGGCAGATGGGCGACAACACCAAGGCTTCCGTGATCACGCGCGGACTCGCGGAGACGTCCCGGCTTGCGCTGGCCCTTGGCGGAGAAGCCCATACCATGGCCGGCCTTGCCGGACTCGGCGATCTTGTTGCTACTTGCTCTTCAGCCCTCTCACGCAACCACACCGCTGGCAGGTTGCTCGGCGAAGGTCTCAGCCTGGAACAAGTTGCCGAAGAGATGACACAAACGGCAGAGGGCATCAAATCGGGCCCCGCTGTACACGAGCTCGCTGGCAAGCTGAATGTTGAAATGCCCATTACGGCTGCCGTTGTGGCGGTGCTTGAAGGCAGAATGTCCGTTGATGACCTGGGGCCGCGACTGTTGGCCCGGGCACTGAAGTCCGAAGGCGACTACTGATGGTGACTGACCAATCCACCCCCGTGACGGGCCGCCCCCGTGTAGCGATTCTCTTTGGGGGGCGCTCCAGCGAACATGCGGTCAGCTGCGTCACCGCGGCTGGTGTCATGGGAGCGATCGACAAGAACAAATACGAGGTCATACCGATTGGCATCGCCAAGTCGGGGCAGTGGGTACTCGCCTCGGGGGACACCAGCGAATGGTCCTTGAGCTCGGCTGCGCTTCCCGAGGTGGCACCGTCGGGCAGGACCGTGACCTTGGCAGAAGTGGGCGGTGAGCATCAGCTCATCGTGACCGAGCCTAATGCCGTTCCCCAGGAGCTGGGTTCAGTGGACGTCGTCTTCCCACTGCTTCATGGGCCATGGGGCGAAGACGGGACCATCCAGGGTCTCCTGGAGCTTTCAGATACGCGCTATGTCGGCGCCGGTGTGCTTGCCTCGGCCGTCGGGATGGACAAGCACTTCATGAAGGTGGTGTTTGAATCCGCCGGACTGAGCGTGGGCCCGTACGTGGCCGTCACGGATCGCGAATGGAGTACCGACGCCGAGGCTGTTCGTAAGCGCGTGGACAAGCTTGGCTTCCCCGTGTTCGTCAAGCCTGCCCGTGCGGGCTCTTCCATGGGAATCTCCAAGGTTGATTCGATGGAGGAATTGGACGCCGCCATCGATGAAGCCCGCCGCCACGACCTGAAGCTGGTCATTGAAGCAGGCATCGTGGGCCGCGAAATCGAGTGCGCTGTCCTTCAGGGGCGCGGCACGGATGCGCCCCGCACTTCAATGCCGGGTGAAATTGCGGTGGCCGCCGGTGAGCACCAGTTCTACGATTTTGCTGCAAAGTATGTCGAGGACGGGGCTGCTGCCCTGAGCTGCCCGGCTGACATGCCGGATGAGGCAATTGCGCGCGTGCGTGAACTCGCCGCCGTAGCTTTCGACGCCGTGGGCGCAGAAGGCCTCAGCCGTGTGGACTTCTTCTACACCCCGGGCGGCGAGCTGATCATCAACGAGATCAACACCATGCCGGGCTTCACGCCGAAGAGCATGTACCCGCAAATGTGGGCGGCATCCGGTTTGGCTTACGGCGACTTGATCGACGAACTGATCCATCTTGCCCTGACCCGCAAGACGGGGCTGCGCTAAAGCACTACTGCGCGGAAGGCAGGTTCTGCAGATCTTCCTGGCCCACGCACTTACCGGTTGCCTTGATCTTGCCAACCGCGGCTGCCAGCTCGGTCAGGACCGTTGCTGAACTGATGTTCGCAGCCTCCAGTTTGACCGGATCAATCAAGATCTCCGTGGCTGGTTCACGGCCAAACGTGGTCAGGGTGTAGACGGGGTCGCCTTCCTTAATGACCCAGTCGATGTCATTGACGCTGACGCAACGGTCCGTGGTGGGGCCGGGAACGTTAACGCCGCATCGGAGAATGACTTGCGAGGGGTCTCCCCAGGCAGCTGTCGCCTGGCTGTTGGTTTTGCGGAGGGCAGCATCACCAATCTGGTCCGGCAGGGCTACCATCATTGGTGCGCAGGCGGGATTGGCGGCGTCGGCAGCCGCCGTGACGTCCACGGCAGGCGCGCAGGCCGACAAAACTGTGACGGATGCGGAGGCCAAGGCGATGGCCAGAGCGGTCCGGCGGAGGGTCTTTCGGTGCATTCATCCAGCCTATCCCGCAAGCGCCGGCAGGCAGATTCGCGTTGCCCTGGTCACATACCCGGGCGGAACTGCCGTGCGGAGTGCCGCATTATTCTGTCGGTGGATCGCGATAGCGTGGAGCGGTGCCATAAGAAGAGTCGGGCGCAGTGCCAGGAGAAGAGTTGAGAGCAGTGCCAGCAGAGCAGTTGACCGTCCAAGACCTTTCGGAGTCCGAACTCCTCGCCCGGATCTTTCCGCGCCTTCACCAGAGCCCCGGCATTCTTCTGGGTCCTGGTGACGATGCCGCCCTGATAGCTGCGCCTGATGGCAGGATGCTCATTTCCATCGACACCCAGACGCAGGACCAGGACTTCAGGCTTGAGTGGCCCAACGGCTACCGCACCACGGGTTACGACGTCGGCTGGAAGGCTGCCGCACAGAACCTGAGCGACATCAACGCCATGGGCGGCAGCGCCACGAGTCTGGTGGTAAGCCTCACCATGCCACCGGAAACGCCTGTCGAATGGGTTGAAGCGTTTGCCGATGGCCTCACGGCGGCGATTGCTGGACTGGGCGCCCCGGACTGCTCCGTTGCCGGCGGAGACCTCGGTAGGGGCCGCGAGCTGGCCGTGACGGTCGCCGTCGTCGGAACGCTTGCCGGTGTTGCGCCGGTGCTGAGGTCCGGGGCCAACCCGGGGGACATCGTGGCCGTTTCAGGGACGCTGGGAAGGGCAGCTGCCGGCTGGGCGTTGCTGGAAAGCGACTTTCCCTTGGACAGCCTGTCAACTGAGTTGCGGAGTTTGGTGGACAACCAATGCCGGCCACTGCCTCCACTGGCCGCGGGGCCTCTGGCTGCGCGTGCGGGTGCCACGGCCATGTTGGATATTTCCGATGGCCTGCTGCGCGATGGCAGCCGCTTGGCCGGAGCCAGCAGCGTGGTACTTGATTTCGATCCAGTGGCTTTGAAGATTCACGCGGTCCCTTTGGAACCAGCAGCTGCGCTTTTGGGCGGGGAAGCCATGCGGTGGGTGCTTGGCGGGGGAGAGGACCACGGACTGCTTGCTACGTTCCCAGCAGGAATTCAGCTGCCGCAGGGCTTCACTGCGATAGGCTCGGTGCAAGCCGTTGTCGAGCCGCCAGGCAGTGGCGTCCGGATTGCCGGGCAAACTGCTGACACCGTTGGATGGGATCACTTTGCAGACTAAGATCGCCGCGAATGCGCACGCCATGAAGCGTTGGCTCGGCAAGGCGGAGGTGGTTCTCGGCAACCACAGCGACCGTCTCAACGCGATCAACATCTTCCCTGTCGCTGACGGCGATACCGGAACCAACCTTTATCTCACTGTTCGGGCAGCAGTCGCTGCCCTGGGCGGAGCTGCGCCGGACACCACCGAAACCGGCAACGACGTCGGTGCGGTGCTGTCCCGCGCCGGGCAGGCAGCCATGGAGCAAGCGCGGGGCAACTCGGGCACACTTTTTGCGGTGTTCCTGTGCGCAGCGGCTGAGCCCTTGGCCGGAAAGTCCCGCCTCAGCGCGCCCTTGCTTGCCACTGCGCTGAACAGGGCGCAGATTCGGGCCTGGTCTGCCTTGAGTGAGCCTGTGGCAGGCACCATGCTCTCGGTCCTGGAAGCAGCCGCTCATGCTGCACAAGCGGTGGATGCATCCCAAAGTGGCGACGACAGCAACCATGCATTGGGGCTCTCGCTCGACGCCATGGTGGAGGCCGCCTACCAAGCCGTTGTCCGGACGGAGGATGAGCTCGCACAGCTCCATGAAGCACATGTTGTGGATGCAGGGGGCGTGGGCATGCTGCTGGTGCTCGATTGCCTCCGTGCTGCAGTCCTCGGTGAGGAACTCCAAGACGAACTGCTTGATGGCCTCCACGGCTACAAACTGCAGGATCCCCACATCCATGAGCACATGCCGGCCGACGACGGCGTGGAAGTCATGTGTACCATCCACCTCTCACCCTTGAACGCGGCCATCCTCCGGCAACGCCTGGACGAGATGGGCGATTCCGTCATCATGAGCCAGGTAGGCGGTGCCCAAGGCAATGATGATGACGACGACGAACCCGGCGTGGAAGTCAGCTACCGTTGGCGCGTTCATGTGCATGTCCCGGATCCGGAGCCGGCCGTCGCACTGATTCGGTCGCTGGGGGAACCGACTGATATCGCCGTAAGCCAGCTGGCGATACCCCGTGACAACGAGCAGGAACCGACCACACAAGAACCGGCCAGCGAAGCACCGGCGGCCAGCGAAACCACCAGTATCAACGAAGCCTCCAATGTCTCGGGCCAGTCACGGCATGAATACTGAGCTGGAACTGCCCCTTGAACGCAGGATCGGCAAACGGTCTGCAGCTGTCATCGATAAGCACTTGGGCCTCAAAACGGCCGGGGCGTTGCTGAACTACTTTCCCCGCAGATATTTGAGCCGCGGAGAGTTGACCCCCATCAGCAACCTTCCGCTGGATGAAGAGGTGACGCTTATTGCCCGCGTGCTGTCCAACAGCACGCGCCAAATGAGGGCCCGGCGAGGTTCCATCACGGATGTCGTAGTGACGGACGAGGCTGGTGGTAGCGGCGTTCCCGGAACGTTGAAGGTCAGTTTCTTCAACGGGTTCCGGGCGAAGGCAGAACTCCTGGCCGGTCGACGGGCCATGTTCTCGGGCAAGGTGACCCGCTACGGCGGAGCCCTCGGCTTGACCAACCCGGACTTCCTCCTGCTGGATGAGGACCCGGAGGCCGAGGGTGCCGTGGATCCCGAAAAGCTCGCTGCCATGCCCATCCCCGTCTACCCTGCAACGGCCAAGCTGACCAGTTGGTCCATCCACAAAGTGATCACCGCCTTGATCCAAACCATGGACCTTGATTCTTTGGAAGATCCGCTTCCGGCAAGCATCGTCCGAAGGGACGGGCTGCTCAGTGTGGCTGAGGCATACCGCTTGATCCATTCACCGGAGGTTGCCAAGGATTGGCAACGCGCCCAGGAACGCTTCCGATATCAGGAAGCCCTTGTGCTGCAAACGGCTCTGGCACGCAGGCGCGCCCAGCTGGCTGCGGAGGAAGCCACTGCGCGCCGTCCGCGCGCGGGCGGTTTGCTCACGACGTTTGATCACAACCTGCCCTTTACGCTGACTGCCGGCCAGTCCGCCGTCGGGAAGACGCTGGCTGAAGAGCTTGGGCGCGACACTCCCATGAATCGGCTGCTGCAGGGTGAAGTGGGCTCGGGCAAGACGATCGTCGCCCTGCGGGCCATGTTGCAGGTAGTGGACGCCGGCGGCCAGGCTGCGCTCCTGGCACCTACGGAGGTCTTGGCGGCCCAGCATTTCCATTCCATACGCAAGACTCTGGGCGCGCTGGCCCGTGACCACATCTTTGGCGGCATGGGCATGCTTGGCGGTGACTCCACCCAGGAAGCCGTGCAAGTGACCCTCCTGACAGGTTCCATGCCCACCGCGGCGCGCAAACAGGCAATGCTGGATGCGGCCTCTGGAAACGCTGGAATCGTCATTGGCACGCATGCTTTGCTAAGTGACAAAACCAGTTTCCAGGACCTCGGGTTGATTGTGGTAGATGAGCAGCACCGCTTTGGCGTGGAGCAGCGCGATGCCCTCCGGGCCAAGGCGCAGCGGCCTCCACATTTGCTGGTCATGACAGCCACACCGATTCCTCGCACGGTGGCCATGACGGTGTTCGGTGATCTTGAGACCTCCATCCTTGATGAGCTTCCAGCCGGGCGTGCACCGATTTCGACGCACGTGGTGGGGCTCGCGGAAAATCCGGGCTGGGTGGAGCGCATTTGGAAGCGTTCGCGCGAAGAAGTCGACTCGGGTCATCAGGTGTACGTGGTGTGCCCCAAGATCGGCTCGGACGACGACGGCGACTTCAGTCCGGGCGAAGCGGAACCCAGCGAGGCCGACCTCGCGGACGAAGGCCCGGCGCGGGAGCTCGCGTCGGTGACCGCCGTCGTCGAAAGCCTCCTGCAGGAGCCGGCACTGGCCGGTGTTCCGGTGGCGCCGCTTCATGGGCGGCAGGATCCGCAGGTCAAGTCCGAGACTATGGCGTCGTTCGCAGCCAACAACACCAAAGTGTTGGTGTCGACCACCGTCATTGAGGTGGGCGTGGACGTCCACAACGCCACCCTCATGGTGATCCTCGACGCGGACCGCTTTGGGATCTCACAGCTCCACCAGTTGCGCGGCCGGGTGGGCCGTGGAGGATTGCCGGGCACTTGCCTGCTGGTGACTACGTTGGAACCTGGGCACCCGAGTCGTCGGCGGCTTGATGCCGTTGCTTCAACCACGGACGGGTTTGAGCTGTCCCAGGAAGACTTGAAACTCCGCCGTGAGGGCGACATTTTGGGTGCCTCGCAGTCCGGCGGACGCTCCACACTGAAGCTGCTCCGTGTACTTGAGCACGAAGACATCATTGCCCGTGCACGTGCGGACGCCCAAAGTCTGGTGTCGGAAGACCCGGCGCTGCACCACCAGCCGGCTCTTGCCGCCGCGATCGATGAATATTTGAACCCGGAGAAGGAGGCGTTCCTTGAACGCGGTTAGAGATCCATGGATTCGCGAACAGGGACAATCCCTGTGAGCCGGATCATCGCCGGAGTTGGTGGCGGGAACCCGCTGGCCAGCGTTCCCGGAACGGCCACTCGTCCCACCACGGACCGGGTCAAGGAGGCGTTGTTTTCCCGCTTGGAATCGTTGGCCGTCATTGACGATGCCCGTGCCCTGGATCTCTATGCTGGCTCGGGGTCTTTGGGCATTGAGAGTGCCAGCCGAGGGGCCCGGACCGTGGATCTGGTGGAGTTTGATGCCAAGGCAAGCGATGTTTGCCAGCGAAATGCGGATCTGGTGAACCAACTCCTGGGCGGCAAAAGGGTCTCGGTCCATCGTTCCAAGGTGGAGTCATTCCTGGAGCGTGCGGGTGAAGCAGACATGTGGGATTTGGTCTTCCTTGATCCGCCATATCCCTTGGATGAGCCTGCCCTCAGTGCCGTGCTTGCAAAGTTGGCGCCGCATTTGGACGACGCAGCCGTGGTGATCGTGGAGCGGAGTTCGCGGAGCCCTGAACCTGTGTGGCCCGAGGCCTTGGAATGTTTCGCCGACAAGAAGTACGGCGAGACCAAGCTGTGGTTCGCTGAGCCGGCCTAACGCTGATCCGACCCAACAGGGCATCACGATTGCCGAGTCGTTAGCCTGTAATCCGGTCCAGCTCCACGCCCGTGAGGACGGTGGCAGGGTGGGGTCCGCGGGCCAGCAGCTGCGCTGTCCATTCCGGGGACCATGGCTTGCGGGTGCCTACCAGCACGATATTGCCCGGGTAGCGGCCGGAGAACATCCCCGTTTCACCGAACGCGGCGACGTCCGGCATGGCCTGGCGCAGGGCGGCCACTTGGCTGCGCACGAGCGTTAGCGCAGGTTCGTCGCCCACGTTGACGATCAGCACCCCGTCGGGCCGCAGCCGCGCTGCTGCTTCTTCGTAGAACGCCCGGCAGGCGATGTGGGCAGGGGCCTCCGGGCCGGAGAAGATATCGAGAATCACGACGTCGAACATCACTTGGACGGGAAGCTCTCCCAACGCGTCGCGGGCGTCGCCGATGTGGGTGGTCAACGTGGTGCCATCCGGCATGGGCAGCTTCTGAAGTACGAAGTCCAGAAGTTCTCGCTCAAGCTCAACCGCGTATTGTTCCGAGCCCGGACGCGTGGCTTGGATATAGCGCGCCAAGGTGAGGGCGCCGGCGCCCAGATGCAGGGCGCTGATGGGTATTCCGGGTTCGGCAGCCAAGTCCACCACGTGCCCGATCCTGCGGAGGTACTCGTAGAAGATCTCCGAGGGATCGGCCAGGTTCACGTGCGATTGTTCGGCGCCGCCGATGCTGAGGATGAAGCCGCCCTCAATGAGGGTGTCCGTCTCGATGGTGGCGTGCTGTCCTGTGGCTCGGAGGAAGCGTGTGGCCTGATGCTGGCCGGAGCCTGTGGGGTTCAGAGCCGGTCCTTCAGCGTCGCAAGGCGTTCGGCGGCTTCTTCCAGGACGTCCGTCTTCTTGCAGAAGGCGAAACGCAGCAGGCTGCGGGTGCGCTCGGCTCCTTCCGGGTGGCAAAACACCGGGACAGGTATGGCTGCCACTCCAACGAGCCCGGGCAGTCGCCTGGCAAGGTCAACCGAATCGCGGATGCCCAGGGGTGCTGTGTCGACGTTGATGAAGTACGTGCCGCTCGGGTTGAAGACGCCGAAGCCGGCGGCGCGGAGGCCTTCGGCGAGGATGTCGCGTTTGTGGCGGAGGGTATCGGCGATGCCTTTATAGAACTCATCGGGAAGAGCAAGACCCACGGCGATGGCGCTCTGGAAGGGGGTCCCCGAGCTGTAGGTCAAGAATTGCTTCACTGTGCGCACTGCCGCCACCAAGTGTGCTGGTCCGCTGAGCCAGCCGATTTTCCACCCGGTGAATGAGAACGTCTTACCGGCGGAGGAGATGGTGATGGTGCGTTCAGCGGCGCCAGTCAGCGACGTAATCGGGATGTGAGGTACGCCGAATGTGAGGTGCTCGTAGACTTCGTCGCTGACGATGATGGCGCCGTACTTTGCAGCCAGTTCCACAATCCTGGCCAGGACGTGTTCCGGAAAGACGGCACCCGTGGGGTTATGCGGATTGTTCAGGAGGACAATTCTGGTGCGGCTGCTGAAAGAGTTTTCCAGATCCGCGAGGTCGGGCAGGAAATCCGGGGCCAGCAGGGGAGCTGTAACATGCTTGGCTCCGGCCATACCGATGATGGCCCCGTAGGAGTCGTAAAAGGGTTCGAAGGTCAGGACTTCATCGCCGGGCTGGATGAAGGCGAGCAACGTGGCTGCGATCGCTTCTGTTGCGCCTGTTGTGACAAGTACTTCATTGTCGGGGTCCAGATTCAGTCCGTAGAAGCGCTGCTGGTGCCCGGCGATGGCTTCCCTCAGCGCGGGAACGCCCTTGCCGGGTGCGTATTGGTTGGCTCCCGAGGCAATGGCGGCCTGGGCTGCGGCCTTGATCTCAGCGGGACCGTCTTCATCCGGAAACCCTTGGCCGAGGTTGATGGCGCCCGTGGAGATCGCCAGGGCGGTCATCTCCTCGAAGATGGTCACTCCCAGTTCTCCGGCAGGCGATAGAAGGTTGGCTCCAAGGGCGGCTCGCTGCCAAGGCGTCGCGTTGGTACCTGCGGTGGTGCCGGCCTGGGTCTCGGTGGTTGGGGTGCTGCTGCCTGCGGATGCCATGGGAGTCATGGTATCCCGATGAAGCTATGGGGTAGGTTCGTTTCATGAGACGCGCGGTATGCCCAGGATCCTTTGACCCCATCCACAATGGACACCTCGAAGTCATCGCCCGGGCCGCCGGGCTGTTCGACGAAGTCATCGTGGCCGTGTCCACCAACTACGCCAAGAAGTACAGGTTCAGCCTTGAGGACCGCATGGAGATGGCGCGCGAGACCCTGGCTTCACTCCGCGGGATCATCGTGGAACCCATGGGAGAAGGATTGCTGGCGGAGTACTGCCGCCACCGGGGTGTCTCAGCCATAGTCAAGGGCCTGCGTTCGTCCTCGGATTTCGACTACGAGTTGCCGATGGCCACCATGAACCGCCAGTTGACCGGCGTCGAAACCGTCTTCCTCCCGGCGGAAGCGCATTATGTCCACCTCTCATCCACCTTGATCAAAGAGGTCAACGTCCTGGGTGGCGATATCTCTGATTTCGTCCCCAAATCGGTCTTGAAAAGACTCCTCGCTGGCGAGGCGACAACCGAAGCGCCCCGTAAGGGGTAGTCTTGACGGGTACCTCGCGCCCTTATGCGGAGTGCCCCAAGCTGAAACCATCGTGCATTTACGCGCGCCCCGGTGTCGGTTTGAGTCCTCAAGCGTGATCAGGCTAAGATGGTACGTCGGTCATATGTTCTACAGGAGTTCTCATTAAGCGAGATGCAAGTTCGCCCTTGGCGCTGGTAGTCAAGGACCTTGGACGCAGTCCAGGGACCATGCGGACACTCAACGAGCATGTACCTGCGCCAAGTGACCTTGGTGTGGCGCTCATTGGCGTAAAGGAAGGCTCGGATATCGAGCTCGATCTTCGTCTTGAGGCCGTACACGAAGGAATTCTGGTATCTGGAACCGTAGTCGTCGAAGTAACCGGCGAGTGCGGTCGATGCCTGGATCCCCTTGCGTATGACCTTGAGGTCAATGTGCAAGAACTTTTCTTCTATGAAGGCGTTGAGCTTTCAGGTGAAGAAGACGATGAAGAGCAACGTCGAGTCGAGTACGATCTAATCGATCTTGAGCCGGTGTTGCGGGACGCGGTTGTCACTATGCTGCCGTTCCAGCCGGTGTGCCGGGAAGACTGCCAGGGCCTGTGTTCCGAATGCGGAGCGCGCCTGGAAGACGAGCCGGGGCACCACCACGAGGTCATTGACCCTCGCTGGGCTGCCCTAGCTGATATGGCTAAGACTGACCGGCAAACCGATTAGTAAGTGTTCGTCTAAGAGAGAAATGAGATAGCCGTGGCTGTTCCCAAGCGGAAAATGTCTCGCGCAAATACACGCGCCCGCCGTGCCCAGTGGAAGGCAACTGCCCCCAACTTGGTCAAGACCATCGAAAACGGTCAGGTTACCTACAGCCTGCCGCACCAGGCAAAGGTCGTCACTGACTCTGCCGGCACCGCGCTGTTCCTTGAATACAAGGGCCGCAAGGTCGCAGACGCCTAATCTGCCGTACAGGCTGACAAAGGATGTCTTCAACTGAAGAGCTTCTGAAGCGTCTCGGTGTCTCGATTGACACCGAGACGCTTCGTCTTGCTCTCACGCATCGCTCATATGCTTATGAGAACGGCGGGATTCCCACCAACGAGCGCCTTGAGTTCCTTGGCGACTCCATCCTGGGATTCTCGGTTACCGATTCCCTTTACCGTGAGAACCCCTCGCTGCCCGAAGGTGAGCTCGCCAAGCGGCGCTCCGCCGTCGTAAGCACGCGCGCCTTGGCCGGTATTGGCCGGGAGATCGGCGTGGGCGAGTTTATTTACCTCGGGCAAGGCGAGAAGCTGACCGACGGCAAGAACAAGGCCTCCATACTGGCTGACACCATGGAGGCCCTGATCGGGGCCACGTATCTTTCGAACGATATCGAGACCGCACGCCAACTGGTCATGCGCCTGGTGGGCCCGCTTCTCAAGGATGCCGGCGCACTTGGAGCAGGAACTGACTGGAAGACGAGCATCCAGGAACTTACGGCTAGCCGGCAACTGGGCGCCATACACTATGCCGTGGAAGGCTCGGGGCCGGACCATGCCCGAACGTTCGAGGCAGTACTGAACATCGGCGGAACTCCCTACGGCCGGGGCTCGGGTCATTCCAAGAAAGAAGCCGAACAGGAAGCCGCCGCTGATGCATGGCGTGCTCTGACTGCCTTGGATCCCACTACTGCCGGTCCTGCTTCCGCTTGAACACTCATGCCTGAACTTCCCGAGGTAGAGGTGGTCCGCCGCGGCTTGGCCCGTTGGGTACGTGGCCGTACCATCACCGGCGTTGATGTCCTTGATCCGCGCTCCATCCGACGCCATGCCCTCGGCACAGAAGACTTTGTCGGGAATCTTGAGCATGCCACCGTGCTGGACGTTGTCCGTCGGGGCAAGTTCCTCTGGATGCCCCTTGCCATGTCCGACTCTCTCGAGACCCAAATGCTGGCCGACGGCGGGAGATTGCCCAACGTGGCATTGATGGCACATCTGGGAATGAGCGGGCAGCTGCTGATGCAGGACCCCGTGGTGCCGGATGAGAAACACCTGAAGGTCAGAATCAGCCTCAGCCCCGTGGACGGTATGCCGGAGCAGTTGCGGTTTGTGGACCAGCGCATTTTCGGCGGTTTGTTCGTGACTGCCTTGGTGCCAACTACCGACGGCGGCCCGGGCGGCTTAGGTGAAACGCCCCTGCCGGAAATCGCCGAAGAAGCATCCCACATTGCAAGGGATCCGCTTGACCCCTATTTTTCGTTTGACGCGTTCTACCGGAAGGTCAAGGCCCGCAAGACAGGACTGAAGAGGGCGCTGCTGGACCAGTCAGTGATCTCTGGCATCGGCAATATCTATGCCGATGAAGCCCTGTGGCGTGCCCGCCTCCACTATGCCCGCGCTACAGACACGCTTCGACGGGCGGATGCCGAGCGACTGGTAGAGGCTGTCAAGGACGTCATGAACGCCGCCCTTGCGGCCGGCGGGACGAGCTTCGATTCCCTTTATGTCAATGTCAACGGCGATTCCGGGTACTTCGCCAGGTCGCTCAATGCCTACGGACGCGCTGGCGAATTGTGCGACCGTTGTGAGGCAAATGGCCTGCATAGCATCATGAAGCGGGAGCAGTTCATGAACCGTTCTTCCTATACTTGCCCCGTGTGCCAACCGCGGCCGCGGAATGGACGTTGGTAGGGCCAAAACTGTTCCGGAATCAGGATCGCGATGGCAGACTGTCCCCATGAGCAGCTTGGCGCTTCGAATCGCCATCGCGCGGTCTGGCGCCACCACAAAGTGGGTGGCGTAAGTCTTATCCGCCGTCCTTGGTGAAAAGGCCTGCCAACCCCTCGGCAAACCAGTCACCAGGGGCATGCCATGATGGCGCGACGACTGGTCATTGCGGGCATCTGCCTCGCTGTGCTGATCGCCATCGTAGCCGTAGTGCTGGACCAGATGGCAGTGAGGCCCGGACCGTCTGCTGCCCAGAGCACAACGTCGTCCAGTCCAAGCCCGAGCACCGGCGCCACCGTGCCTCCGATCACCGGCACTTTGCCCGAGCCGGGGAGCGCGGCCGGTGAAGTAGGGGACGGATGGCCTGCCGATTTCCTGACGTTGCCCGAAGGAACAACAATCGGATCCACGTCAGTATCGAAGTCGGGCGATGTCCTCCAAGTAACCGCGGACGGAATTATCTCCAAACCGCAAGGCGAGGTGCTGGCGTCCTTCCGCAAGGCGTTGGCGGCCCACGGTTTCTGGTCCGAGGCGGTGCCCGCCGCGGACGGCGCACTGGCCGAACGATTCGTGCGGGGCACGGACACTGTGACGGTTTCAGTGTCGGCGACAGGTACCGGCAGCTCCCGCTTCCAACTTTTGGGCAGCCTGCAAACTACAGCGGGCTAGGGGATGTAGGAGTGCGGAATGCCGCCGGCAAGGGCTTCCGCCTTCAGATCCGGGGATTTCGCACAAACCGCAGTAGATTTGGGGGGATACAGACACCCGGGCCACCCAGGAGAACCGAAGCGCCTTGCACCTGAAAAGTTTGACTGTCCGAGGATTCAAGTCGTTTGCGTCGGCCACGACCTTCGACTTTGAGCCGGGCGTCACTGCCGTCGTCGGTCCCAACGGATCTGGCAAGTCCAATGTGGTGGATGCCCTGGCTTGGGTCATGGGAGAGCAGGGCGCCAAAACGCTTCGCGGCGGCAAGATGGAAGACGTCATCTTCGCTGGTACCTCAGGCCGGCCACCCCTGGGCCGCGCCCATGTCGCTTTGACCATCGACAATGCGGACAACGCGCTCCCCATCGAGTACAGCGAAGTTACCATCTCCCGGACTCTCTTCCGCACGGGTGGATCCGAGTACGCCATCAACGGTGCACCATGCAGGCTCCTGGACATACAGGAACTCCTCTCCGATTCCGGCCTCGGCCGTGAAATGCACGTCATCGTGGGACAAGGCCAGCTGGACCGAGTACTCCACGCGACCCCCGAAGACCGCCGCGGCTTCATCGAAGAAGCCGCAGGAATCCTTAAGCACCGCCGCCGCAAGGAAAAGACTGTCCGCAAGCTGGAAGCCATGCAGGCCAACCTCGCGCGGCTCGGTGACCTCACGGCGGAAATACGGCGGCAATTGACTCCTTTGGGGAAGCAGGCAGAGATAGCCCGCCGCGCCCAGACAGTTCAGTTCGACGTCCGGGATGCCCGCGCCCGACTCTTGGCGGATGACCTCGTGCAACTGACAACCACCCTTGAGAAGGACGTTGCAGACGAAGCAGCCCTCAAGGAGCGTCGCCAGGTGGTTGAGGCAGAGCTAGGTGCGGGGAGGCGACGCCAAGCTGCCTTGGAGCAGCAGGCCGCCGAAGCCACGCCGCGGCTCAACGCCGCACGCGACCACTGGTACCGGCTCTCGGCAAACAGGGAACGACTCCGCTCCCTCGGATCCTTGGCCACCGAACGCAGGAGGCTCCTGGGTTCCTCGGAGGCCGCCCCGGATACCGGACGGGACCCCGAGCAACTCGAACGCCAGGCCGCGCGGGTCCGTGAGGAACAGGCTGCCCTCGAACACGACATCCTCGCCAAACAAGCGGCACTCCTGGAAGCCACAGTTGCGAAGGACTCGGCGGAGGCGCTCGCAGCTGCGGAGGACAAGCGTTTAACGGCCATGCTGAGGGCAGCCGCCGATCGCAGGGAAGGGCTGGCGAGGTTGGCAGGCCAAGTGGCGGCGGCCAGATCCCGGGCTGAGGCTGCCGAGGCCGAACGTGGTCGCCTCAGGGAATCTCTCGCTGCGGGTGATGAACGGCGCCGCAAGGCGCAGAGCGAGTTCACTGCCCTCGAATCGCAAGTGGCGGGCGTTGAAGATGGCGAAGAAAGCCTCGACGCAGACTACGAGGACGCCAACGACGTCCTGGATGCAGTCCTTGCCGAGATTGAGGAACTCAAAGCATCTGAACGGGAGGCTGTCCGCGAAAGAGACGCCCTGACGGCACGACGCGATGCCCTTCAACTTGGGCTCAACCGCAAGGACGGGTCTGGAAGTCTTCTGACGGCCGAGGGGGTTCTTGGACCATTGGCCGCGCTGGTCACCATCGAGCCGGGATACGAGGCTGCCATAGCTGCCGCCTTGGGGAGTGCCTCGGACGCCTTGGTGGTTGCTGACATCAACAGTGCCGTGGCCGCCATCCGGACATTGAAAGAGGACGACGCCGGCCGGGCAGCACTGCTTCTGGCCGACGGTTCCACAGCAGGCAACGATGCGGCCACCCACCTGGAGCTTCCCGCGGGCTGCCGCTGGGCCGTAGACGTCGTGAAAATTTCCGAACCAGCTGCCCAAGGTGCCTTGACCCTCCTGGGCGGGACCGCCGTCGTCGATGATGTGGAAGCGGCGGCAGCTCTCATCGCGGAGCATCCGGACCTCAGGGCAGTGACCCGTGAAGGTGACATTCTTACCGCCCTGACCATCACCGGAGGCTCGGCGACCGCGCCTTCACTGCTTGAAGTCCAGGCAGCAGTGGACGACGCCGTTGCCCGGCTCCAGGAGGTCACGGCCCGTTTGGAACGTGGACGCTTCGCTTTGGCCGGGGCTCAATCGCGCCGCACCGAAGCGCAGGAGCGCGCCGACGCCGCGTTGGAGCGACTGCACGAATCGGATGCCCGCCTTGCGGCGGTAGCTGAGCGCTTGGGCCACCTTAACTCGGTTCTTCGCAGCGCTGTTGGCGAAAGCGAAAGGCTCGCTGCGTCCATGGCCAAGGCTGAAGCCAACATTGCTGAAGCCCAACTGGACCTTGAAGTCGCGGCTGAACGCCTTGCTGCGGCCCAGGAAGCCCCTGACGAGGAACCGTCCACGGACAAGCGGGACGAACTCGCCGCGCAAGCCAGAACTGCCCGGTCATTGGAGACGGAGGCCCGGCTCGCCCTTCGGACTTCCGAGGAGCAGTTGGGAGCCATCACTAACAGGGCGGCATCGCTCGAAAGGGCAGCAGCCACCGAACGCCGCGCCCGGGAAGAGGCCGCACGTCGGGCGCAGCGCCGACGCGGCCATGCGCAACGTGCGGCGGCAGTCGCGTCAGCGGTGGAGCAAACCCTCGGGTTCATCGATATTTCGGTGGATTTGGCTGGCTATGATCGCGACCTTGCCGAACTGAAGCGGGAGCAGCTGGAGAAGGAGCTGACCGAGGTCCGCTCCGGTAATGAGGCCCTGGCCCGGGAACTTGCTGACCTGACCGATTCGGTGCACCGGGATGAAATGGCCCGTACACAGCAGAGGCTCCGCATCGAGGCCCTGGAAACGCGGTCCATCGAGGAGCTGGGACTCTCAGGCGAGCAGCTGATTGCAGACTACGGCCCCGATCAGCCTGTTCCATTGCCTGCCGGGACCAGCACAGATAAGTGGGCTGAACTTCGGGCGCCCGTTGATGAGAACGGCGACGCCATCGTTGAGGGAATTCCGTTCGTCCGGGCAGAGCAGGAGAAGAGGCTGAAGAAGGCCGAGCGCGAACTCGCGGCGCTGGGCAAAGTGAACCCGCTCGCGTTGGAGGAGTTCGCCGCACTGGAAGAGCGGCACCAGTTCCTCAGCTCACAACTCGAGGACCTCAAATCCAGCCGCAAAGACCTTCTGGACATCATCAAAGAGGTGGACAACCGTGTCCAGCAGGTGTTCACCGAGGCTTTTGCTGATACTTCAGCCCAGTTCGATCACGTCTTTTCCCGGCTCTTTCCCGGCGGCGAAGGCAGGCTGGTACTCACGGATCCTGACGACATGCTGACCACGGGAATCGAAGTAGAGGCGCGGCCCGCGGGTAAGAAGATCAAGAGGCTTTCGCTGCTCTCCGGCGGGGAGCGCTCACTCACGGCAGTGGCTCTGTTGGTGGCGATATTCAAAGCCCGTCCGTCGCCGTTCTATGTCATGGACGAAGTGGAGGCGGCGTTGGACGACACCAACCTGGGCCGGCTCATCACCATCTTCGAGGAACTGCGGGAGTCCAGCCAGTTGATCGTGATCACCCATCAGAAACGCACCATGGAAGTGGCAGACGCACTTTACGGAGTCACGATGAGGGGTGACGGCGTCTCCACCGTCATCAGCCAGAGGCTCGATGCCGGGGCATAGCTTTATGAGAAGGTAGGGGAGTGAACGATTTCCTACCCATAATTCTGTCCATTCTCGCTGCGCTCGTAGTGGTCGGCGGACTCGTGCCGGTACTGATGAAAGCCCGGAAGACCGGCGCCAAGTACCCCGGAACACGCGACGCGAACGATCCCGTCCAGTCATCGGCAGCAGGCGGCGGAACCCTTGTGGAGGACCGCCCGGATGCGGTGAAGGCTCCGGCGCCGACCTTCGACGGTACGGTGGAGGATACGGATGTCCCGGATGACGCCGCCGGGCTCGAAACCATCGCCATTGATACACCGGCGCCGGTGGAAGGCAGGCTCACCCGCCTTCGCGCCCGCCTGATCAAGTCCAACAACATTCTCGGCAAGGGCCTCCTGGCTCTGCTGTCGGGTGACAAGATCGACGAAAACGTGTGGGACGAGGTCGAAGAGACCCTCCTGTTGGCCGACCTCGGCACCGAACCCACCATGCAACTGGTTGATGCCCTGCGTGAACGCGTCAAGGTGCTGGGAACCCGCAGCCCCGAGGACGTCAAAGCGATGCTCCGCGAGGAGCTCATCAAGCTGGTTGATCCTTCCATGGATCGTTCCTTGAACGTCGAGCGCAAGGGCGACCGTCCCGCCGTCGTGCTTGTTGTTGGTGTGAACGGCGTTGGCAAGACCACCACAGTGGGCAAGCTGGCACGTGTGCTGGTAGCCGAAGACAAGGACGTCCTTTTGGGCGCCGCTGATACTTTCCGAGCCGCTGCTGCCGAGCAGTTGGCCACGTGGGGACAGCGTGTGGGGGTGCCCACCGTCAAGTCCGACATCGACGGCGCCGACCCCGCCTCCGTGGCGTATGAGGCCGTGAAGGCCGGCATCGACCAGGAAGTCGATGTGGTCATGGTGGACACCGCAGGACGCCTGCAGAACAAGACTGGCCTGATGGATGAGCTCGGCAAGGTCAAGCGCGTCATCGAGAAGCTGGCCGAAGTGGATGAGGTACTGCTGGTCCTGGACGCCACCACCGGACAAAACGGCCTCAATCAGGCCCGCGTCTTCGCGGAGGTAGTGAACATCACCGGCATCGTGCTGACCAAGCTGGACGGAACCGCCAAGGGCGGCATTGTTGTGGCCATCCAGAAGTCACTGGGTGTTCCGGTGAAGCTCATAGGCTTGGGAGAAGGCCCGGACGACCTCGCACCGTTCGACGCCGAAAGCTTCGTGGACGCTCTTCTCAATTAGCGCTGCACACAACTGGCCGGCAGCAGCGGTTGTTCTGACCACTCAGGGCAACTACTGCTGTCGGTCAGTTTTTGGGTTTAAGCGGTTCGCGTGCCGACAGCCACGCCGCGGCGGTGAGCAGGAGCACGCCTCCGGTGATGCCGAACGCCCAGCCGTAGCCGAGGCGGTCAGCGAGCAATCCGGCCACGATCGGACCGACGATCGCTCCCGTATCGGCCGCCATCTGGAAGATGGCGAGCACTTTCCCTCCCGAGCGTCCGCGGCCGATGACATCAGCGACGGCGGCCTGCTGCGCCGGGCCCAGCAAGCCGGAGCCGAAACCCGCCACTGCGGAAGCGATGAGGAATGCCGTCAGGTCCGTGGTGAGTCCGATGACGCCGGTGGCCGCACCAGTGATGACCAGGCCGGGGATCAGCAGGGGCTTACGTCCCAAAGCGTCTGCGAGCCGCCCGCTGAATGTCAGCGCCAGGGCGTTGCCCACGGCAAAAATGGCCAGCGCCCAAGCGGCTGTCTCAGGCGCAGACTCCAGGACTGCAACGGCGAATAGCGGGATGGTGGCCATCCGGACGCCGAAAGTCACCCAGCCGTTGCCAAAACTCGAAAATACGGCGGCGCGGTAGGCGGAGTCGGCGAGTGCTTCCTTCAACGTCATGGCCGGGGCAGGTGTGGCGTCCTCCGCCGCGTTGCCTTCCCCGCTGAGCATGGTGCGCACCACCAGGGCGGCCACCAACAGCGCTCCGGCGTAGGCAAGGAAGGGTACCCGGAGGCCAAAGCCCGCCAGTAAACCGCCCACTACTGGTCCCAAGACGCTGCCGATCAGGAAAGCTGAGGCGTAGGCACCGGATACCCGTCCTCGCCGTTCGGGTGGTGCGAGTCGGATGAGCAGTCCCATGGCAGCAACCGTGAACATCACTGAGCCGGCCCCGCCGAGGCCGCGGAAGATCAATAGTTGCCAATAGTCCTGTGCGAAAGCACACGCCGCGGTGGAGACGGCCACGATCAGCAGGCCGGACACATAGACGTTCCGTTCCCCGAAGCGTCCAATCAGGGCGCCGCCCGCAGGGGCGAAGACCAACCGCATGAACGCGAAGATACTCACAATCACCGCAGCGGCCGTGGCGCCAACATCGAACGTTGTGGCGAACTGCGGCAGAACCGGGGCCACCAAGCCAAAGCCCAGGGCGATCAGGAACGCTGCAGCCAACATCACCTTGATGTCGCGCGGGAGGGGAGCCTTCTCCGGCCGGATCCTCGGGGCTTTGACGGATCTGGGCGACTCGGTCATACGGTGCTGGTCCTTCAGATGGGGGTTCTGTTTGGTAATGCCGGGGCTACTGGGGTGGGTGTTGGCCAAAACTGGGTATTTCCAGTGAAGTCCGACGCCTGAAACATATCCGTAACACCGGAGATATGCACCATTTACGTTGGGGAGGTTGTTGTAACCGGCCCGCAATATAAAACCCGCGCAGGTGAAACACGGCGGCACAAAACTCTTAAGCAGGACGCAAACGGCGTCAGGACAGCGGTTGAACCGCAGATCTAGCAAGAGAGGAACGTGCACCATGGAACTTACCGCAGGTCACGTATGGGTCATGGTGGCGGCGGCGCTTGTGCTGTTCATGACACCTGGTCTGGCATTTTTCTACGGCGGCATGACACGCGCCAAGGCAGCTCTGAACATGATGATGATGAGCTTCATATCCATCGGCATCGTCGGCGTTGTCTGGGTGCTGTGGGGCGCCTCGATGAGCTCCGGCGAAGGTTTCATGCAGATCGTGGGTAACCCGTTTGCCACCTTCGGCCTGGAAGGCATTGACACCCCGGATGGCTTGATCAAGGTCGGGTACGCCTCCACCTTCGCCATCATCACCGTTGCCCTCATCAGTGGAGCGATCGCTGACCGCGCCAAGTTCGGCGCCTGGAGCATCTTCGTTCCGGTCTGGGTCACCCTGGTTTACTGTCCGCTTGCCTACATGGTCTGGGGCGGCGGGCTCTTCGGTCCGGAAGGCGCTATCGGCAAGGCCCTTGGCCCAGCCATTGACTTCGCAGGCGGCACTGTAGTCCACATCAACGCTGGCGTCGCGGCCTTGGTCCTGGTCCTCATCATCGGTAACCGCCGTGGCTTTGGCAAGGACCCGAACCACCGCCCGCACAACATCCCGTTTGTGATGCTCGGCGCTGCAATCCTTTGGTTCGGCTGGTTCGGGTTCAACGGCGGTGCAGCAACTACCGCTGAACAGGGTGGCCTGATCTGGATCAACACCCTCGCAGCCCCTGCAGCCGCCATGATCGGCTGGCTCATCACCGAACGTATCCGTGACGGACACCCGACCTCGCTGGGCGCAGCCTCAGGTGTGGTTGCCGGCCTGGTCGCCATCACCCCGGCTTGCGCAAACGTCAGCCCCGTCGGTGCCCTCGGCCTCGGTGTAGTTGCTGGTGTGGCCTCCGCGCTGGCAGTAGGCCTGAAGTTCCGCTGGGGCTTCGATGACTCGCTGGACGTTGTAGGCGTCCACCTTGTTTCAGGCATCATCGGCACCGTGGCACTGGGCTTCATCGCCCTTCCCACCGAAGGCGTCGGCGGCGGACTCTTCTACGGCGGCGGCATGGCCCAGATGTGGGCACAGCTCGCAGCGGCCGGTATCGCCATCGCTTTCTCGGCCATCATGACAGCCATCATTGCCTTCGCAATCCACAAGACCATGGGCTTCCGGGTCTCCACCGAGCAGGAGAACGTTGGCGTTGACCTTAGCCTCCATGCTGAGACGGCCTACGAGTTCGGTGTCAACGGCCACGGCGGAAGCTTCCAGCCACTTCACGAGGCGATGACCGGAAAATCCGAGTCCGCCACAGCCAAGACCCCCGCAGAAGGTAAGGAGAGTGTCCAGGCATGAAGCTCATCACAGCGATCGTCCGTCCCGAAAAGCTTGAAGCAGTCCGGGAAGGCCTCGAAGCATACGGGGTCCAGGGACTGACGGTCAGCGCGGCCAGCGGCTACGGTCGTCAGCGCGGCTACACCGAGGTGTATCGCGGAGCCGAGTACAACGTTGATCTGCTACCAAAGATCCGCATCGAGGTCCTCGCCACTGATGAGCAGGCAGACGACATCCTGGATGTCCTCATCGCCAGCTCCAACACCGGCCGCGCCGGTGACGGCAAAGTGTGGACTGTGGATGTTTACGAAGCGGTCCGGGTCCGGACCGGTGAGCGCGGCGCTGCCGCGATCTAGTTCCTGACGCAGAACAGCGGGCCGGGTACCAGTCAAGGTACCCGGCCCGCTGTGGCGTTGCCGCTGTCGCTTTAGTCCGCCCTGTCCTTAGTCCACGACGGCGGTGGGCCAGCCCGCCGGCCCGTCGCTGCCGGCGTCGTACTCATCCAACGGGACGGTACCGGCTTCCCAAGCTCGCAGGACCGGCTCGACGATCCTCCAGCAGTCCTCGGCGGTGTCGCCCCGAACGGACAGGAGGGGGTCGCCGGTGAGGATGCCTTCCAGGACTTCTCCGTAGGGCAGCATTCCGGGTGCGTTGAGCTCGGCCACCAGGCTGGCGCGGTCCAAGGAAAAGATGTCGCCCGGGCCGTTCACATCGACGTCGAGCTGGAGCACGTCCGGACCAAAGCCGATCCGTAGCTGATTGGGGGAGTCCACGCCGGAGAAACCCTTGGGCAGGTGGGGGACAGGGCGGAAGGTGATGACGGCTTCCTTGCGTCTACGCCCCATGCCCTTGCCGGAGCGAAGAATGAAGGGAACTCCCTTCCACCGCCAGTTGTCGATCTCCACCTGCACTTCTGCGAGGGTTTCGGTTTGTCGGGCCGGGTCCACGCCTTCCTCGGCGGCGTAGTCCGGTACAGTCCTTTCGCCGAGGGTTCCCGCTGTGTAGCGGGCGCGCCGTGTGGAGTCGCCGTACGGGGCCTTGATGCTGCTGGCCCGCAAAACGGTGGCCACGGCGTCACGAAGGTCCCGTTCCTCGATGGTGGCTGGAGCATCAATGGCGAGGAATGCCATGATGTGGAGGAGGTGGCTTTGGATCATGTCCCGAAGAGCCCCGGCGGTGTCGTAGTAGCGCGCCCTGCCCTCAAGGGCAAGGTCCTCATCGAAAATGACCTCCACCTTTTCGATGTGTTCGCGGTTCCACACCGGCTCCAGGAACCTGTTGGCGAACCGAAGCCCCAAAATGTTGAGCACCGTGGCTTTGCCCAGGAAGTGGTCCACACGGTGGATATGGTCCTCCGGGACCAAGGCGGCCAGCGTCTTGTTCAGCTCATGTGCCGATTCCGTGCCTGAACCGAACGGCTTCTCCATCACCAGGCGTGTCCCGGCGGGCAGTTGATCCCGGTGCAGGACTTCGCACGCTTTCTGGCTGACGTGCGGTGGCAGTGCGAAATAAATGGCAATGGGTCCCCCCAGCTGCGTCAGCAACTCGGCCAAGGGACCGTCCGCTGTGACATCCATCTGGTGGTAGCTAGTGCTTTCCGCTACGGCAGCCAGAGCGGCACGCCCGGTGGCGTCGGCTGCGCTTGAGGCTGCCTCAAAGGCGCCATAGACCCTTTCCCGCCATTGTTCCGGCGACCAGAGATCGGAACCTGCGCCTACCAGCTTCAGGCCGGGCGCCCGGCCTGAAGCCAATAGCCCGGCGACTCCGGGAAGCAGCAGCCTGCCTGTGAGGTCCCCGGACGCGCCGAGGATGAGCAACGTTTTTACAGTTGTTTTGCTGGTCACTGTGCCAGCATGCCATCTTGCAGGTGCGACTTGGTACCCTAGATAGTCGAGTCCCCTAGTCGATTCAGATTTGTTGGGTTGAGACATGTTTGTTGGGGCAAACGTCAAGACTCTGGCGTGCCGCATTGGCCGCCATTCGTAGACCATCGAAAGAAGTGCACGGCGCGTGTTCAATTCACTCTCTGACCGGTTGACAGCAACCTTCAAGAATCTTCGTGGCAAGGGCCGCCTCACCGAGGCTGACGTCGATGCCACCGTCCGGGAGATTCGCCGTGCCCTGCTGGATGCGGACGTTGCCGTCTCCGTGGTTCGCGAATTCACTGGCCGCATCCGCGAACGTGCCTTGGGTGCCGAAGTATCGGGGGCGTTGAACCCGAGCCAGCAGATCGTGAAGATCGTCAACGAGGAACTCAAGGAGATCCTGGGTGGCGAGACCCGCCGCATCCGCTTGGCTAAGACCGGCCCCACCATCATCATGCTCGCCGGCCTCCAGGGTGCTGGTAAGACCACCCTCGCCGGCAAGCTGTCCAAGTGGCTCAAGGCCCAAGGCCACAGCCCCATGTTGGTGGCCTGTGACCTTCAGCGCCCCAATGCAGTGACCCAGCTCCAGGTTGTTGGTCAGCGCGTTGGCGTCCCGGTTTTCGCCCCGCACCCGGGTGCGACCTCCGAGCTTGAGCACCCTGCCGGCGACCCTGTGGCCGTAGCCAAGGCCGGTGTAGAGGAAGCGCGCCAGAAGCTTCACGACGTCGTGATCGTTGACACCGCCGGCCGTCTCGGCGTTGACGCCGAGATGATGGACCAGGCCCGCCGGATCCGTCAGGCGATCATCCCCAACGAAGTTCTCTTCGTGATCGACTCCATGATCGGCCAGGACGCCGTCAACACGGCGATGGCGTTCGATGAAGGCGTTAACTTCACGGGCATTGTGCTGTCAAAGCTCGACGGCGACGCCCGCGGCGGTGCCGCACTCTCGGTAGCGTCAGTGACCGGTAAGCCGGTCATGTTCGCGTCCACAGGTGAAGGCCTGGACGACTTTGAACTCTTCCACCCGGACCGCATGGCTTCGCGCATCCTGGACATGGGTGACGTCCTCACCCTGATCGAACAGGCTGAAAAGTCGTGGGATAAGGACGAAGCAGCTCGGATGGCGAAGAAGTTCGCCGACCAGGAAGACTTCACCCTGGACGACTTCCTCGCCCAAATGCAGCAGATCCGCAACATGGGCTCCATGAAGAAGATGCTCATGATGATGCCGGGTGCGCAGAACATCCGCCAGCAGCTTGAGAACTTCGACGAAAAAGAGATCGACCGCGTCGAGGCAATCGTCCGCTCCATGACTCCGCACGAGCGTGTGGCTCCGAAGATCATCAACGGCTCACGCCGCGCCCGTATCGCCAAGGGTTCAGGTGTCCACGTGTCCGAGGTCAACGGCCTGCTGGAGCGTTTCGCCCAGGCCCAGAAGATGATGAAGAAGCTGGCGCAGGGTGGCGGCATGCCGGGTATGCCGGGCATGCCCGGCCTCGGTGGTCCCGGCGGCGGACGCAAGGGTGGCAAGAACGCCCCGAAGAAGAAGGCGCGCTCGGGCAACCCTGCCAAGGCGGCCCAAGAGCTGCGAGATGCCGAGGCCAAGCGGGCAAACGCAGCCTCGGCAGCACCCACTGGCGCGGCTTTCGGTCAAGGTGCGGCAGACTTCGACCCGTCGTCGCTCAACCTGCCCAAGGGCTTCGACAAGTTCCTCGGCAAGTAGCCGTTGCTGACATCCCAACCGCGTCGCAGTTGGGATGTCAGAGCCGTGGAATAGGCTGAACGAATGCATAAGCAGCGCGTAGTCTTCGTCCATGGTCTGGGCAGTTTCGGTGCTGCGGCATGGCCAAAGCAACATGGCATGGCCCTTGCCTATGACGCACTCTTCCTTCGGCGGCACGGCTTTGACGCCATTGCTGAACCGGTGGAGTCCAACGTTGCTGCTGACGTCGCAATAGTGATCAATGCATTGGCCGATTCCGGCGGCGGTCACATCGTTGCCCACGAACAAGGCGCAATTTCGGCCATGCTTGCCGCAGTGGAGCGCCCTGATCTTGTGCACTCACTCTCTCTGGTAGAGCCGTCCTGCTTATCCCTGACCGCTGAGCTTCCGGCGACTGCTTCCTACCGGGCCCTGATGGAACCGCTGTTCGACGTGCGAAACCAGCTCAACGACGCCGATTACCAGCGCGAATTCTACCGGCGTGCTTTCTCTGCCGAGACCGGCGGGCTGGACACTCCCGAGGCCCGGCGGTCAGCCCGCAGGCTCCGGTTCCAGGCACCGCCATGGGAGGCCCCGCTTCACATTGTGCCGGGCGTCCCCACACTGGTTCTCACGGGTGGTTGGGAACCTTTGTACGAGGAAATCGCGGTCTACCTCCAGGAGACCGGTGCCCTCCGCCGCGTAGCAGCGGGCGGACACCGGCCCCAGGATTCCTCTGATGGCGATCAGGCTATCCGATCGTTTGTTGCGGATGTCAGCAGGGCGTTGTCAGTTAAGGCCTCCTGAGGTGCTGCCGCCTTGGTTCGCCGGGACCTGAAGCTCCGGCAGGTAAACCTTTCCACCTGAAGCCAGGAACTCCTCACTCTTTTCGCGCATACCGTTGTATAGTCCTGCGATTGCCGCCTGTGATTCCGCCGAACCGTACTCGTCACGAATGTCCTGGCTGATGCGCATCGAACAGAACTTTGGTCCGCACATGGAGCAGAAATGGGCGGTCTTCGCTGGTTCAGCGGGCAGGGTCTCGTCGTGGAAGGCTTCCGCCGTGACCGGGTCCAGGGACAAAGCGAACTGGTCCCTCCAGCGGAACTCGAACCGTGCCTTTGAAAGGGCATCATCACGTTCGTGCGCCCCCGGGTGGCCCTTGGCAAGGTCGGCCGCGTGCGCCGCGATCTTGTAAGTGATGACCCCCGTCTTGACGTCGTCCTTGTTGGGAAGCCCCAGATGCTCCTTCGGGGTCACATAGCACAGCATTGCCGTGCCGTAGCGTGCAATTTCCGTAGCGCCAATGGCCGAGGTGATGTGGTCATAGCCTGGGGCGATATCGGTGACGAGCGGCCCCAACGTATAGAACGGGGCACCCTTGCACAGTTCCTGCTGGCGCTCCACATTTTCGCGCACCATATGGAAAGGAATGTGCCCGGGGCCCTCCACCATGACCTGCACGTCGAAATCCCACGCCCGTTGCGTCAGCTCCGCGAGCGTATCCAGCTCGGCGAACTGCGCGGCGTCGTTCGCGTCTGCGATGGAACCAGGGCGCAGCCCGTCACCCAGGGAGAATGCGACATCGTACTTGGCGAAGATCCCACACAGCTCATCGAAGTGCGTGTAGAGGAAGTTCTCCTTGTGGTGCGCCAGGCACCAGCCGGCCATAATCGAACCGCCGCGGGACACGATGCCCGTGACCCGGTTGGCGGTCAGTGGCACGTACCGCAGAAGTACGCCGGCGTGGATGGTCATATAGTCCACGCCCTGCTCGCATTGCTCGATCACGGTATCGCGGAAGATCTCCCACGTCAGCTTGTTGGCCTCGCCGTTCACCTTCTCCAGGGCCTGGTAAATGGGGACTGTTCCTATGGGAACAGGGGAGTTACGGATGATCCACTCGCGAGTGGTGTGGATGTCGTCACCTGTGGAGAGGTCCATCACCGTATCAGCGCCCCACTGGGCTGCCCACTGTAGTTTGTCCACTTCCTCGGCGATGGAGCTGGTGACTGCCGAGTTTCCGATGTTGGCATTGATCTTGACCAAGAATGCCTTGCCAATGATCATCGGCTCGGATTCGGGGTGGTTGATGTTGTTCGGAATAATTGCCCTTCCTGCGGCGACTTCGCTGCGGACAAGCTCAACATCGCAGTTCTCCCGCAACGCGACAAACTGCATCTCCGGAGTCACGACACCCTGTTTCGCGTAGTGCATCTGCGTGACGGTCTTACCCACGACGGCGCGGCGCGGCACCGGTTGTGCGCCCTTCCACTCCGCTGACGCTGCTCCCCGCCGAACCGCCGATTTGCCGTCGTCGAGCAGGTTCCGTTCCCGGCCCGAATACGCCTCCGTGTCTCCGCGGGCTTCGATCCATGGTGCACGGAACGGCTCCAGCCCCACCACGGGATCGCTGCCTGGGCCTGCTGTTCGGTACACCTTCAAAGGTTGGTTTGCTTGGCCGTTGGGGGAGGGCTCCAACGCGATCTCCGTGACGGGGACCCGTATGCCGTTCTCGGGATCTTCCAGCCACGCCAAGGAGTGGGACTTCAACGATTGTGTGGCGGTTTCAGCCGCGTTTACGCCAGCGGCGGATTGGTTTTGGGCAGGGTTGTGCTGTGTTTCCGTGGTGCTCAAGGGAATACTCACTTCCTTCGCCGGCATTACCCGGACAGGTTCAACGGTCGCAGACTGCATTAGTCCGATCTCAGCCCCTGCAGGGGCCCCCGTGTGGTCGTAGACGAAGCTACCACAGCTCCCAACGCGCTCCCAGTCACATGCATGCAACAGGCTCCAACGCACCACCCCCCCCGCTACGCTTTTGCCATGGCCAACATCATCGAATTCAGCGGACCTGTGCTCGTATCGGCAGACGAAGAGCGCCATGGGCTCTGGTCCGTAGACGGCATACTGACGTTTGAGCGTCCCGTTGCGACGCCGGACAGGGTGTTGGATGGCTGGATCCTGCCCGGGTTGGTTGATGCCCACTGTCACATCGGACTCGGCGTTGGAGGAGCCGTGGACGAACAGGCCACGCTCGCCCAGGCCCAAGCAGACCTCGACGCCGGAACGCTGCTGATCCGCGATTGCGGTTCGCCCGCCGACACTCGCTGGGTGCAGCAACGAAGGGACCTGCCGCGACTAATCAGGTCGGGTCGGCATATCGCCCGGAGTCGGCGTTATCTCCGCGGTTTGGGTCATGAAATTGAGCCCCGGGAACTAGTGGAAACGGTCCGGAAGGAAGCCCGCGACGGCGATGGCTGGGTGAAACTGGTGGGCGACTGGATCGATCGCGGCGTTGGAGACCTCGCTGCCTCGTTCCCTGCGAAGACCGTCAAGGAAGCCATTTCAGCGGCCCACGATGAGGGTGCTAGGGTCACCGCGCATTGTTTCGGCGAGGACACCATCGACGACATGCTCGACGCCAACATCGACTGCATCGAACACGCCACCGGACTCCTTCCGCGGCACCTTCCCCGTTTGGTCGAACAGTCAGTGCCCATTGTCCCCACCTTGGTCAACATTGCGACCTTCCCGGATATCGCGGCCCAGGCAGCGCCGAAGTTTCCGGACTACGCGGACCACATGGTCCGTCTCTGGGAGCGGCGTCGTGAGCGCGTGCTGGAGGCCTTCGAGGCCGGGGTTGCCATCTACGCGGGAACGGACGCCGGAAGCGTCATCAAGCACGGCAGGATTGCGGACGAAATGAAAGAACTGCACGACGCCGGCCTGCCGCCAGTGGCGGTCCTGGACGCCGCCGCGTGGGGCGCCCGTGAGTGGCTGGGAGTCGAGGGCATCAGCGAAGGCGCATGTGCCGACGTCGTGCTGTGCAGTGACGATCCGCGCCGTCATCCGGGTACCATCGCGGCGCTCAAGCACGTCGTGCTCAGGGGTAATGTCGTCCGTTAGGAATAAATTGAAGCTTCAAGTAATTTAGATTGGTAGGAAGGTGCCGATGCGCGGCCACCTCAGAACCGGGAGCTTCACATGACCTCATCATTCAGCCAGGATCTTCTGCCTGCCGAACTCACCATGGGCACCGTCATGCTCAAGGTGGGCGACATGAAGGTCATGAGCGACTACTATCAGCGAGCCCTTGGCCTGGAAGTCGTGGCCGAGCAGGACGGAGGGCTCTACCTGGGGCGTGTGGGTAAGCCCGTGGTCCACCTTGCCCCGGCGGCCGGCCTGCAGATTCCGGGGAGGGGTGAGGCTGGCCTGTTCCACACAGCCATCCTGTTCCAGGACCAGCCCTCATTGGCTGCCACCATCGCCACCGCCGCTGAGTACGACCCCCGCGCCTTTGCGGGCAGTGCCGACCACCTGGTCAGCGAAGCGTTCTATTTCACTGACCCCGAAGGTAACGGAATTGAGCTCTACTACGACAAGCCGCGCGAGCTCTGGCAGTGGGACGGCAAGAATGTTGTGATGGACAACGTGGCCTTGCCTCCGCAGCGCTTCCTCCAGCAGCACCTGAGTGAAGCGGCAGTGACGGGACAGCGCGCGGCCGCTGCCGGCGTCGGGCATGTGCATCTGCAAGTGGGCGACGTCGCGACTGCGCAAAAGTTCTACGTGGAAACCCTCGGCTTCGAGCGAACCGCGGGCTGGCATGGCCAGGCGCTGTTCGTCTCCGCCGGCGGCTACCACCATCACATGGCCATGAACGTCTGGAACAGCCGCGGGGCCGGCCCCCGAAAGGACACGCTCGGCCTGGGGGAAGTGCTGATCGAAGTCCCCGCCAGTGACGACGTAGCTGCGCTGGCGGATCGCCTGAAAACTGCTGGAGTGCAGAATCATCACACCGGAGCTGAGCTTCAGTTTGAGGACCCTTGGCGGAACAAGCTGCGAGTTGCCGTCCGCTAGCAGCTTGCTGCTTCTCCTGCACTAGGCTTGGCAGTGCGGCACGGAGCCATTCGGATTTCGTGCCGCCGCCCCGTCAGCACGAAGGAATGAGAGTACTTTCCATGGGATTTGCCGAAATTTTTGTAGCCACCCACGATGAAGCACTCAAGCGGGCAGCCGCCCTGGACAAGGGTGCGGATGTGACCGGCCCCGCCGTGAGGATCGACGGTATTACCGACTTCGAATTCGAACAGCTGGGCGACCTCGCAGGAAAAGCTGTCCACGCCGCCGGAGCTGACTACGAGCTTGCCCTGGTTGATGTCACAAGTGATGCGCTCTTGGGTGTGCCGGAAGCCATGGTGCGGGCCCTGGCCGAACTGCTCACTTATGAGAGCGAAGGTGACGCAAACGTTCTCGACGACGTTGCTGCTGCTTGGGCTGCACAGGACGATATGCCCTTCGACGCCGACCAATCGCGCCAGTATGTCCAGCAGTTGGCCGCCCTCGCTACGGACGTCGAAAAGGTGGAGCGCTCCGGGCTTTACGTCTGGTCTGAATGAGGCACTGATTCGGACAACGCGGCACGTTTAACCCTGGGGAGTGGGCAAGAACACGCCGCTCGACGTGGCCTGAGTCGTATTTGCTTCGGGCATCTGGCACAATAGACAGGTACTCGATCGGTGCGGCCCCTCTCTCCGTGCTCGTATCTTGTCCTTCGAACCGTCAAGTATGGCCCGCCCCACGGGTGCAGAACGTCGGGTTCAACCTCGTTTCAGAAACAGGAGTGACCACAAAAGTGGCCGTAAAGATTCGCCTTAAGCGCTTCGGTAAGATGCGCGCACCGTACTACCGCATTGTCGTCATGGATGCCCGCGCAAAGCGCGATGGCCGTGCCATTGAAGAAATCGGCAAGTACCACCCCACCGAAGAGCCGTCGTACATCGAGGTCGCTTCCGAGCGCGCCCAGTACTGGCTTTCCGTTGGTGCCCAGCCGACCGAGCAGGTCGCCGCGATCCTCAAGATCACCGGTGACTGGCAGAAGTTCAAGGGCCTGCCGGGCCAGGAAGGCACCCTGAAGACCAAAGCTCCGAAGGAAGCCTTCGTAGCTCCGGAGAAGGGTTCCGTCATCATTCCGGAAGCCATCACCAAGAAGGCCAAGAAGGACGAAGCCGAAGCTCCGGCCGAGGCTGAAGCAGAGACCACCGAGGCTGAGTAAGTTGCTGGCAGAAGCGCTCGAGCACTTGGTCCGTGGGATCGTTGACAGCCCTGAGGATGTCAAGGTCAGTGCCAAGAACAACCGCCGCGGGGAATCCCTCGAGGTGCGTGTTCACCAGGAGGACCTCGGACGGGTGATCGGCCGCCAGGGGCGCACCGCACGTGCATTGCGCACTGTGGTTGCAGCCTTGGCTGGTGGCGAGCAGGTCAGGGTCGACGTCGTCGACACCGATCGTCGCCGGTAACGCGCTCAGCACTACTTGTCTTAGATCCGGCCCCTTCACCGAATATGGTGGAGGGGCCGGATTGCTTTATCCACATTTTCCTGTCCGTTGCCGCCCGGTGGCGCGGGCACTACAAGAATTCAGAGGAACCCATGCAGCTCCAGGTGGCCCGGATCGGCAAACCCCATGGCATCCGCGGCGAGGTTACGGTGCAGGTACTCACCGATGCCCCCTCCGAGCGCTTCGTCGCCGGAACGGAGTTCGTCGTTGAGCCCGCCTCCGCTGGACCTTTGACCATCCGCAGCGCCAGATGGAACAAGGACATCCTCCTGCTTGGCTTCGAGGAAATTGCCGACCGCAATGCCGCCGAGGTCATTCGTGGAGCGAAGCTCTTCATCGAAACCGAGGAACTCGACGACGAAGACGATGATGAGGGCTGGTACGAGCACGAGCTCGTTGGCCTGGAGGCCCGGGTAGGTTCGCAAGTGGTGGGCAAGGTTGCCGCCCTCACTACACTGCCCGTTCAGGATCTGTTGACGGTCAAGGCCGACAACGGCAAGGAAATCCTGGTTCCCTTCGTTGAGGAAATTGTGCCGGAGGTCAACGTCGAGGGAGGGTACATCCTTATCACGCCGCCCACGGGCCTCTTTGAGATCAACGACGAGAACCCCAAGGAGCCCAAGGACGACGCCGGGGATGATGCCTGAATGAGGATCGATGTCGTCAGCATATTTCCTGAGTACTTCGCCCCGCTCGAGCTTTCGCTCATCGGCAAGGCCCGCCAGGACGGGTTGTTGGAGCTCAACGTCCACGATCTGCGCACCTTCACCACGGACAAGCACCGGACTGTAGATGACACGCCGTATGGTGGCGGCGCTGGAATGGTCATGAAACCGGAGCCCTGGGCGCAGGCCCTCGAATCGGTTGCCGCCGCCCGCGAAGGCTCCAAACCGGTGCTGATTGTCCCTTCGCCGGCAGGGGAGAAGTTCAACCAGGCCTTGGCCTATGAGCTAGCCGAAGAAGAGCAGCTGGTCTTCGCCTGCGGACGCTACGAAGGCATCGACGAGCGCGTCATCGATTGGGCGCAGGAACACTTCACGGTCCGGCCCGTCAGCCTCGGTGACTACGTCCTCAACGGCGGAGAAGTGGCCGTGTTGGCCATGGTCGAGGCCATTGGCCGCCTCCTTCCCGGCGTGGTTGGCAACCCCGAGTCCTTGGTAGAGGAGTCCCACTCCGATGGCCTCCTGGAGTATCCCGTGTACACCAAGCCGTCGGCGTGGCGGGAACACGACGTCCCTCCGATCCTCCTCAGCGGTAACCACGGGAAGATTGCACAGTGGCGGCGCCACGAGCAGTTCCGCCGGACGGCTGAGCGCAGGCCGGACCTTATGGAAGGGCTCGACGCCGGTGTGTTGAGTCGCGCGGACCGTATGGCCCTCGCGGACCTTGGGTACGACGTCGTTGACGGCCGCCTCCGTGCCAAGCCGGTCGGCGACGTCGAAAACTAAGTCCACTTTCCGCCGTCGAAGGTTGCGGGAGTCCCGGCAGTTGGCCGGATGGTGGCGACTATGGCAGAATTAACCCTTGTGTCTGCTGGGCTGACACCTGCCACAGGGGGAGTTCAGCCAACAGTCGGACAACCCGGCGACGCCAATCAGTGGCGGAGTTGGACACTAAGAAACTTCGGCGGAGATTTCCGGTTGGCTTTCGTGCCCCGGGCTTGTCCGCCGTAACCCAAAGTGAATGACCTGTGGCGTTCACCAGGAGTGGATTAATGCACATCCTCGATAGCGTAGATGCAGCCTCGCTGCGTAACGATGTTCCGGAGTTCCGCGCGGGCGACACCCTCAAGGTTCACGTCAACATCATCGAAGGCAAGAACTCCCGTGTCCAGGTATTCCAGGGCTTCGTCCTGGGCCGCCAGGGTGACGGCGTTCGCGAAACCTTCACCGTGCGCAAGGTTTCCTTCGGTGTCGGCGTAGAGCGTACCTTCCCGGTACACTCCCCGATCATCGACAAGATCGAGGTCGTCACCAAGGGTGACGTCCGCCGCGCGAAGCTTTACTACATGCGCGCACTGCGCGGTAAGGCTGCGAAGATCAAGGAAAAGCGCGACTTCGCCAAGTAAGTCCTGCGACTTACGTAACGGGTCCAGGATTCGTGCCCGGTAGTTCCGGAGCAATCCGCAACGCAACAGGGATACGAGTCATGGACACATCAGAACGCCAGCCCCGGAAACAGGGCTGGCGTTTTGTTTTGCTCGCACTGGTGCTGGCCGTCGCGATCAGCGGCCTGGTCCGGTCCTTGTGGCTGGATGTCTACTACATTCCGTCCGAGTCCATGGAGCCCCTCCTCGGAGAAGGGGACAGGATCCTGGTCTCGCGGACGGCCTTCAATTCCGAGCCGATCCGCCGCGGAGACGTCGTGGTCTTCGATGGCCGCGGTTCCTTCGCCCCCTTGAGCAGCGGACAGGGCCCGTTCGTTGACGCGGTGTCAGCTGCAAGCCAATGGTTCGGGCTCACCGGCAGTGACACGACATACGTAAAGCGGGTCATTGGGGTCGGGGGCGACCACGTCCAGTGCTGCGACGCAGCAGGGCATCTCACGGTGAATGGTCAGATTCTTGAGGAACCATATCTGTATTCGGGTGACGAACCCAGCAAGCAGAAATTCGACGTCGTAGTTCCTAAAGGCCGCCTATGGCTCATGGGTGACCACCGTTCCCGTTCGGCTGACTCCCGTGGACTGCTGGGAGCACCGGGCGGCGGCATGGTCCCCGTCGACCGCGTTCTCGGCCGACCGGTCCAGATCGTCTGGCCACTTGATAGATTTGCAGAGATGCCTCGCTCAGCGCAGGCCGAAACACCATCGAAGAACGGACAGTAAATGCCGGACAAAGCTCCTGAGAATCCCGAGCGGTACGACGACGACGCCCGGCTCTCGGACGGAACGGCAAGTGCCGCCGGAGTGGCTGAGCCGCGGCAGGTTGGCGGCGTTACCTCCGGCTCGCGCGATGCCGCGGACGAGCCCCGCTCCCGTGATTCTGAAGGTGGCGCCCACGCCGCAGAGAAGCCGCGCAAAAACCCCGTGCTCGTGTGGGTCAAGGAGATCGTCACTGTGGTGGCGATTGCGCTGGTGCTGTCCTTCCTTCTCAAGACGTTCCTGTTCAGGGCGTTTTATATTCCGTCCGAGTCCATGGAAAGCACTTTGGACGTCAACGATCGCATCTTTATCAATCTCCTGGTTCCCGGGCCATTCGATCTTGAGCGCGGGGACGTCGTGGTCTTCAAGGATACTCAGGCTTGGTTGCCGCCAGTGGCCAAGAAGCCGGCCGGACCAATGGACTGGGTGGGTGACGGTCTGGAGTTCGTAGGTTTGGCTCCTGATGACAATGAGCAACACCTTGTTAAGCGCATCATCGGACTCCCGGGGGACAGGGTTTCCTGTTGTGATGCAGAGGGCCGTCTTTCTATCAACGGGGTTCCGGTCAACGAGACCTATATCAACCCGGCAGAAGTGCCTTCGCCGATGCCATTCGACATCGTTGTCCCGGAAGGAAAGGTGTGGGTGATGGGCGATAACCGGAACCACTCAGAGGACTCCCGGGCGCACCAGGAAGTCAACGGTGGTTTCATTAACATTGAGGATGTTGAAGGCAAAGCCACCGTCATTGCCTGGCCGATCAACCGTTGGACCATCCTCGATAACTATCAGGACGTTTTCCGCGACGTCCCTGAAGGCACCCCGGCAAAGTAATGGCAACAACGGCTACCGGCTCCAAGGGCAAGACGCAGGTCAAGGCCCAGGCCAAGACGAAGGCTAAATCCACCACAAAGGCCAAGAGCCTGGTGGGTTTCCCCACCCTTGACGTCGAACGATCCTTCTTGTCCTCCGGAGTACGGTTGTTGGCCGGCGTGGATGAGGTTGGTCGGGGAGCATTGGCTGGTCCCGTCAGCGTGGGAATCGCAGTGGTCAACCTCGAAAACCACGGCTTGCTGGCAGACGTCCGGGACAGCAAATTGCTCAAACCCGAGGACCGGGACAGGCTCGAACCACTTGTTCGTGAGTGGGCCGTCGCCTCCGCCGTAGGGCACGCGTCGTCCCGGGAGATTGATGAGATCGGCATCATTGCGGCACTGCGCCTGGCCGGTACCCGGGCATGGTTTGAGATCCTGGCCGCCGGCATCACGCCTGATGTTGTGCTGCTGGATGGCAGCCATAACTGGTTGTCACCTGACGTTCAAGCCTCTCTCTTCGACACACCCGACTCGGGACCTTGGTGTGAAGCCCCTGTCCATACCAAGGTGAAAGCCGATATGAGCTGCCTTAGTGTTGCCGCAGCCAGTGTTCTGGCCAAAGTTGCCCGCGACCGCATCATGGTGGGCCTGCATTCGGAAATTCCTGCTTACGGCTGGAACGAGAACAAGGGTTACGCCACCTCTGCCCACCGGGACGTAATCCGCCTGCAGGGCCCAAGCGCACACCACCGGACAAGCTGGAACCTCACTGGGCCCGACCTGGTCTGACGTCAGCCGCCGACTGGCGCTGCTGCCCCCATGGCGCTTGCTGCCCGGCTGATAGTGCAAGATGGAACTATGAGCGCCGAGGACCTTGAGAACTATGAAACCGACATGGAGCTTCAGCTCTACCGCGAGTACCGGGATGTTGTCGGTCTGTTCAGCTATGTAGTGGAAACCGAGCGGCGGTTTTACTTGGCCAACCATGTGGATCTGCAGGCCCGCAGTGCGGACGGTGAAGTCTACTTTGACCTGACCCTGCAAGATGCCTGGGTTTGGGACGTTTACCGCTCGGCCCGCTTCGTGAAGAACGTCCGGGTTATCACGTTCAAGGACGTCAACGTAGAAGAACTGCCGCGAAATGAGGAACTGGCCTTGCCGAAGGATGGCGGTCTGGGGGACTTGGGAGATCTCGGTAACTAGCGGCTGCCTTAGCCCTGAGTATTCCTCCACAGCACTGATATGTTCCGGTTTACGCACATAGCGTCGTAACCCTCTGCCGCCGCACTCCGCCAGCCTGAAAGCTGGTGAGCGGAGGTGGTGGTCATGAGAGCAAAAGACCTGCTTGGCCGAAACGGCGAAGCGCTGGCGGCCGATTTTCTGGAGAGCCAGGGAATGCGGATCGTCGATCGCAATTGGCGGTGCCCGGACGGCGAGATCGACATTGTGGCGATCGAGGGCGACACCTTGGTTGTTGCCGAAGTAAAGACCCGGAAGAGCCTGGACTACGGACATCCCTTTGAGGCGGTGGGCGCGGCCAAGCTGGCCCGTCTACAGCGGCTGTCGTCATCGTGGTGCCGGGAGCATGACCTCAATGCCCCGCGAAGGCGCATTGATGTCGTGTCCGTGATTGACAGCGGCGTCGGCGAACCGCAGCTGGAGCATCTGCGGGGTGTGGGCTGATGGGTGTCGGGCGAAGCTACTGCGTTGCCCTGGTAGGACTCAACGGCTACATCGTGGAGGTCGAAGCCGACATTGGCCAAACTCTGCCGAACTTCGTAATCCTGGGATTACCCGATGCAGCCCTGAACGAAGCCAAAGAACGTATCCGATCTGCCGCCCAGAATTCCGGCATTCCCTTGAGCAGACGGAAGATCACGGCCAACCTCATACCGGCATCCCTGCCCAAACGGGGCTCCGGATTCGATCTCGCCATCACCATGGCTGTGCTCCGAGCAGCCGATGACATCCGTGAAATCGGCGGAACTGTGTTCATAGCGGAGCTCGGCCTGGACGGCAGGTTGAGGCCGGTACGTGGCATACTTCCTGCCGTGATGGCCGCTGTTCAGGCTGGCTATCCGGAGACCGTGGTAGCCGAAGCGAACGTTGCCGAGGCAGCGCTGGTGCCAAGGGCGCGGGTCAGGGGATACAGGACTCTCGCCCGGCTCGCCTACGACTTCGGTGCGGACCCCAAAGACCTCGCCCTTGACTACGACCCGCCCGGCGGTGATCCCGAGGATGAGAATGACGTTGCCGCGGGCATCGTGCCTGATCTTTCCGACGTTTCCGGGCAATCAGAGGCGCGACGTGCCCTGGAGGTAGCTGCCGCCGGGGGTCACCACATGTTGCTGACCGGGCCACCGGGTCTATGTCCTTAACTATGTATGCGTGAAGGCATACGAGCGGTGGCTGGCTTATTGTCAAACATGGGCGTTATCTCTGACTGAAGAACTTTTCAACGATGATTTCTCGGGTGAGGGATATGATCACCTCCGCTGTTAGGCGCACTGGAGCGGCAGACGAAATGACGATGCCACTGTCCAAGACCCCTGACACTGCAACAGGGGCGGATATCGGCCTCGTTCAGAGACAAACCGGCTGTACCGGAGTGAGCGACATTTCGATGGACGGAGTCCGTCACCAAAATTCCGTGTTCCTGCTCTGAGAGTCAGTGCGGCTATGCACCACTTTGGGTACCTCGACTGGAAGAATGATGGGAAATCATCAGTTCAAGAAGGAAGGCCATCATGGCCAGCAGATACGGCGTAAACCCGTCCGGCGTCGAGAGGTTGATGAAGGACATCCAGAAAGAGTTTGATAAGCACCCGATCAGCGTTCCCGTCAATGCAGATAATCCTGACCTCAAACTGAGCGGCGACACCTACCACGGGCCCATCATCAACATCAACGGCGATAACGCCCAGCTTGCATGGGATAACCAAAGCGTCAATCAGACGAGTATGGGTTCATCCGGCAACATCGCAGCAGGCTTCGAACCACTCAGTCAGGCTGTGGTCAGTATCCTGCGGGAGATTCGTTCGTCGGGTCTGGACCTCGGTGACATTGAAGAAGTTGAGAAAGCCGGTAACGAGATTTTGGCGGAGGTGGTCAAGGAGCAGCCGGACCAGGGCGTTATCAAGCGATCCGTTACCTACGTGAAGGGGCTTCTTGCCCCTTTGCTTACCCGAGCCGCAGAGGGAGCTTCTGAGGGTGCGGGCGACATGGCCTTTGATTGGGCATCAGCTGCAGTTGAAGCGCTTGGGGCAGGAATGACAGCTGCTTTCCAAGGTTAGGCTGTGAGCATGACTATCCCTGTACCGACACTTACCGCTGTCACCATTTTCGAAGGCAGCGGATCCGTGCTCGTGAAATATGAGTTGAGTGGCCCCGTCCCAGAGGAAGACACCTTCCTGGTAGGAATCCATGGGAAGAGCCGGGGCGGCGAAGTCTTGCGCCAGTTTGGTATCAAGTTTCTCGATGGTGACAGGGCGGCATACTTCGTTTTTGATCACAACATTGCGAAACAGGAGAACTTTGACTATATCCACGCGACCGAGGATGCTCACCAAATTCTGACACCGTACCCATCAAGCCATTTTGCAGAGTTGGGGGACAATCCGGAGCTGAGGGGTTATCTCAACTACGCTGGCATCGACCGGCAAACTGACGTTCAGGTTGAGGTAGTCAAATAGTCCGCAACCTTAACTGACGGATCGGGACTCGCGCAAGACCGCCTCGGCCGTTCCGGGTGCTTTCGGTCGTCTCCTGGCGCTTCGGCGGCGGCGAGCAGTTCCCGCCTGGCTGCCCGGAGTGCGGTGTGTTGGCCGGCCGAGGCGCATTTACGCCGCCAGCGCGTGCGCGATATCCCGGTGACCGGGACGGTCAATGTAGTGTGGACCAGGCGTTGCCACACCGAAACCTTTGCCGGGCCCACCTCGCCGCGGCTGAACCGTGCCACGCAACGATTGCACACGACGTTCGCGGAGGAACCGCGAAGAGCCGCTTTACAAGCACGGGGTCCATGCTCGACGACCTCGATTCGGAACTTCCCACCGTGTTAGCTCTCGTTGATTGGACCGATGCGGATTAGCCTGTCCTGCTGGCTGAGTTCGAGAACAACACGATCCCTGACATCGTCGATTATTGAAGCGGGTATGTCATTGTCTACAGCGATTAGTTGGAGGTGGTCCTTATACTCCTCGCCGACTTCAATCAGCAATCGATACATATCGCCTATCCGATCGCGATCGAACCCTTCGCGACCGGCATTGGCTGAGATTCCATCGAGTACGAGCAACCCGGGTAAAGTTAGGCCTCTGTCAATGGCGACCGTGTGGTGGGCGAGTGCATGAGCAACATTCACCAGCGTCTTAAGCCCTTGGCTGGAAAGCTCATCAAACGATCTGCCGCTAATTTCGGGTAGGTATGTCGTTCGATTGATCCTGACCGTGAGAAGGTCTCCCAACTGTGGAATGTGTAGTCGTTCCAAATAGTCGAGCATTCGTTTCTCAAGCGCTTGCAGGTTTTCATCGGCTTCGTGCTGGCTGGCTTCCCGGCTGTCTATTGCATGGCTGATGTCGTCACGTTCCTCTTCCAGTTCCCTCCGAACTTGAGCGTGATCTTGGTGACGCGAAACGAGTAAGGCGTAGTCCTTGAGTTTTTCGATCTCCACACTGACCGTAGCCAGGTCTCGGGCTTGCGCACGAATAATGGCAGCACCGTCGGAAACAAATGCCGCTGTTCTTTGGTCCAACTCAGCGGACAAGCGATGCAGGACGGCTTCGTTGGATAGGAGATGTGCCCGCACTTTTTCGAGCGACAGCTGACGCAATTCCAGAACACGTTCAGTCTCGGAAACCTGACTAATAACCCTGGCTTGCTCTGTTAGAAGCGATTCGCGGGACGTCGTCGAGGTTTCTGGCTGCAAGCATAGATAGCAGTGCCCTTCCTTGCCGCGGTGCGATTCGACGCTGTTGCCGCATCTCGGACAGACGACAAAGTCGAAGTCCACCAGCCATTCGTCGGCAACGATGGCGCGGGTCAAACGCGCTGATTGGCTGATAAGTTGACGTTTCAGTTCCTGCAGATCGGCAAGTTGGGTCGTGAGGAATGCCTCATCAGCTTGTAAGTTATCTTGCGCCTTCCGGTGTTCCAGAACAGCTTTGCGGAGATCGCCGACTTCGGCCGCGTCTACGGTTTCCTGAGCCACTGTCCACTGATGCTCCTCGAGAGAATTGCGTACTCGTTCCTTGTCTGCAATTGCCCGCTGAATCGCGGTCTCGTCGGAGAAAGGCGTGTCTTCCAGGAAACGCCGGATGACTTCTGCCTCTCTATCAAGGCTGTCCAGACGGAGTTCCACCCCTCGTCGCCTGGCGATCAAGTCGGCCAGCTCGACGTCGTAGTAACCGTAGGCTAATTCGAAGATCCACCGTCGCTTTTGGTTCTTGAAGCGGTCCTTGTGACCGAATACATCCGAATCCAGTTCATCACCGGTGACGATGCAGTAACCCAGCCAATCGGTCATACTGACTGCAGACAACCTCGAGGTGGGGTCGGTTCGAGCCTCGGGGACGCTCACAGCGGGCAGAGTCAGTTGATCAAGGAGAAACCGGCTATAGGATGCTTCGGCGCCTGAAGCCGGCAGGCGGACCGCCTCTTGTGAGAGAGTGTCGTCGTCGACATCAAAGCGAGCGACCTCAACAGGCGCGGTCCGTGTGGTTACCAGCGGACGATAGACCTGCCAAGTGTTCCTGCGAAGCTGGACTGTCCCTCGCAGCGCCCGGACGAGTCCTACTTCAGGTGGCAGAACGTCTGGCACTGTGCCCAGCAGGGCCCGGAGCAATCGAACAAAGGTTGTCTTACCGGTCGTGATATCTCCGCGAACGAAGTTCAAAGATGGATACAGCTGAATATTGCGGCCGCCGCCCAGCAACTCGACCTCGACAATGCGTAGACGATGATCCTTCGACGCGGAAACTGCTGTGGACGTCGAGTCACGAGTGTTACCGCTTGGGGCCGTGTTCACTGTATGTCCTCCTTCCATGTGGCATCTGCAACCTCGGGCAGGTCATAGAGCAGGTTCTTGAGGGCCGTTCCGGACAAGTCGAGATGGCGACGAAGAATCTTGATGCGAGCGTTGAGCTCGCCGAAGCAATCATCCGCTGCTAGATTTGCGGTTACCCTTTCCCCTTCGGCGGTCGTACGGTAGCCAAATCCGCTGCTTCCCGACAGGGGCAGGGCCTGAATCAAGTTCCGTCCTATCAGCGCCCCCAATAGTGCGTAGTAGGCCGGGTCCCATGGACCGTACCTATAGCGCATCATTCGGCTGTCTATTGGTGCGGTGTCCTCGACATCGACAACTTCCGTTCGCGTCCTCGAGTCAACGTTTCGTCGCTCCAGGACCCGTGCAAGGTGGTGTGGATATCGAAGGAGGAAGTCAAGCTTCGCGAGTTTTACTCGTCCTTCTAGTGTCCGAGGGCCCGTCGTCTTCCTGCTGAATCCGTCGATAAGCAGGAGTAGGCGTGCTTCTGATTCAGGGGTTGCGCGGAACTGCTGCCACCTCGAGGCCGGGCCTGCCTGCGATTCATCGAGGTGTGGTTCTTGGTTTTCGGTCACGATGCTTGCCACCAATACTTGCAGGTATCAGAAAGGTGGCACAGAAATCCGAACACTAGGCTACTGTCCGATTGAAAAATCCTGTCGCTGTCGAGGTAAGCGAGATGCATCGGTTGGCTCAAGAGCTCAGCAACGACATACTCCCCAGGCTGTGCTGCGATTGCAGGATTGCCCCCGGCCATCAATTTTGCCCGCGCAGCGGTTGCTTCGGCCGTTTGAAGAACTCGTTTCTCCAGACCCGCGAGAACAGCACCGCCGTCCGGCCGACTTCCAAGGATTTCTTGGCGACCTATCTCAGCATCCGCGCGTAGTCCTTGGGCCATATCGATCTTTTGCTTGGAGACACCGGCAGCCCGCATTTTTAATTCCAGGGCAGACGTCACTTCCCCGTTTCTGATCCTTGTCAGGAGGTCCTCTCGAGAACTGTCCGGAAGAGGCGGAACGATAGACATAAGGGATGTTTTTGTTAATGTCTGATTAGTGAGGGCTCCCAACCCCAACATTTCGATGCTCGCGGAGTCGCGGGCATTCGCCGGTAAATCATGGATCTGTTCGGCAAGACGAGCCACGACGTTGGACAGACTTGGCTCGTTAGCTTGAGCTTGTTGTGCGGTCACAAGAAGCGTACTGAACAGGTTCTCCCGCTCGGGCGTCGTAAGGGTGGGCCAAAGGGCTCCAATGTACTGCAAGATCACGGCATCGATGTGGAGGCGAGTCGGCTGTTGGGGCTTAATGACAAGTCGGTCAAGGAAGCTATCCAGTTTTTTGGAAGGCATTCCAAGTTCCATGATCTTCCTGCGGAGCTTGGGGCCGGCCACCGGCGGGGCGGAGAAGAAACTGACAGTTTCCCGTGCCTCGGCCATTGGTCCCTCCAGCCAGAGCTCAAAGGTACTCACCTCGTGTAGGCCGTGCGTTTCGGCTTCCAGAAACGAACGGATCAAGGCGTCGATACCGTGCCCTTCTGAACACACCCTACTGGCGCTCCACGATCCCTTGTCACGGGTCTTGAGCTGCGCGAAACGAAGCTTGGAGTTATAGACGATCACTATGTCTTCGACGTGCTCACAAACAATTGCCGCGGGCGGATCAACTGAACTCAGGCAGGTTAGCCATTGCCACACTGACTGTTTTGCTTGCCAGCGGTATCTTGAAAATGTCTCGTACCCAGATCTGTCTGACGTGAGTTCAGCGAGTGCGTCCGTCTTGCCCGAAAGGAGGCTGGGTTGCTGGAGACCCGGCACTTGATGCGCAGACCCGCCGGTCTGGAAATCAGACATTGGCCCCCATCCTCAAATCTGCTCCTCGAAGTCGACGATCTCGTGGCCTAAAGATGACTCTACTGGCCAACCAAGAAAGTCAGGCACTTATAGCTCGAATAGCCTACGCTGGCCTGGCCGTGGCCCGGACAAGTGAGCGGAGTGCAATGTCCAGCATCTCCCCGAAGTTCACCTTCGGGGGATTGGTGAGGGTTACCGGTTGCGCCCAGTCCTATCCCGGTCTGGGTCCCCCCGCTCCCTCAGCCTCAGTCTCAGCTGAATCGTTCTTGGAGCCGCCCCGATTTCCTGGGAAACCCGAGCCAGGGATGCCCCAGAATCATATAGGCGCACTGCTTCGTCAATTTGCGTCGGGGTCAGTGGCCGACGTCGTGTGATCCCACATACCGCCAGGCCATCACGGCGGCGGCCTCCGGCTGCGTCGCAGCCCAAGCGTCGAGCACTACCTCGCAAGCGCCGCCCCGGCCAAGCTGGAGGCGGCAACGGTCTAACTGCCGGTCCCCGTTGGTGTAACTGGCAGCACGCCGGTCTTTGGAACCGGAAAGTTGTAGGTTCGAATCCTCTGCAGGGAACGAGAGCTGTTAGTCGCCCGGACGATTCACGAAGGTGACCTTGTCCCGGACCAGCAATGGCGCGCTTGCCGGGCCCGCGATGTACTCCATGATCCACTTTGGCTTATGCCGCTGTTCTGACGGATACCACTGGCGCCTCCAGTGACCCCTTACTATCCACTTGTGGGAATACTCGCGGCCGCCGGGAGGGGAGGCCTTGTACCCCTTTTGCCGCTTTACGGACAGGTAGGTGATCGTGTCCTTCCGGTACCGTTTCCGGCCACGCTTATCTATGACAGGGGCTGGACTTGTCGTCACCGTGCCTACGTCTGCGATGTCCTGCCGGATCATGTGGGCGAAAGAGAGAAGAATC
This sequence comes from Paenarthrobacter sp. TRD_SC_7, assembly GCF_056156245.1. NCBI lineage: Bacteria > Bacillati > Actinomycetota > Actinomycetes > Micrococcales > Micrococcaceae > Paenarthrobacter > Paenarthrobacter sp. TRD_SC_7. The sequence goes on from NZ_CM149587.1 coordinate 2,409,536, forward strand.
GGAAGCACATGCGTGGCATTGGCGTCGTCAAACGGCGTTGCGTCAGGGACCGGATCAAGTGTGGCGAACGGCAGCGACAGGTCCTGCACCACAGGAGCCTCATCGGACAGGGGATCCGAGAGCTGTGCCATGGCGTACGGGTGGAGCGGGTATGGGTTGTCTGTCGGCTCCGCTGTCAGCCATCTCTCGAGGAGCCTGTTCGATTTCGTTGCCACCCATACCCTGTTGTCCGGTCCGGGTGCCCACCAGAGAGCAACGCTTGTCCCGTCGGCGCGGCTCATGAAAAGGAAACCCTGTGGTGAGGGCAAGTCCGCGGGTGTCAGGGCCAGATGTTGGATGTCACGCGTGGCACCGGAGAGAATGACCTCGCTCATCTCTTCCGTCGAGTAAAACGCGTGCCGCCCGATAAGTGCATGCGCGCCGAGGTCTGTCATATTGAACGCGGCGTTCGATACCCGGGCACGCGTCCTAAATTCTTCCTCGTCCCGTTGGGCGATCCGCAAGATCTCGTCAAGGCTTGTCCCAATGTGCTGGGCGATGTCCAAAATCGCGCCATTTGGTTTGTGCTCAGTGTCGTCCAGGAATTCAACTGTCGCCTGGTCAAACGCTGCGATTTCCTGCCAGATACGATATTCGGCACCGTGCCGCTGCTGCAGCGCATCCATGAGCAGTTTCATATCGGAGGGCTGAAGGTGCGGAAGTGTTCTTGCAGCCCGACGCATCAATGGCATGTCGACGTCAGCATGCGCCTCATTCCCCTCCCGAACAGGTGCGGCACCCTCAATAGGCATATCCCAGAAAGCTTCCACGTCGGGTCCTCTCGCGATGGTTCTTATCCTATGCGGCGTCTCTCGGACTTTGCAGCGGATGAGAGCATCTCGCGTTGTGGGTGCGTCTCGTGTTTCGATTGGTAGTCGAAACCAAAGCTCCACCCACTTCCTGTCACGGTCACGCGTTTCGCTTGGACAAGCATTCCGTACGCACCTGCGGCATCGACCCACCACCAAACCCAGTCGGCACCACTGAGAGCTTCGGCTGGCTGAGTGAACAGAACGACGGTGACGGCGCGCGCGGCTTGGGACATTACGATTTCGGTGATCGATGTCTCATTCCACCGCAGGCCTGCCTGCTAGCATGCGGTCTGGCTGTCAGTTGACTACTTCACTACACCAACGCCTCTGCGGATGAAGCCGTGGGGATCAAACTTGTTCACCACTGGATCATTGCGTGAGCCTCCGACAATCAGGACAGATCGTCAGGCTCTTCTGATGACTCTGCTTGCGGCAACTTATCCAGAAGCTTTCCCGTTACTTTGCCCGCCACTACTCCGCTAGCTGGGCCGGCGATCCCGAGACCGCCCAGCAGTGCGTCAAACTCTTCACTATCCAGGCTGATATTCACGACTCCCATGGTGACGTATATGGCCACGATAGTTCCGATGAACCAGACGATCAGCCTGCGCTCGGCCGTTGACAGGGTGACCAGGAACGGAAGCTGCTCGATCGATGCAGCGACCTCAGGCTGTTGGTCAAAGAAGTCCGCGGTGATGTCATCGAAGTCGTCGCTCTCTAACTCGTCGCGGAGTGTCGAAGCTTGGGACAGGAGATTCCGTGCGAACGAAGTATTGATCGACTGAGCCACCGTGTTGGTAAGCAATGAGATTGTCTTCTGAAGTTCGACGTCGCTGCCCATCAGGCCGGCCATCTGGAGCACGGGGTACATCTGCGCGATGGATGGAGCGAACTGCTTACCAAAGGACTCGTAACTCTGTGCCAGCTGCCTGGCAATAATTGAAGAGGGCGACGACGCGGCGATGTGGGAGCGGATACCTGGCGTGTCGATCGATTGAGCGATTATTGAACCGATGTTCATCGTGCTAGCTGCAAACGTAGGACCAACGAGCGAGCCAACGCTGGGAGCCAGGGCATCAAAGTACGCCTTGCTGATTCCCGAGGTCACAGCTGCCGGATTAAGTCCTAAGTTGAAGTAGGCGGTTTTCGCGGCGTGGTGAGCGCTGGTGGCGCTGTCATCAGTCATGATTCAACTCTACTGACAGGGGCCGACAGTCTTGGAGCAGGACCAGTAGGGGCCCAGCCTTCATGATTGCTGCGCCCCTACTTAGTCAGTCGTTGGCCCTTTCGAAGGTCTCGATCATGCTCTTGGCTTCGTCAACCGCCTGCTGTTTGTTGCTGATGACGAAGTCCCTCACGCCAGACGCAGCCGTCGCCATTGACTGCACGGCACTACTGAGTTCTGCCTCGGCAGTTGCCAGCATCTCGCGTGCGTTGGCGATGTTCGAGTCGTAGCGACCCACTACTTCACTCCTCGTGCGTACACCAGGGGCCGGCCATACTTCGGGAAGAAGCGTCTTGGTCTATGTGGAAAACCGCAGGCAACGGCATCGGAGCGCTCTGCCCGTGAGCCTCCTGTGACCACCACCGAAATCCGGGCGGCGGCGAACCAGGGACGAGCCTCTAGTTCCGGGAACCTACGCGGATGCACCACCAACTCTTTCCTTCACCCTCGACGGCGAGTTTGGCCCGCGTGTGCTGTCGGAACTCGACAGTTAGTGAGCATGTGGTGATCGCAGTGGGATGGGGCCGATTGTGCTGATTTAGCAGGGATCTTTTCTCCTCGTTTATGAGCCCAAAACATACCCCTCACATAGACTCCCGGGGGCAGGCAAGACCATGCTGGCTGAACGCTTGCCGGGCCTGCTCCCGGATTTAGCTGATACAGCGGCCATGGAGGTTACGGCCATCCAATCGTTGGCCGCTGTCCAGTCGTCTACGGTGCGGCTCGTCCGCAGGCCGCCTTTCGAAAATCCCCACCACAGTGCCACCGCCGCCGCAATCTTCGGCGGCGGCTCGGGGCTTCCTCGGCCCGGAGCGGCCTCTCGTTCACATCGGGGCGTGTTGTTCCTGGACGAGGCGTCAAATTTAGGACATACCACGCTGGCAAGTCAACGATGCGACGGGAACGTCACTGCTTTTAGGTAGCGTTAGTGGATGCGCGCAATTGACCTTGAGTCCCGAGTGATCACCGCTGTTGACCGGATTCGTGCTGGCCAGCTGGCTGAGCACGATCTGATTGAGTGCAAGCGTGACTGGCCGCAAGACAGCAAAGCTCGTCAGCTGGCCGGAAGTCTTAACCGAGCTGGCGGTGATCCAGTCGTCTACATCATCGGAATCGATGAGAAGACAGCGGAAGTTTTCGATGTCTCTGGTACGGACGTCCTTGACTGGTGGGGGCAGATAATGCCTCGGTTCGACCACACTCCGCCAGAAATGATCCGTCATATCTCAGTTCCAGTTGGGGAGAACGGCGAACATGTTGTTGCCGTGGCTTTCGCTTCCGACCGTGCCCCGTATGTCGTGAAGACTGGTAACGCGAATCCAAGCCTAGAAGTGCCTATGCGTGAAGGTACTGGTACCAGGAGCGCTCGACGTGACGAGCTCCTGCGCATACTCATACCTGCGGTGCGCTTGCCGCAAATTGTCGTACTGGAGGCCAGTCTTCATGGTGAGTATTTCCCGCCAGCGACGAACCCGAACAACCAAGAATTCAACTGCACGGGCGAGCTGCGCATCTATGTCGAACACAACGGTGAAGGCAGCGTCACTTTCCCGGCACATGGGATGCGCGGTCAGGTCACTATTCAAGACAGCAAGTTTGACCTCCAAGTAGTGCCACCAATGGAGGCTGCTAGAGTGCCTACCGGTCCGTCGCAAATCCAGTACCAGAGGCAAAGTGACGGAGTTACCGTCACAGCGCCGCGCGCAGTTCCGTACCAACTAGCAGTCCGGGGGATTAAGCCGGAAAATCTGCAGCTGTGGGCCGAAGCGGACCAACTGGAAGTACATGTCACTATGGAGGTGCTGCACTCGATGAAGCCGCTGACTATCGAACTCTCGCTGAGCAGAAACAGGGCCAGCAACCTCGGAGAGCTAGAGACCACCCAGGGTGACGACGTCTTCATGAGGAGCTGGACTCCGGGTACATGGAGATTCAAGCACCCCGGGCTCGCTATTGATGACTGATCCTCAAAACGGGGCAGAGGTGGGCGTCTACTCGCTGGAGGTGTGGGGGAGTGAACCCCTGTGCACTTTCAACCCTGAGACGGGCTTTACCATGAACCCGAAGGCTCAGGATGAGCTGCGCTGGTATCACTATCTGAGCCGTGATCCGGAGTGGGAGCGGTTCTTGTTAGAGTCCGAGCATGGGGAATGACTACAGCGAAGAGCTGCCGAGATTAACTGAGGCTTGCCGTGCGATCTTTGGCACACCATCGACATGGATTGAAGCCGACGGATATCCGCATAGTTTGGCTCTGTGCGTGATCGACTCCATCTTCTCGACCGGCTCCAGCTATCAGAGCGTCATCAACGTAGTGCGGGCCTATGTGGCCATGAGACGCGCTGAGGGTGCCGATCCCTACAAAGATGGCTTCACAGAGCTCCTGTCATCATTTGAGAGGCTCGGAGGAAGTACAGGGTGGGCTAAGGCCGTGAACAACCACAAGCCAGCCCACACGAAGCCAGGAGCGATGCTGAAGGCAGAAGTCGTACTTCGAGCCGTCTTGGCGCTGAGCGCGCTTGAAGGTGGCCCCATTTTGACGACTGCAGACATTCATGAGGAGCACGCGAAAGATCCGCATCTGAAGCGGGTCAAGAAGGCATGGCTGAAACTTCCGAGCCAGTCGTCGGGCGTGACGTTCAATTATTTTCTGATCCTCGCAGGCTTTCAATCAGTCAAACCAGACCGTATGGTCATCCGCTTCATGACCGAACACCTTGGGCTCCGTACCAGGCTCAGTCCCATGGAGGCAGCACAACTGATTACAGACATCGCGGACCTCTACGTCGCAGAGCCGCGGAAGCTTGACCACGTCATCTGGCGGCATACGTCAAAGCGTCAGGTATTCAAACTCTGATGGATGGTTGGAACGCACTCGGTCTATTTGCCACAGTCTTTGCTGCGGTGGCTGCAGCTGGTCCCTTTGCCAACTCAATCAGGAACAGATACCAGCGTAGCTGGGGGAGTCGCAAGGAGTTGAAGCGTCGGCTAACCAAGATGGCAGTCGGTGTCACCGTCGACCACTTAAAAACGCTGTTCGGAACACCGATCATGCAACACGGCGCGCCATATGAAGGCGGATCGACCGACTATCTATTTTTGACCAACCATGCCTGGATCGTCGCTCGCGTGAAGGATGGAGCCGTTGCCGCTTGGTCCGTTACCGTTTTGGACCGCAAGTTCAAGTTAGATCTTGGCGAACTAACCTTCGGTCTCACCAAGGGAACGCTTGGTCACACAAACTTTGCGGAAGTAGTAGAAAAGCCAGATGGACAGATAGAAGCACGCGGTGCCTCTACCTACGCCTATGCGGAGCGAAAGTATTTTGGCCGTCCTTCTGCCTACCAGTCGTTCGTGTTCATGTACAATACTGAGGGCATAGGGACGTTCAACGCCAGTGGGGAGTCGATCATATCGACGCCACCTTTCCTGGGCAACACCCCATCAGCTGTTAGTGCAACTGTCCTTGACGACGTACGCAAAGAGACAACTGTCAACACTCTCCTATCCTGTGGCCTAGATGGAAGCTTTTTGGAACATGGCTACGCCGCTTGGCCTGTCGTGATCAATGAGCGCGTTATGCCTCTTCGGGCTGTTCCAAGCCATCGTAAGAAGTGGATAAAGAAGAAGCAGGTCGGCTATCGCCCTAGGCTTATTAAGAAGGCTACTGGGGATTGATCCTCGCCTTTATTCGAGCGAGAGCATTTTGATCTGCAACTAAAAGAGGAACTTCGCTTGAAAAAGTGGATCGCTTCAGGTAGTTGCTGAGATCAAAACTATTCATTTATCTCTATATAATAAAAATTCTCATGACTAATTGAAGCCCATCGTTCATAAATAGGCGCAGTAGTGATCGCAAAACGCGATTGCTAGCACCTATACCTTGAAAAAGGTGGGATGCAAGTCAATTCGCACGAGCGATATCAGTGGTGAGATCCTGGCCGACGACAAGGTGATCACTGTCGTCGTCCGTAGTGCTGGAAAGCTGTTCGACGCTTCTGCTGAAGAACTGGCCGGGCTCAAGCGCGTGACGAACGTGGTTGAGCTTGAACTACGTCAGCCTGACGGCACGAGTGAAGAGATTATTGTCAGCAAGTCCGACTTCGAGAAGGTTGTCACTGCTGAGGTCCTGGCCAACGCGGACAATATTCGCGGCCGTCGCAACGGATTCAAGCCCAACTCTGACTAAACCATCCAACACGCTCCGTCCAACTGCTCGATTCTTATCGCAGTTGGGGGTCTTTTCATTTGTGCCATAGCAGGAGCTGCTCCATGATCCTCAGGACAAGAGAAAAGCCCCGCTCCACAGAGGGAGTGAGGCTGATCCCACGATCTTATGCAGGAGACACGCACATGATTCACGAACGCGTTCCTCTGTGCATGTAGAAGGACTGAGGTGTAGGCCTGCTGCCAATCATCAAAGACGCGCTCGTGCTGTCGCCAAAGCATGTCCTCAATGAATTGTGCGTGCACTATGAAGTGTTCCGTCTCAAGCAGGAGCTTCTCGAACCACTCAGGCACGTCCTCGTAGTTACCCTGGTCGTCGAACCGCCCTAGTAGAACGACATCACCCACAGTTGCATGCTTGCCTTTGGTGAAGGTGGCATGTGCCCATCGGATCAGCGTTCCTCTTCGGTTGGTCGGTAGATCAAGGTAAGGCCCACTCTCCAACTGGATGAGGGAGGCGTCCAGACGACTGATAGCGAAGCGCTCAACGGAACCGCCAAGAGCTTCCTCAAGATCCGCAAACACGCAGACCTCAAGCGGCTTGGAGTTGTCCACTGGAATCAACAGTCCTTTCGGCAACGGGCTCATCTCCTTCCGGTTCTTCCAGTCCCGCACGGTAGATTTTGTCCGCCGTACTAAAGACTCGCTTCACGGATGACTCAGGTGGTTCTTCACCTTGGAGCCCTGTCTGAATGTAGGAACGGCTTTCTGCTGCATCGAACTGGGCCGTTGAACCAAGCTCATTCATCAGCAGGTGGGCGAACCTTCCGCCTCGAACTCACAAAGTCCGCGGTGGGTCCGGTACTCGTCCATCTGGTCGGGCACGGTATGCCCAGCCACAATGTGCGAGAACTCATGCAGCGTCGTCTTGAACGGATAGACCGCAATCGGGTTGATCGCGAACGTCCGTGCTATGGAGTAGGCCTGAGAGTTGCCTTCCAGCGATTCGTAGGGGACTTGCACCAGTTTGAGCTTGCTCATCGCTAGCTCTTTGCTCCAGTGAGGAGGCTCGTACTCGGGTAGATCCTCGCCTTCAGTTTCAGAGACGCCGAAGATTGATGGCACCAGCTTGAAGCCGGATAGCCGTTTCTCTTCCTCGCCCTTATCTTTCAGCTCCTTTCGGAACATGGGGACGTAGATCACCTTGGCCTTGCTGCCATTCTTTACCTGCCGGTCCAGCGCAAGCCAGCCCTTGTAGGTGTTCACTGATTCCATGAGCCCTGCATCATCAGCAGAGCTTGGTTGCCCAGTGAGAAGCGCCTGAAGCGGTTGTACGTGCTTCCAGCTTGTCCAGGCAGCTCTAGCGCCGTCTGGAGGAGATCTCACCAGTGTGGGGGCGTTGTAAGCCTTTCGCCGGTCATGGCTCTACTCCTCAGCCGGAACTACTCGGCAGCGTTCAACCGCTGACCAAGGTTCGGCCTTGCCCAGTGCGTAGTTTGCGGCGACGAAGTAAGCCTCGAACCGCATTCTGTTGCCGTTGAACTTGTTGGCGTCGTCATAGGTTTGAAACTCAGCCTTGTAAGACTCGGTTGCAAAGAGGAGCTTGGTGACGGCTTCCGGAACGTCTGTGGTGTGGCCCTGCTCGTCGGGAAGTCCGACGATGGTGGCGTCACCAACAATTACGTCACGGTGGCGAACACTGGGAAACAAAGAGCCAGAAAAGCAAGGTTGCTCAACGGTTTATCGGCTTGCTAGCCAGCTTGCCCTCTTCGTCCATGACGAGAGGCGTGGAGCGGTGTCAGGTCAACGACCTGGATGTAGCCACCAACGGCAGCTTTCATCCCTGATAGGCCCTCGATAGCAACCTTGTAAAGCGGTCGATCTTCGTCCTGGGGAATTTTGCACAGCGAGGAACACTGCAATCACTTCCTAATCGTGGGAATGTGCTCTGTGTCCGGTTGGCTACAGAGTTCACCCCGCGATCAGAAGACTGAGCTTGGTCCTGGTTTTAGATGCTCGTTCACAAAGTCCATTGCGTCTTGAGCGCCTCTACATACCCGCGCCTCTATGTTGGGAGTGCCAAGCCCGTTGAGAGCGGCTATCCAGTCTTTCTGCACAGCCGAGACGGTGCCGCCTGATCTTCGCTTTATCTCAGGGCATAGGAGGTGTCCCAGGCCGTCTTTGGCCCTTGTTGGTGGCACTAGAACGACCAGGTCAGGGAAGTGGCCCGCAGACCTGTTTAGACGTACAGCGGGAGACGGAGATGGCCGAGAAAGTCATCAATAAGCTCATCGAGCAAGACGCCTTTAGCGATGAGTACTCAGTGAAGCAATTGGTTCATGTGGTGCGCGCCACCCTCACCAGCCCCCAAGAACAAGATAAGGAGGAAAAGCAATGAGCCACACTATCTTGCTACAAGGCGAGAGTGCAGCTGTGCTGATAAACATCCAGGTTCTTCATCGTCGTATCGAGAGCACAATGACCATGCTAGATGTTGATTTTCAAACGGTCCTAGAAATGGTTGTAGCCGCGACGAAGCTATCGATAGACGGTAAGCATGCAAACTGCCGATCAGTTTTGAGATTCAAAGAAGAACCAGAGGGGAGCAGCTAAGCTCCCACTTCTAGATTACGGCCACTCATCAATGATGTTGTTGATGCCGCACTTTTCCTCAGCGGCTCCGCTGTATCGAAGATCCACCAAAGGATCGGCCTTCTGTTCCTCGATAGCCTTCGAGATGACCACGTCACACTTGATGTCTGAATCGGGTGACCAGAAATCGGTGCCCAAAACGCCAGCGCCTACGGAGCCGCTAATACCCACCAAAAAGAACCAGATGATGGGGTTGGGGTTGATCGGCTTCATTATCTTCGAGATGTCGAACTCTCGACGGTTACGGTTGCCCTTAGCCATTGCGCCGTACAGTCCACTTTCCACCGACGTGACTACCAGACTGGCTGTAGCGTGATTTCGATCCTGGCACAGTCACGATGCGGTACTCACCGCCAGAGTGGGGGAGCCGAATACCAATGGAGTCTTCATGTGGATCATCATCCTGCAGAGACATTAGGAAGTCAGCACTACTGGCTATCTCCCTAGTAAGGCGTGCCTGGACGAATCCATAGAGTATGGTGCCAAACGCTGCGAAGAAGGCGATGAGCAGAAATATGCCAATAAGAGGAGTGGTCGGGAGTGCATCCCTCACTGAGATCAGCGTGTAGACCGCGATGGCTAGCAGAGATGCACCCACGAACGAATAGACCGTTGTGATGCTTCTGGCTTTGGCCCTGCCAATTTCTTCCATTGCTCGCGACGCTTTGTCTTGTAGAGCATGTTTCATTTCGAACGCCCGAATTCGCTCGATCTCCGCACGCGCGGCGGCTTCTTCAGCGCGCGCGCGGGCTGTAGTGATCCGCTCTTCGGACTCTGCCATGCGTCTTGCCCTGGCCTCCAAATCTCCATCCCTGTCGCTCATGGGCCAATCATAGCTGGGGCTTTTCTCGTCCTGGCGGTCAAGGATCTGGGGGTTCACATCTTGGATGGTGCCCTGCTCATCATGACCGTCTACTCGTCCGGTGACTCCGCCTTAGGAAGCTTGTTCAAGACCCTGTATGTTGCCTTACCGGCTTCGCCGCCGGCCAGCGGCCCCGCGGCTCCTAACGCACTAAGCAGCTGCCCAAACTCCTCGTTGTCCATACTGATGTTGAAGATCCCCATGGTCACGTAGATAGCTACAACGGTGCCGACGAACCAGGCAACCAGCTTCCGATCCGTCGGGGAGAGGCTGATCATGAACGGTTGACGCTCGATGGCTGCTGCCAGGTCAGGGTGAACAGTCTTCAGATCTGCAGCACGTTCATCGAGGTCGAAGTCTCCGATCTCAGAGCGGAAGGCTTCGGCCTGGTCAATCAGATCCTGCATGAAACTCGTGTTGACTGTCGAAGCTACCGCCGCACCTAAGGCCGCGAGGGAGTTCTCGAGGTTTAGGCCGACAACATCAAGTGATGGATCTATGAAAGAACGCAGCCCAGCCAGCGAAGTGTCCATTGAAGCCAGGGTGTCGAGCCCAAGCTTCTCGATGGAGCTACTGAAAGTGTCGCCGTAGAGATCGATACCGGCAAAGATCGAGTTGCCGCCGGTGTCCATCATTTTCTTGACGTCGGCCCCAAGTTGTTCGAGGGTCATCAGCGAGCTCGGGGTGACAGCAATGGCGTCATTGATCCAGCTGGGTATCTCCGGCACTGACATGGGGTTGCTCATGGTTCAACTGTACTGATCACTACAGACAGAATAGAGCTCGGTGCCTTGATGATGCTTATTCCACAACACGAAAACTATTGAACATTCAACTAAAATAGCCTATTATCTAAACATGCTAAAAGCGCAGCGAAACAAGGCTGGACAGCAAAGCGGCAAGATCAAGTCTCGATAGTCCTTACCTGGACAACCCACCTAGTAGATCGTTCGATCCGATCCAAGACTCGATAACGTAAGAGTCGAAATGGCGTCACGGTGTTTAGGTAATGACCATTGAGCGGCACATTGACAATTAGAGCGCAGTAGTGCTGGTAGTAACAGCGTCGGAAGGCTCCGTAGACCTGAGGACGGCCCCTTCCTGCAAGTGTGAAGCGATTATTATCGACGAAAATCATGATGTCGGTGTTCAGGTCCTTGCTGCTAGCGCCATAGGCTCTAAACCAGGTAACCACGCAGGCGTAACAGGAAACTAACTAATCTTTTCGAATGGTTCTTCTGTTTTCAACTACCTGGTGCGCAGCCTGGCTACATAAGAATTGGAATCGCTAGAGAAGTGGCTATCGGTCACACTTGGAGCTTGTGTAGTCAGCTAGTAATCAGGCGGGCGCTGAAGCGCGAGATTTAACAGCGCGAAACGATTGCAATCGCACCGCAAGGGAGACATCAAGACAAGTCGAAGGCGAGTGCTCAACGATGAAAACTCCCTACTACTAGCAGCCTTGCAGCTGTGCCATTCCTCGATAATCCACTTCCGTTCAGGTGATGCCCACCCTTACCTGAACGGAAGTGGCTCATCGAGCCAACACAAACAAATAACGCCCACTTGGGCAAAGGGCAAGGCATGACAAAGGCAACTAAGGACTCACGCGTACAAGAACCAAAGGCACCTAAGGCAATCAAAGTAAGCACGGTCATCATCTCGGTCACCATGCTGGCGGCAATCGTTTCAAGCTTCATCGCAGGCTTCCACGCCAACCAGCAGCTAGAACAGACGATCAAACATGAGGCCGCCCGAATCGCAGCACAGTCAAAAGACCGGCAACGCTAAAGCCCGTCGCTAGCGTTGTAGCAGCAAAGACGGTAAATGAGCCGGCGAAGACCGTAGAGACGCCTTAGAGTGCTCGAGGCGACGCCACAGGGCCAATACAAGCTAGGGGCTGCGTACATTATCGAGACTTGATCGCACAGTACGAGTGGGATCTCGATACTGCCGTAGCAGTGTGCCATGCGCGGAGATCGGGGGACGAGCTGATGCTTGCAACCCTGCAAACGCGAACGGCGGCAATGATGCCGGACTTTACCAAGTCAACAGCGTGCACATTGGCCGGCTCATTTGAGACCAGGAGCGGTTCAACCCAACGGCGAACGTTGCGGCAGCGTACCGGATCTACCAGGGCAGCGGATGGTCAGCCTGGTCGGCATTCAATAACGGAACCCATAAGAAATTCAGCAACACGAGGCCATGAAAGCCCGCCACGACAAAATGCTAGGCGAGCTCAAGTCATGAGCAAGCTAAAGACCCATCTCGAGTTTGTGGTGAGGTGTGGGAACTGCAATCACGATGAGCGGTATACCCTGCGCGATAAGAACGTAAACACCGAGATTGCTGATGCGGACGTAAGGAACATAGCTGTCGAATATGTCGGGCACAGGAGTCTGGGTATTGCGAGAGCTGCAAGATGATGGTCGTGCAGACGGGGGTGGCCTATGACTTGCAGGAGAAGTAGAGGGAGCAACTAAGCTCCCTCTTTTTTGTCGTCTGGCTTGCCATCTTTATCGTCGGCACCAAGTTCTTTCCTGGCGCCGACGTACGCTGCAGCTGCTATCGGCGTGGCCGTAGAGGCTATGTCCATGGCATAGTCGATGTTCCCATCGGCTTTGGCCCAGGCAAAGAGCAACGCGATCCCAAAAAGGGCAATCAGCGCCCACTGCCACGCCAGGATTTTCAACTGAGTCTGATCTAGCGTAGTGAGCTTTGACTCGTCGTAGAATTTCTGAGCGAGGTCTGGCCGGCGCTGGAAGAGGTCGGCCGTCATCTCATCGAGTTTTTGTTCGGTGATCGTGTCGGGGTCGAGGCCAGCGGGTTTCGTGGGCGCAGGCTCGTCAAGTTCCGTGGAAACGCTTGCCGCGACGCCGGTGTAGTCGATTGAGCGCGCAGTTTCTTTTGCCGCTGCGTCTCCCAGCGGTATCTGCCGCAATGTACCGAGGTCGAGGCTAAACTTCGGCAGCTGTATACCCGAGAGGACGGTCTGGCGGATCGACTTCGTTGCTTCTGCCGTCATGGCGGACAGTACAGGCTGAAGAGTCTCCATCATCTGTGCCGTCGTTGCTGCGTTGATCTGACGAATGCTTTCAAGGGCGGGAGCGATGCTCTCCTGAACCATTTCTCGAATGGCCCGCATCGCTTCGCTGTTGCGGAACTCGTCATTGTCAAAGAAGCCAACCGTTGTCATGACATGAGCCTATAGGACTCATTTGGATGAAGGCGTGCCTGACGTTGCTCCCTATTCCGTGCGCAACTGGAAGTGTCGAGCACTCTCTATATACGTCGCCCTCTCCATGCTTCCTGGTCTACTCGCTTGATCTGATCAGCTGGAAACCACTCGACGTGGTAGATCCGCCGTTCATCCATCCACTCCACGAGTCCGTAGGTCCGCGTGTATTTGATCGCTCGACCGTAAATATCGCCAACACGGACAAGCGGTTGAGCGCCAGGCTCCAGTTCGATGATCTTGCCGTCGTCCGGCTTGGGGTGGTTGGTGTCGGCTTCTATCTGCACCATCATGCGGGCGAAGGCGGTGGAGTCTTGCTTGGGTCTCATAGGAACCAAGATTAGAACATATGTTCGAATTGAAGAGTCTGCAGTAAACTGGAACCCATGCTTGCAACTGAACTACTGGTCCAATCTGAACAACGACGGCAGACCGTCATCCGCCAATTGGACCCGGAGGTTCAGTCAACGCTGGGGCAGTTCTTTACTCCCCATGCCGCTGCTGATTTCATTGCGTCTCTTCCCGCTTTGCCTAGGGAAGGAACTCTCAAGGTACTGGACCCCGGCGCGGGCACTGGATCGCTTGCCGCCTCGCTGGTTGCCAGGATTATCCGGGAGGCACCCGAGCTGAAAGTGCATCTCGTTGCGGTCGAGCTCGACATCCAGGTCTGCGAAGCGCTGAGCTCTACGCTCAAGGACATCGAGACTTCTGCCGCCGCTGCTGGCGTGACTGTGACCACTCAGCTTGTCCAGGATGACTTCATTGATCCGCTAGAGCCGTTCGCGGATGACTTCGACATCGTCATCATGAACCCGCCGTACGCCAAACTGGCGCGGGTATCTCCTCACCGAGCTGTCATGGCGAAGCAAGGTGTCCAGGCGCCCAACATCTATGCCGCGTTCTTGGGTAAAGGTGCGCTGCTACTGAAGAGTGGTGGACAGCTCGTTGGTATCACCCCGCGTAGCTTCATGAACGGCGTCTACTTTGAACCGTTCCGTGCCTTCTTCCTTGGAGCAATGGCTCTTGATCGCATTCACGTCTTCGATAGTCGCTCTACTGTTTTCGCTGACACGGGTGTCCTTCAAGAGAACGTCATCATTAATGCCGTCAAAGCTGAACCTGCTGAGATGGTGACGATCTCTATCTCTGTGGGCCACAAGGACGAGATCAAGCTAAAGGAAGTCCCTTACGCAAGCATTATCCGTCCCGGTGACAAGCGTCAGTTCATCAGCATTCCAGTCGGTGCTGAAGACGATGACATTGTCAGGAAGATGCTTGACCTGCCTACTACGCCCGCGGATCTAGGCGTGACCATCAGTACTGGCCGTGTCGTTGATTTCCGTTCTCGAGAGATGCTTCTTGCTGACGCGACCGCTGGTTATCCGATGGTGTACCCAACGAACGTCCAAAAGGGTGTTGTTGAACATCCAAAGCCGAACGCGAAGCCCCAGTGGTTCAATGACGTCAAGCCTGATGATCTGAATTGGTTGGTTCCAGCCGGAACCTATGTTCTCGTGAAGCGCTTCTCTTCGAAGGAAGAACGGCGGCGAATCGTAGCCGGCGTCTGGACGGAAGAAGCCAGTAAGGGCAAGGCCGTCGCGTTCGACAATAAGTTGAATTACATCCACCACGCGGGGGCAGGCCTTGATCGTGACCTTGCGGTGGGCCTCTCACTGTGGCTCAATAGTGGTCCTGTCGATCGGTACTTCAGAACCTTTTCTGGTCACACTCAAGTGAACGCAACTGATCTTCGTGAAATGCGCTATCCAACAGCCGAGGAGCTCCGCAAGCTAGGGTATGGTCAACCCTGTGAGCTTCCGGAACAGGAAGTCATTGATCAGATGGTGATGGCCATCCTTGGCTGGGGGGAATAAAAAAACTTGGTTGAGAGAATGATTGACCTCAATTACACAGATGACCGAGGACAGAAACTCGCTGAGGCCCAGCTTATTCTGAGAAGCTTCGGTTTTAATAGGTACCAATATAACGAGCGATCAGCAACGATTCTCCTGGCGCTGCTGCAGATCAAGCCCAGCGACTCATGGGCAAACGCCAAGAATCCCATGATGGGCGTGACGGAGCTCCTCGACTGGGTGAACGCAGAATACCGGAATGATGCACGCTACGCGCCAAACACACGCGAAACCTTCCGGCGTCAGACGCTCCATCAGTTCTATGCATCGGGCATGGTGCAGTACAACTTCGATATGCCTGACCGCGCACCGAACTCGAAGAACAACAACTACCGCGTCTCTCCTGAAGCCCTTGAAGTCATCCGCGCCTACGGCACACCTGAATACGAGGACCTTCTTACGGAGTACTTGGTCAGTGCTCCAGGGCTTGCCGCCAAGTACGCTGCGGAGCGTGAAATGACACGCCTGCCGGTCACGATGCCTGATGGCACTGAGCTGCGGCTGAGTGCTGGCGGCCAAAACGTCCTGATCAAGAGCATGGTGGAGGACTTCTGTTCTCGGTTCACACCGGGCGGGCATGTTCTCTATATTGGAGATGCCGATCTCAAGCTGGGAATCTTTCACCAGGAACAGCTTGCAGGACTCGGCGTCGAGCTAGATCTGCACGGTAAGTTCCCCGACCTGATCGTTTACATGCCTGACCGCAACTGGTTGATTTTGATGGAAGCAGCTAGCTCTCACGGTCCGGTTGATGCCAAGCGTTATGACGAGCTCAAGGCCATCTTTGGATCGTCAACAGCTGGCTTGGTCTATGTTTCATGCTTCCCGGATCGAGCAACGATGCGTAAGTTCCTTAGCGACCTTGCGTGGGAAACTGAGGCGTGGGCGGCAGACGAACCAAGCCACATGATCCACCTCAACGGCTCTCGCTTCCTAGGTCCTTACGAAGACGGAGAGCTGTCGGACACCGACGTTCATCACTAGTAAGAATAGAAAATGCCCCTCACTGCATGTGCGGGGCATTATCTATTACTTCTAGTTAATCGTCCTCAGGAAAAGCCAGTTCTTCTTGATGGATGTGCTCTATGTACTTCAGATGTTCACGGCCGTGAAGACCCACCTGATCCGTTGCCTCAACGATTTCGACTCGAAGACTGACTTCCGCGCCCAAGATAAACCCGCTCGTGATGTCATCCGGATCTTCTAGGTGAACCTTCCGCTTACGCTTGCTTACCTGCTGAACAGTGACGATGCCATCGAGATCAAGGCCGGTGATTCTGCCCGTCACTATCGTTTCTTCAGGCTTGTCGATCTGCTTGAAGAGTCCTTTGGCATAGGTGCGGCCACGCTCAGTGAGGTTGGATTGCACGCGCCCGCCCGTAGGTGAACGCCATTTTCCGCTCATATTCAGATCGTGCTTGTCGAGTGCCTCCGTTAGCTTTCGGGCAGTTTTGAGAAGCTTCTTCTTCTCGCCGTACTTCTTCGCGATAGCTGCTGGCGCTTCGCCTCGTTCCAGCATGTTGTGTAGGTCGAAAGTGTCGCGCACAGCCTGATCAACTGGCGACACATCAACTTCAACTTGTCCCTCAGCAGGCGGTGTAAGGGGCAGCTTCGGTTTGTAGTGGAGTACCAGGCTGCCTCGGGTGATGCGCACCAAAGTCAGTTCAGACTCGGCCGGTCGATCAGCGGCAGCTTGTAGCTCGGCACCTATAGGACCAAGCAAGTCGTTGGCGATGTCGTGATTCACTCCACCATCTCTAACGGAGTCGCCAGAAAGCTTGATGACAAGGTAAGAGAAAGGTGGAAGATCGGGCTGCATTCTGCGGGCGGCTGCGTCCTCAGCTTCTTCGAAGACCTCAAATACATCGCCCTCAGGCTCCGGCAGCTCTGACAGAAATGCATGAACGTCCTCAGCCCTTTCGGCAGTGACATGCTGGGCCAGGTAGCTACGTACGCTCTCGCTCACCACGTCACCTCCAAATATCCACGCGCTGACGTTACGTCGGGGGCCAGTGCTGCTGCCTTAGGACCCGGTGGCCGAACCCTTTGCCACCAGTCGTCCAGTCCACCTCGTTTTGCCAGGTAGTTCTGTTCATGCTCAAGCAGTGTTGTCGGTAGGAGCGTTGTTTCAAGGCTACGCCAAGGGATCGGGAAGGGCTCCACTTTGTACTTCTCGACCAATTTCTTGCGGTGACCGACCAGGGTTTTCACCTTACCGATGCCCCGAGTGCCATTGAGGTCGCTGATTACGCCTTCATCGTAGACTGGGGATACGTCAATATCGTCCGGGTCAATCTCATCAGAGATGAAACTCCCGGCAATCCAGATGGTGTGAAGGATCGGCTGGTCGAAGGGTTCCTCGGATTCTTTCCAGGCTTGAAGGTAGCTGATGAAGCCTTCCCATATAGCCTGTCTGGTTGTTGATTCCGAGAATTCAGGATGATCGACGAACCGATGCTTGATGTGGCTAAGAGTGGTTCTGTACCGTCCCGGCGGGAGATGCCTTGTTTCGGGCTCAAGAGGGGGTATCGCGTGCAGGATACCGGCCATACTGACGTCCGGTACCCGCGCGTCTGTTGTCTGCCCCATTCGCTTAGACTGCCATAAATATCTCGAAGCGCCGATTTGAAACACACTGTTTCATTAGGCCGTGAGGGCAGAAGCTACATCGGAGGAACTAATTTGGCGTGTGAGTGTGAGGTTGGCATCGCTGTTGAAGCGGCGAAAGACGGGCTCTACTTGTCTCCTGGAACGAGCTTCGCATGGATCGGAACTAAGGGGCCGTACGGACTCCCGGATAACTCCACTGTTTTCGATCCAGTCATGTCCATCGCTGTTGCACTTGGTGCTGATCTAGAAGCGATGCGCACGGCTAAACGTATCCAAAAGCCACGAGCCGATCTGATGCACAAGGAAACTGGGGTCGTGATCGAAGTGGACGAGATCCAGCATTTCACCTCTCACCGGTTGAAAACGTTAGAAGGCTACCCACCGGACGCTCCGCTTGGGTTCGACGTAGACGAGTACAAGGAACTGTGCCGCAGGCATTCTCTAAAGGGCGACACTGCATGGGCAGGGAAATACACGCCCACGTTCGGGCTTAGGAGCCGGGGAAAGCATCGAGCCTTCTATGACGCGTTGAGAGACCTTTCTATACCCGCTGCTGGGTTGCTGCCAGTCATCCGCATCCCTGTGCCTGACCGTGACGTTGAGGCAGCTTGGAAACGCTCACGTGATAGTGTGTTCGCTGCTGTCGGTTAGTGATCAGTGCACTTCGGTCGGGGCTCCGCTGCTTCGGCTCCCTTTGGCCGCTCCGCGTATCTTTCAATAGCACCGTTAATGTTGCACTGGTCCTGGACGGGACCCGTTGCAAGTATTCGTACGGTGGGGTCCTTTTCGAAGGGGCCCCGGCGCTTTGCGGCGCTCGTGTCGTTGTCCTCGTAGACTCTGCCGGTGGACCAACCTCGGGCTTCGATCAGCGCTGTGCAGCGCTTCTTTTGGTTGGCGATACCTTCCGCTACGTCCTCGGACTGGCGGGTGTACATCGCCGCCGTGGTGTGTAAACGGGTCATGCATCTAATTGTAGTTTCTGCCAACGGAACCGGATCATTGCCGCCTTGGCATCAGTGACGGTGGTGGTGGAGGCACGTTGGAGATCGGGCGCCCTCAACACAGCCCACCATGCTGAAACCAACGGAAGGGTTGTTGCCGCTGTCCCTGGGCCCATCCACAGTGCCAACTCGGCAGGCTGTCACCGCCTCCTCCGGGACGGGGGAGCCGTCTGTGTCACCGACGTCGGCGAGATTGCCGAGCTTGCCGGGGCCATGGGGGAAACCGCAAGCGAGGAAAAGGACTCCGGCGCCGCGGTGCACGATGGCCTGTCCCTGGAGGATCTCATCCTCCTGGACGCTCTTCCTCTCCGGTCAACGAGCTCGGTGGAGAAGCTGACTGTGGTGGCAGGACTGAGCACGGACGCCGTGCGCGCGGGCCTTGGCAGGCTGAGGTTGCTGGGTTTGGCCAGCTCGGAACGGGGAGGGTGGAAACGGGCCAAAAATGCCTAGCCTGGCAAGTAAAAGCATGTTGGTACGCGTTGTTTGTACTGGCGACTGGCACAGTGGGAAGGGTGGACGCACAATCACTACCAGCACCCCTTCAAAATGCAGTCGACGGCTTTCGGCGCTACTTGGAGGGCGAACGTGCCAGGTCTGCGCACACAGTCCGTGCCTACCTTGCCGATGTTGAGAGTCTCCTGGGCTTTGCCGTGCAGGAGGGAGTCCAGGAACTTGGGCAACTGAAGTTGGGCTCCCTGCGGCGCTGGCTTGGAGCGCAGAGTGAGGCTGGCATGGCACGGGCCACCCTGGCGCGCAGGGCCGCAACCGCGCGATCTTTCATGGGCTGGGCACTCCGGGAAGAACTCATCGAGACGGACCCTGCGGTCCGTCTGCAGGCGCCCAAACGGGACAAGTCCCTGCCAGGGGTCCTTCAGCAACAGCAGGTGTCCCGGATGGTGGATGATCTGAACATTGCAGCCGCTGACGGTAGCCCAATGGCTTTGCGCAACAGGGCAATGGTGGAACTCTTGTATGCCACGGGAGTCCGCGTTGGCGAACTAGCGGGACTGGACATCGATGACCTTGATCCCGATCGACGTACGCTCCGCGTGCTGGGTAAGGGCAACAAAGAGCGCACCGTTCCGTTCGGCGTTCCGGCGGCCGTGGCTGTGGACGATTGGCTCAGGCGGGGCCGTCCGGCAGTAGTGACAGCCATGAGCGGTCCGGCCTTGTTCCTGGGCGTGCGCGGCAACCGGGTTGATCCGCGCCAAATCCGGGCAGTGGTTAGCGAGCTGCTGCAGGCGTTGGGTGACACATCTGCCACCGGGCCGCACGCGCTCAGGCACAGCGCGGCCACCCACTTGCTGGACGGGGGAGCGGACTTGCGCGCCGTGCAGGAAATTCTTGGTCACAGCAGCCTGGCAACCACGCAGATCTATACCCACGTATCCGTGGACCGCCTCCGGAAGAGCTACCAGCAAGCGCACCCAAGGGCCTAAGCAAGACCCCGCAAGTGCCGCACTGGCGGAAACGGGCAGCGTACGGCAAAATGAAAGCACCACGGGGAAACCTTCAATTTACGGTTGAGGGTTGGATCTGTGCCAATATCGTCATTAGTAATAACAGAACTAAATAGCCTGTCAGGGCCCGCATGAGTTTCATGGCATCCGGCAGCAACAGCAAACATCCAGGCAGAGGTCGTTGGGGAAGACGTACCTACAGCTATGGAGGATGGAATGTCTGTTGCAACAACCCGCGGTGTCTTGTTCGTGCACTCGGCCCCAACGGCGCTTTGCCCGCATGTTGAATGGGCCATTGGATCGGTCGTGGATAAGCGAACCGATCTTGAGTGGACCCCTCAACCGGCCGCGCCTGGAATGTTCCGGGCGGAGTTGTCGTGGACCGGGGCGCCCGGTACCGGGGCGCAATTGGCGTCGGCTCTGAGGGGTTGGGCCCACTTGCGCTACGAGGTGACCGAAGAACCCAGCCAAGGGGTGGATGGAGCGCGTTGGTCGCACACCCCCGAGCTGGGTATTTTCCATGCCGTCACTGATGTGCACGGCAACATCATGGTGACGGAAGACCGCATCCGCTACGCCTACGAGTCCGGCGCGGGAGACCCCTCAGCCGTTTACCACGAGCTCTCTTTGGCGCTCGGTGAAGCGTGGGATGAGGAACTCGAGCCCTTCCGCCATGCAGCCGAAGGTGCTCCCGTGCGCTGGTTGCACCAGGTCGGTTAGCAGCGTCGGCCAGCAGCGCTGACAAACGGTTCCCCATAGCAATGAGAAGGGCCCCACCTGCTGGTGGGGCCCTTCTCATGTCTCAATGAGACGGCGGCAAAAGCCGGACTTAGACGTTCCGGACTGCGATGACGGCATTGTGACCGCCGAAGCCGAAGGAGTTGCTCAGCGCCACGATGTCGCCGCTGGGCAAGTCACGGACGGACGTCACAACGTCGAGGGGGATCTCGGGATCCTGGTTTTCGAGGTTGATGGTGACAGGTGCCTTGCGCTCGTAGACGGCCAACACGGTCAGTACGGCTTCAACGGCCCCTGAAGCACCCAGGAGATGGCCCATCTGCGACTTGGTGGCAGAGACTGCCACATTGTCCACGTGGGTCCCCAAGGCGGCACGCAGAGCCGTGTACTCGGGCTTGTCGCCAACCGGGGTGGACGTAGCGTGTGCATTGACGTGCACAACGTCCTCGGCCTGGATCCGGCCATCGAACATGGCGGCCTTCAGAGCCCGGGTTGCCCCCAATCCCTCGGGGTCCGGTGCCGTGATGTGGTAGGCGTCAGCGGTCACCGACGTTCCTGCGAGCTCTGCGTAGATGCGGGCGCCGCGGGCGATGGCGTGCTCCTCGGCCTCAAGGACCAAGGCGCCGGCACCTTCACCCATGACAAAACCGTCGCGGTCGATGTCGTACGGACGGGAGGCGCGCTCCGGCTCGTCGTTGCGGCGGGACAAGGCCTGCATGGAGGAGAACGCGGCCAACGGCATCGGGTGGATGGCAGCTTCAGCGCCACCACACACCACTACGTCTGCTTTGCCGGAACGGATCAAGTCCAAGCCCAGATGGAGGGCTTCAGTACCGGATGCACATGCCGAAACGGGAGTATGTGCTCCCGCGCGGGCGCCGAGGTCGAGGCTGACCGCCGCTGCCACGCCATTGGGCATGAGCATGGGAACAGTCATGGGCAGGACCCGCCGGGGGCCCTTGTCCCTGAGGGTGTCCCAAGCATCAAGGAGCGTCCAGACTCCGCCGATGCCGGTGGCGAATGCTACGGCGAGCCTGTCGTGGTCGATTTCTTCAATCCCGGAGTCAGACCAAGCCTCACGGGCTGCGATGACACCAAACTGCGTGGATGGGTCCATGCGCTTTGCCTCAACGCGGCTCAGGACCTCAAGTGCCGGAGTCGAGCACCGGGCAGCAAAGTGGACGGGGAGGTCGTACTTGGCCACCCACTCGTCGTCGAGCGTGCGGGCGCCGGAGACCCCTTTCAGCGCGTTCTGCCACATTGTGGGTACGTCGCCGCCGATGGGAGTGGTGGCCCCCAGACCGGTTATGACTACTTTGCGTGCCATGCGATCACTCTCTGTCGGATAGCCGTCCCGCATGCGCGGTTCACAAGGGGAGGCAAGAAAATCTTTGGGTGTTACTGCGGCTGTGCCGGGCGCAGGGATAGGAATCCTGGCCCGGCACAGCTGGTGTCAGGACTAGGCCTGTGCGTTGGCGATGAAGCTGACGGCGTCGCCGACGGTCTTGAGGTTCTTGACTTCTTCGTCCGGGATGCGAACGCCGAACTTCTCTTCGGCGTTGACGACGATGGTCATCATCGAGATGGAGTCGATGTCCAAGTCCTCGGTGAAGGACTTGTCCAGCTCCACGGCTTCGGTGGCGAGGCCGGTTTCTTCGTTGACGATTTCAGCCAGGCCGGCCAGGATCTCTTCGTTGCTAGCCATTGTTGGCTCCTTTTCTCGTTGTACCGGCTACTGCCGGAAAGGGGGCAAACCGCGGGTTGCGGTCTGGGTTTGTAAGTCGTATTCAGTTGGCTGGTGGTAGCCGGGACGAGTCCCGATCTACGGGAGAACCACTACCTGGGCGCCGAACACCAGTCCGGCACCGAAGCCGATCTGCAGGGCGAGACCGCCGCTCAGCTCAGGTTTCTCCTGGAGCAAGCGGTGCGTTGCCAAGGGGATGGATGCCGCAGACGTGTTGCCCGCCTGGGCGATGTCGCGGCCGATGACAACAGATTCGGGAAGCTTGAGCTTTTTGACCATCTCGTCGATGATGCGCATGTTGGCCTGGTGGGGAACGAACGCAGCCAGGTCGCTGGCTTCGATGCCAGCCGCATCCAGGGCCTGCTGGGCTACCTTGGCCATTTCCCAAACTGCCCAGCGGAACACCGTCTGGCCGTCCTGGCGCAGGGTCGGCCAGACATCCTGGGTGGCCGAGATGATGGCGAGGTCGTCGGTCTCGTCCGAGTGCCGGGCCGACTCGCCGAGCTTCTTGACGTCCTCAAGGGAATGGGTCATGCCGATCGCATCCCACTTGCTTCCGTCCGAGCCCCAGACTGAAGGACCGATGCCTGGGGTGTCCGACGGGCCGACCACGACGGCGCCAGCGCCGTCGCCGAGGAGGAACGAGATGGTGCGCTCGTGGTTGTCGATGACGTCCGAGAGTTTCTCGGCACCTACCACGAGTACGTACTCAGCAGCGCCGGAACGTACAAGAGCATCAGCTTGGGCCACGCCGTAGCAGTAGCCCGCGCAGGCGGCCGAGATGTCAAAGGCGGGTGCCGGCGTCGCGCCCAAACGCTCGGTGAGGGCAGCAGCGGCCGACGGCGTCGCGTAAGGGTGCGTCACGGTGGACACGATGACGGCTCCCAGCTGCGACGGTTCGATTCCCGCCTGCTGGAGCGCCTCGCGTGCGGCACCTTCGGCCATGTCGATGACGCTGACGTCGGCTGCTGCGCGGTGGCGGGTAATGATGCCGGTGCGCTGGCGGATCCATTCGTCCGAGGAATCGATCCACTGGCAGACGTCGTCGTTGGTGACAATGACGTCCGGACGGTAGGCGCCAATGCCCAGGATGCGGGCATTCTCGTTGACGGCCGCCTTGTTGAGTACCGGGGTGCTCATGCCTGTCCCTCCATTTCAGCAAAAAGTGCCAGAGCGGCGGAAAGGTCATCCGGAGTCTTGACGGCAACCGTCTTCACGCCGGGCATGCCGCGCTTGGCAAGGCCGGCGAGGGTCCCGGCAGGGGTGAGTTCGATAACGCCGGTGACGCCGCGCTCAACGAGCGTTTCCATGCACTGGTCCCAGCGGACCGGGCGGGACACCTGGGCGATCAAACTCTCGACGGCGGCGGGCCCCGCAGTTACTTCTTTGCCGTCGTAGTTCGACAACAGCGGAACTGCCGGGTTTTGCGGTGAGAGCGAAGGCTTGAGGGCCTCAAGCGTGCTGACAGCGGGTGCCATGTGGGATGTGTGGAAAGCGCCTGCAACCTTGAGGGGTATGACGCGTGCCTTTGCTGGCGGGTTGTCGGCCAGTGCCTTCAGTTGCTCAAAGGTGCCGGCAGCCACCGTTTGGCCCGCACCGTTGACATTTGCCGGAGTGGCGCCTGCGGCCGCAATTGCTGACAGGACCTCGGCGGGGTCTCCACCCACAACTGCGCTCATGCCCGTGGGGGTCACCGCAGCTGCTGCAGCCATGCTATTGGCGCGCTCCCGAACGAAGGTCATGGCCTCTGGCTCCGTGAGGACGCCCGCGAGGGCTGAAGCCGTGATTTCACCGACGGAATGGCCGGCGAGGATGACGGGAAGGGTGCTGAGTTCGACATCGAACAAGGACTTGGCAGCAACCAGGCCAGCGGCCACGATCAGCGGCTGCGCTACAGCGGTGTCCTTGATGGTCTCTTCATCCGAGGTGGTTCCGTGGGCCTTGAGGTCAATGCCTGCGATTTCGCTTAGTGCGGCCAATTGGCCTTCGACGGATGGGAGTTCCAGCCAAGGGGCCAAAAATCCGGGGGTCTGGGAGCCCTGTCCAGGGCAGACGATTGCAAGCACGTATCCAGCTTTCCAAATTGCCACGTGATCCACTGGTGTTTTGGTACACCAAGCTCACTGGGTCAGTTTGTAGGAAGTCTACAACGGTTCAGTTCTGTGAACGTGACGCGTGACGTTCGGGAGCAGCTTTCGGTTGGGCCGAAAGGCGGCCCACCACCAAGGCCGTTTGCAGCACAAACGCCTCCCTGGGGAGGAGCGGATCCCAGCCTGTCACGTCGCAGACACGCTTCAAACGGTAGCGCACAGTGTTGGCGTGGACGAAAAGTTCGCGCGCGGTGGCCTCCAGCGAATGCCCCAGCTCCAAGTAGGTCCCCAGGGTTTCCACCAAGCCATTTGAGGCAGCCAGCAGCGGCCTGTAAATGTTCTTGATCAGTGACCTGCGCGCTGCGTCGTCCCCGGAAACAACACGCTCAGGAAGGAGGTCGTCGGCAGCAACAGGCCGTGGAGCGGAAGGCCATGCACGGGCGGCGGTGAGCCCTGCGAACGCCGCCTGTGCCGAACTGCTCGCCTCCAGCAAGGAGCCTGCTTCCGGGCCGTAAACCACGGCCCCCGGCGCGAAGAGCTCACTGAGCTTGATGTAGGCTGTGTCGCGATCCTGCACCCCGCCAAGGATCAAAATGAGCCGGTCACCCTGGATTCCCACCAGTGCGTCCTCGGCGAAGCGCCCGGCGGTACGGCGTAGTTCACTGACATAGCTCGCGCTTGGTTCCGACGGCGAATTTCCCACCATTACAGTGAATCGCTCCTGCGCTTTCCAACCGAGGGCTGCGATCCTGGATCGCAAGGCATCGGTGTTCTCACCGCGCAGAATGGCATCAACGATCAAGGCCTCAAGGCGTGTATCCCAAGAGCCCCGGGATTCCGCGGCCCGCGCGTACACATCGGCGGCGGCGAAGGCCACCTCGCGTGAATAGCGCAGTACGGCTTCGCGGAGTGACGGCTGGTCCGATTCCGGTGCGATCACGGGAACCTGGTCCTCCACGACTTCCACCACGATGCGGATCAGTTGAAGGGCCTTTTGCAGGCTGATGGAGCGAGTCAGTTCCGTCGGGGCGTTGCCAAAGACATCCGTGAGGATCCATGACGGCGAACTGGGCCGTTCATACCACGTTACAAAGGCAGCGATGCCGTTTTGGGCCACCAAGCCCAAGGCCGAGCGTTCATCAGAGCTCAGGCGGCCGTACCAGGGCAGTGATTTCTCTAGTTGCCGCATGGTGCTGGTGGACAGTTGGCCCACGTTGGCGCGGAGTTGCCGCAGGGTTTCGGCCTTTTCGGGTGACAATGCCTGAGGTGCTGCCTTGCGCTTGGTGGTTGTTTTGCTCGGCTCTGCCATGGAACGAGCATACGGCCCATCCCGGGCAACCTCCATTTGTGAGAAGGCTACAACTCGTGTTGTTGCTGGTCACGTCCTTGGGAGGCATGCTCCAGCCCGCTTAACGCCCGACGGCGGCCCCCACCTTTCGGTGAAGGCCGCCGTCGCGGTTATTGCTGGCGTTGCTATTGCCGCGGGAGTTACCCGGCAACAGTTAGGCGTCGCCGCCTGCTCCGCCTGTTGTGCCGGCGTTCACATCCAGGAGTCGGTACTTTTCGATCGCCTTTTCCAGCGCACCTGCTTCAACTTCTCCCTTGGAGGCGAGGAGTTGGAGGGTTTTGGCGACGATGGAGTGGGTGTCGTTTTTGAAGTAGCGGCGTGCGGCTTGGCGGGTGTCGGAGAAGCCGAAGCCGTCTGCTCCGAGGGAGGCGAAGTCGTTGGGGATGAATTGGCGGATTTGGTCGGGGACGGCTTTCATGTAGTCGGACACGGCGATGACCGGTGCTGTGGTGCCGTTGAGTTGTTCGGTGATGAACGGGGTGCGGGCGGGTTGGCCGGGGTTGAGGAAGGCGTGTTCTTCGGCGGCGAGTCCGTCGCGTCTGAGTTCGTTCCAGGAGGTCACGGACCATACTTCGGCGGCGACGTTCCAGTCCTCGTTGAGGATTCTTTGGGCTTCGAGGGCCCAGGGCACGGACACGCCGGAGGCGAGGATGTTCGCGGTGGGCCGGTTCTCGTTCCCTGCGGGGGCGGGGGCGAGGTGGTAGATGCCTTTGAGGAGTCCGTCGATGTCGAGGTTTTCGGGTTCGGCGGGTTGGGTGATGGGTTCGTTGTAGACGGTGAGGTAGTACATGACGTTCCGGTCATCACCGGTGCCGTCGTTGTCGGGTCCGTACATTTGTTCGAGGCCGTGGCGGATGATGTGGCCGATTTCGTAGCCGTAGGCGGGGTCGTAGGTGCGGACGGCGGGGTTGGTGGAGGCCAGGATGGGGGAGTGCCCGTCGGCGTGTTGGAGTCCTTCGCCGGTGAGGGTGGTTCGTCCTGCGGTGGCGCCGATGATGAATCCGCGGGTCATTTGGTCCGCGGCGGCCCAGAAGGAATCCCCGGTGCGTTGGAAGCCGAACATGGAGTAGAACACGTAGATCGGGACCAGGGGTTCGCCGTGGGTGGCGTACGCGGTTCCGGCGGCGGTGAACGCTGCGACGGCGCCGGCTTCGTTGATGCCGGGGTGGATCAGTTGTCCGGCGGGTGATTCTTTGTAGGCCAGGACGAGGTCGCGGTCCACGGAGAGGTAGTTCTGGCCCTTGGGGTTGTAGATTTTCGCGGTCGGGAAGAACGCGTCCATCCCGAAGGTCCGGGATTCGTCCGGGACCACGGGCACGAAGCGGGCACCGAAGTTTTTGTCCCGCATGAGGTCTTTGAGGAGCCTCACGAAGGCCATGGTGGTCGCGGCTTGTTGTTTCCCGGACCCGCGCTTGGCCACTTCGTAGGATTTGGCCTCGGGCAGGGTCACGTCGGTGTGTTTGCGGCGGCGTTCGGGCACGAACCCGCCGAGTTCGGCGCGGCGTTCCATGAGGTAGCGGATTTCGGGGGCGTCCATGCCGGGGTGGTAGTACGGGGGCCGGTAGAGGTCCGCGTCGAGCTGGTCATCGGTGATGGGGATGCGCAGGTGGTCACGGAAGGCTTTGAGGTCTTCCATGGTCAGTTTCTTCATCTGGTGGGTCGCGTTGCGGCCCTCGAAGTGCGGACCCAGGCCGTAGCCCTTGACCGTTTTGGCCAGGATCACGGTGGGTTTGCCCTTGAACTCGGTTGCTGCCTTGTACGCGGCGTAGACCTTGCGGTAGTCGTGGCCGCCGCGTTTGAGGCCCCAGATCTGCTCGTCGTCCAGGTCCGCGACCATGTCCTTGGTCTGCGGGGACTTGCCGAAGAAGTGTTCGCGGACGAACCCGCCGGACTCGGCCTTGTAGGTTTGGTAGTCACCATCGGGGGTTTCGTTCATGATCTTCACCAACGCCCCGTCCTGGTCCGCTTCCAGAAGGGAGTCCCATTCGCGGCCCCAGACGACCTTGATCACGTTCCAGCCCGCGCCGCGGAAGAACGCTTCGAGTTCCTGCATGATCTTGCCGTTGCCGCGGACCGGTCCGTCCAGGCGCTGGAGGTTGCAGTTGATCACGAAGTTCAGGTTGTCCAGGTTCTCGTTCGCGGCGAGCTGGAGCAGGCCACGGGATTCGGGCTCGTCCATTTCCCCGTCGCCCAGGAACGCCCAGACCTGCTGGTCGGAGGTGTCCTTGATGCCGCGGTTGTGCAGGTACCGGTTGGACTGGGCCTGGTAGATCGCGTTCATCGGGCCGATCCCCATCGACACGGTCGGGAACTCCCAGAAATCAGGCATCAACCTCGGGTGCGGGTAGGAGGACAGGGCATGACCGGCCTTGGACTTCTCCTGACGGAACCCGTCCAGGTCCTCTTCGGTCAGACGGCCTTCCATGAACGCCCTCGCGTACATGCCCGGCGAGGCGTGGCCCTGGAAGAACACCTGGTCCCCGCCCGAGGGGTGGTCCTTGCCGCGGAAGAAGTGGTTGAAACCCACCTCGTACAACGTCGCCGCACCGGCATACGTGGAGATGTGCCCGCCGACACCAATATCCGAGCGCTGCGCACGGTGCACCATGACCGCGGCGTTCCAGCGCATGTACGCCCGGTACCGGCGCTCGAACTCCTCGTTCCCCGGGAACTCCGCTTCCTGGTCCACCGGGATCGTGTTCACATAATCAGTGGTCGTCACCATCGGCACACCCACCGACCGGGCACCAGCACGCTGCAACAACGAACGCATAATGTACTGGGCACGCTCGGTACCCTGCTCCGCGATCAACGCATCAAGGGACTCAATCCACTCCGCGGTCTCTTCCGGATCACGATCAGGCAGCTGGGCAGTCAACCCGCTGAGGATGTCTGAGGTCTCTTCTCCTGCAGCCACGTCCAACCTTCCTTTAGGCGCATGCATCGGCGCCTCAGGTCCGGCAGGGTAACTGCCCGTCGTGAATGCGTCGTGTGCGACATCTCTGTTTCAACAGCCCGGTCGGATGCGCCGGGCAGGTCTTGTGAGCGCTTGGCTGCCCGTGGAATTTCTCGGGGCGATCGCCCTGCAGCCAGTAGCGCTCATGGCCACTCTAGCTTTCGCGGCGTCACGATGCGTAGCCGCGGGGCCCGAGGGGCGTTGTATGTCACATCCCCGTGGCCCCCGTGACGCAAAGCACGCAATTCCGATCGCTTCGAAACACCGTGTGGAATGGGGAATATGGCCGGTGGCTGGGACAATGGCTTGAAGCACACGCCCAAAGGGTGTTGGCTGTTAGTAATGGAAGTCACTGCAAAAGGAGGAAACGTGAGCGAGGCCGACGCCGCCACATCGGTAAATGTGGCGGAAAGAATGGGTTTCAAAGATGGGGATCTGATTCAGGAACGCGGCTACGACGACGACGTCGATTTCGACTTGCGTGACGACATCGAAGATGTCACAGGCTCCGAGTTGTTGGATGAAGATGATCATGACGTCGTAGATGCTGTTGTTTTCTGGTGGCGGGATGGCGACGGTGACCTTGTTGATGCCCTGATGGATTCGCTTACCAGCCTGAAGGAAGGTGGAGTTGTTTGGGTGCTGACGCCAAAGTCAGGCCGCGACAACTACGTTTCTCCTGCAGACATCCAGGACGCCGCCCCCACCTCCGGACTGCACCTCACTACATCGGCAGGGGTTTCGAAGGACTGGAGCGCCACGCGTTTGGTGCCCAAGAAGAACAAGTGACGGAAGTCCAGCAGGCGCCTGCCCCCGGGACCATTCCTCAAACAGGGCAGCTTGCACCGGATTTTGAGCTGTTGAATCAGTATGGCGAGCCTGTCCGGTTGGCGGACTTCCGTGGTCGCAACGTTGTTGTCGTGTTCTTTCCCTTTGCCTTCTCCGGCATCTGCACAGGGGAACTCTGTGAGATTCGCGACAACATCGCAGCCTTCAAGGATTCGAATGCCACGGTATTGGCGGTTTCCGTCGACAGTAAGTTCGTGCAAAGGGCCTACGCCCAGCATGAACACTTTGGCTTCGATCTCCTGGCGGACTTCTGGCCGCATGGAGCGGTGGCTCGGAACTACGGTGTCTTCGATGAAGCGAGTGGAATGGCCTTGAGGGGGACGTTCATCATCGACGCTGCAGGCATCATCCGCTATGTCGTTGTCAATCCGCGCGGCCAGGCAAGGGACTTTGCTGAATATCGCCGGGCGTTGTCGTCGTTGGTGGATCAGCAGTCATGAGCCATTCCGGGCCCGGAGTTGGTATGACTGGATTTGCCAGCATGTCCCCCGCTCCGGTGTCGCAACTGCACCCCAAGGAACTGGAAGCACTTGGGGTTGCCTTGGATATCCTTGGCGGCAAGCGCTTGGCGGTACTCACCGGTGCCGGGTTGAGTACCGATTCCGGGATTCCTGATTACCGTGGGCCGGGTTCTGCGCCTCGCAACCCCATGACCTTTCAGGAGTTCGTGGGCAGTGAGGCAAATCGGCGGCGCTACTGGGCGCGGAACCATATCGGTTGGTCCCACCTCAGGCATGCCGATCCTAATGCCGGCCATGTGGCCGTCGCGCTCTTGGAGCGTCGCGGCCTGATGACCGGTCTCATCACCCAAAATGTTGACAGGCTCCATGAGGACGCCGGAAGCGTCAATGTGGTGGACCTGCACGGCCGCTTCGACCAAGTGATTTGCCTCGGCAATGGGCACACCTTCAGCAGGCGTTTGATCGCAGCGATCCTTGAAGAAATCAATCCTGGTTTCCTGGCTGCGGCGTTGGAGTCCGGGGTGGTAGAGATGGCCCCGGATGCTGATGCAACAGTTGAGGATCCCGAGCTCATCACGTCGTTCGTCATGGCTGTCTGTCCCATCTGCGGTGGGACGTTGAAGCCGGACTTTGTCTACTTCGGTGAGAATGTCCCCAAAGATCGGGTGGCCCGTGCCTACGAGATGGTGGATAAGGCGGAAGCCCTCTTGGTGGCAGGATCGTCGCTGGCGGTTCAGAGCGGGCTGCGGTTCGTTCGCCACGCTGCAAAAACGGGAAAACCAGTGGTCATCATCAACCGCGGAACTACCCGAGGCGATGACTTTGCTGCGCTGAAGTTGGAACTGGGAGTGAGCGGTGCATTGGGCTACCTGGCACGCGCTTTACCGGATCTTCCACGGTATCCTGCGCCGATTGGTGTTTCCGGCGGTTGATCATGTAGAGTCATTGTTCGTTGGTTGAAGCGCGGAGGAAGTTACGAAGCACGGAAACCGCGGTTTGGGTCTTTAGCTCAGCTGGTAGAGCGCCACGTTTACACCGTGGATGTCATCGGTTCGATCCCGGTAGGACCCACCAGGAAAACCCCGTCATTCCAAGTCAGAAGGCTTGGAAGGGCGGGGTTTTTGTTTGCCGGTTTCCCTCCTCCGGCAGAGTCTTGAATGTCGGACCCACACCCTACGCTTTTTTCATGGAGCACGTATATATCCGCACGGCTGGGCAAGGCCCCCCGACGGTCGTCATGAGGGGCGGCCGCGAGTGGCGCATTGTGGTGGAACCTGTTCGCTGGTTTGAGCGGGTCGCCTGGTGGGAGGGGTCCCGGCGGATGCCGCGAGGGCAGGGACGGGTTGATGTTGAAGTCTGGCAGGTCCAGGTTCGCTTGGGGAACAACCCTCAATCCGGTATCGCTACCTGGGAATTGGTGCGGGATGGATCCGGTGGGGGCTGGCGCCTCAGGGGCGAGGCAGTCGCTGCGGCGTAGTCTGCGGCCCGGGAAATGGATGAGCTCTCCACCACGACTATTGGGGGATGCCGCGGTGGAGAGCTCGAACATGAATATACAGCCAACTTTTGGGTTTGGAAAGCTGAACAGCCCAAGTACACGCGCATGCCACTATGATGGGTACTGTTCAGCAGAATGGACAGTCGAATTGCGATGTCGAAGGAGAATCATGGCCGATTCCCACACCACCCGCTCCGAAGGGCTGGGCGCTTCGTCGCCGGCACCTGCCGTCACCCGCGCTGCCGCAGTGCTCGAGGTCCTCGCCGAGTCCCCGTCCGGCCGTTTGACGCTGAGCGATCTGTCGCGTGAACTCGGCATCCCTAAGTCTTCTACGTCCAACCTGTTGCTGGCGCTGGAAGAAGCGCGACTCATCACCAGGCAGGGGGCGGATTTTTCCTTGGGGAGAAAACTCGTGGAACTCGGGGCCGCATACCTAAGCCGGCTCGACGAGGTCCAGGAGTTCTATAAGTATTGTGAGCAGGCGCCCACACTCTCCGGCGAGACCGTGAGGATCGCGATGCTCGACGGTGACCACGTCATCTACCTGGCGCGATATGAGGGCCACCCAGCGGTCAGGCTGACGTCCAACATTGGTGACAAGATGCCGGTCTCGCTCTGTAGCGTCGGTAAGGCGCTGATTGCCCAGCTGCACGATCACGATATCGACGCGATGTTCCCTGATGGTATGGAGCTGCCGACCATGACCGCCAACTCCCTCAGGACTGCAGAGGAACTCAAAGCCCAGATTGCCACCATCCGCAAGCGGGGATATGCCTTCGAGGATGAAGAGTCCACGGTGGGTGTGGTTTGTTTGGCCGTGCCGGTCCCTACTCATGGAGCCCATGGCCCAAGCCTGGGTCTGTCTGTCACCGCCCTAAAGGCTACCTACTCGGAAGAACAGGGCGCCCTCGTGGTCAAGGAACTCAAGGAGTTGGCGCGTTCCTTGGGCAATCCCATGGGTTAGGCTCTCTCACTCGCTCTAAATAAATCTGATTACAACCTTGGCAGCGCGTTCAACAAGCTGTACGCTGTTCATCATAGTGATCTTGGCGGTGATGCCATCACTATCTCGCTGGGCCAACGGGGGCCCGGGGTGATTTTGAGGGAGTGCTTGTGATAACTCGTGCAAATGAAAAGCTCGCGGCTGAGGCTGACGACGCTGTTGTTGAGCCGGAACAGCTCCGGCGAGCCACGCTGGCCAGCTCTGTAGGTTCCGCGCTGGAGTACTACGACTTCTACATTTATGGCTTGGCTTCGGCGCTGATCTTCGGCCCACTGTTCTTTTCACCGCTCGGCCCGGACGGTGCTCTGATTGCCTCCTTCGCCACCTACGGAGTTGGCTTTGCTGCCCGGCCGTTCGGCGGGTTGATCTTCGGCTACATCGGCGACCGCTTCGGGCGGAAGATGGTGCTGATCCTGACCATCGCGCTCATGGGAACAGCGAGCTTTGCCATTGGGCTTCTCCCCACGTTCGAACAGGCCGGAATGCTCGGCGCTGTTCTGCTGGTCACGCTACGCATCATCCAAGGCCTGGGTGCAGGGGCTGAGCAGGCCGGCGCGACAACGTTGATTTCGGAAGTAGCTCCGCGCCGCCGTCGTGGGTTCTTCGCTTCATTGCCGTTTGTCGGCATCCAGTTGGGCACACTCCTCGGCGCCGGAACCTTCGCGCTGATCGCGATGGCGGACAAATCCGTCCTTCAGGGCTGGCTGTGGCGCGTACCGTTCCTTGCCAGCTTCATCCTGATTGCCGTGGCCATCTTCATCCGCCTCAAGCTCAAGGAAACGCCCGCGTTCCAAGAGTTGGAGAAGCACAAGAACGTGGTCAAGAACCCCATCGGCGCGCTCTGGAAGCACTCAAAGAAGAACGTGCTGCTTGGCATCGGTCTCCGCATGGGAGAGAACGGCAACTCTTCGATCTACTCCGCGCTGTTGGTGTCCTTCATGAGCATGCCGGCAGGCGTCTTCGCGGGCAACAACTCCATAGGTCCTGTGGGTTTGCTGATCGCGGCCGGGTTCGCTGCCGTCATGGTGGTCACATTCGGCGCCTTATCAGACAGGTTCGGTCGTGTCCCTGTCTATCGCTATGGCGCACTGTTCCAGGCAATCATCGCCATCCCTGCCTTCTACCTGGTCACCTTGGGCAACGTCACGTTGGTGTGGGTAGTCATGGCGGTTGGTATCGCAATCGGTGTCCAGTCCATGCTCGGCCCGCAATGCCCGCTGTTGCCCGAGCTGTTCGGGTCGCAATACCGCTTCACCGGTGTTGCAATGAGCCGTGAAATCTCAGCCGTCTTGGCCGGAGGCCTCGCTCCGCTGCTCGGGGCGCTCATGTTGGCCGCAACCAACCACTCATGGCTGGTCCTGGCCATCTACTCCCTGGTCCTGGCGCTCATCTCCTTTGTGACTACGTTCTTCACCCCGGAGACGGCAGGCAGGGACCTCGTCAGTACCGAAGACGCAAAGTAGCTTCCGCAGAAGCACCTGCACAAGGAATACACAACCACTAAGCAGCGCGGCACGCTTCTTCAACAGGGTGCCGCGCTGCTTTGCGACTCAACACAAAATGAGTCGCTCAGAGTGGGGTGGAAATTCACGGGTGGCAGTGCAGAATTGGTGCAGCGAAAGAGGAGTGTGTCGATGACGGCAACCAAGGGCCTCGCATCACCGGAAAGTCCCGGGCAGGTCCAGGCCGGGGGAGGAAACACCAAGTTTCGGCCCGAGATCCAGGGCCTGCGTTCCCTGGCCGTGCTCATGGTTGTCTCGTACCACGTCTGGTTCGGCCGGGTTTCCGGCGGCGTGGACGTCTTCCTGCTGATCTCGGCGTTCCTGATGACGCTGCAATTCGTCAGCCGCTATGAGGATGCGCGGCCTGTATCACTGGTGCGGCACTGGCTGCACCTGTTCTGGCGCCTGTTGCCCGCCGTCGTCGTGGTTCTGCTTGCCACCTTGGCGGCCACCTATGTGATCATTCCGCGCACCCGCTGGATTGAAATAGTCAGCCAGGGATGGGCTTCGCTGTTCTACGGCCAAAATTGGCTGCTCCAGCGGCAGGTGGTCAACTACTACGCGGCAGACCACAGCCTGGCAAGCCCCTTTCAACACTTCTGGTCGCTGTCCATCCAGGGGCAGGTTTTCATTCTATGGCCGGCCATCTTTGTTGCCACGGCCTGGCTGTGCCGTCGTTTTGGCCTGCGGTATCGGGCCGTGCTGCTGGGAATCTTCGGGCTGATCTTTGCAGTATCACTGGCCTACTCGGTCTATTTCACGGCCGCCAATCAGGAGTTGGCCTACTTCGATACATTTGCACGGCTGTGGGAGTTTGCTTTGGGCACCCTCGTGGCGCTGTTGCTTCCGTATCTTCGGCCCGGCCGCGGACTGCGAAGCGTGCTTGGTTGGGTAGGAGTGGCTGCCATGATGAGCTGTGGCGCCCTTCTTCAGGTACAGACCGCGTTTCCTGGCTTCGTGGCTTTATGGCCGACCTTGGCGGCGGTGGCCGTCATCATCGCAGGGCAATCAGGAAGCCGCCTGGGCGTGGACCGCATTCTTTCGTCCAAGCTGTTGGTGGGCTTGGGTTCTACCTCGTATGCCCTTTACTTGTGGCACTGGCCGCTGTTGGTGATCACTCTGGTGTGGATTGGCCAAGACCATGCCGATGCGATTACCGGTGCCTTGATCGTGGGTGCCTCCCTGCTTTTGGCATTCGTCACCACCCGGTTTGTGGAGCGGCCTCTGCGCGCATGGCGATGGCTGGAAGCCAAACGTCGACGTCTGGCTTTGGCGGTGCTGATTTGCTTGGCGGTCGCCGCCACACCGATGGTGCAGTTTGGTTACCAGCAGCAAGTGGAGAAGAACATTATCGCCACGCAGGACGCCGACGATAACCCGGGGGCACGGGCGTTGTTGCCCGGCTATGTTGATCTTGTTAGCGAGGGCGCGCGGACACTGCCCACCCCTGAGCAGCTTCCCGAAGATTGGGGAAGGCTTGATGGCCCATGTACCGGTGATCTCCGCCCAACAGATCCGGTGCTCTTTGCAGAGTGCCAGCAGAACGACGTCGGTGCTGACGCCGGGAAGACCGTCTTTGTGTTGGGTCAGTCCCATTCACTGCAGTGGCTCGGAGCCATCGGCCCGCTGGCCAAGGAACACCACTGGCGCGTCCAGGCCATCACGTTCGGCGCCTGTCCGTTCATGACCGAAACGGACGAGGTGGGGGACGAATGCAATGCCTTCAACCGAAACGTCCGGGAACACATCAGCATCCATCAGCCGGATGCTGTCTTCCTTGTTGGGACAGCCAGCGTGCCGGATTCGCCGGATGAGGAGCTTACGTGGGGACTCGATGAACTGGTGGGCGAGATCACTGACCAGGGTATTGAGGTCATCGCCATGAGGGACAACCCGCGCTTCTCATTCAGCCCCAGTGAGTGCGCCATGGCGTCCGGCATGGAGGACCCACGCTGCCGTCCAGCCCAGTCGTCGGTGCTCGCTGAAAGCAATCCCTTGGATCAGTTGGAGGGTACTTTCACGGGGTTGTCCATCCTGGACATGACGGACCTGATCTGCGACGGCACGTCTTGTCCGGGCATCGTGGGCAACGTGTATGTCTACCTCGACGACAACCACCTCTCGAGTACCTATGTCAGGACCATGACCGAGACCTTGTCTGAGAGGTGGTTTGCCGCCACAGGATGGTAGTTTCCGGCTTAGTAAAAGTGGACCGGGTCAACCAGGTGGGGGAGTTCGCCGCCGTCCAGGAATGTGCGCAGGTTGCTGCAGAAACGTTCCGTGATGAGCCGGTTTTCGGCTGTACTTAATGCCGAGGTGTGCGGTGACACCAGGACCTTGGGATGATTCCACAAAGGGCTGTCCCGCGGAAGCGGCTCCACCGCGAAAACGTCGAGGCAAGCGTAAGATACCTGGCCGTTGTTCAGGGCATCGAGCAAAGCGTCCTCGTCCACCACGGTTCCGCGGCCCACGTTGACGAAGACGGTTCCTGGCTTCATGGCCGAGAAGATGTCCTTATTGAATAGCTTTTCTGTATACGGCGTGCCGGGCAGTGTGTTCACAACGGCGTCGGCGTCCGCCAGCAGGCCGGGGAGGCCCTCATTGGTGGTGACCTCGTCGATCCCCTCCATCGGTTCCACAGTGCGCTTCGTCCCACTGACCTTCATCCCCAAGGCCCGGGCGATTCGAGCCGTCTCCATGCCAATCTCGCCGAGGCCTGCGATGACCACCTTTGAGCCGCTAGCCAGCTTGGTGGGCGTCCTCAGCTCAGGCCAGTTTTTGGTGGCCTGGTCTTGTGCCATCTCAGCGCTGCGCTTGAAACCGCTGAGGATGCCGAAGGCGGAGAACTCTGCCAGGGGCAGCGCATGGACACCCGCGGATGTCGTCACGCGGAACTTCTGCAGGGTTTCCGTGTCGAGCCCGGAAGCCTTGACCGCGCCACCCGCTCCCGCTGCCATGGCATGGATCCACTGCAGGTGGGGGTTGCTGTCGGCGATGCGTGCCAATCCGGCTGGGCTCTCGTTGGGGAAGCCGTACAGGATCCGGGCGCGGTTCAGCATGTCCCAGTAGCGTTCCTCCTGCTCCGGCGTGCGCTTGAACGCGCGGTCGCCGGCATGGTCGGCGGGGAAACGTTCCGGCGGAAGAAGCTCGGGATCGTAGAGCACTGTTACGGAAGGATCTACGGCGCGGATCAGCTCTACATGCTCTGCTTCGAGCGGTACAGCGATGGCGATGGTAAGTTCATCAGTCGTCATAGTGTTCATCATACTGAATGGAGGCTAGGATATTGAACAGAGTTCTCTTGGATGACCACAAAGAAGTGAGGTGTTACCTACAATGGCCACCAAACGTGCGGGCTTCGTCGGGTTGGGGCTCATGGGAGCACCCATGGCCTCAAACCTAGCCGCCGCCGGCTGGAACGTCACCGCCTGGAACCGTTCCGATGCCGCCTTTGAAGGCCTCACCGGCGTCCAGCGCGCGGCCAGTGTCGCCGAACTGCGCAACGAGGACGCCATCATCTTCATGCTCCCCGACCTGCCATTCATTGAGGAGGCCGCCGCTGACTTGCTTGGCTCCTGGCGGAGCGATCCTCCGCAGCCGGGTACCGCCGTCGTCGTCATGAGCAGCGTCTCGCCAACCGCTGTCCAGCGATTTGGCGAAACTGTCCATCAGGCATCCAGCGGCAACGCCGTGGTGGTGGATGCGCCCGTCAGCGGCGGCACCGCCGGTGCACAAAGCGGAACCCTTGCAATCATGGTGGGCTCGGCCGAAGTCCAATTCGAGACGCTCAAGCCGCTCCTGGAAACCATGGGGACTACCGTACGGCGAATGGGCCCGCTTGGGGCGGGATCACTCGCCAAGGCCTGCAACCAACTCATCGTGGGAACCACGACGGCGGCCCTCGCCGAAGCGGCCGAACTCGCCGAACGCTACGGCATGGATGTGCGGGCACTCTTTGAGGTGCTGTCCGGAGGGCTGGCCGGAAGCCGGGTGCTGGAAAACGTTGGCCCGCGTCTTGCCGCCAAGGAATATGCCCCCACAGGGCCCGCCAAATTCATGCACAAGGACCTCGGATTCGTGATCAACAGCGCCGAAGCCGTTGGCTCCGCCGTTCCCATGGCCTCGGCGGCCATCGATCTATACGGCGAACTCAAACGCCAAGGACTCGGGGATCAGGACCTCTCCGTCGTCCGCCAAACCATCGCAAACCTGAGCCAGACACCCGCCGCGACGTCGAATAACCACTGACCCGGCGCAACCGAAGAAGGAATGAAGAACAAACCATGAGTGGACTTTTCGATCTGACCGGGCGGGTTGCCTTGGTCACTGGTTCAAGCCGGGGGATTGGCAACGCCCTGGCCAGAGGCCTCGCCGATGCCGGAGCGACGGTAGTGCTTAATGGCATCAGCACTGAACGGCTGGAAACAGCCCACCAGGCAATGGCCGCAGAATACCCCGAGGGAAGGGTCCACAGCCGCGCCTTCGACGTCACGGACGCTGATTCCGCGGCCGAGGGGGTGGCCTGGATCGAAAAGAACGTCGGGCCGCTGGACATTCTGGTGAACAATGCGGGAATCCAGCACCGTGTCCCCATGCTGGACCTCGATGTCAAGGACTGGGACCGCGTGATCACCACGGACCTCACCAGCGCCTTCCTTGTAGGCCGGGAAGCGGCCAGGCACATGATTCCCAGGGGACAAGGGAAGATCATCAACATCTGCTCGGTCCAAACGGACCTCGCCCGCCCCACCATTGCGCCCTATGTGGCGGCCAAGGGCGGACTCCGTAACCTGACCCGCGCCATGACCGCAGAATGGGCCGCCTCAGGCTTGCAGATCAACGGCATCGCGCCAGGCTATATCCACACGGAAATGACCCAAAACCTGGTGGACGATGTTGACTTCAACTCCTGGATCCTCGGCCGCACCCCGGCCAACCGGTGGGGGACAGTTGCCGATCTTGCCGGGCCGACTGTATGGCTCGCATCCCAGGCGTCTAATTTTGTGAACGGCCAGACGATCTTCGTCGACGGCGGGATGACGGTGGTGGTCTGATGGGCATCAATCTTCCGGCCTCCGGCCCCGCCGTAGTCGCCCACGGCAAGGGCGATCTCAGAATTGAAGACATCCCGCTGACTGCACCTGCTCCCGATGAGGCGGTGGTGGAGATCGCCTACGGTGGGATCTGCGGATCAGACCTCCACTACTGGTTGCACGGTGCAGCGGGGGAGTCCATCCTCAAAGAGCCTATGGTCCTGGGACACGAAATCGTTGGCGTAATTGTCCAGCAGGCGGCCGACGGTACCGGCCCCGCGGTAGGAACGCCCGTGGCTGTCCACCCAGCCACGCCGGCAGCCGGCGATGCCAAATACCCCGAGGACCGGCCAAACCTCTCCCCGGGCTGCACCTACTTGGGTAGTGCTGCTCGGTACCCGCACACGGACGGCGCTTTCAGCCGCTACGCGAACCTGCCCTCAAGGATGCTCCGCCCACTGCCGCAAAACCTGGACCTCCGCACTGCTGCACTCGTTGAACCGGCCAGCGTGGCCTGGCATGCCGTCGCACGCGCCGGGGACGTCCAAGGGAAGACGGCCTTGGTGATCGGCAGTGGCCCGATCGGTGCGCTAGCGGTTGCCGTCCTGAAGCGGGCCGGCGCGGCCCGGATTGTCGCCGTCGACATGCATGACAAGCCCCTGGAAATCGCCCGGGCTGTTGGCGCCGATGACAT
Source organism: Paenarthrobacter sp. TRD_SC_7 (assembly GCF_056156245.1). NCBI lineage: Bacteria > Bacillati > Actinomycetota > Actinomycetes > Micrococcales > Micrococcaceae > Paenarthrobacter > Paenarthrobacter sp. TRD_SC_7. Next base: position 2,449,428 of record NZ_CM149587.1, read on the forward strand.
CCTCAAAGGTGATGATGCGGATGCCATCGCGGCGGTGGACGCTGACGTCGTCATTGAATCATCAGGCAGCCATTTCGGCCTCGCCTCGGCCATCATGGGCGCTACCCGCGGCGGCAAAGTGGTGATGGTGGGACTCCTTCCGTCCGGACCCCAGCCGGTTTTCATCTCCCTCGCCATCACCCGCGAACTTGAACTGATGGGTTCGTTCCGCTTCAACGACGAAATCGACGAGGTCATTGCTGCCCTGGCCGATGGCTCGCTGTTTGTCGACCCCGTAGTGACGCACGAATTCGACCTTACCCGGGGCCTGGAGGCTTTTGAGGTGGCGAAGAACCCGGCTGAATCCGGAAAGGTCTTGCTGAACTTCCGGCAGTAGTTATTTCTTGGCGACCGGGACGAAGACGCGGGGTTGGTCATTCCAGCTGGGTGTCAGCTCCGCGATGGTCTGCCGCATGATCTTGGCGGCGGCGTCGCGCGCGAGCGAACCGTCTCCGGCGTCGATCGCGTGGGCCACATCCATGTGCCACTGGAGTGCTTGCTTTTGGGGGTGTTCAGGCATGAGCCCGTGGACGGTCCGGCCAGTGAGGGTTTCCGTAACCTGGCCGATAAGGTTGGCGAACATTTCGTTGCCGGAGCCCGAGAGGACCAGGGCATGGAACCGGATATCAAGGTCAAGGAACGTGGCCATGTCGCCGGCATCGCCGGCTTCCTTCATGGCCAGCGAGATGCCCACCAACTCCTGCCGAAGACTTTCGGGCGCGTTCCCGGCGGCCAGCTCTGCTGCTACAGGCTCGACGGCGGATCGCAGCTCCGCAAGCGAACGCAACTGGGCGCCACGCCCGTCGCCGGCAAGCCGCCAACGAATCACTAGAGGATCGAAAGGATTCCAGCGGTGGGCTGGCAGGACCCGGATGCCCACCCGCTTGATGGTCTCTACAAGCCCCAGCGACTGCAACACACGGACGGCTTCACGGACCACGGAGCGTGACACTTTGAGTTCGTCTTCCAAGTGTTCGGCAAGCATGACGTGGCCAGTAGGAAGAGTGCCACCGACGATCCTGGTGCCCAAGTGCTCTACGGCGCGGTGGTGAAGGCTGGTTGACATAGAGGTAAGCATAGTGGCGCGGGGACGTCCCGCGCGCAGGTGAATCGGGGGCGGCATCATAGACTGTTTGTGACGCGGCACCGTTCCAAAACGTGGGCGCCGCTTTCCTGCCCCAGACATAAATACGTATGGTTTATTACAGCCCCTGGTTTTGAATTCGCTTCCTGCGTGCCCGCAGGACTGTTTGTACACGAACGAATTGGAGTTTTGATGTCAGCACACATCGGTGTCACCGGCCTTGCGGTGATGGGCGCCAACCTGGCCCGCAACCTCGCCCGCAACGGCTTCACTGTGGCTCTCCACAACCGCTCTGTGGAAAAGACTGACGCCCTGCTTGAAAAGCACGGCACGGACGGCGACTTCATCCGCACGGAAACCCTGCAGGAACTCGTCGACTCCCTTGAAAAGCCCCGCCGCGTCCTCATCATGGTCAAGGCAGGCGCTCCCGTTGACAACGTGATCGAGCAGCTCGAACCGCTTCTCGAAGCCGGCGACATCATTATCGACGCCGGTAACTCGCACTACGAGGACACCCGCCGCCGCGAAGCCGCGCTGGCAAAGAAGGACCTCCACTTCGTAGGCGTCGGTGTATCCGGTGGCGAAGAGGGCGCCCTGAACGGCCCCTCCATCATGCCCGGCGGCTCCCGTGAGTCCTACGACGCTCTCGGCCCGCTGCTGGAGAAAATCTCCGCCAAGGTCGACGGCGAACCGTGCTGCGCTTGGATCGGCACCGACGGTGCAGGCCACTTCGTCAAGATGGTCCACAACGGCATTGAATACGCTGACATGCAGGTCATCGGCGAAGCATTCGACCTCCTCCGCTCAGGCGCCGGCATTGAGCCCGCTGAGCAGTCCAAGATCTTCGCTGAATGGAACAAGGGCGATTTGTCCTCCTTCCTGATCGAAATCTCCGCCGAGGTCCTGGGCCACGTTGACGCCAAGACGGGCAAGCCGTTCGTGGACGTCGTCGTGGACGCTGCAGGCCAGAAGGGCACGGGCCGTTGGACGGTCATCTCCGCCCTGGAACTCGGCTCCCCAATCTCCGGCATCGCCGAATCCGTCTTTGCCCGTGGTCTCTCCTCCCAGGCTGAGCAGCGCAAGCTTGGCCAGGAGCTGCTCGCCGGCGAAGAGGCCTCGGTGGAAATTCCCGAGACCTTTGTCGAGGACGTCCGCCAGGCACTCTATGCCTCCAAGCTGGTCTCCTACGCCCAGGGCTTGGACATGCTGACCTCCGCTGCCAAGGAGTACGGCTGGGACCTCAAGCTGGACGAGATCGCTTCGCTGTGGCGTGCAGGTTGCATCATCCGCGCAGAACTGCTCAAGGACATCACCAAGGCCTACGCCGCCGAAGAGAAGCCTGCCAACCTGCTGTTCGCGCCGGCCTTCACCAAGGCCATCGCTGAGGCACTGCCGGCTTGGCGCCGGGTTGTGGCAACCGCAGTCCAGCTTGGAATCCCTGTACCGGTGTTCTCCTCATCGCTGGCGTACTACGACGGCCTCCGCCGCAAGCGCGTTGCCGCCGCCCTGATCCAGGGCCAGCGTGACCTCTTCGGAGCACACACCTACGGTCGAGTGGACACCGAGGGCACGTTCCACACCCTGTGGGGCGAAGACAAGTCCGAAATCTCGGCAGTCGACACCCACTAGCAGGCGCTTCCCGCCAGAGGCCGGTTCCTCCCAGTTAGGCTGGGGCGAACCGGCCTTTGCCGTAGCTGAACTAAAGGAGCACAGCCATGGCATCCCGTATCGCGTTTGTCACCGGGGCCTCCACGGGAATCGGGTTCGACACCGCCATTGCCCTCAGGGCGGCCGGTTTCACTGTCTACGCAGGCGCACGCCGTGTGCACAAGATGGAACCGTTGAAGCAGCACGGCATCACTGTCTTGTCCCTGGACGTCACCTCGGAGGAATCGATGGCGTCTGCGGTGGCGCTGATTGAAGCGGCACATGGGCGGATCGATCTGCTGGTCAACAATGCCGGCTACGGTTCCTACGGCTCACTTGAGGAAGTTCCGTTGGCTGAAGGCAGGCGTCAGTTCGAAGTCAACGTCATTGGCCTGGCGAGGATGACCCAACTCGTGATTCCCGGGATGCGCACCGCGCGTTCGGGCCGGATCATCAACGTCACCTCCATAGGCGGCAAAATATACGAGCCTTTGGGCGCTTGGTACCACGGCACAAAGTTCGCGGTGGAAGGAATGAGTGATTCCCTGCGTCTGGAGTTGGGGCCGCACGGCATCGACGTCATCATTATTGAACCGTCGGGAACTGCTAGTGAGTGGGGCACCATTGCGGGTGAGGGCCTGTTGGCTGCCTCGGGTGATGGGCCGTACAAAGAGCAAGCGCATGTTGTGGCTGCCGCACTGGCATCGACATCCGGAACCGGCCATGTGTTGTCCACGCCGGCGCGGGTTGTAGCAGGAACGATAGTTCGAGCCGCAACGGCAAAACGCCCCAGGACCCGATACCCGGTGGGACGGGGTGCCTGGAGCGTCCTGGCAATGCGAAGAATTCTTCCGGACCGCGTCTTCGACGCCGTCTTCTGGAACCTTTACCGAAGACTTGCCGGTTAGATCCGGTATTCGATGTAGTACTCCGCCGGATCCACAGCTGGTTTGGTTTCCGACCGCGCATCGCGGTGCCGCCATGTGGCGGGAATGCCTGTGATGATGGATTCCGGTGGCGCGTCCTTGACGACTACGGCATTGGCACCGATGGCGCTGCCTGCGCCGATGGTGATCGGACCCAGGACCTTCGCGCCAGCGCCGATCGTGACGCGATCACCGATGGTTGGATGACGCTTGACCTTGGCCAGTGAACGGCCGCCGAGCGTAACACCGTGATAGATCATCACGTCCTCGCCGATCTCGGCGGTCTCACCGATCACCACGCCCATGCCATGATCGATGAAGAATCGCCGGCCAATGGTTGCGCCGGGATGGATTTCGATGCCGGTAAGAAACCTGGCCAGCTGGGAAATCAGGCGGGCAGGAAAACGGAGTGCCGGATTCTGCCAGAGTCGGTGCGTCACCCGGTGCGCCCATATGGCGTGCAGGCCGGAGTATGCGAAAAAGTTCTCAAAAGAGCCTCGAGCCGCCGGGTCATGTGACCGGGCGGCATCGAGGTCTTCCTTAAGCCTTGCGAAGAAGCTCACAAAGACCTTTCTACAGGAAATGAAGGCGTGCAGGCGAAGTGTTAGCCGCGGATGTCGTCGAACAGCACGGTGGAGATGTACCGCTCTCCAAAGTCACAGACGACGGCGACGATCAGCTTGCCCGCGTTCTCGGGACGCTTGGCCAGTTCCAAGGCGCCCCACACGATGGCGCCCGAGGAAATGCCGCCCAGGATGCCTTCACGCGCACCGAGTTCACGGGCTACGCGGACTGAATCTTCCAGCGTGGCGTCCAGGACTTCGTCGTAAACGTTGGTGTCCAGGATTTCCGGAACAAAGTTGGCGCCGATCCCCTGGATCTTGTGAGGACCGGGCGCTCCACCGTTGAGGATCGCGGAGTCCTTGGGCTCGACAGCCACGATCTGGACGCCCGGCTTGCGCTCCTTGAGAACCTGGCCCACACCTGTGATGGTGCCGCCGGTACCCACTCCTGCAACAAAGATATCTACTTCACCGTCGGTGTCTTCCCAGACTTCCTCGGCCGTGGTGGTGCGGTGGATCGCCGGGTTGGCCTCGTTGGCGAACTGCTGCGCCCAGATGGAGTTCTCCGTGTTGGCGACGATTTCCTGTGCCTTCTCGACGGCGCCGCGCATGCCTTCGGAGCCGGGCGTCAGGACGATTTCGGCACCGTAAGCGCGCAGCATGACCCGACGTTCGGTGGACATGGTCTCAGGCATGGTCAGGATGACCTTATAGCCGCGTGCTGCACCCACCAGGGCCAGCGCGATGCCGGTGTTGCCGGAGGTGCCTTCGACGATGGTTCCGCCAGGCTTCAAGGCGCCGGACTTCTCGGCGGCATCGATGATGGCCACACCAATGCGGTCCTTGACGCTGTTGGCCGGGTTGTAGAACTCGAGCTTGACTGCAACCGTGGCGTCGAGGCCTTCGGTGAGCCGGTTCAAACGGACCAGCGGGGTGCGGCCGACCAGCTGCGTGACGTCGTCGTAGATCCTTGCCATGAAAATTACGCCTATCTCTGAAGAGGGAATGCTGAGGTCAGCCTAACCAGCAGGATCGAAACCCCGCTAAGCAGTAAGCCATGCAGAGTAATATTTCCGGGCCTTTGCCAGCTTCGGGTTGATGATCACCTGGCAATACCCCTGGTACGGGAACTTTGCATAGTAGTTCTGGTGGACTTCCTCGGCCTCATGAAACTCGGGAAGGCGGCTGACCTCGGTCACAATCGGATCCGACCAGAGGGTCTGGGCGCGCTCGATTGCTTCCTCGAACAACACCTTTTCTTCCGTGGTTGTGTAGAACATCGATGAACGGTACTGGGTTCCGACGTCATAGCCCTGGCGGTTCAACGTGGTGGGGTCGTGGAGGGCGAAGAACATGTCCAGGATGACTTCCTCCGGAACAACAGTTTCATCGAATGTCACCGAGACAACTTCAGCATGACCGGTAGTTCCGGAGCACACCTGGTAGTAGTCAGGATTGCGGACGTGGCCGCCGGTGTAACCGGATACAACCGAGCTAACGCCGCGGGTTTTCTGGTAAACGGCATCAAGGCACCAGAAGCAGCCGCCGCCAAGTACGAAAGTTTTCATGTTCTCTTCAATGGATCGGATGGCCTGATGATTCCCGCTTCACCTTACGGGAGAATTACGGCACCAGGGAGGTGCTGCGGGTGCGGTAACTACCTGATCGGGCGCAGTAGGGAAGAATAAGAGCATGGAAGCAGTGAACACCGACATTTCTGATGCGGATTCCGTCGAAGAAGACGAAGCAGTTGACGCCAGCGGTGATCCTACGCTCGGTCAGGTGTTGCTGGCTGTCGAGGAACTCTGGCCGGAGTCCCTGGCTGAAGACTGGGATGAGGTGGGCCTTGTTGTCGGCCGACCCAATGTCCCCGTCACCAAAGTTCTTTTTGCCGTGGATCCCACGCTGGCCGTGATCGATGAGGCCGTGGAGTGGGGAGCAGAACTGCTCATCACCCACCATCCCCTGCTTCTCAAAGGGGTGAACTCTGTGGCAGCCACGTCTGCGAAGGGCCTTGCTGTCCACCGGTTGATAGAGGCCGGGACGGGCCTGCTGACCGTGCACACCAACGGTGATTCAGCCGTTGGTGGAGTTTCCGACGTCCTGGCTGACGCCTTCGGATTGGAAAACGTTACGCCGTTGACGGCTGCAAGCAACGGCTTGCCGGAGGAAGGCATTGGCAGGGTAGGAGACCTTCCTGACCTTGAGACGCTTGGTGATTTCGCAGCCCGCGTCTTTGAAATGCTGCCTGCGGTTGCCGGCGGCGTCCGGGTGGCAGGGGATAAAGACGGCCTGGTCCGGCGCGTTGCCGTCTGCGGTGGTGCGGGGGACAGTTTGTTCGACGCCGTTCGGGCGAGCCATGCGGATGTGTACGTCACGGCAGACATGCGTCATCATCCAGCGTCGGAGGCTCGCGAAGGTGCCACCAATGGCCGGCCCTACCTGATCGATGTTTCGCACTTTGCCAGTGAGTGGCTGTGGCTGCCTGCGGCGGCCGAAGCGCTGGGGAACGTGCTCGCGGACCAAGGCTACGACGTCGAGATCCGTGTTAGCGGCACCAACAGCGATCCCTGGGACTTCATACTCACTCCCGGCGGGGACTAGAGTCTAGAAAGATACGGGCAGCCCTGACAGATAGTGGCGTTCCGACCGGACCTGATCCCCAGGGCCGGTGGCGATTAGCGGAGGTAAGCGTGGCGAAAGCAGCACCGGCAGAACAATTGAAATTGCTTGAACTGCAGGGACTGGATGCCAAGCTCAGGTCGCTTGCCGGCCGCCGGAAGGTTTTGGAAACAGATCCACGCATCACCGACCTCACGGATGCGCTGAGCGTTGCCAACGGCGAGCTTGGCGCGGCAAAGGTGGCCGTGCATGATGCCGAGGCCGAACTTCGCCGGGCGGAAGCCGACGTGGAGCAAGTAGCCACCCGCATTGAACGCGACGAGACACGGCTCAACAGCGGCACAGGCCTGTCCAAGGACCTGGTGGCGTTGCAGAGCGACATTGCCTCACTCAACAAGCGCCGTTCGGACCTTGAAGACGTGGAGCTCGAAATCCTGGAGCGCCTGGATACGTTGCGGGAGCGTCAGGCTGCCCAGCAGACGATCGTGGACGACATCCAAGGCGCGTTCGGCAGCATCCGAGCTGAACTGGACGAGGCTATTGCTGAGATTGCTGCCGAAGAAACGGTGGTCCGCGGGCAACGTGCCGCCTTCGCGGAATCCCTGGACGCGGGAGTGCTTGCCATCTACGAGAAGACCATTACCAAGCGGGGAGTCGGTGCAGCCCGGCTGTTCCACGGTAAATCCGAAGGCTCCGGCATGATGCTCAGCCCCGGCGACCTTGCCGAAGTCAAAGCAGCCGCAGAGGACGACATTGTGTTTTGCCCGGACTCAGGTGTCATCCTGGTCCGTTCGGCGGAGTGGAATTGACGCAGCCCAAACCTCAGCTGGGCAGGAACAGTCAGTTGGACAGGATGATGTTGAGCGCGTGCGGCTTTCGGGCCGTTCCCTCAACGAGTTCTGTTCTCCAGATTTCCCGCGCGGCCTTCAGGAGCTGATCCGGGGTTGCCGGCGCCTTGCCACGCCGGGTGAGCAAGTGTCGCGCCAGTTCCCCGCGGGTGTGTTTGGCGAAGTGGCTGACAACCGTGCGCTTGCCGTTCGCCTCGTTGAAGACGTTGACATTAACTGTTTGCGTCGCCGGGGGAGCCCAGGCCGCGGCGTAGGTGCTGGAGCGGCAATCGACCAGGAGCTCACCTTCAGCACGTGAGGCGAGGGCGGCGTTAAGCTGCGGCTTCCAGTAGGAGGCGAGGCGTCCGACGTCGGGCAGTGCAGTTCCCATGTACAACCGGTAGGCGGGCACATGGTCGCCAAAGCCGATGGCGCCCCACAGTGCGGAAACCACCAGGATGGATTCGTTCGCCTTCCGGCGCTGCGTCGGGGTCATGCTGTTGTAGCCAAGGGCGTCATACAGAACCCCTGAATAGACTTGATGCGCGGGAGCGGCCGGTTCTGCATGCAGCCGCGTATTACGTTCGACGTCGCCCCGCAGCGAGGCGCCGACCCCCAATAGCGCGAGTGCATCCTCATGCGCGCTCACTGTGCCCAACGCTTCGAGTACCTTTGCCCGGTGAGGGTTCAGCTCAGGGAAGCTGAGCGATTCCCACGTGATGGAGGGACCGTTGGCAGCGGGGGTCTTGCCTTCGGAAGGCGGCAGCAGAATCAGCACCCGTCGATATTACCGGGGTCTTTGGCTGGTCCCAACGCCGGTAGACTGGACGACGGATGGGTCGACCAGGCGGTCGCGCGTCACGAAAGTGGCTCGAGGAACGTCCGGGCTCCGCAGAGCAGGGTGGTGGGTAACGCCCACTCGGGGTAACCCGCAGGCCAGTGCCACAGAGAACAGACCGCCTGCGCGTCGTGATGTTTGCATCGCGGCGCAGCAGGTAAGGGTGAAACGGTGGTGTAAGGGACCACCAGCTCCCTGGGTGACCGGGGAGGCTAGGTAAACCCCACCCGGAGCAAGGCCAGACAGGACACGCTTGAGGGCTGCTCGCCCGAGTGTCCGGGTAGGCTGCTGGAGGGCGTCGGCAACGGCGTTCGTAGATGGATGGCCGCCACTCCCTTTCCGGTAACGGCAGGGGATGACAGAACCCGGCGTATCGGTCGACCCATCCATTTATTACTCCCGGATTTCCGCCGTGTGAGTGATTTCACGCCGCGGGGCGGCCTTCACCCCTTCCTTCCGCCCTAGAATGGTTACTGAACGTAGATGTTCTGCCGCCGGGACTGCGTTCGCAGCCGGCGGATTTTCTTTGCTCTCGTTCAAGGCGCTGTGGGTGGACCGAAGCCCGCCGGCGCATGAGCCGCAGGACTACTCCGGGCGGCCGCTGCCATCTACATACGAGGACGTATGTGGTTGACCCAAGGAAGGTAGTTCTGTGAGCCAGACGTCAGATTCTTGTCTTGATAAGTGGATGGGCCGGGAGGCTCTCGCCGAGGCCATGATTCCGGTGATCGGCCGGTTGTACCGGGAAAACAACGTGGTCACGAGCATCCATGGCCGGAGCCTGATCAACAAGTCCACCATGAACATCCTGAAGGCCCACCGCTTTGCGCGCCGGATGAGCAACCACGAGCTGCTGCTCGAAGAGACTGCACCGCTGCTGAACGCCCTGTCCGAGCTGGAACTCGGCGCAGCAGCCATTGATATCGCACGTTTGACAGAGAAGTTCCGGGCCGAAGGCAACGGCGCCTCGCTGGATGAGTACCTGCGTGCCGAGCTCGCCGAAATCGTGGGAAAGCGTGGCGCAGACGACCGGACCAGCACCGACGTCGTGCTTTACGGCTTTGGCCGCATTGGCCGTCTCCTGGCCCGTATCCTCATTGAAAAGGCTGGTGGCGGACACGGCCTGCGGCTCCGTGCAATCGTGGTTCGCAAGGGCGCTGAGAATGACCTCGTGAAGCGTGCCAGCCTGCTGCGCCGCGACTCCGTGCACGGTTCCTTCGAGGGCACCATCCGTGTGGACGAGGAAGCCAACACCATCACCGCCAACGGCGTGCAGGTCCAGGTCATCTACTCGGACAACCCCGCGACAGTGGATTACACGGCCTACGGCATCAAGGACGCCCTGGTAGTGGACAACACCGGCCGCTGGCGCGACGCCGATGGCCTCTCCCAGCACCTGCAGAGCAAGGGCGTTGCCCGTGTCCTGCTGACGGCACCTGGCAAGGGCGACCTCAAGAACATCGTCCATGGCATCAACCACAAGGACATCTCCGATGATGACAAGATCGTCACGGCAGCATCCTGCACCACCAATGCCATCACGCCGGTGCTGAAAGCTATCAACGACAAGTTCGGAATCATCCACGGCCACGTGGAAACGGTCCACTCGTTCACCAACGACCAGAACCTGATCGACAACTTCCACAAGGGTGACCGCCGAGGCCGCTCCGCAGCTCTGAACATGGTCATTACGGAGACCGGCGCTGCCAAGGCCGTCGCCAAGGCGCTGCCCGAGTTGCAGGGCAAGCTCACGGGCAACGCCATCCGCGTACCCACCCCGGATGTCTCCATGGCCATCCTGAACCTCAACTTGGAGACTGGCACCACGCGTGACGAAGTCAACGACTTCCTGCGCGAAATGTCACTGCACTCCGATCTTCGCAAGCAGATCGACTACATCGATTCTCCTGATGTGGTTTCCACCGACTTCGTTGGCTCCCGCCGCGCAGGCATCGTGGATGGCCTAGCCACCATCTGCAACGACAAGAACCTCGTGCTGTACGTCTGGTACGACAACGAGTTCGGCTACTCCTGCCAGGTTGTCCGCGTGATGGAAGAAATGGCCGGCGTGAACCCGCCGTCGTTCCCCGCACGTGACGTCGTTGCTCCCATCGCAATTCTTGAAACGGCTGGCGCCTAGGCACTCGGAAGTATTCACAGGTTTCCCGGCTGAGTCACTGGTATCAGCCGGGAAACCTGACCAAAATGGGTTCATGGAAAACGAATCAACGTTGGAACATGAGACCGCGCTGGAACACGCTCTGGACGTCGCAAAGGCCAACCACAAGCGAGCCCAGAAACTGCTGGATCAAGCCATCGCAGGCAACGCTGCCGGTGACGTCACAGACCAGCGCGTCGACCAGCTGCGTGGCCTCCTCGCGCTGGCAACGGAGGACCTCCAGCGCGTAATGCGGGAGCAATGAACCACTGAGGCACTCAATGGCCGCAGCGTGACTTCTCCTCCACACTGTGGAAATCGGCTCTTACTGTCGGGGCCTTGTCCTACGCTCGTAGGACATTGCTTGCCCCACTGGACGGAGTCCCTTGAGTATCACTTGGTCTGCCTACAAACGCGCCCGGCGAAGGTCACGTCAAGCGTGGGCCATTCTTGGACTGGCCGCGGCGACCGTCGTGGCAGGGCTTTCGTGGTTTTTCACCACCGGACAATTCAGTGCCGCTGAACCATGGGCAGCTGGCCCCAGCGAAGCCCCCGTCTACAACCCTGACTGGATGAAGCCCCTGCGCGGCGCGGCGCCGATAGCCCCTGAAAAGGCCAGCGACGCCCTGGAGCGACTCCCTGTTAAAGGGCGGGCAGCGAAGTCGGACTACGACAGGGCCGCTTTCGGCCAAGCCTGGGCTGACGCTGACCGCAATGGGTGCGACACCAGAAACGACATTCTGCGGAGGGACCTCTCGGCGGTCCAATTCACGGAGGGTTCATCGTGCAAGGTCGCTGGCGGCAGCTTTCATGAACCCTATACAGGGGCGCAAGTGACTTTCCGAAGAGGCCAGGACACCAGCGGCGCCGTTCAAATCGATCACGTGGTGGCCCTCGCCGACGCTTGGCAGAAGGGCGCCCAGCAGCTCACTGTCCAGCAGCGGCAAACGTTCGCGAACGATCCTCTGAACCTGATCGCCGCTGACGGTCCCGCCAACGTCAAGAAAGGCGCAGGTGACGCAGCCACGTGGCTGCCGGCCAACAAGAATTTCCGCTGCCACTACGTCGCCCGGCAGGTTTCCGTGAAGGCGGCCTATCAGCTCTGGATTACGCAAGCCGAAAAGGACGCCATGAAGCGGGTCTTGTCGTCCTGCCCGGAACAGCAAACCATTTACAAAGCCAGGTGACCGTGCCCCAGCTGCCACGTGCCGCCGTCGTCGATCCGCTCCAAGACCACACGCTGGAGTGAGGTCTCCCGTGGCAGCTTATCCAAGTCCTGGAGTCCCCGCTGCCTGAACGTGAAATAGACGGCATCCGTAGGGGCATCAGTGCACCGATCCAGCGTGAAGCGCCGGGCAAACGACGCGATGTTGCTGTCCGGGAGGCGCTCCACAAGGTACGGATCCAACATCCAGGAATCGCAGGTGGCTCTGCGGGCAGGCTTGTCTGGAAAATATCGGGGGAAGAAAGAGCTGGCCTCGGCGAAGCTGGCCTCCACCAACGTAGGGGAGAGGCCTCCATCTTCGGGTATATGAACGCCAAGAGCCCAGTCTGAGCGACGATCATCGGCCGGAACCAGATGGAACTGCAGCCGGCCCAGCCTGAACAGATTGCCGGCCATGTGCAACGTCAGCCAGCTCCAGGTGTCCAGCCCAAAACGGCCGTGGACCCGACGGTTGATACGGAGCTGTAAACCCATGTCCGCCAAGGAAGCAGCCGACACCGCCGGGCTGATTCCGAGCTCAAGATGGTATTCGTGAACTGAGGGGGCGAATCGGAGCAGTGCTTCGATCCAGTGCGCTTCGCGAGTGCCGTCGGCTGGAATGCTGTCCGTTGGAAATGTCCTAAGCCTCTCCTGCATCGCGTTCAACGCCTGCAGAACAGGCTCATCCGGAGGTGTGTCCAGAAGGTGCGCACACTCAACGGCGTCTTCGCCGGTAATATCCAGGAGCTTGAAAAGCTCCGCGTGAAGGCTGGCGGCCATGGCTCAGTGCCCGAACGGATCGGGATCGACGCCAGGCATCCAGGTCAGGCCGGGCACGCCCCAACCGTTCTTCTTGGCCTGCTTCAGCGCCTTCTTTGAGTACCGGTCTACAAGGCGATTGACGTACAGCTTGCCGTCCAAGTGGTCGAACTCGTGTTGCAGGATCCTGGCGAACCAGCCTGTGGCTTCGAAGTCCACGGGCTTGCCGTCGCCATCAAAGCCCTGAACCCGCGTCCATTCAGCTCGCTGTAACGGGTAGTACTCGCCAGGGAAGGACAAGCAGCCTTCAACGTGCTCGTCGGGATCCGGAAGTGCGCCGGAGACCTTGGAAAGTGTCAGGACCGGGTTAACCACCACACCCTGCTCCGGAACGTCGTCGTCGTTCGCATACTTGTAGACGAAGAGGCGCTTGCCCACGCCGATCTGGGGTGCGGCGAGCCCGACCCCGTTGGCGGCGTCATTGGTCTCGAACATGTCCGCGATCAAGGCGCGGAGTTCGTCGTCGAAAACTTCGACTTCGCTTGCCCGGCGGTGCAAGACAGGTTCGCCCCAAATAGTGACTGGCAGGACGGTCATCTCAGTTTTTCCTTCGTCTAGCGCTGTAGTCCGAAAGCGGCCTTGGTCCGCTTCAAGGTTAAAAGCAAAGGCCGCACCGGATAACCGGTGCGGCCTTTGTGGAAACCGGCTCTGGAGCCAATCTCGGTGGGGTGAGCTACGGGGGTTGAACCCGCGACCTCCTGGACCACAACCAGGCGCTCTGCCAACTGAGCTAAGCCCACCATGTGCCTTTTTGGGTTGAACCGTTTGACCGGCTTTCCTTCAAGGCAACGACAAATAGCTTACCTGCTGTTTTGGGGTGCAATGTCCACTTTTGCGGTTTTTGGCGAAAAAACCTCGAAAAATGGTGCAGATCACACCCTTTCGCTGGATCCTAAGGCCTCTGCGGTAGCAATGATGTCCTTGGAAATGCGCTGTGCCGTGGCGGTATCCGGTCCTGGCGCTGGAACGAAGACGGCCTGGCGGTAGTAGCGGAGTTCGTCAATAGAGTCCTTGATGTCGCCCAAGGCGCGGTGGCCTCCGTGCTTGGCGGGGGACTGGAAGTACGCACGCGGGAACCAGCGGCGTGAGAGCTCTTTGATGGTGCTGACGTCGATCACGCGGTAGTGGAGGTGCTCGACGATGTTGGGCATGTCCCTGGCCAGGAACATGCGGTCTGTGCCCACAGAGTTTCCGCCCAGGGGAGCCTTGCGGGGATCCGGTACCCACTTCTCGATGTATTCAAGGACCAGGGCTTCCGCCTCGGCCATGGTCTTCCCATGGGGGAGCTCGTCCAGGAGTTTGGAGCGGGTGTGCATGTCCCGCACGAAGTCGTTCATTTGTTCCAGCGCGGCATCATCCGGCTTGATGACGACGTCTACACCGTCGCCCAGAATGTTGAGCTCGGAATCCGTCACCAACGCTGCGACCTCGATCAAGGCGTCGTTCGTGAGGTCCAAGCCGGTCATTTCGCAGTCGATCCAGACGATGCGTTCATTAGTAATAGGCACGCGCCCAGCCTATCCCTCAGTGGCTTCCAAGTGCTCCGATGGTACGATTTTTGAGCGCGGCAGTGTCGTTTCTTCCTGTTGCCGACGGCCCCCCCAGACGCATAATTTTGACCCGAACACAGCGGGTGAACGATTGGATGACGACCACATGACGGTGCCAGTACCCGCCGCCCAGTTGGCAGGGACAGCAACGCCGTCAGCCGACGCTGTTGCCAGCGAGGTAGATAACGCACGTTCGCCATTGATCGCCGGCTTCATCGGTTCGATGTTTATGATGTTCGGCTCTCTCGGCGTTGGTTGGCTTGCTCCGGTCTCCGAACTCCGGCGCCTTCCACTCTTCATCTGGATGCGCACCGAAGGGGTTGGGGTGGGTCTGTCCATAGTTTTGCTGGCCATCGGTGGCATGTTGCTCGTCCGTGCCTGGCTTCGGCTGGGCCAACGTGTCCGGCTGTGGGGACTGGAAGCCCGAAAAGCGACCCTGCAGGCTGTAGTGGCCTGGGGCCTGCCCATGATGTTCACGGTTCCCCTCTTCAGCAGGGACGTTTACGCCTACATTGGGCAGGGCCGGTTGATGGTCGAAGGCATCAATCCTTACGAAAACGGGATTTCGGCCCTGCCCAACTACTTCCAGCTGGGCGCGGACAAGATGTGGACCGAAGCGCCAGTTCCTTACGGTCAGTTGTTCTTGTGGATTGAGCAGTTTGTAGTGTGGGTGACCAACGTGCAGCCCGAAGCAAGCATCATGCTTTTCCGGCTTGTTGCCGCCGTGGGTGTCATCCTCTGCATCATCTATGTGCCGAAGCTGGCGGAACTCCACGGTGTGAATCCTCACAGGGCACTATGGCTAACAGCGGCCAACCCGCTCTTTCTCACTAACTTCATTGCCAGCGTCCACAACGACGCCTTGATGATTGGGCTGGCACTGGCAGGCCTGTACTACTGCGCAACGCGCCGTGTCATTCCGGGACTGGTGCTGGTCACGCTCTCCATTTCGATCAAGCCGATTACGGTGGTATTCCTCCCCTTCATTGGACTTTTGTGGGCCGGTAAGGACGCCTCGTGGCCGCGCAAATTCCTTTACTGGTTCCTGACAGCGGCTCTGAGCTTCGGGCTTCTCTATGCCTTGAGCCTCGTCAACGGTTTCGGATTCGGTTGGATCAACGGCCTGTCAGCTCCGGGTAGCGTTTGGATCTGGTACGCGCCTGTCGGTCTCATCGGAATGGTTGTTGCCCTGATCTTCAACGCCTTTGGCCTGGACGGCTGGGCCCTGGCGAAGTGGGTTTACGACGCCGGCAAGGTCCTGATGGTCGCAGCGGTCGCTTGGCTGATTTTCCGAGGCGACTACGATCGCCTGATGCGCCGACTTACCTTGGCCTTTGCGGCCATTGTCCTGCTGGCGCCGATGATTCAGTCATGGTACGTAGTGTGGCTGATACCGCTTTTCGCTGTGACCGGTATCCGCAACGACTGGCAGGTCAAGGCCCTCTACTTCATCGTCTCGTTCTTCATGGTCTACGCGATTTCGGACCAGTTGGACGTGTTCCCTTACCTTCAAAGCGAAGACTTGGGACTTGCCCTCATCCTGGCCCGTTATGCTGCAGCCCTCATTGCCCTCCTGTTCGCCATCTACCTGATCTTTGTTGATCCGAAGACCAAGAGCTTGTTCCGGGTGCGGGACGAATCCGGCATGCGTCCCATTATCTGAAGACTCTGCTGCCTTCCGCGTCAGCCGGACGGCAATAGCCGCAATGCCTCGCGGGTGGACAGCGGACTCAAAGCGGCCGAGTTGCTGGAAGCGAATGCCCTGACCCATTCAGGGTCGGTTTTGCTATATTCACGGAGCGCCCACCCGATGGCCTTACGGATGAAGAACTCCTTGTCGGCGAGGTTCGAGGAGATGACCGCGGCCAACAGTCCGGTATCAGTCTTGGACTTGGCCCCCAGCTGCGCAGTGATAGCCGCCCGGCGGATCCACATGTCGCGGTCCTTGGACCACTGCAGCAGGACCGGCCTCATGGTGGGGCCGTGGGAAAGCAGGAGTGCACAGATCCGGTGTGCGACACCGTCCACGAGGTCCCACCATGCACCCGTGCGGATGATTTCTTCGTAAATGGGCAGCATCTGCAGGTCTTCTTTGACCATTCGGAGGCCCGTCAGGTCGATGGCTGCGTATCGCTCTTCACGGGCCTCCGCGTTGCGCCACAGCTCAGTAACGGCTAGGCGCAGCTCAGCGGGCGACGTCACCGGGAACTGCTTCGCTGCTTCTTTCACTATTCTGCGTACCTCGGGAACCCGGACACCCCAAGAAGGCATGTCGGATTTCAAGTAGGCCTGGGCTCCGAGTCCCCGTTCGGCGTCAGCGGCTGATCGGAGCGTTGATCGGATCGACTCCACGAGGACATTGATGGTCATGCCCCAACTCTAGGACGGGTGACGGACTGGAGGGGTTCGAACGGCTGTCCGAGAACTGTGGGCCTCGCTCCCGCTGTGCGGTCGCCGTAGAGTGGGCATATTCGGAGCCTCAGTTTCCCCGCACGGTCAGTAGCTCTGTTAACTCACGTCGGCAACAACGGAGGAATCTCGATGTCAATGCTGAAATCACCGGACCAAATTGAGATCATGCGCGAGGCCGGTCGTGTGGTGGCCAATGCCCTGTCCGCCGTCCGGAATCATGCTGAAGTGGGTGTTTCGCTGAAGGAGCTCGACGACGTCGCAGCCGCTGTGATCTCCAATGCCGGCGCAAAGCCTGCCTTCCTGGACTACCACCCGCGCTGGGCGGCGGTGCCTTTCCCGGGCGTCATTTGCACCAGCGTCAACGACGCGGTGGTGCACGGGATCCCCAATGGATACGTACTGGAGGAAGGCGATCTGCTCAGCGTTGACTGTGGCGCCTTCGTGGAAGGCTGGTGCGGTGATGCGGCCGTCAGCTTCGTCGTCGGGAACGGCGACCCGGAGGATCAGGAGTTGGTGGAAGCGACAGAAGCCGCACTTGCCCGCGGTATCGACGCAGCCCGCGTAGGCAACAAGATGGGTGACCTTGCTTATGCAATCGGTGGCGAGGCGAAACGTGCAGGATACGGGTTGTTGGCTGACCATGGCGGGCACGGCATAGGCCGGACAATGCACGCCGAACCCCCCGTTCCCAACCTCGGACGGCCTGGCCGGGGTATGAAGCTCGAGGAAGGCCTTGTCATTGCCATTGAGCCCATGTTGATCCTGGGTGGCAAGGACGACTACTACCACGACGAGGACGAATGGACTCTTCGTTCGGCAAACGGGCGACGCGCCGCCCACAGCGAACACACCATAGCCATCACGGCTGAGGGGCCGATGATCCTGACGCTGCCGTAGCCTTTGATCACCGATTATTGAGCCGCGCCGCCTCGGTGAGCCGGGAGACCTTATCGAGCCGTACCACGGGCCGGCCCGGAACTGACTTGGACACTGGCCTGAACCCGGCAGCCATGAAAAGTGAAAGTGTGCCGTGAAACAGGTCCGAGGCCGTCGCTTTGGTCCTTTGATCCGTATCCACCGGGTAAGCCTCAATGATGTCTGCGCCGTTGTTGAACGCATGATCCACCGCGGCAGCGAGCAGCGCGGAGGACACGCCCGTACGCCGGTGATTCGGTGCCACGACGAAGCAGCTGACCGCCCACAGACCGAGGCCGTCCTCCGGCTGGATAACTGCCGTCCTCCTGAGTATCCGGGATCGTTTCAGACGCGGATATTTGGCTCGCGGTTCCACTGCGCACCAGCCGACCGGACGGCCATCCCGGAACGCCAGGACGCCAGGCGCCGGACCTGTTTGGAACGCCGACTTCAGCAATTCCCTACGATCACCCGTCGGTGTGGTGGCCCAATCCTTGCCGGTAAGGGCGAACCACCGGCACCAGCACCGGGAGGGTTCGCCCTTGGTTCCGAACAATTCCTCAACAGCCGCCCAGGTAGCAGGAGTTGTTTCGATCCTCGAAGCAGCATGGTTGTGTGCCATGGACCCAGAATAGGCCCAGGCTCGGGGCTGGTCCCGCAGAACCCTGAATCCTGGCGCAACGATCAAACGCCGGCACCCACCAGTTCGCCTGTTGTGGTGTTGACCAGTAGAGGACCGGTGCCATCAGGATCCTCAATGTCCGTTGCGATGGACTCGTCTTCCGGTGGTACTTGCTCGTGGTCATCGGAGTCCCACTCGTTGCTGCCGTCCGGGGTGCCGGGTGCCTCCACAGCAGGTGCTGCATCGGCAGGGGCTGAGGCGCCGCTCATTCGGGTGAAGTTGGCAGAGCCCCACATGAGGTCATGCCCCACTGATTCGGCATCGATTTCAGCTACGTGGTAGACGCGGCCTTCATGTTCCCATTGCCGCAACCGGAGCTTCCCAACGACGAGGACGCGCTGTCCCTTTTTCACACTGCACCCCACGTGGCCGGCGAGGTAGCGGAAGGACTGAACCGTGTACCAGTTGGTGTTTCCGTCCACCCACGTGTTGGTGGCGCGGTCGTAGCGGCGCTCCGTGGTTCCCAGGCGAAACGATGCGGTGGACGTGCCCCGCGTAGTGGTGGAAGTCTTGACCTCCGAGGCCACGAAGCCCCGGACGGTGATCATGTCATTCATTGGTGGTCCTTCTCGGTGTAGGGAAGTGCCTGTCCGGCTCTTTCAGCTTCCTTCAGAGAAGCCGGGGAGGGGAGTGCCGCATGTGCCTATGTGAATAACGGCAGCTGTGGAGGAGTAGAAGCAGATTCAGTGGGAGTGGCAAGCAGCTGACCGATCGCACTGTAAACTCTTTGTGGCGCCAGCGGTCCACAGCGGTGATGGCGCAAGTGCGCCCCAGTAGCTCAGGGGATAGAGCAGCGGCCTTCTAATCCGCCGGTCGGGGGTTCGATTCCCTCCTGGGGCACAGAAACATCCCCCTTGGAACAGCCTCCAAGGGGGATGTCACTTTTAAGGCAGAATGGCTAGGTGATGAGCAGGCGAACCGCACAGGCATATGGCAGGGCATCAGAGGCGTCAAAAGTCCGCATCGCCGGGTTGTCGCTGATGATTGCGGCGGCATTGACGATCACCGCTTGCACGGCGAAGCCCGCGTCGCCCACCGGCCAACCTGCAGCTACCCCGGGGCCCTCCACCAATGCCGAAGCCACGGCGACCGCCACCGTGGATCCCGCTGCTGCTGCAACCACCGCAGCCGTGGAGTCCGCGCTGAAGGCCCTGATCGCCGGCAACCCCAAGCCGGACCGGGAAACGTTGCGAGCGGCCCTGGTTTCCGCCGGCATCCCGAAGACCCACGTAGAGGTGTCCGTAAGCCGTACGCCCACTGGCCTCGACGTCGACGCGATGGTAGCTGCGGCATTGACAGGTGAGAGCTGCGTCATGGGGCAGATCCGGGACGGCGGGGTGGTGGTCACAGTGCTGCCCGTGCTGGCCACCGGAAAATGCTTCGTGGGAGACGCCCGCTAGCTCCACCGCGGGGCCCGAATGTGAGTTATGTACGCCTACCCATTAGATTTAAGGGCATGGCGGAATTCATTTACACGATGACCAAGGCTCGCAAGGCCGTTGGCGACAAACTTATTCTGGACGACGTCAGCATGTCGTTCTTCCCTGGCGCGAAGATCGGCGTCGTGGGCCCGAACGGTGCTGGTAAGTCCACCATCCTGAAGATCATGGCCGGACTGGACACCCCGTCAAACGGCGAGGCCCGCCTGAGCCCCGGCTACACCGTGGGCATCCTCCTGCAGGAACCGCCGCTGAACGAGGAAAAGACCGTCCTGGGCAATGTCCAGGAGGGTGTAGGCGAGATCTACGGCAAGATCCAGCGCTTCAATGAGATCTCCGAAGAAATGGCTAACCCGGATGCGGACTACGAGACGCTCCTGGACGAGATGGGCAAGCTTCAGGAAGCCATCGATGCGGCGGATGCCTGGGACATCGATTCCCAGCTTGAGCAGGCCATGGACGCACTGCGCTGCCCGCCGGCCGATTCCGATGTCACCGTCCTGTCCGGTGGTGAGCGCCGCCGCGTAGCGCTGTGCAAGCTTCTCCTGCAGAAGCCTGACCTATTGCTTCTTGATGAGCCCACTAACCACTTGGACGCCGAGAGCGTACTTTGGCTCGAGCAGCACCTGGCTCAATACCCCGGCGCTGTACTTGCCGTGACCCACGACCGTTACTTCCTGGACCACGTGGCTGAGTGGATCGCAGAAGTTGACCGCGGCCACCTCTACCCGTACGAAGGCAACTACTCCACCTACCTGGAGAAGAAGAAAGCCCGCCTCGAGGTCCAGGGCAAGAAGGACGCGAAGCTTTCCAAGCGCCTCACCGAAGAACTTGAGTGGGTGCGCTCCAACGCCAAGGGCCGCCAGACCAAGTCAAAGGCACGTCTCGCCCGTTACGAGGAAATGGCTGCCGAGGCCGAGCGTACCCGCAAGCTGGACTTCGAAGAGATCCAGATTCCGCCCGGACCGCGCCTGGGCTCCTTGGTCATCGAGGCCAAAAACCTGAAGAAGGGCTTCGACGATCGGGTGCTGATCGAAGACCTCTCCTTCTCACTGCCCCGCAACGGCATCGTCGGCGTCATCGGGCCGAACGGTGTGGGTAAGTCCACGCTGTTCAAGACGATCGTCGGTATGGAGCCTTTGGACGATGGTGAGCTCAAGATCGGCGAGTCCGTGAAGATCTCCTACGTGGACCAGTCCCGTGGCGGTATCGATCCGAACAAGTCCCTCTGGGAAGTTGTCTCCGAAGGCCACGACTTCATTCAGGTTGGCCAGGTTGAAATGCCTTCGCGGGCCTACGTTTCGGCGTTTGGTTTCAAGGGACCGGATCAGCAGAAGAAGGCGGGTGTCCTTTCCGGTGGTGAGCGTAACCGCCTGAACCTGGCACTGACGCTCAAGCAGGGTGGCAACCTCCTCCTCCTTGACGAACCTACTAACGACCTCGACGTCGAGACCCTGAGCAGCCTTGAGAACGCCCTTCTCGAATTCCCGGGCTGCGCTGTGGTGGTATCGCACGACCGGTGGTTCCTGGACCGGGTAGCGACCCACATCCTCGCCTACGAAGGTGACGACGAGAACCCCTCCAAGTGGTACTGGTTCGAGGGCAACTTCGACTCCTACGAGGAGAACAAAGTGGAGCGCCTCGGCCCCGATGCTGCCAAGCCGCACCGTGTGACGCACCGCCGCCTGACCCGCGACTAGTAGTTAGCCGCAAATACAAGAGGCCGGTCCCAACAGGGATCGGCCTCTTGGCTTTAAGGCAAGGCTACGGAATCCGGACCATGCCTTCCTGCGCCACCGTGGCAACATGCTGGCCTTCGCGGTTGAAGATGCGTCCCGTGGCGAGTCCCCGGGCACCCTGGGCGCTGGGAGATTCCTGCACGTAAAGCATCCACTCGTCCACACGCACGGGGCGGTGCCACCACATGGCGTGATCGAGGCTGGCAACACTCATGCCCGGTGTCATCCAGGCGAGCCCATGCTTTCGGAGAATGGGTTCCAGCAGTGTGTAGTCGCTCGCGTAGGCCAAGGCTGCCCGGTGAAGGTTGGCGTCATCGGGCAGGGGACCCATGGTCTTCATCCACACTGCATTGGTAGCAACGTGCTGCGTGGGCGGGAAAACGTACAGTGCGGGGTCGATGTGGCGAACGTCGAAGGGCCGCTCCGAGGACATGTGCCGTGCCATCGGATGGTCGTAGTGGGACAACAGTTCGGCGGTGCTAGGCAAGGATTCGGGGTCCGGGATGCCCTCAGGCATGGTGGTCTGATGGTCCAGGCCGCTGTCTTCCACTTGGAACGAGGCAATCATCGAGAGAATCGGTACACCGTCCTGATAGGCATGCACCCTGCGGGCGGAGAAGGACCGGCCGTCCCGCAGCCTCTCCACGCCAAAGGTGATCGGCTTGTTGGCATCACCCGGACGCAGGAAGTAGCCATGCATGGAGTGTGCCACGCGGTCCGGCTCAACGGTCCGCATACCGGCCATCATGGACTGCGCCAATACTTGGCCGCCGAAAACACGATGCCGGGGCTGCTTTTGGGACGGCCCCAGGAAAATGTCCTCGTTGGTCCGGGCCCCGTCAAAGTCACCAAGATCCAGCAGGCCAATCAGCACTTCCATGGGGTCCTCTGCGGGTGCGTCCACCTCGAGGCCAGCGTTCGTGTCAGTCATGGTTCGACTTTAGACGGCGCCCCGACCCCTCTCAACCGAGGACATGCCGGTAGAGTCGATGATGTGACAGACGTCTTGACCCAGTCCTTCCGCTTCGCCGATCCCCGCGACCTCGCTGACCTGCGGACCTTCGTTACCCGGGCAAAGAGCATCGATGACGGCGCCATCCGCCTTCAGGCCACGGGCAACGTCCTGGCCGCCTACGTGTGTGTCCTGAGGCCCCGAATCCTGGGCGAATCAACCCCTACAATCCTTGGCCTGCGAACCATGGCCCTTGCTGGGCCTGCCCAAGCCGACGTCACCGTGACGCTCGCGTCCGTTATGGACCGGTTGGCCCGCTCAGGGGCCGAAGATGTGGAACTGCCCATCCCGCCGTCGACGGTTTCTGAGTCCTGGGCGGGCGTTGGCGCGCCCCGGGCCGGATGGGAAGCCCAAGGAACAGTTCTCGACGCCGACCTCAAGGCTGCGGCGGAGGCTGGCATTGCGGAGGTGGCTGGCGTCATTCCCGCTATGGCAGGCGCCGCGGTGGTCAACACCGCCAGGGCTGCAGTGTGGGGCCGGGAGCTGCCCGGCCTGGACGAACTTCCGGCAGGTGCGGCTTTCGCCGCTTTCGCTTTGGGTTTCCTGGGCGAGGCTGAGCAGAGGGTCTTCCGCAATGGCCGCTGGTTCCGCTTGAGCGGTCCCCGCGGCCATGTGCTGGTCCGGACAGGAGCAGGTTTGGGGCTTGGTTTCTAGGCCTTAGGCGTCAGGGCCGGCCGAAGGGCTGTTGACCATGGTCAGCGCTGCCCGCTCCATGTAGTCCCATAACGTGCCCTCATGCAGCGGCGAGAGCTCCAAAGAGTCAACGGCTGTCCGCATATGGAACAACCAGCGGTCCTTGGCCTCGGGGGTCACCCGGAACGGCATGTGACGCATGCGAAGGCGGGGGTGGCCGCGCTCTTCGCCGTACGTGGTAGGTCCGCCCCAGTATTGCTCCAGGAACATGAGGAAGCGGCGCTTTGCCGGTTCGAGGTCTTCTTCGGGATACATGGGGCGAAGCAACGGATCCGTGGCGACGCCGTCGTAAAAGACATCGATGAGCTTGACGAACGTCTCATGGCCGCCTACTGCGGCATAGAAGCTGTCCGTGTAGGCGGGCTGGCTGAAGGGGTCGTTCTGCATCAGCTGGGGTCGGGGGCCTGCCTGCGGCGCTGGCGGTTGCCCTCCTGCGGTGTTACTCATTGGACTTCTCCTCGGCTTTGGTGACACGCGGTGCGCCTGCTGTCACGGGTGCGGCTGCAGCGCCGGGTTCCTCACTGGTTTCAGGTGTCTCAAGCGGCACGTAGTCTCCTTGGGACCGGTTTCCAACCCGAAGGATTTCACCGTTCCGCAGGTACCATATGGCTCCGTCTTCCGCTCGGACGCGGGTAATACGCAGGCCCACCGATTCAACGGTACCAATCACTTCACTGGTGACGATCACATCGCCGATCCCGTATTGGTCCTCAATGGTGATGAAGATTCCTGCGAGGAAATCGCGGATCAACTGTTGGGCGCCGAAACCGATGGCAACACCCAGGATGCCCACGCTGGTCAGGAGCGGCGCGACGTCCACGTTCATGTATTTGAGGACGTAGATGATCACGATCACCACCACCACAACGCTCACCAGGCTTGTCAGCAGCGAGCCGATGGTCTCGGCGCGCTGCGAGCGGCGTTCATGGTCCAATGCACGGATTGCGGGTTGCACCCACTTGAAGTGTGGCTTCTTGAAGAAAGAACTGCCCGCCGAGACTCGTCGCGTAATGCGCAGGATGATGAACCGTGCCACGATCCACACAGCCAGGCCCACGCCCACCGTGATGAGGATAGACATGAGATCGATTTTTTCGGGTTCGATGTTGATGGTTTCCGCCAAGGGGATGGAGGTCAAGGTGTAGTGGCTCCTTGTCGTCGGCCCGTGTTCGCCGGGCGCGGAACACTCTGTCCACCTACAACCCTAGCGCCGTAGCGTGACGGTATGCGCATCCTGGTCTTGGGCGGTACCGCCTTCCTGTCAGCAGAAATCGCCCGGCAGGCTCTTGCTGCCGGCCATAGTGTCACCTGTTTGGCCCGGGGTACTTCAGCGAGCCCGCCCGACGGCGTCACCTGGGTAAGGGGCGACCGCGCCTTGGGTGCCGGGGCCTTCGCGGAGATCGAAGGCAGCTGGGATGAGGTGGTGGACGTCTCGCGGGATCCCGTGCAGGCGCGTGTGGCGCTGGACGTCCTGGGACCCGCCACGGAGCACTGGACGTTTGTTTCCAGCTGTTCGGTATACGCGGACCACTCGGTACCTGGGGCGGATGAAAGTGCGGCGCTCTTGAAGCCTTTGCCCGAGGGCCAGGCGGGCACTCCGGAGACATATGGGGAATCCAAGTCTGCAATCGAGCAGATGACCTTGGCCGCGGTGGGGGAGAAAGCGCACATTGTCCGGGCAGGACTCATCGGAGGTCCGGGGGATGGAACGGATCGCTACGGGTACTGGCCTGCCCGCTTTGCGGCCAACTCCGATCCGGTGCTGGTGCCCGACATTCCTGACGACGCCACCCAGATCATTGACGTCAGGGACCTCGCTGCGTGGATCCTGCGATCCGCCGAAGAAGGATTGACAGGCACCTACAACGCCTTGGGAGACGTGGTGCGGTTCGAAGACTACATCGCCGAGTCGCAGAGGGCGGCGGGAACCGCAATAGGGGATGGAGCGGCTCAGGAAGTCATCCGGCCTGACGAAGTTTGGCTCGTGGAGCATGGCGTCGACTACTGGGCAGGGCCGGACTCCTTGCCCCTCTGGTTGCCGGCAGACCACGATGGCTTTCAAGCACGGACCAACCGCGCCGCTCGTGAGCGTGGAATGACCCTCCGGCCGTGGCAGGAAACTCTTGCGGCCACACTCGAGGATGAAAACGCGCGAGGCTTGGACAGGAACCGCAAAGCCGGACTGAGCCGTGACACTGAACGTAGGCTCGTCGCACTCTGGAGGCTCGACCAGCGTTAGGCTGCTGCCGCCGTCGTGATTGGTTCGTGGAGTACCGGGAAGTTGACGCTGCGGGCGATGAAGCAGACCTGGTTGGCTTCATGGTGAAGCTCTGGGACCAAAGTGGCGTGAGCGGGATCCGCGATGGTGACGTTCGGTTTGAGCGTCACGCTCTCGAACTGCCCGCTGCCGTCCCGGTTGAGCTTCATGAGGCCTTGGGCGTTGTCCTCATAGCCGGTGACGACTACCCCATGCTTGACTGCCACGTGCAGGAAAGACAGCATGTGGCACTGCGAAAGCGCGGCAAGCAGTAGTTGCTCTGGGTTGTAGCGCGTCCGATCCCCATGGAACGTGGGATCGGCCGATCCCTTTAACGTAGGCAGCCCGCTGATCTCAACGTCGTGGTCGCGTGAGTAACCACGGTAGCTTGCTGTGCCCTCGCCAAGGTTCCCGGTCCAGCGGACAGTCAGTTCGTAGTGGTGTTCGTTGAGGCCCATGCGGACAGTTTAGCTATGCACGCACACGCAACTGTCCGCACGGGCCTCAAAAATGCAGGGCTTAGACGTCCGCTGCCCGTGCGCGCAGGGCCCGGGCTACGCCGTCGCGGTTTTCCAGCATCATGCGGCGCAGTGCTGCACTCTCCTCCGGAAGTCCAGCCAGGAATGCGTCGGTTCGATCCACCGTGGCCTGTGTAGTGAGCTGTGCCGGGTAGAGGCCCACAACGATCTGCTGGGCCAAGGCGTGCGTTCGTTCCTCGACGATTCCGGGCACGGCAGCGAAATACTTCTCCGCGAAAGGCTCCAACAAGGCAGTGTCGGCCACACGCATGAAGCCAGCCACGGCCGAGGCTTGCAGGGCGTTGGAGAGCTCTCCCTTGACCACGATCGAGTCCCAGGCTGCTGCCTTGGCCTCCGGGGTGGGAATGGCTGCTTTCGCCTGGGCAGCAGCGTTTTGGCCGTTGGAGGTGTTGTCGCGGGCAAGTTCGGTGTCGATGCGCTCCTGGCCTTGGCGTCCGCCGGCGACGAGGGCGGTCAGGAGCTCCCAGCGCATGTCCTGGTCCACGGTGAGGCCTTCGAGGGTCTCCCTCCCGTCCAGGAGAGCCTGGATGCGGTCCAGTTGCCCTCCGCTGCGTGCCAGTTGGGCGTAAGACTTGGCGAACTGCAGCTGGGCATCCGAACCCGCCGCCGCGGACGAAGCCAGCTCCCACAGCTTGTCCGCAGCGGCGATGGTGGTGTCCAGTTTGTGATCGGCGGCGACGTAATACGTCAGTGTGGTGGCGAGCTGTCGTAGCTGGACCAGGATGACCGAGGAATCCGTTTCGTGGGCAATGTTGGCCAGGATCAGGTCGACGTAGCCGCGGGCGGGGGTTTCGCCGTCGCGCGCAGCGTCCCAGGCCGAACCCCAGACCAGGGTGCGGGGAAGGCTGGCTCCGAAGTCCTTCAGATGGGCCTTTGCGGTGGCAAGGGAGTGCTCATCGAGCCGAACTTTGGCGTAGGCGAGGTCGTCATCGTTGAGCAGGATCAGGTCCGGGCGGGAAAGTCCCGCAAGGGCGGGGACTTCGGTGCGGGGGCCGTCGACGTCGAGTTCTTCGCGGTGGATGCGCTCCAGCTTGCCTTCTCCGGACAGCGAGTAGAAGCCAACGGCCAGGCGGTGCGGACGGAGAGTGGGCTGTTCGTCGATCGCGCTCTGCAGGATCGCGAAACCGGTGATGGTGCCATCGGCGTCAATGGTCAGCTCGGGAGCAAGGGTGTTCACACCGGCGGTTTCGAGCCAGAGCTTGCCCCAGACGTCCAGGTCGCGGCCGGACGCGGCTTCGAGCTCCACCATGAGGTCAGCGAGCTCGGTGTTCTTCCAGGCGTGCTTGGCGAAGTACGTACGGACACCGGCCATGAACTGTTCCGGACCCACCCAGGCCACCAACTGGCGCAGCACGGAAGCGCCTTTGGCGTACGTGATGCCGTCGAAGTTGACCTCGACGTCCTCGAGGTTGTTGATCTCGGCGAAGATCGGGTGCGTAGTGGGCAACTGGTCCTGCTTGTAGGCCCAGGACTTCTCAACCGAAGCGAAAGTGGTCCAAGCCCGGTCAAATTCCGTGTTCTCCACGGCGGCAAGGTGCGACATGTACTCAGCGAACGATTCGTTGAGCCAGAGGTCGTTCCACCAGCGCATGGTCACCAGGTCGCCGAACCACATGTGTGCGAGTTCGTGCAGGACGGTAATGGCACGTCGTTCGATTTGCGCGCCGGTGACCTTGCCGCGGAAGACATACCCTTCCAGGATGGTCACCGCGCCGGCGTTTTCCATGGCTCCGGCGTTGAATTCCGGGACGAAGAGCTGATCGTACTTTTCGAACGGGTACGGGCAGCCGAACTGGGCCTCGAAGAACTCAAAGCCCTGGCGGGTCAGCTCGAAGATGTTGTCCGCGTCGAGGTACTGCATGAGCGACTTGCGGGCGAACACTCCCAACGGAATGACCCGCCCGTCGGAGCTGGCGACCTCCGAGCGGACCGACTGGTACGGACCTGCAATCAAGGCCGTCACGTAGGAGGACAATCGCGGAGTCGGGGCGAAGTTCCACACGGATCGCGCGGTTCCGTCCTCACCGGTCGCGGTTTCGGAAGGGACCGGGGTGGGGGAGTTGGAGATGACGTCCCAGTGCGACGGCGCGGTGACCGTGAACGTGAAGCTCGCCTTAAGGTCGGGCTGCTCAAAGACAGCGAACATGCGCCGGGAATCCGGAACCTCGAACTGCGTGTAGAGATACACCTCGCCATCAACAGGGTCTACGAAGCGATGCAGGCCCTCGCCAGTGTTCATATAGGGAGCGTCTGCCACGACCACGAGTTCGTTGTCCGCGGCCAGGTCCGGGAGCTGGATGCGAACGCCGTCGGAAACCTCCGTGGGGTCAAGGTCTGTGCCGTTAAGCGTCACGCTGTGGACCTTCTCCGTGATCGCGTCGATGAACGTGGACGATCCCGGCTTGGCAGAGAACTTCACTACTGTTGTGGAGCCAAACACTTGGGCACCCTTGGTTAGGTCCAAAGTGACGTTGTACGACTCGACGTTGAGCAGTTCTGCGCGGTTCGCGGCTTCTTCGCGCGTTAGATTCAGGCCTGGCAAGTGGTGCCTCCGAAGATTTTGGGATGGCCGGTCCGTCATGGCCGGTCGCTGGTATGAAGCCATTGTTTCACTCCAAGCCGGGAAGGCAAGGAGCGAGCACCACAGTGTCGCCCCACGGAGTAGCGTTGGATTATGGCATCGTTCCGGGACACTCTCGATTTCCGCGCACTGAGGTTTGCGGTTGCCTTTCCGTTGCTCCTTTCCATCGGGTTCGTGGTGTGCGCCCAGATGCTGCGCAACGACCTCCCCAACCCGGTGGCCGTCATGTGGAACGCCGACGGCGGCACCTCCTTCGCGCCTTTCGGCGCCTATGTAGCTGGCGGCGCCGCCCTCATCACCTTCTGCGGATGGGCGGTCTTCCTCCAAGCCGTGTCAATTTCCCGGCCTGTGGTCATGCGCCGGGTCATGATGGGTGTAGGCCTCATGGTCAGCCTGTTCATCACCACGGTGTTGGCGGCCGGTCTGGTGGGCCAGTCAGGACTTGCGGATGCGCGCCAATCCCACGTTGACCCGATCGTACTGGCCATGGGCAGCGGCGCCGCCGTGGCTTTGGGTGTAGTCATGATGTTCGCCTTCAAACCGGACCCGCGATGGACCCGGGAGGATGACGTTGCGCTCGAAGAAGAGCTGCGTCTTCTCGAAGACCCTGATCTCGCCCGAGACACCCTCCGGCTGTGGGTGCATGCCAGGAGTTCGGTGTTCGTCATGATCATTGTGTCGGCGCTGTTCCCCGCTGCGCTGATAGCGGTCGCGGTCCCGTGGCTGGGCGCCTTGGTAGCGGTGGCTGCGCTGGTTGGCGCGGGGTTCCTGTTCGCGAGGGTGCGCGCCGACAGGGGAGGGCTGCAAGTGTTCGCCGGCGGGATCGTGCGCGTCCTGACTGTCCCCGCCGTCGACATCGCCGCGGCAGCCCCTGCGGACGTAAAGGCCGCAGATTATGGCGGGTGGGGCTGGCGGCACCACGACGATGCCACCGCCATGCTCGTCAGCAGTGGCCCGGCCGTCGTCGTAAGGAAACTTAATGGGGGCCGGGTGGCGCTCAGTGCAGGGACCCAGGCTTCTGCAGACAAACTCGCCGGGGTTCTCAACAGGGCGGCGCGTCGGGCCCGCGGCGACGGACAGGCCCAACAACCCGGGTAGCGGTACCCTAGGTAGCGCATCCCTTATCGCCGCGCCCCGGCCCTATGCCGTACCCGCGCGCCAGAAAGAATGGACTTCCTGTGACTACACCCCGCGTCCACATTGCTACGGACCACGCCGGCATGGAACTCAGTGCCCATCTGGTCAGCCACCTCACGGCCAAGGGCTACGACGTGGTGGATCACGGGCCCAAGGAGTACGACGCCCTGGACGACTACCCCTCCTTCTGCATCAACGCCGGCCTTGCTGTCGTGGCAGACCAGAAAGCCGGTGTGCATGCTCTCGGCATCGTGCTGGGCGGCTCGGGCAATGGGGAGCAAATTGCTGCCAACAAGGTCAACGGCGTACGCGCTGCGCTGGCTTGGAACCTCTCCACCGCTAAGTTGGCCCGCGAGCACAACGATGCCAACGTGGTTGCTGTTGGCGGACGCCAGCACACCGTTGAAGAAGCCACCGAGCTCATTGAAGCCTTCCTCCAGGAACCGTTCAGCAACGACGAACGCCACGTCCGCCGCATTGGCAAAATCGCTGTGTACGAAACTACCGGCGAGATCGTCGAGTAGTGCCCGAGGGGCATTCCGTCCATAGGCTGGCCCGCCAATTCCAGGATGTTTTTGGCGGCCGGCGTCTGGACGTTTCCAGCCCGCAAGGAAGGTTTGCTGCCGGCGCGGAACTGCTCACCGGGCACACGATGGTTGATGCCACGGCCCATGGAAAGCAGCTATTCCTCAGGTTTGACCACGAAGTCTTCCTTCACGTCCACCTGGGCCTCTACGGTGCGTGGAGCTTTGGCGGCGATAGTTCCTTTACGGGTGCCTCCAGCATCGGGGCTCCACGTCGTATCGGCGAACGGGAGACCGGCGCTTCTTCCGACGACGGCGAGTACGCCGGCCCGCCTACCCCTGTGGGCGCCGTGCGCGTCCGGCTGGTGTCCCATCACGGCTGGGCCGATCTCCGTGGCGCCACCACGTGTGCAGCCATCACCTCCGCCGAGGCAGAGGCTGTGCTGCAGCGTCTGGGCCCGGACCCGCTGCACAATCGCCCGGGAGACCGGGATGAGTTCATTCGACGCCTGCGCCGCCGCAAAACGGCGGTGGCCCTGCTGTTGATGGACCAATCGGTCCTGGCCGGCGTCGGCAACATCTACAGGGCCGAGGTGCTGTTCCGGCAAGCAGTCGATCCGTGGACACCGGGAAGCAGCATTGATGCGGAAACCGCTGGTCGTCTCTGGGATGACACCGTGGACACCATGTCCGACGGCGTCCGTGACGGACGGATTGTTACGACGCCATCCACCTTGTGGACCGGCGGCGGTGCTGTAGCGCCCGACGCCGATGCCCACTTTGTCTACAAGCGCGACGGCATGCCCTGCCGGGCTTGCGGGACGGTTGTGGGGATGACCGAAATCGGTGCCCGCAAACTGTATTGGTGTCCGGGCTGCCAAATTTAGGCGGTTTGCAGCATTAGCGAGGTATGCAAAAGGGCCCCGATCCGTGGATCGGGGCCCTTTTTGTGGAGGGGACGACGGGAATCGAACCCGCGTAATCAGTTTGGAAGACTGAGGCTTTACCATTAAGCTACGTCCCCGGGAGGGATACCCTGTTACAGGACAACTTCCCGGCGGCTGTTCAAGCCGGGTACAACTAAACCTAATTCCGGACGCGGTGTCAAATGTGCATTCTCGGCTCGCTTGCCCGTAGACTGT
Source organism: Paenarthrobacter sp. TRD_SC_7 (assembly GCF_056156245.1). Taxonomy (NCBI): domain Bacteria; kingdom Bacillati; phylum Actinomycetota; class Actinomycetes; order Micrococcales; family Micrococcaceae; genus Paenarthrobacter; species Paenarthrobacter sp. TRD_SC_7. The sequence continues at coordinate 2,480,777 of NZ_CM149587.1, forward strand.
CCTGTGCATTCGGGGTGTAGCTCAGCTTGGCTAGAGCGCCTGCTTTGGGAGCAGGAAGTCGCAGGTTCAAATCCTGTCACCCCGACTCTGTGTTTGCGTCCGCTTCCGGGACGCGACAGAACCCCATACCCACAAAATCAGGAGTACTTAGACTGTGAAGAGCGCTGTCGAGAACCTCACCGCAACGCGGGTCAAGCTCAACGTTGAGGTTCCCTTTGAGGAACTGAAGCCGAGCATCGATGCCGCGTACAAGACCGTTGCTTCGCAGATCCAGGTTCCCGGATTCCGCAAGGGCAAAGTTCCCTCCAAGCTCATCGACCAGCGCGTTGGCCGCGGCTACGTCCTGGAGACCGCCATCAACGATGGCCTCAACGGCTGGTACCAGGCTGCAGTTCAGGAAACCGGCGTTCGCCCCCTGAGCCGTCCTGAAGTTGAGATCACCGAGGTTCCGGATCCGTCCGCAACCGACGGCGAGCTCAAGTTCCAGGTGGAGATCGATGTCCGCCCCGAGATCGAGCTGCCGGACTACGCCGGCATCAAGGTTGAGGTTGCTGCCGCTGAGTCCTCCGAAGCTGACGTCGACAAGGCCCTGGACGAACTGCGCGGCCGCTTCGGCACGCTGAAGTCCGTTGAGCGTCCTGCCAAGAACGATGACTTCCTGACCATCGACATCACCGCCACGATTGATGCCGAAGACATCGATTCCGCGTCCGGCCTTTCTTACCAGGTTGGTGCCGGCACCATGCTCGAAGGCCTCGACGAAGCCGTGACCGGCCTCTCTGCCGACGAGGAAGCCATCTTCGAGACCACGCTGGTTGGCGGCGACCACGCCGGCGAATCCGCGCAGGTGAAGGTAGTTGTCAAGGCCGTCAAGGAGCGCGAACTCCCCGAGGCAAACGACGACTTCGCACAGCTCGCATCCGAGTTCGACACCCTTGCTGAACTCCGTGAGGACCTCGCGAAGCAGGCTGCCGACTCCAAGGTTGTCGAGCAGGGCGTTGAAGCACGCGACAAGGTCCTGGACAAGCTTGTTGAACTCGTTGAGGTTCCGGTTCCGGACTCCGTTGTTGAAGAGCAGATCGAAGCTCACTTCAACCCGGAGAACGCACACGGTGAAGGTGACCACGACACCGAGGAGCACCGCGCCGAGGTCAAGGCCAACACCGAGCGTGCCTTCCAGAACGAGATCATCCTCGACGCCATCGCGGACAAGGAAGAAGTAGACGTCAGCCAGAACGAGTTGATCGACTACATCGTCACCACCGCAAGCCAGTACGGCATGGACCCGAACCAGTTCGCGCAGATCATTGATCAGAGCGGCCAGGTTCCCATGATGGTTTCCGAGGTTCGCCGCCGCAAGGCCCTGGCCGTCGTGCTGGGCCAGGCTGAGGTAGTCGACTCCGAGGGCAACAAGGTTGACCTCACCGACTTCGTCCGTCCTGCCGGCGAAGCAGCAGCCGAAGACGCTGCGGCTGTTGAGGCAACCGAAGAAGCTGACGTTGTCGCAAGCGACGACCCCGCAGCAGTGAAGTTCTAGTCAACGACTTCAACCGGCCCCGGATCTCCTGATCCGGGGCCGGTTTGCTTTAAGGCTGAACATTGGTGCTGAACGCAGACGTGCGCCGTCAGCGAACAGTGCGATTCCGGCGAACAAATCGCCCGTGAAAACGGTTAGTGTCCAAGTAGTGAAGTTCAGTGAGGTCACTGGCACCAGCGAGAGGTAAGTACTTATGTCACAGCAATCAGAGGCTCCCCGGATGGCAACTGTCGATCCCGCAGCCCAGGACAACTACATCTACAACCGCCTGCTGAAAGAGCGCATTATTTGGCTCGGCTCTGAAGTGCGTGACGAGAACGCCAACGCCATCTGCTCGCAGCTCCTCCTCCTCTCGGCTGAAGACCCTGAGAAGGACATCTACCTGTACATCAACTCTCCGGGTGGTTCCGTGACGGCAGGCATGGCCATCTACGACACCATGCAGTTCATCCCGAACGACGTCGTCACTGTGGCAACCGGCCTGGCCGCGTCCATGGGTCAGTTCCTCCTTTCCTCCGGCACCAAGGGCAAGCGTTACGCAACGCCCAACGCCCGCATTCTGATGCACCAGCCCTCGGGCGGCATCGGTGGCACGGCCTCGGACATCAAGATCCAAGCGGAACTGATCCTGCACATGAAGAAGGTCATGGCCGAACTCACTGCAGAGCAGACCGGGCAGTCCGTGGAGACCATCCTCAAGGACAACGACCGCGACAAGTGGTTCACGGCCACTGAGGCCCTGGAGTACGGCTTCTTCGACAAGATCTCGGCGCACGCCGGTTCTGTTGCAGGCGGCGGCGGAACGGCCAACCAGTCGAACTCCGAAAACTAACCGGCACAAAGAACCACTGAAACCCCAGGAGTAAAGAACATGAACTACAACTTCGGATGGTCTGCCGGTAATCTCCCGTCCAGCCGCTACGTCCTGCCCCAGTTCGAGGAGCGCACGCCTTACGGCTTCAAGCGCCAGGATCCGTACACCAAGCTGTTCGAGGACCGCATCATCTTCCTTGGCGTACAGGTTGATGACGCGTCCGCCGACGACATCATGGCCCAGCTGCTGGTCCTTGAATCGACGGATCCGGACCGCGACATCACCCTGTACATCAACTCGCCGGGCGGTTCCTTCACTGCCATGACGGCTATTTACGACACCATGCAGTACATCCGTCCGGAGATCCAGACGGTGTGCCTGGGTCAGGCAGCAAGCGCGGCTGCGGTGCTGCTTGCCGCTGGTACGCCCGGTAAGCGTCTGGCCCTGCCGAACGCCCGCGTTCTGATCCACCAGCCGGCCCTTTCCGGTGGCCAGGGCGGACAGGCGTCCGACCTTGAGATCCAGGCGGCGGAAGTCATGCGCATGCGCACCTGGCTTGAGGACACCCTGGCGCACCACTCGGGCCGCACATCCGAGCAGGTCAACAACGACATCGAGCGCGACAAGATCCTCACCGCTGCGGATGCCCTGAGCTACGGTCTTATTGACCAGGTCCTGGACTCCCGCAAGATCAAGCCCCAGGCAATCGCCCGGTAATGCACGGATTTGGACGCCGGTGCGGTTCACGAAATATGGACCGCACCGGCGTTCTGTTTCCACCCAAGCAGCCCATTGTGACCTAGAGTGGATGTTGTCACGGTGGTGCCAACCGCGGCGTGGCCGCACACTTGAGTACGGCGCGGAGCCGCATCACCCGAATGCAACGAAGGGATTCCCACATGGCTCGGATTGGCGAGAGCACGGATCTGCTGAAGTGTTCTTTCTGCGGAAAGAGCCAGAAGCAGGTACGGAAGCTGATTGCCGGGCCCGGTGTCTACATCTGTGATGAGTGCATCGAGCTTTGCAACGAGATCATCGAAGAGGAGCTCGCCGAAGTTTCCGATCTCGGTAGTTTCGAACTGCCCAAGCCCCGTGAGATCTTCGACTTCCTGCAGGAATACGTCATCGGCCAGGAACCCGCCAAGCGGTCGCTGGCTGTGGCCGTCTACAACCATTACAAGCGCATTCAGGCTGGCCACGCACCCAAGACCGGCAGCCTGGGCGAGGGTTCGCACCACGAGGATGTGGAGATCGCCAAGTCAAACATCCTGCTGATCGGACCCACAGGGTGCGGCAAGACCTACTTGGCCCAGACGCTGGCCCGCCGCCTCAATGTGCCGTTTGCCGTAGCTGATGCCACAGCCTTGACGGAAGCCGGCTATGTTGGCGAGGACGTCGAGAACATCCTGCTCAAGCTCATTCAAGCGGCAGACTACGACGTCAAAAAGGCCGAGCAAGGCATTATCTATATCGATGAGATCGACAAAATCTCCCGCAAGAGCGAGAACCCGTCGATCACCCGCGATGTATCCGGTGAAGGCGTACAGCAGGCCTTGCTGAAGATTCTTGAAGGCACTGTTGCTTCTGTCCCGCCCCAGGGTGGACGGAAGCACCCACACCAGGAATTCATCCAGATCGACACAACCAACGTTCTCTTCATTGTGGCCGGTGCCTTCGCCGGCTTGGAAGACATCATTGGTTCACGGTCCGGGCGCAAGGGCATCGGATTCGGCGCACCGCTCAACGAGGCCCGGGACAACGTGGATACTTACGGCGAAGTCATGCCGGAAGACTTGCTTAAGTTTGGCCTCATTCCCGAATTCATTGGGCGCCTCCCGGTCATTACCACGGTGTCCAGCTTGGACCGGCCAGCACTGATCCAGATTCTTTCCACACCAAAAAACGCTTTGGTGAAGCAGTACCAGAAGATGTTCCAGTTGGATGGCGTGGAACTGCAATTCGACGACGACGCCTTGGACGCCATAGCGGATCAAGCGCTTGAGCGTGGCACTGGTGCACGTGGACTCCGGGCCATCATGGAAGACGTGCTGCTTCCCGTTATGTTCGATCTCCCAAGCCGGGACGACATCGCAACCGTGGTGATCACGGCGGACGTCGTGGCCAAGAAGGCCCAGCCCACCATGATCGCCCACGACGTCGTTGCCAAGCGCCGGAATAAGTCGGCTTAGCCTCCTGTTGGCCTAAACAAGGCGTGGTCCCGCCAGGACCGCTGTCATGCCACTTTTCCCACCCTTCAGAGGAGTTCCCTGTGCCTGAGCAGATCGTGCCCGAACAGATCGTGTCCGAAGAGACCGTCAACAACAAGGCTGACTTCTGGTTCGACCCCGTCTGCCCGTTCGCCTGGATCACCTCGCGCTGGATCGGCGAGGTGGAGCAGGTGCGGGGCATCGAGACCGATTGGCACGTCATGAGCCTCTCTGTCCTCAACGAGGGCCGTGACCTTCCCTCGGACTACCGGGCCATGATGGACGACAGCTGGGGGCCTGTCCGGGTGATCATCGCAGCCCAGGAGCTGCACGGCAGCAGCTACGTCAAGCCGCTGTATGACGCCATGGGGGAGCAGATCCATCACGAGGGTAACAAAGACCGGGCCTCCGTGATCCAGAAGGCCCTCGCCGAGACCGGCCTTCCTGCTGACCTGGCCCGATTCGCAGACTCAAATGAATACGATGCCCCGTTGCGTGCAAGCCACGAGGCCGGTATTTCGTTGGTCGGCCAAGACGTCGGAACTCCCGTGGTAGCCGTCAACGGCACGGCGTTCTTCGGTCCGGTCCTTACTCGGATTCCTCGTGGCGAAGAAGCAGGAAAGATCTGGGACGCCACGGTTACCCTGGCTGGCTACCCCCACTTCTTCGAGCTGAAGCGCAGCCGAACTGAAAGCCCTGAATTCAACTAGCCTGAACGGTAGAACGCTACTTCAGGAACCGTGAGGTCCGTCGGTCAGCCAGAATCTTCCCGTTGGTCTGGCAGGTGGCGCAGTACTGAAGTGAGGTGTCCGCGAAGGACACCTCACGGACTGTGTCTCCACACACAGGGCACGGCTGACCGGTCCTGGCATGAACCCGGAAGTTGCTGCGCTTGGTGTCCTTGAGCTCACTCGACGGTTTCCCGGCGGCGGCGTTGACGGCTCCCACCAGGATCTCCTGCATGGCCTCGTAGAGCCGGGCGACCGTTGTCTGGTCCAAGGATTTGGCGGTGGCAAAGGGGGAAATCTTGGCCGCGTGGAGAATTTCGTCGCTGTAAGCGTTGCCGATTCCAGCGATCACGCTCTGGCTGCGCAGCAGGCCTTTGATCTGCTGGGAACTTGATCGGACGATTGCTGCCAGCGCCTCCAAGTCAAAATCGGGGCTGAGGGGTTCTGGTCCAAGCGTGGCTATTCCCGGAACGTCCTGGGGATCTTTCACCACGTAGATTGCGAGGCTCTTTTTGGTTCCCGCTTCGGTCAGGTCCACGCCGATGTGGGCATCGTCGGCAGGCCGCTGGAGCAGGAGCCGTGCTGAGATGTTGCTTTTGCCCATGCGCAACCCGGCTGAGGACGGGTGTTCCGTGTACCTGACCCAGCCGGCCTTCGCCAGATGGAACACGAAGAACAAGCCGTCAGCGTCGAGGCAGACGAACTTCCCGATGCGCTTCGCACCGAGAATGGTCCGACCCTCCAGTGCCGTGTAGGGAGGATCCGCAGTCTTGAGTGCAGAGATGGAGTTGATGCGGACCTCGGTCAGCACGGCTCCGTGGAGTTGGGTGTCCAAATACATGCACAGGCCGTGCACTTCGGGGAGTTCCGGCATGGTCAATACTCTGCCACAGGTAGCTATCTGCCCGCAGGAAAACTACAGGTTTGTAGTTCTTTCGTAGGCCTTGTGCATCGTCGTCAGCGGGACAACAATGGTTCTTACCCACTTCGAAAGAAGAGGGACACGGAAACCAAAGATTCAGTGATTGCAACCAACGCAGCCTTCGGCAAAGTTGGAAGCAACCTACCAGTGATGAGGTAGGAAGACCTGAAATTCCAAGGATTCCGCCAGACTGTCAAGACATCACCAGACAGCCGAAAAGTCGAAGCCCCACCAACGGCAAAACGCTGATGGGGCTTCCCCTTTGCCCTAAAACGGGTGGTTCCAGCTGTTGGGCCCTACTTGCTAGGACGCGGTCGTTTCCTCGACCGGTGCCAGGACAACATCGCTGACCGTCAGTTCACCTTCGCCGGACTGGAGAGTAATCTCCTGTGCGTTGGCGGCTGCCTTCAAGTCACCGAGGCCGGCCTTAAGCTGGGCGACCAGTACCTCCGAAGCCGTAATGAATGCCGAGAGCACCTCAGTACGCTGCTTGACCTTCGCCTCGGACTTGGCCTTGCGGATGCCGCTCAGTGCTATGCCCACGGTGCCCAGCATGGTGGTGTCACCATCGGTGATTTCCAAGGCTCCCGGCCACTCGGCACGATGAACTGATCCTGTGCGCCACCAGCCCCAGACCTCTTCGGTTGCGAAGGGCAGGAACGGTGCAAACAGGCGCAGAAGGGAGTCCAGCGTTGTCGCCAGGGCGGCCAGGACGGATGCCTGCTCGGTTTCGCCGGCGGCACCGTAGGCACGGTCCTTGATGAGCTCCACGTAGTCGTCCGTGAACTGCCAGAAGAACGACTCAGTGATCTGGAGTGCGCGGGCGTAGTCGTAGTTCTCGAACGCCTTGGTGGACTGGGCAACAACCTCGGACAGTTGCGCCAACAGCGCACGGTCCAAAGGATTGGAGAGGACCGAAAGGTCCGACGTCACCACTGAGTTCTCGGTGGCTCCAAGGTTCAGCACGAACTTGGAAGCGTTCAGCAGCTTGATGGCAAGGCGGCGGCCGATCTTCATCTGGGCGATCTCGTACGCCGTGTCCGCACCGAGTTTGGCCGAAGCTGCCCAGTAGCGGACGGCGTCCGAACCATACTCATTCAACACATCCGTGGGTACAACCACGTTGCCCTTGGACTTGGACATCTTCTTGCGGTCAGGGTCCAGGATCCAGCCGGAGATGGCCGCGTGCTTCCACGGGGCGTTCTTCTGCAGGGCATCCGCGCGAACGGCAGAGGAGAACAGCCAGGTGCGGATGATGTCGTGTCCCTGCGGACGAAGGTCGAAGGGGTATACCTTGGAGAACAGTTCCTCGTCACGGCTCCAGCCGCCCACAATCTGAGGGGTCAGCGACGACGTGGCCCAGGTGTCCAGGACATCGGCGTCACCGGTGAAGCCGTTGGCCTGGTCCCGCTGCGATTCCTCGAAACCGGGAGCGGCGTCCGCGGCGGGGTCTACGGGGAGCATCTCGTCCGAAGGCAGAATGGGGTTGTCGTAGTCCGGGTTGCCCTGGGCATCCAGCGGGTACCAGACAGGGATGGGCACGCCGAAGAAGCGCTGGCGGGATACGAGCCAGTCACCGTTCAGGCCTGCGATCCAATTCTCGTAACGGGAACGCATGAAGGCCGGATGGAAGGTGATTTCCTGGCCACGGCCGATCAGGCGTTCGCGGCGTTCCTCATCGCGCCCACCGTTGCGGATGTACCACTGACGGGAGGTAACAACCTCGAGGGGCTTGTCGCCCTTCTCGAAGAAGTTCACCGGGTGGGTGATCTTCTTTGGTTCGCCGTCCAGCAGCTCCGCTGCCTTGAGCAGTTCAACCACGGCTTCCTTGGCGGAGAAAGCGGTCTTGCCGGCGATCGCAGCATAGGCTTCCTTGCCGGCGTCGGTGGTGATCCACTCCGGGGTATCGGCAATGATGCGGCCGTCCCGGCCCATGATGGCGCGTGTGGGCAGCTGCAATTCGCGCCACCAGGTGACGTCGGTCAGGTCACCGAAAGTACACACCATGGCGATGCCTGAGCCCTTGTCCGCTTTGGCGAGCGGGTGGGCCTTGACCTCGAGTTCCACGTCGAACAGGGGCGACTTCACAGTCTTGCCGAAGAGCGGCTGGTACCGCTCGTCGTCGGGGTTTGCCACCAAAGCCGCGCAGGCAGCCAGCAGTTCCGGGCGCGTGGTCTCGATGAAGATCTTTTCGCCGTCTTCGGTGAAGAAGGGGTAGCGGTAGTAGGCGCCGGCAACTTCGCGGTCCTCAAGCTCAGCCTGTGCAACAGCGGTGCGGAACGTCACATCCCAGAGTGTGGGTGCTTCGGCCATGTAGGCGTCACCGGCGGAGAGGTTCGCAAGGAAGGCACGCTGGGACACCGCACGGGAGGTGTCGTCAATGGTGCGGTAGGTCAGGTCCCAGTCCACGGACAAGCCAAGGGTCTGAAACAGGTTCTCGAAGACCTTCTCGTCCTCAACGGCGAGTTCTTCACAAAGTTCGATGAAGTTCTGGCGCGAAACGACGTCGAAATCGCGCTGGTTCTTGGCAGGCTGCGCCGGGGGCGTGTAGTCGGCCTTGTAGGGGATGGCGGGATCGCAACGCACACCGTAGTAGTTCTGGACGCGGCGCTCAGTGGGCAAGCCGTTGTCGTCCCATCCCATGGGGTAGAAGACGTTCTTGCCGGTCATGCGCATGTAGCGGGCCTGGACGTCAGTCTGGGTGAAGGAGAACATGTGGCCCACGTGGAGCGAGCCGGATGCCGTGGGCGGGGGAGTGTCGATCGAGTAGACCTGCTCCCGGGTGGTGTCCGGGTTGAACTTATAGGTTCCTTCCTTCAGCCAGCGCTGCGTCAAGGCAGCCTCGAGGCCTTCAAGGGCCGGCTTGTCGGGAACGTTGATGGGGGCGGTGGCGGGCGTGTCTGTACCCTGCGTTGATTCAGCCATGGACCAATTGTTTCATGGCCTGGCGTTACAGCTCGCCCGTCGGAGGATCCCGCACCCCCGATAAGGTGGTGCCATGACTTTGGCAGCACACGAGACCCCTGCAGGACACAACAAGACGGCCGTCGTTACCGGTGCGAGCACCGGCATCGGCCAGGCGACCGTAAGGGCACTGGTTTCCGGCGGATGGAAGGTCTTCGCCGTGGCGCGCAGGGCCGACAGGCTAGGCGCGCTGGGTGCCGAGACCGGTGCCGTGCCGTTCCCGGCTGACATCACGGACGACGACGACGTCGCGGCCTTGCTCGCGGCCGTCACCAAAGCCGGAGGTGCTGACACGCTCATCAACATCGCCGGCGGTGCACGGGGCGCAGATACGATCGCGAACGCCGACACTGAAGATTGGGACTGGATGTACCAGGTCAACGTCCTGGGCACCATGAAGATCACCCGGGCCTTCCTGCCCATGCTGCGGGACAACGGCGAGGGAACTGTCCTCAACCTGACGTCCACGGCAGGGCTGTCCGCTTATGAAGGCGGTGCGGGCTACAACGCAGCCAAATTCGCCCAGCATGCCATGACCAATGCTCTGCGCCTGGAAGAGGTGGGCAACAACATCCGGGTCATCGAGGTTGCCCCGGGCTTGGTGCAGACGGAGGAATTTGCCCTGAACCGCCTCGGTGACAAAGACGCAGCCGCCAAGGTCTATGCCGGCGTGGAGAAGCCCCTGACCGCCGAGGACGTAGCAGGCGTGGTGGCGTACTCAGTCTCGCTACCGCACCACATCAACCTCGACCAGATCGTTGTCCGCCCTGTGGCTCAGGCGGCCAACCACAAACTCATCCGCAAACAGGGCTGAGGCCCGTCAGTCAGCCGGGAGGGTGAGTGTAGCCATGATGGCTGCGTGGTCCGAACCGGGAACCCGGTGGACGGCGTATCCGCTGCTGCCGATGCGGGGCGAGGTGACCATATGGTCGATCACGATGCCCGGAAGCGGGGGTCCTTCCATGGGCCACGTGGGAGCGAACCGTGCACCCGCAGCGGTCCCGACGTCGATGAGCTTTCTGCCGTCCGGGTTAGCAGCCTCCTTCCCCTTAATCAACGCGGTGTCCAGCAAAGCCCGGAACTCGGAGTGGTCGTACGTGGCGTTGTAGTCGCCCATCAGCAGCTGGTTCCCGGATTCCGACGCTTGGCGGGCGATCTTGCCGAGGTCGCTCCGCCATTGGTCAATCCGCTCATCCACCGGCGGGAGGACGTGCACGTTGCTGAGGTTCAGCGAGGCCTTGTCGCTGGACTCCGGGTTTGAGACGAGTACCCGGGTGACGGCAATCCGGAATGGCGTATCAGGCAGGAGCCCGTCGGGTTCGAGCGGGAACACCGAGTACACGGCGCCGCCGGACGCATCGTCGTTGGGTTCGCTGACCCGGTTCGGCAGTACGTCCTCCATGCCCGCGGAGGTTAAGCGATCCTCCAGTCCTTGCGTATGTTCCTGGATGGTCAGCAGCTGAATCCCGTTGTCCGTGACCAGCTTCACGATGGCGGCGGCGTCTGCTTCTCCGTATTCAGAGTTGAGGCTCATCACTCTCAAAGGGGCCGTGGCAGTACCGGCAGGTAGTGGCTCCGGCTTTCCGGCGCCCAACGGGACCAGCCAGAACAGCTGGACCGCCAGCAGGGCCGCCGTCGTGATGATGACCCAACGCCGCCGCCCTACCAAGGCAAGAATCAGGGCAAGCGCCGCCGGCAGCACCATCCACGGGGTGAAGGACAACAGCTGCACCACGATCAAGGGCCACTCCGCGGGGATCGCGCGGAACATCGATACCCCCGCCACGGGCAGCGCAGCAAGCAACGCCACCACTGACCACGCCAAGGAAGCACGGCGCGGCGCAGGGCGGGTTTCCTTCACGGCATTCCCCGGGTGTGTCATGGGTTTGAGTCTATGCACAGCCAAGTAGAACAGGGCCCTCAGCTGCCGCTAGACTTGGAAGACCAGCTTTGACCCGGCCATCACCGGTGAGCTTCCGGAAGAACAGCACTGACCACCCGCAAGGTGGCAAGCGCCCAGTAGAACCGGACGGGTAAGCCCGTCACAGCAGTAATGAGAGGCCGGAATCCCGTTTTCCGGTAAGTGAGGTGGTACCGCGGTACCGGTATTGATCCAGGTCAATGCCGAAGCCGTCCTCGCATCCTGACAGTCAACCAGCTATCACAGGATATGAGATGACCCACTACCCCAAGGCCTCAGCCTCTTCTTCCGGCACGCACGGCGTGTCCGCTTCCGTGAAGTTCCCGGAAATCGAAGAGCGCATCCTCAAATACTGGGGTGAAGACGGCACCTTCCAGGCCAGCATCGACCAACGCGATGCGGGCAAGGACGGCAGCAACGAATTCGTCTTCTACGATGGCCCTCCCTTCGCCAATGGCCTGCCGCACTACGGCCACCTCCTGACCGGCTACGCCAAAGACCTCGTAGGCCGCTACCAGACCCAACGCGGTAAACGCGTGGAGCGCCGCTTCGGCTGGGACACTCACGGCCTCCCTGCAGAGCTCGAAGCCATGAAGCAGCTGGGCATGACGGACAAGACGCAGATCGAAGCCATGGGCATCGACAAATTCAACGACGCCTGCCGCGCCTCGGTCATGAAGTACGCCAACGAGTGGAAGGCCTACGTCACCCGCCAGGCACGCTGGGTGGACTTCGATAACGACTACAAGACACTCAATGTCGAGTACATGGAGTCGGTGCTCTGGGCCTTCAAACAGCTGCACGAGAAGGGCCTCACCTACAACGGCTACCGCGTTCTTCCATACTGCTGGAAGGACGAGACCCCGCTGTCCAACCATGAACTCCGCATGGACGACGACGTCTACAAGAACCGCCAGGACCAAACGGTCACAGTAACGTTCCCCATCAAGACCGGGCAGTCCGAACTCTCCAAGGACCTCGAAGGCGTTCAGGCGCTCGCATGGACCACCACGCCGTGGACTCTGCCCACCAACCTGGCGCTCGCCGTCGGGCCTGATATCTCCTATGCCGTCCTGCCCGCAGGACCCAACGGCGTCAAAGCCGCCTCTGCTGAGGCGCCGGTTACCGGCAGTTTCCTGCTCGCGGCTGACCTTGTGGGGCAATACGCCAAGGATTTGGGGTACGACGACGCCGCTGCCGCGACGGGCGCTGTCGTGTCCACTCACACAGGCGCCGAGCTCGCGGGACTCGAGTACGAACCGCTCTGGAACGACTTCGCTGACGCTGAGAAGTACGGCACCGGGAACGCCTGGCGCTTCCTGGTGGCTGACTACGTCACCACCACTGACGGTACGGGCATCGTCCACCAGGCTCCGGCCTACGGTGAGGATGACCAGAAGGTCTGTGAAGACGCCGGCATCCCCGTGGTGTTGTCCGTGGACGAAGGCGCCAAGTTCCTGCCGCTTTTCGCCCACGGAGAGCTCGCCTCCATTGTTGGCCTGCAGGTCTTCGACGCCAACAAGCCCATCACCCAGGTGCTGCGCGCCGACGGGCGGCTGGTCCGCCAAGCCAGCTACGAACACAGCTACCCGCACTGCTGGCGCTGCCGGAACCCGCTGATCTACCGCGCCGTGTCCTCCTGGTACGTGGAGGTCACCAAGTTCAAGGACCGCATGTCCGAGTTGAACCAGGAGATCAACTGGATCCCCGGCAACGTCAAGGACGGCCAGTTCGGCAAATGGCTGGACAACGCCCGCGACTGGTCCATCAGCCGCAACCGGTATTGGGGTTCGCCCATCCCCGTATGGCAGTCCGACGACCCTGAGTACCCGCGCACCGACGTCTATGGGTCGCTGGCCGATATGGAGGCGGACTTCGGCCGCCTGCCGGTCAACAACGAAGGCCAGGTGGACCTGCACCGGCCCTTCATCGATGAGCTGACACGTCCCAACCCGGACGACCCCCGCACGCCGGCTGAGGGACAATCGACCATGCGCCGTGTGGAAGATGTGCTGGATGTCTGGTTCGACTCCGGTTCCATGCCCTACGGACAGGTGCACTACCCGTTCCAGAACGAGGAATGGTTCGACACCCACAACCCTGCGGACTTCATCGTGGAGTACATCGGCCAGACCCGTGGCTGGTTCTACATGCTGCACATCCTGTCCACGGCACTGTTCGACCGCCCGGCGTTCCGGAACGTGATCAGCCACGGCATCGTGCTCGGCTCTGACGGGCAGAAAATGTCCAAGAGCCTGCGGAACTACCCGGATGTCTCCGAGGTCCTGGATCGCGACGGTTCCGATGCCATGCGCTGGTTCCTCATGTCCAGCCCGATCCTGCGGGGCGGCAACCTTGTGGTCACCGAGCAGGGCATCCGCGACGGCGTCCGCCAGGTCATCCTGCCGCTGTGGAACGTCTACAGCTTCTTCACGCTGTACACCAACGCTGCCAACGGCGGTTCCGGCTACGAAGCGAAGCTGCGCTACGACGGCTATGCCGACACGCTGGACCAGTACCTCCTGGCGAACACTGGAGACTTGGTCCGCAACGTCACCACCAGCCTGGACAGCTACGACATCTCCGGGGCCTGCGATGAACTGCGCAGCTACCTGGACATGCTCACCAACTGGTACGTCCGCCGCAGCCGCCAGCGCTTCTTCGACGAGAACGTTGACGCTTTCGACGCCCTCTACACGGCTCTCGAAGCAGTGTGCCGCGTGTCCGCGTCCCTGCTGCCGCTGGTGACGGAGGAGATCTGGCGCGGGTTGACGGGTGGCCGTTCCGTGCATCTCGCTGACTGGCCTGACGCTTCGCTGTTCCCATCCAACCCCTCATTGGTGGAGGCCATGGACCGTGTGCAGCAGATCTGCTCCACCGGCTCAAGCCTGCGGAAGGCAGCGAACCTGCGCGTCCGCTTGCCGTTGCAGGAGCTGACTGTAGTGGCTCCCGGTGCAGATGCGCTGGAAGGCTTTGCCGCCGTCGTCGCTGATGAACTGAACCTCCGTTCGGTCCGGTTGCTGGACGCTGCAACTGCCTCCCCTGAGGAGTTCGGCATTGAGCAGAAGCTCGTGGTGAACGCCCGTGCCGCTGGCCCGCGTCTTGGCAAGAACGTGCAGCAGGCCATCAAGGGCTCCAAATCCGGTGACTGGTCCGTGAACGACGCGGGCGTGGTAGTTGCCGGTGGCCTGGAGCTCGAGCCCCAGGAGTACACGCTTGAGACCGTGGTGGCAGAATCAGCCGATGGCGGTAGTTCCGCAGTCGCTGTTCTGCCTGGCGGCGGTTTCGTAGTCCTGAACACCGAAGTCACTCCGGAACTTGCAGCCGAGGGGCTGGCCCGTGACCTGGTCCGCGCCATCCAGCAGGCACGCAAGGACGCTGGACTCAACGTGAGCGATCGCATCCGTACCTCGGTGGAGGCAGCCCAGGACGTCGTTGACGCCTTGGAAGCCAACTCGGAACTCGTCAAGACCGAAACTCTGACGTTGGAACTGGAGGTTCTGTTGGCCAGTGTCGACGAACCGCAGGTCACCGTTGCAAAGGCAGGGGCTTGAGCCATGACTGATGAATTCTCGGTTGAAAGCGTGTACGCCGAACTGCTGGGCCGCGCGCCGGAAAACAAGATGGAACCGCGGCTTGCGCCCTTGTTCCGTGCCATGGACGTGCTGGGGGAGCCGAACAAGGCGTACCCGATCATCCACATCACCGGCACCAATGGAAAAACCTCCACGGCCCGCATGATCGAGGCCGGACTGCGTGCCCACGGGCTGAGCACGGGACGTTACACCAGCCCGCACCTGTCGAAAGTGACTGAGCGCATCAGTATTGACGGCGAGCCTGTGCCGGACGCGACGTTCGTGCGTATCTGGGACGAAATCCGCCCTTACCTGGAAATCGTGGACAACGAACTCGTCGCCGACGACCAGCCGCGGCTGACCTACTTCGAATGCCTGACCATCCTGGGCTTTGCGGTGTTCGCCGACCAGCCTGTTGATGTTGCCGTCATGGAAGTTGGCTTGGGAGGCATCACCGATGCCACCAACGTTGGTGACGGCCAAGTCTCAGTCATCACGCCGATTTCGCTGGACCACACGGATCTTCTGGGCGACACCACCGAGGACATCGCTTACGAGAAATCCGGCATCATCAAGCCGGGCGGCTTCTTGGTGAGCGCCGCCCAGCCGGTGGACGCTGCGCAGGTCCTGTTGGAGAAAGCCCGCGAAGTAGACGTGCCGTTCCGTTTCGAGGGAGTTGAATTTGGTGTCGAGTCCCGCAGCGTTGCCGTGGGTGGACAGGTCCTGACCATTCAGGGACTCGCCGGACGCTACGAAGACCTGCTGCTGCCATTGCATGGTGCCCACCAGGCCGAAAACGCAGCCGTCGCCGTAGCGGCCCTGGAAGCATTCTTCGGTGGGGGAGAGAAGGAACTCGACGCCGAGGTGCTCAAAGAAGCCTTTGGCACTGTGACTTCACCTGGCCGGCTTGAAGTTGTGCGCACTGCGCCCACCGTCGTGGTGGACGCTGCGCACAATCCCGACGGCATCCGCGTATCGTCTGAAGCGATCCAAGAGGCCTTCAGCTTCAGCAAACTGGTGGTTGTGGTTGGCGTTCTTCGGGAGAAGGATGCTGAGGAGATCCTGAAGACCCTCAAGGAATCGCTGGGTGGCCTTGCAGAGGAATTCTGCTTCACCCAGTCCAACTCTGCGCGTGCCGTTCCGGCAGCGGAACTGGCCGAACTCGCCGTCGACCTCGGCTTTGGCGAGGACAATGTCCATATCGCCGAGAAGTTGGACGATGCCCTGGAGTGGGCCGTAGAGCGCGCCGAATCCAACGACGACCTCGCAGGCGGCGTCTTGGTGACGGGGTCCATCACAGTGGTGGCCGAGGCGCGGATCCTGCTCGGAAAGGCGAGTGCCTAGGATGGCGAAAATGACCAAGGCGCAGCGCGAATGGCGGCCAGGCATGCCCAAGAAGCGCCGCTCCACCAAGGTGATGTTCGCTTCCACTGTGCTCCTGCTCGAAGCCTTCGTCGCGTTCTTCGGCACGCTGGCAGTCTTCGGCCTGAGGCGTGGGGAAGTGGACCCCGGCATCATCCTTGGGGTTGGCATCGCACTGACGGTGGTGCTGGTGTTGGCGTGCGCCGTACTGTCCAAGCCCTGGGGCGTCGGGGTTGGCTGGGGACTGCAGCTTGTGCTGATCCTGACCGGTTTCGCCGAGCCCACCATGTTCATTGTCGGCATCCTGTTTGCCATCTGCTGGTGGTACGGGATCAGGGCCGGCATGCGGATCGACCGTGAGGTTGCCCAGCGCGACCGTGAGCAGGCGGAATGGGACGCAGCCCACGGTGACGAAGCCGACCCTCAAACCCCGTAAACTGGCTGGGAAAACCACCGACCAACCACATTGGAGCAACTGTGAGCATTGAACGGACCCTTGTCCTGGTCAAGCCCGACGGCGTCGCCCGCAACCTGGGTGGAAGCATCCTCGCCAGGATCGAAGCCAAGGGCTACACCCTGGCGGAACTGAAGAAGGTCAACGCGACCCGCGAACTGCTGGAGCAGCACTACGAGGAACACGTGGGCAAGCCGTTCTACGAGCCGCTGGTTGAGTTCATGCTGAGCGGACCAGTCATCGCTGCTGTCTTCGAGGGCCACCGCGTGATCGAAGGCTTCCGTTCGCTGGCCGGAACCACGGATCCGACGACGGCCGCACCGGGCACCATCCGCGGCGACTTTGGCCGCGATTGGGGCTTGGCAGTCCAGCAGAACCTCGTTCACGGCTCCGACTCCGTTGATTCGGCTGAGCGCGAGATCAAGATCTGGTTCGAGGCGTAACCAAGCTCACCGATACTACAGATAAGGCCAATGTTCATCACGAACATTGGCCTTATCTGTTATCTCGCGAGCAGAGGTTTACGCGGACGACGCCACGAAGAGGTGGATGAAGGAGAAGAAGATCGTGGCGATCACGGCTACGTACAGCAACGCCACGATGATCCAGCCCGACCCGGACAAAAGCCTGACCAGTGCGGGGGGCGCCTTGATGACGCCGCTGGTGACGTTGCGGATCGTCACCCAGACAAACAGCGGGATCATGGCGGCCCACACCACCATGCAGAACGGGCACAGGACGTGGATGACATAAAGTGCCTGCGACCACAGCCAGACAACGAAGGCAAAGCCAAGGGTCACGCCTGTTTGAAGGCCCAGCCAGTAACCCCGTGAATACTTCGCTCCCGCGAGAATGCCCATGGCCGTAGTGATAATGACAGCGAAGGCAACGATGCCGATGAACATGTTGGGAAACCCGAAGACGGAGCTTTGCGGTGTCTGCATCACTTCGCCACAGGAGACAAAGGGGTTTACATCGCAAACGGTCACGTGGTTGGGATCCTTGAGCACCTCAAGCTTCTCCAAAACCAGGGCGCCGGACGCCAACCAGCCAACGATTCCGGTGATCAACAGCAGCCAGGCGAAAGGCTTGTCGCGGACCGCATTGGGGAGGGAATCCTGCTGGCTGGACATGTCCTCCACATGGCTTGTGGCTTTGTGGGCCAGGTTTTCCCTGGCGGTGCTTGGCATCGCGGATATGATCCTTTTCGACAAATGGCCCGGCAAACCGGGAAGGGCTCTTGGGAGGATTGTAACTCCGAAGGCTGGGCGCTTGCCCCAGCTGATGCGCGGAGGTCCACGACACAGCGGCCTTCCCTGGGAACGTGCAGTGGTGTGAGAGAATGAACATGGCCGGAAGTCGATCCACATTCGAAATCCGGTCCGGTGACTTTGTTCCCAAGACCGCCAGTATGAGCTGGGCTTGCCCGGATCGCGTGATCCTCGGTAGGCCCGCCATGACAATGGACGGCACCTGGTTGTGGCAGCAGAACAACGGGTTTCAGAATAAAGCCGCCGGCCTTCCAGGGCTGCCGCACCCCAATGATGGTGCGAACCGGAAGGCATACTGCCGACTTCTGTCAACGCCTGCGGGTTTTGACAATATTTGCTCCACTGGGCGCCGGATGTGGCGGCGTCGCTGGGGCAGGAGTGTTGCCATATATGGATAATGACCAGGTTGTAGCCGTTAATGACGAGGCAGCTCCCGCGGAAGCTGCGGAAGCGCCAAAGAAAGCCACCAGGACCCGGCGCAAGGCAGCGCCCAAGGCTGCTGCTGACGTAGAGGCGCCTGCGGCTGAGACGCCCAGCACCGAAGTAGCCCCTGAGGCTACCGCGGCACCAGTGCGCCGCACCCGTTCCCGCAAGAAGGCAGAGCCTGCCGAACCGCTGCCAGGCTTGGGCGATGAAGCTACTGCCGCGCCGGAAGCCGCCGCAGAAACCAAGCCCGAAGCGGCTGCTGAGCCTGCCCCCGAAAAACCGGTCCGCCGTCGTCGTACTGCCAGGCCCAAGGCTGAGGCCGTCGAGGCGCCTGCTGCTGCAGAAGCCGCCGCAGAAACCACGACGCCGGACGCTGGCTCCCAGCCAGAGGCACCAGCCGTTGAGGTAGCTGCTGAAGAGCCCGCGTCCGAAGAGACGCCTGACGAAGAAGCCGCCCAGGCCGCGTCCACTTCCTTGTTCATGGAGCCGGTCTCCATCACGTCCATGATCTTCCAGGCCCCGGACCTCACCACCGTCCCCCGCGTTGCCACGGTGGAAGAGAAGACCGAGGAGCCCGAAGAAGAAACCGAAGCCAGCGTTGAGGGCGAGCTGGAAGACGCAGGTAGTCGCCGCCGTCGCAGGAGCCGCGGCCGCCGTGGTCGCCGCGGAACCGAGCGCGAAGAGAATGAGGCTGAGGACGGCACCGGGTCTGAGGACGAGGAAACGCCGGCAGCAGAAGCCCTTGAAGAAGGCGTCACGTCGCGTCGTAGGCGTCGTCGCCGCCGTGGGGACCAGGATCTTGAACTGACCGGCGGCTCGGACGATGACCCGCCCAACACGGTCACCCGTGTCCGCGCGCCCCGCCCCATCACGGAGACAGCCCCCTCCAACCGCGTCACCGGCGTCAAGGGCTCCACCAGGCTGGAGGCCAAGAAGCAGCGCCGCCGCGAGTCCCGTGAAACCGGACGCCGCCGCCAGGTCATCACCGAGGCCGAGTTCCTTGCCCGCCGTGAGTCGGTGGACCGCCAGATGATCGTCCGCCAGCGCGACGACAGAATCCAGATCGGTGTCCTGGAAGACGGTGTGCTGGCTGAGCACTTCGTGTCCAAGACCCAGCAGGACTCCCTGATCGGCAACGTGTACTTGGGCAAGGTCCAGAATGTTCTGCCTTCCATGGAAGCTGCCTTCGTGGACATCGGCCGCGGACGCAATGCAGTCCTCTACGCCGGTGAAGTCAACTGGGACGCAGTCAACCTCGAAGGCCAGCCGCGCCGGATCGAGAACGCCCTGAAGTCCGGCGACTCTGTCCTGGTCCAGGTCACCAAGGATCCTGTGGGACACAAGGGTGCCCGCCTCACCAGCCAGATCTCCCTGCCGGGTCGCTACTTGGTCTACGTGCCCGGTGGTTCCATGACCGGTATCTCCCGCAAGCTGCCCGACGTCGAACGCAACCGCCTCAAGCGCATTTTGAAGGACCGTTTGCCGGAAAACGCCGGTGTCATTGTCCGCACGGCCGCTGAGGGTGCGTCGGAGGAAGAGCTTACGCACGACATCAACCGTCTGCGCGCACAGTGGGAAGGCATCGAAGGGCAGGCCACGTCCACCAAGGTCCTGGCTCCTGAACTGCTTTACGGCGAACCAGACCTCACCATCAAGGTTGTCCGTGACGTCTTCAACGAGGACTTCTCCAAGCTGATCGTCTCCGGCGATGACGCCTGGGACACCATCGAGGCCTACGTCACGTACGTTGCCCCTGACCTGGTGGGCCGCCTTGAAAAGTGGACCAAGGAACAGGACATCTTCTCCGCGTGGCGCATTGACGAGCAAATCCACAAGGCCTTGGAACGGAAGGTCTTCCTGCCGTCCGGTGGTTCGTTGGTCATCGACCGCACCGAAGCCATGACCGTGGTGGACGTCAACACCGGCAAGTTCACCGGCAGCGGTGGAAACCTTGAGGAAACGGTCACTAAGAACAACCTTGAAGCTGCTGAGGAAGTGGTTCGCCAGCTTCGCCTGCGCGACATCGGCGGCATCATTGTCATCGACTTCATTGACATGGTCCTGGAATCCAACCGCGACCTCGTCCTCCGGCGTATGGTCGAGTGCCTTGGCCGCGACCGCACCAAGCACCAGGTGGCCGAAGTGACGTCGCTGGGCCTGGTCCAGATGACACGCAAGCGCATGGGTACTGGCCTCCTTGAGGTCTTCGGTGAGCAGTGCGAGCACTGTGCCGGCCGCGGCGTCGTCACGCACGACGAGCCCGTTGAACACCGTCGCGCCAACGTTGTGGCTGCTGAACACCACCGCCCGCACACGGAGGCGCAGCCGCCTGCTGCGCGGACGGAGCGCAAGCGCCGCCGCGGCAAGGGTGGGGGACAGGCCATTGTCGAAGCTCCCGCGCAGGTCCACACGACGACGTCCGCCCCGGCTGCACCTTCGACCACGGCGGAACCCAAGGATCCCGCCCGGCAAGCTAAAGCCGAGGCAACCAGGGCTGCCCTGGCAACGATCGCTGCTGCGGCGCACGCCGCTCACCTGCACGACGACGAAGTTCACCGCGCAGAAGAGCAGGCACGGGCGGCGGGTCAGCACGAGGCGACCACCGACTCCGTAGTCAGCGGCGAAACGGGAGAGTCGGCCCGCGAAGCCGCAGGCCGGGAAACCACTGGCCGGGAAACCACAGTCCAGGAAGCCAGGTCTACTCCGGTCCTGCGCTTCGGCGGAGAAGAAGTAGCGCTGCCGTTCGTTGAGCACCACGAGGAACCGCAGGCCGCCAAGCCTGCCATGAGCCTGGATCTGCTGGCCGAAGCGTTCTCGCACCTCGGTGCTGCTCCGGCACCTGAGGAAGAAGCCGCACCTTTTGCCGCCCCCGAGGCGCCTGCGGCACCGAAGGTTGATGCTCGGGAACGGGCTGCCGAGGAAGACCCCGAGGCTGCTTCAGCACCGCGTGGTCGTCGTGGCCGTCGAAACCGAAGTGCGAGCCGGGCCCAGGGCTCGGCTAATGAAACCAGTGTGGAGCACCACGAAGTGACTGCCTCGGCCGCGCGTGGGGCAGCCCATAAGGCCAAGGCGCCTGTGGAACCCGCAAAGAAGGCGCCGGCGGATGAGCCCATCATCCTCGGAGTCGGAGTGCCGGCCTCCGAGCTCTAGTCGTCAGCAATATGAGGGCCCCGCAATCCGCCAAGGATTGCGGGGCCCTTTGCTGATTCCGGGAGGATTCGAGAACGGAGGCCATTGTGGTCACATCCCGGCTTCAACAGGCCGCGGTTCCCGTGCAGTGCTGCTTCCCGGCTAGGCTGGGGGACTGACACGGGGTGCCAGGCGAAGGGCCGGGCTGAGATTCAAACCCGTTGAACCTGTCCGGTTAGCACCGGCGAAGGGATGTCCTCATGACTACATCGTCGTATTCTCCTGTGTACCCACTGGTCGCTTCCGGCCGACCAGCGCCCCGGGTGTTGAGCATCGCCGGCTCGGACCCTTCCGGCGGCGCCGGAATTCAGGCGGACCTGAAGAGCGTCGCAGCACTCGGAGGGTACGGCATGGCTGCCATCACGGCTCTCACCGCGCAAAACACCGTGGGGGTCAGTGCCGTCCACGTCCCTCCCGCGCGGTTCCTGCGCCAGCAACTGGACGCCATCAGTAGTGACATCACGATTGATGCCGTCAAGATCGGAATGCTTGGCGATGCAGCCGTCATAGACGAGGTCCGCAGCTGGCTCGAAGAGGTGCGTCCCGCCGTCGTGGTCCTTGATCCGGTGATGGTGGCCACCAGTGGTGACCGGCTCCTGCGCGAGTCAGCGGAGAAGGCCCTGCGTTCGCTGCTCCCGCTGGCGGACCTCATCACGCCTAACCTTCCTGAACTGGCCATGTTGCTGGGGGAGCCTGAGGCAGCAGAATGGGCTTCGGCGCTCGACCAAGGCAAACGGCTGGCGGCGGAGTACGGAAACACGGTCCTGGTTAAGGGAGGCCACTTGCCAGGACCGGACTGCCCTGATGCGCTGGTGAACACCAGCGGGTTGCTGCGGCAGGATGTGATTGAGGTAGCCGGTCACCGGGTTGAGACGAAGAACAGCCACGGCACCGGATGCTCCCTGTCCTCCGCTTTGGCCACGGCCCAGGTTCGTAACCGTGATTGGGAAGCCTCGCTGCGGGAGGTGAAACCGTGGTTGCTGGGGGCATTGACGGCCTCTGACGCCCTCCAAGTAGGCCAAGGAAGCGGGCCGGTGCATCACTTCCACCACCAACGGACGCACCGGGCGGGCGACTTTGCCGCGACCCTTTGGAAGGAAGCCGCTCCGGAACTGAAGGCGATTTATGGCCTTGAATTCATCAGGGGTCTACAGTCGGGGAGCTTGCCCGAACATGAATTCAACTACTACCTCGCGCAGGATGCCATCTACCTCAACGGGTACTCCAGGGTGTTGGCACGTGCGGGTGCCTTGGCCCCCACAGAGGAAGAACAACTGTTCTGGGCCAAGGCATCACAGCAGTGCCTGGAGGTTGAATCGGAGTTGCACAGGAACTGGCTGAGCACCCGGGAAGCGTCGACGGTTACGGGGCCGGTTACCAAGTCCTATGTGGACCATCTGCTGGCGGCGTCCGCTTCCGGCAGTTACGCGGTAGTCCTCGCGGCGATTCTGCCCTGCTATTGGTTGTACGCCGAAGTGGGTCAGCAGCTTCATGCGGCCTACGTGGATGCCGGAGCCCCCGCAGATCACGCATATGCCGACTGGCTGAAAACCTACGCCGATCCGGAATTTGCTGCGGCAACGAGGGATGCGATCAACTTCACTGATGCCGCGGCGGTTGCGGCTTCCGAGCGGGAACGGGCAGCCATGGTGGAGGCTTTTGGGCATTCCTGCCGCTACGAAACGGCGTTCTTCGATGCTCCCAGGCTGTTTGCGCAGGCATCCCTGGAAGCATTTAGCGGCCTATTGCGGGGACACGTCAGCGCGTCGCTGACCGAATCGCGTTAATCTCGCCCAAACCCTGTAGGCTGTATGGGCACGGTGCCGGGAGAGTCCGTTACAACTGGTGACGCAAGTCACGAGGTAGCCTCCGGACCCGGCCTCATTTGCAGCTGAAGGTCAAACTAGCGTAATCTTGATCTTCGGTGCTTACGCCAACACTTGGGTTATGCCCCTTGGAATTGTTCATGGGATGACTCGCGGACTTCGATCAGAAGTCCACGGCGTTGAGGCACAGCGCGAACCAGGCCTGATTCCGGTTAAAGGTTCCGCACGCAAATTTTGTAATAAACGTCGAGAGAAGTGAGTACCCAAGTGGTGTACGCGATTGTCCGCGCAGGCGGCCGCCAAGAAAAAGTTTCCGTTGGAGACTACGTAACGCTGAACCGCGTCCCCGGTGGAGCCGGTAGCACGCTTGAGCTGCCCGCATTGCTCCTGGTTGACGGCGAGAAGGTCACCTCCGCAGCTGCGGAACTGGCCAACGTCAAGGTCACGGCTGAGATCCTCGAGGACCTCCGTGGTCCGAAGATCGTCATCCAGAAGTTCAAGAACAAGACCGGCTACCGGAAGCGTCAGGGTCACCGTCAGGAACTGACCAAGATCAAGATCACCAGCATCGCGTAACTTTCGTTACCCGCTGTTCAGGTTTTTCAGTTTCCCCAGAAATTTAGAGGCAGGCATTTCACATGGCACACAAAAAAGGTGCGAGTTCCACTCGCAACGGTCGTGACTCCAACGCTCAGTACCTGGGCGTCAAGCGTTTCGGTGGTCAGGTAGTTTCCGCTGGCGAGATCATCGTTCGCCAGCGCGGAACCCACTTCCACCCCGGCGCAGGCGTCGGTCGCGGTGGCGACGACACCCTGTTCGCACTGCAGGCCGGTGCGGTTGAGTTTGGTACTCGCCGCGGCCGTCGCGTAGTGAACATTGTTGCTGCTGCAGCTGCAGAGTAACAACAAGTTCTGAACCGGTGGAGCGGGCCAAACGGCCCGCTCCACCGTTCTTTTAACCGCATTACAATCGACTAGGGCGCTTCTAGCGCACCGGTTTATGCAACAGCGCTGGTAACAGCAACAAACGCTGTAAGACAGCAACTGAGGAGATCCACGTGGCGAGCTTTGTAGACCGGGTAGTCCTGCACGTATCCGGCGGAACCGGCGGCCACGGCTGTGTCTCTGTAAAGCGGGAGAAGTTCAAGCCGCTCGGTGGCCCTGACGGCGGCAACGGCGGCAACGGCGGCGATGTCATCCTTCGCGTATCCGCCCAGACCACAACTCTGCTTGATTACCACCACGCCCCGCACCGCCATGCCACTAACGGTGGCCCCGGTATGGGTGACTGGCGCGGTGGCAAGAACGGTGAAACCCTCATTCTTCCTGTGCCCGACGGCACAGTGGTTAAAACCAAGGACGGCGAAGTCCTGGCTGACCTCGTAGGCGAGGGTACTGAGTACATTGCAGCTGCCGGTGGCCAGGGCGGCCTCGGCAATGCGTCACTTTCATCGCAAAAGCGTCGTGCCCCGGGCTTCGCCCTGCTGGGTATCGAAGGTGAATCCAGCGACATCGTCCTGGAGCTCAAGTCCATCGCAGATATCGCGCTGGTTGGCTTCCCCTCTGCCGGCAAGTCGAGCCTCATTGCAGCCATGTCTGCTGCCCGGCCCAAGATTGCCGACTACCCCTTCACAACGCTTATTCCCAACCTTGGCGTGGTGCAGGCAGGCGAGATCCGTTTCACTATCGCCGATGTTCCCGGCCTTATCGAAGGCGCCAGCGAAGGAAAGGGCCTCGGCCACAACTTCCTGCGTCACGTAGAGCGCTGCGCTGCACTGGTTCATGTCCTTGACTGCGGAACCCTTGAATCAGACCGCGATCCCCTCTCCGATCTCGCCATCATTGAGGCCGAACTGGAGAAGTACGCAGTAGATATGAGTTACGCCGGCGTTGACGGCGAAGTAGTGCCCCTGAATGAGCGGCCCAAGCTGGTAGTCCTCAACAAGGTGGACCTTCCCGACGGCAAGGACATGGCTGAGTTCGTCCGACCGGACCTCGAAGCCCGCGGCTATCGCGTTTTTGAAGTATCGGCAACAAGCCACGAAGGCTTGCGTCAGCTTGGCTTTGCCATGGCTGAGATCGTCAAGGCAGCACGTGACGCCGTTCAGACTGCGCCTCCCAAGGTGGCTCCTCCCGTCCTGCGTCCGCGTGCCGTCAACGAGTCCGGCTTCAAGATCCGCCGCGAGGAGAAGAACCTCGAGCCTCTGTTCCGCGTCTTGGGCGACAAGCCCGTGCGCTGGGTCAAGCAGACTGACTTCACCAACGAGGAAGCCATTGGCTACCTTGCGGACCGCCTTGCCAAGCTTGGTGTTGAAACTGAGCTCTTCAAGGTTGGCGCCAAGCCCGGGGACACCGTGGTCATCGGTGAAGACGATGGCGTGGTGTTCGACTGGGAGCCCACCATGATGGCCGGCGCCGAGCTCCTGGCAACGCCTCGTGGAACCGATATCCGCGTTGCGGACATAGGCGACCGCCCCACTCGTTCGCAGAAGCGCGACGAGCAGATCGAACGCCGCGAAGCCAAGGCCGCTGCGAGGGCCGAGCTTGAAGCTGAACGCAAGGCGGGCATCTGGACTGAGTCAGTCAGTGGTCGCCGTGCCCAGGCAGTGAAGGAAAGCCACCTGGATTCCGGTGATGACGACTAGGACCGTCGACGCTCCGAACCTGGCTGAGGGGCTTGAGCGCCAGGCCCTTGCCACTGCCAAGCGGATTGTTGTCAAGGTGGGTTCGTCCTCGTTGACCAGCATCAAGGGGGGCATCTCCGAAAAGTCCCTCACCGGATTGGTCAATGCCCTCGCCGAGAAGCGCAATGCGGGTACAGAGATCATCCTGGTGTCCTCGGGTGCCATCGCTGCCGGGCTTGCCCCTTTGGGTCTCGCCAAGCGCCCCAAGGACCTGGCCACGCAGCAGGCTGCCGCAAGTGTTGGGCAGGGACTGCTGATGGCACGCTACACGCAGGCCTTCAGCGCCCACGGTGTGACGGTCAGCCAGGTTCTGCTGACCGCCGATGACCTCATGCGCCGGACGCAACACACGAATGCCTTCCGGGCCTTGGACCGGCTGTTGAACCTCGGCGTCGTACCGGTAGTTAATGAGAACGACACCGTGGCCACGCATGAGATCCGCTTCGGCGACAACGATCGCTTGGCCGCCCTGGTGGCGCACCTGGTTCGCGCCGATGCGCTCGTGCTGCTCTCCGACGTCGACGCCCTTTACGACGGCCCGCCCACCCAGGGCGCCCGGCGCATTCCACTGGTGCGTGGTCCCCAGGACCTTGAGGACGTTACCATCGGCAAGGCGGGTAAGGCCGGCGTCGGAACCGGCGGCATGATGACCAAAGTGGAGGCAGCGTCGATTGCTGCCGGTTCGGGTATCCATGCCTTGGTCACGTCCACGGCCAATGCCGGTGCGGCTTTGGCCGGCGGGGATGTGGGAACGTGGTTCGCCGTGAACGGCAATCGCAAGCCGGTCCGCCTCCTCTGGCTGGCGCACCTGGCGACGGTTCACGGCCGTTTAATGCTCGACGACGGCGCGGTGAAAGCAGTGCGCGACCGGCACCGGTCACTCCTTCCCGCAGGTATTTCCGGCATCAGTGGTGACTTTGAAGCCGGAGACCCCGTGGAGATGGTGGCCCATGACGGAACGGTGGTGGCACGCGGTCTGGTGAACTACTCTTCGGAAGAACTTCCGCGCATGCTGGGCCGTACCACCCAGGAGCTCGGCCAGGCCATGGGCCGGGGCTATGACCGCGAAGTTGTTCATGTTGACGATCTGGTGCTCCTGAGGGCGCCGCGCTCATCTAAACTTGGAGCATGACTGAAGCGCTGACCCCCGACGCCCCTGTGATCTCCGACGTGGCCGGTACAACCGGCCAGACGCCGG
Organism: Paenarthrobacter sp. TRD_SC_7; assembly: GCF_056156245.1. Lineage (NCBI taxonomy): Bacteria > Bacillati > Actinomycetota > Actinomycetes > Micrococcales > Micrococcaceae > Paenarthrobacter > Paenarthrobacter sp. TRD_SC_7. The sequence goes on from NZ_CM149587.1 coordinate 2,507,854, forward strand.
AGAACCCTGCGGCAGGCGGAGTCCCGTCGTCACCGGAAGATGTCCAGGCTGCCGTGCACGCCATAGCCGACCGCTCCCGTAAGGCTGCCCGCCGCATGGGGCAGGCGAACCGTGCATGGAAAGACCGTGCGCTGCGTGCCATCGGAACTGCCTTGGTGGAAAACAGGAAGCACGTGCTGGAGGCCAACGCCAAGGATGTGGCCCTGGGCCGCGCCAACGGCACGTCAGCGGCACTGCTGGACCGTTTGACACTGACTCCTGCACGCATCGACGGCCTGGTTGCAGCCTTGGAGAACCTGGCTGGCTTGCCCGATCCTGTGGGCAATGTAGTCCGTGGGCAGACACTTCCCAATGGACTGCGCCTGCGCCAGGTGAACGTCCCCATGGGAGTTGTGGCCGCCATATACGAGGCCCGCCCGAACGTCACGGTGGACATCGCAGGCCTGGCACTCAAGAGCGGTAACGCAGTAATCCTTCGGGGAGGTTCCGCCGCTGCAAACACCAATGAGGCGCTGGTCCAGATCCTTCGCGAAGCGCTGGACTCCGTCGGCCTGCCTGCGGATGCCGTGCAGACCGTGGACCAGTACGGCCGCGAAGGAGCCAACGTACTGATGCGCGCCCGTGGTCGGGTGGACGTCCTCATTCCCCGCGGTGGACGCGATCTCATCCAGACGGTAGTGACCAACTCTGCCGTGCCCGTGATCGAAACCGGCGAAGGCAATGTCCATATCTTCATTGACGAGTCTGCGGGTGAAGAGATGGCCGTGGAGATCCTCCTTAACGCCAAGACCCAGCGGCCCAGTGTCTGCAACACGGTAGAGACGCTGCTGGTGCATTCCGGCTCCACGGTGCTGCCTGCCGTTGCCAAAGCACTGCGTTCTGCCGGCGTCACCCTTCACGTAGATGACCGGGTGGCCGCTGCCCTGGGCAAGGACGTGGAAACCGTTCCGGCTGATGATGACGACTGGGCTACCGAGTACATGGACCTGGATCTCGCGGTCGCCATGGTGGACAGCCTGGATGAGGCAGTCAACCACATCCGCACATGGACCACGGGCCACACGGAAGCGATCCTCACGAACAATCTGGCCAATGCTGAGAAGTTCATTGCGGACATAGATTCTGCTGCCGTGATCGTCAATGCCTCCACCCGGTTCACTGACGGAGGCGAGCTCGGCCTCGGAGCCGAGGTGGGGATTTCCACCCAAAAGCTGCACGCCCGGGGTCCCATGGGCCTCACGGAGCTGACCACCACCAAGTGGATCGTCCAGGGTGAGGGCCAGATCCGCGGCTAGCAACGCGGTAACATAGAACAGAAGTCCGGAACGGTGGGGAGTCCCGCCGTCGAAAATCCTTTGAGAACCAACTAGGGGAGAAGATGCTGTTTCAGCAGATCGCCACGTCCATTGCCGCCCAAACTGAAGGCGGCCACGAGGAACTCGCTCCGCTGTGGGCCGAGCCGTGGGTCTTCGGTGTCGTGATGTTCGCCCTTATGCTGGTTCTCCTGTTCGTTACCCTTTCCTACACCAACCTTGGCAACCGCCACGAGGCCGTGGAAGAGCACTCCGATCCGCACCGCCAGCACCCGAACAAGCACACGCACGGCCAAGGCCACTAACATTATTGCCGCAACACCGCGTGGGAAGACGGGGCGCAGGCTCCGGCTGGGCGTGATGGGTGGAACTTTTGACCCCATTCATCACGGCCACCTTGTGGCTGCCAGTGAAGTCGCAGCCAAGTTCGGCCTTGATGAAGTGGTTTTCGTGCCCACAGGCCAGCCTTGGCAGAAGTCGCACAAACTGGTCAGCCGGCCTGAACACCGCTACCTGATGACGGTCATCGCTACGGCTTCCAATCCCAGGTTCACAGTGAGTCGGGTGGATGTTGATAGACCGGGGCCGACGTTCACCATTGACACCCTCCGCGATCTCCGCGCAGAGCGTCCTGATGCCGATCTTTTCTTCATCACGGGTGCGGACGCCTTGGCGCAGATCCTTTCGTGGAAGGACGTGGACGAGTTGTGGTCCTTGGCCCACTTCGTCGGCGTCACCCGTCCAGGACACGAACTGCACGACATGGGCAGGGATGACGTCAGCCTGTTGGAAGTCCCAGCCATGGCGATCTCTTCCACGGATTGCAGGACCCGCGTGGGGGCCGGGAATCCGGTCTGGTACCTCGTGCCTGACGGAGTGGTGCAGTACATCGCAAAGTATGGACTGTACGCGGCGCCGGCCAACGCAGCGGATCTGACACCCGCACTGTCCGGATCAGACGACCAAGCACGTACTGAATGAGTTTTGAATGAGCAGCCAGGACCAGCGACCCATCCGCAGCAGGCGTGAGCTTCGCCGTGCCCGGGAAGAATCCCCCGAAGCGCAGCAAGTGGACACGTCCGCGCCTGCGGATGTAGAAAACCTTCCTCACGCCGACCGCTCCAACGGCCGCAATCGTCGCGCCGCCGATGTTCCGGTAGACGCCGTGGGGCCGGCAGCCCAGGAACGGTCCTCCCAAATTCGTGCCCGAGATCGTGCAGCACTGCGCACCATCAAGGAGCTGGCCGACAAGGAGGAGCAACTCTCCGGTGGGGGGCCGCCCACGCGTCGCCAGCTGCGCCTCCAGCAACTTCAGGCTGAAGTTGCTACTTCCATGAATCCCATTGTTCCTGCTCCCACGCCTACAAAGGACACGGCTCAGCCGGAGGCCGACAACAAGACTTCCAAGCCGGAGGCTTCCAACAAGGTTTCCACGGCGGAGGCTTCCAATGAGAAGGCCCCGAGCGCTCCCTCGCCCACAATGGACAGCGCGGGAGGCGGCAGTGCCACCTCGGAGTCCGAAATGTCCGTGGAGCAGGCCCTTGCAGTGCGGCAGTTGATCGCGGCGCAATTGGAAAACCAGACGGCTAAGCTGGAACACATTGCCGAGCAGGATCCGTTGGCTGTGGATCCGGAGGTTCTTGCGCAGCAGATCGCCCTTGCTGAGCGTGCGGCCGTGCTGAACAAGCGCGCCGCAGCCAAGCAGAAGCTTGCCGAGAAGACGCAGGCGGAACCGGGAAAAAGCACTTCGGATTCCGCGGGGGAAGGGAAGTCACCGGCCGCTACGGCGGGTCCTTCTACGGCTAACAACCTCGCGATGGTGACTCCGTTGGAGTTCGTCAAGATGCCGGGGATTGAACGCCCTGTCATGAAGCGCCCCAGCACTACGTTTGTACCGTTGGTCACCTCGACTGGGCCCAAACTCGATGCCGAACAAGCTCAAATCAAAAAGTCTGGGGGACGCGGCCGCGCCGGCGTACTTGCCCGTGCGGAAGCGGTGGCGAAGTCGGCCCGGAAGCGTCCAGTTGGTCCGGCGGAGGCCAGCGAAGAATCGCAACGGCCTCCGGTTTCGGCCAGTGCGGCGTATGGCCTTGACCCTCTGGATGCCAACACTGCGGGCCTGGCCCGCGCGCAACGCAACCGGTTGCTGCAGTTCGGCGTCCTGGCGTTGGGCATTGTGGCACTCATCGTCGGCATCATCATGATCACCAGCGGCTAATTCCGCTGAACAACGGCTCACGCCAAACATAGGCCACTGGCCACAACAAGGAGTACCCGTGTCTGCACATGAACAATCCATCACCCTCGCCCGTCACGCTGCGCGTGCCGCGGCGGAAAAGCTTGCTGAGGACATCGTTGCCCTTGATGTCAGCGAGCGATTGGCGCTCACTGACGTCTTCCTGATTGCGTCGGCTCCCACCGAGCGTCAGGTCAACGCCATTGTTGACGGCATCGAGGAAGAACTGATGAAGCAGGACCTTCGCCCCGTGCGCCGCGAGGGCCGTTCGGAAGGCCGTTGGGTTCTCTTGGACTACGCGGACATCGTGATCCACGTCCAGCACGCCGAAGATCGGGTGTTCTACGCCTTGGAGCGCCTCTGGAAGGACTGCCCTGTGGTGGACCTTGAACTGGGTGACGACGCTTCCGCCAAGGCTGTTTCCGCCGAGGATTCCGAGCACTAGGAACCGTTGGCGACCGAAATATGTCCGATTTGGAATTTTCGGAAACGCTGTTCTAAGATATTTGAGTTGCTTCGGCGCGGTAGGCCGAAAAGCTGAGCGCGAAGCAGCAAGAATATGGGGCTGTGGCGCAGCTGGTAGCGCACCTGCATGGCATGCAGGGGGTCAGGGGTTCGAGTCCCCTCAGCTCCACCATCAAGGTCCTGTCTTCTTCATGAATTGCATGGAGCAGGCAGGGCCTTTTCGTGCAGGAATACCTCCAGTAGAAGCCTTGGCTACCCGATGGGTGAAGGGCGTAACGCTGGCAGCATGAACTCCCACATCTGCTCGATCCTGAGCAGCACGTCCTCACGTGATGTCAGAACCTCGGAGACCATTTGGACGCCGGTGAAGGACGCAACCAGGTATCTGGCGAAGGCCGCAGGATCCAGATCGGTTCGAACGGCGCCGTCCTTCGCGGCTTGCTGCAGGAGTTGCTCTGCCGTGTTGATCCAGTCCTGGTAGGGACCTGAGACGTCGGCATCGAACGCGGAGGCTTCAAAGGTCAGCCGTATGCCGCCTTGGACCACCGGTTCATCCAACAGTTGTTGCCCGAACATCCTGCAGAGTCCTATGAGCTTGTCCAGCGCGGGGGCGCTGGAGGCAGCTATTTCCGAGCCCGCTGACTGGACGATGGCATGCTGCTCCTCGATGACAGCCAACGCCAAGTCCCTCTTGGACGTGAAATGGAAGTAGAGCGCACCCTTTGTCACGCCCGCGCGCTTGGTGATATCGGCCATGCTGGCGTTTCCATAGCCGATCTCCGCGAAGACCCGGGCGGCGCCTTCAATAATGGACAGCCGGGTGTCTTTCGCACGTTGCTGCATCGGTGGTGGGAGGCCTCTCGGGTCAGGCAGGGACGGAGGAACGCGCCGCCGTCGAGTCCCCACCACGCTATCACCGGTGGCTTGGCGGGACAGAAAGGACTAAACCGACTGAACGGTTTGGTTTTGGCGGAAAGAAATCCTAGACTTCAGGGGGAGTTGCGCAGATTGGTGGGCGGCTCCAGCGCAAGCTGGTTTGGGGGGAGGTGCGGTGGAGTAATCCAGCGCACCTCGGCTGCGGGATGCAGTTAATGGGACTGCCAAGCCTTGTGATGTACCTCATGTTCAGGGGATTTCGCTTCTCGTGGGATTGTGGTTAGTATTGACGAGTTGCTTCGACGGGAAGAGAAATCAAACCGCTTGCAATCAACAAATCCGGGGCTGTGGCGCAGCTGGTAGCGCACCTGCATGGCATGCAGGGGGTCAGGGGTTCGAGTCCCCTCAGCTCCACTTCGGAAGAAAGACCCCGCTCATTGGGCGGGGTCTTTTTCGTTGTCCTCTTATGGTTATTCAGTCCTATTCCGGAGGACGCGCAAATTCAGCGCCGCTGACGAATTCGACGCCTTGGAATGGTTGGTCACCCACCACGTGGGCGTTATGACCCGGCGGGATGGTGTAGGAATCTCCGGCGGAAATGCTGATCTTGCCGCCGTCATTGGTTTCTACTTCCAATTTGCCGGAAACGCAGAACCCGACATGGCTCAACTGGCAGGAATCGGTGCCAACTACTGGCTTGATGCAGTCGGCCCAAGTCCAGCCTGGTTCAAAGGTCATGCGGCCGATTGTGTAATCTCCAACGGTGACGAGGTCCAGCACTGTCTTGTCGGGGCGCCTGGTTTCGTCGGGAGAGTTGTGGGACTTAACTTCAAGGTTCGTGACAACATTGACACTCATGGCTTCTCACAGAGGAAGGGGAGCCCAGTGATGAGTGGATCCCGGTGCCTGGCTCCAGGGGGCGCCGTGACCTGTGCCTGCGGCCGTCGGAGGCCGTCGCCAACCGAAGGCATGACAGGTGTTTGCGTCGTGCAAGCACTAGGTTCCTCCCAAGCCCCCCTAAAGTCGAGACACTTCAGCATGAAAGCGGGAACTGCATCGTGACGGCAATGGACGTTCAAGCCCTCTTGGGTACGTTGAGCAGGCTTCCCGACGTCGAAGCGGACAACTTGCAGGCCTTCGACGCCACAGACAGGCTCCTGCTGGAGACGGCGGCGGATTTCGTCGCCCCCGACACCAAGGTGGTTGTCATTGGCGACCGCTACGGTGCCCTTACGCTGGGTGCCTTGGCTGGGCTCGGCGTCGGGCATGTACGAGTTAATCAGGACCTTTTCACGGGAAGGATTGCGCTGAAACGCAATGCCGTTTCGGTCGGCTTGGACGGTCGTTTCACCGAGTATGAACTGGAACGGGATTTGCTGGACGGCGCTGGCGTGGTGCTTCTGCAGTTGCCTAAGTCGCTGGCGGAGTTGGAGGAAATCGCCGACGCCGTTGCCAGGTTTGCCGCTCCGCATGCGGTCCTGCAGGCCGGGGGACGCGTCAAGCATATGACCCTGGGTATGAACGCGGTCCTGGAACGGTACTTCTCATCGGTCCAGCCGCAGCTTGCCCGCCGGAAGTCCCGGATCCTGCTGGCACGGGACCCCAAACCAACGCCCGGAGAGCAGCCCTTTCCCGTCGTGGAGTCCCTGCCGGAATTGGAAATCACGGTGTGCGCCCACGGCGCTGCTTTTTCCGGCGCTCGTCTGGACATAGGTACTCGCTATTTGCTGACGTTCCTGGACCGTATGCCAGCGGCGGATAGCGTGGTGGATTTGGGGTGCGGAACAGGTATTCTCGCCACGATGTATGCCCGCCGCCATCAAGAGGCAAAGGTCATTGCCACCGACCAGTCCGCGGCAGCCGTCGCCTCAGCCAGGGCTACGGCGGCCGCAAATGGACTGGGGGAGCGGGTGGTAGTGATCCACGATGACGCCATGTCCACGCTCGAGCCTGGCAGCGCCGACGTTATCCTGCTGAACCCGCCGTTCCATCTGGGGGCCAGTGTGCACGCCGGCGCTGCACTCAAGATGTTCCAGGCCGCGGCGCGCGTCCTAGCCCCCGGCGGGGAGCTGTGGACCGTCTACAACAGCCATTTGCAGTATCGCGCCGCTCTGGAACGGCTTATCGGGCCAACGGTGGAGGAAGGCCGGAACCCGAAGTTCACGGTAACGCGTAGTCGGAAATCCTGAGCGGCGTCATCCAAGAGCCGCTGAAATGGCGGTCGCATACAATTCATTGTCATCGTTACCAAGCCCTGACGCCGGTATCAGCGTGTGCTCGTATCCGTAGCGTTGGCGGTATCGTACGATTCAGACAAAGACCAACTTCGACGAAGTACATCCCAATGACGAGGGGCATCAGTGACTGAGATCCGGCAGCCGACACCGAGGCGCGGAACCAACCTTCCCCGCATGGGGGACTTCAACCTGACTGTCATTCTGGAGGCGATCCGGCGGTCGCCGGGCGGGCTCAGCCGGGTTGAGCTGGCTCAGATCGTAGGTCTCTCCCCACAGACCATTTCCAATATTTCCCGGCGCCTCCTGGATCAGCAGCTGATCGTGGAGGCCGGCAAGGAAGGCTCAGGACCAGGCAAGCCCAGGACCATCCTGCGCCTCAACCCTGCCGGCATGTACGCGGTGGGCGTGCATCTGGACCCGGCTGTCATTACCTTTGTTGTTTTGGACCTGCTGGGGGACGTCGTCAGGCATTCCCGGATGGCTACTCCCAGCGGCGACCCGGCCGGCGTGATCACCAGCATTGCCGAACAGATCAATGTCCTCATTGATGAGTCTGGCGTCGACGCCTCCAAGATCGCCGGTCTGGGCGTTGCGGTCCCTGGCCCGATCGACCTCGACGAAGGCTCCGTGGTGGAGCCGCCGCTCCTGACGCGTTGGAACCGCGTGCGTATCCGTGAGGCCTTGGCGGAGGCCACCGGCATGGAAACGCTGGTGGACAAGGACGTGACCAGTGCGGCGGTGGCGGAAACGTGGGCTGGCGGTGCCAGTGGCGCCGGAAGCTTCGTTTTCATGTACATGGGAACCGGTATCGGCTGCGGCATTGTGCTCAATGACGAAGTAGTGCGGGGGACTTCGGGCAATGCCGGCGAAATCGGCCACATCGTGGTGGACCCTAACGGTCCACAGTGTGATTGTGGATTGCGTGGCTGCGTCAAGTCTTCCTGCATCCCGCAGGTGCTGGTGGCCGAGGCTGAAGCCGCCGGTGTGCTTGAAGGGCACCGGGAAGGGGCGGACGGCCCCGAAGTACAGGAACGCTATGCCGCGTTGTGCGACAAAGCCGACGCGGGCGACCACAAGGCCATTGCCATCCTGGACAAGTCGGCCACACTGGTGGCACGTGCCGTTTCCATTGTGACCAACACCCTGGACGTGGAGCGCGTCGTCTTCGGTGGTCCGTTCTGGGGGCGGATGTCCCCGTACTTCCTGGAACGCGTTCCGGCACTGTTGGACAAGAACAACGCAGCCCGCATGATCCACGACCTCGAGGTGGTGGGCACAGGCGTAGGTGAAGATGTTGGCGCGATCGGTGCCGCCTGCCTGGTTTTGGAGCACATGCTGGCCCCGCGGGCGCAAAGGCTCCTGCTGGAAGGTTAGTTCGAAGCAGGACAACTGAATATCCACAAGGCTCGGCCACGTCGCATGGGTGTCACGGTGAAGTATGGGGGCTGTAGCCACGTTCGACTGAATGGAGCAACATGCGCCGCCCCCTGAAATATGTAGCAAGGAAAATCACCGCCGTTGTTTCCGTCGCTGCCGTCCTTGCGGCAGCGACTTCCTGTTCGCCAACGCCAGAGGCCGCGGAGAGCAAGACCCTGAAGATTGTCTATCAAAAAACGGACTCGTTCACGGCCCTGGATGCTGTCATGCAGGACGCCAAGAAGGAATTTGAAGCTTCCAACGCTGGCGTGACCATTGACCTCCAGCCCATCCAGGCCAACGACGACGACTATGGGACCAAACTCGCCCTGGCTCAGCGTTCCGCTGACACGGCGCCGGACGTTTTCTATGAGGACACCTTCAAGGTGCGGTCCGACGTCGACGCCGGTTACCTCCTCAAACTGGACAGTTACCTTGAGAAATGGGATGACTGGGCGGCATTCACCGAAGCAGCCAAGGCAGCTGGCCGCGCAGACGACGGCGGCATTTATGCGGTGCCGCTGGGCACCGATACCCGGGCGATTTGGTACAACAAGCCGGTCCTGCAGAAGGCGGGAATTGCGGTGCCGTGGCAGCCGAAAACCTGGGACGACATCCTGGCTACCGCCCGCGCGATCAAGGCCTCCGATCCCAATGTCATCCCCTTCAACATGTACGCAGGCAAGGGGACTGGCGAGGGCACGGTCATGCAGAGCTTCTATGAGCTTCTCTACGGCACGGACAGCAGCCTTTATGACGAGAACGAAAAGAAGTGGGTGGTCGGCTCCCAGGGGTTCACCGACTCATTGGCTTTCCTGAAAACGTTGTACGACGAGAAGCTCGCCGTGAGCCCTGCCGAAGCCCTGGACGCGAACGTCTGGAAGAAGGTTTTTGGCGAGTGGTTCCCGCAGGGCAAGCTTGGGGCAACTGTGGAAGGTTCCTACACGCCGTCGTTCTGGCAGAAAGGCGGCGCCTACGAGTGGGCCGGCTATGAGCAGGACATGGGCGTAGCGATGTTCCCCACCCAGAAGGGACAGGAACCCGGTGGCGTGAGCATGTCCGGCGGTTGGACGCTGGCTGTAGGGGCGAAGAGCAAGAACCCTGAGCTCGCGTTCCAGTTCCTCACCACAGCTCTGAACAAGAAGAACGCGCTGGCTTACGACATCAACAACTCACAGATTGCCGTCCGTGCGGATGTCGCATCGGAGCCTGAGTATCTCGCAGCCAACCCGTTCGTGAAGGACGTTTCAGACCTGGTGAAGGTAACGCATTACCGGCCGGCGACTGCCGACTACCCGAGGATTTCCACGGCCGTCCAAGTAGCTACCGAATCCGTCATCACGGGCAAACAGAGTCCCGAGGACGCGGCGGCAGAATACGACGCAACCGTTCGCAAGCTGGTAGGTGAGGACAAGGTCCTGGAGAAATGAGAATGCGCCGCTTCCTGCGGCTGCTCCCCGTAGTCCCGTCCGTTCTCCTGCTCCTGGTGTTCCTGCTGGCTCCTGTGGCGTGGTCCTTTTACGCATCGTTCACGGACGCCGCGTTGTCCGGGAGGGCGGCGAAGGATCCGCATTGGGTGGGGGCGGAGAACTATGTCCGGATGTTCAGCGATGATTCCTTCCCCCTGGCCGCTTGGCTTACGGTGGTGTTCGTCGCAGCGTCGGCCGTGCTGGGGCAGAACGTGTTGGGCTTGCTGATTGCCCTGCTGATGGCGCGTTCGCGAAGGGCAGTGGCATCCTGGGTCGGGACGGCAGTGGTCGCAGCCTGGGTGCTGCCGGAGATCGTGGCGGCGTTTGCCGCTTATGCCTATTTCAACCGGGACGGAACGCTCAACCAAGTCGTGGGTTTCTTTGGAGGCCAAGGTCCGGATTGGTTGTACTCGTTTCCCCTGGTGGCCATCGTCCTGGCGAACACTTGGCGCGGGACTGCCTTCTCCATGTTGGTCTACCGGGCCGCGCTGGCTGACGTTCCCCGGGATATCGCAGAGGCGGCACTCATGGATGGAGCCCGCGGCTGGCAGCGGCTCGCCTTCATCACGCTGCCGCTCATCCGCAGCAGCATAGCCACCAACCTGATGCTGATTACGCTTCAGACTCTTGCCGTGTTCACCCTCATCTGGGTGATGACGGCCGGTGGCCCCGCCAATGCCAGCACCACGTTGCCGGTGTTGGCCTACCAGGAAGCGTTCAAATTCGGTGACATTGGCTATGGCACCGCTGTGGCATCGGTGCTGATTCTGTTGGGGATGATTTTCGGTGGAGTGTACGTGCGGCTGCTACGGGAGCAACGGCCATGACCACCAGTCGACTGCGAGCGCGGGTGGGGACGGAAAGCACGACGGCGGGTGGCAGCTCCCGCTCCAGAACCAAGCTGGGAGCGGACATCGCCCTGGCGGTGATCGGGATGTGCTTCGTGGCGCCTTTGCTGTGGTTGCTGCTGGCCGCCGTCGATCCCCAAGCCAGCTACCAGACCAAGGTGCCGTTGGCGCCGTCCACTGACAACTTCCGTGCCGTGATGACTCCTGAGCTGTTGTTCCGGCCCTTGGCAAACAGTTTCCTGTTGTCCGCCGGCACTGCTGTGGTGAATCTGTTTGCTGCTGTCCTTGCCGCATACCCGTTGTCAAGGTATCAATCACGGTTCAACAAGCCCTTCATGTATACGGTTCTGTTTGGGACGTCGTTGCCCGTAACGGCAATCATGGTGCCGGTCTACGGCTTGTTTGTTCAGCTGCAATTCCTGGATTCCATGGCGGCAACCATCTTCTTCATGGCAACCACAACTTTGCCCATGGCGATCTGGATGACCAAGAACTTCATGGATTCGGTTCCTCTTGAATTGGAGGAAGCGGCCTGGGTGGATGGCGCGTCCACTATGGCGGCGTTGCGGAGCATTGTGCTGCCGCTCATGAGGCAGGGTCTGGGAGTGGTGTTTATCTTCGTTTTCATCCAGGCATGGGGAAACTTCTTCGTCCCCTTCATCCTGCTGCTGTCCACCGGCAAGCAGCCAGCCGCAGTCTCCATCTTCAGTTTCTTTGGCCAGCATGGCGCTATCGCCTACGGCCAGTTGGCCGCGTTCTCCATCCTGTATTCAGTCCCCGTGCTGGTGCTCTACGCGCTGGTATCCCGTGGCATGGGGAACTCCTTTGCCCTGTCTGGAGCCATGAAAGGTTAGTCCGGCGTCAGTCGATGTCCTCAACAATTTCGCCGTAGGGTACGGACTCGTCCAGATGGGCTTGATGCCCAGTGGATCCTGTGTTGTAGGTGATCCGGACTCCATGCCGTTGATCGGCTGCAGACTGGAGGAGAACCGGCCGTACGGCATCGATGACGTGCTGGTCCTGGGAGGCGAGGTAGTTCTGATAGGCGGCTGGTAGCTGATGCATGGCAAAAGGATAGACCTCAGGAGTCCGCATGGGGAGGGGTCCCCATTGCAGCGGCGCTCCAGGAAGGCTTGGATGGAGTGGCCATTGACTTCACGCCAGCGAGGGGACCACGATTGCAACCGATCACAGCCACGGCCGGAATCGACGCACCGGACATGGCCCGTGCCCAGCAACTCGTAGGCGGCATCGTCCGCAGCTTCGAAAACAAAGTGGTGGGACAGGCCAGGCTGCGTGAGACGTTGGTTATCGGCCTCCTGACAGGTGGCCATGTCCTGCTGGAAAGTGTGCCCGGCCTGGCCAAGACCACAGCGGCCCAAGCCATAGCGGAGTCGGTGAGTGCAGAGTTCCGCCGGATCCAGTGCACGCCGGACCTGCTGCCCAGCGATATCGCCGGGACGCAGATTTTCGACGCTGCCAAGGGCACGTTTGTCACGCAGTTGGGTCCGGTCCACGCCAACATCGTGCTGCTGGACGAGATCAACCGGTCCAGTGCCAAGACGCAGAGCGCCATGCTGGAGGCGATGCAGGAGCAGCAGACGTCCATCGGTGGCGAGTCTTACCCATTGCCGCAGCCCTTCCTGGTGCTCGCTACGCAGAACCCCATCGAGCAAGAAGGCACGTATCGTCTTCCGGAAGCCCAGATGGACCGCTTCATGCTCAAGGATGTGCTGGACTATCCGAGCCCGGCTGAAGAAGCGGAAGTCATCCGGCGGATTGACGCCGGAGTGTTCAATGCAGAGCAGAGGCCGCCCGCCGCAGCATCCCTTGATGCCGTGGTCCAGGTCCAGGCACTTGTCCGGCAGGTCTACATTGATCCGGCCATCGTGCGGTACATCGTTGGACTTGCCTACGTCACCCGCAACGCCTCACAGTATCTGGAGCCCCGGCTGGCCAACGTTGTGGAATTCGGGGCCAGCCCGCGGGCCAGTATCGCCTTCAGCCAGGCAGCCAGGGCGCTGGCCCTGCTCAAAGGGCGTGACCACGTCATTCCTGAGGACGTCAAAAACCTGGCCCACCGCATCCTGCGCCACCGCATCATTCTGGGATTCGACGCCGTGGTTGAGGGAATTTCCGTCGAAACCGTGATCGATGCCGTGTTGGCGTCCGTCCAGACGCCGTAGCGGGGCCGGCCCGTGCACAGCCTCCTTCGACGCGTCAAGTCGAAGATGTTCATCTTCGCCCACCGCAGGACACTGACCCTTCTTGATGGCGAGTACGGTTCGGTCTTCAAGGGCCGCAGCTTGGATTTCGATGAACTCCGCGCATATGTCCCTGGAGACGAAGTCCGTGACATCGATTGGAAAGCCACAGCACGACACGGATCGCCCCTGGTTAAGCGTTATGTTGCAGTGCGCCGCCATACAGTCCTGTTACTGGTGGATACCGGAAGGAACATGGCCGCACAGGCATTGTCCGGGGAGTCCAAGAACGACATCGCCGTTCAAGCGGCCGGCGTCTTGGGGTACCTCGCTTCCCGCCACGGTGACGACGTCGGTCTCCTTCACGGGAACGCCACCATGTCCAAGGACATACAACCCCGTAATGGTGAGGAGCATCTGGAGCGGCTGCTCCGTGAAGTGGATGCGGGCACTAACCTGGACGGTCCAGCCAGTGACATCGCGGAGCAGCTGGAATATGTGCTGAGGTACCTGAAGGGGCGCCTGCTCATTGTCGTCATTGCGGACGAGTTCCTGCCGGATGCCCGCACGGAGAGCCTGATGCGCAGGTTGCGGGGCAGGCACGAGCTCCTGTGGCTGACCGTCCGTGACGCCGAGCTCGCTGCCGGGGCAGGGAGCCGGATGCAAGACAGCACTGACGTAGGCTCGGGCCAAGGAATTCCTCTGCCCCTGGCCGTGAACGGCAAGGTACGTGCCGCCTACGCCGCTGCAATGCTGGAACGCGGACGGCGGCGGCGGGAAGTGTTCCACCGGCTGGGAATCGCCGAGGAACAAACAACCGGAAGTGACGATGTCCTGGCTTCAGTCTTCGCACTCCTTGAAAAGCACCGCTCCGGAACTTTCACTACAAGGACCTCTGCCAGGGGCGGCACTCGTGCAGGATGAAGCCGGCTTCTATTCGCCCCTGCAGTATCAACCGCAATGGTTGTGGCTCGGCTTCATGCTCGTGCTCCTCATCGGGGCCTGGTACGCCTGGATCCTCCGGCCGGTCCGCAATAAGGCGCTGGTCCGCAAGGCACCCGCCCGCCAAGCAGGCGTGGTGCCTGACCTTGAGACGCTCCGGGCCACCTGCCTGACCGCGATCAACGCCACAGCGGTGGACGCCGACGCCGGTCGCCTCCCCGAGCGCGACGCGCACCAAAGACTCAGCCTCCTCGTGCGGGAGTTCGCCGGAGCGGCCACGGGCCTGCCAGCGACGTCCATGACCCTCGAGGACCTCCACCGCCACGACCTCAAGCACCTTGCTGCCGGGATAGCCCGCATCTACCCCAACGAATTCGCGCCCTTGCCCGTCCAATCGGTCAGGCAATCCGCAGAGGCCGCACGTCAGGTGGTCTTGGCATGGAACTGAGCTACTGGTGGGTTCTGCCCCTGGCCGCAGCAGCCGTGACGGTCACAGCCTGGCTGTACCGCCGTCGTCGTCCGCCAAAGACCAGACCCATCGCGCACGGTGAGCGACTGACAGACCTCCCCGAGTACCAACAGGCATTACGCCGGCACCGTGTACGCTTGGCGCTCGCAGTGGTGTTGGGCGCTGTGTTCCTCGCTGCCACCGCCACGGCTGCCGCAAGGCCCCTCCACCGCACAACAGAACAACCGGAAATCAGGAACAGGGACATCGTGCTGTGCCTGGACGTATCCGGGTCCATGACCAGCACAGATGCTGCCATCGCTGCGGTATTCGAGGACCTCGCCAAGGAATTCGACGGCGAGAGAATCGGCATGGTCATCTTCGACAGCAGCAGCGTGCAACTCTTCCCACTCACCGACGACTACCAGTTCGCAGCCGAACAACTCGCCCAAGCCAAGGAGGCCCTGGACAGCGGTGCGGGGTCGTTCTTCGACGGCACCTGGACCGGGGAAGGCTCCTCGCTCATTGGAGACGGACTGGCATCCTGCATACAGAGCTTCCCCGACACTGGCGCCGGCACGGCAACCGGCGGCGCGGAGGACTCCAAGCGCTCGCGGTCAGTGGTGCTGGCGACGGATAACTTCCTCTCAGGCGAACCAATCTTTACCTTGGAAGAAGCCAGCGCCCTGGCCGTAAGCAAGAACGTGAAGGTGCACGCCCTCAACCCCGGCGACATGGACTACGGAAACCAACCTGACCAACCCGGTGCCCAGCTCAAGGCAGCAGCTGAACAAACAGGCGGCACCTACTTCACCCTGGACAGCCCAGACGCCGTGCCGGGCATCGTCCAAAAAGTTCAGCAAACCGAGGCCACAAGCTACCTTGCCGCACCCCGTGCAGTCGTAGCCGATGCTCCGGCCTGGCCACTGGGGATTGCTTTGCTTGCCGGCACGGGGATGCTGCTGCTCGGATGGCGGCTGGAACCATGACCTTCGCTCCCATCGTCCAGTGGCCCCTGCTGGCCGTGGCCCTCGTCGCCGTCCTGGCCTTTACGGCCTGGACCCTCGTGAGCCGGGGGCGGAGCCAACCGCCGCGAAACTGGAGGCCAGCAGCTCTGCGGTGTGCCGCCGTCGTACTTCTGCTCGTCGCCGCTGTGCGTCCCGGTTGGACCGATGGCCAAGCCCAAACTGCAACGGCAGACCTGGACGTGTTTTTCGTCGTGGACACCAGCACCAGCATGGCCGCAGAAGACTACAACGGAACCGGTACCCGGCTTTCAGGGGTCAAACAGGACGTCATGGCCATCGCCAAGGAACTCGCCGGAGCCAAGTTCTCGCTCATCACTTTCGACAGCAAAGCCAGCGTCCGCATGCCCCTTACGCAGGATGCAACGGCACTCCAAACTGCTGTGACCACCTTGCAACCCCAAAACAGGAGGTACGCCAAGGGGAGCAGCGTGACAGGCGCTGCGCAACTCCTGAAAGAAAGGCTCGCGGCCGCCAACCAGCAACATCCAGGACGCCCGGCTCTGGTCTTCTACGCGGGCGACGGTGAGAACACCAGCGCCGCGGCGCCAGCTCCCATGGACGCCAGCAACGTAGCCGGGGGAGCGGTGCTTGGGTACGGAACCGGGGAGGGTGGCCAGATGAAGGAAACCGCGGACGCTGACGCTGGATATATGAAGGACAAAAGCGCCGACACCCCACAGGACGCTGTCTCACGAATTGACGAAGGGGAGTTGCGCGCCATAGCAGAGCAGCTCCACGTCCCGTATGCCCACAGGACAGGCACCGCGCCAACATCGGACATGCTGGGCCAAGCCCGCCCCGGTGCCATGAACGCCATGATGCACGACGGCCCGGGTCGCGTGGAACTCTACTGGCTGCTCGCCTTGGCTGCTTTCCTCCTGGCCTTGAACGAGCCCCTCCGGCACCTCACCGCGCTCCAATCGCTTCGACCCGCCGTGCGGAAGGAGCCAACCACATGACAGGCAACAACGCACGACGACGACGAAGCCGGCTTGCGCTCTGGTCCACACCACCTGCGCTGCTCGCGCTCGCTGTTGCGGCGAAGCTCCTGAGTGTTGGTGTGCTGGGTGCCTCTGCCGAGAGGTCCTTCGAGACCGGACAGCAGGATGGCGTGGCCAGGGCGGCCACGTGGTTGGAGGTGGCAAACATCCTGGAGCCACACAAGGCGCTGTTCGCCGCGGGAGATGCCCATGTGCTGGCGGGCGGGTTTGACGCGGCACGCACAAACTTTGAGGCAGCCCTGAAAGCGGGGGCCGGCGTCGACGAGTGCAAAGTCCGCGTCAATCTGGTGCTGAGCATCGAGAAGCTGGGGGATACCACCGATGAAGACTCCGCGGCCCAACTGTTCCGGGAAGCCATAGCCGTAGCCGAAGGGGCGCCGTCGGAGTGCCACGCGGCAGGTCCAGCGAACGCCGCCGGAGAGGGCACCGAACTGGACTCGGCCGAGGGCCGGCTCGCGGGCAAAATCGCCGAGGGCGAGTCGCCAAGGGACGATCCATCCACGCCCAACCAGGAAACGCCGTCGCCCCCTAAAGAGGAACAACTCCAGCGGCTCGAAGAGATTGCTCAACAGGCCCAGCGTGAGCGGTCCGAGGGGCAAGAGCGTGGCGAGTACCTTCGAGGGCCGGATAGAGACCCGGGTGTGGACAGGCCGTGGTGAAGTTTTTGGCGAACATTATTCACAAATCTGCTGACACACATCGTAAAACTGCGTCTTAATTCGGTGGTCGAGTTGAACCGCTCCGTGCCGCCGTCCTAGAGTCGTAAACAAGTTACCGCGGTAACGTGTCAGCGATCCTCCGTTGGATCCGCCCCGCAAGGGCGGTGAGGAGGGTGTGGGTGCCCCCATGTGGGCCTGACATTTGCACACGGACAACTTCATTCCAGGCGTAACAGTCGCGGCTGCGTCCTGCTGGAGTTCCTTCGTGTATCCCAAACTCAATTCATCGATCATGCATTCCCTTGATCCAGCGGATCCAGTGAATGACGTTCGATGACGCACAGCCAAGGACGCAAATGTCTCCACCAAGCCTTATCGACGTACATCCGAACCTCGCCGGAACCGCTCCCGTAGCACTGTCCTACGAACTGTTCCCGCCCCGTTCGCCCGCAGCCGCAGAAACCCTGTGGACCACCATCCGTGAACTCGAAGCTACCGAGCCCGACTATGTGTCGGTGACTTATGGCGCCAGCGGATCAAACCGTGACACAGCCGTTGACCTGATCAACCGGCTCCTGCTGGAAACCACTCTCCGCCCGTTGGCCCACTTGACGTGCGTCGGCAATACTCCGGCCGAGTTGGCGGAGATCATCGGAGAACTGCTGGATCACGGTGTGCGCGGCATCCTCGCACTGCGCGGTGACCTTCCCAAGGATGGAAGCCAGCCGGCCAGCGGCTCCCTCCGGTACGCCCAGGACCTGATCGAACTGATACGCCGGGTGGAGCAGCGCCGTTCGGCACTCCTGTGCGCAGGTAAGATCGCTGTCGGCGTCGCGGCTTACCCCACCAAGCACCCAGAATCGCCCAGTGTGGGACATGACGTCGAGGTGCTCCTCGCCAAGCAACGCTCGGGTGCGGATTTCGCCATCACTCAGGTGTTCTTCCACGCCAATGAGTATGCTGACCTCGTTACCCGTGCCCGCCGGGCGGGAGTCACCATCCCGATCATCCCCGGAGTCATGCCGCTCACCAGCCTCAGGCGACTGAAGCGACTTGGCGAGCTGGCCGGCGTCGATCCCTCCGTGGAACTGATGGAGCGCCTCGCGGCCGTGGACACCGAAGCTGAACGCCGACGCATCGGCGTAGACGCCACCGTGGACCTGGCCAACGCGGCGCTGGACGCCGGGGCGCCCGGCATCCACTTGTACACATTCAACGAGCACGCCCATGCATTGGACGTGTTGGACAAACTGGCATTGCCCAGGGCCACCCGGCCTGCGAGCCGCGTCAACACGATCTCCCGCCGCCAGGAATTCGCACGCTGAAACCGGCCTGTTTACCCACAGCTGTCGGATCCTTCAGGCACCTCAAGCTCCCCAGATTTAGCACCTACCTCATCAAGGAAAATCCATGACTGAACAGAACACTCCCGCAACTCCGTTCCCCTCAGCATCGCTGCTCGGCTACCCGCGCATCGGTCGCCGCCGCGAGCTCAAGAAGGCCGTCGAAGCCTACTGGGCCGGCAAGATCGACGCTGCTGCCCTGGACGCAGCTGCCAAAGACATCCAGCTCACCATCGCCAAGCGACTGCAGGAACTCGGCCTGACCGAAGCTGCTGCCGTCCCAGGCACCTTCTCTTACTACGACCAGGTTCTGGACGCCACCGCGCACCTCGGTGCAGTTCCGGCCCGCTTCGGCAAGCTCCTCAACGCTGAGGGACAGCTGGACATCGACGGCTACTTCACCCTGGCCCGCGGCAACAAGGAACAGCAGCCGCTGGAAATGACCAAGTGGTTCGACACCAACTACCACTACCTGGTTCCGGAAATCGGCCCGGAGACCGAATTCACGCTCGCCTCCACCGCCAAGGTTGACGAGTTCACTTTCGCACTGGCCAACGGCGTCGAAACCCGCCCCTACATCGTGGGTCCGGTCACCTACCTGCTGCTCTCCAAGGCATCCGACGACGCTCCGGCCGACTTCGCGCCGCTGTCCCGCCTTGAGGACATCCTTCCGGTTTACATCCAGCTGCTCGAGAAGCTGGCCGAAGCCGGTGCAAGCTGGGTCCAGCTGGATGAGCCTGCACTGGTTGTCGACCAGGACACCCCCGCAGCCGAGATCGAAGCCGCTGTTGCACGCGCCTACGAGGTCCTTACCTCCGCTGCCAAGCGCCCGCAGATCCTCGTTTCCACCCCGTACGGTTCCCTCGATGGCCAGCTCGGCACCCTTGCGGCCACCAACATCGACGCCCTGCACGTGGACGTGTTCAAGGGTGCGGTTCCTTCCGCAGCAGCACTTGCCGGCCTGGGCAACAAGACCCTGGTTGCCGGCGTTGTTGACGGCCACAACATCTGGCGCAACGACCTCGCCGCATCTGCTGCGAAGCTTGATGAACTGAAGGCCGCTGCCGGCAAGCTCACCGTCAGCACGTCCACGTCCACTCAGCACGTCCCGCATGACGTCGCCGAGGAAACCCAGCTTTCTGAGCAGCTTCGCAGCTGGCTCGCCTTCTCCGACCAGAAAGCAGTGGAAGTCAAGACCCTCGCGGACTACCTGGCCGACCCCGCCTCCGCAAAGGCTGCCATCGACGAAGCATCCGCAGTGATCGCTTCCCGCGCGACCGCTGAAGGCGTCCGCCGCGACGACGTCCGCGCACGAACCGAAGCCCTCACCGCTGCTGACTTCAGCCGCTCCGAGTACTCGGTCCGTGAAGCTGCCCAGGAAGAGGCCCTGCACCTTCCGCCGCTGCCCACCACCACTATCGGTTCGTTCCCCCAGACGTCCGAGATCCGCTCCGCACGTGCCCGCAACAACAAGGGCGACCTCACCAATGAGCAGTACGAAAAGCTCATGAAGGACGAGATCAAGCGCGTTGTGGACCTGCAGGAAGAACTGGGCTACGACGTCCTGGTGCACGGCGAGCCCGAGCGCAACGACATGGTCCAGTACTTTGCCGAGAACCTCGAGGGCTTCGACGTCACGGTCCATGGCTGGGTCCAGTCGTACGGTTCACGCTGCACCCGTCCGTCCATCCTGTGGGGCGATGTCACCCGCAGCGCTCCCATCACGGTTGCCTGGGCAGAGTACGCGCAGTCCCTGACCAGCAAGCCGATGAAGGGCATGCTGACCGGTCCGGTCACCATCCTGGCCTGGTCGTTCGTTCGCGACGACCAGCCGCTGGGTGAGACCGCCAACCAGGTTGGCCTGGCACTGCGCGACGAAATCGCTGACCTGGAAGCCGCTGGCATCAAGGTCATCCAGGTGGACGAGCCCGCCCTGCGCGAACTCCTTCCGCTGCGCAAGGCTGACCACGCCGACTACCTGAAGTGGTCTGTTGACTCCTTCCGCCTGGCTACTGCCGGTGCTGCCGACGCAACCCAGATCCACACCCACCTCTGCTACTCGGAATTCGGCGTGATCATCGACGCGATCGACGGCCTCGACGCCGATGTCACCTCCATCGAAGCCGCACGCTCCCGCATGGAGGTCGTCCACGACCTCGAGTCCCATGGCTTCGGACGCGGCGTGGGTCCAGGCGTTTATGACATCCACTCGCCGCGTGTTCCGGGCGAAGCAGAAGTCACTGAATTGCTGGAAACCGCTGTCAAGCACGTTCCGTCCCGCCAGCTCTGGGTCAACCCGGACTGCGGCCTGAAGACCCGTGGCTACGTAGAGACTGAAGAGTCCCTGCGCAACCTCGTCAAGGCAACGCGGACGGTTCGCGCCACACTGCTCGAAACCGCCAAGTAAGCAGTCAAACGGCTAAGCCAGTCATAACGACGGCGGCCGGTCACCCGAAAGGTGACCGGCCGCCGTCGTTCGCTTTGAAATCTCTTTACGACTCCCACAGGATTTCGTCGTCCACCACGCCGTCCTCATCAGCGGCCACCACCAGCAGTTCGTCCGTGAAGTGTGAGCCGAGGGTGAAGTCCAGCACGAAGTACCGTTCGGGTTGGCCGGGGTAGATGGCCACATGGCCGAGTTTGAGGGCTTTCAGGAAGACGTCGTTGGTGAGCTGGCCCTTATCAGTGACACCGAAGACCGATTCGAGCTGCTCTTCCTTGAGCTGTGAACTGTGGAAGTGCAGGAACTGTTGGGGATTGGTGCCGTCCTGGTCGAGTTCGTCTGCGATCATCTCCCGGACCTGGTCCACGAGTTCAGGCAGGAAGCGCAGCCTATAGTCCACCTTGCGCATTGCCGCCTCATCGAAGTGGTCGTGCGCGGCGACATTGAGGTCCAGTTCAAGCTGGTTGCCGCCAAGTTCGTGTCTCGCGACGAAGCAATGTTCACGCCCGTGGTTGAGCTCGATCTCCCCAAAGTGTTTGCTCGCTACCTTGCCCATGTGATCAATCTAACCCCATCAACCGGCGGGTTCCAGCACTTCGTGCCAATTCACCTCTGGAGCTTGCGACCCTTGACAGGAGCGGATTTCAGGGGGTGAAGACCGCTTCTTTCCGACGTGTCCCTGAGGGTGTCGGCAAGCAGTTGTGTGAACAACTGCACTTGGGCTGTGCGCTTTTCATTGATGAGCAGGGCGAACACGTTCCGCGCCAGCCGGATGTCCGGTACGTCTAGGACCACGACGCCGGGCGGCCGGTTTCGCAGCGCCAGTTCCGGTACCAGGGAGGCCCCCAAGCCTGCGGCGGTCATCTCGAGGCTCGCGTGGAAATCATCGCTGTAGGCCACCACGCGAGGGTGCAGGTTGCAGCTGGCGAACAGCCGTTCGATCACCAATGCATCGCTGGTGCCGGGGTGGTGCACGATCCATGGCATGTCGGAGAGATGTGCTGCCTCGATCTCGGCGTCCTCGCGGATCTTCCAGGATGCCGGCAACACCACCCGGAAGTCGTCGTCGCCAATCCACTGGCGCTCCAGTGAATGCGGCCACGCCAGGCCGGACTGCCCTACCTGGTAGACCAACGCCACATCCAGCTCGCCGCCGCTGCGCAAACCCTGGATGGTTTGCGCCGGCTCGGCCACTGACACTTTTAGCTCAATGCCCAGCCCGCTCCATCGTTTATTCCGAAGGATGTCAGGCAGCACATAGGTAGCGAGGCTGGGGAAAATGCCCAGCCGCAGCTCTTGCGCGGGGGAGTCGTTGGTCCTTGAG
Organism: Paenarthrobacter sp. TRD_SC_7; assembly: GCF_056156245.1. NCBI lineage: Bacteria > Bacillati > Actinomycetota > Actinomycetes > Micrococcales > Micrococcaceae > Paenarthrobacter > Paenarthrobacter sp. TRD_SC_7. The sequence goes on from NZ_CM149587.1 coordinate 2,530,106, forward strand.
GCTGCTGCCATGAGGGCCTCGACGTCGGTCAGCACCTTCGAGGCGTGCCGGGTCATGGTTACCGCGGCCTCTGTTGGAACAACGCTGCGGGCTGACCGTTGGAAGAGCTCGACGCCGGTATCGCGTTCCAGCGCCGCCATCTGTTGGGAGACTGCGGAAGCTGTGTAGCCGAGTTGGGCGGCAGCGGCTGCGAAGGAACCCAACCGGGTGACCTCCATCAAGGTGCGGAGATGGAGAAGGTTGACCATCAGCCGATTTTAGCTGTTCGCCACGCCACATTTTCAAAGTGTCACGACACGCCGTATCCGGGCGACACGCTGAAGATTAAATGTGGCTAAGTAGTCCACAGGGTGTGGATGACATCTCTCAATTCGGCGGAATCACGGACATTTTGAGGGCCCCCGCCTGTGGACGAGCGGTGGATTGAATGACATACTTGTAATACATCATCTTGGGGTTCCGGCGAGGCGCTTGCACTACATGTAGTATCGATTTACGGATTGAGCGGGAAACCAGCACAAGACTAAATAAGCGTGTTGGCTGTCACGGCAGCCCGCGGGCCGGTATCGGATTCAGAAACTAGTTCCGGTTGAGCCCGCCAGATACGAAGAGCGACAGACTTCAACTAAGGGGACAGGGATCATGACCGTTACGGTTTACACGAAGCCGGCCTGTGTTCAGTGCAACGCAACCTACCGTGCACTCGACAAGAAGGGCATTGCCTACCAGAGTGTCGACATCTCCCAGGATGCCGAGGCCCTCAAGCGCCTCAAGGCCCTGGGCTACATGCAGGCGCCGGTTGTCGTGACCGAGCAGGACCACTGGTCTGGTTTCCGCCCGGACAAGATCGAGGAACTGGCCCAGGCTGTTTCCTCCGTGGCCTAAGTTTTCATTCAGACTTCGCCACCACAGCAAACTCAGAATTCCTATGTAGTGGAGGTGACTCCCATGGCACCGCTGGCAACGGCAACCGTACGCGAAGCTGCGGAAGCGGTCACCACCAGGAGTCACCTCATCTACTTTTCCTCGACTTCCGAGAACACCAAACGATTCGTCCAAAAATTGGGCAGGGATGCAGCGCGCATCCCGCTCTATGCCCAGGATGCGCCGCTTCAGGCCCTTGAACCTTTCGTCCTTGTGCTGCCCACTTACGGCGGAACAAACGGCGAAGGTTCGGTGCCGAAACAGGTCATCAGGTTTTTGAACGATCCCCGGAACAGGAAACTGATCCGGGGTGTTATTGGAGCAGGGAACACCAATTTCGCGGATAACTACTGCGCAGCGGGGGACATCATCTCCGTCAAGTGCAAGGTGCCGCATCTTTACAAATTTGAACTCATGGGGACGCCGGAAGACGTTCAACGGGTCAACGAAGGGCTGGAAAAGTTTTGGACACAACTGTCGCAGAAACAGAAGTAACCGGGGGCGCTGTGGACACGGTCAAGAAGCCGCTGCCTGAGGCTTTCAAGGGCTTGGGTTATCACGAGCTCAACGCCATGCTGAACCTGTATGGCCCCAACGGTGAGATCCAGTTCGAAGCCGACCGTGAAGCTGCGCACCAGTACTTCCTGCAGCACGTGAACAACAACACGGTGTTCTTCCACGACCTGGAAGAGAAGCTCGACTACCTGGTGAAGAACCAGTACTACGAGCGCGAAACCCTCGACCAGTACACGATGAACTTCATCCGCGACCTCTTCAATCGCGCGTACAAAAAGAAGTTCCGCTTCGAGACCTTCCTCGGCGCTTTCAAGTTCTACACCTCCTACACGCTGAAGACTTTTGACGGCAAGCGTTTCCTTGAGCGCTACGAAGACCGTGTTTGCATGGTGGCCCTGCACCTCGCGCGCGGCAACGAAGAGCTGGCGAACCGCCTCGTCGATGAAATCATCGACGGCCGCTTCCAGCCGGCTACCCCTACGTTCCTCAACGCCGGCAAAGCACAGCGCGGCGAGCTCGTCTCCTGCTTCCTGCTGCGCATCGAAGACAACATGGAGTCGATTGCCCGCGCCATCAACTCCGCGCTCCAGCTCTCCAAGCGTGGCGGCGGTGTAGCGCTTTCGCTCACCAACATCCGCGAGCACGGCGCCCCGATCAAGCAGATCGAGAACCAGTCCTCCGGCGTCATTCCTGTGATGAAGCTCCTGGAAGACAGCTTCTCCTACGCCAACCAGCTCGGTGCCCGCCAGGGTGCAGGTGCCGTGTACCTGCACGCCCACCACCCGGACATCCACCGCTTCCTGGACACCAAGCGTGAGAACGCTGACGAGAAAATCCGCATCAAGACGCTCTCCTTGGGCGTCGTGGTTCCGGACATCACGTTCGAGCTCGCCAAGAAGAACGAGGACATGTACCTCTTCTCCCCGTACGACGTCGAGAAGGTCTACGGCGTTCCGTTCTCCGATATTTCGGTGACCGAGAAGTACTACGAGATGGTTGACGATTCCCGGATCAAGAAGACCAAGATCAGCGCCCGCGAGTTCTTCCAGACCCTCGCGGAGATCCAGTTCGAGTCCGGCTACCCGTACATCATGTTCGAGGACACCGTGAACCGGGCCAACCCGATTGACGGCAAGATCACCATGAGCAACCTGTGCTCGGAGATCCTGCAGGTTTCCTCGCCGTCCATCTACGCCGAGGACCTCAGCTACGAGACCGTTGGCAAGGACATTTCCTGCAACCTCGGTTCCATGAACATCGCCAAGACCATGGATTCGCCGGACTTTGGACTCTCCATCGAGACCTCCATCCGCGCCCTCAGCGCTGTTTCGGACATGTCGTACATCAACTCCGTGCCTTCCATCGCCCAGGGCAATGCCCAGAGCCACGCGATTGGCCTCGGCCAGATGAACCTGCACGGTTACCTTGCCCGCGAGCACGTCCACTACGGTTCCGAAGAGGGCCTGGACTTCACCAACATCTACTTCTACACGGTGCTGTTCCACGCTCTGCGCGCTTCCAACCGTCTGGCCATCGAGACCGGCCAGAAGTTCGGCGGCTTCGAGAAGTCCACCTACGCAAGCGGGGAGTTCTTCGACAAGTACACCGAGCAGGAATGGGTTCCGGAGACGGAACGCGTCCGCGAGCTCTTCGCCGGCCACCACATCCCCACCCAGGATGACTGGCGCGAGCTGAAGGCTTCCGTCATGGAGCACGGTATCTACAACCAGAACCTCCAGGCCGTGCCGCCTACCGGTTCCATCAGCTACATCAACAACTCCACGTCCTCGATCCACCCGGTGGCAGCCAAGATCGAAATCCGCAAGGAAGGCAAGATCGGCCGCGTTTACTACCCGGCTCCGTACCTGACCAACGACAACCTGGAGTACTACCAGGATGCCTACGAAATCGGCTACGAGAAGATCATCGACACCTACGCCGCTGCCACGCAGCACGTGGACCAGGGCCTGTCCCTGACGCTGTTCTTCAAGGACACCGCCACCACGCGTGACATCAACAAGGCGCAGATCTACGCATGGCGCAAGGGCATCAAGACCCTCTACTACATCCGTCTCCGCCAGCTCGCGCTGGAGGGGACTGAGGTTGAAAACTGCGTCAGCTGCATGCTGTAGTCAACCGCATTCAAAACTAAAGAGCACGACGGCGGGTTACCCACCCGCCGTCGTAGGCTTATCTCAAGAAAACCATCGCTTAAGGGGATGAAATGACTGAGAAAGTGAAGCTGCTGACACACGTCGAGGCCATCAACTGGAACAAGATCCAGGACGACAAGGACGTGGAAGTCTGGAACCGCCTGGTCAATAACTTCTGGCTCCCGGAGAAGGTGCCGCTGTCCAACGACGTCCAGTCGTGGCACACACTGACGCCGGACGAGCAGCAGCTCACTATGCGCGTTTTCACTGGCCTCACTCTCTTGGACACTATCCAGGGCACCGTCGGCGCCGTTTCCCTGATTCCGGACGCGATCACCCCGCACGAAGAAGCTGTGTACACCAACATCGCTTTCATGGAGTCGGTGCACGCCAAGTCGTACTCGTCCATCTTCTCCACCCTGTGCTCCACCAAAGAGATTGACGACGCTTTCCGCTGGTCGCTCGAAAACGAGAACCTGCAGAAGAAGGCGCAGATCGTCATGGACTACTACCAGGGCGACGATCCCCTGAAGCGCAAGGTTGCCTCCACCCTGCTGGAGAGCTTCCTGTTCTACTCGGGCTTCTACCTGCCCATGTACTGGTCCTCGCGAGCCAAGCTCACGAACACGGCCGACCTCATCCGCCTCATCATTCGCGACGAGGCCGTGCACGGTTACTACATCGGCTACAAGTTCCAGAAGGGCCTGGAGAAGGTTTCTGAGGCCCGCAAGCAGGAAATCAAGGACTACACGTTCGAGCTGCTCTTCGAGCTGTACGAAAACGAAGTCCAGTACACGCACGACCTTTACGACGGTGTCGGCCTGGCCGAGGACGTCAAGAAGTTCCTGCACTACAACGCCAACAAGGCGCTCATGAACCTCGGCTACGAGGCCATGTTCCCGGCTTCCGTCACCGACGTGAACCCGGCCATCCTGTCGGCCCTGTCCCCGAACGCCGACGAGAACCACGACTTCTTCTCCGGCTCGGGCTCCTCCTACGTGATTGGCAAGGCTGTCAACACTGAGGATGAGGACTGGGAATTCTAAATCGTCGTCTATTAGTCGACTATTAGGAGGCGGACAGCGATCGATCGCTGTCCGCCTTTTTTGTGGGCAGCTTGAGGTGGGCAGACAGCACTGGGACATCTGCGGCGGGTGTCTATGTTCTGGAGGGGCGGTGTCCGGGCAGGGGTGGGGCTTTCGATTGATAGCTGTGCCCGGTGGGGGTGCTGATTTCCAGGGTGTGCGTACCCCCGTGCACGTCGGCATGTATGGCTTTGGTGGTCCAGCCGGGGTTTTCCTTGGTGTGGTTGCACGCCTCGCACAGACCTGCACCGTTGGCGAGGTTCGTTTTCCCTCCGGAGCGCCAAGGAACCACATGGTCGATATGCCGGATGGGCGCATCGCAGTACGGCGTCCGGCAGGTGTCATCGCGGGTTTCGATGAAACGCCGGAGCCTTGTCGGGAAGAGCCGGGCTTTGGAGTCCATGGCCAGGAGCTCGCCACTGGCCGGCGCGGTGTAGAGCCGGCGAAGCCAGACAGTTAGCTCCTGGTCCTGGGGTGCTTGCTCCTCACTAACAAGGGTTCTGCCCCATTCGGCGGGGACGATTCCGTAGCCCTTTAGCCGGGCCGGTTCGCTGTCACCTTGGAAGAGGGTGCGGTCGGTCATGACGAGCTGAAGATCCACACCGCTGATCCCGCCGGGCGTGCCGGTGACGCGTTCGACCAAAGTGTCGGCCATGACCTGACCGCGGGTGCCGGCGTCCCCGCTGGAACGGGCCGAATCAGCAGCCCGGCACAGAGCAGCGTAAACAGCCACCCCTTGCGCGACCGGCAGCAAGGCAGTCAGGTAGGTCATCGTGTCAGGAGCAGGCCGCAGGCTCACCGTCCGCTCGGCGGCGGCACGGCTGGCACGCCCGGCCACCGACCGCGGATCCCGCCGATATGCGGCCGCTTTCGCCGCCGCAACGATCGCCTTATCGCCCTTCCCGTCAAAAGTCCCGGTATCGGCGGCGAGCTCCTCATCCACCGCGGACCGGTCCTCAACAGACAAGCACGCCGTCTCCTTCACCAACAGCGTCGCCCGCCACTCATTCAACTGCCCCGACTTCAAAGCCGCCAACGTCCGCGGCATCTCCATCACAAGGGCCTTCGCCAAACCCAGCAACCGTGACCCGCGGTTCGGTGACTCCCGCCGGGCCAACGCCACTTGAGCACCCACGCCACTGCCACGTTCCGAGACAGGAACACCGGCCTCGGCCTGCTCGGCACGCTGGGCAAGATCAAACGCCACAGCAACCCGCGCCTGCAAAGCGGTAATGGCCGACTTCATCTCCTCCAACACCCGCAACTGCTCGACCAGGTCAGCGCTGACAGTGTTGGCCTCAACCGCGCCGGGCTGAGACACGCCTCGGGAACTGGCATGAAGAGGCGCAGCGGACACCGCTGTCTTCGCTTGCCTCTCCCCAATTCGCTCCATGCCCTAACTCTGGCAGCAGGCACCGACAATATTAGACGGTTCGCGTGAGGCCGCGATTGAACCATCCCGCCCTTGTCGGCGTCTTCACATGAGGGGAGGATAAGTGCCATCTTCGGGAGGGTCACCATGACTCAGCTGGGCAAGTTTGAGAAGTACTTGATCGAAGAGTTCTACGACGACTTCCGGTCGGGGGACATGTCGCACAAGACGTTCACCAGGCGGGTGGCGTTCATTATGGGAAGCATGACCGCGGCCGCGGCGGCCATGACTTTGGTGGGCTGCACGCCTGACGAGGTTCCCAGGACCACGGACCCAATGCCAACGCCTTCGCCCACGTCCTCGGCGGCATCTCAAGGGACGGCCACAACTGCAGTTCCCAACGCCAAGAGTCCGTTATCTGTCCCGGAAGGTGCTGCGGGCCTGGCAACAGCGACAGTGAAGCTCGAGTCCGGCGGCACAGAGATCAGTGGTTACCTGGCCCGGCCCGGGGGGAGCCAAAAGGGTCCCGCCGTCTTGATCTGCCATGAAAACCGAGGGCTCACACCGCACATCCAGGACGTCGCCCGACGCTTCGCCAAAGAAGGGTACGCGGCGCTGGCGCTGGATTTGCTGAGCAGGGAGGGCGGCACAGCGAATATGGACCCCGACGCTGTCCCTGGCGCCCTTACTCAGGCCGGCGCTCAAAGGCACGTGGACGATTTCAAAGCCGCCTTCGAATACCTCAATGGCCAAGACTTCGTGGAGTCGGGCAGGATCGCGATGGTCGGCTTCTGCTTCGGCGGCGGCATCACATGGCAGGCATCAACGGAGATCAACGGCCTCAAAGCAACATCCGCCTTCTACGGTCCGGCACCGGACTTGGCCAAAGTTCCCACCATCAAGCCGGCCGTGTTCGGGGTGTATGCCGAAAACGATGCACGTATCACTGGTGCGATGCCTCAGCTCAGGGACGCCTTGGCCGCCAGCCAGGTCAAGAACGAACTCAAGGTGTACCCCGGCGTGGACCACGCCTTCCACAATGACACGGGCGAGCGCTACGTGGAGGCTCAGGCCACTGCAGCGTGGAACGACACCCTGAAGTGGTTCAAGGACAACGTCTAAGACACCCCTAGCCCTGCAATCGCGCAGCCTCGCTCCCCAGCTCGGCCTCCAAGGTCTCGATACTCGGCAGGCTTGCCACCAGCTCATCGGGCAAGGAGTCAGCAAGGGAGGTTTTCCACTCGGCAATGCCCACGGGAGCGTTGAACCCGCGCAGTGCATACTCCGCTACCACGCTGTTTTTCTCCTTGCACAGCAGCAGGCCGATGGTTGGCTTGTCGTCCGGGTGCGCCATGAGATCGTCCACGGCCGCCATGTACATGCCCAGCTGCCCCAGGAACCCAGGCTCGAACTTCACGGCCTTGAGTTCGATCACCATGTAGCAGCGCAGCTTCAGATGATAGAAGAGCAGATCTGCGAAGAACTCGTCCCCGGCAATCTCCAACCGCACTTGCTCACCAACAAAGGCGAAACCTTGGCCTAGCTCCAGCAGGAATTTCTCCACGTGTTTCACCAACTGCAGCTCCAGGTCCCGTTCGGTGTGCCGATCACTCATGGACAGAAAGTCAAAGACGTAGGGATCCTTGGTCGCCTGCTGCGCGAGGTCCGAATCGGCAGGGACCATGGTGGTTTTGAAGTTGGTGATTGCTTGCCCTGAGCGCTCGTGCAGGCGCTTTGAGATCTGGTGGGTAAGCACGTTGCGTGACCATCCGTGTTGGGCAGCCGCCGCGGCGTACCAAAGGCGCGTGGCGGCGTCGTCGAGCTTTTCCAGCAGTGCGATCTGGTGGTACCAGGGCAGTGTTGCAAGCGGCGCTTGCAACATTGGAAAGTCCGGCCATGCTTGGGCGAAGCTCTTCATGTACCTCAGGTTTCTGGGGGAGAAGCCTTTCGCTTCCGGGAACCGGGTCCGGATGTCGGCGGACAAGCGGGTGACGACCTTGGCTCCCCATCCTTGCTCGGATTCCCTTTCGGCGAGCTGCCGGCCGATGCTCCAGTAAGAGTTCAGCAACTCACTATTGGCTGCAGCCAGCGCCCGGGTCCTGCCGACACGGACTTCTTTAGCCACCGTGCTGAGCAGGGCGGGGTACCAGTCGGGCATGGACGATGCAGCCGGGACACCCGGGAATGAGGCCTCGGTAGCGAGCTCTTGGGACGGCATGTGTCTCCTGTCGATTGCTGTTGGCATGACGCTATGGGGAGGCACTGACAAAATAGACGGGTGAGTGAAGCGGCCGAATTTGTGGACTACACGCTGCAGCGTGAGTCGTCCTGGGAGAAGGCCGATGAGGCCAGCGAGCGTCTCGGCGAAACCTTGAAGGTGTATGGCGCGTCCGTGGGCGCGGTGCGTGGCACGGTCCGGGATGCGCTGAAGCGGTACAAGAACCTCAACCATGACGACATCACCGCCCTGAGCTCGGAGCTGTGGGCAGAGCCTGTCTTTGAACGGCGCCTTGCAGCGGTGGTTCTGCTGCAAACCAAGGTCGGGCTCCTCGTCAACACGGATCTGACCCGCATCGAGGGTTTCGTCAGGCACGCCGGGACCCGGGAACTGGTGGATCCGCTGGCCAGAGACGTGGTGCGGCCCCTGCTTGCCCGGCTGGACGGACTGGCGAGAGACCGCGCAGATCGGGTGATGGAGCGTTGGGCGGCTGATCCGGACCCCGAATTACGCCGCGCTGCTGCCCTGGCCACAGGCTCCGCGACCCCTTGATAAGCATCGGCGACCCGCCTAGCGTTTCCCTCAACACATGCCAGTGAGCTGAGAGGCAGATTGTTCGATGAAATCGCTATGGCTTGACCGCAAATCTCACTTCACGTCTGACGCAATCCCCGATGAGAAGCACTTTGACACGATTGTGGTGGGCGCGGGCCTCACCGGAATGGTCGCAGCGTTGCTCTTGTCCCGGTCCGGCCAGCGCGTGGTGGTTTTCGAGGCCCGAACACTTGGCGCTGTGACCACGGGCAACACCACTGGCAAACTGAGCCTCCTACAGGGCGGTGTGCTTTCCGCGTTGCGCAGTCAGTACTCGCTGAAGGTGGTCCAGGCTTATGTGGAGGCCAACAAGACCGGACAAGCCTGGCTTGCGCAGTACATGGAACAGCAAGGCGTCCCCTTCCAGCGCAGGACCGCGGTCACCTTCGCAACCACCGACGACGGCGGCCAGCGGCTCCGCAAGGAAGCTGCCGTTTCGCGGGACGCGGGTTTGGATGTCCATTTCAGCCGTGATCCCGGATTGCCGTTCACGGTGGTGGAGGCGCTGGAGCTCGAAGACCAAGCGCAGATCCACCCCATGGATGTCCTTGAGACCCTCGCCAGCGATATCCGGGAACACGGCGGCCTGATCGTTGAAGGCGTGCAGGTCCAGAACGTGGGCTCAGAACTGCCGTTGAAAGTGGATACCCGCAAAGGAACCTTCACGGCTGACACTGTGGTGATAGCTACGGGCACCCCGATCCTGAATCGCGGCCTGTACTTTGCCAAGCTGGAACCCAATCGTTCCTATGCAGCAGCGTTAAAGGTCCCTGGCGATATTCCCAAGGGCATGTACCTGTCCATCGATTCACCTACCCGCTCCCAGCGCACGCAGCCCACTCCCGAGGGGGAGCTGCTCCTGGTAGGCGGCTACGGGCACACAGCGGGCCGGGCAAAGTCGCCTAAGTCCCACCTTGATGACCTACTCGGATGGGCAACGCAGCACTACCCCGGAGCAGAGGTCACCCACACGTGGTCAGCCCAGGACTACCAAGCCACCAACCTGATGCCGTTCTTCGGCAAGATGCCAAGGGGCCGTGGACGAATCTTCTTCGGCACCGGCTACAACAAGTGGGGGATGAGCAACGGAGTCGCCGCTGCCTTGTCCATCACCTCGGACATCCTGGGCGGACAGTCCGACTGGGCCACGGCCATCCATCACCGGGTCACTTCACCCCAGGGTGCCATCCAAGCTATTCGCCTCAACGCGAGCACCACCAAATGGATGGTTGAGGACAAGGCCAAGGTCAGGAGCAACCCTGAAATCACTGACGAAACGCGCCCACCGGAAGGCAGCGGCGTCGTAGGGCTCTACAGGGGCGAGCCCGCGGCGGTGTCCACCGTTGACGGGAAGGTCTGCATGGTGTCCGCCAGTTGCGCTCACTTGGGCGGATTGTTGACCTGGAACGACGCTGAGAAATCGTGGGATTGCCCCTTGCACGGGTCGCGCTTCACCCCGGAGGGCAAGTACCTTGAGGGCCCGGCCACCCGGCACCTGCGGAAGTCGCCGGTCAAGAAGGAGGACTAGCTAAACCGATCGACGCGCCGTTGGGCTTGGTCCGCGGCGCGTCGTTGCTGGGTTGCGGCACGCACGGCGCGTTTCTTGTCCGATTCGGCGGACTCGACGTCACGGGTGAGCCCAATGAGTTCGGCTTCAAGGGCGGCCAGGCGCTTTTTTGCTTCCTCTATCTCGGATTTGAGGTCTATCCGGCGGTCGGCCAACTCATTGACCGCGTCCCACGCTTTGGACGCTGCTTCCTCGGCCTTTTGAGCTTCTTTGTCGGCTGCCTCGAATTCGCTGCGAGCTTCTTCCAACGCCGCCTGTTGCTTGGCAGCGCGCCGATCGGCCAATGACGTCGCTTCGTCTTTTGGTTCCTTCTCCTTCCGCGGTGACGGTTGCTTAGCGGGGCTTGGGGATTCCTTTTTGGCTGTCCTCTTGGGCGAAGCCTCGGCGGCCGCATTTGCTCTCGGGTCAGCTGTGTCTTCCGGTCCTGCCGCGGCCACGGCACCCGTGAGGTCCACGGACTCGAATCCACTGCCGCTCAGCCCCCTCACCAACCGGCCTGTGCCCACTGCCGCAGCGGCACCGGCATCAGCCATGGCCGCCCTGAACGTCTGTTCGACGTCGGAAGCTGCGGCTGCGCTCAGCGGCGCCCCCAGCTCACCTGCCAGGTCCTTGGCGGCATGGACAGCCGATGTCAGCTGTCCTTGCCGTTGTTGCCCCAGCTCGCGAAAGGTATCTGCGTCGCCCTCTTCCTGGGCCGTTCTGAGCGAAACGCCAAAACGCACGACGCCGTCAATCACCTCGGGCTTGTGAACGGCCAGCATGTTGATGGCCCAGGCTCCGGCGGCGGGCTTGGGGAGACCGGCGATTTCTTTCGCCAGGTCCTTGTCGCCTCCATCTTTCGCTTTGCGGGCCAGGGCGGTGCGTTCTGCCGTGAAGTCACGGGGCATCACGGCGTACAGCTCCATGGCGGCGTCGCGGAGGTCCATGACCTCATCCTAGGGTTTTATCCGGGCGGCCAACGGGACCAAATCCACGGTGAGCCGATGCTTAGGGTAGCCTAAGTCGAGTGGATCAGATCATGAGCTTGCCCTTCGGCGTCGCCCTCGCGGCGCTCTTCGCGATTGTCATGATCCGCGTCAACGTCACGTACTGGATTGGCCGGGGAGCTGTGGCCGGATTGGCCCACACTCGATTCGGCACTTCGCTGGAGCGTCCCAAAGCAGCCCGTGCCCAAGCCCTGATTCAGCGGTGGGGGCCGTACGCCGTCGTACTTTCTTTCCTGACTATTGGGCTCCAGACGGCCATCAACCTGGCCGCCGGTGCGGCGCGCATGCCGCTGCGGCGGTACCTTCCGTCGGCCATAATTGGTTCGGTCATTTGGGCGCTGCTGTACGCGACCATCGGCCTGGCAGCGCTGGAGGCGTGGCTGGCGGTGGCAGCGGCGTCGCCCGTTGCAGCCGGGCTGGGAGTTGCGGCCGTGGCTGCCGTCATCGTCTGGGTGGTGGTTCGCAGGCGTCGTTCTGCGAGCAAATCAGCGGATACAGTGGTCTGAGTTCTACTGCTGGATCGGCGAAAGGCCTGGGTTGACTACTGCATTACCGGAACTGGCGGACGGCGATTTTTACTACGAATCACTGGGCGAGGGCCGATACCGGTCCACCATCCATGCCCAAGGTGCCTGGAATCCCCACGAACAACACATGGCTCCCGCCTCGGGCATCATCGCCGATGCCCTGGTCCGCCATGAGCCACGGAACGACGTCCGCCTGGCGCGGATCAGCTACGAAATCCTCGGGCTCATCCCAAGCGGCGAGTTTCAGGTCACGACCTCGACGCTGAGGCCGGGCAGGACCATTGAACTTATCCAGGCAGAGCTTTCGGCGGGAGGCCGTGTGGCCATCCGTGCTGCCGCCTGGCGCATGGTCACCAGCGATACCAGCGCTGTAGCCGCAGTGGAAGACGAACCAATGCCAGCCCCCGACGAATGTAAGCCATGGGACGGCGCAAGCGTGTGGCCCGGGGGTTACATTCGGTCCTTGGAGATGCGTATTGCCGAGGGACACCGTCCAGGATCGGGGAAGGTGTGGATCCGGACTTCCCATCCGCTGACGGACCAACACGACAGCACTGAGCTTGCCCGGTTGATGGGCTTGGTAGATACCGCGAATGGAATAGCAGCCCGAGTTCCTCCGGGTGAGAACAGCTACATCTTTCCCAACGTCGATCTTCAGATCCACATGTACCGGTCTCCGTCCGGCGAATGGCTGGGGTTGGACAACCGGGTATCCTTCGGCGCCGATGGGATCGGCCTGACATCCACTGTGCTGCACGACGTCGATGGACCGTTCGGCAGGGCCGAGCAAATCCTGACGTTGAGGAAGAGCTGATGCGCGACTCGGAAGCCCGCCCCAAGCAGCTTACGGTTTACCAACAGAAGGAATCCATGGGCGCCGCGGGAGACCTCGACTTCGCCTTGGAACTGCTTCAGCGCGCCCGCAAAGGACAGCTCGGCCCGTCCCTCCGCCTGTACCGTCCGGAGCCTACCGTTGCTTTCGGTCAGCGTGATGCTAACTTGCCTGGATTTCCGGCAGCCGAAGAAGCTTGCCGGGAGCTCGGCTTCGAGCCCCTCATACGAAAAGCCGGCGGCCGCGCTGCTGCGTATCATCAAGGCACCTTGGTGATTGACCACATTGAGCCGCACCCGGATGCGATTGTGCGTGCGAAGGCGCGATTCTCGGAATTCGGTGAGCTGCTTGCCGGTGCGCTTCGAAGCGTCGGGGTCCATGCCGCAGTCGGCGAAATTCCGGGGGAGTACTGCCCGGGAGAGTTCAGCGTCCACGGCGAGGACCCCGATTTTCCTGCCCACCGCATCAAGCTCATCGGCACCGCCCAGCGCGTCGTCTCCGGGGGCTGGCTGTTCAGTTCAGTGATTGTGGTGGAAGACTCGCAGCCCATCCGGGACGTCCTGACGGCCAGCTACGCTGCCCTTGGCCTCGACTGGGATCCCGCGACCGCCGGTGCCGCGAATGACTTGCTGCCGCATTTGGACGTAACGACTGTGGAGGATGCCGTGATTGAGGCTTACCGCGGTTACGCAGACATCCTCGACGGCGACTTCCAGACTCTGCTGGGCTAGTCGCCGCAGGTCCGTTGAGCCTCCTCCGCGCCGGGTTTAGGCTGAGTAAGACAGGTTTCCCAAGCACGCGGATCGCGGTGGAACAATGGGCCGGAAGAAGCACCCTATTGTGGACTCTGACGTAGACATCAGCGTCAGCCCGCCCAAGAGATCCGCTGCGGGTTTGCCAAGTCTGAGTGAAACACTCCCGCATGCCATGGCCGACATGGGGCCGTCCCGGGCATGGAAGACATTACGGGCCGTCAACCAAAAGGACGGTTTCGATTGCATGAGTTGCGCCTGGCCTGACCCGCCGGAACGTAAGGCGGCCGAGTTTTGCGAGAATGGCGCCAAGGCCATCGGCTGGGAGGCTGAACCACTCAAGATTCCCACGCAGTTCTGGGCAGATAACACCTTGAGTGCCTTGGAATCCAAGTCTGAGTATTGGTTGGGTCAGCAAGGAAGGTTGGTGGAACCTGTCTTTAAGGCTGCTGGGTCTGACCACTATGAACCTGTCAGTTGGGACCGGGCGTTTGAGGTCATCGCCCGCGAATTGAACGGGCTTGAGACCCCCGACCAAGCGACGTTCTACACCAGCGGCCGGACCAGCAACGAGGCCGCATTCCTCTACCAGCTCTTCGTGCGGGCGTTCGGAACCAACAACCTTCCCGACTGCTCCAATATGTGTCATGAGTCCACTGGTGTTGCCATGGGCGAGACCATCGGAGTGGGCAAGTCTGCCGTCACCTATGCAGACTTCGCCAAGGCCGACCTGATCATCATCATGGGCCAAAACCCGGGGACCTGCCATCCCCGGATGCTTACGGCCCTGGAGGAAGCGAAGGAAGCGGGCGCGGAGATTGTGGCCGTGAATCCCTTGCCCGAAGCCGGCCTGATCAACTTCCGGAACCCGCAACGGCCTCGCGGTTTGGTGGGCAAAGGCACAGACCTGGCCGACCAGTTCCTGCAGATACGTATCGCCGGGGATATGGCACTACTCCAGGCTCTCTCCAAGCGTGTCCTCGACGCCGAAAGGGCTGCCCCCGGAACAGTGCTGGACCGCACGTTCATAAATGAGCATTGCCAAGGCTTCGTCGGTTTCGCGGCCCATCTTGCCACGTTGAACGAGCGCGATGTCCTCACTGCGACAGGGCTCACCAGCGCGGACATCGATGAACTGGCCGTGAGGTACCTCCGCGCCGACAAAGTCATCGTCACGTGGGCCATGGGTATTACCCAGCACAAGAAGGCCGTGCCCACTATCAAGGAGATCATCAACCTGCTCCTGCTGCGCGGCAACATCGGTAAACCCGGGGCAGGGCCGTGCCCGATCCGGGGTCACAGCAACGTTCAAGGTGACCGGACCATGGGCATTTGGGAGAAGATGCCGCCATGGTTCCTGGAGGCACTCCAGCGTGAATTCGACTTTGACCCGCCCCGGCAACCTGGCGTCGACGCAGTGGACAGCATCAGGGGCATGCGTGATGGCAGGATCAAGGTGTTGGTGGCATTGGGTGGCAATCTGGTCCACGCGATTTCAGACACCGCGGTTGCTGAAGCAGCAATACGGAAAACGCGCTTGTCCGTGCAAATCTCAACCAAGCTGAACCGGTCCCATGCGGTGGTGGGTGAGCAGGCGCTGATCCTGCCGACATTGGGGCGAACCGAAATCGACAGGCAAGGCGGTGTTGAGCAGTTCGTCACTGTGGAGGACACCGTCTGTGCTGTGCACCGCTCGGTGGGTCCCTTGGAGCCCATTGCTCGGGATGTCCTGTCCGAGGTGGCCATCGTCAGCGGCCTTGCCCGAACTGTCCTGGGCGACAAAGTGCGGGTGGACTGGGCCGGGCTCGGGCGCAATTATGATGTCATCCGGGACCATATATCACGTGTCGTGCCGGGGTTTGAGAACTTCAATACCCGCATCCGCGAGAAGGACGGTTTCGTGTTGCCTCACGGGCCACGGGACAGCAGGAGTTTCCCCACGCCAACAGGCAAGGCCATGTTCTCCGTCAACGAGCTCGAGACAATCGCGATTCCCCGTGGCCGCCTGCTCCTCCAAACCATCCGGTCGCATGATCAGTTCAACACCACCACGTACACCATGAACGATCGGTACCGGGGCATCAAGAAGGGCCGCATGGTCCTCTTGGTGAATCCATCGGACCTTGCCGAGTTGGGTTTTGAGGACGGCGGCTACGTGGACGTTCACAGCGAGGCCGACGACGGCGTGGACCGTGTCCTGCCCCGGCTGCGTGTGGTCTCGTACCCCAGCGCCCGGGGCTGCGCTGCTGCGTACTATCCGGAGGCGAACGTCTTGGTGCCGTTGGATTCGACGGCGGAGGAAAGCAACACTCCGGCCTCCAAATCGGTGATTATTCGGCTTGAGCCGGCTGCCGCCCCGGTTTACTGACCCGGCGTACTGAACGGCAGCCGGTCAACGTGAGTGACGCCCCGGATCGGTTTAGCGATGGGTACCTAGTGGCCCCGTGCGATCCATTCATCCAGGTGCGGCTTCTCGGCGCCGATGGTGGTGGAGTCCCCGTGCCCGGTGCGGACCACGGTTTCCTCGGGCAGTGGGAGGAGCCTGGTCCGGATGGACTCGATGATGGTGGGGAAGTCACTGTACGAGCGGCCCGTTGCGCCGGGTCCGCCCTGGAAGAGCGTGTCTCCGCTAAAGAGTGTTTCTTCGCTGGGCAAATGGAAGGAAACGGACCCCGGCGAGTGCCCGGGTGTGTGGATCGCTTTCAGTGTTGCACCGGCAACGGTGAACTCGTCGCCGTCCACGATCGCCACATCGGGATCAATCTCGGGGAATACTGCCCGCCACAGCATCCAGTCGTCCTGGTGCAGGTGGATGGGAGCTTTGACGAGTTCCCAAAATGCGCCGGCGGAACTGATGTGGTCGTCATGCCCGTGTGTCAGCAGGATGGCTTTGACCGTACGGCCACCAACGGCCTCGCGAATTGCTTCGGGGTTGTGAGCGGGGTCGATGACAATGCACTCGGAGTCGTCGCCGATGATCCAGACGTTATTGTCCACGTCCCAGGTTCCGCCGTCGAGGGAGAATGTCCCCGAGGTGACGACGCGATCGATCGTGAGATTGCCGGCGCTCACAGCTCAACCACCGATCGCAGGACGGCGCCCTCATGCATCTTGTCGAACGCTTCTTCGACTTGGTTGATGGTGATGCGCTCCGTCACGAACGCGTCCAGGTCCAGCTTGCCCTGCTTGTAGAGGTCCACCAGCATGGGGAAGTCCCGGGAGGGCAGGCAGTCGCCGTACCAGGACGATTTGAGTGATCCGCCACGGCCGAAGACGTCCAGCAGCGGCAGTTCCAGGGTCATCTCCGGTGTGGGGACGCCAACCAGGACAACGGTGCCTGCGAGGTCGCGGGCGTAGAACGCCTGCTTATAGGTTTCGGGGCGTCCGACGGCGTCAATCACCACGTCTGCGCCGAAGCCGCCTGTCAGAGCGCGGATTTCTTCGACGGGGTCGCCTGCGGATGAATCCACGGTGTGGGTCGCGCCCAAGTCTTTGGCGCGCTCGAGCTTCTTTGCGTCGATGTCGACGGCGATGATGGTGGTGGCCCCTGCGAGCGCGGCGCCGGCGATGGCGGCTACGCCCACGCCTCCGCAGCCGATAACGGCGACGGAGTCTCCGCGCTTGACGCCGCCGGTGTTGAGCGCTGCGCCTAAACCTGCCATGACGCCGCAGCCGAGCAGTCCAACGGCGGCGGCATCGGCGTCGGGGTCTACCTTGGTGCATTGCCCGGCGGCGACCAGGGTCTTTTCGATGAACGCGCCGATGCCCAAGGCAGGTGACAGTTCCGTGCCATCTTCGAGGGTCATCTTCTGGGTGGCGTTGTGGGTGTTGAAGCAGTACTGGGCTTGGCCGCGGTTGCAGGCGCGACAGTTGCCGCAGACTGCGCGCCAGTTGAGGACCACGCGGTCGCCGGGGGCTACGTCGGTGACGTCGGGGCCGACTGCACTGACGACGCCTGTGGCTTCGTGGCCGAGCAGGAACGGAAAATCGTCGCTGATGCCGCCCAGTTTGTAGTGGAGGTCTGTGTGGCAGACGCCGCTGGTGAGGATGTCCACCAAGGCTTCGCCGGGGCCGGGTTCGGGAACCAGGATGGTTTCTAGGGTTGCGGGTGCGCCTTTGGATCGTACGACGACACCTTTGACTGCGTGGACCATGGAGATGTTCCCTTCGGGCTCTCGGAGAGCAGGTCCCTTTAATACAGCAGGGCCCGCTACGGATTCCCATTCTGTCTATCACAGGTGGCAGACAGTGTGTGGTTTGTTCCGTGCGGGCCCTGGTAGTAGCCGAGCGGCGGCAGCTTATGCGGCCAGGCGGTTCTCGACCTCGGAGGCTGAGGGGTTGGTGGCCGCGGTTCCGTCGGGGAAGAGCACGGTGGGCACGGTGCGGTTGCCTCCGTTGAGCTGCTCGACGAGTTCGGCAGTGCCATCGACTTCTTCGATGTTGATCTCGGTGTAGCCGATGCCTTTGGCGTCCAACTGCTTCTTCAGGCGGTTGCAGTAGCCGCACCAGGTGGTCGAGAACATGGTGATGGTGCCGGAGTCGGGAGTGAAGTCCACAGAGCTCTCCTCAGTATTGGTCGTTTGCACGGGGGTGGTTCGTTGTTATCAACGGTAACCCGAGCCCGAATAATTCCCGTGCGGCCGCGAAGCCGGGTTACGTCACATGCCTGCGCTGGTGCGTTCTGCGAGGAGAGGGCAGACTGTTGCCATGTGTGGACGTTATGTGATGGCCCGTGCGGTGGGGGACCTGCTCGCCGATTTTGACGCCGAGCTTGAGAAGGAGATTGCCCTCGAAAAATCGTGGAATGTTGCTCCGACGGATGCCGTTCCCATTGTGCTGGAGAGGCTGGTTGAGGACGACCTGAAAAGGCAGCTCCACGTCGCGAAGTGGGGGCTGGTGCCTTCATGGGCGAAGGACCCCAAGGGCGGCGCCAGGCTTATCAACGCCCGCAGCGAAACGTTGTTGGAGAAACCGTCCTTCAAGAAAGCTGCGGTGGCCCGGCGTTGCGCGGTTCCAGCAGATGGCTATTACGAATGGAAGAAGGGCGAGGGCAAGAACAAGCAACCGTACTATGTGCACCCGGGGGACGGCCAAGGTCTTGTCTTTGCGGGCTTATATGAGTGGTGGCGGGATAAGTCAGCATCCCCTGATGACCCGGGCCGTTGGTTGCTGTCCATGTCCATCCTGACTGCCGACACGCCGACAGCCGATGAGGCCCGAACCCGGCGCAGTGCCTCGGTGTTTGACGAGCTGACCGCCCTCCACGACCGTGTTCCCCTGCCCATGAGCATAGAAACAATGGAAGCTTGGTTGGATCCGCGGGAGAAGGACGCCGAAGGATTGGTGGAAATGGTCCGTTCCAAGGCACACGACGCAGCCGCCGCTTGGACGCTGGACCCGGTGGGTGCCGCCGTCGGAAATGTCCGCAACAATTCACCGGAACTGATTAAACCGGTGGAGGGTCTCTTCTAGGAGTCAGAGGGCTTCGGTGACCGGCACGCCGGACTGGAACTCCCGGCCATCCGCTTCGCTGAAGCCGGTCATGACGTGTCCTTTGCTCAGCCCGTGGATGGCCGACATCGGGAAGTTCCCCGTGATGACGTTGCCGGAATGCTCCACGCCCTTGATGTCGTAGTTCTCCTCGGCACTGAGGGAGTGGTTGAAGGAATAGAACGAGATCGCCTCGCCGTTCATGAACTCGATGCCGAGCCTGCGCTGTGAGGAATAGTCCTCGCTGGCAGCAACAAGGCCCACGACGTAAGCGCCGGAGCCGGGAATGTTGCCATCGATTTCGAACCGTGCAACGAGGTTGTCGTCTTCGGCGGAGATGTTGACCTGCTTCAGGAGTGCGTCATTGGTGCTCATGCCACAATCCTGCTCTGTGGACCGGCTGCCGTCCACCCCTTGGGTGTCATCCCTCCAAGAGGCGTCGGACACTCCGTGCCACCGTGGCGCTGTCAATGTCCTGCCCCTTGCGGGCGGTCAGCAGGTGCATGGCAAAGCCGTCACTGTAGTCGGAAACGGCCTCTGCCCGGGCCCTTGCCTCGGATATGCCCATGGCTTCAAGCAGTTGTGCCAAAGCCGATACCAACCGCTCGTGCCCGTCAGCCACGACGTCGGGCTGGTCAAGGGCAAAGGCAAACCGGGCACGGGTCAGTTCGGCGTTTTCATGCGCGAGTCCCATGACCGCTCCGGCGATTTGCTCCGCCAAGGTGGCTACCGACGTCGGGAATTCAGCCCCGACCTGCTGGAGCAGTAGGCGGTCACGCTCTTCAACGCGGTCGACGGCGGCCCCCATCAGTGCTGCACGGTTGCGGAAATAGTTCGAGGTAGTTCCGACGGCGACGCCCGCCTGGGCGTCGACGGCCCGGTGGGTGAGTCCCTTCAGGCCTTTGGCAGCAACGACTGCGAGCGCTGCGTCGGCAAGTTCTGTTCGGCGGTCCGGCATGGCGAAAGTCTAACTTCAACCCCTATCGGTACTACAAATGTAGTAGTACAGTGTGGCCATGGAAAAAGTGGACATCATTGGTGGAGGAATTGCCGGGCTGGCGCTCGCAGGAAGGCTTGACCCCGGCAGGTTCGACGTCACTGTTTATGAGCAGCGGACAAAACTTCCTGCAGTAGGAACCACCCTTGCCATGTGGCCTGAAGCCCAGCAAGCGTTGTCCCGGCTGGGGATACTCGGGGCCGTGCGGAATCGTGGAGCCATTATCAAAGCCGGCGCACTTCGACGCCCCTCGGGAGAAGCCCTGCTGTCCATGGAAGGTGAAGGGCTGTTGGGAGTCTCCCGACCCGAACTACTGAGACTGCTGGACACGGCGGTGCCCGGCTCCGTACGCCGGGTAGCGGGGAGGGTGGACCGCCTTCCTGGCGCAGCTGCGGTGACCGTGGGCGCCGATGGAGTCAACAGCATTGTTCGGCGGGACTTTTGGGGCAAGCGAAGTGCGGCAAAGCCCACGCCGTTCCTTGCGGTCCGCGGAGTGGTTCCCGGAACCCCGGCCCCACAGGACGTTGGAGAATACTGGGGGCGCGGTGAAATTTTCGGCTTGGCTCCTGCCATAGGTGGAAGCAACTGGTACGCCTCCTTCCGTTCCGAACTGGGCCCGGACAGGGTGGACGTAGCAGCGGCGCTTGAAGTGACCCGAAGGCGCTACGCCAACCACTCGCCAGCCGTGCGGGATGTACTCGACCAGGCCACTACGGATACGTCGCTTGCGCAACGCGTCTGGACTACCCCGCCCCTGGGCACTTACTCGCGCGGGAACGTCGTGTTGGTGGGGGATGCTGCACATGCAATGACCCCAAACCTGGGCCGGGGCGCCTGCGAGGCGCTCATCGATGCCGTGACCTTGGGAAGCATGCTGAATGCATTGCCCATGGAGGAAGCACTCGCCGCCTATGGCAGGAAGCGGGTCCTGCGAACCCAACTGCTACGGGTGGGTTCTTCCGCCATGGGGAGCATTGCGCTCGCTCAGGGCGCACAACCGTGGCGCGATGCCTTGCTGAAGCAGGTGGGGAAGCGTGTATCGCGAACCCGGGAAAGGGCTGGAACTTCGAAGTAGGTTTTGTCGGGGCGTCGGCGTAAACTGGATTTATTCGAACATACATTCGAATAAAATCTCCCGGCGTGAAGAGGTGTGGATATGGGGCTGTTCAGTGAGTCTGTCGGAGTCATCTGCACTGACACAGGCCAGCCGCAGGAAGTCCAATGGAAAGGGGTCCAGTACACAGTCACCAATGAACCTGTTCGATGGTACGAACGACGCCAATGGTGGCTTGAAGAGAGCCGCGCACCCCTGGGCAGCGGGGCTGGCCTGGTTGACCACGAGATCTGGCGAGTGCAACTCATACCTTCCACAGGTGACCCGGAAGCCAGCCGCTCCATCACCCTCGACCTGGTCCGGCACATAGGAAGCGGACGCTGGAGACTACTGCGCATCCACGACGCCGCACCAGCACGAGCCGTAGAACCCGAAGAAGCAGCGTGAACCTTGAGCTTTACCCACCTGCACGTCTCCACAGCCTTCAGCGCACACTACGGCGTCTCCTGGCCCGATGAACTTGCCCAAACAGCTGCAGCAGACGGAGCCACCGCGCTCGCCTGCACAGACCGGGACGGCCTGTACGGCACCATCAAACACCTCAAAGCATGCATGGACGCAGGTATTGACCCCATCGTTGGGGTGGACCTTGCAGTATTCGACGACGACGGCGACCACCGCACCCAAGTCGCGGGCCGCGTCGTCGTACTCGCCCATGGAAACAACAACGGCGCCGGATACAGGGCGCTGTGCCGCCTCATATCGGACGCCCATGCACGCACCTCAGGGAAAGCGGGGGGAACAGTCCCCGCTGCCGTCACCCGAGGAGAACTCGCATCAAGGACCCTTGACCCCAAAACCCTCAAACCGGTCCTGACCGTGCTGATAGGGCCCGACTCGGATGTCGGACGAGCCATGGGGGGCCGCAAGTACCTGAGGCCCAGAACCCTCTTCAAACAATGGATTGACGCCCTGCCCCCCGGCACCATGGTCGCTGAAGTGGTCTCCCACCTCAGCGCCCCAGGAGAGCCGCTCAGCACAGCCCATGCCGTGCGCATGCTCAAGCTCGCCCTCGAATACAACATTCCCGCAATCCTCAGCAACGCCGTCCGGTACTGCGCCCAGGACGGCGCCGCCACCGCGGACGTCCTCGACTCAGCACGCACCCTCAAATCCCTCCCTGAACTCTCAGCTGCGCCCCTGCTCCAACCAACAGGACTGCTCCAACCAACAGGACAGGGCTGGCTGAAGACACCCCGGCAAATGCTCCAACTCGGCAACGAAATCATGAGCGCAGCAGGCCAAGGAAAAGCCGACCTCACCAAACTCCTCGCAAACACTGAAGCGCTCGCAGACAAATGCCGCATCGATCCTGTCCTCGATATGGGATGGAAAAAGCCGGTGGTTCCCGAAGCCTCCATCATCGGCATCGACACTGACCCCATGTTTGAACTCACCCAACGCTGCGAAGCCGGTATACACAAACGGTTCCCGGGCATCAAAGGAGATGCAGAAAAACAACTGCGCTCGCGGTTGGAGCACGAGATGGCAATCATCGGCAAGCTTGGCTTTGCCTCGTATTTCCTTACCGTGGCAGAAGTTTCAAGGATGATCCTCGATATGGGGGTCAGGGTTGCCGCAAGGGGTTCCGGCGCCTCAAGCCTGGTCAATTACTTGATCGATATCAGCCAGGTTGACCCGATACGCCACGACCTCATCTTCGAACGCTTCCTTTCTGGCCGTCGGTCCACCCTTCCTGACATCGATATTGATGTGGAAAGTGCTGAAAGGCACAACGTCTACCGAAAGATTTTTGACCGCTTCGGTGCCGAACGCGTCACCCTGATGAGCATGCAAAACGGCTATAGGGCACGTGGTGCCGTTCGGGATGCGGGTATGGCCCTGGGGATGCCCGACGAGGAGGTCGGCGAGATTGCCAAGCAACTATGGAGATTCTCTGCACGCAAATTCCGCGAAGCCCTGGTGGAGAAGCCCGAGCTGCGCGATTTTGCCGGGCGGGTTGAACGGGGTGCCATGGAGGAGAACCAGCAACTGGACCTGTTGGTGGACCTCACCGAAAGACTGGATCGGCTACCCAGGCATATCTCCATGCATCCTTGTGGAGTGATTTTGGGAGATGCCACGCTTTTGGATCGAACTCCCGTTCAGCCCAGCGGTCTGGGCCTGCCCATGAGCCAGTTCGACAAACACGACATGGACCCGATGGGCATGCTCAAACTCGATGTCCTGGGAGTGCGCATGCAGAGTGCCATGGCCTTTGCGGTTCGTGAAGTAATCAGGTTGCATCCTTCCAAAGCCGAAGTTGTGGAAGCCGGGAGGCATCCAGTGGAGCCGGGAGGCAACGGTCCTGATTACATTGCCCCTGACGGCAGGATCGATCTCAACGCCGTCCCCTTCGACGACGAGCCCACCTATGAGCTGATCCGCAGCACCCACACACTTGGTTGCTTCCAGATCGAATCACCGGGACAGCGTGAGCTCATTGGAAAGATGGCGCCCCGGGAATTCAACGACCTCATCATCGACATCTCGCTTTTCAGGCCCGGACCCATGAAATCCGACATGGTGCGGCCCTTCCTGGAACATCGGCATGGCTTTGCTCCTGAGGTTTATCCCCACCAGGACCTCAAACCCGTGCTCCAGGAAACGCACGGGGTGACTGTTTTCCACGAGCAGATCTTGAAGACCTTCCATGTCATGACCGATTGCGGATTGGACAGGGCTGATGAGTTCCGACGGGCCCTGGGCGACGAAGTGCATGAGCCAGGAGTGGAGAAGTACTTCCGTAGGGAAGCGATCAAGAACTACTCTCCCGAAGTGGTGGACAGGGTCTGGGGAACCCTGAAAGCCTTCGGCAGTTTTGGCTTTTGCAAAGCCCACGGTGCTGCTTTTGCCGTGCCCACCTATCAATCGGCCTGGCTCAAGACCCATCATCCGGAGGCCTTCCTGGCCGGGCTGTGGGAACACGACCCCGGGATGTATCCCAAACGCTTGCTGGTAGCTGAAGCCCGCCGGCTCGGCATTCCCATCCTGCCTTTGGATATCAACAGGAGCCAGGCTGAATACCGGGTGGAGAAAATCCAAGAGGGCCCCGATCAGGGCAAGCTCGGCATCCGCTTGAGCCTCACGGGGATCTATGGGCTTTCAGGCGCGGAACTGAAACGGATCGTGGCCGGGCAACCTTTCGATTCCCTGGCAGACCTGCGGGCACGGGCAAGGGTGAGCAAGCCGAACATCAAGAGACTGGCCCAACTTGGAGCCTTCGATGCCTTGCATAGCGGGTCCGGTGGAAAAGCGAACCGGGCCGACCTCGTGCAACATTTGCAGGCACTCCAAAGCGGCCCTTCCAAGAAAGCTGCCGATGTCATCGAGGGACAACTGTCATTCGCTCTGGGCGATGTCGAGTTAAGGAACCTTGCTCCTGAACTTCCCGAACCATCCATGGTTGACAACGTCAGGGCGGAACTTGATCTCATGGCTGTTGATGTCAGCGAGCACTTGATGGATAGCCACAGGCCCCTGTTGGACAAACTGGGAGTTACAACGGCCGACAAACTCCTGGGCCTGCGCAACGGGACCGAAGTCCTGGTGGCAGGGGTCAGAATCGCGACGCAGACCCCACCCATGCGAGGCGGGCGGCGCGTCGTCTTCATCAGCATCGACGACGGCACCGGTTGTGTGGATTCGGTCTTCTTCCATGAAGCCCAGGAAGAATCAGGTCCCCTGCTGTTTGGTACCCGCCTGCTGCTGATCCGTGGAACGACCAGAAGGACCGGTCCCAAGGGAATCAGCCTGAGTGCCAGCAAGGCCTGGGACCTCAGCCGGCCCGAAGCATTGCCATATGCCGAACTCCTGCCCGCCGAAGTTGGGCTACCAGATGAACACACCCATCATGGGCCCCTTCACGGCATCGCCAGGAACCTTGCCATCACTGGCTTGGGAAGCTGAACAATCAGCCGCGTCCGGCCTCGACCAGCCGAATCCGGCCTCGGCGCGCTGCTTTGGCCGCCTTCGCTGAAGCGGATACGATTGACGATGGCTGGCTGTGGTCCCCGTACGCCACAAGCTATGAAGCCTTAACTATGAATAGGAGACACCCGTGTCAGATGCCCAACAGATCACCCTCATCGTCGATGGCGAAGAGACCAAGGTGACGGAAGGGACTACCGGCGCGGAACTCTTCTTCGAGCGCCGCGACGTCGTTGTAGCCCGTGTCAATGGTGTGTTGAAAGACCTTGACCAGGTCCTCACCGAGGGTGCCGACGTCGAGGGCGTCACCATCGATTCCCCTGATGGACTCAACGTTCTCCGTCACTCCACAGCCCACGTCATGGCACAGGCTGTGCAGCAGCTGCGGCCCGGCGCCAAGCTTGGCATCGGCCCGTACATCACGGACGGCTTCTACTTCGACTTCGACGTCGCTGAACCGTTCACTCCGGAAGACCTGCGCACGCTCGAAAAGATGATGCAGAAGATCATCAACCAGAACCAGAAGTTCGTTCGCCGTGTGGTCACCGAAGAAGAAGCACGCAAAGCGATGGCCAACGAGCCCTACAAGCTGGAGCTGCTGGGCAAGAAGAACGACGCAAGCGACGCTGCGGAAGGCGTCAATGTTGAGGTCGGGGCGGGCGACATCACGATTTACGACAATGTGGATCGAAAGAGTGGCGAGAGCCTCTGGTGCGATCTTTGCCGCGGCCCCCACCTGCAGAACACGAAAATCATCTCCAACGCCTTCGCGTTGACCCGCTCTTCCGCCGCATACTGGCTTGGCAACCAGAACAACCAGCAGTTGCAGCGCATTTATGGCACCGCCTGGCCCACCAAGGAAGCCCTCAAGGCCTACCAGGAACGCATCGCTGAAGCTGAGCGCCGCGATCACCGCAAGCTCGGCGTCGAACTTGACCTCTTCTCCTTCCCGGATGAGCTGGGTTCAGGCCTTCCAGTGTTCCACCCCAAGGGCGGCATCATCCGCAAGGCAATGGAGGACTACTCCCGCCAGCGCCACGTGGACGCGGGCTACGAGTTCGTCTACACACCCCACATCACCAAGGGACATCTCTACGAGGTCTCCGGCCACCTTGACTGGTACAAGGACGGCATGTTCCCGGCGATGCAGGTGGACGCCGAATTCAACGAAGACGGCACCGTGCGGAAGCCGGCACAGGATTACTACCTCAAGCCGATGAACTGCCCCATGCACAACCTGATTTTCCGTTCCCGCGGCAGGTCCTACCGCGAACTTCCGCTGCGCCTGTTCGAATTCGGTTCGGTGTACCGCTACGAGAAATCCGGGGTTGTGCACGGGCTGACCCGCGTCCGTGGAATGACACAGGACGACGCCCACATCTACTGCACCCGCGAGCAGATGAAGGACGAGCTCACCACCACGCTGAACTTCGTCCTGGGCCTGCTCAAGGATTACGGCTTGGATGACTTCTACTTGGAGCTCTCCACCAAGAACGAAGAGAAATTCGTTGGTGAAGATGCCGCTTGGGAGGAAGCTACACGTACCCTTTCCGAGGTCGCGGCGGCCTCCGGCCTGGAATTGGTACCGGACCCGGGTGGAGCAGCATTCTACGGGCCAAAGATCTCTGTCCAGGCAAAGGACGCCCTCGGCAGGACCTGGCAGATGTCCACCATCCAACTGGACTTCAACTTGCCCGAGCGCTTCGAACTGGAGTACCAGGCGGCCGACGGGACGCGCCAGCGGCCGGTCATGATCCACCGGGCCCTCTTCGGATCCGTGGAACGGTTCATGGGTGTACTCACCGAGCACTACGCCGGGGCGTTCCCCGCCTGGCTCGCGCCTGTCCAGGTGGTGGGAATCCCTGTTGCCGAAACATTCAACGATTACATGTTCGATGTCATCGGCCAGCTCAAGGCTGCAGGTATCCGTGCCGAGGTGGATATCTCCTCTGACCGGTTCCCCAAGAAGATCCGCACAGCCAGCAAGGACAAGATCCCCTTCGTCCTGATTGCCGGGGGTGAGGACGCGGAAGCCGGTGCGGTGTCGTTCCGCTTCCGGGACGGCAGCCAGGATAATGGAGTGCCCGTGGCCGAAGCAGTCCGTAGGATCGTGGACGCTGTCAAGAACCGCGAGAGCTGACGGAACGGACACAAAGACGGTGCAGGAGAACACAGGCGCGGCAGCTGACCTTCCGGGCGACGCCGACGTAACCGATGACTTCGGATTGGCGGGCGTACCGGACGCGTTTCAGCGCCTGTGGACTCCGCACCGCATGGCTTACATCAAGGGCGGGCAGGATCAATTCAAGAACAAGAATGACTGCCCGTTCTGTGTAGGACCCACGCGCTCAGATGAGGAATCCCTGATCGTGTACCGGGGAAGGACCTGCTACGTGGTCCTGAACCTCTTTCCCTATAACCCCGGTCATTTGTTAATCTGCCCCTACCGGCACGTCCCCGACTACACGGACATCACAGTGGAGGAAACGGCCGAGTTCGCCGAACTTACCCAGACGGCAATGCGCGTGCTGCGGAAGGTTTCGAATCCGAGCGGCTTCAACCTGGGCATGAACCAAGGCGTGACCGGCGGTGCCGGCATCGCCGCACATCTCCACCAACACGTGGTTCCGCGCTGGGGCGGGGATGGAAATTTCTTCCCGATCATCGCCCAGACCAAGGCCATCACGCAGACACTCGATGAGGTCCGCAAGCTTGTGGCCGAAGCTTGGCCGGGGGAGTCGAATGCTCAATAGGCATGCGCGCGGCTTTTTCACTTCACTCTTTACTCCTCTAGCGCGTTGGCTCCTCAGGATCGGTGTGTCTCCGGACGCCGTGACCATTGCAGGGACCGCCGGCGTCATCCTGGGGGGACTCATCCTCTACCCGCTGGGCTTCTTGTGGTGGGGTTCAGTTGTGGTCGCGTTCTTCGCATTTTCTGATGTCGTGGACGGAATCATGGCGCGGCTGCAGGGGAGGAGCGGTGGTTGGGGTAATTTCCTGGATTCCACCTTGGACCGGCTCGCCGATGGTGCGATCTTTGCGGGACTGACCATCTGGTTTTTCACCGAAGGCGAGGATCCGGCGATAGGCACCGCCGCCGTCGTCTGCCTGGTTCTGGGAATGGTTGTTTCCTACGCTCGGGCCAAAGCAGAGTCCTTGGGCTACCAGGCGAGCGTGGGGATCGCAGAGCGTGCAGAACGCTTGGCATCCGTGCTGCTCATAACGGGGCTGACGGGATTGGGGCTGCCTCCGGTTGTGTTGTTCGGAACCCTGATCCTTCTTGCTTTGGCCAGTGTGGTGACGATCGTCCAGCGGATGTCCGCCGTGCGCCGGCAGGCCATGGCCGAAGCCGATGGAACTGCTGCAGCGTAAACCCTTGGAAGGAAACGGTGGCCAATGGAACTGGCAAGCGACCAAAGTCGCTCCTCCGCAGTTGTGCACCTGACCTACCACAGCCCGCTTTGTGAGCCTCCAAGGCAGTAATGAATGTACTGCCACCATGCGAGGTGCGACTACTATTACTAGTACTTGGTCACCTTGACCTGAAATCCGGTGTGCGCTGATTGCGGTCGTGTGGCCGCGCGCGCCTCCGGCAAGAAGGTCGTTTATCTACCCATAGGGGTTTTTGTGTCTACACCAGATGTAAGCAACGAAGCCGGTTCGTCCGCGAACAGCGTCACGGGCAGCAGCCGCGTCAAGCGGGGCATGGCGGAGATGCTCAAGGGCGGCGTCATCATGGACGTCGTTAACGTCGAGCAGGCCCGCATCGCCGAAGATGCCGGTGCCGTGGCTGTCATGGCGCTCGAGCGCGTCCCGGCCGACATCCGCGCCCAGGGCGGGGTGTCGCGCATGTCCGATCCGGACATGATCGATGCGATCATCGCCGCCGTGTCCATCCCGGTCATGGCCAAAGCCCGCATCGGCCACTTCGTCGAGGCCCAGGTCCTGCAGTCCCTCGGTGTTGACTACATCGACGAGTCCGAGGTCCTGACCCCGGCGGACTACATCAACCACATCGACAAGTGGAACTTCACCGTTCCCTTCGTTTGTGGTGCCACCAACCTTGGTGAGGCGCTGCGCCGCATCAACGAGGGCGCGGCGATGATCCGTTCCAAGGGCGAAGCCGGCACCGGCGATGTTTCCAACGCCACCGGGCACATGCGCCAGATCCGTTCCGAGATCGCCAAGCTCGCGGCCCTTCCCGAGGACGAGCTGTACGTCGCGGCCAAGGAACTGCAGGCCCCGTACGAACTGGTCAAGGAAGTAGCCGCGACCGGCAAGCTCCCCGTGGTGCTGTTCACCGCCGGTGGCATCGCGACCCCGGCTGATGCTGCGATGATGATGCAGCTCGGCGCCGACGGCGTGTTCGTTGGTTCGGGGATCTTCAAGTCCGGCAACCCCGCAGAGCGTGCCGCCGCCGTCGTGAAGGCCACCACGTTCCACGACGACCCCGATGTCATCGCCAAGGTCTCCCGCGGCCTGGGCGAAGCCATGGTGGGCATCAACGTCGACGACATCCCGCAGCCCCACCGCCTCGCAGAGCGCGGCTGGTAGGTTCCATTCCGCCCGGCGGGCGCCGATCCTCTGTGTGCTATTCCCCGCTCCCGCTGCCGCCATTTTGGCGGTGGCGGGGCGGGGGCCCTTTTACGCACACTGCCGGATCGGTGCCCGCCGTTTCGTTTTCTTGGGGTGCGTGAGTTATTCGAGGCCTCGGCGCTTCAGCAGGGGTTCGAGCTCGGCGTCACGGCCTCTGAACGAGCGGAAGGATTCCAGAGGATCGCGGCTGTTACCCCGTGAGAGCAGCTCTGACCTGAATCGGTCTCCGTTGGAGCGGGTAAGGCCGCCGTTTTCTTTGAACCACTCCACGGTGTCCGCATCCAGCACCTCGCTCCAGATGTAGGAGTAGTAACCCGCTGCGTAGCCCGCGCCGGCGAAGATGTGCTGGAAATAGCCCGTGCGGTACCGCGGCGGAATCAACGGGTGCGCGATTGCCGCATCGGCCAATGCCTTGGCTTCGAAGGCGGGAACGTCGTCCGGGACTTCGGACTCGGACAGTACGTGCCACGCAAGGTCAAGGAGCGCCGCACCAAGATATTCAATAGTTGCGAATCCTTCTCCCCACAATAATGACTCATTGAGTTTGTTCACGGTGTCCTGGGGGAGAGCTTCCCCGGTGGAGTAATGGCGTGCGTAGCTGGCCAGTACCTCGGGCCACATGATCCACATTTCGTTGACCTGGGACGGGTACTCCACAAAGTCGCGCGGTACGGATGTTCCGGAGAACCGCGGATAGGTGACATCGGAAAAGAGGCCGTGCAGTGCGTGGCCGAACTCATGGAAAACAGTACGGACCTCGTCCAGGGACAGCAGCGTCGGCTCACCGGGAGCCGGCTTGGTGATGTTGAGGTTATTGATCACTACGGACCGGGTTCCCAGCAGGCTGGACTGTTCCACGAGGGAATTCATCCAGGCACCTCCGCGCTTTGTTTCACGAGTGTAGTAGTCGCCCAGGAAGAGACCGAGGCCGCTGCCGTCTTCATTCCGGACCTCCCAGACACGGACGTCGCGGTGATACCCTTCAAGGTCCTCGCGCTCATGGAACGTGACTCCGTAAAGCTGCGTTGCTGCATGGAAGACTCCGTCGCGGAGTACGGTTTCAAGGCTGAAGTAGGGTCGGAGTGCCTGTTCGTCCACCTCGAACTTCTCCTTGCGGACCCGGGCGGAGTAGTACGCCCAATCCCACGGCTCGAGTTCGTGGCCGGCGGATTCCGCCAGGGCTTCTGCCTCCGATTGGGCGTTACGCACGGCTGCCGGCGCCAGCCGGCCCAGCATCGCCTGTACCTCGCTGAAACCGGGGGCCGTTTGCTGGTCCACCACCAGTTCAGCGAAGTTGGTGAAACCCAGGAGAGTTGCTTTCTCTGCCCGCAACCGTGCAGTAGCCTTCACCAGGTCACGGACATCCAAGGCGCCCCCGTCGGTGCCGCGCGCCAGTGACGCTTCATACAGGCGACGGCGAATGGTCCGGTTCTCCAGGGATGCGAGGGCGGGTTGGTTGCTCGGTTGGATCAGTGTCAGTAAGTACTTGCCGTCGTGCCCGGCAAGCTTTGCCGCTTCTGCGGCGCCGGTGACCACTTCCGGCTGCAGCCCGGCCAGATCATCGGCTTCGTCAAGTAGCAGGGCGGCGGACTTCATGGCTTGCTTGACGCGCTGTCCAAACTCGGTGCCCAATCGAGAGAGCTCTGCGTTGACTTGACGCAGGCGGTGTTGCCCGGCGTCATCGAGCTGAATTCCGGACTGCCGGAACTCCTTGAGGTGCTCCTGCACGAGTCGAGATGATTCCGCATCCAAGCCGGTGGTGTCGATCCCGGCGAACCGCTCGTAGAGCGCACGGTTCATGTAAACAGCATCCTGATGAGCTGAGAACTTGGGTGACAACTCTGTCTCCAGCGATTTGATGGCATCGGAAGCATCCGCGGAAACCAGGGTAAAGAATGCCGCAGCCGCCCTGTTGAGGAGAAGCCCTGACTGCTCCATGGCCAGCGCCGTGTTCTGAAAGGTAGCTGGCTCCTGATTGGCCACGATCCGGGAAATCTCTTGGAGATGCGATGCCAATCCGGCCTCTACGGCCTCTGCGTAGTGCTCTACTGAAATGCCAGCAAAGGGCGGAAGCCCGTAGGGCAAGGGGCTGGGGCTCAAGAGTGGATTGGTCATGAAGTGACTCTTTCACGTAAGAATCGTGTCCTCAAGAGCGGCACGCCCGCTTCCGCCGGGCTTCCGCAAAGCTTCCGCCGTAGGATGAAAGCCATGGGCAAAATCACATTTTCCGGGGGATGGTTCGGTCCTCGCAAGGCGGTACTCGTGCTGGGCGCCATGGCTATGGCCCTGTCGGTGAACGCCTGCAGTGTCATTGCCGAAAACGATGACGCGAACCGCAGCAGCGCCGCTTCCGCCCCGGCAACCGAGAGCCCAAGCCCAACCCGCACCCCCGCACCGAACCCCACCCCGGGCAAGGGACCCGCCTGCCCGGAGCTACGCTGCACCTCCATCACGGTGACAGGCGACATGTTGGTCCATACCCAGCTCTGGCAACAAGCGAGAGCTGACGCTGCGGCAGCTGGTCAGCCCGGCTATACGTTCGTTCCGCTTCTCGAGGGGCAGCGTCGCTACATCCGTAACAGCGATCTCGCCATCTGCCATCAGGAAACACCCGTGGCTACACCGGAAGGGCCGTTCTCCGCCTACCCGTCCTTCAACGTACCGCCACAAATCATCACAGCATCCAAGGACGTCGGCTACAAGGCCTGCACGACGGCCAGCAACCACACCATTGACCGCGGGACGGAAGGTTTGCTCCGGACGCTGGATGCCTTGGACGCAGCCGGCTTGAAGCACACTGGTTCCTACCGGACGGAAGCGGAGTCCAAGGAGATACTCATGCTCCAAACTGATGCTGCCAAGGTGGCCGTCATCATTGGAACATATGGCCATAATGGGCAAATCCCGGAATACCCGTGGTTGGTTGACGAGCTGGATCCAGCGGCCATGATCGCGAAGGCAACACAGGCGAAGGCGCTTGGGGCTGACATTGTCCTGGGCGTCATGCACGCCGGCGACGAGTACGCCAGCGAAGCCAATGCCCAGCAGCAGGAGGTTGCGCATGCGTTAGTGGACAGCGGTCAGTTCACCATGATCTACGGGCACCACACCCACTCGGTGCTGCCGATCGAGAATTACAAGGGCACCTGGATCGTCTATGGGCTAGGCAACGGTGTCACCGAATTGTCTCCGTGGTACGTCGTCAACAATGAAGGGCTGCTCGTCAGGGCACAGTTCAGCCAGAACGCTGCAGGTGTGTGGACTGCGTCGGATCTTGCTTGGGCTCCGTCAGTCATCGTTCGGGATCCGTACCGTTGGTGCTCAGTTGCCAGCGACGCACCACAGGGAGTCTGCGCTACACCTGCGGCTGATGCTGAGACCTACCAGCGAACCAAAGCGGTGGTTGAGTCCATGGGCGCAGCAACTGCAGGCGCGCATGAACTGCTGATCACGAAGGAAAAGTAACTCCTACCGCGGACGGCGGGCGGCATGCTCGCGCGCAAGGCGGGCGTAACCGTCGTCGGGCGCTCCCGGAACGAAAGTACCGAACTTGCGTTCGGCCGCCGTGCGGATCAGGAAGTCCGCAATCGCCGGGTTCTTCGGCAGGAGTGAGCCATGAAGGTAGCTTGCTACGACGTTGTTGTAACGGGCGCCCTCGTGCCCGTCCTTGCTGTTGTTGCCCGCGCCCTTCGTAACAGTGCCGAGAGGCTTGACGCCCGGACCCAAAGTAGTCTGCCCGCTGTGGTTCTCATAGCCCAGGATTTCGCCAAACTCATCAGACTTCATGGTCACGTTGCCGATGAGTCGCTCGTCAGTTCCGTGGGTTTCGACGTCAAGGATGCCTATGCCGGGAATGACGGGCCCCGTGCTGGTCTTGAAGAACTTCCCGAAAAGTTGGTACAGCCCACAAATCACCAGCATGGGGGCACCTTCCTCAGAGAGCTGCCTCAGCTGTTCGGCACGCGCCTGGAGATCGTCCTGAATGACCAACTGGCCGCTGTCCTGCCCGCCTCCGCCCACAATGATGTCGATGTCCTCCGGGAATTCGTCACCCACGTTGTACTCAAGTAACTCCGGGGTGTAGCCGTGCCACTTGATCCGTTGCTTCAGGACCAGGGCGTTACCCCAGTCACCGTAGATGTTCATTTCACGCGGGTAGAGCTGGAGAACGCGGATTGTTCCCTTGCTGGGCTGTGCGTCCGGAGTCGGTTGTGCTTCCGAGGTCATGAGACCACCTCAACTATGGTGATTTTGGCCAGTTCACGGCGAATGGCGAGCATGGAGGTGTATGTACAGAAGACGCGCTTGGGCTTGCCTCGCGAGCCGTCTATGAAAGCCCGCAGTGCTGCGGTGATGTCCGGTTCGACGACTCCGAAGTGCACGTCGTCGTACTGGAGACGGAGCGCCATGTCGTAGGCGCGGACGCCGGTGAGGACTTCCACGCCGTCTTCCCGCAGGGAATCGAACTCAACGTCCCAGAGCCAGGACATGTCCCTGCCGTCCGCGTAGTTGTCGTTGATGGCAATCATGGTGGCGTAGCCACCGGCAGGGAAGGACTTCAGGCCGAGTCGGAAACCGCTGGGGTTCTTCACGAGAACCAGCTCCAAGGGCTGTCCGTCCACCGTGAGGCTTTCGCCACGGCCGAAGGCGGGAGCAACTTCTCCCAAAGCCTTCACGAGTTTGGGCGTATCAACGGGCCCGGTGCCCAGGATGGCCCGAGCCAGGGACAAAGCAGCCGCGGCATTGAAGATGTTGTAGACGCCGCGCAGTTTCATCGTTGTGGTGACGGTTTCGCCGTCGAACTCAAAGTCAGCGTCTTGGGCACCTACCCGGCGGAGCACGACGTCGGCAGCCGGCAGGTTTACATCGTCACCGGTCTCTGCAGCAACAGAGGTCCCTGACGGGGACGGGCCGATGGCCGTGGTGCGCATCTCGTCGTCATTGGGGAAAGTGCTGCGCAACGATTCATCGAGACCGAAGTACCTGATCTCCGGATGGTGCACGGCATCGAGGGTATTAAGGGCGGTGGCAATCCGGGCGACGCGGGGGTCTTCCCGGTTGAGGACCACCGTGTCCGTCGTCTTGGAGGCAATGTGCTCCAGTAGACGGGCGGTCTTATCGATTTCACCGAAGCGGTCCAATTGATCGCGAAGGACATTCAACAGGAGGCTGAAGCGGGGCTCCACCTTATTGACGAAGTGAACGGCGTGCGCTTCGTCGAGTTCCAAAATGGCAATGTCCGCGTCGAGGCGTCCCCGCCAATCCACATCGCCCAAGAGCGAGGCGGCTACACCTCGGGTGAAGTTGCTGCCGCTGCGGTTGGTGAAGACTTTCAGGCCTTGGCTTTCAAGCAGTTCAACCACCATCTTGGTGGTAGTGGTTTTGCCGTTGGTGCCACTGATCACGGCTACGCCGAGGTGGAGCGACGCCAGCGTTCGCTGCATGAAGCCGGGATCGATTTTCTCGACCACCAGGCCGGGAAAAGCTGAGCCTCCGCCCCTGAGCCGGGACAGTGTGCGGACCAGCTTGCCGAGGGGAACGCTGAAGGAAAGCATGCTCTGTAATATATCCCAGTCAGGGCATGGAAGCCTGACTGCCCGTAGTGCCTGACTGCCGCACGCGGCGTCGTTGAGGGCTTGGAGCACTATGATGGTCGAATGACCAACCCCCTTTCCGACGCTTCGTCACGCGTGGGTTCAGGACTCCGGATCGGCGTGCTGGCTCTCCAGGGCGACTTCCGCGAGCATATCCACGCTGTTGAGGCCGCTGGCGCCACCGGCATGGGTATTCGCCGTCCGTCAGAGCTCGACGACATCGACGGCCTGATTATCCCAGGCGGCGAATCCACCACCATTGACAAACTCTCCCGGATCTTCGAAGTCCGTGATCCCCTGCGTAAGCGCATCGAGGAGGGCCTTCCCGTCTATGGCTCCTGCGCCGGCATGATCTTGTTGGCCAATGAAATCGCGGACCCGGCTACAGACTTGGACGGTAATCCCCAGCAGACTTTTGGCGGGCTGGATATTACGGTCCGCCGGAATGCTTTCGGACGACAACGAGAGTCCTTTGAAACGGACCTCGATTTCAGGGGCCTGGATTTCAGTGCAGGGGAGTCCGGCGTGAATCCCGTTCACGCGGTATTCATCCGGGGCCCTTGGGTGGAGCGTGTAGGTCCGGGCGTGGAAGTCCTTGCCCAGGTTGACCCCGACCACGCCAGCCACACGGCTACTTTGCATGGAGTGGCTAGAATTGTTGCAGTGCGTTCCGGCCAACTGCTGGCCACCTCCTTCCATCCGGAAGTGACGGGAGAGAAACGCGTGCATGAACTCTTTATTCGAATGATCAGAGGAGAAGCGTAAAGCATGTCAGGCCACTCCAAATGGGCGACCACTAAGCACAAGAAAGCCATCATCGACGGCAGGCGTGCAAAGTCGTTCGCGAAACTGATCAAGAACATCGAAGTTGCTGCCCGCATGGGAGGACCGGACCTCGCGGGCAACCCCGGCCTTGAACTGGCCGTCACGAAGGCCAAGAAAACCTCGGTTCCCAACGACAACATCGACCGTGCCATCAAGCGTGGGGCCGGCCTCACCGGCGAAGTGGTGGACTACACCGAGATCATGTATGAAGCCCGCGGTCCCCAAGGCTCGGCTTTGTTGATTGAATGTCTGACCGACAACAAAAACCGCGCTGCTTCAGAGGTGCGCTTGGCAATCTCGCGCAACGGTGGCACCATCGCCGATCCCGGTTCCGTGAGCTACCTCTTCGCCCGCAAAGGGGTTGTTGTGCTCCCCAAGAACGGCCTCAGCGAAGACGACATCCTGATGGCGGTCCTGGAGGCCGGCGCCGAGGAAGTCAAGGACAGCGGTGAGAACTGGGAAATCCACTCCGAGCCCTCGGACCTCCAAGCCATTCGCGACGCCCTGAAAGAAGCAGGCATCGACTACGACACGGATGAAGCCGAATTTGTTCCGTCCATGCAGGTGGACTTGGACGTCGACGGCGCCAAGAAGTTTATGAAGCTCGTGGATGCACTGGAAGACCTGGACGATGTCCAGAACGTCTACAGCAATGCGGACCTCAGCGAGGAAGTGCAGGCTGCCCTCGACGCCGAGTAGTCGCGTGGGGTGCAGCGCAACAACTTTGATCACCAGCAGGTTTACAGCCATCAGGAAGGCCCGGACTTGACTCTTCGCGTATTGGGAGTCGATCCGGGCCTTACCCGTTGCGGCATCGGTGTGGTGGACATTGAGCGGAACCGCCGGGCCACCATGGTGGCCGTCGGAGTGGTGGGCACGTCCGCCGAGCTGACCTTGGACAAGCGTTTGCTGGTGATTGCCCAGGCCATTGACGAGTGGCTGGACCTGCACAAGCCGGATGTCGTCGCCGTCGAACGTGTTTTCTCGCAGATGAACGTGAGCACGGTGATGGGCGTAGCCCAGGCGTCGGGCGTCGTCATCGTGGCGGCAGCACGCCGTGGCATCCCGGTCGCCTTGCATACACCTTCCGAGGTGAAAGCCGCAGTTACCGGCAGCGGCACTGCCAACAAGGATGCGGTCACCAAGTTGGTGACCAAGATTCTGCGCCTGGATGCTCCACCCAAGCCGGCTGATGCTGCCGACGCACTCGCCCTGGCCCTCACCCACGCGTGGCGCGCAGGCAGCGGCATGGGTTCAGTTGGTGGCGTCAACGGAAAGGGCGGGCTCACGCCCGCGCAGAAAGCGTGGGCCGACGCCGAAGCAAAAGCGCGCCGCAAACGGTGATTGACGGCTGCCCTTGCTAGGGTATTCGTAGATATGTTCGGATAGTCCGCTTTGGCCGCAGTATTCACGGCACCGGAGCAGGCAGTATTTCAGGAGCCGGGTCTTGATCAGTTTTCTCCGTGGAACCGTAGCCCACGTTGGTTTGTCCACCGCTGTTATCGACCTCAACGGTGCGGGTATGAGTGTCTTCGCCACACCGCAGACCTTGAGCCACCTCACGACAGGAACGGAAGCCAAGCTCTTCACTTCCATGATCGTCCGCGAAGATTCACTCACGCTTTTCGGATTTGCCGACGACGACGAACGCGAAGTCTTCGATGTCCTGCTCAGCGTCAGCGGGGTAGGGCCACGCTTGGCCTTGGCCGTCCTCGCCGTGCACGAACCGGAAGCCATCCGGGTGGCGGCACACACTGGTGACAGCAAGGCATTTACCAAGGTGCCGGGCATCGGTCCCAAGGTGGCCGGCCGTATTGTCCTCGAGCTGGCCGGGAAGTTGGTTCCGCACGGAACCGGTACCGGTACTGCTCCCGCCGCAGCCCCGAACGCAGAATGGAAGCCACAGGTAGTCGCAGCCATGACCAGTTTGGGATGGTCCGAAAAAGACGCCAACGGCAGTATCGACAAGGCCATGGCCGACTCGCCGGAACTCGTGGACGCGGGGAACGTGGCCCAAATACTCCGCGCCACGCTGCGGTGGCTGGGCCAGGACGGCGCACGCGCAGGCAACCGCGTAGGCAGCCGTGGCTGAGCAGTCACTCGTCAGCGGGGGAGAGGAACCGGAAGAGCGGGTCATTGAGGCTGCTCTCCGACCCAAGAACCTGCACGATTTCGTGGGTCAGCATCGGGTCCGCAAGCAGCTTGCGCTGGTTCTTGAGGCCTCCAAGATGCGTGGCCGCAGCGCCGACCACGTACTGATGTCCGGACCTCCGGGACTCGGTAAGACCACCCTTGCCATGATCATTGCAGCGGAAATGAACGCGCCGCTGCGTATCAGCAGCGGACCGGCCATCCAGCACGCCGGCGACCTCGCAGCCATCCTTTCCTCGCTGTCGGAGGGCGAGGTCCTGTTCCTTGACGAAATCCACCGCATGTCCAGGCCCGCGGAAGAAATGTTGTACATGGCCATGGAGGACTTCCGCGTGGACATCGTGGTGGGCAAAGGAGCAGGCGCAACTGCGATTCCCTTGGAGCTCCCGCCTTTCACCCTGGTAGGTGCAACAACCCGAGCAGGACTTCTTCCGGGACCCTTGAGGGACCGCTTCGGTTTCACCGGACACCTTGAGTTCTATTCGGTGGCCGAGCTCGAACTTGTCCTCCGTCGTTCGGCCGGGTTGTTGGACCTCAAGGTTAACTCGGCCGGGTTCACGGAGATCGCGGGCCGATCACGCGGCACCCCGCGTATCGCCAACCGTCTGCTTCGCCGTGTCCGGGACTGGGCGCTCGTTCATGGCATCGAGCAAATCGACGCCCGTTCGGCGTCAGCGGCCTTGGACATGTATGAGGTGGATGAGCGGGGATTGGACAGACTGGACCGCTCTGTATTGGAAGCCCTGATCACCAAGTTCAACGGCGGCCCTGTTGGCTTGTCCACGTTGGCAATTGCCGTGGGTGAAGAACCGGAAACGGTGGAGACCGTGGCTGAACCGTTCTTGGTGCGCGAGGGACTTTTGGGGCGTACGCCGCGGGGTCGCATCGCGATGGCATCCGCCTGGACGCACCTTGGCTATGCCGTCCCGGCCGGCGTCTTCGGCCAAGAGACGCTTGCGCTCTTCGGCGAGGACGAAAACCACGCCGAAAGCATAGATACCATCGGTTAACACGCTCTGTTCAGCTTTTCCCACTAGACTGGTATGACGCTCGGCACGTTCGAGTCCTTGATCCATGCCCGCTACGGGGATCTGCCAGGGACGTTGCCGTGAACCAAAACGTAAGTACAGAACGGAACTTCCCTGTGGATCCAATGACCATATTGCTGTTCGTCATGCTTGGACTTTTTGTCTTCATGATGTTCCGCCGCAACAAGAAGACCCAGCAGCAGCAGGCTGAGATGCAGTCCAAGTTCGCTCCGGGCGTCGACGTCATGACCAGCTTCGGTCTCTTTGGCCGCATCGTGTCCATCGACGAGGCTGAGAACAAGGTCGTCATCGAACTTTCCCCGGGTAACCAGGCCACGGTTCACCGCCAGGCAGTCACCAAGGTGGTCGAAACGACCCCTGAGGAAGCACCGGTCGTGCCGGATGACGCTTCTTCCTTGACCGCTGCGGAGACCGAAGCCCCTGCCGCCGTCGAGACGCCGGAGGAAACCATCGCGCGCCTCAACAAAGAGGACAAGAAGGACAACTAGCACCGTCAGTCGCGGCAACTCCGCGCAAGGCAACTTCTACGGCAGCGGAGAGCCGCCGGCAGACGCTTACCAGCGTCCGCCGGCGGCTGTCCGGCGATAACAGGAAGATCGATAATGGCACGGACCGGCCCCAAAAACTCAGCCCGCAGGGTGCTGACCTGGCTTGGAGCAATTTTCGTTGTACTAACCGCTGTCCTTGCGGGCGGAGTAATGACTGGCAACGCCAGTTGGGCTCCCAAGCTTGCCCTGGACCTTGAAGGCGGAACCCAGATGATCCTGGCACCCAGGGTAGAGGGTTCCAGCGAGATCAATGAGGAGCAACTCAACCAGGCAGTTGCCATCATCCGGCAGCGCGTAGATGGCTCCGGTGTTGCTGAAGCCGAAATCAGCACGCAGTCCGGCCGCAACGTGGTGGTTAGTCTTCCGGGAACACCGTCCAAGGAAACCCGCGACCTGATCCAGGCTTCGGCCGACATGAACTTCCGGCCGGTCATCGCTGCTGCAGACCCCGCAGCCATCCCTGCGGAATCCCGGACGCCGGATGACCAGTTGCCCAAGCCCACTGCGGAGCCGGCCAACGCCAGCGACATCAACTGGGTAACCCCGGAGGTCTACAAGGAATTTGAGGCATTGGACTGCGTCAACCCTTCCGCTGAACGGCGGGAGCGCTCTGATCCAACCAAACCCCTGGTGACGTGCGAGGCTGCTACCGCAGAGACTCCGGCGGTCAAGTACATTCTTGGGCCCGTTGAGGTCAAGGGACAGGACATCACGGGCTCGTCCTTTGACCCCGTCCAGGGTGCGCAGGGATCCGTCACCAACTCCTGGGGCGTGACCATCACGTTCAACTCAGACGCAACGGCCAAGTTCAAGGAAGTGACGGAGCGCCTTAATCAGTTCTACGTTGCGGCCCAGGCCCAAGGAACTAACGATCCCAAATCCCAGTTCGCGATCGTCCTGGACGACAAGGTCATTTCTGCTCCCCGTTCCCTTGCGGTGATCACTGATGGAAAGCCCCAGATCACGGGTAACTTTACCCAGGCGTCTGCGAAGGCCCTGTCTGACCAGCTGCGCTTCGGCGCCTTGCCCATCAGCTTCGAGATCCAATCCCAGGAGCAGATCTCTGCCACACTGGGTGGCGATCAACTTCGCCTTGGTCTGCTGGCAGGCATGATCGGTCTGCTGCTGGTCGTTGTCTACTCGCTCTTCCAGTACCGTGCACTAGGCCTTGTGACCATCGCTTCCCTCGTGGTAGCCGGTGTCCTCACCTACCTGGCCATTGCAATCCTCGGGTGGACCGAAAACTACCGCCTCTCCCTGGCGGGTGTAGCCGGTCTGATCGTGGCCATTGGCCAGACCGCGGACTCGTTCATTGTCTACTTCGAGCGCATCAGGGATGAGCTGCGGGAAGGGCGCGGTCTGGTATCCGCCGTGGAGAACGGCTGGAAGCGGGCAAAGCGCACCGTGTTGGCCTCCAAGGCTGTCAACCTCCTGGCCGCACTGGTCCTCTACTTCGTGGCCGTTGGCAATGTTCGCGGTTTCGCGTTCACCCTTGGCTTGACGGCCCTGGCTGACCTCCTCGTGGTGTTCATGTTCACCCACCCCATGTTGCAGGTCCTGGCGCGCACCAAGTTCTTCGGCGAAGGACACCGTTTCTCAGGGCTTTCTCCTGACCGTCTC
Source organism: Paenarthrobacter sp. TRD_SC_7 (assembly GCF_056156245.1). NCBI lineage: Bacteria > Bacillati > Actinomycetota > Actinomycetes > Micrococcales > Micrococcaceae > Paenarthrobacter > Paenarthrobacter sp. TRD_SC_7. The sequence goes on from NZ_CM149587.1 coordinate 2,571,546, forward strand.
GGCGCAGTTCCTCTCTACCGGGGCGCAGGCCGCCTCCGCACGCCTGACGAAAAGCCTGCAGTGGTCCGCGCACGCAATACAGGTGCGGCGGCCGAAGCCGAACGACGCATGACCATCGCCGAGAGGCGCCTTGCCGAGAAGGGCCAGCTGACTGGTACTTCGAACGGCACCAAGGAGGAGAAGTAATGACCACGAGCTTCGCAACCTTCGGCCACGAGCTATACACCGGCAAGCGCTCGTACAACTTTGTTAATTCGAAGAAAATCTGGTTCATCATTGCGGCGGTCGCCGTGGCACTCTCCATCCTGATTCCGGTCGTCAAGGGCGGTTTCAACCTTGGAATCGAGTTCCGTGGCGGCTCGGAATTCACAGTTTCAAACGTGAGCACCACTGATGCAAGCCTCGGCGAAAAGGCCGTCCACGACGTAGTGCCCGGTGCAATTCCGCGTGTTGCCAACGTCGCAGGCAACACCATGCGGATCCAAACGGACCAGCTGACCGATGAAGAGACGAACAGGATCAAGGACGGACTCACCAGCGTCTATGGCGTGACGGAGAACGAAGTGACGTCCAACTTCGTGGGCCCAACCTGGGGCCAGGATGTCACCCGTCAAGCCCTCATTGGTCTGGTGGTCTTCGTTGGGTTGGCAGCTGTCCTTATGGCGCTGTACTTCAGGACCTGGAAGATGTCTTTGTCGGCACTCGTCGGCATGCTCGTCACCATGTTCACCACAGCGGGCGTCTACGCCCTGAGCGATTTTGAAGTCACGCCGTCGGCAATCATTGGCTTCCTGACCGTCCTCAGCTACTCGCTGTACGACACGGTGGTTGTCTTCGACAAGATCCGGGAAAACACCGCGGACATTTCCACGTCCACACGCCGCACCTTCGGCGAAGAAGTCAACCTGGCCGTCAACCAAACCCTGGTCCGCTCCATCAACACCATGATGGTGGCCGTCCTCCCGGTGGCAGCAATCCTTTTCATTGGTGCCGGGCTCCTTGGCGCCGGAACCTTGCGCGATCTTTCCCTGGCCTTGTTCGTAGGCATTCTCATCGGCACCGCGGCCACGATCTTCATCGCGGCACCGCTGTACGCGTGGCTGCGCCAAGGTGAGCCTGAGCTCGTGAAGCAAGCCAAGAAGGTTGCCCACCGCAGGACTGAAGCCACAGTCTAAGGCTGTTCAGCACCGTTGTTTGGCCGAGAGCCGGCCTCCGCACCACTGCGGAGGCCGGCTCTTTGACTTGCCTGCGTTATCGACATGTGCTGCCCGGTTGCAGAAGCATTCACCTGCGGGAATAGACTGGGAGAATTAAATCGGTTGTGAGGGGTACTTCTGTGGAAGAACGTGCGACGTCGGCACCACCGGCGGGCGGGGATGACAGCCGCAAGACTGTGGCAGTTCCGGCAACGAGTGTGCCCGGACGGACTGCGGTCCCGGTCGATGCTGCCGGTGCACGTCCCACTTTCCCGGGACGGAGGGAACGCACGCGTTCCCGGCTTGCCCGCCTGACGGGGCGGGGCATCGCTCCGTACTCGCCCATCCTGGAGCCACTGCTGCGCACGGTCCGGGCGAACAATCCCAAAGAAGACTTCGATCTGATCCAACGCGCCTTCGCCGTGGCTGAGCAGAGCCACCAGGGACAGAAACGCAAGAGCGGTGATCCGTACATCACCCACCCGGTGGCTGTTGCCACCATCCTGGCTGAACTCGGCATGACCGGGACAACCCTGGCCGCAGCGTTGCTTCACGATACCGTGGAGGACACCCCGTATACTCTGGCTGACCTGACGCGGGATTTCGGACCTGAAGTTGCCATGTTGGTGGATGGCGTCACCAAACTGGATAAAGTCAGTTTTGGTGAGGCGGCCCAATCGGAGACCGTCCGCAAGATGGTCGTCGCAATGGCCAAGGACATCCGTGTCCTGATGATCAAATTGGCAGACCGCCTCCACAATGCGCGAACTTGGCGGTTCGTCTCCGCCGAGTCTTCGTCGCGCAAGGCCCGTGAGACGCTGGAGATCTTTGCACCCTTGGCGCATCGCCTGGGTATGAACACCATCAAGTGGGAACTGGAAGATCTCTCCTTTGCCGCGCTGTACCCCAAGGTGTACGAGGAAATCGTGCGCATGGTGGGTGACCGCACACCGGAGAGGGAAAAGAGCCTGAGCGTTATCCGCAACCAGATCGCGGATGATCTTCGGACGGCACGGATCAAGGCGACCATCACTGGCCGGCCGAAGCACTACTACTCGATTTACCAGAAGATGATCGTCCGGGACAAGGACTTCGACGACATCAACGACCTCATGGGCGTGCGGGTCCTGGTGGATTCAGTGCGTGACTGTTACGCCGCACTCGGGACGCTGCATTCACGGTGGAACCCCCTTCCGGGACGGTTCAAGGATTACATCGCCATGCCCAAGTTCAACATGTACCAATCACTGCATACAACGGTGATTGGCCCGGGTGGCAAGCCTGTGGAGATCCAGATCCGTACCCACGAGATGCACCGCCGGGCAGAGTACGGCGTGGCGGCGCACTGGAAGTACAAGGACCAGCCCAACCGGACCGCGCAAGGCCCTGGCAGCCCGCGTGATGGCGACATGGGTTGGCTGCGGTCGCTGGTGGACTGGCAGCAGGAGACCTCCGATCCCGGAGAGTTCCTGGATTCGCTCCGCTATGAGATCAACGCCCGGGAAGTGTTCGTTTTCACTCCCAAGGGTGAAGTCATGGCCCTTCCAGCCGGGTCAACCCCTGTGGACTTCGCGTACGCTGTGCACACCGAGGTGGGCCATCGAACCATTGGTGCCCGCGTCAATGGCAAGTTGGTTCCGCTTAACAGTGAGCTGAACCATGGAGACTGGGTAGAGATCTTCACCTCCAAGGCAGAAGGCGCCGGCCCGAGCCAAGACTGGCAGCACTTCGTCAAGTCAGCTCGTGCACGCAACAAGATCCGCCAATGGTTCACCAAAGAACGCCGCGAAGAAGCCATAGAGCGTGGCAAAGACATGCTGACCAGGGCCATGCGGAAGCAGAACTTGCCTTTGCAGCGGCTGATGACGCACGATGCTCTGTCCGCCGTTGCGGAAGCATTCCACTACGTCGACATCTCCGGGCTCTACGCGGGCGTCGGGGACGGGCACACATCAGCCCAGTCCGTCATGGAAAAGCTCGTGGAGCACTTGGGCGGTCATGAGACGCCGGACGAAGACCTCGACGAAGTCAGTATTCCTACGCAGGTTGCGAAGTCGAAGTTCTCGGATTCCGGCGTCATCGTGCGGGGTGTGGGGGATGTCTGGGTCAAGCTGGCGCGGTGCTGCACCCCGGTACCCCCGGACCCCATCCTGGGCTTTGTAACGCGTGGCTCCGGAGTTTCTGTCCACCGGACTGACTGCACGAATGTCTCAGGTCTCCGTGACCAGCCGGACAGAATTGTTGAAGTTGAGTGGGCACCCACCCAATCGAGTGTTTTCCTGGTGGAGATTCAGGTGGAAGCCTTGGATCGGAAGTCCCTTCTGTCCGATGTGACCCGCATTTTGTCTGAGAACCATGTCAACATCCTGGCCGCGTCGGTACACACTTCGAGCGACAGGGTAGCGATCTCGAAGTTTGCCTTCGAAATGGGCGATCCAAAATACCTGCATCACGTCTTGAACGCGGTTCGACGTATCGACGGTGTTTTTGACGTCTATCGCACTACGGGTAACCGCCGCCGCAGCTAGCCCGGGTCTGCGGGACCCAGTTGCGCCAAGGTTGCCAAGGCGCGCTTCTTGTGGGGAACCCGGGGTGCTGCCTCAACGGCCAGCGTGAGGAGGCGGAGCCTGATGCCAAGTTCCTCCCGGTCCAGAAGGCGCTTCAGTGCGGGCAAAGCGCGACTGGCTTCCACGTGGAGGGCGATGTCAGCCGCGGTCCGGAGCGGGCTGCTCACCAGCATTCCTCCCAGGCTGACGACATCCATTTGACCTAGCCGGACCTCATGGAGACTGCAGGCCGTGGTTCCCCGCAGGCTGGATATGCGATGTTTCGCATCAACCAGCAGTGATAAGTGCTCGGGTGGAGTGGCACAACCGTAGATCCAGGCTGCAGTCAGTCTCCCGGCAACCACCTTGGTCCGGATTCGTTCCGGGACGGTTAAAGCCGCTGCACGGGCTCTCAGGCGGTGGGTGACGGATACACCCGGAGAGGCGTAACTCTTCCCGTACAGCGGCAGCAGGATACCGTCGAACGCCATGCTCTGCAATTCGTTCCACGTAAAGATGCGGCTGGGGGAGTAGAGCTCGGGTATGACCGGCTCCAGCAAGTGCGGGGGATTGACAGCGGGGACCATTCATCGATCATTCCGCGCGGCAGCCCTACGAGTACAGGCTCCGTCCCGGTTATGTGGATAACCGGGACGGAGCCTGGAGGAAAAGTCCTTAGCTCAATCCTCTACGCGAGGTCACTGGCCGAACGCTGGATCTGGTCAAGCCATGCCTGACGTGCTTCCAGAGCCTCGCGGGCGGCCTTAATGCGGCGCTGGTCGCCTGCCTTCTCGGCCTTCTCCAAGTCTTCCTTGAGGCCTGCAATAGCGGACTCGAGCTGTGACAAGGCGCTGTTGGTACGGGCCTTGGTTTCCGGGTTGCTCCGGCGCCACTTCTCTTCCTCGGCGTCGCGGACTGCGTCTTCAACCTTGCGAAGCCCAGCCTCAATCCGGCCCATATCCGCGCGGGGGACCTTGCCGGCATCTTCCCAACGGTCCCTGATGGTCTGGAGGGCCTTCTTGGCAGCATTGAGATCGTTGATGGGCAGGAGCGCCTGCGCCTCAGCCACCAGTTGCTCCTTCACGGCCAGGTTCGCAGTGTATTCCTGGTCGATCTGGTCGTTGGCGGCCTGGCGGTTGCTGAAGAAGACGTCTTGAGCGGCACGGAACCGGCCCCAGAGTGCGTCATCATCCTTGCGGCTTGCACGCGGCGTGGTCTTCCACTGATCCATCAGCCTGCGATACTCGCCGGCTGCGAATCCCCAGTCGGTAGACGTGGAAAGCGCCTCGGCCTCCGCAATCAACGCCTCTTTGGCGGACTTTGCAGCGGAGTTGTTGCTGTCGAGCTGGGAGAAATAGGCGCGGCGGTGACGATCAAATACCGTCCGTGCGGACCGGAAGCGCTTCCAGAGGGCGTCTTCGTTACTGCGGCCCAACCGGACCCCGCTCTTTTGCGCGGACTTCCAGGTTTCAAACAATTCGTTCATGCGTGCGCTGGACGTCTTCCACTGGATCTGCGCGGGGTCCTGGCCGGCAATGGTCTCAGCTTCAGCAACGATTGCTTCACGTGCCGCGAGTTCGCTGGCGCGTACCGCCTCATGGGCAGCTTTTTCAGACTTTTCCAGTTCGACGATCTGGGCTGACAGGGCGTCCAAGCGGGCCTCAGCACCACGGATGTCACCCACCATATTGCGCTCCGCAAGTTGCTCACGCAGGTGAGTGACTGTCTTCTGCATGTCCGTGGCAGGAGCCTTGGACTCCACACGGTGTTCCAGGAGAACCACCTGTGCGATGACGTCGTCGAACTTGCGGGCAAAGTAGCCAAGTGCCTCGTCGGTGCTGACACCCGGGTATTGACCCACAGCGATTTCTTCACCATCCAGCGTCAGGAAGACGTGGCCGTCACCCTCAGCGCGCCCCCACTTGGCTGCCTCGGCGAGCGACGCCGCGGACACCGCCGGGGCGGCAGGAACGACGGCGGCGGGAGCCTTGGGGCGGGCCGCAAAGGCTGCGGGGGAGGGCGCTGCGGACGGCATCGGCCGCGGAGCGGCCGGTGCCGCGGGCTCTGTGGCTGGCGCTTCCTCCGGTGCTTCCTCGGCAGCCGGAGCTGTTTCGTTGACCGGGGCTGCGTCGTTGGCTGGAGCGGCCTCCTCCGAAGCCGGCGCCTCGGTACCGTTGGTGCCGGTCGCCTCGACTGCTTCTTGGTTGGCCACCACTGCTGTTTCGTCGGATTTCTGACTGTCTGTCACCGCTAAAAGTCTTTCGCTTGGAGGGAACTGCTCAGGTAATGCACCCCGGGCCGGGCCTGGAGCTGGTTACTTCAGAGAAAACGAGTCTATCGTGACAGGTGCCACAGGGGCGCCGTCGCTGGTGTTTTCGCCGGCCTTAAGGCCTGCCGCGGCGATCTTGGTGACGACGTCCAGGCCGCTGGTCACCTTGCCCACCACCGTGTATCCGCCCGCGGTATCCGCCGGAATCGTGGTGTCCTTGTACACGATGAAAAATTGGTGGCCATTGCCATAGGCATCGTTCCCGGTGCGGGCCACGGCAATCGTCCCCGCAGCGTACTTGTTGTCTGCGGGAGTGTTCTCCAACGGGCCCCATCGGTAATTTGGGTCGTCCGCGCCATCTTCGGACTTGGCGCCGCATTGGAGGAGCCCAAACGTTTCGGACGTCGTCAATCGGTGGCAGAACGCGCCATTGTAGTAGCTGGCGTCGCTGAGGGACTTGAACACGGCGGCAGCCTGCGGTGCCGCCGTCCCGTTCAGTTCTACGCCGACCACGCCGCTGTTCAACGTGAGCTCGCCGGTGAAGGTCTTTCCGGCGGCCGTGTCAGGGCTGGGTATGTCGGCGCTGTTGGAAGCAGACGGGGAAGCGGAGGGGGAACTGAGCCCCGCTTCTGCGGCAGCGACTTCCGCCTCGGTGGGGTTGGAGCTAAAGACGGTCAGCTGCAGCACCACGGCCAGAACTACTGCCGCGGCAGCTGCACTTACGGCGATGGTGTTGTCACGTTTGCGTCGCTTGCCCTGTTCCTGCCTCAGGGCACGCTTGGCTTCCATCTGCCTGATGCGCCGTTTCGCTTCGCGGTCATCCCGCGACCTTGTTGCCAAGAGTCCTCCTGATTGTGTCCACTTTCGATGGCTGCCGACAGGAACCGGGCATGCTGCATTAGATGTGCACGCGCGGAAAGCATAAACTGGCTGCCGCACATAGTTTATGCATGACCGGCTGGACGCCCGCCCTGTAAACGCCGAAAGGGTGTTTAAAGCTGCGGTGCCATGCCAGTGTCAGCTTTCTTCGAGGAGACTTTTCCACCATGGCACGTACCGCCTCCCTGTCCGGATTCCCCGAGTGGCTTCCCCAGGAGCGGTTGGTGGAGCTCCATGTGCTGGATACGCTCCGGAAGACGTTCGAACTGCACGGCTTTTCTTCCATTGAGACCCGCGCCGTTGAAACCGTGGGCCAGTTGCTCCGCAAAGGCGAGATCGACAAAGAGGTCTATGGCTTGAGCCGGCTTCAGGACGATGAGGGCGAGGCTGGTAAATCTGACAAGGCTGACCCGAATGCCTTGGCCCTCCACTTCGACCTGACAGTTCCATTCGCCCGCTACGTTGTGGAGAACGCCGGGTACTTGGCATTTCCCTTCCGCCGGTACCAGATCCAGAAAGTATGGCGGGGCGAGCGGCCGCAGGAAGGCCGGGCGCGTGAGTTCACCCAGGCAGACATCGATGTTGTGGGCGACGGCGAACTGCCATTCCGTTACGACGTCGAAATCGCGCTGGTCATTGCAGAGGCGCTTAGTGCCCTGCCGATTCCGGATTTCCGGCTCCGGATCAACAACCGAAAGCTCGCCGAAGGCTTCTATCGCGGCATTGGGCTGACGGATACGGCAGGTGTACTGCGCAGCATTGACAAACTGGAAAAGATCGGTGCCGGAAAGGTAGCCGAGCTATTGAAGAGTGAGCTGGGCGCGAACGATGAACAGGCCAGCCTGGCCCTCCAACTCGCGGGCATCCGCACGGAGGACACCGCATTCGTGGAGCAGGTCCGTGCGCTCGGAGTGAAGGACGACCTCCTCGAAGAGGGCATCAATGAACTTGAGCAGGTCATTCAGGCAGCAGTCCAGCGCGCTCCCGGCAAGGTGGTTGCTGACTTGAGCATCGCACGTGGCCTGGACTATTACACCGGGACTGTTGTTGAAACAGTGCTCGTGGGCCACGAGCAGTTGGGTTCGATTTGCTCCGGTGGCCGTTACGACGCCCTGGCGAGCAAGGGCAACCGCAAGTTCCCCGGCGTCGGCCTTTCCATTGGAGTGACCCGACTTGTTTCCCGCATCCTCAGTCAGGAACTGGCCGCAGCGTCGCGTTCTGTGCCCACTGCGGTCTTGGTTGCCCTGAACACGGACGACAGTTGGTCCGCGGCGCAGGACATTGCAGCCCAGTTGCGAGGACGCGGGATCGCCACCGAAGTCGCAGCAAAGGCCGAAAAGTTCGGAAAGCAGATCAAGTTCGCAGACCGTCGGGGCATCCCTTTCGTGTGGTTTACGGATGACGACGGCAAGCACCAGGTTAAGGACATCCGTTCAGGCGAGCAGGTTGACGCCGATCCCGCCAGCTGGACGCCTGCTGAAGAGGATTTGTACGTGCGGGTCACCACCTCCGGCTAGGCACCAACGTTTGTTCCGCCTTCGTGGCGGGAGCCGTGGCCGGGACGGGTAAACTCGGACGGGATCGTCTTTGCAACGATCCCTCTATATTTCATGCTGAAAGGAATGCTGTGCTGCGCACACATGACCTCGGATCCCTTCGCTCCGAGCACATTGGACAAACCGTTACCCTGGCCGGCTGGGTGGGCCGCCGCCGTGATCACGGTGGCGTTGCATTCGTTGACCTGCGTGATGCGTCCGGTGTAGCCCAGGTTGTTGTCCGCGAGGAAGAGGTCTTCCATGGCCTGCGGAACGAGTATGTCCTGCAGGTGACAGGTACGGTCAACAAGCGTCCTGAAGGCAATGAGAACCCCGCGTTGGCCACGGGCGAGATCGAGGTTATGGCCGACAAAGTGGTCATCCTCAATACCTCCGAACCCCTTCCGTTCCAGATCGACGAACACGTGGAGGTTGGCGAGGAAGCCCGGCTCAAGCACCGCTACCTGGACCTCCGTCGCCCCGGCCCCGCCCGCAACATGCGCCTGCGTTCGGAAGCAAACCGTGTGGCCCGCGAACTTCTGCACCAGCGTGGCTACGTAGAAATCGAGACCCCCACGCTGACGCGTTCGACGCCGGAAGGTGCCCGGGACTTCGTTGTCCCGGCGCGTCTTGCCCCCGGTTCCTGGTACGCCCTCCCGCAGTCGCCGCAGCTTTTCAAGCAGCTCCTTCAGGTAGGCGGCTTCGAGAAGTACTACCAGATTGCCCGTTGCTACCGCGATGAAGACTTCCGTGCGGACCGCCAGCCGGAGTTCACGCAGCTGGACATCGAAGCCAGCTTCGTTGACCAGGACGATGTCATTGAGCTCGGCGAAGCAATCGTCAAGGCGTTGTGGCAGCTGATCGACGTTGAGATCCCCACCCCGATCCGCCGTATGACGTACCTGGATGCCATGGCCAAGTACGGCTCGGACAAGCCGGACCTGCGTTTTGGTGTTGAACTGACCGAGCTCACCGAGTTCTTCAAGGACACTAACTTCGGTGTTTTCAAGGCGCCGTACGTCGGCGCCGTCGTGATGCCCGGTGGTGCTTCCCAGCCGCGCCGTACCCTGGACGGCTGGCAGGAATTTGCCAAGCAACGCGGACACAAAGGCTTGGCTTATGTCCTCTTCAAGGAGGACGGCGAGCTTGCCGGCCCGGTGGCCAAGAACCTTACCGACGCCGAGCGAGAGGGCCTGGCGGACGCTGTTGGAGCCAAGCCAGGCGACTGCATCTTCTTCGCCGCCGGCGAGAAGTCCGCAGCCCGCGCCCTCCTCGGTGCTGCCCGCGTTGAAATCGGTCACCGTACCGGCCTCATCGATCCCAAGGACTGGGCCTTCGTCTGGATCGTGGACGCTCCCATGTTCGAGCCCGCAGCTGCCGCTGTGGCCTCCGGCGACGTTGCAGTGGGTGCAGGGCAGTGGACGGCCGTGCACCACGCCTTCACCTCGCCGAAGCCTGAGTTCCTGGAAACCTTCGATAAGGATCCGGAGTCCGCACTCTCTTACGCATACGACATCGTCTGCAACGGCAACGAGATCGGCGGCGGTTCCATCCGTATCCATGAGCGCGAAGTGCAGGAGCGCGTCTTCCAGCTTATGGGCCTGGACAAGGAGGACGCCGAAACCAAGTTCGGCTTCCTGCTGGAAGGCTTCAAGTACGGCGCGCCCCCGCACGGTGGAATGGCCTTGGGCTGGGACCGTGTGGTTGCTTTGCTTGCCGGCGTCGAGTCCATCCGCGACGTCATTGCCTTCCCGAAGTCGGGCAACGGCTACGACCCCCTGACTGCTGCACCGGCACCGATCACGCCCCAGCAGCGCAAGGAAGCAGGCGTCGACTTCAAACCGGAGTCCAAGCCCGCAGCCAAGCCGGAAACGAAGTCCGAGTAAGTTTCTGCCCAAAAGGCTCCTCACTGATGTGGGGAGCTTTTTGCGTTCCAGTCACAAGGAGCCTCGCATGATGGAGCAAGCATTCCTGGAAACCCTTATGGACAAGGCTTGGCCTGCGCTTGAGCGTGAAGATACAGGGGAGTGGGTCCTCCGCGCTTCGGACGGAGTAACCCAAAGGGCGAATTCCGTGTGGCCAAGGAACCCGGATGGTGGGCCGAACGGAAATTCGGACATGGTGCGATCTGTGCGTGCAGCAGCGGAGTGGTATCGGCTTCGTCGGCTTCCTTTGATCTTCCAAGTGTTCGATGACTCCCGCAGCGCCTGCCTTAATGCCGTCTTGGATGAGCAACGTTTCACGAGGCAATCCGAGACACGGATCATGGTCCGCGGCGTGGATGAGCTGCCGGTCAGCACGTCGGGCCGGAACGTTGAAATAGCCGGGGAACCCTCAGACGAATGGCTTCACGTGTGGTGGTCCGTCGACGGCCGTGGCGGTGACCCCGAACTGACGGTCGCGCACAAGATTCTCAGCGCCTGCCCGGCGTTGTACGCAATGGTGAGGGATGACGACGGCGTCCCCGCCGCCGTCGGACGTCTTGCCTTGGTGGATGGTTGGGGCGGTATCTACAGCATGGCGACGTCGGCCGGGTATCGCAGGCGCGGATACGGTGCTACGGCGCTGGCGGCGTTGTTGAATGCCGGGACCCAGCGGGGCCTTGAGGGATTTTGGCTGCTGGTTACTGAGGCGAATCGCGGGGCGCAGTTACTTTACTCACGGGCAGGTTTCACCGGCTATGGAAGCTACCTGTACCGGCAGGCACCGCTGAAGCGAGCCTCCAGTGGTTGCTAGACGGTCGGATCAGTCACCAAGATGCGCACGGAGCAGGCGTCGGCGGCCGCTTTCACCAGCACGGCGGTCTTTGGCTCTTGAATGTCCAGGAAGGCCAGACGCGTCCGGCCTGAAATGGCTTTGAGTAAAGGTTGGGCAAGAACCTGATCCACGAGGGCGCGGTCGCCGCCCGGGACGATGTACTCAATTCGGTGTTCGTTGAAGATCCGGGCGGCGTGTTCTGCCGTGGCCCCGGCCGCGACGAAGCGGTTCCCACTCTTCGAAGCCAGGATCGTGGAGCCGCTGGCAGCGCCTATGGCGTAGCCGCCCCTACGCACCAGAAGTAGGCCTAGTCCCCGTTCCTGGTTTGCAAGCGAGGCCAAGCGGTCCAGCTCAGTTGCTCCCCGGCCGGGACGTCCGTCGGCCGGCCAGGGGGCCTTCAACATTGCAGTTGCACCGTCGGCCGCCCGCAGGAGAAGACCACCGTCGTCGAGGTCTTCAACAACGGGACCATGGCTCGCCGCGAACCGGCCAACCCAACCCTGCAACCTGGCCGCGGGCACTAAAGCGGTCCGTGTGCCGGAAGGCTGGTGAGGGGCAGATGCTCGGCGATCCACGTCGATGTCTCCTTTGCTGGAACTATGAGTAGCCTATCCATGTGGAAGATCTCTTTGGAGCGGGTGCAGTTGACGACGACGAGTCGGAGGATCTGCCTGCGTCAAGTGGGCCATCCGATGCTCATTGGATGGCTTCCCAACGCAGTCCACTGGCGGTAAGAATGCGTCCCCGGTCGCTGGACGAGGTGGTGGGGCAGCAGCATCTCCTGGGGCAAGGTTCGCCTTTGCGGCAACTGGCAGCAGGTGCTGAGGCTGCCGGCCCGGCGGGTCCCAGCTCGGTGATTCTTTGGGGGCCGCCCGGGACAGGGAAGACCACGCTCGCCCACGTGATCGCGCGCGGACCCGGACGTAAGTTCGTTGAGTTGTCGGCAATCACCGCCGGAGTCAAGGACGTCCGGCGCGTCATGGACGAGGCCTTGACTGCCCGGGACCTGTACAAGAAGACCACTGTCCTCTTCCTTGACGAGATCCATCGCTTCAACAAGGCCCAACAGGATGCGCTGCTGCCTGGGGTCGAGAACCGCTGGGTGGTGTTGGTGGCCGCCACCACGGAAAATCCGTCCTTCTCAGTGGTGTCGCCGCTCCTGTCCCGCTCGCTCCTGCTTACGCTGAAGCCGCTCACCGACGAGGACATTTCGGGTCTGCTGCAAAGGGCTGTGGCCGACGCCCGCGGACTGGCCGGCCGCGTGGAGCTCAGCCCGGAGGCGTTGGACCATCTTGTCCGTCTATCCGGTGGCGATGCCCGCAGGGCGCTAACAGCGCTGGAAGCCGCTGCCGGCGTCGCATTCGGTGACTCTGCCGCCGTCGATATTTCGGACGACGCCCCAACAGTGGCCGGAGGGGAGGGCGACGCTGACGACGGCGAACCCGGACTCGCCAACGACGGCCTGCCTGACGCTCCGGTATTGGTGGAACTCCGGCATACTGAACGCGCATTGGATGCGGCGGCCGTTCGATACGACCGTGCCGGCGACCAGCATTACGATGTGGCCAGTGCGTTCATCAAGTCCATCCGGGGCTCGGACGTGGATGCCGCCCTGCACTATTTGGCGCGCATGCTGGAAGCGGGTGAGGACCCGAGGTTCGTGGCGCGGCGCATCGTGATCTCAGCGGCCGAAGATATTGGCATGGCTGATCCCACGGCTTTGCAAACTGCAGTGGCCGCCGCGCAGGCTGTCCAGTTGATCGGCATGCCGGAGGGGCGCATCGTGCTGGCCGAGGCTGTGGTCCACTTGGCCACTGCGCCCAAGTCCAATGCCGCCTATATGGGTTTGAACAAAGCGGTGGCCGATGTTCGTGCCGGGTTCGGTGGTGGTATTCCCATGCATTTGCGTGACGCGCACTACCCCGGTGCAAAGCAGCTGGGCCATGGCAAGAGCTACAAGTACGCACACGACGAACCACACGGCGTGGCAACCCAGCAGTATCCGCCGGATGACCTAGTGGGTAAGGACTATTACCAGCCCACCAGTAACGGGGCTGAAAGGGATATTGCCGCCAGGTTGGAACGGCTCCGCAAGATCATACGCGGGGAGTAGCCTGCCGGATCATGCCAGCTGCGGGCGGCGGCCCTGCGCGTGGTAGGATAGTTGCTTGTCTGGCATGGCCCGACGCACAATCCCTTTGAAGATTTCTTCAATAGTGCTGTGCGCCCGGGCTAGTAGCAAAAGGCAGCGGTTGGCCGATGCTCTCCCTGATGGAGGCCAGTAACACTGACACACCGCAGTAATTGGAAGGACACAAGTGGCTAACAACACTCGTGCTCGCCGTACCGCACGCCTTTCGCGTGCACTCGGCATTGCTCTGACCCCCAAGGCCGCCAAGTACATGGAGCGCCGTCCGTACGGCCCCGGCGAGCATGGCCGTGCCCGCAAGAAGCAGGACTCCGACTACGCCGTACGTCTGCGCGAAAAGCAGCGTCTGCGCGCCCAGTACGGCATCCGCGAAGCCCAGATGACCCGTGCCTTCGAAGAAGCACGCCGCACCAAGGGCCTCACCGGTGAAAACCTGGTTGAGCTGCTCGAAATGCGTCTGGACGCCCTCGTGCTCCGTGCAGGCTTCGCCCGCACCATCGCACAGGCCCGCCAGCTGGTTGTGCACCGCCACATCATGGTTGACGGCATCCGCGTGGACCGCCCGTCCTTCCGCGTTGGCGAAGGCCAGCTCATCCACGTTCACAGCCGCTCCGAGGTTATGCCCCCGTTCCAGGTGGCAGCCGCCGGCGCACACGTGCTCAACAACGTGCCGGCATACTTGGACGTCAAGATTGACGCACTTCAGGCCCGCCTGGTTCGTCGCCCGAAGCGCTCCGAGGTCCCCGTGATCTGCGAAGAGCAGCTCGTCGTCGAATTCTACGCTCGCTAAATTCAAGCAGCGCATACAGAGAAGCCCGTGGCACACGCCGCGGGCTTCTTTGTATGTAAGGTACCGGTCCAATATAGGTAAGGTACTTGGGGAGGCTTCGGCCAAAGCCGTGAACCGGTTGGTGCGAGGCAGCGAAACGATCCAAGGAGAAGAGTTCTATGTCTGGTGGCGACATCGCCGGCCTCATCGCAGCAGGAGTCTTCGCGCTCCTCGTCTTGCTTTTGGCCGTGCCCATTTTGAAGCTTGGCGGCGTCTTTGACGAGGTGCGGACCTCCATCCGTTCCATCAGCGATGGCGCCACGCCCCTGATGGATGAAGTGACTGCAACGGTCACCACCACCAACCAGCAGTTGAAGAAGGTTGACGGCATCGCCTCCAACGTCTCCGATGCCTCGGCCAACATCTCCGCGTTGTCCTCGCTCGTTGCAGCCACGGTAGGCTCGCCGCTGATCAAGGTGGCTGCCTTCAGCTATGGCGTCCGTTCTGCCTTCGCTGGACGCCGGACGCCTTCCTCCGGCCGTCGCAGCCGCTGAACACGTCAGCCGCCGAACAAGCCAACTGCTGAATTACAGGGAGACTGAAACCTCATGAAGAGAATTGTCTGGATGGGCATCGGCGTCGCCATCGGCGTCATTGCCTTCCGTAAGATCACCGAAGCCCAAGCAAACCTTGGGCCGGCGGGCCTAAATCGCGCCGTCGGCCGGATGGCTGACGGACTGTTCGACTTTGCCGACGCCGTGCGTACAGGGATGCATCAACGCGAAGAGGATTTGCGGGCAGCGTTGGGGATCGACGACGCCGGAGCCGCTCGGCGCTAGTGGGAGCGGTTCGCCCCCACGCCCTCAACAGGGCAGAATGGAAAGCTGCGGAACGGCACCAGCCGGTTCCGCGCACATCGTGTGCAGTGAATTGAGAAGGGTAAGTAATCAGCTAATGAAGTCGCAGGAGATCACCAAGCGCTGGGTGGACTTTTTTGTCAACAAGGGCCACACCGCCGTTCCCTCCGCGTCGCTCGTTTCCAGCGACCCGTCACTTCTCTTCACTGTGGCCGGAATGGTGCCTTTCATTCCCTACTTGACTGCGCGCGAAGAGCCTCCCTACAGCCGTGCAACGAGCGTCCAGAAGTGCATCCGCACCGGAGACATCGAGGAAGTGGGCAAGACAGCCCGCCACGGCACGTTCTTCCAGATGTGTGGCAACTTCTCTTTCGGCGATTACTTCAAAGAGGACGCCATCAAGTTTGCCTTCGAACTGCTCACCACAAGCGTGGACGACGGCGGTTATGGACTGCCTGCCGAGCGCCTCTGGGTGACGGTCTACGAAGAAGACGACGAGGCCAAGGAGCTGTGGCTCAAGAACACCGGCGTCCCCGCCGAGCGCATCCAGCGCATGGGCAAGGCTGACAACTACTGGTCCACTGGCCAGCCCGGCCCAGCTGGCCCCTGCTCGGAGATCTACTACGACCGCGGCCCTGCCTACGGCATCGAAGGCGGGCCCCTCGCTGATGAGACCCGGTACATCGAAATCTGGAACCTCGTGTTCATGCAGTACCAAATCGAGAACGTCCGTTCGAAGGTGGACTTCGACATCGTGGGAGAGCTCCCGCAGAAGAACATCGACACCGGCCTGGGTATGGAGCGTCTCGCGATGATCCTCCAGGGTGTCGAGAACATGTACGAGACCGACCAAGTTCGTCCTGTCATCGACAAGGCCGCAGAATTGTCGGGCCGTGAGTACACCTCGGCTGAGTCCCCGGACGATCCGCACCACACCGACGACGTCCGCATGCGTGTTGTCGGAGACCACATCCGTTCTGCTTTGATGCTCATCGCTGATGGCGTAGCACCATCCAACGAAGGCCGCGGCTATGTGCTTCGCCGCCTGATCCGTCGTGCTGTTCGCGCCATGCGCCTGCTCGGCGTCGAAAAGGCTTGCCTGCCGGACCTCCTGCCCGCCTCCCGCGACGCCATGAAGGGTGTCTACCCGGTGGTAGAGACTGACTTCGCACGCATCAGCCGCATTGCCTACGCCGAAGAAAAGGCGTTCCTTCGCACCATCGCTTCCGGCACGGCCCGCTTGGAGGACGCTGTAGCCGAGTCGAAGGCTGCTGGAGTTCCGTTGTCCGGCGCCGACGCGTTTGCCCTTCACGACACCTATGGCTTCCCGATCGACCTGACCCTGGAAATGGCAGAAGAAGCCGGCCTCAAGGTAGACGAGGCAGGCTTCCGGTCGCTCATGCTCGAGCAGCGCCAGCGTGCCCAGGCCGATGCCAAGGGCAAGAAGGGGGGACACGCCGACCTCAGCGCCTACCAGGAGCTGCTCGGCAAGGGCGAAACCGTCTTTACCGGCTATGACGAGCTTGAGGGCGAGTCCAAAGTTCGCGGCATCGTCAGTGGCGGCCGCCCGGTCGCCCATGCCTCCACTGGAGACGAAATCGAGCTCGTCCTCAACGAAACCCCATTCTATGCAGAAGCCGGCGGTCAGTCAGCTGACACCGGCCTCATCACCGGCGATGGTTTCGTGGTGGAGGTCCTGGACGTCCAGCGTCCCATCAAGGGCCTGAGCGTGCACAAGGCGATTGTCCGGGAAGGTGAGATCGCCTCCGACGCTCTGGTACGCGCCGCCGTCGACCGTGAACGTCGCCATGCCGCCGAACAGGCCCACACGGGCACGCACATTGTGCATGCCGCGTTGCACCAGATCCTGGGCCCGGAAGCCACCCAGCGCGGTTCCTACAACAAGGCCGGATATCTCCGCTTCGACTTCGCCTGGGGCGAGGGCTTAAGTACAGCGACGAGGTCCGAAATTGAAGAGGTTTCCAACATCGCCATCCGGAACAACTACCGGGTGGACACCAAGGTGATGGGGCTCGCCGAAGCCAAGGCGCTGGGCGCCATGGCTCTGTTCGGTGAAAACTACGGCAGCGAAGTTCGCGTAGTGGAAATCGACGGCGCGTGGTCCCGCGAGTTGTGCGGTGGGACCCACGTTTCAAACACTTCCCTGATCGGCAGCCTGTCTTTGCTGGGCGAACAGTCTGTTGGCTCGGGAAACCGCCGAGTTGAGGCCTTTGTTGGCTTGGACGCATTCCGTCATCTGGCAGCCGAGCGTGCTCTGGTTTCCGAGCTCACGGAACTCTTGAAAGTTCCGTCCGGTCAACTTGCTGACCGCATCTCCAGCACCCTGAACAAGCTCAAAGCCACCGAGAAGGAGCTTGACCGTCTCCGCAAGGAACAGCTTGCAGCAGCGGCCGCAAACCTGGTGGGTACCGCCAAGGACGCCGCTGGTGTTCGGGTGGTAGCTCACGACGCCGGCCAGGTAGGTGGGGCTGACGATCTGCGCAATCTTGCCCTCGACTTGCGTAATCGCCTCGGTTCGGACGCTGCGACTGTAGCCGTTGCGGGTGTCAGCAATGACCGTCCCGTCGTTCTGATCGCCACCAACGAAGCCGCCCGTGAAGTCGGCGTAAAGGCTGGAGCGCTGGTGCGCCTGGCCGCAGGCATCCTGGGCGGCGGCGGGGGCGGCAAGGACGACGTCGCCCAAGGCGGCGGCACCGACGCTGGGAAGGTCTCTGAGGCCCTCGCAGCGGTGGTGGATGCGATAGCCAAGCGCTGACGGTGGATTCCCGTACTGACAGTGGCGTCTACCCCCGCGGCATCAAGCTGGGGGTAGACGTCGGTACCGTCCGGGTGGGTCTGGCCATCTGCGATCCCGACGGGATATTGGCAACACCGTTCAAGACGGTAGGACGGGACACCAAAAAGAACTCCGATGTGCGCCTGGTAGTCAAGCACGTCGCGGAGTTGCCGGTGGTGCAGGTTTTTGTGGGTCTTCCACGGACCATGAAGGGTGAGGAACGGGCGTCTGCGCAGATGGCAGCAGACTACGCAGACCTCCTGGTCGGCGAGCTTCTGCGCGTCGGTTTGGACGTTCCCGTAAACCTCGTGGATGAGCGACTTTCCACCGTGACGGCGCACCGGAACCTGCACGAAGCTGGCATGAGCAGCAAGAACCACCGTAAAGTGGTTGATCAGGTTGCCGCTGCTGGAATACTGCAGCATGCAATCGACATGCAAAAAGCCAGAGGAACGGACGTTGGCCGCCGAGTGCAGGCACCGGTGCAGTCCGAAAAACCCAGCAGTGCCCCAACGCTGCGGGCTGCCTCCGGCTGTGAATCCGATTCTTCTACGAGGGGACTGCAACAGTGAGCCCGGTCAACAACGACCCCTCCAGCGGTACCGCCGGCGGCGGCATGCCGCTGACCCGCAAAGAGCTGCGGGCGCGTGAACGATTCCTCGCCACGCAGAACCACAACGTGGTGCCCGTTCCCGAAGCGACTCCGGGAGAGGCAGCTCCCTCAGCAGACGTTGAGCCGGAATTGCCCCGACCCGTGCCGGCAGTTCCACCTGCCCCTGTGGTGCCCCCAACACCTGTGGCGCCCCCAGTGCCCCCAACACCTGTAGCGTCCCCGGTACCTGTCAATAAGGCTGACGATCCCGAGGTTCACTCAACTGAAGCCCATGGTGCACCAGAAGGCACCCGCCAGGAAGTCCACGGGGATGAAGCCCCCTTCCATGAGGTCAGTGGGCACGCTGAGGTTGATCACGGTGACATCCAGCACAGTGACATGGAACACGAACCTGTTTTCGCGGGACATCCGGAAGCGCCCGCCGACGGCCACGAGTACGCGACGCACAACGCCCATTACGAGGCCGGCATTCATGAAGAACTTCATGACGACGTCCATCTTCATGATGAGCACCACCATGATTTGGTTGCTCCTGCTGCCAATCCAACGTCCAAGGCCGCCGAAAAGAAGGCGCGCCGCCGCCGTCGTATTCTGGCTCTTCTGATCACGCTGGGTGTCTTCGTTGCCGCCATCGCCATAGGCGCGCAGTTCTTGAAGCCCTTGCTCGGCATGGACAGGGTTACTGACTATCCAGGCCCGGGAACGGGATCTGTGAACATCACGGTGCCTGAGGGGTCCGGTCCCAAGGCCGTGGCCAACGCCCTTGTACAGAACCGCGTGGTGGCGGACGCTGATGCTTTTGTGGAGGAATTCCTGAGTGAAGGCGGTGAGTTGTCTCCCGGCGAGTTCACGTTCCGCACGGAAATGAAGAACTCCGATGCCGTCGCGGTCCTCGTGAACAAGGACGCTTCCAAGGTCATGTACTTTGCCCTGAGTGCGGGTCTGCGTATCAATGAATCGTTGGAGGCCATCTCCAAGGGTTCGGGCATACCGATACAACAGCTCAACGCCCTTAACCAGGCGCCGGCGCAGTTCGGGGTTCCTGCCAAGGCAAAGAACCTGGAAGGCTTCCTGGCTCCGGGGGAATACCGCTTCGAACTGGGTACGTCCGCCAAGGACATCATCCAGAAGCTGGTGACCACCACACTTGATGAACTCAAAGCCCAAGGAGTTACGGACCCCGCCAAGCAGTACGACACCGTAACCATTGCCAGCATCGTCCAGGCCGAAGGCGGTCAAGCAGATTACGGAAACGTGGCCGGCGCCATTTACAACAGGCTCAAGCCCAATAACGTTGAGACCAGCGGTCTGATCCAATCGGATGCAACTGTGACGTACGGGCTGGGTAAGAAGTCCTTCCACCTCACTGAGGAAGAGAAGGCCGATAAGTCCAACGCGTACAACACTTACGCGAATGTTGGGCTGCCAGTGGGACCTATTGGTTCACCGGGCAAGACAGCCATCGACGCCGCGGCCAAACCGACACAAAATGACTACCTCTACTGGGTGACCATCAATCTGGACTCCAAGGAGACCAAATTCTCCAAGACGCTGGCTGAGCACAACACCTATGTTGAGCAGTACAACGCTTGGTGCCAGGCCAACGCGGGACGGTGTGTGTGAGTCGTCGCGCCGCAGTCCTGGGCCACCCGATCTCACATTCGAAGTCTCCGGCACTGCACTCTGCTGCCTACGCCAAGTTGGGTGTGGATATCGAGTACTCGGCCATCGATGTCACTGTGGAACGGCTTCCTTCGTTCATGGACTCGCTCCGCGGAGATGAGGCTTGGTGTGGCCTCTCGGTAACCATGCCGCTGAAGTCGGCCATGGTCAAAGAAGTGGACGAAGTTCGCGGCGCCGGTGCCCATCTGGGCGTCATCAACACTGTCGTTTTCGAGCACGACGCCGGACAGGTGCGTCGGGTGGGCTACAACACGGATGTTGCAGGCATAGTTGAAGCGGTCCGCTACGCGGGTGTCGTTGCTGCACCCCACGCTGCCATCCTTGGTGGCGGCGGCACCTCGGCGGCGGCGGTTGCCGCTGTGCAGGAACTGGGTGCCCGTCACGTCGACGTCTTCGTTCGCGACGCCGGACGTGCCGGTGACGCGGAAGCCGCCGCGGCCGCCGTCGGAATTTCCCTCACCGTCAGGCCGTTGACCGAAGCGGCAACCGCTGTGGCCGGCGCGGATCTGGTGATCTCAACGTTTCCACCACGTGCCGCCGATTCCTTGGCGGAGGAGCTTTCAGCGTTGCCGGGAACCGGGGCTGGTGTCATGTTGGACGTCGCCTACGATCCTTGGCCCAGCCGCTTGGCCGAAGTATGGCACGGTCACGGGGGAGCTGTAGTCCCGGGGCTGGAGATGCTGATGTACCAGGCGGCGGAGCAGATCAGGCGCTTCAGCGGCTGTGACGTGGACGCCGCCGTCATAGATGTGATGTGCGACTCAGTCGGGCTTCCCCGGCGAGTGTTCTAGAGCCCTTACATGGCAGGATTGGTTATATGTTGCGTTGGTTGACTGCCGGAGAATCCCATGGTCCGGCACTGATCGGAATTGTTGAAGGCGTGCCCGCCGGTGTTGAGCTCACCAGTGGGCAGATTCGTGACGCGTTGGCGCGTCGCCGCTTGGGCTATGGCCGTGGCGCCCGCATGAAGTTCGAGCAGGACGAAGTCACCATCATGGGTGGCGTCCGGCACGGACTCACACAAGGTGGCCCGGTGGCCATCCAGGTTGGCAATACCGAGTGGCCCAAGTGGGAGCAGATCATGTCTGCTGACCCCGTGGACCCTGAAGTCCTCGCCGACCAAGCCCGCAACGCCCCTTTGACGCGCCCACGCCCCGGACATGCGGATTTCACGGGCATGCAGAAGTACGGTTTCGACGAAGCCCGCCCGGTCCTTGAACGCGCCAGTGCACGCGAGACCGCTACGCGTGTAGCCCTCGGCACTGTTGCCGCCCAGTTCCTGAAGCAACTTGGCGTGGAACTGGTGAGCCACACAGTCTCCATTGCCAGCGTAACTGTGCCGGAAGGCCGGCCCCTGCCGTTGCCGAAGGACGTCATTGCCCTCGACGCAGATCCCTTGCGCTGTTTCGACCGCGAGACCTCCGACGCAATGGTTGCTGAGGTGGATGCTGCCCACAAGGAAGGCGAAACCCTCGGCGGAGTCGTTGAGGTCCTCGCCTACGGCCTGCCACCGGGACTGGGCAGCTACGTGCACTGGGACCGTCGACTGGATTCGAGGCTGGCCGCTGCGCTCATGGGCATCCAGGCCATCAAGGGGGTAGAAGTGGGCGACGGCTTCCTCACCGCTGCGCGTCGTGGATCTGCTGCCCACGACGAGATCCTCAAGGACGGGAACGGGAAGATCGTTCGCCAGACCAACCGGGCCGGTGGCATCGAAGGTGGCATGAGCATCGGCGAGGTTCTTCGAGTTCGGGCGGCCATGAAGCCAATCGCCACGGTTCCCCGCGCCTTGCGCACCATTGACGTCAGCACTGGTGAGCCCGCCAAGGCCCACCACCAGCGTTCAGACGTTTGTGCTGTTCCCGCGGCCGGGGTGGTGGCCGAAGCCATGGTGGCGTTGGTCCTGGCCGAGGCTGTTGCCGAGAAATTCGGCGGCGACTCGGTGGCCGAGACCCAGCGGAACCTGCAGAGCTACCTTGAGAGCATCCCGGCCACCCTGGACTCGGTCGGCCGGTAGTGGGCCGCGCTATCCCGGATGGCCGCCCAGTTGTTCTCGTAGGCCCCATGGCTGTGGGCAAGTCGGCCATCGGCCAACAGTTGGCCCAGCAGCTCGGTCTGCCGTTTGTGGACACCGACGCAGTAGTGGTTGCTGCCCACGGCAGCATCGCGGACATCTTCGCCGGGCGGGGGGAGCACGCCTTCCGCGAGATTGAAGCGCGGGCGGTGGCGAAGTCCATCGAGTCCGCCAAGGGGCAACCAGCCATCATTTCGTTGGGCGGGGGAGCAGTTCTCGACTCCGGAACCCAGCAGTTGCTGGGGGAGTGCACTGTGGTCTATCTGGAATGCGACGCGGAAACCGTTGCAGACCGGATTGCGCGAAACACCGGCAGGCCGCTTTTGCAAGGTGACGCAATGACCCGATGGGAAGCCTTATTTGCCACCAGGCGTCCCGTCTACGAACGACTCGCGGATATCGTCATGGACGTCCGTTCAGGATCCGTGGCGGAAATTGGCCTCCAGCTGGAGGAGCGGCTGCGCCAGCATGCAGCCTTGAAAGAGGAAGTTGAAAAGTGAGCAACGAAGCAACTGTCATCAAGGTGACCGGCCAGTCAGTCAATGAGAATTACGACGTCGTGGTGGGCCGTGGCCTCCTGGGAATGCTGCCAGGCAAGCTTGGCGAGCGTGTCCGGCGCGTTCTGGTCATCCACCCGCGAGCTCTGCGATTGACCGGCGATACGGTCCGCGATGAGCTGGAAGCTGCTGGATTCACGGCGCTCACGGCCGAAATTCCGGACGCGGAAGAAGGCAAGCACATCCAGGTTGCCGCATTCTGCTGGCAGGTGCTGGGCCAGAACGACTTCACACGATCGGATGCCATTGTGGCTGTCGGTGGCGGCGCCGTCACCGACCTCGCAGGATTTGTTGCAGCTACGTGGCTACGGGGCGTCAAAGTTATCCACATGCCCACGAGCCTTCTGGGCATGGTGGACGCATCGGTGGGCGGAAAGACCGGCATCAACACGGCCGAAGGCAAGAACCTTGTGGGCTCCTTCCATCCACCGGCTGCAGTTTTGGCCGATCTGGACACCCTGCAGACGTTGCCTAAGAACGAGCTCATCTCCGGCATGGCAGAAGTCATTAAGTGTGGATTCATCGCCGATCCCGCGATCCTCGACCTCGTGGAAAAGAACAGTGACGCAGTGATGGATCCGGGTTCGGATGTTGTCCGGGAGCTCATTGAACGTGCGATTTCGGTGAAGGCTGACGTCGTTTCCCAGGACCTCAAGGAATCCGGCCTCCGCGAAATCCTGAACTATGGACACACCCTGGGCCACGCCATAGAGCTTGTGGAACGCTACTCGTGGCGTCACGGTGCCGCCGTTTCCGTGGGAATGATGTTTGCTGCCGAGTTGTCGCGAAGCGTCGGGCGTTTGTCCGATGCTGATGCGGACCGGCACCGTACCATCCTGGAGAGCCTCGGCTTGCCCATCACGTACCGCAGGGACCGCTGGCAGGGTCTTCTGGACGGGATGCGCCGGGACAAGAAGTCCCGTGGCGACCTTCTCCGGTTCGTTGTCCTTGATGGCGTGGCCAAGCCGGGCATCCTTGAGGTTCCTGACACGTCCCTCCTGTTTGCTGCCTACCAGGAGATAGCATCGTGACCATTGCCCTTCGTGAAGGCGTCAGCGACTGGCCGACAGCCGGCTTTCCCGGAGTCCGGATGAACCCGGACACTTTGCTTCCTGTGGTTGTCAATGAGGAAGCCATGGAGTCCGCCCTTGCGGCGTCGGAAGACCCCGCGGATCGCATTATGGCCCTGCTGCTCGAGAACCAGCCCAACGAAGCAGCCGAGCTGTTGGCCGAGGCGCGTTACAAGGATCCTGAGTCCTTCCGCTTGAGGATTTTTGAAGCGGAGGTCCACCGGGCAACCAACCGACTGGACCGTGCTGTGCAGTTGTTCCGTCACCTGCTGCAGGATGTTCAGGGCAGCTCGAAGGAAGCGATCGTGCACCAGTACTTGGGGCGGGCCTACTTCGTCAGCGGCAATGCATTGGCCGCCTCCGAGGAGTTCGCCAGGGCATTGGACCTGCGCGTCGCCATGGCCGCCGATGCCGCGCTGATCTACTCTTCCGCCGTCGCCCTGCAGAGGGCCCGGAATGTCCTGGAACTTGCTTCCTGAAGCCGCGGGAAACACAGCCCGCAAGGCCCAGGCGTATTTGCCGGTAGAATGGTTCTTGGATTTTTGATAAATACGCGCTGGCGGGCCGTTTGGCATGCCTGCTTGGCATAGACGAACTGGCAGCTTGAACCAGTGAGAGAAACCAGAGGATACGAGTGGCAACCACAAACGACATCAAGAACGGGACCGTACTGAAGCTCGAGGGCCAGCTCTGGAACATCATTGAGTTCCAGCACGTCAAGCCGGGCAAGGGCGGCGCCTTCGTTCGCACCAAAATGCGCAACGTCATGTCCGGCAAGGTAGTCGACAAGACCTTCAACGCCGGCCTGAAGATCGAAACCGCAACGGTTGACCGCCGTGACTACCAGTACCTGTACCAGGACGGCGAAGACTTTGTCTTCATGGACACCCAGGACTACGACCAGATCACCGTGTCCGGTGCCACCGTGGGTGACGCAACCAACTTCATGCTCGAGAACCAAATGGTCAACATTGCCATCCACGAGGGCACGCCGCTGTACATCGAGCTGCCCCCGAGCGTTGTCCTCGAAATCACGTACACTGAGCCGGGCCTTCAGGGCGACCGCTCCTCGGCAGGCACCAAGCCCGCAACTGTTGAGACGGGCTACGAAATCCAGGTTCCGCTGTTCGTTGAGCAGGGCACCAAAGTCAAGGTAGACACCCGCGATGGCAGCTACTTGGGCCGGGTCAACGACTAGTGAGCGCACGCGGTAAAGCCCGTAGTAGGGCACTCGAAGTACTTTTCGAGGCGGAGCAGCGCTCCGTTTCGGCTTTCGACGCGATGACAGCGCGCCGGGAGAAGACCGATCTTGTCATCAACCCCTACACGGTGGAAATTGTGGAGGGTGTTGTTTCCATGCAGGCAACCATTGATGAGTTCCTGCAGACCTACGCTCAGGGCTGGACGTTGGAACGGATGCCGTCGGTAGACCGCATCATCCTTCGCATCGGCGCGTGGGAGCTTCTTTACAATGATGAAGTTCCGGACGGCGTAGCTGTCAGCGAAGCTGTGGCCCTCGCCAAGACGATGTCCACGGACGAGTCACCCGCCTTCATCAACGGACTGCTTGGCCGCTTGCAGAAACTCAAGCCTTCTCTCCTCGCGTAGTCATTCGTAGCGCGATGAGATGAAAAAGGACCCGCATCCAAGAGGATGCGGGTCCTTTTCCATTACTGGAGGACCGCTGCCCTGAGGGAGGGAATGCTGCGGAGATGTTCAAGTTCGTCGTGCTGGTGAATGTGGACGTCACGGCCGCTGAGTATCCGTTGCCGCGTGAAGGCCAATGCCGTAGCTCCCTTGATGAATGATTTCATCTGGCTTCCTCGGCCGCGCGAAGCTGCCCAGCGAACAGCCTGCCGCCTGCCTCTTGAAGTGGCCAGCATCTCCACTTCCGCTGGCGTGAACCAACCCGCCCGGGCATACTCGAGGAGCCGTTGGCGGGTGAGTTTTCCTTCGGCGACCCGGAGCAGGATGATGCCCACCGCGGCGATCAGGAAGATCGGAACCTGGACCACGAAGTACTCCACCAGAAAGTTCTGCCCCATGCTGTTCCAGCGGTTGTGCAGGAACATTGCGGGCAGCAAGCCGATGAAGAACGCCAGGACTGCGTACCCCGAGTGCCATTTCCGGGCAGCGAAACCAATGATCAGCCCGGTTGTCCCCGTGAATACCGCGTGGGCGAACGGCGACATGACGCCGCGGAGGATGAAGATTCGGACCAAGTCAGTACCTGGATCGGCGGAGGAAGCTATTTCGCGTCCGAAGTAGAGGATGTTCTCCGTGAAGGCGAAGCCGGCGGCAATTGTAAAGGCGAACACAACGCCGTCCACGGGGCCGTCAAAGTACTTGCGTGCTGCCAGGATCAAGACCAGAAGCCCCAACGATTTGGTGACCTCTTCCACGATGGGGGCCTGGACTGTGGCCATGAAGTAGGTGAAGGCTTCTTCGCTGGAGGTTGGTGCGGCAAGTGCGAAGAGCGGCTGGATGAGCAGCGTCCCGGCGATGGACACGGCGGCACCCCACGTAAAGGCGAACCAAAGGAGTCGCTTCGGCTCGGGCTCCCAGCGGTCGATCAGGCGTACCGTCAACAGCACCACGGACAGCGGAATCAAGGAAGCAATGAAGCCGACCACGAATCCGGTCACACCCGTGTTGCCCAGCAGGAACGGCACCACCAGCAACAGGCTGCCGAGAGCCAGCACCGCGCCAGCGATGACCAACGGGAGCGTCCCCCAGGAGCCGCGTCCACGTGGGACCGGCGGCTTGGCCCAGGTCTGCTGGGGGAGTGACGTCGGATTACCCGGAGCCGGTTGATAGTTTCCGGGCTGGACGCGGCCAATCCAAGTGGGATTGGCACCAGGTTCCAAGTAGGGCCGCGGATAGGGTTGTCCGCCGGGTTGGCCGTGGTGGTTCATGGTCATGGGCAAGAGCCTATTCCACAGCGTGGAGTGTGAGCTTAAACTCACCCGTCACTCCAGCCCCCGGTGAGGTTGGAAAGGGCCGCTGTGGTAGCTTTGAAAAGCAAATATTCCTTTTTTAATTCCGTCCCGTGAGGCGGGGAAAGGGGAGACGAGCGATGACTGAAGTCACTTCAGCACACGTGCCGTCGCGGGTTGTTCTCAATCAGGCGGACATTGATCGTGCGCTCACTCGTATCGCCCATGAGATCCTCGAAGCCAACAAAGGCTCCCAGGACCTGGTCCTGTTGGGCATTCCCAGCCGCGGCTATCCCTTGGCCGTACGGCTTGCCAACAAAATCGCTGCAGCCGACCCTACGGTCAATGCCGAAACAATGGTCGGTCAACTGGACGTCACCATGTTCCGTGACGACCTCTCCCACCAGCCCACGAGGCCCCCACGCCACACCCGGCTCCCGTTGTCCGGCATCGACAACAAAGTAGTTGTCCTGATCGACGACGTCCTGTACTCGGGCCGAACCATTCGCGCCGCATTGGACGCCCTGGTTGACCTTGGCCGCCCACGGATCGTCCGCTTGGCTGTGTTAGTGGACAGAGGACACCGCGAGCTTCCCATCCGGGCAGACCACGTCGGTAAGAACCTGCCTACTTCTTCATCTGAAAAGGTCCGGGTCCACCTTGAGGAGATCGACTCCGTTGACGGTGTGCCCGTCAACGAGGTAGTTATTGAGGCCGGCAAGTGAAGCACCTCCTTTCTACCGAAAACCTCAGTCTTTTCGATGCCATCCGTGTCCTGGATACGGCAGAGGAAATGTCCGCTGTGGGCGAGCGTGAAGTGAAGAAACTGCCGGCGCTGCGCGGCCGGACTGTGGTGAATCTCTTCTTCGAAGACTCCACACGTACGCGTATCTCTTTCGAGGCCGCAGCCAAGCGCCTGTCAGCCGATGTCATCAACTTTGCCGCCAAGGGATCCTCGGTTTCCAAAGGGGAATCCCTCAAGGACACAGCGCAGACACTCGCAGCGATGGGTGCGGACGCCGTCGTCATCCGCCACTGGGCTTCCGGGGCACCGCACAGGCTTGCTGCCACGGACTGGATTGACGCTGCCGTAATAAACGCCGGGGACGGCACCCACGAGCACCCTACGCAGGCGCTTCTGGATGCCTTCACCATGCGTCGTCATTGGTCACAGGTCAACGGCACCGAGTCCACGGGAGCAAACCTCAAGGGCATGCGGGTAGCTATTGCCGGGGATGTCCTGCATTCCCGTGTCGCCCGATCCAACGTCTGGTTGCTAAAGACTTTGGGTGCCGAAGTTACCTTGGTGGCGCCTCCGACGTTGCTGCCGATCGGCGTCGAGCACTGGCCCTGCAAGGTCAGCTACAACCTGGACGAAACGCTGGAAGCCGGCATCGACGCCATGATGATGCTGCGTGTCCAGGGTGAGCGCATGAATGCCTCGTTCTTCCCTTCAACCCGCGAGTACTCGCGCCGCTGGGGTTTCGACGACGCGAGGCTCCGAGCGCTGGACGATCTCGGCATGAAGGACACCATCATCATGCACCCCGGCCCCATGAACCGGGGCCTGGAAATTTCTTCGGCCGCCGCTGATTCACCGCGCTCCACTGTGCTTGCCCAAGTGCGAAACGGCGTCTCGGTCCGCATGGCCGCCCTGTACCTGCTGCTCTCCGGGGACTCCCGGGAAGCCGCACCGAACATAAGCCAGTCCAGCAAGGAGACCAACTGATGGCCGAAAACACCTACCTGATTCGTGGGGCCGCCATCCTGGGCGGCGAGGCTGAAGACCTCCTGATCCGCGACGGCATGATCGAAGCACGAGGCAAGGACCTGTCCGCTGACCAGGCAACGGTCATCGAAGCCCAGGGCCTCGTAGCCCTGCCGGGCATGGTTGACGTCCACACCCACTTGCGCGAGCCCGGCCGCGAAGACGCCGAAACTGTGGAAACCGGTACACGAGCCGCCGCCCTGGGTGGATTCACCGCGGTCCACGCGATGGCCAACAGCAACCCGGTGGCAGACACGGCAGGGGTCGTGGAACAGGTTCACAGCCTGGGCCGTGCGTCCGGCTGGGTGGATGTTCGCCCGGTGGGCGCAGTCACCGTCGGACTGGCAGGGGAGCAACTCGCCGAATTGGGCGCGATGGCGGACTCCCGCGCCCAGGTCCGGATGTTCTCCGATGACGGCATTTGCGTGCACGACCCCGTCCTGATGCGTCGCGCACTGGAATACGTCAAAGCGTTCGACGGCGTGGTGGCCCAGCACGCGCAGGAACCCCGTCTTACCGCCGGGGCACAGATGAACGAAGGCGCCGTCTCCGCCGTGCTCGGATTGACTGGCTGGCCTGCTGTTGCCGAAGAAAGCATCATCGCCCGCGACGTCCTGCTGGCCCAGCACGTTGGATCCCGCCTTCACGTCTGCCACGTTTCCACCGCCGGATCCGTTGAAATCGTGCGCTGGGCGAAGGCGCGTGGCATCAACGTCACGGCCGAAGTCACCCCTCACCACCTTCTCCTCACGGATGAACTGGTCCGCAGCTACGACCCCGTCTACAAAGTGAACCCGCCCCTGCGCACGGACGCAGATGTCCAGGCGCTCCGCGAAGGCTTGGCGGACGGCACCATCGATGTGGTGGGAACTGACCACGCCCCTCACCCCAGTGAGCACAAGGAATGCGAGTGGGCACAGGCGGCCATGGGCATGACCGGCCTTGAAACGGCTCTCTCCGTGGTTCAGGAAACCATGATCGAAACCGGCCTCATGACGTGGGCCGACTTCGCGAGGGTGACGTCTTTCACTCCCGCAGTGATTGGCCGCGTTGCTGACCAAGGCCGGCCCCTCGAAGTTGGAGAGCCAGCCAACGTCATCCTCGTGGACCCGGCTGCGCGATGGACCGTTGACCCCCATAAAATGGCAACCATGGGCCGCAATTCACCGTTCAAAGGCAAAGAGCTGCCCGGTTCCGTTGTGGCAACCTTCTTCAAGGGCCACCCCACGGTTCTCAATGGCCAGCTCAACACGCCGTACCGGTACCCGGCAGTCAGCAGTAACTAATGGACAACCAGACACTTACCGTGTTGATCACGGTGCCATTGATCGTCGTCGTCCTGGCGATGATATGGCTGGGGTGGCGGAACCGGCTGAGGCGACAAGCCGACGTCGAACGCCTTCCCGAGGTGCCGGAGCGGCTGACGCCAGCCTCTGTGGTCGCAGACGGCCAGTACGTGGCCACCACAACGGCGGGTGACTGGCTTGACCGGATCGCGGTTCAGGGCCTGGGCATCCGGACCAATGCGGAACTGAGCATCCACGCCGAAGGCGTGCTGTTCGACCGCTCCGGTGCCTCCCCGGTCTTCATCCCGCGTACAGCCCTGGTGGACAGCCGTGAAGCCAACGGTATGGCCGGGAAGTTTGTCGAAAAGGACGGACTCCTTGTCATCAACTGGAGGCTTGGCGCCAGGGAACTCGACACCGGCTTCCGATCCAGGCACGCAGCCGACAAACAGCTCCTCCTCGAAGCCCTCCAGGAATTGATCTCCGCAGCCCCTCAGGCAGATGCCGATAGTGGAAAGTAATAAAGTGACGGATAGTAAAGCAGCCACCACACCCACCCCCTCAGCAGCAGTGCTGGTGCTCGAAGACGGCCGCATGTTCCGCGGCCGCAGCTACGGAGCCCAGGGAACCGCTCTCGGAGAAGCCGTCTTCGCAACCGGCATGACCGGCTACCAGGAGACCATCACCGATCCCTCCTACGCCCGCCAGCTGGTGGTCCAGACTGCGCCGCACATCGGCAACACCGGTGTCAACAGCGAAGACGCTGAATCCCGCCGCATCTGGGTTGCCGGGTACATCGTGCGCGATGCCGCACGCCGCCCCTCCAACTGGCGCTCTGAGCGGAGCCTCGACGACGAACTTGTGGAGCAGGGAATCGTTGGTATCCAAGGCGTAGACACCCGTGCCATCACCCGCCACCTCCGCGAGCACAAGACCATGCGGGCCGGCATCTTCTCGGGCGAGGCCGCACAGGCCACCGACAAGGAACTGCTGGACACCGTTCTGGCCAGCGCTCCAATGGAAGGGGCAGCGTTGGCTGAGGAGGTCTCCATCGACGAGGCCTACGTCGTGGAACCCAAGGACCACGGCTGGGAAGGCGAGCCGCGCTTCTCCATCGCGGCCGTCGACCTCGGCATCAAGGCCATGACGCCCGTGCGTTTTGCCGAGCGCGGCGTCCGCGTCCACGTCTTGCCAGCCACGTCCACGCTCGAGGACGTCAATGCGGTCAACCCGGACGGATTCTTCATGTCCAACGGACCTGGCGACCCCGCCACGGCAGACCACCAGGTCTCGCTGCTGCGTTCAGTGCTGGACGAGAAGCTGCCCTACTTCGGCATCTGCTTCGGCAACCAGATTCTCGGCCGCGCCCTTGGCTTCGGAACCTACAAGCTCCGCTATGGCCACCGCGGCATCAACCAACCGGTCATGGACCGCCGTACGGGCAAAGTGGAAATCACCTCGCAGAACCACGGCTTCGCCGTTGATGCACCTCTGAACGGTTCAACTGTGGCTCCGGAGGAGCGCTACGGCCGCGTGGAAGTCAGCCACGTTTCGTTGAACGACGACGTCGTTGAAGGACTCGCCTGCCTCGACATCCCGGCCTTCTCGGTCCAATACCACCCCGAAGCCGCTGCCGGCCCGCACGATGCTGCCTACCTCTTCGACCGCTTCATCGACCTTATGGCCGATACCAAGTCCAAGGCCACAGGCGCCAACTCCACCGAATCCAAGACTGAGGACAAGAAGTAATGCCCAAACGTACAGATCTCAATAGCGTCCTTGTCATTGGTTCGGGCCCGATCGTCATCGGCCAGGCGGCCGAGTTCGACTACTCCGGCACCCAGGCGCTCCGCGTCCTGAAGGAGGAAGGCCTGCGGGTCATCCTCGTGAACTCCAACCCGGCCACCATCATGACGGACCCCGAGTTCGCTGATGCCACTTACGTTGAGCCCATCACCCCGGAGGTGGTGGAGAAGATCATCGCCAAGGAGCGCCCGGACGCCATCCTGCCCACGTTGGGTGGCCAGACGGCTCTGAACACTGCCATCGCTCTCGACAAGAACGGTGTGCTGGAGAAGTACAACGTGGAACTTATTGGCGCGAACATTGCCGCCATCGAGCTTGGCGAAGACCGCGAGAAGTTCAAAGGCGTCGTGGAGCGCTGTGGTGCAGAATCTGCCCGCAGTCACATCATCCACACTATGGAAGAGGCCTTCGCGGCTGCCGAGGACCTGGGCTACCCGATGGTGGTCCGTCCGTCCTTCACCATGGGTGGTTTGGGCTCGGGCTTGGCGTACAACGAGGACGACCTTCGCCGCATCGTCGGCCAGGGCCTCCAGTACAGCCCCACCACCGAGGTCTTGCTCGAAGAGAGCATCCTCGGCTGGAAGGAATACGAGCTCGAGATGATGCGCGACAAGAACGACAACGTCGTTGTTGTCTGTTCCATCGAGAACTTCGATCCCGTAGGTGTCCACACCGGCGACTCCATCACGGTTGCTCCGGCCCTGACCCTTACGGACCGCGAGTACCAGAAGCTGCGCGACGTCTCCATTGCCGTCATTCGCGAAGTTGGCGTGGACACCGGTGGTTGCAACATCCAGTTCGCCATCGACCCCGCCACGGGCCGTGTGGTGGTCATCGAAATGAACCCGCGCGTATCGCGTTCCTCCGCCCTGGCATCCAAGGCGACCGGCTTCGCCATCGCCAAGATCGCCACCAAGCTCTCCTTGGGTTACACCTTGGATGAGATTCCGAACGACATCACGCAGAAGACGCCGGCCTCCTTTGAGCCCACGTTGGACTACGTAGTGGTCAAGGTTCCGCGCTTCGCATTCGAGAAGTTCCCGGCAGCGGACA
Source organism: Paenarthrobacter sp. TRD_SC_7 (assembly GCF_056156245.1). Classification (NCBI taxonomy): domain Bacteria; kingdom Bacillati; phylum Actinomycetota; class Actinomycetes; order Micrococcales; family Micrococcaceae; genus Paenarthrobacter; species Paenarthrobacter sp. TRD_SC_7. Next base: position 2,604,146 of record NZ_CM149587.1, read on the forward strand.
ACACGCTGACCACCACCATGAAGTCCGTTGGCGAAGCCATGGCCATGGGCCGCAACTTCACCGAAGCCCTGCAGAAGGCTCTGCGCTCCCTTGAGCAGAAGGGCTCGCAGCTGGACTTCAGCTCCGTGCCGGAGTACGAGGTTGCCGAACTCATCGAGAAGGCCAAGCGACCCACCACCGACCGCCTGCACCAGGTGCAGCGCGCTCTCTTGGGTGGCGCCACCGTGGAAGACCTCTTCGAGGCCACCAAGATCGACCCTTGGTTCCTGGACCAGCTGCAGCTGCTCAACGAGACCGCTCAGGAGATCCGCAAGGCCGGTGTCCTCACCGAGGCAATGCTGCGCAACGCCAAGCGCCACGGCTTCTCCGATGAGCAGATCGGTGCCTTGACGCACAACAACGAGGCTGTCGTCCGCGGCGTTCGCCAGGCCCTGGGCATTCGCCCGGTCTACAAGACGGTGGACACCTGCGCCGCAGAGTTTGCCGCCTACACCCCGTACCACTACTCGTCCTACGACGAAGAAGACGAAGTAGGGCTGCACTCCAAGCCGTCCGTGATCATCCTCGGCTCAGGCCCCAACCGTATCGGCCAAGGCATCGAGTTCGACTACTCCTGCGTCCACGCCTCCATGGCGCTGCGCAAGGCTGGCTATGAGACCGTCATGGTCAACTGCAACCCCGAGACCGTATCCACGGACTACGACGTCTCCACGCGCCTTTACTTCGAGCCGTTGACCCTTGAGGATGTCCTCGAGGTCATCGCAGCCGAAGAGCGCACCGGCGGCGTCATGGGCGTCTTCGTGCAGCTCGGGGGACAGACTCCGCTGAAGCTGGCACAGCAGCTGGCTGACGCCGGTGTTCCCATCCTGGGCACGTCGCCGGAAGCGATCGATCTCGCCGAGCACCGTGGCGCCTTCGCCCGCGTCCTGGACGAGGCAGGCCTGACCTCCCCGAAGAACGGCACTGCCGTTTCCTTCGAGGACGCCAAGAAAATCGCCGACGAAATTGGCTACCCTGTGCTGGTCCGCCCGTCCTACGTCCTGGGCGGCCGTGGCATGGAGATCGTCTACGACGAAGCGAACCTCTCCCGCTACATTGCCAACGCCACGGAAATCACCACGGACCACCCGGTGCTGATTGACCGCTTCCTGGAAGACGCGGTTGAAATCGACGTCGACGCTCTCTTCGACGGCACTGACATGTACCTCGGGGGCATCATGGAACACATCGAAGAAGCCGGTATCCACTCCGGTGACTCCGCTTGCGTGCTTCCTCCGATTACGTTGGGCAACAACGTAATCGAGCGCGTGCGCACGGCAACCCGTGCCATTGCCGAAGGCGTGGGCGTCCGCGGCCTTATCAACATCCAGTTCGCACTGGCCTCCGATGTCCTGTACGTCCTTGAAGCGAACCCGCGAGCCTCCCGCACCGTTCCGTTCGTCTCCAAGGCAACGGGCGTTCAGATGGCCAAGGCTGCCGCACTCATCGGCACCGGCGTCACCATCAACCAGCTCCGGGGCGCCTACAAGATGCTGCCGGAGACCGGAGATGGGTCCACGCTTCCGCTGGACGCTCCGGTTGCCGTCAAGGAGGCAGTCCTTCCGTTCAGCCGCTTCCGCACTCCCGAAGGGAAGGTTGTCGATTCCCTGCTCGGCCCGGAAATGCGCTCTACCGGTGAAGTCATGGGTATCGATAAGCACTTTGACACCGCATTCGCCAAGAGCCAGGCAGCTGCAAACAACGCACTGCCTACCGAAGGCAAGATCTTCGTCTCGGTGGCCAACCGGGACAAGCGCTCGGTGATCATGGGCGTCAAACGCCTCTCCGACCTCGGCTTCGAGATCGTGTCCACTGGCGGTACAGCTGATGTCCTGCGCCGTAACGGCATCCAGGCGACCCCGGTCCGCAAGGTGGCCGAAGGCAGCAGCGCCGAGGGCGAAGGCACCATCGCGGATCTGGTCATCGCCGGCGAGATCGACATGGTCTTCAATACGCCTTCCGGTGGCGAGGCCCGCAGCGACGGATACGAACTCCGCGCAGCGGCAACATCCATCGGCATCCCCTGCATCACCACAGTTGCTGAGTTCAACGCCGCAGTGCAGGCCATCGAGGCGCTGCGCACTTATGAATGGTCCGTGACCAGCTTGCAGGAGCACGCGGCCAACCTGGCAGCAGCTGTGGAAGCAGCCAATGCCTGAGTCTGCTTCACCACAGCAAGCGCAGCAGCCGGCCCGGGAGTCCTTTGGCTCCCGGCTGGCTGCCGCCATGGCCGCCCGCGGCCCGCTCTGCGTCGGAATCGATCCGCACCCGCAGCTCTTGGCTGACTGGGGGTTGAACGACGACGCCGCGGGGCTGGAGCGCTTTTCCCTGACAGTGGTGGAGGCCGTGGCTTCCCTCGCTGCCGCGGTGAAGCCGCAAGTGGCACTTTATGAGCGCCACGGGTCAGCGGGCATGGCCATCCTTGAGCGCACTCTGGCCGCATCCGCGGACGCCGGAGTGCTCAGCATCGCTGATGCCAAGCGTGGAGACATCGGCTCCACCATGGCGGCGTACGCGGATGCCTGGTTACGGGATGGTTCGTCCTTGGCTGCGGACTCCGTGACCCTGAGCCCGTATCTTGGCTTTGAATCGCTGCGCCCTGCGCTGGAACTGGCTGCCCAGTACGGCCGGGGCGTATTCGTGCTCGCGTTGACCTCCAATCCCGAAGGGAAGTCAGTCCAGCACGTCGGTGGAAGCGATTCCGTTGCGCGCAGGATTGTGGGCGCAGCTGCAGCAGAGAACCAGCGCTGCGAGGGCGCACTTGGTTCCGTTGGTTTGGTGGTTGGCGCCACCATCGGTTCAGCGCTTGAGGACCTGGACATCGACCTTGGCCCGGTCCGCGGTGCGATTCTGGCCCCGGGACTCGGTGCCCAGGGCGCTACTCCGGCTGATCTCCGCGCGACGTTCGGCGCTGCTTATCCCACTGTCCTGGCGACCTCCAGCCGGGGGATCCTGGCCGCCGGTCCGTCCGTGGCGGCCCTGCGTGCCGCAACAGAAGAGACCCTGGGCGGCCTTCGCGCCGAGTAAGTTGCCAACCCTCATTGCGCAACCGGGCGCCTGCCGGTAGGTTCAGGATCAATCCGCGTGATCTGGATCACAATCGCGATCTGACAGGGGTTTGGCAGTGGGCCTTAAAGAGCTGACACCGCAGGAGCGTTCCGATGCGCTTGAAAAGGCCGCCAAGGCGCGGGCCGTGCGTGCCGCTGCCAAGGAAAGGCTCAAGCGCGGCGAGGTGAGCGTTGCGGAGTTGATTTCTTCCGGCGCAACGGATGAAGCGATCGCGCGCATGCGGGTAGTGGAATTGCTGGAGGCACTGCCGGGCATTGGGCCCGTCAGGGCTGCCGGGATCATGGCGGAGATCGGCATTGCTGGATCCCGGCGCATCAGGGGGCTGGGAATTCATCAGGCCCGGGCGCTGGTAGATTTTATGGATACCCAGCAAAGCGTTTGACGCATCTCCCCGAAGGAATCCGTGAGCAAGAAACCCGGACTGACTGTCCTTGCAGGCCCCACCGCCGTTGGCAAGGGAACCGTATCCACCTACATCAGGGACAACTATCCAGAGGTCTGGCTCTCAGTATCGGCAACCACCAGGGCTGCGCGCCCGGGCGAAAAGGATGGCGTTCACTACTTCTTCAAGTCTGCCGAGGAGTTTGACTCCCTGGTCGCTGAGGGTGAACTTCTGGAGTGGGCCGTGGTGCATGGCCGGAACCGCTATGGAACGCTTCGTAGCACTGTTGATGCGGCCATCGCCGACGGCAAGTCAGTGCTGCTGGAGATCGACCTCCAGGGGGCGCGACAAGTCAAAGCTGCGGTCCCTGACGCGAATTTCGTGTTCCTGGCACCGCCCAGCTGGGACGAAATGGTCCGCCGCCTGGTGGGCCGCGGCACCGAAACTCCCGAGGAACAGCAGCGCAGGCTGGAAACCGCTAAACTGGAACTTGCTGCTGAACCGGAGTTTGACCACACCGTCATCAATGACGACGTTCGCCGGGCAGCGGACGAGCTTGTTTCACTCATGGGGCTTACCCCGCACCAGCGCTAAGCGCTTGCATTTGTTGGCCCGCTAAAATTTGGAGAATTCGTGTCCACGAACCTTGAAGGCATCATCAACCCGCCGATCGATTCGCTGCTTGAGGCTGCTGATTCCAAGTACGGCCTGGTCATCTTCGGCGCCAAGCGCGCCCGTCAGATCAACGCCTACTACGCACAGCTGCACGAGGGCTTGTTCGAGTACGTCGGCCCGTTGGTTGACACCAAGCTGAACGAGAAGTCGCTGTCCATCGCACTCCGCGAGATCAACGAAGGCCTTCTGGTTTCCACGCCGATCGAGCCCGCAGAATAACAAAGACTGCCTGTTGACGGAGGTCACGTGCGCATAGTCCTCGGAGTCGGGGGAGGGATCGCAGCCTATAAGGTTGCATCGCTCCTCCGGCTTTTTACTGAAGCCGGTCACAAGGTGACGGTCATTCCTACGGAAGCAGCAACCCGATTTGTCGGAGTGGCCACATGGGAGGCTCTCTCCGGCAACCCTGTGAGTAACAGCGTCTTTGACGACGTTGAGAAGGTCAACCACGTCCGTTTGGGACACGAGGCCGACTTGATAGTGGTTGCACCCGCCACAGCTGACCTTTTGGCCAAGGCCGCAACCGGGCAAGCAGGCGACCTCCTCACCAACACGCTCCTCATGGCGCACGGACCGGTGCTCTTCGCCCCGGCGATGCACACTGAAATGTGGCAGCACGCCGCAACGCAAGCCAACGTAGAGACGTTGCGCAGTCGCGGCGTCACGGTGCTCGAGCCTGCGTCCGGGCGCCTCACAGGTGCTGACTCAGGTCCGGGCCGCTTACCTGAGCCGGAAGCGATCTTTGCGGCTGCCATGGCTTTGGCCGAGGCTGCCGTGGACGGCGACGCGAAGGCATCGCCGGCCACGCACACATCTTTGGCGGGCCGCACCGTGACAATCTCAGCCGGCGGGACCAGGGAAGCGCTGGATCCTGTCCGTTTCCTGGGTAACCGGTCCTCGGGAAAGCAGGGTGCGGCATTGGCAGCGGCAGCCCTGGCTGCCGGGGCAACTGTGAGATTCCTTGCCGCTCATATGGACGTCGAGCCGCCAGCCGGCGTCGAGCTTGTCCGCGTTGAATCGGCGTTGGAGCTGCGCGAGGCCGCGCTGAAAGCGGCGGTGGAATCCGACGTCGTCATCATGGCTGCCGCAGTCGCCGACTTCCGTCCGGCAGAGGTGTCGGACACCAAAATCAAGAAGGTCGACGGCGAGGACGCCCCAGTTGTGCGGTTGATCCGGAACCCGGACATCCTGCATGAGCTCGTGGAACGCCGCAACGCCGAAGGCGGTCAGCAGCTGATCGTCGGTTTCGCGGCCGAAACCGGCGACGCCCAGGGCGATGTCCTGGAGCACGCAACGGCCAAGCTCAAGCGCAAGGGCTGCGACCTCCTGGTGGTTAATCAGGTGGGCGTTGGCCGCGTTTTCGGCCAGGACGACAATTCCGTGGTTATCCTTTCCGGCCATGGAGCCGAACCGCAGTCGGCCGCTGGCTCCAAGGCCGACGTCGCCGCTGCTGTGATTGATCGGGTGGGCGCCGAGCTCACGCGGGTCTTTCCAGCCGTGTAACTGATCCCACACCCGAATTCTTAGCAAAGGGACACACGGCAGATGCCGCCGTCCCGCAACCCAGTAAGGTGGTCGAGTGACTTTACCGCTGCACCATGAACACCATGGCACCCCGTCCAAACTCCGGCTCTTCACGTCCGAGTCGGTCACTGAAGGGCACCCGGACAAGATCTGCGACCAAATCAGCGATGCCATCCTGGATGCGCTGCTGGCTGCGGATCCTGAATCCCGTGTGGCCGTTGAAACCATGGCCACAACGGGCTTGGTGCACGTGGCTGGTGAGGTCACTACCGACGCTTATGTGGAAATTCCGCAGATAGTCCGCGAGACCATCCTTGGCATCGGGTATGACTCCTCCGCCAACGGCTTCGACGGCGCCCGCTGCGGTGTGTCCGTGTCCATCGGCCAGCAGTCCAACGACATCGCGGGTGGCGTGTTCAACTCACTCGAGGCCCGTGAAGGCCGCCAGGAGGACGACTACGACCTCCAGGGCGCAGGCGACCAGGGCATCATGTTCGGCTACGCCAGCGATGAGACGGCGTCGTACATGCCCACGCCCATCTGGCTTGCCCACCGTCTGTCCGAGCGGCTGACCGAAGTCCGCAAGAACGGGGAGTTGGCTTACCTCCGCCCTGATGGCAAGACCCAGGTCACGGTAGGCTACGACGGCGACAGGCCGGTTTCCGTTGAAACTGTGGTCATCTCCAGCCAACACGCAGAAGAGGCCAGCCTTGAGCAGCTTCGCGCGGACCTTGCAAGCTATGTGATCGACCCCGTCATGTCGTCGTCCAACCTGGACATCGCACGCACTGCGAACATCCTGAACCCTGCCGGTGCCTTCGTCATCGGCGGCCCTGTAGGTGACGCGGGCCTCACGGGCCGCAAGATCATCGTGGACACTTATGGTGGATTCTCCCGCCACGGTGGTGGGGCTTTCTCCGGCAAAGATCCGTCAAAGGTGGACCGCTCGGCCGCCTATGCCATGCGGTGGGTCGCAAAGAACGTGGTGGCTGCAGGACTGGCAAAGCGCGCCGAGATCCAGATCGCCTACGCGATTGGCCAGGCACGCCCTGTTGGAACGTACGTTGAGACCTTTGGCACGGAAACCGTTGATCCGGCCCGCATCAGCGAAGCCATCGACGAACTGTTCGACCTCCGGCCCCGCGCCATCATTGATGCCCTTGACCTCAAGCGGCCCATTTACACCAAGACGGCAGCCCACGGTCACTTCGGCCGCGACGACCCCGACTTTACGTGGGAACGCCTGGACCGGGTGGATGACCTGAAGGAATACTTCAACGCCTGATTTCTGTCCCTCCCGGAAGGTCCTTGCCTCCGATGTTGTTTTGTCGGTGGTTCGTGGTTGGCTGGAGCCAGAGAGATGCCCGCAGCGGGTCGATCCCGCTGCGGGCATTCTGCGTTGATGGTGCGCGGTGGTTTTCCGCGCGATGAATGGAGGTGAAGTACATGGCAGGACACGAGGCCCAGCCGTCGTTACTTCAACCCTCGCTATTGCAAGGTTTTCCCGATCGGCTGCCCGCCAACGGACCTCCTTTGGCGGCTGAGAATCCCGTTGCCCGCGTCGTCCTGGACTCGTCCCTGCCACATTTGGACAGGCCTTTTGACTACAGCGTTCCCGCCGAGCTCGCTGATTCGGCTGTTCCCGGCGTCCGGGTGAAGGTCAAGTTCAACGGACAGGAATTGAACGGCTATGTCATCGAGCGGCGTGAATCGTCGGATGCAGCGCACCCGCTGACGGCCCTGCACAAGGTTGTGTCTCCGGTTGCCGTCCTAACCCCGCGTATTGCAGAGCTGGCCGGCAAAGTCGCTGCCCGGTACGCCGGTACGCTCAGCGATGTCCTTCGTACGGCTGTTCCTCCGCGGGTGGCGAAGGTGGAGAAGGAACTACTGCTCGGAGATTTCGATGCCGGCGTGGTGGACCTGAAACCGCTCAGGGATGCCCATGCCTGGACTTCCTACTCCAACGGATCGCCATACCTGCAGCACCTCGCCAGTGGCGGTTCGCCAAGGGCGGTCCTCACGGCCCTTCAGGGGTTCGGTCCTGGCGGCTGGCCGGCGCTCGTCGCCTCGGCTGTTGCGACGGTCCGTTCCTCAGGGCGAGGCGCGGTGGTGGTAGTTCCCGACTACCGCGACCTTGAGCAACTCGAGGTCGCGCTGGCCAATGTCTTGCCATCTTCCGACGTCGCCCGGCTCACCGCGGATGATGGCCAGACTCCCCGCTACAGGAACTTCCTGCGTCTGCTGAGCGGATCTGCAGGTGTTGCTATCGGTACCCGTTCGGCGGCGTACGCTCCTGTTCGCGACCTTGGCTTGGTGGTGTGCTGGGACGACGGCGATGACCTCCACATCGAACAACGGGCTCCTTATGCGCACACCAGGGAGGTCCTTCTCCTGCGGGCCGAGCAGGAGAACGCCGCCTGCCTCATGGCTTCCCATAGCCGCAGCACCGAACTCCAACGCCTTGTTGAAAGGCAGTGGGCGGTGCCCATCGAGGCACCAAGAACCACAGTCCGTTCCACTGTGCCCCGGGTCCTCAACACGGCTGACAGCTTCGAACAGGAGCGCGACCCCCTAGCGCGCATTGCCCGTTTGCCCGGTGCAGCGTGGCGGGCGGCCAAGGAAGGCCTGGAACGCGGCCCGGTTCTGGTTCAGGTGGCCCGGGCGGGATACGCCCCGTCCTTGGTGTGCGAGACATGCCGGGAACTGGCACGCTGCAACGCCTGCCAGGGACCGTTGGCCGTGTCCAGCAGTTCCGCCATGCCGGCATGCCGGTGGTGCTCCACCCCGGCTCCTCAATGGCGTTGCACCCACTGCAGCGGGACAAAGCTGCGTCGGGGAGCGGCCGGAGTCATGCGGACGGCCGAGGAGTTGGGGCGGGCGTTTCCTGGCAAAGCCGTGGTGACGTCCTCCGGCGAACACATCAAGGCCGCGGTCCCGGATGTGCCCGCCCTGGTGGTCGCCACGGTAGGCGCTGAGCCGGTGGCTCCCTACGGCTATGCAGCCGCTTTGTTGTTGGACGGGAATTCGCTGCTCCGTCGGGAAAACCTCAGGGCGGGGGAGGATACTGTTCGCCGATGGTTCAATGCCGCCTCCCTCGTGAAGCCGGCCAGTCAAGGTGGACTCGTGGTGATTACCGCTGACGACACCGCGGCGACGGGAGCGCTGTTGCGGTGGGACGCTTCCGGCTACGCGTCACGTGAACTGGCGCTTCGGAAGGAACTGCAGCTGCCCCCAGCGGTCCGGGTGGCTTCCGTAACCGGCGCAAGGGCCGACGTCGTGCATTTCAGTGACGCGCTGGAAGCCAACACCGAGCTGGCGTCGGCAGCGAAACTTCGCAAAGCCGGACCTGCGCCGGTGCAGCTGTTCGGCGGTGCCCAAACGTCAGCCGATGAGACCGATGCGGAGGTCAGGACGCTTTACTTCATTCCCTACGCTGACGCTGCGGCAGCTACCCGTGCCATGCGGGCCGTGAAGGTGGCCAGCGCAGCCAAACGAACGTCGGGCCCGGTGCAGCTGCGTCTGGATGGTGTAGACGTCCTCTAAGCCGTGGCTGGGCCCGTGGCTACCCCTTCCGTTGACGCCGGGCCACGACTTCTTCCGCCGTAGCCAGGAGCTGCCGCGCCGACTCGTCCCAGTTGAACTCGGACGCGCGTTGGGCTGACCTACGGGAGCGCTGCTGCCAGAGTGTATCGTCGCCCAGCGCAGTCACCGCTGCCGCGAACTCCGAGGGCGACTCCGGATCTACGTAACTGACGGCGTCGCCGCCTACTTCGCGGAAGATGGGAATATCACTTGCAATGACGGGGGTACCCAGCGCCATGGCCTCCACCAGCGGCAAACCGTACCCCTCGGCGCGGGAAAGGCTGATGAGCGCAGTTGCCCTGAGCAGCAGTTCGTCGTACTGAGCGTCAGTTACACCGTTGTGGAACTGGACTTTGGCTCGGTCGGGAACCATGGCCTCCAACTCAGCTTTGCGCTCAGGGGTGATCCGGCTGAGCAAATGCAACGTGTAATCGTTCAGTTCGGACATGCCCCGGATCATGGTTTCCACATTCTTGTAGGGCATGAACGATCCCATATAGAGAAGGGATTTGTCTGCACCGGCTTCGGGTTCGCGGGGCTTTTGACCGGGTTGGGGTGCGTTGCCCACAATCCGCACGGGACGCTTTGTCAGTTTGTACTTGGCCATGAGGGCCTCGGTGGTGCGGCTGATTGTCGCCACAATATCCGCGCGGTTCAGCAGGATCCGCTGCGGCCAGAACGCCTTGTGGTAGAGCCTCCACAGCAGGCGCACGGGTGCAGGCAGGAAGCCTGGGGGAGTCGGGTGTTCGTAGTAAATGAGGTCGTGGAGGGTGAGTACCAGTCCGTAGCGGCGCCCGAAGGTGCCCATGGTCTGCATGGGACACACCACGACGTCGGCACCCAGGGGGTTGATCTTGTGCGCGACGAACAACTCCAAGGGGGACAACGGGCTGTTGACTATCTCATACGGAACGTCAGGCAGCAGAGCCAATTGGCGCTTGTCGCTGATCAGCATGGTGACATCGGCGATTTTGGAAGTAGCGGCTATGAGGCTGGAACCGTAGCGGCTAATGCCATCGTGGTGGTCCGTTCTGGTAAAGCGGGCGTCGATGACAATTTTCACGCGGGATGTTCCTCCAGGAAGGTGCGGATGGCTGCTGCTGCTGCAACCGGCGTCTCATAGTGGATTAGATGCCCGACGGCCGGAATCACTTCCAGCTTTGCGTCAGGGAGGCGCTTCATGAGTTTGTGCTGGTTGGGAAGAGTGGCGATCTCATCTTTTTCGCCGGCGATCAGCAGCACGGGAAGGGTTAGTTTCCCGGCGACTTCGGCCACGTTGCCTGAGACGGAGGCCTTGAACGATTCGAGCAGGCTTTTTCTGTCTGCGAAGGCACTGAAATATGCGTCGTGCTGGCCGTGGATGAAACGGCGGAGGGCCTTGTCCTTGGTCTTGGCCATGGTGATGCTCATGACCCGGACGATCGCACGGTTTCGGAGGACCGCGAGTCCCACGCGGCGCGGGAGCTTGGCCGACGCCTGGTAGTACAGCACGGCAAGCTTGGTCATGATGCCCTTGGGACCCTCCAATGCGGGTGCCGCAATGGGGTTGATCAGTATCAGCGGGTAGATGGTTCCAGGATTCGCTGCTGCAAAGTGGCTGGCCACGATCGAGCCGAAGGAATGGCCCAGCAGGACAGTCTTGTCATCCAGACCGAGCGCGGACATGAAGCCGGAGATGAACTTGCCATAGCGCTCAACGCTGTGTTCATCCGCGACGAAGGGTTCCGAGCTCCCGAAGGCTGGCAGGTCCGGCATGATGATCCGCATTTCAGGAAGGTGGTCGGCTACGCGCAGCAAGCCGTGGTGGTCTCCCCGGAAGCCATGGATGACCAGGATGGTGCGGGTGGCAGGTGTTTCGTTGACCGGTTCGTACGTCCAATACGCCACATTGCTGCCGTCCACCTCCACATCGGAGCCGCGCGTCCGTCCGGGCAAGGACTTGCTGAAGAATTCGCTGGGGGCCTGCGCGCCTTGGTGCGAGTGCGCGGTGTCCACGTTGTCCATACGTTGTTCCTAGTTCACGTTGTCCGGATGGGACCCGGTTCGATGATGGCGTTCGAGCCCGGTTATGCCGTCCATGTCAGCGGCGTCCAGTTCAAAATCGAAGACGGCAAAGTTCTCCTTGATCCGTCCTGCCGAGCTCGCTTTGGGGATGACCAGGTTCCCCAGCTGAAGATGCCACCGCAGAACGACTTGGGCCGGCGTCCGGCTGTACTTTTCTGACAGCGAGACGATGGCGGGGTCGGCCAGGACCTGCCCGCGGCCGAGGGGGCTCCAGGCCTCAGTGGCGATCCCCAACTGTTCATGCAATGTCCGCAACCTGGTCTGTTGCAGCCAGGGGTGCAGTTCAATCTGATTGACCGCGGGAACAACCTCTGCCTTTTGCATGAGCTCGTCAAGGTGTCCGGGCTGGAAGTTGGAAACACCTATGGCCCGCACTTTGCCCTCCCTGTAGAGGGTTTCCATGGCTTTGTATGTTTCAACGAACAGTCCCCGGCCGGCGCACGGCCAGTGAATGAGGTAGAGGTCAACGTAGTCGAGCCCAAGGTTGGAGATGGACGTGTCGAATGCGCGAAGGGTGCCGTCGTAGCCGTGGTCGTCGTTCCAGACCTTGGTAGTGACGAAGAGGTCCTCGCGGGCGAGTGCGTGAACCGACTCGCCAGAGCCACCGGTACCTCTGTTGGCTTCGGCAGCATCCCCGATGGCGCCGCCGAGAGCACGGCCCACTCCTACTTCGTTGCCATACATAGCGGCCGTATCAAAGCGCCGATAGCCCTCACCCAGGGCGGTGGCTACCAATGCTTCGGCGTCCTTGGGCGGCACTTTATAGAGTCCGTATCCCAGGCGGTCCATCTGTACGCCGTTGTTTAGTGCCAGCCTGTTCGATGCCAGCTTGGATGGGGATCTCATAGCAACGACTCTACCCATTCCTTGCACAATTGCTCAGGAGTGGCCATTGAAACTGACAAGGCGTCGCGCTGAGGCTTCGTCCAAAATGAGGTCCGTGGCCAGCCCGGCTGCCAGCGCTCCTTGGAGTCCATTGATCTTGGAGGCACCCGACACCACGCAGATCCGTCGCCTGACTTGCCGCAATTGTTCATGGCCGGGACCGGTTGACCTCTCATTCAAAGTAATGCCGTCAGAGGATCCATCGCTCCGGAAGAAGACCGTGGCTACGTCTCCAACGACGTCGTCGGCGGCCAGCATGGTGAGGTCGTGTTCATCGAGGTAGCCGCCGGCATAGACGTGGCTTGGGTAGTCCGAATCTACTGATCCGACGCCGAAGATCGCGATGCTCATGCGAGCCTGCAAGTCCAGGATGCGTTGCACGCTGCGCTCATTCCACATGGCCGTCTTGGTGGAGGCGTGATCAAAAAATGCCGGAACAGGGAACTGTTCCACCCGCGCCCCGTAGGCACTACCGAAGCGGCGCATGATGTCGCTGGCATACGTAATGCCGGTGGTTTGCATGTTTCCAGCGCCGTTGAGTTGGACCACGATGCTGTCGTGGGTCACCTTGCGGGTGAGGTGCCGGCTAACGGCGCTGAGTGTCGCGCCCCAAGCCACGCCGATGATGGCATTCGAGTCCACCAGAGGGCCTATTGTTCGTGCAGCCTGCATGGCTACGCGGTCCAAGGTCTCTGCTTCGTTGAGCGTGTCCAGCACCGGAACCACGTGAACGTCCACGCCGTACTGGTTCCGGATCTGGCTTTCCAGCTCAGGGCCGGTATCGAAAGGGCTTCGAATCTGGACCTGAACCAGGCCCGTTTCCCTCGCCGACGACAACAGCCTGGACACCGTGGACCGGGATGTCCTCAGCTCTCGGGCAATGGCATCCATGGTCAGGTCTTGCAGGTAATACATCTGTGCAGCCCGGAGCGCATCCGAGTGACGTGATCGTGCCATCTCATTTCCTTACTGCACGTTTGTGCAAATAGCTTGACTCCATTTTCCACCTTCGCAAGATTAGTGGTGAACGGTGCAGCAGCGAGTGGCGCGGCGCACGAACCAAGCCCAAGGGAGCAGTTTTGGGACACAACAGGATTTCCGGTACCTCACAGCACACGCAGCGCGACTCCGTCGTTGCACTGCAGGAGCGGCCCTCGGCCAAGGTACTCATCATCGGCGGTGGCATCAATGGTGTCGGAACGTTCCGCGATCTCGCCCTTCAAGGCGTCGACGTGGCACTTGTTGAACGCGGTGACTACTGCCAAGGCGCCAGCGGTGCCTCTTCCCACATGATCCACGGCGGCATCCGCTACCTCGAGAACGGCGAGTTCCGCCTGGTCCAGGAATCCGTAGTTGAGCGCAACCGGCTCCTGCGGATTGCGCCGCACTACGTGAAGCCGCTGCAGACCACCATCCCGATTTTCAGCACGTTCTCCGGCATTCTCGCCGCGCCCATGCGCTTCCTCACCCACAAACAAGGCAAGCCCAAGGAGCGCGGGGCGTTCCTCATCAAGGTGGGCCTGAGCATGTACGACTTCTTCTCCCGCGACGGCGGCAGTGTTCCCCGCCATCAGTTCCGCGGCCGGACAAAGGCCTTGGCCGAGCTTCCCAAGTTGCACTCCGGCATCAAGTACGCGGCAACATACTTCGATGCCTCCGTTCACAACCCGGAACGACTGACCCTCGACGTCCTGCAGGATGGCGAGAAAGCGGGCCGGGGCGGGGGACTTTCCGGTGGAAGCGCCCGCGCCAGCAACTATGTCTCGCTCGTATCCATGGGTTCGGACGGAGCCCGGCTTCGCGATGAACTCACCGGCAAGGAATTCGACTTCCAGGCCGACGTCATCGTCAACACCACGGGCGCTTGGGTGGACCTCACCAACCAGGCCATGGGCGCCGTCAGCAAGTTCATGGGCGGCACCAAAGGTTCCCACATCGTCCTGGACCACCCTGAACTCCTCGCCGCCTGCAACGGCCGGGAAATCTTCTTCGAGCACACCGATGGCCGTATCGTCCTGATCTACCCGATGGGTGACCGCGTGTTGGTAGGCACCACCGATGTGGATGCGGATATGTCCGAAGACGCTGTGTGCACGGAAGAAGAAGTCGACTACTTCTTCGACCTGGTTGGCCATGTGTTCCCCACCATCAAGGTGGAGCGCGAGCAGATCGTGTACAGCTTCGCCGGTGTCCGTCCGTTGCCCCGCCACGACGAAACGCAGCCGGGATTCGTCTCACGCGACTACCGCATCGAACGGAGCGTACGCACCGGCAACGGTGCCGTCTCAACGCCAGGCGGTAAGGCCGCCGTCGTACTCAGCTTGGTGGGCGGCAAATGGACCACATTCCGCGCTCTGGCCGAACACATGACCAATGACGTCCTCCGCGAACTGGGCATGGAACGCAAGGTCTCGACGGCGAAGCTCGCCATCGGCGGAGGCTCCGGCTTCCCTGCCACTGAACAAGGCGAACAGGAATGGATCAAGAAGCACATGGGCCCGGGGTTGGACGCTGACCGTGTAGCCGTCCTGTTGACCCGGTACGGAACGCGCGCAGATGCCGTCATCGACTACCTGAAAGCCGGACATGACGCGCCGCTGCGTTCCACCCGCGAATTGAGCGTCCGGGAGCTGGCATTCATGGCTGAGCACGAGCAGATCGGGCACCTGGTGGATGTCCTCATCCGCAGAACGTCGCTCGCCTTCCGTGGCCTGGTTACCGGTGAATTGCTCAATGAGATCGCCGCAGCGTTGGCCGAGCCGCTCGGCTGGGACGCCGCGGCCCGAGAGGCAGAAATCCGCCACGCCCAGGAAGTACTGCAGCGGTTCCACAAGGTTGACGTGCACAGTCTCGTAGCCTGACACCAAGCAGCGGAAACAGCTTGACCGTCCCAGCACGCGGTAGGGACGGAATGGGGTAGGTGGGCCCGCCAGGGGACCACCACACCGGGACGGTTCCGGAGACAACGGAACCGTCCCAACAGCCTCTTCACCCGCGAGGGGGCTGACAACAGAAAAATGAGGAGTCAAAGATGTCTCTTGGAATTGTTTTCCTTTCCGAAGTATTCGGAACCATGATGCTGACCCTGTTGGGTTGCGGTGTCGTGGCAAACGTTGCGCTCAAAGGCACCAAGGGCAACAGCGGCGGATTCTTGATGGTGACGTGGGGCTGGGGTATTGCGGTCTTCGCGGGCGTTTTCGTGGCCGCAAAGTCCGGTGCACACCTTAATCCGGCTGTCACGCTGGGCCTGCTGGTCAACGGCAAAGCAGAGTATGCGCCCGGCGTACCGGTGGACTTCGCCTCCACGCTGACATACTTCGGCGCTGAACTGCTCGGTGCTTTCCTGGGTGCGGTTGTCTGCTGGCTCGCATACAAGCAGCACTTCGATGAGGAGCCCCTGGCGGCCAACAAGCTGGGCACCTTCTCCACCGGCCCGGCCATTCGCTCCACCCCGTGGAACCTCATCACCGAAATTATCGGTACGTTCGTCCTGGTCTTCGTCATCCTGACCTTCGGCGGCACCCCCTCGGGCCTCGGCCCGCTGGCTGTGGCCCTCCTCGTTGTTGGTATCGGCGTTTCCCTCGGTGGCCCTACCGGTTACGCCATCAACCCTGCACGTGACCTCGGCCCCCGCATCGCCCACGCTCTCCTCCCCATCAAGGGCAAGGGGACCAGCGACTGGGCCTACTCCTGGATCCCTGTCGTCGGGCCGCTGGCTGGCGGTGCCCTCGCAGGACTGGTGGCCATCTGGGTTCCTGACATCATGCCTGCAATCGCCGGCTAGTCCCGTACGCACCTCACTTAATCGCACGCTGTAGATCACCACTTGAGTAGCTAACAACTAAGACAAGGACGTCACCATGAATCAATACGTCATCGCCATTGATCAGGGCACCACCAGCTCCCGCGCCATCGTGTTTGACCACACAGGCAACATCGTGTCCACCGGTCAGATGGAACACGAGCAGATCTTCCCGCAGGCAGGCTGGGTGGAGCACAACCCCGCCGAAATCTGGAACAACACCCGCGAGGTCATCGGCTCTGCCCTGTCCAAGGCGAACCTGACACGGCACGACATTGCCGCCGTCGGCATCACCAACCAGCGCGAAACAGCTGTCGTCTGGGACAAGAACACCGGCGAGGCTGTCTACAACGCGATCGTCTGGCAGGACACCCGCACCCAGTCGATCGTCGACGAGCTGGCGCAGGACGGTGGACCCGAGCGCTTCAAACAGAAGGTCGGCCTACCCCTGGCTACGTACTTCTCCGGCACCAAGATCAAATGGATCCTGGACAACGTCGAAGGCGCACGCGAACGCGCTGAGGCCGGCGACCTCCTGTTCGGCAACACCGACGCCTGGGTTCTGTGGAACCTGACCGGTGGCGTGGACGGCGGTGTGCACGTCACTGACGTGACCAACGCTTCCCGCACCTTGTTCATGGACCTCGAGACCCTGCAGTGGGACCAGGAAATCCTGGACATCTTCGGCGTCCCGGCTTCCATGATGCCGGCCATCAAGTCCTCCTCTGAGGTATACGGCCACGTCCACACCTCACAGTTGCTTCGCGAAACGCCGGTAGCAGGCATCCTCGGTGACCAGCAGGCGGCAACCTTCGGCCAGGCCGCTTTCCAGCCCGGCGAGGCCAAGAACACCTACGGCACCGGTTGCTTCCTGATCTTCAACACGGGCGAGGAGATCGTTCACTCCAAGAACGGCCTGCTCACCACCCTCGGATACAAGTTGGGCGACGCCAAGCCCCACTACGCGCTGGAAGGCTCCATCGCCGTCACGGGTTCCCTGATCCAGTGGCTCCGCGACAACCTCGGCATGATCAGCTCCGCTCCTGAAGTAGAGGAACTGGCCGCCGCTGTTAAGGACAACGGCGGCGTATACATCGTCCCGGCCTTCTCCGGCCTGTTCGCCCCCTACTGGCGTGCAGACGCGAGGGGCGCCATCGTCGGACTCACACGCTTCGCCAACAAGGGTCATATTGCCCGCGCAGCACTGGAAGCAACTGCATTCCAGACGCGCGAGGTACTCGACGCCGTCAACGCCGACTCGGGCGTTCCGCTCACCGAGTTGAAGGTCGACGGCGGCATGGTTGCCAATGAGGCCCTCATGCAGTTCCAGGCAGACATCCTCGGCGTACCCGTAGTCCGCCCGAAGGTGGTCGAAACCACGGCCCTCGGTGCTGCCTACGCGGCCGGTCTCGCCGTCGGCTTCTGGAAGGACCTCGGTGAGCTCAGCGCAAACTGGAACGAAGACAAGCGCTGGGAGCCGCAGCTTCCGGCAGAGGAGCAGGAGCGTCAGTTGCGTCTCTGGAAGAAGGCCGTAACCAAATCCATGGATTGGGTCGACGAAGACGTGAAGTAGTCTGACCTGACGTTGATGGCAGCCGCGCCTGCCCCGCCCGTCCCCAGCTGCTCCCGCCGCTCGCAAGCTCGCGGTGGGGCCCTCGCAGCCGGGGGGCCCACCACGGGTGCCCACCACACCCGGGCGAGGCGCGGCTGCCATCAACTCAATCGCCAGCTCCATAAGCCGTTCGTTGCGACTGGAGCGTTTGATCGTGCGCTATTGTAGATCTATGCGTGCGATCCTTCTGCTTAGCTAGCCGCTCGGCTTTCAATAGCCGTGCGGCCGCCCCTCCATTGTCGAGGGGCTTTTGTGTGTCCGGGGGTATCCGGGACCGCAGCAGGAGGCAAAACCGCCATCGAAGAACAGAAGAGGGCAGCAGTGAGCGTTCAGCCGGAGACAGAGACCGGAACAGCACAAACAGCCGCAGCCGAAGCGCCCGAAGAAGGCGTCTACAGCTTCGCTGCGATGGAAGCCAAGTGGCCGCAGGTTTGGGAGGACCTTAAGGTCTTCACGCCTGCCGACGACGGTTCGCGGGAACGCCGCTACGTGCTGGACATGTTCCCTTACCCCTCCGGCGACCTCCACATGGGCCACGCCGAAGCCTTCGCGATGGGTGACGTCGTGGCGCGCTACCTGCGCCAGAAGGGCTTTGATGTCCTGCACCCCATCGGTTGGGACTCCTTCGGCCTGCCCGCTGAGAATGCGGCCATCAAGCGGAACGCGCACCCCAGCGAGTGGACTTACGCGAACATCGACACCCAGGCGGCGTCGTTCAAACGCTACGCAATCTCTGCCGACTGGTCCCGCCGCCTCCACACCTCTGATCCGGAGTACTACCGGTGGACCCAGTGGCTGTTCAAGCGCTTCTACGAGCGTGGCCTGGCATACCGCAAGGACTCGCCCGTCAACTGGTGCCCCAAGGACCTCACCGTGCTGGCCAACGAGCAGGTCGTCAACGGCGCTTGTGAGCGTTGCGGCACCCCTGTTACCAAGAAGTCCCTGAACCAGTGGTACTTCAAGATCACGGACTACGCCGATCGTCTTCTTGAGGACATGGACCAGCTGCAGGGTCACTGGCCCGAACGCGTTCTGGCCATGCAACGCAACTGGATTGGCCGCTCCGAGGGCGCCCACGTGCGGTTTGTCATCGAAGCCACGGAGGACCGTGCCGAGCGCGAAGTCACCGTGTTCACCACCCGGCCGGACACCCTGTACGGTGCAACGTTCTTCGTTGTTGCAGCGGATGCTCACCTGGCGCTGGATTTGGTGACCCCTGAACAGCACGATGAACTCATGGCCTACCGCGAAAAGGTCAAGGCGCTCTCGGAAATCGAGCGCCAGTCCACCGAACGCGAGAAGACCGGCGTCTTCACCGGGCGCTACGCCATCAACCCGCTCAACGGAGAAAAGCTCCCGGTGTGGGCCGCTGACTACGTCCTGGCCGACTACGGCACGGGCGCCATCATGGCCGTGCCCGCCCACGACCAGCGCGACCTCGACTTCGCCAAAGCTTTCAATCTGCCTGTCCGAGCAGTATTGGAGACTGGTGCCGAAGACCCCGCAGAGACTGGCGTTGCCACCGCAGGTGAAGGCACGCTCAAGAACTCCGGTGACTTGGACGGGCTGTCCAAATCGGAAGGCATTCCCGCAGCGATCGAGATCCTCGAGAAGCTCGGAACCGGCGAAAAGTTCGTCAATTTCCGGCTGCGTGACTGGTTGCTGAGCCGCCAGCGTTTCTGGGGTACCCCCATTCCCATCATCCACTGTGGCGAATGTGGCGAAGTGCCCGTTCCAGATGACCAGCTGCCCGTCAGGTTGCCCGACAACCTGCGCGGCGAGGCGTTGTCGCCGAAGGGGACCTCCCCGCTGGCCGCCGCCGTCGAGTGGGTCAACGTTGAGTGCCCCAACTGCGGCCGTGCAGCGCAGCGTGATACTGACACCATGGATACGTTCGTGGACTCGTCCTGGTACTTCCTGCGATTCGTATCGCCGGATTACACCGAAGGCCCGTTCGATCCCGAAAAGATCAACAACTGGATGCCGGTCGGGCAGTACGTGGGCGGCGTCGAACACGCCATCCTCCACCTGCTGTACGCACGTTTCTTCACCAAGGTCATTAAGGACATCGGCCTTATCGAAGCCAACGAACCGTTCTCAGCGCTCCTCAACCAGGGCCAAGTGCTCAACGGCGGCAAGGCCATGAGCAAGTCCCTCGGCAACGGCGTGGATTTGGGCGAGCAGTTGGACAAGTTCGGTGTCGACGCCGTTCGCCTCACCATGGTCTTCGCCTCCCCACCTGAGGACGACGTCGACTGGGCGGACGTTTCGCCGTCGGGTTCGGCCAAGTTTCTGGCCCGTGCGTGGCGCCTGGGCCAGGACGTCAGCAGTGAACCGGGCGTTGATCCGGCCGCTGGTGACCGTGCCTTGCGCACCGTGACGCACAAGACCATCGCAGATGCCGCTGAACTGCTGGACAACAACAAGTTCAACGTCGTGGTTGCCCGCCTCATGGAGTTGGTCAATGCCACGCGCAAGACCATCGACTCGGGTGCAGGTGCCGCAGACCCGGCTGTTCGTGAAGCGGTGGAAGCCGTTGCAGTGATCTTGAGCCTCTTTGCGCCCTATACGGCAGAGGACCTCTGGAACACCCTGGGTCACCCCGCATCAGTGGCAAACGCCGGCTGGCCAAAGCACGATGACGCACTCCTGGTACAGGACACCGTCACCGCTGTGGTTCAGGTCCAAGGCAAGGTCCGCGACCGCTTGGAAGTTTCGCCGGACATCACCGAGGACGAGCTGCGTGAGCTCGCCTTGGCCTCGGAGAACGTCCAGCGTGCCCTGGACGGCCGTGGCATCCGCACCGTCATCGTGCGGGCACCTAAACTGGTGAACATCGTTCCTGCCTAGCAGGGATAGTGCGGCCGCCGGCGTTCTGCCGGCGGCCAGCCATCATCTTTGGAGGTTGCGTGCCTGAGCGAGAACCACCCGCATGGATATGGCTCAAGGAAAGAGTGGCGCGCCTCCGGCAGCCCACGGCGCCGGTTCCTGTCGCTGACGTGCCGCTGGCCGCCGTCGTCAAGACGGCGGTTGTCACCGATTCCGCCGCGGCCCTGCCGCCGGACTGGGTTTCTGCCTTTGCCGCTGACGGTCGCCTCGCGGTCGTTCCCATGCCAGTTATGGTCGGTAGTGAAATTTACGGCGAAGGCGAAGACGACATCACTCAGACGTTGTCGCTCGCCCTTGCCTCTGGTGCATCGGTGAAAACGTCCCGGCCATCGCCCGGGCAATTTGAACAGGCCTACCTCGCTGCCCAGCGCCGCGGTTTCGAATCCGTGGTGTCCATCCACATATCGTCCGAACTCTCCGGAACTGCGGATGCCGCCCGGCTGGCTGCGGCGCGCGTCAGCATCCCCGTGGAAGTGGTTGATTCGCGCACAGTGGGGATGGCACAAGGCATGGGAGTCCAGAGTGCCGTGGTGGCTGCGGCCGATGGCCAGGATTCGGCTGAAGTCCGCGGCTTCGCCGAGCGGCGCATGGAGCGGACCAAGGTCTACTTCTACGTGCCCAGCCTGGAACAATTGAGGCGGGGTGGGCGCATCGGGGCGGCAGCATCGCTGTTCGGTACCGTGTTGGCCATTAAGCCCATCCTGGCGGTCGACGGCGGCAAGATCGTTCCGCTCGAAAAGGTCCGTTCCGCTGCGCGAGCCGTGGCCCGCCTTGAGGAAATCGTCGCCGCGGACGTGGCCTCCCGCCCGGCAGGCCAGCAACGATTGGCAGTTCACCACTTTGGCAATCAGCTGGAGGCCGAAGCCTTGGCTGCCCGCCTGAACGAAAAATGTCCTGACTGCCCAGCGCCCCAAATCAGTGCCCTCCCGGCTGTGTTGGCAGCTCATGCAGGATTAGGCGTTCTCGCGGTCATCGTGGGGGAGAGCAGTACGCCAACGGCTTGATCCTTCGCTGGTCTTATCCACATAGGGCACCTCGTCCCCGCTGTGACAGTGGTGGCAGCCATAGGCTCGTTTTATGCCACGCCGGAACCGGGATGCCTCCCCAGATGCCGCAGCGCAGGCAGTCCGGCAGCGTTTTGCATCCCGTCTGGGTACGCACACCCAGACCATTCCGCTATTACAGTTGCCCGTCGAGCCGGATCCGACGCCCGAAGATTCGGACCCGGAATCCGGGACGCGTTATATGCGGACCCGCTGGCGAACCCCATGGCGGGTTGCTGCCCTCCTTGCCGTAGTAGGAGTTGCCATTATTGCCTGGCACTTGTGGCAATCGGCCGTGGGGCAGCCAACAACGGAACCCCTCACTTCTTCCTCCTCTGCGGGGCCCGGCATGGGGGGTACTTCCGAATCCCCTCAGTCAGAGTCCACGGAGGCTGGGGGGAGCGTGCTCGTGCACGTGGCCGGTGCGGTGCAGAAACCCGGTGTTGTTTCCTTGCCGATGGGCAGCCGGGTTTTCCAAGCGATTGAGGCTGCAGGCGGAGTTGTTTCCAATGCGGAACTCAACGGCCTCAACCTTGCTGAGGTGGTGAGCGACGGGGCCAAGATTCAGGTCCCGGTGGTCGGGGAGGTGCCGAAGCCTGCTCCACTTGCTGGAAGTTCAGGCGGTGCTGGCGGTTCTGAAGGGGCCGCGGGCCCTGCGGCCGCAGATGTCAAGGTCAACATCAACACTGCGTCCCTGGAAGAACTGGGAACGCTGCCGAGAGTCGGGCCGGTGACTGCGCAAGGAATTATTGACTGGCGGAAAGAGCACGGACCTTTTGCCTCGGTAGACGAACTTGACGCGGTTGACGGCATAGGACCCAAGCTCATGGAATCACTCAAAGACCTTGTGACGGTCCAAGATGGCTAGTTCGACTGAGGTGACAAGGCGTGCTGCGGTCTCAGCGTTATCGAGGCGTACGGATCTGAGGCTGGTTCCCGCTGTGCTGGTGACGTGGTCCGTTGCCCTGGCCGGGGCTTTCATTGATGCAACCTCGTCCGCAGCCCTGGCGGGCGTTTTTGCTTTGGCTGGGGGTCTGCTGTTGGTGGGGGCGCGGCGTCATCGGCCAGCCCTACACCGGGCCAGAACGGTCCCCGCCACCATTGCCCTTGCATGCATCTTGGGTGCTGTAGTGGCTGTTGATTGTGCTGCCATGGCCAACACGCGCGAAGAGGGGCCGCTCGCTGAGGCGGTAGCAGAGGGGAGTGGTGTCCTTATCCACGTGCTCATCACAGGAGCTCCTACCGAGGTCCGCGTGTCGGGCCATGCCAGCGGAAACAGGTGGTCGGTAGATGCAGCCTTGGCTGAGGTCACCTCCAAGGGTTCGGTCATTCAAGGTTCCGCAGACCTGGTGATAGTGGGTGGGAATGGCTGGCAAGACGTGCGGCCCGGGCAGCGGGTCAGAACTTCGGGAACGGTAAAGGCTGTCCGGGAGGGACAAACGCAGGCGGCTCTTTTGTCGGCGTCCTCCGCGCCCGTTGTCGTCGCGTCGACTCTTGATATCCGACAATCCGCGTCCGATGTGCGGAGGCACTTCGTCGCAGCATCGAGTTGGTTGCCGCCGGACCCGGCCGGGCTCATGCCGGGCATGGTCACAGGAGACACCAGCGCTCTTCCGGAAAGTCTGGAGGCGGATATGAAGACAACCGGAATGACACACCTGACCGCGGTCAGCGGTGCTAATTGCAGCTTGGTCCTGGGAGGCTTCATTCTGTTGGCGCGATGCCTGAGGCTGACACGCCCCGTAGCCGGCACTTTTGCTGCGTGTGGTCTGGCGGCTTTTGTTGTGATGGTGGGTCCGGAACCAAGTGTGCTCCGGGCTGCTGTGATGGGGACTGTCGGGCTGGCGGCCATGATTGGGGGGCTGCGGGGTCGATCCTTGACGTTCCTCTGCCTAGCCACCATTGTTCTCTTGCTGCTTGATCCGAGTATGGCGGCGAATGTCGGGTTCCTGCTGTCCGTGCTGGCGACTTTGGGTATTGTCCTGCTGGCCGCTCACGTTGCGTCATGGATCCCTGTATGGGTGCCACGGTGGTTGGCCGCGGGCGTTGCCGTTCCGTTGTCTGCGCAGCTGCTGTGCGGCCCGGTGATTGTGGCCCTTCAACCGCAGTTCACTCCCTACGCGTTCATCGCCAATGTGGTGGCCGGCATTTTGGTGGCCCCGGTGACGGTCTTCGGGACCCTTGCCGTTCCGTTGGCGGTTGGTCTGCCATGGTTGGCACCGGTTCCCATAGCCGTCGCCGGGGGATGTGCGGGCGTGGTGGCCGGCGTGGCCAGGTTCTTCGCGCATTTGCCCGGGGCAGCCCTGCCATGGGCCGAAGGACCGGCCGGGATTGTGTCCATGGTGGCCTTCTCGACGATGACGTTATTGGTTGTCTGGGTAGCGCTCCACCCTACACAAGCCATGGCAGGCATCGTTGGGCTGCATGATGTCGTGGTGGTGCTCCTCGGTCGCTGGCCGGGGAATCTTGATTGCTGCCCCCGGAATCGGGTTGGGGGAGACGGGGCAACTAAGGAAACGCAACGAGGGCTCCATAAGCCCCGCCGATCAAGCAAGTGCCTAAGGCGGAAAGTCCCCCGGCAGAAGTGATCTGTGCTCGGACCGCACAGAACTGCCTGGCTGCGCGACGCCCGGTTCGCTATGGGCGGGCTTGAAAGAAACATAACAAATTCACAAGAAATAGTGACTTTGGACGGTTTGTAACGCATGATTGATTCAGCCGATCCCGAGGACGTGAACGGCACGAACCAGAAGGGAGCGCAGATGACGCGCTTTGTTGATGTAAGCAACATGATCCGTTGGGTCAGATCCCAAGGCCCGGAAACGATCATCAAAGACCTGATTCACTACATGGAAGAGGACTTCCGGCGCTGGGCCCGGTTCGATAAGTCTCCGAGGGTAGCCAGCCATACCCCATATGGCGTTATCGAACTCATGCCCACCAGTGATCACGAGACCTACGGATTCAAGTACGTGAACGGGCATCCTTCCAATCCAGCCCGTGGCTACCAAACCGTCACGGCGTTCGGCGTTCTGGCAGATGTCCATAACGGCTATCCAACGTTCCTGGCGGAAATGACGATCCTTACCGCGCTACGCACCGCAGCCACGTCCGCCATGGTCGCGAAGGTCTTGGCTCGAGCCGATTCCAGTGTCATGGCCATGATTGGAACCGGGAGTCAGGCAGAATTCCAGGCACTGGCAATGAGAACGGCGCTGGGCGTGGCCAAGCTTCAGGTTTGGGATACCGATCCCGCCGCAGTGAACAAGTTCATCCGCAACATGATTCCCCTTGGATTCGAAATACATGTTGCTTCGTCTGCTCTGGAAGCAGTTCAGGGTGCCGACATCGTCACGACGTGCACGGCAGACAAAACCCAGGCAACGATCATCAGCGTGCAGCACATTGCTCCTGGAATCCATCTCAACGCGATCGGCGGAGATTGTCCCGGAAAAACGGAACTTGACCCATCGATCCTGGAGATCGGTGACGTCTTTGTTGAGTATGAGAGCCAGACACGGATCGAAGGCGAAATCCAGCAGATGCCGGCCGACTTCGCCGTCACAGAATTCTGGAAGGTCCTCCTCGGCGCGGCACCAGGGCGTACCTCAGAAGATCAAATCACCATCTTCGATTCCGTTGGATTTGCTGTGGAAGACTTCTCAGCCCTGCGATACGTGCGGGACTCCGTGGACGGTTCCGAGTTCTTTGAAGATATAGACCTCGTTGCCAATCCGGACGATCCCAAGGACCTGTTCGGCCTTGTCGGTGCTTTATCGCCCGTCGGATAGACGACTTACTCCAGCGTCGCCATCCACCAAATGTCTTCAGATATGACTCCCAAACCCGGACCAAAATCCCCATCTCCTACGGAGCGCTATGTCCATCTCAATCAAGCCCCCATTACGTTCTTCACTTCTTCTTTCCGTGGCAACCCTCATGGCAATGTCGATGGTGAGTTGCACCGTCCCCACCGGTGAAGGTGGTGACTCCGGGGTTTCCGGAGAAGCCGTCAAGCTCGGTCTTCTGGCCCCGCTCACGGGTGTGGCCGCTGCCGACGGCAAGCTCATGGAACAGGGCGCTCGACTTGCAGTCGACGAAATCAATGCCAGGGGCGGCATCGATGGCAGGAATGTTGAACTCAAAGCCCTTGACGTGCGGGACCAGAAGTCGGACGCGGTCTCGGCCGCCGTGACGCAGCTGACCTCAGACCCCGATGTCGCGGCAGTGCTCACCGGCTATGCAAGCACCACAAACTTTGAAATCGATCAACTGGCAGAAGCGGGAATTCCGTACC
The DNA here is from genome assembly GCF_056156245.1 of Paenarthrobacter sp. TRD_SC_7. Classification (NCBI taxonomy): domain Bacteria; kingdom Bacillati; phylum Actinomycetota; class Actinomycetes; order Micrococcales; family Micrococcaceae; genus Paenarthrobacter; species Paenarthrobacter sp. TRD_SC_7. The sequence goes on from NZ_CM149587.1 coordinate 2,630,009, forward strand.
TGCTCAGCGGCAACAGTGCCCAGACGCAGGACATCATCTCCAAGAATCCAGAAAAGTATCCTGGAGTTTGGTCCCTTGCCCCTTCATACGAGGGCTACAGCACCGGCATCCCTGAACAATTGGATGCATGGAACGCCGATGGCACTTTCCCGCTCACTAACCGCCGCGTTTACATCATCTCCAGCGACAATGCGTACTCCAATGGCATAGCTTCCGGGTTGGAGAAGAACTTCAGGGCAAAGGGGTGGGAAGTTACCGGGCCCGACACTGTTCCCTTTGGGGAAGTAGACGACTGGACCACGCAAATTACCAAGATCCGGCAGGTCGATCCGGCCGTGATCATCAATCTCGACTACTTGACCGCAAATGCGTCAAAGTTCCTCACCCAGTTCCGCCAGAATCCTACTCAGTCTTTGGTATTTTCGCAGTACGCCCCAAGCGTCCCGGAGTTCACTGAGCTGGCAGGGAAGAACGCTGATGGAGTGCTTTACAACCTTCCGTTTGCCCCGTTGCCAGCATTGTCGGAAACCAAGGACCTCACCCGGAAGCTGACGGAGGCATACGAGAACGAACCTAGCCTGTATAGCTACGGCCTCTACGAACAGGTCCATTTGTGGGCCGACGCTGTGAAGGAAGTCGGTGATCCTGACAAGCGCGAGGAAGTCGGAGCTGCATTGGGCAAGCTGGACAAGCAAACCGCGCTTGGTCGTGTCCATTTTGATCCCAAAACGCATCTGGCCGTGGCTGGCAAGGACGGTATCCCGATGACGTATTACCAAATCCAAACCGGAAAACGCCTGAACATCGCTCCTGAAGAGTTCGCCGACGGCACGTTCCACAGGCCCGAGTGGATGAAATGAGATTCTCCGAGTCATCTGCCCGGGGCACTTCCAACGGGCACCTCCTGGAAGTCCGGCAGGTCAGTCGCCGCTTCGGTGGATTCGTGGCCGTGGACAACGTCACGCTGAATGTCAGCGAGGGGGAGATCCTGGGGATTGCCGGTCCCAACGGTGCCGGAAAGAGTACTCTCTTCAACTTGATCTCCGGGGTCCCGTTCGGCCCGACAGGCGGAGAGATTCTCTTCGATGGTATCCGGATTGACAAGCTCCCGGCGCACAAAATCGCTCGCTCGGGAATGCGTCGAACCTTCCAAGCAGAACAGCTTTTCCCGTCGTTGAGCGTTTCAGACAACATCGCCGTGGCCAACCACTACCTTGGCGGCGGGCGCACCAAGGGGGACGTGGAAACTGCCTTGGAAACCGTAGGAATCACCAGATACAGGGACGATAAGGCGGCGGAAATACCTCTGCTTGCAAAAAAGAAGCTGATGATAGCGAGCGCCCTTGTCTCAACGCCGCGGCTCCTGATGCTGGATGAACCGGCCGGCGGCCTCAACGATGAGGACCAGGCTGAACTCATCCTGCTCCTGAGGGAACTTCAGAAGGGCGGCTTGACATTGCTGATCATTGAGCACGTACTCAGTCTTATCCGCGATCTTGCCAAGAGGATGATCATCATGTCATCCGGTGAAGTCCTGGTTGAAGGAACCCCCGACGCCGTTCTTGCGGATCCGCGGGTGATGGAGGCATATCTGGGGAAGGCCACAGCGTGAATCACCTTCAGCAGAAAGTTAGCCCACTGCTCGGCGTGTATGACCTTGAGGCAGGATATGGCCGCTTGCCTGTGGTCCGATCATTTTCCATCGAGGTCATGCCGGGTGAAGCACTGGCCCTGTTGGGTCCCAACGGTCATGGAAAGACGACCGCCCTGCGCGCCATCTCAGGCCTGGGCAGGACATCGTCAGGTCGGGTTGTCTTCGATGGCAGCGATATCACCGGCATGCCCGCCTACAGGATAGTCAACCAGGGAATTATGCATGTGCCCCAAGGCAGTCAGCTCTTTCCGAGGCTCACTGTCAGGGAGAACCTGGCATTAGCAGGCGGCATCCCGGCAGCGAGGGGTCAGCGGGAAGGGACTCTGGAAATGGTCCAGGAACTGTTTCCCAAGCTCCGGCAACGTCGCGGACAACTTGTGGGCACGCTGTCCGGCGGAGAACGCCAAATGGTGGCCATCGGAATGGGCCTAATGGCAAAGCCCAAACTCCTGGTGCTGGATGAACCGACTCTCGGGCTGGCACCCAAGATCCGGTACGAAATCCTTGAGACACTCCACGAAGTCCGCCGATTGGGTCTGTCGCTAATAGTCGCCGATGGCGATATTGAATTCCTCTTCGAACTCGCGGACCGCTGGCATCTTGTGGAGCTCGGACGGATCGTCTCCAGCGGAACCACAGACGTCAAGCCCAGCCACGAGGAAGTCATGGACATGTACGTCGGCTCCCACGCGTCAACCGCAACCAACACCAATGAAGGAGACAAGCATGACTGACGCCCTCCTTTCCATCCTCGTCTCAGCCCTCGTGCTCGGGTCGCTTTACTCGTTGATGGCCAGCGGACTGTCCCTCATATGGTCCACGCTGGGAGTCTTCAACTACGCTCACGGTGCGCTCCTGCTGCTGGGCGCGTACTTCATCTGGACGTTCTCAGAGAAGGTCGGGCTCCCGGTTCTCCTCGCCTTCGCCGCTGCGGTTCCCCTGCTGGCTTTGCTGGGCATGCTCCTGGACCTCGTCGCAGTCCGGCCATTCATCAGCAGGCCAAACGGAACGCTCTTGGTCATGGTTTCCACCCTCGCTATTGCCAACGCAGTGGAGGGCGCAGCACAACTGATCTGGGGACCGCAGAACAAGCAGATAAAGTCTGTGAGCACCTCAACGTTTGCCATGGGCGATGTAAAAATCGCGAGCTCCACCCTCATCGCCCTGAGCCTGGCCTTAGTTCTGGTTATAGGACTGATTATGTTGCTGCGCACAACGAAGTGGGGGATGGCCGTCCGGGCAGTGGAACAAAACAGGGATATGGCAATGCTCGTCGGAATCAGGCCGGCGCGCATATACGCCGGCGTCTTTGCGGTGGCATCAATTCTGGCCTGCGCCGCTGCCTTCGTCTATGGAACGACCACCACCATTACTCCCACTAAAGGCTTTGAACCCCTGCTGACTGCCTTTGTCGTCCTGGTCTTCGGCGGGTCGGCCACTTTGTGGGGAACCTTGGTCGGCGCCTTCACCATAGGCCTGTTGGAAGCGGGCACGACGTACTGGCTCGGGCTGCAATGGAGCCCTGTCGCCGTCTTCCTCGTCTTGGTCCTCATCATGCTGGTCCGCCCCCAAGGCCTAGTGAAAGGACGTTCGTAATGAACAGTCTTGGATCCCTCAAGCGCTTCGCTACGTGGCCGTTACTCTTGCTTGCCGCTGCCTTATTGCCGTATGTCGTCATCAGCGGCTCTGCACGCTTGCTGGCCGCGACGGCGCTCATTTACGCGCTGCTTGCCGCCAGCTGGAACCTGACGCTGGGCATCGGCGGAATCTTCAACTTCGCCCACGTTGGCTTCTTCGGCGTCGGAGGCTACACGATGGCCGTTGCCACAGTTACATGGGATGTAAATCCGTGGATCGGGCTCCTTCTGGCAACGGTTGCGGGAGGGCTGGCGGGTGCACTGGCTTACATTCCGGTGATACGGATGCGCGGCATCTACATCGCACTTATCACCTTCGTCTTCGTGCAGTTGTGCTACTACCTGGTTCTGGCTATTCCCGGAATCACCGGCGGATCCAGTGGTCTGACAGGCGTGCCGGCACTGAGCCTAGGAGATTTTTCTTTCGCCAAGTACTCGGGGTTGGGCTACTTATGGTTGCTCGGCGGGGCAGTGGTCCTGCTCCTGGTCCTGCTGCGGGCCACCCTACGCAGCCCGTTCGGCAAGAGCCTTATCGCGCTGCGCGACAATGAAAGCCTCGCAGTCAGCCGCGGAATGAACCGCGTCAGGCAGCATCTTTTGGCCTTCATCCTCAGCGGTGCCGTTGCCGGCGTTACAGGAGCCCTCTACGTTGCCTACTTCCGCGTTGCGGACGTCACGCTCTTCAGCTTCGGATTCGTCACCCTTGGCTTGAGTATGATCTTCCTCGGCGGCACCGGTCATATCTGGGGTCCGGTCTTGGGGGCGCTGATAGTCACAGTCATCGACCGCCAACTCACGGACCTGGGTCCAGCGCGTGCGATCATCATCGGCGTCGGGACCTTGCTGGTTCTTATTTTCCTCCCGAGCGGCATCTCGGGCCTCCTCGAAGACGCACTGGACAGAACGCGGAGGATTCTTCGAAGAAACCGGAACAAATCCGCCCAGACAGCGAACCAACTACCCGCAAGCCAACATTCGGAAGTCGAGGAAACCACCCATGTCCGTTGATGCCATGGCCCGAAATGAGCAGAACCAGCGTAGGGCAGTCCTGGACGCAGTGGATCGTTTAGCCCCCAGGATCGTCCAGTCTGTCGCCGACGCCGTCAAGATCCCGAGCATAAACCCTAAGTATCCCGGTCAGGACTACGGGAAGCTTGTGGGCGCAGAGGGGGAGGTCAGCGCTCTTATGACTGATCTTCATCGCGAAGCCGGTGCCTCGACGGAACTCGTAGCAGTTGAGAAGGGCCGGGACAATGCTTGCGGGCGGATTGCCGGAACAGGCGGCGGCCGCTCGCTGCTGCTCAACGGGCACGTGGACGTGGTGCCGCCAAACCGGGAAGGTCTTTGGGACCATGCGCCGTTCTCCGGCTTGATCACCGACGATGCTGTCCATGGCAGGGGAGCTACGGATAATAAAGCCGGCACAGTCGCCGCGGCATACGCTGCCATCGCTTTAGCCACCGCAGGTATCCGGCTCCAAGGAGATCTTGTGCTGCAGGCGGTCGTCGGAGAAGAAGTCGGTGACCACCTTTCGGGCACAACGGCAGCTTTGCAAGCAGGATATGCGGCCGACGCTGCAATCGTCTGCGAACCGTCGAACTTCTCCGACGCACCTCCCAATCTGGTTCCCACCACCCCAGGACTGTTGTGGTTCTCACTGTCCCTTGTCGGCAAAGCCGCGCACTCCGGTTTGCGGGGTCTGACCATTCATCCGACCCTTGAAGGCGAAGCTTTGGGTGTCAACACCATCGACAAGTTCTGGATCATTTATCACGCCCTGCGGCAGTTGGAAGATACTTGGGCGCGGCGTGACAGGCACCCCCTGTTCCAGCCGGGCTACTTCAATCTCTTGCCCGGGGTGATCCGAGGAAACCCGGAGGGCGTCCTGGTCCCGTTCTTCCTTGCCGACACGCTTACAGTCGAATACTGCGTCTATCACCATCCTGAGCGAAGCAACCACGAAGTCATCGATGAGATCGAGAAAACCGTGCGTCAAGCTTGCGCCAACGATCCGTGGCTAAGCGCCCACCGTCCCGAATTTGACTGGAAGCTCCTATGGCCGCCATACACTGCGCCAGCCAGCCATGAACTCATCCCCGCGGTCATGAAAGCCCACAGTGATTCTGTCGGCGGGTTTGACCTCGCCACGCCACCCAAACAGGAGGGGTTCCTCGGTGTTTGCGACCTCACATGGATGGATGCCCAAGGTATCGACGGGCTCGTTTATGGTCCCGGGGTCGGCCGGACCGCGCACGCGGAAAATGAGTACGTGCCGATCCACCAGATCATCACCTCAGTAAAGACGTACGCCTTATCCGCAATGGACTACTGCGGCGTCTCAGGCAATGAATCCAGCATCAAACAACCCACGACTGGCCGGAGGCGCCCGTGAACACCCCTGATATTTTCGTTGCTACCTGCGATCTCGCAGGGCAGGTCAAGGGGCGGGGTGCTCCTGGCGAAGCCTACGGCTCCGTTCTTCGCTCCGGGCTGGGATGGGTGCCGGCGAACCTCGGCATTTCGGCTTTCGGCAGCATTGCGCCGGGCAGTGCCTTCGGCTCAACCGGAGACTTGCGCCTGATGCCGGACGAAGCCACCGAAATCACCATTGCCGACGGGCCCACCACGACTCGGCTCAGGGTCTTGGTGGCGGACCAAACACAAGCTGACGGAACCGACTGGGACTGCTGTCCCAGGACCTTCCTGCGCCGCGCCATCAGCGACTTTCGGGAGCAAACGGGCCTGCGCGTTATCGCCACTTTTGAACACGAGTTCGTTTTGGAGGGCCTGCCTCAATCAGCTCCGTTTTCCTTGCGTAGGCATCTCGACGCCGATCCGTTCGGACCAGACCTGCTGCGTCTCTTGACGGATTGTGGTCTCGCACCGGAGAACTGGTTGCCTGAATACGGGGCAAACCAGTTTGAAATCACGGTGGAACCGAGCGATCCCCTCACTGCCGCAGACAGGGCGGTGCTCTTACGCGAATTGGTCCGCGATTTGGCAATCCGACGCGGCCTCAGAGCGTCTTTCGCTCCGCTTCAGGAACCAAACGGTACTGGTACCGGTGTCCATGTCCACATCAGTTTGGTGGACGACGGCGGTAGGCCGGTTCTGTTTGACGCCACCCGTCCCGGCCGCCTATCCAAGGTTGGATCCAGGTTCAGTGCAGGAATCCTGCGTCACGCCGAAGCACTGACGGCGTGGACAGCACCGAGCCCGGTTTCCTTCATGCGCCTGGCTCCGGATCGATGGAGTGCAGGCGGCATCTTCCTGGCGGAACGAAACAGGGAGGCCCTTCTCCGAATCTGTCCAACGAGTTCGGCAGGTGGATCTGCTCCGGAGCACCAATTCAACCTTGAGTACAGGGCAGCCGATGCAACCGCCAACCCGTGGCTCACGCTTGGTGTCCTGCTCAGGGCCGGCATGTCCGGAATCGTAGGTGGTGACGAGTATCCAGAACCTGACGTTTTTCCGGAGACGGCAGGGCCGGCTGAATTGAACGATGTGCCTCGGCTCCCAGCTACTCTCCAGGACGCACTTCTGGCCTTGGAAAAAGACCAAAGCGTGACGTCGTGGTTCCATCCGGATTTGTTGGCAACGTACTTGGCGGTTAAACGGCATGAGCTCGCCCATGTGGCTGCCCTCGATGATGCTGCCCGAATCAAAGCGGTGTCTGATGTCTACTAACCCCATCGAAGGGCTCCTGTCCGCTATCGAGGAAATGCCTTTGGTTGACCACCACGTCCATGGAGCGCTGAAGGATGACGTTGATCGATCTTCGCTGGAAGAACTGCTGACGGAGTCCGACAGGCCCGTTCCTGAATGGATGACGCAATTCGACTCCCAGTTGGGCTTTGCGATTCGTCGTTGGTGTGCGCCGTTGCTGGGCCTTCCTGCCCATGCGAGTGCCAACGCATACTTTGCACGGCGTGTGGAGCTCGGGACGCCCGAAGTAACCTCACGCCTGCTCAAGTCTGCAGGAATAGGCCATTTCCTGATCGAGACCGGATTTCGCGGTGATCAAATCCACGGCCTTGCGGGGATGGAGAGCATCAGCTCAGGCTCAGTGGGCGAGATTGTCAGGCTCGAGTCCGTGGCGGAGTCTCTCGCTTCGGAAGGCGTATCAGCCGCCCAATTTGCTGACGCTTATGCGGCCCGGCTGGCGCTGGCAACGCAGAACGCGGTAGGAGTCAAGAGCATCATCGCCTACCGTCATGGGTTCGACTTTGATCCAATCCGGCCGTCCAAAGAAGAAGTGGGGAAGGCAGCTGCTTCCTGGCTCCGGCTGGTAGCAGCCGGTTACTCGCTCCGTGTCTCGGATCCTGTGCTTTTGCGCTTCTTTCTCTGGTCTGGCGTCGACCGCGGCCTGCCCATACAAATGCACACTGGGTACGGCGACCCTGACCTGCGTCTGGATCGCTGTGACCCGTTGCTTCTGGTTCCCTGGTTGAAGCTGATTGAACCTTTTAGGGTGGACGTACTTCTCCTCCACTGCTATCCGTATCATCGGCACGCAGGCTACCTCGCGCAGGTATTCCCGCACGTCTACTTCGATGTCGGGCTTGGGACCAACTACACAGGCGTTCAGTCTCTGGAACTGATCAAAGAGTCTTTCGAACTGGCACCGTTCTCCAAGATCCTGTTTTCCACGGATGCGTGGGGGCCTCCGGAGCTCCATTACCTCGGGGCGCGACTATGGCGCGAAGGAATGAGGAAGGTCCTGGGGGCCTGGGTTCGCGATGGAGACTGGGCAGAGGAGGACGCCATTCGAGTAGTTCACATGGTCGGAAGGGATAACGCGGTGCGCGTTTATGAACTGGGGGAGAAGTGAATTCTGAACTGTTTGAAGAGCTCAGGAGTCGCATTGACCGGGAGATCCCAAGTGCAATAGAACTTCGCCACAAATTGCACACTATGCCGGATCTATCAGGTTCCGAGGGGCCGACCCTTGATCTGGTCTTGAACGCTTTACCTGGGGACCTGCCAACCAGGTTTGTGGCCGGAACAGGGGCTGTACTTCGAATTGGCGGGCCGGGCAAGGCGATTGCTATCCGTGCTGAGCTGGATGCGCTTCCCGCGTTGGAAGAGTCCGAACTCGATTGGGCTTCCCAAAGGCCAGGTGTCATGCACGCCTGTGGGCATGATGTCCATCTAGCTGCTGTTGTTGCCTTGGCCAAGGCCGTCCACTCAACAGCGGGCGCTACCCCCATGGCACTGGTCTTCCAACCCAGGGAAGAAACGTACCCGTCCGGGGCGAAGGACATCTGCGCAACGGGGATACTCGCGGAGGAAGACGTGCGGGCCACAGTCGCGGCCCATGTTCAGCCCCTGCTGCCCGGAGGGACAGTGGCGTGCACGCCGGGGGCCGTGAATGCCTCATCGGACGAGTTCGTCATCAACATTCAGGGACGGGGTGGACACGCTGCCTACCCGCACATTGCAGCGGACCCTGTTCTGGCGTTGTCCCACGTTGTGGTCTCGTTGCAAAACATCGTGAGCCGGAACGTGGACCCCATGGATTCGGTCGTCCTCACCATTGCCACCCTTCAGGCTGGTACCGCGGCTAACGTCATACCCGGTACTGCCGCTGCCCGCGGAACGGTTCGCACCATGTCCACACCCGTGAGGACGGAAGTGCTGCGGCGACTTGCCGAGACGGTCCGCCTGGTTGCAGCGGCCCACGGCTGCAGTGGTGAAGTAACCGTCACCGAAGGCGAACCCGTCCTGGAGAATGATGCTCACATCGTCAAGGCGACGGCTCCTCTACTGCTGGCTCTCGGCATGGAAGTGGACAGTAATCTCAGGTCTGCGGGTTCTGATGATTTTTCGTACTTTTCGGAAAAGATGCCTTCATTGATGATGTTCGTGGGTACCAGCGGCGCCGGGGAACGGTTGCACTCAAGCACTTTCGTGCCCCACGACTCTCATGTCCATGATGTGGCGCATGCGCTCCTGGCTGGATACGTTGGCGCCGCCAGGACGTTACTGCCCGCCCATGAATTGCCGCTGGTTGTCGCCCCAACGAGCTGACCGCACGCTACCGGTCAAGCTGTTTTGGGTTTCCTGATTGAATGGGGATCAAAAGCGGAGGCCGTCACAACTACTTCCAGCTTTGCCGCATATGCAAGAAAGGAATGCCATGTCGCAGTCCGGACAATTTGAACAGTCTGAGAACCAATCTGCCCGGTTGACCTTGGCGGACCGGATCCGTCAAATTCAGGGTTCGCTCTCCCCGGCAGAGCACAAGCTCTCGCGAGTGTTCCTCGCCAACTACCCGACGGCAGGGTTGGAGTCCACGGTTGAATTTGCCAAGAAAGGCAATGTCAGTGCCCCCACCGTGCTCAGGTTCGTCAGCAGACTGGGCTTCAACAAGTACCGGGACTTCCAGGATGCCCTACGCGAAGAAGTGCAGGCGCGGAGGGCATCCCCGCTGACCCTTCAAGGCAAAATACGCGCTGACTCAGATGCTCCGGAATTGGCTCGGTCAGTGGCGGAAACCGCTGTCGAAGGCATCGAGAGCACGGTCGCTTCGCTGCCGGAGCATGAGTTCGACCGTGCCGTTGCACTTCTATGCAATACCTCACTGCAAATTACTTCGATCGGCGGTAGGTTCTCTCACCTCCTTGCCACCTACTTGGACTTGCACCTTCGTCTGATGCGGCCCAACACCTTGGTGCACGCCCAGCATCCGAACAATGACTCCACATTCATAGCTGACCTCAGCAAGCGCGATGTCTGCGTCTTCTTTGATTTTCGTCGCTACCAGAAAGACACCGTTGACATGGCAAAGGCAGCCCGGGCGAGGGGGGCCAAGATCATCCTCATTACAGACCCGTGGCTCTCACCGGTTTCCTTTAACGCGGACGTTGTTCTGCCGGCACGGGTGGAGGCAGCGGGGTCGTTTGACAGCATCGTGCCGGCGACCGTTTTGGTGGAGGCCCTCATCGCAGCGGTTCACGTCAAACTTGGGCCGGCGGCTGAAGACCGTATGCGGACTTTGGAAGCCGGCTATGGCACAGTGCTGGCCGATTAAGCCCGGTTTTCTTCTCGCTGGCCCGTATAGCCGGGGCAACTATGACGCGTAACCTTACGAGCGGTCGAGCCGTGACCAAGGCGGGTAACGGCAAGATCGGAGCCGCTCCAAGGAGAACGAGCCATCTTGCCCATGGTGAAAGTGATGCAGAACTTCGCCCTCATCGCGGCCCCTCGCGCTGACCCGGAGACGGTGGCTGCCTGGTGCGACGTCGGTTAGTTCGCCGGTGGTCTCACCCGCCCAGGACGCCCGGCGCATCGTGTGTCCATCGGGCAGGGTGAAGGACACTTCCACGACATCCTCCCAGGGAGAAGCATCATCCATGGGAGGTCGTTCGTTCAGCAAAACGATACAGACGGCGGATCCTCCGTAACGACGGGCGACATGCAAGTAGACGCCATCCGGTGTAGCGGCTCCAGCCAAGCCGTTGATCTGCCCCTCGAAGAAGCGTTCGATGATTCCATCAAAGCCGTAGCCAGCCCAGTAGAGATCGAACTGCCCCATAATCGGTCTCGACGACTTGATCCAACAGCACTCTATCCACGGCATTAGCATAATGTGGGGCCGCTCTCTAGGATGGCGTGCGACGAGGACTCGTCGTGGTGCTCACTTTTCGTTTTGCGGGACCGCCAGAGGACGGACGTCACTGCCAGGGCCATAGCCAATGCGGTAAAGATATCTATCTGCCGCGCGGCCGCGCGGCCTCGCGCCGGGCGATCACGAGCTCGTTGATGGCGTACGGGACGATCACGAACAGAGGCAGCAGAATACCCTGCCAGAACGGTACAAAGGAGAACAACAGCGGCAGAAAAGAGGCCACGAACAGGACGCTGTGGATGTATCGATACCACTTCATGGAGTTCCCTCCGCCAGTTCCGGCAGGCGATGCAATCCGCACCCCATTTTCAGAGCTGCTTTTCCATATGAATGTCGTCAGGCTCTTTCTCGAAGAGTTCTGCATCAACCTCCGAGGCGAGGGAAGAACCCATGCTGGAGTAGAACTTCACCGCCGATTCGGTTTCGGTGGAGGAGATATACAGTTGCTTTGCTCCTCGTTGGGCGGCGATTTCGCTCAGTGCCACGAAGATCCGGCGACCAATGCCTTGCCTTCGATACTGGCGGCTGACATACATCAGGTCGAGTTGGAGTTGGTCTCCAGTCACGCCGAGTCGCTTGTGAGCCAGAACGCCGAAGCCCACCAGCATTTCATCATCGAATGCGCCTACAGCTGCTCCACCGCACTGCAGTTCGTCCTCAAACCGGGTAATTATTTCCTGGTATTCGTTCTGGTCCCAGTTCGGGCACTCATGTCCGGCTGCCGTTGCTTCAAGTTGCCCTTCCGATAACCGGTAGACCGACTCGATTTGCTCCGACCGGTCAATCATGAAGATTTTGTGGGACTCCTTAAGAGCCATCTCCCTAAGGGAAATCACTTCTGGCTTTCCTTTCGTTGTCCAAGCCATACTGCAGTCACAGCCTTGGTCTGTCCACTACTTGCCCGGCGAGTGGGCGGGCGGCGGCGGAGGGTCTTGGGATAATGAGCTTGCTGGAGTGTCCCTGCGATGGGCTGGTAGATGCCCAGCAAACCTCTTAAGGTGGTGGTTTTGCCAGAGCCGTTGCTGCCTGGGAGCCCGAACGTTTTCCCCGGCCTGGGAGCTTCGCATCACTAACCCGATCTGCAACAATGTGGACTTCTACAGTATTGTTTGCGATTTCGACCAAAAAAATAATGCTTTGCAAACGACGGAACCATGGACTTCTATTTGCACATTAATTAGTTCTGACCTAGCAGGATACAGAAAAACGCAGGATCTTGGGAATCGACCTCAAGGTTCTGCGTTTTTCTTGGCGGCTTGCAGCACATCATGGCCGCGGGCGCTATACGAGATGAGTGTTCGACCCTCGATGTCGACTTACCACTAACCACTCTTTGAGGGAAAGCGGAAGGTCATCCGATGAATTTCGAGCCGTCTTCGCGTGTGTAGATGACCCGACCCTTTTCGTCCACGGGGAAATCCTCGATCACCTTTCCTGTGGATGTGTCGATGATGACGATCGAGCTGGCTGGCCAGGTCGGATCCGGGACGACGTTGTAGGTGGCATCTGCGGCCGTCAGCACCTGTCCGGCCGCGTTCTTCGCCCAGTTGGAGTAGTCGACGATCTTTCCGGTGTTCGTGTTTACAGCCACGGTCTCCAAAGGGCCTGCCGGGGTCCCGTCCAAGTGCGATGAGTTCCACCATCCTTCATAGCCGCCGATAGGCCGGTCTGCCACCGGCCCTTTGAAGGAAAAGACGTCATCCTGGCCAGTTGTGGCGTTAGCTTGGACGCTTACTGCGACTGCACCAGCCAGAACTACTGCCGTGCCCAAAGCGCCTAGTACGAGCTTCATGTTTTCCCCCTTGGTAATGTGCGACAGGATGATCCCACCGCGATGTGTAAGGTCGTAAAACCTCGACGCCACTGATGAGCATGCAGCACCAAACAGCAAAGTGGCAGGAGATATGCCCATTCCTGGACCGTCCAGGAGATCGGCTCTCCACTGTTCTTCCCGGATCGGCCGAAGCCGTGCAGGCGTTAGCGCGAGGCACACTGCAAGGACTGCCTCTTGTGGCTTCATACAGCGCCCCATGCACGATTACCGAAAGCAGGCGATGGGTGCGTAGAAGGAGGAGTTCTTGATTTTTGCGCCCTCACAAACTCTTGCGCCAATGGACGGGCGTCGGCAAGGAGGCGGTAGTAACGCCGTCGTGGTCCTTTACGTTCTACCGAAGTTTCCCATTCCCCTTGGACCCAGCCGGCGGCTTCGAGGCGCTCCAGGATCGGATAGACCGTGCCGGGCTTTTTGCCCGTATCTTTGACGATCTGCAGCCCCCACACGCTCTCCGCCGACAACAGCGCTTCGAGGACGAGTGCAGTGGCCGGGGTAATCCGTCCCAAGTTCTCCATACGCCTAATCTAGCTATATAGATTTAGAAGTCAAGTCGACGCTTGTTGGCGGGCTGACGGGCGGGATGGATTCCGGCCCAATGGTCAGCGCCGTGATCTTCTTACGGAACGCTAGTGCTGCCAGCAGGACTGTCAGCAGGAAGATGCAGGCGACCAGGAAGGCCGCCAGAGCTGTCGCCAGGACAATCAAGCACATCAAGGCAATGTGGATTTCGGGGGAGCTGATATCGCCTACGTCATCAACCGCTTGGACGCGCAGTAACTGGGTGCTGGCTAATCGGAAGGCCATCTTTCGCTCCTGTGGATTCTGATTTATGAGTCAGAAGTAAGTACGGAGCAGGTTCATCCTGTGTCGCCGGTCGGGGAGAAGGTTATGCTCTTGTGATCCAACTCATGCGCCGCGGCAACGGAGAGGGTTCTACGGTGGCAACGATTGGGCTTCCCGGAGTCCGGGCAGGCGTGGGATATTAGCGTCACGGCGGCAACCAGCAAGCAAAGACTTGCAGTCTTTCACCTCCATGGATGAGGGCTCTGTTCGGAGACTGTGCACATAGACATGTACCCGAATCAAGGCGCCCTCGAGTAAAGCTACCAAACGTGGGCTGACTCAAGTCAGGGCAAAATGCCACTGGTACGTGGTGCCAATTGGATGGTTGTGGACCTCAGCAACGTCGCGGGCGGCCAGGCGTCAACAATGGACCTCGAACGTTTGGCCAATGAACTGAAAGGCGAGTGCGCCGTCGTCGGCTCATAGCTCGAAGCAGCCGCACGATCACTAAACATGGCAGACTTGAAGCCTGCAAAATAAACGTCCGGAAGGAACTACCAGTGGCTGCTGCCCAAAACACCCGGGGCAAGAGCGTCGCGGCGAACACTGTCAGCTGGCGTGACGCCGCGCCGGCCGCCGTGGTCCTGATCATGGGACCGGAAGAGTACCTCGGAATCCGTGCCATGGATGGGATCCGAACCCAAGTGCGGGCCAGTACTCCGGACGTTGAGCTCAGTCGACTGAACGCTGGAGCCTACGAGTCGGGGTCCTTGGCGATGACCGTCACCCCGTCGCTCTTTGGCGAGGGCAAGCTCATTGAGGTCGAGGGCCTCGAAGCTATGAACGATGCCTTCCTGGCCGACGGGTTGGCCTATCTCCAGCATCCGGATCAGGACGTTGTCCTCGTCCTGCGCCACGCCGGGGGAGTACGTGGCAAGAAACTTCTCGACGCCGTTAAGTCCGCTGGCTGGCCCGTCATTGATTGCCAGCCCCTGAAGAAGGACTCCGACAAGACGGCGTTTGTCGTCTCCGAGTTCAGGTCCGGCGGACGCCGCATTGAAGGCGAAGCCGTCCAAGCTTTGGTGAATGCCGTGGGTGCCAATCTCTCAGAACTCGCGGCGGCATGCAACCAGTTGATTGCCGACGCCACCACGGCTGTCACAGCCGAAACCGTGGAGCGCTACTACGGTGGCCGAGTGGAAGCTACGGCGTTCAAAGTGGCCGATGCTGCCATGGCCGGCAACGGACCGGTGGCATTGTCCACGCTGCGGCACGCCCTGGCCACCGGCGTGGATCCGGTTCCTTTGGTTGCGGCACTGGCGGCCAAGCTGCGGACCCTGGCAAAAGTTGCGGGAGCCAATGGTTCGCCGGCCACCATCGCCAAGAACTTGGGCATGCAGCCCTGGCTTGTGGAGCAGGCCCAGCGCGATGTCCGCCGCTGGACCCCGGAAGGCCTGATCCGCTCCATCCAAGTCATCGCCGAGGCGGATGCCCAGGTGAAGGGCGAATCGCGTGACCCTGTCTATGCGGTGGAGCACGCGGTCACGGTTATTGCCACGTCGGCCAGCCGCCGCTGAAGCTGGCGCGTTCACCGCAGCTTCCGGTTAAACCCAAAGGCCGGCACCCAATGGGCGCCGGCCTTTTGATCAGCTCAGTCGAACTGGAAAACCTTAGAGTGCGTTGACCTTCTTGGAGATCGCCGACTTGCGGTTTGCAGCGTTGTTCTTGTGAATAACGCCCTTGCTGACAGCCTTGTCCAGCTTGCGGCTGGCAGCAACAAGTGCAGTTCCAGCAGCATCCTTGTCGGCAGACTCAACGGCGGTGGTGACGGCGCGGATGGCCGTCTTCAGCTCAGACTTGACGGCGTTGTTACGCAGGCGAGCCTTCTCGTTGGTGAGGATGCGCTTCTTCTGGGACTTGATATTAGCCACGTATGAACTCTCTTTTTAATGCGGAAATGGTCTAGAGGGTTTTCAGGTTGGCCATCGACTGAGCGGCGTGGGGATGCCTATGGCAGCCAACCATGTATGGCCGTCGACCTGCACGGACACACAGCTATAAAGGATAGCAGAAACTCAGGGGTCACGCAGAACCTGGCGCATAGTCCGGCTAGTTCCGGCCTTGAGAACCCGGGCTACCTCGTGGAACTGCGACTTTCCCAGAACGGCGCCTTCCCGCCGGATGGCATCGGGATTAAGCCGGATAACGCGCCCCACGTTGATCTCACTGGGCCTGCCTTGCCGATCCCAGGCGCCGGTTCCGATGTCGACATACTCGCCCGCCCGCGCGTGGTTGTCGTGGTCCTTGGACGTCAGCATGAGGCCCAACAGCCACTCGCGGTCCCGACCAACCAAGAGTACGGGTCGGTCTTTGCCTCGCGTATGGTCCTCTTCATAGGGAACCCAGCCCCACACAATCTCGCCAGGGTCCGGTTGACCATCGGGCTTGGGGGAGTAGTTGACCTTAACTGCACCGCGAAAGTCGCCGGGGTAGGGGCCCGGCTGATGTACGACGCCGGATGGCCGGGTCTGCGTCCTTCGGGCACCTGCCGGGGTGGCCGCCTTGGTGCTGTTGCCTCCCAAGGACTTGAGGGACCGCAGGATGAGTTTGCCCAAGGGGCGCAAGTCGAAAGCCATGTAACAACGCTACAGCTGGCTCCTGCTAATGCCCGGCACGCAATGTACGGCGAAGCGCCGGTTCATGGGAGACTAGAGGATCAGATGCGCGGCGTGTTCCGGCTGGCCTATGCCCAGTTGCAGGAATTACCGCGCGAGTGTCGACAGTAAGGATCCTGCGTGTCTCCCATGGCCCGCACCGCACCGGTGCCCGCCGCAACAGATCCGGCCATCATCCGGAACTTCTGCATCATTGCCCACATCGACCACGGTAAATCCACTTTGGCCGACCGCATGCTGCAGTACACCGGCGTCGTTAAGCAACGCGACATGAAGGCCCAGTATCTGGACCGTATGGATATCGAACGTGAGCGCGGCATCACCATCAAGTCCCAGGCAGTTCGCATGCCGTGGGAACTCGATGGCAACAGCTACGCGCTGAACATGATCGATACTCCCGGCCACGTCGACTTCACCTACGAGGTCTCCCGCTCCCTGGCAGCCTGTGAAGGCGCAGTGCTGCTGGTTGACGCCGCCCAGGGTATCGAGGCGCAGACCCTTGCCAACCTGTACTTGGCGATGGAAAACAACCTCACCATCATCCCCGTGCTGAACAAGATCGACCTTCCGGCTGCCCAGCCGGAGAAGTACGCGGCTGAGCTTGCCAACCTGATTGGTGGAGACCCGGATGACGTACTCAAGGTTTCCGGCAAAACCGGCGTAGGTGTCGAGGCGCTGTTGGACAAGATTGTCCGCGACCTCCCCGCACCCGTTGGTGATCCCAATGCCCCGGCCCGTGCCATGATCTTCGACTCCGTCTATGACACCTACCGCGGCGTGGTCACCTATGTCCGTGTTGTTGACGGCATGCTGCACCCCCGGGAACGCATCCAGATGATGTCCACGCGAGCCACGCACGAGCTCCTGGAGATTGGTGTCAGCTCCCCGGAGCCCACACCGTCCAAGGGCTTGGGCGTCGGTGAGGTGGGATACCTGATCACCGGCGTGAAGGACGTCCGCCAGTCCAAGGTTGGCGATACTGTCACCAACCTGGCTAAGCCGGCATCGGAGTCGCTCAGCGGCTACGCCGACGCCAAGCCTATGGTCTTCTCGGGCCTCTACCCGCTGGACGGAACGGATTACCCGGTACTCCGCGACGCCCTCGAAAAGCTGATGCTGAACGACGCCGCGCTGGTTTACGAGCCCGAGACGTCTGCAGCGCTGGGCTTCGGTTTCCGCGTCGGGTTCCTCGGCTTGCTTCACCTGGAAATCACGCGTGAGCGCCTCGAGCGTGAGTACAACCTTGACCTCATCTCAACTGCTCCCAACGTGGAGTACGAGGTGACCCTGGAGGACAAGAAGGTCATCCACGTGACCAACCCCAGCGAGTACCCTACGGGCAAGATCTCCGAGGTCCGCGAACCGATGGTGTCCGCCACCATCCTGGCGCCCAACGAGTTCGTTGGTTCCATCATGGAACTGTGCCAGAGCCGCCGTGGCCAGATGCGGGGGATGGACTACCTGTCCGAAGACCGCGTAGAGCTTCGCTACTGGATTCCGTTGGCCGAAATCGTGTTCGACTTCTTCGACCTCCTGAAGTCCAAGACCCGCGGCTACGCCTCGCTGGACTGGAAGGCCGACGGCGAGCAAGTGGCCGACCTCGTCAAGGTGGACATCCTGCTCCAAGGTGAACAAGTGGACGCATTCAGCGCCATCACCCACCGTGACAAGGCCTACGCCTACGGTGTCATGATGACGGGTAAGCTCCGTGAGCTTATCCCCAGGCAGCAATTCGAGGTGCCCATTCAGGCCGCCATCGGATCCCGCATCATTGCCCGCGAGAGCATCCGGGCCATCCGTAAGGACGTTCTTGCCAAGTGCTACGGCGGCGACATCACCCGTAAGCGCAAGCTGCTGGAGAAGCAGAAGGAAGGCAAGAAGCGCATGAAGATGGTGGGTCGCGTGGAGGTGCCCCAAGAGGCATTCATTGCAGCCCTGACCACCGACGAGTCCAAGGACAAGGCCAAGAAATAAATGCCCAGCGTCCTACCTTTGGGCGACCCGGCGCCTGCGGATGGCATATTGCCTCCGCAGGTGTTGGCCGGCGTCGAGCACCGCAAGTTCGGGCTCTACGTCCATATACCCTTCTGTGCCGTTCGCTGCGGCTATTGCGATTTCAACACCTATACAGCGACGGAGCTCGGCGGCGGCGCCTCGCAGGATGCCTACGCTACTACGGCCGTATCTGAGCTTGACTTTGCGTCGTTGGCATTGGACGCCTCCGGTTTACCTCGACGTCCCCTCAGCACTGTTTTCTTTGGTGGCGGTACTCCCACCCTCCTCCCCGCGGCAGACCTCGCACGGATCCTGCGCGCCGCCGTCGGCCATTGGGGCCTGGAGCCCGGCGCCGAGGTGACCACCGAGGCCAATCCTGATTCGGTGACACCGGAGTCCCTTAAAGTGTTGGCTGACGCCGGCTTCACCAGAGTCTCCTTCGGCATGCAATCCGCCGTCCCGCACGTTCTGAAGGTACTGGATCGCACGCATACGCCAAGTCGCGTGCCACTCGTAGTGCAGTGGGCACGCGAAGCCGGCCTTGCAGTGAGCTTGGACCTTATCTACGGCACTCCGGGGGAGTCCATGGCGGACTGGCAGCTGTCACTCGAAACTGCGCTCTCGTACCAACCCGATCACATCAGTGCCTACGCGTTGATTGTGGAGGACGGCACCAAACTTGCCGCCCAGATACGTCGCGGCGAAGTACCCGGAATCGATGACGACGACCACGCCTCCAAATACGAGCTGGCAGACAAAATGATCTCCGAAGCTGGCTTGAACTGGTACGAGGTCAGCAATTGGTCCCGGACACCGGAACAGGCTTGCCGGCACAACCTTGCCTACTGGCGGGGGGATGACTGGTGGGGCATCGGCCCCGGAGCCCACTCCCACGTGGGAGGTGTCCGGTGGTGGAACGTCAAGCACCCCACTGCCTATGCGGGACGGTTGGCTGCAGGAAGCTCACCGGCTGCCGGACGGGAAACGCTCGACGCCGACACCCGGGAAGTTGAGCGCGTCATGCTTGAGGCGCGGCTTGGGACCGGGTTGTCCGTGGATGCCTTGGACGCGATCGGGCGGCATGCGATGGCGGGACTGATTGCTGATGAGCTGGTGGACCCCGTGCAGGCGTTCAAGGGCCGGCTGGTCCTTACGCTGAAAGGGCGGCTGTTGGCTGATGCCGTGGTCCGAAGGATTCTTCCCGACTAACCCCAGGCCCGCTCCATAGAGGACAGGGGCGAGCTACTTAATCCAGCGCAGGTTGACCTTGTAGCGGTGGGGCTGTCCGTGATTCACCCGGATTCCCGCCGAGACGGAGAAGCACGTCAGGGCTACCCAAATTGCGGTGGCGATGATGGCGAAGATGTTGCCAACTACGGGCAGCAGCACCAGAATGTTGGCCAGTACGGCGGCGATGGTGGGAGGCAGCGTGAAGTTCAGCGCTTCTTTGGATTCCTGCGCGGTGAACGGTCCACGATCACGGAAAATTAAGTAGATCAAAAGGGACGGCAGGCATCCCAGGATGCCGCCAAAATGGGCCAAGGTAGCCCATTGCCTGTCCTCGCTGGCCGTCAACGGGAGTGCGTTGGCAGGCGCGCCATGGTACTGGGGCCGGCCTGCGGCGCTGCCCGGTTCTTCAGGAGCGTTATCTGCCACGGTGTCTTCCCTTTACTGTAAAGATGCTGCGGTGTTGCTGTCCCAGAATACCGGCCCCAACGCCCTTCCCGGGACCAATGCCCCGGTGACACGGCAGTTGCTGCTCCTTCATCGACCTTGCTTCAAGGAACTGTGAGGAAATCGATGACTTCTTCAACACGGCCCAGCAGCGATGCCTCAAGGTCGGCGTACGTGCGGACGGCACCAAGGAGCCGCTGCCAGCCTAAGCCTATGTCCTCCGCGGTCTCATGAGGCCAGCCGAAGGCACTGAGGATTCCCGTCTTCCAGTCAATACCACGGGGTACGGCAGGCCATGCCTCGATGCCGAGGACCTTTGGCCGGATAGCCTGCCAGACATCCACATAAGGGTGACCGACAATCAAGACGTTCCCTGCCGCCCCTGGCACCGTCATGGCGTCGGCTGCGATGCGGGACTCCTTGGAGCCCGGGACAAGGTGGTCGACGAGGATGCCAAGACGGCGACCGGGGCCGGGATTAAAAGCGGCGATGGCGGACTTCAGGTCATCAACGCCGTGCAAAGGCTCCACGACGATGCCCTCCACACGGAGATCGTCACCCCAGACCTTCTCGACGAGCTCGGCGTCGTGCTTCCCTTCCACCCAGATGCGGCTGGCCTTGGCCACCTGCGCACGTTGACCCTGCACCCGCACGGATCCTGAGGCTGTCCGGCCAGTCGGAGCGGCGGACGCGGCAGGGCGTGCGGCAGGAGGCATCAACCGTATGGCCTGCCCGTCCAACAGGAAGCCAAATCCCAGCTGGAAGGATTTGATCTTTCCACGCCGGTCCTCGAGGGAGACCACATGCATTCCGCCCGATTTCTCAACGCGGGTAACTTCGCCCACCCAGCCCGATTGCACGTCCTCGAGGACCATTCCCCGCTGGACGGCCACTTCCGGCAACTGTTTTTTGGCTGGAGCGGACAGATCCTGCGGGCCCCAATTGTCGAAAGCCAAGGGATTCCTACCTTTTGTGCTGGTTCATGGTGCGGGCCGAAGCCGCACGCGGGAGGTTTCAATGCTAGCAACGGGGTGGCTCATACTAGACTTGTTAGCACTTGGGCATGTTGAGTGCTAAGTGTGGTGGTCCGATTGAGATCCCGCGTTGACCGGTCGCAGCGACCATGGCAGTCGTCAGGAGGTGGAGCAATGAGTGAGCCGCGTAAGCTGGAAGTGCTTCGTGCCATCGTTGAGGATTACGTGCATTCCAGGGAACCTGTTGGATCGAAGGCCCTCGTGGAGCGGCATCATCTTGGCGTTTCCAGTGCCACCATCAGGAACGACATGGCTGTCTTGGAAGAGGAAGGCCTCATTGCAGCGCCCCACACCAGTGCAGGCCGAATCCCGACGGACAAGGGCTACCGCCTATTCGTTGACCGCATTTCGCAGGTCAAGCCGCTCTCGGCCGCCGAACGCAGGGCGATCCACTCGTTGCTTGAGGGCCCGGATGATGTTGACGACATCCTGGAGCGCACCGTAAGGCTCCTGTCGCAGCTGACCAACCAGGTCGCCGTCGTGCAGTATCCGCACTCCAACCGTGCGCTGGTCCGACACGTGGAGTTCGTCCTGTTGGCCCCAAAGCAGGTGCTCGTGGTCCTCATAGCGGACACGGGCAGCGTTGGGCAGAAAGTCATCGACGCCGGCTCTGACGTAAGCAACGAGGCCCTGATGCTCCTGAGGTCCCGATTCCTCGGCAGCATCGCCGCCACCCAACTGGCTCTTCTGCCTCAAGTGCTTCCTTCCGTAGTTGCCCTGTGCCCGCCGGAACTCCGAAGCCTGGCGCAGACTTTGGCTCAAGGACTCCAATCACTCAGTGATACCAGCCGCGAAGAGCGCATCCTGATGGCAGGAACGGCCAATCTGGCCCGCTCCAACGTCGATTTTCCCTTGAGCATCGGTCCGGTACTGGAAGCACTCGAGGAACAAGTTGTCATGCTCCGGTTGTTATCTGACATGGGGGATGATCCCCGCGGCGTCACCGTGAGCATTGGACGTGAGAATCCTTACGACGGCTTGGCTGAGGCATCCGTCGTGGCTACGGGTTACGGCTCCGGTGCCAAGGTGGGGATTCTCGGTCCGACACGCATGGATTATCCCACCACCATGGCAGCCGTTCGCGCCGTGGCCCGTTACCTTTCCCGCATTCTCGGCGACTGAACAGCGCTCCGAGGAAACATCCGCAGTACAACAAGGAAGAGATACCGACTTTGAGCAGCCACTATGACGTTTTGGGAGTCTCGCCGGAAGCCACCGGGGAAGAGATCAAAAAGGCGTACCGCAAGTTGGCGCGGAAACTGCACCCCGACGTAAACCCCGGTGAAGATGTCGCGGAACAGTTCAAGGCCGTGACCCACGCTTACGAAGTATTGTCTGACCCCCAGAAGCGCCGGGTGTACGATGCCACCGGCAATGAGAACGGCACCGACAACGGATTCGGTGGCGGCTATTCCGGTCAGGGTTTCGCGTTCCAGGATATCTTTGACACCTTCTTCGGCGGAGGCGGCGGCCACGGTGGGCCGGCCTCCCGTGTCCGTCGCGGCCAGGACGCGCTCATTAGCGTCCGCATCGATCTGAAGGACGCCGTGTTCGGTGTCAACAAGAAGCTCGAAGTGGACACCGCCGTCGTCTGCCCCACCTGCGATGGCAGCTGCTGCCGCCCCGGCACCCACCCGGAACGCTGCGACATTTGCGGAGGCAGCGGCCAGGTCCAGCGGGCTGTCCGATCCATCCTCGGCCAGGTCATGACCACCGCCCCTTGCGGTTCCTGCGAAGGCTTTGGCACGGTCATCAAAGACCCCTGCAACGAGTGCAATGGACAGGGCCGCATCCGCAGCCGCCGTTCCCTCACCATCAAGGTCCCGGCAGGTGTCGCAACCGGTACACGCATCCAGTTGTCCGGCCAGGGCGAAGCGGGTCCCGCCGGTGGTCCCGCCGGTGACCTCTATGTAGAGATCCGGGTCAACAACGATTCCATGTTCATGCGTGAAGGCGACGACCTTCATGCCACACTGAGCGTGCCCATGACGGCAGCGGCACTTGGCACAGAGCTGCAGCTGGACACCTTCGACGGCGCACAGGACATTGACGTGAAGGCCGGCACCCAATCCGGCGAAGTCATTACCCTCCGCGGTCTGGGTGTCACGCACCTCCGGGGCTACGGACGTGGCGACCTGAAAGTGCACCTGCATGTTGAGACGCCAAGCAAACTCGACCCCGCCCAGGAAGAACTCTTGCAGCAGCTCGCCAAGATTCGCGGTGAGCAGTTCACCGAAGGAAAGCTTGTGGCCAGCGGCGGTATGTTCGCCAAGCTGCGGGACAAGCTCGGTAACCTGTAGCGGTGAGCAATCCCGTTTTCTTCACGCCGGCGGGTAGCCTCGGCCAGGTGATCCCCGGTTCCACTTTCGTGCTCGAGGGTGCCGAGGCCCGCCATGCTGTCACCGTCAAGCGCTTGGCTGTGGGCGAGCCTGTGGATATAGCGGATGGTTCGGGCGTGCGGCTGACGGGCACCGTGGTCGAGGCCGGAGCCGGCACCTTGACCGTGAAGGCATCCGAGGTCCTCTTTGAGGAGCAGCCGGCGGTCCGGCTGGTGCTCGTCCAGGCATTGGCTAAGGGGGACCGTGATGAACTCGCCATTGAAACAGCCACGGAACTCGGAATCGATGCCGTGGTCCCGTGGCAGTCGGAGCGCGCAATTGTGCGTTGGAAGGGTGAAAGGGCCGCCAAAGCACACGCGAAATGGCAGTCAGTGGTCACGGCAGCAGCCAAGCAGGCGCGGCGTGCCTGGATTCCTGAGGTGCGGTCCATCGTGGATACCGGCGCTCTGGCCAAGGCCGTTGCGGCCGCAGACTTGGCCATCATCCTGCATGAAGACGCCAAGAACCCGCTGCGGACTGTCCTTGAAGAGTCGGATGCGTTCCCGAATGCAACCGGGGGGTCGCCGGCCGAGGTCCTCTTGATCGTGGGCCCGGAAGGTGGAATCTCACCGCGTGAAGTAACACGGCTCAGTGACGCGGGGGCCGTTACGGCCCTGTTGGGTCACCATGTCTTGCGGTCGTCGACGGCGGGGCCCGCCGCCGTCGTTCTTGCCAGTGACGTTCTGGGCCGCTGGTAGCCAGCCCCGCAGGCTATCCGACGTTGAACAAGCGGGTGTCAATGCTCGTTTCGATGGTTGCACCGGCTTCATCGACCTGCGAAACCCGCAACTCATACTTGCCGGTCTTCAACGTGGCGCTGAAGGTGAAAAGTCCGTATTGTCCCGGCTCACCAGTTGCCTTGGTCTGGCCCGTGAGCAGGCCGGTCTTTTCGCCCTTGCCGTTCTCTTGGAGGATCTGCCAGCTGACTGGCCTGGAGCTATCGGTGCTGCGGCCATTGAACTTGACAACGCCTGCCGGCAAGGACGTTTCTTCCTGCGGATCGATAATCCAGAGCGGCGCGACCAAGGAAGCATTCCGTTCCATGGGTTGGCCGAGCTGTACCTGCCCGAACGCCATGTAGTCCTTGTGTCCATCAACCAAAATGACAACCTGGATTTGCTGGCCCGAGTTTATGAGGCCGGAGGACGAGGCTGCTGCCGTAGCCGTGTAGACCAACTGCTGGACAGCGCGATGCGCCATTCCGGCGTCGAGGTTTGAATTGAAGGCGTCCCGCGAAATATCAACAGTGATCACATTCTTGCCCGAGATGGACGTAGCAAGACTCTCGGGGTCCTGCCACGGCGTGAAGAAGTCGTGGTCCAAGGGCTTTTCAGCCATCATGATCCGGAGCGCTGTGGTCACAGGATTTTCGTCGCTCGAAATGTCCCTGAACTCGCGGTAGAGGTAAACCTCCTCCTTGCTGCGCCCAATCCAGTACACCGGGATTTTGGTGGAAGCCTGCGTGGTCTCCAGCGGTGCGTGGCTGGCAGGGGCGTCCTGGACGGTGACTGGTGGCGAACTAACACTTGCTTGGCTACCGCCGCCGTTGGCGATGCAACCGGTCAGCAACAGGACAGCAAACATCGCCGGCACCGCTATGACAGACTTCGTCCGCCTGCGCGCGCCATTCCCGATGCTTACTGGATTCGTGATGGGTTTCCTGCCTTAACGTGTCTCTGGCGGCCGGAGCCGCCGGGGCCGGACCGCAGGGTGCTGATCCCACCCGCTATGCCAGCTTGGCACATCGTGGGCGGCGGTCGGACGGGATTGGGCGGACCTGCGCCAACTGAAACATGATTGATACCGGCCTGATGCCGAGTTGAGACAAAATGTCGGACATGAAGGTAGGCCCTCATGGCGCGCTCGGTTGAGGTTCATCGTAGGCCGGGCTGGCGTAGGATTGAAGACATTCCGGCATCCGGGCGGGCGCCTCTAAGCGGCCACGAATGTCGAATCGATGGCGTTAATACGACCAACCGGAGGAGAAAAGGCCTAAGGCCAACACTATGAGTGAATCTTTGAACGGGCGGCTCAGGACCGGAAACGGCAACCAGCCGCCCACCGAGTTCCCGCACACACTACCGGGTACGCGCACGGAAGTTGTCACGTTCGACAACTCCGACCAGATGGTTCACTCGTTGGGCAGCCACGACGAGGCCTTGCGGTATATCGAGGAACAGTTCCAGGAAGTAAATTTCCACGTCCGAGGCAACGAACTCTCCATGACCGGGCCTTCCGCAGTCATTCCCCGTATCATGCGTCTCCTGGAGGAGGTCCGCGGGCTCGTGGCGAAGGGGACCGTGGTTACTCCGGACATCCTTCAGCAGCTCGTGTCCCTGTTAAGGACCCAGTCCGTGCAGAATCCGGCCGATGTCCTCACGCACAACATCCTGTCGAGCAGGGGCAAGACAATACGACCCAAGACGCTTAACCAGAAGAACTACGTTGACGCCATTGACGACAACACCGTGATTTTTGGAATCGGTCCCGCGGGTACTGGAAAGACCTACTTGGCAATGGCCAAAGCAGTGCAGGCCCTGCAGACGAAGGAAGTCAGCCGGATCATCCTGACCAGACCTGCGGTGGAAGCGGGCGAGAGGCTGGGCTTCCTCCCCGGCACCCTGAGCGACAAGATCGACCCCTATCTTCGTCCGCTGTATGACGCGTTGCACGACATGATGGACCCCGAGTCCATCCCGCGTTTGATGGCTGCAGGGACCATCGAGGTTGCACCCTTGGCCTATATGCGAGGACGTACGCTGAACGACGCCTTCATCATCCTCGACGAAGCGCAGAACACTACTCCGGAGCAGATGAAGATGTTCCTGACCCGCCTCGGTTTCGGATCCAAAATGGTGGTCACTGGTGACGTCACGCAGATAGACCTGCCCTCCGGTTCAACGTCGGGCTTGCGGATCGTCCGGGAAATCCTGAAGGGAATCGACGACGTCAATTTCTCCATTCTGGAGGCCGCGGACGTCGTACGGCACCGATTGGTTGCCGACATCGTCTCCGCCTACAGCACATGGGACGACGCGCATCGCACCGACGCTGCCGACGCACAGTACAAACGTGGAGAACGTAAATGAGCATTGAAGTAAACAACGAGTCCGGTGTAGAGGTGGACGAAGCGCAGTTGGTGACCTTGTCACGCTTCATCTTCGAGCGTCTGTACATTCACCCCCAAGCTGAGCTGTCCATTCTCCTTGTCGACGAACCGGCCATGGAAAAGCTGCACATCGAACTAATGGACGAGCCCGGAGCTACAGACGTTTTGTCCGTACCCATGGACGAACTCACGCCGGGCACTCCGGACAAGCCCACGCCGCAAGGCATGTTGGGTGACATCGCCATCTGCCCGCAGGTGGCCGAGGTACAGGCACGCAACGCCGGACACGCCACGCAGGATGAAATGCTGCTCCTGACGACCCATGGCATCCTCCACCTGCTTGGTTTTGACCATGCGGAGCCGGAGGAAAAGGAAGAGATGTTCGGCTTGCAGCGGGAACTGCTGTCTGAATTCCTGGGCAAGGATGCCCCCATGGAGACCATGCAGTGACCTCGATCATCTTGGTCGGCATGGCGCTGGTTTTCCTCAGCTTCGTTGCACTGCTGACAGCAGCCGAGGCTGCGTTCAACTTCCTGCCCCGGCATGAGGCCGAACAATCAATAGTGCGTAGCAAGGGCAAGGCCTTGGGGGGCATTCTTAAAAACCCCGTTGCACATATGCGCGCCCTGCGCTTCTGGCGCGTGTGGTTCGAAATGGCGGCAGCGGTTGCCGTGGCTGTCGTGTTGCACAGCTTGCTGGATAACGTTTGGCTCGCTGGCCTTGCAGCCACCGGCATCATGGCAGTTATAGGCTTCGTCCTGGTTGGCGTGTCACCCAGGCAACTGGGCAGGGCCCACTCCGGACCTGTCGTTCGCTTCACTGCGCCGCTTATCAGGTTCCTGTGCTGGGTACTGGGGCCTATCCCCGGCTGGCTGGTGGCGTTGGGACAGGCAGTTGCACCCGGCGCCCCAAGCGGGGACGATGCTTTCGTCAGCGAAGAAGAGTTCCGCGAATTCGTGGATCGCGCCGCAGAATCGGACATGATCGAAGACAACGAGGCTGAACTCATTCATTCGGTCTTCGACTTCGGCGACACCTTGGTGCGTTCCGTCATGGTTCCCCGGACGGACATTGTCAGCATCGGTACGGGATCGGACCTCGAAACGGCGATGGGCCTTTTCCTGCGTTCGGGCTACTCAAGGATCCCGGTCATCGGCGAAAACACGGATCAGATCCGTGGAATTCTCTATCTCAAAGATGTGGCTGCAGCCATGCATCGCAGCGAACCCGGATTGCAAGCCCATGACGTTGACTCCCTCGCGCGGGACGTACGCTATGTCCCTGAGTCAAAGCTTGTGAGCGACCTCCTCAGGGAACTCCAGCAGGAGTCCACCCACGTAGCGATCGTCATCGACGAGTACGGCGGCACCGCTGGGCTAGTCACGCTTGAGGACCTCATTGAGGAGATCGTCGGCGAGATCGTGGATGAATACGATGCCGCCGCAGAGGAAGCGGTTGACCTCGGCGATGGCACGTACCGCGTGAGCGCCCGCATGAGCATCGATGACCTGGGCGAACTTTTCGACGTCGATCTCGACGACGACGAAGTGGATACGGTAGGTGGCCTCCTCGCGAAAGCCCTTGGTCAGGTTCCCATTGTTGGGAGCTCCGTTGACGTCAACGGAATATCACTCCGGGCAGATAGGCTGGAGGGTCGCCGAAACAGGGTCAGCCACATCATTGCGGCATCCATGCCAAAGGAAGACACTGACTTTGAAGACCTACTCGATGACGCCGACTCAACGCAACAGGGAGTTCCACGTGAGCAAGCAAAATAAGAAATTCGATGCCGATGCCGACTTCGGTGGCTTCCACGCTGGCTTCTCGGTGCTCGTCGGCCGGCCCAATGCCGGTAAGTCAACATTGACCAACGCTTTAGTCGGCCAGAAGGTAGCGATCACCTCGGCCAAGCCGCAAACCACGCGGCATACCATCCGCGGTATCGTCCACCGCGATGATGCCCAATTGATCCTGGTGGACACGCCGGGCCTTCACCGGCCGCGGACCCTTCTGGGAAAGCGTCTCAACGAACTTGTGGCCGACACCCTGGCTGAAGTGGATGCCATCGGTTTCTGCCTGCCGGCAAACGAAAAAATCGGCCCCGGCGACAAGTACATTGCGGCTCAACTGGCCGCTGTTGGACGCAAGCCTATCGTGGCGCTCGTGACTAAAACGGACCTCGTGGACCGTCAGGCGTTGACGGAGCAATTGCTCGCAGTAGCTGCGTTGGGGCGCGACGTTCTTGGTGAGCAAGGCTGGGCGGACATCGTGCCCGTTTCTGCTGCCGACGGTTTCCAGGTCTCCACTGTTGCGGATGTCCTGATCAGCCATATGCCGTCGTCGCCGCCGCTTTATCCTGATGGCGAGCTGACTGACGAGCCTGAGGCCGTGATGATCGCTGAGCTTATCCGCGAAGCGGCCCTTGAGGGGGTCCGCGACGAACTTCCCCACTCACTTGCTGTGGTTGTGGAGGAAATCGTTCCCCGCGAAGGCCGGACCGAGGACAACCCGCTATTGGATGTTCGAGTCAATCTGTATGTCGAGCGCCCTTCGCAGAAGGCCATCATCATCGGCAAAGGGGGAAGCCGGTTGCGTGAGGTGGGAACCAACGCCCGAAAGGGAATTGAAACGCTGCTCGGCACCCGGATCTACCTTGATCTTCACGTTAAGGTAGCCAAGGATTGGCAGCGGGATCCCAAGCAGTTGGTGAAACTCGGGTTCTAATTGGCCTCACTGGATCCGGCGTGGCTTTAAGCCCGATAAGGAACTTCCCAGAAACGGCAACTATGATTGCGGGGATCCAGCTGTTTGATGAAAGGTAAACCAAATAGTGCGACGTCGTGACGCCCGCCCGCAGGGCACCGGCACCGCTGGCCCCGCTGGGGCACTCCATGGAGAGGATGCCGACGGTACCCCTCGCCATATGAAGGCGCCCAAAGGCCTGCCGCTTTGGTTGAAAATCGTTACGGGCGTGGTCTCCGTAGCGCTGGTTGCAGGCGTTGCCTTTGCTGCTTTTTGGTTTATTCGGCTGCAGACCAATATCACCAAGGCGCCCCTGAGCGCCGGGGAAACACGCAATGCCGGTGACCCGCTGGTCGATGACAAGACGGATCGCCTGCAGATCCTGATCCTTGGCTCCGATACGCGCGACGGGAAGAACGCCGAATACGGCAGCACTGAAGACTCCACCGGCTATGGCCACTCCGATGTCATGATGCTGCTGGATATTTCCGCGGACAACAAACGCGTCAATGTCTTGAGTTTCCCGCGAGACCTTTTGGTGGACGTGCCGGAGTGCACCGACCGCACCAATAACCAGTCGTTCCCTGCCCGCAGCGGCGTGATGATCAATGAAGCCATGGCAGAGGCCGGAATCGGTTGCGCGGTGGATACGGTCAATCAATTGACCGGCTTGGAAATTGACCACTTCATGATGGCTGATTTCAACGCGGTCAAGGAGCTCTCCCACGCTGTGGGCGGCGTCAACGTTTGCGTCAGTGATCCGGTCTTCGACCCGGATTCCCGGCTCCGCCTGGCTAAGGGTGACTCCCTGGTGGAAGGCGAACAGGCTTTGGCATTCCTCCGTACCAGGCATGCTTTCGGTGACGGCGGCGACCTTGGTCGCATCAAGGGGCAGCAAGCGTTCCTCTCGTCCCTCACCAGGAAGCTTAAGGACGAGGGAACTCTGGGCAACCCGCAGAGGCTCCTCCAGATCGCGGATGTCGTCACCCAGAACCTGACGGTGGACGAGGGCCTGGCCTCAGTCCCTTCGCTGCTGACCATCGGTGGGCGACTCAAGGATATTGACGTTTCCAAGGTGGCGTTCGTGGCTGTGCCCACCCAGGCGGCCGCGGTTGATCCTAACAGGTTGGAACTCGTCGAGCCCCAGGCATCACAGTTGTTCGCCGCACTCCGTGCTGACCTCGACCTCACGAATCCTGGTGCGACGTCCACTCCTGCAGCCACCGAAAGTCCGGCGCCGACTCCCACGGCGACAACTCCTGCCCTGCCCGCTTACGACAAAGCGATTCAACCGGTGGCAGTTGCCAACGGCAGCGGCGTGGCTACCAGGGCACAGGAGCTCGTGACCGTGCTCACGGGAAACGGATTTGCCCAGACGGTCTCTTACTTGGCCAACCCGGTGGACCAGACAGTGCTCTATTACGGGCCGGGCTTTGCGGACGTCGCTGCCGACGTAGCTACACTTTTCGGCATCCCGGCCGCGCAGGTCCAGGAGGCCCCGGGTGTAGCGGGGGTGCAGCTTTACGTGGGTACTGACTTCGGAACCGGAACCGCGTACGGTGCAGCCTCTGTACCGTCCGACGTGGTCAACCAAACGGCCAATGAGGCCGTTTGCCAGCAGGTGAATCCCCTGTACATCGATCAGTAGCCCAGCGCTACCGCAAGAGACGCAAACCAAAGGCCGGGCCAGTTCAACAACTGGCCCGGCCTTTGCGTTTCAGCGTGCTACCAGATGCTGACGCGTTCCCCTGGTTCCATCCACATGCCATCTGTCTCAGTCACAGCGAACGCTTCATGGAAGGCGCCGAGGTTGCGGGCTATGGCGTTGGTGCGGAACTCGTTGGGGGAGTGGGGGTCAGTAGCCAGTCTCCGGATCGCTTCTTCGGTGCGTATCACCTGGCGCCATCCGGCAGCCCACGACATGAAGAACCGTTGGAAGCCCGTGAAGCCGTCAAGGACCTCCGGCTCGGCTCCGTTCAGGCTCAGGAGGTAGGCCTTGTAGGCAATTGTGAGGCCTCCGAGGTCGCCGATGTTCTCGCCCAGGGTCAGTTTGCCGTTGACCTTGTGGTCCGGCGCCGCGTAGGGGGACAAAGCGTCGTACTGGGCAACCAACTTAGCCGTCAAGGTTTCAAAAGCTGTACGGTCGTCCTCCGTCCACCAATTGCGAAGCGCTCCACTGCCGTCGAACTGGGAACCTTGGTCGTCGAAACCGTGGCCGATTTCGTGGCCGATCACCGCGCCGATGCCGCCGTAGTTCACAGCGTCATCCGCGTCCGCGTTAAAGAAGGGAGGCTGAAGGATAGCTGCCGGGAAGACGATTTCGTTTAGCAACGGATGATAATAGGCGTTTACCGTCTGCGGCGTCATGAGCCACTTTGTAAGGTCTACCGGCTTACCGATTTCGTCCAAGTGCCGGTCCACATCCGCGTCATGGGCACGTTCCACGTTGCCGAGGAGATCCGTCGGGTCGATTTCAACGGCCGAGTAATCGATCCATTTCTCGGGGAAACCAATCTTTGGACGGAATGCGTCCAGCTTCTTCAGTGCCTCTTTTTTGGTCTCCTCGCCCATCCACCCTAGTGAAGAAATACTCTCCCGATAAGCTTCGATCAGGTTTGAAACCAGCGTCTCCATCCTTGCTTTGTGTCCGGCAGGAAAGTGCCGATCGACGTAGATCTGGCCGACTGCTTCGCCAAGGGCCGCTTCGACGACGGCCACCCCGCGCTTCCACCGCTCTTTGTTCTGAGGCGTACCGCTGAGCATGGTGCCGTAGAAGTCGAAGTTCGTGGAGACGAATCCGGAAGACAGATAGGGCGCGGCCGAGCTGAGAACCCGGAGTGTCAGCCATTCTTTCCACGTTTCCAAGGGCTCGGATTCCAGCAAGCCGGCGGCGCCTGCAAAGAAGTCCGGGGTGCTGACCACGATTTCGCTCCGCTTGGCTGGTTCCACCCGTGCGGCCTGGAACCAGGCGTTGAGCAAGGGGAACAGTGCGACGGCTTCATCGGCTGTCATGAGGTTGTAGGTTTTTTGGGGATCCCGCAGGGTGACGTTGTCCCAGTGGTGCGATGCCAAGGCGGTTTCAAGTGCAACGATGCGCTGTGAAGCTGCCTGCGCATCGGCGATATCCGCGAGGTTGAACATCTTGGCAATGTAATCACCGTAAGCCGCCACAATGGCCGCGAACTTCTCCTCGCGGTAGTAGGACTCGTCGGGCAAACCCAGGCCGCCCTGTCCGATGTACACGAGGATGCGTTCAGGGTTGCCGGCGTCCGGAGCAGGGTAGATGGAGAAGAGGCCGGAGACGTCTGACCGGAACAACCGTCCCATCAGGGACGCCAGTTCCTGGGGAGAACTCACCGCCTGAACCTCGTCGAGGCGGCCTCGAACCGGGGCGAGCCCTTTGGCCTCTGCTGCTTCTTCATCCATGAAGCTGGCGTAAAGTCCGCCAACTTTTTGTTCGACGCCGGTTGCTGACTCTCCTTTGGCGGCTGCTTCTTCGATAATCGCCTTGACGGCCAACTCGGCGCCATCCCGCAAAGCCGTGAAAGTACCTTCCAGCGGCCTGTCATCGGGGATCGTAGTGCTGTTGAGCCACGCGCCGTTGACATGCTGATAAAGGTCGTCCTGGGGCCGGACGCTGTGATCGATGTTGGAAAGAGAGATCCCCGACTGTGGCACTGTGGCTCCTTGTGTGGACACTGCAGTCGGCGTTTCCACCGTCGCTGCGTCTGCATAGTGGACGTTGCATGAGGTGTTGCACTGTCATCATACGCATCGTGTTAGTGTGAATTTGTGCGTACGGCGATGCTTCTTCTTAGCTGCCGCGGCGAGGCCTGAAAGCTATCTGAAGCTGGGCCATCCTCGCCGCGGAGTTCCGTTGTGTCCGGCTAAGCTTTCACTTAGTTCTTAGAGAAAAGGCCACACGTCATGCGTAATGCACAAAAGCCCTCCGGTATGCCGATTCACCGCTACCTGCCGTTCCAGGACCAGATCACCGTCGAAGTTCCTGACCGCACTTGGCCGGATAAAGTCATCACCAAGGCTCCGCGCTGGTGCGCAGTTGACCTGCGCGATGGCAACCAAGCGCTGATCGACCCTATGAGCCCGGCACGCAAGCTGAAGATGTTCCAGCTGCTCGTCAGGATGGGCTACAAGGAGATCGAGGTTGGGTTCCCCTCAGCGTCGCAGACCGACTTCGACTTTGTTCGCCAACTCATCGAGGGTGGCCATATTCCGGACGACGTCAGCATCCAGGTCCTGACGCAGGCGCGTGAGCATCTGATTGAACGGACCTACGAGTCTCTGGTCGGCGCCAAGCAGGCCATTGTGCACCTGTATAACTCCACGTCTGTATTGCAGCGCCGCGTCGTATTCAACCAGGACGAAGACGGCATTCTGGATATTGCGCTGCAGGGTGCGCGCTTGTGCAAGAAGTATGAAGAGACTCTGACTGACACGCACATTACCTATGAATACTCGCCCGAATCGTTCACCGGAACCGAGCTCGAGTATGCCGCCCGCGTATGCAACGCCATTGCAGACGTCTTTGAAGCGTCGGCCGACAAACAGGTCATCATCAACCTGCCGGCCACCGTGGAAATGGCAACTCCCAACGTTTATGCCGACTCTATTGAGTGGATGCACAGGAACCTGCACCCTCGCGAGGGAATCATCATCTCCCTGCACCCGCACAACGACCGCGGTACGGGCGTAGCTGCTGCTGAGCTCGGTTACCTGGCCGGCGCCGACCGCATCGAAGGCTGCTTGTTCGGCAACGGCGAACGTACCGGCAACGTCGATCTGGTGACGCTGGGCTTGAACATGTTCGTTCAGGGTGTAGACCCCATGATCGATTTCTCTGATATTGATGAAATCCGCCGCACTGTGGAGTACTGCAACCAATTGCCGGTCCCGGAGCGTTCGCCCTACGGTGGCGACCTCGTCTTTACCGCCTTTTCCGGTTCACACCAAGACGCCATCAAGAAGGGCTTCGAGGCGCTGGAGAAGGACGCTGCTGCTGCCGGGAAGTCGGTTGACGACTTCACCTGGCAGGTTCCGTACCTGCCCATCGATCCCAAGGATCTCGGCCGCAGCTACGAGGCCGTCATCCGGGTCAACTCGCAGTCCGGCAAGGGCGGCGTGGCCTACCTGCTGAAGAACGAGCACAATCTGGATCTGCCCCGCCGGGCCCAGATTGAGTTCTCCGGGGTCATCCAGCGTCGTACCGATGCCGTGGGTGGCGAGGTCAGTGGTGCCCAG
This sequence comes from Paenarthrobacter sp. TRD_SC_7, assembly GCF_056156245.1. Taxonomy (NCBI): domain Bacteria; kingdom Bacillati; phylum Actinomycetota; class Actinomycetes; order Micrococcales; family Micrococcaceae; genus Paenarthrobacter; species Paenarthrobacter sp. TRD_SC_7. Next base: position 2,664,413 of record NZ_CM149587.1, read on the forward strand.
CTGTGGCAGATCTTCCAGGATGAGTACTTGCCCTCGGACGAAGAGCAGGCCCAGTGGGGTCGTTATGGGCTGGGCAGCGTGAGCACCGAGACTGACGAATCGGGGGCAATGACCATGAACGCAAACCTGCGGATCGATGGTGTCGAGGTCCGTCGGACCGGCCACGGCAATGGTCCCATTGCAGCCCTGCTGGACATACTCCACCACGACGGCGTTGACGTGCGGGTGCTCGATTACAGCGAGCACGCCCTGTCCGAAGGCGGTAGTGCCAGTGCCGCGGCATACGTTGAATGTGCCGTCGGAGAGCGCGTTCTGTGGGGAGTGGGAATCGACCCCAGCACCACGACGTCCTCTCTCAAGGCCCTGATTTCGGCAGTAAACCGGGCCGTCCGGGACGCCCAAGCCTAAGCCCGTGCCGTGTGGTGACGGGAAATACCGTCACCACACGGTCCGGCGATCACTGCCGGGCCCAGGCATGGTGCGAAGATTAGTTGTGGCCAATCCGTCGTTTGCAGCACGGTCCTATCGGGACGATGCCGTGGTGCTCCGTACCCATAAGCTGGGCGAGGCGGACCGAATCATCACTTTGCTGACCAAGCACCATGGCCAGGTTCGTGCCGTTGCCAAGGGTGTTCGCAGGACCAGCAGCCGCTTCGGGGCGCGTCTGGAGCCCTTCATGGTGGCGGACCTGCAACTGGTCTCCGGCCGGACCCTGGACATTGTGACCCAGGCCGTGGCGAAGGGCGTGTACGGAAGCAGTATCGCCGCCGACTACGGGCGGTTCACTGTGGCTGCAGCCATGACGGAGACTGCTGAGAAGCTCACGGATGCCGACACCGAATCAGGGACTGCCCAATACAATCTGCTGGTGGGTGCGTTGGCTGCCCTGAGCCGTTCGGACCATCCGCCTGAACTCATTCTTGATTCTTATCTTTTACGGGCATTGGCCACCGGTGGCTGGGCGCCGAGCTTTACCGATTGTGCACGTTGTGGCCGTCCCGGTCCTCATACAGCGTTTGCCGCGCCCGCGGGCGGCATGGTGTGCAGCGACTGCAGGCCACCGGGCTCTCCGGCTCCAGCACCGGAGACAGTGGTGTTGCTCGGTGCCTTGCTGACGGGTACCTGGAGCGTCGCCGATGCTTCGGATCCGCGGCACAGGCGGGAGGCTGCCGGCTTGGTGGCTAGTTACCTCCAGTGGCATCTTGAACGGGCCCTGAAATCTCTCAAACACGTGGAGCGAAGCTGACAGTGGTACTTGGAAAGAAGAGTAAATCAACAGCGGCAAGGACCACCCCCGTGGTTGCCCCCTACGGCCACCCTTCCGGGGCGGTGCCGCCGAATATTCCAAGTGAGCTCATCCCGCAGCACGTGGCGATAGTCATGGACGGAAACGGGCGTTGGGCTAATCAGCGTGGGCTCCCGCGGATAGAGGGGCATAAGGCCGGTGAGCCTGCGCTCTTGGACGTCATGGCCGGAGCGATCGAACTCGGAATCAAGTACGTCAGCGTGTATGCGTTCTCCACTGAGAACTGGCGCCGGTCACCTGAAGAAGTTCGATTCCTCATGGGATTTAACAAGGATGTACTACGCCGCCAGCGCAACCAGTTGGACGAATGGGGTGTCCGTATCCGCTGGGCTGGTCGCCGGCCCCGCCTGTGGGGATCGGTCATCAAAGAGCTGGAAGAGGCAGAGGACTACACCCGAGCGAATGACACCTGCACGTTGACCATGTGTGTTAATTACGGTGGCCGCGCGGAGATTGCGGACGCCGTTTCCGCTATAGCGCACGACGTCGCCGCTGGCCGCTTGAAGCCGGGATCGGTATCGGAGAAGACCATTCAAAAGTATCTGGATGAACCAGACCTTCCTGATGTGGATCTCTTTCTCCGCAGCTCGGGAGAGCAAAGGCTGTCCAATTTCCTGCTGTGGCAATCAGCCTACGCGGAGTTCGTCTTCATGGACACGTTGTGGCCGGACGTGGACCGGCGGACACTTTGGGACGCCGTCGAGATTTATGCGAAACGTGACCGGCGCTACGGAGGGGCCGTGGACGCGGCGCCCGCTGCCAAATAGCACATACCTGTTAACTCAGTGCGGATAGGCCGCCAGCCACACGGCGACGTCCCGGTCTGTTGAGCTTGCGTGCGTTTACGTCGGGCTGCCACAGTGATATTGACTCCTGTGTGGTGGTCATGTGTCCCCTCCCCGCGGATGCTCCGGCTCGTTGTTGTCCATAAATCCGTTGACCCACCGGGCAAGGCGAGCATATGCGTCCTTCCTTACGGCGGGAGCCGAAAGGAAGACGTCGTGAAGGGCTCCGTCGATGCGTTCCAAGGTCACTGTCCTGCCCAAGGCCATGGCCCGCAAGGCGATGACGCTGACGTCCAGTACGGCATCCGAACGGCGCATCGATTCCTGCCACACCATGCCATTGGCGCTGGTGGTGGACGTCAGCACAAGGACCGGCATCTCCAGCTTCAAACCGCGGGCCACCTGCGAATGACCTGCGAACACAGCGCTCAGCCATCCTGCCCGGACGGGGAAAGCGAGCGGAGGTCTATAGTTCTCGTCCAGGGCCCATTCCCCCTCGGCGCTACTGCTGATGCTCCGGAAGTAGAAGCCCCGCTCCGGCAATCTAAGGACAGTCTCGGGCCGGATCTTTGCGATGGGGGACACCATGGCTTGTGCTGCGCGCCGCACCAGCGAACTGCCGTGCATCTCCAGCCATGGACTGTCGAGAACCAGGTATTGGATCTCGTCCGGATGGCGGCTTGCCCACAACGCTGCCACCAATCCTCCGGTTGAATGGCCCATCAGTGTCAGGCTCCCCTCTGAGGAGGCGCGATCGTGATGAATGATTTCGATGGCTTTTTCAATTTCGGCATCGTAGTCGGTCAGGTTCGCAACGTAGCCCCCGGGCATGTCGGCCTGAAGGCTCCGGCCGTGGTTGTGCATGTCCAGAGCGTAAAAATCGTAGCCTTGGTCCGCCCAGAATCCGGCCAGCTCGGTGTTGAAGAAGTAGTCGCTCCAACCGTGCAGGAAAAGTACGGCACCGTAGCGCTTCTGCGGTGACTGGCCGTCGTCGTTAGCCTGGCCCTTGGTCTGGACTCTGTGCCGGATCAAGGTTGCGTGCCTGATCACGCCATCCGGCCCTGTGGCGTCAAGGCCACAGGATTGGAAGTCGGTTCCCAGGATGTCAGCCGTCCACTCCATGGCTTTAGCTTAGACACCTGGGGCGGCGTCCCCACGCGCCGCCAAGGGACGTGTGGCGACCTTTTGCTTCCATGATCCGGGTCACGATTTTCCAGAGGGATGCCTACATGCCAGCGGCAGGGTTGGTCACGGGTTTGGTGAGTTGTCTGTAAGCGGGAAAACTAGGACCATGCGTGTTTACCCCACATTCTTTAAGTTGGCCTTCTCCTGGATGGATGCCGAGAAGGCCCACAAGATCGGCTTCCTAGGAATCCGGGCGGCCCACCGTTCCGGCGCCGGCCGGATCCTGGCCAGGATCACAGCTCCTGATGCGTCCCTTCGCACGGAGGCGCTGGGGCTCACCTTTCCGTCCCCGTTCGGCCTGGCGGCAGGCTTCGACAAGGAGGGCCACGGCATCGAAGCCTTGTCCGAGCTTGGTTTCGGACATGTGGAGGTGGGAACCATCACTGGCCAGGCACAGCCAGGCAATGAAAAGCCCCGCCTGTTCCGCTTGATTGAGGACAAGGCGGTCATCAACCGCATGGGATTCAACAACGACGGCGCCGCCGCAGTCGCGCCGAGGCTCAAGTCAGCACGGGCTGCTTTGCAGCGGCAGCACCCCGACGTCCGGCCGATTATTGGGGTGAATATCGGCAAGACCAAGGTGGTTGAGCTCGACGACGCTACCGAGGATTACCTGGTGAGTGCCCGTAGCCTGGCACCGGCAGCCGATTACATGGTGGTCAACGTTAGCTCTCCCAACACCCCAGGGCTTCGCTTGCTGCAGAACGTGGAGACGCTGCGTCCGCTGCTGCGGGCTGTCGGCGATGCTGCCGACGAGGCCGCCGGCAGGCATGTTCCCCTGCTGGTCAAGATCGCGCCCGACCTGTCCGATGACGACATCGACGACGTTGCACGGCTTGCGCTGGACCTGAAACTTGATGGAATTATTGCCACCAACACCACGATTTCCCGCGATGGACTCATCTCGGACGCCGTAAAAGTGGAATCAATGGGTGCGGGCGGGTTGTCCGGAGCACCCCTCAAGCAGCGGTCCCTGGAAGTGCTGCGCAGGCTCAAGAACGCGGTGGGGGATCAGCTCGTGCTCATTGCGGTGGGTGGCGTGGAGACCCCGCGGGATGTTCAGGACCGCTTGGATTCCGGGGCCACTCTGGTGCAGGGCTACACAGCGTTCCTCTACGAAGGCCCGTTCTGGGCTTCGCGCATCAACAAGGGCCTCGTGAAGATCCGCAAGAGGTCAGTCCGCTAAGAACGGAATCAACGAAGAAGACCCTGGACCATATGGTCCAGGGTCTTCTTCGTTTCTAAAGGTTTGGTTTGCTCAGGCCGGGTATTCCCCGCGCTTTACCTGAGGTTTGGGAAGGCGGAGCTTCCGGAACTGGAGAGCGCGCATGCAGCCGTACCAGATGGAGCCACGTTCCACTTCGCCGAACTTCTCCGTCAGACGCTTGCGAAGCTTGCGCGACAGGATGAAGACGTCCACAAAGACCGCGAGGAACATGATCCAGAAGCCAATAAGGACGTAGCTGATGCCGGCGCTGGTGGGCGGAATGATCAGGGAGATCACTACGAACAGCAATGCGCCGAACATAAGGTACTCGCCCAGGCTGAAGCGTGCGTCGACGTAATCACGCGTGTACCGCTTCTGGGGGCCTTTGTCGCGAAGGGGCAGGAACCTCTCGTCGCCCGTATCCAGAGCCTGCCGCATTTTCTGCCGCTGGTCCTGAATGGCTACCCTTTCCGCTGCCTTGGAGGCCTTACGGTCGTTGGGAACCAATGGGCGCTTGCGGGCCGCTTCCTGGTCCTTCCGCTTGGGCGTAGGGGCGCCCTTCCCTGCACCGGGCTCCGGTGCAGTGGCGTAGGCCTGATCAACTACTGATTGAGCGCTGGGCTCTTCCTTTTTGCGTCCGAACACCCATACAGAATACCCCTCAAGGAGGTGGCGCACGTTACGTGTCCGGCTGCTGGAGGCCTTTGCCCCTGTGAGGCCCCCTGGCTCCCGGCTGCGCCTGCTGAGGAACGAGAATCACCGACGGTAAAGTGTGGCCCATGACTTCAGCACATGCGGAGATCCCGCAGAACAAGCAACGGCACTCCGGCTCCACCCCGGTCGAGGCACTGACCGCGGCGGTCAACGACTCTTTCGAAACCACTCTCGCGTCCTTGGAAGACCTGGTCAGTATTCCGGGCATTGCATGGCCAAGCTTCGATCCCAAGGAACTGGATCGAAGCGCCGACGCCGTTGCCTCCTTGGTTAAGGAAGCCGGCATGGAGGACGTCCGAATCCTTCGCTGCAACAAGGCCGACGGTACGCCCGGTGGTCCTGCCGTCGTCGCGCGTCGACCTGCCGCCGAAGGCAAGCCGACCATCTTGCTCTATGCCCACCATGACGTCCAGCCCCCGGGGGACCGGAGCCTCTGGAACTCGGAACCGTTTGTGGCCGAAGAGCGTGACGGCCGGTTGTACGGCCGTGGTTCCGCCGACGACAAAGCAGGGATCATGGCGCACCTTGCCGCATACACCGCTGTCACCAAGGCCTTAGGGGAAGATTTCGGGCTGGGCGTGACGTTCTTCTTCGAAGGTGAGGAAGAAGCGGGGTCGCCCACTTTCCGGACATTCCTTGAGGAGCACCAGGAACTTCTCCGGGCAGATGTGATTGTTGTTGCCGACTCCAGTAACTGGAAGGTCGGGGTTCCCGCCCTGACCACCAGCCTTCGCGGCCTGGTGGACGGCACTTTTGAAGTCCGCGTCCTGGACCATGCCGTCCATTCGGGCATGTTCGGCGGGCCGGTGCTCGATGCCCCGACTCTCTTGTCACGGCTTATTGCGACACTTCACGACGATGATGGGAACGTGGCGGTGGCCGGCCTTGTGGGCCGGGATGAAGTAGCTGTGGACCTCACCGAAGCGGACTACCGCGCCGATGCATCAGTGCTCGACGGCGTGAGGCTGGCCGGAAGCGGAACCATCGCTTCGCGTCTGTGGACCAAACCGGCCCTGTCCATCATCGGTATGGATGTGCCGGCAGTTGATGTTGCCTCCAACACCCTCATCCCGGCGGCTCGTGCAAAGTTCAGCATGCGGTTGGCGCCAGGCCAGGACCCCGACGCCGCAATGGATGCCCTGAAGCAACACGTCGAATCCAATGCGCCGTTTGGTGCCAGGATAACGTTCACGCCGGGGGAGAGGGGCAATGCCTTCTCCACCGATACGTCCTCCGTTGCAGCGCGGGTGGCACTGTGGGCGCTGGGGGAGTCGTGGGGCGTCACACCAGTAGAAATGGGAATCGGTGGTTCCATTCCCTTCATAGCCGATCTCTTGGAGATGGATCCGGACGTCCAGATCCTGGTGACAGGGGTAGAGGACCCGGATTCCCGCGCGCACAGTGCCAACGAATCGTTGCACATAGGAGATTTCCGGCACGCGGTATTGGCAGAGGCGCTAATGCTGGCCCGGCTCAACGCTGAAGGCCTGGCGGACTGATTTCGCAGCGCGCCGGGAACAACCAAATGCTGTGTGTGGTTACGTCAGGAGTTATAGCTAAGCGTCTGCGCGACGTAGCATTAGCTATAACCCGTACGTAATTGGGTAAGGGCAGGCAGCGTTCCGGCGCAGCCGCCAGGAGCTTCATAAGAAGGTAGGCCAATGAGCACTGCAACCAACGAAAACAGCACCGGAGCACAGGTCGTCGCCAACGACGAACTGCCCACGCACGAGGTCAATCTGACCGATGTCGCCGCAGGCAAGGTCCGCAGCCTCCTCGAACAGGAAGGGCGCACCGATCTTCGGCTGCGCGTTGCAGTCCAGCCCGGCGGATGCTCCGGCCTGATTTACCAGCTCTACTTTGATGAGCGCATGCTCGACGGAGACGCTGTTCGCGACTACGACGGAGTTGAGGTCGTCGTGGACAAGATGAGTGTTCCGTACCTCAGTGGTGCCAGCATCGACTTCGAGGACACCATTTCGAAGCAAGGCTTCACCATCGACAACCCAAACGCCGGCGGGTCTTGCGCCTGCGGCGATTCGTTCCACTGATGTGAGCCATCGCCGCATGTCGGCGCCCCTTCGCGCGGGTTTGAAACCGTTCGGAGCCACGGCGCTGACATGTGCGCGAAAACCGCGTGATAGCGGTAAGCTCTACATCGGGTAGTAAAACTTTTAGTGTGCCCGGTGGGCCTTCGGCCTGCCGGGAGACAGCAACAAGAGGAAGGGCCGTCTGTGAGTTCGCAGAACCGAACCGGCAGCCGACGCATAAAGATCACATCGATCACTGGCTCGGCACTAGCCGGCGCGTTGGTTTTGACCGGATGTTCACCAGAGGTAGAGAAGGGTTGGCTGCCTACAGAGCGCGGCACGACCAACCACACTGACCGGATCATGGACCTCTGGGTCAACTCATGGATCGCCGCCTTGGCAGTCGGTATCATCACGTGGGGCCTGCTGGTCTGGTGCATCATTGCTTACCGTCGCCGTAAGGGCACCACAGGATTCCCCAAGCAGCTCAGCTACAACCTGCCGCTCGAGGTCTTCTACTTGACCATCCCGCTGTTCATGGTGTTGGTGTTCTTCTACTTCACCGACCAGGACCAGCGCGCGATCGATGACCGTTCGCAGCCTGCCGACGTCGTTGTTGACGTCCGTGGCAAGCAGTGGGCATGGGACTTCAACTACAAAAAGGGTGAAGTCATCAACGAAGACCTCCATGAGGCCGGCGTTCAGGCTCACCTGACCGGCAACGAGGTCAATAAGGAACTCCTCCCCACCCTCTACTTGCCCGTTGGCAAGTCAGTGGACCTGGAGCTGAACTCCCGCGATGTCATCCACTCTTTCTGGGTACCCGCCTTCCTTCAGAAGCGCGACATGATTCCCGGGAAGACGAACTACATCAGGTTCACCCCCACCAAGGAGGGCACTTTCGATGGCAAGTGCGCTGAACTCTGCGGTGAATACCACTCCGAAATGCTCTTCCGCGTCAAGGTTGTCTCCGAGTCTGAATTCCAGGCCCACATGGACAAGCTGCGTCAGGATGGCAACACGGGCCTGCTCGGTGCGGAATACGACCGCAATCCGAACCTGAACGAAAAGTAAGGGGAGCGACGTGGCTACTTACACTCAATCCGCCGGGACCCTTGAGGCTCCCGTAGTTCCTAAATCCAAGGGACGCATCGTCGTCAACTGGATCACCTCCACTGACCACAAGACCATCGGGTACATGTACCTGATTGCGTCCTTCGTGTTCTTCTGCCTCGGTGGCGTCATGGCGCTGTTGATCCGTGCAGAGCTGTTCGAGCCCGGTATGCAGATCCTGCAGACCAAAGAGCAGTACAACCAGATGTTCACGATGCACGGCACCGTGATGCTCCTCATGTTCGCGACTCCGCTGTTCGCTGGCTTCGCCAACGTCATCATGCCCCTGCAAATTGGCGCACCCGACGTTGCATTCCCGCGTCTGAATGCGCTGGCCTTCTGGTTCTTCCTCTTCGGTTCCACCATCGCCGTGTCCGGCTTCATCACCCCGCAGGGTGCAGCTTCCTTCGGTTGGTTTGCGTATGCGCCGTTGTCGAACACTACGTTTAGCCCGGGCGTTGGTGGTGACCTCTGGGTCTTCGGCCTTGCGCTCTCCGGTTTCGGTACCATTCTTGGCGCCGTCAACTTCATCACCACCATCATCTGCATGCGTGCGCCGGGCATGACCATGTGGCGCATGCCGATCTTCACCTGGAACACGCTGGTCACGGCAATCCTTGTTCTGATGGCGTTCCCGCCGCTGGCAGCTGCTCTGTTCGCACTCGGTGCCGACCGCCGCTTTGGTGCCCACATCTTTGACCCCGAAAACGGCGGTGCCGTCCTCTGGCAGCACTTGTTCTGGTTCTTCGGCCACCCCGAGGTGTACATCATCGCGCTGCCGTTCTTCGGCATCGTTTCCGAGATCTTCCCCGTCTTCAGCCGCAAGCCGATCTTCGGCTACAAGGGTCTTGTCTACGCGACCATCGCCATCGCCGCCCTGTCCGTGACCGTGTGGGCACACCACATGTACGTGACCGGTTCAGTGCTGCTGCCGTTCTTCGCCTTCATGACCATGCTGATCGCAGTTCCCACCGGTGTGAAGTTCTTCAACTGGATCGGCACGCTGTGGCAGGGTTCCATCACCTTTGAAACGCCCATGCTCTGGAGCATCGGCTTCCTGGTGACGTTCCTCTTCGGTGGCCTCACCGGCATCATCCTGGCGTCCCCGCCGCTGGACTTCCACGTCTCGGACTCCTACTTCGTCGTCGCCCACTTCCACTACGTGGTGTTCGGCACAGTGGTGTTCGCCATGTTTGCAGGCTTCTACTTCTGGTGGCCCAAGTGGACCGGCAAGATGCTCAACGAGCGCCTGGGCAAGATCCATTTCTGGCTGCTGTTCCTCGGCTTCCACGGCACGTTCCTGATCCAGCACTGGCTGGGTGTTGAAGGTATGCCACGTCGCTACGCCGATTACATGCCGCAGGATAACTTCACGTGGATGAACCAGTTCTCCACCATTTCCTCCTTCGTCCTGGGTGCATCGCTCCTGCCGTTCTTCTGGAACGTCTACATCACCTGGCGCAGCAACAAAAAGGTGGAAGTTGATGATCCGTGGGGTTTCGGTGCTTCGCTGGAATGGGCAACGTCCTGCCCGCCGCCGCGCCACAACTTCACTTCCTTGCCCCGTATCCGCTCCGAGCGCCCGGCTCTGGACCTTCACCACCCGGAGTTGGCCCAGGTTCACACAGCCGAGGCCCCGTCGCCCGCAGCAGCAGTTCTGGGTAACGCCGACCAAAGGGACGTCAGCAAATGAAAATTGAATCGTGGCTCTTCGGAGCCGGAGTCTTCTTCTTCGTTCCCGTAGCCATCGCATATGGCTTCTTGACCGAATGGTCTGAGTGGGTTGGTGTTCTGGGCATCCTCCTCGTCGGCGGCCTCGCCGGGATGATCGGTGCCTACCTTGGCTTCACGGGCAAGCGGATCGGTATGCGACCCGAGGATCGTCCTGACGCGGAGATCCATGAGGGTGCTGGCGAGCAGGGACACTTCAGCCCTTGGAGCTGGTGGCCGCTGGTACTCGGCCTGGCCTGCGCAGGTGGATTCCTTGGCTTGGCCATTGGCTTCTGGGTGACCTACGTCGCCGGCGGCCTTGCCCTCATTGCCTTGGTTGGCTGGGTCTTTGAGTACAGCCGCGGCGATCACGCCCACTAAGTAATTAGCGACAAAAAGATGGGCCCCACCTTCCAGGTGGGGCCCAGCGTCGTTAAGTCCGAGTCCGTGGACCCTTAGCTAGTCCACGGCGTATTGGCCTGTCCGTAGCGTCCGTCAGGGCCGTGGTCTACCGTAGGTACCTCTCAGTGGGCCTGCGTACCCTCCAGAACGGCCGAAAGGGCGTGGAGGGCACTCTCGACACGCTGGTGCGTTTGGTCCGCGCTGAGTGCGTCTGGAGCTACCGCGAGGAATACCTCGCAACCGTGCTCAAAATCCTCAGTCATGACTTCAAGCAGTGAGCGGGCGTCAACAGGATGGCCGTCCTGCTTGCGGATGGTTACCGGCAGGCCTGTCTCAGTGACGGCACGAACAAACACCGCGGCCGCCCGTGCGTGTAAACCGATTTCGGCGGCAACGAAGGTCTTCTGCTCCGGCAACCCAGCTCCTTTGCTACGACGGATCTTCCGTCTGAAAAATGATTCATACCAGCGTAGCCGTCGGAGACGGCCCTGTTCCACATTCTTCTTCAGTGGTCTAGACCTCCAGCCCGGCTGATTTATCCTTGAACCATGACTCAATTGCTGGACGTCTGCCGTGGCTGAGGCAGCAAAGATTGCCGGCGAGATCGACCGCAGCAGTGGTACGCCCATCTACGTTCAACTCCGCGAAATTCTGCGGTCGTTCATTGCACAATCCTGCCCACCAGGATCAGCCCTTCCATCGGAGCGGGACCTGTCCGAACGGTTCGGTCTGGCACGTATGACAGTGCGCCAGGCTATTGATGCATTGGTCGGTGAAGAAGTGATCGAGCGCGTCGTCGGGCTGGGAACCTTCGTCAGAAAGCCCAAGCTGGATCTGCAAGTAAAGCTGACGTCGTACAGCGAGGAGATGCAGCGTCGTGGCATGGTCCCCGCTGCAAAGGTCCTGAGCTTTGAACAGATCGCAGCCAGCGCCTTCCTTGCCCGTGAGCTCCAGCTCGAGGAGGGCACACCCCTGGTGCGATTCAGGCGCTTGCTGTTGGCCGATAATGAACCAATGAGCGTGGATGAAAACTTTATCCCCGCACATCGGGTTCCTGGGCTACTCGATGAGGCACCCCCAACGTCGCTCTACAACGTGCTGAGCGAACGTTTCGGCTTAGTCATGGAGTGGGGCGAGGACATGATCGAAGCCACCGCGGCGTCGCCGTCAACGGCCAGACTCCTGAACGTCGATGTCGGGTCACCGTTGCTGAAGATCCAGCGACACGCTTTCGTTGCCCGCGCAATGGTGGACTACTCTGTCTCGTACTACCGGGCTGACCGCTACAAACTGTGGGTCCCCTTGCAACGCCCCGGCATCCGCCCGACCCGCAACTACTCGTCGGGGTACCGTACCCAGTAGTCACGGTGCTGTCAGGAAGCCTTGGACGTTTGCGGGAAATGGAATAGACATAGGAGAAGGGCCCGGTCCATGTGGACCGGGCCCTTCTCCTATGTTGAGTGCTAAGCGCTAGTGGCTCAGGCTCTTCTGGTCTTCACCAGCTGCAATGGCTTCGTGATGGCCATGAGCGTGTGCTGCTTCGAGTTCCGCGGGTGTTGCCGGGGCAACGCGGTCTTCGAAGAACCACTTGGAGAGTGCGGCGCGACGCTTTTCCTTGCGGGTGACGACGCCATGTTCGTTTGGTTCGGCCGGCAGGGGAGCAGGCGATTCGAATCCAACGAGCTTGTACCGCTTGTATTCGTCCAGTGGAGCGTGGACCTCAATGAACTCACCGTGGGGCAGTCGGACGATGCGGCCCGTCTCGCGACCGTGAAGTGCAATTTCGCGGTCCTTCCGCTGGAGCGCCAATGCAATCCGCTTGGTCACGATGAAAGCGATGACCGGGCCGATGAAGAACAGCGTCCGCAGCCAGTACGTCACATCGTTCAGCGACACGTGGAAGTGGGTTGCAATGAGGTCGGAACCTGCCGCTGCCCACATCACGCAGTACCAGGTGAAGCCTGCAACACCGATCGCGGTACGGGTGGGTGCATTGCGTGGGCGGTCAAGAACGTGGTGTTCGCGGTTGTCCTTGGTGACCCAACGTTCGATCCAGGGGTACATGAACAGCACAGTGAAGATGATTCCAGCCGGTACCAAGGCCGGAAGCAGGACGTTCAGCGTCAGCGTGTATCCGAAGACGACCCATTCGAAATGGAAGTCGTTGATGACACCCGGCATGAGGCGCAGGGCGCCGTCGACGAACCCGATGTACCAGTCAGGCTGGGTACCGGCCGAAACCGGGGAGGGGTCGTAGGGGCCATAGTTCCAGATCGGGTTGATCGTGAAGGCCGCTGCCATGAGCGCCAGAACGCCGAAGACGATGAAGAAGAATCCACCGGCCTTGGCTGCGTAGACCGGGCCCAGGGGGTAGCCAACGACGTTGCCGTCGTTCCGGCCGGGGCCGGGGTACTGGGTGTGCTTGTGTACAACCACCATGAAGAGGTGGATGACAATCATCAGGAGGATGAGGGCCGGGACCAGAAGGATGTGCAGGACATACAAGCGACCGATGATGGCCGTACCCGGGAACTCTCCACCGAAGAGGAAGAAGGAGGTGTACGTTCCGATGACCGGAATGGACTTGATCACACCGTCGATGATGCGCAGGCCGTTGCCGGACAGCAGGTCATCGGGGAGGGAGTAGCCGGTGAAGCCGGCAGCCATCGCCAGGATGAGCAGCACGCCGCCCACAACCCAGTTCATTTCACGGGGCTTGCGGAATGCACCCGTGAAGAAGACGCGCAGCATGTGCACACCAAGGGAAGCCACGAACAACAGTGCTGCCCAGTGGTGGACCTGGCGCATAAACAGGCCACCACGGACATCAAACGAGATGTTCAGCGATGAGCTGTAGGCAACGGACATTTCGACGTTGTACAGCGGCGTGTACGAACCCTGGTAGTGGGTTTCCGCCATGGACGGATCGAAGAAGAAGGTCAGGAAGGTACCCGACAGCAGCAGGATGACGAAGGAATACAACGCCACCTCACCGAACATGAACGACCAGTGGTCGGGGAAGACCTTCCGGCCGAACTCGCGCAGGATGCCGGAGCCGCCTACACGCTCGTCCACGAAGTTGGTGAAACTACCAACCTTGGTCTTCGGAACGAAGGGGGCTTCAGCTGTTGATGAGGCGCTCATGCTCGTCACGCTCCCAGTAACTCGGTCCTACAGGTTCTCTGAAGTCGCTGGTGGCGACGAGGTAGCCCTCTGCGTCAACTGCGATCGGCAGCTGGGGGAGCGGACGGCTTGCCGGTCCGAAGATGACCTTGCATTCCTGCGTGAGGTCAAATGTGGACTGGTGGCAGGGGCACAGGAGGTGGTGCGTCTGCTGCTCATAAAGGGCAACGGGGCAACCGACATGCGTGCAGATCTTGGAGTAAGCAACGATGCCGTTGTAGCTCCAGTTTTCGCGGCCCTCAGAGGGGTTCAACGAGTTCGGATCAAGGCGCATCAGGAGAACGACGGCTTTTGCCTTCTCGTTCAGTTTGCCTTCGTGGAGCTCGTTGAGGCCTTCCGGGATCACGTGGAAGGCCGAACCGATAGTGACGTCCGATGCCTTGATGGGGGTGCCATCGGGGTCACGGGTCAAGCGTTTGAGCTTGCCGCCTTCGGGAGCCCACATGGTGTGTGCCAAAGCGTCGTCCGGTCGCGGTCCCAAATCGCCGAAGATGGCGAGGGCTGGCAGAGGAGCAAGTGCAACGGCACCAAGAAGGGTGTTGCGGATCAGCGGGCGACGCTTGATGCCGGTCTCGTCGACGATATCGTCGACGATACGGACGGCTGCCTGGCGATCTTCCTCAGTACGGATAGCGTGGCGCTCTTCAGACACTTCGTGATCGGGCATCAGGGCCTTGGCCCAGTGCACGATTCCTGTACCGATACCCAGCATTGCGAACGCCGTACCGAGCCCCAGGAGGAGGTTCTGGGTGCGGATGGTCGCAATCGAGGTATTTTCGCCCAAGTCGATGGCAAAGTATGCCACCAGGAACACCAGTGTGCCGATTACAGAGGTGCCAAACAGAATGGCTACCTGACGCTCGGCGCGCTTTGCGGCTACCGGGTCCGTGTCAGCCAGGCGCAAACGATGCGGAGGCAGTCCAGGATCCTGGAACTTCTCCACCTCATTCTGACCAGCCGTAGCTACGGTGCCCGAGTGGTTCGGACTGCCGTCACTATGGTTGCCCATAATTCGCCTCATCCTTCTCTCGTTGTCTCGGCCGGGGCCGAGTTATTTTCAGTTTCAAACTGCTGACCGTGCAGCAGAAGTTTTGTCTAGTCCGGATTAGGACGTGCGGGACGTCAGCCAGATGGTGAAAGCGATGATGACACCCAAGCCGGCAACCCAAACAAAGAGACCTTCAGATACCGGGCCTAGCGCGCCCAGATCCGCGCCGCCGGGTGATCCGTTGGCTTCGATGGTCTTCAGGAAGGTGATGATGTCCCGCTTGTCTTCAGGGGTGACGTTGGAGTCGCTGAAGACGGGCATGTTCTGCGGACCAGTGGCCATGGCTTCGTAAATGTGTTCAGCGCTCACACCCGCCAACGCGGGGGCAAACTTACCGCGGGTCAGGGCGCCACCGGCAGCAGCAGCGTTGTGGCACATGGCGCAGTTGACGCGGAAGAGTTCGCCACCGTTGGCTGCGTCCCCCTTGCCGTCGAGGAGGCTTTCCTCGGGGATGGCAGGACCTGCACCGAGGGATGCAACATAAGCAGAGAGCTGCTTGGTCTGTTCCGCATTGAACTGGGCGGGCTTCTGCTGGGCTTGCGGGCCGCTCATCTGCATGGGCATACGTCCGGTGCCAACCTGGAAGTCAACTGCAGCAGCGCCCACGCCGACCAGCGAGGGGCCGTCCTGGGTTCCGCCGGCACCCATGCCGTGGCAGGTGGCGCAGTTGGCGGCAAAGAGCTTGCCGCCTTCCTCTACGTCACTGGCACTGAAGCTTGTGGTGTCGGCCTTGGCCTGGTTGACAGTTGTGGCAACGGCGTACAACCCACCAGTGAGGAGGAGGCCCATCAGCAACAGCGCAATGGCTGCCAGTGGGTGACGTCGCTTCTGCGAGAGTGCCTTCACGTGGTGGTTCCTTTATTCGATCCTGCGTCGGCTCCGAGAGCCGCTTCTTGAAATTCTGCCTCTTGTAGAAAAAGAGTCAAAGCCGGGCTTACTTGAGGACGTAGATGACCAGGAAGAGGCCGATCCACACAACATCAACGAAGTGCCAGTAGTACGAGGTGACGATCGCGGACGTCGCTTCAAAGTGTCCGAACTTCTTGGCTGCGAACGCGCGGCCAATGATGAACAGGAACGCGATCAGGCCGCCAATGACGTGCAGGCCGTGGAAGCCCGTGGTCATGTAGAAGGCGGAGCCGTAGGCGTTGGACGACAGGGATACATGCTCGGAGACGAGCATGGCGTATTCCATGGTCTGGCCGGCTACGAAGAAGGCACCCATGACGAACGTGAGGGAGAACCATTCGGTCATGCCCCAACGTGTGAACTGCAGGAGCCCACCGGTACGGCGCGGCTCCAGCCGCTCGGCGGCAAAGACGCCCATCTGGCAAGTAAAGGAACTTGCCACAAGGACGATGGTGTTGACGAGCGCAAACGGGAAGTTGAGCTTGGCCGTCTCCTCGGCCCACATCGTTCCGGATGTGGAGCGCAGGGTGAAGTACATGGCAAAGAGGCCGGCGAAGAACATCAACTCACTGGACAGCCAAACAACGGTTCCAACAGAAACCAGGTTGGGGCGGTTCAGCGTCGGGTGCGCCGGGGTACTGGGGGCATGGGTCGCAGATGTCACAAGGACATTATGTCTGTAAAAGTCCAGACTTCCCAATGCAAACCACCGATTCGGGAGACTTTTTCTACAAAGACGCGAATTCGCGCGGAAAAGTTCCCACCCTCGTTCACATTGGTCATCGGCGTGGCTGGCTCGATAGCATCAGGGAGTGACTTCTCCGGCATCGGCACCTGCAGCCAGCAATACCTGGCCAGGGCTCATCTCTGCACTGATCAACGGCGACGACCTTGCAGTGGGCAACACAGAGTGGGCCATGAATACCATCATGTCCGGAGAAGCTACTCCGGCTCAGATCGCCGGTTTCCTGGTTGCGCTCCGCGCCAAGGGCGAGACTGTCGAAGAGTTGGCTGGCCTGGTTGAGGCCATGGTCCAGCATGCCAATCCGATCGACATCTCCGGCGAGAAGCTGGACATCGTAGGAACCGGTGGGGACCGGTTGAACACCGTGAACATCTCTACCATGGCCGCGCTCGTGGCCGCTGGCGCCGGGGCCAAAGTGGTGAAGCACGGCAACAGGGCGGCTTCGTCCACTTCAGGTTCGGCCGACGTTCTGGAGGCCTTGGGTGTCCGCTTGGATCTTTCGATCGAGCAAGTGGCCCGGAACGCCGAAGAGGCGGGAATCACTTTTTGTTTTGCCCAGGTCTTCCACCCCTCGTTCCGGCATACAGCTGTTCCGCGCCGTGAACTGGCTGTACCCACGGCCTTCAATTTCCTGGGGCCAATGACTAACCCCGCGCACGTACAAGCCTCGGCGGTGGGCGTAGCCAATGCCCGTATGGCGCCGTTGGTGGCGGGAGTGCTGGCCCGCCGCGGCAGCCGGGGCCTGGTGTTCCGTGGTGACGATGGCCTGGACGAGTTGACCCCCACAGGACCGTCGACCGTTTGGGAAATCAGGAACGGTGCAGTCAGGGAGCAGGTGTTTTCGCCTGCAGATCTGGGAATCCGCCCTTCGACGGTTGCGGACCTTCGCGGAGGCGACGCCGCTGCCAATGCGGCAGTAGTCCGCGAGATCCTCGAGGGTAAGACGGGTCCGGTGCGTGATGCTGTACTGCTGAATGCCGCGGCGGGATTGGTGTCAATCGATCTCTACGCCGACGGGAGCCTCGAGGAGCGGATGAGCATCGCTTTCGCCCGGGCAGCAGAATCCGTTGACTCCGGCAAGGCTGCCGAAGTACTCGCAAAGTGGACGGCCCTCAGCCAAAGCTGAGGACCAGCGGTCCTGCTGTTACTCGAATCCAAGTGCGAAGGCTGCGTCCAGGTCGTGCTGTGAATAGGCGCGGAAGGCGATGTGGGTAGTGGTGTGGACCACTGAAGCTACCTTGGAAAGGCGATCGGCGATCACATCGGCGAGCTCGTCGTGCTTGGTCACCCTGGCAACCGCAATAAGGTCCCACTCGCCGGTCACGGAGTAAACCTCGCTGATGCCCTGGATGGCCGAGATTTGTTCGGCGGTCTCCGGTATGCGTGAGGCGTCGGTCTTGATCAGGACGAAAGCGGTGATCACGTGGGGCCTTTCCGGAAATGCATCGTTGCGGACGATTTCCAGCCTAGTGCATTCCCGCGGGCGGCGGCTTGATCACGCCCGGCGTTGCCGCTTGTGCGATGCCCGCAGAAGCAAGGCCGCGAGGGCCCGGTATCCGAGGAGGAATACGCCGAGGCTGATCAGGGCCACGAGGACGAAAGGCAGAACTACGGTTTGGCCAGTGACAGCCCTCAGCAGCATTCCCACCAGTACTGCACCGATCCAGATGCACACCCCGGATGGCCATACAGCCAAGGGTGCTCGCCACACACGCATGACCACCCAAGCAATGGCTGCTCCGGTCAGGAATGGCCATGCTGTGGCGAAAGCCCCCGAGATGATGTCTCCGCGGGCGTGTGCGTCGCGGCCAATGGCGGCGAAGGCAAGAATCAGCAAAAGGTCGGCAATGGCTGCGGGAATCCACAATCGTGATGGTGAAGACATACTCCCGACATTATCGGGGCCTTCCGTCCTGCGCGAAGCCGGCTCCCGTGCCGCAGCCCTTGTGTGTGGTCCGAAGGGCCGCCACTATGAGGGCAGGTGCCCACATGACAGCCCAGTTTTGGAGGATGCCGTGCGATTTGTCCAGGTTGCCCAGCATGCCGAAGATCTTCAAAGGGCAGCGGCCTTCTACGCTGCCCTGTTGGACGCTGAGCCGAGTGCCCTCTTTGATCCCCCTGGTCTCCTGTTCTTTGATGTTGGCGGGGTTCGCCTCCTGCTGGAGGAAGGTGCCCCGTCATCGCTCATCTACTTCGAGGTGGCAGACCTTCAAGGAACCGTGGCAGCACTGCGGCGCCGAGGAGTGCGGATCATCGCCGATCCGCACATGATTTATTCGCATGAGGACGGCACTTTGGGGCCGGCCGGTTCAGAAGAATGGATGGCCCTCATTGAGGACAGCGAGGCCAATACCGTGGGTTTGGTGAGCCGGATCCGCACAGCGGGGGACTGACCAGCAACTGCCCGCTCCAGCACCCCGGCGCGTGGCGCCACATCGGCGATCGGGTAGTTTCGCCGTCGGGCGTTGTGTGGGCGATCTCACGGTACTAGCCTCTGACGGGGGACAAGCAGTTCCCAGCGGTCCTGGAGGAGCGGCAGATGCAGAAGATTTCCACCTGTTTATGGTTCGACGGGCAAGCGGCCGAAGCCGCCGAGTTTTACACAGCGACATTCGATGATTCATCCATGGGGCAATCCACGCCCGGGCCCGATGGAAAGGCCTTGGCTGTTGAGTTCCAGATCGAGGGCAGGCAGTTCATGGGCCTCAATGGGGGACCGGCCTTCACGTTCAACGAGGCTATTTCCTTGGTAGTGAACTGCGACACCCAAGAGGAGGTGGACCGGTACTGGGACGCCCTCCTGGTCGGGGGACAGGAAAGCCAGTGCGGGTGGCTTAAGGACAGGTTTGGCTTGTCGTGGCAGATCGTTCCGACAGCCATGTCCGGACTGTTGGGCGGTCCCGATCGGGCAGGTTCGCAGCGTGCCATGGAGGCCATGTTGAAGATGCGGAAACTCGACATCAATGTTCTGCAAAGGGCGTACGACGGCGACTGAAACCGTGGGGGAAAGGCGCCTGGGGGCGCGTTAGCATTGCCGCACGGTTCGCGTGCACAACCATCACAACAATGAGGAGAACTGACCAATGACAACCCGCCTCAACCCGTACATCTCATTCCGGGACAACGCCCGGGATGCAATCACTTTCTACGAATCCGTCTTTGGCGGTGAACTGAACATCAGCACTTTCGGTGACTATCAAGCGAGCGAAGACCCGGCCGAAGCCGGCAAGGTCATGCACGCCATGCTGGAAACTCCAAGCGGACTGACGTTGATGGCTGCTGATACCCCAAACGGCATGGAATACAACCCCGGTGACAACATTTCCGTTTCCCTGAGCGGCGACTCAGCGGATGAAGCGGAGCTCCGCGGCTACTGGGACAAGCTGACCGACGGCGGTACGGTCACGGTGCCGCTCGAGATGGCCCCGTGGGGTGACATCTTCGGAATGTGCGTGGACAGGTTCGGGATCGGGTGGCTGGTCAACATCGCCGGAGAACAGCAGGTTCAGTAACACTGCTCATGGCCAGCCCGAAGTCCGGCGGCCCAAGGACTGCAACAGGGATGCCTGTCCGGATTACCGGACAGGCCCAAGCACGTTGTAGCCCGCGCAGCCAGGTCCTCAGCGGCAATGTGCCGGTGGTGGCAGTTTTCATCTCCATTTCACCGTGTGATTCTGTTGGGTTGCACGCCTATGGGCCAAGTCGAGGTACCACTGTAGAACTCTGGCATCATCTGTGCTTTGGGGGTCGAACATTGTGTCTGGATCCGGACCTTGGAACATTCTCTTGATGGGGATCTCCAGCTTCTTGCCGGTCCGGGTGTAAGGAATTGCTGGTGCAGCGATGATTTCATCAGGTATGTGCCGTGGCGATGCTTCCTGGCGGATCACCTCGTGGATCTTGCCGATCAGCTCGTCGTCCAGCGTGGTGCCCGGAGTGAGAGCGACGAACAGCGGCATCCAGTACGTTCCGTCGGTGTATTCGACTCCGATAACCAGGGATTCCCGTATCTGCGATAGGTTCTCGACTGCCTGGTAAATGTCAGCGCTACCCATCCGGATACCGTTCCGGTTAAGTGTGGCGTCGGAGCGTCCGTGGACAGTGACGGTGCCACGTGCGCTGACCGTTACCGAGTCACCGTGCTGCCATACGTTTGGAAAGTTGTCGAAGTAGGCATGGCGGTACCGCGCGCCACCGGGATCGTCCCAGAAATAGAGTGGCATGGATGGCATGGGTTTGGTGAGGACCAGCTCGCCTGCGGCGCCGATGACGGGTTTGCCGTCCTTGTCCCAGGCTTCGAGGGCCACGCCCAGGGCGATTGCTGAGATTTCCCCTGCAAGGACAGGGACCGTCGGAACGGACGTAGCGAACGCAGTCACGACGTCGGTTCCTCCCGTCATGGATGCGACATGAATATGGGATCCGACGTGATTGGCGACCCAGGCGTTGGAAGCCGCGGGCAGAATGGAACCCGTGACCCCTAGCGTCCTTAACGCGGAGAGGTTGTAGGTCAGGGCAGGGGATAGGCTGTCTTTTTCGCAGGCCTGCAAGTATCCAGGGCTGGTTCCTAGCAGGGTGACGCCGTTGGTTTCGGATATCCGCCAGATGGCACCGGTGTCTGGGTAGGTCGGGCTGCCGTCGTAGCAGAGGATCGTTGCACCTACCAGCAGGCCAGCCACCTGGAAATTCCACATCATCCAGCTCGGTGAGGTGTACCAGAAGTACACATCGCCAGGGGTCAGGTCGAGGTGGAAGGACATGGACTTCAGATGCTCGAGCAAGACGCCGCCGTGTGAGTGAACGATAGCCTTGGGCCGGCCGGTCGTGCCGGAGGAGAAGAGTATCCATAGCGGATGGCCGAAAGGCACCGGTTCGGTTTGCAGCGGCCTGGTACCTGCACTGGCCTCTGCCCATCCGATAACGGAGTCAAGTAGGTTCGAGGGCAGCCCCAGCCGCGGGACGATGATCGTGGCCTCCAGTGATGTCATGTTGGCCTGAAGATAGGCGATGGCCTCCCGCCGGTCATGGGATTTGCCGCCATATCGGTATCCGTCGGTCGCGATGAGTACTTTAGGCTCGAGTTGGTCCAGGCGGTCAAGAGCCGCAGGTGCTGTGTAGTCCTGTCCGCACGATGCCCACACGGCCCCCAGACTGGCCACTGCCAGGAACGAGACGACGGTTTCGGTGATGTTGGGCATGTACCCGATAACCCGGTCTCCTGCACCGACCCCGTTCCGGCGCAGCGTGCCCGCGACGGCGGCGACCTGCCTTTCCAGTTCTTCCCATGACAGTGTGTGGCGGCCGGCACCGCCTGGCTCACACTCTTCGATGACGGCGGCTTGATCCGCCGTCGTGTGCCGGAATACGTGATCGACATAATTCAGTGTTGCCCCGGGGAACCATTGGGCTCCCGGCATCGTCTCATCAACCAGGGTTCTTTCGTACGGGGAATAGGTCGCGATGTCGAAAAAGGACCACAGATCTCCCCAGAACTCGCTGATTTCGCTTGCTGACCAGCGTTGCATGGAGGCATAGTCGTCGAACTTCTTGCCCCTGATGGCCAGCCATCGACGGAAGACCTCGACGTTGGCCTCCCGCGTGCGCCCAGGTGACGGTAGCCACGAGGAGGATTGCTCGCCCGGTCCCAATGGGTCCCGTAATCGGTTTGTTTGCGTGGTGCTCATGGAGAAGCGTCCTTTGATGTCAGGTGTTGCCTAAATGCCTTTGCTGATCGAAGAAATTAGGTCGCTCAACTAGAGTGTCGGGACGTTGGCCAGTAGTTCCTTGGTGTACTCGTGCCGGGGTTGGTGCAGTACTTCGTCAGTGCTACCGCAATCGACAATCCGCCCCTGTTGCAGAACCGCCATCCGCTGGGAAATGTGGCGGGCGAGACAGATATTGTGCGTGACAAACAGCATGGACATGCCGGTTTCGGCTTGGAGGGTGCGCAGCAAATCGATGATGGAGGCCTGGACGGAAACGTCGAGGGCGGACGTGATTTCATCGCAAATCAGCAGCGAAGGCGCGTTGACGAGTGCCCGGGCAATGGCTACGCGCTGGCGTTGGCCTCCGCTTAGGTCTCCTGGTCGGCGGTCGAGGTAGGCTTCGCCCAGGCGTACTTGGTCGAGTGCTTCACGGACCAGTATCCGTCGCTGCTTCCGGCTCAGCTTGCCCGACATCTGCAGTGGGACTTCGACAGATTCACAGACTGTTCGGCGGGGGTTCAATGACGAGAACGGGCTCTGAAACACGTATTGGACCTGTTGGCGTTGTTCTGCCGTCCGCGCACGGGTGCCGGGTGCGAGATCTCGTCCGTCGAAGCGGACGACGCCGGTATAGTCGTCGTTGAGTCCGGCTATACAGCGGGAGAGAGTGGTTTTGCCCGAGCCTGACTCGCCGAGGAGCATCATGGACTCGCCTCTGGCCAGAGTAAAATCGATGCCGCCCAGCACTTGGGTGCTCCCGTAGGCCAGTTTCAGTCCGGTGACCTTCAACAGGCTGACTTTGTCATCTGAAGGCGCAGTGTGCGGGTGCCGACTCGCCGTTACCGGGCTGGTTTCCGGCGTCAGGACTGGATGTTCCTTGGTGATGGCCGCGACCCGGCCTACTTGTCGCCTGCCTGCGAGATCGGGTACGGCGCTGAGCAGCTTTTCCGTGTATTCGTGCTGGGGCTGATAAAGCACCTGCGCAGTAGGACCTTTTTCAACCACCTCGCCGGAGAGCATGACGACGACTTCGTCGGCGATTTTCGCCACGACCGCTAAGTCGTGGGTGATGTAGAGGCCTGCCACACCATGGCGTGAGGCTAGCTCGGCGATGGTTTGCAGCACCAGTGACTGTGTCGTGACATCCAGGCCTGTGGTTGGTTCATCGAGCACCAGGACGGCTGGTCTGCAGGCAAAAGCCATGGCGATACCCACCCGCTGCTGCTGCCCGCCTGAAAGCTGATGGGGATACCGGCGCTGGTAAGACTGGGTGTTTTCCAGGCCGACTTCGGCCAGCACTTCTGTGGTGCGCGCACGCCGCTCTTCCTCGGATTTCCCGTAGCGATGGACTTGCAGGACTTCCTGGATCTGGCGGCCAATCGGCATTGCGGGGTTCAGGGAGAGGGCAGGGTCCTGTGGCACATAAGAGATTGAACCGCCCCGGAGCTTGCGACGCTCGGGGTCCGGCAGGTTCAGGATGTTGCCAAGGCCCGATCCGGCGAGATGGACTTCGCCGCCCGTGTGTCTCAGGCCCCGGCGGAAATGCCCCAGGCAGGCCAGCCCCGCGGTTGTCTTGCCGGAACCGGATTCGCCCACCAAGGCCAGAATCTTGCCGGGTTGAAGGGTGAAAGATACACCGTGCAGGATTTCGTGGCCGGAGGTTGTGGCGATCCGGAGATCACGTGCGCTCAATACGGGTTTGGTAGTAGTTGGAGGTTCCACGACGGAAGTGCTCATTTGCTTTCTCCCACGTTCAGGGTGGCCGAGGCCCGGGCCAGTGAATCGGTTATCAGATTTGTGCCGACGGTCAGGACCGCAATGGCAAGTACAGGCAAAATGACGCCCCACGGCTGCACGGCCAAGGCAATCCGGTTCTCGTTGATCATCAGCCCCCAGTCGGCCGTGGGCGGCTGCATGCCCAGGCCCAGAAAGGACAGCGAGGCCAAGGCGCCGATTGAATAGGTCATGCGCAGCCCCAGCTCCACCATGAGGGGGCCGGTGATATTGGGCAATACATCCTGCACGAGGATTTTCCATTTAGGAACGGCATACATTTCCGCCGCACGGATGAAATCCTCGGTTACTACAGCAGCTGTGGCGGCACGGGTAACCCGGGCGATACGAGGCGCGTGCGTGATGCCGATCACGGTAATGAGAACCCAGTTCTGCGGTCCCAGGACTGTGATGGCCAAGAGGGCGAACACCAGCTGGGGGACTGCCAGCAGGATGTCATTGGCGCGCATGATGGCGCTGTCCACCCAGCCGCCCCGATAGGCCGCAAGCATGCCGAACAGGCCTCCAATGACCATGCCCAGCAGGGTCGCCAGGCCGGCAAACACCAGCAGGCGCAGTCCGCCGTCCAGGAAGCGGGTGAGTACATCGCGTCCCAGGTTGTCTGTGCCCAGCAGCCCGTCTGGTTTGAACGGCCGGCCGGCGAATTCGGTGCTGGTGTACCCGGTTGCCCAAGGAAGAAGCAGCGGGCCCAACAGCGCGACTAAAACGACCGTCCCGGTGAGGGCAATGCCGATCCTCGCCTGGCGTTGGCGGACCAGGCGACGCAGCAACCCCGGCGGGGCTTCCACTTCCCGTTTGACAAGTTGAGGTGAATCAATGACGCTCATCGGGAGCCTCCCGCGCGAAGTTTGGGATTGGTGAGGATGCCGACCATGTCGGCCAAGAGATTGACCACGATGTATACGGCTGCTATCAGGATCGAAAGAGTCTGCACTACCTGGACGTCCCTGTTGGCGACAGCGTCCACGAGGGCCTGGCCGATTCCGGGATATCGGAAAAGGAATTCAACGACGACGACCCCGCCAGCCATCCACGCGAGCTGGATGGCGATAACCTGGGCTACCGGGGAAAGTGCATGCGGTAGCGCGTGGCGCAATATGACTTGGCGTTCGGGTACGCCTTTGAGCCTGGCCATCTCCACAAAGCCCGAGTCCAGGACTTCCAACATGGTGCCCCTCACCATCCGGGCAATGTAAGGCGTGACCACAAGCACGAGGGTTGCTGTCGGCAGGACCAGCTGGGCTGGATAGTTCCACACGGCTTCTCCTGGCGGGGCCATGGTCACCGACGGAAGGATGGGGAAGATCGTCGTTGAGAAGACAGTGATCAGCCAGACGCCGATCACGAACTCGGGAAGGGCTGCGAGGACCAGGCTGACACCGGTGGTGATGTGGTCTCCTGTCCGGCCTTTACGCAGGGCACTATACGTTCCCAGCAGAAGGCCCAAAGGGATGCTGATCAGCGCGGCGGCAACGAGGAGCACCAGGGATGCGCCGATGCGTTCGCCAAGAAGCGCCGTGACGGGGCCCCCTGAGGCGGCGGAAACGCCGAAGTCTCCCACGCTCAGACCGCCCAGCCAGGCCAGGTAACGCTGCCAGGCCGGGTCGTTGAGGTGCATCTGCTCCCGCAGTGCGGCCAGCCGCTCGGGAGTCGCCTGCTGCCCGAGGATGGCTTGGGCTGGATCCCCAGGCAGCAGAAGGGTTGCGATGAAAACGAGGAGTGAAACCGCCAGCAGGATCAGCAGGCTGGTCGCCAGCCGGCGGAGGATTAGTTGTGTCATTGGACCTCTCCCAACCAGACGCGGCGGAACTGAAAGCCCGAAAGCGCTAGTCCGGTGCGGCTGGGGACCAGTCCGGCCACATACTGTTGGTACGCATCTGCCTGATTCGGATAGCCCCAGATGATGTACCCGCCCTCGTGGTATTCGATCTCCTGCGCCTGGGCGATCAGACTGTTACGTTTTTCCGCGCTGACGGTGGCGTTGGCTTCGGCCACCAGCCGGGCGAACACCGGGTGGTTCCAGTGGGTTTCGTTGAACGGAGATGTGGGTAGGGAACTGTTGTTGACCTGCGGCAGGACGTTCCGGGTGTACCAGAAGGATTGGGCAAAGTCCCACTGCAGGTAGCCGTCCCCGAAGAATGTCGTGGTATCGACCCGGCGCAGATTGACCTTGATTCCGGCTGGGGCTGCTTGTTCCGCAAACACCTGGGCGGCTTCAACTGCCCCGGCTTGGATGGGGGCTGTAACCAGTTCAACGCTCAGCCCGTTCGGATATCCGGCTTCGGCCAGAAGTGCCTTTGCCTTGCCGATATCCCGGACCCGTTGTGGCAGGTGCTTGGCGTAGCCGGGATCAAAAGGTGAATAGAGGTCATTGCCCACGCGCCCGTTTCCGCCAAGAACCTGTTCGATCATCTGTTCCCGGTCCACTACCAGACGGAAGGCCTGACGAACGCGGTTGTCATTGAAGGGCGGCTTGTCGACGCGCATGCTGAACGGCATCCACATCCCTGTTTCAGAGTTCAATATGCTGATGCGCGGGTCGGCGTCGATGACCTCCAGCAACGCCAAAGGAATCTGGCCGATGGCATCGACCTGGCTGGAGAGCAGTGCGTTGATCAGTGCGTCATTGTCGTTGAAGTTGAGGATTTCCAGTTCATCCAGATACGGCTCGTTGCTACGCCAGTACTTCTCGTTGCGAACAAACAGGCTGCTGCGGCCGGGTGAGAAAGAGCGGTATTTGAATGGCCCGGTACCGATCGGGTTGGCCGGGTCGTAGTCTTCCGGAACGATGCCCAGGGCATACTGGCCCAAGGAATCATCGAAGGTCGCCGTGGGGGTGTTTAGTCGGAACTGGACCGTGAAGTCATCCAAGACCATGACTTGGTCCAGAACGGCCAGCGATGAGGCGCCGGTCTTTGGATTCCCGGGGTCGGTGATCCGGCTGAAGGTGGCGGCAACATCCCGACCGGTCATGGGTCGGCCGTCGTGGAATCTGACGTCGTTGCGGAGCTTTACCGTCCAGACCAGCGCATCCGGCGAGGAAGTAGCTGAGGTTGCGAGTAATGGGCGTAGCTCGTAGTTTTCGTCGCGGTAGAGCAGGCCTTCGTAGAGGTTAAGTACACGGGCAATGTCAGTGGTGCTGACGGGCGAATGGGCGTCCAAATTGTCGGCCGCGCCGCCTCCTGACAATCCAACCCGCAGCCGGCCCCCTGACCGGGGTGGTCCTGACACATGGGCAAGGACACTGGGTTGACTGCCCCGGCAGGCGGTTGTAAGACCGCCGAGTCCCAAAACCAAGCCGGTGCCGAGCAGCAGACGCCTGCTCATCTGGGTGGCTGTTCCCCCAGACAGCCCCAATGGTGATGATGGTGGTTTCACAAATCCTTCTTTCTGAGGATCTAAAACGCCTATGCAGTCACTTTCCGTCCGACCCACTCAGGCGACTGGCTTCCGCTTGTGCGCCTGATTCTGGTGATGTTGTCGTTGACTGCTTGGGGGAACGCTTCGCTGCGTCCCGTGTGGGTGTTGACGTGAAGTGCCAGGATTTCCTCCGTTGCGAGGAGCCGGCCACCGGAGCGCATTTCGTGGGCCAGGTGTAGTTTCTTTGGGCCCGCGTCGGCGACGATTGTTGTTACTGACAGTTCGGCGCCCAGCGATGCTTCCAAGAGGTACCGGATGTGGGCTTCCACGGTGTAAAGCGACGCCCGCGTTTCCTGCCGGTAGAGGGTGTCCATTCCCAATTCATCCATGACCTGGTCGGTGGCGAAGCCAAAGACCAGTACGTAGAAGGCTTCGGACATGTGACCGTTGTAGTCGATCCATTCAGGCAGAACTGTGCACCCGTACGCCGGTAGGACCCTTGTCCCGGTGCCTGTCACCTTTGTGATGCTTTCACGGCAGCGACGGCGTTGCGGATGGCGATGATCGCTTCATCGCGTTCGGCTACGAGCTCCAGGAATGACCTGCCGGCGACTTCCTCATCGCAACCGGCGATAACCGCATCGCGCAACTTGGGTGTTAGTTCGGGGGCCTCTAGCCGGGTCCATGGAGACTTCAGTGACGGACCGAAGTGATCGAGCATGTGGGCCATCCCGCCTTCTCCGCCGGCCAGATGGAAGGTGAGCATCGGGCCTTGGATGGGCCATCGAAGGCCTGGGCCGTCGGTGATCGCCAGATCGATCTGTTCGACTGTCGCCTCTCCGTTGTCCACCATGTGCAGCGCTTCCCTCCACAGAGCTTCCTGTAAGCGGTTGGCGATGAAGCCGGGCACCTCACGCTCCATGCTGATGACGGATTTACCGATGTGCTCGTACCAGGCAGCTGCCCATTTCACCGCTTCCGCCGAGCTGTTTTCGCCGCCGACGACCTCGACGAGGGGAATAAGGTACGGCGGATTGAAGGGGTGGCCGACGACGAGCCGGGACGGGTTTGCGGCCTCGGTGGCCATCTCCGTCATGCCGTAGCCGGATGTGGAGGAAGCGATCACCACGTCCGGGGCCGTTACCGAATCGATCTGGGCCAGGAGCGACCGTTTCAGGTCCAGGACCTCGGGGGCGCTCTCCTGCACAAAGCCCACTCCGGCAACAGCCTCGGCGAGATCGGAGTGGACGGTGAAGTTGTCCTTCGAAGCATGCGGGGCCAGCCCCAGCTTCGTCAGTGCGGGCCACGCCGCATCGATGAGGCGGCGCAGTTTCGATTCGGCATCGGGGGAAGGATCCCACGCCTTGACGCGGTAGCCCTGGGCCAGGAAGTAGGCTGCCCAACCGCCGCCGATGGTACCGATACCTACGCAGGCGACGGTGTCGATGTCGTTTATGGTCAGGGGAGTGAAATCAACGGTGGACATGGGTCATGCCTTCTTCTCGAGATGGAGTATTTCGCGCGCTTCGTCCGGTGTTGCGACGGACGAACCAAGGCTGTTGATGATTTGGATTGCGCGCTCCGTCAGTTGTGCGTTGGTGGCTTTGACGCCCTTGCTGAGGTAGAGGTTGTCCTCCAGTCCTACCCGCACGTGGCCTCCCAGTAGCACGGATTGGGCCACCCAGGGCAGCTGGTCCCGGCCGATGGCGAAGGAGGTCCATTGTGCGCCGTGGGGGAGCATATGCACCATCGCTTGGAGCAGGCCGGCATTCACGGGGGCGCCGTAAGGGATCCCCATGCAAAGCTGGTACAGCGGTGGAGGGGCGACGAGGCCTTCTTCGACCATTATGTTGGCGAACCAAAGGTTGCCCGTATCGAAGATTTCCATCTCCGGCTTCACGCCGAGTTCCTTGATGCGTGTTGCGCCCTCGCGCAGCATGTCAGGGGTGCTGATGTAGAGCTGGCTGCCCTCACCGAAGTTCAGGGAACCGCAGTCGATGGTGCAAATCTCGGGCCTCAGCTCCTCGACGTGGGCCAGCCGTTCCAGGCCACTGACCAGATCCGTCCCAGGCAGCTGCTTGGTAGGCTCGCCAGGGTCCAGGAACAGGTCTCCGCCCATTCCGGCGGTGAGGTTAATGACGGGATCAACATCGCTGTCCCGCACCAAACGGACGACTTCGCGGTAAAGGGCCACGTCCCGTGAGCCTTGTCCGGTCTCGGTGTCCCTGACATGGATGTGGACAATCGAAGCTCCGGCACGGGCGGCTTCGATGGCGTCCTGTGCGATTTCCTCGGGTGTGATGGGAACGTGTTCGCTCCTGCTGGTGGTGTCACCTGCGCCGGTCAGCGCACAGGTGACAATAACCTTGCGATTCATTGGGTACTCCCTTTGGCTTTGACGATATTGCGGTTGATGAAGTTTTCGATGTGGCGATGCATCTGATCAGAAGTCAGCATGCCGGTCAGGACTTTGATGCCGAGGCCATCCACGAGCCCGGTAAGTTCAATTGCGAGATCGGCGGATGGGACTTCGACGAACACTTCGGCCTGCTGGCCGAAAACGATTGCGTCCTCCACGGTCTGGATCCAGCGACGGTAACCTTGGGCGTGGTTTTCCTTGCCGGACTCGTCCACCGCGACGTAGGACCAGGTCTGCAGCCAGATGGACCACTCGGCCCGGCCCCTGTCTCCGGCGGGTAGCTGAAGCTCGATAAGCCGCTTGAGGCGGCTTACGGGCTCCGTTATGGAATGGAGCTCTGCGATCTGGCGGTCAAATGCCAGCTTCACCGAGTAGCGCAGAACCTCGGCGAAAATCTCGCGTTTTGTGGAGAAGTAGTAATGCACGCTTGCAGTACTCACACCGCAGGCAGCCGCGATGTCAGCGATACGGACCGACGAGTATCCGCGCCTCGCCAACAGCCACCACGCAGATTCGATGATCGCCCGCCTCTTTTGGGCCTGGTCGCTGTTTTCCGCATGCCGCGTCGGCAGGATCACTGCGGGCGGAGGTACGGAAACACCCCGGGTCTGATCAGAACCCGACATCAGCCAGTTCACGGTGACACCGGTGACGTCCGCCAGATCTGTCAGCTCTGCCGGACGGAAACGCCGCGTGCCGGCCAGGGACTTGGAAAGCTTCGTTTCATCAAGACCGATATGCCGCGCAACTTCCCTCTGGACCAAGCCCGAATTCTGGATGGAGAGTCGGGCGCGTTCGGCCAGTTGGGCATTTTCTGGGGTGGTGGATGTTGCCATGGTTCGACCATAGGGACGACTTGCGATTATGGCAAGAGTTTAATTAAAACTCAGCGAAGTTTGCGATATTGTGACGTAGGGCACTGTGATGTAGTCCTTCTGCTCTCGGCGTGCAGCCGGGGTGCTGACCTTACCGGTCCCTATCTCCCTGCTTTTGAAGGGAACATTGAGGACGCTCCGTGAGGCCAAGCGCTGATGGTGACATCGCACGGCCGGGGTCGGCCTATTGGACCGAATGGTGCGGAACGTGGGGGAGGGGTGTTCATGCATCATCAGAAGCGATAATCACTGCGTCAGTCCTGCGGGCGAGTCAGTGCTCATCGTGATGATGCGGGCGCATCGCGGTCGTGTCGAACTGGAGCAACCTGGAGCGCTGCCGGTTGCATGCACGGAACCGCAGGTAGTCGGCATTTGCAGCCGTCAGGAGCGCCCCGGCAGGTAAGGCCGCAAAATCCGCGGAATCTCAAGGAAGCCGGAGAATTCTCTCGCGGACCCGGGGATGGGGCGTTTGGTTCAGATAATGCAATACGCAAACTACTACTTTACATAATGTAGATTATCGGCGTTATATGGAAGATCCGGGATCCGGCTGTTGTGGTCGCTTCAAACGTCTTCGAAGCGACCACAACCACACGCTACTTCGCCACGTACGCAGCCAAATGCTTACCTGTCAGCGTCGAACTATCTGCCACAAGTTCAGCGGGCGTTCCGGCGAAGACGATCTTGCCGCCGTCGTGTCCGGCGCCTGGTCCGAGGTCGATGATCCAATCGGCATGTGCCATGACGGCTTGGTGGTGTTCGATCACAATGACCGATTTGCCCGACTCAACAAGACGATCCAGCATGCCCAGCAGGTTTTGGACATCGGCCAGGTGCAGGCCAGTTGTCGGCTCGTCCAGGATGTAGATGTCTCCCTTTTCGGACATTTGCGTCGCCAACTTGAGCCGCTGACGCTCACCGCCGGACAATGTGGTGAGTGGTTGCCCCAGCGTCAGGTAGCCCAGTCCAACATCAGCCAGGCGATCGAGGATCTTATGGGCCGCAGGCGTCTTGGCTTCGCCCTCGCTAAAGAAGAGCTCAGCCTCATCGACAGACATTGCAAGCACCTCTGCAATATTGCGGCCCCCCAGTCGGTACTCCAGCACAGAGGCCTGAAAGCGCTTTCCCTCGCACTCTTCACAGGGCGACTCAACGGTGGCCATTACTCCGAGGTCCGTGTAAATGACACCCGCTCCATTGCACGTCGGGCACGCGCCTTCGGAGTTCGAGCTGAAGAGCGCCGGCTTAACACCGTTGGCCTTGGCAAACGCCTTGCGGATGGGTTCCAGCAGGCCGGTGTAGGTGGCAGGGTTGCTCCGGCGGGATCCCCGGATGGCACCTTGGTCGATCACCAGGACGCCCTCGCGCTTGGCTACTGAGCCGTGGATCAGTGAACTTTTGCCGGAGCCAGCCACACCGGTGAGGACGCACAGAACGCCGAGGGGGATGTCGACGTCGACGTTCTTGAGGTTGTTTGTTGATGCTCCTCGCACCTCCATGATGCCGGAAGCGGAACGCACGCCGGGCTTGATGGAAGCGCGGTCGTCCAGGTGCCGTCCAGTGATGGTATCGCTCCCCCGCAACCCCTCCAGGTCTCCCTCGAAGCAGACGGAGCCACCTCCGGTGCCAGCGCCGGGGCCGAGGTCAACCACGTGGTCAGCGATGGCGATCGTTTCGGGTTTGTGCTCCACCACGAGGACGGTATTGCCCTTGTCCCGCAGTTGCAGCAAGAGCTGGTTCATGCGCTCGATGTCATGCGGGTGCAGCCCGATGGTGGGTTCGTCAAAGACGTAGGTGATGTCCGTGAGGGATGACCCGAGATGGCGGATCATCTTGGTCCGCTGCGCCTCTCCCCCGGACAACGTACCGGCAGGACGGTCAAGGGAGAGGTAGCCCAAACCGATGTCGGCGAAGGAATCCATGAGGTGCTGGAGTCCCTTCAGGAGCGGAGCAACAGAGGGCTCATCGAGGTCGCGGATCCAGTCGGCGAGGTCGCTGATCTGCATGGTGCAGACATCCGCGATGCTCTTGCCCTTGATTTTGGAGGACCTCGCCTCGGGGCTAAGCCTGGTGCCATCGCATTCGGGACAGGTGGTGAACGTGATCGCCCGCTCTACAAACGCGCGGATATGTGGCTGCAAGGCGTCTACGTCCTTGCTGAGCATTGACTTCTGGATCTTGGGGATCACGCCCTCATAAGTGAGGTTAATTCCCTCTACTTTGATCTTGGTCGGCTCCCGGTAGAGGAGATCGTGGAGTTCCTTCTTTGTGAACTTGGAGATGGGCTTGTCCATATTGAAGAAACCGGATCCGCTAAAAATACGTCCATACCAGCCGTCCATCGTGTAGCCGGGAATGGTCAAGGCACCTTCGCTCAGGGATTTGGTGTCGTCGTAGAGTGCTGTGAGATCGAAGTCGTTGACCGAGCCCATGCCCTCACAACGGGAACACATGCCTCCCAGCCGATTGAAGGTGGCTTTCTCGGTCTTGGTTTTGCCTTCGCCGCGTTCCACAGTGATTGCGCCGCTGGCCTTCACAGTAGGCACGTTGAAAGAGTAGGCGTTGGGGGAACCGATGTGGGGATGGCCAAGACGGCTGAAAAGGATCCGCAGCATGGCATTGGCGTCTGTGGCGGTACCCACGGTTGAACGCGGGTTGGAGCCCATCCGCTCCTGGTCCACGATGATCGCCGTCGTCAACCCTTCGAGCACGTCGACGTCGGGGCGGGCCAGTGACGGCATGAAGCCCTGCACAAAGGCACTATAGGTTTCGTTGATCATGCGCTGCGACTCTGCGGCGATGGTTGCGAAGACCAGTGAACTCTTCCCGGAGCCGGAGACGCCTGTGAAGACCGTGAGCCGGCGCTTCGGGATCTCGATGCTGATGTCTTTCAGGTTGTTTTCACGTGCGCCCTGGACCCGGATCAAATCGTGCGTGTCCGCAACATGGGACCCGGGAGATTGCGTGTCCGTGCTCGTGGCAATAGTCATGATTTCTCCATCTGTTAGGCGGCGCTGCCCAACAGTCCCCCGTCGGCGTCGCCTGGCTCACACTGACCAGCCCCGGCCAGTACGTTTGATTCTGCCATTGTCTTCCTCGGTTTACTCGCTAAGAATGAAGCATGCCGGTATACATGAGGTCACTTGAAACCGCAGTTCCGCAAACCATCCTCGTCCAGCAGCAAGCCCGTGATGTCTTCGCATCCCAGCCAGGCCTGACGCGGCTGGGAACCCGACTTGTGACAACCTGTTTCGACTCAGCAGCCATTGACACCCGCTATACCGCTGTTGCGGAGCTCAGCCTCGACGCCCATCCCGAAAATCCACGGTTCTTCGACCCCCAAACCAACCAGGTTCTTAGCCCCAGCACCAAGGTACGAAACGAAATCTTCGCTACGGAAGCCACCAAACTCTTCGTGGAATCAGGCAAAGCCGCAGTGGCGCAGGCACCCGGCATAGACTTGGACGACATCACGCACGTCATCACCGTTTCCTGCACGGGGTTCTTCAATCCTGGTCCCGATTACAAGGTGGTCAGGGCTTTAGGACTCAACCCGGCCGTGCAGCGCTACCACCTCGGATTCATGGGCTGCTATGCGGCCTTCCCTGCACTGAAAGCCGCGAAGCAGTTCTGCGTTGCTGATCCCGAGGCTGTCGTGTTGGTGATCTGTGTTGAGCTCTGCTCGCTTCACGTCAGAACATCGAACGACCCCGACACGATCATGGGGTCAGCGATTTTCGGTGACGGTGCGGCGGCCGCCGTCGTAACGGCCCGGGAACCGCAGGGACCGGAACCGTCCATCCGGCTGGATCACTTCGAGACTGTCCTGACGCCAGTGGGCGAGGAAGCCATGGCCTGGAACATTGGCGACGAAGGATTCGAAATGGTGCTGGGATCGTACGTCCCCCACATTATTGAGGAACACATCACTGGTGCCTTGGCGCCCCTGCTGGCCAAAGAGCCTTCCCTGGCAGGCGTCCCCTACCGGGACATTACCCACTGGGCCATCCATCCCGGCGGCCGCAGCATCCTGGACAAGGTGGAGTCCAAGCTGGAACTCACGCAGAAGCAGTTGGTGCCGGCCCGCGAGACACTGAGGGAATACGGCAATATGAGCAGCGCAACGGTGCTGTTCGTCCTCAAGTACATGCTGGGGCAGGCTGCGACTGAACGCGAGGAACGGATCTGTTCCATGGCGTTTGGCCCGGGACTGACGGTGGAGACGGGCCTCTTCACCTTGGTCTCCCCCGAGCGGTGAGTCCGTGGGGATCCCTTCAAGAGAGGGATTTGCACGCCGTAGAGGAGATGGACAGGGCCGACTGCGATCCTGAACGCCTTAACAAGACCTACGCCAGATTTCCGGTGGTCAACAGGCTCCTTTCCGGATGGCACGGGACCTATCGGCGACGTATCCGGCCGGTGCTGGCTGAAAGGGGCGAGGCGTCGTTGCTGGACATCGGAAGTGGCAGCGGGGATGTAGCCCGGTGCCTTGTGCGTTGGGCACAGCAAGATGGTTTCAACCTGACCGTTACAGCGATCGACCCTGACGAAAGGGCTCACGCCTTTGCAGCGAAAGCGCCACACGTGGAAGGTGTTTCGTACCGGCAAGCCCACAGCTCCGAGCTGGTCGCGGAACGCCGAAGATTCGATGTCGTCATCTCCAATCACATCCTTCACCACCTCGATCCCGGGCAACTCGCAGACGTTCTAGATGATTCCCAGTCACTGAGCCGGAGACTTTGCCTCCATAACGACCTCAATCGCAGCAATATCGCGTACCTGTTGTTCCTCACAGGCTTTTGGCCCTTGGGCGTGGGCTCGTACATCTGTGGGGATGGATTGACGTCCATCAGGCGCAGTTACACCGCGGCGGAACTGAAAGCCGTTGTTCCGGCCTCATGGACTGTTGAACGAAACGGCCCCTGGCATAACCTGCTCACCCATGAGCTTCCCGAGGCTTCTTCCGAACACGGTGAGGAGGAGCGTGCCTGACGTTGTGATCGTGGGTGCCGGTCCCGTTGGCCTGTTCATGGGGGTGCTGTTGCTTCAGCGGGGGCATCACGTCCGGATCTTGGAGCGCCGGGCCAGAAGAAGCAGCCGATCGCGGGCCATCGGAATCCACCCCCCGGCATTGGCTGAGTTGGCACGCGCCGGAGTTGCCAACGAACTGATTTCCGCCGGAGTCCATATCCACCGAGGCGTGGCGTACAGCCAGGGACGACGGGTTGCTGAGTTGGCGTTCGACGGCGACGCTGCTTTTCCCTACATCCTGTCAGTACCGCAGACAATCACGGAGAAAGTCCTAGAGAACGCGGTGACACGATTGGACTCCAAGGCATTAGTCCGTGGTGCTGACGTTCAGGAAATGGACGACGACGGCGGAACCCTGCGCGTCCGCGCTGACTCACCTTCCGGGAACCTGGAAGTGACGGCCCGACTGGTGTTGGTCGCTGACGGCGCCCACTCAAGGACCCGCCAGCGCATCCTGCCGGGGTTGCCAACGCGAGGCTACCCGGACTCTTACATCATGGGCGATTTCAAGGACACCACCGGGCACGGGCCCGACGCCGTGCTGTACTTGGAGCCCGACGGAATCGTGGAGTCCTTTCCCCTGCCGGGAGGGGTCCGCAGATGGGTCGTAAGGCTGGGGGCACCGGACAGAGGTCCGACGGCGGCAGGGCTGGCGAATTTGGTCAGGGCCAGGACCGGTGAGGTACTGGATACAGCCAGCAACACGATGCTGAGTGCCTTTGAAGTACGGTCCCGGCTTGCTCAGCGCTTGGTTTACGGCAGAGTGGTTTTACTCGGTGACGCCGCCCATGAAATCAGCCCCATCGGCGGACAGGGCATGAATCTGGGCTGGCTGGATGCCGCAGCCCTCGCACCCATCGTCCAGGCCTCCCTTGGAGGCGCAAACGTCGGCAGGTGGCTTGAGGATTTTGAGAGGTCCCGACGCCGGGCAGCGTTGCGCGCCTCCCGGCAAGCCGGATTGAATATGGCACTGGGCAGGCCGCTGCCGCCGAGGGTCCTTGCGGTCAGGAACACTCTTTTTGCAGGCGCATTGGAATTTCCGGTTGTCGCTGGACTGGTCGAACGACGCTTCACCATGCGTTAGCTATTCCGGCGTCGTGTAGTAGCAGTCGTACGTGTCCTGACTGATGATCAGTCCGTCCCGAAGCTCGAAAACAGCAGTGCTCCTGGCTCGGATGGTATCGCCGCTGTCCCAGTGCGGAAGGTCAAGAAGGAGAGTGGCCGACCAGTTCATCTCAAGCACCACGCGATTGTCCTGGCTTGTTGTGCGAACCACTTCGAAGCGCTGATCGGAAACAATGTCCTTGCTATGGTCGGCGCCGGCCAGGGTCTCGGCCAGGTTCCGCGTGGAGCCCGTTTTGGACAAGGCATGCGGCCACTCTGTGAGCCTGAAATCGTCAGCCAGAAAGGGCCGAAGTTCAGCAGCTCCGCCGCCGGCTTCAACTGTTCGGACAAACCCGAGTACACAATCCAATGGGGTGGAGTCGATCATTCGTTGAGCCTAGCCCACACTCGGGAAAGCCCTCATCGCGTTAGGCTCACTGTATGACGCACCAACCTCATCCTGAGGCCACGAGCCCTGCCACGGACTACAACCCAACCCAGATACGTGACGCTGTCCGTCGGTTGCTTGATGCGGAAGGGCTCCCGCCCATTGTGCAGGCCGGGCACCCCGTGTTGCGTCAGCTGGCGGCCCCGTACGACGGCCAGATTGACGATGCTGAGTTGGCGGCTTTCATAGAGCGAATGAGGGATGTTATGCACGACGCCCCGGGCGTCGGACTTGCCGCTCCTCAGCTGGGCATCCCACTACAAGTTGCTGTCCTTGAGGACAAGTATGAAGTCGACCCGACGTCGGCTGCTGTGCGGCACCGGGAACCGATGGAATTCTTCGCCATCATCAATCCG
This sequence comes from Paenarthrobacter sp. TRD_SC_7, assembly GCF_056156245.1. Taxonomy (NCBI): domain Bacteria; kingdom Bacillati; phylum Actinomycetota; class Actinomycetes; order Micrococcales; family Micrococcaceae; genus Paenarthrobacter; species Paenarthrobacter sp. TRD_SC_7. Next base: position 2,701,842 of record NZ_CM149587.1, read on the forward strand.
ACGTACCGTCCGCTGGGAACAGAGACTGCCTCTTTTTATGAAGGATGCCTCTCCGTCAGCGGGTATCAGGCCGTGGTGACCCGGTATCGAAACGTGGAATTGCGATATGCCACTGCCGCCGGAGAGCCCACTGAAGAGTGGTTTTCGGGGTGGCAGGCCCGCATCGTGCAGCACGAAACGGATCATCTCCACGGCACGCTGTATCTGGACCGGGCAGAACTACGTTCCTTGTCCAGCAACGCCGAGCACTCCGTCCGGTGGGCCGCTCCGGACATTGACGAAGCGCGCCGCACTCTCGGCTTCCTTCACTGAGAACTGAATAGCGGCCTTGTCTGCTATTCCTCCAAGCGATTGGCTTCCGTTGGAAGGTACTTTGCCCACCAGCGGAGGATGTGATCAAAGCGCTGCCTTCGGTGATGAGGTGTCCCGGACCGTGACAATTCGTGATCTTCCCCAGGGAAGATCAGCAAGGAAGTGTCCACGCCCTTCGCCTTGAGGTGCGCGTAGTAGCGCTGGCCCTGTTCGATGGGGCACCGTAGGTCGTTCTCGCTGTGAATCACCAGGGTAGGAGTATCGACGCGCGAGACTACCGCCATGGGACTTTGGGCCGTAATCTGCTCCGGTGTCCCTCCCATGTATTCGGTCCCGAAGAACCAGCCGATGTCAGCGGAACCCGCAAAGCTGACTGGGTCCAGGAAGCCGCGCTCCACGATCGCACCCTTGAACCTATGGTCGTGGGCGATGGTCCACGCTGTCAGGTAGCCACCATAGGAACCGCCCATGATCCCGGCACGGTCTTCATCCAAGGCATCAAACGAAGCCAACGCTGCGTCCAGGAACGCAAGCACGTCCTGCATATCCACAGTCCCCATGCGCTCCTTGATGGCGCGCCCGTGGGACTGGCCGTAACCGGAAGACCCGCGCGGATTGCACATCACAACGGCGTACCCGGCAGCGGCATAGACCTGCGCTTCGTCGAAGAAAGCGCCAGTGTATTGGGAGAACGGACCGCCATGGATGGTGAGTAGAACGGGGTGGGGGCCGGGACCATCAGGCAGTACCACCCAACCGTGGACCGGGTGTCCATCGGTGGATTCGGCTTCGAAGTCCAAGGGTTCCGTTACACGGGAGTTGTTGCGCAGGGCGGCCGAGAAATCTGTGAGAAGGCGGATCTCCCCGCGTTCCAAGGAGGCGACATCCCCCGCCGTTGAGGCATCGGAAAAACTCACGGCAACTTCCCCGTTGGCAGCGACCGTTGCCCCGATAACTACCCGGGCACCATGGACCAGGGGTGTGATCCCGCCTTCTGCCGTGACATCCAACAGTTCGACACTTCCCAACGCGGTGTTCAGCACCAGAACGCTGGCGGGGCCGCTTGGTTCCAGCGGTCCCGACACGTCCAAATGTTCCACATCGGTCAGGGCCGACGCCTCTCCCCCGGCGATTGGCGTGACGTACAGAACAGCATTCCGAGCCACAAAATCCTTGCCGGTGTCGCCCAGGTCCTGGGCAACGTAAAACAGCCAACGGCCATCGGTGGAGGTGCGCACGCCAGTAACAGTCTGCAGTTTCCTGTTGGAAGGTTCGACGGCGGTCGGCTGGCCGCCGTCGGCTCCCACCCGATAGACGGACGTGACGAGGTCGTCGTCGTGCGCTTCATGGAGGGCCGCCACGAAGTAAAGGTGGGTGCCGTCAGCTGAAAAGCACGGCGACTCGTGGTCCGAGTCGCCAAAGGTTATTTGCTTGGCGTCAGGGACACCGGTGACCACTCGCGTGGGCTGCTCATGGGCAGCCCTCCCTCGGGGAGCAACTACTGGCTCACCGCCTAACTCCGGGACCTCAACGACAAACAGTTGCTGGCGCTGGTCTGCTGTGTACCCCAGGCCGTTCACCATGTACTGGTTGGTGATGATCAGTCGGGCGTCCTCTCCGCCGGACGCGATGCCGTCCACCGTTCCGTAGCGCCCTGGTTCCGGTACGCGGGCCTCAAACGCAATCCGGTGGGAATCAGGCGCCCACACGAAACTGCCTACTCCGGCGTGCTGATCCGTGATGCGCTGCGGTTCACCACCGGCTGCCTCCACAACATGCAACTGCGGTTTGCCATCTGGGTCACTCCTAAGGAAGGCAAGGACAAGGCCGTCGGGTGAAAATGCCGGGGAACTATCCCGGAAGCCGCGCGTGATGCGGCGCGGATACTTGGTGGCGTCCAGGGGAACGCTCCACAACTGACCCACGTAGCTGTCAGAATCAAAATCCGGCCTCGTGACAGATACCACCGCCTTAGTACCATCGGGGTGGATTGCCGGGGCGGACACAGAGTTCAGCAGGTGCAATTGCTCGGGTTTCACGTTGGTGAGCCTAGCCCGGCGGTTCCGCACCAGGCACCAGACACTCCGTCCGCCGTAGGATTGGAGCCATGTTGTCCGTCGCCGTTGCTGCCCTCCGCTGTCCTGTTTGCCAAGGGACGTTCCAGCTCCGGGAGGGCCGGCAGCGGACTCTCGCCTGCGATGCGGGGCACCTGTTCGACGCCGCTAAACAGGGCTACTTCAACCTGCTAACCGGCAAAGGCACCGTGTTTGAAGCAGACTCGGCAGACATGGTGGCCGCCCGACACAGGTTCCTGGACGCCGGGCACTACTCCGGCCTTGCCCAAGCCGTTGCACAAGCAGCCGCAGGATCACTTCGACGTCCCGACGCGCTGGTTCTCGACGCCGGTACCGGTACAGGCCACTACCTTCAGGCGGTCCTTGGGAGGTCCGGGGCAGCGGGAATCGGTGTGGACATTTCCAAATTCGCCCTGCGGCGCGCCGCCCGGCTCAATCCGCAGGCCGCCAACCTTGTATGGGACATTTGGCGTCCGCTGCCCATGGCTGACAACACGGCGGACGTGGTTACGGTGGTCTTTGCCCCGCGAAACCCCGCCGAATTTGCCCGGGTGCTTCGGCCAGGCGGCTCGTTGATTGTTGTGACGCCCAGGCCGGGCCACCTTGCCGAGATCGCGGCCCGGACAGGGATGCTCGGCATTGAAGAGGGCAAAGAAGAGCGGCTGGTGGAGTCCATGCGGGATTATTTCGAGTCAGGCACGAGCCAAAGCCTTGATCTTCCTTTGATGCTGAGCGGTCCGGAGGTAGCTGACCTCGCCTACATGGGTCCGGCCGGGCACCACCTACAGCGTGGGCAGTTGGCAGAATTGGCCACCTTGGACGGTCCCGTGGCCGCCACCGCGAAGTTCCGGATCAGCGAATTCGTCTTGTCCTGACGTGGGACGGAACGTCGGGCTAGGATGGAGGAACAGCGACTGTGATCCCGCTCGCGGGATCCGGGACCAAGGGGGAAACGATGTTTGAATGGCTCGGCGAGAATTGGTGGGCACTCTGGCTCACGGTCTTCCTCGCGTTCGCAGTGGTGGAGATGCTTACCCTCGACCTCTTCTTCATCATGCTGGGCGGCGGAGCCCTGGCCGGGCTGATCGCCGACTTCGCCGGGGCCGATTTCTGGCTCCAGATCGTCATCTTCTGCGTGGTCTCTCTCCTGATGATCGTTTTCCTGCGCCCGGTTGCGTTGAAGCACCTCCACAAAGGTCCGGAAGAACAACGATCCAACGTAGACCGCCTGATAGGTCAGTCCGCACTGGTCATCGAAGCCGTGAGCGGCACCAGCGGTCTCGTCAAAATTGGCGGTGACGTTTGGAGCGCCCGCAGCACTGCGGGAGTCATTGACCCCGGTGCCACGGTTCAAGTCACCAAGATCGACGGCGCGACGGCGGTCGTAGCCTCGTCCGCCGACAACAGCCCGCGCTGAGGCGCGCCCTTGACTTTCAGCGGTTGCCGGGTCGGGCAGCCCACCCGCGTTCAGCCGCATCAAACCACGCAATTGGGGAATGAAGGAGATGTATGGACGGCTTAGGAGGAACAGCAGCAGCAATTGTGCTGATTGTTCTCGTCATTTTTGTCATCATCGTGTTGGTCCGCTCGGTAAGGATCATCCCGCAGGCCCGTGCCGGCGTCGTTGAACGGCTCGGCAAGTACCAGCGCACGCTCAACCCGGGACTAACCATCCTGATCCCGTTCGTTGACCGGCTCCTGCCGTTGCTTGACCTGCGCGAACAGGTGGTGTCGTTCCCGCCGCAGCCGGTCATTACCGAGGACAACCTGGTGGTCTCGATTGACACCGTTGTCTACTTCCAAGTCACCGATCCACGGGCCGCAACCTACGAGATCGCCAACTACATCCAGGCCGTGGAGCAGTTGACCACCACCACGCTTCGTAACGTGGTGGGTGGACTCAACCTCGAAGAAGCGCTCACCTCCCGCGATCAGATCAATGGTCAGCTGCGTGGGGTCCTCGACGAAGCAACGGGTCGCTGGGGAATCCGCGTGTCCCGCGTCGAGCTGAAGGCGATTGATCCGCCCCACTCCATCCAGGACTCGATGGAGAAGCAGATGCGCGCAGAGCGTGACCGTCGTGCAGCCATCCTGACGGCTGAAGGTACAAAGCAGTCGCAGATCCTCACCGCCGAAGGCCAGCGACAAGCTGCCATCCTCGCTGCTGAAGGTGATGCGAAGGCTGCCATTCTGAGGGCCGACGGTGAAGCTCAGGCCATCCACAAGGTCTTTGACGCAATTCACAAGGGCAACCCTGACCAGAAGCTCTTGGCCTACCAGTACTTGCAGACGCTTCCCAAGATTGCCGAGGGCAGCTCGAACAAGCTTTGGATCATTCCCAGCGAAGTCGGCGAGGCCTTGAAAGGCATCGGCGGCGCACTCGGAGGGCACAACGGGGACTCCCCCGCCGGCCTCTTCGGTGGCAATGAAAAAGCCAAGAGTTCCGAGTCGGCGGGAACTGCGCCCCAGCCTCGAGAAACTGAATAATTCGCCCCATCGCAAGGCCTCCGGGCGGTCAGCCATACTGGCTGGCCGCTCGTTGTATGTTCGCCCTTTTGAGTAGTGGGCATTGATCCGCGTATAATGGGATATTTGTCCGGCTGGTTCAGTGTGGATGGAACAATCAAGCTTGGCCAGGCGTTGCAATTAGTGATGCAAGGTGTGCAGAAGTAGTCCGTAAGGATCGTGAAAACGGCTTACGGCTAGCGCGGGGTTCATGCTCCGCGAACAGACAGAGGGAGTAATCATGAGCGATCGCAGCCTGCGGGGTATGCGTCTTGGCGCCCAAAGCATGGAAACTGAATCCGGCGTTGAACCGGCACCGCGCCAGCGGGTCGAGTACCGTTGTGAGGATGGCGAGCAGGTCTTTGTGACCTTCTCCTCCGAAGCCGAAATTCCCCCCGTTTGGGTTTCCAAGACAGGCAAGGAAGCGCTTCTGGTTGATGGCGAGCGTCCGGTGGATGCCAACGAGAAAGCTGTCCGCACCCACTGGGACATGCTCCTGGAACGCCGCAGCCTCCCCGAGCTGGAGCAGATCCTTGAAGATCGCCTGAACATCCTGCGTGAGCGCCGTGGAGAGCGCCGCTCCGCATAGCCGGTAGGCGACACAAGAAAGGCCGGGTCTGGTTTCCCTTTGGGAGCCAGACCCGGCCTTTTTGTTAGAACGTCCGGGACTACTTGGACATCGCCGGTGACTTGCGGGTGAGCTTTGCCCAACGTGCGGCGAGTCCCCATTTGGTGACATTGATCATGGCTTCCACCACAATGTTGCCGCTCATTTTCGATGCCCCGAGCTCGCGTTCGACGAACGTGATGGGGCGCTCCTCGATGCGGAGGCCAAGCTTGGCCACGCGCCACGCGAGGTCAACCTGGAAGCCGTAACCAACCGACTCCACCTGGTCCAGGTTGAGTGCCTCCAGGGTGCTGCGGCGGAAGGCCCGGTAACCGCCGGTGACGTCCTTGATCTTCACGCCCAACATGATCCGCGCGTAGGTGCTGCCGATGCGGGAGATGGCTTGGCGGTAGAGAGGCCAGTTTACGACGCTGCCACCGGGAACCCACCGGGAACCCATGGCGAGGTCTGCCCCGTCCTTGACGGCGTCGAGAAGTAGCGGCAACTGCTCCGGTTTATGCGAACCGTCTGCGTCCATTTCAACCAGTACGTCATAGCCCGCGGCCAGCCCCCACTTGAAGCCAGCGATGTAGGCAGCTCCAAGGCCTTCTTTGCCCTTGCGATGCAGGACATGAACCTGGCTGTCTTCTGCGGCGAAGTCATCGGCAAGCTTTCCCGTGCCGTCAGGGCTGTTGTCGTCGACCACGAGGACATCTGAGTCGGGAACTGCTGCGCGCAGCCGTCCCAATGTCACGGGGAGCGATTCCAGCTCGTTGTAAGTGGGAATGATCGTCAGGACACGCAAGAAGAGGCCTTTCCTTGATGGAGCGGTCAGTGTGCCGGAGCAGCCTGGCGGCTGGCGTTCTGGCGCAACTCTCCATTATAGGACGACGGCAAGGATTCATTTGGCGGCTGTGGCGCCGGACACATAGGGGCGCGTAGGGGCCGTGCTGCGGGCAGGTCCACAAGCCCAGGACCAGTGTCGCCCGACGACGAAATCGCGAACGAACTGTTTTCTGGGTCGCTGTGGACCTGCCCACTCATTTGCCGCCACCATAAACATGCTCCGGCCACGACCGAACCATCACGCTCCGGCAGCCGCCTCTGCGTTGATTGTCCGTTGAGCCTCAATGCTACGGACTCCCCCTAGGCTGTCAACCAGCCAATGACCTGCAGTTTTGTCCGTTGTCCCAGTTCAGGCGTCGCAGCGCCGCTGGAAATTCCTGCTTCACACCCTGAGCGACTCGTGGGCGAACAGCTCATGTCCCTCGCGGACAGTCTGCAGGCAACGGGGATCGCTGCCGGTGTCCAAGGCCGGCAAAAGGGGTGTCCGCGCCCGTGGATCCGTGCTCCACGACTGTACGCGGCTATCAGCCACCTGGACCATCAGTTCGTCCACTTCCCACACGGCGAAACTGGCAGGTGCGCCCGGGACCAGCTGGCCCATCAGGGGGTCCCGGTGTTTGGTGGCCCGCCACCCCGCACGCGTGTGGCCCAAGAACGCGGCACGAGCCGAGATTCGTTGCCCCGGGTTGCTGTGCTCCAGGCAGGCGCGGACGCTCGACCATGGGCGGAGAGGAGTAACCGGGCTGTCGCTGCCGAAAGCGATAGGGACCCCGCTTGCGTAGAAGGAAGCAAAGGGGTTCATGGCCTGGCTGCGGAGGCCCAGGCGCCGCTCGTAGAGCCCGCCGGAAGCACCCCACGCGGCGTCGAAGCCGGGCTGGACGCTGACCGACACGGAGTATTTTGCCAGCCTGTCGATGGCGGACTGGTCAGCCATTTCCACGTGTTCAAGTCGATGGCCAGACGCCCGGATACGCTGCTCCCCCACCTCGGCAGCTGCTGTGTCCAAGGCGTCGAGGACTGCCGCCAAGCCAGCGTCGCCTATGACGTGGAATCCCGCTTGGACTCCCAGGAGGGACGTGGCGGCAAGGTGTTTGGCGGCATCGTCAACTGACAGGAACAAACTGCCGCGTTGGCCCGGCGCGTCGGAGTAGTCATCCACGAGGGCCGCCGTGCGGGATCCGATTGAACCGTCCATGTTGAGATCCCCCGCCAGACCCAGCACACGAGTGCCCAATCCATCAAGAATGGCTCGGGCATGCTCCTCCGACGTCGCCAGTTGGCCCCAGTACGGGAGCACCTCCGGCATGTCGCCCCCTTCGTTCCAAGAGGCAGCCATCCCTAGGTCTTCGGGTCCGCAAATGTGTGGTGCCGACATCTCGGCCAAGGCTACGTAGCCGTGTGAAGCGGCCTCCTGCAGGGCTCGTTCCTGGTACCCTCGCCGGTCGGACTCCGGGAACATCCGGGCCCTCAGCCGGGCCGCCGTATGCGCGGCCCGCACTACGCGGGCGGTGCCGGAGAAGCCGTCGAGGCCGGTCAAACCAGCCGCCGCGGCCAGTGAGGACGAAACGAGGGCTGAGTGGACATCGATGCGCGAGAGGTAGACAGGCCGACCCCCCGCCGCCCTTTCGATTTCTTCCAGGGTAGGAAGCGTGGGATCGTCCCACATCGTTTCGTCCCAACCGTGGCCCAGGACTGTGCCCGTGCCGCTGGTGGATGCAACGGCGTCGAGCAGTTCCTTGGCCGAACGCACCGCGGTGAGCCTAAGGCCGGACAGGGCCAGGCCTGTCTCCGTCAGGTGTGCATGGGAATCTACGAAGCCTGGCGCCAGGAGGGCCCCACGGAGGTCGATGATCTCCATGGATGAGTCAGCGATGGAGGTGGCTGCCTGCTCGGAGCCGACCCAGGCTACGGTATCGCCATCCACCACCATTGCGGTGGCAAAGGGATCTGCGGCGGTATAGATCGAACCGTTGCGGTACATCGTGACCTTGCGGTCCTGGCCGGCTGGCACGCCTGGCTGGTTCATGCGTTGTGCTCCTCGAGCGTTGAAAACAGTCAATGAGGTTAGGGGCGCGCTAGGCCACTGTGGAGTAGGCCACGACGCCGCGGCGGACCAAGTCAATGGACTCGCGGCAAATGCGAGCCAAGCGTGGGTCCAGTTGTGGGATTTTGGCCAGCTGGTCAAGGAGGTCCACCACTTGCTTGGCCCAGCGGACAAAGTCGCCGGCAGCGAGGTCGGTTCCGCTGAGCACGTCCTGGAGATGACGTCCCCTGGCCCACTTGTACATTGGCCACATCAGGCCGAGTTCCGGTTCGCCGGTCAAAGGTAGCCTGTTACGTTCCTCGGTATCTTCCAACTGGGACCATTCACGGATGACAATGTCTACGGCCGATTCCAAGGAGACGCTAGGCATCTTAGGCCGCAGCCCACGGTCCTCCCGTTTAGCCTGGTAAACCAGGGTGCTGGCAAGCGAGGCCAGTTCGGCGGCGTCGAGGTCGTTGATGGCGCCGCGCCGCACAGTCTGGGAGATGAGCAGGTCCTTCTCACCGTAGATCCGGCGAAGCCGCTGCCCGTCGGTGCTGATGGTGACCTCTCCGGCGCCGCTGGTTTCCAAGTAACCGTAAACCGAAAGAACATCGCAGACGCGGTCGAACGTCTTGGCAATGGTGTTGGTCCTGCTTTGGATCTGCCGGACCAGGCCGTCGGTCTCCCTGCGCAGCTTCCACCAGCGCTCCGACCACCGTGCATGGTCTTCGCGTTCGCTGCAGCCATGGCACGGATGAGCCCGCAGTGCCCGCCGAAGATCCGCGATCTTCTTCTCCTGATCCGGCAGACGGGCCCCGAGACCGAAGTCTTCGTGCCTGCTGTTACGCCGGCTGTGGGGTGCGTCCTCACTGATGGCGTGCCGCATGGACGAAGCAAGGTCCCGGCGGGACTTGGGAACCTTGGCGTTGAAGGATTTCGGGATACGGATACGTGTGACTGGCGACACCGGACCGTCCAGGTCGTGGACACCGATGCGTCGCAGCTGGTTGTCAGAAGTGAGCACCGAGGGCCGTGGTTCCCGGGCATTGGGGTCCACCTCCAGCACAACGGCATGTCCTGCCAGCCGGCCGCTGTAGATGGTGATGACATCGCCGGGGATCAATCGCGTGAGTGAATCAGCAACATGTGATTTCCTGGCCCGCTGATGGTCTCGGGCCGCGAAATTCTCGGCATCGCTGAGTTCACGGCGGAGCTTTGCATACTCGGTAAAGTCACCCAGATGGCATTGCATGGACTTGGCGTAGCCCGTCAGCGACTCTTCACGCCCACGCACCTGCCGGGCAAGGCCCACCACGGATCGGTCAGCCTGGAATTGGGCAAAGGAAGACTCAAGGATTTCACGGGCGCGGACCCGCCCGAACTGGGCAATGAGGTTGATGCTCATGTTGTACGTCGGCCTGAAACTGGAGTTCAAGGGGTAAGTGCGCCTTGAGGCAAGGCCAGCCACGGCCGCTGGATCAGTCCCCGGCTGCCACAGCACAACGGCATGGCCTTCGACGTCGATGCCACGACGTCCGGCACGCCCGGTCAGCTGGGTGTACTCCCCCGCCGTGATGTTGACGTGGGCTTCACCGTTGAACTTTTCCAGTTTTTCCAAGACTACGCAGCGGGCGGGCATGTTGACGCCGAGGGCCAGCGTTTCAGTGGCGAAAACGGCCTTGACCAAGCCGCCGGCAAAGAGTTTTTCCACCACTTCCTTGAACGTGGGCAGCATGCCTGCGTGGTGCGCAGCAAAGCCCCTGATGAGGCCGTCGCGCCAACCCCAAAATCCCAGGACATCGAGGTCGTCTGCGGGAATCTCGTGGCTCGCCTCGTCCACCCTTTGGGCAATGATTTGCTGTTCACGCTCCGTTGTCAGCCACAGTCCCGACGCTGCACACTGGGCTACGGCAGCGTCACAGCCGGCCCTGGAGAAGATGAAGGTAATGGCGGGCAAGAGATCCTGTCGCCTGAGACTCTCGATGACTTGAGGACGGCTGGCCTTCCGGACAGGACTGCGCTGCTCGGACTGCTGCCGCTCATCGCGATAGCGGTCCTGACGGCGGCGGCTGCGTCCACCATGGCCAAAGCGGCCATTCATGTTCATCCGGCTCTCAGAGCGAGCCATGGCCAACAGGTCCGGATTGACCTCGAACTCGGGACCGGTGACTGCCTGGCGGACTGTGGTTGCGGACGAACGCTTGGCTGAGACGAGTCGGCGATCATTGGCGGCCGGCTCGGCTGCCACCTCATTAGCTTCGGAAAGGTCCGGTACTTCCGTTTCCTGTGCGCCAGGGGCTTGGGGTGCAATCTCGTCAAAGGTGGTGTCACCGGCGAAGAGATCCACGATTTCCCTGCCCACCATGACGTGCTGCCACAGCGGAACGGGACGGTGTTCGGAGACGATGACGTCAGTATCGCCCCTCACGGTATCCAGCCAGGCGCCAAACTCTTCGGCGTTGGAAACTGTGGCGCTCAGCGAGGCAACCTGCACTTCGCTGGGCAAGTGGATGATGACTTCTTCCCACACGGCACCACGGAAGCGGTCGGCCAGGTAATGGACTTCGTCCATCACCACAAACCCCAGATCGCCTAGGGTTTCAGAATCGGCGTAGAGCATGTTCCGAAGGACTTCGGTGGTCATGACCACCACGGGAGCGTCTCCGTTGATGGTGGTATCGCCCGTCAGCAAGCCGACGTTGGCCGACCCGTATTTCGCTGCGAGTTCCGAGTATTTCTGGTTGCTCAGGGCCTTGATGGGCGTGGTGTAAAACGCCTTGAGTCCCCGTTCCAAGGCCAGGTAGATCGCGAACTCGCCAACGATCGTCTTACCAGCGCCGGTGGGGGCTGCTACCAGAACTCCGCGGCCCTCCTGGAGCGACCTGCACGCCTCGCGTTGGAAGTCGTCCAGTTCAAAGTCCAAGGAACGGGCGAAGGCGCCAAGGTAAGTTTTCGACTCAGCTGCCCGCTGGGCTGCCGCCTGGTAACGGTCTGATGGAGATGAAGACCCGGAAATGGAGGACATGCATCAAGCCTAGTGGCCCAAGGTCTAGAGATTCTCCAGATCTGTGGCCGGGGTTGCGATGTCTGCAGTGGCTTCGGTCTCAGCCGCCCGCTTGATGGCACGGCGCTCACGGCGGCGGTCATTCAGGACGCAGACACCGATCGCCGCGAAGAACAGGAGGAGCATGGGCGCTGCGAGGTAGAACATGCTCATGGCGTCAGCGCCGGGAGCGGCCATCGCAGCGAACAGGCACACCAGGAAAATGGTGATTCGCCAACTCTTGATGAGCTGCTTGCCCTTTATGAGTCCGGCCAGGTTCAATCCCACCAGCACCACGGGGACGAGGAAGGCGATTCCGAAGGCCAAGAGGAGCCGAAGGACGAAGGCCAGATAAATTTCGGCGCTGATGAAGTTTGAACCGCCCACCGGAGTGAAGTCGGTCAGGACGCGAACAGCGTTGGGCAACACCAGCCAGGCAAGCAGGACACCGCCGATGAATAGCGGTACGGCTGCTGCCACGAAGGACAATGCCAAGCGCCGTTCCTTCTTGTGGAGGCCCGGAACGATGAAGGCCCACAGCTGGTAAATCCAGACCGGGCTGGACAGGATCACGCCAAGAAAAACCGACACTTGGACCATGAGGTCGAACGAACTGGCGACGCCATCAAAGTTCAGCGTGGCAGCTCGTCCCTCTTTTTCGTTGAGGTCCTTGATCGGCTTGATCAGTGCTTCCAGGAGAGGCTGGTAGACGATGAAGCCCACCACAGTTCCCAGGATGACGCCTATTGCAGCCTTGAAGAGCCGGTTTCGCAGCTCCTTGAGGTGATCCAGGAGCGCCATCCGGGCTTCGGGGTTGGCCTTGCGCCCCTTCGTCTCTACCACTTCTCTTTAGACGCGGTTGGAGGGCGGAACGTCGGTCTCGCCGTTGTTCTGGGTCTTCACGTCCGGGTGGCCTACAACCTTGCCTTCAACGGCGTCGGATGAGTCCTGGGAGTCCTTGGCTTCGGAAGAGCCATCCTTCTTCATCTCCCGGACTTCAGACTTGAAAATGCGCATCGACTGACCAATGCTGCGCGCCATGGACGGCAGCTTCGGCGCTGCGAAAAGCACCAGAGCCAGGACGATGATGATGATGAGATGCCAGCCTTCGAGCCTCATGTGGGGAGGTCCTTTCCTTTTGGATACATCCTACGTCTATCTGAATTCAATGTCGTGCAGGGTTTGGGGTTGACCCCGCCCGGCTTTGCGCTTGACGCGTCGTTGACGACGAACTTCCTGACGGAAGGCTTTGGCCGTCAGGTAATCATGACGCATCTGTTCCGGTGAGGCAAAAATTGCGGACCCCGGCGTTGGTCGGGGTTCGGCGGTTTCAACGTCGGAGGTTTCCCGGGAAGGAGCAAGGTTGCTGAAACGTTTACCCGCGGCACCCAAATCATGAACAGTTGACATGAATTTCTTGTACAGGCGATAGCCCAAAGTCAGGTGAAAGAGCAACGAAAGGGCTATAAGCGCGATCCACAACAGGATCCAGAACCACCAAGGCATCTGAGTAGTCTAGCCAGCCTTCGTGCTGGAAGGTGAGTTGTACTGCGCCATGGCCGCGTCGACCCACGCGCGGCTATCCTGTCGAAGGTGCCCGGGTTCGAGGATGCGAACGGTGCCACCATGCTGGGAAACGAACATCGGCAGCCACTCTGCGTTGCCGAACCGAACTTCGGCGAGCAGACCGCCGTCGGGCAGTTGAGCGGTGCGTTCGGCGTAGTAGTCGTCAGCCAATCCAGCTCCCTGACGGGTCAGCTGGAGGACCACCAGCACGTCGTCATCGCTGGGCGTGAACAGCCGGGCCGGAAAATCCTGCCCGGCTGTTGGCGGCCTGGACACGGCGTGGCCGTTGGCCTCCAACGCTTCTACCCGGTCCAGCCGGAAGTTCCTGATTCCCGCCTTGCTGTGGCAGTACGCCTCGAAGTACCACGTATTGTCCAGCGAGTAGAGCCGCAGCGGATCCACGTCACGCTCGGTCACTTCGTCGCGTTGCAGTGAGAAGTACCTGAGTCGCAGTTGCTGCCCCTCACGGATTGCCCGGGTTATTGCGGCGAAAGCTTGTGACTGTTCCGGCGCCACCGACTGCCCGGAGACTGAGCCGGCCAATCGTGCGGCCTGCCCGGCAGCGCCTGTCAGCTTGATGGTCACGGATTCCAGGGCGCTCCCCGACTCATCCTCAAGCATTCCTGCCAGTGCCGGCAGATCCCCCAGCATGGCCAGGCCGGTCAGCAACGCAGCCGCTTCGTCTTCACTGAACCGCACTGGACGGTTCAAATCGAGGTGCTCGGAGATGTACACGTGATCGTTCTCCCATTGAATGTCCAGGAGGTCGTCAGGGTATCCCTCGGGCAGCCCCGAACAGATAAGGATCTTCAGGTCATCGATCAGCGCCTTGCGGCTGATGCCAAAGTGATCGGCCACCTGCTGGATATGCAGGCCTTGGTGGTGAACCAGGAAGGGAACCAGTTGCAGCATCCTGGCGAGTTGGTCTTCAGAGGTGCGTTTGCGCGCCCGCGGAGCACGGCCGGCTTCGGGAAATTCAATGAGTAGTGGCGGAGAGTCATCAAAGTCCGCGGCAGCTTTGAGGCGGCGTACGACGGCGGCACGCAGCTCTGTGGGTCCCGCCACCTTGACGTGGGGGCCATAGGAGGCCAGCTCTTCGGCCAGCTGCTCTGGATCCCGGAAATCCACAGTGATGCGGTCACGACTGGGTGCATCCGGGGCTGCCTCGACGGACACAGCCCTTTTGCGTAAGGCAAGCAGCCTGTCCATATCGACGTCCAGAGTGGCTTGTTGGACGGGCAGCTCATGAAGTGCGTCCAACTCGGCCCGGGCGCTGAAGCCCTCCGGTGGTTGGAAACTGCTCGTGGTTACAACGCTCACTGCGGTGGTCATCCGTGAGAGCCTGAAGAGCCTTTGGGCCCCTCTCCCCCGATCCCAGCCCGCGAGGTACCACTGGCCGAAGCGGCTGCCCAGCCCCCACGGCTCAACTTCGCGGACTTCTTCCCGTCCGGTACTGACCGCGAGGTAGCCGAAGCGGACCGGATGCTTGCCGTGCATGGCCGCAACGACGTCGTCGAAGGCTTGTCCGGCAGGTTTGATCCGCGGCTGGACCCCTGCGGGGAGGTCAACGTCCATGAAGCCTCCTGCGGCCTGCAGCTTGCGAACGGCGTTGGCAGCTGCTGTTCCCAGAGCAGCGCGTTCCCAGAGCTGAGCCGCCAGCAGAAGCACAGTGCTCTCCGCAGCCGTCAGGTTGACATCAGGAAGCCGGTTGGAGTCCTTGCCGATCCGGTAGCGTGCCGAGGCGGGGTCGTCCGCGCCGAAGTTGCGCGGATCCATCAGGGTCTCAATCTCAAAGCCAAACTGCTTCAGCTCCACTTTGTCGCGCTCGAACATGCGTCCAAAGGCGACGTCATTCTCGGCTGAATCGTGGTAGACCTTTTCGCGCAGCACGGCGCGTGGAAGGCCAACTTTGGTATTGAGCAAAGCCAGGAGAAGGTTCAGGAGACGTTCAGTGCGGGATGCGGACACGCTTGCTACGTTACTAAAAACCAGCGGGAAAGCAGCAAGGCGCGTCACCGACCGGCAAAACCGGAAGGTAACGCGCCCTGCGAAAAGCCAAAGTCCTAGCGGACAGCAACGAGATCGACGACGAAGATCAAGGCCTCGTTGGGCTTGATTGCTCCACCGGCGCCACGCGAGCCGTAGGCGAGCTCCGAGGGGATCTCCAAGCGACGGCGGCCGCCGACCTTCATGCCCAGCAGGCCCTGGTCCCAGCCCTGGATGACCTGGCCGACGCCGACGCGGAAGTCGAGCGGAGCGCCGCGGCCCCAGGAAGCGTCGAACTCTTCGCCCGTGGACCAGGCAACGCCGACGTAGTGGGTGGATACGGTGTCGCCCGCCTTGGCCTCGGGGCCGCTGCCCTCGATGAGGTCCGTGATGACGAGGTCCGTAGGGACGTCGCCTTCCGGGAAGTCGATTTCCGGCTTAGTGCGGTCGAAGTCACGCTGACCAAATGACATTGGTGCTCCTTAGTGAAAGGGACGAAGGTGTTTTCAGGGACCAGCTTAGCCAGAACCTGGGCGAGGTCTTACTTTTTCCCGGTGATCTCAACAACAAAGACCAACGGACCTGCAGGTTTGCCCTGCGCAGCGGCGCTTGCACCGTAGGCGAGGTCCGTGGGGATGGTCAGTAGCACCTTGGACCCGACCTTCTGGCCCGTAAGGCCCAGTGTCCAGCCCTTGATTACCTGGGTCAGACCGAACGTAGCGGCCTCTCCGCGGTCATAGCTGGAGTCGAACTTGGTGCTGTCGTCCCAGCGCCAGCCGCTGTAGTTGGCATCGATGGTGTCGGAGCTCTTCAACTCTTCACCGGAGCCCTCGGACAGTACCTTCACCGAAAGCCCGGCAGGTGCGTCAGTCTTGGGGATCTCCACGGAAGGTATGCCCTTGGCGTCAAAGGTGACCTTGGGAAGCTTGCCGTCTTTGTCCAGCTGCTCGGTCTCTTCCTTGCTCAGAAGACCGGGTGCGTCCTTGGCGGAGATGATCTTGAATACCACCAGCTGCGTGGACGCGGGTGTGGTACCGGAGGAGTTGCCGGGTGCGGCGATGGCAATATGGCTGCCCACCTTGGCGCCGATGATGGCGTTATAGATCAGCTCGTTGCTGGTTTTCACCTGGTCCGTGAGGTCGATCGGCTGGGGCCCGTTGGCGTAGCCGTCCTCGAGGGTTTTGCCATCGCTGCCATCCACGGCGACGTATGCCAATTCGGCAGTTTGACCCGTCTTCACGGGCTCTCCGTCACCTTCACTGACGACGTCAACGGTGGGCTCGGCCACGGTCAGGGGCTTGGAGAATTCAATGCCCGGTGCTTTGTCGTTGCCGTTGTCCGTCACCTTCACGGAGTCGAGCTTGGAGATGTCGCCCACCGACTTGCTGGTGGGCTCAGTAGCCGGAGTGCTTCCGCCACCGCATGCGGTAATAAGCAGCAGGGCGGGAAGGAGGATTGCTAGGAGTCGGCGCACAAAAAGACACTTTCGTCGGGGCAAGGGACACTCGGAAAGGCGCGTTGCGCATCCAAGCGAGGTGTATCTCGGGAAGAGACCACTATCCAGAATAGCCCGTGAAGCTGGGAGCCAGCTTATAAAGCCGTCAGCTCATGGAGTCCAAGAGAGCGTCCACCCGTTCGTCCACGCTGCGGAACGGATCCTTGCAGAGGATTGTTTGGTGCGCGCGGTCATTGAGCTTCAGGTGTACCCAGTCGACTGTGTAATCGCGCCCAAGCTCCTGGGCCCTGCGGACAAAGTCTCCTCGCAACTTTGCCCGCGTTGTCTGCGGCGGCGCATCCACAGCATCCTTTACCTCGGTTTCCGTGACAAGCCTTCGTGCTGCACCGCGCGCCTGCAGCAGGAAAAAGATGCCACGTTGCCGCGAAATGTCGTGGTACGTGAGGTCCAGTTGGGCGATGCGCGGTGAGTCAAGGTTGAGATCATGCCGGCGCATATAGCCGTCCATGAGCTTCTTCTTGATGGCCCAATCCACTTCGGTATCGATGGTGCTGGTGTCACCGCTCTCGATCGCGTCCAAGGTCCGCTTCCACAAGTCCAGAATGAGCGGTACGTGGACGTTGTGCGCGCCGTTGGTGGCCACGAAGTCGGTGACCTTGTTGAGGTACTCCCGCTGGATATCAAGGGCGGTGAGTTGCCGTCCGTTGGCCAACCGGACCAGTGCCCGGCCCGTGAGGTCGTGGGAAATCTCGCGGATGCTGCGGATGGGATTCTCCATGCGCATGTCACGCATGATGACCCCCGCCTCGATCATGCGGAGGATGAGGTCAACCGTGCCGACTTTGAGCAGCGCCGAGGTCTCAGACATGTTGGAGTCCCCCACGATCACGTGGAGGCGGCGGTAGAACTCGGCGTCCGCATGTGGCTCATCGCGGGTGTTGATGATGGGCCTGGACCTGGTGGTGGCGGAGGACACGCCTTCCCAAATGTGGTCGGCGCGTTGGGAAAAGGCGAATGTGGCGCCGTGCGGAGTCTTCAATACCTTGCCTGCACCAGCGATCAGTTGCCGGGTGACCAGGAATGGAATCAGGATCTCGGCAAGGCGGGAGAATTCCCCGCGCCGCGGTATGAGGTAGTTCTCGTGGCTGCCGTAGGAGTTCCCCGCCGAATCGGTGTTGTTCTTGAAGAGGTAAACCGTACCGTTGAAGCCCTCCGCCGCGAGCCTTGCCTGGGCTTCATCCACGAGATCGTCCAGGATAAGTTCGCCCGCCCTGTCATGGGCGATGAGCTGGGCAAGGTCGTCGCACTCGGCCGTGGCATACTCCGGGTGAGAGCCCACATCAAGATAAAGCCGTGAACCGTTGGTGAGGAAAACATTGGAGGACCTACCCCAACTGACCACTTTGCGGAACAGGTAGCGTGCCACTTCCTCGGGAGCCAGTGGACGTGAATCCGGACTGGAATAGGAGATGCCGAATTCCGTTTCGATGCCAAATATCCGTTTATCCATCTCAGCTCTCCTCTGTGAGCAACCGGGTCATGTCATCCGGCAATAGCCGCCGGAACGCCCTGTGGGATCCGCGTTGGCTCTCAGAAGCGCGATACAACACCGCGGCTTCAACGGCGGTAGCGGGCAGTTCTTCAACTTCCTTATTGGTGGCCAAGGCACGCAGTGCCAATCGCATGGCTCCCGCCAAGCTGAGCTCCGGCTCCCAATCCCCACTGACGACGTCGGAAATTTGGTCAGCAAGTCCGCCCATGACCACGAAGCCATTCTCATCGGCGATTGAACCATCGAAGGTGAGCCGGTACAGGTGGTCCTGTTCCTGCGTGAAGCCAACCTCGGCCACCGCCAATTCCACCTCGAACGGCTTCTGCTCGGCTGTGAACACAGCTCCGAGGCTCTGGGCGTACACGCTGGCCAAGCCGCGCGCCGTCACGTCCTCGCGATCGTAGGAGTAGCCGCGGACGTCGGCGTAACGGACACCCGCTTGCCTGAGACTTTCGAATTCGTTGTACTTGCCCACCGCTGCGAACGCGATTTTGTCGTAGATTTCGCCGATTTTGTGCAGTGAGGGTGAAGGGTTTTCGGCAATCAATGCGATGCCATCGGCACAGCTGATGACCACCACGGAGCGTCCACGTGCGATGCCCTTCCGTGCGAAGTCCGCACGGTCCTTCATCAACTGCTCGGGCGAGACATAGAACTGCTGCGTCATGTCAGGCCTCCCGTCCGGCGATGGCCCGCGATTCAACGATGGCGCCGGCTATCGCTGCCAAGTCCCGTTCAGGAACCCGCCGGTTGCCGGAACGGTTGACGGTATACACCACCGGCCATAGTTGGCGGACGGGGTCTGGGCCGCCGGTGGCGGAGTCGTCGTCGGCGGCATCGTAAAGGGCCTCGACAGCCACAGCCACGGCAGCCTCTTCCGAAAGGTTTGGCTTCCACAGTTTCTTCAGGGCACCACGGGCAAACACTGAGCCGGAGCCAACGGAGTGATGTTCTTGTTCTTCGTAGCGGCCGCCCGTGACGTCGTAGGAGAACAAACGCCCCACGCCGGACCCATGGTCGAAGCCAGCAAAGAGTGGAATGACTGCCATCCCCTGCATCGCCATCGGTAAGTTTCCACGGATCATGGCACCCAGGCGGTTGGCCTTGCCAACCAGGCTGAGGAGAGTGCCCTCAATCTTCTCGTAGTGCTCCAGTTCAACTTGGAAAAGGCGCGTGATATCGATAGCCAAGCCGGCCGTTCCAGCGATGCCCAGCACTGAGTATTCGTCCGCGGGAAACACCTTCTCGATGTGCCGGCTGGCGATGATATTGCCCATGGTGGCGCGACGATCCCCGGCCATCAACACACCACCGGCATACGTCAAGGCCACGATGGTGGTGGCATGAGGCGACGACGGCACCATTCCGGCGGGTAACGATTGGCTGAACGGAAGAAGTTCGGGACGCGAGCGTTGAAGATGCTCCGTGAAAGAAGACGTTGCCTGGGTGGCCAGGGGGCCGGTTGATGGGTCCTGCATTGCTGCACTCCTTCGACTCTGCGTTCCGATGCCCGGCGGCCTCACGCCGACCGGGCAGTACCTGCGAGGGTGGGGCCGGTTACTGGCCGCCCTTTTGGACAAACGCCCTGACGAATTCTTCGGCGTTGGATTCGAGCACGCCGTCGATTTCGTCGAGGAGGTCGTCAACACCCTGCGTCGCTTCCGAGGCTTGTGCCTCGGGTGCGGCCGGTGGTGCCTCCGGCACGTCCACCTCGGTCTCGGTTTCCCGTGACTGCGGTTGTTGCTGCTCCTGAGCTGCCATTTTCTCTCTCCCTACTGTCAGTCCCCTGAAGACGGAGACTTCCTACTGCCATATTGCCACGCTGACGGACGTTGCGGATGGCTTTGACCAGGCACGAATATTCCTGTGGCGGGCATGCCTCAACCCTTCGCCGGTGGTGGGTTCTGGCCCATCAATTCGGCCAGGAAAGAGCCTGCGTCCTGGTGCCGGTCAAAGAGAGCGCCGGTCAAAGCCTGCGTTCCCCTCAAGGGCTCACGTGTGGGAACGCGCTGCAGTTTCCCCAACCCCGGGACATCGAAGATCACCGAGTCCCAACTGGCGCCAACAACGTCCTTGCCGAACCTCGAAACGCACCGGCCCCGGAAGTATGCGCGAGTGTCCGACGGCGGTTCGGTCACCGCCCGGGTAATGTCGCCGTCGTCGACAATCCGCATCATGCGCTCCCTGGAAAGCAGCCTGTAGTAGAGGCCCTTCTCAGGCCGGATATCGGACCATTGAAGATCCACCAGGCCGAGCCGCGCATCATCCCACGCCAGTCCGTCGCGGTTACGGTAACCTTCCAGAAGCGATTTTTTGGCCACCCACTCAACAGATGAGGCCGCTGCAGCCGGGTTGGTGCCGAGGGTTGTCAATGTGGACTCCCACTGCGACAGAACCTGGTGTGTGTGGCCATCTCCGGTGACTGAATCCGCCACCCCTGTCTCCTGGGCGAGTTTGGCGGCCGCCTCGTAGTACATCCACTGGAGATCGAGGGCGGTCACCCGCCGTCCGTCCAGGAGCCTCACGGTTGCGGCCAGCGTGGTGTCGTGGCTGATGGCTTGGAGCGCTTGGACGGGTTCGTGGACCTCAATCCTCGGAGCCTGTCCCGCCTCGATGAGGCTCAAGACCATGGCGGTGGTACCGAACTTCAGATAATTGGAGGCTTGGCTGAGGTTGGCGTCTCCAATGATCACGTGGAGGCGGCGATACTTATCCGCTGTCGCGTGCGGCTCGTCCCTCGTGTTGATGATTGGCCGGCGGATGGTTGTCTCCAGCCCTACCTCTGCTTCGAAGAAGTCTGCGCGCTGGCTGATCTGGTAGCCAGGCGTTGAGCTGTCCTGCCCCACCCCCACCCGGCCCGCGCCACAGATCACCTGGCGGGAGACGAAGAATGGTGTCAGACCCCGAATGATGTCTCCGAAGGGCACCGAACGCGGCATGAGGTAGTTCTCATGCGAGCCGTAGGAAACAGACTTGTTATCGGTGTTGTTTTTGTAAAGGTTGATCGGGGGAAGCGCGGCATCCGCCGCGACCTTCCGGACCGTGGCCAAAGCAACCAGGTCACCGGCGGCATCCCACGCAACGACATCGCGCGGGTTGGTGACCTCCGGGCTGGAGTACTCAGGGTGTGCATGGTCCACGTACAGCCGGGCGCCATTTCCGAGGACCATGTTCATCAACAGGGAACCGGACTCGTCTGCCCCGTCCAGTTCCAATTCCTGGCGGCCATAGGCCAAGGCGACCGCTTCGGCGTCGAGCACTGGCGGCTGGTCTGTGAGCTGGCTTGGATCCGCCGTTGTCCGGTCCACTGTCCAACCCCGGGCGTCGTGCAGCGGTTCCTCGTCCGTGTAGTCCCACCGCGTCTCCGCACCGCCGGCTGCCCGCTGCCTGGTAACGGCCGCATACGCCTGGATGATCCTGGCGGACATCATGGTGGCGTTCGCTCCCGGTGCTGATGGCGCGTGAATCCCGTATTCAGTTTCCGAGCCCATGACGCGCATGGCGCCGCCTGCGGGCAGTTTTTCTGCAGGCGAACCCCCGGGCCTTGCCGTCACAGGTACTGGCCTGTGTTGGCGGTGGTCTCGATGGACTTTCCGGGCTCCTGACCGGCCTTCCCCTGAACGATGGTCCGGATGTAGGTGATCCTTTCACCCTTCTTGCCTGAAATCCGAGCCCAGTCATCCGGGTTTGTGGTGTTGGGCATGTCCTCATGCTCACGGAACTCATCCACCACGGCCCGGAGCAGGTGATCGATCCGAAGACCCTTCTGGTGATTGGTCAGCAAGTCCTTGATGGCATACTTCTTGGCGCGATCCACCACGTTCTGGACCACCGCGCCGGAGTTGAAGTCCTTGAAGTACAGCATCTCGGTATCGCCATTGGCGTAGGTGACCTCGAGGTACTCATTGGACTTCTCCGTGGAGTACATGGCCTCAACCGTGCGCTGGACCATGGCATCCACCGTGGCCTGTACATCGCCGCCATACTCAGCCAAATCCTGGGCGTGGAACGGCAAGTCCGTGGTGATGTACTTTGCGAAGATGTCGGCTGCGGCTTCGGCATCAGGTCGCTGGATTTTAACCTTGACGTCGAGGCGACCGGGACGAAGGATGGCGGGATCGATCATGTCTTCACGGTTTGAGGCGCCAATGACGATCACGTTGTCCAAGCGCTCCACGCCGTCGATCTCACTGAGCAGCTGGGGCACGATGGTGGTTTCGACGTCGGAGGATACGCCGGTACCACGGGTGCGGAACAGCGAGTCCATTTCGTCGAAGAAGACCACCACGGGGCTGCCATCCGAAGCCTTTTCACGGGCGCGGGAGAAGATCAGCCGGATATGGCGCTCGGTCTCACCCACATACTTGTCCAAGAGTTCGGGACCCTTGATGTTCAGGAAGTAGCTCTTGAGATCAGTATTACCTGCGCGTTCTGCAGCCCTGGCAGCAAGGGAATTCGCTACTGCTTTGGCAATGAGGGTCTTTCCGCAGCCCGGAGGGCCGTAGAGCAAAATGCCTTTGGGGGCCTTCAGTCCATGCTCACGGTAGAGGTCCGGATGCAGGAACGGCAGCTCCACGGCGTCGCGGATCTGTTCGATCTGCGGGCCCAGTCCACCGATGTCCTGGTAGGTGATGTCCGGAACTTCTTCGAGGACGAGGTTCTCCACCTCGGCGCGGGGAACCTTCTCCAGCGCGTAACCTGTACGGGAATCCAACGACAACGCGTCTCCGACCTTCAGATGAACTCTTTGGAGCGCGCCGGAGAGCCGGACCACACGTTCTTCGTCGGCGCGGCCGACCACGAGTGCCCGGTCTCTGCCCAGCATTTCCTTGAGGGTGACGAGTTCGCCGGCGCGTTCATAGCCAAGCCCTGCCACGACGAGAAGTGCCTCATTGAGCAGGACTTCCTGCCCGACGGCAAGTTGGTTGAGGTTTACCAGCGGGCTAACGCCGACGCGCATCTTGCGGCCGGCGTTGAAGATATCCACAGACTCTTCAGTGGCTGCCTGTCCCGAGCTCCCGGCGGCCGGCTGCTTCCGTGGATTGATTTGCACCACGGTACCGAAGCTGTAAGGAGGTTGGCCCTCCTGCTCCAAGGCGCCCTTCAAGCGAAGAATTTCGGCCTTCGCCGTTTCCAGCATGCTGACCAGTTTGCTGTTGTTCTGGGTCGCGGCTGCCAACTGGCGGTCGATGTGGCGAAGCTTGTCCCGGAGAATGTTGATCTGCCGTTCGGCAACAGTCAGTTCACTCGAGGTTTCCGGCGGTTGAACAGCGCCAAGCCCCCGGCTTGCCGTATTCTCCGCTGCGTCGTTTGCTTCTTCCGGCGTCGGCCGTCCAAGGTCGTTGTTTGACGTATCCACGATTCATCAGCCCCTTCCTGCGCTTAACAAGACCTTAGTCCCGAAAAGCTCAGGGTGCTTGGTGACATTCGGAATGCGAACCCTATTGTGACCTTTGTCAGTTTGTGACTGACGGACCATCCTGGACGTTGGTCCCGGCGATTGCGTCACGTGCTGCGCGGCGCAGTTTTTTGTCGGACACAGCGCGCTCCCCCACTGCAGCAGGAGTCCAGGCGTTGAGGTCTTCTTCACTGAATTCGGTCTTGGACGGGCGGCGCTTCACGGAGATTCCGGTGACGCCATCGGCCAGACGGCGGGTGACCAGCAGGAATCCGGTGTGGGCGACCATACGGTGGTCCGGACGGACCGCGAGGCCTTCGAGGTGCCAGCCGCGAACCATCGATTCCCAAGCGTCAGGCTCAGTGAAACGGCCGTCAGCGCGGATGGCTTCGGCCGTGCGGGATAGCTGTGTGACAGTGGCTACATAGTTGATCCAGACGCCACCGGGAGCCAGGACAGTGGCAACAGCGTCCAAGCACTCCCACGGGGCGAGCATGTCCAGCACGACCCGGTCTACGGACCCCGGAGCTTCGGCTTTGACTACCACTTCCTGGAAGTCACCCAAGGAGATCTGCCACGCGGGGTGCGGGCCGCCGAAGATGGTCTCAACGTTCCCGCGGGCGATGTCCGCGAACTCTTCGCGACGCTCGAACGAGTGGAGGTACCCGCCGTCGCCCACTGCGCGCAGCAGCGAAATGGAGAGGGCGCCCGAGCCCACGCCTGCTTCCACTACGCGCGCGCCGGGGAAGATGTCAGCCATGGTGACAATTTGGCCGGCGTCCTTGGGATAAACCACAGCAGCACCACGGGGCATGGACAACACGAAGTCGGAGAGTAGCGGCCGCAACGTCTGGTACTGCTGGCCGACGTTGTTGCTGACCACCGAGCCATCCACCTTACCGATGATTTCATCATGGTTCAGGAAGCCTCGGTGAGTATGGAAAGCACCGCCTACCTCCAGCGTGATGGTGTTCATGCGCCCACGTTCGTCCGTGAGCTGGACCCGCTCGCCCACACGGAAAGGCCCGCGGCGTCGTGCAGCGCCCGTCGGCTGCACTGCCGTGCCGGTCGCCGGCTCGTCAGTGCCTGTGCTTGCTGCGGGGGCGGCGGTTTCGCTGCTCATGTGGTGTTCCTCGCTCCTGTACGGCTGGGCCGCGATGTGTGACCGGCTGGTGGGCGCCAAAAAATCAATGGGTTTCTTTTGTATATCCGCCGGCATGCAACTCTACCGGCAACGCAGTCAGGCGCGCCCGCTCCTGCGTGCTTCCTTGCCTGTTATGGCCGTCACTACCGCCTGCTGGCGGAGTAGCCCGGTGACCATTCCGTTGTGGTCTACCACAGCGTATTCGCCGCCCTCCAACCGAGCCAAGTACTGAATCAATTCCTGCCCCTTGGACCATTCGGGGACATACGCCCCCGCGGCCAGGGCATGTGCCACTGCGGTGACTGGCGTCGTTGCAGCCGCTCCGGCGGGCACAGCGAGCGTTGCGCCGAAATCCACAACTCCCTGCGGTTTACCGTCGGGTCCGCAAATCACGACGGCGGGACTCCCGGCAGGGGAAATGTCCAGGACGTCGGCCACTGTGGCGGAGTTCGGCACGCCCACGGCGGGCTCCGCGAGGCCGGCGGCACTCACCAGGTACAGGCGGCTGCGGAGCTTGGCGTGGTGGATGGAGCTCGAGGCGCCCATCCATAGGAAGCCGCAGACCAGCACGGTGATCACAATAAACGTGAGATCCGGCCACGCGCCGCTGATCAATGGCAGTCCGATAAACCAAATGACCAGTGCGACGACGATGATACGGCCGGACCATCCGGCGGCAATAGTGCCCTTGTCCTGACTGCCCGTCGCCTTCCAAACGGCCGACTCCACCAGACGTCCGCCATCGAGTGGCATGCCGGGAAGAATATTGAAGATGCCGATCAGGAGGTTGGCCCTCATCAGGATGTCCCCCAAGGTTGCTGAGACGCCGCTCAGTACGTCGGCGGACATCACCGCCCACATGACCGCGGCCACGACGAAGTTGGAAGCGGGGCCAGCCAGGGCGACAATGACAGACCTCCCCGGCGAAGCCGTGAAGTTCTCGAATTGCGTGTGCCCACCCCAAAGATTGAGAACAATTTTTTCGGTGGGCCACTTGAAGGCTTTTGCGCTGAGCGCATGCGCAAGTTCATGGATGAGAACAGAAATGGCGAGCAGCAACGCAATGCACAGCGCCACTACGTAGGCCCAGTTGTTCAGATAGGGCATGTAGTCCATGAGGACCGGGCCGTAAACGATCACAGTAAAGGCGGCGATGACAAACCACGAGTACGCCAGGTAGACCGGGATACCGGCGATTCTCCCGAGGGGTATGCCGTCCCTCTTGCTGGCCGTCGAGTGATGTGGTGTGGTCTGGCTACTCACCTAGTTGGCCCCTTCAAGCAGGTTCACTGCTGCAAAGCGATCAGCAACCAGTTGCTGCAGATCAGGGGCAGTCCGGCCCACCAGAGTGGGCCACCTGGTCATTTGGGCGTCTTGGGGCAGGGGCACCTGGTGGGGAATGCCGACCGTGACCACGCCTGAGGCAATGGCGGCTGTGGCACCTGGGATGGAATCCTCCAGTGCGACGCAATGGTGGATGGTCAATGAAGGATCATCCAACCTGAGCCGTTCCACGGCCGTCAGGTAGGCCTCCGGGTGCGGCTTTCCGTTGGTGACGGTGTCGCCTGTCACCATGAACTCGAAGTAGGGCTTCGGGAGGCTTTCCACCACCACGCCGGCAAGGGGGCCTTCAGACATGGTGACAAGGGCGCAACGGATGCCTGCCATATGGAGCTCATCCAGCAGTTCGCGGGCGCCGGGCCGCCACGGGACTTCCTTGCGGACCTCCTGGATGACGTGTGCACTCAGGGTGTCCACGATTTCACGGGCTTCAAGCCTGACGCCGGCGGCCTGCAGAACGGCTGCCGAGTGCAGCAAGGACTGCCCTACCAACTGCATGGCCTGCTGGTGGGACCAGGTGCCGCCGTGGGATTCCACCAGCGCACGCTCGGCCGCGATCCAGTAAGGTTCGGTGTCCACAAGTGTGCCATCCATATCCCAGAGCACGGCTTTGAGGAGGGGCTGGCTGGGTAACGAATGCATGGTTTCCAGTCTACGTGGAACCTGGCGGACAGCTGTCCGTGCGTTGCGCTGTGGGCGAATCGGTGACACGCATTGACATGAAATGCCATGCATCCACGAGGGTCTTGGACGTAGGGTGAGTGGATGAACAGTGTGGACGGGACCCCCGAAGGGCAGGACATCACCGCGGAGCCCGAGCGTTTCCTCAAGGAACCCGCGGACGGCCAACGCGTCACGGTAATGCTCGCAGCCTTTGAAGGCTGGAACGACGCCGGTGAAGCCGCCAGCGATGCGCTGCACTACTTGAACAAGCTCTGGGATGGCAAGAAGGTCGCCACTGTGGACGCCGAGGAGTACTACGACTTCCAGTTCACGCGGCCCACCGTGCGGCGTACGTCCTCAGGTGCCCGAAAAGTGAAATGGCCCTCAACGCGGATCTACAAGGCTGAAGTTCCGGAAAGCAACGTGGATGTGGTCCTCGTTCTCGGGACAGAACCTTCATACCGCTGGCGCGCCTACACCACCGAACTACTGGTCCATGCTGAAGCGCTCAAAGTGGACTCAGTGATTTTGGTGGGCGCGCTCCTCGCCGATGTGCCCCACAGCCGTCCGATTCCGGTGAGCACCACCACCGAGGACAGTTCCCTGCGGGAGCGCCTCAACTTGGAAGCATCCCAGTACGAAGGACCCGTGGGCATTGTGGGAGTGCTAGCAGAGTTCGCCATGCTGGCAGGGCTGCCGACGGTATCCCTCTGGGCAGCAGTTCCGCATTACGTCGCCCAGCCGCCCTCCCCCAAAGCACAGCTCGCCATCCTGCACAGGATCGAGGACCTGCTGCAGGTTCCTTTGGACAGCCAGGCATTGGCTGAAGAATCGGAGGCTTGGGAGCGCGGAGTGGACGAGCTCGCCACGGAGGACCCTGAGATTGCTGCCTATGTGCGGCAACTGGAAGAAGCGAAGGACACAGCTGATCTCCCGGAGGCGACCGGCGAGTCCATCGCCCGCGAGTTTGAGCGGTATCTGAAGCGACGCGGTAAAGAGCGCCCCTGAGAGATCAATGTCCTGAAACCAGCAACGGCCCTGACGCAATGTCAGGGCCGTTGGTTTTTGTGTGGGGTGGCCTAGAGCTCAACCCCGAACAAAGCATCGATTGCGTCGGTAACAAGGGCCGTGTCCTGCGCTGACTTGTCTGCGGCGGAGCGAATCGCTTCCTCTGCCCAGTGGTCGACGGCGGCGATGGCGCCCGGAGCGTTGAGGTCGTTGGCCAGCTGATCGCGCATGGCAAATATCAATGCTGCAGCAGATCCGGCCGGTGCCTGATCCAGGGCAGCACGCCACCGTGTGAGCCGGTCCTTGGCTTCGTCGAACTCTGCATCGGTCCAGGACCAGTCCGAGCGGTAGTGGTGCGCAAGGATGGCAAGGCGTATAGCCGCGGGTTCCTCACCTGCGGCGCGTAGCTTTGAGACAAGAACCAGGTTGCCCTTGGATTTGCTCATCTTTTCCCCGTCCAACCCCACCATGCCGGCATGTGAATAGTGGCGGGCCAGCGGAACGCCGGACAGTGAATAGGCGTGGCCAGCGCCCATTTCATGGTGCGGGAAAACCAGATCCGAGCCGCCGCCCTGAACCGTAAAGGGGGCAGGAAGGTACTTCTGCGCGATCACAGTACATTCAATGTGCCACCCGGGCCGGCCATCGCCCAAGGTGGCACCGGGCCAGCTTGGCTCGCCGTCACGGGCTACGCGCCAGAGCAGGGGGTCGAGGGCGTGCCGCTTGCCCGGCCTGGCGGGGTCGCCGCCACGTTCTGCGAACAAGGCAAGCATTTCCGTTTCGCCAAGTCCTGAGACGTCGCCGAGGGTCCAGGCGTCCGTGGCGTCGGAACGTTTGCCGGCCATCTCGACGTCGTAGTAGACATCGCCGTCGGGTTCGTCCCCGGAGCCGTCAACGCGATACGCCACGCCGTCGGCAATAAGCTGCTCGATGGCGGGCACAATGTCGGGAATGGCCTCCACTGCGCCGATGTAGTGGTTCGGTGCGAGGACATTCAGTGCGTCCATGTCCGTCTGGAACAGCTCGATCTGGCTCTGGGCCAATTCACGCCAGTCCACGCCAGTGGCTGTAGCGCGCTCCAGGAGGGGGTCATCAATGTCCGTGACGTTCTGGACGTAGGACACACGGATGCCGGCATCGCGCCAGGCACGGTTCAGGAGGTCGAAGGCCACATAACTGGCTGCATGTCCCATGTGCGTAGCGTCATACGGCGTGATGCCGCAGACATACATCGACTGTTCCGGCTGTCTCTCAACGTCCACCACACGGCCGAGGGCGGTGTCGTACAGCCGTAGTTGCGGCATGCTGCCGGGCAGCTCAGGAACAGGGCGGGAGGTCCACGATTTCACGACTCAACCTTAGTGCTAGGCACTGATCACATTGAAACCGAGCAGGACATACAAGGCCAGGCCCAGGAGGATCCGGTACCACACGAAGAGCCGGTAACTGCGGGTGGAGACGAACTTCAGGAACCAGCCAATGATGATGTAACCCACCACGAAAGCGATGACTGTGGCCAGCGCGGTCTCCGGGAGGCCGTATGGACCAGCCAGGCCCTCGTTCGAAACCGTCTTGTAAAGCTGGTAAAGACCACTGCCGAACACGGCCGGTATGGCCAGGAGGAAGGAATACCGGGCAGCCGCTTCACGCGTGTAGCCCATGAGGAGGCCTGCGGTGATGGTGCCACCGGAGCGGGAAACGCCCGGGATCAATGCCATGGCTTGCGCGAAGCCGTAGAGGATGCCGTGCTTGTAGCTCAGTTGCGTGAGATCCCTTTCCTGCCGGCCAATCGCATCGGCGACAGCAAGGATCATGCCGAACACGATCAGCATGGTGGCAACGATCCACATGCTGCGCAGCACCGACTCGATCTGGTCCTGGAACAACAGGCCCAGGACGATGATCGGCAAGCTGCCCAAGATGACCAGCCAACCCATGCGGGCATCGGGATTGTTGCGCTCCACCTTGCCTGTAAGGGAGCCGAACCAGGCTCTGACAATCCGTACGATGTCGCGCCAGAAGTAGACGATCACGGCGGTTTCAGTTCCCAACTGTGTAATGGCCGTGAAGGCAGCACCGGGGTCTGCAGCATTCGGAAGGAATGAGCCGACAATCCGCAGGTGTGCGCTCGAGGAAATCGGGAGGAATTCGGTGAGGCCCTGCACAAGGCCCAGCAAGGCTGCTTCTATCCAGTTCACGTGAATAGACCCTACGTCATGAAGACGGCTAACTCCCCGTAAGCTAGCTGCTATGCAGCAGCGTTATGTCGGAAACAGTGGGTTCCGTGTGTCCTCCTTGTCCCTTGGAACCATGTCCTGGGCCCAGGAGACCGACGAGCAGGACGCTGCCGAACTGCTCCAAGGATTCGTTGCCGCCGGCGGCACTGTTGTGGACACAGCAGCGTCATACGCCCAAGGCCAGGCAGAAGCCATGCTGGGATCCATGCTGGGTGATGTCGTCGCACGGTCCGAGATTGTGATTTCCACGAAGGCCGGCGTGTCGTCTTCGGACTCCAGGCGCAGTGTCAACGCCTCCCGCGGTGCGATGCTGTCCGCACTGGATGCCAGCCTCGCCAGGCTCGGCACCGACTACATCGATATCTGGTTCGCCCACGAGTGGGATCCTAACGTGCCCTTGGACGAGACTCTTTCGGCTTTGGAACTTGCCCAGCGGACCGGGCGTGCCCGCTACGTGGGAATCTCAAATTACAACGGCTGGCAGACAGCCAAAGCAGCAGCAGTGGCCGGATTCACTCTCGTGGCCAACCAGTCCGAATATTCCCTCGTTCAGCGCAAGGCCGAGGAAGAACTCATCCCTGCCGTGGAAGACGCCGGGCTGGGACTGATGGCTTGGGCGCCTTTGGGTCGTGGTGTCCTGAGCGGTAAATACCGTGGGCAAATTCCAGCTGATTCGCGTGCCGCACAGAGCCGGTTGGCTGGTTACATTGAGCCGTATCTTGAGTCGCGGGCATCCCGGGTGGTGGAAGCTGTGACCATGGCGGCCCGCGGACTGGGCCGGACACCAATGGACGTTTCGCTGAGCTGGTTGCTGTCCCGGCCGGGTGTCGCGACCGCGATCATCGGCCCCAGGAACCCCATTCAGCTCAAGGAACTCCTGGACACGCAAATGACGGTTCTGCCGGCTGAAATTGCGCGCGCCCTCGAAGACGTTTCAGCTAGTTCACAGCCTCTGTGAATCTCAGCAGACGCGAGTAAGCAGCATTCAGGCGCCGCCTGCCGGAGGGGGCGGCAGAACGGCTCACGATCGTGCGTCTGCACGCGGAGGCACGCAATATGCCGGCCTGCAGCGCGTTTGCCTTGTGAATATTTCCCGGCACGCCATGAAGCGTCTCGATGAAGCGCCGGAGTTCGGCGGCCGCATCCAAGGCGCCCTGCGAGATCTCATGGCGAGCCAGTCTCAAGGCTTGTTCGCTCAGGGCTCGCTCCGCCCGGCGCAGATGCCTGACACGGACTTCGAAGGGTATCGCCAGGGCGCTACCCTCCAGTACGCGGAAGGCGGCGAGCTGATCTTTAAGGTCCTCAGCCGGCTCAGCGTTCGGCAGCAAATGTTTCGCGTCATGATCGCCGTAGTGAGCCTGCACGGGGCCCTTGATTTCCCCTACGTCCCAGGCCGCGGCCATACGAAGCCAGAATTCCAAGGTCGCGCTGCCGGTCAGGGCCGAATTGAATGCTCCCGTAGTGAGCACGGCTTCCGTCCTCATCAGCACTGCTGGAACAGGAATGATGGGACGCCCGCTGGCACAGGCCAGGCGGAGCCAACCATTCCCATCCCATACAGACCACTGTGTTCGTGGACGGGAGCCGAGAGGCGTTTGTGGGTCTGTGAAGCTCCCAAAGCGTCCGTGCACCATTCCTACCCTTGGGCTGGACTCCATCAACCTTGATGCACGCGCCAAGGACCCAAGTGCCAGCAACTCACCTGGCGACACTATCGTCACATAGCGGCCGTTGGCCCCGGACAGTCCATCGTTCCAAGTCGCTACGCGCCCCCACTGAACAGTATGGAACACCGCTGTGATGCGTTCATCGCCGGCTGCCAGGCAGGACACCACCCTTTCCGTACCGTCAGTCGAGGCGTCGTCAATAAGGATGACGTCAACGTCCACCCCTTCCTGGGACAGTGCGCTGTCAACTGTGACCGCCAGGCGGTGGCCGTCGTTGAAGGCCGAAACCACCACAGTCACCTTGGGCCGGGTTTTCAGTGGAAGGGGATGCATCCTGGTCATTGCATATCCTCCAACTCGAGGGTGGTTGTGCTTCTTTGGATAACTCGGGCCGGAATACCGGCCCAGGTCTCGCCCGCCGGAACGTCATCCAGCACAGCTGCACCTATTCCGATCGTTGCACCAGCCCCGACAGTCCTGTGTTCGCGGATGCTGGCGTTCATGCCCAAGTGTGCGCCCCGGCCAATCAAGACGTTCCCGCCCAAGGAGACACCAGCGGAGAAGGTGGCGAAGTCGTCCACCACGTCATCATGGGTGAACGTGACACCGGGCATGGCAACTACGTGCTGACCCAAGGACACAGAAGCTGTCATAGTAACGTTGGCGAGGAGGACGCTGCCCACTCCGATGTGGCATCCGTCGGGGCGGTGCACAGACGGGTCAATGGCTGTGGCGTATCGGTCTTCGTCCAAGCCCAGGTTGCGCAGCCTCATCACAACGTTTTCGCGGGCTCGTCCGGAGTTAATGCAGACGAGAAGTTTGGCGTGCGGAAACTCCAGGGCGTCGCGGACCGGGCCCAGGACATGCGCCCCATCCACTACCCGGCCATTCCTGTCTTCGTCGTCATCCAGGATCCCTATGACGTCATACAGTCCAAAGCTCCGGACCATGGCAAGCACCTCACGTGCCAGCCCTCCGGCCGCAATCACCAGAAGTTCGCTCATTGGTACGCTCCCACGGCGGGAGTCGCCCCGAGAGTGTTTCCGGACCTGATGAAGGGGGAACCCTGCAGTGGCCCGGATAGTGTGTTAGCCATTTGTGCCTTCTTCGAGGACCTGTCCTTGCGTTCCCCCAATCCAATCGGGTGCCCGGTCGTGGCGCATCAGTAGTCAGTACTCAGATTTCAGCGGGACAACCTCTGAGGCCTACGTGCGGGTACCTAGCAGACCCGGCCGGGACTACGTGTTTCTGCCGTAGGAAGCCGAGAGTGCACAAAAAACCGGCCACCCTTGGGTGGCCGGTTCATCAGGCTGGTTAGTCCTCAACGATTTCCATGTCTTCGTCCAGGACCTCGTCGTCTTCTTCATCTTCGTCATCGAAGACTTGGAGCGGAGTAACCTCGGAATAGGCCTCGTAGAGCGCATCTTCATAAACCTCGAAAGCATCAGCGACGGCGAAGAAAGCCGCTTCGACGTTGGGGTCACCTTCGCCCCGCCGCGCGGATGCAGCAGCCAGATGTTCTTCCAGGGCGGCGGTCAGTGATTGAAGCGCGACACGCGGATCGATGCTCATGACTTCACGTTAGCCGGAAAAGGACGAAAATGGAGAGGGATGAGAGAACAATTTCCGGGCAGCTCCGTTGAGCGCCAGCGAGACTACGCACGTCAGTACGAATACCTCGTTCTGACGGTGGGACCTGAGGATTCGCTGCCGGAAGCCCGGCGTCGGCTCGCCGAACATTCCGAATACGGCAAGTGGGAACTCGAGCGCAGCGTGCTCTACCTCGGAGGCGGTCGGCGCTTTTGGTTGCGACGTAAAGTCTATTCCGTCCAGCGAACCGTGTAGGCGCCGGCCCCTAGTCCTCCAAGGGACCCAACCATGCGTTGGCCACTGTGTTGTGAGCGGACTCATCGTTGGAAGGATGGAATATGCCCGCGAGGACATCCCGGTATAGCCGCTCCATCTCAGACCCGCGGAAGTAGCTGGATCCTCCCGTGACACGGATCGCCAAGTCCACTACGTGGCGTGCGTTCTCCGTAGCCCGGGACTTGAGTCCTACAAGTTTGGGGAACCACTGGGCTCCGTGGTCCACCAGATTGTCCACATCGCGGGCAAGAGAAGAGATTTGCGGTGAAATCCCGTCCATGGCCAAGGCAGCGTCTGCTACTTTCCAACGGATATCAGGATCCTGGGCGAAGCTCCGACCACCGTGTTTCGCCGAAACGCGACGCTTGACGTTCGCCACGCCGAGGGTGAACGCCCGCTCTGCTACGCCTGTGTACACAGCGGCGAGCAATGTCTCGAAGCACGCAAAGATCGCGAAGATCAGGAGGTCCTTATTGGGTCCCACGGGCAGTTTGCGGAAGATCCGTTCCGAGGGAATCACGGCTCCGTGCAGGAGTGTGGTGTTCGACGCACTGGCACGCATGCCCAGGGTGTCCCAGTCGCTCAGGGTTTCGTGGCCGGGCTCATCACGGCGGAGAAAGCCAAAGACGAGCTCGCCGCCACCGTCCTTGGCGTCGGCATCCTTGCCAAAGGTACCCAGCCGTGTCCAGCCCCGGGAGAGGCTTGTGAAGATCTTCCGGCCCGTGAACCGGTAGCTTCCGTCCGGTAGCGGCTCTGCAACCGTGCCGGAATCGAACAACATGGAATCATTGCCGGCCTCGGAGATGCCGAAAGCAAAGACCTCACCCTGCCCAGCCTCCTTCAACACGAAATCCATGGAGCTGTCCCCGCGCGCGGTGAGGACCTGGGCGACGCCGGTCCAGACCAAGTGCATATTCACCGCCAGCGCTGTGGCCGGGGCAGCCGTGGCGAGACGCTGCTGCAACGCAGCTACCGCTTCGAGTCCGAGCCCGAAACCGCCGTCGGCCTCCGGCACGAACAGCTTGAGGTAGCCGGCGGCTGCCAGCTCTTCCAGGTCTTCGTGGAAGAACTGGTTGTTCTGGTCGTAGCCTGCGGCGCGACCACGCAGCCGTTCAAGCAGTTCGTCGGGCAGAATTTCTTCGGGCGTCAAGGCGGGGATCTCCTTCGGGTTCTTGGTTTTAGTAATTGCTGAGGAGTGTGTTCAGGACCCGGGCGCCGAAATGGAGGGACTCGGCTGGAACGCGCTCATCAACGCCGTGGAACATTCCTGTGAAGTCGAGTTCGTCGGGCAGCATT
Source organism: Paenarthrobacter sp. TRD_SC_7 (assembly GCF_056156245.1). NCBI lineage: Bacteria > Bacillati > Actinomycetota > Actinomycetes > Micrococcales > Micrococcaceae > Paenarthrobacter > Paenarthrobacter sp. TRD_SC_7. The sequence goes on from NZ_CM149587.1 coordinate 2,736,436, forward strand.
AGCGGAGCGAAACCGTAGCCTGTGATGCCGATCTTGCTCAACGATTTATTGTCCGTGCCTCCGGAGAGCGTATAGGGAAGGACTTTGGCTCCCGGGTCTTCGGAGTGAAGGGCATCAATCATGGAGTCCACCAGGTTCCCTGCAAACGGCACCTCCAGGGAAACATCCTTGTTGACGTAGCTGATCTCGATGCCGTCTCCGGCGAGGTCCTTGATGGTTTCGAATACCAGCTCCTGCTGTCCCGGCAGTGTGCGGCAGTCAACGAACGCCTCGGCCGACTCAGGGATGACGTTGTGCTTGTAGCCGGAGCGCAGGAACGTAGGGTTGGAGGTGTTCTGAAGTGTGGCACCGACGAACCGGGCTACAGTACCAAGTTCCTTGAGGAGTATGTCCGGGTTGTCGGCATCAAACTCGACGCCGGTGAGTTCGGTGACACCGTCCAGGAACTGTCGGGTGGTTGGTGTCAATTCCACAGGCCACTTGTGTTCGCCGATCCGGGTTACAGCAGCGGCAAGGCGGGTGACAGCATTGTCAGTATTGATCTGGGAACCATGGCCCGCCCGGCCGTGCGCTACCAGCCGCAACCACGACAACCCCTTCTCGGCAGTCTGCAGCAGGTAGGTCCGCTGTCCGCCGATAGTGGCAGAGAACCCGCCTACCTCGGAGATGGCCTCAGTGGCGCCGTCGAAAAGTTCGCGTCGGTGCTCGACGGCGTACCTGGCCCCGTACGTGCCGCCAGCCTCTTCATCAGCAAAGAAGGCAAAAATGATGTCACGTTTGGGTTTGCGGCCCGTCCTGGCAAAGTTGCGCATGACTGAAAGGATCATGGCGTCCATGTCCTTCATGTCCACAGCGCCCCGGCCCCAGACCAAGCCATCCTTCAGTTCGCCACTGAATGGGTCCACGCTCCATTGGTCCTTGAGGGCAGGGACCACGTCCAGGTGTCCGTGCACTACCAGTGCGTCAGCCGACGGATCTTCCCCCGCCATGCGGGTAACCACATTGGCGCGACCCGGGGCGGACTCGAAAATCTCGGCCTCGAGGCCTACTTCAGTGATCAGCCCGGCCGTGTACTCCGCTGCCGCGCGCTCCCCCGGGCCGGTGTCGTCGCCGAAGTTGGAGGAGTCGATGCGGATGAGCTCCTGGCAGATCCGGACAACTTCGTCTTCGGGGCGGATGACAGACATGGAAATTCTCCTTGCGTGGCTGGGCTGCAGGTCCGGTGGCGCAAACTGCGGCTCCGCAGCTCGTCCCGTGTTCCCTCAGCCTACTCACCAGCAGCCGCCACAGTCAGGAATTCGTTTCGTCGTGGGTCCTTTGGGCAAGTGCAGAAACGGCTTGACCAGCGCCGATTTTTCAGCGAACCGAAACCGTGTTAGAGTTTTTCTCGCTGCTTCGGAGGAAAGTGAAGCACCGGAAGGTGCGAACAGACCATCTGAACACCACCTGCGCGGGTGGCGGAATGGCAGACGCGCTAGCTTGAGGTGCTAGTCCTCGAAAGGGGGTGGGGGTTCAAGTCCCCCTCCGCGCACAATCACAAGGCCTGAAATCCACGGATTTCGGGCCTTGTTTGTTTTGCTCCACTTTACTTCGGCAAATACAATGCGAGCTTGATCGCAACTGTTTCTTCCCTGCAAATCCAAGGAAAACACATGGCCAGCTCCGAAGATATCCTCGGTCCGGATTACAAGGCCCGGATCCTGGCTCTCCAGCCCGACGCCGAGGGCGATGTGGTAGCGACGCTGGTCTCCAGGAACGCTCCTACCGGCACCGGGCGCGCCGTGCTCTATGTTCATGGATTTGTGGACTACTTCTTTCAGGCGCACCTGGCTGATGAGTGGATCAACGCCGGATACAATTTCTACGCACTGGACCTCCGTAAGTACGGCCGTTCGCTCCGCCCTCACCAGACACCCAACTACATCGAATCCCTGCAGAGCTACGATGAGGAACTCAACGAGGCGGCCCGCATCATCAAGGAAGAGGACGGGCACGACGTCATGGTTGTCATGGGCCATTCAACCGGTGGTCTGGTGACCAGCCTGTGGGCCCACCGCCGCCGCTTCGATGGCATCGTGGACGCCCTGGTCCTCAATAGTCCATGGTTCGACCTCAACAAGCCCTTCCTCCAGCGCACGGTGGGGACCGTCGTCGTCGACCGTCTTGCAACTTACCAGCCGCGGCGGCAGGTGGGCGTCCTCGGTGAGCAATACGGACGCAGCCTGCATGCAACCACTGGCGGTAAGTGGGACTTTGACCTCAGCTGGAAGCCACTGGAAGGATTTCCCGTCCTGGCCGGTTGGCTGCGTGCCATCAGGCGCGGACACGCCGAACTCGCAAGAGGCTTGGATATCCGTTGCCCGGTCTTGGTATGTGCCTCTACCGCCAGTGCGGCAGTGACGGCCCCGCTGGAGACCATCAACTCATCGGACATCGTCCTGAACGTCCGGCATATAACCGAGCGCAGCACGCGGCTGGGCCGCTTGATCACGCTGGCGCGGATCGATGGTGGCATCCATGACCTTGCCTTGTCTGCCGAACCCGCGCGAAGCAGGTTCTTCGACGAAGTCTTCCGCTGGGCGGGCGCGTACGTACCCGTAAGCGCTGTATCACCAAGGAATTAACGACGACGGCGGCAGTCACCTTGAGGGTGACCGCTGCCGTCCGCTGCCGTGTCTTAGATCAGGGCCGAAACGCTGCCAGCGAAGTGTCGCCTGCCGCTGCGGGGATTCCACGCAACGTAGTCCGAGCGCTCCCAGCTTCCCGAATCCGCCTGCACCGTGGTGATGTCCAAGGCTACCCGCGCTGGAAGGAACACAGGCGCCTCGAAGGCAACGTCCCATGTAAAGGAATCCGACTTCACGGCCCCGACGTCGGCAAGTGCACGCGAGGCCAGATACATTCCGTGCGCGATGGATCCCCGCAGTCCCAAGGCTTTGGCCGAAAGGACGCTCAAGTGGATCGGATTGAAATCGCCCGACACGGTTGCGTAGCTCCTTCCGGTATCCAGGCCGAGCTGCCACAGTGCAGTGGGATCCGGCGGCGAAAAGTCGCCGGCGAATGCGCCATTCGGGCTGCCTGGCTTGTCTATGCCTGGTAGGAAGACGCCTTTGGCGAGGTATGTTGAGACGCCGCGCCAGAGCAAGTCGCCGCTCGAGCCGGAGCGGACTTCAGCAACGATGTCCAGCTGGGTTCCGGCTTTGTGGCCGGAAAGGTTTTTCGCCCAAGAACAGATGTCCAGATCCTCGGAGAATCGGATGGGAACCCGCTGCTCAATGCGGTTCTTAAGATGAATCATGCCAAGAAGCGGCAACGGGAAGTCGTCGCGGTTCATGACACTCATGGACACTGGAAAAGCCAAGGCATGGACGTAGCCGGCCGGGAGGATATCGCTGGCGGTTTCCCCCACCAGATGTTGGTAGGCCGTGAGGTTTCCGACGGTGGCCCGCACTCCCCTGACCTCGTGGCTGACGGTCGGAAGTCGCTTTTTCCCGGGGGACGCCCCCAGGACCCGACGACGCGCTGCCGTTGTGGCCGCATTGACATACAGCTTGGACAGCGATGGCAGTTCGCCAAGGACAACCGGCTGGGTATGGTTCATGCTCCCACCAGTTGTTGCCCACACACACGCAGTACCTCACCGGAGATTCCACCGGCAGCATCGCTGGAAAGGAACGCAATGGCCTCAGCCACGTCCTGGGGCTGGCCGCCTTGCTTGAGTGAGTTGAGCCTGCGTGCGGCCTCACGGATTGCGAAGGGCATCTTGGCGGTCATTTCAGTTTCGATAAAGCCCGGGGCTACCGCGTTGATGGTCCCTCCGAAGGGCTGCATTAGTGTGGCTGTGGACCGCACCATGCCTATGACCCCACCTTTGGATGCGCCGTAGTTGGTTTGGCCCCTGTTGCCCGCGATGCCGCTGGTGGACGCGACTGAAACGATCCGTGGCGAATCTTTGAAATGCTCCGACGCCAGAAGTGCCTCGTTGATCCTCAGCTGGGCTGCAATGTTAACGGCGATGACAGACTGCCACCGGCCCTCGTCCATGTTGGCCAAGAGCCTGTCGCGGGTGATTCCGGCGTTGTGAACCACAATGTCGAGCCGGCCGTGGCGTTCCACGGCGTGCTCGATGATCCGGTGGCCGGCGTCGTCGCGACTGATATCAAGCTGCAGGGCCGTCCCGCGAACCTCGTTGGCAACAGCTGCCAGATGGTCTCCTGCTGCAGGGATGTCCACCGCCACGATCTTGGCCCCATCGCGGTGCAGGGTCCGGGCAATGGCGGCTCCGATCCCCCGGGCCGCGCCGGTAACCACTGCTACCTTGCCGGCGAGGGGCTTGTCGGCGTCGTTCGGTAGGCTGCCTGATGTTGAGCGGACGGTCAGGAACTGGCCGTCCACATAAGCGGAGCGGCCCGAAAGGAAGAACCGCAGCGCGCCCAGCGCCGAAGGGCTGGTGGTTGCCAGATGGTCGTCCAGGAGAATGCCGTTGGCCGTGGCTCCCGCCCGCAGTTCCTTGGCCAGGGACCGCAACAGCCCGTCGATCCCCTGCCGCGCAGCAGCGGACGCCGGCGACTGGGCAGACTGCGACGTCCGTGAAATGGTGACCACCCGGGCGTTTGGCGAAAGGTCCCGCAGGGATGCGCCTGCTGTAAGTACAGGTTTGCCCAGGTCCTCGGGGTGCTGGACGGCGTCAAGAACCAGGATGATGGCTCCCAGCTTTTCCTTGGGGAGCGCGTTTCGGCGGACGTCCAAACCCCAACCGAGCAGGGTGGTGGCTATGTCATCTGCCCCTGCACTGTCACCACTGACCAGGACCGGGCCGGTAATGAGCGGCGCGCCGGGTTGGTGGCGTCGAAGCACCACGGGCTGAGGCAGGCCGAGCTTCTTGGCTACATCCTTCCCCAGTCCCTGGCTCACGAGCTGTGTGTATTTGTCTGTCATCGCGTTTCCCCTATGCTGCTTCCAGAATCGCAACGACACCCTGCCCGCCGGCGGCGCACACGGAAATCAGGCCCCTCGCGGGGCGGCCGTTAACGCTGCCCTTCTCATGCAGCATCTTTGCCAGTGAGGCCACGATCCTGCCACCCGTTGCTGCGAACGGGTGGCCCGCAGCCAGCGACGATCCATTGACGTTGAGCTTGGCACGATCCACTTTCCCCAGCGCGCCATCAAGGCCCAAGCGCGTCCGGCCAAACTCTTCGTCTTCCCATGCGGCCAAGGTGCTGAGGACGGTTCCGGCGAAGGCCTCATGGATTTCGAAGAAGTCGATGTCCTCGAAAGTGAGTCCGTGGCGAGCGAGCAAACGGGGAACAGCGAAGACGGGGGCCATAAGGAGGCCGTCCTTGCCGTGCACGAAGTCAACGGCGGCCGCTTCGCCGTCCAGCACCGTGGCGAGCTTCGGCAGGCCGTGGGCGTCCGCCCACTCTTCGGTTGCCAGCAGGACGGTGGAGGCGCCGTCTGTCAGGGGCGTCGAATTGCCGGCCGTCATGGTTGCTTCGGAGCCGAGATTCCTACCAAAGACGGGCTTCAGCGTGGAGAGCTTCTCCAACGTGGTGTCTGCGCGCAGGTTGGAATCGCGGTTGAGCCCGCGGTACGGAGTGATGAGGTCATCAAAGAATCCTCGCTCGTAGGCGGCAGCCAGGTTCCGATGGCTGTTAAAAGCCAGCTCGTCTTGCGCTTCCCGGGAGATCTTCCACTGCGCAGTAGTGAGGGCCTGGTGTTCGCCCATGGACAGTCCAGTACGGGGCTCTCCGGTGTTGGGAGCATCGGGGGCAAGGTCCTTGGGGCGGATCCGGCCGATGATCTTCAGCTTCTGCACGGTGGTCTTGGCCCGGTTCAGGTCCAGCAGGATCTCGCGCAGTCCCTCACTGACGGCGATCGGAGCATCGGATGCCGAGTCCACCCCTCCGGCGATCCCTGAATCGATCTGCCCCAACTTGATCTTGTTGGACAACCCGAGGACGGTCTCCAAACCCGTTGCGCAGGCTTGTTGGAGGTCGTACGCAGGGGTTTCCGGCGACAAGGCTGAGCCGAGGACGGCCTCCCGGGTGAGGTTGAAGTCCCTCGAGTGCTTCAGCACTGCTCCGGCTGCTACCTCTCCAATACGTTCGTCCTGGAGACCGAACCTGGCGATGAGACCTTCCAAGGCAGCCGTCAGCATGTCCTGGTTGGAGGACTTTACGTACGCGCCGCCTGTTCGGGCGAACGGGATGCGGTTGCCGCCCACGATGACCGCCGAACGGGTTGCTTGAGGGGTGGTGGTCGGTTCCAAGGGCCCGTCCGTGGTCACGTCTGCTGCAGCCATGCTTATCTCCTTCGATCGATGCCAGTTACTGATACCCAGCGTACCTGATACGCTGGGTATCGTGAACAGTCGCGACGAAGAATCCGCCAGCCCTGCCGGCTCTGCGAAGGTTGCCCTCGAAGTCCCCAGCGCCCTTGAGGCTGAATCTGTGATTGATGGACGTGCGGCCCGGTGGCAGTCCCACCGCGAGGAGCGCCGACGCGAGTTGATCAAAGCCGCTCGCAAGGCTGTTCACCGGCTTGGTAGTGACGCCTCGATGGAGGAGATCGCCGGAGCGGCCGGAACGTCGAAATCCGTCTTCTACCGCTATTTCGGTGACAAAGCCGGGCTTCAGCAAGCAATGGGCGAGGTTGTACTGGGGCAAATGCAGCGCCGCATGCAGGAAGCCGCCCAACTGGCCCAGACACCCCGCGAGGGGTTGTTCGCCATGGTTTCCGCCTACCTGCAGATGGCCGAGTCCAGCCCCAATGTCTATGCGTTCATCACCCGGCTGACTCCCGGAGAGGCATCAGCGCAAGACGCAATCGCGGCATCGGGCGCCTTGGGTAACTTCTTTGAGCAAATTACGGACATGATCGCGACTCCTATGCGGGAGCACCTGGGGGATGAGAAAGAAGCGGTGATCGTGTATTGGCCCACCGCCGCGATCGGACTCGTAAGGAACGCCGGGGAAATGTGGCTGGGTAGCCCCGCCAGCAGCACTAAACCCGACCAGGCAACCATGGCCGGGCAGATTACTGATTGGCTTTGCCTCGGCATCGCCCCGGAACTCAAGACCACCACCTGACACAAGCAATGACTCATCAGTTGTCGGAACCAAAGAAGGAAACAACATGACTGAAGTAGTGGACCGGGCCTCATCGGCCAACCAGCCCTCAGGCCGCGACGACGCGGCAACGCCCACCGGCGCGGAGCCTGTGGTGGATGTCGCTGCCCTTGGAGAGCAGCTTCTGGGCAAGTGGGCCCACATCCGGCACCAGGCACGTGCAGTGGCAGGCAATCCGGCGGTGCAGAAGATCGAAGGCCTGGGCCACACCGAGCACCGTGCCCGCGTGTTCGAGCAACTGAAGTTCCTGGTGGACAACAACACCGTCCATCGCGCCTTCCCCACCCGGCTGGGCGGCTCCGACGACCACGGCGGCAACATCGCGGGCTTCGAAGAAATTGTCACAGCAGACCCCTCCCTCCAGATCAAGGCCGGCGTGCAATGGGGCCTCTTCGGCTCCGCCGTGATGCACCTTGGAACGGCTGAGCACCAGGACAAGTGGCTCCCCGGCATCATGAGCCTGGAGATCCCGGGCTGTTTTGCCATGACGGAAACCGGCCACGGCTCCGACGTCGCCAGCATTGCCACTACGGCTACGTACGATGAAGCGAGCCAGGAATTCGTCATCACCACACCCTTCCGGGCGGCATGGAAGGACTACATCGGCAATGCAGCCAACGACGGCCTGGCCGCCGTGGTGTTCGCCCAGTTGATCACCAAGAACGTCAATCACGGCGTCCATGCCTTCTATGTGGAACTCCGCGATCCTGACACCAAGGAATTTCTCCCGGGCATCGGCGGCGAGGATGACGGCATCAAGGGCGGACTGAACGGCATCGACAACGGCCGGCTGCACTTCACGGATGTACGCATCCCCCGCACCAACCTCCTGAACCGTTACGGCGACGTCGCGGTGGATGGTACGTACTCCTCCACCATTGAGAGCCCGGGACGGCGCTTTTTCACTATGCTCGGCACCTTGGTCCAAGGGCGCGTGTCCCTGGATGGTGCCGCTGTGGCTGCCAGCAAGGTGGCCCTCAAGACGGCCATCCAGTATGCAACCGAACGCCGTCAGTTCAATGCTTCTTCCAGCACCGATGAAGAGGTGCTTTTGGACTACCAGCGGCACCAGCGCCGCTTGTTCACCCGGCTGGCAACCACGTACGCGGCCAGCTTCGCCCACGAACAGCTCCTGCAGAAGTTCGACGACGTCTTCTCCGGCGCCCACGACACAGACGCCGACCGTCAGGACCTGGAAACGTTGGCGGCCGCGCTCAAGCCGCTTAGTACCTGGCATGCTTTGGACACTTTGCAGGAATGCCGCGAAGCGTGCGGCGGGGCAGGCTTCCTGATCGAGAACCGCTTTGCTTCGCTGCGTGCGGACCTCGACGTATATGTCACGTTCGAAGGCGACAACACAGTCCTGCTGCAACTGGTAGCCAAGCGCCTCCTGGCTGATTACGCCAAGGAATTCCGCAGCGCCGACTTTGGCGTGCTTGCCCGCTACGTAGTGGACCAGGCTGCCGGCGTGGCCCTGCACCGGACGGGCCTTCGACAGGTTGCCCAGTTCGTGGCCGACACTGGTTCGGTCCAGAAAGCAGCGCTGGCTTTGCGGGACGAAGAAGGACAGCGGACCCTGCTGGCAGACCGTGTGCAGTCGATGGTCGCCGAAGTGGGTGCTGCGCTGAAGGGTGCCAACAAGCTTCCGCAGCACCAGGCCGCAGCGCTGTTCAACCAGCACCAGCACGAACTCATCGAAGCCGCCCAGGCGCACGCCGAACTTCTCCAGTGGGAAGCGTTCACCGAGGCCCTGACCCACGTCTCTGATGAAGGCACCAAGCGGGTCCTGACGTGGCTGCGCGATCTCTTCGGCTTGTCCCTGATAGAGAAGCACCTCTCCTGGTACCTCATGAACGGAAGGCTTTCGATGCAGCGTGGCCGGACTGTCGGCACGTACATCAACCGCCTGCTGGTCAAGATCCGCCCTCACGCCGTGGACCTCGTGGATGCCTTCGGCTACGGCCCGGAGCACCTGCGCGCCTCCATTGCGACAGGCGCAGAAGCCGGCCGGCAGGACGAAGCCCGCGAGCACTTCCGCGAGCAGCGGGCCAGTGGCAGCGCTCCGGCGGATGAGAAGACCCTCTTGGCGCTCAAGGCATCAAAGGCCCGTTAGCAGCACTCCGCTACCAATCGGTGAACAGTTGCGGAACTTTGGTCAAGCACGACGGCGCCGTCCCCACTAAAGGGGGGCGGCGCCGTCGTGCTTTGGCGTGCTGTTGGGACGCTAAGGGTTTAGCGCAGGACTGATCGGTAGACCTCAAGCGTTGTTTCAGTGATGGACTCCCAGGAGAAGTGCTCCTCCGCCCGGTGTCGACCAGCTATTCCCATCTCGCGGGCGCGGGCCGGATCCGCCACTACTACGTTCAGGGCCGCAGCGAAGTCGCTGACGAACTTCTCCGGATCCAAAGGGGTTCCGGTTCCGTCGGTGACCTGTTCCAATTCGACCAGGAGCCCTGTTTCGTTATGCTGGACGACCTCCGGAATGCCGCCGGTGGCACTCGCTACCACCGCGGCACCGCATGCCATGGCTTCAAGGTTCACGATGCCGAGCGGCTCGTAAATCGATGGGCAGGCGAAGGCCGTGGCATGGCTGAGGACCTGGATGAGCTCCTTCCGTGGCAGCATGCGCTCAATGAGGATGACGCCCTCACGTTTGGCCTGCAACTCCTCAATGAGGCGTGCAGTTTCGGCGGCGAGTTCGGGAGTATCCGCGGCCCCAAGGCACAGTACCAACTGGACGTCGTCCGGCAGGCTTGACGCCGCGCGGAGCAGGTACGGCACCCCCTTCTGGCGGGTGTTGCGGCCCACGAAGACCACGCTGGGCTTGGCAGGATCGATGCCCAGCGCACGGATCGCGTCATCCTCTTCATCACGTTCCCATAGCGAAACATCGATGCCGTTGTGGACCACGCGAACCTTCTCGGGATCCACGTTGGGGTAGCTGCGGAGGATGTCCTGACGCATGCCGTCCGAGACGGCAATGATGGCCGCGGCTGCCTCATACGCCGTCTTCTCCACCCAGGAGGACAGCGCATAGCCGCCTCCAAGCTGTTCGGCCTTCCACGGACGCAGCGGCTCCAGGCTGTGTGCGCTGAGCACGTGCGGAATGCCGTGCAAAAGCGACGCCAGGTGACCGGCCATATTGGCGTACCAGGTGTGCGAGTGGACAAGGTCCGCCCCCGCAATGTCCGGAACTATCCTCAGGTCCACGCCGAGGGTCTGGATGGCGGCGTTGGCATCGTCGAGGTCTTCGGGGGTGGCATAGGACGCCACGGAAGCCCCGTGATAGTCGGCATCACGAGGCGCGCCGAAGGCCCGGACGTGAAGGTCGACGTGCTTTGCCAGCACCCGGCTGAGCTCGGCAACGTGGACACCGGCACCGCCATAAATTTCCGGAGGGAATTCTTTAGTCACAATGTCTATTCGCACGCTAACCAACGTAGTCGTTCCGGCGTATGTGTTCTAGTGTGAAAGAGTCCGGAAAATCGGACTTTTGGGGGATACGAAGACGTACGGGGAGCTGTGACCATGGCGTTGAAGAAAGTTCTGGCAATCGTATTGGCAGGCGGAGAAGGCAACCGACTCATGCCGCTGACGGCGGATCGGGCCAAGCCCGCGGTTCCGTTCGCAGGCGGCTACAGGTTAATTGACTTTGCACTATCCAATCTCGTTAATTCGGGATATTTGAAAATCGTCGTTCTGACGCAGTACAAGTCGCACAGCCTTGACCGGCACATCTCGGAAACCTGGCGTATGTCAACGCAGCTGGGCCGCTATGTAGCTTCTGTTCCCGCGCAGCAGCGCGTGGGCAAAAGTTGGTTCCTTGGCAGTGCGAACGCAATCTATCAATCGCTGAACCTCATCCATGACGACGCCCCGGACATCGTGGTGGTGGTCGGCGCTGACCACGTGTACCGCATGGACTTCTCCCAAATGGTGGAGCAGCACATTGCCAGTGGCGCGAAGGCCACAGTCGCGGCCGTCCGCCAGCCGCTGAATATGGCAAACCAGTTCGGCGTGATCGAAGTCGACCAGAACGATCCCCAGAAGATTGCCGCGTTCGTGGAGAAGCCGGCCAGCACCCCCGGGCTGGCCGCTGACCCCACGCAGTTCCTGGCGTCAATGGGCAACTACGTTTTCAACGCTGATGCCCTTGTTGAGGCGCTTCATGTGGACGCGGAACGCCTCGATACAAAGCACGACATGGGTGGCGACATCATTCCCTACTTCGTGGACCAGGGCGAAGCAGGCGTATACGACTTCACCCTCAACGACATTCCCGGTGCCACCGAACGCGACCGGACCTACTGGCGCGACGTCGGTACCATCGACTCGTTCTACGACGCACATATGGACCTCATCTCCCCTGTGCCGATCTTCAACCTCTACAACTCCGAGTGGCCGATCTACACGCGCCAGAGCATCTCGCCGCCTGCAAAGTTTGTCCGTGGCGAGAACAACACAGTGGGAACGGCCCTCGATTCCATTGTTGCCAGCGGCGTGGTGGTTTCCGGCGGCATCGTTGAGGGATCCGTGCTCTCCAACGACGCCTATGTGGCGGCCGGCAGCCGGGTCCAGGATTCCGTCCTCATGGACAAGGTGCGTGTTGGCGAAGGTGCGGTGATCAAGCGGGCAATCCTGGACAAGAACGTTAAGGTCCCAGCTGGTGCGGCCATCGGCTTGGACCCGGCTTTGGATAGGGCCCGAGGCTATAAGGTCACGGAATCCGGCATTACCGTCCTGGCGAAGGGCCAAGTGGTTCCCGAGCCCGGTGAGGCAGAGCTTGCGTTGTCCGCCCAACATCGCCGTGGGCTGCCGGAAGCCGTCAAGGCAGCCACGCATGATGACCCCGATATCCGCGACTCCGCTGAAAAGGTAGCTGCGGGGATCCAGTCACGAGTGGCGGGCGCCGCGGCCCAGGGTGCAGCGCACTAGGCCGAACGTCCCCGGCACGTGCTAACAGAACCCGAGGCAGGCCACGGGCTCCCAAGGCTGTAAAATCAGGTCAATGAGCTCCACCGATCTGACGCCTGAAGAGATCCAGGCCTGCCTCAAGGTTCTGACCACGATCCACGTCTACGACGAAGAGCACCCGGACTACGTTGCCGTCCGCCGTGCCACCGGCAAGATGTTCAAAGCCGTCAAACGCCACCGCCGTGTCACCAAACGCGACTCCATCGCTGAGGCAGACCGCGCCGTCATAGCCCTGACTGCAACAGCGGCACCGGACCGCATTGACGACGAGACCCGCGGCAACAAGCTGGCTCCCTCAGCCACTGGTGAGATCGCGGGCCATCTCATCCGCTCTCGTCCCTGCTACATCTGCAAGAAGCACTACACACAGGTTGACGCCTTTTACCACCAGCTCTGCCCTGAATGCGCGGCCTTCAGCCACAGCAAGCGCGATGCCCGGACCGACCTCACGGGCCGTAGGGCTTTGTTGACCGGCGGACGCGCCAAGATCGGCATGTACATCGCGTTGCGCCTGCTGAGGGATGGGGCGCACACCACCATCACCACGCGTTTCCCCAAGGACGCAGCGCGTCGTTTCGCTGCCATGGAAGACAGCGGCGAGTGGCTGCACCGCCTCAGGATTGTCGGCATAGACCTCCGTGACCCGGCGCAGGTCATGGCTTTGACGGACTCCCTCAATGAGGCCGGCCCGTTGGACATCATTATTAACAACGCAGCCCAGACGGTGCGACGCTCCGGCAACGCTTACAAGCCCTTGGTGGACGCAGAGGATGAACCGCTGCCCGCAGCCTTGGAAGCTGCCAACGGTGGACCCGAGCTAGTGACGTTCGGCCACGCCCATGACAAGCACCCCCTGGCACTGGCCAGCAGCGTCACCGAGCACCCCGTGCTGGCCGGCGATGCCATCACCTCCTTGGCGCTTTCCACGGGATCGGCATCTTTGGAGCGCATTGAGTCAGGGACGGCGATCGACGCCGGAGGCCTGGTTCCGGACCTCGCATCCATCAACAGCTGGACCCAGGTGGTGGACGAGGTGGATCCCCTGGAGATGCTCGAGGTGCAGTTGTGCAACGTCACGGCACCGTTCCTGCTGGTAAGCCGGCTTCGCGATGCCATGAAGCGTTCCACAGCCCACAGGAAGTACATCGTCAACGTCTCAGCCATGGAAGGGCAGTTCTCTCGCGCCTACAAGGGCCCTGGACACCCCCACACCAATATGGCCAAGGCTGCCTTGAACATGATGACCCGGACCAGCGCCCAGGAAATGCTGGATTCCGATGGCATCCTCATGACCGCGGTGGACACCGGGTGGATCACTGACGAGCGCCCGCACTACACCAAGGTCCGGCTCATGGAAGAGGGATTCCACGCCCCGCTGGATTTGGTAGACGGCGCCGCGCGCGTCTACGACCCCATCGTGATGGGCGAAAAGGGTGAGGACCAGTACGGCGTCTTCCTTAAGGACTACAAGCCCTCACCTTGGTAAAGCCACTCCTACGCCAATCGGGTAATCTCCACCGAAACGGAAAGCCCCGAACCACCGCCACCAGACAGGATGCCCTTCAGCGGGGGGACATCGCGATAGTCACGGCCCCGGGCCACTGTCACGTGGTAATCACCGGCGGGCTTGTGGTTGGTCGGGTCCCAGCTGCGCCATTCCCCGTCCCACCATTCCAGCCAGGCGTGTGATTGGCCGGCAACTGTTTCGCCGATGTCCGCCGTGGACCGGGGGTGGATATATCCCGAAACATAGCGCGCAGGAATGCCGCTGCAGCGCAAGGCTCCGATGGCCAGGTGGGCCAGGTCCTGGCACACTCCCTGGCGCTGGGACCACGCCTGCTCGGCATTGGTCGTGACGCCTGTAGTGCCCTTCATGTAGGTCATCTCACCGGCCATCCACGCAAACACTGCCAGCGCGGCCTCGTGGGGATTCTTGCCTTCGACGACATCCGGGACGATCCCCAGGACTTCCTCGCCCGGCCCGCTGAGCCGGGACTGGGGCAACCAGTCACTGAATTCGTCTTGGACCTTTTCCGAGGCTATGACGTCCCATCCCACGATGTCGTCCTCGGTTGCCACCCGCTCGGTGCGATGCACTTCAACGGTGGCCGTTGCGAGGACCTCAAGGCTCTCATGCGGCATCTGCATGTCGAACGCAGTAACGCGGGTTCCCCAGTAGTCACGGTAGGTGCTGACGGACGCTTGGTGGGGCGAAACTTTCAGCGAGGACTCCAGGACCACCTGCTGGCCGTCAGTCAGCGGAGTCATCCGGGCCTCGTTGTAGGACAAGGTCACGCGGCGGTTGTACTTATACGCCGTTTTGTGAACGATGCTCAGCCGGGTCATGAAACTTCTCCCACCCAGGCGTGCTCATCAGCCTGATTGAAATATTTACGGGAAATTGCGTCCGACGCTTGCGTCACGGCCTTCTGCACACGTTCCATGTGTTCGGGTAGTTCGGACATGAGATCGTCTGTGCGGTGGAACTCAAGGAACGTGCGGGCCTGGCCCACAATACGCCTGGCATCGTTGATAAATCCCACGCGCTGTGCTGACGGATCCAACTTGGCGAGGCAATCGTCGGCGTCGCGCAACGCATAGACAATCGAACGCGGGAACAGGCGGTCCAGGAGCAGGAACTCCGCCGCGTGCTGGTCTCCGAACGCAGCCCTGCGGGTTCGGATGAAGGACTCGTACGCCCCGGCGCACCGCAACATGTTGACCCACGACATTCCAGCGGACTGAACATCGCGCGTCGACAACATGCGGGCTGTCATATCGGCCCGTTCCAAGGAGCGGCCGAGCACCATGAACAACCAGCTCTCATCGTGGCTGACAGTGGTGTCTGCGAGACCGCGAACCATAGCGGTGCGCTCCAAAACCCAATTGCAGAAACGGTAGGTTCCTACAACGTCCTTGCGATGCTGGTTGAGTCCGTAATAGGTGGTGTTGAGGCTCTCCCAGAGGGATTGGGAGACTGTTTCGCGGGCCCGCCGGGCATTCTCGCGCGCTGCCCCAAGGGAACCGGCAATGGACGAAGCGCTGTGCTTGTCATATGCCAAGGCATGAAGGAGTTCAGGGAGGCCGAATTCTTCGCTCTGCGGCTTTGCGCCCATCACGGCAAGGAGCTCCCGGGCGACGCTTCGCTGTTCCTCAAGGGGCAGGTGGTTCAGGCGCTCAAGGTGAACATCCAGGATCCTGGAAGTGCCGTCGGCGCGCTCTACGTA
The DNA here is from genome assembly GCF_056156245.1 of Paenarthrobacter sp. TRD_SC_7. Taxonomy (NCBI): domain Bacteria; kingdom Bacillati; phylum Actinomycetota; class Actinomycetes; order Micrococcales; family Micrococcaceae; genus Paenarthrobacter; species Paenarthrobacter sp. TRD_SC_7. The sequence continues at coordinate 2,751,764 of NZ_CM149587.1, forward strand.
GCGTCCGATCCAGAAGAGTGACTCAGCAATGCGGCTCAGCATGGAACTGCCTCCTTCGCGTGGTGCATGTCGAAGTTCAAGTGGTGTTGGAGTGTGTTCACTGCTGCTGCTCCGTTTGGCGGTCCCGCCAGTTGCTCTCCACCGGCCATACGGATACCTGCTCACGGACTGTGACGGACTGGCGTGGAATGATCTCGGCCGGCATCTGCGGCGAGTCGGCCAACACCCAGGTGTCCTTGGAACCGCCGCCTTGGCTGGAGTTCACAATCAAAGAGCCTTCCTTGAGTGCCACCCGGGTGAGGCCGCCGGGCAGGACCCAGACGTCGTCGCCGTCGTTGACTGCAAAAGGCCGCAGGTCCACGTGGCGGGGACCAAACTTGTCTCCGGAGAGCGTCGGCACCGTGGAGAGCTGCAGGACGGGCTGTGCGATCCACCCGCGCGGATCGGCGATGACGCGCTTGCGCAACGCATCGAGTTCTTCTTTGGAAGCGTCCGGGCCAATGACGAGTCCTTTGCCACCGGAGCCGTCCACTGGTTTGACCACCAGTTCGTCGAGGCGGTCCAGAACATGCTCCCTGGCTTCCTTTTCCTCGAGCCGGAAAGTGTCGACGTTGGCGATGATCGGCTCTTCGTGAAGGTAGTACCGGATCAGGTCAGGCACGTAACTGTACACGAGCTTGTCGTCGGCTACGCCGTTGCCTACCGCGTTGGCGATGGTCACTCCCCCGGCGCGGGCTGCGTTGACCAATCCCGGGCAACCGAGCATGGAATCGGAGCGGAACTGCAGTGGATCCAGGAAGTCGTCATCGATGCGCTTGTAGATAACGTCCACGCGCTGCTCGCCGGCCGTGGTACGCATGTACACGCGATTGCCGCGGCAAATGAGGTCCCGGCCTTCCACCAGTTCCACGCCCATGAGTCCTGCAAGGAGGGTGTGCTCAAAGTAGGCGCTGTTGAAGACGCCCGGTGTCAGGACAACCACGGTGGGATCGTCCACGCCCGCGGGAGCAGTTTTGCGCAGTGCCGAGAGGAGCCTTCTGGGGTACTCCTCCACAGGCCGGATGTGCTGTTGGCCGAAGGCCTCGGGCAAGCCCTTGGCCATGGCCCGCCGGTTCTCCAGGACGTAGCTGACGCCGGATGGAACGCGGACGTTGTCCTCAAGCACACGGAAGGTTCCGGCGGCATCCCGAACGACGTCAATGCCCGAAACATGGACGCGAACGCCGCCTGCCGGCTCGAAACCGTGCACCGCCCGGTGGAAATGTGCGCTGGTGGTCACTAGCTGACGCGGTATTACACCATCGGTGACTACTGCCATCCGTCCGTAGACGTCGTTCAGGAATGCTTCAAGTGCTTTGACGCGCTGGGCAACGCCGCGTTCCAACACATCCCACTCATCGGCGGGAATGACGCGCGGGACAATGTCCAGTGGAAACGGGCGCTCCTCCCCCGCGTAGTCGAACGTTACGCCCCGGTCCAGGAAGGTGCGTGCCATTGAGTCGGCACGGGCGGTGACATCCGCCAGGGAAAGCTCGCGGAGAGCCCCGGAAACCTGACCATAGGATCTTCTGGCAACGTGGCCCTGGGCAAACATCTCGTCGTAGGCGCCGCTGCGTGCGGCGGCCTCGGAGTAATCCTGGAATAGGTCAGACATGGGAATCAGGTAATCACCTTTTTGAGTCGAGCGCATTACGCGCTGATTGTGTCGCAGTTTCCGGGTACTCCCGGTTCGCCTTCCGTGCCGCCATCCGGCAGGGTTGAGGCATGCCCTTCAACAGTCTTGCGCCCCAGCTGTCCCGGCTGGGGCCCGGGTTGGTCCTGAGCGTCGCCGCAACGGGTCTTGCCTTCGCCATCCACACCGTGTTTCCGGCGGTCCCGGCCATGACACTTGCTGTTGCCTTGGGGTTGCTCTCAGCCAATATACCGGGCACGGCTATCTTGGCCGCGGGGCGCGCCCGCCCGGGCCTGGACTTCGCAGGAAAGCACCTCATGCGCGCCGGAATCGTGCTTTTGGGCCTCAAAGTCAGTATCGGGGACGTCCTCGGCTTGGGGTGGCTGTCACTGCTCCTGATCGCCGGCGTTGTCTTGGTGAGCTTCGCGGGAACCTATGGCTTGGCGCGCCTGCTGCGTCTCCCCGGGGAAGCCGCCCTCCTTGTCGCGACTGGCTTTTCCATCTGCGGCGCCTCGGCCATCGGGGCCATGGCCGCCGTCCGGCGAATCAAGCACCAGGACACTGTTCTGCCCGTGGCACTCGTGACGCTGTGCGGGACGCTAGCCATCGGTGTACTACCACTCCTTATGCACCCGCTGAACCTCAACCCCGAACAGTTCGGTGCATGGACCGGCGCCTCCGTGCATGACGTCGGCCAGGTGGTTGCCACGGCGCAAACCGCGGGAACCTCGGCGCTGGCGATAGCCGTCGTAGTCAAGTTGACGCGTGTTGTCCTCTTGGCGCCTCTTGCCGCTGCGGCGGGGCTGCACCAGCGGGTCCTCCACGTCAGGGAGCGCAGCAACGGAAAGCATGGTGGAGCCAATGACGTTGACGGGCGCTTCCCTCCGATTGTCCCGCTGTTCGTCGTCGGCTTCCTCGTCATGGTGGCGGTCCGTTCGCTGGGTTGGGCACCGCCGGTGGGACTGGAGATCGCGGCGGCGGTGCAGGACATTCTCTTGGCGACGGCGCTGTTCGGGCTGGGTTCGGCAGTGCGGGTGCGCACGCTGATTCACACTGGAGGCCGCGCCGTTCTGGTGGCTTTGGGCTCCTGGCTGCTCATCGCATCGCTGGGCTTGGGCGCCGCTTGGATCATGATTAGATAGCTGTGTGTCGAATCACAACCTGTCGCGCGACGAAGCCGTTATCCGTTCAGCCTTGATCACCACCCACAGCTACGACGTCATCCTCGATGTCCGCGATGCGGCAGATCCCGCCGTCGCCGAATACCCGAGTACAAGCACCATCAGATTCTCCGCCGAGCAAGGCTCTGCAACGTTCCTGGATTTCATCAGCGCCGGCGTCGAGTCAGTGGTGTTGAACGGCCGGCCTCTTGACGTTGGGTCCGTGGTGGACCGCGACAGGATCATTCTGGAAGGACTCGCGACCGAAAACACGGTGACTGTGATTGGGCGGGCACTCTACAGCCGCTCTGGCGAGGGCATGCACCGCTTTGTGGATCCCGCCGATGGCCAGTGCTACCTCTATACCCAGTACGAACCGGCGGACAGCCGTCGCGTCTTCGCCAATTTCGAACAGCCCGACCTCAAAGCCGAATTCACGTTCCATGTCATTGCTCCCGCCGGATGGGAAGTTGCGTCCAACGGGGTTGAGGAAGCGCGCACGCCTGTGGCGACTGACCCGGCGGTTTCGCAATGGGACTTCGCCACCACCAAAAGAATGTCCACCTACATCACCACTGTGCTTGCGGGGCCTTACTTCAAGGCTACGGATCACTGGGGAGCAATGTTCGACGACGGCACCCGCCTTGATGTGCCGCTGGCACTCTACTGCCGCGCATCTTTGGCGGACTCTTTCGATGCCGACGAACTGTTCCGTCTGACGAAGAGCGGGTTGGGGTTCTTCAATGAACTCTTCGACTACCCGTACCCGTGGGGAAAGTACGATCAAGCGTTTGTGCCCGAATACAACCTCGGGGCTATGGAAAACCCCGGCCTGGTCACCTTTACCGAGAAGTACGTCTACGCTTCCCGCGCCACTGATGCCCAGTACCAGGCCCGCGCGAATACCCTGATGCACGAGATGGCACACATGTGGTTCGGCGACCTCGTGACCATGAACTGGTGGGACGACCTTTGGCTCAAGGAGTCGTTCGCCGATTACATGGGGACGCTTGGTGTCGACCGCGCTACGGACTGGGACACTGCGTGGGTGAATTTTGCCAGCAAGCGCAAGGCCTGGGCTTATCTGCAGGACCAACTGCCCACTACGCACCCGATTGTGGCCGACATCCCGGACCTTGAGGCGGCCAAGCAGAACTTCGATGGGATTACTTACGCCAAGGGCGCCTCGGTTCTAAAACAACTGGTGGCCTACGTGGGCTTCGATGCCTTTATTGCAGGCTCCCGTCAATATTTCCGCGACCACGAATTCGGCAATACCTCCTTGCAGGACCTCCTGAAGGCCCTCAGCGCCTCCTCGGGAAGGGACCTTGCTGGCTGGGCACGCCAATGGCTGCAAACGTCCGGTATCTCCACCATTACAGCGGAGATCGTGGAAAATGATGGAGTCCTCGGTGCGGTGACGCTACGGCAGGAGGCCATCGATCCCCTGACGGGGCATCAAGAGCTCCGGCCCCACCGCCTGCGGCTTGGCTTGTATGACGCCGACCCAACAGGCGCCCTGGTCCGGTCTGCAAGCATCGAAGTGGACGTTGCCGGTCCAAGCACACTGGTGACTGAACTGAATGGAGAGCGCCGGCCAGCGCTGCTCCTGGTCAATGATGACGATCTGAGCTACGTCAAAGTACGGCTCGATCCGGAGTCCGAACATACTGTCCGGGTATCGCTCGACAAGGTTTCAGACCCCATGGCACGGGCACTGTGCTGGACCGCGCTCTGGGATTCGGCCCGGGATGGAGTGACTCCAGCGGCGCGCTACGTGTCCGCCGTCGAGCAGTTCGCGCCTTCGGAAGCGGGCATAGGTGTCTTGCTCAACGTGCTGGGCAACGCTGCCGGCGCCATCGAACGCTACGTCCCCGCAGCCACCCGCGAGGGTGTGCGAAAGGATTTCCTGGGCGTGGCCGCTGAGCAGTTGATGGCTGCAGTTCCCGGTTCTGACCAGCAACTTGCTTGGGCCAGGACCCTGGCCGACGTTTCCAGGCATGGTGACAGCGAGCTAACCCTGGTGCGGGGCATCCTGGACGGCAGCATCGTGGTGGCGGGCCTGGCCGTGGACGCGGAACTGCGATGGAGCCTCTGGCAGGCGTTGGCAGCCCATGGGCGGGCGACCCTGGCTGAGCTGGACCGGGAGCTTGAAGCTGATACAACGGCATCGGGCAGGGAGGGCCATGCTCTGGCCTCTGCAGCCCGACCGGACGCATCAGTCAAGGCAGCTGCCTGGGATTCCGCTGTCAACAGCACCGGCCTTTCCAACGAGATCCTCAGCGCCACGATAGCGGGCTTCGTTACTGCTCCCGGAGACCTTCTGGAACGCTACGTCGAGCCATACTTCGAGTGCCTCGAGCGTGTGTGGTCAGAACGCAGCATTGAAATCGCGGGCAGGATTGTCCGTGGTCTCTTCCCGGGAGCCCAGAACTTGTCCGAAGGTACGCGGCCCGCTGAGCACCCGGTCCTGGTGCGGGCGGACCAGTGGCTTCGCGACCATGCTGAAGCTCCCCGTGCCCTGCGCCGCATCGTCATCGAGCAACGGAGCCACCTGTTGCGGGCGTTGAAGGCACAGGCGGCCGGCTGAGCGCAGGGATCTAGGGAACCCGGTTCAACCATTCCTCAGTGCCGAACTTTGAACCCACACGCTGCCTGGCTTCGTCGAGTTCGCTGTCGGTGAGCCGGGATTCCACGGCACCGTAGCGCTCAATGAAGACTTCCTGCATGGTCTGCAGGATTGCCGACCGTGCAAGACCTGTCTGGCGCCTCAACGGGTCCACGCGCTTCTTGGCACTCCGGGTTCCCTTGTCCGAGAGCTTTTCCTTGCCGATGCGCAGGACGTCCACCATTTTGTCGGCGTCGATGTCGTAGCTCATGGTGACGTGGTGCAGCATGCCGCCATTGGCGAGCCGCTTCTGCGCTGCACCTCCGATCTTGCCTTGGTCGGTGGCGATGTCATTCAGGGGCACGTAGAAGGCTGTAATGCCCAGCTTCTCCAATGCGGCCATGACCCAGGCATCCAAAAACGCGTAGGAGTCGGCGAAGCTGATGCCGTCCACCAGCGTCTGCGGCAGGTAGAGCGAGTAGGTGATGCAGTTGCCGGCTTCCATGAACATGGCACCGCCGCCACTGATCCGACGAACCACGGTGATGCCGTGCCGCGAGACGCCGTCCGGATCCACCTCGTTCCGTACCGACTGGAAGCTGCCAATGACAACGGACGGTTCTTCCCAGTCCCAGAACCTCAAGGTGGGATTGCGCCGCCCGGCTCCCACTTCCTCCGTGAGGACCTCGTCCAACGCAACGTTAACTTGCGTGGGCAGCACTGAAGGTGGGATGACGTCCCATTGGTGGTCCGCCCACCCCGTCGCCTTGGAGAGTGCACGGCGGACTGTTACAGCCACCGCCTCGGGGGAAACCCCGAACAGTACGGCGTCATCAGGCAAGCCGGCAGCAACGGCCGCGGCAATGTCTGCCGCTGTTGACGTTTCCGGGAGACCGGTCAGTGCGCGATTGATGTCCTCAAGTGCTTCATCGGGCTCCAGGAAAAAATCGCCGCTCAGCGAAACCTTGGAAAACCGTGAATCCACAACCTCCAGGTCCACCACCACAAGTTTGCCGCCCGGGACTTTATATTCGCCGTGAAGGCGCGTGCCGTCGTCGTGAGTGTGCGGTTCGTGGGTCGGGTGGGAAGTCATGTTGTCCATCTTGCCGGAAAACGCAAAGGCCCGCATTGCCGGAAATCCAGCAATGCGGGCCTTGAAAAGCCTTGGGGTGAAGTGGGTTACTTCTTGCCGCCGAAGCCCTTGAAGCGAGCGTTGAAGCGCTCGACGCGGCCAGCGGAGTCCATGATGCGCTGCTTGCCCGTGTAGAACGGGTGGGACTCCGAAGAGATTTCGACGTCGATAACCGGGTAGGTGTTTCCGTCTTCCCACTCGATGGTCTTCGAGGAAGACACGGTGGACTTGGTCAGGAACTGCGTACCGGAAGCCAGGTCGTTGAAAACAACAGCTTCGTACTTCGGGTGGATATCAGACTTCATAATGGGACCTTTTGTTCGCGCAACTGGATTTTGCCAGCTGCCAGGTATGAATGGAGGTGGACCTTTGCTGCAATGCGAACATTCCAGCGGCTGGGCCAACAACCAATCATAGCGGATATGGCCATCCCGTACGAACTGCGCTCAGCCGTGCGGACGAAGTTCCCAAAATGCAACCGCCGAGGCGGCTGCGACGTTGAGCGAATCGACCCCTGCACGCATGGGAATCTTAACGGCGAGGTCGACGGCGGCCAACGTCCCCTCGCTCATGCCTGCACCTTCGGTTCCCAGCACCAAGGCCAGTTTCGGGATCTTTCTTGCCGCGAGATCATCCAGGTCCAAAGCGTCGTCGGTCAGCTCCATGGCCGCCACAGTGAAGCCTTGTTCCTTCAGGCGTTCCAAGTCATCGGGCCAGCTTTCCAAGCGTGCCCACGGAACCTGGAACACCGTGCCCATGCTGACGCGAACACTGCGCCTGTACAGCGGGTCCCCGCACCGTGGCGACACGAGGACCGCATCTACACCCAATGCAGCAGCAGAGCGGAAGATGGCCCCCACGTTTGTGTGGTCCACAATGTCCTCCAGGACAGCAATTCGCTGCGCGTTGGCCAAGAGGTCCGACAACGGGACGGGAGCCGGCCGGTGCATTGCGGCCATGGCACCGCGGTGCAGGTGAAACCCGGTGATTTCTTCCAGCAAGGACGCCTTGCCTATGAAGACCGGAACGTCGGGATGAGCCCGGAAAACGTCGTCCAAGTCCTCCAACCACTTGTCCGCCAGGAAAAAGGAACGTGGCTGGTGCCCTGCAGCCAACGCCCTGCGAAGGACCTTGGAGGATTCGGCGATGTACATGCCCTCCCGCGGCTCGCGCAGCTTCCTGAGGTGAACATCGGTGAGTGTGGTGTAGTCCGTCACACGGGGATCGTCGGCGGACTCGAGATAATGGAATGTCACCAGGTGATTATTTCAGCAGGTTGGCAATCATGAAGCCCAAGGCCACGATGCCGAGGGTGAAGATGACAGCCCTGAGGACCTTGGGCGACAGTTTCCGGCCCACCCTCGAACCGACAAGTCCGCCAATAGTGGAGCTCACGGCGATGAGCAGGACAACGAGCCAGTTGATGCGGTCAAAGGCGAAAATCAGGTATGAGATAGCCGCCACCATATTGACGCCCAGGACGAGGATGTTCTTCATGGCGTTGGCGTTTTGCATGGTTCCCGTGAGGAACACCCCGAGGATTCCCACCAGGAGAATGCCCTGCGCAGCAACGAAGTAGCCGCCGTACACGCCTGCCAGATAGACAAGAAGCACCAGCAGGAATCCGTGGCTGCGGTCGCGGATGGCGTGTTCCGGATTTTCTTCCCGGCTGCGCACCCATGCCTGCAGCCTGGGCTGGAACAGCACCATGAGGAGGGCGAGGACCAGCAGGACGGGAGCTACGTAGTGGAAGACTTTCTCTGGCAGGTGCAGCAGCAGCCACGCGCCGGTGATGCCGCCCAGCAAGGAGGCCGGCAGAAGCTTCAGCAGCTGCCTGCCGCGGCCTGCCAGTTCTCGGCGGTAACCCCAGGCGCCTGCAGCAGTACCCGCCACAAGTCCCATCGCGTTGCTCATGGAAGCGACCACCGGTGTGACGCCAAGAGCAATGAGAACGGGGAACGTCACCAGCGTGCCGGAACCGACCACCGCGTTGATGGTGCCCGCCCACAGGCCCGCGAAAAAGACAAGGATGCTGCTAAGAATCTCCATTTTTAACTACGGAACCGGCCTAGCGGCGGGCGGTGGCTGTGTAGCGGCCGGCGTTTTCGGAAACGTCCAGGGCCAGTCCGAAGGTTGTGCTGAGGTGCTCGTCGGTGAGGACTTCCTTGATGGGACCAGCAGCGACCACTCCGCCGTCGCGGAGCAGCATGGCATGCGTGAATCCCGGTGGCACTTCTTCAAGGTGGTGGGTTACCAAGACCATTGCCGGAGCAGCTTCGTCGCTGGCGAGTTCACCGAGCTTGTGGACGAGCTCCTCGCGGCCGCCGAGGTCGAGGCCAGCTGCGGGCTCGTCCAGCAGCAGCAGTTCGGGGTCGGTCATCAGCGCGCGGGCAATCTGGACGCGCTTGCGCTCACCCTCAGACAGGGTGGCAAATGTGCGGTTCAACAGGGGGCCCATCCCCCAGTCGTTGAGCAAGCCGAAGGCGCGGCGTTCGTCGTCGCGCTCGTATCCCTCGCGCCAGCGGCCAGTGACGCCGTAGGCTGCGGTGACCACGACGTTCAGGACGTTCTCGTGTTCAGGAATCTGGGTGGCCAGTGCTGCCGAAGAGAGGCCGATGCGAGGGCGGAGTTCAAAGACATCAACACGCCCCAACGTCTCATCGAGGATTCCGGCCCTGCCGCTGCTCGGGTGCATACGGGCGGCAGCTATCTGGAGAAGGGTTGTCTTGCCAGCGCCGTTCGGTCCCAGGATGACCCAGCGTTCGCCTTCGTTGACTTCCCAGTCAACCTTGTCCAGCAGGGTTTTCTTGCCTCGGACAACGCTGACGGAAGCCAATTCCAGAACATCACTCATAGCAGTAGACACTAGGACAAAAATGCAGATGACTGATAACCGGGGTTTCTCTTGGTTTCCCAGCCGAAACGAATTCGGGTGAACCTGGCGCGCTCAGTAGGATTGAGGCCATGACTTCGAACTTGGCTGCAGTCAGCTACGGCGTGAATCTGTCCCCCGAATCACTGGAAAATGTGCTCAGAGTACTGGCTGATGCCGGCGCCTCGGTGTCATCGGAATCACACGGCGGAGACGAACGCTTCGGCGTGCACACGGCCGGGCTCACCGTGGGCGCGGACACGGCTGCAGACCTCTTGTCCGTGAGGCGTTTGGTGGCCGAGGCCGCCAACGCCGGAGTGGATACAGCCATTGTTCCGGAGTCCCTCCGCCAAGCCCCGCGGAAACTCCTGATCATGGATGTGGATTCAACCCTGATCCAGCAGGAGGTCATCGAGTTGCTGGCAGCTCATGCGGGCAAGCGCGAGGAAGTCGCCGCCGTCACCGAAGCTGCCATGCGCGGCGAGTTGGACTTCGCGCAGAGCCTGCACGCCCGCGTTGCCGTGCTCGCCGGACTGCCTGCCGCCGTCGTCGATTCTGTTCGTCAAGAGGTGCGCCTAAGCCTCGGTGCGGCAGAGCTGGTAGCCGCGTTCAAAGAGGCAGGCCACGTGGTGGCTGTCGTGTCCGGAGGATTCAACCAAATCCTGGGGCCCATCGCGGACGAACTCGGCCTGGACTACTGGATTGCCAATGAGCTCGAAATCGTCGACGGCGCGTTGACGGGTAAGGTACTCGGCGCAGTCATTGACAGGGCAGCCAAAGAAAAGTACCTGCGTGAATGGGCCGCTGCCGAAGGTATCAGCCTTGAGCACACCATTGCGGTGGGCGACGGCGCCAACGACCTGGACATGCTCAGTACTGCAGGCATAGGAGTTGCCTTCAATGCGAAACCAGCTGTGCGCGCAGTAGCTGACGCTGTCATCACCATGCCGTATCTGGACGCCGTGCGGCATATCGCCAACGTCTGAATTTAGGGCGTTGCTTGCGCGAGGCCGCTGCAAGTTCTTATCACCCGGCGCCGGTGGGGCTTTCCGCCGGCGCTTCGGCGTGTCTGCGTGCGGCCTCACTTTCCAGTCGAAGAATGAAGCGATCGTGGAGAAACAGTAAAATCGATTTCGTGACGCAGAAATTGCAATAATTTATCAAACCGACACCAATTCTCAATCGGAATTGATTCGCGTCGTTACAAGGTAAATATATTTCCTTGGTCCGGTACTTTCTGTGTAAAGTGAAGACTCTTATAAACAACTCCGCATAGAGGCGGTAAGTCGGGATGATGGAAGTGCGGGGGGCAGTAAGTGAACCGTTCGGAGCGCACGTGGAAATGGTGGAAACGCGTCGACGGATTCGAATCGGCTGAATATGACCAAGCCGCGCCGGACGAGCGTTTAACACCACTCCACGAGATTCTCCACATGAATCACTACGACGTTGACGCAACCCGAACTGCCAACTTCACGGACACCGCCGATTACACAACAGAACAGGAACAACCCGATATGAGCACACTTGATGAAGCCATAAAGCAACTGCTGGCCATCGAAGGAGCCACTGGTGCGGCCGTGGTGGACTATTCCAGCGGAATGGCCTTGGCACAAGGCGGAAGCCCGGGCTTCGACCTCGGCGTTGCCGCTGCGGGCAACTCGAATGTAGTTAGCGCGAAGCTGCGTACCATGTCCGAGCTAAGCGTTGACAGCGACATTGAAGACATCCTCATCACGCTCGGGACCCAGTACCACCTGATCAACGTCCTGAACTCAAGCGGTTCCAGGGGCCTCTTCGTCTACCTTGTACTCGATCGTACTTACGCAAACCTGGCACTGGCCCGGCACAAGCTCAAGAACCTTGCCAAGAACATCACCATCTGACTCCTGAGGGAAGCGAAAGGGGACGGTGGCGCACGCGCGACCGTCCCCTTTGTTATTCAGCAGTAGAACGCTTCAGCGTCAATTTCTCACTCGGCGTGCCTCGCCGCCACCGGATTCAAACTTCACACCCAACATGTGGTGTACCAATACGTCCTCATTGGTGTTGGCGTTGGCCTCGATAGTCACAAGTTCTCCGTCGCGCATCACGCCCACCCGGTGGCACCAGCCGATCAGTTCGGATAAGTCAGAGGACAGGAGAATAATGGCTACCCCCGTTTGGCTGAGCTCGTTGAGCATCTTGTAAACGGTCTCCTTAGCGCCGATGTCAATGCCGCGGCTCGGATGGCTAAGGATCAGGACGTCACAGTCCGTAGTCATCCGTTTGGCAAGCTGCACTTTCTGGCGGTCTCCGCCCGAGAGGGTGGTGACGTTGCCGTGGATGTTCGTCGTGCTGATGCGCATGCGTCGAATGACCTCAGCTACTCCACGAAGCTGGCTGATCTCATCCCTAAGATTTGCCGCGCCCGCGTCAGCGTCACGCTGAAGGCCGTCCACGATGCTGCCCGCCTCCTCACCATCCTCTGCGGCATCGGACAAGTAGCCGATTTTCAAGCGGGAGGCGTCCTGGACCCCCCGAATCTGTACCGGTTGCCCGTGCACAAGGATCTGCCCCGAGGTGCTGGGGCGAACGCCCGCAAGCGCTTCGACCAACTCGTAGACGCCTGAGCGATGTGTTCCAACCAACCCAAAAATCTCGCCCTTGGCCACGTGGAAGGTGACCTCCCGAACCTTGTCCTCCATGCTGAGGTTCACCACCCGTAGGGCCTCATCACCGCTAGCCGGGTCAGCGGGCCTGGCACTGCCTTCTAGTTCCTGTTGCAGCAACAGGAAGGCTAGTTCGTCGACGTCGGTTTGGCTGGCTTCCAAAATCTTATGCACCCGGCCTTCCCGTAGGACGGCGATGCGGTGCGCAATGGATCGGACCTCATCCAGGCGATGCGTGATGTAGATGATCGCCCGTCCTTGCCTGACCAGCATCCGCAATACTTGATGCAGGACGGCGACATCGTGGTCCGGTAGCGAGGCGGCAACCTCGTCCATGATGACCAACTGAGCTTCTTCCGCAACCATCCTCAGGACTTCAACAAGGGCCTGCTCAGCGCGAATCAGCGTTCCGACCTTCACGTCGGGATCCAAGCTGATGCCGATGTCCCGGATCAGCTTGCTTGCCTGATCGCGGAGTTCGTGATGGGGCTTGCCTGCTTGGAAAGTACCGCGAAAAATGGCGCTTGCAATGGTTAGTTGGGGGTCGATCCGGAAGTTCTGCGGGATGAGCCCGACGCCGCAGGCTTGCGCTTCCTCTATTGAGTCCGGCACATACTTTTCACCGGCCAGCATCATCAGTCCGGCGTCGTGTTTATGGGACCCGGCAAGTACGCCCATCAGGGTGGTCTTTCCCGCACCGTTGGTTCCGATCAACCCCAGTATTTCGCCACGTTGTACCGAAAGTCCGACGCCTTTAAGGATGCGCCGATGATCGTACGAGGCATGAATATCATCAGCGTGCAATAACAGGTCCAAAGAAAGCTCCTAATGCAAAGGGACAATAGCCGCCCCTGTGAGTCAACCGCGAAGCTTTCACCTGCCTGAGGTGGGTGATTTGGCATAAACTCGCCACCTGGGTTTATGCGGCCTGCTGACAACCAAGGACGAGGGCGCCTTGGAGAGTCAACCAGATGGAGTCCCTTAATGCAAAGCGACAAAGGTGAAACAACAATCCTCATTTCGTGACGCCAAAACCGAATAATTTATAGAATTGTCATTTCGAAGCCCTATGGGCTGCTTAAACAGCAGCGGCCCGGGACGGATGTCCCGGACCGCTGCTGTCTGGTGTGCTCGCTACTCGGCAGTCTTATCGAAGTAGTCGGCGCCACCCACGTATTCGGTGTGGCCGGATTCGACGTCGGCGGTTACCATCTTGGCAACTTCGGCCGCGAACTCCTCCACGGAGTACAGCTTGCCTGCTTCTGCCCGGCGCGCTTCGATGGCTCCCGGGTTGGAGCGGTCAAGCAGGGTGGCCGTCACGGTGCCCTCGATCATGTCGCCGGAAACGACCACCAATGTGATGCCCTTGTCTGCAAGATTGGGCAAGAGTGCACGGAGAGCGTCCTCGCCGGCGCGCTTGCTCTTGGCAACGGGCTCGTACTCGGGCATGGTGGGCACGGTCTCGACAAAGTGAGCCTGGTGGCTGGTCACGAAGACAACCCGCGAACCTTCCGGCATCAGGGGAACTGCGGCATTGAGCATGTTGATCTGGGCATCGCGGTTCAGCTTGAGTGCGTAGCCCTCTTCCATGCCGGATTCCATGCCGCCGGAAGCGTTGAGCACCAGGACGTCCAGGGAACCGAACTCCTCCATGGCCGTGCTGGCCAGGGCGTGCACCCCTTCATCGGTGGTGAGGTCTGCGCCTACGGCAGCTGCCCGCCCGCCTGCTGCCTGGATCTCGGTCACTACCTTGTTGGCGCGAGGCGCCTTCTGGCGGTAGTTGACGACGACGGCGGCACCCTCGCCGGCGAGGATCTTGGCAACTTCGGCGCCAATTCCGCGGGAAGATCCCGTGACGATGGCGGTCTTGTTATCCAGCATTCCCATTCGTGCTCCTTTTGTTCACTTCATCCAAAATCATGTGGGCTCGACTTCCATCATGCCAGCGGCATAGTTGAAATCTGTTGTTGGCTCCGGACAAAAAACTGCCTGACAGGCTAGCGGGCTAGTGACCCATCCCGAGACCGCCATCAACCGGGATCACGGCGCCGGAGATGTACGCAGCTTCGTCACTGGCAACCCAGCGCACAACGTCTGCTACCTCGGAAGCCTCGGCGAAGCGTCCCGCAGGAACACTGGCCAAGTAGGACTTTTGCGTGTCCTCCGGCAATTTGGCAGTCATGTCCGTGTTGATGAAACCGGGTGCAACAACGTTGGCAGTGATACCGCGGCTGCCGAGTTCTCGGGTCAGGGAGCGTGCGATGCCCACCATGCCGGCCTTGGAGGCGGAATAGTTGATCTGACCGGGAGCGCCGTAGAGGCCCGAGACCGAGGAGATGAGAACAACGCGGCCCTTCCGCAGCCGGATCATGCCCTTGGAGGCCCGCTTGATGACACGGAACGCGCCGGTCAGGTTGGTGTCCACAACTGACGTGAAGTCGTCCTCGCTCATCCGCAACAGCAGGGTGTCTTTGGTGATGCCTGCATTGGCTACAAGCACTTCCACTGGCCCGTGCGCCTCTTCGACGATCTTGAACGCAGCGTCAATCGATGCCTCGTCGGTGACGTCGGCTTTGACCCCCAGTATGCCCTCAGGCAGTTCTGTCTCACTGCGGTAGGTGACGGCAACCTTGTCACCGTTGGCAAGGAACGACTCCGCAATGGCGAGGCCGATGCCCCGGTTGCCGCCGGTAATGAGGACGCTGCGGCCGGTGGATACTGCTTCAGACATGCTTTCGCTCCTGGTTCCGCGGCATTCGTATGCCGCTATGAAGGGGGATTTTCCTGTGTCGATCCTATCCGCAGCCCGCTGCAACCCGCCGGTAACCGGTAACCAGCGCGGTTTGGGCGGGTACCGCCTTGGTGAGAGAATTGAGAGAGGCCTTTGGAGCGTGATGATTCAGTTGTGACACGAGAAAACAGTCCCCTGCAGCAAGTGCCCGGGGAACCGGACGCTGTTTCCAGCGACCCCGAAGTCCACAGCATCACAGATGCCGCTGCCGCGCACTCCGAAGACATGCGTGATCGCATGATCAAGTATGCGGTGGCCATGGGCATCCGCATGGTCTGCATCATCCTGATATTCGTAGTGGACGGCTGGTTTAAGATCATCGCCATCGCGGGCGCGGTGTTCCTGCCGTGGATTGCCGTGGTCATCGCCAATGGCAACGACAAAGCCGAGGACCACAGTGAATCCTTGCTGGAGTACGTGGCTGTCCCTGAAATAGAACGTTCCTCCGAGCCGGAAGAAACTCCTGCGGACGCGCCAACAGTGCTCCAAGGGGAACTGGTGGATGACGAAGCACCAAGCAAACAAGCAGGCCCCCCGGCGGGCCAGGCAAGAGAGGCCGGACATCCCGGCGACGAACGGGCGGCTTCATGAATATCTTTAACCTTGGCGGCGCAAGTGCGGCCAGCCAAGAGTCCGAACGCGCCACCGGTCCGGCGTTGTGCTCCCGTAAAGGATGCCGTGCCGGAGCCGAATGGCAACTCCTGTGGAACAATCCCCGCATTCACACGCCGGATCGGCGCAAGGTCTGGCTTTCGTGCGGAGACCACCGGGACTGGCTGGAGGAATACCTGCAGACGCGGGGCCTCTGGAAAGAAACTGTGCCGTTCATGGCCAGCGAAGCAACAGCGGATGAGGCTGGCTGAATGTACCGCTTCCTTTTCTCCAGCAAGTGGCTGGGGTACTTCGTGCTGGCTGTCATCTTCGCCACGGCCTGCGTTTTCCTGGGCCGCTGGCAGATGGACCGCAGGGCTGAGACGCTGGCAGAAATCAATCGTGTGGTGAGCAACTACTCGGCCGCCCCAATCCCCTATACGGAGATCAAAGACCAGTTCGATGCCCTGGACCCTGAACGGGAATGGACCCAGGTTGAGTTGCGTGGCAGCTACGACCTTGACGGTCAGCGGGTTGTGCGCAACCGGCCGCTAAACGGCCAGCCAGGTTACGACGTCGTAGTCCCTTTCCGGCTGAGCACAGGCGACGCCGTGGTGATTGACCGGGGTTGGCTGCCGATCGGCAACAACACGCCTGGCCGTCCTGATGTCATTCCTGCTCCTCCCACTGGCGAGGTGACGGTGGTGGCACGGCTTAAGCCTGCCGAACCCAAGCTGGATCGTGGCGCGGTGGACGGCCAGTTGGCCTCCATAGACCTCGCCGGCTTCGCCAGCGAACTTCCCTACCCCATCGCCACCGGTGCGTACGGGCAGCTGGCGAGCGAAAACCCCGCCGTGCAGCCGATGCCCACTCCCTTCCCCAAGCCTGCCACCGAAGAAGGAACGCACCTTTCCTACTCTTTGCAGTGGTTCGCCTTTGGTGTCCTGATGTTCATCGGGTTCGGATACGCAGCGCGGCAACAGGCCCGCAACGCGGCCATCGACGCCGAGGAGGAAGAGGACGAACAAATCCTCGCCGCCGGTGGCACGCCCAAGAAGCGCACGCCTGCTCCCCGCAAAAACAAGCGGCCCACGTCCGAAGAAGAGGAAGACGCCATCCTGGATGCACAAGGCTACTGATTTGATCCCTGATTCCGTGCTCAACGTCAGGGCTGCTTTGACAGCCGCTGGCGCTGAGGACACTGTTCGGATCTTCGATGAAAAGGTGCCCACAGCGGCGGCAGCCGCTTCGGCCCTCGGCTGCGATGTCGCCGCGATTACCAACAGCCTGATCTTTGAACTCGACGGCGCACCCCTGCTCATTCTCGCCAGTGGAGCGGCCAAAGTTGATACGGCCCTGGTTGCTACCCAGCTTGGCACGGGAAATATCCGCCGCGCCAAACCGGAATTCGTGCTGGAGCACACCGGCCAGGAAGTAGGCGGAGTCGCGCCAGTGGGGCATCCCCGGAAGATCAGGACACTTCTGGACGTCTCACTCCAAGCACACCCGGTCCTCTGGGCCGGCGCAGGAGATCACAACTCGATGTTTTCCATCACCTACGAAGAGCTGGCACGCATCACCGCAGCGGAACCCCTGCAGGTCCGCTAGCCGAAGCCTACGCGAGGGTAATGAGGTCCAGGTAGTCTTCGTTCCAGTGGTCTTCAACACCGTCCGGGAGCAACACAACGCGCTCCGGGTTCAGCGCTGAAACGGCTCCTTCGTCGTGGCTGACCATGACGACGGCGCCACTGTAGTTCTTGAGGGCACCCAGGATTTCGGCACGGCTGGCAGGGTCCAGGTTGTTGGTGGGCTCATCGAGGAGCAGCACGTTGGCGCTGGAGGCCACAATTGTGGCCAGGGCCAACCGGGTCTTCTCACCGCCGGAGAGGACGCCCGCGGGCTTGTCGACGTCGTCACCGGAGAACAGGAATGAACCCAGGATGCCTCGGACTTCGGCGTCTTTCATGTCCGGGGCTGAAGACCGCATATTCTCCAGGACCGTGCGGTCGACGTCGAGCGTCTCATGCTCCTGGGCGTAGTAGCCCACCTTGAGGCCCTGCCCTGGGATGATGTCACCGGTGTCAGGCTTGTCGACACCGGCGAGCATGCGCAGAAGGGTGGTCTTACCGGCACCGTTGAGGCCGAGGATGACCACCTTGGAGCCGCGATCGATTGCCAGGTCCACGTCCGTGAATATTTCCAGGGAGCCGTAGGACTTGCTCAGGCCCTCCGCGGTCAGTGGGGTCTTGCCGCAAGGAGAGGGATCCGGGAAGCGCAGGGCGGCTACGCGGTCATTCTCGCGCACAGCCTCCAACCCACTCAGGAGCCTCTCAGCGCGCTTGGCCATGTTCTGGGCCGCCACGGCCTTGGTGGCCTTGGCCCGCATCTTGTTGGCCTGGTCGATCAGGACCTGGGCCTTCTTTTCGGCATTGGCGCGTTCGCGCTTCCGCGCGCGCTCATCCGTTTCGCGCTGGAGCAAGTAGCGCTTCCAGTCCATGTTGTAGAAGTCGATCTGGGCGCGGTTGGCATCCAACAGGAATACCTTGTTCACCGTTGCTTCGAGCAGGTCCGTGTCGTGACTGATCACGATCAAGCCACCCTGGTGGTTCTTCAGGAAGTCGCGCAGCCAAGTAATGGAGTCGGCGTCAAGGTGGTTGGTGGGCTCGTCGAGGAGCAGGGTTTCCGCGTCCGAGTAAAGGATGCGTGCCAACTCGACACGGCGCCGCTGGCCACCTGAGAGGGTCTTCAACGGTTGGTTGAGGAGCCGATCCGGCAGCGCGAGGTTGGAGGAGATCGCTGCGGCTTCGGCTTCAGCAGCGTAGCCGCCACCCGAGAGGAACTCAGCTTCCAGGCGGTCGTAGCGGTTCATGGCTTTGCGCTGCACGGCGGCATCATCGCTTGCCATGTCCTCGTGGGCCTTCTTGAGCTTGCCTACCACGACGTCCAAACCGCGGGCTGAAAGGATGCGGTCCCGGGCAAGCTGCTCCATGTCCGGCGTCCGCGGGTCCTGCGGCAGGTAGCCGATCTCACCGCTGCGGGTCACTTTGCCGCCGGCGGGAAGGCCTTCGCCGGCGAGGACCCGGGTGAGGGTGGTCTTGCCGGCACCGTTACGTCCGACCAGTCCGATCTTGTCACCTTTGTCCACCCTGAAGTTGACCTGGTCCATGAGCAGGCGTGCGCCGGCGCGGAGTTCGAGGTCCTGGACGGTAATCAATTCGGGTGATGCCTTTCAATGGGGAACGCTCGCGGGGACCGGCGGGTCCGATAAGTGCGGCGGGGGCGGCTGTGAGAACAGCCTGTTCAAGTCTACCGGTACCCCGGCCGCAGGCTGACATCGGCCCTCACAGGGAGAAAACTGTGCCAACAGCCAAACAATTCCCGAAAGACTTTGTGGGAAGGCTCCAAAATCCCGGCCAACGTCCCTCCGTACCCTCGACAGGAGGGGAAATAGAACTTCATCGCACCGCACCCGATAGGACCGTCATGAGCCAGACCCAACCTGACACTGCTGCCACCTCCGACGCAACAGTGCAGCGCACCGCCTCCTCCCGCAAACGCTGGACCGCCACCGACCTCGGCCTCATTGCGGTTTTCGCGGCCCTCGTCGCCGCCTCCGCGATCGTCCCTGGTATTCCGGTAGGCGCCCTTGGCGTTCCCATCACCTTGGTGACCCTGACAGTGATGCTCAGCGGACTGGTGCTGGGCGCTGGGCGCGGTTTCGCCGCCGTCGGGCTCTATGTGTTGCTCGGCTTCGCCGGACTTCCGATCTTCAGCGGTGGCCGCAGTGGACTGGGGATTCTTGCGACGCCCTCCGCCGGTTACATCATCGCGTTCCCCTTGGCTGCAGCGGCTACCGGTTACCTAGCGGGGGTTGTCATCCGCCGGACGGTTAAGTTCCGTGCGCTGTGGCTCTTCGCAGCGGCAATGGTCAGCAGCATCGTGGTCATCCACGCGCTGGGAGTCCTTGGAATGATGATCAACGCCAAACTGGACTTCACCAAGGCTCTCCTCGCAGACCTCCCCTTCGTACCCGGTGACATCCTCAAGAACGTCCTGGCTGTGATCATCGCCATGGCGATTCACAAGGCTTTCCCGGACGTCCTGGTGCGTCGGGTCAAGTAAAGCAGGAACAATCAGTAGATGAACTCCATCAGTTTCAGCAGTGTCTCGGTGCGCGTCCCGGTTGATGGAAGCGATTTGCCCAAGACGTTGCTCCAGGACATTTCCCTGGACCTGACTGAGCGCAGGATCGGGGTGATCGGCGCTAACGGATCCGGGAAATCCACCCTTCTCCGTCTCCTGAACGGTTTGGTTGTACCGAGCGAAGGCACTGTTGCGGTCCACGGCGACGATACCGTTGCTTCTGGCCGTCAGGTCCGCGGCAATGTGGGCTTCGTTTTTACTGATCCCCTGTCTCAGTTGGTGATGCCGACGGGGCGGGAGGACGTTGAGCTCTCCCTGCGCCGTTCCATCAAGAACTCCAAGGAGCGGGCCGCCCGGGCAGAAGCGGTCCTGGATCGCTTCGGCCTACTGCACCTGGCCGATCAAAGCATCTACGAACTTTCCGGTGGTGAAAGGCAGTTGTTGGCACTGGCTGCAGTCCTGGCCGTCGATCCGGCGGTCCTGGTCCTTGACGAACCATCCACCCTCTTGGACCTCCGGAATCGCGAACTCCTGCGGCGTACCGTAGCCGAACTGGATCAACAGGTGATCATGTCCACGCACGATCTCGACCTCGCACTCGACATGGACAGGGTGCTGGTGGTGGAGTCCGGACGTATCGAGTTCGACGGCGGTGCTGCCGACGGCGTCGCCCGCTACCGTTCGCTGTGCGAGGCTGCCCTGCCCGGCGGGCCTTTAGGTGATGTGTCCAGGTGAGGGGCCATGGCTTCCTGATTGCGAACTACGTTCGCGGAAACTCGATCATCCACCGCACTCCCCTGTGGCTGAAATTCCTGGTGGTAGCCGCCTGCGGAACGGCGTCTTTCCTCATTGTGGACTGGTCCGCTTCCCTTGTGGTCTTCGCCATCATGTGCGGCTTGTTCCTGCTCACCGGAGCCGGCTTCCGCCGACTTCTGAAAGCCGTCTGGATGGTTACGCCCATCCTGCTGGTCATCGGTCTCTTCCAGTGGTGGCAACTCGGTGGACCCACCGCAGCACGCATCGTACTTAATGTGCTTATTTGTGTGGTGGCGGCGTCCGTGCTGACAGCAACCACCCCCGTGCAGGCGCTGCTGGACGGGGTGGTGGCCTTGGCGAACCCGTTCCGGCGTTTCGGCGCCGATCCTGAACGATTCGCCTTGACCATCGCAGTGATGCTGAGGAGTATTCCATTCATTGCGGGCACTTTCTCGGACGTACGGGACTCCGCGCGGGCACGCGGGCTTGAACGCAATCCCCGCGCGCTGGTCCTTCCTGTCTTCATTACCACTGTGGCGTACGCCCGCCAAACCGGAGACGCACTGGCAGCCCGCGGGTTGGGCGAACCGGAAAGAGACTAAAGCCTGGTGTACTGGACCAGCGCTGCGGTTCCCATCCCGCCTGCAATGCTGATCATTGCCAACGCCAACGGACTCCCCCCATGCGTTGCATATCGGCTGCGTGACTGAGCCATCAACCGCGTCACCAGTACCGCTCCTGAGGCGCCGTAGCCGTGACCCAAAGCCAAGGCGCCGCCGTCCAGGTTGGCTCGCTCTGGATCCACGCCCAAGTGATTAAGGCATGCAATGGTTTGGGAGGCAAACGCCTCATTAAACTCAATCAGGTCAACGTCTCCTGCGGCCACTTCGTGGCGGTTTAGTAGCCGTTCGGCGGCATGGGCGGCCCCGATACCAAGGAGTTCCGGATCAACGCCTGCCGTGTCGCACCCCATTACCAGCAACCCGTCTCTCGCGCCCATCGCGCGAGCCCGCTTGAGTGACGTTATGACCACAGCTGAGGCTGCGTCCGCGTCGAAGCAAGAGTTCGCTGCCGTGACCGTTCCGCCCGGCATGAACGCAGCAGGGAACCTCGCCATCAGCGGCGCCCGCAGGGTCGCTTTGGGGCCGTCGTCGGAATCTACGAGTTTTTCGTTGCTCTTGAGCGGAACGATCTCATCCGCAAAGGAGCCCGCACTTGCCGCCTCAACCGCACGGCGATGGCTCCGGAGTGCGTACTCGTCCTGTCGCTCCCGGGTCACGCCAAACGCGCGGGCCACGTTCTCCGCAGCAACACCCATGTCAGGATCGCCGAACTGTTGAGGCACAAAGCTGGCCCTCGAGTAAAATTCCAGTTCGCCGTCGTCGGTTCTGTTGGCCCGGGCCGGTGCGGTACTGATGCTCTCGACGCCGCCGGCAAGATACAGCGGATCATCGCCGGCCGCCACCAGCCGTGACGCCAGTGCAATGGCGTCAAGGCCGGAGCCGCACTGTCGGTCAACGGTGATGCCGGGAACTGTGATTGGCATCCCGGCCTGGAGCGCGGCGAACCTGGCCACGTTGCCGCCTCCGCCCACCGCGTTTCCGATGATGACGTCGTCCACGTCTGCAGGGTTCAGGCCTGCTGCCTCGAGGAGCGAACCCAGCACGGGCGCCAGGAGATCCGGTGCTCGGAGATGCTTCAGCTGCCCGTTGGCACGACAAATGGGAGACCGGAGCGCGGCGATGATGACGGGTTGCCGGGATTCGTCGGACCCGCGTTGCAATTCTTCGACGCTACCCAAGGGGCTGCCGCTACCCAAGGGGCTGCGCCCGGGGGTCATGATTCTTGATCCAGTCCAGGAGAACTTTTCTACTGACCTTGCCTCGGTCTGTCATGGGCAGCTCCGCCAATACGTAATACTGCAACGGCCACTTGTCCCGTGCCAGCAGGCCATCCAGTCCGGTGCGGAGCTGGGTGGCGGTGACCGCGCCGTAGGCAGGTACGACGCCGGCGATCACCTTTTGGCCGCGAATATCGTCGGGCGCCCCGGCGGCTACCGCAACATCCACACCGGGCACTGAAGCCACGGCAAGCTCAACCTCGTGCGGGTAGACGTTCTTTCCGGAGGTAATGATCATGTCCGAGCGGCGGCCAAGGATGTGAAGGGTGCCGTTCTCAAGGAATCCCTGATCCCCCACGGTGTACCAACCGTCAAGGCAGCGCAGGGCTTGTCCATCGTCGCCCCACAGGTAGCCGTTGCTGACCATTCCGCTGCGAACACTGATGTTTCCATGCTCGCCGTCCGGAAGGGGCCTGCCGGTGTCATCGAGGATGCTCAGTTCAACGCCTGGGAAAGGCACACCGATGCCGGTACCACCTGCGTCGAGTGGTTGACCAGCGGCCAGGCGGGTGCCGGAAACAAAGCTCAACTCGGAGGCACCGTAGTACTCGTATATGGCCGCACGGGGCGCCCACCGCCGAGCCGCCTCCAACGTCCGGGCGTCCAACTTGGAACCGGCGCAAATAATGCTGCGGATGCCGGAAGCGTCAACGTCGCCGGCGAGTCCCCGTTCGCTGAGCAATCTCAGCGCAGTGGGCGCCAGGACCAAGCGGGTGATGCCGTCATGAGCGATGGCAGCATGGGCGTCACCCACGTCGAATGATTCAAGTGTATGAAACGCAGCACCCGCATACAGGCATTCTGAGAGGGCATACAGGTTCAGGCTGGCTGAGAGGGGTCCAGGTGCAAGGGTCCGATCGTCCTGCTGGAGGCCAAAAAACTCGATGGACGCTTCGAAGGACACATGCCAGGAACGGCGGGACCTGGTGAACGCTTTGGGAACCGAAGTGGTGCCCGACGTGAGGCCGATCAGGAAGGTACTTGACGGGTCTCCGTCCACCAGCTCCGCCTCAACGGGTCTGCTGGCCTCGACGACGCGGGACGAGACTTCCTCGATCATGGGGAGCGGCCATTCGGGATCCAGCACCGCACAGCGGCGCTCCCCCGCCACCGCGGCCGCGTAGCGCTCCGCAAAGCGCACGGAGTTGGGCTCGGCAAGAACAGTAGTGGCAGTCGTGTCGCGCAGCAGCCCTGCTGCAGCGTCGCGAAGTCCCGCCCAGGTGAGCCGGCTGCTGCCCACAACGACGGCGGTGTCGTGGGGGCGCTCCTCGGCCCAGAGCTGAAGTTTGTCCAGGAAAGGCATCCAAACAATTTTACGGCAGTGTCCGGCATCGGGCACCAACAGTGACGTCTATTCTGACTGTATGAGTTTCAATGACGGCGCACAGCTTGACCCTTCGCAAGTGGAAGACCGACGTGGCGGTGGCATGGGCCGCGGCACCAAGATCGGCGGAGGCATTGGCGGCGGCATAGTGGTGCTGTTGCTGGCACTTTTCGGTATTAATCCCAATATCCTCGGGGACCTGACAGGTAGCGGAAGCCAGCCACCCGCCGTCGAAAGTGGTGGCGGGGCCGGAGGTGTCCAGGAATGCCAGACCGGTGCCGATGCGGACAAACGGCTGGACTGCCGGATCACAGGGACAGTGAACAGCCTCAATGCCTTTTGGCCTGCCTACCTTGCGGACTACAACGTGGAGTATCCCCGTCCCAAGACTGTCATCTTTAGCCAAGCCACGAACACCGGTTGCGGTGCGGCCACCAGTGCCGTGGGTCCGTTCTACTGCCCTGCGGACACCACCGCCTACTTTGACCCCGGATTCTTCGATGACCTGGTCACCCGCTTCGGCTCGTCCGGGGGTCCGCTGGCGCAGGAGTATGTAGTGGCCCACGAATTCGGACACCACGTCCAGAACGTCCTCGGCAACCTCGACCAGGCCCAGCAGGACCCGCAAGGTCCGCAGTCAGGAGCAGTCCGCGTGGAACTGCAGGCTGATTGCTATGCGGGACTTTGGGTCCGGCACGCCACCACCCAAACGGACGCCACCGGCAAGCCCTTCCTTGATCCCCTGACCCAGCAGGACCTGCAGGATGCGCTCTCGGCCGCTTCCGCCGTTGGTGATGACCGGATCCAGGAGGCGGCTACCGGCCGGGTGTCTCCTGAATCTTGGACCCACGGGTCCAGTGAGCAGCGGCAGAAGTGGTTCTATCAGGGGTACACCACGGGCGATATCAACAAGTGCGACACATTTGGAGTAGCTGCGCCGTAGGTCTTCGTCCCCAAGTAAGGCCTTAAACACCAAGGAAGGGTTCCGGGCGGCAAGCCCGGAACCCTTCCTTGTGCCCGCCGAAGCGAGCAAAAACTGCTGATCAGATGTTGAAGCCGAGGGCCCGCATCTGGTCCTTGCCGTCGTCGGTGATCCGCTCGGGACCCCATGGCGGCATCCATACCCAGTTCAGGCGCCAATCATCAACCACGCCGTCAAGGGACTTGCCAACCTGCTCTTCAAGCACGTCCGTCAGCGGGCAAGCCGCAGTGGTCAGTGTCATATCGATCAGGAGCGCGCCGTCGTCGTCGGAGTACTTGAGTCCGTAAAGAAGGCCCAAGTCCACAATGTTGACCCCGAGTTCCGGGTCAATAACGTCCTTGAGCGCTTCCTCGACGTCCTCGAGGCTGGTTCGCGCCGTGTTGATTTCGGTCATGGAACGATCCTAACTAGGCCTGCACAGCAGGAGCAACGGCAACGCCGGCGCCCGGAGCGTAGCGGTCGTAGCCCTCATCTTCAAGACGGTCCGCGAGCTCGGGGCCGCCCTCTTCAACAACCTTGCCGTCAACGAACACGTGAACGAAGTCCGGCTTGATGTATCGCAGGATACGGGTGTAGTGGGTGATGAGCAGTGTGCCCATATTGCCCTCTTCGTGCGCGCGGTTGACGCCCTCGGAGACAACCTTCAAAGCGTCGACGTCCAGGCCGGAGTCGGTCTCGTCCAGGATGGCGAACTTCGGCTTGAAAAGCTCGAGCTGAAGGATTTCAACCCGCTTCTTCTCACCACCGGAGAAGCCTTCGTTGACGTTGCGCTGTGCGAAGTCGGCGTCGATCCGGAGCTGCTGCATGGCTGCCTTGACGTCCTTGGTCCACGTGCGCAGGGCCGGTGCTTCGCCGTCGATCGCAGTTTTGGCGGTCCGCAGGAAGTTGGTCATGGTGACGCCGGGAACCTCTACCGGGTACTGCATGGCCAGGAAGACGCCTGCACGGGCGCGCTCGTCGACGCTCATTTCCAGCACGTCTTCGCCATCCAGCGTGATGGTGCCACTGGTGACGTTGTAACGCGGGTGGCCGGCGATGGTGGAGGCGAGGGTGGACTTGCCTGAGCCGTTGGGGCCCATGATGGCGTGCGTTTCACCGGTCTTGATGGTGAGGCTGACGCCCTTCAGGATCTCCTTGGTGCCCTGCTCCGTCTCGATGCTGACGTGCAGGTCCTTGATTTCAAGAGTTGACATGCTCTTCTTTCTTTCCGTTCGTAAGTCTGGCGGTACTGGGCGCTCAGTAGTGATCTACCGAGGCGCCGTTCACAACGTTGGTCACGTCCACGTAAACGTCGTCGCCATCGATGGAGACGGCGAAAACGGGGACGGGGTCGTAAGCAGGCAGCTGGAGGGGCTGTCCGCTGCGGAGGTCGAACTGGGAACCGTGTCCCCAGCATTCGATCGCGCAGCCTTCAACCTCGCCCTCGGACAACGAGATGTCCGCATGCGAGCAGGTATCGGCGATGGCGTGGATGTCGCCCATCGAGTCCTTGACGATGGCTACTGGATAGTCATCAATCAGGACGCGCAGCGCTTGCTTGACCTGGATGTCATTGGCGTTGCATACCAGTTCGCCCTTGGTTTCTTCACTCATTGTTGCTCTGCCTGGCCTGTCTTAGTTGTCGGTCGCGGCGAGTTCGCGCTCAACAGCTGCGGTCAGGCGCTCTTCGATTGCCGGGACCTTGATCTGCTGGATGATTTCGTTGAGGAAGCCTCGGACCACCAGGCGGCGGGCAACCTTTTCCGGGATTCCGCGGGCCATGAGGTAGAACAGGTGCTCATCATCGAAACGGCCGGTGGCGCTGGCGTGGCCCGCGCCTTCGATCAAACCGGTTTCGATTTCCAGGTTGGGAACTGAGTCCGCGCGGGCGCCGTCCGTGAGGACCAGGTTGCGGTTGGCCTCGTAGGTATCGGTGCCTTCTGCTTCCTTTCGGATCAGGACGTCGCCAACCCAGACGCTGTGGGCATTGCGGCCCTGAAGGGCGCCTTTGTAGAGCACGCGGGACTTGCAGTTGGCCACTGCGTGGTCAACGAAGAGGCGCTGCTCCAGGTGCTGTCCGGCGTCGGCGAAGTACAGGCCAAACATTTCGACGTCGGCACCGGGCGCAGTGAAGCGCGTGGACGGCGTGACGCGAACGAGGTCGCCGCCAAGGCTGACCACGATGTGCTTGAACTTGGCATCGCGGCCGATCTTTGCCTGCTGCGATGAGGCGTGGACGGCGTTATCGGCCCATTCCTGCAGGGAGACCACGGTTAGTTCAGCACCGTCTTCGACGATGATCTCCACGTTCTCAGAGACAACCGCTGTGCCCTGGTGGTCCAGGACCACGACGGACTTGGAGAAGCGTTCTGCCACGATCACGATGTGCTGGGCGGAAGGTGCTTCGCCAGCGCCGGTGATCAGGACAGAAACTTCACTCTCGGCCTGCAGCTCGGCGGGCACGGTCACAACCGTGGCCTCGGCGAAGTTCTCCCAGGCGTTGGCGGACACGAGGTCCTCCGGGATGGCCGCCTGGCCAATGCGCTGGTCATCGCGGCCAACAGTTTCAACAACGACGCCGGCCGGCGCAGTCACGCTGACAGCCGGAGCTGCGCCGTTGAGGACGTCGGTGTGGAGGCCACGCAGGCGCTTCAGGGGAGTGAAGCGCCAGTCTTCCTCAAGGCCGTTCAGCGGCTTGAAGTCTGCCAGCTTGTAGGAGGTAAGACGGCCTGCGCGGGAGCTGTCCGGGATGCCTACGCCGCCACCGTGTGAGTGGCTCTTGGCCGAAGCGCCAGCGAGAGGACCAGCGGAAGGCTGTTCCGACGTCGTGCTGGTGTTCGTTCCGGTGTTGACGGGCGAAAGGTTCTCGCCTTCCTCGGTGAAGCCGTTGATAAACGGCTGGGCCGAGGGCGCGCCGATGCGCGCCTTTTCAGTAGTGATATCAGTCATTGTTAACCGACGGACCCTTCCATCTGCAGTTCAATCAGGCGGTTCAGCTCAAGAGCGTATTCCATGGGCAATTCACGGGCGATCGGCTCGATGAAGCCGCGCACGATCATGGCCATGGCCTCGTCTTCAGGCATGCCGCGGGACATCAGATAGAAGAGCTGCTCTTCGCTGACGCGGGAAACGGTGGCCTCGTGGCCCATGACAACGTCATCCTCGCGGATGTCGATGTACGGGTACGTGTCCGAACGGGAAATGGTGTCCACCAGGAGGGCATCACAGCGGACCGTGTTGGCCGAGTGCTTGGCGCCTTCACGGACCTGGACCAGGCCGCGGTAAGCAGCACGTCCGCCGCCGCGGGCCACGGACTTGGAAATGATGGAGCTCTTGGTGTTCGGTGCGATGTGCACCATCTTGGAGCCGGTGTCCTGGTGCTGGCCTTCGCCGGCGAAGGCGATGGACAGGGTCTCACCCTTGGCGTGCTCGCCAACGAGGTAGACGGCCGGGTACTTCATGGTCACCTTGGAACCGATGTTGCCATCGATCCACTCCATGGTGGCGCCCTCTTCGCAGATGGCGCGCTTGGTGACGAGGTTGTACACGTTGGTGGACCAGTTCTGGATGGTCGTGTAGCGGACGCGGGCGCCCTTCTTCACGATGATCTCCACAACAGCCGAGTGCAGGGAATCCGAGGTGTAGATCGGAGCCGTGCAGCCTTCGATGTAGTGAACGTACGAATCTTCATCGGCGATGATCAGCGTGCGCTCGAACTGGCCCATGTTTTCCGTGTTGATGCGGAAGTAAGCCTGCAGCGGGATGTCCACGTGCACGCCCTTGGGCACGTACACGAATGATCCGCCCGACCATACAGCCGTGTTCAGCGAAGCGAACTTGTTGTCACCCACCGGAATGATGGTGCCGAAGTACTCCTGGAAGATCTCCGGGTGTTCCCGCAGTGCGGTGTCGGTGTCCAGGAAAATGACGCCCTGTGCTTCCAAGTCCTCGCGGATCTGGTGGTAGACAACCTCGGACTCGTACTGGGCAGCGACACCCGAGACCAGGCGGCTGCGCTCAGCTTCGGGGATGCCCAGCTTCTCGTAGGTGTTCCGGATGTCTTCCGGAAGGTCTTCCCACGTTGCTGCCTGCTTCTCCGTTGAGCGCACGAAGTATTTGATGTTGTCGAAGTCGATGCCGGAGAGGTCTGCACCCCAGGTAGGCATGGGCTTGCGATCGAAATACTTCAGGCCCTTGAGCCGCAGATCGAGCATCCATTCAGGCTCGTTCTTCTTCGAGGAGATGTCGCGGACGACCTCCTCGTTGAGGCCACGACGGGCGTTGGCGCCTACGTCGTTCTTGTCGGCCCAGCCGTACTCGTAGTTTCCGATACCGTGCAGTTCGGGATTCTTCTCCAGAATCTCCGAGATCACAGTGCCGTCAGCTACCGCTTTCTCTGCTATTTGGTCCGTCATCACGGCCTTTCTTGCTGGTTGTTTGATTCCTGGTACGGGTTCCCGGGCTGCTCTGCGACATCTGGGGATGCCGTGGCAGCCGGGCGCCCGGTAGGTATGTGGGTGGTGCAGACGTGTCCGCCCTGTGCGAGCGTGGAGAGGCGCCGGACATCGACACCCACCAAGCGCGAGAAGACCTTGGTCTCCGTGTCGCAAAACACGGGAAATTCTGCGGCAAGCCGCTGAATCGGGCAGTGGCCCTGGCAAAGCTGGACACTGGACAACGCTGCCGGCAAAGGCGCCTTGGCTTCCATGGAGTGGGCTGAGGCAACGAAGCCATCGCGGCTGAGGGCCTTCGAAAGCGCCACGGCGCGGGCCGTGATGTCATCACCGGCTGCTTCCACCTCTGGGGCGTAGCGGCGCTCCATGTCCGAGAAGCGTTCTTCTGCGTACTCCCGGACTGCGTCCGCGCCGGCAAGTTCCTGTAGTCGCCTGAGCGCGGAGCTGGCAATATTCAGGTAGTCGTCGCCGAGCTTGGACTGCCCTTGCGAGCTGAGGACGTAACGGCGCGCCGGGCGGCCTGCACCTGAACCGGCTTTGGCCACGCGCTTGACCTCGATGACACCGCTGCGTTCCAAATGGTCAAGATGGCGCCGAACTGCAGCCGGCGTAAATCCCAAAAGGTCGCCTAGTTCCGCGGCGCTAACCGGGCCGTTCTCCAGTACTGCGCTCAGTACGCGGTCCCGTGTACGGTCATCCGCGTCCGGCAGCACAGGCGAAGCAACGAATGCCTCTGCCGCTGCAGCATGCCGTGTTGAGGGCATGGAAGTTGGACTGCTCATGGAATACACAACATAATCATGTCGTAATTTGTTTCATGCATCCAGTAAGGCAAGACTGACCTGCGCTGGCCGCCGAGTGTGACCGTACTACTTCCCGTAGAATACTCTGGTGCGATCCCCCGATTCCCCTGTCCTCACCATAGATGGACTCATAAAGGACGTAGGCCCCCTGGCCTCCCTTGACGGCAAAATGCTCAGGGTAGTCAGTGGACTGTCCCTGGTGGCCGAACGCGGCCAAGTAACCGCCCTGTTGGGAGCGAACGGCGCGGGTAAAACCACCACCCTGGAATGTGCCCAAGGGTTGCAGAAGCGAACAGGCGGAACCATTTCCCTGCTTGGCGCGGACCCGGATACGGCAGGCGCCGACTTGAGGTCCCGCGTAGGTGTGATGCTCCAGGACGGCGGCCTCCCGCCGTCGGCCCGTCCCATCCCCTTGTTGCGGCACGTCGCAGACATGTACCAAAAGCCCATGAACGTTGACGCCTTGGTGGAACGGCTGGGAATCGACCAGTTCAGCAGGACCAGCGTGCGCCGCCTCTCTGGTGGCCAGAAGCAGCGGCTGGCACTCGCGGCCGCGCTGGTGGGCAATCCGGAAATCCTGTTTCTCGACGAACCCAGCGCCGGGCTTGATCCGCAGTCGAGGCAAATGGTTTTCGAACTCATTGCCGAGCTCAGGGACGCCGGGATGGGCATCGTGCTGACAACGCACCTGATGGATGACGCGGAGCGCCTGGCTGACTATGTGTACATCATCGACGGCGGTCACAACGTGGTGGAAGGAACGGTCGCCGAGCTGCTCCAGCACGATCATGCCGCAGACTCCGCGATCACGGACCGGACGCTATACTTCGATGCCCCCGGAGGGCTGGACTTTGCCAGTGTCCTTGGCGTGGGCCTCCAAGTTACCGAGACCCGCTCGGGCAGCTACGCCATTGCTGGTGAGCTCACGCCGAAGGACTTGGCGGCCCTCACCGCGTGGTGGGCTGAACGGAACATCATGCCTGCCTCGCTGCGGTTGGAAGCCCGCAGCCTGGAAGACGTATTCCTGGACATTTCCGGAAGGGACCTCCGATGAGCAAGCTTCTCTCCCCCAACGCCGGACCGGCATCGCTGCCGCGCCGGATCGTGCAGCAGGGCCGCTACGAGACCATCACCATGCTGCGCAACGGTGAGCAACTCATTCTCGCCATTGTGTTGCCGTTAATGGCACTCGTAGGTCTGGTGGTCACCCCGATGCTCGATGGCCTCGGCGGCTCGCGAATAGACGTTGCCACACCGGGGATTCTGGCTCTTTGCGCCATGTCTACGGCTTTCACCGGTCAGGGCATCGCCACCGGTTTTGATCGTCGATACGGAGTACTCCGCTTCCTGTCCACTACTCCCCTTGGCAGGGGCGGACTCATTGCGGGCAAGATTCTCGCCGTGCTGGTGGTCCTGTTCCTTCAGGTGCTGGTAGTCGGTGC
This sequence comes from Paenarthrobacter sp. TRD_SC_7, assembly GCF_056156245.1. NCBI lineage: Bacteria > Bacillati > Actinomycetota > Actinomycetes > Micrococcales > Micrococcaceae > Paenarthrobacter > Paenarthrobacter sp. TRD_SC_7. The sequence continues at coordinate 2,783,024 of NZ_CM149587.1, forward strand.
AGTTGCCGGCTTGCTGGGATGGCAACCACGGCTCGAGGCTTGGCTTCCCGGAGTGGGTCTGCTGGTTCTTGGCGCCGCTGCCTTCACCGCATTGGGGTTGTTGGTGGCGGGAACGGTGCGGCCCGAAGCTACCCTGGCGATTACCAATTTGCTGTGGATACTGCTGGGTGCCTTGGGCGGCATTGTGGTGCCGGCCGACCGATTGCCCTCTTTGCTGCAGGGCATCGTTCAATTCCTTCCGTCCGGTGCGCTGGGTGAAGCACTCCGAGATGCATTCCTAATGGGGGCCGTCCCCCTCCCCGCTGTTTTGATCCTCCTGCTGTGGACAGTGCTAGCCGGCGCCGCAGCCATCCGCTGGTTCAAGTGGAACTAACCAGCATGTATCCACCGACAATGCAGAACTGAGAATTGAGAAAACTGTGAGCACGGCATCGCGCCTCCCGAAAACCATCCAGCGATTCACGTCCAAGTTGCCTACCGAGGTTAACAAGGCGGTGCGCAGGTTGGCCTTGTTGTCGCTCATTGGGCAGACCGTTCTGGTGGTCACCGGCGGTGCCGTACGACTCACAGCTTCCGGCTTGGGCTGCCCGACGTGGCCGCGCTGCACCAGCGATTCGTTGGTTAACACGCCGGAGATGGGCATTCACGGGTTCATTGAATTCGGCAACCGCCTGCTCACCTTCGCCCTCGCCGCAGTGGCCGCCATGATGTTGGTGTATTTGTGGAACCTTCGCAAGGAACGTCGCGACCTCTTCATGCTTGCCTTGGGACTCCTTGCCAGCATCCCGGCCCAGGCAATCATCGGTGGGATTACCGTACTGTCCGGCCTCAACCCCTGGGTTGTGGGCCTGCACTTCCTTGTATCCATGGCCTTGGTGGTTTTTGCCACGCTGCTGGTCAACCGGGCTTACGGACGGACCGGCCGCTTCATGAACCGCACCCTGCCGGCCATCCCCTCGCTTGCTCGCCCCGTGATGCTTGCTGTCGCAGTTTTCTCCGCTCTCTCTGTGATGCTGGGGGTCGTCGTTACAGGAGCCGGACCCCACGCCGGAGACGCAGACGCTCCCCGCAACGACCTCGACTGGGACCTCTTCTCGCACATCCATGCGGTCCCTGCCTACCTCATCACTGCCGGAACGCTCTTCGCGGTGTTCCTGGTGATCCGCCACAAGATCGGCGGTCCGTTCCGATCGGCGTCGTATCTTCTGCTGGGTGTCACATTGCTGCAGGCTGTCATCGGCTTCACCCAGTACTACAACGGAATCCCTGCTCTCCTGGTTGGTGCGCATATGTTCGGCGCAGCCGTGCTGATGAGCGCGGCCACCAACGCTGCCGACTTAGCGAAGCACAGCCCCGCCAACTAGCTTTTTCTATGCCCGGATGAGCTGGGCGGGGTTGGATCGCGAAGCCACCAGGGCCGGGTATAGGGCGGACAGGGTTCCGCTGGCCAGACCGGCTCCGATTCCCCACAGCGCTGCATACCAAGGGATCACGGCCGCCCAGCCTTCAGTGGATGCGTATAACAGGACTGCCCCCATGCCCGCTGCCGCTCCGGCAGTGCCGCCCAACACTCCCACCACGGCGCCTTCCAACAGGAACATCCCAGCCAGTGGACCCCTCCGCATGCCCAATGCCAGTCGAAGAGCTATTTCGCTCGACCGGGCCAGGACACCGAGGTACATCGTGGTTCCGGCACTCAAACAGGCGATGGCCAAGAGCACAATGGAGACAATGCCAACTAGCCGCCCCAGGTCAGCGTCAATCCCGTGCTTGAGGTCGCGTAGGTCCGCCACGGTCTGCACCGTCACGGCGCCTGTCTCAGTGGGACTCAATGCCTTAGGCAGTGCCTCCGCGATGGCCGCCGGCATGCCCGGCTCTGTCCGTAAGACCAGGCTGGCCGCCACTCTGCTGGTCACGGGGTATGACCCGACTCCCACCACCACCGATTCTGGAAGAATCGGATCCCTCCCCGGATTCTCGATGATGCCCACCACCGGAACCGGCTCACCATACAGCCAGATGACGACGCCGGGACCTGGCCTTGCGATGCCCAGTTGGATGGCGGCATCCTGACCGAGGAATGCGGCTGGTCCACCGAAAGATTGATCAAGCAGGCTGGCATCGCCGTAGGAAATGGTGGCCCCTTGGAGTCGGAGATAGGCGGAATCAACGACCCGGACTGCTCCGGTGAAGACAGGCTGTTCGGGAAAGGACCCAGGGCGGAAGGTCGAAGGCTGCACTATCGACGCCGAAAGCTCAGCAAGAACTCCGGCCTCGAGAACGCCGGACAGCTCCTTTGACCGCTGAAGGTCCTCTGTCACGGCAACCCACGAGGCGTAACCGCCCTCACGCATAGCCCGCACTTCGTCGCTGGCGGCTGCGTCGATCCTCGCGGACACCTTGACGGCTGCACTCTCGCTCAGCCCCATGGCGGCTACAAGCCCGCCGCTCCCCAGCAGGAATGCCAGCACCAGCAGAAGGGCCTTGGTCGGGCGGACCGTCAGCGCAGACAACGCATCCGCAATCACGTCTGCAGCTTCATGGTGGATGCGCCGTGCAAGGTGATGGGGAGCGGAACTGTCGCCTGGTGTTACTGGCGCGTCGACGCGGACCGTAGCGGAGCCGGTGTCACCCACGATCAGCCCATCCCGCATTGTGATGACCCGGTCAGCAGCAGCAGCGATGCCTGGGTCATGGGTGACCAGGACAACGGTGGTTCCTGCGGCATGAAGCTCGCGGAGATGGTCCAGGACTACCCTGCCATTGGCGGTGTCCAGGCTGCCTGTCGGTTCATCAGCGAGCACGATTCCCGGGGCTCCGATGACGGCACGGGCAATTGCCAGCCGCTGCCGTTCGCCTCCGGAGAGCAAGGAAGCGGGGGTGGCGGCCTTATGCGCAAGGCCAAACTTGTGTAGTGCGGGCATCACTAGTCGCTTTTGGACGGACAGAGCAATTCCCCTTGCACGCAGTCCGAGGACGGCATTGCGTGCCGCGGCATCGCGTCCCACCATGTGCGAGTCCTGGAAGACGAAACCGAAGAGACTGGCGCGTCGATCGGCTCGCTGTCGCTCGCTGATGCCTGACACGTCCGTGCCCTGCACCAAGTAAGTCCCTGCCGAAGCTGTGTCCAAAAGGCCGAGGACGTTGAGAAGCGTCGATTTTCCCGAGCCGGAGGGCCCAACAATGGCTACGAACTCGCCTTGGTAGATATCGAGGTGCAGCCCATTCAAGGCCTGCGCGCCGGAAAACCCGCGCTGGACGTCCCGCATGCTAAGGATCGGACGGTGTTGTGGCGGAACGGACGCTTCCTGGACATGCCAGTGCGAAGTCATTGCAATTCGACCTCGTCGCCAGGTGCCAACCCGTCCACGTCAGCAATGGCCGCCCACCCATCCGCCTGTGCCATGACCGTTACCTTCACCCGCTGCGGCTCACCGTTTTTTTGAAGCACCAAGTAGGGGTCCCCTCCTTCCTGCCGGACCGCGATCAAAGGGACGGCCAGGGACTCCGCGGCGGCGCTGCCTGCGGTCACAGTGACGGACTGGTCCGCGGCGAATCCCTGCGCGCCCGATGGGACCGCAAACGTAATGTCTTTTCCAGGGATTTCGTTCTTGCTTTGGTCACCCTCCAAAAAGCCGCTTGCATGCACTACTTTGGTTTCGAGGACTGCGGAACCGGCGCGAACAGTAACGGCCCCACCCACGGGAAAACTCTCGGACTGGACAACGTCCGCCCGGGCAACAATGGAGTCGTCAGCAATCTTCACCTGGGCAACGATGCCGTCCTCAGCGAGGACCGACCCATTGGCTGCCATGGAAACGATCGTCCCCGTATCGCCGGGGACTTGGACGAATTCCCGCCACCGGAAAACTACCCCGCCGGGGGCCTGCTTGGTCGAAAGGGGCTGGGAGTCCACGTCCCCGGGGTTGATCGCTTTCGGCGAAGGTGTTGAGGTTGGTGCTTCGTAACCGGCTGCCTTGTACCAGTCGATCAAGGCGCGTTGTGTGCCGGTTTCAAAGGTATCCGTCGAGGAAACGGCATAGCCAAAACCGGCCAGTGCGGTGTGCAAGGCTGCGACGTCGGGGCCGGAATCACCCAGCTCGATATCGCGGTACAGCGGCACACCGCTGGGGAGTAGGAGTAACGGCCTCCCGGACACAGCGGCCAGCAGTTCGCCTGGGGCCACCACGCTTCCCACCGTTTTGGCGGCTGCCGTCAAAACCAGCCTGTCAATACCTTCGGAGGGACTCGCTGTGATCGCGTGTTGTGCACCCGCCACGACCTTACCGGAGAGCACCACCTGTTTGATGACCGCGCGACGCTCCACGGTTGCCGAAACAGGGATAACCGCGGGCGTTGACGACGAGGGCCCTGCGCTGGCAACGCCGCTGGCACCCGTCCAGTAAGCGGCGCCCAGGCCTGCCAATACCATCACCAGCACCGCGGGAATGAGCCACCACCGGGGAACGCGCCTCATGGCTCGACCCGCCGGGGTCACCTCAGAGTCGTGCATCAGCAACACCGTGGTCCCGCAGTATTTGCTTCGCTCGTTCCACGGCGGCCGCCTTCTCTTCTGCCAAGGCGTTGAGCTCAGCCTGATGGTCCTTCATTTGTGCTGCTTGGTACTGAGCAAGGATGTCATAGGGTTTCCTGGCACCGCCGCCCGCGTCCTTGCAGTCAAGATCCAGCAGGGCAACACGGATTTCGTCTTCTTTTGACCCGGTTGATTGCAGGTTCCAGGAACCTGCTTCCGTGAGCTTCAGGCCTTTCCCTGCCAAGCAGTCTTCCCAGCCCTGGCGGAAGGTAAGGAACTCCGGGTCACGCTCCGTCAGTCCCACCGCGATGTCGGAGATTTGGTTCTGGATGGACGTATCGCCGACCAGTCCCTCCAGAAGTTCAGGTAAGCCAGCGCGCCCTACAGACTTGGTGCACCGGGATTCCGCTTCTTGTTGCTTGGCGCTAAGTGCCGGGCGCTCCGGTTGCTCCTCCATCACACCAGGAATTTTCCGGATCTCCGGCAGGGCACCATTCTTTGCGGCCAAGGCACGTGACCACTGACCATACCTGCTGTCCTGCAGTGCCTTGCCGCCGCCTCCCCAGGGAGCCACAGTGAATCCAGCCTCTTCAACGCAGTCGAAAATGAGAAACGCGACCGCGGAATTGACCATGACGTTTTCCCTGTCGGAGTACCAGTAGGCGCTCATGGGCAGCACAACCTCGCCGGTGATCTCATTGAGGGAGGCCCGCGCGTTCGCTCCGGCGCTCCGATCAATCGCAGGCAAGCTGAGGGTGGCCCCGGGTTCCGACGGACGGTCGCGTTCGCTGGAGCACGACGTGCCGGCGATAGCAACCAGCATCGCCAGCACGCCAAGTGCCGCGGACGGCAGCTTTTTGATCTTGTACGCCAAAAGACTAGCCCCAGACGCTCGTGATTTCGTCGTCCCAGTTCCGGGTGGACGTCATGTAGAGTCCGCGCAGATCATTTGAGGCATTGCCGGCCCGAAAAACCACATTGTGGCCAACAAAATTGCTGTCAACATAGAAATAGACATAGGGCGAAGCTGGATCTGCGGCGGGTCCAACTACTAAGGAACTCCCCTTATCATTGGCGTCCACGCCCACGTTATACGTGACCCAGCCAAAGGACCTGGAGGTCCCGGTGAACCAGTAGTTGTCGTAAAGGCATACCCGTGCGGTGGAGCACGCCGGTGCGGCCTGGGCTGCAGAAACCCCGGTCAATACCGAGGCTGAAGCAACTGCAAGCACTCCGGCTGTGCGCAGGATGTTTTTCATGAGAATCCCCAATGCTCGTGTGAGGTGGAACAGCTCTGTTCCACCTCGAACGTTAAATCGCCTTGAGCACCACCTAGGCTGCCTTTCGAGGATCTAGGTGGCGTTCAGTCAAAAGATGAGTGTTCAGGGGTCCAAACTAGGTGCTGCAATGAGGCTTCTAGGTGTTGAGCTCTTGGTGTGCACTGGTTAGAGAAGTCACTACCCTTGTCCGCCATACTGGTTCTGTGCAGGAGACGACAGTGTTGGTGGAGGGCGAGAGCGACCGGCTGGCTGTGGAAATGCTGGCTAAGGGGCTTGGCCACGACCTAAGGGTGGAACGCGTTTCAATTGTGCCGATGAATGGCGCCACAAGCATCGGCCACTTCCTCGACCGCTATGGGCCGCATGGGGCGGGCCACCGATTGTTGGGTCTATGCGATTTCGGAGAGGCTGCGGGCATTGCCCGTGCCCTCATGCGGGCTGGCATAGGGTCAGGCCCGCTGGAAGACCGAGGCTTCCAGGTCTGTAACGCCGATTTGGAGGACGAATTCATCCGATGCCTTGGCGTTGATGCCGTGCTCAACGTCATCGCGGCCCAAGGGGAACTCGCGTCCTTTGAGCTCCTGCAACGCCAGCCCTCGTTGCGGGACCGGTCTGTGGAAGGGCAGTTACGGCGGTTCTTCGGGGGGCGCAGCGGGAATAAGATCCGATACGCGCCTCTGCTTGTCAAGGCGCTACCGGAAGGACAGGCGCCTCCTCCACTGGCTCGTCTGGTTGCATCTTTCGCGATGTGAGCGAGCGTTGGGCTCAAGCCCGAGGGATGTGAGCGAACGTTGAGCTCAAGCCCAAGGGATGTGAGCGAACGTTGGTGGGCTAGCCGCCGATGATCGGCGAACCGATGAACGGGTCAACGGCCAACGCAATAAAGAGCAGCGTCAGGTAGCTGATGGAGCCGTGGAACACCTTCATGGCGCCCTTGTTGGAGACGTCGCCACCCTGTGCGCGCTTGTAGAGGGCGTGGCTCTCGTAGAGGAACCACGCACCGGCAGCAACAGCGACGATCGTGTAGACCCAACCGGCCCCGCCTACGGGGATCATCAGCAAGGAGCACGCAACCATCGCCCAGGCGTAGAGGACAACCTGCACCGAAACCACCTTCGCGCCGGCGATCGCGCCGAGCATGGGTACCTTGGCGTTGCGGTAGTCCTCGCCGTAGCGCATGGACAGCGGCCAGTAGTGAGGGGGCGTCCAGAGGAAGATGACCATGAACAGGACAATTGCGGGCCACTCAACAGTGTTGGTGACGGCTGCCCAGGCGATGAGCACGGGGAAGCATCCGGCGGCTCCACCCCACACGATGTTCTGGGCGGTACGGCGCTTCAAGATCATTGTGTAAATGACCACGTAGAAAACGATGGCACCGAGGCCCAGCCATGCAGAAAGCGGGTTGGCCCCAAACCAAAGGATCGCGATCGCGGCGGCACCAAGAATCCAAGCGAACACCAAGGCTTCGCGTGGTGTCACTTCGCCGGTGACCAGCGGACGCTTCTCCGTGCGGTGCATCAGTTTGTCGATGTCACGGTCGATGTAGCAATTGAACACGCCGGCGCTGCCAGCAGCGAACGCACCGCCCACGAGGGTTGCCAGGATCAGCCCGATGGACGGGAAGCCGCGCTGCGCAAAGATCATGGTAGGCAGTGTGCTGACCAGGAGCAGCTCGATGACACGGGGTTTGGTCAGAGCCAGATACGCCTTGAACTTACGGGAAATTCCGATGCTTCCCCGGGCCGGGGACGCGTTAAGGGGCGTATCAGTTGTGCTCACGGCGGCAGTCACTCTGTTCTATGCTCTGGGGTTCTCGCAGCGGCTGCCGTCCCTCAAACCGGGCGCATGAACCGCTGGTGGCCTCCAAATATCATACCGTGGCCGGAAGTGGCCCGATGTCCGCAAAATACGTCAATGTTTCCGAATCTTCACTCCGCCGGTGGGCCATCGTGATTCATATAAGGGAATTTCTGTCCAGTTAGTGGGATTCCCTGAGTTCCGCGACACGTTTAGGGCTAAGCTGTTGAGCAGATCAGCACACGTTGACGATCCGGGAAACCGTATTCTCGGATATCCGTGCGTCTGGATGAGAGATCAACGTTTCAATGGTGAACGGCTGGTAGACACATTGCAGCGGGCGCCATCCTGTGCTTCCTGCGTGCCGTGTCCATACGCCTGCCGTCAGCACAGAGAGGGGCTCGGTTTTCGTGCCACATTTGGAAGAGCAAGAACTGTCATGGACCGACCTGGACAAGAAGGCAGTAGACACCGTTCGCGTGTTGGCCGCTGACGCCGTGGAGAAGGTGGGCAACGGCCACCCTGGTACGGCGATGAGCTTGGCTCCGGCAGCGTACCTGCTGTTCCAGAAGCTGATGCGCCATGACCCGAAGAACCCGGACTGGATTGGCCGCGACCGCTTTGTCCTGTCCCCCGGACACACTTCGCTGACCCTTTACATCCAGTTGTTCCTCTCCGGTTACGGCCTGGAGCTTAAGGACCTCGAGGCGCTGCGTACCTGGGGTTCACTGACCCCGGGCCACCCCGAGTACAAGCACACCGCCGGCGTGGAAATCACCACTGGCCCGCTGGGCCAGGGCCTGGCTTCCGCTGTTGGTTTCGCTTACTCCCAGCGTCGCCAGCGCGGCCTGTTCGACGCCGATGCTCCCGCCGGCGAGTCGCCGTTCGATCACACCATCTGGGTCATCGCCTCTGACGGTGACCTCCAGGAAGGCGTGACGTCCGAGGCTTCCTCGCTCGCCGGCCACCAGGAACTGGGCAACCTCGTAGTGATCTACGACGAGAACCACATCTCCATCGAAGATGACACCGACATCGCCTTCACGGAAGATGTCCTGAAGCGATACGAGGCCTACGGCTGGCACACGCAGCGCGTTGACTGGACCAAGACCGGCGACTACGTCGAAGACGTCCAGGAGCTCTATTCGGCACTGCTCGCTGCCAAGGCTGAGACGAACAAGCCGTCCATCATCTCGCTGCGCACCATCATCGGCTACCCGGCGCCGAAGAAGCAGAACACCGGCAAGATCCACGGTTCTGCTTTGGGCGCCGAGGAAGTCGCAGCGCTGAAGACTGTGCTCGGTTTCGATCCGGCCAAGTCCTTCGACGTAGACGAGGAAGTCCTGGCGCACGCCCGCAAGGTCCTGGACCGCGGCGCCGAGTCACGTGCTGCCTGGCAGACCTCGTTTGAGGCCTGGCAGTCCGCCAACCCGGACGCTGCTGCCCTGCTGGAGCGTGTTGAAGCCAAGAAGCTTCCCGTTGGCATCGACGCTGCTCTTCCGGTGTTCGAAGCCGGCAAGGATGTTTCCACCCGCGCAGCCTCGGGCAAGGTCCTTAATGCCATTGGTCCGGTCCTGCCGGAACTCTGGGGCGGCTCCGCCGACCTCGCCGAGTCCAACAACACCACCATCGAAGGCTCGCCGTCGTTCATCCCGACGTCGCGCTCCACGGACGCCTGGAAGGGCAACCCGTACGGACGTGTCCTGCACTTCGGTATCCGTGAGCACGCAGCGGCCTCGATCGTGAACGGCATCTCGCTGCACGGCCGCACCCGCGCTTTCTCCGGTACTTTCCTGATCTTCAGTGACTACCAGCGCCCGGCCATCCGCCTCGGCGCTCTGATGGGTGTCCCGTCCCTGTACGTATGGACGCACGACTCCATCGGCCTCGGCGAAGACGGACCCACCCACCAGCCGGTGGAGCAGCTCGCCTCCCTGCGTGCCATCCCGGGCCTGGACGTTGTCCGCCCTGGCGACGCGAACGAGGTCTCGGCAGCATGGAAGGCCATGCTGGAGAACCACGAGAACCCGGCCGGTATTGTTCTGACCCGCCAGAACATCCCCACGTACGCCCGTGGCGAAGGCGAAGCAACCGGCGACACCTTCGGTTCCACCGCAGGTGTTGCAAAGGGCGGCTACGTCCTGGCCGAAGCCTCCAAGGACGGCGTGACCGCTGACGCGCAGGTCATCCTGGTCGGTACCGGCTCGGAAGTCCAGCTCGCCGTCCAGGCCCGCGAAGCCCTGCAGGCTGAAGGCATCGCTACCCGCGTCGTCTCCATGCCGTGCGTTGAGTGGTTCAACAAGCAGGACGAGGCCTACCGCGAGTCTGTGCTCCCTGCTGCTGTGAAGGCCCGCGTTTCGGTTGAAGCCGGCCTGGCACTGGGCTGGCGCGATTTCGTCGGCGACGCAGGCCGCTCCATCTCCCTGGAGCACTTCGGCGCCTCGGCCGACTACAAGCGGCTCTTCAACGAATTCGGCATCACGTCCGAAGCCGTTGCCGCCGCAGCAAAAGACTCCCTCGCAGGCTTGACGGCCTGATCCCCCACAACAGGAGAAAACACATGTCTACAACTCCCACGCAGCAGCTTTCCGACGCCGGCGTTTCCATTTGGCTCGATGATCTCTCCCGGAATCGCCTCGAGACCGGCACCCTGCAGAAGCTGATCGACGAGAAGAACGTGGTTGGTGTAACCACCAACCCGTCCATCTTCCACGCCGCCATCACCGCGGGCACAGACTATGACGCCACCATCGCGGCCCAGGCCGCGGCCGGTGCCAGCGTCGAAGAGACCATCTTCGAGATCACCACCACGGACGTCGCGGACGCCTGCGACCTTTTCGCACCGGTGGCAGCCGCCACCAACGGTGTGGACGGCCGCGTCTCCATCGAGGTTGACCCCCGCCTTGCATGGGACACCGCCGGCACCATCGCCGAGGCCAAGCACCTCTACGCCAAGGTCAACAAGGACAACGTCCACATCAAGATCCCGGCAACCCTGGAAGGCCTCGAAGCCATCACGGCTACGCTGGCCGAGGGAATCAGCGTCAACGTGACCTTGATCTTCTCCCTGGAGCGCTACCGCGCGGTCATCAACGCCTTCCAGTCCGGCCTTGAGCAGGCCAAGGAAAACGGCCACGACCTCTCCAAGATCCACTCCGTGGCTTCGTTCTTCGTCTCCCGCGTGGACTCCGAGATTGACAAGCGCCTTGACGCCATCGGCACCGACGAAGCCAAGGCACTGAAGGGCAAGGCGGGCGTTGCGAACGCACGCCTGGCCTACCAGGTCTACGAAGAGCTCTTCTCCACCGAGCGCTGGGCGGTGCTGGCCGAGGCCGGCGCGCTTCCCCAGCGTCCGCTGTGGGCCTCCACAGGTGTGAAGGATCCGGCCTACCCGGACACCCTCTACGTCACGGAACTCGTCGCATCCGGCGTGGTCAACACCATGCCGGAGAAGACGCTCGACGCGACCTTCGACCACGGCGTTGTCACCGGTGACACCATCACCGGCACCTACGACGAAGCGAACGAGACCCTCAACGCCCTCGAAGCACTCGGCGTCTCCTACAACGACGTCGTGACCCTCCTTGAGACCGAAGGCCTCGAGAAGTTCGTGGGCTCCTGGAAGGAACTCCTCGCCGACGTCGAAGGCGCACTCGTCACCGCACGGAAGGCTTCCTAACCCACTATGAGCACAATCAGCTACGACGCCAGCGGTGCCGCGCAAGAGGCCATCGCCCAGCACATTGACAGCTTGGTCGAGGACAAGATCGCAACGAGGATTTTCGCCAAGGACCACACCCTGTGGGGACCTGAGGCGGAGTCCGAATCCGCGATTCGTCTCGGCTGGGTAGAGGCTGCCACCGTGTCCCAGCCTTTGGTTGAGGTCATCCTGGAACTTCGTGATGCCCTCCGCGCCGACGGCGTCTCACGCATTGTCCTGTGTGGCATGGGCGGGTCTTCGTTGGCTCCCGAGGTCATTGCCGGCACTGCCGGCGTCGAGCTGACTGTGCTGGACAGCACTGATCCCGAACAGGTCAGTGCTGCCTTGTCGGACCGGCTGGCGGAGACGGCCATCGTCGTTTCTTCCAAGTCCGGCTCCACCGTCGAAACTGACTCCCAGCGACGCGTATTCGAGAAGGCGTTTAGCGACGCCGGCATCGACGCCAAGAGCAGGATCATCATTGTCACGGACCCGGGTTCCCCGCTGGACAAGGCTTCCCGCGAGGCCGGCTACCGTGCAGTGTTCAACGCCGATCCCAATGTGGGCGGCCGTTTCTCGGCACTGACCGCTTTTGGCCTGGTCCCTTGCGGGCTGGCCGGCGTGGACATCCAGGCATTCCTGGACGAAGCAGAAGAGGCCGCTGAGATCCTCAATGAGGACTCTGCTGACAACATCGGTCTGGCATTGGGCATTGCCTTGGGTGGGACGAGCCCGTTGCGCAACAAGATCGTCATCGCCGAGGACGGTTCAGGCATCGTCGGTTTCGCCGACTGGGCCGAACAGCTCATCGCGGAATCCACCGGCAAGCTGGGCACCGGCGTTCTGCCGGTCGTAGCAGGTCCGCATTCCCCTGAGGCCACCAACGGCGCCGGCGACGTCCTGGTGGTGCGGCTGGTGGGTGCGGATGCCGACGTCGAACTTCGCGAAAACGAGGTTGCCATTGCCGGTGGCTTGCCTTCCCAGATGTTCGTCTGGGAGTTCGCAACAGCCGTGGCGGGACGCCTGCTAGGCATCAACCCGTTCGACCAGCCCGACGTCGAGGCAGCCAAAGTAGCCGCGCGCGGCCTTCTGGACGCGCGGCCGGAACCCACTCCCGCAGCTTTCACCGACGGTGCCGTGGAAGTTCGCGGCGCTGACTGGCTTGGCTCCGCCTCCACTGTTTCGGAAGCCGTGCAGGCGCTCCTGGCCCAGCTCGGCACGGATGGTTACTTGAGCGTTCAGGCCTACTTTGACCGTATTTCCTACGCACCGCTTGAAGGAATCCGCGACGAACTCGCGGCTGTCAGCGGACGTCCTGTGACGTTCGGCTGGGGCCCGCGCTTCCTCCACTCCACGGGCCAGTTCCACAAGGGTGGACCGGCCATCGGGGTGTTCCTGCAGGTCACTGCTGCATCACCCACCGATCTCGACATCCCTGAGCGCCCCTTCACCTTCGGCCAGCTCATTGCCGCACAGGCCTCGGGCGATGCCCAGGTCCTGGAAGGTCATGGCAGGCCTGTGTTGCGCTTGCACCTCACCGAGCGCGCTGCGGGCGTAGCCCAACTCCAGGAAGTCGTCGCTGTGCTGGCCAACCAAGCCAGCGCACTCGAAAGCTAAGGCACAGAACCAAACATGCCAGAAACTGAAAACGGCAGGAAGACCTCAGGTCTTCGGAACCCCTTGCGGGATCCGCGGGACCGGCGCCTGAACCGCATCGCTGGGCCGTCGTCGTTGGTGTTCTTCGGAGTCACCGGCGACCTCGCCCGTAAAAAGCTCATGCCGGCGGTCTATGACCTCGCCAACCGTGGCCTTCTGCCTCCCAGCTTCGCGCTGGTGGGCTTCGGCCGCCGCGAGTGGGACAACGCCGACTTTGCCGCTGAGGTCAAGGAAAACGTCAAAGCCCACGCGCGGACCAAGTTCGACGAGGCGGTGTGGGAGCAGCTCGCATCCGGTATCCGCTTCGTCCAGGGCGAGTTCGATGACGACGACGCTTTCGAGCGCCTCGGCGATGTCCTGGATGAGCTCGACGAAACCCGCGGTACCCGCGGCAATCATGGCTTCTACCTGTCCATCCCGCCTAAGGCCTTCGAGCAGGTGTGCCGCCAGCTGTCCAAGCACGGCCTGGCGCAGGCCAGGCCCGGTCAGTGGCGCCGTGTGGTCATCGAGAAGCCGTTCGGGCACGACCTCGAGTCCGCCCGTCAGCTCAACGACATCGTGGAATCGGTGTTCCCTGCCGATGCCGTGTTCAGGATCGACCACTACCTGGGCAAGGAGACGGTGCAGAACATCCTGGCGCTGCGCTTCGCGAACCAGTTGTTCGAACCGCTGTGGAACGCCAACTACGTGGACCATGTCCAGATCACCATGGCCGAGGATATCGGCACCGGTGGGCGTGCAGGCTATTACGACGGCGTGGGCGCGGCCCGTGACGTCATTCAGAACCACCTGCTGCAGTTGCTGGCGTTGACGGCGATGGAGGAGCCCATCTCCTTCAATGCCGATGACCTGCGGGCTGAGAAGGAAAAGGTCCTCGCGGCGGTCAAGCTGCCCGATGACCTCTCCACCCACTCGGCGCGTGGTCAGTTCACCGGTGGCTGGCAAGGTGGCGAGGAAGTCCTCGGTTACCTGGACGAGGACGGTATCCCTGCCGACTCGAAGACTGAAACGTATGCTGCGATCCGGGTGGACATCAATACCCGGCGTTGGAACGGAGTTCCGTTCTACCTTCGCGCCGGTAAGCGCCTGGGCCGCCGCGTGACTGAGATCGCCGTGGTCTTCAAGCGTGCACCGAACCTGCTGTTCCGCGATCACGGCGAGGACGACTTCGGCCAGAACGCCGTGGTCATCCGCGTTCAGCCCGACGAGGGCGCCACCATCCGGTTCGGTTCCAAGGTTCCGGGCACGCAGATGGAAGTCCGCGATGTCACTATGGACTTCGGCTACGGACACTCCTTCACTGAGTCCAGCCCCGAAGCGTACGAACGGCTCATCTTGGATGTGCTCCTGGGCGAACCGCCGCTCTTCCCGCGCCATCAGGAAGTGGAGTTGTCCTGGAAGATCCTTGACCCGTTTGAGGAATACTGGGCAGGCCTGGATGAACAACCGCAACCCTACGCACCCGGCAGCTGGGGACCGGCCTCGGCCGATGCCCTGCTGGCCCGCGACGGAAGAACCTGGAGAAGGCCATGATCGTAGATCTTCCCGATACCACCACCTCCAAGATCTCCAAGAAGATCATGTCGCTGCGCGAACAAGGCGGCGTCATCGCCTTGGGCCGTGTCCTGACGCTGGTAGTGGTGACCAAGTCCGGGCAGGAAGAAGACGCCATCGAGGCAGCCAATGAAGCCAGCCGGGAACACCCGTGCAGGATCATCGTGCTGGCCGACGCCGGCGTGGAAGGACCAGACCGCCTCGACGCGCAGATCCGTGTGGGCGGCGACGCCGGCGCTTCCGAGGTCATCGTCCTGCGTGGCCACGGGCACATGGCCCATGAGAGCGAATCCCTCGTCGCGGCACTGTTGCTCCCGGACGCACCCATCGTGGCGTGGTGGCCGCACGGTGCACCGGAAAGCGCCTGTGAGACATCGATTGGCCGCATCGCCCACCGGCGCATCACGGACTCAGCCAACGAACCGGACCCCCGGCTCGCCTTGGAGAACATTCGGGCCACGTACAAAGCCGGCGACACCGACCTGGCCTGGACCCGATTGACCAATTGGCGCATGCAGCTCGCCGCCGTTTTCGACCAAGTGGACGGCGACCCTGTCTCCGCAGTGGCCGTCGAGGGCGCCTCGGACTCTCCGAGTACGCTACTCTTGGCGGCCTGGCTTAGCCTCGCACTGCAGGCCCCTGTCACGATCGTTGCCGATCCGGCAGGTACCGGTATCCGACGCGTGCGTCTCACGCGCGCCAGCGGCGATGTCCAGCTCTTCCGTCCGGGCCTGTCCGTGGCCGAGCTGACCCAACCGGGACAGCCCGCGCAACGCATCACCCTCCCCCGCCGAAGCTTGAAGGATTGCCTCGCAGAGGAACTCCGACGGCTTGATCCGGACGAAGTCTTCGGAGAAGTGATTACGATGGGACTTCCACTAACCAGCCAGAGGAGAGTCCAGACCAGTGCACGCTGAGCCAAGAGTAAGCATCCACCCCGACTCCAAGGTGTTGATGGCCGCCATTGCGGCGCGTCTCATCACCAAGCTTGTGGATGTTCAGGACAAGCATGGCGAGGCCACTGTGGTCCTGACCGGCGGAACCGTTGGCATCGGGACCTTGAAGGCTGTCGCCGACTCTGCCGCAGCACCTGCTGTCGACTGGTCGAGGGTCAACTTCTGGTGGGGTGATGAGCGATTTGTCGCCGCTGACAGCGATGACAGGAACACCCGCCAAGCACACCAGGCATTACTGACCCACTTGGCCGTAGATCCGGCCCGGGTTCACGAACCCGGCTCCGCCGATCAGTACGCCACCGCGGACGAAGCGGCAGCCGCCTACGCGGAAGAGCTCAGGGCAGCTGCCGAGGCCGAGCATGCAGCGGATACGTCTGATAACAGGCCTGAGAAGCCCGGCATCCTGCCGCGCTTTGACATCCTGCTCCTGGGTGTCGGACCCGATGCGCACGTAGCGTCGCTCTTTCCCGAGCAGGCCGGAATTCGCGAGAAGTCACGTACCGTGGTGGGCGTTGAAAACTCGCCCAAGCCGCCGCCGTCGCGCATTTCACTGACGCTGCCGGCCATCAACACCGCGCAGGAAATCTGGATGGTTGTTGCCGGCGAGGACAAAGCCGGCGCTGTGGGCCTGGCCTTGGCAGGCGCCAACCCGGTCCAGGTCCCGGCAGCCGGACCTGTGGGGCGTGCGAGGACGCTGTGGCTTATAGACGAGAACGCGGCGTCACGTGTCCCCCAGCAGTTGGTCAGGAAGGATCCCGCGGGCGCGTAACCGATCCAGCGCTCCAGCCAGGACCATTTCGGCGTCCTGGCTGGAGCGTCTTTCTTTAACGTAATCAAGGTGCGATTTGAAGATTTCATCCTCCGGCCTTGGTGGCGCAGGATGGCCGGGATCCCGCGTAGCGGGCAAACCACATTTCGGGCAGTCCCACGTTCTTGGAATCTGCTCGTCCGGCAGCTTAAGAAAAACAAGCCGTGTTTCGTGTCCCTTGCCGCACCAATAGGGGACGCGAATACGCGGCAGTTGTTCTCCTGCGCCGTGGTCGCTTTCATTTCTCGGAGCTGAACCCTGGGTTACACCTGCGCGGGTGCCCCGATAACCAGACGTGCCATGAACCATTTTCGAACCCCTAGCGACTCGGTGGTCGGCCGTCACGGCCTGTGGGCCCTACGGCCAACAGGGCCAGTCTAATGCGAGGGGCTCGACGGCGGCACCAGGAATGGGTGCCATGGGTAAAGAAAAAGGGAGGCTCCTGTTCAGGAGCCTCCCTTTTTTGGGAACGAACTAGGAGTCGCCACCCGAGGTAAATCGCATGATCAGGCCCAAGCCGATGATCACGACGCCCCATGTGATGCCAAGAATGATGGTGAAGCGGTTAAGGTTGCGCTCGGCTACACCGGACGAACTCAATCCGGAGCTCATACCGCCACCGAACATGTCGGACAAACCGCCTCCACGTCCCTTGTGCAGGAGGATGAGCAGCGTCAGCAGAAGGCTGGTGATGCCCAGCAGGATCTGCAGAATGACTTGAAGAACGTCCACGACGGCCTTTCGAAGAAGCGGAAAACGGGAGCCGGACTAGTCGGTGACGAGGTGGCTCTCGAACCTGACAATGTTAGCAAACTCCGCGGGGTCCAGGCTGGCGCCACCCACGAGCAATCCATCAACATCGCTTTCAGCCATGATGGCGGCAGCATTGTTGGCTTTGACGGAGCCGCCATAAAGAAGGCGTGTCTTCGCCGCAACGGTCTCGTCGAAGAGTTCGGCAAGCTCAGCACGGATGGCTGCACACATTTCCTGTGCATCCTCCGGGCCAGCTACTTCGCCGGTGCCGATGGCCCAAACGGGTTCGTAGGCAACAACGAGATCAGCAGCCTGCTCAGCGGTGAGTCCTTCCACACCGGCGCGCAGCTGGGCCAAGGTGTGCTCCACATGCGTACCGCCCTGGCGGACTTCGAGGCCCTCGCCGACACATAAAACCGGAGTGACTCCGTGGCGGAAGCCGGCCTTGACCTTGGCGTTCAGAACCTCGTCCGACTCGTTATGGATGGTGCGCCGCTCACTGTGGCCCACCAGGACGTAGGTGCACCCCAGCTTGCTGAGGAACTGACCGGAGATGTCGCCCGTGTAGGCGCCGGAGTCGAACTGGGACAGGTCCTGGCCACCGTAGACAACTTCCAGCTCGTCACCCTGAACCAGCGTCTGGACACCCCGGAGGTCGGTGAACGGAGGAAACACTGCGACCTCGGCACGGCTGTAGTCGTGCTTGGCGTCGGACAGTGTCCAAGCGAGCTTCTGCAGCAAGGTAATGCCCTGGACGTGGTCCATGTTCATCTTCCAGTTGCCGGCGATGAAGGGCTTGCGGACGAAGGTGCCGTTGGCAGAGGTAGTCACATGAACTCCAAAGAATGCGTTGAAATATGGAACGGCCGGCAGGACGCAGTGGCGTCCTGCCGGCCGGTTTGTTGCTTAGCGGTCCAGGACGCTCAGGCCGGGAAGTTCCTTGCCTTCAAGGTATTCCAGGCTGGCGCCGCCTCCGGTGGAGATATGGCCGAACTGCGAGTCCTCGAAGCCGAGGGTCCGAACGGCCGCGGCGGAGTCGCCGCCACCAACCACCGTAAAGGCAACCGTGTCCGTCAGGGCCTGTGCAATCGCTCGCGTCCCACTGGAGAAGGCTTCGAATTCGAAGACACCCATGGGGCCATTCCAGAACACGGTCTTTGCCCCTTCGATCTGGGCAGCGAATGCCGAAGCGGATTCCGGGCCGATGTCCAGGCCGATGCCGGAAGCGCCGAAAGTGCTCTCCTCAATGGCGTCTGCCTTGACGACCTCGTGCTCAGCATCCGCCGCGAAGCGGCTGGCTACCACGACGTCTGTTGGGATCACGAAAGACGTTCCGGATTCAGAGGCACGCTTGAGGTAGTCCTGAACCACTGGAATCTGGTCTTCCTCGAGGAGGCTGCCCGCTACCTTGTGCCCGGCCGCTGCCAGGAACGTGAACAGCATGCCGCCGCCAACAAGGATGGTGTCGGCCTTGCCCAGCAGGTTTTCGATGACTGCCAGTTTGTCTGAGACCTTGGAGCCGCCAAGAACCACGACGTAGGGACGTTGCGTGTCCGTAGTGAGCTTCCGGAGAACCTCTACCTCGGTGTGCACAAGGTCGCCCAAGTACGACGGCAAACGGGTAGCGACGTCAAAGACACTCGCGTGCTTGCGGTGGACCGCACCAAAGGCGTCGTCCACGAAGGCCCCGTTGGTCCCCGTGAGGGCAACCAGCTCGTCAGCGAAGGCGCCGCGCTCGGTGTCGTCTTTGCTGGTTTCGCGGGCGTCGAAGCGAACGTTCTCCAAGACGAGCACTTCGCCATCCTGGAGTCCAGCTGCGAGCTCCTTGGCGGAGTCACCTACAGTATCGTCGGCGAGCTGGACCTTGAAGTCCGCGAGTTCCGCCAGGCGCGACGCGGCGGGCTTCAGCGAGTACTTGTTCTCGGGGGCGCCTTTGGGGCGTCCGAGGTGGGCGGTTACGAGCACACGGGCACCGGCGTCCGAGAGCTTCGTAAGGACCGGAAGGGAGGCCTTGATGCGGCCGTCGTCGGTCACTGTAGAGCCGTCGAGCGGCACATTCAGGTCACTTCTGACCAGAATGTACCGCCCGCGGACACCTTCAGCGATGAGTTCGTTGAGGGTGTGAGATGTCATGTGTCTACCCTAGCCCAGCTTGGATGCGACGAGCTCCGTGAGGTCTACGAGGCGGTTGGAGTAACCCCACTCGTTGTCATACCAGGAAACAACCTTGACCTGGTTGCCGATGACCTTGGTGAGGCCGGAGTCGAAGATTGAGGACGCGGGGTCTCCGACGATGTCCGAGGACACGATGGGGGCATCGGTGTAGCTGAGGATTCCGGCGAATTGCTCGGACTCAGCGGCGGCCTTGACGGCAGCGTTGACTTCCTCAACCGTGACTTCGCGGGAGACGGTGACCGTGAGGTCTGTGGCCGAGCCCGTGGGGACGGGAACGCGGATGGCGTAGCCATCCAGCTTGCCCTTGAGTTCCGGCAGGACGAGGCCGATTGCCTTGGCAGCACCAGTGGAGGTGGGAACCATGTTGATCGCAGCAGCACGGGCGCGACGGAGATCGCCGTGCGGGCCGTCCTGCAGGTTCTGGTCTGCCGTGTAGGCGTGGACCGTGGTCATCAGGCCACGCTCGATGCCGAAGGCGTCATTGACCACCTTGGCAAGCGGGCCGAGGCAGTTGGTGGTGCAGGATGCGTTGGAGATGATGTTGTGCTCTGCCGGATCGTAGAGGTCCTGGTTGACGCCCATGACGATGGTGATGTCTTCGTCGCTGGCGGGTGCCGAAATGAGGACCTTCTTGGCGCCGGCATCGATGTGCTTCTGCGCAGCTGCGGCTTTGGTGAAGAAACCGGTGGACTCGATGACGATGTCTACGCCCAGCTCGCCCCAGGGGAGGTTTGCGGGATCGCGCTCGGCCAGAACGGTGATGGACTTGCCATCGACTACCAGGTTGCCATCAACAACCTCCACGGACTGCGTGAGGCGGCCACCGACGGAGTCGTACTTCAGGAGGTGGGCGAGCGTTTCGGGGCTTGTGAGGTCGTTGACTGCCACGATCTCAAGGTCTGCGCCCTGGGCCAGTGCTGCGCGGAAGTAGTTACGGCCGATGCGGCCGAAGCCGTTGATACCAATACGGGTGGTCACTATGTGTCAATCTCCTTGGTGCTCTTGCAAGCACGCCTAGTGAGTCGGATCAAATATTTCCAACTAACAGACCCCGCACGTCTTTGGGCAGAGGTGATTATCAGATCGGAGGGCGACCAGCCACATTGCTGAAGGCTAACCGCCTTCCGTGATCCATCTTACGTTTAACTAAGCCTGCCCCCGCAACTGCGGAGGCAGGCTTTCCAGCATTTGGCCCCAATTCAGGCCAAAAGTGACTTTTGTTACATCGGCGTGAACCGGGACTCACCAACTAGAGGACGATGAGGCCCGTTGCGTTGGCGCGGGCGGCTTCGAAGCGCTTGGCCACGTCTGCCCAGTTGGCGATGTTCCAGAATGCCTTGACGTAGTCGGCCTTGACGTTGACGTAGTCCAGGTAGAAGGCGTGCTCCCACATGTCCAGCATCAGCAGCGGGGTGGTGCCAACTGCCACGTTGCCCTGCTGATCGTAGAGCTGCTCGATGAGCAGGTTCCCGCCGATGGGCTCGTAGGCCAGGAAAGCCCAGCCGGAACCCTGCAAGCCCAGCGCAGCAGCGCTGAACTGTGCACGGAAAGCATCGAAGGATCCGAAAGCGTCGTCGATGGCAGCTGCGAGCTCGCCCTCGGGCTTGTCACCGCCGTCCGGGGAAATGTTGTTCCAGAAGACGGAGTGGTTGATGTGTCCGCCGGTGTGGAACGCGAGGTCCTTGGAGAGGCGGTTGATGTTGGCGAAATCATTCTTCTCGCGCGCTTCGGCCAGCTGGGAGAGGGCGTTGTTGGCGCCTGCTACGTATGCCGCATGGTGCTTGCTGTGGTGCAGCTCCATGATCTTTGCCGAAATGTGCGGTTCGAGTGCTGCGTAGTCGTAGCCGAGCTCGGGCAGAACGTACTCTGTCACGAAATCCTCCAATGTAATGGACTTACGTCCGGGTTGGTAACTCTCGTTAATTCATCCGGCCAGCGGACCGGCCGGAAATCCTTGGCGAAGAAGACTGCTCTTGCCTCCACCGGGAACAACCCGCGGTGGCCTCGCAGTATTTCCTCCGCACTTTGTCGATTCTATGGGTGTGCCCTACTCGTCCATCATTTCCGGAGTCACATTTGCCTCAGTCCCCGGAATGCCCAAATCCAATGCACGTTTATCGGCCATGGCAAGGAGACGGCGAATGCGGCCCGCTATGGCGTCCTTGGTCATGGGCGGATCGGCAAGGCGGCCCAGCTCATCCAGGCTTGCCTGCTTGTGGGCCACGCGAAGCTCCCCCGCGTACTTGAGGTGATCCGGGACGTCGTCGCCCAGGATTTCCAATGCACGGTCCACCCTGGCACCCGCAGCTACTGCGGCTTGGGCAGAGCGACGCAGGTTGGCATCATCAAAGTTGGCCAGTCTGTTGGCAGTTGCCCGGACTTCCTTTCGCATCCGCCGTTCCTCCCACACCATCAAGGCGTCATGCGCGCCCATTCGGGTCAGGAGGGTTGCGATGGTGTCACCGTCTCGGATGACCACACGGTCAACGCCGCGAACTTCCCGCGCCTTGGCCTGGATGCCGAGGCGGCGGGCTGCGCCGACCAGTGCCAACGCGGATTCAGGGCCGGGGCACGTCACCTCAAGGGACGACGAACGCCCTGGCTCTGTGAGCGAGCCATGGGCAAGGAAAGCGCCCCGCCACACGGCCTCGGCATCGGCGGCTGAACCATTGACAACCGCGGACGGGAGGCCGCGTACAGGGCGTCCACGGCCATCCAGCAAGCCTGTTTGCCGCGCGAGGGCCTCGCCGTCCCGCACGACGCGGACAACGTACCGGCTCCCCCGGCGCAGACCCCCGCCGGAAACAACAATTATCTCGCTCTGATGCCCATAGACTTCCGCGATCGCGGCCCGGAGACGGCGGGCAGTGGAGGCGAGATCAACTTCAGCCTCAATGACGATCCGCCCCGAAATGATGTGCAAGCCGCCTGCAAAACGCAGCATTGCCGAAACCTCCGCCTTCCGGACCGAAGATTTCTTGATGTCCAGCCGGGACAGTTCGTCCTTGACCGACGCAGTAAGTGCCATCGCGTGTTCCTAACTGTTCCCGAAAATATCGTGGTACGCCGCTGCCAGCAGCATTGGATCATGGACGGGGCGGCGCCTCGACGCCCCTACTCTACCCAACACCACTTCGGCGCCGATCATCGCCGCTGCCTTCTCGAATGCCTTGAGATCCTGCACTGCAGCGGGATCTGCCAGGACGACGTCGACAGTGAACTCAGGCGCATAGCGGCGCAGGACATCCAAGTGGTCCGCTGCCGTCATGCCTGACGTTTCCTTGGTTTCCACGTCCAGGTTCATGGTCAGGCATCGCTTTGCAGCGGTATCGCCGAGGGCCCGCCGAAGCTCTGGCAGCAGCAAATGCGGCAGAACCGAGGTGTACCAGGAACCGGGGCCCAGAATGACCCAGTCAGCCAGCTCAATCGCAGTGAGTGCCTCGGTGCAGGCAGGAGCGGATTCGGGCAGAAGCTTGACTTCGTCCAGTTTTCCCGCAACAGCACACTTCGCCTGCCCCCGAACCGTCCGCAGTTCATGGCCGCCGCCTGGCAATTCCGTACGCGCTTTGCCCTCAATGGTGAGGGGAACGCTTGACATGGGGAGTACTTGTCCGCGGGCGCCCAGCAACGCTCCCGCCCACTTCAGACCCGCGACGGTGTCCCCCAACAGTTCCCACAGCGTGACGATGAGCAGGTTGCCCATGGCATGGTTGTCCAGGGAACCGCCCTTGGCAGAACCGGCTTCAAAGCGGTGCTGCATAACGTCGCGCCAGGTCCGCCCCCAATCGGTGTCGTCGCAGAGGGCGCTCAAGGCCATCCGCAGGTCACCGGGCGGGAGGACGCCGTACTCGTCGCGGAGGCGCCCGGAACTTCCGCCGTCGTCCGCTACTGTGACGATTGCCGTCAGCTCAGACGTGAGCAAACGCAGGGCAGACAGCGAAGCCGCCAGTCCGTGACCGCCACCCAACGCGACCACAGAAGGACTTTTCTTCTGCTGGCTGCCGGGAACGCCTTTGGGCGGGATGAGGGGCAGCGGACCCGTCAGGACCCCCACTACTCGCGTCCCAGGTCGCGATGGGTGGTGGTCACGGTGACTCGGGGGTACTGTGCCAGCCGCTTGGAAAGTTCCATAGCGACTGCCACCGAACGGTGTTTACCCCCGGTGCAACCCACCGCCAGCGTGGCGTAATGCTTGTTTTCCTGGCGATAGCCGTCCAAGACCGGCTCCAAAGCCCGGACATAACGGTCCACGAACTCCTGAACACCCTCGGCGCCCAGGACATACTCGCTGACATCCTCATCCAGGCCGGTGTGGGGCCGAAGCCGGGGAACCCAGTGCGGGTTGGGGATGAAGCGGGCGTCGGCCACGAAATTCGCATCCACCGGCAGACCGTATTTGAATCCAAAGCTCATGACATTCAGGCGAAGCGTCACCGGTCCGGTATCGCTGAACAGTTCCGTGATGGCCGTGGCCAAGCCATGAACGTTGAAGTCGGACGTGTCGAGCACCACGTCGGCGTGCTCGCGCAGTTCACGCAGGACCTCACGTTCGATGCCGATGCCGTCGAGTATCCTTCCGCCGCCCTGCAACGGATGCGGACGACGCCCCTGCTCGAAACGGCGCACCAGGACGTCGTCGTTGGCGTCCAGGAAGAGGACCCGGAACGAAATACCGGTCGCGCTCAGCGCCCCCAAGGCAGTTTGAATGTCGGCGAACAGGTCCTTGCTGCGGACGTCCACCACGACAGCAAGCTTGGGAATCGACTTCGGCGCATGCGAGACAATTTCGGCCAAGGTGCCAAGCATTTGCGGAGGAAGGTTGTCCACAACGTACCAGCCGTGATCCTCCAAAGCATCGGAAGCAGTGCTGCGCCCCGCACCCGACATGCCGGTTACCACCAGCAACTCCGCCTCAGCTGGCTTGACCGGCGTCAGGCCGTCCTGCTCCGTGTCGGACTCTGCCGTAGCCTCATCCATCAGTTGTCCCCGTTTCGTCGAAAGTGGTCAGTCAAAAGCTCTCGGTACCCGCCCTGCACGGCGTGGCGCACGTGGCCATCTTCAGGCGTCCGCCACCGCAGCTGCGGCGACAGGCCAAGTTCTTACCCTAGCTAAGATTCAAGGATTTCGCCGGTGGTCATGTTCACCGCTGGTGCCGTTTCACCGCTGTCCGCAGTAGATCCAAGGTGCTGGACCACCGCTGCGGCCAGCGCCGGCCCGATGCCCTTGGCAGTGGTGAGCTCCTCCACCGACGCAGCCTTGATCTTCTTGAGCGAGCCAAAATGTGCCACCAACGCCTTGCGTTTCGCCTCACCCAGGCCCGGTACGCCGTCCAGGACGGAGACCGTCATCGCTTTGCCGCGCTTCTGTCGGTGGAAGGTGATGGCAAATCGGTGGGCTTCGTCACGAATCCGTTGCAGGAGGTACAACCCCTGCGACGTTCGGGGCAGGATCACAGGAAAGTCGCTGTCAGGCAGCCAGACTTCCTCAAGCCGCTTGGCGAGGCCCACAACGTAGACGTCATCAATGCCCAACTCAGCGAGGGCACGCGCGGCCGCATTGACCTGAGGCTGCCCACCGTCCACCACCACCAGGTTGGGCGGGTAGGCGAACTTGGCCTTCGGGGCGGGAACATTGGGGTCCGACGGCGGCAAGTCAGTGCTGCTTTTGGCGCCAGTACGAGTCGGGTTGACGATCTCGCCGGAAACGATGGGGACCTGGGCAGCCTTGTCTGTCAGGTAGTGCCTGAACCGACGGGTCAGGACGTCGTGCATGGCGGCCGTATCGTCCGCTGCTGCAGCTCCCGTAATCGAGAATTTCCGGTAGTCGGACTTCTTGGGGAGCCCGTCTTCCACTACCACCATGGAAGCCACCACGTTTGTCCCCTGGACGTGGGAAATATCGAAGCACTCGATCCTCAGTAGGGGAACCGGAATCTCCAAGGCTTCCTGCAGTTCCTGGAGGGCAAGGGAACGAACCGTAATGTCTCCTGCGCGTCGGGTCTTGTGCAGCTTCAGGGCTTGCTCGGCATTCTCGCGCACAGTGGACATCAGTGCGGCTTTGTCACCGCGCTGTGGCACGCGGATGTCCACCCTGGCTCCGCGCAAGCCACCCAGCCATTCCGTCAGTTCAGCATGGTTGCTGGGGTTCTCCGGCACCAGGACTTCCCGTGGGATCCGGCCCTGAACTTCACTATCTTCCCCGTAGACCTGCTGCAGCAAATGTTCGATGAGTTCCGGCGTCGTAGCATCCTCCACTTTTTCCACCACCCAGCCGCGCTGCCCGCGGACACGGCCGCCGCGCACGTGGAAAACCTGTACGGAAGCTTCGAGTTCGTCCTCGTGGAGAGCGAAGACATCGGCGTCGGTGTCCTCCGCGAGGACCACTGCATTGCGTTCAAAGACCTTCCGAAGCGCGATGATGTCGTCCCTGAGCCCGGCGGCGCGCTCGTAGTCCAGCTCGGCTACGGCGGCACCCATTTCCTTTTCCAGCCGGCTGATGAAACGTTTGGCTTCGCCTCCCATGAAGGAACAGAAGTCCTCCGCAAGGCCACGGTGCTCATCGGGAGTGACCCGGCCAACACAAGGTGCCGAGCATTTGTCGATGTAACCCAAAAGGCAGGGCCGTCCGCTGGACTCAGCGCGCTTAAAGACGCCAGCGCTGCAACTCCGGACGGGGAAAACCCGTAGGAGCGTGTCCATGGTTTCCCTGATGGCTCCGGCCGTGTATGGACCGAAGTACCTGGTGCCCTTCCTTCTCTCGCCGCGCATGACCTGCACCCGGGGGTACTTCTCCCCCATGGTGACGGCAAGATAGGGATAGGTCTTGTCGTCCCGGAACACGACGTTGAACCGTGGTTTGAATTCCTTGATCCACGTATATTCCAATTGCAGCGACTCCAGCTCGCTGCCCACCACAGTCCATTCAACGCTGCTGGCCGCGTGGACCATGGCATGGGTCTTGGGAAGAAGGGCTGCCGGGTTGGCGAAGTACGAATTCAGCCTGGAGCGGAGGTTCTTTGCCTTGCCCACATAGATGACGCGGCCATGGGGGTCACGGAAACGATAGACGCCCGGCGTGGTGGGAATTTCCCCCGTTTGGGGGCGGTAACTTGCTGGATCTGCCACGTTTCCAGTCTAGTGAACCGGAACGTCACTCATTGCCACGGCGTTGCGGCAGTGCCCGCTAGTCAACCGATTTACTTTGGTTGTAGCTCGTGGACCGTTCCTGTCCGCTCAGCAGGGCTATGGCGTCCATGATCTTGTCGGTGACTTCGCGGCGAGCGGGCAGGGAATGGTCCGGGCCTGTCTTGTCGAAATAGAGGGGTTCGCCCACCTTCATGGTGAAGTGCTGGGGGCGGACCGCGTTCTTGTCCGCAGGCTGCAACTTCTCGGTGCCAATCAGACCTACCGGTATCACCGGAGCCCCCGTGGTCAAGGCAAGCCAACCCACGCCCGTCCTGCCACGGTAGAGAATGCCATCCCGGGAACGCGTACCTTCAGGGTAGATGCCGATGCCCTTACCCGATTCCAGTATGTCCAGGAGCGTCTTGAGCGCCTGCACGCTGGCCGCCTGTTCGCCACGCTCGACGGGAATGGAACCCACTGCCTCGAAGAACGACTTCATCACGGCACCTTTGACGCCCTTGGTGGTGAAATACTCCGCCTTGGCAAAAAAGGCAACGGGGCGGGGCATGAGTGCCTGAACGATGACACTGTCCAGGAAGGAGAGGTGATTGGGGGCTACGATGAACGGCCCATCCTTGGGAACGTTCTCCAGCCCAATGACCGTAGGACGGCACGTGGAAGAAATCAAGCCACGGGTTGTCCAGCGGATCGCATCAAAGACTGCCATCGTTTTGTACCTCGCTCAGGGCTGCCGCGCGGACAGCGTCAAGTTCTTCAATTTTGGTGCGCAGCTCGAGGGCAGTGTCTACTACGGCGACTGCTCCGGCTTCCGCAAGTTCACCGTCCGGCGCGAATCCCC
Organism: Paenarthrobacter sp. TRD_SC_7; assembly: GCF_056156245.1. Classification (NCBI taxonomy): domain Bacteria; kingdom Bacillati; phylum Actinomycetota; class Actinomycetes; order Micrococcales; family Micrococcaceae; genus Paenarthrobacter; species Paenarthrobacter sp. TRD_SC_7. The sequence continues at coordinate 2,810,223 of NZ_CM149587.1, forward strand.
AACTGACCCCGATGCAGTCCAACCCGTTGGCCAATGCGCCCGCGACGTCCTGATGCCTGTCCCCAACCATGACGGCCGGTTGGGAGTGAAGATCATTCAACGCCGCGCCGACGATCTCAACTTTGCCGGACGCCGTATTGGCCTTCAGGGATTCGTCGTCCGCAGCCCCGCGGATGGAGACAAAGAAGTCAGCAATTTTGTGATGTTTGAGCACGAGCCGCGCAATTGACTGCGGCTTCTGGGTGGCTACCGCGATGGGCCGGCCGGTCTCCGCGAAGAATTCGAGGAGATCGAATATTCCCGGGTACAGCTTGCTTTGGCCAATACCGGTGTCTTTGTAGTGGCGCCGGTATCGCTCAATGGTTTCGTCCACCAATTCGCTGGGGACGTTCGCCAAATGCAGGAGGGAATCGCTGAGTTTGGGACCCACCATGGAATTCAGCACAGCTTGTTCCGGAACAGGGAGTTCCATTTCCCGGAGGGCCGCAGAAATGCCTCCCGTGATACCACCGGCAGGATCGACAAGGGTGCCGTCCAGATCGAATATTACGGGCACCGTTGTTTGAGTCACCGGGTTAGTTTCTCACGAGTAGCGGCATGCCTGAAACTCGCATGCCGCTATCGGAATACTTCCAAGGTCGTGGACATATTCCCTCGAAGGCCTCCCGGACATGCGTGTGTAACTAACCGAGAACCTCGGCCAGGAAGGTCGCGGTGTGGCTGTCCGTAGATTTTGCCACCTGTTCAGGCGTTCCAGTGGCCACGATCTTTCCGCCGCCCGAACCACCATTGGGGCCAAGGTCCACGATCCAGTCCGCCGACTTGATGACGTCCAGGTTGTGCTCGATAGTGATCACAGTATTGCCTTTGTCCACCAAGCCCTGAAGAACCATGAGCAGCTTGCGGATGTCCTCAAAGTGCAGGCCCGTGGTGGGCTCGTCAAGGACGTAGATGCTGCGCCCGTTGGATCGCTTCTGGAGCTCTGCAGCCAGCTTCACGCGCTGGGCCTCGCCGCCCGACAGTGTGGTGGCGGGCTGGCCAAGCCTGACGTAGCCAAGGCCCACATCCACCAAAGTGTTCAAATGCCGAGCGATCGGAGTGAACGCAGCGAAAAATTGTGCACCTTCCTCGATGGGCATGTTCAGGACGTCGGCAATGGTCTTGCCCTTGTAGTGAACCTCAAGGGTTTCCCGGTTGTACCGGGCGCCGTGGCACACTTCGCAAGGTACGTAAACGTCCGGCAGGAAGTTCATCTCGATCTTCAACGTGCCGTCGCCTGAACAGGCCTCGCAGCGCCCGCCCTTGACGTTGAACGAGAACCGACCGGGCTGGTATCCACGCACCTTGGCTTCGGTGGTCTCAGCGAACAGTTTCCGGATGTTGTCGAAGACGCCGGTGTATGTGGCCGGGTTGGACCGGGGTGTACGGCCGATCGGGCTCTGATCTACGTGGACCACTTTGTCCAGGTGCTCCAGTCCAGCCACCGTCCGGTGACGTCCTGCAACCTGCTTGGCGCCGTTAAGCTTGGTGGCTAGGACCTTGTACAGGATCTCGTTCACCAATGTGGACTTGCCGGAGCCACTGACGCCGGTCACCGCTGTGAAGAGCCCCAAGGGGAACGTGGCGTCAACGTTGTTGAGGTTGTTCTCCCTGGCGCCAACAACCTTGAGTTCACGCTTTTTGTCATACTTACGGCGTTTGGTGGGGACATCTATCTTGCGGCGTCCGGACAGGTAGTCACCCGTCAGTGAGTCAGTGTTCTCCAGAAGTTCCTTGTAGGTTCCGGAGTGCACCACTTGGCCGCCGTGTTCGCCGGCACCCGGTCCGATGTCAACCACCCAGTCCGCTTCGTGGATGGTGTCTTCGTCATGCTCCACCACAATCAGGGTGTTACCCAGGTCCCGGAGGCGGGTGAGCGTCTCGATCAGCCGCCGGTTGTCACGCTGGTGCAAGCCAATGGATGGCTCATCCAAAACGTAGAGGACGCCCACCAGGCCGGAGCCGATCTGGGTGGCCAGTCGGATGCGCTGGGCCTCGCCACCAGACAAAGTCCCCGAAGGGCGCTCCAGGTTGAGGTACTCCAACCCGACGTCCAGGAGGAAGGTCAGGCGCGCCTGGATCTCCTTCAGCACCTGGTTGGCAATCTGGGCTTCCCTGTTGGTCAGGGTAAGACTGCCCAGGAACTCCGCGCACTCACGCATCGGCAGGGCAGCGACCTCGGCGATCGACTTCCCGTTGATGAGCACGGACAGCGATGCCGGGTTGAGGCGCGCTCCGTTGCACTCAGGGCAGGGAATCTGGCGCATGTACTCTTCGTACCGGTCGCGGGCCCAGTCGGAGTCCGTTTCTCCGTGCTTACGGTGGACGTACTGGATTGCGCCTTCAAAGCCGGTGCTGTATTTACGCTCACGACCAAAGCGGTTCTTGTACTGGACAACAACCTTGTGGTCTTTGCCATGCAGCACGGTATTGCGGACGTCCTTGGGCAGCTTCTCCCATGATGTCTTCATGGAGAAGCCAAGTTCGTGTGCCAGGCCCTCCAGAAGTCGGTTCCAGTATTCCGTTGTCGCTGTGCCGAGGGCCCAGGGAGCAATGGCACCCTCGCCCAGGGAGAGCTCCGGATTGGGAACGATCAGTTCTTCATCCACTTCCAGCCGGGTACCGATGCCGCTGCAGGCAGAGCAGGCACCGAAGGGGTTGTTGAAGGAGAATGAGCGGGGCTCAATTTCGTCGATGGCCAGGGGGTGCTCGTTGGGGCACGCCAGGTTCTCTGAGAAAGCGCGTATGCGCTCAGGATCCTGGGCATCGAGGTCCACGAACTCCACCAGCACCCGGCCCTCGGCAAGGCCCAAGGCCGTCTCCACGGAATCAGTGAGCCGCTGGCTGATCTCTTCCTTGACCACCAGGCGGTCCACCACTACCTCGATGGTGTGCTTGAACTGTTTGCCAAGCTTGGGAGGATCGCTTAGCTGAACCAGTTCGCCGTCCACCCGGGCACGGGAATAGCCCTTCGCGGTGAGCTCCTTGAAGAGATCAACAAATTCGCCCTTGCGCCCTCGAACAACCGGCGCCAGCACCTGGAACCGCGTGCCCGGATCCAGTTCCAGGAGCTGATCCACAATCTGTTGCGGCGTCTGCCGGGCGATAGGCTCGCCACAAACAGGACAGTGCGGACGGCCTACGCGCGCCCACAACAAACGCATATAGTCGTAAATTTCGGTGATGGTGCCCACGGTTGAACGCGGATTCTTGCTGGTGGACTTCTGGTCGATGGATACCGCAGGAGACAGACCCTCGATGAAATCGACATCAGGCTTGTCCACCTGGCCAAGGAACTGGCGTGCGTACGCGGACAGCGACTCCACGTAGCGGCGCTGGCCTTCGGCGAAGATGGTGTCGAAAGCCAGGGATGACTTGCCGGAACCGGAGAGTCCCGTGAACACGATCATGGCGTCACGGGGAAGATCGAGATCCACGTTTCGCAGATTGTGTTCCCTGGCACCCTTGACCACCAAGCGGGAAAGATCCGGCTTGGCGGGTTTGGTATGGGGAAGGACGGAGACGCCGTTTATGGCATCCATGGCGGTATCTTCAGCTAAGGCTTTGGGCACCTACCAATGCTAATCGAAAACTTCTTCGAATTTCCATGTCGTGCCTCACATGCTACCGATCGGTATCAGTCAGCGTCATAGGCCGCGGCAAGAAGCTGCACTGCCTCGGCGAATGAGGCTCCTTGGGCTTTCGCGGCGGCGGCATATTGTGCGGCGACACCGGCCAGCGCTCCCCAGCGATCATCCCGTGCGCAGACCACGGTACCGTTGCGCCCCCGCGTTGCCACTACGCCTGCTGCTTCCAATTCCTTGTAAGCACGGGCCACCGTGTGCGGAGCGACGTCCAGCACCCCGGCCAGATTGCGAACGGGAGGAAGCTTGGCGCCAACGGCAAGGACTCCGGCATCCACGAGTTCAATGATCCGCAATCTCAACTGTTCAAACAGCGCAACGGCACTGCTGGTGTTGGGGCGCCAGCTGCCTGGAAAATCTCCCGTGGGAGTCACGAGGAACTCCGGCCTGGTGCCTGCTCCGGCCGGGTCATCTTTTCTTCGAAACGTCCTTGGTCCATGCCGAGAATTAGACCAGCGACGTCGGCACGGGACAAGCCGTCACAGCGCAGGAAACTGAATGCTACGCGCGGCCAAGCATCCTGCCGGTTCATGCGGTCTTTTGGGCGACGGCGAAAATACGACGGAACGGGAAGACTGTTCCGTGGCTCGTCGAAGGGTAGGCCTCACGAAGCAGAGCCGAATATTCCCCTTCGAAGGCCGCGGCCTCCTCCGGAGACAAGACTGCCAATATCGGACGAAGTCCCGTGCCGCGCACCCACTCCAGTACGGGATCTTCCCCTTGCAGCACCTGCTGGTAGGTGGTTTCCCAAGCGTCTGCCGCACATCCGGCGTCGAGCATGATGCCCAGGTAGTCCGCAGGACTGCCCACCGCGCCATCGTGCCGAAGCACGCCGCCAAGACGGGCCGACCATGAAGGGGATTCCGCCAGTTGCCGCATGAGCGTGTGGGATGGCGAGGTGAAGTTGCCCGGTACCTGCAAGGCAAACCAAGCCCCCGGCGTGAGGTCGCGAAGCCAGGCGCCCAGCATCTCCTGATGCCCGGGAACCCACTGGAGGGCGGCATTCGTGACCACCACGTCAGTGTCCGCATCCGGAGCCCAGCCGGCTATATCGCCCTGTTGGAAGGTCAACTGGCTGTATTGGAACGGGAGGGACTGCTGCGCGAGCGTCTCGGCCTTGAGGAGCATTTCTTCCGACGAGTCGATGCCCACGACGCTGGCATCCGGCCAGCGGTCAGCCAGCGTAGCGGTCAGGTTTCCGGGGCCGCAGCCGAGGTCAATGACTTTCCTTGGTTCGCTGGCCTGGACCCTTGCTACAAGGTCATGGAACGGCCGGTCACGATGGTTGCCAAATTCAACATATTTGGACGGATCCCAGTTCATAAAAGCCTCCTCGCCGCTGGCATTCCTGCTGGGCCGAGCCTAAACCGTCCGGGCACTAAGCTGGAAACCAATGAAACTTCTAGATCAGCTCCCCGGTTCCACCGCTACCGGTCCCTTGGACCCGGACGAAATCTACACACGGTTCGTGGAGTGGACTGAGAGCCGTGGGCTGCAGCTCTACCCGGCGCAGGACGAAGCGATCATGGAGCTGGCTGCCGGCGCCAACGTCATCCTCGCCACCCCCACGGGCTCCGGAAAATCCCTGGTAGCCATCGCAGCGCACTTCGAGGCGATGGCACGTGGCCAGCGGAGCTACTACACGGCGCCGATCAAGGCTCTCGTCTCCGAAAAGTTCTTCGCGCTCTGCGAGATCTTTGGTGCAGAAAACGTTGGCATGATCACCGGTGATTCCGGTGTAAACCAAGATGCCCCCATCATTTGCTGCACCGCGGAAATCCTCGCCAACATCGCCCTCCGCGAAGGCTCCGCGGCAGAGTTGGGCTCCGTGATCATGGACGAGTTCCACTTCTACTCCGACCCCCAGCGCGGTTGGGCCTGGCAGGTGCCGCTCCTGGAACTCCCGCAGGCGCAGTTCCTCCTTATGTCCGCGACCCTGGGCGATGTCTCCCGGTTCGAAACGGGTCTGGCTGAGCTAACGGGCCGGACCACCACCACAGTAAGTTCTGCGGAACGCCCGATTCCGTTGCACCACTACTACCATCTGACTCCTGTTCACGAGACGCTGGAAGAACTGCTCTCGACCAAGCAGGTTCCCGTTTATGTGGTCCATTTCAGCCAAGCAGAAGCCATTGAGCGTGCCCAGAACCTCATGAGCATCAACATGTGCAGCCGGGCCGAAAAGGACCGGATCGCGGAGCTGATTGCGGGATTCAGGTTTGCCGCCGGCTTCGGAAAGACACTCAACAGACTGGTCCGGCACGGCATTGGGGTCCACCACGCCGGCATGTTGCCCAAGTACCGCCGCCTGGTGGAGCAGCTCGCGCAGGCCGGCCTCCTCAAAGTGATCTGCGGAACCGACACATTGGGGGTCGGCATTAACGTGCCCATCCGGACAGTGCTGTTGACGGCACTGAGCAAGTACGACGGCGTCCGCACCAGGTCTCTCAACTCGCGGGAGTTCCACCAGATTGCCGGACGCGCCGGACGGGCCGGCTATGACACCGCCGGCACCGTGGTGGTTCAGGCTCCGGACCACGTGGTGGAAAACACCAAGGCCATGGCCAAGGCCACCGCCAAGTTTGGCGATGACCAGAAGAAACTGCGCCAAGTGGTGAAGAAGAAACCTCCGGAAGGATTCGTGTCCTGGGGCGAACCTACGTTCAAGCGACTCGTCGAGTCGGTACCCGAGCCTTTGACTTCAAGCTTCACCGTCACCCACGCGATGCTGCTGAACCTCATGGAACGCCCGGGCGACCCCTTTCAGGCAACCCGGCGCCTGCTCAGTGAGAACCATGAGAGCCGCCCCGCGCAACTCAAGCTGATGAAGAAGGCCTTGGGGATTTACCGGGAACTCCTGGCCGCGGGTGTGGTGGAACGCATCCCGGAGGAGGAACAGGAGGCAGAAGGGCGCTCAGTCCGGCTGACTGTTCATCTGCAAGCAAACTTTGCCCTCAACCAGCCGCTCTCCCCCTTCGCGCTTGCTGCGTTGGAGCTCCTGGATCCTGAGTCTCCCTCCTACGCACTGGATGTTGTCTCGGTCATTGAGTCAACACTGGAGAAGCCGCGCCAGATTCTCTCCGCCCAGCAGAAGAAGGCCCGGGGCGAAGCCGTTGCCGCCATGAAGGCTGACGGAATTGAGTATGACCAACGCATGGCCATGCTGGACGAAGTTACCTATCCCATGCCCCTGGCGGAGATTCTTGGCGAGGCCTTTGAGGTCTACCGCAAGGCCGCCCCCTGGGTGGGCGACTTCGAGCTTGCTCCGAAATCGATCATCAGGGATATGTACGAGCGCGCCATGAATTTTGGCGAGTTTGTGCAGTTCTATGGTTTGGCCCGCTCGGAGGGCATCGTCCTGCGTTATCTGGCGGACGGGTTCCGCGCGCTGAGGCAGACAGTGCCCCAGGATTCGCTCCGTGAAGACCTTGAAGATCTCATCGCGTGGCTGGGTGAGCTGGTCCGCCAAGTGGATTCCAGCCTTCTGGACGAGTGGGAAGAGCTCACTTCCGGCTTGGCCCCCACGCCCCACGACGCTCCCCCGCCCCCGCCGCCGCTCCTGACCTCCAACATCCGGGCCTTCCGGGTCATGGTTCGGAACGAGATGTTCCGCAGGGTTGAACTTTTCGCAGACGAGGGCTCCACGGCGTTGGGCGAACTGGACGCCGATGCAGGCTGGGACGCAGAGCGATGGGAAGAAGTCTTGGACGATTACTTCGACGAACATGACGACATCGGCACTGGTCCTGACGCGCGGGGTCCCGGGTTACTCATCATCACCGAGGAACCAGGGACGTGGAAGGTCCGGCAGATCTTTGACGACCCGGCGGGCAACCACGACTGGGGAATCTCTGCCGACGTGGACTTGGCTGAGTCCGATGAGTCCGGCACCGCCGTGGTCCGGGTGACAGACGTCAACAGGCTCTAGGTCCTGGCGCCGTGGAATCCGTCCCTGACCTGACCGCCGGATTGCGGGAAGTGGAAGCCATACGCAAGGAACCGCCGGCGGCCTGCACCGGTTCACGTCGCTGGTGGGGCGGCGGACGCCTGGACGTCGAGGGTTTGGCTCTCGCCTCGGTTCAGGGCGCCGCCACAGCGCTGAACGCATTGACCGGATCTCCAGGGAGATACTCCGTTGACTCAGGGCTGACCGCGGCCTCTTTCGATTCGCTGGGTCACCTTCGGATTGCGGGCCGCATACCCCAAGGATTCGCCCCGACGTCGGGCTTCCGGCGTACAGCGGACGGTTGGATCCGCCTGCATGCCAACTATCCCCACCACGCAGCACGGTTGATGGAAGCGCTCTCGGCCAGGGTGCCGCTTGACGTAGACCGTGCCCTGTCATCGATGACGTCCTTGGAGGCCGAGACTGCGATCGTGGCACACAGGGGTGTGGCTGCCGCTGTCCGGGGCCGCGAGGAATGGGTTTCCTCACCCATGCATTCTGCGGCACGCTCCGGTCCATGGATCAGCCTCTCCCGTTCAGCTGCACCGTCCGGACGCCAGGGTGCCACTTCGTGGGTACCGGCCGAGAACCCGCTCCGGCCGTTGGAGGGTTTGAAAGTACTTGACCTGACACGGGTCATCGCCGGGCCCACTGCCACCCGCCTTCTGGGTGCACTGGGCGCGGACGTGTTGCGTATCGACCCGCCCGCCCTTCCGGAACTGATCGATGCCTTCATTGACGCCGGGTTCGACAAGCGCAGTGCTGAAGCCGATTTCGAGAATGCCGACGTCTTGGCAGCTGTTCACGGTCTTGTCGCCTCAGCGGATGTGGTGGTTACCGGCTACCGCGACGGCGGCCTGGACAGATTCGGATTAGGCCCGGACGCTCTGTCGGCCGTACGGCCTGACTTGGTGGTGGCGACGTTGACAGCTTGGGGAATCAGCGGACCGTGGAAAGGCCGGAGGGGCTTCGACAGCCTTGTTCAGGCAGCCTGCGGAATCGCGGAGCGTTACGGACAGCATGACGACGACGGGTGGAAGCCGGGCGCGCTACCAGTCCAGGCCCTTGATCACGCCACGGGCTATGGGCTTGCGGCGGCGGTGCTGGCTTTACTAACCGAGCGAATAAGGACTGGAGCCGGTGGATCAGCGGAGCTCTCCTTGGGTCGGACGGCCGAGGAACTGTTCGCCCTGCCTTCCGGCAACCAAGGCATCCCTGTGAGCCCACTGCATGAGCCGGAGCACCTTGAAGCGGACAGCCCCTACGGCCGGCTCAGTTTTGTGGGGCCGCCCCTCGTGGTTGAGGGCGTCCCGCTAAGGTACCGGCAGCCGCCTGTGCCTTATGGAACGTCCGCGCTGGCCTGGAGGTAGGAAGCCGGCAAGCCCCTAGTAAGCTCGAATGCATGAGTGTAATCCGCCCCGCCACCGTCGAAGACGTCCCTGCCATCCTGCGTATGATCCACGATCTTGCGATCTATGAAAAGGAACCGGACGCGGTTAAGAACACCCCGGCCATGCTCAGCGAAGTACTCTTTGGCGAGAACCCGCGCGTCTATGCCACCATCGCGGAAAACAGCGCTGGCACAGTACAGGGATTCGCGCTCTGGTTCCTGAATTACTCCACATGGGAAGGCGTCTACGGCATCTACCTCGAGGACCTTTACGTGGTTCCCGAAGCCCGTGGCGAGGGCCACGGCAAGGCGCTGTTGCAGCATCTGGCCGCCACCGCCGTCGACCGTGGCTACGCCCGGGTGGAGTGGAGCGTCCTGAACTGGAATGAGCCTTCCATCAAGTTCTACAAGAGCCTGGGTGCCTTCCCGATGGAGGAATGGTCGACGTTCAGGCTGACCGGCGAGGCACTCCAGGCCTTTGGCGCGAACGTCGGTGAGGCGAAAGAGGTTCTTACCCATGGCTGAACTATCTGTGGCTGAGGAGCGGCCCTCCGCCGGCAGGCACCTCATCCGTGCACGCCACGAATTCCGTGGACTGCGGACGGCGGAGCACTACTTCAGGGTCCCTTTGGTTCACCAGGCAGAGGTCCCCGGCGAGAGGATCACCATCTTCGCCCGGGAGTACTCTTCCAGTGACCATTCGGCGGAGGAAACAGCCAAGCTACCGTGGCTCCTGTTTCTGCAGGGTGGACCCGGCGGCCGGGGTAACCGTGTCACCTCGCTTTCCGGGTGGATGAAGGCGGCCGCGAAGGACTTCCGCATCCTGATGCTGGACCAGCGCGGCACCGGGTTGTCTACGCCCGTTGAACAAAAATCACTGGAGCTCCGTGGCGACGCCCCGGCCCAGGCCGAGTATTTGACCCACTTCCGCGCCGATTCCATCGTGGCGGACGCCGAACTCATCCGGGGTGTCCTGGGCTCCGGCCCGTGGTCAGTGCTGGGGCAGAGCTTCGGCGGGTTCTGCGCGCTGACATACCTGTCCTTCGCGCCGGAGGGACTACGCGAGGTCCTCATCACCGGCGGCCTGGCCCCGCTCCACGGCCCGGCGGACCGCGTCTACCAAGCAACCTTTAATCGCGTCGCCGCGAGGAACGCGGAGTATTTCTCGTGGTACCCGGAGGACCGGGAGAAAGTCACGCGGATCGCCCGCCACCTGGAGCAGCAGCCTGAATTCCTGGCCAGTGGCGAACAGTTGACGCCCGAGCGCTTCCAAATGGTGGGATCCTTCCTGGGCGGCAACACCCGGGTTGATGCACTGCACTACCTGTTGGAAGACGCGTTCATCGACACACCTTCCGGAGAGCGGTTGTCCGAGGCGTTCCTCGAACAAGTACGGGGACTCGTGAGCCGGGCGGCTAATCCGCTCTACGCCGTCCTGCACGAATCCATCTACGGTCAAGGAGAAGCAACCAACTGGGCCGCCTGGCGCGTTTTGGAGGACTACCCTGAGTTCAAGCCCGAGGCCGAGGAGCCTCTGCTCACGGGCGAAATGGTGTATCCGTGGTACTTCGAACAGGATCCGGCGCTCGTTCCCTTAGGCGACGTGGCTGAACAGCTGGCCGCCAAGAAGGACTGGAAACCGCTATACGACCCCACCCGACTAGCGTCCAACACGGTTCCCGTTGCCGCGGCCGTGTACAAGGACGATATCTACGTGGATCACGATCTTTCCCTTGAAACCGCTGCGGCAGTGCGAGGTCTTCAGACCTGGGTCACGTCGGACTTCCACCATGACGGCATCGGCGAAGACGGTGAGGGCATCTTTGGGCGGCTGTTCGGCATGGTGCGCGCAAACCGCTAGGTGGACGCGCCACCCGGTGGCCCGCTTGCGGAGGCTTGCGTCCGCTGGCGGGCTGCCGTGATGGCCGTCAGGGCCAGCACCGCTGCGGCGAGAACGCTCGAAGCGATATTGAGCCCTTGATAGCCGATCCAGGCAAGGAGCAGGCCGGACGTAGCACCGCCGATCGCTCCGGCTGCACCCATCAGGGTGTCCGAGACACCCTGCACGGTCACCCGCTGGTCAGGCGCGACGCTTTCGGCCAACAACGTTGATCCAGCGATGGTTGCCGCGGACCATCCCAAACCCAAGAGAACCAGCCCTGCGGTTACCAATGCCGGTTCATGCTGGCCGAATCCAGCGATGAACACCGCCACCAGCAGGAGGCCGTGGCCCATGGCGATGGTCTGAAACCGCCCGGCCTTGTCCGTCAGCCAACCCCAGAGGGGCGATAGGGCGAACATACCTGCAATGTGGAGGGATATCGTGAGCCCGATAACCACCAGTGCATCTGTGCTGTCGGTGGTTCCACCATGGTGCCCTGCGTGGGATCCGCCCACAAGCTGCTGCAGATGCAGCGGTGTCATCGACATGACCGCCACCATGACGCCGTGGGCAGCGACGACCGCCGCGAGGGCAAGAATGGCGCGCGGTGATGAACGGACGGCACGAAGACCGGAACGGATGGTTCCCTTGGCGGGCTGCACCCCTGGCTCCCCGTCAAGGCTTGCTTCGGACGCCAAGCGCCGGGACAGCAACAATGGATCCGGCCTCAGGCCTGCGAACAATAGGCTGGCCGCCAGGAACAGCCCCACTGCTGAGAACACGAAGGGACCCGCAATGGGCGGCAGGCCAAGTGCTGCACCAACTGCGGCGCCCGGCTGAATCAAGTTTGGCCCTGCGACTGCGCCGATGGTGATCGCCCAGACCACCGTGGACAGTGACCTTCCCCGGTGCTCCGGTTCAGCGAGGTCGACGGCGGCGAAACGCGCCTGCAGGTTCGCCGCCGTGCCCAGGCCAAGGAAGGCCGCGCCCAGCAAAAGCAGCACGAATGACTGGCTCATTACTGCGGCGATGATGAGCAGAGCACCGAGCATTGCACCAACCAAGCCGGTGACAAGTCCTACGCGCCTGCCGCGCGCTTCAGCCAGCCCGGCCAGCGGCAGCGCTGCGATTGCTGCAGCCAGTGTCAGGACGGTGGTGATGGATCCTGCCCAGGCCTCAGAACCCGATAAGTCCACAGCCAGCAAAGACCCAATGGAAAGTGTAGCCCCATTGCCAACGCCGCTAAGCAGCTGTGCTGAACTGAGCAGGAAAACAGAACGGCGCTGAACCCGTTGTGGGTCCAGCGCCGTTGTTGAAGTGGTAGTCACTTCACGAGACTACAACTTTTGGAGGTCAGTTACTCTGCCTCGCTCATGCTTTTGCGTGCGTCCTCTTCCAACCGTGCATCCAACGTGGCCTGGCGTGCTGCCGGGCTCATCAGGCTAGCTACGACAGCAACGATGATGGTTCCCACGATGACCGCCAGGGACACATAGGTGGGGATCTCAGGAGCCCATTCGATGTGGTGGCCACCGTTGATGAACGGAAGCTCGTTGACGTGCATGGCGTGCAGGACAAGCTTGACGCCGATGAAGGCCAGAATCACTGACAGGGCGTGCTTCAGGTACACCAAGCGCGTCATGAGTCCACCGAGGAGGAAGTACAGCTGGCGCAGACCCATCAAGGCGAAGATGTTCGCAGTAAACACAATGAAGGCGCTTTGGGTCAGGCCGAAGATCGCAGGTATGGAGTCCACGGCGAACAGGAGGTCAGTGAGTCCGATCGTGATGAAAACGATCAACATGGGGGTAAAGACCTTCTTGCCGTCCACCACGGTGCGGATCTTGTTGCCATCAAACTTCTCGGACATCGGGAGGACCCTGCGGATCCGGGCAATCAGCGGGTTCTCGGTATCTTCCTCGTCTTCGCCGGAGTCCCGGGCCTGCTTCCAGGCAGTCCAGAGGAGGAAGGCGCCGAAGATATAGAAGACCCAGCTGAACTGCTCGATGACTACCGCGCCCAGGGCAATGAAGATACCGCGGAGGATCAGCGCGATGATGATGCCCACCATCAGCACTTCCTGCTGGTACTTACGCGGCACCGAGAAGCGCGCCATGATGATGATGAAGACGAAGAGGTTATCGATACTGAGGCTGTACTCAGTGACCCAGCCGGCGACGAATTGCCCGCCGTATTCCGGGCCGGCGAAAATGAACATGGCCACTGCAAACAGCAGGGCAAGTGCAACATAGAAGCCGACCCACAGGCCGGCTTCCTTCATGGAAGGTTCGTGGGGACGCTTGACGACCAACAGGAGGTCGATAGCCAAGATGATTCCGAGGACGACAAAGGAGCCGATCTCGAACCAGACGGGAAGCTGCATTAAAGGTGCCTTTCGCAGGGTACGGGAAAGCGGTGTAAGTCTCTCCGGCCTGCCAGGGTGCGGTGAATGCAAATGTTGGCGGCCCGCTAGGTCCGGCGAGGCATCTGTGCCTTGCGTGCTGACGGACGTAGCGCTTGGGATACTCCCCTACGTGACCTAAACCTTACCTTAGGCGTGCCCGGCTGACTGCATCTGCCGTAATTCGCGCTTCAACTCCTTGACTTCATCACGGATTCGGGCAGCGACTTCGAACTGCAGTTCAGCAGCTGCGCCGTGCATCTGTTCGGTCAGCTGCTCAATGAGACCCACAAGGTCCTCGGCGGGAGCCGCGGCGAGGCCGTCCTGCCGAACCGTAGCGGCACCCTTGGCGGCCGACTTGCCACGCTTGCCGCCCTTGGCCAGCCGGTTGTTATTGAGCAGTTCCTGGGTGTCCGCGTCTTCCTTGGCCAGCTGATCGGTGATGTCGGCAATCTTCTTGCGCAACGGCTGGGGGTCGATGCCGTGGTCGGTGTTGTACTGCACCTGGATGGCTCGGCGGCGGTTGGTCTCTTCAATGGCATGGGCCATGGAGTCGGTGACCCTGTCAGCGTACATATGCACCTGGCCCGAAACGTTACGGGCGGCACGGCCGATGGTCTGGATCAGGGAGGTGGAGGAACGCAGGAAGCCTTCTTTGTCCGCATCCAGGATGCTGACAAGGGAAACTTCAGGCAGGTCCAGGCCTTCGCGGAGCAGGTTGATGCCCACCAGGACATCGAAGACGCCCATCCGAAGTTCGCGGAGCAGTTCCACGCGCCGCAGGGTGTCCACGTCCGAGTGCAGGTACTCCACCTTGACGCCGTGTCCCACGAGGTAATCCGTGAGGTCCTCGGCCATCCGCTTGGTCAATGTTGTGACAAGGACGCGCTCGTTCTTCTCCGTGCGGGTCCTGATCTCACCGAGAAGGTCGTCAATCTGGCCCTTGGTGGGCTTGACCACAACCTCGGGATCAATGAGGCCGGTGGGGCGAATGATCTGCTGGACATAGCCATCGGCCTTTCCCAGCTCGTACTTGCCGGGGGTTGCCGAAAGATACACGGTCTGGCCAATGCGTTCCAGGAACTCATCCCATTTGAGGGGCCGGTTGTCCATGGCCGAGGGCAGGCGGAAGCCGAAGTCCACGAGGTTCCGCTTACGGGACATGTCGCCCTCGTACATGGCTCCGATCTGCGGAATGGTCACGTGCGACTCATCAACAACCAGCAGGAAATCATCCGGGAAGTAGTCGATGAGGCAGTGCGGAGCGGTCCCGGGGTTACGTCCGTCAATGTGCACGGAGTAGTTCTCGATGCCGTTGCAGAAACCCATCTGCTGCATCATTTCGAGGTCGTACGTGGTGCGCATCCGGAGCCGCTGGGCTTCCACGAGCTTGTTCTGGCCCTCGAGGACCTTCAAGCGGTCAGCGAGTTCATCCTCGATCCGCTTGATGGCACGGGCCATCCGTTCAGGCCCGGCAACGTAGTGCGACGCCGGGAAAACGTACATCTCTTCCTCGTCCCGCAGCACTTCCCCGGTCAGGGGGTGGAGTGTCTGGATGTTTTCGATCTCGTCACCGAAGAACTCGATCCGAATGGCGAGTTCCTCGTACATGGGAATGATCTCCACGGTGTCGCCACGCACGCGGAACGTGCCTCGGTGGAAGTCCATGTCATTCCGGGCGTACTGCATGGAGACGAACTTCCGGAGGAGATGGTCGCGGTTCATCTCCGCGCCCTTGCGGAGCGTGACCATGCCGGCGATGTACTCTTCCGGCGTACCCAAGCCATAGATGCACGACACCGTGGCCACCACGATGACGTCGCGGCGGGTCAGCAAGGCGTTGGTGGCCGAGTGCCGGAGCCTTTCGACTTCCTCATTGATGGAAGAGTCTTTCTCGATGAATGTGTCCGTCTGCGCTACGTATGCCTCGGGCTGGTAGTAGTCGTAGTAGGAGACGAAGTACTCAACAGCATTGTTGGGCAGCAGCTCCCGAAATTCATTGGCCAGCTGCGCGGCGAGGGTCTTGTTCTGGACCATAACCAGGGTGGGTCGCTGGACCTGTTCGATGAGCCATGCCGTGGTGGCGCTCTTACCCGTACCAGTGGCGCCGAGGAGGACAACGTCTTTTTCACCGTTGTTGATTCGTTCGGTCAGTTCTGCGATGGCGGTCGGCTGATCACCGGCGGGTTTGAACTCACTGATCACTTCGAAAGGCGCGACGACACGGTTGATTTCCTGGGCAAGGCTCATGAAACCAATCTACCCCCGCCCTAGGACAGCTACTGTCCGCGTTTGCCTTCAGCAGAAGACATATACGACGGCGGCATCCAGCGTGTGCGCCGGGCCCACTCATCCATGAGCGGCCAGGCAATCTCGGTGAACCACTGCTCCTTGGCGTCAGCGTAGGCAGCAGTGCCCTGATCCCCCGCCAGCGCGGTCGCCAGTTCGAGTTTGTGTGCCTGATAAAGTGCCGCTGATGACGGTTCTGCGCGCAACCAGTCGCGGAACAGCAGCGCATAACGCCATCCGGGCGAGCCGGCTACCCGAACGTGAAGGTTCACCGCCCTGCCCGGATCTGCGTTGGCATGGAAACGCTTCTGCCACTGAGAGGGCTCGGCCTGGGAAGGCTTCGGGGTATCTCGTTCCATATGCGGCACGGCGGGGAATCCGGCGTTTGCCAGAAGAGGCGCGATCGGGTCTGCCGTCTCCAAATCGGCCACAGTGAGTTGAAGGTCGATCACGTCCTTCGCTGCCAGGCCTGGCACCGCCGTGGAACCTATGTGGTCCACTGCGAGGACCTCGTCAGGTGCTGCCGCCGTGATGCGGGCTGCCAGTCGTGCGGCCTGGGACACCCAGGCATCGTGCGAACTGGACATGACCGGGCCGATATTCCTCGGTGCCCTTACTCCCCGCGCCAGGTTGTCCGCGAAGGGGACCAGGCGGTTCCGCCATAGTGAGTCGACGCCGGCGAGCAGTTCCTGGCGTCCTGCGGCATTGTCCAGGACGACGTCAGCTGCCGCGTTGCGGGCCTGGCGTGTGGCCTGGGCCGCCATGCGTGATCGGGCGTCCTGCTCTGTCATTCCGCGGAACTCCACCATGCGCTGGATGCGAACATCATCCGGCGCGTCCACGACCACCACCAAGTGGAAGTTGGTGCCCTGTCCGGTTTCGACAAGGAGCGGAATGTCCTGGATGACAATCTCACCAGGGCCGGCACCTGACACGATCGCCGCAGCAGCCTCGCGGACCAGCGGATGGATGATGCCGTTGAGCACTTCGCGCTGAGAGTGATCCTGGAACACGATGGAGCCAAGTTTGGGCCGATCCAGCCTTCCATGTGCATCGAGGATTCCGGGGCCGAATGCGGCCACAACGCGGGCCAGCCCCGGAGTTCCCGGCTCCACCACTTCCCGCGCAATGAGGTCTGCGTCCACAAGGATCGCGCCCAATTCCTGCAACCTGGATGCCACCAGTGATTTCCCCGAGGCGATGCCGCCCGTCAGCCCGATCTTCAGCACCCTCCAACACTAGACTGAAGCGGTGGAAAATGAGGATGACAGCCGTGCGACAACGTACACAACACTCGCCGCGGATGCGGATTGCCGCCACGAGCTGGAGATCCGGCGGTCCCGTTTCATCACAGTCCTCCGGCGTTCACCCGATGAGGAAACCGCGCGCTCCCTGGTCACTGACCTTCGGCGTGAATTCCACGACGCCCGGCACCACTGCTCAGCCTTCGTCTTAGGTCCTGACCGGATGATTCAACGATCCAGCGACGACGGCGAACCCTCGGGCACGGCGGGCGTTCCCATGCTGGAGGCCATCATCAAACGCGAAACCGCGGCAGGGGTGACGGACCTCAGTGACGTGAGTGCCGTCGTCGTGCGCTATTTCGGTGGGGTCCTCCTGGGTGCGGGAGGTCTGGTACGCGCTTACTCAGAATCGGTCTCCACTGCTTTGGATCTCGCTCCCCTGGTCCAGCGACGCCGGCTGCGATTGTGCACCATTGAGAGTCCCCACGCGGACGCAGGTCGCCTGGAGAACGAACTGCGCAGCGCCGGGTACGTGATGGCTGGGACCGCGTATGAAGCCCGGAACGCCATTCTTCGCGTTGCCGTGCAGGACCATCCGGCGGAGATTGCCGAAGCCGGGGCAAGGGTGGCCGCCTTGACGGCCGGGCAAGCAACCCTCCGACGCGAGGGCACTGAATGGGTAGACGTTCCCCGCTGATCGACCACCCGCTTTTGGCTTAACCAAGAAGGACCCCTGCCCGGAGGCAGGGGTCCTTCTTTGGCTATTCAGCACATCCCGTGAGGGAGGCGGAATTAGTTGCCGGTCAGCTTCTCGCGCAGTGCGGCGAGTGCTTCGTCGGACGCCAAGGTGCCGCCGCCGGTGTTGGACTCAGCAGCAGCCGGCTCCGAGGAGTAGCTGGTGGTGCCGGAATCGCTCTCACCGGACGTTGCAGCAGCAGCGTCGTCGGCAGCGTGCTGGGCAACCTGCTTCTTGTGGGCTTCCCAGCGGGTCTGGGCGTCAGCGTACTGCTGCTCCCAAGCGGCGCGCTGGGTCTCGTAGCCTTCGAGCCATTCGTTCGACTCGGGGTCGAAGCCCTCAGGGTACTTGTAGTTGCCCTCTTCGTCGTACTCAGCGGCCATGCCGTACAGAGCGGGATCGAACTCGGTGCTGTCAGCGTCAACGCCCTCGTTAGCCTGCTTGAGGGAGAGGGAGATACGGCGACGCTCGAGGTCGATGTCGATGACCTTGACGAACAGTTCGTCGCCAACGGAGACAACCTGCTCTGCGAGCTCCACGTGGCGGACAGCCAGCTCGGAGATGTGCACGAGGCCTTCGATGCCGTCTTCGACGCGAACGAACGCACCGAACGGAACCAGCTTGGTGACCTTACCCGGAACAACCTGGCCGAGGGCGTGGGTGCGGGCGAAGGTCTGCCACGGATCTTCCTGCGTAGCCTTGAGCGACAGGGAGACACGCTCGCGGTCCAGATCCACTTCGAGGACCTCGACGGTGACTTCCTGGCCAACCTCGACAACCTCGGACGGGTGGTCGATGTGCTTCCAGGACAGCTCGGAAACGTGAACGAGGCCGTCTACGCCGCCCAGGTCCACGAATGCACCGAAGTTGACGATGGAGGAAACGACGCCCGGACGAACCTGGCCCTTTTCCAGCTTGTTGAGGAACGTGGAGCGAACCTCGGACTGGGTCTGCTCGAGCCATGCACGGCGGGACAGCACAACGTTGTTGCGGTTCTTGTCCAGCTCAATGATCTTGGCTTCGATCTGCTGACCGATGTACGGAGCGAGGTCGCGGACACGACGCATCTCCACGAGCGATGCGGGCAGGAAGCCGCGCAGGCCGATGTCCAGGATGAGGCCACCCTTGACAACCTCGATGACGGTACCGGTAACGACACCGTCTTCTTCCTTGACCTTCTCGATGTCGCCCCAGGCACGCTCGTACTGAGCACGCTTCTTGGAGAGGATCAGACGGCCTTCTTTGTCTTCCTTGGTGAGAACCAAAGCTTCGACCTGATCGCCAACGGCGACGACGTCACCGGGATCAACATCGTGCTTGATGGAAAGCTCGCGGGAAGGGATGACACCTTCGGTCTTGTAACCGATGTCGAGCAGAACTTCGTCGCGGTCGACCTTGACGACGGTACCTTCGACGAGGTCTCCGTCGTTGAAGTACTTGATGGTGGCGTCGACAGCTGCGAGGAAGTCCTCAGCGGTACCGATGTCGTTAATGGCGACTACGGGGGTACCGGGCTTCTCGGTGGAGGTGATGGTCATGTAGTAGGGGCTCCGTTGTGGATAGTTAGTCGGTCAGGCAAACCGCTGCCGCCCGGGTCCGGACGGCAGAACACGGCGAAATACCGGGTCATCCTGATTTGTGGATTAGTACAAAATGGATGCATGCACGTAGTACACGCCCGTTTATTCTAGTCGCATTGGCAAAGCAGGGTCAAAAGGAGTGTTACGTCGTCAAGACGTCTCCAAGACGGGCAAATGAGACTCCTTGGTCCAGCAGCTGCGGCAAAGCGCGCGCATAGCCGTTGGCAGTGCCTGCAGCCGGTCTGTTGAAATGTGAAATAACGATGTCCCCGGCCGCTATCCGCCCCACTTCGGCGGCCACAGTGGCCGCCGAGAACGTAGCACCGCCGTCGCCGTTGACCGTGAAGTTGACCGGCAGCATACTGAGCCGTCGTGTGATCTCTACTGCGACGTCGTCGTAGAACGCAGTCCCCGGACGAAAAAACCGGGGGACCTTTCCGCTGATCTCCTGCAGGATCGCCTGGTTACCCATGAGTTCGTCGTACGCAGCGGCAACAGTGGCTGTTCCCTGGATGCCATACGCCGCCTGACCGTTTACTGACAACGGGAGGTGGGCGGTCCCGTGATTGGCGAGTTCGAACAGCGGGTCAGCGGCCAGTTCGGCCGACAGTGACGGGTTGGCGTGGATCCATCGGCTGTTGATGAAAAGCGTTGCAGGGACGTTGAGCCGACGAAGGGTTTGCAGCAGAGCGTGATCGCACCCTGTGCCTCCGGGCCCGCCGCAGGCGTCGAACGTTAGCGCCGCGTGCTGTGACCGTGAATTGTTCACGACCCCCGTCACATGCAGCCCCCATTCCTTTGGGCGCCTTCCTGCGAACTCCGCCACGATCTGTTGCTTGTCTGGTGTCGCCTTGGGCTTGCTCCGCGCAGCAGGAGCGAGGGCAGCGGCTGCCTGTTCGCTGGACATGGCGGCTATGGAAGGTGGCGGTGTGGCCGGACCCGTTCGCGGGGACGTTGGAGCAGCTGGGCTTGCGCTTGAACCAGCGGGATCGTTATGGCCGCCCCTACCCGCGCACGCGGTCATGGCAACGGACGCAAGGCCCGCAATTCCCAGCAGCACTGATCGCCGGCCGGCCAATGGCCGCCGCTTGGAATCCCCCATGGATGTCCCTATCTGGTTGTGGCTATGTGGTTGTGATTATTTTGATGCTTTCTAGAAGTGCGTCAGGCAGTGCGCGGATCGTTCTACGGCAAACATTTGCTGGGCGAGGAAGGCGGCTCCTGGAGCCTTCTCCTGGATGCGCCCGGCAGCCGCCAACGTCACCGGCGACACCACACCCAGGTAGATGGACGCTAGATCCGCCACGTCCAGGCTGAGGTCGGGCGTCTCGCCCGAAGCGTCATTCACGACGGCGGCAGCACCGCCGTCGGACTCCAGAACCCAGGTGCCACCTGCCAAACCCAAAGAATCCGATACCTCCAGCACCAGCCTGCCGGCCACCGGGAAGCTGCGGGCGCGCAGGGCAGCAGGAGTATCGAGGATCCTGAGCCACAGCATGTCGCGGATTTCAGAGGCGTCGATGCACCTCGGATCCTCCAAGGCCCATGCCAGCGGGTCATCCACAGGCGCCTCAGCCCAGGTCACTTCGTCAATGAGGTCGATGCTGCCCAGGAAGCGCCACAGGTCAAGGTAAGCCGCGTTGCTTGCCGCGACGAGGTCCACGATTTCCATGGTGTACGGCTTGCGGTCCCAGCCTTTGAAGCGGTAGGAAACGTAGCCATCCAACCTTCCGGACAGGTCGTAACGCAGGGCGCAGCGGACAGAGGTGTCCGGCTTGCCGTCATGACCGATGGAACCGGAGGCAGCCAGTCGGTAATACTCCTGCCGGTCAATGGAACCCGGCGAGAGTCGCTGGACACGATCAAAGAGCTGCGGGGCCACGTCCAACAATACGGAAGGATCGGCGACTTCCACGGTGCCTTCCGGCAGGCCCCTCAGCCGGAAGCGTGGGCCGGCATCAACCTTGATGCTCCGCTCAAAGGTGGCCACACCGAAGCCGAAGCGGCCATAAATGGAAGCCTCTGACGCCGTGAGGGCGGCCATGGAAAGGCCGTCATCCTTGGCAGCTTCCAAGTCGGCGGTGATCATGCCACGAAGGATCCCGTTCCGCCGATGGGTACCGCGGACTGTTACGGCGGTGACCAGGTTGGATTCCAGTTGGCGGCCAAAGCCAATGTTCAAGGCCTTACGCATGGTGGCGTAGGTCGCCACCGGAACCTCGGCGCCCAGGGAGTGATCAGGCACGCTGCCATTGACGTAGACGCCAGTCAGCACGCGATTGTCTGTTTGGTAGGCCGCCAGGGTCTTGGCCAGGAATTCGTCATCACGCCGTCGCTCGTGGAAACCGTGGGACACGGCCTGCACCCATGTGGTGCAGCGGCTATAGCCTGCGTCATCCGGATCGGCTACGGCAGGGAAACGCCGGACGGCATACTTTGCAAGATTTGGTTCATTGGGATCGGCCACGTCCTCGAGCCTAGCCAGACGCCCGAGGGCGCGCCACCATCTCGGCGGCGCGCCCTCCAGCGATCCTTTGAATGTCTGCCTGGACTAGTGTCCGGCCTCGTACCAACTGGAACCGACGCCAATCTGGACATCGAGCGGGACTGACAACTCAGCGGCCGATCCCATCTGTTCAATCACCAGTTTCTCCACGACTTCGCGCTCTCCTGGCGCAACCTCGAGCACAAGTTCGTCGTGCACCTGCAGCAGCATGCGCGACTTTAGGCCTTGGCTGGCGAGCTCTGCCGATACGCCCAGCATGGCGCGCTTGATGAGGTCTGCTGCTGAACCCTGGATGGGCGAGTTCAGTGCGATGCGCTCGGCTGCCTCGCGAGCCTGCCGGTTGGTGCTGGTCAGGTCCGGCAGGTAGCGGCGTCGGCCCTCGATGGTGGCCGTGTAGCCGTCCGTCCTGGCCTGGTCCACTACCCCACGCAGGTAGTCGCGCACCCCGCCGAAGCGGTCGAAGTAGTCCTTCATGAGCGTCCGTGCTTCATCCACGGAGATCTCAAGCTGCTTGGACAGTCCGAAGGACGTCAGGCCGTATGCCAGGCCATAGGACATCGCCTTCACCTTGGAACGCATGGCGCTGGTGACTTCGGCCGGCGCAACGTTGAAGATCCGGGATCCAACAAAGCGGTGCAGGTCCTCACCGTCACGGTAGGCCTGGATCAGCGCTTCGTCGCCTGACAGGTGTGCCATGATGCGCATTTCGATCTGCGAGTAGTCGGCGGACAGCAGGCACTCATAGCCTTCACTGACCACGAAGATTCCCCGGACACGCCGGCCCTCTTCACTGCGAACCGGGATGTTCTGGAGGTTGGGGTTGTTGGAGGAGATGCGGCCCGTGGCTGCGATGTTCTGGGCGTAGGTGGTGTGGATGCGCGCATCATCCGCCACGGACTTCTTGAGTGTCTCCACCATCTGGGCAAGCTTGGAGGACTCGCGGTGCGCCATGAGCTGAACCAGGAATTCGTGGCCGGTCTTTTCCAGCAGACCCTTCAAGGACGCGGCATCCGTGGTGTAGCCGGACTTGATTTTCTTGGTCTTGGGGAGGCCGAGTTCGTCGAAGAGCACCGTTTGGAGCTGCTTGGGCGAACCGAGGTTGACCTCGTGCCCAATCGCAGCGAAAGCCTGCTCCTGGGCGTTCTCGATCACCTTGGTGAGGTCTGCGAGCTGCTCATCCATGCGGTCCGTGGACACAAAAATGCCGGTGAGTTCCATCTGGGCCAGCACGCGGGCCACTGGAAGTTCGAGCGTTGTAAGAAGCGCATCGGCCTTACGCTCGGCAAGCTCCTTTTCGAAGTGCTTGCTGAGGGCATGCACGACGGCGGCATGCTGGACGAGCGCTGCTGCGGCAGCTTGGTCAGTTTCACCGGAGAGGTCGAGCTCCAGCTGACCCGACTGGGCTGCGGCCGTCGCAAGTGAGATCTTCAAATGAACTTGCGCGAGCTCGGCGAGGTCGTAGCTGCGGCGGTCCGGCTGGATCAGGTAACCCGAGACGGAGGTGTCATCCACTACGCCTTCCAGTCCGAGGCCACGGTTGTGCAGAGACTTGAGCGCCGACTTGAACTCGTGCAGGACCTTGGCTTCCTCGGGGTCCTTGAGCCACCGGGCCAGGACAGACTCAGCCGTCGCATCAAGGCCTGTCAGTTCGATGTAGGCTGCTCCGTTGTTCCTGACAACGGCAAGGGCGCTGGCATCATCACCGATCCGTCCGGGGACCAGCTGCACGGCCAGCGCAGAACGCACTCCGGAACCGGCGGCGAAGAAGGCCTCGAGCCCTGCAGCATCCGTGAGCACGGAAAATTCAGGGGCTTCAATGGTGTCCGGCGCTGCGCCGGCAGTGTCGTCACCATAAAGATCGAAAAGACGGGTCCGGAGCGTGCGGAATTCGAGCTCCTCAAAGAGCTCCTCAATCGCCTGGCGATCCGGACGGGGCTCGTGCAGGTCCTCCAAACTTATGGGCAACTCGAGATCGGTCAGCAACTGGTTGAGCCTGCGGTTGCGCTTGACGTTCTCAAGGTTCTCTTTGAGGGCCCCGCCAACCTTGCCACCGATGGCGTCAAGGTTCTCCAGGATGCCTTCGAGGCCGCCGTAGAGATTGATCCATTTGGCAGCCGTTTTGGGGCCGACCCCCGGAACGCCGGGAAGGTTGTCCGCGGATTCGCCCACAAGGGCGGCGAGGTCCGAGTACAGGCTGGGTTTGACGAAGTACTTCTCTTCGATGGCCGCGGCATCCAGCCTCGGGATATTACTCACACCCTGCTTGGGGTACAGCACAAAGACGTTGTCATTAATCAGCTGGAACGAGTCCCTGTCGCCTGACACGAGGAGGACCTCGAAGCCTGCGGCGTCACCTTGTGCCGCCAGAGTGGCGAGGACGTCATCCGCTTCATATCCGGGCATGGCAATGGTCCTGATGCCCCAGGCTTCCATGACCTTGGCTATGAGGCCGATCTGGCCGGCAAACTCCGCTGGCGTGGCATTGCGGCCCCCCTTGTATTCGCTGTACTCCGCCTTGCGGAATGTGGTGTCGTCAGAAACGTCGAATGCCACAGCGACGTGGGTGGGTTTCTGGTCCTTGATCAAGTTGATCAGCATGGACGTGAACCCATGTACGGCGTTGGTGTATTGCCCCCTTGCCGTGGAGAAGTTCTCCGCAGGAAGGGCGTAGAACGCGCGGAACGCCATGGAGTGGCCGTCCAGGACCAGCAACCTCGGCCGGCCCTCCCCCGTGGCGTTGGTGGATGCTGTGGAAGAGGGGGTGGGTGCTGTAGCGATGGCAGCAGCTTGGGCCGTTGGAACCTGGTCCGGTTTGGTTGTTTCACTCACAGGTGCCAGCCTAGTTGGCATGATGGACAATTTCACGCCGAACCGGTTTGTCGACGAGCTCAATGAGGCAGGTGTCCCGGAAGAGTTCCACGATTGGCTTTCAGCGCATGGCGTTGGCGCCCTCGTGGTGAAACTGGGCATCCGGTTCACGGAAATGAGCGCCGAGCGCACGGTGGCCACGATGCCGGTGGAAGGAAACACCCAGGTGGCTGGCATCCTCCACGGCGGCGCGCATGTTGTCCTGGCTGAGACTTTGGGTTCTTTCGCCGCATCCCTCCACGCCGGCAGGGGTCGCCATGCGGTGGGCATCGAGGTGGGCGCAACCCATCACCGTTCCGTTGCCAGCGGCATAGTGACAGGCACCTGCACGGCCATCCACCTTGGCGGGACCTTGGCCACCCACGAGATCGTCATCACCGATGACAAAGGGCGCAGGCTCTCGACGGCCCGGATCACCAACATGATCCGGGACAACCGTCACTGAACAGGAACCGTCACTGAGCCTGAAGCGTCACGTCAACCGGTAATGCAGTTCGGCCGCGGCCCCACCCAGGATCTTCGACGAAACCAACTCAAGTGGCGCCGTCGGGCCGTTGAGGGGCAACAGTCGCTTCCCTGCGCCCAGCACCACGGGAATGATGGTGACGATCATCTCGTGAAGCAGGCCGGCATTGGCGAATTGGGCCACGAGGTCGCCTCCGCCCACCAGCCAGACGTTCCTGTCGCCGGCATCCTTGAGCAGGTCCGGGGCGAACTCCCGGACGTCACCCCGGACAAAAGTGATATCCGAACCGGCCGGAGCGGAGTATTCGTGATGGGTGAACACCCAGCAGGGCGTGTCCGGATACGGCCATTTACCGGGTTCGTGTTCCATGAGCCAGCGATAGGTATCGCCGCCCATGGCGATACAGCCGACACCCGCCATGAAGGACTCGATGCTCTCGTTAACGCCCTCAACCTGGTCGAACTGAAGGAGCCAGCCAAGGTCGTCGTCCGGCGAAGCGATGAAGCCGTCAATGGTTGAAGCTACGTAGTACTGGAAAATCGACATGGCCCCAGACTAAGACATGACCCCGGACTAGTCAGTGGCAGACTTTTTGTTCCGCTTAACGGCGGGTGCTTCACCGGGTCGTTTGGAATCCGGTGGCGTTGCAGCGTCATTCGGCGGACTTGGGGTGTTGCCGGAAGCGGCGGAATCGTCATAGAAGAAGGTCACCGTTCCGGCGACATCTGCCGTGTCCGTGATGGAGATCCGGATGGCGTCCCTGCCGTCGGACGGGGGCATTCGCAAGTACAACGCCTGGTAGTCCCCTCCCCCGGCCACGACGTCCGGGGCTATGGGGACACCGTCGAAGAGGACCTCTCCTACCCGCACGTAGTAACCGTCCAAGCGGACAATCGTGCCACCTGTCCTGGGACCTGAGGCACGGGTCAACCCGGTGACGGGCCGCAAGTCCCCGTCCACCACGGTCAGCCCGAGCAATTGCCGGGGGCAGGCTTCTCCGGGCGACGGCTCCGCTTTGAAGATGCCACCGGGATTGCTGCGGTACTGCGTCACCACAGATGCCGACGTGGCGGCAACTCTGAATTCAAGGCACTGCCGTTGCGGGATCCGCGGGGTGATGGCGACGGCGGCGCTCGCCCGCTGCCAGTCCTCTTGGCTTCCGGTCTGAAGGGCACGGCAGACGGCGGCACCCGCCAGCCAGACGGCCGCGTCCGCTGCGCCTGCCACGCTTTGGGCCAAGGCATCGCACTGGAATTGCTGGAGCAGGAGATACCGCTGGCCCGGGGCTGGATCATTCGGACCGATGGGCCCCGTGGGCACCCAACTCACGACGGTGGGACTCTGCGAAGACACCTGGGTGCCCGGGGTTTCCTGCTGTTGAGTAGTGGTGCTGTGAGTGGGGTCGACGGCGGTGGGTTCGGGTGTTGCGGTCCTGGCGTCCGCAGAGTTGTTCCCTGACGGGGTGGCATCTGCGGAGGCGTCCGATGACGGGGCGCCCTCTGCCTGGGTCGATTGTGCCGTACCCGCTTGTGTCGTGCCCGCTTGAGCCGTGCTGGCCTGCGACGGAGTGGTCGCGGGTGGTGAGGCGGAGGTCGAGCCAGGCGGGAGACCGCCTTTTTCAGGAGGAAGGCACGCCGAAAGTCCAAGCATCAAGACCGGAACCAGCGCCAGTCCGATGAGATGCTCCCGGGATCGGCACGTCATCACAGCCCCACATCTGCCGGATTAAGACAACGCAGCTATGTGCATAACTACACTGCTGATTATTCTCCCGAACGGACCTGACGGCTAGAAAGGTACTTACTTCCCGAAGTAAGGCACGATCAAGTAGATGCCGAAAAGAACGGCCAGTGCACAGAAACCAAAGCAAACGAATGCCAGGGAGCGCACCAAAGCGGGCGACTTCTGCCGGGCGTCACCGGCGATGGCCGTGAGGCGTACGCCCAACGAATAGAGCACCACCAAAGTCACTGCGGCCACGAGGGTGACCCCGCCCACCTGCAGCAATTCCAACCATTTCATCGCTGCACATCCTCGCTGGGGGTGGTCTTTCGGGACTTTTTCTTCTTGCGGAACCGCACCGCGTGGCCGGCTTCCTCAACCTCGACGGCGTTGTGGTGGCCGACATGCGACTTACGGGACACAACGAACATGAACAGGACGGCGGCGGTTCCTACTACCGCGGCAATAATGACGCCAACGACGCCGATGCTCACCAGGAGAGCCGTCAACGCGCCGACGATGGCCGATGCCGGAAGGGTGAACAACCATCCCAGGGCGATCTTGCCGGCGGTGCCCCATCGGACGGATGTACCCTTACGGCCGAGGCCTGAGCCGATGACAGAGCCTGAGGCGACCTGTGTAGTAGAGAGGGCGAAGCCCAAGTGGGATGAGGCCAGGATTGCCGACGCTGTGCTGGTTTCAGCGGAGAAACCTTGGGCCGGTTTTACTTCGGTGAGGCCCGAGCCCATGGTGCGGATGATGCGCCAGCCGCCTGCGTAGGTGCCGATCGCGATGGCGAAAGCACAGGCAGCGATAACCCAGAACTGTGGACCACTGCCCGGAGCCTGGGTGCCTCCTGCGATGAGGACCAGGGTGATGATGCCCATGGTCTTTTGGGCATCATTGGTTCCGTGCGCAAGGGCCACAAGGCTGGAAGTAAAAATCTGTCCAGTGCGGAAGCCGCCACGTTTCTGCGTGAGTTTGTCGCCGGTCTCAGGATCATGTCGCGAGGTCAGGGCATATGCGAGGCGGGTACAGATGTACGCCACGAGGCCTGCGATGAGCGGCGCAAAGATCGCGGGCAGGATCACTTTCTGCAGCACGGTCTCGAAGTTGATGGAATGGAGGCCGATGCCCACCACGGCTGCACCGATGAGCCCGCCGAAGAGGGCGTGCGAGGAACTCGAGGGCAGGCCCTTGAGCCAGGTGATCATGTTCCAGAGAACTGCTCCCATGAGGCCGGCAAAGATGATGTCCGGCGTGATGTGGATTCCGTCCGAGCCTTCCCGGATCAGTCCGCCGGAAATGGTCTTGGCCACTTCCGTGGAGAGGAACGCGCCGACGAGGTTGAGCACGGCGGCCAGGGCGACGGCCGTCTTGGGCTTGATCGCCCCCGTTGCGATAGGCGTAGCCATCGCATTGGCTGTGTCGTGAAACCCGTTGGTGAAGTCAAAGAATAGGGCCAACGCTATTACCAGCGCGACCATGAAGGTGATATCCACCTGTTGCCCAATCTGCAGAGTCGACGACGTTCAGCAGTTTCACTTCCCCGTACCTGCCATCCACAGCATAGTTCAGCAAATGTTCAACTGACTCGACTTGCGGGATTCACTCTGGCGGGCTTGAAACCTTAAGAATCCTACGTGCCATACGGTGAGCGGACAAACGTGCCGTGCCTCCGGTTCAGCCTAAATACGCACGTACAGCTGCGAGGTCGTGACGGGACAGTCCCTTGCGGGGATCCGGTGAGATGCAAAGCACACGATCGTCCTGGTATTCGGCCCAGGATCTGGCATCGGACTCCTGGCTGAGTTGGTCGTCGAGCCAGGCGATCCTCTCGCTGCCCACTGCAGCCAGGTCCTTTTGCAGGGCCACCAGCTTCCACCATTCGGGGCCCTCATCCCAACCTTGGCTGGACAGCACGGGCCAGTCCTGTCCGTTCAGGCCTATGGCAGGGCACAGAAGCTCCGGCGCAAGGCGTTCCCAGGTGGTCAGCCACACAAATCGCGCATCGGGATGGTCGGCCAGGTCATTAAGTTCAGCGACCACTTCGGGCGCGAAAGCGACATCGAGGATTCCGGCATCGGCGATGGCCCATTCGCCGCCCCAGTCAGTGGTTCCCATGGGACTGAAGGGGTTCACAACACCATCGACATCCAGGTATATAGACACGGGCGCGTCGGAGCCTCGGCTGGAGTCCATGGCAGCTCCCCCTTCCCCGACTGTTGAGGTTCAACCTACGTGACGGCAACGCGGGAAAGCGGGACAAATCAATCTCTTGACGTTCGTCATGGAAGTGATAATCTCAATCCATGGAAAAGCCCACAGTCCATTCCGCCCAAAGCGTCCGAGATATCGAGGACAGTGTTCGCACCGATTTCCGGCATGCGATGTCTTACGGCGGATATCTGGACCTTGACCGCCTGCTCAGTTCCCAGCACCCCCTCAGTGAACCGGAACACCACGACGAACTGCTGTTCATCATCCAGCACCAGACCAGCGAGCTCTGGCTGAAGCTGGTCCTTCATGAATTGCTGGAAGCCCGGAGGCTTTTCGACGCAGACAACCTTGGCAAGGCGCTCAAGTGCATCGCCCGGGTCAAGGCCATCCAGCGAACCATGACTGAGCAATGGTCGGTACTTGGAACGCTCACACCCCGCGAGTACGCCCAGTTCCGCGGTTTCCTGGGAAGCTCGTCCGGCTTCCAGTCGTATCAGTACCGCGGTGTTGAGTTCCTGTTGGGGAATAAAAACCGCGGGATGCTGCGCGTCTTCGAAAGCGAACCCGATGCCCACGCATTGCTCAGCACGCTCTTGGAAGAGCCCACGCTGTACGACGCCTTCCTGGCGGTCCTTGCACGGGCCGGTTATGACATCCCTGCTGACATCCTTGACCGGGACAAGAGCGAACCGTGGACGCTCCGCAAAGACCTCGTCCCCATTTTCCAGAAGATCTACGAATCGGACGACACTCCCTGGGGTCTTTACGAGGCCTGCGAGGACCTGGTGGACATTGAGGACAACTTCCAGGCTTGGCGGTTCCGGCACCTCCGGACAGTCCAACGCACCATCGGCTTCAAGGTAGGCACCGGCGGCTCGTCGGGCGTGGACTTCCTTAAGCGCGCCTTGGACCTCACGTTCTTCCCCGAGCTCTACGCCGTACGCACCGAGATCGGCAACTAACCAAACCACCCGGCCACTGCCGCCCAATAGTTCCGCAGGAGCAACCATGACCACAGCACAGCAGACCCACAAGCCGACGTCGGCCGAATTGGACGCCGCTGATCCACTCGCCGCCCAGCGTGACGCCTTCTACACGCCCGACGCCGATCAGCTCGTCTCTTATCTGGACGGCAACTCACTCGGACGCCCGCTGAAGGTCACCTCGGGGAACCTCGCTTCATTCGTCCACGACGCCTGGGGCAGCCGCCTCATCCGCGGTTGGGACGAGCAATGGATGGACGAGCCCACTGCAGTGGGCGACCGCATCGGCGAAGTGGTGCTGGGGGCTGCTCCGGGACAGACCACGGTGGGTGACTCCACGTCGGTGATGCTCTATAAAATGATCCGTGCAGCAGTCGATGCCCAGCCGGGACGCGACGAGATCATCATCGACCGCGACAACTTCCCTACGGACCGGTTCATCATTGAGGGCATCGCCAAGGAGCGCGGAGCGAGCATTAAGTGGATCGCTGCCAACCCTGCCAGCGGTGTGCGCGCGGAGGACCTGGACGGAATGCTGGGTGAGCGGACCGCCGTCGTGGTCCTCAGCCATGTGGCCTACCGCTCCGGGTTCCTTGCCGACGCCCACGGGATCACGGCCAAGGTGCACCAAGCGGGTGCGTTGATGCTCTGGGACCTCTGCCATTCCGTTGGCTCCGTGCCCTTGGAACTTGACGAGTGGGGTGTGGACCTTGCCGTCGGCTGCACCTACAAGTACCTCAACGGCGGGCCAGGCTCCCCCGCATTCGCCTACGTCAACGCATCGCGTCAGGACAGCTTGCAGCAGCCCATCTGGGGTTGGATGGGCGCTGACAATCCCTTTGGGATGACGGACTCGTACCATCCGGCCAAGGGCATTCGCAGGTTCATCACGGGAACTCCCCCGGTCCTGGCCATGCAGCCCCTCAAGGACATGGTGGACCTGATTGCATCGGTTGGAATGGAAGCCGTGCGGGAGAAGTCGATCAAGCTCACCGAGTACGCCGTCGAGCTCTCCGAGGAGCTCCTGGTGCCGCTCGGTGCGGAAATCGTGAGCCCCCGGGATCCTGCTGAGCGTGGCTCGCACATTACGGTGGACCACCCGCTCTTCGCCGATGTCACGGCCAAGCTGTGGGAAAAGGGAGTCATCCCCGATTTTCGTCCCCCGCACGGCCTGCGCATTGGCCTGTCCCCGTTGAGCACAAGCTACGCCGAGGTTGAGCTGGGAGTCGCAGCCATCCGCGACGCCCTCTCGGAACTTCTGTGAGCCGGAAATGAGTGCCGTCCTTGACGACATGGACTCCCGTCCCGGGAGTACAACGTCGCTGCTGCGCACCGTCATCGGCCTGTATCTGCGTGATGCCGGGGGGTGGATGTCCGCCAAGGACATAGTGACTCTCATGGAAGCCTTGGGCACGTCCGGAACAGTGTCCCGGACGGCCCTGGGCCGGCTCCGCAAGAAGGATGTGGTGTTGCAGGAGACCCGTCATGGCGTCCCCGGGTTCACGCTCACCGAGGGCGCTGCAACGATGTTGGCCCGCGGCGACCGCCGGATCTTCAACCCGCGGAGCATGTCAGCTTCGGATCCTTGGTGCCTCATCTCCTTCTCCATCCCTGAGACGGAGCGCGAGAAACGGCACCAGCTACGGCGGAGGCTCCATTGGATCGGTTGCGGTACGGTGGCAGCCGGCCTGTGGATTTGCCCTGATTCGCTGCGTGTGGAGGTGGAGGAAATCCTTGCCGATCTTGAGCTGCGGGCCATGTCCACTATCTTCGTCACGGAAACTCCGCTAGTGGGTGGCAGCCTTCAGGATGCTGCGTCCACGTGGTGGGACCTGGACGCGGTGGCCGAACTGCACAGGGACTTTATCCGTGAGCACGGTTTTGTCGGTGGAAGCGCGGCTGATGATCCCGTACGTGCCGGTCAAACGGTGGGGCCTTCTCCTGAGGCCTTTGCCGCATATGTCCGGTGCATCGACCGCTGGCGGATCATCCCGTACCTCGACCCCGGCTTGCCGTCGGCATTCCTGCCTCACGACTGGCCTGGGGCCGAGGGTACTGCGTTGTTCAGCCGGATAGTTGATGTCTATGCGGAACCGAGCGGTGAGTTCGTCCGCAACACATTGCGGGAAGCTGTTGGGGCCGGATTTCGTCGAACTCCGGTTTCCTGAGTCCCAGGTAGGCTGTTGTCACAGGGATTCCCGAACGCCGGGCCAACGTGACGACACTCATTGTTGGCCACCTTGGCTCCCGGACTTCACGCGCGACACGAACCGGAACCTGTCGCCGCGAAATGCGCTGCGGGTCCATTCCACCGGTGCGCCGGCCGCATTCCGGGCCAATCGGTGGACCACCAGCAATGGTGCTCCCATTTCGATTCCAAGCAGCCTGACGTCCGCCGGACCGGCGAGTCCTGTCTCCACCGTGTCCTCAACGTCGGCTATCCGGACCCCGTAGACCTCGGCCAGAACGGCATAAAGCGACCCTGCCTTGGCCAGGTTGGACTTGAACCGCGGCAGCTTACCGGGAAGCCAGGCGACCTCATGCGCCAACGGCTCCCCCTCAATCAATCGGATGCGCTCGAGCCGGGTGACGGGCGCACCTTGGTCAAGCCCCAGATGGGCGGCTACCTCCGCATCAGAACGAACGACGTTGAGGGCAATCAGCGCTGAGTCCGGTCGCAGCCCCTGGGACCGGGCGTCATCCGAAAAGGAGGTCAGCTGCCGGACGTGCGTCACCTTAGGTGGCGCCACAAACGTGCCGTGGCCTTGGATGCGGCCCAGCTTGCCCTCCGCGACGAGCTCGCTAATGGCCTGCCTGACCGTGGTCCGGGATGTCGCGTACTGTTCGGCAAGGGCACGCTCGGTGGGAATGAGCGTGCCCGGTTGGAGACCTGCTATCAGCCCGATTACCTCGGTCTTCAGGACGTAGTACTTGGGGGTTGCATGCGCGACGTCGCTCGACATATTGGAGATCCTACTTCTAGACAACGCCATTGGTCTATGCCAAT
Source organism: Paenarthrobacter sp. TRD_SC_7 (assembly GCF_056156245.1). Lineage (NCBI taxonomy): Bacteria > Bacillati > Actinomycetota > Actinomycetes > Micrococcales > Micrococcaceae > Paenarthrobacter > Paenarthrobacter sp. TRD_SC_7. The sequence goes on from NZ_CM149587.1 coordinate 2,843,146, forward strand.
GTTGAAAGGCTTGCTCTAAACCAATATCGGGAAGGCTCCCGAAGACCATAACTTTTCCATGGAACCAAGGACAAAGATGTCGATCCTGCACGACCTACGGCGAACCCAGCAACTCCACGAAGTGGGTGCCTTCGCAGTGTTCGGCGTACTGGCTATCCTCAGGTTTATGTTTGTCCGAGAGTCCGCACCCGAAACGAAGGGACATCAGTTGGAGGAAATACAGCAGTGGGAGACCACCGTGCCGGCGGAAATCCTGTGACGCCCGCTGTTCTGGGCCTTCACATCGGCGGCTCCAAGACGCACGCCGTCCGCTCCGATGCAGCGCAGGGCGACGTTGAGTCCCAGGGTGGCTCCGGCGTCGAAATCACCGAAGCCAGCGCCAACCTGTCCTCCGTTGGGCACCAAGGCGCCGACGCCGTGCTGCGTCGGATCGCGGCAAGCGTGGGCGGCGGAATCGAGGCTGTGTGTGCCGGAGCCGCCGGAGCGGACACCCCGGCAAGCCGGGCAGTCCTGTCCGCCCTGCTCACGGAACATTTCCCCGGCGCCAGGATCGACGTCGTGCATGACACCCGCATTGTGTTGGCGGCAGCCGGTCTCGACGTCGGAGCTGTCGTCGTTGCGGGCACCGGCTCGGTGGCGTGGGGCCGGAACCGTGACGGCCGCGAAGCCCGCAGCGGAGGCTACGGGTACCTGCTGGGCGACGAGGGCGGCGGCTACTCGGTGGTGCGCGATGCCGTCCGCGAGGCGCTGCGCGAGTACTACGCCGGGCTGGAACCCGGCACCCTCGTCAGAGCACTCATGGCAGCGACTGCGAGCGCGGACGCTTTGCAGCTCATGGATTCCTTCTACGCAAAACCCGAACCTGACCATTGGGCCGGTTTGGCCCCGCTTGTCTTGGACTTGGCAGCGGAGGGCGATCCCGCAGCGTTGCGTATCCAGGCAGAGGCCGCGCATTCGCTGGCTGCGCTTGCCCGGCAGGTCATGGGCGAGCTGGGTTTGGACCTGCCGTTGGTCATGGCCGGTGCCCTGTTGGTGAATCAGAGCCAGCTGGCCGGGGCCGTGGCTCGCAAGGTTTCCCTGGAAGATCCGTCCGCAATCCGGATCCTGGCGCAGCCTCCGGTCCATGGTGCGGTGGAATTGGCCCGTGAGCTGATCCAGGAGTGAGCTGATTCAGGAGTGATCCGGGCAGGTGATCGCTGCAGCCAACCGGAGTAGTCTGGATTTATGCCTCTCACGAGCGGTGGTTGGTAGCAGTGGCGCGGGCCAGGCAGCGGTGGCTGCCAGCTCTCTTCATTCCCCTTGCCTTGGCGATGGCAGTCCTGTTCGGCTCAGTCCAGGCTGGCGCCACCGTTTCCCTTCCACCCAAGACCGCTGAAGAAATCCTGGCCATGATCGCGCGCACCGAGGTGCGGGCTTTGTCCGGCACTGTGGAGCAGACCGCCGAGCTGGGGCTGCCGGAAGTCCCTGCATCAGGTCCGGGCATCGCCCCGGGCGCTGCCTCTGCCCTGGAGTTCCTGACTGGCTCCCACACGGCCAGGGTCTATATAGATGGCCCCCTGAGGGCGCGGTTGCAAATCCTGGACCAGATGGCCGAACGTGACGTTGTCATCAATGGCCGGGACGCTTGGTTCTACAACTCAAGGGATAACAGCGCCACGCATCTGACCGTGCCGGTTCCGTCCGTGGCGGAACTGAAGGGGTCCCTTCCCGCTAAGCCGGAGCGACTGGACATGCCGACTCCGGAGGCCATGGCCAGCCGTTTCCTTGGAGCCATTGATGCCAGCACAGAGGTGACCGTTGCTGAGGCTTCATCGGTGGCGGGCCGCAGCGCTTACTCGTTGGTCCTTACCCCCCGCAGCGATGAAACCCTGGTTGATTCGGTGACCATCGACGTCGACTCCGAAACCGGTCTGCCGCTGGGCGTCGAGGTGCGGGCCAAGGGGCAGGCTGAGCCCGCGTATTCACTTGCGTACACGCAGTTGGACCTCTCCAAGCCGGATGATGCTTTATTTGACTTCACCCCGCCGCCGGGAGCCTCAGTCACTGAGAAGGTCCTGCCGGCGAAGCCCGCACCTACCATGGCGCTGCCGTCTGCGCCGGTACCCGATCCTGCTGTTCCGGCACCGGATGCACCCGCCGCGGAGGGCTTTGTCACCCCGGGCCATGCTTCCTCTGGTCACGGTGCGACTGTCTCTGGTGAGGCGTGGGACTCCGTGGTCGCCTTGCCCGCTGGTTCTGCCCCAGCTGAGTTCACTTCCAATCCCCAGCTATCGCAGGCCCTGCAGCCTGTTGACGGCGGACGGGCTTTGACGACGTCGCTGCTGAGCGTTCTGGTTCTCGACGACGGCCGCGTCTATGCGGGAATGGTGCCTTTGGAACGGCTTCAGTCAACAGCTGCCGCCCAGTGAACGAACCCGGGACAGCCGCGTCTGTTGGTGCAACTGATGGTCCGACGCCTGTCCGCTCGTCCGATCTCGCCATAGAAACGCACGGACTGGTCAAGCGCTTCGGTCACCGGTCCGCCGTCGACGGCATCGACCTCGCGGTACCACGGGGCTCGGTGTTCGGCTTCCTGGGACCGAATGGATCGGGGAAGACCACCACCATCCGGGTGCTGCTGGGCTTGGCTACAGCGAACAGTGGGGACATCCGCGTTCTTGGGCGGGAGATGCCACAGTCTTTGGCTTCTGTGCTGCCTGACGTCGGTGCCTTGGTTGAAGGTCCTGGCTTCTACCCCTTCCTCTCGGGGACGGGAAACCTTGTGCGCTTGGATGCCGCCGATCGCCATGCCTCGTCGTCAACCAGGCGGCAACGCGTCCACGACGCCCTGGAACGGGTGGGACTTGGCCACGCGGCCGGAAAAAAGGTCCGCGCTTACTCATTGGGCATGAAACAGCGCCTGGGCCTGGCCAACGCGCTGCTCAGGCCCCGGCAGCTGCTGGTCCTCGACGAACCAACCAATGGCCTGGACCCCCAGGGCACCCGCGAAGTCCGCAGCCTGGTTCGCTCCCTCACCGCAGGTGGGACCACCGTGTTCGTCTCCAGCCACTTACTCGCCGAGGTGGAACAGATGTGCACCCACGTGGGCGTAATGAGCGCCGGCCGCCTGGTGGCCCAGGGCCCGCTGGAGGAGCTTCGGTCAGCCGGGCAGGCCCACGTTGTGGTGCAAACGCCCGACGTCGAACGTGCGGCCAGCGTCTTGACGCGCTTAGGCCTGGTTCCCGGCGAAGCGCCGGGTACCGGTAGCCCGTGGGGAACAACGGCGGTGGTGGGCACTGGCATCAATGGACGTGAACCTGAGGCGATCGTGGCCGCGTTGGTTGCTGACGGCGTCCGGGTCCGAGGCTTCACGGTGGAGAATGCGAGCTTGGAAGAGCGGTTCGTGTCCCTTACCGGGGAGGGGTTCGACGTTGTCGGCTGAGGCTGCTGGACTTTCCCGGGACGCTGCACTGCGTCCTGGTATCGGATGGGCGCTCCTGGGCTCGGAGTTGTCCGTGCTGTTCCGTCGGCTCCGCACGTGGGCAATGCTGATCGCCCTCGCTGCCGTGCCCATCCTGATAGCCGTGGCCGTCAAATTGTCATCCCGGCCCACCACGCCCGGCCGGGGGCCGTTGTTCCTGGACCGCATCACCCAGAATGGCCTCTTCGTCGCGGTCACTGCCTTGGTGGTGTGTGTTCCTTTGTTCCTGCCTCTTACTGTCGGCGTGGTGGCCGGCGATACCGTCGCCGGGGAAGCCAGCCTGGGAACCTTGCGGTACCTTCTCCTCGCTCCAGCAGGGCGCATACGCCTACTGCTGGTGAAGTATGCCGGGGCCGTCGCTTTCTGTTTCGCCGCGACCGCCACAGTGGCTGTGTCAGGGGCCTTGGCCGGCGTCGTACTCTTTCCTGTGGGTCCGGTGACCCTGCTGTCCGGCGACACCATCAGCGTGGGTGAGTCTGCCTTGAGATCCCTGCTGATCGCTGCTTACATCACAGTGTCTTTGCTCGGCCTGTCCGCAATCGGTCTTCTGATCTCCACGTTCACTGACGTGCCGGTGGGGGCCATGGCAGCCACCATCGTGCTATCTGTGGTGTCGCAGGTTCTCGATAACCTCCCCCAACTTGAGTGGCTGCATCCATGGTTGTTCAGCCACCACTGGCTGGGATTCGCGGATCTGCTGCGGCAGCCGATCTCGTGGACGTCATTCGGTGAAAATGCCATCCTGCAAGCCGGGTACATCGCCGTCTGCGGCGCGCTGGCCTACGCGAAATTCTCCAACAAGGACGTCTTGTCATAGCTTTGTCGTAGGCTCTTTCCATGGCCAGATTCTTTGACGTGCACCCGGAAGATCCCCAACCACGCGCCATCGGCCAAGTGGTGAACATGCTCCAAGGCGGCGGTTTGATCGCATACCCTACCGACTCCTGCTACGCGCTTGGCGCCCAGATCGGTAACAGGGACGCCTTGGACCGCATCAGGACCATCAGGCAACTAGACGACAAACATCACTTCACCTTGGTGTGCAAGGACTTCGCCCAGATGGGGCAGTTCGTCATGTTGGACAACGACATCTTCAGGAGTATCAAGGCCGTCACCCCCGGAAGCTACACGTTCATCCTCCCGGCCACCCGTGAAGTTCCCAAGAGGCTTCTGCACCCCAAGAAGAAGACTGTGGGCGTTCGCATTCCGGATCATAAGGTGGTTCAGGCGCTTTTGGCCGAGCTGGGCGAGCCCTTGCTCTCCAGCACGCTCCTGCTGCCGGATGAGGAAGAACCACTGACCCAGGGGTGGGAAATCAAGGAGCGGCTGGACAACCAGGTGGACGGCGTCATCGATGCCGGAGACACGGGTTCGGAACCTACCACTGTGATCGACTTCTCCAGTGGAGTGGCCGAGGTTGTGCGGTACGGAACGGGTGATCCCTCGCGCTTCGAATAAGGCCACAGGTTCTTGGCGTGGCGCATTCACCGGAATTGGAAGCGGCATCCCGAATTCAGGGCAACTTGGGCGACGCCCGTCATTTCCAGTGCCAGGGCTGACGGCTGGGACGACACTGGCTGCGGCGGGTAGGCCACAAAAATCGACAGTTGGCGGTTACCGTCGGCGCTGCTGATGGCAATGCTCCCGTACCCTGGAACATCTCCGGCGTGGCCGTAATAGAAGCCGTTGGTGCAGCGGTCATCCCAATGGTCCAGGCCAAGGCCATATTCTTCGAACACCGTCCCCTTCATGGCGATCAGGCTCGCCGGCGACAACAATTGGCCCCTCAGCAGCGCGGCGTGAAACGCCGGGATGTCCTCCACGGTGGACACCAGGCCGCCGTTGGCGATCCCGTCCGGCAGTCCGGCACCGGTAACGTCCACTGCTTCTCCTTCCACCTGGACGTATCCGTGGATGAGATCATCCGGCAAGGTGCTGTTGGCATCCAGCAATTCCGTAGAACCAAGGTTCACGGGTGTCAGGACATCCGTTCGCAGGACAGCCCCCAGCGGAGCACCCCGAAGTTGCTCCACCATCAGGCCAAGCAGTGCGTCGGCATCGGGTCCAGGAGTGCCGACCAAGTCCGCGGCAGCAGGCAAGTCCGCGGCGTCGCCAAGGAGCTGGCGTATCGTCGCGGGATTGCCTGCCGTGAGAGATCCCGGCAGGTGCGTGGTGATGGGGTCGTCCAAACCCAGCCGGCCCTCTTCGACAAGCTTCATCACAGAGACTGCCAACAATCCCCGGAACTGGTCACCTACATGGAAACGGTCGCCCGGTTGGACCGCGACCCGTCCCACCCGGCTCCGGACCCCTTCCGCGTGCGTCCACACCTGCTGGCCGACCTTCGCTTTGATGAGCACGGCCGACGCCCCCTCCTCCAGCTTCTCCCGAGTGAAGAGCTCAAGAGTGGCACGGAGCTCCTGGAAGGCCGGGGTTACTTCAACGCTCTCCGTGGGTACGGGCGCGAGGGTAGGCGCGGCAGGAGGGCCCGGCGTCGAAGGTATCGCTGTTGGCGTTAGCCGGGAAGGCATAGTGGTGGTGGGCTGTAACGGCAGCGGTTCCGGGGTTTGGGTGCAGCCGCTGAGGAACAAGCCGCACGCGAGTGCGGCGGTCAGGATCCCTCTCGCTGGTCGTCGCGGCACACGCTCTCCTGGTTTACTCCTCTGGCTTACGTGCCCGGCTCGGCTGTACACGCATGGGCTCGCCAGGCATTTTGGGGAATTCCGGCGGGAAAGGCATTTCACCTTGGCCGTTCTTGACGTCGCGCTCCCACCACTTGAGCAGGACGTCGATGTCGCCCGGATGATCATGCATGGACAGCCAGGGGTCCCCTACTTTAGCCAGGCGATCCGGGACTGTCTTGATGGTGTACTTCGCGGGATCAGCGTTCTCCAATTCGTCCCACGTCAACGGGCAGGACACCTGGGCCGTGGGCACGGCGCGCGGGCTGTAAGCACCGGCAATTGTCCGGTCCCTGTTGGCCTGGTTGAAGTCCACGAAAATTCTGGTTCCGCGTTCCTCTTTCCACCAAGCCGTAGTGACCTTCTCCGGCATGCGGCGCTCCAACTCGCGGCCAGCGGCGATCACGGCGTGGCGGACGTCCAGGAATTCATGCTTGGGATGGATGGGGGCGTACACGTGGAGTCCCCGGTTGCCGGAGGTTTTGATGAACGCCGTGAGTCCGGCTTCTTCCAGCACGGTGCGGAGTTCCAGCGCGGCCGGGATGGCGTCGTCGAAGTCCGTGCCAGGTTGGGGATCCAGGTCGATCCTGAGCTGATCGGGATTGTCGGGATCGTTGGCCCGGGACGCCCAGGGGTGGAACACCACGGTATTCATTTGCGCGGCCCACACGGCGGCAGCCGGCTCGTCGATCACCAACTGGGGATGCGAACGCGCGCTGGGGTAGGTGACCGGCACGGAACGGACGTACTCCGGGGCGCCTTTGGGCGGATTCTTGGAAAAGAACATCTCGCCCTCAATGTTCCCCGAGTAACGCTGGAGGCTGATTGGCCGGTTCCCGTTCGCCGTGACGAAGGCTTGGCCGACGTCGATGAGGTAGTTGGCAAGGTCCAGCTTGGTCAATCCCGCCTCGGGCCACATCACCCGGCTTGGACTTGAAATCCGGACCTCGCGGGGGCCTTCTGGACCGGGGACAGTAACGGTGGTTGCTTCGCTCGCCATGGCCACAAGCTACCCCGTTTAGGCCTTGCTCGTCAGCATCCAGTGCGTTTTTTGTGTCGTGGGCAATGATGGATACATGCCAAGAACAGAAACATCCGTGACCGTCACTGTCGGCGAAACCGAAGTGTCTGCCCTCCATCTCCGGCCCAAGCAGCCCTTCGCCACCCTTGTGGTGGCGCACGGAGCCGGAGCCGGTATGGAACACCCCTTCCTCCAGGGGTTTGCCGAGGCGATGGCTGACGAAGGAGTGGCCACATTCCGCTTCAACTTTCCCTACCGCGAGGCGGGCAGGCGTTTTCCGGACCGCCCGCCGCTGGCTATCGCCACGTGGCAGGCAGTAATGGACAGAGCAGCTGAGCTAGGCGAAGGGGAACCCCTTTGGGCAGCCGGTAAATCCTTCGGTGGACGCATGGCTTCCATGGCGGCGGCCGAGGGCATGCCCGCAAGCGGTTTGGTGTACCTCGGTTATCCACTCCATGCACCCGGCAAGCCGGAGAAGCTGCGGGATGAACACCTCTACGGCGTCACTGTGCCCATGCTCTTCCTCCAAGGAACGCGCGATACCTTCGCGACGCCGGAACTGCTTGAGGCGGTGGTTGCGAAGATTGGTCCGACGGCGACTCTTCAATGGAGCGAGGGCGGGGACCATTCGTTCGCGGTCAAGGGTGTAAAGCGTGGCGCGGCGGAGGTTGGAGCATCCCTCGCCCCGGCGGTGGCTGCTTTCCTGCGGGCTAACGCGTAGACCTACTTCGGCAGGGGCTCATGGCGAAGGTAGGACCGGCGGAAGCGCCCCGTACCTGCCGTGAGGGCACGAAGTTCAATGGCGTACCGCAAAAGCTCCTGGTCCGGCACTTCGGCGCTGATCTCCGTTCCCTCACCGTCTGCTGCGGTAGTGCCGGTTACGCGACCCCGGCGTCCGGAAAGATCGCTCATCACTGCACCCACGTATTCGTCTGGAACGCTGATGACAACGGACGAGACGGGTTCTAGCAGCTGGATCTTCGCGTTTGCCGCAGCTTCTCGCAGAGCCAACGCACCGGCGGCCTGGAAGGCTGCATCCGAAGAGTCCACGCTGTGGGTTTTTCCGCCCACCAGCGTCACTTTGATGTCCACCACCGGGAATCCTGCTGACACGCCCTTGAGCATTTGCGAGCGGACACCTTTTTCCACGGAGGCGACAAAAGTCCCGGGTATTGCGCCGCCCACGATTTTGTCCGTGAAGGCGAATCCTTCACCCCGTGCCAAGGGCTCCACCTCGATGTCGCAGATGGCAAACTGCCCGTGGCCACCGGATTGCTTGACATGCCGCCCATGTCCGGCCGCCTTGGTGGCGAAAGTTTCCCTGAGCGGCGTAATCACGTCTACTGTCTGCAACTTAACGCCCTGGTTGCGCAGCCTGTCCAGGACCACCTCGGCGTGAGCCTCCCCCATGCACCAGAGTATGAGTTGGTGCGTGTCCTGGTTGCGCTCCAGACGAAGCGTCGGATCGGCAGCCGCCACCTTTCCGATGCTCTTGGCCAGCGCGTCCTCATCACTGCGCGATGCCCCCTCAATGGCTATGGGCATCAAGGGCTCCGGCATGTTCCACGTCTCGATCAGCAGCGGCGCCTCACGGTCCGAGACAGTGTCCCCTGTCTCGGCGCTGGCCAGCTTGCTGATGGCGCAGATGTCACCTGCAATGCACTGCGGAACCGCCTTCAGGCTGGAACCTACAGGCGAGTAGAGGTGCGTGATGCGTTCATCGGCGTCGTGATCCTCGTGCCCGCGGTCCGCCAATCCCCTGCCGCCGATATGAATCGAGGAATCTTCCCGCAGGGTGCCCGAGAAGACCCGGACCAAGCACACGCGGCCCAGAAACGGATCCACGGTGGTTCGGACCACTTCTGCGGCAAGTCGGCCGGTTGGGTCACACTCCAGGGGCTTCAGTGAGGAACCGTCGAGTTTCATCACCGCAGGAGTGATGCGTTCCAACGGCGATGGCAAAGCATCAGTCAACAGGGCCATGAGTTCCGGAAGGCCCAGGCCGGTTTCGGCCGACGTGGGCATAACGGGGAAGAAGCTCCCCCGTGCAACCGCCGTTTCAAGATCGTTGACCAGGTCCGCGAGGGGCAGTTCTTCACCGCCAAGGTACCGGTCCATGAGCGTTTCGTCTTCGCTCTCAGCGATGATTCCCTCGATCAGGGGCCCCCTTGCTGCTTCGACATCCGAAGCCGGCTCCAGGTCCCCCTTCTCAGTGCCGTGGAGTACGCCGATGAGTCCGGCGTTGCCCACGGCCGGTAGGTAGAGCGGGAGGACCGATTCACCGAACGCTTCCTGGCAACGCACGACGGCGGCACTGAGGTCAGCGCGCGGATGGTCCAGTTTGCTGACCACCACGGCACGAGGCATCCGGATTTTCTCGCACTCGCCCCACAGCGCAACGGTGGCACCATCAATGCCGTCAACGGCCGACACAACAAAAAGGGCCGCGTCGGCGGCCCTCAAACCAGCGCGCAGTTCGCCGGTGAAGTCGGTGTAGCCGGGGGTGTCGATCAGATTGACCTTGATGTCGCCCACTAGGATCGGGGCCACAGACAACGTGACCGATCGTTGTTGGTGGATCGCAGAGGGGTCGGAATCACTGACCGTGGTGCCCTCGCTGATGGAGCCCATCCTGGTGATGGCACCCGTTGCGGCGAGCAAGGCCTCCACCAGCATCGATTTGCCCGCACCCGAATGCCCCACGAGTGCCACGTTCCGGATATTCGCCGGATCGCTCGCGGCCAAGGCTGCGCCGTTGTCACCGCGCCTGGCGTCGGTTGTGCCAAGCCCGGTTCCTTTCGCCGTTTCGCGCGTGCCCTTCGCGGACATGGGCACCTCCTGGTGTTGTATCCCGGCACGGAGTCCGAACACATCCAGTTCGAACGTTAAAGAGGATTGGACACCCTGAAGCGACCAGAGGGCAAGGGCTGCCATGGACGAAAACCGGACAATCGCCGTCGAGCCCCAGAGCGCCGGTCAACCACCGCATTAAACGGTAAGCATCCCCCACAGCAACCAGACGGACGCTACGGCGCATCCGGCGATCACCGCAGCGAATCCGGTCAGCCAGATGAACGCCGGGACGCCCGTGGTGCGGCCAAGAATGAAGGCATCAGAGGCAGCCAAGCGGTCGCGGCGTCGGGTGTGCACGCCGGCAAGTTTGAGCAGATCCCGAACACCGCCCACGGACAGGGCAACGCCGAGCGCAAGGACTACATAGTTGACTACTGCGGGCGTCGCAAACAGAACCAGCAGTTGCGCGATGGCAGCGCTCAACACAGCCACAAGGATCCCGGTCAGGTTCCTAAGGAAGATGAGCGAAACCAGCAGGATCAAAGCACCGATGGACATGGCTGCGCCGGACCGGCCAGAGGCAAAGGCTGCGATCAGGCACAACCCGACGACCGCCGGCGCGGGATAGCCCCAAAACCCGGACCACGCTGCCCCGAACGCGCTCCGGCCACTGCTGACAAGACGCCCCGAATGGTCGAGGCCGATCCGGAGGCCATGTACAAAGCGCCCAGTCATGAGTGCGGCGTAGGCATGCCCCAGCTCATGGACGAAAGTGACGTAGAGGCCGAACCACCTCCAGGTAGCGCGAGGGATGCTCAGGACGACGGCGCACGCGAGGATGCCCAGCAGGGCCGGAAGCGGCACTGCGGTGGTATGCGTGTCGGTGAAGCCGCGGACCACCGCGTCCCACCAATTTTGCGCGAAATTCACAGCACTGACGGCTGAAGACGGGAATGCAGGCCGGCGATGAGTATCTCGAGTCCGAAGTCGAAAGCTGCCTCGCCTCGCTCATCGGTGGGTCCTGCGTGAGCCAAGGCGCTGGTGAGGGCGGGGTACCCCTGCGCAGGTGGCGCCCAGACGACGTCGGGTGCTGCCAGGTCCAAGGCGAAGCCCAGGGCGAAGCTGTCAATGGTGGAAATCGCTGACATGACGTCCCGCCCGCGGAATCCTGCCGCTTCGAGGGCCACTGCCAGGTTCTCGTAGAGTGCCATCACTTGGGCATCCTGAACAGTTTGAAGTACCAGCAGGGGCGCGAGTTTTGGATGGCGGGCAAAGGCGTCCCGATAACTCCGGACAATCGCGCGAAGTGACGCCTCCCAGTCCTGCTCGTCCACCAGGATGTAGGGGCTCTCGGAGATGATCCGGCCACGCATGAGCTCGAGGATCTCCTCCCGCCCGCTGACATGGTTGTAGATGGAGGATTGGCTCACGCCAATCCGTTTGGCAAGTTTTGGCAGGCTGAAGTCCCCTGCCTCGTCCACCAGTTCAAGGGCAGCGGTGACGAGTGCATCAATCGATATCAGAGGGACCAACGGGCGTGCCATGCGGGTGTCTCCATTCAAGGTTGTTGTTACGACTCTAGCCAGAAGTTTGCGTCGAAGTATTGTGCCCCGGGTCACAAGGACTTACGATAAACGAAAGCCTTTCGCTTAGTGTTCGGCTTCTCCTGAAAACTCCCCTCCCCAAACACCCCAGAGGATCCCCATGTCTGACCTCGAAACCCGCCCCCCGGCAGCAGACGCCGGGAACGGGCTCAAGCGCAACGCCATAGGCACCGGTGGCATCGCCTTCCTGGTGATCTCCGCGGCAGCTCCCCTCACCGTGATGGCCGGCGTGGCACCTGTTGCCATCGGCGTCGGGGGCATAGGCGCCCCCATGGGCTATGCCATTGCCGGAGCGGTCCTGCTGGTCTTCGCCGTCTCCTTCATGGCCATGACCAAACACGTCAAAGCCGCCGGAGGCTTCTACACCTACATCACCTTGGCCATGGGCAAAACCGTGGGCCTGGCCGCAGCCATCCTTGCGATCGTGTCCTATAACTGTCTGCAAATCGGCGTCTACGGATTGTTCGCGGTCCAAACCCAAGCCATGCTGCTCGCGCTCTTTGGCTTGGACGTGCCCTGGCCTGCCGTCGCGTTGGTGGCCATTGCGGCCGTCTGGTTCCTGGGATACCGGGGCATCGATGTTGGCGCCAAGGTCCTTGGCGTCCTGCTCATCGCCGAGACTGCGATCCTGGCCATCATGGGCTTCGGAATCCTTGCACGTGGCGGCGCTGAAGGCATCAGTTTCGCCTCCTTCACCCCCGAGCATGCCTTCACGCCGGGTGTCCTGGCCATCCTGGCTGTGTGCTTTGCTGCCTTCATGGGCTTCGAGTCCACAGTGCTGTACCGCCGCGAGGCGCGTAATCCGGACAAGTCCGTTCCCCGGGCAACCTACATCGCAGTGGGTTTCATGTCCGTGTTCTACGCCTTCATTGTGTGGACCGTCATCCAGGCCTACGGCGATGGAAACGTGGTTGTTGCCGCCGGTGAACTGGCCGATGGAATGTTCTTTGCCACCATCAACCAGTACGTGGGCCCTTGGGCGGAAGTCGTCATGTACGTGCTGATCGTGACCAGCGTTTATGCGTCCCAGTTGGCTTTCCACAACGCCATCAACCGCTACGTGTACATGCTCGCCAAAGACGGTGTGCTCCCCGCGTTCCTTGGCAGGACCCACCCCAAGTACAAGTCCCCGCACCGTGCAGGGCAGATCCAGACCATTCTGGCCGCCGTTGTCATCATCATTTGCGCCATAGCCGGCGCGGATCCATACAAGCAATTGCTCATCTGGGTCAACACGCCGGGCATTTTCGGGATCGTGGCCCTGCAGGGCCTGGTGTCGGTAGCTGCATTCATCTACTTGCGGCGTAACCCCGCCGCGGCCACACACCGTTTGCTCATCCCCCTGAGCGTGACCTCGGCCATCCTGCTGTTCGGCGTGGTGACACTGATCGCCATCAACATCGAACTCCTCACCTTTGCCGATGCGCTGACCAACACCATCCTGCTCCTGGTCGCGCCCCTTGTTTTCCTTGCTGGCCTACTGATTGCCCGCAGGCTGCGCACCACCCGTCCTGACGTCTTCTCCCGGATTGGAAGCTTTGAAATCCATGACTCCTGACCTCATCGTCCTTGCCGACACCATTCACACGATGGATGAGCGACACCACGCGCAGCCTATCCAAGCCGTCGCTGTCAGCGACGGGAGAGTTGCCGCCGTCGGAAGACGCCAAGACGCCAAGGACTGGCAACAGGCGGACACACGGGTGGTGGACCTCGGTAATGCGACGCTCACGCCCGGTTTGGTGGACTGCCACATCCACCCGGTGTTCGGCTTGGACCTGACAATCGGCGTCGACCTCGCCGGCGCTACGTCTCTGGATGAAGTCCTCACACTCCTGCGCGCAGAAGCAGCACACGACGGCGGCTGGTTGCGGGGATGGGGGCTGAACCCGAACGCTTTCGGAACAGTCCCGTTGCACCGCAGTGCGCTGGACAGCGTCACCGGGGACCAGCCCGCGCTCATTCGCTTGTTCGATGGTCATTCGGCATTAGCAAACAGCCGAGCCCTGGAACTGGCCGGAGTCCATGGCCGCTTCGAATTCGACCAAGCCTCTGAGGTGGTCTGCGACGCAGACGGCGTTCCCACCGGGCTCCTGCTCGAAGCTGCTGCCATGGAGCTCGTGCAGCGGCACATTCCGCGGGAGTCCTTTGGCCAACGCAAAGCGCGACTCGCACGGCTTTTGGGGGACTTCGCCCGCGCGGGACTGACCGGTGGCCACGTCATGGACCACAGCGAGGAATCCACCGCCCTCTTCCAGGCGTTGGAGGCCGACGGCGAGCTCCCGCTGCGGCTTCGAGCCGCACCGTGGTGCATGCCGGGCAGCGGTGAAGCTGCTTGGAAGGAACTGGCCCGCAGCATTGGTACGGGTGGCCGCCGGTGGTCCATTGAAGCCATCAAACTCTTTGTCGATGGCACCGTGGACAACGGAACGGCCTGGCTCTACGAACCTGATGTTCACGGCCAATCCACTGCGCCGTTCTGGCCGCGTCCCGAAGACTACTCCGCTGCCGTCCGATACTTTGCCTCACGTGGCATCCCCACGGCCACCCACGCAATTGGCGATGCCGGGGTGGACCACGTGCTGGAGGCCCTGGAATCGCTGCGAAACAATGTCCCCGTTGACGTCCTGCGCCGTACCGTCCATAGGATCGAGCACATCGAAACCGTGCCGGATGAGCTGGTGGAGCGCTTCAAGGGCGCAGGCGTGGTGGCCAGCATGCAGCCTACACATTGCACGCATTACTCGCTTGCGGATCACAGCGACAATTGGTCAATCCGGTTGGGATCGGAGCGCGCCGACCGGGCGTGGCGCTGCAGGGATCTTCGCGACGCCGGAGTGACCTTGGGGATTGGTTCGGACTGGCCGATCGCGCCCTACGAGCCACTTCCCATCATCGCGGACGCCCAGTTGCGACGGCGTTCGGGGAAGCCCGAGCAGGAACCCATCGCACCAGCCCAGGCGCTTACAGCACTCCAGGCCCTTGAGGGGTACACCTCCCACGCGGCCAAAGCTGCCGGGCTCTGGGAATTATCAGGCTCGATCACGGTGGGCAAGCGGGCAGACTTCACGGCATTCGAACTCGATCCCCTGACCACGGCGCCGGACGAATTTGCCGCAAGCAGCGTGCTGGGGACGTTCGTGGATGGCGAGATCCAGTTCATCCTGGAGCGGCTCGCGTAGCCGGCGCCTCTGGAGCACAGACGTTCGGCTACATTCTGTTCTTCGTCTTAGCCGTAGCCGGTGCGGACCACGGGTCTTCGGGCCAGGGATGCCTGGGGTAGCGCCCACGCATCTCTGCCCGAACCTGGGAGTAAGGACCAGACCAGAAGGACGCGAGATCGTCCGTGACGGCCAAGGGTCTTCCTGCCGGGGACAACAAATGAAACAACACAGGGACCCTACCCTCCACGAGGCGGGGCGTGCGGTCCCAACCGAAGCATTCCTGAAGCTTGACCGCCACCACCGGGCGGCCGTCGTCGTGACCCGAACCATCCGAAACCTCGGGGTAGTCGATCCGGACACGCGAACCACTCGGCACCGCCAAGCGCTCCGGCACGAGGTCTTCGAGCCGGGCAGCCTCCGGCCATGGGAGCAGGCGCCTCAAAGGGTCGACGAGGTTGATGGAACTCACGGAGGCGCCGGCGGCAATCGTCTCCAGCTCCGGGCCCAGCCAATTCTCCAGCGTGGACAGCAGCGCGGCTTCGCGGACGTCAGGCCACGGACTTCCGAGCTCGCGGTGCAGCAATGCAAGGCGCCGGCGCAGGGCGTCAGCTGCGGTGGACCAGCCGATTATGGATAACCCCGCCTTCTCCAACGACTCGGACACGGCACGACGGCCGGATTCAGCGGTGGGGCGGACGGGTGTGGAGGACAACATGATGGCGCCTAACCTCCGCTCCAGCCTGGCCATTACCCGGCCTTGGTCAAACTTCGCCTGCACCGTCTCCGTGAGGAGATCCGGCGCGGCAGCTTCCGCCATTTCAAGCGACAAGGGCGCGGCGGAACGGATGACCGCGCCCGTTCCTGCGGCGTCACGCCCCTGCGCGCGCGACACTTCGGCAACTGCCAGCCAGTCATGCCCGGACAGTGGACTCCCGGCGGGGAGCCCGGCCCGCGTCCCGGACGAAAGCAAGTACGTGCTGGATCCATCGCCGGGAACACGCCTGGCCACGCGGTCCGGGAATGCCAGCGCCACCACGAAGCCGGGCGCTTCCCTCGTAGTGACATCGATGGCAGCCTTGGGACGCACGACGGCGGCGGTCTCCTTCCGTACCGACGTCTCCTGCCGTACCAACGTCTCCATCCGCTTGACGTCTTCGGCGAACCGACGGGCTCCTGGCTCTGATCCCGAACGCAGCGCAGAGAGCAGCTTGGTGAGGTCAGCGCCGGGTGCTCTTTGATCGCCGGCCACGAGTGCCACTGTTTCAGCCGCCGCGCGTCGGCCAACCACAGCCGATCCGTCCAGCAAGGCGCGGGCAAGCCGTGGGTCGGCTGGGATACGGGCCAAGGCCTTGCCCACGGCATTGACTGTTCCGTCCCGGTTGACAGCACCCAGTTCCCGGAGGACCTCCACGGCATCGTTCATGGCTGCGGCAGGTGGTGCGTCCGGGAGCCGCAAGGCTGAACCACCGGGCGCGCCCCAGCAGGCAAGGACCAAGGCAGCGCTGGTGAGGTCGGCAACGGAGATTTCGGGGGTCTGATGCGCCGGAGCTGCAGCATAGGCTTGCTGGTCATAGCAGCGAACCACCGTGCCCGGTCCCTGTCTAGCCGCGCGACCGGCGCGTTGATCTGCCGAGGCGCGCGAACAGGAAACCGTCACGAGTCCGGACATGCCGCGGCCGGCGTCCCGACGCGGTTCTCTTGAAAGCCCCGAGTCAATGACCAGCCGTACGCCGGGGACGGTCAGGGACGATTCAGCCAACGACGTTGACACGATGATCCGGGGCGGCCCGCCGGGTTCACGTCCGGATACCGCGCGGTCCTGGGCTTCCGGACCGATCTGGCCATGCAACTCGAGCACCTCCACACCTTGTGGCAGCAGCCCGCGAAGGCGAGTGGCGACGTCGGTAACTTCCCGGGCTCCCGGGAGGAAAACCAGCGCGTCTACCTCGAGGTTCTGGCTTAGGGCCGCTGTGTGCGAGCCCGCTGCCGTGCGGGCCACGTGATCGAGGAAACTTCGGGACACGCCCCGAGCATCCAATCGATGCTCGCGGGCCGGAGCCCACTGGACCTCCAACGGGTACAGCGCGGAAGGGCAGTCGACGACGGGAGCCGGCCCACCGCCGTCGAGCCCTGTCCCAAGCAGCTCTGCGAAACGCGGAGCGTCGAGGGTTGCCGACATGGCCACCAGCGTGAGGTCACCGCGCAACTCACGAACCTCCGCGAGCATGCCCACCAGGAGATCCGTTTCGAGTCCACGTTCGTGGACCTCATCCAGGACCACGGCGTGGACGTCTTCAAGGCCGGGATCAGCCAGAAGACGTCGAAGGAGAATGCCTGGCGTGACGAATTCGACCACGGTGTCCTGGCTGACTTTGCTTTCACCTCGGACGGTATAGCCCACCCTGCCACCCAGGCGGCTTCCGTCCAGCGCGGCCAGGCGGCGTGCGGCTGAGCGGGCGGCCACACGCCGCGGTTGGGTGACGACGACGTGGGGCTGGACCGCTTGCCGCTGGACCGTTTGCCGTGCGGAGACAAAATTGGCCAACAGTGGTGGGACCAGTGTGGTTTTACCTGTACCGGGCGGCGCCTGCACCACTGCCGTTCCGCCGTCGCCCTGGTTTGTCAGTGCCTCAGCCAGGTTCGCAAGGTAATCAGCGAAGACGAGCCCCGTACCGATGGTGTCCAGTCTGAAAGTCACCAGACCATTGTCCCCGCTGCGTGGTGCAGGAAAGGCCACGCCCCATCAAGGGGGCGTGGCCTTTCTCATGATGCTGCTCTTGTAGTGCTGTGTATCTAGCCGATAGTGGAGGCATCGATGACAAAGCGGTAGCGGACATCCGAGGCAAGAACCCGCTCATAGGCATCGTTGATCTTGCTGGCCGGGATGACCTCGATTTCGGCGCCCAGGCCGTGCTCCGCGCAGAAGTTCAGCATCTCCTGCGTTTCACGGATCCCGCCAATCGCTGAACCGGCAAACCGGCGACGACCCATGATCAGCGAGAACACGTTCACCGGCAGCGGTTCGGCCGGAGCGCCGACGTTGACCAGCGTGCCGTCCAGCGTGAGCAGCTGCAGATAAGCGCTGATGTCGATGGAGGCGCTGACGGTGTTGATGATGAGGTCGAAGGTGCCTGCGAGCTGCTCGAACGTGGAGGGATCGCTGGTGGCGTAGTAGTGGTCCGCACCCAAGTTGAGCCCGTCCTCCATCTTCTTCAGTGACTGCGACAGAACTGTCACCTCTGCGCCCATGGCGTCGGCAATCTTGACGGCCATGTGCCCGAGTCCGCCAAGACCAACGACGGCGACTTTCTTACCGGGGCCGGCGCCCCAGTGGTGCAGAGGCGAGTAAGTGGTGATGCCGGCGCACAGCAAGGGTGCGGCGACGTCGAGGTCCAAACCTTCCGGGATGGTAACCACGAAGTCCTCATTCACCACGACGTTGCTGGAGTAGCCGCCCTGGGTGATGGTGCCATCGCGGTCAACGGCGCCATAGGTGCCCACGTTTCCCTGGAGGCAATACTGTTCCTCACCTGCCAGGCAGTTCTTGCACTCCTTGCAGGAATTGACCATGCAGCCAACGCCTACGCGGTCACCCACCTTGTGCTTGGTGACGTCCGAGCCAACCTCGGTGATGATTCCTGCAATCTCGTGGCCAGGGGCCAGAGGATACTGCTGCGGGCCCCAGTCACCCCGAACCGTGTGGATGTCCGAGTGGCAGATACCGGCGAACTTGATGTCAATGTGGACGTCGTTCGGGCCGACCTGGCGACGTTCGATGGTGGTCAGGGTCAGGTCGCCCGTGGCCGAGGGGGCAGCGTAAGCGTTAGCGGTAGGCATGTTTCTCCTGCGTGGTGAACGTTGTTGGATGTTTCCATCTAACCTGCTTTCCCCGAATCGAAGGAGTTACTGCTGTTAGGGGTAATGACAGGGACTCCCTTAGCGGGCCAAAGGTCATACCGTTGAACCATGGACAACCGGACCGAGACGCGCGACTTCCTCTCCACACGGCGGGCGAAGATCACTCCCGAGCAAGCGGGACTTGCCGCCTATGGCGGCAACCGTCGCGTACCGGGCCTCCGCCGCGGCGAAGTGGCCATGCTTGCCGGAGTGAGCGTGGAGTACTACACCCGTCTGGAGCGTGGAAACCTCGCCGGCGTCTCGGAAAGCGTGCTGGAATCCTTGGCGAACGCCCTGCAACTCGACGACGCCGAACGCGCCCACTTGTACGACCTTGCCCGCGCAGCGAGTGAAGGTGGTAAGTCACGACGCCGGCCGGTGCGGAAACAGGCCATCCGGCCTGGCGTGCAACTCACCCTGGATGCCATTAGCGGCTCACCCGCCTTCATCCGCAACGGTCGCTTGGATCTCTTGGCGACCAACGCCCTGGGGCGGGCTTTGTACTCCGATATTTACGACAGTCCGGCCGGGCCGCCCAACCATGCCCGCTTCCTTTTCCTCGATCCACGCAGCCGTGATTTCTACACAGATTGGGAACGCGCGGCCAACGACACCGTGGCCATTATGCGGACAGAGGCAGGCCGTGACCCCTACGACCGCGGACTCAGCGACCTGGTGGGCGAGCTGTCCACTCGCAGCGAAGAATTCCGGGTCCGCTGGGCCTCCCATAATGTCCGTCAGCATTACACGGGGAAGAAGCACTTCCGGCATCGGATAGTTGGCGATCTGCATTTGTTGTACGAAGCCCTTGAGCTGTCCGCCGATGCCGGTTTGACCTTAACGGTCTACAACGCGGAACCCGGCACCGGTACGGCGGATGCCCTGCAGTTGCTCGCAAGCTGGGCCGCGACGACCCTCGCGACCCCTGAGGATTCCGGGCCCCTCCGCAACATTCACAACAAGTAATCCAGCCATCAACTTCACAAAGGAACCATGGATATCTTTCCCAAGACCACCAGCACCAAAGGTCCGGCCGAGCTGTTCACTGGCGACGTCTACTTTGACGTCATCGCTAGGGGTGATGAGCCGTCGCAGCTGCGGGTGAACATCGTCCGTTTCTCGCCATGCTCGCGGACCGCGTGGCACACCCACGCCGCGGGGCAAACCCTTCATGTCACCGACGGAGTCTGCTTGGTGCAGGCACGCGGTGGTGAGGTGCAAGTGGTCCAGCAGGGCCAAACCATCTATACGCCCCCTGGTGAATGGCATTGGCACGGCGCAGCTCCGGACCACTTTATGAGTCACTTGGCTATGTGGGAAACCGCCGGCGTCACTGACGGTTCGGAGACGACGTGGGGTGAGTTGGTCACTGACGAGGAGTACGGCTACTCGGAGTAATCGAGGGTGATCGGTTGTTGATGACGCATTGACGGGGGTTTAGGGGGCGGAAGTAACGGGCGAAGCAGACGTTGCACAGCCGTGAGGAGACCAACGCGTGGGCACGGACCCAACTGGACCACGCTCCGGAATCCCCTCTTCTTTGCCGTCATACAGGAGGGTCATTGCAGAGAGCTAATAATGTCAGAGCTCCATGACAGGGTTTATGTATGGGAATCATCGGGCAGGTCGTGGCACGGCGGGCGGGTTCGCCACGCGCCGATGCCCTGCTGCGTCAGCGGTCCCTGAGGTCCACGAGTGTCCCTGTCCGGACGGCCACGTTAAGGGGTTCGACGGCGACCGACACTCTCGCGGGTAGCTCTCGAGGCGCTGGGCTGCTTCCCGGATTCGAGTCATTGAGCGGCTTACCGGAGTTCAGCACAAGTGACGGCGTGAACTCCATGGACGCTGAGGCTGGTTTGCCCGTAGTCTTGGCCGCCGACATCAAGCGCAGAGCAAGTCTGACCGAAGCCGGCCGGCCTTCACCCAGTGCTGTGGGCGAGCCGCTTGAGCAGGCGAGCGAAGCCTTGGGGTCGCTTCGTAAATCCGTAGCCGATGAGGCGCGGTTGTTTGGTTTTGTTGAGGCCGCTGATTTTGCGGGCAGGGTCGAGGAGATGTCCCGGTCGTTGGAGTACTTGCAGGTCGTCGCGGCGCAGGCGGTGGAACGGACCCGGCAAGAAGCACAGCAAGCAGGACCCGGGTTGTCTGGGGCCGCGCCGGGATGGCGGACGGGGTGGTCTGAACCGGAGCCAGAACCCAACCCGGCATCAGCTGCCGCTGGTGAAGCACGCTCCACTAACACGGCACCTTCCGTGGATGAGGCCGGTTCCGTAGTCGGCGAGGGTTCGGTAGTCGGCGAGGGTTCTGGAGGACGGGCCGCCGCTTCAACAGTGAGCCCTTTGGATGACGGGTACCGGAACGCCGCTGAGTTCCTTCGGGCCCGGTTGCGGATCAGCATCGGTGAAGCCCGGCGCAGGCTCGCCCTCGCCCCCGATGTCCTTCCGCAGGCTGGACTGGCCGGGCAACAGATCCCGGCCCGGCGCGAAATGCTGGCCGAAGCCCTCTCCTCAGCCCTGGTGCCTACCCGGTCGGCGACGATCATCAGCACCGCCCTGGACACTGTCCGGCAACTCACCGATGAAGACACCATCACCCGGATGGAACACGCCCTCACCGCCACGGCCGTTGAATCCGACCCGGACTTCGTCACCAAAATGGCCAAACGCTGGACCGACAGAATCGACCAGGACGGCCCCGAACCGTCCGAAGAAGTTCGCCGCCAACTCCAAGGCGCGTTCCTCCGCCGTCGACGCCGCCACGGACTCCACCACCTCGAAATCTTCGCCACCGCCGAACAATACGAAACCCTGGCCACGGCCATGAACACCGCCACCAACCCCAGACTCACCGGCCACAACGACGAGCCCGGCACAGGATCGCAGCCCGGACCAAGCGGCCCGGACCTGGACCGGCGCAGCCGGGCACAGAAACTCCTCAACGGCCTCGTCGGCGCCTGCGCCGTCGCGATGAGCACCGGGAAACTGCCCTCCAACGGCGGCCTCCGACCCCAACTCACCGTCACCATCGACCACCGCGACCTCTTCAAACGACTCAACAACCACCAACGGCTCAGCACCGGGACAGCGACGTTCACCGGCCCCATCCACCCGAACACCATCCGCAAAATCGCCTGCGACGCCGACATCATCCCCGTCCTGCTCGGCAGCGAATCCCGCGTCCTGGACATCGGCCGCACCACCCGGATCTTCCCACCCCACATCCGCAAAGCCATCACCGCCCGCGACCAAGGCTGCGCCTTCCCCGACTGCACCATGCCCGCACCCTGGTGCGAAACCCACCACACCACCTACTGGTCCCACGGCGGCACCACATCAACCAACAACGGCACCCTGCTCTGCAGCCACCACCACCACCTCATCCACAAAGAAAACTGGCGCATCGACATGACAACCGGCGTCCCCTGGTTCATCCCCCCACCCCACATCGACCCCAACCAAACACCCCGACGCAACCACCACCACACACCCCACAGAACATAGGGATGTCGTGATTTGTCAGCTCTGCTTGTCTGCCAATTCTGCGATCTTCCGCTCCAACGCAGTTCGTTCGGCGGCGTTTGAGCACAGGTCGAGTGCCTCGAGCAGGGCCACCCTTGCCTCCGCGAGGCGACCCAGCCGGGTGAGGAGTTCGCCTCGCACTGTCTGCACGAGGTGTGAGCCATGCAGCTCACCCCTATCTGCAAGGGTATCCACAAGGTGGAGCCCTACGCCCGGACCCGCAGCCATGGCAACCGCGACTGCATGATTCAGTTCAATGACAGGCGATGGAACAAGACGCCCGAGTGCCTCGTACAGGATTACAATTCGTTGCCAATCCGTCTCCCCTGCTGTCCGAGCCACCGCGTGGCATTCCGCAATGGAAGCCTGCAATCCGTAGGCGCCAAGACCGCGGCCGGCCGCCACCGCCGTCGAAAGTGCCGCCCTGCCCCGGCGTATCGCAGACTGGTCCCAACGGCGACGATCCTGGTCTTCGAGTAGGACGGGCTGCCCGGCAGCGTCGAGCCTGCCTGGAAAACGTGCGGCCGTCAGTTCCATCAGGGCTAAGAGGCCAAACACTTCGGGCTCAGGTGCTAGCCGAACCAGCACACGGGCGAGACGACGTGCTTCGCCGGCCAGTTCTGTGCGCATCCACGAGTCGCCGCCGGACGCAAAGGCACCTTCCGAGAAAATCAGGTAGAGCACCTGCAGCACTGATCCCAGCCGCTCCGGTACATCAGTTTTCTCCGGCACCGTAAACGGAACGTGCGCTGCCGCCAGGGTTTTCTTGGCTCGTGTAATGCGGGCTTGGACAGTGGGAACGGGGACCAGGAACGACTTGGCAATCTCCTCCGTGCCCATACCACCCACTACTCGAAGTGTCAGCGCAATTCGCGACTCCTTGGACAACACGGGATGGCAGGAGACAAACATCAATGCGAGAACGTCGTCATCGATCGCTTCCGGGTTGAACAGAGTGTCCACGCCCGGCTCCTCCTCGGAGAGGTCACGGGCCAGCAGGGCGTACTTTTCATCGCGGAGAGCACGCCGTCGGAACGAATCGATCGCCCGACGCCGGCCGGCAGTCAGGAGCCAACCCGCCGGTTCCGCGGGGATGCCGCTGACAGACCACGACACGAGAGCTTCTGCGAGCGCCTCCTGAGCGAGGTCCTCTGCCAGGGTGAAGTCGCCCATGTAGCGCGCAAGGGCGCCGACGATGCGGGCGGATTCGCTCCGCCACACCGCTTCGACGGCGGCCCTTGCCTCATTGCTGCTCACGCCAGTCGCTATTGACCGAAGTTTCCGTGATGAACCTCAGAGCTGGCCGGTCTGCTCGCGCCACGCGCGTTCCTTTTGGATCCATTCGTTGTCCTGAGGGAACTCGTCAATGCTGGTGACGCGCCGGATTTCGGTCTTGGTACCAGCAGTCATCGGAGCGCGTTTGGCCCACTCGATTGCTTCCTGCTTGGATGCGACGTCCAGGATGTAATAGCCGCCGAAGAGTTCCTTTGTTTCTCCGTAGGGGCCGTCAGTGACCACCGGGGTTTCACCAGTGAAGTCCACCACCACTCCGTCCTTGGCGTCGTCCAGGCCTTCAGCAGCCAAGAGGACTCCGGCGCGGATCAGTTCGTCATTGAATTTGCCCATGGCTTCGAGGATCTCGTTGAAATCGATGTTCTCGAACTTGGCGTAAGAAGCGTCGTCTGCCCGCATGATCAACATGTATTTCGCCATTTGACTCAATCTCCTGTGTCGTGGAAAGTCGCCCTTCGACCTTCTCATTCATAGGTCGAACAGTGCGAGCAGAAATCGACAACTAGTTGAAAACAAATTCCCTGCTCTTTGCGGGCGCCACCGGAGTAGTCTGAAGGGACGGTGGGAAAGGATTCTGTTGAGTCCGCCGGTAAGTGGTTCGAGGCATCATGGCACCGGAGCGTTCGTCCGATGAAATTCAGCCGGACCGGGGTGCCGCCCGGACGGTCCTTACATACTCCGCCCTGTTGAAGTCCGTGCGCAGCGCCGGATTGCTGAAACGCCGCCGGGGTTTTTACATCACGGTCTTTGTGATCCTGATGGTGGCGTGGGCGGGAACTTGGAGTGGCTTCCTTTTGTTACGGGATACGTGGTTTCAGCTCCTCATTGCGGCGGGAATGGGTGTGGTTCTCACCCAGTTCGCGTTCTTGGCCCATGAAGCGGCCCACCGCCAGGTGTTCAAGTCCAAAGGCATGAATGAGTGGTCCGCGCGGCTCGTTGGTACGGGCCTGGTGGGTATCAGCTACTCAATGTGGGCGCAGAAGCACACCCGCCATCACAACTTTCCCAATGTCATCGACAAGGACCCGGACATCCACACCGGCGCTATCGCCTTTCACCCTGAAGCAGCAAGCACCCGCCGGGGCGTCATGGTTCTGGTCACGCGCAAGCAAGGCTGGTTGTTGTTCCCGTTGTTGTTCTTCCTCGGCCTCAGCCTGCACATTGATTCCTTGAAGTACCTGCTCCATCAAAGAAAAGTGGATCACCGCTGGGTGGAGATCCCGGTCATTATGCTGCGATTGCTGGTGGTGCCTATTTTGGTGTTCTCGTTGCTGCCGTTAGGCATGGCGTTCGCTTTCCTCGGAGTGCAGTTGGGCGTGTTCGGCTTCTACATGGGTGCGTCTTTTGCCCCAAACCACAAAGGCATGCCCATCCTGCCCAGTTCAACCAGGACTGACTTCCTCAACCGTCAGGTGCTCACTGCCCGGAACATCTCCGGCGGCCGGTTCATGGACACGTTGATGGGCGGACTGAACCGGCAGATTGAGCACCATCTCTTCCCGGACATGCCTCGCCCCTACCTGCACCGCGCCTCCGCCATCGTGAAGGAGTGCTGCGACGAACTGGGCATCCCCTATACCGAAACCAGTTTGGTGGCGTCTTACGCGGCGGTGGTGAAGTACTTGGACGACGTTGGACTCTTCGCGGGCGAGCCCTTCGAATGTCCGGTGGTTGACCAGTTCCGGCCGCGATAAGGCCATCGTCAGGCGCTACGAAAAGGATCCCCCGGATGTATCCGGGGGATCCTTTTGCCGTAGCCGTCCTAAGCCGTCCTCACAATGACATCAGCGGCCGCCTCCTCCGATGACCCCGGTCTCAACAGCTTTGGTCACGGCGTCAGCTTCGGCTTGGGTCAGTTTGCCGTCCGTGACCGCCTTGTCCAGCTTGGTCTTCAGTGCAGCGGAACGTTCCGCTTGGTTTGCTGCACGGATTTCTTCCAGTGCCGTGGTGACCTTGGCTTCGTCGACGTCCAATGCTTCAGCGAGCGACTTAGCCACGGCAGCATCCTGCGCTGTGCGGTCCGGCTTGGTTCCTTCAGTTCCTTCGGTAGGCGGAGTGGTGGGTTTGTTTGCCTCACGGAACGCCTTCAAGGCTTCGGTGACCTTGGCTTCGTCCACACCGAGCTTTGTGGCCAGCTCCGCGGCTATTTGTCCCCGATCGCGTCCGTGGCCACCGGGCTTGCCCCCACGGTCTGACGGGGTGGTTGCATCCGCGGATGACGTGGCGCTCGGCGACGGGGTGGTAGCCGCCGTCGCGATGCTGGTTGCCCCCAGCCCTGCGCCTAGTGCCAGCGCTCCGGCTGCCATGCCCAGGGTGATTCTCTTGATTTTCGACATATGCCTCTCCTCAATGAGCCGTTGGTACGGCTGGTGTCTGAGGGACGGTCAATGGTTCCGTCCTCTTAAACACGATGAGAGACCCACCACAGCACAGGCTGTTTCGAACCTGTCATTCGGCTGTGAAAGTGAACCGGAGCCTGTGAGGGCTGTCCTCAGCGGACGGCGGGCTCAGCGGACGCGGTCCAGCGCGTCCAGCAACCTCTTGACCGATCCACCCAGATTCCAGTCATTGGCCAGTTTCTCAAGTTCAGTGCGAGCAGCTCCTGTGACGGGGCGAAGTTCAGCGCCTGCTTCTTCAAGCGTCGGCACCTTCAAGTCGCGCACGACATTCACGACGGCGGGCGCCACCTTGAGATAGTCAGCCGCCGCGGACAGCTTGGCCCGGACGGAAGCCGACAACCCGCCGTCGGGGGCTTCGGCCGCCTCAAGAAGTCCTTGCAATGAACCGTGCGTGCCAAGCAACGACGCCGCCGTCTTTTCGCCGATGCCGGCGACTCCGGGAAGCCCGTCGGAGGCATCGCCCCGGAGTGTTGCGTAGTCGGCGTATTGCTGGGGCAGGACACGGTACTTGCCCACCACTACGACGTCGGTGACAACTTCCAGGTTCTTCATGCCGCGGGCCGTGTAAATGATGCGGATCCCGCGGTCGTCATCCACGAGCTGGAATAGGTCGCGGTCACCAGTAACCACATCCGTCGGGAAGGTCGCCAGGCTCGCATAGGTCCCTATGACATCATCCGCCTCATGGTCGTCGATGCCCACCACAGCAATCCCGGCAAGTTCCAGTACCCGGCGGATCATGGGAATCTGCGCCTCAAGCGGGTCGGGGACAACCTCCACATCCGGGCCGTCCGGAACGATCTCCGCGACTCTGTGCGACTTGTAGCTGGGGATGAGGTCCACGCGCCATTGCGGGCGCCAATTGTTGTCCCAACAGGCCACCAGGTGCGTGGCTTCGTAGTCGGTGGTGAGCCG
The DNA here is from genome assembly GCF_056156245.1 of Paenarthrobacter sp. TRD_SC_7. Classification (NCBI taxonomy): domain Bacteria; kingdom Bacillati; phylum Actinomycetota; class Actinomycetes; order Micrococcales; family Micrococcaceae; genus Paenarthrobacter; species Paenarthrobacter sp. TRD_SC_7. Next base: position 2,869,888 of record NZ_CM149587.1, read on the forward strand.
GGCGATCATGTCCATCAGCCCCCGCACTGCGTTCACGGGCGTTCCGTCGGAACGGCGGATGGAATCGGGCACACCGTAGAAGGCGCGGAAATACAAGGAGGCAGTGTCCAAGAGCATCAGTCGCGGCATACCTGATCCTGACATGCCCATGGTTCAATTCGCCGGAAGCTACACAAGGTTCCGTCATAAGACTCTTCAAGGACTTGAACACGGGTGTGAGCCGCATTACGATTATTTGAGCGATAATAGAACACGTTGTTCTATTATCGAACACCCAATGAGATAGCCCACAAAGAAGTGAGGAAAGCCCGTGCAGTTCCATCACCACGGTTACGTATCCGGTGACCCTCGAGTCGAGCAGGCGGCCGGCGTCGGAATCAACCGCCCAGCCGAGCTTCCCGACGAAGTTGACGTCCTCATCGTGGGCACTGGCCCTGCCGGAATGCTGACCGCGGCGCAGCTGTCCCAGTTCCCCGACGTCACCACACGTATTATTGAGCGCCGACCCGGGCGCTTGTCCATCGGCCAGGCCGACGGCATCCAAGCCCGCAGTGTCGAGACTTTCCAAGCCTTCGGGTTCGCGGAGCGCATCACCGCCGAGGCCTACCGCATCACGGAAATGGCGTTCTGGAAGCCGGACCCCGCTGACCACTCCCGCATCGTCCGGGCCGCACGGGCAGTGGATGACCCAGCCGGCATCAGTGAGTTCCCGCACCTGATCGTCAACCAGGCCCGTGTGCTGGACTACTTCGCTGAATTCATGGCCAACTCCCCCACACGTATGACACCTGACTACGGTTACGAATTCCAAGGACTCAACGTCACCGGCGAGGGCGAGTACCCTGTCGCCGTAACGCTGGCCCACACGTCCGGGCCCAACGAAGGCCAGGAGAGGGTCATCCGCGCCAAATATGTGGTGGGTGCAGATGGTGCGCGCAGCAAGGTTCGTGAGTCCATTGGCTGCCACCTTGCCGGCGACCAAGCCAACCACGCGTGGGGCGTCATGGATGTCCTTGCCGTCACCGATTTTCCGGACATTCGCACCAAGTGCGCCATCCAGTCCGGCGCGGGAGGCAGCATCCTCCTGATCCCCCGCGAGGGCGGCCACCTGTTCCGCATGTACGTGGACCTTGGCGAAGTTAATCCCAATGACAAGGGCGCAGTACGCAAGACGACCATTGAGCAGATTATCCAGAAGGCCAACGACATCCTCCACCCGTACACCCTGGACGTCCGCAACGTCGCCTGGCACAGCGTTTACGAGGTAGGCCACCGCCTTACGGACAGGTTCGACGACGTTCTGCCGGAGGATCGCGGGACGCGGACGCCACGGGTGTTCATCACCGGCGACGCCTGCCACACCCACAGCGCCAAGGCCGGTCAAGGCATGAACGTCTCCATGCAGGACGGTTTCAACATCGGCTGGAAGCTCGGACACGTCCTTGAAGGCCGCAGCCCCGAAAGCCTGTTGGACACATACTCGGCCGAGCGCCAGGTAGTGGCGAAAAACCTCATCGACTTCGACAAGAAGTGGTCCACGCTGATGGCCAAGAAGCCTGAAGAGTTCGAAGACCCCGCAGAACTGGAGACTTTCTACACCAGCACCGCCGAGTTCCCCGCCGGCTTCATGACGCAGTACGCGCCCTCAATGCTGGTGGCCGAAGCAAAGCACCAGGAACTAGCCACCGGCTTCCCCATCGGCAAGCGCTTCAAGTCCGCTCCCGTCCTTCGGGTGTGTGACACGAACCCCATGCACCTCGGCCACCACGCAAAGGCTGACGGCCGCTGGCGCATTTACGTCTTCGCCGACGCTGCGCAGGCAGGCGCTGCGGGACCCGTGGCGAACTTCGCCGAGTGGATCGCGAACTCGCCGGACTCACCGCTGGCCGCGACGCCGTCGGACGCCGACCGCGACGCCTGGTACGACGTGAAGGTGATCTACCAGCAGGACCACACCAACGTTGATATCAACGCCGTACCTGCAGCCTTCAAGCCGACGGTCGGTCCCTTCAAGCTCACCTACCTAGAGAAGGTCTTCGGCACGGACCCGAACGCAGACATCTTCGAGCTGCGCGGCCTCAGCCGCGATGGCGTGGTTGTAATCGTCCGCCCAGACCAGTACGTCGCCAACGTGCTGCCCTTGACCGCGACGGCGGAGCTCGGCGAGTTCTTCGCACCGATGCTTTCGGCGGGGCGTCCTGAAGCGCCTGCGACAAAACCGGGCCTGGTGAGTAACCAGGCCTAACCGCGAGGGGCAGCACCCGGAAGTTCGTGGCTGCGCAGTTCGAGCAACGAATCTGGTTTTTGACCTGCCCTGAGCGTAGAACAGGCTTATGGCCGTCATGAACGGATCCTGGAGAGTTCAGCACCACGCTGAAGCACTCGCCTACTTCAGGGGGCCTCCCAAGACATCCCGACAAGTCACCAAACGTAGCACGCCATCCCCGGAAGCTCTGGCGGAGGACCGGTAACAGGGCGAGAATTAGCTGGTGGTCCCTCCTCGCGCCGGCGAGGGCGGCAACACTCTGAATAACGCCGCCCGAAAGATCCAACGCGTCTACCTCACATTGACGCTGGGCAATACCGTTGCGGCCTCCTTCATCTGGGGCATCAACACCCTGTTCCTTCTGGATGCCGGCTTGAGCAACCTGGAGGCTTTCGCCGCCAACGCCTTCTTCACTGCAGGCATGGTCCTCTTCGAGGTCCCCACGGGCGTTATTGCTGATGGGTGGGGCCGGCGCGTCTCGTTCCTGCTGGGTACTGTGACACTTGCCGTATCCACCTACCTGTACTTCGTCATGTGGCAGATCTCTGCGCCGTTCTGGATGTGGGCGGTGGTGTCCGTCCTCCTGGGCCTCGGCTTCACATTCTTCTCTGGCGCTGTTGAGGCATGGCTCGTCGATGCCCTGCGCTTCTCGGGTTACGAAGGCGGCCTGGAATCAGTGCTCGGCCGCGGTCAGATGGTGCAAGGAGTAGCGATGCTGACGGGGTCAGTGGCGGGCGGGGTTATTGCCCAAGCCACCAACCTTGGCGTGCCGTTCCTCCTGCGCGTGCTGGTGCTGCTCGCCATGTTTGCTGTCGCGTTTGGACTCATGCACGACGTCGGCTTCTCGCCTGAGCGTTCGACGCACCCCCTCCGCGCGACCCGAGCTGTGCTGTCCGCCTCGATCGAGAATGGTTTGAAAAACCCGCCAGTCCGGTACGTGATGTTGGCAGCCCCCTTTAGTGCCGGCGTCGGGATCTATGTCTTCTACGCACTGCAGCCTTATCTGCTGGACCTGTTTGGCGACCCCAAGGCGTACTCCATTGCAGGTCTGGCCGCAGCGATCGTGGCGGGATCGCAGATCCTGGGAGGCTGGCTCGCCCCGCACGCCCGGCAAATGTTCCACAAGCGCACGTCCGTGCTGATCCTCGGTGCGTTGGCGGGCGGCGTCATCCTGCTGGTCCTTGGATTCACGCGTATCTTCTGGGTGGCGCTGGTGTTGCTCGCGCTGTGGGCTGTTGTGGGTTCCGCGGCCACACCCGTCCGGCAGGCATATGTGAACGACATGATCCCATCGAAGCAGCGGGCCACCGTCCTGAGCTTCGATTCACTGATGGGTTCCAGCGGTGGCGTAGTGATCCAGCCGCTGCTGGGCCGGGGCGCTGACCTCTACGGCTATCCAGCATCCTTGGCCATGGCGGGTGTCATCGAGCTCATCGCAGTGCCGTTCCTGCTGGGCAGCCGGAAGCAGGGCGCGGCTGCCGACCGTGCCAGCACAGCCGAAACCGCATCAGACACAGAATTCCTGCCATGAGCGCCGTGTTTGGAGGCATGGCTGCCAGCCTTGATGGGTACATCGCGTCACGGAACGGCGATCTTTCGTGGCTGAACGACGCCATGGCAAGGGACGAGGACTACGGTTTTGAAGCGACCGAGCGCAGGACCGGGGCTTACATCATGGGGGCCAACACCTACCGCGAGGTATTAAGGATGGGTGGCGGAGGGTCCAAGGTTCCAACTTATGTGGTCACGCACGATCAAGCGCTTGCCACCAAGGGCAAGGCAGAGCTCTTCTCCGGCGATCTGCACGACCTCGTTGCCCGCATTAAGGGATCCATTCCGGCAGACAAGGACATCTGCTTGTTCGGCGGGGGCGGGTTGGTCACGGAGTTCGTCGAGCTGGGCCTGATTGACGAACTCGGAGTGTCCATCGTCCCCGTTATCCTTGGCGGCGGAGTCCCGTTCTTCGGCCAGGTCAGTCAGTGGACAAAACTAGAGCTTCTGGACTGCCGCAAATACCCGTCAGGGATCGTGCTGCTGAACTACAAGGTGAAGGACAAAAGAAAAGTGCCCGACGGCGGCTAGTCACCTTGAGCGGCTAGTCACGTCGGGCGGGCAGCGGCGCCAGAAGCACCCACTGGTGCTCAAGTACGCAAGAATGAGATCAACCACTACTGAAAGCGCGGTTGGCAAGTGATCTCCCTACAGCAGGACCCCCAAGGCTTCATCCGAATGAGCAGGCACTTTCCCGCCAGCGTTTCGGTAGCCGTCGTATTTGCGGATGGAACCCAGGAGGTATTCACTGGGCTGCGGCTCAACCAGATCTACGACGAAGCCCTCGCAGCCTACCGCGCGGGGAATCACCTGGATGCAAAAGGGTTCGACCGGGGGCCCAAGAAGAAGGTACAGCAGGGCATCGAATTCGTGCCGGTCTCGCCGGGAATGTCCAGCTGACTCAGCCTCTTCGCAAGCTATTCCAACTTTCCGGATGCGTGATCGACGCAGAAAGGCGTCCACGGCCGGGCCTCAAGCCTGCCCTCAGGGATGGCTACGCCGCAAACCGCGCACCGTCCGTAGGTTCCCCCTGCGATCCTCGCCAGCGCCTGTTCGATCTGCTCCAAACCAACCCGGCTTTGGTCCAGTAGTGCGGACGCCTGGGAGAGTTCGAAAGCTATGGTGCTGCCTTCAGGATCATGTTCGTCGTCCACATTGGAATCCTGACGGGCCAGGCTCACCGAGGTGATGTCGCTTCGCAGCGCCTTGAGCAGTTCGAGTTTGCGACTCCTTTCCTCCTCCAGGAGGAACCGAAACCGCTCAGTATCAACCACGTCGGGTCATAGTTCTACTGTGCCGCTCTCGCCCACGCTGAACCGGGAGTGGGTGACCTTGGACTTGACCCATTGAAGTACCGTTGCGGCCGTTCCGCCCGGGCTCGTCCAATACTCTGCCGAATCTGAATCAACGCGAAGCAGGCAAACCTCCGGAGTGTCAGGGCCATCTGGGAACCATGCCTCTACAACCTGGTTCCACATCCCATGGATCTTCTGCCGGTCCGTGACAACCTCGGCAGTCCCGGCTACGGAGACCCACTCTGTGTTCTTGCCAAAGGAAACATTCACCCGCGGATCCTGCCTTACATGGGCAACCTGTGAGGTTCCCAGCCCCGTAAAGAACCACATGTCGCCGTCGTCCTGCACTTGCTGGACAGCCAGCGGCCGGCTGACCAGCGCCCCCGCCTCGTTGACGGTTGTCAGCATGCCGATCTTGGAATCGTTGATGATGTCCACAACCTTGCTGATTCCCGGCTCTTCAGTCATACCTCGCCTCGTTTCTCTTCGTTCCGGAGCTTTCCCCGATCGTCCAGCCTATTAGTAAGACTACTGATTCAATAGGCGAGTAAGGAATGCCGATAGCAGTACAAAAAACACGAGGCTTTCCGGGAATCATGCTGCACCTCTATCCGTTCTCATTATTAATGACATGCCGACGGCGGTCAGGCTTGTCCCATGCGGGCCAAGCAAAACGACGGGAAGTTTGGGGACTGCCATGACGTTTATTGAAACCATTGACCGCCTGAGGACCGCGCACCTTATGGTCCGGGACGCCAACGAATGGGACGGACTTTCAGCCGCCCTCTCGGCCGCCTACAACACCAATGACGACGACCTCATAGAACAGCTGCAGCCGCCGTTTCTCCAGTCGTGGCGCACGGTCACGCACTACGTCCTGCGGGACACGTTCGATGCTGCCGGCATCTCCGTGAGCGACCCAACCCACCCTTGGGGAATTGCCACCTTGACCGCCAACGGCATCAGCCGCGAACCTGTTCTCTGCCACGTGGACCTGGCAGACCCGCAGGGCTCGACGGGCGCCGCCGCCGACGGACCAAAGTTACTCACTTTCGCCGAGGCCATGACCTATTACGCTGATTGCCTCGCTCCACTGTTCGAACACGTAAATGAGGGTCAGACACTGAACGTTAGGTGAGGCACCCGCGGATGAAATCAACCCTGCCTTGCTGGTGGCGGGCCCTCTATGACAGTGGGTATGTACTCGAGAAGCTGCGAGCGGCCATCGAACGTCCGGCTGTCCACCAATTCCAAGGCGACATCCGGGTAGCCGTCATAGATTCGCTCACTACCGGTCCTCCCGGTGATCACGGGAAAGATTACCAAGCGATACCTGTCCACCAGACCGGCCGTCAGCAGGGAACGGCAAAGGCTCAAGCTGCCCAGAGTGCTCAACGTGCCGGTTCGGGTCCGCTTTAGTTCCCGGACAGCTTCCACAGCGTCACCCGAAATGAGTTCCGAGTTGGGCCATGCCAAGGGCTCCTTCAGAGTGGAGGAAAAGATGATCTTTGGCATGGCAGCCAACCCGCTCAGGCTGGCGCCCTCTTCCTCTGAAAACCCCGAGCTGTCTTCAGAGGCTTCTTCCGACATGCTGGACATCACCCGATACGTGTTCGCGCCCATAAGTGTGGTGAAGTCCTTCTTCGCCTCTTCGTCCAACCAGGCCAGGTATTCCGGACCTTCCAATCCCCACCAGCCGGGCCAACCTTCGGCAGACGCGTAGCCGTCCAAGGAAATGATCAGGTCCACCATCAGGGTTGCGGTCGTCTCACTCATAGCAGTCTCCTAGGTTTACGGTGCGCGTTGACCGTGCGCGGAAATGCTAGCCCCGGAGCAATTGGAGGTTCAAGGGGTTCGCGCTAGAGAAGGAGAAGGACGAACCCGCCCAGGGTGCTCAGTATCCCAACACCAGTGAGGATCCAGCCGAGAATCAGAACAGTGTTGTCGTGGCGGGGCGGATGCAGCGAGCATCGGGAGGGGTGGCAGAGGTCGTAGTGGACCAGCACAGCGCGTGATTCAACGCTCCCGTCGCGGGCAGGGATATCCAGCAGGACCTTTTGTTCCTCGTTCGCCCGATCTACCCAATGCAGTCCCAGAAATCCGCCTGCGGCGAACTGTTCTCCCTCGGCGGTAGTCCAAACGCATCGACGCTTGGCAATGACCCACGCCCACAAAAGCAGCGGCACGCCGGGGACAAACCCCACCCACGTCATCATTTCCAGGATGGGGCCGAGAACATCCAGTGAACCGGCCATGAGTCGATCCTAAGCGTAGGAAGTGAACATAGCGGAGGAAGTGACGATTCACCACCCGTGCGATATGGACGTCAGACTGTCCGGTCAACCCGTGAACGCCAAAGCAGGTACACGCAGAAAGGGCCGCTCCCCCAAGCGCTGAGCCGGTGACCACCCACGCGCCCGCCGTCGGGACTGTGGTGATGACGATGATCGCAGCCAGACCGCCACCGCCTGAGACGCCGAGGATGCCGGAGGATGTCAGTGCAGTCCTGCCCGCGTGGGCATCCGTGACGTGCGAGGCTTGATCCATGGACCTGGAAATTTCGCCCTCACTGACGATCCCCGCCGCGGAACTCAATTGGCGATTCTCCCGCTCCTCCGGACCGGGCGGTCAACACGTCAACACCACGGACAGTCGGGCCGAATTGATGTGGAACGTTACCGCTTCTGCCACCCTGACAGATGAGCAGCGGTCGTTGCTGCTCAAACGCCTGGGGCGAAAACTCGTCGGCGGTACCATCACCGTGACCGCATCGGAGGAACGATCCCAGCTGCGTAATCGTGAGATCGCCATGGCCAAGCTCGCTGAGCTCATAAGAACGGGCCTCGTCCCGGAATCCGTCCGCCGTGCTTCCAAACCGACGCGCGGTTCCGCTCGCCGCCACCGCGCCGCAAAAGAACTCAGGTCCGCAACCAAACAACAACGACGCCGGCCTGCCGCCGAGTAGCCCCGGGCATTCCTTCGGGCAAAAGTGACTAAGTACTAATGATTTCAACCCACTGCGAACGCCACTCCGGGGCCTGGAATGCATCACTCCAGTAAGCAGTCTCCTTGGCTATCCTGCGATCGCGAAATTCGAAGATGAAGACTGTTTTATAGGTGGGTCCGCCGTAGTCCAGCAGCGCCTCAGCCACCACCAGGTTCCCACCGCTGAGCAGACGCCGGGGTGTGATGGTGGGCAGCTGCGGAAAAGCGTTGTAGATTCCCCTGCGATTCTCGGCGCCGCGAACCACTTCCCCGGATTGGGGCCAATGCATCACGGCGTCGTCGTGGAAGAGCTCATCCATGACTTCGATGTGTCGATCGTTGATGCAGTCGATCAGCCGCTTGACTATGTTCTCGTTGGCGTCCTGCTCATTGACGCCTTGATCACTGACTATTTGTTCAGCCATGATCGGCATTGTCCTCTTGGGGCCCGGATTGCGCCATGGCTTGTTGTCGCCGGTTCAGGTTTTCTTGATGAGGTGACGCGTCGACTTCTCCAGGGCGACATGGGCTAGCTGGATCTGAAGCTGACCTTGCCACTGGAGCCGAACCAGCGGATGCTACCTCCCTGGTAGTCCTGCACGACGGTGCCGGCAGAAACGTACTCATCGGAGATCGGGTAACCGAGCTTGCCCTTCTCGAACCCGTGCTGGGCCCAGAGGTTCCTGATCGCACCCATGCTGAGGTGTGCGCCGCTGGCAGGTGAGTAGTAGATGGACCCGTTTTCGTACGCCTGTCCGACGCCACTGTTCACCATGCCTCGGATCTCGTCCGTGACCGGGTACCCCAAGATCCCCGCCTCGTAGCCGAGGGAGGCCCATTTGCGGCGGATCAAGCCAGTACTGACGTGCGCTCCGGTTGCGGGCGTGAAGTAGATGGAGCCACCTTCGTATGCTTGACCGATGCCGCCTTTGGCCATGCCGGTTATCTCGTCCGTGGTTGGGTAGCCGAGATAGCCTCTTTCGTACCCGGTGGCACCCCACGCAGCACGGATGGCACCCATACTGATGTGCACGCCTGTGCTCCCGCCCCAGTAAATGGAGCCGTTCTGATATGCCTGGCCCAAGGCTCCCCGGGTCATCCGTAACTCATCGGACGCCGGGTAACCGAGAAATCCGTTTTCAAAGCCTGTTGAACCCCACTTGCCGCGTATCACTCCTGTGTTGAAGTAGGTACCGGATAGTGGCGAGTGATAGATGGAGCCATTTTGGAAAGCTTGGCCGGCTCCACCATTTTTGAGGCCATACATCTCGTTGCTGATGGGATCACCGGCGTAGGCAGGGCCCCCGATTGCTGCATATTTGTTGGTGATTGTCCCGAACGGTGAGCTGCTGTAGGGCGTGAAGACGTCGTCCACGGCGCCCATGATGATGCGGTCACCGGGCCGGTTGGTCTTCAGGAGCTGGTTTACGGTCCCTAAGTGCGTTGAAATGCAGCCAGCGCTCGGGACGTTGCCGGCGTGGAAGAAGATCGCATAGGACGCCCCTTGGACTGTTGGCATGTCCGGGTATCGGTTCCAGTTGATCACTGCGGCCTGCTCATAGAATCCTTGATTCATGTATGTCCAAAGGTTCTCGTCGGATTCGCCGCCTAGCCCCTCGAAATACTGGTTATAGGTGGGCCCGTGCTCACCGCCCCAGCGGGAACTGGGGTTCACCTTGTAGTACTTCAGCGCGGTCCCCGGATTCGATCGACCTAAGGCCTCCGTGAAACTGAAGCTTCCGGTGGGAGACTTCCAAGTGTCTTCCCATGCAAGGTTCTGGGCCGAGAACCCCTTGGAACCGGCGAAGCCGGTGGTTTGCCACTCCTGCGCGTACCCGCTCCCCGCCCGTACACACCCCGTGATGACCACGGCCGACTGTGAACGGTCTGTCGCAGTGGCAAAGGTGACACGATTGGCCGCGTAAGACGGAAACTTCACCTGCCCGGAGCTGAGGCGTTGACACGGGTTGAACACCTGCGCGCCCGCTTCCGCCGGGACCGCGAACACCAGCGACGACGCCGCCAAAGTTGCCGCAAGGAACCAGGCGGACACTATTTTTCTGATCACGAGTCTTCCCCCAACGAGACAATCAAGCGAAAGATTCACAGTGAAACTTTCAAAGCAGCGCGAACGCCCCCGGACAAAAGGTTATGGGACCGCCTGGCAAGTTCCCCACATGGCCACAGCGAATCGCGTTGGTTACTGGCGCCCGATAGAGTCGTTTCAATGGACAGCAAACTGACAATTGCCAGGCACCAAGCTTCCACCCAAGGGTCAGCACAGTTTGCCGACGCTGAGGATGGGTTCGTCAGGGTCCGTGGAGCCCGCGAGAACAACCTCCATAACGTGGACGTGGACGTACCCCGTGATGCAATTGTCGCCTTCACAGGAGTTTCAGGATCCGGGAAATCGTCCCTGGCGTTTGGCACGATCTTTGCCGAGGCCCAGCGCCGCTACTTCGAATCCGTGGCCCCGTACGCCCGGCGCCTCATCCAACAGGGCCACAATCCGAAGGTAGAGACGATAACAGGGCTGCCACCCGCCGTCGCCCTCCAACAGCGCCGGGGCACGGCAACCGCCCGTTCCAGCGTCGGCACACTGACCACGCTGTCCAATTCCCTGCGAATGCTCTTCTCGCGAGCCGGGAGCTATCCGGAAGGCGCGCGACAGTTGGACTCCGACGCCTTCTCCCCCAACACTTCCGCTGGTGCTTGCCCTGAATGCCACGGACTGGGAGTCGCCCACACGGTCACGGAAGAGTCCTTGGTTCCTGACCCGTCCCTCAGCATCCGTGATGGTGCCATCGCCGCGTGGCCCGGCGCTTGGCAAGGCAAAAATCTCCGCGACATTCTCACTCATCTTGGTTACGCCGTCGACACGCCATGGAGGAAGCTCCCCAGGAAGGACCGCGACTGGATCCTCTTCACCGAAGAACAGCCCGTAGTGGAAGTGACGCCGCAACGGGACCGCGTCGCCAAGCCCTACAAGGGCCGGTTCTGGAGCGCCAAAAGCTATGTGCTCCACACCCTGGCCGACTCCAAAAGCACCACGATGCGTGACAGGGTGCTGCGCTTCATGGAAAGCGGGCGCTGCCCGCAGTGTGGCGGCAGCGGGCTCCGGCCGGAAGCACTGGCTGTGACCTTCGCCGGCAAGACCATCGCTGAGCTCAACGCGCTGCCGATGACCGACCTGGCCAACATCATCCGTCCCACCACGGAATTGACGGCAGCCGGCACAGCCTCACGGACAGGGAACTCCGGTGAAACCAACGAGGTAGCCGTCGCCATCACCCGCGACCTACTGAACCGGCTCACGGTACTTTTGGATCTGGGCCTGGGTTACCTTGCGCTGGGTCGTCCAACACCGACCCTCTCTCCCGGCGAGATGCAACGCCTCAGGATCGCCACCCAGCTGCGTTCCGGGCTTTTCGGCGTCATTTACGTGCTTGATGAACCATCTGCAGGACTTCACCCGGCCGATGCCGAGCCGCTCCTCGCTGTGCTGGACCAGCTCAAGACCTCAGGCAACTCTGTGTTCGTAGTGGAGCACAACATGGACTTCGTCAAGGCAGCCGATTGGCTTGTCGATGTCGGACCCCGCGCGGGCGATGGCGGAGGACAGGTCCTGTACAGCGGTCCCGTGGCCGGACTTGCTGACGTACAGGATTCCATCACGCGGCCGTTCCTGTTCCCTGACAGCCACAAACCGAATCCACCAAAAGAGACCCGTCCACCAAAAGAGCCCCGCCAGCCGAAGGCGTGGCTCAAGCTTCAGAACATCAACCGGCACAACCTTCGGGACTTGGAAGCTGAGTTCCCGTTAGGCGTGCTTACGGCGGTGACTGGCGTGTCCGGCTCGGGTAAGTCCTCCCTGGTCAGCCACGTTCTCGCCGAGGTTGTCGGGGCCGAGCTGCACCCCGACGCAGACGCTCCGCACGAAACAAACAATGTGGGCCTGGTATCCGGGCTCCACCAGCTCGACCGGCTCGTCAAGGTGGACCAGAAGCCCATCGGGCGGACCCCGCGCTCCAACCTGGCCACCTACACCGGGCTCTTTGACGGAGTCCGGAAGGAGTTCGCAGCCACTGAGGAAGCCCGTGCCCGTGGCTTCGGGGCTGGCCGGTTCTCCTTCAACGTAGCCGGCGGTCGTTGCGAAACCTGCCAGGGAGAAGGGTTCGTGGCTGTGGAACTATTGTTCCTCCCCGGGAGTTACGGGCCCTGCCCCGAATGCCACGGTTCGCGGTTCAATCCCGAAACCCTGGAAGTCACCTACAGTGGACACAATATTGCCGACGTCCTGGGCATGACCGTGAACATGGCTTCCGAATTCCTGGCTGATCTTCCCGGCGTTGCCCGCAGTCTCCAAACCCTTCGCGAGGTGGGCTTGGGATACCTCCGCCTGGGCCAGCCGGCCACCGAGCTTTCCGGCGGTGAGGCCCAGCGCATCAAGCTCGCCACCGAGCTGCAGCGCATCCAGCGTGGCCACACCCTTTATTTGCTGGATGAGCCCACTACTGGATTACACCCGGCCGACGTCCAACTTCTGATGGCCCAGCTGCACAAGCTGGTGGATGCCGGAAACACGGTCATCGTGGTGGAGCATGAGATGGACGTCGTAGCAGGCGCCGACTGGGTGATCGATTTGGGTCCCGGCGGTGGCGACGCCGGCGGCGAGATCATGGTCGCAGGCCCGCCAACCGTCGTCGCGCGTTCCCGAACAAGCCGGACAGCGCCCTACCTCGCTGCTGCCGGCCGGCGGTAACCTACCGCCGGGGAATGTTCCGCAGGTTGCTTCGCGCCATGCTGACAGCCTCCCCGGCACCGCGATTAAGAACCACCTTGGACATGGCTGTAGCGAATCCAATGACCTGCGACCCCGAAATTTTCGGCGGGATGGAGAGGGCGTTGGGGTCGGTGATGAGCTCCACCAAGGACGGGCCGGGGTGCGCAAACGCTGCCCGGTACGCTGCCTCGATGTCCGCCGGATCCGTGACGCGCACGGCATGGAAACCCAGGGCTTTGGCCACCGCTGCGTAATTGGCGTCCGGCACGTCCACTCCGAAGTCGGGTAGACCGTCCACCAGCATTTCGAGCTTCACCATGCCCAGTGTGGAGTTGTTGAACACCACCACGTTCACCGGCAGCTGGTGCGCGGCCACCGTAATGAGCTCGCCCATCAGCATGGATAGCCCGCCGTCACCGGACACGGAGACTACCTGTCGTCCGGGATAAGCCATCTGCGCGCCGATCGCGTGCGGAAGGGCGTTGGCCATGGATCCGTGGAGGAAGGAGCCAATCAGCCGACGGGTGCCCAGCGGGTTGATGTAACGCGCAGTCCAGACGTTGCACATACCGGTATCGGCAGTGAAAATGGCGTCTTCCGCCGCAACCTGGTCCAGCAGCGATGCCGCGTATTCGGGGTGGATTGGCTGCTTCTTCTCCACTTTGCGGGTGTAAGCTCCCACCGCTTTGTTCATCAGGCGGTCATGCTTCTTCAGCATCTGGTCAAGGAAACGTCGGCTCTTCTTCGGCGTCACCAAGGGCAGCAAGGCCGTCAAGGTGGGACGTACGTCGCCATGGACGGCAATGTCGACGTCGGTCCGCCTCCCCAGCCGCTGTGCGGCCCTGTCGACCTGGGCCGTGCGGGTGTCCGGCAGGAACTGGTCGTAGGGAAAATCAGTGCCGAGCAAAATCAACAGTTCCGCGTCTTCAATGCCCTCGGCCGCCGCCCCATAGCCGAGCAGCCCGGTCATCCCGATATCGAAAGGGTTGTCGTACTGAACGAAGTCTTTGCCCCGCAGGGAGTGGCCGATTGGTGCGTTGACCAGTTCTGCCAAGGCGATCAGTTCATCATGCGACCCTTCGACGCCGGCGCCGGCAAAAATAGCCACCTTACCGGCGTCGTTAATGGCGTCAGCCAGTTCCCTGACGCTGGCTGGATCGGGCACCAGGGCCGCCGGACGGAAGGCGGCCGGCAATGGGGTTGGTGCCGTAGCTTCAAGCCCGGCGATATCGCCGGGAAGGGTGACAACCGCGACTCCCCCGAGGCCTACAGCGTTCTGGATGGCGCTGTGCATGACCCGCGGTGCTTGCTCGGCCGTACTAATCATCTCCGAATACACGGAGCACTCGTTGAAGAGCCGGTCCGGATGAGTTTCCTGGAAGAAGCCGCTGCCAATCTGCTTGCTGGGGATGTGCGAAGCGATGGCAAGCACCGGTGCTCCGGTGCGGTTGGCGTCGTACAGACCATTGATCAGGTGCAGATTTCCGGGTCCGCATGAGCCCGCGCAGACCGCCAATTTTCCCGTCAACTTAGCCTCCGCAGCGGCAGCAAATGCGGCCGCCTCCTCATGGCGCACATGGATCCAGTCGATGCCGCCCTTCTTGGAGCCTCCAGTTTGCCGGACGGCGTCCACGATTGGATTAAGGCTGTCGCCAACGATTCCGTAGATCCGCTGCACGCCGGCCGCTTGGAGTTGTTCGATGAGTTGGGTGGCAAGTTCCTTGGCCATAGTGTGCAGGCTCCCTCAATGGTGGTGGTGGGCTGACAGGGCCAATATAGTCGGCCTGTCCCGTCCCCGCCTGTGAAGGCCTTCTGCTTAAGCTGCCAGCCGAGTCTCGAACAGGCGCTCCGCCAGACTCAACAGATGACTCGGCACGTCTGCGGCGCTGCCGCTGCTCCCGTGACCGAGGAAAACGGCAGTGCCACTGACGGTGTCCTCCATTGGAGTGCCTGCTTCCCGTATCAAGACCTCGGCCCGGGGGTTCAGGGGCAAAGGAATGTGAATTGCCTGGTCGTTCAGAAGAACGTGCCAGCCACGACCGGAGATTGCTTCAACATTTCCTTCTACGAGGGACTGCTGAATTGACATGACGGGCTCAATTCTTTCCACCCGGATACACTCATTGAGGCGTGCGGGAATAATGAGCACAGTAATGAGTTGCTGCATTGCTGTGATTTCCGTTTCTGCTGCTATGCGGCCGCTCTACCGCTGGTTCTTCCTTGGTTTGGAGAAGAGGTTTTCGCTGCCTTCAGCTTTTGCCCTCTTTTCGGCCCGCTTTTCCAGAATGGTCTTCCCTGTCTTCTTGGACTTGGCACTGCTGGGTGATTTGCCGGACATTTTGTGCTCCTCTATATTTTCGTTATGACAACACCATACCTACTTATATTTTTAAAGCCAGTTGCAGAATTTGCGCCTCAAGGCCGGAGATCTTTTATGCCTTTTCTTTGAACGTGACTCTGGCTGGGAGGGCTGTTGGTTGCTAGCGTGGCCGCATGAACCCGTCGAAGCCCCCGGCAAAGATCCTCGACATCGCCGGCAGTGAGGTCCGCATCTCCAATCCGGACAAGGTGGTGTTTCCCGAGCCCGGGCTGACGAAGCTCGATCTGGTGAACTACTACCTCGCAGTGGCAGAGGGGGCTCTACGCGGCGCCGGCGGCCGTCCGATGGTGCTCAAGCGATTTCCCAAGGGCATAGACGCTGAACCGTTCTTCCAGAAACGCGTCCCTGAAAACCATCCTGACTTCATTGACACGGCCACTCTCCACTACTCGTCCGGCACCTCCGCCGAGGAAACGGTCATCCGCGATGCTGCCGGCTTGGCGTGGGTGGTGAATCTTGGATGCTTGGACCTCAACCCGCACCCTGTCCGTGCGGAGGACCTCGACCACCCGGATGAACTCCGGGTGGACTTGGACCCGATGCCCGGCGTGGAATGGTCCCGGATCGTGGACACCGCCTACGTCGCACAGGATGTCCTGGATGATGTCGGGTTGGTGGGGTGGCCAAAGACAAGCGGCTCCCGGGGGCTCCATATCCTGGTCCGCATAGCACCGCAGTGGTCTTACCGTGATGTGCGGCTCGCCGCCGAGACCCTTGCCCGTGAGGTGGAGAACCGCGCTCCGGGGCTGGCGACCGCCAAGTGGTGGAAGGAGGAGCGTGGTGAGAGCGTTTTCGTCGACTTCAACCAGAACGCGAAGGACCGCACAGTAGCTTCCGCTTACTCGATCCGTTCCCGGCCCGATGCCCGCGTCTCAACGCCGCTCACGTGGGACGAGGTGCGCTCCGCTCGGCCGGAGCAATTCACCGTGCATTCAGTCCCGGGGCGTTTCTCGGATCTGGGCGACCCGCACACAGGAATCGATGACGCAGCCGGCTCGCTCGATGGGCTTCTCGCCTTGGCCGCCGAGCTTGGCCCCGCCGAGAAAGCTCCCAGGAGCGGCGACGGCTCCGGCCGCCGGATGTCAACGATGCCGCTCATCGAGGTGGCCCGCACCAAGACCAAGCCTGAGGCCGAGGCCGCGCTCGATGAGTGGAAGGCCCGGAACGCGGACGTTGTTTCCCTGCTGCACCCTGCCGACGTCCTTGTCGACGGGATGCGGGGATCGAGTTCCCTTTGGTACCGGGTGCGGGTAAACCTTCAGCACATCCCTGAAGACAGGCGCCCGCCCCAAGAGAAGCTCATCGCAGACTATGACCCGTGGGCGGGCAAGGAATGGCCCGGCCAGCCAGCTTCCTGACGCTGCCCAAAACCTGAAGACGCGCAGCTAGTCCTGGCCGATGGTGATGCCCGTAACCGGCGCACCGGCACGCTCGTAGGAGAGCATGACCGCTCCCTTCGGGAACGCCCGCGGTGGTTGCGCAAAACGGAAAGCCGCCGGGACTCCCGAGCCATCAGTAAACAACCGCTTTCCCGAGCCGAAGGTGAGCGGGTAAAGGAAAAGGTTCAGTCGATCGAGAAGGTCGGCCTCCAGCAGCGAGCGAATAAGGTGTCCGCTGCCGAACATGTGGATATCCAGGAACCGCTCCTTCAATTCAGCCAGCTCCGAAACCTCCGGAAGTGCTGTGGTTCCTTCCCATTCCGGGCGGGTCAGGGTTCGTGAGACAACAAACTTTGGCAAGGCGTTGAACGTCTCGCCGATGTGGTCCTTCTGATGCGGCCAGAACCCCGCGAAGATGTCGTAGGTTTTTCGCCCAAGCAGCAAGGCGTCCATGCGGTCAATCCCCGCTCCGATGGCTTCGCCAGTCTCGTCGTCAAAATATGCTCCCTGCCAGCCGCCGAATTCGAAGCCACCGCCCCTGTCTTCCTCGGGGCCGCCCGGCGCCTGATAGACGCCGTCAAGGGTGATGAACAGGTTTGCGGAGAGAATTCCCACGATGCGCTCCTTCGCGTGAACCGCGGCGGGATGCCGCGAGGCTGTGGCGTCTTCCTCGAATCAGTATGCTGCTTCACCGTTCGTCGCGGAACCCGGAACCGGTTGTTCAGGGCGCCGGTTTTTTGGGGCAGGACTTGTGGCGCACCGCGGGAGGTGGCGGTAGCTTTGGAGTACTTTTCCTTGAAGTAGCCGAGGTACCGGAGGCACTGCCGATGCAAGGCTTGTCCGCGTCACTGGTACTCATCGCCATGCTGGCTGTCGTGGCCCCTCTTGCCACCCGGCTCCTTGATCATTGGGTCAAAGTGCCAATCGTGGTTTTTGAGATTGTTCTTGGCATCCTGTTCGGTCCGAGTCTCCTGGGATGGGTCCAATCCACCGCGTTCACGGACACGCTGGCTGACTTCGGCTTGGCCATGCTGTTCTTCGTTGCCGGCAACGAGATCGACTTCACGGCAATCCGCGGCCGTCCGATCTACCGAGCCTCTGCGGGCTGGGTCATCTCTTTGGCCGCAGGCATCGGGGCAGGTTTTGTCTTGGACCCCTCCCCGGAGGCTGCCGTGATCATAGGCGTTGCTTTGTGCTCCACAGCGTTGGGCGCGTTACTGCCGATCATCCCGGGACGCCGGCGCATCGAAGTCACCGATCGGTGTCGCCGTGACAGCCGTGGGCGCGGCCGGCGAGTTTGGTCCGCTGATAGCCATTTCACTGTTCTTCAGCGGCAAACAACTCGGAGTGGCATCAGGAGTGCTTCTCGGCTTCGTTCTCCTGACCGGCATTGCAATTTACCTTGCCTCCCAGGCACGGCACACCTTGTTCCATGCCCAAGTCACTGCCACGCTGCACACCAGCAGCCAGTTCGCCATGCGGTCAATCCTGTTGATTCTCAGCGCGCTGGTGGTGCTCAGCATGGTGTTGGGTCTCGACATGCTCCTGGGTGCTTTCGTCGCAGGAGTCCTCTGGAAGGTCACCATCGCGCGCGCTCCTGAAGCAGACCGGAAAGTCATTGAGACCAAGATCGACGCAGTCGCATTTGGCTTCCTCGTCCCCATCTTCTTCATCGATACCGGCATTGACTTCGATCTGGGCGCACTCACCTCCAGCCCCTTGACCTTGGCCATGGTCCCCCTGTTCCTGGTCCTTTTGCTGATCATCCGTGGCCTGCCATCTTTGCTGGCCGCGCCCCCTGGCTCCACTAGAGCCGACAGACGGGCCCTCCTGCTGTTTGGTGCCACAGCTTTGCCAATCATCGTTGCCGTGACAACCATTGGCCGGGAGCATGGGTTCATCAGCAATGGAATTTCCTCGGCCCTCATAGGCGCGGGGATGCTCTCGGTACTCCTGTTTCCGCTGCTGGCGCTTCGTGCACTAGGCCGCACAGAAGCCACAGATCCTACGCTGCTCCCACCGAAAGCGTGAGGCAACCCGGCTGCCCTGAAGCAGCCCCGGCAAAGGCAACAAGCGTCCGACGGCGGCCTCCCGCCGTCGGACGTTCTTCCCACCGACGCCTACGCGTCTCCGCAAATGTGTTGCCCCAAGCGGAACCGGCCCATAGGCTCGTATCGTGAGTGGCAGGGACGGCAAACCGACCAGCGGGACCGACCAGCGACCGGGTGAAGGAAATAAAGGCATGGCAACAGGAACAGTTAAGTGGTTTAACGCTGAAAAGGGTTTCGGATTCATCGCCCCGGACGATGGAGGCCCTGACGTGTTTGCTCACTACTCAGCGATTACGTCGAGCGGATACCGCTCGCTGGAGGAGAACCAGAAGGTCCAATTCGACATCACGCAGGGTCCCAAAGGTCCACAGGCGGAGAACATCCAGCCCGCCTAGGTTCACAACACCAGATTCACTAACAGAGACCGGTCCGGCCTATTGGCCAGACCGGTCTCTTGGCGTCCTACGCGCGGCCTTTGAGGATCAGGTGCCAGTAAACCTGCGGGAACATATCGCGGTCCACCCACCAGGAGAGCCGGCTTTCCTTCCATGTGGGAACCTTTGGGATAGTTGGCATGGGCCGGTATTGGGGGTCGAACTCGGCGAATACGACGGTGCTCCGCGAAACCGTGAACGGACATACGGAGTATCCGTTGTACTTCTGGCTGAGCGTTTCGCCTTTGCGGGCCGAGACCAAATTTTTAGCCAGAACCTTGGTCTGCTTGCGCAGCGCCCCGCCGGCTTTGGAGTTGGTTGTTCCTGCAGCGTCGCCCAGTGACCAGACATTGGGGTACCTGGGGTGACGCAACGTTTGCGTGTCCACCTCCACAAAACCGTGCTCGTCCCCTTCCGCTGGCAAGTCCGTGGCTTTGAGCCAATCCGGCGCGGACTGGGGCGGGACGGCGTTGAGGACATCGTAGGGCAAGTCCTCCGAAGTGTGGTCCGCAATGTTCCGGATAGTGACCGTACGTCCGGCGGGATTCACCGCCACCAACTCGCTGTTTGTCCTCAGTTCGATTCCATACTCGGCGACCTTGCGGTCAAGCTCCCGGTCAACGTCGGGAATGCCGAAGACTGTGGGATAGGGCTGGACCATGACAACCCGAATGTTGTCCAGGACGCCTTGTTCCTTCCAGTAGTCACAGGCCAGATACATCGGTTTCTGGCTTGCCCCGCCGCACTTAACAGGTCCCGACGGCATGGTGAAGATGACGGTCCCGGACTTCATGGCGCTCAAGAGGGCCCAGAGTTTTGGCGCAAGCTCGAAGTCGTAGTGGGAGGAGCCATACGGCGATTGCACCGCCTCAGCCATCCCTGGCACAGCGTCCCAGTTGTACTGGAGCCCCGGGCACACAACAAGGTGTCCATAAGTCACCGTGGAACCGGACGCCAGCGTCACTGAGTTGGCATCTGCATCCACGTTGACCGCCCTGTCCTTGATCCACGTCACGCCCTTGGGCGTCACGGACTCCTGGCTTCGGACTGCTTCTTTGACCTGGGCCCGTCCACCGGCGATATGGGAGAACAACGGCTGGTAAAGGTGGTGGTCCTTGGGTTCGATGAGTGCGATGTCCTTGACGCCATATCTCCCCAAGCGTGCTGCGAGCGACACCCCTGCATTGCCGCCGCCGATGATGACTACCTCGTGTTGCGGTGCCATGCCACTAGCTGTTTTCAGTCAATGCGGAGCCCTTGTGCGCTGCCCTGGCACCGGTCTTCTCTGACTCCACCACGTACTGCGGCTCGTCCTCGCTGGCCACATGTTTGTTGCCATCCAGTACAAAGTCACTGGTCTTCTTTTCCACGATCTTTCCGTGCGTCTTGCCCTGCGGGGTGTTCCACTCCACGTGTGTTCCCTTGCTCAGTGCCATGTCCGCTCCTAATGTGGTGTCCCTCTCCGACTTCGACTGCCCCACAATAGTAAGCATGATGATCATCTGGCGATACCTGGCGGGACAGCCGGATACAAAGAGCTGTGGAAAGGACTCGCAATGCTGATCTGCGCAACCTGCGCCGTTGAACACGACGAACCTGTGCCCGACGTTTGTCCGATCTGCGCCGATGAACGGCAGTACGTGCCCGAGGACGGACAAAAATGGCTCACTCTGGATGAACTGGCTGGGGCTGAACGTCAGACGGTGCTGGAGCAGAACGAGCCCGGACTTTTCGCGGTCAAAACGGAGCCGAAAGTCGGGATCGGCCAGACCGCGCAGCTCGTGGTGACGTCCAAGGGCTCGCTGCTGTGGGATCCCGTGGGGTACGTCGACGACAACGCTGTTGCATCTGTCCTCGAACACGGCCCCGTTGCAGCTATTGCCGCCAGCCATCCGCACATGTTCGGCGTGCAGGTGGAGTGGTCGCGCCGTCTTGGAAACGTCCCGGTCCTGGTCGCCGCGGCCGACCGCGAATGGCTCGGGCGCAGCGACCCTAGTGTCACCTTCTGGTCCGGCACCACAACAATCGCCGATGGATTGGTCCTGCATCAGATTGGTGGGCATTTCCAAGGCAGTGCGGTGGCGCACTGGGCAGCAGGAGCCGGCGGCAAGGGGGTACTCCTAACCGGTGACACCGTGTTTCCCAATCCCGATCGTCGCACAGTCGCGTTCATGCGCAGCTATCCCAAT
Source organism: Paenarthrobacter sp. TRD_SC_7 (assembly GCF_056156245.1). Lineage (NCBI taxonomy): Bacteria > Bacillati > Actinomycetota > Actinomycetes > Micrococcales > Micrococcaceae > Paenarthrobacter > Paenarthrobacter sp. TRD_SC_7. Next base: position 2,891,201 of record NZ_CM149587.1, read on the forward strand.
CGCTTACCGCTCTCCGGGGCGGTGGCGTTACGTATAGCCGCCCGGCTGGAAGGGCTTACTTTCGATCGAATCTACGGCAACTTCAACAACGTCATCGCCTCCGGGGCGAAAGACGTACTGCACGACTCGGCCCAACGGCACGCCGCATGGACGCGGGGAGACTTCGACCACCTGACCTGAGTCCGCGTCATTCCTGCGGTGGCTGCGGTCGCCCTTGGCCCTCCACATCCGCCTGTGCACTGGCTGGTCCTCCAGCTCCCGTGTTGGTCTTCCGGGTGATCAGCCAGGTAATGAACCACAGCACCACGCCGATGGCCATGAGGCCGCCGGCCACTTGGTACTGGATGGGGTTCCTGCCCACCCATGGACCAGCAAGGAAGGCACACAGTACGGCTGCCACCAATGGCAGTTGTCCCGGGGAAGTGAAGAACACCTTCCGGTGGGGGTCCCGCTTTCGGCGAAGGACGACGCAGGCGACGTTTACCAGCGTGAAAACGCACAGCAGCAGGAACGCCGTGGTCCCGGAAAGATTGGCCACGATGTTGCTCGAGGGGTCGATGCTGACGTACCAAATCAGCCCCATGGCAAGGACGGTGGAGAAAGCGATGCCAGCCCACGGCGACCTGCGACCCGGCAAGACCCGTCCCAGCGCTCGCGGGAGAACGTGCTGGCGTGCCATGCCATAAATAAGCCGGCTGGCCATCAACATGTTGATCAACGCGGTGTTAGCTACCGCGAAGACGGCGAGGAAGGGAAAGATCTTGTCGATGGGGAAATCCGGTGACCCCTTATGCACCACTTCCAGGAGCGCGGCTCCTTCGGCTTCCCTGATCTCACCCAGTTCCGCCGGGGTCAGCACACTCACCACGGACACAGCCACCAGCATGTAGAGGATCACTGCTATGCCGAGGCCAGTCAACATGGTGCGCGGGAAAATCCGCTCCGGATTCCTGGTTTCCTCAACCATGTTTACGGAGTCCTCGAAGCCCACCATGGCAAAAAAGGCAATGGACGTGGCTGCGGTAACAGCCAGGAACAGCCCCTTGTCCTGATAATCGGTAAATACGAAGACTTCCTGGACATTGCCGGTTCCCTGGGCCATCACGAAGAAGCCCACCCCGATCACGATGCACAGGGCAAGCACCTCAACGGCGGTGAGTATGACGTTGAACTTAACGCTCTCCCCGACGCCGCGCAGGTTGATCACCGCCAGCAGCAACATGAAGCCCAGTGCCACCGCGGTTATCACGCCGCGGTCGGGCACATCCATCCAGCCGTTGACTTCCAGGCCACCAAAGAAGTTCTGGGCAAGGACATTGGCCGATGTCGAGGCGCTGGTGATGCCGGAGCAAACAACGGCGAACGCCACGAGGAAGGTAACGAAGTGGATCCCGAAGGCCTTATGCGTGTACAGGGCAGCCCCGGCTGCCTGCGGGTATTGCGTCACCAACTCAAGGTAGGAAAACGCGGTGAGGGTGGCGACGATAAAGGCGAGGAGGAAAGGCAACCAGACGATGCCACCAACTGTCCCGGCCATTGTCCCGGTGACCGCGTAAACGCCTGCCCCCAGAATGTCTCCTACAATAAAGAGAAGGAGAAGTTTGGGTCCCAGCACGCGTTTGAGCTGTGGTTCCTCACCTGCAGGCGTTGCTTCCAAGGCGTTGTCTGACGTGGTGCTCATGGTCCACCCCCGGCCCGTACACGGCCCCTTGGACCATGTAAGTGATCTGATTTATCTCACTTTGGTCCTGCGGTTGGGGTTTGGCAACACTGATACGGCGAAATGGCAAAACGGCTCTACCGAAGTCGGCCTGTTTCCCTACGGCCGGATACTTGAACGGTAGTACTCGGCTAGCCTGGCCAGTCCTTCATCAATCGAGACAGCAGGTGCCCAGTCAAGGAGTTCACGGGTCACTCGCTGGTCGAACCAATGCGCGGTGGAGAGCTGTTCGGCGAGGAACCTGGTCATCGGCGGTTCCTCTTTGCGCCCCGCCCAGGTCCAGAGTCTTTCCACTATTGCTCCGACTGCCCTTGCCGCACCGCCCGGCACAGACCACGACGGCGGGGCCACGCCACCCGCTGAGCAAATGCCGGCCAGCAGTTCGCCGATGGGCCGGGGCTCACCATTGCTCACCACCACGGCCCTGCCATGGACGTGCTCCATCCGGTGCAGCGCAGCAACGATGGCGGACGCGGCGTTGTCCACGTAGGTTGTATCGATCAGTGCTGCGCCGTCGTCGAGCAATGGCAGACGGCCACGGCTGGCGCGCGCCAGGACACGTTCCACCAACTGGGTGTCCCCGGGGCCCCACACAATGTGGGGGCGCACTGCTGCCACCCGGAAGCCAGGTTGATCCTCTGCAAGGGCCAGCAATTCCGCCTCGGCCTTGGTGCGGGCGTAGTCGCCGCGCGCATGGCGTGGGTCAGCCTGCTCCGCCCCCAACCCCACGATGGCTGCGCCGGAATGCGCCACCGAGGGAGACGAGACATACACTACGTCCCGCACCCCGGCCGCCCTGGCCAGATGGAGCAACCGGCGGGTTCCTTCCACATTCACCGCATCAAACTCGGCCGCGCGCCCCGTGATGGACACTTTGGCGGCGAGGTGGATGATTCCCTCCGCCCCGTCAACTGCGCTGCGCAGCACCGCATCATCGTCAATGGACCCGCGGAAGTCCTCCGCGCCATCCACCCCCGACGGGCGGCGCTGAAACGTTGCTACGGCATGGGCTTGGCGAAGCAGCTGCCGGGCCACTTCTCCCCCGAGAAGCCCGCTGGCGCCGGTGACGAGCACCCTCATGGTTTCCCCGGACGTCCGCCGGCCAACACCCGTGAAGCCCAGCGGGCCAGACGGGTCCTGTCGATCTTGGCGTTGTGCCGGATGTCGGTGGGCTGCGCGGGGACCACGAGCACGGCGCTGACATCGACGCCGGCCTGGGAGGCCGCGCACCGGACACGCCCCGCCAGTTCCGGCTCAGCGGGGCCGGCTTTAAGGACAGGAGGCGCGGTCTCCACCACTGCAACAACCGCCTGCGTTCCCGACGGGCCAACACCGGCGATGGCAGCCATCCGCACGCCGTCCAGACGTTCGATGGATTGTTCTGCCCCGACCGGCGTCACCACTGTCCCAGGTGCCGTCACAACATGGGCAAGGCGTCCCTCCACCCAAAGTCGGCCAGCGGCGTCGAAGTGTCCCACGTCGCCCGTGCGGTGCCATCCGGTAACGCCGGCACTCTCCCGTTGGGTCAGCCAGAGCCTGTCATAGGCTTCCTTGACGTGCGGCGCGCTGACCAGAATTTCGCCGGTGACCCCCGCCTCGGTCACAAGGGTCGGTCCGGTTGCGGTTCCATCCACCGCCAACGGGACAACAGCCAGATCGGCTCCGTGAACCGACTTCCCCACGCAAACCCCGTTCCCGGCTCCCAGGACGGTCCCGGCAGCCGCGTCGGCTTCCGCGGCTTGAATTTCCTCCAGGCTGATGTCCGTGACTGGAAGCGCCTCCGTCATCCCGTAGGGAGTATGCAGGGACGCTTGGGGCATCAACTGCTGCACCTGTGCCAGGAGCCACTCAGGGACGGGCGCGCCTGCGGACAGGAGCAGCTCAATGTTTTGAAGAGCAATGCGCCCAGTCCCGCTCAGGTCATCCCGGGTAGCGATGACATTACGCAACGCTGCGGGCGAGGCGAAGACCACGGTAGCGTCGATGGCAGCGACGGCGTCCGCCAGTGCTCGGGCCGTCAAGGTGCGCGGTGCAGTAACGTCCATGGCAGGGGTCACCGAAACCGCTCCGAGCGCCGGACCCAGCAAGGCAAAGGGGGCGAAGCCCGCCACGAGCCGGGCCCCGGGACGAATCCCGAAAGTCGCGGCAACCGTATTCCGCATCGCGGCCAGCTGCCCGTGGGTGTACAGCACGCCCTTAGCGGGGCCAGTGGAGCCGGAGGTGAACAGGACAGCGGCGGGGGCAGCCGGGTCCACGCTCGTCCTTGGCATCGCGTGGCCGCGCCCGGCTCCACGCCGCCCCAAGGCAGCGAGCGAGGTCTCAACCCCCAGGATTCGACGGCGGGTGGCGGGGAGGTCCTGCACGCTGATGCGCCGCCCCGGCCAACCGAGCACCGAGGCTGCTGCGAGTGCCCTGTCGATACCAATGAGGAAATCGGCGGTAGCGCCCTTCACAGCGCGGCTCATGCCTTTGGTTCCCAGTCCGGCGTCGGCCACCACTACTACCGCACCCAACTCCAGGCAGGCGTAGAGGGCCACGGTGAGCTCGGTGCCGGGCGGGACCATCAGGCTCACCCGGCTACCACGTCCCACACCCACTTCCCGCAGGCCATCGGCCAAGTCAAGGATGTTCCGGTCCAGCTGCTGCCAACTGAGCGCCCGACTCACGCTGCCGTCGGGCGCCATTTCGGCCACAGCGATGTCGTCCTTTCCCAGACCAGCAGCCAGCTCGCGCAGCGAGTCCCACAGTGGACGGAACGCTGGATCCTTCTCTCCGGCCACATCCTTGACCGGCTCTCCGCCGTCAATAGCAACGGCCACTTGCGAATCGCCGCCACTGATGACGGCACCATGTACAGCAAGCCAGTCAAAAACAGGCGTGGCAATGTCCCGGTCCTCCGGCAAGAGGTGTCCTGCTCCTTCGAAGCGATGGACGTCAGCATGCGGAAGCCGGCCGATGAGATCTTTGAGGTACCGATCGGAAAATATCGGATCCTTGGGGCCCCAGAGCATCAGGACCGGCAACTTCAGCCCGCGCAGGCCTTCCGCTACACGGGTCAGCGCCGGGAAGCTGGGATGGTCCGCATTCGCGGGGATATCCGCAACAAAATTCCCCACCCCTGCCCGGCGTCCGGCTCCGCGGTAGGGGGCCATGAAGGCCCTGCCGACGTCGGCCGGCAGCGGCGGGTTTGCCAGCGAGTGCGTCACGCGCAGGAAGGCGTCCGACGTCGTGGTGCCCCACCGGTGCACGGCGGGGTGCAAGGCGAGCCGCAGTGCCGACGGGATTGGCGAATCCGAGGGTTGATGGACTGCAGTATTGGTCAGCACCACACCCGTGACGAGCTGAGGGTGCTCCAGCGCCCAGCCCATGCTGATCACGCCACCCCAGTCATGGCCCACCGTAACAACCGGCCCTTCCAGGCCAAGCGCATCTGTAAGATCACCGAGGTCATTGATCCGGTCAGCCAGGCGCCGAAATGTTCCGGTGCGTTCTGAATAACCCATGTCCAGCTGGTCCACAGCAACCACGCGCCACGGATGGGCCGGGTCTGCTCCCGCGCTCAACAGCGTCCGCCACAGATAGGACCAAGTGGGGTTGCCATGCACGCACAGCAAGGTACCGGCCGGAGTCAGGCCACGGCGCGTGAGTTGGGCGCCGTTATCCAGCAAGTGCCAGCGGCGAACAGCGCCCGGCGCGTCCACCTCCGACGTGGACCTTACCCGGATTGTCCGGGACCATTCCGGGTCCACGCCGGGCCAGTTGGTGGCTACCAAACGATTTCCACCATTCCTGCGTTCAGCCCGGAACCCACTCCCATACACAGGACACGGTCACCTGAGGTCAAGGACTGTGCCTGGGCGGCGAGCGTCATGGGGAGCGATGCCGGCCCCACATTGCCCCAGTGCGGGAACGTAATGGGAACCTTGTCCGGGTCCAGGTCGATGGCGTTGATGATCGCCTGGGTGTAGGCGTTACTGACCTGGTGTGTGACGTAGCGATCCATGCTGGCCCAGTCCCATTCAGGCTGGGCTTCATGCCAGGCGTCGACCACAAGCTGCAGGCCGCCGTCGAGCAAGCCCTTGGTATCGGTGGTCATGCCATCGATACCTCCAACGCACAGTTCATGATGTTCCGTGCCGGCACGCATGACACCACCCACAAGACGGTGTGCCCCCGGGTGTTCGTCAACGGGGCCCAGGACGGCCGCGGCAGCCCCGGACCCAAGAGTCAGCGTGGCAAACTCACGGTTGAAGTCTTCACGCGTAGTCTCCGGCCGCTGGAGTCGCGCCAGCGTAGCTTCCTGTGTGCCCTGCGCGTCCTCGCCGTTGACGATGACGGCATACCTGATCTGGCCCGAATCGATCATGTTGGCCGCCAGGATCAAGCCGTTCACGAATCCGAGGCAGGCGTTGGCCAAGTCGAAGTTCATGGCAGACGACGGCAGGCCGAGTTCGTGGTGGATCTTGACCGCCACGGACGGTTCGAGGTTGCGCCTGGTAACCGAAGTGTTGATCAGCAAGCCGATTTCCGAGGCCTCGACGCCGGCCTCAGCCAAGGCTTTTGCGCCCGCCTCCACCGCAGCGTCATCGAAGGATGTCCCGGCGGCCCACCAGCGGCGGTGCGTGATGCCCGCAACGCGCTCAAGCAGTCGCGGTGGAAACTTCAGCCGCTGCAGGGTCGAAGCCAATCTCCGGTCGAAATCCGTGGAGCTCACTATCCTCGGAGCCTCGACGCTGCTCACCGAGAGCAGTGCGGTGTTGCTGTGCCGGAAGGTCGCATTCCCTGCCAAGTTAAGCCCCTGTTCGTTTCTGTCCTGCCTTCATGCGGTGACTGTACCCATAAAGTGCAACCCCGAGACGTTAACTATGCCGGTGTCAACCCGTTCCTGCATATTTGGCGTCCGTTGGGCCGACTCCGGACCGGGGCGGGATGATGAGGGGCTAGCCTTCCCGAGCCTTTCGCGTTGCGGCGTCGTTGGCCTTCTGCAGCGCTTCCACCAGCTCATTCTTGTCCATTTTCGAGCGGCCCTTGATGTCCAGTTCCCGAGCCCGCCGGTAGAGGTGCTCTTTGGAGGCATTGGCATCCACTCCCCCGGCCGTGGGCTTATTTGAATCCACCCCTTCCTCCGCGCGGTCGTCGGAAGGGCCCCGCTCATCCTTGGGCTCCCAGTGGTCTCCAACTTTTTCGTAACTGTGCTTCAGAGCCGCGAATGCCGTACGGGCTGCCCGACTCGGATCATTGTCGTAGGACTCCATGGCCGAATCGTAGGTCTTGGCAAAAGTATCCTGAGCTTTCTGTTCCGAGCGCTGCAGGGTGGACGGCAACTCGTCCTTGCGGGCGTGATCGTTCTTTCCGGTCTTGGGCATGGCACTCATCCTTCCGTCGGCTTGTGCTCTGACATAAACCATTTGACCATCGAAAGTTGGCTGCTACCATCGAGGGAGAAAGTATGTCCTATCAAGCGAACAAATGGCTACATACCCGAGCATCCACACCGGAGGCAAGAGGTTGAGCCTGAAACCCGGGGTATTCCAGTGGTTACAAAACTTGGTCTCAACATCGACCGTTCTTCTCCCGTGCCTCTCTACCACCAAGTGGTTCAAGGTATCGAGGCCGCCATCCACAGCGGCGTACTGGAACCCGGTAGTCGCCTGGAGAACGAAATTGACCTCGCTGCCCAGCTCAACCTGTCCCGGCCCACCATGCGCAAGGCCATGGATGAACTGGTCCGCTCCGGTCTCCTGGTTCGCAAACGCGGGGTAGGAACCCAGGTGGTATCCAGTCAGGTCCGCCGGCCCTTGGAACTTTCCAGCCTCTTTGACGACCTCACGAACAACGGCAAGAAGCCCACCACCACCGTGCTGAGCTTTTCCCACGAGGAGGCCGACGCCGCCACCCTCGCGGCGCTTGAGCTACCGGCCGGCTCCAAGGTGTACCACTTCACCCGCCTGCGCAAGGTGGGGGGCAAGCCGCTGGCCCTGATGGAGAACTGGGTGCGTGATGACATCGCCACCATGGACGAAGCCATGCTTGCAGCGGAGGGCCTTTACTCGATTCTGCGCCGGGGCGGCGTCAACTTCCGCCTTGCCACGCAGCGGATCGGCGCCATGATCGCCAATGACTATCAAGCACCCCTTCTTGAGACCGAGGTCAATTCCGCCCTGGTCACCATGGAACGTACAGCCGTGGACGATACCGGCCGCCATGTGGAGACGGGCCACCACGTCTACCGCGCCGATTCCTACAGTTTTGAAATGACACTCGTACAGCGCTAATACAAAGGACTTCCTTTCCATGACCAATTGGGTCTACCCCCTGGGTTCCGCCGCCGACGGCGTGTGGGACATCTCGCTCGGTACCTCCGATTCCGCAATTGCCGTCGACGGGTGGGCACACACCGGCCTCAAAGTCGCCACCATCGCGGCGGGCGCCGCCGTCGAGCTTCCTGCTGTTGGGGAGGAACGCATCATAGTGCCCCTCAACGGCGCTTTCACCGTAACCGTCGACGGCGTTGAGCATGCGCTTGCGGGCCGGTCTTCCGTGTTCCACGGACCCAGCGACGTCCTGTACTCGGGCACCGGGAAGTCGGTCACCATCAGCTCGGCCGACGGCGGGCGAGTCGCCATCGCAACCGCTCCTGCGCACACCGCTTACCCCACCCGCCTGGTCACTGCCGCAGAGACCCCCGTGGAATTGCGTGGTGCCGGCAACTGTTCGCGGCAGGTACACAACTTCGGCACACCGGCAGCACTGGAGGCCGACCGTTTTATCGTGTGCGAGGTCATTACCCCCGCCGGGAACTGGTCCTCCTATCCCCCGCACAAGCACGACGAGGAAAAAGACGGCGAAACCCACCTCGAGGAGATCTACTACTTCGAGACCCAAGTTGCCGCCGGTTCCGGCGCGCCGGCAGACGCCGACGCAATCGGCTATCAGCGGGTTTACGCCTCCGATGAGCGTCCCATCGACGTTTCCGCAGAAGTTCGGACCGGCGACGTAGTCCTGGTTCCCTACGGCTGGCACGGTCCCGCCATGGCAGCGCCGGGCTACGACATGTACTACCTCAACGTCATGGCAGGCCCGGGTCCGGTCCGCGAATGGCTGATCAGCGACGACCCCCACCATGGTTGGGTACGCCAGAGCTGGGAAGGCCAAAACATCGACCCCCGGTTGCCGTTCGGCGCCTAGCTCCAGGCACGAAAACGCCCCTTCTTCGAATCCAACAGATTCGAAGAAGGGGCACTTTTTGGCAGCAGCGTCAGCTGGATACCTTGAGTGCGACCCTCACGGGCGCGCCTGTCGCAAGCGATTCCTGGGCTGCATCTGCCACACGGTACGCCGCTACCGCGTCCTCCGGGGTGCAGGGATTCTCACGTTCGCCCATCACCAGCTCCACAAAGGCGACCATCTCGGAGCGATACGCCTGGTCAAAACGCTCCGCGAAGGTCTGGTGCGGCTCACCTTCAGGGAAGGAGACCCCGGCTTCAGCCGAAGCCAAAGCGATCTTTTCATCCAAGCCCACCATGACCGAGCCATGTGAGCCTTGGATCTCCAGCCGCACATCGTGACCGGCCCCGTTGTAGCGGCTGGCAGAAACCGTGCCCACCGTGCCGTCGTCGAAAGTGACTACAGCCAAAGCCGTATCCACGTCGCCCACGTCCCCAATGGCGGGATCGCCGTTGTTGGAACCCTTGGCATAGACCTCAACGATTTCGCGGCCAGTCAGCCAGCGAAGGATGTCGAAGTCATGGACCGAACAGTCCCGGAACAGGCCCCCGGATGTTGCCAGGAACTCGACCGGTGGTGGGGTCATATCGCAGGTGACTGCGCGCAGGGAATGGATCCATCCCAAGTCCCCGGATTGGTACGTACGCTTAGCCTCCAAATAGCCGGCATCGAAGCGCCGCTGGTGGCCGATTTGCACCACGCCGTTGTTCTCGCTGATGTAGTCCAGCACAGGCAGCGCATCGGATACGTTCATGGCCACGGGCTTTTCGCAGAACACCGGAACACCGGCATCCACTCCGGCGCGGATCAATTCCGGGTGGGTTGCCGTTCCGGTAGCAACAACCAAGCCATCCACACCGGAGTCGAGCAGCTCCGTTACAGAAGTCACGAACTCTGCACCCAGTCCAGCAGCGACGGAACGTGCATGCTCCGTGGCTACATCGGTCAGCTTCAAGCGGATATTGACGCCCCTGCGACTCAGCATTTCCTTGAGGGCGACGATGTTGTTGGCGTGCATGACGCCGATGCGTCCTACGCCAACCAAGCCAAGAATGACATCACTCATGATTTTCCTTTGAAGGTAGAAGTGTGACTGGTACCGGGAACACCACGCCGAGCTGGCGTCGGATCTCATCGGCTACTTCCAGGGTGCGGATGGAGGCCGCCAGCGTCCGATCGCTGGTTTGCGTGCTGCCGGCGGCAATGGCCCGGGCCACGGCCGCGGCCTCATAGTGAAGGCCGTCGAAGTGTCCGCCTGCTGGTTCATCGTGGCGTAGTCGGGAACCGTCGGGAAACCTGATCTCGAATGCGCCGGGCATGTTGAAGGGACCGTCGATTACCAAGGTGGCCTTTGAGCCAACAATGGTGGCGGCAGTGGGCGTGAAGTTATGGATGTGGGTGTTCACGACAGCCTGTGCACCGCCGTCGAACTGCATGACGGCGGACAACTGGGCGTTAACCCCCGACTCGTGGGGCTGACCGATTGCATACAGTTGGCGCGGACTGCCCAACACCTCCGTGGCCAGGGCCAGGGGGTACGTGCCCAGGTCAAGCAGCGGACCAGCGGCCAAATCCGGATCAAAGATTCGATGCGAAGGATCAAAGTGCTCACCGTACTCCGCCACCACGGTGGTGATGGTGCCCAGCGTTCCGGCATCGAGTATCTGCCGGATCACATCGAATTTTGGCAGGAAGAAGGTCCACATGGCCTCCGCGGCGAAGACACCTGCAGCCTCGGCACGCGCGGCGATGTCCCGTGCCTGGGCTGCATCGAGTCCGATGGGCTTTTCGATGAGGACGTGCTTGCCTGCATCAATTGCAAGGACCGCAGCCTCGTGGTGGGCGGTATGGGGCGTACACACGTAGACGATGTCTACGTCCGGGGCTGCCGCGAGCTCCTCATAGCTGCCGTAGGCGGCGGGAATGTCGAACGCTTCCGCAAACGCCTTGGACCGCTTCAGGGAACGGGAGCCGACGGCGGCTATTACCTGTTCGGTGTGCGCCTGGACGGATTCGGTGAACCGTTCGGCAATCCACCCGGGACCCATAATGCCCCAGCGCAGGCTCGGCGCATCGCGGGATTCCGGCACACGGGAGTGCGGGAGCCCTAATGTGGTCACGAGTAGCTGACTTTCGTAGACGTTCCGTCGCTATGCAGCGACTGGATCATGGCTTGTGCGACGAGGGAGGCGTTGAGCCCGTCCTGAGCGCCGGCAAGGGGCGTCGGCTCTCCGCCAGCGAGTGCAGAAATCCAAGCCTGCAGCTGAAGCCGGTACGCGGGGGCGACGCGGGGGCGCCAGTCGGCCGGGATCAGGCCCTGCCTGGCGCCGTCCTGTTCGATGCCCAGCAGGGACGATTCCTGAAGGGAAGTGGTACCCAGTTCTGAGACCACCTCGCAGCGGGTGGTGTAGCCGTACTGGGCGTTGAGGTACAGCTCCAGCGTGGTGAGTGTCCCGTCCGCCGTGCGGAGTGTCATGAAGGATGGATCCTGCAACCCGGCTTCGGCACGGCGGGTACTCTTGCCGGCCTGCCATGACACTTCCGTGATAGGCGAGTCCAGAAGCCAGGGAACGATGTCCAGCTCGTGGATAGCCGAATTGGTGATGGCGGATTCTACGGTCGTTCCTGGGGCCGCTGAGCCATTCCTGCTGACACAGTGAACCATCAGGGGTTCGCCCTGCTTTCTCCCGCGCACGGATTCCCGCAGAGCCACATAGCCCGGATCGAAACGTCGCATGAAGCCGAGGGAGAGCAGCGAAACGCCCGTTGCGGCCACGATGTCCGCGTCAGCCCCTACTACTTCCAGGCTTTCAAGGAGCGTTGGTGCCAGCGGCTTTTCGCAGAGCACAGGGGTCATTGCCTCGAAGCATTCAAGGACGAGACCGGCGTGCGTGGAATCATGCGAGGCAACGACGACGGCGTCCACCTCGCTGGCATTGATCAGCTCCGATGGGTCTGAGGTAATACGCGCGGTGGGCGGTGCCGCCGCGGCGGCACGATCGACGTCGAGGTCTGCCACAAAGGTGACTTCGGCGCCGCCGATGGTGGTGGAGAGGTTCCTGATGTGGTCCGCGCCCATGATTCCGGCGCCAATCACACCTACCCGGATCGACATGGTGTTCCCTTCTTTGCGATGTGTGTTCCTGCGCCGATGGCGCGCGCAGCGTGGCGGGGTGCTCCGGCAAGATCCGGAGCACCCCGCCCGATGTCGCCACTGGCCCGATGCATGCTACTGGGCCTGCGCTGACCGCTAGATGTGCTTCGGAGCGCCGGAGTTCACGCCGTCCGTCACGCCCGCAACTTCCGCTTTGACCTCTTTCACCACGTCGCCGTGGCCGCCCAACTGCTCCAGCTCATGTGCGAGTTCAGCAAGTTCGGCGCCGCCTGCCATCTGGGCGGTGAGTTCGTCGAGGGTGATGTCCTTCTTGTCGTAGTAGCCGATGGATTTGCCGCGTTTGAGCAGCAGGAATCGGTCCCCAACCGGGAAGGCATGGTGCGGGTTGTGGGTGATAAAGATGACGCCCAGGCCGCGGTCGCGGGCCTGGAGGATATAGCGCAGGACTACGCCTGACTGCTTCACACCCAGCGCCGCCGTGGGTTCGTCCAGAATGAGGACTTTCGCTCCGAAGTACACGGCGCGGGCAATCGCGACACACTGGCGTTCACCGCCGGAGAGCTGTCCAATGGGTTGCTCCACATCGCGCAGGTCGATGCCCATCTCGGCCAATTCCTTGAGCGTGATGGCTTTCATCTTTTCGACGTCCATGTACTTGAACGGTCCGAAGCCCTTGGTGAGCTCTGATCCGAGGAAGAAATTCCGCCAGATCGGCATCAGCGGTACCACTGCAAGGTCCTGATAGACAGTGGCAATGCCGGCGTCCAGGGCATCGCGGGGGGAACCGAATTTCCGTTCCTCACCCATGATGTTCAGGACGCCTTCGTCGTGCTGGTGGAGGCCCGCGATGATCTTGATCAGCGTTGACTTACCCGCGCCGTTATCGCCAAGCACGCAGGTAACGCGACCGTTGTCCACGGCCATAGTCACGTCGCGCAGGGCGATGATATTGCCGTAGTGCTTGCCCACCCCTTCCAGGGAGAGGAGGTGGACGGGTGTGTGGGTGAGGGGATCGCGCTCATTCTGAAGCAGCGTTTCCTGGTCGATCGCTTTGGCATTCATTTCCCGGGCCCCTTACTTGAGTTCCGCGCGGCGCTTGACGATGAGGTTGACGATGGTGGCGAGCAGCAGCATCAAGCCCAGGAAGAACTTGAACCAGTCCGGGTTCCACTGCGCGTACACGATGCCCTTGTTGGCCATGCCAAAGATGAAGGCACCAATAGCGCCACCCACGGCCGAGCCGTAGCCGCCTGTCAGGAGGCAGCCACCGATGACGGCAGCAATGATGTAGAGGAACTCGTTTCCAACACCTTCACCGGACTGCACGGCATCGAAGGCAAAGAGGTTGTGCATGCCCAGGATCCAGCCGCAGAAGCCAACCGCCATGAAAAGGCCGATCTTGGTCTTGGTTACAGGGACGCCAACTGCGCGGGCGGCATTGGCGTCACCGCCCACGGCGAAGATCCAGTTACCCACGCGGGTGCGCAACAGGATCCACGATGCCACTGCCACGAGGACGATCCAGAAGAACACTGTGATTTTGACTTCCACGCCGCCGATGCTGATGGAGGAGGCGAACACCGCCCGTGCCGATTCGAATCCGTCCAACTTGGAGATCGACGGCGAGGAGACGCTGCCGCCGATAAGGCGGGTTAGTGCCAGATTGAGGCCCGTCAGCATGAGGAAGGTCGCCAGGGTGACGATGAAGCTGGGGAGTTTGGTCTTGACGAGAATCCAGCCGTTGATGAATCCAATGCCGAGCGAGACCACCAGTGCCAGCGTGACACCAACCCAGGCATTCAGCGAGAAGTTCCAACTGAAGAGCGAGGCAGTCAGGGCGGATGAGATCACGGCCACACCAGTGGAAAGGTCGAACTCACCACCGATCATCAGCAGTGAAACCCCTACCGCCATGATGCCTATGGTCGATGAGCCGTAGAGCACAGTCGCGAGGGCGTTCGGTTGCGTAAAAGTCTGGGAAACAGAAGCGAAAAAGATGAACAGGACAACTGCTCCGACCAGTGCACCGACTTCGGGCCTCGCCAGGAACTTTTGGACCGGACTACGGCGTCCGACCCGTTCGTCGCCAGGGGCAGAAGCCCCCGCCGGCGGCAGAGTTGTTGTATTTGCCATAGGAATGACTCCTTGTTGGTCAGGCTGCGTGGCGGTTTTCCGCCACGCAGCCGGATGCCTGGATCTAGCGGACGCCCTGCTGGGCGAACTTGAGGACGTCGGAGGCGTTGGCCTTGTCCACAATGGTTGGACCGGTCAGTACGGGCTGGCCGCCGCCGATCTTAAAGCCGCCGCGCTTTGCCTGCCACAGGGCATCAACAGACATGTAGCCCTGAAGCCATGGCTGCTGGTCGACTGTGAAGATCACTTGGCCGTCTACGATCTTCTGGGCAAGTTCGGCATTCAGGTCGAAGCTGGCTACCTTGGACGAGCTGCCGGCATCAGTAACTGATTTGAGCAGGGTAAGGGTGATGGGAGCACCGAGACCGATGATCACATCAGCATCTTTGGACGCCTGAAGTTTGGCCGTGGCCGTTGACTGGACAGCGGTCATATCCTTGCCGTCGACGTAGAGGATTTCCGTTGCCGGCACCTTGGCCTTTACGCCGGCGCAGCGCGCCTCAAGGCCCACGTGGCCCTGCTGCTGGATGACGCAAACCGGGTGCTTGTATCCTTCGGCAGCGAGCCGGGTGCCGACTGCCTCGCCGGCAAGCTGTTCGTTGGACCCGAAGTGGGTGAAAGCACCGAGCTGGCTGGAAACGGATTCACCGGCATTGAGGCTCACCACGGGGATACCCGCATCAGTGGCTTTCTTCAATACATCCTTCAACGCATCCGGAGTTGCCACCGTGACAGCAATGCCGTCAACCTTCTGGTCGATGGCCTGTTGAACGAGCTGGGCCTGGCGCCCTGCTTCGGGATCGCTGGTGTACAGGAGTTCTACATTGTCCTTGTTTGACGCTTCTTCTGCCCCCTTGCGGACAATGTCCCAGAAGGTGTCTCCTGCCGCTGCGTGAGTAATCAGGGCCACCTTAATACGGTCTGTGCCGGCTACCTGTCCAGCGCCTGCACCCCCACCGGAATCTGCAGGTTTGCCGCCCTGGCTGGAACAGGCGCTCAGGGCCACCAACGGAACCACTGCTGCGACGACTGCCGCTTTGCGCCACGAGAATTTTGCCACCGTTATCTCCTTTGATGTCAGCTTCGGGCGTCCGGGGACTCGTTCCCGGATCGCCTGCTACCTCGATCATGGTGACCCGACTCACAAATGTCAATAGTTTGTCCTGACATTAGTATGTTTGTACGTGGCATCCACATTTCGACCTCACGATCCGGGTGCCGCCGTGGTGCCCCGAACCTTCAGGACGGGTGCAATCAGCTTGCGCTGCGGTCCCGTCGCGGCACCCTGGATGCGATCCAACAATGCCTTTGCAACATCCACTCCCACCACATCGCTGCGGTTGTCCACCGACGTCAGCTCAAGATAGCGGGACTTCGCCAGCGCTGAATTGTCATAGCCAATCACCGTGATATCCGTTGGGACCGACAAGCCGCGGGCCTTGATCGCACCAAAGGCGCCCAGCGCCATCGTGTCATTCGCAGCGAAAATCGCCGTGATGTCCGGGTGGTGATCAAGGAGCCAGCAGGCCGAAGCGTAGCCTGCCTCCTCCGTGGTACCGCCTTCCTCCCCCACGATCAGCGGTTCTACACCGGCTTGATGGAGTCGGCCCCGGAAGCCGTCCCTGCGGTGGGCTGCAGCGCCGCCGGAGCCCGAAAGGTGCCCGATCCTGCTGTGCCCGAGGTGCAGCAGGTGGTCTGCCGCCATTGCGCCGCCACCGTCGTCGTCGTTGGTGATGAGGTCAGCGTCGTCCGGAACTCCATTCCGCCACCCCGCCACCACGGTGGGAACTTCCGTGCCGCTCAGCGCCGTGGCGCCAGGTTCTGCTGCGATCACCAACCCATCCACATGCATGGCCAGCAATCCGTCAGCGGCCTCCTTGATGCGGTTTTCCCCGGGGCGGGAATCGGCGAGCATGACCTGATAGCCATGTTCGGTCAACACTGATTCCAGTCCGCGCAGCAGGTCAACAAACCAAAGGTTACGGTAGTCGTCGATGACGAGCCCGATGCTCTTGGTCCGGCTGCTCGCCAGCGTGGTGGCCGCCCGGCTGGGGCGGTATCCCAGCTCAGCGATGGCAGTTTTGACCGCCTCCCGGCGCTTGTCACTGACTTTCGCGGGATTCTGGAGGACCAGCGAGACCAGCGACGGCGACACGCCGGCAAGCTTTGCCACATCGTAAATCGTTGGGCGCCGCGCCTGCGGCGTACTTGTGCTCATGGGACCAACTTCCGTAGGTGGCTACCTAATCATCATGAATGATTGACAGGACATATAGACATGGCTACGCTCGAATTCAGCTTACAAAATTGTAGCGCTACAAAATGCCGTCGAGTCTCCCCGCCGCGGCAGAATTTCAAAGGAGAAATCATGGCTGAAAGCCTTGGCGTCGCGGTCATCGGCGCAGGCATGGCCGGCAAGGCCCATGCAGCGGCCTACCGGACTGCGTCCACCCTCTACAGCCCGGTGCTTCCGGAAATCCGTTTGGTCTCCATTGGTGACGTGAACGCTGAATTCGGATCGTTGGCTGCCCGCCGCCTCGGCTACCAACGCAATGACACCTCATGGCAGGCAATTGCAGCAGCGGACGATATTGACGTTGTAAGCGTGGTCATTGCGAACTCATTGCACCGCGAAGTGGTTGAAGGCCTCTTGGCCGCCGGCAAGCACGTGCTGTGCGAAAAGCCGCTTAGCGATTCTTTGGGAGACGCCCGCGCCATGGCGGAGGCTGCCCGGAATGCCAGCTCCATCGCGCGCATCGGCTTCACCTTCCGCCGCACTCCGGGCATCGCCTACATCCGCGACCTTATCCAGAACGGCACCCTGGGAAATGTCCTGCACTTCAGCGGCCGGTACTGGACCGACTACGGCTTCAGCCCCGAAGCGCCTATGAGCTGGCGCTACAAAGGCGGCCCCGGCTCCGGTGCGCTGGCCGACGTCGGAAGCCATCTGACGTACGTCTCCGAGTTCCTGTGCGGTGACATCAAGTCCATCAGCGGCGGCCGGCTCACCACTGCGATCCACAAGCGTCCGTTGCCGCTCAGCGCCGTCATGGGCCATGACCACGTGGCCGTTAGCGACACCTTCGAAGCTGTTGAGAACGACGACTACGCAGCATTCAACGCAGAGTTCGCAAATGGTGCAGGAAGTTTTGAAGTCTCACGTGTAGCGGCAGGACACGCCAATAGCCTGCAGTTCGAGGTGTTCTGCGAAAAGGGCGCAGCCAAATTCGACCAGCGCCGCCCATCGGAAATCCAACTGTTCCTCAATGACGGATCCGGCAATCAGAACGGCTACCGCCAGGTGATCCTCGGCCCGGGCCACCCGTACATTACTGGCGGCCTCGCCATGGACGCTCCGGAGGTGGGTTTCGGCCAAAACGACGCGTTCGGCTACCAGGCCCGCGCGTTCCTCGAGGAGGTTTCAGGCCTTGGCGAAGACAGATCCCTGCCTCGCTGCGCCACCTTCGACGAAGGCGTACGCAACATGGAACTGCTCGCTGCCGTCACCGAATCTGCCCTCAACAACGGGAAGAAGATCACGCTATGAAACTCGGCGTCTACAACGCAATCCTGCACGACCGGCCACTCCCGGAAGCACTCAAGGTAATCGCCGACCTTGGACTGACCGGCATTGAGATCAACACCGGCGGCTTCCTGCCCGCGGTCCATGTACCCACCATGGATCAGATTCTGGAGAGCGACGCGGCTCGTGATGAATACCTGGCCCTCTTTGAGGGGACCGGTGTTTCGATCGCCGGCCTGAACTGCAATGGCAATCCCCTGCACCCTAAGCGCGAAATCGGCGAAAAGCATGCTGAAGATATCCGCCGCTCCATACGACTGGCGCATCGGCTGGGACAAAAGCGGGTAGTCACTATGTCCGGGCTGCCCGGCGGCGAGCCCGGTGCCACCACCGTCAACTGGGTGGTCAACGCCTGGAACTCTGCTGCACTTGACGTATTGGACTACCAGTGGGCTGTCGCGGCGGAGTTCTGGAAGGAAACCGACCGCCTCGCGGCCGACCATGACGTCAAGGTTGCCCTTGAACTGCATCCGCAGAACATCGTCTTCAACACCGCTGATGTCTACAAGCTCATCGAACTGACCGGGGCCACCCATGTTGGGGTCGAACTGGATGCCTCGCACCTCTTCTGGCAGCAGATGGATCCGGTAGCGGTAGTCCGTGAGCTCGGCCCACTGGTGTTCCAGGCGGCGGCGAAAGACGTTCGCGTCAACCCTGGGAACGCTGCTCTCTACGGAGTGCTGGACAACAGCTTTCGTCGGCTCACCCCGGATGAGAACCGCACAAACCTTGGCGGCGACGAGTGGGCCAATGAATGGCCGAAGCATTCCGCATGGGACTTCGTGGCCCTGGGCCGTGGGCACGATACCGCGTTCTGGACTGAGTTCCTGCGCGCGCTGCATGAAGTGGACCCGGACATGCTGGTCAACATCGAACACGAAGACGTCTCCTTGGGCCGCATCGAAGGCCTCCAGGTAGCTGCCCAGGTCCTGCTGGACGCTGACGCGGCGCTCGCGGGCTCTTTGAACACGACGGCCTAGGCGTCTCGGTCCGGACCTTTTGGGACCAATGATTATCCTGAACGTCTACCACAATCGCCGCCGCGACGCGGACATCCTGGAAGTGGGTGCAAGCGGCGGCCTGCCGCGCCTACGGTAGCGAGGGTAGCTACATTGCTTCGGGCTGACGTTCAAGCCGACGCGCTCTCTTGGCGGGACGCAGGCCAGTCTCGGAACCGTACTCTGGAGGTCTTGGACGCCGTCCGCAACAGCGCGCTGGAAAATGTTGTGATCGCACTCTGAAGTGTCACTGCTCCATGGTTCAGAAAACGCCCGATGCCTGCCGGCGTCGGGCGTTTCTGCTGGTGACTGCGGAGCGCGAGTCTCTTGGTCAGGCCACTACTCCAGCCTTCTGCTTGAAAAGGTGCTCCAGTTCCTCAAGGGACTTGTCCTTGGTCTCCGGAACGGTGCGCCTGACCCAAACTATGGCGCATAGCTGCAGTGCCACGAAGATTAAGAATGTGGCTGACACTCCCATCGAGGAGACCAACTGCGGGAAGAAGAGGCCCACCAGGAAATTGAAGATCCACAGCACAAAAACGCAGATGCCCATTCCTACGCCTCGAACGTGCATGGGGAAGATCTCGGACAACGTCAGCCAAGTGACTGTGCCAATGCAGGATTGCATGGAGGCAAGGAACGTCACCATGAACAACAACACGAGGTAGGCCCTGAGTGTCCCCTCCGGTACAGCGAATGAAATTACCGAAATGGCTGTTAGGGATACAGCAGTGCCGCACAGGCCACCGATCAGCATCGCTTTCCTGGGAAGCCTGGTCATCATCCACATGCCCACGATCACGGCCACCACGGAAGTTACGCCGTTCACCACGTTGGCCAGCAGTGCACCTTGATCGCCGAAGCCGGACGAAGACAGAATGGACGTGCCGTAGTACATGATCGCGTTCACGCCGCTGATCTGGTTGATCACGGCAAGGCCCAAGCCCACCGCGAAGATCTTGCGAACCCAGGGGACGGTCAGGTCCTTGAACGTGCCCATCTTGGATTGGTAATCCTCGCGTGCGGCCCGCCGGACGTCGTCGAACTCTTCGGAAACTTCACCGGCGGCGCGGGTGCGCCGCAAAACTTCCATAACTTCGCTGAAGCGGCCGGAGGACGCGAGCCACCGGGGGCTCTCCGGCAGGACCAGCATGCCGAACCACAGAATCACGGCGGGAAGCGTGGCGATCACCAGCATCCAGCGCCACACGTGCATTTCTTCCGGGAAGAGGTTACCCAGCACGGCGTTGAACGTGAAGGCCAGGAACTGTCCGGTCACGATCATGAGTTCGTTCTGCGTGACGATCCTGCCGCGCTGCGCCGCGGGCGACATTTCGGCCAGGTAGACGGGAACGATCACCGAGGCACCGCCGACAGCGAGACCCAGGACGGTGCGGGCAAGGACCAGGAGCTCGGTGCTCGGAGCCAAAGAACAGCCCGCCGTCGCAAGGACGAAGATCAGGGACAAGCCCATGATCGTCTTGCGACGGCCGAAGCGGTCGGATAGCCGTCCGGCGCTGATCGCGCCGAACGCTGCGCCGAAGAGCAGCGTGGAGGTGACCAGTCCTTCGGTCAAGGGCGTGAGGCCAAGGTCTTTCTGCATGAAAGGAAGGGCGCCATTGATCACGCCGGTGTCATAGCCGAACAGCAGTCCGCCGAAGGTAGAGAACAAAGCCACCTTGCGAAGGAATTTCTTGGGGTTTTCCGGTCTGCTCGGCTTCCCGGACGGTGCCGGAAGAGTATCTAGCCGGCCAGTAGAGGCCTCGATTGAAGAAGACTTGGGCATGGCTTCCTTTTCTCGCTACCGCCCCTTACTTTGTCCGGGCAATGTAGTCGACCATCGTCTTGAGCTGGTAGCGGGAAACATCTTCCGCGTTCTCGTCCTCGGCAAAGACCGACGAGACCATCACGGTGTTCTCCTTGTCCAGGAAGCCGATCTCCTTCAGGCCGCCAAAGAACTCGTCCCAGTTCACGTCGCCGTCGCCGATCTTGAGATGCTGGTGGACGCGGACGGCGTTGCCGGGCGGGTTGGTGATGTAGCGGAGTCCGTGGGAGGCGTGGTGATCCATGGTGTCCGAGACGTGCACCAGGCGAAGCTTGTCCCCTGCTGCCCGCATGATCTCCAACGGCTTGTTGCCCATGTGGAAACTGTGCGAAGCGACGTAGACCATGCCGATGTTCGGTGAGTTCACGCCCCTGATGACACGGAGAGCGGCCATGCCGTCCTCCACGAAGTCGTCCGGGTGCGGATCAATGAGGACGTCCAGGCCCTCGCGTTCGATGATCGGGAGCAGCTCCTCCATGGAGCGGTAAAACGCACGTTCAGACTCCTCCGCTTTCTCCGGACGGCCGCTGAACTCGGTGTTCATGGTCTGGACACCAAGGTCTACCGTGATCTGGATGGCGCGCTTCCAGTAACGGACTGCGGCTTCGCGGGCGTCCTCGTCGGGTCCTGACCAGCGCAGGACCGGCAGGACCGAGGCGATTTCGACGCCGGCGTCCTTACAGGCCCCCTTCAGCTTTCCGATGAGTTCATCGTCGGCCTTTGGGTGGTTATAGAACGGGATGAGATCCGCGTGCGGGGTCATCTGCAGGTACTTGTAACCGAGATCGGCTGCCACGCGCGGGAACTCCAGCAGGCTGTGGCTGTGGTGGAACGGTGTGGGATCCAGTGCAATCTTCATGGTGAATGTCCCCTACTTGTACAGGTCCGGCTTGGTGTTCAGCTGAACCTTGACCTTTTCGCCCGACTTCTGGGCTTCGACGCCGGCCTCGCAGCAGGCCGCGGTGGCGTAACCGTCCCAGGCAGTTGGACCGCCGATTTCGCCGCGAAGGGCAGCATCCACCCAAGCTTGCACCTCGACGTCGTACGCAGCACCGAAACGCTCTTCGAAACCTGGGGTGACGTTACCGCCCCACTTGCCTGCGGACTGTATGTACGGGCCGTTGTCGCCGCCGATGCTCACAATGCCCTCTTCAAAAGACGCTTGCGTGGCTACCTGATAACCGAATTTGGCGTTGACATAGATTTCGACGTCGGCCAGCACACCGGATTCCGTTTCGAGCAGCACGTGCTGCGGGTCATGCTGGCCGTTCGGCGCACTGCGTGTGGGCTTGCCCAGGCGGACTTGGACGGAGGTGATTTCTTCACCCGTGAAGTAGCGGATGGCATCGAACTCATGAACTACGGAGTCGTTGATCAGCATCTCGTTGGTGAATCCCTCGGGCGTGCTCGGGTTCCGGTGCTGGTGGTGCAACATCAACAGCTCCCCCAATTCGCTGTTGCGGATGATCGCACCCAAAGCCGAATACTCGGCATCAAAGCGGCGCATGAAGCCAACCTGGATGCGTTTGTGGCCCAATGCCTGCTCAGCCTGGACGACCTTCCATGCGCTTTCGGCGTCAGGGGTCAGCGGCTTCTCGCACAGGATCGGGAAGTCCTTCTCCAGGGCCTTGTAGAGGATTTCCTCGTGGAGGAAACCCGGTGTGGCAATCAGTACGGCGTTCACGTCGCCGTTGTTGAGCGCCTCGTCGGCACTGGCCAGCGCCACGGCACCGTCGATTCCTTCAATGGCGGCTTGCGCGCGGGCAAGGTCGACGTCGACGACGGCGGCCACTTCAGCGCCGTGGATACGGGTGCTGAGGCGCTTGATGTGGTCCGCACCCATGCGGCCTGCGCCGATGACGGCAACGCGGAGAGTCTTTGTCACTGTATCTGTCCTTCGTGAAATATGGTTTGCTACTGGACGGCGCTACTGGACGGCGTTATTGGACCCTGGTGCGGGATCCGCAGGAAAGCAGGTAGTTCCGGGTCCGCTTGGCGATGGGCATCGGCACATCGAACGCTACCGGGTACATGTCCTGTTCCACGATGCCGAAGATCGGCCGGTTGAGGCCTTCTACGGCTTCGATGACCGCGCGGAGATCCGGGAGGCCGTTCGGCGGCTCAGTCATGACGCCGGCGAGGTTGGCGGCTGCCCAGGTCATGTTCTTCTCGTTCACCTCGGCGAGGACCTCGGGGTTGATCTGTTTGAGGTGCAGGTAACCGATACGGTCCGGGTAGTTCTTGACGAGCTCCAGGCTGGAAGCGCCGCAGTATTCGGCGTGCCCCGTGTCCAGGCACAGGTTCAAGTACTGCGGATCGGTGGCCGCCAACAGCGTTTCGATGTCATGTTGGGCACCGACGTGCGAGTCAGCATGCGAGTGGAACTGCTGGTGCAAACCGAAGTCCTCCAACAGGACCTTGCCCATTCGATTGTGGCCGGCGAAGAGGTCCGCCCACTGCTCGTCCGAGAGTTCGCCATTCTCCACGGCTTCTCCGGTGACGTCGTCGCGCCACATCGCCGGGATGACCACAATGTGTTCTCCGCCCATGGCTGCCGTCAGTTCGGCAACCTTTCGAGCTGGTTCCCATGCTTCGTCGTATTGCTTGGCACCACGGTGGAAGGCCGTGAAGACCGTCCCTGCGGTGACCTGGAGGTCGCGCTGCTTCAGCTCCTCAGCCAAGCGGGAGGGGTCGTTCGGCAGGTAGCCGTACGGACCCAGTTCGATCCACTTGTAGCCGGACTCCGCAACCTCATCAAGGAACCGTTCCCACGGCGTCTGTTGGGGGTCATCCGGAAACCAGACACCCCAGGAATCAGGGGCGGTGCCGATGATCAGCTTGTTCTCAACATCAGTCATGACAGCGTTGTCTTCCTTTGTGGCGGTGGGCACAGTTCAGTTGGAGGGGAAGTTGTAGGAGGCGCCGGAGGCGTGGGTGGGTTCGGGCCAGCGTGAGGTGATGACTTTGCCTCGGGTGTAGAAGGACACGCCTTCGGGGCCGTAGATGTGCTTGTCGCCGAAGAGGGAGTTTTTCCAACCCCCGAAGGAGTGGTAAGCCACCGGAACGGGCAGTGGCACGTTGATGCCGACCATGCCCACGGTCACGGAGCGCTGGAACTTCCGGGCGTTCGCACCGTTGGAGGTGAAGATCGCGGTGCCGTTGCCGTAGGGGTTTGAGTTGATGAGTCGGATGCCTTCTTCGAGGTCGGCGACACGGACCACTACCAGGACAGGTCCGAAGATCTCCTCGGTGTACGCGGTCATTTCGGTCTTGACGTGGTCGATCACTGTCGGGCCTACCCAGAAGCCGTCTTCGTGGCCGGGGACTACCAGGTCGCGGCCGTCTACCACCATGGCCGCGCCGGCGGTTTCGGCTTCGGTGACGATCTTGACGATGCGTTCCTTGGAGGCCGGGGTGATGACCGGGCCCATTTCGGCGTCGGGTTCGGTGCCGTTGGCGACCTTGATGGCCAGGGCTCGTTCTTCGACCTTCTTCACGATCAGATCCGCCGCATCGCCAACGGCGACGGCGACGGAGATGGCCATGCAGCGCTCTCCCGCGGAGCCGAAAGCGGCAGCGGCGAGGTGGTCGGCGGCGTTGTCCAGGTCGGCGTCGGGCATCACGATGGCGTGGTTCTTCGCACCGCCCAATGCCTGGACGCGCTTACCGTGCTTGGTGGCGGTCTCGTGGACATACTGGGCAATCGGGGTGGAACCAACAAAGGAGATCCCGTCGACGTCCGGGTGGGTCAGCAGCCCATCCACGGTTTCCTTGCCGCCGTGCAGTACCTGGAACACGCCATCAGGAAGGCCGGCCTGCTTCCACAACTTTGCCAGCAACATCGGAGCGGACGGGTCACGCTCGGAGGGCTTGAGGATAAAAGCGTTGCCCGTGGCGATGGCCATCGGAGCCATCCACAGCGGCACCATGACAGGGAAGTTGAACGGCGTGATGCCGGCAACGACGCCGAGGGGTTCGCGGAAGGAGAAAACATCGATGCCGGTGGAGACCTGATCCGAGTAGTCGCCCTTGAGCAGCTGCGGGATACCGCAGGCGAACTCGATCACTTCCAGGCCGCGGCCAATCTCGCCCTTGGCATCGGAGAGGACCTTGCCGTGCTCGGCGGTAATCAGCTCAGCAAGGTCGTCCACGTGCGCGGCAACGAGTTCACGGAACTTGAACAGCACTGCGGTGCGCTTGGCCAGGGAAATGTCACCCCACGAATCCGCCGCCTTACGGGCCGCGGCAACGGTGGCGTTGAGGTCCGCGTCGTTGGCAAGCCGAAGTTCCGCCGAAACCTGGCCAGTAGCCGGGTTGTAGACGGGTTGGGTGCGGTCGCCTTCGCCGGTGGTTTCAGCGCCGTTGATGAAGTGGTGAATGGTGGTCAGTGTGGTCGTCGTCGACATGTGCGGACTTCCTTTGGTCTGTGGGGTTCTAGCCGAGCAGCTTGCGCTGGCGGTTCTTGTGGTCGCTGTACGTCTTGTAGGCCTGCCGCGTGGATTCGAGATCGGAGACCTGCGAGACAGGAACGTCCCACCAGGACTCGGAGCTTGGGGCGTCCAGCAGAGGATCGGACTCGACGTGGATGACGATCGGCCCGGTTTCCGGGGCCGCCTTGGCTTCCTTGATCGCGGCGCCGAGGGCTTCGATGACGTGCTCCCCCGGTTCGATCCGGATGACCTTCGCGCCAAGAGACTCGGCATTGGTGGCGAGATCGATGGGCAGGTTCTCACCGGCGTCGAAGCTGTGCTGTTCCTTGTCCAGAACGCGGTACTGAGTCCCGAAGCGCTGGGAACCGAGCGACTCGGAAAGTGAACCGATGGAGGCGTAGCCGTGGTTCTGGATGAGGACCACGATCAGCTTGATGCGTTCAGCGACGGCGGTGACCAGTTCGGTGTGCATCATCAGGTAGGAGCCGTCCCCCACCATGACCACGACATCCCGTTCCGGGCCGCCTGCTGCGGCTTCTGCCAGCGCTGCGCGTTTGACGCCAAGACCGCCGGGGATCTCGTAGCCCATGCAGGAGTACGCGTATTCCACGTGGTAGCCGAAGGCATCACGGACGCGCCACATCTTGTGCAGGTCGCCGGGCAGGGAGCCCGCAGCGCAGATCACCACGTCCTGGTCATCCATAGCCTTGTTGGTGGCACCGATGATCTCGTTCTGTGCCGGCAACGGGGTGAAGCGGGTCTCGAACGCCTCGTCCACGATGGCGTTCCAGCGCTTCTTCTCCGTTGCGACCTTCTCTTCAAGGTCAGCGCCCACCCGGTAGCCACCCAAGGCTTGGTTGAGCTTCACCAGGGCCTTGCGGGCATCAGCAACGATCGGCAGCGTGGTGCCGTGCTTGTACGCATCGATCGGCGCGACGTTGATGTTCACGAACTTCACATCCGGGTTCTGGAACGCGGTGCGGGACGCGGTGGTGAAGTCCTCGTAGCGCGTGCCAATCCCGATGACGAAGTCCGCTTCGGCAGCGATGGCATTGGCCGCCGTCGTGCCGGTTGAACCAATGGCACCGAGGGAGAACTTGTGGTCCCACGGCAGGACGCCAACGCCTGCCTGCGTGTTGCCCACCGGAATGCCGGTCAGCTCGGCGAACTTGGCGAGTTCCTCGTTGGCATATGCATAGAGAACGCCACCGCCGGCGATGATCAGCGGGCGCTTCGCTGCACGGATCGCCTCAACGGCGCGGCGGATATCATCTTCCTCGGCCTCGGGACGACGGATCCGCCACTCCCGCTCGGCCAGGAACTCTTCCGGGACATCGAAGGCTTCGGCTTGGACATCCTGCGGCAGGGAAATTGTCACAGCACCGGTCTCCGCAGGGTCGGTCAGGACCCGCAGTCCGTGGTGGAACGCGGAGAAAAGCTGCTCCGGACGGGAAACCCGGTCGAAGAACTTGGACAACGGACGGAAGGCATCATTGACGGTGATGTCGTATGCGTACGGGAGCTCCAATTGCTGCAACACGGGGTCAGCAGCGCGGGTGGCGAACGTGTCGCTGGGCAGCAGCAGCACCGGCAGGCGGTTAGTCGTGGCCAGCGCAGCACCAGTCAGCAGGTTCGAGGAACCCGGGCCGATGGAGGTGCTGATTGCGAACGTCTGGCGCCGACGCGTGTGCCGGGCATAACCCACGGCCTGGTGCACCTGGGCCTGCTCATTGCGGCCCTGGTAATACGGCATGATCGTAGGGTCCGCGGCCTGGTACTGCTTTAACGCCTGACCCACACCGGCCACATTGCCGTGCCCGAAAATACCGAACGTGCCTGGAATCAGCCGTTCACGATACTCCACACCGCTGATGGAATCCACGGTGTACTGCTTGGAAAGGAACTCGACCACAGCCTGCGCCACGGTCATCCGACGGGTTGCTGTACCCATTACTAGCTACTCCGATACTTTCACTGGAATACGGTCTGACATGGTTCGCTCATCCGCCGCGGCGGGCAAGGGTGCAGAGTTGTTCAACAACGAGGCCGCGGTTGCAACAGCCCCCGCCACATCGTCGTCGTGCGGGTAAAGCAGTGTCCTTCCCACAGTGAGGCCTCGAACACCGGGCAAGGCAAGCGCTGCCTGCCAGCTGGCGAAAACTTCGTCCTGGCTGCCGTCGGGATCACCGCCCAACAGCACGGTAGGCATGGTGGTGGACGCCATGACGCGTTCCATCTCTGCCACGACCGGCAGTTTCATCCAGGTGTAAGCACTGGTGGAACCGAGGCCTTCGGCAATGCCGACGGACTTGATCACGGCGTCAGCGCGGAGATCGTTGCGGACCTTTCCGTGTGCATCACGGACGGAAAGGAACGGCTCCACCATGGCGATGAGTTTGCGTTCGGCCAATGAATCAATGGCTTTCGCCGTCGCCTCGAGGGTGGCTACAGTGTCAGGGTCACCCAGGCAGATGCGCGTGAGCATCTTGCCGCCATCCGCGCCGAGGGCTTCCAGCGCAGCCGCGGTATGTCCCGTGAAGCGGTCGTCGAACTCGTTAACCAGTCCTGCCAGGCCACCGCGATTCATGGAGCCGAAGACGAGCTTGCCTTCCAAAGCTCCCAACAACAGGAGGTCGTCCAT
This sequence comes from Paenarthrobacter sp. TRD_SC_7, assembly GCF_056156245.1. Taxonomy (NCBI): domain Bacteria; kingdom Bacillati; phylum Actinomycetota; class Actinomycetes; order Micrococcales; family Micrococcaceae; genus Paenarthrobacter; species Paenarthrobacter sp. TRD_SC_7. The sequence goes on from NZ_CM149587.1 coordinate 2,918,873, forward strand.
GATGTCCGGCGAGGCCAGGATGCCGTCGACGGCAGGGTTCGCCAACGCGATCTGCAGCCGGTCCAAAAGGTCCCTGCGATCGGCCATGGCCATCGGTTGCGAACCAACGGCGAGGGAACCCCGTGCCGGGTGGTCGGCTGCGACGATGAAGTTCTGCGCGCTGTGTTTTAGGCCGGGATGGCGACTGCGGGTGGCTGCAGCGCGGGCGACAGCCTCGGGGTCCTCCAACCGGATCCGGCTCAAGTGCTCGTAACGGCGGGGATCGTCATTGAGGCTCAACGAACTACTCCTTCACTGAAGGTGTCGGCTGTGAGTGCGGCGGCTGCCAGAGTGGCACCAGGGATGGGTCGGCCGCGTTCGGCGAGCAACGAGGTGACTTCGTCCGGCGTCGGCATCGCATCTGCACAAGAGAGGCGCGAGGCGACGATTGCACCGGACGCGTTCGCGTAATCCAGGACTTCAGACAGTGGCCAACCGGAAAGCAGGCCGTGGCAGAATGCGCCACCGAAAGAGTCGCCGGCACCGAGGCCGTTGACGGTTTTAACCGGTACAGGTGCCGAAACGACACGTTCCGTGCGGGTCTTGGCCATGACGCCTTCCGGTCCGAGCTTGACCACGGCAATCTCGACGCCGGCAGCCAGCAGTCGGTCTGCCTGCTCATCAGGCGTCCCCTCACCTACGGCGACAGCGCATTCCTTGTCGTTGCCGATCGCGACGGTAACGTGCGGGAGGACTTTGGCAACCTCAGCTCGGGCTTCCTCTTCGGAGGCCCAGAACATTGGACGGTAGTCCAGGTCCAGTATGGTGAACTGGCCTTCTTTGAGGCCGGTCCGCGGACGGGCCTGATGTGCTTTGATGTGGGCACCACGGCTGGGCTCCTGGCAGAGCCCAGTGACGGTGGACCAGAAAATCCCGGCATCCCGGATCGCCTCCAAGTCCAGCTCTTCCGCTTTGATCTGCAGGTCCGGGGCGGTGGGAAAACGGCCGTAGAAGTAAAGCGGGAACTCGTCTGTTGCCGGCTTGATCGCACAGAAGGTCACGGCCGTGGGGTACTCCTTGACCGGGGAGACGAAGGAATCGTCCACATTGAATTTGTGCAATTCGCGGTGAAGGTAGTTTCCGAAAGCGTCGTCGCCGGTGCGGGTGATGATTCCCGCGCGGCGCCCGTGTCGTGCGGCGGCGACGGCCACATTGGAGGGCGAACCTCCAAGGTATTTGCCGAAGGACGTCACGTCCTCCAGATCCACCCCAATGTCGTTCGGGTAAATATCAACGCTGATGCGCCCGATCGTAAGCAGTTCGTGGGTCACGATAATCGTTGACCTTTCTCTTGTGAACTCTGAACCTTTGAGCGCTGGGCCCCAATGCCTGCCACCCCTCAGTGAGCGGGGCCACATGACTACTCTGCACCAGAATCAATGTCCTGTCAAAGGTTTGTACTGACATATTTACAACATGACACGGAACGCCTTACTTGCGCGGGACTGCGAGTTCTCCGGTGACATATTGGCTGCGCCCAAAGCCGAACGACCAGTCTCCCGGCGAGTTCTCCACGTAGCCCACAAAGACATCCTCGCCCGGGATCCCTACCTCCGCGAGACCTTCCGCAATAGCTTGGAAAAGGGAGCTCTTGGCCTCCTGGCTTCGTCCACCTTGGGTAAAGATCTGGATCATGACAACGCCGGGACTCCGCTCAAAACCCAAGCCCGCATCCTGCGCAACTATCTGACCGTGCGGATGTTCGGTCAGGATATGGAAGTAGTCCCGCTCCGGAATCCCATATTCAGCGAGGATGGCATCGTGGATCCCGCGGCTCAGCGCGGTCAGCTCCTCAGGCGAGCGGCCATGATTGACATCGATTCGAACAAGCGGCATTTTTGCTCCTTAAGTTTGTCCTGTCATACTAACAAATTGCTCGTGGAAAACTCAAGAACACGCCACTGACATGAGAGCGCTTGGCTTCGCCTCCAACGACGCCTAACCCCCACGCTGGCTGGCGAGGGGGTTAGGTGTGCTGAGTATCTACTGAGGCAGTTATCCGCAGTCGCTAGAGCGCAGCCCTGATTTTCTTAAGGTGCAGCCCACGGCACGGGATCGCGGCGGAAACCAGGTCTTGGCTGTGCTGGTGCTGCGGATCTGTAAAGAACTTGTCCGTGTCGGTGAGCTCCACCAGGCGCCCTTGGTAAAGGACTGCTACCCGCTGGCACATGTGCCTCACCACGTCCATGTCGTGGGTGATAATTATCAGGGTCAGCCCGCGGTCCCGGTGCAGGCGCTGCAACAGTTCAAGGATGGTCCGCTGGGTCAGCGCGTCCAGGGCAGACGTAGCTTCGTCACAGATGAGTACTTCGGGTTCCAACAGCAACGCCCGGGCGATGGTGACCCGCTGCAATTGCCCTCCGGAGCATTGACCCGGGCGCCGGTCCTCATCGCACTGGTGGCACCCGCACTTGCCTGGGCACTCCTGGTTCCCACTGGCATCATGTAGCTCTGACGAGCGAACGAACGCCGACGAAGCAGTTCGGCACGCGTAAGGAACCGCTCCTGCACACCACCGCAACAGGTAACCCGACCGACGGGCGCAGGAGCGCGACCCAACGCACCAAGGGCAGGAACACCATCGGTGGTCCTGCCCTTGGTTTGTACTTCAAATGTCAAAAGTCAGCGTGCTGTGACTTTAGTGCGATCCGAGGGTGATAGCGATCTCGTTGGGCACGACGTCAAGCTTGGACGATGCCGTGACCTTCCCGCTGGTCAAATCCACTGAGTGAACAGTGTTCGCTGCCGGCTCGGTGACGTAGCCGATGTTGCCGTTGACAACGATGGCTGGGTGGGCGTCCTGCCAATCGGCCGGGCCCTCCCAGGCTTGGATCACGGGGAATTCGTTGACGATCTTCCCGTCCTTTGGATCCAGCACGTGGATTGAGCCGTCTGTGGAGAGGATGTAGGCAAGATCTCCGGGTCCCCGGGCGACATCCCGGAAGGTGTACTGGACAGTTTCGGGGAGCTTGACCACGTTGAAGGTGTGCTTTTCGGTGTCGATCAGCGCCACAGAGTTAAGAAGGTAGCCTTCGGCGTCAGGATCAGTCTTGTAGTCTCCCACCACAATCGGGCTGGTCTCGGAAACGAACGCGTTGCCCATCCGGCCGTACTTGTCCGGTGCCGTGAACTTCTCGAACGTGCCGTGGTGGTAAAGCAGCGCGCCGTCCTCGCAGCCGAAGATCACCGCCTCGTCGGCTGCAGTTCCTTCGCCATGGATGCCTGGGCATTCTTTGCTTTCGGCCACTTTGTCCCAGTGGTCGCCGTGCGATTCGAGGGCCACGGCGCCGCTGCGTGAACTCTTGTCCCCAAGAGTGGTGAGAAGCTTCCCGTCCTCAAGCACAATGGACACGCCATGGTGCGGAGAGTCGGCCTTGTACGTTTGTGCCTCCGGCAAAGCCCCCTCAGCCTTGGCAAGGTCGTCGGTCTTCAGGATGGTGGTGGTGCCCGTACCGTCGTCGAACAGGACGGTGTTGCCGGCGTGCCGGACCACGTGGCCGGCAGCCGTTGCGTCAACCCGCAGATCGGTGAGCTTGGGTTCCACCGTATCCAGCAGCTGGAAGCCCGCCTTGGTGGTCACGAAGACATGGCGGTCATCCCCTGCAGCGTTCAGCCTGGTGAACTCCTCGGAGTCGAATTTCTTGACGACCTCCAATGTTTTGCCATCCAAGACGCTGATGCCTCCCGGGTAGGAGATGGCGACGCGTCCCTGCGCTTCGGCCGAATCCGTGGAGGATGCGCTGGGCGTATCGGATGTACCCGCTGGAGTGGTGCTGCCCGGTGTCGTGTTGGCGCAGGCGGATGCCAGGAGCGTCATCCCGGCAATCAGTGCGATGCCGCCCAGGCGGGTGCTTCTTTGGCGGAGCATGTAAGGTTTCCTCGTTCTGTTGTGGTGTTAAGCGTGCTGGGTGAAGTGATCAGGGTTTGAGCCCGGTGACTATGCGCTTGGTATTGGCGCGCATCATGTCCACGTAGGTTGCCGCGCCGCCGTCGGGTCCTGTCAGGGATTCGGTGAAGAGCTCCGCGACCTGGACCTCGACGCCGGCTTCATTGGCGAGGACTTGCACCAGCCGGTCCGGCTGGGACGAGTCCGCAAAAATCGTGGGGACGCCGGCACCACGGATGGCCTCGCTAAGTTGGCGCAGGTCAGCAGCACTCGGTGCCGCCAAAGTGGTCCCCCCGGGGATGACCGCACCAACAACCTGGAAGTCGTAGCGTTTGGCAAGGTAGCCAAAAACATGGTGGTTTGTGACCAAGGCCCGGCGTTCCTTGGGGATGGCAGCAAAGGCCACCGTCATTTCCGTGTCCAGGTGGGTGAGCTTGTCCCGATAAGCCGCAGTGCTGGCAGCAAGCCTGGCGGGATCGATTCCTTCAATATCGCGTGCGGCACCTTCAACGGCGTCAACAACGTCGATCATGGCTCCCGGATCGGTCCAGAAATGAGGGTCGGGCGCCCCTTCCGCGTCGCCGGAACTGTAAGGCACGACGTCGATCACCTCACCTGCCGCCATTACCGGGGCACCGGCTTTCGCGGCCCTGTCCAGGTGTTGCTGCAGCCCCTCCTCCAAGCCGAGGCCATTGGAAACCACAAGGTCTGCATTACTCATGAGGGCCGCTTGCTGGGCCGATATTTCGAAGGAGTGCGGATCAGCGTTGGGCTGCATGAGGGTCGTTACTTCAGCCTGGTCGCCGAGGACCTCTTTCGTGATGTCGCCCAGGATGTTGGTTGTCACCACTACCTGCGGCTTCTCCGGCGTCCCGGGTTGGGAGCAACCCGACAGAACCAGCCCGGCCACCGCGGTGAGGGCAAGTATCGCCACCCGCCTCATCGGCCGGTCTCCACGAAATGAACCGGCTTCGTAGGCAACTCGAGGGTCCGGGCAATCCGGGCGTCATCGGCATAGTCAATTTCATGGACCACGCCCTCGGCGGGCGCATTGACGTAGGCGCGTTGGGCGTCAACTGTGAGCTGAATATTGCCGGCGAAGGCTGGATCAGCCAGTGATCCGTCCAACAGCGGTTTCGTGCTGGCAATCTGTTCTTTGGATGATCCGTCATATACCTGAACCGTGCCGTCGGCGCCGATGACCACCACGTGGTGGTCGGCGTCGTCGACTGATGCGGCAGCGACAACGGGGGTACTCGTCGGCAGCCATTCCCACGTGCGCTGGCGGGTGTTCAGGAGCCAGACACCGGAATCAGTGCTGAGGCCAGCAATCGTGGGCCTGCTCTTGCGTCCGTCGAACTCGGTGGCCGGGGCAGCGACACCGTCCGGGTAGGGAACTTTTTCGAATGTTGGTGTTGACCCCTCCATGGTGGCGATCACCGCACCATCCGAGCAGCCAACCACCAATCCCACCCTGGTGGTGATAGTTCCCGCCGCTGCGGGGCAGTCGGTGGTGGCCAGTTCCTTACCGGTGGCGTCGATGGCTCGCAGGCGGGCGGCCTTTCCTGCATCGTCGGATTCGGTCACGACTGCCCCTTCGCCCAGCGGAGCGATCAAGCCTGCGTGCGGTTCGGTCTTGAAGCGAAGGGTCTCGGAAATGGTCCCGCCGGCGAGCGCCGGATTATCCAGAAGTACGGCCTCCCCTGAGTTTGGGAAGAACATCCCCGTCGTACCGGCCGTCGACAGCAGCCCTGTGGCAATGGTCGCAGTACCTTCACCGTCAACCTTGCCAATAGTCCTCGCTGCGCCCCGGTAGTAGTGGAAGTGATCCACGTGATCCCAGGTCCAAGCGCCACTGTCCACGATGTCCACACCGGTGTTGCTGGCCGCAAAGACGTAACGCCCGTCGGTGCTGACATCAGCCGGAGGCCGGACCTTCCCCAGCCGGGACTGTGCCCCGTTCAGGAGGTCCAGCATGGAGGCTTCGCCTTCGGCGTCGATGGCCACAAGGTGAAGCTGCGGTTCAGCGACCTCGGCCACTCCGGTGATCGCCCCGTGTCCGTCACCGGTCGACGCCGATTCGCTCGCGTCCGGTTGCGGCGCCTGCGCAGTGGACGGGCTGCCACACCCCGCAAGCAAGAGCAGTGCCAGCGTGGCTAGTGCCACCGGTTTTGTACGGAGGTTCATGGCTACTTTCCAGTGAGGGATACAAAGACAGGGGCCGGTTCCGGCTCAGAAGTTTTGACCGCCCGCGTGCGGCGTCCGGTGTTTAGCTGCCCACCAATAGCGGACAGGGCGGCCAAAGCGATGGCGGCCATGGCAATGGACGCGCCGGCCGCTGTGCCGGCATACCAGGAACACAACAGGCCAAGAGCCACAGCCACAATGCCGAAGGTGGCTGCTACCGCCATACGGGCCGGAATGCTGCGTGTCCACGGGCTGGCCGCAACTGCCGGCGCGAGCAGGAGTCCCACTACCAGCAGCGAGCCCACAGCTTGGTAGGAAGAGACAACAGCAAGGGTTACCAATCCCACCAGTGCCAGCTGGGCTACATGTGGACGGAGTCCCAATGTTTGGGCGATGCGCGTATCAAAGGCTGCGGCAACGAAGCTGCGGTGGAAGATGACGGCGATCAAGATGGTGGCAATCGCCGCCAGGAACAGCCCCAGCAGGTCGCCCTCGTCCATGGCGAGGATGTCACCAAACAGCATGGCGGTTGCGTCCGTGGCAAAAGAGCGTGAGTGGGACACAATGATGACCCCGAGCGACAGCATGGAGACGAAGAGGAGGCCGATGCTGGTGTCATACGACAAGCGGCCGCGGCGCTGCAGCAGGCTGATCATCGCGCTCATGACGACCGCGCTCACGGCCCCGCCCGCTATGGCCGGAGCGCCTGCGACTGTTGCCAGCGCCACACCTGGCAGCATCCCGTGACCGATGGCTTCGCCAAGGAAGGCCATCCCTCGAATGATGACCCAAGTGCCAACGACACCGCAGATGATCGCGACGAAGGCGCCACCGACGAGGGCCCGGAGGAAGAAGTCTGCGGTAAACGGTTCAGTTAGCCAATGCACTCAGCCACTGTAAAGCATATTGAGATTCATTATCAAAAGCGATTAGAATCGAGTGTGATCTTTTCAGAATCCGCCCTTCGCGCCCGCAACCTTCACTTCAGCTTTGGCCCCGCCCCCGCCCTGGTTGGCGTTGACCTCGACCTCGAATGGGGCAAAGTCACGGCCATCGCCGGCCCCAATGGAGCAGGCAAATCGACCCTCATCGAGATCCTTGCGGGGGTTCGTAAAGCTGCCCGTGGGACGGTGGACCGCAAGGACGACGTGGCCTTGGTTGTTCAACGGGTGACAACCCCTGATGCTCTCCCCCTCACCGTTCGGGACGTGGTGACCATGGGCACGTGGGGCGATCTGTCAGGCCGGGAACCGAAAAGCCGGGCACCCAAAATAGGAGCAGCGGAGCGACAAGCGCGGGTAGCCGAGGCCTTGGCTCGCGTCCAGCTCACAGAACACGCGTCATCGCCGTTCAATGCCTTATCCGGAGGCCAACGACAGCGTGCGCTACTGGCCCAAGGCATAGCGCGCCGTGCACGGATCTTCCTACTCGATGAACCCGCGGCGGGGCTGGATCTGGAGAGCCGCCAGCGCACCAGGGCAATGCTCGCAGCAGAAGCAGCGCGTGGTGCAGCAGTGGCCTGCGTCAGCCATGATGAAGAATCAATTGCAGCCGCAGATTGTGTGGTGAGGCTGATCGCCGGGCGGCGGGTGAGCTAACCGGGAACCGCAGTGCAGATGACCTTCGGGATCACCGGTGCTCCGGTCGCCATGGCTGGCGCTACCCTAGTAGTCTTCGCCGGGTTCGTCGGTGGATGCTTCCGGTGACTTTTCATCCGGGGCGTCGTGAACTTTTTTCGGGATCTTGCCCTCAACGTCAGCAGGAACGGGAGGGTCCTTCTCTTCATCAGTAGACATGAGGCAAGCATAGGGGCGCCTACGGACAGTATTCGGAATCTTCAGCCCGTCAGAGGCCCGAAAAGGGTGGGGCGTAGTGTGGACGTTGGACGAAAGGAGCACTTCATGAAGAAAATCCTCATGGTACTGACCAGCGTGTCCGAGCTCGGCGATACGGGCAAGAAGACCGGCTACAACGTGGCCGAAGCCGCACATCCCTGGAAGGTCTTCAAAGACTCGGGTCACTTCGTCGATTTTGCCTCCATCAAGGGCGGCCAGCCTCCCAGCGACGAGGTTGACATGGATGATCCCATCCAAGCTGCCTTCACGAAGGATGAGGCCACTCGCGCCGGGCTTTATAACACTGCCCGCGTCGACGTCATTGATCCCGGGCAGTACGATGCCGTCTACCTCGTGGGAGGACACGGCACTATGTGGGACTTCCCGGACAGCGAAGGATTACAGCGTTTGGTAGCCAGCGTCTACGACGGCGGAGGCTTGGTGGGCGCGGTTTGCCACGGCCCGGCTGGACTGCTGAATGTGGAATTGGAGAACGGGTTCCGCCTCGTTCAGGGTCGGGACGTCGCCGCATTCACCAACGACGAGGAAGTGGCCGCCGGGAAGGACAAGGTCATTCCGTTCTTCCTGGCAGACCGGCTGGAGGAACAGGGAGCGCATCACGTCTCCGCCGGTGTCTTTGAAGAGAAAATAGCGGTGGACGATCGACTTGTAACCGGCCAGAATCCTGCCTCGGCAGCCGGCGTAGCCAAGGAAATGGAGAAGCTCTTCGCCCAGGTCATCCACCAGGAAAAGGCCGAGGAGCAGCACGAAGCGGAGGCCCTGCGCGCTGAGAAGGACGCGGAAAAGACCGCCAAGAAAAAGGCAGCGGCGGACACCGAACACTAGTCCTCTGGCACTGGGACGCCCGGCCCCCCAATCCTGGGGGGCCGTTCCGGTTACCGTGCGTCACGCACGTCTACGGTTTTGCCCGCCGTCGTATACTCCGAACATGCCAATTACGCGCCTCGACCCAGGTATTCACATGCAGCTGTCCGCCCTTAAGCAGGACGGGGTGGTTCTGTGAGCGGCGGTCTCGTAGCACTTTTGGATGACGTCGCAGCCTTGGCCCGCATAGCAGCTGCGTCAGTGGACGACATCGCCGCAGGCGCCGCCAAGGCAGGGGCCAAGGCCGCCGGCGTTGTAATCGACGACGCCGCTGTCACGCCGCAATACGTATCCGGGGCGGACCCGTCACGCGAGCTGCCGATGATCAAACGCATCTTCTGGGGCTCGCTGCGAAACAAACTGGTCATCATCCTGCCAGCGCTGCTGCTCGTCAGTGCCTTCATCCCGGGAGTAATCCCGTTCATCCTCATGCTGGGCGGCACCTACCTCTGCTACGAGGGCGCCGAAAAGGTTTGGCACAAGCTTCGCGGCCATTCCGCCACCGAGAACGCGCCGGCCGTCCAACGCGGACCTGACGCGGAAGCCAAGGTTACCAAGGGCGCCATCACCACCGATTTCATCCTGTCCTGCGAGATTATGGTCATCGCGATGAACGAGGTAGCCAGTGAGTCTCTATGGGTCCGAGCGTTCATCCTCGTCGTCGTAGCGATTGCGATCACGGTCATCGTGTACGGCGCCGTCGGACTCATCGTCAAGATGGACGACATCGGCCTGCACCTGACCACCAAGGCCTCCGCGGGCTCTCAGCGCTTCGGGCGGATGCTGGTCAAGGGAATGCCAGCCGTACTGGCCGCGATCACCCTCATTGGGACGATAGCCATGCTGTGGGTTGGTGGTCACATCATGCTGCAGGGTGCATACGACCTCGGCTGGCACGGCCCTTACGATCTGGTTCATGTACTCGAGACACCCTTCGCCGGGATCCCTGTGGTGGGCGGCTTCCTTGCCTGGCTCGTGAACACGTTGTGCTCAGCCATTCTCGGAGCCGTTTGGGGTCTGGTCATCATGGTCATCTTGCACCCGCTGCTAAAGGTGCTGCCGTTTGGCAAGAAGAAGGACGGACACCAAGAAGGCGATGTCCGCGCCGCAATTGCAGGCCATCGGCCCGCAAAGCGTAACGACGATCCAGGCTCCAAGCAGGACCGTCATCAATGATCGTTAAACGGTGGCGCGGCTAGAGTCATCCCTAGCGGCACTCAGGAAGCGTTTCGACAGTGATGCTCCCTCGGACGGCGGACTCGAAGCCACCGCTCCGCGCTGGCCATGGCGCGAGTGGCGGCAGCCCAGTAGGCCACACCCACGGCCAAGGAGGCAAGGACGGCAAAGCCTTTGTCCCCCTCCACCAACAAGGGGTAAATCAGCCAGTGCGTGACATAGACATACAGTGAAGACGTGGCCAGCAGAGCTGTGATTCGATGCAGTCCGCGCGGCACCGGCAGCGTTGGGATCCACAGCAGGATAAGGAACCCAACCAGGATGGTGGCACTGCGGTATTCGTTCGCAAACGAACCGGGAATCGTCACCAGGGCCACAGCGGTGACCACGGCTCGCTGCCGGACGGTGCTTGAGGCCGCAGCCGCCCAACCCAGTGCAAAGAGCCACAGAACGGGCCCCTGCCCGGGATACGGCAGTGCGACGACGTCGAAGCGCTGCAGTAAGTCAACGCCCGCCAACGCCAGAGGGAACCCCCAAGGCCACCTGCGCTGGATACGATCCACCGCCGGTATTGCGAGCAGCACAGCCAAGCCGAGCAAGGTATGGACCAGCACTTCAACGAACCAGAAGCGGGACATATCCGTCCACCCCTGAGGGCCTAGTAGAGAGTTCAGCAAGAACACATTGTGCCAGCCATACTCGTCCGTGAGCGCAAACGCGACGGCGATTACGACGACGCTTGGAAGCACGATCCGTGCAACGGCCCGCAGTTGCCTCAGCAACCGCTCCTTGCGGGCACCTGACAACTGGAAGCGGGCAAAATTATAGCCTGCCAGCGCCATCAGGACATGGGCTGTTCCTTCCCAGTCGAAGAACTTGAAGTGCGTGGAAACAATGAAGACTATTGCCACAGCACGCAGAACAATGCCTGTCTCCATTCGGGCGAACAGCCGTCCCCGCCACGTCCTGGCCGTGCCCGTTCTGCTGGTCACCGCGCCGGACTGGCGATCAGCGGACAAAGGGGCCGGTGTGAGCTCACAGACAGGCATCAAGTGCCAACCACTGGGAAGGCAGCCGAGCGCGCGCTCCAGGCGGACGGAAGCAGCCACGTACGAAAGCGAGTCACCACCCAAGGAAACGAACGTGTCGGAGTCTTTGACGTCCTGGCATTCGAGGACGTCCTCGAAAATCTCCCGTACTGTGTCCGTCGATGACACTGAAACCGCACCGGCCGCCGTCTCTGGTTGCCGATTCAAATCGGGCTGGTGGGACAATGCCTGGATGGCGGGGTAGTCAGGTTTCCCGTTGGCCAGCCTCGGAATGGACGGTACAGGATGAAGTTCGACGGCGGCACGCGGCACCCCCAGGTCCTGCGCCAGTGTTTTGGCGACCAACGCAAGGTCACGGTCCCCTTCCACAGCTGCCACCACCATCTCGTCCGAGCCGGCAGCGGCGGCACTAAGGCCGAGGTCTGAAAGTATCTGCTCTACTTGTCCCAGATCAATCCGGAGCCCAGCGATTTTGACGAATCTGCTGCGCCGGCCAACGATCTCATAGAGGCCGCCCGGGCCTTGACGGGCAAGGTCACCGGTACGGAGCTCCGTAACTTCGCGGCCGAGAGCCAGATCCTCGGGTCGCTCCGCATAGCCCAGCATGACGTTGGGACCGCTGAATATCAGTTCGCTGGCGTCCAACCCCGGTACTGGTTCGAGCCGGAATGACCCGCCGGGAACGGGCACTCCGATAGCGTGCGGGTGCTCGGCTGCTTGGTCGGGTGGCAGGTAGGCCATGCGGGCCGTGGCTTCAGTCTGTCCGTACATGACAAAAAGGTCCCAACCGCGTTTTTGGCCCAGTTCAACATATGAACGGACCTTTTCCGGCGCCAAGCGGCCGCCGGCCTGGGTGATGTACCGCAGGCTCGGAAGGTCCATGCGCTCGAAGCCGACCCGGTCAAGGAGCTCGAACGTGTACGGCACGGCGGCAAATGACGTCACGTGTCGGGACCGGACCAAGTCCCAAAAACAGGGATCCACCACCGAAAGGTCTGTCAGTACCAAAGATGCGCCCACCAGCAAGTGGCTGTTGACCACGCTCATCCCGTAGCAGTACGAGAGGGGAAGCGTGGTGGCTGCGGTGTCACTTCGACGCAGGTGCAAGTACTCGGCGATAGCGGCCGCGTTGGCCTGAACGGAGGCGCCGGAGATACGGACAAGTTTCGGTGATCCGGTGGAACCGGAGGTGCTGACCAAGAGCGCCAACTCAGGATGTAAATCGTGTCGGGTCTCGTCCCTCCGGATGTCCAGGAAGAATTCGTCCTGTGCTGAGCGGGCGACGATGTCGGGATCGTAGGCGGCAATGAGTGCTTCGGAGGCTTGGCCACCACCCGAGGGCAATATCAGCAGGGGATGTCCAGACGCCATCGCAGCGAGGTAGACCGTCAGAGCCGACAAGGTGTTCTCGGCTTCCAGTGCGATCAGGCGCCGGGCGGGACCGAACGAGCGCGCCATCGCCCCTACGAGTTGGGCCAGCTCATGATAGCTAATTGAGCGTTCCCCAACGCTGATGGCGGTACGGTCTCCGAACGAGGCCAGGTTGGCGGCGAACGAGATTCCGGCCAAATCCGGCTGAATAGTCACACCCGGGATTTAACAAGGTAAAGCTAACCTAACTCAACTTGATAATGGTCTGCGCCCAAATATGACTTCCGTTAACCGCTCACGGTGAACGCGACGCCTTCACCAACCACCCGGAGGCTGAGCTCCGTTCCAGGTTTGGTGATGGATGCATTCCAATGCCTGATGGTGATGACTTCGCCGCCGCCTGGGTAGCGGTGGCCGTTGCCCGTGCTTCCTCCGTCGGGTGCAGCATAAGCACCGAGTTTGATGCGCACGGTGGTTTCAGGTCCGAAGTAATCAGTGTCCACTACGACGCCACGGATGGGGCCATCCGGGGCGATGCGGATTTGTTCCGGCCGGAGCATGAGTTGGACCTTACCTTGTGCGGGCGGGCGCCTGACGGGGATACCTCCCAGCGAGCATGTAGCCAGGGAGCCTTCCATCCAGGCGTCCAGGATGACAGCCTCGCCAAGGAACTCGGCGGTGGCACGGTCCGCGGGGCGCGTGTAAACGACGAATGGGTTGCCAATCTGGGCCAGCTTTCCATCACGCATAATGGCTACCTGATCCGCGAAGGACAAGGCTTCGGCTTGATCATGGGTGACCAGGATAGTGGTCACGCCTGCTTCGCTCAGAACCTTGGCTATGGCTCTCCGCGTCGCCACGCGAAGACCGGCGTCAAGGGCTGAGAATGGCTCATCGAGCAGCATCAGTTCGGGCTCGCGGGCCATCGCCCGGGCCAAGGCAACCCGCTGTTGCTGACCGCCCGATAACTGGTGGGGCCGGCGCTTCGCCATGGACGCATCGAGCGAAACCATGGTGAGCAGTTCCTCCACGCGTGCCCGGACGCCACGCCGACCGCCGTCGAGCTTTCCAACGTCCAGACCGAAGGAGATGTTCTGCCCAACGGTCAGGTGCGGGAAGAGGGCGCCGTCCTGGGCAACGTAGCCCACGTGCCGTTTGTGCGCGGGAACCCATACCCCGTTTCCCGCAACGGGAGATCCCTTCAGGCTGATCGCGCCGTCGGAAGGATTCTCAAAACCGGCGATGAGCCTGAGTAACGTGGTCTTGCCCGAGCCTGACGGACCCACAATAGCCGTGGTGCCCCCTTTGGATACGGAGAGGTCAATTCCCCTTAACACTGTCTGCGGACCAAAATTCTTGGTGACGCCGGCAATGTCGAGGTGAGTGTCCGTTGTTGGTGCAACAGAGGGTGCAACGCGCGGAGCCGCGAAACCCGGGGAGGAATGAGTAGTCACTGTCCAGCCACTTTCTTGGACTGTTGGAAGAGGAGGTACGTCATGGGGGCCGAGAGCAGGATCATCAGCAAGGCATACGGTGCCGCGCCGGTGTAGTCGATTTCGCTACTCTTGCTCCAGAACTCTGTTGCCAAGGTTCGGGTGCCGTTGGGCGCGAGCAGGAGCGTTGCCGTGAGTTCATTGACGATGGCGAGGAAAACCAGGGCCGCTCCCCCGGCAGCGGCCGGGGCAGTGAGCCGCAGGGTGACTTTGAAGAATGACACCAGTGGAGCCTTACCCAGGGACTGGGCGGCCTCGTCGAGCTCCTTGGGCGCTTGGGCCAGACCGGAACGGAGGTTCACCAAGGCCCGCGGCACGAAAAGCAGCACGTAGGCAGCGATCAGGACACCCGCGGTTTGGTAGAGACCTGGAATGGCGCGAATGCTGACGGTGACGAACGCAAGGCCGACCACGATCCCCGGCAGTGAGCTGGTCACGTAATTGGAGAGCTCAAGGAATTTACTGAACCAGCTCGGATGCCGAACAGCCAGGTACGCCAGGGGGAAGGCCACCACCGTGGTAGCTGCAGCGCCCACTGCCCCGTACATAAGGGTTTGCAGGAGCGCCGGGACGAACTCGTCCGCTGCCCAGACCTCCGGCCCTCCAGCCAAGGTCCAACGCAACACCAACCACACAGGTAGCCCGAAAGCCAGGACGGTCAGACTCAACAACCCCAGTTGCGCCGGCGCCTGATAACGGCCGAGCGGAATCCTGGTGGCTTTGGCCTGTGCACCGGAACCTATGCGGGCATAGCGGGCTGTTCCGCGGCTCTTCACCTCGGCGAGCAACAGGATGAGGCAAAGGAAGACCAGGACGCTGGCCAGCATGTTGCCTGCTGTGCCATTGAACGTCGACTGGAACTGGACCATGATCGCGGTGGTGAAGGTATCGAAACGGATCATGGCGAAGGCTCCATATTCCGCGAGGAGGTGCAACGCCACCAGCAGTGCACCGCCGGTCATTGCGATGCGAAGCTGCGGCAGTACCACGCGGAAGAACACCGCCCACGGGCCAAAACCCATCGAAGCGGCGGACTGTTCCATAGCCGGGTCCAGCCTCGCCAGAGTGGCGGCTGCCGGAATGTAGACGAGCGGGAAATAGGACAACGTCGCGATCAGCACGCCAGACCAAACTCCCTCCAACGAAGGAACCGCGGACACCCATGAGTAGCTGTTCACAAACGCAGGGATTGCCAAGGGCGCCGCCAACGCGACGGCCCACAAGCGGTGCCCGCGGAGGCTGGTTCGCTCCACCAGCCAAGCACCGCCGACTCCAAGAATGAGGCACAGTGGAACTGTAATAACCATCAGCATGATGGTGTTTAACAGCAACTCGCCGACCCGCGGTCGGACAATGAGTTCGACGGCGGTGTCCCAGCCTGTCGCTGCCGTCATGTAGACGACATAGCCCAAAGGCACCAGCGAAAACAGTGCTATCAGCACTGCCAGCAAGGACACGGTGGAAACGCCGAAAGGCGGGCGGGGGCGCTTGCCCCCACCCGCCGTCGTCGTGCTTTCCGAACTCTGCGAGCCGGGAGCCGAAAGTCGAACGCTCACGGAATTACAGCAGTCCTGCCTTGGTCATCAGCTCGGTGACCTTGGTGGAGTTCAGTTTGGCCGGGTCAACAGCAGGGGGCTGCAGGTCCTTGATGGGTACCAGCTTCTCGTTGGCATCAACCTGCGACGCGATGGCGTACTCGAAAGAGGTTCCTGTCTTGAGGATCTCCTGGCCTTGCTTGCCCGTGATGAACTTCAGGAACGCCTGGGCGTCGGCCGCCTTCTTGGAGGACTTCAGGACACCGCCACCGGAGATGGAGAGGAACGCTCCGGGATCCTGGTTCTTGAAGTAGTACGGCGTGACGTTCTTGGAGTTCTCGCCGGTCTTGGCCTGGTCGCCGTAATAGTAGTAGTGGTAGATCAGTGCGGCGTCGACTTCTCCGGCGTTGACAGCCTTCATGGCGGTGCCGTTGCCCTTGTAGGCCTTGAAGTTTTCCTTCATGCCCTTAAGCCAGGCCTCAGTAGCGGCCTCGCCCTTGAGTTCGAGCAGGGCGGCAACGATTGCCTGATAGTCGGCGCCGGTAGGCGAGGCAGCCCACTTGCCTTTCCATTCGGGGTCGGCCAGATCAAGCATCGACTTGGGCAGCTTCTCTTCGCTGATTTTGTTCTTGTCATAGACCAATACCGTGGAGCGGGCGGCTATGCCGGTCCACTTACCCGTGGAGGGACGGAACTCTGCCGGGACCTGATCAATGGTGCTCTTCTCCACGTCAGCGAAGAGGCCTGCGTTTTCCACCTGCGCCATTGCAGGGGAATTCTCCGTCAGGAAAACGTCCGCCGGGGACGCTGCACCCTCCTGGACGATCTGGTTGGACATCTCGGTGTCCGAACCCTGGCGAAGGGTGACCTTGATGCCGGTCTCCTTGGTAAAGGCCTCGATCCATTCCTTGGTCAGGCTCTCATGCTGGGCGTTGTAAACCGTGATGCCATCGCCTGAAGCAGCAGTTTCGGAGGCGGCAGGCGCGGTGCCGGCGTTGGAGCCACAGGCCGCGAGGCCGAGGGTTGCGGTGGCGGCGAGTGCGACTCCGGCCAGCGCGTTCTTGCGGAACTTCATGGGGACTACTTTCTTGGGGAAGATGAAGAATTGGGAACTATCTCCTCCGAGAACTTTAGGTTAGCCAAGCCTAAGCATTCAATGCGAGACTCAGCCTCTGTGGTGTGGATCCCGTTTGTTACGAAGAAATCGCATTTTCGGCGATGGTCTGCTGCGCCACTACCGTCAAGAAGCTTGCCGGGTGGAGACGGATTACGACGAGACAGCTTGCTGAAAAACCGCGGACAGGATTACCGGCATTCGCTTTGCACCTCCGCAGATCCGGTCAGGCCAGCCAGTGCCACCAGCGCGACCGTTCCGGTTCCGGCGTCGCTTCCGGCTCAGGCTCCTCACCCAAGGCCAGCGCGGCCTCGACGATGTCGTCCGCGGTGAGCTTCATGACGGCCTCACGATCAAGCGCATCGAGACTTTGTTCCTCGTCTAGCGACAACCGCAGCGCCTGGCGGTTGAGCGCCTGCTCGAACAGCGTGCGGGCGAACCGGGCGTTGCCCGAGTCCTCGCCAGCGTGGAGCCCGGTGAGGATGCGACGCAACATCTGGTCCGCACCAGGCTCCAGGGTGTACTCGTGTTGGGCCAGCATCTGGTGGAAAATCGTCTGGAGTTCGTCGACGGAGTAGTCGGGGAACGTGATCTCGCGGGCAAACCGAGAGCGCAGCCCGGGGTTGGAGAGCAAGAAGGACTCCATCAGCCGCGGGTACCCGGCGACGATCACCACCAAGCGGTGTCGGTGATCCTCCATCCGCTTGAGCAGGATCTCGATCGCTTCAGGGCCGAAGTCCATCCGGCCGTCCTCCGGGGCCAGCGCGTACGCCTCGTCGATGAACAGGACACCGTCCAGCGCACGCCGGATTACCCGGTCCGTCTTGATGGCGGTCGCCCCGACGTACTGCCCCACCAGGCCCGAACGGTCGACCTCGACCAGGTGTCCTTTCTGCAACAGACCGACCGCACGGTACATCTCGGCCAGGAGCCGCGCTACGGTCGTCTTGCCCGTGCCCGGGTTTCCGAGGAACACCAGATGCTGTGATGTTGCCACCTCAGGCAGGCCGTGCGTTTTACGGCGGGCCTGGACCTGGAGCAATGCGACGAGGGCCCGCACCTGTTCTTTCACGGTCTCCAGACCGACCAGCGCATCGAGTTCAGCCTGCACCTCGGAGAGCGGCCGGGCCGGCCCGGGCCTCGCACCGATGAGATCGCCGACCAGGTCGTCGACGCGCTCTGAACCAGGCAGCTTGAGCTGATCGACCAGATGGCCGATGGTTTCGCGCAGGTCATCGAGCGGATTGCGGCCGGCAGCCATACATCCACTGTAGTACTAGATCACCTGGCGGGCTGGGTTGGCCTCTCCAGTAACCACTCCCCAGTGGTCGTAGTGTTCACGTGGCACAGGCAGGCTCCATTGGATAATGCGGGCCGTTACCAATTCCCGTGCCACCTGGGCCGGGTCCTGATTTACGTAGTCCCCTTCGACTGCGGCCTGGTCCTGATCCCGGTCAGCGAACTGCGGAGAGACCATCGCCCGCCCACTCACCCACAGGTGACTGGCAGCCAAAAGCAGGCGAGCTACCGTTCCACCAAAGCGGTGCCCTAGCGTTCCGTGCCTACGCTTCGATTGGTTCGCAGCGCCAAGTGGGCGAAAGCGGCATCGCCTCTACTGCTTTGGTGGCAAGGCGAGCTTGAAGACTTTGGCCCAAGCGGAGCCGACCTGCTTCAGCAGCGGCCCTGTGGTGTACTTCAGGTCGTAGCGTTTGCAGATTTCGCGGACCTTGGGGGCAATCTCGGCGTAGCGGTTGGAGGGAAGGTCGGGGAAGAGGTGGTGCTCGATCTGATGCGAGAGGTTTCCGGTCATAAGGTGCATGAAACGTGGCCCTGAGATGTTGGCGGATCCGATCATCTGACGTACGTACCAGTCGCCGCGGGTTTCGCCTTCCACCATTTCCTCGGTGAACGTGTCCGTTCCTTCGGGGAAGTGGCCGCAGAAAATGACGGCGTGGGCCCAGACATTGCGGATGGCGTTGGCAGCGAGGGTGCCGTAGAGGGCTTGCTTTCCGGAGCCTGTAAGCATGGCCAGGGCCGGCGTTGCTGCATAGTCCTTGGCGAACTGTTTGACGGCCTTGCGCCCCAGAGCCTTGAGGTCCTTGTTCATGGCCTCCCTGGATTTCAGGCCCTCCTTGTACTCGGGGATCTCCAGGTCGTAGATGGCTATGCCCCATTCGAAAACGGGCGCGAGCAGGGCATTGTAGAGGGGGTTGCCCAGGTTGAAGGGCTTCCATTCCTGGTCGGGATCCATGCGCAGAAGGTTGTACCCGACGTCGCGGTCCTTGCCGACGACGTTGGTCCAGCGGTGGTGGAGATCGTTGTGGGTGTGCTGCCACGAACGTGACGGGGTCACGAAGTCCCATTCCCAGGTGGTGGAGTGGATGTCCGGATCGCGCATCCAGTCCCACTGGCCATGGAGGATATTGTGGCCCAGTTCCATGTTCTCAAGGACCTTGGCAACGCTGAGGAGAGCTGTACCGGTGATCCAGGCCGCCTTGTTTTTGCTGACCAGCAACGCGGCACGACCGGAGACTTCCAATCCTCGCTGGATCTTGATCATGCGCCTGATGTACGCAGCATCGCTGGAGCCGCGCTTGGCCAGGATGTCGTCACGGAGCGCATCGAGCTCGCGGCCCAGTTGGGCCACTTGCTCGTCGCTCAAGTGCGCGGCCGCCGGTGGACGCACCGTGGGCCTGCCCGCCTCGGCCAGGGCACCAGGCCGGGTCTTGGGCCCGACGGCGGTGGCCGGGCTTTTAGCTGAAACTACTGACATGCGGTTGTACTCCTCAGATTTCGAGGTTGACGGGCCCGACGGCTGCCGAGACACACGTTTGGATGAGTTCGCCGGGCGCGCCATGCACTTCACCGGTTCGCAGGTCGCGGACGCTGCCTGACAGCAACGGGGTAAGACAGCTGTGACAGATACCCATGCGACAGCCACTGGGCATCAGCACCCCTGCGTCCTCGCCGACGTCGAGGATGGGGACACCCCCATCGGCCAGCACCTCACGGTCGGAAGCTTCAAAGGTGACCAAGCCACCCTCACTGCCTTCCCCGCCCAGAAGCTCGGTACTGAACCGCTCAATAGTGAGCGAACCCTGCCCCTGTCGACTAACGGCTTCCTCTCTCGAGGTGGCGGTCTCAGCCAGCGCTGCCTGATTCCACATAGCCTCGGCATCATCCAGGAAAGTCTCGGGGCCGCACGCATATGCGGCCCTGTCCCGCCAGTCCGGGCAAATTTCATTAAGAACGGCCGGTGATGTGAAGTCCATACGACCACGCCCCTGGGTGTGCCACTGCACCTGGCGGAAATTCGGAAACTGATCAGCAAGTTCAGCCAGTTCCTCACGAAAGATACTGTCGCCTTCCCCCCGAGAAGAATGGATCAGCACGACATCTGCGTCGGGACGGCTTGGGACAAGTGTCCGAATCATTGACATGACAGGAGTGATCCCGCTCCCAGCCGTGAGCATCAGAAGGGAACGGGGGTGCTTAGGCAGGACAAAATCGCCCTGAGGCGGAGCCAGGAAAAGGACATCACCAACCTTCGTCTCGCGAACCAGGGCTCCGGACACAGAACCAACGTCAGTGACGGTAATAGCCGGGTCCTCGCCTGCCGGCGCACTTAGTGAATAGGAACGCCACTGACGCACCCCGTTGAGCTCGACGCCGACCCTCGCCCACTGGCCAGCAAGGTGGGCCCGCCAGCCCCTGCCGGGCCGGAAGAAAATAGTTGCCGAATCTGCCGTCTCCGGGACAACCTTAGTGACGACTCCACGTAGCTGACGAGCCGAATAGACCGGATTGAACAATGCCAGGACATCTTCCGGCGCCAGCGGTGTGGTCAAAACCGAAGCGATGCGGGCCAGCGGCCGAAAACTGAACATGGGCTACTCTTCGCAACGACTGAAAACAAGGACCCCGACCGCATCGGCCGGAATGTCCATATTACCAAAATATTATAAGCATACTTACGATACTTCTGGCGGGTGCACCGTTACCAGGCATAGGGAAAGCCCCTCGGGAGGGGCTTTCAACGGGAACGGGACATGATGCTTGGATTGGTCAGCGGTGATGCGCTCCTCCTCCCCGGGCTCTGTCGCCCATGCCGGTTTCAGTAGCTAGACAGTAATACTTCCACCGGATTCCATGCAAACCCTCACTTAGGTGTTCACAGACGCCGGCGGCGCAGCGATCGTCAATGTCCTTCGCGATGCGGGCGAGGCCGTCACAGATACCCCCGACCTTATCCGTTTAGCCGCCAACGGCCATCCCATCGCAACCCACCTGTTGCGTGAAGCGGGCAATCGCACTGGAGTCGTTCTGTCCTCAATCGTTAACTTCTTCAACCCTCGACGCGTAATCCTTGGCGGGAATCTCAGCGAAGCCGAATCGTTCATCAGCGGCGTCCAGTCAGCGATCTACACAGAATGCCAGCCCTTCGCAACCGACAGCCTCGAGATCGAAGCGACGAAAGCCAAAAAAGCAGGCGGCATAACAGGAAGCGCCTGTACCGCCCTGGACAGAATCCTCGACCCAGCCCGCATTACCGCAGCCATAAACGCATCCACCCGGACATAGTGGCCACTGAACCCGGCGGGCACGCATTCTCAAAGAACGGTGCGAGCGCCTCCCCGGTACCATCGACGGTCAGGCTCGCTGGCACTTGGAGGGGTCTTAGGGGGCGGCGGGGAAGAACTCCAGCTGGATCAGTGCGTACGCACCCGTTGGCAGAAGGCGTACTGCGGAAATCAGGGCGGTTTTCCCGACTGGAGCAAATGGGCGTGTTTGCCCTGCCCAGTTGAAGCATTCGTCTTCCCGCCTGTCTATCTCGACTACCTCGCCGGCCACGGTCTCCACCTCAAGTCGCCAGCCGACGCTGCCTGCTTCTGCGGCGGTCACGGTGTAGAGCTCCACGGCTGTAGGTTCGTTGAATCTGTACTCAACGCATGCGCCTTCAGACAACGTCACCGACGTCTTCCCGATGTCGTCAAAGAGGACCGCAGCGGTGTCCGGGATAACGTAGCCCCTGCCGGAACCGGTTGCGTCGGTGAGCGGAACAGTGAAACCGTGTTGCGGTGATACCGAAGTGGGCCGGGAATTTGCCGCCCAGCCACACGGTTGCCGCGAGAGTTCGAACTGGATGTGCGCGCCGGCGGCCAGCACATCATGTGGGATGGAGATCTCTTCCCACAAGGCTCCATTGACGTGTACGGATCTGACGTAGATCCCCTCTTCTTCGGGATTGACAACTTCGATCACCGTCGGTTTACCGCTTGTGGGATGGAGCTCCGCGCGGTGGACGGCGGGCGGTAAGAGAACGTACGTCCCCGAGGCCGGAACGAGTGGGTATAGTCCAAGTGAGGCAAAGACATACCATGCACTCATTTCGCCGTTGTCCTCGTCCCCTGGATATCCCTGACCAATGTCCGATCCGACGAAGAGCCGCGCAAGTGCTTCATGCACAAGGCGGTGGGCATCATCGTGGCGACCGGCAAACATGTACATGTAAGGGATGTGGTGGGCAGGCTGGTTTGACAGGCCAAGCATGCCCATCCGCACGTCCCGCGCCTCAGTCATTTCGTGGATGACGAAGCCATAGGAACCGCACTTCGATAAGTCTCCGGTTTCGGGTGTGTCGAAGAACCTATCCAGCGCGGCGCCCAACTCATGCTCGCCGCCGTGCAATTCCGTGAGCCCGAGACCGTCATGAGGAACGGTGAAGGCGGTCCCCCAAGCATTTGTCTCGGTGTAGTCATGTCCCCACTCGGCGGGATCGAACCCTTCGTCCGCACGCCATGATCCATCCCGGCGACGACCAATGAAGAATCCCCGTTTCCGGTCGAAAACGAGCTTGTACGCCAAGGAGCGTCGGGCGAAGTACTCGCATTCGGCCTGGTATTGGCGGCCCTCAGCGGATGCTGAGGGAACGCTGTTGAGCAGCATGCGGGCCATCTGGGCGGTGCCCCAATCATTGATGGCGTTGTCCAGCGTCCAGGACAGACCCTCAGGGGTGTCCGTGTCAATGTATCCGCAGAACCGGCCCTGGCTTAGTCCCTTCCGTCCAACACGGGAGTCATTTGCGGGTACGGTGGCGTTCTTCACCGCGCTCCTGTACGCGGTCTTGAGATCAAGGCCGGGAATGTTCTTGACGAGCAGGTCAGCAAAGACCGTGTCGCTCGTTGTACCAGTCATCATGTCTTCAGCTCCGGGGGCGCTCCATCGCGGGGTCCATCCGCCGTCGAGGAAATGCTGAACAAACCCTTGGGCAAGTTCGCCCGCTTCCTCCGGCGTCAGCAGCCCAAGCAAAGGCCAGGCAGTACGGTAGGTGTCCCAGAAGCCGTTCGTCGTGGAGAATTGGCCCGTCATGATCTCCGGGCCGCTCTCGGCACGGATCGGGTTGGTGAGAACCTTGCCGTATGGAGAGCGGTAACGGAGTTGCCCGGCCTCTGAGGGCTCACCTGCCCGGTTAGGGTAAAGGAACAAACGGTAAAGGCCGGAGTAGAACGAAATCAATTGGTCCGTTGATGCTCCCCCGAGTTTCAACGTGCCTAGCTTCTCCTCCCAGCGACGGATTGCTTCGGCGAGCATGGTTGAGAAATCCCCGGCTCTGCGGAGATTGGCTTCCGCCTGCGCGAAGCCAACCGTCGAGATCCCCAGCATCACATCGACACGGCCGCCGGTTCCGGTTTTGACCGTGAGGTACCCGCCAAGACGTCCCTCGCCATAAGATAGACAGTCCGCAATGACGTGCGGTGTCCGCACGTGGATGTAGTGAGGCGGGGTTTCTTTTCGGTCGTCGAGCAGTGCCTCAATGACCGTATCGTCCCCTGACCGATAAACGCGGACGTCGCGAACAAGGCCGTGATGGTCAAAGACAAGCGAAGCGGTCTCGGCAGGGAAATCAAACCGCATACCCAGTGCGAAGTCGCCAGCGGTGAGTTGCGCCGTAATCCCGCCCTCCAGTGTGACGGCATAGAGGTGTGGGGAACATTGTTCATCCGTATGCGAAAACCCCAAGGCGCGGCCGGCAGGGTCGGTATCCGGGTCTGCCAGGGGGCTTGGCATCACCTGGAAGACACCCCTGTCCCCCATCCAAGGGCTGGGGATATGTGATGTCGCGAATGCCTGGATGGTCGGGCGGTTGTCGCTGTCCCGATTGTGTGCGTGATAGGCGTAAGGCCAGTTGCCGCGTGAGGCGTCGGTCATGGGCAGTCCGAAAACCCCGCCGTGGGGAACCGCCACGAGGGGAGCTGTGTTTCCCCGCGAGAACCGGTCGGAGGAGTGAGTGCCCCTCGTCGTCACGACGAATTCCAGCGGGTTCGTACGCTGAGCCGGTTCGGTTTGTATGCCCACTGCGTCGAAGTAGACGTAAAGATCGGCGCGGGGTGAGGCTTCTACCGTCGCGACGACCTGGCGGACTGTCTTCCCGGCAGCGGGCGCAAGCTCAACGGCTCGCCTGTTCCACTGGTCCACCCAAAGTCGTTTGGATTTGTACTGTTCCCTGGCTGAAATCCTTCCGCTGTACTGGTCAGTTACGTCGAGTTCACTGAGCCATGTGCCGTCGTCGAACTGCACATCAACAGCGGCGGCCGTCGAATCCCACAATCCTTCGAAGCTCTTGACCGCTTCCGGAAAAACAGCCCACTGCAGTTCCTCCCCTGTTCCGACAACACGGCCGATGAGCTCACACGGGATGGCGAATCGATGCGTACCCCTCCCGGCCTGGACGTGGATCGGGAAAGCCTCTGTGGAGGTGAATCCCACCCCGGGTTTAGCAGCGACGGCTGTCGGTGGGCCTCCTTGGCGCCTTAGTGTGGGCGGCCCGGCAAACTGTGCCTGCCCTTGGCTGTGTTGATTATGCTGGTTCGTTTCCATGTCTGAAAAGGGATTATCCATGTTCGCCAGGAACTGCCACGCTGCCGGACGGGTGCATGGGGAGGACTGTTGTGATCCCCCGCGATGCCAGGTGGTCGCTATCCTGGGCCTTGCTGGCCAGCACTACCGCGGGGCGTTCGCCGGTCAGAGCCAGGGACATCCAAGCTTCGAAGAACTGGCCACCGGGTGCGCACTGGGCCCGGTCCGGAGCGGTCTTTACGTCGCCCACGTCCAGTACCAAGGCGGTGGAACGCCGCTGCACCGTGGTCGGGTGTTTCCTGTTTTCCCGGGCTATGCCGGACACGGCAACACCCTGTGGTTTGATGCTCTGGTTGTTTGCGAGCAACCCGAGACTGTATTCGAGCTCGGGGAAGTCGACCAGTGCGCGGTCCACGTCATGTGAGCACCACCAGGTGACACCCCAGAGGTTTTCGCAGTCCAGGGCGTATTGGAGGGTGCGCCGGGAGAATTCGGCAGCGTCGGAGGCCGTAACGTGCGGGCTGGGAGCACCTACTTCCTGGAGCCAAATGGGACCGGCGGGGTTCGAAGACCAGGCGCGGGCCAGTTCGATCAGGTACTCCGCCAGGCGGAGACTCTGCTCGCTCATGCCGCCATAGATCTGCGCGGTGTTGTTGAATACCCAGGAGTGGACTGTCGGCATGGATCCGTAGGGGACGGCCGTGCCGGGGGTAAAGCCGTGCAGCCCGTCGAAGTAGGCGGCGTCGTACTCGGAGTGGTGGTGCCACGCGTCCGGAGCGCCCGCGGCGCAGGCGGCCAGCATCGTGCGGACCCAGTGCCCGGCTTCTTCGGGGCTGGTCTGGCTCTGCTGCGGGTGTGCCGTTGAGCCAAACTGGCTGAATTCGTTGCCTACACTCATGCCCAGAAAGTTGGGACGATCTGCCACTGCCGCTGCCAGTGCAGTCAGGTAGGCGGCCTGCCCCTCCAGTACGTCGGGGTCGGTAAAGAGGTTCTTCTGGTGCCACGTTTGGGTCCAGGCGGGCAGGAAGTCGAAGCTGGATAAATGCCCCTGCAATCCGTCCACCGAAACGTCGAGCCCTCGGTCTCCGGCAGCATCGACCATGCAACGAAGGTCATCCAGGGATCGACCACGGATGAGCGAACGATTCGGCTGGAAGTGTGGCCATAGCGCGAAGACACGTATGTGGTCCAGGCCCAGACCGGCAATTGAGTCAAGATCCCGTTTGACAGCGTCCAGATCAAAGTCCAGCCAGTGATGGAACCATCCCTGGGATGGCGTGTAGTTCGCGCCGAATCTTGTCTGCTGCTGTGTCATGCACCCTGCCTTGTTTAGCTGTCCGATTGTTCCCGCCGTCCTGTCCTGCTGTGGGATGAATGCAAGCCCCACAAAACTAATCCGATTTAGTTCGGCTGAGAACGCGGCTGCACAAAACACTACAAGCTCAAATGTAGTTCTGCCTAGACTTTAACTAATTCGGTTTAGTTTGCGTTCGTGCGTCATATCGCGCGTCGGACTCAGCTACGTTCAGCGGGCCTTCCCCCCTATCGGGGGCGCCGTGCTGGAGCGGACTGACAGGACGGGTGTCGGCAGCTGGAGATTCTCAACTCGCTGCGGCTCAGCGATCACCCTGAGTAACGCCTTGGAAACTTGATGGCCGAAATCGAACGTGTCCCGTGTAAGCGCAGTGATCGAAGGGTTGGTCAGCTTGGTCAGCACGGAATCATCAAAGGAGACGATCGACAGCTCGCGGGGGACGTTGATGTTCATTTCACTGGCGATACCCAAGCCCGCCAAGGCCATTACGTCATTGTCATAGATGATCGCTGTGGGCCGGTCCGGGCGCGACAGCAGCTGCCGGGTGGCTGCGGCGCCTGCGGCATCACTGAAGTCCGTGGCCAAGGATTCCGCCCCGTCGAGGCCCAGCCGGTCGGAGGAGTCCGCCAAGGCCTGAATGCGGCGTCGGGTGTGTTGAAAGCTGGGAAGGCCACTAATGTGCCCCAGTCGCCGATGGCCGATGGCCGTCAGGTACTCGACCACGGAAAGCATGGCTGCCCTGTCATCAGCCCAGACGCTGGAAAGATGTCCATGCTCGCCCGGTCCGCCCACCACCACAGCAGGAATTGACAGCTCCTCGAGAACAGGGATGCGGGGATCGTTCTCCTGCAGGTCGATGAGAATGAC
Source organism: Paenarthrobacter sp. TRD_SC_7 (assembly GCF_056156245.1). Taxonomy (NCBI): domain Bacteria; kingdom Bacillati; phylum Actinomycetota; class Actinomycetes; order Micrococcales; family Micrococcaceae; genus Paenarthrobacter; species Paenarthrobacter sp. TRD_SC_7. Next base: position 2,945,482 of record NZ_CM149587.1, read on the forward strand.
CCCATCCACGCGGTGCTCGTTCCACCAGCGGCGGTAGGTCGCAATCTCGGCCTCCGAGTCCTCCACGATCTGCATCTGCAGAGCCACTCCAGCGCTCGAGAGCCCGGCCTGGATGCCCGAGATGAGCATCGAAAAGAAGGGTTCAACGCTGAGGGTTTTGGCTGGCCGAGCAATAACTAAACCGGTGACATCAGTCCGCGACCCGCTCAGGGCCTTGGCCGCGCTGTGCGGAAACCAATTGAGGTCTGAGGCAACCTGAAGGATGCGAGCACGCGTAGCTTCGCTCACGCCGGGCCGTCCATTCAGCGCGAACGAGACGGCGCCCCGCGATACCCCGGCTTGCTTTGCAATATCTTCGATTGTTGCCCTGGATCTGGACATACTTGCCTCCTCTTGCCTCTGGTCGCCAGCAATTCCGAGCGGCGCCAGGAGCCCGCATGACGGCCTCGCCGCCGCGACCTGCAAGCACGACCGATGTCGCGACCCTCTTGACAGGCACTCATGGAAATGGTTGGTTATCTTCTACTATATCGGTTTAGTAAATAGCCGATTCGAAAATCTTCCACCATGTGCAAGACATCCTTTGAGGAGTATATATGCGCAAACTTGTACCCGGACTGGCAGTATTGGCTGCCGCGTCCTTGGCATTGGCTGGCTGCGGCAGCCAGGCTCCGGCGGCGCAGCCGGCGTCCGGCCCCATCACCGGCGAAGTCAGCCTGCAGACCTGGTCCCTGACGCCCAAGTTCACCGCCTATCTTGACGAGGTCATCAAGGGTTTTGAGGCCAAGTATCCTGGCACGAAGGTCACGCTCGTGGACCAGCCAGGCGACGGATACGCAGAAAAGGTCCTCACCCAGGCAAGCTCCGGCACGCTTCCCGACGTCGTGAACATCCCGCCTGATTTCGCACTGCCGCTGGCCCGCCAAAACATGCTGTTGGACGTTTCAATTGTCGACAAGACTCTGGAGGACACGTATGTTCAGGGCGGGTTGGATGCTTTCAAGTACAAGGGACTGGACGGCACCTTCGGGTATCCCTGGTACCTGAATACGGACGTCAATTACTGGAACACCGAGAAATTCGCCGCCAGCGGTCTGGATCCTGCAAAACCGCCCCGGACCACCGACGAATTGTTCGCCCAGGCAAAGATCATGCACGACGCATCAGAGGGCAAGGAGTACTTGCTCAGCCGAAAGCCTGGAATTGAGGACTTCACCCGCGCAGGGATCAGCGTTCTCGCCGATGATGGTCGGAGCGTAGCTTTCAACACTGACAACGCCGCCGCCCTGCTGGACCGGTACCGGGACGCCTTCAAGGCTGGCTACATGCCCCCTACGGTGCTCAACAACGACTATTTGGGGAATTCCCAGCTCTTTACGGAAGGCAAGGTCGCCTGGACCACGGGTGGCGGCAACAGCATCCCCAGTTTCGAAAAGGACAACCCAAGCCTTAAAGGCAAAGTCATCGCCACCCAGTCGCTGGACGTGCCTCCCCTGTACGTCCAGGGCATGGGCGTAAACGCCAAGAGCAAAAACCTGCCTACGGCTGTGGCCCTGGCCCAATGGATGACGAACGCCGAGAACCAGGGCAAGTTCGCCCATCTGGTGAACATCTTCCCCAGCACCAAGTCATCCTCCAGCGACCCCTATTTCTCCCAAAGCGACGGCACGCCCGCCAGCGACGCCAAAGTCTTGGCGTTCAAGACATTGGACACGGCAAAGAACCTGACACCGTACGAAATCAATGAAGCCATGAGCGACATCCTCAGCCAGCAGATCGCCTTGGCAATCCGGGGCGACGTGCCCAGTAAGAAGGCCCTTGATGACGCAGCCGAGCGGATCAACAAGATGCTTGCCCGTGGATAGGCGGGCGGAAACACCATGAAATCGCACCGTCTCCTCACTCCCTGGGTGCTGATAGTACCGGCGCTGCTCTGGCTGCTGGTTTTCAGTATCTGGCCTTCACTGAACACCGTCAGGCTGTCATTCACGAACAGCAAGCCTCTGGGCGGCGGCGAGTTCGTGGGGCTCCGCAACTATCAGGACCTACTTCAGGACAGCCAGCTCGCTAACGCCCTGCTCAACAGCGGGATCTATATGATCCTCTGCCTGCCGCTGCTGACTATCGGGCCGCTACTGATTGCCATCCTGATCCAAAAGAAGCTGCCCGGCATCACTTTTTTCCGTACGGCCTTCTACACCCCCGTGATTGCTTCCGCAGTGGTCGTCGGCCTCATCTGGACCTGGCTGCTGGATGACCGCGGACTAATCAACAATATGGCCACCAGCCTGGGTGTCCTCCAAGGACCTTTGCCCTTCCTGACGGACCGCTGGCTGGTGTTGTTCAGCGCCATCAGCCTCACGGTCTGGAAAGGCCTGGGGTACTACATGATCATTTACGTGTCCGCCCTAGGCAACGTGCCTAATGAGCTGCACGAGGCCGCGGCGGTAGACGGGGCAGGGGCGGTGCGCCGGTTCTTCAGCGTCACGTTGCCCAGCTTGCGAAACACGATCGTTCTTGTCAGCATCCTGGTCTCGATCTCAGCGCTGCGGGTGTTTTCCGAGCTTTACATCCTCACCGGCTCCACGGGCGGTCCCGGCGGCCAGGACATGTCCGTCGTCATGCTCATCCAGCAGTACGCCAGGGGCTTCTACGGCGACCTGGGTTACGCCTCCGCCCTGAGCATCGTGTTGTTCTTCGTAACGATCGTCCCCATGCTCGTTCTTGCCAGGATCAACAGGAAGACGAACGAATCATGAGCCTGCAAAGCCTTCAGAAGCCCGCACCGCCGCCCCTGCAGGGGACGGATACGATAACCCGGACCAGGCGTCGGCGCGGACGCGGCTTCAACAGCACATCCTGGCAGGAGGTAGTAGTCCGCTACACCCTGTTGGTGTTCGTCCTGTTCATTTGCATCGGACCTTTCCTCTGGCAACTCTCCACCTCCCTGAAAGACTCCGGGGAAGACATCTACACCGCGGCCCCGTCGTTCATCCCCGAGCAGCCCACTCTGGCCAACTATGGTGCTGTCTCTGACGCCATTCCGGTCCTTGGCTACATCGGAAATTCCTTGGTGGTGGCCGCGCTGTGCATCACCGGGAATGTGGTGGGTGCCACTCTGGCAGGCTTCGCCATGGCCCGCTTGAAATTCCGCTTCCGGAAGACAGTGATCGGCCTTTTCCTCGCAACCTTGATCCTGCCTGGCGAAGCTACCATCGTGTCGCAGTTCGTCACCATCCGGGATCTGGGCCTCGCGGACACTCTGTTAGGTGTGGCCCTGCCGGGGATGATCGCAACGCTGAACGTGTTGCTCATGTACAACGCATTCCGGTCCCTGCCAGAGGAAATCGACCAAGCGGCCATCATGGACGGCGCCAACGTCTGGCAACGATTGCGCTACATAGGTTTGCCCTCGGTTAAGGGCACGCTGGCGGTGATCATCATCTTCACCTTCATCGGTGCATGGGATGACTTCCTCTGGCCACTCATCGTCCTGACGAACCCCGAGAACTTCACCCTAACCATTGGGCTGCAGTACCTGGCAAGTACCTTCGGCACCGACCAACGAATGATCGCAGCCGGCACGATGATTGCGTTCATCCCGGTCGCGGTTGTCTTCGCCGCCGTGCAGCGGTGGTTCTTTAAGGGAGTAGGAGAAGGAGCCATCAAAGGATGAGGGTGGGATCAACGACACAGCGCCCCCACGATTGGCCTGCCCAGGCCTGCTCTTCAGACGCGTGCCGACAAGGGACAGGCATCTGACCTTTAGACCCATGCGTGAGCTAAAAACACCACCGCATGAGGCTAAACACCTACTACTTGAAAAGTGAACCGGGCTAACCCGGGCGAAAGGCATTCATGCATGACGACATCCCACTGACCATCGGCCGCGCCAAGCGCGTTCTGGAGGAGCGGATCCTCCCGGCCATCCACTCGGTCTCGGTCCCGCTCACCGTCGATTGGAACGAACTACCCGGAGAACCCATTTCTGCCACGGCAGCAATGGATCTGGACTATACGGCCTACAAGGTAGGCGAACCATGGGGAGCGGCATGGGGCACCACCTGGTTCCGGTTGCAAGGCATGATCCCTCCTGAATGGGCAGGCCGGCAGGTGGAAGCCATCGTTGACCTTGGGTTTGACAAAAACATGCCAGGTTTTCAATGCGAGGGTCTTGTCTACCGCCCGGACGGAACCCCGGTAAAGTCGCTCAACCCCAGAAACCAGTGGATTGAAGTCTCCGGCGCCGCCCACGGTGGCGAAACAATCGAGTACTTCCTTGAGGCCGCAGCCAACCCGGTGCTGCTCGACTACCACCCTTTCCTGCCCACCCGTGAAGGTGACATCCAAACATCGTCCCCTCGAAAGTTATATACGACGCGCCGGATGGACCTCGCCCTGGTCGAGCACGAAGTACACGAGCTGGGACTCGATATCGAGGTGTTGCTCGAACTTCAGGCCGAACTGCCAGCAGGGCCACGCCGGATGAAGATCCTGCAGGCATTGGACGATGCCCTTGACCGGCTCGACCTCCAACGCATACCGGAGACCGCTCAGGATGCCCGAGACGCCCTGGTCGAAGTCCTGAGCAAGAGCGCTCACGAAAGCGCCCACGAGATCTCCGCCATCGGACACGCCCACATTGATTCCGCCTGGCTGTGGCCCGTTCGCGAGACCATCCGAAAAGTGGCCCGCACGGCGTCGTCGATGACCGAACTCATCGATCAGGACGAGGATTTCCTCTTTGGCATGTCCAGCGCACAGCAATACGCATGGCTCAAGGAACACCGCCCCGAAGTCTACAAACGGGTCAAGGAAGCCGTCGCAGCCGGACGATTCCTTCCGCTGGGCGGGATGTGGGTCGAAAGCGACACCGTCATGCCGTCTGGAGAGTCCCTGGTTCGACAGTTCCTGTACGGCCAGAAGTTCTTCAAGGAAGAATTCGGCATTCAGAGCCAAGGTGTGTGGTTGCCGGACAGCTTCGGCTACTCACCTGCGCTGCCACAGCTGATGCGCCGCGCGGGTTTCAAATGGTTCTTCACCCAGAAGATTTCATGGAACCAAGTGAACAAATTCCCACATCACACCTTCCTGTGGGAAGGCATTGACGGCTCCCGCGTTTTCAGCCATTTTCCCTCCATGGACACCTACAACTCCCAGCTATCTGGACAGGAGGTTGCTAAGGCCTCGCATCAATTCCGCGAGAACCGTCTTGCCTCCGGATCCATCGCACCCGTGGGATGGGGCGACGGCGGAGGGGGCACGACGCGTGAAATGACGGGAAAAGCCCGTCGGCTCACCAACCTCGAAGGCAGTGCGAAAGTCCGATGGGAGCACCCCGATGCCTTTTTCGAACGCGCAAAGGACCAACTTACCCACCCGCCTGTCTGGGTAGGAGAACTCTACCTTGAGCTCCACAGAGCGACCCTCACGTCCCAGCATCAAACAAAGCAAGGCAACCGGCGCAGCGAGCACCTGCTTGTCGAGGCCGAGCTGTGGGCGTCCACCGCTGCGGTCCAGGCAGACTTCGAGTATCCCTACGACGAGATTGACGCCCTGTGGAAGCAAGTCCTGCTGCAACAATTCCATGACATACTCCCTGGCACCTCCATCGCCTGGGTCCACCGCGAAGCTGTTACCGAGTACGAACGCATCCGCCGTGCAACCGAGCAGATCATCGTCCGTGCAGTGCGGGCACTCATCGGACAGGGAGACCGCACGGTTGCTCTTAACGGCGCTCCGTTCAACCGGGACGGTGTCACGGCAGGCGGCGGAGCTGTGGTTCCCATCGAGGACTTCCCCGATTCAGGTGTTGTGCACGTGTCCGAGGTCGAAGGCGGCTTCGTCATGACCAACGATTTAGTCACTGTAACCATCTCCCCTCAGGGGCTCATCACCTCCGCCTTTGACCATAAGAGCGGGCGGAATGTGATCGCGCCGGGTCTCGAAGGAAACCTGCTGCAGCTGCACCAGGACTTCCCCAATATGTGGGACGCCTGGGACGTCGACCGGTACTACCGCAACACCGTCACCGATCTTCGGGACACCGATGCTATCGCGGCGTCCGTCGGAAACGATGGGACCGCTCGTGTCGTCGTGGAGCGTAGCTTTTCGAACTCCTCCGTTCGGCAGGAACTCATCCTCGCGCCCGGATCACGAGTGCTTCAGATCAACCAGGTGACGGATTGGCACGAAACCGAGAAATTCCTCAAAGTTGCTTTCCCCTTGGATGTCCGCGCCGAACACACCATCGCCGAAACTCAGTTCGGCCATCACAAGCGCGTCACCCACACCAACACAAGTTGGGAAGCAGCGAAATTTGAGGCCTCCATGCACCGCTTCATCCTCGCGGAGGAACCCGGATTTGGAGCCGCGCTGGTGAACGACTCAACATACGGCTTCGACGTCACCCGCGATTCCGCCGAGACCGGAGTAACAACCAACATTCGCCTGTCACTGCTGCGCGCCCCCCGATTCCCGGACCCGGAAACGGACCAGGGCCGACAGACCCACGGCTACGGCCTTGTCATCGGTGCGGACATCGCCAGCGCAACGGAGGCAGGCGCCCTGCTCAACACGCCTGAACGCCGGATGGAAGGAAACCACGGATTCACTCCCCTTGTCTCAGTGACCGGCAGGGGCCTCGTGTTATCAAGCGTAAAGCTGGCAGCTGATCGGACAGGGGACCTGGTAGTTCGGCTCTACGAGTCCGAAGGGAGGCGGACACACGGAAAATTGACCGTACACACCCCCTTCTGCCAGGCATCAACCGTCACCCTGCTGGAAGAAGAACTCGACAGTGCCACTACCGTTGCCGCCGACAGCAGCGGGAACATACCGGTGACACTTACTGCTTTTGAGGTGCGCACCTTCCGGTTCCGCCTCTCCGGATAATCCTGCGTTGGGCACCTGCGAACACGTATCTCCTCGACCGAAAGACGAAACCGTGCCTTCGCGTTTTCAGAGAGCACTATCCACACAACAAAGGACAGGCATGCACATGAAAGCAAACTTTAGAAGCCGTTGGCGGCTGGCCACGCTCGCAGCAGCAGTTGCGGTCGCCGCGGGCCTCATGGTGGCACCGCCAGCAACCGCCACCGCCGACGAGCACCGCGTGGTGGTTTACTACCAGACGCAATACCATGACGATCGCTATGTCTCCCCCAAGCCGTTGACCGACAAGAAGACCGGTCTGACGGACATGATCGTTGCCGCGATTCACGTCAACAGCACTCCCGGGGACATCCGGCTAAACGACGACGTCCCCTCGGACCCAAAGTTCGACCCGATGTGGCAGGAACTCGAGGAGATGAAGCTCAAGGGCGTCAGAGTTCTTGGAATGCTCGGCGGAGCCGCCCAAGGGACCTATCAGAGACTGGAACCGGAAACCTTCGATACCTACTACCCGGCTCTGAGGGAGATGATCGCCAAGTACAAACTGGACGGTATCGACCTGGATGTTGAAGAGGACATGTCCATTGCCGGCATCCGGCACCTCATCGACTCACTTAAAGCCGACTTCGGCGAGGGCTTCATCATCACCATGGCCCCAGTAGCCACGGCCCTCAGCGGTGGCGGGAACTTGTCCGGGTTTAATTACGAGGAACTTTACTCCACCCACGGCCGCTCCATCAGCTGGTTCAACACACAGTTCTACTGCGGATGGGGCAATCTGGCCTCCCCGGAGGGATATGAAGCAATCATCAATCGCGGAATAATTCCTGCCAGCAAGGTGGTCGCGGGTACCTACACCACCACGGAAGGATGCTCCGGATATGTTCCCATGGCCACACTTACAAAGACGATAAAATCTCTGACACGCACCTACCCGCACTTCGGCGGAGTCGCCTCCTGGGAGTATTTCAACTCCCTGCCCGGAGGAACGAGTGCACCTTGGAAATGGGCGGCACATGTCAGCCGCGCCATGAAGCCGTAATCAAAGCAAAATGAGGAAGGAAACAGGCGTGCCAGCAGGCCCCGGGACAACAAAAACTATCATCGGTGTTGACATCGGCGGATCCAGGACCCGCGGTCTTATGTGGCGCGACGGCACCGTCAAGGCAGACATCACAGTTGGCAGCGTCAACGTACAAAACGTCCCGGTCGCCGAAGCCCAAACCAATCTGGCACGCCTGTTTCACGGCATACGGGGAGCAGACAACCCTGCATGTCGGTGCCGGCGGCATAAACACGGATGCGGACGCCGAAGCGCTCTCCGCCCTGATAAGGCCCCTAATGCCATTGGCCTGTCTAACGCTTACCGTGAATGCCGCCGGCTACGTCTAGTGCGATCCGATCAGGGTTAGACGAATGCGGATTTGCCGGTGACGGCACGGCCGACAATGAGGGAATTGATCTCATAGGTCCCCTCGTAGGTGTACAGGATTTCGGCGTCCCCCAGCAGCTTGCCCATTTCATAGTCGCTGCTTATCCCGTTTCCGCCGAGCAGGGATCTGCCCATGGCTACCGAAGCCCTTGCCATTCGAGTGGTGGTTGCCTTGCTCATGGCAGCTTGGACCATCTCCAGCTTTCCATCGGTCTGTATCCTCGCCAGGTGTGCCATTAATCCGAGGGATGCGGTGGCGTTCCCAATGATCTCGGCTAACTGTTGCTGTACCAATTGGAACTTCGCGAGTTCCCGACCGAACTGCTTTCGCTTCAACGAGTAGGCGCGGGCGATATCAAACGCCGCGAGTTGGATGCCAGCGGCCTGCCACCCTACCCATGCCCGGGAATCCCGCAAGAGGTCGTTTGCTTTGGAGAAGTTGGTCGCTCCCGGCAGGAGGTTTGCTTCGGGAATCCGGACTGACTTCAGTTCAATGTGGGCGTTTTGCATGATCCGCAAACCTATCTTGTTGCAGATTTTCGTTGCTGAGTATCCAGGGCGATCCGTCTCAACAATGAAGCCTTTAATCTGCCCGTCCGCGACATCCCGGGCCCAGACCAAGGCGAAGTCGGCAATGGTTCCCGAGCCTATCCAGTGTTTTGCACCATCGATGACCCACTCCCCGCCTTCAAGGCGGGCCGTAGTCTCAACGCCGCCGGCGATATCCGAACCATGGTCCGGCTCCGTGAGGGCAAAGGCGCCGAGTTGCCGGAATGAGGTCAGGCCAGGGAGCCAACGGTCTTTTTGGGCCTGCGATCCCAATGCACTAATCATTCCCACGATGAGTTCGTTGTGAATGCCTACCAGGGCTGACAGTGAGACGTCCGCCCGTGCGACCTCAACATATACGAGTCCCTTAAACAGGACTGACGTTCCATCTGTTTGCAAGCCTCCCAAGCCATAGGCTCCGAGCCTGGCCAATAGCTCGAACGGGAACTCCTCCCTGTTCCAGTAGTCAATGGTTGCTGCCCGGACGTCCTCCTGGAGAAATCTACGGATGTCCAACAACCGGGAACGCTCGGCGGGTGGGAGCAGATCCAAGATATGCATCATGTCGCCATCAGGGAAAGGCGGCGGTGTGGTTGGCGCCGCTTCGTCGGGCAGGTTGCGAACTCTTTCTTCCAGTTTCATGAGCATGTGTCCCTTCATCCTTGACAGGAGTAGCTTGACTGGGCTTACTGGCAGCAGAAACGCACCATGCACTCATGGTAGGACTTTCTAGTAGATACTAGGAAGTCCTACTAAAAGCCTGTTTAGGCAGACATAGTGTGCGTTGATGCACAGGAGGCGAAACGTTGGACTTTAAAGGACTTCCAAGCGCAGATGATCTTCTCGTCCTGCTCACTGTTGCCCGATTGGGTAGATTCAACGCGGTCGCTGAAGCGCTGGAAACCACACACACCACCATCTCAAGGCGGATCATCGCCTTGGATAAACGTCTGGGCGGCCGCACCCTGGAACGCACCCCCTATGGTTGGGAGCTTACCGAGTTGGGACGACAGGCGGTCGCTGCGGCAGAGGGCGTTGAGCGAAGCTTGGGAGGCCTTGCGGCCAGTTTGGATCGTACTGCCGATTCACTCTCGGGTTTGGTCAGGATCAGCACCCCCGACGTATTCGGACCCATGTTCGTGACGCCGGCGCTCGTGCGGCTTCAGCGCAGAAACCCCTTGCTCCGGATCGAAATGCTCAATGCTACACGCAAGCTCAGCCGGAACAGGTCGGGAGTGGATCTTGAGATTGTCGCCGGCATCGTCGAGGCGGGGAGAACCGAGACAATCTTCCTTGCCGACTACGTCCTCCGCCTTTATGCCAGCCCAAATTACCTGAAAGAGCGCGGGACGCCCCAAACACTTCCAGAGCTTCAAAGCCACAGGTTCGTGTCCTACGTGGAGTCGCTTCTTCAAGTTGTCGAAATAGGGCACCGTTCGCAAACCCTGACAGACACTCCGGCCAACTTTCAGGCGACCAGCCTTTTTGCCCAGCTGGAAGCGGTTCGTCATAACGGCGGAATCGGCCTCCTACCCTCCTTCATGGTCTATGGCCTGCCTGGTTTCGTCCCGGTACTGCCGCACGATTTTGAACGACGGGTGAGCTTCTGGGCCGCGGCCAGACCAGAATCACTTCGCTCCCCTGCGGTCCAGGCCGTCATCAAAGCAGTTCTGTCCGAAGTCCGCAGCCGCCAGGACGAGATGCTGTCTTAGCGGTCGCAACAAGGCCAACCCGTCACGGATGCCATGTGCATGCATGCACATGGCATCTGCTTTAACTGTCCTTGTTTGCACCGTTGAGGCAGTGGGACGCTAAATCAGCGATTCAGCAGACAGCTGGAACCCCTTGACCTTCGACCACATGATGGATCACCCCGCCCAATAGAACCTCGGCCGCGTGATCCACAAGCAAAGGAGCACTACATGGTCAACGTACTCACGCACTACATTGGCGGAACCCGCACGGAAGGCACGTCCCAGCGCTTTAGCGACGTCTATGACCCCTGCACAGGCCAGGTGAAGTCACGTGTCCCGCTTGCTACCCCCGCAGAGGTAGGTGAATCTGTGGCCAACGCCGAAAAGGGCCACGCGGAATGGTCGGCCATGAATCCGCAGCGCCGCGGCAGAATCCTGCTGAAGTTCGTGGGACTCGTCAATGATCATTTGGACGAGCTCGCGGAATTGCTCTCTTCCGAGCACGGCAAGACCTTTGCTGATGCGAAGGGGGACATCCAGCGCGGCCTCGAGGTCGTGGAATTCTCAGCTGGAGCCGCTGCTCATTTGTTGAAGGGTGAGTTCTCCGACAGTGTCGGGACGGGAATCGACGTCCACTCTCTGCGGAAACCGCTCGGTGTCGTTGCAGGCATCAGTCCATTCAATTTTCCGGCAATGATCCCACTGTGGCAGGCCGGACCCGCGTTGGCGGCCGGCAACGCCTTCGTCCTCAAACCCTCCGAACGCGATCCCTCCGTTCCTCTTCGTCTGGCGGAACTACTCACCGAAGCAGGGTTGCCGGACGGCGTGTTCAATGTGATCAACGGCGACAAGGAAGCCGTGGATGCGCTCCTTGAGGACCCGCGCGTCAAGGCAATTGGCTTCGTCGGCTCAACACCGATCGCCCAGTACATCTACGCTACCGCCGCCGCTCAGGGCAAGCGCGCCCAGTGCTTCGGCGGCGCCAAGAACCACATGGTGATCCTTCCGGACGCCGATCTGGATATGACAGCTGACGCCTTGATCGGCGCGGCCTACGGCTCCGCGGGCGAACGCTGCATGGCGATATCAGTCGCAGTGCCGGTGGGCGAAAAAACGGCCGACGCGCTTGTTGCCAAGCTCACAGAGCGTATCAACAAGCTCACTGTCGGCCACAGCATGAACAAGGACAGCGACTTCGGTCCAGTCATTGCTGGATCAGCGAAGGAACGCATCGAGTCCTACATCTCCGCGGGCCAGGACGCAGGAGCGACACTGGTGGTTGACGGCCGCGGGCCCACCGTGGAGGGCTACGAAGGGGGATTCTGGGTGGGCCCCACCCTGTTCGACCACGTGACGCCCGACATGAGCATCTACAAAGAGGAGATCTTTGGTCCCGTGCTGAGCGTTGTCCGTGCCGAGGACTACGACGAAGCACTGCGCTTGTGCAACGAGCACGAGTTCGGCAACGGCGTCGCGGTCTTTACACGCGACGGCGATGCGGCGCGCGACTTTTCCAGCCGGGTAGAAGTCGGCATGGTGGGCATCAACGTGCCGCTGCCGGTCCCGATTGCCTACTACACCTTTGGCGGCTGGAAGTCGTCGGGCTTTGGCGATCTTAACCAGCATGGACCGGATGCGTTCCGGTTCTACACCAAGACCAAGACTGTCACCAGCCGTTGGCCGTCGGGCATCCGCGGGGGCGCCAGCTTCGTCATGCCTGCCGGAAGCTGACCATGCCCACCGACCAAGTCCTCTTCGAACGTCGAGGCCAGCTCGGCACCATCTTGCTCAACCGGCCGCGGAACATCAACGCGCTGACCCCGCAGATGGTGGAAGCCATGCTCGCCAAGCTTGGGGAATGGGCCGAAGACGACGCAGTTAAGACGGTCCTGGTGAGGGGAACCGGGGAACGCGGCTTCTGCGCCGGCGGCGACATCGTGGCGATCTACCGAGACATGCTCGACGACGGCGGCAGCGCCACTGCGCAGTTCTGGGCCAGGGAGTACCGTCTCAACTCCTTCATCGGCCGCTACCCCAAACCGTACCTGGCGTTTATGGACGGTCTGGTACTTGGCGGTGGTGTGGGCATCTCGGCCCACGGCTCCCACCGAATCATCACCGAACGAACACGGATGGGCATGCCGGAGACAACGATAGGTTTCGTTCCCGACGTCGGGGGCACCTACTTGCTCGCGGCAGCCCCCGGGGAGTCAGGGACACATGCGGCCCTGACAGGTGCCCACCTCGACGGCGCCGACGCCCTGCACCTTGGCCTCGCTGATCACTTCGTTCCGAGCGACAGGCTGGACGCACTTGCGACGGCGCTGGCAGAGGAAGCCGCCGACGACGCCGTCGCCTACTTCGTCCAGGAGCCGCCGCCCTCCAGCCTCGCGGCGGAGAGAACCTGGATAGACAAGGCGTACGCGACCGACGACGTCGGCGAAATCGTGCGTCGTCTACGGACCGCATCTGTACCGAAAGCGGCCCACGCAGCGGACACTATCGAGGCCAAGTCACCGACGGCGCTCAAAGTCACACTTCAGGCACTAAGACTTGCGCGGGCACGGGACCTGGCTCTTGAGGAAGCGCTGGACATGGAATACCGCATCGCTCTCCGTCTTCTGGAAGGCAATGACTTCCGAGAGGGCATTCGCGCACAAGTCATCGATAAAGACCGGAGTCCCCGCTGGAACCCAACAGCCACGGCCGATGTGACCAAGGAGATGGTTGCGGCATGCTTCGCCTCCCTCGGCCGGCGTGAGCTCGGGCTTGGCAACCAGTTGACGCCTCCGAAGCCAGCAACCCACCAATTTTCAACTTTTTCAGGAGTGTGAAGCATTCCATGTCTGCATACGCTGACGCTTACTCACGCAGTATGGCCGACCCCCGATCGTTCTGGCTCGAAGCCGCCGACGCGATCGACTGGTATGAAAAACCCCATCGCGCGCTCGACGACTCCGAGGCTCCATTCTTCACCTGGTTCCCGGACGGCGTACTCAACACGTGTTACAACGCGCTGGACCGCCACGTGGCCCAAGGGAAAGGTGACCGGCTGGCCCTCGTCTGGGAATCGGCCATGGCCAACCGAACAGAACGCTATACATACACCGAACTCCTTGACCGCGTCAGCCGGTTCGCAGGCGCCCTTCGCAACTTGGGCGTTGGTCGCGGAGACCGCGTGCTGATCTACATGCCGATGGTGCCCGAAGCCGCCATTGCGATGCTGGCATGTGCTCGGCTCGGCGCGATTCATTCCGTGGTCTTTGGAGGTTTTGCCGCTCCTGAACTTGCCTCGCGAATCGACGACGCCGAGCCAACAGTCATCGTGGCTGCATCCTGTGGACTGGAGCCAGGCCGTGTTGTGGAATACACCCCGATCATCCGGGCTGCATTGGAAAAGACCCGCCACCGTCCCGATTCCACGATCATCCTTCAACGTGAACAGTCGATGTCGGAACTGGGAGAAGGCGAATTCGATTGGAATGCAGTCATTTCCGCTGCCGAACCGGCCGAATGCCAACCGGTCATGTCGACCGATCCCCTCTACATCCTTTACACCTCTGGAACCACCGGAAAACCCAAAGGTGTAGTCCGGGACAACGGCGGCCACGCCGTCGCACTGGCCTGGTCCCTGCCCAACGTCTACAACGTTCAACCAGGGGAGACCATGTGGGCGGCCTCAGATGTCGGATGGCAGGTCGGCCACACTTACACGGTGTACGGGCCACTCATTTGCGGTGCCACTACTGTCATGTTCGAGGGAAAGCCTGTTGGAACTCCCGACGCCGGTGCGTTCTGGCGCATCATCGAGAAGTACAAAGTCAAAGTACTGCTCACTGCACCCACGGCCATCCGGGCAATCAAACGCGTTGACCCCGAGGGGAAGTGTTTGGCCGGGTACGACCTCAGCAGTCTGGAGACCCTGTTCCTCGCAGGCGAAAGGCTTGATCCAGACACTTACTCGTGGGCCGGCACCATCCTGGGCGTTCCGGTGGTCGATCACTGGTGGCAAACGGAAACCGGATGGCCTGCATGCGCGAACCTCCGAGGTCTGGAACCTATGCCCCTCAAGCCGGGGTCGCCCTCGGTTCCTGTTCCCGGGTTCGACATTCGAGTGCTCTCCTCGGTCGGCAATCCGGTGGAGGCCGGCACGGAGGGAATGCTTTGTATCAAGTTGCCGCAACCCCCGGGCATGCTGAGCACCCTTTGGAAAGACAAGGAACGCTATCGCAAGGCGTACTTAAGCCAGTTTGACGGGTACTACCTCACCGGCGACAGCGGCCTGATCGACGTGGACGGATACGTGTTTGTCATGGGCCGCACTGATGACGTCATCAACGTTGCCGGCCACCGTTTGTCCACTGGGGTCTTGGAAGCGGTGTTGGCTGCTCATCCGGCCGTCGCCGAATGCGCGGTCATCGGAGTGCCGGACCCGTTGAAGGGACAGGTGGCTCGGGGCTTCGTGGTCTTGAAAGCCGGGGCCAGCATCGCGGAGGGCACTTTGCGGGAACAGATCATCGCCTCTGTCCGCGCAGAGGTCGGACCGGTTGCGGCCTTTCGCGAACTCTACGTCGTGGACGGCCTCCCCAAGACGCGCTCGGGGAAGATTCTGCGCCGCAGCATGCGCGCAATCGCCGAAGGGCGCGATGAAGCGCTGCCCGCGACCATCGAGAATCCCGAAATCTTCACTTCGCTTAGCCCAATACTTCAAGGTAAGCCCGCCAACAATTAGTCGATCGAGCTTGGAGACCCTTCCGATGGGTCACGGGCTCTGCCCCAATGCGAGACCACAAGCACTCATCGAAACGCGAGGAAAAACTTATGACAACACGAATCGCCTTTATCGGACTGGGCCACATGGGTGGTCCAATGGCAGCCAATCTGGCACAGGCCGGATATGAGGTAACCGGGTTTGACCTGGCAGCTTCCTCCCTCGATCAGGCCCGCACCAACGGGATCAGAATTGCGAAATCCGCGGTATCGGCCGTTGAGGCTGCCGATGTGGTCATCACGATGCTCCCAGCGGGCCGCCATGTTCTGGAACTTTACTCAGGGACAGCTGATTCTGCCGGGCTGTTGTCGGCAGCCTCCCCCGGCACCCTCTTTATTGACTGCTCCACCATTGCGGTGGGAGATTCCCTGTCCGCACACGAGTTGGCGGCTTCGGCTGGCCAACGGTGCCTGGAGGCTCCTGTTTCCGGCGGAGTCGCCGGCGCCGCTGCCGGCACATTGACGTTCATGGTTGGAGGACTTGCCTCTGACTTTGCCCAAGCGGGCCCGCTGCTCGATACCATGGGCAAACGGAAGGTGTACTGCGGCGGGCCCGGAGCCGGCCAGGCAGCCAAAATTTGCAATAACATGATTTTGGGCATCACTATGATCGCCGTCAGCGAAGCCTTTGTCTTGGGTGAGCAACTTGGGGTTGGCAACGACGCACTGTTCGATGTGATGGCAAATGCGTCCGGTCAGTGCTGGGCGCTGACCTCCAACTGCCCCGTACCAGGTCCTGTGCCTGCCAGCCCGGCGAACCGCGATTTCCGCCCTGGTTTCGCGAGTGCCCTCATGGCCAAAGACTTGGACCTGGCAGCCGACGCGCAGGCTTACGTCGGCCTGCAGGACGTTGGGCTTGGGGGAAGGGCTGCCGACATGTATCGCGCGTTTTCCGACGGCGGGGGTGCAGAACAGGATTTTTCTGCAATCATCAACGCCATTAGGGCCAAGGCAGCCGAATCAGACTTCGCCGATCAGCCCACGGTCACTGCAACGGGCGCCTCAACCTGGGCATGATGCACGACGTCGTTGCAGCAGCCGAAAAACTGGACGCGGACGCCGATACTGCCAAATTTGGTCAGCCTGAGATCAACTTGGGTGTCATTCCAGGCCATGGACATGATACTCACTGGTCGTATGATTGGGGCAGAAGAAGCTGAACGTTCAGGTTTGGTGAGCCGGGTTGTGCCAGCGGCGCAACTCATGTCGCAGGCTCCGGAGACAGCAACCGCCATCTCCAATCTCTCGGCCCCCGCAGCCGCTTTGGCAAAGGATTCGGTCAATATGGTCTTTGAAACAAGTCTGGAAGCTGGCATCCGCTTTGAGAGACGCGTATTTCACTCACTGTTTTCCACGACGGACCAAAAAGAAGGTATGCACGCCTTTATTGAGAAGCTTCCGCCGAGCTTCCTACACCAGTAGCGGGTATGGTCATGCAGCCTAACGACTATTACCGCCCCGATGACCGTGAGTTGCTCCGCGCTGCGATGCGCGAACTGGCCCATCAATTCCGCCCTGCAGTGTTGTTCGGTGGAATGGTGGCCGGCAACAGCCTCCAGCTCTCGGATTTCCTCGGCACGACGACGGCCAGCCTGCGCAACGTCAGTGTTTTTCCTGGCACTGGTCTGGGTGGCCGGGTTGTCAGTCAGCGCCAGCCCTACCTTGTGACCGACTACATCGGTTCCGATCGGATTACCCACGAATACGATGCTGCGGTCAAAGACGAGGGCATTAGGTCGCTGACCGCGGTCCCGGTTCTAGTACGGGGCGAGCCGCGCTCCGTGCTGTACGTCGGAAGCCGCGAGAGCACCCCCCTCGGTGAGCGCGCCATGGAGAATGCCATGGCTGCGGCCACGGCAATCGCTTCGGAACTCCGCATCAGGGATGAGGTGGACCGGCGAGTGTCCGTCATGAACCATGTCCAGGCCGAACCATCCTTGGCGTACGACCTCAACTGGCTGGAGGAAGTCCGGCAGGCACACGCTGAGTTGCGGTCACTTGCCAGCATTGTCACGGATGTACACCTGGCGCAGCAGCTCGATGGCATCGGCGCGCGTTTGGCCCCGTCACCCGCCAGCGGGAAGGAGCCCCTCGTGAGGCTGGCACCACGGGAACTGGATGTGCTGGCTCAGATTGCCCTGGGCTGCTCCTATGCCGAAACGGCAGACAGGCTGAGTCTGAAGCCTGTCACCGTGAAGAGTTACCTTCAAAACGCCATGGCCAAGCTTTCGGTACGTAACCGGCTCGAAGCGGTGTCGGCGGCACGGAGGCTCGGTCTGCTGCCGTAGTAGTTAGTCGCCGAAACGGCTGTCCCTAAGTCCTCCCGGATTCCCGGGAGGACGTTCCTGTTTCGGCCCCTGGTTCCCGGGACCTCCGTGAAGCATTCAAGCATCAACGAATGCGGGGCCGCCTATGTGTCGGCAGCCCCGATTCGTCCAGTGGGATATCTATACCACCGTCGTACGGTCTTCCGTCAGGGTTGCACCGGGACGTTCTTCAAGTCCCGACTTTTCCTTGTTGGGCAGGGCCATGGTGCAAGCGATGCTGAACACGCCAATCGCGGCGAGCAGAACACCGATGCCCCAGCCTCCTGTGCTGGTAATCAGCTGTGCGGCGACGAGCGGAACAATTCCACCGCCCAAGACGCCGGCGAGGTTGTAGCCCATGCCGGCACCGGTGTAGCGGTACTTTGTCTCAAACAGCTCGGGAAGGAGAGCACCTGCCGGGCCGTAGGCGATCGCGAAAATCACAAGAGTGACCGTGAGGCCTATGCCGAAGGCCAGAACAGTGCCCGTGTTCAGCAATGGGAACAGCACCAGGGACCACGGCACAGCGAAAATGCAGGACGCTGCGATGACCTTTTTGCGACCGAATCGATCGGAAAGAATGCCGGAGGCCAGCGTAGCGGCGGCGACGAAGACTGAGGCGATGATTCCAGTGGTAAGGACAACTGGACGGCTCAACTGCAGACCGGTGGGACTTGTGGCGTAGCTGGTCAGGAACGCCGTTCCGATGTAGAAGAGGGCAAACAGCAGCGTCAGGGAACCGCCGGCCAAAAGAATTTCTTTGGGCTGGCCCTTGATGGATTCCACGATGGGCAGCTTGGCAGTCGTTTCGGGGCGGTTGGCATTCCTGAACACCGGGGTTTCCTCGATGCTGGTCCGCACCCAGAAGCCCACCAGAACCAGGACGGCGCTGAGAATAAAGGGCACCCGCCAGCCGATGGTGATAAATGCCTCGGACTTATCGCCCAGGGTGAGGCTGGTAACCAGGAACGTGCCGCTGGCCAGCGCGAAAGCCACCGATGGACCGAGCTGCGGGAAGGAGCCGAACAGTCCTCGTTTGCCTTGGGGCGCGTATTCGGCCGTCAGCAGGGTGGCCCCCGCCCATTCCCCGCCGACAGCCAAGCCTTGTACGAATCGAAGTACCACCAGCAGGATCGGCGCTGCAATGCCGATGGTGCTGGCATCCGGGATCAGGCCGATCATCACCGTGGCGATCCCCATCATCAGCAGGGTTGTGATCAGCGTCTTTTTGCGTCCGATCCTGTCGCCATAGTGCCCGAAGATGATTGCCCCCACCGGCCGCGCGATGAACGCGACGGCGAAGGTGCCGAAAGATGCGACAGTCCCGGCGGCGGCACCTAAGGCGGGAAAGAAAACTACCGGAAAGACCAAGGCCGCTGCCGTTCCGTAGATGAAAAAGTCGTAGAACTCGATCGTGGTGCCGGCCGCACTGGCGAACGCTACTTTCCTGAGCGTCTTGCGGCTGTGAGGCGGTGAGTATGCATGGGATGAAGCTGAGCTCATGGGAATCTCCTTTGATGTCCGGCTCGTTTTTCTCACAATGTGATGCAGAGCACCTTAGCGAGAAGCGAGGACATCCAACTACCTCCCGAAGGAGGTACTCATGAATATTGCATCAATGTATACATAGGACGGCCAATTGCTCTTGTTATTGCCATTATGTCGCATCCATGTATACAGTGTGGGCATGCGTGCCAGTGATCGGGCCTATGCGGCCCTTCGTGAGGACATCATTGAGTGGCGCCTGCGGCCGGGTAGCGTCTTGGCGGAGGTGGAGCAGTCCGAGCGTCTTGGGGTGTCCCGGACGCCGGTGCGGGAGGCGTTGGGCCGGCTGACTGCTGAGGGGTTGACGACGGCGGCAGGGGGCCGCGGGGTCGTCGTGACCGATATTTCGCTGGAGAGCATCGACGAGTTGTTCGAGCTGCGGGAAACCCTTGAGGTCAGGGCCGCTGCCCTGGCTGCCCAGCGCGGCGAGCCGGGTGTGTTCGCCGAGTTGCATACCCAACTGCTGCTGGCACCTGAACTGCTCCGGGACGACGACCCGGCACGGCACGAGTACTACGCCTTGGTGGGCCGCCTGGATGAGGCGATTGACGCTGCGGTCTCCAATTCCTACCTGGCCCAGGCGATGCGGAGCCTCCGGGTCCATTTGGTCCGGGTCCGCAGGCTCGCGGCCGATGACGCCGCACGGCTCCACGCCGCCGCAGCGGAGCACGCCGCGATCGCGGAGGCCATCGCCGCGGGCAACCCGCGGCTGGCCGAGGCGGCCACCACCGTCCACCTGCACCGCAGCCTCACCCACGTCAAAGCCACCCACAGCACTGCCCTCAAACACCCTGCCTAGCGTCACCTGCCTGGAAACACCACTGCCGAGAAGGAGCATCATGGTCAAGAACCACCACGTCCGCGTCTACAAGTCCGAAGAGAACCTGCCCCGCGAGGAGCAGTTGGCGCACAAGATCGCCGTGGTCGCCGCCGACCCCGTCGAAGTGACGCCCGAGGTCACTGACATGGTGATCAACCGGATCATCGACAACGCCTCCGTCGCCATCGCCTCGCTGAACCGGGCCCCGATTGTCGCAGCCCGCGCCCAGGCCCTGACCCACGCCCCGTCCGCGAACGGCAAAGGCGCCCGCGTGTTCGGTATCACCGATCAGGTCTCCCCCGAATGGGCTGCCTGGGCGAACGGGGTGGCGGTGCGGGAACTGGATTACCATGACACGTTCCTGGCTGCGGATTACTCCCACCCCGGGGACAACATCCCGCCGATCCTGGCCGTCGCCCAGCACGTCGGTTCCAACGGCAAGGATCTGGTCCGTGCCATCGCCACCGGGTACGAGATCCAGGTGAACCTGGTCAAAGCCATTTGCCTGCACCAGCACAAAATCGACCACGTCGCCCACCTCGGCCCCTCGGCCGCGGCCGGGATCGGCACGTTGTTGGGTTTGGATGTTGAGACGATCTTCCAGTCCGTGGGCCAGGCCCTGCACACCACTACCGCCACCCGGCAATCCCGCAAGGGCGAAATCTCCACCTGGAAAGCCCACGCACCGGCGTTCGCGGGCAAAATGGCCGTCGAAGCCGTGGACCGTTCCATGCGCGGCCAAACCTCCCCCGTGCCGATCTACGAAGGCGAAGACGGCGTGATCGCCTGGCTGCTCGACGGCCCGGACGCTTCCTACGAAGTCCCCCTGCCCCTGCCCGGCGAGGCCAAGCGCGCCATCCTGGACACCTACACCAAGGAACACTCCGCCGAGTACCAGGCCCAGGCCTGGATCGACCTCGCCCGCAAGCTCAACCGCGAGCACCCCGAAACCACCGACCCCGCCAACGTGGCCTCCGTGCTGATCAAAACCAGCCACCACACCCACTACGTCATCGGCTCCGGCGCGAACGACCCCCAGAAATACTCCCCCACCGCGTCCCGCGAAACCCTGGACCACTCCATCCCGTACATCTTCACCGTCGCCCTCCAAGACGGTACCTGGCACCACGTGGACTCTTACGCCCCCGAACGGGCTACCCGTCCGGACACCGTGGACCTCTGGCAGAAGGTCACCACGGTCGAGGACCCGGAATGGACCCGCCGTTACCACTCCCTGGACATCTCCGAGAAAGCCTTCGGCGGCACCGTCGAAATCACCCTCACCGACGGCACCGTCATCACCGATGACATCGCTGTCGCCGACGCGCACCCGCTCGGTGCCCGGCCCTTCGCCCGGGAGCAGTACATCCACAAGTTCCGCACCCTCGCCGCCGGTCTCGTCGAGGACGCCGAAATCGAACGGTTCCTCACCGCCGTCGAACGCCTCCCCGAACTCGGGACAGGTGAACTGGACCAACTGAACATCACCGCCGCCCCCGGCATCATCAACCTCGAAGCAGCTCCGAAGGGACTGTTCTAAATGCTGTACTCCACAACCACACCCGAACAGAAAAGGCTGCGCCTCAGGGAGCTGCTGGCCTCCGGGACCGTGCAGCAATTCCCGGGCGCGTTCAACCCCCTCTCCGCCCGGCTGATCGAGGAAAAGGGCTTCGCCGGGGTCTACATCTCCGGCGCCGTCCTCGCCAACGACTTGGGTTTGCCCGACATCGGCCTGACCACCCTCACCGAGGTAGCCACCCGGGCCGGGCAGATCGCCCGCATGACCGACCTGCCCTCCCTCGTGGACGCCGACACCGGCTTCGGTGAACCCATGAACGTGGCCCGGACCATCCAGGAACTCGAAAACGCCGGCCTGGCCGGCTGCCACATCGAAGACCAGTTCAACCCCAAACGCTGCGGCCACCTGGACGGCAAAAACGTCGTCGACATCGACACCGCCACCAAACGCATCCGCGCCGCAGCAGACGCCCGCCGCGACCCGAACTTCCTCATCATGGCCCGCACCGACATCCGCGCCACAGATGGAATCCAGGCAGCCCAAGACCGCGCCAAAGCATTGGTTGACGCCGGCGCCGACGCGATCTTCCCCGAAGCAATGCGCGACCTGGACGAGTTCCAAGCCATCCGCGACGCCGTCGACGTGCCCATCCTCGCCAACATGACCGAATTCGGCAAAAGCGAACTCTTCACCGTCAACCAACTCCAAACCGTCGGCGTGAACATGATCATCTACCCCGTCACCCTCCTCCGCATTGCCATGCGCGCTGCAGAGGAAACCCTCGAGACAATCCAACGGCTGGGCACACAAGAGGTACGGGTCGGGGAAATGCTCACTCGTGCCCGGCTCTACGAACTCGTCGACTACGAGGCATACAACCAATTCGATACCGGCGTTTTCAACTTCGCAGTACCGGGCGTCCGGTAACGCATTCGACACAGAACAAAGGAGTTCAAACATGCCTGAATCAGAAATCCGCAGGGGCCTTGCCGGCGTCGTGGTGGACTACACCGCCGTCTCGAAGGTCAACCCGGACACCAACTCTCTGCTGTACCGCGGGTATCCAGTCCAGGAACTGGCCGCCAAGTGCAGCTTCGAAGAGGTCGCCTACCTCCTGTGGAACGGCGAACTGCCGAGCACAGCCCAGCTGGTTGAACTGCAGGGACATGAGCGCAGCGGCCGTGAGCTTAATCCAGTCCTCCAGCGGGTGATTGATGAACTGCCCAAAACTACGCACCCCATGGATGTGTGTCGAACGGCCGTTTCCGTTCTGGGGACCTTGCATCCCAGGGCTGAAGATTCCTCCCCCGCAGCGAATATGAAGAAGGCCATCGACCTGTGGGCTGCCATGCCCGCCGTGGTGGCCTACGACCAGCGCCGCCGCCGCGCACAGGATCTTGTACCGCCGAGGGATGACTTGGGCTACTCAGCGAATTTCCTGTGGATGACCTTCGGCGAAGAACAGGTTCCGGAGGTGGTGGAGGCGTTCAACGTCTCGATGATCCTGTACGCGGAGCACTCCTTCAACGCCTCCACCTTCACCGCCCGCGTCGTCACCTCCACGCTCGCTGACCTGCACTCCGCCGTCACCGCGGCGATCGGCGCACTGAAGGGTCCGCTGCACGGCGGAGCCAACGAAGCCGTGATGCACACCTTCGACGAGATCGGCATCCGCAGCGAAGAATCCCTCGAGGAAGCCGCCACCCGCGCCCGGGCCTGGATGGAAGACGCCCTGGCCCAGAAGAAGAAGGTCATGGGCTTCGGGCACCGCGTCTACAAGCACGGCGACTCCCGCGTGCCCACCATGAAAGCCGCCCTGGACAAGATGATCGCCCACTACGGACGACCCGAACTCCTGGGCCTGTACAACGGGCTCGAGCAGGCCATGGACGAGGCCAAGGCCATCAAGCCCAACCTCGACTACCCGGCCGGACCCACCTACCACCTCATGGGCTTCGACACCCAGACGTTCACCCCGCTCTTCGTCGCCAGCCGCATCACCGGCTGGACCGCCCACATCATGGAACAACTGGCCTCGAACTCACTGATCCGCCCGCTGAGCGAATACAACGGTGCGGAACAACGCTCACTGTGATGTCGCCGTCGAGCCCCTGAACTGGTGGTGGGGCACCGGATGATCACCCGGATCATCACATCTATCGCAACGTTTCGGTGCCTCACCCCCGCTTTTGATCCTGCCCTCGCAGCCTGAGCCCCTAATGAAGAGGAGCCAACCCGTGGACTTGCACCTACAACCGGACTGGGGACGACTCCTGGGCCAGCACGTGGAAATCCGCCAGGGTGGACACTTTGTCCGAAGCGGCATCGTGGATGCCGTGATGCCCGACGACTCGATCATTTGGCTTTCAGCCGAGGGGCCATGGCTCCGGGAAATGGTCGAAAAGTCAGGCAGCAGGGAGGTCTTCGCCCGCTATGAGTGGGATGTCCCGAAAACAGCACACCCTTGACCACCATCAACACACACCTAAGGACGACTGACATGAAACTGTTGATTATTGGCGCCCCGGGCTCCGGAAAGGGCACGCAGGCTGCCCTCATCTCGGAAGAGTTGGGAGTCCCCGCGATATCCACCGGTGATATCTTCAGGGAGAACGTCAAGAACTTGACCCCGTTAGGGCAAAAAGCCAAGAACTTCATGGACAGCGGGGACTTCGTGCCCGACGCGATCACGAACGAGATGGTCCGGGAGCGCCTGCGCGAAAACGATGCCGAACAAGGATTCCTCCTGGACGGTTACCCGCGGACAGTGGCTCAAGCTGACTACCTGGATGGTATTCTCAATGCCGAAAAACCGGGAATCAGCGCCGTACTGCAGCTTGTCGTCCCCGACGACGAGCTCGTATCCCGTCTACTGGCCCGTGCGGCCGAATCGGGACGGACCGACGACACAGAACAAGTCATCAAGCATCGACTCGAGCTGTACCACCAGCAAACTGAACGGGTTGTCTCGCGCTACTCCGAGCGCGGCATCCTGGTCAAAGCCAATGGCACCGGTTCCATCAGCGGTGTCCTGGAACGTGCGCTGCACGCCATCACAGCGGCCAGTTCAGGCACACCGTCGATGGTGTGACAGCACGTCGTTCTGCACTCTACAAGGCGCTACCCGCGGCCCGACTGAGCAACGATACCCGTCCAAGCTGTGCTTGGCCCCGGTTGTATTGACGGCCGAGGCTTGTGCCATTTAGTCACAAAACGCCAACCCGTCGAGACCGACGCTAGTGGGCGATCTTCAGGGCCCGCAGCCGGCGGTACAGCGTCGTGCGACTAATGCCCAGGGCCGCGGCGGCCTGGATCTTGTTGCCTGCGGCGGCCTCCAGTGCCTCGACGATCGCCGCACGCTCAGCACGGTCCCGGCCGAGAAGGGGCTGCGTCCTGTCCCCTCGATGCGACTCGGGAAGATCAGCAACAGCGATCCTCCCGCCGTTTCGCTCGGACAGCACCTGCGTGAGGACCCTGTGGAGCTCGGCCAAATTCCCGGGCCAAGGCTGTGTGGCCAGTGCCTGTAACGCGGCCGGGGAAAAGGTGTAGGAGGCGCCCCCGGAGATTCTTCGCGCGAGGGCGTCGAGCAGAGCCGGGAAGTCCGCGACGCGCGCCCTCAGTGGCGGCATCTCCAGTGTGTTATCAGCCAGGGCGATCACCGACCGCACGCAGACGTCGCTGGCCACCGCCTCCGCGGTGGACGTCATGATGATCTGAGGGCCGGCGGCGTCGCTGGTAAGGAGCTGGCGGATCAATGCCAGCTGCGGGGGTGGTAGCAGATCTATGTTGTCGATAATGAGTAGCTCGGCGCTGCTGCGGGTGTACGAGAGGAGCCGCTGAGACCACGCTTGTGTGCCGTCAAGCTGGGCGTCGACACCATCGATCACGATGGGCTCGTGGGAAGCGCCGATCTCCCGTGCCGCTGTGGTCCTGCCGGAACCGGGTTCGCCGATCACCGCCACCGAGCCGGCTTTCCCTTGCACCGACCTCAAGCGGGAGCCCCAGACGTGTCCCGAGCCATCCGGTCGAGGTCGGCCCCGGGTGGTTTTCATGGTTCCCTGCCACTGCGGGCGCAGCGTCAGGATGGCTCCGCCTGAGGGGACCAGACGCGTTTCGACAGACACTATCCGCTCCGGGCTGATTTCCAGTGAGGTCGTCGTCGCATGATTCGGACGGGCGTCAGCAACGATGCGCCGCAGAGTGTCGTAGTCGATGTGCTCCAATAGGCTCTCCGCCTGCTGATTGCTCATCACCACCTCGTCACCGAAGGCGCAGACGGCGTCTCGCGTTCGGCCGGAGGCTCGTCGGAACTCCGTCATCAGCCGGTATTCGTCGGCGTACGTATTCTGCATGAGCTGGTGTTCAATCTGGCGGACCATGCTCCGTGCAAAGCCCTCCAGCAGCGAGGGCGTAGAGTCCGCAAGCGCCGTGACATTGAGGACACCTTCGATGCGTCCACTCCCAGGATGGACGATTGGAGCGCCGAAGCAGGAGAATGTCCGGAACGCCTCGATGAAGTGCTCATTGCCATTGACGGCAATGCCACGACTCACCTCCAGAGCGGTGCCCACGCCATTGAAGCCCACCGTCTCTTCGGTCAGGTCAGTGCCGACGGACAGTCCTCGCCTTTTGACCTGGTCGCCGATGTGCGACTGCCTGTCACCGACGGTCTGGACCAGGCGTCCTGAGCGGTTGGCCAGGAGCAACGACACTTCGAGCCCGGACAGGTCTTCACCCGCTGCGCTCAGCGCGGGCGCTGCCGCCCGTAGCAGCGCAGTGGCCGGTTGTCCTGCCGCCAGATGATGGGGTACGGCGGGGACGTGGTGAGGGGTCACGCCGTACAGTTTTGACCGTTTCCAAGCCGATAATACGTCTGTCTTCTCCGCGGCGAGTCGAGACACTGTACCTCCATTGCCCAGAAGCTCCGTCGCTCCTGGTGCCCCACAAAAGTAGCCCAGGTCGCTTGTTAACACAACGGCGCGGCGCCGCCCGCGAGCCCCTGACCTGATCAGAGAGATCCCATCCGGGCAAATAAGGAGCAAGGGTGGCCGCAGTGTGCCAGATCTGCACACTTGCTGCACCCGCTTCCCACCTAGCCTGAAGTTCCGAGGGGATCTGCGTCACATTCAGTAGTGGCGCGCCCAGGGCTGAGAAAGGAAGTTTATGAAAGCATCATTAGCAACCGTGGTGGGCCAGGGGTTCACCGTCCACGATGTGCGGATCGATGATCCGATCGGACGGGAGGTACTCCTCGACGTCAAGGCATCGGGGCTGTGCCATTCCGACCTCCACCTGATCGAGAACGACTTCGGCCTGCCGCTGCCCGCCGTCGGTGGCCACGAGATCTCCGGTGTGGTGCGCTCCGTCGGCCCAGGCGTGACGAGCATGCAGGTGGGGGACCATGTGGTGGCCTGTTTGATTCCCTACTGCGGTGCCTGCGCCGAATGCCTGTCCGGTCGGAGCACGCTCTGCCTGAACCCCACGGCCGTCTCCCGCACACAAGACCAGAAGCCTCGTATCTCCCTCCCGGACGGCACTGCCGTGGCCCAGTCCGTCCACGTCGGTGGCTTCGCCGAGCAAGTGCTCGTCCATGAGAACCAGTTGGCCGTGGTGAACAAAGAGATCCCGTTTCCCCAGGCCGCCCTCCTCGGCTGCTCCGTGGTGACCGGCGCCGGTGCCATGATCAACACTGCCCACGTTCGTCCGGGTGACACGGTGGCGGTGGTCGGTACGGGCGGCATCGGACTCAATGCCATCAGCGGCGCCCGTCTCTGCGGTGCCAAGCACATCATCGCGGTGGACATTGATGACACTAAGCTGCAGGCCTCTCTAAAGTTCGGCGCTACCGACCTCATTAACTCCAAGAAAACCGACCCCGTCGCGGCCGTCCGCGAATTGACAGGCGGAGTCGACCACGCCTTCGAAGTAATTGGTTTGGAGGCCACACAGAAACAGGTTCAACAGATGACACGCCCTGGCGGGACGGCGTATCTCATCGGCATCGCACCTCCCGGCGCGACCACGACTTTCGACGCGTCCCTGGACGCGCTGTTCGCGCAGCGGCGACTGCACGCCGTGCTGATGGGTTCCTCGAACGTTAAGCGGGACATCGCGCTCTACGCCGACATGTACGTCCAAGGCCGGTTCGAACTGGACAGCCTGGTGAGCCAGGAGATCAGTCTGAACCAGGTCAACGAGGGATACGAGAAGTTGAAGAAGGGTGAAGTCATCCGCTCGGTCATCACATCTTTTTGAGCACCGGCATCACACTCCTTATCACCATCATCAGGTTGACCCCTGCGTCAGCCAGGAAGGAACGATCATGAGCATCACCGTTGATCCCGACACCACTTCAACCATTTCCTCCACGCAATTGAAGGAGTTCCTCACAGGTTCTCAGCAGATGCTGATCAATGGGGAGTGGGTAGATGCCGTCTCCGGCAAGACCTTCGCCACCTATGATCCAGCTAGCGGCGAGGTTCTTGCAGAGGTGCCGCAGGGAGAGGCTGCGGACATTGATGCCGCTGTCGCCGCGGCACGGGCGGCCTTCAATGAGGGTTCCTGGGTCCGGATGCGACCGAACCTGCGCGAGGACTTGCTGTGGCGGATCTCGCAGCTGATTTTGGAGCGCGCCGATGACTTCGCAGAACTGGAGTCTCTCGACAACGGCAAGCCCATTGGCATCGCTGGGGCCTTCGACGTCCGGTCCGCAGCGGATTGTTTCCGGTACTACGCCGGCTGGCCGTCGAAGCTGCAGGGGGCGACCAACAACCCTTCCATGCTGTTGGCGCCGCCAGAAGGCGAGTTCCACTCCTACACGCGGAGGGAGCCCGTGGGAGTCTGCGCTCAGATCATCCCATGGAACTTCCCGCTACTGATGGCTGCCTGGAAGATCGCACCCGCGCTGGCCACCGGCAACACCGTGGTCCTCAAGCCGGCCGAACAAACTCCGTTGACCGCTCTTCTGCTGGGTCGCGTCCTTGTGGAGGCCGGGGTTCCGGCGGGTGTCGTCAATATCGTCACCGGCTTCGGAGACGCC
Organism: Paenarthrobacter sp. TRD_SC_7; assembly: GCF_056156245.1. Classification (NCBI taxonomy): domain Bacteria; kingdom Bacillati; phylum Actinomycetota; class Actinomycetes; order Micrococcales; family Micrococcaceae; genus Paenarthrobacter; species Paenarthrobacter sp. TRD_SC_7. The sequence goes on from NZ_CM149587.1 coordinate 2,974,050, forward strand.
GGCGCGGTCCTGTCCGGGCACCCCAACGTGGATAAAGTGGCGTTCACCGGGTCAACAGAAGTCGGAAAGAAGATCGTTGGAGCGGCCAGGGGCAATCTGAAGAAGGTGTCCCTGGAACTGGGGGGCAAGTCTCCGAACATTGTGTTCGCGGATGCGGACATCCCGAGCGCCGTGACCGGCACAATCCAGGGATTCACACTGAACTCGGGACAGGCCTGTGAGGCCGGCACGCGCGTCTATGTCCATGAGGACATCTATGACGAGTTCAACGCCGCTCTGGCCGAACAAGTCCGGGCCCTCACGATGGGACCCGGCAACGACCCCGCGTCTGACATCACCCCGCTGGTCTCCGAGGAACAGTTGGAGAGGGTGATGGGCTACCTCGACGCCGGCAAGCGCGAGGGCGCCCGAGCCCTGGTGGGCGGCAATCGGTGGGGAGACTCGGGGTACTTCGTGGAACCGACGGTTTTCGTCGACACGACGCCGGACATGTCCATCGTGCGTCAAGAGATCTTCGGGCCGGTCGCCGTGTCGATTCCATTCTCCGAGGAGGAGGAAGTGATTCAGGCTGCCAACGACACGGAGTACGGACTCGCCGCCGCACTGTGGACCCAGGACCTAAGCCGGGCACACCGTGTGGCGAGCCGCCTGAACGCAGGATCTGTTTGGGTCAATACCTACCACGCCTTGGACAGCGCACTGCCCTTTGGTGGATATCACCAGTCAGGGTGGGGGCGGGAACTTGGACCCGAGAGCATCGATCTGTACACCCAGGTGAAGTCGGTGACCATCGCGCTCTGACGCCACGGTCGAGGGTTACCCACCACCCCCTGCCTCTCCGGGCAAGCGGATGAGGCGGTCGTCAGTTTACCCAACGTGGACGAGCCGGAGCGGCTCGTCCACGTTGTTTAAGTCCAGCATGGGCACGCAGGTGGTGCGTGGACCGCAGCACTTGCGGACCGTCCTGCTGAACTCAACGTTCGTAGACCAACGGCCGCCTGAACATTTACACCGATGTTCATGGCTTCACGGCGGCTGCGGAGGACATCGAGCCGTGGGTCGTGTTCGTAGCGACATGCGTGAGCACGAACCGTTTCGCTTCGATTGCTGCCGATACCCAGACCCGTTATATCCACGTAAAATGCTGAGTCGGCTGGATCTCCGTCATAGAAATTGTCAGCAAAAGCCTCAGAGCACCGTCCTCAGTATCGGCGAAATCTCTCCCCAGTCAACGTTGGAAACGTTCAGTGACCCTTCTAGTTCGTGCGAGACCGCACCTGCCATGTCCGCGCGACTTCCCGATCCTTACATTCCAGGGACGCCTTCCCAGCTTCTTGCTTGGCAATGCCGATGGGACCGGTGGCCATAAGGTAGGCAAGCTCATACCAAACAACCGCAGGCCGTTGGTCCCCCAAGCTCGCAACTCCCGTCGACCGCTTCGACCGGAAGGGCTCCATACCCGTCACTTTGAATCGCGCTGCGGAGTTCTCTGGGGTATCGCAACCGATAGCGGCCGTATCACCAAACTGTTTGGGAACGTTGCCCCTATCGTTGGTTGTGGTACTTGCAGCACCATGAGAAGAAGGCGCAGCTTTATCGGGTTGCGCCGGCGCTGCACAAAGACGTAACTGCCAGCGCGGCAAGCGCAATAACACTTGGCAACGAAGGTTCTAGAGTTCGGATACATGCCGGCGACGTATCGTCCATGTTCGGCGCTCCAAACCATACCGAGGTTGGAGTCCCGAGCGGCTCAAGCGATTTCGACGGCTTCTCCGCGTACTGTGATCCCGCCGAGCTGTGGAATATCAACGGTGAGTCTGCTCGGGCGGCCGACGTGGCTGCCTTGGTGCACCACCACCCGGCTGGGTGGTTCCACAAGCGAAAGCAGGCGGAGGTATCCACCGAAAGCGGCGGCAGCCGAACCGGTCGCTGGGTCTTCAGTGATGGCGCCTACCGGGAAGAGATTGCGCGAGTCGAACTCGCCCGCACCGATCTCGCAGAACGTCGTTACGGTACCGGCCCAGCCTTGGGAGTCCATTAGGGTGCGCATGGTCTCCGGGTCGAACACGAATGAATCAAAGGTCTCTCGGGCAGCGAAGGCCAGCATCGGATGCCAGTTTCCAGCAAAGGCGAGCAGGGGAGGATATTGGGGGTGCTATTCGTCCCGACCCACGCCGAGCAACCCGAGCAGAGTGTCCAGAACACCTATTGGGAACTCGGCCACGCGGGGTTCCACGCTCGTGAAGGATGCCGTGATGTGAGCCCCCTGGCCCGTGGATTCGATCGAAACCGGACCCACGGACGTATCGAACATAAAGGTTCCCGTACCGTGAAGCCTCGAAAGCGCGACCGCGAGGGCAATTGTGGCATGGCCGCAGAACGGTACTTCGGCAATCGGGGAGAAGTACCGCACACGGTTTCGACGTGAGTCTCCGTTGACGGCAGCCTCGGTGATAAATGCCGTTTCGGCATACCCGACATCGGCCGCGATGACCTGCATCTGCACCTCGTCGAGACGGGACGCATCCATGACCACTCCGGCCGGGTTGCCTCCGCCAGGCGTGGTGGCAAAGGCGGCATAACGAAGTACGTCGGGAGTCTGATTCATTGCTATATCCTCGGTGAGTTGTGAAAACGGGTGTGTGGAGACCAGCAGGGCGAAGCGAAAAAAATAGGCTCGACATGCGAGACGGGTCATAGGAGGTGGTTCATGGCTGCCCATTGGAGCAGAATGACCGTCTTACCATCGACGATCCTGCCATCGGCCGTCATGGCAAGTGCTTCATCAAAGGGAATCTCTAACACTTCGATGTCTTCACCTTCTTCCGTCACGCCGCCTCCGGCCGCTGTCCGATCGCTCGGGCCGTAGGGCGCGGCATAGAAATGGACGCGTTCGGTGACAGACCCGGGGCTCATGTAGAGGTCGAAAACATGCCGCAGTCCCCCGACGGTGGCGCCGAGTTCTTCGCTGGCTTCTCGGCGGATGGCCACCTCTGGATCGTCATCATCGAGGAGGCCGGCGGCTGTTTCGATAAGCATCCCGTCAACGTGCTCATTGACATAGGCGGGCAGCCGAAACTGCCGCGTGAGCAGGACGGTTCCCCTGACGGCATCGTAGAGAAGAATCGTGGCGCCATTGCCCCGGTCGTAGGTTTCCCGCTGCTGGACAACCTGGCGCCCATCGCGCCGGCGATAAGTGAAGGTTGTTCGACGCAGGACGTGCCACCCATCCGACGTCACCTCGACCCGGGTGATACCTACATCCGGATTGCGGTTCATACCCATGCCGATGCTGTCCAGGCCGGTACGGCCCCTGCCATCCGGGACGTCTGTCCCAGGCTGCCGGGAAAGAGGATTCTCTTGCGTTACTGTCACGAGAACACTTCCGAGTGTGACATGTCGACGCCGGGGACCTCATCGAGGCGGTAGTAGACAGGTAGACCCTTTGCGTGGGCGATCGCGACGTCCTGGTCGGCGCCCCGGGACTCCCCAGCCAACCGCAAGACGGCGTCGCATCGATCGAGCAGGCGTTGGGCCGTCGGGTACATGACTTCACCGGCGAGCGGGTCAGAAAGGTCGTTCACGCTGGCACTCTTGAGGACCGGCAGCGCAACCCACTCGCCGATCATCGGTAAATGGCCTGCCTGGAAAATGGGCCACGCTACCTGCTCGAGCCGAGCGAGATTGCGGCGTAGCAATTCCGGTTCATCTCCAGTGCCGGAACGGTAGGGGCCCGCGATCAGAATCATCATGGAAGTCTTCATGGCCTCTAGAATAGTGCACAAACATGAAAGACTCGGAAGGAATGCGAATGCTTGCTGCAGAACGCCACGCCCTACTCCTCACCCGCCTCGCAGAGGAAGGCAAGCTCGTCGCGAAGGACATTGCCGCTGAGCTGGGTCTGTCCGGCGACAGTGTCCGCCGCGACCTGCGGGAACTTGCCGCCGCTGGATTGTGCCAGCGCGTGTACGGTGGCGCCTTGCCGGTCTCGCCGGCAATCGCCGATTACGCCGCCCGGGCCATAGTTGAGCCCGAAAGCAAAAATCTGGTGGCCCGCTGTGCCGCCCGCCTCATCGATCCGGGCTGTACCGTCATCCTCGACGGCGGCACCACAACCCTCGCGGTTGTCCGGGCTCTCGCGCCTTCCCTGTCGTGCACGGTCATAACACACAGTCCCACGATCGCTGCCGAACTCGTGCCGCATGCAGGCATAGACGTTTTTCTCCTAGGAGGGCGCCTGTTCAAACATTCGGCCGTCACCTGTGGTGCTGCCGCTGTCGAGGCCGCGCAGACGATCTCGGCCGACCTGTTCCTTCTCGGCGTGGCCGGCGTGCATGCCACAGAGGGGCTGACCACGGGCGACGTGGACGAGGCCGCCATGAAGCGGGCACTGGCCGGCAGGGCTGCCGACACCTACGTACTGGCCAGCGCGGAAAAGATCGGCGTTGCCTCCCGGTACAGGGTCCTGCCCATGAACGAGATCGCAGGAATCATCACCGACCGTGCACCCCAGGACCCAACCCTCAGCGAGCTCGAAAGGAACGGCACCACCCTCATAGACGCGAACGCTTGAGGCCCGCCTCGGCGTCCCCGCGGCTTCTTGACGCTGGCGAGATCCGGCGGGCGAGCCTGGGCCTCACTGCCCCCGCGAAAGAGGGTGCTTGGAAGAGCCCCGGGCTGGGCGCCGGTTGGAGAGTGAATCCGATCCGCGATCCTTGCGTGAAGCTGTGCAGCGGAAGGTCCGGGAGCTGTCCGACGGATAATATCTCCAAACCTTGCGTTCAGATGTCTCCGTGTTCCGAACCAGCGTTGGCGGGTGGTGTGTACAGCTGCCTCGCGAGTGTGATCATGGCTTCGACGCTCTGAGACTGTTTGATAGCGGCTGGCCAGGAGATGGAAACGGGGACACTGCGCACTGCGGGGTTTATGGGTCGAACTGCGAGTGGTCGCCCTTCATAGGATTGGTTGGAGGCGGGTTGCTGCACGAGGATGGCATAGCCCATTCCGCGTCCTACCAGCGATCGGGTCACTTCGTAGTCCAAGGTCCTGAACCGGATGTTGGGATCCAGACCCGCGCTGGAGAACATCATCATCGTGTTTTCGCGGCTTGGGTTGACGTCCAAAAGAATCATCGGCTCGTCAGCCACATCCTCCAGTCCCAGCGTCGGGCGCCTGGCGAGTGGGTGGTCCGCGGCCAAGACGATGGCGGGCGAAGTGTCGAAGAGCCGTTGGCTCCGCAGTCCATTGGGCAGTGACAGGTCGTAGGCGATGGCCAGGTCCAAGGTTCCGGACTTGAGCCCTTCCTGCACGTCTGATTGCGGGCCGACGAAGAAGTCGAGGTCGACGTAGGGGTGCCGCTTACTGTAGTTGTCGATGAGCGCGGCCAGTACGGTAGGCGCCAGTGTCCCGTAGCAGCCCAGTGTCAGGGACCCACGCAACTCGGCTCCGGCGTCTGCGGCGTGAAGCTCCAAATCGGTGGCCGCATGGAGCAGCCCTTTGGCGCGGTCCAGGACGTATCGGCCAGCCGCAGTAAGTACCACGCCGTGAGCTTTGCGCCTTATGGTCAGCTGTGCTCCGAATGCTCGCTCGAGTGCGTTGATTGCTCCTGCCACTGCCGATTGCGAAATAAGCAGGGTGTCCGCAGCTGCCGTCATGGTTCCGTGTTCCGCCACGTTAACAAAAATTTCGAGCTGCCGCAGTGTGTATCGAGCCACCCGTTACCTCCTCGCAAAAACCGTGGATATATCGCAGATACTTGTACTTTACCGGGGATGTGTTCTGTTCCACACTGAGTCTCAGGCAAAGTTGCCCACGACTTCAGGAGACCAATGATGATCACCCAGGGAACCCCCAAAGCCCCACACTGCCCGTTCACGGGGGCACTCCCGGAGGATACAGCGGAGCGGAATGCCCTGCTTGCCTCAGTTCCAGCAGACCACGGTGCCGCCACGGATTCCCCAGCGGCTGAGGCATTCGTTGAGGCCCCGGTAGCAGACTGGGTAACCATTCCCGACCTCTACCGCAACCCGTTCCCTATTTACCGGCGCATGCGTGAAGAGGCCCCAGTGCACTGGGTGCCGGCAGTGAACCGCTACATGGTCACTAGCTATGCTGCCTGCCACACCATTGAACAGGACGCGGACACGTTTTCCGCCAACGAATCCGGTTCACTGATGAAGCGGGCCATGGGCCACTCAATGCTGCGCAAAGACGACCCGGAACACAAAGTGGACCGGGACTCCTACGGCAGCACGCTGCGCCCCGGAATGATCAAGAATCATTGGGCGTCGATTTTCGCAAAGAACAACACCAAGTACCTGGAAGAGCTCGCCGCCAAGGGCCCGGGCGCTGATTTCGTCTGGGACTATGCCGCCCCCTACGCGGCAGAGAACCTCAGGCTGATCTGTGGCTTCCACAACTCCTCCCAGGAGGACTTCCAGCGCTGGAGCCAGACGATGATCGATGGCACCGGCAACTACGCCGACGACCCCTCCGTGTGGGCCAAGAGTGAAGCATCGTCCAAAGAGGTAGACGCGGCCATTGAGGACATGATCCCGTACCTGCGCAAGAACCCCGATCCATCGCTGCTTTCCGGGCTGGCCTCCATGCCCATTCCATTTGAGTCCATCAAGGCCAACCTCAAGATGACCATCGGCGGCGGCCTCAACGAGCCCCGCGACGTGCTGGCCACAACGGTCTGGGCCCTGCTGGCCAACCCGGACCAACTGGACGACGTGCTGGCAAACCCGAAATTGTTCTCCGTCGCTTTCGAAGAGTCCGTCCGCTGGGTCGCGCCCATTGGGATGTACCCGCGCCAGACGACCCGCGAAACAGTCCTCCAGGGTGTGCGCCTCCCCGCCGGAGCACGGCTGGGCGTCGTGCTCGGCGCCGCAAACCGCGATCCTGCCGTGTTCACTGACCCGGAAACGTTCAACATCCATCGCCCTAAGAAGCCGCACCTTGGCTTCGGTGGAGGCGCACACTTCTGCGCCGGAACCTGGGTCGCCCGCGCCCAGGTGGCCCAAGTGGCGATGCCCGCGCTCTTCGACAGGCTGCCCAGTCTGCGGCTGGACCCTGATAACCCCTCTATCGACGCCGGCTGGGTATTCCGCGGACTGACCAAAATGCCAGTCCTCTGGAACTGAAACCAGCCCCAACCAAGCACTCCAAGGAAGAACCATGCCAACCATCACCTTCGTACAACCCACCGGAAAATCCGACACCGTCTCTGTGGAGGAAAGGACGTCTCTCATGCGCGCCGCGGTCGCCAACGGCGTTGAAGGAATTGTCGGCGAATGCGGCGGCCAAGCCATGTGCGCCACCTGCCATGTGTATGTGCGCCCCGAGTTCGAGGACGCACTGCCCGAGCTCAGCGAGGACGAAGACGAAATGCTCGACTGCACCACGGCAGAGCGGACAAACCAGTCCCGCCTTGGATGCCAGGTGAGCGTCGGTGCACATCTCGACGCAATCATCGTCGACGTCCCCACGGACCAGGTCTAAACCATGGGGGTCATCATCATCGGAGGCGGCCAAGCCGGCATTCAAGCGGCCGACTCCCTCCGCGCCGGCGGATATACCGACAGCATCACCATCCTCGCCGACGAAGAGGGTCTGCCATATCAGCGCCCGCCGCTGTCAAAGGACTACCTGGCCCCGGGTGGCCGCCCTGGGCCCCTGCCGCTCCGGCCGGCCTCCTTCTACACCGACAACGACATTGACCTGCGCACCGGTGTCTCCGCAACGGACATCGACCGGGACAACAAGGCCGTCACCATCTCAGACGGGACTGCGCTTCCCTACGACCACCTTGTCCTGGCCACTGGTTCCCGCAACCGCAAACTGTCCTGCCCCGGAGCGGAAGCGACAGGCATTCACAGCCTGAAAACGCTGCAGGACGCAGAAGACCTCCACGCGGCTCTCACCCAAGCCCGGGACGTCATTGTCATTGGAGCAGGATTTATTGGCTTGGAATTCGCCGCAGCCGCTAGAGTGCACGGATGCTCCGTGACAGTGCTGGAATATGCCCCCCGGCCCATGGCCCGGGCCCTGACTCCTGCTATGAGCGAATGGTTTACCGACGCGCACCGACAGAACGGTATCGAGCTTCGACTCAGTGAAGGCATCAGCCATTTTGAAGCTGGCCCTGATGGCGCGGTCTGTGCCGCCCACTCCACCACAAACCGGCGTTACCCGGCTGATCTCATTGTTGTCGGTGTGGGCGTCATACCCAACGACGAGATTGCCGCCAGGTCCGGACTGGAAACAAACAACGGCATCGTGGTGGACCAGTCCCTGAGAACTTCAGACCCCCGGATTCTGGCCATCGGCGACTGCGCAAACTACCCGAACCCCCATACCCGGACCAGAACCCGGCTCGAGTCGGTCCAAAACGCTGCGGCGCACGGGCGACACGCAGCACAGGTCGTCCTAGGCGCAACGGACCACTACGAAGAAACACCCTGGTTCTGGTCAACACAAGGCACACTGCGCCTGCAAATGGCCGGAATGTCCAGCGCCGATGACACGGCCACACTCATCGGCGACCCCGCTGCAGGCAAATTCTCGGTCCTCTGCCACCGGGATGGCCAACTCGTAGCAGTCGAATCCGTAAATGCCGCAGCAGACCATATGGCTGCCCGGAAACTTCTGTCCGCAGGCCTGGGACTGTCACCCGAAGAAGCCCAGGCTCCAGGCTTCAGCCTGAAAGCACATACAAAGCAGGCACTGCTAAACCCCGCCTAGCGCTCTCCCCTAAACACCGCCTTCACCCAACGCAGGAGAAACCATGCCCAGTGCAGCAACCGACGCCGCGGCGAAAAATACGCAACGCCGCGTGGCATTCGCCACCATCGTCGGAACCACCATCGAGTGGTACGACTTCTTCATCTACGCCACAGCCGCAGGACTCGTCTTTGCCCAAGTGTTCTTCGCCCCCGCGGGTGAGTCGATCGGGCTTCTGCTGGCATTCGCATCCGTAGGGATAAGTTTCCTCTTCCGCCCGCTCGGAGCCTTCCTAGCCGGACACTTTGGCGACCGCATCGGCCGTCGTCCGATGCTAGTCCTAACCCTCATCCTGATGGGAGCCGCCACCACACTCATCGGAATCCTGCCAACCTACGAAACTGCAGGAATCCTGGCCCCCGTCATGTTGCTGCTGCTCAGAATCCTCCAAGGCATCTCAGCAGGCGGCGAATGGGGAGGCGCAGTACTCATGGCCGTCGAGCACGCCCCACGGGACCACCGCGGCCGCGCCGGAGCCTTCCCCCAACTCGGAGTGCCGCTGGGCATGCTCCTGGCCTCCGGAGTCACAGCCGTTATGACCGGATGGGTCTCCCCCGGAACAGCCTTCATCGAATGGGGCTGGCGCGTGCCCTTCCTGCTCAGCATCGTTCTGATCGCCGTCGGATACATGGTCCGGCGCGCCGTCGACGAATCCCCCGTGTTCCAGGAAATCGCCACCAAAAAGCAGCAGACGAAAATCCCGGCAGCCGAACTGTTCCGCAAACACTGGCTATTGGTCCTGCTCGCCGCACTCGTCTTCGCAGGAAACAACGCAGCAGGCTACATGGCTACCGGAGGATTCATCCCCAGCTATGCCACCAGTCAGGTAGGCCTGGACCGCACGGACGTACTCCTTGCGATCACGTTCGCCGCTGCCATGTGGTTCCTCTTCACACTTCTCTCCGGCTACCTCGCAGACAAGATCGGTCGCAAACGCACCTACCTGATCGGCTTCGCCTCTCAGGCACTCATGGTATTCCCGCTGTTCTGGCTCATCGACACCGGCTCACTGCCCATGCTCTACCTCGCGCTAGGCCTGTTCACCATCGGTCTGGGACTCAGCTACGGGCCACAGGCAGCCTGGTATAGCGAAATATTCCCCGCGTCAGTCCGCTTCTCCGGCGTATCCATCTCATACGCGATAGGCGCCATCCTGGGAGGGGCATTCGCACCGACCATTGCCCAAGCACTCATACAATCCACCGGAAGCAGCGCCGCGGTTTCGCTGTACCTGCTCGGCATGACCATACTGTCCATCATCGCGGTCCTGATCCTGCGGGACAGACCAGGCATAGACCTCTCCATCAACAACCAAGCCGAACAAGAAGTCGGAGCCACAATCTTCGACCAGCGTCGGGAACGGGCCTACGAAAAAGCGACCCTCTAGCAATTACAAGCACACCAGGCCCTGCGGGTTCTCCTCACAATGACGGGAGCCCGCAGGGCTTTGCAAGGTTGCAGTACCTGGAGCCATTTCGCGGAGGATCTCCGGTGATGCGAGTCGTGAGCGCGTTCTCCAGGTCGTGTTTGGCGATCTCTGCAAAGAGGCCGAGGAACTCGAAGTTGCAGCAGTCCTTTCCCATTTGCCGGGCAAGTTTCGGAGCGAAACTGTGAGCTAGAGGGTGGAATTGAAGCGGTGCATCCAAGAGCCTTGGGGCGGGCTCCAAGTCTCTGACGGGCCCTCGAATAACCGGAGCTATCAGGTCCGTCGGGTCAGGACACACCTCAACCTGACGCCAGGCAGGTGGCCGAGGGCCCTCAAAATAGGGCCCGATTCCTCTTTCACTGACAGATGCTCAAGGAATTCTCTGAACGCAACCCGACACCACTGACTTGCCCTGTCGGCAGCGCGACATATGGACCCTTATGTGCGGCAAACGGCAGGCCGCCCATGCTCAGCCGTCAAGCGCGTGACCCGGCCAACCTCCACAGCCCCTGCCAACGACTAACAGCCCGCACCTCGGCCGCCCCGGCGCCGTTTACCGGGGAAGCTACGGCTGGGACCATGTAGCTGAAGTCGGGCATGGGCTCGGCTGGCAACGTAAAAGCGCCGACGACTCCGGGTTCGGTGCCGTCACTTTCGGCACGGACGGCACCACCGCGCCCGATGGCACCATCGAGCAGCCAACGAAAACCCATGACGGACAAACCGGTGGCCAGGACGGTATCTATGGGTACTTTGATCGCAGCACCGAGTCAACCAGCAACCAAGCCAAGATCGCCCTCGGCTTGAGTGACCAACTCACGAACGTGAAACGATGACCACCATGTCTTCGCGAAGATTTCTCATCCAAGGCCTTGTCATTGCCGTCCTCGCTGCCCTTACAGGGTGCGGGACCACTCCGGGCACGGATTCCCCTACCAGCACCGTGGAGCAAACTATGGGACCAGAAGAGGCCCGCAAGGAATACCTCGACATCTTCACCCAAATTCAAGCTCTAGCCTCTGGCGACTGGACGAAAGTCACACCAGACACACAGGGGGACGTCTGCGATCTGCCTCTGGGCATTCAAAGGGGCTCAATTCAGCTTCGACAGTACGCACGGTGCGATCTCAGAAGATCAGGCTGAAGCAATACATAAGACGGTAAAGGAAATCTTTGAGAGCAAAGGGCTAAGAGTTGTTCAAACTCAGCCCTCGGGGCCGAACCGAGACCAGACGACCACTGGCTTTGGTGATGGCAAGTTCTCCATGCAGCTTGGGGCGAAAGAGGCAACTGTACTGTTTGAGTCACCGAATCCAGACTTCAACTGAAGATGGAGCTTCCGCCGGATCGACGTAGACCTGAATTTGGTGACGCCCCATCGCCTGAAGAGTGGCTGAGGCGACCTGACTCGACAGAATACTTCCGAACTTGACTTGTCCCTCTCCTAGATCAAGCTCGCACTCGTAAGCTAACGTCTTCCCTTCGGGTTGCCCCTCTCCCTCATTCACCTGAAGCTCAACATCTCCCAAGAGATCCTCTTGGGTGGCGATAAGGATCGAATTGGAGTTTGAGACGGCAGCCTCGGTACCGGTCTCCCACTCAGCTAAGCTCTCTGTTTGCTCAGTAAAAAAAACTACTTGGGCGCCAAGAGGCATCACCGTTACCGCATTAATTGACATATTCATCCCATCGATCATCTGCTATTTAGCTTATCGAACCTCAACGTCGAAGAAGTCTCCGTCTCCTATCCCATTTTTCTGATAAAAGTTCGACATAACGCCGCCTTGAATTCTTTGCTCAGCGATGGGAACGCCACGGATCTGAGCGCCACTACCACCTTGAGCCGTCGAGGCAAACGGGTACTCGTCGGGGCTGCCTGGTCCATCGAATCCTTGCGTAGCCGACTTTCTATTGGCTCGGATCATATCGCGGTCCGTGATACGCGAGAGCGTCGACGGATGGCCGCCATCTATCGCAGTCTGGATGTTCTCAGCGATATTGGGCATCTTAGCCGAGTCTATAACTAGCATTGGTCTTGGCGGCAAGTCACCAAGCTTGCTGATCGCTGGAGACGGAAGGTCAACCTTGTTGGCACCTTTGAGTGGGATTCCACCAGTGACCAAGCCTTCGGCTCCGGATTTGAGGAATCCGGCGACAGTGTGGGGGCCGGGCGCGGTGGCGTAGCCGGCAACGTTCGAGACGGTTCCGTCGACGCCGTTGACGATGGCTTCGCGAACCACCGGGTTCGTCGCTACCTTAGTCGCGACTTTGCCGGCGATCATCCCGGCCCCGCCACCAACCATACCGACGACACCAGAGACGGCAGCTTCACCCCAGTTGACTTCGCCGGTGGTTGCTTTTTGGATGACGACGTCGGCGCCGAAGCTCATCAATCCCATACCGACGATCTGGCCGCCGGGGACGAACATCAACGCCGCCCCGCCCACGACGGCAAGGCCGCCGACGACGTATTCCCAGTTGTCTCCGAGCCAGTCTCCTGCTGCGGCGAACGCGCCGCGGGAGGAGCCGTCGTAGGCTTTCAGGTCGGCGTCGGTGAGGGGTCGCAGGCCGGTGGGGTCAGTGGTGTTGAGGGGGTTGTTTCCGGCGTAGGCGTAGGGGTTGCCGTCCCAGCCGGCTCCGAGGACGGGGGCGAGGGGGTCGGTGGAGAGGAAGCCCCGGGTGGTGGGGTCATACGCCCTGGCCCCGAGCCATTCGAGTCCGGCGATGTCGATCCCGCCGCCGGCGGTCAGGGTGACCCCGGCGGGCAACACACCGCCCACACCCGCATTAGCAGCTGCAGGGCTGTCTGGGGTGGGGGTGGTGGGGGTTCCGAGGACGGCCCAGGGGTCGTGCTGGTCGGTGGGGCGGGCGGCACGCCAGCCCGGCGCGGTCCACGCTTGCCCGATACCTGTGACTCCGCCGGGCAGGGACACTACCTGGGTGGTGTTGATCCCGGCCAGGGTCGGCACGGGTGCTGCGGTGTCCCACCACAACGGTGTCCCGTCCACGGTGGCGAGTTCACCGAGCGCGTCGACGTGGAGCCGGTGCCGGTTGCGTTCGGCCCCGTCCGGGTCCTTTTCGACCGTTCCGGCCAGGTACCCGGTGGGGGCCCAGGCGTATTCGGTCCAGGACCCGTCCGCCCCGATCACCCGGACCCTGCGACCCAGCCCGTCATACACATACTCAGTCCCGGAACCATCAGGTTCCGTGACAGTAAGGAGCTGGCCTGCGGCGTCGTAGCTGTAGGTGCGGGCCCCGGTGCCGGTGGTTTCGCGGAGAAGCCGCCCACCGGCGTCGTACTCCCACCCCAACACCGAACCCGACACCGAAGCGGGCGTTCCCGTTTCGGCAGTGATGGTGGTGGTGGTGGAGGTGGTCAGTTGCCCGGCGGTGTCGTACCCGTACCGGGTCACGACCCCGTTCCGGGTCAGCGCGGTGATCCGCCCACCATCCTCACGACCGATCAGGGTCACATCAGCCACACCCGGGTTACCGGTGTGGGTGCGGGTGTGCTCTACGAGGTTCCCGTTCCGGTACACCCATTCCTGGGTGTAGTTCCCGGCGGTCGCCGAAACGATCCGACCGGAGGGGTCGTGGGTGAAGGACGCGTCCCCGAGCAACGGGTTGGAGACCTTCACGACCCGCCCGGCGGGGTCGCGGGTGTAGCGGGTGGTGGTCCCGGTGGGGTCGGTGATCGCGGTCCGGTTCCCGTCGCCGTCGTACTCCCACGACAACGTCCCAGTCCCGGTCCCGTTCCCGTTGGTGCGGCTGGTGAGGAGCCCGCGCCGGTCAAAGCACAGTTCGTGCTCCACCGCGTACCCGGCCCCGCCGGTGTGATCGGTGATGACGACCCGGCGGCCGGTAACGTCGCGTTCGATGGCGGCGATCAGTGTCCCGTCCACCGAGGTGGTCGCTTCCCGGCCCGCACGGTCGTAGGTCCAGGTGGTGGTGTGCCCGTCCGGGTCCGTTTGGGACAGTTGCCGCCCCGCGGGATCGTAGGTGGCGGTGGTGACCCGCCCGAGCGGGTCAGTGACACTATCGACCTGGTCCGTGGCCGTGTAGGTGCGGGTGGTGACCCCACCCAGAGGGTCGGTGATCCGGACCAGGCGGCCGCGGGTGTCGTACTCGAACCGGGTCCTGCCACCGACCCCGTTGATGGTCCCGGTCAGTTCCCCCGCCACGTTGTATTCAAAGCGGCGGGTCCCGTACCAGGAATCCTGGGCGAAGCTCAGCCGCCCAACCTTGTCGTACCCGTACCGGGCCGTCCCGTCCCCCGGGGTGTGCCGGGCGGTCAACCGCCCGCACGCGTCGTAGGCGAAGGTTTCGACCTCGCCGGTGGGCAGGGTCCGGGAGGTGAGGCGCTGATCGGGGTCGTAGGCCAGTTCCGTGACCGCCCCGACCGGGTCAATACTGCGGAACGGGCGGCCGCAGTGGTCGTATTCGAAGCGGGTCACCGCCCCGGCCGGGGAGGTGATCGAGGTGATCTTCCCGGCAATGTCGCGGCCCAGGACCGTCAACCCGCCCTCACCATCGACCAACTCGACCGGGTTCCCCGCCGCGTCATAGCTGACCAGCTCCGCGGACCCGTCCGCGGCCTCCACTTTCGTGGGGCGGCCGTACTCATCAAAACTGTAAGTATTCGTGGCGAACGCATCGGTCAGGGACGCCGTCCCGTTGGATCGGTCGGTGACCGCTCCGGTCCGGACCCCGGTCGGGTCCACAACCCCCGTGAGGGCGCCGACCGTGTCGTACTCCCGCACCCAGTCATGACCGGCAGGATCCGTGATCCCCACGAGCCGGGAGAGGTTGTCATGGGTGAACCCCCACCTCGCCCCGTCCGGCAACACCGCACCAGTGAGGTTCCCAAGCTCATCAAAGACCCGCTCCACGACCCGGCCCAGCGGGTCGGTGGTCCGGACCAGCTCACCGTTGGGGGCGTACTCGAACACGGTCCGACCCCCATCCGGGGCAACCATTGCGGTGACCCGTCCCGCGGGGTCATGCTCGAACGCCCACACCGCCCCGTCCGGGTCCACCCGCCGGACCAACACCCCGGCACCGTCATAACTGAACCGGGTCGCGGCCCCCGAGGGGGTGTACGCGGTGACCGGTCTGCCGGCCTGGTCCCGGATGATCCTCGCCACGTCTCCTGCGGCGTTGCGGGTTGCGATCAAGTCCCCGAACTCGTCGTACTCAAAACCGATCGTGACCCCGGCCGGGTCCGTGACCCGTTCCAGGAGCCCGTCCCGCCACTGAAGCTCGGTCCGGCCACCCAGCGGGTCCAGGATCACCGACGGGTCCCTCGAGACCTCATCGGCGTACTCATACGTCACCACGGCACCGGACGCGGTGACCAGGGTAGTGATGCGGTCCTGCCCGTCCCACCCGTAGGTCAGGTCCGCGCCCTCCGGGGTGAGCGTGCGGATCTTCCGGCCGCGGGTGTCGTAGCCGTGGACCGTGACCGCACCGTCACGCTCGGTCAAAGACACCAGGTTCCCGTGCCCGTCATACGCCATGGACTGGCGCTGGTCCTCCGCGTCCAGCACCCCCACCAGACGGCCCTTCGAATCGGCGACCCACGAATTCGACCGGGACCCGTCCTCATCCGAAACCACCGTGACCCGGCCCGGCAAATACGCGAACCTCGTCCGCCGCCCATGCTGTGTGACCTGCAAAACCACACGGCCACGCTCGTCATAGCTGTTTTCGGCCTCCACCACACCCGCAGCCGAGACCACCGAGGCGATCAGGCCCTGCTCGTTCCACCGATACACCCTCGTACCGGTCTCCGTGCCCACCGTGACCAAACGGCCCGCGGCATCGTAGCCGTATTGAACCCGGCGCCCGTCCGAACCACGGACCACCGCGACCACACCACCGACATAATCGATCTCCAGGAACCGGCCCCGCACATGCACCAACCGGTGCACCACACCAGCCCCGCCCCCGACCGCTTCACCGGTGGCGTCCGCGCTGGCATCCGCGCTACCGGGATCCACAACACCGGACACGGTCTCTGATGGTGTGTGGCGGTGGGCCGAGACGGTCCGGCCTGGGCCTGCCCCGGTCCCGAGCCACACCCCGGCGGTGGTGTAAGCCCACCAACCGCCCTGGTTATCCGTTACCACCAACACCTCAGTGACACCCTCCGGGACGGAGGACAGCTCCGCCAACCACGGCGCCGTGACCGGGTGCCGGGTGAGCCAGAAGTTCTCTCCGACCGCACGGGCCCAGCCGGTACCCTCACGGGGGAAATCCACCGCCCGGCCATCAGCCATCACCCAGCGGCAACCCTCATCCGACAAGACCAGGTGCTGGTCCAACACCGACGCCCACCCCGGACCAAACACCCCGGGGGTGTCCAGGCCAGAGCCCAACGAGTTATACATCCGCGTCAGCACCAGGTCCGAGCACGCCCCGGCGAACCCCAGATCGGTTTCGGGTTCAATGAAATTCCCCGTCGCCGTGTTCACCGGATCATTCGCATACCCGCTCGTGGGCATCGCCCCGGCCGCCGTGGGCGGATCAATGACCAGGCCCGTCCGGTGCCCCGAGACCCCCGCCGCTGCCAACGCCTCGTTCACCGCAGCGTCCGACAGGGTCGAGACCGCCCCCTCAGCCCCGGCAGCAGCGAACGCGTCCGCGACCACCACCGCCCACGCCGCGTCATTCTCATTAGCCCGCAAATACTGCCGGAACGCCGTCACCACACCCGCAGCATCCAACCGGCCCCACCCGCACCGGTCCGCGAACGACGACAGTTCCCCCTCCAAGGACCCCGGCACCGACGCGACCCCATCATCCAGGCCACGGGACCCGGCAGCGAAACTCCGCAACGACTCCGGACGCGCCGAAGACACCCCGCCCCCATACCCGCCACCCGGGCCCGGGGTCTCCCGCGACCCCGACGCCGGGGACTCGGACGGGAACGACGGCGCACTCCCCGGCTCCATGTTCGGCCGGGCCTCCTCACCAAAAACCATGTCCACGCCCTGCTCGAAAAGATTCCGGTTGTTATGCCGCCGCACCCACTCGTTATTCCGCCGCCGCCGGTCATCCTCCTCCCGCGCCTTTTCGATCATGGTGCCCACATACCCGGCCACCGTCCGCAACGCCGCCGCCAACCCCGACGCGTCCCTGGCCGCCGTGGCCGCGTTCGCCGCGAACACCTCCGAAAAATGCCCCCGGAAATCCTCCCCCGCCCCGGTCACCAACGGAGCACGCGAACCCGAATGCTCATCAACCCGCGACGCTGCGGACTCAAAAGCACCCTTCACCGACTCGGCAACCCCATACACAAACCGGCCACCATGGCCAGCATCGGAATCCGGCAACAACGGCATCTCAACGAACTCGGTCACAACCAAAGCCCCCCACAGAACAAGAACGCGAACAAAACCCAGCAACCCACAACCCACGAACACAGCGCAACGGCCGGGCAACCACACCGCACTAACGCGGCACGATCACCCGGCCCCCACACTCAAACAAACAGAATCAGGCCCCGCCACCAGCAGAGAAAATATCCTGCGAGATCTTCTGCAACTGACCCCGCAACTGCTCCAACTCTTCCTTGGCCTTATCCAACGCAGCCTTCGTCTCCGGCCACGTCGAACCACGGAACTCAGCAGCCAACGGCCCATCCCACACATTCGGATCCGACAACAAACGCCCCTGCGCATCCAACGCCGAAATCTGATCCGTGAAACCACCAGTAATAATCGACTGCACCTGACCAATAGCAGCCTTGGCCTGCTCAGTAGACAACACACGCGACATAGAACTTTCCTCCCAATAAGAACAACCGCAACACCGGAAAACCCCGGCGACCAGACGCTGCCCAAACTACCAACACCAAGGAATAAATCCAACAAACAGAGTAATAACTTCTGTCAAGCAAGGGCCAATTTTCATTGATCGCTCCCTGCCGTAGATGTGGGATACGGCTACCGAGAAGTAATCATGGGATCACTCTACTGACTCGGTTGCCGTCGCGCCGCGCGAAGTCATACTCCCGCGCTTGCTCATAGAGTTGCGCACTCCGCCTTGGTGACGGTGAAGTCCAGACTCTGGGTGCTTCCCTCGAATGTGTACGCGTACCTCATCTTGATACCGGCATCAAGAATGTCTTTCGTCGATGTGGCCGCACACACGGTCGGAAGGACCATGCTGCGTAGGGAGTCTGCGCTGACCGTGGACGGGTCGACACTGGATGAGACGACGTAGTCGTAACGGATCGCATGGCCTTCGGCCTCGATTCCAGTCAATGAGGTGACAGAGTCCACTTGCATCGGGAACTCCCCCTGAAGATCGCGCGCTTCCTTGACAACGGATTCAACTTTGCTCTCGACCGATTCGGATGAACGGTCAAAGGCTCCGGACAAGGCGAGAACGGCTCCGAGTATGAAGAGGCAAATGTTCAGGCCGTTCCCAACAAGGACAATCCAGCCACAGATTCTCCCGAATGGAGCCCGCACGCCCAGGGCCTCGGCCTTGGCGGCATTCCTGATCGCCAGGGGACCAAAGATGACGCCGAAAAAGAAAATTCCGATGACGGCAAAGGTTGTCGCTTTGGACCTCAACGCGGCGCCCTCCAGGTCAGGGAAGAAAAATGGTCCCTCTTCCTGTCCGTCGTCAGACTCGTGGTTGGGATAGTTGGGTGGCGTAGCGTGGGGCTGCTGGGCGAATTCGTGGGGCATAATCCGGTCTCTCTCGTACATGATCATTGGAAGGTCTCTCCAGAGACTACGGGCCGGATACGACAACCCTTTGTCACACGTCCTATAACCAGAGGGCCGGATCTTTTCAGATAATTGTCTTCGTGAACCAGCACGGGTACGCCGCCTTGTTGCTGTGCAGGGTTGCACGGTTGCCGAAGGGGAGCCGTAACGAGGTTGCTGCGTCGAATACTTTGTAGCCGGCGCGGTTGTAGAAGGATCGGCCTGCGGTGGAACAGGATCCAAAAATGGTGAATGAGGGGGCGCTTCGACTTTCACACAGCTAGTGCTGGATATCATCTTCTGAATTGTCGTTACCAAAGGTGGACGTACTCGCAGAAAACGCGAATAACCTCGTTACAACGACCTAAGGGGCCCTTTCGGCAAACTGGTCGGCTTCGACATGAACGCCC
Source organism: Paenarthrobacter sp. TRD_SC_7 (assembly GCF_056156245.1). Lineage (NCBI taxonomy): Bacteria > Bacillati > Actinomycetota > Actinomycetes > Micrococcales > Micrococcaceae > Paenarthrobacter > Paenarthrobacter sp. TRD_SC_7. The sequence goes on from NZ_CM149587.1 coordinate 2,993,390, forward strand.
CGACAAGCGTGTGAACTCCAAATGCTCGGCGACCTTGGAAGGGACCGCAATCCGCGCCGGGCACTCCCCCATTTAGTCGTAGTTACGCGTCGAGGACACCGAAGAGACCTCCCCAAAGCACCCGGTCGCCCGTGGCGGCTGGACTCACACGTCGCTGCGGCCCTGCAGATGGTGCGCTTGCGAACGGGCGCCATGTCGCTCGGGCCCCTTACACGCGATGAGTGGACGTAGGCCGAACAAGTGAAAGGAAATACCCGTGATCCGGCTCAATAAAGAAGATTTAAGTGTGGACAATGTCCACACCCCCTTTGGCCTGACAAAGCTCTCCTGAGTCAAGCCTCTGAACTCCAGCAACGAGCCAAAAAACAAGAACCTTGACGCAGGACCTCGAAGTCATGTTGCGCTCACCACCCCTACCCATGAAGGCGGGTAGGCCAACCACGACCTACCGAACGAACCAAGAAAGGAACCCATAACCCCAGCTCACAGCCAGCGGAGGGCCAACCAGCCACGACCCTGAACCCGCTCCCCCACAACCAAACAGGCGACCCGCGGCGCCAGGCACACCCCGCGGCCAGTGTCAGAGGGACCTGCCAACCAGAATGTAAACACGTTAAAGCAAAAACCCCCTCTGACGAGGGGGTATGCCGTGCCCGAGGTGGGACTCGAACCCACACACCTTTCGATACTGCATTTTGAGTGCAGCGCGTCTGCCAATTCCGCCACTCGGGCGCGGATTACCGGGAAGTTAACTCTCGCTGACTGCCCTCATTTCTGTGAGCAACGCGATCCTTTCCCAGCACGCGAAACTACTCTACATGCAGATAGGCTGATTCAAAGAACCGGGCGCGCTGATGCAACAAAAACCAGCCATCAAAGAGTCCACACTAAGATGGACATGAACCCGCCGAACCTTTTCAAGGAGATCCCGTGACCGAACAGACGGAGTCCACGTCCACAGCCCAGCCGGCCCGACGCGTTGTCGTAGCCGAGGATGAGACCCTCATCCGCCTGGACATTATCGAGATCCTGAAGGGCGAAGGGTACGACGTCGTCGGCGAGGCAGATAACGGCGAGAAAGCCGTGCAGCTTGCCGAGGAACTCAAGCCTGACCTTGTCCTCATGGACGTCAAGATGCCCGTTATGGACGGCATCTCGGCTGCTGAGAAGATCGTCAAGGCGCGCATTGCACCTGTTGTGCTACTGACCGCTTTCAGCCAGAAGGAATTGGTGGAGCGCGCACGCGACGCCGGTGCCATGGCGTACGTCGTCAAACCGTTCTCCCCCGCGGACCTTATCCCGGCCATTGAGATCGCCCTTTCCCGCCACGAGGAAATCAAGGCGCTCGAGAACGAGGTTTCCGACCTTCAGGAGCAGTTCGCCACGCGCAAGCTTGTAGAGCGCGCCAAGAGCCTCCTGACCACCAAGATGGGCCTGACGGAGCCGGAAGCCTTCCGGTGGATCCAGAAGACCTCCATGGACCGCCGCCTCAGCATGCGTGAGGTTGCCGAAACCATCATCAACCAGGTCAACTAACAAAAAGCAACGCACGACGGCGGCCGCGCACCTCACACGAGGTTCGCGGCCGCCGTCGTACTCACCAGGAAACAAAAATGCGGGCCCCGCCAACGGCGGGGCCCGCACCCAGGAAACCAGGAAACTTAGCTCTTGGCCTTGGACTTCTTCTCAGGCCACGGGCCAACAGGTTCTTTGCGCGAACCGTCGTCGGTCTTGGAGGTATCGGCGAGGTCACCCACCTTGTGGACCTTCAGCGAGTTCGTCGAACCGGCCTGTCCTGGAGGGGAACCGGCTGCGATGACCACGAGGTCGCCTTCGTCAACGATCTTCATGTCCAGGAGGCTGCGGTCAACCTGCGCGGTCATTTCGTCGGTGTGGCCCACAGTGGGGACCAGTACCGGCTGAATGCCCCAGGTGAGAGCGAGCTGGTTCCAGACGTGCTCCACCGGGGTGAAGGCGAAGACCGGCTTGACCGGGCGCAGGCGCGAGAGACGTCGTGCCGAGTCACCGGACTGCGTGAAGGTACAGATGAACTTGGCGTCCAGCTGGTCCGCGATTTCGACGGCGGCACGGGTGATGGCGCCACCGCGGGTCTTGGGTTTGGTGCCCAGCGGGGGAACGCGCTCGAGTCCATGCACTTCAGTGGACTCGATGATCCGTGCCATGACCTTGACGGTTTCGATCGGGTACTGGCCCACCGAGGTTTCGCCGGACAGCATGACTGCGTCGGCGCCGTCGAGAACTGCGTTGGCACAGTCGGAAGCCTCGGCCCGCGTCGGACGCGGGTTGTCGATCATGGATTCGAGGACCTGGGTGGCCACGATGACCGGCTTGGCCCAACGGCGTGCCAGCTCGATGGCCCGCTTCTGGACGATCGGCACCTCTTCAAGCGGCAGTTCAACGCCGAGGTCGCCACGGGCGACCATGATGGCGTCGAACGCGTCGATGATTTCGTGGAGTTGCTCCACGGCCTGCGGCTTTTCGATCTTGGCGATCACCGGCACACGGCGGCCTTCTTCATCCATGATCTCGTGGACGCGCTTGATGTCGGAGGCATCACGCACGAACGAGAGGGCAATGAGGTCGGCGCCGCGCTTGAGGGCCCAACGGAGGTCGTCCTCGTCCTTTTCGCTCAATGCGGGGACGTTGACGGCAACACCGGGCAGGTTGATGCCCTTGTTATTGGAGACCTTGCCACCAACCGTGACGGTGGTGACAACCTTGACGTCGTCTACCTGGAGGGCTCGCAGAGCCACCTTGCCGTCGTCGATGAGCAGGGCGTCGCCCACGTTGACGTCTTCGGTGAGGCTCTTCAGCGTGGTGGAGCAGATGTCCTTGGTGCCAGGGACGTCTTCGGTAGTGATGGTGAACGTGTCGCCGACGGCCAGGTCGTGGGGGCCGTCAACGAAGCGACCCAGGCGGATCTTCGGTCCCTGAAGGTCGGCCATGATGGCCACAGGCTTGCCGAGCTGGGCGGCAGCCTTGCGGACGTTCTCGTAAGTGTTGTCGTGCACGGAGTAGTCGCCGTGGCTCATGTTCATGCGAGCAACGTCGACGCCGGCCTCCAGCACCGCGAGGGTGTTGTCGAAGCTGGAGATAGCCGGGCCGAAAGTTGCCACAATTTTCGCGCGTCTCATATACCTACCCTAAGTAGTGTCATGCTGATTGAGTTAAAGATTGTTCCTGCCGGCGCTATAAGACCGCTATCGCCCGGTCGGTGGGGGCGACCGGTGCCGGGAGAATGGTGCTTCCCATCAGGAACTTGTCCACTGCGGCCGCGCAGGCACGGCCTTCCGCAATGGCCCACACAATCAGAGACTGGCCACGCCCGGCATCGCCGGCAACAAACACGCCCTCGGTGTTCGTCATGTAGTAGCCGTCGCGGGCAACGTTGCCCCGACCGTCGAATTCTGCACTGACCTGCTCTGTGATGCCCGCCGGCTCGGCACCGGTAAAGCCCAGGCTCAGGAACACAAGGTCAGCTGGAATGACTCGTTCTGTACCGGCCTTGGGCAGGCGTTTGCCGTCCACGAACTCGGTTTCAGCAACTTTGACGCCGGTGAGCTTGCCGTTTTCTCCAACAAACTCAACGGTGGATGCCAGGTAAGTACGCTCGCCGCCTTCTTCGTGGGCGCTGGCGACCTCGAAAAGGGTGGGAAAAGTCGGCCACGGCTGGTGGGCGGCACGTTCGGCGGGCGGCTGCTTGCCGATCGCGAGCGTGGTCACCGAGGCAGCCTGGTGGCGGTGGGCGGTGCCGATGCAGTCAGCACCGGTATCGCCGCCGCCAAGAATGACAACATGCTTGCCGCGGGCATCGATGTGGTTCTCAGGGCTCTCCCCCGCCACCTTGCGGTTGGACGGAACCAGGTAATCCATGGCGTAGTGGACGCCCTCAAGGTCACGGCCCGGGATGGGCAGGTCACGCGGGACCGTAGCCCCGGTGGCGACTACAACGGCGTCGTAACGGCGCCGCAACTGCTCCCAGGTCACGTCCGTACCAACAGCGACGCCGGTCCGGAAGCGCGTGCCTTCGGCCTTCATCTGCTCCAGGCGGCGGTCAACCTGTTCCTTTTCCATCTTGAAGTCGGGGATTCCGTAGCGGAGCAGGCCGCCGATCTTGTCGTCGCGTTCGTACACGGCAACAGTGTGTCCAACGCGCGTCAGCTGCTGCGCAACGGCCAAGCCGGCGGGGCCGGAACCCACGACGGCGACAGTCTTGCCGGTGAGGCGCGTCGGCGGAAGGGGCTGGACCCAGTCGTTGTCGAAGGCCTGGTCGATGATCGAGACCTCAACCTGCTTGATGGTCACGGCAGGCTGGTTGATGCCCAGCACGCAGGACGCTTCGCAGGGTGCAGGGCACAGCCGGCCCGTGAACTCCGGGAAGTTGTTCGTGGCGTGAAGGCGCTCAATCGCTTCTTCGCCCTTGTCCCGCCATACGAGGTCGTTCCACTCGGGAATGAGGTTACCCAGCGGGCAGCCCTGGTGGCAGAACGGAACGCCGCAGTCCATGCAGCGTCCGGCCTGGCTCTTCAGGACGCCCTTTTCCTGGGCTTCGTAAACTTCTTTCCAGTCCATAATGCGGACCGGAACGGGACGGCGTGGCTGCGTCTCGCGCTGCCGGACTTTCAGAAATCCGCGTGGATCAGCCACCGGTTACCTCCAGGATTCGAGACCATACTTCTTCGCCATCGGGGTCAAGGCCCTCTTCGATCGCGTCGAGACGGGTTTGCAGGACTGCGGCGTAGTCACGCGGCAGTACTTTGGTGATGCGGGCGGCGGTGTCGTCGAAGTTTTCGAGCAGACGGCCGGCCAGGACGGATTCGGTTTCCTCCACGTGCTTGGTCAGCAGGCCGTGGACAATGTCGCGATCCTCGGCGTCGAGCTCCAAGAGCTGGAGTTCGCCGGTATCGAGGGCCATCTTGTTGACGCGCTCAGGCTGCAGGTCCAGCACATAGGCGGTACCACCGGACATGCCGGCACCGAAGTTGCGGCCGGTGCGGCCAATGATCAGCGTCTGGCCACCGGTCATGTATTCACAACCGTGATCGCCAATGCCTTCGACGACGGCGGTCGCACCGGAGTTGCGGACGAGGAAGCGTTCGCCAACCTGGCCCCGCAGGAACATTTCGCCGCTGGTGGCGCCATAACCAATGACATTGCCGGCAATGACGTTGCGCTCCGCCTGGAACACGTTGGTGCGGTCCGGCCGAACTATGATGCGTCCACCGGAGAGACCCTTGCCGACGTAGTCGTTGGAGTCGCCGAACATGCGCAGCGTGATGCCGGCAGGCAGGAAGGCGCCAAGGGACTGGCCCGCGGTACCGTTCAACGTGACGTCGATGGTGTCCGTCGCCAGGACATCGGTGCCGAACGTCTTGGTCACCACGTGGCCGAGCATCGTCCCCACGGAACGGTCCGTGTTGATGACGTCCAGGGTGATCTTGACGGGCATACGGTCGCTGAGCGCTTCCTGCGCCATGGTGATCAGCCGCTGGTCAAAGTGCTTGTCCAGCTCGTGGTTCTGGCCGGTCATGTTGCGCAGCGGCACATCGTCGTCGAACTCCAGCCCGTGCAGGATGGGGTCGAGGTCCAGGCCTTCGGCCTTCCAGTGATCGATAGCTTCGCGGGTGTCGAGGACCTCGGCATGGCCGATTGCCTCTTCCAGGCTCCGGAAACCGAGCTCGGCAAGAATTTCGCGGACTTCTTCTGCGAGGAACTCGAAGAAGTTGACCACGAACTCGGGCTTTCCGTTGAACCGGGAGCGGAGTTCCGGGTTCTGCGTGGCAACACCCACAGGGCAGGTGTCCAGGTGGCAGACACGCATCATGATGCAGCCCGAAACCACCAGCGGGGCGGTGGCAAAGCCGTACTCTTCGCCACCCAGCAAGGCAGCAATGACGACGTCACGGCCGGTCTTGAGCTGGCCATCAACCTGGACCACCACACGGTCACGAAGACCGTTGAGCATGAGGGTCTGCTGGGTCTCGGCAAGGCCGAGCTCCCAGGGCACGCCCGCGTGCTTCAGCGAGTTCAGCGGCGAGGCGCCGGTACCGCCGTCGTGACCTGATACAAGCACGACGTCGGCCTTCGCCTTGGTGACGCCGGACGCCACCGTGCCGATCCCGACTTCCGAAACCAGCTTCACGTGTACACGAGCTGAAGGGTTGGCACGCTTGGCATCATAGATGAGCTGCGCGAGGTCTTCGATCGAGTAGATGTCGTGGTGCGGGGGCGGGGAAATGAGCCCTACGCCGGGGGTGGAGTGACGCGTCCGGGCTACCCAGGGGTAAACCTTCTGGGCCATCAACTGGCCACCTTCGCCGGGCTTGGCGCCCTGTGCCATCTTGATCTGGATGTCGTCGGCGTTGGTCAGGTACAGGCTGGTGACACCGAAGCGGCCGGAAGCGATCTGCTTGATGGCAGAACGGCGTTCCGGATCCAGCAGGCGGTCAACGTCCTCGCCACCTTCACCGGTGTTGGACTTGGCGCCCAGACGGTTCATGGCAATAGCGAGAGTCTCGTGCGCTTCCTTGGAGATGGAGCCGTAGCTCATGGCACCCGTGGAGAAACGCTTGACGATGCTGGAAACCGGCTCCACTTCCTCGAGCGGAACGGCCGGGCGGACGCCATCCTTGAACTTGAGGAGGCCACGGAGGGTCATCAGGTTCTCGGACTGATCGTCAATGCCCTTGGTGTAGGACTTGAAAATGTCGTAGCGGCGTTCGCGGGTGGCGTGCTGCAGCCGGAACACCGTCTCCGGGTTGAAGAGGTGCGGTTCGCCGTCGCGGCGCCACTGGTACTCGCCGCCGCCGAGGAGCGGCTGGTGCGGGTGCTCGATGCCACCTTCCGGGTACGCCATCTGGTGGCGCGCCGAAACTTCGGCAGCAATGACGTCCAAGCCAACGCCACCCAACTGGGAGTGCGTGCCGGAGAAGAATTCGTCCACGAGTTCCTGGGACAGGCCCAGTGCCTCGAAAGTTTGTGCGCCCGTGTATGAAGCCACAGTGGAGATGCCCATTTTGGACATAATCTTCAGGACACCCTTGCCAAGGCCCTTGATGAGGTTGTAAACGCCGTCTTCCGGAGTTACGCCCACCACATCGCCGTTGGAGATCAGCTGTTCCACCGATTCCATGGCCAGGTACGGGTTGACGGCAGATGCACCGTAACCGATGAGGACTGCCACGTGGTGCGTCTCGCGGACGTCGCCGGCCTCCACCACAAGCGCGGTCTTGGTGCGGTTGGCGCTGCGGAGCAGGTGGTGGTGGACTGCGCTGACCAGAAGGAGCGAAGGGATCGGAGCCCACTGCGCGTTCGAGTCACGGTCGGACAGCACAACGTACTGCACGCCACGGTTGATTGCACCGGAGACCTGCTCGCAGATCTCGGTCAGGCGTGCACGGAGTGCCGCTTCTCCACCCTCGGGGCGGTAAAGGCCGCGGACCTTCATGGCGATGCGGTCGCCGTCGGGGCTTTCGATGTTCGCGATCTTGGCGAGTTGATCGTTGTTGATCACGGGGAACGGCAGCGAGATCTGCGGCTGGCGGACCTGCTTGCCATCCAAAAGGTTGCCGTTGGGGCCGATGGCGCACTTCAGGGAGGTGACCAACTCTTCGCGGATGGCATCCAGCGGCGGGTTGGTGACCTGGGCGAAGGACTGCACGAAGTAGTCGAACAACAGTCGCGGACGCTTGGAAAGCACAGCAACAGGCGTGTCAGAACCCATGGCTCCCAAGGGCTCTGCACCGGTGCGGGACATCGGGCCGAGCAGGATCTTCAGTTCTTCAGTGGTGTAACCGAAGGTGCGCTGACGGATGTTCACGGAGGCAGCCGTGTGGACCACGTGCTCGCGCTCGGGAAGCTCGTTGATGTCGATCAGGTTGTCCTTGAGCCACTCGGCCCAAGGATTGGCAGCAGCGACCTCCGCCTTGACCTCGACGTCATCGATGATGCGGCCGGCTTCAGTGTCCACCAGGAACATCTTGCCTGGGGCAACACGGCCCTTCTTGACCACGTTGGAAGGCTCCACCTCGATCACGCCAACTTCGGAGGCGAAGATGATCAGGCCGTCTTCGGTAATCCAGTAGCGTCCCGGGCGCAGGCCATTGCGGTCCAGCGTTGCGCCGACGAGGTTGCCGTCAGTGAAGGAGACAGCGGCAGGACCATCCCACGGCTCCATGAGCAGGGAGTGGTACTCGTAGAACGCACGGCGGGCGGGATCCATGGTGGCGTGGTTCTCCCACGCTTCCGGGATCATCATCATGATGGAGTGCGTGATGGGGCGGCCGGACAGCCAGAGGAGCTCCGCTACCTCGTCGAAGGAAGCCGAGTCCGAGGCTCCCGGGGTGCAGATCGGGTACAGCTCTTCGGGAACCGAGCCCAAAAGGGGGCTGGCCAGCTGCGACTGGCGGGCACGCATCCAGTTGCGGTTGCCCTTGACGGTGTTGATCTCACCGTTGTGCGCGATGGTACGAAAAGGCTGCGCCAATGGCCATGACGGGAACGTGTTGGTGGAGAAGCGCGAGTGGACGATTGCCAGCTTCGTCTTGAAGCGCTTGTCCGAAAGGTCCGGGTAGAACGGTTCCAGCTGGGCGGTGGTCAGCATGCCCTTGTACACAATGGTGCGCGAGGACAGCGACGGGAAGTACACGCCGAACTTGTTCTGGGCACGCTTGCGGATACGCCAGGCGCGGGAATCCAGCTCATTGTGCTCAAGCTGCTCACCGGTGGCTGAGGCAAAGAAAGGCTGCGAGAAGTACGGCATACAGGCCCGCGCCATAGCCCCTACGAGGTCGGCGACAACGGGAACCTCACGCCAGCCAAGGACCGTCAGGCCCTCGTCAGCTGCTAGTGCTTCAATGCCGGCTTTCGCGGTCTCTGCTTCGCGGGACTCAGCGGGAAGGAAGGCGGTGCCAACCACATACTGGCCAGGGGCAGGCAGTTCGAATTCGGTGACGGCCCGGAAGAACTCGTCCGGAACCTGCATGAGCAGGCCCGCACCGTCGCCGGTACCTTCATCGGCGCCCACGGCGCCGCGGTGTTCGAGATTGCGGAGGGCAGTCAGTGCCGCTTCCACGATGTCGTATCCCGGTTCCCCGCGGAGCGTGGCAATAATAGCCAGGCCGCAGGCGTCCTTCTCCTTATCAGGGTTGTAAAGACCCTGGGCCTCCGGGAGCGCAGCAAAGCGCTTGAACGGAGACATGGCACCCTGAGGTTCGATATTTTCGGACCAACCGGGGTTATGAAGATGGGTCATGGGAGACGTCCTTCCTCGAGATCGTGCGTATGGAAGGGACAACGTTGGCCCCACCTTGCCTGCCCTGTGACGGGCACAACAAAGCGCTAGTAATTGGAATTGTAGGCCAGCCGATCCAGCGCAACGAACAGTTACGCAGATCTCTGGCCCCGGCTTGACCAGTGAACATCGGTATGCTGCGATCCGGTTTCCGGGGTGCCACGACGCTGTGGACTGGGCCCTACGAGCGGTGACTCTGTTGCCCCTTTACCGAACGCGACTACTTGGTGTCGTCTGCTTTCGGCGTGGATCCGGGGGCCTTCCTTGCGGCAGTGGCAGCAGATGTGGAACCCGTGCTGGACTTACTGTCCTTACCCGCATCCCCTGCTGATTCCTGCGGCTCGTCAACGTGGCCCGGATCGCTTTGGTTATCTGGGAGATTACCACGCGAACCAGTATCTGAGACAGATGCGTCCACATCATGACTGGTGACGCTCGTCACCGCAACGGGGTCGCTTTCCGTCTTCTTTTCCGGCTCCCGGCCCGGCAAATAGGGAGTGTCGGGCACCGGGCGACCCCGCCTGCCAAGGATGAAGAAGATCGCCAGCGCGGCAATAAAGACGAAGATGCTGGTCCACACATTGAGCCTGGTAGTGATACCAAAGAGGCTGATCTGTTCTGCATCGTCAATACGCAACGCTTCAATCCACACGCGGCCGAGGGTGTAGTACACGGCGTACAGCCAGAAGAGCCGGCCCCAGCGGAAGTTGAACTTCTTGTCCAGCAGCAGCAGGATGGCCACACCCGCGAGGTTCCACAGCATCTCGTACAGGAACGTCGGGTGGAAAAGGGTGCCTGCCGCCATGTCGGCCGGGAAGTTCGCGTTGGCCGGATCAATTTCGAGACCCCACGGCAGTGTGGTTGGGGCACCGAAAAGTTCCTGGTTGAACCAGTTACCCAATCTGCCGATGGCTTGGGCCAACAGGAGTCCGGGAGCAGCTGCGTCGAGGAACGCGGTCAACTTGACGCCGGCTCGCCGGCAGCCGATCCACGCACCGACGGCACCGAGGATCACGGCACCCCAAATACCTAAACCACCACGCTGAATTTGCGGAATCAGGGAGAGGTCCCCTGTGCCGTCAAAACCTGGACCAAAGTACGCATCCGGTGAAGAAAACACATGGTAGAGGCGGCCGCCGATGATTCCGAACGGAATCGCCCAGATGGCGATGTCCCAAAGGCTGCCTTCAGGCGTCCCGCGACGCTTCCAACGGGCAGAGGTCAGCCACAATCCAACGATGATGCCCGCCAGGATGCAAAGGGCGTAAGCGTGGATGCGCAACGTCCCCCACGGCAGCGGAATGTCGAAACCGGACCACGATGGGCTCGGGATACTCAAGGGGACCATTGCCGCAGCGTGGAGGACGGTCTGCATTCGCTTCGCTGTTTCCTTTTCCTAGGCTTCTGCAGCTGCGCGGCCCAGGCCGGCGCTGAGGTTCTTGGTGAGTTGTCCGACGGCGTCTACGCCGCCATCGCGGAGGGCCGCCACCAAAGCGGTGCCGACGATCACGCCGTCCGCATAGGCAGCGATCTCGCGGACGTGGTCCGGGTTGGAAACGCCCAAACCGACGCAGACCCGCTCGGCACCGGCCGCATGGGCGCGGGCCACGACGTCTTCGGCACTGCTACTGACGGAGGTGCGCGTTCCGGTGACACCCATGATCGAGACTGCGTAGACGAATCCACGGCTTGCCTTGACCGTCATGTCCAGTCGCTCCGGGGTGGACGAGGGTGCCACAAGGAACACCCGGTCCAAGCCGTACCTGTCTGAGGCTTCGAACCACTCATGAGCCTCGTCAGGGACCAGGTCCGGGGTGATGAGCCCTGCTCCCCCGGCTTCGGCCAGCCGCCGGGCGAACTCGTCGACGCCCATGCGCATGACCGGGTTCCAGTACGTCATGACCAGAACTGCCGCATCCGTAGCAGCAGTAATGCCCGCAACGACGTCAAAAACGTTCGCGACGCGGAATCCTTTGGAAATCGCTTCGGTTGTGGCGGCCTGGATGACCGGGCCGTCCATCACGGGGTCGGAGTACGGGATCCCGATTTCGATGAGGTCAGCGCCGTTGCGGGCAAGGGCAATGCCGGCCTCAATGCTCTCCTGGACCGTGGGGTAGCCCGCGGGCAGGTAGCCCACCAAGGCGGCGCGTCCTTCTGCTTTGGCGCGGTCAATGGCGGCGGCGGATTTGCTGGCGAATTCTTCAGTCATCAGTTCTGGTCCTCGTTGACATCCACGGCTGCTTCTGACGTGCGCTCAGCCGGTCCCTTTGGCTTTCGAGTGGACAGCGTAGTGCCCTTGACGTGCCCTTCCTCGTCCAACATGTTGAACCAGGCAGCGGCAGTCTCCACGTCCTTGTCGCCACGTCCGGACAGGTTCACGATCACCGTGACGTCCGAGGGAGTCGCCTTGTCCTCGGTGAGCCGCTTGCCGATCTTGATGGCACCGGCCAAGGCGTGCGAGGACTCAATGGCGGGGATGATGCCTTCGGTTCGGCAGAGGAGGCTGAACGCGTCCATGGCCTCCGTGTCAGTAACGGCCTCGTAGGTTACACGCCCAATGTCGGCCAGGTACGAGTGCTCCGGACCGACGCTCGGGTAGTCCAGGCCGGCCGAAATGGAGTGGGATTCGATGGTCTGGCCGTCTTCGTCCTGCATGAGGTATGAGCGGGCACCGTGGAGTACGCCGGGACGGCCCAGGGAGATGGCTGCAGCGTGGCGGCCGGTCTCTACACCTTCGCCGCCGGCTTCGAAGCCGAAGATCTTCACGGACGAGTCATCAAGGAAAGCGTGGAACAAACCGATCGCGTTCGAGCCACCACCGATACATGCAGCGATGGCATCGGGGAGCTGGCCCGTTTGCTCCAGGATCTGGCTGCGCGCTTCTTCACCGATAACCTCGTGGAAGTAGCGGACCATGGCGGGGAACGGGTGCGCACCGGCCGCAGTACCCAGAAGGTAATGGGTGTGCTCCACGTTGGAGACCCAATCCCGGAGGGCATCGTTGATGGCGTCCTTGAGGGTCTGGGAACCATTGGTCACCGGAACCACCGTGGCGCCGAGCAACTGCATGCGGGCCACGTTCAAAGCCTGCCGACGGCAATCCTCAGCACCCATGTACACCACGCACTCGAGGCCCAGCAGTGCTGCGGCCGTCGCGCTTGCCACGCCGTGCTGACCCGCACCCGTCTCCGCAATAACGCGGGTCTTGCCCATCCGCTTCGCGAGGAGTGCCTGGCCCAGGACGTTGTTGATCTTGTGGGAACCAGTGTGGTTCAGGTCCTCGCGCTTGAGGAAAATACGTGCTCCCCCGGCGTGCTCCGAGAAGCGCTTGGCTTCGGTCAGCAGGGAAGGCCTGCCGGAGTAGTTCTTGTTGAGGTCCTTCAGCTGCGCGATGAAATCGGGGTCAGCTTTGGCTTTCTCAAAAGTGTCCTGGACTTCGTCAAGTGCGGCGATGAGCGACTCGGGCATCCAGCGTCCGCCATAGCTGCCAAAGTAGGGCCCCGATGCGTTCCGCAGCGAAGGGCCACCTTGGAGGAATGCGTCCGCCGCATTCTCTTCTGAGCCGGCTGTTGGCGCGTCGACCATCAGTCTCACCGTCCTGTTCCAGTTAGTTCATTGGGTAGTTCCACGTGCCACAAGGCAGCCGCAGGCTTCTGCCCGGGCTGCCTTGCAATTATTCGCCGTGATTCAGTTACTGCCTCAGTTCCTGACGGCGATGGCGGCAGCTCCAGCTGCCTTGAATTCAGTGATGCGTTCGCGCGGCGTGGAGTCGCTGACCAGCGCTTCCCCCACCAGAATGGCGTTGGCACCACCCGCGGCATAACTCGAGACGTCCTCAGGACCCCTGACACCGGATTCCGCCACGATGACGGACTCAGCCGGAATGAGACCGGCCAACGATCCGAAAACGGAACGATCGACGTCGAGCGTTTTGAGGTTGCGGACATTGATGCCAATGATCCTGGCCTGCGCCGCAACTGCGCGCTCGATTTCATCCTCAGTGTGGGTTTCCACCAACACGTTCATCCCGAGCTCATGGCTCAGCGCACTGAAGTCGGCAAGCTCCGAGTCGGACAATGCCGCGACGATGAGGAGGATGAGGTCGGCGCCATGGGCACGGGCTTCCCAGATCTGGTACTCGTCAACGGTGAAGTCCTTGCGCAACAACGGCGTTTCGACGGCGGCGCGCACCGCGTCGAGGTCTGCCAGCGAGCCGCCGAACCGGCGCTGTTCAGTGAGGACGCTGATGACCGAAGCTCCACCGTCGGCGTACTGCACCGCGAGCGACGCGGGATCAACGATGGATGCGAGATCACCCTTGGAGGGGCTGCGGCGCTTGATTTCAGCGATGACTTTGAGGTCGTTGCGGATGGATGACGTGCCGCCAAGGGCCGCCCACGCATCACGAGCGGGAGCAGCGTTTGCGGCACGCTCCTTCAACTCCGCAAGGGACACAAGGCCGCGACGGACCTCCATGTCCTCCTTGACTCCAACAATGATGTCATCAAGAACGGTCACGATTAGTGGCCGTTGTTCTGCAGCTTGCTGCCGCCAACTCCGTAGCCCGCCTTGCGCATGACAAAGCCCACGATCAGGCCGATAACCATGACAACCAGTCCGCCGACGAAGATCGGGGTGCTGGCGATGACGAACGCGATGGAGGAAATCAGGGCACCGACCAGCATCACAAGTACGCACGTCCAGGCAGCCGGGCTGTTTCCGTGGCCGATGGCGTCAGCGTGGCTGGCCATGGTGGATTCCGCTTGGTTGTTGGACGCTGTGGTTTTGCTCATGTGAAATCTCCTCAGGATGAATACTGCTTACATTCTGCCATTTATTGACGACGGCCGAGACATCGCCGGACCTCATGCCAGCCGGGTACCGGCTTTGTTGCGCCGGACCCGCCCCAAAGTCCTACGCGAGTGCTTAGGTTGGGTCTTCACCGCGCGAGAGGCTGTCCCAACTGTCGATCTCGTCCACCGGTTCGTTGCCGCTCTTCTTGCCCCTCGCCCCGGCGTCGTACTTGGTTCGCGAGGTCCAGTGGCGCCCGGCCGGCGGCAGGACAATCGCGCAGATCGCCAGAAGGGAACCAGCAGCGATGGCAAGGACCGGGAACACAGTGACAACTGCGTCGGCCTGCCCGCCTGAGACTCCCGTGGCTGCAGCGATGGATCCTTGTGCGGCTCCAAGGGGATCCAGTGTCACCGTGACAGCCGCGAGGATGATCCCCGCGGCAGACAAAGCGATGAGGACCGCGATGATCCAGCGGGCAATCTTTCCGGCAATGGACGCAGCCAAGCCACCCGCCAAAGCGACGACGGCCAGTGCCGTGACGGCCGTGGCCGCCTTGCTTCCTTGGACATGGAGGTCGCTGTTGGATGCACCGGTGGGATCCAGGCGGACTTCGATCCAGGTCTGCGTCGTGGCTCCGAAAACTGCCAACGCAAGGACCGTGGTGGTAAGGACCAGCGTTGATTTTCGCGCCCAGCGCGGCGACTGCCTGACGGAAGGCGCTGATGATGCCGTGCTCACGAGGCGGGCGTCCCGTCGTCGGATACGTCCGCATTACGCACGGTGTCCGCGGCAATGTTCTGCAGCGACCCTGCGGTGTGGACTGCCCTTAGCGGCGCCGCGGCCTTGTTCACCGTCTCCAACGCTTCGGAAGGCTTGTGGGAATCAGCCACAATTCCGCCACCGGCCTGCACGTAGGCGCGGCCCTCACGGAGAAGTGCGGACCGAATCGCAATGGCCATGTCCATGTCGCCGGCAAAGTCCAGGTAGCCAACCACTCCACCGTAGATGCCCCGCCGGTGCGGTTCGAGCTCGTCGAGCAGCCGCAGCGCGCGGGGCTTCGGCGCTCCTGACAGTGTGCCGGCCGGGAAGGTCGCTTTGAGGACGTCGTAGGCCTTGGCATGGGGGGCGAGCTCGCCAACCACAGTAGACACGAGGTGCATGATGTGGCTGAACCGCTCCACTTCCATGAACTGCGTGACGTCCACCGTTCCGGCCACACATACCTTGGAGAGGTCATTGCGCGAAAGATCAACCAGCATCAGGTGCTCGGCGCGCTCTTTCTGATCGGCCAGCAGTTCCGTTGCCAGGGCCTTATCGACCTCAACCGTCTTTCCGCGGGGGCGTGAACCCGCGATGGGGTGGGTGATGACTTCCTCACCGGTCACCGTCACGAGCGCTTCGGGTGATGAACCAACGATTGAGTACTCCCGGCCGTCCGCGTCCTGCAGGCTGAAGAGGTACATGTACGGGCTGGGGTTGGTATTGCGCAGGACCCGGTAGACATCCAACGGGTCGGCGGCGCACTCCATCTCGAAGCGCCGGGAGATCACCACCTGGAAAACCTCGCCGTCAACAATGGCTTCCTTGCCGCGGTCAATGGCCTCCAAATACTTGGCCTCGTCCCAGCGTTCCTGCACGCTGGAGGCGAAGTCCAGCGCTGCACTTTCCAGCACGGAAACCGGCTGGGCGACAGGTGTGCTGATCTGGTCCAGCAGTCCCTTCACCCGGGCTACGGCGTCGTGCCAGGCGTCATCCACACGCTCGGAACTGTCATCAAAGTTGATGGCGTTGGCGATCAGGAGGACGGTGCCGTCCACATTGTCGTGCACCGCCATGTCGGTGACCAGGTTCAGTGCCATCTCCGGCAACTGGAGGTCATCCTCGGGCGGGGATGTGAGGCGCTCCCAGTGACGCACGGCTTCCCAGCCAAGGAAGCCAACCAGGCCGGAGGTGAATGGCGGCAGGCCATCAAAGCGATCGGTCTGCAGCGCAGCAATGGTGTCGCGCACAGCTTCGACGGGGTTGCCTGAAACCGGCACGCCAACGGGCGGCTCACCAATCCAGTAGGCTTCCCCGTCTTTGGTGGTCAGCGTTGCACGCGACTTGGAACCAATGAAGGAATAGCGGGACCAGGCGCCGCCAACCGCAGCGGACTCCAGCAGGAAGGTACCCGGCTGCCCCTTGGCCAGCTTCCGGTAAAGGCCGATGGGGGTCTCGGCGTCGGCCAAAACCTTGAGTCGGACAGGGATGACACGGCTGTGGACGGCGAGTTCGCGGAACTCTTCCAGGCCCGGGCTGATGATTCCAAGGTCCTGCATGGCTATGTTCTCCGCCTTATTGTCTGAGGTGGTGCGTCAGTGGAAAGTGGTGGGTGCCTTATTCGCGGTGGCCCGTAACGACTGTGAAGTCGCGACCATCGAAGCAGGTCCGGGTTCCGGTGTGGCAGGCTGCGCCGATCTGGTCCACACGGATCAGGAGGGCATCGCCGTCGCAGTCAAGGGCGACAGACTTCACGAACTGTACGTGTCCGGAGGTATCGCCCTTGCGCCAGTATTCCTGGCGGGAACGGGAGTAGAACGTGACCCTGCCGGACGTCATGGTGCGGTGGAGTGCTTCGTCATCCATCCAGCCCAGCATGAGGACCTCGTTGGTGTCGTGCTGCTGAACGATTGCTGCGACGAGGCCGGAAGCATCCCGTTTAAGGACGCTGGCGATCTCCTGCGGCAAGGGGCTCGCGGGGTCGCTGGAAAGCTCCGCGGCAGGAGTTGGGCTGGGGGCGGACTGCTCTGACATCAGATCAAGTCTAGTGCCTTCGGCGGGAGCCGGATTCTGCGGCGGTTCCACCGCGCAAGAGTGCTCCGATCGTGCTAGTTTCACAAGTGATGCATTTCGTCGATCCTTCCCGAGAAGTTCTGGCCGAAACCCTGCTGGCGGCCGGGCCTGACTCCCCCACGCTCTGTGAAGGGTGGTTGACCCGGGATCTTGCCGCGCACTTGTACCTGCGCGAACGGAAGATTGCGGTGGGCTTGGGCCTGCTGATCCCCAGCCTGGGCAAGGCATCCGAAAAAGCCACCTCCAAACTTGCAGCCAAGCTGAAGAGCTCAGAGGCCTACGCCGACCTCATCAAGACCTTCCGTGCAGGCCCTCCGGCCCTTTCACCGTTGAAGATCAAGGCACTGGATGAGACGTCCAACCTCATTGAGTACTTCGTGCACACTGAGGATATTCGCCGCGCCGGCGACCGCTGGGCGCCCCGGGCCCTCGACCAGGCCTATTCGGACGCCCTCTGGGACGAACTGATCAAACGCGCCGCATTCCTATACCGCGGTGTAGACCTCGGCATCGTGCTTGTGCGGCCCACCGGCCCCCGGCACGTAGCCAAGCGGGCCCCCGTCTCCGTAGCAATCGTTGGCGAGCCCGGCGAACTGCTCATGCACGCGCACGGCCGCACCAGCCAGGCCCTCGTTACCTTCGAAGGCCAGCCGGACGCCGTCGCCCTCTTGCAGTCCGCTGACATCGGCCTCTAAACCAACAATGGAGGGTCACCTGCACGGTGACCCTCCCTTGCGGTTAAGCCTAAAAGCTAGCGGACTTCGAAACCAGCGTCGCGAATCGCAGTCTTGACCTGGGCAATCATGTCGTCCGGGCCGAAGTGGAACACGGATGCCGCCAGTACGGCGTCAGCGCCTGCCTCCACGGCCGGCGGGAAGTGCGCAGGCACTCCTGCCCCACCCGAAGCGATGATCGGAATGTTCACCGCGGCACGAACCAGGCGAATCAATTCGAGATCGAATCCGTCCTTCGTGCCGTCCGCGTCGATAGAGTTGAGCAGGATTTCTCCCACACCCCGATCGGCTGCTTCCTTGGCCCAGGCAATGGCGTCGATTCCGGTACCTGTGCGGCCACCGTGGGTGGTCACTTCGAAACCGGACGACGTCGGCTGGTCACCCTCGCGCGTACGGCGCGCATCCACGGAGAGCACCAGCACCTGCGAGCCGAAGTGGCGGGTGATTTCGTCAATGACGTCGGGCCGGGCAACGGCAGCGGTATTGATGGACGCCTTGTCCGCACCAAAGCGCAGGAGCTTGTCCACCTCGGCAACACCACGGACGCCTCCACCCACGGTCAGGGGAATGAACACTTCCTCTGCGGTGCGGCGAACGACGTCAAACGTGGTTTCGCGGTTTCCGGACGACGCAGTGACGTCCAGGAACGTCAGTTCGTCGGCCCCGGCATTGTCGTATCGGTGGGCGAGTTCCACCGGGTCACCGGCGTCGCGGAGTCCTTCAAAGTTGACGCCCTTGACGACGCGGCCGGCGTCGACATCCAGGCAGGGTATGACGCGTACGGCTACAGCCATGTGCTGCTCCTAGTTTCTGCTGGGCTCTGCTGTTTCAATGAGCAGCTCAGATACGGCAGGCGTGGATGCTGCTGACCAGGATGGCGCGTGCGCCGAGGTCGTAAAGCTCGTCCATGATGCGGTTGGTTTCCTTTTTGGGAACCATGGACCGGACGGCAACCCACTCGGAATCGCGAAGCGGCGAAACGGTGGGCGACTCCAAGCCCGGCGTCAGTGCTGCCGCGTCTTCCACCAGATCCTTGCGGATGTCGTAATCCATCAGCACGTACTGACGTGCCACAAGAACGCCCTGCAGGCGACGAATGAGGATCTCGATTTCCTTGGCCGTCCCGTTGGCGGCGCCACCGGAGCCGGAGCGGCGGATCAGCACCGCCTCTGACTTCAGGATGGGATCGCCAAAGATCTCCATACCGGCAGCCTTGAGGGTATTACCTGTTTCAACGACGTCGGCAATGGCGTCCGCGACGCCGAGCCGCACAGATGATTCCACGGCACCGTCCAAGCGGACCACCTTGGCGTTCACGCCGCGCTCGGCGAGGTAGTCGCGCAGGAGACCGTCGTAGCTGGTGGCCAGGCGCTTGCCTTCAAGCTGCTCGACGCCGGTGAAGTCACCTACGGGACCGGCAAACCGGAACGTGGACGGGGCGAAGCCCAGGGGAAGCAGTTCTTCGGCTTCCACCTTGGCGTCAAGCAAGAGGTCGCGGCCAGTGATGCCGACGTCCAGGGTTCCCTGGCCTACGTAGACGGCGATGTCGCGGGGACGCAGGAAGAAGAACTCAATGTCATTGTCAGGATCAACCATGACCAGTTCGCGGGTGTCGCGGCGCTGGCGGTAACCGGCCTCGGACAACATTGCCGAGGCCGCTTCGGACAGGGATCCCTTGTTGGGGACTGCTACACGGAGCATTAGGAGACTTTCTTTTTGGAATGGAGGTTTTCAGGCACCTTGGCCACGCAGGGGGGCTCCGCAAAAGGCAGGCGGAGTGGCGTGGCTAGAGATGCTTGTAAACGTCCTCCAGGCTGAGGCCCTTGGCGAGCATGAGGACCTGCAGGTGGTAGAGCAACTGGGAGATTTCCTCAGCAGCGGCTTCGTCCGATTCGTACTCCGCGGCCATCCAGACTTCGGCGGCCTCTTCGACCACCTTCTTGCCGATGCCGTGGATTCCGGAGTCCAGTTCGGCAACCGTGCGCGAGCCTGCCGGGCGGGTCGCTGCTTTCTCACTCAGTTCTGCGAACAGCGTCTCGAAATTCTTCACGCCCTCCAGACTACTTGCTCGGGGGCGGCCACCGCTTGTTGGGGCGTTGCATGACGAAGGGGATGTGAGTGAAGACACACCCACATCCCCCTCGGCAACCAGTGCTTCTAGCTGAACTGCTTCAGGGTCACAGCCGTGGCCAAGGCAGCGGTCACTGCTTCATGGCCCTTGTCCTCCTTGGAACCGGGAAGGCCTGCACGGTCGATGCCCTGTTGCTCGGTGTCACAGGTGAGGACGCCGAACCCGACCGGTACGCCGGTGCGGACACTGACGTCGGTGAGTCCCGACGTCGCGGCCTGGCAGACGTAGTCGAAGTGCGGCGTTCCGCCGCGGATAACCACGCCAAGTGCTACGACGGCGTCAAAGTGCGGCGCGAGCCTGGCCGCAGCAACAGGAAGCTCAAAGCTGCCCGGAACCCGCAGCAGCGTGGGTTCCGCGATGCCGGCTTCCTTGGCTGCGCGCAGGGCGCCGTCAACCAACCCGTCCATGATCTGCGTGTGCCAGCTTGCCGCCACAATGGCGAGCTTTAGCTGCGAGGTTTCCCCGGGGTTGAGGGTGGTGAGGTCAATAGTGGGTGCGCCGTGGCCGCTCATGTTTGCTGTGAATCCGATCAGTCTTGGTTGTTGTCAAAGGGGTTGGGTGCCGGTGTCTTGCCATTGCTGACCGGCTCAACATCGAGCGTCAGCCTGTGGTCCATCCGGTCCTTCTTGGTCTGCAGGTAGCGCAGGTTCTGTTCACGCGACGGCACTTCGGTGGGCACCATCTCCACAACAGTTACCCCGGCCTTGTCCAGGCGGTGCTGCTTGTCCGGGTTGTTGCTCAGCAACCGGACTTCGTGGAGGCCCATCTCGGCCAGGATCTGACCTGCCGCAGCGTATGAGCGCGCGTCAACCGGCAAACCCAGCTGCTCATTGGCTTCAACAGTATCGAAACCGGCTTCCTGGAGCGCGTAAGCCTTGATCTTATTGGCCAGCCCGATGCCACGGCCCTCCTGGCCGCGCAGGTAGAGCAGGGTGCCGCCCTCTGCGTGGATGAGTTCCAGTGCGAAGGCCAGCTGTTCTCCGCAGTCGCAGCGGTAGGAACCGAACACGTCGCCGGTAAGGCACTCGGAATGCAGCCGTACCAAGGGTGCACGGCCGCCCGCGGGCGGGTTGGGGGAACTCACGGCAATGTGCTCGTGGCCGGTCTCAAGGTCCGTCCACGCCTGTGCCACGAAGTCACCAAAAGCCGTAGGCAGCTGCACAATCGGCCCGCCCGTCACAGGGTGCGGCGCGGGGCCGGTATGGTCGCTGTTGCGTGTGGTCGATGCGGTCATCGCTTCTCCTCGTCCTGTGAAACATGTGCCGCCTGGGACTCTACCGCTTCAACATATGACACCAGGTCCTCTATGGAGATGAGGGGGCATCCATGGTCAGCGGCGAAGTCACGCAGGCTGTCCAGCCGCATCATTTCACCGTCGTCATGTACCAACTCTGCGATCACGCCCACCGGAGCCAGCCCGGCAAGACGACACAGGTCCACGGCAGCTTCCGTGTGGCCTGGACGTTCACGCACTCCCCCTTTAACTGCCCGCAACGGGAAAATATGCCCGGGGCGGGTGATGGAAGCCGGAGTGCTGCTTGAATCCGCCAGAATCCGGGCCGTCAAGGCCCGGTCTGTGGCGGAGATTCCGGTGCTGACTCCGATCGCGGCGTCACAGGAAACAGTATAGGCAGTACCCTTAGCATCTTGGTTGATTTGCACCATGGGCGGCAACATGAGGGTGTCTGCACGCTCTTCATCCAAGGGGACACAGATGACGCCGGACGAATACCTGATAGTCCAGCCCATGAGGGCAGGCGTGGCGTGCTTAGCAGCGAAGATGATATCGCCTTCATTCTCGCGGTCTTCGTTGTCCACCACGATCACGGCCTTGCCCGCGGCCATCGCCGCGATGGCTGACTCAACAGGATCGAGCCCGGTGCGGCCAGGGCCGGCGGGAGTTGTCTTGGCGGGGGCGCTCATCGTGCGCCTCCCTGGACGGGCGCGAAGGACAGCAGGCGTTCGGTGTACTTGGCCAGCACGTCAACCTCAAGGTTCACACGGCTTCCCACCGTTTTGGCGCCCAGGCCTGTTTCTTCCAAGGTGGTGGGGATCAGTCCCACTTCAAACCACGGTGCCGCTTCGGCAGCAGGACTGACCGCTGTCACGGTCAGGGAGACACCGTCGACGGCGATCGACCCTTTTTCGGCGATATACCGTGCCAGCGGGGCCGGCACGCCGAACCGCAGCCGGTCCCAGTTTCCCAGCGGCTCGCGTTCCAGCAGTTCACCGACACCATCCACATGGCCCTGGACAACATGGCCGTCCAACCGCCCGCCGGCCGGAACGCAGCGTTCCAAGTTCACGGCGTCTCCCTCTGAAAGCTCGCCGATGGTGGTCCGGACCAAGGTCTCGCCCATGACGTCCACGCTGAACTCCTGGCCGTCAATTGCGGTTGCGGTAAGGCACACCCCGTTGACGGCAATGGATCCGCCCAATCCCAGGTCGCTGGCTGTGGTGGGCGCTTTCAGCCGCAGTGTGGCGCTGGTGTCGCCGTCGTGCTCAATCCCCAGCACGGTGCCTTGCTCAGCAACGATTCCCGTAAACATCAGTGTCCTCCTGTGACATATTCCGCAGCTTCACTGTGTGAAGCCAAATTCTTCTGCGGAATCGAATTCTTGATACTGCTGGCTGCCCCCCGTGGGGACCGCAGGTGGAGCCGAAGGTCGTTGCCGAGGATGCGCACAGCGCCGCCACCGGCTTCGTCCCAAGACCAGTGCTGGGCGTCTGCCAGCGTGGTGATACCGAGGTCGTGCAGAGCCGGAGTTCCGGATCCCAGCAACGTCGGGGCCAGATAGACGATCAGTTCGTCCACGAGGTCTGCGGCGAGGAACGTGCTCAGAATTGACGAGCCGCCTTCCACCATGAGGTGGCGGACCCCCTGTTCGAACAGCATGCCCAGGGCTTCTGCCGGATCCCGTGTGGGCAGGTGGACGAAACGCCCATCAGTTCCGCGGACTGCGGCATCTTCGGGGACTTCCCGCAGGCCCATGACGGCGCGTATGGGCTGGTGGGGCGACAGTTCGCCCTCCGGGGTTCGAGCCGTCAGCCGCGGGTTGTCGACCAGCACGGTTCCGGTGCCTACCAGGATCGCGTCGATAAGTCCCCGCAGTCCGTGGTTGTCAGCGAGCGACTCCGGGCAGGAAATCCACTGGCTGGTGCCGTCCACCGCCGCGATGCGGCTGTCCAGGGTCTGGGCGATATGCAAGGTGACGAAAGGACGCTTGGCCGCAACGGCGTCGAACCAGTCACGGTTCAGGTCCAGCGCCTTCCGGCTCTCCAGCCCGGACCTGACCTCAACACCGGCGGCAGTGAGGGTCCGCGCACCGCCCGCGGCGGGATCATGGGGATCGTCGACGGCGTAAATCACCTTAGCGATTCCTGCGGCAATGATCGCTTGGGCGCAGGGTCCGGTTCGACCCACATGGTTGCAGGGCTCCAGGGTGACAACCATGGTGGTTCCCACAGTGTCCACACCCCTCTTGCGGGCTTCGGAAATCGCGTCGGCTTCAGCATGGGCCGTTCCGGCTCCTCGGTGATAACCACTTGCCAGTTGCTCGCCCTCGGGACTGAGGATCACCGCCCCCACCAACGGATTGGCTCCCCGGGGACCGGCAAGGGCCGCCGCCAATGCGGCCTCCATGGCCGCACTCTCTGCAGCGGTGTAAGGCGAATTGGCGAAGCTCACTGGACAGCTCCCGCGGATACGGCAACGGCTGCAGGGATGGTATCGCGGCCGGCACGTTCACGCTTTTCGGCCTGCCACCATACGAAAAACCCGGTGAGGGTGAAGAAGCCGTAGAACAGGTACATGACCGCGCTGGCGTAGTAGCCGGCGCTGAACAGCAGTGGCACGCCCACGATGTCAACGGCCACCCAGATCAGCCAAAACTCGGTCCATCCACGGGCCATACCGTATGTTGCCAACAAGGAGCCCATGAAGGTCCAAGCATCGGCCCAAACGGGCGGGTAGGAGCCAAGGGCATCGAACAAGGGCGTCAATGCTGCCGTGCCGGCCACCATCGCACCGATCAGGGCGATGCGGACCTTATTGCTGGCCCAACCGGGGACGATGGCGCGCCCTTGGGTGCTTGATTGCCGGCCCTGCTGCCACCGGTACCAGCCATAGATGGCGACGGCGATGAACATGATTTGGCGTGCAGCCTGTCCCCACAACGTGGCTGGCGCTGCTGCGCCGAAGACGTTGCCCAGGAAGACCGTGAGCAGGAGGAGGTTACCGACGATGCCGATTGGCCAAGCCCAGACTTTGCGGCGCATACCGCCGAGGGCGCTGAGGAGCCCAAAGATGTTACCAAGCACTTCGCGTAAGACAAGAGCAGATCCTCCAACGGGGATCTGTGCTTCGAAGAGCCATCGCAGAAAGTCCATGCCGTTCCTTCCCAGTAAGCCGCGATGACTCCGGGGGTGTACGACAGCGCAATGCCGGGCGTTCGCAAAAGAACGCCCAAGGCATGACTGTACGTGCTTCTCCCATCCAGACTTTAACTGTCGGTACCGGAATTTCACCAGTTCAACCGTCTGCCACCGAGTGCCCAATCTCTTGGGTATCCAATGGCTCGCGGGTCGCGGACTATAACCGCCGGTTCGGACTTACACCGACCCCGGAGCACGTATGTGTGTTGTTATTCTGCCACAACTACCAAGATGTCCGGGCTATTCCCGGGCCATCTTCGTAACATGTGGTGACGGTCGTCAGGCTTTCGTCGCGGAAGCCGCCTGGCCCGCCGCGCGGAGCCGGTCGATGGCTTCTGCAGGGTCCTGATGCCCATAGACTGCCGAGCCCGCAACGAACACGTTGGCCCCTGCCTCAGCAGCCCGCACAATGGTTTCCTCAGTGATGCCGCCATCCACCTGGATGGCAACGCCGATGCCCGAGCCTTCGATTGCCGCGCGGGCACGACGGATCTTGGGCAAGGTGATGTCCAGGAATGACTGCCCCCCGAATCCGGGCTCCACCGTCATGATCAGCAGCATGTCCAGCTCGCTAAGCATGTCCAGGTAGGGCTCAACGGGCGTGGCCGGGCGCAGGGCCATACCTGCCTTGGACCCGCGGGCACGTAACTCGCGGGCAAGCTTGACGGGCGCCATGGCTGCCTCGGCATGGAACGTCACCGAAGCGACACCGGCATCCGCGTAAGCGGGTGCCCAGCGGTCGGCGTCGGAAATCATCAGATGCGCGTCCAGCGGAACCGGACTGACGGCTTGAATTCTCTGCACCACCGGCAACCCGAGCGTCAGGTTGGGTACAAAGTGGTTGTCCATGACGTCCACGTGGACGGCATCCGCATTGCTGATCCGTTGGAGTTCCGCCTCAAGGTTGACGAAATCCGCTGAAAGGATGCTCGGGTTGATACAGCACTGAGACAAGGCAGCCCCTTCGGGTCGGTGATAGTCCGCAGAGGGGCAAAGAACCGACCCCTGCGGCTAGGTTTTGGAGACTACGGCTTTTTACGGATGATCGCCATGAACATGGCATCCGTCTGGTGAACGTGCGGCCACAACTGGGCAGTGAGCTCGTGACCGGCGCCGAGGCTACCGGTGAGGCTGACATCGTCCAACGCTTGTCCGGCGTCGAGGAGTTCAAGGTCCCCACGCCTGGCCAGCACGTCAGTAACAACAGCTGTGGTTTCAGCCGGATGTGGCGAACACGTCACGTACGCCACCACGCCGCCGGGCTTGACGGCATCAAGCGCGGACTTCAGCAAATCACGCTGCAGCGGCCCCAAATCGCCGATGTCCTTGGGCGAGCGGCGCCACCGCGATTCGGGTCGTCGTCGCAAGGCTCCAAGACCGCTGCATGGTACGTCCACGAGGACACGGTCAAAAGTCTCGGGCTGCTCTGCACCCACTTCACGACCATCGCCGGTCCGCACTGCCCAGGCCTCGTTGGGAACAGCCGAGAGTGCTTGCTGAACAAGTTTGGCCCGGTGCGGTGCAGGTTCGTTGGCCAGGAGGGTTGCGCCGTCACGGTACGCCAGGGCAGCCAAAAGAGCCGCCTTACCCCCGGGGCCGGCGCACAAGTCCAGCCATCGCTCACCCCGTTCAGGCGACTCCCCCAGCTCGACTCCGGCCAACGCACGCGCCACAAGCTGTGATCCGACGTCCTGGACACGCGTGGTTCCGCGCCGGACCGATTCGAAACGGCCGAGGTCACCGCCAGCGGACAGAGCCGAATCTTCCACCAACTCACCGGCGGTCGCTCCATTATCGAAAGCCTCGTCGAGATTGCCCAGTCCGGGCAAGGCCACCAAGTTGACCACCGGGGCCGCGTTATCTGCCTCCAGCAGGGCATCAATCTCGGTTTTGGGGCGACCATGGTTCACCAAAGATTGGCGTAGTGCCCGAACAATCCATTCAGGGTGCGCATGGCGCAAGGCAGCGATTTTGGTTTCGTCGGATTCGTCATCCAGCAGGATCTCCAACCACTCGGCCATGCTGTGGGCAGTGACCTTGCGAAGTACCGCATTAATAAGGGCCGACGGGCCGGCACCGATGACCGCGCGTGCCAAGCCGACAGTCTGGTCCAGCGCGGCATGGGCGGGAACGCGCATGGAGAGCAGCTGGTGCGCGCCGATCCGCAGGGCATCCAGGATTGCAGGATCCAGTTGCTCCAACGGGCGGTCCACGCAACGGGCAAGAATGGCATCGTAGGTACCCTGGCCACGCAAAGCGCCGTAGCTCAACTCAGTGGCGAAGCCGGCATCCCGACGGTCCAGCCGGTGTTCCCGGATGCGCGCCGGAAGCACAAGGTTTGCGTAGGCATCCTCGGAAGCAACCGCGCGGAGCACTTCAAAAGCAACCAGTCTGGCTGGATCTGCGCGGCGCGTACGCTGCGACGGGGCGTTGTTCGTGAAGCCCCTCTGCGGTCCCCTGTTTCGCTCCCGGCCCTGGGCGTCGCGCTTGCTCTCGCCACGGGCTCCACGGTTGCCCCGCGAGTCTCGGTTTCCCGCCCCGCCGCCGTCCCGGCTCCCGCTGTTGTTGGGGCCTCGGCGGCCGGACTCGCTCATTCGAATACCACTCTCTCGGGTGTCGCCAAGCCGCGGGCCCAATCGGCCGACGACATCATTTTCTTACCAGCCGGTTGGATCCGGCCAAGCTCCACTGCATGGGAACCTGTACCCACCAGAACCGACTTGCCCTCCACCCGAATGCTTCCCGGAGGAAGGTCCTTGATTTCGGGACGGAGAGCTACTGGTTCAAGTTTGACCCGTTGGCCTTCCAAGGTTGTCCATGCGCCGGGTTCAGGAGTAACTCCGCGGGCACGGCGGTTCAAGGCAAGGGCCGGCTGCTGCCAGTCCAGGCGTCCGTCATCGAGCGTCAGTTTGGGCGCGAGGGAGATCTCCCCGTTTTGAGGCTGTGGAGCAGCCTGACCCGCATCAATGGCGGAAAGGGTCTGGCTCAGCAGAACCGCGCCGCTTATGGACAGTCGCTCGAGGAGATCGCCCGCGGTATCTTCGGGACGAACTGTCTCGGTCAACGTCCCGAATACGGGCCCAGTATCGAGGCCTTCTTCGAGCTGGAAGGTGGCCGCCCCGGTGACGTCGTCGCCCGCGATGATGGAACGCTGTACGGGGGCCGCGCCGCGCCAAGCCGGAAGTAGGGAGAAGTGCAGATTGACCCAGCCGTGTGGGGGGACACCCAAAGCAGCTTTGGGAACGATGCCGCCGTAAGCAACGATGGCGGCGACGTCGGGAGCGAACTCCGCGATTCTGGCCGTCGTGTCGGCGTCAACCTTTGCCGCGCGAATGACTTGGATACCGAGTTCCATCGCCCGGGCAGCCACAGGCGAAGGAGTCAGGACACGTTTGCGGCCCACGGGCGCGTCCGGCCGGGTGAGAACCGCCACGACGTCGAAGCCGGCCTTGATCAGCGCGTCAAGGGACGGCACAGCCACAGACGGCGTTCCGGCGAAGAGTACCCTCACTCGGGCGCCCCGAAGCTTCCGCCGCCAAAACTGGACCCGACGGAATTGGCGCGCTTGGACGTGGTTTGCTCGGTAATCGCGTGGTAGTTGGCATTCCGGATGGCGCGGAGGGCGGCCTTACGGTCGTCGCCTTCCAGCCTGTCTGTGTACAAGACACCATCAAGGTGATCTGTCTCGTGTTGGAAGCAGCGGGCGAGCATACCTTCAGCCTCTACCGAGACCGGATTGCCATTCAGGTCCACGCCGGTTGCCCGGGTAGCCCGGAAGCGACGCACAGGGAAGCCCAGGCCGGGAATGGAAAGGCAACCCTCTACCTCGTCCGGCTGGAAGTCCTCACTGTTTTCCAAGACCGGATTGATGATGTGGCCTTCCACTCCCCCGATGCGATAGGTAAACACGCGCTGGCTGACGCCCACCTGCGGCGCGGCGAGACCTGCGCCCTCAACGTCCTCCATGGTTTCCGTCATGTCAGCTACCAGCTTGGCGAGCTCCGGACCGAAATCGGTGACGGGGTCAGCTACGGTGCGCAGCACCGGGTCCCCGATGATTCGGATACTCAAAATTGCCATCTGCTGTCAGTCCTCACGATCGTCAAACCAGGTTCCGGTTGTTGCGGAGCCTAAGCCAGTTTAGTTGAGGACAAGGCCGGTGTCGGTGCCGCTCCGGCTGACGCGAAGACCGGCGGAGCAACAGGCAGCAATGGCTGCCCTGCTGCGACAACGTCCGCTGACATCTCCCACACCCGCCGCAGGGCACAGAACTTCCACCAATGATGCTTGAGGATGTCCGGGTTGGCCCGCTGCGGCCTGACTTCGGTCTCACCGATGGCCACCGCAAGCAGCATGGGGCTGTCTCCGTATTTCCAAGGCTCCCATTCACCTGCAACAGGATCCACCAGGCTTTCCTCGGCTTTCATCCCCGCCGCGAGTTGCATGACCACTTTGTCATCCAGGGCCTTGACTGTCCCGTCCCTGGTAGTCCCCTTGGTTTTGTAGTCAATCAGGCAGATGCGACCGTTGATCCGGGCTACGAGGTCCAACGTCCCGGCATAACCCACTGTTTTGTTCCACACAGTGATCTCCGGCGCCAGGGGCTCCACCCGGTAGAGCTCCCACCATTCGTCAAACCGCGCGGCAAAGGCCTGTTCACCGTGGGCAGCGAGGTCGTCCCTGCATTCCTGCATTCGGTGAGGGCGCCCCATCGCCCGCAACGCTACCTGTTCGCAGTACGTGTGGACGCGGTCACCGCGCGCGGCCGCCGCATCCCGGTAAACCTCCGCGGCTTTGGACGCCTTGTTGATGGCCTGACGGATTTTCGCCGGGCTCCCGAGAATCGAGGGAAGCTCAGGATCCGCGGCCAGGCTGCTCGCCCCCATGTAACTGAACCATCCGTCCAAGGCGTGCGCCTGTTGTCCGATCACCGTAGTAATCGACGGCACGGAAAATTGCTCAGTTGTGGAGCGGGCGTACATCCGGCCGTAGTCAGTAGCGTGGGCAAGCAGTGGAGCAGTCATACAAAGACTGTGTCATAGAGGGCCGACAGAATTCATCCGCGGGAAGATCAACGCCAGTTGCTCAGGAGGGAGCCTGGCGAGCTTGCCGGCGAGGATCGGGGCGGTCGGAGCGAGATCCGCGAAGGGCGTGGCAGGTTCCGTGGAGGCCGCAGGTGATTCCGAGTCTTCTTGTTCGCGCATGCTGATGTGTGTCGCATCAACGCAGTTCGTGACGCAGAAACCCGCAA
Organism: Paenarthrobacter sp. TRD_SC_7; assembly: GCF_056156245.1. NCBI lineage: Bacteria > Bacillati > Actinomycetota > Actinomycetes > Micrococcales > Micrococcaceae > Paenarthrobacter > Paenarthrobacter sp. TRD_SC_7. The sequence goes on from NZ_CM149587.1 coordinate 3,022,879, forward strand.
TCCGCCACACGAGCATGCTGCAAAGAAAAACCCCGTCCGGACTGGCTCAATCAGTCCAAACGGGGTTTAACCACTGCAAACAGGTGGTGGGCGATACTGGGTTCGAACCAGTGACCTCTTCGGTGTGAACGAAGCGCGCTACCACTGCGCCAATCGCCCAGGTGCATAGAAAACACTAACGGACCATTGCCGGAATGCAAAACGGATCATTACCCCTAGCCTCACCCAGAACTACAAGAGTGGAATTACAGCCATGAAACTCACCCAGATCCGCGTAAATACAAGGATCCAGCGGGCTCCTCGATCAAAAGCAGGCTACCGATTTGGAGTTTCCTGCAACCTCCTATAGAGTTTTTACTCGTCGGAAAGCGACGGAATGCCTGCATGGCTGCCCGCCGAAACGACACTGCGGACGTAGCTCAGCTGGTAGAGCACCACCTTGCCAAGGTGGATGTCGCGAGTTCGAATCTCGTCGTCCGCTCGCAAGGCACTGTCAAGGCAAGAATTCCTCGGAATCCTGCTTACACGGTGGGTTGGCCGAGAGGCGAGGCAGCGGCCTGCAAAGCCGTATACACGGGTTCGAATCCCGTACCCACCTCGGTGAAAACCATGTCTTCCAGCTGCTGGCTGGATGCATGGGCGATTGGCGCAGCGGTAGCGCGCTTCCCTGACACGGAAGAGGTCACTGGTTCGATCCCAGTATCGCCCACCAGAACAAGGCAACTTGTTTGTTGTTGAAGGCCAGGCATCAGCCCGGCAGGCAGCATGTGCGGACGTAGCTCAGCTGGTAGAGCACCACCTTGCCAAGGTGGATGTCGCGAGTTCGAATCTCGTCGTCCGCTCTCCTTATGAAGGACCCGGTAACGGGCGATTGGCGCAGCGGTAGCGCGCTTCCCTGACACGGAAGAGGTCACTGGTTCGATCCCAGTATCGCCCACCAGAACAAGGCAACTTGTTTGTTGTTGAAGGCCAGGCATCAGCCCGGCAGGCAGCATGTGCGGACGTAGCTCAGCTGGTAGAGCACCACCTTGCCAAGGTGGATGTCGCGAGTTCGAATCTCGTCGTCCGCTCCAAAGAGAGAAGGCAGCTCCCCGGAGCTGCTTTTTTTATGCCTGGATTCGGCCAATACTCAATTGATTATTGGAAGTAACCGATACCCCTCAGAAGAAGTCGCTTTATCTAATGTGATTCGGCTCGCATAATGTACTGCGAGATCATCACCGTTCCACGCCAACTGGCAGGAGTACCCCCATGAACCAACTGACGGCTTCCAAGTCCGTCCTGAGGCGCAAGCCCATCGACGATATCGAGGAAGAAAACAAACACAGCGGGCTCTTTAAGAGTCTTGGCCTCTGGCAACTGACGGCCATCGGCGTCGGCGGAATTATCGGCGTCGGCATCTTCTCGTTGGCCGGGCTGGTAGCCCATGGCAGCGAGAGCAACCCGGGCGTCGGCCCTGCCGTGCTCTTCTCGTTCCTGATCGCCGGTCTCGCTTCCGGTGCAGCAGCGTTGTCCTACGCCGAATTCGCCGGCATGATTCCCCGCGCCGGATCGGCCTACACCTACGGCTACGTTGCCTTGGGAGAGATCATCGGCTGGTTCATCGGCTGGGATCTCCTGCTTGAGTACATCGCCATCGTGGCTGTGGTGGCCATCGGCATCTCCGGGTACTTCGATGCCTTCCTGTCCGGCATCGGAATCCATATGCCCACGTGGATGACGTCCACCGCTGATGAAGGCAAGGGCGGCATCATCAACCTGCCGGCGATCCTCGTCTGCCTCCTGGTCACTTGGATCCTGAGCCGGGGCACCAAGGCGTTTGGCCGGTTTGAACTGGTAGCGGTTGCCATCAAGGTCATCCTGATCCTGTTCATCATCGGCCTGGGTATTTTCTACATCAACACCGAGAACTACAACCCGTTCATGCCCAGTGGCTTCGGCCCGGTCCTGGCCGGTGCCGCTACCGTCTTCTTCGCCGTCTTCGGCTATGACGCAATGAGCACCGCTGCGGAAGAGGCAAAGGACGGCAAGAAGCACATGCCCAAGGCCATCATCCTCTCCCTGATCGTGGCCATGCTGCTTTACGTGGCCGCAACACTCGTGCTCACCGGCATGCAGAACTACAAGGACATCGATCCCACAGCCGGCTTCGCTTCGGCGTTCACGGGCGTCGGCCTGCCTGTCATCGCCACCATCATTTCGGTGTTCGCTGTCCTGTCCATCCTCACCGTGATGCTCACCTTCCTCCTGGGTGTCACCCGCGTGTGGTTCTCCATGAGCCGCGACGGTCTGCTTCCCGGCTGGTTTGCCAAGACTGACCGCCACGGGACTCCGCAGCGCGTGACTTGGATCGCAGGCGTTGCCTCGGCATTCCTCGCCGGTGTATTCCCCATCAAGGAAGTTGCCGACCTCACCAACATCGGCATCCTGGCTGCCTTCGTGGTGGTCTGCGTTTCAGTGATCGTCTTCCGCTACACCAAGCCCAACGCTCCGCGCACGTTCCGTTTACCGTTCATGCCCGTCGTCCCCGCGTTCGGTGTCCTGGCATCGGCTTTCCTGATGTTCCAGCTCCACTGGGAAACCTGGTTGCGATTCGGTGCCTGGCTGGTCATCGGCCTGATCATCTACTTCGCCTATGGACGCAGGCACTCCCTCATGAACCCGGACAGCCCGCGCCACAAGGTCGAAAATAAGCCGTTGGCGTAGTTCGTCCACAGGCCGCCGCTGAACCCTTGGCACCCCGGAGAACTGGTGTTAGGGTCGGACGCGGAGGAGCGAACTGGCTCCGCGAATGGAAGGGAGGTGCCCGTGGGTTTAATTGACGACCTGAAGGGCAAGGCTCAGGGTCTCATTCAAGGCAACGAAGAAGCCATCAAGAATGGCATCGACAAGGCCGGGGATTTTGTGGACCAGAAGACGGGCGGCAAATACGCCGGTCACGTCGACAAAGTCCAGAATGCCGCTTCCGATTTCGTGGCCAAGAACGACGGTCAGCCTGGACAGGCTCCCGTCACGGATGAGCCGAAGCAGCCGTAGCTGCCTGAGCCGCCGTACCAGATACGTCAAGGGGGCACCGGTCCCGCCGCGAGGCGCCACCGGTGCCCTTGGCGTTTAACGGACAGCCGCTAACCGGCTGGTCCGGTACGTTTGACCTTATGCTTTCAGCTTCCACCTCTAACGACCAAAGCCACGACGCCAAGGAGACACTGGGACCACCCGTCACAGCAGGCATCGTCACCGCCCTAGTGGGTTTCACTTCGTCGTTCGCCGTAGTGCTGGCGGGATTGAAGGCGGTGGGTGCGAACCAGGCCCAAGCATCCAGCGGCTTGCTGGCGCTAACGCTCTCCTTTGGCCTGGGCATCCTGTGCTTGTCGTGGCGGTCCCGGATGCCAATTACCCTGGCGTGGTCCACTCCCGGGGCGGCGTTGCTCGCCTCCGCTGGAATGGTCGACGGCGGCTGGCCGGCTGCCGTGGGCGCGTTCCTGATCGTCGGGGTGCTGATCGTCCTGACCGGGCTCCTTCCCGTCTTGGGGAGGATCATGGCGACGATCCCCACCGCGCTGGCACAGGCAATGCTCGCCGGCGTGCTGCTCCCCCTTTGCCTTGCGCCGTTCAAATCGATGGGATCGGCTCCGCTGTTCATCGCACCAGTGGTGGTGTGCTGGGTGGTCTTGATGAAATTCGCACCACGTTGGTCGGTGCCTGCATCGCTGCTCGTCGCGCTGGCGGTTATCGGCGTCCACATCGTGTCCAACGGCGTTCACATTCCCGGCGGCAGCCTCCTGCCAAGGCTGGAGTGGACCACGCCGGCATTTACCGTGGAGGCTGCGGTGGGTTTGGCGCTGCCCTTGTTCATCGTCACCATGGCGTCACAGAACATTCCCGGCGTCGCTGTCCTCAAGTCGTTCGGTTACACCACTCCATGGCGTCCGTCGATGCTGGTGACCGGGGCTGGAACCATCGCCGGAGCACCATTCGGAGGGCATGCGATCAACCTGGCCGCGCTCAGCGCAGCACTGGCCGCCGGTGAGGAGGCGGGCAAGGACCATGGCCGGCGCTGGATCGCCGCGTTCGTCTCAGGCTTTGCCTATCTGATTCTGGCCGCTGCCTCAGCAGCGCTGGTCACGGTGGTGGCTGCAGCCCCGCCCGGACTTCTTGAGGCCGTGGCCGGTCTCGCCCTGTTGGGGACGCTGGCCTCGTCCATCTCGTCGGCCCTGGCGGTAGCCGAGGAACGCATTCCGGCCTGCATCACCTTCCTGCTGGCAGCATCAGGCCTGAGCTTCGCTGGCGTTGGCGCGGCCTTTTGGGCGTTGGCAGGTGGCATCCTGGTTCGCTGGATCCTGAAGAGCCGCGAACCCGTTCAGAAAGCCTGACCCAGGCAGTAACCCCTGGTCAGGCAGGCTCGTGGTTCTGGGCCTCACGGGCAAGAGCCGTCAGCCTGGAGACAGCACGGAAGTACTTCTTCATGTATCCACCGGTCATCATCTCTTCGGTGAAGAGCTGGTCGAAAGGTACGCCACTGGCCAGGATCGGCACATCTTTGTCGTAGAGCCGGTCCGCAAGAACCACAAAGCGGAGGGCGACTGCCTGTTCGGTAATGGTTTCGACGTCGTTCCACACCACCGCCTCCACACCCGAGATGAGCTGCCGGTACCGGCTGGGGTGGACCGCGGCCAGGTGGTTGACGAGGGTGCGGAAATCATCCACAGCCACGGTCTTTCCGTCGAATTCAGCACGCATCCGGTGCTTGAGCTCTTGGGTCTTGAGCGGTGCGGGAGCGGCGGGCAAACCACGGTGACGGAAGTCTTCGCCGTCGATCCTCACGACGTCGAACTGGTCCGAGAGAACCTGTATTTCACGCTGGAAGTCCACCGCGGCAAAGCGCCCTTCACCCAGTGAACCGGGAAGCGTGTTGGACGTGGCTGCCAGCTTCACGCCGGCGTCGGCCAGTTCACGCATGAGCCGGGACATGAGCACGGTGTCCCCGGGATCATCAAGTTCGAATTCGTCGATGCACACAAGCTTGTAGCTGCTCAGGGCTTCCACCGTTTTACGGAAGGACAAGGCACCCACAAGGTTGGTGTATTCCACAAACGTCCCGAAAGCCTTGGGCCCGGGTGACCTGTGCCACAGAGAAGCCAAGAGGTGGGTCTTACCCACACCAAAACCACCGTCGAGGTAGATTCCCGCCCTCGTTGCCGGAGCCTTCTTGGCGAACAACTTCTTGAAGAGGCCGCCACCGTCATCGGCTCCCACGCCGTCGGCAAATGCGGAAAGCAGCTTCACTGCATTTGCCTGGCTCGGCTGGGAAGGATCCGGCCGGTAGCTGTCGAACGATACCTCTCCGAATCGCGGAGACGGGTAGAAACCCTTGAGGAGTTCCTCCACAGAGACTGCCGGCGTTCGGGCAGCCAGTTGTTCGATCTTTACCACGGTGGTCCGTTCCTTCGGTTTTAGGTCCCCAGCAAGAATACCGGCATCGGACACTCGGAAACCGTCACGTGACCAAGCCCATGTTTCACCGTATGACCACAGGGAAGCATTCCTCGCTGGCCGTGGTTAGTGTTGGAGCACGCCCGGCCGGCACCTGCACCACTTTCCGCGGCCTGGCTCCGACCGTTGTCAGTGAAAGGCCATCACCATGTCCTACCCAGTTGAACAGAACGAAAAGTTTGCAGCGTACGCGAACCCTGAACGCCTCGTGTCCACTGAGTGGCTCGCGGCAGCCCTTGCAGACGGCGCCATTGCCGACGGCAAGCTTGTGGTTGTCGAGTCCGACGAAGACGTTCTCCTCTACGAAACCGGCCACATCCCGGGCGCCGTCAAGATCGACTGGCACACAGACCTGAATGACGAGGTCACCCGCGATTACGTGGATGGCGCCGCTTTTGCCGCCCTGGCGGCCTCCAAGGGCATCTCCCGCGACAGCACCGTGGTCATCTACGGTGACAAGTCCAACTGGTGGGCTGCCTACGCGCTCTGGGTCTTTACGCTGTTCGGCCACGAGGACGTCCGCCTCCTCGATGGCGGCCGCGATAAGTGGATCGCCGAAGGCCGCGAGCTGACCACCGACGTCCCCCAACCCTCAGTGGGCGAATACCCGGAGGTGGAGCGCAATGATGCCCCCATCCGTGCGTTCAAGGAAGACGTCCTGGCCCACTTGGGCAACCCCCTCATCGATGTCCGCTCCCCTGAGGAATACACGGGACAGCGCACGCACATGCCGGCCTACCCGGAAGAGGGTGCACTGCGCGGCGGCCACATTCCCACGGCCGCATCGATCCCGTGGGCACGCGCCGCGGCTGAAGACGGAACCTACAAGAGCCGCGAAGAGCTGGAAGCCCTGTACCTCGGCGAGGCCGGCCTGGAACCCGGCGATGACGTGGTGGCCTACTGCCGCATCGGCGAACGTTCCAGCCACACCTGGTTCGCGCTGAAGTACTTGCTGGGCTTCGACACCGTCCGCAACTATGACGGCTCCTGGACCGAGTGGGGCAATGCAGTCCGGGTTCCCATCGTCAAAGGCGCCGAGCGCGGTTCCGTTCCTGCCTCCCTCGTCAGCAACTAGGGGCTCGTCAACACCAAGGCAGGGATCAAGGCATCCGTAGTGTTCGGCCACACAAGATGCATTGACCGCTGTTTTGCGTAAGCTGGAAGTGATGAGTACGAACACTTTGCCCACCGCCCTGGCGGAAATCGTCGATGACTTCCAGGCACTGACGGAGCCTGACCGCCTGCAACTCCTGCTCGAATTCTCGAGGGGTTTGCCGGAGCTTCCGGAGCGCTTGAAGGACCACCCGGAACTGCTGGAACAGGTTGTGGAGTGCCAGTCACCGTTGTTTCTCACTATCGAGTCCGAGAAAAATCCCGACGGCGGCGCCCGCGCCTACCGGCTCTTCTTCAAAGCTCCTCAGGAGGCGCCTACCACCCGGGGCTTCGCAGGGGTCCTGCACGAGGGCCTGGATGGGTTGACTGCCGAGGAAATCCTGGCCGTACCCGACGACATGCCTGAGTTGCTGGGTCTGACCCGGGCCATCACTCCCCTGCGCATGCGGGGAATGACCGCCATGCTCGGCCGTATCAAGCGAAAAGTCGCAGCCGCCAGCCGGCTGGAACACTGACCGGCTGGAACACTGAAAGGTACCGCCACACGGCATGGGCAAGAAGATGGCTTCACAGGGAACGCCGGCAACTGCAGCACTTGCAGCGGCCGGCGTTCCCTTCGTGCTGCACCCTTATGCCCACGACCCATCGGCGGCCAGCTACGGCCTGGAGGCCGCGGAAGCCCTGGGCATCGAACCCGAACGGGTTTTCAAGACCCTCATGGTGGAGGTCGGAGACCGCCTGGCTGTGGCCATCGTTCCTGTGTCCGGAAATCTCGACCTAAAGTCCGTCGCTGCAGCCCTCGGAGCCAAGAAGGCGGCAATGGCCGATCCCAAGGCCGCCGAACGGCGCACTGGATATGTGCTGGGAGGGATATCCCCGCTGGGACAGCGGCAGGCCTCCCCCACGGTCCTTGATGAGTCTGCTGTGGACTTGGCTACCCTCCTTGTGTCAGGAGGCCGACGTGGACTGGACATTGAGTTGGCTCCGGCCGATCTCATCCGGCTCACCAAAGCCATCACGGCTCCCATCGGCACTGCATCGAGCGTCAAGGGCTGACCCAAAACCGCCCTGGTCCACTCGCCACTGCCAGGCGCCTCAGCCAGGCTGCCCGGTGGCGCTCGTCTGACCGGGGTTGTTTCGCGGAGCAAATTGCCTCTGCAGCCAGGCGCGGACCACGCGCTCCCACCGCTCAGGGTCAACGTTCCACTCTTTGGTATGCCGGGCGCCGTCGAACGGCTCAAACGTGACCATCTCAGGGTTCTTTTCCGCAAGGCTGGCGGACGGCCCGAAGGGCACGTAGTCGTCGTCCACGCTGTGGATCAGCAAGGTGGGGGTCCGCAACTCGACTGCCCGCGCTTCCCAGTCCATGGCTTTCAAATCCACGGGAGCAGATAGTCCGGTCAGCCTGCGCCCCAGTGGATGGCTCAGCATCATTTGCCCATAACGGCCCACGTTGTAGGGGATTCTGTTCATCTCGGCGTGATGGGCCATCACATTGACCCAATTGATGACCGGGGCATCCAGTACCAGCGCCCGGATGAGGTGGCGGTGCTTGGACAGGTCTGCTGTTTGGAGGCTGATCGCCCCGCCCATGGACCAACCGAACAGAACAATCTCCTGCGCACCATGGTCCAGCGCATATTCGATAGCGGCCTCAACGTCACGCCATTCCGTGGATCCGAGGCCATACCGGCCATCCGGTGCGGAGGGGGCAAGGCCGTCATTACGGTAGGAGATCAGCAGGCTGTCCATTCCAAGTTCGCGTGCTGTGCGAACGGCGCGGAGTCCTTCCAAGCGCGTGGCTCCGCGGCCATGGACCATGATTGCCCAGACCGGTGCAGGAGCCGACGCTTCGGCGCGGATCAACCAGGCAGGTGCCTTCCCGCCGTCGATCTCTATCTCCACATCCTCGGCCGCAAGGCCGATGGCGGCGGGATCCGGATACGTTGCCCCGCTCCACCAGGCGCGGCGGGCCTCCGAGAGACCGCCGCTATAGACTTCTTCGACCTCACGCAGGACTGTCTGTTCGGCGGGCGAATAGGACACAATCCGGCCGATTCTCGCGTGTCCTTGGCCGCCGGCGAAGAAGAGGCTGAAGACGCCGTCGATGATGGTGTCAGGGGTGGCCGCAAGAATGACCTGCGGTCCCTTGTCACCGCGGATCACGGCAAGGACTTCCTGGTCCTCGTGCCGGGCGGCAGGGGTGATGACACGGCGGGCAAAATAAACGGCGAGCGCCGAGGACCCTGCCCCTACCAAACCGGCCACCGTACCCCCTGCCAGGAAGCCGGCAATGGCCCATTTGGTGCGGAGGGAGAGTTTCGTGTCTGCAGCGTCGCTCGCTGGCGGGGTAGTCGATGCCATGGTTCCATTGTTGCTGCTCCCCGGCACTGCATGGTGCAGGCGTGGACCGCGCGGCGCACTGGCAAGGCGGAATCGGGGTCCAAAAGTCTGCGGACTGCGGGTCCCCGGGACTACGCTGTAGCCATGAGTGATCCCATCGTCATCCTGACTGAAGAGCCCCTTGGCCCCGACGACCGCGTTAACATCGCCAAACTGATCGACGGCGGCGACGCGCCCCTTGTTGTGTTGGTCCCCTCTAACACCGAACGACATCTTCTGGTGGACTTCCTCGAGAATCTGTCGTTGCTTGATATCGCCAAGGCGTTCCGGGAGCTCACTGCACAACATCCGGACCCTGAGGTTGAGCGTGCGGAGGCCTCGGAGACGTTGACTGCGTCCCTGGCGGCGTTGGCCGGCTTGGGCGGAGGCGTCACGGGAGAAGTCGTCGACGGCGGTGCCGTTGCCGGCTTGGTGGCGAAAGTCCGGGCCGTGGATGCAGCCCAGGCTGTGGTCATTACCCGACCACATGCGATCGCGGATACGTTCCATACCGACTGGGCCAACAAAGCCCAGGATCAACTTGGGCTTCCGGTCCTCCACTTGTATGCCGGTTCGGGATTTATCGGCGACTCGTGAGCGTTGCACAAGACATGAACACTCCTGACAACACCAGCAAGACAACCTCTGCGCCCGAGGATACTTCTGTGCCCGTGGAGAAAAGCGATGCCCAGTGGCGCGAGGAGTTAACGCCGGAGGAATACCGTGTCCTCCGGCAGGCGGGAACTGAACGGCCCTACACGGGCGAGTACTGGGACACCCACACGGAAGGCGTCTACCAATGTCGCGCCTGTGGCAGCCAGTTGTTCACGAGCCGGGAGAAGTTCGATTCCCATTGTGGTTGGCCGTCGTTTTGGGCACCGCTGGCTGAAGGCACGGTCCGGTATCTTCATGACCGCACCATGGGAATGGATCGCGTGGAGGTCCGCTGCGCCAACTGCGATTCCCACTTGGGGCATGTCTTCGAGGGCGAGGGCTACGGCACACCCACGGACCAGCGGTTCTGCATTAACTCCGTTTCGCTGCGCTTGGTGAAGCCGGAAGAAAGCTAAGCACTTCCGGACGGGCCGGCGCTTGCCCGCCCGTCCGGGACGCCTGCCATGTCATGGGGCGCCTCTCTATCCGCCGACTGGACCTTAACCCGCTTCTCAACACCGGATGCCCAAGAGTTTCTTACGCTCATAGCATTCTTGGATTAGCGATGCTTTTCTCTTGCTACGCTCGGCCCAGAAGTAATAACTACTTGGAAAGGGCCGAGCTCCATGACCACTATCACCACCGACATCCTCCCGCGTGTCACCGCAGACAACGCCGAATGGACGACCCTTAAGGCTGCGGCCACAGCACTGCAGGCACACCAGGAGCAGGACGGCTCCATTCCTGATTCTGCAGCTCACACTGAGGCGGCCAGTCTCGTTTCCACGGTGACCAACGCCATCACGGCCTTGGCCCCGCACTTCCCCCACGATGCCCGCTACCTGGAGCTCCTGGTGGAAGACTTCGCCAAGTGGGTCCAGGGCGGCTTTGGAGTGCCGGACTTCTTGGACTCCCTTCAAGCGTTCCAGCCCCAGGAACAGCGCATTGACGGCCTCCAGCACCTGGTGGTTTTCCCCATGTACACACAGAACGGCAGCACCAACAGGCTGGTCGAAGCAGTCCTGATCGAGGTTATTTGGCCAGAGTTCATTGACGGCCTGGAGGCGGGCGAGTACTCCAACAAGCTCTTCGTCCCCATCCGCTTTGTAGATTTCACCCCCGGGTACGACACCAACTCCGCTGTACTCTTCCCGGAGACGGTCGCCGTCCGCGAGACCCCCACCTTTACGTGGGGCGCCATCTTCGCCGACCGCGAGGCCGCCCGTTTCCGCCGCGTCCTCAAGGCAGCCGCGGCAACCACTTCCCTGGAACTTCCCGAGGACGCGGCGCAGCTGATCGAGGACCATGAGCTGACCCAGCGCACCTTTGTCATGTGGGACCTGATCCACGACCGCACCCACATGCGCGGGGACCTTCCCTTCGATCCGTTCATGATCAAGCAGCGCATGCCGTTCTTCCTTTACTCCCTGGAGGAGCTGCGCTGCGACCTGACCGCGTTCCGTGAGTCCGTACGCATTGAAAGAGACGAAGAAGCCGACCCCGATGCCCGCAAGCATGCAAAGCTCGTCCAATACGCAGTGATTTTCGACCGGATTTTCCGTTTCGCCATCACAGGCAGCCGCGTCCGCAACTACGACGGCCTCGGCGGCCAACTCCTGTTTGCGTGGATGCACCAGCACCACGTGCTCCACTGGACAGACAGCAAGCTCTCCATCGACTGGGACGAAGCTGCCTCGGTCGTGGTGGAACTCGGCGCCAAAATCGAAGAGCTGTACTGGCGCTCGATCGACCGCCCCAAGGCTGCCCACTGGCTGGCGGCATACGAGCTCATTTCGAGCACAGTGACTCCCCACCCGGCTTCTGTCTGGGCCAAGGGCCCCGAGTCGCTGCCTCTGGACGGTCCGCCCCGCGGCCTCACAGACCAGGTCCTGGACGACGAGTTCCCCCTGTCCATGTTCTACGAAGCACTGGAGAAGAAGATGCGCCCCGTCATCGAGTCCACCACCGGCATCACTGGCTCGACGGCGGCCTGATGACCACACTGACTATCCTGGTGACCGGCGGAAGCAGCGCTTCGGGCATCGCCGTGACGCGTGCGTTGGGGGCCGCCGGTCACAGGGTGCTCACTGTCGGTTCGGACGATGTCCGGATCAAAGCGGCCGCAACTGAAGCCGGCCATGGAGCGACCCCCCTGGCATGCGATCTCGCCAGCCTCGAGTCCGTACGGGAACTTGCGCTCACCGTTCGCGACCTCGGCATCGAGGGCATCGACGGCGTGATCCATCTCGTGGGCGGTTGGCGCGGCGCGAAAGGCATAGCGGACCAAACGGACGAGGACTGGGAGTCCATGGAACGGAGCGCTGTCACCACACTCCGCAACGTCTCCCGGGTCTTTTACAGACAACTCGAAGCATCTCCCCTCGGTCGGCTTGCCATGGTGTCGTCAACCACCGCATCTGCTCCAACGGCAGCGGCCGCCAGCTACGCTGCGGCAAAGGCGGCTGCGGAAGCCTGGACGTTGGCAGTAGCCGACGGTTTCCGCCGGGCGCAGTCGGCCAGCAAGGATGCTCCCACCGAACAGCACAGCGCGGCAGTTGTTTTCGTGGTGAAAGCCCTCGTCGACGCTGCCATGCGGGAGGCTCATCCCGAAAGGAGATTCCCCGGATTCACGGACGTCGAAGAATTGGCCGCTGCCGCCGTCGGGCTTTTTGAACAACCGGCCGCCACCCTCAACGGCCAGCGCATCCTGCTGGCCAAATAGACTGGAAAGCGTGAATGAACAAGTGACGAGCACAACAGAGGCAATCCACAGCGCCACCGAGACCCCCGGAACGGGTCAACTGCATAACCCCGAGGTTCGTGGGTTCGCATCGGACAACTACTCCGGCGTGCACCCGGAGATCCTCTCTGCGCTGGCAACCGCCAACGGCGGGCATCAGGTGTCCTACGGCGAGGACGTGTACACGGCACGGCTGCAGGAGGTGCTGGAGCAACAGTTCGGCCCGGGCATTGAGACGTTCCCGGTCTTCAACGGCACTGGCGCCAACGTCCTGGCCCTGCAGTCCCTCCTTCCCCGCTGGGGAGCAGTGATCTGCGCCTCTACAGCACACATCAATATGGACGAGAACGGTGCACCGGAACGGGTGGGCGGGATCAAGCTCCTGCAGGTTCCCACCGAGGACGGCAAGCTCACGCCCCATTTGATCGACCGGGAAGCCTGGGGCTGGGGCGATGAGCACCGAGCACAACCGCTGGTTGTCTCCATCACCCAAACCACAGAACTTGGTACCTGCTATACGCCGGAGGAAGTCCGGGCTATCGCCGAGCATGCCCATGCCAAGGGCATGAAGCTTCACATGGACGGCGCCCGGCTGGCGAACGCCGCCGCCCACCTGAACGTTCCCCTCCGAGCATTCACCCGCGACGCCGGCGTGGACATCCTGTCCTTCGGCGGCACCAAGAATGGCCTTCTTTTTGGTGAAGTCGTGGTGGCCTTGAACCCGGAGGCAGCTGACGGCCTGAAGTTCCTCCGCAAGATGAACATGCAGCTCGCTTCGAAGATGCGTTTCATCTCCGCGCAGTTCATCGCCTTGCTGGAGGACGGCCTGTGGCTTCGTTCTGCCGCCCACGCCAACGCCATGGCGGCCCGGCTCCGCACGGCCGTAGAAGCGATCGACGGCGTGGAGCCAACCCAGGCAACGCAGTCCAACGGCGTCTTCGCCATCCTTCCCGAAGGCGTGGCGGACAAGCTGCGGGAGTCCTTCGCCTTCTACGACTGGGACGCAGCCCGCCGCGAAGTGCGGTGGATGTGTTCGTTCGACACCACGGAGGAAGACATCGATGCCTTCGTGGCAGCGATTAAGCGTGAGCTGGCCTGACGCATAACACGTGCAATCCGGGGCGGCGAGCCTGCACAGAATCGCTGCCCCGGACGCATAATCTGCGAGGGTGAACGCCCTCGCACAGGTTCCCTCGGAGTTTCTCTCCGCCTTGGGATCGCTACGAAAAGCACAATGCCGCAGCGAACTCCGCCTTGACGAGATCCCTGCACCTGCCCGCCTGGCTCCCTACGCAGTTGCCCTGGGAGCTGAAGTTTTCAGCCCCACCGCGGCAACCCGCCAGGTCCCCGTCCATGGACCGGCGGCCAAGGCCTTCGCCGCGAACCAAGGCAGCAGTCCACCAAGCGAAGAGGACGACGAACTGGCCACTGGCCGCTTCATCCTCCTTTACGACCCCGACGGTTCGGCCGTATGGGAAGGCGAGTTCCGCATCGTCACCTACATTCGGGCGCAAATGGATGCAGAAATGGGGAACGACGCCATGCTCGGCTCTGTTGCTTGGACGTGGCTCGTGGACGCCTTGGAGAACCATGCAGCCCCCTATCGCGCTGCCGGGGGCACAGCAACAAGAATCCTTTCCGAAAGCTTCGGCACCTTGGCCGAACGACCCGACACCATAGACATCGAACTCCGCGCCTCCTGGACACCCGCCAGCCAGGATGTTCAAGCCCACCTGGAGGCGTGGTCCGACATGGTCTGCACCTTCGCCGGGCTGCCACCCCTGCCGCCAGGCGTTACCGGACTGCCCAACAGGAGGCTCAATTGACCGTGGGAAACGCTTCGGCGAGGGTCCACAATGGCCCGGCAGCACGCCGCTGTGGCCGGAATCGGTAAGCTTAAGCCACCATGACCCCTGAATATCCGGAAAACACCACGGCCGGCGACCCGGTTGCTGATCCCACCATCCACATCAAGGTAGACGGCTTCGACAGCCACGTCCCTGAAATCATCGATCTCGATACTCCCCGCGAGGGCGTACCCTTGGTCATCGATACCCCGTCCGGGCTGGAGCGCTGTGCGGCCGCCATCGCCGCCGGAACAGGACCTGCCGGAGTGGACGCAGAACGCGCTTCCGGGTTCCGCTACGGCCAGCGGGCCTTCCTGGTGCAGATCCGCCGTGAAGGCGCCGGCACCTGGCTGATCGATCCAGAGCCCTTCGACAACCTGGACATCATCAACGACGCACTTCAAGGTGTCGAATGGATCCTCCACGCGGCGTCACAGGACCTCCCTTGTCTCTCGGAGCTCGGCATGTGGCCGGACAAACTCTTCGATACCGAACTCGCCGCCCGCCTCGCGGGACTCCCGCGAGTGGGCCTTGCCGCCGTCATTGAACAGCTTCTCGGATTTGGTCTTGCCAAGGAGCACTCAGCGGCCGACTGGTCCACCCGCCCCTTGCCGGAACCCTGGCTGCGTTATGCGGCGCTCGACGTCGAAGTCCTCGCAGAGCTGCGCGAGGAACTCATAGAGCTGCTGGAGGCCGACGGCAAGCTCGAATACGCCGAACAGGAGTTTGCGGGCATCCTCGCCGCAGGCCTCTCAGCCCCGCGTGTCGATCCGTGGCGCAAAACCTCCGGACTCCACCAGATACGGGACCGCCGCCAGCTGGCCGCCGTTCGTGAACTGTGGCTGGAGCGGGACCAACTGGCACGCAAACGCGACGTAGCGCCTGGCCGGCTCATCCCTGACTCCGCGCTGGTGGCCGCAGCCAAAGCGATGCCCACCACGGTGCCGCAGCTGCTGGCCACCAAAGGATTCCACGGCCGGTCTGCCCAGAGGGAAGCCCCGCGCTGGCTGCGCTGCATCACCCACGCCCGGACTCTCACGGATCTCCCACCCTTGCACCTGCCCACTAACGCGCCGCCGCCGCCCCGGGTCTGGGTGGACCGGGATCCCGAGGCTGCAGCACGTCTGGCCACCGCCCGGCCAGCCCTGCAGGCAAAGGCTGATGAGCTGAAGCTGCCGGTGGAGAACCTGCTGACGCCGGATTATCTGCGGCGGGTTGCCTGGCGGCCTCCGGCTGATGTTTCCCTGGAGTCCGTCGCTGCAGAACTGCGGTCCCTCGGTGCGCGCGAGTGGCAAATCTCCTTCGCCGCTCCGATACTCACCGAAGCGTGCCTGAACCCGGCTCCGCTTCCCGGCAAAGAGTCCAAGCCGAAGGTAGCCCAAGCATCCAAGGACGCGCAGCCTTCCAGCAATGCCGGCTGAGCTCCCGCCCGCCTTGAGGCCTGTCATCCGAACCGTGGTTCGTGGTGGCAGGCCTTTCGCGTCCCCGAGGACAGGTAGGCCACGCCTGGGTCGCGGGCCTTGCAAGCTAAGTTACCCACGAGTAACATTGCATCAATGCCAGCCGAAGCACCCGTGACTCGGGATTCGGCGCCATGTCTCAACGAGGAGTTAATACATGAGTCCATCACGCAGTGCTCAGAGGAACGTCCGTGACGTCGTCTTCGTGGACGGTGTGCGCACACCCTTCGGCAAGGCCGGTGAAAAGGGCATCTATGCGGGCACCCGCGCCGATGACCTCGTGGTGAAGTGCATCCGCGAACTGATGCGGCGAAACCCCTCACTTCCCGCGGACCGGATAGATGAGGTCGCCATCGCTGCCACCACCCAGACCGGGGACCAGGGGCTCACCATCGGCCGCACAGCGGCGCTGTTGGCAGGACTCCCCCGCACGGTGCCCGGCTTCGCCATCGACCGCATGTGCGCAGGTGCCATGACGGCAGTAACGACGACGGCGAGCGGCATCGGTTTCGGCGCTTACGATGTGGTCATTGCAGGCGGCGTCGAGCATATGGGCAACCACCCCATGGGCGCAGGCGCCGATCCGAATCCGCGCTTCATGTCCGAGCGGCTTGTGGACCCGGCAGCGCTGAACATGGGCAACACGGCCGAGAACCTCCACGACCGTTTTCCCTCCATCACCAAGGACCGCACGGACTCCTATGCGGTGGCCTCCCAGGCCAAACTCGCCGCGGCGTACTCCAATGAACAAATCCAGCATGACCTCGTCCCCGTAGCCACCATGAAGCCCGGCCAGGGCTGGGCCCTCCACACCACGGACGAACCCCCGCGGCCCGGTACCACCGTGGCTGACCTGGCCGAATTGCGGACACCGTTCCGTGCCCATGGTCGCGTGACCGCAGGCAACGCTGCAGGATTGAACGACGGCGCCACCGCTGCCGTCCTCGCATCTGCGGAGGCAGCTGAAGAACTTGGCCTCTCCGTCAAGATGCGCCTCGTCTCCTACGCCTTCGCCGGCGTCGAACCCGAAGTCATGGGCATCGGTCCGGTCCCGGCCACTGAAAAGGCGCTCAAGAACGCAGGGTTGGGCATTGAAGACATTGGCCTCTTCGAAATCAACGAGGCCTTCGCCGTCCAGGTCCTGAGCTTCCTGGACCACTTTGGCATCGCCGATGACGATCCCCGGGTCAACCGCTACGGCGGGGCGATCGCCGTCGGACATCCACTTGCTTCCTCTGGCGTCCGCCTGATGAACCAGCTCGCGCGGCAGTTCGAGGAAGATCCCACGGTTCGCTATGGCATCACCACTATGTGCATCGGATTGGGCATGGGCGCAACAGTGATCTGGGAGAACCCGCATCACGCAGACTACGAATCGTTCACCGCCGACCAGGCCACCACAGCCACCACCGAAGGAGCCGCCGCATGAGCGCCGCCGAATTCCAGAAGCTCGCCGCCCTGTTCCCTGACGAAGTAGTCACTCATTCCTATGTACAGGACATCCAACTGCCGGGCGGCGCCGGGACCTTCGCACTGATCACCTTGGACAACGGTCTGGACCACTCCAAGCCCACTACGCTGGGTCCCAACACGCTGGTTGAACTCGGCGGCGTATTGGAGAAGCTCAAAGAGCGGGCCTCGCGTGGAGAAATCGTTGGCGTCGGCGTCACGGGCAAGCCGTACTTCCTGGTGGCCGGCGCGGACCTTTCCGCCGTAAAGACACTGAAGGAACGTGAGCATGGCCTCTGGATGGCTCAGCTCGGCCATGCCGTCTACAGCACACTGGCTGACCTCGGGGTACCGAGCTTCGCCTTCATCAATGGCCTTGCCCTGGGCGGCGGGCTGGAGATCGCCCTGCAGTCCACGTACCGGACCGTCTCCACAGGTGCCGGCGCCCTCGCCCTGCCTGAAGCGTTCATCGGCCTCGTACCGGGTTGGGGCGGCGTCTACATCCTGCCGCGCCTCATCGGTCCCGAGAACGCCGTCAAGGTAATGATCGAGAATCCCCTCAGCAACAACCGGACCCTCACCGGACCGCAGGCGTTCGAGCTCGGCGTGGCCGATGCCATTTTCGAACCGGCCGACTTCGTGGAGCAGTCGCTCGCATGGGCGGCACGGGTTATCACCGGCGACGAGACTCCTGAGCGGAAGAACGCGGTTGATGCCGCCGATGACGCAATCGCTGCTCGATGGGCAGCCGCGGTGACAGCAGGACGAGCCTTCGTGGAGTCCAAGACCTCCAACGCCTCCCCCGCCCCGGGCAAGGTCCTGGACGTCATGGAGGCCAACCGCACCATGACCCAAGCCGAGTCGGCTGAACTCGAGTGCGAGACCCTCGCAGGGCTAATGCAAACCGACGAGTTCCGCTCCACGGTGTACGCCTTCCTGGACCTCGTCCAGAAACGCTCCAAGCGTCCTGCGGGCGCCCCTGACCGCAAGCTTGCCCGCCCGGTCACCAAAATCGGCGTGGTGGGTGCAGGGCTCATGGCAAGCCAGCTGGCACTGCTGTTCGCCCGGCAGTTGAAAGTCCCCGTAGTCATGACTGACATCGATCAGGCACGGGTGGACAAGGGAGTGGGGTACGTCCATGCCGAAGTCGACAAGATGCTCGCGAAGAAGCGGATCAAGCCCGACGCCGCCAACAGGACCAAAGCGCTCATTACGGGTTCCGTCTCCAAGGAAGCCTTCACGGACGCCGACTTCGTCATCGAAGCCGTTTTCGAAGAACTGCACATCAAGAAGCAAGTCTTCGCCGAGGTTGAAGCGATCGTTTCTCCCGAGTGCATCCTGGCCACGAACACGTCCTCACTGTCCGTCACTGCCATGGCCGAAGACTTGAAGCACCCGGAACGCCTGGTGGGCTTCCACTTCTTCAACCCGGTGGCTGTCATGCCGCTCCTGGAGATCGTGCGGGCACCCAAGACGGACGACGCCGTCCTGGCCACCGCCTTCGAACTCGCCAAGGGACTCAAGAAGACTGCCGTGCTGGTCAAGGATGCTGCGGCCTTCGTGGTCAACCGCATCCTGCTCCGCCTTATGGGTGAAGTCATCGCAGCGTTCGACGAAGGAACTCCGGCGGAGGTGGCCGATACGGCCCTTCGCCCCATGGGTTTGCCGATGTCGCCGTTCACTCTGAGTGCCATGGTTGGCCTGCCGGTCGCCCAGCACGTCCAAGAGTCCCTGCACGCCGCGTTCGGCGACCGGTTCCAGGTCTCGCAGAACCTGCACAAGCTCATCGACAACGGAGTGAAGAGCCTCTGGGTCCCGGGGCCCGATGGGACGCCTGTCATCCCGGCTGAGACGCTGGCCCTCATGTCCTTCGGCAACACGCCGTCCACGGGCGAGGAAGTCCTCCGGCGCACCCAGGACGCCTTGGCCGAGGAAATCGGGCTGATGCTGGAAGAAGGCGTCGTCGCCGGACCCGAAGACATCGACCTCTGCGTGATCATGGGCGCCGGTTGGCCGATGTTCCTGGGCGGCATTACGCCGTATCTTGACCGGGTGGGCGCATCCGAGCGGGTCAATGGCAAGCGCTTCCTCGCCCCGGGCGTTGCATCAGCACCCGCCTAAGCCTCAGGAACCCGTAAACAAGAAGACGGGCCGTGGCCGGGAGCGATTGCTCCGGCCACGGCCCGTCTTCTGTGTCGGGCTTGCGTGTCCTGCTAGAAGAGCGCCACTTTCGGCGCCCGTGGAAAGATCCCGTCCAGCTCCTCGCGATCCTCCAGAGTGGGGACCCAGCACACGGCTTCGGCGTTCTCACGGATCTGCTCCGGGCGGGTGGCGCCCGCGATGACGCTGCTGACACCGGGCTGCGCGGCCAACCAAGAGAAAGCCAACTGAAGCTCGCTGATCTCCCGTTCCTTCGCGAACTGACCGAAGCGGCCAAGTTGTTCCCAGTCCGCGTCGTGCACCAGGTTGGTCCGGGTGTGGCTCAATCGTGAGCCTTCCGGAGCTTTCCCCGCGGAGTACTTTCCAGTGAGCAGCCCGTTGGCCAAGGGGAAGTACGGCAGGACACCCAAGGAGAAGGCCCCGGCCGCTGGAAGCACTTCAAGTTCGGCGCGCCGGTCAAGAAGGTTGTAGTGGTTCTGCGTCGAGATGAAGCGGGCGCCGCCTAATTGTGATTGTCGTGCTACGTACTCAGCTTCTGCAATCTGCCAGCCGGCAAAGTTGGAATGGCCGATGTACCGCACCTTGCCGCTGGACACAAGGTCATCCAAGGCTGCCAGAGTCTCCTCGATGGGAGTACGCGGGTCCGGTGTGTGGAACTGGTAGAGATCGATCCACTCAGTATCCAAGCGCCGGAGGGATCCCTCGACGGCTTTCACGATGTACCGGCGCGAACCACGGGCGTCGAAATCGTTGCCGTTGACTCCGCGCATATCCATACCGAACTTGGTACCAATGACCACGTCATCGCGGCGACCTTTGAGCGCCTTACCCAGCATGATTTCGCTCAGGCCGGGCTCACGGCCGTAAACATCGGCGACGTCGAAGAAGGTAACCCCGGCATCCAACGCGGCGTGGACAACAGCGTCCGTGCCTTCCTGGGACTCCGTGGGGGTATTGGCGCGGCCCAGGTTGTTGCAGCCCAGCCCTACGGCTGAGACGGTCAGTCCGGAACGGCCAAGGCGTCGATATTCAGTCATGGATTCAGCCTATACGGACGGCCCGGCGCAGTTGGTCACCCAAGGCAACAAACGCATCCAAGCTAGCGGTTGCCGTACGAGATGCCCGATTCCTCCATGGCATCCTCAAGCTGTGCTATGGCCACCGGACCCATGCCGTGGAGCTTCGAAGTCTCCAGTTCGCCGAACTCCGCCAACTGCTCCAGCGTCTCTATCCCCTCATGGGCCAGGGCCCGTCTCGCCGGCGCGGCGAGACCTTTGGGCAGCGGCGTGTGTCCGGGCCAGTTGCTCTTGGACGACATGGAGATCCCTCCTGATGCGTTGGGTGCTACTTAGAGAGTAAAGCCCACACCCTGCTTGGGCGAGTGCTTCACCCGGAACGCGGTGGGGTCGCTGTGGGGCGCTGCTGCCACGGTGAGCTTGGTGAAGTCCAGATCCTCACCACGGACGCAGATCTTTATGGCGTTCACTGCCTTGTTGACGTCCGGGCAGAGGCAGAAGATGTTCAGACGGCCATTGCCGATTTCCGAACGGTCCACGGTGCCCAAACCCCGCCATGCCAATTCACCGGTGAGTGCAGCTTTGGCCTTCCGCTCAAGATGCCGGTCACGTTCGGTGCCTTCCTTGGTCTTCAACGCAATCTGGGCAACGACCCAGAACTGTTCGGACTCGGGAATCTCGGCGTAGCCGTCTTCCTCGCATTGCGCGGCAAAAGCCGCCATCAGGCCATCCACCGAAGAGTCGTCGTCAACGTTCGCTTCGTCGGTCTTGCTTTGGTGGCCCACCAAACCGTGGTTGACCACGAACTGCTGGTCTTCGTCGTCGTACCAAGCCTCCCGGAAGTGAAGTACTCCTTCGTCGTCGCGCTTGTACGCACGGATGATGCCGCTCATTCTCGTCCTTTCCTGAACCACTCGGCGTTGGTGCTGGTGGGCCCATTGACGTCGAAAGGTGCTTTCATGGTGTCTACTGCCTCAAAGAGGGCTGCGCATTCTGCGCGCATTGTGTCCACCGTCCGTTGCGGATAGCCCATGGCCATCCGATGATTCTCAAATTCGTCTTCGTCATCCACGAACACCCCATGCTCGGTGGAACGAATAACGTCCAGATCCATGTCGATCATGTGGAATTCGGTGACACCCTTCTTGATGGGGTTCCAAGCGTGGGCCGTGGCCAGGGCAACGTAGATCCGGAAGTCGCCGGGATAACTGTCGTCGTAGAACGTGGCTACAAACTCACCAGTCCGCGGGACCAACAGAACTGCATCTGACGCTGTATAGAAAGCTGCCCCCGGGCGGGCGCAAAACTCACCGGCTCCCTGAAATATCCACCAACCGTGAATGTCTTCACCAAGGTAGCGGCCAGGCACTACCCAGTGGGCTTTGCCGTCCCATTTCCTGTTCCTCGACACCACGAGGTCACCGGGCTGCAGTGCGCCCGGCGTGCGATCGTCCGTCACAGCGTTGGCAGGCTGCCGGTGGTGGGGTGTTCCTGGCCCGGGAGGGGCCTGGCGAACGGGACCTTTGTCCCCAAAACCTGGGCTACGACGTCGTGCGTTATTTTCTGGGCGGTGAGTCCCACGCGCTCCAGGACCTGGCTGCGTGAGCCGTGCACCAGGAACTCCACCGGCAGGCCCACTTCGTTCAAGGCGGTGTCCACACCGGCAGCCCGCATTTCCTGCCGGATACGGGATCCCACGCCGCCTGCCCGCACGCCGTCTTCGATGCAGATCACCAGGCGATGACGGGCGGCGAGGGCGATGATCGATTTCCGGACGGGCAGGACCCACCGCGGATCCACCACCGTGGAGCTGATGCCTTGGGCGCCCAAGCGGGTAGCGACATCGAGTGCGAGTTCGGACATGGCGCCGACACTGACAATCAGGACATCGTTTTCGGTGGAACCCTCCGGGCGCCGCGCAAGGATGTCCACGCCGTCGCGAAGCCTCTCGATAGCTTCAATTTCGGAACCGACACTGCCCTTGGAGAACCGCACCACAGTGGGTGCATCGTTGATGGCGACGGCCTCACGCAGTTCCTCGCGGAGCCGGGTGGCGTCACGGGGAGCAGCCAGATGAAGCCCTGGCACGATCTGAACCATCGCCATATCCCACATCCCGTGGTGGCTGGGGCCATCCGGGCCGGTCACCCCGGCACGGTCCAAGACGATGGTGACGCCGGCTTTATGCAGTGCCACGTCCATAAGGAGCTGGTCAAAGGCGCGGTTCAGGAAGGTGGCGTAAACCGCCACCACCGGGTGGAGACCGCCGAACGCCATTCCCGCGGCGGACGTCAGCGCATGCTGTTCTGCAATGCCAACGTCGATCACCCTCTCTGGATGGCGCTCAGCGAACTTGTGCAATCCCACGGGGATAAGCATGGCGCCGGTGATGCCCACGATGTCGGGGCGCTCATCCGCAATGTCCGCGATTTCTTCCGCGAATACCGAGGTCCAGGACCTGGCTCCCGGCATTTCCGTGGGCTCGCCCGTTTCGGGGTCGATGATTCCTACCGCGTGGAACTGGTCTGCCTCATTGGCGAGGGCGGGAGCATAGCCATGACCCTTCTCCGTCATGGCGTGCACGATGACGGGCCCGCCGTATGCCTTGGCGGTGTTGAGGGCATGTTCCATGGCCTGGAGGCTGTGCCCGTCCACCGGGCCGATGTACTTCATGCCAAGGTCTTCAAACATGCCTTGGGGCGCCCACCAGTCCTTGATGCCCTTTTTCATGGCGTGCAGGCTCTTGTAGGTGAACTGCCCGGCGGGGCCGCCGTTCTGCAACTTCTTCTTCCACCAGTCCAGCATGCGCTCGTAGGCCGGGGTGGTTCGCAAGGAGTCGATGGTGGGGCGCAGTGATGCAAGGTAGTCGGCAAAGCCGCCAACAGTGGGAGCGTAGGAGCGCCCATTGTCGTTGACCACGATGACCACGCGACGCCGTTTGTCGGCGGCGATGTTATTGATGGCTTCCCACGCCATGCCACCGGTGAGCGCACCATCGCCAACTACGGCGACGACGAACCGGTCGCCCTCGCCGGTCAGCTGCCGGGCACGCGAGATTCCATCTGCCCAAGACAAGGAGGAGGAAGCATGGGAGCTTTCGACGATGTCGTGCTCGGATTCGGCACGGTCCGGATAGCCGGAGAGGCCGCCTTGCTGACGAAGCGTAGTGAAGTCCTGGCGTCCGGTGAGCAGCTTGTGCACATAGGACTGGTGCCCGGTATCAAAGACCACGCTGTCCCGCGGGGACTCAAAGTTCCTGTGGATAGCGAGGGTGAGTTCAACAACGCCCAGGTTGGGACCAAGGTGTCCACCCGTTGCGGCTACGTTGGTGATCAGGAATTCCCTGATTTCCCCGGCCAGTTGTTCCAGCTCCGTGCTGGACAGTTTGGCCAGGTCCCGTGGATCCTTGACGGTTTCCAAAAGTCCCAACGGCCCTCCTTAGGGTGAATGACGTGCTTGTTAACTCTAGCGCGTGCCCGGGACTACGCGTTGCGCCGGGATTTTCAACCCGGCGTTGTTCTCCGGGCTGTTCCCGGGACGCCAACAGCCCCGGCTGGTCGGGCGACCAGCCGGGGCTGTCCGGCTTATGAATCAGCTGGAAACCAGCCGGTCCGTTATGCCGAGATCTGGCGCAGAACGTACTGCAGGATGCCACCGTTGCGGTAGTAGTCCGCCTCGCCCGGGGTATCGATGCGCAGCACGGCGTCGAAGGACTTGGCGGTGCCGTCTTCGGCCGTGGCCGTCACCTTGAGCGTCTTCGGCGTGGTGCCGTTGTTCAGCTCGGTGACGCCCTCAACGGAGAACGTCTCTGTACCGGTCAGGCCCAGCGTAGCTGCCGACTCCCCAGCGGGGAACTGCAGGGGAAGGACACCCATGCCGATCAGGTTGGAGCGGTGGATGCGCTCGTAGCTTTCGGCGACGACGGCCTTGACGCCAAGCAGCGCCGTGCCCTTCGCTGCCCAGTCACGGGACGAACCGGAGCCGTACTCCTTACCTGCCAGGACGACCAGTGGCGTTCCTGCTGCCTGGTAGTTCTGGGCGGCGTCGTAAACGTAAGCCTGGGGTGCGCCCTCTTGGCTGAAGTCGCGGGTGAAGCCACCCTCAACGTTGTCCAGGAGCTGGTTCTTGATGCGGATGTTTGCGAACGTACCGCGGATCATGACTTCGTGGTTGCCACGGCGCGAGCCGTAGGAGTTGAAGTCCTTGCGCTCCACACCGTTGGCCAAGAGGTACTGGCCCGCAGGTGTGTCCGACTTGAAGGAACCGGCCGGAGAGATGTGGTCCGTGGTGACGGAATCGCCAAGCTTCAGGAGCACGCGGGCGCCCGAGATGTCCTTGACGGGGTCCGGCTGTGCCTTCATGCCCTCGAAGTATGGGGGCTTCCGCACGTACGTGGAATCCTCGGCCCAAGCGAAGGTGTCGCCGGCGGGGGTGTCCAGGGCCTTCCAACGGTCATCGCCGTCGAAGACGCCCTCGTAACCCTTGGCGAACATGGCCTCGTCGATGGAGGAGTCGATGACTTCCTGCACCTCGATGGGGTTCGGCCAGATGTCCTTCAGGAAGACCTCGTTGCCCTCGGAATCAGTTCCCAAGGCATCGGTGTCGAAGTCGAAGTCCATAGTGCCGGCCAGTGCGTAGGCGATGACCAGTGGCGGCGAGGCCAGGTAGTTCATCTTCACGTCCGGGTTGATGCGGCCTTCGAAGTTGCGGTTGCCCGAGAGGACAGCGGTGACGGAGAGGTCGTTGGCCTGGATGGCCTCGGAGATTTCCGGCTCCAGCGGTCCGGAGTTACCGATGCAGGTGGCGCAGCCGTAACCCACGATGTAGAAGCCAAGCTTCTCCAGGTAAGGGGTCAGACCGGACTTCTCGTAGTAGTCCGTGACGACCTTCGAACCCGGGGCAACAGAGGTCTTGACCCACGGCTTGGAGGTCAGGCCCTTGTCCACGGCGTTGCGTGCAAGGAGGGCAGCAGCCAGCATGACGGACGGGTTGGACGTGTTGGTGCAGGAGGTGATCGAAGCGATCGACACTGCTCCGTGGTCCAGCTCGAACTCGCGGCCGTCGGCAGTGGTGACCTTGACCGGCGAAGAGGGGCGGCCATGCGCACCGTTGGCGGCGGATGCAACGCGTGCCGTCTCCGTGGTGTGCGAATCAGCATGCGTGAAGGACGGCGAATCGGAAGCCGGGAACGACTCATCCAGGGCCTCGTCAACGCTGCCGTCTTCGATGGCGACGTAGTTGTGGATGTCCTTGCGGAACTGTTCCTTGGCATCCGTGAGCTCAATACGGTCCTGGGGACGCTTGGGGCCTGAGATGGAGGGAACAACGGTGGACAGGTCCAGCTCGAGGAACTCGGAGAACCGCAGTTCGCGGGAGGGATCGTGCCAGAGGCCCTGTTCCTTGCTGTAGGCCTCCACGAGGGCGACGTTTGCTTCGGAGCGGCCGGTCAGGCGCAAGTAGTCCAAGGTGACGTCGTCGATCGGGAACATGGCAGCCGTGGAACCGAACTCCGGGCTCATGTTGCCGATGGTTGCACGGTTGGCCAACGGCACAGCGGCAACGCCTTCACCGTAGAACTCAACGAACTTGCCAACAACACCGTGCTTGCGCAGCATCTCGGTGATGGTCAGCACCACGTCAGTAGCGGTAGCACCTGCAGGGATGCTGCCCTTGAGCTTGAAGCCGACAACACGGGGAATCAGCATGGAGACGGGCTGGCCGAGCATTGCAGCTTCGGCTTCGATACCGCCAACGCCCCAACCCAGGATGCCCAGACCGTTGACCATAGTGGTGTGCGAGTCGGTACCAACACAGGTGTCGGGGTAAGCGCGGACAACGCCGTCTACCTCGCGGGTCATGACCGTGCGCGCCAGGTATTCGATGTTGACCTGGTGGACGATGCCCGTTCCCGGGGGAACAACCTTGAAGTCATCGAAGGCGGTCTGGCCCCAGCGAAGGAACTGGTAGCGCTCACCGTTGCGCTGGTATTCGATCTCCATGTTGCGCTCCAGTGCGCCGGAGTTTCCGAAGGCGTCGATCTGGACGGAGTGGTCGATGACCATTTCTGCAGGCGCCAGCGGGTTGACGCGCTTGGGATCGCCGCCCAATTCCTTGACGGCTTCGCGCATGGTGGCGAGGTCAACGACGCAGGGAACGCCAGTGAAGTCCTGCATGATGACTCGGGCCGGGGTGAACTGGATTTCCGTGTCGGGCTCCGCATTGGGATCCCAACCGGCCAGGGCGCGGACATGGTCCGCCGTAATATTGGCGCCATCCTCAGTCCGCAGGAGGTTTTCAAGCAATACCTTAAGGCTGAACGGAAGGCTGTCTGCGCCCTCTACGGAGTTCAACCGGAAAATTTCATAATCGGTGCCGGCTACATTCAGTACGCCTTTGGAACCGAAGCTGTCCACAGTGCTCATGGCAGGACTCCTCTCGCAACAGTTTCATCTTTGTCGCGTGGTTGGCCGCTAGCCAGTTAGGCGCACCTTACTTAGCCTGGCGGCATCTCTCTTGGTCACCCCCGCCCGCAGCGTTGATTTCTGCGGACCGGGACTACTACAGCCATCGTAGTGGCATACTCCCGCGTAGCGTCACTGATCAGGCGTCACTGCGGAAACATGCAGTTCGGCCTGCTGCACCATGGAAGGCTGCGCGTCACGCTACTCGGCAGGGACGATCAGCCCTACCGTTTCCAAATGGTGGGTGTTCGGGTACAAGTCGAAGGCCCGCAGCGACTCAAGTCGCCAACCACCTTGATGGAAGTAACCCAGATCACGCGCGAAGGATGCTGGATCACACGACACATAGGCGATTGCGCGGGGTCCCGTGGCCATCAATTGCTTGACCACAGCCTTGCCGGCTCCGGCACGTGGTGGATCCAGCACCAGCGAGTCAAAGCTGCGGGCACGTTGGTGCAGGACCCGCTCAACAC
The DNA here is from genome assembly GCF_056156245.1 of Paenarthrobacter sp. TRD_SC_7. Lineage (NCBI taxonomy): Bacteria > Bacillati > Actinomycetota > Actinomycetes > Micrococcales > Micrococcaceae > Paenarthrobacter > Paenarthrobacter sp. TRD_SC_7. Next base: position 3,050,127 of record NZ_CM149587.1, read on the forward strand.
GTCCCTGCACGATTTCCACCTGGGCTGCGCCGTGCAGGTTCTTGCGGGCGTCGCGGCTGGTGCCCGGTGCGCCTTCAACGGAAAGTACCGAACCGGTGACTCCGACGGCGTCCGCCAAAGGTGCCGTAAACAGGCCGGCACCGGCATAAAGGTCGGCAACGGCGGCGCCGGGCTGCAAGTACCCGCCGTGGGAAAGATAGCCCGTCACGGCGTCCACCAGCGTGTCCGGGGCATCTTTGTGGATCTGCCAAAAACCCTCACCGGTCACACGGTATTCATGGCCGGCTGCAGTTTCCTGCACCCAGGTCCTCCCTCGCAGCTGCAGGACCTCGCCCTTGCTGGGATCGAAGCTCGCAACCGAGACGTCGTGCGGCAACTGCGACAGGATGCTGTGCAATCTCTTGGGGCTGGTGGTTTCTTCCGGAGCCAGCAGGATCAGGGGCCGCGAACCGCTGGCGGGCACGGCAACTTCCACACGGGCGATGCCGGACAGGTCAAGGTCCCACAGCTTCAGCTCGTTGACTCCCGCAAGCGCCAACGGCATCTCTTTGATGGGAAGCACGAGGTCTGAACGGTGCGCATGCATGCCCAACCGACCTTTGGGGGTTACCGCGAAGCTGGCGCGCGTACGCCAGCCGAGTCCGCCGTCGAGGTTGTCTCCCACGGCCTCCACCTCGGTGGCGAGGTCCAAACCGGCAAGTCGCTTGAGCTGTTCGGCCAGCACTTCAGCTTTCAGGGCCCGCTGGCGCTGCAGTGAGATGTGCCCGAGCTCGGCGCCGCCTACCGGCGGAGCCCCGCGGCTCCAAGAGCCGATCGAATCCGCCTGCTTCCAGAAGTGCGGAACGCGGTCGGGCGAGGGTTCCAGGACCTCAACGACGTCGGCGCGCCAGAAGCGCGACGAGTCCCCGGAGTCGGTCAACCGGATGCGGACCTTCTCCCCGGGGATGGCGTGCCGGACGAAGATGACGCGCCCTTCGTGACGTGCGACGAAGTGCCCTCCGTGGGCGATGGGGCCGATTTCTACGACCATTTCAGAGCCTGGCGCGCCCTGGTTTCCGCCGTGTTCTGCGTCATGGGAATTGTTCTGGGAGGTCATTGGGTATCCTGCAGTGCCTTTGCTTCTTCGGACGACTTCAATTGCCACGGAACGCTGGCAACCATGACTCCGGGTTCGAAATGGAGCCTTGTCTTGATTCTGAGTGCTGTTTGGTTGTGGACCAGCTGTTCCCACCATTTGCCCACCACGTATTCGGGGATGTACACCACGATCAGGTCGCGCGGTGAGTCGCGGCGCATGTTTTTGATGTAGTCCATGATGGGGGTCACGGTTTCGCGGTAGGGGCTGGCCAACACGGTCAGGGGAACGGGAATTTCCAGCTTCTCCCAATCGTGAACGGTCTGGGCTGTCTCTTCAGGACTGATGTCCACGGTCACCGCGTCCAGGCGCGACGGCCGCGAAGCCCGGGCATATGCCAGTGCCCTGAGTACCGGCTTGCGGACGTGTGAAACGAGGAGAACCGCATGGACCCTTGTGGGGAGTGCACGCGGTGAGGAGTCCTCATCCACGGCAAGCTCCTTGGCCACATTGTCATAGTGGGCCCGGATACTCCACATGATGAGGAAGAGTATGAACATGGCGAGCAGGGCTATCCAGGCTCCCTGCTCAAACTTGGTGACAAGGACGATAACGAGGACCAGGGCAGTCATCCCGAATCCCAGCATGTTGATGGTCCTCGACTTGATGATGCGTCGACGGACAGCTTTGTCCCGGGCGAGTTTCAATTCGCGGCCCCAGTGCCGGATCATGCCGAGTTGGCTGGCCGTGAAAGAGATGAAGACGCCCACAATGTACAGCTGGATCAGCTTGGTGACATCTGCGTTGAACGCGAGAATCAGGACCAGCGCCCCGGCAGCCAGCGCAAGGACGCCGTTGCTGAACGCAAGCCTGTCACCGCGAGTGCGGAGCTGGCGTGGAAGGTAGCCGTCCTGGGCGAGGATCGAACCCAGCACGGGAAAGCCATTGAACGCCGTGTTGGAAGCGAACACCAGGATGATGCCCGTGGCCGCAACCACGACGTAGAAAAGGATGGAGCCGGACCCGAAAATGGTGTCGGCAATCTGGCTGATGGCGGGGGTCTGGATGTACCCCTCGGGCAGCGGCTTGCCATCTACAAGGAATTCGCGCGCCGGGTCCAGGACGATGTGGACCTTTGTAGCGTTGGCCAGATAGATGATGCCCGCGAGCATGGCCGACGCAATAACACCCAGAAGCAGCAGCGTGGTGGCGGCGTTCTTGCTCTTCGGCTTCTTGAAATTCGGCACCCCGTTGCTGATTGCTTCGACACCGGTCAGGGCAGCGGCGCCCGATGAAAAGGCACGCAGAAGCAGGAAGGCCCCGGCCAGCCCTACCAGGCCCTCATCGAATCCAGGCTCAGGAACGATGGTGAAGTTGGCGGAAGGCGCCTCCCCCAAGGTACCTGTGACTGCCTGGAAGATACCCACCGCGGTCATTCCAAGGATGGACGCCATGAAGATGTAAGTCGGGACAGCGAAAAGCGTCCCGGCTTCCTTGACTCCGCGAAGATTGACCAGAGCCAGGATGATCACGCCAATAGTGGCGATAAGTGCCTGCTGGCCATGCAGTGCCGGGATGGCGGTGGTCAGGTACGTGGCCGCTGATGACATGGAAACAGCAACCGTCAGCACATAATCCACCAGCAAGGCGGAGGCTACGGTGAGTCCGGCGTACTTGCCGAGGTTGACATTCGCGATCTCGTAGTCACCGCCGCCGGACGGATAAGCATGGACGTTTTGACGATAGGACGCCACCACTGTGAGCAACACCACCATGACGGCGAGGCCCACGAGCGGGGAAAAGGCCACGGCGCTCACACCGGCAAGGGCGAGAGTCAGCAGGATCTCGTCCGGGGCATAAGCCACGGAGGACAAGGCATCCGAGGCGAAGACGGGCAAAGCGATGCGTTTGGGCAACAAGGTGTGGGACAGGCGGTCATTCCTGACTGGCCGGCCCACCAACACCCGCTTCGCGGCATTCAAAATTGTCAGCACTCCGCAAAGCTACTCTGAATCCACAGGGATGTCATGACGGTTGTCGCCTGCTTACCCGCGGTGCACCGGTAAAGTCATACCGAGCGGGATCGACAACACACATAAGGAGACACGGTGGCTCACTTCGTGATCATGGGTTGCGGCCGTGTTGGCGCAACCTTGGCACACACTTTGGAGGATGCCGGCCACTCGGTGGCCATCATCGACCAGGACGAGCGGGCCTTCCGCCGGCTCCGCAACACCTTCACGGGGCGCAAAGTCACCGGGGTCGGCTTCGACCGGGATACCCTGAAGCAAGCAGGCGTCGAAGAGGCCTACGCCTTCGCCGCCGTTTCCAGCGGCGACAACTCGAACATCCTTGCCACGCGCGTGGCCCGCGAAACATTCCATGTCGCCCATGTGGTGGCACGCATCTACGATCCCGGCCGCGCCGAAATCTACCAGCGGCTCGGCATCCCCACCGTCGCAGCCGTCCGCTGGAGTGCCGACCAGGTCCTGCGCCGAATACTCCCCGAGCAGCACCTCGCCGGTGACTATCGGGAGCCATCAGGCCGCCTGGTACTGGCTGAAGTAGATCTGCACGAGGAGTGGATCGGACACAGCATGGACTCCATCGAGTCCGCAGCCGGCATCCGCATCGCTTTCCTCACCAGGTTTGGCGAGGGCCTGTTGCCCCAAGCCGGCACCGCATACCAGGAGGGTGATACCGTCCACGCGATGTTGAGCCTGGACAGAACCTCCGAGATCAGCCGGATTCTCGCCAAAGCACCCGCCAAGGAGTCTTAGTGAAAGTTGTCATTGTTGGCGCAGGCAGCGTCGGCTCGTCCATTGCGCGTGAGCTCCTGGCCCACAAACACGAGATTCTCCTCATTGACTTGAAGCCCGAAGTCATCGGACGCAGCGGGCTTCGAGGTGCCCGCTGGTTGGTGGGCGATGCCTGCGAACTCAGCACCTTGCAGGACGCAAAACTGGAGGATGCCGACGTCGTGGTTTCTGCCACCGGCGACGACAAGGTGAACCTGGTGGTGTCCTTGCTTGCCAAGACGGAATTCGGCGTGGGCCGCACCGTTGGACGCGTCAACAACCCCAAGAACGACTGGATGTTCAATGATTCCTGGGGTGTCGATGTAGCTGTAAATACCCCGCAGCTCATGACGGCGCTGGTTGAAGAGGCCGTTGAAATCGGGGATATCGTGCGGCTGCTGACCCTGCAGACAGGCGTGGCATCGATCGTGGAATTCACGGTTCCGCATGACTCCCACGTCATTGGCAGCACCGTGGGCGGCATTGATTGGCCCGAGGACGCCACCTTGGTTGCCATCCTGCGCGACCAAGCGCCCATCACACCCACCCGTGATGATGTCCTGGACGGCGGTGACGAACTCTTCTTCGTCACCACTATCGCGGCCGAGGACGGCCTGCGGGCCCTGTTGTCACCTGCTTCCGACGACGGCCAGGAACCTCGTGAGGGCTCTTCCGAAGCAGCCGATCAGTCCGCTGAGGACGACGGCTTCGACGGCTGAGGTGCCGGCTTGGTGACCAGCCAGGCCACCCAGAGGCCCAGGATGTACAGCGGAGCACCCATCAGCAGCCTGGTGGTAGCCAACGCTGTCAGTCCGGGCTCTCCCATGAAGTACAACGGCACCTGAACCACCAAGCGGAGGGCAAGCACCGCCACCACGATCCACGTGCCCAGGCTGTAGGCACGAAGCCTTTCGGCATCCTTCCGCCACTCAAGTCCCTCGTTGCGCACGAAACCAAACAGCAGCCCCGCAACCGGCCACTTGAGCACTATGGAAAGCACCATGCCCGCGATATACGCAATGTTGGTGAAGAACCCGAGGACGTAGAAGTCCTCGGCCTTACCCGTGGTGTTTGCCAGCCATGCCGAAATACCGACCCCCACCACGCCGGCCAGGGCTTGCGTCAGGGGACGTCGTTGGATCAGGCGAACCACCGTAAAGACGGCGGCCGCAGCCAAAGCGGCAATGAGGGCAGGCGTGAGGTCGCGCGTGATGGTGAAAGCCACCAGGAATACCAGGCCCGGGAGGATGCTCTCGGCAATGCCTTGCACTCCGCCTGCTGACTTCAACATGTCCACGTGACCAGCGCTGTTCCGGTGAAGTCCGGCTTTTTCGGCATATCCGGCAGCAAGGTCGGACACACTGGGTGAGTCCTGACCGGCCTTAGCGGCGCCGGGCAGCGAAACTTCGTCGTCCGGGGGCGCAGAGCGCCCTGTGTCCTTAGGTTCAGATCCGTTGGCCACGGTCATAGGTGCTCCTGACGGGAGAGTATTTCGTATCGGGGATTGAACATGGCCGGAAGGCCGTCAATTTGGGTCACCATGCCGTTCAAGCGAAGTTCCACGCCGGCTTCCATGCCGGGAACGCGGGTTCTGCCCAGCCAGATGACGCGGAGGCGGTCATAGGGCTTCCGGGCTCCCCCGGTACCGGCAGCGCGCTGGTCCCCGGGCCGCAAGGTATCGACCACCACGGCCGAGAAGAACGGTTGCTCGCTGGGCGGCTGATGCGTCACGGATTCGATGAAACCGGTGCACACCGCCCTACCCCGGGCCGGAAGATCACGAACTCTTTGCCCGGAGGGCTTCTGACCGGATAGTCCGCTGCGGCCCGAGGAATCAGCCAATCTGGGTGATCTCCGGCCCTCGCTCCGGCTGCTGCATGGCGGGGTCCGCCGGGGGGACGGCACCTTGGGGAGCGCCGGCGGGGCCAGGTACCGCAGCGTCCTTGGGCAGGCGCAACTGCAGCAGTTCGCGGGGAGGCATCGGATTGTCGCCACGGACCACAACAACCTGGCGGAAGAGCTCTTCCAGTCCTGCCGCGGCATCACGCTCCAAGGCAGCCTGCCCGCCAAGGACACCTCGGAGGAACCATCGTGGCCCGTCAACTCCCATGAAGCGGGCTGCACGGAAACCGCGGCTGCCGTCAGTTGCTTCGGCGGGAAGTTTGGCCACCAGTTCCGTGCCGAAGGCTCCGGAAACCTCTTCGGTTTCCCCTCCCTGGCTTGCAACGGACTGGTTGATCTGTTCACGGATCTCGTCCCAAAGGCCTTCGGAACGCGGAGCCGCAAATGCCTGGAGTTGCAGGCTGGAGCCGTTGAGGTCCATGGTCACTGCGACCACACGCTGGGTGGCTTCTTCCACCTCGAGCCTCAGCTGGAGACCCTCGGCCGGCGCGATCAGCAGCGCACCGAGGTCTACGTAGCCATCTCGGCTCTCGATCTCGTCTATGTCCAACGGGCCCTTGCCAAGCCGGAGGTCACCGGGCGTGCCGGCCCCGCTCGGTTCTGAACTTCGTGCCTCGGCACCGGACTCCTCGACGGTGCCGGCGGTTTCCGACCGCTCGTCCTTGGACTTCTTGCCGCGCCCAAAAAGCATTGGGTTTTCTCCTTAGTAGTGGTCTATCCCCAAGTAAACCGCAACCACGTTAAACCTCGCTAAACCGTGCCAATGCGTCAAGCGTTGGTGTGCGGCACACGCCAGGTCCAGTAGTTTCCTCAGGCCTTCGGTACGTTGAACCCGCCAGTGGATCCGAAGCCGCCGGCTCCACGAACGGAATCGGCCAGTTGGTCAACAGTCACGAACCGCGCGTATTCGACGCGCTGTATCACCATTTGTGCAATTCTATCGCCGCGTTTGAGGTCGATGGCATGTTTTTGGTCGGTGTTCAGGAGCGTGACTGCTATTTCGCCGCGGTAGCCCGCGTCCACAGTGCCAGGAGCGTTGACCACCGTGAGTCCATGCTTGGTCGCCAATCCGGAGCGGGGGTGGATCAGAGCCACAAATCCGTCCGGAAGCGCAATGGACACACCCGTTGGAACAAGTTTCCGTTCGCCGGGCGGGAGGTGCACATCCTCACGGGCACGGAGATCGGCACCGGCGTCGCCAGGGTGGGCGTAGGACGGGGCTTCCAGCCCGGCGTCGAGCATTTTCAGCTGCACCTCCAAAGTGGGGGCACCGTACGCTGCTTTGGTTTCGCTGCTGTCCGCGATTGCGGAGGCGGCGTCTTTACTGAATACTGCGGTCTCGTTGCTCACAGTGGTCCATTCTACTGGGACTTGTCCGTCCCGGGCCGGTCCAAGCCGGGCCGCGCGCGCAAGGCGGCGAAGCCAGTGGCCCCGGCCCGATAAGCTGGACCCATGCCTACGCCTGACCAGTCCTCCCCTGTGCCTGCCCGGAACACCCCTTCGGCCTCCGAGGTCCTGTACACCGAGAAGTTGTGGCCGTCGGTGTGGATCTGGGTTGTGGTTGTTGGCCTGTCTGGCGCAGGCGTCCTGATGTTTGGTCCCATCAGCGCGGCTACCGGCATCATCGCCGCCTTGGTCCTGCTGGCCATTATGACCATCATGTTGGTCCTGTCCACGCCCACCATCACTGTCACCGCTGACACCGTCAGAGTGGGCAGGGCGAGCATCGATCGTAAATTCGTAGGTTCTGTCCAGGCATTTAAAAAAGCGGAAGCCACCGCTGAACGGGGCCCCCGCCTGAATGGACTCGCCTATATGTGCTTCCGTGGCTGGATTGACCCGGTGGTCAAGATTGAGATCACCGACCCCGCGGATCGGACGCCTTACTGGCTGGCGTCGTCCCGTCGGCCGGATGAGCTCGTTGCTGCCCTGACCACGCCCCGACGCTAAGAGGCTTTCAGTCGGGAATTCCTTGGCGGGATCATGCGCCTAGCTCTCGCACTCGGTGCAGTACTGGTGGCCGCCTCTTTCCGCCGCGATCTGTGACCTGTGTTTGACCAGGAAACAGTTGAAACACGTGAATTCGTCAGGCTGTGGTGGCATGACCTGAATAAGGAGTTCTTCACCCGAGAGATCCGCGCCCGGCAACTCAAAGCCATCGGCAAGGTCCGTCTCATCGACGTCCACCGCTGAGGACTGCTTCCCCGACTGGCGCGTCTTGAGCTCTTCCAGGGAATCCTCGCTGACATCTTCCTCGGTCTTTCGAGGGGCATCGTAATCCGTGGCCATGGTCCTTCTTCGTCCTCCATACCTGTTCCGGGTTGGAAACCGGATCGCAGGAACTACCCCGCCGCCGGCCTAAGGGTACAAACGCCGGACGCCCCGGATTTGTGCCCGATCTCGGCCAGATTGTCCTCCCCCGTGCCCGAAAAGTCCATACACCCGCTCTTGATGTGAAATTGGCTGGAAAGCCTTCCGGATTCGGCCGGCTTTCAGCGGAATATCACGGCACGCCCTTTGTCCTAGTAGGAAAAGACCCCCGCGGGTGGCAGAGTTTCGAATGTCAGTTATGCCATGTGGTGGAGGGTGTTATGCAGGATCTACGACTGGTAGGCGTCCACGACGACGGCGGGCATCTGCTCTTGAGCGGCCCGGGTGGTGCGATGTTCCAGCTTCCAATCGACGAGGCCTTGAGGGCCGCGGCGAGCCGCACCCCTGCCCAGGTGGCAGCACGCGCCTCCAACACACCGATTGCCATGTCGCCCCGGGACATCCAGGCCAGGATCCGCAGCGGTGCCACGGCCACGGAAGTTGCCGAGCTGTCCGGTCTTCCCCTTGCCAACGTCCAACGCTATGAAGGCCCTGTGCTTGCAGAGCGCGAGTACATAGTGCGACAGGCGCGCAACATTGAAGTTGCCTCACCTGCTCCCGGCCACGACATTTACCGCTCCGCTTTTGGAGACAACCCCGCCACCCTCGGCGAGATGGTTGACCACCGGCTTTCAGCGCACGGCATCGATTCCTCCACGGCGGACTGGGACTCGTGGCGCCGCCCTGACGGTACCTGGACCGTCGTCGCACGCTTCGAAACTGTGCCCGGCGCCCATGGAAGTATCGGCGAGGAACCTCCCGCCATGTGGACCTTCAGCCCCCAACGCAAATCTCTACATAATGCCAACCGTTGGGCCCAGCAACTGAGCGAACTTGAGCCGCTGGACGGCCCCGTACCCGCTCGCCGGCTTGCTGCCGTCTCGGACAGGCCGTTCGATTTTGAGACCGACGCCGAAACAGCAGCGCGTGCATCCGCAAAAGAATCGGACAGCCTCCTGGAAATGCTGCGTTCACGGCGTGGCCAACGCCTTGGCGTGGACGAAGACGGCGACGACGCCTTGGCTGTGCTGCTGAGCAACGTTCCTGCAGCCCACCCGCGCCCGGGAGAGGAAGTTGACGACCCGGCCGAAGAAACCGGCCGCGCAGACGTGCAAGCAGTCGCTCCGGTCGTTGACGAGCCGGCACGCAAAGACGGGCGCCCCTCGATGCTCTCGCGGCTGAGCCTGGCTCCCCGGCACCTCGAATCCTCTGACGACGGCGGCGACGACGACGTGCTGAAACTCCACAACGGCGTCAGCACAGACACACGTGAAATAACGGTCGTAGCCAGCCCGCTCCGGCCTGTCACTTCCCTGGCGGGACGCAAGCCCGCAGGGCTTGACGAACTCCTCGGTGGCAGCAGCAACCCGCAAACCCGCGTAGAAGACGATTCCCCCCGTGAGGAATCCGCCCATGACGTCCCTCAGGACGAAACGGCGGCAGAGGACCAAAAAGACGCCGGCGCGCGCAAGGATGTTGATGTCCCTGCGGAACGTCAGCCGTCGCGCCCCAAGCGGTCCAGCATCCCGAGCTGGGACGAGATCGTTTTCGGAGCACGCGGCGACTAGCCCTCCGGGCTAGCTGAATCGGGCTAGCCGTGCCGAATGGCCCCGGCACCGGGCCAGAGGCAGGCATCGATGTCGAACGGCAGCGGCTGGTCTGCGCCTGCCATGAGGTTTGCGCCATGAGCGGTCAAGCGCCTCATGTAGTGCCGGCGGCACAAGGTTTCATAGCCCACCGCGTCAGCGGGCACAGCCTCTGCGGGCGGATTCTCAGTGTCCGCAGCCTGCGCGGGCACAGGCTCGTCGCTGCTGTTTTGCGGTGCGACGTCGCCCACCATCACCTGGTCACCCTCCACCACCATGATGCCGTTCACCGTGCGGGCGTTCTGCGTGGCCCGGCGGCCACACCAGCACAACGCTTCGACTTGCAGCACCTGCACTTTGTCGGCGAGTTCAATGAGTCGCTGCGAACCCGGGAACAGCCTGGTGCGGAAGTCAGAGGTGATGCCGAAAGCGAAGACGTCCACATCCATCTCATCCACAACCCGCGCCAATTGCTCCACCTGGATGGATGAGTAGAACTGCGCCTCATCACAGATGAGGTAGTCCACGCGGAGCCCGTTGGTTCGCCGGGCCACCACTTCGTCCCAGAAGTCGGTGTCGCTTTCCACCTCGACGGCGTCAGTTTGAAGGCCAAGCCTGCTGGAGATCGTTGAATCACCTGCACGGTCATTACAGCTGAAGCGAACACCTCCGCGGCCGCGTGCACGGTGGTTATGGTCCATCTGAAGGGCCAGCGTGGATTTCCCGCAGTCCATGGTCCCTGAGAAGAAGACCAGCTCAGCCACGTTTGCCCTTCTTGCCGGCGGCGGCGAAGCACAGCAGGGGCACTTCGCGTTCGGCCTTGGTCAGGGAACCATGCTGGCCCACCACATCCAGTGATGCCGGGCGGGCACGACGAGTGTCATACAAAGCCAACGTGTCGCGGGCCGCGATCATGACGTCGCCAATGCGGGGAGCGACCTCCGGGCGTACCTCGCCAAACAACCCTGCGTCCACGGCCTGCTGCCGGGTAAAAGCCCAAATTCGCTCACCAAAGCGGCGGCGCCAGGCGTCGATGAGCGATTCCCGGTGGGCAGCGCTGGCGTCCGGCTCAAGATAGAGGTGCACCATGCGCGGCTCGCCGGCAGTGTGCCGGACTCCGGCCACCAGCGATTCATCAGCGGAATAGTCGATCCTCTGCGATTCGGGGACATCCAACATGCCGTGGTCACCGGTCACCAAAATGATGGTGCCGGCAGGCAGCGTGGCGGAAAGCCTCTTCACCGTGGAGTCGAGCTCTTCGAGTTGGTGCTCCCAGCGGTCCGACTGGCAGCCGTAGCGGTGGCCCGCTTTGTCGAGTTCGTTGGCGTAGAAGTACATCAGGGAACGTCCGCCACCGGACATTGCTTCAGCGGCGGCGGCTGTCCGGGCGTGCAGGGTGGTACCGCCAACAAAGCGGCTTCCCCGCAGCGCTGCTTGGGTCATCGGGGAGTTGCCGAACTGCGGCAGGCTGATGGTCACGACGTCCAGCTCGGAGGCTAACCGCTCAAAGACCGTCGGGTGAGGCTGCCACTGCGCAGGATCCACCTGGGAATCCCAGTTGCCCAACAGGTTCACAACCTTGTCCTGGGCGGGATCGAGGACGTCGTAACCCACCATGCCGTGCTGGCCGGCAGGCAAGCCGGTGCCTAGGCTTGCAAGCGATGCTGCCGTGGTGCTGGGAAATGCGGCGTCGATCCACGTCGGGACGTTGCGTTGCCCCTCAGCCATGACCGATCGGAGGAAGGGCGTGTGGGAGGCCTTCTGCTTCAGCAGGCTGCGGCCGAGCCCATCGGCAAGGACCACGCAGACACGCTGAGCTGATGGCAGCTGAAGGTGGTTGGTGAAGCCGGGCACTCCAAGGGCTGCGGCGGAACTCGTAAGAACTTCGGCTATCGATTTGCTTCCGAAAAGCGGGGGCGATGGAAGGTCTGGGGCCGGGGTGATCCCCGAAGACGTGTTCACCGGGTTCTGTGCGGTCTCCCTCAACGCTGGTGTCCGCGGCTGAGGCGGTTGCTGAAGACGCCCGAACGTGGCCTCGGTGCAGGGATGCTGGCATGTTGGGCCGGGGAAGGGTTGGCAGTGTTCACCGCACGCAGTGCCCGGGCGAAGATCTTGGCGTCCTGGACCGCTTGGAGCCCGTCTGCCTCAGCGCTGATCCGCAGCACGATGTCCTCCTGGGCGATGGTTCCGCTGTAGCCATGATCGGCTTCGCACTGGGGATCCCCGCAGCTCGCCGGCCCCATATCCAGGCGTTGCCCGCCGGACCACGCGATGGACACAGTCATCTCACGGACAGGATCGGACGGCTTGTAATCCTGGGGCTGCGAATACATGTAGCTGAGGACCACCGAACGGATCTGGGCCACCGGTACTGACTCAGTGGAAACTTGGGCAACAATCTGCTCTCCGGCCTCATCCAACTGCTGGTCATCAACATGGGTGATCACCAGCATGTCTTCCGTGAGCACCAACACGGTGATGTGCCTGCGGACCTCGGCACGGTCAAAGTGAGTCTCCAAGTGGACCAAGTGTGAAAGGCACTCCCGGCCATCCAAGGCATCATCAACAACATCGGCCACCAACCGCGGGTAAAAACCTGCTTGCTGCAGCGCCTGGTCCAGGCTCTGTCCCTGCGAGCTGTGATGATGGGAGGTGTGGTGCCCGGCGTTGGACGGACGGGATTGAGGCGTCGGAGACTGGGTGCTCATTCCCCCATTTTCACAGATCGCTTGGTGACTACCTAACCGCGCGTTCCAGTCCTGTGGCTAACCCCGCATCGCTCGTCGTGCGCTGTCCGTACGCTGTGCTGCGTTGCCGATCCACACGTCCGCGCCCAGGATGGTGGCGCCCGACGGACCCGCCAAGACGGGGTTGAATTCCACCAACGCGATCCCGGGGTGATCGTCCTTGAGCTTGGCGAGCCGGGCTGCGATGTCCTCGAGGGCTGCCACATCGACGGCGGGCAGTCCTTGGTAGCCGAAGAGTTTCCGGGAAGCCCGTGGTGAGCGGATGACATCGTGCAGGTCGGCTGCTGATAGCGGCGGCACCCGATGGGCCCAGTCATCCAGCAGGTTCACGGCATCGCCGGCGAGCCCAAACGACAGGACCGGCCCCAGCAGGGGGTCCTCCATCGCACGGAAGGTACAGGCCTGCCCAACAGGTGCCATTGCCTGTACTTCAAGTGAAGGCGATCCATAAGGTTCCAAGGCCCTGCGCATTTGGGCGATGTTCTGCCGCAGCGATTCCGCGTCCTGAATATCCAGCCGAACCCCGCCAAGGTCCAGCCGATGCCGCAACGCGGGATCGGTGGTCTTGAGGACCACCGGCCATCCCACAGTTTCGGCGGCTTGCACGGCTTCATCAGCGGTACCAAATCCAAGCGTCGGCACAACAGCGATCCCGTAGCCCGACAGCAGCGCCGCGGCAGCACCGGCGTCGAGCTTCCTGATCTTTTCGCCCGTAACGCCTGCAAGCATCGCGGCCAGCGTTTCCCTTGTGCCATCGGCGTCGCAGTCCTCAGGATCCACAAAAAGCCCTTGGTCACGGTCGCGCCACTGCGCGTACCGGACGATCGCGGCCAGAGCAGCCACGGCGGCACCGGCATTTGAGTAGCACGGCAGCACAGGCTTGCCCTCGGCACCCACCATGCCCTCAACGTGCACGGAGGGATCCAGGATTCCCGTGAACGCGGCCACGACAGGCTTTCCGGCCTCGGCAGCGCATTCGGCAAAGACGCCTGCCAGCGACTCCACGGTGAGCCCGCGGGCCGGGAGAAGGGCCGCCACAACGGCGTGCACGGAGTGGTCCGCGAGGCTTTTCCGGAGGCTTGCGCGGAGGGCCGGAAGCGCGAGTGACATGCCGGCGTCGAGTTCTATGTCCGTCACCAAACTGCCCACATCCAGGCCGAGGGGGCCGGCACTGTCTGCAACCACTTTGGCCAGCGCGACGGAATTTGAGTAAACCGCCACGCCCGGCCCCTTGGGCAGCGCCTGCGAGGACACGATCTGGGCGATGTCCATGAGTTGTTCGATGGTCTCAACGCGGATCACGCCGGCCTGGCGCATCATCGCATCCACTGCCGCCGGCGGTGCCTGGGTGGTGCGGACCTCGTGGCCGGGCGGGAGGCTGAGGCCGGTGACGTCGGACTTGGCCACGATCACGGGTTTGCTGCGGGACAATCTGCGCGCCAGGCGGGAGAACTTGCGGGGATTGCCGATGGACTCCAAATAGAGCCCCACCGCGGAGGTGTCGGCGTCGTCTTCCCAATACTGCATGGCATCGTTGCCTGAAACGTCGGCACGGTTTCCTGCAGAGAGGAACGACGACAACCCGAGCCGTCGGCGGCTGGCGGCTGCGTAAACAGCCACACCCACGGCGGCCGACTGGCTGAACAAGCCCAAGCTGCCCCTCGGCGGCATCGTGGGCGCCATTGAAGCGTTCAACGACACCGCCGGGTGCGTATTCAGGATCCCGAGGGACTCAGGGCCAATGACGCGCATTCCGTTCGCTCTGGCCCTCCGCACCAACTCGTGCTGTCGCGCGAGTCCCCGCTCGCCGTCATCGGCAAATCCGGCCGTGGCCACCACAATGCCCTTGACGCCCGCAGCGGCGCAGTCGTCCACCACCTTGGCTACTTCCTCGTAGGGAACAGCGATGATGGCCAGCTGCACCGGTCCCGGAATCTCGGACAAATTCCCGAAGGAGATCATTCCGGCGAGTTCGAACGCTTCCGGGTTGACGGCGTAGACCGGGCCCTTGAAGCCGCCTTCAATGATGTGCTCGAGCAGTTGGTAGCCCACCGTCCCCCACTTGCGGCTTGCACCGATGACAGCCACTGACGACGGCGACAACAGGTCGCGCACGCTGCGCGCCTCCGCGCGGTGCTCGCGGGACTCCATCACGGCCCGTGATTTCTCCGTGGGATCGATGTTGAACTCGACGCTGACCACGCCGTCGTCGAATTGGCGTTTGAGGTCATAACCGGCGTCGGCGAAGACCATCAGCATCTTCCGGTTGTCCGGCAGGACCTCGGCCGTGAAGCGGCGGATGCCGTTTTCCCGCGCGGCAACGGCCAAATGCTCCAGGAGGATGGAGCCGATCCCACGCCCCTGGTGTGCGTCGGAAATGTTGAAGGCGACCTCAGCCTCGGTGGGGTCCTCAAGCCGGTCGTAGCGGCCGATTCCCATGATTTCGCCGCCGATGGTGATGACGAACGCCACGCGGTTGATGTGGTCCACTTGCGTGAAGCGCCGGACTTCCTTGCCGGAGAGCTTTGGTTTGAAGGAGAAGAACCTCATGTAGATGGAGGCCTGCGACTGACCCGCATGGAACGCCTGCAAAGCATCGGCATCTTCGGGTCTTATTGGACGAAGGTGGGCTGTCCCGCCGTCGCGCAGCACGACATCAGCTTCCCAATATTCCGGATAAATGCCGACGCCGGGCTGATCCACCATAGGCTTAGCCTAGCTAAAACATCCGCAGTACGACTTTCAAGGATCCACCGACCCCATGGCCCGCAGCCAAAAATCCGCACGCACAGCCGAGCCCCTCGGCGATTTCACCGAGAACATCGTCGACATCGACGTCACGTCCGAGATGGAAGGCTCCTTCCTGGAGTACGCCTACTCGGTGATTTACTCGCGTGCCCTCCCGGACGCCCGCGACGGACTGAAGCCCGTTCAACGGCGCATCCTGTACATGATGTCCGACATGGGCCTCCGCCCGGATCGAGGACACGTCAAGAGCGCCCGCGTGGTGGGTGAAGTCATGGGCAAGCTCCACCCACACGGCGACACTGCGATTTATGACGCCATGGTGCGCATGGCGCAGGACTTTTCCCTCCGCCTGCCGCTGATCGATGGCCACGGCAACTTCGGATCGCTCGACGACGGCCCTGCAGCACCGCGTTACACAGAGGCCCGGTTGGCGGCCGCCGCGCTGACCATGACAGAACACCTGGACGAAGACGTAGTGGACTTTGTCCCCAACTACGACAACCAGCTGACACAGCCGGACGTGTTACCTGCAGCGTTCCCCAATCTCCTGGTCAACGGCACCACGGGCATCGCTGTGGGCATGGCCACGAACATGGCTCCCCATAATTTGGTGGAGGTCATCGCCGCCGCCCGCCACCTGATCGCCAACCCCGGTGCCACCCTGGACGAGATCATGAGGTTCATTCCGGGGCCGGACCTCCCCACGGGTGGCCGCATCGTAGGACTGGATGGAATCCGTGACGCCTACGCCACGGGCCGTGGATCCTTCAAGACCCGCGCCAAGGTTGAGGTGGAACAGCTATCCGCCCGCCGTACCGGCCTCGTGGTCACTGAGCTCCCCTACATGGTGGGCCCGGAAAAGGTCATCGAGAAGATCAAGGATGCCGTCAACGCAAAGAAGCTGACCGGCATCAGCGATGTCGTCGACCTCACGGACCGTAACCATGGCCTCCGACTGGTCATCGAGTTGAAGAACGGCTTCAACCCAAACGCCGTCCTCCAGCAGCTGTACCGTTATTCGCCCATGGAAGATTCCTTCGGCATCAACAACGTCACGCTGGTGGACGGCCAACCACAAACCCTGGGGCTCCTGCAGTTGCTGCAGGTATACGTGGAACACCGCCTGAATGTGGTGCGCCGCCGTACCTCCTTCCGCCTGGGTAAGAAGAAGGACCGCCTCCACCTGGTGGAGGGCTTGTTGATCGCGATCGTGGACATCGACGAAGTCATCCAGATCATCCGCTCCTCCGATGAAGCCTCGGCAGCTCGTGAGCGGCTCATGTCCATCTACGACCTCACCGAGATCCAGGCCAATTACATCCTGGAACTGCGCCTGCGGCAGTTGACCAAGTACTCGCGCCTTGAACTGGAGAAGGAACAGGACGAACTCCGCCGCGAAATCGAGGCACTTGAGGCCATCCTGGCCTCGGATGAGCTGCTCCGCGATCTTGTCTCCGGCGAGTTGGCCGTTATTGCCGAAACGTATGGCACGCCCCGGCGCACGGTGCTCTTGGAGTCGGAAGCTGTCTCCCCCACCGTCGCTGCGGCATTGGCAGCGTCCGTACCCGGCCCCAAGGGCAAAGCGGCAGCGCTGCCCTTGGAGATTCCGGACGACCCCTGCTGGGCCCTGCTCAGCGTCTCCGGACAGATCGCCAGGACGTCCAACCAGGAACCGCTCGCCGAGGCCGGTCCCCGGACAAAGCACGATGTCTTCCGTTCAGTGGTGAAGACCACCGCCAGGGGCGAAATCGGTGCGGTTACATCGCAGGGCCGCATGCTGCGGCTCCAGGTGGTGGACATGCCCGTCCTGCCGCCGGTCTCGGGTCTCCCCAACCTGGCCGGTGGCGTCCCGGCCAAAGACTTCATCACCTTGCTCAAGGGCGAAACCTTGGTGGCGTTCGTTCCCTTGGACGCCGTCCTTGCCATTGGCACGGTTCAGGGCGTGGTCAAGCGTGTGCAGCCGGATTACCCGCTGAACCGTGAGGACTGGGAGATCATCGCCCTGAAAGACAAGGACTCGGTGCTCGCGGTGGAACCGGCGCAGGAGGACGACGTCGACCTCGTCTTTGTGACAAGGCAGGCCCAATTGCTTCGGTTCAGTGCGTCGAATGTCCGTCCGCAGGGACGCACGGCCGGTGGCATGGCCGGCATCAAGCTTGCGGTCGGGGACGAAGTGATCCACTTCGGTACCGTTCGCGCGTCCGATCCTGCCGCCGTCGTGGTGACCATTGCCGGAACCAACGGCGCCCTCCCGGGGACGGCACCGGGAACGGCGAAAGTGACTGCTTTCGAGGAATATCCCGCCAAGGGCCGTGCCACCGGCGGCGTGCGTGTCCACCGCTTCCTCAAGGGTGAGGACACACTGCTCCTGGCCTGGGCCGGGCACGGTCCGGCCAAGGCGTCCTCGGCGGCAGGCGTGGCACGGGCACTCCCCCACGAACACGGTCGCAGGGATGGATCCGGCGTACCGCTGTCCCAGCCAGTGGAAGCCATCGGCCCGAGCATGGCATGGGCTGAAGCCACAGAATAGCGGCACCACCGTCAAGCAGCACGGCAAAGGCCGGGGGTTCCATACCTCCGGCCTTTGTGCTGCCGTGACCGTGAAGCCATGGCATGGGCTAGCCGGTTTGGTTGATGCTCAGTATGTTTCCCTCACTGTCAAGGAACCATGCTGCGGCGCTTCCGTCAGGCATCGTAGCGATTCCGTCATCTGTCTTAATGCCCGGGAGATCGTAGTCTTCGAACTCAACTCCATTGCCGCGCAGCTCCTGCACCGTGGCCCTGACATCGCTGACAGTCCAGCCCATCTGGGTGTTCTTCGCAGTTCCTGCATTGGACGTCTGATAGACAAAGAATCCGGTTCCGTCGCCGCACCTGTACTGGAGGTTGTCGTCGTCGTCCGGATTTTCGGGTTCCAGTCCGAGTTTTTCGCTGTAATACGCGCGTGCCCGGGCTATGTCCTGTGCCGGTAGGACGGCACCAACCTGCTGATCCTTGAGCATTGTTTTCTCTTTCCGGCTCTCCCCCCGGAACGAACTTTACTCTTGGGAGGGTCCGTAAGTAATTGCAAAACGACACCATATTTCGTGGGCTGCGCAGGGGTGCGGGCCGGAGCAGCTTAGACTGGCCGCATGCCGATCATCCCTGATGAAAAAGACTGGACCTGGGTGCTCTCGAAGCCCTGCCCCGAGTGCGGTTTCGACTCCGCGACGGTGACTCCTTCCACCGTGCCCGGCACCATCCTGAACATGCTCCCGCGGTGGCGGGCCGTGCTCCGCCGGGAGGATGTAGCCACACGTCCCAATGACCACACATGGTCCAACCTCGAGTACGCATGCCACGTCCGGGACGTCTTCAGCCTCTTCGACCAGCGTCTCAACCTGATGCTCACCGAGGATGGCGCCCGGTTTGCCAACTGGGACCAGGACCAGGCCGCGATCGACGGCGAGTACGGCACCGCTGATCCGCGAACGGTGGCCGACGAACTCGAGGCAGAAGGCAAGGAGATTGCCGCATCCTTCGCCCGGGTAACGGAGGACGACTGGCAACGCACGGGAACGCGCAGCAATGGATCCTCATTCACCATACTGACGTTCTCCCAGTACTTCCTCCACGATGTTGTCCACCACCTTCACGATGTGGACGGCTAGGAACTAGAGCATCTTCTCCCACGTCATGCTCCGGTTCACCGGCGTGTAACCCATGCCAAGATAAAGTTCCAGGGCCCCGGTGGGATTGGCTGAGTCCACGTCCAGTGACGCAACGTCCATCCCCGCCGCAGCGTATCGCTGCATGGCATCGGCAAGCAGCGCTTGGGCTATCCCCCGGCCGCGATAGGCACGCCGCACGCCAAGGAGCTCTGTGTAGCCTTCCTTGAACCCGCGGTCGGCAGCCGAATCGGGATCGAAGCTGGTCAGTTGGTAACCGGCGACCTCGCCCGTGGCTTGGTCGATCACCACCGCACCGAGGTCGTGCCGGGCGGTAGGCTCCTCGATGGTGAAGCGCCACGATTCTTCATCCCGCGGCTCGCTCCCCCAGTGGTCCCTGAACGCATCGTTGTGGGCTTGGCGCACCGGTTCAAAAAGCGATGGCTCCAGAGTCTTGAGCTCAAGTCCGGCACCAAGCGGGACAACAGGCAGTTGCCCTGACAATGGCCGGTGCATTTCGTTGAACCAGCGCACGGCACCGTAGCCATGACCCATAAGGAGTGCTGCCTGATGCTCGTGCTGTTCCTCCGTCTGGATACGGAGACGGGGCGGCGCCGTTGTGTGACCAGCAGCTTCATCGGCTTGGAACCGGGCGCGTACTTGTCCTTCCTGCCATAGCAGGACGGCGGAGCCGATGCCTCGTTGTTGCCACTCCGGGTCGACACACGCCATTCCGGTGGCCTTGTCGCCAGCGGGGTTCTTGACAATGCGCCCGTAGGCGCGGGCCACGCCGTGGGAGTCCAGCCCCAGCAGCGTGCTTGTCTCCGCCGGGTTCTTGGTGGACTCCAGAACGTGGGCCAGGTCGCCCCGCTTCTCATACCAGACGGGCTGCTCGACGGCGGCAGTCCGGGCAATCAGGCCTGCCCAGTTATCGAGGTCTTCCATGGTGGCTGGTCGCCAGTTCAGGCCGGTTGCAACGGCGTCGGGCATGACTTGGCTTGCGGCTTCGAAAGGCATGCCAACAGGCTACTGAGGAGTAGGCCTTCCCACCAGTTCCGACGCGCGCTGTATTTGTGCCATGGCAGCTTGGGCCGCAGGCAACTCGAGCCGCACATCTGCCGGATCAATGTCCTCTGGATCGTGGGTGACCAGGACAACGGTGACGTCCCTGAGTCCGTTGCGCAGAATGGCCATCATTTCCCGCGCAGAGCCCGCATCCAAGTGGGCAGTAGGCTCATCCAGCAACAAGACAGAAGCTCCGGTCAGGAGCGTCCTGGCCATTGCAAGCCGCTGCCGTTCACCACCACTCAGGAAAGAACCACCGGGACCGATGCGGGCATCGAGCCCATCCGGCAACGCTTCCACCACTGAGTCAAGGCCGACGTCGGCCAGGGCCTTGTGCATCTCGGCCTCGCTGGGCTTTTCTGCGGCCGGCCGGCTCAGCAAGAGGTTGCCCCGAATAGTGGAGTCGAACAGGTGGGCTTCTTGGGGGCACCACGCCGCTGTGCCGGAGAGTTTCACAGTTCCTTCCGTCAGCGGCAGAAATCCGAGGAGCACGGAGAGGAGCGTGGACTTCCCTGCGCCTGAGGGTCCGGTCAC
Organism: Paenarthrobacter sp. TRD_SC_7; assembly: GCF_056156245.1. NCBI lineage: Bacteria > Bacillati > Actinomycetota > Actinomycetes > Micrococcales > Micrococcaceae > Paenarthrobacter > Paenarthrobacter sp. TRD_SC_7. The sequence continues at coordinate 3,070,599 of NZ_CM149587.1, forward strand.
GGCAAGCCAGCGGCCGGGCTCGGCAACAGCATCCACACCGGAAAAGACCTTCGGGCCACCCGGCCATGACGCTGACGCACCCCGCAACTCCAGTCCCGCCCGGCCGGGCCGATCAGGCAGGCGACGCGTGCCGCCGTCGTGCTCTTCCGGAGGGTTCATTGAATCCGGGGTGTCCAAAGCGCCGGATGCTGCCACCCGCCCTAGGACGGCTGCGAGCGCCGGGGCTTGGCGCACAGCGGAAACGATGCCACCAAAGGGTTCAACCATGGCTAGTTGCATGAGGACAATGACAGCTGCCAGTTCCGGGGGAACAGCACCTTCCAGTACGGCGGGTGCACTCAGGACGCCCGCCCACAACGCGGCCATCGAGCAAGCCAGGACAATCACTGCTTGGCCGAGCCCTTCAGCCCATGCCGACCGTTGTGCAGAGAGGGTGGCGGTGCGGTCTTTGTCACGCAGTGCACCGAGGACCGGCTCCCCCACACCGTTGGCGCTTAGTTCCGCACGGGCATCGAGGGCTGCGGCCACTCCCCGAAGCACCACTGAACGCATCTGCTGTTCAGCCTTGGCTGCGTTCCTGTCAGCCAGGACTGCAAGGGTCGGGGCAAGGACCAGGCCGACGACTGCGGCTGCCACCACCGCCGGCAGGGCCGCTGGCAAAACGATTGCCGTGGCCAGGATCGCCGCGGCCCCGACTCCCAGGGCAGTCACGGGAGGGAGGACAACCCTGGGCAGAAGATCGCGGAGGGTGTCCACGTCGTCCACGATGGAGCCCAACACGTTGCCGCCTTGGAGGAGGCGCCGGAGGGACAGCGCGCTGCGGCTCAGCGATGCCCACAGAACACCGCGGAGTCGGGTCATGGCAGCGAAAACGGCATCGTGGGTCAAGAGTCGCTCACAGTAACGCAGAACGGCCCTTCCAATGCCGAAGAACCTGACTCCGACGATCGCTCCGAGGAGGTAGAGAATAGGCGGCTGCTCGCTGGCACGAATGATCAGCCACCCGGACAGACCTGACAGAGCCACTGCGAAGAGGGCGGCCAGGACGGCCACGACACCTGCGGCAACGAACTTCCAACGTACGGGTCGCAGAGTCCGCAGGAGATCATGCAGGCTGCTGGTCGTGGGAACCGAATGGAGGTCACTCTGGGGCGTAGCCGCTTTCGCAGGGTCTGCACCAGCGCTGGCTTGTGTGGCGCCCCCGCACGGAGTGCTCATGCTGGCCACCGCAGGTACCGAGTGCTGGTGCTGGTGCTTGCGCCCTACAGGTACCAGGTGATCGGCGAGCGCACGGGTGGCGGCGTCGTGGGCCACCAGGATCACGGTGACGTTGCCACGAAGCGACTCTATGGCGCGACGGACCACGCTGGCGGAGTACTGGTCCAGGTGGGCGGTGGGCTCATCGAGCAGCAAGAGTGCAGCGCCGGCTTCCACCCGGGCCAATCCACGGGCAAGCGCAATCCGCCGTAATTCTCCGGGGCTCAGTTCCGCTGGGTTCCGGGCTGCCAAGTGTTCGGCGGAGGTCTTCCGGAGGACGCGGGTCACGGCCTCGGCTTCGTTCCCTTGGTATCCGTCAAGATAGAGGACAATCTCTTGCTGCACAGTTTCGGTGGCCATGACCGGGTGTTGCGGAACCCACGCCACCCTCCCCGGGGTCGCGCCGGAGATGGTCCCTGTGACCGAGGCTCCCGGTCCTTGACCGATGAGCCCGGCAAGGACGCCCAGGACTGTGCTCTTCCCGGCACCGCTGTCGCCGTCGAGGGCTGTGACGTGCCCCGGCGCTGCAGTGAAGCTGAGGGGCCCGACGGCGGCCGCGGACCTTCCGTGGTACGTCACCGACAATCCGCTCACCGCCACCCCGGTCTGGGCTGTGCCGGACGGTTCTGTGCTGGACGGCCCACCGTCCTGCAGGCGCTCGTATGAGGGTGCGTCCAGTACGGCGTTGGTGGTTTCGAGGGCTGCCCGGCCGTCATCGCTGGCGTGGTGGGCGGTGCCGAGCTCCCGCAGCGGAAGATAGCAGTCCGGGGCAAGGATCAGCGCCAGGAGGCCAGCTTCAAGAGCCATGTCCCCATGCACCAACCGGACACCGATGAACACAGCCACTACGGCCACCGAGATCGTTGCAATGAGTTCCAAGGCAAGTGCGGAAAGGAACGCCGTGCGAAGCGTGCCCATGGTCCGTGTGCGGTATTGCTCTGAAATATCTTCCAGGGCTGCTCGCTGTTCGGTGGCACGCCCAAGGCCTACCAGGACGGGAAGGCCTTTGGCGAGCTCAAAGATGTGACCGGACAGTTTCCGGAGCGTGCTTTGCGCCTCCCGGACTGTATCTTCGGTGTGCTTGCCTATCAGGACCATGAACAGCGGCACCAAAGGAACTGTCAGCACGATCACCACAGCACTCACCCAGTCGGCAAAGAGGATCCGGGCCCCGATCAGCAGCGGGACCGTAGCACAGTTCACGATCGCGGGAAGGTACTGGGTGTAATAGTCGTCCAGCGCGTCCAATCCCCGCGTCGCAAGGATCGCCAGGCCGCCGTCGTTCATTCCCGCTACCGGCGACGAACCGCCGTCGGACAGCGAACGCTTCAACAGCCGTGCCCGCAGTTCCTCCTTGACGCCCAGGGCGGCCCGCCTGGACGCAATGCCTTGGCCCCAGACGGTCAGCGACCTGAGGACCGCTCCTACCGCGCCCCAGATCAGTCCGCTGTTCCAGTCCCCAGAGCCGGAGTTCCCTCCCCCGGAGGCGAGCCCAGCCAGCATCCCCGCCACGGCTTGGGCCATGAGCACCAGGGACAGCGCCTTGAGGGCGGACATCAGGCCAATGGCGTAGAGCGCCGATCGCGTGGCCGGGCCGGTAGGGAACACGGGTTTCATGGGGCGGCTATTCTCCCGACTTGCGTGGTGTGGCTGGCGAGCTGTCCTTGGGGATCATCACCTTGGCGGCGATGGCCGGCAGGAACCCGTGGGCTTCGGGGATGTGGGCTGCGCTTACCCGCCGCCGGAACACCCAGTACGTCCATGACTGGTAGGCAATCACGAGTGGCAGGCCAACGGCTGCAACGATGCTCATGAGGCCCAGCGTGTAGTCGGAGGACGATGCGTTGGAGATGGTCAGGTTGAAAGCGGGATCGATGGTGGAGGGGATGACCACGGGAAATGCTGCCCCGAAGATCGAGGCAGTGGCGCACACAATGAACGCGCCGAGGGCACTGAAGGCGCGCCCTTCGGACCCCACACGGGCCAGCCGCCAAGCCAGGACTACTGCGACGATGGCCGCTGCCACCAAAGCCCAGGTCCAAGGCTTACCGCTCAGGAACTGGACGGCCACCATCCAGCCGAACATCGGCAACACCGCGAACGGCACTAGTCGAATAAACCAGCGGCGGGCACGATGCCGCACGTCGCCGTCGGTCTTAAGGGCCAGGAAAGCCAGGGCGTGTACCAGGGCGAACGCCACCACGCCGAAACCGCCCAGGAGTGCGTAGCCGCTGAACCAGGACATCGGGCCACCGATGCGGTCCCCATTGGCATTCAAAGGCAAGCCCGTAGTGGTGAGCGCCAAGGCTGCACCGATGCCGAACGCGGCCACGAAGGACCCGACGGCGATCGCCCAGTCCCAGCGGTTGCGCCACCGCTCGGAGTCCACCTTGCCCCTGTATTCGAAAGCGACTGCCCGGAAGATCAAGGCGGCCAGGACTGCCAGTAGCGGGAGGTAGAGGCTGGAGAACAGCGAGGCGTACCAGAGGGGGAAGGCTGCGAAGGTGGCACCGGCTGCGGTGAGCAGCCACACCTCGTTACCGTCCCATACCGGGCCGATGGTGTTCAGCAGTACGCGGCGGTCAGTGTTGTGGCGGGCGAACAGCTTCATGAGCATGCCGACGCCGAGGTCAAAACCCTCCAGGAAGAGATAACCGGTCCACAACACGGCGATGGCCACGAACCAGATGGTTGGCAACAGTTCCATTGTCAGTACCCCTTGGCTTTAGTAGGCGAATGCCAGGACGTCGTCTCCGGACTTGTCCGGACCCGTGCCGTCGTCATTCTTGTCGGGTTGGTCGTCGTCGGCGCCGTGGTGCGCGTGCGCCAGTTCAGGCATCGCCGAGGCCACGCCACCGCGGACGTATTTGACCAAGAGCTTCACTTCCACCACCAACAGCACGGCATAGATGGCGGTGAGGACCACCAGCGAGGTCATGAGCTCACCTGCGCTGACCCCCGGCGATACCGCTGCAGCGGTGAACATGAAGACCTGGTCAATGCCGTTCATGTCCGGGTTCGGGGCCACCACGAACGGCTGCCTGCCCATTTCGGTGAAGATCCATCCTGCCGCGTTTGCGCCGAACGGTGCAAGGATCCCCAAGACGGCAAGACGCATGAGCCACTTGGACTCGGGAACCACGCCCTTGCGGGTAACCCAGAGAGCCAGCAGAGCGGCGAACGCGGCAAGGCCACCGAAGCCGATCATCATGCGAAAGCCCCAGTAGGTCACTTCCATGACAGGCACGTATTGGATTTCCTGTCCGGCGCGCTCACCGTACAGCGGGTTGTCCGGCAGGTGGGTGCCGTACTTCTCCTTGTACTCACCCAGCAGGCTGTTCACGCCCTTGACCTCGGTGGTGAAGTCGCCCTTGGCCAGGAAGGAGAGGATGCCGGGTACTTCGATGACAGCCACGATGTCGTCGCAGTTGGTGGCTCCCAGATTGCCAACGCTCAGGACCGAGAAGCCCGTGCCGTCATGGCAGGCAGCTTCCGCGGCGGCCATTTTCATGGGCTGCTGTTCGAACATCAGCTTGCCTTGGAGGTCTCCGGTGATGGCGGTTCCCGCGAAGGAGATCATGGCCACCACAGCACCAAACCGGAGGGACTTGATCCATACGGTGTAATCAGCCTTGTCGCGGCCCGGGATGGCTGCTTCGCCGGGAACCAACTTGCCGTCCTCGCCCACAACGTCGATGCCGTCGTGGCGGCGACGCCACAGGTGGTACCAGGCAATGCCCAGCAGGAAGGCGCCGGCAACAGCGAGTGCACCAAAGAGAGTGTGGGGCACCGCCACCAGCGCGGTGTTGTTGGTGAACACCGCCCAGGCGTCGGTCATCACGGGCCGGCCATCCACCATTTCAACGCCCACGGGGTGCTGCATCCAGGAATTGGCCACAATGATGAAGTACGCGGAGAAGACCGAACCAATCACGGCGATCCACAAGCAAGCCAGGTGGACGCCGCGCTTGAGCTGCTTCCAGCCAAAGATCCAAAGCCCCAGGAAGGTGGATTCAACGAAAAAGGCCAACAAAGCTTCAAGGGCCAGCGGCGCACCGAAAACATCCCCTACGAAACGGCTGTACTCACTCCACGCCATGCCGAACTGGAACTCCTGGACGATGCCGGTGGCTACACCCATGATGAAGTTGATGAGGAAGAGCTTCCCCCAGAACTTGGTCATCCGCAGATACTCGGGCTTGCCGGTGCGGAACCAAATGGTCTGGATGATAGCCACCACCAGGCCGAGGCCAATAGTGAGCGGCACCATCATGAAGTGGTAGACGGTAGTGATACCAAATTGCCAGCGTGCGATTTCCAAGGCGTCCATGGCTGTCCTTTGTGCGGTGGACCGAAGTACGATGACCTTACTTCTACGTCACGTAGAAAACTTCTCTTCTACACAGTGTAGAACAAATGGAGGGCAACGAAACCCATTCTTCAAGTGGCGTAACCCACGCGCAAGGGTTCACCTCCGGGCGCGGCGCGCCGATAGTTCTACCTCACGTAGAATGAAGGCCTGAAAAGCGGTAGATTTATTGTGGAATGTTGGATGAGCGCTTCCGGCAGCAGCTACCCTGCACTGGAAAGCGGAAGGTAGGGACGTATCGATGGCAAGTCTTGGGGAACTGGAACGGGCAGTGATGGATCTGCTCTGGGCAGGCCAGGAGGCTGCAACTGCCAACACCCTGCGCGATCTTCTGGCGCAGGATTCCGAGGCCGGCGACGGCACCGCGGGCCATCAGGGCAAGGACCTGGCAGTGACCACGGTCCTCACGGTGCTCTCACGCTTGGAAAAAAAGGGACTGGTGGAGCGCGAACGCGGAACGCGGCCCCACCGCTACCAAGCCGTCTCAAGCCGTGCAGACCACACCGCTGAACTCATGCATGAAGTCCTGGGCTCCGCTCCGGACCGCGAGGCTGTCCTGGCCCGCTTCATTGGTTCCGTCACCGAAAGTGAAGCCGCTACCCTGCGCAAACTGCTCGGCTACAATTAGCCACTATGTTCTGGACCTCATACCTGCTTGCGGTCCTGGCAATCATTCTGGCGTGGCCAGTACCCGTCCTCCTGTCGCGCGCACAGTGGCCGGCACGATCCCCTTTCACCGCCATGGTGCTGTGGCAGGCGATCGCCCTGGCCGGTGGCTTGTCCATGATCGGGGCAATGCTCGTCTATGGCCTGGAGCCTATCGGGGACAATCTCATCGCCGGGCTCAAGAGCCTGGCTGGGATGGTTTTCAATAACGAACCCACCACCGCGCTGGGCTTTTGGCACCTTTTTGCGCTCTCCGCAGCGGCACTGCTGACCGCGCATTTGGTCTTCACCCTGCTGCTGACCTATTACAAGATTGAGCGCCAGCGCCGCCGCCACCGCGAACTGCTCGCCCTGTTGGCATCACCGTCCGCCGACGGCCCCGGCACCGTGGTGATCAACCACGACTCCCCCGTTGCTTACTGCCTGCCTGGCGGCGCCCGATCCATAACGGTACTCTCCGACGGCCTGATGGCAGCACTGGAACCAGCTGAACTCCGGGCTGTGCTGATTCACGAGAACGCACACCTGTCCCAGCGCCACGATCTCCTGCTTTGGGCCTTTGCTGCTTGGCGACAGGCCCTGCCATGGTTCCCCACCACCCGTCTGGCCCAGACCGCGGTGAACTCCCTGATCGAAATGCTGGCCGACGACGTCGCACTCCGCACCGAAAGCAAAGGCACCCTGATCAAGGCCATCGCGATCGTTGCCAGCGGCACCACGCAGCCAGCCTTGGGCGGGCAGGCACTCAGCGGCGGCCAGGCGCTCAGCGTTGGGGGCGCCGTCGTCGAGGGCAATGCAGTCAGCGCCACCGGCGGCGCTGACTCCCCACGCACGACGGCGTCACGCGTCAGCCGCCTGCTCTCCCCCAAGCCTCCCCTCACCAAAGCTGCGCGGGCGCTGGTCCTGGCGGCCTCGGCCCTACTGCTCGCAGTACCCACGGCCCTGTTGATCGTTCCTGGATTGCTGGGTTAACTGACTGTTGGGCTTGACCCCTCTTGAGGTAGCGTCGCGTCGCTCCAGGCTTTGTCCTTCTTTGAACTCTCTCCCTTCCTCCCGCCGGGCAGCTTCGATAGCAGCTGTTACATTCATGGGTGTGAAAGCCGCAGAAGCACTTCCTCCTTCCGTTGCAGCCAGCCATCGTTGGCCCCTCTACGCCGCGGGATTTACCACGGCCTTTGGCGCCCATGCTGTCGCGGCGGGGTTGGGGGCAGAGAGCGCTGACATCGGGTTGAGCTTGCTGGCTCTTGGCATCCTGCTGGCTTTGTACGACGTCGCAGAGGTGTTCCTCAAACCCGTTTTCGGCGCCCTCAGCGACCGCATCGGACCGAAACCGGTCATCGTGGGTGGGCTTGTGGCTTTCTCTGCCGCCTCCCTGATTGGTCTAGGGGCGGATCAGCCCGTCATGCTCGCTGCCGCCCGCCTTGGGCAAGGGATGGCGGCTTCTGCCTTCTCACCGGCCTCATCAGCAAGCGTTGCCCGGCTCGCAGGTGGCAAGACCGGCCACTACTTCGGCCGCTACGGCTCATGGAAGGGGCTCGGCTACGCTATCGGTCCTTTGCTGGGAGCCTTGGCCATCATCACCGGCGGCTTCAGCCTCCTCTTCGGGATCTTGGCAGCCCTGGGCCTTGCGGTGGCTGTCTGGGCCCTTACTTCCGTCCCGCGCCTGCAGCCGCTTCCCCGCCCCAGGTACACCATCCTCGATGTGTGGCGCCAAAGCACCGAGCGGTCATTCCTTGGACCAACCCTCGTGCTGGCTGCTGCCACGGGAGCACTGGGGGCCGCCGTTGGCTTTCTTCCTGCGCTGGCAGCACAAGAGGGACTTGGCACAGCAGGCAGCGTCGCCGTTGTCACGGTGCTGGCAGTAACTTCTGCGCTGATACAGCCCCGCGTCGGGCGGCTGCGCGATCATGGAAGACTCGCCGACAGGCCAGGAATGATAGCGGGCCTGCTCGCCATCGCGGTGGGCATTCTGGTAGCCGGCTTGTTACCGGGAGCAGCCTGGATCTACTGCGCGGCCGTGCTCATCGGTTCGGGAATCGGCGTATCGACGCCACTCGCTTTCGCCCACCTGGCTGATGCGACACCGGCCGAACGCCTTGGCAGAACCATGGGATCCGCCGAACTGGGCCGTGAACTTGGCGACGCCGGGGGGCCGCTGTTGGTGGGCGGCGTCGCCGTGGCGGCCGGACTGCCATGGGGTCTGGGAGCATTGGCTTTGGTGGTGGGGGCGGCTACATTCGCCGCTCCCACCACCCACACATTCGGGGCCATCCACCAAGCCTCGGTTCCGCCAACCAGGGGTTAGGCGTCGATGCGCTCCCGGTCAAGGGTGGCCGCTCCGGCAATAATGAACTCCTTGCGAGGTGCCACGTCAGAGCCCATCAGGAGGTCGAACACTTCCTCTGCACGCTGGGCACTTTCGATGCCCACCTTGCGCAGGGTCCGGTGCCGCGGGTCCATGGTGGTCTCAGCAAGCTGCTGAGCGTCCATCTCGCCCAGGCCCTTATACCGCTGGATGGGCTCCTTGTAGCGCTTGCCGTCCTTGGCAAGGTTCGAAAGAAGTACGTGAAGCTCGGCCTCCGAGTAGGTGTAGATCATCTCATTGGCCTTCTGGCCGGGATTGATGACTTCCACGCGGTGCAGGGGCGGGACAGCGGCAAACACGCGGCCAGCCTCGACCATGGGCCGCATGTAACGGAAGAAAAGGGTCAGCAGCAGCGTACGGATGTGCGCACCGTCAACGTCGGCGTCGGTCATGAGGATGATCTTGCCGTACCGGGCAGCGTCAATGTCAAAGCTGCGACCGGAGCCGGCGCCAACAACTTGGATCAACGCCGCGCACTCAGCGTTGGACAACATGTCGCCAACGGATGCTTTCTGGACATTCAGGATCTTTCCCCGGATGGGCAGGAGGGCCTGGAAATCGGATGAACGCGCAAGCTTGGCGGTACCGAGCGCCGAGTCGCCCTCTACGATGAACAGCTCGGAGCGCGCAACGTCATCAGTACGGCAGTCGGCAAGCTTGGTGGGCATCGATGAAGTTTCCAGGGCATTCTTGCGGCGCTGGGTTTCCTTGTGCACGCGGGCCGAGATGCGCGACTTCATCTCGGCAACCATCTTCTCCAGCAGGAGCGCGGACTGGGCTTTGTCGTTGCGGTTGGCGGAGGTCAGCCTTGCGTTTATTTCCTTCTCAACAACCTTGGCCACAATGGCCCGGACCGCCGAGGTACCAAGGATCTCCTTGGTCTGTCCCTCGAACTGCGGCTCTGCAAGCCGAACAGTCAGGACGGCCGTCAGCCCGGCGAGAATATCGTCCTTTTCGATCTTGTCGTTACCGGCTTTGAGCTTGCGCGCGTTCGTCTCCACGGCCTTGCGGAAGGTCTTCAGCAGGGCGGCTTCGAAACCGGACTGGTGGGTGCCGCCCTTGGGCGTGGCGATGATGTTGACGAAGCTGCGCACAGTGGTCTCGTAGCCAATACCCCAGCGCAGGGCGATGTCCACCTCACAGTCCCGTTCGACTTCCGCGATCTTGCTGTGCCCGCTCTCATCGAGGACAGGGACGGTTTCCTTGAACTTTCCGGAACCGTGAAGGCGCCAGACGTCCGTCACTCCAGAGTCCGCCGCGAGGAACTCAACGAATTCGGAGATGCCGCCATCGTGATGGAACACTTCCTCATGGACAGCGGCTTCCCCCGGTGTTCCGGCCAGCTTGCGCTCATCGCGTACCGTGATTTTCAGGCCCGGTACAAGGAAGGATGTCTGGCGCGCCCGTGCCGCCAATTCGTCGTATGAGAACTTGGCGTCAGGGGTGAATATTTGGCGGTCCGCCCAATAACGCACGCGGGTCCCCGTGACACCGCGCTTTGCCTTGCCCACCACATCCAGCACGGAGTTCTCAACGAACGGCTCGAAGGGTGCATTGGGGCTTGGTTTCGCTCCGGAATCCACGAAGCGGCCTGGCTCGCCACGGCGGAATGACATTTGGTATGTCTTGCTGCCGCGGTCCACTTGGACATCGAGGCGACTGGACAAAGCGTTCACCACAGAGGCTCCGACGCCATGCAGACCTCCCGAGGCAGTGTAGGAGCCGCCGCCGAACTTGCCACCTGCGTGCAGCTTGGTGAAGACAACCTCTACGCCGGAGAGGCCGGTCTTGGGCTCTACGTCCACCGGAATACCGCGGCCATCGTCGTGGATTTCCACCGAGTTGTCGGCGTGCAGGATCACCTTGATGTCATGTCCGAAGCCCGCCAGGGCCTCATCCACGGCGTTGTCGATGATTTCCCACAGGCAGTGCATGAGGCCGCGGGAGTCTGTGGAGCCGATGTACATGCCCGGGCGCTTTCGGACGGCTTCCAAGCCCTCAAGGACAGACAGATGCCGGGCGTTGTATTCAGAACTCGGTGCCACTCGCGGTGTGCTCCTTCGGGGTATATCTCTGGGGTGCTTCCCAGCCATGTTTTTGGCTGGTATTTCAAGGCAAACACTGCCCGTACCAGCGTAGCCGGGGAAGGCATCAGGCATGGTCTGCCACTCCAGCACGGGCGCAGCCTGCCCGCTTACGTTACGCACATGTGATACGCGGACAGCGAAAGTGACCCATCCTTGCCATGGATCTGCGTCGAATGCTGGTTATATGGATGTACAGAACTACTAAGGAGGCCGACATGACAACAGCAGTTGCAGACCGCACGCTGAACGCAGCTGACCGCTGTGACCGTTGCGGAGCCCAGGCGTACGTCCGCGTTGTACTCGAGTCCTCCGGCGGTGAGCTGCTCTTCTGCGGCCACCACGCACGTGCAGTTGAAGCTACGCTTCGGCCCATGACTTCTGACTGGCACGATGAGACCGAGCGCCTCAACGAGAAGGCTCCCGTCCCCGTCGACTAGGCAGTCCGGCTAGCCGGAAACCCTTTTTGATCAGCTGACAAGGCTCCTCCCGGTTCCGGGAGGGGCCTTGTTGCGTTCAGCTTGTTGCGTTCAGCTTGTTGAGCACAAGAAAAAGCGGCCCAGACGGAGATCCGGCTGGGCCGCTTCAACAACGGCTCTGAAGTGTTTAGTCCAGGTAGTCCCGCAGGACCTGGGAACGGGACGGGTGCCGCAGCTTGGACATGGTCTTGGATTCGATCTGGCGGATACGCTCACGCGTAACCCCGTAGACCTTGCCGATTTCGTCTAAAGTCTTCGGCTGGCCATCGGTCAGGCCGAACCGCATGGCCACAACTCCGGCTTCGCGCTCGGACAGGGTGTCCAAAACAGAGTGCAACTGCTCCTGCAGGAGCGTGAAGCTGACGGCGTCGGCAGGAACAACAGCCTCCGAGTCCTCAATCAGATCACCGAACTCCGAGTCACCATCCTCGCCCAGCGGGGTGTGAAGAGAAATCGGCTCGCGCCCGTATTTCTGGACCTCAACAACCTTCTCGGGCGTCATGTCCAGTTCGAGTGCCAGCTCTTCAGGCGTCGGTTCACGGCCCAGGTCCTGAAGCATTTGGCGCTGTACGCGGGCCAGCTTGTTGATGACTTCCACCATGTGCACCGGTATACGGATGGTGCGGGCCTGGTCTGCCATGGCGCGCGTAATTGCCTGGCGGATCCACCAGGTTGCGTACGTCGAGAACTTAAAGCCCTTGGTGTAGTCGAATTTCTCCACGGCCCGGATGAGGCCCAGGTTGCCTTCCTGAATCAGGTCCAGGAAGAGCATGCCACGGCCGGTATAGCGCTTGGCCAAGGAAACGACCAGGCGCAAGTTGGCTTCGAGCAGGTGGTTCTTGGCACGCTTGCCATCGTGGATGACGAATTCAAGCTCACGCTTGAGCTTGGGATCCATGGACCCGTCGTCAGCGTTGATCTTTTCCTCGGCAAAGAGGCCGGCTTCAATACGAAGCGCGAGGTCAACTTCCTGCTCGGCATTCAGCAGTGCAACCTTGCCGATCTGCTTCAGGTAGTCCTTGACGGGGTCGGCTGTAGCACCGGCGGACATGACCTGCTGGACAGGGGCGTCATCGTCGTCGGCATCCGAGTAGACGAATCCCGAGCCGGATGGAGCAGCCTTGTCCTTGGCGGCCGTGGCGCCGTCCTCGACGTCATCTTCTCCGACTTCGACTTCCTCGGCAGCTGCGGGATCAAAGTCTTCATCCTCGCTGCTGGAATCCTCAGCGTCGGAGCCTGAGGACTTGTTCGCGGCTTCAGCGGCGGCCTTCGCACCGGGCTTGGGTCCACGCTTCTTGGGTGCCGGCTTGTCAGAGTCGCCCTCTGAGGCCTTGTTGGCAGCACGTGTCGCTGCGCGCTTTGCCGATGTAGCCGCCTTCTTTTCCTCAGCGGACAATTCGGCCTGGGCGGCGGGTTCCTTCTCGACGGAAGACGGGGTCACAGAAAACCTTTCTAGCGGCGGTCTGTGGAATCACCATACGGGCAACACCACTATGACCCTGTCAAGTCCGCGATCAATTTCAAATGCGATCGCCGTCTGCAGAGTCTCTATAGAGAACTCCCGACGACACTGTATTGTTCCCGATGACGGGGCCAATTCAGGCATTCGAACGCGGACCCAACCGGGTCTCGGCATCCATTGTCTCACGGTTTTGCGAAACGCACGCCTGATGAATGTCCAACTCTCTACGCGACCGTGTCCTTGAACCCGCGCCATGCCGTGACGGAGCTCCGCGCCCACGTGCAGATGGTGCCCTGCCCCAGAAGATCCATGAGGAGTTCGGCCAGTCGGTAGCCCGGTTGGGCGGCCTCTGCCCGGCTAAGGCAGGCATGGGCAACCGATCCGCGCCCCTTGCACCAGGAAATCCAGCCTTGCAGGGTCAGCGCCGCTGCAGGCACCACGCCGGATTCGCCGTCTACGCATAATCCGGCAAGAACCTTTTGCAATGCATCAAGGGTGCTCCAGCAGGGCATTTCCGGTTGCATACCCAGCAGAACATCGCCGTAGGTGAAGACGTCCCCGGAGGTATTCCGTTCATGAGGTTCGTCGGCAGCAGGAACGGCAGGGCACGGAACTCCGAGTTCTTTTGGGTCGAATGGCGCGTCGCCGTCGTCCTCGACAAAAAGTCCGAAGGCCGCAGCGCCGGACTTTGCAGATTCCTTGCCTGCTGCCGCCATGACAACCACAGCGTCCCGCCACGCAGGGACCCGGAGGGTGGTTCTAAGGAAGCCCATGATTTCCGCATCGGCCCCGGGATGTAGGGGTTTATCTGCTTCGCTCCTGTTCAGCACGTGATGCCACACGGCCAGGACTGCGTCCAGACAGCGCTCACTCCGCCACCGCCCGAGAATCTGCTTTCCGTAGCGTGACTCCGCTGCCAGCACCAGAGGATCCAGCGCCCGGGGACTTGCAGGCTGCGGCTTCTCGAGCGCGCTCCTCGGGGACGGCCCTATGGAGCTCCCCCTGTACACCAGTTCTGCGCTGAGCCTGCTGTTCTTGATGCGATCAACGGGCAGTCCGGGCAACGGGCAACATTCCAGATCTGTGCAGTAGGCGCTGCGCCAATAGTCGGAGCCGACCAGCCACGCATCCCTAACCGATAAGTCAACCTCATCGAGGCTTAGCTGAAGGGCCTCAAGCAGCGGAATTGTTTGCCGGGCCACACTGCCGTCAGCCCATCCCGTGTCAGTGTAGATGGCAAGCACCACCCCGTTGGCTTCCTCGTCAGCAATCAGGAAGGCACGGATCTGGTCTGCGAAACGTGACCGGGCCTGTAGTGAACCAAGGTTCGGCAGATCCACGCGCAGCGTGGCTCCAAGGACTTTCCCTTGCATGGTGATGGCCACCAGGCTGTCCTCGGGCCAGTAACCCAACATGTGGGGAATGTAGCCAAGAATGTCTTCGGGTTGGTGGATGCTGAGCGTTCTGTTGGAAGTCATGTTTCCACCCTGCTCAAGTCCTGACGGAGGAGACAGTGACCATCATGCCTATGTGGATAAGCTGCCGCAGCCAAGCGGCGCGGACCGCTTTACTGGTCGTCCGCAGAAACGGGCCGTGCGGCACGTCGCCGCTCGATCCGTTCCCGACGCTGCCTGGCGAGGGCGGCCATCAGCGGCTGTACGTGGATCCCCTGGGATGCCATCTGACGGCGCACCTTTCGTCGTGTTACCAGGATGAGCACCGTACCAAGGCCAAGCAGAACGAACTGAACACTGAGGGCAATACGGAACGGCGCAAGCCCGTACAGATCACCGCCGGAGAAGCCGCCGGCATACAGGAGGTCGAGTACAAGACCGATGAGGTAAATAGCAACGAGCGCCGCCATAAAACCGCCAACATTGACAATGCCGGTTGCCGTGCCGATCCGGTGCGAGGGATTGAATGTCCTGGCGAAGTCGAATCCAATCATGGACCCGGGCCCGCCCACTGCCAGCACCACTACCAGAATGCCCAAGAGCCACAGCGGGGCGCGCTCGGGAAGGATGAGCACAGCAGCCCAAGCCAAGGCTGTAGCCAGCGCGATCAGCAGGACCATGGCCGATCTTCGCATGGGATGTTTCGAGACGAACCGGCCAAAACCAGGGCCCGCAACAATGGCCGTGGCCACAAACAGTGCCATGAGGCCGGAGACTGTCCCCGCATCGAGTCCCTGCGCAGACAACAAGAAGGGATAGCCCCAGGTCATGGCAAACAGGTTCCCGCTGAACTGCACGGTGAAGTGGCTCCAGAGCCCCAGCCTGGTTCCGGGCTGTTTCCACGCGCGGGACAGCGAAATGCCGGTGGCACGGAGGCCCTGGCCGGCTTCCCGGGGCGGGTGCCCGGGTGGGGCGTCCCGAAGCACTGAGAGGACGAGGACCACTGCCAGCACGGACATGCCCGCCAGAGTGAGGAACGCGGGAGTCCATCCGGCCGCGTGAAGGAGAAGCGCAAAGGGAACAACACTGAAGAGCTGGCCGAGCTGGCCACACATGCCGGTCAGCTGCGTGACCAGCGGAACCTTGGCGGGAGCGAACCACAACGGAACCAGGCGGATCACCGAAATAAAGGTCATCGCATCGCCGGCACCCACCAGGACGCGGCCCAAGACGCCACCGGGAACATTGTCCGCAAAGGCCAACTGCAACTGCCCTAATCCCATGAGCACGGCACCACCGGCCACCATAGCCCGCGAACCGAACCTGTCCACCAGGACGCCGACGGGAATCTGCAGCCCTGCGTAAACCAGGAGTTGAAGCACCGTGAAGAAGGAGATGGCAGCGGCACTGGCATGGAATCGCTCAGTGGCTTCCAACCCTGCGACGCCAAACGAGGTTCGCTGCGCCACCGCCACTAGGTAGGCGAACACGCCGATCGTCCAGATGAGCCAGGCACGGGGAGCGTTCACCCAACAATTATGCCTGTCAGAAGCTCAAAGCTGATTTATTGAGGCGAGTCCTTACGCGCCAAATACGCCTCTACGGCAGCTCCAATATCCTCGGCGTTGGGCAGCTCATCATTCTCATCTGCCAGCAGCGAGCGGCGGACGATGCCCTCGGATTTCTCGTCGTAGCGCGTCTCGAGATTTGTGACTACTGCCTGAACTTCTTCAGAAGCCTCGATCTGCTCCGCGATCTGGCGGCCCACTTCCCGCCCGGCTTCCCGGAGCCTGTCCGTTGGCAGCATGAGGGACGTTGCCGCCCCCAGGTATTCCAAGCCGGCTACGGCAGCTGGCGGGTACTCAGCTTCAGACAGGTAATGCGGGACATGGATAACGTAGCCGGCCACGTTGCGTTCCGCTTCGGTGAGCCGGAGTTCCAGGATGTGTCCGATGGCAGCGGGAACATCTACGGTGGGCTTCCAGCTCGAAATCCCCTCGATCAGCTCGGGCATATTGCCGTGGACCGTCACCCCAACAGGCCGCGTGTGCGGCACCGGCATGGGGATTGAATGGATCCAGGTCACCAGGTTGACGTCGAGTTCTTCCACAATTCCGACGACGGCCCGCGAGAAGCGCTCCCATTGCAGGTCCGGTTCAAAGCCGGCAAGCAGCAGAAACGGTTGGCCGAGGCCGTCGTTCAGCTTGTACAGGCCGAGCTTTGGCGCTTGGTAGTCCTGCAGATGGTCCTCCACGAAGCTGATGTGGGGCCGCCTCGAACGGTAGTCGATGAGTTGGTCGGCATCGAACATGGCCACCACCTCAGCGTCCAGTTCGTCCAACAGTTCCGCGTTGATCTGCCGGACCACGTGACCGGCATCGGCAAAGCCCGTGAACCCCATGACCATGTTCAGCCCGCGAAGCTCAGGGCTGTGGAAGGTCTCAATGTTTCGCGCATACAGCGCTTCGGGGTCCAGGAGAGAGCCGGATATCCGTTCAAACACGGCGTGTTCCTTTCGCAATGACAAAGTTAGGGGAGGTCCCGGCTACCAGCCGCATGACACCACTGGGCACCATTGCTTGGCTGCGGGACTCTATTAATCCATACAACACTGCACAGCCAATGGGCATTCCTGCCCCCGATGTGCCGCAGCTCTCATTTAATTGCCGTCCGCAGCGTCCAAGAGACTACGATCGAATCGGGCCGACGTCCTTTTGCGATGCCGGCCCTGAAGACCAAGGCCGCCGTCGCAAGAAGACGTCGGGCGCGTACCGGGGCAGGCCGCCGAACATGCGGCCCCGCCATGCAATGCAGAGAGAAGTGAGGACACATCCTCGTGGTCAAGACTACTGACATCATCCTGGGCATCATCGCCAAGGACCTGAAAAAGTCCCCCAGCGACGCCCTGGTGATTGGCGTTGCGCAAGGCGCGGACGGGCCGGTACTGCTATCGAACCCGCTGAGCGCGAAAGCCGCCGAATCCGTTGCGGGTTCCCTGCAGCTTTTGGGGATCACCGGCGCTGCCGACCAGGCGCACCGGCTTCCGGGCCTGCCGGAAACAGGCTCGGGGATTCTTGTCCTTGCAGGCGTCGGGAAGCTCTCCGATGACGGCAGCCTCAGCGAAGAAGCCCTGCGGCGCGCAGCGGGATCCGCTGTTCGCCAGCTGGCCGGTGCCTCTTCGGTCACTTTGGCCTTCCCGACGGCGGGCCTCACCGATGTCGCGGCAGTCGCCGAAGGAGCCGCCCTGGGTGCGTACTCCTACACGGAGCACCGTTCCAGCAAGGATGGGCTTAAGGAGCCAGTGGCCAAAGCCCTGATTTTGTCCGATATCGATGCCAAGTCTGCCCAGCCCGCACTGGATCGGGCCATTGTGCTCGCTCGTGCCGTGAACGCGACCCGCACCTTGGTCAACCAGCCGCCGAGCCACCTGTACCCGGAGTCGTTCGCCGAGTCCGCCAAGGAACTCGCCAAGGGCCTCCCCGTCAAGATCACGGTCTGGGATGAAAAGCGCCTGGAAAAGGAAGGCTTCGGAGGTATTCTCGGCGTTGGCAAGGGGTCCACCCGCCAGCCGCGCCTCGTCAAGGTGGAATACGCTCCGGCGAAGGCAACAAAGAAGATTGCCCTCGTTGGCAAGGGCATCACCTTCGACACCGGCGGTATCTCCATTAAGCCGGCCCTCGGCATGGGTGACATGAAGAGCGACATGGCGGGCGCCGCCGTCGTACTTAACACTGTCCTGGCCATCGCTTCACTTGGCCTGCCCCTCAAGGCGACGGCTTGGCTCTGCATCGCAGAGAACATGCCCTCAGGCGCCGCGGCACGGCCTGCTGACGTGTTCACCATCTACGGCGGCAAGACAGTCGAGGTTCTGAACACGGACGCTGAGGGGCGTCTGGTCATGGCTGACGGCATCGTCGCTGCGAGCATGGAGAAGCCGGACGCCATCATTGACGTCGCAACATTGACGGGTGCACAGCTGATCGCCCTGGGCCTGCGCACTGCCGGCGTCATGGGATCGGATTCCGTCACGGCAGCGCTGAAATCCGCGGCCGACAGGGCAGGTGAGCTGGTTTGGCCAATGCCGCTGCCCGAAGAACTCCGGCCGAGCCTGGACTCGCAGGTGGCAGACCTCGCCAACATCGGTGAGCGCAACGGTGGCATGATGACCGCAGCGGTCTTCCTTCGTGAATTCGTCGGCAAGAACGGAGACGGCCAGCAAATCCCGTGGGCCCACGTGGACATCGCCGGTCCGTCGTTCAATAACGGTGCCCCGTATGGCTACACGCCCAAGCAGGGAACCGGATGCACCGTCCGCACCTTGGTTGCTTACGCCGAGGATCTCTTGGCGGTTTCCGTCTAGCTCCACTCTCCTCTGCCCTTCCGGGGTTGCGCTGGCCCTTGCCGGATCCTTGGCGAGGTCCCGCACAACCCCGGAATTATGCGGGGTGTAGCGCTGTGTCACAAGTGAACGTGAGTCTCGACACAAGCGCTCCACAAACGCCCGCAGAGGGTGGAGCATGGGTAGGTGGTTCGCTAAGGTGAACTCGATAGTCACAAATGCAAGAGAACTTAGGTGCTGGCATAATCACGGCAGAACAAGTTCCAAAGACCAGATGGCACGCAGTCCCGTGTCATCATTCACGCGAGGGAGCGTTTTAGTGGCCGATCAGGCAACTGCGCAAGAATTCGACATCCTGGTACTCGGTGGCGGCAGCGGCGGCTACGCCACTGCCCTGCGGGCCGTACAGCTTGGGTTCACCGTTGGCCTTGTGGAAAAGGCAAAGCTCGGCGGAACCTGCCTGCACAACGGTTGTATCCCCACCAAGGCACTCCTGCACTCGGCCGAACTGGCCGACCATGCACGCGATTCCGCCAAGTACGGCGTGAACGTCACGCTCGACAGCATCGACATGTCGGCCGTGAACGCGTACAAGGACGGCATCATCGCCGGTAAGTTCAAGGGCCTCCAGGGACTTATCAAGTCCAAGGGCATCACCGTCATCGAGGGTGAAGGCAAGCTCCAGGGCAACAACACCGTCGTCGTGAACAGCACCTCCTACACGGGCAAGAACATTGTCCTGGCCACGGGTTCCTACTCCCGTTCACTCCCCGGCCTGGAAATCGGCGGCAAGGTCATCACCTCGGACCAGGCCCTCACCATGGACTACATCCCCAAGAGCGCCATCGTCCTCGGCGGCGGCGTCATCGGTGTCGAGTTTGCGTCCGTCTGGAAGTCCTTCGGCGTGGATGTCACCATCATCGAAGGCCTCCCCTCCCTGGTTCCGAACGAGGACGCCTCGATCGTCAAGAACCTTGAGCGCGCCTTCAAGAAGCGCGGCATCAAGTTCACCACCGGCATCTTCTTCCAGGGCGTTGAGCAGAACGACGACGGCGTCAAGGTCACCTTGGTTGATGGCCAGACGTTCGAAGCCGACCTCCTGCTCGTGGCCGTTGGCCGCGGTCCCGTGACCGCGAACCTTGGCTACGAAGAAGCCGGCATCACCATCGACCGAAGCTTCGTCATCACCAACGAACGCCTCCACACGGGCGTTGGCAACATCTACGCCGTGGGCGACATCGTCCCCGGCGTCCAGCTCGCACACCGCGGCTACCAGCAGGGCATCTTCGTCGCCGAAGAAATTGCCGGCCTGAACCCGGCAATCGTCGAAGACATCAACATCCCCAAGGTCACCTACTGCGAGCCTGAAATCGCCACGGTCGGCTACACCGAAAAGGCCGCCAAGGAGAAATTTGGCGACGACCAGGTGCAGACCCAGGAATACAACCTTGCCGGTAACGGCAAGAGCTCAATCCTCGGCACCGGTGGCATCGTCAAACTCGTCCGCCAGAAGGATGGCCCCGTAGTGGGCATCCACATGATCGGCTCCCGCATGGGCGAGCAGATCGGTGAGGCCCAGCTGATCGTGAACTGGGAAGCCTACCCGGAGGACGTGGCCCAGCTGGTCCACGCCCACCCCACGCAGAACGAAAGCCTGGGCGAAGCCCACCTTGCCCTCGCGGGCAAGGCACTCCACGGCTAAGTCTTACCAAGACCCACGGATCGGGTGCATGCAGCGGAATATGCCGCGTGCACCCGATCCGAACCAGCAGAATTCATCCGCACAAAGATCAATAAGGAGAACGGGGACGACATGTCTGAATCCGTTAACTTGCCCGCCCTCGGTGAGAGTGTCACCGAAGGAACCGTCACCCGCTGGCTCAAGCAGGTTGGTGACCGGGTGGAGATCGACGAGCCGTTGCTCGAGGTTTCAACCGACAAAGTAGACACCGAAATCCCCTCTCCGATCTCAGGCGTCATCGAAGAAATCCTCGTCGCTGAAGACGAGACGGCCGAAGTAGGCGCCCCCTTGGTCCGCATCGGCGACGGCTCCGGCTCCGCCGCACCGGCAGCTGAAGCCGCACCGGCCGAGGAAGCCCCCGCTGCCCCCGCAGAGCAGGCTGCACCGGCCGAAGAAGCTCCTGCCGCTCCCGCCGCTGAAGAAGCACCGGCAGCTGAAGCACCCGCTGCTTCGGGCGAAGGCCACGAAGTGACACTCCCCGCATTGGGCGAGAGCGTCACCGAAGGTACTGTCACCCGCTGGCTCAAAGCCGTTGGCGACACCGTTGAGGTAGACGAACCGCTCCTCGAGGTTTCCACCGACAAGGTAGACACCGAGATTCCTTCCCCGGTTGCCGGCACCCTGCAGGAAATCCGCGTAAGCGAGGACGAGACAGCAGAGGTTGGCTCTGTCCTGGCCGTCATCGGCTCCGGCGCAGCTGCTCCTGCTTCGGCTCCTGCTTCGGCTGCAGCACCCGCTGCCGAGGCACCTGCCGCTCCGGCTGCACCTGCAGCACCTGCCGCCGAGGCTCCTGCCGCTGCTGCCGCGCCGGCACCGGCTGCTGCACCGGCGCCAGCCGCAGCTCCCGCTGCAGAAGCTCCCGCTTCGGAGTCCGGCTACGTCACTCCCCTGGTGCGCAAGCTTGCGAACCAGCACGGCGTGGACATCGCCGCTGTTTCCGGCACCGGCGTCGGAGGCCGCATCCGCAAGCAGGACGTCCTTGCAGCGGCTGAAGCCAAGCAGGCCGCCGCAGCCCCCGCCACATCGGCTCCTGCCGCGGCTCCCGCTGCCAAGGCTGCCGCTCCGGTGGTCGCATCGTCCCTGCGTGGCACCACGGAGAAAGCCCCGCGAATCCGCCAGGTCATCGCCCGCCGCATGCGCGAGTCCCTTGAGGTCTCCACCCAGTTGACCCAGGTGCACGAGGTCGACATGACCAAGATCGCCAAGCTGCGCCTTAAGGCCAAGAACTCGTTCCAGGCCCAGAATGGCGTCAAGCTGACGTTCCTGCCGTTCATCGCCAAGGCCGTAGCCGAGGCCCTGAAGCAGCACCCCAAGTTGAACGCTGCTTACGATGAATCCAAGCAGGAAATCACCTACCACAACGCCGAGCACCTGGCGATCGCCGTCGACACCGACAAGGGCCTCTTGGTTCCCGTCATCTCAGACGCCGGCAACCTGAATCTTGCCGGTCTGGCTGGCAAGATCGCCGACGTTGCAGGCCGTACCCGCGACGGCAAGATCGGCCCGGACGAACTGTCCGGTGGCACGTTCAGCATCACCAACATTGGTTCAGTCGGTGCACTGTTCGACACTCCGATCATCAACCAGCCGCAGGTGGGTATCCTTGGCACGGGTGCAATCGTCAAGCGCGCCGTTGTAGTTGCCGACGAAAACGGCGACGACTCGATCGCCATCCGCTCCATGATGTACCTGTCCCTGACGTACGATCACCGCCTGGTGGACGGCGCGGACGCCGGTCGCTTCCTGCAGACCCTCAAGGCCCGCCTTGAGGAAGGTGCTTTCGAAGCAGACCTCGGTCTCTAAGACCCATCGCCAATAAGCACCACTTGCAGAATCAAAAAGGGCAGGTTACCTGGAAAATCCGGATAACCTGCCCTTTTGCTTTCCACGTACGTGACAGCATCCGCGTGGCTTTGCTACGGGACGTAGAACCAACTGGATAGGCTAGGGCCATGAGTATTCTCTTCAACATTCTGGTGTTCTTGCACATCGTCGGCGCAGCCATGATTGTGGGCTACTGGATCGCCACCCTGAAGGCGCCAACCGTCCACCCGCGCCAGCGGGACGGCGCCTTCCTTCAGCTCCTGACTGGCATCGCCATGATGGGTGTGCTCCCCCTGATGCCGGACGCCGATCCCAACTATTTCAAGCTTGGCGTCAAGTTCGCCATTGGCGTGGCCGTAGCAGTTCTCGCAGTCATCGGCTCCCGCAAGGTTAAGAACGCCGAGCCGGTTTCCACGGGCCTGGCCCATGGCGTGGGTGGCCTGGCATTGGTCAACATCGCCATCGCTACCCTCTGGAATTAGTCCGGGACCTATCCCCAGGCAGATCCTCAAGCACCGGCAGCCGTCCTGCTTTGCGTTCAGCAACGCGGAGCGGCTGCCGTCTTTAACGGGCCGCTGTCTCTACGGGGCGACTACTCCAGTGCTATACAGAACTCGTTGCCCTCGGGATCCTGCATGACGTCCCAGTGGAAGTCTCCGATGTCGTGCGCCTCCACGAAAGTAGCCCCCAACGTCTCGGCTTTGCGTCGCAACGCTGAAGGATCGGGGTCGTGAAGGTCCAGGTGCAGGCGGCGCCGCCCTTCAGTGGGTGCGGCGACTTGTTGAAATGCCAGTTGCGGAAGGCCCGGTTCAGCCGGCCGCAGCCAGATGAACCCTTCATGTTCCGCTGAGACGGGCATGTCAAGAAGCTCCGACCAGAATGAAGACAAGCGGGCGGCGTCCACGGCGTTAACCATGATGGACGCGATTCGGGGGCCGCGGTTGCGTCCGGCAGGTACACGTTCTTCGGTATCCATTTCGCCAGTCTAGGGGTCACAATCCACTGTCAGCGGAATGGCCGTGCGGTCCGGCAGGCAAATCCATAGGATTGATCCCGGTGGCACCCGCCGAAGGCTGGTAGCCGACTCACAACGACCCCAAGGAGTGGACATGGCAGCAACACGCACCGCACACACGGTTTGGAACGGCACCCTGATTGAAGGCGCCGGCAACACAACGCTGGACAGCTCCGGACTGGGCACGTTCGATGTCACTTGGAAAGCCCGCACCGAACAGTCCGGCGGCAAGACCAGCCCCGAAGAACTGATTGCCGCTGCCCACTCCGCTTGCTTCTCCATGGCTTTCAGCCACGCTTTGGCCGGCGAGGGTTTCACCGCGGAAGAAGTGCAGACCAAAGCTGACGTTACCTTCGTTCCCGGCACGGGCATCACGGGCAGCCACCTGACCATGACCGCGAAGGTTCCCGGCCTCTCCGAAGAGGACTTCCGCCGCATTTCCGAAGACGCAAAGACTGGCTGCCCCGTTTCCGGCGCTCTGGCCAGCATCGAGATCACCTTGGATGCCACCCTCGCGGCGTAGCCACCCCCGAGGACTGAACAGTACCCCTGAACGCATGGAAGAGCCCCACCACCTCCCATCAGGGAAGGTGGCGGGGCTCTTCCATGCTTACCTGCCTGCTAGCCCTTTTGGGGGCGCGATGGCAGTGGTGCCGGCCGGACCTTGCGGTAGCCCTCACGCAACGGAGGGCGATCAGTGGGCAGCTCCTGAATCATTTCCTTGAGTGCACCAATTCCGTATTCCAATTGGGGATCAGTCCCGGCCGCGTACGCGTGCGGCGGGAACACCACCTCAATGTCCGGCTCCACACCCCGGTTTTCGACGTCCCATCCGATCCCGCCACTGAACCATGTGGCGTATCGAGGCTGGGTGACACCGGTGCCGTCGGCAAGCGAGAAGCGGTTGTCGATGCCCACTACGCCACCCCACGTCCGCGTACCGATGACAGGGCCGATGCCCCTCAGCTTGGACACCTGGGTGATGATGTCGCCGTCGGATCCGGCGAATTCATCGGCGAGGATGATCACGGGTCCACGTGGAGCGTGGTGCGGGTATGTCCGCGGCTTTTCACCACGTGGCATACTCCAGCCCGTGACTTTGCGCCCGATCAATTCGGCAACCAACTGAGACGTGTGTCCACCGCGGTTGCGCCGCACGTCCACAATGAGGCCGTCCAATGAAGTCTCTGTATCGAGGTCGCGGTGGAGCTGCGCCCAACCGTTGGCCATCATGTCCGGGACATGCAGGTAACCGAATTTGCCGTCCGAGGCCTCACGGACTGTGCGCCGGTTGGCCCGGACCCAATCCTGGTATCGCAGCCGTTCCTCATCACGGACGGGAACCACTGCAACGCGTCGTTGGACACCGGCAGCGCCACCATGGCCATCACCGTTCAAGAGCGTCAACTCAACGGTCCTGCCCGCAGAACCCACCAGTTGCATTGCCGGCGTCAGGACCGCGGAAAGCTCGACGCCGTCGATCGCCAGGAGCACGTCGCCCACCTTGGCGTCCGCCCCCGGACGGGTCAAAGGCGAAGTAGCCAGCGGGTCGGAAGACTCACCGGCGAGGATCCGGGTAATTTCCCAGCCCTTGGTGCCCAGCTGGAACTCAGCTCCAAGCCTGCCCTGGCCGTTCCGTCCGGGCTCGGTGACAGCGGCCGGCTTGACATAGGCATGCGACGTCCCCAGCTCGCCGTGAATCTCCCACAGCAGGTCAACCAGGTCATCGTGGGAACCGAGCCTGTCCACGATGGGGCGGTAGCGCTTATATACGGAGTCCCAATCCTGGCCCGCCATATCGGCGGTCCAGAAGAAGTCCCGCTGCAGCCTCCACGCCTCATCGAAGGCCTGTCCCCAAGCTGCCACGGGGTCCAGGATGACTCGGACCCTGTTGAGCTCCACCTTGACAAGTTCTGCCGAGTCCTCTTCCACCTTGTTGTCAGCGGGGACGCACGTAATTTGCTTGTCGAGAACGTAGATGATGCGGCTGAGGTCACCCGACAAGCGGTAGCTGTCCACTGCCTTTACGAGCGTGGCCTGCTTGCGCTTGGCGAGGTCATAACGGACCAAGGACGGCGCCGTCTTCTTATCCTGAAGGGTCCCTCTCCCATCGCCCGTGACACCCGAAAGTTCAGTATCGAGCCACAACAGCGCGCCATCACCAACGGCCAGGTCGGAGTAGTTGCCCTGAGGTACCGGGACGGCGATAACCCTATGGGCAAGCCCCTCCGGGTCTACGCGGACGGCAGGCGCTTCGCCGTCGTCGGACTTTGGCGCATTGGATGATGCGTCCTCAAGCGTGTCTACGGACGGGCCAAACGGCGAAGGCGTGTCCGCTGCCAAGGCAACCATGTACGGCTTGATGGGGCTTGGAAAGGAGAGGTCGAAGGAGTGACCGTCGTACACGGGGTCGAAGCTCCTGTTGGACAGGAACGCCAGGAATTTTCCGTCCGGGGTGAACCTTGGAGACTCGTCGCAGAAGCGGCCGTCAGTGACATCGATGATGCCTGACTCAGGCTCTGCCGGGCGAACGATCCGGAGCTTGCTCCGCGACCCGAAGGACGTCACCGGCTCGGACCAGGCAAGCCACTGGGAGTCGGTGGACCAGGACAGTTGGTCGATGCTGCCTTCACCAACGCTGACAAGCCGCGTCAGCGTGCCGGCCGTGGTGTCGGCAACGAAGACATCACCGAAGGACGTGCCAACAGCAAGCCAGCGGCCATCCGGGCTGGCTTCCAAAGCACTCGTCCGGGTAGGGGTAGGAAATCCAAGGCGGAGATCCTCAGAGTCTTCCGCTGATGCGGGAACTGTGGTTGCCGTCGTGCCACCCACGGTGTCTGCGGATGGCTCCGCGTTGACGGTCTCACCCGCCCCGGCCTGCGCATGGTCTACGGAAGCCTGCCTGACATTGGTGGTCGCCTGCGCGGAAGCTGTCCCCTGCCCCAGCACGTTCGACGCCGAGACCGGCTTGGGGAGCGGAGCCGATTCTTCGGCGGCAGGATCGGGCTGTTCAACAACTATTCTAGGAACCTCAACCACGGCCGACAGGCGGGTGGCGATGCGCTTGATATACAGCGCTTCGACTCCTCCATGGTCGGCAACATAGGCTATCCGGCCATCAGTGAGCGGTCGGGGCAGGCGGGCTCGGACGCCAGGTGTCGCCTCAACTACGCGCGAAGGTCCGTCCTTGTGCCGGAGCCAGTGGATAGTGCCGTGCGATTCCACAGCGCTGGCAGTTCCGGTGACGTTGGGGCAGACGTCCCCCAAATGGGCGGAAGTCTTCAGCGGTGAGGGGCGGCGGCCGGGTGATGCCGATCCAAGAGTGATGTTCAATTTGACGGGCTCAGCGTCTGGGTCCAGTGACGGGATGATCCAGAGCTCGCCTGCCGATTCAAAGACCACCCGCGTGCCATCGGTGCTGGCGTGCCGGACGTAGAAGTCCTCGTGGTCCGTGTGCCGGCGCAGTCCGGAACCATCCGGAAGCACCGAGTACAGGTTCCCGTAGCCCTCGTGGTCCGACAGGAAGGCGATCCGCCCTTGGATCCACAGGGGGTCGGTCAGGTTTCCGTCGATCGCCGGCACCAATCGCTCGAACTCGCCGTTGCCGTCGGCATCGATCCAGAGCTTCCCGGCAGTGCCCCCGCGGTAGCGCTTCCACCAGGCGGGTTCCCGTGAAAGGACACTAGCCAGAACCACAGGCTTCTCGTCACCGATTTCGGGGCCAAAGGCAACTGCCTCCACCGGGCCGAACGGAAGTTCGACGGCGGCGCCGCCGTCCAGTGGGAGGCTGTAAGCGTGTGTGTGGCGGCTTTCCGCTTGTTGGAAGGCGCTCGTTACCACCACGTTCCCTGACGGTGTAAAGCCTTTGACCTTGGTGGTGCCGTGCCCGAAGTAACTCAGCTGCCTGTACCCGCCGCCGTCGACGTTTGCCGTGACCACCTCTGGTGACGTGCCCACCACAGTGGTCCACACCAGCCCCTTGCCGTCCGGAGTGAACTGTGGGTTTCTTGCCGGCAGTTGCTGGGAGGAAACCCGCCAGGCGCGGCCGCCGGAGACGGGTGCGATCCAGATGTCGTCTTCGGCCACAAAGGTGACCAGGTCGCCGTGCACATGCGGGAAACGGAGGTAGCTGGAGGAGGTCATTGTTCGATCATAGTCAAGAGGCACCCGTCCGAAGCGGCATCCGCTGTCGTTTCCACCACAAGCGTTCGCCATGGTGAGATGGGTCATGAGAATCGTGATGTCCGGAGCTTCGGGAATGATCGGGACGGCTTTGTCCGAGCATTTGACTGCTGAAGGCAATGAGGTCATCCGGCTGGTGCGGCGTCCAGCCAGGACCACCCTTGAATGGACGTGGGACCCAGCCATGGGTGAGCTCGATGAGGCTGTCTTGGACGGCGCCGATGCTGTGGTCAATCTTTCCGGCGCAGGCATCGGTGACCGTCCATGGACAAGGCGCCGGATCAAGGTCCTCACAGAATCCCGTCTCCGGCCCACTCAGACCCTGACAGCTGCCATGCGACGACTCAGCAAACCTCCAGCCACCTTCATCAGCCAATCCGCTTCCGGCTACTACGGCGCCTCACGTGATGGGGCCTTGACCGAGGATTCCGGCCCCGGCGACGGAGTGTTGGGCCAACTCTCCGTTGAATGGGAGCGCATGGCCAGGACTGCGCCGGCCGGAGTTCGCGTGGTGGCGCCCCGGACAGGTGTTGTGCTCAGCACAGCTGGTGGCGCGCTCGGGCCACTGCTTCCCTTATTGAAGCTCGGGCTGGGTGGACCATTTGGGAACGGACGCCAGTACTGGCCATGGATCACCTTGGCGGACGAAGCCGGCGCCCTCGCATACCTGCTCACAGCAGAAATTGACGGTCCGGTGAATGTTTGCGCGCCGGAGAGCGCGGATGTGAACGCGATTGTCGCGGGCCTCGCCAAGGCCTTCCACAGACCGGCCTTCTGCCGTGTGCCCCGACCCGCCCTACGACTGGTTCTGGGTGGCCTGGCAGATGAACTCATCATGGCCAACCAGCGAATGGAGCCCGCACGGTTGCAGGAAGCCGGTTTCCAATGGCTGCACCCCTCGCTCCCTGACGCCATGGCATGGCTCCGCACGCAAAAGGCCCGCTGAAAACGTCCTTGCCTGCGCTGGCTGTCACCGTGTGGACCCGGGGTCGAGAATTCCGGAAATCCACCAGCGCCCGTCCGAGCGAACCAGGTCCACCAGGAGGCGTTGCGGCGTCCCGGTATCCTCGGTCCGGACAATTGCCCCTGATGCCAGACTTTCCTCATAGCCGGACGTGGTGGCCGTAACCGCCACCAGCACGTGATCTGACTGTGGGGGTCCTTCCACGGTCAGGTCTGTCAACGTCGTTTGGAGTCCTGCAAACGACGTTCCAGCGTCCCGCAAGTAGTCGCTCAACTGCTTATCCGTCGCTTCGGCCTGCGAACCGGGTGCGTTGACCGAGTCCAAAAGGTCGAGGCGCCGTTCCCCCAGCGCGATGTCCCGCACCGCTGACAGTGCCGGCACGGCCACTAAGGGATCCTCTGATTGAAGCCCTTGGACGAGTGCGGCCGGAAGCTCCTGTGCGCTCGGAAGTTCCGTTGCCTGACCGGTGTCGGCAACGCCGCTTTCGATCGCTGCTTGGTGCTCCATCGCCGTCGTCAGGCGGTTCTGCTGCCAAAGTACCCATGCCGCTACGCCAATCAGCGCCCCGACCGTCGCCAAGAGAACTAAGCGGCGGCCGAACCCGTCCCTGAGCCTGCCACGCGCCGGGCGCGAACGGCTCACCGTTCGGGGCGCAGGTTTGCGCATGAACGGCAGCAGTCTCCACCAGGTGCTTAACCAATGGGTTGCGCGGCGTGGCGAACGCCCCAACGCCTCGCGCCGGGTGAGCAAGTCAGGAATAACGGATGAATGCACGGCTCCGGATAAGTCCAGAGCCTCGGGAGCAGCACTTCTGTAGATTGCCGTGCCAAGTTCCCTGGCCGACGGACGACTCCGGGGATCCGGGTTCAATGCAGCCTCCAGGGCTGCGGCAAGGGCCATGGGCACCTCAGGAACCAGAAGTGACAGAGGTGGGCGGTCCTGTTCCTGCTCCGGCGCTGTCCCCGTCAGGCAGTACCAGCCGACTGCTCCGAGCGAATAGACGTCACGTTGAGGTAGGAGGTTGTCCCGGGAAACATCGCCGGTCCCGGTTGTTTCAGCTGCGGGGTCCATGAATCCAGGCGTTCCGACGCCCAGGTTTTGTGGCTTGTCGCCCACCTTTGCGGCAATGCCAAGGTCCGCCAGCAGGGGCATCCCTTCGGCCGTGAACAAGACGTTTCCGGGTGACACATCTCCGTGTTCCGTGCCATTGGCTTGCAGAAAGTCCAATGCTTGGGCAATGGGAGTCAGGATGGTCACAGCTTCTCCGATCCTGAGCCTCCCCCTCGCGGAGATCAGGTTGGCCAGTGAGCCTCCCGCCGCATAGTCCATGACGATCCCAAGAGTGCTCTCACCCATGCCGCCCACGTGGAGGACTTCGTGAACACGTACGAGGTGCTTGTGCTTAAGGGCGGAGAGGAGCCTCATTTCACGGGATACGTCCTCCAAAACCTGAGCCTGTGCTGTTCCCCCGCCAGCACCGGCACCGGGCCTGGCGCATTTGACCGCGAACCGCCCACCGTCCTTATCCCTCGTGGCAAGCCAAACGGAAGAACTACTACCGTGGCCCAGTGGGCGGGAGATCGCGTAGCCCGGAATGCGGGGAGCCACAGTGGCGGGAGTGTCCAGAGTTTCCATAAACAAGGTGTACCTGACTGCCGGATTTTCCGCAGAAGTTATCCACAGGCACCGGCTTGACCGTTCTCCGGCCTCAACGGCCCGGGATGCGACTGAGAGCTTCACCACAAAACCATGGCCAGCCTCCTGCTGGGTCTAAGCTTGAACCCATGACTCTTGAGTTTTCACAACTGGGTCTTGCCCCGGATTTTGTTGATTACCTGCAGGGCTGGGACCTGCAGCGCGAAATCCACAACAAGGTTGTTGCGGGCGAGAAGAACAGCACCGTCTTGATCCTTGAGCACGCCGCCGTCTACACGGCCGGCAAACTCACGGAGGACCACGAGCGCCCCTTTGACGGCACTCCCGTGGTTCCCGTGGATCGAGGCGGAAAACTGACGTGGCACGGCCCAGGGCAGCTCATTGCGTATCCCATCCTCAAGCTCAAGAACCGCGCCGGTATCCGCGACTATGTGGAACGCCTTGAGGCCACCATGATTGCCGTCATGCACGACTACGGCATCAAGGCCGTCACCGTGAAGGGCCGGGCCGGAGTCTGGATCCTTGCCGACGACAAGGGACCTGACCGCAAGATTGCCGCGATCGGCATCCGCGTCCTGGACGGCGTCACCATGCACGGCGTGGCCATCAACTGCAGCAATGACCTAGCACCCTATGCCCAGATCATTGCGTGTGGAATCACCGACGCCAGCGTCACCACCATGTCGCTGGAAACCGGCCGGACCATCAACCCCGCCGACATCGTTGACCGCTTCGTTGAAGAATTCAGCAAGCACGAAGAAGCACTCGTTTCCACACCCGAAGGAGCACTCCAGTGACCTTGGCACCTGAAGGCCGTAAGTTGCTGCGCGTTGAGCAGCGTAACTCGGCGGTCCCGGTTGAACGCAAGCCCGAGTGGATCAAGGCCAAGGTCCAGATGGGGCCGGAGTTCGTTCAGCTCAAGAACCTGGTGAAGAAGGAAGGCCTGCACACGGTCTGTGAAGAGGCCGGTTGCCCGAACATTTTCGAGTGCTGGGAAGACAAGGAAGCGACGTTCCTGATCGGCGGGTCCGAGTGCACCCGGCGCTGTGATTTCTGCCAGATCGATACCGGCAAACCGTCCCCGGTGGACATGTTCGAACCCACCAAGGTGGCCCGCTCCGTGCAGGCCATGCAGTTGCGCTACGCCACGGTGACCGGGGTGGCCCGTGATGACCTGGCCGATGAGGGCGTGTGGTTGTACGCCGAGACGGTTCGGAAGATCCATGAATTGAATCCGGGCACCGGGGTGGAGTTGCTGATCCCTGACTTCTCCGGCAAACCCGAGCACATCGCGGCGATCTGTGATTCCAAGCCCGAGGTGTTCGCGCACAACGTCGAGACCGTGCCGAGGATTTTCAAGCGGATCCGTCCGGCGTTCCG
This sequence comes from Paenarthrobacter sp. TRD_SC_7, assembly GCF_056156245.1. Taxonomy (NCBI): domain Bacteria; kingdom Bacillati; phylum Actinomycetota; class Actinomycetes; order Micrococcales; family Micrococcaceae; genus Paenarthrobacter; species Paenarthrobacter sp. TRD_SC_7. Next base: position 3,101,776 of record NZ_CM149587.1, read on the forward strand.
GTATGAGCGGTCCCTGGATGTGATCACGCAGGGCCGGGATTTGGGCATGGTGACCAAGTCCAACCTGATCCTTGGCATGGGCGAGACCCGCGAGGAAATCTCCGAAGCACTGAAAGACTTGCACGCGGCCGGGTGTGACCTGATCACGATCACCCAGTACTTGCGCCCGTCCGAGCGGCACCTGCCGGTGGACCGGTGGGTCAAGCCGCAGGAATTCGTTGACCTCCAGCACGAAGCCGAAGAAATCGGGTTCCTCGGTGTCATGTCCGGCCCGTTGGTGCGGTCCTCGTACCGTGCCGGGCGCCTGTGGGCCACCGCGATGCGTAAGAAGGGCTGGGAAATCCCGGCCGCCCTGGCCCACATCGAGTCCTCCGGCACCACCCGCCAGGAAGCCTCCACCATCCTCGCCGCCCACAATTAGCAACCCATTCTCAGCCGCGCCGCGAAACCCAAGAGGCGCGGCTGAGTTGGCTCAGGCGATATAAAACCGGTTCTTTCCGTCCATCTGATCCAACTGGAAGCACCAGGCCGCCCTTCCTATACCGGAAGTCGCCGCGTCCAATTCGCTTTCCAGACCCTGGACGTCCGCCACATTTCCGTCGGCGCCGAAGATGAAATCATCTCCCGCATGGACCAGGCTCTGCCCGGTCTGGGCCTCGGTATAGCCATGCACGGAAGGTCGCGTCCAGAAGATCCCGTTGCTGACTATGCGGGCTGGCACGCCCGCGGCAGTCGAGTTGGACGGGACCTTCTTGGTAATCAAGGCCCGGGCAGCAAGAATGCTGCCCGAGCCAATCTTGGCGCCTTTGAGGAGAAGCGTGTCTTCCCCGAGCCACACATGGTCCCCCACCCAGATGGATTCGCTCGGGTTTACCCGTTCGTGGCTTTCCACGGAGTAGATCAAGTGGGGATCAGCGGTCCTGAAGGCAACCCGCGACGAGAACATTGCGTCCCTGCCCACAATCACGTGCTTGCGCTCGGTAGGAAGAAACCGCGCTTCCGACGTGAAGGTTGCTCCTGGCCCCAGGTAGAAAACGGACTCTTCGAATACGGTGGCAATCAACCTGAGGAATCCGTGGGACTTTCGCAGGTGGATGACGGCATCGTTTCCCAGGAAGCGCAGCCTCGTATTCCGCAACCGGGTGCCATCCTCGACGAACAGGACGTTTCCGGTTCCGGCGAATTCTATGGTGGATGACGTGAATTCGGAACCGGGAGTGTCCTGGAGATGCACCACGTTGTCCTGAACCCCGGAAACGTCCGCATAGGAGCGGATGATCTGGTTCTTCTGCGCCTTGCCTTTGCTTGTCGAATCACTGCTGTCCGGCAAAGCTGCTGACCTCCTCTGATGCGCTGATGACAATGCTGGTGTCTTCCCATTCCACTGCCGACAGGACTTCGGACGCTTCGTCGTAGCTGTGGCCATGGACAACGATGAGCAAGCGCTGAACCCCTGCGGCGATGACGAATCTCAAGGCGACAAGGTCAGCCATGGACCAGCCATCAAGGGGTTGGACAACTGCCCTGCAGGAAATCCGTCTGCTGCTGTCTTCGATCCCAGCAATGTCCACTTCGGCGTCGGATACGAAGTGTATTTCCATGGTGTCGCCGTCAGCGGCCAGACGGCGGCACCGATACCGGAAGCGGGCGAACGAATCGCCGTCGAGCACTACGTACTCGCGCACAGTTTCCGCGTGGAGGGCCAGCGCTTCGGAACTCAGCTCCTGCTTTGGTATGCGCGACCCAGGCTTCACAGGTTCCGGCAAGGTTCCGGCCCATGTAGTGCCATTGGCTTCCATGGCGATCACCTGTGTGAGCTGGTCGATCGGATCGTAGGCCGGGAAGAGGCTCTGCTCGCCGGCGGTGTATTTAACGAAGTCGTAGGAGTGTTCAGTCATGAGCTGCAGGAAGCGCGTTCTGCCCGAGCTTCCTCGAATGAACCAGTTGGCTCCGGCCACCCTTGACGCATCAGGATCCACCCGGACTTGGACTTGAAGGTTCTGGCCATAGCGGAAGGTCCGCATTTCTTCGCAAGCGAACTGTTCATGAACGGGGCCGTTGAGGAACCTCCGGATGATACCCAGCATGGCCGGCAGAGCCGCCCGGGCTACATCGGAATGTTCGCCGTTGATGCGGTATTTGGATAGGTTGGCTACGTCGCTGACCAGCTCGATAAGCGAGTGGTTGCTGAGTTCGTCCGAATTCGTATAGAAGTAGTCTATTTTGCGTCCCTCCGCGAAATATCCCCGGAGGCGGTCCTCTGGTTGTTCGGTATTCCGCAAAGCCTGGTTCCGAAAAAGGTTGTCCTTGAAGAACGGCTTGTTGAAGTAATAGGGCAGGTTCATTTGCGGCACTGCAAGCAGCAATCCGGCCCCTGGATAGTCCTTGGCGTACTGGATGGCGATGGTGCCGCCCTTGGAGGCACCGAAGAGCAGCATTCCCGCCTGGTCGATATGGAACCGGCTCCGCAGCCCTTCAATTGCTCCAACAACACGGTCGTAAAGCAGCCTCCCGGCGTTGTCGACCATCATGTAGGAACCGGCAACCAAGTAGCGGTCCTGGAAGCACACCATCAGGGTGTCCTGCAGATCCGTGTCCGTGAGGTCCTTGAGGTAACTCACCGCGTAGGAAATCCGGGTGGTTGAGGGGCCAAATCCCGGAAAGGTGATGAGCATCTTTTTCGGGTTGGTCGTATTGCCACGCAAGGAGTAGTAGACGTCGCCGTGCTGCTCCACACCGTACTGGTCGTCATATGTGAGCTGCTGAGGCGTGGTGAATGCCCCCCGCCCGATCTTCAACTCGAAAGGGGCGTCAATATCGACGGCGAAGCGGGAGACATCGTCCGAACTGACCATGATGTTGCGGTACTCAAGCGGAAAGCCCCGCGCCGGCGGCTCAACCGTGTTTCCATAAACCACCTCGCCGTCCTGGAAGAGCCGGAACTGCTTACCCTTCCATCCCTCCCACTCGTTAATGGTCAGTTTTGCAAAGTACATACCCTGCGGGAGGCTTTCAGAAGCGATCCGGCGTATTCTCCCCTCCAAGCCCCTGGCTTTGATGATCTTTCGCACGGGCGAATCAGCGCGGAATGCCAATAGCGCCCTGGCAAACTCCAAGCCGGCCGGCGAGTAGGCAGCTGCCCGGCCGGCATCGGTGATGCTCCGTTTGAAGCCGTGTCTCAACGTCATCAGAGACTCAACATCCTTTCCACAATTTTTTCGTTGATCCGTGCCGGATCCACGCCTTCGAAGAAGCGTTCACGCCGGTGCTTGAACCTTGGGTCCGGTAAGGCGAATCTTTCCTGGACAATGTGGTCCACCACCTCGGAGTGCCCGCTGAACACGGGACCCAGCCCGTCTTCGACGTAGTCCAAGCGGCTCTCGTAGGGCTGGTCCCTGAAGAAATCGTCTGCATCCCAGTGGTAGTACGCGATGGGGGTGCCCACAAAGGCAGCGTCAAGGGCGGCTGAGCTGTAATCCGTCAGGACCAGTTCAGCGGAGCGTATGGCCTCCCGGTAACTCAGTTCAGACTTCACAACCCGTTCCGAGAACCTGAACTGGCTGGCGCGCTTTTCCACGTTGGGGTGGAGTTTTACGTGCATGACGCGGTCTGTGTCCTCGAGGAATTTCAGCAGCCCGGGATCCGAAAGCAACTTGTCAATGGCACGGAAGTACGTGGACTGGGCAAAGTGCTCGGACGATGACTGATGCAGGTTGAACCGCCACGTGGGCATGAAAAGAAGATGCTGCCCTCCGTCCTCGTCACGGGCCAAGGACTCGTAACGGGGCAACCCGGAGTTCAGCGTCTCCACCGGGGCCAGTTTCCTCATGTAGTCCGCTTCGATACGGCCTGTGGCGACGAAGACGTCGAAGTACTTGGAGAGAACCCAATCGGACATGTCATTGAGCTGGATGCCGTGCTGGAGGTAAACGAAGCGGGAGTTGGCGAAAGACTTGCCCCTGTACCTGATGTTGTAGATCTGGGAAGACACCACAAGGTCCGAAACAAGGAATTTCTCGTAGAACTCCTTCGTGAAGATGGGGATCAGCTTGAAGCCCTTGGCTTCAAGCCGTGCCCAATCAGGCGACTTGGGGTTGATCGCGAAGTATGTATTGCTGAACTCGGGATGCGTCCTTGTGAAGTATTCGTAGAGGTGCTCGGCGTTGTCGTCGGCTTGAAGAGGCCGATCGAAGAACAAAATCGTGGAAGAAGGAGTGATCCGCCGGTTGTAGAAGTTGTAGCTGCCGGGCCTGGCGTGGCCGGACCGGAGGTTACGTGCCAGATAGCACTTACCGATGGTGAGAATCTCTTCGTGGAAGAGCAACTCATACAGTGGCAGCTCGGTTTCGGTATTTCCAGTTTTTTGGCGGAACACCAAGTACGCATCTTTGTCGCTTAGTTGCTTGTAGAACTGCTTGTTGGCGGCAGGATCATCCAGCCAACGGATCCATGCCACTTCGAAGGGCTGCAGGGGCTCTGCCATTCCCAGCACCTCAATCAGCTCAAAACTGCGGATCAGGTCCCGGAGGTGACTCAAGCTGACAGCGGTTGCTTTCTGTCCCCGCATGCCTCGCAGGAAAAGCACAACGTAGCGCAGGACCTGCAGCCTGATTTCCATGGATGCAGCGGGTATCACCGGCATCAAGCGGCGTGCGTCTCCGGGAATCCGGAGTCCTGTCGCTGCCTTGGTGTCCGATGCCATGGAGAAGCCTGTGGTCAGCTGCCTGACCTTTGCTACGGACCAATACATCCGGTAGCTGGTGTAGATGGCCGAACGATCCACATCGCCCAGTGCCTCCAGCGCGTCGGACAACCTCCTCGTGTTGAAGGCACAGCCAAAGACGTCAGTGTCCCGGGAGTAGTGGTAGGCGTCGTCGATTTTGGTTCCGGCCACGTTCTTTGGGATGGCTCCCGTATAGATCACGGGCTCAGCGAGATAGACGGTCCGTGTCTTGAGGTATTCGAAGAAGGTGGCGACGTAATTCGCGGACAGCAGATGCGAGGTCCTCATGAAGATGACGTACTTGCTCCCGATCTCTTGGCAAAGCCTTGCGATAACGGCCGTGGTCAGCGGCTCCCCGACATGGAGGAGGGCAAATTGCGACTCCAGGCGCAAACGAGCAGCTATCAGTCGTCGATACATGGCTGACTCACGATCAAGCTGTCCGGTTTCCTCAAGGACAATAGTGAGCAGTGGCGGCAAATCGGGCATTTGGTTCCTATGGGGGGTCGAACGTGTAGAAGGCGCGCTAACGAGGAGGACCCCGACTGGTTCCTCGATGAGGGGTGCCCGTCGCCAAGGCAATTCGCGGCAACACAGGATCGAGTCTTCGGCGCGAGGAACTCACTAAAGGTGAGTGCCGACCCAGGCGGAATCGTGACGGGAATTTGAAAAAAGAATCACCAACACTTTGGATTCCCGGCCACCCACTCCCGTATTCGGGCTGAACTCAGGCCACCGCGACTCGATGGCGTCCACCTACGCGTCCAGTGTCCGGGCGTACATCACGTAGAATTAAGGCACTATGGCGAACTCCCCTGATTCCAGCAAATCGACCCCCTCGGCCGACGCACCCAAGCGTGGGCTGTTCCAGCGCAAGCCCAAGGAAGCCAAGGCAAAGAAGCCTAGCCAGCTGAAGCAGATCGCTGAAGTCTTCAAGATGACGCGGCGGAACGATCCTCAGGTCGTGTGGATCATGGTGCTCGCGTTCCTCGCAGTGGTTGCAGTGGCCTTCCTCATCGGTTTCCTGCTGGAGAACTGGGTTACCGGCCTGATCATTGGCATCCCGCTGGGTTTGCTCGCGGCAGTATTTATTCTTTCCCGCCGTGCCGAAAAAGCGGCTTTCGCGCAGATTGAGAACCAGCCCGGCGCGTCCGGCGCAGCCCTGGGTACTCTTCGTCGCGGTTGGGTAACCCAGGATCAGCCTGTTGCCGTCAACCCCCGCACGCAGGACGCCGTCTTTATGGCGATTGGTCGCCCAGGCGTCATCCTGGTCAGTGAAGGTCCCTCCCACCGCGTCAAGCCTTTGGTGGATGCAGAACGCAAGCGCCTTGCGCGTATTCTGCCCAACGTGACCATCCACGTGCTGGAATCCGGTCGCGGAGAGGGCCAGGTGCCCCTGAACAAGCTGGCTAAGACCATGGGCAAGCTTAAGAACGAACTCACCAAGGTTGAAGTCAACGCAGTGTCCAAGCGCATCAACTCCCTCGGAAACCGCCTGCCGATCCCCAAGGGCATCGACCCCTACAAGGCCCGCCCGGACCGCAAGGCCGCACGCGGACGCTGATCCCATACCAAAAATCCGCCCCTGTCCAGAGACAGGGGCGGTGTTCGTTTGGCTTGCGTCAGCGGAAAGCCAGCGTTACATCCTGATGAGGATGGTGTTCATGGCTTTGTCATGCAGGCCGCGCTGGTCGGGATCGAAAACGACCGCCGGAATCACCAGGCACAGCAGGAGGGTCCGCACCACAGCGGCCAGCGGGCCTGCAGGACCGCCGCCCAGGCGAACCACATGGATACCTGCGATCCTGTGACCGATGCTGTATCCCAACGTGCCGATCAGAAGGATCTGTTCCACGGCAAAGATGGCCAATGTTGCCCATGGGTCGCCCCCGAAGGCGAAATTGCTGATCACCAAGGCGATGGTCCAGTCCACGGCTATGCCCAGGATGCGCCGTCCAGCGCGCGCCATCGAGCCGGGGCCGGACTCGGGCAATCCCAGCCGTTCGCCGGGATACTTGGAGATTCCGGAAGTGTCCGGTCCGCTCAGCCAGGAGCCAATGTCTTTTCGATCTACCACACTCCAAGCCTAACGGCTGGTATGCCTGGCGACCGACCGTCGGCAAGCCGATGTGGCCGCGTATCGTCCGGGTGTTCGCCCACCGGACCCGCATGGACCGGACACCGGGAAGCCGACTACCGTTTACACGACAGATGATTCTGTAACCTGCCGGAAACAATACTGACACCCCCGGGAAATCCCATCTCCCTAAGGTGGTATGAGTTGCCAGCCACCATGGCACGGGGATCTTTTTGTGTCTCCGAAGCATTTGGTATGGGCTGCACCACGCGGCCTTCCGGGCCTGTTACTTGATATGCATAAGGAGCATAGATGTTCAAGACTGCGGACGAAGTCCTCAAGTTCATCAAAGACGAAGACGTCAAATTCGTCGATATCCGCTTCACCGACCTTCCTGGTGTCCAGCAGCACTTCAATGTGCCGGCCAAGAGCGTTGACCTCGACTTCTTCGTCAACGGTCAGCTCTTCGACGGATCTTCCATCCGCGGCTTCCAGGGCATCGCTGAGTCCGACATGCAGCTCATCCCGGATGTGACCTCGGCCTTCATCGACACCTTCCGCATCGAGAAGACGCTCGCGCTGAACTTCTCCATCGTGAACCCCCGTACGGGCGACCCTTACCACCGCGATCCCCGCGGCGTGGCAGAGAAGGCTGAAGCGTACCTGGCATCCACCGGCATCGCCGATACCGCATTCTTCGCCCCCGAAGCCGAGTTCTTCGTCTTCGACAACATCCAGTACGAGTCCTCCCCGCAGGGCAGCTTCTACAAGATCGACTCCGAAGAAGCGCACTGGAACACCGGCCGTAAGGAAGAGGGCGGAAACCTCGGTTACAAGACCCCCGTCAAGGGCGGCTACTTCCCGGTTTCCCCCACCGACAAGCAAGCTGACCTGCGCGACGCCATGTGCGTGGAACTGGACAAGGCCGGCCTTGAGGTAGAGCGCTCCCATCACGAAGTTGGCTCCGCCGGCCAGGCTGAGATCAACTACAAGTTCACCACGCTGACCGCGGCTGCTGATGACCTGCAGAAGTTCAAGTACGTCATCAAAAACACGGCTGACGCCTGGGGCAAGTCCGTCACGTTCATGCCGAAGCCGGTTTTCGGCGACAACGGCTCAGGCATGCACTGCCACCAGTCGCTGTGGAGCAACGGCGACCCGCTGTTCTACGACGAGAAGGGCTACGCAGGCCTCTCCGACACCGCACGCTGGTACATCGGCGGCCTGCTGAAGCACTCCTCCGCAGTGCTGGCCTTCACCAACCCGACGGTTAACTCCTACCGCCGCCTGGTCAAGGGCTTCGAAGCTCCCGTGAACATGGTTTACTCGCAGGGCAACCGCTCGGCCGGTATCCGTATCCCGATCACGGGCACCAACCCGAAGGCCAAGCGCATCGAGTTCCGCGCTCCGGACCCCTCGTCCAACCCGTACCTGGCGTTCGCTGCCCAGCTGATGGCCGGCATCGACGGCATCCGCAACCGCATTGAACCCCCGGCTCCCATCGACAAGGACCTCTACGAGCTCCCGGCCGAGGAAGCCAAGGACATCCCCAAGGCTCCGGGCTCCCTGGAAGAAGCACTCGAGGCCCTTCGCGAGGACAACGAGTTCCTCCAGGCCGGCGGCGTCTTCACCCAGGACCTCATCGATACTTGGATTGACTACAAGTATGAGAATGAGATCCGCCCGCTGTCCCTGCGCCCGAACCCCTACGAGTTCGAGCTCTACTACGGCGTCTAGCTAGATCATGCGGCAAAAGCGGGCATAGTCCGCAGACAGTCCGCAAGAAGCGAGACACAGAAAAGGCCGGTCCCGGGTTTCACTACCTGGGACGGCCTTTTCGTCGCTAATAGCTAGGCGCTTATACGTGCTTCTCCGCCCGCGAACTGAGCGGTTCCGCAAGGACGCCAGCAACAGCAGCACGCGCCGTGTCTTCCTTGTCAGGCCACATGTGCCCGTAGGTGTCCAACGTTGTTTTCGCTGACGAATGCCTAAGGCTTTTCTGAACAACCTTCACATCAAGCCCTTGAGCGATAAGCAGTGAGGCGAAGTAATGCCTGAGGTCGTGGAAGCGGAACCCTTCTGGCAGGCCAACAACAGTACTTCGAGCTTCGCGGAAGTCGAGGCGGACGAGTGGGACGATATCTGCGGGCTGGCAGAGAAGTATCTAAGCTCGAAGCTGGGAACCATTGATGCGGCCGTGATGATCGCTGCCGAGCAAACGGGGGCCTCTGTCGCAAAGCAAGGACTACCTGTTGAGAATGGTCACCACGAATAAGAGTCCATACTTCAATCTGATCCCTTGATGGCGTGGAGCCCATTTCCTCCTCCAGCGCATCCGCACGCGCCGGAGCCGTAGGAAGCCTGTCGGACCTCTTTGACATGCTGGAGATAGGCAGAGGCCGAAGGGCGGCCGGAGCCTGGAAGGACATGCCATGAGTAGGGATGACGAGATTATGTATGCGAGCGTCGATGTCGGTGGGTACACCTACCAAGCCATAAACCAGGACGCGGCGCTTAAGGAGTGGATGATCCGCAAGGTGTGGGACGGAGGATGGGATGAATTCGGCATCCTCACCAAGGATGACGCTCCCGATCCCAGCTATTGGGCGGGGCCAAGGGGCGGGTCAATGGACGGAACGATCATGTCGCACACGGCTGAGGAGGCTATCAGGTTTGTCGCTGGGGGTTTCCGTATATAGCCTTATACACCGCGCGTGCTGGTGCCGTCCGTGACTGGGTGGTGCACCACCCGCACCGCACCGCAGCCACTCACCGCCAGCTTTGGTCATTCGCCTCCATCAGCGCATCTATGACTGCGCGTCGTCCGTGGGGCTGACTCCCCACTCGATTGCGTCATGAACCTGAGTTTGGAGGCGGGCGCCGTGGTGCTGGTCGGCTGTGTCGATAATTTCCGCGTCCCCTGGGTCTACCGGTACGGGCTCTGTCGTTGCGTCGATCCCGAGCTTGTCCCCCTTCTCCTTTAACAGAGAATCGAGGTGCTCTTTGGAGTCTTGCTCAGCGGCAAACAGGCGATCATGCACGGGGTCACTAGTCATGGCAAGATGCTAACCCAGTCGGTCTAAGTACTTGTATAGGTTCGCTAGGTACTTGAGCCGGTAGCAGCTCAGCTTTTGCCTCGAAAGTTGAGTACTGACTACGCGTGCGGGCCCTATGGGGCTGGTCTTTACTGAGTTCACCGGATCCTCGCAACGGCCATCGTTTCCCCCACTTTGGCCGGGGCTGCCCTCGGTTCCGCGGGAAGGGCCGGACAACGCCACTAACAAGCGATGTCCGGCCCTGCGCCATCCACATCCGGGCTTCGGAAATAGCCTGTGAAGCGTCGGTGACACAATGTGATGGAGTTGCAGCGCGGAAAAGACAACGAATCCCTCGCCCCATCGACTGACCGAGGGAAGGCATCCGGCACGTATGATCCACACGTGACCATGAATGCAGAGACACGGCCTAAGCTGATTCAGCAACGACAGGTTCTACTGGGGACACCGGGTCAAGAGCCGACTACCCCGGCAACTCTGAGCCTAGAGGACCAGTGTTTTCGGTTGCGTCCCGAAAAGTGGGTTGAGGAACCGCAACAGGTGAGCCTCCGCCGCACAAGCGATCACGTGACCTTTGACCTCGGCAATCGCCGGGGGGGGTTGTAGAAGACTTCGAGCCCCGCCCGCTGTGGGGGCTTGAGGACGGAAGTCCATTCACTGTCCTCGATGCACGCATGAGCGTGGATCTGGGTACTAGGTTTGCGCCGCTCCAGGTGTACGAAACAGAGTCCATTCTTTGGGGCGTACACGTCGATGGACCGAACAGCCATGCAGAGGCAGTCCGACTCTCGTTTTCCCTGTCACGCGGAGACTGGGTAAACGACGAACCGATCACACTGGCTGAAGGGCGGCTCAGTCCTTGGTCACATGGCAACAGACCCGGACTGACTTGGGAGCCCTCGTCTCGTCACACGGTGCACAGTCTCACTCAGCGGTTCCCCACGCTTCTGACTGCCCTCTTCCACCTCTGGACAGGATCACCAACGGGTGTCTGCGTGACTCAAGTGCACATGCAGGCTAAAGGGTGGTGCGATTGGGAATTCGTTCAAGACGCGCCCCCGGTTGCCTCACGTTCATTACTACCCCTCAACAAGTTGGACTTGAAGGTTGTAGCCGCGTGGCTATCGAAAGCTAAAAAGCTCGGCCCGATCCCTTTCGTGGCTACCGAAGACAGAGGTGTGCTCCAAGTAGACGCACAGATGCTTGCAACAGCACTGGAAGGCTTGCACCGAAGGCTGGTGCCTGACGCCAATCGATTTAACCCTCCTCTATCGAGAAACAAACTGGAAAAGGTCAAAAGCCAGGCAACTAATGCGGCCGTAGTTGCGTTGGAGGGCGTCGCCGATGCTTCAGTGGCGAAAAGGGCTTACAACGAAGCTATGAGCCACGTGGATCAGCTCTCGTACGCTGAGCGGCTGACTGAAATGCTGCCGCGGGTGAACAGAATTGCGACAGGGTTGCTAGGCCCATCGCTGGAAAGCTGGATCAAGGCTACGAAGGATGTTCGGAACGTACAAAGCCACGGGCTCCCGGAGGATGACGAATTTGGCGAAGAAGAGATCTCCCGGTACTACGTACTGTCCGTGTCAATCCGATGGGCCCTTAGAATCCTCCTGCTTCTGGAATTAGTGGACGACGCCCTGATACGGTCAGCGCTCCAAGACTTGGACAAGTTCATGTATGCACTCGCAAATATCGACCGTGAAGATTACTGGAAAGTCTTCTCGGCCTACGAGGCGTTTCTCAACTCGCCAGCTATCAGCTAGCTGCATCCTCTTCTAAGTTCCCCGCTGCGATTCGTTCGCTGACTTGCCGGTAGGCGTCCTGGATGAAGCTTCAAGGTCCTGCCGCCCGATTCGCCAGGCATTGCGGCCCCCGATTTGGATGCCTTTGAGCTGGCCGGTCTTGAGCATTGCGCGGATCTGAACGTCACTGGTCGCCAGCTCCTCCGCGACCTGCTCAATCGTTAGGAATCGGGGCTTCTTGATTTCATAGGGCATGCACCCATCCTAAAGTCCTACGGCTATGGAGCCTGTCGCACAACCATAAGAGGTTATGCTAGTCGTTGGATTTATTGTTCTCGTTTGGGGGCGGGCATGGGGATTGCTTTTGAAGACGGGGCTGCTGACGCGCTAATTAATGCTGCTGACTCTGCTGAGCGGGTCCTGCGTGGCGAGGGCGGGTTCCTGAACGGCGCCATTGATCAGGTGATGCAGGACTTCAAGGGCGGCTATGCGCGCCTGTTCGAGGAGGCCTGTGGCATCAGGTCCGACGATCGCGGCAGGCTTGCGGGTGTTCTGGCTGCTCTGGCTGATGACGTCCGCGACGCGAAACTGCGGGCTCAGGAAGAGAAATCGCGGCAGAAGGAAATGGATGCCTGGCAGCAACGCGACGGTGTCCGCAAACAAGAAGTCATGTCCGGGGATATTGTCCACAAATCCGTGGCCCTCGCAACCATGATCGTTGACCCGATGCCCGAGGCGGCACCGGTCGCGGCACCGACGATTTCAGCTGCGTTCTCGGCGCGTGCCCGGGCTCGGTTCGCCGGCGGGTCAGGAGCCGAAACGGCCTCGGCTGACCCTGGAAAACTGCGCGGGTTCGCGTCCCTGTCCCGTACGTCCACGAACACCCTGAATGAAGAACTCAGTCGCGTCCGGAACGCGTGGAGTGGATTCACTGCGTCGTGTTCCTGGGTGAACAGCGGCACCACCACCTTCGTGACTGGTTTTGAGCAGTTGCTGGAAATCAACGCCGCTGATGCGGATTGGATTGACCAGATCGCCACCGCGTTCGAGAACGCCGGCAGCGGATTCTTGGCTGACACTGCCTTGAACGGGGCTCTCATACAGTACGCACCACCCGGGCAAGTAGGTTTGAACGACATCGGGGCTATGAGCGCCGCGCAACTCAAAACCTGGCTCGGTAATGGCGGCGCCGCCCGGCTCCAGACTCTCCTGAGTCAACCAGGACTGGACCCTGTCCGGACAACCAAGTGGTGGGCCGGGCTCGGCCAGACGGTTAACCCCAAAACGGGAACAGTAACCATCGGGGAAAAACAGCAACTCCTGATCGATACTTTGCCCGGGGTCATCGGGAACCTGAACGGAATCACCGCGACCGCCCGGAACCTCGCCAACCGGAAAAAGTTAACGCAGATGCACGACCACTGGAAGACGTACCGCCAAAAACATGGCGGAGAAGTTGATGAAGCATCCCAGGAAGGCATGGTCAACAAGATCTGGCAATCGCTCTACAACTCCGACGGCACCACCAAAGTCGCCGACGTCGATGACGAGTCATCGGCTTTTCAACTCGTGAGCTTCATTCCCTATGGCCTAAAGCAAGGGTCCGAAACCGGGTTAGGCGCGTCCATCTCCGTTGGAGACCTTGACGCCGCCCAGAACGTCACCTACCAGATCCCCGGATTGAATACCACCGTTGGCCATGACATGACAGCGAAGACTCTGCAAGCGGCTGACCAGCGTCTCGATCAGCGGACGCTCGCGTCGCGTAATGGAATAGATTCTGACCGGATCGCCGTGGTCGCCTGGATTGGTGTTGAACCAGCCAAGGACCTGGGTGTGTTCAGCAACGATCAGGCCAAAGTCGTTGGGGCCGCCCTTCGCAACGACGTGACAGGTGTCAACGCTGTTCATCAAGCCCTCGACAGCACCGCCATGACGACAGCCGTTGGGCACTCCATGGGTTCCCTCGGAGCCATGGAGGCAGCAAAGGCTGGGCTACCGGTCGATAACCTTATCCTCGTCGGTGACGTTGGTACCCCTGATAACGTGTCCTCCGTCAACGATCTCCACCTGAATCCCGGCGGCACAGTTTACCGGGGAAGCTACGACTGGGACCACGTAGCTACAGTCGGGCACGGGCTCGGCTGGCAGCGAAAAAGCACCGAAGACCCCGGGTTCGGTGCCGTCACCTTCGGCACAGACGGCGCCTCAGCACCTGATGGCACCATCGAGCACCCCACAAAAACCCACGATGGACAAACCGGAGGCGAGAACGGCATCTACGGATACTTTGATCGCAACACCGAGTCAGCCAACAATCAAGCCAAGATCGCTCTCGGCTTGAATGACCAACTCACGAATGTGAAACGATGATCATCATGTCTTCGCGAAGATTTCTCATCCAGGGCCTTGTCCTAGTCGTCCTCGCTGCATTGATTGGCTGCGGGACGACCCCTGACACCAAGCCCCCTACCACCACTGCGGAGCAGACCATGGGACCAGAAGAAGCCCGCGAAGAGTACCTCGACCTCTTCACCAAGATTCAAGCCCTCGTCCCTGGTGAGTGGACAAAAGTCACTTCGGATAAACCGGGACTAGCTTGCCCCCTCCCCGACGGCACTGAGGGCACCCGATTCAACTACGACAGCACGCACGGTGCAATTGCACAAGATCAGGCTGAGGCGATACATGAGGCGGTAAAAGAACTGTTTGGGACCCAAGGGTTAAGAGTCGTTCATACTCAACCTTCGGGGGCTAATCGTGACCAGACGACCACTGGCTTCGGTGATGGCAAATTCTCCATGCAGTTTGGATCAAGTAGCTTCGGGTCCACACTCGGCGGAAATACCCGTTGTGTTCCCGATCCGGAAGGCAAGTTCCGCTAGAAGTCCAGCTGCACGGAAAGGTGACGGCTTGGCCAGGGTGGTGTCTCGGGGTGTAATACCGGGGGACCCATAAGAGCCGAGCCGCTTTACTCCCTGCGCCGTTTAGCGGGTGTACGGTCTCCACGCGTCAAGAACGGTGATAAGCGGCCGGATTTCCCATTGGCCTGAGTAATTGCTGCATCGCATGCTTCGCTTTGCTTGTCCTCGCAGGCTGTTGGGGCTGGGTTCTTCGCCAGAACATCCAAGTTGGTAAGAGTACGCGCGGCAAGGCTCTGCAACTCTGCAGGCGGAGCAGGTAGCTTTCGGATTTGCACAGCGGCTTGCTTCGCTGTCAAGGCAACCGTGCTCACCGTGTACCCGCAGGTGGTCCGCTTGGCGAAATCTATGGCAGTGTCCCCTATTGATGCTAGAGCGCAGGCTACGATGTTGTCTTCGTACTCCCTCCACGCTTCTTCACGTTCGGTGATGATGCTTGCGAACTGTTCGACGGAAGCGGTGGGAGCCGGTGTGGGGGGTTGGTGTAGACGTTGCCGATGAGGGAGCGCCGGCATCTGCAGACCCGTTTGCTCCTGCGCAACCAGTCAGTGCGAGCGAAGACATAATGATGCCCAGTACTAGGACCTTGAACTGCCGTTGACGAAAGGGGTCAGCGGTAACGGTGGAACTCATTTGGCCTCCCGGGGCCTAGGGTGTGACATCTAACCTTGTCCGTGCCTGCGCGTACTGTCTGCGTCATGGCGGAGTTTGACCGTGATGGTTTCCAGAAGATGATGGCCGAGCTGAGCGCTGCGGACCGTTCCGACGTGGTTGTGCGTAGCCCGTATGAGGAGATGGAGCCAGACCCGGAGTTTTGACCGCTCACGCAGACATGTCCGCATAGAATTCGGGAATCAGCGCGGACAGTGCGGCTACGCCTGCCGGTGTCAGATCCTCCTCTGCATTGGGGATCTTCAATTCGGCCCCATCCACGAAGTTCAGGGCTACGTCATGATGAGTGGCTATGCAGCCTGGGTAGCGTTCTTGACCGGGAACGATTTGGACCGTGACTTGAGAGATATTCTTGCGTGCTCTAACGGTTGTCAGCTCCCGCTCAGCGGAAGCTGAGCCTTTCCGGAGATAGCCCCAGGTGAGGATGATGAGGCGATCTGTCACCACGATGACGTCATAGACGTTGGGCACCTCGGGGAAGATCAAATTGCCTGAATCTTCGAATTCTCGCAGGCCATGATTAACGTTGCGGACCAGCAGGCCGCTAGCCAACGCCGGCACTTCATCGCCAATAATGGCAGTCAGCTCGTCTAATACAGGATCTAATTGCGGCCTTAAATCTAGTGAGTCCATGCCCTCGGCCCACGAGAGGCTGTGAGCTTTGAGCTGGTCATTGAGTCGAGTGGAAGTGTCCATCGCACCACCCTATCCGTGGATATATGTCGGTGTGCAGACGGCAACCCAATCCAGGACTGCACTTTTTTGCAGATCACCTCCGGTCGACTTGCACCAATCTCACGATCTTCCGCCTCAGAAGTGCTCAGGGCTGGCCTCACATCATGCTTGGCGCAGAGATTCGGTTTTCGCTCGAAGACATCGCGGCAATTCAGCAAATGAACCGCAAGGATGTGGTTCCTGCCTCACCTCGCAAGAGGCCGAACGTGGGGACGCGGGCCAAGCGCGCTCAAGCTAAGGGCTCAGTCCGCACGGAGTCCGCAAAACGTTCTAAATAGGCCAAGCTCAGACAATCACTAGCAGTCACCTAAACTGCGGAATCTAGAGGTTTTTCGCGCCTCCCAACACCCGCCCATCAGCATCGTTTAGTTCGAGCTCTACTACGGCGTCTAGCACCAAGATATAACAAAAGAGGCCAGCCTCAGTCTTTACCGACTGAGGCTGGCCTTCCTTGTGGGTGCGGACTACTCGGATTTTCCTTGGTCGCGGTCCCTGAGATTCTTGGTGATCTCATCCAGCTTGTCCTTAACGAAACTGGCGGCCTCCGAAAGTCCCTTTTCCGCGCTGCCCAGCGGGTCCAACTGAAGGTACACATTCTTATCGATGGGCAGGTCGTATTCGTCCTTCAGGTGAGTACCACCGGCAACCCCGTCGAGGGACAGGTACACAAGAGCCTCGGTCCTTGCGATGCCCGCGATCGTGCCGAAGACGACGGTAAAGTCATTGGGCTGGAAGCTCACAGAATGGCCCACGTGACGCCTGTCCAGTTCTCCGGCAGGAATGGCCTTCTCAGACGGATTTCCGTTGTATTCCATGTACTTCCCCTATGCGTTGAGAACAGTGACAGAGGAAGTCTATAAGGATACTGAGCTGTTGGTCATCCCGGCACGTCATGGACCGCAGGAGTGCCTGCGGTCGGCCACAACTCCGGACGTCAGTATCTGGTAGTTGGCGTTTGGCCCGGCTTTTCCGGTGCTGCGCAGTCGGCGCAAAACACGCTATCGGTTTCTTCTCCGCAGCACTGGCAGCGGTGGAGCAGGGCCGCTGATTCAATCACATACGTTGTCATACCGGATATGCTGCACTCTGGAGCCACTCGGGAGCACGAGTAGTGTGTACTCGTTTCTGCACCGCCCAAATGGGACGACTACTTGGATTCGCTACTTTTTGCCGTATTTCTTATGCACCGCCTGCTTGCTCACGCCCAGACAGAGCGCGATCGCTTCCCAGGACAAGCCTGATTGCCGGGCGGCCCTCACCAGCGAGGCCTCCCTCCGGCCTACTTCCTTCTGCAGCTCCGCAACAGCATAGAGCGCCTCAGCCGGGCCCATGCCGTCCATCGATCCCACTAACGTTTTCATCCAGTCCACCTCCATGCCGTCAACCATAGTTGACACCAGGGCTGACGTCAATCTTGGTTGACGTCAAGAAGCCGAACAGGCGGTCGCATGCCGCGGTCATGCGAAGGCCCTGTACATAGTCCGCTGCGGACCCGCGTTCCCACCCAGATAGCGTCCCGAGTCCACGAAACCTGCTTTCGTATACGCGGCCAGCCCTGCCGGATTGCGCTCGTTGACGGAAAGCACGACGCCGGCCTGCCCGCCACCCAGCCTGGACGTCAGTTTGCGCGCTTCCTCCACTGCGGCCCGCGCAGCCAAGGTACCGAGGCCGCGCCCCTGACTTCTTGAGTCAATAAGGAATCCCCTCAACAACCACACCGACTCGTCATCGGGCCAACCCGCGAGCTTGGCCGCGCCGAACTGCAGGGTCAGCACGCCAACAGCGACCCCTCCTGACTCAATCACGTACGGGAGCCGGGATTCTTCTTCCAAGGAGATCAGCATCATACGCAGGGGATCCCCTACGAAATCCCGTTGCTTGGCGTCCACGGCCAAGTCAGCTACCGCGCCAAGCTGAATGGCGCGGGCGTCGTCGTCGAGCATTTTGAGGGGAATCAGCCAGACATCACCCCGCTCATCTTGCTCACTTTCGATCGAAAACACGCCATCCGAGTCATATTCAAGCATTCGCAGAAGTTCTCCTATTAGGGTTGTGTCTCAACCGTTTCCGACGATCAAGGGACCACTTCCGATGAGCAAGCCCAACGTCATCCTCATTTGCGTCGATGAGTGGAGAGGCGACTGCTTGTCCTCGGACGGCCACCCCTATGTGGAGACACCCCACCTCGACGACCTTGCCCGGAACGGTGTCCGGTTCTCCAAGGGCTATTCTGCTACACCGTCATGTGTCCCTGCCCGGGCGGCACTCTTCACCGGCCAGTCGCAGGAACGACACGGCCGGGTTGGCTACAACGACGGCGTGCCTTTTCATGCAGTCCACCCGGTGACGGTGCAGGGAGAATTCAGGAAGGGCGGCTATCACACACAGGCCATCGGAAAGATGCATGTATGGCCGGAACGCTCACGGCTCGGCTTTGATGACGTTATCCTGCACGACGGATACCTCCACCATGCGAGGCAGGAACACCAGCAGCACTTCGCCATGTTCGACGACTACGTGCCCTGGCTCAGACGGCAACCAGGGATGGGTCCGGACGCCGAGTACTTCGACCACGGCGTGAATTGCAATTCGGTTGTTGCCCGCCCCTGGGACAAGCCGGAGAACGTACATCCAACGCATTGGATCGGAACGCAAGCCATCGAATGGATGCACCGGCGCGATCCCGTAAAGCCCTTCTTCCTCTACCTATCCTTTCACCGCCCGCACCCGCCGTACGATCCGCCGTCATGGGCTTTCGAGCAGTACCTCAACATTCCGCCGTATAAACCTGTCGAAGGCAACTGGGAGCAGCACTGGGACGATCATCGGCAGGACGGAAATTACCAGGCCAGCTACGGCAGGATTCCTGACCACGTGGTGCATAGAGCCAGAGCGGGCTACTACGGCCTGATGGCCCAGATTGACCTGCAGGTCAACCGCATCAAGGAGTCCCTGGCTGACTTCGGCCTGCACGAAAACACTGTGATCGCCTTCACCAGCGACCACGGCGAAATGATGGGCGACCACCATATGTTCCGGAAGGCTGTTCCCTACGAAGGATCCGCCCGCGTGCCGTTCATCATCGCCGATTCACCGTCCGCCACGCAGGCCGCACGTGGAACGGTGGTCGATCACGTGGTGGAGCTCAGGGACATCATGCCCACCCTGTTGGACCTGTCGGGACTGCCCATCCCGGATTCCGTGGACGGACAATCACTGGCCAGGATCGTCCGGGGCGAGAGCAACGAAGCTGTCAGGGAAGTCCTTCACGGCGAGCACGTGTACTGGGGCCAGAACCTGCATTGGTTGACAGATGGCCACCACAAATACATTTGGGGTTCCGGCGAAGGGACTGAAGAACTTTTCAATCTCGACGCGGATCCTCACGAACGGAACAGCCTCGCCGATGACCCTGCCCACCTCGGTGACCTGCAGTCATGGCGCGAACGAATGGTGGAAACCCTCAGGGACCGCGAAGAGGGATACGTGGTGGACGACGTCCTGGTTCCCGGAGCCCCGGTTGTTGCCATGTTGCGGCATGCCCGGGAAAAGGCCGCCGCGGCCACGCCTTAGTTGCCGTAGAACTCTTTCTCAAAGACGCCCCTGGCCCGACGACTGAGCCTCAGGTAGTCCTCTTCGAAGCCCCCCGCGTTCCCGGGTTCGTATCCACACCAGCGCGCCACAGCCTCGAGGTCTTTTCGCGATGATGGCAGGAGATCCGAGGCCCGTCCCGTCACAATGACATTTGCGGACCGGATGCGGCTTGCGAGTCGCCACGCTTCCCGCAGGAGCGCGGCGTCGTCTTCGGCGATTAATTCCAACTTTTCCGCAGCATCCAAGGCTTCCAGAGTTGACGAAGTCCGCAGTTCAGGGTGCTTTCCCGCGTGCTGGAGTTGGATCAACTGGACCAGCCATTCAACGTCACTCAGGCCTCCCCGGCCAAGCTTGACGTGCCGGGCAGGATCAGCGCCACGAGGCAGGCGCTCGGACTCCACACGGGCCTTGACGCGGCGTATCTCCCGGACATCCTGCTCCGCGAGTTGCTCCGGATAACGGATGGGATCTATGAGCTTTACGAAGTCAGCAGCCAACTCGTCCGAGCCTGCCATCGGCCGGGCCCGCAGAAGGGCCTGCGCCTCCCAAATCAGCGACCACCGTCGGTAGTACTCCGCATACGACTCCAGGGACCGCACCATAGCACCGTTCTTGCCCTCTGGCCGGAGGTCAGCGTCCACCATGAGCACTCGTTCGGCCATGATCGCGGGCTTGAGTGGCTGGGTGAGGAAGCTGGAAACCTTTGCGACTATCGCCGTCGCCTGTTCCTGGGCCTCAGCGTCGGTGAACCCGGGACGGGCGCGGTGGACGTAGATGACGTCCGCATCCGAACCGTAGCCGATCTCCCGGCCACCCTGCCGACCCATCGCCACCACCAGGACATCAGTCTTCAGTGGACCGGTCGCAGCCACAACGGACTCCGCTACATGCAACGCCCCTAGAACCGCTGCCCGGTCTGTCTCGGCCAAAGCCATTCCGACGGCATCCTGGTCCAGCAAGCCCGCGCTATCCGCAATCGCGGTGCGCAGTATCTCACGACGCCGGATCAGCCGGATCAGCCTCATGGCGCTCTCGGGATCCGCATGGCGGGAAAGCTTGGATTGGATCTCCTGCCATTGGGCTCCAAAAGGAACCGGCGCCAGTTCCTTGTCGCTCCCCAACCAGGCAACGGACTCTGGAGAGACTTCCAACAAGTCCGAAATCAGCCGGGAATTAGCAAGTACTTGGCAGAGCCGCTCGGCTGCCGCTTGGGAATCCCGGAGAAGCCCCAGATACCAGTGGGTGGTTCCGAGGGCTTCGCTGACCCTGCGGAAGGCGAGCAGCCCGGCGTCGGGATCAACGCCCTCGGCGAGCCACCCCAAAAGGATCGGAAGGAGCTGCCTTTGCAATGCCGCACGCCGGCTAACGCCCGCGGTGAGTGCTTCGATATGCCGCATGGCGCCTTGGGGGTCCACATAACCAAGCGCGGCGAGACGGCCTTGGGCGGCCTCCGGGCTGAGCTTCGCGTCTTCGCTGCTCAGCTTTGCCGCGGTGTTGAGCAGCGGCCGGTAGAAAATCCGCTCGTGCAGCTCACGGACGGCCTTCTTGGTCTTTTGCCAAGTGGCCATCAGCTGGTCAGGATGGGGTCGCTCGCGTGCGAACGGCCCCAGGACTGCCTTGGCAAGGAAGCGCTGGGCATCCTCGGTCACAGGCATGAGGTGGGTCCGACGCAGCTGGAAAAGCTGGATTCTGTGTTCCAGCAGGCGCAGGTAACGGTATGCGTTGTCGAAGGCAGCTGCGTCCGTCCTGCCGATGTAACCTCCGGCGGACAAGGCCGCAATGGCAGACGTGGTGTCCCTGCACCGAAGTGATTCGTCGGACTTTCCGTGCACCAGCTGGAGCAACTGGACGGTGAATTCGACGTCGCGGAGGCCACCGCGCCCCAGTTTGATCTGGCGCTGCTCCTCTGCCGCCGGGATGTAATCGGTCACCCTGCGGCGCATGGCCTGGACGGATTCCACAAAGCCCTCACGGCCTGCGGACGCCCAGACAAGGGGCTCCACGGCCTTCTCGTAGCGCTGGCCCAGTTCCCGGTCGCCTGCAATGGTCCGAGCCTTCAGCAGTGCCTGGAACTCCCAGCTTTCCGCCCACCGGGCGTAGTAGCTCAAATGTGAAGGAAGAGTGCGAACCAAGGGTCCGGACTTACCTTCCGGGCGGAGATTCGCATCGACCTCCCACAGCCCTGGTTCGGGCGCGGAAGAAGAGATCGCCCTGGAAATGCCGGAGGCCAGGGCGGTGCCGATGGTGGACGCGCGGGCGTCGTCCAACTCCCCTGCTTCGATGACATAAATGACATCGACGTCGGAAATGTAGTTCAGCTCCCGGGCGCCGCATTTACCCATGCCAATGACGGCAAGCCCGACGTCGGCAATCTCCGCCGCGTCGAACTGGGCTGCAGCTTCGGCCCGGGATACCGCGAGGGCGGCTTCAATGGCAGCACCGGCGAGATCGGCCAACTCGGCACCGACTGCGGGCATGAAGTCTGTTGGTGACGCCGCACAGATGTCCTTGATGGCGAGCTCCGTCAAACCGCGCCGGTACGCGCTCCGCAAGGCCGCGTACGCTGGCAGGCCGGTGATTCCGGCCACCGGCCTCTGGGCACCGGGCTCGGCTTTCACGGAGCGAAGCAGCAATGCCCGGAGCTCTTCGTTGGAGGCCTGGAGCGGCTCCGGACTGGCCCGGACATCGAAGACATCCAGATGCTCCGGACGCCGCATGAGGAACTCCCCCAGGGCCTCCGAGGCACCCAGGAGCCGGTACATGGGCTCACTGGTGTCTTGATCAGCCGCGGCCAGCTTCTTTAGCCCCGGATTCTTCTCGATAAGCCGGACCAGTGACTGGAGAGCGGTGTCCGGGCTTGCTGACAAGGACAGCCCGGCGAACAAGGCGTCCTCGTCGATCCCGTCAAGCTCCGGGGCGGCGAGGAACCGTTCGCCCTTTTCAAGGTCACTGAATCCGGCTGAAATGAGCCGACGCGCAAGGCTCATTGGCCAGGCCTAGAGAATGCCGAGGTTGCGCTGCAACTCATACGGGGTGACCTGGAGGCGGTAGTCCTGCCACTCTGCGCGCTTGTTGCGCAGGAAGTGTTCGAACACCTGCTCCCCCAGGATCTGGGCCACAAGCTCGGATTCCTCCATGGCGCGGATTGCATCGTGGAGGCTCGCCGGCAACGGCGCATGCCCCATGGCCCTGCGCTCCGCGGTGGTCAACGACCATACGTCGTCTTCGGCTGCGGCCGGAAGTTCATACCCTTCCTCGATGCCCTTTAAGCCGGCACCAAGCAGCACGGCGTAGGCCAGATAAGGGTTTGTTGCACTGTCGATGCCCCGGTACTCGATGCGTGCCGACTGGCCCTTGCCGGGCTTGTACAGCGGAACGCGCACCAAGGCCGAGCGGTTGTTGTGACCCCAGCTCAAGTAGCTCGGTGCCTCGCCGCCACCCCAGAGGCGCTTGTAGGAATTCACGAACTGGTTAGTGACGGCTGTGAACTCAGGAGCATGCTTGAGGATTCCGGCAATGAACTGGCGCGCCGTCTTGGACAGCTGGAACTCGGCACCGGCTTCGAAGAACGCGTTGGTGTCGCCCTCGAACAGCGAGAAGTGGGTGTGCATGCCCGAACCAGGGTGGTCTGTGAACGGCTTGGGCATGAAGGTGGCGTATGTGCCCTGCTGGAGGGCGACTTCCTTGATGACCGTGCGGAACGTCATGATGTTATCCGCTGTCTGAAGGGCATCCGCATAACGGAGATCAATTTCGTTCTGGCCCGGACCGCCCTCGTGGTGGCTGAACTCCACCGAGATGCCGACGGATTCGAGCATGGTGACGGCAGTACGGCGGAAGTCCTGCGCTACGCCGCCCGGTACGTGGTCAAAGTAGCCGCCTTCGTCCACGGGAACAGGAGCGCCGTCAGGGCCCAGGTCCTTGGACTTCAGCAGGTAGAACTCAATCTCAGGGTGGGTGTAGCAGGTGAAGCCCATGTCAGCGGCCTTCGCAAGGGTCCTCTTGAGGACGTTGCGGGGGTCCGCGGCAGACGGCTCACCGTCGGGAGTGAGGACGTCACAGAACATGCGCGACGTCTGCTCGGTCTCGCCACGCCACGGCAGGATCTGGAACGTGGACGGGTCCGGCTGCGCGAGCATGTCCGACTCAAACACGCGGGCAAGGCCCTCAATGGCTGAACCGTCGA
Organism: Paenarthrobacter sp. TRD_SC_7; assembly: GCF_056156245.1. Taxonomy (NCBI): domain Bacteria; kingdom Bacillati; phylum Actinomycetota; class Actinomycetes; order Micrococcales; family Micrococcaceae; genus Paenarthrobacter; species Paenarthrobacter sp. TRD_SC_7. The sequence goes on from NZ_CM149587.1 coordinate 3,125,485, forward strand.
AGCCAAGGCCCTCTTCAAAGGCGCCCTCAACTTCGGCGGGCGCAAGCGCCACCGATTTAAGGGAACCCACGACGTCGGTGAACCACAAGCGTACGAAGCGCACGTCACGCTCTTCGATCGTCCGCAGAACGAACTCTTGCTGGCGGTCCATAGGGCCTCTTTTCCGATTCGGTGTCCATGCCGCTGGTTTCATTGGATAGAAGCCACGACAGCTCAGCCTTCACTCTACTAAGAGTTCCGTGCTAATGCCGCAGCAGTAGCTGCGCGTAACACAGCGTTTACATAAGGTGACGCCGGGCACACTGGTGGCAGCCGCCGTCGGCACCGCTTAGGCTCTATCCATGGCCCCGAGCAACCTCCCTGAGTCCACTACGCCCGCCGAAGTTCCCGCACCCTACGGCACCGGCCCAGCAGCAGCGGCCCAAGTGCCATCGGCGGCAGGCAGGAAGCCCATCAGCCGGGTCCGGATACACCACCTGCAGCAGGCCAAGGACAACGGCGAGCACTTCGCGATGCTGACGGCATATGAGCAGTACACGGCGGAGATCTTTGACCAGGCAGGAATCGAAGTCCTCCTGGTGGGCGACTCCGCTTCCAACAATGTGTTCGGCAACGAGACGAGCCTTCCCGTCACCGTGGACGAGCTCCTTCCCCTGACGCGGGCAGTCAGCAGGGCGGCAAAGCGGGCGCTGATCGTGGCGGACCTGCCGTTTGGCAGCTACGAAGTTTCCCCCGGGCAGGCAGTAGCCACCGGCGTCCGATTCCTCAAGGAAGGGCTGGCGCATGCGGTCAAGATTGAGGGAACCGCTTATTACGCGGACACCGTCAAGGCCATGGTCCAAGCGGGCATCCCCGTCATGGCCCACATCGGCTTTACCCCGCAAAGCGAACATTCCCTCGGCGGATACCGCGTCCAGGGCCGCGGCGATGACGCTCAGCGGCTCGTGGACGACGCCCTCGCCCTGCAGGACGCGGGCGCCTTCAGCGTCCTTATGGAAATGGTCCCTGCCGACACTGCGGCAGCCGTCGACGCCGCATTGCGGGTGCCGACCGTCGGTATCGGCGCCGGCAAGAGCACCACTGGGCAGGTTCTCGTTTGGCAGGATATGGCAGGTCTTCGGGGCGGCAAAATGGCCAAGTTCGTCAAGCAGTACGCAGACCTTCGCACCACGTTGAGCGATGCCGCCGCCGCCTACGGTGAGGATGTCCGGTCCGGGCAATTCCCCGGACCGGAACACTCCTTCTAGTCGTCGTCCTGGGCGTCCCAGGCATCATTGCGTGCTTTGACCTTTTCCAAGGCGTGCTCGGCTTCTTCCCTGGTTTTATAGGGGCCAATCAGCTGGGTCCAATCGGACATCGCGTCTTCTTCGATCTCGTGCGTCTTGACGTTGTACCAGTACTCCGTCACATCTCCTCCTCGATCCTCGAGCCCTGCGACGCGTAACGTTGGCGGGGTCACAGGAACCCGGCCACGCTATGTTACTTACGTCTCTTGTGTGCCTTATATGATCAATCTATGCCTTCTCTTGCTTCGACTGCACCCATTGGCGCCCTCACCCCGGGAACCATCAGCCCTGAACGACCCGTCCCGGCGTCGATTCCCCGGCCCGAGTACGTCGGCAAGAAGGCACCCACCAAGTTCACGGGCTCCGAGGTGAAGTCCGCGGAGACCATTGAGAAGATCCGGGTTGCCGGCAAAATAGCCGCACAAGCCATCGTCGAGGTCGGCAAGCATATCCAGCCTGGCGTCACCACGGACCAACTGGACAAGGTTGGGCATGAGTTCCTCCTTGACCACAACGCGTACCCGTCCACGCTTGGCTACCGGGGCTTTCCCAAATCCCTTTGCTCTTCCCTCAACGAGGTCATTTGCCACGGGATCCCGGACTCAACAGTGGTGCAGGATGGCGACATCCTGAACATTGACATCACTGCTTTCATCGGCGGTGTGCATGGGGATACCAACTACACTTTCCTGGTTGGCGACGTGGATGAAGAATCCCGTCTGCTGGTTGAGCGTACGCAGGAGTCGCTCAACCGGGCCATCAAGGCCGTGGCCCCCGGCCGCGAAATCAACGTAATCGGCCGTGCCATCCAGTCCTACGCCAAACGCTTCGGCTATGGCGTGGTGCGGGACTTCACTGGCCACGGCGTAGGTGAGGCCTTCCATACGGGTCTTATCATTCCGCATTACGACGCAGCCCCGGCGTACAACACCGTGATCGAGGCGGGCATGGTCTTCACCATCGAACCCATGCTGACCCTCGGCACCATCGAATGGGATATGTGGGCCGACGACTGGACGGTTGTCACCAGGGACCACAAACGCACGGCCCAATTCGAGCACACCCTGCTGGTCACCGAGACCGGCGCGGAAATCCTTACCCTTCCCTGAGCTCTCCGGAAGGTCCACGCAGCCTGGGCGGCTGCGCCATGCCCATCCCCTCCTGCCATGATCGGAAATGCATTGTCCAAGAAGGATGAGAAGACCCACAAGAACGCCCCGTTGATCGGTATCGACATCGGCGGCACCGGCATCAAGGGCGGCATCGTCGACCTGAAGAAGGGCAAGCTGATTGGCGACCGCTTCCGCGTGCCCACTCCGCAGCCCGCAACTCCGGAGGCCGTAGCCGAAGTGGTCGCCCAAATCGTTGAGGAACTCTCCAGCCGTCCAGATGCTCCCGCCGCAGATGCGCCGGTGGGTGTGACCTTCCCCGGCATTATCCAGCATGGTGTGGTCAACTCGGCAGCAAACGTGGACAAGACCTGGCTCGGCACCGACATCGATGCCACCTTCACCAAGCGCCTCGGCCGTCCTGTCGAGGTCATCAACGATGCCGACGCAGCAGGGCTGGCGGAAGCCCGCTACGGCGCCGGCGAAGGGGTGGACGGCACTGTCTTGGTGATCACGCTGGGAACCGGTATTGGGTCTGCCTTCATCTTCAACGGCCAGTTGGTTCCCAATGCCGAGCTCGGCCACCTCGAGGTGGACGGGCACGACGCCGAGACCAAGGCATCAGCTGTGGCACGCGAACGCGATGGCCTGAGCTGGGATGAGTACGGTGTCCTCCTCAACCGCTACCTCCAGCACGTGGAGTTCCTGTTCTCGCCCGAGCTCTTCATCGTGGGCGGCGGCATCTCGAAGCGGTCGGACGAGTACTTCCCGCACCTTCAGCTGCGAACCAAAATCGTCACGGCAAAGTTGAAGAACGACGCCGGCATCGTGGGCGCCGCACTCGAAGTCGCGTTGCACCACAAGCTTGCGAAGTAGTAGTCGCGGCATGACAGAAGGCAAGACCACCCGCCGGCACAATGAACCTGAAGTCGCGATCGTCACCGGCGCCAGCAGAGGGATCGGTGCCGCCGTGGCGCAGGCCGCGGCAGGCGCCGGGTACCACGTCATAGTTAATTACTCCGAAGATGCCGACGGCGCAGCGGCAGTGGTCAATGACATCCTGGCTCAAGGCGGTAAGGCACGTGCCGTGCAGGCAGATATCAGCCAACCCGCCGACGTCGGACGTCTGTTCGACGAAGCCGCAGGCCGGGGTCCTGTGACCGCCGTCATCAACAACGCCGCTATCACGGGGAACCTGATCGGCACCCTCGTCGACGTACCGGTCGAGACGGTGCAGCGGGTTGTGGATGTCAACGTCGCGGGAATGATCTTCATGTGCCAGGAGGCAGTTCGGAGGCTTTCAACGGACAACGGCGGCCGCGGCGGATCCATCGTGAACATCTCCTCCACAGCCACCAAGGCCGGCTCCCCCGGAACCTGGGTTCACTACGCGGCCACCAAGGGCGCAGTGGATGTCTTGACGGTAGGTTTGGCCGCGGAAGTGGCCAAACAGGGTGTCCGCGTCAACGCCGTGGCGCCAGGAAGCACCAACACCGGACTTCATGCTGCGGCAGGAATGCCGGATCGCGTTGCGAGGCTGAATCCAACGATTCCGATGGGTCGCGGAGCAGAGCCGGAAGAGGTGGCTGCGGCCGTGATGTGGCTGATGTCGGGCGAGGCCGGCTACGTAACCGGAGCAGTCCTCCCCGTGTCCGGCGGGCGTTAGTCCCGGCCCCGGCGTGGTGCCGGTGGCGGCTGCGGCTTCCCCTCCGCTGCCGCCACCGGAGCTAGAGTTGGCTCTTTTCGGAACGCGTGGCTTCCTTGGAGGCCGCCTTCGCCGTCTCTGCTTCATGGCGGAGCAGCGAGATGGCCGACTCGAAGTCCTCCAAGGACTCGAAAGCCTGATAGACACTCGCAAAGCGGAGGTATGCCACCTCATCAAGCTTGCGCAGCGGACCTAGAATGGCCAGGCCTACCTCATGGGCGTCGATCTCTGCCGCGCCTGAGGAACGGATGTTCTCCTCGACCTCCTGGGCCAACATGGCAAGATCATCTTCGGTGACCGGACGGCCCTGGCACGCCTTACGGACGCCGCTGATGACCTTGATCCGGCTAAATGGCTCGCCGACTCCCGACCTCTTGATAACGGACAAGCTGGTGGTCTCTACTGTGGTGAACCGGCGTCCACATTCGGGGCACTGGCGGCGGCGGCGAATGGACGAGCCGTCGTCTGCCATGCGACTGTCGACGACGCGGGAGTCGGGATTCCGGCAGAACGGACAATACACGCTGGGCCTCCCCTGACAGCTCCGGCACGGACCCGGACCCAGCAGAATGCCGAATACGCAAAAGGTGCCGGAAGATTCACTTCCGGCACCAGTTTACGGCCCGCCGTACCGTAATGACAAGCGTGTAAGTACTACATGTAGTGGTGGGCACCCGTATATGTAGTGGTTACGCCCTATGCGAAGCGGATCCGGACAGCATCGCCGTGCCCTGGAAGGTCCTCGGCGCCCGACAGGCTCTCAATGTGTCCGCTGACTTGCTCCAGGGCTGCGCGATCATAGTTGATGACTTGGACAGCGCGTAGGAACGTAGTGACGTTGAGCCCCGAGGAGAAAGCGGCCGTCCCGCTGGTGGGCAGCACATGGTTGGAGCCTGCGCAGTAGTCCCCCAGGCTTACCGGACTGAAATCACCCACGAAGATCGCTCCGGCATTGCGGATCCGGGACGCAACGGCGGCTGCGTCCGCCGTCATGATTTCCAAGTGTTCAGCGGCGTAGGCATTGCAGACCGCGATCCCCTGCTCAAGATCATCCACCAGCACCACACCGGACTGCGGCCCGGACAAGGCCTCAAGGACGCGGGAACTGTGCTTGGTTGCGGCAGCCTGCCGTGCCAGTTCAAGCACGACGGCGTCAGCCAGGTTTGCGGAGTCCGTCACCAGGACGGAAGCAGCTTTGGGATCGTGTTCTGCCTGGCTGATGAGGTCGGCGGCCACCAGAGGAGCCTGCGCTGTGGAGTCCGCGAGGATGGCGATCTCCGTGGTTCCGGCCTCGGAGTCGATGCCCACAACACCCTTGACGAGTCGCTTGGCCGTAGCCACAAAGATGTTGCCGGGGCCCGTGACGACATCAACAGGCTCAATGGGCAGTTCGTCCCCGGTTCCCGGGACGCCATAAGCAAAGGAGACGATCGCCTGCGCACCACCGATGGCGTAGACCTCGTCAATGCCCAGGAGCTTTGCCGCGGCCAGGATGGTGGGGTGCGGAAGGCCTCCGAAGTCTTTCTGCGGTGGGGAGGCCAATGCAATGGACTCGACGCCGGCAGCCACCGCAGGGACGACGTTCATGATGACCGATGACGCCAAGGGGGCGAGGCCGCCGGGAACGTAAAGCCCCACGCGCCCCACTGGAATCCAGTTCTGGCTGACAACGGCACCGTCGCCAAGTTGTACATCCACATTGGCCGGACGCTGCTGGTCTGCGAACTGCCGGGCCCGCTTGATGGACTCCTCCAGGGCGGCACGGACCCTTGGATCGAGTTCGGTCAGCGCCTGGGTGAGCGCCTCCGCCGGGACCCGGGGGTGGGACTGTTCCACGCCGTCGAATTTCCTTGCCAGTTCGCCCAAAGCGGCAAAGCCCCGGCCGCGGACGTCGGAAATGATGTCCAGGACCATCTGCTCCGCGTCCGCCATCGTCTGATGCTGTGCCCTTGGCACTGCTGCGCGCAGCTCCGCCAGGGAAAGGTGGCGGCCCCGGAAATCGATGCTCCGGAAATTAAGGGCGTCAGTGGAGGGGGCGGAGGTATCCGAGGAAGTGGTCACCCGGCTATTTTACGGGTTTCTTTGACAGAACCCCCAGCAGCGCCAGCACGAACGTGATAAATGCGATGGCAGCGGGCCATAGAACCAGCACAGCGTAGGAGCGAAGCGTGAAGCCAAACCCGGGGCCAAGGGCAGGATCCGGCGCTGGCCCCAGCAGCTGGGCGGCGAGCAGCCCAACCAGCCAGGCGATGAGAGCCCCCAAAGCACCGCCAATGAGAGCGAAAGCCAAGCGCCGACCGGCACCGTCGCCCTGCAGCTTTCCGTCCAGCATGACGCCGGTGAGACACCCTGCCAGCAGCATCAGGGCTGCGAGGACCAAGTCCCGCGGGAGCCAGGAATCAGGATTGGCCGCATTCGCCATATCCGGATTGCCCGAGACCAGGTTCAGTCCACCCGGAGCAAGCAGCCACCAGATCACTCCGGCAACCACACCCGAGGCCGCCGGAAGGGTCAACCAAAGGACGTCCTTCGAACGCCGCGGCTTGGAGGCGGACACGGGTTCTGCAACAACTGGGACGTGCACGGTGGGCTCGGTCATGCAACTCACATTAACAAAGGTTCATGCCGACTCAACAAAATGTGGGGCTCGCAGTATGGGAGGAATACCCTGAAGGGAAGAAGCACGGCCCCCAATTCAGGAGAAAAACCGACGTGGCAAGCGAACAATCCGGCTTCGAGCAGACTTTCCGGGAGATGTTCCGTCGGCATGCCGCTGGAGTAGCCATCATCACGGCGAACCTCAACGGAAGCCCCTTCGGCTTCACCGCCACGTCCGTAGCCTCGCTGTCCGCCGAGCCTCCCCGCTTCACGTTCAACATGGCCAGGAGCTCCAGTTCCTGGCCGGCTGTTGCCAACGCGGAGTACATCGGAGTCCACATGCTGGGGCTGGAAAACCAAGCCCTCGCCAATCGCTTCGCACGGACACGCGACCGGTTCGACGGCGACCACTGGGAGCCGGGCCCCCACGACGTGCCCATCCTCAAGGACGTCAGCGGCTGGCTCGTGGGTAGGATCCAAATGCGCCTGTCTTTCGAGAACAACGCCGTCGTGGTGGTGGAGGTTGTCGATGGCCAGGTTGGGGAAGACGGCACTCCCCTGCTTTACCACAGCGGCGGCTACAGTAAACCTGCACCGCTCGACTACGAGATCTAGTTAACTCAGGAGACTCAGTTAATTCTTGAAAACCTAGTTATCCAGGCAGGCCGGACCCAGCAGGACTTTCAGGTCACCAAAGAGTGACGGACTGGGATTCACCCTCATATGAACGGGCAAGCCCATGACTTCCACCTTCGTGTCGCCCATCAGCTTGAGCCTGACCTCTGAATTCCCTCGGTGGGTGCGCAGTACATCACGCAGGTCCGTCACTACTGCCTCTGTGGCCTTGAACGTAGGAATGGTGATCACCACGGGACCGTTCACGCTTTCGCTGAGGTCCGGGACCGAAAGCTCCATGCAGTTCAAAGTGACCGCTCCGTCATCTCGACGCTGCAGCCGGCCCTTGACCACAACGATCAAGTCCTCTGCCAGGACCGACGCGATGGGCCCGTACACCTGGCCGAAGAACATGACCTCCATGGAAGCACCGAGGTCTTCGATCTCTGCCCGGGCATAGGCGTTTCCGCTGGCCTTGGCGATCCTGCGGCTCAGCGAGGTGATCATGCCCGCAATGGTGACTATTGCGCCGTCGTGCGGTCCATCCTCGGCGATGATCGATGTAATGGACTGTTCCGCGTGCTGGCTCAGGACGCCCTCCAACCCCTGCAGGGGATGGTCTGAAACGTAAAGGCCCAGCATGTCCCGTTCAAAGGACAGCTTGTCCTTCTTCTCCCACTCGGGCAGGTCCGGGATTTCCGTCGTCAGCGAAGCCTCGGGCTCTTGGTCTTCAAAGCCCGCGAAGAGATCGAACTGGCCAATGGCCTCGTTCCGCTTGAGTGTGATCACGGAATCGATAGCTTCTTCGTGGATCATCGCCAAAGCACGCCGGTGATGGCCCAGCGAATCGAACGCTCCGGCTTTAATCAAGGATTCGATGGTGCGCTTGTTGCACACCACAGCCGGCACCTTCAGGAGGAAATCCTTGAACGATGTGTATTTGCCCTCGGAATTGCGGGCGGCCACCATGGCATCCACCACATTGACGCCGACATTGCGGATGGCGCCCATCCCGAAGCGAATGTCCGTTCCCACTGGGGTGAAGTTCAGCGACGATTCGTTGACGTCCGGCGGGAGGACCGTAATGCCCATCCGACGGCACTCGTTGAGGTAGATGGCGGACTTATCTTTGTCATCACCCACGGATGTCAGCAGGGCAGCCATGTATTCCGGCGCGTAGTGCGCTTTCAAATAGGCCGTCCAATAAGAGATAACGCCATAGGCAGCCGAGTGGGCCTTGTTGAAGGCGTAGTCGGAGAACGGGAGCAAAATGTCCCACAGCGTTTTGACGGCGGCCATGGAGTAGCCGTTGTCCTGCATGCCTTGGGAGAAGCCGGCGAACTGCTTGTCCAGCTCGGACTTCTTCTTCTTACCCATGGCCCGGCGGAGGATGTCCGCTTGGCCGAGCGAGTAGCCAGCCAGCTTCTGGGCCACGGCCATGACCTGCTCCTGATACACGATCAGGCCAAAGGTGCCGCCAAGGATTTCCTTAAGCGGTTCTTCCAACTCCGGGTGGATGGGAATAACTTCCTGGATCCCGTTTTTCCGCAGGGCGTAGTCGGTATGGGCATTGGCGCCCATGGGCCCGGGCCGGTACAGCGCAAGGACTGCGGAGATGTCTTCGAAGTTGTCAGGCTTCATGAGCTTGAGCAGGGACCGCATGGGTCCGCCGTCGAGCTGGAACACACCCAAGGTGTCACCGCGCGCCAAGAGCTCGTAGGACGCAGCATCGTCAAGTTCCAGGTTTTCCAGATCCAGGTCAACGCCGCGGTTCATCTTGATGTTTTCCAGGGCATCCGAAATGATCGTCAGGTTTCGGAGGCCCAGAAAGTCCATCTTGATCAGGCCGAGGCCTTCGGACGTCGGATAGTCGAACTGGGTGATGACCTGGCCGTCCTGGAAACGGCGCATGATGGGAATGACGTCGATGATGGGGTCGGAGGACATGATGACGCCGGCGGCGTGAACACCCCACTGGCGCTTCAGGCCCTCGATGCCCAGCGCGGTTTCGAAGACTTTGGCGGCTTCGGGATCGGTGGCGATCAGCTGCCGGAAATCCCCGGCTTCGCTGTAACGCTTGGATTCCGGGTTCTGGATGTCCGCCAAGGGAATGTCCTTGGCCATGACGGCAGGAGGAAGTGCCTTGGTCAGCGTCTCACCCATGCTGAACGGGTAGCCCAGCACGCGCGAGGAGTCCTTGAGCGCCTGCTTGGTCTTGATGGTGCCGTACGTGACGATCATGGCCACACGCTCGTCGCCATACTTCTTGGTGACGTAGTCAATCACCTCGGAGCGGCGGCGATCATCGAAGTCGACGTCGAAGTCGGGCATGGAAACGCGGTCCGGGTTGAGGAAGCGTTCAAAGATCAGGCCGTGCTGCAGGGGGTCGAGGTCTGTAATGCGCATGGCGTAGGCCACCATGGAGCCTGCACCGGATCCACGGCCGGGACCAACGCGGATACCGTTGTTCTTGGCCCAGTTGATGAAGTCGGCAACCACCAGGAAGTACCCGGGGAATCCCATGGAGGTAATGACGCCGAGCTCGTAGTCGGCTTGCTTGCGGACCTTGTCCGGAATGCCTTGGGGATAGCGGTACTTCAGGCCGGCATCTACTTCCTTGACCAGCCAGGAGGTCTCGTCTTCCCCGGGAGGACAAGGGAAGCGCGGCATGTAGTTGGCGCCGGTGTTGAACGAAACTTCGCAGCGCTCGGCGATGAGCAGCGTGTTATCGCAGGCCTCCGGGTGATCGCGGAACAGCTCCCGCATCTCCTGCGGAGACTTCAGGTAGTAACCGCTGCCGGAGAACGCGAAGCGGGAACCGCCGTTGTCATACGTCGGTTCCAGGAGCGTGGAACCGGACTGGATAGCCAACAAGGCTTCGTGGGCCTTCGCATCGTGTTCGTGCGTGTAGTGGAGGTCATTGGTGGCCACCAGCGGGAGGTTGAGCTCCTTGGCCAGGCGCAGGAGGTCGCCGGTAACGCGCCGTTCAATGTCCAGTCCGTGGTCCATCAGCTCGCAGAAGTAGTTTTCCGCTCCAAAAATGTCGCGGAACTCTGCTGCGGCCTCGACAGCCTCGCGGTAGAGGCCGAGCCGCAGCTTGGTCTGGACCTCCCCGGAAGGGCAACCTGTGGTGGCGATCAGGCCTTCGGAGTAGGTGTTGAGCAGTTCCCGGTCCAGCCTCGGCCACTTACCAAAGACGGAGTCCAAGGAGGCGATGGAAGAAGCCCTGAACAGGTTCCGCATCCCCACGTTGTTGTAGCTCAAAAGCGTCATGTGGGTGTATGAGCCACCACCCGAGACGTCGTCCTTGCGCTGGCTTTCGTCGCCCCAGCGCACGCGCTCCTTGTCCCCGCGGGCGGTACCCGGGGTTACGTACGCCTCGACGCCGATGATTGGCTTGATGCCCTTGTCCGTGGCCTTGCGCCAGAAGTCGAATGCACCGAACAAATATCCGTGGTCCGTGGTGGCCAAGGCAGGCATCCCCAGCCGTTCGGTTTCATCGAACAACTCTCCGAGCCGGGCAGCTCCATCCAGCATGGAGTATTCGGTGTGGGTGTGCAGGTGGACGAACGAATCATTGCTGGAAGTCACCACGACAGTCTACCGTCCCGGGTCAGACAGATATAGGACCCGGGCGACGAAGTCTGCCTAGGCGGAGCCGGTGGCGAGCAGATCCAAGGCGTACTGGAGGTCGGCCGGGTACTCGCTGCTGACTTCAACCCAATCTCCCGTGCGGGGGTGGGTAAATCCAAGCTGACGGGCGTGCAGCCACTGTCTGGTGAGCCCGAGGTTCGCTGCGAGTCGCGGGTCCGCTCCATAGGTGAGATCTCCGGCACAGGGATGCCGCAACGCTGAGAAGTGGACGCGGATCTGATGAGTGCGGCCCGTCTCCAAATGCACCTCCACCAGCGTCGCCTTGCCAAAGGCCTCCAAGACCTCGTAGTGGGTTACTGACGGCCGACCGTCCTCGATGACGGCGAATCGCCAATCATGGCCCGGGTGGCGCCCAATCGGCGCATCAATGGTGCCCTCGAGCGGATCAGGTAGTCCCTGAACCACTGCGTGATAAACCTTCTCAACGGTGCGTTCCTTGAACGCCCTCTTCAGCACCGTGTAAGCGTGCTCGGTCTTTGCCACAACCATGACACCCGACGTGCCCACATCGAGCCTGTGGACGATTCCCGCCCGCTCCGGCGCCCCTGAGGTTGAGATCCTATATCCGGCGCCAGCCAGGCCTCCCACCACCGTGGGGCCCACCCAGCCGGGTGAGGGATGGGCGGCAACCCCCACAGGCTTGTCGATGACAACGAAATCCTCGTCGTCCAGCAGAATCTTCAGGCCTTCCACAACTTCCTCCACGATTTCCAAGGGATCCGGCCGCTCGGGAACCGTGACATCAAGCAACGCGCCGGCAGCGAGCTTTGCCGATTTACCCAGTGCAACTCCGCCGCTGGTGACGTTTCCCTCCGAAATCAGCAGCGCTGCCGCGGACCGGGAGATATCCAGAAGCTGCGCCAGTCCGGCGTCAACGCGAACCCCGGCCAGCTCTTCGGGGACCACCACGGATTTACTCACCAGCAGGCTCCCCGGTAGTGCCACCGGCAGGCTTGGCATCCTTGGCCGGCTTGTGCACAGCGAGTTGGCGCGTCCCGTCCATCCCCACACCTCGCAGCGTCAGGAGGCAGATAATTACGACGCCGGACACCACCGCCGAGTCTGCGATGTTGAAGATCGCAAAGTTTGGCAACTGGATGAAGTCCACCACGTGGCCCATGGCAAAAGATGGCTCCCGGAACAAGCGGTCGGTCAGGTTGCCGAGGGCACCTCCCAGCAACAGTCCCAACGAAAGCGCCCACCAGGCGGAACCCAACTTTCGCAGCTGAAAGAGGATCGCCACGGAGACGGCTGCCATGACGATCGTGAAGATCCACGTCACATTCTCGCCTATGGAAAATGCCGCCCCGGAGTTACGGATGTAGTACCAGTGCAGCAGCGGAGGCAGCACAGGAATGCGCTCACCCTCCACCATGGTGCTGGTGACCCAGAGTTTGGTGAGCTGGTCAAAAACGTAGGCAAACACGGCGAAGCCGGCAAAGAGCCAAAGCATGGCAGGACGCCACTTACGGCGCTCGGCGGGCGCCGGCTGAGTGGCGTCAGCGGTGAAGTCGTCGGTCATAGTGCTTTCATTCGGGAAGCGTTGCGGGCTGCTGTCGGTTTTGGCTGATGTCAGTTTTAACAGCGAAAGCCGGCGGCCGAGGAGTCCTCAGCCACCGGCTTTCAGAATACTTGCTAAACGTCGGCGGTTGCTTCGCCAACCTCAGGGGCAGCAACGGAACCACGGGCGTCGAGGTCACGGAGCTGGCCTTCGATGTAAGCCTTCAGGCGCGAGCGGTAGTCGCGCTCGAAGCCACGGAGCTGCTCAACCTTGCGCTCAAGAACGGAGCGCTGCTGCTCGAGGGCACCAAGGATCTTGCGGGACTTCTCCTGGGCGTCGTTGACGAGGCTGGAAGCCTCAATCTGAGCCTCGGCAATGATCTTTTCCTTCTGCTGCGCACCGTCGGAAACGTGCTTGTCGTGCATCTGCTGTGCCATGGCAAGCAGGCCTGCAGCGGATTCAGCGGAAGGGGTGACGCCGTTGCTTGCGGCGGGTGCCTTGGGAGCTGCTGCAGCAGCAGCAGCCTGCTCGGCTTCCTTCTTCTTGGCAGCTTCAGCAGCCTTGGCTTCGGCTTCCGCCTTTGCCTCGGCTTCCTTGTCAACCTTGACCGGGGCCGGAACCTTCTCGACGACCGGAGCCGCAGCAGTTGCAGCAGGAACAGCCGATCCGGACTCGCCGAGCTTCTTGCGAAGTTCGTCGTTCTCCTGGTTCAAGCGGCGAAGTTCCACCACGATCTCGTCGAGGAAGTCATCTACCTCGTCCTGGTCGTAGCCTTCGCGGAACTTGGTCGGCTGAAAGCGCTTGTTGACAACGTCTTCTGGCGTCAAAGCCATCTGGTCACCTCGTTGGTCTAGTTAGTCAGTAGGCCTTCCGGCCGTTCAAAACTACGGTACCTAAATATCATCTTGTTCCTCCAATTCAACACCATCGTGTTGATTTGGAGAATTTGCGGCCTATGGACCATCGGTGGCCCGGGTTCCGCGGAGCAGTTACGCCAGGCTGCTGGTTACTGCCATGGCAATGCTGACGGCAATAATCAGGATCAGGAAGCCCAAATCCAAGGATATTCCGCCCAGTTGGAGGGGTGGTATGAGCCTCCGGAGCCTACCAAGCGGAGGATCCGTGACGGAGTACACTACATGGGCTGTAACCAATGCCACACCCCGGGGCCGCCACTGGCGGGCGAACATCTGCACCCATTCGAAGATGAGTCGGATGATCAGGGCAATGAAGAACAGCAACAACACAACATAGATAAGGCCGAAAACAATGCCCACGAGTTAGCTCAGATCTCCCACTTGTTCCGGAATGCGGATCGGTCCCTACTATTGCAACACAGATGCCAGGCAGGTTGACCCGCCTGGCATCTGCGAAAAGTCTGTTGTCAGCTCTGGTTGAAGAAGCTGGCCTGCGTTTCGCTGGCCTTCTTGTCATCTCCGATGACTTCAACGTACGACGGCGACAACAGGAAGACTTTGTTGGTCACCCTCTCGATGCTGCCGTGCAGGCCAAAGACAAGACCAGCAGAGAAGTCCACGAGGCGCTTGGCATCGGCTTCACCCATGTCGGTGACATTCATGATGACGGGAATGCCATCCCTGAAGCTCTCACCGATGACCTTGGCATCGTTGTAAGAGCGGGGGTGAACGGTGGTGATCTGCCTCAGGCCCGAGGCATCTTCGCGGCTGGACGCCGCACGCTTGATGGGTGTCACGGGTGCGCGGTATTCCTCTTCGGCATCAACAGTGGGCATTTCACGGACAACTTCCCGGACGGGAGCAGGCGCACGGCGCTCTTCCCGTTCCTGTGCCTGGGGGCGTTCTTCATCGTGGTGCGTGGCGACGGACTGCTCAGATTCGTAGTGTTCATCGCCGTCGGCGAGCCCAAGATAGATCATTGTCTTGCGCAGAGCGCCAGCCATGGTGCACTCCTATCATTTCTGCAGTAGGCGGGCCGCCATGACTTGACATTATTGGAACCCCGGCCCGTCATTCCAATACTTTGACGCTACCCCACGGCCGGACGGGAACCGAGAATATCGGAGCCAATTCTCAGGTGTGTCGCCCCGAACTTCACCGCTGCTTCCAGGTCCTGGCTCATCCCGGCAGAAAGACCCGTTGCAGCCGGATGAGCGACGCGAAGGGCCGCGGAAATACCCGCGAGCTTCTCAAAGGCAGCTTCCGGATCGGCACCCAGAGGCGCCACGGCCATCAGCCCGGACAACCGGAGCCCGTCCGCTGACTCGATTTTTCCTGCAAGTACCTCGACGTCGGACGGACTTGCACCGCCGCGGTGCGCGCCGGCGTCGTCATCCAAGCTGACCTGGATGAAGCAGTCGAGGTCGCTACGCCCCGTGGCATCCCTTTCCCGGCCGACGGCCTTGGCCAAAGCGTCAACAACCTGCGGGCGGTCTATGGACTGGACTGAAGCGGCATATTTGACCACGGACTTTGCCTTATTGCTCTGAAGCTGGCCGATGAAGTGCCATCTGACGTCAACGTCGGCGAGCTCCACACTTTTGGACGCGGCTTCCTGGTCCCGGTTCTCGCCGACGTCCGTAACGCCAAGGGTGGCCAAGCGGCGGACGTCAGCCGCCGGGTGGAACTTGGTCACGACAATCAGCCTCGGCTGATCAGTTCGCCCCGCGGCGTGGACGGCTGCCTCTATCCGCTGCCGGACCAGTCCGAGCCGGTCAGCGAGCTCAGCGGTACGGGCGTCGCCACCCGAATCCTGCCGCTGTTCATTGTCGTATCCAAGGCTATTCATGCGTCCACACCAAACCTGCAAATCGACCGGTTCGGGAGTCCCGCCGGTATGAAAAAAGGGAGTCGTTTTCGAGGGTGCACTCTCCCGAATACTCCACGGTCACATTCAGTGCAGCCAACTGGGCCCGAACACCGGCCGGCAAGTCAAGGGCAGGCGTTCCCCACGATGTGGAAGACCAGGTTTCGGGAATCTTCGCTGCGACGTCAGCACGCAGCTGTTCGGGGACCTCGTAACAGGATCCACAAATGGACGGCCCGAGCCACGCACTAATCTCCACAGCTCCCCTGCGTCGCATTTCTGCGACTGTGGCAGGTACTACGGCCGAAGCGACACCGGGGCGCCCTGCATGGGCAGCAGCCAGGACCGGGTTACTACCGGCGTCGTACCCGACGAACACAACGGGCACGCAATCCGCCACCATAACAGCCAGGGGCTGGGCTGCCTGCCGGGAGGCCGCGGGCGACGCCGTGGCAGAGACCATGGCGTCGGCAGTAGGTCCAGGACCGTGTGCGGCGATGAACTCAACGTTGTTGCCGTGGACCTGATCCATGTACTGGAACTGCACTGAATCCGGACTAACGGCATCCAGGCCAACGGCGTGTTCCAACCGGGCACGACGGGCCATCACGTCGGAGTGATTATCCCCCACATGGAGAGCCAGGTTCCCGGCGCCCGTATCCGTGAAGGCTACAGAGACGCCGGGCCTTACTTCATTTCGCCACCAAAACACCGGGAACTGACTCTCCGAACGTGGCTTACTTCAGGAAGTCGGGAACGTCGAGGTCATCGGAGCGGCTGCCCGAAAGGTCGGGTTCAACCACTGCGGGGAGGTCGACGTCGAAGCCGGAGTCAGCGGGCAACGCCGAAGGACGCTGCTGGCCCCAGTTGCTCAAGCCTGCAGCGCCGATACCTGCCGTGGCGTGCTGCGGTGCAGCAGCGCTGGACGGTGCGCTGCTCGGAGCAGCAGGACGGTCCGAGGGTACGGGATTCTGCGCCGGACGCGACTGGTCCATGGAAGGCGAAGTTGCCTTGACGTCGTCGAAGCCTGCAGCAATGACGGTCACGCGGGCTTCATCACCCAAGGCGTCATCAATGACGGCACCGAAGATGATGTTCGCCTCAGGGTGGGCCACTTCCTGCACCAGGCGCGCGGCCTCGTTGATTTCGAACAGCCCGAGATCCGAGCCGCCCTGGATGGAAAGCAGGACACCGTGGGCACCGTCGATGGAAGCCTCCAGCAGCGGCGAGGCGATGGCCAGTTCCGCAGCTTTGACTGCACGGTCTTCGCCTCGGGCGGAACCGATGCCCATCAGGGCCGATCCTGCGCCCTGCATGACTGACTTGACGTCAGCGAAGTCCAGGTTGATCAGGCCCGGAGTGGTAATGAGGTCGGTGATGCCCTGGACACCGGAAAGGAGCACCTGGTCCGCGGAGCGGAAGGCGTCCAGGACGGAGACGTTGCGATCGCTGATGGACAGGAGACGATCGTTGGGGATGACGATCAGGGTGTCTACTTCGTCGCGGAGGGCGTCAATACCGGCCTCGGCAGAGCCTGCGCGGCGTCGGCCTTCGAAAGTGAACGGACGAGTCACCACACCAATGGTCAGCGCACCGAGGGAGCGGGCGATGCGCGCGACCACGGGGGCGCCACCGGTTCCGGTGCCACCACCCTCGCCGGCAGTGACGAAGACCATGTCAGCACCGCGGAGAACTTCTTCGATCTCGTCAGCGTGGTCTTCTGCGGCCTGCTTGCCGACCTCGGGGTTTGCCCCGGCGCCGAGGCCGCGCGTGAGTTCACGTCCGACGTCGAGCTTGACGTCGGCGTCGCTCATGAGCAGCGCCTGCGCGTCGGTGTTGATGGCGATGAACTCGACTCCCCGAAGGCCCACCTCGATCATGCGGTTGACTGCGTTCACGCCACCGCCGCCGATGCCGACGACCTTGATGACGGCCAAGTAATTCTGCGGTGCTGCCACGTTTCGTGCCCCTTGCTTGTGTCCTATAGCGAAACTGATCGAGTCCAACTTGAATCCTTGGACCTTAACCCTCTAGTTGAAGGTTATAGTTATGTCAAGTAACTCTACTGCGACGGTATTTCCTCTGCTTCCCACATGCAATCTCCGCTAGCGCGTGTCGTGTGATTGTCGCGAAATAAGGCCACCGCCGGCCGCAGGTTACGTTCTCAATGCTGCTTACTTTGTGAATGGATGCCGGGGAACACTGACGTCGTAGACACTGACAGGGACCTTTGGGTCCGCCGGCATCCTCAGGAGCGCCTCAAGTGCCTTCGACTTCAGTTCCCTGTCCTCGGCATTGCCCCACACTACCGTCTTTCCGTCCACCAGTTTCAGCTCAACGGCGTCCGCGGATGCTGCGGAGGCAGTGGACATCCTGGCCAGGATATCCGCGGGCAAGGTGTCCAACACAGCAGCAATCGCCTTAAACAACTCCGTGTTGGTCGTGCCGACTCCGGCGTCGATCAACGGCAGTGCTACGGCGGTCAAGTCCTTCGTTGCACCGAGCTGCACGCCGTCCACATCCACCATTACGTAAGAGTCACCTTGCTTCAGCAGTGCCACCGGGACGCGTTCGTCCACGTGCACCAGCAACTCCGACGGCGGCCGCGCCTCCATGGTGGCCGAACGGACCTGGACAAGTGGTTTCAGGAGCTCGTTGATTTCCTGCTCGCTTACCTGCGGCAACGGTTTGCCTTCGAGGCCGGACAGTGCTTTCTGCACCGCATCCGGTGTCAGCAACGTAGTGCCGTCCACGGTGATGGTTCGGACTGCCAGCACCGGCGAAAATACAGCTCCTGCAATCAATGCACCGACCACAACAGCCACAATCGACAGTGTCCCGAGCACGAGTCGTCGCTGGCGGCGGTTCTTCGGCTCAGGAAATGCAATGACGTTGCCCGCCGGCTTCTCCGAGGTCTTCGCTTCCGGTTCAACGGAACGCTGTGCACTGATGACCTCCGCTGAGTCGCCCCGGGCACGGCCTGCCTTGCTTTGCCGCGGGTCCGTCCCTGCTTTGAACGTGGGCTTGCGGGTGCTAGCCACCCAACGCCTCCACGATCACTTGCCCGTAGGCAGTGACGTCTCCGGCGCCGACCGTCAGGACGACGTCGCCTTCGCTTGCGACAGCGATCACGGCGTCAACAGCTTCATCGGCCGAAACCAGTCGACCGTTCACCAAGTGGTCGGTAATCAGAGTGCTGGTCACACCAGGGATGGGGTCCTCGCGCGCAGGATAGATATCAAGGACCAACGCGTTGTCCGCCAGGTCCAGTGCAGCCGCGAACTCCTTGGCGAACTCACGGGTCCGTGAAAACAGATGCGGCTGGAAAAGGACGTGCACTTTGTTGCCGGCGGCCACGGAACGTGCCGCCGACAATGCTGCGCGCACCTCCGTGGGATGGTGGGCGTAGTCATCATAGACCCGCACTCCCCTCCCCTGGCCTTTGAGCTCAAAGCGCCGCGACGCGCCCGTGAAGTGGCCCAGCGCTGCCGCAGCAGCTTCAGGTTCCACACCGAGTTCGACGGCGACGGCGAACGCAGCTGCCGCGTTCAGGGCATTGTGCCGCCCGGGAACCTGCAATTCGAGCCGATGAACGTCACCGTCGAAGGCCACCGAAACATCGCCCGGACCGCCGTCATGAAGGCGGATGTCCGCTTGGTCGGATGTTCCGTACGTCAGCACCCGCGTGGTCCCCTTGGACGCTGTGCGCTCTGCCAAGGCCCGGGTTCCGGCGTCGTCGGCACATGCCAGCAGGACGCCACTGGCAGGCAGGAGCGCCGCAAAGTCATCAAAGGAAGCGAAGACGGCCTCCGGCGTCCCGTAGTGATCCAAGTGGTCGGCCTCGACGTTGGTGACCACGGCAATCAACGGCCGGTAGTTGAGGAACGACCCATCCGATTCATCGGCCTCTGCAACGAAAATGTCGGATCCCCCGTGTGCTGCGTTAACGCCAAGTGCCGGAACGTTCGCGCCAATTGCGAAGGAGGGATCCAAGCCGGCTTCCTTCAGGAGGACGGCGACCATCGAGGTGGTAGTGGATTTGCCGTGGGTACCCGCTACGGTGACCACCCGGTGGCCAGCCATGGTGGCGGCCAAGGCTTCTGAGCGGTGCAGCACGGGCAGCCCGGCCTCACGTGCTGCTACCAGCTCGGGATTGTCCGCCCGGATGGCCGAGCCGGCCACGATGGTCTGGGCGTCGCCCAGGTTTCCTGCGTCGTAACCCACGGCAATGCGGGCGCCCGCCGAGGAGAGGTCACGCATGACCGGCAAATCCTTGACATCGGTTCCGCTGACCGGGACACCCCGCGACACCATGATGCGTGCGACTGCGGACATGCCCACTCCGCCGATTCCGATGAAGTGGACACGTCCTAGGGACTCGAGCCGGGCAATGCTGGTGGTCATGCGGATACCGCTTCCAAGACAAGATCAGCCATGCGCTGATCGGCGTTTCTGATACCAAGGGCCTCGGATTTCCGGGCCATTTCGCGGAGCCTGCGGCCGTCTGTCAGAAGCGGAATCAATTCGCTCCGGAGCCATTCAGGGCTGAGGTCTTTGTCATCCACCATCATGGCACCGCCGGCGGCCACCAAGGGGGCTGCGTTCAGTGCCTGCTCTCCGTTGCCAACAGGCAAGGGCACAAACACCGCGGGGACTCCAACCGCCGCTACTTCGCTGACGGTTCCGGCCCCGGCACGGGCAAGGAGGACGTCGGCAGCCGCGTAGACGTTCTCCATACCATCCACGTACTCGACCTGCCGATAGCCGTCAGCGGCGAGAAGGCCGCCGTCGTTATTCTCGACGGCTTTGCCGATGCCCGTGATGTGCAGCGTCTGTACGCCGGCGGCCGTCAGCGAAGGCAATGCGGCAGTGATGGCGCGGTTGATGCTCAATGCCCCTGAGGAGCCGCCGGTGACAATCAGCGCAGGACGGTGGGCATCCAATCCGAGCGCAGCCTTTGCCGCAGGAGCGGCGACGGCTCTGTTCAATCCTGAAATGGCGCGCCGCATGGGCATGCCTACGTGGCGTGCACCCCGTAAGCGGGTACCGGCAAATGCCACGGCAACATGATTAGTGAACCGGGCGCCGACGCGATTGGCCAGGCCAGCCTTCATGTTGGCCTCGTGGATGACAATGGGAATCCGGAGTTTCCGGGCAGCAAGGTACATCGGCGTACAGACGTACCCTCCCACCCCCACCAGGACATCCGCGCGGGCTTCTTCCAAGATGCGCCGTGCCTGCCGAACCGCTCCGTTCAAACGGGCAGGCAACCTAACGAGGTCTGCCGACGGCCTCCGTGGAAACGGGACACGGTCAATGGTGGCGAGCTCATACCCGGCCGCGGGGACCAGCCGGGTTTCCATGCCCGACGGCGTGCCAACAGCAAGGATGGCGGCCTCCGGATGCTTGTCCCTGATGGCATCGGCAATAGCCAGCAGCGGGCTGACGTGACCGGCAGTTCCGCCGCCGGCGAGGACGACGGACAAAGGCTTGGATACGTTGGCGGAATCAAAAGTCATGAAGTGCTAGGTACGCTTTCGTGCGGTCTTGGACATGAGGCGCGGCAGGAAGCCTGAACGCTGCTGCACTGGCAATTGGCCGCGGGCCAAAGACAACACTACGCCCACGCCGCAGAGGGACATGATCAACGCGGAGCCACCATAGGAGATGAATGGAAGCGGCACCCCGACCACGGGAAGGAGTTGGGTCACCACGGCCATGTTCATGCTTGCTTGGCCCAGCAGCCACACCATGATTCCACCCGCAAGAGTGCGCTGGAAAGGATCGGTCTGCCTGACCACCACACGAAAAATGGCAATGCCCAGAATCGCGAACAGGACCAGGACCACCATGGTTCCCACGAGGCCGAGTTCCTCGCCGATGATGGCAAAGATGAAGTCGTTGTGGGCCTCTGGCAGCCAATTGTATTTCTGCCGGCTTTGGCCGAGGCCCAACCCGGTCCAGCTGCCTTGCGCAAGGCCGTACATGCCGTTGGTGGATTGGAAATCGAAGTCGAACTGCTCGGTGCACTGCTGGGAGGCCGTTCCCAGCCATGAAGTAATGCGGCAGATCCGATTGGAGCTGCTGATGGTGCCAAGGACGGCGCCGAGCGCACCCACCGCGCCGGCGATGGCCAGCATGCGGCCAGGTACGCCGGCGAAGTAAAGCCCGGCCGCGGTGATCGCCGCAATGACGATGACTGTTCCGAGGTCGTTGCCCAACATCACCAAGGCAATCACAAGGCCCGCGCCAGGGACCACTGGAATGATGACGTGCATCCAACGGTGAAGGAGCTTCTGCTTCCGCGCCAGAACGGCAGCGATCCAGACGCAGAGGATCAGCTTGGCCATCTCGGAGGGCTGGAGGGTGACACCGCCGATGTCGATCCAGTTCTTGTTGCCGTTGACAGTGTTGCCCATGACTTGAACCAAGGCAAGGAGGACAATCACCGCCGCCAGCGCCCACCAGGACAGTTTCTTCATCCAATTCACGTTGGTCCGTGAAATGACATACATCGCAATGAGTCCAACGACGCCGAAGACCGCCTGCTTGAGGGCGTCGGCGTAGGGCGACTTGCCCTCGGAGATGGCTTCGACGCTGGAGGCGGACAACACCATCATGATGCCGATGGCCGTCAACGCGAGAGCACAGCCGAGGATCAGGTAATACGTGGAGCTGTTGGGGGCTTTGCCCTTGCCTTCAAGGCTCTCCCAGAAGCTGCGCAGGTGTCCGCGGAGCCCCTTGGGGCGGCTGCCATCAACAGACGCGGCCTTGGACTTCCCGTCCCGGGGTTCTTTGCCGCGGGTGCGGGTGGGCGTGCTGACCATTGTTACTCCTCGGTGGTCGGTGCCTGCCCTTCCACAAGCTCGCGAACTGCCAGGACGAAAGCGTCGCCACGGTGAGCGTAGGAAGAGAACTGATCCATGGATGCAGCCGCCGGTGCCATCAGCACGGTATCGCCGGGCTTTGCCACTCCAGCCGCCGATGCCACGGCCTGGGCCATAATGGTCTCACCGTATATTGGCGAGGCGGCGTCTCCGGCTGCGGTCTGCACTCCTTCAGTGTCGCCCTTGGGCGGCGCCATCACGGGGACATCGGGTGCGTGTCGCTGGAGGGCGCCCTCCAACGCCGCGGTGTCGGTGCCGATGAGCACAACGGCTTTCAACCTGGGTGCGTGCTCTTTGACGAGGTCGTCGTAGTTGACGCCCTTGGAGAGACCGCCGGCAATCCACACAACCTGCTGAAAGGCCGAGAGTGCAGCGGAGGCCGCGTGCGGGTTGGTTGCCTTGGAGTCGTTGATCCACAGGACGTCGTTATGGCTGGCCACCAACTGGATGCGGTGGGCGCCTGGCAGGTAGTTGGCCAGGCCCTGTTTCACAGCGGCTGGTTCAATCCCGTAGGCGCGGACCAGGGCCGCCGCCGCGAGGGCGTTGGCTACCATGTGGCGAGGTGCCACCGGACCAAGATCGGACATCGCTGCAAGTTCTGCCGCGGAGTCCTTGCGCTCAGCTATGAAGGCCCGGTCAACTAGCAGGCCGTCCACCACACCCAGCATGCTTACTGCCGGTGTATTGGTGGTGAACCCGATGGCGCGGCACCCTTCCACCACGTCGGCGTTCTCCACCATTCGCTCGGTTTCGATTTGTTCCGCGTTGTAGATGGCGGCCTTCTGAGTGTTCTCGTACACCTTTGCTTTGTCCGCGAGGTACGAGGCGTACGAGCCGTGCCAATCGACGTGGTCCTCGGCAACGTTCAGGCAAACACTTGCCACTGGAGACAACGAGTGGCTCCAGTGCAGCTGGAAGCTGGAGAGTTCAACGGCGAAAGCGTCGTAGTCCACGGGATCCCGGAGTGCGTCAAGAATAGGAGTGCCGACGTTTCCCACTGCAATCGCCTTAAGTCCGGCTGCCTGCAGCATGGATTCAGCCATGCCCACCGTGGTGGTCTTGCCGTTGGTGCCGGTGATCGTCAGCCAGTCCGCCGTCTTGCGTCCTGCCCGCTCCCTAAGACGCCACGCGAGCTCCACGTCGCCCCAGACAGCGATGTGCTTCCGCTTCGCCGCGGCAAGCAGGGCTTGGTCGGGGCGCCAACCCGGCGAGGTCACCACAAGCTCGGGGAAAGTTCCATCGATCACCGGGAGTGCCGTAACGGCTTCCTCCCCCAACAGCACATCAACGGCCCCCACAATTTTCAGGGTGTCGGCTTGGGCTTTGGCCTTTGCACTGGTGGCGGCGTCAACCACCACCACTTTGGCGCCAAGTTCGATCAGGGTGTCGGCAGCTGAGAAGCCGGAGACGCCAATGCCTGTTACCACGACGCGCAGACCGGCCCAGTCAGCATCCCAGCTAGTGAGTTCGTTGAGCCTGCCGGCGTTCGACGGCGTCGTATCCGGGTTTTCGTTCACAGCAGCACCACCCATTCAGCATAGAAAATTCCAAGGCCGGCAGCCACGAAGAGCCCTGCGAGGATCCAGAACCGGACCACGACGGTAACTTCATCCCAGCCCTTCAATTCAAAGTGGTGTTGCAGCGGGGCCATCTTGAAGACACGTTTGCCGCCACTGAGTTTGAAGAAGCCCACTTGGATGATGACTGACAGGGTGATCAGGACAAAGAGGCCACCGATGAAGGCCAGCAGAAGTTCGGTGCGTGACAGGATGGCGAAAGCCGCAACCGCACCACCGATGGCCAAGGATCCTGTGTCACCCATGAAGATCTTGGCCGGTGATGTATTCCACCACAGGAATCCCACCAGGGCAGCACTGAGAATTGCTGCCAGCAAGGCAAGGTCCATGGGGTCGCGCACTTGGTAGCAACCGCTGCCGGCTTCCCGTGGTGATCCGCAAGCCTGGTTGTTCTGCCAGATCCCCATGATGGTGTAAGCGCCGAAGACCATGATTGATGCCCCGGCTGCCAACCCGTCCAGGCCATCGGTCAGGTTAACGCCGTTGGTGGCCGCGGTGATGATCAAGTTGGACCACAGCACAAAGAGGATGGCGCCCACCACTGTGCCGCCGAAGGCGAGGTCCAGCCAAGGGATATCCCGCACCAGGGAGATCTGGGTAGATGCAGGACGCAGGCCATTCTCGTTGGGGAACTGGAGGACCAGGACCGCAAAGATGATGCCCACGGCCGCCTGGAGGATCAGCTTGGCGCGTGCGTTGAGGCCGAGGCTTCGCTTGTTGGAGATCTTGATGAAGTCATCGAGGAAACCTACAAAGCCCATGCCCACCATGAGGAACAGCAGCAACAGTCCCGACGCGGATGGCCCGGCCGAGTCCGGGTTCATCATCCACATGATCAGGTGTGTCACGAAGTAGCTGATGAGCACGGCGGCCACCACCACGGTTCCGCCCATGGTGGGGGTGCCGCGCTTGGTGTGGTGGGAAGTGGGTCCGTCGTCCCGGATGAATTGTCCGTAGCTCTTGGCCACGAGGAACCTGATGAACAGGGGCGTCCCTATCAGGGCCACCAGAAGGGCGACGCCTGCGCCGATCAAAAGTGCAATCACAGCAGCTCGTTCCCTTCGCTTGCGGCAGCTTCGGCCGCGTTTTCTCCGGTGGGCTCGGCCCGTGGAGGTAATGCTATCCGATCACCCAAATGCCGCAGTCCCACACCGTTGGAGGACTTGAAGAGCACCAGGTCTCCGGGTTCCAGTTCATGTTGAAGCAGTTCGTAGGCTTCTTCCACGGTCTCCGTGAACGAACACTCGTCACCCCAGGAACCTTCCTGGATGGCGGAGATGTAGAGGGCACGGGCTTCACGTCCCACCACCACCAGCCTGGAAATGTTCAGCCGCACCACTTGGGTTCCCACGGCGGTGTGCTCGCGGATGGAGTCCTCCCCCAGCTCG
Source organism: Paenarthrobacter sp. TRD_SC_7 (assembly GCF_056156245.1). Taxonomy (NCBI): domain Bacteria; kingdom Bacillati; phylum Actinomycetota; class Actinomycetes; order Micrococcales; family Micrococcaceae; genus Paenarthrobacter; species Paenarthrobacter sp. TRD_SC_7. The sequence continues at coordinate 3,150,589 of NZ_CM149587.1, forward strand.
AGCATGGCTCCAAGAACGGCCCAGGTCCTTCTGCCTTGCCCAAGGTCAGCCAGCGTACGCAGGGCAGCCCGCATGGATTCCGGGTTGGCGTTATAGGCGTCGTTGATGACCGTGACGCCGTCTTCACGTTCAGTTCGCTCCATCCGCCACCGGCTGGCTGCCGACTGGGAGCTAAGTGAGGATGCAATGTCAGCGGCCGGAATGCCTGCGGCAAACGCTGCGGCGGCTGCTGCCAAAAGATTTGTGACGTGGTGGCCACCGATCAGGCGGCTTCGCACCTCAACGGACGGGCCGCCGTCGGGCAGCACCAGATCAAAGTCAGGGAATCCTTGCTCGTTGACCACAACGTTGCGGGCTTCTACCTCTTCGGTAGTGGCGGGCGAAGCCGTGAAGCCCAGAACCTTGGCCCTGGTGCGGGTACGCATGGCAGCAACCCGGCCATCATCGAGGTTGATCACAGCCGTACCGTGCTCGCTGAGGGCTTCGACCAGTTCCCCTTTGGTCTTGGCGATGTTCTCCACGCCACCGAATTCGCCGGCGTGGGCCGTACCAACCACCAGGACCACGCCAATGTCCGGCTTGACCATCTCTGCCAGGTACTTGATGTGGCCCAGGCCCGTGGCACCCATTTCGATCACCAGGAAGCGGGTGTTGGCGTCAGCGGCAAAGACCGTCAGCGGGACGCCCACCTCACCGTTGTAGGACCCCTGCGGCGCCACCGTGGCTCCGGCGGTGGACAGCACACCGGCAAGGAGGTCCTTGGTGGTGGTTTTGCCCGCTGATCCTGTGATGCCGATGACCGTAAAGTCCTCCCCACGGCGCTGACGCTCAGCACGGATACGGCGGACGGACTCTGCTGCAAGGGCACCCATGGCCACCACGGCATCCTCAACCACGACGGCGGGATAGGGGCGGCCGTCAGCATCGGCCACTTCGCGTTCGGCAAGAACCAGGACCGCGCCTCGTTCGAAAGCGGCGTCGACGAAGTCGTGACCATCGGCGTGCTCGCCGGGCTTGGCCACGTACAGCGATCCGGGCGTCGCTTCCCGTGAATCAGTGACGACGGAAGTGGGCACGACATCCGGATCTCCGGTCAATCGGCCATGGGTGATGTCGGCGAGCTCCGCCGCAGTAAGTGCAATCATCTCGGTTTAGGACTCTATCCGCTGGTCCGCTGAAACGCTGAATCCCTTGGATGTCAAGGCGGCCCGCAACTCCACTCTGTCGTCCAAGGCCAGATTCACACCCTTGACCTCTTGCCACACCTCGTGGCCACGCCCGGCGACGAGGATGGTGTCCTTGCTGGTTGCCATGTCGACAGCGAGCCGGATGGCGGCATCCCTCGGGTAGGACTCGATGATTTCGCTGTCCAGGTTCTCGGAGTCCCGGGCCTCGTGGGCGCCCCGCAGGACATCCGCGCGGATTGCTGCCGCGTCTTCGTCGTGGGGATCGTCATCGCTGATGATCACGACGTCGGCAAGGCGGGCAGCGATGGCTCCCATGGTGGGACGCTTGCCCTGGTCGCGCTGGCCGGTTGCGCCGAAGACCACGATGACGCGGGATCCCTCCAACGGTGAGCGAACGGCTTCCAAAGCACGGGACAGAGCGTCAGGATTGTGGGCAAAATCAACAACGGAGGCAGGTTCTGCAGAGACAAGCTGCATGCGTCCGGGCACTGCGACGGTGAACGGATCGTGCGCATCCAAGGCATCTTGGAGGGTGTTTTCGTCCACGCCGGATGCCAGGACCATGAGCGTGGCCAAGGCTGCATTGGCCACGTTGAAATCTCCCGGCAGGCCGGTGTGGATGCGCAAGGTTCGTCCGTTGGCGTGCCTGAGTTCGAATTCCGAGCCCAGGCCGCGCGCCGTGATGGACGCAACCTTCCAGTCGGCATTGGCGCTGCCTCGATCGAGGGGCTTGGTTGAGAGGGTGGTGACCGGGATGTCGGCTGTGTCTGCCAGCTTGCGTCCCCAGTCGTCGTCGACCGTGACCACAGCGTGCCTGGCCCTTTCGGCAGTGAAGAGCTCAGCCTTGGTGCGGAAGTACTCGTCCATGCTGCCATGCAGGTCCAGGTGGTCCTGGGTGAGGTTGGTGAAACCAGCGACGTCGAACATCACCCCGTCCACACGGTGGAAGGAGATGGCGTGGGACGAGACCTCCATGGATGCCGCGTCCAGGTTTCGTTCGCGCATCAGCGCAAGCAGGGCATGGACATCGGTGGATTCCGGCGTCGTCAGGAGGCTGGGGATGGGCTCTCCACCTGCAACGATTTCGATGGTTCCGATGAGGCCCGGCTTCTTATCCAAGGCACGCAACAAGGAGTTAATGAAATAGGTGGTGGTGGTCTTTCCGTTGGTACCGGTGACGCCGTACAGCGTCGGGTGGACGCCATCCGCAGGTTGGCTGCGGTAGATCAGTGCGGCCAAGCGCCCGACGGCGGTTCGCGGCTCAGGGACGATAAGTACCGGCACAGGCTGCTCACCTGCCAGCGCAAGCTGGCGGGCCCCGGCGTCGTCCGTGACGACGGCAACCGCCCCGGCCTCGACTGCCTGCGGAACGAAGTCGGCACCGTGGCGGGAGGCTCCCGGCAACGCCATATAGAGGTCGCCTGCTTCGACGGCCCTGGAGTTGAGCGTAATGCCTGTCACTCCCCTGTCCTGGCTGGCATCGGGAGCCGCGACACCGAGTGCGTCCGCGATGGTTGCCAACGGCACTGCGGCCACGGATGCGGGACGAAAGCCGGTCTGGCCGGCATCCGGCGTCGTGGCGTTGATAGCTGCCTCATTGTGGTCTGACACGTGGTTCTCCGTTGGTGCTCGTGGAACGACCGGCTTGGGGCCAGCGGCGCCCGGGCCGTTAGTGGTGGATCGATTTTTGGCCGAAACAGACGCCCAAGAAGCTTACTTGACGAACTGGGGCAACCGCGCGGGCGTTCCCGTGGACGGCGCCACGTTGTAGGTCCGGAGGACCTGTGCCATCACTGAACGGAACACGGGACCGTTCGTGACGCCGTAGATGTTTCCCTTGGGGCGCTGAAGGACCACCTCCACGATGAACCTGGGGTCATCCATGGGTGCCATGCCCACCATTGAGGCGGTGAAGCCGTCAAATCCGGGCAGGCCGTCCTCGCGGGGAGCTTGGGACGTTCCCGTCTTGGCTCCGACACGGTAGCCGTCAATGGCAGCGTCCTTGATCTGCCCCTCAGTCACGGCGCTTTCAAGGATGTCACGAACTTGCTGGGCAGTTTCCTTGGATACCACTTGGCGGGAGTCCTTGGCAGGAACCTTTTGCTCTTCGCCCTCCGGAGTAACGTAACTGTCAATGAGCCTGGGCTGCAGCATTACGCCATCATTGGCGATGCTTTGGAACGCGCGCACAGTCTGGAGTGTCGATTGGGATACGCCTTGCCCGAAAAGCACCGTGTACTGCTGACGGTCGTCCCACTGCTCGGGCTTGGCCAGTATGCCTGTGGCTTCCGCGGGCAGTCCGATGTCCGTCTGCTCGCCGATGCCGAATTTCTTCAACCAGTCGTACCGTTGTTCCTTGGTGAGTCGGCTGCCCGCCATTACGGTACCGGTGTTCATGGACCAGCCCAGGATGCCTGCAAGAGTTCGTTCTTCGGTGCCGTGCTCGAACGCATCGGTGAATTTTTGTCCGTCGATGGTGTAGGACGACGGGATGGTGAAGTGGTCCAGGGGGAATGACTTACCCTCCTCAATCACAGCTGCAGCGGTAATCATCTTCTGCACGGAACCGGGCTCGTAGGCGGCCGTCACGGACCTGACGCCTCGATCCTTGGCATCCACTTTCCCGGGGTCATTGGGGTCCGGCGCGTTGGTGTCCGCGAGGGCAATGAGGTTGCCCGTCTTGGTGTCCATCACAATGATGGAGCCCCACTCGGCGTTCATCTTGTTGACCTGGCTCTGGATGGCTTGCTGCGCAAAGTACTGGACGTCCGTGTTGATGGTCAGCTTGACATCACTACCATCCACGGCGGGCGTCAATTCATCAGTGGCCACCGGAATCCTGAGGCCGTCCGCTCCGATTTCGAAGACGCGTTTGCCCTCAGCACCACGGAGAATTTCGTTCTGGGTTTGTTCGATGCCGGCCTGTCCGTTGGTTCCATCCTCGAGGAAACCAATCACCCCGCCGGCTACGCTGCCGTTGGGATAAACACGCTTGCTGACACCCTCCGCGCTAAGGCCCGGGATATAGAGCTTCGAAATCCGGTCTTCCAGTTCCGGCTTGACGTCCTTCGCCACCACGAAGTACTGCTTTTCTCCGGTCAGTGACTCACGGATAGTGCCTTCGTCCGCCCCCAGAAGGCTGGCCAAATCGGCAATTCCCTGATCACGGGTGATCTCGTCCAGCTTCTCGGTCTTCTCATTGAAGCGGTGGAAAGTTTCCGTACTCGTATTCACGGTCTGGTCTACCACGATGTTGTAGCGAATCACGCTGCTGGCCAGCACCGTGCCATTGGCATCCACAATCTGCCCCCGCTCAGCTGGGAGCACTTGCGGCGTAAGCCGGCTCGCAAGGGCAGCTTCAGCCATCCCGCCCATGTCCAGGCCTTGAACCATAAACAACTTGCCGCCCACCACCAGAAGCAGGGTCAGCATGATGCCGAGGCCAACGCGCAACCTCTTTCTGGCCGCCGGCGTCTTCGTTTTTTTTGATGTGCCGGGGTTCTTTGCCACGTTGATTCCTTGCTGCTGGCCCTGCTTCGGTGGACTGACGGTCTACTGCCCTGGCGCCTTTTGCTGCGGAGCCGGTACCGATCCCCCGTGAAGCTCAACCGGCGGGGCAGCTGCCGGGGCCGCCGGAGTTGAGGGCGTTGCAGCCGGGGCCACCGGAGTTGCATCCGGCTTGCGGCTTTCCAACGGATCCTTGGTAGTCACCGACGGAACCACATCAATCAATCCCTCAACAGCCGGAGCCGCGAGCAAGGCTCCAGGATTATCTCCCTTGACCGCCGGTGAAGCCTTTCCGGTGACCGCCATGGTGTTCAGATCGATCTGGCCCTTAACGGTGGAAGGTACCATTCCCAATTCTGCAGCCTTCGCAGCGAGGTTCTGCGGAGCTTCGAAGTTCTGCTTCTTCTGTGTCAGGTCCTGGTTTTCCTTGTTCAGGGTGGCAGCTTCGGCTTTTAGCTGCACCAACTGGTACTGGGCCGTGGACACAGAGATGTTCAACACCAGGACCGTCAGCAGCGCGGCCGCCATCGCCACGAAGCATAGGACCACGAAAGGTGTCCTTCGCTTGCCCGGTGCGCTGCGTACCAGGGAAAGAGGAGTGCGGGCCTTGCGAGCGGTGTCGGGCCTTTCCGCAGGGACCGAAAGCGCACGGGCGGTGCTGCCCACTGTGGAGGGCAAAGTCTTCGCTACGGCGTTGCTCATGCGTCTCTCCTCTGTTTGATACGCTCCACTGCCCTCAACCGGGCAGACGCCGCGCGGGGATTTTCAGCGATTTCTGCTGCCGTAGGCACTTCCGTGCCCTTAGTGATGGTCTTCAGTTCGGGTTTGTGTTCTTCAAGCTCAACCGGGAAGCCGAGTGGTGCCGAGGATTTGGAACCGGACTGGAAAACGGACTTGACGATCTTGTCTTCAAGCGAGTGATAGGACATCACGACGATCCGCCCGCCCATGGCCGTTGCGGCCACCGCTGCCGGAACCGCGCGTTCCAGGACATCGAGTTCCTCGTTGACCTCAATGCGCAGAGCCTGGAACGTTCGCTTCGCGGGGTGTCCGCCACTCTTCGCTGCTGCGGCGGGGACGACGCTGCGGATCTGCTCTACAAGTTCCCCCGTGGTTGCGAAGGGCTTCTCCGCGCGAGCGTTCACGAGCCGGTTGGCGATCCGACCGGCAAATTTCTCTTCGCCCCATTTGCGGATAATGCGTACCAGTTCGTCTTCGCTGTAATTGTTGACCACATCGGCTGCCGTTTGGCCGCGGCTGGTGTCCATCCGCATGTCCAAGGGAGCATCGTAGGAGTAAGCGAAACCGCGCTCACGCTCATCCAGTTGCAGGGACGAGACGCCAAGGTCCATGAGAATGCCATGGACTTCCGGTATGCCCAGGTCCAGCAGGACGTCCTCAATCTCGTCGTAAACCGCGTGAACAAGATCGGTACGGTCTGAGAACGGCTCCAGCCGGGCGCCGGCCAAGGCCAGGGCTTCTTCGTCGCGGTCGATGCCAACGAGATGAAGGTCGGGGAAACGCTGCAACATGGCCTCGGAGTGACCCCCCATGCCAAGGGTTGCATCGATGGCGACAGGTCTTTCCCCGCGTTTCCTGGCAGCCTCAAACCCAGGAGCAAGCAGGTTGATGCAGCGGTCTTTCAGGACGGGCACGTGGCGCTCCGATGTGGGCTTTGCCGCGTCCTGCTCTTCCACGCTGCCTCCTCTTTCCTCAATCGCTTACATACTGATTCTTGAATCGGATCCCCATCCGCGCCTATCGTTCCGCCGGCCTGGCTCAGGGGAAGGTGAGCCAGGAAGACAGTTCAATGGGCGGCTGGAGATCCCATTCAAGAAGCTGGACTACGGCTTCCTGCAACCGGTCAGATGAACCCGGGCAAGTTGTCGTCATCCGTTTCCGAGAAGGCTGCTTCCTTTTCGTTGAGGTACTCGTTCCAAGCTTCGGCATCCCAGATCTCCGCCCGGGTACCGGCGCCAATGACTGCCAATTCCCGACCGAGTCCCGCGTAAGCCCGGAGCGCTGGCGGAATCGTCACGCGCCCCTGCTTGTCAGGTACCTCATCAGAGGCTCCAGACAGGAAAACCCGAATGTAGTCACGTGCCTGCTTGGAAGACAGTGGCGCCTCCCGCATTGACTCGTGAATGCGCTCGAATTCCTTCTGGCTGAAGACGTAGATGCAACGTTCCTGGCCTCTGGTGAGAACCAATCCATCGGCAAGTTCCTCGCGGAACTTGGCGGGGAGGATGATTCGGCCCTTTTCATCGAGACGCGGCGAGTGAGTGCCAAGAAACACTGGCCCCACCGCCCCTCAATCAAGGTGCCCGCACATACCCAACACTGCCACTACCCTCTTATGCTCTCCACTTTACTCCACAATGCCCCACAGTCAACGCAATAGAGTGCGTTTCTCCACCACTTTGAGATTCATAAGGCCCGAACTCGCGCGGATTTCGGGTGATGGCGGAAAGTGGAGGACGCGAAGCAAGGGACAGGGGCCCCGGGGCCTGAGTCGCGGATTTCACGGCCAGACGCTGGAACTACCGGGCCTGATCCGGACCAACGTGGCGAAATATGGAGAAAGGGGTGGGAAGTGGAGCGGCCTCCCGTTCAAGAACCTCCGCCCTTTAAACGCGAAAAGACCCGCAGTGCGGGTCTTTCGTTATCCCCGGTGGAAGTTTAGGGGCGTAGTTGATTCAGGAGAGGCCTCGGGTGCCGGCCGCGGGTCCGGAAGGGACAATCAATTGTCGTCGCGACGCCGTTCGTCCCAGCGTTCTTCCAGGCTGCTCATGAACGAGCTCTTTGGTTTGGTCTTGCCAGGTTTCCCCTTGTTGGCTTTACCGAAGGCCGCGCCACGCAACGTGGCAAAGTAGACGCCAGCACCCATGACGATGAAACCAAGGACACCCACAGGTATCGCCTGCATTGATACGCCAACAAGCAGGAGAAGAATACCGGCAATAGCGCCCAGCACACCGATGATCACATGCCGGGTAGACCAGCTGCGGATGGGATCCGAACCCATGGTGTTGGCGAACTTCGGATCGTCCTCATGAAGTTGCTTCTCAAGTTGCTCAAGCAGCTTCTGTTCATGCTCCGAGAGGGGCATCGCGACCTCCTTTAGTCAGCCAGCGTCTGGACGTAACGCGTCCTGTGCGTCTGTTTCCAAAACGATCAGACCAAGAAAATCGTTCCCCAAAAATCCCTCTTGGTTCAGCGGGCATCTTGGGGCCGACTGTTCAGGAAACAGTTTGTCCAGACGATCTAAATCTCTGTAATAAATAGGATAGTTTGTCCGACGCCGTTCTGAAAGACGCCCTGAGTCCCGCCGGGCAACCGCGTGGGCCTCAGGCGTCCGCTGGAGGCTTGCCAGGTTCCAGGAGCCGGGCCGGAAGGAGCTTTTTGGACCCAAAGCGCTCCGAGACACGGTCCAGGGCTTGTTCGGCTGCCCGCCAGTTGTCGTCCCGCCGATCCAGGCTCAGCTGCAAGGAAGTCTGACCCGCTGGTTCCAATTGCTCTGCCCGCACACCTACCAATCGAACGCTCATGGACCGCGTGCCCAACGACTCAAGGAGCTGCACGGCCACCTGGTAAATCAGCTGCGCACTGTCCACGGGAGCGTGCACGGTGCGGCTACGCGTCACCGTGGAGAAATCCGCGTACCGCAGCTTCAATGCCACAGTCCTTGCCAGCATCCCGGAGCTCCTGAGCCGGATGGCAGTGCGGTGCGACAGACGCAGCAATTCCCTGTGCAATAAGGCATCGTCCGCCGTATCGACGGAGAACGTCTCCTCTGCCCCGATGCTCTTCTCAATCCTGGCTGGAGTTACCGGCCGCGGGTCAATGCCCATGGAGAGCCGGTGAACGTGCTCACCACTGGCGCCCAGAACCTTCCTGAGCGACGCCACGGGCGTGGCTGCGACATCCGCGACTGTGCTAATGCCCAGGCGGGACAACACGTCGGCAGTCTTTCCACCAACGCCCCACAAGGCACCGACGGGAAGACTGTGAAGGTAGGGGATGGAGTCCTCGGCATCGATCTGCAGGATACCGTCGGGCTTGCAACGAGTGGATGCGATCTTGGCCACAAACTTGGTGCTGGCGATACCTACAGATGCCGTGATTCCAAGTTCCGACTGAACCCTGCGGCGGATGAGATGACCGATGTCCAAGGGTGATCCAAGCCGGCGAATGGCCCCGCCCACGTCCAGGAAGGCTTCGTCAACGCTGAGCGGCTCCACCAAGTCCGTAATGGAGGCGAAAATCTCCATGAGCTGAGCGGAGACCTCGTAGTACTCGGTGTGCCGGGGGTTGATGATCACCGCGGCTGGACACCGCCTCATGGCAATGGACATCGGCATGGCGGACTTCACGCCCGTGGCCCGGGCCTCGTAGGAAGCGGAAAGAACCACGGACCGTTCCGCTGGGAAACCAACGATGACCGGCTTCCCGCGAAGATCGGGACGGCTGCGGAGCTCCACGGAGACGAAAAAAGCATCCATATCCACGTGAAGTATGCTGGTTCGCCGCAGTTCCCGCAGGGCATCTCCGGCGCTGCGGGCGGGCTTGCTGCCGGCACTTTCAGCGCCACCAAATGCTTCTTGCCTCACAACGGCAATACTATGCCCGGCCACTGACTAAACTGGAGGCACAATCCGGCTCAGCCCCAGGAAGGATACCCTGTGAAGCTCTTTGGAACTCCTCAATCGCGAGGGTTTGCCCTGCTCGCAGTCAGTGTCGCCCTGGCGGCGTCTGCATGCACACCCCCGCCCGGCGGTTCGGCGGCGCCGTCCGCAACGGGCGCTTCCTCGCCGTCGTCCGCGGTGACGTCAACCCCGTCATCGTCTGCTTCCAACTCAACAGCCTCGCCGGAAACCACGGCGTTCACGGAGACAGCCCCACCTGCACCGGACGCCACCGCAACGGTGAACGCCCTTGTTCCCGGCTTTCCAGAGCAACTCATTCCGGTCATGCCCAAGACCTCCGTCCGCTCAAGCAGCGTGGACAAGAGCACTTCAGTAGCCACCGTGGCTCTCGTGGGGACGATAAAAGCCCCACCGGAGGGGGTTATGGACTACTACAAAACCTCCATGGAGGCCCAAGGATTCAAACTTGTCCCCGGGCCCTCCGCTGTTGGCAATGTCACTTCCCTGGACTTCATCCGCGGTGACGGCGAAACGGTGAACGTTTCCATCAGGCAAAAAGAAGGCGTTTCAACATTCACTATCGGCGCCAACGTGGCGGCCGGGTCCGTCAAGTGACGGCCGCCTCCCCCGTCGCTTCGGAACAGACGCAGTTCATTAACGGTGTTGCCGGCAAGCTGAGTGGGTTCCTGTCAGGGCAACAGGACCTCATGGCGTCGGTTTCTCCGGACGTCGCTCCGCTCATTGGATCGATTTCCAATCTGGTGACCGGAGGCAAGCGTCTACGGGCGCTGATGTGCTATTGGGGCTGGAGGGGTGCCGGCGGCCCTGCCGATGATCCGGACATTGTCACTGCCGGATGCGCCCTGGAGCTTTTCCAGGCAGCGGCCCTGATCCACGATGACATCATTGATCGCTCCGACACCCGCCGCGGCGGTCCAAGCGTGCACAAACGGTTCAGCCAGCTCCATGAAATGAATGGCTGGGCGCTGGACAGTGGGCGTTTTGGGGACGCAGCAGCAATCCTGACCGGCGATCTCTGCCTTTCCTTCAGCGAGGAATCCTTTACGGAAATCGGCACCCGGGCGGCAGCCGGAAGTTCTGCGCGGCGAATCTTCAACGTGATGCGCGCAGAAGTGATGGCAGGCCAGTACCTCGACATCCTGGAAGAAGTGGCCGGCCCCGTTCGAGACCGGGCCGGATCTGTGGAGCGCGCGAAATCCATCATTCGGTACAAATCCGCCAAATACTCCACTGAACATCCGCTGGCGTTGGGTGGAGCGTTGGCCGGTGCACCCGCAGGGCTGCTCAAAGGTTACTCGGAGTTCTCATTGCCACTGGGTGAGGCATTCCAACTGCGGGACGACGTCCTGGGAGTCTTTGGCGACCCCGAAACGACCGGCAAACCCGCTGGGGACGACCTTCGCGAAGGCAAACGCACCGTCCTGGTTGGTTTTGCCATCAACCAAGCACCCCCGGCCGAGGCCGAATATCTTGACCGCATGCTCGGCAACCCTGACCTCGGAGGGGACGAGGTAGCTGAAATACGGCGCATCATTGTTGACTGCGCAGCCTTGGAAGCCACGGAATCACTGATCGCCAAGCTCAGCAACAGAGCCTTCGACGCTCTTGAACGCCTGCCCCTTGAGGAGCTGCCGCTGGTGGCATTGCGTCAGCTGGCCGAAGCCGCTGTCAGCCGGGCGGCCTGACCCGAAGGCTCGTATTGCCGACACCTGGAGGACATACAGCGACGACGGCGGTGGAGCCCCGCCGTCGTCTGCGTTTTGTCCGGCCTCCCGCAGGGGGCGCTGTTACCAGGCCAATGATTGGGCGCGACGCCTGATCTCTGTCTTACGCCCCTCGCGCAGGGCGTCAATGGGTCGCCCCCGCAACGACTCGTCGGGGGTGAACAGCCAGATAATCAGTTCTTCGTCGCTGTAACCAGCGTCGCTGAGAACCGCAATGGTTCCCTTCAAGCTGTCTACAACATGCCCGTCCTGGACAAAGAGGGCCGGGACTGAGCGGATGTTCCGTTCTCCCCGCCTGATGGCGACAAGCGCACGCTCATCCAGAAGTCCGTGGACTTTGGTGATGGAAACGTCCAATAAATCGGCGACATCCGGCAGCGGCAGCCAGTCGGAAACAAGGCTTTCTACATTACTCACGGATCAAGGTTGCCACGTCGCCCCGCCCTGCGCCTAGCCGGAGCCGACGCCGATACACCCGAACCACCGGTCAGTCGCCATTTCTGCCGCATCAAATGGGTTCTTTTATCTGGGTTGACAGGAATTGTTGTGTTGATCGACTAAGTGTGAGAGATTCACACTGATCACATTTGCATCATTGATAACATCAGCAACACTGGTAACACTGACAACAGCGCTAACACTCGCCCCCGCTGTTTGAGATGAGGACACATTTCATGACGACGCCCCGCTCGCCGAAACGAACCATGAGCATGCCGGTCATCGCGGCAACCACGGCTGCGCTTCCCGCCGTGGTTTTGTCCTCGCTTGCCTTGGCCCAACCGTCCATGGCAACACCGGCACCGCAGCCTCGAAAGATTCCTGCCACGCTCGCTGCGGCCATGAAAGCGCAAGCAGTCAACGTGGGCTCCGTCATTCCCGCGCAGGCCGTTGCAACCACCATCCCTGCCGCCCTGCGCCCCATGGCTCCGTCCGTTCCGAACACGTACACGATCGTGCGCGGCGATACCATCAGCGCCATCGCGCGACGCTTCAATTTGGACACGGCGGCAGTTCTTCAGCTGAACAAGCTCTCTGCCACCACGCTGATTTACCCGGGCCAAACCATCAAGCTCACGGGCACACCTACGCCAGCACCCGCGCAGCCAGCCCCGACCGCCCCCAGCGCGCCCAGCGCACCGAGCAACGCAGCCGTCTACACCGTTGTCTCGGGGGACACCTTGGGCGCCATTGCAGCCAAACACGGCGTTCCGCTGTCCAGCATCTTCAGCTGGAACGGGCTCAACGGGAGCTCCATCATTTATCCGGGGCAGAAGATCAAGGTCAGTGGCGGATCCTCCCCATCAGCGCCCACAGCACCGGCACCTGCACCCGCCCCGCTGGCTGGAACAGGTTCCTACACCATCAAGGCAGGCGATACCCTTAGTTCCATCGCTTCCCGCCATGGGGTTTCCCTGGCTGCCTTGATGGCTGCCAACAACAACGTGACAGCTACCACCGTCATCTATCCCGGCCAGAAGCTCACCATCCCCGGTGCTGGCCTGCAGCCCGCCGGGGATACGAAGCCACTGGTACCCAGCACTTTCCTGGGCTTCACATACCCTCCGGCTGTTGTCAGCTCAGCCAATGAGAACAAGGCCCTGCTTAACGCCTCACCGGTGCCCAGCCGTGCCGAAATGAAGAGCATCGTGGCTGACACGGCCCGGCGCATGGGAGTCAGCCCTTCTTTGGCTTTGGCCTTCGCCGAACAGGAATCAGGCTTTGACCAGCGGGCGGTCTCGCCTGCCAATGCCATTGGCACCATGCAGGTTATTCCCTCTTCCGGCCAGTGGGCTTCCGATCTGGTGGGTCGCAAGCTCAACCTCCTGGATCCGTACGATAACGCCACTGCAGGTGTGGCAATCATTCGGGTCCTGATCGCTACCAGCAAGGATTTGGACACGGCGATTGCCGGCTACTACCAAGGCCAGTACTCGGTCAGCAAGTACGGCATGTACGAGGACACCAAGCGCTACGTCGAATCGATCAAGGCCCGCCAGCGCACCTTCGGCTAGGCTTTCAACTGCACCTCGGAGGGGCCCGCATCCCACGTGGATTCGGGCCCCTTCCCTGCCTCGATTAGGATCGTATGGTGCAAGAACCAACGCAGGACCACCTCATCGGGACCAGTGTGGACGGCCGATACACGGTCCGCTCCCGCTTGGCGAGCGGCGGAATGTCCACTGTTTACCTGGCCACGGACCAGCGCCTGGAGCGTGACGTGGCCCTCAAAGTCCTGCACCCGCATTTGGCCAACGATCCCACGTTCTTGGAGCGGCTGAGCCGCGAAGCCAAGGCGGCTGCGAGCCTTTCGCACCCCCACATCGTTGGAGTGCTGGATCAAGGCGAGCATGGCCACATCGCCTATTTGGTCATGGAGTACGTCAAGGGACATACCCTTCGTGACACCCTCACAGAACAAGGCGCCCTGCCCCCGCGCCTCGCCCTGGCGCTGATCGATCCTGTCATTGAGGGCCTGGCTGCCGCACACCGTTCAGGCCTGATACACCGCGACATCAAGCCTGAGAACGTCCTCATTGCGGACGACGGACGCATCAAGGTGGGAGACTTTGGATTGGCCAGGGCGATCTCGGCCAACACCAGCACCGGTGCCCTGATAGGCACTGTGGCCTATTTGGCTCCCGAACTGGTGCTCGGCCAGCCCGCGGATGCCCGCAGCGACATCTACTCCGCCGGCATCATGCTCTACGAGATGTTGACGGGCAAACAGCCGTATGCCGGGGACTCCCCCATCCAAGTGGCTTACCAGCACGTCAATGCCGTGGTGGGGCGCCCTTCGGAGGCCGCTCCCGGCCTCGCCGAAGACCTGGACGAGCTGGTTCAGTGGTGCACGGCGACAGATCCGGAAAACAGGCCCGTTGACGGCACTGCCTTGCTGACCGAACTCCGTCATATCCGCACCACGCTGACAGACGAGCAGCTGGACCGTAGGCAGGCGTCTTCCCGGCTGCCCGGCTCCCCCGCGCCCACCACTGCAACCGCTGCGCTGGGCGCTCCGGGCGGGAACCCCACGGAAGCCATTGCCTCCACTTCCTCACCCACAGAGTTGATTTCCCACCAGAGCAACCCCACCACCATTATGGCGGCCGGTGGTCCAGGCCTGCACTCGCCACAAGCCACCTCAGCTGGTCCGGGCAACGATCAGAACGTGCGCCAGCCCGGCAAGCGGGAGCTGAAAAGACTCGAACGGCAAGAGAACAAAGACCGGGCCCGAGCAGCGGCCACGCCAAGTCGCCCGCTGCGCGAGGGCAACCCCCGACGCCGTGGCGTCATCTGGACCATCGTGATTGTTATCCTTGCAACGCTTGCAGCATCGGCAGGTTGGTTCTTCGGAATGGGACCCGGATCCCCGGGGACCGTCCCCGACGTCAAAAACAAAACCGTGGCGGAGGCGCAGCAACTCCTCCGCACTGCCGGATTTCAGTCGGAGCCACAGGACGTCTTCGACGACGACATCCTGCCGGGCCTGGCCGTGGGAACCGAGCCTGAATCCGGAGCCGAGGTCCGGAAGTTTCAACCCATCACACTCTTCGTTTCCAAGGGTGCCCAGCTATTCGCCCTGCCGGGGTTGACCGGTGGAAGTCTGGACGAGGCCAAGATTGCCTTGAATGCCGCCGAAATGGCCCTCGGCAACGTCACCGGAGCTTTCGACGAAAAGATTCCCGCAGGCGTCGTGATTTCCCAGGATCCGGCCAAAGGCACCGAAGTGCGGCATGGCACCCCTGTGTCGCTGGTGGTCTCCAAGGGGCCCCAACCCATTCCTGTTCCCGACGTGCGCGGACTGGCCCAGGACGCAGCCGCTAAGGCCCTTCAGGATGCCGGGCTCGTAGCCGTGATCGCTCCGGAGACGGTCAATGACAAGACTGTCCCCAAGGGCGCTGTTGTTTCCCAGGTACCGGCCACTGGCACCCTTGTCCGGGGCGAAGCGGTGACGCTCACAGTGTCCAAGGGACCCAAGTTGGTGAAGGTCCCGAGTTTCATCGGCAAGCAGGCCGATGAGGCCGAAAAGGAACTGAAGAAGCTTGGTTTCAAAGTTGAGGTCAATAAGGTTCTGGGTGGCTTCTTCGGCACCGTCCGGGACCAGAACCCAGTCAATACCGAGATACCCGAGGACTCAGTGGTGACGCTGACTGTCGTCTAGCAATCCGACCCAGACATTTCCAACCACAACAAAAGGCGCGGCCCGGATGAATCCGGACCACGCCTTTTGTTGTCAGTTGTTACCGCTTGGACAGGGCTCCTGCGACCAGGAACGCCATTTCAAGGGACTGCATGTGGTTCAACCGGGGGTCGCACACGGACTCATAACGGTCCAGGAACGCGTCCTGGTCGATCGGATCGGCGCCGCCCAAGCACTCTGCGACGTCGTCGCCCGTCATTTCGACGTGCAGGCCACCGGGAACTGTTCCCAGGGAGTGGTGGACCTCGAAGAACCCACGCACTTCGTCAATGACGTCGTCGAAGTTGCGCGTCTTGTAGCCGTTCGGCGACGTGACTGTGTTGCCGTGCATCGGGTCAGTCACCCACAGCACCTGCGCGCCGGATGCGGTGACGCGCTCGACGACAGCCGGCAGCTTTTCGCGGATGTTGCCGGCGCCCATGCGGGTGATGAACGTGAGGCGGCCTGGTTCGCGGTTGGGGTCCAGTTTGTCGATGAGTCGCAGGGCGTCATCGCCGCTGGTGGTAGGGCCAAGCTTGACGCCGATGGGGTTCCGCACGCGGGAAAGGAAGTCCACGTGGGCGTGGTCCAGTTCGCGGGTCCGCTCACCGATCCACAGGAAGTGCGCGGAGGTGTCGTAGGGCAGGCCGGTACGTGAATCGATGCGTGTCAGTGCGCGCTCGTAGTCGAGCAGCAAGGCCTCGTGGCTGGCAAAGAATTCCACCCGCTTGAGTGCCTCAAAGTCAGCACCGCAGGAGTCCATGAAGCTGATGGCACGGTCGATGTCCCGCGCCAGCGATTCGTAGCGCGCGTGTGCCGGGTTCTCGGTGAACCCCTTGTTCCACTGGTGAACCAGGCGAAGGTCCGCGAAGCCTCCCTGCGTGAAGGCACGGATAAGGTTCAGTGTGGACGCGGAGGTGTGGTACGCCTGAAGCATCCGTCCGGCGTCGTGTGCCCGCGATTCCGGCGTGAACTCGTAACCGTTAACGATGTCGCCCCGGTAAGCGGGAAGAGTTACTCCGTCGCGGGTCTCGTCATTGGAAGAACGCGGCTTGGCGAACTGGCCGGCCATGCGCCCCATCTTGATGACAGGCATGGCAGCGCCGTAAGTGAGCACCACGGCCATCTGGAGGATGGTTTTGACCCGGGCGCTGATCTTGTCCGCGGTGGCGGCCTCGAAGGTTTCCGCGCAATCGCCGCCCTGCAGGAGGAAGGCTTTGCCCTGGGCAGCCGCCGCGAGGCGCTCCCGAAGCACGTCCACTTCTCCAGCGAAGACCAGCGGCGGCACGACGGAGAGTTCCTTGACGGAAGCCTTGAAGACATCAGCGTTCGACCATGAGGGCTGCTGGGAAATCGGCAGGTCCCGCCAGGCGTCAAGCCCGGGATAGTTTGCTGCCCCGCTCTGGGCGGTGCTGGCGAGAGGATCTGCTGCGGAGGGTGCGGTGTTCGCGGTTAGCTCAGTCACCCTTCAAGAGTAGTAGCCCGCGGCAAGGTTGAGGGACTGCAGCCGTAACCGATGCTGCCGCCTACGTCACAGTTTCTCCGCTGATCCGTTCGCGTCACTCCGGGGTTCATCCCTATCCTCTGCAATGTCTGCGGCGGCGTCTTCGGCAATCTCAATTTTATGGACGGGCTCCGGGCCTTTGCCGGCTAACTGGGCCTTAACCACCGCTGCATACTCGTCCACGTATTCCTGACCGGAAAGCCGCATCAACTCGTACATGATTTCGTCGGTCACAGCCCTCTGGACCAGACGGTCATCTTCCATGCCGTAATAGCGGCTGAAGTCCAAAGGCTGCCCGAAGATAAGGCCGATCCGACGGATGTTCGGCAGTCGCTTGCCGATGGGCTGGACCTTCTCCGTCCCGATCATGGCCACAGGCACCACCGGGACACGTGTTTGCAGCGCCAGCTTGGCCACGCCCACTTTGCCGCGGTAGAGCCGGGCGTCCGGGCTGCGGGTGCCTTCCGGATAGATCCCCAGCAGGCCCCCGGAGTTCAGGACGTCCTTGCCTGCCTGCAGCGACATCTCCGACGCCGCCCCTCCGGAACGGTCCATCGGCAGTTGGTTGCTGAGCCTGAAGAAAAGCGCAGTGAGCCGTCCTTTGAGCCCTTTTCCTGTGAAGTACTCGGACTTGGCCAGGAAAATTACGGGACGATGAACCATCAGGGGCAGGAAGATGGAGTCCGAGAAGGACAAGTGGTTGGAGGCCAAAATGGCAGCTCCGCTTTCAGGAACGTTGTCCAGTCCCTTCACCCAGGGACGGAACAGGAGCTTGAGGATGGGACCGAGAAAGATCCTCTTCATGACCCAATAGAACACGTTTGTCCTCTCACGGCCGATTGGTTGGCATGCACCCGGGCAACCCGGCCGGCACTCAACAGCAACCCTACTCCAGTGAGAAATGTCCGGAACAGTGACACGATGGACGCATGACGGAACGCAACACACCCGCCGCGCCGCTCGCTTTCCACCACGCCGGACACGGAGCCAACGCATCAATTGGAGTGGCGATCTGCCACGGCTTCACCGGAAGCCCCCTCAGCGTTCTCCCTTGGGCCGAGTATCTCGCCAAGCAGGGCTTCGCAGTGTCCGTGCCCCTCCTTCCCGGGCATGGCACCAGTTGGCAGGACCTCGCCACCACACGATGGCAAGACTGGTACCGGACCTTCGAGCAGAGCTACCTGGACCTTGCGGCGAAGACCGAAACGTGTTTCGTGGCAGGCCTGTCCATGGGCGGAGCCGTGGCTCTTCATGTGGCGTCCCGCCATGAAGTTCCCGGGCTGGTCCTGGTGAACCCGGGGCTGAGCTTCTATGACCGCCGGGTGAGGTATATCGGAGCCCTTAAGTACGTTATGCGCACTACCACCCCCATAGTGGAGGACACCCCCGCGCCGGTAACAACTGAGGACGGAGACTACTCCAAGACACCGTTGAAGTCGGTTCACGAACTCAAGAAGCTCTTTCGCGCGGCAACCCGGGGATTGCCCGAGGTACAGGCTCCGGCGCTGGTGTTCAAGTCTTCGGTGGACGGTGTCATTCCCCCGAGCTCAGTGGCCACTATCAGCAAGCACATCGACTCCTCCCGCCTGAAGGTGGTCACCCTTCCGCGCAGCGGACACGTAGCCACCTTGGACGTTGATGCACCCACCATTTTTGAAGAATCAGCCCGCTTTTTCCGCCAGCATGCCGGCGACAGAGTAGCCTCAGAGTCATCATGAAAATGCTCCCGGACTTTTCGCCGTTCCACAGCAGCTGGAATGGGGCCGGACCGCGCGTTGGTGTCGTCATGTCCCACGGGTTCACAGGAAGCCCGCACAGCGTCAGGCCGTGGGCCGAACATCTTGCTGCGGCCGGCTACGCCGTCAGACTGCCGTTGCTGCCAGGTCACGGCACCTCCTGGCAGGACATGTCCACCCGCTCATGGCGGGAGTGGCACCGTGCCGTGGATGATGCCTACTTGGAGCTGGCCTCAGAATGCGATTACGTTTTCTCTGCCGGTTTATCCATGGGCGGAACCCTCGCCTTGCGGATAGCAGCCACGCGCCCTGTTGCAGGGACGGTGGTAGTTAACCCCGGGCTGGTCCTCGACGATCCCCGGGCTGTCATCGTCGCTGCTCTCAAGTATGTGGTGAAGACAACTCCGGCCATCGCGAACGACATCCTGAAACCGGACCAGGACGAAGGTGCCTACGCCCGCACACCCGTTGCGGCCGCTCACCAACTAAAGAAGATGTACAAGGACACAGCGGCCATCCTGCCCCGCATCAGCTCACCCGTGCGGGTCTACAAATCCACGGTGGACAACGTCATCTCGAACGCAAGCCTGGAGTTCCTCCGTTCCCGGGTGCAGGCGCCGGTTGACGTCAGTTACCTCCACAACAGCCACCATGTGGCCACCCTTGACAATGACGCGCCGGAGATTTTCGCCGGGACTATCGAATTCATTCAAAAGACCGTAGCGGCCCTGGCCGGACACGGGCTTTCCCCCGAAAAGGACACAGCCCATGAACAGGCCTGATCCCAATTCTGCTGATCAAAGCGCCAACAAGGACGACGACGCCGTGTGGCTGGATCTGGTGGCCCGGTTGGAGGCCACACAGTCAGGTACAGCAGGGGAACCGCCTGCGGCTGGCCATGAGGATCCGGACCCGGAAGCCGGGCATATGCAACGCGAGCCCGGCAGGACCTTCAAGGATTTCGATCCGCTTGGGTTGTCCGCCCCGGCCCCCGAACCGGTGCCTGATGCGGCAGCAGTCCCTGCAGACGCCGAAGCCGCTAGCTGGCCGTCCGGACCACGTGACTACGAAGTCGAAGACGAGGACCACGCTTTCGTTCCCGAAGAGCCCCCAAGCCTGGCGGGAACCGAGCCGCTGGTCATGCTGGCATGGGTTGGTGCCGTGGGCGGACCAATCGCCCTCCTTTTCACCGCCATGTTTTGGCGGTCAGCGCCATTAACAGCAATTCTGGGCATTGTCGCCATATTCGTGGCGTCCGTTGTGTACCTCATCATGCGGCTTCCGCAGGAGAAGAATGAGGACGACGACGGCGCCCGCATCTAGGTGCCCACGTCCCGTTTTCAGCGGGGAAGCTTAGCTACGCGCACGGCCGCTGACCCGGGAAAGGTCTGCCGCGCCGATCATGCCGGCACTGGGGCCGAGGGCCGCAAGTTCAATCCTCGCCATGGGCCGGAAACCCCGCCCCGTAAGGTTCTTCGCAAACGACTCACGAGCGGGTGCGGCGAGCAACTCCCCTGCATCACACAGTCCTCCGCCAATTACGAACATCCCGGGGTCCAGTGCCGCTGCGAGGTTGGCCAACCCAAGCCCCAACCATTCACCTTGGTCCACCAGGAGTTCCCTCGACGTCGCATCGCCGTCGAGCGCCAGCGCCGTAACGGCGGCCCCGGTGATGCTGTCTGCAATCCCGCCCGCCTTCTCCAGGAGAGCCACGCCCTCGGGGGAATTGGTTCGCACGAGCTGCCGGGCTTCTCGCCCCAAGGCGTTGCCGGAGGCATACTGCTCCCAGCAGCCGCGGTTACCGCATTCGCAGCGGTGGCCCCCGGGGAAAATGATCTGGTGCCCGAATTCGCCGGCCACGCCGTAGCGTCCCCGTTCCACCCGGCCGTCCATGACCATGGCGCCGCCAATGCCCGTACCCAGAGTGATGCACACCAAGCGGCTTTCACCTTGCCCTGCGCCAAAGCGCCACTCCGCCCACGCCGCGGCATCGGCATCGTTCGTGAGCAGAACGGGACGCCTCAACAACTTTTGGAGACTCTCCCTCAACGGCTCGTTCCGCCACGCCAGGTGGGGGCTGAACAGCACGGTCCCGCCGTCGAGGTCCATCCATCCCGCGGCACCAATACCCACGGAAGCGATCCTGTGTCCTGCGCTGAGTTCGTCCACCAGCTCCACGATGGTCTGCTCGACGGCTCGGGGGTCCGCGCCTGGCGTGGACCTGCGGGCCTCGGCGAGGACCCGGCCCTCGGCATCCACAACACCGGCGGCAACCTTGGTGCCGCCGATGTCAATCCCGATCGCCAGGCCCCGGCGGCCCAAATGGCTGCGGCGGGCAGCCCACGGCACGTCCTTCCAGGCAGAGGCCGGTGGCTTGGGTCTGACCAGGGAACTGGACCGTAGTGCGGGCATCCCATCATCCTATTCCGCAGGACAGAGCCGCACCCGCATCCGAAGGTATGGACGGCGTCGAGTTGCTTGAAATGACGGCTCATCCGTAAAGTTACTCGCCAGTAGGTGAAATAGAACACACCTCCGCGAGCGGGCATACTAGAGTGGAAGCAGCCCCTCGTGGCCCGTGGATATCAAAGGAGCTACCGTGCGTGAAATCAGTGTTCCTCCCCTCGTCAACATCGCCCCCGAAACCAACATCACGGACCTCGTGATCCGAGAGGCAGAAAAAGCATCCAACCCTGCACTGTTTTCCAAGTTGGACGGCAATGGGCAGTGGCAGGACATCCGTGCCAAGGACTTCCTACAGGACGTGAGGGCTTTGGCAAAAGGCCTCATCGCCAGTGGGGTCGGCGTAGGTGATCGTGTGGGCATCATGTCCCGCACACGGTACGAATGGTCCCTTGTGGACTTCGCCATCTGGTTTGCCGGAGCCGTCTCTGTCCCGATCTACGAAACGTCGTCGCCTTCGCAAGTGGCATGGAACCTGGGCGACTCAGGCGCTGTGGCAGCCTTTGGCGAAGCAGCGCACCATGAGGACGTTATCCGCCAGGCTGTGGCCGCAGAGGACATCACCACCGTGACCAACGTCTGGCAGCTGGAAGGCGCAGGACTCGACGCCCTGCGTGCTGCAGGCGCAGGCGTCCCCGACGACGAACTCGAATCCCGCCGTTCCTCAGCCGGCCTCAAGGATCTCGCCACGATTATCTACACCTCCGGTACCACCGGCAGGCCCAAGGGCTGCGAACTGACCCACGGCAACTTCGTGGAGCTCTCCGAGAACGCCCGCGCTTCATTGCCCGAGATCATTAACGAGTCTGCCAAGACCATCATGTTCCTCCCCTTGGCGCACGTTTTCGCACGCTTCATTTCCGTGCTTGCCGTGGCCGGCGGCGTCAAGGTGGCGCACACGCCGGACATCAAGAACCTGTTGGCCGACCTCCAGAGCTTCCAGCCGACGTTCATCCTGGCTGTGCCCCGGGTCTTCGAGAAGGTCTACAACTCGGCACTGACCAAGGCAGAGGATGGCGGCAAGGGAGCCATCTTCCACCACGCAGTGGATACCGCAATCGCCTACTCCAAAGCACGTGAGTCCGGTTCCCTGGGACTTGGTTTGAAGCTCAAGCACGCCTTGTTCGACAAACTCGTCTACGGGAAGCTCCGTGCGGCGATGGGCGGCCACGTTGCGCACGCCGTCTCTGGCGGCGGTCCGTTGGGTGAACGCCTGGGCCACTTCTTCCAAGGCATTGGCCTGCAGATCCTGGAGGGCTACGGCCTGACCGAAACCACGGCGCCCATCTCGGTGAACACGCCGTCCCAGATCAAGATCGGCACGGTAGGTGCCCCCTTGCCGGGCAATTCAGTCAAGATCGCTGACGACGGCGAAATCCTTGCCAAGGGTGTCTGCGTCATGCGGGGTTACTACAAGCGTGAAGACCTCACGGACGAAACCTTTGCTGACGGATGGTTCCGCACCGGCGATATTGGCGAACTGGACAGCAACGGGTTCCTCAAGATCACGGGCCGCAAGAAGGAAATCATCGTCACTGCAGGCGGAAAGAACGTGGTTCCTGCCCTGCTGGAGGATCAGATCCGGGCGGATGCGCTGGTTTCCCAGGTGCTGGTGGTGGGCGATAACCGTCCGTTCATCGGCGCCCTTGTCACGCTGGACGAGGAAGCGCTTCCGGGCTGGTTGGACCGCCACGGGCTTCCCTCCAGCACCACGCTCGCCGAGGCGACGAACCATGCCGTGGTGAAAGCAGCAGTCCAGGAGCTCATCAGCAAGGCCAACCAGTCCGTATCCCAGGCTGAGGCCATCAAGTCCTTCAGGATCGTTCCAGCGGACTTCACTGAAGCCTCAGGTCACCTGACTCCATCCCTCAAGGTCAAGCGTGCACAGGTCATGAAGGACTTCGACGCCGTGATTGAGGAAATGTACTCAGCACCCCGCGCGTCCTAAGCACCGTGCCTTAGCCATAAGGAGTCACAAAAAAGTACCCCGTCCGGATTCTTCCGGACGGGGTACTTTTTTGGGTAGATGACTAGCCGATCACCAGCAGCAAGTCGCCACCTTGGACCTGCTCTACCGAGGAAATGGCGAGGCGTGAGACCGTGCCCGCGACCGGCGTCGTGATGGATGCTTCCATCTTCATCGCCTCAATGGTGGCAACGGTGTCGCCGGCATTGACGACATCGCCCACCTTGACCGTTACGGTGACTGCGCCTGCAAACGGGGCGGCAACCTGGCCAGGCTGCGCCGGATCTGCCTTCTCTGCTGCCTTGACGTTGCTGACCACCGAACGGTCCCGGACAACCACCGGACGGGATTGGCCGTTCAGCGTGCACATCACCGTGCGCATGCCCTTCTCGTCGGCTTCGGAGACGGCCTCAAGCTGGGCAATGAGGCGGACACCCTTCTCGAGCTCGATGACGTGCTCTGCGCCCTGCTGTAGACCATACAGGTAGTCACGGGTGTCCAGCACGGAGATGTTGCCGTAGGTGTCAACGCTCTTCAGGTAATCCTTGGTGGGTCCTGCGAAGAGCAAACGGTTCAGAGTGTGCTGTCGCGTCTTGGAGTCACCCTTGAGCGCTGCACTGTCCTCGGCGCTGATATCGACGTCGCGCACCTTGATGCTGCGGCCTTGAAGGGCCTTGGTGCGGAACGGCTCAGGCCAGCCTCCGGGAGGATCACCGAGTTCGCCGGAGAGGAAGCCGATGACGGAGTCCGGGATGTCGTAATTCTGCGGGTTCTCATTGAAGTCCGCCGGATCGGCGTTAAGCCCCACCAGGTGCAACGCGAGATCGCCCACCACCTTTGAAGATGGCGTGACTTTCACCAAGCGGCCAAGGATGCGGTCAGCCGCCGTGTACATGTCCTCGATGGCTTCAAACTGCTCCCCGAGGCCCAAAGCGATGGCCTGCTGGCGAAGGTTTGACAGCTGTCCGCCGGGGATTTCGTGCTGGTAGACGCGTCCTGTGGGACCCGGGAGACCGGATTCGAAGGGTGCATAGACGCGGCGGACAGCTTCCCAGTAGGGCTCCAGCGCGCCGACATTGGCCAGGCTGAGCCCGGTATCGCGGGGTGTGTTGGCCAAGGCTGCCACGAGTGCAGACGCGGCGGGTTGGCTTGTAGTGCCGGCCAGGGACGCAGCTGCGACATCAACGGCATCCACGCCCGCGTCAACAGCGGCCAACAAGGTGGCAAGCTGACCACCTGCGGTGTCGTGAGTGTGCAGGTGCACAGGCAGGTCGAAGCGCTCCCGAAGTGCTGAAACCAACTTGGCGGCAGCAGCCGGACGCAGGAGGCCCGCCATGTCCTTGATGGCAAGGATGTGTGCACCGGCGTCGACGATCTTCTGGGCCAGGTCCAGGTAATAGTCGAGCGTGTACAGGTCCTCTTTCGGGTCCAGGAGGTTGCCCGTGTAGCAAAGTGCCACCTCCGCGACGGCCGTCCCGGTTGCACGTACGGCCCGAATGGCGGGGGCCATCTGGTTGACGTCGTTGAGGGCGTCAAAGATACGGAAGATGTCGATGCCCGTAGCGGCGGCCTCGTTGACGAAAGCCTCCGTCACTTCTTCCGGGTACGGGGTGTAGCCCACGGTGTTGCGTCCGCGGAGGAGCATCTGGATACAAGTGTTCGGCAGCGCCTTGCGCAAAGCAGCCAAACGGTCCCACGGGTCCTCACCGAGGAAGCGCAGCGCGACGTCGTACGTTGCACCGCCCCAGGCCTCCACGGAAAGCAGCTCCGGCATAAGTGCCGTCACGGCCGGGCCTGCCGCTACAAGGTCGCGGGTGCGTACGCGTGTTGCCAGCAGCGACTGGTGGGCGTCGCGGAACGTAGTGTCCGTGACGGCAAGCGCCTGCTGCTCCCGAAGCGCCTTGGCGAAGCCCTCAGGCCCAAGCTCGATCAACTTCTGGCGCGAACCCGAGGTGGGGACCGGCCCATCGATCGCGGGAAGTTTGCTGGCAGGGTCCGAGTGGACAGCGAGCTCGCCGTTTGGCTTGTTGACGGTGACCTCGGCCAGCCAGGTGAGCAACTTGGTGCCGCGGTCCGCAGAAATGTGCGACTTCAGCAGTTCAGGGCGCTTGTCGATGAAGTCCGTGGCCACGTTTCCGGCATTGAAGTCCGGATCCGCTAGAACAGCCTGCAGGAAGGGAATGTTGGTGGACACGCCACGGATACGGAACTCAGCCAAGCCACGACGCGCGCGGGCTACGGCCGCGGGGTAATCACGGCCACGGCAGGTCAGCTTCACCAGCATGGAGTCGAAGTGCGGGCTGATCTCGGCACCGGAGTAGACCGTTCCGCCGTCGAGCCGGACGCCGGCGCCACCGGCAGAACGGTAGCCGGTGATCTTTCCAACATCCGGGCGGAAGCCGTTGGAGGGGTCTTCGGTGGTGATGCGGCATTGCAGGGCAGCACCCTTGATGGACACTGAATCCTGGCTCAGCCCCAAGTCCGCAAGGGTTTCCCCCGAGGCGATGCGCATCTGTGCCTGCACGAGGTCAACGTCGGTGATTTCCTCTGTGACGGTGTGCTCGACCTGGATGCGGGGGTTCATTTCAATGAAGACGTGCTGGCCGGCGCGCTCCCCTTCCGTGTCCACCAGGAACTCCACAGTTCCGGCGTTGACGTAGTTCAAGGCCTTGGCGAAGGCGACAGCATCGCGGTAGAGAGCCTGGCGGATATTTTCGTCCAGGTTCGGCGCAGGCGCGATTTCCACCACTTTCTGGTGGCGGCGCTGCAGTGAACAGTCACGTTCAAAGAGGTGCATGACGTTACCTTCGGCATCGGCCAGGATCTGCACTTCAATGTGGCGGGGACGCAGCACTGCCTGCTCAAGGAACATGGTGGGGTCGCCAAAGGCTGCGTCAGCTTCCCGCATGGCGGACTGCAATGCCTCGGGGAGGGCTTCGCGCGTCTCCACACGGCGCATTCCGCGTCCGCCACCGCCGGCGACAGCCTTGGCGAAGATCGGGAAGCCGATCTCGTCAGCCGCAGCGATGAGCTCGTCAAGGTCCTTGGAGGGCTTGCTCGACTTCAGGACCGGGACGCCGGCCTTGCGGGCGGCTTCCAGGGCAGCAACCTTGTTACCTGCGAGCTCCAGGACCTCCGCGGGCGGGCCCACGAAGGTAATGCCTGCTGCCTTGGCTGCACGGGCGAGGTCCGGGTTCTCCGAGAGGAAGCCATAGCCGGGGTAAATGGCGTCAGCGCCGGCTTCTTTGGCGACGCGGACAACCTCCTCGACGTCCAGGTAGGCGCGGACGGGATGGCCCACCTCGCCGATCAGGTAAGCTTCGTCGGCCTTCTGCCGGTGGATCGAGTTACGGTCCTCGTGCGGAAAGACGGCTACGGTCTTGGCGCCCAGTTCATAACCAGCGCGAAACGCCCTGATCGCGATTTCGCCGCGATTGGCCACCAGAATTTTCGAAAACATACTTCTCCTGCATCATTGCGGGTGGATCGGTCGGTGGTCACAGTGTGTAGTGCCGCCAGCATCAAACACAAATCTTTGTGGCAACCATCACAAAGGAATCGTCATCTGAGCTGTATATGCGTGCGCGCGATCCACCTGCATGCTATTGCCCAGGGTTGCCACTTGCGGCCGGGCGCGTAGAAAGCGGGAATCGGCCGCGATGCACCATATGATGTTGAGGGGGCTTCGGCAAGCCCCGGCTCCGGCGCTTCCGGAGCGAATCAGCGCGATACGGCAACCGGCGTTAGGTTTTGGGTTTTCAAGTGCAAGTAGTCAGCATCAGCAGCCTCAAAGGTGGAGTGGGAAAGACGTCCGTCACCACCGGTCTGGCGTCCGCGGCCCTCGCAGCCGGCATACCCACATTGGTGGTGGACCTCGATCCACACGCCGACGCCACCACGGCACTCGGCGTTCAGCCTGGCGGGCAACTCGACATCGGTCGGATGCTGAAGAGCCCCCGCAAAGCAAACCTCCCCAACAATGTGGCAGGCAGCAGCTGGGTCTCGAACGGTTCAAGCGACGGCACATTGGACGTCGCGGCCGGATCGGCCTTCACTGGAATCTATGACCGCCCGGACCTGGGCCGACGCGACCTCCGCAGGCTGTCAGGCGTGCTGGCAGGCGCCACCAAGTACGAACTCGTCCTGGTGGACTGCCCA
The DNA here is from genome assembly GCF_056156245.1 of Paenarthrobacter sp. TRD_SC_7. Classification (NCBI taxonomy): domain Bacteria; kingdom Bacillati; phylum Actinomycetota; class Actinomycetes; order Micrococcales; family Micrococcaceae; genus Paenarthrobacter; species Paenarthrobacter sp. TRD_SC_7. The sequence goes on from NZ_CM149587.1 coordinate 3,177,678, forward strand.
CCATCCCTGAACGGACTGACGCGCATGGCGTGGAGCGCCAGCGACCGCGTGGTCCTCGTGGCCGAGCCCGGGCTCTTCTCCGTGGCCGGCACGGAACGGACGATGCGGGCCATTCAGCTCTTCAGGCAGGAGTTCGCTCCCAATCTGGCCCCGGCAGGGATCGTGGCCAACCGGGTACGCACCGGGTCTGCGGAGCACACCTTCCGCTTGGCTGAAATGGAATCCATGTTCGGTGAACTGCTGCTGACACCCCATATTCCGGAACAGGCCAACTGGCAGCAGATCCAAGGCGCCGCGCATTCCGTCCACCACTGGCCCGGCGACTCGGCCAAGAACGCCGCCAAGCTCTTCGATGCCCTGCTTGAGAGCCTCCTCGCTGGACAGTCCTCATTACGGGACCGACGCCAGCGCTGAGCTCCCCTACTTACACGCACCACGCAAGAAGAAGGCCTCCTCCCTGCAGGGACGAGGCCTTCTTCTTTGGTTCGAATCCGGTGGACCGGCCGATTAGCCGATGCGGCGCGCTACACGCCGTTTGCTCAGTTCGTCGTCGGGAAAGGACTGCTCCGCGGCGTGCTCGCTCGGAAGCGCGGCCAGGCTTCCCTCAACTTCCCGCCATACGCGCCCAACGGCGATGCCGAAGACGCCCTGTCCGCCTTGCACGAGGTCGATGACCTCATCAGCCGATGTACATTCGTAGACGCTGGCGCCGTCGCTCATGAGCGTGATCTGCGCGAGGTCTTCGACGCCTCGCTCGCGAAGGTGTTCGACGGCGGTGCGGATTTGCTGGAGGGACACGCCAGTATCAAGGAGTCGCTTGACCACCTTGAGAACCAGGATGTCGCGGAAGCCGTAGAGCCGCTGGGAGCCAGAGCCGGCAGCACCACGGACAGCAGGCTCAACCAAGCCCGTACGTGCCCAGTAGTCGAGCTGGCGGTACGTGATGCCTGCAGCCTTGCATGCGGTAGGACCGCGGTAGCCCGCGTCCTCGTCCAGCACAGGAAGGTCCTCTGTGAAGAGCAAACCTTGGGCGCCGGATGCGGGCGCAGCAATGCCGGCAGAGGACTGCTTCAGCTCGCCTGCTTCGCCTTTCGGACTCACGTGACCTCCTTGTTCTCAGTTCCCTTGGGGACGGTGCATACCCTGATACAACAGCGAAATGCAGCAGTGTAATTCCTTCAAGTCCGCACCTTCCAGTGTGACTTGCGCAGGCAGTGTATGCAACGGGAACTTGATATCTTCGACGTTAGGCCCGTGGAGGGCCGAGGTCAAAGACCTTGGCCTCAAATTCCGGTCGTGTCGAAAGTTTCACCCTCAACTTTAGGCTTAGGGTGACTCAACCTTCGAAATCTTCCGGTTCCACGTCATCCAGGAACTCGCGGAACCGACGCATCTCGCGCTCTTCGTCCACAGGATCCGGCTCTGAGTCTTCGCCTTCATCGTGCTCGGTGATGCGGACTCCGGCTTCCTCCATGACCGCATCGGCACACCAGATGCGGCATTTTGCCCGCAAGGCAAGGGCCAACGCGTCCGAAGCGCGCGAACTTACTACCGTGCCGTCGTCGAACTGCAACTGTCCGTAGAAGATATTGTCTTCCACAGCCACAATGTTCACGCTGATGATGGAATGGCCCAGGGATTCGACAACATCCACAAGGAGGTCGTGCGTCATGGGCCGGGGCGGGACAACCCCCTGCTGTGCCAGCGCAATGGCACTGGCTTCAGGAGTACCGATCCAGATGGGAACATGCCGCTCACCGTTGATCTCCCGAAGGAGTACCAGCGGCTGGTTGGACGGCAGTTCGATCCGGACACCGACGATTTCAACTTCGATCATCAGCTGTCCATCCGAGAGATACGGTCGTGGACCAGAGCCCTGTGCAGGGTGAGGCAGAGATCGCTGATCTCACGGGCAGCCTCAGCGGCCCGCGCCTGCGAAGCGGCGTCCCGCCGCGACGTCAAAGGCGCAACGGCCCTTTCCACGAGACCGAACTCCCGCTCAGCTGCAGCTTGGAAGGGACGAAGGTGCCGGGGCTCGAGGCCGTGTCCTTCCAACTGAACACAGGCCCGCGCCACCTGGAGCGCGTGTTCGTCGAACTTGCCGCCCACATGACTAATAAGGCCGAAACTCAGCAGTGATTCAAGCAAGGGCACGCTGGCGCCCGATTCGGCACGCAGCTGCTCTTCGGTGAGTGCGCGGGCGCGGCCTTGCACTTCGGCTGCCATTTCCGCGGAGACCGCCCTGGGTGACACGGTGACACCTGCCGGGAGGTTCTCAGGTCTCTCACCGCGGTCGATGGCATCGAGATAATCCTTAATGACCTTCAGTGGCAAGTACTGATCGCGCTGAAGGGCAAGGACGAAACGGAGCCGCTCAACATCACTATCCGCGTACTGCCTGTAGCCGGCAGGAGTCCTCTTCGGATTAATGAGGCCTTTTTCCTCAAGGAAACGAATCTTGGACGCCGTCATACCTGGAAAGTCGTCACTCAGCTGGGCAAGGACTTCCCCTATATTCAGGACCTGCGGTCCGCGACGGTCCTGCTGGGCCATAGCCACAGGCAGATACCCCGTCAGACTTGGCCTGCTGCGCGAACAGGGCTCAGGTAGTAGGTCAACCGGAACTTGCCGATCTGTACCTCGTTGCCGCTCTTCAGCTGCACGCGGTCGACGCGATCGTGGTTAACGTAAGTCCCGTTGAGGCTCCCCATGTCCACCAGCTCGAACCCGGACGCGGTCCGGATGAACTGAACGTGCTTGCGGGACACTGTGACGTCGTCCAGGAAGATGTCAGCATCCGGGTGCCGGCCGGCCGTGGTGGTATCCGCGTCCAGCAGGAAACGAGCTCCGGCGTTGGGCCCACTGTGCGCAATGAGCAGGGCCGAGTTCGGCGGAAGCGCGTCTACGGATGCACGCTCTTCAGGAGCCAACTTGGGGGCAATGCTCGGCTCGTCCCACGTTGGCGTAATGCTGATCGAGGTGGTCTCCGACGTGGGCTGTTCCTCCGCGCCGTTCCCGACATTGGCTTGATTCTGTTCGCCGCCAACCATGGAATTTCCTCCTCATCCGCCAGCAGTTCCAAACCCTGCCAGCCACTTCCGCCTCCCGGTACCGCCGGGCAAATCGGTTGCTGGCCCGCCGTCCCGCTTTCCGGCTTATGGGAAAGCAACCTGACGGGCCAGATAACTTTAGCCTACCTGTTGTTCGTACTCCGATGCACTGAGCAGGGAATCCACTGCATCAGCTTCTGCAAGCTTTACTTCAATTAACCATCCCTCGCCGTACGGGTCCGAGTTAATCAAGGCCGGATCAGTGTCCAGGGCGTCATTTCGATTGGTGACTTCTCCGGTCACCGGAGCGTAGATGTCGCTGACGCTTTTGGTGGACTCTACTTCCCCAACAACTTCATTGCCGGTGACTTTCGTCCCAGGCTCAGGCATCTGGGCATAGACGACGTCACCCAAAGCGTCCTGCGCGAAATCGGTGATGCCAATACGCACTACGCCGTCGGCATCTGGAGCGGTAACCCATTCGTGTTCTGCGGTGTAGGAAAGTTCTTCCGGAATATTGCTCACTGGTGGCCTTTCATCGGGACATTTACGAACCTCGACGGCGGCCTGTGCTGATGGCCACCGCTGAAAGTATAGGCATATTTCCCCTGTACCTTATGGGGTCTCTGCCATGATTGACCCATGACCGAACAAGCACAAGTACCAGCTCAGAAAAAGCGCAATTGGGGCGTAAAGATAATCCTGGTCCTGGTGGCAGTGCTTGTCGCTGTGGCCGCATACTTCATTCTCGGGGCCATCCTCCCCCGATGGTGGTCCGATGTCATCGCCGGACAGATCCGGCGCGATCTTGGAGCCAGCGTCCTGGTGGGTATGTTCTACGGCTTCGTTTTCACGTTCATTCCGCTCCTGGTGGCGTGGCAGGCTACCCGAAAAGCAGTGGGCTGGCCCTGGAAAATCGCCATTGTCCTGGTGGCCGTCGCCATCGCCACGCCCAACCTGCTCACCGCTGGAATCGCCTTCGGCAGCACGGAGTCAGCTCACGCCGGCCAGCGGACCTTGAGCGTGGATGCAGGATTCTTCACAACGTGGACAGCCATTTCCGCTGTTGCCGCCGTGGTCGTCTTCATTGCGGTTACTATTCTCTGGGCCCTGTGGCGACGTAGGGGCAAGCAAATGAAAGTTCTCAGGCAAGCAGAGAACCAACGCGTCAGGGCTGCGAAGAATGCCGAAGCACAAGCGCAGGACACCACCCCCAGCGCCTAGGACGCCGAAAGCCCGCCACGGAAGGCTCGTGACGGGCTTTCTCAACTTTGTGGCCCGGCTTTGAAGCCAGGCGTCAGGCGATGGACGCCTCGCGCGGTTCGCGTTCGACGTCGGGAGTTGCGGCGGGTGCCACCGCTCCCCCACGTTTTGCGGCTGCAGCAGCCGCCAGCATGACCAGCAGCGCGGCAACGGTAATTCCGGCTCCAGCCCAGATGGGCGAGGTGTAGCCGAGGCCGGCGGTGATGGTAACGCCCCCCAGCCAGGCCCCGAGTGCGTTGCCGAGGTTGAATGCGCCGATATTTGCGCCCGATGCCAAAGTGGGCGCCGTGGCGGCGAAGTGCATCACGCGCATCTGGAGACCCGGAACGGTGGCGAAACCGAAGCCGCCCATGAGAGCCAGTGAGACCAGCGTGGCCACGCTGCTGCTCGCGGTGAGGGCGAAGAAGACCAGCACCACAACCAGGCCGGCGAGGATGACGACAAGAGTCTTGTCCAAAGCCTTGTCGGCGGCCTTGCCACCAAGGAAATTGCCCGCGAACAGACCCCCGCCGAAGAGCACCAGGAGCCAAGGCACGGCTCCGGATTCGAATCCGGAAACCTCAGTGAGCGTGAAGGCGATGTAGGTGAAGGCGCCGAACATACCGCCGAACCCGAGGATGGTCACGATGAGGGAGAGCCACACCTGACCGGATTTGAACGCGCCCAGCTCGCTGCGAAGACCCTTGGTCGTCTCCGTGGTGGCCCGGGGCACCATGAGCGCGATGCCGAGGAGCGCGATAACACCGATAGCGGTGATGGCCCAGAAGGTTGAGCGCCATCCAAAGTTCTGGCCAAGCAGCGTTCCGAAGGGTACCCCCATGACATTGGCCGCCGTGAGGCCAGTGAACATGATGGCAATGGCTCCGGCTTTCTTGTGGGCCGGTACAAGGCTCGCAGCCACCACGGAACCAATGCCGAAGAATGCGCCGTGGCAGAGTGCGGCGACGATCCGGCCGATCAGCATGGCAGTGTAGCTGTCGGCGATCGCGGACAGGAAATTTCCGGCGATGAACAGTACCAGCAAGCCGATGAGGACCGGCTTGCGCGGCAGCCTGGTGACTGCGGCCGTGACCAGCAGTGCGCCGACGGTAACACTGAGGGCGTAGCCGGAGATGAACCAGCCTGCCGAAGCCTCACTGACCTGAAAATCGGCAGCAACTTCGGGCAAGAGGCCCATGATCACGAATTCGGTCAGTCCGATGCCGAATCCGCCGAGGGCAAGGGCAATCAACCCTGCGGGCATGTGGAACTCCTTAGGTGGGAGGTCCCGACGGGGAGTGGAAGTGCGTCGTCGGGAACCGTAGACTATTAGTTGCAGACGCTCTATATATAGTTGCACACGCTAGATACTTGCGCAAGCAACTACTTTAGAAAAGCGTCGCGATCCACACGACATCAAGGCAGGAGCACAGCAGACATGGGCATCAAGGATGACGCCGTAGAAGTACGGGCACAGGGCTGGCGAACCCTTGCCGCCCTGCACGGAAGCATCGAGGCGGAACTGGAGAAGGCGCTCCAGGCTTCCAGCGACTTGTCTGTGGTTGAGTACACGGTGCTGGATGCACTGAGTCGCCAGGATGGCTGGCACATGCGGATGCAGCAGCTGGCACGCGCCACCGCCCTGTCCAGCAGCGCTACCACCCGCCTGGTCAATCGCCTTGAGGACAGGGGCCTGCTCACGCGCATCCTGTGCGCCGATGACCGGCGCGGCATCTACACCGAGCTGACGCTGGCCGGTCAGAAGCTTCTAGAAGCGGCGAAGCCTGTGCATGACGAAACGTTGGCGTCGGCACTCGATGCGGCCGAGTCCGTACCTGAGCTTGAACCGCTGGTGAAAGCGCTCGGCGCACTGCAGAAGGTCTAACCGACGCTGGGTCATGTTCGTTGCACCCGGCTTTGAACAGTGGGGGCAACGAACAAGCCCGGGACTCCCAGGCGGCTAACGACCAAAGGCCGGAATCCCGTGTTTCCACGTGATTCCGGCCTTGCTGGTCGGGCTGACAGGATTTGAACCTGCGACCCCTTGACCCCCAGTAACGAGGCCACCATGTCTCCATTTATCCGCGGGGTATGCATGGTGGCCTCTGTCCTTATATATAGAGGGGTGTCGTTTCCGACCGTGAACCCCGAATCTCCTGCGCATCCGACAGTGTGCACACACGTTTGCACACACAAGGGCGGACTAACCTGCGAGGCTTCGCCTAAGCATTGCGGCTGAGTGCTTGTGCCCATTCGTTTCCAACTTAGTGATGGCTTGCTCAACGAGGGAACGAAGGCGCTCGACCTCCGCTCTGGACTCCACGGCCTCCCTCCTGAGTGCGTTGTTTTGCTCTCCCACCCATTCGCGCCAGAGTCGGCATTGCTCGTGCCGAGAGTTGCGCCAGTCCTGCTGCTGGTTGTTGAGTGGTTTTCTGAACTGGTCGTGCCATTCTTCTTCTGCCAGTTTTGTTTCGGTGTCCTCTGCCAGCCGGATGACGACACCTGGGTTGAGCTGTGCCAATTTCATCGCTACGGTCTTGGCTGCCTGTAATGGAAGCACCTATGAACCAGACTCCTGGAATGCGGTCCTAGATCCGGTCAACACGTTGTCCGGGATTCCGAGCTGATCTGACAGCTCCCCTAGGTTTTGGAATACAAATACACCGCCTGGTTGTCGCCTGTAATTTGAGTGCCCAACGAACCTCTGCGGCAAGAGTTCATCAAGAGCTAGGCCCACCGCCATCGTTAGGCTGTCGTTCTCGCGTGAAGCCTCACCTATCGCGGCCCAGCGCAGCTCGCGTGCCACGTATTCCTCGGCCCCTCCCAAGGGCACTTGAGCCGTCCGTCAGCCACCCATTCTTCGCGGCCGTCAGCGTCTTCTGCTTCGAATCGAACCAGCGAGTATTTATGTTTGGGCTGATCGCCGCGCCGGCGCCGTAGGTAGGTCACGGGTTCCAAGGGATCGACGGCGCGTTTCCGGTAGGCCCACAACTCTCCAGGTTCCATGCGGCCTATTCTGCCGGAAACATACTCGGAAACGCCGAAGGGTCCGCGCCTACCACGGCAACGGACCCTTCAAAGCGTTTTCATCAAACCATCACGTCTGATCTGCAATTACATTAACACATCTGCACACTCGCGCAAGTCGCTCTGCAAAAATGTGCATCACATGGGCTGCGGCAGGTACTCCGGATCCGGTTCCATGTCCTCGTACGGTGAACGGACAACCACGCCGGCGCGGTCCTCAGCGTTGAGTTCAGCCATCATCTTTTGGAAACTTTCACGGTCAAACTTCGCCATGACGCAGACAGTACGCGGAGGGGCGGACATGCAGCGGTCCGGACCGCAGGAACTGAGCATCGTGAATCGGCGACGCGCAGCCCGATCTCCTAGCGGAATTTGCCTTCCGGGTCGGAAAAACAACGGGTATTTCCGCCGAGGGCGATGCCGTATTTGCCTGTGGTGAGTCCCATGACGGACTTTTCGGGGCCGAAGACGTCGGTTCTTCTGACAAAGTTTTCGCCTCCGTCGGTGTGTTGCGTGACGGTGAACCCTGTGGTTTCGAACTCAGTTTTGACCTTGTCGTGGAGAGCGTCCATTTCTTCCCGGCTCAGCGGGCTTCGGGTGGCATCGAAAGAGATTTGGGTGCCTTCAGTGCCGAGAGGGCCATCACAGACCCCTCCGGGTTTATCTGGCGTGACCTTTGTCCAGTCGCCCGGAGCGAGGGCTTGAATCTTGGTGAAGAGGTCGAGATATTCCTTGCGGGCTTGTTCTGATCCCATGGTTTGCTCCGTGGTGCTGGTAGGAGGATTGGTGGTCGTCGTGGTCCCGCACCCTGCAAGGGTGAGAAGAAGAATGATGGCTGCGGCGGGAAGGACACGTCTGTAACGGGGGTGAAGATTTGTGGTCATCGTTTCGCATTCGTGAGTTGATCGTGCAGACCGAGAGAGAGCTTGGCTTGGTTAACGCTTGACTCGGTTCTCCTGTCGAAGTATCCGTAGATGCCGTTCTCGCCTCCGGTTTGTCCGTCATGGGTTTTCGTGGGGTGCTCGATGGTGCCATCCGGTGCTGTGGCGCCGTCTGTGCCGAAGGTGACGGCCCCGAACCCTGGGTTGGTGGTGTATTTGCGGTACGAGCCAGCACCATGCCCGATCACTGCTGTGTAGTCCACGGTGTAGGTTCCCCGGTAAACGGTGCCACCGGGGTTCAGGTGGAGATCGTTCACGGAGGTCACGTTATCAGGGGCACCAACGTCACCGACGAGAACGAGGTTATCGACCGGTAGCCCAGGTTTTGCTGCCTCCATGGCCCCGAGGGAACCCATGGAGTGCCCAACGGCTGTTGTCATGGCAGTGTTGCCGAGGCTTTCATGAACAGCGTTGAACCCTGTTACGTCGTTGCGAAGGGCAGCCCCCACGACTTAGCCACTCAGGGGCCGACGAGAAGCGCAGCACCTGCTCCTGTGCCCACCAGAACTGGAATGCCCGCGGGAACTTACGATGCGGTGGCGAAAACAGGTGGCATTATCCGGTTCACACTACCCACGCCGGCGAGCGACCCAGCAGTTGCTGGCATCGAAGCGTTATTCGAGAAGCTGCGGGTGCAGTCAGGGCTTCCCAAGCTGACTTTCCACGGTCAGCGGCACGAGTACGCTTCCCTGCTTCTCTCATCCGGTGAAGACATCGCCATTGTTCAGAAGCTGCTCAGGCACTCATCAATCACAATCACATCGGACACGTACGGGCACCTCATCGGTTCGGCTGCTTCAAACGCGGCGGAGAGGGCGGCGGCGATGGTGCCAGCCAAGAAAGGTGGTGCACACACGCTGCACACACAAGCCTCTGTTTCGAGTGGAGCTTAAACAAAAAACCGCCCCACCTCCGGGATACTTCCCAGTGATGGAGCGGTTATTGCTGGTCGGGCTGACAGGATTTGAACCTGCGACCCCTTGACCCCCAGTCAAGTGCGCTACCAAGCTGCGCTACAGCCCGCTGGTTCTACCGTTCTCCGCCTAAGTTTTCCTCCGAAGAGTCTCACCTAAGCAGTCCGGCCGAACCACCTCCAAAAGCTTACACGAAGTTGGAGGTCGGAGACGCCATCACAGCCAAAGTGTGCTGTGATGCCCGTCTCATTTAGCGCTTCTTGCCACGCTTCTCGCGCACGCGCATGTTGACCTCGATGGGCGTGCCCTCGAAGCCGAACGTTTCGCGGAGGCGACGCGTGATGAAACGACGGTACCCGGGGTCCAGGAAGCCGGTGGTGAACAGAACGAACTTCGGCGGGCGGCTGGATGCCTGGGTGCCGAAGAGGATGCGCGGCTGCTTTCCGCCACGGACAGGGTGCGGGTGCGCTGCCACGAGTTCGCCCAGGAACGCGTTGAGGCGTCCGGTGGGGATGCGGCGGTCCCAGCTCTCCAGCGCGATATCCAGCGCAGGGACCAGGCGGTCCTTGTGCCAGCCGGTCTTGGCAGAGATGTTGACGCGGGGAGCCCATTCAACGTGCGCCAGGTCCTGCTCGATTTCGCGTTCGAGGTAACGGCGGCGTTCGTCGTCCAGCAGGTCCCACTTGTTGAACGCGAGCACCAGCGCACGGCCGGACTCAATGGCCAGCTGGAGGATGCGGACATCCTGCTCGCTGAGGACCTCGTCGACGGCAAGAAGCACGACGGCGACCTCCGCCTTTTCGAGCGCGGCCTGCGTACGCAGCGACGCGTAGAAGTCGGCGCCCTGCGCCATGTGCTGGCGGCGGCGGATACCTGCGGTATCCACGAAGCGCCACGTGCGGTCGCCAAGTTCGATGAACTCGTCAACCGGGTCACGCGTGGTGCCAGCCAGCGGATCCACCACAACACGCTCGGAGCCGGCGAGCTTGTTCAACAACGAGGACTTACCGACGTTCGGGCGACCGATCAGGGCGATACGGCGGGGACCGCCGGAACGCTCCACGCCGTCCACCAGCGAGTACTCGGGCAGGGTGTCCATGACGTGGTCCAGGAGGTCGGCAACGCCACGGCCGTGCAGGGCCGAAACCGGGTACGGCTGGCCGAAGCCCAATCCCCACAGCGCAGCGGAATCGGCTTCCTGTGCGAAGTCGTCCACCTTGTTGGCCACCATGATGACCGGCTTCTTGCTCTTGCGGAGCATCTTCATGACGCCCTCGTCAGTGGCGGTCGCACCAACGGCAGAGTCAACGACAAAAAGCACGGCGTCAGCAAGCTCAACGGCCATTTCGGCCTGCTCTGCTACGCGGGCGTGGATGCCCTTGGCGTCGTGCTCCCAACCACCGGTATCCACCAGGGTGAAGTTGCGGCCGTTCCAGCGCGCCGAGTACATGACGCGGTCGCGGGTAACGCCCGGGGTGTCCTCAACAACGGCTTCGCGGCGGCCGAGGATGCGGTTGACCAAGGTGGACTTGCCCACGTTCGGGCGTCCGATGATGGCCAGAACCGGGTCCAGCTTGAGGGGACCTTCGTCGCCTTCATCGCCGTATTCGCCGCTGAGCAGCGCAGCATCTTCTTCGTCGAGTTCGTAGTCCTCCAGGCCGGCCCGGAGGGTGGCCGCGCGGAGCTCGGCCTCGTCGTCGTCGAGGGCCGCCAGGTTTTCCGCCACCTGGTCGGTGCCGGTGGGCGTGTATTCGTCGTCGCCGGCTCCGTGGAGGCCGGATTTTTGAGTCGTATCGCTCATTGCACTTTCCTTAGTGGTGGTCTGCCGGCGTCCCGGCTACTGCTGTATGGCGGTGCTGCGAAGTGGGTTCGCCGGGCGCAGGTTCCAGGGGAAGGTCCTGGCCTGTGGCCCGGATAGCGTCCTGGACGTGTTCGGCCAGGGCTTCACGGATCTCCGCAGCCGCCCTGTCCATTGAAACACGCCCGGGTTCGCCCTTCCGGCGCTTCACCGTGATGGGTTCACCGAAGCTGACATGCAGCTTGCGGCGGGGTTTGGGGATATGGTCTCGATGCTCATCACCCTGTCGGGTTCCGAGAATGGCCACAGGGATGACGGTAGCTCCCGAGTTGAGGGCGAGCCATGCAACTCCATTGCTGATGCTTTCGGCAGAGCCGCTCCCCCGGGTTCCTTCGGGGAGAATCCCTACGCAACGACCGGCGTCGAGCAGTTTCCTGCCGACATGCAGGGCGGTGCGGTCACCGGCGCGGTCCACTGGAATCTGTCCGGATCCCCTCAGGACAGAGCCCAGGAAGCCTTTGAACATCTCCTTTTTAACGAGGATGTGCATAGGGCGCGGCGACGCACCGTACATCACGGGCCCGTCCAGGAAGCTGATGTGGTTCGCGGCAAATATCACGGGTCCGGCAGCGGGAACATTGCTTTTGCCCGCCACGATGGTCCGGTAGATGACGTGATCCAGGAACCAACCAACCGGCCGGCTCCACAGCCTGCTCCCTGCGGAGGGGAGCTGATTCTCAGTCACCATAGATAACCTTGCTCACGATCGCCAAGGCGGTTTCGACGGTTTCCTCAAAGTTGAGATCCGAGGAATCGAGCGTCACCACACCGTCGGCCGCTTGCGTGAAGTTCACTACGGTGGAGTCCTTGGCGTCACGCTGGATGACCTGGGCGTTCAGCTGTTCCTTGGTCTGCGTGCCGCCCAACTGGATCCCTCGACGCCGGAGCCTGGCTTCCTCGCTCGCGGTCAAGAGCATACGGACCTCGGCATTGGGGACGACGACGGTGGTGATGTCGCGTCCCTCCACCACCATGCGGCGGTGGTGCTGGTCGATCAGCTCGCGTTGGCGACGGATCAGCTCAGTGCGGGCACCGAGCGTCGTGGCGACGGCACTGACCGACGACGAGATCAAAGGTTCCCGGATCTCGTCCGTGATGTCCGTTCCATCAACCGCCACATACTCCGTGGCAGTCGTGGTGCTGATCTCCAGCGGCATGATCTTGGACGCCTGTTCCACCGCCGCGCCATCTTGGAGGTCAACACCGGTCTTCAGGCAGTACCACGTCAGTGCCCGGTACATCGCACCAGTATCGAGGTACGCCAGCTTCAAGCGCCGGGCAACTTCCTTGCTGACGCTGGACTTGCCCGATCCCGAAGGACCGTCGATCGCGATCACGAGCGGCTTGCCAGGCCGGGCCACTGTCTCCGGGCCAAAGAATTCACGCGTCATTACTGGAGTACCCGCCATCCACGGTCAGTCAAAGCTTCAACAAGGAGGTCATGCTTGCTGGGAAGCACGGAAAGCTCCACCATGCCCACGTTCTGTCCCGACGAATGGTCGAGCCGAAGGTCTTCAAGGTTCACCCCGATCTCGCCGATCTCCGTGAGGAGGTGCGCGATCTGGCCGGGCTTATCATCCACCAGGATGGTGAGCCACGAGTACGCCTGGGGAGGTCCGCCGTGCTTGCCCGGGATCCGGGCCTGGCCTGCATTCCCCTCGCTGATGAGCTGGGCAAGGTCAAGCCGTGCACCGGGTGCAAGCGGATCCTCCAAGGTACCGATCAAACGGTTCAGGTCCTCGCGCACACCGTGCAGGATGGACACCACCTTTTCCGCGTTGCCGCCCAGGATCTGTACCCAGAGGGTGGGATCGCTTGCTGCAATGCGGGTAGTGTCCCGAAGTCCGTTGCCCGCCAAGGAAAGGGCATGCAATGGCGTGCCTTGCAGACGACTCGCCAGAAGCGACGACATGATCTGCGGCAGATGCGACACCAACGCCACGGCTTCATCATGCTCGTCCGCGGTGAACCGGGAAACGATCGCTCCCAGATCCCCCGCAAGTGAACGTGCAGCCTGAAGTGCAGCATCCGACGTTTCTTCGGAGGGGCAAAGCACCCAGGGCATGGAGGTGAAAAGCTCTCCCCTGGCCGCAACCGGGCCGGACTTCTCCCTGCCTGCCATGGGGTGGGTACCCACATAGCGGGCAAGGTCCACGCCGCGTTCCCGCAGCTGTGCCTGGATCGCCGCCTTGACGCTGGCAATATCGACCACGACGGCGGACGGGTAGTCTGCCAGTGCCTTCTGCACGACGTCGGCGGTCACGTCCGGCGGGGCCGCGACAACTACCAGCTGCGGTTCTTCATCCAACTCCCCCAATGGCCGTCCCGCACCGATATCCACCGCGACCGCCTGGTTGGTGGGCGAAGGATCGAAAAGGAAAACGGGGACACCGCGTCCGCGCAGGCCGAGGCCAATGCTGGCCCCAAGCAAGCCTGTACCGAGAACGACGACCGGGCCATCAAGATGGCCCCGGCCGTGCGTACCGAATGCCGACATGCCCTAGAGCCCCACTGATGCCAGGAGGTGTCCGACTTCCTGCCTGCCGAGGTTGCGGATGCTGCCCTGGCGCTGGTCGCCCAAGCCAATGGGGCCCACCTTGACGCGGACAAGACGCTCCACCGGGAACCCGACGGCGTCGAACATGCGGCGCACAATGCGGTTCTTGCCCGAGTGAAGGACAACCTCGATCAGGACGTGGCCTGGCGTGGAGTCCACCAAGCGGAAGGAGTCCACAGCAGCTACGCCGTCTTCAAGCTCGACGCCATTCTTCAGCTTCGCGCCCACGCCTTGAGGGAACGGGCCACGCACCTGGACCAGGTACGTCTTGGGTACCTCATACGAAGGGTGCGTCAAGCGGTTGGCGAGTTCGCCGTCGTTCGTCAGGAGCAGCAGTCCCTCAGTGGCGACATCGAGGCGGCCAACGTGGAACAGGCGTTCGCCCTTGTTCTTGTTGTTCTTGAGGAAGTCGCTGATGCAGGGACGGCCTTCGGGGTCCTCCATGGTGGAAACGACGCCCTTGGGCTTGTTGAAAACCATGTAGACGAGGGTTTCGTCGAGCTGGATCCGGATGCCGTCAACGTGGATCACGGCGGACGTCGGGTCCACGCGCATGCCAAGTTCGGTGGTCACCACGCCATCAACCTCGACGCGTCCTTCAAGGATCATTTCCTCACATACCCGGCGTGAAGCCACACCAGCCTGTGCCATGACCTTCTGCAGGCGGACGCCGTCAACGTCGTGAAGGTCGGACTGCGGGACTTCCTGGCGCGGACCGCGGTTGCGACCCGGCTTCCGGATGGGGCCCAGGTTCTGGCCGAAGCGTTCGCTGCCGAAGGCCTTGGAGCCGTACTGCCGTGCAGGTTTCGCCTTGGGCTTCAGGGCGCCCGGAGTGCCCGGGGCTTTGCCGAAGCCGGGCTTGTTGGAGCCTGGCTTGCGGAAGGGCTTTGCCGGCCTGGCTGCCTGGCCGCGATCGTAATCGCCCGCAGTTGTGGGGTTGTCAGGATCGAAAGGGGCCGCTTCGCGCGGCTTCGATGCCTTGAAGGGGCGTCCCTCGCCCTGGGTGAAGTTGCGCTTTCCAGCGCCGGCGCTGCCGCCGCGGCCCGAGAAGCCGCCGGCGTTGGAGCGGCCGGTGCCGCCCTTGGCCTCATTGCGTCCGGAGCTGTTGCGTCCCGAACTGTTACGTGGTGAACTCTGGCGTCCCGCCTGTGTCATGACCCGTCCTTGTGTAGTAATGGCCGGCAATTGGTGTTGGAATCAACACTAGCCAGCCGGGCAGACATCGTCTGCCCCCTTGTCGCTGTGCACCTTGGTCAGGTGCCGTGAATCAGTATGAAGTTGTCCTGCAGTGCCGGTGTGGGCCGTGGCTACATCCGGCTTGCGTCGTAGTACTCGTCGATCCCTTCCAAACCCGGAAGGTGCGGCGAGAGCTGTGGCAGTTCAGCCACTGAACCGATGCCCATCCGTTCCAGGAAGTACGAGGTTGTCCGGTAAAGGACAGCTCCCGATTCGGGATCGTTTCCGGAGTCCTCGATCAAACCCCTTTGGGTAAGCGTCCGGACTACGGAATCGACGTTGACGCCGCGAATGGCAGACACCCGGGCCCTGGAGACCGGCTGCCGGTAAGCAATCACCGCCAGGGTCTCAAGCGCTGCCTGAGTAAGCCTGGTGGTCTGGCCCTCGAGGACGAACCTGCCCACGATGTCGGCAAATTCCGACCGTGAATAGATCCGCCACCCACCGGCGACGTTCCGCAATTCAAAACCCCGGGGTGCAGTACTGGCAGCGGCAAAGCCGACAGCATCCACGTCCGGGGCTTTAACAGTATAGCCCCTATACTCCCGCTGCAGGTCCTGCAGCAAATCCTCGACGACGGCGACCGTCACGTTGAGTCCGGCGGCCAGCTCCTCCGAGGTGGCCGGCTCATCAATGACCATAAGGACCGCCTCCAATGCCGCCCGCGCACCGCCGGGCAGGGCCTCCAGTTCAGCCAACCCGTCTTGGAGCGTTTCGTGTTCACTCACTGGCGTTTTCCCCGCTTCGATCCGCTTCTGTTCCTGATTCGTACTCCTCGCTCAGGCTGGAACCGTCCCAGCCGGCATCATCACCTGTCCACCGAACCGTCAGCTCAGCCAGCGGTTCGGGCTGTTCGAAGGCAACCACCCGGTCACGGAACATCTCCAGCAACGCCAGGAAGCGTGCCACCACCACCAACGCGGTCTCGGCATCGGCAATCAACGTTTGGAAGGATAGCGGCGCGCCCAGCTTCAAGCGGTAGCCCATGATCTCAGCCTGTTCCTTAACGCTCACTGGAGGTGCGTGAAGGTGGCCCAAGCCCACTTCCTCGGGCGCAGCATCTTTGGGCTTGAGCGCCTTGGCAGCAAGTTCGGCGAATTGTTCCGGAGTGTGCCGCCACACAAGCTCGGGAAGCAGCGCGGCAAAATGGCCTTCCAACGCGACTTGGCGGGGGTACCGGCGGGCTTCCTGCTCCAGTGTCCCGCCAAGGATCCCTGCGATCTGCTTGAAGGCCTTGTACTGGAGGAGCCGGGCAAAGAGCAGGTCCCTTGCCTCCAGGAGCGCAATGTCCTCTGCGTCCTCCACCTCACCTGCAGGCAGGAGCCGGGCCGCCTTCAGGTCAAGCAAGGTTGCAGCGATAACCAGGAATTCGCTGGCTTCATCCAGCGCCCAGTCCTCCCCCAGCTCCTGGAGGCGGCGGATGTACTTGATGAACTCATCGGTGACGGTTGCAAGCGCCACCTCGGTGATGTCCAGTTTGTGTTTGGAAATGAGGCCTAGCAGGAGATCAAAGGGGCCGGTGAAGTTTGCCAGCCGTACCTCGAAGCCGGCTTTAGGGGCTCCGGAGGTACCGGCGTCGGGCGCTTCCGCTTCAGCGGAGGTTTCCGCTTCGGCGGTCGGGGCGAGTGACGGTCCCACCGTCCGCTAGGGCGCGCCGCCGCGCGAGATCAGTTCCTTGGCAAGGCGGCGGTAAGCGTCGGCGCCGATGTGGTTGCCGGCGTAGCTGGTGATTGGCTCGGCGGCCACGGTGGCGTCGGCGAACTTGATGGAACGCTTGATGACAGTCTCAAAGACCT
Source organism: Paenarthrobacter sp. TRD_SC_7 (assembly GCF_056156245.1). Classification (NCBI taxonomy): domain Bacteria; kingdom Bacillati; phylum Actinomycetota; class Actinomycetes; order Micrococcales; family Micrococcaceae; genus Paenarthrobacter; species Paenarthrobacter sp. TRD_SC_7. The sequence goes on from NZ_CM149587.1 coordinate 3,194,299, forward strand.
TGTCACCGAAAGCTTCAACCAGGCGCGAGATCACTTCACGGCTGTGAAGGGTGCGGGCGTCGTACATTGTGGCCAGCACGCCATCCACCTGCAAGCGCGGGTTGAGGCGGTCTTGTACTTTCTCAATGGTCTCCACCAGCAGCGCAACGGCGCGCAAGGCGAAGAACTCGCAGATCAACGGGATGATGACGCCATGGGCTGCAGTCAGCGCGTTCACTGTCAGCAGGCCCAACGACGGCTGGCAGTCAATCAGTACGACGTCGTAATCATCCTCGACGTTCTTGAGTGCGCGGTCCAGGACTTGCTCGCGGGCCACCTCGTTGACGAGCTGGACTTCAGCAGCGGAGAGGTCGATGTTGGCGGGCAGGAGGTCGACGCCTTCAACACCGGTCTGCTGAATCGCATCCCGGATGTTCACCTTGCGATCCATCAGGACGTTGTAAACGGTGAGGTCGAGCTCGTGGGGGTTGGCCCCGAGACCGGCCGAAAGTGCACCCTGCGGATCAAAGTCCACCAAAAGGACACGCCGACCGTACTCTGCGAGCGCCGCCGCGAGATTGATGGTGGACGTGGTTTTACCCACGCCTCCCTTTTGATTGACCATGGCGATGACTCTCGCCGGACCGTGGGAGGCCAGTGGAGCAGGTTCCGGGAATTCGCGGTGAGGACGGCCCGTGGGCCCCATGATGGCGTCTTCCAGATCGAGCTCGGTGCCTTCCAGCGTAGCTGTTCCCCGTTCGATGCTCACGTATCTAACCACTCTTTCGACGACGATCTTCCCTGCCGCTGCGCCCCCGGCGACAGCGCTGCTACCCCCTTAGGCTACAGTGGCCGACACGGTTATTCGGGGAACTTGACATTGGACAATTCGTGAGCCTTTACCCTCTGGTTGAGGTCGAAGGTTGCCCGGCAGGCCGTCCTTTGACGGCGGAAAAGCGAAGGCCGGCACCTCGTGGGGTGCCGGCCTTGGCTTACTGGGTTGCGCTGAGGCTGGCCCTTCTAGACCGTTGCCTTTTCGCGGGTCCCGGTTTCGGGGGCGACCTCTTCCTCGCCACCGTGGGCGATCATGGTCTGCTCATCGAAGGGCTCATCGCCTGAGAGGACGCGCTCCACCTGGCCGTTGTCGATTTCCTTTACCCAGGTACCGATCAGGACCGTAGCAACTGCGTTGCCGGTGAAGTTGGTCAGTGCGCGGGCCTCGGACATGAAGCGGTCGATTCCTACGATCATGCCCACGCCGCCCAGGAGCTCCGGCTTGTGTGCCTGGAGGCCGGCGGCAAGGGTTGCAAGGCCGGCACCCGTGACGCCTGCAGCACCCTTGGAGGCGATGATCATGAAGACCAGCAGGGAGATCTGGGCGCCGAGATCCAACGGCGTTCCCATGGCGTTGGCTACGAACAGCGAAGCCATTGTCAGGTAGATCGCGGTGCCGTCGAGGTTGAAGGAGTAGCCCGTGGGAACCGTGACGCCGACAACCGGCTTGGAGACACCCAGGTGCTCCATCTTGGCGATCAGGCGGGGCAGCGCTGCCTCGGAGGAGGAGGTGGAGAAGATCAGGAGGTACTCGCGGGCCAAGTACTTCATGAGCTTGAAGATGTTGACTCCAGCCACTGCACGGAGGAGCGTGCCGAGGATGACCACGATGAAGAGTGCGCAGGTTACGTAGAAGGCCAGCATCAGGGTGAACATGCTGAGGATCGCTTGGGCGCCGGTGGCACCAACGACGGCGGCGATGGCACCGAATGCTCCAACGGGGGCCAGCCACATGATCATGATGAGGATACGGAAGACAAGTCGCTGTCCGTGTCCGATGGCGGTGAGGATGGGGGCACCCTGCTTCCCCATCTTCTGCAGTGCGAAACCGACCAGGATGGCAGCCAGAAGCGTGGGCAGGACAGGGATGTCACCGGGAATGATTCCCAGGAGGAAGTCCACCGTGCTGTTGGTGTCGGCCTTCTTGGTGGGATCGTACGGGGTCAGCTTGAGCCCATCGCCCGGGTGGATCAGGTTACCCACCACCAAGCCAATGGCGAGGGCAAAAGTGGACATTGCCACGAAGTAGCCCAAGGCGAGTCCCCCGACCTTGCCAACGGTTGCGGCTTTGGCGATGGAACCGATGCCCAGGACGATGGTGCAGAAGATGACAGGGGCAATCATCATCTTGATGAGTTTGATGAAGCCGTCACCGAGCGGCTTGAGGGACTTGCCGACCTCGGGGAACATCAGGCCGACCACGGCGCCGAGTACTACGGCCAGGATGACCGCGATGTACAGGTAATGCGACTTGTCGAGCCCCTTGCGTCCACCTTTGGCGGCTACTGCCGACTCTCCTCGTTGAGAGGTCATGGGATTCTCCTTCTGGATACTGTGTAAGGCGCTGCGGTCCTGCACTGATGTCCAATCCGCTGCCCTTGTGTGATATCCATCATTGAGCCGTTGGTGACACACATCACCGTTGCGGTCATATTGGTCATGGGAGGCCCACGTGTTTCACAGCTGGAGCATCGCCCGGCGCTTGTTCGTGGCGAATCTATTGTTCGTCCTGGTACTGACGGCGGTCTTCGGCGCGTTCTCCGTTGTGGAAGCCCGGGACAGGGCTTACGACGAAGCAGGAGCGAGGATGCAGGCGATCGCCACCTCCCTGGCCAACAACCCCCTTGTCCTGGAGGCGGCTTCAACGGCAGATCCTTCAGCCATCCTCCAGCCCTATGCACGGGAAGTCATGGACGACGCCGACGCTGATTTCATCACCATCATGGCTCCGGACAGGACACGCTGGACCCACCCTCGGACCGAGGAACTGGGCAAGCCCTACATCGGGACGATCGAACCAGCCCTCGGTGGCGAAACCTTCACCGAAGTTACTGCAGGAACCCTGGGTCCTTCGGTCAGAACCATCGCTCCCGTCAAGGACGCCGGCGGAAGTGTCAAAGCCCTGGTGGCTGCCGGCATCACGGTCCGCACCGTGGACACCGACGTTGCCGAGAGGCTGGGGGTGATTGGTGGAATCGCCTTGGTGGTGTTGGTCTTCGGTTCCTTCGCGTCGTGGCTGCTTGGACGATACCTTCGATCGGTTACCCGCGGCTGGGGGCCCGAACAGCTGGCACAACTGTTCGCGTACTACGAGTCCGTCCTCCACTCCGTCCGCGAAGGCGTGATCCTGATTGACACTCACGGCAAGGCGGTGATGTACAACGACCAAGCCGCAGAGCTGCTGGGACTGGAACCTTCCGACGCCGACCGGGTACCTGCCGAGGCGCCGAAGCTCTCTGATCTTCCCTTCGACGGCAGCCTGCGAGCGCTGTTCGAATCCGGCAGGCCCGCACACGACGAAATCCACCTCACCGGTCCGCGGATCCTGGTAGTCAATCAGGCCCCTGCGGTGGGACCAGTGCCTGAGCGCAGCCGGCAGAAACCCGCCGTCTACGGCACGGTGGCCACTATCCGCGACCGAACCGAGATCGAGTCCCTGGGCACGGAACTCCAGACGATGAAGACGCTCTCCGATGCCCTGCGCGCCCAGACACATGAGCACGCAAACCGGCTCCATATGATCGTTTCCCTGTTGGAGTTGGGCCGCACGCCCCAGGCTTTGGACTTTGCCACCAAGGATCTTGAACTCAGCCAGCAACTCACCGATGACATGGTGGCCTCCGTGGACGAGCCCGTCATGAGCGCTTTGGTGATGGGCAAGGCGGCCGAAGCCCACGAACGCGGGGTGGAATTGGTGGTCCGGACGTCTGGGAGCTCCGGCGTCCGTGGCCTGGAGATCCAGGACCTGGTGACCATTCTCGGGAACCTGCTGGACAACGCGATTGACGCTGCCGCTGCCGGCGACTTTCCACGCAAGGTGGAGCTGGACGTGGAAGCCGGGCCTGCCGCCGTCGAATTTACGGTGCGGGACTCAGGCAGCGGCATCAATCCGGACTCCGTCGATGACGTGCTGCAGTACGGCTTCAGCACGAAGTCCCCGGAAGGAAACCCGCGCGGTGCCCATGGGCGGGGCGTTGGCCTCGCCTTGGTGCGTCAGGCGGTGGAGCGGCTCAACGGTACGATGACCATCAGCAATCCCGGCGGAGCACAGTTCCATGTTCTGCTCCCCGCGCCGGTTCCCGAGGAAGAGAAGGCATGACTGACATCCGCGTCCTGGTGGTGGAGGACGAGCCGATAGCCTCGGACGCCCACTCGGTCTACATTGGCCGCTTGGACGGCTTCACCTTGGTGGGGACGGCACCGGATGGCCAATCGGCCTTGCGCATCCTGGGCGAATTCGCGGCGTCCGGCTCCCCTGTGGACCTCGTCCTGCTGGACATGAACCTGCCTGACCTTCACGGCTTGGACGTCGCCCGCCGTATGCGTTCCGCGGGAGTCTTTGCCGACATCATCGCCATCACTGCGGTACGGGAACTGAACATCGTGCGCAGCGCCGTGTCCATAGGCGTTGTGCAGTACCTCATCAAGCCCTTCACCTACGCCACTTTTGCCGACAAGCTCAGCAGCTACCGGACGTTCCGCGAACAGCTGGCGGGCTCGATGTCCGGGATCTCCAAAGCAGGAGCCTCGCAGAGTGACGTCGACCAGGCGTTCGCGAGTCTTCGCGCTCCCACGGAACTGCCCCTGCCCAAGGGGCTATCCGGCTCAACGCTGGAATCAGTGAAGGACCTGGTGAGGGCGGGGCAGCAACCCGTGTCCGCGAGTGAGGTCATGGACGCGCTGGGGATGTCCCGTGTCACCGCCCGCCGGTATTTGGAATACCTTGCCGACGCCGGAACAGTCACCCGGGCGCCACGGTACGGCACCCCGGGTCGACCGGAAAACGAATACGGCTGGAACCGCGGTTAGGGTCCTCCCGCTCCCCCTACCTCCCGCAGTAAGCTGGTGCAAACCCATGGAGAGTCCATGTCACCAGTGCCGATGATTCCAGCGCAGCAGCAACTCGTGAACGCCCGCGAGGCCTTTGCCCGCGGAGACTGGGATACTGCGCGTCGGGTCATGGAAGACGCTGCGGCGGAAACCGCGCTGGGTGTGGACGACCTTGAAATCCTGTCACGCTCCAAATGGTGGCTGGGCGATGTTCAGGATTCCATGGCACTGTCCGAGGTAGTCTTTCACCGCTTGGTCGCAAGTGAACAGGTCCAGGCCGCCGCTAAGTCTGCCCTGACGTTGTCGTTGCAGTGGGGTGTTCGGGGGAACATCGCAGTGTCCTCAGCGTGGCTGAACCGGGCCCGGCGTCTGTTGGCCACGCTTCCCGAGTCCGCGGAACACGGTTACCTGCTGTATTTGGAGGGCAACGACGCAATCTATCTCGAGGGAGATGCCGACTCTGCCCTTGCTGCTTCCCTTCAGCTGACGGCCATGAACAGCAGGTTGAAAGCTCCGGAGCTGGGGAGTTTCGCGTTCATGTTGTCCGGTCTCGCCGCCGTCCGCAAAGGGCAGGCGGTGCGCGGCTTCGCAGACCTCGACCAAGCCCTGCTTCCCGTCATGGCCGGCCAGGTATCGGCGGAGTGGGGCGGCGATATCTACTGCTCCGTCATCCACCTCTGCTACGAATTGGCCGACTACTCCCGTATGAGGGCATGGACCGATGCTCTGGCATCGTGGTGCGCCGGGCTATCAACGTCCTTCGTGTACTCGGGAATCGTCCGGGTCCACGAACTGCAGCTGATCAGCGCCGAAGGCGGCTGGAAGCAGGCGGAGGAGGAACTGGCGCACCTCGCGGAGCGCCTCCGTAACGCTCATGCCTGGATCGCCGCCGACTGCTTCTGTGAACTGGGCGATATTCGACGACGGCGGGGAAACCGGTCCGGTGCCGAAGCGGCGTATGCCATGGCGCGTGCCCTCGGCGTGGATGCTCAGCCAGGATCGGCTTTGCTGCTGGCGGATGCTGGAAAAGGCGAGGAGGCGCTCACAGACCTCCGCGCAGCGTTGGCAGACCGTGGCCGTCTTGGACGGGCGTGGTTGCTGCTACCGCTCGTGGAGTTGCTGGCACCCCGGGACACTGTCGGCGCTGAGGTGTACTGCCGCGAATTGGAAGGGTCTGCCGCTTTCTACGGAACGGCGGGATTGCTCGCCTGGGCGCATCATGCCAGGGGTGCGTTGTTGATGGCCCAGCGCCGCTGGGTCCAGTCGCTGCCGGATCTCGAGGCGGCAGCACAGGGCTACCGCTCCCAGCATCTACGCTATGAGCTGGCTCGGATCCATGAGCGGATGTCATCAGTACGGGCGGCACTTGGCGAGACCGGCGCGGCCGACGCCGAACGTGCAACCGCCGCCGCCATCCGTGCCCAGCTTGGCGCGGCCCCAAGTGCCGCGCCGACGGTTGATCATGATCTGGACGGGCTGACCGCCAGGGAAATGGAAGTACTGGGCTGCGTGCTGTCCGGATCAAGCAACAGGCATATAGCTCAGATCCTCACCATCTCCGAAAAAACAGCCAGCCGTCACCTGGCGAACATCTTCACCAAGATCGGCGTCAACTCCAGGACCGCTGCCGCCGCTTGGGCTCGTCACCACGGGATACCCGAGCACCCCCGGGGTTGAGTCCTGCATATTTTTGCCCATGGCACTCGAAAAGATGCAGGTTTTCCCGGGCGCGCTGCAAGGCTCCGCGGCCTTATTTTGAAGTTACGGATAACGGGCCGGGTAGGCCGACCCCCGCATCATCAAGGACAAGCCATGAGCAGCAACCAGGCCGAGCATTGGGAAACATCCACGACCCCGGAGGAGGCCGTGGAAGAGGCCACTGGCCGATTGATCGGGATCCTGAACGATTCGTCCATCGCCCTGTTGGTGGTGGTCGGCCATCAAACCGGCCTTTTCGAGACCCTGGCGGCCCTCCCGCCGGCCCAGAGTAGCCTTATCGCGGATGCGGCCGGCCTCAACGAACGCTATGTCCGGGAATGGTTGGGCGGCATGACCTCGGCCGGGTTCGTCGACTACCACCCGGACCATGGAACGTATCGCCTGCGCCCTGAATTCGTGCCTGTGGTTACCGGGGCAGGAACCGAAAATCTTGCGCGAACGTTGCAGTATGTCCCGCTGATGGGCGAGGTGGCCCCGAAGATCGTCCATGCGTTCCGGACGGGCGGCGGAACGAGCTACGAGGATTACCCCCGGTTCCATCACATCATGGCTTCTGAAAGCGCTGCAGTGAACGATGCATCACTCGTGGAGACGATCCTTCCCCTGACAGGCTGCGTGGAGGCACTGCGCAACGGAATCTCCGTCGCGGACATCGGATGTGGAGAAGGCCATGCGGTGAATCTGCTGGGAGCTGCTTTCGGGGCGAGTTCCTTCACCGGTTACGATTTCTCGGCCGAGGCATTGGCAGCAGCCACCGCCGAAGCATCATCGCTGGGACTGACCAACGTCCAGTTCGTCCTGCAGGATGTCACCCGCCTCGACGTCGCGGACGAATTCGACCTGGTGGCGGCATTCGACGCCATTCACGACCAAGCAAGCCCTACGCAGGTCCTCGCCAACATCCGAAGGGCGCTCAAGCCGGGCGGAACGTTCCTCATGGTGGACATCAAGGCCTCCAGCCGACTCGAGGACAATGCAAGCCTTCCGTGGGCCGCATTCCTCTACACCATTTCCACCTTCCATTGCATGGCCGTTTCGCTGGGCCAAGGAGGCGAGGGACTTGGAACGGTATGGGGGATACAGCGGGCATCGGCCATGCTTCGGGACGCAGGTTTCCGCTCGGTGGACGTGAAGGAACTCGACGATGATCCGTTCAACGCGTACTACATCGCAAGAAGCTGAATGTATACACAGGATGATTATCTATCCAGTTTGATGACTGGATGATTCGTTTGTGTATACACTGGGGTCATGCGTGCCAGTGATCGGGCCTATGCGGCCCTTCGTGAGGACATCATTGAGTGGCGCCTGCGGCCGGGTAGCGTCTTGGCGGAGGTGGAGCAGTCCGAGCGTCTTGGGGTGTCCCGGACGCCGGTGCGGGAGGCGTTGGGCCGGCTGACTGCTGAGGGGTTGACGACGGCGGCAGGGGGCCGCGGGGTCGTCGTGACCGATATTTCGCTGGAGAGCATCGACGAGTTGTTCGAGCTGCGGGAAACCCTTGAGGTCAGGGCCGCTGCCCTGGCTGCCCAGCGCGGCGAGCCGGGTGTGTTCGCCGAGTTGCATACCCAACTGCTGCTGGCACCTGAACTGCTCCGGGACGACGACCCGGCACGGCACGAGTACTACGCCTTGGTGGGCCGCCTGGATGAGGCGATTGACGCTGCGGTCTCCAATTCCTACCTGGCCCAGGCGATGCGGAGCCTCCGGGTCCATTTGGTCCGGGTCCGCAGGCTCGCGGCCGATGACGCCGCACGGCTCCACGCCGCCGCAGCGGAGCACGCCGCGATCGCGGAGGCCATCGCCGCGGGCAACCCGCGGCTGGCCGAGGCGGCCACCACCGTCCACCTGCACCGCAGCCTCACCCACGTCAAAGCCACCCACAGCACTGCCCTCAAACACCCTGCCTAGCGTCACCTGCCTGGAAACACCACTGCCGAGAAGGAGCATCATGGTCAAGAACCACCACGTCCGCGTCTACAAGTCCGAAGAGAACCTGCCCCGCGAGGAGCAGTTGGCGCACAAGATCGCCGTGGTCGCCGCCGACCCCGTCGAAGTGACGCCCGAGGTCACTGACATGGTGATCAACCGGATCATCGACAACGCCTCCGTCGCCATCGCCTCGCTGAACCGGGCCCCGATTGTCGCAGCCCGCGCCCAGGCCCTGACCCACGCCCCGTCCGCGAACGGCAAAGGCGCCCGCGTGTTCGGTATCACCGATCAGGTCTCCCCCGAATGGGCTGCCTGGGCGAACGGGGTGGCGGTGCGGGAACTGGATTACCATGACACGTTCCTGGCTGCGGATTACTCCCACCCCGGGGACAACATCCCGCCGATCCTGGCCGTCGCCCAGCACGTCGGTTCCAACGGCAAGGATCTGGTCCGTGCCATCGCCACCGGGTACGAGATCCAGGTGAACCTGGTCAAAGCCATTTGCCTGCACCAGCACAAAATCGACCACGTCGCCCACCTCGGCCCCTCGGCCGCGGCCGGGATCGGCACGTTGTTGGGTTTGGATGTTGAGACGATCTTCCAGTCCGTGGGCCAGGCCCTGCACACCACTACCGCCACCCGGCAATCCCGCAAGGGCGAAATCTCCACCTGGAAAGCCCACGCACCGGCGTTCGCGGGCAAAATGGCCGTCGAAGCCGTGGACCGTTCCATGCGCGGCCAAACCTCCCCCGTGCCGATCTACGAAGGCGAAGACGGCGTGATCGCCTGGCTGCTCGACGGCCCGGACGCTTCCTACGAAGTCCCCCTGCCCCTGCCCGGCGAGGCCAAGCGCGCCATCCTGGACACCTACACCAAGGAACACTCCGCCGAGTACCAGGCCCAGGCCTGGATCGACCTCGCCCGCAAGCTCAACCGCGAGCACCCCGAAACCACCGACCCCGCCAACGTGGCCTCCGTGCTGATCAAAACCAGCCACCACACCCACTACGTCATCGGCTCCGGCGCGAACGACCCCCAGAAATACTCCCCCACCGCGTCCCGCGAAACCCTGGACCACTCCATCCCGTACATCTTCACCGTCGCCCTCCAAGACGGTACCTGGCACCACGTGGACTCTTACGCCCCCGAACGGGCTACCCGTCCGGACACCGTGGACCTCTGGCAGAAGGTCACCACGGTCGAGGACCCGGAATGGACCCGCCGTTACCACTCCCTGGACATCTCCGAGAAAGCCTTCGGCGGCACCGTCGAAATCACCCTCACCGACGGCACCGTCATCACCGATGACATCGCTGTCGCCGACGCGCACCCGCTCGGTGCCCGGCCCTTCGCCCGGGAGCAGTACATCCACAAGTTCCGCACCCTCGCCGCCGGTCTCGTCGAGGACGCCGAAATCGAACGGTTCCTCACCGCCGTCGAACGCCTCCCCGAACTCGGGACAGGTGAACTGGACCAACTGAACATCACCGCCGCCCCCGGCATCATCAACCTCGAAGCAGCTCCGAAGGGACTGTTCTAAATGCTGTACTCCACAACCACACCCGAACAGAAACGCCTCAAGCTGCGGGAGCTGCTGGCCTCCGGGACCGTGCAGCAATTCCCGGGCGCGTTCAACCCCCTCTCCGCCCGGCTGATCGAGGAAAAGGGCTTCGCCGGGGTCTACATCTCCGGCGCCGTCCTCGCCAACGACTTGGGTTTGCCCGACATCGGCCTGACCACCCTCACCGAGGTAGCCACCCGGGCCGGGCAGATCGCCCGCATGACCGACCTGCCCTCCCTCGTGGACGCCGACACCGGCTTCGGTGAACCCATGAACGTGGCCCGGACCATCCAGGAACTCGAAAACGCCGGCCTGGCCGGCTGCCACATCGAAGACCAGTTCAACCCCAAACGCTGCGGCCACCTGGACGGCAAAAACGTCGTCGACATCGACACCGCCACCAAACGCATCCGCGCCGCAGCAGACGCCCGCCGCGACCCGAACTTCCTCATCATGGCCCGCACCGACATCCGCGCCACAGATGGAATCCAGGCAGCCCAAGACCGGGCCAAAGCATTGGTTGACGCCGGCGCCGACGCGATCTTCCCCGAAGCAATGCGCGACCTGGACGAGTTCCAAGCCATCCGCGACGCCGTCGACGTGCCCATCCTCGCCAACATGACCGAATTCGGCAAAAGCGAACTCTTCACCGTCAACCAACTCCAAACCGTCGGCGTGAACATGATCATCTACCCCGTCACCCTCCTCCGCATTGCCATGCGCGCTGCAGAGCGTACTCTGGAATCGATTAAGGCTGCGGGGACCCAAGAAGCGCAAGTGGAAAACATGCTCACGCGTGCGCGCCTCTACGAACTCGTCGACTACGAGGCATACAACCAATTCGATACCGGCGTTTTCAACTTCCAGGTACCTGGCCTCCGCTAGGTCCCGGGATTCATACAGGGGAAAGCAGGCAGTCCGGGACTTCCGGGCCGCTTGCATTATGAACGAAGGAGTTCAGCATGGCTGCTGAAGACATCAAAAAAGGCCTTGCCGGCGTCGTGGTGGACTACACCGCCGTCTCGAAGGTCAACCCGGACACCAACTCGCTGCTGTACCGCGGGTATCCAGTCCAGGAACTGGCCGCCAAATGCAGCTTCGAAGAAGTGGCATACCTGCTGTGGAACGGCGAACTGCCCAACGAAATAGAGCTCTCGGAATTCACCGCCCGCGAGCGCGCAGGGCGTGCACTGGACCCCGTGGTCAAGTCAGTGGTGGATACACTGCCCACCACGGCGCACCCAATGGACGTGTGCCGCACGGCAGCGTCGGTGCTGGGCGCCCGGCACGAACTGGCCGAGGATTCCTCCCCCGCAGCGAATATGAAGAAGGCCATCGACTTGTGGGCTGCCATGCCCGCCGTGGTGGCCTATGACCAGCGCCGCCGCCGCGGACAGGAACCCGTTGAACCGCGTGAGGACCTTGACTATTCGGCCAACTTCTTGTGGATGACGTTCGGCGAAGAACAGGTTCCGGAGGTGGTGGAGGCGTTCAACGTCTCGATGATCCTGTACGCGGAGCACTCCTTCAACGCCTCCACTTTCACCGCCCGCGTCGTCACCTCCACGCTCGCTGACCTGCACTCAGCCGTCACCGCGGCGATCGGCGCACTGAAGGGTCCGCTGCACGGCGGAGCGAACGAGGCCGTGATGCACACCTTCGATGAGATCGGCATCCGCAGCGAGGAATCCCTCGAGGAAGCCGCCACCCGCGCCCGGGCCTGGATGGAAGACGCCCTGGCCCAGAAGAAGAAGGTCATGGGCTTCGGGCACCGCGTCTACAAGCACGGCGACTCCCGCGTGCCCACCATGAAAGCCGCCCTGGACAAGATGATCGCCCACTACGGACGCCCCGAACTCCTGGGCCTGTACAACGGGCTCGAGCAGGCCATGGACGAGGCCAAGGCCATCAAGCCCAACCTCGACTACCCGGCCGGACCCACGTACCACCTCATGGGATTCGACACCCAGACGTTCACCCCGCTGTTCGTCGCCAGCCGCATCACCGGCTGGACCGCCCACATCATGGAGCAGGTGGCCTCGAACTCACTGATCCGCCCGCTGAGCGAATACAACGGGCCGGAAGAGCGGCACGTGCCCTAACGCTCTGCTTTTCCAGCGAGACGTACGACGGCGGTCCGGTCACCGAAAGGCGACCGGACCGCCGTCGTTGATGTTTGGAACCGGTTATTCCGGGTCCACCCACTCAACCGTGTGGACGTCAGCCACATTCTCGTTGTCTGCCGCCAAGGCCACCCGTACGGCGATACGCTGGCCGGAGATCATGGCGGGGAGCCAGTGTTCGGCATCAGCCCACATGCGGTCCACAGGAAGCTCTGCCACAGGGAACCACGCCGGAGCGATCTCGTCGCTTTCCGACGGATCTCCCTCCCAAGCCCGGGTCAGGAACACCGTAGTGGCCATGTTCCAGTCGGGCCTGGCAGGAAACACAAAGTCAACGGTTCCGGCGGGTATCAGGTCCTTCGCGTGAACGACGACGTTGATTTCCTCCATGACCTCCCGGCATGCCGCCTGAGACGCCGTCTCCCCCAACTCCACATGTCCGCCGACACCCACCACCTTGCCCCGGCCAAAACCTGTCTTCTTGGTCCCGAGCAGGACATGTTCGCCGTCCGCGCCGTCGCGGAGGAGGAAGCACAAGGTCACGTGGGCTGCAGTCATGCTGCCTACCTTAACCTGATCTCCCCTGACGCTGCCGCCATTGCTACAGTGAGCCCATGACTGAAGGTGGGGGTAACGGGCGAGCCAAGGTGGCCGCCGTCGACGCCGTTGGAGAGCCGCCGTCCAGCGACAGTTCCGGTGCCGGTGCCGCCGAAATAGTCCCCACGGCTAAACCTGACCGGGACGCCTGGCTTCCCCGGTGGCTGGTCAAACACCCGCTTTATGCGGGCTGGGCCTGGACCGTAGTGTGGGCGGGGCTTATCGTTCTGGACGAAGTGGTGGACCTGGCCGGCTGGACCTGGTACCTGCTGGTCCTCGTGGCCGCACTGCCCACCTTGATCTCCACGCTTGTGGTGCTGCATGCCACGCCGCGAAGCCACCTCCGCGCTGTGGACGCGACAGTTCTGGGCCACTTCTTCGTCCGATTCCTCGCCCTGGTGGCGGCATTCATGGTGTGGGCCGCCTCCGTGGTGATGAGCGCCTCCATCTCCACCACTGTCCAGTCCGTGATTGGCGATTCCGAAAAGGAAGTCACGGCACTGGGATTCAACCTCATGCTGGCAGCGGTTCCCTTGGTGCTCTCCATCCTGTGGATGGCGTTCATTGTGCGCTGTGCCTGGTTCCTGCGCCGGTTGCGGGGCTGGCGGCAGATACCGCTGAAAACACGCGTCCCGAAGAAGTTCCTCCGCGGACGGCCCCGGCTCAAGCGCGTGGTGGTTGGCCTCGCACACCCCGGGCTGTTGCTGGTAGCTGGCTTGGGGACATCGCTGCTGGCATTGTTCGTGGACGCCGTAGAGCTGACGCTGAACGTGCTCGAGTAACTCGGGCGTCATCTTAGGGTCTGGATTTATCCCAGCGCCCTGGCTAGCCGAGGGCCCTGGGATGCGCCGCTGCGTAAACTTCCCGCAACGTATCCGCAGTGACCAAGGTATAGACCTGTGTGGTGGTCACGGACGCGTGCCCCAGCAGCTCCTGAACCACCCTGACGTCCGCCCCGCCCTCAAGCAAGTGAGTGGCGAAGGAATGGCGCAGCGTATGCGGCGAGACATCTTTGGTGATGTTGGCTTTCTCGGCGGCCGTCTTGAGGATGGTCCAAGCACTCTGCCTGCTGATCCGGCCACCCCGGGCGTTGAGGAACAACGCCGGAGTGCCTTTCCCCTTGGACGCCAGCAGCGGCCTGCCGCGGACAACATAGGCCCCGACGGCGCGGGCACCGTAAGAGCCCAGGGGCACCAAGCGTTCCTTGGAACCTTTGCCGAACAGCCGAACGATGGCAGGGTCACCGCCGGTGTCTTCGAGGGAAACGTCATCGACGTCCAACCCCACGGCCTCGCTGATGCGGGCACCCGTGGAGTATAGGAATTCAAGCAATGCGCGGTCACGTAGTCCAGTAGCGCTATCCGACCCGGCGGCCTCCAAGATGCGCGTCACTTCACCAACGCTGATGGCTTTTGGAAGCCGCTTGCCCGGCATTGGTGGGTGCACATCGCTGGCGGGGTCCGCCGTCGTGGTTCCTTCCAGCGCCCAAAACTTGTGGAGGCCACGCACAGCAACCACCGTGCGTGCAGCAGAGCGGACCCCCAGGGCGGCGGCGCCGTCGGAACCGTCGGACAATGCCTGGACGAAGGCCGTCACGTGATGTCGCGTGATGTTTCCCGGGCGTTCCACACCCTGGGCCGAAAGGAAGTTCGAGTACCGGGCGAGGTCCCTGCGGTATGCGGACAGGGTGTTCGCCGCCAAGCCGCGCTCCACGCCGACGTGTTGCAGATAGTCCGTTATTGCGCGGTCAACGCCGTTGGCGGTTCGAGTGCCGGCCTCGGCCATGCTCAGCGCTGGCTCGGATGAGCCGGCCAAGGCGCATTGGCTGGCCGAAGGCTGGTGAAGCCATCGGCCTTCGCGGCAGCGGCAGCAAGAATCCCCAGTACCGCCGACGGATTATGCAGCCGGCCTTCCAGCACTGCCTTCACGGCGTCGTCGAGAGGCACCCAGTGGAGCTCGATTTCTGCCTCTTCATCGGTGCGGACGTGCCGGTCCGCCACGGGGACATCGCTGAGGCCACGTGCCAAATAGATTCGGACGGCCTCGCTGGACGAACCCGGCGAGTTGAAGAAGTCCACAAGGACGTTCCAGGTGACCGCAACCAAGTCAGCTTCCTCGGCCAACTCCCGGGCCGCCCCCACCACGAAGTCCTCGCCTTCGACATCCAGCAGGCCAGCGGGGATCTCCCACAGATCCATGGCGACCGGATGCCGGTACTGCTTCAGCAGCAGAATCTCGCCGTCGACGTTCATGGGAAGCACCGCTACTGCGCCCGGGTGGTCGATGTAATCACGAACCAGAGTGTCAGTGCCGTCGCTGAGTTGGAACGAGTCGCTGACAACGTCCCAAATGCGCCCTTCGTACACCTTGCTGGTAGACAAAAGACGGCGCGGGCTCGGCATGTCCGAAACCTGCCTTGATGTGCGGGGGGTTTCAGAAATACCGGGCATCGCGCCGTCCTTCGTTAGTACTAGCGTTTACTTGGCAGCTACCGTGCGGGCGCCGGTCTTGGTGGCCACGGGGGCACCTTCGCGACGCTCCAAGGCAGCCTTGACCAAACCTGCGAACAGCGGGTGCGGGCGCGTGGGACGGGAGCTGAGCTCCGGGTGCGCCTGCGTCGCTACGTAGTACGGGTGGACTTCGCGGGGAAGCTCCACATACTCCACGAGCTTGCCGTCAGGAGAAGTACCCGAGAACACCAGGCCCTCGGCAGCGATCTGGTCGCGGTACTTGTTGTTGACCTCGTAGCGGTGGCGGTGGCGTTCGCTGACGGTGGTGGTGCCATAGGTCTCGGCAATGACCGAGCCTTCGTCAAGCTTGGCTTCGTAGAGGCCAAGGCGCATCGTGCCGCCAAGGTCTCCCTTGCCTTCGACGATGTCCAGCTGCTCTTCCATGGTGGCAATGACCGGGTATTTCGAATCGGGCTCGAACTCGCTGGAGGAAGCACCTTCAAGGCCAACCACGTTGCGGGCATATTCGATCACCATGCATTGCAGGCCCAAGCACAGGCCCAGGACCGGGAGCTTGGTTTCGCGGGCGAATTTCAAAGCGCCAAGCTTGCCTTCGAGGCCGCGGATACCGAAGCCGCCGGGAACGCAAATGGCGTCCACACCGGCCAAGGACTTGGTGGCACCCGCCAGGGTTTCACACTCGTCCGAGGGGACCCAGCGGATCTTGACCTTGGCTTCGTTGGCAAAACCACCGGCGCGGAGTGCCTCGGTGACCGAGAGGTACGCGTCCGGTAGGTCGATGTACTTGCCCACCAGGGCGACCTCGACCTCGTGCTTGGGGTTGTGAACAGCTTCAAGCAGCTTGTCCCACTTGCTCCAGTCAACGTCCTTGAACGGCAGGTCCAGTGCACGGACGATGTAGGAGTCCAGGCCCTGTGAATGCAGGGTCTTGGGGATGTCGTAGATGCTGGGTGCGTCAGCGGCGTTAACCACGGCGTCGATATCGACGTCGCACATGCGGCCGATCTTTTCGCGCATGGCATCGGGCACTTCGCGGTCCGAGCGGATCACGATTGCTTCAGGCTGGATACCAATGGAGCGGAGGGCAGCCACGGAGTGCTGGGTAGGCTTGGTCTTCAGTTCCTGGGAAGGGCCGATGTACGGGACCAGGGAAACGTGGAGGAAGAAGACGTTATTGCGGCCCACATCCTGGCGAACCTGGCGTGCGGACTCAAGGAACGGCTGCGACTCGATGTCGCCTACCGTGCCACCGATTTCGGTGATGATGACGTCCGGAGCGTTTTTGCCTTCAGCAGGCAGGCGCATGCGGCGCTTGATTTCATCGGTGATGTGGGGAATGACCTGGACGGTGTCTCCAAGGTATTCGCCACGACGTTCCTTGGCGATGACGGTGGAGTAGATCTGGCCCGTTGTGACGTTGGCCGAACCTTCGAGGTTTTCATCGAGGAAGCGCTCGTAGTGTCCGATGTCCAGGTCGGTTTCGGCGCCGTCATCCGTCACGAATACTTCGCCGTGCTGGAAGGGGTTCATCGTGCCCGGATCCACATTCAGATAGGGATCGAGCTTCTGCATAGTTACAGACAAACCACGTGCCCGCAGCAGGTGACCGAGGCTGGAAGCCGTCAGACCCTTACCGAGCGAGGACGCCACACCACCGGTGACGAAGATGTGTTTGGTCGTCTTGGACGAGCCCGGGAACCGGGAATTTACACGGGAATTTGATCGCTGCACCACGGAATTCGAGCTTATCATCAATTACGCCTTCCAAGCGTCCGTTCGGATTCCCCAAATGGTCAATAGTTGCTCACCACCGCATTCCAAGCAAGACCCGGGCGGGATTAAGCGCACTGATGTGATTGTGCTCGCACTCGCCCGCTGCGCTAGGCGCGCTGCGGCAGGAGCTTCGCGTCGTCCAACAATTCCTGGGCGTGCGCCTGTGCACTTTCGGAATCCTCTTGGCCGGCCAGCATGCGGGCAAGCTCCTTGACCCGCTCGTCGTCGCTAAGAAGCTGAACGTCGCTGGATGTGAAGCCGGTGGTTGTCTTCCCATCAGTGCCGCGCACGGAAGTTTTCGTCACGCGGATGTGTTGATCTGCGAAGGCCGCTACCTGTGGCAGATGCGTCACCACCAAGACCTGGACGTGCCGGGCGAGCATGGCCAACCTGCGTCCGATTTCGACGGCAGCACGCCCACCAACTCCAGCGTCCACCTCATCGAAGACAAACGTCGGGACAGGATCTACCGCGGCAAGCACTACCTCGATCGCCAACATGACCCTGGAGAGTTCACCGCCGGAGGCACCCTTGCCCAGTGGCCTTGCTGGAGCACCGGAGTGAGGCTGGAGGAGGAAGGCGATCTCATCGGTGCCCCACGGGCCCAACGCGCCGCTGCCATCCACCTCGATGACCAGAGAGGCGTCGGCCATGGCCAAGGCCTTCAGCTCAGCGCTGACACGGGCTGACAGGTCCTTGGCAGCTTTGAGGCGCGACTTGGTGATGGCCGCCGCCAGCTTGCGCAGGGTTGCCTCAGCGGAAGCAACCTCGGCGTCCAAGGACTCGATGCGGCTGGAATCATCCTGCAACTCGTCAAGCCGGGTCCTCGCTGTAGCTGCCCACTCAAGCACTTCATCGATGCTCGGGGCATACTTGCGGATCAGCTTGGCAAGGGCAGCCCGGCGTTCCTCGATCTCGGAGAGCCGCTCAGGGCCTTCCGTGTCCAGCGCTGCCTGGTAGCTGGACAACTCGGCGGCGATGTCATTAAGGAGGAAGCCGACCTCCGCCAGCCGGGTGGCTGCGGATCGAAGTTCCTCGTCGTGCTCGGCCACGTGCTCCAGTGTCCGTTTCGCAGCATCCACCATAGTGGTTGCGTCGCCGGCGTCTCCGAATTCTTCGGCAATGAGGGACTCATGGGCCGCAGCTGCCGCCAAGCGCAGTTCTTCGACGTTGGCCAGTTTTACGGCCTCGGCCTTGAGCGTCTCGTCTTCACCCGGCTGGGGATCTACCTCATCAATCTCCTTGAGGGCGGCGTCCAGCGACTCAGCCTCCCGCAAACGCTCCCGGGCTTCGCTGCGCAGCGTTTCAAGTTCGGATTGGATGGCCTTCCAGTGGTTGAACAGCCCTTGGTACTCCCCCAGCGTCTTGGCGAGGGGTGCTCCGGCAAATCTGTCCAAGGCGTGCCGCTGCGCGGTAGCGCTCTTGAGCCGGATCTGGTCTGACTGTCCATGGACCACCACCAGGCTTTCGCCCAACTCGGCCAATACCCCCACCGGTGCCGCACGCCCACCAACATAAGCCCGGCTACGCCCGTCGGCACCAACGGTGCGGGCCAGCAGGAGCTCAGCAACGCCGTCGAACTCTTCCGCCTCGCCGCCGGCCTCCTGGGCGCGGGCTACCGCACTGTGCGCGGGATCGAGCTTCAGCACAGCTTCCGCCGACGCGGATTTGGCTCCACTCCGAACGGCGCCGGCGTCCGAACGGGCACCAAGAAGAAGTCCGACGGCGGTCACCACCATGGTTTTGCCTGCACCGGTTTCGCCGGTGACGACGCTCAGGCCGGGGCCCAGCGGCAGGGCGGCGTCGGTTATGACGCCGAGGTCACGGATTCGGAGTTCTTCGAGCATGGTTCACTTCGCATTCGTGGGGTCTGATGGCTCACCGTGCCCCAGGTCCTGGGACGTTCCGGAGTCCCGGGGGCTGGGCAACGGTGCCGGTGACAGGGTGCGGATGACAGGGATGGGTCCAGTGTGCACTTCGCCGCTCCGGGGCGCCGGGCCGCGCCAGCCGTGGATGGGAAGTTGGAACTTGCGGACAAGCCGGGCCGAGAACGGTGTCTTGTGCGTCCGTGCCAGCCGCACCGGGGTTGCCGAGCGCGTTACTTCAACGCGCGCTCCCGGCGGGAGATCCACCGATCGCCGGCCATCGCACCAGAGGACCCCCAAGGCGTCTGTCCGGTTCATGATCTCGACGGCCAACTTGGAACGGGGTGACACCACCAAGGGCTTGGCAAAAAGTGCGTGGGCGCTGATGGGAACTATGACCAAAGCCTCAACTTCGGGCCACACGACGGGGCCACCTGACGAAAAAGCGTAGGCCGTGGAACCCGTGGGCGTCGCGAGGACAACACCATCACAGCCGAACGACGTCAAAGGACGCTCGTCAACCTCGGTGACAACCTCCAACATGCGTTCACGGTTGGCCTTCTCAATGGCAGCCTCGTTCAAAGCCCACGTGTGCCAAATCTTCTGGCCCTTGACCCACACCTGGACATCGATGGTCATGCGTTCTTCCACCGTGTACTGACGGCTGGCTATCCACTCCACCGTCTGGGCCAGATCGGCGCGTTCACTTTCCGCGAGGAAACCCACATGACCCAGGTTGACGCCCAGCAGCGGGACATCGACTTCACGGACCAGCTCAGCTGCGCGGAGTATGGTGCCATCGCCGCCCAGGACCATCACGAGTTCCACGTCCTCCAGATTGACGTGATCGTTGAGGATCTCGATGGGCGTATCGAGGGCACCAAAGAACCGTTCGATATCTGCAAGTTCGGACTTCTGCAGCACGGGAACCAGACCAGAGGCATGCAGTTGCGTACAGGCATCCCACGCTGCGCGCAGCGATTCCTCCCGCCCAGTGTGGGCAAGGACAAGTACACGCCTGCTCATCGAATCTGCTTTCTAGTGGTTCGGCCAGAGTTTCCTGATCAATGCAGCAACGTCCTCGTCCCGCTCTTCGATCTTAGGCAACACCGAGGACATCCTGCGCGTCATCCACAGGAAGTATTCAACATTTCCGTCCTGCCCGGGAAGCGGACTGGCTGCCAGGTCCTGAAGTTCAAGGCCTGCATCCACTGCTGCGCGGGCGACCTGTGCCACCGCCCGGCGCCGTTCATTCTCTGAGGACACCACGCCGGTTCGGCTCAGACGCTCCTTGCCAACCTCAAACTGCGGTTTGACCATAAGGACCAAATCGCCGCCCGGCTCGGTGCACTGCGCCAGCGGCCATAGGACCAGCGTCAACGAAATAAAGGACAGGTCAGCAACCGTCAGCTGTGCCGGACCGCCAATCTGCTCCGGCGTCATATACCTGACGTTGAGGCCTTCGTGGACCTCCACCTTGGGATCCTCCCGAAGGTGCGTCACCAGCTGGCCGTGCCCCACGTCCACCGCCACCACTTGGGCGGCACCTTGCCGCAGCAGGACGTCAGTGAAACCACCCGTGGAGGCACCGGCGTCGAGACACCGCTTTCCGGAAACCACGACGGCGGGAAACGCCTTCAGCGCGCCGGCCAGCTTATGCCCGGCGCGGCTGACGTAGATGTCCTCCAAGTGGGACTCGACATCCAACTCCGTCGTAGCATCCACGTGGTGCGAGGCTTTGACGAGGACATTGCCGCCCGAGCTGACCTTGCCGTCACTTATGAGCTTGGCGGCATGGGTACGGGACCTCGCCAGCCCACGGGTGACGAGTTCCTGATCAAGTCTTGACATACGTTAGCTGTCGCCTTCCGGGCAGGGATCGCTGGGGGTGCTTTTGGGGACTGCAGGAAGCCCGGGTTCGGCATCCAAGGCTTCCAACAAGGAGTCATGCATACCGGCGTACAGCTCGCCATGGTCCGGCACGGGCAATTTAGCGACGTCGTCCAGCAGGCCGAGTGCCCTGTCCACCAGCGGATCACCTGTGGGGTTTGCGGCGTCAGGCCACTGGACCGCAGGTCGCTCCGGCTCAGGATGTTCCGCCTCTAAGTGTTGACGCTCTGAGTGTTGGGGCTCGGTCATCGCACCAGTCTAGTGATTTCGCCATTCCAGCTGCGGCGCCTGCGCAACGTCCGTGTCGGGAACCACTGCCCACCATGCCGCGCACGCCGCGCGCCATGCGTCAAGATCACTCTCAAGGCCAGTCACCGTGACGGTCCCGTCCCCGGCAACTGCAGTGGCTGCACCGCAACGGAATGTACCGGCGTCGCTGACAACCTCCGGATACGGCGCGTAAAGGCCCTCAAGGTCCGCCAGCAGGTAATCCGGACGTTCGTCAGTGCGGGCCGCAATGATGGTGTGGGTGGTGTCCACACCGGTGAGGACAGCCGCCGTCGCAAATCCTGCGCGGTTACCACCCAGAATGTCCGTGTCCAAACGGTCGCCCACAACCAGCGGACGATCGGCGTTTAGCCGTTTTGCTGCCGCGTGGAAAAGGGGCGCTTCGGGCTTGCCTGCCACCAACGGCGTCTTACCCGTGGCAGCCGCCACCGCGGCAACCAGCGTTCCATTACCCGGTGCCATGCCGCGGGCCTGCGGGATGGACATGTCCGTGTTGGTGGCAAACCACATGGCACCCCCGGCTACGACATACGAAGCCTCCGCCAGATCCTTCCACCCAATCTCCGGGTTGAATCCCTGGACGACGGCAACCGGGGATTCGGCGGCACTGTGCACCGGCTTGAGTCCCACCAGTTCGATCTCATGGGCCAATGCCGCGCTGCCAGTGATGAGGACATGAGCCCCCGCAGGCAGCATGGAGGCCAAAAGCTCCCCTGCCGCCTGGGAGGAACTAACCACTTGATGGTCCTCAGCCGGCGCACCAAGCTCACGCAGATGCGCCGCGACCTGGGCAGGGGTGCGCGAGGCATTGTTGGTCACGTAACCCAGGCCGACACCCACGGTTTCGAGACGCTGCAATGACTCCACAGCCCCGGGAATGGCGTGCGGTCCTGCATAAACCACTCCATCCAGATCCGAAAGGACAGCATCAAACGATGAGATCAGTGAATCAGCCATGCTGGGAGTCGGAGCCCTCGTTCTCGGTGTCTTCGTCTTTTGCTTCTGCGTCTTCGTCCGCTGAATCGATGTCAGATTCAGCGTCATCGGATTCGAAGTAATCCGACTCGACGTCATCAAGCTCAACGTCATCATGCTCAACATCAGCGGCTGCGGCCTCAACGATGACCGTCTCCGTTTCAGGCTTCACGACGTCGGCATCCGGGGCCGGCTTCTCGAAGCGTGGCTTGCGGGCGGCGGCTTCTTCCTGCTCGTCCCAGCCAAGATCAAGGATCTCGGGCTCAGCAAAGTCGCCCACACCCAGAGCATTCTCAGCCACGAGCGCCTGGCGGGCCCACTTGTCCGCTTCCTCGGTCCTTCCAACTGCGGTCAATGCCTCAGCGTAAGCACGGAACAGTCGGGGGCTGTAGGAAAAGGCACGGTTGATGTCCAGCTGCGGAATCTCGAGCTCGCTGACAGCAGCATCAAGCTGCTTCAGATCAGCACGTGCACCTGAGGCCACGATGGCAAGCTCAACCTTGCCCGGAGCATCAAGATCCTGGGCTTCGGGAGAGCGGACCATGTCAAGGGCGCGATCAGGGCGGCCCAGGCCACGCTCGCAGTCGGCCATCACCGGCAGGTGCACGTTGGATCCACTGATGCGGCGGTACGTACGGAATTCGCGCAGCGCTTCTCCATAGTGACCCGCAGCGTAAGCGGTCAGACCGACAGCCTCGCGGACCGCCGAGAGGCGTCCGCCGCGGCGGCTTGCAGCGAGGGCGTGTTGGAAAGCCAGTTCGGGCTCAATGTCGATCAGGCGGCCAGCCATGACCAGGTGCTTTGCGACCCACCCTGCGCTCTGCTCCTCGAGGGTCTTGATCTGGTGGCCCGTGGCGCGGTCGAGTTCCTTGCCCGTGACGTCCTCGTCAATTTCTGGAGAACGTTCGCGGTCGGGACGGTTGGCGCTGCGGATGTCCTTGGCATTGGGAACCCGGGCAGGGCGTTCTTCCCATGCACCGCCGCGTTCGTTGCGGTCACCGCCGAAGTTCCGCGGTCCACGCTCGGGGCGGTCACCGAAGGGCTTACGGTCGCCACGGTCGTTGTTGAAGGGACGACGTTCGCCATCACGGGCCGGACGGTCGCCGCGGTCGCCGAAGGGCTTGCGGTCGCGGTCGCCGCCGAAGGAGCGGCGGTCATCGTTATCGCGGCGGGGGCCATCGAAGTTCCGCGGTCCACGCTCGGGGCGGTCACCGAAGGGCTTACGGTCGCCACGGTCGTTGTTGAAGGGACGACGTTCGCCATCGCGTGCCGGACGGTCACCGCGGTCGCCGAAGGGCTTGCGGTCGCCACGGTCGTTGGTGAAGGGACGACGTTCGCCATCGCGTGCCGGACGGTCACCGCGGTCGCCGAAGGGCTTGCGGTCGCCACGGTCGTTGGTGAAGGGACGACGTTCGCCATCGCGTGCCGGACGGTCGCCGCGGTCGCCGAAGGGTTTGCGGTCGCCACGGTCGTTGTTGAAGGGACGACGCTCACCATCACGGGCAGGCCTGTCGCCACGGTCGTTGTTGAAGGGACGACGTTCGCCGTCGCGTGCCGGACGATCACCACGGTCAGCGAACGGCTTACGGTCGCGGTCGCCGCCGAAGGAACGCCGCTCACCGTCGCGTGCCGGACGACCCCCACGGTCATTGTTGAAGGGACGACGCTCACCATCACGGGCCGGACGGTCATTGCCGTCGCGGTTCTCCCTGGAACGGAAACCACGAGGGTCGCCGCCGGAGTTGTTGTTGGCGCGGTACGAACCGCGGTCGTCCCGGTTCCCTCCGAAGTTTCCGCGATTGCCGCCGCGATTGCCGCCGTTGTGCTCAGCCATGGTGGATTCCTCCTGTTGCGAGCCGACCACTGGCGCGTGCGTAGTCGCTCATAACCCTTATTTCGTTGTCACGCCGCCGGCAGCGCTCGGCTGCCGACTCGTATATCTGGTTCAATTCTATTCGACCCCGCCACAGCGACCGAACGCCCAGGGTCCCTTTGGGGCATCCCGTGGGAAGTCTCACAAGCCCGGAGCCACCGAAATACCTCGCGTAACGACTGGACTCAAGCATGGGAACAGCCACTCTTGGCAGGCTTCTGTTTCGGGTTTTGGTTGTTAAATGCGGGGAGCCCCGACCTGGTGGTCGGGGCTTCCCGTGAATGGTTGTCCGGCGGTGTCCTACTCTCCCACACCCTCCCGGGTGCAGTACCATCGGCGCTGTGGGTCTTAGCTTCCGGGTTCGGAATGGGACCGGGCGTTTCCCCCACGCTATGACCGCCGTAACTCTGTTACCCGTCCAGCAGGGTTCGGGCCCTGGTGGTGGGAAATCTGTTGGTTACAACTGTGGTGTTGTTATGTAGTTGTTTGGTTCCTGGAACGGTTGTTGTTCGGGAACCACATAGTGGACGCGTGCAGTGTGTTGTGTGGTGTAAGTTGTTGGCCTATTAGTACCGGTCAGCTTCACGAGTCGTTAGTCCTCGCTTCCACATCCGGCCTATCAACCCAGTGGTCTGGCTGGGGGCCTCTCACACATGATGTGTATGGA
The DNA here is from genome assembly GCF_056156245.1 of Paenarthrobacter sp. TRD_SC_7. Classification (NCBI taxonomy): domain Bacteria; kingdom Bacillati; phylum Actinomycetota; class Actinomycetes; order Micrococcales; family Micrococcaceae; genus Paenarthrobacter; species Paenarthrobacter sp. TRD_SC_7. Next base: position 3,218,893 of record NZ_CM149587.1, read on the forward strand.
AATCTCATCTTGAAGCGAGCTTCCCGCTTAGATGCTTTCAGCGGTTATCCCATCCGAACGTAGCTAATCAGCGATGCACTTGGCAGTACAACTGACACACCAGAGGTTCGTCCGTCCCGGTCCTCTCGTACTAAGGACAGCCCTTCTCAAATTTCCTGCGCGCGCAGCGGATAGGGACCGAACTGTCTCACGACGTTCTAAACCCAGCTCGCGTACCGCTTTAATGGGCGAACAGCCCAACCCTTGGGACCTACTCCAGCCCCAGGATGCGACGAGCCGACATCGAGGTGCCAAACCATGCCGTCGATATGGACTCTTGGGCAAGATCAGCCTGTTATCCCCGAGGTACCTTTTATCCGTTGAGCGACGGCCATTCCACAATGTACCGCCGGATCACTAGTCCCGACTTTCGTCCCTGCTTGAGATGTCTCTCTCACAGTCAAGCTCCCTTGTGCACTTACACTCGACACCTGATTGCCAACCAGGCTGAGGGAACCTTTGGGCGCCTCCGTTACTTTTTAGGAGGCAACCGCCCCAGTTAAACTACCCATCAGGCACTGTCCCTGACCCGGATCACGGGCCGAAGTTAGATGTCCAAAGTGACCAGAGTGGTATTTCAACGATGACTCCACCCGAACTGGCGTCCGGGTTTCAACGTCTCCCACCTATCCTACACAAGCCACTCCGAACACCAATACCAAACTATAGTAAAGGTCTCGGGGTCTTTCCGTCCTGCTGCGCGTAACGAGCATCTTTACTCGTACTGCAATTTCGCCGAGTTTATGGTTGAGACAGCGGGGAAGTCGTTACTCCATTCGTGCAGGTCGGAACTTACCCGACAAGGAATTTCGCTACCTTAGGATGGTTATAGTTACCACCGCCGTTTACTGGGGCTTAAATTCTCAGCTTCGCCCGCAAGGGGCTAACCGGTCCTCTTAACCTTCCAGCACCGGGCAGGAGTCAGTCCGTATACATCGTCTTGCGACTTCGCACGGACCTGTGTTTTTAGTAAACAGTCGCTTCCCCCTGGTCTCTGCGGCCCACACCCGCTCACGGAGAGCAAGTCTCCATCACGGGGCAGGCCCCCCTTCTCCCGAAGTTACGGGGGCATTTTGCCGAGTTCCTTAACCATAATTCTCTCGATCGCCTTGGTATTCTCTACCTGATCACCTGTGTCGGTTTGGGGTACGGGCGGCTAAAACCTCGCGTCGATGCTTTTCTTGGCAGCATAGGATCACCGGATCCCCCCATACGGGGGTCCCATCAGATCTCAGGACCGTGATTGAACACACAGGAACGGATTTGCCTATCCCTGACCCTACATCCTTAGACCGGGGCAACCATCGCCCGGCCCGGCTACCTTCCTGCGTCACACCTGTTAATACGCTTACCTCCCGGGATCAGGTCCCGCGCTCGGCCAAAACCCACACACCACAAGGGTGGGCGGGCAGGCTCCGGGCGGTTAGTATCCCCCGCTTGGCATGGGCGGTTTTTCGCCGGTACGGGAATATCAACCCGTTGTCCATCGACTACGCCTGTCGGCCTCGCCTTAGGTCCCGACTTACCCAGGGCAGATTAGCTTGACCCTGGAACCCTTGATCATTCGGCGGACGGGTTTCTCACCCGTCTTTCGCTACTCATGCCTGCATTCTCACTCGTGTAGGCTCCACCGCTGGTTTCCACCGCGACTTCACTGCCCACACGACGCTCCCCTACCACTCCACACCCCTGAACCACGAAGGCTAGGGCATTATGTGAAATCCACAACTTCGGCGGTGTACTTGAGCCCCGCTACATTGTCGGCGCGGAATCACTTGACCAGTGAGCTATTACGCACTCTTTCAAGGATGGCTGCTTCTAAGCCAACCTCCTGGTTGTCTTCGCAACTCCACATCCTTTCCCACTTAGCACACGCTTAGGGGCCTTAGTTGGTGGTCTGGGCTGTTTCCCTCTCGACTATGAAGCTTATCCCCCACAGTCTCACTGCTGCGCTCTGACTTACCGGCATTCGGAGTTTGGCTGACGTCAGTAACCTTGTAGGGCCCATCGGCCATCCAGTAGCTCTACCTCCGGCAAGAAACACGCAACGCTGCACCTAAATGCATTTCGGGGAGAACCAGCTATCACGGAGTTTGATTGGCCTTTCACCCCTACCCACAGCTCATCCCCTCCATTTTCAACTGAAGTGGGTTCGGTCCTCCACGACGTCTTACCGTCGCTTCAACCTGGCCATGGGTAGATCACTCCGCTTCGGGTCTAGATCACGCCACTACACTCGCCCTATTCAGACTCGCTTTCGCTACGGCTACCCCACACGGGTTAACCTCGCGACGTAACACTAACTCGCAGGCTCATTCTTCAAAAGGCACGCCGTCACAACTACTATGCGATCACTCGCGGTTGCTCCGACGGATTGTAAGCACACGGTTTCAGGTACTGTTTCACTCCCCTCCCGGGGTACTTTTCACCTTTCCCTCACGGTACTGGTCCGCTATCGGTCATTAGGAAGTATTTAGGCTTATCAGGTGGTCCTGACAGATTCGCACGGGATTTCTCGGGCCCCGTGCTACTTGGGATACTCCCCAGGCCGTGCACAACATTACGGTTACGGGGCTCACACCCTCTCTGGCCGGCCTTTCAAGACCGTTCACCTATGCCTGCACCTCACCTCACTGGTCCGGCAGAACCAGAACGGAAAGTCCCACAACCCCGCCCATGCAACGCCCGCCGGCTATCACACATGGAAACGGTTTAGCCTGATCCGCGTTCGCTCGCCACTACTAACGGAATCACTATTGTTTTCTCTTCCTGCGGGTACTGAGATGTTTCACTTCCCCGCGTTCCCCCCACGCACCCTATGTGTTCAGATGCGGGTCACACAATCACTTTTGACAGCGTTGTGCGGGGTTTCCCCATTCGGACATCCTGGGATCAACGCTCGGTTATCAACTCCCCCAGGCTTATCGCAGATTCCTACGTCCTTCTTCGGCTCCTAATGCCAAGGCATCCACCGTGTGCCCTTAAAAACTTGACCACACAAAGATCAAAAACTTACTCGAGAGAACCATGCGCCACACAGGCCCAAGGTTCATTCATAAGAAATTGCTGTAAGAACACACACACCAACCACCCCACCCAAAAGGTAAAGACGATCAGCCACCGTGTGTGTTCTAGATGCTCGCGTCCACTATGTAGTTCTCAAACAACAACCCCGTCAACCAGACCACCACCACCCCGCAAAAGCGGACAGATGGCAAGTACCGGAAGCAGGAACAAAAGAAACACCAGAAGTGCCCCCTGCATTGCTGCAAAAAGGTCCTGTTGCCTCAGGACCCAACAGTGCGCCAAACACAACCCCCACAACCGCACGCCCCGGCAGCTTTCCTGACAACACCACACCCCCAAAAAGGGACACAGATGCTGCCGTACTGACACCAGGACACAACCGGTAAAGGCCATGCCAAACAAGTTTGATTCGTTGATATTCCACCCATGAGCACCCACCGCAGAACAGACGCCTGCGCAATGGGCAACACTGACAACCCGTCATTCACCCATGCAGGCAAACAACACAGCTGTTAGCAGCTCCTTAGAAAGGAGGTGATCCAGCCGCACCTTCCGGTACGGCTACCTTGTTACGACTTAGTCCCAATCGCCGGTCCCACCTTCGACGGCTCCCCCCACAAGGGTTAGGCCACCGGCTTCGGGTGTTACCAACTTTCGTGACTTGACGGGCGGTGTGTACAAGGCCCGGGAACGTATTCACCGCAGCGTTGCTGATCTGCGATTACTAGCGACTCCGACTTCATGGGGTCGAGTTGCAGACCCCAATCCGAACTGAGACCGGCTTTTTGGGATTAGCTCCACCTCACAGTATCGCAACCCTTTGTACCGGCCATTGTAGCATGCGTGAAGCCCAAGACATAAGGGGCATGATGATTTGACGTCGTCCCCACCTTCCTCCGAGTTGACCCCGGCAGTCTCCTATGAGTCCCCGCCATCACGCGCTGGCAACATAGAACGAGGGTTGCGCTCGTTGCGGGACTTAACCCAACATCTCACGACACGAGCTGACGACAACCATGCACCACCTGTAAACCGACCGCAAGCGGGGCACCTGTTTCCAGGTCTTTCCGGTTCATGTCAAGCCTTGGTAAGGTTCTTCGCGTTGCATCGAATTAATCCGCATGCTCCGCCGCTTGTGCGGGCCCCCGTCAATTCCTTTGAGTTTTAGCCTTGCGGCCGTACTCCCCAGGCGGGGCACTTAATGCGTTAGCTACGGCGCGGAAAACGTGGAATGTCCCCCACACCTAGTGCCCAACGTTTACGGCATGGACTACCAGGGTATCTAATCCTGTTCGCTCCCCATGCTTTCGCTCCTCAGCGTCAGTTACAGCCCAGAGACCTGCCTTCGCCATCGGTGTTCCTCCTGATATCTGCGCATTTCACCGCTACACCAGGAATTCCAGTCTCCCCTACTGCACTCTAGTCTGCCCGTACCCACTGCAGAACCGGAGTTGAGCCCCGGTCTTTCACAGCAGACGCGACAAACCGCCTACGAGCTCTTTACGCCCAATAATTCCGGATAACGCTTGCGCCCTACGTATTACCGCGGCTGCTGGCACGTAGTTAGCCGGCGCTTCTTCTGCAGGTACCGTCACCTTGCGGCTTCTTCCCTACTGAAAGAGGTTTACAACCCGAAGGCCGTCATCCCTCACGCGGCGTCGCTGCATCAGGCTTTCGCCCATTGTGCAATATTCCCCACTGCTGCCTCCCGTAGGAGTCTGGGCCGTGTCTCAGTCCCAGTGTGGCCGGTCACCCTCTCAGGCCGGCTACCCGTCGTCGCCTTGGTAGGCCATTACCCCACCAACAAGCTGATAGGCCGCGAGTCCATCCAAAACCACAAAAGCTTTCCACCACCATGACATGCGCCAGATGGTCGTATCCGGTATTAGACCCAGTTTCCCAGGCTTATCCCAGAGTCAAGGGCAGGTTACTCACGTGTTACTCACCCGTTCGCCACTAATCCCCCAGCAAGCTGGGATCATCGTTCGACTTGCATGTGTTAAGCACGCCGCCAGCGTTCATCCTGAGCCAGGATCAAACTCTCCGTTGAAGTAAAACAAAACCAAACAGACACAACCACACCCACCGGAAATAACGGCAAACGCGGCTGCACAAAATTCGAAACCAGCTGAAAACCAGACCACCACACACGGGGGTGCGCAGGGTCCAGCCATAATTTCAACCAATTGAAAAACAATCGGTATCAACAAACTTGGCACACTATTGAGTTCTCAAACAACAGACACTACCGGCACCACCAAAACCCCCAACAGGGTCCCAGGATCGCTCCGGAGCAACTTTTCAAACTTACCCGAACCAGCCGCACAAAGCAAACCAAACCCGGGCCTCCCCCACCAACCAGAAGCACACAAAAGCACTACCGGAACCGGTGATTTGAAGGGAGTCGGTCGCCATCTTTCCGCATCAGCGGCGGCGACTCGAATAACTTTACACGCGCCCAACCCCCACACCAAATCCACCCCAACACCACCCAAAACCCCCGCAAACACAAGACAAACAACCCCACCACACCGCAAAACAACACCAAAACACCACCAACAAGTTTCAGTGAAGCCCGTCACACCACCCAACCCCACAAAAGGGCCACCAAAACGCAAAAACCAAACCACCGCCGTCGAACCTTCCCAAGTAAGACAGCGACCACCCCAAACCCGCGAGACCTGAGAGAGCATCCGGCCCAAACCCGAGGGATGTGAGAGAGGGTCGGACAAAGGCGGAGGTCATCCGGCAGCGCGCGTCTAAGGGAGGAACGACCGAGCGCGCAGAGGATGACCACCGCTTCCCCCACTGACACGCACGCTTAAACGCAGAAAGGGCCGGCAACCTTAGCGGTTGCCGGCCCTTTCGGAACTGGATTACTCAAGGAAACCTAGGCGGAAACCTCAATAGTCGCCAGGTTCTTCTTGCCCCGGCGGAGGAGCAAGTAGCGGCCGTGAAGAAGTTCGTCGCGGGCAATGACGGCATCGGGATCGGACACCTTGGTGTTGTTCACGTACGCACCACCTTCGCCGACAGTCCGGCGCGCGGCCGATTTGCTGTCCGACAGCCCCGAGGCGACCAGCAGGTCGATGATGCCGAGGCCGTCGGCGCCTATGGTCGCGGAGGGAAGTTCCGCAGTGGCTGCTTCGAGGGTGCGCTCATCCAGTACCGTGAGGTCGCCGTTCCCGAAAAGCGCAGCCGAAGCGGCGATGACTTTCTCGGTTGCGTCGACGCCATGCACCAGGGAGGTCACCTCGAATGCAAGCTTCTTCTGACCTTCCCGGGCAAAGGGACGTTCCTCCACGGCCTGGCCAAGTGCCTCGATCTCCGCGCGCGACAGGAAAGTGAACACCTTGAGGCGATCAACCACGTCCGCATCTGCGGTGTTCAGCCAGAACTGGTAGAACGTGTACGGGCTGCACATTTCCGGGTCCAGCCAAATGGCGTTACCTTCGCTCTTGCCGAACTTCGTTCCGTCGGAGTTCGTGATGAGCGGCGTGCCCAGGGCATGGACGCTCTTGCCCTCCACTTTGCGAATGAGTTCAGTACCGCTGGTGAGGTTGCCCCACTGGTCCGAACCACCTGTCTGCAGGGCGCAGCCGTAGTCGCGGAAGAGCTGGAGGTAGTCCATGCCCTGCAGGATCTGGTAGCTGAACTCGGTGTAGCTGATGCCTTCGTCGGAGTTCAGGCGTGAGGCCACGGCATCCTTGCGGAGCATGGTGCCCACGCGGAAGTGCTTGCCGATCTCCCGGAGGAAATCGATGGCACTGAGCGGGGCCGTCCAGTCCAGGTTGTTGACCATGCGGGCTGAGTTCTCGCCCTCGAAGCTGAGGAAACGTCGCACCTGACCCTGAAGGTAGCCAACCCACTCCGCGACGGTGTCCTTGGTGTTCAAGGTGCGCTCCGCCGTCGGACGGGGGTCACCGATCAGGCCGGTGGAACCGCCCACCAATCCGAGCGGTTTGTGGCCGGCCAACTGCAGGCGACGCATCACCAGCAACTGCACCAGATTGCCCAGGTGCAGCGATGGCGCAGTGGGATCGAAGCCACAGTAATACGTGATCGGGTCCCCGGCGAGCAGCTTTTCCAGTTCAGTTTCATCAGTGGAAACGTGGACAAGGCCGCGCCACTTGAGCTCCTGCCAAACGTTGGCAAAGGCGGGATCGTTGTGCTGGGACTCGAGGTTGTTTACGTGTGACACGAGATCTAAGTTAGCAGGATTGCAGGGTCCGTTTTTCCTAGCGCTCGATGCCGGCGGGTACCGGCGCGGCCGCGATGAGGCGCAAGCGTTGCGTGGCACGGGTCATGGCGACGTAGAGGTCGCCTACCTTGCCGTGCTCGTGGTTCAGCATGGCGGCCGGTTCCAGGACCACAACACCGTCGAATTCCAGGCCCTTGGCTTCCTTGGGGCTGATCACCACAATGTCCTGCTGGTAGCTGCCAGCGCCACTGCCGATGCGGCGTCCGTAGACCTCGCGCAGCGCGGCTGTGGCCTGCGGCAGCAGCGGTCCGTCGGCGATGACAGCCAGCAGGCCGCCGTCGATCGCTTCCACTTCCTCCGGCAGGACCTCTACCAAGCGCTTGACGATGTCGCCCGCCCCCACATGGTCCACGATGGGTGACCATTTGCCTTCGCGTACGGCTTTGGGGGCCGAGACAACCAGCCCTGCGCGGTTGGCCATGCGGACAGCGGCCTCGGCAATCTGCGACGGCGTGCGGTAGTTCACGGTAAGTTCTTCCAACGTCCAGCGGTCCCCGAACGACGGCGCCAGCGCGCTTTGCCACGAATTGGCACCGGCCGCTGCACTCGTTTGTGCAATGTCACCCACGATGGTGAAGGACTTCAGCGGGCAACGCCGTACAAGGAGCCGCCATTGCATGGGCGAGAGTTCCTGGGCCTCGTCAACCACGATGTGGCCAAAGGCCCATGACCTGTCGCTCGTGGCTCGTTCCGCAGCAGTCAGCCGCCCCTCGCGTTCCTGATTCTGTTCGGCGAGCTCTTCAGCCGTCACCAAGACGTCCACGCCCATCGCTTCCATGTTGGCGAGGGTCTGCTTGGCGTTCGCGAGATCACGGGCACGGTCCGCTTCCTGCTGGGCCAGCCCCCTGCCTGCGGCCGGATCCAGCTCACCCAGCAACTCTGCAGCCTCATCCAGCAACGGAACATCCGCTTCCGTCCACGGCGCATCCACAGGACGCTGCAGCAGAACGCGCTGTTCCGGCGTCAGGTGTGGTGTGCAGGCTTCAAGGATGGCCGGCTTGCTGAAGAGCTCGGAAATGAGCTTCTCAGGCGTCATCGGCATCCAGCAAAGGTTTAGTGCAATACGCACGTCGCGGGCCGACCGTACGTCTTCGGCCAGGTAGGCGCGATCGGCGTTGTTGCCGATGTTGCCTTCCTCTACGAGGTCCGTCAGCTGTTCCGTGAGCTCGCGCAGGAGGATCTTGACGAACGTGAGGCGCGCTTCGTTGTGCGGTTTGCCTGTGGCGCGGGCTTTTTCCCGGGCACGGCGGACCTGACGAACCGTCAGTGTCAGCTTCCGCGAATCAACTTCGAGGATGCGGTCCTCCGCAGGCGTCCGCTGCCGGTTGGCCACGGCATTTGCCACCACAGTTGCCATGTCCAGCTTGCCCTTAAGGGCGGCAACATCCGCATCTTCCTCGGGAACGGCGTGAATCCCGGGCATGAGGCGTCCGAGGCTCGCCATCACCACACCGGTCTCGCCAAGCGACGGCAGCACTCGTTCGATGTAGTGCATGAAGGACGACGACGGTCCGACGAGTAGGACGCCGGCGCTCTTGAGCCGCTCGCGGTGCGTGTACAGAAGGTAGGCCGCACGGTGCAGGGCTACGGCCGTTTTACCTGTTCCTGGACCGCCCTGGACTACCAGTGCGCCGGAAATGGAGGAACGAATGATCCGGTCCTGCTCCGACTGAATGGTGCCCACGATGTCCGACATGCGGCCAGTGCGCTTGGAGTTCAGCGCAGCAAGCAGCGCGCCTTCGCCCTGAAGCGAGTCGTTGTCCGCGAGCATCCCGGCGTCCAGGACGTCGTCTTCAATTGCCTTCACGTCGCGCCCCTGAAGGATCAGGTGGCGGCGACGGCGCACGCCTTGACGGTCGAACGCGGTGGCTTGGTAGAAGTGTCCGGCTTCCGGCGCACGCCAGTCGACCATGAGGCGCTGCAGATCGGCCGTGGACAGCCCGATGCGGCCAATGTACTGAGCCTCGCCGGAGTCGAGGTCAAGGCGGCCAAAGACCAGGCGGTCGTCGACGGCGTCGAGCTGGGCCAGACGGTCTTCGTACAGTGCCGCGAACGCGTCACGTTCTGAGACGTTCTGCATGGTTCCCACCGCGCCGGCCTTGCGCACCTGCGCCAGCTGGGCGCGCTTTTCGGCGCGCAGCTCATCAAGCCGGGCGTACAGCCCGGCAACATATTCCTGCTCGTGGACCAAATCAGCGTCGTGCATCGAACCGTAACCCCTATCGCAAAAGACAGACCGTCCATTCTACAGCGATTTTGGTAAACGTGGGGGGTACAGGTCATATAGCGGACTGCGTCACCTAAAGTTCATGTTTCGCCGTGCTGCCAGCGCTGAAAGTCACCCGGCAGCGCTGCGGGTCCGGGGCCGTGCCGCCTTGTACCTGGACACCGTGGGATCGTCTTCAATCCAGAACCGCCACGGATATTCAGTGGTTCCGCCCGGGCCCGCTACGCCCACCCTCGGTCCACTCGCAACAGACGCCGCGGGGGTCGCCGGCAACCACAGGCTGAACGGTGAGGCGAGGGCGTCACGGCCAGTGTCCGCCGTCGTAAGTCCCAGCGCGGAGGCGAGCCGGGCAGGTCCGCTGGCCAGGTCCTTGTGTGCTTTGGAAGCTGGCCTGCGAACCGCGGCGAGCGCGTCCCCATCCACTATCTCGCCGGCGCGCAGGAGCAATGCTGACGCTGCGCCGTCGGGACCGCAGACAATGTTGGCGCAGTAGTGCATGCCGTAGGTGAAGTAGACGTACAAGAACCCCGGCGGCCCGAACATAGGCGCATTCCGGGCGGTAGGACCACCAAACGTGTGTGAGCCGGGGTCAGGGTGTGCTGAATCGCGCGGCCCCATGTAGGCCTCCACCTCGGTGAGCCTGACCGAAACAGGACCGGCTTCCGAGTGATGGGTCAGCACCGCGCCAAGTATCAGCGGAGCGATGACACGGGGGTCGCCCTCGAGGAACTTGCGCACTTCCGGGGCGCTTCTTCCGCTTTCCTTCGAAGAAGTCATGCCCAGACCCTAGCAAGAAACCCACGAACGGCTATGTCCGATTTCCGCTAGCACAGGCCTCGGACGGCTGGCAGGATGAAGCCATGGACTTCTGGCAGCGATACCGGGCGATCGACGCCCGTGACACCCGGTTTGACGGTCAATTCTTCACAGCCGTGAGCTCCACCGGCATCTACTGCCGGCCGTCGTGCCCCGCTCGCACCCCCAAAGCTGAGAACGTCACTTTCTACGAGACCTCGGCAGCGGCTCACGAAGCCGGGTATCGCGCCTGCAAGCGATGCCTCCCCGAAGCCGTCCCCGGAACGCCCGCGTGGAACCTCCGTTCCGACATCGCGGGCCGCGCGATGAGGCTGATCAACGACGGCGTGATCACCCGTGAGGGCGTCGACGGCCTTGCGCAGCGGCTGGGGTACTCCGCGCGACAGCTCAACCGCATCCTCAGCAACGAGCTCGGCGCAGGCCCCCTCTCATTGGCACGGGCAAGCAGGGCACAGACTGCCAGGACTCTGCTGGTCTCCACCGACATGCTCTTGGCCGACGTTGCGTTCGCGTCGGGGTTCAACAGCGTGCGGCAATTTAACGACACCATCGGCGAGGTGTTTGCGATGACGCCGACGGCGGTGCGTGCCACCGGGGCGAAGTCCAGCCTTCGCCGAGGTACCCAAGGTGCGGGGGCAGCGCCAGCTGCGCTGACGCTGAACCTGCCCTACAGGGAACCATTCGACCCGGGCATTTTCGACTTCCTGGCAGTTCGCGCGGTGCCGGGCATTGAAGTGGCAGCAGCTGACGCCGACGGAAGCAGGAGCTACGCACGCACGCTCCGGCTCCCCCGAGGCAGCGCGTCCTTCTCGATCGCCTACAGCCCGTCAACACCTGGCAAGCCATTACAGCTGACGGCCACCGCCGTGGACCTCCACGACCTCCCAGCACTGTTGAGCCGGGTCCGCAGGTTGTTCGACCTGGACGCCGATCCACAGGCAATCGATGACGCCCTGGCCAGGGACCCCCGGCTTACGGCCAGCGTCACCGCACTCCCGGGGATCCGGGTGCCGGGGGCGGTGGATCCCCATGAACTGCTCATCCGGGCCATGATCGGACAGCAGATCACCGTCGCCGCTGCCCGAACGGCCCTCACCCAGCTGTCGGCGGCCGGCTCACCCGCCGATGGCGTCACTCCCGGTTTGGAACGACTGTTCCCGACGGTGGCAGAAGTCGCCGAGCACGGCCGTGCCCTGCTCCGGGGACCTCAGCGCCGGATCGACTCCATCGTGGCTGCGGCCGAAGCGATAGCAAGCGGGGCACTCGAGTTCGGCTACGGCGACGACTACGCCAGCCTCGAAGGCAAACTGCTTCCGTTACCCGGCGTGGGGCCGTGGACTGTGGGGTATGTTGCCATGCGCGTGCTTGGCGCTCCGGATGTGTTCCTGGCCAATGATGCCGCAGTAAGGAATGGCGTGAAGGCCCTTCCCGCGGGCACTGGACTCAGCGCGGATTTCAGGGAAGTCAGCCCGTGGCGTTCGTACGCCACCATGCATTTGTGGCGGGCAGCGGCAGCGAAGACCCGGAGCAAATTGCTCCCTGAAAGTGAGGGAGCGACCAGCTCAAGCCCGAGGGAAGTGAGCGAGCGACCAGCTCAAGCCCGAGGGAAGTGAGAGAGCGACCAGCTCAAGCCCGAGGGAAGTGAGAGAGCGACCAGCTCAAGCCCGAGGGAAGTGAGCGAGCGACCAGCTCAAGCCCGAGGGAAGTGAGAGAGCGACCGCGTTTCAGCGGGTTGCAGGCTGGGCGGCCGGCCAGGGCAACAGTTCCGGCAAGTCCACTCCGTCAGCGGCTGCGGTGGCCCTGAGGCTTCCAAGGCTGGGCTCGCGGCCAGCAAGCCACGCTGCGATATCGGTCAGCATGCCAGTGATGGCTATGGAGGTTCCGCCGCTACCGATGCTCAGTTGCGGCAGGCCGGTGGGCTGCAGGACAAATTTAAAGGACTGCGGGACACGTGCAGCGAGGAATCCTATGAGGTGCTCGCAGAACGGACGGCTCCACGTCTCCGGCCCGTAACCCAACCCCAGGTCCGAGGCATGGATGGTGAGTTCGCGCCACAGTGCCAACCCGCCGTCGAACACCGTGCCGTCCCGATAGGAGATGCGCGCTTGCCAGTCGTCCGAGCCCAAGGCGTCGAATGCCGCGATCGCTGCGGTCAGGGAAATGGTGACGGACTCCGTGTGCTGGGCGAGGCCGTGCCCTGCCGCGAGTTCTATCGCCTTGGTGCGGCCGTCCATGCCGCCGTCGTAAAGCTCCACGGTCTCGCCGCGGCGCGCGTACTGAAGTTGCCGGGCCATCGCGTTGGAGATGCCCGCGAGGTGGGCAAGGACGTGGCCGCGGGTCCAGCCGGGAAGTTCCGACGGCTCAGCGACGGACGATTCGTCCATCTTTGACAGGAGGCGAGTGACGGTGTCGGCGGCTTTGTGAAGCTCTGCGGGCAGCGTCTCAGGGGTGATCTGGGTCATAGCGCCATGTTAACGCACAGCGAGGTGGCACTTCACGACAGTAACGCCCTGAGGCATTGGTGCGAAGTGCCACCTCGTGAGTGGTTTTAGCCTGCGTAGGAACGCGCTGCGTCCAGTTCCGCTTCGAGGGCCGTCAGTTGGCGTTCGACGGCGGCTGGTGCCGTTCCGCCCTGTGAGTTGCGGCTGTTGAGCGAACCTTCCGTACTCAGGACAGTGCGCACCTCGGGGCTGAGGTGCTCTGAGATGGCTGCGTATTCCTCGTCCGTCAGGTCCCACAGTTCCACGCCGCGGCCTTCGGCCTGCTTGACGGCAGCGCCGGACAGCTCATGGGCCTCACGGAAGGGAACGCCCTGTCGGACGAGCCATTCAGCAATGTCCGTGGCCAGCGCGAAGCCTTGGGGGGCCAGTGATTCCATGCGCTCCGTGTTGAACTTCAGCGTGGCGATCATGCCGGACACGGCCGGAAGCAAGAGCTCCAAGGTGTCGGCTGCGTCGAAGACCGGTTCTTTGTCCTCTTGCAGATCGCGGTTGTACGCAAGCGGCAGGCCCTTGAGCGTCGCGAGGAGGCCAGTCAGGTTGCCGATGAGGCGGCCTGCCTTGCCACGTGCGAGCTCGGCGACGTCCGGGTTCTTCTTCTGCGGCATGATCGAGGACCCTGTGGAGTACGAATCATGCAGCGTCACGAAGGAGAATTCCTTGGTTGCCCAGAAGATGACTTCCTCGGAGATGCGGGACAGGTCCACGCCAATCATGGAGCATACCCAGGCGAACTCGGCGAAGACATCGCGTGAGGCGGTGCCATCGATCGAGTTGTGGACTGCCGAGAAGAAACCGAGATCAGCGGCTACAGCCTCCGGGTCCAGCCCCAGGGACGAACCGGCCAGCGCACCCGAACCATACGGCGAAACACCGGCGCGCTTGTCCCAGTCCTGGAGACGCTGCACGTCGCGCAGCAGTGCCCAGGCATGGGCCAGCAGGTGGTGGCTCAGCAAGACAGGCTGGGCATGCTGCAAGTGGGTCCGACCCGGCATGGCAACGCCTTGGTGAGCCTTTGCCTGCTCAACCAGCGCGTCGATGGTGGCAAGGACGCCACCCGCGATGATCCGGGCGTGGTCCCGCAGGAACATGCGGCCAAGAGTGGCCACTTGATCGTTGCGGGAACGGCCGGCGCGGAGCTTGCCGCCAAGTTGGGTTCCGGCACGCTCGATCAGGCCACGCTCCAGCGAACCATGAACGTCCTCGTCGCTCTCGGCCGGGAGGTAGGCGCCGCTCGCGACGTCCTCGTCCAGCTGGGTAAGGGCGGCGAGCATGCCTTCCAGCTCTGCGTCGTCCAACAGCCCGGCCTTGGCCAGCACGCGTGCGTGGGCCTTGGAACCGGCGATGTCGTAGCGTGCGAGCCGCCAGTCAAAGTGGGTCGACTTGCTCAGTGCGGCCAGCGCATCCGCGGGGCCGCCGGCGAACCGGCCGCCCCACAGTGCGCCTTCGTTGGTTGCGCTTGTCATTCCCCTGCAACCCGCAGGTCGCGGCCGGAGGCAACCTTGGAGGACATGCCCCACAGCTCGATGAAGCCGCGTGCCATGGACTGGTCGAAGGTATCGCCGGTGTCGTAGGTGGCGAGGTCGAAGTCGTACAGCGAGGTCTCGGAGCGACGACCGTTGACGATTGCCTGGCCACCGTGGAGGACCATGCGGATGTCACCTGAAACGTACTGCTGCGTGTCTTCGATGAAGGCGTCCAAGGAGCGCTTCAGCGGGGAGAACCACTGGCCGTCGTAGACCAACTCGGCCCAGCGCTGGCCAACGGTGGCCTTGAAGCGGGCCTGCTCGCGCTCGATGGTGATGTCCTCGAGGTGCTTGTGCGCAGTGATCAGCGCCATGGCACCCGGGGCTTCGTAGATTTCACGGGACTTGATGCCTACAAGGCGGTCCTCGACGACGTCGATGCGGCCAACGCCCTGCGCGCCTGCACGGCGGTTCAGTTCCTGGATGGCCTGCAGCGGGGTGACCTTGACGCCGTCGATGGCTACCGGCACACCGGCTTGGAAGGAGATGGTGACCTCATCCGGCGCGGGCGGGAATTCCGGCGTGGCGGTGTAGTCGTAGATGTCCTTGGTGGGAGCGTTCCAGATGTCCTCGAGGTAACCGGTCTCGACGGCGCGTCCCCACACGTTCTGGTCGATCGAGTATGGGTTCTTCTTGGTGGTCTCGATCGGCAGTCCCTTTTCCTCGGCGAAGGCGATGGCCTTGTCGCGGGTCAGGGCAAGGTCGCGGACAGGTGCGATGCACTTCAGGTCCGGGCCGAGGGTCTGGATGCCAACCTCGAAGCGGACCTGGTCGTTGCCCTTGCCGGTGCAGCCGTGGGCAACGGTGGTGGCGCCGAATTCACGGGCAGCCTTCACGAGGTGCTTCACGATGACCGGACGCGAGATAGCCGAAACCAGCGGGTAGTGGCCCTGGTAGAGCGCGTTGGCCTTCAGTGTGGGCATGGCGTACTCGTTGGCGAACTCGTCGCGCGCGTCGGCCACGTAGGCCTCGACGGCGCCGCAACCGAGGGCGCGCTGGCGAATGGTCTCCAGGGACTCACCGCCCTGTCCAACGTCGACGGCCACGGCGATGACTTCGGCGCCGGTGGCTTCACCGATCCAGCCGATGGCTACGGAAGTATCAAGGCCACCGGAGTAGGCCAGAACAATGCGCTCAGTCACGAGAGTGCTCCTTTGTTATTGCTTGGTTCATTCGAATCAATGCTGTGTGAATCAATGGTGAAAAAGATCAGTTAGTTGCCAGGGCCGGCTTCTTCAGCCATGCGCAGGAACCGCGCTGCCAATTCCGCCCCGCCATCGGGATCCCGTGCGACCAGCAGCAAAGTGTCATCGCCTGCGATCGTACCCAATACCGACGGCATCACCGAGTGGTCAACAGCGAGGGCCAGGAAGTTCGCAGCTCCCGGCGGGGTGCGCAGGACCACGATGTTGCCCGAGGCCTCAGCTGTCACCAGGAGTTCGCCGCAAAGCCGCGTCAGCCGCGCATCCAGGATTTCCTGGGTGACGCCGCTCTTGGCGTTGCGGTCGCCGCCCTCCCCGGGGACGGCGTAAACCAGGGCGCCTTCCTTGCCACGAACCCTGACCGCGCCCAGTTCCACGAGGTCGCGGGACAGGGTGGCCTGGGTGACCTGGACGCCGTCGTCCGCCAGCAGGGCTGCAAGCTCTGCTTGGGAACGCACGGACTCACCCGTCAGGATCGCGGTGATGCGCGCCTGCCGGGCAGTCTTGGTGGCTGGGCTGGCGCCCGGCACGGACGGATTGGTGGACACTAGAACGTGCTCTCCCCGGTACCTTCAACGGGTGACAGACCGTCCACGAAAGCGAGTCCGGAGCGGTGCATCAGCCATGCCATCAGCGCCTTCTGGGCGTGGAGGCGGTTTTCAGCCTCATCCCAGACGATCGACTGCGGGCCGTCGATGACACCGGCGGAAATCTCATAACCGCGGTAGGCCGGGAGGCAGTGAAGCACGACGGCGTCCGACGCGGCTTGCGCCATGGCGGCCTCGTCCACGGAGTAGTCGCGGAACAGCTGCATCCGTGCTTCCTTCTCGGCTTCCTGGCCCATGGAGACCCAGGTGTCCGTGGCCACGACGTCGGCACCCTTGAGGGCTTCGGCGGCATCGCTGGTGATCAGCACGGAACCACCGGTCTCAGCTGCACGTTCTTCTGCGGCTGCCACGATCTCCGCGGCCGGGAGGTAGCCTTCCGGGCCGGAGATCCGGACATGCATTCCAGCGGTGACACCCGCCAGCAGATAGGAGTTGGCCATGTTGTTCGCGGCGTCCCCCAGGTAAGCCATGCTCAATCCGGCAAGCTCGCCCTTGTGCTCCTTGACGGCCAGGAGGTCGGCCAGGAGCTGGCAGGGGTGGTACTCATCGCACAGGGCGTTGATGACGGGGACCTTGGAGTTCTCCGCCATAGCCACCAAACCCGAGTGGGCACCTGTCCGCCACACGATGGTGGACACCATACGCTCCAGGACCTTCGCCGTGTCCTCCACGGATTCCTTGTGACCGATCTGGGCTTCACCCGGGTTGATGATCAGTGCGTTGCCGCCCATGTCCGCAATGCCGGTGGCGAAAGAAACACGCGTGCGGGTGGAGGTCTTGTCAAAGATCACGGCCACCGTCTTACGGCCGTTGCCCTCGGCCGCGAAGGGCTGCACGCTGTACGGCGCGGCCTTCATCCGGACTGCAAGTTCCAGGACTTCAGCCTGCTCGGCGGGGCTCAGGTCCGTGTCCTTGAGGAAGTGACGGGTGGTGGTGGAAGAAGTCACTGTGCATCCTTAGCGGTGTTGGCCTTAGCCGTGGCGATCAGGGTGGGTAGAGCGTCCAGGAAGCGGTCCGCTTGCTCGATGGTCAGGATCAGCGGCGGCGCAAGGCGGATGGTCCGCGGGCCTGGGCTGTTGATGATGAAGCCGGCATCCAAAGCTGCGGTCACCATGGCAGGTGCGACGTCGGCATTCACATCGACGCCAATCAGCAGGCCCTCACCACGGACTTCAGTGACAGCCTCGATGGCGGCCAGTCCCTCACGAAGGTGAGCGCCGACGGTCAGCACGTTCTGCAGGACACCTTGGCTTTCGATTGCGTGCAGAGTGGCCAGCGCCGCGGCTGTCGCCACCGGGTTCCCGCCGAAAGTGGTGCCGTGCTGCCCGGCGGCGAGCAGGGCCGACGTCGTACTTCCGAAAGTGATGAGTGCCCCCACGGGGAAGCCGCCACCGAGGCCTTTGGCGAGCGTGACGGCGTCGGGAACAATTCCGGCGTCTTCGCTGGCAAGCCACTTGCCGGTCCTGCCGATTCCGGTTTGTACCTCGTCAAGGATCAGCAGCGCGCCTGCCGCGGTGGTCACCTCGCGGGCTGCCTGCAGGTATTCGGCGCTGAGCGGACGGACGCCCGCTTCGCCCTGGATTGGTTCCAGGAAGACGGCCGCCGTGGAATCGTCGACGGCGGCACGCAAGGCTTCGATGTCGCCAAACGGAAGGTGGACCACGCCCCCGGGAAGTGGTTCAAAGGGCGCGCGGTAAGCCTCTTTGGCCGTGAGGGCCAAAGCACCCATGCTGCGGCCGTGGAAGGCACCCTCCAAGGCGATGATCTTGGTGCGCTTTCCATCGGAGTTGTTCCGTCGGGCCAGCTTGAACGCTGCCTCGTTAGCCTCAGTGCCTGAGTTCGCGAAGAACACCTTGGACCCCGCCGGCGCACTGCTGAGAGCCAGCAGCTTTTCCGCCAGTGCGATCTGCGTGGGGCTCGTGAAGAAGTTCGAGACATGGCCGAGCGTGGCCAGTTGGCTGGAAATCACGGAGGTGACGAAAGGGTGCGCGTGGCCCAGGGCGTTCACAGCGATGCCGCCCAGGAGGTCCAAGTATTCCTTGCCGTCAGCGTCCCACACGAGGCAACCTGCGCCACGAACCAGTACCCGCTGCGGGGTGCCAAAGACACCCATGAGGGACGACGAGTAACGGGCAAGCCAGTCAGCGCCTGAGCTCTGGGTAACGAGCGTGGTTGCGGCAGCCTCCGCAGCGATGGGGGCCCCGCCCGCTTCGCGGTGCCCGACCACACCCGGCCCCCCATCGCTGCTGCGGCTTTCGGCCGAATGGCTCAGTTCGGTACTCATGCGTTCACTTCCTCGTCAGGTACTACTTGTGTGCCGATGCCAGCGGTCGTAAAGGTCTCCAGCAGCATCGAGTGCGGGAGGCGGCCATCAACGATGTGCGCTTGTTCCACGCCTTCGTCGATGGCTTTGAGGCAGGCTGCCATCTTCGGGATCATTCCGGACTCGAGCTTGGGCAGCATCTCACGGAGTTCCGAAGCTGTCAGCGAAGAGATCAGCGACGATTTGTCCGGCCAGTTGGCGTACAGGCCCTCAACATCGGTCAGGATGACAAGCTTGGTGGCGCCCAAGGCGGATGCGACGGCGGCGGCTGCAGTGTCCGCGTTGACGTTGAGGACCTGTCCCGTCGTGGGACCGGAACCGTTGCCGTCGTCGAGAATTTCCGGAGCGACGGTCGAAATCACGGGGATGCGGCCGGCGTCGAGAATGTCCTTGATGCCGGCAGGGTCCACACCCACTACTTCGCCCACCAGGCCGAGGTCCACCTCTTCGCCGTCCACAACGGTGCCCGTGCGGACGGCGCGCAACAAGCCGCCATCTTCGCCGGACATGCCCACGGCATAGGGACCGTGGGAGTTGATGAGGCCGACGAGTTCGCGACCTACTTGGCCCGTGAGGACCATGCGGACCACATCCATGGCTTCAGGGGTGGTGACGCGCAGGCCGCCCTTGAACTCGGACTCGATGCCGAGACGGCCGAGCATGGAGTTGATCTGGGGGCCACCGCCGTGGACCACTACGGGGTGGATGCCAACGTGGTGGAGGAACACAATGTCCTCCGCGAAGGCACGACGAAGGTCATCGTTGACCATCGCGTTGCCGCCGTACTTGATCACCATGGTGGTACCGGCAAAACGCTGGATCCACGGGAGGGCCTCGATCAGTGTCCCGGCTTTGTCCTGGGCGTCACTCATGGAGGTGGTTTCGCGGGTGTGCGCAGTCATAGTCATCCGCTCAGCTCGAGTATGCGCTGTTCTCATGCACGTAATCGTGCGTGAGGTCGTTGGTCCAAATGGTGGCCTCGGCGTCTCCGGCCTGCAGGTCGATTTCAACCAGTACTTCGCGCGGCTCGAGGTCCACCAAATTGCGGTCATCGCCGATTGCGCCCTTGCGGCAGATCTGTACGCCATTCATGGACACGTTGAGTTGGTCCGCCTCGAATACGGCGTCAGTTGTTCCCACAGCCGAGAGCACCCGGCCCCAGTTAGGGTCCTTGCCGAAGATGGCGGCTTTGAAGAGGTTGGAGCGGGCAACACTGCGGCTGACGATTTCGGCGTCGCGTTCGCTGGCGGCGTTGAACGTCCGGATAGCGATGTCGTGGCTGGCGCCCTCGGCGTCACCGATGAGCTTGCGTGCCAGTTCGGCGCAGACCTGCGTGACGGCTTCGCTCAACTGTTCGGCAGACGGCAACGCCTCGGACGCCCCTGATGCCAACAGCACCACGGTGTCGTTGGTAGACATGCAGCCGTCCGAGTCCGCCCGATCAAAGGTGACGCGCGTGGCGTCGCGCAGGACGACGTCGAGCTCATCCGCAGGAACCTCGGCGTCGGTGGTAAGGACCACCAGCATCGTTGCCAGGCCCGGCGCCAGCATGCCGGCGCCCTTGGCGATGCCACCGACGGTGAACTGCTTGCCCTCGGCGTCGGTGCCCGTGAAGACCGCTTCCTTGGACACGCTGTCCGTGGTCATGATCGCTGTGGCCGCAGCGGAGCCGCCGTCCTCCGACAGTTCGCGGAAAGCGGCCTCGACGCCGGGAAGAATCTTGTCCATGGGCAGCTGCTCGCCGATCAGGCCGGTTGAGCAGACCACGACGTCGGAAGCTGAGACTCCCAGCACGTCTGCCACTTTCTCGGCCGTGGCGTGGGTGTTCTGGAAGCCCTGCGGACCGGTGCATGCATTGGCTCCCCCGGAGTTCAGGACCACGGCATCCACCCGTCCGTCGCTGACCACCTGACGCGACCAGTGGACCGGTGCAGCAGCCACGCGGTTGGAGGTAAAGACGGCGGCGGCGGATTTTTGCGGTCCGTCGTTGACTACAAGGGCAAGGTCCGGGTTACCCGAAGCCTTGATGCCGGCTTTGATGCCTGCGGCGCGGAATCCCTTGGGGGCGGTAATGGTCACGGTGCAACTCCCTGCAGGTTCAGGCCGGCGGTTTCATCCAGGCCGAGGGCAATATTCATGGACTGCACGGCTCCGCCGGCGGTCCCCTTCGTGAGGTTATCGATAGCGCATGTCACGATGACCCGGTTGGTGTGCTCGTCAAAAGCCAACTGCATGACTGCGTGGTTGGAGCCCTGAACCGACTTGGTGGCGGGCCACTGGCCCTCCGGAAGGAGGTGCACGAATGGTTCGTCGTCGTAGGCGTCCGTCCAGGCTTGGCGCAGCTCCGCGTACGTGACGCCATGGCCCACCTTTGCGGTCGCCGTGGTCAGGATGCCGCGGCTCATCGGAACCAGTGTTGGCGTGAAGGAGACTGTTACCGACTCGCCGGCCGCGTTGGCCAGTCCCTGTTCGATCTCAGGTGTGTGCCGGTGTCCGCCGCCGACGCCGTAAGGGCTCATGGAACCCATGACTTCAGCGCCAATCAAATTGACTTTGGCAGCCTTGCCCGCGCCTGAGGTCCCCGATGCAGAGACAATCACGACGTCGTCCGTCAGGAGGAGGCTGTTGGCGAACCCGGGCGTCAGGGCGAGCAGGGCCGACGTCGGGTAGCACCCGGGAACGGCGATGCGCGTGGCACCTTTGAGGGCTTCGCGCTGACCAGGGAGCTCCGGGAGACCATAAGGCCAGGTGCCCGCATGGGAGGAACCGTAGAACTTTTCCCACGCCGCTGCGTCCTGCAGGCGGTGGTCAGCACCGGCGTCGATCACTACCGTCCCCTCTGGCAACTGGGCAGCGATCTCGGCCGAGGCACCGTGCGGCAGTGCCAGGAACACGACATCATGGCCGGACAGGTTCTCCACTGTGGTGTCTTCCAGAATCCGACTGGCCAAACCGTGGAGATGCGGCTGCAACTCCCCTAGTCTGGAACCGGCGTTGCTGTGAGCGGTGATCGCACCGATGGTGACGTTCGGATGGCCTGCCAGCAAGCGCAGGACTTCTCCCCCGGCGTAGCCGCTGGCACCGGAGACGGCAACAGAAATAGTCATGACTCCATTGTACAGCAAGAATATTCACCCTGTCCGATATTTATGCATGCAGTTGTGAGCAGTCTCATTATTTTGGAGATTACCCGTATGCTTAGTGAAGGGTGAACCAAACCGTGCAGTCCGAACGTCGGCTGTAGCGTTGCCCGTTAGCGATACGGGGCACATTTATGTCACCCACGTCCACCGCTGAGCGCCCCAAAGCTCGCGCAATTCAACCAAATCCCGTCGTCCAGAGCTACTCAGAGCTCCTCAAGAGCGTCAAGTCAGCCGGACTCCTCGAACGCCGCAGCGGCTTCTACATCTGGGTCTTCGTGGCCTTGGTACTGCTCATGGCCGGCACCTGGCTCGGCTTCGCACTCATAGGCGATTCCTGGTACCAGCTCCTGATCGCTGCAGCCGTAGGCATCCTGTGCACGCAGCTTAGCTTCCTTGCCCACGAGGCAGGTCACAAGCAGATTTTCGCTTCACGTCGCGCCAACGACTGGTCCGCCCGCCTCCTGGCCACCGGCGTGGCCGGCATCAGCTACTCCTGGTGGGAACAGAAGCACGGAGCCCACCACAACCACCCCAACGTCATTTCCAAGGACCCGGACATCCGGAACAACGCCTTGGTCTTCCACGAAGACGCTGCAGCCGAACGTAAGGGCCGCTTGGCTTTCCTTACCAAGAAGCAGGGCTGGTTCTTCTTCCCGCTCCTGATGCTCCTCGGCTTGAGCTTGCAGTTTGACTCCCTTCGCTTTGTTTTCGGCAAACAGAAAGTACGTCACCGCTGGGTAGAGACGCCCATCCTCGTCGCGAGGCTCGCCGCCCTCCCGGTTCTGGCGTTCACGTTCCTGCCCATCGGAATGGCGTTCGCCTTCCTGGGCGTGCAGATCATGGTCTATGGCTTCTACATGGGCGCGTCGTTCGCCCCGAACCACAAGGGCATGCCGGTCCTTCCCAAGGACAGCCGTGTTGACTTCCTCAACCGCCAGATCCTGACCTCGCGCAACATCTCCGGTGGCCTCTTCATGGACTTCCTCCTGGGTGGACTCAACCGGCAGGTGGAGCACCACCTGTTCCCGGACATGGCTCGCCCCCATTTGTACAAGGCCACCAAAATCGTGCGCGAGTTCTGCGCCAAACACTCCATCCCCTACACCGAAACCACGCTGATGCAGTCCTACGGCATCGTGGTCAGGTACCTCAATGACGTAGGCCTGGCGGCAGGCCGCGGCTTCGACTGCCCCGTCGCTTCGACGCACGGACGCCGCTAGGCGTTCGACACCGGAGGCCCCAACCTCCCTAGGATGGATTCTGAAACCGGGCACCGGAAGGCCCGCCCCGGAGTAAGGAGCCACCATGACGCACGCTATCGTTGCACAGCAGTCCGGAGGACCCGAGGTCCTCGAGTACGCATCCGTGGAAACACCGTCTCCTGGCCCCGGCCAGCTGTTGATCAAGGTCGCAGCTGCCGGGGTCAATTTCATTGAGACGTACCAACGCAGCGGCACCTACAAGGTGGACTATCCGTTCACTCCGGGTGCCGAAGCTGCCGGCACTGTGGAGGCCGTCGGAGAGGGCGTCGAGGAATTTGCTGTCGGCGACCGCGTTGCCACGGCCGAGGGAACCCGGACCTATGCGGAGTACGCCCTCGTTGACGCGAGCAAGGCACTTGCGGTTCCGGCCGGCGTCGACGATCACACTGCCGCGGCCCTGCCGCTGCAGGGAATCACCGCCCACTACCTGATGAATTCATCTTTCCGGGTGGAGCCCGGGCACACCGTCCTCCTGCATGCGGGCGCCGGCGGCGTCGGCCTCCTGCTGACCCAACTGCTCAAAGCCCGCGGCGCCCGAGTCATCACCACCGTCTCCTCCGATGAGAAGGCCGATCTCTCTACGCTGGCAGGCGCCGATGAAGTACTTCGCTACGACGGCTTCGCTGACAGGGTCCGTGAACTCACCGATGGGGAGGGCGTCAACGTGGTGTACGACGGCGTCGGCAAGGACACGTTCGATGATTCCCTGAACAGCCTGCGCATCCGCGGTGCAATGGTGCTCTTCGGCGCGGCCTCCGGCCCGGTGCCGCCGTTCGATCCCCAGCGTTTGAACGCCGCGGGTTCGCTCACGCTCACCAGGCCCACCATGGCGCACTTCGTCCAGAACACCCACGAGCGCCGGTGGCGCTCAGCGGAAATTTTCGACGCCGCCGCCAATGGCACCCTCGCTGTCAGGGTGGGCGCAACGTACCCGCTCGCGGAAGCCGCCCAGGCGCACCGCGATCTTGAGGGCCGCCGCACCACTGGAAAAGTCCTTCTGGTTCCCTGATCCCCTTTTGAACGCCACATGTGCAAAAAGCGAACAATGGTGCAACAAAGTGTGACGAGTGGGAAACGTCAGACACCTTTTGTTCATCTTTCTGCGGAAAGCTGACGTCGTGAGCACAGAACATCCCGCTGGGGCCGGTACGACGCCTGCCCTGATGAAGTACCGTCCCCAGCTACCGGGAGGCGCCGCGGCTCCCGCCGAGCGTACTCTCGTCGACATCTTGGAAGAGAGCGCAGCATCATTCCCCGAAGCTTCGGCGCTTGATGATGGGCAAAAGTCGTTGAGCTACACCGAGCTGCTCAAGGCCGTTCGCGGTTTCGCCGGGCAGTTGAACAGTGCGGGACTTGGTCGAGGGGACAAAATCGGCGTCAGGATCCCGTCCGGCACCAATGAGCTCTACATCGCTATCCTGGGAATCCTCATGGCCGGCGCCGCGTACGTTCCTGTGGACGCCGACGACCCCGACGAACGAGCCAAGCTGGTTTTCGGCGAAGCCAAGGTAGGGGCGGTCGTCGCTGCGGGGTTGGACATCCAGCTCTTCGGTCAGGCTAAGGAAGCTGTCTCTACGCCAGCCTCGCCCGGATTGGACGATGACTCCTGGATCATCTTCACCTCGGGATCTACCGGAACTCCCAAGGGCGTCGCAGTCACGCACCGTTCGTCAGCAGCTTTCGTTGATGCCGAAGCCCGGATCTTCCTCCAAGCTGAACCCATCGGACCCCAGGACCGGGTACTCGCCGGCCTTTCTGTGGCCTTCGACGCTTCCTGCGAGGAAATGTGGTTGGCCTGGCGGCACGGAGCTTGCCTTGTGCCCGCACCACGAGCCCTTGTTCGAACCGGCATGGACCTTGGTCCCTGGCTCATCAACCACGGCATCACCGTGGTTTCAACTGTGCCCACCCTCGCTGCGTTGTGGCCGGCCGAGGCACTGGAAAATGTCCGCTTACTCATCTTCGGCGGCGAAGCATGCCCGCCGGAACTGGCCGAACGCTTGGCAGTCGACGGCCGTGAAGTGTGGAACACCTACGGACCCACCGAGGCCACCGTCGTTGCCTGCGCCGCTCCATTGGGCGGACCGGGCCCCGTCCGGATCGGCCTGCCGTTGGACGGATGGGACCTTGCCGTCGTCGATTCCAGCGGGCTTCCGGTCGCCGAAGGTGAGATTGGCGAATTGATCATCGGCGGCGTGGGGCTGGCCCGCTACCTCGATCCCGCCAAGGACGCCGAGAAGTACGCCCCCATGACAACACTTGGATGGGATCGCGCGTACCGCTCAGGTGACTTGGTGCGATTCGAAGCCGAGGGCCTGGTCTTCATGGGTCGCGCCGATGAACAGGTCAAGCTGGGCGGACGCCGCATCGAATTGGGCGAAGTAGATGCGGCGCTTCAATCCTTGCCGGGGATAGCTGGCGCTGCTGCTGCAGTGCAGACGACGGCCGCCGGCAACCAAATTCTGGTGGGCTACCTGGCTCCCGTTGACGGTCACGAGTTAAACATGGACGAGGCCCGCAAGCTGCTTGGCGAAAGCCTCCCAGCTGCCCTGATCCCCTTGCTGACCACCGTTGAATCCCTCCCCACCAAAACCAGCGGCAAAGTGGATCGCCACGCACTCCCCTGGCCTCTGGCAGGGGCCGGCGCCACCGAGGCCGGCAACGCACCGCTGAATCTGCCCGATGACGCCCGATGGGTGGTGGACCAGTGGGAGTCGGTACTGGGCAGCCCCGTCAGTTCACTCGACGCCGACTTCTTCGCCCATGGCGGCGGGTCCTTGGCCGCAGCCCAGCTCGTTTCGGCCCTCCGCGTCCGTTACCCCACCATCACCGTCGCTGATATCTACGCGACGCCGCGCGTTGGGGCCCTGATTGACGCCGCGCGGCAATCACTCCCCGACGGCGGCTCGCCGGGGCCCGCTGCTGAGCGCACCGTCCGTCCTACCGCCTTGAAGTCGCAAATCTTCCAGGTCCTCATGGGCGTGCCGCTGCACATACTCGTGGGAATGCGTTGGCTGACTTACCTCATGGCCGCCAACAAACTACTGGCAGACTTCGCCGGATTCGCTGCGGCCCCCGTGGTCTCCTGGTGGTGGATCGCGGCGTCGTGGCTGGTCTTCGTCAGCCCCTTGGGCCGGATGGCGATCTCCGTGGTTGCAGCCAGGGTACTGCTTGGCAGGATCCAGCCCGGTACTTACCCGCGGTCCGGCAAAACCCACCTGCGCTTGTGGCTGGCCGAGCAAATACAAGACCTGTCGGGTGCCATCGGCCTGGCCAGCGCGCCGTTCGTCCCGTACTACGCCCGGGCCCTCGGAGCCAAGATCGGCAAGGATGTCCACCTGCATTCGTTGCCCCCGGTTACCGGTCTGCTGTCTCTGGGCAGCGGAGCAAACATCGAGCCCGAAGTGGACCTTTCCGGTTGGTGGGTGGACGGCGATTCAGTCCATATCGGCCAAATCCATGTAGGAGCCGGTGCAGTTGTGGGCGCACGGAGCACCCTGATGCCTGGAGCAACCATCGGTGCGGGTGCCCACGTCGATGCCGGATCTGCGGTACTGGGCAAAGTGAAGGCCGGGCACCTCGTGGCCGGCTGCCCCGCAGAACGCCGTGGAAAAGCAAAGCACGAATGGCCGGAGACAATCAGCCGGCGACCCGTCGTTGACCGACTCTGGTTCTCAGCGTTTGCCAGCGCTTCGGCTCTGCTGGCACTGATCCCCTATATCTCGGCGTTCGCCGGAGCCCTGGTGGTCCTGGCTTTCATCCAGGGTCACAAGTCGTTGGAAACAGCGCTTCCAGAGATCGCCTTGGCCGTTCCACTTGCGGCCCTGGTGTGGTTCTTCGGCAACCTGGTCCTCATCCTGATAGTTGCAAGGCTCTTGGGCTTGGGCCTCAAGGAGGGCTACTACCGGGTTCGCAGTCGTATCGGCTGGCAGGTTTGGGCCACGGAGCGCCTCCTGGACATGGCACGTGACCTCCTCTTTCCGGTCTATGCGAGCCTCTTCACCCCTGTGTGGTTGCGCCTCCTGGGCGCCAAGGTGGGGAAGAACGTGGAGGCGTCAACGGTGCTGCTCGTGCCAAAGATGACCACCATCGGCGACGGCGCATTCCTGGCCGACGACACCATGGTTGCCTCCTACGAACTGGGCGGTGGCTGGATGAAGATCGCCCCGGCCAAGATTGGAAAACGCTCCTTCCTGGGCAACTCCGGCATGACAGCCGCGGGTCGGAACGTGCCCAAGAACTCCCTCGTCGCCGTACTGTCCGCCACGCCGGCCAAGGCGAAATCAGGCACATCATGGCTTGGTAGCCCGCCTGTGAGGTTGCGCCGGACTGCCGTCGACGCCGACCAGACCCGCACCTTCCGTCCACCGCTGAAGCTGAAGATTGCAAGGGCGCTCTGGGAACTTTGCCGCCTGTTCCCTGTCATCCTCACAGTGGCCATCGCGGTGAGCGTGATGCTTGTGCTGGACTGGATAGCGCGCGGATGGGGCTATTGGATTGCTGCGGCCTTGGGTGGCGTGGTCATGTTGGCAGCGGGAGCCGTGGCCGCGCTCAGCTCCATTGTGGCCAAGTGGGTTTTGGTGGGCACGATCCGCTCGGGTGAACACCCGCTATGGAGTTCGTTCATTTGGCGCAACGAGGTTGTGGACACCTTCATCGAAATGGTCAGCGCCCCGTGGTTCGCCCGTTCTGCGGCCGGAACTCCTGCCCTGGTGTGGTGGTTGCGCGGACTCGGAGCCAAGATCGGACGCGGAACGTGGTGCGAAAGCTACTGGCTCCCCGAAGCCGACCTCGTGACCCTGGGCGAAAACTCCACCGTCAATAGAGGTTGCGTGGTCCAGACGCACCTCTTCCACGACCGTGTCATGAGCCTTGACACCGTAACGCTCGGTAACGGCGCCACGATGGGTCCGCACGGCGTCATACTCCCCGCGGCGAGTATCGGCGACGGCGGTACTGTTGGGCCGGCGTCGTTGGTCATGCGTGGCGAGACCGTCCCGGCCGGGACGTATTGGATGGGCAATCCGGTGAGCCCGTGGGTGGGTCCGTCTGCACAAGCGCCGCGCCTCAAGTAGATTGGACGGATCATGACCGCACCAATCACTACCCCCACGACCAAAGCCGACCCCTATACCTTGGACCACGGCAGCACGGACTACCGGGTAGACAGGTACGAGTTGGACCTCGACGTCAGGCTGGGCAGCAACAAGCTGATCGGCAAGGCTGTCCTGCGATGCACGGCGCTGGAACCGGCCACGCAGATCGTCCTGGACCTGGTGGGCTTGCGGGCAAGCAAGGTTCAGCTGGACGGCAAGAAGCTGCAGAAGTTCAGCCACAGGGCCGAACACCTCGTGCTGACGCCGGTCTCCCCGCTCAAGGCGGGCCAGCAGTTCTCCCTTGAGATCCGCTACGACGGTAATCCCCAGCCGCGCCGCGGCCTTTGGGGCGATGTCGGCTGGGAAGAACTGAACGACGGCGTACTTGTCGCCGGCCAGCCCAACGGTGCAGCCTCGTGGTTCCCCTGCAACGACCATCCCCGCTACAAATCGAGCTTCCGCATCTCGGTGACCACCGACGACAATTACCGGCCAGTGTGCAACGGCAAGCTTGTCTCGCATTCCCGCAAATCCAGCCGGGAAACGTGGGTTTACGAGCAAGCCGAACCCATGGCCACCTACCTCGCCACGGTGCAGATCGGGCGCTACGTCAAGGTTCCCTTGCACGTGGACGATACCCACCACAGGGTCCCCCAATTCGTGGCAGTCACGCCCGAGATGGCAGTGGACGCCCTCCAGGGCCTGCGGCGGCAGCCGGACATGATGCGCACCTTCGAGGACTGCTTCGGCCCCTATCCGTACGTCGACTACACCTCGGTGGTCACCGAGGACGAGTTGGAAATTCCTCTCGAAGCCCAGACTGTCTCCATCTTTGGCCGAAACCATATGCGCGACACGTGGGATGCACAGCGCCTGATCGCGCACGAGCTTTCCCACCAGTGGTTTGGTAATTCGCTGACGGTTAGCAGTTGGAAAGACATCTGGCTGCATGAAGGCTTTGCCTGCTACGCCGAGTGGTTGTGGTCGGAGGAATCCCGGACCATGACGGTTGCCGCACGCGCAACCGCTGCGTGGAAGAGGCTCGACGCCGGCCCCCAGGACCTGCTCGTCGGCGATCCCGGTCCCGAGCTCATGTTCGACGACCGGGTCTACAAGCGTGGCGCCCTGGCGGTTCATGCTGTGCGGATGGCAGCCGGCGATGAAGCGTTCTTCGGTTTCCTTCAGCATTGGACGGCCGCAAATCGCCACAGCTCAGTGTCAACCGAGACGTTCATTGAGGCCGCGGATTCGTTCATTCCCGGCTTCGATGCCGCGGGAATCCTTCGGCCGTGGCTGTACGAATCGTCCCTGCCGCCACTGCCGTAGTCCTCACACCAGTGCGGTGGCGGCCACGAAACCTTCGGGTAAATTCAGGCCGTCGTCGGTGGCGGCGCTGAGGTCGCGCAAGCCTGGACGATTCAGTACGTCCAAGTCTGCGGGGTTCCGCCGCAGACCTTCCTCGGTCATCTTCAGCCAGGCTTCCTTGCGCGCCCAAAGACGGGCGCGCTGCCTGGTTCGTTCCCCTTCCGGCAACGCGTAGAGGAATCGTTTCTCGTTCCCGCTCAAGGCGACGTCATCAAAGCCACCGAAGCCAACCCCGTCTACCGCTTCAAGGTCCACACCCAGCCGGAGTCCATCCGCTGGATGCACGACGGCGGCCAGCAGCACCCAGCCCGACGCTCTGGAGGCGCTGAGCGCCAGAGGTGCGGGGCCGGCGTCGAGCATGAACCCGGGGCGTCCGTGATCCTGGCCGGTGCCGCACTGCGGGCAACGGTAGTCCGGTATGAGCCGGGCGGGATCCACTTCAAGAAGCGATGCCGCGAAGTGCCACAAGGCGAGCCGGCCCGCAACGAATTCTTGACTGTCTTTGGCGCTGTCGAACCGGAGCGCGCGTTCCGTGGCTGGCTGCCCGAGCTCCTGAAGGAAATCGTTTGGAACACGAACATCAGCAAGCTTGCGCAGCTCATGCACAGGGTTATGCAACAGACCTCCCTCCCAGCGTTGTCTCCAGCAAACTCTAGCCTGACGCTGCTGTGTCCTGTCTCAGACAGCAGTGTTCCCCGCAGCTAAGGGGACGCTGCAGGGAACACTTTGGGCGGCTTAGCCCAGGCGGGCTACTTCACCGAGGTGAGGTAGTTCGCCAGCGTGGGTGTGATGCGCGTGCCTGAGTTGGAGCTGCCACCGTTGGTGTGGATGGCCATGATGGTGTTGGAGCTGTTGTAGACGGGGGCGCCACTTTGCCCGCCGTAGGTGTCCATCTTGTAGTAGACCTTTTCAGTTGTGGTGCTCTCAATGGGGCCGGTCATGGACCACATGGTGCCAAAGGCTTTGTCCCCCGGGTAGCCCCGGACCGTCGTGCTGGTCCCGTTCAGGCTGGCAGTGGTGCCGGTGTAGTTGAGCCACCCGGTGGTGTTGCCAATGGTGCAGTCCAGCTTGATGACTCCCCAGTCTGCGTTGGTGTTGGCCGAATCGATCCACCGCTGGTCCGTGTAGATTTTTGTGGCCCCGCACGTGCCATAAGGATCGGTTGAGCCGTTGCGGCCAGGAGCAACTTTGACGCCCCACGAGTAGTCGGCCTCAGATCCCGTGCCGCCTTCGTGCACACAGTGACCGGCAGTCAGTACCGTGTCATCGGAAATGAGCGCGCCGGAGCAGATGTAGCCACCATTGAATTCAATCTGGACTATGGAACGGTTGGGCGCCGCAGTGGTATTGGTAATCCGGACCCGGCCGTCCGCGCCGATGACAGAGTCCGTGGAAGCGCCGCCGTTCTTGGAGGGTGCGGCAATGGTGTACTTGTCCGCCAACGGCGAGGCGGCGGAACCGGAAACCTGCGACTGGTCGACCGTGTGCGACACGGGCTGCACCTCTGTGGCAGCTACTTGTGGCGTCGTCTCTGACGCTACTGCGGCTCCACCAAGCGACGAGGTCAAAGCCATTACTGCAGCCCCGACAAGCAAAGCAACGTTCTGCTTTTTCATGGGTACCTTTCAAGGGACGGTCCTGAGGAACCGTACGAGGGATGTGATACACATGCTTCACATGTGCATGACAAAACTGTCATGCATGTGTGAATAGTCTGTCAAGATGCTGGGAGTCCAATCTCGATAAAAAGAAATCCCCGAGACCACTAGGTCCCGGGGATCTCAATCGTTCGCGGTAGGGATCAGCGCTGGACTGCTCCGAAGCGCTCAGTTGCGACAGCCACAGCAGCTGCGCGCGCTTCGGAAGCCTCGTCAGCCGTCAGCGTCCGGTCGTCGGCACGGAAGCGCAAGCCGAAGGCGAGGGACTTCTTTCCATCCTCGATACCCGGACCCACATAAACGTCGAACAACGCGACATCTTCAAGAAGTACTCCGGCTCCTTCGCGGAGGGCAGCCAGGACCTGGTCTGCCGGAACGTCCTGCGGGACAACCAAGGCAACATCCTGCGTCGCCACGGGGAATCCCGAGATGTGCTTGGCCACGATCACGTCGGCCGCAGCCTCAAACAACGCTTCCACGTTGACCTCAACAGCTACGGATCGAGCAGGCATATCGTGGGCAGCAAGGAGCTTCGGGTGAAGCTCACCGGCGTAGCCCACCACATCGCCGTTCCGGAGTGCGAGCCGGGCAGCCCGCCCCGGGTGGAATGCCTGGTGACTGCCTTGGCTCACAACCAGTTCCACACCCAGGACATCCGCCATGAGCCGTGCCACGTCCACAGCGTCAGCCCAATCCCAGGCACGCGGCGTATGCGTCGCAGCTGCCGGGGAGTCATGGCCGGTCAGGACAGCGGCGATGTGCAGCGGCTGGTGAGGGACGCCGTCGTACAGTCCATCAAGAACCTCATCGGAAGGCTTGACGCCCAAAGGCGGAATGGACTCCGTACCCAGCTTTTCGCCGGGCAGGAAGACCGAACCGGCCTCATAGACCGCCAGGTCGCGGAAACCGCGCGAGTGGTTGCGACGGGCAACCTCAATCAGGCCCGGCAGGATGGACGCACGGAGGTAGCCGTGTTCCTCGCTGATCGGGTTAGCCAGCTTGAGCGCAGGACGTGCCTCACCCTCGGCGGCAACCCCGAAGGTGTCGTTGGCCGCCTTTGTGACGAACGGGTAGGACAACACCTCGGTGAGTCCGGCGTCAGCCAGTGCCTGGACAACACGGCGCTTCTGCTGCTGGCTGCGACTGAGGCCACGGCCCGGAGGCGCCACCGGAAGAGTCGCCGGGATATTGTCGTAGCCAACAAGCCGGGCGATTTCCTCGGAGAGGTCTTCCTTGGTTTCGAGGTCGTTGCGCCAGCTCGGAGCAGTCACCCGGTAG
The DNA here is from genome assembly GCF_056156245.1 of Paenarthrobacter sp. TRD_SC_7. Classification (NCBI taxonomy): domain Bacteria; kingdom Bacillati; phylum Actinomycetota; class Actinomycetes; order Micrococcales; family Micrococcaceae; genus Paenarthrobacter; species Paenarthrobacter sp. TRD_SC_7. The sequence goes on from NZ_CM149587.1 coordinate 3,251,222, forward strand.
CCGGTGTCGGACTTTTCCACCACGGCGCCAAGGTCTTCAAGGGACGTGGTGATCTGCTCTTCGGTGAAGTTGATGCCGATACGGGCGGCTGCGAACTCTGCGGGCAGTTCAATGGTCACGGCGTCGGGTGCGGTTCCGACGTCGGTCCCGGCCTCGTCCGCCGTACCACCGGCGAGCTCGACCAGGAGGTCCACTACGCGCTGGGCAGCAATGTCGGCGACATGCCAGTCCACGCCGCGTTCGAAGCGCTTGGAGGCTTCGGACGGAAGCTTGTGCCGGCGGCGTGAGCGCGCAATGGAGACTTCGTCGAAGTGCGCGGCCTCTACCAGGATGTTCGTGGTTGAGTCGGAAACTTCGGTGTGGGCGCCACCCATGACACCAGCGATGCCGATAGCGCCGGAGTCGTCCGTGATCAGCAGGTCCTCGACGTCGAGCGTACGCTCTTTGTCGTCCAGGGTGGTGATCTTCTCCCCCGCCACTGCGCGACGCACCACGATGTCGCCCGCGAGCTTGTCGAGGTCGTAGCAGTGGTTCGGCTGGCCAAGCTCAAGCATGACGTAGTTGGAGATATCAACCGGCAACGAGATGGACCGAACGCCGGCCAAACGAAGGCGCGCGGACATCCACGGCGGAGTAGGACGGGAAGCATCCACGCCGCGGACCGTGCGGGCCACGAAGCGGTCGCAGCCGGGCTTGCCGTAAATCGGTGCGTCGTCGTTGAGCTTGACGCCGTAGCCGCCCTGAAGGCTTGCCGGTGCGCTGACCTTGGAGGCCGGGTCCACGAAGGACGTTCCGGTGGCGTGGGCGTACTCTCGGGCGACACCACGGATGGAGAAGGCGTAGCCGCGGTCCGGCGTGACGTTGATTTCCGCTGCTTGGTCGTACAGGCCCAGCAGTTCCATCGCGTCGGTGCCGATTTCCGGGTCCAGGCCTATACGGGAGAGGACCAGGATGCCGTCGTGGTCATCGCCGATGCCGAGTTCACGGACGGAGGCGATCATGCCCGCAGACAGGTGACCGTAGGTCTTCCGTGCAGAGATCTGGAAGTTTCCGGGCAACACTGCACCAGGGAGGGTGACAACCACTTTGTCGCCCTCAACAAAGTTGTGGGCTCCGCAAATGATGCCCTGAACGCCGGAAGGATCGATGCCTTTGCCGGTGAGGGTCTGCTCCTGGCCCTCCGGAACGACGCGGACCTGACACCAGTTGATGGTCTTGCCGTTGGTCTGCGGTTCCTTGACCAGGCTCAACACCTGACCAACCACAACGGGACCCGTGAGCTCGTCCGTGGGACGGTGAACTTCTTCTTCTTCGAAACCGACCTTGACCAGGTCAGCCATGACGTCTTCGGCCGTTGCATCGGCCGGAACCTGCGCGAATTCACGCAGCCAGGAAAGTGGGATACGCACTGTTAGATCTCCATCCCGAAATGCTCGCTGAAACGTACGTCGCCTTCGATCATGTCGCGCATGTCGCCGACCTCGTTGCGGAACATGAGCGTCCGCTCAATGCCCATGCCGAAGGCAAAACCTGAATAGATGTCCGGATCGATGCCGGCTGCCCGGAGGACATTGGGGTTGACCATGCCGCAGCCGCCCCACTCGATCCAGCGCGGGCCGCCTTTGGCGCCCGGGTGCCAGATGTCCAGTTCCGCGGACGGCTCAGTGAACGGGAAGTAGTTGGGGCGCAGGCGGATGGAGGCTTCGTCGCCGAACATCTGTCGGGCGAAGTGCTCCAGCGTGCCGCGAAGGTCCGCCATGCTCAAATTCTTGTCGATCGCCAGTCCCTCGAACTGGTGGAAGACGGGCGTGTGCGTGGCATCGAATTCGTCAGTACGGAAGACCTTGCCGGGGCACAGCACATAAATGGGAACTTCACGTTCCAGCATGGAGCGAACCTGTACAGGCGACGTGTGGGTGCGCATGAGCAGGTGCGCTTCGGGAGGCTCCACGAAGAACGTGTCCTGCATTTCACGGGCGGGGTGGTCCGGCTTGAAGTTGAGGGCGTCGAAGTTGAACCACTCCGACTCAACCTCGGGGCCTTCTGCGATTTCCCAACCCATGCCAACAAAGATGTCGGAAACCCTGTCCTGAAGCGTGGACAGCGGGTGGCGGGCACCTGCACGGCGACGACGCGGCGCGGCAGTCACATCAACGGTTTCTTCCACCAGGATGCGAGCGTCATTCTCGGCTTCCAGAACTTGGGTCCGGGCTGCGAGCGCCTGGTTGACCCGGCCGCGGGAGGAACCCATGAGTTTGCCGGCGGCGGCCTTGTGCTCCTTGGCGAGGCCACCGATTTCACGGTTGGCCAGGCTCAGGGGCGACTTCTCGCCGGTGTGGGCGAGGCGGACAGCCTTGAGTTCTTCGAGGGAGGAAGCGGCCGCAATAGCGGCAATGGCATCCTCGGCGGCGGCGGTGATGGCGGCTTCATCCAGCGGATTCGGGATGGCAGCGCCTGGCAAAGTGTCAGTCATCTACTGTTCTTAGCTACGAGTCGGGAGCGGCCAGCATGGCAGGCCTGCAAAACTAAAGGGCAGTGCTCACCGCGGACGGCAGGCACTACCCTTCAGTCTAGTTGAACCTCACAGGCGCGATTTAACCGCGTTCGACGGCGGTGCGTCGCCCCCGCTTAGGCGCCCGACGCGGGCGGTGCGGTGGGCGGCGGCGGTACCTGGCCGTCGTCGTGCTGGCCGGGCTGCTGCGCTGGTGGCTGCGGCGGCGCGTATCCCGGCTGTTGCGGAGCATATCCGGCCTGCTCAGGTCCGTAGCCTGGTTGGCCATACGAGGCTGCACCTGCGAGCGCCGGAGCCTGCTGGGCTGCCCTTTTACGCAACAGGACGAACAGCAGAACCAATGCAGCAGCGACTACCAGCACAGCTACGAGGATCCAGATGATCCACATCGGAATTCCGGCGTTGGCCTCGGCCTTGGCTTGGACGGCTGTCTCGCTGATGGACAGCATGTCGAAGGTCGCCGTGTTTCCGTCCACGGTGGCGCCCTTTGCTTCGACTACCTTGCCCGGGAAGGTGAACTTGACGGAGGCTTCGTCGAACATGGACTTCGCCATGGCCGATGCCTGCGGATCGCCGCTGTCCGTTCCCGTCACGCCGCCCATGGAGATGACGTAGAAGTCGCCCTCTTTCTTGAGCTGGAAAGGGTTTTCGGAATTGGACGACTCTGCGAGTTTGGCGGGATCGAGGTTGGCTGCGGTGATCCGTTTGCCTTTGTACTTTTCGTCCTCGTAGTCCACCACGGTGGCGCCTTCGGGGATGTCCATCTGCTGGCTGCCGCTTCCGTTGGACTCCATGAATTCATCGAAGGACTTGTCCCCCAATACCGACTTCTGGATGGCGTAGACAACCTCGTAGTCCACGCTTTTTTCGTTGTTGACCTTCACGGACATGTTGAGCTTGACGCAACCGGTCAGTGCCACCATTACTGCGATCAAGACACCGACGACGCTCATGGCGCGCTTAACGTTCATCTTTCTTTCCCCCATTCGTCCACTGCACCGACGGGTGCTCGAACAGCGTATCCCTGCCGCTCATGCCGTTCCATAGACGACGGGTCTAGCATGGCTTCATGACTCCGGCGCAACGCTTACGGCAGATCGCAAACGTCCTGAACCTGTCCACACCGCTGGGACTGGCGGTAGCAGCAGCGTCCCGTTCCACCGTGTCCCACGGCCCGCGCGGGCTTCTCATCGCTGCCGGGTACAACTGGAAGCTCCCCCACGCCGGCGCCTTCACGCTGGGGAACGTGATCCTGTATCGGGCGCCACACGGTGTGGCTGGAACCAACACTGTGCTCTTGGGGCATGAGGAGCGGCACAGCACTCAGTACGCGTACTGCCTGGGACTTCCTTTCCTTGCCCTCTACGGCGTCGCCGCCGGCTGGTCCATGCTTCGCAGCGGGAATCCGGCGTCGAGAAATTTCTTCGAACGACAGGCCGGACTCGTGGCCGGCGGCTACATTGACACCCATCACCGCCGGCAGGACAGCCCTGCAGGCCAGCGAATCGAGGCCTAAGGATGAACCGAACCATCACTGTTACCGGGACCGCGAGCGCAAAGGCCGTTCCGGACCTTGTGACGTTGACGCTCGGCGTGGAGACGCGGCGGGACACAGCGGCGAAAGCCTATGACGACGCCGGCAAGGCGGCTAACGCTGTCGCAGCCAGTTTGCGGGCAGCAGGTGTTTCCGAGGCAGACGTTCGGACCAGCGGATTGAACCTGCGGGCAGACCTGGTCTGGGTGGAAGGGCAAGGCCAGAAGGTGACGGCATACGTGGCCTCGACCAACCTGCAGGTGGGAATCCGTTCCCAGGCGGATGCTCCCGCTGCTATTGCCGCCGCTGTTGCGGCCGGCGGAGACGACATACGGATCAACGGGATCGAACAGGGCTTTGCGAATGCCTCCTCAGTCACAGCCCAGGCTCAGGAGGCAGCGTGGCAGGATGCCGTGGCCCGAGCCGAGCAGTACGCTTCGCTGGCGTCCTCCCGGCTTGGGAAGGTGGTGTCCATTTCCCAGGAACCCCTGCACGGCGGACCCATTCCCTTGGGCGGCATGGTGAGGGCTTCCTTCACCGCAGAGGCCATGCCCGTGGAGGCTGGAGAGTCGTCAGTCTCAGCCAGCATCAAAGTGGAATGGGAACTTGTTTAGTGGACAGCCCCGGCTGACAATTTCGCATCGGCCTGTGTGTGCAGGGCCGTCCGGACAACGACGGCGATCCCTTCCGCCATCGCTTCCAAAGGCATGGACGGGGTCGGGCTGCCTTCCGGCAACTGTTCCGGCAGATAGGGGACGTGGACGAACCCGCCACGGATGCCGGGCCTGGATGCGAGGGAATGCATCAGCGCGTAAAAGATGTGGTTGCACACGTAGGTTCCGGCAGACTGCGACACCTCACCTTGGATGCCCGCGACCTGAAGGTTCCTGAGCGCGGCCTTGATAGGCAAAGTTGAGAAGTATGCTGCAGGCCCGCCCGGGACCACCTGCTCATCGATGGGGCGCTGGCCCTTGTTGTCCGGAATCCGGGCGTCATCACAATTTATGGCGATTCGTTCCAGGGAAATCCGTCCACGGCCTCCCGCTAAGCCGATACAGACAACAATGTCCGGGTTGTGACGAGCTATGGCCTCGGTGAGGACGGTTACCGACTCCCCAAAGACGCACGGCAGCTCCACGGCTTCAACGGCGATGCCATGGGAGCCGAGCAACTCCCCTGCCCGGCGCGCTGCCAACCACGAAGGATTCACATTGTCCTCGCCAAACGGTTCGAAGCCAGTCAGCAGAATCATGGGCCAACCTTAGCAATGCTCCAACCCTTGTTACTCCGACATAGCTTTCGGAAGCCTTGACAATTGTTCGAACATACATTCGAATGGAGTCCATGAGATGGGACGCACAAGCACTTTCACCTAGTCGTGAACCGGCGTCAAACCAGTGGCATCAAGGCTCCGGGCCCTGCCCCGGCTTTGGATGCCTTGCTGCCGCTTGCCGGGCTTGTGCGTTCCATCTCGACACCCGAATTCTCCGGAGTCACCTTTCATGAGGTCACCGCAAAGTCAGTGCTCAACAAGGTGCCTTCCGGTTCCAACATGCCGTTTGAGTGGACCGTGAATCCCTATCGTGGATGCAGCCATGCCTGCGTCTACTGTTTCGCCCGCAAGAGCCACACTTATTTGGAATTCGACGCCGGGCGGGACTTCGACTCGCAGGTGGTGGTCAAGATCAACGCGGCCGAGGTTCTCCGCAAAGAACTGGCCAAGCCCTCTTGGGAGCGGCCTCAAGTTGCCCTCGGCACCAACACGGACCCCTATCAACGCGCAGAAGGCCGCTACGCCCTCATGCCCGGGATCATCCGGGCCCTCGCAGATTCCGGCACGCCTTTCTCCATCTTGACCAAGGGCACGCTACTGGCGAGGGACATTCCCCTGCTCAAGCACGCCGCTACCCAAGTCCCCGTGGACCTCGGCATCTCGCTGGCCATGACCAACCAGGACCTTGCGGAACTCATTGAGCCTGGAACCCCTTCTCCCAAGGCCCGGCTCAAGCTCATAGCCCGGCTCCGCGACGCCGGCCTGGGCTGTGGCGTCATGGCGATGCCTATCCTGCCGTGGCTCACGGACTCGGACGAGGCACTCGATTCTCTGTTCGCGGAGCTGACCAAGGCGGGCGCCACTGGAGTCACCGCCGGGGCCCTGTACCTGAAGCCCGGAACCCGCGAGTGGTACATGAAATGGTTGGCCGCCCAGCACCCCGAACTGGTGGGCAAGTATCGACGCCTCTACGGCCAAGGCTCCTATGCCTCCAAGGAGTACCGCACGTGGCTCACCGGCAGGATCAGCTACTTCAAGGCGAAGTACGGCTTCACCGGGACGTCGGGATTCAGCCATAGGAATGCTCGCCCTGCGGCGGGGCAGACGACCGCCGCCGTAGGCGCCTCGGCTCCCCTCCCTGGACAACAACCGCTCTTCTAAGGTGAAGCCCTGCCGGCACCAGGACGCCGCTATCCAGTTCGTCGAACTGCCCCGTCCTCACGCGGGAGCGACTACCCGATCAAGCAAAGCCCGAACAATCGGAAGGTCTGCCGGAATCCACGGAAGGCGGAGAGCTTCGTCACAGTCAGCCAACGACACCCAGCGCAGTTCGTCGTGATCTTCCAGCGGCCGTGGCTCACCCGCCGTCAGTTCGGCGAACCATACCCGCATGGACGCGTGCTCATTCAGCGTCCACCCAGCAGTGTTGCCAGAGTCAAGCTCCGGCCCCAGTTGCACTTCAATTCCCAGCTCTTCCGCGAGTTCACGGTGCAGGGCAGCCTCCGCAGCCTCTCCTGTTTCCACCTTGCCGCCCGGAAATTCCCACATACCCGCGAACTGGGGCGGAGCCGTGCGGCGCGCAACAAGAAGGCGGGCGGGGGCTTCGAGGGAGTCGACGACGGCGGCGCCTACGACGTTAATCAGTGCAGTCACCGGAACAGTCTATTGGCACCCGATGAATGGGCATCGTCACATAGCGACGCCAACTCGCGGGGCCCGGGACTAAACTTGTTATCGGATTTTCTCCGCGTTCCCCAGCCCACAAGGCATCCTCAAGAAGCAGGCATATGACTACCACCGTGTCCCCACCCGTCACCGCCAAAGCAGCAAGGAAACACCTTGGCCTGGCCATCCTGGCCTTGGCCATGGGCGGGTTCGCCATCGGTACCACCGAGTTCGCCATGATGGGCCTGTTGAAGGAAATCGAGGAAGGCCTGGGCATCACCACGCCCGAGGCCGGCAACCTCATCTCGGCTTACGCCCTGGGCGTCGTTATCGGCGCTCCGGTCTTCGCTGCCTTCGGAGCGAAGCTTCCAAGAAAACACCTTGCCTTGGGCCTCATGCTGTTCCTGTCCCTGGCGAACCTGACGTCCTTCATCGCACCCGATTACGGCTTCATGCTGCTCTCGCGCTTTGCTTCAGGCCTTCCCCATGGAGCATTCTTCGGCGTGGCAGCCGTCATCGCAGCCGGCCTCGTCGCCCCTACCAAGAGGGGCTGGGCGATCTCCATGGTGATGGCAGGACTCACGGTCTCCAACGTCATCGGCGTGCCTTTGGCCACGTGGGTTGGGCAGACCTTCGGGTGGCGTCTCCTCTTCGTCATTGTGGGCGCCATCGGGCTGCTGACCGTTGCCATGGTGTGGAAGTTCGTCCCCTTCGAGGCGGCCCACCCCGAAGCGAGCATCCGGCGCGAACTTGGAGCCCTCAAGCGGCTCCAAGTTTGGCTGGCGCTGCTGATCGGCATCATTGGATTTGGCGGCTTCTTCGCCGTGTACACGTACATCGCCCACACCATGACGTCCGTGGCTGGAATACCCGAAAACCTGATTCCGGCCGTTGTGGCCCTCTATGGACTGGGCATGGTGGTGGGCAACATCTTCGGTGGGCGCCTGGCAGACAAGTCCGTAATGGGCACCATCTACCGGGTCATGCCGGGAATCGCCGTGGCTCTTGTGGTTTACGCCATTGCTGCGCACTGGGCCTGGGCTGCCTTCATCATGGCGTTCGTGGTTGGGGGTGTGGGCTCCATGCTGACTCCTGCATTGCAGACCCGCCTCCTGGACGCCGCACCGGGCGCTGCATCACTGGCATCCTCGCTGAACCACTCAGCCCTCAACATCGCCAACGCGCTCGGCGCCTTCCTGGGCGGCACCGTAATTGCCTGGGGCTGGGGCTACGTAGCTCCCGCCCTGGTGGGTGCGGTCCTGGCCATCCTGGGCCTGGGAGTGGCTTTGGTGAGCGGTCTGCTGGAGCGCAAAAGGCCGCTGGCCACCTGATCCACATGAAGTACTGGTGTGCGCGAACGGCCAGATAGCCGGATACAACGCAGATGGGCTCCGCCAAAGCGGAGCCCATCTGCGTTTAACCTATGGCGCCAAAACCTAAACCCGAGGCGCCTTCACCCGCTCGATGTCGGGTTCGAGGTAGATGACCCGCGCAATCGGAACGGCCGCGCGGATACGCTGCTCGGCGTCGTCGATCCCCCTGGCAATCTGTTCTCCGGTCTCGGACGCCTCCATGGAGATCTTCGCGGCAACCAGCAATTCTTCCGGACCGAGGTGCAGGGTCTTGAGGTGGATGATGCGGGTGCCGTCAGCTTCCAAAGCCTCGGTAATATGCTGAACATCTTCCTTGGTGGCGGACTCTCCCAGGAGCAGAGACTTGGTTTCCAGAGCCAGGACCACGGCGATGGCTACCAGCAGGAGGCCGATCATTGCGGTGCCGAGTGCATCCCAGACCCCGTCACCGGTAATCAGCGTCATACTCACGCCGAAGAGTGCGAAGATCAGGCCAAGCAAAGCGCCAAAGTCCTCCAGGAGGATCACCGGCAGTTCAGGCTGTTTGGCGTTGCGGACAAATTTCACCCACGACTGCTTGCCGCGGATGTGGTTCGACTCGATGATCGCGGTGCGGAACGAGAACGACTCGGCAATGATGGCACCGACCAGGACAGCCAACGGCACCCACCAGAAAGCTCCCTCAATACCGTGCGGGTGCTGGAACTTCTCCCAGGCCTCGTATAGGGCAAACAGGCCGCCGACGCTGAACAGCACGATGGAGACAATGAACGCGTAGATGTACCGCTCGCGGCCATAGCCAAACGGGTGCTCCGGGCTGGCTGCCCGCTTGGCGCGCTTTCCTCCCACGAGCAGCAGGATCTGGTTACCGGAGTCAGCCACCGAGTGGATGGCTTCTGCGAGCATGGACGATGACGCTGTCAGGAAAAATGCAACGAACTTCAATACAGCGATGGTCAAATTGGCGGCAAGGGCCGCCACAATCGCTTTGGTACCGCCACCTGCAGCCACGAAAGCTTCACCTCTTCGGGTTCGGGAAAGATTGGAATTGGCCAAGAAGAGTCGTCATCGTCTGATCTTGCATGCAATACCGTACCCGGCGATGCGCTGTTTACACATTCCCCACTCGGACGCCTTGCTGGGAGCGTGCGCTGGCGTAAAGGCACACAGTGGCGGCCGTACCCAGGTTCAGGCTCTCAGCGGCCCCATAGACCGGCACCGCCACGCGATGATCAGCCAGTGCAAGCTCCGCATCCGACAAACCCTGTGCTTCGTTGCCGAACAGCCATGCTGTTGGAGACTCAAGCGCATAGTCCGAAGCTACGGATTCATTCCCAAGTCTCCGCGCCGCATTCTCGTCCTGCAGTTTGTCCAGGTTGACGGTTCCATAGCCGTCCGCAGCCAGGACCCCGATACCGCGTTCCCGGCAGCGTGCTACCAAATCTTCAACATCGGCCCCCAGCACAACCGGCAGGTGGAAGAGAGAGCCCGCTGTTGAACGGACAGCCTTGGGGTTGTAGATGTCCACGCTCGAGCCTGTAAGGATAACCGCGTCAGCGCCGGCAGCATCGGCTGCTCGCAGGACGGTACCGGCGTTACCGGGGTCGCGCACCTGGCACATGACCGCGATCAAGCGGGGACCGGCGTCGAGCACTGCATCCAGGCTCACGTCCACGAAGCTGCACACAGCCACAATCCCCTGTGGATTGACGGTGTCAGCCATGGCTGCGAGGACCTCGTCACTTGCAAGCCGGAGCAGCGTTTCCTGTGCCAGGTCGGCAAGTTCGGGAAGGCGCTCAAGGCACGTTTCGCTGGCGAAAACTTCATGCACGACGGCGGGTCGTCCGGCCGCACTGCGCTCACGGTGCAGGGTCAAAGCCTCACGCACCGCTTGCGGACCCTCTGCCAGAAAGCGTCCGCGTTTTAAACGCGCCGGGCGCCCGGCAAGCTTGGCGACGTCCCTCACCCGATCAGCTCGGGGGTTGGTCATCGGAAAGTCTTGCGGGCGCCCGGTTTCGTTCATATAAAGAACTTTAGTGGCAGTTGCGACTAGTTCTTGATCTGCTGGCGGGCTTCGCCACCTGCAGGCTCAAAGCCGGCAGCCTTTGCAGCCTCAACGGTGGAGAACCAGTACTCAGCAGCAGTGGTGTTGTACCAGGTGGAACCCGGAACGTGGTACTTCTTGGACTCGGCGTTGCCCTTGATGGCATAGCCTTCCGGAGCCTCGTCGCCATCAGCAGCAACTGCGCCGTCGATAGCCGGCTTCTCGGAAACAACAGCCTTGACAGCCGTTGCGGTGGCAGCAGCCGGAGCAACCTTCGCAGCCTTGGGAGCAGCAGCAACGGCCGGCGCGGAGGTGTCAGCCGGAAGTGCAGCCTTGGCAATGTTTACCAGAGCGGCGAAAGCGTTGGCGTCGGAGACAGCCAGCTCGGCCAGCATGCGGCGGTCAACCTCAACCTCAGCGGCCTTGAGGCCCTGGATCAAACGGTTGTAGGTGAGGCCATTGGCGCGGGATGCAGCATTGATGCGCTGGATCCAGAGGCGACGGAAGTCACCCTTCTTCTTGCGGCGGTCGCCGTAGCTGTACACAAACGAGTGCAGCAGCTGCTCTTTGGCCTTGCGGTACAGGCGCGAACGCTGTCCGCGGTAACCCTTTGCGCGTTCGAGGACAACCCGGCGCTTCTTGTGGGCGTTTACCGCCCGCTTCACACGTGCCACGTGCGTACTCCTTCAGAAATCTTTATCCCAAGCTGCTACTACCGGAAACCCGGCCGGCCTGAGAAGGCTTTTGGTGTAGTCGGTCCCTGCCGGATGGCAGTAACCAAAGAACTTGGAACTTAGACGCCGAGCATCTTCTTGATGACCTTGGCATCGCCCTTGAAGACGAGCTTGTCGCCGGCGAGGCGACGGGTCAACCTGGAGGACTTGTGCTCAAGGTAGTGACGGCGGTTGGCCTGCTGACGCTTCAGCTTGCCGGTACCGGTCAGCTTGAAGCGCTTCTTAGCACCGCTGTGGGTCTTCATCTTCGGCATGGGAACCGATCTCCTTACGTATCCACGGACGAGTCCGCGATTCTTTCGCGCAGCCGGCCTACGAGGGCCGGCGTGCTGGTTGCTTGCCGATGGAGGCGGGGCCTCCTCGGCGTTGAACTAGTTGGTCTTGCGTGATGCAGGCTTCGGCGCAGCCTTGGGGGCCGCCGGCCGAGCTGCCGGCTTGGGAGCCGCAGGCTTGGCGACGGGCTTCGGAGCCGAAGGAACTGCAGGCTTCGGGGCGGCTGCCGGAACAGCTGGCTTCGGAGCCGCTTCTGCCGGTGCTGCCTTGGCGGCCGGTGCAGCCTTCGCCGGCGCAGGCGCTGCCTTGGCCGGAGCTGCCTTGGCTGCAGGAGCCTCGACCACGGGTGCTTTTTCAACAACCGGAGCAGGAGCTTCTTCAACAACCGGAGCTTCCTCAGCAACGGGGGCCTCTTCGGCAGCCGGAGCTTCCTCAGCAACGGGAGCTTCCTCAGCAACGGGAGCTTCCTCAGCAACCGTTGCCTGGGCCTCGGGGGCTTCGACAGTGTCCTGCGTGGTCTCCTCTTCGGTGACCTTGAAGCCCTCGGGAAGAAGGTCGGCGAGGCTCTGCGTCAGAGGAGCCTGCTCGCCCATGGTGTCGACACGTCCCGATGCCTTGGCCTCATTCTGCGCCTTGGCTTCAGCACGCTGCGTAGCGCGGCGGGCTTCAGCCTTGGCTTCAGCCTTGTTCTTCAGCGGTCCGATTACCATGACCATGTTGCGGCCATCGATACGCGGGCTGGACTCGATGATGCCAACCTCGGCAACGTCTTCAGCAAAACGCTGCAGCAGGCGGATACCCATCTCTGGACGCTGCTGCTCACGACCGCGGAACTGGATCATGGCCTTGACCTTGTCACCGGCGCCCAGGAACCGAAGTGCGTGACCGCGCTTGGTTTCGTAGTCGTGCTTGTCGATCTTAAGGCGGAAGCGAATTTCCTTCAGAACCGTGTTGGTCTGGTTCTTGCGGGCCTCGCGGGCCTTCACGGCAGCTTCGTACTTGTACTTGCCGAAGTCCATCAACTTGCAAACAGGAGGCTTAGCCTGCGGGGCAACTTCAACGAGATCAAGATCGGACTCGGCAGCAAGACGCAGGGCGTCCTCAATGCGGACAATTCCTACCTGTTCGCCGGCAGGACCGACCAACCGCACCTCGGGGACGCGGATACGCTCATTGATTCTTGGCTCGCTAATGTTAAAGCTCCTGTGGTTGTGGTGATGTCACCGGCAAAAAGAGAAGGCCCCCAATTGCTGGTGCAATCGAAGGCCTCGAAGATCGGCTGCACCTCCCGTGGGAAGTACGCACCCCCGGAAGCAATGCCTCCAGTAGTGTCCGACCAGGTACCCGGCAACCTCTTGTCCCGAAAGGGATCCTGTCCCCGAAGGGAACGGCTGACGCGGGTGGGAGAGAACTCCGCTTGCAAACTGAAAGTCAATCCTACAGAAACAACCCGCCAAGCGCACATTGCGGAAGGCGGGAGCAAGAACTGCAGATGTTGACTGTGAATAACGACTTCCAGTCGGTCTGTGACAAGCTTACCAGTATGAGCACTGAAGACAGCAATCCCCGTAACTCCTATGGGGAAGACGCCTCCCCCGCCGTTGATGCCGGAGTGTCCCAGCAGATCCGTGACATCGCTGAAGTTCCCGCCGTGGAAGTCATTACGACGGGCGCCGTTCACCTCATGAGCGCGGCCGCCGTCAAAGTGGGTCTGGCCGATGATCCCAATGCCGAGGACCTCAAGGACTTGGACGAAGCCCGCAAGCTCATCACGGCCCTCGCCGGCCTGGTGTCAGCAGCTGCCCCGGAAATCGGTTCACAGCACGCCGGCCCGTTGCGCGATGGTTTGCGTTCACTGCAGCTGGCATTCCGCGAAGCTTCACTCATTCCTGACGCCCCGGGCAAGGGCCCGGGCGAGAAGTTCACCGGACCGGTGAACTAGCCCCAACTACCGCAAGATTCAACGACGGCGGGTCGACCACGTGTGGTCGGCCCGCCGTCGTTGCTTGTTTGGCTTTGCAGGGTCCAGCGTGTCAGGGTTTCAGACGCGGGCGGCGCGGCGGCGCAAGGACGTCAGGATGAGTCCCGTAGCGCAGAGAACGACGCCCGCGATGCCGACGGCGGCAAAGCCACCCGACGGACCAACGGTGTCGATAAAGACCCCGGCCAGAGGCGCGCCCAAGGCAACACCCGCAGTCAGCGCCGAGCCGTACCAGCCCATCGCTTCACCCCGGCGCTCCTCGTCCACAAGGTCAGCCACCTTCTCAGACGACGCCGACAAAACCGGGGCGCACAAAAGGCCAGGCAGGAGCGAGAGGAACGCGAGGGTCCAGGTGTCTTGGGCGAAGCCCATGGGAATAGTGAGTGCGGCCATGCCCAGCAGCAGGAGCAATGGCGAGATGGACCGCTTCATGGACCCGTAGATAAGTCCACCGACCACGGATGCTGCGCACCAGAAGAAGAACACGATGCCGATTTCATTCTCGTGTCCACCACGTTCCAGCAGCCCGACGATGCTGACATCGGAACCACTGAGCACCATCCCGGATCCCGCGGCTACCGCGAAGAGTGCCGCAACGGAAACTGTGAACCAGGTGAAGTTCCTGGCGACACGATTCCGAAGGGCAGCTGTACGCGAGGTTGCGGACGCCATTTCCGAGGCCGCCTCCTGGACGTGGGCAGGCGCTGACGCCACCATTGCTGCCTCCGCAGCAGCGAGGTCAGCCGCGGCCCGGTCTGCGGACTCCTGCGGAGTGTATGCCGCTTCGCTCCGAGTGGGTGGGTTGAACCACATAAGGAACAGCCCGGCCACGGAGACGGAGATTCCCACTGCCGTGAGTCCGATTGCCGAGAAGCCGCTGGTGGCAACGATGGCGCCGACAGCCGGGCCAATCATGAAAACCAGCTCGGTGGCGATGGAATCGAGGGCGAACGCCGAGCGCCGCTGCTCGCCATCGACCATGACGCCGAGTGACTGGCGGACAACGCTGAAGATCGGCAGCGTGAAAAGGCCGCCGACGAACACCAGCGGCAGCAGCCACTCGTACGAAACGTGCGGGACTATCGACCAGATGACAGTTTCGGAGACAACCGAAGGGATCAGAGCCTTCCTGAGGCCCACCATGTCCACCCGGCGACCACGCCACGGGGCACCCAACGCTATGCCAATGGTCATGACGGCCGCTGCCGCTCCGGCGGCAGCGTAGCCTTGGCCCAGCGTCAGCACGATGTGCAGCGTGAGGAGCACGCCCGCCGCTGAGTGTGGAATGCGGGCAATCATGCCAACTACCAGCAGACGCCGGACAGGGCGGATGGACAGCATCTCTTTGTAGAGAGCGAAGTTCACTGGCTAATTCCTCTTGTTCCCCAGGGCAGCCCCGGGGAACCGGCACTGCCATTAATGCCGCGCGGGCTCCTGTGCTGCGCGCTGCAGTTTTACTTCCATGGAATCAACGCCCTCGGCAAAGGAATCCATCCGTGCCCACGCATCGTTCAGTCGGGCAACGAGCGTCTGCACAGCCACGGCGTCGAGTCCATCTTCGAGGAAGAGCACCACACGCAGTTCCGGCCCCGCACCGCCGCCGGACACCTGACGACCGTCGGCCGTCAGGGACGCAACACCACCACCGGGGTGCGTCTCGAGGCGACGGACCGTCCGAAATGCCGAGACCGTTGAAACGAGAGCAGCCTCCAGTTGATCATCAAGGTATGACGGCGTCCAGTCCTTCTGCTGGGCAAGTGCCCACGTTGCTGGCCTCCGCACCACAAAAGCGAACTCCGAGCCGGGGTCCATGACCAACAGCTGCGCACCCTCGGATACCGCAGAAAGTGCTGCGCGCGCGGCGTAAACGGCCACCGGGCGAGCCTCCGAATGCCATGCCTCCAGGGCAGATGCGGAGGTAAAGACCGGCATCGCCGTGCGGCCATCGGGAGCCTTCAGTGTGACCAAAGCCATATCGGCCTGCTTGTCAGCGTGGAGGCCCTCAACGCCTTCTGCTTCCTCAGCCAGCTGGGCAACAACCGGAACGAAAACCCGGGCGGTAGCCAGGGAGGCCACGACGTCTGCCTCACTGCCGGTTCCGTTGATCAGTGCCGCGATGGCGGCTACATAGCCGGGGTCCGCCGAGCCGTCGTCGTCCTCGAAGTTGTGGATTTTGGCATCGTCGCCGCTGAGGCTCCTGCCCGACCAAGGCTGGCCGGCAGAGTCGGCAGCTCCCCCGGCACCGGCCAATGCAGCCGCGATATGGCCGGGAAGCTCGCGCCTGCCCTGGCCCTGACCGTTGTGCTGGTGTCCTGCGTTGTGGGGCATCAGCGGCGGCCGGCTACGTCCAGCGCTTCGGGCAGCGTGAAGGCACCGGCGTAGAGAGCCTTGCCCACGATCGCTCCTTCAACACCCAGCGGTACCAGTTCACGCAGAACGCGCAGGTCTTCCAAGCTGGAGATACCGCCCGAGGCGACAACGGGCTTGCCCGTCTTCTCCACCATCCGGCGAAGGAGTTCCACGTTCGGGCCCTGAAGTGTTCCGTCCTTGGTGACGTCGGTGACAACGTAACGCGCACATCCAGCGTCTTCAAGACGTGCCAGAACCTCCCAGAGGTCGCCTCCCTCTTTGGTCCAACCGCGTCCTGCAAGAGTTGTGCCTCGGACATCAAGGCCGACGGCGATCTTGTCACCAAAGCGGTCGATTGCCCTCCGGGTCCAGTCAGGGTTCTCCAACGCTGCCGTTCCGAGATTCACGCGCGCGACGCCCAGTTCGAGTGCACGCTCCAGGGACTCGTCGTCCCGCAAACCGCCGGAGAGCTCCACTTTGACGTTGAGCTGCGACACGACGTCGCTGATCAGCGCTGCGTTGTTTCCACGGCCAAAGGCGGCGTCGAGGTCCACCATGTGCACCCATTCGGCACCGGCGTTCTGCCAGTTCAAGGCTGCTTCCAGGGGTGTACCGTAGCTGGTTTCCGAGCCGGCTTCTCCCTGGAGGAGGCGGACTGCCTGGCCGTCAACAATGTCAACGGCGGGCAGGAGTTCCAGAACGGACTGGGCGGAGGTGGTCATGTGTGTCCTAGGAGTTCGAAGGTGACGCGGGATTGCTGAGCGACTGGTTCAGTTACCCAGCGTCAGGAGATAGGCGGCCAGCAGGGACATCCCGGCCAGCACATAAAAAGAAACGGAAACCCACCGCGGCTTCTTTTGCTGGTGGAAGGAGATACCCCCACCCACCAGCAGGCCGGCGAGGCCCATGAGCACTACCGACCACAACATCTAGGCGGCACCGCTTTCGGATGCTTCGGGAGCGCGCTTACGGAGGCTATCCACCCAATTTCGCAGGAGCCGGGCTCCGGCGTCGCCTGACTTCTCCGGGTGGAACTGCGTGGCGCAGAGTGGGCCGTTTTCCACGGCGGCGATGAACCGAGCACCGTGCTCGGACCACGTGACCATGGGAGGAGCCATGCGGGGCTGAACGACGTCGAAATTCCATTCCTGCACACCGTAGGAATGCACAAAATAGAAACGTTCCTGCTCGACACCCGCGAAGAGCTTGGAGCCCTCCGGAACGTCCACGGTGTTCCAGCCCATGTGCGGCACTACGGGAGCGGGAAGGAGCTCAACCTTGCCCGGCCACTCGGCCATACCTTCGGATTCGGTGCCATGCTCAACACCGGCTTCAAAGAGGACCTGCA
This sequence comes from Paenarthrobacter sp. TRD_SC_7, assembly GCF_056156245.1. NCBI lineage: Bacteria > Bacillati > Actinomycetota > Actinomycetes > Micrococcales > Micrococcaceae > Paenarthrobacter > Paenarthrobacter sp. TRD_SC_7. The sequence goes on from NZ_CM149587.1 coordinate 3,268,287, forward strand.
GGCCGACACAGATGGCCAGCACAGGGCGGCCGCCGGCAACCCGGCGTCCGATCATGCGGATGGCATCGACGGACTTAAGTTCCTTCATCACCGTCTCATAGGCCCCAACCCCGGGCACCACCAGGCCGTCAGCGTTGAGTACATCCTCAGGCTTGGAGCTCAGCACCACATGGGCACCAGCACGTTCAAGTGCACGGACAGCGGACCGTACGTTGCCCGATCCGTAATCCAGTACGGTGACGGTGGGCTTGCCTTCCGGCGACTCCGGCTTCAGGGACGCAATGGCATCAGCCACCGCCCCGTTCTTCAGAACCTGGCCGCTCATAGGGCGCCCTTGGTGGAGGGGATGCCCTCCACACGGGGATCGGACTCGACGGCTGCACGCAGCGCGCGCGCAAAGGCCTTGAACTGGGCCTCAACGATGTGGTGCGGGTCCCGGCCAGCCAGGACGTTCATGTGGAGGCAGATTCCGGCGTGCAGAGTGATGGCTTCAAAAACGTGGCGGGTCAACGATCCCGTGAAGTGTCCACCGATCAGGTGGTACTCCTGACCGGCCGGCTCTCCACCGTGCACCAGGTAGGGACGTCCGGAAACATCAACGACGGCGTGTGCCAAGGCTTCGTCCAAAGGAACCGTTGCTTCACCGAAGCGACGGATGCCTGCCTTGTTGCCCAGTGCCGTGCGCAGGACCTCGCCAAAGGTGATGGCGACATCTTCCACGGTGTGGTGCGCATCAATGTGGGTGTCGCCAGTTGCCTTAACGGTCATGTCAATCAGGGAGTGCTTGCACAGTGCCGTCAGCATGTGGTCATAGAACGGAACCGAGGTACTGATGTCCGAGACACCGGAACCGTCCAGGTTGATCTCCACCAGGACGGAGGACTCGCTGGTGGTGCGCTCCATGCGCGCGGTGCGGGCAGCGGTCGGCGTGGCGCCGGTTTCGCTCATTGGGACGTCCTTATACACGGAGGGTGGGTTGGGTCTATGGACAAGTTTAGGCGCGCCGTGGCGCCGTGCCGTCCAGCAGTGCTTCCAAGGCCTCAAGGAAGGCGGTGGTTTCCGGTTCGGTTCCAGCGGTTACACGCAAGTGTCCAGGGATGCCGACATCGCGAATCAGCACACCGGCATCGAGCAGGCCTTGCCAAATCGTTTGCGGCTCCTCGAGCCCGCCAAAGAAAACGTAGTTGGAGTCGGACGCCGCGGGCTTGAGGCCCATGCGCAGCAGCTCAGTAACGATGCGGTCGCGTTGTACCTTGATGTCCTCGACGTCAGCCATGAGGGCTTCGCGGTGGTTGAGCGCAGCGAGGGCCGTTGCCTGCGTGACGGCAGACAGGTGGTACGGAAGGCGGACCAGCCTGATGGCGTCTGTGACTTCCGGGGCTGCCGCCATATAGCCGAGCCTGGCACCCGCCAGGGCGAACGCTTTGCTCATGGTGCGCGAGACTATCAACCGCTCGCGTCCAGGCAACAAGGTCAAGGCGCTCGGAGTATTGTCGTGCGCGAACTCGTGGTAAGCCTCGTCCACGATCACAATGGCCTGGCTCGCTTCGCCGGCCTCATAGACGGCCTCGACAACGTCCAGGCTCAACCCAGTACCGGTTGGGTTGTTCGGTGAGCACAGGAATACGATGTTGGCACCCGTTTCCCGAACCTGCGCGGCGGCCGATTCGGCGTCCAGCCCGTAGTCGTCAGCACGCACTCCGCGGACGTACTCCGTGTCCGTCCCACTCGCCAGAAGGGGGTACATGGAGTACGTGGGCGGGAAACCGAGCGCCTTGCGTCCCGGTCCACCAAATGCCTGGAGGATTTGCTGCAGGACCTCATTGGATCCGTTGGCGGCCCAGATGTTGTCCGGAGAAAGTTCGTGGCCAAGGTACTCGGCCAGGGCTTCTCGGAGTTCAGTGAACTCGCGGTCCGGATAGCGGTTCAGTCCTGTGGCCGCAGCGGCGACAGCCTCGGTGATGGCGGCTTGGACATCCGCCGGTACACCATGAGTGTTTTCGTTGACGTTGAGCAGGATGGGGACATCAAGCTGCGGTGCGCCATAGGGGCTCAGTCCACGCAGGTTGGTCCGGAGGGGAAGTCGGTCAAGTCGCTCAAGCTGGTCACTCACCAACACAGTTTAAGGGGCGGCCGGGACTGCCGACTAACTGTGACGCCAGGCGATCGGTACCTGCGGACGGTGGACGACTCAGTTTGCAGGGACGAACAGCTGTTGGCCGGGCAGAATGCGGCCGCCACGGAGGTCGTTCAGCTGGATGATCTCCGCGATGACATCACGCGGGTCCCGCTCCGGAGCGGCCGCGCCGGCAATGCCCCAAAGGGATTGACCCGGCTGGACAGTGACGGTGACTGCAACGGGCGGACGCAATTGGGACTGGGAGTCCGACGCCTTGGCCGGGGAGTTGATGAAACCGGCGAGGGTCAGCAGCGCCGCCACCAACAGCATTGCCGGGATGCCAAAGAAGACAATCCGTCCCCGTCGGGTGAGACGCAGGCGAGCGGGTGCCTGAGTGGTGCGGAAATCAGCGAACGTAGTGATTGCGGACATGAGCTGAGCCCTTCTGAGCTATTGCCAGGTTCCGGGGTGCCCGGAGCTTGGCGGCCAATTCTTTGCGTTCCCGTCCTCAGATCCCGGATGTTCGAACACTCTGTTCGAACATCCGGCTTCAGTATCAGGTTTATAGAACACATATTCGAACCTTGCTATGACATTTTTAGCACTTATCAACGAACGGTGTCGAGACTCGCTAGAACAAATGTTTGATAAACGCTTGTGCCTGCCCTACGTTTGAGTGAAGAAGCAGCACTGTTTCAGTGGAACAGGAGGGTCTGACATTTTTTGCAGACCCAACATCCCCGGCAACCTTCGGGGCGGAATGGAAAGGCATTGGCGAACATGGCAGCGAAAGCCACAGGCGGCGGGGCACCCCTGCGGAGCCAGCAGCCTCAAAAGAGTCCCAAGAGCCTGACTGTCCGGCAGAAGAAGATCCTGGAGACCATCCAGCGGTCGGTCAATGACAACGGTTACCCGCCCAGCATGCGTGAGATCGGTGACACTGTGGGTCTGGCGAGTTTGTCGAGCGTCACTCATCAGTTGTCACAATTGGAGAAGCTTGGCTATCTCCGCAGGGATCCCAAGCGTCCCCGCGCCATGGAAGTCCTGATGCCGTTGACCCTTGATGGTGGGCCCATTCCGGGCGTGGAAGCGCCTACCACCCTTCGAAGCGCGGGTGGCCTTGCCGTAACTGAGCTCGCTAGTGCCAGCGATACCGCCATGGTTCCGCTGGTTGGCCGCATCGCAGCCGGTGGTCCGATCCTGGCTGACCAGACAGTGGAAGACGTGCTTGCGCTCCCCCGGCAACTTGTGGGGCATGGCGAATTGTTCATGCTGAAGGTAGCCGGCGATTCCATGATTGATGCCGCCATCTGTGACGGTGACTGGGTGGTGGTCCGTCGCCAAAACGACGCCATCAACGGCGACATCGTCGCCGCCCTGCTGGATGACGAGGCAACCGTGAAGACCTTCCGGCAGCGGGACGGTCATACATGGCTGCTCCCGCAAAACACCCAGTACGAACCCATCCTCGGCGATCAAGCCACCATCATGGGCAAGGTAGTTTCGGTACTGCGCTCCCTCTAGGCGTTTGCTCCCCCTGGACACCAGCAGGTCTCCAACGGGAGCAGGCGCCCTACGGGGCTTTAGCTGACCCCAGACGCTCCAAAACGCCACGCACCACTGAGCGGTCCGTTGTCGCCCAGAACGGCGGCAGGGCGGCACGCAGGAAGCCTCCATAGCGTTCCGTCGATAGCCGTGAGTCGAGCACCGCTACAACTCCCTTGTCACCCGTGGAGCGGATCAGGCGGCCAGCACCCTGCGCCAGTCGAATGGCAGCATGCGTAGCTGATACGGCCATAAAGCCATTCCCACCTGATTGCGCGACTGCCCGGGATCGCGCAGTCATCAGGGGATCATCGGGCCGCGGGAAGGGAATGCGGTCAATTACCACCAAGCGGCATGAGCCACCCGGAACGTCTACGCCCTGCCACAGTGACATGGTTCCGAAGAGACAGGTGTCAGGCTCATCCGCGAATTGCTTTACGAGGGCCGCCATAGTGGATTCGCCTTGGCAGAGGATATCCACGTCCAACCGGAGCCGCATGGCATCGGCTGCTTCTTCGGCCGCACGCCGTGACGAGAACAGGCACAGGGCTCCCCCGCCGGACGCGCGGATGAGGTCTTCCAATTCGTCGAGCGCCTCGGGCGAAGTACCACGACCGGGTTTTGGAAGGTGCTTCGCCACATACAGGACACCCTGTTTGGGATAGTCAAAGGGCGAACCCACATCGATCCCGGTCCAGCTCGGGGCGCCGTCGCCGATGAGGCCGAGGCCACCTGCTGCCGGTTCGAAAGCCGAGCCGATGGCCAGCGTGGCGGAGGTCAGCACCACGGTGTGGCCGGCAAAGAGGCCTTCGCGAAGCCGTCCGGCAACGCTGAGCGGCGCGATGTTGATCAAGGCCGGGGCAGTTTCGTCCGGTTGTGAATAGCCCTGCTGCGGGTCGAACGTGCTGTTCCGGGAGAACCAGACCACTTCACGGTTCTCCTTGGCGGCCAGCATTCGCTCGCACAATTCCAGGATCAGCATGAGCCGTGAACGCGCCAGCTGCCGTCCGCCGTCGACTGTGTTTGACGAATCCGTCTTCGAATCCGAGAGGGCAGCGCGCGTGGCATCCCGCAACTGGTCCAGGCAATCGAGCTGTTCGTCGTTGAGGCCATTGGCCAACAGCCCGTTGGGCACGCCGGCGATGGCCATATCCAACCGCTCCGCTGCAGCGTTGAGGGCGTCGACCGTGATGGCTGTGTGCTTGCGGGCACTCGATGCCGCTGCGTGGACCATGGCCACTGATAACTGGCCGGAAACAGCTCCGGTCACCCGGTCCTGAAGCTCGTGCGCCTCGTCCACCACCACGACGTCATACTCAGGCAGCACAGCAAGCCCTTCAAAGGCGCTGACGGCCAGCATGGCGTGGTTGGTGACCACGACGTCGGCCTCGCCTGCCCTGGAGCGCGCCAGCTCGCTGAAGCACTCTTCTGCCAGGGGGCACTTCTGGGCGCCGAGGCACTCCATGGACGTCACGGATACTTGCCGCCAGGCCCTGTCGGTGACGCCGGGCATGAGCTCGTCGCGGTCTCCGGTAACGGTTTTCTCCGCCCATTCCCGGAGGCGGACTACTTCTTTACCCAACTGGGATTGCGGCCCACCCATGGAGGCCGCGAAGTGAGGCACGCTGGTGTCCTCGCCCAGGGAAAACAGCTGCCCTTCGGAAGGTTCTTCGCTGGGGAACCCGCCTTCGAGCTTCTGCAGACACACATAATTGGCCCTGCCCTTGACCAGCGCCACGTTGACCGGGCGTTCAAGGGCAGGGTTAATGGTCTCCAGCAGCCGTGGAAGGTCCCGGCCAACGATCTGCGTCTGGAGTGCCAAGGTGGCGGTGGACACGAGAGTCGGTTTGTCGCTGTCCATGGAATGGGCGATCAACGGAATCAGGTAAGCCAAGGACTTACCCGTTCCCGTTCCCGCCTGGACCAGCAGATGCTCCCCGGTCTCGATGGCCCGGGTGACATGCTTGGCCATTTCGTGCTGGCCGGCACGGCTTTGTCCGCCCATTCCGGCAACAGCCCGATCCAACAGTTCGAGGGTGATCTTCTCCCCCACCGATTCGACGGCGTCCGCCGCCACTTTCTCAACCATTACTGACGAATGACTCCAGTTCAGCGGCCAGGCCTTCGCGCACCATGACAACCACGCGGGTCCCGTTCTCCTCATGCTCAGTACTGAGGATTTCCGAGTCGGAACTGTGCAATTTGTTGATCAGTTCCCCGCGGTCGTAGGGAATGAGCAGTTCAAGGCGCACGCCGGGCCGGGGAATGGACCGGCTGATGTCCTCCAGCAGTTCCGCGATGCCCTGGCCCGTGCGGGTGGACACCACAGCGTGGCGGGGTTCTTTTTGCTTAAGGCGCTCCACCACGAAGGGATCGGCGACGTCCACCTTGTTCAGGACGATGATCTCGGGAACCTTGCGGGCATCAACCTCGGTGAAAACGGCCCTTACCGCTGCTATCTGGCCCTCAGGGTCGGGGTGCGATGCATCCACCACATGGAGGATCAGGTCCGCATCCGCAACTTCCTCCAACGTGGACCGGAAAGCCTCAATCAGCTGCGTCGGGAGTGAACGAACGAACCCAACTGTATCCGCGAGGGTATAGCCGATGCCGTCCGGCGTTTGCGCCTTACGGACCGTGGGATCCAGGGTGGCGAACAGTGCGTTCTCCACCAGGACACCCGCGTCAGTGAGGCGGTTAAGGAGGGACGACTTGCCGGCGTTCGTGTACCCGGCGATGGCAACAGACGGAACAGCATTACGACGGCGGTTGGCACGCTTGGTCTCACGCGCAGGCTTCATCGCGGCGATTTCCCGACGCAGTTTGGCCATGCGGGTGCGGATTCGACGTCGATCGAGCTCGATCTTGGTTTCACCAGGACCACGAGAGCCCATTCCAGCGCCTGCTCCACCCACCTGGCCACCGGCCTGGCGGGACATGGAGTCACCCCAACCACGAAGTCTCGGGAGGAGGTATTCAAGCTGGGCGAGCTCAACCTGCGCCTTGCCTTCGCGGCTCTTGGCGTGCTGGGCAAAGATGTCCAGGATCAGTGTGGTCCGGTCAACGACCTTGACCTTCACAATGTCTTCAAGGCCGCGTCGCTGCGAGGGCGCGAGCTCAGTATCCACCACCACGGTGTCTGCGCCGGTGGCGGCGACGATGTCCTTGAGCTCCTGCGCTTTACCGGAACCAAGGAAGGTCCCGGGGTCCGGCTTCTGCCGGCGCTGAACCAAGCCGTCCAACACCTCAGATCCGGCCGTCTCTGCCAGTGCCGCGAGCTCGCGGAGGGAGTTCTCCGCATCAGCAAGAGTCCCCTCGGTCCACAGGCCTGCCAGAACAACGCGCTCAAGGCGCAACTGCCGGTACTCGACCTCAGTGACGTCTTCAAGTTCGGTGGACAGTCCCGCGGTACGGCGAAGGGCGCGGCGTTCAGCCAAATCTTCCTGGTCGCCGTCGTAAATGCTGTGTTCCTGGTCCAGCGTGGTAATCGCCTGCGCCTTGCCGAACACACCGTTGGCGTCGTTGTCGTCGGATGCCTGCGCAGGTACATCCTTGGAAAGAATCCGGTCGATGACGGCCTGGATTTGTTCAGGACTCATGTCCTGGGCGTCGGAATCGGATCCGGAGTGCTTCTGGGTGGTCATGGTCTCCTTAGACTGTTCGGCAATTCCAGAATAGTGCTGTTTGGTGCTCGATGGGGCGCTATTCGCGCTGGGCTGACGGGCATCGGCCAAAAGGGCCTCCTGTGTACTGAGCAGCCGGCGCCTTACGGAGGCAGGACTGCTGCTATGTGGCGTGGTTGAATCCGCGGGGAGGTCCTTGGCCAAAAGGAGAATGCTCTGCCTGCCCCACGCGTGCCCGCACAGAACATAGCGGTCCATTGCGAATGTGGGACGGGGCGGTATCTTCAGAGCGCCCGGCTCCAGAGGGAGGAATTACCGGACTGAGCCATAGGGAACCTGCCGGGCGGAAAGGCCGGGCCAGGCTGAACTGCCAAGCGGGGCCTGCGTCGCGGGCGGTGCCGTGAAACGCCTGATGACTCAGGCGTGTTTCGGCTGATTACTCGAAGATCAAGAACATGCGTTCCACTTTAGCAGCCGCTGTCAACCCCGCTGTGGACGGAGGCGGTTTCCCAAGCCGACGATAGCCAACTAATCTGGCAAATTATGGAGTCCGCACACTATTTCACCGCCCAACCGGCCGGACCGTTCACGCGCAAGCCACTCACAGTGGAACTCGCAGGAGCCACGCGCCGGCTGCAGACCTCGTCGGGCATCTTCAGTCCCGACGGCGTGGACAAAGGCACGGCGGTACTTTTCTCCGAGGTTCCCCCGCCGTCACCAAAGGGGCACCTGCTGGACATCGGCTGCGGCTGGGGTCCGATTGCCCTCACCCTGGGCCTGATGGCGCCACACGCCCATGTCCATGCTGTGGACGTGAATGAGCGTTGCATCACGCTGACCAACGAGAACGCAGCCGCGCTCGGCCTCACCAACGTCACGGCCAGCCTCCCGCACGAGGTAGACCCCGCCGTCGAGTTCGACACCATCTGGTCCAACCCGCCCATCCGCATCGGCAAGGACGAACTTCACTCGCTGCTGCTGACGTGGCTGCCTCGACTGGCCCCCGGTGGTAACGCCTGGCTGGTTGTTCAGAAGAACCTGGGATCCGACTCCCTCCAGCGGTGGCTCGCCAACGAACTGGACAGCTCCTACACGGTCTCCCGTGAAAGCACCTCCAAGACGTTCAGGATCATCCGTGTCAGGAAAGCGTCCCAGTAGCCACGATGACGGCCGGGCCACTAAGTTCTACATGCTCGCGGCCGCCGGCACCGGGGAAGAACTTTACCCCCACGACGCCGCCCGGTACCTTGACGTGCCAGTCGTTGGGGGCCGTATCACCCGCCCAGTGACGAATCGCGACGGCTGCGGCGCACGCGCCGGTGCCGCACGACTGCGTCTCCCCCACGCCGCGCTCGTGAACGCGCATGGTGATGGTTCCTACGCCGTCTTCCACCAGCGGCTCGGCGGGAACAACAAATTCGACGTTGGTTCCATTGACGGGCTTGGGATCCACCACGGGGGCTTTGAACAGCTGTGTGGCTGAAAGCTCGCTGAGTTCCGCCAGGGCAACTACCGTGTGGGGATTGCCCATGCTGACTGAAAGGCCGGGCCTTGCGACTTCGAGGCCGTCGGCACTGACGAGTGCATCCATGGCCTTGCTGGTGGCTTCCTGAGGAAAGATGAACTCCCATGGCCCCATATCCACGGCATACCCGTTGACGGTCCGCACAACCTTTTTGACGCCGCCACGAGTGCCGATGGTGAGGGTCTGTCCGGGCCCCAGATCCACCAACCCCTCAGCGATCAGGAAATGAACGAAGACACGGACGCCGTTGCCGCACATTTCGGAGAGAGAACCATCACCGTTGCGGTAGTCCATGAACCACTCTGCTTCAGGATCCTGTTCCAAGGAAAGGCGGCCTTCCGGAAGAAAGCGGGACGGGACCGCCCGGATCAGGCCGTCGCCCCCGATGCCCACATGGCGGTCGCACAACTGTGCCACCTGCTCGGCGGTGATCTCATGGGCGTCGCCGGGATCAGCAATCAGGACAAAGTCATTGCCCGTTCCGTGCCCCTTGGAGAACGCCAGTCCGGCGAGGCTGGAAGGTGTCACTGGAGCACCGGCAGCTGCGGGCTGCTGGGCGGGAACTGCGGCGGTTTCATCCATGCAACTAGGCTACCTGCCGCGCCTGTTTGGCCAGAAATTGCAGCGGTTACTTCGTGGCCGCGCCGGCCGCTTTGACCGCCTTGGCAACCAAGTCTGGATCCTCCCAATCGAGCCACGTGATGCGTGGATCTGCCCGGAACCACGTCAGCTGGCGCCGCGCGAATTGCCTGGTGGCCACGATGGTTTCCTCAACTGCAGTATCGGCTGTCATGTCGCCGTCCAGAACCTTCAGGAATTGGGCATACCCCAAAGCGCGGGAAGCTGTCTTGCCTTTCCTCAACCCCGCGGCGTCGAGCCGTTCAACTTCCTGGTGGAGACCGGCGTCCACCATCCGATGCACCCTCAGTGCCAGGCGTTCCCGCAGTTGCTCCCGATCGACCTCCAGGCCGATCTGGAGAGCCGGCTGGAAATACTCGCGCTGCGGCATGAACGAGCTGAAAGGGCGGCCAGTGAGACCGTGTACTTCCAAAGCCCGGATCACGCGTCGGGCGTCTCCAAGGCGGGCAGCCGAGACGGGGTCGACTTCCTCAAGGCGTGCCCGCAGCGGCGCAAGCCCCTTGGTTTCGCACTCTTGTTCCAAACGCCTGCGGAGCGCCGGATCAGTGCCCGGAAATTCCAGCACGTCCAGGGCGGCGCGCACATACAGCCCGGATCCGCCCACAAGGATGGCAGGCTTTCCCCGTGAGTGGATGTCACTGATGGCTGCGCGGCATTCAATTTGAAAGTCCGCCACACTGGCTTCCTGCGTGACGTCCATGGTGTCCAGCAAGTGGTGTGGCACGCCCTTGCGCTCTCCCACGGTGATCTTGGCAGTTCCGATATCCATGCCACGGTAAAACTGCAAGGCGTCGGCGTTGATCACCTCGCCGTTCAAGGCCAGGGCCAGGTTGACGCCCAGATCCGACTTACCAGAACCTGTGGGCCCAACAACGGCGATGACAGGCTGAGGAGGTAGCTGGCTGGAGAACGACACGTGATCCTGCGTTCCGGCGCTAAGCGCGACGAACCGGCAACGACGGCATGCCCAACGACACACCGGCCTTGCCGGACGCCGTTCCTGCCGCGGGGACACCGCACGAGTCTGCCTGCGAGCGGTCCCAGGCATCACCTGCACGGGAGCGGCGCAAAACGTAGTCGTCTGCACTTACCGGATCAGCTATCAGGTGGAATGCAGCGGCATCGGTGATTGTCACCGTGACGAAATCCCCCGGGCGCGGGGTCTCGGCACCGGCCGGTACGGAGAAGTGCACCAGCCTCTGGTCCTTGGATCGGCCGGACAACCGGTGTGTTTCACCGGCTTTCCGCCCTGACTGCGCTGTGACCAGGACCTCCACTTTCCGCCCCAACTGTTTGGCGTTCTCTTCTGCGGCAATACGGTCCTGCAGCGCCGTGAGGCGTTCGTAGCGCTCCTGCACCACGGCCTTGGGGAGCTGCTCCGGAAGCTCTGCAGCCGGCGTCCCGGGCCGCTTGGAGTACTGGAACGTAAAGGCGGACGCAAACCGCGACTTCTCCACGACATCCAGGGTCGCTTGGAAATCTTCCTCGGTCTCGCCCGGAAAGCCAACGATGATGTCGGTAGTGATGGCAGCATGCGGGATGCGTTCCCGCACTTTGTCCAGGATCCCCAGGAATTTGCTGGAACGGTACGAACGGCGCATGTCCTTCAATACCTTGTCCGAGCCGGACTGCAGCGGCATGTGCAACTGGGGCATGGCGTTGTGTGTCTCGGCCATGGCATCTATGACATCATCCGTAAATGCGGCGGGATGGGGGCTGGTGAAACGAACCCGTTCCAGACCTTCGATTTCACCGCAGGCACGCAGTAATTTGGAGAACGCCTGGCGGTCACCGAATTCCACACCGTAGGAATTCACGTTCTGGCCAAGCAACGTAACCTCCACAGCCCCGTCATCCACGAGAGCCTGGATTTCCGCCAGAATCTCGCCGGGGCGCCGGTCCTTCTCCTTGCCCCGGAGCGAGGGCACAATGCAGAACGTGCAGGTGTTGTTGCAACCCACAGAGATCGAAACCCACCCTGCATACACGGAGTCGCGCTTGGTGGGGAGCGTAGACGGGAACACATCCAAGGATTCAAGGATCTCGAGTTGTGCCTCATTGTTGTGCCGGGCACGGTTCAGCAGCGCCGGGAGAGCTCCCACGTTATGCGTTCCGAACACGGCGTCAACCCACGGCGCCTTCTTGACAATCGTTTCGCGGTCCTTCTGGGCCAGGCAACCACCTACAGCAATCTGCATGCCGGGGTTCGCCTCTTTGACCTGCCGAAGCTGGCCAAGGTTTCCGTAGAGTTTGTTATCCGCGTTCTCCCGGACAGCACACGTGTTGAAGACCACGACGTCGGCCACATCACCGTCAGCGGGCACGTAACCGGCTTCTTCAAGGAGTCCCGCCATGCGCTCTGAATCATGGACGTTCATCTGGCAGCCGAAAGTCCGAACCTGATAGGTCCTGGTGTCAGCAGCAGTCGTGGACTCAGCTGTAGTCCCGGGCTCGGCAGTAGTCCCGGGCTCAGCAGAAGGAGTGGTGGCAGCTGTTGGGGAAGGAATGGTCAAACTCACTACTCAAGGGTACCGGCTTCTGCCAGCACCTCACCGACGATCCTGAACGCCATGGAAGGGGCGTACCCCTTGCGTGCCAGCATGGATGCCAGCCGGCGGGTGTACTTGTCCCGCTCAGCCCGATCTGACAGATCCATGCTGGGCCGCAACTTGCGCTGAACGAGCTCCCGGGCAGCCAATTCCTCGTCCTGGTCGCTGAGTTGCGACAGGGCTTCCTCTGCCGCATCCAGTTCGATGCCTTTGTCTACCAGTTCCCGACGAATGGCGCCTTTGGCAAGCTTCTTGCTCTGCGAACGGCTGCGGACCCACATCCTGGCGAACTCAGCGTCATCGATCAGCTGAACTTCTTCGAAGCGGTCCAGAACTGCCTCCGCCACGTGCTCGGGAACGTTTCGTTCAGCGAGTTTCCGCGACAGTTGCAGCCGGCTCCGCGGCGCCATCGTCAACTGCCTCAGGACGATGGCACGCGCCACGGATTCGGGATCAGGTTCAGGATCGGCCGCAACGGACGAATCCGGATCCGGCCCCTTCCTAGCCGTCAACGGCCTTCAGCTTCGGGGAATCTTCTTCCGTCTTGACGACGCCCACGCCAAGCTTTTCCTTGATGAGGCGCTCCAGTTCTTGGGCGAGCTCAGGGTTGTCACGCAGGAATCGACGCGAGTTCTCCATGCCCTGGCCCAGCTGATCGCCGTCGTACGTGAACCACGAGCCCGACTTCTTGATGATGCCGTGCTCCACACCCATGTCAATGATGCCGCCCTCGCGGGAGATGCCCTGACCGTAAATAATGTCGAACTCGGCGATCTTGAAGGGCGGAGCCATCTTGTTCTTGACGATCTTTGCCTTGGTGCGGTTACCGACGGAGTCAGCACCTTCCTTGAGGGTCTGGATGCGACGAACGTCGATTCGCACTGAGGCGTAGAACTTCAAGGCCTTACCACCGGTGGTAGTTTCCGGGGATCCGAAGAACACACCGATCTTTTCACGCAACTGGTTGATGAAAATGGCGGTGGTCTTGGTTTGACTCAGGCGGCCCGTGATCTTACGCAGGGCCTGGCTCATGAGTCGAGCCTGGAGGCCAACGTGGGAGTCGCCCATTTCGCCTTCGATTTCGGCGCGGGGTACCAGGGCAGCTACGGAGTCAATGACCACGATGTCCAGCGAGCCGGAGCCGACCAGCATGTCCATGATCTCCAATGCCTGCTCACCGGTGTCCGGCTGGGAAACCAAGAGTGCATCCGTGTCCACGCCAAGCTTGGCGGCGTAGTCCGGGTCAAGTGCGTGCTCGGCGTCAATGAACGCTGCGATGCCACCTGCGCGCTGTGCGTTGGCAACAGCATGAAGGGCCACGGTGGTCTTACCCGAGGATTCCGGACCATAGATTTCCACCACGCGCCCCCGGGGCAGGCCGCCAATGCCAAGGGCGACATCCAATGCAATGGAGCCGGTCGGAATGACCTCAATCGGGGCGCGGGTGTCATCACCCAGGCGCATGATGGAGCCTTTGCCGAACTGCTTGTCGATCTGGGCAAGCGCTGCTTCGAGCGCCTTTTCACGATCCGGGGTTGCCGCCATGGTTCACACCTCTGATGCTTTCTCGCTGTGGAGTGGCCCGAAAGGCCGCTTTCCTGTCATGTCTGACGCTATTACGGTGCTCTGACATTTTTAGTAGCCGGCGCTGGCTATGTGGATAACCGGGGGCTGCCGGAAGCTCTGGAATGCGTCCTTCGAGATCAATTTTCCTCTGACAGGAGCATATCCCCATCCGAACAGATATTCGAACAACGCCCCGGCGTGTCCCAACCACGCGGCCGCCAGCATCACGTGCCGGAGTTCAGTTGGCAGCCGGTTTGATGTCCCTGCCAAGCCTGCGTTCGGGAGGAACGTCCTGGACCTCGCACACGGCCAACCAGACCTCGCGAGGTTGATAGCCGGAGGCCAATGCCTCGACGGCAGTCCGCCCGCCAACTCCTGCGAGTACCAGGGAATTGGCCAGGACCCGGGAGTAGCCTGCCCCGAATTCGTCGTCCATCAATCGCCAAAAGTCACTTGCCCTCACGGATAGAGTCTCTCATGGCGCCGGACTCTAGAATGGTTGCCATGAGCAATCCTCTCCAGAGCACGCCAGGTCCGGCCGTGCCAGGCGACGCCGTAGACGACGCCCTCCAGCAGGTGGAACACCAGCTGAGCCTGCTCTGGCGCCGCGCCCGTTCGATCTCCCATCAGTTGTCACGCCAAGTCCACCCGGACATGGAACCTGCCGCCTATGGGCTCCTTACAGTCATCCGCAGGGAAGGGCCCATCCGGCTGACGGACCTTGCCACCTGCATCGGGGTAGGCAAGCCTTCCGTGAGCCGCCAGATCGCCTTCCTGGAGGGCATTGGCCTCGTCTACAAGGAAGCGGATCCCCAGGACGGCAGGGCCCAGGCCATCCGGTTGACGGATAAGGGCGAAGAGAAGATGCACCAGGTTCAAGATGCCCGCAGGCAGGTGTTCCGTGAACGACTCGGCGAATGGCCGCTGGAGGACGTGCAGACGTTGGCAGATTACATGGGTCGGCTTAACGCCATTTACGGCGACGGCGTGCTCAACGTGAAGGAACCAGGAATCGACGCCGAGGACAAGTCCGCGGGCGTTTGAGCAGCACCTGCCGGACATCCCGCAAGCTTAACGAAAAAGGTCCCCAGCCTGAGGCTGGGGACCTTTTCCATGGTTCTGGTGGAACGGTCACCGGGCTCCGGAGAGCATTCCTTGCGGGAAATCGTCCGTGAGGTCCAGATCGCGACCGTAGCGCTGGGAGAATTCCTGCGGAACGGTGTCCGGAACTGCAACACCTTCTGCGACGGCCACGCGGTCGCTGACTTCGCGAAGCATGTGGGACAACGGAACATCCAGGGCTGTGCAGATAGAAGACAGGAGCTCGGAGGAAGCCTCCTTTTGGCCGCGTTCAACTTCGCTCAAGTAGCCAAGTGAGACGCGGGCGCTGTGCGAAACCTCGCGGAGGGTACGGCCCTGACGCTGGCGGACATCGCGCAGTACATCACCGATCTCGTGGCGTAGTACAACCATTTTGCGCTCCTTCTGTTCGCTCTGTGCCTGATCAGCCAAGCCCACATCCTTCCAGCGGACAACGCCGTTTACGGATACGGGCTGCTTTACCATCTGTATCGCCTTGCTCCCTGATTCATCCGGTTCGCTGGCTGGCGGACCGGGTTGGTTTCTACATCCTAGGCGCCCCGGCTCTTCCGAAGCGACACAATGACACAACTATTGGCAATCAGTTTTTGTTCCCGACTACTTTACGAACGGTAACCAACGTCACTCAGCGCAGCAAGCAGACGCGCCAGGGCGGCCTCGCAAGCCTGCTCCCTGATGGAATGCCTGTCACCCGAAAAACTGTACTCAAACGACTCGGTTCGGGATTTGCCGGCAATCCCGATGAACACGGTGCCTACTGATTTGCCGTCATGCGGCTCAGGTCCGGCCACACCTGTGGTCGAAATCCCGAGATCGGCGCCACAGACGCGCCGGGCGCCGTCGGCCATTGCCTCGGCCACCTGCCCATCAACGGAGCCGGCGGCCGCAAGCAGCTCCTGCGAAACCCCCAGGACACCGGTCTTCACCGAGTTCTGGTAGGCGATCACGCCGCCTTGCAGCATCCCTGATGCTCCCGGCGTGTTGGCCAGCGTTGCCGCCACCATCCCGGCGGTCAGTGACTCGGCCGTAGCCACCGTGAGCTTGTTACCGATAGCGATAGCGACTGCCGCCGTCGACGTTTGCGCGGCGGCGGAAGCGCCGTCATTGAGCGTCATGCACGCCGCCCGGCCGCGCGAAGCTTCAGCGCTTGGATGACATATTCGACGCCGGTCCACAAGGTGATGGCCAGCGCCACCATCATCACCCAGAAGGCGACGTCGCCCAGCCAGGGAGCGATCGCCTTCAGCGGCAGGATGTAGAGGAATATGGCCACGGTCTGGACTACTGTTTTCAGCTTGCCACCGCGGGAAGCCGGCATGACGCCGTACTTGATAACGACGAACCGAAGGGCAGTAATCCCCCATTCCCGCACCAGGATGAGGATGGTGACCCACCAGGGCAACTCTCCCAGGATGGATAGGAGAACCAGCGCGGAACCGATAAGCAGCTTGTCGGCGATGGGATCGGCAATCTTGCCGAAATTGGTGATCAGGCCCCGCGCCCTGGCGATGTCGCCGTCGAGCTTGTCCGTATAGATGGCGACAGCGAAGGCGACAACAGCAGCCCAGCGCCAGATCCCGTACTCGCCGTCATCGGCCACGAGGAACCATACAAAGAATGGAACCAGGACGATGCGGAGCATCGTAAGGATGTTAGGCAGGTTCCAGACGTCGGAGCTGTTGGAAGTCGCGTTATCACCCTCGGCTGTAGTCACCCCTCTAGGCTACCGTCTTTGGGACTACCCAATTTGGTCCTACCGTCCCGTGAGGGACCAGGCGTCTTCGCCGCCTTCTTCGTCATCATTGGGGCCATCGGCGCCGTCGTAGTAGTCGATGGCCTGCGTCCGGTTGTCCAGGTCAGACTGGACAAGGTCTTCGGCATAACCTCCGACGGCGATGTTCGAGTTCGCGTTATCGCTCAACGCCGCTGTGTGAGCGTCGGGCGCAGCTGGCGATTCCTGGCCCTTCATCGCTGCAAGAACGGCAGCGAGGTCATCGGGCTTGACCAGGACGTCGCGCGCCTTGGAACCCTCCGAAGGACCCACAACGCCGCGGGACTCGAGGAGGTCCATGAGGCGGCCGGCCTTGGCAAAGCCCACACGAAGCTTTCGCTGGAGCATGGACGTTGAGCCGAACTGCGTGGTAACCACCAGCTCCGTTGCCTGGAGCAAGACCTCGAGGTCGTCACCAATGTCATCGTCGATTTGCTTCTTTGGCGCTTCGGCAGCGACGTCGTCACGGTAGACGGCCTGCAGCTGTCCCTTGACGTGTTCCACCACCTTATGGATCTCGGATTCAGTAACCCAGGCACCTTGGACACGCATGGCCTTGGAAGCACCCATGGGAAGGAACAGGGCGTCGCCTTGTCCAATGAGCTTTTCGGCGCCTGGCTGGTCCAGCACAACACGGGAGTCCGTAACGGACGACGTGGCAAACGCCATACGGGATGGGACGTTCGCCTTGATCAGGCCCGTCACAACGTCCACGGACGGGCGCTGCGTTGCCAGCACCAAGTGGATGCCGGCGGCACGTGCCAGCTGGGTGATGCGGACAATCGAGTCTTCAACATCCCGCGGAGCCACCATCATGAGGTCGGCGAGCTCGTCAACGATCACCAGCAGGTATGGGTAGGGCTTGATCACGCGCTTGGAGTCCACCGGCGGCACAACCTTGCCTGCCCTGACCGCTTTGTTGAAGTCGTCAATGTGCTTGTAGCCGTAGTTGGCGAGGTCGTCGTAGCGGGCGTCCATCTCTCGAACCACCCATTGCAAGGCTTCGGCGGCCTTTTTGGGGTTGGTGATGATGGGCGTGATGAGGTGGGGTACGCCCTCGTACGCCGTGAGTTCCACGCGTTTGGGGTCCACCATGACCATGCGCACTTCATCCGGCGTAGCACGCATGAGGATGGAAGTAATCATGGAGTTCACGAAGCTCGACTTACCAGCGCCGGTGGCACCGGCGACGAGCAAGTGAGGCATCTTGGCGAGGTTGGCCACCACGTAGCCACCCTCAACGTCCTTGCCGACACCCATGACCATCGGGTGGTCTGTCCGACGGGCGTTCTGGCTCCGCAGCACGTCGCCCAAAGACACCGTTTCGCGGTCGGTGTTGGGAATCTCGATGCCGATGGCGGACTTTCCGGGAATCGGGCTCAGGATGCGCACATCGCTCGACGCCACGGCGTAGGAGATGTTCTTGGACAGAGCAGTGACGCGCTCCACTTTGGTACCCGGAGACAGCTCGATCTCATAGCGCGTCACGGTGGGACCGCGACTGAAGCCCGTCACCGCGGCCTCAACGTTGAACTGCGTCAGGGTGTCCGTCAGTGCAGCGACGACGGCGTCATTGGCTTCCGTGCGCTCCTTCGGAATGGAACCCGGCGTCAGGTAGTCCGATGCCGGCAAGGTATAGGTGACATCGCCGGCCAAGGACAATTGCTCGGTGCGCTGCGGGATGGGCGTCTGAGGGAGGGGCGCCCCTGCAGGCTTCGCGGGAACCTGCGCAACCGGAGGCGCGGGTGCGGCCATCTCCGGAGTAAGGATCGGGATGGCTTCGGTGGGGTTGTCGATTCCGGGTGTGGCGCCCAAGCCCTGGGCGGCCTTGATCTTCCCGACGGCGATCTCTGCCTGCGTTGGACGACGCACGCCCGGCGGAACTCGCGGTGCGGACGCACCTGGAGTTTCGTCGTCGTCGACTATTGCGTGCTCGAAAGCCTCGTCCCCGACGTAGCCTTCCAAGCTCGTATCTGTTTCCTCGTCCTTGCCGAAGAAGCGCATACGCTTCTTCTTCCTGGGCTTGGCGGCAGCCTCGTTTTCATAGAGGTAGCTGCGGTCATGGGCGTCCTTGCCGGACTCGTCCATGAGGTCAACGCCCATAAGGTGTTCATAAGCGCCCCTGATCCGGGATGGAATGGCACCAAATGGCGTGGCCGTGACGATCAGCAAGGACACAAACGCCAACAGTCCGTAGAGAACAATGGGAACGGCCGCATGGATTGCAGCTAAAGGCGCGGCCGCGAGGAAGCCGAGCATTCCGCCCGCCTTGCGCAGGCCGTCGAACCCATCTGCAACTGTGGGCAGGCCACCGATGACATGGGCCAGGCCCGAACCGGCCAGTGTCATGATCATGAAGCCAATGCCCACGCGGTTGTTTCCACGACCGTCCTGTGGCTTTCGGAAAAGGCGGAAAGCACAGACGAACAACATAAAGGGCAGGATCAGGGACATCCAGCCGAACGTGCCGTTGACCACGCTGTAAACCATGTCGGGGAGCCACCCGGTCAGACCCCACCAGGCGAATGTGGCGATCGCTATGCCCAACACCAGGTTGAAGAGGGCTGCACCGTCCCGGCGGTCCGCGGGGTCGAGATCGCTGACGTCATAGCCGATTCGCCGGACCCCGGCACCTACGACATGGCCGATACCCTGCCAGAAACCTGAAAGCATGCGCAGCGGCAGCGGTGCTTGGGGCTCGACGGCGGCCGCTTGCTTGGTGCGGGCAGTGCTGCCACGCCCGCTTTTGCTCGCGGCTGCGCTGGTTTTGGAGGCAGCTCCGCTGGTTTTGGGTGCGGCTGCGCTCCGGCCTGTGCCGCCGGATTTACTGCTGGAGCTGCCTCGTGGCGTGGAGGTAGTACGGGTCGCCATACGTGCCACGCTACCCCAAGGGGGCCTGAAATCCGCGGATTTCAGGCCCCCTTGGGCATTCATGTTGCCAGGCGGCTACGCTTCCAGGACTACCGGGATAATCATGGGACGGCGGCGAAGCTTACGGTTGACCCACGTGCCGATGATCCTGCGGACCACCTGCTGCAACTGGTGGTTGGTGTGGTCTGTGTGATTAAGCACAGCTTCTTCGAGCGCAGCGTTGATCTTGGGAATGATCTCGTCAAAAACGGAGTCATCCTCGGCCACGCCACGGGCGTGGATCTCCGGGCCGGACACAATCTTGCCCGTGGTGCGGCTGATGACCGTGATAACGGAAATGAAGCCCTCATCCCCCAGGACGCGACGATCCTTGAGGTCGGCATCGGTAATTTCGCCCACGCTGGATCCGTCTACGTAGACGAAGCCAACTTCCACTTGGCCGACCACGTTCGCCTTGTGGTCCTTGAGGTCGATAACTGTGCCGTTGTCGCTCAGGATGATGCCCTCGGACGGAACGCCCGATTCGAGCGCAATGTTGCCGTTGGCAATCAGGTGGCGGGTTTCACCGTGGACCGGCATCGCGTTGAGGGGCTCGAGGATGTTGTAGCAATAGAGCAGTTCACCGGCGGCTGCGTGCCCGGACACGTGGACCTTTGCAGTGCCTTTATGAATGACATCGGCGCCGAGCTTGAGGAGGCCGTTGATGATACGGAAGACGGCGTTTTCATTGCCTGGGATGAGGCTGGAGGCAAGGATGACGGTGTCGCCCTGGCCAACAATCACACGGTGGTCACCGTTGGCCATACGGGAGAGCGCAGCCATCGGCTCGCCCTGCGAGCCGGTGGACATGAGGACCACGCGGTCGTCAGGCATGTTGTCGATGTTCTTGATGTCCACCAGGATGCCTTCCGGGACATCGAGGTACCCGAGTTTGGCTGCGATGGCCATGTTGCGGACCATGGAACGGCCAACGAAGGCCACCTTGCGGCCATGCTTGGCTGCGGCATCCAGAACCTGCTGAACACGGTGAACATGGGATGAGAAGGAGGCAACGATGATGCGCTTCTTGGCCAGTCCGAACAACCGGTCCAAGGTGGGGCCGATTTCCTTCTCGGCAGTGGTGAAGCCCGGCACGTCCGCGTTGGTGGAGTCTGCCATGAAGAGGTCCACGCCCTCTTCACCCAAGCGGGCGAAGTGCCGAAGGTCCGTGATACGGCCATCCAGCGGCAATTGGTCCATCTTGAAGTCGCCCGTGTGAAGGACAGTGCCACCCTCTGTGCGGATGAAAACTGCCAAGGCATCCGGAATGGAGTGGTTGACTGCCACGAACTCGCACTCGAACGGGCCGAACTGCTCCACCTGCCCCTCCGTGACGGTCAGCGTGTACGGCTTGATCCGGTGTTCCTGAAGCTTGGCTTCCACCAGGGCAAGGGTCAGCTGGGATCCGATCAGCGGAATGTCGGCCTTGAGGCGCAGGAGGTAGGGAACCGCGCCAATGTGGTCCTCGTGTCCGTGGGTCAGCACGACGCCTACGATGTCCTGCAGGCGGTCCTCAATGTAGGAGAAATCAGGCAGGATCAAGTCAACGCCAGGCTGGGTCTCCTCGGGGAAGAGCACGCCACAGTCAACGACCAGCAGTTTGCCGTCGATTTCGAAGACCGCCATGTTTCGGCCAATCTCTCCCAGGCCACCGAGCGGGACAATCCGCAGCGTGCCTTTCGGCAGTTTCGGCGGAGTAACCAGTCCGGGAAGGGCGGTTTGGGTCATGTTTTGCTACTTTCCGGCGGAACCGTCCTGGACGTCGAAGTCCATTCCGGCTTCCGCCAAATCCCCGCGGATGATTTCGATCTCGGCCGCGTCCGGCTCCACGAGGGGCAAACGGACAACCGAGTTGGGCAGGACTCCCTGCCACTTGAGAATCTGCTTGGCGGCTACAGCGCCTTGGACCCGCGTCATGGTTGCGCGTATGACGGGTTCCAGTTCAAAGTTGATGGTCCTTGCCTTGGCGAGGTCGCTGGCGTTGACGGCGTCGATCAGCTCGCGGAAGCGGCGCGTTGCGACGTGGGTGGTGACGCCCACCAAGCCGACGGCGCCGAGCGCCATCCACTGCAGCGTCAATCCGTCATCACCGGAGTAGAACACGAGGTCGGTCTCAGCCATGACCCGCGTCGCGGCGGCGAAATCCGCCTTGGCGTCCTTGACGGCCACGATGTTCTGGTGCTTGGCCAGCCCAATCATGGTCTCGGGAGCGATTGCAATGGAGGAACGACCCGGAATGTCGTAGAGCATGACGGGCAGGTCCGTGGCCGAGGCGATGGTCTCGAAGTGCGCACGAACGCCCGCCTGGCTGGGCTTGTTGTAGTAGGGCGTGACGATCAGGAGACCATCGACGCCGAGTTCTGCGGCACGCTGCGAGAGGTGCACGGAGTGGGCGGTGTCGTTGGTGCCGGTCCCGGCAATAATGGCGGCCTTGCCACCAACGGCCTCTTTAACCGCCCGGAACATACCGAGATTCTCATCGTCCGTGAGGGTTGAGGTCTCTCCAGTGGTACCGGTAACCACGAGTCCATCGCAACCATCCTGAACCAGCTTCTCTGCCAGCGCTGCGGCTTGATCGTAGTCCACCTTGCCGTCCTCAGTGAACGGGGTGACCATGGCGGTCAGCAGGGTACCAAGGGCGGGAGCGGGGGCGCGCAAGTCAGACATACGAAAAACGTTACCCTGTCGCAGGCTTGTTGGAAGAATGGGTTCCGCGTGATGGTCCTCATTCACCAGCGACGGACCTGTAGCGCTCGAGGCGGGACCGCTCCAATTTTGCCATGACAGTTTCCGTGCCGATGCTTCTGACTTGGGCCGCCAATGTGCCATCCGGACTCCAGGCACCGCTAAGCCCGCACGATGCGCCCAGCGGTGTTTCCCCACCCAAGTTTGCCAGGAGCCCAAACATCCTGTTGTCCATGGAACGGGCACCCATATGAAGTCCAAGACGAAGTTCCTCACCGCGCGTGTACAGCGCGGAAACTGCATACACGTCCGCTTTCGCCCCGGCGGCAGCGGCAGCGTGTGAGGGATACGCCGCGTCAGCGCAGACTGCGAGCGCAATCCGCCACCCGTCAACTGTGATCATTCCGGGGCCGGCCCCCGGGGCGAACAATTGACGCTCTGCTCCGTGCAGATGGGTCTTGAATACGGGACGCAAGGATCCATCAGGGCCGACAATGAGTGACGCCAATCGGGGCGTTGAGTCTGCCTCCCGCCAGGCAGTCCCGACAACGGCCGTTGTCTTTGTGCGTGAACAGGCTTCCTGAAGTGGCTGGAGCCTTGCGTCATGTTTGTCCAGCCAGGGAGATGGCTGGCCCGGCGCTCCAGGCCCGGTGAACGCGTTCAATTCATACCCTGTCAGCGAGAGCTCAGGAAACAACACCAAGCGCGCTCCTTCCGCCCGGGCACGCTCCACAAGCTCTACATGGGCTGCAACGTTTGCTGCCACGGCCTCTCCCACGCATTCGGCACGGAGTGCTTCATACTGGACGACGGCGGCCAGCAGCGTGGCCGGGGTCCGCGCTTCTTCGACGGGTTGCGGGTGGGGGCGGGGACTTAGGGCCGCTTGCGGTTCATGGGTCACCCTGCCATCCTATTCGGCACCCGTCACGCGGGTTTAGCTGCCCGCGTAGGCTCCTCCGCACAGTAGTGCGCCACGGCCCGCTCCTTGAGTTGCTCCGCCCACGCGACCAAGCGCTGCGAGGCGCGAACATACTCAAAAAGTTCAAGGGGCGTCAACGACGTCAAGTCCGTCTCGGACAACCGGCGGGCGAGTTCGGCTCCCGGTGCCTGCTCAGCCAGGGCAGTACCTTCGCCCCGCCACTGGGTGTCTTCCGGAGGCTCGCCGGCCACGAGCTGCCTGAACAGGAAATCGACGACGCCGGGGCTCATCGCTTTCATGGGTCCTTGGAGGCCTTCCGGTGGCCTGGGAACATCACTCATGCGGCAATGCTATTCGAACATATATTCGAATACAAGGGGTTCGTGCCACATCACAGTTGCCGCACAGGGGCTTATGAGACGATCGCTGCATGACTTCGCAAGAGCCGGCCCAGATGCGGAAGGCACGCGGCGGCCGAGCGGTCTCCTCCCGGCTTACGGGGGTAGATGCAGCGAGGGGCGCGGCCCTGTTGGGGATGATGGCCACGCACCTGATGCCGACGTTCGGGTCTTCCCCGCAGTGGGAGCCAACGTTTGTGGGGCTGGTGTTCTCAGGCCGGTCCGCGGCCCTCTTCGCGGTACTTGCCGGCGTCGGGCTGGCGCTCAGCACAGGAAAAAAGGAGCCTCGCAGCGGCACGGAACTGTGGGCCGCCCGGGGTGGAGTTGCCATGCGCGCCCTGGTGATCGCCGTCGTCGGACTGATGCTGGGGGGCCTGGACGTCAACGTCGCCGTAATTCTGGTTCACTACGCGGCCCTGTTCCTGTGCACCCTGCCGTTCCTTGGCCTTCGGCTCAAGGCGCTCTGTTTCTGGGCGCTTGGCTGGCTCCTGCTGTCCCCGTTCCTGGCGTATCTGGTCCGACCTCTGCTGCTGGATGCGAGCCCGCCCCTGAAGTTGGGTCACAACCCGAACTGGGAGGATGTCGGGACGCCCGTACGCCTCCTCGCCGACCTCTTCTTCACCGGCTACTACCCAGTGTTCCAGTGGATCTCGTATCTGCTGATCGGACTGGTGATCGGCCGGTTGGCGCTGATGACGGCGAAAGTCCAGGTGCTGCTGCTGGCTTGCGGGATCGCGGTGGCTGGCTTGGCCAAAGTCGTCGGTATCCTGGCCATGGAATCGTGGGGCGGACGGGCTGCACTTTCAGGCCTCCCGGTGACCAGGGGATACCCGCTGGAGAGCATGCTTCAGGTCAACGTCACCGGCCTCGAACAGACAGGCTCCTGGTGGTGGCTGGCGACAGCAGCCCCGCACGCAGGGACCACCCTGGACCTGCTGCACAGCGGAGGCGTGGCTGCAGCAGTGGTGGGTTTGTTCCTGCTGCTTGGTACCCTGGCGGAGCGGATCAAGGTCAACTTCCTGATCCTGCTGAGCGGGCCGGGGGCCATGACACTGACCCTCTACTCAGCCCATGTCTGGCTTGTGGCCGGTTTCACCAACCAGCCCCTGCCAACGGGGTGGACCGACGAAGGCATGTACTGGGCCCAAGCACTCGCTGCCGTTGTCATTGGCGTCTGTTTCGCCGTTCTCCGACGCCGTGGACCACTGGAATGGGTCGCCCACACCGCATCAAGCCTGGGCAGTCACCGGCCAGCTGCAGTGGGTTGAGAGCGGAAGAGCTTCACGGCATCACGCATGGACGCACGGGCACGTTTGCGGTCGCCTGAGGCATCGTAAGCGCAGCTCAGCCGGAACCAGGAGCGCCAGTCCTCCGGAGCGGCTTCGGCCTCTGCCCGGTACTTCTCAAACTCGGCGTCAGCAGCAGCGCGGACTATTCGCCCGCCCGGAGTGCGGGGAAGATCATCCACCGGCAACCCGCCCTCGGCCTCCAGGACCTTGGCCATCTGCTCGGTACGGGCACCAAAAAGCAGCTCACGGATGAGTGCCCATGCGCCCACCACCGGCAGGACCAGATAGGCCGCACCGATCCCCTTGGCTACCAGGTTGGGGTCGCCGAGCAAGAGGAACGAGCGCTGCACGGAAACCACCAGGTAAAGCACCAACAGCAGGGTGATGGCTCCTACCCAGATTTTGGTGCGGTTCTTTTTCAAGGAAGTCCAGAAATTGCCCATGGTCCTAGAGCCCCAAGTCCAAGTAGCCGTCCAGGCCCACGGTGAGGCCTGGGTTGGCTGCAACTTTCCGAAGCCCCAGCAGGACGCCGGGCATGAAGGAGGCGCGGTCGAACGAATCGTGGCGCAGCGTCAGCTGCTCGCCTGGACCGCCAAAAAGCACTTCCTGATGAGCCACCAGCCCACGGAGGCGAACGCTGTGGACACGAACCCCGTCCACGTCGCAGCCCCGGGCACCGTCCAACGATGTTTCCGTGGCGTCCGGGCTCGCCGGGACGCCCGCTTCCTGGCGCGCTTCGGAGATCAGCTGCGCCGTACGCACTGCGGTGCCGGATGGAGCATCCACCTTGTTGGGGTGGTGCAGTTCGATGATTTCCACGGACTCGAAATATTGCGACGCTTTCGCAGCAAACGCGGACGCAAGAACCGATCCGAGGGCGAAGTTCGGGGCGATCAAAACGCCGGTGTCCGGCTTCTGCTCCAAGAGGCTGCGCAAGGAATCAAGCCGGTGGGAATCCCAACCAGTGGTACCTACAACGGCGTGGATGCCGTGCTCGACGGCGAATCGAACGTTGGTCTCGGTAATGTCCGGAACGGTCAGGTCAACAACGTACTGTGCACCGGCGTCGAGCAGTTTCTCAAGGGAATCGCCGCGGCCCAGAGCCGCTACGAGCTTCATGTCTTCGGCTGTGTCAACAGCCTTAACGGCTTCAATTCCCATACGCCCGTGGGCGCCCAGCACTGCAACAGCAAGTTGTTCGGTCATGCCGTTAACCCTACCGCCGGGCCGGAGCCCGGCAGGAACCGTTACTCCGGCCTACTCCCCTGCTCCCACCCATTCCACGGTGCCGTCAGTGAAGAACTGTTCCTTCCAAATGGGGACCTGCTCTTTGACCCGGTCCACGAGCTCGGAGCACACGGCGAATGCTTGGCCGCGGTGCGCAGCAGCCACCGCACACACCAGCGCGGGATCACCGATCTCCAACATGCCGATGCGGTGGGCTGCCCAGATCCGAACGGGTTGTGCAGCTTCTCCGGAGTGCTCAGCGACCAGCTGCGCCACGACGTCCGACATCACCTGATGCGCCGTGGGATGAGCGCTGTAGCTCAGCCGGTCCACAGCTTTGCCGCCGTCGTGATTCCGAACGACGCCACTGAAGCTGACCACCGCCCCGGCGGTATCCGATTCAACCGCCTTGATGGCTTGGCCCACGGAAATGGGCTCCGCGCTGAGGACAGCGCTGACCACTTCAAAGTTTGTTTCAGTGCCCATGGCTTCCTTCCAATTGCTCGCAGAGGTGCCCGATCACAGGGTCCAGGACAGCCAAACCGTCCATGACGCCCTTCGGGGATCCGGGCAGGTTGATGACAAAGGTCTTTCCAGCCGCCCCGGCGTGGCCACGGCTCAGCATGGCCATGGGGGTTTTGGCGGCACCGGCGCGCCGGATACCCTCCATGATGCCCGGGATCTCGCGTTCGAGGAGCGGCAGCGTCATTTCGGGTGTGCGGTCATCCGGGCTAAGACCCGTTCCACCGCTGGTGATGACCACGGCAGGCTCCTGTGTCAGGAGCGCCCTCAGGGCAGCGCCGACCGGCTCACCGTCCGGCACCACCATGGTGGGAAAGGTATCGAAGCCGTGCTCGCTAAGCCAATCAAGAATAATCGGACCCGTTTCGTCGGCATACACGCCTGCGGCTGCGCGGGTTGATGCTATGACGACGCCGGCCTTCCGCGGAGCGTTCGGCTCGCACGCGCTCATGCGCCGGCCCCCTCTACGGTTGATTCTCCGGAGATGTCCCAGTCGCCGCTTTTCCCGCCGCTCTTGGCCAGCACGCGGATATCGGTCAGCACTGCATGCTTGTCCACGGCTTTGATCATGTCGTAGACACTCAAGGCCGCCACCGAGGCCGCCGTCAGGGCTTCCATTTCGACGCCGGTCACGCCCCTGGTCTTGACGGTCGCCAGGATTTCAACCGAGTCGGTGCCCAGCTCGAAGTCCACGGTGACCTTGGAGATCGGCAACGGATGGCACAACGGAATCAGCTCGGGTGTTTTCTTTGCCGCCATAATCCCTGCAACGCGTGCCACGGCGAGGGCATCGCCCTTGGGCAGTTCACCGGCACCCAGCAGGGCCAGGACGTTGGGCGTGCTGCGGACAGTGGCCGTGGCAGTTGCAACACGCGTGGTGACGGCTTTTTCGGAGACATCCACCATCTGTGCAGTGCCGTCCTGCCTGAGGTGGGTCAGGCCGCCGGAGTGTTCTGTAGTCGCGGGAGTTTGCTTCACAGCATCCATACTTCCACTTCGTCTCCGTCGGTGAGTTCCGTGACGTCGTCGGGTATCTGAACCAGGGCGTTCGCCCGGGCCAAGGCATGGACGAGGTGAGAACCCGCCCCACCTTCCATCCGGACCGTTCCGTCCGCGTCCACGGTCCCCCGACGGACCTGGTGTTTGCCTTCCGGCGAGGCCAGCGATTCGTCCAAGCGGGCCTTCAGCACCGGCCTCGGCGCGGGCGTTCCCAGTACCTGCGAAAGGGCCGGCCTGAGAAACATCTCAAATGACACCAGGCAGCTGACCGGATTTCCCGGAAAGCCAAGGAACGGAACACCGTCAAAGGTGCCCAATCCCTGCGGTCCTCCTGGCTGCATGGCCACCGGCAGGAAATCCACCGGCTGGTTCGCCATGGCTTGGCGGACCACTTCGTAGGCTCCCTTACTCACTCCCCCGGTGGTGACAATGACATCGACGCGGCTATCTGCTTGCGCGGTGTGACGGCGGAGCACCGCCAGCAGCTTGGAGGGGTCGTCATCGGATATTCCAGTGCGGACCACGTCCAGGCCGGCCTGTCGCATGGAGGCTTCAAGCAGTGTTCCGTTGGAATCGAAAATTTTGCCGGTCGTGAGTTCTTCCCCCGGTTCCACTACCTCGTCCCCGGTGGTGACCAGCAGGACGCACCAAGGTTCGCGGACTTCGACGATTGTCAGTCCCAACGCCGCCAAAAGCCCCAACTGCGCGGGTCCCATCCGGGTACCGGCGGGCAGCGCCAGTGTGCCCTTCCCGATGTCGCTGCCGCTGTCCCGGACGTAGGTGCCGGGAGCGACCGGAGGCAGTTCTACGACAGCCTCCACTGCGGCAGGGTCCGGGAAAGAATTCGGCGTCGCCTTTTCAATGGGCACGACGGCGTCGGCCCCCTCGGGGATCATGGCCCCGGTCATGATGGGGGCGGCAAAGCCGGGCTTCAGTGCTTCTGGCGCGGCGCCTGCCGGAACCGGCTCCGCTACCCGGAGCTCCGCACCGCCGTCGGGAATATCTGCTGAGCGGACGGCAAAACCGTCCATTTGGGAATTGGCGAACGGGGGTAAGGAGAGCGGCGCGTAGACATCGACGGCGAGCGCTTTACCCAGCGCCTCCAGCAGTGGCAGGGTGATGTTGCCCTTGCCCGCAAGGACGCCGGTCAGCAGTTCCACCACTGCCTGGCGGTGGACTGCAACAGATCTGGGCACGGACATCCTCCTGTGTCGACACGCTGGCTTCCGGGAAATTCTCCGGACGTACCCAGACTAGGGCCTCAGCCCACCTTGACGTTGATAGTGTGATAGCCCGTGGCGCCATCGGGAGCTACTGGTGCTTTGTCTTCGGTCTGGGGCTGACCCGTGGAATCGGTGGCCCGGACCTGCACTTCGTACTCACCTGGCGTCAGGTCGATGCCCGATTGCCACTGGTACCAAGTGTCGGTCGAGATCGCGCCGGCCAGCGTAGCCGGCTGCCATGGTCCGCGATTGACGCGGAGCTCTACGCGGTTGATGCCCCTGTGCTGGGCCCACGCCACGCCTCCGAATTGGACCTTGCCCGCTTGGACGCTACGGCCGTTGCGGGGGACATCGATGCGCGATTGCGTCTTGATGGGCCCGCGATCGCTCCAACCCCGAGTCGTCCAGTACGCGGCATCGTCGGAAAAACGTGTGACTTTCAGTTCGGTTAACCATTTGGTGGCAGAAACAAAGCCATAAAGTCCCGGCACAATCATCCGCACCGGGAATCCGTGTTCCAAGGGAAGCGGCTCACCGTTCATGCCGACGGCCAGGAGCGCGTCACGGTCGTCAGTGAGGGCCTCCAAGGGTGTGCTGGCCGTCCAGCCGTCGTTACTGGTGGACAGGACCATGTCTGCCCCGGGCTGTGGTCCGGCCATCGCCAACAGTTCGCGAACAGGCCAACCCAGCCAGAGAGCGTTGCCGATGAGGTCGCCACCTACGTTGTTGGACACGCAGGCGATGGTGATGTGGCGTTCTGTCATGGGCTTGGCGAGGAGGGTAGCGAAGTCGATTTCGACTTCGCGTTCCACCATCCCGGTGACCCTCAGTTTCCAGGCAGGGGGGTCGATGGCCGGGACCGTCAATGCAGTGTCAATCCTGTAGAACTCGGCATTCGGGGTGACCAAAGGGCTGATGCCATCCACGGACAGGGACGCGCTGGCCGGGATGGATTGCGTCGGTGTGGCAGGTTCCGGGAGCGTCATGGAGCCCCGGAACCCGGACGCCACCGCAGTCGCCCTGGTGAGGACGGCGGTCACCGTTCCGGCTACGACGGCGGCCAAGGAGGTTCCAGCCAGGGCGTTCAGGAAGCTTCGCCGGGCCAGTGGCGCTTCCTCACGGCCGGGAGCTTCTTCCGACGGAGCCCAGGTTGCAAGCCGACGCACGAGCGTTCGCAGAAGCAGCATGGTGACAACCGCGGCAACGACCGGCGCAAGGGCTGCTTGGGGGGTGGCCTGTGCGCGGGTCACGACGGCGGTCAGCCCTGCAGCGCCCGCCACTCCGGCGAGGGCCAGGCCCCGGCCGCTGCGGCGATGCTCCAGGACACCGGCGAGCGCTGCCAGAATTCCTGCCACTCCTACGATGCAAGCGACCAACACGATCTTGTCTGCGGTACCGAATAACTGCACTGCCAGATCCTTGACCCCTGGCGGCACGGCGTCGATCACCGCTCCACCAAGGGCCGTGACCGGCGAAACCAAAGGGCTCAGGAGGCCAGCTGTCAGTTCCCCTGCCGCGATCCCGGCGGCACCGGCGGCCACCCCGGCGGCAGCTGCCCACAGCGCTGGCATCCCCGTGAGGCGTCGCTGCTTGGTGGTACCGGGTGCGAGCGTGCTCATGACGTGCCTCCAAGGCGGTTATCAGTTGCGATGGCTTGGTGGGCGGGAGGTGTCGCTGAAGCCGATGACTCCGTTGGGGGTGCCCCAGCCGGGAGCGACAACGCAAAGCGGCAACCGCCGTCGACGTTGTCCACGGTGACCGATCCCCCATGCGCCTTGACGATGCCGGCCACCATGCTGAGGCCGATACCGGCACCGCTGTAGCTGCCTTGCAGGGCTTCCGTGGTGCGGCGGGCGGGGTCTTTCTGCCAGCCCGTTTCAAACAAGTGAGGGAGGTCCTCGTCCGGGATGCCGCCGCATTGGTCCTGTACGGCGATAACGGCGTTCCCGCCGTTCCGTCCAACACTGTCCCGTCCGACACTGATATGGACGTCGCTGCCCGGCTTGCTGTAGATGATGGCGTTGAGGAGTATGTTCCGCACGGCCCGGGCGAGGCTTGGTCCGTCGGCGACGGCCATGCACTCACGGTCCCCACCGCCGTCGAGCCTGATGCCGCGTTTCGCGGCCAGGGGCGCCAGGTCCGAGAGCGCGTCGCTGACGAGGTCGTAAAGGTCCAAGGGTTCAGCGCGCAGGCGGAGAGTGCCCGCCTGGATCTTGGACAGTTCCAAGAGGTCGTTGACCATGGCCGTCATTTGTTCGGTCTGCCCGATGATCTTCCGGTAATAACCCTGCACATCTGATGCCATGCCGTCCTCAAGGGCTTCGGTCATGGCGCGCATGCTGGCCAAGGGCGTGCGGAGGTCATGCGAAATCCACGACACAAGCTCCCGTCGGGCCGTCTCAATGGCGGCCTCGCGTTCCCGGGATTCGGCCAGGCTACGGCTGCTGGCCTCAAGTTCCTGGGCCAGTTCGGCGAGTTCGGACGTCATGGCGGGAGCACTTCCCCGGCCCCCCGCCACGGTATGTTCCAGGGTTTCGCCACGCCCCAGGCGCCGGGCAGCCTCAACCAGGCGGGCAGCGTTCCTGGAGACGCCGGCACCGAGCATGAGGGACAGAGCAACGGCAACAGCCGAGGCAGTGGCCAGGATGTACCACATGACTTCGAGGTCCCTGGCGGAAATGAACATCGCGTTGAAAGCACTGACCATTCCCGCCACCAGTACGGCAACGGTGGCCACCACTACCATGCAGATCTGGGCGAGTACCGAGGCCCGGCGAAGCAGCCGGAGAAGCACCCACGTGGTGGCCCCGATGAGCACCGCCCAGAGCAGGACCCACGCGAGGATGGTCCATAGCTCACTGCTTTCCATGCCCACCCTCTTTACCGTCCAGGCTCACATTGGCGGCGTCGGACCGCACGCCGTCGAAGCGGTAGCCGACGCCCCATACGGTCTTGAGCAGTTCGGGTTTGGTGGGGTTGGTTTCGATCTTCTCCCGCAGGCGCCGGACGTGAACCGTTACCGTGGACAGATCACCGAAGTCCCATCCCCATACAGCCTTGATAAGTTCTTCACGGCTGAAGACTTGGTTGGGCCTTCGCATCAGGAAAGCCAGGAGGTCGAATTCACGGACCGTCAGCGCCAGAGGAACTCCACGGTGGGTGACCGTCCGCGAGGCGGGATGGAGTTCGAGTCCTGCGGCTTCCACAGGCGGTTCGGGCGTGAATTCCTTGATGCTCCGGCGCAGTACCGACTTCACCCGGAGGACCAGTTCACGGGGAGAGAAGGGTTTGGTGACGTAGTCGTCTGCTCCCATTTCCAAGCCCAGAATCCGGTCATCTTCGGTTCCCAGGGCCGTGACCATGATGACCGGCACGCTCATGCTTTGGCGGAGTCGGCGACACACCTCAACACCGTCCAGTCCCGGCAGCATGCGGTCCAGGATTACAAGATCGGGTTGGCGCGAGGCTGCCAGCTTGAGGGCGGTGAAGCCGTCCCCCGCCATGTCCACTTGGAATCCTGCTTTCAGCAGGTAATCGCGGACAACGTCGGCTATGGTCTGCTCATCCTCTACCAGGAGGATGCGACGATTCCCGGGCTCCGCTGATGATGCCGTATTAGTGGTCACGCTTTCAGCATAGGTTTGCGGACGTTGCGCAGCACCCGATCCGGGCCCTGAGGGCACAAGTGTATGGAATCCGTAAGAACTGAATGACTGTAATGGGTGTCACTGATCCAGCCGTGGTGGCGTAGCCTGAATTTATGAGTGTTCAGCTGGGCATGCCGGTACCCTCTTCGGGCGGTGTCGTAGGCAGCACGGAAAGCGGCGTGGCAGTTCCGCCCCCACGTCCCGCAGGCTCACCCGTCGGGCTGTGGGACCGCTATGGTCGGCGAGCGACGGATATGCGCCTGTCCCTGACGGACAAGTGCAATCTGCGCTGTACCTACTGCATGCCTGCCGAGGGGCTGGAATGGCTCTCAAAACAAGCCGTGATGACCAGGGACGAAATCATCCGCATTGTCCGGGTCGGCGTCAACGCCCTTGGCGTGCGGGAGCTCCGCCTCACCGGCGGCGAGCCCTTGGTCCGCGCCGACTTGGTGGACATTATTGCCGGTATCCGGAAGGACCACCCGGACTTCCCCATTTCCATGACCACCAACGGCGTGGGACTTGATAAGAAGGCCGCAGCGCTGAAGGCCGCGGGCCTTACCCGGATAAATGTCTCCCTCGATTCGCTCCACGAGGAGACGTTTACCAAACTCACCCGACGCCCCTTCCTGGACCGCGTCCTGGCTGGCGTGGATGCCGCTTGGGCAGCCGGGTTGGGTCCGGTGAAGTTGAACGCTGTGTTGATGCGCGGCATCAACGACGCCGAATCGCCGGACCTCCTGGCGTGGGCCCTGGGCCGGGGCTACGAACTTCGATTCATCGAGCAGATGCCCCTGGATGCCGACCACGGATGGACCCGGCGCAACATGATCACGGCCGCCGAGATTCGTGAGCTGCTCTCCCGCGACTTCGTTCTGGACAACGACCCACGCGATCGGGACGGCGCCCCCGCCGAACGCTTTGAAGTACGACGCCGGGACACGGCAACAGGCGCAGCGACGGGTCCAGTCCTCGGTACAGTCGGCATCATCGCCTCGGTCACTGAACCGTTCTGCTCCGACTGCCGCCGTACTCGCATCACTGCGGAGGGCAAGATCATGAGCTGCCTTTTCTCCCGCGAAGAATTTGATCTCCTGGGCCTTCTTCGTGAGGGTGCCACGGATGACGAACTGGCGTCGCGCTGGCAGGACGCCATGTGGGTCAAGCCCAAGGCACACGGCATGGACCACACCGGTCTCGGCGCAGTGGACTTCGTCCAGCCGGACCGCAGCATGAGCGCAATCGGAGGCTGAACCCTTGCTTGTCCGTTACTTCGCTGCCGCACGCGCGGCCGCCGGTGTCGAAGAAGAACTTCACGTCCTTCCGGAGGGCACCAGCCTGGAGACGCTGCTGGAAGCTGCCCTCGGCGTCGAACGTCCTCAGCCGCCCGAAGGCACGCCGACACTCGCCAGGATCGTGGCGCGCAGCAGTTTCCTCCGCAACGAAGTGGCTGTCCGGGACCGTACGGCTCCCCTGGGAAGCGAAGACGTCATTGACGTCCTGCCTCCTTTCGCCGGGGGCTAGGGCCCGGACCAAGCAAACAGGGTCCCGGCATATCTTCTCCCGCAGCGGAGTCCTACTCTGGAAGCGTCATCAGGCATAGTCCGGGAAGGAACCGCCATGTACACGCTCCAGATTGAGCACGGCATCAAGGATTTCGACATGTGGAAGGCCGCCTTCGACCGCGATCCTTTGGACAGGGCTGGCTCCGGAGTTCAACAGTTCCGTGTCAGCAGGCCTGCGGAAGACTCCGGCGTGGTTGTTGTGGAACTCGACTTTGAATCCTTCGAAGAAGCCGAGGCCATGCTGGGACGCTTACAGTCCACCGTATGGAATTCGACCGAACGCGCCCCCGCCCTCGTCGGCGATCCCAAGACGCGCATCATGGAAGCCGTTTATACCGGAAATTACTAGTCCGGCGGACGCGTGGGTCACGCCTTCCGGAAAACGCTCTTCAGCAACGGGCTGAACTCGGCAGTTCCTTCGAGCCTCAAGTCTGCGGTGTGCACCAGAACGCCACCTTCAACGCGGAATGTGTGCCTGGCCACGCCGTCGGCCGTTCGACGGTCCAGGGTCAGGGTGCCCGCATTCCATGTCCCACGGACCGGGCTGGCTGGCGGCCGACCCATGCTGTCCACGTAGTACCAGAGCGTGTCGCCGTGGTCCCGGTCAACAGTGAACATGCCATGACCTTCGAAGTGCGCACCGTCCGCTTCGCGGTGCCTGTAGCTCTGGACCACGGCATATCCGCCAGCGGCCTTGGTGAACACCACCTCGGCCTCAGCTGTCCGCGCAGTTCCCCACGGCGACGAGGCGATCTCCGTGATGCCCCGCCAATGACCGATGAAATCCCGCAGCAGCTCTGCAGCATGGCCACTTGAGGGCAGATCCATCACGTCTCCAATGTAGTCAGGGCAGCATCATCGTGTGATCATGCTGCCCTGTTTACAGTGCGGGAGTCCAGAGATTCCGGTCGGGAACCTAAAGGCCGAAGGTCTCGGTTTCCTCGAACGGACCAACAACGGTGATGGTTCGGGGCGCAGCTGCGAGTTCGCGGGCAAGTTCCTGAACGTCCTCCACCGTGACGGCCTTGATGCGTGCGAGGGTCTCGTCAATGTCCTGGAATTCTCCAGACACCAACTCCGCCCGGCCAAGTCGCGACATCCGCGAACCGGTGTCCTCCAGGGCGAGGACAATCCCGCCGCTGAGCTGTCCTACAGCCTTTCGAAGCTCTTCGTCTGTAATGCCCTCCTTGGCGAGCTTATCCAGCTCAAGGCCCAGGAGTTCCAACACCTGGCGAACCTTGGAAGGCGTGCAGCCGGCGTACATTCCGAAGTATCCGGCGTCCGCATACGCTGCAGTGAACGAGTACGTGGAGTACACCAGGCCGCGCTTCTCACGGATCTCCTGGAACAGGCGGGACGACATGCCACCGCCCAGTACGGCGTTCAGCACGCTCATAACGAAGCGGCGGTCATCCGTGGCAACGATCGTGGGGCAACCCACGATGATGTTGGCTTGCTCCACGGGACGCTTGACCACGTGCAATCCTGACGTGCCAGTGATGACGGCCCGGTCAGTACCCCGGCGCTCTACGGGCGCGGCTTCGGCGTCAAGCTGCCACCCGGCAGCTTGCAGAGCATCCAGAACGAGTTGGCAGACGACGTCGTGATCCAAGCCGCCGGCTGCGGTGATGACCAGTTCCTCCGGGCGGTAGTAGCGCTGATAGTGCGCCCAAACCGAATCCCTTGCCACAGCTTTGATGGCATCCGGGGTTCCCCCGATGGGGCGTGCCAGCGGGTGGTTGCCGAGGACGGCTGCCACGAATTTTTCGTGGGCGACGTCCGTGGGGTCGTCGCTGTCCATGGCGATTTCCTCGAGGATGACATCGCGCTCCTGCTCCAGTTCCGCAGGATCGAGGACCGCGCCGGTGATCATGTCAGCGATGACATCTATTGCCATGGGGAGGTCCGTGTCCAGGACGCGGGCGAAGTAGCACGTGCTTTCCTTGGCCGTCGCCGCGTTGGATTCGCCGCCCACCTCGTCAAAGGCGGACGCGATCTCCAAGGCTGTGCGTCTCTTGGTGCCCTTGAACAGCAGGTGCTCAAGGAAGTGTGTGGAACCATGCTGGCCGTCCGCCTCATCGCGCGAACCCACTGCCACCCAGAAACCTATGGTGGCCGAACGCTGACCGGGCATCGCCTCGGTCAGGACGCGGACGCCGCCGGGAAGGACGGAGCGCCGCACGACGGAACCGCCCTCGGCACCATGGATCAGTTCGCCACCGGGAAGGGTCTGCTCCAGCGGCAAGGGTACGACAGTCATCAAGACCTTTCGGGTTTTCGAGTTAAGGCCGGAAGGGCCGGTGGAGCTTTTTCAAGCCCACCGGCCCTGCCGGATGTACTGCTTACAGACTACTCTGCGGACTCTTCAGCGGCCTCGGCTGGAGCGTCCTCGGAGGCTGCTCCTTCTTCCTCGGCAACAACCGGGGAGAGGGAAAGCTTTCCGCGGTCGTCGATCTTGGTGATCTCGACCTGGACCTTCTGGCCCACGGAGACGACGTCATCAACGTTGTCCACTCGCTTGCCGTTGGCCAGCTTGCGGAGCTCGGAGATGTGCAGCAGTCCGTCCTTGCCCGGGGTGAGGGAAACGAAAGCGCCGAAGGTAGTGGTCTTGACGACCGTACCCAGGTAGCGCTCACCGATTTCCGGTACCTGCGGGTTGGCGATGGCGTTGATGGCGGAACGTGCTGCGTCTGCAGACGGACCGTTGGTGGCGCCAATGTAGACAGTGCCGTCATCTTCGATGGAGATGTCCGCGCCCGTGTCTTCCTGGATCTGGTTGATCATCTTGCCCTTGGGGCCGATGACCTCGCCGATCTTGTCCACGGGGATCTTGACGGCGATAACCCGCGGGGCGAACTCGGAGAGCTCATCCGGGGTGTCGATCGCTGCGTTGATGACCTCAAGGATGTGGAGGCGGGCTTCGCGGGCCTGCTTCAGTGCTGCTGCCAGCACGGAAGCGGGGATGCCGTCGAGCTTGGTGTCCAGCTGGATGGCCGTGACGAACTCAGAGGTACCTGCAACCTTGAAGTCCATGTCGCCGAAAGCGTCTTCGGCGCCGAGGATGTCGGTCAGCGCTGCGTAGCGGGTCTGACCGTCAACCTGGTCAGAAACCAGGCCCATGGCGATACCGGCAACAGCTGCCTTCAGCGGCACACCGGCGTTGAGCATGGAAAGCGTCGAAGCACACACCGAACCCATGGACGTGGAACCGTTGGAACTCAGGGCCTCTGATACCTGGCGGATGGCGTACGGGAACTCTTCGCGGGTAGGCAGAACCGGAACCAGGGCGCGCTCTGCGAGTGCACCGTGGCCGATTTCGCGGCGCTTCGGGGAACCGACGCGGCCGGTCTCACCGGTGGAGTACGGCGGGAAGTTGTAGTTGTGCATGTAGCGCTTACGCGTTACCGGCGACAACGAGTCGATCTGCTGTTCCATCTTGAGCATGTTCAGCGTGGTGACACCCATGATCTGGGTTTCGCCGCGCTCGAAGATGGCCGAACCGTGAACGCGGGGCAGAACCTCTACCTCGGCGGTCAGCTGGCGGATGTCCGTCAGGCCACGGCCGTCGATGCGGACCTGGTCCTTGAGGATGCGCTGGCGCACAACGTGCTTGGTGACCGAGCGGAAAGCTGCGGACAGTTCCTTCTCGCGGCCC
This sequence comes from Paenarthrobacter sp. TRD_SC_7, assembly GCF_056156245.1. NCBI lineage: Bacteria > Bacillati > Actinomycetota > Actinomycetes > Micrococcales > Micrococcaceae > Paenarthrobacter > Paenarthrobacter sp. TRD_SC_7. Next base: position 3,305,764 of record NZ_CM149587.1, read on the forward strand.
TCGAAGTTTCCGGCGAGTGAACCGATGACTTCGTCCTTGAGCTCGTCGGAGGCGTTGTCGCGGTCCTGCTTGTCAGCGATCTGGAAAACAGCGGCCAGCTTGTCAGCGGCAGCGGCTTCAACAGCGGCGTAAACATCGTCCTGGTAGTCCAGGAAGACCGGGAACTCAACCGTGGGCTTGGCAGCGCGGGCTGCCAGGTCTGCCTGTGCTTCACAGAGTGCCTTGATGAACGGCTTGGCAGCCTCGAGGCCCTCGGAAACAACCTCTTCGGTAGGAGCGGTTGCGCCCTGTTCCTTGATGAGGTTCCAGGAGTTGTCCGTGGCTTCGGCTTCAACCATCATGATGGCGACGTCGTCACCGGTGATGCGGCCGGCAACAACCATGTTGAACACGGCGTTCTCAAGCTGGGAGTGCTTGGGGAAAGCGACCCACTGCGAACCCTGCTCGTCGGCGATAAGGGCGACGCGAACGCCACCGATCGGGCCGGAGAACGGGAGACCGGAAAGCTGCGTGGACATCGAGGACGCATTGATGGCGACGACGTCGTAAAGCTCATCCGGGTTGATGGCCAGAACGGTAACCACGATCTGGACCTCGTTGCGCAGGCCCTTCACGAAGGCGGGGCGCAGCGGGCGGTCCATCAGGCGGCAAGCCAGGATGGCTTCGGTGGACGGACGGCCTTCGCGGCGGAAGAACGAACCCGGGATACGGCCGGCAGCGTACATACGCTCTTCAACGTCAACCGTCAGCGGGAAGAAGTCGAAACCTTCGCGCGGCTGCTTGCCTGCTGTGGTTGCCGACAGCAGTGCGGTGTCTTCGTCGATGTAGACCATCGACGCGCCGGCTGCCTGCTTGGCAAGGCGGCCGGTTTCGAAGCGAATAACTCGCTTGCCGAAACGTCCGTTGTCGATGATGGCTTCGGAGAACTGGATTTCGGGACCCTCCATAGAGAGTCACCTCCGTTTCTGTTAGCGGAAGTCCGCCGCACCAACCCAGGCCTCTTCTTTTTTCCTGGCCTGTACGACACCCGGTCATCGATCGAGATCCACGGGCGCCATCGTCACAGATGGTTTTCCCGGGAATCACTACCGAGGACCGCGAATGCGCGATGCGGTTGATTCCTGTTTTTAGTTGTTGGTGAAGAAGGCGGCCCGTTCCGAAAAGGAGCGGGCCGCCCCTAAAGGCAGACTAGCGGCGCAGGCCGAGACGCTCGATGAGCGCACGGTAGCGGGCGATGTCAGTGTTCTTCAGGTAGGAAAGCATGCGCTTGCGACGACCAACCATGGCCAGCAGACCGCGCTGGGTGTGGAAGTCGTGCTTGTGCTCCTTCATGTGCTCAGTCAGATCCTTGATCCGCTGGGTCAGGACTGCAACCTGCACCTCGGGCGAACCGGTGTCGCCTTCAGAGGTTGCGTATTCCTTGATGATGGACTGCTTTACAGCGGCGTCAAGTGCCACGTGAACTCCTAGAGTTGTGCCGTGCCTCCCGGTGCAGCGCCTCGCTGACGGGTTGTCCTTGGTACGTTGCCGCACACAAAAACAGGTCCAGCCGCCACGGACTGCAGCCGGATCCACTCATCAGTTTACCGGCACGTCAGCAGTGTTGTCGAAATGCCCCTAGTGCCGGGTCAACAGCTCGTGCGCCTGGGCTACGTCCAAGCACATTTGTTCGACCAGCGCTTCCGCTCCCCGGTAAGCCACCATGCCACGTAGGCGCTGCGTAAATTCAACGGCAACAGTCTGTCCGTAGAGGTCGAAGTCTTCCACGTTCTCTTCAGGACGGTCGATAACATGTGCCTCCACCTGTCGGCTGACGCCATCGAACGTGGGGTTGGAACCAACGGAGATGGCGGCGGGCCAGCGTGTACCGGCCTGGTCAATCAGCCACCCCGCATAGATGCCGTCCGCCGGGACGTAGCCGGTGGAATCGTGCGAAAGGTTTGCCGTAGGGAATCCGAGATCCCGCCCGCGGGCAGCTCCGTGCACCACTTCCCCACGCATGCGGTGGGGCCGGCCCAACACGGCGGCAGCTGTAACTACGTCGCCTTCGGACAAGGCCTCCCTCACCCAGGTGGAGGAACAGCGGCGGTCGGTATCGCCGTCGTCGTGGACCGGGAAGCCTCCCGCGCCGTATTCATTGACCACCTGCACCCCAAAGCCGAGCTGATCACCCAGCTCCTGCATGGTGACAACGTCGCCTGCATTGCCGGCTCCGAATCGGAGATCGTGGCCTACAACGAGGTGTGCGGCATGGAGTCCCTCGAGGAGGATCTCACGGACAAACTCCGTAGGCGTCATCGCAGCGAGGTCAGGGGTGTACTTCATCACCAGTACGGCATCCACCCCGGTATCGCCGAGGGCATCCAGTTTATCCTGAAGCCCCATGATCAGCTCCGGCGCAGAATCCGGCCTGTGCACCTGGGCGGGATGGGGATCGAACGTCACGGCCACCGACGGGATGTTGTGCCGCTTTGCGGTATTGGTCAACTGCGACAGAACGTGCTGGTGGCCACGATGGACGCCGTCAAAGTTCCCGATGGTAACGACAGTAGGTCCGAAGTCCTTGGGGACTTCGGTGGGATCGTTCCAGATGTGGACCATCAACCTCGCCTTTTACTGCAGATGTTCGTTCCTCCCGGCAGCCTCCCGGCGCCGGAACATTCTAAGGTTACCCGCTAGCGTGTTTGCCTCAGGACGGTCGGCGCTTGTTGAGCCATAGAAGGCCAAGGATCGGCAGGACCAGCGGGACGAAGCCATAACCACGCCCAAACAGGGACCACACAGTGTCGTGCGGGAAAGCGACCGGATCAAAGAGGCTGATCGCTCCGACTACCAGCACACCCACAAGCTCGGTGAGCACAGCGGCCAAGGAAACCTTGAACCAGGTACGGCCCGGCTTCGCAAGCGAGATAGTGGCCACAATATAGACGACGGCGGCGAACGCCGACAGGATATGCGCCAACGGTGCTTCGGCGAACTTTGTGGCGATCTGGTAGCCGGCACGAGCCGTCGCCGACAACGCGAACACGGCGTAGACCGCGATCAGCAAACGTCCGGGCCCTGTGTTCCGGGTGTCCTTCTGCTGGCTCGCAGAGTTTGTCTCGGTTCCAGTCACGTTGTGTTCTTCCTTCAAGGTCAGTACCAGATCTGGTTCATGCGGGCAGCCATCACCAATGCGGTTATGCCCACCGCCGCAAGGACGAAGTTGCTCCAGCGGGTTCGTTCAAGGATGGCCCAATAGACCGCCCCCAGAGGAATCATCAGGGCAACAATGAGGTAGCCCCAGAACTCCCATGCTTCACCGGCCATCTGCTCCCCCATGGCAACGCGGATGATCGAGCCCACCAGATACACCACCAGTACAAGCTCAACGGCGAGTACGGAGAAGATCGTGGGGTCGTTCGGGGCTTTCTTCATCAAGCCGGCCACAACGCACATGATCGTGGACACCAGTCCAACGATGAGGATGGCGTAAAAGTATCCGTCCATGCCTATTTTGCCTGCCCTGTTCCAGTTCCCGGCGCGAAGACCAGGACGGGTTTCGCGAAGCTACCGGTATCGGCCAGCAGGGCCACCAGCTCCCCCGACGGCGCGAACGCTGCGGCGGGCTTCTCGGCCGTAGCGGCGTCCGGTGTTCCTGCTCCCGGTCCGGCAGCGATGCGGCGGCCGAAGGAGATCTCGATGGTTTCTTCCTCGCTCAGCTCCCGGTTGGGCATCAGCGAACGTGCCGCCAGGGACATTTCCAGGATCTCGAGCTCTTCTGCCAGCTCCTCCAGCGTGCGTGCTTGGTCCAGGGAGTACGGGCCCACTTGTGTCCTACGCAAGGCTGTGAGGTGTCCCCCTACACCCAAGGCATTGCCGAGGTCCCGGGCCAATGCCCTGATGTACGTGCCGGAAGAACATTCGACGGTGACGTCGACGTCAACAACCCTGCCGCCGTCGATCTTGGTGATGGAGTGGACATCGAAGCGGTGGATGGTGACCGGACGGGCCGCGAGCTTGACCTCTTCGCCCGAGCGGACCCGGGCGTAGGAGCGTTCGCCATTGACTTTGATGGCACTGACGCTGCTGGGAACCTGCTGAATCGGGCCGGTAAGCGCGGCAACACCGGCGGCGACGGCGTCGTCGGTAATGTCCGCTGCGTTGCGGGCCTCCGTGACCTCGCCCTCGGCGTCGTCGGTGATGGTGGTTTCGCCCAGCCTGATCGTGGCGGTGTACGTCTTGGACGTGCCCACGATGTAGGTCAGCAGGCGCGTGGCCTTGTTGATGCCGAGCACCAGAACGCCGGTTGCCATGGGATCAAGCGTGCCGGCATGGCCCACTTTCCGGGTGCCGGCCAGCCGACGCATCCGGCCAACCACATCATGGCTGGTCCATCCCTGCGGTTTGTCAACGATTACCAGTCCAGAAAGCACGCTTACCAGTATATGGGTGGCTAGGATGGCTCCCATGCCTGAGCTTGCCGCGCACGTCCGCGACGTCCCCGTGAACCAGATCCGCGAGATCACCGAAGCTGCCTGGTCCACCCCCGGAGCAATCGTCCTTAGCATCGGGGAACCGGGCTTTGCATTACCCCGGCACATCCTCGACGCCGGCATTGACTGCCTGGACCGGGATGAGACCAACTACACACCCAACGCCGGAATTCCTGCCCTCCGTGAAGCCTTTGCCGCGCGCTTCCGTGAGCTGCAAGGCGTCGATATCGGAGCGGAACGGGTCTATGTGGTGGACGGCGCCCAGCAGGGACTCCACTTTGCCATGAGCCTCCTCCTCTCCCCCGGAGACGAGATTCTCATCCCGAACCCCGGATACCCCACCTTCGCCATGACCAGCCGGCTGCTGCACGCCGTGCCAGTGCAGTACCCGCTGTACCCGCAGAACGACTTCCAGCCGCGCATTGAGGACATAGATGCCCTCATCACGCCACGTACCCGTGTCATCATGCTGAACTCCCCATCCAACCCCTTGGGTGCCGTGTTCAGCGAGGAATCCACGCGCCAGCTGGTGGAGCTGGCCGTCCGCCACGACCTCTGGATCATCTCGGACGAATGCTATGAATCCTTCACTTTCGATGTCCCCCATGTCAGCCCTGCCCGCTTCGACAGTGCCGTCCCCGGCGAAGCCCGGGTTTTCACCTCCCTGACCCTGTCCAAAACATACGGGCTGACGGGCCTCCGAATCGGCGCGTTGATCTGCCCGCCGGGGTTGGAGCAGAAGATGAACAACGTGATGGAGTCCATCGTGTCCTGCGTCGCGTCCCCTTCGCAGTACGCCGCATTAGCCGCGCTGACAGGCCCGCAGGATTATGTTTCCCAGGCGCGCGACCATTACCGCAGCAATCGGGATGCAGCATCGGCTGTGCTGGCGGAGAAGGGAATCCCGTTTCTGGGCGCACAGGGGGCTTTCTACCTTTGGGCTAACGTCTCGCATGTGAGCCGCGGGGACGTCAGGGCCTGGGTGCGGGACTTCCTGGCGGATTCCGGAGTGTCCTTCGCGCCGGGTACGGCCTTCGGTTCGATCGGAGAGGGCTGGATCAGGATCGCGCTATGCGGCGGGCAACAAGACCTGCTCGACGGCGTCAACCGGCTCCCAGCCAGGGCCTAGTTTTCGTTAGCCTTCAGTAGGCCGTCCGGCGGGCGTGGTTCCGCCAAGCCTGAAATGGTTCATCGGATGCGGCCAACTCGGCGTGCTCCACGGGCAGCAGTTCCGGTCTGGTGCCGGCAAAGTACTCATAGAACACGGCGTCGTCGAAGCCGGCCCGGGCCGCGCCGTGCCTGTCCGCAGCGAAATAGACGCGGCCAATCCTTGCCCAGAGCGTGGCCGATAGGCACAGCGGGCAGGGTTCACAGCTGGCATAGAGAACGGACCCCGCGAGGTCGAACCTCTTGGTTGCGGCTGCGGCACGACGAATCGCCACCACCTCAGCATGTGCCGTGGGATCGTGGTCCCGGGTCACCCGGTTGACTCCCTCATGGACACTTCCGTCCGGGGTGACCACGACGGCGCCGAAAGGGCCGCCGCCGTCGGAAACGTTTTGCACGGCCAGCTTGATGGCCAGGTTCAGGTATTCATCACGTTGCTGAGCACTGTGCGCCGACATGCTCCCGATCATAGCGAGTTTGAGTACAGCAAATGCCCCTAAGAAGGCCTCTTAAGGGCATCAGCTGTACAAAATCTCAAAGAATGTTCTAGCGGCTGGCGTCTTCGTCGAGTTCGTTATCGCCGGAGAGGTCAGTGTCCTCTTCGTCGAAGTCGTCCTCTTCGATGTCCTCCGGCGAATCGCCCTTGTAGGGGTCTTCGTCGCCTGCGTGCTTGGCGCTGGCAGCCAAAGCGGCTACCTCTGCGTCGCGACGCTTGGCTTCACGCAGCAGCTCTTCAAGGTTCGAGGCATTGACCGGAATCTGGTCAGCCACGAACTCGAGTGTCGGAGTGAGGCGAACAGTGATGTTACGGCCGACTTCCTGCCGCAACACACCCTTGGCCTTCTCCAGCGCCCTGGCGGCATCGGCCTGGGCTACGTCGTCACCAAAAACGGTGTAGTAGATGGTGGCGTGCTGAAGGTCATTGGTGACGCGGGCGTCCGTGACCGTGATGGACTCGACGCGCGGATCCTTGACCCGGCGTCCAAGGGCCTCAGCGACGACGACCTTTATCCGCTGTGCCAGCTTGGCAGCGCGTGCGGGATCAGCCATGACTTCCTCCTGGAAAGTAGAAAAGGGGACGGAACGGGTCCGCCGGGGTTACCCGACGGACCCGTTCCAAACGGAACCTAGCTGCGCGGCTTTTCGCGCATTTCGAAGGTCTCGATGATGTCGCCTTCAGTGATGTCATTGAAGGAGCCAAGACCGATACCACACTCGAAGTCGGTACGGACTTCGGTGGCGTCATCCTTGAAGCGCTTGAGCGTCTCAACGGTGAGGTTGTCACCGATGACCTTGCCGTCGCGGCTGACACGTGCCTTGGTGTTACGGCGGATGATGCCCGTGCGGACGATCGAGCCGGCGATGTTTCCGAACTTGGAAGAACGGAAGACTTCGCGAACCTCGGCAGTACCGAGCTGGACTTCTTCGTATTCCGGCTTGAGCATGCCCTTAAGAGCCATCTCGATGTCATCGATTGCTGCGTAGATGACCGAGTAGAAGCGCATGTCCACGCCTTCACGGTCGGCCAGTTCAGCAACACGCTCTGCCGGCTTGACGTTGAAGCCAATGATGATGGCGTTGTCCACCGTGGCGAGGTTGACGTCGTTCTGCGTGATGGCACCCACACCGCGGTGGATGACACGAAGCTGAACGTCGTCGTCTCCGACGTCGATCTTGAGCAAGGCGTCTTCGAGGGCTTCCACGGCACCGGACACGTCACCCTTGAGGATGAGGTTGAGGGTGTCGATCTTGCCTTCGGCAACGGCCTGGTCGAAGTCTTCCAGGCTGATGCGCTTGCGACGCTTAGCCAGTGCGGCGTTGCGGTCGGCAGCTTCACGCTTCTCAGCGATCTGGCGGGCCGTACGCTCGTCCGGAGTCACCAGGAAGGTGTCACCTGCACGCGGCACGTTGGACAGGCCGAGGACCTGGACCGGGCGGGACGGCAGCGCAACATCAAGTGCCTCGCCGTTCTCGTCGAACATGGCACGGACGCGGCCGTGAGCCGTACCGGCCACAATCGTGTCGCCCACGGCCAAGGTACCGGACTGCACCAGGACGGTTGCGACAGCACCGCGGCCCTTATCGAGGTTCGCTTCGATGGCAATGCCTCGAGCGTCCTTGTCCGGGTTGGCGCGCAGATCCAGGGCAGCATCGGCCGTCAGCAGGACGGCGTCGATCAGTTCGTCGATGTTGAGGTTCTGGCGTGCAGAGACCTCAACGAACATGGTGTCGCCACCGTATTCTTCGGGAACCAGGCCGTACTCGGTGAGCTGGCCCTTGACCTTGTCAGGGTTGGCGCCTTCCTTGTCGATCTTGTTCACTGCGACAACGATCGGCACGTTGGCTGCCTGTGCGTGGTTAAGTGCTTCCACCGTCTGGGGCATGACGCCGTCGTCGGCTGCGACAACCAGGATCGCGATATCGGTGACCTTGGCACCACGAGCACGCATGGCCGTGAAGGCCTCGTGACCGGGAGTGTCAATGAAGGTGATGTCGCGAGGCTTGTCCTCGTGGATGTGGCTGATCTGGTAAGCACCGATGTGTTGGGTGATACCACCGTGCTCGCCGGCCACAACGTTGGAGTTGCGGATGGCGTCCAACAGGCGGGTCTTACCGTGGTCAACGTGACCCATGACCGTGACAACCGGCGCGCGGGCCTCGAGGACATCGTCGCCTTCGGCGTCGAGTTCGTCCTGGATGTTGATGTCGAACTGGTCGAGCAGTTCGCGCTCTTCATCTTCCGGCGAGACAACCTGCAGCTTGTAGCCAAGTTCTGCGCCAAGCAAACCAAAGGTGTCCTCGTCGAGGGACTGCGTAGCCGTAGCCATCTCACCGAGGTGGAACAGCACGGTCACCAGCGATGCGGGGTTCGCGTCAATCTTCTCGGCGAAGTCCGTGATGGACGAGCCGCGACGCAGGCGGATGATGGTCTCGCCATCACCGCGGGGTACTGATACGCCGCCCAGTGACGGAGCACTCATCTGCTCCAGTTCCTGGCGCTTTGCACGCTTCGACTTGCGCTGCTTGCCACGACCGGCGCCGCCCTTGCCGAAGGCACCCTGGGTGCCACCGCGACCGCGGCCACCCTTGCCGAAGCCACCGCCGGCGGGAGCTCCGCCACCGGTACCTGCACCAGGTGCGCCACCGGGACGACCGGGTCCGCCACCGGGACGGCCTGCGCCACCCGGACGGCCTGCGCCACCGGGAGCCGGACGCTCAGTGCGGTTGGGCATCATGCCCGGGGTAGGACGGTTTCCGGCACCCGGACCGCCGGCGGGACGCGGAGCGCCCGGACGGGGTGCACCGGGACGCGGTGCGCCCGGACGGGGTCCGCCGGTACCTGCTGCGGGACGGGGTCCGCCGGCGCCAGCCGCAGGACGCGGACCACCGGGGCGTTCGCCATCGTTGCGGCGTTCGCCTCGGGGCATGCCCTGGGACGGCGCAAACGGGTTGTTACCCGGACGTGGCGGACGGTCTCCGTCGCCACCTCGGCCCCGGGGCATGCCCTGGGACGTAGCAAACGGGTTGTTGCCCGGACGGGGACCGCCGGGACGCGGAGCCTGGCCACCTTGACGGGCCGGAGCCGGAGTCTCTGCTTTGGGAGCAGGACGGGCGCCGGGCTTGGCCGAAACCGGGGTGGACGCGGCAGGAGCCGCAGGGGCTGCCGGGGCAGGTGCTGCCGGAGCAGCGGCCGCCGGAGCCGCCGGAGCGGGGGCTGCAGGTGCCGGGGCCGGAGCCTTCGGCGCTGCAGGACCCGGTGCCGGAGCTGCCGGACGGGATGCTGCGGGAGCTTTGGGAGCTGCAGCGGGTGCGGCGGCTTTGGCAGCGCCGGCACCCGGGTAGGCATCGCGAAGCTTCTTCACGACGGGGGCCTCAATAGTTGAAGAGGCGGAGCGAACGAATTCGCCCAATTCCTGCAGTTTGGTTACTGCATCTTTGGAAGTAATACCGAGCTCTTTGGCGAGCTCATGTACGCGGACCTTGGCCACATTTCTCCTGTCTCGGTCCGCACCGAGCCAGGCACGAACCGTCTACTTCTTACTGCGGGCCTTCGCCGCTTGCGCGATTGAAAGGCCCATTGCAGAGCGCAACAAAGTTGTCATCGTTACGCACTCATCGCTGGGAACTCATCGGGTTTCCATCAGTTTTCTGACCCGCTTTCAGGTTTGGACGGTTTTCCTGCGGCGGCCTGGGCCTCCACAAGTGGCGTACCGGGCATCAGGTATCTCTCCACGGCGCCTGTATCGGAAGCACCCGCAAGGGCCCTTCCGAAAGCTCGCCGCTTGATCGCCAATGCCAAGCACTTTTCGCTGGGGTGCAGCCACGCACCCCTGCCGGCCATCCGGCGTCGTTCATCCACCAGGACAGCGGACGAACCGCTGCCTTGGGCGACCAGCCGGACAAGCTCGGACCGGGAGCCTTGCTTCCGGCATCCGATGCACGTGCGAACAGGCCCGTGGCCATGTTCAAGCAGTTCAGCCACGACGTGTCCAACCTGCCTTACGCTACTGGCACCCGACGGGCCCCGGTCCTGCGGATGCAGCTGAGGCACGCCAAAGCGCGCGGATACCGGACGTAAGCCCGGTTCCATCTAGTCTAGCCCCCCGGCCCCGGAGTCCCGAAACCAAGTACGCCGCCAGCGCGGCGCGGAACCGGCGGGGTGGGCCGCCGGTTGAACCGCTAGTCCGTCTTGGCCGGAGCAGCGTCCGAAACGATATCGATGCGCCAGCCGGTCAGCTTGGCTGCGAGCCGCGCGTTCTGGCCTTCCTTGCCGATCGCCAGTGAAAGCTGGTAGTCCGGCACTACTACGCGGGCCGAGCGGGTGGCTTCGTCAGTGATAGTGACGGAATTCACTCGCGACGGCGACAACGAGTTGGCGATGAAGGTCGCGGGGTCGTCGCTGAAGTCGACGATGTCGATCTTTTCGTCGTTAAGTTCGGTCATGACCGCGCGGACACGGGAACCCATTTCACCGATGCAGGCACCCTTGGCGTTGACACCGGGAGTGTTGGCTTTGACGGCGATCTTGGTGCGGTGACCGGCTTCACGGGCCAGTGCCACGATCTCCACGGAGTGGTCCGCGATTTCCGGAACTTCCATTTCGAACAGCTTGCGGACCAGGCCGGGGTGCGAGCGGGACAACGTAATGGACGGGCCCTTGGCACCGCGGTGTACGTCCACGACGAAGGCACGCAAGCGGCTTCCGTGGAGGTACTTCTCACCCGGAACCTGCTCGGGCGGCGGCAGCAATGCCTCCACGGTTCCAAGGTTGACCTGAATCATGTGCGGGTTGTTGCCCTGCTGGATCATGCCGGCCACAAGCTCGCCTTCACGGCCCTTGAACTCGCCCAGCACGTTGTCGTCTTCTACGTCGCGAAGGCGCTGCAGGATAATCTGGCGGGCCGTGCTGGCAGCGATACGGCCGAAACCAGCCGGAGTGTCCTCGAACTCGCCGATGGGCTCGCCGTCGTCGTCGATTTCCGTGGCCCAGATGGTCACGTGACCGCTCTTGCGGTCCAGCTCCGCGCGGGCCTTTTCGAAGGCACCGGGCGTCTTGTGGTACGCCACCAGCAGCGCTTGCTCGATGGTGGGAATCAGGAGATCCAGCGGGATTTCACGCTCACGCTCCAGGAGTCTCAGTGCGCTCATGTCAATATCCATTAGGCCTCCTCGGAAGGTCCGTTGTGCTCGTCTTCCAGCGCAGCCTCGTGGAGGTGGCTGAATTCAATCTCGACTTTTCCTTGGCGGATCCTGTCGAAAGGAATAGTGATGGGTTCGCCCTGCTTGGGCTTCATGCCCTTCTTGACCTCGTGCTCGGGGATGAGCGTCACAGCATCATCCCCTACCGAGCTGATACGACCCAGGAGGTTATCGCCTTGGATGACGTTGACCCTGACCATGCGGCCGCGGGCTCGGTGCCAGTGACGCGGTTCGGTCAGGGGGCGGCCTACTCCCGGGGAGGAAACCTCAAGGTCGTATGGACGTCCGTCGTCATGGGGATCGTTGTCCAGAATATCGGACAGTCCGCGTGAGACGTCCGCAATGGCGTCAAGGCTGACGCCCCCCGTCTCTTCCTGCGGAAGGTCCACTACAACGTGGACCGTGCGGTGTGAACCGGCAACGTGGATGGAAACATCCTCGAGGTAGAGCCTGCTGGCAAGGACAGCCGGTTCAAGCAGCGCCCTAAGCCTGCTCTCTTCCGGGTTGTGGATGGTGGCCGTTGAGTTCGATTCAGAACGGTCTGTTGAAGTCGTGGCTTCCGAGTCACTCACGTTGCCCGCCGCCTCCCGATAGATGTTGTTGTGACTACTAGCCTAACGATTTTCCCGGGAACATGGTGCACGGACTTCCCCGTCCACGTGACACCATGGTCTGTTGTGAACGGGCAGACAAGCGAAAAACGACGAACACTACCCTGGGGCCGGGTTTTGCTGGTTGCCGTGGTGGCCCTGCTTGTTGCCGGGACCGGAATGGTGCTTATTCCGCGTGATTCCGGGACTCCCCCGGAGGTCCCCTTCTCCGAAACCGCCCGCCTCGCGGCGCTGGAGGACACGCTGCTCCTGCGGGAATCAGCCGCCAAACTGGCGGAGGCGGCGGACGCTGAAGCCGGGAAGCCAACACTCGCCGCTGCTGTGACTTTGCTGACAACCCACGCACAGGCCTTGCTTGACCCGAGCGGCGCGACGTCCAGCGCCACCGCATCCGGCCATGCGGCCACGACTGTCCGGGAAAGTGCAGCCGCCACGGAAAGCAGCCGCGGATCCTTCCTGTCCCGGTTGACCGGCAGCGGGCGGAAGCGACTGGACGATACCCGCGAGGCCGACGGCGGGATCGCCCGCCTGCTTGCCGCCGTCGGATCCGCCCAGTTGCTTCAGGCCGAAAGGCTCGCCGCGGAGTGGCACCTGCCGCTGCCACAACAGACAGCGGCGTCAGAAACCAAAGCTCCTGCGGCAACGCCCTTGGCGGCCTCCTGCCCGTCGGTCAGCCCTACCCCGGAGTCGACGGTCGCCACGACCGACACCGCCCTGGCCGCGATGGTTCGCTCGCAGCAAGAAGCAATCTACGTTTACCAGGTAGCACTGAAGCGGCTGGACAACTCGAACTCGGCGGCTGCTGCCAAGTACTTGCAAGTGCACGAGGTGCTGCTCCAGCAGGCAGAATCACTCACCAGCGCCAACTGCGCAGACGCGCCCACAAGCGAGGCGGGCTATCGGTTGCCGGAACAGTTCGCCCATGACCCTGGCGCTTTCCTGGGTTCCGTGGAAGCTGCGACACTGCCTCGTTTTGGCGATCTTGTTGCGCTGTCTACGGATGAGACCCGGACGTGGGCCGTTGACGGACTCCTGGCCGCCGCCCGCAGGAGCGCAGCATGGGGCGCGCCCCTGCCTGCGTTGCCGGGACTCATGCTCGACGCCGGCGAGCTGCCTCCCTTGCCGACGTCCACTGCGACGTCGACTTCCAGCGGCGGATAGGCCAGCCTAGCCATGCTGGTCAGGGCAGCCTGCCAGTGCTTGGCTTGATGCATGGCTTCTACAGAAACTGCCACCACGCATGAGAACGAACCTCACCGGGACGATCTGGCCCACCGGTTGAACTGGTTGCGGGCCGGGGTCCTGGGCGCCAATGATGGCATCGTGTCCGTCGCTGCGATCGTGGTGGGCGTGGCAGGTGCCACGACCAGCACAGGCAGCATACTTGCGGCAGGCACCGCCGGCCTGGTGGGTGGCGCTATTTCCATGGCTTTGGGTGAGTACGTGTCCGTCAGCAGCCAGAGCGACACCCAAAAAGCGCTGATCGAAAAAGAGAAACGTGAACTGGCGGAGCAACCCGAGGATGAACTCAACGAGTTGGCCGCCATTTACGAGTCCAAAGGACTCAGCGCCAAGACGGCTCGGACCGTTGCCCAGGAGCTGACCGAACATGACGCCTTGGCCGCCCACCTCTCGGCCGAGCTGAATATCCACGAAAACGACATCGTCAGCCCCTGGAACGCAGCCTTGGCCTCCGCCGTGGCATTCACCTTGGGAGCGGTGCTGCCCATGCTGGCCATCCTGCTGCCTCCACCGGAAATGCGGGTACCACTGACATTCGTTGCAGTCTTGCTGGCGTTGGCGATCACGGGCGCGGTTGGTGCATGGATCGGCGGCGCTTCCCGCTTCCGGGCAGCCGCTCGGGTGGTGCTCGGCGGGGCCCTGGCGCTGGCTGCAACGTTCTCGATCGGAACCCTGTTGGGCGCAAGCGGCGTTTTCTAAGGGGCACGCGTTGATGCGGAGTTAGGCTGATGGCGTGACCCTTCACGCGATGATTCCCATTCCGGGCGACCTCCACGCCCGGTACAACCGCGACTCAGCGGGCAGGGACTGGCTGGCCAGCCTCCCGGGTCTCATCTCTGAGGCCCTTGACCGCTGGCAGCTCTCCGTGGACCTGGCGCCAGGTGCCGAGCCTTGGAATGGCCATGGAGCCTTGGTGGTGCCCGTTATTCAGAGCGGCACGCACGCAGCCCTGAAGATCGCGTTTCCCCATGACGAAGCACTGGTGGAGCGCCATGCCCTGGCCCTTTGGGATGGCCACGGCGCGGTCCGCCTCCTCGCGTCCGACGACGCAAGTTGCTCCATGCTGCTCGAACGCCTGGATGCCTTCCATTGGCTCCAGGACGTCCCGCTGGAGGAAGCCAGGGACGTGTGGGGCGCCATCATGCGCGAGCTCTCCATACAGCCCGATGAACGACGTGAATGGCGGGCTTTCGACCATATTGCTGCAACCGCCGAACGGTGGAGCGATGAACTCCCCGCGGAATGGGATCGATTGGACCGCCCTTTCCCGAGGTGGCTGCTGGAGGCGGCCTTGGAGGTCTGCCAGACGCGCGGGGCCGTCGGACGCCGCTCCGGCACTGATGTCCTGGTGCATACAGACCTTCATTTCATGAACATTCTTGCCACCACAGGTGTCGAAAGACTGTCCCTCCGCGGAGACTATCTGGCCATCGATCCTCAACCACAGATTGGCGAGGCGGAGTTCGCCGTCGCCCCGATCCTGTGGAACCGTATCCACGACCTTCCGCGGACGGACCCGGAAGCCGGGTTGCTGGAGCGGTGTCATGACTTCAGCCGTGCCGCTGGCCTTGATCCAGAGGTTGCCCGGCAATGGAGCATCGCGCGCGAGGTGCAGAACGCTTTGTGGTACGCCGCGAAACCCGGACATGGCGGTGACCTTGCCCGCTCCCTGTGGGTGGCAAGCACCCTGGCCGGCAGCACGCTCGAGGCCTTGCCGCGGGCGCACGATCTCCCCGATCCCGGCGGAGCGGCTTGACTAGAGCCAAACGCGGCAGCCCTACGCTGCGAAGTTCTCGTTCCAAACGTCCACGCCGAGTTTAATGATCAGTGCCGCCACCACAATCAGAAAAACAAGGCGCACAAACTTGCTCCCCCTGGCTACTGCGGTCCTGGCACCCAGGTAGCCTCCGGCCATATTGGCCAAGCCAAGGACGAGGCCCACGCCCCACAGCAGGGAGCCATGAGGGAGGAAAAAAATCAACGCGCCCGCGTTCGTGGCCATGTTGACGATCTTCGCTTTGGCGCTGGCTTCGAGGAAGGCATAACCCATGGCCGAAACCAGGGCAATCACAAGGAATGAGCCTGTACCTGGGCCGATCAAGCCGTCGTAAAAGCCGATCACGGCACCGATCAGGCACGCCATCACGTAGTGCTTATGGCCGTCGTGGCGCAGCGCCGTCAGCTCACCGGCGCTGGGACGCAAGGCTGTGAAGATGGCGACGGCGATCAGCGCAAGTACGATGATGGGCTTGAAAACGCTGGCAGGCAGGGAGGCCGCCAGGATGGCCCCGCCGAAGCTCCCGGCCAACGCGATGACCGCCATGGGAATAGCCGTCTTGAGGTCAGGCCCCACGCGGCGGTAGTACGTAATGGCGCTGGTGGTGGTCCCGAAAATGGACCCCATCTTGTTGGTGGCCAGGGCTTGGACAGGCGTGATGCCAGGAACCAGCAGCAGGGCGGGGAGCTGGATCAGTCCCCCGCCACCGACTACTGCATCAACCCAGCCAGCTGCGAATCCAGCCACCACAATCAGGATGAGAGTGGTGAGCTGGATCGATTCGAAGCCGGAAATCACCGGGTTCGTACAGCGTTGACCACGTAATCCACGGCCTTGTCCACCGAGATGTTCTCGGCTTCACCGCTGCGACGGTCCTTGACTTCCACCACACCGTCCACAAGACCCCGGCCGACGGCCACGATAGTGGGCACGCCGACGAGCTCGGCGTCGCCGAACTTTACGCCGGGCGAAACCTTCGGGCGGTCGTCGAAGATGACGTCAAGGCCGGCGGCTTCAAGTTCGGCCGAGAGCTTTTCCGCGGCCTCAAAGATCTCATCGCCACGACCGACCGCCACGACGTGGACATCTGCGGGGGCGACCGAACGCGGCCAGACAATGCCACGGTCGTCGTGGTTGGCTTCGGCAAGAGCGGCCACGGCACGCGTCACGCCAACGCCGTAGGAGCCCATGGTGACAACCTGCTGCTTGCCGTTCTGGTCCAGGACCTTCAGGTCGAGGGCCTCAGCGTACTTGCGACCCAGCTGGAAGATGTGGCCCATTTCGATGCCACGCGCGGTTTCCAGCGGTCCTGATCCGTCCGGGGCGGGGTCACCTGCACGCACTTCGGTGCTCTCAATGACGCCGTCCCAGGCGAAGTCGCGTCCTGCAACCAATCCAAAGACGTGTTTGCCCTCGGCATTGGCACCGGTAACCCAGCTGGTGCCGGAGACGACGCGGGGGTCCACGAGGAAGAGCACCTTGGAGGATCCCTCAAGACCAAGGACAGGCTCGTCCAGGGACAGGCCTGGACCGATGTAGCCCTTCACGAGCCACGGCAGCTTCTTGAGGTCTTCTTCATTGGCAGCTTCGAGGCCGATTTCACCGGCGATCGGCAAGTGGGAACCGATATTGGCTTCCACGCGCTTGAGGTCTACTCCGCGGTCGCCGGGAACACCGATGACCACCATCTGGCGCTCACCGGTGGGCAGCGTGACGGCAAGGACAACATTCTTGAGCGTGTCAGCGGCAGTCCAGGCGCCGCCGTCGGACTCGCTGCGGGGAGCAAGCTGGTTGGCGGCGTCCACCAAAGTATCGATAGTGGGCGTGTTCGGGGTGTCCAGGACCTCGGCGGCCGGGGCGTTGGTGAAGTCGATCTCGTCGGGAACCACGGTGGTCACGGCTTCGACGTTTGCGTAGTAGCCACCGGCCGAGCGGACGAACGTGTCCTCGCCGATCTCGGTGGGGAACAGGAATTCCTCGCTCTTGGAGCCACCCATGGCGCCAGCGGTGGCGGCCACCGGGATGACCTCCAGGCCGAGGCGCTCAAAGATCTTCAGGTACGCACCGCGGTGCGCGGCGTAGCTTGCGTCCAAGCCGGCGTCGTCAACATCGAACGAGTAGGAGTCCTTCATGATGAACTCCCGGCCACGGAGGAGCCCTGCCCGGGGACGGGCTTCATCGCGGTACTTGTTCTGGATTTGGTAGAGGCTTAGCGGCAGGTCCTTGTACGAGGAGTACAGATCCTTGACCAAGAGAGTGAACATTTCCTCGTGCGTGGGGGCAAGGAGGTAGTCCGCGCCCTTGCGGTCCTGGAGGCGGAACAGGCCTTCGCCATATTCGGTCCAGCGGTTGGTTGCCTCATAGGGCTCGCGGGGAAGCAGCGCAGGGAAGTGGACTTCCTGGGCTCCAATGGCGGACATTTCCTGGCGGATGATGTCCTCCACCTTTCGCAGGACGCTCAGCCCCAGCGGCAGCCACGTGTAAATGCCGGGTGCGGCGCGGCGGATATAGCCGGCGCGGACCAGGAGCTTGTGGCTGGCGACCTCGGCGTCGACGGGATCTTCACGCAGGGTGCGCAGGAACAGCTGGGAAAGGCGAAGGACCACGGGTACGTATCCGTTTCTATGGCAGATGTGGCAAAAACAACTGCCTACTAATCTACCGGCTGACGGCGGGGCCGCTTGAACGGGCCCGCATGGCGTCCGGACAGCCTGAACACAGAAGAGCCACGCCGTCGCGTCTGGAAGCCCCTGGCCGCTACCGGCTGGTCATCCTGCGATGGCGTGGCTCAGCGGCCGGCCGGCCGCAGACTCTGTCCGGGGACTAGATCGCCGTCCCCTCCAGCGGAACGGGATCGCCTGCGACTGGGAAGCATTGGTCACTGCCGAGCTCATGGGTGGTTTGGCCGCCGATTGCGACCTCAAAGGTCTTGATCATGATTCCCCCCTGCTACCACCCGCACCCCAACGACACGGCTTGGGAAGAACCTATGTGATCGCGGACACATTTTCAAGGATTGTTTCCACCTCCGTGATGACGACCCTTGACGCTCGTGTTCAGCAGATCTAGTTTTAATTCATCAGTTGGTGAATTTATGAGCCATCGGAGGCCCGCATTGCCATCCGTTCCAGCGGCCATTGAAGTAACGGCGCTTCATGTATCCCGTGCGCGCACCAAGATCCTCCGAGGCCTCGACTTCAAGGTTGAGGCTGGCCGGATTACGGGACTCCTGGGCCCCTCCGGCAGCGGCAAGACAACGCTCATGCGGGCGATCGTCGGTGTCCAGCGGATTACCCAGGGAACCGTGACTGTCCTCGGCCGTCCGGCAGGCAGCGCGCCGCTCAGGCACGACGTCGGATACGTCACCCAAGGTGCCAGCGTTTACGCGGACCTCAGCGTCGAAGCAAACGTTCGGTACTTCGGTGCCATGCACGGCGCTACGGCGGCAGACACTGCGGAGGCGATTGCCGCCGTCGGGCTTCAAGAGTTCGCCCGACAGAAGGCTGCCGACCTGTCCGGCGGGCAGTTCAGCCGCGTATCCCTGGCATGTGCGCTGGTGGCCCGTCCACAGCTCCTGATCCTGGATGAGCCCACCGTGGGGCTGGATCCGGTACTCCGCGCCGAATTGTGGGAGCGTTTCGCCGCCATGGCTGCCGCCGGAACAACCCTGCTGGTATCCAGCCACGTCATGGAGGAAGCATCCCATTGTTCGTCGCTGCTGCTCCTTCGCGACGGGCTGCTGCTGGCGCAGCTCACTCCCGCAGAACTTGCCGAGCGCGGCCGGAGCGATGATCTGGAGCGGGCGTTCCTGGCCATCATCAAAGCCGCTGATCGCGGCCAGGAAGAAAGCGAGGTGACGTCATGAATCTCCGCATGACACTTGCCACCGCCACCCGCGTCCTGGGGCAACTTCGGCACGACCACCGGAGCGTCGCGCTGATCCTCGTGGTCCCCGCGCTGCTGCTGACGGCCGTCTATTTCCTCTTCGAGAACGAAACACTTCCACCGGGGTTCCCCCGCACCTTTGACCGTGTCGGCCTGATGATGTTGGCCATCTTCCCGTTCGTGGTGATGTTCCTGGTCACGTCCATCACCATGCTGCGGGAGCGCACCTCCGGGACCCTCGAGCGACTCCTGACCACACCGATCCACAAGGCAGACCTGCTGTTCGGCTATGCCCTGGCCTTCTCCATCATGGCCGCCCTGCAGTCCTTGGTGGCGACGGCTGTGGCGTACTGGATCTTTGACCTCGACATCAAGGGAAGCCCCGGCCTCGTGGTGATGATCGCCGTCATCAATGCCGTCCTGGGAGTCGCCCTTGGGCTGTTGTGTTCGGCGTTTGCCCGCACCGAGTTCCAAGCGGTGCAGTTCATGCCGGTGGTGGTGGTGCCGCAGATCCTGTTGTGCGGCCTGTTCGTGGCCCGGGACGATATGAACGAGGTCCTGGAAGCGATCTCCAGTGTTCTGCCCCTGACGTTCTCCGTGGATGCCCTGAAGGAGATCGCCGGAAATGCCGACGCCACGGCCGCCATGTGGCAGGACGCCCTGATCATGGGCGGGATTGTTGTAGGAGTCCTGGTCCTGGCATCACTGACCCTTCGGCGGCAAACCCGATGAGCCTCCCGCAGACGCGTCGGGGCCGCCGAAGCGCAGGAGATCATTCACGGCAAGCCATCCTCGCAGCTGCACGGAAACTGTTCGCCGAACAGGGCTTCGAAGGGACAAGCCTGCGGCAAGTAGCCCGGGAGTCATCGGTGGATCCGGCCATGGTGCACCACTTTTTCGAAGGCAAGGACGAGCTCTTTGCCGCCAGCGTGGAGTTGCCCGTTGACCCGGCGGAGGTTCTTGCCGGCGTCGAAACCCTGGCCCCGGACGCCCGAGGCGAAGCGATTGTCCGTGCCGTACTGCGGCTGTGGGAAGGCCCGGCCCAGCATGGCCTGGTGGCCTTTGTCCGGGGAACCATCGGCTCCAAGGCCAAGACGGCGCTCATGCGCGAAATGGTAAACCGCACCATCCTGTCCCGGATCATGGCGGGGTTGCCGGGGTCGGCCGAAGAAGTACGCGTGCGCGGCAATCTTGTGGCCACACAAGTGGTGGGGCTGATGCTGGTCCGCTACGTGATCCGGCTCGAGCCCTTGGCCTCAGCAGATCAGGAAGATGTGGTCCGCTTCGTTGCACCCAACATCCAGCGCTACCTCACAGGAGACCTGGACTCCCCCAGGTAGCTGGCAGTTGTGGCTAAAACAGGACCGTTGCGAAGGTGCCGACTTGCTCAAAGCCAACCCGCTCATACGTAGCGCGGGCTTTGGCGTTGTAGTCGTTCACGTACAGGCTCGTCACCGGGGCGAAGGTCCGAGAGAGGTTCACGACGGCGGCCATGTAACCGCCGCTTTGGCCACGTCCACGCAACTCGGGATTCATCCATACGCCTTGGACCTGAGTGACGTCCCGCGTGACTGCCCCCAGCTCGGCCTTGAACACGACAGTGCCGTTGGCATCGATGTGGACCAGCGAATGACCCTCACGGATGAGCCCCGCAACGCGCCTGCTGTAAAACTCCTGGCCTCCGAGGAAAGGTGAGTAGCCCACCTCTTCTTCGAACATGGCGGCGCAGGCTGGGAGGATGCTATCGAAGTCCGTCATGGTGCCAAATGTCAAGGCAGGGTTGGCGCGGATGACCGGTGTACCTGTGATGGTCAGCAACGGTTGCCGGGAGCGAATCTCGTGGGCACCGTGGCCTAGTTGCTCGAATCGCGCATAGAGGGCAAGCACTGTTTCCGCCGGACCAAAGATGGACGCATAGCGACGGCCTGTCTCGTGGGCCGCTGTGGCCACATATCCGGCCAGGCCGGGATCGAGTTCCACAGGGACCAGGTTTGCCCCCGCCCAGCACGCGCCAAGGAGTGTCTCGCCGTCGAAAACTCCGAAAATACAGGCACCGCCGCTGGTGGGCGCTGCTGTCCCGGTGCTTTCCAAGTGGGCGAGGATGAAGACGTTGGCCACCACGTCTTCGCTGGCCAGGGCGCGAAGAGCCAGGGTGTCGGCACCGCCGAGCACCCTGACTCCCAAGCCGTTCTCGTTACGAGACGCTAACCACGGGGCTACCCTTGACAGCATCTTCGCCATCGGCCTCCCCCATCTCTTCGGCGATGCGCATGGCCTCTTCGATCAGTGTCTCAACAATTTCGCTTTCAGGCACAGTCTTGATGACTTCGCCCTTCACGAAAATCTGGCCCTTGCCGTTTCCGGAGGCCACACCGAGGTCCGCTTCACGGGCCTCACCGGGCCCGTTGACGACGCAACCCATGACGGCAACGCGCAACGGAATCTCCATACCTTCCAGGCCTGCGGTTACCTGCTCGGCCAGCGTGTACACGTCCACTTGGGCGCGGCCACAGGACGGGCAGGACACGATTTCCAGCTTGCGTGGGCGCAGGTTCAGGGACTGCAGGATCTGGTTGCCCACCTTGATTTCCTCCACCGGCGGAGCCGAGAGTGAAACACGAATGGTGTCGCCGATGCCGCGGGACAAGAGTGCACCGAAAGCCGTTGCCGACTTGATGGTGCCCTGGAATGCCGGACCGGCCTCGGTCACGCCGAGGTGCAAAGGCCAGTCGCCCTTCTCGGCAAGCATCTCGTACGCGGCCACCATAATCACGGGGTCGTTGTGCTTGACGGAGATCTTGAAGTCGTGGAAGCCGTGTTCTTCGAACAGCGAGGCTTCCCAGACAGCGGACTCAACAAGTGCCTCCGGAGTGGCCTTGCCGTACTTCTTCATGATGCCGGGTTCCAGGGACCCTGCGTTGACGCCGATCCGGATGGACGTTCCATGGTCACGGGCCGCTGCAGCGATTTCCTTGACCTGGTCATCGAACTTACGGATATTGCCCGGGTTCACGCGGACCGCGGCGCATCCGGCTTCGATCGCGGCAAAGACATACTTCGGCTGGAAGTGGATGTCCGCGATCACGGGGATCTGGGACTTGCGGGCAATGATCGGCAATGCCTCGGCGTCGTCGGCAGACGGGCAGGCAACGCGCACGATGTCGCAGCCGGACGCCGTCAGTTCAGCGATCTGCTGGAGCGTGGCATTGATATCCGTGGTGGGGGTGGTGGTCATGGACTGCACGCTGATGGGCGAGTCGGAACCGACGCCAACGGACCCTACCTTGATCTGCCGCGTCTTACGGCGCGGGGCAAGGACGGGGGGTGGGGCTGCTGGCATTCCCAGGCTGACCGAGGTCACGTGGACTCCTTGGGTTGGGGTGGATCGTTTTTGGTGGACGACGTCCGGACTAGGACGCGTGGGCAGCCAGGACACCGATGATGGGCGCCCATTCCGTGGTGCGGATGCCGGCGACTACTCCGGCTTCTGCGAACGGATCCTGCTTGAGGAGGTCATTGAGTTCGGTTTCTTCAGCAGACTTGAAGATCAGCAGCGCGCCAGCGCCGTCACCGTAAGGGCCACTGGCCAGCAATTTGCCTTCCTCGGCCAGTTCGCCGAGCCAGGCACGGTGTGCGGGGCGGGCTTCGTCGCGGAGGGCGCCGGAATCGGCGACGAATACGTACTCAACAGCGAAAACAGTCATGGACTTAGCCTATCCCGCCCGCTCAGCCGAAAATGTTCACGGGTCAGCCAAAAATGTTCACGGGCTTCACGATGTCCGCGTAGATCAGGAGTGCGCCCATGGCCATCAGGAGCGCTGCGACGACGTACGTGGCCGGCAGCAGCTTGGCGATGTCGAAAGCGCCTGGGTCCGGTTTGCCCAGCAGCTTGGCTACCCGGCGTCGCGCTCCTTCGTAGAGCGCGCCGGCCACGTGGCCGCCGTCGAGGGGCAAAAGAGGGATGAGGTTGAAGATGGCCAGGGCAAAATTGAGACCGGCCAGCAAACCGATCAGAGTGCCGATGCGGGCCTGCAGGGGCACCTCTTCCATGGCCGCGACTTCGCCGGCAACCCTGCCCACACCCACCACGCTGATGGGCCCGTTGGGATCGCGGGGCTCTTCGCTGAAGGCTGCTTTCGCCACCCCAACCACCCTGGCCGGCAGGTTGAAGATCACACCGGAAATCTGTTTGATGTTCTCTCCGGCCATGGGCAAAACGGCCGATGCCGGTTGCGGAACCAGTTCGCTTTGGGCTCCGATCCCAAGGAATCCGACTTCCTGGTATTTCAGCACCCCGTTGGCATCCTGCTCGGGCCTGCCGTCGGCGCCCACCACTGGCCGCGAGGAGAGTACGGGCGTCACGGTGGTTTCCACTGTCGACCCGTTGCGCTCCACAGTGATGGGCACTTCTTTTCCGGCGGACGCACGGATCCAACTGGTGAGTTCGTCCCAGCTGGTGACAGCTTTTCCGTCGAAGGAAGTGATGGTGTCGTTCGGCTGGAGGCCTGCGGCCGCGGCCGGAGTCAGTTTGCAATCGGCCGAGTCGGGGTCCACGGTCTCCCCCGCGGCAACCTGGCACTTGGAAACGTCCGCGATGGTGGTGGTTGCTGTGGCCATGCCGAAGCCCATGAGCAGGACAGCCAGCAGTATCAACCCGATCAGCATGTTCATGGCAGGACCGCCGAGCATGACGATGATCTTTTTCCAAACAGGAAGCTTGTAGAAGACGCGGTCCCCGTCCCCGGGCCCCACTTCCTCGTGCGCCATTGAACGTGCCTCAGTGGCCAGGGTCTGGAACATGCCTGTACTTGAGGGACGGACGGCGCCGTCTTCCTTGTTCGGCGGGTACATGCCGATCATGGACACATAACCGCCCAACGGAAGCGCTTTGAAGCCGTACTCGGTTTCGCCCTTCTTCTTGGACCACAGGGTGGGTCCAAAGCCGATCATGTACTTGGTGACGCGCACTTTGAACAGTTTGGCAGGAACGAGGTGGCCCACCTCGTGAAGCGCAATGGAAACAGCTACGCCGATCGCGACGAAGACGACTCCGAGAATGAAGAGAAGGACGGGACTCATGCCGGTGGGACTGCTTCCATAAGGGTTGTGAGCTACAGGGCGCTGCTGGCTAAACGATCAAGGGTACGGGCGCGTGCCCACCTCTCAGCATCCAGCACGGACTCCACTGTTAGCTCAGAGGAGCCTGAATGTTCGCTGAGGACGGATTCAACGGTATCCACAATGTCTGTGAAGCGGATGCGTCCGGCATGGAAGGCCTCTACGGCTTCTTCGTTGGCCGCGTTGAACACTGCCGGGTACGTACTTCCCTGTTTGGCAGCGTCCTTGGCGAGGTCCACGGCGGGGAACGCCACGGTATCCAAGGGTTCGAAGGTCCAGCTGGTGGCTTGGGTCCAGTCGCATGCCTGCGCAGCGCGTGGCACGCGGTCCGGCCAGCCCAGCCCGAGCGCGATCGGCAGCCGCATGTCCGGCGGCGAAGCCTGCGCAATGATGGAGCCGTCCACGAACTGGACCATGGAATGGACCACCGACTGCGGATGAACCACGACATCGATCCTGTCCAAGGGAACATCGAACAAAAGGTGTGCCTCAATCACTTCCAAGCCTTTGTTGACCAAGCTGGCTGAATTGGTGGTGACCATGAGGCCCATGTCCCAGGTGGGGTGGGCCAACGCCTCCTGGGGCGTGACGTCGTGGAGCTGTTCCCGGGTCCGGCCGCGGAACGGGCCACCGGATGCCGTCAGGATCAGCTTTTCAACTTCCTGGTCGGTGCCCGAACGCAGGCACTGCGCAATGGCGGAGTGCTCTGAGTCAACAGGGACGATCTGTCCTGGGCCTGCTGCGGCTTTTACCAGGGCGCCTCCAACGATCAAGGACTCCTTGTTGGCCAGGGCCAAAGTGGCTCCTGTTCCCAGCGCAGCCAGTGTTGGTGCCAGGCCAATTGAGCCGGTGATTCCGTTGAGGACGACGTCGCACTCGATGGCTGCGATCTGTGTGGAGGCGTCCGGCCCAACGAAGATCTCCGGAGCGAAGCTGCTCAAACCGGCACCGGCGGCCGCGGCGTCAATTAATTGCCGCAGCGCTGCTGGATCTCCTTGGGCAATCCCCACGGCTTGCACCCTGGTATGGACGGCCTGCTGCGCGAGGAGTCCAAGGTTTCCTCCGCCGGCGCTGAGCGCCACCACCTCAAAACGATGTGGGGCAGCATCGACGACGTCAATCGCCTGTGTGCCGATGGAACCGGTGGACCCGAGGATGACGATCTTACGCGGCTGCATTGCTTAAGTATCCCAGTCACCACACGGAGGTCGCGACCGGAATGAGGCGTAAGTGGAAACCCTGACCGCTTGACCGCCGCCTTCCCGCGCGTACCGTGGAATCGTGGAGTGGCTGTCCTGGTTTGATGCCCGGGACTACGAGTTCGCCCGGCAGGTGCTGCAGCGCGGCATAGCCGCGCTCTATGCGGTTGCCTTCCTCTCAACGTTGAACCAGTTTCCTGCCCTCCTCGGCGAGCGTGGACTATTGCCCGTACCGGCTTTCCTGGACATGGTCCGCCGGCTGGCCAGGCCCACACTCTTCCGGTGGCACTACTCTGACGTGCTGCTGAGGGTGGTGTGCTGGGCAGGCATTGTCATAGCCGCAGCCCTGGTCATCGGCCTCCCCCAAACGGGTCCTCCGTGGCTGCCCATGCTGGCATTCCTCGCCTTGTGGCTCCTCTACATGTCAATCGTCAATGTCGGCCAGACGTTCTATGGGTTCGGCTGGGAGATCCTCCTCCTTGAGGCCGGATTCACGGTGGCGTTCCTTGGCTCGGACCAGACTCCGCCGCCCACAACCATCCTCATTCTCATTTTGTGGCTGGTATTCCGGCTTGAATTCGGTGCCGGGATGATCAAGATCCGGGGCGGCCGCGAGTGGCGCGACATGACGGCGATGTTCTTCCACCATGAAACTCAGCCAATGCCAGGCCCGCTCAGCAGGCAGGCACACCTTTTGCCGCGTCCGCTGCACAAGGTGGAAGTGGTGGGCAACCATTTCGCGCAGTTGGTGGTGCCGTTCTTCCTGTTCGCGCCGCAGCCGCTGGCCAGTATTGCCGCGGGCATCGTCATCGGGACGCAGCTGTGGTTGGTGGGTACCGGGAACTTTGCCTGGCTGAACTGGGTGGCGATCGTCCTGGCTTTTGCTGCCGTCAGTGATCCCGTGGCCCATGCGGTTTTTCCGTTCATCCCGCTCGAGTGGCACCAGGGTGCCGATACCCCCGTGTGGTGGCTCGCCGTCGTCGTGCTTGTGACTGTTCTGTTGCTGGTTTTCAGCTACCGCCCGCTCCTCAATCTCTTCTCCAGCCAGCAGTTGATGAACGCCAGCTTCAACCGGTGGCGCCTGGTCAACGCCTATGGAGCTTTCGGGACGGTGACGAAGCAGCGGATTGAGATCGTGGTGGAGGGCACACTGGATGAGTCGCCCGACGCACCGGATGAGCAATGGCTGGAGTACGGCTTTAAGGGCAAGCCCGGTGACGTTCGGCGACTCCCCCGGCAATGGGCGCCCTACCATCTGCGCTTGGATTGGCTCATGTGGTTCCTGCCGCTACGGACCGTCCACGAGGACTGGTTCTACGCATTCCTCAACAAACTGTTGGAGGCTGACAAACCGACGCTTGGGCTGCTTCGTGATGACCCGTTCGACGGCGAGCGTCCACGTTGGGTGCGGGCGCGCAGCTACCTTTACCGTTTCGCCAGCCGTGCGGAGTTCCGCGAAACGGGCGAACGTTGGGTACGGATGCTGCTGTATGACGCCATCCCGCCGCTCTCGCTCAGTGCTCGACGGCGGCGGCTGCCTTAGCGTTCGACGCCCGCGGTGCAGCGGTGGACTCGCGGACAACAAGGTGTGTAGCCAACTCCACTCGTCGCGAGTCGATTTCCTCGCCATTTTTCTGTCGGAGGATGAAGCTCAGGGCCGACCTTCCCATCTCTTGCAAGGGTTGGGACACTGACGTCAGCGGAGGCACCGATTCCTCGGCTTGGTGGGTGCCGTCAAAGCCGACCAGGCTCATTTCCTCGGGGATGCGCACGTTCTGACGCCGCGCTTCAGCGAGCACCCCCAGCGCGATGCTGTCGCTGCCGGCAAAGATCGCCGTGGGTGGATTGTCGAGCGCCAGCAGTGCCTTCATGGCGCGCACCCCGTTTTCCGGCTTGAAGGGACCATCGGAAACGTACTCGTGGTCCACGGCCACTCCCTCCGCCATCAGGGCAGCCATGTAACCGTGCAGGCGGGCTTGGCTGCACTCCGCAGTGGATGGACCGCCGATGTAGGCGATTCTTCGATGCCCCAACTCCAGCAGGTGTGTTGCCGCAGCCTTGCCGCCGGCCCAATTGCTGGCGCCAACACTGAAGACGTCAGCGGGTGGCGGATTGAGCGGATCCACCACCACGATCGGGATCTGGCGCCGCTTGAAGGCCTCCAACTGCGCGGCACCGAAAGCGGAGGTCACCACGATCATGCCGGCACGGCCTTCGTCGATCAGGCGTTGCGCCCGTTCCTCAGGCCCAAGTGGCGAGCCCGCCTGCCTCCCGGTGATGGAGAGGATCACCTCCATGTCCGAGACTGCCGCGTGCTCCATGACCCCGTTAAGGACTTCCACCCCGTAAGCGGAATTCAAGGAATCGAAGACGACTTCCACTGCACGATGTTCGGGGATGCTCTTACGTTGCAGCGGCGACTTGTAGCCGGTGCGCTGCAAAGCCGCCAAAACCCTGGCCCGGGTGGCTTCTGCCACGTCCTCACGGCCGTTGACCACCTTGGAAACGGTGGGCGCGGAGACACCTACCTCGGCTGCCACCGCTGCAAGGGTGAGCTTGGACGGGCGGAGATCTTGTGCCACAGTGCTCCTGCTTTCGAAATATTTCGGACGATTACAGTATGCGGGATTGCGGCGACATCCGTCAATGGAAGCTCAAGTTCCTCTAAATTCGGTGCAGATAGCTCTTGACGGTGATGCGGGTCACGGCTAAATTTGGTGGGCACTTCCGAAAAGATGTTCGAAATATTTCGAAATATCAATGGATGCGGATGATCGCAGTCGATCCCCTCACCGGAGTGTGGCTTTTTACACGCACAACCGGGCAATCAGCGTCGAGCCCGAAGGACGAATGGAAACTGCACATGAATAATCTCAAGTTGCGCACCGCCGGAATGGCCGTTTCTGCAGCCGCTATGTCGATCGCGCTCGTAGCCTGCGGGTCCTCGGGCCCGGCCGGAACAGGAGCCTCGGCGGACTCAGCAACCATGTGGGGACTCACCGGTGGTGACCAGCCCGTGTTCCAAGCATCCATTGACTCCTGGAACAAGTCACACCCGGACTCCGCCATCAAGCTCGACTTCTTCGCCAACGATGCCTACAAGACCAAGGTCCGTACCGCCGTCGGTGCCGGTCAAGGACCCACACTGGTTTACGGCTGGGGCGGAGGGGTCCTCAAGTCCTACGTCGATGCCGGCCAAGTGGATGATCTGACGGGATTCCTTAAAGAGAACCCGGACGTCCAGAGCCGCTACCTTCCCTCCATCCTCGAAAGCGGCGTGATCGACGGAAAGACTTATGCACTGCCCAACAACAAGGTGCAGCCCGTGGTGCTCTACTACAACAAGGAAGTCTTCGACAAGATCGGGGCTGTCGCGCCCAAGACCTGGGATGAGCTCATGGCGCTGGTGCCCAAGTTCAAGGAAGCCGGCGTGGCACCTTTCTCCCTGGGCGGCCAGTCCAAATGGCCGGACCTGATGTGGCTTGAATACCTTGTTGACCGTATCGGCGGCCCTGAAGTCTTCGCCAACATCGCAGCCAACAAGCCGGAAGCGTGGTCCCACCCCGCAGTGATCGAGGCCCTGACCAAGATCCAGGAACTGGTAGACGCCGGCGGCTTCATCAACGGCTTCTCCTCCATTGCCGCTGACAGCAACGCGGACCAGGCGCTGCTGTACACAGGCAAGGCCGCCATGATCCTGCAGGGCAGCTGGATCTACCAAGGCATGAAGAAGGACGCCGCCGACTTCGTCTCCAGCGGCAAGCTCGGATACGCCCCCTTCCCCACCGTTGAGGGCGGCAAGGGTGACCCTGCGAACGTTGTGGGTAACCCGTCCAATTTCTGGTCCGTATCCTCCAAGGCCACCGAGGACCAGAAGAAGACAGCGCTGGAGTACGTCAAAGACGGAATGTTCACGGATGAGAACGTTCAAAGCCTGATCGACTCAGGGGCTGTTCCTGTGGTCAACGGCATCGAAGACAAGCTCGCTGCCTCCCCTGACAAGGACTTCCTGAGCTACGTCTATGGCCTGGCCAAGGACGCCCCGGACTTCACCCTGTCCTGGGACCAGGCGCTCAGCCCTGCGCAGGGAGATGCCATGCTGGCCAACCTCGACCAGATCTTCCTGAAGAAGATCACTCCGGAGCAGTTCGCTTCCACCATGAACGCGACGATCGGGAAGTAACACGGTGTCCGTAACTTCCACCACTCCACAACGGTCAGTGGGCGCGGATCGCGCCACAGGCACCCGACGGACCCTGGAAAAGGGTCCGTCGGGGTGGCTGGCCGTACCGGCGCTCGCCTTCTTCATGCTCTTCGCCATCCTCCCGCTCCTGGGAGTCCTGTTCCTTAGCTTCACCCGCTGGGACGGGCTCGGCGAGATCAAGCTCGACGGCCTGTCCAGTTGGAACACCGTCCTGGCCGATCCCGTCACGGGCAACGCTTTGTTGGTGACGGCCAAGATCATGTTTTTCTCCTTCATTGTCCAAGCACCCATCAGTCTTTTGCTCGGCGTATTCACTGCGGCCAACCAGAAGTACCGCGCGGCACTGGCCGTCCTCTACTTCGTGCCGCTGCTGCTCTCCTCTGCCGCCGTGGCCATAGCCTTCAAAGCGCTGCTGGATCCGAACTTCGGACTCGGGCCCGGCCTGGGTCTTCCGTTCCTCGCCCAGGACTGGCTGGGCAACTCGGATCTGGTGCTGTTTGTGGTGGTGTTCGTCATCGCCTGGCAGTTCGTGCCGTTCCACACCCTGATTTACCAAGGCGGCGTACGGCAGATTCCTGCCTCGCTGTACGAGGCTGCGCAGATCGACGGCGCCGGCCGGGTCCAGCAGTTCTTCAACATCACCCTGCCGCAGTTGAAGTACACCATGATCACCTCCTCCACCCTCATGGTGGTGGGCTCCCTGGCCTACTTCGACCTGATCTTCGTGCTGACTGCCGGCGGGCCGGGTTACTCCACCCGACTCCTGCCCCTGCACATGTATCTCACCGGCTTCAAGGCGAACGACATGGGAGCGGCGAGCGCCCTGGGAGTCATCCTGGTGGTCATCGGCCTGGCCTTGGCACTGTTCCTTCAACGACTCGGCGGCAAGAACCGCAACGCCAGCCAACTGGAAGGTGCGTAATGGCTTCCACCACCCAACTCCCCACAGCACCGGCAGCGCTGCCTGAACCGGTGACCACCCGCCGTCGGCCCCCGAAGCTTGGCCGTTCGCGGCCAAATATCCTGGGCGGCCTGGGCGGCTGGCTCTGGTTGGCGGTCATCATTGTGCCGGTGTACTACGTGGTGATCACCAGCCTGAAGAACCAGGCGGGGTTCTTCACGTCCAACCCGATGCTGCCACCTGCAGAGCCAACCCTGGACAACTACAAGCTCGTCCTGGAGAACGACTTCGCCAAGTACTTCACCAACAGCCTCATCGTCACAATCGGCAGCGTGGTTCCGGCACTCTTCGTCGCTTTCATGGCCGCCTACGCCATTGTTAGGGGCAGGGGAAAGTTCCTCAGCTGGACCAACAACGTTTTCCTCCTGGGCCTGGCCATTCCGCTGCACGCAACGATCATCCCGATCTACTGGATGATCACCAAGGCCCATATGTACGACACCTTGTTGGCGCTGATCCTGCCCTCCATTGCGTTCGCGATCCCCGTGTCCGTGCTCATCCTGTCCAACTTCATGCGGGATGTGCCCAACGAACTCTTTGAATCGATGCGCCTGGACGGTTGCTCTGACTGGGCCATGATGTGGCGTCTCGCTTTGCCGATGACCAAACCTGCCGTCATCACGGTTGGCATCTACAACGCACTCCATGTGTGGAACGGATTCCTGTTCCCGCTGATTCTTACGCAAAGCCCGGACACCCGGGTTCTGCCGCTTTCACTGTGGACCTTCCAGGGTGAGTTCAGCGTCAACATCCCGGCGGTACTCGCCTCCGTCGTACTGGCTACGCTCCCGCTGCTGGTGATTTACGTAGTGGCACGGCGGCAGCTGCTCAGCGGCCTGACTGCAGGCTTCAGCAAGTAGAAAGGATTTCCAATGACAGACCCTCAACCCCTGCGTGTCGGCATGGTGGGCCATGCCTTCATGGGCGCCGCCCACTCACATGCCTGGCGGACCGCGCCGCGCTTCTTCGATCTCCCCCTCAACCCGGAACTGACCGCCGTCGCGGGCCGAAACACGGAAGGCGTACGGGCAGCAGCCAATAAATACGGCTGGGCTTTCGTTGAGACCGATTGGCGCCGGCTCATTGAGCGCGACGACATCGATCTCATCGACATCTGCACTCCCGGCAACACCCACGCGGAGATAGCTATCGCAGCGCTCGAAGCCGGCAAGCATGTCCTGTGCGAAAAGCCGTTGGCCAACTCGGTGGAAGAAGCCGAAAAGATGACGGCGGTAGCCCAGGCAGCTGCCGAACGCGGGGTGTTCTCCATGTGCGGCTTCAGTTACCGACGCACGCCTGCCCTGGCATTGGCCAAGCGGATGGTGGATGACGGTCGCTTGGGCGGGATCCGCCATGTCCGCGCCCAGTACCTTCAGGACTGGCTCAGTGATGCCGATGCTCCGCTGACGTGGCGGCTGGACAGGTCCAAGTCCGGCTCCGGATCCCTGGGTGACATCGGCGCGCACAGCATCGACGCCGCGCAATGGATCACCGGACTCAACATCACCGGAGTCTCGGCGCTGCTGGAGACGTTCGTGAAAGAGCGCCCGGTAGGTGGCGACTTTGTTGGCCTCGGGGGTCACGGCGGTGCGGACGGTTCACGCGGTCCAGTGACGGTGGACGACGCCGCGCTGTTCACCGCCCGTTTTGAGGCCAGGCACGACGACGGCGCTGACGCAGGCTCGCGCAACGGCGGCTCCCCTGGTCCCATCGGCATTTTCGAGGCCACCCGATTCGCTTTGGGACGCAAGAACGCAATGCGCTTGGAACTCAACGGCACCAAAGGGTCCATTGCCTTCGACTTCGAGGACATGAACTCCCTCCAGTTCTACGATTCGGCGCTGGAACCCGACGCCGGCTTCCGGAAGATCATGGTCACCGAACCGTCGCATCCCTACGCAGCCAACTGGTGGCCCACCGGCCACGGCCTCGGCTACGAGCACGGCTTCACGCACCAGGTGGTTGACCTCGTGACTGCCATCGGCGCGGGCGAGCAGCCCTCGCCGTCGTTCGCTGACGCTTTGCAGGTCCAAAAGGTCTTGGCGGCCGTCGAGGCGAGCGCGGACAATTCCAGCCGCTGGCAGAAAGTCTGAAAGGAAAACATGACAAGCAACAACAAGACAGCACTGGTGGTTCGCGGCGGCTGGGACGGACACCAGCCGGTGGAAGCCACCGAGCTGTTCATTCCCTACCTCAAGGACAACGGCTACGGCGTCCGGGTGGAGGAATCATCCAAGATCTACGCCGACCCCGCATATATGGCCAGCGTGGACCTGATCGTGCAATGCATGACCATGACCACCATCGAGAAGGATGAGTTCGAGGGCCTGCGCGCCGCGGTCGAAAACGGCACTGGCCTGGCCGGCTGGCACGGCGGGATCGCTGATTCCTACCGCAACAACTCCGACTACCTGCATCTAATCGGCGGCCAGTTTGCCTGCCACCCAGGCAAGCACGCTGAGGAGCGGATCGGCGAGCAATCGGACAACTACGTCCCCTACACCGTGAACATGCTTCCTGCCGCATCCAACCACCCCATCACTCGGGGAATCAGCGATTTCGACCTCGTCACGGAACAGTACTGGGTCCTGTCCGACGACTACATCGATGTGTTGGCCACAACCACCCAGAAGGTTCGTGAATGGGACCCCTGGAACCGCGAAGTCACCTCGCCGGCCATCTGGACCCGCCAGTGGGGCAAGGGCAAGATCTTTGTGTGCACCCCGGGCCACCGTGTGGAAATCCTCCAGGACAGCAACGTCCGCACCATCATCGAAAGGGGCATGCTGTGGGCGTCTCGATAACCCAGGCCAAGCCGCTGAACGTAGGGATCGTTGGCTGTGGCGCCATCATCGCCCAGTACCTGAGCAACTTCCGCCGACTGGATTTCATCAATCTGGTGGCCGTCGCGGACCTTGATCCGGCACGGGCACAGGCTGTCGCCGACTCGTACCCAGGCGTGCGGGCGCTGACCGTGGACGACCTCCTGGCCGCCGCCGATGTTGACCTCGTCTTGAACCTGACCATCCCCTCCGCGCATGCAGATATCGCGCTCAAGGCGATTGCCGCGGGCAAGTCCGTCTACGGTGAGAAGCCGCTGGCTGCCACCACGGCAGAGGCCAGGGAGGTACTCGAGGCAGCCTCGGCGGCGGGAGTGGTGGTGGGCTGCGCACCGGACACCGTCCTCGGGACTGGTGTCCAGACTGCACGCAAAGCCATTGATGATGGCCTGATTGGCGCGCCGATCTCCGCCACGGCCACCATGGCAACTCCGGGTCATGAGCGCTGGCACCCGAACCCGGACTTCTACTACCAGCCCGGCGGTGGTCCGCTGCTGGACATGGGCCCCTACTACGTCTCGGCGCTGGTCACTTTGCTCGGACCTGTCGTGTCAGTTGTGGGCGCCGCCAGCCATACACGCAGCGAACGCACCATCGGTTCGGGCCCTCGAGAGGGCCAAAAAGTCCCGGTGGATATCGACTCGCATGTCACCGGCGTCCTGGCCCATGCGTCCGGTGCTTTGTCCACCCTCTTCATGAGCTTCGACGCCGTGAAAACCAAGAGCCCCAACATCGAGATCCATGGCGAGACGGGCTCGCTGATAGTCCCGGACCCCAATCATTTCGATGGCGACGTGCAGTTGTTCGCA
The DNA here is from genome assembly GCF_056156245.1 of Paenarthrobacter sp. TRD_SC_7. Taxonomy (NCBI): domain Bacteria; kingdom Bacillati; phylum Actinomycetota; class Actinomycetes; order Micrococcales; family Micrococcaceae; genus Paenarthrobacter; species Paenarthrobacter sp. TRD_SC_7. The sequence goes on from NZ_CM149587.1 coordinate 3,339,752, forward strand.
CTCGGCGCCGAGGATTGGGAGACGCTCCCCGTCTCTGCCGGTTACGTGGATTCAGGGCGCGGCTTTGGAATTGCCGACCTCGCCGCGACGCCGGCCGGACAGGAACCCCGTGCCGGCGGCCAACTGGCTTTCCATGCGCTGGACGTCATGGAGTCGGTGCTGGAATCCGCAAAGAGCGGGCAGGCGGTCGCCATCAAGAGCACTGCCTCCCGACCCGCCGTTGTTGAGCTGACGGAACTCTCGACGCCGGTGCGCGCCTAGCGCTCTGGCCGCCCGCCGAGATGCCAGTTAATGCCCATGTTTCCCCGGAACATGGGCGTTAGCTGGCAACTCGCGGGTGCCCGGCCCGGCGAAGAGTCGCTTCGGCGTGCTTGAGAATGGGTCCGTCGATCATCTTGCCCTTGAACTGGAACACCCCCGTGCCCGCAGACGCTGCTGCTTCCAAGAGCTCGGTGGCTTGGGCTACGGATTCGGGAGTGGGCGCGTAAGCCTCACGGACTACTGCCACTTGGTTGGGGTGGATGCAAGCTTTCGCTCCGAAGCCACTGGCAACGGCGTCCCCGGACTCGGCCAACAGGCCCTCGAGGTCCGGAATGTTCACGTACACAGAGTCGATGGCCTCCTTGCCCGCAGCTTTGGCGGCAAGCAGCACAGCGGACCGTGAGTGCAGCGCGACAGCCCGGTACCCGCCGTCGTCGTTCCTGCTGGAGAGACCACCCAGGGAAGCCAACAAGTCCTCGGCACCCCACATGAGTCCCACAACGTTCGGTTCGGCGGCGATAGCGGAGGCGTTGACGATACCCGCCGCAGTCTCGCACAGCGCGATGACCTGATAGTCGGCCACGGACCTGAGCTGCTCCGCAGTCTCCGCCTTGGCCAGCATGACCGTGCGGTAGGGCGTCTTCGCCAAGGCCTCGAGATCGAGCTCGAACTCGGGCGTGCCCACGGGATTGATCCGGACGATGGTGCGGCTTGGCTCCAGTCCGTCGGTGCTGAGCTGCTTGAGAATCGCTTCGCGGGCCCGCGGCTTGTCCGCAGGAGCTACGGCATCTTCCAGGTCCAGGATGACGGCGTCGGATCGATCAGCGGCCTTGCCGAAACGCTCCGGCCGGTCGGCAGGGCAGAACAAGAGGGCCGGACCCATGGTGAACGGAGTCGCGTCGTAAGAAGGCATGGAGGTCCTTGCTGCTGGTGTCCGACAGAGATTTTGGAAGGGGTGCTGTTAGGACTGCACCGTGTTTCAAGCCTGCGCAGTGTGCGCTTCCTTGGTCCACATCAGGCACGTCCGGGTTGCCAACGCCACCACTGCGCCGTCCTGGTTGCGGCCGGTGTGCTGCATGGTCACCACGCCTTGACCCGGGCGGGAGGACGACAACCGTTTTCCCGTTATCACCGTTTCCGTGTACAGCGTATCTCCGTGGTACAGCGGGTGAGGGAAGGTGACATCGGTCAGCCCCAGCTGCGCAATGATGGTCCCCTGCGTCAGCTGGGTCACGGACTGCCCCACCATGGTGGACAGGGTGAACATTGAGTTCATCAGGCGCTGCCCGAACGGCTGCCCGGAACTCCACGCCGCGTCAAGGTGCAGCGCCTGGGTGTTCATGGTCATGGTGGTGAAGAGGACGTTGTCCGTCTCGGTGACAGTACGTCCAGGTTTGTGTGCGTAGATCACGCCCTCTTCAAGTTCATCGAAGTACAGCCCGCGCTGCTCCACCACCCGCGTCATACGGTGAGTTCCTGATCTTCTTCGAACAATTCAGCGCCGGTTGCGGCCAGGACGTCGTCCAACGTCACGTTGGGGGCCAGCTCGCGGAGGACCAGACGCGGATCTCCTTCGTCCTTGACGACGTCGATGACGGCCAGGTCAGTGATTATGCGGTCCACGCACCCTTTCCCCGTGAGTGGGAGCGTGCAGTCCTGAACGATTTTCGGCCGTCCGCTGCGGTCCACGTGCTCCATCATGACAATGACCTTCTTGGCGCCGAACACCAGATCCATGGCGCCACCCATGCCTTTGACCATCTTGCCGGGGATCATCCAGTTGGCCAGGTCACCGTTCGCGGCCACCTCCATGGCACCCAGGACCGCCACGTCCACATGGCCGCCGCGGATCATCCCGAAGGACGACGCCGAATCGAAGAACGCGGCCCCCGCATTGGTGGTCACGGTTTCCTTGCCGGCGTTGATGAGGTCCGGATCCACCTTGTCCTCGGCCGGGTAGGGTCCCACGCCCAGAATGCCGTTCTCGGAATGAAGGATGACCTCCACGCCGTCGGGGATGTAGTTGGGGATCAGCGTGGGCATCCCGATTCCGAGGTTCACATATTGGCCGTTGCTAAGCTCCTTGGCAACGCGGGCGGCCAGTTCGTTGCGGGTCCAGCCTTTGGCCTCGTGATGTTCGACGTCGGCACGGCGGTACTCGTGGCGCACGGCTTCCGGGCGGGGCGGGATGTCGTGGAGACTATTCGATTCCATGTCTACGCTCCTGCGTGTTGGCTGCTTGCCGATGCTGATAACGCCACGGTCCGCTTCTCGATCCGCTTCTCGTTGGAAGGTGCCACCACCACGCGCTGCACGAAGATGCCGGGTGTGTGAATGTGCTCCGGGTCCAGTTCGCCCGGTTCCACCAGCTCCTCCACTTCGGCAATGGTGGTCCTGGCCGCCATGGCACAGAGAGGGTTGAAGTTCATCGCCGTTGCATGGAAGACAAGGTTCCCGTGGCGGTCACCCTTCCAGGCATGGACCAAGCCGAAGTCCGGTGTCAGGGACTCTTCGAGGACGTAATCGGCGTCGTTGAAGGTGCGAACCTCCTTCGGCGAAGAGGCCAGAGCAACATTCCCTTCGGCGTCGTACTTTTGCGGAAGGCCGCCTTCGGACACCTGGGTTCCCACACCGGCCCTGGTGTAAAACGCCGGGATGCCCGCGCCGCCGGCACGCAACTTCTCGGCCAAGGTCCCCTGTGGAGTAAGGACTACTTCCAGCTCCCCCGCCAGATACTGCCGGGCGAATTCCTTGTTCTCGCCCACGTAGGAGCTGATGGTCCGCCGGATGCGGCCGTCCTTGAGGAGGATGCCCAAGCCCCAGTCGTCCACCCCACAGTTGTTGCTGACCGTCTCAAGATCGGTGGTGCCTAGGCCGTGGAGGGCATCGATCAGGGAGACGGGGATACCGCATAAGCCGAAACCTCCCACCGCGAGCGAAGCTCCGTCCGGGATGTCCTTCACCGCTTCCGCGGCACTCGCAACAACCTTGTCAATCATCCTTGATCCTTCCCGTACGGTTACAGACCCAGCTCGCGGGCAATGAGCATCAACTGGACCTCGGTGGTGCCTTCACCGATCTCCAGGATCTTGGAGTCGCGGTAATGGCGTGCCACCGTGAATTCGTTGATGAAACCATAGCCGCCGAACACCTGGGTGGCATCCCGCGCATTGTCCATGGCTGCCTCGCCTGCGACCATCTTAGCGATGGCCGCTTCGGTCTTGAACGGCTTGCCCGCGAGCATCCTGGAGGCGGCGTCGTAGTACGCCAGGCGGGCGGTGTGGGCCCTTGCCTGCATGCGGGCGATCTTGAACTGGATGGCTTGGTACTTGCCGATGTTCTGCCCGAACGCGCTGCGTTCCTTGGCGTACTTCACGGACAAATCCACGCAACCTTGGGCTGCGCCGGTGGCCAGCGCGGCAATCGCGATGCGGCCCTCGTCCAGGATGGAGAGGAAGTTGGCATAGCCGCGGCCGCGCTCGCCCAGGAGGTTCGCTTCGGGAACGCGGACGTTGTCCAGCGTGAGCGGGTGGGTGTCTGAGGCGTTCCAGCCCACCTTGTTGTAGGGCTTTTCTGCGGTGAACCCGGGCGTGTCCGTGGGGACCAGGATGGTGGAGATTTCCTTCTTGGTGCTGCCGTCCGCGTTCTCTTTCTGGCCCGTGACTGTCGTGACGGTGACCAGCGTGGTGATGTCGGTGCCGGAGTTGGTGATGAACTCCTTGTTGCCGTTGATGACCCATTCGCCGTCATCCAAGTGAGCGTTGGTCTTAGTGCCGCCTGCATCGGAACCGGCTTCACGCTCGGTCAGGCCGAACCCGGCCAAGGAACGTCCGGATGCCAACTGCGGCAGCCACTCTTCCTTCTGTGCATCCGTCCCGAAGCGGTACACGGGCATAGCGCCCAGCGATACGCCGGCTTCCAAGGTGATGGCCACCGACTGGTCGACACGGCCCAACTGCTCCAATGCCAAGGCAAGGGCGAAGTAGTCTCCGCCCATCCCGCCGAACTCCTCGGGGAACGGCAGGCCGAACAAGCCCATCTCCCCCATCTGCTTCACAACCTCGTAGGGGAAGCTGTGTTCTTCGTCGTGCTTGGCGGACACCGGGGCCACTACCTCGTCGGCGAACTCGCGGACGGAGTCGCTGAGGTCCTGGTATTCCTCGTTGAGTTCAAACGTGCTCATGGCTGGACTTCCTTGTCTGTACTGGTCTGGTCTGTGTTCTTGCCGGTGTTGGCCGCCTCATCAGCGGCGCCGGCTACGTGAATGGTGGCGAGCACCTGGTCTGCTTTGACCAGGTCGCCGGGTTTGCTGGTGAGGTGGACGGTTCCTGCTACGGACGCCACCAGTTGGTGCTCCATCTTCATGGCTTCGACGGCCAAGAGCGCCTGACCTTCCTGGACGGATTCACCGTCGGAGACAGACACGGACACTACTGTTCCGGGCATCGGCGAGCGCACCTCCGGGTCCGCAGCCCCTTCCTCACGCTGGATGCCGGCGAGCATTCGCCGCAGACGCTCTGCCCGGTCCAGGACCTCGAGCCTGCAGGACCAGCCATCATTGCCCACGTACAGTTCGCGGACACTGCCCGGCACACCGGACACCGCCCCAACCGCGAAGGTGAACAGGCCGCCGTCGAACTCCACGACGATGCTGTTGCCGCTGCGCTCGGCCACCCGGACGCTGACCGGGTCCGCGCCGTCGACTGTTGCCGTCACGGTGGATTCTTTTTGGGTGGAAGACGCCTGTTCTGTGATGGACACCGTCGCGATCCCTCGGCCCGGAACACCAAACGTGGTTGTCCACGCGCCGCGACCACCGAGGCGCCAGGCGTCGGGAGTTTTCCACACGTCACCTGCGGGCGCCGAGCCCCTGCGTTCCAGCCACAGCGTGAGCGCGGCGGCGATCAGTTCGCGGGGACCAACGTGCCTGAAATCCATCGACGGCAGCCGGCGCTCGATCAGCCCGGTATCGAGGTGCCCGGCTCGGACCTCGGGGTCATTGATCAGCAGGCGCAGATACTCCACATTCGTGTCCACGCCCAGCAGCGTGTAGCGTCCAAGCGCCGCGTCCAGGGTGTCCAGCGCCTCAGCCCTGTCCTCACCCCACGCGATGACCTTGGCGAGCATCGGATCGTAGTCGCCCGTGATCTGCAGGTTGTTCCGCATGGCAGAATCGATCCGCACGTTGGCGTGGGCTTGCTGCTGGCCGGACACGGTTGGATCCGCCGCGCCCTGCTCGGCGAGCGCCACGACGCGCCCCATTGACGGCACGAAGTTTCGCTCGGGCACCTCCGCGTAAACCCGCGCCTCCACCGCATGGCCTTTAAGCTCGACGTCGGACTGTGCTACCGCGAGGACCTCACCCGCGGCGATTCTTACCTGCCATTCCACGAGGTCGATGCCCGTGACCATCTCCGTGACGGGATGCTCCACCTGCAACCGGGTGTTCATTTCCATGAAGAAGAACTCATCCGGATGTTCGTCGGATACCAGGAATTCGACGGTTCCCGCGCCGCTGTAGTTGACCGAACGCGCTGCATTGCAAGCCGCCTCACCAATGCGGGCGCGCTCCTCGGCGCCGTCCGGCAACGATTCAAAGAGGGCCGACGGGGCTTCCTCAATGACCTTCTGGTGGCGCCGTTGGAGTGAGCACTCGCGCTCTCCGAGGTGGGTGACGTTACCGTGGTTGTCCGCCAGGATTTGGACCTCGATGTGCCTGGGAGCCCGGATGAGCCGCTCCAGGAAGAGGGTGTCGTCGCCAAAAGCGGAGGCTGCCACGCGCCTAGCGGTCACCAGTGTGGAGGCCAGGTCCTCAGCCCGTTCCACCACGTGCATGCCCTTGCCGCCACCACCTGCGGAGGGTTTGATCAGCAACGGGAAACCGACTCCCGGGGCTGCCTCAATCAGCTCTTGATCGGTGAGTCCTGGTTTTGCTATCCCCGGTACGCACGGAACGTCGTAGGCCATCACGTGGTTCTTGGACCGGATCTTGTCGCCCATTACTTCAATGGCACCAATTCCCGGCCCGATGAAGGTGATGCCCGCTGCGTCAAGCGCCTTGGCGAACTCGACATTTTCGGACAGGAAGCCGTAGCCCGGGTGGACTGCCTCCGCCCCGCTTCGACGGCACGCGTCAATGATGGCGTCGATCTTCAGGTAGCTCTCCGACGGTGCCGTGCCACCGATGGCGACGGCGGTATCGGCGAGGGCCACGTGCTTGGCGTCTTTGTCGGCGTCCGAGTACACGGCAACGGAGCGGATGCCCATGTCGTTCAAGGTCCGTATGACGCGACAGGCGATCTCACCGCGGTTGGCAACGAGGACGGTGCTAAAGGTTCGGGCTCCAGCAGTAGGCGGAGCCGTGGCTGTTGTTGGCAGAGTCATGGTCACATCCTGAAGAGGCCGAAGGAGGTCTCGGGCAGTTGTTGGCGGGAAACGACGTCCAGGGCCATTCCCAGGACACGCCGTGTGTCAGCAGGATCGATAATGCCGTCGTCCCACAGTCTTGCGGTGGAGTAATAGGGGCTTCCTTGGTCCTCGTACTGTTGCTTGATGGGAGCTTTGAAGGCTTCTTCGTCCTCCGCGGACCATTCCTGGCCGGCAGCCTCGTACTGATCCCTCTTGACGGTGGCCAGGACGCTGGAGGCCTGGTTTCCACCCATCACCGAGATGCGGGCCGCGGGCCACATCCACAGGAACCGTGGCGAGTAGGCCCTGCCGCACATGGAGTAGTTGCCTGCGCCGAAGGAGCCACCGATGACGACCGTCAGCTTGGGCACCCGGGCTGTGGCGACCGCGGTCACCATCTTGGCGCCGTTCTTGGCGATGCCGCCTTGCTCGTAGTCCTTGCCCACCATGAACCCCGAGAGGTTCTGGAGGAAGATCAGCGGAATGCCGCGCTGATCGCAGAGCTCAATGAAGTGGGCGCCCTTCAGGGACGATTCGCTGAAAAGGACACCGTTGTTGGCCACGATGCCCACCGGATGGCCGTGCAGGTGTGCGAATCCGGTCACCAAGGTGGTGCCGTAGTACTTCTTGAACTCGTGGAATTCGGATCCATCAACCAGCCTTGCGATGACTTCCCTGACATCGTATTGGGCGTTGACGTCCGTGGGAACCACACCGTAGATCCCTGAAGGATCGACGACGGGCGGCAGGACGAGGTCGGACACGTCCCATGCCGGCTGCGCCGGCTTCGGCAACGTCGCCACGATGTCGCGAACAATCTCCAGGGCATGTTGGTCGTTCTCGGCCAGGTGGTCCGTGACCCCGGAAATCCGGGAGTGAACATCGCCGCCGCCCAGTTCCTCGGCGGTGACGATCTCGCCAATGGCTGCTTTGACCAAGGGAGGCCCACCCAGGAAGATGGTGCCCTGGTTCCGGACGATGACCGTCTCATCGCTCATGGCGGGTACATACGCACCGCCAGCCGTGCAGGATCCCATGACGGAGGCGATCTGCGGGATCTTGGCCGCGGACATTTTGGCCTGGTTGTAGAAGATCCGACCGAAGTGCTCCTTGTCCGGAAAGACTTCGTCCTGCTTGGGGAGGAACGCGCCTCCGGAATCGACGAGGTAGATGCAGGGAAGTTTGTTCTCCAGGGCGATTTCCTGAGCCCGGAGGTGCTTCTTCACGGTCATGGGATAGTAAGTGCCGCCCTTGACCGTGGCGTCATTGGAGATCACCAGGACATGGCGGCCTTGGACCAGGCCAATGCCAGCAATAACCCCGGCCCCCGGCGAATCGTCGTTGTACATGCCATTCGCAGCCAAGGGTGCGATCTCGAGGAACGGGCTGCCGTCATCGAGCAAGTAGTCAATGCGTTCCCGCGGCAGAAGTTTCCCGCGGGCGATGTGCCGCTCCCGGGACTTGGCAGGGCCGCCAAGGGCCGCCGTCGCCAGGCGCTCCCTCAGTTCCTCCACCAAGGCCAGTTGCGCTTGCTGGTTGGTCTCAAAGGTGCCGCTGGCGGCTCCCGTCAGACTGGCAATTGTCTCCATTGACCCCTGTTCCATTCCCGGCCGCAGGCCATTTCGGTTAGTGCCACGTAACTGAAATTTAGGTTAGTCTTTATTAACTGTGATGTCCAGCACAGGCGGTCCCGCAAGCGCTGGGCCTGGACTGGCGCAAGGAGGAAGATGTGACCGCAGGTCAGGAAGCAAGCATCAACGGCACCCGCGCCGCCGCCACGCAACGCGGCCAGGCGAAGGAGCTCCGCAGATTGGCCCTGTTGTCCGCTGCTGCCGGACTCTTTGCGGAGAACGGTTTTACCCGCGTGTCGCTCGAGGACCTCGGAGCAGCAGCAGGCGTCAGTGGGCCCGCCGTCTACCGGCATTTTCCCGGCAAGCAAGCGGTCCTCGGAGAGCTACTACTCAGCGTCAGCCGGGACCTCTTGGATGGCGGCTTGCGGGTGGTGTCGGAAGCGGACAATCCCCGGACCGCGCTGAAGGGACTCATCCAGTTCCAGGTCGATTTCGCCCTCAGCAATCCTGACGTCATCCGCGTCCAAGACCGGGACTTCGGAAGTTTGAGCGACGCCGACCAGGCAGAAGTCAGGTCCCTCCAGCGCAGTTACGTGGAAACGTGGGTTGACGTCCTGGCCCGCATTCACACAGACGCAGATGTCTCCGGCCTCCGTGTCCGGGCGCATGCGGCCTTTGGTTTGATCAACTCCACACCCCACTCGGTGCGCCACCACGGCAGGAAGATCGCTGTGAAGTCAGCCAGGCCAATCCTGGAACAGATGGCATTGGCAGCTCTGACTTCGGTCTGATTGTTGGTTTTGCCCGGAGGTTGGAGCTGTCTTCCAGGTTCCTCATAAAATGTCGGACCCCGATGAAATGATTTATTCATGGAAGAGATGGGGCAGTTGACAGCACTTCGGACGGAAACGTCCCCTGTTGTTGCTGCCCTGGCCGCGGCCCGGTCACGGCGCTTTATCATCAAGCCGCACTTGGTCAAGGCCGGGTTTAAGGATTCGACGGCGCACGTCACCGTGATCGGCCGCTTCCACGGCGCCGGGCCGGGAAACGACGCTGCGCTGCTCAACGGCAAGGCCAAGTTCGCCCGGACTTCGGGAACCACGGGCGACAGATCCACGGCCACCGGACTGGACCTGGCGGCGCTTCTTGAAGACGGCGCGGCCCTGATAGACCCCACGCGGTTGTCGGCTGCAGCCGATGCGGCGCGGTTGTTTGGTTTTGTTGAGGCCGCTGATTTTGCGGGCAGGGTCGAGGAGATGTCCCGGTCGTTGGAGTACTTGCAGGTCGTCGCGGCGCAGGCGGTGGAACGGACCCGGAAAGAAGCACAGCAAGCAGGACCCGGGTTGTCTGGGGCCGCGCCGGGATGGCGGACGGGGTGGTCTGAACCGGAGCCAGAACCCAACCCGGCATCAGCTGCCGCTGGTGAAGCACGCTCCACTAACGCGGCACCTTCCGTGGATGAGGCCGGTTCCGTAGTCGGCGAGGGTTCTGGAGGACGGGCCGCCGCTTCAACAGTGAGCCCTTTGGATGACGGGTACCGGAACGCCGCTGAGTTCCTTCGGGCCCGGTTGCGGATCAGCATCGGTGAAGCCCGGCGCAGGCTCGCCCTCGCACCCGATGTCCTTCCGCAGGCTGGACTGGCCGGGCAACAGATCCCGGCCCGGCGCGAAATGCTGGCCGAAGCCCTCTCCTCAGCCCTGGTGCCTACCCGGTCGGCGACGATCATCAGCACCGCCCTGGACACTGTCCGGCAACTCACCGATGAAGACACCATCACCCGGATGGAACACGCCCTCACCGCCACGGCCGTTGAATCCGACCCGGACTTCGTCACCAAAATGGCCAAACGCTGGACCGACAGAATCGACCAGGACGGCGCCGAACCGTCCGAGGAAGTTCGCCGCCAACTCCAAGGCGCGTTCCTCCGCCGTCGACGCCGCCACGGACTCCACCACCTCGAAATCTTCGCCACCGCCGAACAATACGAAACCCTGGCCACGGCCATGAACACCGCCACCAACCCCAGACTCCAAAACACCGAAGCCGGCCCGGTCCTGGACCGTCGCACCCGGGCACAGAAACTCCTCGACGGCTTGGTCGGCGCCTGCGCCGTCGCGATGAGCACCGGGAAACTGCCCTCCAACGGCGGCCTCCGACCCCAACTCACCGTCACCATCGACCACCGCGACCTCTTCGAACGACTCAACGACCACCAACGGCTCAGCACCGGGACAGCGACGTTCACCGGCCCCATCCACCCGAACACCATCCGCAAAATCGCCTGCGACGCCGACATCATCCCCGTCCTGCTCGGCAGCGACTCCCGCGTCCTGGACATCGGCCGCACCACCCGGATCTTCCCACCCCACATCCGCAAAGCCATCACCGCCCGCGACCAAGGCTGCGCCTTCCCCGACTGCACCATGCCCGCACCCTGGTGCGAAACCCACCACACCACCTACTGGTCCCACGGCGGCACCACATCAACCAACAACGGCACCCTGCTCTGCAGCCACCACCACCACCTCATCCACAAAGAAAACTGGCGCATCGACATGACAACCGGCGTCCCCTGGTTCATCCCCCCACCCCACCTCGACCCCAACCAAACACCCCGACGCAACCACCACCACACACCCCACAGAACATAGTGACCCTGGCAAGCGTCGTGACCGGGGCGTCGGGGGACAGCTGCCTGGTATGCGGAAGGGTGCCGGGTGCCGATGCGCGGAAGGGTGCCGGGTGCCCGGGCGCGAGGCGAAGCACAGATGGGTGCCGGGTGCCCGCCCGCGAGGCGAAGCACAGAAGGGCGCTGCGCCCTGCAACCAACACGTCCCGACCTGCAACCAGCACAGGCAATCCGTATAGCCTTGGGGCGTTCCTATATTCCTAGGACTCCCAGGGCCAGCCTGACAGGCTGTTTTCTGCGGCCGCGCCGCCTAGGCTGAAGCTCGAACCCATACTGAATCCATAAAGCAACAAGGTTCGGTACCAGCCACTATCGAGGAGTGCACTGTGAGGATTGCCGTAACCGGCGGAAGCGGAAAACTGGGTAGGAGCGTGGTCCGACGTCTTACGCAGGACGGCCACGAGGTGCTCAACATGGACCGCGCAGGCACGCGCGGTCGGGGTTACGTCAACGTTGACCTCCGAAACTACGGCCAGGTCTTGGATGTCGTCTTGGGCCTGGATGATCAACACGACGGCTTGGACGCGATAGTTCATTTGGCAGCCATTCCAGCACCGGGGCTGGCCCCCGATGCTGCAATCTTTGAAAACAACATGGTGTCCACCTACAACGTGTTCCAAGCGGCACGGAGGGCGGGCATCAAGAAGGTGGTCTATGCCTCCAGCGAGACCGTGCTGGGACTCCCCTTCGACATCGAACCTCCCTACATTCCCGTGGATGAGGAGTATGCGGCCCGACCGGAAAGCACCTACTCGCTGGTTAAGCACCTGGAGGAGCAGATGGCCATCCAAATGACGCGCTGGGATCCGGAGCTGAGCATCACGGCGCTGCGCTTCTCCAACGTCATGGACCCCGAGGACTACGACGTCTTCCCGTCCTTCGACGACGACGCAACGCTCCGGAAATGGAACCTCTGGGGCTACATTGACGCCCGGGATGGCGCCCTTGCCGTGGTGCGGTCCCTGGAGCATGGGGAACCGGGCTTCGAGACCTTCATCATTGCCGCCGCCGATACCGTGATGAGTCGAAGCAGCGCCGAATTGGCAGCCGAAGTCTTCCCCGGCGTCGAGGTCCTTAAGGAACTGGGCGAGCACGAAACCATGCTGTCCATCGACAAGGCTCGCAGGCTCTTGGGCTTTGAGCCCGAGCATAGCTGGCGCAACGTCCACTCCAACCGCACCACGCCAACCGAAGACTGACGCCGCCCACCGGCTGACACGCGACGGCCCACCCCTTAACTGCAGTTTCCTGCAAGCACTCGTAAAGGGATGGGCCGGCGCTGCTTCGGGTGCGTCAGATCATGGTCATGACCATGGCGGGGTCAGCCAGGATTGAGCCGAGGTCCGCAAGGAATCGTGAACCCTGCTCCCCATCCACCAAGCGGTGGTCGAAGGACAGGCTGAGCGACATGACCTGCCGAACGGCGAGTTCGTCGTCAACAACCCACGGCGCCTTCCGCACAGCGCCCAAGGCCACGATTGCAGCCTCGCCGGGGTTCAGGATGGGAGTCCCGGCGTCAATTCCAAACACGCCGATGTTCGTGATGGAAATGGTGCCGCCCGACAACTCCGACGGCGACGTCTTGCCGGCACGCGCGGTATCAGTCAGTTCAGTCAGTGCCGTTGAGAGCTCCCGCAGCGTCATCCGGTCAGCGTCCTTGATGTTGGGGACGGTCAGGCCCCGGGGCGTTGCGGCCGCGATGCCCAGGTTCACGTAATTGAACTGGACAATTTCCTGGCTCGCCTCATCCCAACGCGAGTTCAGCGACGGGTTGTTCCGCAGCGCCACCAGGACCGCCTTTGCCGCAATGGTCAGCGGCGTCAGCTTGTAACCTTCGAACGCCTTATTGCCCTTGAGTCTCGCCAGCAATTCCATGGTTGCCGTGACGTCCACCGTGAGGAACACCGTCACATGCGGGGCAGTGAACGCGCTCTGCACCATGGCTGCGGCCGTGAACTTGCGAACACCCTTAATGGGCGTTCGGGTTTCCCGCTCACCCTGTGCAGCAGAAACTGGAGCTTCAGCTGGAGCTTCCTGCGTACCGGAGAAGTTCTGAACATCCTCGCGGGTGATGAGCCCGCCCGGTCCGGTTCCGGAAACGAGTTCCAGTTCAATGCCAAGGTCGCGCGCCAATTTACGCACTGGCGGGGTTGAACGCGGGCGCTCAGAAGCTTCAGCCTCTGACTGACGAGACACTACGGGCTCGGCGATCGCCGGAGCCTCTGGCGTTGGGGGTGTCACGTTCTGGACCTGCCCGCGGGCGCGGCGAGCGGGACGGCCACTATGTTCGACGACGGCGCCGTACCCCACCAGGTTCGGCTCACGTTTAGCGGGAGTTCCCACCGCTTCAGCGGCCCCAGTGGCAGGCGCCCCATTCGCAGATGTCTCGACGGCGGCCCGGTCACCAACGGACCCGGCACCAACGGACCCGGCACCAGTGGACCCGTCCCCGGCAACCGGCGCGCCGCCCCCGTTGGAGGACCCGGCGTCGTCAACCTCGAACGAAACGATCGGCTTACCAACCTCCACCACAGTGCCGGGCAACTCATGAAGTTCTGCCACCACTCCTGCGAAGGGAGAGGGCAACTCGACAACGGCCTTGGCGGTTTCAACCTCGGCGATGACCTGGTTCAGAGTGACGGTGTCCCCCACCGCTACCTTCCAGCTCAGGATTTCGGATTCGGTCAGGCCCTCGCCAAGGTCCGGCAGCCTAAATTCCTTGATCATGGTGGCGGTCATCCTTCCAGTCCACTCAGCGAGTTGCTGCGGCCAAGGGCGCGGTCCACGCCGTCGAGAATCCTGTCCAGATCCGGCAAGTGGTGCATTTCGAGCTTCGAATACGGGTACGGAACATCGAAGCCGGTAATTCGGACAGGAGCAGACTCCAGGTAATGGAAACAGCGTTCGGTGATACTGGCAGCGATCTCTGCACCCACGCCTCCGGATTGACCCGCCTCATGGGTGATCACCAGTCGTCCGGTCTTGCGGACTGAAGCCTCGACTACGGGGTAGTCGACGGGGGCCAGCGAGCGGAGATCGATAACTTCCACCGAAATGCCTTCGTCGGCCGCGGCCATGGCAGCGTCCTTGGCCGTTTTGACGAGAGGACCGTAGGCAACCAGCGTGACATCAGAACCGGGGCTGACCACGGAAGCCTTGTCCAGCGGAAGGGCTGTGGAGAGGTCAAGGGTCTCATCCACGTCGCCCTTATCGTGATAACGCCGCTTCGGCTCGAAGTAGAGCACGGGATCATCGGACGCGATGGCCTGCTGGATCATCGTGTAGGCATCCTGCGGATTCGACACAGCTACAACCCTGAGGCCGGAGGTGTGCGTGAAGTACGCCTCCGGCGATTCGGAGTGGTGCTCCGGCGACCCGATGCCGCCACCGAACGGAACACGGATGGTAATGGGCATCTTGACGCGGCCCTGCGTGCGGTAATGCATCTTGGCCACCTGGCTGACGATCTGGTCGAACGCCGGGTAGATGAAACCATCGAACTGGATCTCGCACACGGGCCGGTATCCGCGGTAGGCCAAGCCGACCGCGGTGCCGATGATGCCGGACTCAGCCAGCGGCGAATCGATCACCCTGTGCTTGCCGAAATCTTTCTGCAGCCCATCCGTGACGCGGAAGACGCCTCCTAGCGAGCCGATGTCTTCTCCCATGAGGACTACTTTGGGATCGTTTTCGAGGGACTTCCGGAGGCCGGCATTGATGGCCCGGGCAAAAGTGAGCTTGGACATCAGAGTGCACCTTCCTCGACTGGCTGGTTGAAACTGTTCAGGTAGCGCGAGTAATGGTCCTTCTGGCGTTCAATCCAGGAATTGGGGGTGCTGTAGACGTGGTTGAAAACGTCCAACGGCTGCGGGTCCGGCATATCGATACAGCTGGCCCGAAGTTCCGCGGCCACGGCATCGGCCTTGGCCTTGACGCGGGCTTCCACATCCTTCGACAGCAGGCCCTTGGCCTCCAGGAGCTTGCGCAGCCTCAGGATTGGATCCTTGGCGGCCCAATCCTCCAACTCGATGGGGTCACGGTAACGGGTGGGGTCATCGGCGGTGGTGTGCGGGCCCATGCGGTAGGTCACAGCTTCAATGAAAGTTGGTCCCCCGCCCTTGCGCGCCCGGTCCAAGGCCAGACGAGTCGCAGCCATAACAGCCAGGACATCATTGCCATCGACCCGCATGCTCGGGATACCGAATCCGGTGGGCCTGTCAGCCAGCTGAACGTGGGACTGTACGCGGACGGGCTCGGAAATTGCCCAATGGTTGTTCTGGCAGAAGAACACTACGGGAGCCTGGTAGCTCGCGGCGAACACCATAGCCTCGTTCACGTCGCCTTCACTCGTGGCACCATCGCCAAAGTAGGCAAGGACCGCAGTGTTGGCACCATCCAACTGGACACCCATGGCATAGCCGGTCGCGTGCAAGCTCTGGGAACCAATGATGATCTGGGGCGTCGCCAAGTTGATGCGCAGGGGATCCCAACCATAAGAGGCATTGCCACGCCACACCCTGGCAATTTCGGAAAGGTGGGCGCCACGTACATAAGCCACCCCGCTTTCGCGGTAGCTCGGGAAGACGAAGTCGTCGTCCCGCAGCGAGCGGCTTGAGCCGATCTGGGCGGCCTCCTGTCCCAGCAACGGGGGCCACAATGCGAGCTCTCCCTGCCGCTGGAGCGCCGTAGCCTCCGCATCAATTCGGCGAATGACCGTCATGTCCTCATACAAGGAGCACAGGTGTTCGTCGCTGATGTCCTTGACCCAGATATCAAACTCGGGATGGCTGATGCGCTCGCCTTCCGGCGACACCAACTGGAGCAGATCGCCGCCAGTCCTCAAGGGATTTTGTGCACTATGTCCTGGGCCCGGAGTGTCATGGTGCACTCCTTTGCCCGCCTGATCCGTCAACACAGGTGATCGCAACCTTCCGGCTCGTTTTCGTCGGCGCTGGCGGGACTTGTGGTCCTGCCGCACACCGGCCCTCCGGCACCTTCGCTGGAGTTAATTGTGACCCTACTCACAACGCGCATCGGGTACAACTACCTCGGCTGAAGTTGAACATTCTGCCCTGTTATAGGGTGCAGACCCGTGCTAATCTTGCGCATTATGCAACCCTTGGATGGCACTGACACCCGACTGCTTTCGGCCATGGCCAAAGACCCCCGCGGGACGGTGGTGGCACTCGCGCAAAAGCTGGGTTTGTCCCGCAATACAGTGCAGGCCCGCATGGCCCAGCTCGAGAAGAAGCACGCGTTCCTCTCATTCGAGCGGAGGATCAACCCGGTGGCCCTCGGCTACCCGCTAACGGCGTTCATCACCGTCCATGTACAGCAGCAGAAATTGGCCTCTCTTGCACAGGACCTGGCTGACATTCCGGAGATCCTGGAAGGGTTCGGACTGACGGGATCGGCGGACCTTTTGCTGCGTGTTGTTGCCTTGGATGCGGAGGATCTCTACCGCATCAATGGGAAAATCCTCGGCTGCGACGGTGTGGACCGGACGGATACGGCCCTGGCCATGCGGGAAATGATCCCCTACCGGGTGCAACCACTGCTGGGACGGCGCACGGAGGCCTGAATTCCCTCGCTACCTGGAGTTATTCCTGGCGCACCCTTGCCCCCGGAAGCGGACATGCGATTTGATGCAAGAGGACGCATCGGGGACCGCCCAGGCCCCGGCCAGGTGGTGGCGCTGCCGAAGGCTGCCGAAAGGGGCACTACCGTGAGCAATCCGCAAGAACCCAGCCAGCCAAACCACAACCAACCCGGGTATAACCCGCCTCCGGTTCCGCCTGGACCCGGGCACACGCCACAGAACGGAGCCACACCACAGAACGGCGGTTCCCCGCAGTGGCAACAGCCGCCGTCGTCCGCTTCTCCACAAGGCAACCAGCAGTACGCGGCCCCAGGCCAGGGACCTTACGCCCAGAACCCATACCCGCAGGGCGAAAATCCTTATTCGCAGGGTCAGTACCAACCCGGCCAGTACCCGCCGGGTCAATACGGCCAGCAGCCACCAAAGAAGAGCCGCAAAGTTCTATGGATCGTCCTCAGTGTTGTTGCGGGCGTCATCGTGCTGGCCCTGGTGGGAGTTCTGGTGCTCGTCAACCTCGTGGGCAACGCAACATCCAAAGCCAGGTCCCTGGCGGACGAGTTCACCAATTTGGTGGTGTCCGGGCAAACAGAGCAGGCATATGACAACTACCTTAGCCAGCCCTTGAAGGACGAACTGGACAAACAATCCTTCGTGGACGGCATTGCCAGCCTTGAGTTGGACAGCACATGCAAACCGAACTACAACTCCGTGAGCGTGAACTCGGAGAACGGAAACAACAAAGCAGACCTCGCCGGCAAGCTGCAATGCGACGGCAAGGCCATCGATCTCCAGTACGTCTTCGAGGGCACCAACGACCTCAAGATGAGCAGCATCCGCCTCCGCCCATAGGCATCGGGGTTTGTAGGCCTCGGAAAAAGTAATCCGGTCCAACACCCATCCACCTGCACGAATGGTCCGAATCACTGCTTGAGAGCCCCAGCCGGGGCTCCGCAGGACGGCCGGATTTCCCGGCCATCACCGGAAGGTTCGGACCAATGCGTACTTCGCCCAATCGCTTGATCGCCACCATTTTCGGAGCCGTTTACCTCTTGGTAGGCGTGCTCGGATTCTTCGTCACCTCGGGAATCGGCTTCTTCGCCACCGAGGGCGCCAACTTGATCATCTTTGCCGTGAACCCGCTTCACAACATCATTCACCTGGCCATTGGCGCTGCCCTTCTCTACGCCGGCATGAACAGCGTCACGCTGTCCAAGTCCATTAACACCGCCGTTGGAGGCGTCTACCTGCTGGTGGGTATCGTCGGCCTCTTCCTCGTTGGCAGCTCGCTGAACATCATTGCCCTCAACGGTGCAGACAACGTGCTGCACCTTGCCAGCGCAGTGGTCCTGCTGGGTGTCGCGCTGTCCCAGGATAAGGCTGCCGTAGCTTCCGCCCGCGCCTGATCACCTATTACGCGCCTAAGAGAGCGAGAGGACGGTAAGAACCATGGAAAGCAGAAACCAACCCACGCTCAGGGCAGCCACCCTGTTGTTCGTGTACTTCGCTGCAATGGCCGCCGGGATGGTTGAGCTTTCGCTCGCTGCCGGGTACCTCACCGGACCTGACTCGGTGACACCCGGCTTGGTGGTTGCAGGTATTTCAACTCTCGCGGCTGGCCTGGCTTTCTTGGCTTGGTCCTTGTGGGGACTGCACCGCAACTCCCTCGTCTTCGCTCGGTATGCGGTTCCAGCCTTGGCAGCGGCGGCCGTTGCGCATGTCGCAGTCATGGCGGCCGGCGTCTCCACCCAGCGCTCACTCGACGTGAGCCACCTTGCCGCCCTAGGCCTGACGCTCATGGCACTTGCCGGAGCGGGCTGGTTGAGGCGGCAGCACAAGACCAACGACGGCGGCGCCCACGGCCAGCCAAGGACCGGGCGGCTTCTGGCAGCCGCGTTCGGAGCCGCCGTCGTTGTTGCAACAGTGGCAACACCCGGCCTGGCAGCCTCGATGGCCGGGCAGCACGCCGTCCCGCATGGAGAGCACGGCCAGGCACCGGACGGAAAGAACGGCCAGGGCTCCAATCCCGCCCTGGACCCGGGTCGCCACCACTAGGCGGCGACTGGACCGGCGCACCATTAACACTGCCCACTGTTGATGGTGCGCCTGGTTCGTGGATCATGGTGGCATGGATCCCATCGAGGCGCTCGACGAAATTTCCTTCTGGCTGGAACGCGGCCAAGCCCCCACTTTCAAGGTCCAAGCCTTCCGCAAAGCAGCCGACGCCGTTCGGCAGCTTCCGCCGGAAGAGCTGGCGAAGCTGGTCAGCAGCGGGCGGATAACAAGCCTCAAAGGCGTCGGAAGCCGGAGCGCGGAAGTCATCACGCAGGCCCTGGAGGACAGTGTCCCCGACTACTTGGCCGATCTGCGGACGCGCGGGACAGAAGCGTTGGCCTCCGGAGGTGACACTCTGCGGGCCGCGCTGCGCGGAGACCTTCACAGTCACAGCAACTGGTCTGATGGCGGCTCACCCATCGAAACCATGGTTGCCGCAGCCCGCACCCTCGGCCGCGAGTATCTTGCCCTGACGGACCACTCCCCCAACCTCACCATCGCCAATGGCCTCAGCGTCGAACGGCTCGAGGAACAACTGGGCGTGGTGGAACGCATCAACGCCTCACAGGACGGCTTCCGCTTGCTCAGAGGCATCGAGGTGGACATCCTTGAGGATGGAACCCTGGACCAGACACCGGACATGCTGGACAAGTTGGATGTAGTGGTGGCCAGCGTCCATTCAAAGCTTCGCTCCGACAAAAAGACCATGACCACACGAATGTTGGGCGGCATCAGCGACCCCCACACCAACGTCTTGGGGCATTGCACGGGCCGACTGGTCCAAGGCTCGCGCGGCACCCGGCCTGAGTCTGAGTTCGACGCCGCAAAAGTGTTCAAAGAGTGCGCCGAGTGGGGTGTCGCGGTTGAAATCAATTCACGACCGGAGCGGCAGGATCCGCCTGACAACCTCATCAAAATGGCCCTCGACGCCGGTTGCCTGTTCAGCATCGACAGCGACGCCCATGCTCCCGGCCAGCTCGATTTCCTGCAGTACGGGGCGGAGCGCGCCGAAGCCCTTGGCGTGCCAAAAGAACGCATTGTCACCACGTGGCCGCTGGATCAGCTGAAGGAGTGGCTGAGCCTGAAGAAGTGACAGACCGGCACGCAAGAAGGCTCCTCCTGCGGCTATTCGCAGGAGGAGCCTTCTTGTTGTCTTGGCGGGGCTAGTGGTCTACGGCCTTCTCTGCACCGACGCCGGTCAGCGAGCGCACCTCCATTTCCGCCTGCTTGGCCGGATCTTCGCGCCGCTTGTCCAGGACCGTTCCGAGCCAGCCTAGGAAGAAGGCCAGCGGGATCGACACGATGCCCGGGTTGCTCAGCGGGAAGAGGGCAAAGTTTGCTCCCGGAATCATGGAGGTTTTGGCGCCCGAAACTACAGGCGAGAACGTAATCAGCAAGATTGCCGCTGCCAAGCCGCCATACATGCTCCAGACCGCGCCCTGGGTGGTGAACTTCTTCCAGAACAGGGAGTAGACGATGGTGGGCAGGTTCGCCGAAGCTGCAACTGCGAAGGCCAGAGCCACCAGGAAGGCCACATTCTGGCCGTTGGCGAAGATGCCACCCAGAATGGCAAGGACTCCGATCACCAGTACCGTGCGCCGGGCCACCTTCACCTCGGTAGTCGCATCGGCTTTGCCCTTGGCAATGACATTGGCGTAGATGTCATGGGCGAAGGATGCCGCCGCCGTGATGGTCAGACCGGCCACCACTGCCAGGATAGTGGCGAAGGCCACCGCCGAAATGAAGCCCAGGAGCAGCGGTCCACCAAGGTGGAAGGCCAGCAGCGGTGCGGCGGAGTTGACGCCGCCTGGTGCGGATTTAATGGTCTCAGCACCTACCAGGGCTGCTGCACCGTAGCCCAGTACCAAGGTGAAGAGATAGAACAGGCCGATCAGCCAGATCGCCCACACCACGGACTTTCGGGCTTCCTTGGCCGTGGGGACGGTGTAGAAGCGCATCAGGACGTGCGGCAGTGCCGCGGTTCCGAGGACCAGGGCAAGGCCAAGAGACATGAAGTCGAGCTTGGACGTTTCGGTCTTGCCATACTGCAGGCCCGGGTTCAGGACGGCCGGGTTGTTGGCAACTTCAGCTGCGGAACCCAACAGGCTGGAAAGATTGAAGCCATAGATCGCAAGCACCATCGCCGTCATCACCCCGGCGCCGGCAATCAGCAGGATGGCTTTGATGATCTGCACCCAAGTAGTGCCCTTCATGCCGCCGATGAGCACATACATGATCATGAGGGCCCCGACGACGATAATCACCAGAGCTTGTCCACCCCAATCGCTGATGCCGAGCAGGAGGGAGATCAGGCTGCCTGCACCTGCCATTTGGGCGAGGAGGTAGAAGAAGCAGACGGCCAAGGTGGACAGTGCCGCTGCGATTCGGACAGGGCGCTGGCGCAAGCGGAACGACAGAACATCAGCCATGGTGAACTTGCCGGTGTTGCGGAGCAGTTCAGCCACCAATAGCAGGGCGACCAGCCAGGCGACCAAGAAGCCAATGGAGTACAGGAACCCGTCGTAGCCGTTGATGGCGATGGCGCCCGTAATACCGAGGAATGATGCCGCCGAGAGGTAGTCGCCGGCTATGGCCGTGCCGTTTTGGGAGCCGGTGAACGACCGTCCGGCCGCGTAGTAATCTGCCGCGGTTTTATTGTTCCGGCTTGCCCGGAAGACGATCACCATGGTGACCGCTACGAAGAGGGCAAAGATGCCCATGTTGAGCAGAGTGGTATCTTTCAGCGCTTCGACGTTGACCGCTGCCGGGACCATGGTGTTCATTTGGCTGCCCCGCTGATCACATTGCCGTCCTTATCGAATTCGTGGCCCTCGATCTCGTTCCGGATTTCCGCAGCGATCGGGTCCAGTTTCCTGTTGGAATAGCTCACGTACCAAGCCGTGATGCCGAAGGTGGTGACGAACTGAAGCAAGCCGAGAATCAGGCCGACGTTGATGTTGCCCCAAACCTTGATGGACATAAAGCCCACCGCATAGTCGGCCAAGAGAACGTAAGCGAAATACCAGAGCAGGAATACGACTGCCATCGGGAAGACAAAGCTGCGATGCCGCTTGCGCAGTGTCTTGAACCGTTCCGTCTGTTGGACTTCCTGGAAGTCCACGGACGCCGTTGCGTCCTGGGGTTGGGCCTCATTACCCATGGTTCCTCCTGATTGTGATGTGTCCACATCAGCTCCACACGCATTGCCAATGTGACTGCAATCACTATCGAACACGGCCCGGTACCTGTTCCAGAGAATTGATCACTGCCGTCGCTCAACGGTTGTGACACTGCGCCAAACGGTGTCCGCGAGGGAGCATCCGGCAAATCGCGCGGGGCGCGGGCAGCGCGTCCGGCTACGCTGGCCTTATGCCGGATTCCCCTCTTTTTACCGCAGCCGCGATCGCAGTGATCGTGCTGGCCGTCGCCGTCGTCGTGGGTGTTGGCCTTAAGGTGATCCGCTCATTCCGCGACCTGGGCACGGACGCCGAGCGTGCGACCTACAACACACTTCACGCAGCTTCCAAGGCAGGGCAACACCTTCGCGGAGGTCTCCACCCCGCCAGCGCAGGCAAGGCCAGCAAGCAGCTGCGGGCTCTGCTGCGGTGCGATGCCTTGGCCATCACGGACACGGACTCCGTGCTCGCCTGGGATGGCGCAGTTGAGGAACTACGGCCCTCTTGGATGAGGTTCGCAGCGGAGGTTTTGACCACTGGGCGCACGGTGGTGGTTTCTGTCGGTCAGCCCACATCCGCCAAGCAGGATCACGGCAACCACGACTTCAGCGCTGTTATAGCACCGATCCGGGCTGGGTCCAGGGTTGTTGGTTCAGTGGCCGCACTTGCCCCTACGGCCGGGGCCGGGTTGGTGAGGGCAACCAGCGAGGTGGCCGACTGGATTGCCGCGCAGCTGGAGCTTGCAGAGCTGGAATCGTCGCGCACCCTCTTGATGGAGGCTGAGGTCCGGGCACTGCGTGCCCAGATCAGCCCGCATTTCATCTACAACTCGTTGAATGCGATTGCCTCGTTCATCAACACCGATCCGGCCCGGGCCAGGGAGCTCGTGGTGGAATTCGCCGATTTCACCCGGTACTCGTTCCGTCGGCACGGGGACTTCACCACAGTGGCGGAGGAGCTCCGCTGCATTGATCGCTACCTCTTGCTGGAGCGGGCCAGGTTCGGCGAGCGGGTCCAGGTGAGCCTGCGGATCGCTCCAGAGGTCCTCAGCACGGTCATCCCGTTTCTCAGCCTTCAGCCATTGGTGGAAAACGCCGTCCGGCACGGTTTGGAGGCCAAGGAAGGCCCTGGACACATCACTATTTGCGCGAATGATTCCGGAGCATTCGCCGAAGTGACCATCGAGGACGACGGCGTCGGCATGGACCCGGAGCATCTGCGGTCTGTGCTCGCCGGGTACACCGACGGCGACCATGTGGGACTTCGCAATGTGGACGCCCGCCTGCGGCAGGTCTATGGCGACGAGCACGGACTTGTCATCGACACGGCCCCGGGAGAAGGAACCATGATCACCATGCGGGTGCCGAAATCCCAACCCGGACACGATGCCTGAGCGGCGGTTAGTCTTTAATCATGATCAACGTGCTCGTCGCTGATGACGAACTGCCTGCAGTGGAGGAGCTCGCCTTCCTCCTGGGACGGGATGAGCGGATTGGTGCCATTCACCGGGCATCGTCCGGCGCCGAGGCGCTGCGGACGTTGGAAACCGAGTCCGTTGACGCTGTCTTCCTCGACATCCATATGCCGGCACTCTCCGGCTTGGACATCGCACGCGCCATTTCCCGCAGCAGCAGTCCACCCGCCGTCGTGTTTGTCACCGCTGATGAGGACTGCGCGCTGGAAGCCTTCGACCTCGCGGCCATCGATTACTTACTGAAGCCCCTCCGGGCGGAACGGCTTTCCCGTTCGGTGGACCGGATCAGCGAGCTCATCAAGGACGGAGCTCCCGCGCCGGAGATGATCACTGTGGACCTCGGCAGCACCACCCGCATGATCCGCCGTGACGACGTCACCTATGTTCAGGCCCAAGGCGACTACGCAAGACTGCACACCGCCGAGGCCAGCTACCTCATCCGTGTTCCCCTTAGCGATCTTGAACAGAAATGGGCGGATGCGGGGTTCATCCGGATCCATCGTTCGTATCTGATCGCACTGAACCACGTGCAGCACCTCAAGCTTTCCGCGACCGGGCCGAGTGTCGCGGTAGCCGGCGCCGAGCTGCCCATCAGTCGCCGGCACCTGCCATCGGTCAGGGACAAGCTGCAGTCCACCCGCATTCGGCCACAAGGATGACACGTGTCCGCGTCACCGCCCCGCGCCAGTTGGCCACGGCGGCACCAGGCAGGCCGCCGCACCCCCGGGAGGTTGTCGAGGACTCCGACGCCGGGCGAATTTTCATCCGCTCGCTCATCCGCTCCCAATTGCGGCTGGCCTTGGTGGTGGCCTGTGGGTTCCTGGTCATTCTCGCCGTGATCGCACTGTTCCTGGTCTATGGACCCGGGGTGGCGGAGACCCGCATCTTCGGCATTCCCTTGGATTGGCTGGTGCTGGGCGCTGGCATCTACCCCGTGATCGGGCTGAGCGCTTGGCTCTACAATCGTGCGGCAGCCCGCAATGAGGCGCGCTACCGGGACCTTGTGGAGGACAAGTGAACCCTGCCGTTGGTCTCTTCGCTTTTCTCGCTGTATCGATCGCGACGGCGGTCATTGGCTTCTACGGCCTGCGTATCTCACGTACCACCGGCGACTTCTACGTCGCCTCCAGAACCGTCCCGCCGTGGTGGAACGCGTCAGCGATCGGCGGCGAGTACCTGTCCGCAGCCAGCTTCCTGGGCGTCGCGGGGCTGATCCTGCTTTCAGGAACCGACGCGCTGTGGTTCCCCGTGGGCTACACCGCCGGTTACCTGATGCTGCTGCTCTTCGTGGCCGCCCCCCTGCGGCGCTCCGGCGCATACACCATTCCGGATTTCACCGAAGCCCGATTGGATTCCAAGCTGGTCCGCCGCGTGACGAGCCTCGTGGTGGTAGCCGTCGGCTGGCTGTACATCGTTCCGCAACTCCACGGCGCGGCGCTCACTATCCGGATCACCACCGGCCTGCCGTCGTGGGTAGGTTCGACGGCGGTGGTGCTGGTTGTGTGCCTCACGGTGGTGGCAGGTGGCATGCGCTCGATTACCTTTGTTCAGGCCTTTCAGTACTGGCTAAAGCTGACTGCTTTGGCAGTGCCTGTGGTGTTCGTCCTGCTGGCCTTGGCAGGCAACGGCGCACAGCCGCAGGCGCCCCTGCCCATCAACCCCACCGGCCAAGGCGCTGCCGGGGCCTACCAACACATATCCCTCTTGGTGGCGCTGTTGTTCGGCACACTGGGTCTGCCGCACGTGCTGGTGAGGTTCTACACCAACCCTGACGGCCAATCGGCCCGCCGGACAACGTTGATTGTGCTGGGGCTGCTCTCCGTCTTCTATCTGTTTCCCACGCTCTCCGGCGCCGTGGGAAGGATGTTCGCACCAGAGCTCGCGCAGTCCGGCCAGGCCGATGCCCTGGTCTTGTTGCTGCCCGGCAGGATTGTGGGAGGTATTGCGGGTGATCTGCTGTCCGCCCTGGTTGTAGCCGGTGCCTTCGCCGCGTTTCTTTCTACCACGTCCGGGCTGGTGGTTTCCCTGTCCGGAGTCATCAGCCAGGACCTCTTTGGCGGAAGCGTCAGGGGCTTCCGCCTCGCAGCGGTGCTCGCCGCCGTCGTGCCTTTGGGTTTTGCCCTCATGACTGACACCCTTGCGCTCGCTGGAAGTGTGGGCTTGGTCTTCGCTTTCACGGCATCCACCATCTGCCCGGTGCTGGTCCTGGGGATCTGGTGGCGCGGTCTGACCGATGCGGGCGCTATCGCTGGCATGCTGACCGGTGCGGTCCTTTGTGGCGGCGCCATGGTGGCAGGCACCCTCATGGGCCCAGGGAACGCGCCCGCGTGGCTGGCGCAGCCCGCGGCGTGGAGCGTCCCGGCCGCGTTCGCGGCGACCGTCGCCGTGTCAATCGTGACGAAGAACCGCGTGCCGGCCTCGGTGAACCGCGTGATGTCACGCCTACATGTGCCAGAGCGACCGGTAGCCACGGAGAGATAGCGGCAATAGGCCGTTGTCCACGGCCTCTGCAGGGTGGACAATGACGCCATGTCCGAGGAACCGGGTGCCGCCAGTCCGGAACCGCCGGCGCCCACACCGGAGCTATCCCCCAGCGTCCGCGCGCAATTGCTGGCCACGGAACACTGGAGCCTGCTCGCTTCCAGGAGCACCACCCAGGGCGAAGTCCTCACCCGCATCAGCATGTTCCTGACGTTCACCTCTGCCAGCCTCCTGAGCCTGGCGCTGGTGGGCAACGCCACCCAGTTTTCTGATGCGTTCAGGGCCTTCGCGCTGACCATCCTCAGCATTGACGTCATGGTCGGTTTACTGACACAGGTCCGCGTACTGAACGTCGGCATGGAGGACTTGATGTACGTGATCGCCATGAACAGGCTGCGGGCTGCCTACGTTGAACTCGATCCGGGGATGGCCCGCTATCTCATGGCGGGCTACCACGATGATTTGGCCGGCTCCGACCAGACATACTACTTTCTGGGCCCCCGGAGTTCGCTGAGCCAGCTGGCAGGCAGCAGCATGATCTTCATGATGACAGCGAACTCGGCCTTGCTGGCGTTATGGTCGGGTTCCGCGCTCCTGGCACTGGGACTTCCAATAGCCGTCTTCGTTTCCATCGCGGTCTTCGTGGCATTGGCATTTTTCACGGCGTCGATGCTTGCGGGCAAGCGGGCCTACGACCAGGCCTACCAGCACAATCCCCCGATCTCGCCCACTCCCCCGCAGGCTTGATCGGCTGGTCTTTAGTCGATCGCCGCCATGAGCTCTACGACACGCGCCAGGAAAGCGTCTACTTGGGCCTCTTCGTAGCCCTCTGCGCCCTTGGCCGCGCGGAAAACAGCTCGGCGCACAGTGTCCACGCTCAAGGCCTGATCGTGCTCAAGGTACCCGATCAGCTCGGCGCACAGGGCATCAACGTCCTGGACGTTGTAGCTGCGGGTCCCCTTCCGGGCGGGGCGGCGGAACCGCTCGCCGTCGGGCCGGTGAAGCCTGCCGCGCAGGATGCCGGAGAGCTTGCCGATCTGTCGCAGCCAAGCCTCTTCGCCCTGCTGGTTGATGAGATCGTCCCTCTCCCGGCGGGCGAAAGCGTCCTCCAGGCGGTCCAGCGCAGCATCGACGCTGTGAGCGTCGTAGCCACCCTTGACGGGGTCAAAAGCTACAGCCCGGACATCCACGCTTGCCAGTTGGTCTGCGGTGCCGACGGGGTTCTCGAACGATGTCCTGGCTCGCTGGAGGAACTCGTCCACTTGCTTGGCGTTATAGCCGTACTTGCTGCGCTCCACGCGATCGAACGTTGCGGGAATCTGGCGTCGAATATCCAAGGCCACTAATTTTCCTTCATTGGTTGTCAGACGCCGCTCAGCAGCGCGAACAGAACATAGGCTACAGGGGCTGCGAACACAATAGAGTCCAGGCGGTCCATCACGCCACCGTGGCCGGGCAGGATGCTGCTCATGTCCTTGACGCCCAGTTCGCGCTTGACCATGGACTCCGCGAGGTCTCCGGCGGTTGATGCGGCCACCATGCCAACGGCCAGCACCAGCCCCACCCACCATGGCTTGTCGAGTAGGAAGATACACGCGAGGACGCCGATGACCATGGCCCCACCGACCGATCCCGCGAAGCCCTCCCAGGACTTCTTGGGGCTGATCTTGGGGGCCATGGGGTGCTTCCCGAAGGTAGCACCAACGATGTAGCCGAACGTGTCGTTGGAGACTACCAGCAGCAACATCGACGCGATCTGCCATGCGCCGTCGGGTATCCCGTCCGGCCAGAACCCGACGGGGGTGGCACCCCCGGTGGCGTGGAGCGGCAACGCCGCAAAGCTGATGAGGAAAGGAATCCACGCCAGCGTGAATACGCCGGCGAACACGCTGCGGGGCGCACCTGCGGCGCTCTCAATGGAGCGCCACAGCAGAACGGCCACGGAGCTCGCCGTCATGGTGAACAGCAAACCCTCCAGTCCGCCGAAGTAGGCCGATACCGGCATCACCAGGCTGCCGACCATCACAGGAATGATCGGCATCCGGGTCCCTTGCGCCTCAAGCGCCCGGAAGACTTCCCAAACACCCAGTACCGCGAAAGCGGTGGTGAGCAGAACGAATCCCAGCGGGAGGAAAAGCAACCCTCCCAAAACGGCCAAAAGCATGGAAAGACCGACGCCGATGGCGGCCGGAAGATTCCGGCCTGCCTTGGGTGTGGGGTTCTTCCGCACGCGTCTGGCGCGCTTGGGGGTATCGCGTGTCGGGACCCGCTCAGCGGGCGCCGGCTCAGCCTGGTTCATCAGACCTCGAGCAGCTCGGCTTCCTTGCGCTTGAGCAGTTCGTCGATGCTGTCAACGTGCTGCTTCGTCAGGGCGTCGAGTTCCTTTTCAGCGCGTGCACCCTCATCTTCTCCGGCGTCGCCGTCCTTGACGAGCTTGTCCAGGGAATCTTTGGCCTTGCGACGGATGCTTCGGATGGAGACCTTGGCGTCCTCACCCTTGCCCTTGACGATTTTCACGTACTCCTTGCGGCGCTCCTTGGTGAGCTCCGGGATGGTCACGCGGATGACGTTGCCGTCGTTGGATGGGTTGGCGCCGACCTCAGAGTCGCTGAGGGCCTTCTCGATGTCACGCAGTGCGGTCTTGTCGTAGGGCGTGATGAGAATGGTCCGGGCATCCGGCACACCGAAGGAGGCCAGCTGCTGCAGCGGAGTAGGTGTGCCGTAGTACTCGACGATCACCTTGTTGTAGAGGGCCGGGTTGGCGCGGCCGGTACGGATCGAGGCGAAATCGTCCTTGGCTACTTCCACCGCCTTATCCATTTTCTCGCCGGCTTCGAGCAAGGTCTCTTCGATCACGGGTTTCTCCTCAGAAAATAGTTGCTGCCCAACTGCAGGCCGCAATGCACAGTAAAGATCCGCCACCAGGGGCGGACGGTCCTAGAAATATCCTAGCCCTTGCTAGGGAGTAACCAGGGTTCCCAGCGTTTCGCCGAGGATGGCACGGGTAACGTTACCCTCACCCTCCATGCCGAAGACCACCATGGAAAGACTGTTGTCCTTGCACATGGTCATTGCAGTCTGGTCCATGACCCGGATGTCACGGCGCAAGGCGTCGTCGTAGCTGAGGACATCAAGCTTCTCGGCGGTGGGGTCCTTTTTGGGGTCGGCGGTGTAAACGCCGTCCACACCGCTCTTGGCCATGAGGACCACGTCTGCGTGTACTTCGAGGGCACGCTGCGCCGCTACGGTATCCGTGGAGAAGTAGGGCAAGCCTGCGCCTGCGCCGAAAATGACCACGCGACCCTTTTCCATGTGGCGGATGGCGCGGCGGGGAATGTAGGCCTCAGCGACCTGACCCATGGTGATGGCGCTCTGGACCCGGGTCTCTACACCGGCCTGCTCCAGGAAGTCCTGCAGGGCCAGGCAGTTCATCACGGTACCCAGCATGCCCATGTAGTCGGCGCGGGAGCGGTCCATACCGCTTTGCGACAGTTCGGCGCCGCGGAAGAAGTTACCGCCGCCGACAACGATGGCCACTTCTACCTCGGTGACCGCTGCCGCGATCTGCTTGGCGATGGCGCGGACGGTCTCAGGATCGACGCCGAGCTTGCCCCCGCCGATGACCTCGCCGGAAAGTTTCAGAAGTACACGTCGACGGGTCTTCTCGGGCTGGATAGCAGTGTTGACGGTTTCCATGGTGCCTTCCCGTTGGTGGACTCTGGCTAGATTATCGTGCTGTGGGTCCGCGCAGGTACTACCCGGACGGGTGCATGAAAAAGGGGCGGCCACCGAAGTGACCACCCCTTTTCATGAATTACTAGTTTCCGACGCGGAAACGGGTTACTGCGGTTGCCTTGACGCCGGCTTCTTCGAGGACCTGTGCAACAGTCTTCTTGGAATCCTTGGCGAATGCCTGGTCAACCAGAACTTCACCCTTGTAGAAGCCCGTCACGCGGCCTTCCACGATCTTCGAAAGGGCAGCTTCGGGCTTGCCTTCAGCCTTTGCGGTCTCTTCTGCGATGCGGCGTTCGGACTCGACCAGTTCGGCCGGGACATCCTCGCGGGTCAGGTAGTTCGGAGCCATGGCTGCAACGTGGACAGCGATGTCGTGTGCGGCGGTGGCAGCGGCTTCGCCTTCACCGTCGACAGCGAACAGGACGCCAACCTGGGCCGGGAGGTCCTTGGACGTCTTGTGCAGGTAAGCGTCAACCGTGGTGCCCTCAACGCGGGAGATACGGCGGACAACAACCTTCTCGCCGAGGACAGCGCCTTCTTCGACAACAACCTCGGACAGCGGCTTGCCGTCAACCTCGGTAGCCAGCAGGGTCTCGAGGTCGGCTGCGCCGGACTCGACTGCAACGTTGAGGACCTTGTCAGCCAGCTGGATGAACTTGTCAGCCTTGGCGACGAAGTCGGTCTCACAGTTAACCTCGATCATCACGCCAACGCCGCCGTTGACCTTGGCGGCAACCAGGCCTTCAGCAGTGGAACGGCCTTCGCGCTTGGTAGCACCCTTAAGGCCCTTGATGCGGATGATCTCGATGGCCTTCTCAGCGTCACCGTTGGCTTCGTCAAGAGCCTTCTTGACGTCCATCATGCCGGCGCCGGTGCGCTCGCGCAGTGCCTTGATGTCAGCAGCAGTGTAGTTCGCCATGTGAACCCCTCTGTCTAGAAATTTGTGTGTTTACGGACTGACAGGACGGCAGCCCACCGTGTGAGCCGCCATCCTGTCAGTTGCCCCCGACGCTGTTTCCAGCATCGGGGAAGGTCCAGATTTACTTGGCTTCGGCTTCGCCGGCTGCAGCTTCAGTTGCTTCCGGAGCTTCTGCTGCGGGAGCTTCTGCGGCCGGAGCCTCAACTGCTGCCGCTTCTTCAGCCTTGCTGCCTTCGAGGAGCTCTCGCTCCCACTCGGCCAGCGGCTCTTCCGGAGCTTCGGTGGTGCCGGTTGCGCGCTGGTTGCGGGCGATGAGGCCCTCAGCTACGGCGTCGGCAACAACGCGGGTGAGCAGGTTGACGGAGCGGATTGCGTCGTCGTTACCCGGGATCGGGAAGTCAACTTCGTCGGGATCGCAGTTGGTGTCCAGGATGGCAACAACCGGGATGTTCAGCTTCTTGGCTTCGTCAACAGCAAGGTGTTCCTTCTTGGTGTCAACAACCCAGAGAACCGAGGGAGCCTTGGTCAGGTTGCGGATACCACCGAGGTTGGACTCAAGCTTGGTGAGTTCGCGCTTGAGGAGCAGGAGCTCCTTCTTGGTGTAAGCCGAACCTGCGACGTCGTCGAAGTTGATCTCTTCGAGTTCCTTCATACGCTGGATACGCTTGGCAACGGTCTGGAAGTTGGTGAGCATACCGCCCAACCAACGCTGGTTGACGTACGGCTGGCCAACGCGGGTAGCCTGCTCGGCAATTGCTTCCTGAGCCTGCTTCTTCGTGCCGACGAACAGGACGGTGCCGCCGTGGGCGACAGTAGCCTTGACGAACTCGTAGGCGCGGTCGATGTAGGACAGCGACTGCTGGAGGTCAATAATGTAGATGCCGTTGCGCTCCGTGAAGATGAAGCGCTTCATCTTCGGGTTCCAACGACGGGTCTGGTGTCCAAAGTGGACGCCGCTGTCAAGCAGCTGGCGCATAGTTACGACGGGCATGCCGACGCTCCTTCCGGCAGGTCATTCATGAGAGAGCCCATGGGGCTCTCTTACCCTGCCAATAGTTGACGGTTGTTTAGCCTTTGCCCGGATGGGCGTGGCTCCTGGCATCCATTGCACTTCTCATCCTGCGTGGAACCAAAGGCTCAGCCGGACCGCAAGAGGCGCAATCCTCCGCAGCATGAAGCCGTGAGGCTTCGCTGGTGGAGGGCTGGATACGCGTAGTCAGCCTGGGACCCTCACATATCTGAATGAGACATGTTCCTGAACTAGCTTGAGGGCACAGCAAACTGCTCCACCAAGTGTACTACAGCGACCCCACCAGTTTGACCGCGCGCAACCACCCGTTGTCCACATACGGAAGGGCAGGGATCGCCCCGGATTCGTCGTCACGGGAGGCTGGGTTCATGGTCCTTTCGAAGCTCACAATATCCACGACTCTTGCCCTCGTCGCCTTGGGAGGGGCGCCCGGCACTACGCCCACGCCAGAGGCCCGGTGGAGCTGGCCGCTCTCCCCCAAGCCTTCCGTCCTGCGGACGTTTGATCCGCCGGACAAGCCATGGCTCAGCGGGCATCGCGGCGTGGACTTAGGGCCAACGCCCGACGGCGCTGGGGTCACCGCGCCGTCGGATGGTGTGGTGACCTTTGCCGGCGTCGTGGTCGATCGTCCGGTACTGACCATCGATCAAGGCGATGGCCTCAAGAGCAGCTTCGAACCCGTGACCAGTGAACTCAAAGCCGGTGACGCTGTGCGCAAGGGTCAGGTCATCGGCACCCTGATGCCCGGACACTGTGGCAGCGCTACCTGCCTGCATTGGAGCGTGCGGCGCGGTGAGGACTACGTCAATCCGCTGGGCTTCGTGGCGGACAGGCGCCCGTCAATCCTGCTGCCGCTCCACTGAGCCCCCGCCACGTCAACAAACGTCTAGACGATGGCCGAAACTCCTGTGATGGCACGGCCCGTCACCAGGGTGTTGATCTCGTGCGTGCCCTCGTAGGAGTAGATGGCCTCGGCATCGGAGAAGATCTTGGCCATGCCATAGTCGGTGACGATGCCGTTGCCACCCAGGATGCTGCGTCCCAGCGCAACACTCTCGCGCATGCGTGCCGTAGTGAAAGCCTTAGCCAGAGCCGACTGTTCGTCCCTGGCCACACCGGCGTCTTCGAGTTGGGCCAGGCGAACCATCATGCCCATTGAGGCCACCGTGTTTCCGAGGATCTGAACCAGCTGGTTCTGCACCAACTGGAACGCCGCCAGCGGGCGTCCGAACTGCTGACGCTCCACAGCGTAGCTGCGGGCGACATCGAAGGCAGCCATCTGCAATCCAACGGCCTGCCAGGCGACTGCAAGGCGGGTCACCTTGAGGACCTTGTTGGTATCGCGGAAGCTGTTGCCGTTGGCAAGCTTGAAGAAGTCCGGAACCACCACGTTGTCCAGAAGGATGTCCGCGTTCTGCACCGTACGCAGGGAGATCTTGTTCTCGATCTTGCTGGCCGAGTAGCCCGGCACGGTGGTGTCCACCAGGAATGCCTTGACCTGATTGTCAGCCACATCTTTGGCGTAAATGACTACCCAGTCGGAGAAGGTGGCGTTGCCGATCCAGCGCTTGGCGCCATTGAGGATCCAGTTCTCACCGTCGCGCCTGGCGGTGGTGCGCGTTCCACCAGCGACATCCGAGCCACCCAAGGGCTCGGTCAGGCCGAAGGCGCCGATCTTCTTCAGGGAGTAAATGTCCGGCAGCCAGGCATCCTTCTGCTCCTGCGAGGCAAGGGCCTCGATGGAGCCCGTGAAGAGGCCATCATGGACACCCATGAAGGTAGCAATCGAAGCATCCGCGCGGGTCACTTCAGCGTGGAGCATGCCGGCGAACAGGTTTGAGTAACCCTGACGACGAACGGGGCTGACAAGATCGAGCTCGCCGAGCTTGGGGATGAGTTCCATGGGAAATTCGCCACGGTTCCAGCAGTCCACAGCGATGGGCTTGACCTCACGGGCCAGAAATTCGCGGACCTCCGCCAGGCGGTCCTGCTCTTTTCCTGTCAGCATCTGCTCGAAGGCGTAGAAGTCGCCGTCGGCATACGGAAGGTTGGTGGCGTCGAATGCAGCGTTGGACATATTCGCTCCTTCAGGTGGTCACCTGCGACCACATAAGCTCCGGACGGCCCGCGCTGCACCCAAGGGCATCGGGGCAGCAAAGTTACCGGCGAGTAGTAAGTTACTGATCAGTAACATACCGCATTGGAGTACGGACGCAAAAGAGCCGTGGCCGACGTCTTAATTGTCGGCCACGGCTCCCGCGTGAAATGTAGGGCTACTCGGACTTGAACCGAGGACCTTAGGATTATGAGTCCCGCGCTCTAACCAGCTGAGCTATAGCCCCAAGATGCCCGGACCGGCCGCATGGAAAACAGCGGAACCGGGCAAAGCACTCTAGCAATACTAATAGCTAAAGAGGAGTGCTTCTGTCACACCACTTTGTCCTCGTAGGAAGCTCCGCGGTAGAGGTCCTCGAACGTTTGGAGCGTGCCGTTGATGCTGTGCGGTTCCACCATCTCCCGGCTTAGCTTGCCCATGGCAGCAAGTTCGTCCTTGGGAAGTTCCACCAGCTTGGCGATCTTGGCCGCGAGCTCGTTACTGTCGTTGGGGGTAAAGAGGTATCCGTTCTCCCCGTCACGAACCAGGTGCGGCAGCGCCATGGCGTTGGCCAGCAGCACAGGAGTAGAAGCCGACATGGCTTCCAAGGTCACCAGTGACTGGAGCTCCGCAGTACCGGGCATGCAGAAGATATCGGCCTTGATGTACGCCTCACGCAGGTCCTCGTCGCTTGCTAGCCCGAGGAACCTCACCCGGTCCCCCAGCCCAAGCTTCGTGGCCTGGGCTTCGAGGGCAGGACGAACTTCGCCACCACCCACGATCTCCAGGTTTACGTTCAGTTCGCGCGGGGTCTTGGCCACTGCATCTATCAGCACGTTGATGTGCTTCTCTTCGGCAAGACGGCCCACGAACAGGACCGTGGGGTTGGCGTGCGGTTCAATGACCTCACCCGGCTGCAACTCATACGCAGAAGAGTCGATGCCGTTGGACAGGGGCAGGACCTTCCGCAGGAAAGCGTGCTGGTGCATGGCCTTGGCAGCGAGCGGCGTGGGCGTGGTCACCACATCGGCCTTGCCCATGACCTTGCCCATGTCCTTCCAGGAAATCCTGCCAACGATGTCCTTGAACCACTGCGGGAACGGAAGGAACGGGTTGAGGTTCTCGGGCATGAAGTGGTTGGTGGCTACAATGCGGATGCCGCGCTTATCAGCCTCGTAGAGGACGTGCTCGCCGATCATGTAGTGGCTCTGGATATGGACGACGTCCGGCTTGACCTTGTCGAAAAGAAGGCTGATTTCCTTCTTGATTTCCCACGGGAAGCAGATCCGGAAGTACTCGTGGGTGAAGACGCCATGGGAGCGGAGCCGGTGAACGGTGGCTTCGTCGCGGAACTCGGTGTAGCTCTTGCCTGTGTCCGGACGGCAGGCCAACACGTGCACGTTGTGCCCGCGTGCCGTCATCCCCTTGGCCAGGCGGTAGCCGAACTGGGCGGCACCGTTGACGTGCGGCGGGTAGGTATCCGCGGCAATCAGAATAGTGAGGGGCTTGTTGGTGTCGGGAATGGTCACGTGGAGAACTCCTGATGGTCACGGTGCGGACAGCATTGCTTGTGGCAATGCTGCGGTGTCGCCGGGTTGCCGCCCGCAATAGCGGTGGCGCAAGGTAAGAACTGCCCTAGGCCTTCCGGCTGGCAGCCGCCTTCGCGTCCTTCTTGCGCTTGGTGACTTCCGGATGGTGCCGGCTCAGGGCAATAACCCCCACGATAGCAAGCGTAGCGGCCGCAGCCATGGCGATGGCCATCACGGCGTGGACATCTGGACGAAGCTCGCCCAGGATCACAATACCGATTGCGATGCCCACCATCGGGTCGATAACGGTCAGTCCGGCGATGACCAGATCCGGCGGCCCCCCTGAGTATGCACTCTGGACGAACCATGAGCCCAGTCCCCCGGCGACCACGATGGCTATGAGGGTGTACCACTGGACGTTCAGCAGGAACAACCCGTTGGGATCGAGCAGATGCTTGCCGATGATGCGGGTCAGGACGGCAACGAAGCCGAACAGGACACCTGCCCCCAAAATGTAGATGAAGGCACTCATGCGGTGTTTGAAAAGAACCGCCAACGTTCCGAAGACTCCCACGGCCAGGACAAGCAGGAGAACAATCGTCAGTTCGTCCTCAGCGTTGACGTGATGGTTTTCCTGGGTGACCTGGACTGCCAACAAGACGAACAACGCTGAACCCGTGACGCAGGCGCTGATGGCCACGACTGTTGCCCGGTTGATGCTCAAGCCCTGGTCCTTGGCGTTGACCACGGTGGTGATGACCAGCGCAATGGCACCGATCGGTTGCACCACGGTCAGAGGCGCGGACACCAAGGCGATGGCATTCAGCACCATTCCGAGGGTCAGGAACAACAGGCCAAGCATCCACCTCGGGTTGCGCAGCAGACGCAGGAAACCGTTGGAACTGAGCGCAAGGCCGCCAGTATCCGCTTTGACCGCGCTGCCTTGCCGCTGGGCGCCGATGGCGAGGAAAAAAGCGCCCAGGAGCGCGAGGAAAACTGCCAGCCAGACCATCAGCTGTGCCCGCCGTCGTCGGTTTTCAGTTCTTTACCCTTACGCAAGATGGCCCAGAAGTAGTTGTAGGCCGCAACCCAGTGGCCGATCAGCCCGAAGCCCAGGAAAGTCCAAGCAGCCACGAAGTAGACCTCGGTAAAAGCAATAGGCAGCTTGGACAGGACAAGCAAGGGCGTGCCGACCAGCAGCAACGCCGTGCGGATTTTTCCGATGATGCTCACCGGAAGGTCCGGGTGGCTGCGGAAGTAGATCAAGGATGCGATGGCCAGGACGGCGTCCGGCACCAACAGCGCGGCCAGGTACCACCACTGCACGACGCCGGCAATCGCCAGAGTGAACGCGACAGCCAGCAGCGCGGCCCGGTCAGCCATGGGATCCAGGATCCGGCCCAGCTTGGAGGTCTGGTCGAAGCGTCTGGCGATGTAGCCATCCACCCAGTCAGTGCTGCCCATGATGACGAGCACCAGGACCGCGAAACCGTACTCCTGCTCCGATAATACGAGCCAGACAAACAGGGGCACACCCATGAAGCGAAGGACTGTGAGGATGTTGGGGACAGTGAAGATGAGGTCGTGATCAACCTGCGGACGGTCGGGGTGCGACCCGGCTCCGATCAATCTCAACTTGTCCCCCTTCCTCGTCTTCAGTCTTTGGTGCCTCGGAAACCCGCTACTTCTTCAGCAACTTCCTCAGCGCAACAACGAAGACCACGGCAGCGGTGGCGAAAGCTGCGAGGTCCTTCCACCGGGCGGCGAGCCTTTCGGTGAGGCTTTCAGGTACGGCGTCTCCGAGGTCGGCAAACTTTGCTGCAGCGAATTCCTTGCCCTCTTGGAACTTACCGTTGGCGCTTTCCAGCAAAGCCTGGCCCTGCTTCTTGACGTCCAACTGTTCACCGAGCTCATCGCGGACGCCGGTCAGATGTTCACGGCGTCTCTTCAGGCGCGAGCGAAGCTCAGCTTCAGTGGGCGCCTTGACGGCGTCTGCTTCCTTGGCGGCTTCCTTCGCGGCCTTTTCTGCCTTGGCCTTCTCTGCGGCTGCTTCCTTTTCAGCCTTGGCTGCCTTGGCGGCGGGCGAATTGGGATCCAGGATCGACTCGTCGAAGTCAGAACCTTCCTTGGCAATCCCAAGATCGTGCTTGATGCCCCGGATGGTGTCCTCGGGGACCAAGGGCATGGCCTTCTTGAATTTGGCTATGCCGATCAAGGATGCGATTGCCACAATCAGCAGGAAGAATGCTGCAACTATCAAAGCCGCGAGCCAGCCGGGCATGATGGTGGCCAACCCGAGGATCGCTGCGACAACCAGCGCAATCACCAAGAGCGCCAGGAAGACAAGCGCTACTCCAAAGAAAGCGCCAGCGATGCCAACCTGCGTGGCCTTTCGCTTGAGTTCTACCTTCGCCAAAGCGATTTCGTCGTTGAGTTGCCTCGGAGCCAGCCTTGCTACGAGCTTGAGGGTCTTCGGCAAAGTACGAATGGCTGGTCCTTGACTGGTCCGGCCGGTGTGACGTCCACTCATGGGTTCCGCCTAACTGCTTCCTCTGGGCATCGTGTAGGGCGAACGCAGCGGAAAACTATCGCCGCGGACACCTGTCCTCAAAGCTATCATTCAGGTTCCTGCTGAACTTTCGGGATCACGCTGCGGCGCGCCTGTCATACAGCCAATAAATATGATCTGGGCCATAGGATAGATGATCGTGACCCCTCCAATTGCTCCGGGCGATTCTCTGAGCCGACGCGAAAAACTTGTCTACATTCTCCTTCTGGGTGCCCTGACTGCCCTGGGTCCTTTCACCATCGACCTGTACCTTCCGGCATTCCCCGCCTTGGAAGAGAGTTTCGACGTCTCGGAAGCGGCAATCCAGCTCACACTGACCGGCACAACGGTTGGCTTCGGACTGGGTCAGCTGTTGGTAGGTCCCTTCAGTGACAAAGTGGGGCGTCGGCTGCCCCTTATCCTAGCGACGGCCGTTCACATCGGTTCCTCCCTCGGTGCGGCGTTGGCCACAGACATTGGGATGCTCTCCATTTTCCGCGTGCTCATGGGAATCGGCGCTGCCGGAGGCGGCGTGGTGGCCATGGCCATGGTCCGTGACCTCTTCCACGGCTACTCCATGGTCCGCATGTTCTCCCGAATGTCGCTGGTCAACGGTCTCGCTCCTATTCTTGCCCCGGTCATCGGTTCACAATTGCTGCTGGTCTTCCCTTGGCCTGGCATTTTCTACTTCCTGGCCGGTTATGGCCTGCTGGTGATCCTGGCCTCCATCTTCTTCATCCGGGAGACCCTTCCTGCTGAACAGCGCGGCAAGTCCGCCTTCACAGTGAGGCAACGTTACAAGGCGGTTCTTTCCGACCGGATTTTCGTGGGCATGGTTCTCGTAGGAAGCCTGAACTTCGGCGGCCTGTTTGCCTACCTCTCCGCTTCAACCTTCCTCTTCCAGAACGTCTACGGTTTTTCGCCGCAGGAATACGGCATCCTGTTTGGCATCAACTCCTTGGGTATCGTGGCTGGCGTTCAGATCAGCTCGCGCCTGATCCGGCGGGTCGCCCCGCAATGGATCGTGGCCGGGGCAACGGTCTTCATGCTGTTCACCGCCCTCCTGATCGTGGTGCTTGACGTGTTCCATGCCGGGTTGTGGGGCATCCTCATTCCGTTGTGGTTCTACATTTGCGCAACCGGCTTCATGTTCCCGTGCGTACAGGTCCTGTCCTTGGCAAACCACGGCGCGCAAGCAGGCACCGCTGCATCGCTCCTGGGCGCGTCCCAGTTCATGATGGCCGGAATTGTCCCGCCCGTTGTCGGTTGGCTGGGCGTCAGTTCCGCCGTCCCCATGGGCGCCGTCATGGCCGCCTGCATCACCGGCGCGATCGCCGCGCTATGGCTGGTTGTCCGGCCCCGGTCTGTTCCGTCCATCCATTAGAACCAGCACCGTAGGCTGTGACCATGACTAACAAACCGCACCGCAACGGCAGGGGCCTTTTTCTGGGCGCTTTGCTGGGCGCCGTTGCCGGCGCCCTCCTTGGACGCGCCGCAGGAAGCGCGCTGTTCGGTGCCATTTTGGGTGCCGTGATCGGCGCCGCCGTGCTGTACCGCGTGAATCCCGGCCCCTGGAAGCGGGACTAGTCCAGCCTCCGCAGGCGACCGCCTACGCAGCGAGTCACCAGCCCCTCCCCTAACTGCCTCATGCAGGGCAGAATGGTGGCCAGCCGGGGTTAACCGGTGCTGAACCGGTGAAGGGGACATCACATGAGCACGGCTGTGGGAATTCGGGGCAGCGTGCGCGGCCTGGCAACCGTGCGGAGATTGCCCGTTACGCTGGCGCTGGTAGTGCTCCTCTGGGTTCTGGGCACCGTCTCCGCCAGCCTCATCAACGGTCCCGGCCAAGCCTTGTTGGATCAGGTGGGAATCGGTTTGGCAGTGGAGCCAGGACCATGGTGGTCCATCTTCACCTCAGCGTTCTTTGCCTCCTCCCTGCTGGACTACCTCGCCTGTACGGCGGCGATCCTGGTGGGTGTCGGCATCGCAGAGCGTGTTATGGGCCCTTCGTTGGCCCTGGCTGCCTTCGTAGCCGGTTCAGCCCTCAGCGCCTTGGTTCTGGTGGCGCTGGTAGCCTTCGGGACGGATGCCAGCGACCAGTGGCTAAGTTTCCTTGGCGGCGAATATGTAGTGGGCGCCTATGGTGGCGCTGCCGCTGCGTTGGGATGCTCGACGGCGGCACTCGAGGCACTGTGGCGTCGTCGCCTGAGGACGTGGTTGCTGGCCGCCACGCTGATGTTTGTGCTGTTCGTTGGGGTTGCCCAAACCCTGCAGGCACTCGCCGGGGCCGTGACCGGCATTCTGGCGGGTTGGGCCATCCAGTCGCTGGTGCTACGCCGGCGGGCAGGATCGCTGCATTCGTCGAGCCTTCGTGAGTCTCGTTTCCTGGTGGGCACCGTGGTGGGCGTCTTCGCCGTCGGACCTTTACTCACTCAGCTGACCGGTACCTGGGAAATCGGGCCCCTCTCCGTAGTCTCCGAGGTCATGCTCCAGGCCAGTCCCAACGCCGATGAGGTTCAGGAAGCGTGCAATAACGACAACAACTGTGTCACCTTGCAGCGCATCGTCGGGGTCCAGAGCTTCGGAGCGGCAATCCTGACACTGATTCCAGTTCTGCTGTTGCTTGTCTGTGCCGAGGGGCTCCGGCGTGGACGCCGGCTCGCGTACCGGCTGACGCTTGTTATCCAGTTCTATCTGGCCGCCGTGACCGTACTGTCCATCCTCCAGTACGCTACTGATCCGGACGTTACGTTGGGCGACGACGACTTCGCGTACCTCCTGCTGTATGCGGTTCCCGCGGTCCTCGCCCCTGTCATCATCGTGGCGCTGCTGCTGGTAAATCGACATAAGTTCCGCGTCGAGTCGAGCGATGCCGGTTATCGGGTCCTTGGCCGGACGTCGCTCATTCTGGCCGTTGCCGCCGTGATCTTCTATGTGGCCTGCTGGTTCATTGAAGGCAACCCGGGCCGCTCTACCCTGTTGGACCTTGCCGGGCAGCTGACACACATCCTGGTTCCTTTCCCTGTCCCGTTTGTAGTGGCTCTCCCCCAAGGCCTGCTGAGTACTGTGCTGTACGGCCTTGGCGGGGACATCATTTGGCTGTGCATCCTGGTACTGGTCCTGAACAACTTCCGGCGTTTCAGGATGCTCGCGACCGACCCGGCAGCAGACCTGGGGCACACGAGGGAGCTGTTGCATGATGGTGGCGGCACGTTGTCCTGGATGGCGCTGTGGGACAACAACCAGTACTGGTTCACACCGGATAGGAAAGCAGGCGTTGCGTACCAGGTCCACAACGGCGTGGCACTGACAGTTGCAGGTCCTTTCGGCGCCGAAGAGCACCACGCCGATGCAGCCACCGGCTTCCTGAAACACTGCACCAGCTTGGGACTCATCCCGTGCTTCTATTCGGCCACCGCAGAGCTCGATGCCCCGCTCCTCCCCCACGGCTACCGG
Organism: Paenarthrobacter sp. TRD_SC_7; assembly: GCF_056156245.1. Classification (NCBI taxonomy): domain Bacteria; kingdom Bacillati; phylum Actinomycetota; class Actinomycetes; order Micrococcales; family Micrococcaceae; genus Paenarthrobacter; species Paenarthrobacter sp. TRD_SC_7. The sequence goes on from NZ_CM149587.1 coordinate 3,380,775, forward strand.
AAACTGGAAGTGGCGGAAGAGACGCTCCTCAACGTTCAGGCCATGACGTTCAAAGGGAAGGAATGGCAGAACGTCCGCACCGCCCTGAACCGGGCCGACAAGCTGTCCATCAAGGATCACTGGTACCACTACCCTGAGATGCCGCCGGGAATCCGGGCCCAATTGGCTGAGATCTCCGAAGAATGGGTGGCAGACAAAGCACTTCCTGAGATGGGCTTCACCTTGGGTGGCCTGAATGAGCTCAAAGATCCCGAGGTGCTCTGCTGTGTGGCCGTTGACGACGACGGCCTGGTCCATGGAGTCACCAGCTGGCTGCCCGTGTTCAGCGAAGGCGTCATCTCGGGTTGGACGTTGGACTTCATGCGTCGCCGCACCACGGGTTTCAAGGGCGTCATGGAATTCCTCATCGCCTCTGCCGTGACCCACTTCAAGGAAGAAGTACCCCAAATCTCCTTGTCCGGCTCTCCGCTCGCCAACGCAGGAGCCGACCCCGGCGACGGAGACGGCGCCGGGGACCGCAGCACCCTTGACCGCGTCCTTGCGCTCCTCGGGAATGCCCTGGAACCCATGTACGGCTTCAAGTCGTTGGCCGCCTTTAAGTCGCGGTTCCAGCCCGAGCACCGGACCTTGTACATGTATTACCAGGACCCGCTGGCCTTGCCGTCCATCGGTATTGCTCTGGGTTCCGCCTACCTGCCGGGACTCTCCCCCGCACAAAGTGCGGGACTGCTGCGGCAAATGGTAGCCAAGGAGCCCGCCGCATGAAGCCGGAGCGGACTTCTTAACCATGAACGAGATCCTGAAGCTTGAGATCAGCGGGCCTGTTGTCATGACGATTGCCGGAGGGATCGGCGTCGTGTTTTTTCTTCTGCTGTTCCTCAGGCCGTCGGCTCGCTGGACCCTCACCGCGATCACGGCCATCGTGGTCGCGGCCCTGTTGGGCTGGTTGACAGTGTGGATCGTGGAGGACGTTATGGACGTCTTCCACGTGGGGCTTACTCCTCGTGTGTGGTTCTGGGCGATCACTTGCTTCGCCGCCCTTGGGCTCGCTGTGGTCAGCTTCCGCCATAGCCGGAGGTGGCGCAAAGTGGCGGCAGCAATATCCATCCCCGTGTTCCTCCTGGTCGCCGCCCTTGGCATCAACACGGAGTTCGGACTGAACAAGACGTTGGGCTCGGCGTTGGGGATCTCCACGGAAGATGCCATCCAACTGAATAAGCCAAATCCGGACGCATCCATTCCGGCAGGTCCGCTCTGGCAGAACTGGAAGCCCCCAGCCACAATGCCGGTCAAGGGCGAAGTCGGCACCCAAGTGATTCCGGGCACGGCCTCGGGCTTCAATGCCCGACCGGCCGGCATATATCTGCCTCCCGCGGCACTGACGGACAACCCGCCCCGGCTGCCTCTGTTCGTCCTCATGATGGGCCAACCGGGCCTTCCCGATCCGCAATACGTCTCCGCCGCCCTGGACGAGTTCGCGGAAAAGAACAACGGGCTGGCCCCAATCGCGATCGTCGCAGACCAGATCGGCCCGGACCAGAATGACACCCTCTGCTTGGACACCTCCAAGTACGGCAACGTGGAGAAGTACATCAACGAGGACGTAGTGAACTGGGCCAAAGCCAACTTGAACATCCTCCCTGACCGCGAGCACTGGACCATTGCCGGATACTCCAATGGAGGCCAATGTGCCATTTCCTTCGCGGTCAAATACCCGGAGATGTGGGGCAACGTGGTGGACATCTCCGGCGAAGAGTTCCCAGGCGCAGAGGATCCTGCCGGCAATCTGGCAGCAATCTTCGACGGCAACCAAGCTGCCTATGACGCCCAGAAGCCCATCAACATCATGAAGGGCAAGCAAATGCCCAACACAACGGCAGTTTTCACTGTGGGCTCCGACGACGCCACCTACGTGGCTGCCGCGAAGGCGGTCTCTGCAGCGGCACGGAATGCAGGGATGACGGTGACATACTACGAGGTGCCCAACGGCGGACACGTGGGCCTGGCGCTGAACGCGGGCCTGACTAAAGGCTTCGAAGTGCTTTATCCGAGGCTGGGGCTGTCCCGGTAGCACTTCCCCTTTTGCGGGCCACATAGCGGCGATAAAGTTGAGGTGTGCCACATTGGCAAGAGCTGCAGCCGCTTCCGGCACCGTGGCAGCGTCGGGATGAACGCATCCTGGAGCTGTGGTGGGACCGGCTGTGCTCGGTAACCAGTCCGCAGTCGGCTGCCCTCTACGCCGCCGGGCTTTTTACGGACGACCGTCGCCGCCCCATTGCGCAGTGGTACAACCCCGAGACGGACGCCGCGCTGCTGGTCGCACCGGAAACCTCGCCTGAATGGCCGGTCCAGCGCTTCGGCATCTTCTACGCCCCACCAGGTGGCGGCTTCACCCGCGTCTACACGGCGCCCCACGAGTGGCATCCCCGCGAGCCCAGGACTCCGCCTACGGAGCAGGACTCGTTCTTGGCCGCCGTAGCCGAGGCCGCCCGTTTTCTCCAAGTGGAGATGGATTTCGTCTGAAAAAAGCGGACCCCGCACCAGCAGTGAAGCTGGTACGGGGTCCTTATGCTCCTCCGACTGGACTTGAACCAGTAACCCTTCGATTAACAGTCGAATGCTCTGCCAATTGAGCTACGGAGGAATGAAGCGGTTATGACTTTAGCAAAGGTTCTACCGGAATGCGAAATCGGCACCGTATACCCCCTGGGGGTACAAAAATACCCCCGTTCCGAAAGACTGGAACGGGGGTATTGTGCGCTCCTCCGACTGGACTTGAACCAGTAACCCTTCGATTAACAGTCGAATGCTCTGCCAATTGAGCTACGGAGGAATGAAGCGGTTACTAGCTTAACAGGGGCCCGCCGGAAAACGAAATCGGCCCTTTCAGCCGTCTGAACGCAACGCCCTGCGCTCCATTTCAAGCTGCATCAGCTCCCGGTTCAGCCGCTGGAATTCCTCCGGGTTGGCTCCCGCGTCCAAGCGCTGCAGCTGCCCCATCTTGTCTGCTTTGATACGGGTGATCTGCAGTTCGAAGAGGCGGGCCAGTATGTCGCGGCAGTATCGCTGCATGGCCTCGGGGGTACTCGCTGGCAGGGGCGTCACCGCGAGCTCTGAGACCAAAGGCTGCAAGGGCTCGGGAACTTCCTGGCGGACCTGTTCTACCCACGCCACTGGATCAGCCGAATGGGCAAGGCCGGCAGCCCGCACGGCAGTGTGGACAGCTGCATAAGCAGGCGTGGTGAAATGCGAAGCCTCGAAACGTTCCCAGGCTCCCCCGCCCAGCACCCCCGGCTCTTGGAGGACAACCTCAAGCGCTTGGCGTTCCATACCGGCTACGGGGTCCCTGGGGTCAGGCCGTTGGAAGACGGGACCGCTCGACGGCGGTGCTGCCGCCGTCGTCAGTTGTCCTCCCGGGCCGGACGCACTGCCGCCGGAACCGGCACGCTTTGCGGCCGCCCCAACATAACCGCTGACTTCCTCGATGGGCATGCCCAACCAGCCGGCCAGGTTGCGCGTGTACCCGGGCCTCGTAGCGGAGTCCCTGATCTGCGCCACCACCGGGGCGGCTTCCCGCAGGGCCGCCACACGGCCTTCCACGGTGTCCAAATTGTGGCGGCGGAGTGTTGCCCGGATGGCGAACTCGAAGAGTGGCTTGCGGGTGCTGATGAGTTCGCGCACCGCGGCGTCGCCCTTGAGTTGGCGAAGATCACAAGGGTCGGCGCCTGAGGGCTCCACTGCGACGTACGTTTGCGCGGTGAAGCGTTGGTCTTCCTCGAAAGCCCGCAGAGCCGCCTTCTGGCCTGCTGCGTCCCCGTCGAAGGTGAAGATGACCTCTCCCCCGCTGCCGTCGTCCGAGAGCAGCCGCCGGGCAACCTTGATGTGCTCGGTACCGAAGGCAGTGCCGCAGGTGGCCACCGCCGTCGTGACTCCTGCGAGGTGGCAGGCCATGACGTCGGTGTACCCCTCAACGACCACCAACTGCCGTTCCTTGGCGATGTTCCGCTTGGCGATGTCGATCCCGTAGAGGACCTGGGACTTCTTGTAGAGCGTGGTCTCCGGGGTGTTCAGGTATTTCGGCCCTTGGTCGTCTTCAAACAGTTTCCGGGCACCGAAACCAATGGTGTCGCCGGCAATGTCCCTGATGGGCCAGATCAGCCTGCCGCGGAAGCGATCGTAAATGCCCCGATTACCTTCTGAAAACATTCCTGTGAGCTTCAACTCAGCATCAGTGAACCCACGGCCGCGGAGGTGCTTGAGCAAGGCGTCCCAGCCCTGGGGCGCGTATCCCACGCCAAAATGTTCGGCAGCGGCGCGGTCAAAGCCACGGCCATCCAGGAAGTTGCGCCCCTCGGCCGCGCCGGGGGTCAGCAGTTGGGCGCGGAAGAACTCATCGGCGATCTTGTGGGCGTCCAATAGGCGCTGGCGTTTGCCCACTTCCTCGCGACTTGGACCGGTGCCGCCGTCTTCGTAGCGCAGCTCGTAACCGATTCTGGCGGCAAGTTTCTCGACGGCCTCGTGGAAGGAACTGTGGTCCATCTTCTGCACAAAGGAGATGGCGTCGCCGTCCTCGCCGCAGCCGAAGCAGTGGTACCTGCCCACCTGCGGGCGAACAGTAAAGGAAGGCGAGCGTTCATCGTGGAAGGGGCACAGACCCTTGAAACTGCCTAGCCCGGCGCCCTTGAGGGTGACGTAACCGTCAACGACTTCCTTGATATCCGTGCGCTGGCGTACTTCGTCGATATCTTCACGTTTGATCAGGCCAGCCACGTGACCATCCTAGTCGCTCGGCCTCGGAGTCCCCTCCGTTAACGGACTGGCAGAACTGTTACCAAAGGGACGGAAGGCTGCCCACGAGGCGCTCGTACATGGCCAGCGCGGACACGTCCGTCAACGACGCCACTTGGTCGATCACGACGCGCAACCGGGCACCGTCGTCGACGGCGTCCCGCCAGTCTGCGGCGAACATCGGCTCCAGGTGGCGGTCGCCTGTGGCGTTCAAAACCCCCACCAGCGCGTGGAGTACCTCGCGCTGGCGTTCGTACACCGGTTGGCGGTGGTCGGTGGAGATGACGAAAGTGGTGGCCAGGCCCTTGAGGACTGCAATTTCGGCCACAGTGTCCTCGGGGACCATGAGTTCAGCGTCGTAGCGGGTCAGATTGGCTGGTCCGAAATGATCACGGGTTGTTTCCATTGCACTCTGGCAGAACCGGCCGATCAACTGGCTGGTCATGTCCTTCAGGGCGGCCATGGATTTCCGGCTGCCATCAGCTTCGCGAACCCACACCTTGGTGGCCTCCAGCCGGGCCAGGGCGGCATCAATTTCAGCGGGATCGTTATGCGGCAAGTACCACTGCTTGGTGTAGCCCACGACGCGCGCACGGTGGTCCGGGTTTTCCATCCATTTGAGCTGGAAATGGCCGGCGACAATTGCATCCTCGACGTCATGGACCGAGTAAGAGATGTCATCTGCGAGGTCCATCACCTGGGCCTCAATGCAGGAACGGTTGCCAGGCGCACCCTCACGCAGCCACTCAAACACGGGGAGGTCGTCTTCGTAGGCCCCGAACTTACTGGTGCGGTGGCCATGGATGACGGGGGCGTCGACGGCGGACCACGGGTACTTGGACGCGGCATCCAGGCTGGCGCGGGTCAGGTTGAGACCCGCCGGTCGACCGTCCTCGGCAAGCACTTTGGGTTCCAGCCGGGTCAGCAGCCGCAAGGTCTGGGCGTTGCCTTCAAAACCACCAATGGTGTGCGCTACTTCGTTCAGCGCGGACTCACCGTTGTGGCCGAAGGGCGGATGACCGAGATCGTGGCTCAGGCATGCAGTATCCACCACGTCAGGATCGCAACCCAAGGAGCGGCCAAGCTCACGGCCTACCTGAGCCACTTCCAGGCTGTGGGTCAGCCTGGTTCGGACAAAGTCGTCTGTGTCCGGGGCAACTACCTGCGTCTTCGCGCCCAGTCTGCGCAGGGCTGAAGAATGCAGGACCCTGGCACGGTCCCGTTCAAAATCCGAGCGATAGTTGCTCTTGCGTGGCTCTTCGACCCACCGGGCTGAGTCCGCCTCGGCGTATCCGGGAATGGCCAGCACATAATCGTGGCTGGCGCCGTTGTGGCCAAGCACTGCTTCGGTTCCCATGGGTATCTGCCTCCTTCAAGCGCCGGGGTGTGGAGCTTCTTTGAGTCAGTCTTACACGTGTGAGGCTAGCCGCCCGAAACGTCCAGCTCCGCGGCCGAGATATCCGCGCTCTGTTCAGCGTTCAGCTGACGGCTCACCAGCCAGTCTTTGGGCAAGGCAGGCTTCTTGGGCGAACCGGCGCGGCCGCGGGGTCCCTCGGAATCGACTCCCGGGTAGGGCGCGTCCATGTCCAGTTTATTAAGGTATTCGCGCAGCACCTCGAGGGTGGGTACGGTGGCCAGCTTGGCGCGGAGCTCGCCGCCCACTACGTAGCCCTTGAAGTACCAGGCCATGTGCTTGCGGATCTCGCGGAGTGCCTTGTATTCATCGTTCCCGAACGTTTCCACCATGAGCTCGGCGTGACGATAGACGCCTTCGGCAACTTCGCGGAGACCCGGGCGGTGCCGCTGGTCGCTGCCTTCGAAGGCGGCCTGCAGGTCACCGAACAGCCATGGCCTGCCCTGGCAGCCGCGGCCCACAACCACGCCGTCGACGCCGGTCTCGCGCACCATGCGGACTGCGTCCTCGGCGGACCAGATATCGCCGTTGCCCAGCACCGGGATGTCGGGCAGAGCCTCGCGAAGGCGCGCAATGGCGGACCAGTCGGCCTGTCCGGAGTAAAACTGGGCTGCGGTCCTGCCGTGGAGGGCAACAGCGGCCACTCCTGCGTCGCGCGCGATGCGACCGGCGTCGAGGTATGTCAGGTGGTCCTCGTCGATGCCCTTGCGCATCTTGATGGTCAGGGGAATATCGCCCTTGGACGCTTCCTTGACCGCGGTCTGGACGATCGATGTGAAGAGATCGATTTTCCACGGCAGGGCCGAACCGCCACCGCGCCGGGTGACCTTGGGCACGGGGCAGCCGAAGTTGAGGTCGATGTGATCCGCGCGGTCCTCTTCCACGAGCATGCGCACTGCGGCGCCTACCGTCACGGGATCAACACCGTAGAGCTGCACGGACCGGACTTTTTCGTCTTCATCGTGCGAGATGATGCGCAACGATTCCGGCGTCCGCTCCACCAAGGCACGCGACGTCACCATCTCAGCCACGTACATGCCGCCACCGTATTCACGGCAGAGCCTGCGGAAGGCAGAGTTGGTGATGCCCGCCATGGGGGCAAGGATTACCGGGGTGTCCACGGTGATCCCACCGAGCTTTAAAGGCGGGAGCTCAAGCTTTGGTGCAGGGGGCGTCGCTACTACAGTCACCTATCCATTGTTGCAAAGTGGGGCAAATCGGCGGACAGCTTGCCGAAACCCTGGTGTGTTCGCCCATCATCGCGTAGTCCGGCGGGTCTGGCGAACGAGATCAGGAACCGGCGTCAGGTGGTCCCGTCAGCGCCTTCGCCCCGTCGCTCCGCTTCCCGTTGTGCACGGCGGCTACCCGGGCGTGCGGGCTCGCCGGGAGCGTCAAGACGTGAACCGGCGTCGTGCTTGTCTTGCGAGCCGGAACCCACGACGGCGGCCGCTGCTGCCAGCGCGCCCGTGTCGTTGAGGTCGTCGGCGCTAACAGACGGTCCGCCCGCTCCGGCAAGGCGCTTCATGCCGGTGGCCTTGACCACGAGGACTGCGATCAGAGTAGTGACCGGGATGGCGAGGACAAGGCCGATGGAGCCCACCAAGGTACGGATGACTTCCTCGGACAGTTCGGCACTGGTCAGGGCTTCATCGAGCGGGCGGTCATACAACATCACGATGATGAGGATAGGAAGGGCGGCGCCTGCGTAGGCGAAGGCGATGGTGTAGACCGTGGAAGCGATGTGGTCCCGGCCGATCCTCATGGCCGAGGAGAACAGCTGGCGGGCACTGGTGTTGGGTGCGAGTTCGTAGAGCTCCCACACCGCGGAGGACTGCGTGATGGTGACATCGTTGAGAACCCCAAGGCCGGAAATGATGAGGCCGCAGAGGATGATCCCGGAGATCGAAATTTGGGGTGACATGTTCACCAGCGTTGAGGCGTCATGGTTCCCCACGCCGGCCAGATTGGCCGCGTCCGTAGCCCAGGCCGCTAGCAGGGCCGTGATGCTCAACCCGAAAATCGTGCCCAGCAAGGCCGTGGACGTTCGCGCCGAGAATCCGTGTGCGAAGTACAACACCCCGATCATGATCACCGTGGAACCCACCAAGGCCAGCAACAGTGGCGGCTTGCCCTCCACCAAACCGGGCAGGATGAAGCTGACCAGGACAAAGTAGGCACCCACCAGGCCAAGGAGTGCCCGGAAGCCACGCCAACGGGCCACTGCGATGACAACCGCTGCGTAGAGGACGGCCAGGAGAGCGATGGGAATGCTGCGGACGAAGTCCACGAAAACGTAGGCAGGAGCGCCGGTTCCGGCGTTTGCACCTTGGACCGCGGACAGGTTGAGATACCGGATGGAGTCCCCGACGTCCACGCCGTGGGACATGGCGACGTCAGGGTTGATGACCACCTTGACCACGTCCCCGCCGTTATCCGGCTCCGTAAAGGCGAACGTGCACTGGGATCCGCCGGCCTGGTTGTTTTGGCCAGTGTCAGTCTGGCCAGTGTCAGTCTGGCCCGTGTCGCTCTGGCCAGTGTTGCTTTGGCCCGTCTGCGTGCAGCTTTCCACCACCACGCTTTGGATCCGGCCGGTGTCGAAGGTGACCCCGGGCGCAGCTTGGTAGGGGCTCGAGAACGAGATACCCTCCCGGCTGCCTGAGGGCCACATGACCATCATGGCCACGAGGGTCAGGACGCCCAGCGGAACAAGTATGGCCGCCAGAATCCAGTTGGCCCTCTTCCGCGACGCAAGAGCCTGCGGTGTTGGCTCGGAACTTTCAGAATGACCGTGGGAGTGATCGTGGCCCATCAGCAGCAAAACCTCATGCCTTAACCCTACGCGGGCCCGGGCCAACCGCAGACTCAGGACGCTCACGTTCCGTGAAGCTTAAACGCACGATCCCACGCCGCCCGGAGGTTACGGGCGGCGTGGGATCCTGGAGTGTGGAAACCGTGGTCAGTCGCTGACGATCAGGGTGTCCGCGCCCCGGACATGGGCCTTGCCTGATTCCAGCAGTGGCTCAAGGACACTCCTCAGGGCCGTCATGGATTCGTCCACTTCCAGCAGGACCGGGTGCTGGTAGGCAATGAGCGCCAAGAGGTCCCGCACTGCAAAAGCCGCATCCTCGGCGGATAGCTCGGGATCGTGCCCCAGGAAAACATCCGACGGCTCGTCCGAGTTGCCCTGGGCGTAGCTGATGGCGAACGCCTGGATTTTGCCCTTACGGCTCGCCGGAACGCCTTGGCCAAAAGCACTCGCCTTGGGCGCGCGCAGGACGATTGCGCCGTGGGCGCCAGTCAGGTCGTGCAGGAACAGCCGCTGCACCGTGGCGATGCTGAGCACCCCGGGGCTGTCCCAATGGTGCACGTGGGAGTAGTACTTACCAACAACATCACTCAGCTCAACGGAACCCGTAGCCAGGTCCTCCACGCGCTCGGAAGCGGCTTCCTCGGAACCATCGCCGAACCGCGGCAATGACAGGGGTTCAGGTTCCACCACCACCAGCTGCGAACGCTGGATGGGTGCGAGTCCCGCCGCTGCGGCAAAGGCCGCACCTGGGGTGTCCGGCTCCACTTTGCTGCGGAGCTTGGAAACGCCCGACGGCGAGTTCCCGGCTTCGCGGCGAAGCATGGTCAAGAGGGTGGCGCCGACCCCTTCACGGCGGTGGTCCTTGGCGACCTCGATGTACGCCCAGAGTCGTTCGGGGTGCAGGGATGCCTCGTGGACCACGCCGGCAGCAACGGGAATCCGTACACCGTCCACCACGTCCTCAGCCACAATGCAGCGGCGCCATGGCTGGTTGCTGGACGGCGCCAGGGCTGCACGGAACTGCTCCGCGGGAAGTGTCTCCGGGCCGCCCCATATTTCCAGGAGGGCGAGGTCGTCGCCTTCTTTCCATTCGCGGTATTCCAAAGCCACGATCAGGCGCCGATCAGGCGTGCTGCCAGGTAGCCCTCAACCTTGTCCAGGGAAACGCGTTCCTGGCTCATGGTGTCGCGCTCACGGATGGTGACAGCCTGGTCTTCGAGGGTGTCGAAGTCCACGGTGATGCAGAACGGGGTACCGATCTCGTCCTGGCGACGGTAGCGGCGGCCGATGGCACCGGCGTCGTCGAAATCGATGTTCCAGTTCTTGCGCAGCTGCGCGCCGAGCGCCTTGGCCTTCGGGGACAGGTCCTCGTTGCGGCTCAGCGGCAGGACGGCGGCCTTGACCGGGGCCAGGCGCGGATCCAGCTTCAGCACGGTGCGGACGTCGACGCCACCCTTGGCGTTGGGGGCCTCGTCCTCGGTGTACGCATCGATCAGGAAGGCCATGAAGGAGCGGGTCAGGCCGGCGGCGGGCTCAATGACGAACGGCGTGTAGCGCTCGTTGGTGGCCTGGTTGAAGTAGCTCAGGTCCGTGCCGGAGGCCTTGGCATGCGTGGAGAGATCGAAGTCCGTGCGGTTGGCGATGCCCTCGAGCTCGCCCCACTCGGAGCCCTGGAAACCGAAGCGGTATTCGATGTCCGTGGTGCCCTTGGAATAGTGGCTGAGCTTTTCCAACGGGTGCTCGAAGAAGCGGAGGTTATCTTCACGGATGCCCAAGTCCGTGTACCAGGACATACGCTCCTTCATCCAGTACTGGTGCCACTCTTCGTCCGTGCCGGGTTCGACGAAGAACTCCATCTCCATCTGCTCGAACTCGCGGGTACGGAAAATGAAGTTGCCCGGGGTGATCTCGTTGCGGAAGGACTTGCCGATCTGGCCGATGCCGAACGGCGGCTTCTTCCGGGACGTGGTGAGCACGTTGTTGAAGTTCACAAAGATGCCCTGTGCCGTTTCGGGACGCAGGTAGTGCATGCCTTCGTCGCTGGCCACGGGGCCAAGGAAGGTCTTCAGCAGGCCGGAGAATTCCTGCGGTTCAGTCCATTCGCCACGGGTGCCGCAGTTTGCGCAGGCGATGTCGGCCAGGCCGTTTTCCGCCGGGCGACCCTTCTTTTCCTCGTACTCTTCTTCGAGGTGGTCTGCACGGTAGCGCTTGTGGCAGGAAAGGCACTCAACGAGCGGGTCCGAGAAGACCTCCACGTGGCCGGAAGCTTCCCATACCTGACGGGGAAGGATGACGGAGGAATCCAGGCCTACAACGTCCTCGCGGCCGCGGACCATGCTCTGCCACCACTGGCGCTTGATGTTTTCCTTCAGTTCAGCACCGAGGGGACCGTAGTCCCACGCAGAACGGGAGCCACCATAGATTTCACCGGCCTGGAAGACAAAGCCCCTCCGCTTGGAGAGGGAAATGACCTGGTCAAGGACGGATTTTGCTGCCATGGGTAACTCCATTTGTTCTACAGGGCCGCTGGGTGCGGTCCGCGGTGGTTTGCCCCGGAATCCGGACGAGGTTGTCCGGCGGGGTGCTGGGGGAAAGTTTGTTGATTCCTACCCTACCGGCCTTTGGAAGAGACGCTTCGTGCGAAAGCTCCCTTGGGCCATGGCAAGGTGGCCACGATGATCGCGGCCAGCGTTAGGACCGTACCCAGCACCGTGGGCAAGGCGACCACCGCGCCGGGACTGGGGATCACGACGTCGAGCACCAGCGATCCCACCAGCTGACCCGCGATCATGCCCAACCCAGTGATCAGGACGCCGAGGCTGCGGACCAGCAGGGCCGCCAGCCCGATGAAAAGGCAGCCCATGGGACCACCGAGGTAGTACCACCACTCGCCGGGAAGCGGATTTCCCGGCCCGGCCACAGTCAGCTTGATGACCCACGCGATCCACAGAATGAGCGACCCGGCAATGAAGTTGACCAACGTGGCAGCGATGGGCGTCCCGTAGTGAACTGTGGCGGTTCCGTTCATGGCCTGCTGGAAGCTCATGAAGAAGCCGGCGGCCAGGGGCAGGAGGACGGGCAGCAAGAGCGAGGCGATGTCGGCATCGCCGCCGAACCGTGGCGAAACAGCCCAGGCGACGGCGGCCACGGTCAGGACACTGCCCAGGACCCGGACTCCCGTGATGGCACGTTTTCCTCCCGGGCCGATGCCCATGCGGTCCACGAGCAGTCCACTCAACGTCTGCCCGGTGACGGCGGCAACAGTGAACAACGCGACCCCCAGCAGGGCAACAGTGAAGGACTGGGCAAAGACGAACAACGCCCCGATGGCACCGGCCATGACATAGAACCGGGGGAAGCTCCGGTTCCGGACCGCAGGAATGATGCGCCGGAGCCCTGCCCTGCCCCTGGGGGTGGCGAAAGAGATTGCACTGATGAGGAGGAGTCCTGTGGTGAAGCTCACCACAGCTGCGGCAATGCCGTCGTCCAGCTTGGCGCCGAGGGCCCCGTTGATCCTCCCTTGAAGCGGGATAACCAATCCCGTTGCTACTGCAATAGGGAGGCCAATGACCAGCGGAAGGTTGGGACGGGGAGAAGGCTGCGGCACCGTCACCACACTACTTCAGGCATCATTGCTGTATGAGCAACCCCGAAATTGAAGAGATCCCCATCCGCGACGACATGATCCGACTCGGCCAGCTGCTGAAGCTCGCCAACTTAGTGGAGGACGGCGTTGAAGCCACGGAGCTCATCAAGAACGGCCTGGTCAAAGTCAACAACGAAATCGATGACCGCCGCGGACGCCAGCTCCACGTCGGCGATACCGTGACCGTCAACGGCCAGACGGTCCGGATCACCGCCGCCTAACGCGGCCCTTAGTCAGTCAGGACCTTGTGGGTGAGGAATTCGCCCACGTGCCCGATCTCCTGCTGGTTGATGCCGTGCCACATCCCCGTGTAGAGCACCTTGGTGAGGTCAACGTGCTTGCGCACCCAGCCCATGGTGTATTCGATCTTGTCCTGGGTGATCACTGGATCCTGCTGGTCACGGCCCCAGAACATCGGCATGGATCCGTCCAATTCGTCATCCCGGAAGGCGGCGTCAGCGCCGGCGTCGATCACGAAGCCTGAAAGCCCGACGACGGCAGCGAAGTCCGCGGGACGGTAACGGAGCATTGTGGTCGCCATCGCCATACCCATGGAGAAGCCCAGCAACGTCACCGACGAGTGGTTTGCTTTGACTGTGTCCAGCCATTCAAGGGCGTACTCGGCAGCGAGCTTCACGGCTTCCAGCGAATAGTCGATGGACGCTGTCAGCGGGAACCAGGTGAAGCCCGGCCCCATGGGCATCGGTGCGCGAAGGGCAGCCACCACAAAGCCGTCGGGCAGCAATCCGGCCAGGCTGAAGAGGTCGTCCTCGTTGGAGCCGTAGCCGTGCAGGAGGACCAGCAGTGGTTTGCCGGCACGCTCGGCTTCGTCGTGGGACCAGAGGACAACGGGCGCGGGAAACGTGGGTGCTTCAGTCATGGGTCCATTCTTGCAGTTACCCACCAGTAACAACCTACGGTGGCGTAGGGTCGCCGTCACGGGGCAGTATATGAGCGTGAGTGAGAACAATCATTCGTTGATACCCGGCGAGCCCCTTCAAAGCCACCCTTGGAGCCGTTATGTGGCACTTGGTGACTCGTTCACGGAAGGCATCGGCGACCCAGAGCCCATGAACCCCGGCGGGTACCGTGGCTGGGCGGACCGGGTTGCTGAGGAGCTGGGCCGCGGGCAAGAAGATTTCGCCTATGCCAACCTTGCTATTCGTGGCCGGCTGCTGCAGCAGATCGTCGACGAACAAGTAGGCACCTGCCTTGAGTTGCAGCCGGACCTCGTGTCGATTTCCGCCGGCGGAAATGACCTCATCCGCCCCGGAGGCGATCCTGACCTATTGGCCGAAAAGCTCGATGCCGCGGTCGCAGAGCTGAGCTCGGGCGGCGCCACCGTGGTGCTGTTCAATGGTCCGGACACGGCAGCATCAGTCCTGGGGCGCATTCGCGGCAAGGTGGCCATCTATAACGAGAATCTCCGGACGGTGGCCGCACGCCACGACGCCATCATTGCGGACATGTGGTCCTTGCGGCAGTTGGCGGATCCCCAGATGTGGGATGTGGACCGCCTGCATTTCTCGCCGCTGGGCCACCACACCATCGCCATGATGGTCCTGGAGGCACTGAACGTCCAACACACGCTGGAGCCCCTGATGCCCAAGGCCCTTCCGCCGCGCACATGGCGTGAGGCCCGATCCTCCGACCTCGTTTGGGCTCGGGAGTTCTTTGTCCCGTGGGTGATCCGGCGGCTTCGGCACCAGTCCTCAGGCGACGGCATCACGCCAAAGCGTCCGACGCCGGGACCCGTCTTCGGCTCCACGGGCACTTTGCTGCCGCGCCGCTGACGTGACGCCGGCTGCTGTGATGTCCATGCTTCGTGAGGTCCGCCGTGCCGGGTGACAGCTCGATGCATTCGGAGACTATTCGGAAGATTCGGTTACGGCGGCAGCAACTGCGGGCGCCCTACGCCGGGAGTCCCGGGGATGTGGTCCGCAATCTCCTGGCCGTCCAGTCCCAGGAGTTTCCCTATGCGAGGTGGACGCTTGCGCAGAGAAGCTCCGCCAGCGCTTCATCGATGGTCACGGCGGCAGACATTGAAAAGGCCGTAGCCGACGGAACCATCCTGCGGACGCATATCCTCCGGCCCACATGGCACTTTGTGCACCGGGACGACCTCGGCTGGTTGATGGCATTGTCCGCGGATCGCCTGCAGCAAGGCAACAAGGGCATGTACCGCCAAACAGGAATCGACAAGGACTCTGCTGCCAAGAGCGGCCGGCTCCTGGCCGCTGCCGTGGCGGACGGAGCCCACAAGACGAGGGAGGAACTGGCCGAAGTCCTGGGACAGTCCGGATTTCCCAGCAAGGGGCTGGGCTTCATTTACCACCTCATGCACGCGGAAATCAGCGGTGTCCTGGTCAGCGGCTCCCCTGTCCGCTCTGCAGGGGGCGCCCTGAAACAGACGTATGCCCTGTTCGACGAACGGGTTCCGCACCCGGTCCTTTCACCCCTGACCGGGGAGGTCCGCGAACAGGCTCTTGGATGGTTGGCGCTCCGGTACTTCACCAGCCGGGGACCCGCCTCCGTCAAAGACTGTGCGGCATGGTCCGGGTTGACCATGAAGGACGTAAAGAGGGGAATCGAGGTGGCGGGTGACATGTCGCCCGGGATCTTGGGCATTGTCCATTTTGATGATCTCGAGTTTCACCTGGCCTCGGAGGAAGTGGAGACTTTGACCACCGTAGACGACCCTCCGCAGGCTGATGACTCCGGGCTCCCCCGCATTGACCTCATCCAGTGCTACGACGAATATGTGATGGGCTACTCACAGTCCCGGCACTTCCTTGGCGGAACGGCGCCGTACTTCCCCGAGGACAACGGCCCCATGCATGTGGTCCTGCTGGACGGCAGGTTGGCCGGATGGTGGCGCCACGGATTCTCCGGGGGAACCTGCGAACTGGACGTCCGGATGAACAGGCCGGCAACTGCGGAGGAGCAGGCGGCTTTGCAGTCCGAGGTGGACCGCTACGGCCGGTTCCTCGGCATGGAGACCAAGCTGGTCTGAGGTAGCCGTATTGGTTTCGCTGGGCAGGACTAAGCTGGGATGAGACCTAGGAGGCCTGCACTGTGAACAATCTGATCTTCTGGATCATCGTCTGCTCGTGGCTGATTCCGCTCGGGATCCGCATGTATAACCGCTCCCGGGCGCGTCGGATCCAGAATGACAACTTCCGCGGCCCCGGCTACCCGCAGCAGAATCTGCCCGGCCCAGGGTATCCGCCGCACAATTACCCGCAGCAGAATTATCCAGGTCAGGGATACCCAACGCAGAATTACCCCGGGTCCCCGTCCGAGCCGACCGTCATCCGACCCGCGGATGAAACGCCGCAGGCCGGGCCGCCGTCGAACCCCTCATCCCCTGCACCGTTCCCCTCAGCGGGCGCTTCGGAGCCGCAAGGTTACCGCGCGCGGAAGCTGGCCGAGCTGGACGCGAAATTCAGCAACGGCGAGATCGCCATGGAGGATTACATGAAGCAGCGCGGCGAAATCATGAACGGCTAAGCTGCCCTGGATTGAGCAGCATCGATCAGCCTTGAGGCTTAGGCGAAGAACGCTTCGCGGAGCTGCGCTGACAGCTGGCCGATTTCGGTGAGGAAGCCATCGTGTCCAATCGGCGCCTCAATGAGGTGGACCGGCACATCGCCAGGGAGCGCCGCGGCAAGTTCCCGCGACTGTGCCGGGAAGTAGAGCCTGTCGCTGTCCACCGCCGCCACGAAGAACTCAGCCGTAGTTCGCGACAACGCCTGCTCCAGCGGGCCGCGGCCACGCGTGACGTCATGGGACATCAGGGCTTCGGTGATGGCGATGTAGCTGTTGGCATCGAAACGGCGGACCAGCTTTGTTCCTTGGTGGTCCAAGTAGCTTTCCACCTGGTAGCGGCCACGCTCCCCCAACACTGCGGCGGCGAGCGGCGTCTCTTGGTGTTGGGCTTCCCTGCCAAAGCGGAAGTCCAGTTCCAAGGCTGAGCGGTAGGTGATGTGGGCGATGCGCCGGGCCAGTGCCAATCCATGTTCAGGGGCAGTTCCGCCGTAATAGTCGCCATTATTGAAGTTCGGGTCCTGCCTGATGGCCAAGGTTTGGGCCTGCGCGAAGGCAATCTGCTCGGCCGTGCTGTAGGCGCCCACCGAGATGACGGCGCACCGTTTCACCCTCCCAGGGAACGTCACAGCCCATTCAAGGGCCCTGGCGCCGCCCATTGAACCGCCCAACACGGCGTGCCAGGCATCGATTCCCAGGGCATCGGCGAGGCGCGCCTCAGCCTCCGTGCTGTCGCGCAGCGTGACCAACGGGAAACGTGAGCCCCAAGGACGTCCGTCCGGCGCTCCCGATGATGGGCCGGTGCTGCCATAACAGCCGCCCACGATGTTGATGGAGATGACAAAAAACTTGTTGGTGTCGATGGTGGCACCCGGTCCAACGAGTTGCTCCCACCAACCTTCCTCGTCGGTGGCTCCACGGGCTACGTGTGTACTGCCCGTCAGCGCGTGCTGGATGAGCACGGCATTGGAGGCATCGGCGTTCAGCTGCCCCCAGGTCTCATAAGCGAGGACAACGTCGGGGAGGAATCCGCCGGCTTCAAGTTCCAGCGGACCGATGCCGGCGTACTTGACGGTTCCGTCTTCTTCTCCGGATTTTGGGAGGGCTGTAGCAGTAATGGTCATTCCTTTGACACCTTAACCTCGCGCTTGCCCGTCGCCTTGCGTGCGAACAGGCCAGGTCTTCACCCGGGGCACCCCGCCGCGGAGGAGGGTTGCCGGCCAGCAAGCCGGGGCTGTGTGCTGGCACTCATGACCTAATACGAAGAGTCTAGGAAATGGAGGGCGGTTCTGGCGAAGAATGTGACAACAGTGTGACGGTTTGGGGTGTCTTCGTTCACGAACGGGCACCAGGAACTGCCGCCCGGCGAATAATCGTCGACGCGGGCGGCAGCCGGGCTGAGACTTTGAGCCGCGGCGTTAGGCGCCCTTGGCGGCCCGGAAGCCGGCTTCGAGGTCGGCGATGATGTCATCCACGTGCTCGATGCCCACGGACAACCGCACCAGGCCGGGGCTGACGCCGGCTGCGAGCTGCTGTTCCACCGTCAATTGGCTGTGCGTAGTCGACGCCGGGTGGATGACCAGGGAGCGGACGTCGCCGATGTTGGCGACGTGCGAGTGCAACTCCAGTCCGTCCACGAAACGCTTGCCGGCTTCGACGCCGCCCTTGATGTTGAAGGCAACGATGGCGCCTGTGCCCTTGGGGCCGTACTTCCGGCCACGGTCATACCACGGGCTGGACGGCAGGCCCGCATAGGCGACCGATTCGACGTCGTCGTGGTTTTCAAGCCATTCGGCCACCTTGGTGGCGTTGGCAACATGGCGTTCCACGCGCAGGCTCAAGGTCTCCAGGCCCTGGGCAATGAGGAAGGCGTTGAATGGGGACACGGCAGAGCCGAGATCGCGAAGCAACTGGACGCGGGCCTTGAGAATGTAGGAGAGGTTGGCGCCCAACGCACCGTCCTTGCCGAGGTCCCGGGCGTAGACCAGACCGTTGTAGCCGGGGTCCGGGGTATTGAATCCAGGGAAGCGCTCGGGGTCCTTGCCGAAGTCGAAGTTGCCGGAGTCCACAATCACACCGGCGATTGCGGAACCGTGACCGCCCAGGTATTTGGTCGCGGAGTGGACAACGATGTCCGCTCCCCATTCGATGGGACGGATCAGGTAGGGCGTGGACAGGGTGTTATCGACGATGAGGGGCACGCCGGCTTCGTGTGCGGTCCGGGCGATGCCCTCGATGTCCAGCACGTCCTGGCGGGGGTTGGACACGACCTCACCGAAGAACAGCTTGGTGTTGGGCTGGACGGCGTCACGCCACTGGTCCAGGTTGTCCGGGTCCTCCACGAACGTGACCGAAATTCCGAACTTCTTCAGCGTGTGCGCCAGCAGGTTGTACGTGCCGCCGTACAGGCTGGGGCTCGCTACGACGTGGTCGCCGGCCTCGGCGATATTGAGGATGGCGAACGTCTCCGCGGCCTGTCCTGAGCTGAGCAAGAGGGCACCCAGTCCGCCCTCAAGGCTCGCGACGCGCTGCTCCACAGCATCCTGCGTCGGGTTGCCGATCCGGGTGTAGATGGGGGCGAGCTCGGCCAAGGCAAAGCGGTTGGCCGCACTCTCGGCGCTGGGGAACACGAAGGACGTGGTCTGGTAGATCGGAAGCGAGCGCGCTCCGGTGGCGGCGTCAGGCTCTTGGCCTGCGTGGATCTGGCGGGTTTCGAAAGACCATCCTTGGGACATGGAGTTCTCCTGTTCGTGACGCATGGGTTCGGCAGGCAATGTGATGCGGTGTGAGCTGGGGCCAGTCTAGGAATTGTCCGGAGGCCAGGACAGCTTTATGACGCCGGTGGAATCTTTCGGTCTTTTCGCGTCCCCCATGACGGCAACCGTCGCCGGTTATACACATCCCACCTTAGTTAGGCTTGACTTAGCTGAGACCCCGATCACAAAGTGCCAAGATGAAGCCATGCGCATGGATCACGTCTCTTACGCCTGTGAACGAGATGGCCTTTTGGCCACTACCGAACGAATTTCCGCGGCATTGGGAGTGGACGCTGTCCGGGGCGGAGTGCACCCGCGCTTCGGTACCCGGAACATGATCATTCCCCTTGCGGATAACAAATACCTGGAAGTGGTGGAGGTCCTGGACCACCCCGCTTCCGACAAAGCACCCTTTGGCCAGGCCGTCCGTGCCCGCTCGGCTGCCGGTGGAGGATGGATGGGCTGGTGCGTCGCTGTTGATGACCTGGCACCGTTCGAAGACCGCCTTGGCCGCTCCGCCGTTCCGGGCAACCGCAAGTTCCCTGACGGCCGCGAACTGGTGTGGCAGCAGATCGGCATCCTCGGCTTGATCGCCGATCCCCAGGTCCCGTACCTGCTCAAGTGGGAGGGCGATCCCTCGCTGCACCCGTCCAGGATCTACGAGAGCGACGTCAAGATGTCCAGCCTTACCATTGCGGGCTCGGCTGAACGCGTCACCGAGTGGTTGGGCGAGCCGGTGGAAAAGCCGCTTGAGGACGTGGCGGTCCAGTGGATGGCACCGCACGGCACTCCTGGCATCTTGGCTGTCACTTTCGAAACCGCCTCCGGAGCCGTCACCATCTGACCGTTCCATCCATCCGGGCTGGTCCCGGCCCCGGCCAGTCATGTCCGGGCTTAGCTTCGGCCGCCATCAGCGGGTGCCAACGACGTCACCCACCGATGGCGGCCGAATACTTTTAAGGTCAGCCAAGTCCCATTGCCTTGCCGAACAGGCTGAATCCAACGAACGCCACGATGTCCAGCAAGGCGTGGGCTATCACCAGGGGCATCACCCGCTTGGTCTTGGTATAGATCCATGCGAACACCAGGCCCATGACTACGTTCCCTATGAACGGCCCGAAGCCCTGATACAGGTGGTAGCTTCCCCGCAGGACGGCACTGACCACAATTGCCACCGGCATGCTCCACCCGAATTTGCCGAAGCGGTCCATGAGGTATCCCACCACGATCACTTCTTCCACGATCGCGTGACGCATGGCGGAGAGGATCAGCACCGGCACAGTCCACCAGTACGCGTCGAGGCCACTGGGGACAATTGCCGTGGTGATTCCCATGGCCCGGCCGGCGGCGTACAGGCCGAGTGAGGGGATGCCAATCGCAGCGGCCAAGCCAACACCTTGGAGAAGGTCCTTTCCGGGCCGGGCGAAATTGAACCCGAGCCGGGCGAATGCCGAGCCGCCCGCGCCTTCCCTGCCGGCGGGTGCATTGGTGGACAGGAAGTAGAACACCAAGGCCACGGGCACCAGAGCGAACACGATGTCCAGCAGTTGGTACGTGAGGTCAAAGTACTCGCGCGTGCTTTGCGACCTGTTCAGGGTTGACGTGGCATCGGCCAACGGTGCACGCGTCATCTTGTCCAGCAGCTGCACTACGGAGTAGACGGCTGACTGCCCCAGGGACAAGCCCAGCACAATAAGTACTTCGGCGCGCAGCCGGCGGCGGGAAGCAAGGAACATGTACCTATCTTGCCCTCACTACCTGCCACTTTGCCGGGAACCGGCCACCTTGCCGGACCACGCGTGGCAGCACCCTATGCTTGGTGGGATGGGTGCCCCTGAGAGAATCTTCATGATCCGGCACGGCCAATCTGCCGCGAACGCCGACACGTCCATCTATAACCGTGTACCGGACTACCGGATCCCGCTGACGGAGCGCGGTGTGGAGCAGGCACGGCTTGCCGGGGAGGACTTACGCCGGAAACTCGATGGAGAGCAAGTCTGCGTGTACGTTTCCCCCTACCTGCGCGCCTACCAGACACTCGAAGCCATGAACCTCGGTCCCCTGATCGAGCGGGTGATTGAGGAACCCAGGCTTCGCGAGCAGGACTGGGCCAACTTCCAGATCGCCGGAGAGATCGAGGACCAAAAAGAACTGCGTAACCTCTACGGCCATTTCTTCTACCGGTTCCGTGAGGGCGAGTCCGGCTCGGATGTCTATGACCGGGTGTCATCCTTCATGGAGACGCTGTACCGGCACTGGCAGAAGCCCACTTACGCACCGAACACGCTCCTGGTCACGCACGGGCTGACTATGCGCTTGTTCTGCATGCGCTGGTTTCACTGGACGGTGGAGTACTTCGAGTCGCTCAATAACCCCGACAACGCCGAGCTGCGCACCCTGATCAAGAACGACGACGACCAGTACAGCCTGGATGTACCGTTCAGCCAGTGGGTTCCCCGCGAAGTAGACGACTCAGTGCTGCACGCGCCGAGGGTGCGTTTCTAGCCGGGCAAGCCGTGGCGGGCGCAACCTCAGCCAGCAGGTGCCACGATGACTTCCGTGCCCTTGGCTTCGAACGCAGCTTTGTGCTCCGCGCTGATGCCGGAGTCCGTGATGAGGTGCCTGAAGTCGTAGCCTGCCATGGCGGCAAAGGAGCGGCGGCCCACTTTGGAAGAGTCTGCCACGACGTAGGACTCCGTGGCACGGCGTGCCATCACGGTATTGACCATGGCTTCGCCTTCGTCGGTAATGGTGGGGCCGAGGTCCGGGTCCACGCCGTTGACGCCGATGAATGCAATATCCAAGGCAACCTTTTGCATGATGACGTCGGTGTAGGGACCCACCAGCTCATAGGAGCGCGGGTTGAGGATGCCGCCGGTGACCATGATCTTGATGTTCGGACGGACCGCAAGCTGCGAGGCGATGTTGATCGCGTTTGTCACCACGGTAAGGGTCGGCCGGTTTGAAGGTGCGTTGAGGTCCTCGCGGGTGGACAGCAACTGCGCCAACGCGGTGTTGGTGGTTCCGCCGCTGAGGCCAATCACGGCACCAGGGCGGATCAACGCCGAAGCGGCCAAGGCGATCTCCTGCTTCGCCTCAGCATGGTCGTCACGGTTGTAACGGCCCGGCAGGTCGTAGGCAACGGACCCCGTTGTTGCGCCACCACGGGTGCGACTGAGCAACCGCTGTTTGGCAAGGCTGTCAAGATCCCTGCGGGCCGTGGCAGGTGATACGCCCAGGCGGGTCACGATGTCCTCGACTTCCACATGGCCGGACTCGGCCAGGAGGTCGAGTATGGCAGTGAGCCGATCGGTGCGGGTCATGACAAGCCTTTCGCGGGTTCCAGCTAATTCGCTTTGGCGAACAGCGTCAGCATACGTGCGGACTCCAGCACAAGGGCATCCCGGCCGGCCTTGATGTATTTCCGGGAATCCACCACTGCAGGGTTGGCATCGAGGTACTCACGGACGGCGCGGGTAAAGAACCCGTTCAAATGTGTGGATACGTTGATCTTAGTCATACCCGCTCGGATAGCGGCTATAAGCATGTCATCTGTCACACCGGAGGAGCCGTGGAGGACCAGTGGTTTTCCCACCGCGGTCTTCAGCCTGGTGATGAGCTGCAGGTCCAGGGCGGCGCTGCGTTCGGTCATGGCATGGGAGGAGCCGACAGCAACGGCCAGCGCGTCCACTCCTGTTGCCTCGACGAATGCGTGGGCCTCGGCTGGGTCTGTTCGGACACCGGGAGCGTGGGCTCCGTCCTTGCCACCCACTTTTCCGAGCTCGGCCTCCACATAGACACCACGCTCGTGGGCGTACTTGGCCACGCGTTGTGTGACTTCCACGTTCCACTCGTACGGCAAATGGGCGCCGTCGTACATGACGGAACCGAAACCAAGGTCCACTGCTGCAAGGGCGAGGTCTTCGGATTCTGCGTGATCCAGGTGAAGGGCAACGGGCACGGCGGCTGACCGGGCGATTGCCAGGGCTGCCGACGCAATGGGCTCGAGTCCACCGTGGTACGTGGCGCAGTTCTCGGAAATCTGCAGAATTAGTGGAACACCGGCCGCTTCGGCCCCTGCCACCAAGCCTTCGGCAGTTTCGATAT
This sequence comes from Paenarthrobacter sp. TRD_SC_7, assembly GCF_056156245.1. Classification (NCBI taxonomy): domain Bacteria; kingdom Bacillati; phylum Actinomycetota; class Actinomycetes; order Micrococcales; family Micrococcaceae; genus Paenarthrobacter; species Paenarthrobacter sp. TRD_SC_7. The sequence goes on from NZ_CM149587.1 coordinate 3,403,841, forward strand.
GGATGATGTTGAATGCGCCTTGGCCTGTGCCTGCGGCGGCGGCCCTGTCCATGAGTTCCCGCGTGTTGACCAGGGTCACCGGGTCTCCTTCCATGTCACGATCAATTGGTCTTGAAGGTCCTGGTACCGCGGCGAGATTTCACCCGCGGCAGGCATGAGCACGGCCGCGGCTGACCAGGCGGTGGCCCGACGAAGAATCTCACGGGGCTCGGTGATGCCTTCGGCGAGTGCGACGGCGGCAGCGGCCACACCGGCGTCGCCCGCCCCTGTGGGGTTGCCGCTGAGCGCTTCCGGCAGGCGGGCGCTCCAGTAGCCGCCCGGGGCTGCGTGGTCGAAGGCGAGCATGCCGTCAGCGCCGGCGCTGACGAGGACCGTGCGGGCACCCATGTCGATCAGTGCAAGAGCGGCTGCCTCCAGGCTGGACTCCCCCGTCGCATCGGCCAGCTCGTGATGATTCGGTTTGAGGATGTCGGCGCCGGCTTTGGCTGCGGCGATGATCCCGGGACCTGAGGTGTCGATAATGGCGGGGATACCGGCGTCGTGGGCCAGGCGCACCAGTTCCGGGTAGAAATCAGCGGGAGCGCCCGGCGGCAGGCTTCCCGAACCGACCAGGACGGAGGCCGGCAGGTTCCGGTTTCCGCTCACGGCCTCAACTACGGCCATCCGGAGTGAGCGCCAGTCATCCGGCAGGAGTGCTTGGCCCTCCTCATTGAAGATGGATGTTTCCCCTGCGACAGTGTCCACCAGCGCGATGCTTCGGCGGGTTTCGGCGGCCACTCCCACCAGGGTGTGCGGTACGCCGCTGGTCCACAGTTCAGCTGCGAGGGTCTGCCCTGCAGCACCGCCGGTGGGTGCAATGGCGAGCACGGGGTATCCGAGCTGGTGAGTGACACGGGCTACGTTAATTCCCTTGCCTCCGGCACGGCTTAGGGGCGTGGGCACGCGGTGGCTTGAGCCCTCGGTGATCCCGTGAACGGTGTAGGTCATGTCGATGGCCGGATTGGGAGTGACGGTGATAACACGGTTCATGTTTGCCCGCTTCATCGTGCGCCGCCCAAGAGTGCCCGGGCGTTCAGGGCAGCACCGAGCAAGCCGGCATCCTGTCCCAGCTGGGCTCGGATGAGATGGGGCCGACGCTGGAAGTCGAGAATCCCGTCAACCCGCTTACGAAGCGGCTCGAGCAGGTCATCGCCTGCTTCAGCGAGGCCTCCGCCGATCACCACGGCTTCTGTTCCAATGATGTTCACGCACTGGCAGATGGTGAAGGCCAGGGCATCCACGGCGTCGGCCCAAACGCGGGCAGCGATGGCATCCCCTGCGCTTGCCCTGCGCAGTACCCCGCGAGCGCCGTCCACCCTGTCTCCGGACGCCTGATGGTAACGCCTGGCGATGGCCCCGGCTGAGCCCACCGCTTCCAGGATCGTGGAGCCCGCGGCGCCAGGGGCAGCATCGGGGTCCGGAACCTGGGCATGGCCGAGTTCGCCGGCGAAACCTCCCGCAGTGACAGCCCTACCGCCTGAGAAGACGGCAGCGGCGATGCCGGTTCCCACCACCATCACCACAACGTCGTTGAATTCCTTCGAACCGCCGAAGCTGTGTTCCACGGCAGCTGCGGAACGGACATCGTGGTCGAACGCCACCGGGATCCCGAGCCGTTTTTCAGCTTCGGCCGTGAACGGGAAGTTACGCCATCCGAGATTAGCGGAGTAGATACCCACACCGGCCACGGAGTCCACGATTCCGGGAACAATAATGCCGGCGGCCCGGGCGGGTGAGCCCGGGAACTCGGAAGCCAGCTCGGCAGCAAGCTCAGCGAGCCTGTCCAGGACCGCTTCGCCGGGGCGGGCCGGATCCAACGGCGTAGGGACGCGGCGCATGCCCAGGACGGTCCCCTGGGCGTCCACCAATCCAGCCTTGATGTCCGTCCCGCCGACGTCGAATGACAGGACCGCTGATTCCGCGGCTCCGAGGACCATGTCGGTTGCCTAGGCGGAGGCGTCGAGAATAACGGAGCGCGTCAGGTTGCGGGGCAGGTCCGGATTCAGTCCCCGGACGCGTGCACGCTCCAGGGTGACTTTGTGGACACGAGCCAGTTCAGCCAGCGGGTGCTTGTCCGTGTGGATGTAGAGGGCGCCGGTGACGGCCATATCACTGTCCAAGCCCTCGGGCTGGGTTCCGAACAGCCAGGTGACGCGGCCGGGGGCAGCTATGGAGATGGGACCGTGCCGGTATTCCATTGCCGGGTAGGACTCGGTCCAACCCTGCACGGCTTCGCGCATCTTCAGGCCGGCTTCGTGGGCCAGTCCAACCGTCCAGCCGGTGCCGAGGAAGGTGAACTGTTCCGCATCCAACAATTCTTGGGAGACGGGAGCAGTCACTGCATCACGGGCATCCTCAATTGCCTGCTGCACATCGATACCAAGGCTGGTCAGCATGTAGACCAATGCTGTGGTGGCGAAGCGGGTCTGTACCACGGAACGCTCATCGGCGTATTGGAGGCCAACCACGGCGCCTGCCAGTTCAACGATCGGCGAGGAGGTGTCCCCGATGATCGCAACGGTGGGGACGATCCCCTTCAGCTCAGACAAGATCTCCAGCACCTCAGTGGTGGTGCCTGACCGCGTGATGGCCACAACGGCGTCGTACTGGCGATCGGCACTGTTGCTGTTCAGGAAAGCCTCGGATGCAGCGAACGCGTCCGTTACCCCCTTGCCGGCGGATTCGCGGGCGGCAGCATAGCTCTGGGCCATGAACCAGGACGTGCCGCAGCCGATCACTGCGATGCGTTTTCCGTCTGCGGGAAGCAGTTGTTCGGCGCGGGCCTGCTCGACTGCCCGCTGCCAGACCTCGGGCTGGGAAACCAGCTCTTCGTCCATGAAGGCGCCCAGTGTGTTCTCGCTCATCGTTTGTTCCGCTCCCGCTCAGCTTAATGACGTTTTCTGATCTATAGAAACACTAAACGATCATTTTCGATCTCACAAGGATCATTCCTGGGCGAAGACCGCTCATTAACTGTGCGCGGCCGACGCGGTACTCAGATCAAGGAAAGCGTGTGCTGAGATGTGCAATTTAGTTAATTGCTTGTTAACTCTTGTCAACTTCTGTCTCATGCAGCAGTGTTGGACGAGTCCGCAAGAACATGATCGTTACTCGCTCGGAAAAATCAAGAAGGAGCATAATGCCCGGCTTGTCCTCCTCCAGACGCCTTGCCTCGTTGAGCTTGGCCTGCGTCGTCGCCTCATCCTCACTAGGGCCGGCAGCTCTTCAGCCCGCCACCGCGGCACTGTCTACCCAACCGGCAGACATCGTCAGCGCCGCAGACACTGCCACCATCACGTCCGGCAATCTCCGCGTGGACGTCGCCACCACATTCCCGCAGGTCCTCGGCTATACAGACGCCGCCACCAAGGCGCGCCTCGACGGCACCACAACGCGGCTAAGCACGGTCACCCTCAATGGCGCGGAGTACACGGTCTCCGGAACATCCGCCGCCTCTGGAAAAGACGCACGGGACTACGTCCTCACTGTGCCCGACTTCGGCAACACTGTCATCAAGGCCCGGCTGTCCGTGAAGAAGAACGTGGTCTCGTTCAACGTCACCGAGATCAAGGACTCCACGGAGTACCTGGTGAAGACCCTGCAACTCCCCCGCCTCAACCTGGTTACGGTAGGCTCCACGCAGCCCGGCGCCCAGGTGTCCACGGCCAACCTTTCCGTGGACCGGAGCGTGACGGGAGACGAATTCACGCCTATCACCGCGTCGACTCCTTTGGATGCCGCTGCCAAGAGTTCGGCCTACGCGCTGGCCAACACAGCAACCCTGGGTGCCGCCGTCGAATCCAACGCCCTCTACGACACCTCTTCCGGCCCCGGAGCCAAGGACCGGGGCCGCTTCTGGCGCCAAGCCGTCAGCGACGGTGCCGGCGGAGTGACCATGGGGCTTGCCAGCGGCCAATGGCTGTACCGCGCCGACGGGGCAACCGCCACCGAGGAGCTTCCTTGGACGCGCCTGGCCATCACCCCTGACGCCAACGCCGACGGCGGCGTGGACTGGCAGGACGCCGCGATCGCCATGAGGTCCATCCAGGTCAGCCCCAACAAGGGCGAACAGACCCCGGACAACGTGATCACCCATATCCCGTTCAACTTCGCCTCGCAGGCAACCCACCCCTTCCTGCGGACCTTGGACGACGTCAAACGCATCTCCCTGGCAACGGACGGGCTCGGCCAGGTGGCCATGCTCAAGGGCTACACCAGCGAGGGCCACGACTCCGCCAACACCGATTACGGCAACAACTTCAACACCCGCGCCGGCGGCCTCAAGGACTTGAACACGCTGGTCAAGGAGGGCAAGGACTGGAATGCCAGCTTCGGCGTTCACATCAATGCCACCGAGATCTATCCTGAGGCCAAGTCCTTCAGCGAAGATCTCCTCCGGGCGGACAGGGGCTTGGGCTGGAACTGGCTGGACCAGTCGTACTACATGAACCAGCGCGAGGACATCAACTCCGGCAAGCTGGCCCAGCGCATCAAGGAGCTTCGCGAGGCCACGGACAAGAACCTGGACTTCGTCTACGTGGACGTCTATTACGAGTTCGGCTGGCTCGCCGAAAGGCTGCAGCAGGAGCTGGTGAAGAATGGCTTCCGGGTGGGCTCCGAATGGGCTGACCATCTGTCCCGGAACAACACGTGGTCCCACTGGGCAAATGACGAAAAGTACGGCGGCTCCACCAACAAGGGCATCAACTCCCGGATCCTCCGCTTCATCAACAACACACAGTCAGATGTCTGGAACCCGGACCCCAAGCTCGGCGTGAGCCACATTGTGGAGTTCGAAGGCTGGACCGGACAGAACGACTTCAACGCCTTCAGCGAGAACGTGTGGACCGCCAACGTGCCGGCGAAGTTCCTGCAGCACCACCAGATCACCAAGTGGACCGCTGAGCGGATCGACCTCGCCGACGGTGTAGCTGTCACCGGAAACACCGCCGAAGAACGCAACATCACCGTGGGCGGAACCTCCGTGTTGCAGGGTGGAACATATCTGCTGCCATGGTCCTCCAAGGAAAACGCCAAGGCTGACAAGCTCTACCACTACAACCCCGCCGGTGGCGCGAGCACGTGGACACTCACCCATGAGTTCGCGAAGTCCGGCTCGCTTGAACTGTTCAAGTTGACCGACAACGGACGCGTGAAGGTGGCCGACGTCCCTGTGATCAACGGACAGGTCACCGTCACCGCGGACGCCAAACAGCCCTACGTCCTGGCTCCCAAGAACAACAAGGCAGATCTGCCCAAGGATGCCGCCTTCGGCGAAGGCACAGCCTTCAACGATCCCGGATTCAACAGCGCAGACCTCTCCCCGTGGAACCCCGCCGGCATCGTCGCCCAGGTTCGCGACGACAAAGGCCGCCGCTTCGCCGAGATGGGCGCAACGCCGTCGTCGATCAGCCAGGACATAAATCTGGACGCCGGAACCCAATCCGTTAGCGCATGGGTTGAAATCCAGCCCGGCAAGACCCGGCCCACCACGCTCTCAGTCGATATCAACGGTGAGACCGAAAGCGTCACCATCGATTCGTCCAACGCCGAAAACTACGTGGCTGGTGACGAGAAGCACGGGACTGCATTCCAGCGTGTACGGGTGCTCGTAGACGTGCCGCGGAACAATACCGCAGCGAAAGTCACCGTCACGGCGGCCGACGGCGATGCAACAGTCCGCGTGGATGACTTCAGGGCGGTCAAGACCACCCGGGTGGCCACCACAGGCGTGCTGGGCGAGGACTTCGAAAACGTGGATCAGGGCTGGGGACCCTTCGTGAAGGGCGACGCCGGCGGCTCGACGGACCCGCGTACGCACATCGCCGAACGTAACGAACCCTTCACCCAGAAGGGCTGGCACACCAATGTGATCGACGAAGTGCTGGACGGGACGTGGTCTCTGATCGCACACGACGAAAACCGCGCACCCAACGGCGGACCGGGCATGGTCTACCGCACCACCGAGGCCAGGGTGCCGTTCCAGGCGGGCCACAAGTACAAGGTGTCCTTCGACTACCAGAACTCCAAGGCAGGGCAATACGCCTGGGTTTCCGGTTATGATTCGCAGGCAGGTCCGGCAGTAACTGGCAACCAGGCCATCGATGCGAAAACCTCAACCACGCGCTTCGAGCAGATCCTCGACACCGGTTTCTGCGGAGACTACTTTGTGGGGCTGCAGCGCACGGGCAGCGCAAATGGTTCGGACTTCACCTTGGACAACTTCCTGGTGGAGGACCTGGGCGCCTCGGACGCTGTCCCGGCCTGCGCGCAACTTTCGGCCGAACTTCAGGGTGATGCCATCCAGCAGGGGAAGGCGCAGGACTTCGTCACCACGTTTGCCTCCGACGAGCCTGCTGCCATCAGCGGCCTCGCCGTTGCGCTCGACCTGCCGGAGGGGTGGACGTCGACCCCCTCCACTCCGGCAACGGCTGCAACCCTCCCCGCCGGAGGAACACTCACCACCACGTGGAAGATCACCGCACCGGCTTCAGCCGATGGTGACTACCCCATCACCGCCAAAGCCAACTACACCGCTGTTTCCTCAGGCAGCAAGCCGGCCGGCAGCCGCACCATCAGCACCACCACCACCGTCCGGACGCTGCCCAAGCCGCCGCAGACCACCGTGTTCGCCAGCGACCACCCGTGGGTCAGCGCCACCAATGGCTGGGGTCCAGTGGAGAAGGACCAGTCCAACGGCGGCACCGGGGCCGGCGACGGTACGCCGCTCACCCTGAACGGCACGATCTACGCCAAGGGATTGGGAGCCCACGCCAACGGCACGGTCCGCTATTACCTCGGCGGCTACTGCACTGCCTTCACCGCGACAGTGGGCATCGACGACGCCCAGCCGACGCGTGGCAGTGTGAAGTTCTCCGTGGTGGCTGACGGCAACACCAAGGTGACCACGCCTGTACTGGGGGCTGCCAGCGCTCCCCTGCCACTCACCGTGGACGTCACCGGCGCCCAGTACGTGGAGCTCGTAGCCCATGACGCCGGGGACTCCAACGGCAACGACCACGCTGACTGGGCCGATGCCAGGTTCACCTGTTCCTCCACATCCCAGGAACCGCCGGCGCCCGTCCTGTCAGGAACCGTTTTCGCCTCAGACCTGCCCTGGATCGGCAGCACCAACGGCTGGGGCCCCGCGGAACGGGACCGGGCCAACGGTGAGCAGAACGCCGGTGACGGACCAGCTTTGCGGCTCGACGGCGTCGTGTACCCGAAGGGAATCGGCGTCCACGCCGATTCACAAATCAGCATCGCCACCGAGGCCAAGTGCAACGCTTTCACCGCCGTGGCGGGAGTGGACGACGCCAAGCTGAACAAGGGCCTGCACGGTTCCGTGGTGTTTATTGTGAAGGGCGACGGGCGGGAGCTGCTGCGGACTCCCGTCCTCAGCGCCGACTCAGCCGCACTTCCCCTCACCGTGGACATCACAGGTGTCCAGAACGTCGAGTTGATCGCCGACAAGAACGGCGACGACGCTGGCGACGACTGGGGTGATTGGGCGGACGCGAAGTTCAGCTGCGCCTAGTCCCTTCCATCCCCCACAAAGAAGGGCGGTATTCCCACCGGAACACCGCCCTTCTTTGTTGTTTCCTAGACGGCGCGCACGCCCGCCCGCCACACCGAGTGCGTCAGCGGGATTCCAGGACGGTAAGCCAGGTGCGTAGCCGACGGCGCCTTCAACATGTGCAGGTCAGCGCGATGTCCGACGGCGAGCGAACCCACCGCCCGTTCGCCGTCGACGTCGTTCCCTGACTCCCTGCCCAACGCCAAGGCGCCGCCGTATGTCGCCGCACGAACGGCCTCGTGGACGCTCAAGCGCATCTGGAGCACAGCTGTAGTCACGCAGAACGCCATGGAGTTGGTGTAGGAGGTGCCTGGGTTGCAGTTGGCAGCCAGTGCGATCTGCACGCCGGCGTCCATCAGTTCACGGCCGGGTGCCAGAGGCTGGCGTGTGGACAGGTCACAGGCAGGAAGGCAGGTTGCGACCGTGCCTTTCGTGCCGGTCCCCGTAGCCGGATCCCAGCCGTCCCACGTTCCCGCGAGCGCCGCGACGTCCTTGTCCGAAAGGTAGTTCACGTGGTCCACGCTCGCGGCCGCGAACTCCACGGCGAGTGCAACGCCAGGTCCTTCACCAAGCTGGTTGCCGTGGACCCTTAGCCCCAGACCCGCGTTGCGGGCAGCAGTGAGGACCCGACGCGACTGGTCCTCAGTAAACGCACCGCGCTCGCAGAAGACATCAGCCCAGCGGACATGCGGCAGGACGGCCTCGAGCATTGGCCCGCAAACCAGGTCCGTGTATTCCTCGGGATCGGAACCGTTGGGGACCAAATGCGCGCCGAGGTAGGTGACCTCGTCCACTTCGGCTGCGGCGATGCGGGCGCTTCGGGCCTCGTTCTCGACGTCCAATCCGTAGCCGGTCTTGCTCTCCAGGTAAGTGGTTCCCTGCGAGACAGCCTCAGCCACGCGGTCCCGCACAAGGCGGGTAAGTTCGTCGTCGCTGACGCTGCGCGTGGCAACAGTGGTCACGGCGATCCCGCCGGCGCTGTAGCTTTCGCCGGCCATGCGGGCCTCGAACTCAGCGGTTCGGTCCCCTGCGAACACCAAGTGGGAATGTGAGTCGACCCAACCAGGCAGGATGGCGCGGCCCTCGGCGTCGATCTTTTCGTCAGCTGACGGGGCGTCCTTGCTGGACCCTATCCACGCGATGCGCTCGCCTTCGAACACGATCGCTGCGTCCTTGAGAACCCGGCGCTCCAGGTCCTGGGTCATTAGCTCACCAATGTTGGCGATGAGTGTGCTGTGTCCGTTCGTGTTTCCGCTCATGTCCCTATTGTTCAGCGCCGGATGGACCAGCGTACTGCCGAGAGCTGCTCCGCTGTCCGGGATTCCGGACTGTCGTCCTTTACCTCGCCGAGGATGAGTGCGGCCGCCAACTCCGCAATGGCGGATGACGTTTGGAAACCGTAGCCTCCTTGTCCGGCGAGCCAGAAAAAGCCGGGCGCTTCGGCGTCGAAACCCACCACGGGGATTCCGTCAGCCGCTTCTGTCCTGAGGCCCGTCCAGGCGCGGTCTACGGAGCGGATCCCCAAGGACGTGACGGTGTTGAGTTTGTTGATCAGCTTCTCCACGTCACCGGCGTAGGGCTTGGCATCCTCGGCTCCGCTTGGCACGGTTTCCGACGGCGAAATCAGCACCTGGTTGCCCTCAGCGCGGAAGTAGAACGTGTCATCAGCGGCACACACCATCGGCGTTTCCGGCGTCAACGGGTTCTCCACGTTCACAATCGCGGCGGTCCGCCGGTACGGTTGCAGCCCTAACTTCTCCACGCCGCTGATGACGGCCAGCTCGTCCGCCCAGGCACCTGCCGCGTTGACCACGACGCCGGACTGGAACCCTTCGGTGCCCGCGCCCAGCTGCCAGCCGCTCCCCAGCCGCTGGGCCGAGTGCACTTTGGCTCCGGTGATGATGTCAACGCCTGCGGCCTCGGCCGTCCGCCGGTGTTCCTCCAGCAACAGCGGGGCATCGCAGCCGAAGGAGCCGTTATCCAGTCCTGCGGCGGTGAATGAATCGGGATTCAGGGCCGGGCACAAACGCATGGCTTCATCGTGCGGGATGGGGTGCATGTTTCCACTCGCCTCGGCGCGCACGGAGTCCTCATCGCCTACAAGCATGAAGCCCCTTGGAGTGAGGATCGGCGTTGCTGCCTCTGCGTCCCGGGCTGCCAACATCTCGAGCGTGCGGATGGTCAGGGCTTGGACCACGGCCGGACCGTAGCTGGGGATCAGTTGCCGGGCGGAACGTGAGGAAGTATGGAAAGCCAGGGACTGCTCAGCCTCGACGAGGGCCACAGTGCACTTGCCTGCGAGCGCCGCGGCCAGAGACAGTCCGCCAATGCCGCCGCCAACGATTACCACGTCATAATTCGAAGCCATGGCTCCATCCTGTCAGACCCGATGCTCTCTCACATCCCACGCCCTTCCCGGCGAACGCCCTCTCACATCCCACGCCCTTCCCGGCGGCCTCAACGTCGGCCAGGGCTGCAACAATGACGGCATGCACCTCAACCATCCCATTCGACGAGTGGCAGAAGATCCCGCCAACGCGCTGGACCGCAGCCGTTGGCCGGCCATCCTGCCTCCGGTAACGCAGCTTCTGGAACAAGGTCTGGATCTGACTCCTGCAACCATCCTCGTAGGCGAAAACGGTTCTGGTAAGTCCACAGTGGTCGAGGCCATCGCCTTGGCATACGGTTTGTCACCGGAGGGCGGCTCAACGGGCGCCCGGCACACCACAAGGTCCACGGAATCCGAATTGGGCAACCACCTGCAACTCATCCGCAACGCCGGAAGCAGCCGGCGGGGCTACTTCCTCCGGGCTGAGACGATGCATGGTTTTTTCACCTATCTGGAGAAGAACCCCAGCATGTACGGCGACCTGCCCTTCCACGACATGTCCCATGGCGAATCGTTCCTCGAGCTCGCTGTCGACCGGTTTCGCGGACACGGATTATGGGTATTGGACGAGCCGGAATCAGCGTTGTCCTTCAATGGCTGCCTCAGCCTGCTGTCGGTCCTCAAGGAGCTGCTGGTTGGAGGCAAGTCCCAGGTCATCATGTCAACGCACTCGCCCCTGCTTGCCGCACTTCCGGGCGCCCAAATACTCGAAGTCGGGCAGTGGGGGTTACGTCCCAGGCAATGGGCCGACCTGGATCTGATCACCAACTGGCGCTCATTCTTGGACGCCCCGGAAAGATACCTTCGGCACCTTTAGGGCGGATGCTCTCTTACTTTTCTGAAGAAAGTGAGAGAGCATCCGGCCGGAAGCCCGAGGGATGTGAGAGAGCATCCGGCCGGAAGCCCGAGGGATGTGAGAGAAGGTTTTGCCTAGGCGACCGCGGCGCGACTCTTGACGAACGCCTGAACGCACGCTTCGACGTCGTCCGCGCTGTGGGCAGCGGAAAGCTGCACGCGAATCCGGGCCACACCCTTCGGCACCACAGGGAAGCTGAAGGCTGTAACGAAGACGCCATTGTTGAGCATTTCGTCGGCGACCTTGGCAGCCACCACGGCGTCGCCGAACATCACGGGGATAATGGCGTGTTCGCCGTCAAGGAGCTCGAAGCCTTCTTCGCTCATGCGGCGACGGAACAGCGCTGCATTCTCGAACAGGTGGGTTCGGAGCTCTCCGGATTCCTGCACGAGCTCGATCGCCTTGATAGTGGCCGCAACAATGGCCGGGGCGAGGGAGTTGGAGAACAGGTAGGGGCGGGCCTTCTGGCGCAGCATGGCGACGATTTCGCCGCGGCCGGAAACGTAACCACCCGAGGCTCCGCCGAGGGCCTTGCCAAAGGTGCCCGTGTAGATATCCACGCGTTCGGAAACACCAGCGTGCTCGGGGGTGCCTGCGCCGGTGGGGCCCATGAAGCCAACGGCGTGGGAGTCGTCCACCATGACCAATGCATCGTGCTTCTCGGCGAGGTCGCAGATGGCTTCGAGTGGTGCAAGGTAACCGTCCATGGAGAAGACACCGTCCGTGACGATGATCTTCCGGCGCGACCCCTGTGCCTCTACGAGCTTGGCTTCAAGGTCTGCCATGTCTTGGTTTGCGTAGCGGAAGCGCTTGGCCTTGCTCAGGCGGATGCCGTCGATGATTGACGCGTGGTTGAGGGAGTCCGAGATGATGGCGTCTTCGGGGCCGAAGAGGGACTCGAACACGCCACCGTTGGCGTCGAAGCAGCTGGAGAAGAGGATGGTGTCCTCGGTCCCCAGGAATGTGGAGACACGGGTTTCGAGTTCCAGGTGCAGGTCCTGGGTTCCGCAAATGAAGCGCACGGACGCCATTCCGAAGCCCCGCTCATCCATGGCGGACTTTGCGGCGTCAATGATGTCAGGGTGGTCGGCCAGACCCAGGTAGTTATTGGCGCAGAAGTTCAGGACCTTGTTGGCCGGCTGGCCGAGCTGGCCGGCGGCGATGTGGCTTGCCTGCGGGGAATCGATGTGGCGTTCGGTCTTGAAGAGGCCGGCTGTGCGGATCTCGTCCAGTTCGCCCTGCAGTTGGTCTTTGATGGCTGAGTACATGGGTGCTCCTAGAGTTTTTTGGGATCCGGGTTACAGTTCGGTCCGGGTTACAGTTCAGTCCAGTCCAGGACCACTTTGCCGCCGGTGCCGTTGCGGGCAATCTCGAAGCCCTTTTCCCAGTCCTTTGCGGACAGCTTGTCCGTAACGACGGCTGAGATGTTGCGGTGCAGCACAGGGTTGGAGGACAGCATGGCGCTCATGGCGTACCAGGTCTCGAACATTTCGCGGCCGTAGATGCCCTTAAGCGTGAGCATGTGGGTCACTACCTTGCCCCAGTCGATGTCGATGGACTGGCTGGGGAGGCCCAGCATGGCGATGCGTCCGCCGTGGTTCATGTTGTCGATCATCTCAGGCAGTGCCGTGGGGTGTCCGGACATTTCCAGTCCGATGTCGAACCCTTCGCGCATACCCAGTTCCTGCTGTGCTTCGCGGACGCGCATCTTGGACACGTCGACGGCGAGGTCCACGCCCATCTGCCGGGCCAGTTCCAAGCGCGGAGCGGAGACGTCCGTGATGGCGATCTTGCGTGCACCTGCGTGGCGGGCGACCGCGATGGCCATCAGGCCGATGGGTCCCGCGCCCGTGATGAGCACATCCTCGCCGACCAGCGGGAAGCTGAGGGCAGTGTGGACGGCGTTCCCGAAGGGATCGAAAATCGCGCCGAGTTCAGGGGTGACGGATTCATCGTGATGGACCCAGACGTTCGTCTCCGGAATAACGACGTATTCGGCGAACGCACCATCGCGCTGGACACCAACGGAGACGGTGTGGATGCACATCTGGCGGCGACCGGCACGGCAGTTGCGGCAGATTCCGCACACCACGTGGCCTTCACCGGAGACCCTGTCCCCCACCTTAACGTCGCGGACATCCTCGCCGATTTCCACGACTTCACCGTAGAACTCGTGGCCGGCGATGAGCGGTGTTTCGATGATGCCCTGCGCCCAGGCGTCCCAGCTCTGGACGTGGAGGTCGGTGCCGCAGATACCGGTGGTCATCACACGGATCTTGACGTCGCTGGGCCCCGCTTCGGGCTCGGGACGTTCGACGAGTTCGAACCCTGCGTGCGGTCCGGATTTGTAGAGAGCCTTCATGGAATTCCTCACTGGCTGGGGCTGCTGCACTGCTGCTGAGTCCATTAGAGCCCCGCCCACGATTTAGCACAACTAGATTCTTCTCAATCAACGATTTAGGATTTGCTAATGGAAATCCACCAGCTGCAGATGCTCCGGGAGCTTGGCGACCTTGGCAGCGTGAAGGCCGTGGCCGAAACACTCATGGTGACGCCGTCGGCCGTTTCCCAGCAGCTTGCCCTGCTGCAGAAGTCCGTGGACGTGCCGTTGACGCGCAAGGAGGGCCGGGCTCTGGTGCTCACCGATGCAGGCCGCGTGCTCGCCGAGGCGGGTGCCGCCGTCGTGAATGCCATGGCAGACGCGCGGGCAGCCATCGGCGCCTATCACGATGCTCCCGACGCGCCGGTCAGCGTGAGCGCGTTCCACAGTGCGGGGCAGGCGCTGTTTGCCCCGTTGGCGGCACTGTTGGCGTCCGACGGCGGGAAGTCACCCCGACTGCGACTGTCCGATGAAGACGTGGCCCAGGAAGACTTCCCGGGGTTGGCGGCACGGTACGACTTGGTTTTGGCGCACCGGATGGATAACAGCCCGCCGTGGCCCGGGGACAAAGTGGCGGTGATTCCGCTCGCGGACGAGCCTTTGGACATCGCGCTCCCCACGGCCCACCCGCTGGCAAACCGGCGCGAACTGGAACCGTCCGACGTCGTTGACGAACCTTGGGTGACCAGCCGCGATGGCTACTCCCCCGCTGACGTCCTCGCCGCCGTCGTGGCTGTCAGCGGGCGGCCTGCAGAGGTGCTGCACCGCATCAACGACTACTCAACTGTTGCTGCGCTCGTCTCCGCGGGTGGTGCGATCGGGTTGCTGCCGCGCTTCACGGCCCGCCGTGTATTGGACGCAGGCGTCGTTTTGCGTCCGCTCTCCGGCGTGAATTCGGTGCGCAAGATCGACATCCTGGCCCGGCCAGAAACAATGAAACGAAAATCGGTCATGACGGTTTGCGAGTCACTTCAAACCGTCATGACCGAGCTTATCGAGCTATCCAGCGCCCGCTAACCAAGCGCGGTCAGTCGCGGACCAGGGCGGGCTGGCCGGCATCGAAGTACTCCACCAGCTCGGCAGGGAGCTCGGGCACCTCGCGCGCTGAGCCGTCCCCCCGCAGTGATTCGGCCGCGAGGATGCCGGCCACCACAGCCTGGCGGGCGGCGATGGGGCTGGTCTGCGTTTTGCCGCCTTCGGACGCGAAGCGCAGGAATTCCTCGATCAAGCGCGGGTCCGCGCCGCCGTGGCCACCTTCGCCGTCCTGGATGGTGATGACCTCGTCCGGAGCGGCATAGCCCGGTGACCGACTGGTCCACACGTTGATGGTTTCGCCTGGCCCATCGCCAAGGTTCTCGATCCGCCCCTTGGTGCCGATGACGGTGTAATTGCGCCAGTAGTCGGGCGTGAAATGGCACTGCTGATACGAGGCCAGGACGCCGTTATCCAGCACCATGTTCATCATGGAGATATCCTCGACGTCGATCGACTCGGCCAAGTCCTTCTGCTCGGTGGGCGGCCAGTTGTCCAAGGAGAACCAGTCCCCCATGCGCTTGCCCGTGTTGTCAGCACGGTTGGCGACGTCGCCGTAGACAGCGAGATCTCCGACGGCGGCAACCCGCTTGGTGTACCCGCCGGCGAGCCAGTGGATTACGTCGATGTCGTGAGCACCCTTTTGTAGGAGCAGCGAGGTGACATTGGCGCGCTGGGCGTGCCAGTCCTTGAAGTAGTAGTCGCCTCCGTGGCCGACGAAGTGGCGGCACCAAACGGCCTTGACGTCGCCGATCCTCCCTTCTTCGATGAGTTGGCGCATCTGCACTACAACGGGCATGTGGCGCATGTTGTGGCCGACATACAGGCGCGTGCCGGTTTCGTAGGCCGTCTTAAGGATCAGGTCCGCCGCCTCCACTGTGATGTCCAGTGGCTTCTCACAGAAGGTGGGGATGCCCGCTTTGAGTGTTCGGATGGCGACGGCGGCGTGCTGGTTATCGGGGGTCAGGACCAGGACGGCGTCGATTCCGCTGGTCAGCAATTCCTCCAGGTCCCCAGTAACGCGGGCTGACGGAATGCGTTCTGCAGCGTCTGCCCGGCCACGTTCGCTGAGGTCACAAACAATGGTGACCTCCGAGCCTTGGCCCGGCTTGTGGGCGTGCTTCCACAGCCCTGAACGCAGGCCGAAACCCACGATGCCGACCTTCAAATCCTTTTCCATGGTGTGCAATTTCCTTCTGCTGTTCTTAGTAAAGTCTGGTTGCGGCACTGCGGTGCGGCGCCGATTCGCGCACGAACAAGTGCCAGGGGAAGTTGAGGACGCCGGGCGGCTCCGGCGCTGTGTGCCCTGTTGCCCGCCGCAGGAGCAGCCTGGCGAGTTTGTCGAAGAAATCGACGGGACCCACAGTGCTGAGGGATGGCGACATCCGTTCGCCTTCCACGGTGTTGCCCACACCGATGATGTCAACGTCAGTTCCAACGGCGAGGCCCAAACGCTGGGCAGCGTTGATGGCGCTGACTGCGGCGTAATCCGTGGTGGCGTAGATGGCGGTTGGCCGGTCCGGCATGCTGAGCACCCGGGTTGCCGCTGCATAGGCCCCCGCACTGGTGCCATCGAACAGGCCAACATAGTCGTCGCGTTCCCGGATTTGTGCCGCGGCCAGAGCATCCGAGTAGGCCCGGTACCGGGTCCCGCCAGAGGTGCCTGCGGCTGTTGCCGGGGTCAGGCAGGCGACCTTCCGATGGCCGTGGAGCAGGTGCTCCACGGCCATACGGCAGCCAGGCCCGGCGATGGAACGGATGACGTCAAAGCCTTCCGCTTGTACCTCTTCATCAAAGACCACCAATGTGGTTCCATGCTCGGCGAGCTTGCGCAGGGCGTCCCGCTGGTCAGGACGGACTGCGTCCACGAACACAGCATCGGCATTGTGCGTGCCGAGTACTTTGACCCAATCGGCGTCGCCCAGGATCATCGGTGTGATGCCCAGCGGAACTGCTGCCTTCTGTACAGCCTCGATGACGGACAGTGACCACGGATCGGACAGCATGGTCAATGACAGGATCACCGTATTTGTGCGGCCCGTCCGGATGGCCCGGGCCGCCTGGTTGGGGCGGTAGCCGAGCCGCTCCGCAGCTGCCTTGACCTTTTCCGCCGTCGGATCCGAGACCCCTGGTCCGCCATCGCCCCGGCGACCTGACAGTACGTAGGAAACCGTGGCCGTGGAGACGCCTGCCAATTCGGCCACCATTCGGATGGTCGGCCTGACTCCGGTGCTGCTCGCTTTTGCCATGGTTCCCCCTGCTGTGTTCTACGTTTTTGCGCGTTGATTCGTTGTTGGTTTGAGGCTAGCTCCTGAATACCGGCGCGTTGGGGTCCAACGCGGCCTGGTACTCATCGCGCATCTTGTCGCCGCCTTCGCTCTTCCAGCGCTTGACCGCGTCCTTTAGCTCGTCGATCTTGGCGCGGCCGGTAATGATGTCCACTACTTTGTCGCGCAGCTGCTTGGTGATCTTGGCGCCCACCTTGGCGTTGGTGTCCGAGTAGGAACCGTTGGTGGGATTGCGCCATGCGAACTCGAGCAGCTTTTCTTCCTGCTGGCTGACGTATCGGGTGTCGTCATCGAAGCCCGGGTTGAAGATGACGTTTTCCGGGCTGGACATGATGTTCAGCGCCGAGACCAGGCCGGGTGCGTTGATGGTTCCCGTCTCGGTACGCACCGGGTTGCCGGAGGCGTCGATGGTGTAATCCTGGCCGAGCTCGCCGAAGTTCTTCTGCATGTACTCAACCGTCCCGAACGGGGCCGACAAGTAGTTGATCAGGGCCAGCAGCTCGCGGATCTTGCCCTTTTCAGCCTTCTTGAACGGGGTGAAGCCCACCGTTCCGTAACCCATGTCGTACACGGGCTTGACCTTACCGTCGGCACTAAACGGGATCAGGACGTCGAATTGGGCGTCCTTGTTCAG
The DNA here is from genome assembly GCF_056156245.1 of Paenarthrobacter sp. TRD_SC_7. Classification (NCBI taxonomy): domain Bacteria; kingdom Bacillati; phylum Actinomycetota; class Actinomycetes; order Micrococcales; family Micrococcaceae; genus Paenarthrobacter; species Paenarthrobacter sp. TRD_SC_7. The sequence goes on from NZ_CM149587.1 coordinate 3,421,035, forward strand.
GGCACGGTAGCTACGGATATCGTGTGGGCCCACCACTACCTGCGCGGCCACGCTGCCGTTGGCAACGCGGGAACGGATGTCCGTGGCCTTGGAATCCGGGTAGAAGACGCCCGCTGCGAACATTTTGGCCGTGAACTCCACGCCGGCCATATATTCGTCAGTCTCGTACAGGTGAGTGAGGGTGCGGTCTTTGTTCACGGCCCAGCTGTTCGGGGCGCCAAACCATTCGGTGACCATGTGGAGGGCATTGATGTAGGCGGGTTCCAGCGCGTATTTCTGTTCGCCCGGCCGGGTCAGCTCCTTGGCTTTCTCCAGGAATTCGTCAGCACTGCCCGCTTCGAAGCCACCCACCTGGGCCCACACGTCGTGGTTGCCCACATACACCTGGCCGAAGGGGGTGCTGGGGATGGGAGCTCCCCAGATCTTGCCGTTCACGACGGCGGTCTTCCACGAATCGGGCTTCAGCGCCGCCAGGTTGGGGTATTCAAGGACGGCGTCACCGGAGAGGTACGGCGTCAGGTCCTGGAACTTGGCTTCGAGCATCGGCCCGACGTTGGGGATGCCTTGGTTCGGCGGCACCCACATCATGTCCGGAAGATCGTTGCTGGCCAGGACCGTGGCGAACTTTGCCGGGTACCCGTCTCCGATGTCTTCGGCGATTTGCAGCTCCAGGTCGCCGCCGAGCTTGGCGTTGAGGCGCTGCCAGAAGGGGTTGTCCTTCAGGCCCGGGCTCATGGTGTCGAAGGTTTCGGTCAGGCCTGTGACCTTGCCCTTGAGCGGCGGCGTCTTGACGGACTGCACAGCAGTGGGCAGTTTGAAGTAGCCGGCCTGGAGGCCCTTGGCGTTGCCCGCGATGTCCGGGGTGACGCCGGTGAATTCCTTGTACGTTGGCAGCTTGACCGAGGCGGAGGCAGCGGCGCCTCCGTTGCTCGCGGCTCCGCCACCACCGCAGGCGGACAAGCCTGCAGCGGTCACGGCCAGGCCTGCGAGGCCAAGGAAACCGCGGCGGCTGAATCCAGCCTGAGAGGTAGTGCTCGTCATGGCATAACCCTTTCTGGTTATTTGCTTCATTTCTGAGGATTTTGAGCTTTTGGGTCTGGCTGGCTTGAGCTTGCGAGTGTTGGCTGGCTTTGGGCTAGCCCTTGACGGCGCCGGTGATGACGCCCTTGGCAAAGTGCTTCTGGAGAAACGGGTAGACCATCAGGATCGGGACGAGCGCCACCACGACCACCGCCATCTGGATGGACTGCGGCGGCGGTGTGGTGGTGATTCCCAGCTGGTCCGCTGCGCCACTGCCTTGGACCACGAAGTTGCGGAGCAGCAACTGGATGGGCCATTTGCTGTGATCGTTGATGTAGAGCAGGGCGTTGAAGAATGAGTTCCAGAAACCGACGGCGTAGAACAGCCCGACGACGGCGATCACGGCTTTGGACAGCGGCATCACGATGCGCCACAGGATTTGCCAGTCGTTTGCGCCGTCGATCCTGGCACTTTCGATCAGTTCGCCAGGGATGTTCATGAAGAACGAGCGCATCACCACGAAGTTGAAGGCTCCGAAGATGCCCGGGAGGATCAGCGACCACAACGAGTCCAGCAGACCGAGTTGGCGGATCATCAGGAAGGAGGGGATGAGGCCTGGCGCAAACAGGAGCGTGAACAGGACAGCGAGGATAACCGGCCGGCCAAACAGGACCGTGCGGCTGGTGGCGTAGGCCATGGTGATGGTCACGAACAGTGCCAGGATGGTGCCGACTGCGGTGACCAGCATGCTGACCCCGAGTGACTGCAGCACCATGGGGCCCTTGAAGATCGTGGCGTAGGCCTCCAGCGTTGGACGTTCGGGCCAGAGCACGAACCCGCCCGCCTTCACGAGTTGCTCGGTATCAGTGAGGGACGTGGACACCACCAACAGGATGGGTGTCAGGATGGACAAGCTGAACACGATCAAGACAACTGCTTTGACCGTTTGATACAGCGCGGAAGGCTTTTCCTTCCACACAGGGCGCTTGGGGTTGTACGTCAGTTCCCGGGGTTTTCTGGTGAAATGTGTTGTTGCCATGGGGTTCTCCTTGTGCGGCAGCCGCGCGGGCTAGCGGGACTGCTTTGCAAAAATTCCGTCTTCGCCGAAGCGGTGGGCAAGTTTGTTCGCGCCGTAGATCAACAAGGCGCTGACCACGCCCTTGGCCAGGCCGGCTGCTGCGCCTGAACTCCAGCCGCCTCCCACTACGCCGGTGTAGTAGGTGAAGGTGTCCAGCACTTCCGCGGCTCCTGCTCCCACGGCATCCCGCTGCAGGATGAACTGCTCAAATCCGACAGAAAGAATGTCGCCAATGCGGAGGATGAGGAGGAGGACGATCACGGGCCGGAGGCCGGGCAGGGTGATGTGCCACATCCGGCGCCAGCGGCCGGCGCCGTCAGCCGCCGCAGCTTCGTAGAGTGAGGCATCGATGCTGGCAAGGGCTGCCAGGAAAATGATCATTGCCCAGCCGGCGTCCTTCCAAATCATCTGGACCACAACCATGACCGGGAACGTCTCGGGGTTGGTCATGAAGGGAATCGGCTCCGTGCCCCAGTCCCGCAGCAGGTTGTTGACAAAGCCTGCGCCGCCGAGCATCTGCTGGAAGAAAGCGATCACCAATACCCAGGAAAGAAAGTGCGGCAGGTATGCGATGCTTTGAAAGACGCGCCGGACCCGGGTGCTGATCAGCGAATCCACAATCAAGGCCAGCACCAGCGGCACCGGGAAAAGGAAGACCAGCTGCCAAGCAGCCAGGTAGAGGGTGTTCCAGAAAGCGTGGATGAAGTCCGGGTTGCCGAACAGGTCCACGAAGTTCTGCCAGCCCACCCAAAGGCTGTCACCGATGCCCAGATAGGGCTGGTAGTCCTGGAACGCGATGACGTTGCCCAGGATGGGGATATAGAAGAAGAGCAGCAGGAAGGCCACACCCGGGACCATCATGAGGAGCATCTGCTTGTCGCGTCGCAGACGGGACCGGAAACTCTGCTGCGGGACCTTGCTCCTCTTCCGTTTCTTCAGACCGGGGGCGGGGGCGTTCCCACCTGCCCGGGCCGGGACTCGGCGGGCTTCGGGCAATGCCGGAGCCTGTTCCGTCGTCGAGTTCATGCTGTCTCCTCAAGTGCTGAGCCGGAACCCTCAATGTGATTCCCACCACGCTCGTTAACCGTTTAACAAACCATAAGTGACCGGTATCGCTTTTTGCAAGATCATGATCGAAACTGACCGCAGAAATCAGTTTTCATCATTGACGGGGTGGCGACCGCACGTAAGATTGTGGTGCAGCGAGCGTTTTGCGGGCATCGGTACGCCGCTAAAGTACTAGCAGGTGGAATTCGGACAGAAGGTTGACATGGCGGATTGCTGTAGCCCAGGTGCCAACGCCCGCACCCGTCCCGGGGCGGGACTGACGCTCCTGGGAACGGTCGGCGATCACCCAAAGGCGGAAACCGCCGTCGAGCCTTCCCCCAACGGTGCCGCACCTTCAAGAAAAGCAGTCGACGTCGCGATCCCCGCTGGAACCTTTCCCATGGGCGATCCCTTCAACGAGGGCTACGACGGCGACGGTGAGTCACCCGTGCACGAAGTGTCCGTCTCAAAATTCCGGATCAGCGCCACGACGGTCACCAACCAGGAATTCGCTGAATTCGTCGACGCCACCGGGCACCGCACCGAGTCGGAGATCTTTGGAACATCAGCGGTGTTCCACCTTGCCGTCAAAGCTGACAATCAGGACATCCTCAACAGGGTCAACAACGTCCCGTGGTGGCTCAACGTCCGTGGCGCCGATTGGGCGCACCCAGCCGGGCCCCTCTCAAGCTGGGCAGGCATCCCCGACCACCCCGTCACCCATGTGTCGTACAACGATGCCTTGGCTTACTGCGAATGGGCCGGCCGCCGGCTACCCACGGAAGCCGAGTGGGAATACGCAGCCCGCGGCGGGCTGTCCGGGCAGCGCTACCCATGGGGAAATGACCTGCACAACGATGTCCCGGGCGAAGCCGCTCACAACTGCAATATCTGGCAAGGCGAATTCCCGTCCCACAACACGGTGGACGACGGTTACCTCACCACCGCGCCCGCCATGTCCTTCAGCCCTAACGGCTACGGGCTTTACCAAACCAGCGGGAACGTCTGGGAGTGGTGCAGCGACTGGTTCCTGCCCAAGTACTACAAAACGTGCTTGGCTGCGGGAACGGTGGAAGACCCGCAAGGACCCACCATAGGCCGCGGGAGAGTGATGCGGGGTGGTTCGTACCTCTGCCACGACTCGTACTGCAACCGTTACCGCCTCGCGGCACGGAGCTCAAACACGCCGGACTCAGCCAGCGGCAACCTGGGCTTCAGGACTGTGGCGCTCTAACTACTTGGGGCCGTGTCCGCGCTTTAATCCGTGGCCCTTGACGCCGGCCGGCAACTCGCCGGATACTACCCGCGTCGCTGTCACGGCGTCGCCGTCCTTGGCACCGCGGACTCTTACTTTGTCGCCGGTCTTGAGGTCGGCAGCCGTGGCCGACGGCAACGTGGGCTTGCCCCTGCCGTTCCGGAGTTCCGAGAGATCAGCCGGGACCTTGGCAATCCGCGTATCGGCGTTGATCGAATACCGCTGGGTGAATCCGTCTTCGCTCTTCACGGTCATCTCGGTTTCGCTGACCGACTCGACGGTTCCGGCCTGCGTGACCACGGTGCGGTAGCTCCCGTCCTGCTGCTTCACCACGTGTTCGCCGTGGATAGCCTGCCCACGGCCTTCTGTGGCCTTGGCCTTCCCCGATGCGGAAGAGCCGGGAGAAGTAGAAGAGCTCGACGGCGAAGGGCTGGGTTGGGTGCCCGCCCACACAGCGGCGGCCCCGCCGCCGGTCAGGGCGACAGCGATCCCGCCGGCAAGAAGGCCCTTGCGAAGGCCCGGTTTGAGAGTGGCCATGCATCCATTGTGCGCCCTCTCCACACAAAAGCAGCTCGCAGTTGTGGCTGTTCTGAGCTTTCAAACAACCACAACTGCGAGCTACCTGGGCATCAAACTGCGGGACTTAGCCCTCGACGCCGAGCTTCTCCAGGATGAGTTCGCGGACACGTCCGGCGTCGGCCTGGCCACGGGTGGCCTTCATGACGCCGCCAACAATCGCGCCAATGGCCTGGACCTTGCCACCACGGATCTTCTCCGCCACGTCAGGCTGGGCTGCCAGCGCTGCGTCGATGGCTTCCAGGAGCGGACCGTCGTCGGACACAACCGCGAGGCCGCGCTTCTCGACAATCTCCGCCGGGGTGCCTTCGCCGGCGAGCACGCCGTCCAGGACCTGGGTGGCCATCTTGTTGTTGATCTTGCCGTCTTCAACCAGCTTGTTCAGCTCGACGATGACCTGCGGTGTGACACCAAGCTCGGAAGGATCGACGTCGGCAACCTTGGCGCGGCCTACGATCTCACCCATCCACCACTTGCGGGCAACATCCGCAGAGGCACCTGCTGCGATGGTTTCCTCGATGGAGTCCATGACGCCGGCGTTCACAACGTCGCGGAACTCCAGATCCGAGTAGCCCCAAGCTTCTTTGAGGCGCTTGCGGCGCTCGGCCGGCGGCTCGGGAAGGGTGGCGCGGAGTTCCTCCACCCACTCACGGGAGGCGACGACGGGAACCAGGTCCGGCTCCGGGAAGTAGCGGTAATCGTCAGCGTCGGACTTGGGCCGGCCCGACGTCGTCGAACGAGTGTCCTCGTGCCAGTGTCGCGTCTCCTGGATGACCGGCTCGCCGGAATCGAGGACGGCAGCGTGGCGCTGGATCTCGTAACGGACGGCGTGCTCGACGGCGCGCAGCGAGTTCACGTTCTTGGTCTCCGAACGGATGCCGAACCGCTCCCGGCCGTGCGGGCGCAGGGAAACGTTGGCGTCGCAACGGACGTTGCCGCGCTCCATCTTGGCATCGGAAACACCAAGGTTCTTCACGATCTCGCGAACTGCCGCGACATAGGCCTTGGCCAGTTCAGGCGCACGGCTGCCGGCGCCCTCGATCGGCTTGGTGACGATCTCAACCAGCGGCACACCCGAACGGTTGTAATCCACCAGCGAGTAGTCGGCGCCTTGGATGCGGCCCGCAGCACCACCCATGTGGGTCAGCTTGCCTGCGTCTTCTTCCATGTGGGCGCGTTCGATCTCCACCCGGAAGACCGTGCCGTCCTCGAGCTCGATGTCGAGGTAACCGTCATAGGCGATCGGCTCGTCGTACTGGGAAGTCTGGAAGTTCTTGGGGGTGTCCGGGTAGAAGTAGTTCTTCCGGGCGAAGCGGCAGGACTCGGCGATCTTGCAGTTCAAGGCAAGGCCGATCTTGATGGAGGACTCCACGGCCGTCTTGTTCACCACCGGCAGGACGCCGGGCATGCCCAGGTCAACCTCGTTGACGTTCGTGTTCGGCTCGTCACCGAAGACGTTGGGCGCGGAGGAGAACATCTTGGTCTTGGTGTTGAGCTCCACGTGAACCTCGAAACCCAGGACGGGATCGTACTTCTCCATGGCCTCTTCGAAGCTCAGGGTTGCATCGACGGACATTAGTTGGAACCTCCGGCGGTGGTTGTGGCAGAGCCAAGAACGGGAGCTTGCGCAAGCATCGGGCCGCCCCACTTCTCTTCAAGGATGGATTCGAGGACAGCGCCCACGCGGTACAGGCGGGCATCCTGCCGGGCAGGAGCCAACAACTGGATACCAACGGGCAGGCCGTCTTCGTCAGCCAGGCCACCCGGCAGGGACAGGCCAGGGATACCGGCAAGGTTCGCGGGAATCGTGGCGACGTCGTTCAGGTACATCGCCAGCGGATCGTCCAGCTTCTCCCCCAGCTTGAACGCCGTGGTGGGCGCTGTGGGCGAGATCAGGACATCGGCCTTGGCGAAGGCGGCGTCGAAGTCGCGCTGGATCAGCGTACGGACCTTTTGTGCTGAGCCGTAGTAAGCGTCGTAGTAGCCGGCGCTCAGCGCATACGTACCCAGGATGATGCGTCGCTTCACTTCGTCGCCGAAGCCGGCGGCACGGGTAGCACCCATGACACGCTCGATGGTCATGGGACCGTCCTTGGGCAGGACGCGCATGCCGAATCGGACGCCGTCGAACTTGGCAAGGTTGCTCGACACCTCGGACGGCATGATCAGGTAATACGCCCCCAAGGCGTACTTCAGGTTGGGACAGGAAACCTCGACGATTTCAGCGCCGGCGTCCTTCAGCAGCTCCAGAGACTCGTTGAAACGGTTCTCGACGCCGGCCTGGTAGCCCTCGCCGTGAAGTTCCTTCACGATGCCGATCTTCATGCCGGCAACGTTGCCTACGCGCGCGGCAGCAACAAGATCGTTGAACGGATCGGTCAGCGACGTGGAGTCAAAGGGGTCGTGGCCGCCGATGACTTCCTGCAACAGAGCAGAGTCCAGCACCGTACGGGAAACCGGGCCGATCTGGTCCAGGGACGACGCCATGGCAATGGCACCGTAACGGGAAACAGCACCGTACGTCGGCTTCACGCCAACAGTTCCGGTGACAGCACCTGGCTGGCGGATCGAGCCACCGGTATCGGTGCCGAGCGCCAGGGGCGCTTCGAAAGCGGCGACGGCGGCAGCGGAGCCGCCGCCCGAACCGCCAGGAATGCGGTCCAGGTCCCACGGATTGCGGGTGGGGCCGTACGCAGAGTGCTCCGTGGAGGAACCCATGGCGAATTCATCCAAGTTGGTCTTACCCAGGATCGGCATCTTGGCCGCGCGCAGCTTCTTCACAACCGTGGCGTCATACGGGCTGTGCCAGCCCTCAAGGATCTTCGAACCAGCCGTAGTAGGCTGGCCGATCGTGACAATGAGGTCCTTCACCGCGATCGGCACACCAGCAAGGGCGTGCAGTTCCTCGGCAGCGGATCCGCCGGCAGCACGGGCAGCGTCAACCTCGGCTGCAACAGCCAAAGCCTCTTCGGTATTCACGTGCAGGAACGCGTTGACCTGACCATCGACGTCGGCAATGCGGTCAAGATGCGCCTGCGTCACCTCGACGGCGGTAACCTCGCGGGCAGCCAGCTTCGCAGCGAGATCGGCAGCGGAGTGGTGGATGAGTTCGTTCTTCAGCTCAGTCATAGTGATTAGTCCTCATCCAGGATTGCCGGGACCTTGAAACGGTTCTCGTAAGCATCCGGAGCGCCGGACAGCGCCTGCTCAGCCGTGAACGTGTGCCCCACAACGTCCTCACGGAACACATTGGTCAACGGAATCGGGTGCGATGTCGCCGGGACATCCTCCCCCGCAGCTTCGCTCACGCTCTTCACCGAATCCACGATGACAGCAAGCTCAACAGCCATCCTGTCCAGTTCTTCGGCACTCATTTCAATGTGAGCCAGACGCGCAAGATGCGCGACGTCGTCACGGTTGATCGCAGCCATGGATCTCCCCTGCAAAGTTCAAATGGTTTTCCGGACCAGTCTACTTGGCTGTGGGTCGCCTTCGAACTGATGCGCTGACGCGCAGGGCGGCTGCTCGCCTAACTGCGGCTTGCCGGGGACGATCCCTTGGCTGCTCGCTCGTGCCGCCCCACCGTCTCCCTAACCTCGCAAGCTCGGCCAGGGAACCCGGACGGCGTGGGCCCAGCTTAGACGCAGCCGTCGCGATGTCCCCGCGCGCCGCCTCCCTGCCCATCTCACCTCGCGGTCAGTGCCCACCCCACTTCGGGACCCCCACACCCAAAAAGACAGCCGAGCGGATCATGTCGGATTTTGCTTTCCCGTTGGGTTAGGGCCGTGGGCTGGGTGGGCTTGATTCGCAACACGGGATGGAACTTTCTTCGCTGCGCGGACTGAAGCCGGCGCCCCCTCACGCAAAAAGGATCCAGGCATCCGGAAGCGTGCGTCAAAGCGACGAAGGAGCAGCACGCGGAGGATGTCTGGGTCCTTGCGCACCGGACGGCGGCCATTTCAGGCCGCCCTCCGGAGGATGCTTGGGCCGGTTTGCGCTGTGGGCACATCCGGCGTTGGGTGCTGGCCGGCGGGTTAGCCGATGCCGATTGCTCCGGTCAGGACTCCTACCGCCAGCATGACCACCGAGATGACTGCCGTGCGCCAGAGGACCTTCTTGTGGTGGTCGCCCAGATCAACCTTGGCGAGGGAGACCAGCAGGAGGATCGCCGGAACCAAGGGGCTCTGCAGGTGGAAAGGCTGCCCGGTGATGGACGCGCGGGCCATGTCCACTGCGTCCACGCCGTAGTGGGCTGCGGTTTCGGAGAGGACCGGCAGGACTCCGAAGTAGAAGGCGTCGTTGCTCATGAAGAACGTCATCGGGATGCTGAGCAGGCCGGTGATCACTGCCATGAACGGGCCCATCTCCGCGGGAATGATCCGGACGAGCCACTCGGACATTGCCTTGACCATGCCCGTGCCGTTGAGGACGCCTGTGAGCACTGCGGCTGCCATGACCATGCTGACGACGGCGACTATGGACGGTGCGTGGGCGATCAGCTGTGCGCCCTGGTCTTTGACCTTGGGGAAGTTGACCAGCAGGGCGATCGCGGAGCCCACCATGAAGACGAACGGCAGCGGAACGATATTGGCCACCAGGACCACCATGACGGCGACGGTCAGGCCCAGGTTGAACCAGAACAGCTTGGGGCGCAGTGTGGTGCGGTTGGGGTCCAGCGCAGTATCTGCCATGGCGGTGTCGTGATCGTCCACCAGTGTGGCCGGGTCTTCAAGAACAGCGACGCCGGAACCTCCGCGGGTGCCCGGCTTGCCCGCAGTTGTGGTTGAGCCGGTGCGGCCAAACCCGAAGCGGCCGGCGCCGAAGCCTGACCCGGAGCCAGCCGCAACCGAACCGCCGCGGCCAGTGCCGCCGTCGAACGCTTCAGAGGGATCGGTGACGTCGCCCCAGATCTCCGGAGCGGTGGTGCGGAGGCGGTTGCGTTCCTGCAGGCCGAGCAGCCAAGCGAAGACCAGCACGACGATGAGGCCAACGATGAGGGACGGGACCATGGGGACAAAGACGTCGTTGACGTCCAAGTGCAGTGCGGTGGCGGCGCGGGCGGTGGGGCCACCCCACGGCAGGATGTTCATGGTGCCGTTGGCAAGGCCAGCCACGCAGGTGAGGACGACCGGGCTCATCTTGAGCCGCAGGTAGACCGGGAGCATGGCCGCCGTGGTGAGGATGAAGGTGGTGGAGCCGTCGCCGTCCAAGGAGACAGCCGCTGCCAGGATGGCGGTGCCGAGGACAACCTTGGCGGGGTCGTTGCCCAGCTTGCGCAGGATGAACTTCACCAAGGGATCGAACAGTCCGACGTCGATCATCAGGCCGAAGTAGATGATGGCGAACATAAGGAGCGCGGCCGTGGACGTCATGGACTTCATCGAGTCCATCACCATGTCGCCGATGCCGAGGCCCGCCCCGGCGAACAGGCCGAAGACGGTGGGGACGATGATCAGCGCCAGTACCGGCGTCAATTTTTTGGTCATGATCAGGACCATGAATACCGCAATCATTGCGAATCCAAGCAAAACCAGCACGGCCGGCTCCTTACTACTGTGAATGGCGCCACGTCGGTGTGATGCGCACTACAGACGATATGGTGGCGTCCGTCACGGGCGGGGGTTTCCGGGAATTGTTAGGAATAGTGCTCGTTGCGAACGTTTTGCGCATTGTGCTCAATGCTTCAATGGAGCTGGAGGAAAGGAGTGAAGGTGCCGCGCAACAGTCGGGTCAGCATGCGTTTCTCCACCCAAACCCTTCTCCTCCAGTTGGGTGTTGTCTTGTTGGTGGTCCTGCTTAGCGGCACCGTCCACGCCTGGCTGGTGTATGAACGGATCGGCACCGAAGCCGAGAACCAAGCACTCACCCTTGCCAGGACGGTCGCGGCGGATCCGGATATCAGGTCCAGCGTCCATGCCATCAGCAAAGAAGAAGGAACGCCTCCCCCGGATGTCCTTGCTACCGGTATTCTTCAAGCTGCGGCCGAAGCGGTGCGGGTGCGGACCGGCGCATTATTCGTAGTCATCACAGATGAAACCGGGCTGAGGCTGGCCCACCCGGAGACTGCACGGCTGGGTGAACGCGTCAGCACGGATCCCTCGGTGGCGCTGGGTGGCCAGGAAATCACCACCCGCAACACGGGAACATTGGGACCATCGGCTGGTGCGAAGGTGCCGGTGTACGCGCCGGAGAGCCCCGACACCATTGTGGGCGAGGTCAGCGTTGGCTATTCCGTGGAATCGCTGAGCGACAGCCTGGCCCGCGACATCGTGCCCATTGCACTCACCGCTGGCGGGGCGCTGTTTGCCGGCGTCCTGGCGTCCTTCCTGCTCCGGCACAGGCTGCAACGGCTCACTCTCGGCTTGGAACCGGAAGAAATCAGCACCTTGGTGCACGACCAAGTGGCCGTGCTCCAAGGCGTGGATGATGGCGTGATCGGCATCGCCGCGGACGGGCGTATCTCGGTTTTCAACGCAGCGGCCGCCCGGCTTTTGGGCATTGAGGATGCCACCGGGAAAGAGTGGGCCTCCGCAGCCGTGCCTGAACAGCTCAAGCACCTCACCCAGCCGGCAGCACGCGACGCCGAAGCCGTGGAAATCGTGGCCGGCGGACGTGTCCTGGTGGCCAGCGCGCGCAAGGCGTGGCACCGGCAGGAGGACCTCGGCTGGGTGGTCATGCTGCGCGACCGTACGGAATTGCAGCAACTCACCCGCCAGCTCGATGCTGTGGGAACCATGTCCACAGCCCTCCGCGCCCAACGCCACGAGTTTGCCAATCAGCTGCACACCATTGCCGGTTTCATGAGCATCGGCCAGCATGATCAAGCCAAGGAGTATCTGGCCCGAATTTCCGCCACAGGCCCGTTGAAGTTCCCGGTGGAGCAGGCCGAGCTGCTCCAGGACACGTACTTGCAAGCGTTCATAGGCGCGAAAAGTGTGGAAGCATCTGAGCGCGGAGTGGCCCTCCGCATCGGACCCGAAACACTGGTCCGTGGGCACGTCGCCGATCCACAGGACGTCACCACAGTGCTCGGCAACCTGATCGACAATGCCGTGAATGCCGCCGTCGCCGGTTCTTCAGCGGACCGCTGGGTGGAGGTCGAATTGCTGGACGACGTCACCCGAACCGGCGGGACCCTGCACATCGTGGTGGGTGACTCAGGCGACGGCCTGGGGAGCTTGGAATCGGAAGAGGTTTTCGCCGAAGGATTTACGACGTCGGAACAACCGGTACGCTCGGGGGCTGGACAAGGTTTGGGACTGGCGTTGGTGCGGCAGCTCGCGCGGCGACGTGGCGGCGATGTCCGCGTCCTGGAGCCTGGCAGCCACGGCGGTCCGGGCGCCGTGTTCATGGCTACCATCCCCGGCGTCATGGATTCCGCAGACGCCGGTGTGGGCTCAACGTTGAGGGAGGACAGCAGTGGCTGAGGATTTGCGGGTATTGATCGTGGATGACGATTTCCACGTGGCAAGACTCCATGCAGCCTATGTGGATTCCGTGGCCGGCTTTATGGCCTTGGCACCGGCCGGTTCTGTGTCCCAAGCGCTGCAGGCGATCCACAGCCTGCGGCCCGATCTGGTGCTGCTGGACGTGTATTTGCCGGATGGCTCCGGCCTGGACCTGTTGGGTCAGCTGGACGTCGATGCCGTCATGCTGACTGCGGCCTCGGATGCGCAATCCATCAAGGTGGCCCTACGCCGCGGCGCTTTGGGGTACATGCTGAAGCCGTTCACCGCCGAGTCCCTGTCCCAACAGCTCCGGTCCTACGCGCGGTATCGCCGGATTCTGGGGCAGCAGACTGCCGTTGACCAGATCACCATTGAACGCGCCAAGCGGTCGCTGATTCCCGGCGATGTCACACCGTCGGCAAAGGCGCGGTCCGCCACCGAGGCGGCGGTCCTGGAATCGTTGCTACCCGGTGAGCAATATTCAGCTGCCGAGGTTGCGGAGAGGGTGGGCGTGTCCCGGGCAACAGCGCAAAGGTACCTGTCCTCGCTCGCGGACGATGGCGCCGTCGAGATCCAACTGCGCTACGGAAGCACAGGCCGCCCGGAACACCGTTACGGCGTCCCCGCCTGACCCAAGTAAGTCGCATTTGTGCGCGTTCTGAGGGCTCAAAACGCGCACAAATGCGACTCAGTTGGGTGACTACGCGGACTTCTGCGCCACGAGTTCGATCTCAACCAGCATCTGGGGATCGAGGAACGGCAGGACGTGCACCAGGGCGAGCGTCGGACGGATCTCACCGAAGACCTCACCGTGCGCGCGGCCGGCGTCTTCCCATTTGCTGATGTCCGTCAGGTAGAGCTTGGACTGGGCCACGTCCTCGTAGGAGAACCCGGCCTCTTCCAGAACGGCGCCGAGCTTCTCGAGGATGTACTTGGTCTGAGAGTAGAAGTCATCGCCGACAATTCCGTCAGGACCAGAAGCAGCCGTGGCAGAAATGAAAAGTGTGTTGTCCACCTGGACTGCGCGGGAGTAACCCAGTGTCTGTTCCCAGACCGAACCCGTGCCGAATGTCTTGCGCATACCGCGCCTTCCTGTCGCCTTCGCACGGTCCGGTGACCGGCGTTTACGAAGGAAACTTTATGACTGCGGGAGGTCCAGCCGGTAAACGAACAGCTTTATGTCGGTGCCGGGAACGAACCAGTCGCGGTGCGGGGCACGGGCGAAACCTGTCCGGGCATAGAGGGCGTTGGCGCTTTCCCACGTGGCTCCGGTAGTCAGGGACACGGCGTTGATTCCGTGCATGGCCTTGGCTTGGTCGACGACGGCCTGCACCAAGGCGCGGCCCGCCCCCGAGCGCTGGACTGCCGGGTCCACCACCAGGGTTCGGAGCTCCAGTTCGTCATCAAGGCCAATGTCAGAGAAGCCACCACCTGCAGGGGCTGCCGTCACAGAGCCGATGACCTCACCGTTGCGCTCTGCCACCAGGATCTCTGCGTGCTCCGCGCGTCCGGCCACGTCCTGGAGCTTCTGCAGGTACGGGTGATCGGCGTCGCCATAGTACCCCGCGGTGACGTAGGAGTCCTGCGTAATGCGGGCAACGGCGTCGTAGTCTTCGGGCAGGGCAGGACGGACGGTAATCGGCGAAAGCACCTACCAATGGTAGTCGGGCTTCACCCACCAACGGCGCCAAATGCCCCTTTCCGTGATGGAACTATCAGTCACGTTGGGAACGCACGACGCCGGATGGTTGCCTTGCGCTGTTCACGTGCGGTGCCGTGGGGCGGCTTTTGTGTTGCCTCCCGTGGCGTCGGATGGAGTTCCGTTGCTCGCGGTGAACCCCGGTTTCGTGCTGTTGCGGAGACATGTCGGGCTGCTGGCGGACGTCCTTGGACGCGTGCTTGAGTTGCCACACACCGGCCCCAAACTGTCCTGACTCCGAGGAGAAACCATGACCCCGCCAGACCGCCATCTGCACCTCAACGCGTTCCTGATGAGCACCGGGCATCACGAAGCATCGTGGCGTCTTCCTGAGAGCGACCCCCTTGCCCCCACCAAGGTAGAGCACTACCAGCATCTCGCCCGCACGGCCGAACGAGGAAAGCTGGACTCCATCTTCTTCGCGGACTCCCCCGTCCTCTTCGGAGAGGTGGGCCGGCGCCCGGCCGGGAAGTTGGAGCCCACTGTGCTGCTGACAGCCCTCGCCGCAGCGACTCAAAAGATAGGCCTGATCGCCACCGCGTCCACCACCTACAACGATCCTTTCAACCTTTCCCGCCGCTTCGCATCCGTTGACTGGGTCAGCGGAGGCCGCGCCGGCTGGAACGTCGTCACCACGGCCGGGCCCGACGCCGCCCGAAACTTCGGCGTGGATGACCAGCCAGCACACGCAGTCCGCTATGAGAGGGCCGCAGAGTTTATTGAAGTGGCCCAAAAACTGTGGGACAGCTGGGAAGACGATGCCATCCTGGCGGACAAAGCCGACGGCGTCTGGGGTGACGATACCAAGATCCGCACCATTGACCACGAAGGGAAGCACTTCCGTGTCCGCGGTCCGCTGAACGTCCCCCGCTCCCCGCAAGGCCACCCGTTGATCGTGCAGGCGGGGTCCTCGGAAAACGGCAAAAACCTGGCGGCTAAGTACGCGGAAGCCGTCTTCACAGCGCATCAAACGCTGGCCGACGCCCAAGCCTTCTACAACGACTTGAAAGCACGCACTGCGGCTGCCGGACGCGATCCGGAGGGCATCAAGATCCTGCCGGGAATAGTTCCGGTGATCGGCTCCACCGAGGCTGAAGCCCTCAAACTCGAGCGTGAACTGGACCAACTCATCAAGCCCGAGTATGCGCGGGAGCAGCTGGCCAAGACTCTCCGCTTATCTCCCGAGGACCTTCCGTTGGACCGCCAGCTACCTGCTGACCTGCCCTCAGAGGATGAGATCGAGGGAGCCAAGAGCCGCTACACCCTGATTGTGGAGCTGGCCAGGCGCGAACAGCTCACTGTCCGGCAGTTGATTGGGCGTTTGGGCGGCGGACGCGGTCACCGGACCTTCTCCGGCACGCCCGAACAGGTGGCCGATGCTATCCAGGACTGGTTCCACGCCGGCGCCGCTGACGGTTTCAACATCATGCCGCCCGTACTTCCTTCCGGTCTTGAAATCTTTGTAGACCACGTGGTGCCCATCCTGCAGGGGCGTGGGCTCTTCCGGACCGAATACACGGCGTCCACACTGCGGGGACACTACGGGCTTGCGCGTCCGGAGAACCGCTACGCCGGGAGCGCCGCGCAGGAGCTCACGTCCATCGGCTCCGCATTCTGAGTCCGGCCAGTGCCGGCATCAGGTCAACGTGGAGGCTGGTCTCGGGTTCGTTCAGGACCATGAGCTCCGGGGGCCGCGGCGTCAGCAATGCTGCGGTGAGCAGAAGGAAGCGAAGCGTTCCATCCGAAAGTTCAGCGGCTTTCATGGGCCGGAGCATGCCCGGCTGCCGCAGCACAGGGGTGCGTGTTCCAAGTTGTGCTTCCGTTGGCTCCGGTCACGATGTCCAGGCCATGCAGCTCGACTGCCAGATCCCGGATGGAACGGTAGTTGGTGATCGCGAGTGCTTTGGTCACTGTCTGGTATTCACAAGGGGAATTTGCCGGACAGTTCCAAGGCCCCGGCGCACATCCACGCCGCCAGACGGTCCTCGGTGCTTGGACCGCCATCAAGTGGGCTCTCCAAGCGCGGCCGGCGCACCCAGCAACCCGCCTCTTCTGCAATCAAGGCGCCTGCAGAGAAGTCGTGCTCGTTGAGGCCGCGCTCCCCATAGGCGTCGAAGGTGCCGTCTGCCACCAAACAGAGATCCAAGGCCGCGGAGCCCAGACGCCGGACGTCAGCAAATCCGTCCATGAGCTCTGCGAGCCCGGCTGACTGGTCTGCGCGGGTAGTGGGATCGTAGCTGAATCCCGTGGCTAGAATCAGTCCCGTGCGTCCCGGGACGGGACCTGCCAGCCTGGTGGCAGGGCCGCCAACCTCAAGCCAGGCTCCCTGTCCGCGGGCCGCCAAGTAGACGCGTCCCAGCGCGGGAGCGTGAACGACGCCGGCCAACCAGACGCCGTCGGCATCCGCCACGGCAACCGAGGTGGCGTAGTAGACGATGTTGCGGATGAAGTTGGTGGTTCCATCCAGGGGATCGATGGACCAGCGGTACCCCGAAGGCTCTTCGGGTCGAGTCGTGCCGTGCTCCTCCCCCGTAATGGTGTCATGTGGCCGCTCGGCAAGAATGGCTTCGCGGACCGCGTTCTCCGCCGCGACATCGAAAGCCGTGACCCAGTCTCCGGCCTCTCCCTTGTTGGTAGTTTCCAACCCATCGCCGCCTGTACCGCTGACGGAGCGCTGCGCGAGCACGGCAGCACCCGCGGCAGCAGCACGTTTGGCTACGGCCAGCAGCTCGTTCACGTCCGTCATTCGGAGGCCGCTTCCACTGCTGCTTCATCCGCTGCCGTTTCGGATTCCGTCCCGGACTGCGCCGGTCCGTTGGCAAGGAGTTCGCGGAAACCGTCCTCGTCCAGCACGGGAACACCCAACTGCTCCGCCTTATCCAGCTTGGTTCCAGCGCTTTCGCCGGCCACCAGGTAGCTGGTCTTCTTGGAAACAGAGCCTGAGGCCTTCCCCCCACGGATGATGATGGCTTCCTTGGCTTCGTCGCGGCTGAAGTTGGGCAAAGTACCGGTAACGACGATTGTCAGGCCTTCAAGGGTTCGCGGCATGGAGGTGTCCCGTTCGTCCTCCATCCGCACACCAGCAGCAGCCCAGCTGTCCACGATCTCGTTGTGCCAGTCCACGGCGAACCACTCTTTGAGGGCCACCGCAATGGTGGGGCCAACTCCGTCCACATGGGCCATCTGCTCTTCCGTGGCGTTACGGATGGCATCCATGCTGCCGAAAGCCGTGGCCAGTGCCCGCGAAGCCGTAGGTCCGACGTGCCTGATGGAGAGCGCTACGAGCACACGCCAGAGCGGCTGCTTCTTGGCTTTCTCCAACTCCACAAACAGTTTCTCCGTGGTTGCCGTTGGCTTGGACGGAGACTTGGCCGTGCCCTTGGTGTAGAAGTACGGAACAAGTTCGTACTCTCCCGTGCCCACACCCTTGGAGCGTTTCTCCCTGCGGATCAGGACGTCAGCCAGGTCCTCGCGTGTCAGGCTGAACAGACCGGCCTCACTGGTCAGAGGGGGCGTCCGGGGCTCTGCCGGCTGAGTGAGCGCAATGGCCGCCTCCCAACCCAACGCTTCAATATCGAAAGCGCCACGCCCCGCGAGGTGGAACACACGCTCCCGCAGTTGTGACGGGCACGACTTCGCGTTGGGGCACCGGATGTCGACGTCGCCGTCCTTGGCCGGCGCCAGCGGGGTACCGCAGGACGGGCATTCGGTGGGCATGACGAATTCCCGGACCGGGGGGTCCTGTTTGTCGCGCAGGGCCAGCACGGGGCCCACGATTTCCGGGATGACGTCGCCGGCCTTCCGCAGGATCACGATGTCGCCGATCATGACGCCCTTGGCCTTGACCACATCCTGGTTGTGCAGCGTAGCCATGCCCACCGTGGAGCCTGCCACCTTCACGGGCTCCATCAGGCCGAAAGGAGTCACCCGGCCGGTGCGGCCAACGTTGACGGCGATGTCCAGGAGCTTGGTGTGGACTTCTTCGGGCGGGTACTTATACGCAGCGGCCCACCTGGGGACCCGCGAGGTGTAGCCGAGGGCGCGCTGCGTGGCGAAGTCGTCGATCTTGACCACGATGCCATCGATCTCATGAGCGAGGTCGTGCCGGTGCTCGCCGTAGTGCGCGATGAACTCAAGGACGGCTTCAAAAGAGTCCAAAACCTTGAGGTACGGGCTGGTCGGCAGCCCCCAGGCCTCCAGGAGCTTGTACGTTTCGGACTGGCTCTTGGCTTCCAGTCCTTCGCGGGCACCGATGCCGTGCACATACATGCTCAGGGGCCGCTTGGCGGTTTCTGCCGGGTCCTTTTGGCGCAGCGAACCGGCTGCTGCGTTGCGGGGGTTGGCGAGTGGAGCTTTGCCGGCGGCCACGAGGGTTTCGTTGAACTCAACGAATGCCTTGGAAGGGATGAATACCTCGCCCCGGATTTCCACTTCCGACGGGTATCCAGTCCCACTGAGTTCCCTCGGGATCTCTTTAATGGTCAGGACGTTGTGGGTGATGTCTTCCCCAGTAGTGCCATCACCGCGAGTGGCCGCGCGGACCAGCTTGCCATCCCGGTAGAGCAGGTTTACGGCGAGGCCGTCAATCTTCAACTCGGTCAACCAGGCGATGGGCGGGACGGAATCTCCGAGCTTCGCCACGGATGCTTCGGCCTTCCGGACCCACGCTTCCAGCTCGTCCAGCGAAAAGACGTCATCCAGGCTATACATCCGCTGCAAGTGCTCCACTGCAGCGAACGCCGAGGAGACTTCGCCGCCCACTTCCTGCGTGGGAGAGTCATTCGAGACAAGTTCCGGGTGAAGTGCTTCCAGCTCCTCCAATCGCCGATAGAGTTCATCAAACTCGGCGTCGGATACCGTGGGTGAGTCTTCCTGGTAGTAGGCATAGCGGTACTTGCGGACGAGGTCGGCCAGTTGCTCGTACTCATCGCGCAGCGACTCCGACGGCGGAGTCCCCTCTGCTTCCACGACGGCTGCAGCCGCCTCTTCACCTGTGGTTTCTACCGGATTCGCAGTTTCTGGTGTGCTCACATGTCTATCTTGCCGCAAGCCAACGACATTATTGCGGTGCGGCTAGTGCGACGAGAGCCTGTTCTTGCTCCACAGCGCGAACGCCAGTCCGCCCAAGCCCACCACCAGGACGCCGCCCAGGACGCCGAACAGGCCCAGCATGTTGGGCCCCTCGATGGAGTTGGTGGCCATCACGGCGGCCTGCGTCTCCTGGCCTTTATCCACGGGAGTATTCCAGTTGGACGACTTGGACGGGCTGGGGCTCGCGGAGCTGGGGCTGGCCGAAGGGGAAGCCGACGGCGTGGCTGACGCCACCGTGGTTTCTGTGGCCGGGGTTGGTTCGGACGAGCTCGACGCCGGAGCGGCCGACCGGGGTACCACGGTCACAGGGGCTTGGGTGACCACAGGCCGTGGCGCTTCGACCGTGGGCTGCGGCGCGGCTGGCGCCGGCGCTTTCCCGGTTTCACGGACCCGGGTTGGCTCCGGTTGCGGCG
Source organism: Paenarthrobacter sp. TRD_SC_7 (assembly GCF_056156245.1). Taxonomy (NCBI): domain Bacteria; kingdom Bacillati; phylum Actinomycetota; class Actinomycetes; order Micrococcales; family Micrococcaceae; genus Paenarthrobacter; species Paenarthrobacter sp. TRD_SC_7. Next base: position 3,440,662 of record NZ_CM149587.1, read on the forward strand.
CGGGTTTCTTGTCCGCTTCCGGAGCCAGGCTGGGCTGGGTGGGCGTAGGATCCGTTGGAGCGTCCACCGGAGCGCACGTGGCCTTACCTTCCGCGCACGGAGCAGCGTGGGCAGCGGCAGCTGGCGCAAGGAGCAAGCCAGCGGCCAAGAGAAAGGCAGGCACAACGGGGTGTCGCATGAAGTCAACCTCAGCTGGGACGTTGGGGCGTCCCGATTTTGGGGGTGTTTCGAGAATCCTCCTATATCGCCCGCACCGCCGCAAATCCTAGCTTCGGTTCTCCGGCGGCATCGCGATCTGCAGTTTGCGTACCTTCCCACGTCCCACGATGTATCCACGGCCCGGAATGAAGTCAGTGCTGATGCGGCCCAAGGAGGTGTTGAGGAGGCTGTCGCCTTCCACATCTCCGGGGTTGAGCAAGAGCCCGCGGCGTCCGGATTTGAACGGCTGCGCAAGGGACCAGGCTTGAGACCATGTAGAGGTCTCGGACTCGCCCACCACCCACTGATCGGCCTTGATGGCGGCAGTGACCAGCCGTCCCACGCCAGACTCCGCCAGGGTGTCAGTGAACTCTGTCAGGCCCTCGATGAAGATGGCCATGGTGCCAGGGTTGTCCGAGGCTTTGTCGATCAGGTCATCCACCACGTCCGAGACCTCGTCGGGACCCACCAGTGACCTGCTCCAGATATTCAGTGACGCCACAGCCGAGCGGCGGGAACCGATGTAGATCAGGTCCGTGCGCGGGTTGGAACGCCTCAAGGCGTACGCCAGGGTAACCAGGGCTACTGTTCGCCCGGCACCCGGAGGACCAGCGAGTAGGAGCGAACCCTTGGCCGCAATGGCCGCCGAACCCAGCGTCTCGTCGTCGACGCCTATCACAGGGTTGTCGGGAGCGCCGGTGGGCAGGATGTCCAGGTCCACCAGCTCCGGAAGCCGCTGGATCTGCGGCGCCTGCTCGAGGCCCTGGCGCAGCATCGCCTGACTGAGCTTGGCCACTTCCCGGGCCTGGAGCGCGAGGTTCGAGTTCCCTCCCAGCACGGCGAGCTGGACTTCGAGCCCGTCCAACAGACCACGCCCGGGAGGCGAGGCTGCGTTGAGGACATCCTTGGGGACGTCCAGGGTCATGTAGTCGTCTTCGGAGCTGAGGCGAAGCACAAGCCGCTTCTGGATGGAAGCCAGGAGCGACGCCGGAACGGAGTTGGTGCGGTCGCCGCTGACAACCAAGTGGATGCCGAGGGGACGGCCGTCAGTTGCCAGCGTCAGGAAGATGTCCCACAGCGCGGACAAATTGCTGTACTCGTAGGATTCACGGAAGGAAGACATGCCGTCCACCAGGATGAAGATCCGCTTCTCTTCCGGCCGGTTGGCCAACTGCCGGTATTCGACGATCGTGGAAGCCCGGACCTCAGCGAACCGTGCTGCCCGGTCATCCGCCACTTCCTTGAGCCAGCGCAGCAGCCGCCCAACGCGCTCCACGTCGTCGCCGTTGATGATCTCGCCAACATGGGGAAGGCCATCAAGCATCTTGAGTCCCGAAGAACCACAGTCGATGCCGTAAACGTGCACCGGCCCACCACGCGGCGTGACAGCCGCGGCGATGGCAATCCCGCGCAGCGCCGCCGACTTACCGGATCCGCCCGTGCCGTAGACGGCCATGTTGCCGTCCTTGTCCGGCTCGTAGAACACAGTGGGCTGGTCCTGGTGGGCGGGGTCGTCTGCCACGCCCAGCAGGAGCCGCACATCGGTCCGCGGGTTGGGAAGCTTGGAGAAATCGTAGGTAGTGGCGAGTTCGTTGAGCCAGGGCTTCCGGGGAGGCTCAATGGACAGTACGTCAGCTGCCCGGATGATGTTTCCAGTCATCCTGGCAATGTCGTTCGGTCCGGCAGGTTCTTCTTCCACCTGAGACACCACGGGCGGTTCCCACGTGGGACCGGATCCGAACGCCATCTCCACGATGTCGATCCGGGGACGCTGCGGCTTTTCCGTCGTCCAGCCGCCAGCGTACCCGGTCTGGAAGCCTTGGATCCGGCCGGGGCCGGTCTTCGCGGCACCGCGGCCCGGGATGGACGGATCAAAGTAAGCCGCGGTGGGAACACCCAGGATGTCAGTAGCGTCCACTTCGTCGGCCATGCGCAAAGCGACACGGAGGTTGGTGTTGGCGCGTAGGTTGTCTTTGATGACACCGGCGGGCCGCTGCGTGGCCAGGATCAGGTGCAGGCCCAAGGAACGGCCACGGGCGGCGACGTCCACCACACCGTCAACGAACTCGGGAACTTCGGTGGCCAGCGCCGCGAATTCGTCCACGATGATGATGAGGTACGGGGGCGCCTCGGGATCGGCTTCGCGTTGCAGCGCCAGCAGGTCCTTGGCTTTCTTACGGTTCAGGAGCCTTTCGCGGTAGTGCAGCTCAGCGCGAAGCGAAGTCAGCGCACGGCGCACAAGGTGCGGGGACAAGTCGGTCACCAGGCCAACGGTGTGCGGCAAGTGCAGGCAGTCGGCGAATGCGGCGCCGCCCTTGTAGTCCACGAACAGGAAGCTGACACGGTCCGGGCTGTAGGCGGCCGCCATGCCCATCACCCAGGACTGGAGGAACTCGGATTTACCGGCACCCGTGGTTCCGCCGACCAGTGCGTGCGGACCTTCGTTCTTGAGGTCGAGGTAGAACGGCTCCACACCTTTGGAACCAACCAGCGCGCGGAGGCTGCCGTTGTCCTTCCGGTTGGGCACGGCCGTGGCGTGGACAGAGTTGTTCTCCTGCCAACGCTCGGCCACGGCCTGTGGGTTGTCCATCAGTTCCTTGCCGATCAACGTGGCATAGGAGACGGCCCGCGGGAGGTCGGAGTCGTCGTCGAGCGGGTTTCCAACATCCACCAGCGGCGACATCATGCGCGCCAGCTGCGTGGCGAGGTCCGCATCGAGGCTTTCGCAGCTCACCGGGTACGTGTGGCGGCCCAAGCGGACCTGGCCCGTGGTGGTGCCGTGATCACCGTCCACCGAGAGGAAATCACGGCATGCTGCGGGAAGTGACTGCACATTGGCCGCCACCCACATAATGTGCACACCGTAGTCGGGGCCGCGTTCCACCAACCGCGTGAGGCGGCCACGGTCCACAGGGGCATCGTCTTCAACGATCACCAGGACGGCTGGAACCACGGGCCCCGGAACTTCTTCTTGCTCGTTCTTGAGTCCGGGACGCGGATGCGGGCCCGGCTCCCTGGCCGAGGATTCGCGCTCTTCCACGAGGTTTTCGAGTCGGGACAACAAGGCAGCACCGGCACCGGGGCCGGCAGCTAGATGATCGCCGGATAGGGGGCTGTGGCCTGAACCAACGTGCGGGAGCCACTGCAGCCAGTCCCAGCGCTCACGGGAACGTGCCGAGGTCAATGCCGTGAGGACAACTTCGGCCGGCGAATGGAGTCCCACCAACTGGAGCACCATGCCGCGGGCCACGTCGTCCACCACGCTGCGGTCCCCCGCCACGCCAAAGGAACCCGAGGTGCGCAGCTGCGACACGATCGGAACGCCTTCAATGACCCGGACCTGCTGCAGGCACTCCTGGATTTCCCGCATGTACTGCGGTTCGGTTTCGTTGGCGCCTGGTTCGTCGAACTGGATGCGCGACGGTGCGGAGCCCAGTCCAAACCGAACCCCCAGGAAGTGCTGATGCTCCGGGCGGTGGGTCCACAGAAGGGGCCCGAGCTTGTAAATCGCATCAACCGTATCGCTCACGGACGGTGCTTCCTGGAGCCTGACAGCGCGCTCAATGTTCTGCTGCTTGTCGATGTCCTCACGGAACGCCAGCATGGCGGCTTTGAACTGTTTGTGGCCTTCCTTGGCCTGTCGCTTGCTCTGCATTTTGTGGTCCACATAGTGCCCGACAATGAACAGCGGCATCATCGCCATGAAAATCACGGAGAGCAGGTTTTGCGTGAAAGCGAAGAGCACGCCGCCCATCAGGAGCGGCGCGATCAGCATGATGTAAGGGAAGGGCTGGTGTTCCGGGCGCTTCGGACCCGCAGGCGGCACGCGCTTGGGCGACTCGAACCTGGGCAGCACACGCGGCGAGCGATTGAAATCCACCAGCGGCGACGACGGAGCACCGCTGTGGTTTCGGGACAGGGCAACGACGCCCACGGAAGTATCGCCCAAAGTAACGGTGTCGGAGGATTCGAGTGTTGCCCGGGTTACCGGCAGCCCGTCCATGAGGAGGCCGTTGGCGGAGTTCGTGTCCACGATTTCCACGGTTTCGCCCACCGTGATCCGCGCATGGCGCTTGGACGTCAGCGGGTCCGACAAACGGATGTCGGCGTCACGGTCCCGGCCGATGTAGCTGGTGCCGAAAGGCAGTGAAAATTCGCGTCCGACGTCGGGCCCTGACATCACGCGCAACGTCGCCGCTGCCGGGCCCCTGCTGTGGCCGTTGGACGCGAACTGCTCGCTGACCTGCGCGAGCGAGACCTTGGAACCTGGCCGCAGCCCGGACTCCAGCAGGTTGTCCGTCGGCCTGAGGACGTGCCCTGAGAGCCCGCCGCCAACGAACGCCTCGTCCACGCTGATGGACAGGTTCGACGGCGGTTCAGTCCCCTTTCGTGCTGGATCGGCAGCCCAAAGTTCGGTGGCAATGTCAGCCACGGTGGCACGACCGTCCACCGTTACGGCGAGGTTCTTTGCTTCCGCAGGGTCACGCCGCAAGGTCAGGCGGAACTTCATCCTTCGTCGACTCCACTCATTTTTTCGAGGAGATGCAGGTCAGCCGGGGTCACAAGATGCGACGTCACGGCGTGTTCCACCAAACGCGCCCGGCGGTTGGTGGCGAGTTTTCCAACCCCGCCGCGCAGGCCCACTACGCCTACCCGGTCCAGTTTGTCGCAGACGTTGTCCAGCTTGCGGTTGAAACGGGTCAGTGCCCAGCCAAGTCGCTTGGCAGCCTCGGCGGAGGACGGGATGGAGCTGAAGCCGGTTCCATCGCGTCGCAACATTGGCTCGGCCAAGGCAACGATGAGCGCCTTTTGCGAATCGGTGAAGACCACGGGCCCGATGGTGGTGTCCCCCGCTTGGTCGTCGTCGCGTGCTTCGTGCCGGAAGGAGGGCGTCTTCAAGTGAACAGCGAACTCATAGGTGGTTGGGCCGGCGGTGAAAATCACGTTGGTGTGGCTGAACACCAACGGGATCCTTGCCCCGGGCGCCAACCAGGCCTGCATGCCGCCGGAGCCGTCAGCAATGGTGGCGGATAGCATGCTCCCGACGTTGCTGAGCCACCACATGCCGTCGTAGCGGGCGATCTGCAGGAAGCGTCGGTGCAGGTAGGGGTTGTCGTCCACTTCCAGGTCACCTTCGCGACCAATGTCGAAGATGTCCTCGTCGGATGGTTCGTACCATTCCCCACAGAAATCTATTGCTAGATCCCCCATGATCTGTGCCTCCTCAGTCGGCGGTAAATAAGTCTCATGTACCGGCTCCTAGTCCACGCAGCCGATTGATCCCGTGCCTCCGGGCGAGGCAGTACCGTCAGCACGGACAATAATTACCTGGACGCAGAGTTGCTCCTCCCCGCCAAAATAGGCTCGTGCGTGGGGCTCTGTTACGGAGTCGTATTCGCCTTCCGGGATGAGGACGGTCCGGTAACGCCACTTGTACGTGTCGCCGGGCTTGGGTTGCGGGTTCTTCCACCGGAAATCAGCGAAGTCTGGCTTGTCGGTGTCCCGCGTGCCCACCAGGCCTTCCACGTCCGGAACGCCGCCGTCGTCCAAGGGGTCGGCCGGCTCTTGGTACGCCGTTTCCGTAGGTGATACCTTCGGCTGCGCCTGCGCGCCCAACACCACGCCCACCACAATGGCGACCACCAGCACGGCTGCACCGGTTGCGGCCAGCCAAAGATTCCGTTTGCTGTGATCCACCGGCAGGGCGTTCTCCTGCGTGGCACCTGAGCCTTGGGTGGGAACGTTGGAACGGCTGATCGTCGCGCCTACATAGTCCTGTGCACGCGAAGGCTGCCAGCCGCGCAGGACAGTGGACTCTGCCGTGTCAGGCTCGGCAGGAGCGGTACGACTTCCGGGGGCCGTGTACGATCCCGGCGCAGGTGCGTGGAACCCTGGCGGAGCCCCCTGTGGTGCCTGGGACTGGACAGTTTGCGGAGGGTTGGTGGGCTGTGGAGGGCTGCTCGGAACGGTGGACGGGAAGGTGCGTGCAGGGAACGTGGGCGCCGATCCTGTGGTGGCCGTTCCCGAAGCATCAGGATCGATAGAGGCGATGCTCCGGACCCGGGTTTCCTCGAAGTTGTCGTCTGGATGCTGATCGTCGCCGTGCCCTGGCTCTTCAAGCACCTCGAAAGGCGTGACGGAGAGGTTCAGTTCAGTCTGGATCCGCTGGAGCGCCAACGCGAAAGCGTGGGCCGACGAATAACGTGATTCCGGTGACTTCGCCATGGAGGTGGCCAGAACCAGTTCCAGTGATTCCGGAACGTCGGCACGGCCAAGCCTGGGCAGGGGTGAGTTGGTAATGCGGGAGATCAGTTCCCGCTGCGAGTTGTCCTGTCCTGGAAGTACAAACGGCGAACGACCCGCCAGCAGCGTGTACAGCGTAGCGCCCAGTGCCCAAATATCAACAGGAACGCCATCTACGGCACCTCCGCGGAACTGCTCGGGCGGAGACCAAGGGATGGACATGCCGGCGTCGTCCTCGGTGTCCGCGCCGATGGTTCCGGAGATGCCAAAGTCCGTCAGGGCAGGCCGGTTGTAATCGGTGACCAGGATGTTGGCAGGCTTGATATCCCGGTGGACTATGCCGGCCCGGTGTGCGGTCTCGACGGCGGAAGCCACCTGGATCCCGACGGCCAGGACTTCATCGACGCTGAATCGCTGGCGACGATAGCGGACGTCGAGGCTCGGCCGGGAGCAGTACTCCATGGCGAGGTACGAGTGTCCGCTCTCGGTAATCTCGGCTTCGAAGATCGTCACGATGTAAGGGTGCGACGACAACTGTGCCATGAGGTTCGCTTCGGACTCGAAGCGGCGACGGGCCCCTTCAGTCTTGAGGTCGGACAACAGCACCTTGACCGCTACTTTTCGGCGCGGCCGGTCCTGCTCATAAAGGTACACATCCGAGAAGCCACCGGAGCCGAGCAGGCTGATGTACGTGAAACCCGGGATGGGTGGAGGCGGCGCGGGGGGCCTCTTGGAACTCAAAGAATCTCCTCGAAACGCAGTGAAATGTTGTCACCCAGCTCGGCGATATCGCCGTCCAGCAGGATGGCCATCTCGTTTTGGGCAAGCCGGCGGGGTGCCTGGCCTTCCCGGATGAGCACGGTTCCGTTGGTTGCCTTAAGGTCGCACAACATGACGTGCCAACCCTCAAGCCGGACCTCCACATGGGAGCGGGAAATGTCCCCTCCGGGGCTGTCCACTTGAACCAGGCGCGGCATGGTGCCGCCTTGCACACGGGAAACCGACGGCTGCCGGCCGATGATGAGCGACTGGTCAAGATCAATCAACTCACCCGTGGATAGCCGCATCCTGCCCAAGCGAGGACGTGGGACGTGGACGGCGTCACCGGAGACCGCAACCCCGCACACCGAGCACTCCGGGTACGTCGGCGGATTGGCGTGCCCTTGGGAGCACATCCGTGCCAGAACGCTCGGCCCGTTGACGGCGGGGGTTTCCACGCGCCCAACAACAGCTTTGGCGCCCGCTTCGTCCTCAGCCCGAAGGCTGCTCTTCATGATGGTCTGTCCGTCATGGTCTGAGTCCTCGGCCACTGCCAAGGCGGCGGGAGCCGACAACCAAGCGGCCGGTACCTGGGCCGCGGAATCGCCAACGGGCTTGGGCGGAACTGCTTCCTGGTCACTGCCCGGTTCAACGGTGGAGGAACTGCTGCGCACCCACGGGACGGACTCGATCAGACCGCTCGATTGCGGTGGTCCGACGGCGAACCCTCCCTGGGAGGGTTCGTTGCCTGTTGCTTCAGCTGGCGAAGTCAGAGACGGTGGCTCCGGTGCCTGGGAAGGCGATGCCGAAGGTGATGGGGCTTCCGGCGTCGTCGAAGCAGGTGAGTCGTGATCGTCAGACCCTTCGTCCGTGCGAACGGCGGCGTCCTCAATGTTGCGCATCACCGTCTTGTCCCACAAATGGTCATAGTTCGTGGTGTTCTCCAGCGAGGGAAGTACCGGGTCGGGGGTACTCGTGTGGCCGGGCACCCCGGATGTCGCCGGTTCCTCTGCCGCCGGTTCCTCCGGAAGGGGAGGCTCGGGAGTAAGAATCATGTGGCCAGGTGCGATCGTCAGACCAATGTCTGCCTCTGCGTAGCCGATCATGGTCTCGTCGGACACGGCTACGGGCCGGACTTCAGGTTCGCTGTCCGTGTGGCCGGCAGCTCGGGCCGAAGCCTCGAGCGAGGCCAGGAATACCACGCCTTCTCCCAAGGGGAGACTGTTCAAGGGCGAGCCGTTCAGCGGCAGGCTTCCACCCGACGTCGGAATACCGTGCTGCGAGGCGGAGCTGTTCCCGATCCGGACGTTGTAGGACGTGGCATCCGCCAGCCGGCGTTCAGTCCAAGTGGTGACGTCCCGCCCCGTGAGGCGTTCCTCGCCCGCACCCAACTGCGCATGCAGTTCGAGGTCTCCCCGAAGGAACACACGGAGTGCGTCTTTTGAGTCGATGATTCCGAAGGGCGGGATGCGGCTGAGGGAAACGCCAAAGGCGTCCGTCACCACATGGAGGACTTCGTGGGCCTCAGGCGCAGATGCCAGCAACTCCCAGACGGTGTCTATCAGTGCGGGCGGGGTGTCGGGGCCAAGGAGCACCACGGTTCCGTTCCGCACAATGCCGAACCACTCACCCTGCTGGTAGCGGGTCAGCGAAAGGTGGCTACTGCTTGCCATCGACGCCTTCCTCCTGGTCAGCCCCGGCAACCTCTTCCGTGCCATTCACCCAGGCCCGGGGAAGGGTGTCTTCTTCAACCTCGGACGCAACCTCGGGGCGGGGCGCAGTGGTGGCGATGCCGGCGTCGTTCAAGACGTTCTTGGCGTCCACGACTATGACTGTGACGTTGTCTCGGCCACCGCTACGCAGGGCGGCCTGGATCAGCGCGTCCACGGCATCCTGCGGATGGGCGACTGTGCTGAGGACGCGGAACATATGGTCGTCACCCAGTTCGCCGTTGAGACCGTCCGAGCAGACCATGATCCGGTCACCTTCCTGGATGGGAAGCAACCAGAAATCAGCTTCGGTTTCGTCGCCGGTGCCCAGGGCACGGGTAACAACGTGGCGGCGTGGGTGGACGGTAGCCTGCTCCGCGGTGATATCCCCGGAATCCACCAGCTCCTGCACCTCGGAGTGGTCAACGCTCACCTGAGTGAACTCCCCTTGGCTGAGGCGGTAAGTCCTGGAATCACCGATGTTCATCACAAGCCAGTAGGGCAGTCCGATTTGTTCCACCACCACAACCCCGGACAGCGTGGTCCCCGCGCGGGCTCCAGTTGCGTTGCGGATGGCGGCATCGGCCTTCAACAGGCATGACTGAAGGTCCGAAGCTGAAGCGGTGCGCACGCCGGCAGCCAATTCAGGGGAACTGCCCAAGGCCCGGACACACATGCCACTGGCAATCTCCCCCGCCTCATGTCCGCCCATGCCATCAGCTACAGCAAAGACGGGGTCCGATGCAATGAACGAGTCTTCGTTCAGTTCGCGCCGAAGTCCGCGGTCCGTTCCGTATCCATAACTGAGTCGAAAAGAGGATCCGCCTGCGTCGGGACCGGCTTCGGCGTTGGCGGGGGTGGCCGGCTGTGAGTTCATGCTTGTCCTAGGTGGAAGGAACGGTCCCCAAAGTGAACGGTGGAACCGGGACGGACAAAGCTTGCTTCGCCCGGGTTGAGCCTGGTCTGGATGCCGTCGGGGGTGGTGACAGCGCTGCCGTTGGTGGAATTACGGTCCGTGACCCAGACGCCGTCGCCATCGACGCGCAGATGCAGATGCGTTTTGGAAATGGACCGGCCGGGGTCTGACACGGGCAGCAATTGTTCCACGGATTCCCCGGGCTGCGGCGCCGGATTGCGGCCGAGGAGGACTGACCCGCCCAGCTGGATGTCCTGGCCATCGTCAATCCGGAGCCGCAGGACGGCTTGGGCGCGGGCTGCGCCGGGACGCATCTGGGTGCGTTCCACGTCGTCGTCCGGGTGGGCTGCAGCCTCGGGGGCCTGCTGTGGTGCGACCGTCACGGTTGCGGTCTGTGCCGGAGCTACCTGTACGGTCGCGTTCTGACGGGCGCCCGGTGCGGGTCCGGAAGGGACCGGCGAAGCGACGGGTTGAACGGGCGGGAGATCCATCGGTGCGAAACTGTACGGGCCCTGGATACCTCCCGTGGTAACCGGATTACGACCGGCGTTCACATCGAACACCAAGGCCTTCGCCGCTTTGTCGTGCCAGCCCCGCAGCTTGCCGTTGCTGTCCCAAGCGTTGGAGATGACCACAAGGAAGGCCCAAACAACACCGAGGAACATCAGCGGCAAGGCGATCCGCAGAACCGGTCCGATTAATCCGAGCGCCGACAGGATGACGGCAACGATCGACCCCAGCACCAAGAGGCCACCAGTGAGGATCCCACGAACAAAAACTACACCAGCGCCGGGCGCGTAGCCGTCGGAGTCCGCACTCCGGATGCCCATGAGCTGATTGCCGATGGTGTTTCCGGACTTTGCCTCAATTCCAAGGAGGACAAAGGTGTAAACGACCGTCAGGCCCAGGCCGATGCTGCCCAAGAGGACCAGAAGACCCGTGTCATAGACGATGAAGCCACTCCTGCGGGTTTGCGTGATGCCGGCAACACCAATGGCGAAAGTGGTGGCGATCACGGCAACGGGACCCAACCAGTCCAGCACAGCTGCGCCCAGGCGCTTCCCGGCAGAGGCGGGCGCCAATTCGAGCTTGGTGGTCATCGTGGTCCCTCCCCCTGGCCCCGGCATACGGTCCGGCGTGGTTTTTGTTCCGTGCTGCACCGGCGACGCCGGCGCCGACACTACCGAGATACTACCGGGATCGGGCAGGCCCTGCCGGTTGGCGAACTCCAAGGCGGCCTTCCGGGCATGGTTGATGTTGCCTTCCTTGCGGGCACCACGGTTGTTCAGCGGTGAACCGCACTGAGTGCAGAACGTAGCGCCTGGACGGACCCCGTGCCGGCATGCCGGGCAAAGTTCTCTCTCATTGCTCATCGGTGGTGTCCTTCTTGAATGGCAACGTGAAGCTGCGCTTGGCTGGGTCTGGGGGCGCCTGTTGGCGGTAACGTAGGGCAACACGGCCATCGGACAGCAAGGAGCGCGGCGAGAACCGTGCCTGCTGCCGCTTCCAGAATCCGACGCTTCCAGTAATCTCGGTCAGCGACGAATCCACGATCTCCCAGTACTCCTTGACCTCGTGTTCGCTGGGCTGGCCCGCGCCGAACACAGCGGCATCGGCACGGTGGGCAAGCATCGTGGTGGTAGTCCCGGTAGTCGGGAACGCATCAGCGATGACCGTGGCCGATTCGCGTCTGGTGGACTTCGTGTCGATCGAGGCACCCATGTCGGTGGCCAGGCTCAGCACTTCGTTCCACCCTCCGCCGACCCGCTGGGCGGGGTGGCCATCACGGAAACGCGCCTTCCGGCGTCGTGATTTCAGCAGAAGGATCAGCAGCAGCGGCAAGGCGAGGATCCCCAGCGGAATCAGCGCCACGCCAATGGCCGCCAGCAGCGGACCCCAGAAGAGCCACGGGTTGTTCTTCTTCTCGTCAGCGTCCAGTGCGTCCGGTGTGGAGTCCGGCGGCAGGTCCGCTGGTTCCTGCGGCGGGGGCGGCGGCTGGAGCACCTGCGGCTTGGGTTTGGACTTGTTCTCCGGGTCGGGAGGGATGGGAACGTTGTCCTTGGGCGGGGTGGGATCGAAGGCAACCCATCCCACTCGGTCGAACGCCACCTCAACCCAGGCGTGGACGTCCTTACCCGTGATCTTGATGTCGCCCGCGCCGTTTTCGGGGCTCTTGGGGTCCGGATAGAACCCCATGACCACACGGGACGGAATGCCAAGGTGGCGGAGCATGAGGGACATGGACACGGCGTATTGTTCGTCGTCGCCCAGCATCTGCTTGGCGGAGAGCATGTTGCGGACGCGGGCGGCACTGTGACCGGGCAGGCTCGGTAGCTGCCCTTCGGTTACCAAACCGTTGCTGAAAGCACCGCTCTTCTGGAAGTGGGCCTCGATCTGCCGGACCCTGTCAATGGCCGTAGGTGCATCCGCCGAAAGCTGGTTCGCCTGCGAAGCCACGATTGGTGGCACTTCTTCCGCCTCGGGCAGCGTCAGTTTCGCGAAGTCGTACTGCGTGAGCTGACCGTGCTCCAGAGTCCCGGGGTCCGAGACCTGCACTGTGTACTTGTCACCCATGACCAGGCTCTTGGTGGTCACCGCGGTGTCCGTACCGGCGTTGAAGTAGAGGCCGGACGCTGCGCCGGAAGCATCCGCGAAGCTCATACCTGTAGTGTGCCGGCCGCCCGGCACAAAGTAGCCATGGTAGTCCTCGATGGTGATGTCCAGCGTGTAGTTGGTGCCCTCCACCGGGCTTCCCGAGTCTGCCAGCGTGTTCAGTGAGCGGGCATCGCCCACTTTGCTGAAGTTGCCGGAGCTGCTGGGATCCATGGTGTAGTTCACGCCGTTGAAGGCATCCAGGGCCGCCAGCCTGATACGGGCGTCCTTGGGCAGCCCCTTGACCGTGAACAGCGTGCTGTCCTTCTCGTCCTTGACGAAATTGCGGAAGCTCGCCAGCGGGGTGATGAAGTCGCGGGGGTCGAAAGGCGGAACGATGGTGTTGCGGAGAACCTTCCGGTCGTCGCTGGCGGTTACCAGCGGAGACGCGATGGCAGTGACGCCCACTGCGACGGCGATCACGGCTGCAGCAGTCCCCAGACGGCGGAGCTGGCCGCGGCGGGCCGTGGCGGCGTCGGAACCCGGCCTGTTGGCCGAAACGGTCCTGGTGCTTCTCTGCCGCAGCACGTCGCGGCGGAACGTTGCCCAGACGATGGACACAATGGTCAGCGAGACGCCGCGCTCCACGTTGAGGAACCCGGCGCTGGTGCTGAAGGCGATGCCCGTGACAAAGAGGACCAGCACTGGAAGAAGCGGCCAGTACGGGCTCTTCAGACGCCAGGTGAGCAGACCGGCGGCCAGCGCAGCCACGAGTGAACTTAGGAACGGCACAATGAGCATGCCGTTCGCTGTCCCCACGGGAACACCAACGGTCAGCATGTCCTTCCAGGCAAACACGATGCCCAGCAGTAGCGTGCGCAGGGAGTCGAGGCTGGGCAGGATACCGAACACTGCCGAATCCGGCACGGCCAGCGCCGATCCGAAGACCATATAGGCACCGAAGGCCAGCGCAGTTGTGATGAGCAGCCCCAGGCGGAAGCGCGCGTTAAGCACAGCGATGCCAAGCCCCAGCAGCACACCACCCTGACCTGCCACAAGGAAATGAGCGTCTGCCCCAAAGCTCAGGGTGAAACCGAGGAGGCCAAGGAACAGCAACACCAGGAGCGCGCCGCAGTCAATGGCGAAATGCCACAGTGGCCGGCCGTCGTCGAAAATCGCTCCGGTGGCGCGGGCGGCGGACCGGGTTCCCCTAGCTGCGCGGGTTCCCCTAGCTGCGCGGGGACGCACACGGAGGTTGGGCGCGGTGCTCATGCTGCCGCCTTTCGAAGAACAATGGCGAGATCGTCCAGGTCCCCGACCGTGAGGACCGTCAGGTCCGCGATGTTGGCCCTCGACGGCGCGGCACCGGGCTGGACACGGACGGCCAAGCTCCGCACACCGGGAGGCACGGACGCGGCTGCCGACCGGAGCTGCGTGGCCGTTACGTGACTTCCCACCACGAAGAACACCACGGAGGCGTTGGGGACCGTGTCTGAAAGGGTGCGGGCCAGGTCGACGGCGGTCTTGCGCATGGGTGCCCCGACAATCTTTGTGGTGTCGTCCAGCAGGTTGCGTCCGGTTTCGCAGCGGAGCGGTCCCTTTTGGGTCAGGACGTCCAGCTCGCGCTGTTCACGGATGGCCTGCCGGCCAATGGATGCCGCCACTGAAATGGCCATCTCGAACTCCGGCTCGGAGCCATACTCATCCGTGTTGATGGAGAGCGAAATGGCAAGGTGCGCCCTGCGGGTTTCCTCGAACTGGCGGACCATGAGCTTGTTGGTGCGGGCCGTCGTCTTCCAGTGGATGTGGCGGCGATCGTCCCCGGGAACATAGTCGCGCAGGGCGTGGAAGGACACATCCGCGCTGGACAGCTCGGTGGTGGGCATGCCCTCAAGGTCCCGGATGAAGCCCGCGGCCGAACTGCCCAGCGATACCGTGCGGGGATGGACGAACAGGTTCACGGGTTCTGTCCACATCACGCGACGCCTCAGCAGATGGAGGGGGTCGGCGCGCACGGAACGGACCGGACCCACCACGATCACTGCGCGCCTGGCCGTGGGGATGGTGAACAGGTCCTCGTGGACCTGAGCCGGCTTCATTCGGGGCAAATGGAAAACGGCGGTATTGGAACCGACGGGCAGCTCCAGCGCCGCGGGCAACAGTGGCCGCGTGGAAACGTTGGATACTGCAATGCTGCCCACTGCATCGTCCCCCACGGCCACCCGGGTGCGGGCAAGGTCCAGAACTACGCCATATGCCGAGCGGCCCACGATGAAGCCGATAGCCAGGAGGAACAGCAAAAAAGCCACCAAGGCAGCGGACTTGGCTTCCTGCCAACCCCAGGCCTGCCCTGCCCACCAGAGCCCGATCGAAGCAGCCAGCACTACCCAGCCGAGCAGGCTCACCACCGCGAGGACGGGCCAGACGAACCTCAGCCACACAGCCCGGACCTTGTCCCACACCGGCGCGAGAAAATCGCCGGCGGTCCCGGCGGCTTCCGACCATACCGCTGCGGGGTGGAGCTTGCCGGCGTTGCCGCGTTTACTTGACGGGCCGGGGCGGTTGCCCTGTTCGTTGCCAGGGCCGCGCAGGGAGCGCATCTTGCCGCCAAGCGCAGACGCAGCGCGCTTGAACGAGTCAGCAGCCCTGTTCAGGGGTGTGCTGGAGGACATGTGGAGGCCTTTGTTTGAGCTGGGGTCCGGTGGGGCTTCGTGGTGCTACGCGCTGGCGCCGTGCTACGCGCTGGCGCGTTGCTGCGGGGCGGCGACGTCGGCGAGGACGCGAGTGAGTACCACCTCGGGTGTTGCGCCGGAGAATTCAGCTTCGGGGTCCATCACCAAGCGGTGCGTCCACACCACGGGGGCGAGTTCCTTGATGTCATCCGGAAGCACGAAGTTGCGTGCCTGGCTGGCTGCCCACACCTTTGCGGCGCGGACCATGGCTAGGGCGCCACGGACGGAAACACCAAGGCGCGTTTCGCTGGCATTGCGCGTTTCCTCGCACAGGCGCGAAATGTACTCCAGTACCGCTGTGTCCACGTGGGTGGTGGCTGCCAGGTCCGCCATGTCAGCCACTGCCTGGGTGGTGATCAACGGTGTGAGGTCCTTCGAGCGATCCTTCAGGTTCGCCCCGCCCAGCAACCGAACGGTGGAAGCGTGGTCCGGGTAGCCGATGGAAGTCTTGATGAGGAAGCGGTCAAGCTGCGCCTCCGGCAAACGGTATGTGCCTGCCTGTTCGATGGGGTTTTGGGTAGCCAGGACCATGAACGGGCGGCCGGCCTCGTACGTGGTGCCGTCCACGGTCACACGGGATTCCTCCATGACTTCCAGCAACGCGGACTGCGTCTTCGGGGAGGCACGGTTGATTTCGTCGGCCAGGACGATGTTGTTGAACACCGGGCCCTTGTGGAACTCGAACTTCTGGGTCTTCTGGTCGTAGATGGTCACACCCGTCACGTCAGACGGCAGGAGGTCAGGCGTGAACTGGATACGGTTGTGCGAACCCTGGACAGTTGCGGCCAGGGCACGGGCCAGCGAGGTCTTGCCCGTACCCGGTGCGTCTTCGAACAGGACGTGGCCTTCTGCCATCATCGCCGTGAACGTCAGCCGGATGACGTGTTCCTTGCCCAACACGGCCTTGCCAACGTTGGCAACGAGCTTCTCGAACGTTTCTGCAAACCACGCGGCCTGCTCGTTTGTCATGGTCATCGGTGATCCTGTTCCTTGGATATTCGGGGTGTGGGTTGAAGTAATCGTTTGATTTTGCCGATGGCTCAGCAGGGCGGCGGAACGGGGCCGTAAAGATCCACCGTGATGGGCTTGACGAACCAGCCATCCTTTGGTGAGCCCTTGAGCTTGTACCAAGCCGTCCCGTTGCGGTAGATGTCCTGCCTGCAGGTGACGTCAATCCTGCCCCAGGAACGCTCCACCCAGCCGACTCCACACGAGGGGCCGCTCGGATTGTAGCTATCCGTTTGACCAGGCTTTCCCGGGCAGGTGCTGTTGTGCGCCTGGATCTGGGACGGTGCGGGCGGCGGAGGCGGCGGAGTGGGATCGACGCCGCTGGTTGAGTTGACTGGGCTGCTGTTGGGCCCAGCCACGACCGTGACGGCCCTGACCCGGATTTGGCGGGTCTTCTCCCAGCCTCCTCCGGGTGCATCGAAGCTGTTTGCCTGACCCACGCCGGTCCATCCGCCGCCGTCCAGGCTTACCTCGTAGTGGTCCAGGGGACGCCCGTTCATATTCGGGTTGTTCCAAGTCCAGTGCACCTGGCCGTCACCCTTACCCGACTTGCCTCCACTGACGTTCGGTGCGTTCGGCGGACCGTAGGGGTTCGCCTGTCCGATATTCTTCGCATCGCCGGACATTCCGTTCTTCACGGACGTCGCAATGATATTCACGACGACGTTGGTGCCGTTCGGCTGGCCGCCGATGTCGCCGCCCCCGCGTCCGATGGGGCCGGAACCATTGGCGGTCTGCCAGCGATAGGTAATTTCGTTGTCTTGGGAACCGTTACGTTCAGCGGCGGTGAGTGGCGTGAACGTCACCCGTAGTTGTCCGCTTGCACCGGTTGCTGTCACCGAACCACTGCCCACGGTGCCTGGCTTTCCTGCGGCCCGAATGGGCGCGGACTGCTGGCTGACACCGCTGACACCGGCCTTGTTCGTCGCTGAGACCGTGAACGTGTAGTCCGCTTCGGCATTAGCAACGGTGACGTTCTGCGAGGTTGCTCCCACCGACTGGGTACCCACCACGGCGCCGCCCCGGTAGGTGGTCAAGGTGTAGGCAGAAACAGCGTCACCGTTATTGTTCGGCGCCTTCCAGCTGACCTGCAGTTGGCTTTGCGTGCCAACTGACCCAGCGCCAGAAACCGACGGAGCGGCAGGCGCGGCCGGAACACCGGCCGGCGTCTCCGCAGCTGAGTAAGGGCTCCATTCCGAGGGTTCCTTGGCGTCATTCCTGGCCAGGACCCGGACCTTGTAGGCCACGCCGTTAGTCAGGCCCGTCCACACGTGGCTGTTGCCAGTGAGGTTCTGGATCTGCGGGTTCTGGCCAGCAGGAGCAGGCGAGATCTCAAGATCGTAGGATTTGATGGGCGAGCCCTTGCTTGCCGGAGCAACCCACGCCACGGACAGCTGCTTGTCGCCAAATTTCAGCGTCGGTGCAACCGGTGTGTCGGGCTTGACGTCCGGACGGACTTCGGCCGAAACCGGCGAGCGCTCAGACTCGTTGATGGCATTGGTGGCCGTGACGGCAAAGTGGTACTTCACGTTGTTGGTCAGGCCGGTCAACGTGCAGGTATTCGCGGGGCAGTCCTGCTTGAAGCCGTTCTCGCCATACACCGTGTACTTGGTAATGGGCGAGCCACGATCAGCGGGGGCGTTCCATGTGAGCAGGGCAGTTTGGTCGCCCACAGATTGCGCTAGTGGCGTTGTAGGCGCTGCAGGCTTGTCCTTGACCGTCAAACGGATGCGGGCAGTGGCATACCGGGAGATCTCGCCGGTTTTATCCTCTGCGGTGTAAGCAACCACCATGGTGCCCGTGAAGCCCCCGGCTGGGGTGACGGTCACATCGCTTCCGCTGATTTCAGCAGTACCTTGGCCCGTCTCAGTAACCGCGGAGGCGATTTTCAGCGGGGTGTCCGGGAACGGATTGGAATCATTTGCCAACACGTTGACCGTCACGGGTTTCCCCGACTGTGCTTCAGGCTCGAGATCATCGTTCGCCACCGGTTTGGGCCTGTTGGACGCCAACAGGGAAAGCTTGTAGGAGGCCACGGCTTCCAGCCCGCGGCGGTCCTTTGCTTTCACCTGAACGGTGCCCGACTGCCCGATCTGTACGGAGTCCTCGGCCGAGACCTTGAGCGTCTTGCCCTCCACGTTCACTTTGAAGCCGCCCTGGGCTGCGCCCACCAGCTCGTAGCTCATGTTCTGCACGTCATCCGCGTCCGGATCCGACGTCAGCTTCTCCAGGTCAAGGCTTGCAGAGTCACCCTTGGGAACTTCCACGTCGCTCCCCAACAGGACGGGCGGGTTGTTCTTGTTGGGGTCGGGCAGAACCTTGGTTCGGATGCTCAGCGTCGACTTCAGGCCGTTGGGGTCGTCCGGACCTGTTCCGTCAGTAACTTCGAAACTGATGGAACCGGGGCCAACATACTCCGCACCGGCCGTGTACTTCAGGGCAGTGCCACCGTTGGCTACGGGATCGCTGCCGTCGGCACCGATGAGCTTGATGCGGTCCGTCTGGGTCAGGCGTGGTGAGCGTCCCTCACGGACCTTGACCCACTCCGCGAGGTTCACCGTGACGGACTGACCTGAGACAAGCTCCACCACTTCATCCTTGGCGAGCGTGGGGACCTGCTGGCCTATACCGGGAACCCAGATGATGGCTGTGGACTTCTGGCCATCCACATCCTCCACGGTGTAGGGCACCAGTTGCGGCTGCTCGGTAAGGTCAACAATGACGTTGCCATCGGGACCAGGACGTGCCGTGTCCAGACCGGTAGCGACCTTGAGGTTCTCCCCCACGCCGTCCGGATCCTCATCGTTCTTCAGGACAGGAACATCCACAGCCGTCTTACCGAGTGTTTGCGCCGATGTCACGCGGTCGTCGCGGGCAATCGGTGCCTGGAGCGGTAGGTCGTTCTGGACCACCACCCTGATGCTGGCCTGCCCCACCGCATCCCGGTCGTCAGCTACGGAGTAACGGACGTTGACGGTGCCCTCTGCGGCGGGAGCGGTCACCAGGATGCGGCCACTGGTCTGGCTGACCTTGGCGTCGAGACCTGCATCAGCCTCGATGCTGTCCGTCAGGATCCGAATGATGTCGCCATCGGGGTCGGTGTCGTTCGCGGTCGCGTCCACAGCGATCTGGCGGCCCGGACGAACCTTGACCTCGTCATCCACGGGAGCAGGCTTCTGGTTGTCTTCCCCACGGGGCGCGACGCCGACCGTCACCGTTCCCGTGTTGACCGCACCTTGGCGGTCGATCACCTTATAGCGGAACGTGTCCGTACCCGCGCCATCACCAGCGGCGACGAAATCGATGAAGCTGCTTCCCGCCGTCGCGGTTCCCATGGTGGGTGTGCTGTCGATGCCGGTGAGCTGGACCGAGTCGCCGTCGGGGTCTATGCCGTCCAGCGGAACCGGGATCCGGACACTGCCACCGGCTACGACGCGTGCCGTCAGGTTTTGCGGCTGCGGACGCGAATTCTGCGTACCTTCCAACGGAAGGATGTGAATGGTCACCGCTGCTGCGCTCTTCTGTCCCTGCGGATCCACCGCGTTGTAGATGGCGCGCACGGTTTTGGGCGTGGGCCCAGCGATGAAGCGAAGTGTCTTCTCCGAAATGAACGCCTTTCCGTCTTCCTCTGGAATGCTCTGCGCCAGCACCGGATCCACGGACAGTTCCTCGCCCTGCGGGTGGGTGTCGTTGTCCAGGACCGGAATGGTCACGACGTCGTTCACGCGGACGTTGACTTCGTCTGGTTTGGGCTGGGGAGCCTCGACGACGGCGGGAGCCGGCACCGGGACGACGCCCACCGTGCCGGTGGCTGAGGCGCGGCCGTTAGACATGGTGTAGCTGAAGACGAACGGTTCCTTGGCGCCGAGGACGTCGGTAACGCGAAGGACGCTGTGGTCGATCACGCTCACCGAGGCCGACGAACCATCGGGCACGGTAACGGATTGGAGGACCAGCACGCCGCCGGAAGGATCGGAGTCGTTGGCCAGCGGATCAACCAGCACGCTGCCACCCACAGGGAGAAGCGCGACGTCATGGACGGCTACAGGAGCTCCGGCGTCCTTGCCGGACTCCACGTCCACACGGATGAGGCCTTGGCTGCTCTGGGGTCCATTGCTGGCGATGTACGTCAAGTAGATCGGGCCGGGGGTGGTGCTACGGAAGGTGAAGGTACCGCCGTCGGTTACCGGACCGAGCTCTGCTGGGCCGGCAGCCTCAACGTGGGCAACGCGAAGGGCGCCACCGTTGGGGTCCACATCGTTCTTCAAAGGTGCGATGACCAGGTCCTGGCCAACAACCGCGGTGACGTGGTCCGCATTGACTACCGGTGCGAGGGCACCCGGCGGTTGCACGTTGACCACGATGCGCCCAGTGGTTGTGGCCCTGCCATCCCACACCGTGATGGTGACGTTCTTCTTGCCCGGCGCTGCGCCGGAATCCTGGTAAGTGAGCAGGCCGTCGCGGCGAACCTTCACCTGGTCCTGGTCGTTGTCGGATTTTGCATCCAACAGGACGAGGTCGTCGCCGTCGGGGTCCATCCAGTCGGTCAGGATGTTCTGGCTGACGGACTTGCCCTGCTCCACCAGCATGGTGGTGGGCTCGCCTCGCTTGAAGAACGGCGGTTTGTTCTCTTCCGGGGGTACAACGCGCAGTGTGACCTTGCCGCCGGAGGACAAGTCACGGCCGTCGGCGGCGTTATAGTCAAAGACTTCCGTTCCCGGCTTGGAATCTGCCGGGACCTTGATCTGGAAGGCGGAGCCTCCGTAGATATTCTCCAGCGCTCCTATTTTGGGGCCGTTGGCGCCCACCGACGCGGTGAGGACATCGCCGTCGGGATCTGAGTCGTTATCCAGCACGCTCAGGATGGAGGTCCGGCCCGGCCGGACACCGAACTCGTCCGGTTTGGTCTCGGGCGGACGGTTGGGCTTGGTGCGGTCCGGGAGAACGTTGATGGTGTTGTTGTCCGCGGACTCCTGGTCCTGGTCATCGGATTGGTTCTTGGGCGGGACAACATCGTCCCAGTTGTTCACCAGCTGCATGTTCTGGTTGACCAGCCACACGCTGCCCGAGTTCACGTCGTTGAGGACAACCAAGTCCCTGTTCACGCGGAAAACGTAGCTTGGGGAGGCGCTGGCTTTGGGGACGTCGTTTTTCTTGTCGTCGGCGTCGTTGTCACAGTCGCGGACGTATTTGTTGGCGCCGGACCACGCTGAGTGAACACACTTGCTGACCTGAACGGGAGCCGCGGGAACGCCTTCGCCGTCAGCGTTAACCGTTGCAGCAGTGGACCCGTCCAGGGGCTGCTTCAGCAGGGCTTTCCGGGTTGCGACGGCCACGTAGCTGCTGTCTTCGCTGCTCTGCTGGAGCTTGGCTTCGCGGGCATCCTGAAGTTGCAGCTTGCGGCCGCCCGGCAGGAAGAGGTTTCCGGAGGCGGCGTCAAGGACCACGGGCTTATCGCCCACCACGGCCAGTTGAAGGTCGCCGGCGCCCTTGAGCTCGTCAATCTTGCTGACCTGCGAATCAGTCCGTTCACCATTGGCGTCCACAGTGGTGACAGTGATTTCGCCCTTGCCAGGGTCCGCCGTATAAATCCGGTTGTCAGGTCCCACGGCCGACACCATGCCCGGGTCGCCGGTCAGTACCGGCTCTGTACCCTCTTCGTCGAAGCCGTTGACCGTGGAAGGCGACAATGCCCACACTTTGCCGCGTGCGGGATCAGTCACCGAAAGTACGGTGGAGCCGTAGCTGACTTGCGACGACGACGGCAGCTGCTTGTCACCGCCAAGCTTGAGGTTGGCGGCCGATACCTGATTGATGGTGGAACCCGACTCATCGTCTACGAAGACGTTGCCGTCGTGCTGCAGGACGTCGAAAGTGGTAGTTGCCGGCGTCACCGCGCCGTCCAAGACGCGGGACGGGTAATTCAATCGACCCACAGCGTTCTTGGTTTTGCTCACAACCCACACGCCGCCGTCGTTCAAGTCCACCTCGGTGGTCTTGAACCCCGGGTACAGCACTGCCCCCGTAATCAGCAAAGCGCCTGCCGCAGTCGCAGCAGTCCCCGCTATGAATTTCTTGTTTTGACGCTTTTTCAGCCCCAGCTTGCCGAAGAAAGTTGTCACAGTCCCAGAATTCCCTTTTGTTTTTCAGCCGCCCCCGGTGGCTTCCAGGCCAACCGGCATCTGCCGGCGGCCGTACATTCCGCAGTACCCCCATACGGCGGCGGAATTTCAGTCCCTAAGACTATCCCACGCGCCCCACGGCCGGCCAAGGAAACCCGAGACCGGGCTATCCCTTGGCGTTGACAGCCTACGGCCTCAGTAACGAGAGGGCGATGGGGACAACTACCCGGACCCGCTCGCGCTCAGCCGGCGAGAGGAACATACAGTTGTGCAGCGTACCGGGTTAATCCATCGTTTTGCTAAGTCGTGACGCCAGTTCTCGGAGCGTGCAGTTCTCAGGGCGTGCAGGGGCTTAGTCCAGAACCAAACCCTTGCCGCGCCCTCGGGCGAGCATCACGGGATGGATCTCACCGAAGCCACGGACGTTCTCCGACTTCTGGGGAACCAGGACGAAGCGGTCATCCTGGCCCAAGGCAGCGGCGGTCATAGCGTCCACGAGCACCGTCCCGGGCTGAGCCAGCGTGGTCAGCCGTGCTGCGAGGTTGACGGTGGGCCCATAGATATCGCCAAGCCTGGACAGGATGCGGCCCCACACCATGGATACGCGGCACTGCGGCAGGATCTCATCCTCAGTGAAGGCTTGGGCCAAGGCCAAGGAAATTTCGGCTCCGGCCGCAGGGGTTTCGGCGATATACAGGACTTCGTCGCCCACTGTCTTAACCAGCCGGCCGCCACCCACGGAAATGATCTCGGCGCATTTGTTCTCAAAACGCTGCACCAGCTGGGCGAGCGTTTTCTCGTTCATGCGGCGCGACAGGCTGGTGTAGGAAACAAGGTCGGCGAATCCTACGGCCCGGGCCAAGGGCAATGGTGAATCGTCTTCGTCGCCCTCGCGGCCTTCCTCGCTGGCCTGCAGCCCCGCTTCCGCCCGAACGGCAAGGCGCTGGACACCCGCATTGAGCTGGCGGCGATAGGAATAGACCAGGATCTCTTCGAGGGAATCCACCAGTGCGGGCAGCTGCCCCACCAGTTGTTTGCGGGCGACGGCGTCAGGGATTCCCTGCTCGGAAACCATATCCTCCACCAAGGCTTCGATCTGCCAGACCACCATGCGGTCCGTCATTTGCCCGATGGAACGCGTCACCGAGATGGCAGCTTCCTCTGTCAGGAGGCCGGCCCGGACCAGGTCCAGGATGCTGGACAAGGCAGCCTGGTCGCGTTCGGTGAAGGCGACATCCTCGTCCCCAAAGTTCGGGAATCCCAGCGCGCGCCAAATTTTGCGTGCGGACAGTATGGACACGCCCGCGCCGGCTGCAACTTCACGACGCCGGAGCTTGCGTTCGCCGCCAAGAAGCTTCGCCTCAAGCGCTTTAATAGCTAAGCGCTCCGCGGACATCACACCAGTGGGAGGACTTGTTTGCACCGACGCCGGAGCAGGCCCGGCCTCAGTGTCCTCGTCCACGGAAGGCTCCGGTACGGCGTCGAACTCCTGGTCCAGGTCCTCGCCGGACTGCTGATCCTCAACGCTCATCTCTTCCACCTTCTCTCAACTCCCACGGCAACTCTTCAAAATCCCTCAGTACCTCACCCTCAAAAACCTCACCTTGCGGGAGTTCGTCCATCGCGTCAAGAATGAAGCCCCGGAACTTTCCTACTTCGGGAACATCGACCAGGACGGCTATTCCGGAGTGCCCGGTATCCAAGGATATATTCCCGGAGTGCAATGCCCGTTGGAGCATGTTCTGCTGGACACCCACGTTGCGTATGGCCATCAGCGATACCTGCCAATCACTCCGCCGAAACATTCCGTTCTTGGCAAGTACGCGCCTGCTCGTCAGGATGTACTTGATCGACCGCCACCGCAACACTCGCTTGAGGCTGTACACGGCGAGGAACCATCCTGCGACCACAACCACAGTACCTATGAGCCACGGCGTCCATTCCGCCGTAATGAACGGCGCAAGGCGCTGGGGGTTTTCCCTGACGATCCATGCACAGGCGAAGCCGGCTAGAGCAGGAACGGCAATGAGGGCCAGCACCGGAAAGAACAGCGACCGGGCCTGTTGGCGGGTGATCGTGATGACCTGCTCCCCCGGAAGTAACTCTTTACGCATAACCGCTTTCTGTGGCGCGCAAGTGCACCACATCTCCGGCTGTAACTACGTGTTCCCTGCCACCATGGTCCACCACCAGCAACGAGCCGTGCTCGTCCAAGCGCGAGGCATGCCCCACGAGTTCGTGGTCCCCCGGCAAGTGCGCCCTCACTTCGCGGCCCAACGTCACCATGGCAGACTCAACGCGCTTGTGCAGCGAAGGGCCACCCACCAATCCTGCCGCAGGGTCTCCTTCGGAGTTGCAGAAGCTGCGGTAAAGCCTGGCGAAGCGGGAAAGGTAGCTCTTCAGCAGCGCGGTGCGGTCCGTCGTCGCGGCCCCTTCCAAGGCGAGCGAGGTTGCCGTGGGAACCGGAAGTTCGTCCTCGGCCAAAGACACGTTGAGGCCAACGCCCAGAATGACCGCCGGCACGGAGCCGTCGCCCAAAGGAGTCATCTGTGCCAGGATGCCGGCGACCTTTCTGCCGTTGACCAGCACGTCGTTGGGCCACTTGATCTCCGCGGTAATGCCAGCCGTTTCCTGCAGGGCCTCCCGCAAGGCAACTGCAGCAAGCAGGGAAAGCCAAGAGTAGCTCTGCGTTGGGACCGGCATGCCCTCTGCCGTGACGGGACGCAGCACCATGGAGACGGAAACCGCCGACCGCTCGGGTGATTCCCAGTGGCGGTCAAGCCGTCCGCGCGCCGCTGTCTGGTGTTCGGCGGTCAATACGGCAAGGTCGGCCCACTTCTTCGGCTCCACCGTCACAGCCCGGACGAGGTCCTGATTGGTGGAGCCCGTGGATTCGACAATGTTCAGCTGGGAGATGCCCGTGGCCGACAGGAAGTCCGGCTGGAGCAACGCCTCACGGTCGAGCGCCCCACGGCCCAACGCCTCATGGTGCACCGAAGACCGGGACTGCCCGGACGGGGCCTTGGGTTCGCTGCTGTCTGGCTTGTCGGCATCCATAGCTGAATCCTATCCAGTTGCGGCGCCCCCGGATGATGGCTGCCCTGAAAAAACGGCTGGGAATCCGCTTAGAGGAAGATGTCCGGTACCAGGCGGTCTTCGGGCGCGCCGAGGCTGTAAGGAGCGAAGTCCGACACGCCGGCAGCGCGCAGGACCTCTTCGTCCGTGTAGAAATTGCCGGTCGCACCCGAACCCGTAAGCACTGCATGGGCGGCATCAGCCATGATTTCCGGTCCGCGTGCGGCCTGCACAATTTGCTGCCCACCAGGCATGTTCCGGATCGCGGCCGTGTCGATGAGTGTGCATGGCCAGAGCGAGTTAACCGACACGCCGTCGTTCTTCAGCTCTTCGGCGAGCCCCAAGGTGGTGAGGCTCATACCGTACTTGGCCATGGTGTAGGCCAAGTGCATCCCTGCCCATTTGGGGTCCAGGTTAAGGGGCGGGGACAGCGTGAGTATGTGGCCGTGGCTGGACTCCCGCAAGGCGGGCAGCGCCAGCTTGGACAGCAGGAACGTGCCGCGGACGTTGATGTCCTGCATGAGGTCGTAGCGCTTCATGTCCACGGCGTCAGTGCGGGAAAGGTCGATCGCCGAGGCGTTATTAACGACGACGTCGATTCCCCCGAAACGCTCGACGGCGGCGGCGACTGCTGCGGCGACGTCGTCATCGTTGCGGACGTCCCCGACGAGCGGCAGCGCCTGGCCCCCTGCTTCGACCAGCTGATCCGCGGCGGTAAAGACGGTCCCTTCGAGTTTGGGGTGGGGGTCGCCGGTCTTGGCCATGAGCACAATGTGGGCGCCATCGCGGGCTGCACGAGTGGCGATGGCCAAGCCGATGCCACGGCTGCCGCCGGACATGAGGATGGTCTTGCCTTTGAGAGAACCGGTGGCCACGTACGGGCTGGTGCGTTGCGTTTGACCCTCTGTGGAGGCGGAGGAAGCGCCGTTGC
The DNA here is from genome assembly GCF_056156245.1 of Paenarthrobacter sp. TRD_SC_7. Taxonomy (NCBI): domain Bacteria; kingdom Bacillati; phylum Actinomycetota; class Actinomycetes; order Micrococcales; family Micrococcaceae; genus Paenarthrobacter; species Paenarthrobacter sp. TRD_SC_7. The sequence continues at coordinate 3,466,947 of NZ_CM149587.1, forward strand.
TTGAAGTCATGGGGACACTCTAACCCAACTATGTTACTGGCGGGTAACATACCATTGGCTTTGGCTTGGTCCCGGAAAATTGTAGGGTTTCTACAGCGGTTCGCGGCAAAGGCGTCACTAGACTGGCCTGCGGGGCCTGTTCTTTGTACGGAAGCTACTTAAGTCAGCTACTTGTCCGCACCCGGGATTGCGCCAGCGAAAATCAGCTACAGAGCCGGAGACACTTGATGAGCCACGATCTGACAACGACAGCGGGAAAGATTGCCGACTTCCGCGACCGCCAGGCCCGTGCAGAACAGCCTTCCGGCCCGGAAGCAATCGAAAAGCAGCACGCTCGCGGCAAGAACACCGCCCGCGAACGCATCGACCTCCTGGTCGATCCCGGATCGTTCGTCGAGTTCGACGCCTTGGCAATCCACCGCTCCACCGCTTTCGGCATGGATAAGAAGAAGCCGCTCGGTGACGGCGTGGTCTCCGGATACGGAACCGTGGATGGCCGCCTCATCGCCATCTACAGCCAGGACTTCAGCGTCTACGGCGGCTCGTTGAGCCAGGTCAACGGCGAAAAGATCGTCAAGGTCCAGGAATTCGCCCTCCGCAACGGCTGCCCGGTTGTCGGAATCAACGACGGCGGTGGCGCACGCATCCAGGAAGGCGTCGCTTCGCTGGCGATGTTCGCGGACATCTTCCGCAACAACGTCCACGCTTCCGGCGTGGTCCCGCAGATCTCCCTCATCATGGGACCGTGCGCAGGCGGCGCTGCCTACTCCCCCGCCCTGACCGACTACGTGGTGATGGTGGACAAGACTTCCCACATGTTCATCACCGGACCTGACGTCATCAAGACCGTCACCGGTGAGGACGTGGACATGGAAACCCTCGGCGGCGCACGGCAGCACAATGCAACCACCGGTACCTCTACTTATCTTGCTTCCGACGAAGCCGACGCGATCGAATTCGTCCGCGAACTCTTGGACTTCCTCCCCTCCAACAACCTGTCCGAGGCACCCGTGGTGGAGCACGACCAGGAACTGGAGCTGAACGACGACGACCTCGCCCTGGACGGACTGATCCCCGATTCCGCCAACCAGCCATACGACATGCGCAAGGTCATTGAACAGATTGTGGACGACGCCCACTTCCTGGAAATGCAGTCGCTCTACGCTCCCAACGTGATGATCGGCTACGGCCGCGTCGAGGGGCACACCGTGGGCATCGTGGCCAACCAGCCCATGCAGTTCGCCGGCACACTGGACATCTCGGCGTCGGAGAAGGCTGCCCGCTTCGTCCGCCACTGCGACGCTTTCAACATTCCCATCATCACGCTGGTTGACGTCCCCGGGTTCCTGCCCGGCAAGGACCAGGAGTTCCAGGGCATCATCCGCCGCGGCGCCAAGCTCCTCTACGCCTACGCTGAAGCAACTGTTCCCAAGCTCACCGTCATCACCCGGAAGGCGTATGGCGGAGCGTACATCGTGATGGGCTCCAAGAAGTTGGGCGCAGACCTGAACCTCGCGTGGCCTACCGCCCAGATCGGCGTCATGGGCGCCCAGGGTGCAGTGAATATCCTTTACCGTCGCGATCTCGCTGCCGTTGCCGAAGCAGGCGGCGACGTGGAGGCCAAGCGCGCCGAGATCATCCAGGGCTACGAGGAAGAACTCCTTAACCCGTACCAGGCTGCGCAGCTGGGCTACGTTGATGCAGTCATTGCTCCGTCGGATACGCGTCTGCAGATCATCCGGGGCCTCCGGGCCCTCCGCGACAAGCGCGCGAGCCTGCCCACCAAGAAGCACGGAAACATTCCCCTGTGAGCACGCCGAAGCATCGCGCCGATTCGGCGCCGGATCAGACCCCGGCCGCCCCAATGTTCTCGGTGGTCAAGGGCGAACCGACGGCCGAAGAGCTCGCCGCGCTTGCCGCCGTCGTGGTTTCACTCGGTGGCCCTCAGGAAGCGGCCTCGTCCAAGCCGAACGTCCGGCACTGGGTGCGTCGCCAGCAACTGCGCCTGGAGCCGACGCCGGGCCCAGGCGCTTGGAAACGCAGCCGGGGTTAATTCCCTCGTCCGTAGAAAAGTTCAACAACCCTTTCACGTAAGCGATGTCGCGGATAGGCTCTGTGGGTGACTACTGCAAACACTCCCGTACGCCCGAAGTCCGCCATCGATGCCGTCGCTGACGCGTACACAGAAAAGCTGATCGAACTCAATCCCAGCTTCGCCACCACGCTGGGCTTGCCGGGACACGAAACGGAATACCAGGACTACTCGCCTACCGGCGCTGAGGCCCATGCGGAGGCCACAGGGTTGGCCTTGGATGCTCTGGCCGGCCTTGAGCCTTCCGATGATGTGGACGCCGTCACCTTGGACGCCATGCGCGAGCGGCTCGGCCTGGCACTGGAGATCCACGAGTCCGGCTGGGATGCAGCCGACCTCAACAACATTGCCTCTCCCGCGCAGGATATCCGCGCCATCTTCGACCTCATGCCCACGGACACTGTTGAACACTGGGAGCACATCGCAGGCCGCGCTGCCAACGTTCCCGGTGCGACTGAGGGCTATATTGCATCCCTTCGCGCGGCTGCTGCCGCCGGAAAAGTAGCCGCCGCCCGCCAAGTGCGGATCGTCATTGAGCAGACCGGCAGGTACGCGGCGGAGGACGGCTTCTTCGCAAAAATGGCTTCATCGGCCGCCCTTGGTGGCCAGCCGCTGCCCGCGGAGCTTCAGTCAAAGCTCGACGCCGGGACTTCGGCCGCGCGTTCAGCGTATGGCGCCTTGGGAGACTTCCTTCGGGACGAGCTCCTGCCGGTAGCCCCTGAAAAGGACGCCGTGGGCCGCGAACGCTATGCCCTTGCCTCCCGTTCATTCGTCGGCGCCGAAGTCGATCTGGAAGAGACGTACGCCTGGGGAGTCCAGGAGCTCGAGCGGCTCATCAGCGAGCAGGAGAAGGTTGCCGGACAGATCCAGCCGGGAGCGTCGATCGAGGAAGCCAAGAGCATCCTCAACAACGATCCCGCGCGGCAACTCAAGGGCACCGACGCCTTGAAGGCGTGGATGCAGGAACTCTCGGACCGTGCTGTGTCCGAACTGGCCGACGTCCACTTCGACATTCCGGACGTCATGAAGACCCTCGAATGCATGATCGCCCCCACCGATGAAGGCGGCATTTACTACACCGGCCCTTCCGACGACTTCTCCCGGCCCGGCCGCATGTGGTGGTCTGTACCGGCAGGCGAAGACACCTTCACCACTTGGTCCGAGACAACCACCGTGTTCCACGAAGGCGTCCCCGGCCATCACCTCCAAGTTGCCACGGCGACATACCGACGGGAGCTCCTGAATAATTGGCGCCGGAACGTCTGCTGGGTTTCCGGCCACGGCGAAGGCTGGGCGCTCTACGCCGAGCAACTCATGTTGGAACTGGGCTACCTCAAGGACCCTGGGGACCACATGGGCATGCTGGATGGGCAACGGATGCGCGCCGCCCGCGTGGTGTTCGACATCGGTGTCCACTTGGAACTGCCAGTCCCCGAGCGCTGGGGCACTGGTACGTGGACTCCCGAGAAGGGCTTCGACTTCCTCAAAGCCAACCTCGACATCAGTGAAGGCCAGCTCCAGTTCGAATTCACCCGCTACCTCGGCTGGCCCGGACAAGCACCTTCTTACAAGGTGGGCCAGCGCCTCTGGGAGCAGATCCGTTCAGAGCTCGAATCCCGCGAGGGGTTCGACCTGAAGTCCTTCCACAGCAAAGCGCTGAACATCGGCTCTGTAGGTTTGGATGTGCTGCGCCGCGCGCTGCTGGGCTGATTTACTCGAGTGCCTCCGACTAGAGGCCGGGCCAACCAACAATTGGCAGCTGCGCATGAGTTTAGTGGGCCGTGTCCGAAACAATTATCGCTGTCGGATACTCAACCCAATCTCCGCGCCTGCCCTCCCGGTAGAGTCGATCCGCGGTCCGTTGACACTCTTGCAAGTCGTTCCATGGCCCGTGCGGATTCACCCCGACAGCCCCTGCCAGATCTTTTGCTGATACGACACTTGGACGTCCGGAGTCTTTCATCACCTCATACATATGATCTCCCCGGACGAGCAATCCCTTGCGGACTGGCACAGCGACCAAACGCAGATACGTGTTTCCCTCGATGTACATCAATATCCCTACCGCAGATCCCACGCAGGTTGCGGATCCTGACTATAGCCAGGGTATCCAGCCACCTGTGCCTGTTCCATGTCATAGTAATTGCTCGAGGGCAAAGCGCCCGGTCCTCGCGGGTTCAGGGCAGGGCTCGGCGCACCAATGTCCACGATTTGGTGGCCCTGCATCATTTGATAGTTGATCCACTTTTTGTTGGCCCAAAGATGGATACCGTCATGGACCGAGTTGGGAAGATTTCGGTAAGTAAAGTTGTAAATCGACTCAGGAAGGGCCGTGTATGTCCCGTAGCCGTTGGCACTGCCATATGGATGCACTCTTTGATCCATCATCCGGCCCATGACTACTGTGTCCGCGTTGGCATTTCTTGTGACTGCCCCCATAATGCCTTGGCTGACCTTCTGGCCGATCGCTCCACCGGCACCTCCCGTAGCCGCACCGAACACCGTCCCTTGTGCAGTCGCTCCCAGAGCCCCGGCGACGGTGTGTGGGCCAGGGCCTGTGTAGTAACCGTATGTACCTTGGATTCCACCGCTGATGCCGCCCGAGCTAGCCCCGGCCACGAGTGTCGCCTTCATGCCGCTCAGACCAGCGCGGGCGGCGATACTCGCACCCCCAAAACCCCCAAGGGCTCCGCTGAGAGCAACTTGGCCCCAGTTGACCTCGCCGGTGGTTGCTTTCTGGATTATGGTGTCGGCACCCGCGCCAATAAGCATCATCCCCACGGGCCTACCAACACCGGTAGCCATCAGAACACCGCCAGCAATCACCATCGCACCGCCGGCCAAATATTCCCAGTTGTCCCCGAGCCAGTCTCCTGCTGCTGCGAACGCGCCGCGGGAGGAGCCGTCGTAGGCTTTCAGGTCGGCGTCGGTGAGGGGTCGCAGTCCGGTGGGGTCAGTGGTGTTGAGGGGGTTGTTTCCGGCGTAGGCGTAGGGGTTGCCGTCCCAGCCGGCGCCGAGGACGGGGGCGAGGGGGTCGGTGGAGAGGAAGGCCCGGGTGGACGGGTCGTAGGCGCGTTTGCCGAGCCATTCGAGCCCGGCGATGTCGATCCCGCCGCCGGCGGTCAGGGTGACCCCGGCGGGCAACACACCGCCCACACCCGCATTAGCAGCTGCAGGGCTGTCTGGGGTGGGGGTGGTGGGGGTTCCGAGGACGGCCCAGGGGTCGTGCTGGTCGGTGGGGCGGGCGGCACGCCAGCCCGGCGCGGTCCACGCTTGCCCGATACCTGTGACTCCGCCGGGCAGGGACACTACCTGGGTGGTGTTGATCCCGGCCAGGGTCGGCACGGGCGCTGCGGTGTCCCACCACAACGGCGTCCCGTCCACGGTGGCGAGTTCACCGAGCGCGTCGACGTGGAGCCGGTGCCGGTTGCGTTCGGCCCCGTCCGGGTCCTTTTCGACCGTTCCGGCCAGGTACCCGGTGGGGGCCCAGGCGTATTCGGTCCAGGACCCGTCCGCCCCGATCACCCGGACCCTCCGACCCAACCCGTCATACACAAACTCGGTGACCGAACCATCAGGTTCCGTGACAGTAAGGAGCTGGCCCGCGGCGTCGTACGTGTAGGTGCGGGCCCCGGTGCCGGTGGTTTCGCGGAGCAGCCGCCCACCGGCGTCGTACTCCCACTCCGACACCGAACCGGAAGCGCTTGTTTCACCGGTGGTGCCAGTGGTAGTGATGGTGGTGGTGGTCAGTTGCCCGGCGGTGTCGTACCCGTACCGGGTCACGGCCCCGTTCCGGGTCAGCGCGGTGATCCGCCCACCATCCTCACGACCGATCAGGGTCACATCAGCCACACCCGGGTTACCGGTGTGGGTGCGGGTGTGCTCTGCAAGGCTCCCTCCCCGGTAAACCCATTCCTGGGTGTAGTTCCCGGCGGTCGCCGAAACGATCCGACCGGAGGGGTCGTGGGTGAAGGACGCGTCCCCGAGCAACGGGTTGGAGACCTTCACGACCCGCCCGGCGGGGTCGCGGGTGTAGCGGGTGGTGGTCCCGGTGGGGTCGGTGATCGCGGCGCGGTTCCCGTCGGCGTCGTACTCCCACGACAACGTCCCAGTCCCGGTCCCGTTCCCGTTGGTGCGGCTGGTGAGGAGCCCGCGCCGGTCAAAGCACAGTTCGTGCTCCACCGCGTACCCGGCCCCGCCGGTGTGATCGGTGATGACGACCCGGCGGCCGGTAACGTCGCGTTCGATGGCGGCGATCAGTGTCCCGTCCACCGAGGTGGTCGCTTCCCGGCCCGCACGGTCGTAGGTCCAGGTGGTGGTGTGCCCGTCCGGGTCCGTCTGGGACAGTTGCCGTCCCGCGGGATCGTAGGTGGCGGTGGTGACACGGCCGAGCGGGTCAGTGACCGTGTCGACCTGGTCCGTGGCCGTGTAGGTGCGGGTGGTGACCCCACCGGTCGGGTCCGTGATCCGGACCAGGCGGCCGCGGGTGTCGTACTCGAACCGGGTCCTGCCCCCCACCCCGTTGATGGTTTCGGTCAGTTCCCCGGCGGTGTTGTATGTGAAGCGGCGGGTCCCGTACCAGGAATCCTGGGCGAAGCTCAGCCGCCCGACCTTGTCGTACCCGTACCGGGCCGTCCCCTCCCCGGGCGTGTGCCGGGCGGTCAACCGCCCGCACGCGTCGTAGGCGAAGGTTTCGACCTCGCCGGTGGGCAGGGTCCTGGAGGTGAGGCGCTGATCGGGGTCGTAGGACAGTTCCGTGACCGCCCCGACCGGGTCAATACTGCGGAACGGGCGGCCGCAGTGGTCGTATTCGAACCGGGTCACCGCCCCGGCCGGGGAGGTGATCGAGGTGATCTTCCCGGCAACGTCGCGGCCCAGGACCGTCAACCCGCCCTCACCATCGACCAACTCGACCGGGTTCCCCGCCGCGTCATAGCTGACCAGCTCCGCGGACCCGTCCGCGGACTCCACTTTCGTGGGGCGGCCGTACTCATCAAAACTGTAAGTATTCGTGGCGAACGCATCGGTCAGGGACGCCGTCCCGTTGGATCGGTCGGTGACCGCCGCGGTCCGGACCCCGGTCGGGTCCACAACCCCCGTGAGGGCGCCGACCGTGTCGTACTCCCGCACCCAGTCATGACCGGCAGGATCCGTGATCCCCACGAGCCGGGAGAGGTTGTCATGGGTGAACCCCCACGACGCCCCGTCCGGCAACACCGCACCAGTGAGGTTCCCAAGCTCATCGAACACCCGCTCCACGACCCGGCCCAGCGGGTCGGTGGTCCGGACCAGTTCACCGTTGGGGGCGTACTCGAACACGGTCCGACCCCCATCAGGGGCAACCATTGCGGTGGTCCGGCCCGCGGGGTCGTGCTCGAACGCCCACACCGCCCCGTCCGGGTCCACCCGCCGGACCAACACCCCGGCACCGTCATAACTGAAACGTGTCGCGGCCCCCGAGGGGGTGTACGCGGTGACCGGTCTGCCGGCCTGGTCCCGGATGATCCTCGCCACGTCTCCGGCGGCGTTGCGGGTTGCGATCAAGTCCCCGAACTTGTCGTACTCAAAACCGATAGTGACCCCGGCCGGGTCCGTGACCCGTTCCAGGAGCCCGTCCCGCCACTGAAGCTCGGTCCGGCCACCCAGCGGGTCCAGGATCACCGACGGGTCCCTCGAGACCTCATCGGCGTACTCATACGTCACCACGGCACCGGACGCGGTCACCAGGGTAGTGATGCGGTCCTGCTCGTCCCACCCGTATGTCAGGTCCGCGCCCTCCGGGGTGAGCGTGCGGGTTTTCCGGCCGCGGGTGTCGTAGCCGTGGACCGTGACCGCGCCGTCACGCTCGGTCAAAGACACCAGGTTCCCGTGCGCGTCATACGCCATGGACTGGCGCTGGTCCTCCGCGTCCAGCACCCCCACCAGACGGCCCTTCGAATCGGCGACCCACGAATTCGACCGGGACCCGTCCTCATCCGAAACCACCGTGACCCGGCCCGGCAAATACGCGAACCTCGTCCGCCGCCCATGCTGTGTGACCTGCAAAACCACACGGCCATGCTCGTCATAGCTGTTTTCGGCCTCCACCACACCCGCGGCCGAGACCACCGAGGCGATCAGGCCCTGCTCGTTCCACCGATACGTGCGGGTGCCGGTCTCCGTGCCCACCGTGACCAAACGGCCCGTGGCATCGTAGCCGTATTGAACCCGGCGCCCGTCCGAACCACGGACCACCGCGACCACACCACCGACATAATCGATCTCCACGAACCGGCCCCGCACATGCACCAACCGGCACACCACACCAGCCCCGCCCCCGACCGCTTCACCGGTGGCGTCCGCGCTGGCATCCGCGCTACCGGGATCCACAACACCGGACACGGTCTCTGATGGTGTGTGGCGGTGGGCCGAGACGGTCCGGCCTGGGCCTGCCCCGGTCCCGAGCCACACCCCGGCGGTGGTGTAAGCCCACCAACCGCCCTGGTTATCCCGCACGACCAACACCTCAGTGACACCCTCCGGGACGGAGGACAGCTCCGCCAACCACGGTGTGCTGGCATCTTTGCGGGTGAGCCAGAAGTTCTCTCCGACCGCACGGGCCCAGCCGGTACCCTCACGGGGGAAATCCACCGCCCGGCCATCAGCCATCACCCAGCGGCAACCCTCATCCGACAAGACCAGGTGCTGGTCCAACACCGACGCCCACCCCGGACCAAACACCCCGGGGGTGTCCAGGCCAGAGCCCAACGAGTTATACATCCGCGTCAGCACCAAGTCCGAACAAGCCCCGGCGAAGCCCAGATCGGTTTCGGGTTCAATGAAATTCCCCGTCGCCGTGTTCACCGGATCATTCGCATACCCGCTCGTGGGCATCGCCCCGGCCGCCGTGGGCGGATCAATGACCAGGCCGGACCGGTGCCCCGAGACCCCCGCCGCTGCCAACGCCTCGTTCACCGCAGCGTCCGACAGGGTCGAGACCGCCCCCTCGCTACCGGCAGCAGCGAACGCGTCCGCGACCACCACCGCCCACGCCGCGTCATTCTCATTAGCCCGCAAATACTGCCGGAACGCCGTCACCACACCCGCAGCATCCAACCGGCCCCACCCGCACCGGTCCGCGAACGACGACAGTTCCCCCTCCAACGACCCCGGCACCGACGCGACCCCATCATCCAGGCCACGGGACCCGGCAGCGAAACTCCGCAACGACTCCGGACGCGCCGAAGACACCCCGCCCCCATACCCGCCACCCGGGCCCGGGGTCTCCCGCGACCCCGACGCCGGGGACTCGGACGGGAACGACGGCGCACTCCCGGGCTCCATGTTCGGCCGGGCCTCCTCACCCCAAATGTTGTCCCAGCCCTCTTCGAGCCAGTTCCGATTGTTATGCCGCCGCACCCACTCGTTATTCCGCCGCCGCCGGTCATCCTCCTCCCGCGCCTTTTCGATCATGGTGCCCACATACCCGGCCACCGTCCGCAACGCCGCCGCCAACCCCGACGCGTCCCTGGCCGCCGTGGCCGCGTTCGCCGCGAACACCTCCGAAAAATGCCCCCGGAAATCCTCCCCCGCCCCGGTCACCAACGGAGCACGCGAACCCGAATGCTCATCAACCCGCGACGCTGCGGACTCAAAAGCACCCTTCACCGACTCGGCAACCCCATACACAAACCGGCCACCATGGGCAGCATCGGAATCCGGCAACAACGGCATCTCAACGAACTCGGTCACAACCAAAGCCCCCCACAGAACAAGAACGCGAACAAAACCCAGCAACCCACAAAACACCAGCACCACACGAAGACGGCACCACAACCACGCGGCACCACAAGAACACAGCGCAACGGCCGGGCAACCACACCGCACTAACGCGGCACGATCACCCGGCCCCCACACTCAAACCAACAAAGAATCAGGCCCCGCCACCAGCAGAGAAAATATCCTGCGAAATCTTCTGCAACTGACCCCGCAACTGCTCCAACTCTTCCTTGGCCTTATCCAACGCAGCCTTCGTCTCCGGCCACGTCGAACCACGGAACTCAGCAGCCAACGGCCCATCCCACACATTCGGATCCGACAACAAACGCCCCTGCGCATCCAACGCCGAAATCTGATCCGTGAAACCACCAGTAATAATCGACTGCACCTGACCAATAGCAGCCTTGGCTTGCTCAGTAGACAACACACGCGACATAGAACTTTCCTCCCAATAAGAACAATCGCAACACCGGAAAACCCCGGCGACCAGACGCTGCCTAAACTACCAACACCAAGGAATAAATCCAACAAACAGTCAAACAGTGGCGGCCAGCGCAGAGCAGTCCCGTATCAATGCTTTGAACTACTGTTCTGCATGAGAAAAGGCGAACAGAAGCAGAGCACTACTGGATAAAATTTCCTGCCCGTGGCCAACCCACTTCAGATTGGCTCCCTCGGCTGTATCGCCAACCGCCAGGCCGGAGATGGCGCGACCGAGAGCAAGATCACAAAGCCTTGGGAATAACTTTTACTCCCGTAACATTTCTCAACGTCCGTTCGCTATGTTATTTGCGGTGCACCTACCGTGTTCCGGTGAGCACCTCAACCAACACCTCCCCCTCAGCTGGCAAGACCGGCTTCCGGCTCCCCAAGTGGGCCGGATCCTTCGGCGTCCAGATCATCGCAGCCCTTATCGTCGGTCTTATTCTCGGCCTCATCGCCAAGTACACGGGCAGCACCAAGACCGCCCCCAACGGCCTGGGCGCTACTCTCCAGACGATCGGCTCCAGCTACGTCTCATTGCTGCAGACCGCCGTCGTTCCCCTGATCTTCACCGCCGTGGTGAGCTCCATCGCCAACCTGCGCCAGGTTTCCAACGCCGCGCGCCTCGCATGGAACACGCTGCTCTGGTTCGCCATCACCTCGCTGGTGTCGGTGCTGATCGGTATCGGCTTGGGCGTACTCCTGCAGCCGGGCGCAGCCACGGGCATCACCGAGGAAGCCAAGTACGCCGGCAAGACCGGTGACTGGTGGGCCTTCCTGATCGGCCTCTTCCCGAAGAATTTCCTAGGCCTCGGCGCCAGCTCCACCGTGACCGAAAGCGCCAACGCTGCCACGACTGTCAGCACCGCGGTCAACTTCAACGTGCTCCAGATTTTGGTCATCGCGATCGCCGTCGGCGTTGCCGCGCTCAAGGTGGGCAAGCAGGCTGAGGCTTTCTTGACCTTCAACGCTTCAGCGCTTGCCGTCATCCAGAAGGTTCTGTGGTGGATCATCCGCCTTGCCCCGCTGGGCACCATTGGCCTGATCGGCAATGCTGTTGCCATCTACGGCTGGGACACTATCGGCTCGCTGGGCAAGTTCACGGCTGCCATCTACATTGGCTTGGCCCTGGTGCTCTTCGTTCTCTACCCCATTCTGGTGCGTGTTCACGGGCTCTCCATCAAGCAGTACTTCTCCGGTGTGTGGCCGGCCATTCAGCTGGCATTCGTTTCCCGCTCTTCCATCGGTACCCTGCCGCTCACGCAGCGCGTCACTGAGCGAAACCTGGGTGTCCCCTCCGGCTACGCCTCCTTCGCAGTGCCGCTCGGCGCCACCACCAAGATGGATGGCTGCGCAGCAATCTACCCGGCCATCGCTGCGATCTTCGTGGCACAGTTCTTCGGCATCAACCTGGACTTCAGCCAGTACCTGCTGATCGTGTTGGTCTCCGTTCTCGGTTCCGCCGCTACGGCGGGCACCACCGGCGCGGTCGTCATGCTTACGCTGACCCTGTCCACGCTGGGCCTGCCTCTTGCCGGCGTCGGCCTCCTGTTGGCGATCGACCCCATCCTGGACATGGGCCGGACCGCTGTTAACGTGGCAGGCCAGGCTCTGGTCCCGGCGATCGTGGCCAAGCGCCAGGGAATCCTGGACGAGTCGCTGTACAACGCACCCCGCAACGGTGCTGTGTTCGCCGATGAGTATGCCGCCGACAAGGCTGCAGCTGAAGCCGACGAGCGCGAACTGGCCGGTTCAAAGGCGTAGCCGCCAACCGCTGCCATGAGGTGCTGATCCCCCGGGGAGTTCCCCCCGGGGGATCTCCCGGTTTAAGCAGCCAAAGCTGGATAGGCTCGGAGCATGTTGATCGTCACCTCCAACGAAATCCCCGGCCACCGCATTGACGCCGTTTTCGGCGAAGTCATGGGCCTCACTGTCCGTTCGCGGGATATCGGCTCGCAAATGCTTGCCGGCTTCCGTTCCCTCGGCGGCGGCGAGCTGCCCGAAATGACCAAGGCGCTCTACGAAAGCCGCCAGGAGGTCATGGCACGCATGGTCAACGAAGCGCAGCAACGTGGTGCTAACGCCATCGTCGCCATGCGTTTCGATACCTCGGAAATGGGCACCAATTGGACCGAAGTATGCGCTTATGGCACTGCGGTCTATGTCCTCCCCCTGGGCGAGGGAGAACCTGGGGCAACAGGCCAGTCGGTATACCTAACCAAAACTGCGGGACAACCGACGCAAGCCGCCCAGCCCACTCAAACGCAGCCATCACCACCGGCCCAGCCCACTCCGCCGACTCCCCCGACGCAGTTCTAAACCAAGCCGTCCGCTGATCCCGTTCTTGATCGCCTCCCTCCCCGTAGTCGGCGAGGGAAACGAACAGGGGCGGGATCTCTTTTGAGCCGGACGGAATCAAATTGCGCAGAGTGCAAACTTGCACTTAGTGTAAGTACGTGACCCAAACCAACCCAGAAGCCTCCGAGGAGTCCTCCGCTCCCGAGGCAAACGGAAGTGAGCCGAGCGCCCCTTCCCGCCGCGAACTCAACAAGGCGGCCACCCGCAGCTCCATCGCCTCCGCTGCCCTGGACCTTTTGCGCAGCAACGGGCCCGGCAATTTCACCGTGGAAGACATCGCGGCCAGCGCGGGTGTCTCCCGACGAACTTTTTTCAATTACTTCCCTAGCCTCGAAGCCGCCCTGGCCTCCGTGGCCGACGGCTTCATGGACCACGCCTTGGAGCAGTTCCGGCTGCGTCCCGCCGACGAATCGATCCTCGAATCCGCCCAGGCCGCCCTCATGGCGCTGGCGGATCCCATGTCCGTGGCACCCATGGCCGAATTGTTCAGCTTGACCCAGGACAACCGCCAGCTGGCCCGTTCCGAGTTGGAAGCCTGGGAGCACTGCACCGAGCAGATTATCGAAGCAGCCCGCAGCCGCCTCCCCGCAGGCGTCAGTGAGCTCTACCTCCACGCCCTCGCAGGTTCCGTCATCTCCTGCGGCAAAGCGGCAATGACCGTCTGGTTCGCCGAACATGGACCGGACCTTTCCCCCAAATCGCTTGCCGTACTTCGGCAGCACCTCATCGATGCGATGGGCCTTCTCGGCGCCGGCTTCGCGCCGCCGTCGGACGCGTCCGTACAAGCCGCAACAGCCTCACCTTCCGTTCCAACCACCAAAGATCGGTTCTGACATGGCCTCGCTCCTCTACCGTCTCGGCAAATTCTCGTATCGCCGCCGTTGGCTGGTCATCTCGATATGGCTGGCCGTCATGGTGGCAGTGGGCGGCTCGGCCGCAGCTTTCCACGGCACCATGTCCAACAACTTCACTATTCCGGGTACGGAAACCCAGCAGATGGCCGACAAGCTCAAGGAGGCCCTGCCCGATTCATCAGGCGGCTCGGCCAGCGTGGTCTTCGACGCCGGAGATGCGGGCTTCGACCAAGCCAAAAAAGAAGCGGTTGCGGCTGCTCTCACCAAGCTTGAAGCCATGCCGGACGTGCAGGGCACGGTGAACCCCTTCACCACGCAGGAGCAACTGGATAAGGGCGCCGCGGACATTGCCGCCGGTGAAGCTCAGCTCGGCGCCGCAGAACAGCAGATGGCCGCCGCCGGCCTGGCGCCAGCACAGATCGAAGCCCAGCTGGCTCCGCAGCGAACAGAACTCGCCGCTGGCAAGCGACAGCTCGAAGCCTCTGAGGGCATGCGTTTTGTCTCCAACGACAACAGAGCCGCAATCGCGCAGGTCCAGTTCAAGACCTCCATCAACGCCGTTGACCCAGCCGTCCGCGAGGAAGTCCAGGAGATCGTCCACGGAGTCTCCTCCGCCGGTGTCACGGCATACGCCAGCAAGGAAATCACCGAGGACGTCTCGGAAATCTTCGGCATCGCTGAAATCGTAGGCGTCGCTGTGGCAGCCCTGGTTCTGATCCTGATGCTCGGCACGCTTATCGCCGCTGGCCTGCCTTTGCTGATGGCCTTGATCGGCGTTGCCGTGGGAGTAGGTGGAACGTTCGCGCTCACCAGTGTGATCGACATGAGCTCCATCTCGCCCATGCTTGCCCTGATGCTCGGCCTCGCGGTTGGCATCGACTACTCCCTCTTCATCGTCAACCGCCACCGGACGCAGCTCCTGTCCGGTATGGACGCCGAGGAATCTGCGGCCTTGGCCACCGGCACCTCCGGTAACGCCGTGCTGTTTGCCGGCCTTACTGTCATCATCGCCCTCGCCGCTCTGGTAGTTCCCGGGTTGCCGTTCCTCGCAGTGATGGGCGTTGCGGCCGCAGCGACAGTCGGCGTGGCCGTCGTCGTGGCTTTGACCCTGACGCCCGCCGTCCTGGCCCTGATTGGCCGCCGACTCATTTCCAAGCGCGCTTGGGCCAAAGCTGCCAAGCACAACGCCGAGCCGGGCCACGAAGCTGCGGACCGGGAACGCGAGGAGAAGCGCAGCAGCGGCGGCTGGGGCGGTATGGTCACGCGTCACCCGTGGGTTGCCCTCGTGGCAAGCGTCGCCCTGCTGGGCGCCTTGGCGTTGCCGGCATCGCAGCTGCGGTTGGCACTTCCCGACGGCGGCTCAGAGCCGGTGGATTCGCAAGCCTTCAAGGCGTACGACCTCACGCGCAGCAGCTTCGGCGAAGGCGTGACGGGACCGATCGTCGTCGTTGGCGAATTCCCCGAAGGCCTCAGCGAGAACGATGCCAAGAACAAGCAGTTCGACGTCGCGGACCAGCTTCGCAGCGTTGAGAACGTCATCGCCGCTGTGCCGGTTGCATTGAGCGCAGACCGCCGCACCGCCGTCTTCCAGGTCATCCCGAAGGAGGGCCCAGCCAGCGCGGGTACCGTGCAGGTGGTGTCCGATCTCCGCGCCAAGGGCTCAGCGATTCACGACGACCTGGACGTGACCATCGGCCTGACAGGCCAAACCGCAGGCAACATCGATGTCTCCAACAAGCTCGGCGCCGCCTTGCCACCCTACTTGGCGATCGTCGTGGGACTCTCTCTGCTGCTTTTGCTGTTGGTGTTCCGCTCTATCGTAGTGCCGCTGCTGGCGACGGGTGGCTTCCTGGTCTCGCTGGCCGCTGCTTTCGGCGCCGTGGTTGCCGTGTACCAGTGGGGCTGGCTGGGAGGCATCTTCGACGTCGCCAATCCGGGCGCTGTCCTAAGCTTCCTGCCCATCATCCTGATCGGCGTTCTGTTCGGCCTGGCGATGGACTACCAGGTGTTCATTACGTCCGGCATGAGGGAGTCCTTCATGCACGGCGAGTCCGCCAAGCATGCTGTCCGCTCCGGGTTCAGCCACGCTGCAGCAGTGGTCACCGCGGCCGCGATCATCATGGTCAGTGTGTTCTCCGGCTTCATCTTTAGCCACCTCACCATGGTCCGGCCCCTCGGGTTTGCCATGGCATTCGGTGTGCTGATTGATGCCTTCGTGGTCCGCATGACCATCGTTCCTGCCGTGATGTACCTCCTTGGCGAGAAGGCCTGGTGGCTCCCCAAGTGGCTGGAACGGATCCTCCCGGATGTGGATGTGGAAGGCGCCAAACTGGACCGAACGGACCGTTCGAAGGCCGGGTCCGAGGAACTGGTCCACTAACCCTCTCTCACATAACAGCCAATATTCTCGAACGCCCTCTCACTTGTTTGACGCAAGTGAGAGGGCGTTCGTCGCAAGCACGCGGTATGTGATCGAGCGTCGGGGGAAGCACGCGGGATGTGAGAGAGGGTCGTATTAGGCTGGGAGGCGTGACCCGATTGATCCTTGCCTCCCAGTCCCCCGCCCGTACCAAGCTGCTCACGGAAGCCGGGATTCAGCACGACGTCCTGGTCTCGGACGTTGACGAGGATGCGGTCCAGGCCAAGTACGGCGTGACTGACGCCCACGACACAGCGCTCTTGCTGGCCCGCGCCAAGGCCGAGGCCGTTGCCGCCCTCCCCGAAGCTGAGGGTGCCTTGGTGATCGGTTGCGATTCGGTGTTCGAGTTCGACGGCGAGTCCCACGGCAAGCCCTACACCGCGGAGATCGCGCGGGAGCGGATGCTGCGGATGAGCGGCTCGCAGGGAGTGCTCCACACGGGCCATTGGCTGGTTGACTGCCGGGACACCCCCGCTGACGCGGACGAAGAGGCAGACGCAGATGAAACGCCCGAAGGCACGGGCGCCACCGTGGGAGCGGTATCGAGCGCTGAGGTCCACTTCGCCCAAATGAGTACCCGGGACATCGACGCCTACATCGCCACCGGAGAACCCCTTCACTGCGCCGGATCGTTCACCATCGACGGCTTGGGTGGGGCCTTCATCCGTAAGGTCGACGGCGACCCGCACGCCGTCGTCGGACTCTCCATCTCCACCCTCCGGGACCTGCTGGTCCATGCGAACGTGGGCATTACGGAACTGTGGGACGCGAAGAACCAGTAGAAGCGGTTTGTAGCAACCCTACAAAGGAACATCGCCTCACACACGGAATCCCCCATCAATATGGGCGGAACCCTCACAATCACGCTAGGCTCCTCAAGGACAGAAGGAGTCAACAACTTGTCAGCTAACCCGGCGCAGCCCATTTCCAGCCCTCTCACCAAGGTCTTGATTGCCAACCGCGGCGAAATCGCGGTCCGCATCATCCGAGCCGCCCGGGACGAAGGCATCGCCTCCGTAGCCGTTTACGCCGACCCCGACCGTGACGCCCTCCATGTCCGCCTCGCCGACGAAGCTTACGCCTTGGGCGGCAACACCGCTGCTGAGTCGTACCTGGTGATGGACAAGATCATCGACGTCGCCAAGCAGTCCGGCGCGGACGGCATCCACCCCGGCTACGGTTTCCTAGCCGAGAACGCCGAGTTCGCGGCCAAGGTCATCGACGCCGGAATCACGTGGATCGGCCCCTCTCCCGAAGCCATTTCAGCCCTGGGCGACAAGGTACAGGCCCGCCACATCGCCGAAAAGGTGGGCGCGCCGTTGGTGCCCGGCACGGCTGACCCCGTTGAGTCCGCGGACGAAATCTTGAAGTTCGCCGAGGAATTCGGCCTTCCCATCGCCATCAAGGCTGCCTTCGGCGGCGGTGGACGCGGCATCAAGGTCGCCCGCACCATGGACGAAATCCCCGAACTGTACGAATCCGCGGTCCGCGAAGCCACCGCAGCTTTCGGCCGCGGCGAGTGCTTCATCGAGCGCTTCCTCGATGCTCCGCGCCACGTCGAAACACAGTGCCTGGCGGATGCTTTCGGCAACGTTGTGGTGGTTTCAACCCGCGATTGCTCCTTGCAGCGCCGCAACCAGAAGCTCGTTGAGGAAGCTCCCGCTCCATACCTCAGCGAAGAGCAGAACAAGCGCCTGTACGAGTCCTCCAAGGCAATCCTGAAGGAAGCCAACTACCTTGGCGCCGGCACGTGCGAGTTCCTGGTGGGCCAGGACGGAACCATCTCCTTCCTTGAGGTCAACACCCGTCTCCAGGTGGAGCACTGCGTGTCCGAGGAAGTCACGGGAATCGACCTCGTCCGTGAGCAGTTCCGCATCGCCCGCGGTGAAGCCTTGGGCTACGACGACCCCGAGGTCCGCGGCCACTCCTTCGAGTTCCGTATCACCGGCGAGGACCCGGGCCGCAACTTCATGCCCGCCCCCGGCACCATCACCACACTGAAGAACCCGACCGGCCCCGGCGTCCGGATCGATTCCGGCATTGAGCAGGGCGACGTCATCAGCGGCAACTTCGACTCCATGCTCTCCAAGCTGATCATCACGGGCGCCACCCGCGAGCAAGCCCTCCAGCGTTCACGCCGCGCCCTGGAAGAGATGGTGGTTGAGGGCATCCCCACCGTCATCCCCTTCGACCTCGCAGTGGTCACCGACCCCGACTTCGCTCCAGCGGAAGGACCCTTCAAGGTTCACACCCGCTGGATCGAGACCGAGTTCGTCAACAGCATCCCTGCTTGGTCTGCCAGCGGCGCGGGCGCTGAAACGCCCGACGCCGGTGACCGCCAGCGCGTCGTCGTCGAGGTTGGTGGCAAGCGGCTTGAGGTCGTCCTTCCGTCCGGCCTGGGTGGCGGCATCGCTGCGACTTCCGCCGGTTCGGCCACCAAATCCGGCAAGTCCAAGAAGCGCTCCCGCTCAGCTGGCGCTACGGCTGCAGCTGCTGGCGGTGACGCACTGACGTCTCCCATGCAGGGCACAATCGTCAAGGTCGCTGCTTCTGAAGGTGACGTTGTGGCAGAGGGCGACCTGATCGTGGTTCTCGAAGCGATGAAGATGGAGCAGCCCCTGACCGCCCACAAGGCAGGTACAGTGCGTGGCCTCGCTGCCACCGCCGGAGAGACCGTCGCCGCGGGCGCAGTCATCGCCACCATCGAGGACTAACACCAAGAACCTCTTAAACGAGGTCGGCCCCGCACCGTTTGGTGCGGGGCCGACGTCGTAATCGGGATACTTAGGCGACGTTGTTCTCGTAGTCCATGTCCTTGGTTTCACGCGTCAGCCAGAGCGCCACGAAGGTGACCACAGCGGCGGCCGCCATGTAGACGCCAACCAGCCACGTGCTGCCGTTGGCTGCCTGCCAGAGGGCAATGGCAACGAACGAGGCCGGTGCGGCTCCGATCATGGAGGACAGGTTATACGCCACCGCTGAACCGGTGTAACGGACGTTGGCCGGGAACAGCTCGGGGAGGATGGCCGCCATGGGTCCGAAGGTCAGGCCCATGAGGGTGAAGCCCACAATGAGGCCAACCATGGCCGCTGCCTGGCCGGGACCGAACATGGTGAACCAGAGCGCACCGAAGACGAAGATACCGGCAGTGACGCCCAGCAGGAACTTGCGTCGGCCCCACTTCTCAGCGAGTGGTCCGGAAACCACTGTAAAGATACCGAAGAACACGACGCCGATGATCAGCATCCAGAGGAAGTCGGACCGGGTGATTCCCAGGCCGGGGACGAATGCCGCGACCTGCTCTGCTGTCATGGGCTTGCCGGCCTTTTCGGCTGCTGCCTGGGCACCGGCCAGTGTCGGCTTGGTTCCGTAGGACAGGGTGAACGTGGTCATGATGTAGAAGAGCACGTAGGTGGCAAACATGATGAAGGTACCGGCCACAACGGGGCGCCAGTGGCTCTTGAGGGTGGCCGCGAGGGGCAGCTTCTGCACCTTTTCCTGCTGAATCACCTTGGTGAAGGACACGCTCTCCACCAGCTTCAAGCGCACGTAGAGGCCCACGATGACCAGGACCGCACTGAGCAGGAACGGAACCCTCCAGCCCCAGGCGAGGAATTCTTCTGCACTCAGGGATACGTTCATCCAGATAAAGATGACATTGGCGATGATGAAGCCGATGGGGGCGCCCAGTTGCGGGAACGTTCCGTAGATGGCGCGCTTACCCTCGGGTGCGTTCTCCGTGGCGAGCAACGCTGCGCCGGACCATTCTCCACCCAAAGCCAGGCCTTGGAAGAACCGCAGGATGACCAGCATGATGGGAGCCAGGATGGCCCATCCCGGCATGGAGGCCGTAGGCAGGAGGCCGATGAGGAAGGTTGCAATACCCATGGTCAGCAGCGATGCAACCAGGGTGCCCTTGCGGCCGATCTTGTCACCGAAGTGGCCGAAGACCACGGCGCCGATGGGCCGTGCGAAGAAGGCAACGCCAAAAATGGCGAACGCACTGAGTAGCGCATTAATGTCAGTGGCGTCCGGGAAGAAGAGTTTCGGGAAGACGAGTACCGACGCCGTGGCATAGGCGTAGAAATCGTAGAACTCGATCGTCGTGCCGATCAGGCTCGCGAAGATCACCTTGCCCCGCGAGTTCACTGGCTTAGTGGACTCGCCTTCCTTGGATGGTGCAGTGGAAGACATGTATTTGCAGCTTTCGTTCACGCCGGCCGATGACCCAGGAGCCTACCCGGCGAAGGATTATTCGAGAGTTCAATAATAGTTCCCGCCGTCCATTGACTGGACAACCAAGTCCAGCATGCAGACAAGCGGGAGAATCTCATTCTGTGGTCCGCGCCACATTACCTCACCATCGCCTCACGCGCTGGTGACCCCGCCGATAGGGAAATGTCACAGCACGTTTACAAACGGCGCCCGTCCACGAAATGCGGGAAACCTACCTTGGAATAACAACGTCCCCCACCTAGGAGGCACTCCGTGACTGTTGACCGCTCCGCAGAAGAACTGGCCCCTGTCCAGTCCACTGCCACCGCCGCCCCCGCCCTTGAACACCGCCCCGGCCGCTGGATTGCCAACTGGGATGCCGAAGACAAGGGCCAGTGGGAAGCCGAAGGCCGGTCCATCGCCAAGCGCAATCTCTACTGGTCGATCTTCGCCGAATTCCTCGGATTCGTCGTATGGCAGCTGTGGTCCATCGTGGTGGTCCAACTCCCCGCAGCCGGCTTCCAGTTCGACACCAACCAGATCTTCTGGCTCATCTCCATCCCCAGCCTCGTGGGCGCTACTCTCCGTATCCCCTACACCTTCATGGTTCCCAAGTTCGGTGGCCGGAACTGGACCATCGTTTCGGCGTTGCTCCTGCTGATCCCCACCACAGGCCTTGCCATCTGCGTCTCGAACCCGGAGACGCCGTTCGGCATCATGCTCCTCATGGCCGCACTCGCCGGTTTCGGTGGCGGCAACTTCGCCAGCTCGATGGCCAACATCACCTTCTTCTACCCCGCCCGCGAAAAGGGATGGGCCCTGGGCCTGAACGCAGCAGGCGGTAACCTTGGTGCCGCCGTCGCGCAGCTTGTTGTCCCCATCGCCATCACCCTGCTGGCCGCCGGGACCGTCAACCTGCCCATGGCAGGCATCATCTGGATTCCGCTGATCATCATCGCCGCGTTCGGCGCCTACAAGTACATGAACAACCTCACCAGCGCCAAGGGTGATGTGGCTGGTTCCCTGGCAGCCCTCAAGGAACCGCACCTGTGGATCATGGCGTTCCTCTACATCGGAACGTTCGGCTCGTTCATCGGCTTCGCGGGCGTCTTCCCCAAGCTGATCAAGGACTACTTCCCGGACTTCTCCTCCATTCACGTCGGCGCAGTGGCACTCTCTCTGGCCTTCCTCGGCCCGCTGGTTGGGTCCCTGGCCCGCCCATACGGCGGACGCATGGCCGACCGCATGGGTGGCGCCCGGATGACCATCGCCTCCTTCGCATCCATGGCCGTCATCACGCTTACCATGATCTGGACGCTGCCGCTGAAGAACTTCTGGCTCTTCCTTACCTTGTTCCTGCTGCTCTTCCTTGCCAGTGGCTTCGGAAACGGCGCAACCTACCGCATGATCCCGGTCATCTTCGCAACCTCCAGCCGGGCCGCCCGTGCAGGCGCCCCAAGCGCCACCACCGCACGACTCGCTTCTTCGTCACTGGGCTTGATCTCCGCGATCGGCGCCTACGGCGGCTTCGTCATCCCGCAGGTCCTCAACGCCTCAAACTCGGCCAGCGGCTCCTATACCCCGGCGTTCTATGGATTCGTCGGAGCCTATGTCCTCATGCTCACCGTCTGCTGGGTTTGCTACATCCGCCCCGCCCAGAAGCGCAACACGATCGGACACATCTAGATGCCCAACGGCGCCGATACCCACTGCCCTTACTGCGCGCTCCAGTGCGCCATGACGCTGACCCCGGCTGCGCCTGCAGCCGGGGCAGTGCCCGCGCCGGAGGCAGCCCCCGCCAAAGTTGACGTGCCCTTGGAAGTATCCGGGCGCGACTTCCCAACAAACCGGGGCGGGCTATGCCGCAAAGGCTGGACATCGGCGTCGTTGTTGCGTCACAACGGCCGCGTCACCGAACCATTGCTGAAGGGATCGGACGGCGTTCACCAGCCCATCTCCTGGGACCAGGCGCTCATGCTCATCACAGCCGCCGTCAAGGACACCCAGCAGCAGTACGGGAATGACGCCGTCGGAGTCTTCGGCGGCGGCGGTCTCACCAACGAGAAGGCGTACCTGCTGGGCAAGTTTGCCCGGCTTGCCCTGCGCACTTCCCGCATTGATTACAACGGCCGCTTCTGCATGTCTTCGGCCGCAGCTGCCGGTAACCGCGCTTTCGGCGTGGACCGCGGCCTTCCCTTCCCTGTCACGGACCTGGACACCGCGTCCGTGATCCTCATGCTCGGTTCCAACGTTGCCGAGACCATGCCGCCGTTCGTCCAGCACCTGCAGGGTGCCCGCGACGCCGGCGGGCTGATCGTGGTGGACCCCCGCCGCTCGGCTACTGCAGCGTTCACCTCCGACGGCGGCGGCCTCCACTTGCAGCCGACGCCCGGCACAGATTTGGCCCTCCTTTTGGGCATCAGCCACGTGGTGGTCCACGAGGGCCTGGCCGACGCTGAGTACATCGCGGCCAACACCAGCGGCTACGCTGCCGTGGTGCGCAGCCTCAATGCGTTCTGGCCCGAGCGCGTGCAGTCCGTCACCGGCGTCCCCGCCACCCTGATCCGCGAGACCGCCCGCCGCTTGGCGCAAGGAGCCCGCGCTGGCGGCAGCTATATCCTCAGCGGCCGTGGTGTGGAGCAGCACGTGGACGGCACGGACACCGCGACCGCGGCGATTAACCTCAGCCTCCTTCTGGGCCTGCCCGGTTCAGCGCGCAGCGGCTACGGCACGCTCACCGGCCAGGGCAACGGCCAAGGGGGCCGCGAACACGGACAGAAGGCCGACCAGCTCCCGGGTTACCGCAAGATCACCGATCCCGCCGCCCGCGCCCACGTCGCCGGAGTGTGGGGCATTGACGAGTCGCTGATCCCCGGCCCCGGCCTCCCCGCCGTCGAACTTCTCAAGTCTCTCGGAAAGCCCGACGGCGTCCGTTGCCTTTTCGTGCACGGCGCCAACGTGGTGGTGTCGGCTCCGGACACCAACGCGGTGATCCGAGGACTCCGCAGCCTTGATTTCCTGGTGGTGTGCGACTTCTTCATGTCAGAAACCGCTGCTGAAGCGGATTTGGTTTTGCCTGTGACGCAGTGGGCCGAGGAAGAGGGCACACTGACCAACCTCGAGGGTCGCGTGATCCGCCGCCGCCGTGCACTGACTCCTCCCCCGGGTGTCCGCAGCGAGTTGTGGCTCATGGCCCGGCTAGCCGAGATGCTCGAGGCTCCTTCAACATTCAGCGATGATCCCGAGACCGTTTTCGAAGAACTGCGCTTGGCTTCCGCCGGTGGTTTGGCCGATTACTCGGGCATCGATTACGCCATGCTGGACCGTGGCGAAGCTGCCTACTGGCCCTACCCCGTGGGCAGCACCGGGACGCCGCGACTCTTCGCCGACGGGTTCGCCCATGCCGATGGCCGGGCCGTCATGGTTCCGGTGACGCCCTCCAAGCGGGCCGTCCGTTCGTTTGGGGACGATTCACTGGCCTTGGCAACCGGCCGACTTCTGGAGCACTACCAATCCGGCGCGCAGACCCGACGCGTGAGCGAGCTCCTGGCATCGCAGCCGCAAGCCCGGCTCCTCATTCACCCGGGAACGGCAGCCGCGCGGGGCATTGTCGACGGCGACTACGCCACGGTAACCAATGAGCGCGGTGAAGTGCTCTGCCGTGCCGAGCTCAGCAACTCGGTCCGCCCGGACACCGTCTTCCTCCCGTTCCACTTCCCCGGCCAGGAAAACGCCAACCGCCTCACGGAGGCGACCACAGATCCCATTTCCGGCATGCCGGAGTTCAAGACCAGCCGGGTATGGGTCCGGAAGGCTGCGGCTACGCAAGCTTCGCCGGCCATTCCTGCAAGTAGTCCAGCCATGGCCGGGTTGCCCGTGCACGTCAAGGAGGCATCATGAGCGAGCGCATTGTTGTTGTTGGATTCGGACCGGTCGCTGCCCGGCTCGTCGACGAATTGCTCCCCGCCGTGCGGACAGGACTCGTCCAGTTGCTCGTGGTCGGACAGGAAGCAGAGGCAGCGTACAACCGCGTGATGGTCGCCGAGCTGGGCGTCGGCCGCACCACTGCCGACGCGTTGGCGATGGCTGACGCTTCCGAATTGGAGTCCGACGGCGTGCAGGTGCGGTTGGGCGTCAAGGTCAAGAGGATCGACCGCGCCCGCCAGAACGTAGTGCTGTCCGACGGCAGCACGGAGCACTACGACAGATTGGTTTTCGCCACCGGGTCCCGTCCCGTGATTCCGAACCTCACCGGGCTCAACCCCGACCCTTCCGGACCCGTACTCCCCGCGGGGGTCACGGCGTTGCGCGACCTGAAGGATGCTGCCGTGCTCCGCTCCGCGGTCGCTGACGGCAAGCGCGTGGTGGTGCTGGGAGGCGGCGTGCTGGGCCTGGAGACTGCACTCGCCGCCGCCGAAGAGGGAGCTCAGGCAACCGTGGTTCACAACGGTCCCTTCCCACTGGGGCGCAGCATCGACCGCGGAAGTGGCTCAGTCCTCACCAACAGCTTGCGAGCCGGCGGTGTCCGGATGGCAGGCAACGCGCGTTCTACTGGTGTGGAAACGGCTGGTCCCGGCGGCAGCTTCTCCGCTTTGCTGTTGGATGACGGCTCGGCGATCGACGGCGACCTGCTGGTTCTGTCCTGTGGTGTTCGCCCCCGCATTGAACTGGCGGAAGGCTGTGGTCTTCCTGTGGCGGCGGGCATTCTGGTCGACCACCACCTCCGGACTTATCACGAACCCCACATGTTCGCGATCGGCGACTGCGCCGAAGTGCGCTGCCCGGACGCTTCATGTGTTGATTGCCGCACGGCCGGTGGACCCTCCGGCTTGGTGGGTCCGGGCTGGCGGCAGGCTGAGTGGTTGGCCGAATACCTCGTGGTGCTGGCCCGGGATGGCCAGGCCGCCGCAGATGCCTTGGAAGCGCTGCCCAAGGAGAAGCCCGGGGTGGTTGTCCTGAAGGCACGTGGCATCAACCTGGCCGTGGCGGGCGACAACCAGGCCGATCCTTGGGACGAGGAGTTGCTGGAAGCCGGTGCCGCGTCCGGGCGTGCCCGCAGGCAAATCTCCCAGTGGGCCGATCCCGAACACGGCCGCTACGTGAAGATGACCACCCGCGGAGGAGTGCTGGAAGGCTTGGTGGCCGTAGGTATGCCCAGGACTGCCGCCGAGCTGGTGGTGCTCTTCGAGCGTTCCTCGGAGCTGCCTGCGGACAGGTCCTTGCTGCTCCGCCTGGACGGACCTGACCAGCTGGATGCCGGCGCCACAAGCCACGATCCCCAGCGGACCGTTTGCCGCTGTGCCGGGGTGAGTGCGGCCAGCATCTCGGAGTCAGTTGCGGAAGGCTGCAGCACAGTAGGAGAGGTCTCCAAGACCACCCGCGCCGGCACAGGCTGCGGAGGGTGCCATGAGGACATCAAGGGGATCATCGAAAAACACTTCCAAGCGGCTGCCGCCTGAAGCCGCATAGTTCTCGCTCCGATTCGGGGGTTCCCTGCGGATCGTGCCGTGCGTACGGCACGATCCGCAGCGGACCGTCGAAACGGGCAACCCACGCTGGTCAGCGTGGAGCTACATGTGCACGTGCAGGCGCCGCGCCGCCTCGGAGATGGAGCCGGTCAGCGACGGGTACACGGTGAACGCACTGGCCACGTCGTCCACATGGAGCTTCTGGGTCACAGCCAGGGAGATCGGGAAGATGAGCTCGGACGCGTTCGGGCCAACCACTACGCCACCGATCACGGTGCCGGATCCCTTGCGGGCGATGATCTTGACGAAGCCGTCCTTGGTGTTGCGCATCTTGGCGCGGGCGTTGCTGAGCAAGGACAGCATCACGACGTCGCCCTGGTATTTGCCGGACGCGAGATCGGCCTCGGAGACCCCCACAGAGGCGATTTCAGGAGACGTGAAGATATTGGACGCCACCTGGTTGAGCTTGAGCGGCTTCACGCCGTCGCCCATGAAGTGGGCAATCGCGATGCGGCCCTGCATTGCGGCCACGGATGCCAAGGCGAAGACACCCGTGCAGTCGCCGGCAGCGTAGATGTTGGGGGCAGTGGTGCGGGAAACGCCGTCCACCTTGATGTGCCCGGACTCTGTCAGGGTCACGCCGGCTTCCTCAAGGCCGATGCCGGCAGTGTTGGGGATGGAGCCGACGCACACCAAGCAGTGCGAACCTGTCACGATCGATCCGTCACCCAAGGTGACCTTCACGCCGTCGTCCGTTCGCTCCACTGCATTGGCGCGGGACTTCGACAGGACGTTCACGCCGCGACGTTCGAAGACGCCTTCCAGCAGCTTGGCAGCGTCCGTATCCTCGCCGGGGAGGACCTGGTCGCGGCTGGAGATCAGCGTAACCTTGGAGCCCAGGCCGTTGTAGGCGGACGCGAACTCGGCGCCGGTAACACCGGACCCCACAACGATCAGTTCTTCGGGAAGTTCGTCCAGGTTGTAGATCTGGGCCCAGTTGAGGATGCGTTCGCCGTCGGGCTTGGCCGTGGGGAGTTCACGCGGGTGCGCACCGACAGCCAGCAGGATGGCGTCCGCATCGATAGTACGGGTGCCTTCGAGGGTCAGGACCTCGATGGTGTTGTTGTCCAGCAACCTGCCGGAACCGATGACGATCTCCACGCCGAGGCGCTCAAGGCCGGCACGGATGTCAGCTGACTGTCCATGGGCCAGGTTCAGGACGCGATCGTTGATGTGCTTGAGGTCGGCACGGGGTTTTGAGGCTGTGCCGTCGCCGTCGAACTTCACTCCGAGCTCGTCCGCCTCACCGACGCGGGTCATGAGGTCGGCGGTGGCAATAAGGGTTTTGGAAGGCACGACGTCGGTCAGCACCGCGGAGCCACCGAGGCCTGCCCGCTCGATGATCGTGACGTGCGCGCCGAGCGAGGCGGCCACCATGGCAGCTTCATAACCACCGGGACCACCTCCCAGGATCGCGATACGGGGGGCACTGAAGTCAACTTGGGTGGTCACAATCCTCAATTCTCGCTTATTGCCACGCCGGTTGCCACTCAGCCGAACCTCACTCGCTCCCGGTCCCTACCAATGTCCTGCAGCCGCAAGGTAGCTTGTACCAGTGAGTAACACTGAGCTGATGAACACAGACCCCTTCGAAGCCGCACAGGCCGCCGCTGACTTCATTGCTGCGGAGACCGGCGTCGAGTCCCACGATGTAGCCCTGGTGCTCGGATCCGGCTGGGCCGAGGCCGCAGATCTCATCGGTGAAACCACCGCCACCCTGAATGCATCCGAAGTCCCGGGCTTCCATAAACCTGCCGTCGTGGGCCACGTAGGAACCATTCGTTCCGTCCTCACCAAGGAGGGAAAGCGGGCTCTGGTCTTGGGCGCCAGGACGCACTACTACGAGGGCCGCGGGGTGCGGTCCGTCGTGCACGGCGTGCGCACTGCCGCCGCCGCTGGTTGCAAGACA
The DNA here is from genome assembly GCF_056156245.1 of Paenarthrobacter sp. TRD_SC_7. Lineage (NCBI taxonomy): Bacteria > Bacillati > Actinomycetota > Actinomycetes > Micrococcales > Micrococcaceae > Paenarthrobacter > Paenarthrobacter sp. TRD_SC_7. The sequence goes on from NZ_CM149587.1 coordinate 3,494,563, forward strand.
CTCGTCCTAACCAACGGTTGTGGCGGCCTCAACGAAGACTGGACCCCGGGAACTCCGGTCCTCATCAGCGATCACATCAACCTCACCGCAACCTCACCGCTTGAGGGCGCCACGTTCGTGGACCTCACCGATCTCTACTCCTCACGGATCCGCGACCTTGCGCGTGAAGTTGATTCCTCCTTGCAGGAGGGCGTGTACGCGCAGTTCACAGGCCCGCACTACGAGACGCCGGCAGAGGTACAGTACGCCAAGCGGATCGGTGCGGACCTTGTGGGTATGTCCACGGCACTGGAAGCCATCGCCGGCCGCCACGCAGGAATGGAAGTTTTCGGCATCTCGCTGGTTACCAACCTTGCGGCCGGCATCAGCCCTGTTCCCTTGAGCCACGCGGAAGTCCTGGAAGCCGGACACGCAGCGGGCAAGCGAATCTCGAAGCTCCTGGCGGAAATCATCGCCAAGCTTTAGCAGGCACTAAAGGCCAAACTGGCTGGCATTTGCTGTTGTTCTGAGCATAGGGAACAACCACTAATGCCAGCCAGTTTTCTTTTCCCATAGGGGCAAGCCGCAGGAAGCGTCAAGTCAAATGGCGCGCTGGAAAACGCACAGCAAATTCTCAGAATAAATCTGATTTATGACGAAACAATTGACTTTGGCCTCGAGGTTTTGGCACGCGCGCGTGTTGCCAATGTAAACGCTTGCGCAATATGGCCGACAACCGGAGCCAGAGCCGTGAAACAGGCTTTGCTTTGAACCTCACACGTGTTTAGCGTGGAAAGTGCCCCGGTAAGTCGACGTGCCGGAGCACCCGCGGCGAGCACCCTCCAAGGGACCGCCGCACCTCGAAACGATGGCGTCCCTCGAAGACGCCTCCAGCGGATCGACGGACGCCTGAGTAGAGAACCCCTCATCAGGGGAACAGGGCATGCGCCCCACTCCACGAAGTCCAACACTCCGCGAGAAGAGCAAGCATGAACACGCACTCAATCCCTCAACGGCCACGCCGCCGTCTGCGACGGGCAGTAGCCGTCGCAGCGGCAGCCAGCGTGGCGGGCACCATCCTGCTGGTCACGCCCGCTGCACAGGCAAACCTGCCGGCCGACCCGCCGTCGAGCACCATGCCGGCACCCACGCCCGGATTCCCGCTGCCGAGCCTGCACACCCAGCAGGCTTATGATCCGGCGGCAAATTTCACGTCCAAGTGGACGCGAGCCGACGCCAAACAGATCATGGCGCAAAGCAACCCCAACGTCGCCCCTGGCCAGAACTCCATGAGCCCCAACGTCACCATGCCCGAAATCCCCAAGGACTTTGCGGCCATGAATGACGACGTTTGGGTCTGGGACACTTGGTCCCTGACCGACGAAAACGCGAACCAGATCAGCTATAAGGGCTGGGACGTGATCTTCGCCTTGGTCGCCGACCGCCACGCAGGCTACGGCTTCGACCAGCGCCACTGGAACGCCCGGATCGGTTACTTCTTCCGGAAGACCAACGCCGATCCCGCCAAGGACAAATGGAACTACGGCGGACACCTGTTCCTGGACAACACGTCCATCGGCAACACGGAATGGTCCGGTTCCACGCGCCTCATGCAGGGAAACAAGATCAACGTGTTCTACACGGCCACCACGTTCTACGACGTCGCCGAGCGCAACGCCGGCGGCGGAGGAATTGCCCCGGATGCGGCCATCGCCAAGGCCCTCGGCAATATCCACGCCAACCAGAACGGCGTGACGTTCGACGGCTTCCAGCACACCAAGCTGCTGGAACCGGACGGAAAGCTCTACCAGAACAAGGCCCAGAACCCGGGCTTCGCGTTCCGTGACCCGTACACGTTCGCCGATCCAGCCCACCCGGGCAAGACCTTCATGGTCTTCGAAGGCAACACCGGCGGCACCCGTGGCTCCTACAAATGCAAGCAAGAGGACTTGGGCTACCGCCCGGGCGATCCGAACGCGGAGACCGTGGACCAGGTCAACAGCACCACCGGCGCCTGGTACCAGACCGCCAATGTGGGCCTGGCGGTGGCCGACAACAAGGACCTCACCAAGTGGAGCTTCCTGCCGCCGATCCTGTCCGCCAACTGCGTCAACGACCAGACTGAGCGTCCGCAGATCTACATCCAGAACGAGAACGGCAAGAACAAGTACTACCTGTTCACCATCAGCCACCAGTTCACCTACGCGGATGGCATGCGCGGCCCTGACGGCGTGTACGGCTTTGTCGGCGACGGCGTCCGTTCGGACTACCAACCGGTCAACAACAGCGGACTAGCCTTGGGCTCTCCCACTGACCTGAACATGCCGGCCAACGCGCCGGAGGGTCCGGACCCGCGGCAGAACGGCCGCCAGTTCCAGGCTTACTCGCACTACGTACAGCCCGGCGGTCTCGTCCAGTCGTTCATCGACAACGTGGACGGCGTCCGCGGCGGCTCCCTGTCACCCACCGTGAAGATGAACTTCAAGGGTGGCGTGACCCAGGTTGACCGCAGCTTCGGCCAGAACGGCCTCGGCCCGTTCGGCTACCTGCCCACCAACCTCCGCGTTGGCGGCGAAGGCCACTACAAGTAGGCCGTAATACCCTGGCCGTGAGGCCGCGGCAGGGGTGTTGGCTCCAGAAGAGCCAACACCCCTGCCAACCCCCAACCCTTCAGGATTTCTCCCCATGACCTACCCCAACCGCCACCTGTCCCGCCGCCAAATGCTGGCCGCAAGTGCCGCCGTCGTTGTCGCCTTCTCTGCCGCGTCCTGCACGCCACCGGAAAGCCCGACGCCGGTCCCAACCCCGGGCGGGCGCCGCCCGTCCCCTTCGGATCCATGGCGGCCCGTCGCGCATCTGACAGCTGAGAAGAACTGGCTCAACGACCCTAACGGGCTTGTCTACCACGACGGGACCTACCACGCGTTCTACCAGTACAACCCCCGGGGGAACTCGTGGGGCAACATGTCCTGGGGGCACTCCACCAGCCAGGATCTGATCCACTGGGAACAGAAGCCCGTTGCCTTGGAGGCGAGCCCTGAGGAAGAGATCTTCTCCGGCTGCATCGTGATGGATAAGAACAACGCGTCCGGACTGGGGTCCGCCCAGAACCCACCTATGGTGGCCCTCTACACCAGCGCATATGGAAAGAACGGTGCGCTCCCCCAAGGTGCGCAAGCGCAATCCGTGGCCTTCAGCCTGGACAACGGAAGCACGTGGCAGAAGTACCAGGGCAACCCCGTGCTGAACCTTGCACCCACCAACAACAACTTCCGCGACCCCAAGATCACGTGGTACGAGCCCGGCCGCTACTGGGTGATGACTACCGTCGTAGCGGACGCGCAGGTAGTGAAGATGTTCAAATCCACTGACCTGCTCCGTTGGGACTTCCTCAGTGATTTCGCCGGCGTGGGCGCCCAAGGAGGGCTCTGGGAAGTACCCGAACTCATCCAGATGGACGTGGAGGACTCCACCGCCAAGAAGTGGGTGATGCTGCTGAGCATCAACCCCGGTGGTATCGCGGGCGGCTCGGGCATGCAGTACTTCGTGGGCGAATTCGACGGGACCCGCTTCACTTCCGAGAACGCTGCCGCACCGGATGCGCCGCTCAACGAATCGCAATGGCTGGATTACGGCGCCGACTACTACGCAGCGAACTCCATCTCCGGAGCGCCCGGGGACAAGCCCGTGTTGCTCGGTTGGATGGGCAACTGGGACTACGCCCAGCACGTTCCCACCACACCGTGGCGCGGCTCCATGGCAATTCCGCGCGAACTCACCTTGGTTCGGGGTGAGAAGCGGCTTGAGTTGCGATCTGCCATAGCCGGCGCGGCACGGCAGGCGCTGGAACGCTCCGGTGAGGTGAAGAGCAATAACCTCACCGTCAGCTCCTCAACCAAGGACCTTGGCCAGGACTTCACGGGACGCACCCAGCTGATCGAACTGGACATGGACCTGACCTCAGCGCTCGAAGCAGGCGTTCTGCTCCGCCAATCATCCTCCGCCTCCGAAGACGGGCTGCGCATCTCCTATAACAAGGAAAGAGGCACTGTCAGGGTGGACCGGTCAAAGGCCGGAACCAGCAACTTCTCCGAAAAGTTCAGCCCATTCCATGAGGTATCACTGCCTTCCCCCGGCAGCAAGGTCCATCTCACGATCCTCCTCGATTCGTCCTCGGTGGAAGTCTTGGCTGCGGGTGGAACTGCGGTCATTTCGGACACGTTCTTCCCGGATTGGGACGCCACGGAATCTTCGGCTTTCAGCGTCGACGGCGACACGGACTTCACCGTGCGGACGCGGGCACTTTAGGGCCGCTGAGGGGCGGGATCTCACCCTTTACAACCGCTCATAAGGCCGAGATCTCACCCCTCGTTGCCCGTGAAGCGCCCATTGAGGATAGTTTTGTCCCTATGACATCCAGCGATGCCGCATTTGAACAGCTGATCACCGACGCCCGCCAATGGGCTTCCCAAGACCCGGACCCGGCGACGTCGGCTGCTCTCGTCGAGCTGGCCGACCTCGCCAGCGGCGGTGACGCGGGAGCTGTCCAGGAACTGGGCGACAGCTTCAACGGCACCCTGCAGTTCGGCACAGCAGGCCTCCGCGCGGCGCTCGGCCCCGGCCCCAACCGGATGAACCGAGTCGTCGTCCGCCGGGCAGCGGCAGGTTTGGCGGCCTTCCTCACCGAAACTGTTGCCGCGGCGGCGCCGGGCACCCGGCCCCGCGCCGTCGTCGGCTTCGATGCCCGCTACAACTCGGACATCTTCGCGGAAGAGACCGCGGCGATCTTCACAGCAGCGGGCATCGAGACGTTCCTGATGCCGGCAGCACTTCCGACGCCGTTGCTCGCCTACGCGGTCAGGAACCTGGATTGCGACGGCGGCGTGATGGTCACAGCCAGCCACAACCCTCCGCAGGACAACGGTTACAAGGTTTATCTGGGGCGACACGCCGTCTCCGAGAGCGGCCGCGGCTCGCAGATCGTGGCACCGTATGACGCCGGGATCGCGGCGAAGATCGAGGCCTTGGGGACGTTGGAGTCGATCGAACTCGCAGACAGCGGCTGGTCGGTGCTACCGACGTCCATCGCTTCCGACTATGAATCCGCCATGTCCGGCTTGGTGGATCCGGAGCACTTCCCCGCACGGAACCTGAAGATCGTCCTGACCCCCATGCACGGCGTCGGCGGCCAAACGGCCCTCTCAGTCCTGAACGCCGCCGGCTTCACGGATGTCACCCTCGTGGCCGAGCAGGCTGAGCCGGATCCGGACTTTCCTACGGTCGCATTCCCCAACCCGGAAGAGCCGGGCGCGCTGGACCTGGCACTCGCCGCGGCCGCGGACTCGGGTGCGGACATTGTCTTGGCCAATGATCCCGACGCCGATCGGGCTGCGGTTGCTGCGTTGGATCCCGCCACGGGAGCTTGGCGTATGCTGCGGGGCGACGAAGTTGGTGCACTTTTGGGTGCCCACATCGTGGCGCGTTTGGCTGCAGGTGCGGGGGAAGAGCCGCAGACCGGCGTTTTTGCGAACTCGATTGTTTCGTCGCGGCTGCTCTCGCGGATCGCGGCAGCAGCCGGATACCTCCACGAGGAAACGCTCACTGGCTTCAAATGGATTTCGCGCGTTCCCGGCCTCACATACGGCTACGAAGAAGCGCTGGGCTACTGCGTGGCACCAGACCTGGTGCGCGACAAGGACGGCATTTCAGCGGCAGTGCTGATCGCGGAACTCGCAGCGACTGCCAAGGCCGACGGCAAGACGATCTTCGACACCCTGGATGACTTGTACCTGGTACACGGGCTGCATGCGAGCGACCAGCTCAGTATCCGGGTGGCGGATTTGGGACTCTTGGACGCCATGATGAACCGCCTGCGGGTCAACCCGCCGGAAGCATTCGGAGGCTCCGCCGTCGAGGTTTTCGCCGATCTCGCGGAAGGAAGCGAAGCCCTGCCGCCCACGGACGGACTGCTGTACCTCACGCGGGACCAGAGCCGCGTGATTATCCGGCCCAGTGGCACGGAGCCCAAGCTGAAGTGCTACCTGGAAGTCATCCAGGCCGTGGAGTCCGCGGCGGAACTTACTGCTGCACGCCAAGCAGCGCGGACATCCCTGGACGATGTTCTCAGGGACGTCCGCGAAGCCTTGGGCTTGTAGGGCTTTTAGAGTTCAACCTCGATGAAGCCGTCCACCAAGCGGGTGGCGAAAGCATCAAGCTTGAGTTCAGGATTGGTGAAGCATTCACCGGTTTCGAGGTCGTAGACCTCTTTGTGCAGCGGCGACGCGATGGTCGGCCGGCTTCCGCGGGATCCGATGATTCCGCGGGCCATAACGTTGGCGAGCGTCGCCGGGTCCTGCTGTGCCACAGCGAAGACCTCGGCGGGCGTAGTGCGGAACAGCGCAACCTGACGGCCTGCGATCAGCGCGGCCTCGCCCCAAGCCAGTTCGAGTTCATCCACCGGGCAAACACGGTGCCATGTTGCGGTGGTGGTCAGGTCCTCGGCACGGTCCAGAATTACGGTCATTTCAGCCCCTCTCACTGTGTCCGGGTGCTGGCATTCTTCACCGTTACTCCCCCGGACCGGGCCGCGCTTGCGGCCACTACTCCAAGCTAGGACCCGGGTGTTTCATCGGTAGTCCGGGTTTGTGTCGAACGCGTAAAAGAGACCTCACACCTCACGAAATGCGTTCGTGATGCAGAAGTTAAGATCACGAAACAAAAGGGAAACTGAAGCGAAACTGCCCGTCCCTAGGCTGGAAGCACAAGTTGCGGAGATCCGTCTGCAACATCTGCGAAAGGCCCACCAGTGACCGGACACACTTCAAGTACAGAGAACCCGCGCCGCATCGTCGTCGTCGGCGGCGGCCCCGCTGCCCACCGTTTCGCCGATGCCATGTTCAATCGCGGTCTTGAAGGTTGGCAGGTTACGGTGCTGACCGAAGAGGCCCACCTCCCCTACGACCGCGTTGCGCTGAGCAAGGCCCTCACGGAAACCGGCGTGGACCTCACTTTGGGCGATGCGTCGATGTGGGACCACGAGGCACTGACGTTGGTAACCGGCGAGCGCGCCGTGAAGATCGATTCGGTTGCCAAGAGTGTCCTCACCGCCGCCGGCAACAAGTACGAATACGACCACTTGGTGGTGGCATCGGGTTCTGACGCGGCCCGCCTCCCCATCCCCGGTTCCGAGCACACCCACGTTTACCGCACGCTCGAGGACGTCTGGGCCATTAACAAAGCCATCGCCGAGCTGCGCGAAAAGCTGGGCCGCAAGGTCAACGCGGTCACCATTGGCGGTGGCTTGCTTGGACTTGAGTCCGCTGCCGGTACCGAGCAGTTGGGCGCCACACCGATCGTCATCAACGGTGCACCGTGGCTCATGAACACCCAGTTGGATGAGGGCGCCGGCCAAGCCCTTGGCCGCCTGATCGAAGCCAAGGGCTTCGAAGTTCACGGTGGAGTCTTCCCCTCCGAGGTAGTGACGGACGACGACGGCAACGTCACCGGTGTCCTGATGGCTGACGGTCGCACCATCGACGCCGACCTCGTGATCGTCGCTATCGGCGTCAAGCCCCGCGACGACCTCTTCCGCGCCGCAGAAGGTGAAGAGCAACTGTTCAGCCTGGGCCAACGCGGCGGTGTGGTCATCAACGATTTCTGTGCCACCGAAGTCGATGGCATCTGGGCCATCGGCGAAGTAGCCAACTTCGAGGGCATGTGCCTCGGCCTCGTAGCTCCTGCAAACACCATGGCCGAGATCGTGGCAGACCGGCTTCATGGTGGCGAAGCAACCTTCCCGGGCTTTGACACTGCCACCAAGCTCAAGTTGTCCGGCGTTGACGTGGCCAGCTTCGGCGACGCATTTGCCCGGACCGAGCACTCCCTGGAGATCGTCTACGCCGACCCCGCTCGTGGCGTCTACCAGAAGATTGTCACCACCGACGATGCCAAGACCCTCCTCGGCGGCATCTTCGTGGGCGACGCTTCCCCGTACATGAGCCTCCGCCCGCTCCTGGGCCGCGAATTGTCCGCCGAACCGGGCGCCTACCTGAGCGCTGCCGGTGGTGGCGAAGCTCCGGAGACCGAGCTTCCGGACGATGCCATCCTGTGCTCCTGCAACAACGTAGCCGCCGGAACAATCCGCGACACCATCAACGGTTGCGGTGCCTGCGAGGGCAACTCCCCCGTGCAGGAACTCGGCGAGCTCAAGGGCTGCACCCGCGCCGGCACCCAGTGTGGTTCCTGTGTCCCTATGCTGAAGAAGCTCCTCGAAGGCGAACTGACGAAGTCCGGCATTGAAGTGTCCAAGGCACTCTGCGAGCACATCAGCCTCTCTCGCCAGGAACTCTTCGACGCCATCCGCGTCCTGGAACTCACGTCCTTCGAAGACATCATGGCCAAGTACGGCACCGGAGCAGGCTGCGATATCTGCAAGCCGACCATTGCCTCCATCCTGGCCAGCCAGCACTCCGCCTACGTCTTGGATGCCGGGCGCGGTTCCCTGCAAGACACCAACGACCGCGCTTTGGCAAACATGCAGAAGGACGGAACCTACTCGGTGGTTCCCCGCATTGCCGGCGGAGAGATCACACCCAAGGGCCTCGGCGTCATCGCGGCCGTCGCGGAGAAGTACAACTTGTACACCAAGATCACCGGCGGCCAGCGCATCGATATGTTCGGCGCCCGCCTGGAGCAACTCCCGGACATCTGGAAAGAACTGGTGGACGCCGGGTTCGAATCCGGACAGGCCTACGGAAAGAGCCTTCGCACGGTGAAGTCCTGCGTTGGTTCCACGTGGTGCCGATTCGGTGTTCAGGATTCGGTGGCCATGGCCATCGCCTTGGAGCTGCGATACCGCGGCCTCCGCAGCCCGCACAAGCTGAAGATGGGTGTCTCCGGTTGCGCCCGTGAATGTGCCGAAGCCCGCGGCAAGGATGTTGGCGTAATTGCCACGGCCGACGGATGGAACCTGTACGTAGGCGGTAACGGTGGCGCCACCCCGGCGCACGCCCAACTGCTGGCCAAGGACCTGGACGACGAAACCCTGCTGAAGTACATCGACCGGTACCTCATGTACTACATCCGAACGGCTGACCGCCTCCAGCGCACCGCCCGCTGGCAGGAGGAGCTCGACGGCGGCATCAGGCACGTCGAAGAAGTAGTGGTCAACGACTCCTTGGGCATCGCAGAAGAGCTTGAAGCCACGATGGCCAAGCACATCGATACCTACGAGGACGAGTGGGCCGAGACCCTGAAGGACCCGGAGCGCCTCCGCCGTTTCCGTTCCTTCGTCAACGCCCCCAACCAGAAGGACGAGTCCATCTCCTTCGTTCCGGAGCGCGGCCAGATCCGTCCGGCCACCAACGAGGAAAAGGGCGGCGTGCTCATCGCTTCCACTATCCCGATCCGCAGCGAAACCGTCGGCGCAGAAAACTAGGGGTTCACCATGCAGCTCACCATTGATCTCACCGGCCGCGACGTCCTTGTCACGGGATCTGAAAAGTCCGCCCGCCAAGCGGTGCGCCGCTACCAGGGCGCCGGCGCCAACGTGTACCGGCTCAGCGCCCCTGAAGGCGTCCCGGGCGACGGTCAGCTCCCCGAGCGCCCGTTCCTGGTGGCGGTAGTGGACGACGGCGGGGCCGGCTGGCTGCCGCTGGTGGAACGCTGCCGCGACGCCGGGATTCCGGTTGCGTTTGAACCTGCACCTGGCGCCGAGGGCCATGTAACCCTGGTGGGTGGAGGGCCCGGAGCCCTGGACCTGCTGACGGTGGGTGCCGTGGACGCCCTGCGGGATGCCGACGTCGTGTTTTACGACCGGCTCGCTCCCTACCAGGAACTGGCCGACCTGACCTCTGCAGAGCTCGTGGACGTTGGAAAGCAGCCCGGGCTCCACAAGGTGACTCAAAGGGACATCGAGAAGCTCATGGTGGAAGCGGCGCTTCTGGGCAAGAACGTGGTCCGGCTCAAGGGAGGCGATCCGTATGTGTTCGGCCGCGGCGGCGAAGAAGTAGCTGCCTGCGTTGCTGCCGGCGTCCCGGTGAGGGTCATTTCCGGTGTCACCAGCGCCATCTCGGTTCCGGCCGCAGCTGGAATCCCAGTGACGCACCGCGAGGTGAGCCACATGTTCACCGTTGTGTCCGGCCACGCCCCTTTGACGGAGAAGGAACACACCCACCTTGCCGGCCTGGGCGGGACCATTGTAGTCCTCATGGGCATCGGCACCTTGCCCCAACTGGCGGCGGGCCTGCGCCGCGCGGGGATGAATTCGGACATGCCAATGGCCGTGGTGGAACGTGGATACCGCCCGGGGCAGCGAACCACCATCGCTGACCTCGGTACCATCGAAACGGCAGCCACCGGCTGCAGCAACCCGGCCGTGCTGGTCATCGGCGAGGTGGTCCGGGTGGCTGAAGCCAACCGGAATCATGCCGAAGCATCCGCTGAACTGAGCCGACTCGCGGCTTCGCTCCTTGAAGCCTGAAGGTAAGAACACATGACTGTTGCACGTGCCATCGAAGTCCAGGACGCTACTGTCGCCCCGGAAGTTTCCGAAGCCGTAGAAGCTCCGTTGGATGGATTCCGCATCGGCGTCACCTCGCACCGCCGCTCCCGCGACCTCATTGAGGCACTGGAACGTCGCGGTGCGAGCGTGTTGCATGCCCCTGCCCTGAAGATCGCCCCTGTGCAGGAGGACATGGTCCTCATCGAGGACACCCGCACCATCATCGCGGCCAGGCCGGACATCTGCATCGCCACCACCGCCTACGGCATGCGGCGCTGGTGCGAGGCCGCTGATTCCTTCGGCATCGGCGAGCAGCTCTTGGAAACGCTGTCCGCCTGCCGCATGTTCGTCCGTGGTCCCAAAGCCCGCGGCGCCGTGCGGGCGGCTGGCCTTGCCGACGTCGGAATCAGCAGTGACGAGACCACCGCCACGCTGGTGGACATGCTGCTGGCCGAAGGCGTGCGCGGCAAGACTGTGGCCGTGCAGCTGCACGGCTACACGGACGTCCGCCAGCTGGAACGGCTCCGGATGTCCGGGGCCACCGTCCTTACGGTGACCCCGTACCGCTGGGTGAAGCCCGACGGCGAAGACAAACTGCCGCGCCTGATCGAAGCCGTAGTCAGCGGCAACCTCGATGTATTGACGTTCACCAGCGCCCCGGCCGTGGACGCGATGTGGAGCACCGCACACGAAATGGGACTCTACCGCCAGCTCATCGAGGCCCTCAAAGGGCCGGTGACTGTTGCGGCCGTTGGACCGGTTACCGCACAGCCGCTGGTCGACGCCGGGCTGACGCCACTGATTCCCGACCGTTACCGCATGGGCGCACTGATCCGTCTGGTGACCGAACACCTGTCCCTGAACCACGTGCGCCGTTTGGAGACCAAGAGCGCCACCATCGAGCTGCGAGGGCGCTGCTTGCGGATCAACGGTGAAGTAGTGGAGCTTGCACCGGCTCCCCTCCTGCTGCTGCGAGCGCTGCTCGGCGCGGGTGGGGCTGTCCTGTCCCGCGAGGCGCTCTCTGACCTTTTGGATCTCCGTGGTTCCGTGCACGCCTTGGACATGACGGTGAGCCGGCTCCGGTCCTCCCTTCCGGACGGCAAGCTCGTGGAAACCGTGGTGAAGCGCGGCTACCGGCTGCGGGCTTAGATTCCCGGACACGCTATGCCGCCTTCACCAAGGGAAGTTCGTCCCAGTTGGTGGTGTAGCGGGGGCTGAGCATGTCGCGTTTCATGGACCAGTCCGGGCCGCCCCTGATGCCCGCATGCCCCAAACCGATGGAGCCGCGGCCATACCGCTTGCTGACTTGCTCCAGCAATGGGCCGATCCCCCGTTCTTCGTGCCGGTTCTCGAAGATCTCCAATGGTCTCTGGTTGCCGCTGGGACGGAGGTCCATGACCATGATCCCGGCCTTGGCGTACCTCACGCCTTCCTGGATCTTTGGCACCAGAGCGTGCGCGGCTTTGGTCAGCAACACAGGATCCGAGGTGGGCATGGGCAGCTTGACGTTGACGGTGGGGAAGGATTTGTCGTTCGGGTTATAGACCGATGTTGCTGCAAAGGCTGTCAGCAGTTTGGCTTGGAGATCATGTTTGGCCAGCCTGGCGCTGGCCATCTGGCCGTAAACGCTGAGCACCTGCCGCAGCTCAGCTGCCGTGGTGATCGGTGTGGAGAAGGAGCGGGAGAAGATCAATTGGTCCCGCCCGATCCGCTCCTCCTCCATGGGGATGCAGGGTGTGCCCTGCAGCTCCAAAATGGTCCGCATCATGACGATGGAAAACTTGTCCCGCAGCGCCACGGGGTCCGCGCGGACCAAGTCCAGGATCGAAAAGATTCCCATCGCATTCAAGCGTTTGGTGAGCCTGGTGGCCACGCCCCAGATCTCGATCACGGAGAGCCGCGCCATGAGTGCGTTGCGTTGGGCTTCCGGGATGGAGTCCCAACGGCACACCCCCTTGAAGGCTGGATTGTGCTTGGCCCACTTGTTGGCCAGCTTGGCAAGGGTCTTGGTGCGCGCAATTCCTACGCAGACGGGTACCCCGACATGTCTCTGGCAGGCAGCTTTAATGGTCCGTCCCAGTTCCAGCAGGTCTTCTGGTGTCCCTTTTACTCCGAGGAATGCCTCATCGATGGAGTACACCTCCTGCCACGCTGAGTACCGGGCCAGGAGCTCCATGACCCGCGAGCTGATGTCTCCATACAGTTCGTAGTTGCTTGAGAGTGCAACGAGCCCCCATTCCTTGGCCCGTGGAGCAAGCTTGAACCACGGCTCCCCCAGCACTATCCCCAGCTTTTTGGCCTCCGGAGACCGGGTCACGGCGCAGCCGTCATTGTTGGAAAGGACGATCAGCGGCTTGCCCTCCAATGCGGGATTGAAGGCCCGTTCCGCGGAGGCGTAGAAGCAGTTGATATCCACATGGGCGATCTCCTGCATCCGGTGCATGAGTGCTGGCTTGGACATTTCCCTCCCTGGCTCGGCGATAGCACGCGAGCCGCTGTTTCAGTGCCAGACACGCCGCGCATTCGAACATATATTCGAATACCTCTACTGTACCGCCGGCCCCTGACAAAGAAACCACTCCATCAAGTTGCACTAGAGGCACGATGCTCCGGCAAACAGGAGGCCTTGGATTCGGTCTCGTCCTAGAAGTGCCGGGCCCAACAAGCTTCGAATTTCCTGGTGCGGAACAGTCGCTGATTTAGAGGGCGGCGCCGGATAAGCAGGCGAATGAAGCTATCCGTCGATTCTGGGCGGTAACGGTGGTGCGGTGATCTCCCGGGCGGGCAGAACGGCGGCATTCATGATTGTTCGGGTACCGAGTGGTCGTTGGAGTTCGACTGTGAATGGTGTCGCTGGGTTTCCCTGGCACGAGGCCAAATGCTTTCCGGACGGACGCACGCCTAGGACGATCTCGACCTCGGATTCGGTTTCAGTTTCGGTTTCGGTGAGCTTGACGACTTCCACCCGACCTTCGGCGTTCTGCCCTGAATTGCAGTCGAACTCCGAAACGAGCAGGGCCACGCGGTCGGACTCAGGAACCGGCGGCGATGAGGGGTCGAGCGTGACTGCGCCAGCAATCAGCTCGCCGAGGTCGAGCGTGGGCGTGCAGGTCGATGACTCAACGACGTCCCATACCGGTTTGCCTGGCCGGTCTCGGGTTCTCCAGTGCCTTAACCGGCACCTGACGTGTATCCGGTTCACTTGCTGATAGACATGAGGCCCGCTCAGCCCATAGCTGCAGCGGCAGACCGGTCCGGCATCTGCCGTCACAGCCGAACGTGATCGATCCTAAATCGAGGTCCGCCAACCCCGCCCGCGGGGCTGTGGAAAGTCCGGCGAACGGGGTGCGGCTGTACGGAAAAGTTAGGAAACTCCTGCCGATTCCCTCTTGTGCACCAAGTAGATGGCTCCGGTGGTCACATCTTCTTCGAGCGCCTCCAGCGTGCGTCCACGAGTTTCGGGAACCTGGGTGTAGATGAAAATAAGGGCAAGGATTCCAACAACCCCAAAGAGGAAGAACGTTCCTGTGATCCCGACCCCGGCCACCAGCGTGGGGAAGAAAAGGCCCAGGAGGGCATTGGCGATCCAGAGGCAGAACACCGACAGGCCGATCGCGAAGCCGCGAACATGCAGCGGGAAGATCTCGGACAGCATCACCCAGACGGCAATGTTGAGGAATGTCTGCATGGAGCCTACGAACGCGACCACCAGGAATAAGATGACGAATGGCCGTGCGGCATTGCCGACTGGCAAGACGATGGAGGCGATGCCGATGAGGAAGTGGCAAACAGTGGTCAGCGTGAACCCGAGGAGCAAGGTGGTTCGGCGATTGACCCGCTGCATGAGCGTCAGGGCGATGACACCGCCAACCACTGCAATGACACCAGGGGCAATATTGGCAATGAGGGCCGCGCTCGAGTCGAAGCCTGCCTCAACCAACACGGACTGGCCGTAGTACATGATCGAGTTGATGCCGGTCAGTTGCTGGGCAACACCCAGGCCGATACCCACCAGCACAATGCGCAGGATCCATTTGTCCTTCAGTGCGCCCCAAGAGGTGGCCTTCGAAGCCCTTTCCTCATCGGCAAGGTGCTTCACATCGGCCATTTCAGCCTCGGCGCGGTCCACTGAGCGGATCGTCTTCAGCACTTCCAGCGCTTCCTGCGAGCGGCCCTTGGAGATGAGCCAACGCGGAGACTCAGGCATGCGCAGCATGCCGAAGAACAGAGCAATGGCAGGCAGCGCGGCAACCGCGAGCATGATCCGCCAGACTCCTCCGAACTCTCCCCAGACATTGCCGATGACGGCGTTGACCACGAAGGCCGCGAGCTGCCCGATGACGATCATGAGTTCGTTTCGTCCGGCCAGGGAGCCTCGGATTTCGTATGGTGCCAACTCGGCGAGGAATACCGGAACCACGGTAGAGGCCCCACCGACCGCCAGGCCAAGGATGACCCGGCCAACTACCATCACTTCGAAGCTCGGCGCGAAAACGCAGGCGACGGTTCCAGCAAAGAACAGGACGGCCAGCAGGATGATCGTCTTGCGACGACCCCAACCGTCGGACAACCGACCCCCGCCAACAGCTCCAGCAGCAGCTCCGAACAAGAGTGAGCTGGTGACGATCCCTTCGGTCAGAGGCGTCAGGGCGAGATCGGCCGTCATCGGCCGCAGTGCGCCGTTGATAACACCCGTGTCGTAGCCGAAAAGGAGACCGCCGAAGGTGGCCACCAGGGCGACGAGGCCCAAGCGCTTTCGGTGCGGGCCATTGGTCAGCGGAGGGAGCGAAACGCCATGGGCGCCTCCCCGCTGCGTTTGCGTAGCAGACATCAGGACTCCTTTGTCAGTGTGGTGCGGGTCATATCCACCCGCTCTGAATACAGACTAACGCGCGAAAGGCATGAATGTAAGGTCAAACTTACAAATGGGTCAATTTCGCGATTCTCCCCCATGGGAGGATGAGGACATGGTTATCGACAACCGCCATCGTTCGGCCACACAAAGCGACGTGGCCAGGGAGGTCGGCGTATCCCGAACCCTCGTGTCCTTTGCCTTCCGCGGCGCGCCGGGTGTCAGCGATGAAAACAAGCAGGCCATCTTCGATGCCGCCAAGCGTCTGGGCTACCGACCCAACGCAGTAGCCGCCGATCTCGCACGAAAGCATCGGTCCGCCGTCGGGCTCTATCTCATGGACATCCGCAATGAGGTCTACGCGGACATTCTCAGCGGTGTCCGCACGGCGCTTCCCCAAGACCGCAACAGACTCATTCTCAGCGTCTCACGGTCCATTGACGGTGAGGACCAAGGCGCATTGGAGTCGCTCATTGAGGCGCGGGTGGGCATCATCATCGCCGCCACGCTGTTGGATTCCGAGGAACGGGTCCAAGAGTTGGCGAAGATCGTTCCACTCGTCAGCGTGACGCGTCCCGTAGACGGAGTGGATAGCGTGTACTCAGACGACGACGCTGGCGCCCGCGCAGCCACTGAACACCTCATCGGGCTGGGTCACACGAGGATCGCACACTTAGCCGGTCCCGTTTACGACGGACACACGGTCCGCAGGCAGAGTTACGCAAAGACCATGCGCGACGCCGGGCTGAAGCCACTAATGCTCGCTGCGGAGGACTTCACACAGGATGCCGGACAGCGCGCCGCCGCCCGACTGCTCGCCATGGCCCACCGACCAACGGCAATCTTCACCCACAACGACCAGCTCGCCCTGGGTGCCCGCGAGGCCGCGTATGCCAAGGGCCTCTCGGTCCCATCCGAGCTTTCACTGGTGGGGTACGACAATTCGAGGACCGCCGGACTCCACGGCATCGACCTCACATCCGTCGACCTTTACGCCGCTGAGCTGGGACAGATTGCGGGAGCCGTTGCCTTGGAACGCCTCAGCAATCCCGAGGCGCCCGTCGCAGACAGGCGGCTCGTACCGCGACTGGTGGTGCGAAACTCGACGGCTCCGCCGGCTGGAATCAGTCATATCGGTAACTAGCGTTATTCATTGGAGCGCTATTCGTAGCGGTGACCCCGGTGATAAGCGTCTTAGAAGACTCTCCACTCGACCCTCTGCTGATACCACGTCCGTTACGCAGCGGAAGTACATGAGTGTACTTGCGCCCACTGACAGCGAGGTCTCCCCTTGCGTCCGTTGGTAAGCGAAGCGTTCAAGGCTATAGCTGCAGGAGTGCTCACCACAGGTGTCTCATTTCCAAGGAAATGAGACACCTGTGATGGGGAGCGACCCCGAGGGCAGGTCAGTGAAATACCTGACATCTTGTTCCAAGATCTCGTGCAAGGCCGGCGCGAAGTAGGACTCTAGCCCGGTCACATGCGAGAACCCGTATGTGGCGCCGATGAAGGCCAAGCTGGCCACCGCCGCGGAGTCCGTGGCCGGGCGTAGGAGGGGGACAGGGAGCAGGGGCTACGTAGTTGCTGCCGTCTTCCTATCAATGTATGGCTCTGCGGAGTCGATCGATGGATGGCTGGCCGGGGTGTAAACGAGCCGCCCAGAGCCCTGACCGATCAGAGTTGTTGATGGGGCCAGCTGGGCAAAATTCCACCGCTTCGGCGCCTGCGTTCATCGGAGCTACTTTACTTTTCGTGTCCGCCCTCCCACCTGGGTTGGCACCCAAGGTGGCAAACGTTTGCCCGGATCGAGTGACATTCGAGCGGATTTCAGACTCGGGCATGGCACATCCCGTAGGCTTCCCCGTGCGGAGTACTGAAGTCGCTACCGATGAGTGGGAACCAGAGCCCAAATCGCCGCGACTACTACAGCTTGTTTGTGGAATGTGGAATCCAGGTCCTAGGTATCGACCCCGACCAAAGATGAAATTAGCGTTGGCCGGGGTGAACCGCTTTTACGAGCGCGGATGGTCAACCAGACAACAAGAAGCAGGATACTCGCGGTTGTCGTGAGCGCCGCGGTATTGATTCCACTCCATCCCAAGCCTTGAAGTAGCCAAGCGGCTGCGAAAGACCCTGTTGCTGAGATGGCGGCCGTTGTTCCGTCAGTGAAGCCTTGAAGTTTCGCTCCCCGCCCTTGGGGATAGGACTGGAGCAGCAGTGCCGATCCGGCAACGAACATAACGTTCCAGCCGATCCCAACCAGCATCATCGTCGCCGTCATGGCCCATCCAGTGCTCGCGATCATGCCTATGACGCACCCACTGGCCATAATGAAACACCCGGCCACGTTGGTCATCATGGTTCCAAACTTCTTGAGAAACAGTGCGCTGAGCGCGGACGGGGCAAACATCCCAATGAGGTGCCATTGGATCATTGTTGCTCCCATGGCAGAGCCGTGGCCTGCATGGTTGTTCGCCAACGGGCCGGAAGCCATGACGAGCGTCATCACAAGCCCGGCACCGGCCAAGACAAGAACTGCCTGTTGAAACTGCGGATCGGCAAGACGGTCCCGAATCGGTATCGCTGGCTTATTGTGTTCGACGTCGCCGCCACCAGTTGCTGGTGGCATGGACGCCGCCAGGAGGAGTGCGACAATTCCCAGGACCGCTATCAGCAGGCAGGATCCCATATAGGTTTTTTCGACTACTCGTGAGGCGGCGATGGCGGCGAAGGGCCCCAGTGCCGCTGCAATGATCCCGCCATACATGACCAATGCCAAGGCGCGTTCACGCTTGGTCGGTGGAGCATATTCTGAGGCCACGAAACGCAGAAACCCGCCCACGGCCCTGTATCCGCCGGTCAAGGCAGCCCCGACACAGAACAGAGTGAAGGAGTGCGAGGCGACGGCCATTGCCGAAAGAGCTCCACCGATGATCGCCGTGAGCGCCCCAACGATCATGACTGGCCGGTACCCGAAGCGGGCGGCCGCATGCCCTGCAGGGAACGAGCAAGCCGTGCCGATCGCAACAATCAGGCTCAAAGGCAAGGTCATCAATGCCGGGCTGGGCGCCAGAGACATTCCCACCAATCCGGTAAGGGTCAGCTCGATGCTGACGATGATGTAGTAGCAGGCCTGGGCGGCGATGAGACGAATGAGTAGGTTACGAAAGCGTGGAGGTGGTGTGGTCATGCATTCATGATTTCCTTGGGCAAACGAGCCCACCAGTGGCAAGATAGCCACTATGCAAAAGAATCCAGACACCTTGATCAGAAACAGTGCTGATCCCGCGAAAGACCTTGGTCGGATCAAGGTCGCAGTCCTGGCATTGCCGGAGGTCCTTGCCCTAGATTTTGGCATTCCCATCCAAATCCTCGGAAGGAGCTCACCGCACCTCTACGACGTGGCCACGTGTTCCCCGGGCGGCCAGTCGGTCCCAGCGTCGGGCGGGTTTTCAGTGGTCCCGGACAGGGGGCTTGACCTGCTCGGTGAAGCAGACACGGTGATCGTTCCCGGATTCACCAGGTCCCGGGATCCGCTCCCGGACGATGTCCTGGTTGCACTGGTCGAAGCCCATCGACGAGGAGCGAGGATGGTTTCGATCTGTACGGGCGCCTTTGCGCTGGCCCAGGCCGGAATCCTGGATGGGCTGTCAGCCACCACCCATTGGGGTTCCACTGCCGATTTCGCCGGTCTCTATCCGCAAATCACCGTGGATGAAAATGTTCTCTTCGTTGACAACGGTCAAGTGCTCACCTCAGCCGGTGTCGCAGCAGGAATCGACCTCTGCCTCCACTTGGTTCGGAGCGACTGGGGAGCCGCACAGGGAAACCAGACAGCCCGATCTATAGTTTCCGCGCCTCGCCGCGAAGGCAGCCAATCACAGTTCATTGAACACCGGAGCATGTACGGCAACTCGGACCAGCCAACCGACGTCGCAGCCGCCATGGAATGGGCAACAAAGCACATGCGCGAGGCCCTCACCATCGCTGACATCTGCGCCGCGACGGCACTTAGCGAAAGAACGCTCTCCCGCAGATTTGTCACCCATGCAGGAACTACCCCTATGAAATGGCTGGCGATTCAGCGTGTTGAACGAGCCAAGGAGCTACTGGAAACAACGGCGGCCCCCATCGACAGAATCGCCGCCTCAGTCGGACTGGGAACAGGAGCGAACTTCCGCCAAATTTTCAAAAAGGCTACGTCCCTCACACCCAGCCAATACCGGCATGCCTTCAACGCTGGCCGCGATCTCCAATCTAAGAGCACGGCGATGTCGAGATCCGATGTCGAGGTTGCTGGTCCGGCAGCGCCGCTTCCGGAACAGCCGTCCCGGAACGATGCCGGGTTGAACCGATAACAGTAGTCACACATTGGTGCACCCTCTGCTCGTCCTACGACGTACCGGCTCCTTCCGCAATCAGAGCAGGGCTCCCGGGTGCGGGCACAGACTTTGCATTGGCCTCGCCGGCCTGCGTGCGGGTTCCGACCAGTCCGTTCCTGCCGCAGACACTGCACGTCTCTTTCTTTTTCGAGCACTCGTGACAGCGTGCTTTGGCCGCGCCTGCGAAAAGGCACAGCTTTTCCTTCCCACAGGACGGACAGCGGTCGATGCGTGGCGTCACTGCGGGGGAAGGATCTTCGCTCTCTTGGGCCGGAACCCTTGTTGGCGGAGGAAGTCGGGAGACGCGGCGCTGCCCGCAGTCTCCTCCGTTCCAGTCAGAGCTGCGGGCTTTCCCAACTCCACGCGCTGAATTAAGTCATCGGCACTGCAATCGAAGATGTCCATCAGGGCAACCAAGACCTGCAAGTTCAGCCGTTCCGGTTTGTCTGTGGCCAGCCGGTAAATTTGGCTGTTGGACAGCACAATTCCTCGTTCGCGCAGCTCCGGGATCAGTTTCGTCGTGGTGAACATTCCGACTGCCGCCATCACTTCCCGCAGCCGCCACTCATAGTCGATAAGTTTCAAACCATTCCTCCTGTTGCCGTGCCCGTTCCGAGCGTGCGGTTCAGTGCCTGGCGCATCAGTTTGTTCGCATAATCGCCGCTCACGGCAGTGTAGATCGCCGTCGTTGACTGATAGGCGTGACCGACTTGCTGACGGACAAAGGCAGGATCGAGTCCGTCCTCAATCATGTGAGTGACGTAGGAATGTCGCAGTGCGTGCCGTGAGAGTTCCCTGTCGAGGCCCAACTCGTCGCGCAGCGCAGCAAAGCGGTCCTGCAGCTCCCGTGATCGCAGCCTGGTGCCCCGTTCGGAAAGCCACAAAGCGTTCGATTGCCCTACTCGACCCCCCCGGCCAGACGTTCTCTACGTAGTCTTGCACCGCCTCGACGGCCCAAGGCAGCAACGATACGACAGAACGGCGCTTCGGCGCTCCACCCGCGGAGGACTTCCCGTTGCGGACCTGCAGCATCCCGAATCGGCCCAGCTCAGGAGCGTGGGCATTGGCATAGAAGTCCGTCATGTCCAGGCTCACGGCCGCCGAAATGCGCAGCCCCCACGCATAGAGAACTTTTTGGTAGCGTCGCATCCCGATAGGCCGGCAAGGCACCCTTCCTGCCAGCGTTCAGGCATTCCTCGACCACACAGTCGGCACGATCCAAGAGCAACTGCAACTCTTTGCGCGTCAAGGGCCTGCGCCGGGGACGGCCCTCGTACTCCTGCAGGTGAGCCACGGAGTTCCACTCGTGGCACACCTGGGCGGGGTGCGTGCCGAACCGGTTCAGCCACTCGTCAACCCAGCCGTAATGAGCCGAGCACACGTAATTGCAGAACATGCGAATCGGATGCTGATACGGGCGAATCGTCGACGGCGCCAGACGCTTGACCGACACCAGGTGCATCATCCACTCATCGAAATCCCCGGCCGTCCAATTCCACGACCACTCATCCGTGAAGCGCTGAAAGTCCCGAACTCGGGCCAAGCCTGCCGCAACGGACTTTGCCTCCAAGTTCCGGCCTCCCCGCTGCTGCATCGCCCAACTATCCAGCGTGCCCTTAAAGACGGCACCCTCCTCGTCCAGGAAGGAAATGCCCGGCGCGAGATACAGAGACGAAGACCCCAGTGGGATAGCGGAATGCTGCACTTATCCTCCCGTTCGTTGCACTATTCATGCACTGAATGCGAAATCTGGCGCTCAAGCAAGTCCAGTACCCGAGGTTACGGGGAGCAATAAGCTCGTCTTGGCAAAAGGACGCGCTTCACGGCAGCAAGATTCGCATTTAACGGAAAAACGCACTTAGATGTGATGCAGGCAGGTGGTGGCGACACCCCAGATGGTCAGCTCAGACATCGCCGGCACGCGAATATCCGGATACTTGGGATTGTCAGCCTGCAGGACTACGCCCGAGCGCGTGATTCGCAGCCTCTTGATGGTCAACTCGCCGTCAAGGACAGCCACGACGACGGAGCCATCCTTGGGTTCGAGCGCGCGGTTGACGATCAACTCATCTCCGTCGCTGATGCCTGCACCCTCCATGGACTGCCCCGTGACCCTCACGACGAAAGTGCTGGTGACATCCTTAATCAGGTGCTCATTGAGATCGATCCGGCCATCAAAATAGTCCTGTGCAGGCGACGGATACCCTGCAGCCACCGGGATAGGCGCCAGCAGTACTGACATAAGGGAAAAACCCGCATCTATCACGCGGGGGCCGACTATCACGCCCACAACACACCTTTATTCGAATATATGTTCGATACTCGAGTGTACAGCCAGCGGCCGACATTGTGGTTACTCCAGCATGTTCGTCCGCGTCAGGACCCGACGGGTGGTGACGCGGATCCCGTCATGGTACCCACAGTCCGGCGCTTCCATGAGCCAATGCACGCGACAATAACGCGCGGGCCGAGATCACCAGTCGCTTGAGGCGGTAGAACAGGTTCGGGGATATGGCAACAAGGAGGTCCTTCATCCGCCGCTGTACATCAAGGCGGACACCCTGGGCCAAAGGCGGCCTGCCGTAACTGTCCAATATTTGAACATGTGTGGCAAAGTCCCACTTATATGCTTCAGCTCCCTGCAAAAAATCAAAACACTTGTGTCCATGACGGTAGCTGTACTCCATCATTCGCAGCAGCAGTTCCTTCCCCACCGCGTACTTACCAAAGTCGGGATCATAGGCCGGAATGAGGGCAAGGTATTCCCCCTCCCAAAAAAATCCCGCCTGAATGGCCACATAGTCATCCGCCACCTGCAACGTCGATAGAATGAGGTGCCGTTCATCAAAGAGGCGCCTCAGCATGGCGAGCGCGCGGGGGTCCTCCAGAGTTTCATGTCCGCCCTCGTACTGCCGGACTTTCCATTGGATGCAGAGGTCCCACGCCCTGGTATCGGGGTTATCAAAAATAAAGGTGGGCTCTCCATGCTCTTTGATCAGCCTCTGGAGCCTTCTCTGCTGGTTCGGCAAGAGGCTCTTGCTCCGCTTCTTCAGCAAGGCCACATACTCTTCCCATCTGCTGAAGCCATTCCACTCAACCAACGGCGCCGGGTCTTGCTTCGTGACAGGAACTGATGCTGCAGGGTCCTGCTCGGGGAGCAGCATTGACGTAGTCACCAAACGGGGAATATGTTTCACAGATCCTTGGGGGACCTGCTCCGAGGTCACGAATTTAACGTAGTCATAAAATGGCCCTGTACTTATTACTTTGCGGCCATTGATTTCCAAAAGCCGCACGATGCGTCCCTGCGCTTCAAAGAATTTGAATTCGAACTTCTTTGCTCGGTGATAATCCGTGGCCAGTGCTGTAAGGAAGACATCAGATGCAAAGAAATCCATACTTTTTCCTACCGGTTTTCAATGAGGGGACTCGAAGCCCTACCGTTGTTCAAAGTTAACGGCCAGTATATGGTCATGAACACTGCTGAGTGAGCGCCGCAGGGACGGAATTTGTACCTGTTTTTCCAAGTAGTCACTGCTTTAAAAATCGAGTAGTCACTACTCTTGCCAGCCCTTCCACCGTGCCCGTAGTCTGGCGTTCCATCCGCAGCCGCGTGTCCCTTTAAGGCCAAACACATGACCATCGGTCCCATTGCTGAACTCCAAGCCGGCCTCGGCTCCCACACGGAGGCTTCCGATCCGGACGGGAGTGCCGGAGCTGCCAAGCACGGAGTGCTTTTGTCTGCCGGGGCCGGGCTTATAGGTGTCCTCAGCTACGTCGTTACCTTGCTGATGGCGAATGCGCTGGAGCCGGCCGACTTTAGCCAATTTGCCGCGGCTCAAATGATCCTCGGGATGGTGGGAATCGTAACGTCCGCTTTGGTTCCCCTGCCTCTCTCCCACTCGGTGACGGCACACCCCCCGGGTTCCGAAGAACGGCGCGACGCCATGGCCTTTGCCTGCCTGGTATCAGTCGGGGGCGGGGTGCTGGCTGCTCTTGTAACTGGCCTGATTGCAACAGGATTAGGCGGTGCCTCCACGGGTGCCGTCGTAGGACTTTCCGCCTTTGTCCTGTTCATTGGGGCGGCTCCTTCGGGGTGGATCCAGGGAGAATTGCGATTCGTGCGCTACACCGTCAAGGCGGTCGGAGAAGTCATGATCCGCCTGTTCTTCTCCGTGCTTGTGATCGTTTTTTCTTGGGGAGCCACCGGCGCGGTTCTCGGTTTCGCAATGGGCGGGCTGGCGCTTTTGGTCACTCCCAGATCATTTCTCCGTGATCTGTCGTGGCGTCCGACTGTGCTGCGGCAACGATGGCGGTGGGCTGAAACATCCGGCATCGCTTTTACTCTCTGCGTCGTGTCAGTTCTGGTTGGAATAGATGTGGTGCTGGCAGCATTCCTCGACGGCGGTTCGCCGGCCGCTGCAGGATTTCAGGCACTGGCTTCCATCGCCAAAGCCCCCGTCTATGTGGCAGCGGGCACTGTGATCGTGATCTTTCCGCTCCTGCGCCGCCCCGGAGTGGACGGAACCCTCCTTTTGACCGATGCCTTACGATCGTTCGGCCGGCTTTCCCTGGTTGCCTGCGCCGTCATCGCCACAGCTCCTCCGGCCTTGGTGTCCGTCTTCCTTCCGGAGAAGTACCACTCCTCCGTGTCCCTCCTGCCCTGGTTGGCGCTTTCGGGTCTTGGCTATGCCACGTTGACTGTCTTAGTGACAATTCTGCTTGCCCTGCGCGCCTACAGGCGTTGCCAGCTCGGATTGCTTACAGCATCCGTGCTCGTCACAGCTGGACTGTTTGTGGGCTGGAATGCGGGAGGCGTGCCGGGGATCGCGATCGGATGTGCAGCCGGTGCCACAGCGTCGGCGTTCGTTTTGACCGTAATAGCACTTCCATATCTCCCCCCACGAACGGGCCGCATGGCTGCCGGCGGCTTTGCCGTGGCAGCCTGCCTTACCCTTCTGCTGAAGCTGGTGGACGGCGAACCTCTCATCTGGGTTCTGGCTGTCCTTCTAACCGGGCTTGTAGTCCTCGCGCAGCTAAGGAAAGGGAGTACGGCGGAAATAGTCAGGAGCATTCGCGAGTGGTTGCAAACCAAGCGCCGCCCTTCGCCTGGTCCGACCAAGGGCCGTCATCGTCAGGGAGTGGCAAGACCTCCGGTTGATGTCCGTCGAAGCGGGACCCCCGTTCCTAATACCGGCCAGCGGCCGCCAGGACCGCCTCAGTGAACCACACGGTACCGCACATGTGTGACCAGGTCAGTCCCGCGTACCTCTGCCTGGTCAAGCTTAAGGTCACCCACGCCGTCGAGCAGTCGCTCGCCACCACCGAGGACCATCGGTGAAATGTGGAGCCGCAACTCGTCCATCAGGCCGGCGGACAGATACTGGCGGGCGGTTCGCGCTCCCCCGGCAATAGCGACATCCTTGTCCCCGGCGGCCTCCCGGGCCTGCGCCAACGCCGATTCGATGCCGTCGGTCACGAAGTTGAACGTTGTCCCTCCTTCCATCTCCAACGGCGCACGGGAATGGTGGGTGAGGACGAACACGGGGGCGTGATACGGCGGTTCTTCGCCCCACCAGCCGCGCCATTCCGCGTCCCACGCCGTGGGTCCGGGCCCTGCAAACATGTTCCGCCCCATGATGAAGGCACCGGCCGCGAGTATCCCTTCGATCTCAGGCGCATTTGCCTCCGGATCTTCGAACATCTATCGATGCAAGAGCTCTCCGCCGTCACCCAACGGCTCCTCCGCTCGCTGGTTGGGACCAGCAACGAATCCATCGAGTGAAACAGTCAGATCGCACGTGACTTGGCTCATGCGCCCATCATGCCACCACCGCCCCACGAGGTCAGCGGGTGGGTCACTCCACCTTGAAACCTCCGACTCTATGCTGGCCCCAACCGGAGCCGTACCCTGTGCTCATCGCGTCAGTTAAGGAAGATCCATGGCACACCCATCCAATTTGGAGCATCTCGAGATCCTGGTCGGCGAGTGGGAGACCACAGCTCCGGCCATGGAAGCAACGGGCCGAACCACTTTCGAGTGGCTTGAGGGCGGAGGTTTCCTCATTCAACGCTCCACGGTCCAGCGGCCGGAGTTCCCGAACGCCATCTGCACCATCGGCCCCACCGGTACGTGGGCCGCTTCAGCGAAGACGGCAACACCATCGCTGGCCGCTGGGAACGAGGGAACTATCCGGGCGCACCCTTGGAACACGACTTCGACCTGAACTTCACGCGCATCCGCTGACCCGGTGGTCACCGGCATAAACGAGTCTGCGACCTCGATGTGATCCACGTTATTACCGGCGGGTAAACACCACGCTACGGATGAGCCAAAGATGGCAACAGCGGGGAAACACCCGCGAAAAACCGGCCCCCTACGCTGATGATCAACAGCAGGTCACATGAGCGAAAGGGCCAAACATGTCCGTCACCCCGTCCGCACCTTCCCTCCACATCGTCATTGCAGGCGCAGGTCCCGCGGCCCAGGCTTTGGTGCGGCGGCTTGCGGGAGGGTCCGACTCCCGACAGCCGGCTTTCCGTGGAACCGTCACTGTGCTCAGCAACCGCGACGAGTGCCCGGACGCCCTGATGGAACTCGCAGAACTCCCCCAGGTCTCGGTCCGCTTCGGACAGGCGGCCAGCTTCATCGACGCCGACGC
The DNA here is from genome assembly GCF_056156245.1 of Paenarthrobacter sp. TRD_SC_7. Lineage (NCBI taxonomy): Bacteria > Bacillati > Actinomycetota > Actinomycetes > Micrococcales > Micrococcaceae > Paenarthrobacter > Paenarthrobacter sp. TRD_SC_7. The sequence continues at coordinate 3,520,939 of NZ_CM149587.1, forward strand.
AAGAATTGTTACCACCGTGGACGGCATGGAGTTCTCTTACGATCAACTGGTTATCGCGACCGGCTCCGCCCCGGCCCTTCCGCCGGTAGCAGGCGCCGAATGCGGCCTGAGCTACTCCACCATCGACGACGCCGCGAACATCGGCGAAGCGCTCAAGGACGTCACCCGCATGGTGGGCCGCCGTCCACTGGGAATCCTTGTTGGGAACGGACCAGCGGCTGGCCAGGCCGAGGCTGTGCTGCGTGCCCGCGGAGTCCGTCCCGTCCGCACAACCCTCCGCCCGACCGCCGTCGTTCCTTCCACTGCCACCGGCGAGCAAGGTTCCATGCTGCCGGGCACCGGCATCCTCTTCGAGGATGGCAGCAGCATGAATGGCGACCTGGTTGTCCTGGCCGAGGAGCGCATTGCCCGCAACGACCTCGCCGAAAGCGCCGGACTCACAACAGCTCCCGACGGCGGCATTTCGGTAGGGCGCGACCTCGCCACATCCGTCCCGGGTATCTGGGCGATTGGCGACGCCGCATCCTGCGACGGACTTCGACTGGGCCTGCTGCTCTCCGCCGAGTCCTCTGCGATGCTGTGCGCCTCAGGGCTGCTACTGAGCGCGGGCAAAGACGATCAGCAGGCTCTGATCGCTGCCTGACCCGCAATCTGCAGCGCCCTGAGTGGCGCCCGGCGCATGTGGCAAGATGGTCCTTTGACGGGCAGTGACAACCCTGCGGCCACCGGGCCGGCCACGCCCTGCACGGAAGGATCCCATGAGCAACGAAGCCGTCGCAACTGCAAATATCGCCTCCTACATTGACCACACACTGTTGAAGCCGGAGGCCAGCGAGGCTGACGTCCTCAAGGTGTGCGCCGAGGCAATCGAGTACAAGTTCAAGTCGGTGTGCGTGAACCCCGTTTGGGTCAAAACAGTTACTAAGGCCCTCAAGGGTTCGGGTGTGCTGACGTGCTCAGTGATCGGATTTCCCCTGGGTGCTACCCCCAGCGACGTCAAGGCTTTCGAGGCCCGCGGAGCTGTGCTGGACGGTGCGGATGAAATCGACATGGTGATCAACATGGCCTCCGCCCGCGCCAACGACAAGGGCGCGCTGGTGGACGACATCAGGGCCGTGTCCGAGACAGTCCACACCGGCGGGGCAATCCTGAAGGTCATCATTGAGACGTCCATGCTGGACGATAAGCAGAAGGTCATCGCCTGCGAAGCGGCTGTTGAAGCCGGGGCGGACTTCGTCAAGACCTCCACTGGATTCAATGGCGGCGGCGCCACCGTTGAAGACGTTGCCTTGATGCGCCGGACCGTGGGACCCGATCTGGGGGTAAAGGCTTCCGGTGGAGTGCGTTCCCTGGCCGATGCACAGGCTATGATTGCTGCTGGTGCAACACGTATCGGAGCGAGTTCCGGAATTGCCATCGTCAAAGGTGAACAGGGTTCATCTGCCTACTAAGGCTTCCGCTGCCGTCAGAGATTTTTGAGCCCTGCGGGGCCGAGGAGGAATGAATGTCCAAGAACGCCACAAGCGCCCCCATTGAAAAAGAGAACAACCTGGGCACCAGCATTGTGCTGTTCGTGGTCATGATCGTGCTCTTCCTGGGTGCCATCTACTCGTTGTCCTTCCTCAGCCTGGATAACCCGTGGCCGATGGCCGTCTGCCTTGGCCTGTTCGCCCTGGCATTCTGGATCCCGCAGACAATTCTTGGCCGCTCGGATTCGGCAGGCGAAAGCTAGATTTCATGAGCGTTCCGAAGGCCCGGCCTAATGCCGGGCCTTCGTCTTTAACCCGCCCGAATCCAAACAAGATAAAGTGTTGTCATGAAGTCCGCCGCTCCGAAGGTAGCGCTGCTGGCCGTGGCTTTGGTCGCGGCAGGAGTTGGAGTGGCTGCCGTTGCGGCAAAGCCAAATGTAGTTCCGGAGCCCCAGGGAAGCTCGTGCAGCGCCCAGGGCAGCAATGCCACGCAGGTGAACCACTTCATCGTCGAGGGCTACTTGGACCCCGACGACACCTCCACAGCACTTCAGCGAATGATCAACACTGCCTCTAAAAACGGCGGTGCCGTGGTGCAACTGCCCGAGGGTACTTTCGTCCTGGGGCGTCCGCTGGTAGTCAAGAACAACGTCGCGCTGAGGGGGACCGGAGCTTCCACGGTGCTGAAGGCTGGCCCGGACTTCCTGGACACCAAGGGTCCGTTCGGGGGTCACCCGCTAATCACCACCAATGGGGCTCAGAACGTCACCATCGCCAACCTGACAGCGGATCAGAGCGGGGACGAGCTCGATGGCAACGCACAGGGGCGGCTGAGCGAGTATCTGATCGATGTACGCCGCACCAGCAATGCCTTAGTGGAGGGCGTCCGCACGCGTAACCCCTTCACGTACTCCATTGCCGTGGTGGCCAGCAGCACGTTCTGCATCCGCGGCAATGACACCCTGGTGACCAGCACCGGCAAATACGATCAGCTGGACGGCATCCACATCACGGACTCGCACAGCGGCGTGGTGGAAGGCAATACCATCGACCAACGCCAAGGGGAAGACGGCGATGACGGCCTTGTGGCGCAAACCATTGGGGCGACGGTCTACGACGTCATTTATCGGAACAACAATGTCCGTGGCGGGTCCCATGGCTCCGGTATGCAGTTGGCCGTTGGCACCCACGAGATTTATGGCATCACCATACAGGGCAACCGGTTCTGGGGATCCCCCAATGGAGTCAAAATTGGTTATTACGACGGCGACGCTGCCGTGCATGACATTGTAGTCAACAACAACTCCTTCACCGACTCACCTGGCCCGTGGCTGAATTTCCAAGGTGAGCTGAAGAACATCACGGTGACAGACAATGTCTTCTGCGAGTCGGGTCCCCTGCAATTGGGCAATGGCGACGGGAACGTTGTGAGCGGCAACCGGAAAGGTTGCTAGCTGCCGCCTGCTAGCGCACAGCCGGAACGAAATAGGTCTCCGCTTTCACCGGGATGGCACCCGACGGGAACAAGGCGTCCGCCTGGGTTGCGTACTGCCGGATCCGAGGCAGCTTGGCCGTGAGGCCCTCATCCCAGGTCCACGGCACGTATCCCAATTCAGCCAGGCGTGATGCATCCGGTTTGCCTGTCAGGTCGTAGGGGAAGTCCGAGTAGAGGACAAGGTTCTCCTGGTGACCCATGCCGGACTCCCGGGTAATGAGATGGTCCACGTGCTTGCCCACGCCGACCGGGCAGAAGATGAGCTCCGCTTTGGTCTGTTCCATGAGGGCGGCTACGTCGCGCTGGAGCTGACGAATGAGTGACCTGTCTCCCCTTGCGACCCTTCCCAGTGCGATGTCGAACCTGTAGGTGGGATAACGATGGGTCAGCTCGGGTAACAACCGCTCCCACGAACTGCTTCCCAGCCGTGGTGTGCGACGCCTTCGGAACAAGGCGTCTATTCCGCCACCGTGAATGGACTGGATACCCATGTCCGCCAGTACCGCCTTGTCCTCGGCTCTTCTGGCCTCGAACAACTGACCGGCGTCGTAAACGGCGCATTGGCTCATGAAGGACTTGGCAGCGCGCGTATGCGGTCCTGCTGAAGCTTCCGTGAACAGCGTGGCCACCACAATCTCGCGCCCACGTGCCTGCGCCTCCATGAGCGCCCCACAGGATAGGACAGCATCATCCAAGTGCGGTGACAGGAACAGCCACGGCGCATCACCCGTCAAAGATTGTTCGACCCTGGAGTGAATTGGCATGGTAGAGCCCACCTAGCCGTTTGTCCGGAGTGGCAGGGCAGGAGTGACGGCCTCCAATTCGGTCACCGCACTCCGGTAGAAGCCCGCTTGCATGTCGGCAAGGCGGCCCCAGTTGTATCTGGCGGCAAAGGCCCGTCCCTGCTTTCCCGCCTCCTCAAGCCCTGTCTGCGCGTATCGGATTTTCAATTCCTTGGCGAGGGCGCCGACGTCGAAGGCCTCCACCAACCATCCGGCACCGGGAGGAACGATCTCGCGCAGGCACGGGATGTCAAAGGCAATTACCGGCGTACCGGTCGCCAGCGCCTCTATGGCCACGAGACCAAAAGTCTCCTGCCGGGAAGGAACCACCACCAGTCTGGCATCACCAAGTGCCTTGAATTTCGCATCGCCGGAGAGCCAGCCCACAAGCTCTGCACTGTCCGAAAGACCGGCGTCCCTGATCGCAGCGCGGACCCTCGCTTCATCCGGGCCGGTGCCGGCAATCAGCAGCTTCCCATCTATATGCCGGCAACACTGCGCCCATGCTTGGAGCAACAGGTCCAGTCCCTTGCCGGTGAACTCCAACCGGCCAATGCACAGGATGTTCTTTCCGATGGTGGGACTCACGTTCCAGGCCGCTGGATCAACCCCGTTCCCGATCACGTCCACCCGGAGATCGGAATTCAGGGATGTCAGGCGATCCGCGATGCCCTGTGAAACAGCAATCGCCCTCCGATGACGCCTGACACCGAACCGTTCCACCAGGTGCAACGGCAATTTGTACTGGTGGGCCTTGTCACGGGCGTGCAGCCACTGGACTACCCCAATGGTGGGTCGTCGGGTCCACAATGGCGCCGCAATGGTGGAAAAAGGCGCAAAGAAATCCTCCACCACCAAGTCCGCGGTGGTGCGACGCTTGCGGACCTCGAAAGGCAATCGCACCACGTATCCAAGCAACCTCGTCAGCCGGTTCTTGCCCTGCCCGAGGCCGATCGGCACGTAATGCACGCCCTCCTGGACCCGCTCCTGCCAGCCAGGGTATCTCGTAGTCAGTGCTGTGATGACGAAGTCCTGTGCGGCGAGCCGTCGGTTGATCTCCAGAGTTCGGACGGACCCACCGCCTGCTCCTGGCATGCGGGGATCTTCGAAGGCAAGATGCAGGATTCTCATAAGTACTAGCGCCCCGTCTCGTAATCCATGGACGGCACCCCTATACCCATCGCGGCTGCGGCACGCAATTCAGCCGGAGTAACAAACCATATGGTCGTCTCGCCGTTTGTTGGCCCACTGGCGCTAAACACCGCGATAGCGTTTTGCCTCAGCCACACCAACATATTTGGGTTGGCATAGCCGTATCCTTGGCTGGTGGGCCGCGACTGGGTCAGGATGTAATTGGCGCCGGCGTCGCGCATCAGGGGCGCGGATGGCCATGCGCCAAACCGGGGGTCCCCGGCGAATGCGATTTCGCCGGTTCCATTGGTCACGCTGATGCGGGCATCCTGTGGCAGGTTGGCCTTGACCCACTGCCGTGCTTGCGCAAATCCGTTGTCCACAGTCATCGCAGTCCTGGTTCCAAGCGCAACAGTCAAAACAACAAAGCAGATACTGACCACCACCAGGAGAGTACGGCCTTTGGCCCACCGCTCGCGGATTTCAACTATCACCAAGGCTGAGCACAGTGCGCTGGCGACCATGACGGCATACCCGTACTGCTCTTCGAATGTCCCGAAAGCAGCGCTGTAGGCACCGGCCATGCCCAAGGCCAAACCTGAAAGTCCTATCAGACGTCTATCTGCACGCTGGCTGAAGCACAGCATGCCGGCTGCGATGGGGCAAAGGGCCAGCAGGATGTAACTGCTGCCATAGTGGCCGCTGTGCTCAATCAACCGCTCCAGGATGCTCGGAGAACCCTCAGCCGTGAAGCCCGTGCTCTTTTCGATTCCGGTCATGCGGAGGAGGCCATTCGCCTTCGCCTCGATCCAGTTTGGAAGCCGCCCAGCCATAGCCGTGAGAACCAAGTACGTGGTGTAGGGAACCGCCGATGCCAGAATTACTACCGCGGCTTTCCGCGGGGGTAGCGACTTCCTCCACATGACGGCCACCACGACCGGCGCCACTGTGCAGATGATGAAAAAGTCCTTGCACAGTACGGCGGTTCCAAGCAGCAATCCTGCCACCGGCAACCGCAGAAAAGCAGTCAGCTTGCCGGTTGGTTCACGGGTGCCCACGAGAACGTAAAAGCCAGCCACAACGGCAGTCATAGCAGCTGTTTCCAGAAATACATGGCTGTTGTTGCGCAAGACGAACGGCTCAAAGGACAACACGACGGCAACCAGGACAGCGGCCACTTTGCCGCCCAACCTTCTGACAAGAAGGAATGCCAGACCCACAGTGAGGGCGCCGAGGGCCGCGTTCAGCCATCGCAGCTGCAGGACAATATCAACAACGTCGCCTGAAACTCCGAAGATCTTGATGACCCCTGCTTCCAGCAGGAAGAAGCCGGGAGGATGCAGGAAGAACGGCCCGTCCGGGAGGGTCGGCAGCTGTCCCAGACTGACCGACTCCCCTAGCCGGGCATAAAGCAGCTCGTCCACCCATAGCTCAAATCCACGTTGCAGCCCGAAAGCCCGTACGGCAAACGCAGCGGCAACTACTACAGCGAAGAGTGTTGCCGTATGGGTAAGCACCATCGCTGCCAGAGTGGCGAATCGGCTCCGGGATGAAGGCGGCCATTTGTACCGGCGCCCCAAGGCAACGTGTGCACCTTGTGTCTTCCCCGCACCCCCGACCCGTGTATGACCAGTTGTCTTTGCGTGCGGATCCTGCAGAGTGTCAGTCATTTCGCCCCCTGATTTTCCGTCTGCTACACGCCATCGGCTGTGTCGACGGGCGTAAAGGTGCTGCCCGGACCGGCAAGCAAAGTACTGCGGCCGGCGGCGCGCAATTCGGCTCCTCTTATTCCAATGCTCTTCATGACGGAGAAGGCCTCAAACTCATCCCGTCCCTTAAGAAGGACTGAAGTGAGCCCGCTCTTTTCAGCGATTTCATCTGTTGGCCGCAGGATGGACCGGATGTCGGCCCCTTGAGTGGTCCGGAAGCGCACCAATGTGGACATGTCGGATGGCCCGCTGAAGGGAGACCCTGGGTGCTGGCGGCGAAAGGCGTTCTCCTCGAGGAGAACGCCGGCCAGCAGCATGGAGCTGCGCTCCCAAGTGAAACAACGCGCCCAGTTCTGGCATTCAGCAGCAATATCGCGCGCTACCTCCTGGTCGGCCAGAGTCTTAAGAGCCTTCACCAAGGCCACCCCGAACTGTTTCGGTGTGTCAGCAAGCCAGCCAGTGCGATCCTCCACTACGGAATCCCTGATTCCCGGAACTCTCAGCGCAAGGCACGGCACTCCCCAGGCAGCGGCCTCGATGACGGAACAGCCCCAGCCCTCGGAAGCGGACGTTGAGGCGGTCAGCCATGCACGGTTCAAGAGGCTGTCGCGGACGGCATTGGGTTGATACCCATGGAAAGTCACAACGTCATCAAGACCCAGATCCATGGCCAGTTGCTCCAGCCTGCTCCTCTCCGGACCGTCGCCTACAATTTCCAGCCGCAGTCTTGGCACACTGCGGGCGGCTATCGCGAACTGACCGAGCAATAGATCAAGCCTTTTGTGGGGCACCAGGCGGCTCACCACTGTCAGGGTCGGTTCGGGGTCGCGGGGTCCCACGGCTTCCGGAACATCTATGGTGCCGTTGGGAACAACATGGATGGGGCCGGGAAAGCCGAGCTTTCGTAATTCCAGCCTCGTGGACGGCGAGACCGCAACGATGGCCCGCTTTCCGTAGATTGCTTTGGCACCATTCTTCTCCAGGAACCGGCCAAAGGCTGCCATTGGTGGCGAAAACCTGGTCCGGAATTGCTGCTGGTGGACATGATGGACCAATTGGACGATGGGAATGTCGCGAGGAAGGAACAACGGCGAGAAGAAAGGAATGCCGTTTTGGCAATCCACCACTGCGTCAAACCGCTCCCGGGACCGTAAGAGTTTTAGGGCGGCCTGACCATATAGGGAAAGGGGACCGCCGGAACGTATTATCCGAATCCCGTCGATGGTGTCTCCGATGGCTTGCCCCGCGTCACGACCCGTAAACCACGTCACTGCGACCCCGCCCCGGACCCACCGGCGGGAAATTTCGTGCATGTACTGCTCGGCTCCGCCGGCCTGTGAATGGCTAATGTCACGCCAATTCAGGACCAGGACTCGTTTCCCTGCCAGCTGGGCCGGCAGGTTGGTAGCGTTGGATTCCATCAGTGCATCGCTTTCTGGATATGAAGTACTGATGCAAAACTCGCCACGCCATCCTTCATGGGACGGAACGTGGAAGCCAATCCGTCCGTCCATGCCACCGGGACCTCAATAATGGTGGCGCCTTCAAGCTGAAGCCACTGAAGGAGTTCCACATCGAAGGCGAATCCGGTTGTCCGGCATTGCACCATGGCTTCGGTTACGGCATCGCGTTCGAAGAATTTAAAGCCGCATTGCGTGTCGCAGATCCCCCTGACCTTGGATTTGGTCAAGGCGCGGAAGGCTGCTCCCCCCACCCGACGGCCCAGGCGTTGGGGGCGGATAAAGGTGGAGCCCGGCGCGTGGCGCGATGCGATCACTGCAGCGGCACCTTGTTCCAGATGTGTGACTGCCGTGGTCAACGTCTCCAAGGGCGTGGCGAGGTCGGCATCGAAAAAGCCCGTGAATCTGGATGTGCCACTCAAGAGTCCTCGGCGGACGGCTGCCCCCTTACCCTTCCGGGCGCAGCCCACCACGGAAATAGGCACGGGGCTTCCTTTTATTCGGGACATCCTATGGACGACGGCGGCTGTGTCATCCACGCTTCCGTTATCAACCACAACAATTCGTGAAGACCATGCTTGGTTTTCAAGGAAGTCCACGGTTTGCATGAGAGTATCGCTAATTCTCAATGCCTCGTTGTAGGCCGGAATGATGACCTCAAGGTCAACCATTGTCCGGAGAAGCGGGTCCGCATGCAGCCTCTGCCGCATGTCCGAACCACTGTGGGTATCGGCACCATTCGGGCGGAGCAGATCCATGGGGAACCCCTTGACTGTTAATCAGATAACTCTGAGTTCCAAGCTATGCGGGGGCGCCTAGTGGAGGCACGAGTAGTCACTACTCGAAAAGTCTGCGTGCAGCCTGATAATTTACCCGGCAAGTACGCAGTTTTGGATTTGGGTCCTACTCGCTGCGGCAGGTCGCTACCGCCACCACGACAAGGAAAAGGACGCCTAATACACGGAGCGTTCTATCCTCCGTCCGGGTTAAGGCAGTTGCACTACTCCGCCCAGGGCCGCCAGAACGCCGGGCCAATGCTGTTGCGCCAGTGTCCACGCAGCGGCGCCCATGCCCACCATGGCGTAGCCGCTAACGGGTATCAGGACCAGCCATTCACGTCGCGAACCAGCCCGCCCCAGTAACGGGATGGAGAAGGCGCCATTCGGCCGCCAAATTCCCCGGATCATGGATTTCCGCAGAAATTTCGGTGGCTTGATGACAATGGGCCATAAAAGCGGCACTCCGCCGACAGTAATCATGTCCCCCACGATGTGCACCACCACCCCTGTGAGCATGGACAGCGGCAACCAACCCCATTGATCCGGTGCAAACCATGTCACCAGGCCGGCCATCACCACAGCGAACAGCCAGTTGGTAATCCAGCCGGACTTAGGAAACAGGTTCAAGGCCTTGGCCGCCAGGTTGATCATGAACATGCACAACAGCCCGGCTCCGATGGAGAGCTTGCCTACCGGCGTCACCACTTGGAACTGGGCCGCCATGGCTGCAAGCACTACGAACGCCGAGGCACCCAACAACGAGTGCGTCCCTTGGCGGTGCCCTCCGCTGGCCTTTTCAATCCCCACAGCAATCACGTTGGACAGTGGCGGCAGCGAGTTTGCGATGGTGCTATGGCGGTGGTCCCAGTCGACCACCAAGGCAGTTCCCGCCGTCGCCATGGAGCCGATCAGGATTCCGGTGGAGTCCAACGGGTACCAACCCAATGCGTACGGGCCGGTCGAGGCAATAGCAATCCACGCCGCGGCTCCCGACGCGGCGTGATGTCCTCCCATCATTCGGTTAGCCAGCCTTCACAGGTACTTCAGCGAAAATCGCTTCAATAACGTTGTTGGCCCACTGAAGGATCTCGGCGTCCTGAAGATCCCGTCCGCCGATCCTGGCCGTCTTGGGCTTGGGAATCAGCACCGCGTCAAGGGCAGGTTTCACCTGCGAACCGGGGTACATGCGGTTCAGGCGCATGGTTTTGGACTCGGGCAGTTGCGCCGGCGAGAAGCGGATGAAGTTGCCTTGGAGTGCGACGTCGGACAGGCCGGCTTCGCGCGCACCCACCCTGAAGCGGGCCACGGCAATAAGGTTCCGGGCAGGCAGCGGCGGCTCGCCGTAGCGGTCCACGAGTTCGGCCAGGACTTCGTCGATGGCCTCGTACGTGATGGCGGAGGCCAGTTTCCGGTATGCCTCCAGGCGGAGCCTTTCGCCGGGCACGTAGTCGTGGGGCAGGTGGGCGTTGACGGGCAGCTCAATCTTCATCTCGGCCGCCTTCTCCTCGGCCTCGCCGCGGTATTCGGCTACGGCCTCTCCCACCAGACGGATGTAGAGGTCGAAGCCCACGCCTTGGATGTGGCCGGACTGCTCACCGCCCAACAAGTTGCCGGCGCCTCGTATTTCGAGGTCCTTCATGGCCAGCTGCATGCCTGCGCCGAGCTCGTTGTGCGCTGCAACGGCCTTGAGGCGTTCCAGTGCCACCTCGCCAAGCGGTTTCTCCGAGGGGTAGAGGAAGTAGGCGTAAGCACGTTCCCGGCCGCGGCCAACACGGCCGCGGAGCTGGTGGAGCTGGGAGAGCCCGTACTTGTCGGCCCCGTCAACTATCAACGTGTTGGCGTTGGAAATGTCCAGGCCGGTCTCGATGATGGTGGTGCAGACCAGCACGTCGAAGCGCTTTTCCCAGAAGTCCACGATGATCTTCTCAAGGCGGCTCTCGGACATCTGCCCGTGTGCCACCTCCACCCTGGCCTCGGGGACAAGCTCGCGGATCTGTGCGGCAATGCGTTCGATGGACGAGACGCGATTGTGAACGAAGAACACCTGACCTTCGCGCATGAGTTCACGCCGGATCGCTGCCGAGGTCTGCTTGTTCGTGTACGGGCCCACGTAGGTCAGCACGGGGTGACGTTCCTCCGGCGGAGTCGCCAAGGTGGACGTTTCCCGGATGCCCGTCAGCGACATTTCCAGGGTTCGCGGAATCGGCGTTGCACTCATGGCCAACACATCCACGTTGGTGCGCATCTTCTTGAGCGCTTCCTTGTGTTCCACTCCGAAGCGCTGCTCCTCGTCAACGATCACGAGGCCCAGATCCTTGAACTGGAAGTCCTTGGACAGTAGCCGGTGCGTACCGATCACCACATCCACTGCGCCGCTCTTCACGCCCTCAGCGGTCTCCTTGGCTTCCTTGCCGCTCTGGAACCTTGAAAGCGGCTTCACGCGCAGGGGGAAGCCGCTGAAGCGCTCGGTGAACGTTTCGTAGTGCTGCTGCGCAAGAAGGGTTGTGGGTACCAGGACCGCCACCTGCTTGCCGTCCTGGACCGCCTTGAACGCTGCACGAACGGCGATTTCGGTCTTGCCATAGCCCACGTCGCCGGACACCAGCCGGTCCATGGGAATCTCCCGCTCCATGTCCGCTTTGACCTCGTTGATGGTGGTCAGCTGGTCCGGCGTTTCCACATAGGGGAAGGCTTCCTCCAGCTCACGCTGCCACGGGGTGTCAGGCGCGAAGGCGTGGCCGCGTGATGCCATCCGGGCGGAGTACAGCCGGATCAACTCACCGGCGATTTCCTTGACGGCCTTGCGTGCCTTGGACTTTGTGCTGGCCCAGTCAGCGCCGCCCATCTTGCTCAGCGCCGGCGCGTCTCCACCCACATAGCGGGTTACCTGGTCCAGCTGGTCGGTTGGTACGAAGAGCCGGTCTCCCGGCGCACCGCGCTTGGACGCCGCGTACTCCAGCACCAGGTACTCACGCAGCCCGGCATCGGACGACGACGTACCGGCCACCTTGCGCTGGATGAGCTCCACGAAGCGGCCGATCCCGTGCTGCTCGTGCACTACGAAGTCGCCGGTATGCAGCTGCAAAGGGTCCACGGCGTTCCGCCGCTTGGAGGGCATACGACGCATGTCCTTGGTGGAGCTCGCCGTGGCTCGGCCCAGCAGGTCGGCTTCCGTCAACAGGCCAAGTTTGAGCCCGTCCAGGACAAACCCACGCCCGACGGCGGCAGTGGTCACCTCGATGATGCCCGGCTGGGGTTCGTTATCCAGGGACTCCACGCGGGAACAAGGGATCTCCGCGTCATGGAACAGCTCGGCCAGCCGCTGGGCGGGCCCGGGACCATCGGTCACCACAACTACACGCCACTGCTCGCGGACACGGGAGCCGATGAACTCCAGCATTTCGGCCACGTCACCCTGGTAGCCACGAGGTTCGCGGGCACGCATGTTAAGTACGTCGATGTCCAGGACCAGGTCCTCGTCCGAAGCGAGCGAGGTGATGGACCACCAGGACACGCCGTGTTCCAGGGCCGCCGAACGGGTGTCGGTGAGCGATCGGAAACTGGCGGCATGCAAGTCAGTGGACGCCTGCGACGACAGGTCAAGGGGCGCCGCACCGCCGTCGGATGCCGTTGACCAGGCAGCTTCCAGGAACTCCTCGTTGGTCGCCGCGAGGTCGTGCGCGCGGGTGCGTACCTTCTCCGGTTCGATGACCACGGACAGCGACCCGGCCGGGAGCTGGTCCACGAACGGGACCATGGCATCCACCAGCACCGGAGCCAGTGATTCCATGCCTTCAACAGCGATGCCCCCGGCGATCTTCTCGAGCATGTCGGCCGCGGCCGGCATGTCTGCCTTGAGCTTGGCTGCTCGGGACATCACGGAAGCCGTGATGAGGATTTCCCGGCACGGCGGGGCGTGCAGTTCTGTGGGGTGGTGAATTCCGGGTGCGGACAGCGAGCGCTGGTCGGCCACGGCGAACCAGCGCATCTGGTCCACTTCGTCGCCGAAGAATTCCACGCGGATGGGATGGTCCTCGGTGGGGGGGAAGACGTCAAGGATGCCCCCGCGGACTGCGAACTCGCCACGGTGCGTCACCATATCCACGCGGGCATACGCGGCGTCGGACAGGGCCCGGACAACCTCTGTGAAGGACCGTTCCTGCCCCACCTTCAGCGTGACGGGAACCAGGTCGCCCAGGCCGGCCACAATCGGCTGGACCACGGCGCGAACCGGGGCCACCACCACACGCAACGGGGCCGCCGTCGAGGTTTCGGGGTGCGTCAGGCGGCGCAGGACGGAAAGCCTGCGGCCCACGGTGTCCGAGCGCGGCGACAGCCGCTCGTGCGGGAGGGTCTCCCAACTGGGGAAGGTGGCCACCGAGTCTGCGGGGAGATAGGAGCCGAGGGCGGCGGTAAGGTCTTCGGCTTCGCGACCGGTTGCGGTGACGGCGAGGACCACTGGTGCGCCCGCGCCATCGGCACCAGCGTCAGCCAGCGCGTCGGCCATTTCGGCGAGCAACACGGCCCGCATGCCGGTGGGCGCACTGATTTGGTAGTCGGCGTTCCGATCGCTGAAGGACCTCTGTGCCTCCGTACGAACGCGCGCAAAAGTCTTGTCCTCCGCCAGTGCGCGGCGCAGACCGTTGAGGCTCATGGCAGAAACTCCTAGGGTGGGTCCAAGGGCAGGCAACACAAATGCCCGGAAATTCGAAAGAATGCCGGGTCATTCCAGCCTACCTCTACCCCAGCCCAGGAGTTCCCTTGCAGCCTTCCGAAGAGACGCATTCCAATACCCCGCAGGACACCAAGACCGTGCTGGTCACAGGCGCCACCGGTTACATTGGCGGCCGCTTGGTCCCCCGGCTCCTCGAAGCCGGGCACAGTGTCAAGGTCCTGGTCCGCACACCACAGAAGATTGCCGATGTTCCCTGGCACGATCAGGTTGAGATCATCCAGGACAGCCTGTCCGACGCCCAAAGCCTGGCGACCGCACTGACCGGGGTGGATGTCCTCTATTACCTGGTTCACTCGATGGCCTCGGGCAGCGGATTCGAAGCCAAGGAAGAATCGATGGCCCGGCTCGTGGCAGATGCGGCTGCGGAAGCGGGCGTGGACAGGATCGTCTACCTTGGCGGCCTGCACCCCGAGAACGAAGAGCTTTCCATCCATATGCGGTCCAGGGAGACCGTAGGCCGGGTGTTCCTGGAATCCGCGGTTGACTCCATCGTCTTTCAAGCCGGCGTGGTGATTGGTTCGGGCTCGGCGTCATTCGAGATGATCCGGCACCTTGCCGATACTTTGCCGGTTATGCCGGCGCCTAGTTGGGTTAATAACCGGATTGAAGCCATTGCAGTGCGTGATGTCCTGCATTACCTCGTGGCGGCCGCGGCTCTTCCGGAAAAGCTCAACCGCTCCTTCGACCTCGGCTCCAGGGATGTCCTGAAGTACAAGGACATGATGAACGAGTATGCCGTGGAGCGTGGACTCCCCCGGCGGCTGGTGATTGCGCTACCCGTCCCTGCACCGAAACTCGCGGGCTTGTGGGTTGCCTTGGTGACTCCCATTCCGTTGTCCATGTCCCTCCCCTTGGTGCAATCTCTGCAGCACGACGCGGTGTCGCGGGAGCACGACGTCGACAATTACATTCCACAGCCCGACGGCGGCTTGACCCCTTACCGGCGCGCCGTAGCCTTGGCGCTGGGCAAGGAACGGAACGGACAGGTTGAGACGACGTGGGCGAACGCCGGCATTGACGCCGATCCGCTGCCGAGCGATCCCGACTGGGCCGGCTACAAAGTCTTCCTCGACGAGCGGACCTTCCACAGCGAGGCCAAGCCCGAGCACGTGTGGACCATCATTGAGGGCATCGGGGGCAAGAACGGCTGGTACTCCCTCCCCTTGGCCTGGCGGATCCGTGGCTGGCTGGACAAGCTGCAGGGTGGTGCAGGCCTCCTAAGGGGGCGCCGACACCCCCGGACACTGAATACCGGCGAGGTAGTGGACTGGTGGAGGGTAGAGGCCATTGACCGCGGACACCTGCTGCGTTTGCGCGCCGAGATGCGGGCCCCCGGCGGCGCCTGGCTTGAGTTTGCAGTGGAGCCCGACGGTGACGGCAGCCTCTATAAGCAACGGGCCATCTTCTTCCCGCGCGGCCTGGCCGGAAGGCTGTATTGGCTTGGTGTGTATCCCTTCCACGGGTTCATCTTCCCCTCGATGGCCCGCAACATTTCGACCGCAGCCACTACCCTCCAGGAGGCCGGTTCAGGCGTGTCCACCGAGACCCCGTAGGATGTTGGAAGCTAAAAAACCTTCACCACAACCATCCACGGAGGACCCATGGCCCTGAGTGCATCCACCACCCTGCCCCACAGCGTTGACCGCGTAGCTGCCGTCTTGGTAGACGAGGATTTCCTGCGTCACACCAGCGAATACGTGGGCGGCTCCTTGGAATCGTTTACCGTTGATGGCGACACCGCCGGCGCTTTCACCACCACCACGGTCCGCACGCTCCCCACCACGCGCCTGCCGGATATCGCCCGCAAGTTCGTTGGCGAAACGCTGAAAGTCACCCAGACGGAGAAGTGGGAAGCCCCCGCAGCTGACGGTTCACGGGCCAGCACCATCGCCCTTAAGATTTCGGGCGCACCGCTCGATGTCACCGCGGTCCAGCGTCTGGTCGCCGAGGGCGGCAGCACCCGGATCGAACTCGAAGGCAACGTGACCTCCTCGGTTCCCTTCCTCGGTGGCAAGATCGCCGACGCTGCCGAGCCCATGGTGGGCAAGGCCTTGGGCATCCAGTCCCAGCAGGCGCAGGCCTGGCTCGAAAGCCACTAGCGTGGAGATCCCCGCAATCCTGGCGGTTGTCCTGATCGTTGCCGGTGTCTGGTCCTTGGTTGTGTGGCCGCAGTTCCTGAAGCGCGTCATGAAGGATCCACGCGCCCGTGACGCCGCCGGGAAAGCCACTAAGTTCCTTACGGTCCACGTCGTGCTGGTCACCATCTCCATGGTGCTCGGACTAGCGACGGCGGTCATCGGAGTTGCGGGCCTCGTCGCCTAAGTTTCACCCAACTGAGTCGCAGCAGAGCGCGTTATGAGAGCTGATAACGCGCTCTGCTGCGACTCAGTTGGGTAAGATGGTTATTGGTGTGCCGGGAAGTCTGGTCGGCGGAGTCATGATCTATGCCCGCACACTATTGAAGGAGCCTTCGTGGCTGACAGTCCCCGCCTGCCGAACAACTCTTCCCAGCCCGGCGAATCGAGCAGAGTCTTCTCGCGCTCCAGTTACCCCGAGTACCGCCGGATCCTCTCGATTCTCCGTACAGAGACCGTTGGCGGCGCCCTCCTCCTTGCGGCCACCGTCGTCGCGCTCGTTTGGGCGAACTCCCCAGCAGCAGAGGGCTATTTCGCACTCCGGGACGTCAAGATCGGCTACGAGCCCTGGCATCTGGAACTGAGCCTGGGCCATTGGGCCTCCGATGGCCTGCTGGCGGTGTTCTTCTTCCTCGCGGGGCTTGAACTCAAGCGTGAATTCGTCGCAGGGGAACTCCGCAAACCTGCCCGTGCAGTTGTCCCCGTGGCCGCGGCCGTCGGTGGCGTGGTGGTGCCGGCCCTGATCTACGTACTCTTCAACCTCGGAACCGCCGGGGAAACGCTCAAAGGCTGGGCCATCCCCACAGCCACTGACATTGCCTTCGCCCTTGCAGTGCTGGCCGTCATCAACACGCACCTGCCCGCGGCGCTCCGGACGTTCCTGCTGACCCTCGCCGTTGTGGACGACCTCATCGCCATCGGTATCATTGCCTTCTTCTACTCCAGTGGGCTGCAGCCCCTCATGCTTCTGGCTGCCTTGGTTCCACTCGCCCTCTTCACGTTCCTCGTCCAAAAACGGGTCCGGAGCTGGTACCTCCTTTTGCCCCTCGCCCTGGCCACTTGGGGCTTTGTCCATGCCTCCGGCATCCACGCCACCGTGGCTGGAGTGCTGTTGGGCTTCGCCGTTCCCGTCCTGGCCAGCGGGAAAAGGGGAGAACCAACCGAGGGCCTGGCCGAACACCTCGAGCATAAACTTCGCCCGTTCTCGGCAGGCTTTGCAGTACCTGTCTTCGCGTTCTTCTCGGCCGGCGTGGCCTTGGGCGGGTTGGACGGCATGGGAGCCGCCCTCAGGGATCCGGTGGCCGTGGGCATTGTGGCGGCGTTGGTGGTGGGCAAGGCCGTGGGTGTCTTCGGCACCACGTTCCTGGTCACCAAAACCACCCGAGCAAGCCTGGATTCCAGCATCGCTTGGATCGACCTCTTCGGGCTGGCACTGCTGGCCGGCATCGGCTTCACTGTTTCATTGCTGATCGGCGAGTTGAGCTTCGGCGCCGGCTCCGCCCATAACGACCACGCCAAGGTGGCCATCCTGGCCGGCTCCTTGATCTCGGCGCTGCTGGCCGCCGTCGTGCTTCGGGCCCGTAACCGGCGCTACCGCCAGGTGCAGGCAGATGAAGAACGGGACGACGACGGCGACGGCGTCCCTGACGTCTTTGCCCGCGCCTGACGCGGAGGTGCTCCCTGGCGGCTAGGCTGTGGCCTGGTTGAGCGCGTCCTCGGCAGCAACCCAGGAGATCATGGCGCATTTCACGCGGGCGGCGTAGCGGGCTACTCCTTCGAAGGCGGCGGCATCGCCCAAAATCTCGGGGTCTGCCTGCACCTTTCCGCGCGAACGGAGAACCTCGCGGAAGTTATCGATGATGGAGTGGAGTTCTTCCACTGACATGCCCTCACCCAGTTCGCTGAGCACCGAGGCTGAGGCCATGGAGATGGAACAGCCGGCGCCATCCCAGCTGATCTGTTGCACTGTTCCATCGGAAACGGCCAGTCGCAGCGTCACTTCGTCCCCACACACCGGATTCAGCTGGTGCGACTGTCCGGTGGACGTACCGGCCGGGGCATCCGTTTCCCCCAGGCCGCTACCGTGCCGCTGCTTGGAGTGGTCCAGGATGATCTGCTGGTACAGCTGGTCAAGACTCATGATGCTTATTGCCTATTCTGCGGAAAATCGTTGGTTGACGGCTGTGCGGCCAAAAGCCTGTGCCGCGTGTCAGGCCTGGAAATAAGCCCGGACACCCGAAACAGCGTCGAGGAAAGCGTCGACGTCATCCGTGGTGTTGTAAAGGTAGGTGCTCGCGCGGGTGGTTGCCGTGAGTCCCAGGCGGCGGTGCAGTGGCTGGGCGCAGTGGTGGCCGACGCGAACGGCGATGCCGCGGTCATCAAGGAACTGTCCGACGTCGTGGGCGTGGACACCTGCGACGTCAAACGCAGCCAGCCCGATCCGTTCGGCGCCGGATGCCGGGCCGACCACGCGGATGCCATCGATGCTTTCAAGCCCCTTTACAAGGCGTTGACCCAGCGTTGCCTCCCACGCATGGATGCGGTCGATGCCTGTCTCGGTGAGGTAGTTCACGGCGGTTGCGAGCGCCACGGCTTGGGAGATGCGCTGGGTTCCGGCCTCGAACCGCTGAGGTGCCGGCAGGTACTCGGCCCGTTCCATAGTGACCGTGGTGATCATGGACCCGCCCGTCAGGAACGGCGGCAGGACATCCAGGAGCTCCTGTTTCCCGTACAGCACGCCAACTCCGGTGGGCGCCAGCATTTTGTGCCCCGAGAACACGGCGAAGTCGACGTCCAATTCCTTGACGTTAACAGCCATGTGCGGAACGGACTGGCAAGCATCCAGGACCACCAATGCGCCCACACGGCGGGCAATGGCTACAAGCTCCGCTACAGGGTTAATGGTGCCCAGGACGTTCGAGGCGTGGCTGAAGGCGAGGAGTTTTGTCCGCTCCCCCACGATTTCCGCGGCGGCGTCGAGTCGTAGGGTCCCGTCGTCCGTAACGGGGATGTACTTGAGCGTGGCGCCCGTTCGGAAGGCCAGTTCCTGCCAAGGGATGAGGTTGGCGTGGTGTTCCATTTCGGTGACCACGATCTCGTCGCCCGGACCAATCGCGAGGTCCTTCAGCGCGGAACCACCACGGCCTTGTGCCGCCCACAGGGCGGCGTTGGACAGCGCGTAGCTGATGAGGTTGAGGCCCTCCGTGGCATTGGAGGTCCAGACGGTTTCCTCGTACCGGGCGCCCACAAAGTCCGCCACGGTCTGGCGCGCGTCCTCGAATACTTCAGTCGCTTCCACCGCAAGGTGGTGGGCGCCACGGTGAACGGCGGCGTTGCGTTGCTCGTAGTATTCCTGCTCCGCTTCGATGACGCTGAGTGGGTTTTGCGACGTAGCGCCGGAATCGAGGTAGATCAAGGGTCTGCCGTTGACCAGCTGGTTCAGCACCGGGAAATCATTCCGGATCCGCAACACCTCCGCGTTGTCCATGGCGTGCATGGACCGCTGCAGTGAGGCGGGAGTTGATACAGCAGTCAAGGGGCGCTCCTTGGAAATCCTTCAGGGACTCCTTATTGTCCCACGGTGGCCCCTACCCGGCGGTGTGCCGTACAGCACGTCAGCCGCCCGCCCTCCCCGGCACCCAACCGAGCGGTGGAACGATCCCGCTGTCGAAGGCGTTGCGCAGCCGCTCGACGAGCACCGAAGCACGGCGGCTCGCAGCAGCACGTGTCCTGGCTTCATAACCGCTGGCCGCCCGCGAATAGCATAGAGCGGCATGGGCGAACTGCCGGTCTGCGGACAGGCTCCGCCCTGCCGACTCCAATGTCTTGGGGTCGTTCTCCACCAAGGCCGCTGCGAACGTCCCCAGCGCTGCCCCGCCAGGGCCGTGAACAGTGGCAGCCAACGCGCCCAGGCGGCGCTGGATCACAAGATCGTCGACGGCGGCACTGCGCGAGTTAAGCGTCATGAGTGATAACGCCTCTGCCTCCAGCGTGATGCTGCCCTGAGCATGGACCTGTTCTGCCAGTGCCATCAGATGACGTGACGTGCCGGAGGCCTGGTCCTGCGCCGCCGCGACATACATTGCACTGAGCTGCGGCAAGAAGCAGGCTGGATCCCGTCTTGCAGGGTTCCGAGCGGCTTCCTGGGCGGCTAGGCTTTGCCGGACCATCACCATGGCTTGCCGGGCGTTCCCGCACGACGCCTCGGAGTAGGCCAGCAGGGCCGCAGCCAGTGCGAGTACCGGTGGTAGGCCGGCGTCGTGCAGTTCAGCGAGGACGGGTTCCAGGGTGGTGCGGGCTGCGCGCGGGAGTCCTTGGCTGAGCTGGACGTAGCCGCGGGCGACGTCCAAGCAGGCCGAAAGGTGCCTGGGCATGGCGTAGTCGGCACGACTGTCCAGCAGCGGGTCCACCAGCCCCCACGCGAGGTTGTAGCGCAGGCTCACCGCATGTCGCAGCAGTGCCCCGGGCAAGAACATCTCCAACGCCGGGTCAGCCCCGATGGCTGCCATCGCCGCCGACGATCTCTGCAAAGCTCCCGGCGCCTCCCCGGAGAGCAGCAGGCGCTCGGCTTCCCGCACATTCCAGGTAATCAATGCAGCGGAATCCGTCGGTTCCCCGGAGCCCTGGCCGACGGGCGCCGACCCAGCGGGCGCCGACCCAGCGGGCGCCGACCCAGCAGGATCCGACCCAGCGGGATCCAGCTCGGCAGGCTCCGTTTCAAAAGGCGCGGCACCCAACAGTCCGAGGGCCATGAGTCGGTGTGCGGCGTCGACCTTCACACCAAGGGGCCCGCCCGCGGCTGCCAATTTCCGAAGTTCCGGAGCTGCTTCCTGGAGTTGACCTTCGGCGATCAGCGCCCGTGCCCTGAGCAGTCTGGCCTCGTCCGCGTGTCCCGGCCCCGTCACTGCTGAGGCGGCCCGCCGGGCAAGTTCGGCCGTGAACGGCCTGTCAGCGGCCGGAGCGGCGGCCAAGAGGAGCTCGTCGGAGAGCGTCAGGCCGCAATCGAGCGTCCATGTCATCCAACGCAGCATGGTGGGCGCGGTCTCCGTAGTCAGTCGCGGTTCCTCCACGCCAAGTCGGAGGGCCACGCTCCGGGACCGCGGCACCGACAGGCGGGTTCCTTCCCCGCGCAGCCAAGAACTCGTACGGACCAGTGCGGACCGGCCGGCAAGCAGCCTGATGTCGTGGTTCGCGAGGAGATGCTCCAGGGCCTTCTGGCCAAAGTGGCGCTCCACCACGTGAAGGGCCACTGGCTCTGCGAGCGCGATGAGTTCCAATGCCTGGCGCTCTTCCGGCGGGCGCGAAACGTTCTCCGCCAGGACGTGCCCAACCACGCCGGGCCAGTCACAGCGTGCCCGGATATCGATGGTCCAGAAGCCGTCCACCTGCACCAGGAAACCGGCGCTGCGGGCGTCGTTGACCGCGAGGCAAAGCAACCCCACATTGAAGCCACTCATGGCAGCGAGGAGGCTGCTTGCCCGTCGCTGGACCTTCCCGCCCAGGACGGACTCGCACAGCGCATGTGCCTCGCTGAAGGTAAACGGCGGCAGGAGGTACTGCTCCAGGAAACCGTCCTCCCAAAGCTGGTATAGGTCCTGCGGGAGAGGGTGGCGGCTCTCCGCCGTAGCCACCAGCGTTGCACCAAAGCCGGGTATGAGTTGCAGAAGGACTGCCAGTGAGGCTGGATCGACGTAGTGGATGTCGTCCACCAACAGGACCAGCTGCGGCCGTGCCGGTTGAGCATGCCGCTTGTTCCGGCGTCGTTCAAGTGGTGGCGCGTACAAGTAGTCCGCTGGCCCCAGAGCGCTTGTGAGGGCCCGGAGAACGTGGAGGCCCGGCGCTACGGCCTCGTCCGGCTCAGTTCCCGAAACGGCTCCCAATGCCCCAAAATGGAGGGCTTTCAGTTCCGGCTTTCCAGTGAAGGTGCGGACCTCCACGGTCTTGGGGAGACCCGCTTTGACGGAGAGCAGAAGGTGGCTCTTTCCGGATCCCCGGTCCCCCACAACCACGATGCCGCTGGTGGAAGCCGATGGAATGGCGGAGAGGATGAGTTCGAGCAGCTGCGTCCTGTTGGGGAATGTCGATGGCCTCAGCCCTGCTGTGACGGTGTCTTCGTCCAGCCAGGGATCCGGCAACATGCACACTCCAATAGCAGCAGTCCCATGATGCGGGAGGGGTTTGGGTTCCGCGATTCGCGGGGTTCCTGGCCTAGAAGCCGGCGGCGGCTGGGGGGAGAGTCTCGGTCTCAGAAGACTCTGTCGCCGCCGGCTTCGTACAGGGCCGGACCACCTTTCGGCGGCCGGAGCATCGGCTCAAGAGACCTCCGATGCGGGTGATGCGACTTTCGGAATCCCGGTGATGCTTGGGGCTGAACCGTTCTTCCAAGATCAATATTGCCGGTGCGCAACATGCCGTACATCAGTAGTTGGTACTCGAAAACCGGGCGGCTTTTGATGCTCCGGTACCCTGTTGTACTCAGTCCCGGGAAGGGGCACTACTTGGTTTCGACACGGATTACCGTGTTACTCCATTGATTGGGCAAATTCCGCGGGGGCTGCGGGGACAGGTGCTCCAAGAGGCTTCCATGCAGGTACTCACGAGCGTGTGTCAGTGACGGACGGCTGCGCCCAGGTCTTCACGCCGGCGGATGCCCAGTTTGGCGTAGCTCCGGTACAAGTGACCTTCCACGGTCCGGACCGACACCATGAGCTTCTCGGCAATCTGTCGGTCCGTCAGTCCCGAAACGGCCAATGCCACGATGTCCTGCTCGCGTCGGGTCAGCGGTACTGACCGGTCCGTCTCGGTGTGCGGGTCATGAACCAGGGCGTCACCCAGGCTGGCTTCGCTGACATCGCGCAGTACCGCAGCTTGCCGCGCCTCCTGGCGCTTGCCTTCGGCGTCGAAAGTCATTGCCGCTTTGTCGAAGGCCACCGCAGCCGGTCCGGGCATTCCGGATGCGGCCAGGAGATTGCCCGCATTCACGAACCCTTGGCCCTCGCCGCCCAACTGTGCCACCGCCAACGAATGCCAGCCGGCTGCCCAGCCTCCGGCCATCGACGACGTCGTTTCCTGGATTGACGCCATGGCCTGCACGTCCCCGAGCTCGGCCCTGAGGACCAGGTTCTGCAGCAAAATGCCTGGCCACCGGTGCACGTGTCCGGATTCCGGGAGGTTGCGCAGTTTCTGCAGCCCTGTGGCCTTGGTGACAAACTCCCCGCCTGCAAGCCTGAACAGCTCTGCGAGGGCCTCCACGTAGGCACCACCGGCCGCAGCAGCGCCCTGCCCGCTTTCCAGACGCTGGGCGAGCGGTGCGTTGCCGGACTTGGCTGCGGCGTAAAACGCCAGCGCGTTGCCGAGGCTACGCAACTGCAGCGGGTCTTTGACCCGTAGCGCTTCGACGGCGGGCGTCAGCAGCTCCGTGGCCTGCTCAAGGCGGCCCTGCCTCAGCAGTGACATACCCCTGAGCACCTCAATGTCTCCACCGAAATAGATGAGCCCCATGGCCGAACCGGCCGCGTAACGGTCAAGGGCAGTCCCAGCCGCTCCCCAGTCCCCGGATTCCAGGGCGGCCAGGGTGTAACGCAGCAGAACAAAGTCGCCGAAGTACAGGAGGTTATTATTGGCCTCTTCCAGCAGCAGCAATGCTTCGCGACCAGCTTCCAACGCCTCCACGGCTTTGCCCTCCACCGTCAGGAGCTCACACTGCATCGCAAGCAGGAAGATCCGGTTCATGGCAAAACCGGGCCCATCCGTTCCGAGCGCTTCCCCAAACGAGTCCAGGCCCTCGCGGAGTTCGTCGTAGTGGCCGTCATGGGCGAGCGTTGCCAACTCCAGCGCCCGGACGTGCCTTTCGACTCGCTGGACCACAAGGTCCGATGCCTCCCGCTCACCAGTCAGTGCTTTGGCAGCAGCCCGCGCATCGGCCACAATGTCCACTGACGGGTCCCCCGCGGCGGCCCGCGCGGCGGCCCACAGCAGCCCCGCGCCGACTGGTCCCGACGGATCAGCGTCCAGGAACCCGAAATTTTCCTCCAACAACCGCACGGCACTGCGGTAGTCGCCGTCGTTGTAGTTGATCATGGCCATCACGGCGCGTGCGCGCGGTCGCAGCGCGTCGGAGCGCACTTTGCCCGCCGCCGCCTTCGCCAAGGGGTTCTGGAGCAGTTTTGCGGCAAGGAATGCTGCTTCCAGCAGCCGTTCATCGTCGACGTCGGAACCACAGTCCAGTGCCCAGCTCACCATCCGGAGAAGTCCCTCCGCCGTGGGCTGCTCCGCAGGCAAGTGCTGCACCATGCGCTGGCGGATCTGAAGGCTGCGGGCAGGCGAAACGATCTGGCGGAGCGCCTCACCGTACATGGGGTGCCACATTTTGAGGGGCCCGCCGGGTCCGTTGGCAGACAGCACAAGCCGACTGTCCATCAACGCCCGGACGGTGTCCCTGCCCACCTGCGTGTCCAGCACGGCGGCAGGGACGGGCTCGGAGAGGGCAATGACGAACATCGCCTCCCGTTCGGCTTCGCTGGTCCGGAGAACCCTGTTCCTGACTACCTCGGCCAGGCTTTCCCCGCTGCCGGAGAGTGCGCGGGTCAAGAGCCAGACTCCGTTCCTGCGGACAAGGTTTCCCTCAGTTCTTGCATCTTCAAGGAGGCAGTGAAGCAGCAGTGGGTTGCCTTCGGACACCGAGTGCAGGACCTCGGCTGCACTGGACATGACCGTTCCCCCGAGGGTCTTTTCAGCTAGCTCCGTGACAGTTTCCTTATCGAGCGGGTGGAGCTCCAGCCGCTCTGCCAATCCGTCGTACCAGAGCTGAAGCAAAGCGGCGGGCAGGCCGGGCCTGGGCCTGCTGGTTGCTACGAGCCGCGCCCACCCGGCGGTGACCAACTCGGCCAGAATCTGTGTGCTGCCTTCATCGAGGTCATGGGCGTCGTCCACAATCAGCAGCAAGCGTGCGCCTTCGCCACCACGCCGTTTCTCGAACTGGGACCAGAACTCGCGGAGGATCGCCACCGGCGATGTTGCTTGCTCCACGGGAAGATCCAGCAGATATGGGGCCAGGACTCCATAGGGTACGGCGGACAAAGCGGGACTCCCATGAACCCGCATCACCACCATTTCCCCGGCCAGGCGGGCTGCGATTTCAGCCGCAAAGGCGGTCTTGCCGATGCCCGGATCCGCAACCAGAAGCACCGCCCCGGCGCCTTCCTGCCGCAGAATCTCCGTGGCCACTTCCAGTTCGGCGTCACGGCCTACAAGGTGCTCAGCCTGCATGGGCAACCCAGGCCATGTCTACGGAAGTTGCGCGTTCTGCCTCATAGCAGCCCATTGAGCTCGCCCCGAGACGATACGCCGAGCTTGGTGAACACTTGGTACAGATGACCTTCCACAGTTCGCACAGACACCCCAATATCCATCGCGATTTCACGGTTGCTGACACCCTTCCCCGCGAGTTTAGCAATCTGGCGTTCCCGATCGGTCAGTACCGGCGCGTCGCTGCGTGGCTGGATCGGTAACGCAGGTACCGAATGTTCCAGCCGTTCAAGCCTCAACTGTGCCGTTCGGGCTGCTGTTGTTTCGCCGGCGTCCCTGGCGTAGTCAAGGGCCATGGCCACGCATCTGGCCTCAACCACCAACAGGTCCAAAGAAGCGGCGGCATCGGCGGCCGCCAACAGTGACCGGGAGCTCTTGGCCAGGGCTCCACGCGCGAGGTCGCCGGAGATCTTCGCCAAAGGGCCCTGCCTGCGACCGGCAATGTCTTCCAGCAGCCGGTATTCCTCGTCTGTGCCTTCTACGGTGGCGCCGAAAAGGTAGATGCCGGCCGTGGTGAAGCGCTGCTGGTCGATGTCGTTGCGTACCCGGGCCAGCAGCCGCTGCTTCACATCAGGGTCACCCATCCACCGGCCGGCCATCTCCGCACAGAACTCAGCAACGGATTCGGAGAAGTACGTCCCCACTCCCCTGCACGTTCTATAGAGGTCCAAATATCGGCCGGCCTCCACGGAATTGCCCAGTTGGGCGTAGGCAAAGGCAGTGGCTGCGTAGGCGACCTTGTTCATATTCATGCTCGGCCTGAGCTCCAGTTGGGCAACAGCCGAACGCAGGGGTTCGATTGCGCTGGCGGGCTTGCCTGCATAGGCGAACGCAAGCCCAACGCCCAGTTCGGTGAGCGCACCCCGGTATTGAAGGCGTGACGAGCCGGAGGGCGTGCGGCGCATGAGTTCGATGCACTTCCGCCATTGCCCGGATAACAGGAGGACCAGGAAGGCATGCCTGGCGAAGGACTCCTCCAGCTGAGCAGGGCGGTCCGCGTCCCCCAAGTGCCGTGAAACGGTGCGCGCGAGTTGCTGTGCCTCCAGCTCCCTGCCCAGCATGCAGCGGGCCTCGATCAGGTAAAAGGAGGACTTGAGCCAGTGTTCGCGGTCCGCCGTCGGATCCTTGGCTTGTTCATCTTCCAAGGCGTCAATCATGGCGGCGTACTCGCCCATGTAGGTCTTGTATTCGTAACTGCAAAGCTGGAGCCTGTTGCGCGCCTTGGCCATGGTCTGCTCCGGATAATTCCCGGCCATGGCTTCGAGGGCCTCCAAGCCGGCGTCGATCACTCCCGGCACCATGCCTGACCTGCCATCAATCCACGTCATTGCCTGGCACTTTGCAGCGGTGACTTCAGCGAACTCCAGTGGCTCCAACGCGGCGATGTGGGAGTCGGACACCTCATCCAACGCCTGGGCCGCGTGCAACGGCAGGTCCAGCATGAGGTAAGCCGCAGCTTTCAGACGCTGCCCGGGCACCCACTCGCTGTCTTTCGGGTCCAGTGACAGTGTGCACTGAATTGCGAAGTTGGGGTCGTAGTCATCCAAGGCCGCCCGCCCTGCCGCGAGCGCATGTGCCGGCGACAGCGTGGGCTCGTCCTCGCAGGAATGTAACCACGCCGCGTAGCTCAGGAGGTCTTGCGGCGTCAGGGCCTGCAGTTCAGGCTCTTTCGGACCGTGGAGCATCAACCGCAGTTCACGCATCCGGCGGGTGCTCAACCAGCCGCGGACTACCTCTCCCACGTACGGGTCCCTGAGCGAGACCCAGTGGTCACCGCACTTCTCTACAGTAAGCAGCGCCGACTCTTCCATCTCCACCAGGACTTCGGTGCCGAAGATAGCTGCCAGATCCAACAGTGTTGCGCGCTGCGCACAGGCCAGGATTTCGACGACGGTCCTGCTGGCTTGCGGTTCGCGCGCCAGTCTGGAACGGACAAAATCCTCCACCACCGTGGCGCCCTCCAATTTGATCCGGTCACGGAGCGTCCAGACGGAGTCATTGAGGACCAGGTTGCCCGTATGCCGTTGCTCCTCCAGAAGCGCATGCAGGAGCATGGGGTTGCCACCCACGGCGGAGTGCAGTGAACCCACCAGCGTTGAAGACACATAGTGGCCCAGGACCGAGCCGAGGACTTGCTTGGTCTGTTCCTCGCTGAGCGTGTTGAGATGCACCTCGCCCAGCGCTCCTTCAAGGACCAGCCGGTGGAAATCAACAGGGAGGTCGCTGGCTCGTTGGACGGTGGCGATGACCTTTGCGGTGCCGGTAGCCATAAGGTTCAGCAGCACACCTGCGCTCATGGGATCCATGCCGCCGGCGTTGTCCACGATGAAAACGGTGTCCCGGCCCGCGGCTTCTGACCTGATCAGATTGGTGACCGCGTGCAGGATACCGGTGGGCGAACCCACGGCCCCGGACGGCAACCGGGCCAGCAGGAAACCAAGGCATCCGTAGGGGGTTTGGCCGCTGGCTACGGTGTTGCGCAGTTGGAGGCTGTGGACTTTGGGGCCGAGTGACGACACCACTGCCCTTGCGAGGCCCGACTTGCCGATTCCCCGTTCGCCGGTGAGGACCACTCCGTAGGAACCAGGCGATTCGAGGTGTTTGCCCGCTTTGGACAGATCGTGGCTCCGGGCCAACAATGACCATGTTTGACGGTCTGTTGGGCCGCCCACAAGATCAGGAGCCGCAGCCCTCGCTGCGCCTCCCCCGCTCCTGTTTAGCAACTCCGCCGACATCCGCATCCTTAGCTACACATCCGCGACAGTCCCCCACCGCTTACCTGCGTACCATGCACACTACCGTCGGCCGCCCACAGTTTGTAGGCCTTGGCCTCCTCGAGACCGTCAGGCTTTGATCAGGCTTTCCTCAAGATCTGCTCAAGCTTTGGCAGGATGGTGTTTCTGTTGCGCGGCGAGCAGGCCCTGGCCCATGAGCAGCTCCACGGCGTCAGCAGCCTCGTCCAGGAGGAACGGCAAGTCCTTCTTCTCCGCCGTGGCGAAATCCCGGAGGACATAGTCGGCCGTCTCCATCCGTCCTGGCGGCCGGCCCACCCCCACGCGGACACGCAGGTAATCCTTGGTGGCAAGTGCTTTTGAGATGTCCCGCAGGCCGTTATGCCCGCCCTCACCGCCGCCTAGTTTTAGCTTGACTGTGTTAAAAGGGATGTCGATCTCATCGTGCACTGCTATGACGTGGTCGGGCGCTATGTCGAAGAAGTTGCACAGGCCTGCCACTGGTCCCCCGGAGACGTTCATGTACGTCATGGGCTTGGCAAGCACCACGCGGGGACCCCCGATGCCCAGCCGACCCTCCACCACCTGGGCCCGCGCCTTGTGGACCTTGAACTTCCCACCCATGCGGGAAGCCAGTTCATCCAGCACCATCTGGCCAACATTGTGCCGGTTGTTGCTGTACTCACTGCCAGGGTTGCCGAGGCCGACAATCAGCCAGGTGTCAGTCATGGTCTCATCCTAGGAAACTTGTGGGCCGGGAACGGCGCGATCATGGACATTCCCCGGGGCAAAGCAAAAACGAGTGGCCGGGACCCCAGGGGTGCCCGGCCACTCAAAGGCAGAAGCCTCAAGCAGTCTGAAGACTACTCGGCGGCAGCTTCCGTGGTCTCTTCTTCTTCAGCGCCAGCGGCTTCAGCGATGCGGACCACCAGGGTGTCGCCTTCGGTGAGCAGGATGGAACCCTTCGGCAGGACGAGGTCGGAAGCGTGGATGCTCTCGCCGGCCTTGAGGCCATCGATGTTGACCTCGACGGCGGTGGGAACGTGGGTTGCCTCAGCTTCGAGGGAAACCGTGGTGGCTTCGAGGCTGGCGACAGCACCCGGAGCAACTTCACCGGAAACGTGGATGGCGATGTCGACGGTAACCTTCTCGCCGGCCTTCACGGTCTGGAGGTCAACGTGCTCGATGATCTGCTTTACGGGATCACGCTGGATGTCCTTGACGAGCGTCAGGTGCTGCTCGCCGTCGACGTCGATTGCAAGCAGGGCGTTGGAAACGCGCACTGCCAGCGTGGTGGCGCGGCCCGGCAGGTTGATGTGGATGGGCTCTGCGCCGTGGCCGTAGATGACAGCCGGGATCTGGCCGGCCATGCGTGCACGGCGGGCGAAACCCTTGCCGAATTCGGTGCGCAGTTCTGCGGTGAGCTTCTGCTCAGACATGTGTACTCCTTGATTACTGTGGCACCCGGGAAGTCCAGGCTGGTCTATCAGCAAGGGCGGAGGTCTGGAGACCTTCTACGCCCGGCTGGGATCGGCCGCCGAGCAGCCGTTCCGCCTGTGTTGAAGGAGATGCAGACCCAGTCGATAACGGAGACCCGCAACCCTGGTCCACAAATGCGGACCGGATGTGCTCTCCCTCGCCAAGGTATCCCCAAGAGTCTAGCAGCGGTTCGTGCCCTTTCTGAAAACGGCAATGAAAACGGGCCACCCGCACGCCCGAAGGCGGCGGATGGCCCGCTCAATTTCAGCAGTCCGGCGTTACGCTTTGCCGTCGAACAGGCTGGTGACCGAACCGTCGTCGAACACTTCACGGATGGCGCGCGCGATCAAAGGTGCGATCGACAGCACCGTCAGCGACGGGAAGCGCTTCTCGGCCGGGATGGGGAGCGTATTGGTGACCACAACTTCGCGGGCACCGGAATCAGCCAGACGCTGCGCGGCGGGATCGGAGAAGACCGCGTGCGTGCAGGCTATGATGACGTCCTTGGCACCGGCGTTCTTCAGGACCTGGACGGCACCTGAGATGGTTCCACCAGTGTCGATCATGTCGTCGATGAGGACGCAGGTGCGGCCTTCAACCTGGCCAACAACGGTCTTGGAGACGGCCTGGTTGGGGACGGTGAGGTCCCGGCTCTTGTGAACGAACGCGAGCGGGGCACCGCCCAGGCGCTCAGCCCACTGCTCGGCAACGCGGACACGACCCGTGTCAGGCGAAACAACCGTGATGTTGTCGGCCTCAACCTTGGTGCGGATGTAGTCGGCCAGCAACGGGATAGCCATCAGGTGGTCAACCGGGCCGTCGAAGAAGCCCTGGATCTGCGAGGTGTGCAGGTCAACGGACATGATGCGGTCCGCGCCCGCGGTCTTGTAAAGGTCGGCAACCAGGCGGGCCGAGATGGGCTCGCGGCCGCGGCCCTTCTTGTCCTGGCGGGAGTACGGGTAGAACGGGGAAACAACCGTGATCCTCTTGGCCGAGGCGCGCTTGAGGGAATCAATCATGATCAACTGCTCCATGAGCCAGTTGTTCAACGGAGCCGGGTGGGCCTGGATGACGAAGGCATCGGTGCCTCGCACGCTCTCGGCCGAACGGACGTAGATTTCCCCGTTTGCGAAGTCGTAGGCATCGATGGGCAGGAGCTCAGTCTCCAGCTCCTTCGCGATTTCCTGCGCCAGCTCCGGATGCGCCCTTCCGGCGGCGAGAATCAATTTCTTCTCGCCGCGTGCGGTAATTTCGCTCATGCCTGTTTGCCTTCTTCTATGGTTGCCGGGGATTGTGAAGATGTAGATGCTGACGCCAGTTCCTGCGCGGCCTCGGCAAGCTTCGCGGAGGCGGTGCCCGGCCGGTTGGCTGCTACCCAGCCTTCGGCGTTCCGCTGTGCAGCCATGCTGAGGGCGAGGGCACCGGCGGGAACATCCTTACGGATGACGGCCCCGGCGCCGCTGTATGCGCCGTCGCCAACCGTCACAGGAGCCACGAAGACCGTGTTGGAACCCGTGCGGACGCCTGAGCCGATCACCGTGCGGTGCTTCTTCTCGCCGTCGTAGTTGGCGGTGATGTTGCCGCAACCGATGTTGGTGTCTTCGCCGATCTCAGCATCACCGGCGTAGCCCAGGTGGGACAGCTTGGAGCCACGGCCGATTGTCACGTTCTTGGTTTCGTAGAACGCGCCGATCTTGCCGGTCTCGCCCAGGACCGTGCCCGGGCGAAGGTACGTGAACGGTCCAACGCTCGCCTTGGCACCGATCGTGGCGCCGGAACCGTGCGTACGGATCACCTTTGCGCCCTCGCCAACATGGACGTCGGTCAAGGTGGTGTCAGGACCAACGACGGCGTCCCGCGCCACGGTGGTGGCACCGTGCAGTTGGGTATTGGGCAGCAAACGGACGTCTTCGTCAAGGGAGACAGTCGAATCAATCCACGTGGTGGACGGATCCACCACTGTCACGCCTGCACGCATCCAGGACTCGATGATGCGGCGGTTGTGCTCGGCACCCAGCGCGGACAACTGAATGCGGTCGTTGGCGCCCTCAACCTGCCAGCGGTCTTCCGTCACGACGGCGGCCACACGGCCCCCTGCGTCTCGCGCCAACCCGAGGACATCGGTCAGGTACATCTCGCCCTGGGCGTTGTCGGTGGTGACCTTCGCCAGCGCACTGCGCAAAACCGCGGCGTCGAAAGCGTAGATACCAGAGTTGACCTCGCGGATGGTGCGCTCGGTTTCGCTGGCATCCTTGTGCTCGCGAATACCTGTGACGGTACCGTCCTCTGCACGCAGGATCCGGCCGTAACCCGTGGCGTCGTCCAACACTGCAGTGAGGACCGTGACGGCGTTGCCCTCAGCCTCGTGCGTTGCCACAAGTTCGCCGAGCAGTTGACCGGTCAGCAGCGGGACATCGCCGTAGGTGACCACTACGGTGCCGGAAAGTTCGGCGTCCGCGTCCAGCGCGTTGAGCGCCACTTCAACCGCACGTCCAGTGCCGGGAACGTCGTCCTGATCAACAATGAGGGCTTCCGGGTCCAGCCCTGCGACGTGCTCGGCTACGCGGTCACGCTCGTGGCGGACAACCAAAGCCAGCTTCAACGGATTGATGGCACGGGCGGCGAGGAGCGCGTGACCCACCATGGATCGGCCGCCGATTTCGTGGAGGATCTTGGGAGTCCGCGACTTCATGCGCGTTCCGGCACCTGCGGCCAAAACGATCACCGCTGCGGGACCGATGGTTTCGGGGCTCACGTACTGGCTCTCCTTGCTCGGTATGTCCCGGGTAACCCGGCTTCGGAATGCTGCCATCCCAACAATGGACCCAGGCACCGTGAGAGCCGCTACAGGTACAGAGAAGGAGCGCGTTTTCCGACCGTTCCGCCCATAGGATTCGAACCTATACTCCACGGCTCCAAAGGCCGGGGTGCTGCCATTACACCAGAGCGGACCGTGCATGTTTCATCCCCGGACCATGCGGCCCGGAAGGTTTCCCGGATCACCGGGATGCACACACAAGAATCTAGTTTGCCATGACCAATGCGTGCTTCGCGACTTGACCACCCCGTGCCCCCTCCGCGTTTCACCATTCCGCCCGTGGGGGACCCGCTCCACACCCGTTCCTGAGGCCATCTAGGGCATGATGGTCACGTGAGCAACCGCACTGAACTCCCCCGATCTGGGGCCGCCTCCGAGCCCGCAGAGCACGTCACCAACGGGCCGGCAGTGCGCATACGGATGACCGGACAGCAGCGCAAATCACAACTCATCGGCATTGGACGTGCCCTCTTCGCTGCCCGTGGACTGGATGGCACCACCATCGAGGAAATCGCCGCCTCTGCCGGAGTTTCCAAGCCCGTAATCTACGAACACTTCGGCTCCAAGGAGGGTCTGTACCGTCAGGTTGTGGAGACCGAATTCCGGATCCTTCTGGACTCCATCACCGAGGCCCTCAGCACCGAAGCCAAACCCCGTGTGCTGGTTGAACGCGCTGCGCTGGCACTGCTTGGCTACATCGAAGACCGCACCGATGGCTTCCGGATCCTCATGCGTGACGCCCCGCCCTCACAGCCCGAGGGTGCATTCTCCACGCTGCTCTCCCACGTAACGGCCCGGGTGGAACACTTGCTCTCGGACGAATTCGCGCGCCGCGGATTCAGCGCGGCAGACGGAGCCATGTACGCGCAGATGCTCGTGGGAATGGTAGCTATGACAGGCCAGTGGTGGCTCGACAGCCGTACTCCCGACAAACGGGCTGTTGCCGCTCACTTGGTGAACCTGGCCTGGAACGGGCTGACCGGGCTGCAAAAAGAACCCGGCTTGCGCTCCGAGTCCTAACCTTCTCTCACATCCCACGCGCTTGAACCAAACCTTCTCTCACATCCCACACCCTTCCGGTACTTTTGTAAGCTTTGCTCATGACGGCGCCCCAGCTCTACATCAGTTTTCCCGGGACAGCACGAGTCGCCTTTGGCTTTTACGCCGAAGTCTTCGGAGGCGAACTTTCCCTGCATACGTACCAGGACTTTGGGCGAACGGACGGGCCACTGGACGCGATCGCCCATGGAGTCCTCAGCGGAGTCGTCTCCCTAAGTGGCTCTGACGCAGCGGCCGGCGAGGAATCCGTCAAGATCGAAGGCGCCATGCTCTCGTTGCTGGGAGCAGCTGAACCGGCAGTTCTCCACCAGTGGTTCGACATGCTCGCCGTCGGCGGCCGAATTCTGGACCCGCTGGAGCCGAAGCCGTGGGGTGCATCAGATGGCCAAGTTGTCGATCGCCACGGACTGCGCTGGCTCATAGGCTACGAGCCGACGTCGTCAACCGACGGGAAGTGAGAGAGGATCCACCCCAAACCCGAGGGAAGTGAGAGAGGATCCACCCCAAACCCGAGGGAAGTGAGAGAGAGGGTCGGCGAGACGGCACTGACAGGCCACAGCACCCCTACTCGCCGAGGATTTCGGCGGCCTCCAGCCATTCCAGCTCCAGGCCCTCTTTCTCCTCGAGCAACTCCTGCAGTTTGGCATTGAGCTCACCCAGGGCGTCGAAATCTGCGGACTCGGACTTTGCGGCCATCTGCGTGTGGAGCTTTTCCTCCTGCTGCGAGATCTTGCCGAGCTGGCGGTCGATCCTGTTGAGGTCTTTGCGGGCTTCGCGTTTCTCGGCTTCGCTGGCACCGGAAGGAACAGCAGCGGACGAGGAAGACCCGCTGGCAGAAGTCGGCGCACCCGAGCCGCCACCCACAGCGCCCGAGGCCAGCGCAGCTTCACGCAGTTCGAGGTATTGGTCCACACCACCGGGCAGGCCACGTAGTTTGCCGTCTCCGAGCAAAGCCATCTGGTTGTCAGTGACGCGTTCCAGGAGGTACCGGTCGTGGCTGACCACTACGAGCGTCCCGGGCCAGCCGTCCAGGACGTCTTCGACGGCGGCAAGGGTGTCGGTGTCGAGGTCGTTGGTGGGTTCGTCGAGCATAAGGACGTTAGGCTCCCCTACCAGCAGGCGCAGGAGCTGGAGTCGACGACGTTCGCCACCGGAAAGATCGCTGACGGGTGTCCACTGCTTTTCCTTGGTGAACCCGAGCTGTTCCACGAGCTGTCCGGCGGTAAATTCTTTGCCGCCCACGCTGAAGGACCGCTTTTCGCGTTCGATGACCTCAATGACGCGCAGGTCCGAGACTTCATCGAGCTCTTTGACGTCCTGGGTCAGCACGGCGGTGACCACGGTCTTGCCACGCTTGACCTTGCCGGAGCTCGGCTGGATTTCACCGTTCAACAGCCTCAGGAGTGTGGACTTGCCTGCCCCGTTGACGCCCACCAGGCCAAGTCTTTCGCCCGGCGCAAGCCGGAGGGTGATGTTGTCGAAGAGCTTCTGTCCGTCCTCGCCGTCGAGGAAGTCAAGGGTCACATTCTCAAGGTCCAGCACGTCCTTGCCCAAGCGTGCGGTCGCCATTTTGCTGAGGGCCACGGAGTCGCGGGGATCGGGTACGTCGGCGATGAGGTCGTTGGCAGCTTCGATGCGGAACTTGGGCTTCGCGGTTCGGGCAGGTGCACCCCGCCGAAGCCACGCCAGTTCCTTTTTGACGAGCTGCTGGCGTTTACCTTCGACGACGGCGGCCATGCGGTCGCGCTCGGCGCGCGCCAAAACGTAGGCTGCGTATCCGCCGTCGAACATGTCCACCATGGCGTCGTGGACTTCCCAGGTGTAGTTGCAGACTTCGTCGAGGAACCAACGGTCGTGAGTGACCACCAGGAAGGCGCCCTGGTTGGCGCGCCAGCGTGTCTTGAGGTGTCGGGCCAGCCAAGCGACACCTTCGACGTCGAGGTGGTTGGTAGGTTCGTCCAGCATGATGACGTCGTGGTCTTCGATGAGGAGCTTGGCCAGCGCAACACGGCGCTTCTGGCCACCGGACAGCGCATGGACGTTGGCGTGCCAGTCGACATCCCCCACCAGTCCGCCCATGACTTCGCGGATCTTGGCGTTAGCCGCCCATTCATGGTCCGCGCGGTCCCCGACGATCGCAGCGCCGACTGTGAGGTCGCCGTCGAGCACGTCGCCTTGATCCAGGTAGCCGACGTTGACGTCCCCGCGTTTGGTAACGCGACCCGAGTCGGGCGTGGAGCGCAACGCAAGCAGGCGCATAAGAGTCGACTTACCGTCGCCGTTGCGCCCCACCATGCCGATGCGGTCGCCATCCTCCAAGCCGAGGGTGACGCCGTCGAGGACAGTGCGGGTCGCGAACGAAACTGTGAGGTTTTCGCCGCCAAGCAGGTGGGCCAATGGGTACTACTTTCTACTGCTGGAATGCGGGGGTACTACAGGAGGGTATCGGAGATGATCCGGGCGCCGGGCACGGGACCGTGAACGGCCAGGGCATTGTGTCCCCGGTGGCCCAGCTCTTCTGCAAGGACCGTAGCTGAGACGGAATCCCTGGCAAGCAGGGCGATGGTGGGCCCCGAGCCGGACACCATGCCGGCAAGGGCACCGCGCGCTTCACCCAGACCGATGGTGTCGCGAAGTTGGGGCGCGAGTGTAATGGAGGCCCGCTGGAGGTCGTTGATCAGCACGCGGCTGAGGGTCTCGGGGTCACCGTTCCGCAGGGCTTGGAGGATGGTGGGGTCCACGTCGACGGGCTCGGGAATCTCGACGCCTTCCGAGTCCCGAAGCCCGTCAAGGGTTCGGAACACGTCAGGGGTGGACAGCCCGTAATCGGCAAAAACCAGCACCCAATCCATTTGCGCCTTGGCCAGTGCTGGAGAGAGTTTGTCTCCCACGCCAAGCCCGACGGCGGTGCCGCCCAGGAGCGAGAACGGCACGTCTGCGCCCAACTCGGCTGCCAGGTGCGCCAGTTCCTCGCGTGAAAGGCCGCTGTTCCACAGGGCGTCGCACGCCAGAAGGGTGGCTGCTGCATCTGCCGAACCACCACCCATGCCACCTGCAACCGGCACTCGTTTGGTGATTTCCAAGTGGACGCCGGTTGGCTTCTCGGACATTTCGGCCATGATGGCTGCCGCCTTGTAGGCAAGGTTGCGCTCATCCAGCGGGACGTCCACGCCGTCCAGGTCCAGTGTGCTGTCCGGGCTGATGCTGACAGTGATTCCTTCAGCCTCTGTACTGGTGGCCGCCACTTCCTCGTACAGGGAAACGGCGAGGTACACGCTGGCCACCGAGTGGTACCCGTCGGGCCGCAAAGGGCCCACGCTCAGGGAGACGTTGACCTTGCCTGGGGCTTTGACGCGAACCGTGCGGGCATGGAAGCGATCCCCCACAAACGGGAGGCTGCTTGGTTTGCGGGTGCCCGGGTTCATGCGTCCACGGGGTGGCGGGCTTCGGCAATCTTGACGTAGGCATGGATGTCCAGGACCTCGCCGCGCGCCGTGGGGTCAACTCCGGCGGCCACCAAGCACCGTTCCGCTTCGGAGGCGCTCCCGGCCCAACCGGCGAGTGCCGCACGCAGCGTTTTCCGCCGCTGCGCGAAGGCAGCATCAATGACGGCGAATACCTGTTCACGCGTGGCATGCGTTTCCGGCGGGTCATGCCGGGTGAAGGCAACCAGGCCCGAATGGATCTTCGGCGCGGGCCAGAACACGTTCATGCCAATGACGCCGGCCTTGCGCATGCGCCCGTACCAGGCCGCCTTGACCGACGGCACGCCGTAGATCTTGGAACCAGGTGTCGCGGCAAGGCGGTCCGCAACCTCATCCTGCACCATGACCAAGCCATGCTGGAGGCTGGGAAAGTGCTGCAGCAGGTGAAGCACCACGGGAACAGCCACGTTGTAGGGCAGGTTGGCCACCAGCGCCGTGGGGGGCACCGGCAGCTCGGTGACCTTCATGGCGTCGGACAGCACCAGGTGGAAGTTGTCTTCCGCCCCGGGGCGCCAGGCGCGCACAGTCTCCGGCAGCTTTTCTGCCAACACGGGGTCGATTTCGACGGCAACAACAGCCTTGGCCGCGTCCAGCAAACCGAGCGTCAGGGAGCCAAGCCCGGGGCCTACCTCCAGCACGGTTTCACCGGCGTCTATATTGGCGGCGGCCACAATCCTGCGGATGGTGTTGCCGTCGATCACAAAGTTCTGCCCCAACGTTTTCGTGGGGCGTACACCGATTTCCTCGGCGAGCCGTCGGATATCTGTGGCGCCCATCAAAGGCGCGACGGCGGCGGGTTCGGAATTCGGTTCAGTCACCTAGGTATCGTATCGCCTGTGCGGGGTCAGGCCGCGTGAGCGCAGCCCCAGTCGCTGAGGCCGTTCTTAGCGTAGAGACGGTTGGCGATGTCGATCTGCTGTGCTTTGGTGGCAAGGCTTGCGTTGGGAGCGTAGGCTCCACCACCGTTGGCAAGCCAGGTGGGGCTGGAGAACTGCAGGCCGCCGTAGTAGCCGTTACCGGTGTTGATTGACCAGTTTCCACCCGATTCGCACTGGGCAATCCTGTCCCACATGGCTTCGTTGGGAGCACCGGTCGGGCCGCTGGCTGCTGGGGCTGCGCCTGTTGCGGCTGCTGCCTTGGGAGTCGGGACGGGCCGGGCCTTGGTGCCGACGCTGATCTTTTCGGTCACGGGCTTGGTGGCAACGTTGCTGGAGACCAAGGTGCGGGACGCTTCGCGGCCGTCCACGAGTACCAGCTTGAACGTCTTGACCAGGGATCCTGCCACGCCTTCCTGGGTCACTTCCTCTTCACCCTTGAAGAGTGCGGCACTATCAGTCTTCACGCTTTCGAAGGGAACTTCTTCGGTGGCTTCGGCGGTCTTGCTGGTGTCCACGCGGGAGACCTTGATCACCATGTCCTGGACGATGGGCGCATTGCCAGGCTGGGAGGTGCGGTCGTTGGCGCCCAAGGTGATTCCAGTGTCCTTGAGCACGGTGGCGACGTCGGCCGCCGTCGTGGTGGTGCTGGTGTCCTTGCCGTCAGCTACGACGCTGATGGTCTTGGGCGTGGAGATGGAAACGAAGGAGCCGGTGACTTCCAAGGACGCTTCTTTGGGCTGGGAGATCTCGGAGGAGCTTGCTACACCGAGTTCGCTCACCAGGCCTGCCACGTCCGGGGCGGTGGTGTTCACGGTCTTCCGGGCGCCGTCCAGTTCAATGGACACGGCCTTGGCCAGGTTGACGTTCACTACGGATCCGTTTTCGACCCGCGCGTCAAGAGCCGGCGAAACGCGGTCTGCGTCCTTCAACTCGACCTTGGCTGCTTGGACCACTTGGTCAACAGTGCCGCCAAAGGTCTGAATGGAGCTCACTTTGCCGTCCACGTTGAGGGTGACGGTCTTGTTGTTGCCAACAAAGGCCACGACACCAACCACCAGCGCTGCAACTACCAGCAACTGCGTACCTACTTTGAGGAAGCTGAACTTGCCATCCGTTGTGAAGAACTTGATCACGATCGCCCATTACTCTCAGACCATCCGGGCACGGGGAAAAGCGCAAAAATAATGCCGACCG
Source organism: Paenarthrobacter sp. TRD_SC_7 (assembly GCF_056156245.1). NCBI lineage: Bacteria > Bacillati > Actinomycetota > Actinomycetes > Micrococcales > Micrococcaceae > Paenarthrobacter > Paenarthrobacter sp. TRD_SC_7. Next base: position 3,559,585 of record NZ_CM149587.1, read on the forward strand.
CAAAAACGGAGGGCCAGGCAAAAAGCCTGGTCCCACTCTTGCTGCCGGCATCTGCGCCGCCAAAAAACATTCAACTGATTGCCCCGGAATCAACCGGAGCAGTTGTCCGAAGGCCTTCCCCGACCCCGGCTACTTGTTTAACACAGTAACCGATCCGTTATAAACGAACCAAGAATCGTGCATACCGGGTATCCAGGCCCGGGGCCCGCTTCATTGTCAAAAAAGGCGGCTTAGGCCCATGAACCGTAGGCATTCAGGGTGTTTTCGGCCAACCGCGAACAAAGTTCGGCCAAGTCATCTCCTGTCACGTCCGCCATGGATCGGACTGTGTATGGAACCATGTAGCTCGCATTCGGCCGCCCGCGGTGGGGATGCGGCGTGAGGAACGGCGAATCGGTTTCCACCAAGATCCTGGCTGGTTCCGCGATAGCCAGGGCTGCGCGGAGGTTCCCGGCGTTCTTGAACGTCATGGTGCCGGCGAACGACATGTACCAGCCGTTCTCGTTACAGATCCGGGCGAGTTCCTCATCTCCGGAAAAACAATGAAACACCACGCGTTCCGGGGCGCCTTCCTCGCGCAGCACTTGCACCACGTCGTCATGGGCATCACGGTCGTGGATCTGCAGTGTCAGCCCGAGCCGCTTGGCGATGTCGATGTGGCGCCGGAAGGAGTAGCGCTGGTGTGCCAGCCCTTCGCCGTGGGTCCGGAAAAAGTCCAAGCCCGTCTCGCCGATCGCGCGGATGCGAGGGTGGGCGGCCAATTCTTCGATCTCGGCGAGCGCAGTTTCCAGCTCACCGCGGCCCGCATACACAGGGGCATTGTTGGGGTGAATTGCAACGGCTCCGAGCAGCCGGGAATCCGCTTCCACCGCCTGCACTGTGAAGCGCGATGATTCAAGGTCGCAGCCCACCTGCACGGCTCCCTGCACACCAACGGCCCCGGCCGAGTCCATCGCGTCGCGGACCGAGACTTCGATCAAACCGTGCCTGAAGTCCAGGTGGGTGTGGTTGTCCATGACCGGCACGGGGAGGGGCTCTGGCGCTGGCGGGTACTCCCGGCGCGAATCTTTTTCTTCTTCTGCGTCGGATGGCGCCCTGTAAGGAGCAGGGGCGAGGGAATTGCACATGCTCCCACCTTATTCGGACCGCGGTCCTCCTTGCGCAACAGAGGAGCAGCGCACGGTAAATTCCATGTGGCACATAAATTCCGGAGCACTATGTTAGCGCAGGCCAATGTCTGGGTAGTCTGGAACGGACAAGCGGCCAACACCAGCAGCGCTCATTGAAGACAGCTGCTGCCGAGGCCACGGCTGAAGGGCAATCCATGGAGTCCAAGCGACAAGTCACCGTTGAACCATCCCCTGTTCAGGGCGAGGCTTACGCAGCTCTGCCCCGGGACGGTGCGGGGCTCAACGGGCATAGGCCGCAGCTTATGGACGCGGAACGGTTCCACGAAGCGAGCGAGCGCATCCTGGGCTCCATCAACAAGGTCATTGATGGAAAAGCCGATGCCGCAAAGCTCGCCCTCACGGTCCTCCTCGCCCAAGGCCACCTGCTGCTGGAGGACGTCCCGGGTGTTGGGAAGACCCTGCTGGCAAAGACGCTGGCACGGACCGTGGACTGCACAGTCTCTCGTATCCAGTTCACCCCGGACCTGCTGCCATCTGATGTCACTGGGGTGTCCATCTACAACCAGTCGTCGCGGCAGTTCGAGTTCCGCCCCGGCGCCGTGTTCGCGAACATCGTGATTGGCGACGAAATCAACCGCGCTTCGGCCAAAACCCAGTCCGCGCTCCTCGAATGCATGGAGGAGCACCAGGTGACTGTGGACGGACACTCATACCAGCTGGGATTGCCCTTCATGGTGGTGGCTACACAGAATCCCATCGAAATGGAAGGCACCTACCCGCTACCCGAAGCACAACGCGACCGTTTCATGGCCAGGATCTCCATGGGCTACCCGGACAAGGATGCCGAGATCGAGATGCTGGAGACACATCAGGCATCCTCGCCCTTGACCAAGGTAACTCCAGTGGTGACTGCCGCCGATGTGGCTGCCATGATCGCCACCGTCCAGCATGTGTACGTCTCCACGGCCATCAAGGAATACACCGTGGCCATCGGACGGGCGACCCGCGACAGTGCCCGGCTCCGTCTCGGCGCCAGCCCGCGGTCCCTGCTGCAGCTGCTGCGTGCGGCCAAGGCCACGGCAGCCTTGGATGGCCGCGATTTTGTCCTCCCGGATGACGTGGTGGACGTAGCCGAGTCGGTGCTCGCCCACCGCATCATCCTGGACCGCAAGGCTGCAAGTTCGGGAGATACGCCGCAGACCATTCTCCGGGGCATTTTCGCTTCCCTGCCCGTTACCCAGGAACCGCCGGGTGCGTGGCGCAGGGACAGGCACAGCGTTTAGGAGGCATGCCGGAATGGCGTTCATGGATCGGCTTCCCAAGCACTTATTCACCAACCGCGGCTGGGGGCTCTTAGCAGCCGGCGCAGTCGCGCTGGGGTGTGCTTACGTCATGGGCAGACGCGATCTCCTGACTTTGGCCGTTCTGTTGTTCCTCCTGCCGTTGGTCGCGCTCGCCGGCGTCCGGGTGCTCAAACCCAAGTTCCAGGTTTACCGGGAGTTCAATCCGTCCACGGTGGAGACCTCCAGCACCACCACCGTTCGCCTTGCCGTTGCGCGATCGTCGCATTCCACGGGGCACGTCATCATGGAGGAGCAATTGCCTCCCCGCTTCGGGGAACCCCCGGCTTTCCGTTTCCCGGCCCGTTCAGCCTCCGGTGGCACCAGCCGCTACGAATATCACCTGCGCTCTGGCAAGCGGGGACAGTTCCGCATTGGTCCGGTCACCGCAGAGTTCAGTGACCCCTTCGGTTTATCGCTGCGGCGGCATTCAATTGACGACGGCGACGTCCTCACCGTGACGCCTGCCGCCGTCGAACTTCCCGTAACGGGCCTCGCCGGTGCGCGCGGCAACGACGGCGTGACGGCGACCCGCATCCGGGCCAACCCGAGCGACGATGACATCATGACCCGTGAGTACAGGCATGGTGATCCCATGCGCCGCGTTCACTGGGCAGCGACTGCCCGCCATGGCCAGCTCATGGTGCGACAGGAGGAGTCGGTGACCACACCGGAGGCGACCCTCATCCTTGACCAGAGATTCACCGCCTTCGCCTCCGGCACCGGTTCTGTCTTCGGGAGCCACGACGAAGATTCGGATCTGGTCACCAGTACCAACTTTGAGTGGATGGTCACGGCAGCGATGTCCATGACCGCTCACTTGGCGGAACGAAATTATTCGTTGCGGCTCCTTGACTCATTCGGCAGCCCGGCGTTCCACCGTTCGAGGTCGGCGCCGGACCCGGACGCGGAGGAGTTTGCCGGCGTGGGCGGCCTTCAGGCCATCGCCGAGGGCCTGGCAGCCGTGGAGCTGAGCGGCCCCAGGCACGCCAGGGTGGAGCACCATCGGACAGAGCACGGCGCCGAACACAAAGAGGGCTCCCCTGGATTGGCCGGCGCGGAAAATGTTGATTCGCCTTTTAATGACCGGCTGATGGACAAACTCTCAGCGCATCGTTTGCGCGGTCCCTTGCTTGCCTTGGTGGGAAACCTGACGCTTGCCGAGGCAAGGACATTAGCTCCAGCGGCCGGGTATGGCGCCAACGCCTTCGCTTTGGTGATGACCGATGCCTCACGGAACAACGAGGAAGTACTGGAGGTCTTGCGTCTCGCAGGTTGGAGAGCAGCCGCAGTCACCTCAAAGACCCAGTTGACGGCTGCCTGGTCAGCGTTCGATGAGGGCGGCATCGTAGCGGCCGCCGACGCAGCCATGGATGTCCGGCGTGGAGCGGCGGTGCCCCGATGACCGCTACATCCCACCGTGGCTCGCCCAGCGCGCCGGCCCAACCGGGTGGCGCGGCCGGCACGCCCGCAGCGGGTAAGCCCTCCGGGGCGCAGATCCCGGGAGCCGGCCCGTATCCGTGGGCCATGGCAGGGTCAGTGGTGGTGGCCGTCCTTGGCGCTGCGCTGTCCCTGAACGGTGTCCTCAGGGGCTGGGCCTGGTTCATGCCCCTGATCACCACGGTGGTCGTGGTTGCGTTAACGCTTGCCGTCCTCCGGGCACTCCGCGCCCAGCCGCTGATTGCCACTTTGGGCTCCTTTGCATCACTCGCTGGTGTGCTCAGCTTCATCTTCTGCCGCCAGGAAAGCCTGGCGGGGTTCATCCCCACCACCGGAACCTTCACCGCCGTCGGACGCCACATAAAACGGGCCGCCGAGACGGTGGTGTCCGAAAGCGCGCCTGTGGCACCCAACGCCGGGATCGTCTTCGTCATGTGCGCCTGCCTGGGCCTCCTGGTCATATTGATCGACGCGCTGGCCGTTCCACTGTCAATGCCTGCGGCCAGCGGTATTGGTCTCCTGGCGGTCATGGTGGTCCCGGCCACCATCAAGCCCCAGAGCGTGGGAGCAGCCGGATTCATCGGCGCGGCAGTGGGCTACCTGCTCATTCTCGGGTGCAGCCACTGGTTCGCCCCTGATGCCAGGCTCCAGTCCGGTTCGGGGCGCGGCGCCGGCCAGTTCAAGCGCTCGGTGGTTACTGGAGGCTTGGCGCTGGCATTAACCATGACCGTCACCTTGGTGATTCCAGGCTTCGAGACCGGCACCTTTCCGCAGGGCTCACGGTTAAGCCCGTGGGGCACATCCAACGGACTCAATCCCATGATCACCCTGGGCAACAGCCTCCGGAGTCCTACCGGTTCGGGTCGCATCACGTACGCCACCAGCGCCAGCGCTCCCCTGTATTTGAGGTCGGTCACCATTGACCACTTCGACGGCGAAACCTGGGCACCGGACGATCGCGCCGCCGAGCGCCGCATAGGTGCGGACAGGATCGAGACGGGATATGCCGTCCAGGGCGAGGTGGTCAACGCGGTGACATCGGTCAACGCGGGCCTGTTTACCAGCCCCTACCTCCCCGCCCCGTTTGCTCCGGCCTCCGTGAACGGCCTCAACGGACGCTGGACATGGGACCCAGCCACTTTGAGCATCATGAGCACGGAGACGACCACGCGCGCGCAACGTTACGTCGTTTTCTCCGAAGCCCCCCAAATCACAGCGCAGTCCCTGTCCCAAGCCACTGCCCTCCCGCGGGGTATTGCAGAGGACTTCCTGAGGATTCCAGGCAACCTTCCAGACATCGTGCGGCAAACTGCCGATACCGTCACTGCCTCTGCGGGCAGCAACTACGCCAAGGCGCTGGCTCTCCAGAAGTACCTGCGTTCCGGCGAGTTCACTTACTCCCTGCAAGCTCCCGTGCAGAACGGCTACGACGGGAACGGCCTCTCGGTCCTGGCTGATTTCCTCGCAGTGAAGAGCGGTTACTGTGTTCATTTCTCCTCGGCGATGGCTGTCATGGCGCGGGCTGAAGGCATCCCGAGCCGGATCGCCGTTGGCTATGCGCCAGGGCGCCTCACGGGCGAGTCGGTGGCATTGGTCGGTCAGGGTTCCTTCCCCGAGTACGAGGTTGACGCCCGCGATGCTCATGCATGGCCTGAACTGTACTTTGAGGGCCTCGGATGGGTCCCCTTCGAGCCCACGCCGTCGCGGGGCGTCGTTCCCGAGTACGCCACGGAATCCTCGGTTCCGGGAAATCTCAGCACCAACGCCGATGAGAAAGAGGTCCTCACCACCCCAGCCCCGCCGGCAGCTGCGCCCCTCCCGATCCCCGGGGCGGAGACTCCTGTTGGAGGTTCGGCCACCACGAACCCGCTCCCAGCGATCGGCGCCGCCGCGGCCGGGGTGTTGCTGCTCGCCGGATTCCTGTGGTCGCCGAGGCTGAGCAGGACAGTCCTCCGGCGACGCCGGCTGAACCAAAAACCTCCGGATGAAACCGGCATCGCCGGGTTCAAGGATCCTGCCCCTGAACTGGCATGGGCGGAGTTGCAGGACCTCGCTACCGACTACGGCGTGCCGTCAACGCCCAGTGAGACGCCGAGGCATTTTTCCGCCCGGCTGCGCTCCAGCACCGCGCTTGGTGGCACCGGTGGACTCGACGACGCTGCACACGCAGCAGTCGCTAGCCTCACCTCGGACTTCGAGCGGCAGCGCTACGGTCGCACAGCGGCCCCGGCACCGGCAGCGGCGGGCCGCATCGCCGTCGTACGTGAGGCGTTGCGAAACAATGCCCGCTGGTTGGTGCGCTTCCGCGCTGACTGGCTGCCGCCGTCGATGATGCAGCGCTGGGTCCATGCGCTCGGCGCGCCGTTCCGGGCTGTTGGAAGGCTCGGCAAAGCCATGGGCCGGGCGGTTGGCCGGTGGTGGCACAGGCTCAGGGGCCTGCTCCCCCAGCGTCGCTAGGTGCAGGTACAGACAGCAAGGGGCCCGACGCCGGAACTCGTGGTTCCGGGGCCGGGCCCCTGCGTGTGTCGACCGTTCTTGTTGCGAGAGCGGTGGACCGGATCCTGTGCGGCCTAGTCGGCGTAAGGGTCCGCGATACCTACGTACTGGGTGTACAGGTACTCTTCGATGCCTTCGGAACCGCCTTCGCGGCCCAGGCCGGACTGCTTGACGCCACCGAACGGGGCAGCAGCGTTGGAGATGACTCCTGCGTTGAGGCCGAGCATGCCGGTCTCGATGCGTTCGCTGATGCGCAAGCCCCGGTTGAGGTCCTTGGTGAAGACGTAGGCAACCAGGCCGTATTCGGTGTTGTTGGCCAGGCGAACGGCGTCGTCTTCGGTGGAGAAGGTAATGATCGGCGCGACCGGTCCGAAGATTTCTTCCTGCAGGATGCGGGCGTCAGCTGCAACGTTCTTCAGTACGGTCGGCTGGTAGAAGTAACCGGGGCCGTCGACGGCGGCACCACCGGTGACGGCAGTGGCACCTCCTGCTACGGCTTCGGAGACGAGGGCGTGCACGCCATCGCGGGCCTTGCCGTCGATCAGGGGGCCCACCTTGGACTCGGGTTCAGTGCCGCGGGCGGTGGTCAGCGCACCGATCTTGGCGGCGAACTTCTCCGCGAAGGAATCGGCGATGGACTCGTGCACAATGAAGCGGTTCGCTGCGGTGCAGGCCTCGCCCATGTTGCGCATCTTGGCGGCGATGGCGCCTTCAACGGCCTTGTCCAGGTCGGCGTCCTCGAAGACCACGAACGGGGCGTTGCCGCCCAGTTCCATGGAGGTGCGCAGGACCTTGTCCGCGGCTTCACGGATCAGGGCCTGGCCCACCGGGGTGGAGCCGGTGAAGGAGATCTTGCGGAGACGGTCATCCTTGATCAGCGGGCCCGTGACGGCGCCCGCGGTGGAGGTCTGGATGACGTTGAGGACACCGGCGGGCAGGCCGGCTTCCTGCATGACCTGCGCGAAGAGCAGGCTGGTCAGCGGGGTCAGGTTTGCGGGCTTGAGCACCATGGTGCAACCAGCCGCGACCGCGGGGGCTACCTTGCGGGTGGCCATGGCCAGCGGGAAGTTCCACGGGGTGATCAGCAGGCAGGGACCCACCGGCTTCTTCTGCACCAGGAGGCGGTTCTTGCCATCCGGGGCTGCAGAGTAACGGCCCGATACGCGGACGGCTTCCTCGGAGAACCAGCGCAGGAACTCGGCACCGTAGGTCACTTCACCGCGGGCTTCGGCCAAGGGCTTGCCCATCTCGAGGGTCATCAGCAGTGCGAAGTCTTCGGCACGCTCGGTGACCAGCTCGAAAGCACGGCGCAGGATTTCACCGCGTTCGCGCGGGGCTGTGCGGGCCCAATCGGCTTGGGCTGCAGCAGCGGCATCGAGTGCAGCAGCGCCGTCTTCAGCACCGGCGTCCGAGATGCTGAGCAGGACTTTGCCCGTGGCGGGGTCCTCAACATCAAAGGTCTTTCCGGATCCGGCCGGGCGCCACTGACCGTTGATCAGCAGGCCGGTAGGAACGGAAGCCAGCAGTTCGCTTTCGCGTTCAACCGTGACAGTCATGGCGACTCCTTCGTCTTGGGTGCATTGGAGAATTGCACCACTGGGGTTCGTTGCCGGAAGTGGCTTGAATTACTGCCACGGTACTTCCCCGCGAGAAGCAGTGTCTACGCCTTCACGCACTGCCACGTGCTCGCCAATTTGTGCAGCTGCACAGCGTGTGTCAGCGCGCTGCGAGAACCGCCGAATAGAGCTCCCGCTTGCTGACGCGGGCATCGTCGGCCACTGCAGCAACAGCCTCCTTCAAGCGGATGCCCTGGGAAATGAGTTCGTTCACCGCAGCAACGTGGTCCTCAGGCTTGCCGGGTTCCTGCTCGGGTGCACCGCCCACCACCACTGCGATTTCGCCGCGGACCTCGTTGTTCTCCGCCCACTCCAGCAGTTCACGCAGCGTGCCACGGATGACTTCTTCATAAGTCTTGGTCAGCTCACGACACACAGCGACTCGACGATCCGCCCCGAAGCGCTCATGCAGTGCACGCAACATGACCTCAAGCCGGTGCGGCGCCTCGAAGAAGACCATGGTGCGGCGTTCGTCGGCGAGGTCGGCGAGACGTGAGTTCCGATCCCCCGACTTCCGCGGCAGGAAGCCTTCAAAGCAGAAGCGGTCGGTGGGCAAGCCGGACAGCGCCAGCGCCGTCAGCACCGCGGAGGGGCCCGGAACGGCCGTGACTGTCAGTCCGGCAGCAACGGCTCCCTCCACCAGACGGAATCCGGGGTCCGAAACTGCCGGCATTCCGGCGTCGCTGACCATCAGGATGCTCTTACCGGCGCGCACGTGGTCCAGTAGCTCACCGGTCTTGGCTACTTCATTGTGCTCGTGGTAGCTGATGACGCGTCCGGTGACCTCGACGCCCAGCGCCGTTACCAGCCGGTGCAAACGCCGGGTGTCCTCTGCGGCCACGATGTCCGAGGTGGCAAGGAGTTCAACCAATCGCGCGGAAGCGTCGCCCACGTTGCCGATGGGTGTTGCGGCAAGCACAATCCTGCCAACGCCGGGAGTTGCGCTGGAACCGGCAGCCGAAGCTGACTCATCCAGGTCGTCGTTGATAGGCGTCTCGTCCGGGGTGCTGCGTTGTTCGTCCACCTGCCAAGCCTAATGCCGCGCGGGGTTCAAGGATGCAGCCGCGGGGTTCAGGGATACAGCAAGGATGGAAAGGTAGCATGGGCGGGTGAACCAGTCGCCCGTTCCTGCTACCGCTTCCGGATCCCCGGTGGCGTCCCCGGCGACCCCGGAACCCGGAGACACAACTGCGGAGGGAAGCAGCGGGCAGCCGGATACACCGAAACCCGCAGGCGAGTCACAGCGCCGTTGGACGGCGCCCTTGAATGACAGCACCGGAGGGCCTGTGCCCGGCCGCGGGTTGGAAGGGCACCGTTGGATCGCCCGGCCGTCCGAGGCCTACACAGCCCGCGCATTGAAGGAACGTCTGATCGGCGGAGTCCAAAGCTGGCGCGACTACCCGGCCTCCTTGCGTCTGTGGTTCTGGCTGATCCCCACCATCACGGCAATCCTGGGCGGCATTCTCCGATTCTTCCGCCTTGACGCCCCGCACAGCCTGGTTTTCGACGAAACATATTACGTCAAGGATGCTTACTCCTATGTGGTGAGCGGCTACGAACGCAGTTGGCCGGCCAACGCCAACGATTCCTTCAATGCCGGGAACCCTGACATCCTCCTCAGCACTCCGGAGTATGTGGTCCACCCACCGGTCGGCAAGTGGATGATTGCCTTCGGGATGTGGCTCTTCGGCGGCGATAACCCCTTCGGCTGGCGCTTCAGCGCGGCATTGGCGGGCACGCTGACGGTCTTCCTCGTTTCCCTCATCGCCCTGAAGCTGTTCCGCTCACACACCCTCGGCGCCGTTGCCGGACTCCTGCTGGCCATTGACGGCCACCATCTTGCGCTCTCCCGTACTTCGCTGCTTGACGTCTTCCTGGCCCTCTGGATCCTGGCGGCTTTCGGCGCCTTGTTGATGGACCGCGACGACGGCCGCCGTCGTCTGGCTTCCCGGCTCGCCGCGCAAGCGGCTGCTTCGCCGGGAGGCCGGCCCACACCCACCCAACTGGTTGCAGGCCCTTGGCTCGGCATGCGGTGGTGGCGGTTGGTTGCGGCCCTCTGCCTCGGCCTGGCGGTGGGTACCAAATGGTCAGCGCTGTTCTTCGTGGCCGCCTTCGGGCTGATGACCGTGCTGTGGGACCTGAACGCCCGGCGAATCGCAGGCATACGGAGCTGGTTCAGCGCCGGCATCATCAAGGACGGCCTGCCCGCCTTCGTGACCATCATTCCGATTGCCGCCGTCACCTACGTGGCCACCTGGACGGGCTGGTTTCTCTCGAAGGACGCCTACTACCGCCAATGGGCTGCCACCAACCCGGCTCCGGGCTGGGATTGGTTGCCCAACTCCGTACGGTCCCTGGCGCATTACCATCTTGAAGCCTACAAATTCCATCAAGGCCTCAGCTCCGACCATCCTTATGAGTCGAGCCCGTGGACGTGGCTCATCATGGGCCGTCCCACCTCGTTCTTCTACCAGTCCCCCAAACAGGGCACCCCTGGCTGTGTTGTTGAAACGTGTTCCTCGGCCATCCTGCCGGTCGGGAATCCGGTGGTGTGGTGGGGTGGAACCATCGCCTTGGTCATCCTGCTCTTCTGGTGGGCCGGCCGCCGCGACTGGCGTGCTGGTGCCATCCTTGCCGGAGTGGCCGCCGGCTATCTTCCGTGGTTCATGTACCCGGAACGCACCATGTTCATCTTCTATGCTGTGTCCTTCGAACCGTTCCTGGTCCTGGGCCTGACGTATGTGTTGGGGTTGGTATTGGGACGCAGCAGCGACCCCGCCTGGCGGCGACGATCCGGGCTCTACATCGTGGTTCTCGTCCTGGTGTTGGCAGTACTGGCAACAGCATTCTTCTATCCTGTGCTCACGGCGGAAGTCATCACCTACCAGGAGTGGCGGATGAGAATGTGGATGCCATCGTGGATCTAGGAGGAGGCAAGCAGTGAGGGAAGCAAGCACGGAGCTTCTGGTCGAGGCGGACCCGAACACCAACGTGACGGACCTCCTCTTGGAACGCTGCCACAAGGATCCGTTCGGAAACCTGTACGCGCACAAGACGGCGAACGGTTGGCTGAACGTCTCTGCGGCCAGGTTCCTTGCCGACGTCACTGCCCTGGCGAAGGGGCTGATCGCAGGTGGGCTCAACCCTGGCGATCCCGTGGCTGTGCTTTCCCGCTCAAGCTTTGAATGGACGCTGGTGGATTTCGCCATTTGGATGTCGGGCGGCGTCACCGTACCCATCTATGAGACGTCGTCGGCAAGCCAGATCGAATGGATCCTCGCCGATTCCGGAGCCCGGCGCATCTTTGTGGAGGACACCGCGAAAGCCAGCCTCGTGCATGCCCTGGTGGAACAATCCCCGGCCCTGGGCGAGGATCCCGTGACCATCATCCGGATGGAGCACGACGGCGACGCGCCCAACCTGACCAGCGTGTCCGCCGTCGGGATCGGCATCAGCGACGCCGAACTGGAGCGCCAGCGCAGCGCCGCGAACCTGGCCAGCGTCGCCTCCATCGTTTATACCTCCGGAACCACAGGCAAGCCCAAGGGCTGCGAAATCACCCATGGCAACTTTGTCCTCGTGGCGCGAAACGTCATCCCGTTCCTCCCCGAGCTGCTCATGCAGCAAGGCGCACGGACGCTGATGTTCCTGCCCCTGGCGCACGTCCTCGCCAGGGCAGTCCAGGTTGTTTGCCTCACAGCCGGCATCACACTGGGACACAGTGCCGGCGCCAGCGGACTCATGGCGGACCTTGGATCCTTCAAGCCCACCTTCCTGCTCGCTGTGCCCCGCATTTTCGAGAAGGTCTACGCCGGCGCCAGCCACAAAGCGGCCATGAGCGGCAAGTCCGCTCTCTTCTCGGCAGCTTCGGCCACCGCGGTGGAATATTCGACGGCGGTGGACCTCGCCGCCCGCGGCGAGGGGCCGGGTCCGGGTTGGCTTCTGGGCCTGAAGCACTCCACGTTCAATAAGCTCCTCTATCCCAGGGTGCGGGAGATCTTCGGCGGCGATGTGGGTTACACCGTTTCCGGCGCCAGTCCCCTCAGCCTCCGGGACAACCACTTCTTCCACGGCGCGGGCGTACCCGTTCTTGAGGGCTATGGCCTGACGGAGACCACGGCGCCCTGCACCGTCAACACACCCAGCATGTCCCGCATCGGTACCGTAGGGATTCCCCTTCCCGGAACCACCATCAGGGTGGCGCATGACGGCGAGGTGCTGGTCAAGGGCATCGGTGTCTTCAAGGGCTACCACGCCGATGAAGAGGCCAACCAGGCCGCCTTTGTTGACGGCTTCTTCCGGACGGGCGATCTCGGCGAGCTCGACGCCGACGGCTTCCTGACCATCACCGGCCGAAAGAAGGACCTCCTGGTTACGGCCGCTGGAAAGAACGTGGCACCGGCACCCTTGGAGGAGAAGCTCCGCGAACACCCCTTGGTGGGTCAGGCAGTGGTTGTGGGCGATGGCCGGCCGTTCGTCGCGGCACTGGTGGGCTTGGACCCCGAAGGGCTCGAGGACTGGTGCGCCGAGAACAAGATCGGTGCCATGTCCCCCGACGAGGCCGCTGCGGACCACCGCGTGATGGCGGCCGTTCAGTCGGCAGTGGACCAGGCCAACAATCTCGTTTCAGCTGCCGAGTCGATTAAGAAGTTCGCGTTCATCACAGCGGAGCTCAGCGTCGAGTCCGGACACCTGACGCCGTCGCTCAAGCTCAAGCGGGCCACGGTGCTCAGCGACTTTTCAGCGGCTGTGGAAAAGATTTACCAGAAGTAAGTCCTCCACCTGGGCTGGGCCACCGCAGGTCCAGCCCAGGTCGTGACGTACCTGCTAGCGCGTTACACCTGTCGGTTCCTTGCGAAGGCTTTCGACATCGTCAGCCGTAGGAGGTGTCTCGTCAGATTCCTCGCGGTCCTCGTCCGCCTGTGACGTCGCAAGTCCACGACGTCGCTTGGTAGGCCACGTGAGGATGAACGTCACCGTCGCTGCGAGCAGCACCAAGGCCCCGATGACGATGCCCGCGTCGATCCAGAACTGCCCCGGGAAGAGCCGGATAAGGGTGTCTTCCAGCGCGAATGTCCACGTTCCATTGGCGAAGAAGATGCGGTGGAACTCAGTGAAGAACTGTTGCCAGCTCAGGGTGGCCAAAACGGCGAGACCAATGATGATGACCAGCGTGACGACAGAACCGGCGAAGAGACCTCGGCGGATCCCGCCAGTGCTCCGCTTACGCAGATACAGGATGGCGATGACGCTGAGGATAATGAGCAACAGCCCTGCACCAAAGGAGGACAGAATGACCAGCTTCACGTCGGCCATATGCGAGACCTCGCTGTCGGTGAAGAGTCTCTCTCCGTCCTGGTTGACCAGGCCGCCCAAGTAGCGCGGGCCAGCCCAGTTACTGAGGTAATCCACAGCGTACGAGCCGTATGTCATGCGGTCATCAGTGCTGAAACCGTACCCGTCCCCGGGGAAACCCGGGCGGTTGTACTCCACCCAGAGGAACAACGGACTGGTGACTGCCCGGACGGCGAGCACCAGAAAGATGACGGGGTAGAAGACGGCCAACAGCACTTGGAAAATCCGCGGGCCGATCGGCTTCACCTTTGCTGCCTGCTCGCGTTCTGCGTTTCGTCGCGCCACTTCATCGTCCGGCGGACGAATCTGAAGAGCCGACGTCGGCAAAGGTTCCGAGTAGTGCGAAGGCTGCTGGGCGGTGGAAGCACCGGCGAGTGTGTCGGCGAACAACGGGGTTTCAGTCCCTGTATCGGCTGCCTCAGCAGCTTTCCGGTCCGCGCGGCTCTCGGGCTGGCCGTTGGCTGGCGTCGCGGTGCTCGGAGTGACCGGCGGCTTTGCGGCCGACGGCGTGGCTTCGGCGTTGGCTGCAGGAGTAGCCACAGAAGCACCACTGGACGTTTTCGGCTTCATCCAGTCGAAGGCCGGTTCATTGGGGTCCTCATGGACGTCAGTGTCCGGTTCTTGTGGTTTTGGGCTCTTGTCGCTCACAGCGGGTTCACTTCCGTAGGCATCCACCGGCGATTGCTTGCTGCCGGCTCTCTTGTCTGCATTCGAGCCTACCGTCCGCCCTTACAGAGACACGCGGTGCCACCCCGGCTGCGACCAGATTGAAACGCAACTGTAAGGTCTATGCAGCGATGCTGCGATAACCGGCGTCGTTGGCGTCCATATCTCCTGTGACGCCTGCCCGGACTGCCTTGCCACCGAGCACCAAGGTGTAGACCCAGTAGCCGGCCAAAACCAGCGCACCGATGGTGATCTTGGCCCAAACGGGCAGCGGGCTCGGTGTCACAAAGCCTTCAACAATGCCCGAAATAAGCAGGACAAGCACCAACCCCAGGGCAATCGTGATCAGCGAACGGCCTTCATCAGCCACAGCCTGCAGCCTGGTCCTCGGGCCCGGCCGCACCATGGCCCAAAAAATCTTGAGCCCCGCCGCGCAGGCAATAAACACGGCAGTGAGTTCCATGAAGCCATGCGGAAGGATGTAACTGAAGAAAATGTCCATCTTTCCTGTTGCCAGGAAGAGTCCCGCCGCGATTCCCAGCCCCTGCGCGTTCATGAACAAGATGAAGGGCACCCAGAATCCGGTAATGCCAAAGGCCACAGCCTGGGCGGAGATCCAGGCGTTGTTCGTCCACACTGCGCCGGCGAACGAGGCCGCAGGATTCTCGGAGTAGTAGTCGATGAAGTCTTCCTCCACATACTGCTGCACCTTGGCATCGCTGGACGCCACGGCCCTCAGCGCCTCCGGTGAGGTGCCGATCCACAGGGCATAGGCACCCGCCACCAGGACAAAGGCAAGCCCGCACCACATGGTCAACCACCGGATCCGGTAGAACGCCGCAGGGAGGGAAATGACGAAAAACCGTGCGAGGTCCTCCATGAAATTCGAGCGGGCCCCCGTGAACCTCGTCCGTGCCTGGGCCAACGCCGCAGACAAGGATGCCGACAATCCCGTCTCCGGTGCCACAGAACGGATCAGGGACAGGTGTCCGGACACCGTTTGGTACAAGCGCAGAAGTTCGTCCGCTTCGGCACCCGTAAGCCTGCGCTTATGCGCCAGGAAGTGAAGCCGCGACCATTTGTCCCCATGTACGGCCGAGAAGGCATCGATGTCCACGCCACCACCCTAACGCCTGTATCCACCATGGCGTCGGCCCCGCGGCTAGACTCGTTGGTGCGGGCACGCAGGGCTCCCGCTGCGTTGGCCAAATATGGGGGCGGGCATGAGTTCAATCATCACAGGCGAGGCAGTGGTCCTCGAGCTTCGCCCGGCATCCTTCGCCGCGCGTGCGCTGGGGCTCATTCTGGACGTCATCTCCCAAGTCATCCTCGCGATACTCCTGATCATCCTGATAACGGCGGCCTCCCGGGATCTCGACGACGCCGCCATTCAGGCCTTGGTCCTCAGCAGCGTCGTCTTCTCAGTGGTCATCGTCCCCGTCACCGTGGAGACCCTGACACGCGGGCGGTCCTTGGGAAAGCTCGCAACAGGACTACGCATAGTGCGCGACGACGGCGGCTCCATCCGTTTCCGGCACGCCCTCATCCGCGGGCTCCTCGGATTCCTGGAGATTTACATGACCTTCGGAGGCCTCGCAATCGGCGTGGCACTGTTCAACGACAAGTCCAAGCGCCTCGGCGACATCGTTGCCGGCACCTACTCGCTCCGGCAGCGCGTACCTTCAACGCCCCGGATCATGCCCGTAGCACCGCACCACCTGCAAGCATGGGTCGCCATGGCAGATATCGGCAGGGTACCGGATTCCACCGCTCGCCGCGCTGGAACCTTCGTGCAGCAGGCCTACCTCATGGCACCGGCCTCGCGCGTCAACATGGCGGCCTCCCTCGCATCAGAACTCGCAAGGTACGTCGCCCCACCCCCGCCGGCCGGCACCATCCCCGAAGACTACATAGGCGCAGTCCTCGGGGAGCGGCGCAACCGCGAACTCACTCGACTGCGGCAAGCGGAGCAGCGGAATGCGATCGTAGGGGAACGACTCAGGAAGCTGCCGTTCACTAACGGTTAGTGCCCCGCTACCGGCTGACGCCGGACGGCCGCCGTCCTCTGCCTGCTCGCTCGTACCTCGCTTAGACGCAGGCTGCCGGACGCCGACCGACCGTCTTCGTCAGATCTGGGCTACCACCAGTGAGCCGGTCTTGTGAGTCGTGGGGGTAGGAGGGTCTGGGGGTCGCCGTCGGCCGCGTTGATTTGGGGTTGGGTCAGGTAGAGCGCGCTGGAGAGGTCGGCTCCGTGGAGTTGTGCTCCGCGAAGATCTGCTCCCAGGAGGTCCACGGCTGTGAGGTCGGACTTCTTTAGGTCGGTTCCGATCAGGTAGGCGCCGCGGAGGTCTGATCCGCAGAGGCGCCGGTTCGCAAGGTTGACCCCTATCAGGTCCGCCCCTGGTTGCAGGCCGCCGTCGAGCGTTGGCTTGTCCTCGGCGCCGTAGGAGGCACGCTGTTCTTCACTGACCTCGATCAGGAGCGTGCGGACTTCTCCATGCAGGCTTTCGACGTCGGTGGCCAGGACCGTGGACGCATCGCCTTGTGCGGCGGCTGCTATTCGCTCTGAAAGGTGGTCCGCTGCGGATGCGAGCTCAGGATCGAAAGTCCGTTGCCGGGCCTCGGCCAGGTACCAGAGCATCTCATGGAGTTGCCTGACTACTTTGAACACGGCGAACATCGCGGACCTGGACGAAGGGTCCTGCGTCCAACTAGTACCGGAGAAGGTGCGTTGGGACACCAATTGGCCGGCGCCGAAACAATCAAATACCGTGCAACCGCGGAAGCCTCTAGGCCGTAAGCGTTGGTGGATGGTGCAGGAAAAGTCGTCCGCCATGTTCGGGCACGGCGAAGCGGCAGGTTTGTCGATGGCGAAGTCAGCCGATCGGGCGAATCCGAGCGCGGTGCAGCAAAGGGCAAAGCAATTGCCGCAGTCGGGGCTGAGCGTAGGTGAAATGGTCATGCGTGCTCCAAGTGATGGGAAGGGGTCCGGTGGAAGAAGCCGGGGAACCCGTTGTCGGGTTCCCGTGAGGGACACCCGGAATCACCTTGGAGGGCAGCACAAAGAGCAGGGCCGACGAGAAGTCAGCGCTGGAGAAATGGGTCAAAGCGCGCAGGAAATAATCACTGCAACGATCTTAACAGCAGGACTACCGCTGGGCGTAGCTCGCCCACGGAATGTTCCAGTCGCCGAAGCCCTCCAGTGGTTCCACTGCCGGTGCGCCGGTGTTCAGGATCTGGACAACGTCACCGGTCTTCATGTTGTTGAAGAACCACTCAGCATCCGCCGGTAAGAGGCCCACACAGCCGTGCGAGACGTTAGCCACCCCAATGGAGCTCCATGCGGCTTCGAGGGCCTGGTGTACGTATACGCCGGACCACGTGAGCCTGTTGGCATATTCCACGACGAGGGGCGGGTAGTAGCCTTTGTCGCCGGGCTTCAGGCCGATGGTCCCTGCGTTGAAGTTCGAGTGGCGTTCCTGCTCCATGATCACCGCGTACCCGGTGGGCGAAAGCCAGTCTTCCCCGCCCAAGGACACAGGAGCAGTGTGAACCAACTGGCCGTCGGAGTAAACGTTCATGGTCTTGGTTTTGTCGTCAACCACGGCCACACGCTGCGGGCCGGTGGTGAACGTTGAGACCACGTCAGCGTTGCCGATCATGTTGTTCCCGAAATCCACGCCCAAAAGCTTCATATCCACGGTGACGGTGGTGCCGGACGCCCAGAAAGCCTCCGGTCGGATCCTGACCTTCTTATCGGAATACCAGTGCCAGGCAACAGGCTGGCCGGAGGAAACGGTGATGGCCACCCGCTTCTCCATTGCCGCCTTGTCTACAACGGGCTCACTGAAGTTGATTTCAATGGGCTGACCGGAGCCGGCCGTGGTGCCGTGGCGGGGGTAGATGGAAGCATCAGCCTCGTAGGCGGCGGAAACCGTGGTGAAGGTTTGGGACTTCTTAGTTTCTTTCCCCGCCGTATCCACAACGGTGAAGGAGTAGCTGTATTGGGTTTTGAACTTCAGGACTTCCAGAGTGGTCCAGGTGCTGCCGTCAGGGCTGGTCTTGCCTTGCACAGGCGCCCCACCGCCCACCGGCGCCAGAACGACGTCCTTCAGCTTCCCGTTGACTGCTTTGATCTGGGGACCCACAACAGGGTTCCACTCAACAGCGCCATCCAGCGGGGTAATGCCCAGCTCCACGGGTTTGGCTTCCACAGTGGGAGTCGGCGACGGCGCGACGGCCCCATCCTGCGTAGAACCTGCCAGTAGGCCCGGCACCGTGACCACGCCAATTCCACCCACGACAATAGCTGCGCAGACTCCAATGATGGCAAGGATCTTGCCCTTTTTACGTTTGGCGACTTCCGTCATGGTTCCCGTCATCCTGTCCCCCGCAAGCATTACCGAACACCCAATTCTACCGGAAAGGCCGGCCACGCTGGTTGCGTGTCCGGCCTTTCGCCATCGATTTGGGTACCGCAGGGGCGGACTGTGCAGGCTAGTAGCGGTAGTGCTCAGGCTTGTAGGGACCCGCAACATCCAGGTCCAGATAGTCCGCCTGGTCTTTGCTCAGCTCCGTCAGCTCCACGCCCAAAGCATCCAAGTGGAGGCGCGCAACCTTCTCGTCAAGGATCTTGGGAAGGACGTAAACCTGGTTCCGGTACTCGCGCTCACCGGCGGGCTGGTCTTTCTTGGTCCAGAGCTCGATCTGCGCAATGGTCTGGTTGGCGAACGAGTTGCTCATCACGAACGACGGGTGGCCCGTGGCGTTGCCCAGGTTGAGCAGCCTGCCTTCGGACAGCACAATGATGGACCGTTCGGAATCCGTCCCGGCTTCGAAGACCCACTCGTGGACCTGCGGCTTGATCTCAACCTTCTTGACGCCCGGAATCCTGGCAAGCCCGGCGATGTCGATCTCGTTGTCGAAATGGCCGATGTTGCCAACAATCGCCTTGTTCTTCATGCCGAGCATGTGCTCGGCCATGATGACGTCCTTGTTGCCTGTGGTGGTGATGAAGATGTCACCCTGGGCGAGCACCGTCTCCAGCCTGGCAACCTGGTAGCCGTCCATAGCGGCCTGCAGAGCACAGATGGGATCAATTTCAGTGACGATGACCCGGGAGCCCTGGCCACGCAGCGCTTCAGCGGCGCCCTTGCCGACGTCGCCATAGCCGCACACAACCGCCACCTTGCCACCCATCAGGACATCCGTGGCCCTGTTGATGCCGTCCGGCAAGGAGTGGCGGATGCCGTACTTGTTATCGAACTTGCTCTTGGTGACGGAGTCGTTGACATTGATGGCCGGGAACAGCAGCTTGCCCTGCTCGGCGAGCTGGTAGAGGCGGTGCACCCCAGTGGTGGTTTCCTCGGTGACGCCTTCGATGCGGGCGGCCAAGCGGGTCCACTTCTGCGGATCGGCGGCAAGAGTCCCGCGCAGGAGGTCCAGGATGAGGACGTACTCCTCGGGATCATCCTCAGTGGCGGTTGGTACGGCGCCTGCGGCTTCGAATTCGACGCCCTTGTGCAGCAGCAGCGTGGCGTCGCCGCCGTCGTCGAGAATCATGTTGGGACCCAACTCCGGATTGGTGTCAGCACCAGGCCAGGTGAGGATCTGCTCCGCAGTCCACCAGTACTCATCAAGGGTTTCGCCCTTCCAGGCGAAAACCGGAACACCCTGCGGGTTTTCCGGAGTGCCCTTGCCGACGACGACGGCGGCAGCGGCTTCATCCTGGGTGGAGAAAATATTGCAGGACGCCCAGCGAACTTCCGCGCCCAAGGCAGTGAGGGTTTCGATGAGCACTGCGGTTTGGACCGTCATGTGCAGGGACCCGGCAATACGTGCACCCTTGAGGGGCTGCGAGGCGCCGAACTCCGCCCGGAGCGACATGAGGCCCGGCATTTCGTGCTCAGCGAGGCGGATCTGGTGGCGGCCGGCCTCCGCAAGAGTGATATCAGCCACTTTGAAGTCAAAAGTCATGGAAGTCCTTAGGGGTACCGTGCGGATTTGATGAAAGAAAGCGCGTCAGGCCTTGGAATCATGCTGGCTTGAGGTTGCCGCGTTGGCCGCGGCCAGCAGTTCCGGAGGCAGGAGGAGCGGGATGCCGTCCTCAATGGAGTAGCGGAGCTTTTCGCCGTCCGCAGCGGCATCGGTGGAAACCAACTCATCGCCCTCTTGGACCAGCGGTGAACCCGTCACGGGGCAGCGCAGGATGGACAACAGTTCAGGACTGACCTTTGGCATGAATGATGCTCCCTGGGTGGCGCCGGCATGGCGCCGCTGGCGGATATATCTGCAGATTCCAGACTACCGCGCAGGGAGATCCTGTTTTGATCCCGACGACGAATTGCGTCCTGGAGCGCGGCCTCGCCGCTAAAGCGGGCGGCTAAGACGGTTCACGGAGGATGCGCAAGTGCCCTCGGCGGGTGCCTTCGGCGCCGGCGGGCGGCTCCATTTGCGGGTGGCTGTGCCGGGCTGCAGTTTCGGTGGTGGCCGAAGCAGCCTCCCGGACCGCGTTGGCTAGTGCCAAAAGATCATCCGGGCCGGGCTCCTGCGGCGTTGTGGGCATAGCCAAGCGCAGGACTTCCCAGCCACGCGGAACTGTAAGGGACTCTGCGTGCTGCGAGCAAAGATCGTACGCATGCGGTTCTGCGTACGTGGCCAGAGGACCGAGGACGGCGGTCGACTCAGCGTACACGTACGTCAAAGTGGCCACCGCGGACTGGCGGCAGGCTGATCTGGAACACTGACGAATGGCACCCACAACATCCCAGATTAGCGCCATTCCGCACGCACATCGCGCATTGGTGGTCTGTGCCCCACGAACTCTACGGAGTATCAACCGATGCGGCGCGGTGCGGGCCTTGATGTCGCGCTGGCGGTTCCTCGGGACTAAAGTCGATATATGCAGTCACAGCCACATGTTCCCGGGTTCAATATCCGGTGGACTGACGCCGATGGCGGTCAGGCCGAGGAACACGCCGGTTCGGAAATGCGGGGTTTCCGGCGACGCCGGCGCAACCGGCACGGACGGGGACTGCGCGGAGAGCTGATGCTTCCCAATCTTCCCGGCTTCCGCACGCGCTCAGAGCGTTTCGACGACATGGTGCTGGACTCCGCGGAGCGGCTTCAGGATATGTGGGGCAAACAGCTCGACGGCGTCCTCTTTGCGGTCGATGAAATTCCCCCCAACCTTGAGCAGCTTGTCGCCACAGGGAACACTGCCCCCATGGGCTCCTACACGCCCGGTGGTCGCGGCGAGGCACCCATGATTACGGTTTACCGCCGAGTGGTTGAGCAGGGCGCATCCACTCGCGAGGAACTGCAGGACCTCGTCCACGACGTCGTAGTGGAGTACACCGCCGAGATGCTTGGCGTGCCACCCGAGACGCTTGACCCGGTCTACCGGCGTCGATACCAATAACTTGGCATCACTAAGGACGACGGCAGGCGGCTAAAGCGGTCAAGGCGCGGCTAGTAGCCCACCGAGACCGGGACCTTCTCAAGTCCCGCTGCCGCGTCCTGGATAGCCACGACGGAAACGTCCGTCCGTCCGGGCTTTCCAAGGACAAGCGCACCGTAGACAGGGTCGCCGGAGGCGGAAACCACGTAACCAGCTACCAGTGCGTCGCCTGACTTGGCAGGGAGCTCTATCAACGAGGTGGTGCCGCCGGACATGTCCACGTCAACGGCCTTGCCGACTTTTCCGTCAGCGGTCACGGGAGCGTAGCTAACAGTGCCACGGCCCTCGGGAACACCGAAACTCAAGAACCGCTGGCCGTCGCGGGGAACGGCCACCAAGTGCTGGCTGCCGAGACGGGCCGACGACGGCGACCAAGCAAAGTCGGTTGCCTCCTCGGCTTTGGCCCCGCGGGTGATCCTCACTGATGCCAGGAACGAGACATCCGAGCTTGCCCTGACCGTATAACTGCCGGCAGGAACACCATCAAGGTTGAGGGTGGCCACTGTCCCGCCTTTGACCGTCACCACTCCCCCATTGGGAATTTTGCGTTCACCGTTGGCACCATAGAGGCTCACTTGCACGACGGCGTCGGTGGATCCCGGCACTGCGATCTGGAGGGCCGGTACGGCGTCTGCGAAACCCGATTTGGCTGCCAGCGCCTTGACGCCAGCCGGGTCCTGTATCTCTACGCCGGACATCACCTGTAGGTTGGACGGCCCCGCACCCGGCGAGAGGTACTCAACACCACCGGGAGCAAGTCCGCGCAACACACTCTGCTGGATGGTGGATGCAACAGGGCCGCCCGTGCTGCGCACGTGCACGGCAAGTTGGGATTCACCCGGCGCGAGTCCAGCCAGGTTCACCGAGCGGGTGGCTCCGGGAGCCACCAGGAGACCGCGTGCCCCGGGGGCCTGGATCTGTCCTTCTTTTCCATACAGGTCAAGGTTTACCGTCGCCG
The DNA here is from genome assembly GCF_056156245.1 of Paenarthrobacter sp. TRD_SC_7. Classification (NCBI taxonomy): domain Bacteria; kingdom Bacillati; phylum Actinomycetota; class Actinomycetes; order Micrococcales; family Micrococcaceae; genus Paenarthrobacter; species Paenarthrobacter sp. TRD_SC_7. The sequence continues at coordinate 3,582,045 of NZ_CM149587.1, forward strand.
GGGTCTCGGAGGCGTTGCTCACGTTCAGGACGGCAGTTCGGCCAACGGCCGTGTTGGCTCCCAAGAGCCAAGCGTCGTTGCCCGGCTGCTGGCATTGAGTTGATGCAAGGCCCCGGAGATCGCCGTCCGTGGCTGAGTAGCTAAGGTTGGCAGCCAAGGACGCTTGCTCGTTTCCGAGTGCCTCGGCGCCCACCACTGCGGGAGACGCCACCGGGCTGATGGACGCCACGCCGGCCGCAAGTACGGGCGGGCCTACCGTGGGCGTGGGTGCGCTGGTAGGAGCCTTGGCGATCTCGGCCATCGTGTCACCGCCCAGCGATGTCACGTCGCTCCCGGGCACCGTTCCGGCTGGGTTGCTCAGCACCACAGCGTTCAGGGCACTCGCGGCAGTGGTGGACACCGGGCTGAAGTCAGCGTCGGTTCCCACCACGGTCCCGTTCACAAGCCTCGCCGGTTCAGGACAGACGCCCAAGGCACGGCCAGCGGGTACGTCGGCCTGACGGATGTCCATAGTGGTCCCCCCGGATGGTTCAGGCACCATCGACGTCGCGGCCACTGCGCCTCCGCCTGCCGCAAGGATGACCACCGCTGATAGGACGCCCGTGACAACACCCTTGTTGGAACTCCGGTTGTTCGAGCTCCGGTTGTTCGAGCTCCGGGTCCCAGTACTCCCGGACCCCTTGCCCGAACCGCTTGCTACTCCGTCGTTCCCGGCACGGGACTTTGGGGGTTCCTGGGTTCCAGTGCTCTCGCCGGACACGTTCTTTTGGTCCTCAGACACTGCTGTACTCCTTACGGAGGGATACTTCATCCCTCGACATACCGGTTCGGCTGCGGCGTGCGGGCATTGGAACGGCCAGCAGGACCGTCAATCCAATCACCACCGCCTGCAGGATTCCGACCCACAGAGCCCAAGGGTTGGTGTAGCGGATTTCAAGGTCGCCGCCGCTGGCAGGCAGCTCGAAGGCCTGTGACCAACCGGATGTTGTGGCCTGCAGTTGGCGGCCATCCATCCAGGCGCTCCAGCCGGGATCGGACCGCTCGGCCAGGACGACCTTTCGGCCCTCGTCGCCCGACGGCACAGCGGCGTCCACAGCCACTTCTTCCGATGGAAGCGCTCCCACAAAAGCGCCCTGGGAGTCAACGATGCGTACACGGTGTGCAGTGTCCGCGGCAGTAGCCGCTGGCTGATTCCGCGGTGTCACGCGCCAGAGCCAACCGGCGTCGGTCTGGCCAACAGCAACGAGTCCGGGGACGGCGTCGATCCTGCTGGCCGTCAACTGGGCCGCGTTGTCTGCTGCCTTGAGGACCACGAAACCGGCGCCAAGTTGTTCAAGGTCGGCGCGGGGGTCCACGCCCGTGCCCGCCACGATGGTGGCCACGGCCCGGCGGAGGGACGTGGTGGCAGCGTCATCGGCTGCGATTTCCTCGCGTCCCGGTGCGCCAATGATGGTTCGTGCTGAGGCAATGGTGGACAGGCTGTCCAACGTGGTCCCGGCTCCCCGCATCAGCGAAGAGGAGTAAGCGCCCTGCTCCCCGCTGGTGATGACCAGCGTTCGGGTCCGCTCCGGCCCCTGGCCACGGTCGACGGCGGTGGCAGGCAGCGTGCCCGCGTCCACCGGCCGTATCAGGCGGGAAGCGCCAAGGGACGACGCCTGTTCGGCAGCGTTGGGTGCCGCAATAGCTACGGCCGTCGGTGTGGGCTGGAGGACGTTCTGAACAGCCCAGGTAGCCATGCCTGCAAGAGGGCCTGCAACCAGAAGCACCATCGCCACCGCCGAGGCAGCGCGCCGGAGGGGGAAGTGACGCGGGGAAGCCTTCGGCGTCCGTCGCGGTGGAGCGAAAATCTTCTCGGCACCGAGAATGGCAGCCCCGAGGAGCAATACACCCGCGGCGGATACGGCCGGGCCGGTGAAAGGCCCAACAATCACGTTGTTGTTGACCCCTGTGGCCACATGGCCCACCAGCCAACCGCTCGCAAGGGTGGCCAAAGCAACCAGCCAGAACACCCGGGCCAGCGCAGCGCGTTTGCCGGGCAGGAACAAGGAGGCAATAGCCAGGATCAGGACTGGTGCGATGACCAGCAGGGCCAACAGCAGGGCCCAAGGAACGGCGCCAGGACCAAAGATCGCCACACCGGTCAAGCCGCCGTCGATGTCAAAGGCCAGCGGCTGGCCGAGAAGCTGCTGCCACAGCGGCGCAGCCTCAAACGTCAGCGGCAATCCGGGATCGGCCAGCAACGAGCGCGGCCTGTCCAGCACGGATATTCCGTACGGCAGGAACAAGGCGACAGTTGGCAGGAGCGACCACCACAGTGTTTTTCCCCGCTGACCGAGGACCACCGCGGCCAGGATCACCGCAACGGCGATGGGCCCCAACAACGACGGCGCGGAGGCAGTGACTACGGCCATTGCAAGACCTGCAGCCGCTGCAGCCGTCCACGATGGTGTTCCGTTGATGCCGGGCTTGCCGACTATCAGGGCCGGACGGCGGCTGAGTTGTTTCCCGGACAACGCGGGCCTCTGGGCGACAGCCGATCCCGTGGCACGTAACAGCGCGAGGAGCAGCAGCGGCATCATGACGTGTGCCACCAGGGCGCCGACACGGCCCTCGTTGATCGCGATCAGGAGTGCGGGAGCACTGGACCACGCCAGGGCGGCTGCAATCCGGAAGCGGCGTTTGGTAGTCAGTGCGCCCGCCGCGAACCATGCGCCCAAGGCGGACAATGGCATGGCAAGGATCAGCAGCCACACCATCGCGGCATTGCCGTCCCCGCTTCCGAAGAGGGAGAGCAGCCACAGCACATAGCCGAACGGATCGCCGTGTCCGGGAAGGCCCGCGCCCAACGAGATCCACCAGGTGGACGCATTGGCCCAAATGTCGCCCGGTGACGCCGAAAGAGGCACGAGCCCACCACCGGCAACGGTGCCTGAACGGAGAAGCCCCAGCAGTCCCACGAGTGCTGCGGCAAGGGCCACCAGTGCAGCTGCGACGGCACCAGTGCCCACCCAGCCGCGTTCATTGGTTGCCAGTGCGGCGAAGTCATCCGCCGCATCCCCGCTCGGTTCCGGCGCCAGGAGATCAGAGACCGCCGGGGTTTCGTCGGCGGGGCGGATTGCTTCCAAAAGCGAACGCCTGTGGGCGCGCACCTCCCGTGTTGGCGTCTGCAGGCCACGGACCACGGACCTGTGTACCCGGCGCGTACCGGCCGCAACGCGGCGGCCCCTGGCTACGGCCACGGGCCGGACGAGGGCGGCGATGGTGGCGGTGAATTGGGAGAGGCCATAGCCCGGTTCTTTGACCAGGATGCTCAGCACCAGTCGGATGATCGCGCCGAACAAGGCGCCCACGGCCTGGAACGGCACATTCCACCAGGGCGTGTGCTTAAGCCGCATATGGATCTGCGCTTTACGTGCCGCGGAAGACGTGCCAAGGCCATGCGGACGGTGCTCCACATGGAACATGCGGGCACTGGGGACTACCACCACGCGATTGCCTGCAAGCCAGTTGCGCCAGCAGAAGTCGACGTCATCGCCGCTTCCGGGCAGTGCCGGATCAAAACCTTGCAACAGTTCCCAGACGTCGCGGCGGATCAACATGCCTGCGGAGTTCACGGCGAAAGTGTCTGTGCGGGCATCGTATTGCCCTTGGTCCACTTCGTCGGCGTCGATCAGCGTCAGGCGTTCAGCCCAGCGGCTCGTCGAGAGTCCCACATCCACCAGGTGCCGCTTGTTGTCCCAGCCGAGCTGCTTGCAGCCCGCCACGGTCACCGAGGGGGCGCGTTCAACGGCATGGAGGAGCTCCGCTAACGCATCAGGCGCGGGCGCGGCATCGTCGTGTAAGAGCCAGATCCATTGCACGGATTGGGTCTTTCCGGCGCTGCTTTCCTGTCCGGCCCCGTCTGGGGCCCCGTCTGGGGCGAGCTCCTGCAGGCCCGCGCGGACAGCTGCACCGAATCCTGACTTTGCATGCTGAAACGACGTGACATTGTCCTGGCCGAAAGCCTCGCGGAGCAGATCCAGCGAGTTATCCGTGGAACCTGTATCAATGCCAATGGCGGCATCTGCCGAACGCGTCTGGTCCGACAATGCCGCCAATGTCCTGGGTAGATAGTTGCCGCCGTCGTGGGAAACCACGACGGCGGTAACATGCACTTCCTTGAGAATTAGACCGCTCGCTTCCTTAGCCGACGACGTTCCCGCTCGGAGAGCCCGCCCCAAATACCGAACCGCTCATCATTGGCGAGAGCATATTCCAAGCACTGCGAGCGGACATTGCACGCTCCGCAGACCTTCTTGGCGTCCCTCGTTGATCCACCCTTTTCAGGGAAGAAGGCTTCAGGATCTGTCTGTGCGCACAGCGCGTCTGTCTGCCAGCCGAGTTCGCCCTCGTCATCGAAGTCTCCCTGGGGCAGGCCGATCCACACGGGCTGCCCCGGCGTTTCAAGCGGGCGACGCAGCTCCATGGGAGGGTCATCCATGTCTTCATCCGGCCCTGCGGGCAGGTCACCGATCAATGCCTCATGTGCAGCCAGGAGGGCAGTTGCCTGGTCCTCCAAAGACTCCTGCACATTCTGGTTGTATCGGTCTGCCGCTTCCGGATCCGCCGGGTCTACGTACCAATCCCCCGGTACTTCCCGCGAACGGTATTTCACCGACGCATGTTCTGCGACGACTGCATCTTCCTGGATACGCAACGCTTGCCCCATGGCGTCCCTCCTGATTTTGCAGCTGCTGCTTGGATGTGTTTCCGATTCCCGGCGAAGTTCCGGGTCTCTGTGCAGCGGCGTTGATTACTAATTACACGCGTGTAACTACCCACCAGTCAAGCCGCGCCGGGATAATAATCAAGAATCTGGGGAAACGTGGGATGCGCCACGCCCAACATTTCAGCCGCGCCGCCCCCATGTCGCTGCGAGAAATGGAAGCCTTGGATCGGTTCAGGTGAACTTTCACTGAATTTCCGCGGAAATTGACCCTGGGGGCGCCCCGGACCCAACGACTGGACAAATCGAGTGTGTCGCATTTCACAATCAAGGCGCAGGGCCCCGGGGATGTCCCGGGACCACCGTGGCAAGATTGACGCATGAGCATCCCGGCAGCGAACCTGATGACCGCCCTGCGATCCGGTCATTCAACGTCACCACGACTCACCTGGTACGGACCCGACTCCGAACGGGTGGAGCTATCAGGTCGGGTCCTGGATAACTGGGTAGCCAAAACCAGCAATCTGTTGCAGGACGAACTGGATGCCGAGCCCGGGATGTCAATCAGGCTTGATCTACCGGCACACTGGAAATCCTTCGTCTGGGCTCTGGCCGCGTGGCAACTGGGAATGGAGGTGGTCTTCAACGACACCTCGGCGGATCTGCTGGCGACGGACAAGCCCGACGACGGCGCCGGGGCCGGCTTCGATGCAGTGGTGGCCGTGCCGCTCGCTGCACTTGCCATGCGCTGGCCGGGCGACCTGCCGTCCGGCGTCGTGGACTATGCTGCCGAAGTCCGTTCCCACGGCGACGTCTTCATGGCACATAACGAACCAGAGGCGACATTGCCCGCCGTGCGCGGCGACTCAGGGCTCCCCCATGAGTCGCTCATCGAGAGGTTCGCCGCGGCACAGGAGCCCGGCGTCCGCCTGCTGGTACGCGCTTCCGACGGCCTGGAGTCATGCCTAGCAGCTTCTTTGGGCGCGTGGAAAGAAGACGGCTCCGTAGTACTCGTGCACCCGGAACTCGAAGTGACAGAGCACCTGCTGGAGAATGAGCGCGTCAGCCGTTCCTGACTTTCCCCGCGTCAGAGCTTCTTGACGGATGGGAGCTCGCCGGTTGCCGTGGAGGCACCGGGCTCGGAGCCCGTCTTCGGTTTGTGGTGCAGGTCCAGAAGCTCGTGGTCGTGTGAGAACTCCGGTTCGGCATCCAGCTCTTCGTTGAAAACCCAGAATCGGTAGGCGAAGAAGCGGAAGATGGTGCCCAGGACGAGGCCGACTACACTGCCGGCGATGAACAACGACGGCTTGTCATTGAGCTCCAGGATGTATTTGGCGAACCACACGCATCCGGAGGCAATCAGGAGCCCGATGACGTTCATCACGCCAAACAGCACTGCTTCACGAACCACATTGGCTTGCTTGCGGTGGCGGAACGTCCAGAATCGGTTGGCCACCCACGAGAACACACTTGCCACGATCGTCGCGAGAGCCTTCGCCCAGACCTCGCTGCCATGCATCGGGCCCGAAAAGAGCCAAATAAAAACAGCCGAGTCAATGACAAAGGCGACACCGCCGACGGCGCCAAATTTGGCCACCTCGCGCCAAAAAAGTGAGGCAAGTCCGCGGATGCGATCTGCAAGTGTGGTGATCATGACCCTCCATGGCCGTTGAAAAATGGGCCGGTGGGCCTCAACCATTTTAGCGCCGATTTCCAAGCGCTGCCCGGGAGCAAGCTGTGAGAACGACAATATAACCCCCGGCCAGCGGACTAAAAGGCTTCGAATGGGCGGCAGAATCAGTGATCCTGCTGCCGGTTCGGTAGGCTGAACATTGTGACTTTTCCAGTAATTGGCGTTGTTGGCGGCGGCCAGCTCGCACGAATGATGGCTCCGCCCGCAACCGCCTTGGGCTTCGAACTCCGTGTTTTGGCCGAGGGTGAGGACGTTTCTGCCGTGGCTGCAGTGGCCACTGCGCCCATTGGCGACTACAAGGACTTGGACGCTCTGCTTGAGTTCTCCAAGGGCCTGGACGTCCTGACCTTTGATCACGAACACGTCCCCACCGAACACCTGCAAGCCCTCTTGGATGCCGGCGTCAACGTCCAACCCGGCCCTGATGCCTTGGTTAACGCCCAGGACAAGCTGGTGATGCGGGCTGCGATCGATCGCCTGGGCCTGCCAAACCCGGAGTGGTCAGCGGTCAACACCGTTGAAGACCTGGTGGCTTTTGGCGACAGGATCGGCTGGCCCGTCGTTCTGAAGACGCCCCGCGGTGGCTATGACGGCAAGGGTGTCAGGATGGTTGACTCCGCGGACGACGCTTTGGAAACTGCCGACTGGTTCCAGGCCATGAGTCCCCTGCTGGCCGAAGCCAAGGTTGATTTCAGCCGGGAACTCTCGGCCCTTGTGGCACGCAGTCCCAGTGGCGAATCCCGTGCATGGCCGGTCGTCCACACCATCCAGGTTGATGGTGTTTGCGACGAAGTGATCGCACCCGCACAGAACATTTCAGTTGAAGTGGCCGCTGCCGCTGAAGAGGCTGCACTGCGCATTGCCAATGAACTCGGCGTCACCGGGGTCATGGCTGCCGAGCTGTTCGAAACTCCGGGAGTGGGAGCAGGCTTCCTCATCAATGAACTTGCCATGCGCCCGCACAACACCGGTCACTGGACGCAGGACGGTTCCATCACCAGCCAGTTCGAGCAGCACCTGCGCGCCGTCCTGGACCTTCCATTGGGGGCTACCGATGCCTTGGCCCCGGTGGTGGTCATGAAGAACTTCCTGGGCGGCGACAACCAGGATCTCTTTAGGGCCTTCCCCATGGCCTTGGCCTTCGAGCCCGCCGCAAAGGTGCACTCCTACGGCAAGTCCGTCCGCCCGGGCCGCAAGATCGGCCACGTAAACCTCGTTGGCAGTTCGGTTTCCGACGTCGACTCCGTACGCCGGCGCGCTACCACCGTGGCCAACATCATCCGTGACGGCCGCAAGCCGGAGCAGACCACCTTTGAGGAGACCGCATGACGTCAAAAGCAACAACCCCGCTCGTTGGGCTTGTGATGGGCTCGGATTCCGATTGGCCGGTCATGGAGGCCGCTGCGGACGCCCTGGCCGAGTTCGGCATCCCCTTTGAGGCAGATGTCGTTTCAGCCCACCGCATGCCTACTGAGATGATCCGGTACGGCCAAACGGCCCACGAACGCGGATTGCGCGTCATCATTGCCGGAGCGGGCGGGGCAGCGCACCTTCCCGGCATGCTGGCTTCCGTCACGCCCCTTCCCGTCATCGGCGTCCCTGTCCCCCTCAAAACGTTGGACGGCATGGACTCCTTGCTGTCCATCGTGCAGATGCCTGCCGGCGTTCCCGTGGCCACCGTGTCCATCGCAGGCGCCCGCAACGCGGGGCTCCTTGCCGTTCGCATGTTGGCTTCGGGAACCGACGAACTCGCTTCGAAGCTCCGAGCAGACCTCCTCACCTTCGCCCAGGAACTGAACGACGTCGCCACCAAGAAGGGTGAAAACCTCCGCCACAAAGTGGAAGAGGTCTTCTCCCCTGCCAATGCTTCCGCCCGGAGCTCCCGCTAGGAAGGCAGCGGTTGATAACCATGCACAAGCCCCCGAGTCAGCCCGGTTCCGCCCTGACTGATCCCGTCCGCTATCCGTCCGGCGCAAGCGCTCCGGTGCGGACCAAACGCGCCTTCGTGCTGGTCCTCCTCACTCTTTTCGTTCCCGGTAGCGCCCAAATCGTTGCCGGGGACCGCAAACTTGGCCGCATCGCTTTGCGGGTCACCATCACTGTGTGGGCTCTTGCCTTGCTCACGCTGTTCATAGCCTTGGTGAACCGGACGATGCTGCTCAGCATTGTCACCCACCCCGTGGGATCGTTGTTCATCATCGTGATCCTCGTGGCGTTGGCCTTGGGCTGGGCCTTCCTGTTCCTCAATACCCTGAGGATCATCAGGCCCGCACTCCTGGCACCGGGAATGCGGCCCATCATCGCCGTTGTCCTGGCGATAACCACTGTCCTTGCCAGCGGATCGCTGGGGTACCTCGCCTACGTCCTGAACGTGAGCCGCAATGCGATCGGCAGTATCTTCAATGCCGGTCCCGCCATTGATCCGGTGGACGGGCGCTACAACTTCCTCATGATGGGTGGCGACGCCGGAGACGACAGGACCGGCCGCCGCCCGGACAGCCTCTCGGTCATCAGCGTCGACGCCAAAACGGGCGAGAGCGCCATCATCTCCGTCCCCCGCAACCTTCAGAACGCGCAGTTCAGCGAGGGCTCGCCCATGCGCGAGATCTACCCCGATGGCTACAACTGCGGCGACGAATGCCTCATCAACGCTGTCAACACCGAGGTCACCAACAACCACCAGGATCTCTATCCCGGGGTTGCGGATCCCGGAGCGCAGGCCACTCTCGAAGCGGTGTCAGGCACTCTGGGCATCACCGTCCAAGCGTACGTCCTGGTGGACATGGACGGTTTCGCCAAGCTCATCGATGCCATGGGCGGCATCCGTATCAAAGCCGGTGGCTGGGTACCCATCAGTGGTCCCGTCACTGACGAGGCCAACGGAATTCACGGCATGCCTGATGGCTGGATCCCGGCCGGCGACCAGCATTTGAATGGCTTCCAGGCCCTTTGGTACGGACGTTCCCGCGAATTCGTGGATGACTACGCCCGCATCGCTCGACAGCAGTGCGTCCAGCAGGCCATGCTCAAGCAGTTGGACCCTGCCACGCTTCTCACCAAGTTCGAGGACATCGCCAACGCCGGCACCAAGGTGGTTGACTCCAACATTTCTTCGAACCAGCTGGGCAGCTTTGTGGACCTCGCCCTGAAGTCCAAGAACCAGCCTGTCAAGCGCCTTACTATCGGCCCCCCGGACTTTGACGCGTCCTTCTCCACGGTGCCTGACTTTGACCTGATCCATTCCAAGGTCCAGGAAGTGCTGGCTTCGTCCAACTCCCCCAAGGCGAGTGACGCCGTCGTTTCCTATGATGGAGCCGCTGGCGGAGCCATCATGGCCGCTGGTCCGGTTGCCGGGTCTGTTACCGCGGGTCAGCTGCCGTCGCCGTCGGCCGATTTCACACCGGTGACCACCACACCGGACGGCACCCCGATCACCATCGAATTGTTGAATGGCCTCAAGGCCCAAGGCGATGAGCAAGGCATCCGTGACCTCGTGGCCACCAACGGACAGTGCGCACCGCTGTAAGCCGCCTCCGCCCACCGCACGTTCAGCGCAACGATAAGGACTTTCTTTCGTGTACCAGATTGAGAATGTTTTGCGACCCTACGCGTGGGGTTCGACGACGGCGATCGCCGGCTTGCTTGGTCGGCCGGCATCAGGTGGTCCCGAAGCCGAAATGTGGATCGGAGCCCACCCGGACTCCCCCTCCACAGCCGTCCACCCCAACGGGGTCACCCAGCCCTTGGACGCGTTGATCGCCTCGGATCCCCTCCGCTGCCTGGGCCGGGAAAGCGTCGCCGAATTCGGCCCACGGCTGCCGTTCCTCACCAAGCTCCTGGCCGCAGAGCAGCCGCTGTCCTTGCAGGTGCACCCCAGCCTTGACCAAGCTCGGGAGGGATTCGCAAGGGAGAACGCGGCCGGCATTCCCGCCGATGCAGCAGACCGCAACTACCGGGATGACAACCACAAGCCGGAGATGATCTTTGCCCTCACTCCGTTCAAGGCACTGTGTGGTTTCCGTTCACCTGCTTCGTCCAAGGTCATCTTTGAGCACCTGGCACACGTCCTTGATTCTGCAGCAGTCGATATGCCGGACGTCATCAACGGCGTCATCTCAGATCTCGGACAGCCCGATGAGCCTGCGGCCCTGAAGTCCGCATTCAGCCGACTCATCCAGGGTGGCACCGACGTCTCCGACGCAATCAACGAGGTAGTCGCTGTCCTGGCCGCCGGCGCACCGCTGGAGCCGCACCGCGAAGCCTTGACCGCAATGCTGGACATCAACGAGGCTTTCCCCGGTGATCCGGGCGTCCTCATTTCGCTTCTTCTCAACCACCTGTCCCTGGAGCCCGGCGACGTAGTTTACCTGCCGGCCGGCAACGTCCACGCCTACCTCCACGGATTGGGCGTGGAGGTCATGGCGTCCTCGGACAATGTTCTCCGCGGCGGGCTGACGCCCAAGCACGTGGACGTTCCGGAGCTGCTGAAGACCGTGCGTTTCGAAGCACTCGGCGTGCCCCGCGTCGAGGCGAGCGGGACCGAATTCGGGCAGGAACTGTATCGCCCGCCTTTCAAGGAATTCCAACTGCAGCGCATTGAGCTTGGCCCTGGCGCCGAGCCGGTACCGCTGGCGCAGACCGGACCCGCCGTCGTCGTGGTGGTGTCAGGTTCGGTGATGCTCGATTCCCCCAAGAGCGACCTCCGGCTGCAGCGGGGCGCCGCCGCGTTCATCCCCGACATCGAGGCCCCCGTGAACGTCCACCCCGTGCAGGGCGCCACGGACACCAGCATTGCCTTCGCGGTGACCACCGGGCTGGGGAACTGATTTATGGAGTTTTTCCTGCAAACGCCCGCATGGGCGGCTGTCCAGCGTTCCCTGGGACGCCGTGTCCATGAGCAGTCCGGTCCGGGCTGGAGTTTCCTCGCCGTCGAGGAGAAAAACCCGGCCGGCAAGGTCATTTATGCACCCTACGGCCCCGTCGCGGAGTCCGTGGAAGCTTTCGACGCCGCCACCGCAGCCCTGGTGGATCTAGCCAAGGCGGAGCGTGCGGTGTTCGTGCGGATGGAGCCCGCTGCCGCAGGGTTTACAGCGTCCGACGCCGATGCTCTCCTTCGCGCCCGCGGCTTGCGGCCGGCGCCGGTCAACCAGCAGCCGGAGCTCAGCTGGATCGTGGATCTTGAGGGGGATTTCAAAGACGTCCTTGCTGGCATGAAACCGACCAACAGGAACCTCTACCGGAACATCCACAAGAAGGGCGTGACATTCCGCGCCTCCCAGGATCCCGCCGATATCTCGGTGCTCCTGCATTTCCTCCACCTGACAGCAGCCCGGAACGGCTTCAAGCCCCAAAGCGACGAGTACCTCACCCAAGTAGCTGCGTCCCTGCTGCCCAACGGCGCTGGAACGCTGTTTATCGCGGAGCTTGAGGGCGAACCCATCGCCGCTGCTTTCGCCTATGACTCCGCTGACACTCGTGTGTACGCCCACGCGGCCTTGGACGACACCCATCGCAAACTCAGCGCGGGCATCCCCCTCTTGGTAACCCTGATGGCCGACGCCAAGGAAAAGGGCCTCAAACACGTGGACCTCTGGGGAGTGGCACCGGAAGACCAGCCGGACCACAAATGGGCGGGCTTCACCGCGTTCAAAAAGTCATTCGGAGGCCGCGAAGTCTCCTACCCCGGCACATGGGACCTCCCGGTCAACAAGCTCCGCTACGGCGCCTACCAACTGGCACGGAAGCTCCGCGACAAACTCCGCTAGACCCGCTCACCGAGTCAACACAAGGAACCCGTACCGCCCTGCCCACTTTGAGGCGGGCTACTCCGCGCCACGCCGCAGGTCACGGCGTGTCGGCAGGGTTCCCAAGTCAAAGTAGGTGGTGACGGCACACCCCCCGCCCTGCCCACTCCAAAACAGCGCGAAGCCGGAAGCCGCGGCACCAACGGAATCCAGACAGCAAAGAGCGCCCTATCGCGTCAGCGGCATCAAATCGACGAGGTACGAGGAGATAGCCGCAGAGCGATGGGGCGCTCTTTGCGGCCAAAGCCGCGTTGCGCCGGGGAGACTTACGGCTTGCGCGCGTACGTCTCCCACTTGGATGCGTGGTGCTCAGCCTCTACGAAGCGGACCGTCCCGGACTTGGAGCGCATCACGATGGACTGCGTCATGACGCGATCCTTCTGGTAGCGCACGCCGTGGAGGAGGTCGCCGTCCGTGATGCCGGTTGCTGCGAAGTAGCAGTTGTCCGAGGTGACGAGGTCGTTGGTGGAGAGGACGCGGTCGAGGTCGTGCCCGGCGTCGATGGCCTTCTGCTTCTCTTCGTCCGAGGTCGGCCACAGGCGGCCCTGGATAACACCGCCGAGCGACTTGATGGCACAGGCTGCAACGATGCCTTCCGGGGTACCGCCGATGCCCATGAGGGCGTCAACGCCGGTGCCGGAGCGTGCTGCGGCGATGGCGCCGGCGACGTCGCCGTCCATGATGAACTTGGTGCGGGCACCGGCTTCGCGGATTTCTTCCACGAGGGGGCGGTGGCGGTCGCGGTCCAGGATCATGACGTTGAGCTGGTTGACCTTGACGCCCTTGGCTTTGGCGATGAGGTGCAGGTTCTGCTTGACGGGGAGGCGCAGGTCCACCATGTCCGCGGCTTCGGGGCCGGTAACGAGCTTCTCCATGTAGAACACAGCGGAGGGGTCGAACATGGATCCGCGCTCAGCAACTGCCAACACTGCGAGGGCGTTGTTGATGCCCAGGGCAGTCAGGCGCGTTCCATCGATGGGGTCCACGGCGACGTCGCACTCGGGACCGGTGCCGTCACCAACCTGCTCGCCGTTGAACAGCATGGGGGCTTCATCTTTTTCGCCTTCACCGATGACCACGACGCCGTTGAAGTGGACGGTGTGAAGGAACGAACGCATGGCATCGACGGCAGCACCGTCTGCCTTGTTTTTGTCGCCGAAACCTACCCAGTGGCCACCGGCAATTGCCGCGGCTTCGGTGACACGGACGAGTTCAAGCGCAAGGTTGCGGTCGGGTTCGTCGAGGCCGACGGCGAGCGACGGCGAAATCGTGGAATACTGCTGGGTCATTGGTGCAGGAGACACTTGAACCTCTTCTTCGAGTGACGATTCACGGGACCGGACATGGTTGCACGGAGCAACCCGGGGTTCCTCTACCAACGATCATAGTCGCCGCGTAGTCCGGGAGTCGTTGGATGACCACCGCCCGCAATACCGGTGGTGAGGTTCCGGTTGTGTGTTCCCTGCCGGGATAAGGGATCATGGACAGGTGAGTGAAACGCAGGACAAGCCAACAGCAGAGAACCCACCTAATGCTGCAGCGGCTAACCAAAACGATGCCCAGGCAGTCCCGGATGCCCCCTATAAACCCGTCATTGCGGCGAAAGCTGCCAAGCGGGCCAACGCTTCGGTCATCGGCATGGTCATTGCGCTGCTTGTCTGCGTACTGGCTTTCCTCCCCATCGTTTTGATGAACCCCGCTCCCAAGGGCGAGGGTTTCAGACCTGATGTTGACGTGGCGGCCATCGCCCGCAATGCCACAGGTGTGGCGGGATTCACACCGGTTACCCCGGATACGGGCGACACATTCAAGCCCAACTACGCCCGCTGGGAGTCCGGCACCGGAAGCGGCGTCCCTACTTGGGAGGTCGGTTTCCTGACTCCCAAGGAAAATTTCATTGGCCTCACCCAGACCAACCAGGCGAACCCCACGTGGGTCTTGCAGCAGACGGAGAACCTTCCCGTCACCGGCACGCGCAACGCGGGCGGCCAGGAATGGGAGCTCCGGGACTCAGGCAAAGAAAAGCGAAGCATGGTCCTCGAGTACCGCGGTACCACGCTTATCCTGAGTGGCACCGCAAACCTGGATGAGTTCGCAACGTTGGCTGCCGCCGTCGTGAAATCTGCAGAGCAGGCGCCAATTGCAAGCGCACCGGCTACTGCGACTGCTTCCGCGCAGCCGTCCTCCTAGCCCGGCTCTCCTCCTAACCGGGCGCAACAGTTTTACGGACTGCCACGTCCGCGTCGTAAAGTAAGGCTCGTGCCTACATACCTGACTCCAGCCCTGGCGTGGCGCCGTCTCCGCGAGGGCAACGAACGTTTTGTTTCCGGCGAATCCCTGCACCCCAACCAGGACGCTTCGCGACGATCTTCACTCATCGAAAACCAGAACCCCTTTGCCGTGATCTTCGGATGCTCGGATTCACGGCTCGCTGCAGAAATCATCTTTGACTTGGGTCTCGGTGACGCCTTCGTGGTGCGCACTGCCGGCCAGGTCATTGATGACGCAGTCCTGGGCTCCCTCGAGTACAGCATCAGCGAACTCCGGGTTCCGCTGATCGTCATTCTTGGCCATGACAGCTGTGGAGCTGTCAAGGCCACCAAGGCAGCCGTCGAAACGGGCGAGATGCCTCCGGGCTTCATCCGCGACCTCGTGGAGCGCATCACCCCGTCAGTCCTGACGGCCAAGCGCAATAGCCAGGAGGACGTCAACGACATGGTGGTGGAACACGTCAAGCAAACTGCGGCTCGCCTGGCTGACAGCTCCCGTGTGATTTCCGACGCCATCGACGACGGCCGCGTTGCCGTCATCGGTCTGTCGTACAAGCTCGACGAAGGCCGTGCGGCCCTCGTTTCCGGGATCGGCAAGCTCTAGGAAGACGTGCTCCGGCCCCAGCGCCGGAGCACGTAGCACTCCTCTCCGGGTTTTCTGTGAAGCGTCCAATCGCCCTAAGCTAGCCCCATGACTTCCACCACTGAGTTCCGTATTGAACATGACACGATGGGCGAAGTTCGCGTCCCCGTGAACGCCCTGTACCGCGCCCAGACGCAGCGTGCTGTGGAGAACTTCCCGATCTCCGGCAAGACGCTTGAGCGCACCCACATCGAGGCTCTTGCCCGCGTCAAGAAGGCCGCTGCCCTTGCGAATGCCGAACTGGGGGTGCTCGATGGTGAGCTCGCCGAGGCTATCGCCGCAGCTGCCGATGAGGTGGCGACCGGTAAGTACGACGGCGACTTCCCGATTGACGTTTTCCAGACCGGCTCGGGCACTTCCTCCAACATGAACACCAACGAGGTCATCGCCGAGCTCGCATCGCGTGCCCTCGCGGCCGCCGGGAGTGACAAAGTTGTCCACCCGAACGACCATGTGAACGCGTCACAGTCCTCCAACGATGTCTTCCCGACGTCCGTGCACGTGGCAGCCACCTCGGCCCTGATCAATGACCTGATCCCGGCGCTCGAGTACCTGGCCGCTTCCCTCGACCGCAAGGCCGTGGAGTTCAAGGACGTCGTCAAGTCCGGCCGTACCCACCTCATGGACGCCACGCCGGTAATGCTCGGCCAGGAGTTCGGCGGGTACGCTGCGCAGGTCCGGTACGGCATCGAGCGCATCAACGCAGCACTCCCCCGCGTTGCCGAAGTTCCCCTGGGTGGCACCGCTGTTGGTACCGGCATCAACACCCCGGCCGGCTTCCCGGAGCGCGTCATCGAACTGCTCGCCGCCGACACCGGCCTGCCGCTGACCGAGGCACGCGACCACTTCGAGGCCCAAGCTAACCGCGACGGCCTCATCGAAGGTTCCAGCCAGCTGCGCAACATCGCGATCTCCTTCATGAAGATCAACAACGACCTCCGCTGGATGGGATCCGGCCCCAACACGGGCCTCGGCGAAATCGCCATCCCGGATCTTCAGCCGGGCTCCTCGATTATGCCGGGCAAGGTCAACCCGGTCATCTGCGAAGCGTCCATCATGGTCTGCGCCCAGGTCATCGGCAACGACACCGCAATCGCATGGTCTGGAACCAACGGCGCCTTCGAACTCAACGTGGGCATCCCCGTCATGGCTGCCAACCTCCTTGAGTCCATCCGCCTGCTGTCCAACACCAGCCGCGTCATGGCCGACAAGATGATCGACGGCATCACCGCCAACGTTGAGCGCGCACGCTTCCTTGCCGAGGCTTCACCGTCCATCGTCACCCCGCTGAACAAGTTCATCGGTTACGAGAACGCGGCCAAGATCGCCAAAATCGCCGTCAAGGAGGGCCTGACCATCCGCCAGGCCACCGAGAAGCTTGGCTTCGTCGGCGAGGGCGAAGGCAAGGTCAGCGAGGCAGAGCTCGACAAGGCCCTGGACGTCACTACCATGACCTCCCCGGCTCACAAGAACTAAAACTCAAAGCACGACGACGGCCGGTACCTTTCGCACGAAAGGTACCGGCCGTCGTCGTACCCGGAAGTTTGTCCGGTAGACGCCCTTGGGACCCTTCTTAAGGTCACCAGCTGTCCAAGAACCAGGGGGAATTTTTTGCACTTTTCTATTAAGAGTGCAAAACTTTACTATGTGAGCAATAGTGCAAATACTGATGGTGGCCTCCGCGAGCGCAAGCGGGCTGCCACGCGGACGGCGATCACCGCCGTCGCCCGTTCCATGACCGCGGCGCAAGGCCTGGGCGGCTTCACAGTTGAGGAAGTCTGCGAAGAGGCGGGGATTTCGCGCCGGACTTTCTTCAACTACTTCCATTCCAAGGAAGACGCCGTGATCGGTTCGTTCTCGGATGAGTTGCCTGAAGAGGCCTTGGAGGCATTCAACCAGAACCCTTCCCGCACGCCGGACAGCATCTCCGGGACTCTCCTGGCAGCCCTGCACGTGCTCACCGTGACCCTGATGGAGCGTTCGTCCATCAGTCGTACCGAGGTCCAACAGTTCATCGCTGCCATTACGGCTGAACCACAACTTCTGGCACGGCTCACCCTCGAGGGGGAGGCCCGCGAACGACAATTCGCCGCGCTGGTGGCCGCCCGTGAAGGGCTGGACCCCGGGCACCCCGAAGTCATAACGGCAACGGTGGTGTTCGGGGCAGTCTCAAAGAAGACAGCACAGCAGTTCTTCTCGGAGGACAATACGAGCCCCTACCGCGGGATCCTCGAACAGAACCTCACCGCCGCACGGAAACTCTTTGCCCAGCCGCTGGCTACGAACCGCCAACTGGGCCCCAACCCCCTTGAAACCTCGAAGGACCCCGCATGAGTACACTCTCGAAGGCAGCAGAGCCCTTGCTGCTGACCCAGAAGCGCATCTGGATCATCTTCTCGGCGCTGATCGCAGGCATGCTCCTGTCCAGCCTCGACCAGACCATCGTCTCCACTGCCATGCCTACCATCGTGGGCAAGCTGGGCGGAGTGGAGCACCAGGCGTGGATCACCACGGCATATCTCCTCGCCACCACCATCGTGATGCCCATTTACGGCAAATTCGGTGACATCCTGGGGCGTCGCAACCTGTTCCTCGTGGCCATCGCCCTGTTTACGCTCGCGTCCGTGGGCTGCGCGTTTGCTACGGACTTCTGGGGCTTCGTGATCTTCCGCGCCATCCAGGGCCTCGGCGGCGGCGGCCTCATGATCCTCTCGCAGGCCATCATCGCTGACATCGTTCCCGCCAAAGAGCGAGGCAAATACATGGGCCCGCTGGGCGCCATCTTCGGCCTTTCCGCCGTGGCCGGACCTCTGCTGGGTGGGTTCTTCGTGGACCACCTCACCTGGGAATGGGCTTTCTACATCAACATCCCCATTGGCATCGCTGCGTTCATCACTGCCTGGTTCACCCTGACGCTGCCCAACAAGAAGGCAGAGAAGAAGATCGACATCCTTGGTGTCCTGTTCCTCTCCGCTGCCACCACGTGCCTCATCTTCTTCACCGACTTTGGTGGCAAGAAGGACGAAGGCTGGGATTCACCCCTTACGTGGGCGTTTGGCGCCGGGATGGTCCTGGCGGCCTTTGCCTTCGTGATCGTTGAACGTCGCGCCGAGGACCCCATCATTCCGCTGAGCCTGTTCAGGAACCCCATCTTCATCAACGCAACGGCCATCGGCTTCACGTTGGGCCTCGGCATGTTCGCTGCCATTGCCTTCGTTCCCACGTTCCTGCAGATGTCCTCCGGGACTTCCGCAGCTGAATCCGGCCTGCTGATGCTGCCCATGATGGTGGGCCTGATGGGTACGTCCATCTACTCCGGTATCCGCATTTCCAAGACCGGCAAGTACAAGATGTACCCCATCCTGGGTGCAGCGCTCACCATCGCTGCGATGCTGTGGCTGACCACGCTCACGGCGGCCACCCCCATCTGGGTCATCTGCGTGCAGCTCTTCATCTTCGGCGCGGGCTTGGGACTGATCATGCAGGTCATCGTCCTGGTAGTGCAGAACTCCGTGCCCGCTGACCAGATTGGTACGGCTACCAGCACCAACAACTACTTCCGTGAGGTAGGGGCATCACTGGGTGTCGCCGTCTTTGGAGCAATCTTCACCAACCGCTTGGCCGAGTCACTTACCGAGGCGTTCACAGGTGCCGGAGCCTCTGCCGAGCAGGCTTCACAGTCCACCAGCACTCTGGATCCCCAGGCCTTGGCGCAGATGCCCGAACAGTTGCGTGATGCGATCGTCAACGCCTATGCCAACTCGCTGGCGCCCGTCTTCTGGTACCTGGTGCCGTTCATCGCTATCGCATTGATCCTGGCCATCACATTGAAGCAGATCCCGCTCTCAGACACCGCCGGCATGGTGGCGCGCGGCGAGGCTGTGGGTGGCGAAGAGGCGGACAGGCTTGAGGCCGAGCGCCTCGAGACTGCGCGACTGGAAGCGGAGCTGGCCGGTTCGGATGGCGTCGAAATGGATCGCCCAACGGCCGATGCGGGCAGAATGTAGCGTTAGTCCTCCACCTGGTACGCCACGGGGCCTTCGGGCTCCGTGGCAAGCCTGATGGCCTCAAGGTTTCCGGCGCTCATCTCCGGAAGGTCATCCAGCGCGAACCATCCGACAGCCAGTGATTCGTCATCGTTGACCCGGGCTTCTCCCGAGACGTATCGGCAGCGGAACGTGATGTCCAGGAAGTCGCACACGTCGCCATTGGGGAAGGTCACTGGACCTACAACTCCGACGCCGATGATGCGCTCAGTCTCGGCCACCACCGCTGTTTCCTCGAAGATTTCCCGCACGAGCCCGGGTGCAGGATGTTCCCCGGGCTCCAGCATTCCTGTGATGAGTGCCCAGTGCCCGTTGTCGGCACGCTGCCCCAACAACACCCTGCCTTCGTCATCGAACACCACTCCTCGCACAGCGGGCAGCCATAGGGGGTCGTTGCCGATCTTTTCCCGCAGTTTGAGCACGAATTCGGGTGCACCCATGGTGTCAGCTTTCCTTCAATTCGATGGTCGCGTGATCCGAACACTCGCTGGGCTAAGCATGACGCAGTCCGGTGAACGCCGAGAATACGGACAGCGTTGCAATTTGGCCGCAGTTGGCACTGGTGGAAGTTTCACGCCGGCAGGATCACCATGGCGGCTGCCGTTCCCACCAGCATGAACGGGCCAAACGGAATAGCCGAACGCAGCGTGCCTCGCCGGGCCACCAACATGCCCAGGCTCCACAGCCCGCCTAAAAGGAACGCAGCGAACGTCCCGGCAAAGACGTGGCTCCACCCCAAGTAGCCCAAATAGAGGCCCAGCACCCCGGCCAGCTTGACGTCGCCAAAGCCCATCCCGGGTGGATGAACGAGCCGGAGTATGAAGTAGAACAGCCAGAGCACGGCACCGCCGGCAATAACCCCCAGACCGGGGACACCAAAGAGCACAGCCGCCGGTGCACCTTCCAGGGCTGAATCAGCGAAGTACACCACTAGTGCCGCAGCCAGCAGCAGCACTCCAGCCACTGCGTAGGAAGGGAACACAATTCGGTTCGGCAGCAGGTGGCTCCGGATGTCTATGACCGTGAGACGCACTGCCATCACCACGAAGTACAGGCACGCTGCCACCACGAGCCAAAAGCCCAGGGGGCAGTCGGTCCAGAGGTCTGAGAGTCGTCGGATCACCTTCGGATGCTATCCCGCTTTGGCCGTCCGGCCTGCTTAAACGCTTGGGTAAACTGTGGATATGGGGCGCTACAGTGCAGCTGGACCGGGTTTTGACTTGTCCTCCACATTCCGCAATCTTTGCCGCTCTTCGCCGTGGAAGTGGACCAGCCTCCGCTTTGAGTACCTCGAACGGCCCGCCTCCGGCGCCGCCATGGTCCGGGCATGGCTCAGGCGCCCGGGTGCCCTCCGCCTTGAGACGCCGGACGGCCTGCTTTTGCACAGCACCACCGGCATCAACGACTCCAGGGCCGATCTTTACGTCAGTGCCACCCGGCGTTCGTGGCTACTTCCGGCTCACCTTGTGACTCCGGTTTATGACGACGCCGGCCTGGTCCGCCGTCGACCCGAAGCCGCGTACGGTGAGCCCTCCTTTGGCAATGGTCGCCTTGCCGCCGCCCTCGATCCCGTGGAGCTTGCCGGCAACGCGCCAGTCCCCCTGGAGTTTCCGGACACCAACCGGGTCTTCCTGGAGCAACCCCGCGAGGTGGACCATGAGGGCGGCCTCGCTTTGGAAACCATCGTTACCCCAAGCCGGACTTACGTCCCCTCAGACCCGGATGCACCCTTGGCACACACCGGCCGGACGTTGATCAGGATCGATGTCGGCACAGGTGTTTGCGTGGCCAGCCAGAGCCTTGACGGCGACTCCGCGGGCAAGGGCCACTGGCTCAAGATCCTTGCAGTGGACGAGTACATGCTGGACGATCTTTTCCTGGCGGAATCGATGAATCTCACAGACGTCCGCCGCCACATCCCGTGGGACATCGGCCCTGCCGCCTGAGCGGCGGCTCTCATCCGGGCTAAGCTACGGCGATGACATCGCTGGCAGAAATGTGGCCCCCGTTCGGACTCACCCTCACCACTCCGAGGTTGACCATCCGTCCCGTCCTCGACGAAGACATCCCTTCCGCCGTGGCAGCGGCCCGTTCCGGTGTCCACGACCCCGGAAGGAACCCGTTCAGCATGCCGTGGACAGAACTTCCCGACGACGAGCTCGCTCCCAACATGGCCCAGTGGTACTGGCGCTGCCGCGCCAACTTCACCAAGGACTCCTGGACCCTCCTCCTTGGAGTCTGGCACGACGACGAACTCCTCGGCGTCCAGGACATCGGCGCCAAGGGCTTCAACACCCTCAAAACAGTCAGCACGGGCTCGTGGCTCAAGCAGTCCGCGCAGGGCCAGGGTTTCGGCAAGGAGATGCGTGCCGCCGTCGTGAGCTTCGCGTTTGACCACCTGGGCGCCGAAGTAGCCGAGTCCGAGGCGGCCACTTGGAACCAGCAATCCTTGGGCGTCTCCACCAGCCTCGGCTACGAACTGAACGGCACCTTCCGCGACGGCTGGGGCGAAAAAGTAGAGGAGGTCCAAAGAGTCCGACTCACCCCCACCACGTTCACCCGCCCCCACTGGACCCTAAAAGTCCAAGGCCACGAAGAACTAAAAACCTACCTCAAGCTCTAACCGCACTGATCGCCAGCCGAGCTGCGGTCCTTCGCAGCGTCGGCGACCAATACCGCTAGCCGAGCTGCGGTCCTTCGCAGCGTCGGCGACCAATACCGCTAGCCGAGCTGCGGTCCTTCGCAGAGGAGCGCATCGCGACGCTTCGGCCCCGGCAAGGTCGCTCAGCGACCGAGAGGGTCCCTAAGCGGCGTGTCTAAGCGACGGCGAAGGGCCGCAGCCCGGCGAACCGAACCACGGCCACGGCCACGCAACAGTTAGATCTCAGCCCCTTCGAGCAACTCCGTCACCAGGGCAGCAATCGGCGACCGCTCAGAGCGGGTCAACGTGATGTGTCCGAACAGCGGATGGCCCTTGAGCGTCTCTACTACGGCCGCGACCCCATCGTGCCGTCCCACACGGAGGTTGTCACGCTGGGCGACATCGTGGGTGAGGACGATTTTGGAGTTTTGTCCGATGCGGCTCATCACTGTGAGGAGCACGTTTTTCTCGAGTGACTGTGCTTCGTCAACGATCACGAAGGCGTCGTGCAGGGAACGCCCGCGGATGTGGGTCAGTGGCAGGACTTCGAGCATGCCCCGGTCCATGACTTCTTCGACGACCTCCTGGCTGACGAGTGCGCCGAGGGTGTCGAACACGGCCTGCGCCCAAGGGTTCATTTTCTCGGATTCGGAGCCGGGGAGGTAGCCGAGCTCCTGGCCGCCCACTGCGTAGAGGGGTCGGAATACCACTACTTTGCGGTGTTCCCGGCGTTCCAGGACGGCTTCCAGGCCCGCGCAGAGGGCAAGAGCGGACTTGCCTGTGCCTGCTCGACCACCGATGGAGACGATGCCCACAGCGGGGTCCATGAGGAGGTCGATGGCGAGCCGTTGTTCTGCGGAGCGTCCATGGAGTCCGAAGACGTCACGGTCGCCTTTGACGAGCCGGACCTGTTTGTCGGCCCCTACCCGGCCGAGGGCGGAGCCACGGTTGGAGAGGAGAACGAGTCCTGTGTTGACGGGGAGTTCTGCGGCTGCAGGGATGAAGGTGGGTTCGTGGCCGTAGAGGGTGGTGATTTCTTCTTCAGTTGCGTCCACTTCGGCCATCCCGGTCCAGCCGGAGTCTTTGACGAGTTCGTTGCGGTATTCGTCCGCGTGGAGGCCCATGGCGGAGGCTTTAACGCGCATGGGGAGGTCTTTGGAGACGACCGTAACGTTGTGGCCTTCGTTGGCCAGGTTTTTGGCTACTGCCAGAATCCGGCTGTCGTTGTCGCCTCCGCGGAATCCTGCGGGGAGCACTTCCGGGGAGATGTGGTTCATTTCCACCCTGAGGAGTCCGCCGTCCTTCCCGATGGGGATGGCGTGGTCCAGTCCGCCGTGTTCAATCCTCAGATCGTCCAGGAGCCTCAGGGCTTTTCGGGCGAAGTAGCCCAGTTCGGGATCGTGGCGTTTTCCTTCCAGTTCGCTGATGACCACGATGGGGACAATGACCTCGTGTTCGGCGAAGCGCAACAGTGCGTGTGGATCGGATAGCAGGACGGACGTATCGATCACGTAGCTGCGGCCTGTGGCGGACGTTACGGTCCGCGCTTTTTGTGAGACCCGCTTGGTGCGAGAGGTAGCTGCACTTTCCCCGTCGGAAACCATTGCGGGCAGTTGCTCAGAAATAGCCACATCGACTCCAGCCCCGGGCAGTTCGCCCGGCCTAATGGTGAAGCGGCTCGGCCGGAAGGCCGGGCTTGGCCTCCCATGTAACTGGTGCGATAGTTCGCTCCATATACTGGCCTCCCCGATCAGCGGGCGGTTTTGCCTGCTGATGGGATTAACGTAATCCCCCTCACAAGAAATTCCGCAACCTGTGTCGGCAAGTCGCATTGCCAACTGATTAATTCCCCGTGAACGGGACCGGGGTCAGGTCCCGAATCGCCGCTGGCGCCCTGCGTAGTCCCTGAGCGCGCGCAGGAAATCGACCTTGCGGAAGGCCGGCCAGAGGGCTTCGCAGAAGTAGAACTCGCTGTAGGCGCTTTGCCACATGAGGAACCCCGAGAGCCGCTGCTCCCCTGAGGTGCGGATGACAAGGTCCGGATCGGGCTGGCCACGCGTGTAGAGGAACCGGGAGATGTCGTCCACCGAAAGTTCATCTGCGACGTCGGACATGTTGCGTCCTTTGGTGACGGCATCGTGCAGGAGTTCCCGTACGGCGTCGACAATTTCGCGGCGTCCGCCGTATCCTACGGCCACGTTCACGTGGATCTTTTCGTGGACCGGGGTGCGGGCGGTCAGTTTGTTGAGGCGCTCGGCCAGGTAGTCCGGGAGGAGTTCCGGTGCGCCCATCGCGTGGACGGAGACATTCTCGTCCTCGTCGAGGCGGTCCATCGTGTTCGCGATGATGCCCATGAGCAAGTCCAGTTCTTCACCGGAGCGGCTCATATTGTCCGTGGAGAGCATGTAGAGGGTCACTACCTTGACACCGAGTTCCTGGCACCAGCCGAGGAATTCGTGGATCTTGTCCGCGCCCGCTTGGTGTCCTTGGCTGGTGGGTGCGTTGAACTGTCTGGCCCACCGGCGGTTTCCGTCCACCATCACACCGATGTGCCGCGGGATCCTGTCTTGCTTGAGGGAGCGCAGCAGTTTTCGCTCGTAGAAGCCATAGAGGAAACCGGGCAGCTCCACCGGACTCTCACCTGACTTCCTTGCTTGTAACGACGGCGCACATCCAAGGCTACCGCCCCGAGCTGCCGGGCCGGTGCAGTCGCCGGTCAAAATCGCCCGGCCATTTGTTACCAGTGGGTAACTTACTGAAACGTAAGTTATTCTTGACCCATGGCTGAGCTCCTCGAAACCAAGCCCCTATGGCGTGGATGGATCCACGCCGTTGCCGCTCCTTTCGCACTCGCGGCAGGCATCGCCCTGGTGACTGTTGCCCCAACTCCCGATCGCAAGATCACCTCCGCCATCTACGCGTTGACGGGCTTCCTGCTGTTTGGGGTTAGCGCCGTTTACCACCGTGGAAATTGGTCTCCCAAGGTCCGAATGCTGCTCAAACGGTTGGACCATACCAACATCATGCTCGTGATTGCCGGCAGCTACACGCCGCTCGCATGGTCCTTGCTGGAGCGCTCACAGGCCGTGACCTTGCTATGGCTTGTTTGGTCGGGAGCCATAGTTGGCGTGCTCTTCCGAATTCTGTGGACACACGCTCCACGCTGGTTGTATGTACCCGTCTACATAGCACTCGGCTGCGGAGCGTTGTTCTACCTGCCCCAGTTCTTCACCGCCAACGCCCCGGCAGCAATACTCATCTGCGTCGGTGGCGCGCTGTACATCGCCGGTGCGGTGTTTTACGCCCTCAAGAAACCGAACTTCAGCGTGCAGCACTTCGGCTTCCATGAGCTTTTCCATGCCTTCACGGTGCTAGCCTTCGCGGCACACTTCGTGGCGATCATGATGGCAGTGCTGAGCTAGTATCCTGCTGAATCCGCTTCAGTCGCCTGACGCCATCGCGGCCAGGCGGGACTGAACCTTGGCCACATCGCTCAATGGCCTGTCGCACACCATGTCACGGCACAAGTAGACCTGCGGCGATCCGTCCGGTGCGCCCGACCTGTGTAGCAGCAGGGGAACTTCGGCCTCCCCTGCCGGGGACACGCCGTCGTCCGCCTGCAGAGCGACAACCAGGCCCGGGCTGGGAGAGTTCAACAGCGCACGGTGCAGCTCGCGCCGCAGCGGCGAGCCCGAACCCGCGACGGCGGCCTCCACCGGGCCGGCAAGTGCAGCTTGGGCTGTGGCCAGCAGCCAACCGGCAACGCGCGGTGCGCGCGGTGCGAGGGGCGGGAGCAGGCCCAGGATATTGCCTGCCATGAGCCGGTGTTCGTGGGAACCGGAGTACGCGGCATAAGACAACAGGACGCCCGCGAACCCTGCGGCGCCGCTGGGCGTGGCATTGTCGAACGGATCCAGGGCGGCGCGCTGGCCCTGGGCGTTGAAAACCTGTGCGGACTCTCCCGCAGAGTCGGCCAAATGACCGTTCTCCACGAACCGTGAACAGGCGGCAAGGATGAGCTCCTCAGCAAGGCGATACCAGCGCTTGGTTCCCGTCACGGCATAGAGGGCCAGGAAACCATCGGCGCAGAACGCGTAATCCTCCAGGAGGCCACCGATGCCCCGTGCCTGCGAGTCGTGCGAAACACGGACCAGCAACTGTGCACCGTTGTCCCAGTGAACGTCAGCGAGGTAGTGAGCCACGGTTTCCGCGGCAGCCACCAGTTCCGGTCGATCCAGGATCGCGCCTGCTTCCGCGAGAGCGGCCACGGCAAGCCCGTTCCACCCCGCCACCACTTTGTCATCCCTGGCTGGCTGGTCCCGAAGGGCCCGCGCGGCCGACAGCACCGGCCGGACCCGTTCCCAGAGCCTGCTCTCAGGGCCGGTCAACGTCCGGGCAGGGTGCAGCGGCGACCCCAGCTCCGAGACAGTTCCCTCGGCACCGACGTTCATCATGCCCGCCACGGCCTCTGCATCGCCCGGGCCAAGGGCGTCCATGAGCGATTCCAGGGTCCACAGGTACGTGGCGCCCTCGTGATGCACGCCGCCCACCACGGTGTCGGCATCCAGCGAGGATGCCAGACCGCCGTTGGGCAATCGAAGAGAGTCCAAGATCCAGTCGGCACACCTCAAAGCTACGGATGCAGCCTCGGCCACCGGGAAGACCTCGCTGCCGCCAAGCCGCACCCAGTGACTGTAGACCCGTAGGAGCTGCGCATTGTCGTAGAGCATTTTCTCGAAGTGCGGCACAGACCAGTCGGCCGTCACCGAGTAGCGGGCGAATCCGCCGTCGAGCTGGTCGCACAAAGCCGAGCGGGCCATACCCGCCAGCGCGCGACCTGCCATGTCGCGGGCCGCGTCCGCGGTTTCCGATGGCGCGGCCGCGTGCCGTATGAGGAACTCAAGAACCGCCGACGGCGGGAACTTGGGAGCGCTGCCGAACCCACCGGCGTCGGGGTCTTCAGAACGGGCCAGCACCGCTACGGCCTCCGGGAGCAGGTTTGCGTCCAGAACTTCGGGCGGGCCGTCGAGCCGGACCGCCCCGCCCACCTGAGCATTGGCCATATTCGCTGCCAGTCCCCTGGCGTTCTGCTCCACAGCATCGCGGCGCTCCACCCATGCCTCGTGGACTGCCTCCAGGACGTTGCGGAACGAGGGGCGGCCAGGCAATGGAACCGGCGGAAAGTAGGTTCCCGCGTGGAAGGCAAGTCCGTCCGGGGTGAGGAAGACGGACATGGGCCAGCCGCCTTCACCGCTGATGGCCTGCGTAGCCGCCATGTACACGGAGTCGACGTCGGGCCGCTCCTCCCGGTCAACCTTAACCGGGGCAAAGTGGGCGTTCAGGTAATCGGCGGTTTCCTGGTCTTCAAAGGATTCATGGGCCATGACATGGCACCAGTGGCATGCCGCGTAGCCAATTGAGAGGAAAACGGGGACATCGCGCTCGGCCGCGAAAGCGAAAGCCTCATCGCCGAACGGACGCCAGAAGACGGGATTGTCCGCATGCTGCCGTAAATAGGCAGAAGGTTCCGAACCAAGGACGTTGCCTGCCCCGGGCCAGTCGGTTCCGCCGGTTTCAGCGGGTCCGGGGGCCGCCATCGCCGTTCTCGTCACTGGAGCTGCCGGCTTCTGCAGTGCTTTCACTTGTGACGCCCGCCTCCGCCGCCAGGCGCGCTTCCTCCACCTGGGCCCTGTAGCGGACGCGGCGGATACGGCGGACCATATCCACAATCAAGAAAGTGGTGAGGATCACAATGAAGGCCGTGAGGACGAAGCCCCAAGTACCCGGCGTCACCTGATCCTCGGACAGTCCGGGCCGCAGCGTGCCCGTGGGATCGGGCGACGGAGTGACGGTCAGGGCAAGAATCAAGTGATGCACTTTCAAACCTTCTATGGGAGCTGGTGCGTGCCTGCTGGCAGCGCGTAGCCGGGACACTGGCTGGCCACACGGCAATTTCTACGATCGATAGAAACTACCGGCATTCCTATCTTATCCCCGCGAAGAGGTCCTTCTCAGGCAGCTCGGAAGGGATCCTGGACTTGATCAGGGTGTAGTCCTCCCACGGCCAGGCGGTCCGCTGCAGATCCGGCGACACCGCGAAGAAGAAGCCGAGGGGATCGATCTGGGTCCGGTGGGCCCGCAGGGCGTCGTCCCGGGCCTCAAAGAAGTCACCACAATCAACCTGCGTGGTGGTCTGGTGCCCTGCCACCGGGGCAGTATGACCTTCCGCGTCGGCTTCCAGCCATGCGGCAAGCCGCTCGGCATACGGCGACTGCAATCCCGCTTCTTCCAACGCAAAATGCAGCGCACGGAATCGTTCGGGACTGAAGGCGCGATCATAGTAGAGCTTGCTGGGCGTCCATGGTTCACCCATGCCGGGATAGCGCTCAGGATCGCCCGCGGCTTCAAAAGCTTCCACCGCAACCTTGTGGGCCATGATGTGGTCCGGGTGCGGGTAGCCACCGTTTTCGTCGTAGCTGAGGATCACGTGCGGCTTGAAATTGCGGACCAGCCGGACCAAGGGCGCAGTGGCGCGCTCCAAGGGCTGCAGGGCGAAGCAACCCGGCGGCAACGGTGGGAGGGGATCGCCTTCGGGAAGGCCCGAGTCTACAAAACCGAGCCATCGCTGCTGGATTCCCAGCACGGCGGCCGCGTTGGCCATCTCGAGGCGTCGGGCACCGGCCATGTCCCGCTTGGGATGGGGGGCGTCTTCCATAGCGGGGTTCTGGATGTCGCCGCGCGAACCGTCCGTGCAGGTGGCAACCATAACGTCCACTCCCGCGGCGGCGTACATCGCCATGGTTGCTGCGCCCTTGCTGGACTCATCATCCGGATGGGCGTGGACGGCGAGCAGCCGCAGCTGCTGGTCGGAACTGCTGGACGCTGTCACGTGACGGCTCCTCTTTCAGGGATCGAGCTTCTGTGGGGCGGTGATGGGGCGCCGGGATCGGCACTAAACTGGATGGGTGACTTCAGAGGACCTATCGGCCACCCAAGTACCGGCAAGCACCAGCCTAGCCAATCGTTACGGCGGTCAAAAGCGCGCCATGACCCGCAAAACCAAGCGGAACATCGTCATCGCCGCCCTGGTCCTCGGTATTGGGTTCGCCGCCTACGTGGCAACCGGCTCGGCCCAGGCCCCTGTCACGTTCAAGGACATCGGCTACAGCACCGTGGACGACACGCAGGCAGAGGTGGACTACCAGGTCACCAAGTACCCCGGAGCCACCGCCAAATGCGCGATCAAAGCCCTGGACTCCAAGTTCGCAGTGGTGGGCTGGAAGGTAGTGGAGATCGGGCCCAACGATCCCCAGGACGGTCCCGACGGCGGCAGCACCACCATGCAGCGGACAGTCTTGAGGACCGAGTCTCCGGCGGTCTCCGGCGTGGTGGACAATTGCTGGATAGTGGACAGCGGTAAATAACAATCATGTGACCCACAACTCAACCGGTTTGGGTTCGTCCAGAGGATTTACTACAATGGATGAAACCTTCACCCCGTTAAGTTGGTTACTGAGATTCACGAGTGGCCAACTCGGCGGGGTCTTTTGCATTGTCAGATCTAGAGGAGAAATCCGTGTCTACCACCAATAGCGCCACTGCGGCTTGGCTTACCCAGGAAGCTTTCGACCGCTTGAAGGCTGAGCTGGACCACCTTTCCGGCGCTGGCCGGGCGGAAATCGTCCAGAAGATCGAAGCTGCCCGCCAGGAAGGCGACCTCAAGGAGAACGGTGGCTACCACGCGGCCAAGGAAGAGCAGGGCAAGATCGAGGCCCGCATCCGTCAGCTCACCGCGCTCCTGCGCGATGCCCAGGTGGGCGAAGCTCCGGCAGACGACGGAATCGTTGAGCCCGGGATGCTGGTTGTTGCCCGCATCGCCGGCGACGAAGAGACGTTCCTGCTGGGCTCCCGCGAAATTGCCGGAGACTCCGATCTTGACGTCTTTAGCGAAAAGTCGCCCCTGGGTGCCGCCATCATCGGCCACAAGGAAGGCGACAGCCTGAGCTACGTCGCCCCCAATGGCAAGGAAATCCCGGTGGAGATCGTCTCCGCCAAGCCCTACGTCGCCTAAGTAGCGGCTAAGACGGCCTGAAACATACGACGCCGGCCCACCCCTTCGCGGGGCGGGCCGGCGTTTTTCGTGTGCGTACCCAACTGGGTCGCAATTGTGCGCGTTTTGACCGCTCATAACGCGCACAATTGCGACCTACTTGGGTCAGGCTGTGAGCTTGGCCTTGGGACGCAGCAGGACGGCCGCGATGACGCCGCCCACGGCCCCGCCGAGGTGCGCCTGCCAAGAGACGTAACCCAATACGGTGGGCAGCACACCGAAGAGGATGCTGCCGTAGGCCATGAACAGAACCACGGAGAGCAGGATCTGCCACCAGCTACGGTTGAAGAATCCCCTCACCAGCAAGAATGAGAAGAAGCCGAACACCAATCCGGACGCTCCGACCGTTACACCTCCCCCGCCAATCAGCCACACAGCAAGCCCTGATCCAAGCCAGCTGAAAGCCAACGCCGTCATGAACACACGGATTCCGGACAGGAAGACCAGGAAACCAAAGATGATCAACGGCAAGGTGTTGGACAGCAAATGGTTCAGGTTCGCGTGCAGCAACGGAAACGTCAGGATGTCCAGCACGCCGTCCACGGACCGGGGGCGCAGGCCAAAGGTTGAGTTAAGGCCGTGCCGCATCAAGGTGTTGAGAATCTCTATGACGTAGAGCAGGATGACAAAGCCGCCCATGAACAGCAGGCCACCTTTCGCCCGACCAGCGAGCGATTCCTTGGCTACGTCACTGGATCCTTCAGGCGTTCCAAGCACCATGGGTGCTCCTCCCGTCAGTGCACCACGATTGGCTGGAAGCCCTCGGCCCGCAGTGCGCCGAGAACCTGTTCGCCGTGTTCGTGGCCTTTGGTTTCCAGGTTGATGGTGATGGAGACGTCGCCCATGCTGATGGAGCCGCCCAAGCGGGTGTGGTCCAGGCCGGTGACGTTGGCATCGTTTTCAGCGATGATACGGGCGATGGTGGCCAGTGAACCCGGCCGGTCATCCAGCATCATGCGAACGGTCATAAAGCGGCCTGCGGCCGAGAGACCACGCTGGATGACTTTCAACATGAGCATGGGATCGATATTGCCGCCGGAAAGCACGACGGCGGTGTTCCCCGGGTTTTCGATCTTGCCGTCCATCAGCGCAGCTACTCCTACGGCCCCGGCAGGCTCAACTACCATCTTGGCGCGCTCGAGCAGGAAGATCAGGGCCCGTGCAAGCGAGTCTTCGCTGACAGTCACAACGTCATCCACAAGCTCACGGATGATGCTGAAGGGAAGCTGGCCGGGGCGCCCAACTGCGATGCCGTCAGCCATGGTGGTGACCTTCTTGAGGGGCACCAGCGCGTCAGCGGCGAGTGATGGCGGGTAAGCGGCGGCGTTTTCTGCCTGCACGCCGATGACCCTGATCTCACGACCGAGCTCCTTAGCCCTGGCCTTGATAGCCACCGCCACGCCGGCCAGCAGGCCGCCACCGCCGACACCCATGAGGATGGTGTCCACGTTGGGGATCTGGTCCAGTATTTCAAGCCCAATGGTGCCTTGCCCGGCAACAACGTCCACATTGTCGAACGGGTGCACAAACACAGCACCGGTCTCGTTGGCGTAACGCTGCGCTTCAGCCAGGGCCTCATCCACGTTGTGGCCGTGCAGGATGACTTCAGCGCCATGGCTGCGAGTGGCAGCAAGTTTGGGCAGGGCAACACCGAGCGGCATGTAGATTCTGGCGTTGATGCCCAGGCTCTTGGCAGCCACAGCCACGCCCTGGGCGTGGTTGCCGGCCGATGCCGCCACCACACCGCGCCCCTTCTCTTCGTCCGTCAACCGGGCCATGCGTACATAGGCGCCTCGGACCTTGAAGGAGCCTGCGCGCTGCAGGTTCTCGCACTTGAAGAACACATTGCCACCCACGAGGTGGCCCAGCGCGCGGGACGACTCCACCGGAGTCTTGGTAATAATGCCCTCGAGCAGCTCCTGCGCCTTGAGGACATCGTCCAGCGTGACGGGCAGGGTTTCGAGGGTATTCACTGACTATTCTCCTTTGTTGGTGTCGGCTTGGGGCTCCTCAACAGAGGTGCTCCCCGAAGCCTTGGTCTTGCCGGCGACGCCTTTGCCGAGGCGGGATTCGGGCCGCGGAAGGTGGACCTCCTTGAAGTTGGCGTCGCCGCCTGGCCCCGCCGAAGCGACTGCCGGCTGGAGTTCCACACCGCCCAATCCTTCATCATGTTCCCACGTCCGGCCCGCAATGTAGCGAACTGCCGTGTTTACTACGGCGAGCAGCGGGACAGCGAACAGCGCGCCGGGGATGCCTGCGAGGTAGGAACCCGCGGCAACGGAGAGGATCACGGCCACCGGATGCAGTGCCACAGCCTTGCCCATGACCAGTGGCTGCAGGATATGGCTTTCGAGCTGCTGCACTACCAGGACGATTGCCAGCATGATCAGCGCATTGATGGGCCCGTTGGCCACGAGGGCGAGCAGCACGGCGATGGCACCCGTAACCAACGCACCGACCACCGGAATGAACGAGCCGATGAACACCAGGACTGCCAAGGGAAGAGCCAACGGGACCTGAATGATGGCAGCGCCAACGCCAATGCCAACAGCATCCACGAAGGCGACGAACATCTGGATCCGCACGTAGCTGACCATGGACGTCCAGCCCCTCCGCCCGGCGCCATCGGTGGCCCTTCGTGCGCTTTTGGGCAGAAGGCGGACCAGGAAGGCCCAGATCCGGGGTCCTTCCAGCAAGAAGAAGATGAGAATAAACAGGGCAAGGACAAGCCCGGCCGCAAAGTGTCCGGCGGTGCTCCCGAAGGACAGTGCACCGCTGAGGATGCTGCTGCTGTTGTTTTGGAGCGCATTCGCGCCGTCGGAAATGTACTGGTCTATCTGGTCCGCGGTCAGGTGCAGCGGGCCATCGGCCAGCCAGGTTTGGATCTGCTGGATGCCCGCCAGAGCCTCCTGCCAGAGCGCACCGAAGCCCGTGACCAGTTGCCTGCCCACCAGCGCCAGGGCACCACCGATCACGCCGATGAAGCCTAGTACCGTGATGGCGACTGCTCCCCCGTTGGGCACCTGGCGACTGCGCAGCCACGCCACAACCGGATGCAGCAATCCGGCCAGCAGCGCAGCAACCATCACAGGGATAATGAGGAAGCTGACCTTGCCCAGCAGCCAGACAAGGGCGCCGATCATGAGAAGGATCAGGCCTGCCCGCCAGGACCAGGCTGCAGCAATGCGCACCCCGTAGGGAATGTCTTCGGCAATTTGGCGGTCAGAACGTGTTTTGGCGTCCGGTGTTGGCGTCATGAACCCATAATTCCGTAGCCCGGGCCGTATGGGAAACCGGCTCTCACTTCCGAGACATTCCGAGGTATTTCCCGGACGAAGGGCCTACAGGGATGCCGTGATTCCCCAGCGCATGGTGAACGCTTCGCCCGGTGCCAGCCAGCGGAGGCCATCGCCGCTGTTGAACGCGTTGGCCGGGCCCGTCATCGGTTCGATGGCCACTGCTTTGGAGCGGCCAGGGAAGGTGTCGGTAACGAAAACGTGGACGTACCGGCAGCTGTCATCCTGCTCAAGACTTACACTGCGGCCATCCGGCGCGGTGAGAGTGTGGCGCGCCATGCCGCCGTCGAACGCCAGGTCCGTCAGTGCAACATCCACCAGCATGCCGCCTACTGAGGCACCAGCGGAGAAGTCGTACTCACCGTCCGCGGGAGCGGTACTGCGCGGAATCAGTCGTTCGTCCGCCACCAGCCGGGTTGCCGCCTGCACTGTCAGGACCAAGTCTTCCGGTGCTATTTCGCCAAGCCGAAGGTAAGGGTGCGCACCCAGGACAAAGGGCGCCGTGCTCTGGGAATCGTTGATCAACGTCTGCGAGACACGGAGGTCCAGGGTCTCGTCGAGTTCGTAGCGCACCCGGTGCCGCACCAGGAACGGATAGCCGTGCTGCGGAAAGACCGTGGCTTCGAGCGTCACTGAAAACTCGGATTCGTCCACCAGGGCGTACCCGGTGTTGCGCAACAGACCATGGCTGGCGTTGTTGCGCGAGGCCTCCGTGATATCGAGTTGCTGCTTCCTGCCATCCAGGTACCAGATGCCGTCTTCTACCCGGTTGGCCCACGGCGCCAACGTGATGCCCGTAGCACCGGGCGAAATTTCGTCGTCGCCGTAGCTCTCAGTCAGCAGGACGCCGTTGCGGGAGTAGAGTCTCAGGCCCGCCGCGAGTTCGGTGACTACAGCGAGTGCATCGTCCCTGCGGAGCTCGAACTGACGGCCGGTGTCGAAGCGGCGGGACTCGGAGCGGTGGGCGCTATCGGCAGGCGATGGGGAGGTGACCATGGCAATACCGTACTTCATTAGCGGGCGGCTCCCCTCTACTCGAATGTTAGCTTTTGTTAGAAACTATGCGTTTTTGGTCACTTGTGAAATGATGGGTTCATGAGTCGCATCACCAGCACCCGCCTCGCGGACAGCCGAGAGCTGATTTACTTCGACGACCCCGGAACTCCGGAACGCACACCGGACTCTCTGCTGGACCACCGTGAGCTTCCAGCACGCGGTGAGCCTGGCGAGGTCCGCTATGACGCCTTGTCCGGTGATTGGGTAGCCGTGGCCGCCCACCGCCAGACCCGGACGCACCTTCCACCTGCTGATCAGTGCCCCATCTGCCCCACCACAGCTGCGAACCCTTCCGAGATCCCGGCGCCGGATTACGACGTCGTCGTGTTCGAGAACCGCTTCCCGTCCTTGGGCCCGGCCTTGGGCGACATTCCCCCGCTTCCTGCCTCTGGACACTCCGGCCACAACCTCAAGGGAGCGGCATACGGCCGCTGTGAGGTAGTTGCCTTTACGCCACAGCACACCGGCTCCTTCGCCGAACTGGGCGAAACGCGTGCCCGCACAGTCATTGAAGCGTGGGCCCAGCGAACTGAAGCGTTGAGCGCCCTGCCCGGCATCAAGCAAGTGTTTCCGTTCGAGAACCGCGGGGCAGACATCGGAGTCACCCTGCACCACCCGCACGGCCAAATCTACGCGTACCCCTACGTGACTCCCCGCGCCGCCCAGCTCGGTGCGGTGGCAAGGAAGTACTACGACGACGTCGACGCGAAGGAAACGCTTGGGGCCTCGCTCCTCAAGGCTGAACGCGAGGATGGCAGCCGCATGGTCCTGGAGGCCAAACACTTCAGCGCCTACGTACCTTTCGCGGCGCGCTGGCCCTTGGAAATCCACCTGGCACCCCACCGCAGCGTGCCTGACCTCGCTGCGCTCACAGGTGAAGAACGCGACGAACTCTCGCATGTCTACTTGGACCTGCTGAAACGGCTCGACGCCCTCTACCCCACACCCATGCCGTACATCTCGGCCTGGCACCAGGCCCCGTTGGATCCGGTTCTTCGCCCGGCGGGCCAGCTGCACCTGCAGCTGACGTCACCTCGTCGTGCTGCCGATAAGCTCAAGTATCTGGCTGGATCCGAGGCCGCCATGGGAGCGTTCATCAACGACACCACACCCGAAGCGGTGGCGGAGCGACTGCGCAGCGTCGCCACGGCACCAGCTTCAAACAAGACCTTGGAAGGCACACGAGCATGACCACCACCACCGAGACCGGCGTCCTCGCCGCCCGCTTCCAGGAAACGTTCGGCGCAGCTGCTGACGGCGTGTGGCAGGCACCGGGACGCGTCAACCTGATCGGCGAGCACACGGATTACAACGAGGGTTTTGTGCTGCCCTTCGCCATCGACAGGACGGCAAAGGTGGCTTTGCGCCTCCGCGACGACTCAAAGGTGCGTATGCTGTCCACCTTCGGCGGGCACGGCGTAGTGGAGGACGACCTCGCGGACTCGGAACCCGGCTCTGGCGAGGGATGGTCCCGCTACCCACTCGGCGTCGCCTGGGCGCTCAAGGAACGCGGCATCGAGGTGCCCGGCTTTGACCTCCTGCTTGATTCCGATGTTCCCTCCGGGGCGGGCCTGTCTTCTTCCCATTCCATCGAGTGCGCCGTCATCTCGGCCCTCAACGAATTGACCGGTGCAGGCCTTGCGGCCGAGGACCTGGTGCTGGCAACCCAACGCGCCGAAAATGTATTCGTTGGGGCTCCCACCGGAATCATGGACCAGTCGGCATCCTTGCGCGGCGCCAAGGGACACGCTGTCTTCTTGGACTGCCGTGACCAGCGCGTGGAGCTGGTCCCGTTCGACGCAGAGGCGTCGGGCCTGGTCCTTCTGGTCATTGACACAAAGGTGTCGCATTCACACGCCGACGGCGGTTACGCCTCCCGCCGAGCATCCTGCGAGTTGGGTGCCGAGATACTTGGGGTCAAAGCACTGCGCGACGTCGGCGTGGAGCGTTTGGAGAAAGCGTCCGGACTGCTGGACGAAACTACCT
The DNA here is from genome assembly GCF_056156245.1 of Paenarthrobacter sp. TRD_SC_7. Classification (NCBI taxonomy): domain Bacteria; kingdom Bacillati; phylum Actinomycetota; class Actinomycetes; order Micrococcales; family Micrococcaceae; genus Paenarthrobacter; species Paenarthrobacter sp. TRD_SC_7. The sequence goes on from NZ_CM149587.1 coordinate 3,618,295, forward strand.
TTCGGCGGGTCCGCCATGTGGTCACAGAAAACGATCGAGTCCTCCAGACGGTGGAAATGCTGGGCGCCGAGGGCCCTGCCGCCATCGGAGCATTGCTGGATGCCAGCCACATTTCGATGCGCGACGATTTCGAGATCTCCTGCCCGGAACTCGACCTTGCCGTGGACACCTCCCGGGCCAACGGCGCCATAGGGGCCCGCATGACGGGCGGCGGTTTTGGCGGCTCAGCCATCGCACTGACTCCGGTGGGACAGGAGCATCAGGTGCGTGACGCCGTCGTGCGTTCCTTTGCTGAGGCGGGCTTCACCGCACCGGACATTTTCACCGTTACGCCAGCGGCCGGCGCTCTTCGCTTGGCCTGAAGCGTTCGGCTTCTTCCGGCGAGCGCCCGGCTTCCCCGTGGATGCCGGGCGTAAGCTGGGGCCATGACTGAGGCTGTCATCGTTGCTACTGCCAGAAGCCCTATTGGACGGGCCTTCAAGGGTTCCCTCAAAGACGAACGTCCGGATGACCTGGCCACCGCCATGGTGCAGGCCGCCCTCGCAAAAGTTCCGGGCTTTGATCCCGGCGCGGAGGAATGGCAAGGTTTGGACGACATCTTGCTGGGATGCGCTGAACCCAGCGGTGAGGCCGGATCCAACATGGCGCGAGTTGTTGCCGTCCTTGCCGGGCTGGACCGCGTACCCGCAGCCACCGTCAACCGATTCTGTGCCTCCAGCCTCCAGACCCTGCGGATGGCCTTCCACGCCATCAAATCCGGGGAAGCCCATGCGATTGTCTCCGCGGGAGTGGAGAGTGTGTCCAGGTATCAGAGCTGGGCAGGCGCCGGCGAAACGGATTCTTCCAACCACAACCCTCTCTTCGAGGCGGCGGCCCAACGTACGGCGTCCCGTGCGGCGTCCAACATCCCTTGGACAGACCCGCGGCTCGGCGGACGGCTGCCCGACATCTACATCTCCATGGGCCAGACTGCCGAGAACGTTGCCACCAGCTATGGCATCAGCCGGGCCGAGCAGGACGAGTGGGGCGTCCTGAGCCAGAATCGCGCCGAAGCCGCCATAGCCTCAGGGTTTTACGCCCGCGACATCACGCCGTACACGCGCAAGGACGGAACCGTGGTGGAAAAGGACGACTCTCCCCGACCGGGCGTGACCCTCGAAGCGGTATCCGCCCTGCAGCCGGTCTTCCGTTCCGGGGGGACGGTCACAGCCGCCAACGCATGCCCCCTCAACGACGGCGCGGCAGCTGTTGTGGTCATGAGTGGCACACGCGCCCGCGAGCTGGGCCTGCAACCGCTGGCGCGCGTGGTTTCAACCGGCGTCAGTGCCCTCTCCCCGGAGCTCATGGGCATGGGACCCGTGGAATCTACGCGACGGGCTCTCGCGCTGGCCGGCCTGACCATGGACGACATCGATCTGGTGGAGCTCAACGAAGCCTTCGCTGTCCAGGTGGTGGCAAGCGCCCGTGAACTGGGTATCGATCCTGAAAAGCTCAACGTCCATGGTGGCGCCATTGCTCTTGGCCACCCCTTCGGCATGACCGGGGCCCGGATGACCAGCACGCTCCTCAACGGCCTCCAGGAGCGCGACGGCACCCTGGGGCTTGCCACGCTCTGCGTAGGTGGAGGCCAGGGAATGGCTGTCGTTTTCGAGCGCTTGAACTAGTCGAGGGGTTGGCTCTCGCCTGTAGAGCGCTCCCTTTCTGCCGAGACCTCGCCCCTCGCGGCAGCAAAAATGCCCCCGAAGACTCTTCGGGGGCATTTCGCGTTGACGGACTCAGAAGAGTTAGTCGTCGCCTCGCAGGATTGCCAGCAGGCGGATGATTTCCACGTAGAGCCAAACGAGCGTGACCGTCAGGCCGAATGCTGCAACCCAGGAGTAACGCTCCGGGGCACCGGCGCGGACGCCTTCTTCGATGCTAGTGAAGTCCATGATAAGCGAGAACGCTGCCAGGCCGATCGCCAGGATGCCGATGAAGACACCCAGCGGGATACCGAAGATCTCGAAGCTCGTGCGGAGCCCGAAAGGCTCCTGCACAGCGCCGGTCCACATCATGACCATGTTGATCAGTGCGAAGACCGCATAACCAATGGTGGCGATCATGAAGAAGCGCACCATCTTGGGGGTCGCGCGGACCTTGCCGCTCTTGAAGAGCACCAGGGTGACGCCGAAGACTGCAAGCGTACCGATGACGGCCTGAAGACCGACGCCGGGGTACATGCCGTCCAGGATGCGGGTGAGGCCACCGAGAAACAGACCCTCGAGGCCGGCGTAGGCAAGGATCAGGGCCGGTGAAGGCTGCTTCTTGAAAGTGTTGACCAGGGCCAGGACGAATCCGCCCAAGGCACCTACGATCATCAGCATGGTGGAGAGGGCGGGCGCCACGAAGAGTGTGACCCCGGCACCGATGATGAGAACCACGAGGCAGGCGACGGTCTTCATGATGACGTCGTCATAGGTCATGCGGCCGGTATCCGCAGGGCCTGCAGCCGGCTGGTTGTACATCTGCTGCAGTTGCTCATTGGTCATGTTCTGCTGCTGAGCCGACCATGCTGCATGGCCGTCCATGACCTGGCTCGGTGCACGGCCCGGTGCCTGGTTGAACTGCTGGCCGTACGGGTTCTGCGGTACAGGCGGGGCCTGCTTTGCTCCACGGAAATTCTTTCCGTTGAAGACTGGGTTTCCGCCAAGTGCCATTGCGGGTGTCCTCCTGAAAAAGGGCTAGTGATAGTTCACGGTACCAATTACCACGCGCGCGTGGCAGGGAAAGTTCCCCTGTTCACGCAGACGAAACTCAACCGTGACAGGAAATTGGACCAGTAGGCCCGGCAGGCCCCTGCCCGAACGTTTAGTAGCACCCTCACACAACAAAGGTTTACTTAAGCACTACTACATTACTGGTTGCCTCCAGCTTCACAGTTGTTATCCGATCGCGATCTTCGCACCCCCGAACTGGGCATTCATTAACTCCACCGAGCGGTAACATAGGCCACACATGGGTGACTTAGATCACAAACGAGGCAGCTAGGCAAGAACTGTTCACAAGCTCCCATGACCGTTCGCACCGGCTGCAATGGCGCAGCCGGGACCACCCCCACTGTGGAGGTTTCCATTTTGAGAAGCACACTGCGCGACCCGTCCATGAGACGGTCCAAGGGACTGCAGAGAGTTGTCGGGGCGCTGTTCGCAGCCCTCATCGCTACTCTGTTGATCGCCGCCCCCTCGGCACAGGCAACCACCCCCTCGCCTTCGCCATCACCGACTACATTCCAGAACAACATCAGCGGATTCCTCCGCGATGATGCCCGGGCACCTATACCCGGCGTCAAGATCAAAGCCACAGGCAACGGGTTTGAAGGTGAGGCCACCTCCGGAGCAAACGGAGCCTGGACCATCGGCGTTCCCGTTCAGGGCACGTACACCATTGAGCTGGATACCTCCACCTTGCCGGAGGGCATCGCACTGGCTGAGGGCCAGGACAATCCCCGGGATGTCACGTTCAGCCAGACGTCCAACCTGTCGGTGATCTTCGCCTTCGGCGAGGGCATCGTGGTCCAGCAACAGGACTTCGGCCAGAACCTCCTCAACCGCCTCGTTGCCGGGCTAAGTTTCGGCCTCCTCCTCGCACTCGCCTCCGTCGGCCTCTCGCTGATCTTCGGAACCACTGGCCTGACCAACTTCGCCCACGGTGAGATGGTGACCCTGGGCGCAGTGCTGGTGTTCATGTTCAACGCCTTCGGACTCCCCTTCTGGTTGGCCATCCTCCTCGCACTGGTAGGCGGTGGGCTCTTCGGCTATGTCCAGGATGCCGGTTTATGGCGGCCACTGCGGCGACGAGGCTCCGGTCTCGTGCCCATGATGATCGTCAGCATCGGCCTCGCGTTGGCCATCCGTTACGTCATCCAGTTCTTCTTCGGCGGTGCGACGCAGCAGCTTCCGGGAGCACAAAGCGCCGAAATTCAGATCGGACCTGTGTCCATCTCCCCGAACAACCTGTGGTCCCTGGTCATCAGTGCGGTGGTGATCGCCCTTATTGGCATCGTTCTGTTGAAGACCCGCCTCGGCAAAGCAACGCGTGCTGTAGCCGATAACCCAGCACTGGCAGCCGCCTCCGGCATCGACGTCGACTCCGTCATCCGCATCGTGTGGATCGTCGGCGGCGTCCTCGCCTCCCTCGGTGGCATCCTGTGGGCGTACTACCGCCCGGGCGTCACGTTCGATATGGGCTCACAAATCCTGCTGCTCATCTTCGCCGGCGTCACCCTCGGTGGCTTGGGAACCGTCTTCGGTGCCCTGATCGGCTCGATCGTCGTCGGCATCTTCGTGGAACTGACTACCGTGTTCGGCCTTCCCGCCGATCTCAAGTACGTCGGCGCACTATTCATCATGATCGTTGTTCTTCTGTTCCGACCGCAGGGTATCCTCGGCCGGCGTGAGCGTGTGGGTTAGGAGCGGGCCATGGATTTCGGATTTATTCTCTCCAGCGCCCTTGGCGAATTGTTCAGCCCGACGACGGCGGCCTACGCACTTGCCGCTTTGGGCCTCGCGGTGCACTTCGGCTACTCAGGCCTGTTGAACTTCGGCCAAGCCGGCTTCATGGCGGTGGGTGCCTACGGTTTCGCAATCTCTACCTTGAGTTTCGACGCCCCGTTCTTCCTCGCCCTGCTCATCGCCGTCCTGTGTTCGGTGATCTTTGCCTTCATCCTCGGCATACCTACCCTGCGGCTTCGGGCGGACTATCTCGCCATTGTCACCATCGCAGCGGCAGAAATTGTCCGCTACGTGGTCACTACCAACCAGCTCACGAGCGTCACGGGCTCGGCCAACGGCCTCGCCGCCTTCGAGGGCACGTTCTACTCCATGAACCCCTTCCCTGAAGGGTCCTACATGGGCATGAACAACCGCGACTTCTTCATCCGCGTGGTGGGCTGGGGCTTGGTCATCGTCTGCTGCGTGCTGGTATGGCTGCTGATGCGCAGCCCGTGGGGCCGCGTCCTGAAGGGCATCCGCGAGGACGAGAACGCTGTCCGGTCACTGGGCAAGAACGTGTACTCGTACAAGATGCAGGCACTGATCATTGGTGGCGTACTCGGTGCCTTGGCAGGCATGATCTTCACGCTCCCGCGCGGTGCTGTCCAGCCGTCCAACTACGGCACTGAACTGACGTTCTTCCTCTGGACCTGCCTCCTGCTCGGCGGCATGGCCACGGTCCTGGGGCCGGTCATTGGAGCAATGATTTTCTGGGTTGTGCTCTCGCTGACCCAGAGCCTGCTCTACGGCCTCATCGAATCAGGGGTTGTCACCTGGCTGACCACTGTCCAGGCCGGCCAGCTGCGCTACATCCTGGTAGGCGTCGCGCTGATGCTCCTGATGATCTTCCGCCCGCAAGGCGTCTTCGGCAATAAGAAGGAGCTTGCTTTCGCATGAGTGAGACCAACGAACGCAACACCGAAAATATCGACTATATGACCGATTCGCGGCCCATCGCCGTCGGGGAAAATACGCCCGGCTGCAAGAAGCGTGATCCCATTGTGGTGGCAGAGGACGTCACACGTTCCTTTGGAGGCATCAACGCGGTGGACGTGGAATACCTCGAGATCCCCCGCCATAAGATCACTGCCTTGATCGGTCCCAACGGAGCCGGCAAGACCACCCTGTTCAACTTGCTGACGGGCTTTGACACTCCCAACACGGGAAAGTGGCAATTTGAGGGCAATAGTTTGGCGGGCGTCTCCTCTTACAAGGTGGCACGTATGGGCATGGTCCGCACGTTCCAGCTGACCAAGGTGATGGGCAAGCTGACCGTCATGGAAAACATGCGCTTGGGTGCTGCAGACCAGCCGGGCGAACGGCTTTCCAAAGCCCTGTTCAAAGGCATCTGGGGTGGACGTGAAAAAGAGATCACGGCCCAAGCCCATGTGTTGTTGGAGAAGTTCAAGCTGGATACCAAGAAGGACGATTATGCAGCGTCCCTTTCGGGTGGTCAGCGGAAGCTCCTGGAGATGGCCCGTTCGCTCATGGTGCGGCCCAAACTGGTGATGCTCGACGAGCCCATGGCCGGCGTGAACCCGGCACTGACACAGTCGCTGCTGGACCACATCAAGAACCTCAAGGCGGAAGGCATGACCGTGCTTTTCGTGGAGCACGACATGAACATGGTCCGTCACATCGCTGACTGGGTAGTGGTTATGGCCGAGGGAAAAGTTGTGGCCGAGGGACCTCCCGGCGAAGTCATGAAGAACCCCGCAGTCATCGACGCCTACCTTGGCGCCCACCACGACGTCGACCTCGGCGACTCTGAAGGCATCAAGGTGCTCGAGGCAGAACTCGAAGCTGACGAAGAGTCGGTGGTGGGAACCGAAGACGCTGGCATCCTGTCCGAGATCGAAGAAACCAAGAAGGAGGACGGGAAATGAGCAGCAGCACCAGCGCAATGCCCGCCTCGGCAGCTGCCCCCGCCGGCGATTCCGTCGTTAAGGTCACCAACCTCGTGGCAGGCTACATTCCTGGCGTCAACATCCTCAACGGCTGCAGCATAGAGGCCCGCAAAGGTGAGTTGATTGGCATCATCGGCCCCAACGGCGCCGGTAAGTCGACGCTCCTGAAAGCCATGTTCGGCTTGGTGAAGGTCCACTCCGGCACGGTGGTGGTACGGGGCCAGGACCTCACAGGGTTGAAGGCCAACAAGTTGGTCACGCAGGGCGTGGGCTTCGTCCCGCAGAACAACAACGTCTTTGCAACGCTGACCATTGAAGAGAATCTTCAAATGGGCATGTTCCAGCGGCCCAAGGACTTCTCAGAGCGCTTCGACTTTGTTACCAGCCTCTTCCCGGAGCTGGGAAAGCGGCGTGCCCAGCGTGCGGGGTCCCTGTCCGGGGGCGAACGCCAGATGGTGGCTATGGGCAGGGCTCTCATGATGGACCCGGCTGTGCTGCTGCTCGACGAGCCGTCCGCAGGCCTCTCCCCCGTCAAACAGGACGAGACGTTCCTCCGCGTCCACGAGATCAACCGCGCCGGAGTCTCTGTGATCATGGTGGAACAGAACGCCCGCCGTTGCCTGCAGATCTGCGACCGCGGCTACGTCCTTGACCAGGGCAAGGATGCGTACACCGGTACGGGCCGTGAGCTCATGAAGGACCCCAAGGTCATCCAGCTCTATCTGGGTACCCTGGCGGACGAAGTCTAGCTCCGGTAGCGCAGAAGGCCTGGTTCCGGTGTCGCGCCGGAACCAGGCCTTCGGTGTTTCAGTTGCGTCCCTCAAACGTCGCGCTGCTGCTGTTACCCGGCACCACCACATGCACCGCATTTCGCTCAACAGTGAAGTCGGTGGGCGTGCTGGTTGTGATCTCGCCGTCGAGGTTCACCGGCAGTGGCGGATTGGTCACCAGCCTGACATGCCGGCTGGTCAGGTGGTGCACCCGCTCGTTTTCTACGAATCTGCCATTCTTGAGCGAACGCGCAATCTTTGCCTGCTCCCGCAGCGGCGCAGCCACGATCGCATAGATGTCCAGGGTGTGATCGTCGATCCCCGCCGTCGGAGAGACCGCGTTGCCGCCGCCGTAGTACCTTCCGTTTCCCACTGCCACCTGAAGCAGGTTTTCCAGCTCCACGGGCTCGTGGTCCCCCTCCGGGAACTCAAGGCGGGCCCTAAACGGCTTGTGCCTGGCGTAGGAGCGCAGCGTAGCCACACCATATGCCAGGGGCCCGATGAGTCGTTTGAGGCGCGGACTGAGCGCCTGGGTGACTGCCACGGACAGGCCGGCTGAAGCCACATTGAGGAAGGGCTGGCCGTTCGCCCGTCCGAGGTCGATGTCCACTACTTTTCCATCCGCGAGGGCAGCACAGGCGCTGCTCAGGTCCCGCGGGATTTCCAGCGTCCTGGCAAAGTCATTGGCGGTGCCCAGCGGAAGCACGCCCAGCACGACGTCGGTACCCGCCACGAGTCCGGCCGCGGAGGCAACAGTTCCGTCACCTCCCCCGACCACCACAAGATCGTGCCCATCGGTAACCGCTTGCTCCAGGGTTCGGCACAAATCCCCGCCACCATGCACCGTATAGACTCCGGAGATCGGGAGCTCCGCCTTGGCGAGAGTCTCAGCCACCAGCTTCTGAGCAGCGGAACCTCTACGTGAACCGGCATTGATGACCAAGGCGATGGAGCGGGCTTCCCGGGTTAGCTTCATGAGGACATGGTAGGTCTATCGCCTGTGTCACAGTCGTGGTAACGCAGAACAGGTCCCCTTCCTTGTGAGGAAGGGGACCTGTTGCTAACTGCGGCCTAGCTGGCGTTCGGCTTAGAGCTTGCCGAATTCTTCGCGGACCGGCTTGTAGGTGTTGTCGTCCTGGTATTCGTAGATACCGATGTATGCCTCGGTGGGGTCACCAGCATCGGAGAACGAAACCGGACCGGACTGGCCGTCGTAGTCCACGTCCTTGCCCTCGCGGAGCAAGGTGACGCAGGACGGGAAGTCCGTGCACTTCTCGCCGCCTTCAGAGACTTCCTTCAGCTTGGCTGCGATGTCCGTGCCCTTGGTGCTCTTGGCTGCCTCAGAGGCCAGCGCGATCAGGTTCACGGCGTCGTAGGACTCGCCTGCATAGCTGTAATCCTTCAGGGCGGGATCGATCGCGAGGAGCTTCTGCTTGAAGGCGTCCTTGGCGAACGTACCGGGGATGGTTCCCTGGGCGCCCTTCATGGTGCCTGCCTGGAAGTCCTTGCTGTAGTCCGAGGTGTTGCCGTCAACCATGAAAAGCTGCGTGGGCTTGATGCCCTTGCCGGTCATCAGGGGCACGATGCTCTTGGCCTGGTCGAAGGTGATCAGTGCGATCGCATCCGGCTTGGCAGCGAGCACCTTGTCCACCTGGCTGCTGAACTGCGAATCACCCTCGTTGAAGAGCTCTTCAGCAACAACCTTGCCGCCGGCTGCCTCGAAGGCTTCCTTGACGTTCTTCTGCAGGCCGGTTCCGTAGGCGTCATTGAGAACGATCATGCCGACGGTCTGGGCGCCACAGGTAGCCATGTAGTTGCCGAGGACTTTGCCCTGCAGGACGTCGGACGGTGCCGTGCGCCAGTAGAGGCCCTTGTCGTCCCACGTGGTGAAGTCAGGTGACGTGTTCGCCGGAGAGAAGTGGATGACGCCAGCGCCGGTGATCTGGTTGATGACTGTCTTGGAAACGCCGGACGATGCCGCACCGATAACTGCGCTCACGCCCTGGCCCAGAAGGGCCGTGGTGGACTGCGTTGCGATATCGGTCTTGGTGTCGCCGGAGTCGCGGTGGACAACTTCCACCGGGGCGCCCAAAACGCCACCGGCGTCGTTGACTTCCTTGACACCGAGGTTGACACCGGCGATTTCAGGCGGGCCGAGGAACGCCAGCGACCCCGTTGTCGGCAGGAGCGATCCAAGCTTAAGCGGCGTAGCCGTGGTGGTGGTCGAGGGAGGTACAGGTCCCGTGTTGGTGGCAGCCTGGCTGTTGCCGGCTCCCGCCCCGCCGCTCGGTGCCGGGCAGGCGATACCTGCCGGGGCTGCGGATTGAGACCCAGTCTGGGTAGGCGTCGAAGACCCACCACAAGCTGTGGCCAAGAGAGCGACCCCAATGCCAAGCGCTGTTAGCTTGGCGGCTCGGGGCGCCGCTGGGGAAAGATCAAACATTCGTTGTCTCCTCGATCGAAAGGTGCGAACTGCCTTTGATGCGATTTACTCAGGTGTTCCTGATTAAGACTCAAACTAGTGCAATTGCCCGGCTAACATAAGTGATTCAGGTCACATCCCTATAACACTCGTTGCCTGTGGGGAATCTACGAGCTTGCTGGGAAAAATCACTGAAGAGGAGAACCGTGCACAGGAAGGGAGAAAGAGCTCTCACCTTGCATCTGTGCCCCAGGTGGGACTCGAACCCACAACACGCGGATTTTAAGTCCGCTGCCTCTGCCAATTGGGCTACTGGGGCGCCCGGACCATGGTATCCCAGCTAGAGCCGATTGAACGGCTCGGCGTAGCGGAAGGTGCCGCGGACGCCGTCGGGCCATCCCGGCAGGGTCAGCAACTGGAAGTGGTCGCCCCACATCGCCTCAGGCGGCTCGATGCCCAACGAGGTGGCCGGCACGTAGCCGAAGCGCGGGTAGTAGAGAGGGCTGCCGAGCAATGCGATGCCGGGTTCTCCAAGAGTCGTCGCACGGGTGGCCGTCTCGCGCATCAATGCCGAACCAACTCCGCGCCGCTGGAACGGTGGAAGCACGCCGATCGGGCCCAGGGCGACCAGCTCCAAGTCTTCGACCCAGCCCCTCGTACTGATGGCGTGACCCACAATTTCCCCACCCATTTCCGCCACGATGCTGAGCTCTGGAACGTATTCGCTGCACTCAAAAAGATCCCGTAAGAGCCCCACTTCGATCGGCGTGCCTTCAACGGGTTCACCGGTCACCGGCGAGACGGAGAACGCCCGGGCAGTGAGTTCCAGGATCTCGGGCCGATCCTCGGGCCGCTCGGAGCGCAGGACCACGCCGCGCGCCAGTAGCCGCAACACATCCATGGCCCGGACCGCATCTGCAGAGGGCACAAGGAGATGATCGTGGTGGAATCCGGCCAGTACGTTGCAGCTGATCCCCGCGTGCGTCAATGCAGCACTGACAGCAGCAGTGAGCCCCACGGCTTCAAGGGCAGAATGAATCTGGAGTGTGATCCACGTAGCCACAAAATCGTAGCTAAGGCCCAAAGACTCGGCTTCGTCACGGCGCAGGACAACCGTCAGGCCCTCGGCCTCGCGAACGGCCGCTTCTATGTCGCCTTCCAACGGACGTCCGTGCGGCCACAGCGCGTAGACGTAATCGCCGTCGCGGGCCACAGGGTGCAGCGATTCCAGAAGGGTCTTCAGATCGGTTTCACCAGACATGGCAACAGTCTAGGGGCAGCCGTAACACGACTGCTTAAACGCCGACGGCGGCCACCCCCTCAAGGGGACGGCCGCCGTCGTGCGTGTACTACTTGGCGTCAGCAGTTACCGGAGTTTTGACTTCTTCGGCAACAGGCTTGGCTTCCACCGGTGCCGGAGCAGCAGCGGGCTTGGGAGCCGGCGTCGCTGCGGCCACGAAGGCGCCGCGCGGGTTGTCGAGATCCATCAGCGGCGTGGTGTCGCGGCCAGCGAAGAAGGCCAGGATCCAGCCGAAGATCACACGGAACTTACGCTCCACCGTGGGCATCGCCATGCCGTGGTAACCACGGTGGGCCAGCCAGGCGAGGCCTCCCTTGAGGCCAATGCGGCCGAGGAGGTTGATGTTGGCAACGCCCTTCCACTCGCCGAAGCCGGCTACAGCACCGAGGTTCTTGTGCTTGTAGTCGTGCAGCGGCTTGTCCCAGCGGGAGGCCCAGAGGTTCTTGGCGAGCTTCTTGGCCTGGCGCAGTGCGTGCTGGGCGTTGGGGACGCAGGTGCCGTCCGGCAGGCCCTTGCCCGTGAGGTCCGGAACGGCGGCGATGTCGCCGGCTGCCCAGGCGTTCTCAACAATGCCTTCGTCGCCTGCGATGCGGAGGTCCGGGAGGACGCGAACGCGGCCCCGCGGTTCCAGCGGGAAGTCGGTGGAGCGGATCATCGGGTTGGCCTGCACGCCGGCAGCCCATACCAGGGTGTCTGCTTCAACCTCACCGGCAGGGGTCTTGTCCGGGAGGTTGATCAGCTTGAGGTTGCCCTCGGCGCTGTCAAGGGAAGTGTTCAGGAGTACTTCGATGCCGCGGCTGCGGAGGTGCTCCACAACCCACTCGGCCTGCGAAGCGGTGACCTCGGGCATGATGCGGCCCATGGCTTCGACCAGGATGAAGCGGACTTCTTCCTGACGGATGCGCGGGTTGTTCCGCACGGCGGCGCGGGCGAGGTCTTCCATTTCGGTGAGGCACTCGATGCCGGCAAAACCGCCACCAACCACAACGAAGGTCAGTGCCTTGGCGCGCTCTGCGGGATCAGTCATGGTGGAAGCCGCTTCGATACGCTCCAGCACCTTGTTCCGCAGTGCAACGGCTTCCTCGATGGTCTTCAGGCCGATGCCCTTGTCCGCGAGGCCCTTGATGGGGAAGGTGCGGGTGATGGCGCCGGCCGCGATCACGACGTCGAAGTACGGGATCTCGAAGTTCTCGCCGCCGTCCGACGGGGCGATAACCGCGGTGCGGTTGGCGTGGTCGATGCTGGTGACGCGGCCCTGGATGAGCTCAGTCTGCTTGAGGTGCTGACGGTGGGAAACGACGGCGTGGCGTGCCTCGATGTTGCCACCGGCAACTTCCGGAAGGAAGGGCTGGTAGGTCATGTACGGCAGTGGATCAACGACGGTGACAATTCCGCCTGCGTTCGCGATCTTCTTCTGCAGTTTGAGTGCTACGTACAGGCCGACGTAGCCGCCGCCGACGACGAGAACCCGGGGACGGTCAATGAGCTCTGGGGTGGTTGCCATGAGTCCAGAGTACAGTACTTTGTGAAAATCTTCACTAACTACGTCCTTGCGGGGGGATCCACCTTCAAAAGGGCACCCGTTTCGGCCTCCTCAGGCACCGCTGGCGGGTTCTTTGAGACCCTTCGCAGCTGGACCGCAGCACCTGCGACGAGGGCAATGAACAAAGCGCCAAAACCAAGCACGACGGCGGCCGGAAGGGCCTCGTCCACGGTCGCAGGCGTCTTCGCAACCGGGACTGTCGGATCCGCCAGCGTGGGAGCTGCGCTGGTTGGACTTGCCACGGGCGCCTGTGAGGGCTCGCTGAAGACGCCGCGGCGGTGCACGCGGATCCAGTCCGCGATGGAACCCAGGGGGTTGGTGCTGGTGGTGGGCACGTCGTTCTTCAGCGCGGCCTCGGCGTTGAGGATGCCGTAGCCATAAAGAGGGTCCTTGCCTGGAGCGCCAGCGTCCTTGGCCGTGCTGACGATCCGGTTGATGACCTGCGTAGCGCTCATTTCCGGCCACTTGGAACGGATCAGTGCTGCCACACCTGAAACAATGGGGGCCGCTCCGGACGTTCCAGCCCACTCGGCATAGGAGCCTCCGGGAATGCCGCCCACCAGGTTCTCTGCAGGGGCTGCCACTCCGATGCTGATGCCTTGGGACGAGGAGTCGACGCTGGCGCGTCCCTCGCCGTCCAACCCGGCGACGGTGAGAACGCCGGGAATGGTTGCCGGGGCACCAACCTGGATGTTGCCACCCACCCGGTTTCCCGCGGCGGCAACGATCACCACGTCCTTTTGCTCGGCGTACAGGAAAGCGGCGTCCCAGCTTTGCGGCCAATCGGGCGAAGTACTGCCGAGGGAAATGTTAATGACCTTGGCACCGTTATCGACCGCCCAGCGCACAGCCTCCGGTATCTGTTCCTGGTCAGTCTTGCCGCCCGGGTTGGGCGAGCCCAGCCATGTTGAGATGGCCAGGATCTCCGCTTCGGGGGCAACTCCCGTGATCCCGTCCGGTCCACCGGCAGGCGGGATGGTTGGGGGCGGTGGCGGCGGGGCAGGAGACGCTGAGGCCGACGGTGACGGCGTTGGGGTGGGCGTGGTGTGGCCGCGCCCGGCGAGCATCGTTGCTACCAGGGTGCCATGCTCGGTCTTTGCGCCGATGCTCTTTTGTCCGTTTGGAGCCCCGGCCCCGGAGACATCTGTCCCACCGACCACGACGCCCTTGAGGTCAGGGTGGTTTCCGTCAATACCGCTATCAATGATCGCGACCTTGACTCCAGCACCCTTGGACACCTGCCAGGCGTTGGTGACTCCCGATTCCTTGAGCCAGTACTCCTTGTCCCGCCACGCGTCCGCATTGGCTGCCGGCGCCGACAACAGCGCACCTGCAAGCGCCCCGCCGGCCAAGGTGGTGGCAAGCGCAGCGGAGAGGGCGCGTCGGTGTCGCAACGTCACTGGCCGTCCCGGATACTCAGGGCGATGCCGTCCAGGATGTCATGTTCGCTGGAGACAGCCGTACTAATGGCCCCGTTGGTGACCGTAGCCAGGCGGGCCAGGATCCTGCGCCACACCAAGGCTCCCGCTCCGATGACGTCCACCCGGCCGGGGTGCATGTACGGAAGGGCAGAACGCTCGTCCCGCGTCATTTCCAGCAGGCTGGTGCACGCGTTACTGAGGGTTTCAAGGTCCAACGAAGCGCCGTGGATGCGGGCCGGCTGGTATTCGCTCAGGCCCAGCGCGTGCGCGGTAATCGTGGTGATGGAACCCGCCACGCCAACCACGGCCGTGGCGCGGTCAAGCGGCACTGTCTGCGCGGCAAGATCAAGTGCGGCATCGACGTCGGCCTCTGCTGCGGCGATTTGGGCTGCGGTGGGCGGATCGCTGCGAAGGTGACGTTCGGTCAGCCGCACGCAGCCAATGTCCACCGAGCGTGCGGCGATAACACCGCCGGCATCACCCAGCACGAATTCGGTGCTGCCGCCGCCCAGGTCCACCACCAGGATCGGGTCCTCCCCTGTGGCTGGCAGGACGCTGCTGGCTCCCGCGAAGGAGAGCGCAGCTTCCTCGTCACCGGAAATGACCTCGGGCTGCACCCCCAAGAGTTCCCGGATGCCGTCCACGAAGACCTGGCGGTTACTGGCATCACGAGTTGCGGATGTGGCGGTGAAGCGGACGCGCCCGGCACCGTGTTCCTTGATGAGCTGGGCATAGTCCCGCGTTGCGGCGAACGTGCGCTCCAAGGCCTCCGGAGCCAGCTCTCCAGTGGCATCAACGCCCTGGCCCAGCCGCACCACTCGCATTTCACGCACGACGTCGGTCAGCGGACCCGGCGCATCCTTCTCTGATACCTCAGCTGAGGCGTCGGCGATGAGGAGGCGGATGGAGTTGGTTCCGCAGTCAATGGCGGCCACCCGGCTCATGCGGTGCCTTCCTGCACGCCGAGGGATTCGGTCTTCGACTTCCGCACGGGCGCGGGACGCCCCACAATGTCCGGCAATCCTTGTGGACCATGGCGGCTCAAGTCCCGCGAAGGAGCCTCACCAGCTGTGTCCCAAGCGCCGTCGCAATAGCAACGGTCCTTGGTCCACCATTCGGTGATGGCGTCCAGGGCCTCGTCCCCTAAAGGATTGACGCCCGGCCCGGCAGCCAAGGAGTGACCCACCAGGACGTGCAGGCACTTCACGCGGGTGGGCATGCCGCCGGCAGAGATGCCGTCGATCTCCGGCACCGCTCCGGTGCCGGAACGGCCAGCGATCTCATTGCGGGCCTGAAGGTAGGCGTCATGGGCGCCATGGTAGGCCCCGGCCAGCTCCTGGTCGGCGGTCAGACGCTCGTTCATCTCATTCATGAGCCCGCCCGCTTCAAGCCGCGACACCGCGGAAGTGATGACCGGGTGCGTCAGGTAGAACGTGGTGGGAAACGGTGTTCCGTTGCTGAGTCGGGGCGCAGTAGCGGCCACCAAGGGGTTGCCGCAGACGCACCTCGCCGGGATCTCGACAACATCCCTGACGGGCCTGCCCAGTTGCCGGCTGAGGACCTCAAGATCGTGTGCTGATGGCTGGCGGGATTCCTGCGGCACGGCTGCCGTGTTCTCTTCCACTTGCGCTGCCAACCTTCCTGCCCCTTTTGTCACGTCCCATGCGGACACGACGGCGGCGGGCACCGCGTCTAGTCAGTTGCCGATCGTCTGATTGACTCCCAGAGAGCATCCACCCAAGGCAGATTCTCCGGGTTTGCCGACGATCCGGAGCCGGTGCGGCCACCCGGTGTTCCGGCGGCTTCTTCTCCCCCAAACACCCAGTAGCCTGTTTCACCCGGCATAACCATGTTAATGCGGTCGCGGGCCTGCTGTTTCACGTAGTTGGGGTCCTGCCATCGGGAAAGCTGCTTGTTCAGCTCGGTTTGCTCAGCTTTCCTGCCCGCAATTTCGGCTTCCAGTGCGGAAATTTCGGCGCGCTTCTCCAGGAAAATCTTCACGGTGGGGGCCAGCAGGATGGTGATGGCAATCATCACGACAGCCAGTGCGAGCATCCGGCCGGAGAATGCCTTTGCCGGTACGGGATCGACGTCGCGATCATCCTTGGCTGTGGGGCCTGCTTTTTCCGAAGCACTGTCCGCTGCCTTGGTTGAGGTCCCCGCCGGCTTCCTGCCTGTGTAATTTTTGGTGCCGGCAGTAGTCTGCGAGCCAGCAGTGCCGCTGCTGTTGGCCGGAGCTTTGGTGCCAACCGCCGGCGTCGATGTCTTTGGCGTGGCCCGCGTGCCGCCGAACTCGGCCTTGATGACGTCTGCGCCTTCAGAACCCTTGACGGCAGCGCCGCTTGCGCTGGCTGCGCGGTCGCCGCCCGCTGGACGGGCACCGCCGGAGGGACGGGCACCGCTGGACGGGCGGCCAAGGGCGTCGGCCCTGGGTACCTTTGGACGACGGGTGGCCATGACACTCCTGTAATGCCCGGTGCTTGCCTGGCGGGTTGCTGCGCTTGCTGTTCCTGACCTGGCCCGCGTTAAACAGAACCGGCGGCCATGGTCTTTCCACCATAGCCACCGGTCAGCTGTTTTCGCTGAATGCTAGCCCTTGAAACGCGGGAACGCGCTGCGGCCGGCGTAGCGCGCGGCGTCATCGAGTTCTTCTTCGATGCGGAGCAGCTGGTTGTACTTTGCGACGCGCTCGGAGCGGGCCGGGGCACCGGTCTTGATCTGGCCCGCGTTGGTTGCAACGGCGATGTCAGCAATGGTGGTGTCCTCGGTTTCGCCGGAGCGGTGCGAGGTGATGGTGGTGTAGCCGGAGCGCTGGGCCAGGGAAACGGCGTCCAGCGTCTCGGTCAGGGAACCGATCTGGTTGACCTTGACCAGCAGGGAGTTGGCCGTGGCCGTCTCGATGCCCTGCTGCAGGCGGACCGGGTTGGTGACGAAGAGATCATCGCCAACAAGCTGGACCTTGTCACCGATGGTGTCGGTGAGGGTCTTCCAGCCTTCCCAGTCGTTCTCGTCCAGCGGGTCTTCAATGGAAACCAGCGGGTAGTCGGCAACGAGCTCAGCGTAGTAGGCGCTCATCTCGGTGGCAGAAAGTGCCTTGCCTTCGAACTGGTAAGCACCTTCCTTGTAGAACTCGGAAGATGCAACGTCCAGGGCAAGGGCGATGTCCGTACCCGGGGTGTAGCCGGCGTTCTTGATGGCTTCCTGGATCAGGTCCAGTGCGGCGCGGTTGGACGGCAGGTTGGGTGCGAAGCCACCTTCGTCGCCGAGGCCGGTGGAGAGGCCCTTTTCCTGGAGGACGGCCTTGAGGTTGTGGTAAACCTCAACGCCCCAGCGCAAGCCTTCGGAGAAGGTCTCCGCACCGATCGGGGCAATCATGAATTCCTGGATGTCCACATCGGAGTCGGCATGCGAGCCACCGTTGAGGATGTTCATCAGCGGAACCGGCAGGACGTGGGCGTTCGGGCCGCCCAGGTACTTGTACAACGGCAGGTCGGCGGAAGCCGCAGCTGCATTGGCAACGGCCAGGGAAACACCCAGGATGGCGTTGGCGCCGAGCTTGCCCTTGTTGGGGGTACCGTCCAGGTCGATCATGGCCTGGTCAATGCTGCGCTGGTCAGTGGCGTCGAAACCAATCAGGGCCGGGGAGATCTCGTCGATGACGGCGTCAACGGCCTTTTGGACACCCTTGCCGAGGTAACGGCCCTTGTCGCCGTCGCGAAGCTCAACGGCCTCGTGCTCACCGGTGGAGGCACCGGAGGGAACTGCTGCGCGGCCGATCTGGCCGTCGGAGAGCAGGACCTCAACTTCTACGGTCGGGTTTCCGCGGGAATCAAGGATCTCGCGTGCGTGGATGGCATCGATAAGCGCCATGGATGTGCTCCTTATGGGCGAATTACAGGAATGTGGAGGGAAATTCTCAACGTCCTCGTCGCTACTAGCGTAGTCGAGAGTGGCTTACGTTACGGCACGGCTTCCAACGGCTCACGTCATGAAGGCTGCGCATGGTTGTTCTGAAACGATCGAACGGCGGCACGAAGGGCCCGTTCGGCGTCGAGTCCTTGCTCCCGGGCACCGGCGACGACGGCCAGCAGCAGCTCCCCGAGCGCCTCTTCCGAGGCTGGAATGACAGGAATTCCGACGGCGGCCGCACGGCTTTGAGCGCTAAACGGCAGACCAGCCCGGGCTGCCCGGTCGAGTGACTTCTGAGCTCCTGCCAAAGCGGGCAGGTGTGGCGGAATTCCTTCGAAGGGATCAGCACGTTCAGGCTTCTCTGCCCGTTTTACGGCGTGCCACTTGAGGACAATCTCCTCGACCGTCGCCGGGAACGTGTCCTGCAGTGAACCGTCGGCTTTGAAGACGTGCGGGTTGCGTCGGACCATCTTGGCGTTGATGTCCTGCGCCACGTCGGCGAAGTCGAACGCACCGCGCTCCTCGGCGAGCCGGGCATGAAGCACTACCTGCAGCAGCACATCACCCAGCTCGCCGCGAAGCTCATCATCGACAGCGCCAGCCTCGATCGAATCCACCACTTCATAGGCTTCCTCGATCAAGTACTCCACCAGCGACTCATGCGTCAGCGCGCCCATCCAAGGGCAGTGCTCACGGAGAGCAGAGACTGTCCGGATCAGTGCCGTGAGCCCGTTGGAATCGTTAGCCGAGGTTGGCGTAGGCATCGTTGATGTACTCAACCAAGGCTTCACGCTCGTCCAGCGGTAGGAACGCTGCCTCTGCGGCGTTGAGCGTCAGTTCCAGCAGATCATCGAGATCGTAATCGAAGGTCTCCACCAGGAGTTCGAACTCATCAGTCAGGGTGACACCGCTCATGAGGCGGTTGTCCGTGTTGATGGTGACGTTGAAGCCGAGCTGGAAGAGCATGTCCACCGGATGGCTTTCGATGCCGTCGCCAAAGCCGGAAATGGCACCGGTCTGGAGGTTGGAGGAAGGGCAAATTTCCAGGGCGATTCCGCGGTCGCGAACCCATGCTGCCACGCTGCCGATGGTCACCATGCCGATGGTGTCCTCACCGTCGTCGTCGGAGTTGTCTTCAAACTCCACGGAGATGTCCTCGGCGATCCGCACGCCATGGCCCAGGCGCAGGGCACGCCCGTCCACCAAAGCGGACTGGATGCTGTCCAGGCCTGCGGCCTCGCCGGCGTGGACCGTTGCCGGGAAGTTGTTCTCGGCCAAGTAGGTGAACGCGTCCTTGAAGCGGGACGGAAGGAAGCCGTCTTCAGCGCCGGCAATGTCGAAACCGACCGCGCCGTTGGCGCGGTGGCGGACAGCGAGCTCTGCGATTTCCTGGCCGCGGTCAGCGTGCCGCATGGCGGTGATCAACTGCCCGACCTGGATCTGCTGGCCGCGCTCTTCGGCGGAATCCATACCGGCTTCAAGGCCTGTCTGGACTGCTTCTACTGCCTCGTCCAGGGTCAGTCCCTGCTGCAGGTGCTGTTCAGGAGCCCACCGGACTTCGCCGTACACCACGCCGTCCTCGGCGAGGTCTTCCACGAATTCCTTGGCGACCCGGAACAGGCCTTCCTTGGTCTGCATGACGGCGACTGTGTGGTCGAACGTTTCGAGGTAACGGACCAGCGAACCGGAGTCGGCGGATTCGCGGAACCATTCGCCCAACGCCACAGAATCGGTGGAGGGCAGGGTATGGCCGGCGGCCTCAGCCAGCTCGATGATGGTAGCCGGGCGGAGTCCTCCGTCCAGGTGGTCGTGGAGAGAAACCTTGGGCAGGCTCTTCAGATCGAAGTCAAGGGCAGGGGCAGCGTCAAGAATGGGCTCAGTCACGTTCCAACTGTAGGGGGACGGCAGGTGCTTAGCCAGCAGGTTTTGAGAGGTCGGCGCCGGCAACTGCTTTCTGCGACAGGTCCGACGGCTCCACTACTGGCGCTTCGTTGCCTGCGGCCGCTTCCCGGGCGAGGTCCTTCTTCTCAAGGTACTTGTGCCACCAGCGCAGGGCGTGGTCCACCACGATGCCAAGGACCACGGCGAAGGCTACGGCAATACCGACACCCAGGAGCGGGTTGTGGTGCACCCATTGACCCGCGAGCAGGCCGATGCCGATGGAGTACGCCACCCAGGTGATGCAGGCGAAAGCGTCCAGCCAGAAGAACGTCCGGTGGCGGAAACCGGTTTGCCCGGCAACGTAGTTCACCGCAACCCGGCCCCACGGAATATAGCGGGCCGTGAAGATGAGTACCGCGCCACGCTTATCCAGCTCATACTGCGCCCAGGCGAACATCTTTTGGACCTTGGGCCGGCGCATCCACTTCCACCGGGTAAGGCCGATCTTGCGGCCCAGCATGTAGGCCATGTTGTCGCCGGCCATGGCCCCGATCAATGCCGTTGCTCCCAGGATCCAGAGGTTGGGCTGTCCGCTGTGAAGGTACAGCGCCGAGAGGCCAACAATGGCTGTTTCGCTGGGAAGAATAGTGGCAAATCCGTCAATGAAAAAGAAGACCAGGAGTACCGGGTAAATCCAGGGCTGCCCGGCTGCATGCTCGAGCATTTCATTCAAAAACTCCACGCGGGGGTAGCTCCTAGACGAATATGACTTGACGGTGTGACGGAAGTCGCTCTAGTGTCCCATGGCCGGGACGTCGTTCGCTACGCCCCAGCCCTGGGATCACGCGTTTAACGCTATCGGTTTGATGAGCTTGGCGTCGTCAGCCGCCGGACTGATCTTCCGGGGCCATGGGCGTCATACCGTGGGTGGAGTCGGGGCGTCTTCTTCAGGGATGTTTTTACCGTCCAGCGGCACTGATCCCCGGACTTTGCTGATGATGCGATCGATGATGATCCCAAGGATCACGGCCACCACGATGGCTATAGCGGCACCCAGCAGGTGGTTGTCCTCGAACCAGACGCCGAAGAAGTACCCAAGGATCACCGAATACGTCGCCCACAGGACGGCCGACATGGCGGTGAGGGCTACGAATTTGCTGTGGTTGAAGTGCGTGGCACCGGCCGTCAAATTAACGGCCACCCTGCCGATGGGGATGAACCGGGCCACCATGATGAGCGAGGCCGACCGGCGTCGAAGTTCCTTGCCCGCCCAACGAAAGGCGCCCTGCATCCGCTGGGTGCGCATCCATCGCCACCGTTGGATGCCGATGCGGTGTCCAATGATGTAGGCGATGTTATCCCCGGAGAACGCGCCGATGGCTGCCATCAGGCCCAGCAACCAGACGTTGGGCGAGCCGCTGCTGCCGGAAACGGCACTCAGGCCTACTACCACCGATTCACTGGGGATGGGGGGAAAGAAACCATCAATCACGCAGCAGGCCAGCACCAAGGCCAACACCCACGGCTGCTCCGCCGCGGCGAGGATGAAATCGTTGATGCCCTGCACGGTTTCCTCACGGTAGCCGGCTCCCCCACAGGCGCCGGATGACTAATGTTCCGGGCTGTTCCTGGAAACAGCCCGGAACACTTAAGCCTATGCGATGCGGTCGATGATCAGCTGATGCGCAGGGCGTGACCCTTCAGGAGCAATCACGACGGCATTCCGGAGTGCTTCCTTGGCCCGTCCAAACTTCTCCGGGGTGTCCGTCAGAAGTGTCATCAACGGCTCTCCCGCACGGACCAGGGCACCGGGCTTGGCGTGCAGCCGCACTCCGGCACCGGCTTGAACCTGGTCTTCCTTGCGGGCACGGCCAGCACCTAGGCGCCATGCCGCAACGCCCACGGAAAGCGCGTCCAATTCCACCAGGACGCCGTCCGCCGGAGCGTAAACAACCTCGGATTCCTTCGCCACCGGAAGGGCGGCCCGGGGATCTCCACCCTGGGCTTCGATCATCCGGTTCCATACGTCCATGGCGCGCCCGTCCTTGAGGGCGGCGGCGGGATCGGCGTCGTGGATGCCGGCACCGGCCAGCATCTCCTCGGCCAGGCGAACGGTCAGTTCGACGACGTCTTCCGGACCGCCGCCGGCAAGGACCTCTACGGATTCCTCCACCTCAATGGCGTTGCCGGCGGTCAAACCAAGCGGCGTGGACATGTCCGTGATCAACGCGACGGTGTGAACGCCGGCGTCCTTGCCCAAGGCCACCATGGTCTCGGCAAGCTCCCGGGCCCGGGCTTCGTCCTTCATGAAGGCGCCGGAACCCACTTTGACGTCCAGCACCAAGGAGCCTGTTCCCTCAGCAATTTTCTTGCTCATGATCGAAGAAGCAATCAGCGGAATGGCTTCCACTGTTCCTGTGACATCGCGCAAGGCATAAAGCTTCTTGTCCGCCGGAGCGAGCCCTGAACCTGCGGCACAGATGACCGCGCCTACGTCCTGAAGCTGAGCCATGATTTCGTCATTGCTCAGGTTGGCCCGCCATCCGGGAATGGCCTCAAGCTTGTCAAGCGTCCCGCCGGTGTGGCCGAGGCCGCGTCCCGAAAGCTGCGGAACCGCGACGCCGAACACGGCCACCAGCGGCGCCAGCGGCAGCGTGATCTTATCCCCCACCCCACCGGTGGAGTGCTTGTCGCTGGTAGCCTTCCGGCCGCCGTCGGGCCTTGTCAGGGATGAAAAGTCCATCCGCTCGCCCGAGGCGATCATCGCCGATGTCCAGCGCGAAATTTCGGCGCGGTCCATACCGTTGAGCAGGATGGCCATGTTCAGTGCCGCCATCTGTTCCTCGGCGATCACGCCGCGGGTGTAGGCATCAATGGTCCAGTCGATCTGCTCGGGAGTGAGCGTACCCTTGTCCCGCTTGATGGAAATGACCTGGACGGCGTCGAACGCTTCAGTGCTGGTCACGTGGTTTCCTCCAGATTTTCGGGACCAAAGGCGTCAGGCAGCACCTGGTCCATGGATTTGATTCCCTGAGTTGTCATGAGCTGCATTCCGGGTGCCCTGAATTCGTAGAGCAATTGGCGGCAACGCCCGCACGGCATGAGGATGTTGCCTTGGCCGTCCACGCAGTAGAACGCGGCGATCCTGCCGCCTCCTGTCATGTGGAGTTGCCCAACAAGTGCACATTCGGCGCAGAGGGTCAGCCCGTAGCTGGCATTCTCTACGTTGCAGCCGCTGACAATCCTGCCGTCCTCGGTGAGGGCCGCAGCCCCCACCGGGAACTTGGAGTACGGCGCGTAAGCCCGTTGCATGGCCAGCTTTGCCGCATCCTCCAGCGCATGCCAGTCGATATCTTCCGCTGGCATCGTCAACCCTTCACGTACGGTATGCCGCTTGCAGCAGGTGGCCGCGACTTACCTACCAAACCGGCGACGGCGAAGATGGTCACCAGGTACGGCAGCATGGCCATGAACTGGCTGGGAACAGGGGTACCGATGATGCCCAGGATGGACTGCAGGTTGTAGGCGAAGCCGAACAGCAGCGAGGCAAGGAAGGCGCCGATCGGGTTCCAACGGCCAAAGATCAGGGCGGCCAAGGCGATGAAGCCACGGCCACCGGAGATGTCCTTGGTGAAGGAGTCGATTGTCACCAGTGTGAACACAGCACCGCCGATGCCCGCAATGGCACCCCCCAAGGTGACGTTCCAGAAGCGGGTCGCGTTGACATTGATGCCCAACGTGTCGGCAGCCTGCGGGTGTTCGCCGACGGCGCGGACACGCAGGCCCCAACGGGTCTTGAACAAGCCGAACCACACCACGGCCACCGCAATGTACATGAGGTAGCCCGCGATGGACTGCTCGAACAGGATTGGCCCGATGATGGGGATGTCCGAAAGCAGCGGGATCGGCAGGATGTCCAACCGTCCCGGAGTGTTGAACTGTTCCTTGTTGGGGACCATCAGCGTGCCGTACAGGAAGCCCGTGAGGCCGGAGACCAACACGTTCAGGACCACGCCAACGATGATCTGGTTGACCAGGTACTTGATGCTGAACACGGCCAGGACCATGGACACCGCCGCGCCTGCAGCAGCGGCTGCGATCAGGCCGATGTAGGGGCTACCCGTCATGGTGGCCACCAATGCAGCAGTGAACGCCCCGCCCAAAAGCTGGCCTTCGATGGCGATGTTCACCACGCCCACGCGCTCACACAGCACACCGGACAGCGAGCCGAAAACCAGCGGCACTGCAAGCGTTACCGAACCGGCCACGAGGCCGGCCAGCGAGATGGAGGGTTGGCGGGCGCCTGCGACGATCCAAACAAGCAAGGCGAAAACGAATACCACGGCAAAGGCAATGGGTAGCCACCTGGGTGACCGCCCGCCTTGCGTCCAGAGGTAGATCGAATACGCGGCCATGGCGAGCAGCAGGATGCCGAGGACAATGCCGCCCACTTGTCCCGGAATCATCAGGGCAGGAACGGCAACAGCGTCGCCGGCGTCGCTGATCTTCATCTCGGCTGTCCGGTCCGGCCCAAGGAAGCCGAAGAAGACCAAGGCTATGAGCGCAAGGATGCCGAGCGAGAGCGGGACTTTCATGGATGGCCGGAACGCCGGCAGGGCCGTTGAACCCGACTTCGGAGCGGTGGTTGTCGCGCTCACTTGGCACCTCCGGAGGCGTTGGCAAGGGCAGCTTTCGGGGCCGCCTTCGGTGTCTTGTTCTTGGTCTTCTTCTTGGGCTCAAGCCGGAAGATCGACCGGATGAGGGGCGGTGCGGCGATGAACAGGACGATCAGTGATTGCACCACCAGCACGATGTCGATGGGCGTACCCGTTTGGATCTGCATTTGGACGGCTCCTGCACGGAACGCGCCGAACAACAGGCCTGCGAAGAACGTTCCCCACGGGGTACTGCGGCCCAGCAAGGCAACCGTGATGGCATCGAAGCCGATCTGGGCTGCGACGCCCCCGGTCAGTACCTTTTCGGTGCCCGCCACCTGGGCCACGCCGCCAAACGCGGCGAGGGCTCCTGCGAAAGCCATGGCCAGGATCGTGGCGCGGGATACCTTGATGCCGGCCGTGCGTGCGGCAACCGGGTTGGCACCAACGGCACGGAACTCAAAACCAATGGTGGAGCGGTTCAGCATCCACCACACGCCGTAGGTCAGTGCTATTGCCACCAGGAAGCCCAGGTGAAGCCGGGAGCCCGGGATAAGGACGGGATACGTTGCCGATTCGTCGAGGCGTGGCGAGATGGGGCTGTTATCCCCCGGACGCCGGAACGCAGCAGTGTTCAGGAGGAAGTCGAGCAGGAACAGTGCCACGTAGTTCAGCATGATCGTCACGATGACCTCATGCGCACCCGTCCGTGCTTTGAGGATGCCCACAATCGCACCCCAGGCAGCACCACCAAGGACACCCATGATGATGACCACCAGCAGGTGCAGCCCGAACGGCAGGTGCCAGGCGAACCCGACATAAGCCGCGAGTGTGGCGCTGATGATGATTTGTCCCTGGGCACCGATGTTGAACAGGCCTGCGCGGAATGCCAAGGCAACCCCAAGGCCGGCGCAAATAAGCGGGGTGGCCACGGTCAAGGTTTCCAGCAGGGGCTGGAAACCTTGCCGGGGATTGAAGACTGAGCCCTGGAAGAGTGCAACGTAGCTCTCGGTCATGGCTGTCCACAATGCGCTCAGGAAGTCCGTGGGGCGTGCGAACAAGTAGCCTGCGGTTTTGGCAACCTGGGCGTCCGTGCTGGCGATCAGCAGGCCGCCCAGGAAGAGGGCCACGATAACGGCCAGGACTGACACGAAGCCGCTGCCCATGACGATCCGGCGCGCAAGACTACCTTGGTGATGGCCCGGGTCTCCGCTCTGGGAAGACACCGGAACGATGGACGGTTCAAGCGTTCCGCCGGCAGTATCCAATGCAACGTCTGCTGCGCGTACTTCCGACGTGGATACCTCCGGCGTCTGGTCTTCGCTGGACTTTCCGTTTCGTGGCTGGTCGTTATTTGTCATCGGAGGCTCCTTCCGGGCCGACGCCGGCCATCATCAAGCCGAGGGTGTCCCGTGGCGTTCCCGAAGGGACAATGCCCACGAGTTTGCCCTTGTAGAGCACGGCAATCCTGTCTGCGAGCTCAATGACTTCATCAAGCTCAGTGGAAACGATCATGACCGGCGTTCCAACGTCACGCTCGGCAACGATGCGCTTGTGCAGGAATTCGATGGAGCCGACGTCCACGCCGCGTGTGGGCTGGCTCGCTATAAACAATCGCAAGGGCCTGGACAGTTCCCTGGCCATGACCACTTTCTGCTGGTTGCCGCCGGACAACGTTCCGGCAGCCGATGCCGCGGAGGGCGTACGGATATCAAATTCGTCAATCTTGGCCTTCGCGTGCTCCTCAACCTTTGCACGCTTCATGCTGATGCCGCTTGCAAACGGTGGTTGGTCATACAGGTCCAGGACCAGATTTTCTGCCACGGAGAACGGACCGACCAGCCCGTCCACCGAGCGGTCCTCCGGCACAAAACCGACGCCGGAACGCAGGACATCCTTCACGGGAAGACCCAGCAGCTGCTTGCCGTCCAGGGTCACGGAACCGGTCACGTGTTCCTGAATGCCCAGGATTGCCTCGGTCAGTTCTGTCTGGCCATTGCCTTGAACACCGGCGACGGCGAGGATCTCGCCTTGGGCGATGTCGAAGCTGATCCCGTCCACCACGTTGGTGCCGTTGGCCGCGCGGACCGTCAGGTTTTCCACCACGAACGTGGTTTCTTTTGGCTGCGCGGGAGCTTTGTTCAGACTCAGGCTCACCGGGCGGCCCACCATCATGGAAGCCAGTTCAGTGGCTGACGCAGTGGGAGGCGCATCTCCGACCACCTTGCCGCGGCGGATGACGGTGATGACGTCCGAGACAGCCTTCACTTCGCGCAGCTTGTGCGAGATGAAGACGATGGACGTGCCGCCGGCTTTGAGTTGCCGCATGATGTCCAGGAGTTCATCGGTCTCCTGAGGCGTCAGAACCGCGGTGGGCTCGTCCAAAATGAGGACTTTCGCTTCACGCACCAGCGCCTTGATGATCTCGACGCGCTGTTGCACGCCCACGGGGAGGTCCTCCACCAGGGCGTCGGGATCGACGTCGAAGCCGTATTGATCGGAAATCTCCCGGATTTTCTTCCGGGTTTCGTCGATGCTGAGCACCCCCCCGAACGTGGTCGGTTCCGCGCCGAGGGCAACGTTTTCCGCCACTGTAAAGACGGGGACCAGCATGAAGTGCTGGTGCACCATGCCGATGCCGGCCGCCATCGCGTCACCCGGTCCACGGAAACTGACCGGATGGTCATCTACCAGGATCTGGCCGGCTGTTGGCTCGTACAGCCCGTACAGCACGTTCATGAGGGTTGATTTGCCGGCACCATTTTCACCGAGGAGGCAATGGATCTGGCCGGATTCGACCACGAGGTCGATGTCTTGGTTGGCGTAGAAGGTCCCGAAGGCTTTCGAGATCCCCTTCAATTCGAGTTTCACAACTCCCACCGTTCTGTGAGTCCGAGGGACGGCTGTATTGCACCAAAGCCACTGGCTTTGAGGCCCAGCGTAGTCAGGGCAAAAACGCGCCGCCAGTACCGGGACTCGGTACTGGCGGCGCGTCCAGGAATTGATTTACTTCTTGGGGCTCGCTGCCGATTCGACAACCAGCTTGCCGGAGACGATGTCGGCCTTCAGGGCATCGAGCTCGGACTTGGTTTCAGCGGTGACGGCGGAGTCAAGATCGTGGAACGGAGCGAGGGCAACGCCATCGTTCTCCAACGTTCCTACGTAGGCTTCGTTGTTGAACTTGCCTTCCGTGTCGTCCTTCACCACGGCTTCAACAGCTTCGCCCATCTGCTTGACCACGGAGGTCAGCATCAGGTCCTTGTACTCGGGAGCAGTCAGGTAGCCATCGGAGTCAACCCAGATGAGCTTGACGTCCTTGCCGGCAGCCTTGGCTTCCTTCAAAGCAGCACCTGCACCCTTACCAACCGGTCCGGCTACGGGCATGATGATGTCCGCGCCCTGGTCCAGCAGGTTGATGGTGACCTGCTTGCCGGTGTCCTGCTTCTCGAAGTCGCCCGTGAACGAACCGTCCTGGGTGTTCTTGTCCCAGCCAACAACCTGGACGGACTTGCCCTTGGCCTTGTTGTAGGCCTGTACGCCGTCGTAGAAGCCGTCCATGAAGATGGTAACCGTCGGGATCTTGATGCCTCCGAAGGTACCCACCTTGCCGGTCTTGGACGTTGCGGCAGCTGCGTAGCCTGCCAGGTATGCCGCCTGTGCCGTGTCATAGACGATCGGCTTGACGTTGGCGATCGGAGTCTCGTAGGTGTAGTCGACGATCGCGAAGTGCTTGTCGGTGTTCTTCTCGGCGGCGGCCTTAGTGGCATCGCCCAAAAGGAAGCCAACGGTGACAGTGAGGTTACAGCCGGCGGAGATCATGCCGTTGAGGTTGGTTTCGAAGTCGCTGTTGGCCTTCGATTCGGCCGACTTTACCGTGATGCCCAAATCAGTCTCTGCCTTCTTGAGGCCTTCGAACGAGGACTGGTTGAAGGACTGGTCATCGAATCCGCCGGAGTCCGACACGATGCAGCCGGTAAAGTCACTCTTGGTCGCCGCGCCGGATCCGGCGTCGGGAGCTTGGCCGCAGCTGGTCAGCAGGAGCGCTGCTGCACCGAGAGTGGCAACACCGGCCATTGAACCGCGCTTCAGGGTGGCACGCAGTGGTTTCTTCAATTTTCCTCCAGGAAGAAAGTGATTGGCGCTACGACGGATGGTCAATGAGTGTCCGTTTCCTATACCTGAGGCAGAAATTCTGTTTTCACTGATGCTCGCAGCTGCGCCGAAGCGCATTGATGAAACCAACACTAGTGGCCTGAAACACACCCAGCTACCA
This sequence comes from Paenarthrobacter sp. TRD_SC_7, assembly GCF_056156245.1. Lineage (NCBI taxonomy): Bacteria > Bacillati > Actinomycetota > Actinomycetes > Micrococcales > Micrococcaceae > Paenarthrobacter > Paenarthrobacter sp. TRD_SC_7. The sequence continues at coordinate 3,646,905 of NZ_CM149587.1, forward strand.
CAAATGATCACTCCAGGTCAGATTGTTGACCTTTTGTTACCAAGCAGTAGCCGGGTGCGCAAGTCACACGCGTTTCACCTGTGGCTTAGAGGCGTACGAGCATCTTTCCCGTGTTCGCGCCGTCCAACAGGTCCATGAATGCCTGCGGTGCATTCTCCAGTCCATCCACGATTGTTTCGTCGTAGCTGACGGACCCATCGGCCAGCCAGCCGGCCATCTTCTGCGCGAACTCGGCGGCGTGCTGTCGCTGTCCGCCCACCAGGAATCCGCGCAGCGTGAGCTGCTTGCCGATGGCCACTGCCAGGTTCCGGGGCGCCACTGCGGGCTCCGTGGAGTTGTACTGGGCAATGGCGCCGCACATGGCTACACGGCCACCCACGGTGAGCGTGGCCAATGCAGCTTCAAGGTGTTCGCCACCGACGTTGTCGAAGTACACGTCGATGCCGCGCTCCCCCGCTGCTTCACGGAGCTGGTCCAGCACCGGAGCATCGTTGTAGTTGAAGGCGGCGTCGAAGCCGAGTTCCAGCAAGCGGGCAACCTTCTCCGGCGAACCGGCACTGCCGATGACCGTGGAAGCGCCCATGGCCTTGGCGATCTGGCCAACCATCGAGCCGACGGCACCTGCCGCTCCGGACACGAACACCACGTCGCCTTCCTTGAACTCAGCGACCTTCAGCAAACCGGCGTAGGCGGTCAGGCCCGTCATGCCCAGAGCGCCGAGGAACGCGGAGGTGGGGGCCAGGCCCGACGGGACGGGCGTCGTCGCCGTGGCGTCCACCACCGCATGCTCCCGCCAACCGAGTTGATGCACGACGACGTCACCCACCTTGTGCGCGTCCGAACGTGACGCGATCACCTCACCTACCGCACCGCCGTCGAGCGCTGCATCAAGGCGGAACGGCGCCGAGTACGACTTGACGTCATTCATGCGGCCGCGCATATAGGGATCCACGGACATGAACTGGTTCTTCACCAGGACCTGGCCCTCAGCAAGCTCCGGCAGCGCGGCTTTTTCCAGCCGGAAGTTCTCTGGAGTGGGCCGGCCTACCGGGCGCGAGGCAAGGTGGATTTCGCGGGTTTCAGTCGTGGCGCTCATGCTGCGAACTCCACGAGCTTGATGTCTACGGCCATGTTGCCGCGTGTTGCGTTGGAATAGGGGCAGATCTGGTGCGCCTTGGCCATCAACTGTTCTGCGGTGTCGCGGTCCAGGGCGGGCAGGGCGATTTCGAGTTCCGCAGCGAGGCCGTAGCCTTCACTGTCCGTCAAGGCACCGAAGTGGATCTTGGCGGCAACGGCCGAATCGCTGAGGTCGGCGCGCTCCTTGCGTCCGACCAAACGCAGCGCGGAGTGGAAGCAGGCAGCGTAGCCGGCAGCGAAAAGCTGCTCCGGGTTGGTTCCTTCCCCGTTTCCTCCGAGCTCTACAGGGCTGGCGAGGGCGACGTCCAGTTTGCCGTCGTTGGTGCGGGCGTTGCCATCGCGGCCTTCGCCGGATGCCAGTGCCTCGGCAGTGTAAAGAGTCTTCATGGTGTTTCCGTTCTCTTTGGGAATGGATGTCCCGGGGTTCTCCGGGGGTCTGTCAGAGTGAGCTGTTCAGCGCTGCCGTGAGCTTGCCGAGCGTGGCATGTAGCTGCTCGATCTCATCGGGCGATAGGCCGGCGGCGTCAGCGAGACGCTGGGGCACAGCCTGGGCACGGGCACTCAAGTCGGTGCCGGCGTCGGTCAGAACGACATCTACCCGGCGCTCGTCCTCTGCCGAGCGGTGGCGTTCCACGAGCCCCATGGCCTCCAGGCGCTTGAGCAGGGGCGACAAGGTTCCCGAGTCGAGGCCAAGTTCCGCACCGAGTTCACGGACGCTCCGCGGTTCCTGCTCCCAGAGGACCAGCATCACCAGATACTGCGGGTACGTCAGGCCGAGGTCTTCCAGCACGGGGCGGTAGACCGCCGTCGCCGCCTTGGACGCCGAGTACAGCGCAAAGCAAACCTGGTGGCGGAGGCGGGGGGCATCACTCATGGATAAAACGATAGTGCACAATTCAATTGTGCACAACCTATCTCGACTGTTCGTACCCAACTGAGTCGCACTTAAGCGCCTTTTGGGCTGTCAGAACGCGCTTAAATGCGACTCAGTTGGGTTTACTGCTCGAGATCGCGAACCGTGCGGAGGGCTGCTGCCGTCAGGACCCGGATGGCGTAGCCGAGCGCGCGTTCGTCAACGATGAAGTCGCCGCGGTGGAGGTCGTATTCTTCGCCGCCGGGAGTGTGCGTGCCCAGGCGCATCATGGCCCCTGGAATGTCGGCCAGGAACCAGGCGAAGTCCTCGCCACCCATGGACTGCGGAGTGAGGACAACTGCGTTCTCACCCAACTCAGCCCGGGCAGAGGCTTCGATGAGGGCCGTCTCATGCTCGGAGTTCACAACGGGCGGCACGCCACGGGTGTGTTCAAGGCGGACGTCCACGCCGTAGGGCGCGGCAACCTGCCTCACGACGTCGTCCAGCAACTCGCCCGCGCTATGCCAGGCATCCCGATCGAGGCAACGCATTGTGCCGGCCATGTAACCGACACCCGGGATGGCGTTCGGTGCGGAGCCTGCTGAAATCTGGCCCCACACCACCGACACGCCGCTGCGGACGTCCACCCGGCGGGAAAGGACAGCCGGCACGTTGACCGCTATTTGCGCCAGTGCGAAGACGAGGTCCTCGGTCAGGTGCGGCCGTGATGTGTGCCCGCCGCGGCCGGAAAGCTCGATCTTGATGGTGTCAGAAGCGGAGGTAATGGCACCGATGCGCGTGCCGATCTGGCCCACGTTGATCCGGGGATCACAGTGCAACGCCAGGATACGCGGCACACCTTCAAGCACGCCCTGCTCGATGCAGGACAATGCGCCGCCCGGCATGGTTTCTTCGGCCGGCTGGAAGATGATCCGGACCGTGCCACCCAACGGATTGTTCTTATGCATCCGCTGCAGCGTCAAGGCGATGCCTAGCATGGCAGTGGTGTGGACGTCGTGCCCGCAAGCATGGGTAACGCCATGGTTCTTCGACGCGAACGGCAGGCCGGTTTCCTCAATGATCGGCAATGCGTCGATGTCCCCGCGGAGGGCCGTGGCAATAGGGCCCTCGCCCACGTCAACCGTCAGCCCGGTCTCCTCCAACCGCCGCGGCTTCAGTCCGGCTGCTTCAAGCCGCTCCACGAGCTTGTCCGTGGTGCGGAATTCCTTGAAGGACAGCTCCGGGTGCGCATGGAGGTCGCGCCGGAACTCGATAAGTCCGGGAAGCAGTTCATCAACCCAAGGACTCACAACGGGAGCGGGCTCGGTTTCAGTCGTGTAATTGCGCACGTCACAACTCTAGCCATGCGCGGCACCCGAAGAACGAAAGCCACCTCTTGGTTACGCTGCGTTCAGACGCAGGACAACCAAAGAGGTGGCTCACGGTATAAGCAGGTGCGCTACAGCACGTCCGTATCGCCGCTGGCTTTCAGGGCGTCAACAGTGCCCTTGACCAGCTGGGCGTGTTCCTTGGTAGTGACAAGCAATGCGTCCGGCGTGTCCACAATGACCACGTCCTTGATTCCGATCAGGGCAATGACGCGCTTGGTATCGGAAACCACCACGCCGCTGGCATTCTCCGCGAACACCCGTGCGCCCTCGCCAAGCACCGTTACTTCATCGACGTCGCCAGCATTGTTGAGGCGGCCGATCGCGGCAAAGTCGCCAACGTCGTCCCAACGGAAAGTACCAGGCACGACGGCGACGTCACCGGCTTCCGCTGCGGGCTCCGCCACTGCGTAATCGATGGCGATTTTCGGCAACGTGGGCCACACACGGGATGTCACTTCCGAGCGCTGCGGCGTGTCCCAAGCCTCGGCGATTTCCTGCAGACCCTTGAACAGCTCCGGCTGGTTGGCTTCGAGGTGTTTGAGCATGAGCGCCACCGGAGCAACGAACATGCCGGCATTCCAGACGTAGTCGCCTGCCTCGACGTATTTGTTGGCCACTTCCTGGCTGGGCTTCTCCACGAACTCCGCAACTGCAAGTGCGTTCGGGGCCCCGTCCACGTTCAGGGCTGCACCGGAACGAATGTATCCGAATCCGGTGGAGGCGTGGGTCGGTTTGATGCCGATGGTGACGATCTTGCCGGTGGCCGCAGTAAAGATGGCCTCGCGCACAGTCTCCAGGAAAAGATCGTCCGGGCTGATGACCTGGTCCGCAGCGAAGGAACCCATGATGGTGTCCGGATCGCGACGGTAGAGGATGGCGGCGGCGAGCCCGATGGCGGCACCGGAGTCCTTGGGCTCGCTTTCCAGCACCAACTCGTCGTCCCCTATTTCGGGAAGCTGGCGGCACACGGCGGCGCGGTGCGCCTCGCCGGTGACAACAAGGACCCGCTCACCCGCCAGCGGTTCCAAGCGGTCATAGGTAGCCCTCAACAACGTGCTGCCGGAACCGGTCAGGTCGTGGAGGAACTTGGGCGCAGCGGCACGCGAGAGTGGCCACAGCCGGGTCCCCACACCGCCCGCCGGAATAACCGCATGGAAGCGGTTCAATGGCGATTCCGGGTATTTCGCGTCTTCTGTACTCACCGCAACACTTTATCCTGTGCCGGCCGCAAGCCCCGCAGCAGGACACACGTGTGGCGTTCGTCTCAAGCACTGCCGAAAATCGCCTGAATGTGGGCAGGAAACATGGAATTAACAAGCAAAGAAGCCCGTCCTAAATTGAATATGCTGTTAGCGAAGCCTAGATTTAGGCGTGAGCTACGAGTGCTCTCGCAGCAGGCGTTCCCCCCGCATGGATCCCATGCCAGCGCCGCTGTGTTGCAGGAAGGTTTAATCAGTGCCGACAAAACCAGCTGGCACCTTGTACCGCGGCCGTGAAGGCATGTGGTCCTGGGTTGGACACCGCATTACAGGTGTAGTGATCTTTTTCTTCTTGTTGGTCCATGTGCTGGACACCTCATTGGTGCGCGTGTCCCCTGAGGCCTACACCGCCGTCATTGGCGCATACAAGAACCCCCTCATGGCCCTGGGTGAAACGGGCCTGGTCGCCGCGATCATTTTCCATGCCTTCAACGGCCTGCGTGTGATCGCCATCGACTTCTGGAAGAAGGGCGCGAAGTACCAGCGCCAGTTGCTGTGGGTCGTGCTTGCGCTGTGGCTTGTCACGTTCGCCGGCTTCGCCATCCGCCACCTTTCCCTCGCGCTGGGAGGCCACTAAGCCATGACAACCATCGAATCCCCCCGCAGCGGAAAAATCGGTGGCGGAAAAATCGCTCCGAAGTACAACCGCACCGGCTCCAGCCGTGGCAACTTCGAGATGATCGCCTGGCTCTTCATGCGTCTCTCCGGCATCGTCCTGGTGGTGCTGATCTTCGGCCACCTCTTCGTGAACCTGCTGGTGGGCGAGGGCATCCACGCAATCGACTTCGGCTTTGTTGCCGGCAAGTGGGCCGATCCGTTCTGGCAGTTCTGGGACCTTGCCATGCTGTGGCTTGCCATGCTGCACGGCACCAACGGCGTCCGCACCATCATCAATGACTACGCCGAGAAGGATTCCACTCGCTTCTGGCTCAAGATGGTCCTCTACGCGGCAACGCTGGTCATCATCATCCTTGGCACGCTGGTGATCTTCACCTTCAACCCGTGCCCCGTCGTCGACGGCGTCCAGTTGCCTGGCGGTTTCTGCCCGGCCCCGTAGCGGCGCCTTCCGGCCGCTCCCTGGAGTAAGCCGGTTCGCCTGACGTAGCGGAGCAGCCTCCGCCGACCATCTGAATTTTTGAAAGAGAGAGCATCTGGTATGCAGGTCCATAAGTACGACGTCGTCATTGTCGGTGCAGGTGGCGCCGGCATGCGCGCCGCGATCGAATCCGGTCAGCGAGCACGCACCGCGGTACTGACCAAGCTCTACCCCACCCGCTCGCACACCGGTGCAGCCCAGGGTGGAATGTGCGCAGCACTGGCCAACGTCGAAGAAGACAACTGGGAATGGCACACCTTTGACACCATCAAGGGTGGCGACTACCTGGTTGACCAGGACGCAGCCGAGGTCATGGCGAAGGAAGCCATCGACGCCGTGCTGGACCTGGAAAAGATGGGTCTGCCGTTCAACCGCACGCCCGAGGGCCGGATTGACCAGCGCCGCTTCGGTGGCCATACCCGTGACCACGGCAAGGCACCCGTCCGCCGTGCTTGCTATGCAGCCGACCGTACGGGTCACATGATCCTGCAGACGCTGTACCAAAACTGCGTCAAGCACAACGTTGAGTTCTACAACGAGTACTACGTCCTTGACCTGCTGATCGTCGAAGAAGACGCTGTACGCGAAGACGGAACCCCGTACAAGCAGAAGCGTGTTGCCGGCGTGGTTTCCTACGACCTCGCCTCGGGTGAACTGCACGTCTTCCAGGCCAAGTCCGTGGTGTTCGCCTCCGGCGGCGCCGGCAAGGTCTTCAAGACCACGTCCAACGCGCACACCCTCACGGGCGACGGCATGGGCATCGCGTTCCGCCGCGGCATCCCCTTGGAGGACATGGAGTTCTTCCAGTTCCACCCGACAGGCCTGGCCGGCCTGGGCATCCTCCTCACCGAGGGTGCACGTGGTGAAGGTGCCATTCTTCGTAACTCCGAAGGTGAGCGCTTCATGGAGCGCTACGCCCCCACCATCAAGGACCTTGCACCCCGTGACATCGTGGCCCGGGCCATGGCGAACGAGGTGCGTGAAGGCCGCGGCTGTGGTCCGAACAAGGACTACGTCCTCCTGGACCTGACCCACCTTGAGCCCGCACACATCGAGGCCAAGCTTCCGGACATCACGGAGTTCGCCCGCACCTACCTTGGTGTGGAACCGTTCACCGATCCTGTCCCCGTGTTCCCCACCGCGCACTACGCCATGGGTGGCATTCCCACCAACATCACCACCGAGGTGCTGCAGGACAACGACACGATCGTTCCGGGCCTCTACGCTGCCGGTGAAGTTGCCTGCGTGTCCGTGCACGGCTCCAATCGTCTCGGCACCAACTCCCTCCTGGACATCAACGTGTTCGGTAAGCGCGCCGGTATTGCCGCTGCGGAGTACTCGAAGACCGCCGACTTCGTCGAGCTCCCCGAGGACCCCGAAGCAATGACGCGTGGCATCCTGGACGGCCTGCTCACCGGCAACGGCACCGAGCGTGTTGCGCAGATCCGCAAGGAACTGCAGGACACCATGGACGCTAACATGCAGGTTTTCCGTACCAAGGAATCCCTGGAGCAGGTCCTTCGCGACATCGCATCCTTCGAAGAGCGGTACAAACACGTCACCGTTCAGGACAAGGGCAAGCGCTTCAACCTGGATCTGCTGGAAGCAGTGGAACTGGGCTTCCTGCTGGACATGGCCAAGGTCATGACCGTCGGTGCACTGCACCGTGAAGAGTCGCGCGGTGGCCACTACCGCGAGGACTTCCCGGACCGCAATGACGAGAAGTTCATGAAGCACTCCATGGCCTACTTGGATACTTCCGTCACCGTCGACTCCTCGGCGGAATCCGTTGCGGGCATCCGTCTGGAGACGAAGCCCGTCATCTTCACCCGTTACGAGCCGATGGAGCGTAAGTACTAATGACGACCGAAATGGCAGAGCCCGCTTCCAAGATCGAGCTCCCGGCAAGCGTTGCCGGCGACGGTGAAATCCCCACATTCCACATCACGCTGCGCGTGCGCCGCTACGATCCCGAAATCTCGGACGAAGCGCGCTGGGATGACTACAAGCTGACCATGTACGGCACTGACCGCGTGTTGGATGCCCTCCACAAGGTCAAGTGGGAGATTGACGGAAGCGTTTCCTTCCGTCGTTCCTGCGCCCACGGAGTGTGTGGTTCGGATGCCATGCGCATTAACGGCCGCAACCGCCTCGCCTGCAAGACGCTGTTGAAGGACCTGGACACCACCAAGCCCATCACCGTCGAGCCGATCAAGGGTCTCCCCGTGGAGAAGGACCTGATCGTGGACATGGAACCCTTCTTCCAGTCCTTCCGCGAAGTCATGCCGTTCCTCATCAACAAGGGCCACGAGCCCACCAAGGAACGCCTGCAGTCCGTTGAGGACCGTGAGCGCTTTGACGACACCACCAAGTGCATCCTGTGCGCTGCCTGCACCTCGTCCTGCCCGGTCTTCTGGACCGATGGCCAGTACTTCGGTCCGGCTGCGATCGTCAACGCCCACCGCTTCATCTTCGATTCCCGTGATGACGCCGGCGACATGCGCCTTGAGATCCTGAACGACAAAGAGGGCGTGTGGCGCTGCCGCACCACCTTCAACTGCTCGGAAGCATGCCCCCGTGGCATCCAGGTGACCCAGGCAATCGCCGAGGTCAAGCAGGCCATCCTGGCCCGCAAGATCTAGTTTCGCCGGTCCCCTTAGGAACCAAACGACGACGGCGCCGCTCACCACTGATGGTGGGTGGCGCCGTCGTCGTTAATCAACCGCCGTAACCGTTCATCACAACGCAAGGAGACAGCGTGTCACGCTCTGAGAAGGTCAGCTTCACGGGAAGCACCGGCGACACATTGGCCGGCGTCGTGGACGTGCCCGAGGGTCCCGTCCGGGGCTGGGGCTTGTACTCGCACGGCCTCACTCTCGGCAAGGACAGCCCTGCCGCCTCCCGCATCTGCAAGGGACTCGCCGAGCAAGGTGTCGGGATGCTGCGTTTCGACAACCTGGGTTTGGGCGGCTCCGCTGGTGAATGGTCGGCGGGATCTTTTAGCGTGAAAGTGGCCGATACGATTCTGGCTGCGGACTTCATGCGCGAACAGGGCCGGGGAATCTCACTCCTGGTCGGCCACTCGTTTGGAGGCGCAGCGGTGCTGGCCGCAGCCCGCGACATCCCCGGCCTCAATGCTGTTGTGACGGTAGGCGCACCCTACGAACCCAAGCATGTTGAGCACATGTTCGACACCGAGATTGACGACATCCTGCGTGACGGCAGCGCAGTGGTGGACCTTGGCGGCCGGCCCATGGAGGTTCGCCGCCACTTTGTGGAGGACGTGGAACGCGCTGATCTGCGCGACTGCATCCGTACCCTCCACAAGCCGCTGATGGTGATGCACTCTCCCACCGATAACACCGTGGGGATAGACAATGCCAGCGAAATCTTCCGTACTGCCCGGCACCCCCGGAGTTTTATCTCCTTGGAGGGCAGCGAGCATCTCCTTACCGGGAAGGGCCAGGCAGCACGGGTTGCTCGGATCATCAGCGCCTGGGCGGACCCCTACCTTGAGGTCCGCGACGCTGGCTGATGACCCTGCCGGCCCAACTGGGTAGCAGCAGAGCGCGTTCTGATAGCTCAAAACGCGCTCTGCTGCGACCTGGATGGGTGACTATTTGCCTATGGCCGCTGTGCTTTCATTGAGCCACTGCTCGGCAGCCTTCTCCGGGGTCAGCCTCTTGAACAGGACCTCGGTGTTAATGCGGGCAGTGATCTCGGAGACGGCGGTTGAACCGGTGGGACCGATGAACGTTGGGGCGAAGTCCATCTTGCCGATCTGGTCGATGTAGGCGGCTTCTACCTTTCCCTGGGGTGTCAGCAGGTCCTGGATGGCCGTGCGCATACCGGAGTTGCTGGGTACGCCACGGTCACTCTGGATGATCTTTGCGGCGGCCTCATTGTTCACCAGGAAGCTGACCAGCTTGGCGGCCGCATCCGTGTGCTTGCTGCGGGCCGAGATGGTGTAGAACTGCGATGACTGGAGCCAGATGCCGGGTGTAGGAGTCTCGCCTGGCAACTTCAGCAGCTTCAGCTCGGCGCCGGAGGCTTTGCTGAGGGCGGTCAAGGAGTTGGTCCAAGTGAGCATCATGCCGGCCTGCCCCATACCCATGAGTGTCTGCTCGGTGCTGACGTTGAGCTTCTCCACGGTTTCGGAGGCGCTGGGTGCTGCGCCTGATTCGCTGAGCTTGACGGAGAAATCGAAGTAGTCCTGAACGGTTTCCCTGCCAAGTCCCAACTGGCCATCCTTCGTGTACAGGGATTCTCCCCTTTGCCGGGCAAAAGCATCCAGTGAGTCATGTGTGAGGACAGTGGCGGTGCCGTAGCTTCCCTTGGGACTCTTGGCTGTGATGTCGTCGGCTGTCTCTGCGAAGTCATCCCAGGACCACTTGCTGTCATCCGGAAGGGCTACTCCGGCAGCTTGGAAGACGGCGGGGTTCACTACGATAGCCAGAGCATTGGCACCAGTGGAGACACCGTACTGCTTGCCTTGCACCTGCCCGTTCTCCAGTGCTCCCTGGTCCATTTTGGAGAGGTCGAGGGACCCTTCAACTTTGGAGAGGTCCAGCAGTGCGCCGCGGTTGGCGTACTCGGCCGGGTAGGCGCCACCCATAGTGATGACATCAGGGGCGTCGTTTGCAGCGACTTGGGTAGCCAGCTTGTCGAAGTAGCCCCCGATGTCTCCGTACTCCGGCTTCACCTTGATGTCGGGGTTGGCAGCTTCGAACTCCTTGATGGCCTTGTTGGTCAGTTCGGCACGGGTGGCATTTCCCCACCACGAAAACCGGATCTCTACAGGGCCGTCTTCGGGCTGGTTGGATGACGGGCTGGAACACGCTGGAGTGAGGCCAAGCAGGCCCACCGCCGTGAAGAATGCTATGGATTTGCGGATACTTCGAAGAGATTTACGCGCCATTGGGTAAGCTTCTTTCAGACTCAAGAAAACGGTTCCTGAAACGTATCAAGACGGTGTATATTCGTCAATAGTTTTCACCATGAACTATTTGGGCCGCCCAAAGGAGCACGCTTTGACCCACCACTTGGACCAGATCCAGATTCGGGATCCCTACGTAGTTACTCTGCCGAAATCCGGGCAATATCTGCTGTTCGGAAGCACCGACAAGAACATTTGGTCGGGGCCCGCCACAGGATTCGACTGCTATCGGAGCAGTGACCTGATGACGTGGGACGGCCCGATCGAGGCCTTTCGACCACCGAACGGGTTCTGGAGCTCGGAGCAATTCTGGGCGCCTGAGGTGCACGAGTATCAAGGCCGCTACTTCATGTTTGCGACGTTCACCGCTCCAGGACGTTCCCGGGGAACACAGGTACTTTCTGCCGCCAAGCCGGAAGGTCCCTATGAACCATGGAGCGATGGTCCCATCACTCCCGGCGATTGGGAGTGCCTGGACGGCACTCTGCACGTTGACCACGAAGGCGCACCGTGGATGGTGTTCTGCCACGAGTGGAAACAGGTCCATGACGGCACCATCATGGCCCAGCTCCTCAGCCCGGACCTGCGGCAAGCCGTAGGCCAACCAATCTTCCTCTTCAGCGCGTCCGAAGCACCATGGGCCCGCGCACTTGATATCCCGTCAGTCCGGGACAGGGAGTCCCCTGTGTATGTCACTGACGGCCCGTTCTTGTTCAGACTTGGCACCGGCAAGCTCATCATGCTGTGGTCCAGCTTTGGCGACCAGGGCTATTCCATGGGCATTGCCCGGAGCGAATCCGGAACCGTGCTGGGGCCATGGACCCAAGAGGCTGAACCGCTGTGGGGCACCGATGGCGGGCATGGCATGATCGGCCGGGCGCTGGACGGAAGCCTGTTCCTCACACTTCATCAGCCCAACAACAGCCCTGACGAACGGGCTGCGTTCTTCCCGCTCCGTGAACTCGAGGACACCGTGGTCCTGGCTTCAGCTGGCTCCGACCCAGCTGGCATCCCCGCGATCGATCGCAAAGCATTGGTCCAGCGACACAACGTCCGGCAGGAGCACCTGGACCCGCGAAGCCCGGTCTCGGTGGGCAATGGCGAATTCGCCTTCACCGTGGACCTCACCGGACTTCAGTCGTTCCCCAACGACTACCCGGTGGGCGCACGTGATGATTTGCCTCCGGGAACGCTTCTTGGGATTCAGGCGCAGTGGGGTTGGCACTCCGTTCCACCGCCTCAGCCCTACGACCTCGCGGGCTCCACCGTCCTCTACGATTCGCCCCGTGGCCCCGTCCCCTACGTGGACATGGTGGGAGACATCGTGAACGACTGTGAAATCGCCACCTCCCTGGCCGAAACGTGGCTCAGGGCAAATGCGCATCGGCTGGATTTGGGGCGTATCGGCTTCCGTTGGACGGAGGGCGGCGCGGAACGTCCCCTCACGCCAGCCGACATCGCTGACGCCGAACAGACGCTCGACCTCTGGACCGGCGTAGTAACCAGCCGCTTCACGCTGGCGGGTCACCCCGTCACAGTTACGACGGCGTGCCACCCTGACCGTGATGAGCTCGGCATTCGCGTGGAGTCGGCAGCGCTTGCTGCGGGTTTAGTTGTGGGCGTCGACTTTCCGTATGGGTCCGAAGCTTGGCATGACGCCGCGGACTGGAACCACCCGGAATCTCACACCACCTCCCTCGAAGGCCCGAAGTTCCCCACACATGGGCATGACGGTGCCGCAGCATGGACAGCCCAACGCGAGCTGGACGATTCCCGCTACCAGGTGGTCATCGCAGGTAACGAACTGACCGTTGAACAGACTGCGCAGCACCGGCTCCGGGTCGCGCCCGCCTCAGCCGCCACCACCATGGATGTCTCCATTGCATTCCTTTCCGCCGGGGATGGCGGCTGCATCCCCCGAGGCAACAACAGGCTTGCCGGACCCACACAGGCAGCGAGCCCGGACGCCCACGCCAATTCCGGCGTCGGACCTTCGCCTGCTCGCAGCGTGGAGGACGCGTCCGCAGCCTATTGGCCCGCATTCTGGACATCAGGAGGGGCGATCGACCTCGATGCTACGGATGATCCCCGAGCCAAGGAATTGGAACGCAGGATTGTGCTGTCGCAGTACTTGACCGCGATCAATTGCTCGGGTTCGTTGCCGCCGCAGGAGACCGGGCTGGTTTGCAATTCGTGGCGTGGCCGCTTCCACTTAGAGATGCACTGGTGGCATGCCGCGCACTTTGCGCAGTGGAACAGAGTGGAACTCCTTCTGCCCTCCTTGCGGTGGTATTCCACTGTGCTGGAAACCTCACGGCAGACGGCGAAAGCGCAAGGATTCGACGGCGTTCGCTGGCCGAAACAGGCAGGACCGGACGGACGGGAAAGCCCGAGCCCCATCGGAACCTTCCTAATCTGGCAACAGCCACACCCGATCCACTTGGCCGAGCTGGTGTACCGCGCCCATCCGAGCCCGGAAGTGTTGGAGGAATTCGCGGAGATCGTCTTCGAATCGGCTGCGTTCATGGCCAGCTTCGCGCATCCCGCGTCACGCGGTTTTGAGCTCGGCCCTCCCTTGATTCCGGCGCAGGAGAGCTACGGCTCCATCCGAGCGAAGGTCACCAACCCCACGTTCGAACTGGCCTACTGGCAATGGGGATTGCGGACGGCGGCCGCGTGGCGTGAACGGCTGGGACTGGAACCTGTGCAGGAATGGTCGGAAGTGGCGGATGGCATGGTGCCGCCGCGGGTGATTGAGGGCGTGTACGCTGCGATCGACGTCGAACCGTTCACCATTCGTACCGACCATCCGTCCATGCTGTGCGCTCTCGGTGTCCTCCCGCAGACCGATCTCATTGATCCCGACATCATGCGCGCCACCCTCTCCGACGTTTTGGCCGACTGGGACTGGGGCAGCACCTGGGGTTGGGACTACGCCGTGATGGCCATGACCGCCGCGCGGCTGGAGGATCCGGAGGCCGCAGTGGATGCGCTCCTCCTGGGCGCCGGCAAGAATACCGTCCTCCTCAATGGGCACAATCGCCAAACCGACTCACTGCCGCTCTACTTACCGGGCAATGGTGGACTTCTTGCCGCAGTTGCCCTCATGGCCGCCGGCTGGGACAACGGACCGGACCGTCATGCGCCAGGATTTCCGGCCGACTGGACTGTTACTTGGGAAGGGCTGGTGCAGGCACCCTAAGAACTTGGCAGCAATAGGACCCGTCCGCTTATTCGCGGCGGGGTCCCACCGCAGCTCCGACGAGAGCCCCGAGGCCAACACCAATGAGGATGCCCAGGAAGGGCGAGTTGAAGACAAGCTGGCCAACGACGAGTCCCGCTGCAGCACCGAGGAGACAGGCGATCCACAATTGGTTATTCATGGCGGCCTCCGTTGAGAAACTGTCAGGCGCGGGGTGCCACGCGGCGCGAACCGAGGACTTTCTTGCGCGGCGACTCCCCCGCCTCCGTGTCAGCCTCGCGGATAGCTGACCACGACGCCGAGACGAGATACACCTGGCTCACCAGATTGAACCAGATCAGCAGGCCGATGATGATGGCAAAGGATGCCAGTACCGGGTTGTTGCCGGAACGGGCCAGAAGTTCAGTGCTGAAGAATTGCAGGATAGTGGTGCCGACACCCGCAAGCACCACGCCTTCCAAGAACGCGCGGCGCCCAAGCTTCAGGCCACCTGCGATACGAAAGAGTACTGCCGCCGTCGCGCAGTTCAGCAGGAGCGGAACCACGATCTTGACGGTTGCCGCGATGGGCGCCGCAACGTCCTCGTCCAGCTTGAGCAAGCCGATGAGCCACTCAGCTGCGATACCAAAGACGAGCGAGACGCCTGCGCTGATGACGAGGATGACGCCGAGGAGCAGCAGCGTGCCGGCATCGATGAGCTTCTGAAGGATCGCGTTGCGTACCAAGGGGTCCGCCTTCATGACCCCCCGAAGCCCTTCCCTGACGCTGGCGATCCAGCCAAGGGAAACAAAGACAGTGACAACCGCCGCGATGACGGCCGTCCACCCAAGTCCCGACGGGTTCAGCAGGGACTGTGGATCCACCAGCCCTTCGCCGCCATCCACCTGAAGAAGACCCGGAGCAGCCGCGGCCACGCTGTCGATCACGGCATCCTGCAGCGCAGGGTTACCGCCCAGGACGATGCCGGCAATAGCGAAGCCTGTGGTGAGGAGACCCGTCACGGAGAAGAACATGTTGAAGCCGATGCCGGCACTCAACAACGGCCCGTGTTGCCGCGTGTAGTGCTGGAAGGATCGCAGGGCCCGGTTGGTGTTCAGCCTGGCGAGTAAGAGTGCAAAGAACGCGCCCGACTTTTTGGGTAGGCCCTCGCCGGCGCGCTTGGCGTGGCCCCAGTCCTGCCTCTTACGGAGAAGTTGGAGTTTGAGTTTTGCCAGCTCAGTTGGCAGCGGAGGAACGTCCGCCTCTGTGGCTTGGATCCGCTTGCTGTGCTTCGTCAGTATCGCCGCCAAAGTCGAGCTCTTCCCGTAGCTGCCAAATTCCATTGGTGTCGTGCTCGTAAAGTCCCATGCTAACCACAGGGAAGGTCGCCCGGTAATCCCTGAGGACCGTTTCCGCTTCGTCAAGGTTTTCCTGGGCGACATCGTGCGCCACAGTGACGTGCGGGTGGTACGGGAAGGGCAACATCCGCTCGAGTGGGCCTGTTTGGAGTTTCTCGTGCAACTGCACGCACTCCTCAAAGCCTTCCTCTACGTTGACAAACACCACCGGCGAGATGGGACGGAAAGAACCCGTGCCGGAAATGGTGATGTCAAACGGTTCCTGGGTCCGTGCGACTTCCCGGACGTGTTCGCGGGTAGCCGCCCAGTCCTGGGTGGGTGTGGTGGTGATCAAGGTGATGTGGGCAGGAATGACCTCGGCCATCGGATCACCGAAGGAAGCCCTCCATTGCTGGAGTTCCCGGGCGATCTCCGGCGGGAAACCGAGGATTACACCGACGCACATGGTGTCATCGGCGCCGCAATCGGTGCCGGAAACAGCGGGCTGGCGGGAGTCGTCCGGACCGGCACCCTTGCGGGTGCCGGTCTTGACGTTGAGCTGGCCAGCGGAGCACATGGACTTAGCGGACTCCCTGGTTCCCGCGAGAGGCATCGCCGCGGTATGGCAGGAAGCCGACCTTGGAGTAGACGTCCGCGAGGGTTGCGGCCGCAATTTCGCGTGCCTTGTCCGCGCCGAGGGCCAGGAGCCGATCGAGTTCGGCGGGATCAGCCAGGAGTTCGTTGGCACGCTCCCGGATGGGTGCCAAGTGTCCGGAAACGAGTTCGGCCAGGTCAACCTTCAAGTGGCCGTACATCTTTCCCTGATAGTCAGCCACGATCTTCTCCACCGGCGTACCGCTGATGGCCGAGTAGATGGTCAGGAGGTTGGATACACCCGGCTTATTCTCGCGGTCGTACCGGATCTCGGTTTCGGTGTCCGTGACAGCGGACTTAATCCGCTTGGCTACCGTCTTTGGGTCATCCAGCAGGTTGATCAGCCCGGCCGGTGATTCCGCGGACTTGGACATCTTGGCCGTAGGGTTCTGGAGATCGTAAATCTTTGCCGATTCCTTCTGAATGAAGGCCTCGGGCACTTGGAACGTCTCGCCGAAGCGGCTGTTGAAGCGGGTGGCGAGATCGCGGCTCAATTCCACGTGCTGGCGCTGGTCTTCACCCACCGGCACACCGTGCGGCTGGTACAACAGAATGTCAGCGGCCTGCAGGATGGGGTAGGTAAACAGGCCAACACTGGCGTGGTCCGAACCCTGTTTCTGCGCCTTGTCCTTGAACTGGGTCATGCGGGCGGCTTCGCCCATACCCGTGATGCAGTTCAGGACCCACGCCAACTGGGCGTGCTCGGGAACCTGGGACTGGACGAAGAGGGTGCACTTTTCCACGTCTACACCGCCGGCGATGTACTGGGCGGCGGTAACCCGTGTGCGCCGGGCGAGCTCCGCCGGATCCTGCGGCACCGTGATGGCGTGCAAGTCAGGAATGAAGTACACGGCGTCATACTCGTCCTGCATTCGGACCCAGTTGACCAAAGCGCCGAGGTAGTTGCCAAGGTGCAGGGAGTCGGCGGAAGGCTGCATGCCGGACAGGACCCGATGCTTGGCGCCAACGGCCAGCTTGGTGGACGTCACATGCTTCGGTTCGGTCGCAGCAGCATTAGCCGATGCGCCGGTTTCGGTCGTGGTGGAACTAGTCATGGAGCAATACCTTAGGAAGCTTAGAGCCGGTAGTCGACTACCAGCGGAGCGTGGTCAGAGAAGCGGGTGTCCCACGAAGGCGCACGGTCCACTACAGCCGAGAAAGCGGCTGCTGCGAGGTCCGGAGTGGCCAGGTGGTAGTCGATGCGCCAGCCTGTGTCAGTGTCAAAGGCCTTACCGCGCTGGGACCACCAGGTGTAGGGGCCGACGACATTACCTGCCAGGCCCCTGTGGACATCCCTCCATCCGATTTCTTCACCGAGGAAACGGTCAAAGTACGCACGCTCCTCCGGGAGGAAGCCGGCACGTTTGACGTTGCCCTTCCAGTTCTTGATGTCGAGTTCAGTGTGTCCGACGTTGAGGTCGCCAACCACCAAAGCGTGGTCGCTGTGCTTGGCGAGCTCAGGCAAGCGGACGGTCATGGCATCGAGGAAACGGAACTTGTCGTCCTGCTTGGGGGTTCCCACTTCTCCGGAGTGCACATAGGCACTGACAACGGTGAGGGTGGCGGGCTCGCCGGCTGTGTTCTTGACGGTGTAATCCGCTTCGACCCAGCGCCCGGACGTATCGAAGTACTCGTCGCCAACGCCGACACGGGTGGCGGTGGGCTCCTCGCGGGACGCGATGGCCACACCGGCACGGCCCTTGGCCTCAGCTTCGGTGTGAAGGATGTGCCAGCCTTCGCCGATCAGCTTCCTGACGATGTCATCAGGGGCGCGGACTTCCTGAAGGCAGAGAATGTCTACCTCGCGAGGCTCCAGCCATTCCGCCATGCCGTTCTTGTAGGCAGCCCGCAGGCCATTGACGTTAACTGATGCGATGCGAAGGAAGTCCTTCTTCAATGCCGTACTCACCCGCTCTACTCTAGTCGATGATGGTGCCGGCCACGGGCTCGTCCGCGCCACCTGAAGACTTGATCATGTCCCGCGCATTCGTGGCCGTAATGGCGATGGTTTCCAGCGCGCGGTTGATGGTGTCCTGGTCCGCCGTTGCGCCCTTGGCACGTTCCTCGTCCACCACCCGGACCTGCACCTGGACAATCTTGAATGAGTGGTCCAGCTTGAGGTCGCGGACTTCATCTGCGTTGCTGCGCTCGGCGACTACGCGCGTGCCACCGCTGTCAGCAGCGGACGACGACGGCGCGCGGCCGGCTGCGGCGTTGAAGGCATTTTGCGCTTCGCTCAGCTTGGCACCGGCCCGCTGCGCGGCCTTGCGGATGCTCAGCACCACGAACGTTGCCAAGGCAAGCCACCCGAAAGCGATAACGGCAACAACCCAGCCCACAACATCGTTTTGGTTGGCCGCAAAGATGACGGCGACCAGGAAAGCGATGATGACGACTGTCATCCCCAGGCCGCCGATGCGGAAGCCTTTGAACAGGCCTTTACCAGCGGGGGACGTGGACGGGTGCGGGTCACCAAGAGATTGCATGAACCCATTCTCTCAAATGCGGAAAGGTGCCCTGTCCGCTTCCACGGACGGCGAACATGCCATGCTAGGATCCGCGCCTCTGCTGATTCCGGGTCTTGCCCGCCGACGTGGATTTGCGGTGCAGGAACCGCGCCGCCAGCAGAACCGGGTCCGACCTTGACTTACCCTCCATGACTTCGCAGAGTCTCTCAACCAGCGCGGCGGCCGCGGCAGGAATATCCACGTCAAGGGCGGAAATCGGGGGCTTGTGCTGCCGTGAGTGTTCAGAGTCCGAGCCCGTGCACACCAGCAGGTCCCCCGGGATACGGACTCCACGTTCCTGCATGGCCTGGGCTGCCCCGCTGGCGTGCCTACCCGTTAAGCAAAAAACTGCGCCCGGCAGGCCGTCGCCCAAAATCCTGGCACCCACTTGCCGACCACCCTCCACGCCGTCCCGTTCCGGTACATGATAAATCCGGGGTTCCTTGCCGGTTTCCAGGCACCAGGCAACGTAGGCGGCCTCGCAATCGAAGTTCCAAGCGTTCCTGTCCGTGCCGCCCACGTAGGCGATGGATCCAGCGCCCGCTGCAGCCAGGTGGTCCAAGACGACTCGTGTGGACGCTGCGTCGTCGTGAGCGACCCAGTTCCGGAAGTCGGGGCGGCCCGGATCGCGATCCCAGGTCACATAGGGAATTCCACGCTTCTCCAGCAAAGCCACCACTGGGTCATCCAGATGCGGGGCGAAAACTATGTAACCGTCCAGGGACATGGAAAACGGGGGAAGCGGTCCACGGCTCAAGTCGGGGACGAGCATCAGGCCCAGATTCCGATTCAGCGTCTCGGCCGCGGCTGCTCCCGCGAGTTTCATGAAGACGTCCACGCCATTGGGACCATAGTTGCCCAAGCTGTCCAAGGAACGGAACACCAGCCCGATCGCATTCATCTTGGAACTTCGAAGCCCCCGTGCCATGGCGTCTGCAACGTAACCCATCTCCGAGGCAACGGCGCGGACCCGTTCCCGGGTGGCCTCGCTGATGTTGCCCTTGCCATTGAGGGAGTGCGACACCGTGGTGATCGACACTCCGGCTTTCCGCGCTACGTCCCAGATCGTGGCGCCGTGTTGTAGTTCGCGGGCCATGGGCCTCCTGTATTCGTCTCCGAGGGACCTCGTGAGATCCGACTTCCGAAATTAACGATAAATCTCGCGGACCAGCTACACAAAAACGTTTTTCTTCCGTACTTTGAGCGTCACAAGTGATCCACCTCATCCAAGAGCCCACCCGCACTCAAACGGGGATGGCTCCCTCTAGGAGACCTATGCAGCTTCACCGCCACACATCCGCCGCACACAATCCCCGCGAGCGCGGCTTGGACATCGGCCGCACTTGGGAGGCTCAAACACGCAATACCGCAAAGCTCTACTTTGACTTCTTCGCCACGCTTGGCATCGCCCCGCAGAAAATCCGGGACGTTGCGGAGCAGAGCCATGCAGCCCTCCATGCCTGGTGCCCGGCACTGGCCGAGGAAGCTGAGGGCTGGGCCACCGGCGCCGGACTCGAGACCTGGGAGCTGAGTGTGGTCAACGCACGCACTGAGATTCTTGCGGCGGCACCCCGGAAGGTCGTCTCCCATGAATGCTCGACGGCGGTCTACGCACCAGCCCGGACTTCGGCGCCGGAAACCATTCAGACCTGGGACTGGCATGACCACCTCGCCCCCGACGGACTCTTGCTCGAGCTAACCCCATCCCCCGGTCGGACCACCAAGACGTTCACGGAGTTCGGGACGCTGGGCAAGATCGGTGTCAACAGTGAGGGCCTCGGCCTGCATTTCAACATCCTTGCCCACTCAAGGGATGATGACTCCGCTGGAGTTCCGGTCCACGCAATCGCCCGCCGCATCCTCGATGAGGCCTCGACCATCGACCAAGCTATCGACATCGCGTCCTCAGCAAGAGTTAGCGCCTCTACCGTCTTCACTGTTTTCACAGCTACCGCTTCCGGCACCAGTACCCCGCGCCTGGCCGCCAGCATCGAGGTCTCTCCCGCCGGCACCGGCGTCGTGGATGCCGGCAGCGACGGCTGGCTGCTCCACACAAACCACTTCCTGGACCCCGTCCTCGCGGAAGAGGACGCAATCGACGACGGCGCGTTGTCGCCCCAGCGCCTGACCCACCTTGGGCGCGTGAGAACGGAGCTCGCCGGCCTGGGCATCGCGGACCGGGCCAAGCAGTTCTGCTCGTCAGAGGGAGCTTCATCCGTGGTCTGTTTCCATCCTGACGCCTCGGCGCCGCGACACGAGCAGTGGCAGACGCTGCTGACCATCAGCGTCGATGCCGGCGACTGCTCCCTCGCTTACGCAGCTGCCAACCCCGCCGACGCCGCACGCGATGGCTTCCTGACCTTCTAAGCCAGACCAGCCTCACGACCCCAACAAAACAACCAACGAAAGGCACTTCCTTGCCGCAATCCCTTCAGCCCAATGTTGCGCTGGAACCACAAGGTCCGTCGTCCAAGCGCCCCGTCTCAGCTGCACGTACTTTCTTCGTCTCCTGTTTTGGAACCGCACTGGAGTTTTATGACTTCACCATCTACGGGTTGGCTGCAGCCTTGGTGTTTCCGCAGCTCTTCTTCCCCAACCTTGATCCTCTGACCGGAACATTGGTGGCGTTCGCTTCCTTCGGTGCCGGATTCCTGGCCCGGCCCTTGGGCGGTATCGTCCTGGGCCACTTCGGCGACCGTCTCGGCCGGCGCAAGATCCTGATCCTCACGCTCATCCTGATGGGTGGGAGCACCTTCTTGATCGGCTGCCTGCCCAGTGCAGATTCGATCGGTGCCACGGCCCCTATGCTGCTCATCGCATTGCGTCTGGTTCAAGGATTCTCTGCCGGCGGTGAATGGGGAGGCGCTGCCTTGTTAGGAATCGAGGCGGCACCGGCGGGTCGCCGAGGACTGTGGGGAAGCTTCACCAGCATGGGCATTGGGCTGGGCGTGCTTATGGGTTCCGGCGTTTTTACGCTCACTGACGCCTTCGCGGGCGGCGAAGTGGCCAGCTTTGCTTGGCGGGTACCCTTCTGGATCGGCGGCCTCCTGGTGCTGGCTGGCCTTATTGCCCGGCTGACCCTACCCCAGGACGAACGCCCTTCCGGCACCCAGGCACCCAGGATTCCACTGTTGGCAGTCCTCAAGTCGCATCCGCGGCAGATCCTGATGTCGATCGGCGTCAGCTACGGCTACAACACCTTCACCTACATCGCCACAGTGTTCCTCATGTCGTACGTGCTCCAGCGCGGCTATTCCGACAGTGAATCACTTCAGTTCCAGCTGTGGGGTGCCCTGGCCAGCGTCATCTCCGCGCCTCTCGCCGCGATACTTTCCGACAGGATCGGCCGTAAGCCGGTGATGATAGGTGGTTCGGTGATGCTCATCATCTACTTCCTGGCGTTCTTTCCGGCCATCGAGACACACACCGGCTGGCTTGCCCTCCTGATGTTCACGCTGGGCGGCGCGCTGAACACCGTTCCGCAGGGCCCGTTGCCGGCATTCCTTGGCGAACAGTTCCCGGCAGCTTCCCGCTACTCGGCCATTTCGGCCAGCTATCAGATCGGCTCAGCCCTGGGTGGCGGCACGGCAGCCACTGTGGCCACGGCATTGCTGATCGCCACGCAAGGCGACCCGATCGGCGTCGTGATTTACACAGTCTCCGCGCTGGCAGTCATGGGACTGTGTTCTTGGGGCCTGCGCGACAACGCAAAGCTGACCATGGCTGAGATCGAGACGGCCTAGGACCCGTGCGGGCTGCGCCGCTGGTCCTACTTCAGGAAAAGCTGGCGCAGCCTTCCCGTGGTCAGCATGATCCCGAGCGCGATCATCACAACGTAGTAACCCACGTGGATGGCAGTGGCCGGACTGAACGAGCCCACGCTGATCTGCCGCAGCAACTCCACCCCGTGCCACAAGGGCATGGCTTGAATGAACCACTGGATGACCTGCGGGTAGACGCTGAGCGGGTAAAACGTGGCGCTGAACAGGAACATGGGCAGCAGGAAGAAGTTGATCCAGTCCATCTGCTGGAAGGTCTTCATGAAGCTGGTGATGCCCATGCCGAAGCTCGCGAAGCCGAACGCGATCAACACCGACGCCGGAATGACCAGGATGGCCCACCAGCTGGTGAGCAGCCCCATCACCCCCATGACAGCGGTGAATCCCGTGGCGTAAAGCAGGCCCCGCAGGAGGGCCAGGAAGATCTCGCCAATGGCGACGTCCAGCGGGCCCAGGGACGTGTAGAGCATTCCCTGATAGAGCTTGGCGAAGTTCATCTTGAAGAAGACGTTCCACGTGGAGTCGTAAATTGCTCCGTTCATGGCCGAGACCGCGAGGAGTGCCGGCGCAATATACGCGGCATAGCTGATTTCCTCGCCGCCCGGCCCTTGGACCGTGCCCACTATCGAACCCATGCCCACGCCCATGGCCAGCAGGAACAGCACTGGTTCGAAGAACCCGGACACCATCACCAGCCACGTACTGCTCTTGGCAGCCATGAGCCCGCGGCCCACCACGGCCTTGGCGTTGCGCGAGTAAAGGGAACCGAACTTCCGCTCACGGGCAAGGTCCGTGGCGCTGTGGCCACCTGTCAGGACACTCACGAGCCCATCCTTTTCACGAACTGGCGCCGGACAAGTATCCAGCCCACCGTCGCTGTCGCCACGAGGAACACCATGTGGATGATCGTCAGCAGCGGGTCCTGGTCCATCCCGTAGGTGAATACCCGGCCCAGCTCGGTTCCATGCCACACCGGTGAGATCCAACCGATCCAACGAACGGCGATCGGCAGCGAATCCAGCGGGAAGAACGTCCCGGAGAACAGGAACAGCGGCATCACTATGAAGCGTTGCACCAACGCGAACTGCCCTTTGTCCTGGGTGATGCTTGCTGCATAGGCCATCAGGGGCAGGCCAAAGCTCAGGGCAGCCACCGTTGCCACGATGGCCGATACCCAACCCCATGGGCTCGGTGAAGCGCCAAACATAGCCACGACCGCGAAGTAGACCACCGATTGCAACAGGAACCGCAGGGAACTGGCCATGATGTGTCCACTGGCGATCTGCTGCGGAATCAGCGGCGAGGCATGTGGTCCGTAGAACACGCGGCGCCATTTGAAACCGTCCATGATGGGATAAGAGAACTCCCCCGACGCCGTCATCACCGCCGCGGAGACCAACAAAGCCGGAGCCACGAACTCCAGATAGCTGACACCGCCGAACGCCGCCTCGCTGTTGGCGTCCACCAAGCTGGCGAGGCCAACTCCCATGGCGAAGAGGTACGCCACGGGCTGCCCCACGCTGTACAGGATCACGGACCAGCCGTAGTTCCGCATGACGCGAAGCACCTGCTCCGCATAGAAGAAGGAACCCCAGCGTCGCGCCCGGGCAGCCGAAATCTCAGGTGAGTGGGCCCGCAACGGCTGCGCCGCCGTCGTGCGTGGTTTGTTCACCGACTCAGTCAACGAGGCTCCTGCCGGTCAACCGCAGGAAGACATCCTCCAGCGACGAGCGGCGCACCAACGAGGTCATCGGGTGCAGCCCGCGGGCAGTGACCTGCTCCAGGGCGGCCTCGCCGTCGTGCGCGTAGATGAGCACGCGGTCAGGCAGCGTCTCCAGCCGCTCGCCGATGCCTTGAAGTTCGACGCCGATGGTCGCGTTCCGCTCGGACCCGAACCTGAGCTCGAGTACTTCGCGCGAGGAGTGCTCGCGGATGAGGTTGGCCGGAGATCCCTCGGCCATGATGCGGCCTTTGTCCACCACAATCAGGCGATCGCAGAGTTGTTCGGCCTCGTCCATGTAGTGCGTGGTGAGGATGAGGGTGACGCCGTTTTCCTTGAGCCGGAACAGCCTGTCCCACAAGATGTGGCGCGCCTGCGGGTCGAGCCCGGTAGTCGGTTCGTCGAGGAGCAGGATCCGTGGCTCGTTGATCAAAGATCGGGCGATGGTGAGCCGGCGCTTCATGCCTCCGGAGAGCGCGTCCACCTTCGAGTTGGCCTTGTCAGTCAGCTGCGCGAATTCCAGGAGCTCATCAGCTTTCGGCCGTAGGTAGCTCAGGGGCAGGCCGAAGTAGCGCCCATAGACAATCAGGTTTTCGCGGACCCTAAGCTCTTCGTCCAGGTTGTCCTGCTGTGGAACGACGCCCAGATGCGCCCTCACTTCGGGGCCGTGGGATTCGGGGTCCAGGCCCATGATGCTGAGCGTGCCCGAGGTGCGTTGGGATACGCCACCGATCATTTTCATAGTGGTGGACTTGCCCGCACCGTTGGGCCCCAGCAGCCCGAAGGACTCCCCCGCTGGTACGTCGAAGGAGATGTTGTCCACGGCGGTGAGGTCACCATAGGCCTTGGTGAGGTTCCGGGCGCTAATGACGGTTGGTCGGTTCATGTCGAAGCCGGATTGCGACGATTCTGACTGAGTTGGTGATGGTGTCGGAGAGCGGATTGCTTCATTGTGCACCCTCAGCACACTAGTAGCGCCCCCTGACATGTGAAAGGGCTCTTGCAGATTCTTTTGCAAGAGCCCTCTCGGTTTTGGGACGTACTAGGCGATGCCCGCCTGGCGCTCCGCACTCTCCACCACGTTCGCGAGCAGCATGGCGCGCGTCATCGGACCTACGCCGCCCGGGTTCGGGGACAGCCAAGCGGCGACGTCGGCAGCCGCCGGGTCCACGTCTCCGGTGACAACAGCTTTACCGTTGCCGTCGTCCACACGGCTGACGCCGACGTCGAGCACTATTGCGCCGGGCTTGAGGTTTTCAGCCTTGATCATGTGCGGGACGCCTGCGGCGGCAATCACGACGTCGGCCTGCTTGAGTTCCGCCGGCAGGTCCACCGTTCCGGTGTGGGCGAGGATGACTGTGGCGTTGACTTCCTTGCGGGTCAACAGAAGGCCAATGGGGCGGCCGATGGTGACGCCGCGGCCGACCACCAGGACGCGCTTGCCCTTGAGCTCAATGTTGTGGCGGCGGAGCAACTCCACACAGCCTTTGGGCGTGCAGGGCAGCGGGGACTTCATCTCGCCGTTGACGTTGGCCACCAGGCGGCCGAGGTTCATGGGGTGCAGGCCATCGGCGTCCTTGTCAGGGTCCATGGCTTCCAGGATGACGTCCTGGTCGATGTGCTTGGGCAGGGGCAGCTGGACAATGTAGCCCGTGCACTCAGGGTTGTCGTTGAGTTCACGGACAACCTTCAGGAGGTCTTCCTGTGAGATGTCTTCGGGGAGGTCGCGGCGGATGGACTGGATGCCAACCTCGGCGCAGTCCTTGTGCTTGCCGCCGACGTACCAGGTGCTGCCGGGGTCGGAACCCACCAGGATGGTGCCCAGGCCGGGGACGATTCCCTTAGCGGCAAGGACGGAAACGCGAGTGGTCAGTTCTGCCTTGATGGCTGCGGCGGTGGCCTTGCCGTCAAGGATTTGTGCGGTGGACTGTGTCATTCCATCTGCTCTTTCTGGTGGGTGACCTGTTGGCTCATGCCAACGGGACCCGCCGCCGAAGGTGTGGCGGCGGATCCCGTTGGCTCCGGTTCAATGTCCGGGTGATGCTGTTACGGCTTGGGGAGGCCGCTTACCACTGCTCGTGCTGCGGGTACAGCGGGAAGTCAGCGGCAAGCTTGTCGACGCGGGCCTGAAGGGCCTCAACATCCGTAGCGGAGCCTGCCTTCAGCGCGGTGGCGATAATCTCGGCAACCTCGGTGAACTCGGTGGCACCGAATCCGCGGGTAGCCAGCGCAGGCGTACCGATGCGGAGGCCGGAGGTGACCATCGGCGGGCGCGGGTCGAACGGAACAGCGTTGCGGTTCACGGTGATGCCCACGGAGTGCAGGAGGTCTTCGGCCTGCTGGCCGTCCAGCTGCGAGTTGCGCAGGTCAACCAAGACCAGGTGAACGTCGGTGCCGCCGGTGAGGACCGAGACGCCGGCTTCGGCGACGTCGGACTGGTTCAGGCGGTCGGCGATGATCTTGGCACCCTCGAGGACGCGCTCCTGGCGCTCCTTGAACTCTTCGCTGCCGGCAATCTTGAAGGCAACAGCCTTGGCGGCAATCACGTGCATGAGCGGGCCGCCCTGCTGGCCCGGGAAGACGTTGGAGTTGAGCTTCTTGGCCCACTCCTGCTTGGCCAAAATCACACCGGAACGCGGACCCGCGAGGGTCTTGTGAACCGTGGAGGTGACGACGTCGGAGTACGGAACCGGGCTCGGGTGCAGGCCAGCTGCGACCAGGCCGGCGAAGTGTGCCATGTCCGTCCAGAGGAGGGCGCCCACCTCGTCAGCGATGGAGCGGAAGGCCGCGAAGTCGAGGTGACGCGGGTAGGCGGACCAACCGGCGATGATGACCTGCGGCTTCTCGGCAATGGCCTGCTCGCGCAGCTTGTCCATGTCCACGCGGAAGTTGTCTTCTTCAACCTGGTAGGCAGCCACGTTGTAGAGCTTGCCGGAGAAGTTGAGCTTCATGCCGTGGGTCAGGTGTCCACCGTGTGCCAGGGACAGGCCAAGGATCTTGTCGCCCGGGGTGATCATGGCGGACAGCGCAGCAGCGTTGGCCTGGGCGCCGGAGTGCGGCTGGACGTTGGCGTACTCGGCGTTGAAGAGTTCCTTGACGCGGTCGATGGCGAGCTGCTCGGCGACGTCGACGTACTCACAACCGCCGTAGTAGCGGCGGCCCGGGTAGCCCTCGGCGTACTTGTTGGTCAGGACGGAACCCTGGGCTTCCATGACGGCGCGGGGTGCGAAGTTTTCGGACGCAATCATTTCCAGGGTGCCGCGCTGGCGGCCGAGTTCCTGGTTGAGGACTGCTGCGATCTCGGGATCGAGATCGGCGAGCGACTGGTTGCTGACAGACGCGGAAGTGGTTGTGGTAGTCACGGAGATCTCCTGGCTGGGCGACGGGTGGTGCTACAGGTCAGGCTACCGGCAGCAGCATTCCCGCGTCCCCTTGATTACGGAGGGATCGGTCACGTGCGTGCAGCGGTAAGACATGACCCTCGGCCCAGGCGTACGATCCGTGGTCTTCATGATTGCCGCTCCCTGGTGGTAGTCCACCCAACGCCAGTTGCGACCCGTTAACAGTACAACAACGCAGCAGAGGTAGGCTTGATCGTGTGACTGACTCCACCGCTTTCGTTGTAACACTCTCCTGCCCGGACCGCCCCGGCATCGTCCACGCGGTAGCCGGAGCCCTCCTTGGGGCCGGCTGCAATATCGCCGACTCGCAGCAGTACGGAAGCCCCAGCACAGGCAACTTCTTCATGCGGGTGGAGGCAACGACGTCGTCCTCCCAGGAGGAGCTTGCCACGGCGCTGCGACCGGTAGCCGAATCCTTCGGCATGACATGGCAGATCAACCCTGTCGGCGAAAAGGTCCGCACCATCATCTTGTGCTCCAAGGACGCACACTGCCTCAACGATCTCCTGTTCCAGCAGCGCACCGGCACCTTGCCCATCGACGTTCCGGCCATTGTGTCCAACCACCGGGATCTTGAGTAACTGGCGGAGTTCTACGGCATCCCGTTCCACCACATCCCGGTAACGCCGGAGACCAAGCCGCAGGCCGAGGCGCAACTGCTGAAGCTGATTGCCGAACACGACGTGGAACTTACTGTCCTGGCCCGGTACATGCAGGTCCTCTCCAACGATCTCTGCACGGAGTTGAACGGCAAGGCCATCAACATCCACCACTCGTTCCTCCCCTCCTTCAAGGGCGCAAGGCCGTACCACCAGGCGCACGCCCGCGGCGTGAAGATCATCGGCGCTACGGCCCACTACGTGACGGCAGACCTCGACGAAGGCCCAATTATCGAGCAGGAAGTCATCCGCGTTGACCACGCGCGCACGGCTGCCCAGTTCGTCCAGATGGGCCGCGACGTCGAAGGCCGCACGCTGGCCCAGGCGGTCCAGTGGCACGCCGAACACCGTGTGCTCCTCGACGGCACCCGGACCGTGGTGTTCAACTAACGCCACTCCTATGCTGGGGGTATGCGGGGCATCCCTGACTCCGACCACGAGGCTGACCTGGCTGTCTTCTACGACCGCCAAGCACCGGTGCGGAATACCCGCGCGCTGACGCCGCATCGCGTCGAATGCAGGGAATGGTTCATCCGGCTGCTGAAGTCCGAGCACCGTCATTCGTTGTTCGAACTGGGTTGCGGCACGGGCGTTGAGGGCGTGGAATTCGTCCGGGCCGGTCTGCACTACACCGGCGTGGACCTGTCGTCGCAGAGCGTGCACCTGGCGCGCTCGGCTGGTCTCGACGCCTCGGTTGCCAGCGGCCGGAACCTGCCATTTCCCGATGCTGTCTTCTCAGCTGCGTGGACCATGAGCACCCTTCTACACGTGCCCAACAGCGGGATTCACGACGTCGTCCGCGAACTCGTGCGGGTCACCGCACCTGGTGCGCCAATCGCCGTCGGGCTTTGGTCAGGGGAGGACGACGAGGTCCTGAACCCGGAAGACCTCGAGGAGCCGCGGCGTTTCTTCAGTCGTCGCAGCGACGACACCGTCCGGCGGATTTTTGGCCAACACGGCCCGGTGGAGCACTTCCGGACGTGGCCGGAAGGTGTGGGCGTGGAGTCCGGGCCCGGTGCAGGTAACTGGTCCCAGCACTACCAATTCCTGGTCCTCCGCACCCCTGCACCCAACTGAGTCGCAGTTGAGCGCGTTTTGAGCGCCCAAAACGCGCTCAATTGCGACCTACATGGGAACTAAGCTGGCTCCATGGCTCCCTCTTACACTTTCGCCGGGGACACCCCGGCCATCCATGAAACCGCCTTCGTGGCGCCCACTGCGTCCATCATCGGTAAAGCCACGTTGGCCGAGGACACCAGTGCCTTCTATGGCGTCTCTGTCCGGGCAGATACGGCCGCCATCAGCGTTGGCGCAGGGTCCAACCTCCAGGACAACGTAGTCCTCCACGCAGACCCCGGTTTCCCCTGCACGGTAGGCGAGCGCGTCTCCGTGGGGCACAGCGCCGTGGTCCATGGATGCACTGTGGAGGACGATTGCCTCATCGGCATGAGCGCCACCATCCTCAACGGCGCGGTGATCGGCACGGGCTCGCTCGTCGCTGCCGGCGCCGTGGTCCTGGAAGGCACGGTCATTCCCCCGCGCTCCCTCGTCGCCGGTGTTCCAGCCAAGGTCCGCCGCGAACTTACCGATGAAGAGTTTGAGGGCGTGAAGCACAACGCCGCCCACTACAAGGAACTCGCTGCGGCGCACAGGGAGATGCACGCTTAACGCCAAATGCGAGGCCCGCTCTGCGTCCCCACCGCCTCCCTGACTTCGCAAGCTCAGCCAGGGAACCCGGGCGGTGTGGGCCCTGCGATTGGGTTTGGGGCGCAGAGCGGGCCTCGCAACGTAAGGAGGCTAGTCCAGGGAGATCGGGCCGAGCTCGTCCAGGAGGTCACCCGGACCCGGGTTTCCGGCATCTGACGAACCACCCAGGTGCTTCACCACTCCCCACACGGCGTTGAGGCCCGTAGTCACAGCACCCTCTGCCCAGCCGGCGGTGAAGGACACGTCATCCCCGGCGAGGAAGATGCCCCGCTGATGTTCAGGCAACTGGTCCTGCTTGAAGTGCGTAAAGAGGCGCTGCTGGTAGCGGTAGTGCCCGGGCAGGTTGGCCTTGAAGGCGCCCATGAAGTTGGGATCCGCTTCCCAGGACACCGTGATCGGCTGCCCCACGATGTGGCTTGCAATGTCTACGCCCGGGTAAATCTGTTCCAAGGAGTGCAGCATGAGCTTCACGCGCTCCTCTGCAGTTAGTGCGAGCCATTTCAGGGCGTCGTCGTTCCACGTGTAGGACAGGAGCATGACAGCGGGCTTGTCCGGGCCGTCGTCGAGCAGGTACGTTGCCCGGTTAAGGCGGTCGGTGAGGGTCATCGACAGGACTTCGCGGCCGGTCTCCGGGTCGATGTCCTTCCAGAAGGGGCGGTCCACCATCACGAAGGTCTTGGACGACTGCATGTAGTGCGAGCGCTCGATCGCGGTCCACAGCTCGGCCGGGAACAGGGCCTCTTCAGTGTGGATGCGGGTGGATAGCAGCCATGACTGGCAGGTGGTCACCACGGCTTGGTACGTGGCCTCGCGTCCCCAGTTCTCGCGCACCAGGAGGTCGCCGTTCTCTGCCCGGCGGATGTTGTCCACGGCTCCGCGGGGCGAGCCCGAGTGCAGGGACGCGAGCGAGGTGCCTTGCGGCCAGTATTTAAGGTCCGACGGCGCGTGGTTCCAAAGTGCCTCGGGGAGCCTTTGCGCTCCTCCCGCAATGGAGCGGTGCCGATCGTCGGCGTCGGTGTAGACCACGCGGAGGATTTCGAGGATGGAGTTGGGGAAGTCAGTATCCCAACCGCCCGTACCGAAGCCCACCTGGCCGAATGCCTCGCGGTGCGCAAAGCCCGCCTCTTTGAAGGACTTGCTGGCAGCGATAAAGCCGTAGAAGGTTTGCTCGTCCAGTTCCGGGAGGAGCGCGTTCCAGAGTTCCTTGATCCGCTTGGTGTCGCGGGCCTTGATGGCTTCCTGCATTTCGGCGAAGGCCGCGCCATCGTTGACGGCTGCTTTCCACGCGTCGGCTACTTCGCGGAAGAACTCCGGCAGCTCGTCAGCAGTGGTGGCGTAGTGCTTCTTGCCCGCGAGTTCGATCACCGTGGAGGAGGTTGCCGGTGCCATGGGGTTCGGGAAGTCTTGAGTGTCCAGGCCAAGCAGGTCCACGTAGTGGTAGAAAGCCTTCCCGGAAACCGGGAAGCGCATGCCGCCAAGGTCCGCCACGACGCCGGGCGCTGATGGGAAGCTCGCAGTGCGGAGGCGTCCACCGATCTGGTCGGCCTCGTAGATGACAGGCTTGAGGCCAAGCTTCATCAGTTCGTAGGCGGTCACCAGGCCGGACAGGCCGGCGCCGATGATGGCTACTTCCGTGCCGTAGAGCTCTTCCGGGACTGAGCCGAGCCCGTCGGGGTGTGCCAGGTAGTGGTCGTAGCTGAACGGGAAGTCCGGGTTCAGCATGGTGATGGGGGCTCCGGTCGTGTCCGAGGCAGGCGCCTCGACGAGCGGGAGTTCTGTGGCGATGGTCATGACTTAGCTGCTTTCACAGTTTCCGGGCTTACTGCCCTGGCCGTTAGTTCACGGTAGTCCTGCTCGCTGAGCGCGGCTACCTTGGAGTTCCGGCGTCCATAGCCGAAGTAGATGGCGATGCCCACCAGCATCCAAACACCAAAGGTGATCCAAGTATCGGCACCGAGGTTGAGCATCAAGTAGGCGCACATCAGTGTGCCCAGTATCGGCGTGATGGGGTAGAGCGGAACCCGGAAGCTTCGCTCAAGATCGGGTCGGTTGCGCCGCAGGTAGATGACGGCCACGTTGACCAGCGCGAAGGCAAAGAGCGTGCCGATGCTGGTGGCGTCCGCCAGCGCACCGAGGGGGACCAAGCCGGCGGCAATGGCGACGGCGATGCCCACAATGAGCGTTCCGGCCACCGGAGTGCCGGTGCGGCGTGAGACACGACCAAAGATCTTGGGCATCATGCCGTCGCGGGACATCGAGAGCAGGATGCGTGTCTGGCCGTAGAGGACAGTCAGCACGATGCTGGCGATGGCAAGTACGGCACCGGCAGAGAAGACCAAAGCGATCCACGGCTGGCCGGTGATCTCATGCAGGATTTGGACCAAGGCAGCTTCCGTACCGTCGAACCAACCCCATGGGCGGGCGCCAATAGCTGCAACAGCAACCAGCACGTAGATGGTGGTGACGATCACCATGGAGAGCATGATGGCCCGGGGCAGGTCACGCTTGGGGTTCTTGGCTTCCTCGCCTGCAGTGGAGGCTGCGTCGAAGCCGATGTATGAGAAGAAGACGCTGGATGCGGCGGCTGAAACACCAGCAGCACCCATGGGCAGGAGCGGCTCGAAGTTGCCGGCGCTGAATGCAGTGAACGCTACCGCGCAGAAGAAGATCAGAATGCCAACCTTGATAACGACGATCGCCGTGTTGATCCAGGCGCTCTCGCGGGCGCCCCGGACCAGCAGCAGCATAGCCAGGATCACGATCACCATGGCGGGCACGTTCACCAGTCCGCCGTCCCCTGGCGGCTGGCTCATCGCGTCCGGCAGGTACTGTCCAAAGGCTGCCAAGGTCTCGTTGACGTACTGCCCTGCGCCCACAGCAACTGCGGCTACGGAGACCGCATACTCCAGCACGAGGCACCAGCCGCAGATCCAGGCCATTCCCTCGCCCATGGTGGCGTAGGAGTAGGAATAGCTGGAGCCTGCCACAGGGACGAGCCCAGCCATTTCGGCATAGGACACGGCGGAGAGCAGTGCGGCGAGGCCGGCAACAACGAAGGAGATCCAGATAGCCGGACCCGCCAGCGGCACGGATTCGCCAAGGATCACCAGGATGCCGGTGCCGA
Organism: Paenarthrobacter sp. TRD_SC_7; assembly: GCF_056156245.1. Classification (NCBI taxonomy): domain Bacteria; kingdom Bacillati; phylum Actinomycetota; class Actinomycetes; order Micrococcales; family Micrococcaceae; genus Paenarthrobacter; species Paenarthrobacter sp. TRD_SC_7. Next base: position 3,679,646 of record NZ_CM149587.1, read on the forward strand.
GTGTGGCGCCGACGCTGATCATGGTCAGCTGGAAGACTCCGAAGCTGCGGACCAGCGGCGTTCCGCCCTCGCTGCTTCCGGCTTCGCTGACCATCTGGCCAATGGGCTTGCGGCGTAGGAGTTGCGCGCCGAGGCTCGGCCTCGCGTCGCTTGCTGCCGGATTTTTAGTGTTCACAGGCACAGTCACCCTTGACGTCCCTTCAAAGTAGTTTCGATTTCCCCTCCACAAGACTGGCATGTGAGCCACCTCTCACCGCGGTGCAAAATGACCTATAGTGTTCAACCATGAGACGTAATGCACACTATCAAGCGACCGCTCCGGCGGCCCTCTCCGGACAGGTCACTGTGGACCTGTCCGCCATTTCAGACAACGTCAAGGCCCTGAAGAAGCGCACCGAGGCGCCGTGCTTCATGGCTGTGGTGAAGGGCAACGCCTATGGCCATGGACTGGTGGAAGTTGCCCGCACCGCAGTCGATGCCGGAGCGGATTGGCTCGGCACGGCCCAGCTCACCGAAGCAATCGCACTCCGCCAGGCAGGCATCACGGTTCCCATCCTCTCGTGGCTATATCTGGCATCCCAGACAAGCGCCACCATTTTGGAGGCCCTAGAAAACGACGTCGATGTTTCCCTCGGAAGCGTCGGCCAACTTGAGGTGCTGGTAGGCATCGCCGGACGCCTTGGCCGTCCCGCCGTCGTACACCTGGAACTGGACAGCGGCCTGAGCCGCGGCGGCGCGCGCAAGGAAGATTGGGCTGAACTCGTAGCCCGGACACGGCAAGCGGAAGTGGACGGGACCCTCCGTGTCCGCGGTCTCTGGACCCACCTGGCCTGGGCCGATGTTCCCGCACACCCCGGTAACGCCGCTGCCGTGGCCGAGTTCGAGGACGCTGTCCGCGAGGCTCGCGAAGCAGGTTTGGATCCGGAGCTCAGGCACGTTTCCAGTTCTGCCAACATCCTGGACCGGCCCGAGTTCCACTTCGACATGGTCCGGGCAGGGCTGGCCATCTATGGCCTCGCTCCGGCCGACCACCTCAACCCGGCAGACTTCGGATTGCGGCCGGCGCTCAGCGTGACGGCGCCGCTGGTCATGGTCAAGAAGGTCCCCGCCGGCACAGGCGTGAGCTACGAACACCAAGCGATCACCTACGAGCCCCGATACCTTGGACTCATCCCGCTCGGCTACGCGGACGGCATCCCCAAGGGCATCAGCGGCCGCTCCGTGGTGAACATCGCTGGCCGCAGCGTGCCCGTGATCGGCAAGGTCTGCATGGACCAGTTCATGGTGGACCTGGGCCCGGACGCGTCGGGAATCGACGTCGGCGACACCGCCGTGCTGTTCGGTGACCCGGCATGCGGGGCCGCGAGCGCCGACGACTGGGGCGCCGCGATCGGCAGCCACGGCGACGAAATCATCAACAGGATCGCTCCGCGCCTTCCCCGCGCGTACGCTACCGCTTACGAGTGCCCCGACTACCAGGAGCCGGCAGCCGCCGGGCAGGGCAATGTCGCCTGAGCCCGCCACCGCCCGCCTGAGTTTCGTCACGCTCGAACAGTTCCTGGAGCAACTGCCGCCGGAGTTGAAAATGCTTCACGACGGCGGCAGCGGCGCCTCGCTGCTGCGGTGGGTGGAACCGAGTGAGCTTGAGGACCCCACGCCGTACCTCCCGGAGGGCGAGTTCCTGTTGACCGCAGGGCTGCCTTTCCTCGGGGAGGGCGGCTCGGCGGCCAAGGTAGATGCCTATGTCCGGCGGCTGGTGGCCGCGAAAGTGGCGGCACTCGGGTTCGGCATCAGGCCATACTTTGATGCCGTCCCTAAAGTCCTGCTCGAGGCTTGCCGCAAGCACAACCTCACCTTGTTCGAGGTACCGGAGTCTGTTCCGTTCGCGGCGATCGGACTGGAGTTCTCCCAGCTCCTGGAGTCTGACAACGCGAGGGTCTTCCGGCACCTGGCGGACACCAATCGCAAGCTCATGCGTGCGGTCCTCTCCCCCAGACCCGAGCACGAACTGCTTGCCGCTCTCGTGCAGAGGGTACCCGTCTGGGCTGTTCTCGTGGGCGCTGACGGACGGGTCCGCGCGCGCGGGCACAACGCCGGCGGCAGCAGCGGCGTCGAGCATTCCTTGTTGGCACCCCTACTGGAGCGGCTGCTGTCCGGCAGCGGCCCCCGTGTAGAGATGGACGGATTCGACCAGCCGGGATCAGCACTGGTGTTCGGGCATCCGTTGCGCAGCACCAAAGATGCCAACCTTGGGGCTTTGATCCTCGGCTCGGATGCGCCGTTGACGCCTGCACAAAACAGTGTGGTGCAGTCTGCCGTGGGTTTGCTTGAGCTTCTGGTGCGGCAGCGGACCAGTGGCTCGTTGGCACCGAGCCAGCTGGCTACTGCCGTGCTGCTTCATCCGGATTCCTTGGCCACAGGTGGGACCAAGCACGTCAATGGGCTCAAGGACCTGCTTGCCCAAAGTTTGTCCTCCACCAGGTCGGCACAGATGCGGGTGGTGCAGGGCGTCAAGGTGGACGGTGCGGTGGACGACGGTCCGGTCAGGGAGCTGTTGCAATGGCGGAGGCTGTTCGACACCAAACTCGTCGAGATCACCGAGTACGGTTTCGCCGCGATTACACGGTTGAAGGTGGATGATGCCCTTGTTGCCGACATCGAGAAACTGGGGTGGCGCCTGGTCATTGGCGAACCGACGGAACTCACCGGCCTTGCCGCCGCCTACCAGCGCGCGAGTTCCTTGCGCAGCCGAGTGGCGACTACTCGGAAGAGCGCACGCGTGGACGAAGTGACATGGTCAGTCACCGGTCTCTTGGGTCGCGAGGCCGGCACCATGCTGGCCGGTCGACTCCTTGCGCCCGTGCTCGCGCTTGAACCGGACCGGCGGGAGCCGCTTCTGGGTGTTCTGCGGGGTTGGCTCACCGAAAACGGCAGCTGGGACGGTTCGGCCAAGCTGCTGGGGCTGCACAGAAATAGTGTGCGGCGGCAGATCGGCGTGCTGGCTGAACTCCTGGACATGGACCTCAACCAGGCGCAGGTTCGGGCCGAGTTGTGGTTTGCGTTGCAGTACGTGGACGAGCTGCTTGCCGGGCTTCCTGTTGATGGGACGGACGGCTAGGCGCCCTTGTCCCACTCCTCATAGAGTTCAGGCCGGCGTTCATTCAGGTAAGGGACCTCATCGCGTGCCGTTTTTACGGCCGCAGTGCCGACCTCAGCGAACAACAAGGTAGCCGACTCCCCCGCAGCGGCAAGCAACGAACCGTCAGGTCCGGCAACAACACTGCCGCCCAGGAAGTTGTAGATGTCCTCGTGTCCGCAGTGGTTGGCATAGGCCACGTTAAGTTGGCTCTCCAGCGCGCGGGCACGGATCAGGACCTGCGGCACGTTCTCGAACCCGGCGGAAAGGGCTGTTGGTACCAGCAGGAGTTCGGCACCGCGCGTGGCCGCTGCCCGCACGGCTTCCGGGAACTCCACGTCGTAGCAGATCAGCATCGATGTCCGGATCCCGTTGAAATTCACGACGGCGGGGGGTTCTTGGGCGCCGACGAAGGCCTTATCTTCCTCCGCGCCAAAGAGATGCACCTTGGCATAGTTGAGGACCTCGTTGCCCTTGGCATCCAGGAGGGTGGCGGTGATATGCCAGGCGTTCCCACCGCTGGCGACTGCCGGGAGGCTGTAGACCAGGCCAACGCTGTGCCGACGGGCGATGTCGGCAAGGCGTTCGCGGATGCCTGGCAGCTTCGAAGGGTCCAGTTCGGCATGGAGGCGCAGCGGTGCGTAGCCCACAGGGAACAGCTCCGGTGTGAGGAGCAGCCCGGCCCCGGCGTGCGCGGCGCGCCGTGCGGCGTCGTCGATTGTGCGCAGGTTCGCCTCAACGTCCATGACGGAAGCGTTCGCCTGAAGGACTGAGAGCAGCATCATTACCACCTTGTTTTCGCCTGGTCCCGTGCTCATACAAGTGCCCGGGAAGTTTCTCATTTCCAGCGTAGGCGTGGGACGCATAGACAGGGTGAGGCAATTGGACCCGGACACTTCCAAAGTGGGACGCAATGCACGCAACTTGCCTGTTGCGAGTCCCGCTCTGCGCGATAAAAGTCGGAATTAGAGCGCATATCGGGCCCCGCAAGGGGTACGTATTCGATGTTCTTGCGTTGGAGAATGTCGCGCAGGGATGACTCGCTGTGTTCACTTCTTGACTGCAAGGTTGATTGTGGGGCAATCTTCTTGTCATGCCCGCTACGCAGCGCTCAACGAAGAGCCATCCAAGAAAACCCGGCTCGCAGTCCGCGCTCCGCCACCTTAACCAGCAGCGCATCATCGAATGTTTGCTGAGCGGGCCGTCCACACAAGCGGAGCTTTCACGCCAGACCGGACTTTCCACGGCCACCATCTCCAACATCGTGAAGATCATGCAGGATGCAGGCTTGGTTTCCACGGAACCCACCACGAGCTCGGGCCGCCGGGCAACCAACGTGCGGCTGAACAGCAACGGTGCCGTCGCCGTCGGAATTGATTTTGGGCGCCGCCACCTGCGGGTGGTCCTTGCGTCGCTGGGCTATCACGTCATTGCCGAGGATTACATTGAATTGCCGCTGGGTCACCAAGCGGAAGAAGGCATCGCAGCCGCAGTCCAACTGCTCGAAAAGCTACTCCGGGAAAACGGCATCGACCGCACTGCCGTAGTGGGAGCGGGAGCGGGAATTCCAGGGCCCATCGACCGCCGGTCCGGCACGGTAGCGCAGGGCGCCATCCTGCCCGAGTGGGTAGGCATCGACATCCTCCGTCGGCTGGAGGAAGCGCTGAATTGCCCCGTCTTTGTTGACAACGACGCGAATTTGGGCGCGTTGTCCGAAGTGACGTGGGGGCCGCACAGCGGAGTCTCAAACCTGATGTTCCTCAAGATCGGCTCGGGCATCGGAGCGGGGCTTATCCTCAATGGATTTCCCTACTACGGCAATGTAGGGATCACAGGCGAAATCGGCCATGCAACCATCCACGAACATGGGCTGGTATGCCGGTGCGGCAACAGAGGTTGCCTCGAAACGATAGCGTCCACCACTACCATGATCGAGCTGTTGGGGCGCGGCCAGGAGACGCTCTTGACGCCACAGGACATCGTCCGGAACTGCCTCGCCGGCGACTCCGCAACACAGCGCGTGGTGGACGACGCAGGGCTGGCAGTTGGCCGTGCTTTGGGCAACGTCTCCAACCTGATTAATCCTGAAGTCATTGTGGTAGGTGGCCCGTTGGCGGGCCTCGGGGACCTCCTCCTGGACCCCATTCGCAGGGGCCTGGTCCGGCACGCAGTACCTGTGGTGGGCGAGACAACCCACCTCGCCATGTCCTCCCTCGGGGCGCGCGCAGAAGCCCTTGGGGCGGCAGCATTAGTGTTCCAACACGCCGGGATTACCGGTAGGTAACGAAATCGTTAGCTGGATCATGCGTTCAAGTCTTGACGACAAGACGGGTGATCCAGTTTACTTTTTCATCAGACAGCCTCGCCATTGCGGGGCCGACAACGAAGTCATGCATTGGAGGCGTAAGGGCTGATGACATCCCTCGACACGCAAGGTGATCCCATCCTTTTGGAGATGCGCTCGATCACGAAGGAATTCCCAGGCGTGAAGGCCTTGTCGAATGTGAGCCTGCGGGTGATGGCGGGCGAAATCCACGCCATCTGCGGCGAAAACGGTGCCGGAAAATCCACGCTGATGAAAGTCCTCTCCGGCGTTTACCCCTACGGCAGCTACACGGGCGACATCGTGTACATGGCCGAGACGCAGCAGTTCAAGGACATCCGCGCAAGCGAAGCAGCCGGCATCGTGATCATCCACCAGGAACTGGCTTTAATCCCGGAACTGTCCATCATGGAGAACATCTTCCTGGGCAACGAACCCACCAAATGGGGAGTGATTGACTGGGCCGAAGCCCGCAAGCGTTCACTTGAACTCCTGGCCCGCGTTGGCCTTCGGGAGGATCCCGATACCCCCATCAAGGAGATCGGCGTCGGCAAGCAGCAGTTGGTGGAAATCGCCAAAGCGTTGAACAAGTCCGTTCGCCTGCTGATCCTGGACGAGCCCACGGCGGCGCTGAACGAATCGGACTCCCAGCACCTGCTGGACCTGATCCTGGGCCTCAAGGGCAAGGGCATCACCTCGATCATCATTTCCCACAAGCTCAATGAGATCGAGCAGATCGCAGACGAGATCACCATTATCCGTGACGGCAAGTCGATCGAGACGCTGAACGTCAAGCGTGACGGCGTGGACGAGGACCGCATCATCAAAGGCATGGTTGGCCGGACGCTTGAGTCCCGCTTCCCGGAGCACGAGCCCAAGATCGGCGAGGTTTTCTTCGAGGTCAAAGACTGGACTGTGGGACACCCGCAGATCTCGGACCGCCTGATCTGCAAGGGCTCCAACTTCTACGTACGCCGGGGCGAAATTGTTGGGTTCGCCGGGCTCATGGGGGCAGGACGCACGGAACTGGCCCGCTCGCTGTTCGGACATTCCTACGGCCGCTTCATCAAGGGTCAGGTCTACAAGGACGGCAAGCAAGTCAATCTCCGGAGCGTCCGTCAAGCGATCGACGCCGGCCTTGGGTACGTCACTGAAGACCGCAAGTCTTTGGGTCTGAACCTGCTGGATGACATCAAGACCACTACTGTTGCCGCGGCACTGGACAAGATCAGCAACTACTCGGTGGTGGACACCCGCAAGGAATTCTCCGTGGCCGAGGAGTACCGGAAATCCCTGCGGACCAAGACCCCGTCGGTTGAGGAAGGCGTAGCCAAGCTCTCCGGCGGCAACCAGCAAAAAGTAGTGCTGGCCAAGTGGATGTTCACTGATCCCGACCTCCTGATTTTGGACGAGCCCACCCGCGGAATCGATGTGGGTGCCAAGTTCGAGATCTACGGAATCATCCAGAGGTTGGCGAACCAAGGCAAGGGAGTGATTGTCATTTCCTCGGAGCTTCCGGAACTCCTGGGCCTGTCCGACCGCATCTACACCATTTTTGAAGGCGCCATCACCGGCGTCCTGGACAAGAACGAAGCAAGCCAGGAAAGCCTCATGAAGCTCATGACTTCCGCACGCAAGACAGCCTGACCGTTGGCCCAGACCCACCCCTTCCTGACACAAGGACCAAAACAATGAACGCGCTCAAGAAGCTATTTGGTGGCAATACCCGCCAGTTCGGCATGATCTTCGCCCTGGTGGCACTTATCGTCTTCTTCCAGATCTTCACCGAGGGCCGCACGCTGACCCCCGGCAACGTGATCAACCTGTTCAACGGCAACTCCTACATCCTGATCCTGGCCATCGGCATGGTTCTGGTCATCATTGCCGGTCACATCGACCTCTCCGTGGGGTCGGTGGCTGCCTTCGTCGGCGTTTTCGTAGCCCTGGCAATGCGGGACTGGGGCCTGCCTTGGTGGGCAGGCGTGCTCTTCGGCCTGCTCCTGGGAGCAGTGATCGGCGCCTGGCAAGGGTTCTGGGTGGCGTACGTGGGCATACCAGCCTTCATCGTGACGCTGGCCGGCATGCTGCTGTTCCGTGGCTTCAACCAGTTCGTGGGCAAGTCCAATACCATCCCCGTTCCTCAAGACTTCCAATTCCTGGGTTCCGGCTACCTCCCCGAAATCGGACCGAACACCGGCTTCAACAACCTCACCCTGTTGCTGGGCATCGTGGCAGCGGCGTTCGTGATCGTCATGTCCCTGCGTGCCCGCGCCACCAGCAAGGCGCTGGGCGCCGAAGTCCCTGAACTTTGGGTTGAAGTCACCAAGCTGGTCCTGATCTGCGGCGCCATCCTCTATGCAACGTACCTGTTCGCCACGGGTCGCCCCGGGACCTCCTTCCCCATCCCGGGCCTCATCCTGGCCGTGCTGGTTCTCATCTACGGTTTCATCGCTGACAAGACAGTCCTCGGCCGCCACGTTTACGCCGTGGGTGGCAACCGCCACGCAGCCGAGTTGTCCGGTGTTCAGTCCAAGAAGGTCAACTTCCTGGTCATGATGAACATGTCCGTACTTGCTGGCCTGGCCGGCATGATCTTCGTTGGCCGTTCCACAGCTTCCGGCCCGTTTGACGGTGTCGGTTGGGAACTCGATGCCATCGCGGCCGTCTTCATTGGTGGCGCAGCCGTGACCGGTGGTGTCGGTACCGTCATCGGATCCATCGTTGGTGGCCTGGTGATGGCTGTCCTGAACAACGGCCTCCAGCTCCTGGGCGTCGGCGCCGACCTCACCCAGATCATCAAGGGCCTGGTGCTCCTGGCAGCTGTCGCCTTCGATGTGTACAACAAGTCCCAAGGCAAGAGGTCCATCACCGGCATGTTGATGAAGAGCTTCCAACGCAACAACGACATCAAGCCGGACGAAACCACTTCCACCAAAGAGGTCATCTCCAAGGAAGCCTGACCCATCTCCACAAGACTCGCTCCACCCCACCCACACAGAAAGTGAACCTAGATATGCGAATGTTTGGTAAAGCAGGAAAGGCAGCAGCAGTCGCTGCCATCGCGGCACTGGCGCTGACAGCCTGCGGCCGCACCGACAGCGGCTCAAGCAGCAGCACAGCAGGCGGGGAAGCGTTCCCCAAAGACTCGATGATCGGCGTCGCACTTCCGCAGAAGACCAGTGAGAACTGGGTCTTGGCGGAGAAGCTGTTCAACGACGGCCTCACCAGCGCCGGGTTCAAGCCCGACGTCCAGTTCGCCAACGGCGGCGTTTCCGAGCAGCAGAACCAGATCAGTGCCATGGTCACCAAGGGTGCCAAGGTCATCATCGTGGGGGCCATCGACGGCGCCCAGCTGGGTACGCAGCTCAAGCAGGCCAAGGACTCCGGCGCCACGGTCATTGCTTACGACCGGCTGCTCCTCAACACCGAGAACGTGGACTACTACGTGGCCTACGATAACTTCAAGGTTGGAGAACTGCAGGGTCAGGCCCTGTTGGACGGCATGAAGGCCAAGAAGCCTTCCGGCCCGTACAACGTCGAGCTCTTTGCCGGCTCCCCGGATGATGCCAACGCGAAGGTCTTCTTCGACGGCGCCATGAGCGTCCTGAAGCCGAAGATCGACGACGGCACCCTCAAGGTTGTCTCCGGCCAGACCTCGTTCGAGCAGGCTGTTACCCAGGGTTGGAAGGCAGAAAACGCCCAGCGTCGCGCTGACACACTGCTCACGGGCAGCTACGGCACCGCTTCTCTGGACGGCGTCCTCTCCCCGAACGACACGCTGGCACGTGCAGTGCTGACGTCCGTCAAGGCCGCTGGCAAGCCCCTGCCCGTCGTGACCGGCCAGGACTCCGAGGTGGAGTCCGTCAAGTCGATCATCGCCGGCGAGCAGTACTCCACCATCAACAAGGACACCCGCAAGCTCGTTGAGCACGCCATCACCATGGTGAAGGACCTCCAGGCCGGCAAGGAACTGGAAATCAACGACAAGGATTCCTACAACAACGGCGTCAAGACCGTCCCGGCTTACCTCCTCCCGCCGCAGATCGTGACGGCAGAGAACGTCAAGACGGCTTACGTTGACGATCCGGTACTCGGCCCGATCACCAAGTAACTGGTCACCAAGTAATACCTCTTTACAGCAAGCCCCGGTCCGCCTATTCGGCGGGCCGGGGCTTTCTCTGTGCTCAAATCTACTGGACCATCCATGCCCTGCAGGCTCACCGAGGAGGTCAGAACCGGATCGCGTCGATGACCTTGACCCGCACCGCAACCAGCGCCGGGATGGCTCCGGCGAGTGCGCCCACGAGGACTGCCGCGCCAAAGCCCATCAGCGCGGCGTCGATGGGGAAGGCCGGGTATTCGGTGAGTCCCGGTGCCACCTTTGATTCGATCCACGGGTGCTTCACCACTGCCACTGCCAGCATGACTCCTGCCAGGCCCGCAACTGCGGTGGCCACCACGGATTCCATCATGACGCCAACGAAAATCCGCCCTGAGGTAGCGCCGAAGCTGCGCCGGATGCCGATTTCCCGCACCCGGTAGCGCACGGTGACCATGGAGATGTTGAGCATCCCCACGGCTCCGAGCAGGAGCACCAGCCCGGCTACCCCGCCCACCACCAGCTGGACAGGGGCCAACGGATCTCCCCATGCTGCATAGTCCATGCGGTTGGCTTGGGCGTAATAGCCGGGGAACTGGCCCTGAAGATCGGCGGCAATTGCTGCCGTGAGGGAGCCGGCCTGTTCCTCGCCAACCCACATTTTGAACTCCGACATCTGCGCCTTGATCCCGGCCATGGCCGCGCCCTCGGCAAGGATGAAGGCAGAAGGGGGCATGTCCGGGTAGGAATCAGGCACGACGCCGATAATCACCGCCGTGGCCGGCTGTTCACCGGGAATACTCACCGTGGGGTGGGTAGTGAGGTTGGGCCTGCCCGCTTGGTTGTAAAAGGTTTCAGAGACGACGACGGCGGGCGCGAGCCTTGTGCCGTCGTCGGCAGCGAACCAGCTCCCTTGCTGGAGCGGGACACGGTGGATGATGCCGTAGCCGACGTCCACGATGGACACGTTCACGGTGGTGACACCGCGGGGAAACTGAAAGCCGGCTTGGGTCTGGCTCACGTGGGTGGAGGTGGTGATTCCGTAGCGCTGTTGAATACCTTGGTAGGCCTTCTCAAGTTTCACCGGGTCGGGCATGGTTTGTCCTTGGACGTTCAGGGACAGTGTGGCCACCCGGCCACCATTTCGTTCGGATTGAACTTTCATGCCTTCGCGGGCCAGACTGCCCACGCCTACCACCGAGGTCAACGCCGCAACGGACAAGGCGACACCAAGGAGCGCCAGGAGAATGCGCACCTTGTTGATGCGGAGTTCCTGCCACGCTTCTACGAGCGTGGAGATGAAGCCGGTCATGCGCCGACTCCTGCAGGCGCTGCCACCGACAGCGGGCTGAGCACGCCGGAATCAAGGCGGTAGCAGGCCCGGGCCAGGGCTGCCACGTTGGTATCGTGCGTGATGGTCACCAAGGCGGCTGCCGTTTCGGTGGCCACGGTATCCAGTAGGGCCATCACGGACTGCCCTGTTTCCACGTCCAGCGCACCGGTTGGTTCATCGGCGAGGATGAGTCTCGGCTTGCGGACCAGGGCACGGGCGATGGCCACGCGCTGCTGTTCGCCACCGGACAGCATATTGGGCATGGTGTTGGCGCGGGAGGCGAGGCCAACCCGGTCCAGCATGTCCATGGCAATCTCGCGACGCCGCCAGAACTCCTTGCCTTTGGCGTAGAACAGCGGCGTAATGACGTTGTCCAAGGCAGTGCGGCCAGGTAACAGGTTGAACTGCTGGAACACGAAGCCCACCGTGGAGCCCCGTAAACGGGCGCGGGCATTGTTGCCCAGCCGGTCCGCGGGCTGGCCCAGGAACTCCAGCTCCCCCGACGTCGGTATGTCCAGCAAGCCGAGCAAGTTGAGTAGCGTCGATTTGCCGCAACCGGAACGGCCCACGATGGCGGTGTGGTCTCCGCTGTGGACCTCGAGGTCGATGCCCCGGAGGATATTCAGTTGCTGATCGTCGGGGAGCCTGACGGACCGGGTCACTGACCGCAGGCTGACGAGAGTTTCTTTAGTTGTTTCATCCATGCCGTTAGCCCATCGGACCGTAGACGGCCTGGCCTGGCCCCATCATGGGACCTTGAACGGCCGGTGCCCCGGGAACGAATTCCAGGACCTGCTCGCCTTCAGTCAGGCCGGAGGTTACTTCAACTACGGAGCCGTCGTTGAGACCCAGCTGGACAGTGCGCTGCTCAGGAGCTGCGCCCGTTCCTCCCGGGCCGGCGATCCACACGATCCCGTCCTTGACGCTGCCCTTCACTGAAGTCAGGGGGACAGTCACAACGTCCGGTGCAACGCCCGCGCTGACTGTCATGGTGGCACCAAGTCCCGCGAACACCTGCTGGCCTGAAGGGATCGGGCAGCTCAGTGTTCCCGTGGGAGTGCCGCCCTCTTCGGGCTGGTTGCCGCCGCCGGGACCCGCAATCGCTGAGCCGACGCCCATTCCGGCACCTCCGCCTGTGGCGGCGAGCCCGCCCGAGGCGGCGCCGCCGTCGTCGGACGTGTTGTTCTTGAGCGTCACGTCGGCGCACTGGAACGGCGCCGGTCCACCCACCAAGGCGACTTCCGCAGGACCGGGTTTACCGAGCAGGCGGTACTGCTGCGCGGCCGTGACGGATCCCGCCACAGTGTAAGTTCCGGGATCGATCTTGCCCACGGACTCGCCCACGGTGACCTGCTGGTCAATGAGCGTTGACAGGGACTGCAAGGTTCCAGCGCTCGGAGCAATGATGTCGAAGTAGTCGTACACAGGCTTGGGTGTTGTGGGGGTGCCGTCCTTGGAAACCTGCGGGGCCTGGGCCGTCCGCTCAGCTTTGACTTGGAAAAGGGCTTCGCCCTCGGCCACGGTGGCACCTTGCTCAACGAAAATCTTGATGACCTTGCCCGCTGAAGTGCTGCGGACGGTCTCGGCGGCGTCGCTTTGTACTGTGCCCTTGATTTCCACGGTGTTGGTGACGGTAGCCCGGGTGGCCGGGACTACCGGGATATCCACCTGCGCCAAGGGTGCCGGCTCGGCGGCGGCTGATTCCAAGCCGTCCACGAAGGCGATCTTGACGAGGGCCACTGCGATAATCGCGAAAACCAACAACCAGGCAACCGGCAAAATGACGCGCCGAAAAGTACCCATCCCTGCTCCATTTCGGTAACTCCCCACAGAACCTCTGCGAGGGATGATTTCATAAGCCTAGGCGAGGAATTTGGGTACGCCGGGCATTCGTATGACTTGACAGATTGCTTATCGTGTCGGGACGTCAGTCTTGATTTCCGCTGCCTGAGCCCTTAGGGCTGGTTTTCGGGAAATGAGAGGATGAACGGCATGACACTTCCTATCGCCGTGCCTTGGCTTTCCACCCAGACCAACCAGGATCCCAGGGCAGCCACCGGGCAGCCTCTGCGATGGGGCGTGGTGTCCACGGGCAACATCGCCAACAGTGTTTCCCAAGACCTCGCCCTGCTGGAAGATGCCGAGTTGTACGCGGTCAGCTCCCGGACACAGGCTGCCGCGGATGCGTTCGTCCACACGCTTGGTTTCACCAAGGGCTACGGGGACGACGACGGCGTGCCCGGCTACCAGCGCCTCTTCAATGATCCCGCTGTGGACGTGGTCTACGTGGCGACGCCCCACGCTCAACATTTCCAGATTGCCGCAGCCGCTTTGCGGGCCGGGAAGCACGTACTGTGCGAGAAAGCCCTCACCATCAACGCCCGCGAAGCCACCGAGCTGGTGAGGCTGGCACGGGAGCAGAAGGTGTTCTTCATGGAAGCCGTCTGGAGCCGTTTCCTGCCGAGCATGCAGCGGGCCTTTTCCATAGCGGCTTCCGGCGAACTCGGACAGATCCAGTGGGTCAGTGCCGACCTCGGATTCCCGGCACCCTACGATCCCAGCGCACGAATTTGGGCTCTCAATGACGGCGGTGGAGCGCTTTTGGACATTACTGTCTACCCGTTGCTCTGGGCACTGGGAACGCTCGGCTTCCCGCAGTCGGTCACCGCCATCGGCACGCTCAACGAGGACGGCGTGGACAGCCAGAACGCCCTGACCCTCGGCTATGACACCGGTGCACATGCGCAGCTGACGTCGTCGTTGATGGCGCACGGCCCTCGGACCGCCACGGTGGCCGGCGGGCTCGGTTTCCTGCAGACCGTGGGCTCGGTGAACAACCCCCGCGAGCTGATGATCCGGATTGGTTGGGACGAGCCACGTCGCGAGCACTTTGACGTTGTGGGCATCGGCTACACCTACGAGCTCCGGGAAGTGACCCGCTGCGTCCAGCAAGGCCTTACCGAAAGCCCGGTCATGCCGTTGGAGGACTCCATCAACGTCATGCGCCTCTTTGACGGCGTGCGGTCACAGCTGGGCATCCGGTACCCCAACGACGCGCGGTGAATCCCCCGTGGCGCGTGCCGCCGTCGTGAGTTAACCCGGTCGGGTTAACGTGCTGTGCGGGCTGGTTGCCTCGCCAGCTTGCGGTCCAAGGACAACGCCCCCGGGCCGAGGAACACGAACGCTATGGAGATAGCGACATAAACAATCAGGAGCTCGGCCGTAACGCCGGATTTATCCGTCAGCAAGGGTTTGCCCGCTTCCGTCACGAACCAGATCCCTGCGAACATGATCGCCGCCAGGAACCCGGCCACTCGGGTGAGCGCGCCCAGGATCAGGAGCAGTCCGAGGCCCAGTTCCCCGGCGATCACCAGCCAGGCTACGATCTCCGGTTTCTGCACGCCCATGGCAGCAACAGACGCGGCGAAGGCGGCATGCCCCGCCATGAACTTCTGGAAGCCGTGCACCATGAGGAGCGCACCGAACACCACGCGCAGGATGGTGACGCCGCGGGCGGAGGACTTGGGAGACGGGTGAAGGAATTTCACGGGTTCCAATCTTCCATGCCTGCGTCCCCACCGCCAACCCGGGAGCGCCAAGCGCCAGGTGCTACGACAGCAGCGCCGGAATGTCCTTGACCCCGTCCAGGATGTGGTGGTGAGGATGCGCGGCCAAGGCATCGCGGTCCAGCTTGCCCGTCAGGACACCGACTGCTGTGACGCCAGCATTGTTGGCGGCTGCGAGGTCGTTCACGGTGTCGCCGGCAGCAATCACGGCGCGGACGTCCTGCACGCCGGTCAGTTCCATGGCCCGGTGGATCATGTGCGGCGCCGGACGGCCGGCGGCTACTTCATCGGAACAGACGACGGCGTCAAGCAGGTTATCGTCGTCGACGCCCCAGCCCAGCCGCTCCAGGAGGGGCTCGGCGACGTCGCGTGAGAAGCCGGTAGTCAACGCAACCTTGACGCCCCTGCTCCGGAGATCGCGGAAGGCTTCTTCCACACCCTCCAAAGCCACTGGCGGGTTGGCGTCGTAGAACTCCACCAGCAGTTCCTTGAAGCGCTTGAATGCGGCAGCCACTACTTCCGGCGTGGCCGCTCCTCCCCCGGCTTCAATGAGGGCCGTAATGGCCTCCACCTTGTCCGCGCCCATCCATTCCTGCACAGCTTCCGGGGTGGTGGCCACACCGGTCTCCTCCACGCAGCGGGCCAGGGCAACGTAAACGTCGCCGTGTTCGTCAATGGTGGTTCCGGCCATATCGCAGGCAACAAGCTTGATCATGGGGTTACTCCTTCAGTGTGGATGCGGACCAGCGCGGCCCGGCGTTCCACGGTGTTGTCGATGGTGAAGTTGGTGAGTGCAGGAAGGTAGCGGTCCTCGGAGTATTCGAGGGGCTGCCCGTCGGCGGAACGGGTGATGCGGCGTTCGCGCAGGAGCGGAATGCCTTCGGGTTGTTCCAACAGTTCTGCGTCCTCGTCGCTGGCTGCGACGGCGTCAATGGTGTGCCGCGCGCTGTGAAGATCCACGCCTTGTTCCTTGAGGAAAGCGAAAATGGAACCGGAGTCGGTATCGAAGTCGAACAATTTCCGGCCCACGTCAAGGACGAACGTGGTGCGCTCAATCATGGCCGGAGCTTCATCCAGGTAGCGGACACGCAAGACCTCCACCACCGTGGTGCCCGGCAGGAGTCCGAGTGCATCTGCTGCTTCCGGGCTGGCTTCGCGCCTTGCCACTTCAAGGGTTCGTTGGCCGGGCTTTTTGCCGATCCCGCTGGCCCATTCAGTGAATGAGTTGAACGTGGAGAACGACTGCGATGGCACGGACGAACGGACCATCGGGGGCCGTCCCCGCCCACCCGTCACGGCACCCTCGGAGCGCAGGAAGGCGAGCGCCTGGCGGATCGGGCCGCGGGACGTCCCGAACTCACGGCACAGCTCCGCTTCACTGGGCAGCTGGAAACCCGGAGGCCACTCACCGTCGGTGATCCGGCGCATGAATTCTTCGCTCAACCTGACGTGGAGAGGGGCGTTCTGCTGTGTGCTCACAAGTTGATAATACAAGTCTGCTTCATTGGCCAGGCCGGTTTTGAACGGATCCAGATGAACTTGGCGTGAATTCAAATGAACGGACGTTAAATTCAGATTAACTTGTATATACAAGTGCCATTCTGGCTTGATTCCCCGTAACTGAGCGGCCAATGTCAGTGGTGTGAACAACCCGAGTACCTCTCCCAAAGCCGCTACCAGCAGCCCAAGCCAGCCCACCGACGTCGTGATTGTCGGCGCTGGAATCGTGGGCTTGGCCCACGCCGCCCATGCTGTTGCCAACGGCCTGACTGTCACCATCATCGAGCGCGACCACCATGCCGCAGGCGCTTCCGTCCGCAACTTCGGCCACTGCTGCATCACGGCCCAGTCCGGCGAACTGTACGAACTCGCCCAGACCTCCCGTAAGTACTGGCTTGAGTTCGCTGAACGTGCCGGGTTCTGGGCCTCCGAGGCCGGGGCCGTGGTCCTCGCCCGTACCGAGGCCGAGATGGACGTCCTGCGTGAACTCTCCGCCATGCGGGAGCCTGGACAGGTGGAGCTGCTCTCACCCGCCGGGACGCGGGCCAGGTTGGGTGCCTCTGTTTCGGCCGCTGAAGAAGCGCACGACGACGCCGGTACTTCGGGCGCAGGCTGGCCGGGCCTCGTAGGTGGCGCCTTCCTCCGGGACGACCTCCGCGTTGATCCCCGCACCACTGTGGCAAAGCTGGCCGAATGGCTGAGCCAGCAGCCCGGCGTCGAACTTCACTGGAATACCGCCGCGCTGGGCTTCAACCAAGACCCTGAAGGCGTGACCGTCCAAACGTCGCGGGGCGAGCTCAGGGCCAAGCAGGTGTTCGTGTGCGTTGGCCACGATGTCGATTACCTGTTTCCGGACCTCGCCGCGGAACACCAGATCCAGCGGTGTGCTCTGCAGATGTCCTTGGCCGCCAAACCGTCGGGCGTTGAGTTCGCACCCGCTGTTCTCACCGCAACGTCCATGCTTCGGTACCCGGCGTTCACGGACATGCCCGCCGCTGCAGCGCTCCGCTCCGAGGTGTTGGAAAACCAGCCGGAACTGCTGGAGATTGGCGCCAACGTCATGTTCACCCAGCGCCCGGACGGCACCGTCATCCTGGGCGACTCGCACCACTACCACCCCACCGCCGATCCGTTCCTCGACGAAGCGGTGACCACTACGCTCAACGCCGAAATCACGGACAGGATCGGCGAACCGCTGGAGATCATCCAGCGCTGGCAGGGTATCTATGCGTCCTCGGACGTCGCCCCCATTCTTGTCCGCGAAACGCAGCCGGGCGTCACGGTGGTCTCGGTAACCTCCGGCGTCGGCATGACCCTGTCCTTCGGCCTGGCGCACCGCAACGTCTCGCGCTTGTCCTGATTTTCCCTTCCCCCTCCAATCCCCTTCGCATAAGGATTCCCATGAAAACCTCGCTCTTCACCGGTTCCGCGCTTGCCCTGGCCACCGTTTTGGCACTGACAGCCTGTGGCGGCTCGGCCCAGTCCTCTCCTGAAGCGACGTCGGCCACCTGTCCCAACGGTGAGATCAAGTTCGGGATCGAGCCCTACGAGGACCCTGCCAAGCTCAAGCCGGCCTACGACGTCCTGGCTGCAGCCTTGTCCAAGAAGCTCGAATGCCCGGTGAGCGTTCAGGTGGTTGAGGACTACGCCGCAGAAGTCCTGGCAATGCGCAATGGCAAGCTGGACCTGGGCCAGTTCGGTCCGCTGGGCTACGTGTTCGCCGACGCCAAAGCGGGCGCTGAGCCGCTGGTTTCCTTTGGCACTGCTGAGAAGGAGCTCAGCACGTACACCGCCGGGATCTGGGTTCCCAAGGACAGCACGATCCAGGCGATCGGCGACCTCAAGGGGAAGTCGCTCGCCTTGGGCAGCGTGGGTTCGACGTCGGGTGACGTGCTGCCGCGCTTCGGCCTCCGCGAAGCCGGCATCGCCGACGCCGACATCAAGATGGACTACACCGGCGGCCATCCTGAAGCTCTGCTCGCCCTGACCAACGGCAAGGTGGACGCAGCGGAGATCAACTCCCAGACACTGGCCACTGCCATCGCCGCAGGCACGTTCACTCCGGATGAGTTCCGCCAAGTCTGGACGTCCAACCCTATCCCCAACGACCCCATCACCGTGCGCGGCGATGCCGATCCCGCCTTCAAGTCTGCTGTGAAAGACGCGTTCCTGAGCCTGGATCCCACTGACGTTGCCAAGGTGGGCGAGTTCCTGGACGTCACCCCTCCCGGCCCGCTGCTCGAGGTAACCAAGGACGACTACACGCCACTGTTCGAGCTCGCCGAGACCATGGGCCTCACCGAGAAGGATCTGTAATGCCCCTTTCTGTCCAAGGCCTGCGCAAGTCCTTCAACGGACGGACCGTGTTGCAGGGCGTCGACTTCTCAGTTGCAGCCGGTGAGCTGGTGGCCTTCCTGGGCGCCAACGGCTCCGGCAAGTCCACCACCCTGCGCTGCGTCATGGGCATCACCACCCCGGACGCCGGCAGCATCAGCATTTCCGGGAACGCTTTGGATACCCTGCAAGGCCGTGAGTTGCAGCAGGCGCGCCAGCGTATGGCGATGATCTTCCAGAAGATCCACCTGGTTCCGCGGCGCACCGCTTTGGATAACGTCTGTGCCGGCGCCCTTGCCCGAATCCCCACGGTGAGGTCGCTGAGTCCACTTCTGTTCCCAGCCGACATTCAGCAGGAAGCCCTCGAATGCCTGGATCGTGTTGGCCTTGCCGACCGTGCCTTCGACCGCGTGGGCCGGCTGTCCGGCGGACAACAGCAACGCGTCGCCGTAGCCCGGGCACTTTGCCAGCGGGCCGACGTCGTACTCGCCGACGAGCCGGTATCTGCACTGGACCCGCACGCCGCCGAGCAGGTCATGGCATTGCTACGGGAACTGGCACATTCTGAAGGGCTGGCCGTGGCCGCCGTCCTGCACCAGCCGGATCTCGCGCTGCGGTACGCGGACAGGTCCATCGGGCTCCTCCAGGGCTCCATGACCTTCGACCTCCCCTCCACAGAGGTCACGGCCGACCACCTCGACACGTTGTACGCCCCGGACCGGGACGTTTCAGACAGGACCCAGGCAGCATGACACCCCACACCTTGACCCCGGGCGTCGCGCGCCGGGATGCGTCAACGAATACCCGCGTGGCACTGCTCCGCCCCAAGAAGCCGCTGCGGTGGATCACGACGGCGGCAGTGGCGGCCGCCGTCGTCGGACTTCATGCCGTGGCCATCGAGGGGACGGACTTCAAACCGGAACTGCTGGTGGATGGCTGGAAGGGCATGGCCGCGTTCATTGGCGACGCCTTCCCGCCGGACCTCAGCTGGGAGAAGACGCTCAAGCCCGGCCTCGAAGCGACGCTTGTGACGCTGTGGATCGGCCTGCTCGGAACAACGTTGTCCGTACCGTTCGCCCTGCTCCTGGCAGCTCTGGCTGCTGAGAACACCAGCCCGCACCGGCTGGTTTACCAAGCTGCCCGCGCCATCCTCTCCTTCTTCCGCGCCGTGCCGGACATCGTCTTCGCGCTGATCTTCGTCACCGCCGTGGGGCTTGGTCCGTTCGCGGGCGTGCTCGCCCTGATCTGCCACAACACCGGTGTGATGGGGAAGCTGTGGGCGGAGTCCATGGAGGAGATCGACTCCGGGCCACAGGAAGCGCTGCGAACGGCCGGTGCCAACCGGATCCAGCAGGTAGCCAACGCAACGCTGCCCATGGTGGTTCCGCAGTTCGTGGGCCTGCTGCTTTACCGCTTCGACGTCAACGTACGGTCCTCGCTGGTCCTAGGCCTGGTGGGCGCCGGAGGTATCGGGTTACTGATCAACCAGTCCATCAAGTCGTTCCAGTTCGACTCCATGCTCACGCACATCCTGATCGTGCTGGTGCTGATCATCGTGGTGGACCAGTTCTCTGCATGGATCCGGAGGCGGCTGGCCGCTTAACGCACCCGCCTGACCCAACTGAGTCGCAATTGAGCGCGTTTTGGCCCCTCAAAACGCGCAGTGCTGCGACCCAGTTGGGTCAGTGGGGGCAGAATGGGAGTGGCCCTCTTCGGGGGTCGCGTTTTCAAGAGGGCCAACGGTGGATGGAGCAGGCATGCAGGTTGACGTTGTAGTTGTTGGCGGAGGAGCCATGGGATCGGCTGCCGCCTGGCAGCTCGCCCGGTCGGGCCGCTCGGTGGTTTTGTTGGAGCAGTTCGAGGCCGGACACCACATAGGCGCTTCCCACGGCGCCACTCGCAACTTCAACACCGCCTACGCCGAGGCCGACTACCTGGATCTGCTCGCAGAATCGAAGACGCTCTGGGACGAACTCGCAGCCGAGCACGGCGCCCCCCTTCTGGACATGGTGGGGCTCGTGAACCACGGCAACGTCCCCCGCTTACAGCAAGTGCGGGAGGCCCACGAGGCCCGCGGCATCGAGAGCTACTTCATCTCCCCTGATGAAGCCGCCAACCGCTGGCTGGGCATGAATTTCGCAACCGATGTGCTCTTCGTGCCAGGCTCCGGCCGGATCCGCTCGGCAGACGCTTTGGTGGCGCTGCGCAAGTCAGCGGAGGCCCACGGTGCCGTTTTCAAGTACTCGACGCCGGTCCTGGACATCCGTGTCACTGGCGGCGAATCAGCGGTGGTGGTGACGGAGGAGACGGAGTACACGGCCAGCCGCGTGGTGGTCACGGCCGGAGCTTGGACACCCAAGCTCATCGGCAAGCTCACTGACCTGCCGGCTTTGGTGGTAACCCAGGAGCAGCCGGCCCACTTCACTCCCAAGGACAACACGCTGGTGTGGCCGAGCTTCAACCACAGCCCCGACCCCGATCCGAACAACGAAGCCTACGAGTACTGGTACAGCCCCGTCTACGGAATGCTCACTCCCGGAGAAGGCGTCAAGGCCGGCTGGCACGGAGTCGGCCCGGTCATGGATCCAGACGAGCGCACGTTCGAGCCCATCCCCCACCAGATGGAAGCGTTGGTGCGGTACGCAGAAGAGTGGCTTCCCGGCGTCGACCCTTCCACTGCCGTGCCCATCAGCTGCACCTACACCACCACGCCCAACGAGGACTTTGTGCTGGACCACTTCGGTCCGCTGGTGGTGGGCGCAGGCTTCTCGGGTCATGGCTTCAAGTTCACGCCGGCTATCGGCCGGGTGCTGAAGGACATCGTCGACGGCGGCGTGGCACCGGAGCGGTTCCACGCGGACCGCTGAATCCATGCTTAAAAGCAACTGGCCCGCAGGCAATGCCTGCGGGCCAGTTCCGTTATGCCAGGACTACTTCAGGGTCGCGAGGACCTTGTTGAACGTAGCCGACGGGCGCATGATCTCAGCGGCCTTGGCAGCGTCCGGACGGTAGTAACCGCCGAGGTCGACGCCGGGACCCTGGACAGCGGCCAGCTCGCCGACGATTGCCTCTTCGTTGGAGGTCAGGGCTTCAGCGATTGCCGCGAAGTCCTTGGCCAACTCGGCGTCTTCGGTCTGCTTGGCCAGTTCCTGGGCCCAGTACGTGGCCAGGTAGAAGTGGCTTCCGCGGTTGTCCAGCTCGCCAACGCTGCGGCGCGGGGACTTGTTTTCCAGCAGGAAAGTACCCGTGGCGCGGTCCAGCGTGTCAGCCAGGACCTGTGCGCGGGCGTTGCCCGTGGTGGTGGCAAGGTGCTCGAAGCTGACGGCCAGGGCCAGGAACTCACCCAGGCTGTCCCAACGGAGGTGGTTCTCCTTGACCAACTGCTGGACGTGCTTGGGAGCGGAACCACCGGCGCCGGTCTCGAACAGGCCGCCACCGTTGATCAGCGGAACGATGGAAAGCATCTTGGCGCTGGTTCCGAGCTCGAGGATCGGGAACAGGTCTGTGAGGTAGTCACGGAGGACGTTACCGGTGACGGAGATGGTGTCTTCGCCCTTGCGGATACGCTCCAGGGTGAAGGCCGTGGCCTCAACCGGGGAAAGGATCTTGATTTCCAGGCCCTCGGTGTCGTGTTCCTTGAGGTACTCGTTGACCTTGGCAATCAGGTTGGCGTCGTGGGCCCGGGTCTCGTCCAGCCAGAACACAGCCGGGGTCTGGGAAGCACGGGCACGAGTAACGGCCAGCTTGACCCAGTCGCGGACCGGGACATCCTTGGTCTGGCATGCGCGCCAGATGTCACCGGGGAATACCTGGTGTTCGGTCAGGACGTTGCCCTTGCTGTCCACGAGCTGGACGGTGCCGGCTGCCTGGATTTCGAAGGTCTTGTCGTGGCTGCCGTATTCCTCGGCGGCCTGCGCCATCAGGCCCACGTTGGGAACAGTGCCCATGGTGGTGGGATCGAAGGCACCGTTGGCGCGGCAGTCGTCCAGGACAACCTGGTAGATGCCGGCGTAGGAGCTGTCCGGGATGACTGCCAGGGTGTCGGCTTCCTTGCCGTCCGGGCCCCACATGTGGCCGGAGGAACGGATCATTGCCGGCATGGAGGCGTCAACAATGATGTCCGACGGAACGTGCAGGCTGGTGATGCCCTTGTCGGAATCGACCATGGCCAGGGCCGGACCGTCTTCGAGGCCCTTGGTGATGGCTGCCTTGACGCCTTCGCGGACGTCCTCGGGCAAGTCTTCCAAGCCGCTGAGGATGGCTGCGAGGCCGTTGTTGGGGCTGATGCCTGCGGCTGTGAGCTGCTTGCCGTAGGTGTCGAACAGCTCGGAGAAGTAAGCCTTGACCACGTGGCCGAAGATGATGGGGTCAGAGACCTTCATCATGGTGGCCTTCAGGTGTGCGGAGAAGAGGATGCCCTCTTCCTTGGCGCGGGCAACCTGTGCCTTGAGGAACTCGTCCAGGGCGTCGGCGCGCAGGACGGTGGCGTCCACAACTTCGCCGGCCAGGACAGGGAAGCCCTTCTTCAGGACCTTGGTGGTGCCGTCTTCGCGCACCAGCTGGATGGTCAGGGAATCGTCGGCGTCCAGGACAACGGACTTCTCGTTGGAGCGGAAGTCGTTCTCGCCCATGGTGGCAACGTTGGTCTTGGACTCAGCGGTCCAGGCACCCATGCTGTGCGGGTTCTGGCGGGCGTAGTTCTTCACCGACAGCGGTGCGCGGCGGTCAGAGTTTCCTTCACGCAGCACCGGGTTTACAGCGGAGCCCTTGATCTTGTCGTAACGCGAGCGGATGTCCGTCTCGGTGTCCGAGGAAGGGTTGTCCGGGTAGTCCGGGAGGGCGTAGCCCTGGGCCTGGAGCTCGGCGATGGCAGCCTTGAGCTGCGGCACGGAGGCGCTGATGTTGGGCAGCTTGATGATGTTGGCTTCCGGCTGCTTTGCCAGTTCACCAAGTTCAGCAAGGGCGTTGCCCGTGCGCTGTTCTTCAGTCAGGAAATCACCGAAGACGGCGATGACGCGGCCGGCCAGCGAAATATCGCGGGTCTCCACCTCTACTCCTGCGGTCGAGGCATACGCTTCCACAATCGGCAGGAATGAGTAAGTTGCCAGCATCGGCGCTTCGTCTGTGTGGGTATAGATAATCTTGGCCATTGGCGGGGTTCTCCCTGAAAGTCTGCAGATTTCAACATCTCTAACTTACCCGAGTAGACCGTTTTGACGGCCCTTCGTGTCCGGGATCACGTGTTCGTTACCACTCTCCGGTGGTTAACGCCCGACGGCGGCCTGACCGCCGCTGCTGCCCGCCGCCGTCGAGCGCTTGCTGCTTTCCGTGCAGGGTGGGATTGTGCGTTCTGCCTCATACAGCGGGGGCGGGATCGGCCATCGGATCAGCTGGTCACTTGTAGGACTCGAACACGATCGAGTCGAAGACAGTGCGCGCCTCTCTCATCAGTTCCGGATTGATCGATTCGTCGATATGGCCAACCGCTACGACAGCCCGCTTGCCGTTCAGGTCGACCACCCGGTAGGTTTCGTGTTCATTCTGAGTTAAGTACCAGCGTGAGCAGTCGTATCTAAATTCTGAGTGGATGCATAACTTGCCGCCGTTGCAGGCGTTGAAGTCCACGCTGCTCTCGACGGAATGGTCGAACTCGAAGCCGGAGTAATTGCCCACCATGACCTTGACGGGAGGAGTGCTTGCCGTAAACGACTGCGCTGCCATCGCGTCAACGAAGGCCTTGGCCGACGGACCGACATCGGCAAGGGCGCCCCTCCATTTGCATGCGTCCATCGACACATAGAACGCGGGCGAAAGAGCCAGGTAGACGGCCCATTCAGCCGGGTGATCCGGGTCATCCTTGCCCAGGCTGTTGCCGTCGAGAGCAAACCAGCCGTCTGGGACGGTGATCTGGAAAGGCTCCTTGTAGCCGGCGACGGGGACCAGGTATGTGCCGGCGTCGATATCGCCACTCTCCGGCAGCGGGCGGACCGTGCTAGAAACGGGCCTCTCCGGCAGCGGTGGGACCGTGCGGGCCTCCGTAATCGGAGAACTGGCAGACGGCAGGGAGGCGTCGTAAGACTCATATTCGCACCCGCCGAGACATCCAATCAGTGCGATAGTCACCAAAGGCAAGAGATGGCGCGACCGCTGAGCGGGCTTTTCGAGGGGCGTCATGGAACTCATTGATCCACCAGGCCACTACTTGGTGCTGTGAGGCCCCGCAGCCGGGTGGCCACGCGGGCGGTCCGAGATGGGAAGCCGTCGCGTCAAGTCTCCTCCGGCAGAGAACCCGTGACAATGAGAGTCGGACGGAGATCAGTTTCGACTCATGCAATCCAAGACCTGTGCAACCGCGCACCAAAAGGACCTCGCTACTCAACAAGGAAGTGACAGCAAATTATCACAAACTATGAAACATCTCTTTACAAAGTTGTCATACGTTCGATACCTTCAATTCCGTCAGTCGGCGGTCGCCATCACTGACCGCCTCACTCCCTCGATAGGTAGGAACAACGTGACAAAAACCAAGACCCTGGCCACAAGCCTGCTGAGTCTGTCCGCTGCCGCAATCCTGGCGCTGGTTGGAACCACCAGCGCAAATGCGGCTCCGGTAAACACCACAGACTCCAGCGGCGCTGCGGTCAGCAGCCATGTAGTGTCGGACGCCGGCGCTGCAGACTACTGGACGCCGGAACGCATGAAGAATGCCAAGTCCGGCGATATCCTGGCCGCAAAAGCACTGGAACGCGGCAAGCTCCTCAACCTCGGCAAAGCCCCGGTCACTGAAGCCCCGGGCGCCATCAGCAGCATCGCCGGACAGCCGGCAGCAACCGATTCCAAGACCATCGACCGCAAAGTGAACCAGAGCGAAACACCGGTCAAGCACATCGGCAAGATCTTCTTCACCCTGGGCGGCTCCAACTACGTCTGCTCAGGCAACTCCGTCACCGCATCCAACAAGAGCACCGTGTCCACCGCAGGACACTGCCTCAACGAAGGCCCGGGCGCCTACGCCACCAACTTCGTCTTCGTTCCCGCCTACCTCAACGGTGCAGCACCCTACGGGAAGTGGACGGCAAAGGCTCTGTACGCCCCCACCCAGTGGGCTTCAAACGGAAACATGCAGTACGACACCGCGTTCGCCGTCATGAACACCCTCAACGGCCAGCGCCTCGCCGACGTCGTAGGGTCCTCCGGCGTTCAGTTCAACGCTGCCCGCGGCCTGAGCTACAAGGCCTTCGGCTACCCGGCAGGCTCGCCCTTCAACGGTGAATCGCTCAAGAGCTGCTCCGGCAAAGCCAGCAACGATCCCTACAACCCGCAGTTCAACAGCCAGGGAATCCCCTGCAACATGACCGGTGGCTCCTCGGGCGGTCCGTGGTTCATCGGCACCAGCTCCACCGGCTACCAGAACTCCGTCAACAGCTACGGATACGGCAGCAACTCCACCACCATGTACGGCCCGTACTGGGGCACCGTGATCCAGTCCACGTACAACACTGCTGCGGCGGCTTCGTAGCGGTTCTGAATTTCCTGGCACGTCCCTGTTAAGCACGACGGCGGCCGTCCCCTTCCGGGGGCGGCCGCCGTTGCGTTGTGCTGCTTTGTGCCTTGCGGCTGGGCCCACGCCGCCCGGGTTCCCTGGCCGAAGCGCAGCGAGGTTAGGGAGGCGGTGGGGACTAGTGGAAGAAGTGGCGCGCGCCGGTGAAGTACATCGTGATGCCGGCAGCGTTGGCTGCGGCAATGACTTCCTCGTCACGGACGGAGCCGCCCGGCTGGACGACGGCACGGACACCGGCGTCGATCAGGATCTGCAGGCCATCAGCGAACGGGAAGAACGCGTCCGAGGATGCAACGGCGCCGCGTGCGCGCTCAGGTGCGTCGCCACCGCTGGCGTTGGACGCGCCGCCGGCACCTTCGACGTCGGACTCCACCTTCACGCCCAGCGTGTTGGCGCGCTCGACGGCCAGGCGGCAGGAGTCCAGGCGGTTGACCTGGCCCATGCCGATGCCGACAGCTGCACCGTGGTTGGCGATCAGGATGGCGTTGGACTTGGCAGCGCGGCAGGCGGTCCAGGCGAAGGCGAGGTCGGCGAGCGTTGCTTCGTCGGCGGCTTCACCGGCGGCGAGCGTCCAGTTGGCGGGGTTGTCGCCGTCGGCGTCTACCTTGTCGCTCATCTGGACCAGGACGCCGCCGGAAACCTGGCGCATCTCGGAGGGGTAGCGGCCGTAGCCCTCGGGCAGGGCGAGGAGGCGGATGTTCTTCTTCTTGGAGAGGATCTCCACGGCTTCGGGCTCGAAGTCCGGGGCGATGACAACCTCGGTGAAGATGTCGGCAACCGTGCGGGCCATGCCTGCGGTGACCGTGCGGTTAGCTGCGATGACGCCACCGAAAGCCGAGACGGGGTCGCAGGCGTGGGCCTTGGCATGTGCGTCTGCGATCGGGTCTGCAGCATCGGCGGAACCGACAGCGACACCGCAAGGGTTGGCGTGCTTGATGATCGCAACGGCGGGGTCAGCGAAGTCGAAGGCAGCGCGGAGGGCGGCATCGGCGTCGACGAAGTTGTTGTAGCTCATGGCCTTGCCATGCAGCTGGTCGGCCTGCGCGATGCCTGCCGGAGCAGCCTTGTCCACGTACAGTGCGGCCTGCTGGTGCGGGTTTTCGCCGTAGCGGAGGACCTCAGAGCGTTCCAGGGACAGACCTGCGTAGGCGGGCCAGTCGATGATGCCGTCGCCGTCTTCGTCCAGGAACTGGCTGGCGGTCCAGGAAGCAACAGCATTGTCGTAGCTGGCCGTGTGCGCGAAGGCCTTGGCAGCCAGGCGACGACGGGTGTTCAGATCGAAACCACCGTGTGCAGCGGCGTCGACAACTGCGCCGTAGAAGTTCGGGTCCGTGACAATGGCGACGGCGGCGTGGTTCTTCGCAGCGGAGCGCACCATGGCCGGGCCTCCGATATCGATCTGCTCGACGACGTCATCCTGTGCTGCGCCGGACTTCACAGTCTCGACGAACGGGTATAGGTTCACCACCACGAGGTCAAACGTTTCGATCTCCATGCCGGCCAGGGTGTCCATGTGGGCCGGGACGCGACGGTCGGCCAAGATGCCGCCGTGCACACGCGGGTGCAGGGTCTTGACGCGGCCGTCCAACATTTCCGGGGAGCCGGTGACTTCTTCGACTTCCTTGACCGGGATGCCGGCGGCGGCGATCTTCTTGGCGGTGGAGCCGGTGGAAACAATGGCGACGCCCGCTGCGTGCAGGCCCTTCGCGAGCTCCTCCAGTCCCGTCTTGTCGTAAACCGAGATCAGTGCACGGCGGATGGGAACACGGTCAAGCTGCGTCAAGCTCACAAAAGTCTCCGTCTTAGTTCGCGTAGATGGCGCGGATGGTGGGGATACGGAGAGTTTATCGTGTTTCGTTGCCGCCCCGGTTTTGCGTCGCGGTTGCCCCTTCGTTGCGAGGCCCACTCTGCGCCCCACCCCGGGCGCGAAAGGCGCACACCAGGCCCCACAAGTTTGGACCCCTCGTTGCGAGGCCCACTCTGCGCCCCACCCCGCGCGCGAAAGGCGCACACCAGGCCCCACAAGTTTGGACCCCCCGTTGCCAGGCCCACTCTGCACCCCATCCCCTGCTCGACCCACGCAAATCAGGCCCCACAAATTGGTTCCCCCCGTTGCCAGGCCCACTCTGCACCCCACCCCGGGCGCGAAAGGCGCACACCAGGCCCCACAAGTTTGGACCCCCCGTTGCCAGGCCCACTCTGCGCCCCACCCGGCGCGCGAAAGGCGCACACCAGGCCCCACAAGTTGGTCCCCTTCGTTGCGAGGCCCACTCTGCGCCCCACCCCGCGCGCGAAAGGCGCACACCAGGCCCCACAAGTCCGGGCCCTTCCAAACTACGACGACGGTCGTCGCCACCCGCGCGAAGCCAACGCATCGCGCACCTTCCGTTCAGCATTGGCCCAACCACCTTTCATCTGAACATCCGAGAACTTCAACACGATCCATCCCAAGGCGCGAAGACGGTCGTCGCGCTCGATGTCCTTTCCCCACTGCAAGGGGTCTGAACGATGATGGTCCCCCTCGTACTCCATGGCAATTTTGTATTCCTTGTATTGGAGGTCGGGCGTGGACAGGTATCGGCCCTGATCGTCGAAAATTGGCTGGGTGACTTCTGGCTCCGGCAGACCGGCGTCGACTATCTTCAGACGCAGCTTTGACTCCCGCGGCAAATCGACGCCAACCCGCAACAATGGCAGTATCTCCCGGGCCATTCGGATTCCTTTGACCTTCGGTCGCCGGTCAATGACTTCCTGGATCGCGTCGATCGACGACAACGGGTTCTCCCGTGCCAACAGAAAATCTCCGGCCGCAACGAGCGACGACCTCCCCATGTGTCTGGCCAAATCCACCCACGTCCATTCCGGCGACGTCAGTTGGACCCCGTTCACTGCCCGAACGTCCCGGGCCAGCAGCGGAGCCCGGTGCCCGACTACGCCGCGACGCTTGACCCGCCCGATCTCGTGTCGTCGCGTCACGTGAATAACGCCGCTATTGCCCTCCTCCTCCAGATATATCGGAAGAGGGATCGACCAGAGGCGCGCAGCGGTCACATGGCTGACCGCACAACGGGGAGTGACGGCGGTGTGCAGCCGTCCGAGCAGTTCGAGGTCGCGTTCGTTTGACCTGGCTATACGAATGCCACGACTCGGCGTCACAAGTTCTTTCGTCTGGAGTCGCCACCGTGGCACACCGGCAGCGTAAGCGTCCGCGACGAGAAAGCCTTGTGAATTGACCTCCGACGGCAAAGGGATGGGATTCCGCATAGGACCATGTTTGCGGGAAACGATGGCTCACATCCGGTTATCCACAGAAATCACCCTCGGAGCCGCTCCTGACTATTCCTCCACAGAAGTTGCGAGGCCTGCTCTGCACGCAAAGCACGCCCAATACCACGCAGAACAGGCCCCGCAACTCGTAACCCATCCACTGTGAGGCCCACTCTGCGCCCCATTTCCCGGGTTTACCACGCAGAACAGGCCCCACAACACAGGGTCCACCAGTTGTGAGGCCCACTCTGCGCGGCAAACCCGCAATCAAGAGCGCAGATCGGGCCCCGCAACATAGGGTTGACCCATGGAAGCCACTGAGGTCGTTCTTGTTGCCGATGTAGGGAAGAGCCGTTGCCGCGTGGAGTTGCGCAGCGGTGAAGAGTTGCTGGGCGCAGCGGATCAGCGTGGTTTCCCCGGAGTGCACGTGGACAACGGGCCCACCCTCGCCTTCGAACTCCTCCTTGAAACCGTTGGCTTGTTGCCGCCGGGCCTACCCGTCAGCACCTTGACCGGCGTTGGGGCCGCTGTGGCCGGCGTCGAAGCGTCCGCGGAAAAGTCGCAGGAACTCGCCACCATGTTGTCCCAAAGATTCAGCGTCCCCGCGGCCGTCCTGTCCGACGCCACGGCCGCCCAACTCGGCGCACTTCAAGGCGCCCCCGGCACCACGCTCATTGTGGGCACAGGTGCGGTGGCCTTCCGTTTCGATGAAGCCGGCGTCCTGCACCGGGCCGACGGATGGGGACCCTACCTGGGTGATCGCGGCAGCGGACGATGGATCGGTCAGCAGGGACTCCAGGCAGTTCTTGAAGCGCACGACGGCGGGCCCGCCACATCGTTGTCTGCCGCGGCCGGCGCTCTGGTTGAGTCGCCGGAAATGCTCCCGGGGTGGCTCGCGGCGAACGAGAACCCCTACCGGGCGATGGCCCGTTTCGCGCCGTTGGTTCTGCACGCAGCGGAGGCCGGTGACGCCGTCGCACATGACATCATCGGCGAGGCGTGCCGCATCCTGACCCATACCGTGAAGCTCGCATCCGGCGGCGATGAGGCCGGGACGCCCCGTGTGGCGATGCTGGGCGGAGTGGTGGGATCGGACTTCTTCGCAGCGCTCTTGCGGAAGTCCCTCGCTTCGGCTGGGATTGAGGTGGTGGCACCGCTCGGCGATGGCTTGGATGGCGCTGCCCTCGCTGCGACGCGCCGCGGGCTCATCCAGGAAAGGTATATCCACCGTGACGGAACAAACTGGCCCGACTAACGCCGACAAACTTGCGGGCCTGCGCACGGAACTCGCCGGATTACAGACCGAAGCCACGGCCGACGGCCTGGACAACCTGGACATCCTGGGCACTGAAGAACTGGTTGCTGCGATGCTTGCCCACAGTGCAGGAGTACACGCTGCGGTTGAGGCTGCAACTCCCGCCATTGTTCAGACCGTCGACGCCGTTGCAGAGCGACTCCAGCGCGGTGGCCGCCTTTTGTATGTGGGAGCCGGAACGGCCGGACGACTGGGTGTGCTCGACGCAAGCGAATGCCCGCCTACGTTCGGCACTCCGCCGGGACTCGTCGTCGGACTTATCGCCGGCGGTGTGCAGGCGATCCAGAAGCCGGTGGAGTACGCCGAGGACAACGCAACTGCCGGCGCACGCGACCTGCACGACATCAACGTGACGGAAGCGGACGCCGTCGTAGGTATTACTGCCTCGGGCCGGACGCCATACGTGATCGGCGCGCTGGAAGAAGCGCGGAAGCGGGGTGCGTTTACGGCGTCGCTGGCGTGCAACAAGGGCTCGGCAGTGAGCCACCTGGCGGACGCCGCGATCGAGGTTGTGGTGGGTCCGGAGTTCATCGCGGGCTCCACTCGGCTGAACTCGGGCACTGCCCAGAAACTTGTCCTCAACATGATCAGCACGTTGGTGATGGTGAAGCTCGGCAAGACGTACGGGAACCTCATGGTGGACCTTCGTGCCACGAACGAGAAGCTGCTGGCCCGCTCGCAGCGAACCGTGCAGCACGCCACGGGTGTGGACGCGCACACAGCTGCTGCTGCTTTGGACTCGGTTGGTGGTTCGGTGAAAGCGGCCATTTTGGTGCTCCTGACGGGCATCGACGCTGGTCAGGCCAAGGGTGCCCTGGAAGAAGCCGGCGGTTTCCTGCGGAGGGCCATCGAGAACCAGAAGTAACGCGGACGGCGGTGTTGGCCCCAGCGCATAAAGTTGCATGCAGGAGGGCAAATGAATACATACACAGCCGTGCCCAGCGGCGAACAAGTTGTGCAGGAACTGCCGTGGCGGTGGAAGGTCCAGGGGCGGATTTTCCTGATTGGTGGGCTCGGGTTCATGTTCGACGCCTGGGATGTCACGCTCAACGGCATCCTGATTCCGCTGCTGTCCAAGCACTGGTCGCTGCAACCGGCTGACGCCGCGTGGATCGGCACGGCCAACCTGATCGGCATGGCGGTGGGTGCGTTCGCATGGGGAACCATCGCGGACACCATCGGGCGCAAGAAGGCCTTCACTGCCACCCTCCTCATTTTCAGCATCTTCACGGTTCTGGGCGCCTTTGCCCCGGACATCGTATGGTTCTGCATCTTCCGCTTCATGGCCGGCTTTGGTTTGGGTGGCTGCATCCCCGTGGACTATGCACTGGTAGGTGAGTTCACGCCCCGCAAGCAAAGGGGCAAGGTGCTCACGGCCATGGATGGTTGGTGGCCTATCGGGGCCGCGCTCTGTGGCTTCGTCTCCGCTGGGCTGGTTGCGGCATTCGGCGACTGGCGGCTCACAATGCTGATCATGGTGCTGCCCGCGCTGCTCGTTTTCTGGGTTCGGCGTTCGGTTCCGGAGTCGCCGCTGTTCCTGATTCGGGCGGGCCGCCGGCAAGAGGCGGCGGCGGTGATCGATGGTTTGGTCGAGGCGACGGGTGCTTCGCCCCGCGCGTATAGCCTGCCCGAACCGCAAGCCGCACCGAGGCTTTCCCCCGGCAGCGCGTGGACCCAGCTCCGCAATATCTGGACATTCAACTGGAAAATCACGACGGCGGCCTGGGCCTTGTTCTTCAGCATCCTGTTGGTCTATTACCTGTCGCTGACGTGGATGCCCCGGATTCTCATCGGTGCCGGATTCGAGGAGTACAAGGCGTTCGTCACGACGGCGAGCATGGCCGCCGTCGGGCTTCTGGGCGTGGTGGTCGCAGCGCTGCTGGTGGAGCGCGTGGGCCGCAAGTGGATCTTGGCCATCACAGGTCCGTTGTCCGCGTTGACCTTGGTGATCGTGGCGTTCGTGGTGGACGTGCCGTCGGCCGCTGTGTTCTGGCTGCTGGTGTTCGGCTTCGTGGTGCAGGTGGCCATTCCTGTGCTTTACGCGTATGTGTCCGAGCTGTACCCGACCGAGCTTCGCGGCTCCGGCTTCGGCTGGGCATCGACATTCTCCCGCATTGGGGCAGGCTTCGGCCCCTTGGTGTTTGCCTCGTTCTTCTGGCCTGAGTTCGGGTTGGCGCAGTCCTTCGCGATGGCTGGGGGCTTGGTCCTGCTGTCCGTGCTGTGGATGGCGTTCTGTGCCCCGGAGACGAAGCAGCGCGTCCTCGAATAACCGTCCCTCGGCCCCCAACTGGGTCGCAGTAGAGCGCGTTTTGAGCCGTCAAAACGCGCTCTACTGCGACCTACTTGGGTGCCCAACCGCGTTGTTCGAGCGCCCGCCTCACCTTGGTCACTGCGGTCGTCGCGCCAGTAGACATGTGGCGCTTGGAGATCCGCACAAGGATCCATCCTGCGCGGCTGAAGTCTTCTTCGCGGGCGATATCCCGCACGATCTGTGCCGGATCCGAATGCCCTTCACCTTCGTATTCAACGCCAACGCGCTGCTCGCGATAGGTGAGATCCGGTTGACGCACGACGCCGGGACTTAGCTCCGTGCGTACGTTGACTTCCGCTGTGGGCAGGCCAGCCCACTTGAGCGCCAGCCTCAGCCTCGTTTCGGGTGCGGAGTCGGCGCCAACACACGCCTGTTCCAGAGCCAATCGGGCCTTGCGGATTCCCGGTGTCCCCCAGTGTCTGTCCAGCATTTCCTCCAGCTCATCCATGGTGCAGTGTGGCTCACTGCGGCCCTCGAATTCCGACCGGGGAATGCGGAGCAAATGGTCGGCCACGACCGTGATCTCGTCGATGTCCATTTTCCGAGCACAGTCCAGCCACGTGCGAGCCCGACTGGTGATAAGGAGGCCACTGAACGTGGTGATTTCATCCTCGAAGAACTGTCCCCTGTGGCCCACCACACCGCGCCGTCGAGGGATGGCCATGGCGTGGGGCCGCGAGATGTGGATGTCGGATCTGTGACTCCCAGGTAGAAACCCAGGGAACTCCCACAGCAAGAAAGCAGTGGCATGCGAGGCCGCCGAAAATGGCGTGACCAGAGTGACCGGTCGAACCATGTCCGCTAACGCATGTTCTGTTTTCAGACGAGGGACTCGAATCGCCCGGCTCGGCGAGTCCAGACCGTGGTGACTCAACCGCCGTCGAGATATCCCGGCTGCAACAGCTTCCTGCCATGTGAATGGCATCGACGAGAGTGGTTCAGGCATCGGCCGAGGAGTCTTCATGGCCCAATGCTGACAAACATCACCATGTCCATGCGGCGTTATCCACAGGCGCAAGATGCTCTACGGAAACTAGGTAGCAGCACAGCGCGTTTTGAGGGGTCTAAACGCGCTTAAATGCGACTCAGTTGGGTCAGGGGGCAGGTGCGGCGGCGAGGTCTGCAAGGGTCTGGACCAGCAGGCGACGCTCTACTACCTTGATCCGCTCGTGCAGGGTTTCCTCGGAGTCGTTCGGCTCGATGACCACGGCTTCCTGCGCAATGATTGGGCCGGTGTCCACGCCGGCGTCGGCCCAATGGACTGTGCAGCCCGTGACCTTCACGCCGTACGCGATTGCGTCGCGCACTCCGTGGGCACCCGGGAAGGACGGGAGCAAGGCGGGGTGGGTGTTGACGTACTTGCCGCCGAAAGCGTTGATGAAGTCTTCGCTGACAATCCTCATGAAACCCGAGGAAACCACAACATCCGGCTTGTAAGACAGGACCTTGTCCCGCAAAGCAGAGTCCCACTCGGCGCGGGTTTCGAAGGAGTTGAAGTTGACCACGAATGTCTCGATTCCGGCCTCGTCGGAGCGCTCCACACCGTACGTGTCGGGCCGGTCGGCGCCTACAGCTGCGATCTCGACATCCAGTTCACCCGACTTCACGGCGTCGATGACTGCCTGAAGATTTGAACCGGTACCGGAGACGAGGACAACAATGCGCATTGCACTAGCTTATGGGCGGCTCGCGTAGGCTGGAAAACATGAATCCCGACGTCGGTCCCAAGCCGAGCCAGCAACCCCGCTCCGAGGCCGAAAAGTCCGCCCTCGGCGTGACCCAGATCCTTTTCCGCGCTTTCCTTTTGACTGCTTTGGGCGCGTTCTTCGTGTTCTCCCTGAACGTGAACTACGTGTGGTTGAGCGCCATTCTGACGCTCGCAGCTTTGGTGTTGGGCATCGTCGTTTTGGTACGGACGCTGAAGTACAAGCACCCCAAACTGATGCTGTTCGGGACGATCTCGGGCCTTGTTGTCACGGCCGTCATGTGCCTGCTGATCCTGACGTCGGTGCTCTTCTTCAACCAGGTCAGCACGTACCAGGATTGCGCACGCGGGGCGCTCACGGAATCCGCCAAGACACAGTGCCTCACGCAGCTCGAGGACTCGATGCCCGCACCGCTGCGGTGACCTGCCCGCTGCGCTGACCTGCCCGCTGCGTTAGACCAGCGCTACTGAGCGGACCGGCTCAGGCGTGTTCGTCGTCGTACGCTACTTCGTCCAGGTTCGCCTCGCGCAGCTTCTGACGGCGTTCCAGCCACGGCCCCACTGCGTAGCCAATGACGACGCCGATCCCCACTTCGGCGGCCAGCCAGACTGCCGTCCACAGCGGGTGGGGTCCGATTTCCGTGAGCCGTCCAATGCCTGCTGAACCCCGGGAGATCCAGGCCAGGGCCCCGCCGAGAAGCCCCGCAACGGCGCCAATGAACGCGCCCAAAAACAGGGTGGAGACGGTGGCCGTGAACCAGCGGGCTTTGATCTTGATGGAGAGCCATTCGTCGAAATGGTTCTCGCCTTCGCGCAGGAACCACCAGCCCGCCAGGATGCCGGCGACGACGGGCAGTGCGAGGGCCATGGCACCGAAGTCGAGCTGTCCAGGGGGGAGTGCGCCAAGGACCGGCACCGCCGGGAGCGGTCCGACGGCGGTGCCCAGCGGACCCGCGGTGGAGCCAACACCCAGTGAGAAGCCTGCGCCGCTGGACCAGGACAGGGCGAAGATGACGAGATTGGGCAGGAAGCCGAGCTGTGCGATCGTGAGTACGGCACCGCCCATGGCGCCAGCCTGCAGGCCCTCATAGACGGCGATGATGTCCGTCCAATGCCACACGATGGTCACAGCCAGCAACAGCGCGGCCAAACAAACAGCGGCCATCGTCGCCACGAAGCCAGCCTTCATCGCCGAGCCAACATATGAGCCGGCCCAGCGGGAATGCTGACTGGTCTTTGCGAGCCAGGCGACGGCGTCGACGCCGATCAGCCGGCTCCACGAGCCTGCTTCGCGTCGTGCACCAACAATCATGCCCAGGCCGAAGGAGATCAGCGGAATGGTCATGGCGAACCACAGGTTAATGACGACTTCCGGGGTTCGGCACACGAATCCGGTGGCCGTCCCAAATGCCGCATACACAACGAACGCGCCAAGGAACGCCTGCCACAGCTGGTCGGTGTACGACGCCCGGGCAAGTCGACGGCCTGCCCGCCACGCGAGCAGGAATGGAATGAGTGTCAGGCCAAGCGGAATGAGGGACAGTAAGCCCGAACCTGGTTGGGCCGCAGTGCCGAGGTTGACATGCGCCAGCTCCAAGGGGACGCCGTGGATCAGCAGCCAGGCTTGGCCGCCCAAGCGCGCCAAGGCGTCCACGTTCCGGTTCTGGAACCCGTCGGTAGCCCACACTCCCACCAGCGGAAGAATCACGACAATGGCCGAGATGAACGCTGCCTGGGCCGCTTCCAAACCACCCTGCAGCCAAAGGGGCATCGGGAGGCCACGGTTTCCGGTCTGATCAGCGCGCAGTTTCATCGTGATCTATCGTGCCACGGTAGGCAGCACTCCCCCGGCAGGCGCCCCTGAAATACCGCGAATTCCAGCGCTTTTTCCCATGGGCCGCCGTAAAATTGGAGGTATTCTCCCGGGGGGACGAAGCCCGCAATGACCACCTCAGCTCCACCCCGCCCTGCACAGACTTTGAAAGGCCCGGAAAATAATCGAAGCCGGGAACTAGGAGCGGCCAATGAATAGGTGTCACAACTAATAACAGAAAGTCGTACTAGCAGCTGGTGCAGCCGCCTTGGGATTCTTTCCAAAGGCTGCACCAGCCTTCTTTTTGCTCTTTACCCTGCGCCGAGGGGTTGGTTCTCGGCACTTAGAGGCGGACATACTGCCGAGAGCTAACCCCTCGCGAAGAAGTCCACGCCCGATACATATTCCATGGCCTTCACGAACTTCGGATCCCCCATCCTCGCGTAGGCCTCATCCTCGCTGAGCTCGGCCACCCGGCAATGGATCCACCAGAGATTCCCCAACGGATCGCGAACCCGGCCCACTTCTTCTCCCCAGAACATCTCTGTCACGTTGGTCACTGCCGTCGCGCCGGCGGCGAGTGCGGCAGCGAAGGAGGCATGGCCGTCGTCGACGTAGATGCGGAGGAAGGCGGGAGTCGGAGGCCAGTCCGGTCGGGAGTCGAAGGCGAGGATGTTGGAATCGCCGATCTTCGCCTCCGCGTGGCCTATGGAGCCGTCCTCCATGGGCACGCGGAACGCGCCCTGGGCGCCGAAAGCAGCGGTGATGAAGTCGAGGAGTTCGGGGGTGCTGCGGGAGATGATCCACGGTTCAACGGAGCGATACCCGGTCGGCACGGCACTGACTCCTTCGGCTCGCACCATGGGGGCCATTGCCTTGACCTCATCAGGGACCGTCGCATCCGGTTGGCCAGTCATGTGCCTTCGGAGGGACTCTACGGCGTACTCCATGCCCGCCGCGTACTCGGGGGCGTGCCAGCGGCTGGCCGCTTCGTCGTCGGAGACGTCCTCCATGTGCGACATGATCCACCAGACGTTCCCGAGCGGGTCCTGGATGCGAGCGCCCCGGTCGCCCCAGGCACTGTTGTCGAGAACCGAAACTGTGGTGGCACCCGCGGCGAGGGCGGCATGGAAGGCGGCATCGGCGTCGTGCGTGTAGAGACGGAGGTACGACGGCGTTGCGGGCCAGTGCGGACGGCTATCGAACGCCAGGACTACTGAGTCGCCGATCCGCGCCTCGGCGTGACCGATGCTGCCGTCCTCACCAACGACGCGGTCGATCTCCTCCGCGCCGAACGCTGCCGTGATGAAGTCGAAGAGGGCGTTGGTGTCGCGAGTGATGAGCCAGGGGCTGACACTGGAGTAGCCGGTGGGGACTGTGCTGATGCTCGGGTCTGCCGCGGTCATGTCCGTGTCCTCTGGGTCGGGGTTCAGTGGTTTCAGACTACGACCGCTCGAGGTCAGGATGCGTCCGCGATGTACTCCCGCTGAGGGGCGGGATCTCGGCACTTTGGAGTCCACATTCAGCCCAGACCTGACCCCTCGCGTACGCCTCTTACAGCTGAGGCCCGTAGATGAACTCCTTGGCGTGGTTAACGGCCTTCTTGAAGGCGTCGTTGCGGAGTGTCACTTGCTCCTTGCTGGATCCGCCGCTGGGTTCCAGAAACGTTGTGGGCCCGGGGCGGAGCATCCAGATGTCCCCGGCGGGTGGGAGGTAGAAGACGCCAAAGGAGCGGTGTTCGGGGTCGTCGGTCCAAATGGGGACCACGGCAACGGCAGCACCGGTGTCCGGGTTGATCCATTGGGCGCGGGGCAAGGGCTGTTCGTGGACTTCGGGATCCAGGAACGGGGCCGTCCCTCTCCCCCAGCGTTTCTCGAACCGTTCGTAGAACGCGGGAATGATGTGGCCGTCGTAGGGACGCCAAGCACTCATGGATTACTCCTTCGGGTTCTTAGGGTTCGGGACGGGGGGTCCCACCGGGTTGGTCCAAACGAAAGCGGTGACTGATCACGTTGCGTAGCGGGAGTTTCGGATCGATGGAAGCGCACTTTCACCGGCGTTCCGACCGCACCGGCTGGCGTCCGACGCGCACGATCGTAAGCCGCCCGCTTCCCTGGGTCCGACAAGACGACGTACGCCTGCATGATGGCGTGCAGTTCCTGGAGGTCGGCAGCTGAGGTGGTGTCGCCGTCGTCGACCTTTCGGCGTGTGTCCGGATGGTGCGTCCGAAGCAGCGTGCGGTAAGCGCGGGTGATCTCACGGGCCGTCGCGTCCGGCGACACGTGGAGGGTGGCGTAGTGGTCAGGTTGCGTGCTCAATGCTGTTCCGATTTCCTGCTGCGGATTTGGCGATGGCCCCCAGCGTGGGCCGGGGGCCATCAATCGGGAGACGACGGGCGGGGGTCGCTTTATGTGCGCTAAGAAACGCTGTGACGTGGCGCGAAGCCTGCGCCCAACTATTCCGATGCGGCCGCCTCCGTTGTTCCCGGCTGGCGCCCTGCCGGTTGGCCACCCCCGGGTGAGCCTTCCGGCAGGGCCGAAGGGATTAGGCGTTGATCTCCTGCCTCTGCCCGCTGGATTGGATTTCGATGCGCCGCGGCTTGGCCTTCTCGGCGACGGGGATGCGGAGTGTGAGCACCCCGGCGTCGTAGCTGGCCTGGACGCCATCGGTATCCAGGGTGTCACCCAGGATGAGCTGCCGGCTGAAGACGCCCTGTGGGCGCTCGGCGGCAATCATCTCGGTGTTCTCGCCAGCGGGCGACTTACGTTCTGCCTTTACCGTAAGGACGTTCCGTTCGACGTCCAGCTCAACTGAATCAGGGCTTACACCAGGCAGATCGAAGGCAACAACGAATTGTCCGTCCTCCTGCCATGCATCCATCGGCATGCCGGCGGGGCGTGCTGTTGTGCCAAAAACCTGTTGGGCGAGCCTGTCGAATTCGCGGAACGGGTCAGTGCGCATCAGCATTTGGTTCTCACTCCTTTGGTCTTGATGCTGATTCTGTTGTTCGTACCAGCCTGCTCAGTCCCGCTCAATCTGTGCTGGCTGGTATAGATTTTTTATAGCACCGGTGAGAGAGTGGATGCAAGTAGTTTTCCGGAAGATTTTTGGAGGTTCTTGATGGCCGCTTCGGAGAGCGGAACTGCTGCTGGGGAGTACGACGGCGGACTGGTCGCCTCTGCGGGCGACGGCGCCACTGACGGTGGTCGTGACGAGCGTGGTGTCTACGCGATCTCGATGGCGGCCGAGCTCGTCGGCACAGGGCAGCAGAACATCAGGCAGTACGAGCGCAAGGGCCTGCTTACCCCGGACAGGACCGACGGGGGCACTCGCCGCTACAGCGAAAGCGACCTCGCGACGCTGCGCAGGATCGGCGCACTCCTGGATGAGGGGCTGAACCTGGCGGGAGTAAAGCTGGTGCTGGAGTTAGAAGCGGAGAACCGGGGGCTGACGGAAGACAATAAGGGCTTGGCGGACGACAACCGTGGGCTAAGGGAAGATAACCGCGGGTTGCGGAAGGATCTGAAACGGGCGGGGGGCGGGGGCGTGGGTTCTACCTGACGGTTTCCAACCTGAGTTCATCTCGCACTACGACGAACGCGTCAACCGCTTGATCGCCTTCAACCTTATCCGTAGAAAACAACACGAGGTTGGTACCGCCCTCTTTCAGAGTGCTTGGGTACATGACGCCATGAAGGCCTAGGTGCTTGGCATACTCACAGAGAAACTGCGTGGATACATAGTCCCTTTGGACATCGGTACTCCGCGCCGGTTGGGAAATCTCGTCGCGCAATCGTGTCAGGAATGCCCGAGCCTGTAAATACTTACTTACGTCTCCATCATTAGTGAATGGATTGATGGAATCCACAACTGCCAGGTCCAGAACGGTAAGCTTTGTCGTTACACGAAAAGTGGCGACGGAGACGAAGCCATTTAGTCCCACGCGACATTCAGCGGCACATGTTTCAGGGTCTGATGCAATGTAGAGATGTGGTATTCCGATAGGGTTGCCACGACCGCCCGAGGCTGACACGGCCGGCGGCATGCCCATATCATCAATAGTGAACGGCTTCGGTCCCGACATTGGTCGGCCACGGTAATACGACTTACCGATCTCTACTGTTCGGCCGTTTGCAAGTATGAGCTCACCTAAAACGTTCAGAGCATCATCTGGAAGATCCCTCGGAGCAAAAAAACGATTCACGAGCTTCAAGTGATTTACGTACTTGTCCCATACGTCTATATGATCCACGTAGTCCGGAGTTTTTCTGGGTCTCACGAGCAGACCTGCCATCAGCAGCGGATGCGGTACGACGAACACGGCCTCAAGAAAGACACGAACACGGGCAGGGTCGTCGAAGCTGAATATGTCCCAGTCGCTTGCGATTCGCTCCTCAATGCTCCGACCATCAGCAGAGCCGTCTGGCACAACTTCATATTTGTCGAGAAGACCCGCGAACTGATTCTCCCAGACCGTTACGTCCCAGACCATGCCGTCGGACGATATAGGATCACAGAAGCCGCAATCACCATGGCTGGGACGCACCGCCGCGGCGTCGATGGGGCCCGAGCCTACAAAGCAGGCCCTGCAGCCCTTCACATCTCACCCAACGCTTGTTGCATCACATAAATGTGGTTTTGTATGGACACCTTCTTGAGAGTTCCAAGTCCTGGGAAGCTTCCGTTTGCGGCAAAGAACCTAAATTTGTCAATGGCAGGGTTGCCAAGGTCGCGCTCCTCTGCAAAAGCAACCAGTTTCTTGACTGCTTCGGCGAACTTGCCCGCGGTATCAGCGGCGTCGAGATTCGAGTCAGAGGGGAAATGCCTGATGTATACGGGCCCTCTCGGCTCTTTTTGATAAGTGAGGTGGAGTACTACAGCCCTAGGCAGTCGTCCACCTTCCTGGTAGTCATCTCCGATGGTCTGGTAGTCCGAGATACCTACAAATCCATCTTCGGCGAAATATAGGTGATCATCCGTATAAAGCTGCTCCGGTATGCCCACGTAGTCAATATTTCTAGCCTGCCTAGGGAACGGATCCCTCCACTTGACCAACGGCGTTGTTCGCCATGCTGAAGCAACGGATTGAAACCCACTCAAGCTCCTGTAGCGGCGGGTATCACTTGTAGATTCGACAAAGTGCGATTCGACGACACTCGTGCCGTAAAAAGGAAAGACCTGGGCTGCATCCTCTGGAAAGTCAAGATGAAACAGCGAGACCTTAGGTATACGAGCGTTCAAGCCTGAAAGATTCAGCTGAACGCTTTCCAGATCATCAACCGCAGATACAACCACACCGAGATTGACGTAGTCCAACAGATGCGGTCGATCATTCAAGAAAGCCACCAACTTCTGCACGGAGCCGGAATCACCCGCTAGATGACCAACCTGCGGATTGACGATGAGAGTACAGGAGGTTCCGTTCTCTTTTAGGGTTATCAGGCAACGTTCCAGACCGCCAGAGTTCAGGTCCCTTACTGGTTCGATGACCGGATGCACTAGGTGAGAAAGCGACTCATCCTGCGCCATTTCCTTAACAGCTAGGAGCTCAAATTGCTTTCCTCGCAGGTAGGGATAGTACATACGTTCACAGTGCCTCTCAGCCAGCGTTCAATCCGCTCATATTGCAGGCGAGCAGGGTCTAATTGAAGATAAACATACCGCAAACTTTCGCAGGGGGCTGTCAACGCGAGCTCGGGTTCGCGAGGCTTTCTAGCGCGAAGCGCATCTTCAAAGTAGCGCTGGTACTGATCCGCAGGGATTGCCAAGGCCATCTCAAGACAGACCGAAAAGTGCTGAGTAGCAGTCACCTGAGGAATCTCCCCAAAGTGACGCTGAAGGATGGCGGTGTACTCACCCTTGCGAAGAGATTTCATCATTGCAGTTACGTCCAGTTCGGCACTGTAGGACGTCGCCAGTTTTCGCATGGACAGTTGATGGCGGTGAGTGAGCGCCATCAGGCCAACTGGCGAGCCCTCAAGTATGTCCACATATGCAGGAACCATTGATTCATGCACCACAACGTAAATTTTACGAAATCCACGTTGATAGTCAGATAACTGTTTGTGCAATCTTGCCGCCGAGTCCAGCTCCGTCTTTATCTCGTAAGCTGTTGCTTCACCATTGATGACGATCGCATCAACACAGGACCCGCCGATCGTGAATTCGTTGACCACCGTAGCGGTGCGCAGGCTGTGCCTGCCTAAGAGAATCTTGTCCACCAGTGCTGACTTGTAAACGTGTTCGTTCCTATAAGACTTTCGAAGGATCGAGTCCAGAACCGCGATGGCTTCATGCCTGCTAATACCGTTGGGAACGAGGCTGTCTTTTACCATCGCCTCAAGAATCCCCTCAGCTTGGCTGGGAGTTTCACCCCGCATTACTTTCCGGACTGTGGCCGTGGAGAAGACGGAACCAGCACGGCGCACCATCCGGGAGTCCAGTACGGATGCAGTCACAACTTATCCTTACAACGTTCAACCATGCCTCAAGTCTAGTTCCAGGTACCTAGACGCTCGACAGCCAACGAGGCTCGCAGACGTAGCTGGATGAATCGCTTCAACAATTGATTCGAATCTGCGGGGTCGACATTTGCCCCTAACTTATGAGTGAGGCAGCGCACGCCTCGTTCGTAACCGGAGTGACAGTGATCGTCAGACGCCCCAGCGCGTCGGTGAACCAGAGTCTACGCGCGCCCTGAGACAAACTGGAGCCCCACCTGTTAACCAACTCTTCCTCCACAGGCCACCCGTTCGAACCCGCCAAGCCAACCGCCGCGACCACCGTTGAAGGCGTGAGGATCGCAATCGTCGCCGAATCATTCCTGCCATTGATGAATGGGGTAACCCATTCGATACTGCGGGTGCTGGAGCATCTGCAGGAGCGCGGGGATGAGGTGATGGTGATCGCGCCGTCGACGTCGGAC
Source organism: Paenarthrobacter sp. TRD_SC_7 (assembly GCF_056156245.1). Lineage (NCBI taxonomy): Bacteria > Bacillati > Actinomycetota > Actinomycetes > Micrococcales > Micrococcaceae > Paenarthrobacter > Paenarthrobacter sp. TRD_SC_7. The sequence goes on from NZ_CM149587.1 coordinate 3,722,834, forward strand.
ACTGATGTCTCGAGCGTCGAGAAGGGTGCGTATGTGCACCGGCTTCCCTCGGTGCCGCTGGCCGGTTACACGAATGTGCGGGTTGCGTTGGGTGGTGTGAATCGGGTCAAGCGAATCCTTGCCGATTTCTCCCCCGACGTGGTGCACCTCGCCTCCCCGTTCGTCCTCGGCTGGCGCGCCGTGCAGGCCGCCCATCAGCTCGGCATCCCGACTGTCGCGATCTACCAAACCGAAGTTCCCAGCTACGCCGCCCGCTACGGTGTGCCGTTCCTGGAGAACTGGGCCTGGAACCGCGTGGACAACATCCACCTTCTGGCCACCCGAACCCTGGTGCCGTCAACGTTCGCGCTGAACCAGCTGCGCGGACGCGGCATACTGCGCGTGGACATGTGGCGCCGCGGTGTGGATACCGCGCGCTTCAATCCCGCAAAGCGTTCGACGGCGTGGCGCAGCTCAGTAGCGCCCGATGGTCACCGCATCATCGGCTACGTTGGCCGTCTCGCCGTCGAGAAGCAAGTTGAAGATCTCGCCGTACTGGCGGATTTGCCGAACACGAAACTGGTCATCGTTGGTGATGGCCCGCAACGGGAAGCACTTCAAGCAGCGCTGCCGAACGCCCACTTTGCTGGCTTCCTTGGCGGCGATGCACTGGCTCAAGCGATCGCCGGCTTCGATCTTTTTGTCCATCCCGGCGAGTTTGAGACCTTCTGCCAAACCATCCAAGAAGCCATGGCCTCGGGCGTTCCCGTGGTCGCCACCGGCCGGGGCGGCCCCTTGGACCTCGTGGAGAACTCACGTACCGGCTGGCTGTACGAGCCCGGCAACCTTGTCCAGCTGCGCAGTTACGTGCAGGACCTGATTGGCGACGACGCCAAGCGCCGGGCATTCACAACGGCAGCAACAGCTTCGGTCCAGGGCCGGACGTGGCCTGTGCTCAGCGCAGACCTGGTGCGCCATTACAACGCCGTCATCGCCGGGGCTCCCAATGGAAATGAGCCCCGCGAATTCACCTCAAGCAAAGGACCCTCCTCATGAAGATCTCCGTGATCGGCTGCGGTTACCTCGGCGCAGTCCATGCCGCGACTCTCGCTTCGATGGGCCACACCGTGGTGGGCATCGACGTCGACTCCCACAAGGTTGACCAGCTCAACAAAGCGATGGCGCCCTTCCATGAACCGGGCCTGGACGAGCTCCTCAAAGACGGTCGCACCACCGGCCGGCTCGTGTTCACCAGGGACTTCGCCGCTGCCGCTGATGCCCAGGTGCACTTCCTCTGCGTGGGCACCCCGCAGTCCAAAACCTCTGACACAGCGGACCTCTCCTACCTGATGGGCGCCACTAAGAGCCTCCTGCCGCACCTGGCCAAGGGCGCCGCCGTCGTCGGTAAATCAACAGTGCCGGTAGGCACGGTGGAGACGCTCCGGGCAATCCTGGCCCGACGCTCGGACGTGCTGCTCGGCTGGAACCCTGAGTTCCTGCGCCAAGGCACGGCCGTCAAGGATTCCCTGGTTCCCGACCGCTTGGTGTACGGCGTCCCGGGCGGCAAGGGTGCCGCTGCGGGTGCACCGATTACAGCCGCGCTGGACGCGGTGTACGAGCCGCTGATCAGCGCCGGCATCCCGCGTCTGGTCTGTAACTTTGCCACGGCGGAACTCATCAAGTCAGCGTCGAACGCGTTCCTGGCCACGAAGGTCAGCTTCATCAACGCAATGGCTGAGCTCTGCGACGCGTCCGGCGCAGACGTGAGCGAGCTCAGCGAGGCGATGGGCCTGGATCCGCGCATCGGCAACCGGTACTTGCACGCTGGGCTCGGCTTCGGGGGAGGTTGCCTACCCAAGGACATCCGGTCGTTCCGTGCACAGGCTCGCGACCTGTCTGTGCAGTCCGTGGATGAGTGGATGGCCTTGGTTGATTCGGTGAACCTGGACCAGCGTTCCCGCGCCGTGGAGGTTGCCCGCGAGATGTGCCGCGGCTTCCTGTCCGGCCGCACGGTGACCATCCTTGGCGCCGCCTTCAAGCCCGACACGGACGACATCCGCGACTCCCCCGCCTTGGACGTCGCACAACAACTCGCCGCCGCCGGCGCACACGTGACCGTCACCGACCCCAAAGCCATCAACAACGCTTGGATCCGGTACCCGCAGATCCGCTTCGAAGCCTCCACCAAGCGTGCCCTCGAAGACGCCGAACTGGTGCTGCTACTCACCGAATGGGACGAATACGTAGCACTCTCACCTGTTGTTGCTGGATCACTCGTACGACGCCGGATGGTGCTGGACGCCCGGAACGTACTGGACGCTGAGGCCTGGCGGAGTGCGGGGTGGACGGTCCGCGGGTTGGGTACGGGGGCTTCGGTTGGGGCTGAGGCGAGCAACTCTGCGAAGCCTGCAGAAAGGAAGAAGCACGCAGCGCGCTAAGTCATAGAAAGCTCCCCCTCCCATTGCTGTTCTGCACGGTGTTATGGTCACTGCACGCGCCATCGCATCGGCGCAACTACAAGGGGCAATGCATTGAAAAAGCGTTCTATTCGCACGTCCAAAAACTGGCATTTGCTGAGTAAGTCTTCGTGGTCGCGTGGTCGAAAAGCACTGGGACTGATGACCATGACGTCGCTGCTAGCTGCGGCCACAGCGTGCGCTCCGGGAGCGCCCACAAGCGCCAGCTCTGTAAACAGTACGAAGGCAACTCCTTCCGCAACACCTTCTCCTACACCCAGCAAAGTCGCTGGCACGGTCTGCACAACTGAGAAGGCGACGCAGACTTCTGCGGGTGAGACTTTCGTTTGCGCCGTCGACCAGGCCGGCAAATTGACGTGGCTGGACTCTGCGAGCGCCAAGAAGTTGTCCGATCAGCGAACAGCGGAAGCGGCGGCAAAGGCAGCTGCAGATAAAGCAGCGGCCGACAAGGCGGCTGCAGATAAAGCCGCGGCGGACAAGGCCGCTGCAGATAAAGCGGCGGCAGCCATTCAAGCCGGAGCTACTTTCGGCTGGACTTGGGCGGCAGCTGCGGACGCCGCTGCCGCCCAAGTCCAGCCGAAAGTAGCTCCGGCTGCCCCTCCTGCCCAGAGCGGTTGCGACCCCAACTACTCCGGATGCGTACCCATTGCCTCCGATGTGGACTGCGCCGGTGGTAGCGGCAACGGTCCGGCTTACGTGAGAGGGCCAGTGACAGTCACAGGGTCCGACATTTACGGACTGGATAACGACAAGGATGGGATCGGCTGCGAGAAGTAGCCGTCGGCGGGAGCGGCCGCAGCCTTAGACGCTGCGGCCGTCCCAGCGGCTCTGCACGTCGAGGAGGAACTTGACGCCGGCGTCGGATAGTCCCAGCTCATCCGAACCCCATTTTGTCGAGCCCCAAAGCCTCAGACAGAGCAAGCTTTGATGGACATCGATCCTCAAGCCACGTGCCCAGTCCAGTGGAATATCGGCACCCTTCGCGGTTCGCAGACCGTGTTCGTGGAGCGCGAGCTGAACCACATCATCCACGATTTTGCGGGGCGGTTGGCTTGCCGATAAGTCCCAGTGCACTCTCAGCTGAGTCGCGATCTTCACGCCCTGGTGCCCGGGTGACGCCAATCGGTCAGCGATGTAATGCCAGAGCATCGCGGGCCTGTTTATGAGCTTTCTGGCTGCCGGTGTTAGGAGCAGCCTGTCCTTGCTCTTGCGAAGGAGTTTCCAGTCTTGGAGCCGTTCGCGCACGATGCGGACAGGTGCTGCGTGACTTTCTGTGGAGACGTTAGTGTTCCAAGGTTCGATCCACCCGAGTTCTGTCATTGCTCGCTTAACCACGATCGGTTTGAGATAGCCCGCCGATGTCAGCGGCAACCCATCTGGGTCCGCCTGGTTAAGGAACCAAAGGGCGGGCCCCAAGACGAACACTACGTCCTCTTCGCTGACGTCCCCCGGCCACAGCCGACGAGCCAACAGTCGCAGTTGATCGTTCAAGGCAGTAATATCGAAAGCAGCCGGGTCGAACTTGGACACACTCTCCTGCGTCACGAACTCGAGCCATTCCACGGCTTCCCTGTGCTCTGGATGCTTGGGGTTGGACACAACGGCAACCACGTTGGCATACCCACCCACTCCCCCGGAATCCTCAATCGGTCCCCGCATCGCACCGTCAAGGCAAGCGATGGTGTTCTCGTGGAGCACGGCAGGTCCAACAACTTCGATCTCGTGGGTCCAGTTGTCCCCGAAGTCGTAGTCGTACTCAAGGTTCGAGAGCCCTGGCGAGTGCGGGTCAAAAAGCTCAACTAGCCGCACGTCAGCCCCTACTTCGGTACCGTCTGGACCGTCGCCGTCGTCGACTCCCATGATGACGCGTTTCTTGCCCGCGCGGTCATGGCCGGCAACGGCGTAGAGATGGGCGTCCTTCCATCCGAATGCGCTCTGGATGGCACCGTGCAGCTCAGCGACTGTGGCGGTTTCGGGGAGGACGAGTTGCCGCCAGATGAGCGGTTCAGTCTCACTTATTGAAATGCGCAACTCAACGGCTGGAACGGTGGTGGGTGATTCCATACCGGCCATTCTGCCAGTGCGACCGGAAGGTTTCGCGTCATGTGTCCTTGGTTCGGACTACTACCACTACGGACAGGGGTTGAACCTAGGAACGCTCGACGCCGGTCCACCACCTAGACGCTGCCGCACAGCACCTATTTTTGATGAACTTGCCCCCAAATACCTGTCTCGGGACCACCTAGTTTGAGGATTCGAACACCTAGAGGCCGTTTGCCGGCCATAGTCTCTTTGTGTGCCTCCGGGGCGGGATACCCGTTGTCCGGCGGGTTCCCCACTCGCTCCAGGTGTAGGAGGCACTGCGGCACGGCTCCACCCGAATACCCCCAAGGTGGGGCCGTGCCCAGCCGGAAACTTCAGCTGCGGGACTGAAGCCGCAAACGTACCAGGCGGTAGGCAATGCCCACAGCAAACACCAGCACGCCCGCCCCAACGGAAATCGGCGGAAGCGTCACAACAAGAACCACGCAGGCTAGTGCGCCTGCCACCTGCACGAACTGCGGGTAGCGGCGGTCTTCCGACGGCTGAGTGTAGGCAGCGATGTTGGCCACTAAGTAGTAGAGCAGCACTCCGAACGATGAGAAGCCGATTGCCCCGCGAAGATCGGCCACTGCGATGATCAGGCAGATCACCACAGCTAGCGTGATCTCCGCGCGATGCGGGACCTTATAGCGGGGATGCACAGCAGAGAGCCAGTGCGGCAGGTCGTGTTCGCGCGCCATGGCCAGGCTCGTCCGGCCAAGCCCTGCGACGAGTGCCAACAACGCCCCAAGTGAGGCAACAGCGGCGCCGACTCGAACCACGGGCGACGCCCAGGCCAAGGTGCCCGCACCTACCGCGTCGGCCAAGGGGGTCGCCGTAGCGGCCACGCCGTCGGGGCCGAGCGCCGCCAGCAAAGTGACCGCTATGACGGCGTAGATGACGATGGTGATCCCCAATGCAATGCTGATCGCGCGGGGTATGGTGCGCTTGGGCTCACGCACTTCCTCACCCATCGTCGCGATCCTTGCGTACCCGGCAAACGCGAAGAACAGCAGCCCTGCCGATTGCAGGATGCCGTACCAGCCATGTGCCAGCAGCCCCTCGCCCACAAAGCCCGCAAAGTCAGGCCCCGAGCCACCCCAAACTGCTGTGACGGCGATCGCCAAGGCAGCCAGTACGGCGAGCACCAGCACGCGCGTCAGCCCGGCGGTGCGGGTCACCCCGTGATAATTCACAGCGGTCAGAATCACGACGGCGGCAATCGCCACCGGGCGCTCCCAACCCTGCGGTGCGGCATAGGCCGCAAAGGTCATCGCCATGGCAGCGGCACTCGCCGTTTTGCCGATGACGAATCCCCATCCTGCCAGGAACCCGGACCAAGGGCCGAGCCGTTCGCGACCGTAGATGTACGTCCCGCCGGAGGTTGGATAGGAGGCAGCTAGTTGGGCAGACGAGGTCGCGTTGCAGAAGGCAACAAAGGCGGCCACCACCAACCCGATCAACAACCCTGATCCTGCGGCCGCAGCGGCTGGCGTGAACGCCGCGAACACACCCGCACCGATCATCGACCCCAAACCAATCAGCGATGCATCGAAGGTGCCTAGTCGGCGAGCCAAAGCCGGAGAGTTGCTCACGAATATCCAGCCTATCCCGGGTCAGCGCGGCGGAAGTGAATTCCCCACCAGCATGAAAAGACTATTGCGGGATGTTGCACCAGTCTTCCGCAGCGCGTTGGAGATGTGGTTTTCAACCGTCCTCGCGCTGATGCCGAGATGTTCCGCGATTTCCACGTTGGTGCGGTGTCCGGCTAGTACGGCGACCTCGATCTCCCGTTCTGTCAGAGGCGTAGTCCTGAAGGAATTGAAAGAGAGCTGCTCGTTGGCCGATGGGAAGCGGACAGCGAAGATGGACGAAGCTTGCGCCAAGGCGTCAGCTGCGGCCGCATCACCGTCGATCACGTGGCGCTTGAGGGCTCCGCGGAGCAGCATTCCCACCTGGTACGTGTCGATGTCAGGTTCGTAGTGCTTAAGAAGCAGTCCCAGCAGCTTATGGTCACCTTCAACCACCGCGGTGGCAATGGCAATGAACTGGTCATGGACAGAGATGCCACTCTCGCGCAGGACTCTCTGCAGTAGGTCCAGAACTGGTCGGCCCGGGCAAAGGCACGTACAAAGCAGCGCTGTCATCATGGCCTCGAGGACGTAACCGCTTTTCAACTGTCGCCTGATGAGTTTGGTAGCTTTGCGGTCGAACGCTGCAGGTTGGGCGTTGTAATGAGCGATGAGCTCGTAAGCTCCCTTGCCAATGCCGGGTATCGGGCCGACGTCGGGCACCTCTGTCCGCGCCTGTGCGGCTATGGAAAGCGTCGGCAATATGGCAGTTGTCGCGTGCCTGAGCCCAGCCAGCCTGAGCATGGCGTCGTATAGCGAGTCGACGACGAACCCCGGCCGGCCCATCGCAAAGACACTGCTCATGAGGTACTCGGCCTCTTCAAAGTGTCCTCGGTAGAGCAGGCCGTGCGCGGCCACATAGCTGCTGGTGACCACGCCGAACTGGTCCAGATTCTTGCGCGCTTCTGCCCGCCAGTCCAGGGCGAAGACCAACGAGTCCTCTACGTGTCCGGCGGCGAAGAGGGCGAAGCCGCGTATGAACGGCCGAAGATGGGAGAAAGCATCATCATCGCCTGCGCCGTCGACGGCTTCCAAAGCTGCAGCTGGTTTGAAGCGGTACAGCTCCAGCAACCCATGGACCAACATCCCCATTCCCGATCCTTGGCTCCCCAAAGCATCAGGCTCCTCAGTGGCATCAGCTGGAACCCTGTCGTGGGAAGCACTGATAAACAGAATGGCATCCTCTACTTCAGGTACCAGCTGTGGATTGTCCCCGGCGAACTTTTGGAGGATGTCGACGGCGGCACCTGGCCCGCGGCCCGTGTGGATCGCAAGCATGGCCTCAGTGATGGTAACAAACAGGCGGTCCCTGGGATCGGCGTCGTAGTCTGTTGTTTCGGCGCAGACAAGACTGGCACGCTCCACATTCACAGGAGCACCCCAGTAGATGCGGAGGAGGGTTGCGGCATTGGCCGCTGACTTGTTGGCTTGCCAGCGTTCGAAGCGGATGCGTTCCCGGTCCGCGTTGTGGTCGTGGAAGTGCCTGGAAGTAATGGCGTCGTCGTCGCCCTTCTCCAGACGAAGAGATGAAAGCACGCGGGAGAGGCAGTCCGCCGTGGTGTGCTTCTCCGGGGCCAGCTGAGGGGCAGCTTCAAGGACGCCAGCGATCTTGCTGCGGAGCAGTTTGCGGTCCCGGAGCTTCCTGTTCCCTCGGAAGTAGTCAGCGATGACGGGCGGACTTATTGCCGCTATTGAGCCGTTGTGGTGGTCTGCCAGGACAGACAGGAATCCTCTGCGCTCCAAGCCTTCCAAGGCATCCGGCTGGATGACTTTGTGGAGGACATCAACCCGTGCCGTACCGAGAATCGCCATGATGTGCAGCGCCGTGAACTCCTCAGCATTCAGTTCGGCCAGGAGCGCCTCAAGTGTGCCGCGAAGGTGTTCGTTCCATAGGGTGTCGGCCGTCATGCACCACTGTTTGTCCTTCATGACCAAGAGGTTGCTCAACGAGGCGGTCTCGGCGATCCGTACGATGAGCCGCGGGTTTCCCGCTGACTTGGTAAGGATACGGGCAGTTGTGTCTGCGTCTGCGGGGGCACCAAGAACCTGGGCGATGAGTAGGTGGACCTGCTCGTAATGGAGTGGGTCCAATTGCAGATGGGCTTCCCTGCCGTTGTTGAGCACGGCCAACTGGCCTCTGGAGAAAGCCCATGTTTCCGGGGCCGTGGCCACCATAGGACAATCGGATCTCCGCCTCACAGCTTCCAGTACTGCCAAGGATTCGCTATCCACCAGGTGGAGATCGTCAACAACCAGCAGATGTTTGCCGGCCTTGGCCAGCTGGCTCGAGAACACATCAGCGATATCGAAGACTCCGCTGCGGCCGGGCCTCATTTCCAGTCCGAGCCCTTTGATGGCCGAGTACGGGATGGTGCGGTGTGTACGGAGTCCGCTGATGAAGTGCACGGAAACTCCGGTCTTCTCCAATTGGCTCATGACGCTGCGTACTACCGACGTCTTACCACTACCCGGTGCGCCAACAACCCTGACACCAATGCCGCGGGCAACAAAGTCGAGGATTCGCTGAACCTCTGAATCGAACACGCGACCTAGCCTTCTGTTTTTGTGGATGCCCGACATGCGGCTCACTTCGCAGGCTAGATCTTGAAAACGGGACTAGGTGGCAAAACGGCCTTGCACAGACCGATTTGGGGCAGTCTAGGTGGTGATTTGGGCGAAACTAGGTACTGGCACGATGCGTCTAGGTGGTGGGGCTGTTCGAATATTGGGCGATCCATGGCACGCTCCTTCAGCTCTGCGGGTGGATTACTTCCCACGCTACGGAGAACTGGAAGTGAATTACATGGGTGTAATTCACTATGTGGATATATGTTCTACGACCAGAAGCAGCCATAGAAGATATGTTCTATCTAAGGGCAGACAAAAAACAGGGCCGGTCAGTGACCGGCCCTGTTTTTGAGTTATCCGAAGACTAGATAGCCTGGATGTTTACTGCCTGGGGACCCTTGGGGCCCTGCTCGACGTCGAAGGAAACCTTCTGGTTCTCTTCGAGGGAGCGGTAGCCCGAGGAGTTGATCGCAGAGTAGTGAGCGAAAACGTCCTGGCTGCCATCTTCAGGAGAGATGAAGCCGAAGCCCTTTTCGGAGTTGAACCATTTCACGGTACCTGTAGCCATTTTTTCAGTCCTTACTGAAGGTGGAGATTGTCCCGACTTTCGGGTCTCCGGGTGTGGGGTGTTCTCCACAGTTACTTCAGAAAGTCACGATCCGGAAGGATCGTGGGGACTGCCTGAACTACCAAATGCCAAACACAACAACACCGTCAAGTCTACATACATCTGAGCAGATAGCTAGTGCTGGGAAATATTTATCCATCCGGTGTTGATCGGAAGACTCAAAAAGTGTCCGTGATCTGCCTTAGCCTGTGAATGAGGAGACCGGCAGCAAGCCGGTACAGACCCGGACCGTCGAGAGATCACATGGACTTCTACGCCATCAACGCGCTGCGTGAGAACCACGCAGGTTGGGCTCTCCTCCGCGCCCAGAACGCCCCGCTGGCACTGGACTTCTTCATGGCAGCTTTCACAGACCCCAACCAACGCAACGTCGGCCGCCAGCAACTGATTGATACTTTGGACGACACATTGTTCGGCGTCCGGGAATCCTTCGGCGAGGACAGGTTCCCCCGCAGCGCATCAGAGTATCTTGACGACTGGGCAGCACCGGAGCGAGCCTGGCTGCGCAAGTACTATGTTCCCGGAGAGGACGAGCCCCACTACGATCTCACAGCCGCGGCAGAGGACGTCGTCAGGTGGGTGGAGACCCTTAGGGGCCGTGAGTTCGTGGCCACGCAATCCAGGCTCACCAGCATCTTCGCGGTCCTGAAAACCCTAGTGCAGCAATCGGAGACCGACCCAGAGGTACGGCTTGCCGAGCTGCAGCAGCAAAGGGACCAGATAGACAATGAGATGCAGCGGATCCGTGCCGGCGACGTCAAGGTCATGAGCGGCCCCGAGGCTCTGGATCATTTCCAGCAGCTCACGGCGCTGGCCAAGGACTTGCTCTCCGATTTCCGGGAGGTCGAACAGAACTTCCGGAAATTGGACCGCCAAGTCCGCGAGCAGATCGCCACGTGGGACGGCAGCCAGGGCGAACTGCTGGACACGATCTTCGCAAATCAGCAGGACATAGGCAGTTCCCTCCAAGGCCGCACGTTCCAGGGCTTCTGGGACTACCTCATGTCGCCCCAGCTGCGGAACGAGCTGAACGACCTTCTCCAGCGAGCCACTCAGATCGAGGCGTTGTCGCAAGCGGACAACCTCAACTCCATCACCAACCTTCACCAGGACTGGTTGCCTGCGGTTGAGCAGACACAGAGCACAGTGCGGCAACTCTCCCAACAGATGCGCAGGCTTTTGGATGACAAGGTCTTCCTTGAGAACAAACGCATCATGCAACTGATCCGAAGCGTCGAGGCGACTGCACTGGACACACGCGACCACCCGCCGTCGAGCGTTTCAATGGACATCGATACACCGTCGGTGGACGTCGCCTTGCCGTTCGAACGGCCGCTTTACGAGCCTGGCAGCCGCGTGATGGTGATGGACGAGGTGGTCACCGCGGATGATCAGGACCTGGATGCGAGCGCGCTGTTCAGCCAATTCCACGTGGACAGGGAGCGTCTGAAGTCGAACATCGACGACGTCCTTGAACAAGCGGACCAGGCAACGCTCGCAGACATCACCGCCGCACATCCATTGACCCAGGGGCTCGCGGAGCTGGTGCAGTATTACCAGCTGGCGGTCGATTCGGACTGGGCCACTATCGATGCGGAAACAACCCAGAACCTCCAGTGGCAGCTCCCGGATGGCACGCTAAAAGAGGCAACCATTGACCAGATCATCTTCGTGAGGCCGGTATGACAACCGAAACAGCAAGCACCCCCGAGGAACTGCCCGCTGTCGTGACCAGGCTCTTCAAGGGCGTGGTGTACGCGGAGGCTGACCATAAGATCTGGCAGTCGCTGATCACGCTCACGTCCCAGGTCAGGGATTACGTTGCCGTGCTGGGCCTCAACCTGATCCTGGACGAGTCGGAGGGCTACGCCTTTCTGAAGTCGCGCGAGGATCCTGAGGGCACGCTCCCGCGGCTCATCCCCCGAAGGCAACTCACGTTCGATGTCAGCCTGCTGCTCGCCCTCCTCCGGAAGCGGATGCTGGAGTTCGACACCAACAGCAGCGAGCTCCGTCTCATCATGTCCGAGGCCGAAATCAAGGACATGGTCTCAGTTTTCCTGCCCGAGTCCAGCAATGAGGCCCGGATCCTGGACCGATTGGGGACCAACATCAAGAAGGTTGTGGAGCTCGGTTTCCTCCGGAGATTGAAGGGCGAAACGGAAGCGTATGAGGTGATGCGCATTTTGAAGGCTTACGTCGACGCGCAGTGGCTGGAAGAGTTCGACGCGCGGTTGGCTGACTATCGTGACTCCCTCACCGGAAGCAAGTGACCATGACCACTGACATCCAGGACACGCTGTTCAGCATCGAAGACACCACAGAAAAGGCGCACGACGGCGGCCTGCCGCCCGGGTTCCGACTTCAGCGTTTGGAACTGCTCAACTGGGGCACGTTCCACGGCGGGGTGCGGACCTTCCGTTTGGATGGCGCCAACAGCCTGCTGACCGGCGATATCGGTTCAGGGAAGTCAACTGTGGTGGACGCGATCACGACGCTCCTTCTGCCGGCCAATCGCATCGAGTACAACAAGGCCGCAGGCGCGCAAAAGCGGGAACGCACACTAATGTCCTATGTGAGGGGCTTCCACAAGAGCACCCGGAGCACCGGTGGCGAGTACTCCAAGCCCGTGGCGCTGCGGGCGCCGGGAACGTTGTCAGTGGTTCTCGGCGTCTTTCACAACGCTGTGCTCCAGAAGACCGTGACACTGGCTATTACCCTCTGGACGATGCAGGAAGCCGGGCAGCCAACACGGTTCTACTCTTTGGCCGAGAAGGAGCAGTCGATCGCTGAGGACTTCTCCAACTTCGGTCAGGATCCCGCGAAGCTGAAGAAGAAGCTACGCGCGGAGGGCGTCACCGTTCACGACACCTTCGATCCGTATGCAGCGGCGTTCAAGCGACACTTTGGCATCAGCGGCAATCAGGCCATGGAGCTGTTCCACCGCACGGTCTCGATGAAGCAAGTGGAGAACATCACCCATTTCGTCCGGACCAACATGCTGGAAGACGATGACGTCGAAGCGAGGATCAGCAAGCTGATCGGCCACTTTGACGATCTCAAGAAGGCACACGAAGCCGTGGTCCGGGCGAAGGACCAGATCGAGCTGCTGAAGCCGATCCGAGAGGGCGCGGCCACGCATCAGAAGCTCAGCGCGGAGGAAGGCCAAGCCCGCCAACAACGCGATCAGCTGCATTCCTGGTTCACAGACCAACAGCTGACACTGAGCCTGGAACATCAGGATGAGTTGGAGCGAACAGGGCAGAAGCTTCGCGAGGACAGCACCCAGCTGAGCTCTGACATTGCCCGTCTGCGGCACGAACTCGCGATCGTGCAAGAGGACATCCGGACCAGCGGTGGCGGCAGGCTTTCTGCCATCGACGCTGAAGTGGCGCAACTTGATGAGGCGTCCCAAACGCAACGCAAGCGCTTCGAGCAGTACACGAGTGCCGCCGTCGAACTTGGATTGGACACTCCCGAAGACCGAGTGCTGTTCGATGCTAACCGGCAACGCTTGAGCCAGGTTGAGCAGAACCTCGCCGCCCAGGGTGAGGAGCTGCAAGACCGGCGAACGGCTCTGCATTCGGAGCTGAGGGAGCTGGCCGCGCGCAGGGAGGACCTCGACGCCGAACTGGCCAGCCTTGGCTCCCGACAGACTCTGTTGGCTCGTCCGCAGTTGGAGCTCCGGCGTCGTATTTGTGAGGGCACGGGCATCGCGGAGTCGGTGCTCCCCTACTCTGCCGAATTGTTGCGCGTCCGCGACGGCGAGGCCGAGTGGGAAGGCGCGGCTGAACGCACGCTGAGGAGCTTTGCGCTCCAGCTGCTGGTCTCCGCTGAGCACTATGCCGCGGTGAGCTCATGGGTTGACGCGAATGATCTCAAGGGCAAGCTGGTGTACCGACGGATCGGTGACTCGTACCCGCAACGGCCTCCAACACCCGGGACGCTGGGCGCGAAGATCGCAATTAAGCAGGGCACGCCGTTCCGCGATTTCCTGCTGGATGAACTCAGCACCAGGTTCGATTACGTCTGCTGCGACACCATGGAGGACTTCCGCCGGCATCCCAAGGCGCTGACGGTTAATGGTCAGTTGAAGGGCTCGCGGGGAAGGCATGAGAAGGACGACCGCACGGGCCTGACGGACCGGCGCACGTTTGTTCTGGGCTGGGACAACCACGAGAAGATCGTGCGGATTCGGGCTGAGCGGGACGACGTTGATGGCAAGCATCGCAGCGTCGGGACGCAACTGGCGAAGGTGGACGCGTCGCTGGGTGACGCTGCCCGGCTGAACCGCTTGCTGGGCAATGTTGGATCCGTGACCGAGTTCTCGGAGATCAGCTGGCAAGTGACCGCTCGCCGCGTCCAAGAGCTCAAGGATGAGAAGCTGCAACTCCAGCAGGCGAGCAGCGTGCTGCAACAGCTGACGGTCAAGGAGTCCGAGATCGCTGCCAGGATCGAGAAGCTTCAGGAGCGCTCTGACAAGGTCCGCGAGCGAATTGGGGCCAACGACAAGGACGCCAGGGACATCGCAGCGGTGATCGAGGAATGTCGCCTGACCTTGCACGAACAACCGATAACGGACGACGGCGACGTACTGGCTGCCGTAGCACGGCTCACCGCCAAGGCACTCGGTGAAAAGTCGCTCACCTACCGGAATACAGTTTCTACGGAGAGTTCTGTCCGTTCCGGGCTGACCGGAACGATTGATGCGTTGACCAAAAAGATCGCGACGGCCGCGGCCTCTACGGTCAGGCTCATGGCCGACTTCCGGAACAATTATCCAAACGAGACCACAGACATCGACGCGACGCTGGAGGCTGCAGAGGAGTTCAACCGGCTCCTCGAACAGCTGGAGCGTGATGACCTTCCCAGGTTCGAGGCCCGCTTCAAGGATTCGCTGACGCAGAACACCATCCATGAAGTGGTGGCCTTCAACGCATTCCTGGACAGCCGCCGGCAGGACATCGTGAACCGGATCAGCGAGATCAACCTGTCCTTGGCGGAGATCGAGTACAACCCAGGCAGGCACATTCAACTGGAGCATCAGAATTCCACGGACTTGGATGTGCGGCAGTTCGGGATCGACCTGAGGGCTTGTTCCGAGGGCACCATTGGCGATGATGATCAGTACTCGGAGCAGAAGTACCTGCAGGTGGAACGGCTGATCGAGCGTTTCCGTGGCCGTGAAGGGTTCACCACCTTGGACGAGCGATGGACGGCCAAGGTAACGGACGTGCGGAACTGGTTTACGTTCTCGGCATCGGAAAAGTGGACCGAGACCGGCGAGGAATTTGAGCACTTCACGGATTCGGGCGGCAAGTCCGGCGGACAGAAAGAGAAGCTCGCCTATACGATCCTTGCTGCTGCCTTGGCTTTCCAGTTTGGATTGGCTTCGGTTAGAGGCGCCTCACGCTCCAGCGCAGGCGTTCCTGCCAAGGGGAGGAGCTTCCGGTTTGTGGTGATCGACGAAGCGTTTGGTCGTGGCTCTGACGAGTCCGCCCGTTACGGGATGGAACTCTTCCAGCGGATGAAACTGCAGTTGCTGATCGTCACACCACTTCAGAAGATCAACGTCATCGAGCCGTTTGTGGCACACGTGGGCTTCGTCGCCAACACCAACGGCAACGACTCTCAATTGCGCAACATGACCATCACCGAGTATCGCGAGGAACGGGAGAAGCGTGCCGGCTAAGTCTGCTCCTGCTCATCGCTGGACGACGTTGGCAGGGTTGCGGTCGCTGTCTGCAACCGCATGGGACCGTGGTCAACTGCTGCGCGAGGCTCTGGAACCGACTGACTTGTATCCCCGGCGTCGCGCGTTGAAGCGACCCTCCGCAACGGAACTGCGGGACCACTACGCTGCCGCCCGCGAATGGGCTGCCGAACTGTTCGCCGCGGCAGGGCGGTACAGTCTGGAAACGGTCGACGTCGGCCGCACCACTATCGGATCCAACCAGCTTCCCGCCGTGGCCATGTTTGATTCGGTGGAGGACGAGGTTGCGTTCATTGGTAAGTCGCGGGAGTTGGAGCGCTTCAGTTCTCTCACTTCTTCGCTTGTAGCTCTTGATCCCGCTCTTACGGGGTGGGCTTTGAAGAGGCCACTTGCGCTGTTGGAGCTGGGCGACGCGGCATTGACTGCTGCACGAGTGGCAATGTGGCTGCGCGACAACCCCTCCCCCGGTGTTTATGTGCGGCAGTTGAGCCTGTCTGGGGTTCACACGAAGTTCATCGAGTCGCGCCGACGGACAATTGATGAGATGGCGGGGGTGTTGGGGCCATCGGAAGGTTCGGATCTGGCCGACGGCGCGGCGCCTGACGACGAGCTGCTTAAGGTGGTCGATTCTCCGGTTGTTGATGAGTCCTTGCTGGGACGACCGATCGCGCGAACACCCGCCGCACGGTTCGCGGAGCGCCACGGCTTCCTCCACCAGCCGGAGCAGGTCCGATTCCGCGTATTGGATTCAGGGATCCCGTTGCTGGGTGACGCCCGGGACATTACGGTGACGGCCTCCGCGTTCGAGTCGCTGAGACTTCCGGTGAGCACAGTGATCATCACCGAGAACCTCGTGAACTTCCTGGCCCTCCCAGATCGGGCAGACACGCTGGCAATTTTCGGCGCCGGCTACGGCTTCTCATCCCTCCGGGATGCGGCGTGGCTGCAGGACTGTGAGGTTCTGTACTGGGGTGACCTGGACACCCATGGCTTCCGCATTCTGGACCAATTGCGGTCAGTCCATCCGCACGTGTTGAGCGTACTGATGGACGAGGAAACCCTGCTTGCGCATCGGGATGCGTGGGGTGTGGAGGCGTCGCCTTCAAAGGCTGTGTTGGGGCGGCTGACATCTGGCGAGGCTCGCGTCTACGAGGGTCTGCAGTCGGGCTCGTATGGGGATGGGGTACGGCTGGAGCAGGAGCTGGTTAGGTGGGAGTGGGCGCTGGATAGGCTAAGGGTTGAACAGTGAGCTGTTACGTAGAGTTAGTGCCGGAGGTTCTTGATGACAAACGCTGAAAGCAGTCAAACGGCAAGCCGTGATGTCACCTTCATGGCTCCCCAAGTGTTCGACGCCATGATGGCGACCATTGACGTGCCTGAAGCCTGCGACGAACTCGAAACTCTGTCCGGGCTCCCCGCCTTATAGATGATCGGCGCACCCCAGCGTAAAGTTCATCCATGGCAGCTTCCGGGCCTTCCTTCTTTTGGCAGCGTTCTTTGGCAGAGCCGGCATAAAGGCACGGTCATCAAAGCCTTGGGTCCGGACGTGAATGCCGTCACTAAGGTAGGAGGACAACCAAATGCAGATGCCCAGCCCTCGGACGCCGATAAGGAACGCTTCCGTTCGGTGCTGCCCGATCACCCGGATGTCATCGTCAAGCCGATGTTCGGCAATCTTGGCGCCTTCGTGAATGGCAACATGTTTGCTGGTCTGTTCGGCCCCACCATCGGCGTCCGCCTTTCCGAGGCTGACAAAGCTGAGCTCGAGGCTGATCATCAAACTCAACCGTTCGGCCCTGAAGAACGTCCTATGGGCGGATACACAGGTCTTCCCGAAGCTTGGAACGATGACGCTGATAAGGCCGAGCCCTGGGTGGCCAAAGCCTTTGACCATGTGGCCTCGTTACCGCCGAAGGCGCCAAAGTCGCGTCCGTCCAAGAAGTAACAACTGCTCGCCCAACCAGCGTTGCCGGCCCCTCGCGAAACCCGCCGTTTCGTGCTGAGATCAAGCCATGGCTTCGATGAATGGACGAACAGCGCTCGTAACCGGCGCTACAGGTGGTCTTGCGAAGGCCATCGCCACAGCAATGGCAAGTGAAGGAGCCACCGTCGTCGTGGTTGGACGGACAGAAGCTCGGGCAGAAGAGGCTATGCGCGACATCCGGGCGGCCGCCCCGCACGCGATCCTGGAACCCCTTGCCTGCGATCTCTCAAGCCAGGCGTCAATCCGCGCGGCGGGTGAGGAGTTCCTTTCCCGCCACGATGAGCTGCACGTACTCGTCAACGCGGCCGGCGTTTTCCGCAAGGAACGCCACGTGACCGCGGATGGCCTCGAGCTCACGTTCGCTACCAACGTGATGGGTTACTTCCTTCTTACGAATCTGCTCCTTGATGCGCTCAAGCGGGGCGCGATCAGGGATGAGGCGCAGCCATCGCGGATCGTAAACATCGCCTCCAAGTATTCGGGCGGGCCCTCAATGACCAAGATTGATTTCGACGACCTGCAAACCGCGAAAGGCAGCTACAGCTACCTGCGCTCAACCCCGCCAACAATGCTTGGCCGGGTCCTGTTGACACAAGAATTCGCGGAGCGCCTTCGTGGATCAAACGTGGTCGCCAACGCAGTGCATCCGGGCCTCGTCAAGCACACGGGTCTTCTGCAGGACGTTGGGGGGCCGTTCCGCTGGGTGACAAACACCTTCGGCAAGTCCGCAGAGAAAGCAGCCGACACACCCGTCTGGTTGGCCACCTCGCCAGAAATTGCGGCGGTTTCCGGCAAGCTCTGGGCGAAGCGCAAGGAACTGCCCACGCCGGGCATGGGCTCTGATCCCGCCGCCCGGAAGCGACTGTGGGAAGAGTGCACGCGGCTGTCGAAAATCTTGTGACATGGGCATTGTCGCCGTAGAGGATGCCCTTCGAAACATCCGCCAATGGAGAACATCGACGACGGCGACCCCACCTTTTGCAGGTGAGCCCACCGAACGTCCGGCGAAAGCAGCGTCCTCTAGACTTCCTCCAGCTCCAACTGCGGCGCCGGCTTCCGGAACCCGCGGGTCAGTAAGGCAAGATAGATCAACCCGACGCCCGCCCAAGCGAGCCCGAACGTGAACGACAACCCACTCAGGCTCGTCCACAACCAGGCTGTCAAGGCAAAGCCAATGCCCGGCAGTACGAGGTTGTGAACTACCCCGCGGGTTCCACGGGCTTTCTCATCGATGAAGTAGTGCTTGATCACGGCCAGGTTGACCACAGAGAACGCGACCAGCGCCCCAAAGCTAATCAGCGACGAGATTGTCAGGAGATCCAGCACGAAGGCCAGAAATGAAACGGCTGACGTCAAAAGAATCGGAAGCACGGGTGTGCGGAATCGAGCGTGGAGCCGACCTAATGCAGCAGGGAACACACCACTACGACCCATCGAGTGAATGATTCGCGAAACAGACGCCTGAGACGTCAGCGCCGATCCAAGACTTCCTGCAATGTATGCGGCGGTGAAGAAGGCGACCAGTAGATTTCCGCCGGCTGCGCCAATAACTTCGATGGCCGCTGCATCCACATCATTGAATGTGCTGACCGGCAGTACAAGGTGGCTGATGTACGCGAGTCCAAGGAAGATCACGCCGGCCAGCACGGTGGTCAGCATGATGGCCTTGGGCAGGTTGCGTTTCGGATCCTTGGTCTCCTCAGCGAAGGTGGAAACGGCGTCGAAACCCAGGTAGGACAGGCACAAAATCGCGGAGCCAGCCAGAATCGGCGAGACGCCCTCGGCCCCACTGACGCCGGTAAACGGGGCCATCAAGTCGAGGTTGCCGGCACCAGTAATAGATGACAGTCCCAGCGCCACGAACAGCACGATGAAGAGCGCTTGGAGCCCTACGACCACGAAGTTGGCCTTGGCAATCGCGGTGATACCCAAGATGTTCAGAACGGTCACGGCCAGGATTGAGACGATCATGAAAACCCACGCCGGTATGGCTGGGAAGGCCGCATTCATGTAGATGCCGATCAGCAGGTAGTTGATCATCGGCAGCAACAGGTAGTCCAGCAGCAGGGACCATCCAGCCATAAAGCCAAGACCGGGTCCAAACGATCGTGTCGCGTAGGTGTAGGCCGATCCCCCGAACGGGAAGGCTTGCGCCATCCGGCCGTACGAGCGCGCGGTGAAGAGCATGACCACCAGCGTCACGGCATAGGCGGCCGAGAGACGCCCGCCCGTCAACTCAACGACGATGCCGTAGGTGCTGAAGATCGTCAGCGGCACCATGTAGACCAAGCCCAGCAACACCAGAGACGGAACGCCGAGAACGCGGCGCCAGCCCTGAGCTGGAGACTGAGCAGATGTTGGCCCCACAGGCCTCTCGCCTGCCGGTGTATCAGTATCGAACGTGGGAGTCATGGGGATCCTAAGGCTAATGACGGGGAGCTGGGGAACTCGGCCGAGCTGGGATCGCCAGCCCTTCGCGAACCGGGGAGGAGAATCCGGCATAAGTCATAAATGAATGGCGTTCGTTTATTAAAGCGGTGAGCCGGATCACAGTCAATATGTGACGGTGCGCACCGCGACTTTGGCCAACGACACCGACATGATGATCTCGCGCACCTGCCCACGACCGTGGGTGGTGAGAGACCAGGCAACGTTGAAGCGAAATCATCCCAGGAAACGGCAGCCACGCCCCCGCCTACTGGCTGGTGCTGGCCACTGGAAGTCGGCAAGGCGGGCCGGACTACCGCAACAAACGCCCACACCCGCGAGAGTCTCCCATCTCCCGCGGCCCGTCTTGCCTGTAACCCTCTGCTCGCGGGTACCGGCGGCCACAACATCCACCTCCGCGATTTCGGCCGCCGCGGCATGCACCTTCACGGGCACGCGGAAACGTCGACGACGGGGCCTTAGCAGGCCTCTCCCCCTAGCCCCTCCCCAAGCGTATGGTTCACCCATGGGAGCAATCCGCGCGTTCTTCCTTCCAGGCAGCGTCCTTCCTGCTGCGCCCGCCTACACCGACCTCATAAAAGCGCTGGGCCCTGACGTCGACGCGTTTGCGAAGGACCTGGACCTCTACGAGGCCGACGAGCCGCCACCCGGTTGGTCCCTTGATACAGAGGTCGATGGAGTCCTCCGCGAAGCAGACGCCAAACAATGGGACACGTTCCACCTTGTCGGCTACTCGGGTGGCGGGGCTGCAGCCCTCGCCTTCGCCGCCAAGCACCCCGAGCGCCTCCTTAGCCTGACCGTTCTGGAACCTGCCTGGGCGGGAGACTGGGATTGGAGCAAAGCACACTCCCGATTCTGGAAGCGGATTGAAGAGCTCGACTCGCTGCCGCCAAAGCAGTTCATGGAGGCCTTCACAAGGCTGGCAGTAAGGCCCGACGTCGTCCTTCCGCCTCCGCCGGCCGGCGACCCGCCGCCGTGGATGGCCAAGCGACCTGCGGGAATTCGAGCGTTCCTGCGTGATTTCGAGAAGTACCACCTGGACCGCGAGCAACTCAGCGCCTTCTCAACACCAGTCCTGTTCATGCTCGGAGGGCTGAGCAACCCGGACCAGTACGGGGACATCGCCGGTCGACTGTCCAGGGTGGTCCAGGATTATCGCGTGGAGGTGTTTGAGGATCGTCACCACTTCGATCCCCCGCACCGGATCGAACCCTATCGGCTCGCTGCTGTTCTGAAGGAACACGGGAACCGCGCGGAGAAGACAACCCCACCGACTGAGCCGGGCGAAGAAGGTTTATTGCGCCGACATATCCCCCACCCCAGGCGTCCCCTCAACCAGGGCGTAGCGCTGCACCACTGCACCCTTCGGCGAGGCGACCACCGGCTCGATGAGTTGTAGGTTCGTCGGAACCACCCCGTCGGCGAAGACCTTCTTCCCGCCACCGAGGAGGATCGGATGCACCCAAAACGTGAGCCGATCGAAGAGCCGCTCGGCGAACAGGATCTGCACGAAGTCGAGACTGCCGATGACGTGGATGTGCTCATGCTTGTCGCGCAGTTCGTACAGGGCAGCCACCACATCAGGACGGAGCTGAGGCGAGCCATCCCACTCAAGGTTCAGCGCCTGACGCGAGGCCACGTATTTCGGGATGCGGTTGAACAGCTGTGTTATGCCGCCGTTCTGGTGCGGCCATTAACCCGCAAAGATGTCGTGGGTACGGCGCCCAAGAAGCAGCACGTCCATTCCCACCATCCCGGATTCGAACTGTTGGCCGACCGCGTCGTCGAACAGAGGCGCCTGCCAGCCGCCAATACCGAAACCATCGGCCGGGTCCTCTTCGGGTCCGCCCGGAGCTTGCGCGACGCCGTCGAGCGTGGTGAGCAGGTTGATGTGGATGAGTCCCATGCGGGGCTCCTTCTCGTCTGCCCGTCGTCACCCCGGCGACGGGATCACTCTGAGGCTTCAACAGGATGCCCTACGAAGCAACGGTCAACGGAGAGCATGGACGACGGCGACCCCACGTGCCGCTGTGACCTCACCAAAGGTCCGGCGATCAGCGCCTCTAGACTTCCTCCAGTTCCAACTGCGGCGCTGGCTTCCGGAACCGCGAGTCAGGAAGGCCAGGTACACCAAGCCCACGCCGGCCCAAGCGAGGCCGAAAGTGAATGACAACCCACTCAGGCTCGTCCACGGTCAGGCCGTCAAGGCGAAACCAATGCCCGGAGGCGGGTGATGAGCTGCCTGACTTCGGGCAGGGACAACTGCCTAGCGAGCCACGGCTGCCGCCGTCGCGTAAATGTCGACGGGCATCCGACGGTGGAGCCTCCACGTGATTGCAATGGGCTTCTCGCCCGTGTGCTCGACGTAATCGACAGGGCCAAGGCACATGTACGGAACCGTGAGGCCAGTTTCGTCGTCGGCGGTATTACGAGTGAACAGCAGGATGTGCGACCCATGAGTTCGGCGGTCCAGGTAACGTTTCCCAGTTGGACTCGTCGGCGATGTGGCATTTTGCGACTCCCAGTGGAATAGCTCTGGGCTGATCGCGTAATCCTTGTACATGGTGGTTGCCGAGTGCTTCCGATCGTCCTTATTAAGCGTGACGAAGAAAGCGTCTGTTGCTGTTGCAGGGCACCAGGCCACGCCCTCACGATGCTGCACGTTCCTCCCTTGTTCCAGCGAGCCATACTGAAGGGCGGCAAGAACTTCCTCACGGCGATAGGTGGCGTGAGTCGATAGTGGGATGTGTTGAAGCCCCGCACCCAAGCCCTTAGCCGAATGCTTTGAGGATGCCACCCCAAGGCGAACGATCTGCCGGATCTCGCTGCACACAAACCCGTAGTTGCGCAGGTGGTCGAGACCGTCGTCGTATGTCTTGAAGCCCCCGCCGTCGTCCCAAAGCGTGTAGAACAACATCCGTGCGAACGTCTGCTCTCGGGGGCCCAGCTCTGCGTAGCGGGGTGCGTCGGCATCCACGAGCATGGAATACGCTTCTGCCCGCTCCGGATCGTCGACGTGGATGAGAGCAGCCATCCGGCCAAGGAGCTTCTTTTCGCCGGCACTTGAACGATCGCGGTGTACACCTTTGAGCACTGACTCAAGACCAGAGAATCCCTCAATGAGCTGAGCTTGGCGAAGGTAGCCAGTCCATGAGTCACGGGTCGAGCGATAGATCGTCTTCAGGTCGTTGCCTGATTCGCGCAAGTATGCGGCCAGATCGACTTCACCATAGGAGGCTACGTCACTGATCAACTGATTCCGATTGAAGCGCAGCTGGGCTTTGATGTTGTCCAACACGACTTTCTGCGCCACACGATCCAGCACAATCTGGGACCCAGACGGAAGATACGGGAATTCTTCCTCGACTGCCTTTTCGAGTTGCTTTCGTCCATAACCGGTAAGTGCTCTATAACGGAGATCGAATCGGAATTCACGTCGCTGTTGCCCAATGAAATCCAAGACCGTTAGTACCGCCTTGTCGTCCGCTCGCCTCAGCCCACGACCCAACTGCTGCAGGAAGACTGTGGCGCTTTGCGTAGGCCGCAGCATGAGGATGGTGTCCACTTCGGGAACGTCAAGGCCCTCATTGAAAATGTCCACGGCGAAAATACAGTTGGTCTCTCGATTGCGAAGCTGTTCCAAAGCGCCAGTACGCTCCGCTTCATGCGTGCCGCCGTCAACCGCAACGGACGGGATGCCGGCGTCGTTGAACACCTTCGACATGTAGTGGGCGTGCTGGACTGAAACGCAGAAGCCGATGGCGCGCATGTGTTCAGTGCCGACGACCTTGTCCCGAAGTTCCCGAATGACCTTCGCGGCGCGGGCATCATTGCCCGTGTACAGCCGGTCGAGTTGCGAGGTGTCGTAGTTACCACGCTTCCACTCCACGTGGCTGAGATCGACATCATCGGAGACACCGAAATAATGGAACGGAACCAGCAGGTCGGCGTCCAATGCGTCCCAAAGACGTAGCTCGCTGGCCGTTCGCCCCTCGAAGAATTCGTTGGCAACGTTGCCACCATCGCCGCGTTCCGGCGTAGCAGTCAGACCTAGGAGCTGCTGAGGTTGCAGGACGTCGAGTAGTTGGCGATATGTAGGTGCCAGCGCATGGTGGAACTCGTCGATGACGACGACGTCGAACTTCTTGGCCTCAAACTTGTCGACCCCAAGCGTCGCAAGAGACTGTACTGAAGCGAAAAGATGCGTCCACCGCTGGGGCCTGTGATCACCCACAAAGAGTTCACCAAAGGCGCCATCCTGCATGACGTTTCGGTAGGTCCGTAAGGATTGCTTCAGGATCTCTTGTCGGTGAGCCACAAAGAGCAGGGTTAAGGGCCTGCCCGCCGCTTCGCAGAGGCGCTTGTAATCTAGCGCTGCGATGACTGTCTTACCTGTCCCGGTGGCGGCGACGAGGAGATTCTTGTTGAATCCCTTTGAGCGCTCAGCTTCGAGGTCTTCAAGCATTTCTTCTTGATGAACAAATGGCACAATTTCGAGGCCTGTGACTGCATCTGGAGCAGCCGTCCGCTTACCACCGTTGCGTTCCAACGCAGCATCCAGTTTGGCGCCGTCACGATCAGGGTCGTAACTCTGGAATGCGCGCTGTTCCCAGTAACTGTCGAAAGTGACCTCGAACTTCTTCAGCAGCGCGGGCGTCGCAACCGAACTCAGACGAACGTTCCATTCAAGACCGTCCAGGAGCGCCGCTTGGCTCAGGTTCGAACTGCCAACATACGCTGTGTCAAAGCCGGTATCCCGACGAAAGAGCCAGGCTTTCGCGTGCAGACGGGTTGCCTGGGTTTCATAGCTGATCTTCACTTCAGCGCCATAACGACGAACGAGCTCGTCGATGGCCCGACGTTCGGTGGCTCCCATGTAAGTGGTCGTGATAACCCTGAACTTCACGCCACGTTCTCTTAGCTGTTCGAGCGCTGGCTGAAGGAGCCTCAGTCCTGTCCACCGCACGAAAGCGCAAAGCAGGTCGACTGTGTTTGCCGATTCAATTTCGGATCGAAGTTCAGCTGCAAGGTTGGGATCTTTCTTGCCATTGGTGAGAAGTGCCGAATCACTGAGCTTCGTGCTGGGGCGTCTCAGCTGTCGTCTTTTCAATGCATCTGATCGATGCAGCGAGAGCAACTGACGGGGACCCGGAGTGATCTGATTGTTCGTTTGTATCTCGGCGAGCAAGCGGTTGGCCAGGGCAACTCGATCTTCGGGCTTCG
Source organism: Paenarthrobacter sp. TRD_SC_7 (assembly GCF_056156245.1). Lineage (NCBI taxonomy): Bacteria > Bacillati > Actinomycetota > Actinomycetes > Micrococcales > Micrococcaceae > Paenarthrobacter > Paenarthrobacter sp. TRD_SC_7. The sequence goes on from NZ_CM149587.1 coordinate 3,747,564, forward strand.
CGTCCGTGAGTGCGTTTCGAACCGCATCTGCGACGTGCCGGGAGAGAATGTCCGGTGTGTCGTTCTCGTCGACCTCGGTCACTGACGCTTGGAGCTCCGGCACCAGTTCAAGGTTGGCTGCGACTTCTGTTGTGTGAAGAAGTTCGTACAGCCCTTCCAGAAGGTTGTTTCCTGCGGTTCCCCCATTGAATGTATCCACTGCGCCAGGGTATTGGGTGGGTACCTCGTATTCCAACAGCGCCACGAGATACGACCGCTGGTGCAGCATCCAGTCCGATGCAGTCTCGGTCGTCAACACGAACCTCAGACGCGAGACAGCGAGACGGTGCGCGCTCGACTCGACTGCGAGCATCGAATTTCCAACCAACTCTCGAACGGCCCTTGCAACTCGCCGCCATCCATGTATCTTGATAACAAGACAACAAGATGTCTAGTTATCTAGAAGCCTTGTTTACCGAAAGGAACTCCATGCTTCAAATCAAACTGGCTCAACAACGTGTAGTCGACCCCGCCGAGGATCCCCTGCGACGTACAACCGTCGGAGCCACTCCTGGCATGTCCGAGCGAGATGCTTGGGAAGCCGGGCGAGGATGCTGGGTCATGAAAGCAAGCCGTGCCATTGACGAAGATGAGGTACGAGTCGTTGATCCGTCAGGCACCATCCTTGCCATAGCTAAAATCCGCGGTCTCATCAAGCACGGAAACCGCCTCGAAGTGGTCGGGGATCTCCAGGAAGGTGATCCGCGGGTAGGAAAAGTGGTGGAACTGAACCGGGCGCAGAATCCCATTTCCTACGTGTAGCGATAAGGCACGAACGCCCCTCGCTTCAAGCGAAGTTCGGGGCGTTCCGTTCCACGGCCAGACGCAGTACAACAGGCTGGATCTAGGCTCCAGCAGCCAAAGTCCCGCACAATTCGCACATCTGGATGGAGAATCTTTGCATGAGAAATCCTAAACCGCTGCCCAACAACTTCACCGACCGCAGGGCCGCAGTTCACGAACAGGCCCTGGCGTCATCGATTCAGTTTGGGAACTACGCTGCTAGCTCATCAAATGCAGGCATCAGTCCAGTTTCAGTTTCATCACCTCAAACGACGGCGGATGGCCAATCAGTCGTCACAAACTTTCAAAACACCCTTAACAATCAAACGTTTGGGCCCGCCTCGGAGTGCCTGGTCACTTTAAAGTCTGATAGCTCAGCCCGCATCCATCCAGGCCGCCTCGCTAACATCCTGGCCGGAGAGTTGACCTCGTTCTGCCACAAACAGCTCGTGCTTTCGAACGAAAGGCAATTTCTGGATTCCCTGAAGCAGACCAGCGCACGCCCCACGATGGTACGAATTAATGGCCGTGAAACGGAGGGATGGTGCCTCAAGCAGCCGGAGGGGTGCGGTCTGGTCGCTCAAGTTGATGAAATTGTGTTCATGTGGCTCGGCGTTGGAGGGTCCACTCCGCCCAGCGAAATCTACACAGCAGATCTTGGGACACATGTCCTGTCCATAGTCAATCCCATGGACTAAGTCAAGGTCTTGTCTCACTTCCACCTTTGTGTAGGCTCCCCTTCATTGGGGGAAGTCGATCAACCAGGTCGGTTCATTTGTGGATCCTCCATGATAAAGGAGAGGAACCATGAAAATAGCGATGAGATTTACCACGGCCGTGCTTGCGTCCGTACTGTTTGGGGCGTTGACAATCGTCCCTGGCGCCAACGCAGATTCTGGAATTGGATCCAAGGATCAAAACACGAGTACAGGCCAACTTCATCACGCTCCAGTGAAGGGCGGACCTTTGGACCTCAGTGACCCTAAGGTCGCTGCGAAAGATGCCAAGATTCGGGCATCAGGTGCAAAGGTTTTGTCTACCTCAACCACTGCCTACACAGAGGTTGAGCCTAAAGAAAAGAAGCGAGGAACTCAGGTAACTCCAATGCTCTATCCTTCTGGATGCGGACTATCGGTATGGGTTTACCAAGATTCCAATAGAATCGTTTCGAGCAACCTCACCTCATGTCCTTTCGTTTTCACGACGGCTGACATGGATTCCTGGATGGGGTTCTATGCGTGGTTCAGCTACAATAACCAAGTCGCTTCGAACACGATATATTCGGGACCGGCGAGTTCATTCACAAATGACTATGCTTATTGGTGCGCAAATGGGAACAGCACCTCCTACCGCACTGAAACGTACGGTGAGATCTTCCTTGGCTCAACGAGGTACTCAGCAGCTGCATGGGATGAAGTAACAGACGTTCCTTGTGGACCATAGAAAGCATAGGTACTAGACCTAAGTTCTATTCTTAGGTAAACGGGGACCGGCATGCGCGCCGGAACCTGCTTTCAATAAAGCAAGCAGCAACCACTTAGGACGGGTGATACTAGCCCGTTGCAAAGAGAACGCAAATCGCAAGTTTTTCACTAAGTAAGTTGATCCACCGTCGATGATGACGAAGCCATCTACACTGCAGCCGTCTAGATCGTCCTCATCCGATGTACAACTGGCGAACCTCCCGTAAGACACCGACAGGCAGCACGAGTCAACGGATACCCCGACCTTCGAGAGTGGGCCCGTCCGAACGCACCCCCGTCGAACACGCGCCCCAACGCTCAACGGATCGTCTCAGTTTTCGGCAATTCTTTTGCACGTTCTACCTCCGGCCGCTGCACCAAGAACACAGCCGCCAACACCAGCACCGCACCCACCAGCTGCCAGCCCGACAACGACTCCCCCAGGAACACAAACCCCAGCACCGTAGCAACAAGCGGGCTCAGGAATCCCAGGAACGACACCACCATCGTGGGCAGGCGTTGGATGCCTCGGAACCACACGGCATACGCAGCCAAGGCACCGATGACGCTGAGATAAGCAAAGCCCGCCAGGTTAGGCAGCGATACCGATCCCGGCAGCCCTTCAACCACCAGCGTCACGGGCAGCAGCATGACCCCACCCATCGCTAACTGCAGGCCGGTAAACCCAAGCAGCCCCACACCGTCGGGCCTCCCCCAGCGTTTGGTGAGGACGATGCCGGCCGCCATGCTCAACGCCGCCGCCATCCCGGCGAGCACACCCACAAAAGTCAACGTTGCGTCAGACCGCAGAACCAGCAAGCCGACACCTGCCGCTCCAACGCCGCAGGCCACGATGTGCGCCGCGCGGATCTTCTCCCCCAGCAGCAGCACGCCAAGGAAGAGCACGAACAGCGGCTGGACGGACCCGACCAGCGCTGCGACGCCTCCGGGCAGTTGGTACGCGGTGAAGAACAGGAGGAAGAAGAACAGCCCAATGTTGAGTGCCCCCAACGCGGCGGCCTTGAACCACCAACTCCCCCGCGGCCAGGTCCAGGTGATCAGCATCAGAACGATGCCCGCCGGCAAGGCTCGCACGGTTGCTGCCAGAAGGGGTCGGTCTGCGGGAAGGAACTCGGTGGTCACCAGGTAGGTGGATCCCCAGACCATGGGTGCGAGTGCGGTGATGAAAAGGTCTCGAGAGGATGCCTTAGACAGGGCGGACCCTCCCGGTTTGCTGCTGACAGTCTCTACGGACACGGGCATTATTCACTTCCATACATTTTGATGTCGAACTATTTGATGTAAGACAATGTAGGTGCTGTACTGTTTGAGGTCAAGCATTGGAGGACGATGGACCGCGACGCAGTAGACATGATTCTTGAGCAGTGGAACAAGGAGCGCCCCGACCTCGACGTCGGCTCCATGGGTGTCCTCGGCCGACTCAACAGGGCCAGTCGCTTGGCTGCTCTCGACGTTCAGAAGTTCATGAACCAATTCGGGCTTGAGCCGTGGGAGTTCGATGTCCTGGCTACGCTGCGTCGCTCTGCGGTCGAAGCTCCCTTAACGCCTGGGCGACTGGCCAGCCTGACCATGATCGGTTCCGCAGCCATGACCAACCGCGTGGACCGCCTGGTGTCCCGCGGCCTGGTTCATCGGGAGACCAACCCCGAGAACCGCAGACAACTGCTAATCAGCCTCACGCCCGAGGGGCTCGCCTTGGTGGATGAGGTGGTTGAGCACCACGTGGAGAACCAGCACAAGATGCTCGAGGGCCTCACCAAATCCGAACGGACGCAGCTGGCGAACCTCTTGCGGAAGTTCTTGCTGACGAACAACGATGGCGAGCCGGGCTAAGAACAAAACAGTGTGGGACCCGCTTCCCCAGCGGATCCCACACGGGCCCTATCTCATCCAGCCAGCCAAATTCACCTCAAGCCGACCGGCAAATTCCCAACAGCAATGTCCATGATGTTCAGCCCCTCATTCACCAGCGCACTCCCCTGCGGCAGCGTCACACTCGCCACCTCGAACGCCGGAGGGATATCAATCTTCGTGGCGAAAACCCGCGCCCGCTCATCAACCCGCAGCACCGTGGAAGGCCCTCCGATGTAAGCCTGCGTGTGCCGCTGGTGATAAGCCGAAGAAGCCACAACCACCGAGGAATCCGTAGCAACCCCGGTGAGCCAGTTCGGCAGGTTTAGAGTGACCTGCCTGCTCTGGCCATTCGTGAAATGCACCGTCGCGATTCCGGTCGACACACCGCCAGTAGAGAAGCCAGTCACCAGCAAAGTCCGCCCCTTCCCGGAAACAGCAACCTCCTGCCCCGCAGCCTTGAGAGTGTCCGGCGTCCCCACCGCCGAAGGATGCCACACGGATGACACACCAAACGCCGAATACCGCTCGCCCGAGACCAGCCCGGCGGCAGCCAAAGCCTCCTCGGAGAACGTCCGCCGGTCCGGCGTAACAGCCCCATTCCGAGGATTCGCCGCGCTCGCAACGGACGTCTGGTTCACCAACGCCCCCAAAGGCAAAGCAGAAGCAGCAACACCCGGCCCCTGGTAGGCGCCAATATTCGGAACAGAACCCGCACCAGAGGTGGGGTTACCGAAGAAGTCCTTCCCGCCGTCGTCCGCAACAAGAACGCCCGCACCCAGCAAAGGAGACCCGGACAACAGCCGGTACCCCGGCACGTCCAACGAGGATTGCCCGCTGCCACCGGCAACCAACCGCGGATCGCCGAGCACGGAACCCGTCTCGCCCGCGGGCGGCACCATGCCCCCGAAGTACGCGTTGTTCGCATACACAGCCGACGCGACTTTCAAAGCACCGCCCGGTGCAACGAAGAGGTTGTTGCGGACCTCGCGCGGGCCGGTCATGTCATCCAGGAAGGTGCGGGACGGGCAGTAGAAGGTGTTGTTGTAGATGTAGTGCTTGCCCGTGCCGCTGCTGCCGCCGCCCATCCGGCAGTCGTCCTGGGCGATGTTGTAGCGGAGGATGACGTTGGCCGAGGTGGCGCCGCCCGCGCAGTTGGAGATGCAGTTGAGGTAGAAGCCGCCCGCGTTACCGTACGAATAGTTGTACTGGAAGATGCAGGTGCCCACCACGTTGATGTCGCAATCCCAGGCAGTGGAGTCGTACGTGGACATGACACTGTTGCCAACCACGTTGTGCTGGAACAGCGTGTTGCGCGAGTTGTACGGCCACATTCCGGCGAAGTTGCCCGCGATGAACGGGTACTTGCCCATGCCCAGGTTCAGCCCGCTGTTGTGCTCCACCAGCGGCGCGTCCGAGTTGTGCACCACGATCGCGTCGCCGCCAACCTCGTGAATCGAGTTGCGCCCGATGTACACGTTGCGGTGATACAGCGAGGTATCGCCGGCCAGCTTGATGCCACCGGCACCGGCGTCGTTGACCTCGTTACCCGTGATGGTGATGCCGTTGTAGGCCCCCGAACCGCCCTGCACCTGGACCATGATCCCGGCGGACAGCGGGAACTCGGCGCTGCGGGCCCCGGTCTTGTTCGACCAACCGGCAACGTCCTCCACATGGTTATCGGTGATCACCACTCCCGCCTGCGGGGACGCCGTGGTGGTGTTGAACAGGATGCCCACGCGGCGGCCCAGCTCAGCCGACGGGTTGATCACGTGCAGCCCGCTCACGGTCCAGTGGCTGGCGTTGGTGATCTGCACGGCGGCTACAGCGCCGCCGCCGTTGATGGTTGGCTTGTCGCCGTCGCCGTAGCTCGCGACCGTGATCGGGTGGTTCGCGACGCCAGTACCGCCCGGCGTCAGCGCGCCCTCGCATGCGGTTCCGGCGCGGAACAGGATGGACTCACCCGCGGCGAAAGCGCCATGCGCATTGACCTGGGCGATCGAGTTGAAGGGGCTTTGGTCAGTGCCGTCTCCTGGCACACTGGCAGAGCAGTCAACGAAGAACTTAGTGCTGCTGATCGTGACAATGTTCGCCGGGGTCCTGCCCACCGATGGTGTCCCGAACGGTCCCGGGCCGCTGACGCCCACTTCCGTGGCACCGCCTGCGCTACCCACCGGAACCACGAACGTCAGAGTAGCCACCCCGTTCTGGTCTGCGACGCCGCTGGTCACCGTCGCCCCACCCAGCGTCAGGTCCACTGCGCCCAAGGGCTGCAGGTCACGCACGACGACGATCGCGGGAGTTCCTGGAACAAGCGCACCAAGGTTGGTCTCACCTGAGGCCTCGAGGCGGAGTGGCACGGCAAGGAACTCATCGGAGCAGTTGATCCTGGCATCGGCCCAGTCGGCGTGATCGTTGCCGTTGCCTTCCGGGCCGGCCTCTACCTTGAGCTGCAGCAGGGTCCCGCCCCTGAGATCCACGTTGATAGGCAGGGCTCCATCCGCCCCTTTCCGCTCCCCCGCGAAGCGCTCCACGCCATCCACCAGGACCTTGAAGTCCACGCGGCCGCGATCCCCCTGGGTATCGTCCACCCCCACCTGAGCGAGGAACTGCCGGCACTGCCCGCCAAGGTTGTACGTGATGGACGACGCCGCATGCGTACCAATGCCCTTCGCGTACACAGTGCCGCCAATGGTCAGCGGCCTGCGGTTGGCGTCCCCCAACGCCTGGCCGCCGTTGCTCATGTCCAGTTCAGCCGGTCCCCAACCGTTGGTCATGCTTGCCCAAGGAACGTCGCTGGCATATACGACGCCGGTGGGCGGCGGGGGTAGTTCGGCTGCGGTTGCTGCGGGGCTGGCAGCGATTCCAGCAGCTACCAGCGTCGCCGCCATCACTGTCGCTGACGTGATTATTGCGGCCAGTCGCTTGGCCATGGGTTGTGGGTGCAAGTGAGGCTCCTCATTGAGTGGGTTTCCTCAAGGAGTCTCTGTTCATAGCTCGGCCGAGGCAACGAAATGCACAGGTTTGAACAAGGACACCTGAGCGCAGAAGAGAGAGACATGCGGAGGCCGACACTCTCCCGAGCAACCATCCGACGCCGCTCGCCGTATGGATCGGGATGAATTTCTCAGTGGTGTCCGGCGTCGTGATGGTCACTGCCGCTGGAAATCCCTGCTGTTGATGCAAGGTGGCTCCAGCCTGCGTCGCTGAGCGCGTGGTAGGCGATATGGAGTTCCTTCGCCGGATCTGAGACGGCATTTAAGTCCCGCCGTTCCAGGACGGCGACTATCATTCCGGCGGCCGCGGTAAACCTATCGACTTCGGGTTGGAGGCCCTCCGGCCAGACGGTAACGGCTACGGCGATGCGGGCATTACGGATCAAGGCCGCCCAGTTCCGGTCGATTGTCGGCTCTGCCTCGGTGAGAGTTGTGGCGATTCCGTGGAATCCTACATTGTCGATGTGGGTCAGGGCCGCGAGCACTCCGGCCACTTGCAGTTCCGTTCTGTCCGGGTCTGAATGATCCACAGCAGCCTCCTTTCGTGTCTGCACTTCCTCAAGAATGACCCTTCCTTGCTGCCCGATTCAATGTTCTCTCCTCTTCGTTTGGGGCTGAACAGTACGGAGATCTTGACGACGATACCCCCTAGGGGTATATTCGGCATGTTGTCAGCGAGTGGTATGTCGCGGAGGTTTACGGATTTCCTCTTTACAACCGTTCAACCACAGCACCATCGCATCTTCTGCAATGAAGGAACTGACGTGCAAACACCATCACGTACCGAACTGCCCCTGACTTCTGCGTCCCCCGCAGGCTGCGGCTGCTGCTCCACCAAAGCGAGCCAGAGCCCCCAGGCGGGCACTGTCGATCTCGAGTACTCCGTGGAAGGCTTGACCTGCGGCGGCTGCAAAGCCAGCGTCGAAAAGGCCGTCCATGCTGTAGACGGCGTGGACGCCGCGGCCGTTGAACTCGTCCCCGGCGGAGTCTCCCGCCTAGTCGTTTCCGGATCAGCCACACCTGCCGCGATCCGGGATGCCGTCACGTCGGCTGGATACAGTCTGACCAGCTAGATCAAACCCACATGGCCTGCGCCGCCCCGTGCGATGCCGCGGCCGTAATTGGAGGAGCTCATCATGGCAGAGCACGACCATCACCACGTTTCACCGGTCAGCGAAGGTGACCTGGATTCAACCCCTCAGTCCGGTGAGGACGGGACACATGTTCACGAGCATGGGCACCACCCCCACCCACACGGGGCCGAGAGCCGGGACGATCACGCGGTGCACAGCCACGGCCAGCATGCGGGGCACAGCACGGCCATGTTCAAGGACAGGTTCTGGCTGACGCTGGCGCTGTCGGTCCCGGTCGTGTATTTCAGCCCGATGTTCGGGCATCTTCTGGGGTACATGCCACCGGAATTCCCGGGGTCGGCCTGGATCCCGCCCGTTTTGGGAACCGTGATCTTCGTTTACGGGGGCATGCCTTTCCTTAAAGGTGGCCTGAATGAGCTGAAGTCCCGGCAGCCGGGCATGATGTTGCTGATCAGCATGGCCATCACCGTCGCGTTCGCCGCGTCTTGGGCCACAAGCCTTCGGATCGGCAACTTTGATCTGGACTTTTGGTGGGAACTGGCGCTGCTGGTGGCCATCATGCTGCTCGGACACTGGATCGAAATGCGCGCGCTCGGCTCGGCCCAGGGCGCCCTCGACGCCCTGGCCGCTCTGCTGCCCGACGAAGCCGAACGCGTCACCGATACCGGCGTCGAAACCGTCCCGGTTTCCGAACTTAAGACTGGGGACATCGTCCTGGTCCGTTCCGGGGCCCGGATGCCCGCCGACGGCACCATCGCTGACGGGCAAGCCGAGTTCGACGAATCCATGATCACCGGGGAATCCAAAACGGTGCTCCGCGCCGTGGGCGACCCAGTCGTGGCCGGGACCGTGGCCACCGACAACACTGTCCGGGTCACAGTGACGGCGGTCGGGGACGATACGGCCTTGGCCGGCATCCAGCGGTTGGTCGCCGAAGCCCAGGCTTCGTCTTCGAAAGCCCAGGCCCTCGCGGACCGGGCCGCGGCGTTCCTGTTCTACTTCGCCTCCACCGCCGGTGTCATCACTTTCATAGCGTGGATTCTCTTGGGCAGCCTGCCCGAAGCGGTGACACGGACCGTCACGGTCCTGGTAATCGCCTGCCCGCACGCCCTGGGTTTGGCCATTCCGCTGGTGATCGCCATCTCCACCGAACAGGCCGCGCGGGCCGGGGTGCTGATCAAGAACCGGATCGCGCTGGAGCGGATGCGCACCGTCGACGTCGTTCTGTTCGACAAGACCGGAACCCTGACCAAGGGCGAACCCGAGGTCAGGAACACCGCCACCCCTGACGGCGGGGCGACCGACGAGCTGCTGGCGCTGGCAGCAGCCGTCGAATCCGACAGTGAACACCCTGCAGCCCGGGCCATCGTCCGGGCAGCGAAAGACAAAGGCCTGCTGCTCCCGCACGCGACAGGTTTCACTTCCATGACAGGCCGGGGCGTGCGCGCGACGGTCTATGGCCGGACCGTCCAAGTCGGGGGGCCTGCGCTGCTGCGCGAGCTGGGGCTCACGGAACCCGAGGCCCTGGCCGGCTCGACCCGGGAATGGATGGACCGCGGCGCAGCCGTTCTGCACGTGGTGGATGGGGACAGGATTCTGGGGGCGGTCAGCCTGGAGGATGCCATCCGACCCGAGTCCCGGCAGGCCGTGGCAGCCTTGCAAAGCAGGGGCATCAAAGTTGCCATGATCACAGGCGACGCCATCCAGGTGGCGAAGGCCGTGGGTGAGGAGCTGAACATCGATGAGGTCTTCGCCGAAGTGCTGCCCGCGGACAAGGATAAGAAGGTCGCTGAACTGCAGGGCCGTGGCCTGAAGGTTGCGATGGTCGGGGACGGGGTCAATGACTCCCCGGCGCTGGCCCGGGCCGAGGTCGGCATCGCCATCGGTGCCGGAACCGATGTGGCGATGGAATCAGCCGGGGTGATCCTGGCCGGCAACGACCCGCGGGCGGTGCTGTCCATGGTTGACCTATCGAGGGCGAGCTACACCAAGATGTGGCAAAACCTGGTGTGGGCCACCGGATACAACGTCATCGCGGTGCCCTTGGCAGCGGGCGTGCTGGCATTCGCGGGGATCGTCCTGTCCCCGGCCACTGGGGCGGTCCTGATGTCGGTTTCCACGATCGTTGTCGCCCTCAACGCCCAGCTGCTCCGCCGGGTGAAACTGAATCCATCGCAGGTTCGTTGACCATCTGGGGCCATCGGCGCCGGCGCAACGCATCCCCTGATGCCGCGCCGGTGCCGGTAGCCTAGGAAGCAGCAAGCACGCAGGGAGGAGGAGCAGCATGGCCGCGCAACGCACCATGGCCGGTTCCGCCCTGCTCACGGCCTCCTTTCTGGCCACCGTCCTCGCTATCGTCGCCGGAATCCTGGGCATGCACGTCATGACCGGCACCCACTCGGCACACTCAAGCGGCATCGTTTCCGCAGGTACGCCGGATACGACCGGACCGGATTGGTCTACATCCGGAAGCGAAGCATCCGGGCACGCCGATCACCTGGTCTCATCGCCGGAGCCTGCCGTGTTGCAGGCGCTGTCTACGTCGAACGGTGCAGCCTCCCTGACGCAGTGCTCCTGCTCCGGAAACTGCTCAAGCCAGCACTCCATAAGTGCCTCCTGCATTCCCACCGTCGCGACCGGTGGCCTGGCGGCGCCGGCGCCGGATGACTCGATCTCCATCACGGGCCAGTCCGCAGCCTCCACCAGCACAGATCGTGTCCCCTTGTCCTACCGTCCCGGCAGTCCTTCACCGGGTGACTTGTCGATCAGCAGAACGTAGGCGTTCCGCCTGCCCGGGCCCAAGCCCAGCCATTCTTTTCTTGCGCCCTCCCAGCCCTTAGCCGTGGGACGGCCCAGCTGATGCATCCCCCTTTTGCGCGGGCGTCTTTGCGCCCCCCGAACTCTTGTGAAGGACCTGATTTTGATGAATACGAAGAAATTCTTACCTGCTGCCGCAACGGCCATCGCTGCCGCCATCGCACTGGCCGGCTGCGGCGCTTCCGGTGGTTCCAGTTCCTCCGGTACGTCCATGCCGGGAATGGACCACGGCAGCAGCTCCTCCAGCGCATCAAGTCCGGCAGCGGCCGCGGACCATAACGCCGCCGACGTGATGTTCGCCCAGATGATGATCCCGCACCACGCCCAGGCCGTGGAGATGAGCGACATGATCCTCAAGAAGCAGGACATTCCCGCCGAAGTCACAGCCCTGGCTACCCGGATCAAGGACGCACAGGGACCGGAGATCGAAAAGATGACCGGCTGGTTGAAAGGCTGGGGCGAACCCACTCAGATGGCCGCCGGGCACAGCATGGACGGCATGATGGGCGCCGAAGACATGACCAAGCTGGAAGCCGCCCAGGGTGTTGAGGCCGCGAAGCTGTTCCTGACCCAAATGATCGCCCACCATCAAGGTGCCGTGACCATGGCCAAGACAGAAACCGCGGACGGGAAGGACACCGCAGCTGTCCAGCTCAGCAGGGACATCGTGAGCGCCCAGGAAACCGAGATCAAGGAAATGCAGACGCTGCTGGCCGCCCTCTAGCCAGCCCCACAGTGGCGCCGGCCCCCTCACCCAAAGAGGGGCCCGGTGCCCTCTGCATACCCGCCTTCCCCCCTAACCTGGAGCTTCCTATGCAATTTTTCACCACCGCGACAGCACGGACCGGCGCCCTTACGGCGGGTGCCGCGCTCCTGCTCTCCTTGGCTGCCTGCGCCCCGGCCAGCCCACAGGCTTCCACAACGCCTTCCGTCGAATTGACGGAGAAGGCCCTGCCCAGCAGCCATGTCCACGGACTGACCGTCAACGGTGACACCAGCCAGGTGCTGTTGGCCACCCACGACGGGCTGTTCGACGTCACCAAACAACCGGCCAGAAAGATCGGCGGCACGAACGACCTGATGGGTTTCACCGCCGGAGAGAACGGCGTGTTCTACGCCTCCGGTCACCCCGGCCCGGGCTCTGACCTGCCCAACCCCCTCGGTCTGCTCAAGTCCACCGACGGAGGACAAACCTGGGAGAAACTCTCACGGCAAGGCGAATCCGACTTCCACGCCCTGACCACCACCAAATCCGGGATCGTCGCCTTCGACGGGGAACTGCGCAGCAGCCCCGACGGGAAAACCTGGAACACCGTAGCGGCCATGTTCGCCCCCGCAGTCCTGGCCGGACACCCGGACAGCGACACCATACTGGGCACCACCACCGAGGGAATCCAGCGCTCCACCGACGGCGGGGCAACCTGGACCCTGGATAAGACCGGACCAGTGATTCAGTACGCCGCATTCGCCAACCCGGACGAAGCGGCAGGCGTCGCCCCTGACGGGACCACCTACTACTCGGCGGACGCCGGCAAGTCGTGGACCAAGAAAGGACGGATCGACGGTGAAGTTCTAGCCATTGCGGCCCTCAAGGGCGCCGACGGGAATCCCTGGATCTGGGCTGCCACGCCCGAAGGGATCGTTGTCTCCACCGGTGGAGGCACGAGCTACCGCCCCGCCGACGCCCCCTGACACGGGCCGACGGGGGTCGATTCCGACCGGGACCTCCGCAAGGAGGTCTCTGTCGGATTCCCCTGACCAATGCGTTCCTGGCCGCTGCTGAAACTATGGCCGCGCCGGCGGCGCTGCCGCTTGCCGGGTACGTATCGCCCTTCCGGCTTAGGGCTTTTCCGAAGTGACCTCTGAAAGGAGGAAACCTCGCCCAACAAGGGCAAGGATCCCTGCCCCGACGACGGCGACCAAGGGCGCCTTGCTGTCGTCGGGGCCGGTAGTCTGCGTCGGTGCAGTGGGCTGCGGAGGAGTTGTGGATTCCGCCTGTGTGGGTGCCGCGTCGGAGGCCGTCGAGAGAGTCGTCAGGTCCTGCCCGGAGTTGGCCGGGGCTCGGGCTGAGTCACACGAAGATATCGGGCCCGGAAGGTGCGACCTTACCCCCGCGTATGCCCTGGGTTTAAGGCCATCTACCGCATCCCGCCGCAGGGTGTGCCTCCACTTTGGGTGTCGCCATGCATCGCGCTTCACGGTATACGCCATAGTCGACGAAACGGCACGACTCTTGATGGACACGCCAATCCCATGGTAACGAAATTGTAACTTCTTACTCCTTTTGGTTAGTCTTGGATTCGTACATACCCGCCATGGGTATGCTGGCCCGTTTCGCCAAACCCCGTCGGCGGTCCATGACTTTCTAGATCCAGGCGGGGGCGGAGGACCCAACAGCGGTGCGCGTAGCACCTTGGGGTGAAGCCGGCCCTGCGATTGCCCGCCCATCGGCGGGGCAGCGGGGCGGGCCGGACAGTCCACTCGTCCGAATCCGACAGCTAACTTCGCCGGCGCCGAGAGGACCCCCGCATTGCATTTCCGTTCCCAGCACCGGCGCCGTCGCGCCGCCCCCATGTCAACTCCCACCAGCCCTGGCCGTGGGACCGCTTATCATCTTTCTTCGCTGCTTAACCGTGGCCCTCGGTTCGGTGCAGCGGCGGCAGCGACCGGCCTGATCGCCGCCTCTGTCTTATCCGCCGCGCAAGCGGAGCCCGGGAGATCTGGCGCTGCACCGAACCTTGTCCCGGCCGCTGAACCAGTCTCGGCCGCGCAGCCGATGATCGGCGCCGAAGCAGCGGCTTCCCTTTCTTTTGACCGCCCGCTCGTCGGTTCGCAGGCGGCGCCTGCTCCGGTGGCCGCCCCGCCAACAAAGGTAGAAGCAGCCCCGGCGGCTGCCGCCCCAGCCCCCGTGGTTGTCCCCCAGGCCCCGCCGGCTGAGTCTGCTCCCGGCCTCCGGGCACCTATGGCTTCGGTCAACGTCAGCTCACCCTTCGGCCTCAGGGTGAATCCGCTGACGGGAGCAACCGGAGAATGGCATACCGGGATCGACCTGACCGGAGCGTGCAGCACTCCGGTCTTCGCTGCCGGGCCAGGGACCGTCGTGGAGGCGGGCTGGAGCCAATACGGCGGGGGCAACAGGATCGTCGTTGACCACGGTAACGGACTGAAAACCACGTACAACCACCTGGCCAGCATCGGAGTCTCAGTCGGACAGGTCCTCGCCAAAGGTGCCCAGATTGCCGGGGTGGGGACGACGGGCAACTCCACCGGATGCCATCTCCATTTCGAGGTCATGGTGAACGACAAGACAGTGGATCCTGGAACGTTCATCTGAGCCGACAGTTCACCCCCGGCGGGCCGGCCGCTTCATGACCTGTGTGAGGAGCAGAGCCCATGAGCCACCGTATCAGCGCGATGATCGATGCCCACCCAAGAACGTCAGGGCTTGTGGACAAGGAGAAAGTTGGCTGAGTGTATTGCTGCCTGCTTCGAATGTGCCCAAGTATGTACTGCCTGTGCCGACGCGTGTCTTAGTGAGGAAATGGTCGCCGATCTGGTCGCCTGCATCCGCACCGACCTCGATTGCGCCGACATCTGCGCCGCGACCGGCACCATCCTCAGCCGCCAAACCGCCACCAACACCGACATCGTCAGGGCAATGCTCGAAGCGTGCCGGACCGCGTGTGGCGTCTGCGCCAAGGACTGTGAACAGCACGCGGAGATGCACGGGCATTGCACGATCTGTGCCGTGGCGTGCCGCCGTTGCGAGAACGCCTGTGCCTCCCTTTTGGAGACTCTCACATTACCGCTGGCACCTCTCAGGACTAGCAAACGCGCAGGGAGTTTTCTGCCATGGTGGGTTAGAGGGCGGAGGTTTGCGGTTGCGGCCGCAATCCGGCCATGGTGATTCCGACGAGCCGCAGCGCGGCACCAGCGTGACGGCACCCGGCTCAGCGGCCGGACAGGCTCCGGCTACCAGCCCTGGGATAGGTCACTGATGGTTCTTAGCTCTGCTCCCGGAAGTTCCTACTGACCCTTCACGTCCTTTGCTCCTTGGGCTGGATTGGCGCGGTCGCTGTTTTCGTCGTCCTCGACATTGCGAGCCTCAGCGGTGACAGCCCCGAGCTAGGCCGCCTGCTCTGGCTTGCCCTGCAAGCCACAGTCTGGTCGCTGCTCATCCCTTTGGCCCTGGGGTCCCTGCTGACCGGAACGGTCCTGGCACTTGCCACCCGGCGGGGACTCTTCCGCCACTACTGGGTTCTCCTGAAGCTCGCGCTCACCCTCATCGCCACAGTCGTCCTGGTCATGTATACGGATACCATCGAGCCGCTGGCGGACATAGCTAAATGCCCTGTCATGGCCGGCGCGCAAATGCCTTCACCGTTGCTGCACACCAGCGGAGCACTCGTGGTGCTTCTGCTGGCAACCATTCTGGCCGTCTATGAACCGCCCGGCATGACAAGCTACGGACAAAAGAAGCGCCGGACACGACTCCAACAAGTGCCATGATCGAGGCGGGAGCGCCAAACGTGCGCCAGGAAAGCAAATCGAGGCCGTGGGCTATGTCCAGGTCGCGGGCTTGCTGAATCACGGACACTGCCAGGAACCAGGTCCGATCTGCAACTACCGGAGGGCGGCTACCCTGCGCTCCGACAACTATCGGCCATAGGTGATTGACGTTGGATAACGCGGGCCGTACCATCCTGGCGCGTGTCTTGAAGCGGGGTCTTTCAAAGTTCGGACTTTCCGCCTTGAATCAGCCCATAAGCGGTTAGGAGCGGACTAAGCGAGCGATGGCCTCGGAGGCTTCCTGCAGCTTAGCCTCGGCTGCGTCTCCGCCGAGTTGGGCGGCATCGAGGACGCAGTGCTTCATGTGGTCATCGAGCAACCCCAGGGCCACACCGCGCAGGGCAGAGGTCAGCGCTGATACTTGGGTGAGAATATCAATGCAGTATTGTTCCTCATCGACCATCCGCGCGATCCCCCGCGCCTGGCCCTCTATCCGCTTGAGGCGGGCCAAGTACCGCTCCTTGTCGGTGATATAGCCGTGGTTTGCGTGGCCCTCGGCCCCTGTTTCAGAGCTGGGAGGCAGCTGTTTCGTGGTCATTCTATTCCTTGTGGGTAGCCGTAGATGGTAGTGGGTGTGGGTATCCCGTGCCGTCGCGGGAAGATCTGTTTTCCAGAGATTTCACTGTCAGATCGACCACACACCGGAACAGACAGGCCGACGCCCAGCGAATCACCTTACTTATGGTACTAGCGCGGTCCTCGTTTCCGGGCTCTACAGTCACGCTGTTGGTCCGGTTCATCCGCTTTTCCTCTTCGCTACAGGTACCCCCCAAGGGTATAACGTCGGCGATGGGGAATTCAAGACCACCCTCCTTTGTGAGCCGGACAAACGCGCCAGTCCGGCGCCGCTCGAAGCTTGTCAATTGATACCCCCATGGGGTATAGTCACGAGTAATTCAATACCCTCCCGGGGTATGGTGTTCCGGATGGCGAAAGCCGGTACGACGTGCCGCTGCCAGCTCCTCGCCACAATACGTCCGGAACCGAATTCTCAAGCAAGGAGACGATATGACTGACGTTAGCCATAGCAGCCACGGCGGTGAAGGAGCCGGCGGCCTGATGCAGTCGGAGCATGGATACACCTTGGATTTCGATTCCCAACCGCTCGGCAGCGGAACGCAGACGGTAACCTTCCGGATTGTTGGCCCGGCCGGACAGACCATGAATGAGTTCACGCCCACGCATGAGAAGGAACTGCACCTGATCGCCATCCGCCGTGACATGACTGGCTTCCAGCATGTCCACCCGATCAGGGACCAATCAGGGTTGTGGACTATCGCTCTGGACCTCACTCCTGGACCTTGGCGGATTTTCACGGACTTCCACCCGTCCGGACACCACGGGCCCATGACTTTGGGCATCGACGCCTCCGTCGCCGGCGAGTACATCCCGCAACCGCTTCCCGGTGTTGGACAGAGCGTGGACATCGGCGGCTACACCGTGACGCTTGAGGGCGGACTTGTTCCGGGTCAGGCGAGCGAACTTACATTCGGCGTCGCCAGGAACGGACAGCCGGTGACGGATCTGCAGCCATATCTTGGTGCCTTTGGGCACTTGGTGGCACTTCGCGTCGAAGACCTGGCCTATCTTCATGTCCATCCCGAGGGAGAACCTGGTGACGGAACAACCCAGCCGGGCCCGGACGTCTCATTCATGGCAGTTGCACCTTCAGCTGGTTTGTACCGTCTGCATCTGGATTTCCAGCACAAGGGCGCCGTTATTACCGCGCAGTTCACGGCGCCGGCCAAAGCGACGTCCACCGAGGGTTTTGCCGCAGGGGCCGCAACAGGTCCTGGCAAGCCCGGCGAGGAATCTCATGGCGACCATGGGAAGCATCACCACCACGCCTGACCTCCACCGTCAGCGGGGAATCCAACCGTGGTGCGCCTTCAACCTGGCCGTCGGCTGAGATCCGCCACCAATCCAGTCTCGCAGGAGGCTGAAGCCTCATTTTTCGCGGGCGGCCTCTGAGGCTGCCCCGCTGCATGGATGAAAGGAAACCCATGCGTTTGTTCGCAATCCGCGACTACCGCTATCTTTTCAGCGCCCAAGTCATCGCCTTGTTCGGCACTGGTCTGGCGACGGTGGCCCTTGGCCTGCTCGCGTACGAGTTCGCGGGCCCGCGCGCGGGCGAGGTCCTCGGGACAGCACTGACGATCAAGATGGTCCTGTACGTGATCATCGCACCTCTGGCTGCCGCATATGTCGACCGACTACCCCGCCGGGCGCTCCTTATCGCTCTCGACGTGGTTCGAGCTGCAGTGGTTCTTGCGTTGCCCTTTGTCACCGAGGTCTGGCATATCTACCTCCTGATCGGCCTCCTGCAGTCAGCTTCGGCGGCGTTCACGCCGACATTCCAAGCGGTGATACCCGACATCGTGGCCGACAAAGCCGCCTACACGCGTGCCCTGTCCGCTTCCCAGGTCGCCTACACCATGGAGAGCCTGCTCAGTCCCCTGCTTGCCGCACTCGCGCTGAGCTTCATGAGCTTCAATTGGCTTTTCCTGGGCACCTCGGTTGGATTCGTAGTCTCCGCTCTTCTCGTGATGTCGACACGCATCCCCAACGCGCAGCCAAGCGCCCACACCAAACCCTGGGACAGGGCTGCGGCCGGAATCAGAACATTCTTCAGGACACCGAGGCTGCGCGGCATCATGGCGCTGAACCTGGTTGTCGCGGCAGCGGGATCGATCGTGATCGTCAACACCGTCAACTATGTTCGCGATGAACTGGGCGGCTCCCAATCCGACGTTGCCTGGATGATGGCAGCCTCTGGTGGTGGAACTCTGCTGGCTGCGCTGGCACTCCCGCGTGTGCTGGACCGGATCACCGAGCGCACTGTCATGATGATCGGCGCCGCCATTCTCGTAGCCGGTAGTGCAGGGGCCGTTACGTTCAGTGCGGCTGGGATCGCTACCTGGGCGGGAACAGCGATCATCTGGGTGGTCATCGGTGCTGGAATGGCGATGATCATCACCCCGACGGGGAGGGTCCTCCGCGCTGCCGGCGAACCAAACCGGATACCGGAGGTCTTCGCAGCGCAATTTTCGCTCTCTCACCTAGCTTGGCTGATCACCTATCCCATTGCCGGCTGGCTCGGAACAAACGCCGGCTTGACCATAACGTGGTCTGCGCTGGCAATTCTCACTGTCACAGGAGCAGCAGCTGCCCTATACCTGTGGCCTCGCCATGATGGACACCATGACGCTGTTATTCCGAGCCCCGTGCATCCGAAGCCTGCGGCAAGTCACGTAGAGACGATTTCAGAAACCGGGGTGGCAGAAGGCACGCTGGCCGCGGGACAGTGCGCTTGTGTGCGTATTCCCTGAACAAAAGATCCCTGAACAAAGAGTCGTCGGTTTCCGACGTTCATAGAGCCGGCTGCCGGGACCCTCTGCGGGGTTCCGGCAACCGGCTCAAAAGTTTGTGGTGCCCCGGGGAATCTTGCCGTGAGACGTCTCGGGCGGATTAATGAGTTCGTCACTTAGGAGACCGGACAGTTCGCCGCAAGGGGACCTTGAGCCGGGGCGGTTTCCAGCGGTTATCGCAACAGGAAGGTTCTGATCATCTCATTGAGGGTGCAGCCGTCGGATCGTTGGCGGGGTCTGTCGTTGAGTGCATGGGCGATGTAATCAAGGTCTGTCTGGCTGTAGATCCTTGTGCCTGCGCATCTCGGTGCCCTGGCCCCAGGTCAGTGAGAGCCTCAGCTCGTCGGGAAGGGAGCCGCGGGTTCGTTCTTTTATGCGGGTTCGAGCTGGCTTTGGGGCCACGAAGTGGCGGTCGAGTCCTCTACTGCTCTCTGTCGAACATCCGGGCGACTCCTTGACCGTGGCCCTCCATCCGTCTAAGGCGGGCAACGGAGCGGGCCCTACTGCCCGTGTACTTAGGGCTGGGGCGTCATATGTGCCCGTCCGCTCCGGTGGCGCGGCTGGCCGTGGATGCGTTCGCGCAACTGATGCCCGGTGGTATGCCCCTGGGCGCGGTGACTTCAGGTCACCGCGCCCAGGATGCTTCGCCGAGAGTGTCAGCCGGCGTGGGCGTATTTGGCCGGGTCGGCGTCGAAGGCCGGTCCGCAGCCTGCGCAGCAGAACCAGTAGCGCTTTCCTTCGAAGTCACGGTAGAGGCCACTGGCCTCGGCCGCAGCCTTGACTACAGGCGTGCCGGCCATGACGGGGCAGTGGGCAATTGCGTCATTGTCTTGCGAGGGACGCTCGGTGAGAGTCAGGTCCTCTGTCGAAGTGTCCTTGGCGGAGGTGCTGCAGCAGCTTCCCATGGTGGGTTTTCCTTTCGGGGGTGGGGGGTTAGGCGTCGACCGGCTGCAGCGCGCGGGAGCGGGCTGCAGTCGGGGACGGGTTTACCGCGTGGCTTTTGAAGGAGCGCAAGCGGAGGCTGTTGGTGACCACGAAGATGCTGCTGAATGCCATGGCGGCTCCGGCCAGCATGGGGTTGAGCAGCCCTAGGGCGGCCAGCGGTATCGCGGCTACGTTGTAGGCAAAGGCCCAGAACAGGTTGGTTTTAATCGTGGCCAGGGTTTTACGGGCAAGCCGGATCGCGTCGGCGGCGGCACGTAGATCTCCTCGGACCAAGGTGAGGTCAGCCGCTTCGATGGCCACGTCCGTCCCGGTTCCCATGGCCAGGCCCAGGTCCGCCTGGGCCAGCGCCGCGGCGTCGTTGACGCCGTCGCCGACCATGGCCACGACCTTGCCCTGCTTCTGCAGGTCCGTGACAACACGGACTTTGTCTTGGGGCATGACTTCTGCGATGACCTGCTCGATCCCCACCTGGGCGGCGACCTGTTCGGCCACGACACGATTGTCGCCTGTGAGCAGCACCGGCGTCAGACCAAGGGCGCGGAATTGTGCGATGGCTTCTGCGCTGGTGTCCTTGATTGCGTCGGCAACGGTGATCACACCGCGGACCTGCCCGTCCCAGGCTACGACTACTGCCGTCTCGCGGGCTGCTTCGGCCTCAGCCTTGGCACGAGCCAGCTCCACCGGCATCGTCAGTGACCAGTCAGCGAGCATGGATTCGCGTCCCACGATCACCAGATGCCCTTCCACCACGCCTTGAACGCCGCGGCCTTCGACGTTCGCGAAGTTTTCGGGGGTTGGCAGGTCCCCGACGCGTTCGGTGGCACCGCGGGCGATCGCTTGGGCGATGGGGTGTTCTGAGGAATCCTCCAAGGCTCCGGCGACGCGGAGCAGTTCGTCAGGGTTGGTGCCTGGCGCGGTGTGCACGTCCCGCAAGGTCATCTTGCCGGTGGTGACAGTTCCGGTCTTGTCGAGCAGGATGGTGTCGACCTTGCGGGTTGATTCGAGGACTTCTGGGCCCTTGATCAGGATGCCCAATTGGGCTCCCCGGCCGGTGCCGACCAACAGTGCGGTTGGCGTGGCCAATCCCAGGGCGCACGGGCAGGCGATGATGAGAACGGCCACGGCCGCGGTGAATGCGGCCGTTACCGGAAATCCTGCGCCGAGCCACGCGGCCAGTGTGCCAACAGCCACTGCGATCACGATGGGCACGAATACACCGGAGATCCGGTCAGCCAAACGTTGGACCTCGGCCTTGCCGGATTGGGCGTTCTCCACCAGTTGCGCCATTTGCGCCAGCTGGGTGTCCGAACCTACGCGTGTGGCGCGGATGACCAGCCGGCCACCGGAATTGACGGTGGCGCCGGTCACTGTGTCGCCGGCGCCGACTTCCACAGGCACCGATTCGCCGGTGAGCATCGACTCGTCCACCGCGCTGCGGCCGCTGACGACCACGCCGTCCGTTGCAATCTTCTCGCCCGGCCGGACTATGAACTCATCGCCGACGGACAGCTGATCGGTGGGGATGCGAATCTCGTCACCGTCGCGCAGCACGGCCACGTCCTTGGCGCCCAACTCCAGTAAGGCACGCAGCGCTGCCCCGGCCTGGCGTTTGGAACGCTTCTCAAAGTAGCGGCCTGCCAGGATGAACAGGATCACCCCGGCGCCGACTTCCAGGTAGATGTTGCCCGCACCATCAGTGGGAGCCACGGTCAGTTCGAAGGGGTGCGTCATCCCCGGCATCCCGGCGGTGCCGAAGAACAGGGCGTAAAGGGACCACAGGAACGCAGCAGTGGTGCCCATGGAGATCAGGGTGTCCATGGTCGCGGCACCGTGCCGCAGGTTGGTGTACGCGGCTTTGTGGAAGGGCCAGCCCGCCCAGAGGATCACCGGAGCGGCCATCGCCAAGGAAAGCCATTGCCAGTAATTGAACTGCAGGGCAGGGAGCATCGCCATGGCGATGACGGGGATCGCGAGCACGGCACTGCCGATGAGACGGTGTTTCAGCGACCGCAGTTCGGCGTCGGGACGGTTGTCGTCTTCGTCGTTTTGATGTTCCTGCCGTGCGCTGGGCAGGGCCGCGGAGTATCCGGTCTTTTCGACCTCCGCAACCAAGGACTGAGGATCGTATCCGGCAGGAGCGGTGATGCGGGCCTTTTCGGTAGCGTAGTTTACGGAGGCGATGACGCCATCGAGCTTGTTGAGTTTGCGTTCGATCCGGTTGGCGCACGAGGCGCACGTCATCCCGCCGATCTCTAGCTCGATGTCGAGTTCCGGCGCTGGCTGCCAGGCTGCTGATGCAGACATGGGGTGCTTCTTTCTCCCGCTACGGAGCCCGACCTGTCAGGGTCACGCTCCTTGGGGGGGTCGTAGAGGGATGGGTCAGTGCCCGCCGTGTCCGTCGTCGGCTGTGCCGCCGTCGGTGGGTGCCGGTTCCTGGGCGGGTGCGGTCGCAGTGCGGGGTGATCCCGTGGTGTCGACGGTGAACTGGGCAGTGTGGACCTGCCCGTCCACCTGGAAATCGAAATAGAGGTAATAGCGGCCCGGCGTCGGGGGCGTGGTAGCAAATTTCACTTCGGGCCCGGAGACCCCGCCGTGACCTGGCTCGGCACCTTCAGGATGGGTATGCAGATAGGCCATGTCGCCTGCCCGCAAAGCCACCAGGTGCCCATAAGCCCCCAGATAGGGCTGCAGGTTTGTCACCGACTGCCCACTGCGCTTAACAGTGACCGTCAGATCCGATGGTGATCCGGCTAGCAGGTTGCCTTGGAGAGAGACGTGGAACCCTTGGACCTCATCATTAGCGGTGAGTTCCGGTGCCGCTGGCTTGAGTGAACCGGCTACATCGACAGTCCGGGTCAGCGTCACATTCCCGTCCGAGCCGGTAGGGACGACGTCGGCGTAAATCCGGTACGTACCAGCCGCCTCCCACCGCCACGGCAGGGACCACCGCCCGGCTTCGTCCATGACGGGGTGCACATGACGGTACTGTGTCCCGTCCGAACGCACCACGATCAGGTGGGCCTGTTTTTCATGGGAAGCCTCGAACTCGGTGACCGGTGACTCGTCCTTGCCCGTAATGGTAAATGCCAGTTCTCCGTCCGCGCCCACGGCTGTGGGCGCGGAAATGCTCCCCAAAAGGTAGCCAGCGCGTTCCGAGGTTACGCCCTGAACCGGAGAACCGGCCGCGGTGGAGGTATCAGGCGTGGTTTGTTCTGCGTGCCCGCCCCCGGCGTGCCCGTCCATGGAACCTTCCGAGTGCGTCCAAGCTGCTACGGCCTGTTCCGGCACAAGGGCCGCCGCGCCCGCGAAGGTGCCGGTGAAAATCACGGCAAGCCCCGCCGCGTAGGCACCAAGTCTTCCGGCTGCGTTCACGCCGACCGCACCCCCTGGTAGCCGGCAGTCTGCACGGCGGCCAGGACAGCCGCGTCCTCCACCGGCCCGGTGCCGGTGACCACCAGCCTGCCGCTCTGGTGACTTACGTCCACAGACTCGACGCCGGGCACATCCAGGACCTCTTCGCGGATGGACATTTCGCAGTGTCCGCAGGTCATTCCGGTGACCTGGAATTCAGTGGTGTTCATGGTCTGCATTACCTTTCGCTGTACCCCTAGGGGGTATGTGTATAGTTGCCAAGGTACCCACAGGGGGTATCAATGTCAAACGTGGCTTACGACAAGGAGACCGGAATGGATCAGCAGCAGGGAATCGTCATTGTTGGTGCGGGGGCTGCGGGTTTGAGCGCAGCAGCTACGGTGCGGGCTGAAGGCTTCGAGGGGCCGCTGGCTTTGATTAACGGGGAGCCCCGTCAGCCCTACAACCGGACGCTGGTCAACAAGGGAATCCTGCCCGGTCTGCTCACTGGAGAGC
This sequence comes from Paenarthrobacter sp. TRD_SC_7, assembly GCF_056156245.1. NCBI lineage: Bacteria > Bacillati > Actinomycetota > Actinomycetes > Micrococcales > Micrococcaceae > Paenarthrobacter > Paenarthrobacter sp. TRD_SC_7. Next base: position 3,771,377 of record NZ_CM149587.1, read on the forward strand.
AGATCACTCAGCCTGGAGCCCGCGCACTTGAGGGCGATCTCCTCCAGGCCCGCGCTGCCGCTGTGGACACGGAACGTTCAGTCCTCACCTTGGCGGACGGTCGCACTGTGCCATACTCCGCGCTAATCGCCGCTGCCGGGAGCTCCCCACGTCCTGCCGACCGTATGCCAGACGCACCCGATAAGGTCTTCCACCTCCACACGGCAGACGACGCCGCACGGCTGCGCGACCGACTGGGGCAGAACCCGGCAAGCAAGAGTGTCGCGGTTCTGGGTGCGGGGTTCATCGGCGCTGAAACCGCCAGCCTCCTCGCTGATGCCGGCACCCGGGTTCACCTCATTGCGCGATCTGCAACACCACTGGCCTCTGCGTTGGGCAGTCGAATCGCGGAGCGCATCGCCGAACTTCACCGACACAACGTAGACGCCTACTTCGGCCAGGATGTCACCACTCTCACTACCGGTCCCGCCTCTGTCACTATCACGTTGGGCAATGGTCAGGTCCTGGAGTCAGATCTTGTAGTCATCGCCCACGGCACCATGCCAAGCTCCGACTGGCTCACCGGTGCCGATAAGGGCGTCGCCGTCGATACCCGTTTGCGCGCCCGGGACTACCGGGCCGTCTATGCAGCGGGCAGCCTAGCACTTCACCAGACCAAGGACGGGCAGCTTTACCGCATCGACCATTGGGATGCAGCCGTTGCCCAAGGCGCCCATGCGGCCCGAGCGGCCCTGCATGATCTGACTGGGGCGCCCGATCCGGGTCCGTACACCCCGGACACCGGATTCACTCTTACCGTCTACAAGCACTCCGCGGCCGGGTACGGCGCAGTGGTGCCCGGCAGCCACCAACGTCATCTGGGAAGCGAGGATCCCCAAGCAATACTGACTGGCTTCCACCGGCCCGGGGGCGGTATCACCGCGGTGGCCGGACTGAATGCCTTCACCGAATTGCTCGCTGCACGCAGCAAAATCACCGTCCCGTAACTCCTGATTTGCCGGGTTCCACGACATCGCCGATCTCCCTCCCGGGCTGTGGAGTCCCGCCGCTCCCATCATGGCATCGTCACCGCCGGAGACGCAGAAGCGATCAATCCGGATCCATCAAATCAGCAATAGATAGAAGCCTCCCAAACGGGCCGACCACAGAGGAGCCCGACCGGAGTCAGTCCTACTATCCACTCGGCTCCCGCACTGACCACAGGATGGCCAGCGCCAGGGAGCAACCAGAAAGGTCATGTAATGAAACAAGCTCGTCTCAAGATAGTGACGACGGAAGCCAAAGGCTCGCCCGGCACCCTTCGCGCGAACCCCACCCGAAGGTGACCATGTCCGCAGGCATTTTTCCCGATACCAATCGCGCCCGCACCATGCAACGAAAAGTTGTCCGCGTGCTGGCATTGGCCCAGATCCTTGGAGGAATCGGCACCGGCGCCACCATGAGCCTCGGGGCGATGTTGGTCGCTGACGTCTCCGGCTCCGCAGCTTGGTCGGGTATGGCCATGACGATGGGGGCTCTGGGCGCCGCGCTGTTGGCAGTGCCCCTCGCCCGCCTGGCTCAGACCAAGGGCCGGCGCATTTCGCTAAGTACAGGAGCTTGCATCGCTGTGCTCGGTGGCGTGGTTGTGATCATCGCGGCGGGCGTGAACGGTTTGCCGCTGCTCCTAATTGGCATGGTCCTCATGGGCTCGGGTTCCGCCCTGAACCTGCAGGCCCGCTTCGCTGCAACCGACCTCGCGAGCGAGGCGACCCGGGGGCGGGATTTATCCCGCGTTGTATGGTCGACAACCATCGGGGCCGTCGTCGGGCCGAATCTCTTTGGGCCAGGAGAAAAGCTGGGCGAGATCATAGGGATGCCACCGTTCACCGGAGGGTTCATTATTGGCGGGATCGCGCAGCTGCTCGGAGCAGCCGTCTATCTCGTTGGCCTTCGGCCGGATCCGTTGCTCATTGCAGCTGGAGTCCAAAGTGCCGCGGGAGGCATCCTGCCCCGGACCCAAGGAACTTCAGTTGGCGGTTTCCAGCTGCTGCGCTCTTCGCCGCGTGCCAAACGTGCGGTGCTCACCCTGGCTTTGAGCCACGCCGTCATGGTGGCACTTATGGCCATGACCCCCGTGCATGTGACCGGACATGGCGCCTCCCTCAACATGGTTGGGCTGACGATCAGCCTGCACGTGGTTGGCATGTTCGCGTTCTCCCCGGCCCTTGGTTACCTCACGGACCGCTTTGGCGCACGGATAGTTGCCCTGGCGGGGCAGGCCATACTCCTTGGTGCCCTGCTGTTCGCCATGCTGGGGTCCGGGAATGACGTCCTGGTCAGCGTGAGCTTGGGCTTGCTGGGCTTGGGCTGGTCGGCCTCCACTCTGGCTGGCTCCGCTATGGTCAGCCAAGCGGTTGCGTCCACTCATCGACCACGGCTGCAGGGCGTTTCTGATTCACTCATGAATTTGGCAGGAGCGGCAGGCGGCGCAGCCGCCGGGCCCGTCCTGGCATACATCGGATTCAACGGGCTAAGTGCCGCCCTTATCGCCCTGGTGGCTGTCACGGTGATAGCCCAGATCGGGCGCAGGTAAAGAAGTGGCCGCCCTGCAGGTGCAGGGCGGCCACTTGGGGTTCGGCCTAGTTCGTGTCCGTCAGCATGCGGCTGCTCCGGCGAGCCGATGCCACCGCTTCCGAGGGAATCACCAAGGTTGGTCGGGTGGCGTGGTGAAGGACGTTGGCCGAGGTGCTTCCCAGCAAGGTTGCTTTGAAGCCACGCAACCCCCGGGAACCCAGAACGATCAGATCAACATCCAACTCCTCGGCGGTGTCCACGATGGTTTCGGACGCCGTGGCCATCGTGGACGCGATCAACGGCTCGGCGATCAAGCCGAGGCTGCGTGCCAATTCCGCACCGTCAGCGGCAATCCGTTCTGAAACGTCCAGTGCTGCGGCGTCAAGCTCCTGTAATTCCTCCAGCGCCGGATGGCCTTCCAGATGCGCGGCGAAGCCTTCCAGCGGTTGGCGGGCATAGAGCAGCACGGCTGTTGCGCCTGGAAATAGATCTGCGACTGTTTGCATTGCGCTCTGCGCGTTGGGGGACCCGTCGTAAGCGATGAGCAGTTTTGGGGTGTGCATTGCATTTCCCTTCTAGTGATTGATGGCTGAGCTCAATTTCGCTCAGGCAAGTCTGTTGGAGCTCTGTCCGCAGCCGGAAGAGAGTCGGTTCCTGAACTCTCCTGCCGGTTACACCGAGATCGATTCGTCAGCTGCCGGAATGGATGACCGGGGCTTCTTCATTGCAAAGCCTGTGATCACGGCGCCGGCCAAGGCGAGGATTCCAGCGCCGATGAAGGCCGCTGAATACCCTTGCGTCAGCTCTACCCGAGAGGGGTCGGTACCGGAGATGCCGTAAACGATTGCCGTCAGGACTGCGAGTCCAAGTGCGGACCCGATCTGGTAACTGGTGCTCACCAGCCCCGAAGCAACGCCGGTTTCAGCGGGCGGGGCCGCGTTAATGGCGGTACCAAGCGAGGGGACGAACGCCAGTGACATTCCGAGGGCGGCTAAGAGCGATGCAGGAAGAACGTCGACAGCATAATTGCCGTCCGGACGAACAAAGGAAAGCCACACGAGCCCGGCAGCCAACAAGAGCAGGCCGCTAACAATCAGCGACTTGGCGCCGAACCTCCCTTGGAGCCGTGGAGCCCATGCGATCATGACGAGAACTACAAGGCCTGTCATCGGGAGGAGCGCGGCGCCGGCTGCGAAGGCAGTCGCGCCCAGAACCTGCTGAAGGTACAGGTTCAGGAAGAACCACATGGACACCCATGCAGCACCCAGCAGCAGTTGTGCGCCGTTGGCGGCGCCAAGCAAGGGTGCGCGAAGCAAGCCGAGACGCATCAGGGGGTTACGGCTCCGTGCCTGGATGATGAAGAAAATCACCAGCAGGACGAGACCGCCAGCCAGGATGCTGAGGGTGGGGACAGTGAGCCAGCCAACTTCAGGTGCGTTGACAACGGCGTAGACCACTGCGGCAAGCCCGCCGGTGACCGTGAGCGCCCCGGCGACGTCGATGGAACCAGACGCCTTCCGCACAGTTCGGGGAAGCGATGTTGCCGTGAATGCGAGAACGAAGGCCGCGATCGGGATGGTTACGTAGAACACCCAAGGCCAGCTTGCATACTCCGTCAGCACTCCACCGAGGAAGACTCCGGCAGTGCCTCCGATGGGCGCCGCTGCGCCGTAGACAGCGAATGCTTTCGGAAGGTCCGACGTACCGCCGAACAGCATCATCAGCAGAGTAAGAGCCGCCGGCGCAATCAACGCGGAACCGGCACCTTGGATAGCGCGGCCAGCAATCTCCAGTCCGACATTGTTGGCCGCCCCAGCCAGCAACGAGCCCGCGATGAGGATGATCCATCCCAACGCAAAGATCTTCCGAGCGCCGAAGACATCCGAGAGACGACCTCCCAACAGGAGCAGGCCTCCGAAGGCCACGACGTACGCGTTGAAGACCCATGACAGAGATTCCGGCGTGAATCCAAGGTCCTTTTGAATATCGGGCAGAGCGACACCAATGATCGAGGTGTCCATAATGACGACGAACTGCGCCGTAGCGATCAGCACCAGGCCTAGCCAGCGCTTCGCCGGCGAAAGGGGTGGATGGTTAGACATTTATCTTCCTCCTGAGAACTGCCGGAGATACCGACTAGATGCAGGGTATACCCATAGGGGGTATGGGTGTCAACACCTAGGGACACAGAAAGTTGATACCCCCAGCGGGTATGAGGAATAGAGTTTTACGGAAGGCCTGTTGAACAGGAAAGGAGACAACCTCTAAGCCGCGGACCGCCGTGTGCGCCGTTTACCGTGGAGCCTTGTTAGCCCCCCTGCTACAGGCGCGTCTTGTCGGTCGAATACTCCTCGGCCGCGTAGATCCCGCCTTGGGGCAACGACGGATCGAAGTCCGCCTCCGCTCCCCACTGGGCAGCGTCGTCCTCAGGAAGGAACCCGACAGCTTCTCCCGCATCTAAGTCCCACCACCCAGCGGTGTTTGCCGAGACGGCGTAAAAGACGGCTACGTGTTCAGTCGTCGTCATGGCGGCCAGGAACGCCCGAACCGCATCTGACGGGCTGAGCCAGGTCCGCTGCTCGCGCGCAGAACCCGGACGATGTTCGTAACTGCCGATACGCACCGCGATGGTGCTGAGGCCAAATTTGTCCGCGTAGAGCCGGCAAAGAGCTTCGCCCGCTACCTTCGACACCCCGTAGAAGCCGTCCGGTCGGGGCGGCATCTCAGGTGAGACCCGAACGCCGGCGGAGTACATACCCGTCAGGCGGTTGCTGCTGGCGTAGACCACCCGGGACACACCTGCCCGTCGGGCAGCCTCCAGAACGTGGTACGTACCGACGATGTTTACCTCCGCCAGGTCATGGAAATCCGCCTCATCAGGGATCCCTCCAAGGTGGATCACACCATCCGCGTTCGCGAACAGCTCCACCAACGAGTTCAGGTCACTGAGATCCGCCGTCACCACGACATCATTCGGCCCAATCGGCGATACCGAGCGAATATCAGTGGACACCAACCCAACGTGCAGCTCGGAGAGGGCCGCACGAAGGGCGGATCCGATCGTCCCAGCAGCACCCGTGATTACCCAGCGACTCCCCGCAACATCAGCCATCCTCCAACCGTACTGGGTCCTTGTCCGCGCCCAGCCAAAGGTTCCGCAAACAGCCAACGCTGGAAGCCTCCCGTTCCACTTCCTTGGAACTGGAACTCCTGCTCAGGAGCTGAGCCACAACTTCGGAACCTAGCCGCCGGCAATGTCCCGCAGAGTCTGCAGGTGTCCTGCCCATACGTCCCGCCCGGAGGCCGTCACGCTTGCCGATGTCCGCGGCATCTTGCCGGCGAAGCTCTTCTTGATCTTCACGAACTCGGCCTTTTCCAAAATTGAGAGCTGCTTGCTCAACACTGAGTCGCTGACTTGTATGGCGTCACGCAGGTCCTTGAAGTCGAGTGATTCAGCCTTCGCGAGGGCGGCCATGATGGAGAAGCGGACCGGCGAGTGGACGAGCTCGTTGAGCTTGTGCCGCGGGTGTTCTGCTGGTGTGCTCATGCGCGCAGCTCGCGGAAGGCGGCAGCTAGGCCGATGGCAGCCAAGGCAATAGCCGCCGGAATGTAGAACCAGAGGTTTCCGTCGGCGAAGAAGTACGCTCCGCTAACCAGCGCCACAACGTACAGGGCGAAGTAGGCGATGAGGGATGTGACGAACCGTTTTGTGTAGCCGGCCTTGGTTGACGTTTGGAACATGGGCCAGATGCAAGCCGTCACGGCGCCCCAAGCACCCACTGAACAGGCCAGAAGTGCCGCGCCGTACCCGGTGTGGGCCACGATGTGCATCCCGATCATCAGCAGCGAACCCATGATCGCGAGACTGGTGAACATCACGGCCACAGGCCAGGCGGCTGCGTTTATTGATGCCCTACCCAGCGAATCAGCCCTCGCCAGGAGTTCGCGTGCTTCAGCTGCTGACATGTTGCCTGTGTTCTCGCTCATGGTTCCCCCAAGTGGTGATGTTCTGTGACGCCAGCCTAGGAAAGTACTTTCCATATTGTCAAGTACTTTCCTAAGCAGCTGCATGTCATCCAGTTATCACCAGCCGCAACGAAGCCGGTAAATTTGAACCCAGAAGTTCTGACCCTCGGTGAGTACCACGCCGCACCTCACGAAAGCAGGATCATATGACTGTCTCTCCCCTCATTTGGGGCATCACCATCGTCGTTATTCTGGCGCTGCTCGCCTTCGACTACTTCTTCCACATCCGGAAGGCCCACGTCCCCTCACTGAAGGAAGCGGCCATCTGGTCCGGCATCTACGTGGGACTGGCTGTGGTCTTCGGCGTTCTGGTCCTGATCTTTGGCGGCGGCCAAATGGGTTCGGAGTACTTCGCCGGCTACATCACGGAGAAGGCCCTCTCAGTAGACAACCTCTTCGTGTTCCTGATCATCATGGCGAGCTTCCGGGTCCCGCGTGAAGATCAGCAGAAAGTCCTGCTCTTCGGCATCGTTTTCTCGCTGATCGCCAGGACCGGCTTCATCTTCCTGGGCGCCGCACTGATCAACTCGTTCGCTTGGGTGTTCTACATCTTCGGCCTCATCCTGCTCCTCACTGCAGGCAACCTGCTCAAGCCCGATGGCCACGGCGACAAGCAAGCCAACAACTTCATCATCCGGCTGGCCAAGAAGTTCTTCCACACGACGGATAAGTACGACGGCGACAAGCTCTTCACCTTGGTCAACGGCAAGCGGGCCCTCACTCCCATGCTGTTGGTAATGGTGGCCATCGGCGGCACGGACATCCTCTTCGCCCTCGACTCCATCCCTGCGATCTTCGGCCTCACCCAGAACGTGTTCATCGTGTTCACCGCCACGGCCTTCTCACTGATGGGCTTGCGCCAGCTCTACTTCCTCATCGACGGCCTGCTTGACCGCCTCATCTACCTCTCCTACGGCCTGGCAGCCATCCTCGCGTTCATCGGCGTCAAGCTGATCCTGCACGCCCTGCACGAGAACACCCTGCCCTTCATCAACGACGGCGAACACGTCAACGTCATCGAAATCACCACGGGCCTGTCGCTGAGCGTGATCATCGGAACCCTGGTCATCACCGTGGTGCTCTCACTTCTCAGCCCGGCCGGCAAGGCACAAACCGCCATCAACAACGCACGCCGGCACGCCGTCAACTACCTCGACCTCGACTACACGGCCGACGCCAACGAGCGTGAGCGCATCTACCGGGCACTGACTGCGGAAGAAGCCCAGATCGTGCAGATGCCCCTGAAGTACAGGAACAAGGCGAAGGATGTGGAGAAGATCCGCGAGCAGGTTGCCGAGGCGCACCGCCAGCACGAGGCGTTCCTCCAACGCTGACAATCCTGCCCAATGAACGGCAAGCCCTCTACTAGCTAGACGCCCAGGAGCACGCTGATCTGATCCCGGATCTCGTCGCCAACCTGGGCGTCAGTGAGTTCGGTATTTGCCGATGACGCCATGCTAATAAACATGACGGACGTGACGATCTGAGCCAGCTTTTCCGGATCACGGGCAGCCAGTCGCTCGTCCTGAGCAAGAATCTCTGCAATGGCGGTCTCTGTGCGCATGGTGAGCGACAGCGCCTCTGCATGATGGGGTTCGGCAGGATCACCGAAGACGATTTCCCTCAGGTAGGTGCGGCCGTTCTCAATCTGAACGCGGTTGCACTCAATGATGGGACGAATGATGGCCATCACCGCGTCGGCCACCGAATTTTCCTTGGAGGCGGCGTCAATTCCTGAGTCGAGGGCTTGGGCGTATTTCACGTTGTGCACCAGGAGAAGCAGCTCCGCCTTGGTCTTGGCGTACAAGAACAAGGTTCCCGATCCGACATCGGCCTTTTCCGCCACTTGCTGGGTGGTGACCTCATCCACTCCGTATTGGGTGAAGAGCTCTCGGGCGGCCGCGGTGATTCGGTCCAGCTTCTCCTGCTTATTCCGTTCACGTCGGCCAAGTGTCTGGGGCGCAGGCTGCATTCAGCTACCGTATCAGCGGTCCGACAAATCAGCGGCCCAGGAATTCGAGAGCTACAGGTACGAACCTGTCATGGAACTGGAAGATGCCACCATGCCCGGAGTCAGGGTAGATGACCAGCTCGCTGCCGGGAATCCTCCGGTGCATGTCATGGGAAAGCTCGGAGGGCACCATGCGGTCGTTGTCACCGTTGGCGATAAGCGTCGGCTGGGTGATGACTCCCAGATCGGCCGACGGCGACAGTCCCCACCGCCTAATGGCCTTCAGTTGCGTCTGGAACGCCTGGAGCTTGATGGGCGCCTCGCGATTGGTGGTGCGCTCCTTCAGCCGCTCAATGAAAGCTCGCGCAGCAGGTTTCCCGGCGGCATTCCGGTTGAAGAAGAGGAACTCCTTAGGATCCTGCCGGGTCAAAGTACCCCGGAGTATGTCGTAGTACGTGGTTCCGATGATCTTCTGGATTCCTTCTCCACCGGCAGGACCCGTACCGGCGAGCACAAGTTTGCGGACTAGGTTGGGGTGCTTTTCCACCAGCGACTGGGCGATCATGCCACCGAGTGAGAAGCCGAAGAGATCCACCTTCTGATAACCGAGGGCGTTGATGAAGCCAGCGGCGTCGTCGGCCATGCTTTCGATGCTGTCCGGAACGGTTCCTGTGGAGGCTCCTACGCCGCGGTTGCTGAACGTGATCACGTGATGTTTCCCGGCGATGGGATCGATGATGCGCGGGTCCCAGTTGTCCATAGTCCCGGCAAGGTGAATCAGGAAAACTACCGGAATTCCACCCTTGGGCCCCAACTCACGGTACGCGTAGCTGACACCGTCGGTCGTCACGGTTTTCGCGGGCACCTGGAAGTATCTGCTGCTCTGCTTGTGCGGTTTGCTGCTCATGATGTTCGTCCTGTCGGTGTTGTTTGGTGACTAGTGATGGCTGACCACGGTCTTGCCGCGGACCCCGCCCTTATCAAGGGCAGACAGGACCTCGGAGGTCTGATCGAACGGAATGACCCGTCCAACTACTGGCCTGATTTCTCCGGCATCAATGAGTGCCGCGATCTCCCGCAACTGCTTGCCGTCGGCGCGCATGAAGAGGAACTCGTACGTGACACCAAGGCGCTTGGCCTTGCGTCGCACGCCCGAGCTGAGCAAAGCTATGACACCCCGCAACAGCGCATTCGCACCCAACTGGCGAGCGGTGCCGGCATCCGGAGGTCCGACGATGCCGATAACTTTTCCGCCCGGCTTCAGGACTGTCATGGAGCGCTCCAGGTTCACGCCCCCGAGGCTGTCCAGGACCAGGTCGTAATCGTGAAGGATCTCCGCGAAGTCCTCTGTCCGGTAGTCGATCACCACATCCGCGCCGAGTTCCCGAACAAAGTCCCTGTTCCCGGCACTGACCGTAGTAGCTACGGTGGCCCCGAGGTACTTGGCGAGCTGGATAGCGAGGGAGCCCACTCCCCCGGCACCAGCATGGATGAGTACCTTGTGGCCCGGGCCCACGAAGCCCCGCTCAACAAGTGCCTGCCAGGCGGTCAACGCCACCAACGGAAGCGAGCCGGCCTCTTCCATGGTGATGGTTGACGGCTTGATGGCCAGGTCTTCCTCGGCGACAGCGACGCGCTCCGCGAACGTCCCGATGCTGTCTTTTCCAGGGCGTGCAAACACCTCGTCGCCGGGCTTGAAGGACCGCACCTTCGCCCCGACCTGCACAACGGTGCCGGCCACATCGTGGCCAAGAACCTGCGGCAGCTTGTATGGGAGGACCTGCTTCAACTCCCCAAGCCTGATCTTCTCGTCGAGCTGGTTCAGTCCGGCGGCTTTCACTTGGACCAGCACGTCATGATCCCCGAGCACGGGCTCAGGGACGTCGATCTGCTGCAACGGTTGCTTGTACTGGGTGAGGACGAAGGCTTTCACAGGACACTCCTTTGATAATTACTGACTTAACTCAATTATGAGTGCACTCAGTTATTAAGTCAAGGGGCTCACCGTGAGCGCTAACTTCCCGAGGCGGACTTCCGATATCCGCTCGGACTCACCCCATACTCACGAGAAAATGCAGTGCTAAACGTGAAGGCGTTGCTGTAGCCGACTTCCTCGGCAATCACGGCAGTGGTATCAGTGCTGGACGCCAATCTGTCGGCGGCCAGCGCCAGTCGCCACGTGGTCAGGTAAGCCATGGGTGACTGCCCGACGGCGGCACGGAAGCGCGCGGCCATGGTCGCCCTTGAGACGTGGCACCTTAGCGCCAATTTCGCCACGGTCCACGGCGTCGCCGGCTCTTGATGCAGGGCCGCGAGCGCTTGGGCAACAACGGGGTCGCGGGTTCCGGCAGCCCAGCTTGGGTTGCCGGATTCGGCGCGGTCTACGCTGACCCGCACCAGCTGCAGCAGGAGAAGATCCAGAATCCTGTCCAGTGCGCCTTCCCGCCCCAAGCCTTGGTGGGTGAGTTCACGTTCCAGCATCGCAAGCAACCCGGCGTCGATGTCTTCTTCTACGAACACCGCCATAGTGGGCAGGGCCGCAATGGCCAGCTGGCCAGCCGCAGCCTCCGATTGATACGTGCCGATCAGCAGCACCGTTTCCCCGTCCGGGCTGTTGCCCCACGTCCGCACGCCTTGGGAGAAAGTGAGTTCCAAATGCTCACCGTCGGGGGTTCGGCAGGACTGGTCATGGGCGATCACAACAGTGGTTGGCCTACGGGGTGTATCAGCCACGACATAAGGGCCCGGTCCGCGGACAGTGGCCGCCTGGCCTCGAACCAGAAGCCCAGGGTCCCCGCCTTCCGCAGTGATCCACGCTTGTCCCCGGACGGCAACAATCACGGTGAGCGCTGCCTGGTCCATCACGTCAATGGCGAACGGCGGGTCCATCACCACGCGCAGGGCAAACGCAGCCTGCGCCCTGGGGCCGGTCAAGAACTGCGACAAGGGATCCATGAGGTCAGTTTAGACGCTTGCATATGAAAACTAGACTCCAAGCCGTTCAGAGTCTCACTACTTCGGGTCAGGCTGAGAACATGACAAATCTCAGCACCTGGCTTCCGATGGCCGCTGGAACTGGTTCGGCCTTGGTGGGCGGCTTCTACTTCGCCTTCTCCGCACTCGTGATGCCTGCCCTCAGGGGCCGGCCAGCAAGCGAAGCCATCACCGCCATGAACTCCATCAACCAGAAAGCAGTGACCCCGCCGTTCATGATCCTGTTCTTCGGCTCGGCCGCCGCATCCGCGGCCGTGGTGATTACCGCCGTCGTTGATCCCGGAAGCCAGCCGATACTGCGTGTGGCGGGAGCCGCCGCTTGCCTGGCTGGATTCGTCTCAACCATGGCAATCAATGTGCCGCTCAACAACCGGTTGGCCCAGGGTTCCAGCCAAGACTGGACCCAGTTCTTGCAAGGCTGGGTGCCCGCCAATCATGCGCGCGCAGCACTCTCCGTGGCCGGCGCGGTGGGACTTCTGGTCCCACTGAATCCCTAGACCGTGGGCTTCCGCCACATCACCGCGAGCACCAGCACCACGGCACTGAGACCGAGCATCACCACGATCATGAGCCCCCAGTTCGCCTGGTTCACCCCAGAGCCGTAAAGCACACCAATTAGTACGGTCGCGGTGATAGCCCCGAGGTATCGGCACGTCTGGAAGATCCCGGTAGCCACTCCCCTTTCCTCGGGGCGCGCAGAAACGTAGAGGCCTTGGTTCGACGCGGTGCTGACCACCCCATACGGGACACCCATCAAGGCAGTCAGGACGAACACCAGCGGCGCCCACAAAGTCATGGTCAGGAACCCGAGCGTGCCGGTCGCGATGGTCAGGATCAACACCCCGGTGATCAGTACTGACCGCACACCGAAGCGCTCAATGAACCGCACGGTCAGTGGCGTCACCACAACCGACAACGCCGCAAGAGGCAGCATCAGCAGGCCCACCACACCGGCGTCGTAATTGCCTGCTTCCTGCAGCAGCTGCGGGAGGCCGAAAAACGCAAAGTAGTAGACGCCGCTGAACACGACGAACAGCAGGTAGACCAGCAGCAGCGGCCGGTTCCGGCCCAGCAGACGCAGGTCCAGGAACGGCGGCTGGAAGCGCAGCTCGCGCCAGGCGAAGAGCGCGCCGATCACCGTAGCGGCGCCCAGCAGGTACCAGCGGTAGCCGGGCATCACGTTGAGCAGCGCCATCATGGCCAGCATCAGCGAGGAGACGAACGCGAGGATGCCGGGGATGTCGGAATCGCGGATAAGTTGGCCGAGCTTGCCGGTCTCGCGGCCGGAATCCACCGGCGCAACTTTGTACACCACGATCATCGCCAACAAAGCGATGGGCACATTGATCGCGAACAGCGCCTGCCAACCAACGAGGCTCACCAGCAGGCCGCCGACCACCGGGCCCACAGCCGCAGCCGACGTGTTCGCCATCTGGATCCGGCCCAATGGCCGCGTGGATGGGAGGTTCGTGAGCCGGCTCAGCTCGGTGACCATCACGACGGCGGACGGGTACGCCGTCGCGGTCCCTACAGCCATGAGCGCGCGGGCCACGCAGACCAACGCGAAGTTGTGCAGGAACGGTGCGATCGCGCACGTGACCGCCACCAACGCCATGCCGAACATGAACAAGCGGCGCGGTCCGAAGCGGTCGGCGAGCCGGCCCATCAGGGGCTGGCCGGCTGCGGACGCGAGGTAGAACGAGGTGATCACCCAAGTGACGGTGGCGACGTCGAGCTCGAAATGCTCCCGCAGGACCACCAGCGCGACGGCGATCATGGACGAGTTCAATGGGTTCAGCGCCGTCCCGAGGCTCAGCGCAGCTATTGCAAGGCCGGGGCGAGGTTTGTTGACGGTCACCCGTCTAAGTCTGCTCCATTGTTGCCTCGGGTCACGAAACAGGTTCACGGGGCGGGCGTGCCAGGCTACTCCTCGAAGTGCGTGGTGATCTTCCCCGACGAAACGGCGGAGATGATCGACTTGGCCAAGTGCCGCAGCTTGATGTTGCGATTACTGGAAGCGGTGCGAAGGATGGTGAAGGCCTCGTCCTGGCTGCAGTGGTTCTGAGCCATGATTGCCCCGACAGCGAGATCAATCACGGTGCGGGACTGCATGGCCGCTGCGAGATCGTTCCGGGCATCACTGAGCTGTGCAATCTTCAGGGCGAGGCGCAACGATTTTGAGGCGTGGGACGCAAAAACTTCTGCCCGCTCTACGTCGGTGTCGCTGAACGCGTCCGGTTGCTCGGAGTAAAGGTTCAACGCCGCACGCGTATCGCCTTCCACCAAAAGGGGGACGCTCAGGATCGATCGCAGCCCTGAATGAGCGGCAGCCTGCACATACCCGGGCCAACGGTGCTCCTGAAGAAGGTCTGGCACCATGACCGGCGTGAGCTTGTCCATGGCCGTGAGGCAAGGGCCGTCAAAGTCGTTTTGGAGCTCATCCATTGCTCTGGCCCGTTGGTCACTGCTGGCTGCGGTGGCCGACTTCTTTCGACGCAATACAGTGATGCCGCAGAAGACGGGTGTTTCTGGATGCGAGAGGCTTTCGGCGGAGAAAGCCGCGAGATCACCGAGGAAAGCCTCGACGTCTTCGCTGCCCAGGACGAGATCCAAAAAGTATCCATTCTGGAGAGCTTCCTGCTCAGGGCGGGGGTTGACCATGCACGTTCCTACTGACTGAAAAGCGTCCCCAGCAGACAGCAAAGGAGCGAATATTGCCGCCCTCTGCAAAACGGTCTGGCAATACCTTATCCTCCAACGATCACCGGTACAAAGTGCGGCCCGAGTGGTCTTGACCTGCGGATACATGAGTCGAAAAGAGGCGTTTGTCAACCTCGGGAAGGGTTTCGCATGATCATGAAAGTAAGTAGGCTTACTAATGCAATCCGAAAACCGGGTACGGACCATTCGTGTAAAGGAGTCGTTCTGATGGGCGTAGAAGACAGCATCCGCAAGGCCACCGAAAACGCGATGGAAGATCTGGCGGGCACCTCCGATCCCGTCGACGACGGGCGGGTCCCCGAGCCGGGCGACAAAGACGACGACGTCCAGGTCCATTCCTCCATCAGCGAAGGCTCCAACGCCATGGATGAGGACCTCTCTCCGAATGACACCCAGCGGAGCCCCGCCGCGACAGGCGACGCGCCAAGGCACCGCGCCGAAGGCTCGCATGACGGCGGAACTCACGACGGCGGAACTCACCAGGACGGCCAGGCGGACGCTGACGTTTCTGCCGGCTCAGGCGACGTGTCTGGCCCGGCCGGCCTGCCCAGCGGCGACCCTGACGACCTACGCGCCGACCCCTCAGAAGGCGGCGGCGACCCATCGACGAGCATGGGCCGGGGCTAAGAGACTCGGACGGAGAAGGGGCGTGCCGTCACCACCCAATTTGGATTCTTCGGGGCTCCAATTCGGCCGATTTGGGTTGTTTTAGGGCCCTGCCGAGTTCAAAGAAGGTGGTGGAGGCGCGGGTCTCCTGCAGCTAGGCTTCGGAGATGCTCCCCCACCCGACAGCCCGCCTCCGCTTTCGCGAGATGACGCTCGCCGATCTTGAGGTAATGAACTCAATGCTCGGCGATCCCGCGGTCATGAGGTACTACCCAGCGCCCAAAACACGGGAAGAAGCACTGGCTTGGATCGAGTGGAACCAGACGAACTACGCTCGCGACGGTTTTGGGTTGTGGATCGTCGAAACGCACGACGGCGGGTTTGTCGGCGACTGCGGGTTGACGTGGCAACAAGTCAACGGGCGGGCCGAGCTTGAAGTCGGCTACCACGTTCGCCTGAACCTTCAAGGCCGGGGGTATGCAACGGAGGCGGCTATGGCCTGCCTGGAATATGCGCGGGATGTTCTTAGGGTTGGTCGCCTAGTGGCAATTATCCACCCGGACAACGGAGCCTCGCGTCGGGTGGCTGAACGGCTGGGAATGCGGCAGCTCGAGGACGACCTGGGCGGGGCGTTGGTGCGGACGGTGATGGGAATTGAGTTCGGCTAGCGGCTTTGCCGTGGCGACCCACTTTGGATCCTGAGAGATCAGAATGCACCCTATTTCGGTTGGATGACTGCCCTTGGGAGTTCAAAGAGGGTGGGGATGCCACAGCACCAGAGCCTCAAGCGAACCGGACGTCCGTGTCGGGGTCCTTGCGGGTGTCCAACATGCTGATGATCTTGCTTTCAAGAGCGGCGACCGTGGCTTCTGGCAGGACGATCAGGCCATCGAGTTCCTTGCGGGCGCGCTTGTAAGCCGTTTGACGTTCGGCTGGGGTGGCTGCGGTGTCTTCAGCGATGCGAAGCAGCTTCCTTGCCGTGGCCAACCGCTGCCGCTCCGGGCCGCTGAAGTTGCCGTCCTTGATGCGCCTTGCTTCCCGTTCCGCAACGTCGAAAGCGAGTTCAAAGCTGTGGACAGCTGCACGGTACTCAGCCAACCGGGCCGGCGTCGAAATGTCTTCCGCTGCAGCGGGACGTAGCCCGTCAGCTTCCTTTTTGGCCCGTAGGAACGCGACCGTAAGGGGTTCGCGGACGTCCGTCATCAGCGGGAAATCAATGAGGTTACCGACGTCGAGCTCATACTCCAGCCACCGCTGGTTCACTGAATCATGTGCGGCCATCAACGAGGCAACTTCGGCCTGATTGGCTTCCTCATGGACCGCCAGTTGGTTCCGTAACTTCAGCAACTCAACCTTGCGCCGGTGCCGCTCCTCGCTGGCCTTCGACCACGACCTTGCCCAGCCACCAGCCATCCCGCCGATAGGGAAAATGAGCCACCAGTAACTGCCAAGGAAGTCGAAGAGGGGTTCCACTGCTCCATCCTCCCACCAGCTTTGACCGGGCCTCAACAGGACCCGGCAAGTCGGGCTACTTGGTGATGTTGAGGGGCTTCGTAGGGCGGACGCAGGATGCCCTCTCGAGTGGAGGCTCGCCCTTGCTTACCCGGTTGTTCTTGCCGCGGTGGATGGCCAGGGGTTCCTGATTCCCACGAATGACCACCGGATCGTTGCAGAAGCACCTAGGCGGGTCTGCCGCCGCGACGATAGGCGGCTGCCGCCGTCGTACCTTCCCGCTACGATTCCCGTATGGACCAGCGACTGCACTTCCTCACCTTCGCCACAAAGGACCTCGACGCCGCACGAGCCTTCTACAAGGACGGGCTCGGCTGGGATCCTGCCATGGATGTTCCCGGCGAGATCCTTTTCTTCCAGGTTGCGCCGGGACTGATGCTCGGCCTGTTTGACGCCGGCAAGTTCGATCAGGACCTCGGCGCCGCTGCTCCTACGCCAGGAGTCAGCGGCGTGACGCTCTCACACAACGTCGGCAGCCCGGCTGAGGTGTCCAGCACCATCGACTCCCTGGCGTCGGCCGGGGCAACTGTGGTGAAACCCGCCCAGTCCGGTGCGTTTGGCGGCATCTTCCACGGTCACGTCAAGGACCCGAATGGGATTGTTTGGGAAATCGCGCACAACCCCGGCTGGGGCATTAACGACGACGGCACGGTGGTTTTCGGATGAGTGCCACACCGCAGACTTTGGCTGAGGATGCCATCAAACTCGATGCCCGGACGCAGTTCGACGCCTTCCTCGACGAGCACCGCAGAGCCCTCAACGAGTGCCTAAATGGACTCACGGAGGAGCAGGCACGCCGATCCTTGGTGTCTTCCCGAACAACACTTCTGGGCTTGGTTAAGCACGTGACGTTCGTGGAGAAAGTCTGGTTCGACGAAGCCATCACCTCTCGGCCGCGGAGCGAGATTGGCATCCCGGCCACGCCTGACGAGTCGTTCATTCTGGACGACCAAGACACCATTGCCAGTATTCAGGCAGCGCATCGAGAGGCGTGCGAAGCCTCCAAACGGGCGGCCACTCCCCTTGGACTCGATGACCTGGTGCTGGGTAACCAACGCGGCCCGCTGCCACTCAGATGGGTTTACCTGCACATGCTCCGCGAGCTCGCACAGCACTGCGGTCATGCCGACATCCTGCGCGAACAGATCACCCGGTAACCGCACGCGCTAATAATGTCAGAGCTCCATGACAGGGTTTATGTATGGGAATCATCGGGCAGGTCGTGGCACGGCGGGCGGGTTCGCCACGCGCCGATGCCCTGCTGCGTCAGCGGTCCCTTGGCGTCCCTGTCCGGACGGCCACGTTAAGGGGTTCGACGGCGACCGACACTCTCGCGGGTAGCTCTCGAGGCGCTGGGCTGCTTCCCGGATTCGAGTCATTGAGCGGCTTACCGGAGTTCAGCACAAGTGACGGCGTGAACTCCATGGACGCTGAGGCTGGTTTGCCCGTAGTCTTGGCCGCCGACATCAAGCGCAGAGCAAGTCTGATCGAAGCCGGCCGGCCTTCACCCAGTGCTGTGGGCGAGCCGCTTGAGCAGGCGAGCGAAGCCTTGGGGTCGCTTCGTAAATCCGTAGCCGATGAGGCGCGGTTGTTTGGTTTTGTTGAGGCCGCTGATTTTGCGGGCAGGGTCGAGGAGATGTCCCGGTCGTTGGAGTACTTGCAGGTCGTCGCGGCGCAGGCGGTGGAACGGACCCGGAAAGAAGCACAGCAAGCAGGACCCGGGTTGTCTGGGGCCGCGCCGGGATGGCGGACGGGGTGGTCTGAACCGGAGCCAGAACCCAACCCGGCATCAGCTGCCGCTGGTGAAGCACGCTCCACTAAATCGGCACCTTCCGTGGATGAGGCCGGTTCCGTAGTCGGCGAGGGTTCGGTAGTCGGCGAGGGTTCTGGAGGACGGGCCGCCGCTTCAACAGTGAGCCCTTTGGATGACGGGTACCGGAATGCCGCTGAGTTCCTTCGGGCCCGGTTGCGGATCAGCATCGGTGAAGCCCGGCGAAGGCTTGCTCTCGCCGGGCAGGTGCTTCCGCAGGCTGGACTGGCCGGGCAACAGATCCCGGCCCGGCGCGAAATGCTGGCCGAAGCCCTCTCCTCAGCCCTGGTGCCTACCCGGTCGGCGACGATCATCAGCACCGCCCTGGACACTGTCCGGCAACTCACCGATGAAGACACCATCACCCGGATGGAACACGCCCTCACCACCACGGCCATTGAATCCGACCCGGACTTCGTCACCAAAATGGCCAAACGCTGGACCGACAGAATCGACCAGGACGGCCCCGAACCGTCCGAAGAAGTTCGCCGCCAACTCCAAGGCGCGTTCCTCCGCCGTCGACGCCGCCACGGACTCCACCACCTCGAAATCTTCGCCACCGCCGAACAATACGAAACCCTGGCCACGGCCATGAACACCGCCACCAACCCACGACTCACCGGCCACAACGACGAGCCCGGCACCGCACCCGCAGCCAATGCCGACGACGCCGCGGACACCGGCACCGGCACAGGATCGCAGCCCGGACCAAGCGGCCCGGACCTGGACCGGCGCAGCCGGGCACAGAAACTCCTCAACGGCCTCGTCGGCGCCTGCGCCGTCGCGATGAGCACCGGGAAACTGCCCTCCAACGGCGGCCTCCGACCCCAACTCACCGTCACCATCGACCACCGCGACCTCTTCAACCAACTCAACAACCACCAACGGCTCAGCACCGGGACAGCGACGTTCACCGGCCCCATCCACCCGAACACCATCCGCAAAATCGCCTGCGACGCCGACATCATCCCCGTCCTGCTCGGCAGCGAATCCCGCGTCCTGGACATCGGCCGCACCACCCGGATCTTCCCACCCCACATCCGCAAAGCCATCACCGCCCGCGACCAAGGCTGCGCCTTCCCCGACTGCACCATGCCCGCACCCTGGTGCGAAACCCACCACACCACCTACTGGTCCCACGGCGGCACCACATCAACCAACAACGGCACCCTGCTCTGCAGCCACCACCACCACCTCATCCACAAAGAAAACTGGCGCATCGACATGACAACCGGCGTCCCCTGGTTCATCCCCCCACCCCACATCGACCCCAACCAAACACCCCGACGCAACCACCACCACACACCCCACCGAACATAGAGGCCCTACAGAAAATCCATTGACATGTGACTAATTGGTCACCTATTCTGAGCCCATGGACGTAGTGTTCAAGGCCTTGGCAGACCCGACCCGCAGGGAACTGCTCGATGAGCTGTTCCGCGAGGACGGCCAGTCTTCCTCCGCCTTGGGAGCCCGGTTCGAAATGACCCGTTTCGGTATCGCCAAGCACCTCAAGTTGTTGGAGGATGCAGGCTTGGTGGTCACTCGCCGTCGGGGGCGCGAAAAGCTGCACTTCCTGAACCCGGTACCCATCCGCCTCATCCACGATCGCTGGGTGAGTAAATACGCAGAACCATGGGCCGCTGCCCTCAGCGACCTCAAATCCAGATTGGAAAGTCCCATGGAAAAGATCTTCGAGATTTACATCAAGACCACTCCGGAACGGCTATGGGAAGCCATCACCAACAGCGACATCCGTAGCAAATACCAGTTCGGGAACACCTTCACCTCGGACTGGACTCCGGGCAGCCGCTTCGAGATGCACAACGTCAAGGCGGATGCGCCGCTCGGCGAGGGCGAGAACATCGAGGTGGATCCCCCACGCCGGCTCGTCCAAACCATGCGCGCGCTCTGGGGCGAGGACGTAAAGGCCGAGGGAACGTCGCGGATCACGTGGGAAATCGAGCCCGTCGGCGATTCCTGCCATCTCACCGTCACGCACGATCAGCTCCGCGAAGGTGCGAACGACCAACTCTACGGCGGCTGGCCGATGATCCTCTCGGGCCTCAAGACGTGGCTGGAAACCGGCGAAACATTGACCACGCCAGGCTCACTCATGTACGCGTAGCGATGTAGGGAACGACAGCTTAAACGAGGACGACGACGGCGGGCCACTGCCGCCGTCGTCGTCGATACCTCAGTCTTCCGCCAGTCAGGCGACGGGTGACGCCAACTGTGCTTCAGTAAGCCAGGCCGCCTGCATGGTACCCAGCAGGTGCGGCGCGAAATTCTCGCCGATTTCCAGCACCACGCGGCATCGTGCACCGCGCTGTTCCGGGAACCCGGCGTACTGTCCGCGGAGATCACAGACCGTCTGGCCACGGCCGGGCCCGTCTGTGGTGTCCACCTGGACGCGAACGGTGGGAGCAAGAGTGAGTTCCACTCCCCTGACTGCAATGGCCGCCGCGAGGGGATCGTGCATCGCGGAGCATGCCCGCCCGAAGATATCCACGTAGAAGCCGAAGTAGTAGCCGAGCATCTCGCCGAGCGCCTGCGAGACCGGGTGCTCGGTGGCCAGCAGTTCCTGACGGTGGTTTTCTTCCAGGACGTTGGTCATGGTGACATCCAGGGGGACCAGCGTGACGTTCCAGTCGGCGGCCAGGACCTCGGCAGCGGCTTCGGGGTCGTTGGCGATGTTGGCCTCAGCCACGGGTGAGATGTTTCCCGGGGCCAGTGCCGCGCCGCCCATGATGGTGACCTCGGCGATCAGCTCAGGCAGTTTCGGTTCCAGGCGCAGGGCTTTGGCGATGTTGGTCAGCGGACCGATGGCCACAAGGCGAAGCTCCCCCGCATACTGGTGCGCCAACTGGACCAATAATTCGGCAGCTGTGGCCTTGACGGGCTCACGGTCAGACGGGACCAGATCTACGCCGCCAATACCGTTGTCTCCATGGACGTGCGGAGCGCCGCCGTGAAAAGTGCCAACCTGCGGATCGTGGGCGCCGATAGCCACGGGAATGTCCGGGTGGCCGGCCAAGTTCAGCAGGTCCAGGGTATTCCTGGCGCCTCCAGCCGCACTGACATTGCCACTCACGGTTCCAATGCCCACGAGGTTCGCCCGCGGGGATGCCAGAAGGTAGGCCAGGGCGAGGGCGTCGTCGATGCCGGTATCGCAGTCAAGGAAGAAGGGGGCGGGCTGAGTCATGGTCTCTCGTTTCAGGTGTAGCGGACTGCTTGTGGACTGAGGTGAAGCTGGGGTGGGTTGCACGCGCAGCCGCGTGCCGACGTCGTGCGTTAGATCTTTTCGCCCTTGGGGGCCGCGATGAAGAGGCTAACGATGAACGCGAGGGCGGTGATGGACACCGAGATCCAGAGGGCCGCAGAGTATCCGGCCGCAGTGCCCTGACCTGCGAACGGTGCAACAACCACGACGCCGAGGCTCGCGCCGATGCCGAAGGAGGCACCATTGATTCCCGGCAGCGCGGCCGGTGCTTCCTTTGGCGAGAGCAGCACGGACAGTCCGTTGATGGCGGTGAGGAAGAAGCCGTTGTAGAAGATACCCAGGGCGGCGATAGCGATGAGGACCGCAATCTGGTTGTGGGCAAACATGGCAGCGACGATTGCGCAGGCCAGGCTCGTGGCGGTGCCGACGCGGACTGTCTTGATCCAGCCGCGGCGGTCGGCGATCCAGCCGGCGAGCGGTGCGGCGAACACACCGATGAGTGCTGCGGGTGTGAGGAACAGCAGGGCTGCGAGCGATGCGGACAGTCCGAAGCCGTTCTCCTTGTCCTGGCTCAGCAACACCACGGTGAAGTTGATGATGGCGAAGATACCCGCGAGCGTCAGCACGGTGGTGGCGATGACGGGCCACACCTGTCGTGAACGGAGGTGGTGAACTGCCACCAAGGGAGTTTCGCGCTTCTTTTCGATGAGCCAGAAGGCCGTGAAGGACGCGATGCTGCCGGCCAGCAGGCCAAGGGCCGCAGGCGAGGTCCAGCCGGCCGAGGAACCTGTGGAAACGAAGTAGGTGATGAAGACCAGGAATACGGACAGGGAACCTGCACCCCACCAGTCCATCCGGCCCGGAGCCACGGCGGATTTACCGCCCGGGACCACTTTGATGACGCAGACGACGGCGACCGCGGCAAGGGCGAGCACTGCGACGAAGATCGACTGGAAGCCAAGTGTCTCAGCCATGAGTCCGCCGAAGTAGCCGTCCACGCCACCCACGCCGCCGTTGATGGCGGCGATGATGCCAATGGAGGTGCCGAAGAGGCGCGCCGGCAGGTACTCGTTCAGGACGATGTAGGAGAGCGCGAAGATGGCACTCGAGACACCCTGCATGAAACGGCCGGTGACCAGCAGCGGGAGGGTGGGAGCAAAAATGCACAGGACGGTTCCGGCGCCCATAATGGCCAGCACCAGGAGGAGTGCATTCCGGCGACCAATGAAGTCGCTCCATCGGCCGATCACGGGACCGGCGATGGCACCGGCAAGGAAGAACATTGACTGTACTTGGGCCACAGCTTCCGGGGTTTCGCCGAAGAAGGTGCCGATGTGCGGCAAGGCCGGGGTGATCATGCTGGCGTTGAGCTGGAACGCCAGCACTGCCAGGACCAGTGTGGTGATCAGCAGCGCAGCGGCCTTGCCGTGGAAGCGGCCTTCATCAGTGGGCGCAGCTGCTGTTGTCGTCTCAGAAGCTGCGGTCTGTGGGTCTACAGCCTGCGGGTCTACCGCGGTATTGGGGACGTTCACATCAAACTCCTTTGTCCGAGGGCGCGGGGCGGCGCCACAAGATGTGAGTTGTTATACAAGCATGTATTACGAGCTTGTGCAACCTATCACAGTCATCCGGTACAGTGTCCGTAACCCATCTCAAGTGAGGCACCCTTGACCGACAACGCCGTCCAGTTCCTGTCCCGACCCATCGCCACCCAACCAGGACAGCCTTTGCGCGTCGCGGCTTACTCCCGCATCGCCGAAGCGATCCGGACCAAAATCCTGCCGCCAGGTTCCCTGCTCCCCACGGAGACCGAGCTCGGCATCATGATGGACGTCAGCCGCACCGTGATCCGGGAAGCGCTGATGTTGCTCGAAGAAGGCGGCCTCACCCGGGCACGCCGCGGAGTGGGTCGTTTTGTGGCCGATTCGCTGCCCCGTATCGGCATCGAACACATCCGCCCGTTCGATCAGCTTCTTGGCGGTCTTGACCAGGACATCCAGGTCAAACGCGTAGCTGCGATCAAACAGCCGGCGTCGGAATTCGTGGCGCCAGGCATTGGCGTTCAACCCGACGAGGACGTGTGGTTCTGGGAGAGCGTGCTCATCCGGAACGGGGAGCCCGTAGCCCACCTGCAGGAAAACGTCGCCCAGGGAATCCCTGAAGCTGAGGCCCTCGCGGAAGCCGCCGAAGCTCCCACCCTTTCCGCTTCCACGCTGTTGGAGGTGCTGAGCGGGCTTCCCGGCGCCTCCCTTGGGCCCGGCGAATGCCAGATCAGCCTCAGCACCGCCGGTCCCAGCCGTGCAAAGTTGCTGGGGCTCCGCCCCTCAGATCCCGTGCTGGTCCTCACCCAATACGTGCGGCGGAACGGATCTCCGTTCTACCTCGCCAAATGCCTCGTGGCCGCAAAGGCCGGGCACCTCTCCGTTATCCAGTCTTCCTGACTTCTCCCGAAAAGGTTCTTCCATGAGCACTCCCGTTCAGCCTTCCGCGCCCATTTCGCCGTCCGCTCTCACCGTTGTGGGCAGCATCAACCTCGACATCACGGCGACAGCGAACCGCCTCCCCTCGCCGGGTGAAACCGTTGGCGGAGGCATTCTCCGCCAGCAGCCCGGCGGCAAGGGTGCCAATCAAGCTGTTGCTGCGGCCCGGCTTACGGGCAACTCCCGCATGGTGGGGGCGGTAGGCCTTGACGACGCCGGACGTACATTGCTCGACGCAATGGCGAGTTCCGGCGTCGACGTCCAGGACATTGCCCGAGTGGACGCCCCCACGGGAACCGCCCTGGTGCTGGTCGACAGCGAGGGTGAAAACCAGATTGTGGTCTGCCCAGGCGCCAACGCTGTAGTGGACTTGGACGGCGTCTCCTTCGGTGACGACGAGGCCGTCCTTTGCCAGCTCGAAGTGGACCAGGAAGTTGTCCTCGATGCCGCTCGCCGGGCCAAGGGATTCTTCGCGCTCAACGCTGCACCCGCAGCGCCGATCCTTCCCGAGCTCCTGGAACGCTGTGACCTGGTGATCGTGAACGAGACAGAGTATGAACTCATCCCAGCGCTGAAGAACGCTCCCCTGGTCGCCGTGACCTACGGTGGCGATGGCTCGGCAATCTTCGTCGACGGCGAAAGGGTGGCCGGAGCTCCTGCCGTGCGCGTCACTGACATCGCCAACACCATCGGAGCCGGGGATGCCTTCTGTGCAGCGCTGGTCCTGGCGCTCCAGGCCGGGCTTGAGTATGCGCACGCCCTCGCTGTAGCCAACGCCGTTGGTGCCGATGCTGTCAGGGACAGTTCCTCACAGCCTGCACTGAAGCCGCTGGAGCACTACATCGAGGCGTCGCGCGCTGCCGTTCAGTTTGCCTGAGACAGCAGACGACCCCTCCAGCCCGGAGCGTGCTACGATTGCTACGGAGGCTAACCATGACAACCATTCCGCACCGGGAACTGCGTAATCAGAGCAGTAAGATTCTGGAACGCGTCAAAAATGGGGAAGTCATCGACGTCACCAACAACGGCGAGGTGGCGGCAACCCTCATTCCACCGTCGGCTTCGCCCTTCGAGCGTCTGCTCCAGGCAGGAAGCGTCCGGCCGGCAAGCGAGACACCTGTGGACTTCACAATCTTGCCTCGCATCAGCAGCGACATGGCTACAGCCGATATCCTGGCCGATCTGCGCGGCGACAGGTGATCCTCTACGTTGACACTTCTGCGGTCATGAAGTTGGTGGTTAACGAACAGGAATCAGCCGCCGCTGCTGCCTACTTGGTGGAGATGGCAGCCTCAGGAGCGCATCTCGTGGCTTCCATGCTCCTCTACACGGAGCTTCACTGCGCGGCTCGTCGCAGGAATATGCCGTTCGATGTTGTCAACGCCGTTCTGGCCGGAATCAATCTGGTAGACGTAACCCGTTCAGATCTCATGTATGCAGCAGCACTCCCGAGACAGTTGCGGAGTGCAGATGCTATTCACTTGGCCACAGCCATTCGGCTCCAAACCGACAAGATGGTTGCTTACGACCACGAGCTCCTTCTCGCCGCTACAGAGTCAGGACTCATCACGGCATCGCCCGGGCGTAGTAACGTCTAGCCCACAATGCGGAAGTCGTCGAACTCCCCTGTTGCGTCGGAGACCTCGAAGTCAACGTTCTCCACGCGGCCAGGTGCCCGCGTGGAATGGAGCCACTTCACAATGTGGTCAACGTCGGCCGGAGATCCCTCGGCGACCAACTGCACGGAACCGTCCTGATCGTTACGGACCGTTCCTGTCAGCAGGAGCTCGTCAGCTTTTCGGGCAGTCCAGTAGCGGAACCCAACCCCTTGGACCATTCCGGTGATACGGGCTGTGAGGCGAAGGGTTTCGTCAGTCATGGAACCACCTTAACGAGACCTGCCCTTGTTCGTCCCACTCACCGTACAACGGGACGTGGGTCGAACAAGGGCAGCATCCAGTGGCAAAACTAGCCGACCACGATATCCCGGGTCGCGTGGCTGTACGTGATGGTGACGGGGCCGCCGTCGTGGTTCAACTCATGGTTCGCACCATCACGGGCGCCGAACGCACCGTAGTTCTCGTCCCACGAGCGGTTCAGCGCGATCTTGTAGGTGTAAAAGCCGGCGGGCAATTCAGCCGTCAGCGTCCACACCTGGACCAGCGGGTTGAACTCCATCTGGGCTTCGTCGTACTGCGGTGCCCAATCCTCGGGTGCTCCAAGGATCTTGTTGAAGTCACCGGCAATCGCGACGGCGTCCGGCTGCGGCACAGTCTCGACGGCGGAGGTTGCCTCGGCTTTCGCCGGCGCCTTGCGGGTGGACTTCTTCGCGGCAGGTGCTGCCTTAGCTGCAGCAGCCCTGGTGGCTGTGGCCTTCGGCGCCGAGACCTTGGCCGCGGCAACCTTCGGCTCAGCCACATCAGAAGCCGCGGCCTTGGGCGCAGTGACCTTCTTCGTGGCGGCCCGCTTCGACGCCGCTGCCTTCTTGGCCTGGGGCTTCACCGGCGGGGCCGTCGGAACGGCGACGTCGGCAGGTACCGGAGTTCCGGCGTCGAGGGCTCCGGCAAAAGCGGCGACGTCAGGGAAGGCCACCGTCGCGCGCAAGCCGTCCTCTGGGATGGTCCAGCCCGAGCGGCCCTTGACCAGCCAGCCGGCTTTGACCAGCTTGGCCGATGCCGACGTCAGGGTCTTGTGTCCGCGAGGGATGCCGCCACTGAGAAGTTCAGCCTCGTGGTCATTGAAAGGTACTCGGACGATCGCTTCGGCCAGCACCTCGCCGGCGTTCAGCGTTGCCCCGGACCATACGCTCTCGGCGAGGATGTCCAGTACGGCCTTCAGACGAAGGTTGGTGTTCTCGGCGGTGTTCGCGCCCATGCTTCTCCTTCAACGGTGGATAGTCCATTGCAGTTTGCCAATGAATTGTTAATTCCCGCGACTGCAGAAGGTAAACACCGTGTGTCGTGACCGAGTGTGACATCACAGGCGGCGCAAGTGATCCACTGGTCTCGGCTGGCATGCTTCTAAGCGGGTGTCACGGATGCCTTGACCCACTCCGTGACCTCGTCCAACAGCACCGCTTTGCGGGCGTCACTGGCAAAGGAGGACCGGATGGAGTTGGCAGCCAAGGTGGCCTGCTCCGGAACCGAGAACTCCAGGACCTTGACCAGTTGCTCGAAGTTGTCGTCCACGTAACCGCCGAAGTAAGCGGGGTCGTCCGAATTCACGCAAACGTTCAGCCCAATCGCCAACATCTCGGGCAAAGGATGGTCAGCCAGCTTGTCCACGGCGCGGAGCCGGACGTTGGAGAGCGGACAGACCGTCAGGGGAACCTGCTCAGCGACGAGCCGCTGAACTACGTCCGTGTCTTCCATGCAGCGGATACCGTGATCGATCCGCTCCACATGAAGCACATCCAGTGCCTCGGTGATGTAGGAGGCCGGTCCTTCCTCGCCCGCGTGCGCGATCCTCCGCAATCCGGCCTCGCTGGCGCGCTGGTACAGGCGCTCAAATTTCGACGGCGGATTGCCCACCTCTGCGGAGTCGAGGCCGATGCCGGCGATCGGTGCGTGCATTGCCAAGAGCTGATTCAGCACCTCAAGTGCCGACTCCTCGGACATGTCACGCAGGAACGCAGCGATGAGGAGAGTGGAGACGCCGAAGTCTTCTTCTGATGCAGCCAGGGCGTTGGCCACACCATTGACGCAGGTTTCCAGTGCCACACCCCGGGAAGTGTGCGCCTGGGGATCCATCATGATTTCCGCGTGGCGCACTCCCCCGGCCGCTGCCCGCTCCAGGTAAGCACGCGTCATGTCAGTGAAATCCTGCTCGGTCTGCAGGACGGCCATGTTGGCGTAGTAGAGGTCCAGGAAAGACTGCAGGTCACTGAACTCGTACTTTTCGCGGAGTTCCTCGATGTCTTCATACGGCAGTTCGATGCCGTTTCGTTCGGCCAGCGCAAAGATCAGCTCTGGCTGGAGAGTCCCTTCGATGTGCAGGTGCAGTTCGGCAACCGGAGGCGCCGTGGTCGTAGTTTTCTCGCCAAAAGTTTCCACCCGACAACTCTAGGCCCCAACACCGGCACGTGTCCCGGAGCACTCAACTTGGTTCTCACGCCCTGCACCCTCAAACTGAAAGGATGCAGACTTTCCTCCCCTTCGCCGATTTCCGTGAGAGTGCCGCGGCGCTCGACACTTCAAGGCTCGGCAAACAGCGCGTCGAAGCCCTCCAGGTTCTCCGCGCGTTGGTGATCCCGGAGTACGGTTGGCAGTCCCACCCCGCCGTGCGCATGTGGATGGGCCACGTTCCCGCGCTCACCATGTACGGCCTGGCGATGGCCGACGAGTGGATTGCGCGCGGCCACCCGGACAACACGCGCACCAACATCACGGAGTTCGCACCGCAGGCGGCACACCCGGATTACGCCTCCAGGATCGTCATGCCGCCGTGGCTCGGACACGAGGACCTGCACCTCAGCCACCGCTCCAAGTTGGTCGCCAAGGATCCCAAGCACTACTCCCAGATCTTCCCCGGCACTGAGGAAAAGCTGGAGTATGTGTGGCCGGAACCCAAGCACGAGTTCCACCCGGAGGACCCGGAAGAGGATCGCCTGCTGATCCTGCGCGCCAACGTGGAGGACCTCCGTCCGGAGCAGCTCACCACCGTCGCCATGCCGCCGCACGGCAAGGCCCGTGCAGCTGCCCCGGCAGACCCCGACGAGTACCAGTTCGTGTACGCCGAGGAGAAGTCCCGCCGTCAGGTTAAGGGCCCGAAGAAGCGGCCCGTCAAGCAGCAAGAGAAGAAGCCCACGCGCAAGCGTCAGGCCCAGGAACAGGCGTTCAACACCCTGCCCGGCAAGACCGAACTTGCCGTTCCCTTCGACGGTGGCCAAACCTTCGCTGTTGGCCTCATCCAAGGCCGACCCATCACCGTTGACGGCCGGTTCGCCCGCAACTTCGAGGTCACCAACGTGATCAAGCGCACCGAT
The DNA here is from genome assembly GCF_056156245.1 of Paenarthrobacter sp. TRD_SC_7. Lineage (NCBI taxonomy): Bacteria > Bacillati > Actinomycetota > Actinomycetes > Micrococcales > Micrococcaceae > Paenarthrobacter > Paenarthrobacter sp. TRD_SC_7. The sequence goes on from NZ_CM149587.1 coordinate 3,800,237, forward strand.
TTCGACTACCCCGCACTGCTTCAGGATCCCCGGGTCTTCTTCCCGGTCCCGGCCCCGGCGCTGTAGCGGCACCTTTCACCAACGCACGACGGCGGCACCCGGGTTCTGTTTCTACGGAACCCGGGTGCCGCCGTCGCTGTTTGCTGCGTGCGGCGCTTGCACTGTGAGACGGTGGAGGCACGCACCCGCCGAGGAGGGCCATGGATTTCCAGCACGTCATCGAAGAAGTCGGCCGGTACATGGACTTCGCCGGAGTGGCAGTCATGGTAATCGGAGCCTTGGTTTCAGTTCCCCTGGCCTTGCGCGGATACCAGCCCAAGCGGGCCCGCGGTCTCGCCCCTTTCTCCCCTTACCGCTCGTACCGGCAGCTGCTGGGCAGGTCCATTCTTTTGGGGCTCGAACTCCTGGTGGCCGCCGACATCATCCGGACCGTCGCCGTGACCCCTACCTTTGAGAGCGTCGGCGTCCTGGCCATCATCGTGCTGATCCGTACCTTCCTCAGTTTCTCCCTCGAACTCGAAATTACGGGCCGCTGGCCGTGGCAGAAAGAAAAGGACGCATGACGCAGCCGTGGACCCCGGACATTCTTGGCGAAGGCTTCGAGCAACAAACGTTAAAGCTCGACGGCGGTGCTGTCGCCACTTTGGTGCGGTACCTCGGCACCGACCCGGAGTGGCTGGAGGTAATGGACGGTGTTCCGGACATCGCTGGAATCGACGCCGACGTGCTGTACGTCCACGGCTGGTCCGACTACTTCTTCCAACGCCACGTGGCTGAGTTCTGGCACCGGGCAGGCGCTCGCTTCTACGCCTTGGATCTGCATAATTACGGCCGCAGCCTGAGCCCTGGACTGGTGCCGGGATTTGTCACCAACCTCGGCGACTATGACGCCGACATCGCAGCAGCTTTGTCAGCCATGGGCCGTTCAGGTGTTCCTGGCAGGGACCGGCCGCTCATCCTGTTGGGACACTCCACCGGTGGGCTCACCCTTAGCCTGTGGGCCGCCCGCCATCCCGGTATCGCATCGGCCCTGATCCTCAACAGCCCTTGGCTGGAATTTCAGGCAACCGAACTCGGCAGGCGCGCGATCGCGCCCCTCGTGGGGCTTCACGCCCGGCTTCATCCCTTGACGCCGCTGCCGCCAGTAGATCCTGGCATCTACACTCGGGCCGTATCAGCCACTCTGGACGGCGAATGGGACTACAACCTCGAGTGGCGGCCTGACCGCGGATTCCCTATCACTCCGGCCTTCCTCGACGCCGTGTTTCGTGGCCAAGCCACCGTCGCAGCCGGTTTGGGCATCGAGGTTCCGGTACTCGTGTTGCTCTCGGACAAGAGTTACCTTCAGCCAAAGTGGTCGGCCAACGCTCTCACCGCTGACGTGGCACTCAATGTCGACGCCGTGGCCCACCGCTCGTTGTCCGTGGCGGACACTGTCACGGTGAGCCGGTTGCCGAATGCGTTCCACGACATCTTCCTCTCGCCGGAACCGGTCAGGCGCGAGGCGTTCGAACGCATCGGTCGTTGGCTGCCGATGGCTTTGCAACCATCGAACGCAGAGGTGTGGGAGGCCAGGACCGCGGGTTTGTAGGGACCAGCGGACGCGATCCTGGCTTGGAGCTACTTCCCGAGCCCGGCCCTTCGCAGGGCTTCAGCCATGGCTGTGTTGGCAGGAGCGGCCGGAGCCTGCTGGGGTTTGCCTTGGCGGTGATTGCCTTGCTGTGGCCGGCCCTGACGCTGACCAGGCTGACCCGAACGCTGACCGGGCTGGCCGGAACGCTGACCACCAGCTCGTTCGCCAGCACCCTGACCGCCTGAAACACGTCCACCTGAGGTGCGCCCACCAGCGGTGCCGGGTTCGTCGTCGAGCCTCAATGTCAGCGAGATGCGCTTGCGCTCGGGGTCCGCTTCCAGGACCTTGACCCGCACCACCTGCCCGGACTTCACGATCTCCCGCGGATCCGAGACGAACTTGTTGGACAGCGCGGAGACGTGAACCAGACCATCCTGGTGCACTCCGACGTCAACGAATGCGCCAAACGCAGCAACATTGGTGACAGTGCCCTCCAGGATCATCCCGGGCTTGAGGTCTGAGATCTTCTCGATGCCTTCAGAGAAAGATGCCGCCTTGAACGCGGGACGGGGGTCGCGGCCGGGTTTCTCCAGCTCGGACATGATGTCCTTGACCGTGGGCAGGCCGAACGTGCCATCGACGAATGCCTGCGGATCCAACGCCGTGGCGGGACCGCCACCGGCCGCTACGAGGATCTTCCGAGCCACGGAATATGCTTCCGGGTGCACGCTGGAGGCATCCAATGGCTCGGCACCGCCGGTAATCCGGAGGAAGCCGGCGCACTGTTCGAAAGCTTTGGCGCCTAGCCGGGGCACCTTCTTCAGGTCGCTGCGCTTGGCGAACGGGCCATTCTCGTTCCGGTAGGCCACGATGTTCTCGCTGAGCAGCGGCCCGACGCCGGCTACGCGGCTCAGCAGCGCCGGAGACGCTGTGTTCACGTCCACGCCCACGGCGTTCACGCAGTCCTCCACCACGGCATCCAGTGAGCGGTCGAGCTTCGCGGCAGTGACGTCGTGCTGGTACTGCCCCACGCCGATGGATTTGGGTTCAATCTTGACCAATTCGGCCAAGGGGTCCTGAAGCCGCCGGGCAATGGAGACGGCCCCGCGCAGGGAGACGTCCATGCCCGGGAGTTCGGAAGCTGCGAGAGCAGATGCTGAGTACACCGAAGCCCCGGCCTCGGACACCACCAGCTTTTGGATTCCCTTGGAGCCGGAAGCTTCGAGGGACTTGATGAGTTCGGTGGCCAGCTTGTCCGTTTCGCGGGAAGCCGTTCCGTTGCCGATCGCCACCAGCTCCACGTTGTACTGCTTGGCGAGCCGTTCGAGCGTGGCCAAGGCTTCGTCCCACTTTTTCGCGGGGGCGTGCGGGTAGATGGTTTCCGTGGCGACAACCTTGCCGGTGCCGTCCACGACTGCAACTTTCACTCCGGTCCGAAGTCCGGGATCGAGGCCCAGCGTGGCGCGGTTGCCGGCAGGAGCGGCAAGGAGAACATCGCGCAGGTTGGCAGCAAAGACGCGCACAGCTTCATCCTCGGCGTCGGCGAACATGCGGCCGCGAAGGTCGGTAGTCAGCCGGTCCAAGATGCGTCCGCGCCAAGCGAGCTGCGCTGTCTGCGTCAGCCAGGTATCGGCGGGCCGCCCCTGGTTGGCGACCCCAAGGCACTTGGCCACAGCGTTCTCGTACTTGCCGCGGGCGGCGGCCAGGGCGTCGTCGTCGGTTGGGTCTGCTTCGGCGAGATCCAGCTCAAGGACGCCGTCTTTCTCACCGCGCAGCAGTGCGAGTACGCGGTGCGACGGCATGCCGGAGGGCACCTGTGTGAACTCGAAGTAGTCCTTGAATTTCTGGCCTTCGGCCTCCATGCCCTTCTTGACGCGGGATACCATGCGGCCCTGCTTCCACAGGCGTTCGCGGAGGTCCTCAGCCAAGTCCGCGTCCTGCCCGACGCGCTCCACCAGGATTGCGCGCGCACCTGCGAGCGCCGTGGCGGCGTCGTCGATGGAGTGTTCGGCGTTCAAGTACTTGGCGGCTTCGGTGGCGGGGTCCAGTTGCGGGTTGGCCAGCAGGACATCGGCCAACGGCTCCAGCCCTGCTTCACGGGCGATCTGGGCCTTGGTGCGGCGCTTGGATTTGAAGGGGAGGTAAATGTCCTCCAGGCGCGCCTTGGTATCTGCCCCGACGACGGCGGCTTCCAGTTCCGGGGTCAGCTTGCCTTGGGCGGCGATCGCTTCCAGGACGGACTTGCGTCGTTCTTCCAGCTCACGCAGATATCTGAGGCGTTCCTCGAGGTCGCGCAGCTGGGTGTCATCGAGCGTCCCGGTGACTTCCTTGCGGTAGCGGGCGATAAAGGGGACGGTGGATCCGGCGTCGAGCAGTTCTACCGCGGCCTTGACCTGCCAGGTCTTGACGCCGAGTTCTTCGGCGATCAGGGCATGGATGGCGGAGTCAGCTGACGGGTGTTGGAAATTTGAAGTCACCATGACAGTTTGCCTCACCGGGCCGACAGTTTCCGAGGCAGGTAGCGGGAAGGCCTATCCGGGGGGCCGTGTTAGTGCTGTAGTTGGACCATGCAGGAACTGCTCATCATTTTTCAGGACGGGTTCGCTTCCGATGACGTGACGGTGACCGTCAACGGGAAGGAAGCTGTGTCTGAGAGGGATGTATCCACCAAGACGCTGTTGGGGATGGCCGATGAACTAACAGTGGAACTGCCGGCGAAGGGCGCCACCGTGGGCGTTGAAGTCAGCAGTCGAAAACTCAGCGCCACGAAGAAGCTCGCGGGGAAACCCAAGAGCCTGCTCGTCTCGATTGAAGACGATGAACTCGTGCTGCGTGAAGGAACGGGCCGCGAGGCCTTCCTCTAGAGGAGTGCCTCGCGGCGGCTGGCTTGGGTTATCAGTGAGGCCACTCAGTGCGACATGCGCTCCTTGGCGGAAATATGCTCCACCATTTCACCCAGGCGCTGTTCTGCATAGTGGTTCCGGGCAATATCGCCCTGGCTGATAATGCCTACCAACTTGTGATCGCTGATGACGGGCAGGCGGCGCACTTGATGTTCCTCCATCATGGTGACGGCCTCGTCAACGTTGGCATCGGCGTCCACCCAGTACGGCTTGCCGGTGGCGAGTTCGCTGGCGCGGACTTCCCGGGCGTCCTTACCTTCTGCCAAACACTTGACCACGATGTCGCGGTCGGTGATGAAACCAGTGAGCTTGCCGTCGTGGCCGCAGATGGGAAGTGAACCGCAGTCCATATCCCTCATCAGCCTGGCGGCTTCCTGAAGAGTCTTGTCTTCTTCGATGCACTGGGCGTTGGTTGTCATGAATTCACGTACGGCACTCATGGGTCCTCCTTCATCGATTAGGGTTATCGACGCGGGGCCTCTCGGCACCGACGCCGATGATGCCAGCCTACGCTCGGCGGGTATCCGTGGCTAGGCGATCCGGTACCCTTTCGAGTGTCCACTTTGCGGCAGTTATTCGGCGATATCCTCAGCCCATAATTCGGGGTATTCCTCCTGGAAAGTGCGCATCATGTCCACACACCGGCGGTCGCCCAGGACCACGACGTCCACGCCGCGTGAACGCAGGAGGTCGAATTCACCCGGGAACGTTTCGGCCTCGCCTACCACCACTCGAGGGATCTTGAACTGGATGATGGTTCCCGTGCACATCGCACAGGGTGCCAAGGTGGTGTAGAGCGTGGTGTCGCGGTAGCTCTTTTGGCGGCCGGCGGCCCTCAGCGCGGACATCTCCCCGTGCGCGATCGGGTCGCCGTGCTGAACGCGTTCGTTGTGGCCGCTGGCAATGACTTCCCCTCCACGGGCCAATGCGGCTCCGATGGGGATGCCGCCCTCGCTGAGGCTCTTTTGTGCGGCTTGGTAGGCGGCTTCGAACGCGGGGTCCAGGGTGGGGTCTGTTTCAGTCATGGGTGCAGTCTAAAGTGGCTGCGCTCTATATTGTCAGGGCCCGCTGATAGCTTGGCTGCAAGGGTTTATTCACGGCATCGAAAGGCAGGTGGGTCGCTTTGTTCTTTCTCGATCCTCAGATCGCGGGCGCCCCGCAGGACCTGGTGTTCTCGGCCAGCGACCTCGTTATCGCTGCCACCTGCGAGTATCAGTTGCTCCGGAAACTCGATGAAAAACTGGGACGCACGCCTAAGCCGGACTTCGCAACGGATGCCATGCTGGAGCGTACCGCCAAGCTGGGCGACGTCCACGAGCACCGGGTCCTGGATGAGTTCGTGGCTGAGTTTGGGCTGTGGGATGCGGCCACAGGAAAAGGCGTTTACGACGTCGTCCCCGCCACAGCGATGGACCGCGCCACCCTTTCTGCCAAGCATGCGGAATCCGTCGACGCCCTGCGCTCCGGCGCGGATGTCGTGTTCCAAGCTGCCTTCTTCGACGGCCAATTTCATGGTCGCTCCGACTTCCTGGTCAAACGCCCTGGCGGGCAGTATGCCGTGTTCGACACCAAGCTCGCAAGGCATGCCAAGGTCACAGCCCTGCTGCAGCTGGCTGCCTATGGCGATCAGCTGATGCAGGCGGGGATCACGCCTGATCCAACGGTCACGCTGGTCCTCGGCAACCGGGTCCACAGCGACCACCCGCTTTCGCAGATCCTCCCTGTGTTTAAGGAACGCAGGGAACGCTTCCTCGGCATGACCGAGTCGCATGTTGCTGAAGCTGGGTCTGTGGAGTGGGGTGACTCCCGGTATTCCGCGTGTGGCCGCTGTGATTACTGCGCTGAGCAAGTACAACTTCATCGGGATCTCCTCATGGTGGCGGGCATGCGGATCACTCGCCGCAAGAAGCTGATCGAGGCCGGGGTCACCACTATTGACGAACTGGCAGCCCTCCCCGAAGCGGGTGACCCCACGCTGCTGCGGCTCCGGGAGCAGGCCCGGCTACAGACCGGAACAGGTACGCCGGATGGCACGGTCAAGTACACGGACAAGTCCGGAGAAGCCAAAGCCATCAGGTACAACGTGCTGCCGGACAACACGTTGGGCAGGCTGCCCGCCCCGGATCCAGGAGACATCTTCTTCGACTTCGAAGGTGATCCACTATGGCAGGATCCAGTTACGGAAAAGTGGGGGTTGGAGTACCTGTTCGGGGTCATCGAAAACCCTGTGGAACCCGGTGCCAAACCGGTGTTCAGACCCTTCTGGGCGCACTCCCGGGCTGAAGAAGGCACGGCGTTTGTAAACTTCCTGGACTACGTGGCCAAGCGCCGCGCCACGTATCCCGGCATGCACATCTACCACTACGCCGCCTACGAGAAGACTGCGCTGCGCCACCTGTCGTTGACGCATGTGGTGGGCGAAACCGCCGTCGACGACCTCCTGCGCCAGGGAGTCCTGGTGGACCTCTACGACACTGTCCGCCACAGCATCCGGGTCTCAGAGAACTCGTACAGCATCAAGAAACTCGAGCCGCTCTACATGGGGCAGCACCTGCGCTCGGGTGACGTGACCGACGCCGGCGCTTCTGTTGTTGCCTACGCGGACTACTGCACGGCCAGGGATACCGGGCACTCCGACGAAGCGGCCGTGATCCTCGAGGGCATCAGGGACTACAACGAGTACGACTGTCTCTCGACGCTGGAACTGCGCAACTGGCTCCTCGCCCTCGCCGCGGAACGTTCCATCGTGCCGGGCGGCGTGGCTGAGGACAAGGCAATTTCGACTGCTGAAGAGGTTCCGGCGAAGTACGAGGCGGCGCCCGAAGAAGCCGCCTTGATGGACTATTTGGCCGGCTTGCCTGAGGAGAAACGAGGCTCAGCCGACGCCCGAGCCGTGGGAATTGTTGCGGCTGGGGTCGGGTACCACCGTCGCGAAGACAAACAGCATTGGTGGGGGCACTTCGACCGTCTGGAAAAGCCGGTCTCGCAATGGGAGGACGGCCGTGACATTTTCACGGTGGAACGTGCCGCGGTGCTGCAGGACTGGGCGAAACCCACTCCGCGTAAGAATCCGGTGCGGATCTCGACACTCACTGGCCGATCCGGGGACGGCTCAGGCTTGGAGCCGGGCAAGACGTACTTCCGCATGTACAGCCCTCCCCTGCCGGAGGCCTTGGTGGAGAAGGAATCGTCAGTACTTGGCCGCGCTGGTTGGGGCGGCACTGAGGTGATCGAGGTCGGAGAAACCGACGACGCCGAAACGGTCACCATCTCCGAGCGACTCCCCCGCGGCGCCGCCGAGTACACCGAACTGCCGATGGCTCTAACCCCGGATAGTCCCATCTCCACTGATGGCCAGCGGGCTGCCCTCGCGGCATTGGCCACAAAGCTCAGCGCCTCACTGCCATCGTGGCCTCGGGACTGTTCCTTGGATCTGGTGCGCAGACGGCCTCCGGAGCTTCGCTCACTGCCGTTTTTACCTCCCGTAGGACCCGGGCCGAACGGCTACATTGATGCCATCACTGACGCAGTAAAGGACTTGGACAACTCTTACCTTGCCGTCCAGGGACCTCCAGGCAGCGGCAAGACGTATGTCGGCTCGCACGTCATCGCCCGGCTCGTCGATGCCGGCTGGAAAGTGGGCGTGGTGGCCCAGTCCCACGCCGTGGTGGAGAACATGCTCTGCGCTGCTGTGCAGAAGGCCGGTGTTGATCCGCTGCGGGTGGCCAAGGAGGTCAAGCATGACGAACCCGTGCCGTGGACACAATGCGCCAAAGGAGACGTCGAAGATGTGCTGTCCAAACCGGGCGGTGCCCTCGTTGGCGGCACAGCCTGGACCATGGTAGGCAGTTCGGTACCGGCGGGCTCGTTGGATCTCCTGGTCATCGACGAAGCCGGACAGTTTTCGCTGGCCAACACCATGGCTGTGAGCCGTGCTGCCAAGCGGCTTCTGCTCCTCGGGGATCCACAGCAACTGCCGCAGGTTACCCAAGGCAAGCACCCTGAACCAGTGGATGAATCAGCACTCGGCTGGCTCTCAGATGGGTACAACACCCTGCCACCTGAACTCGGCTACTTTTTGGCCCTCTCATGGCGCATGCATCCAGAGCTCTGCAGCGCAGTTTCCGAGCTTTCCTACGACAACCGACTTGAGGCAGCCCCTGCGGCCAAGGAACGACACTTGGACGGTGTTGCCCCGGGCATTTCTTGCGTCTACGTTCCGCATACCGGTAACTCAACGTCCTCACCCGAGGAAGCGGCGGAGGTGGTCCGGCAGGTCCAGGCCCACCTCGGCCTGACTTGGCTCGACCCCTCGCAGTCCACCGAATCACAGTCCACCGAATCACAGACCGCCGAAAGCCGGCCCTTGGAGGAGACCGACATCCTCGTGGTTGCCGCGTACAACGCCCAGGTCCAGCTGATCAAGCACCATCTTCGGAGCGCCGGATTGAGCAAGGCGCGTGTGGGAACCGTGGACAAGTTCCAAGGCCAGGAAGCTCCGGTAGTCATCGTTTCCATGGCCGCGTCGGCAGCTGGAGAAGTCCCGCGCGGCATGGAATTCCTGCTGTCCCGCAACCGGATCAATGTGGCGGTATCCCGCGGTCAGTGGCGTGCCGTCGTGGTGCGTTCACCCGAACTGACCAACTACCTGCCAACGCATCCCGAGGGTCTCGAGAACCTCGGCGGCTTCGTGGCCCTGTGCCAGCGTGGGGTCGGCTAGCTTCGGTTGGCGCTCACGAGGGCTTCGTCGAGGACACGTCCGAAGTTGGTGGCGTCGTGCGCGAAGCGGCCGAGGAACAGCCCGGAAACCCCGTCCAACTGCGGCAACAGCCCCGGTTTGGCCGAGCCCCCGTACATGATGGGAATCCCGGCCAGTCCGTGCTGCCCCAGCGATCCCCGCAGGGCAGCAACCACGCGGGAAACATACCCGGCCGACGCTGGCTCAGGAGCACCAATCGCCCACACAGGTTCATACGCAATGAGCAGCTGGGCGGCAACAGCCCAGTCGCCGGACACTGCTGCCTTTACCTGCCGGTAAACCGTGTCTGCCGCTGCAACCGGGGCCAAGGTCTCTGATTCCCCGACGCACAGCAATGGCGTCACACCAGCGTCGACGGCGGCACGAACCTTGAGCGCCACCACGCCTTCGTCCTCGGCGAAGTACCGACGCCGTTCGGCGTGGCCGATCTCCACTAGCCCAACGCCGAGTTCCCCCAGCATCGACGGTGAAACCTCCCCGGTCCACGGCCCGTCGGCCCAGCTACAGTTTTGCGCCCCCAGCACCAACTGCGAGCCCTCCACCAACCTCGCGGCCTCGGGCAACACCGGAAAAGACGGGATCACGAACGGGACCACCCGCCCGGCCGCGAGGGCCGGACGGGCGTCCACTTCAGCTACAAGCTGCTCCAACCATGCCAGGCTGTGCGCGTAGCCCATATACATCTTGGTGCTGACCCCCACGAACATAGTGTTCAGGCCTGCGTCAGGAGCAGGCAGCTTCACGGTCTACTTCTCCAACAGTTCGTCGGCCTTGTTGCTGAAACGCCTGGTACCGAACATCAGCAGCGCTGCCACGAAGGGCAGTACACCCAGGGCGTAGACGCCCATGGTGCCGGTGTCCGAAGCGGTGACCTGGTTGACTGTCGTGCGCAGGATCGGGGCGACGAACCCACCCAGGTTGCCCAGCGAGTTGATCAACCCGATACCCGCAGCGGCGGCAGTGCCGGTAAGGAACGCCGTCGGGTATGACCAGCAAATGGGTCCAGTCGACAGGAAGCTGCACACCGCGAGGGTGATGAAGATGATGCCGAGCGCGGGGAGCTGGTTGGCACCGGCCCACGCGGACCCGAAGATGCAGAGGCCCGTGGAGATGAACAAAGCCGTGCCCCAGCGGCGACGACGAGCCACCGTATTGGCTGCCTTTCCGATGAAGTAGCAGGCGAAGATGCCAAAGAACCACGGGATCGCTGCCAGGAGTCCGACGGCGATACCCACCTTTTGGCCGGTTAGTTGCGCCACCTGCTGCGGCAGGTAGAACGTCACGCCATATACCGCTACCTGCAGGCAGAAGTAGATGACAGTGAAGTACCAGACACGGCTGTTCCGCATGGAAGCCAGGACTCCGCGGGGGCCGGTTTCTTCCTTCACGGTGTCCTCGAGCGCCATGACATCGGACAGGGCCCGTTTCTCCTCCTTGGTGAGGAACTTGGCGTCCTGAGGGCTGTTGATGAGGAAGAAGTAAGCTGCGATGCCGGCCACGACGGCGAGCATGCCTTCGACGAAGAACATGACCTGCCAGCCTGCGACGCCGGGAACCTGGTCGCCGATGTTGATCAGCCAGCCGGACAGCGGCGCACCCATCATCTGGGAGAACGGCTGGGCAAGGTAGAAGATGGCGAACATCTTCACGCGGACCTTGTTGGGGAACCATGCCGCCAGGAACATGATGACGCCGGGGAACAGGCCGGCCTCGGTGACGCCAAGCAGGAACCGCAGGATGATGAAGGACGTCTCACCCTGAACGAAAGCGAAGCACGCCGAAACGATGCCCCACGTAATGGCGATGCGGGCGAGCCACACCTTGGCACCAAATTTGGTGAGAAGCAGGTTGCTGGGAATCTCGAACAGCGCGTAGCCGATGAAAAAGATACCGGCGCCCAGCGCGTAAGCACCTGCGGTAATACCCTTATCCACTTCCAGGGCGGCTTCGGCGAAACCAACGTTGGTACGGTCAAGGAAGGCCACCACGTACAGGATGACGAGCATTGGCATGAGCCGCCGCGACGCTTTGGAAATCGCCGACTTCAAGACCGGCGTATCCAGCAACTCCTTAGTGGAATTGGTGGCAACAGACATTGAAACTCCTCTTTGAGTGACAGGAAATGACTAGTGCAGTGCGATCAGCGCGGGAAGAAAATGAGCACCATGCCCACTGCGCAGGCGAGGACGCCCACGGCAAGGTAGATCTTGCGTTCTCGTGTCCAGGTCTTCATGGCACGGGCCCTAGTGCATGTACAGTCCGCCATCGACATTCAGCGTTTGCCCGGAGATGTATCCGGAGTCCTCGCTGATGAGGAAGGCGATGGCGGCTGCGATGTCCCGGGTGGAGCCCACACGGTTCACCACAAGGTCTTTGGTGAGCTCATCCTTGCGTTCCTGGCTCAGCGTTCCGCCCATGATGTCGGTGTCGATGGGGCCGGGAGAGATGGCGTTGACGGTGATGTCGTACTCGCCAAGTTCACGGGCGGTAGCGCGGGTCAAGCCGATGACGCCTGCCTTGGCCACGGAGTACGGCGTCTTGGAGAACGTGCCGCCGCCGCGCTGGGCGGAGACCGATGAGATGTTCACAATGCGACCGATCCGGTTCTTGACCATGGACTCGGCAACACGGCGGGTGGCGTAGTGGACGCCGTTGAGGTTGATGTTCAGCACGCGGTCCCACTCAGCGGGTTCGAGCTCCAGGTAGCCGACAGGCGAGCTGACACCGGCAACGTTGGCCAGCGCAACGATCTGCGGCAGTTCGGCCTCTAGTTCGTCGATGGCCGCACGGACTTCGGTTTCACTGGCGACGTTTGCGCCAACGCCGTGAGCCTGCACGCCGTACTCTGCGGCGATTTCCTTGGCTGCGATCTTGCAGGCGGCGTCATCAAGATCGATGATGCCGATGTTCCAGCCTTGGGCAGCAAGGTAGTTGACGGTGGCGCGGCCGATGCCGCGTTCGGAAACGGCGCCGGTGACGATGGCTGTGCGTTCAGCGGGGAAAGTCATGTGTTTTCTCCTGAAAGAGTTAGTTGATGGGGGCCGGGCCGAGCTCTTCAATGAGCTTCTGCATTGCGACGTAGGCCTTGTTGCGGTAGGCGATGAGTTCCGGAGTGCGCTCGGCGGGGACGTTGAGGAAGCCTGCGCCGGTTTTGGTGCCGAGCTTGCCTGCTTCCACGAGGTCCGAGAGGATCTTCGGCGTCGCGAAGCGTTCCGGGAAACCCGTTTGCAGTGACTTGTAACAGAAGTTGTACACGTCCAGACCGGCCATATCGGCGATGGCGAACGGACCAAAGAAGGGCAAGCGGAAGCCGAACGTCGTACGCACCAGGGTGTCGACGTCGTCCGCTGTTGCGATTCCCTGCTCCACCAGCTGCGCTGCCTCGTGGAACAGCGCGTACTGCAGGCGGTTCAACACGAAACCGGTGACATCCTTGACGACGGCGGTCTGCTTGCCTGCGGCATGGACCAGCGCGCGCGATGCAGCCACCGTCGCGGCAGAAGTTTCAGCGTGAGGGATGATCTCAACGCCGGGGATGAACGGCGACGGGTTGGAAAAGTGCACGCCCAGGAAGCGCTCCGGATTGGTCACGGCCTCGGCCAGGGCGGCGATGGAGATGGTTGAGGTATTTGAACCGATCACGGCATCCGGTCGGGCTGCGGCGCTGATCCGGGCCAAGGACTGATGCTTGATCGCCAGTACCTCGGGAACGCACTCCTCGATGAAGTCCGCCTCCGATACAGCTTCCTCAATGTCCTTGGCGGCCCACAGGTTCTGCTTGAGGATCTCGGTGGAGCCTTCAGGGAAAAGCCCATCCGCAACGAACTGGTCCGACTCCACCAGCAAGCGATCGAAGTTCTTCTGCGCTACCTCCGCGGAAACATCGGCAAGCGCAACACGCGCGCCACCGAGCGCCAGCACCTGGGCGATGCCGCCGCCCATGTAGCCGGAACCCACGACGGCGATCTTCCGGGCTGCGTTGTTCGCTATGGCTTCGGTTGTTTCAGAAATGGTCATGATCAGACTGCCTTCGTGTAGTCGGGCTCGTAGGAGCAGATGGCGTCCACCTTGGCGGCGGAGGATGAGGTTTGGTCGAAGCGGTGGTCGAGCCACTCCCCTACAAGCTTTTTGGCCAGTTCCAAGCCAATCACCCGCTGGCCGAGCGTCAGGACTTGGGCATTGTTGCTCAGCACGGATCGCTCAACTGAGTAGCTGTCGTGGGCTGTGACGGCGCGAATTCCGGGGACTTTGTTGGCTGCGATGGCCACTCCGAGTCCGGTGCCGCAAATCAAGAGTGCCCGGTCTGCTTCGCCAGCAGCGATTTTGCGGGCTGCATCAACGGCTACGTGCGGGTAGGCGGTGGAGTCATTGAATCCGACGCCGACATCCGTCACCGAGGCCACGCGCGGGTCTGCTTCCAGCAAGGCAACGAGTGCCTGCTTGTACTCGACACCCGCCTCATCGTTGCCGACGACGATGCGCCAACCTTGGGTGTTGCTCATATTCAGGCTCCGTTTCCGGCCGCTGCCGCTGAAGAAGCGGTGGCCAGTTGTGAATCGATGAAGTGGGAAATCCTGGCGGCGATCAAGCCAAAGGACACTGCGCCGGGATCCGGATGTCCGAGGCTCTTTTCGGCGAGGGGACGCGCCCTGCCCTTGAGCGGCCGGAGTTCAGCTGTCTTCGCGGCAGCGGACTCAGCTGCCGCCGCGGCAACTGCCAAGGCCCGGTCAACGGGAGTCCCGCCGTCGAGCTCTGTGAGGAAGGTGTCCCGGAAGGGCAGTAGCGCGTCCACCATGGTTTTGTCCCCGGGATCGGCTTTGCCGAGTTCGGTAATCGCGCGGACGAAGGCCTTCACAACGGCCGCCGCGTCCTCCGAGGTGTACGTTTCACGGTTGCCTAGCGACAGCCCGGCAGCAATCACTGCGGAACCCCAGAGTGCTCCCGACGTCCCGCCAGCTCGTTCGCTCCATGCTTCCCCGGCTGCTGTCAGGATGCGTGCAACGGAAGAACCCCCAGCAGCATCTCCGGCAGCCGCGGCAGCATCGACGCCGCGGCGCATGCCGATACCGTGGTCACCGTCGCCGGCGATCGCGTCCAGCTTGCCGAGTTCCTCCTCATGCTCGACGACGACGTCACGCACTTGGGCGAGAATCGCCACTGCCTGCCGCCCGAGTTCAGCGGCAGCAGGGGTGGGCTGTTCGACGTCGGCGGTCTCGGCGTCGTCGATTGCTGCCTCAGTGCGAGGTGCTCGAGGCGACATGCTGCCCTTGCGAAACGCCGGAGTGTCGGCCGGGGCAGCCCAGTACTGCTCAAGTTCATCGTCCAACCACAGCAGTGTCAGGGAGAGTCCGGACATGTCCAGGCTGGTCACCAGCTCGCCGCACTCGGGCTCCACCACGGTGAGGCCTGCAGCCGTCAGAAGCTTTTCGACCTTGCCGTACAGCAGGAAGAGTTCGTCATACTTCACCGTGCCAAGACCGTTGACGATAGCCACCACGCGGTCCCCCGCGTCCTCCGGCTTGTCCGCGAGCAGCTTGGTGACCAGGAGCTCCGCCAACTCGGAGGCAGTGGGCATGGGGTGCTCGGAGATTCCGGGCTCGCCGTGAATTCCCAGGCCCAGCGACATCTGTCCGGCAGGAACGTGGAACAGCGGATCCTTGGCGCCGGGAAGCGTGCAGCCATCGAAGGCCACCCCCAGCGACCGCGTCCGGTAATTGGTCTTGATGGCCAAACGCTCGACGTCGTCAAGGTTCAGTCCCGCTTCCGCAGCGGCGCCTGCAATCTTGAAGACCGTGAGGTCCCCTGCAATACCGCGGCGCTTCTCGAGCTGCTCGATGGGCGCGCTGGCAATGTCATCGGTGACGGTAACGGTGCGGGTTTCGATGCCCTCGGCGTTGAGCCGCAGTTGGGCTTGGCCGAAGTGCAGGACGTCGCCGGCGTAGTTGCCGTAGCTGAGCAGGACACCACCGCCGGCGTTGGCCGCCTTGGCTACGCGGTAAACCTGGCCGGCAGCCGGTGAGGCGAACATGTTGCCGCACGCAGAGCCCGTCGCAAGCCCGGGTCCAACCAAGCCAGCGAAAGCCGGGTAGTGCCCCGAGCCGCCGCCTACCACCAGGGCTACCTGACCGGATGGGACTTCTGTGGAGCGGACCACGCCACCGTCTACTCTGGCAACATGACCACGGTTGGCGGCCACGAAACCGTCCAGCGCTTCATCGGCAAAGTCTGCCGGGTTGTCGAAAATTTGGGTCATTTCCTAGACTCCTGCGAGCTGGGTTGCCGCTACCTGGCGTCCCTGGGCTACTTGGCTCTTGCCGAGTTCATAGCCGTCGGTCTTCGGGAGGACGTGCCTGCGGAGGTAGTCCTGGTTGCTGGCCGTGACGCTCAGGCCGTCACCGCCGTAGTGCTCGGTGCAGAGGATGCCTTGGAAGCCGACGGACAACGCGACTTTGAAGGCTTCGCGGTAGTTAATGAGCCCGCTTTCCATGGGGGCCGGCATGGTGATGTAGCTGTCGCGGGCCACGTCTTCGTCGCGGATGTAGTTCTTCATGTGCCAGTAGTTGGAGTACGGGAGAGTCTTGGCCACCATCTCGCGCCAGTCCTCGATGGGCCGGTGCAGGCGAATGAGGTTGCCAAGGTCCGGGTTCAGGCCAACGTTGTCCAAGTCGATGTCCTGGACCAGCTGAACGGAAGAGTCGGCGGTGCCCAAATAGGTGTCCTCGTACATTTCCAAGGAGATGAGGATGCCGGCATCTGCTGCGTGCTTGCCGAGTTCACGGATACGGGAGACGGCGTTGCCCCACGCTTCCTTGTCACCCACCGGATCCTTGTAACCTTCCACGGTCCAGAACCACAGCTGCTTCTGCTGCTCCGGGGTGATGGCTTGGTGGAGCCCGAAGGACACGACTTCGCAGCCGAGTTCCGCAGCGGCGTCGATGGTGCGGTGGCTGTAGGCGAGGTTGGCGGACCAATCCGTGGCGTGGATGACGCTGCGGCGGATGGCGGAGATGACTGGTACGCCAATGCCCACTTCATCAGCGGTCTGCTTGAACTCGGCGAGCCGCTCCTTGCTTAGGTCGCCCGGGCGAACCCAGCTGTCGGTGAGGTCCGCGTTTACGAAACCTGCTTCTTTCACTTCCTGGAGGACGGAGGCCCAAACGGAAGCATCGGCGTCGTTGATCTGGTTCCCCGCAGCGTCGGTGCCCGGGAACTGCAGGAGGGCGGCGGTGATGGGCCAATTCTCGGCGGTATACGCCATGATGATCACTCCTTCGTGGAATCCTGTTTCCTATAGGATTTACGAACCACGCAAAGCTGTCAACCCTTTTCGCGAAACTTCCTAGATCCTATATGTCTTACATATGCATGTGAAGAGGGTCACGATACGCAAAAGAAGGCCCGCCGGCAACAGCCAGCGAGCCCTTGCCTGCCCGTAAGCTAGTCCTCCGGTGCGTCCGCCATCGCTCGGCCGCGCACCTTCTCGACGTGATCCACCATCATTGCCGCGGCCTTCTCAGGGTCTCCGCTGATCAGGGCGTCGAGCACGGCCTGGTGTTCGGCAATCGCTTGCTCGGCGTCAGTGATACCCACTCCCCCGAACAATCGGAAGCGTTGGATCTGGCCACCCAGTGTGTTGTAGGCCGCGAGCAGGAATTGGTTGTTGGCCTGGGCGGCGATGAGTTGGTGGAAGCGTTCATCTGCTTCGAGGTAGCTGCGGTACTCCGCAAACGACCCGCCCCTGGGAGCAGTCTTCAAATCCTCCACAGCTTGCTTCAGCGCGTCCAAGCCGTCGGGTGTCATCCGTGAACAGGCCAATCGAGCGTTGACCGGCTCTATGGACAGCCGGGCTTCCATCAGCTCGGCGAAATCTTCCCGGGTGAACACCGGCGCAACCCGATACCCCTTGAGCGCGACTCGGCGCACCATCCCCGTGTGCTCCAAACGCGCCAGCGCTTCCCTGACTGGAGTCGGCGAAACGTCGAGTTCCCGCGCCATCCCGTCGATGCTCACTGCCGCCCCGGGCTCCAGTCGACCATCCATAAGCCACTCGAGGAGGGCTTCGTAGACATGGTCGGCCAGCACTTGGCGACTGACGGGAAAGCCAGCGCGGCCAGCGGACGGAGAAGGATCAGCCATGGCACAAATCCTATAGGAACGCAGTCGTGTGGCCGGGTAAATGCCCTTGTCACATTCCGCGCGCACGCACCCCACCACACGTTAAAACCACGACGTCGGCACCCCTGGAGAGTGCCGACGTCGTGATCTTGCCGAGGTACTTTGCGCTGTTAGTGAGTCACGCGCTTAGTTCGCGTAGAACGGGTAGTCCGTATAACCCTCGGCGCCGTCGGCGTAGAAGGTGGAAGCGTCCGGTTCGTTGAGCGGCAGGCTTTCGCGCCAGCGGCGGGCGAGGTCCGGATTGGCGATGGCGGGGCGACCCACCACCACGGCGTCGGCGAGGCCGTCTTCGATGATCGCGAAGGCTTCGTCGCGGGTAGTGATTTCGCTGAAACCGGTGTTCACCAGGAAGGTTCCGTTGAAGCGCTCGCGCAGATCCTGCACCAGGGCGCTCTTGGGATCGTGGTGCAGGATGCTCAAGTAGGCCAGGTTCAGTGGAGCGATGGTGTCCACCAATACTTCATAGGTTGCGCGGACGTCGGCGGCATCAGTTTCCGCGATGCCTTGAACGTTGTGCTCGGGGGAAATGCGGATACCTACACGGTTGGCGCCGAGCGCCTCGACCACTGCGTTGACGGTCTCGATCACGAAGCGGGCACGGTTCTCAGGGGAGCCGCCGTAGCTGTCCGTGCGTACGTTCGAGTTCGGTGCCAGGAACTCGTGCAGCAGGTAACCATTGGCGGAGTGGAGTTCGACGCCGTCGAATCCTGCCTCGATCGCGTTCGTCGCGGCTGTAACGATCTCCTGGATAACTCCCGGCAGCTCGTCAGTGCGGAGTTCGCGGGGTACAGGGTACGCCTGCTTGCCCTTGGGGGTGCGGACTTCACCGTCGATGGCGACGGCGCTTGGGCCAACGATCTCGTGGCCACCCGTGATGTCCGAGTGTGAGACGCGGCCGCCGTGCATGATCTGGGCGAACATCCGGCCGCCCTCAGCGTGAACAGCGTCGGTGACCGTCTTCCAGCCTGCGATCTGTTCTTCGGTGACAATTCCCGGCTGCCCTGCATACGACTGGCCAGCCGGCGTCGGGTAGGTTCCTTCGCTGACGATCAAGCCGAGGGAGGCCCGCTGGCGGTAATGCTCGGCGATCAATGAACCAGGTACGCCATTGTCGCCCGCGCGGAGGCGCGTCAAAGGCGCCATTACCAGTCGGTTGGAAAGTTCAAGCTCGCCGAGGGCCAGAGGGGAAAACAGCATGCGCAGTTCCTTTCAGAATGAATCAGGTTCATCCTGCGCAACTGCACGGCGTCTGCAACTATTCCGGAAGAGGCACAGATCACATGTCCACGTCCGCAAGTGAGGAATTACTCCGGCTTGATGTGCTTCAGAGCGTCCTCGAAGCACTCGCAAAGTGCCAGAACCGCTACAAGGTGTGCTTCCTCGGCATGTGGCGGATCGGTGTCGATGCATATGGCTTCGTTCACCGACTGGGCGAGGTCCTTGGACTCCTTGCCAGTCAGTGCCCATACACGTGCGCCTCGTGACTTAGCAGCGGCGGCAGCCTCTCGGAGTT
Organism: Paenarthrobacter sp. TRD_SC_7; assembly: GCF_056156245.1. Taxonomy (NCBI): domain Bacteria; kingdom Bacillati; phylum Actinomycetota; class Actinomycetes; order Micrococcales; family Micrococcaceae; genus Paenarthrobacter; species Paenarthrobacter sp. TRD_SC_7. Next base: position 3,819,160 of record NZ_CM149587.1, read on the forward strand.
CGTCGGTGATGCCTTTCGCAGCGAGCAGGACCACGATATCCCCCCGGCGCACCTGATTTGTTACCTGGGCGCTCATGCTTTCGCTGGAGTCGTCAGGACCGGCCGCGCCCTTGGTGATGGAGATGGCTTTGAACCCGGATCCACTCACGGGATCGTGGGCGTTCAATTCGGACGTGAACCTCTGCGCTTCGTGCGAGGATCCGTCGCTGCCTGCGGCGAAAACACTCCCACCACGCAACCTGACACGAGCCAGTTCTTCGCCCCACTCGGCAAGCCTAGAAGATTCCCGGCGCAGGGCTGCGACAGCCGGCCCGATCTCGCCCAAGTGCCCCAAAACCACGTCGACTGCATGCCTGTTGGCCTTCGTCTCAGTGGCGCGCATCGCCTGCCCTGTTCGCCTCACCACGATACTCACACGCTGCCTCCGTTTCTCCGCTGAACCTATAGGTTCCTGTCTCCATCGCGTGTTGAGCCCTCACGCCCGCTGCGGTCCCGGAGGCGCTCTCCCTCGGCGACATTGGAGCGATCATGGTCTCCGTCGCCTGAGTGGGCTGCGTCGTTCATGCGGTCCGTGTCGGCCCGACGGTCCGTGTCGGCCCGACGGTCCGTGTCGGCCGGACGGTCCCGGTTGCGGTCCGCAGCATTCGACCTGTCCGGATTCGCATTCGGATCAAGTTTGTCTGCATGGCGAAGGTGTTCCTCGACCCGCCCGTGTGCTTCGTTGGCCTTCTCGGCGTGGCGTTCAGCGTCCTTACGGAGTCGATCCGCCTCAACTTCGGCCTGCAGAGCGTTGGCCTCCGCCTGTGCTGATTCAGCCTTGGCCTGGTGGGCGCCGATGGCTTCTTCAGCCGCCTTCTCACGCAATTCCTCGGCGCGGTGGCGGTTAACCTCTGCCTTTTTGCGGCGCCCAAAAACAACTGCGACAATCACAGCGGCAATGACGACGACGGCCAACACGATGATAAGTACCAGTTGTCCTGTATCCATGTGGATTACCTCCCTGATGAGCGGGCTTTTGTGGGCGCCGCTCGTGGCCCACGCTGTGCTTGCTACCTGAGGTGTACCCCGATCAGTCCAGCTCGAAACGATTCCGGACTCTCAGGCGGGCAGCTCCATCCTGAAGCCACGCCGGCATTGGATGAGGCGGGTCTTCAGGTACACATCTACACCCCTTACTCGCGGATGAGTTCACAGCCAGCTCCACCGCAGCGAGGTCCCGGCTCGAGTCGTATAACTGGTACTTACTCGTTTCAGCTTCCGGTCGCCTCGGGGTGCTCCCTGGCGCGCTTTTCTTCCGGGGTCTCGCCGCTTTCGTCCGGGATGAAGGTGGGGTCCAGTTCGGTGGTGAAGTCGCCCGTGCCCGCGCCCCCGTTGTCACGCTCGACGGCGGGAGGCACCTCAGGTTCCGAGGCTTCGGTGCGCGTCACTTCAGGGTCGCTCGGTTCTTTGCTCATAGCTTCAATCTAAGCCCGCCCCTTGGTGGTGTCGAGGCTGGGCAACCTTGTGCGCCGGTGCTCAGCCAGCGTCGAAGACGTCCCCGGCCCTTCCATTCAGGAACCAACGGATGCGATTGTCCGGATCACGTCCACAGCCATTGCGGCTCCGACCTCCACCTTTACGAAGTACTGGGCCTTCAATATCTCCTGCGGTCGTTGCTAAAGACACCATTTAACGTGCTGGAACATCTGTGACCGGGCCCAAACCAATCTAGGGAGAGGCAGGTGGGGTCACCAGCTCACTCAGGCAGGAACGATGGAGTTCCCGACGGTCTCTTCGAGCAGGTCGAGCACTGCCCGCCACGCTCTGGCCGTGTGTGCAGGGTGGTAGCCCACTCCGGGCACGGTCGCTTCGACGTGGGTGGTCCCACCAGTGGGCGACCCGTCAGGGTTTGTCGGCTGGGCCCAGAAGGCGTGCTTGGCTCCGCCGTAAATGTTCACGCGCCAGTCGACCCCGGCCTCCTCGAGCGCGCGGGTAAATGTCAGGACGTGGTCGGGGCTGCAGATCGGGTCTTCGGAACCTGTACACAGGAGGATAGGACCGATCACGCTGGACCAGTCCTCGGGGCGGGCTGCTGGAAGGCCGGGATGGATTGCTGCAACGGCCTTGAACGGCACCCCGGCGCTGGCAAGTTCCAGCACGATACTGCCTCCGGCGCCGTAGCCGAGTGCAGCGAGTCGGTCGGGGTCGGCACCGGGCACCGCGAGCAGCACATTGATTGCGGCTCGGCCGATAGCTTGCATCCGGCCTGCATCTGCAATCAGCGGCATGACCCGGGCCAGCATCGCTGTTGGATTACCGGAGAATAGCTGACCACCGTGGTAGTCCATTGCCAGGGCTATATAGCCCTGCTCGGCCAAGGCCTCGGCGCGGCGGCGTTGATAGTCGTGGAGGCCGATCCCGTCGTGTCCGATAAGCACGGCCGGCCAGGGGCCGTCGCCCTGCGGTCGCGCGAGGTGGCCGGCCATTGTCAGACCGTCAGCTTCGTACGTGACTTCGCGCGTTGCAATCATTTAGCCACGCTATCGAGCGTTCGCTGTCTCCTAACTGGTGTTCGCTGCGGGCCGACTCTTTCGTACTCGGCCTTCGAACCTTCTGGAGCATCAGCTCGTCCTAACACTCGACGAGATTAAAGGCGGGCTGACCCGGAAAGCAGTCCACGTACCGAACTCCTTTCACTGTGCTGCCATGTCATTTTCAGAAGTCGTCTGCACCACACACCCCGCCAAATTGCGGTCTTTTCACAGCGCAAATAGGCACTTTTAGCAGGCGGGCGCCGCACCAATTTCAGATTATGCGCCTTTGGAGCTCGCGGTACACAGTCGTCCGTGACACCCGGAACAGCTCGGCCAGTTCGGCCTGCGTATGCTCGCCAGCGTCATGCAGCGTCAGAAGGTGCTTCCGCTGCGTCTTGGACAATTTTGGCTGCTTGCCTTTCAGCCGCCCCTTCGCTTTTGCGACCGCCATGCCCTCGCGGGTGCGCATCCGGATCAGATCCGCCTCAAACTCGGCCACCATTCCCAGGACGTTGAACAGCAGCCGGCCTACCGGGTCAGTTGGGTCGTGGGTGCTTCCACCGAGACTCAGAACAACCCCCTTGGCCGTCAGCTCATCGGCAATGTCCCTGGCATCAGAAAGAGAGCGCGCCAGCCGGTCGAGCTTGGTCACCACGAGCGTATCGCCGGCACGGCACGCCGCCATCGCTTCACGGAGCCCAGGGCGCACCCGATTCGCTCCCGTGAGTCCGTGGTCAACGAAGATCTGTTTCTCGTCCACACCCAGAGCAAGGAGGGCATTTCGCTGCGCAGTGAGGTCTTGGTCGTTCGTCGAGACCCGGGCATAACCGATCTTCCTTCCCGTCATAGAAAACATGCTTGCAGTAATCCCCCGTCATCGTGCATTTTCATCGTGCCGGTCTTACGTACATGTCCCAAGCCAGCAATGGCGTGGAACGTGGCGACAGGCTTTGACAGCACGGTGATCGACCGGCTTACGGGCGGCCTTGAGTGCCGTTTCAGGGATTGCGTGTACGTTGTGCCCATGGTCGAACTTCGGGCATTCACCGATGCGGATATAAAAGCGCATAACGCTGGTGAGGACGACGAGACGGTTCGTTGGCTCTCCGGGAGAGCTGGGACCGTCGATTCAACCCGCCGCCACTTTGCGATGCTGGCTGGGAATGCGAGCCGCGGGACAGGTAAGCGCGGATTCGCGATATGGCTTGATGACCAGTTGGCTGGATACATCGATTTCGACCCCGAGATGAACGACCTGCCTGCCGCCGGCGATGTGAATATCTCCTACGCCGTTCATCCTTGGGCACGCCGTCGATCTGTCGCGACGACTGCTGTCCTTCTAGTCTGCCGCTACATCGCGGACAACGACATTGGTGACCGGGCAATCATCCGCGCTGACCCGCAGAACACTGCATCAATCGGTGTAGCGGAACGCTGCGGCTTCCGCTATATCGCCGACATCGCTCCGATGACCGACCGGAGTCCGGACGGCTCGCCCGTCGTTTACCTGACCTACGCTCTCGATCTTCGCGACAAGACAGACGCCCTGTAAGCGACCGGCCAACGGGCCGCCGCTGAATGACGTCTGTGATGTACTCGGTGCATGCCCGTCGTAGAGATCGAACGCCGTCAGGACCCCGCCGCCGTAGATCGGATCCTGCGCTCTCTACCTGATTGGTTCGCCATTGAAGAAGCCGTCGTCAACTATGTCGAGAGCGCGTCGCAGCGGGACTCATTCCTCGCTACTACCGACGGCGAGGTGGTCGGTGTTGCCTTGGTGAACCGTCATTTCCCTGAATCCGCGGAACTGAGCTTGATCGCCGTGCAGGCAAATCACCACGGCAACGGAGTCGGCTCGGCCCTGGTCAACGCGGTCGCGACGTCGCTCATTGATGAGGGCTGCCGACTGCTTCAAGTCCATACTGTGGGTCCATCATTCGAGGACGACGCCTACGCGAAGAGCAGGGCTTTCTACCGTCGAGCCGGGTTCCTACCGCTACAAGAGTTTGAACGCATCGACTGGGATGGTCCCTCGCTGGTCATGGTGAAGCCACTCGCCAAATAGTCAGCCCGGTCAGGGATGCTTTAGCGGACCCTCACCATGCTCAGCGTAGAATCCGGCGGCAGCCTTTAGTGTTCAGTGGCTGACCTAGATATGCTGTCACCATGGCCCACACGTTGCTCGAGCTCGAACGTGCATTCCGCTCGTCCTGGAGCGAGGATACGACGTGCCTCGACGCCAAGAGTCTCATGAAGTGGCGCTCGGACAATGCAGCGCATGGCCAATGCGGACCCACAGCTCTCGTTGTTCAAGACCTACTCGGCGGTGATTTGCTCATCGCAGACGTCAGTGGTGGCAACGAGGACGACGAAGTCCACTACTGGAACCGATTCCCCGGGGGCCTCGAGATCGACCTGACGCGAGAACAATTCAAGAATTACCGCGTCATCGGAGAACCTCGTGTCGTCGTCCGGCCGGCAGAAGGTCCCCGAGCGTACGCCAGGGAGTATCAACTGCTTCGCGCGAGGGTGTTTTCCGCGCTCAACCCTTGACCAGCACTCTTCGTTACGTCCGGTAGATGATCCTTTACCGTGCACCCATCACTGTCGCCTGAGATCAACCCTTTTAGGCCAGACTTTCCAGTGTTGAAAGAACTAGAGGACGAACGTCTGATGCCTCGGAGTAAGGCACACCGCTTCCAGGCGAATACAGCGAAAGAACGTACAGCAACTCTTCCGTCCGGTCGTCGCCGAGATACTCGTCGATAAGAACTCCTTCCAACGCCTGTGCAGCCCGCATGGACTCGTCGCCGCAAAGGAACCGATCGGCTGATTGCTGGACTTTCTGAAACGCTCATGATGCCGTTACCGTAGCAAGACTTCTGGTCATCTGGCGCTTCCGGCAAAGGGATCCCTTGCCGGGCGCCGCGCCGGCCACCGGCAGTATTCTGTTGGGCAGGAGGTTAGGTTTCACCGTTCTTGCTGATCAGGCTCAAAGGAGATGCAGACATGGTTGAACGTCGCACGGTGACCGTTCCCGATCTTGTTGGGCAGCCTGTGCATATTGTAGAAGAGATGGCGGCGAACATGGGGCTGGGTCTCACAGACGGTAACCTTGATGGGCCGGGGCTCCGTTCGCGTACGTGGCCAGGGCTGTTCTGGGTGACCTCCCAAGATCCGTCCGCCGGGTCGGTCCTTGAGCGGGGGAGCCAAATTAGGATTACGTTCATTCAGGACGGTCAAGCCCGAAGCGACGTGCCGGAGCAGACGGGCGGGCCGACCCCCTCACTAAAGAGTCATGCGGAGGCTGAGAAGGACGAGTGAGCGATGTCCGGTAAAGGATCCCTGAACGGGCCCAGGCCGTCCGCAGCACCACAGGTTTAGGGACAAGCAGTCGCTTCTGTGAATCGTGAGAACATCATTGAGTGACCGACGACACTTCGTTTGAACTGCCGCCCCTCTACGAGTCCCTGACTTGGCTTACCCCGCTATCCGAGCAACGTGCTGCACACCTTGTGGCGTTCCTGTCCGACCCGGCGCCGGCCGAGGTTCTGGACATGGGGTGCGGATGGGGTGAACTACTACTTCGGGTTTTGACCTCGGCCCCGCAGGCACGGGGACGCGGAGTGGACAGTGCTTCCGCGTTCATCGACCGAGCGAGGCAACAAGCATTGACTCGTGGGCTGCTCGACAGAGTGACGTTTGATTCGATGCTTGGGCTGGAAGCCCAGGATCGCCGCGGAGACGCTGTCATCTGCATCGGCGCTAGCCAGATCTGGGGGCCGCCGGTAGAGGACGCGCAGCCGCTCGACTACGCCGCAGCCCTGCGCGCCCTTCGAGCTCTGGTGCTTCCCGGCGGCCGACTCGTCTACGGCGAGGCGATCTGGTCAGCAGCACCTCATCCGGCTGCCACGGCCCCTCTGGCTGGACGTGATGACGAGTACCTAACAGAAGATGCGTTACTCGAGCAGATCCGCGCCGCTGGTTTCGAGGTGGTGGACGACGACCAGGCAAGCGTTCAGGAGTGGGACGTGTTCGAGGCCGGGTATCGCGACAGGTTTACCCGATGGCTAGAAGCGCATGACGCCGACCATCCCGCTGCAGAGCAGGTCCGTCGGCAATATGAGGAACAGCGCGCTGCATATGAAGAGGGTTACCGAGGCGTACTCGGCATGGCGTATTTCTGCCTAAGGGGGTAGGAGTCCACTGCGACTCACCGTCATGTGACGCACAGACATGCTGGCGTTCCACCAGGGGATCCGTTAGCGGACGGTGAATTCAGCGCTGGTGGAGCTGACGTCTCTATTGTGAGCACATGACCGAGCTAATGTATGTCCGAGACGTGAAGCTAATCCTCAAACCCATATTTGAGGCGATGCTTAGTGAAACAGAGCTTCGGACCTTGGTGTGGCGAATCGAGAGGGTCACTGATTACCCCAACGAAAAAGAGATTCCCGACGGTGCACTCATTGCGTCGAACGAAGCCTGGGTCCGGTGGAAGGTGCTTGGCGAAGCTGGCGGGTCCGGCAGCCTCCCGCTCGACGACGGCACGAGTGCCCTTATCTCTTTCGTGCAAAGCGATCTTCAAGACTTCATCGCTGAAAGCCAATTCGGGTGGGGCGAACTTCGTGGACCAATCGACCGGCTGTAGCTGACGTCATCTGACTCAGTAAGGGATCCTTCACCGGACAGGGATGAGTTCAGTACCGGCGGTTCCACAATAGAATTTGATTGTCCCGAGAACGACCTGATGAAGGTGCACATTGAACCTTGAGCAATGGCATGACATGCGTACTCTAACCGAGGACGTTCTCGCCAGAGCAGTTGAAGATTGGGTCACCCCCTTCGAAGTAATCTCGGTCTGCCACCGGCGAGGCCTGAATGACCTGGATGATGTTCGGGATCTCGCGCTTGGCCTGATCACGCGCATGATAGCCACGGGCCTGCTCGTGCCGGGTGAAATAGGCGGGCAGACGCACCGTCCGTGGGACTGCTCCCGAGATGAGGCCATCGTCCGCATCGCCGCTGAGTGGACTTCCTTTCCCGATTTGAGCCGGCTTAGGACCGGAGACATAACGTGGCTCGATGCCACACCGGAGGGAGAACGTATCGGGCAGGCGGTTCTCCTTCGGGAACGTTCAGCCTGGCTAGACGCAACAAATGCAACAGACTTAGAAACGCCGTAGCCGGTACTAGATACTGGCTTCCTTGACCGCGGCGGCACTTCGCCGAGGTGCCGGACGAAACCGCAGCCGAAGCGCACAATCACCGGCCCCAAGGACGGCGTCCGTGGCCGTTCTTTCACGGATGATCCTAAATGAAGTCAAACAAATCGAAACTCATTTAGTCCTGCTTTGCCAGCACGTAGTGCTCATCCAGGATGTCCGGGAATCCCACATAGAAAAGAAGCTTGGGTGCCTCGTTGGCATAGCGCTCAATAACCAGACGCACGAGCTGTTTCGTGCCCGGCACCGAGCGGGGCGGCTGAAATTCAAGCTGCACACCCGACTGATTCTGATATCGAGCCCACCCCTCTGGGAGCTCAGCAAGAAACTCCCAGGTACCTGTGTCGGTTATCGGATCCTTGGTGAAATCCTTCTTCGTCATCTGTGCCGCGGGAAAGTTATCAATGCGAACCGTGTTATCTGCCCTTAGCTCGACAGTTGCGGCAAGGACGGAACTGCCTACGGTGCTCTCGTCCGCAGAGTATGACCAGGTACCGATCAACTCATCGCGTTGAGTGTCCTGCATGCGGGTGCAACCTGTAAGAACGAACAAGGACACGACAATTAGGACGCTCACGTGCCCTCGGAGACACGAATTCAATTTCATAAAGTTCTTTCCGTCATGCGGTACATCGAGCTACTACTGCCCTTGATCTCAAACAAGGATCCCCTGACCGCAGTTCGCCCCAGTGTATTTGGTTCGAAAACAAGGAAGGCCAGTGGAGGACCGGCTTAAGGGCGTCCAAGCGCCCCGCAGGGGGATCCCTTACCGGGATGAGGCCAAGCGGAGGAAGGAAGGCACTGCTCTACCAGTTCTAGAGCTGGGACTCGCGAGCTGGCGCTTGATCGCTGGAGGGGCCGCATTGTCGGATATATCCGCTGGATGCTGGCATCCACATCAGCACGGAACCGGCAAACGTCAAGATCAGGACCGCACCTGCGAGAGGCGTCAGGACGAGATTGAAAACTCCTCCGAGAGCCAAAACAGCCAAGATAGAAAGAACTATCCTCGCGCGGCGTTGACCTCGAAGGAGTCCCAATGCTGCCTGGATTTGAATAACCGTAAATAGAAGGAGGACCAGACCGATAACGAGCACTACAACGGCGCCTGCGTCGCGCGTGACAATCAAGATGACTGGCTGAATGCAAGCTAGGATTGCGGCTGAAAGCCAGAGGTAACTTGATGTTCGAAGCACCTTGGGGAGGCTGCCTGCTGTCCTTTGTGCGACAGGATGGACCATCTTCGAATCCTCAATCTTCAGCAACATGTTGGGGCGGCTAGACCGCAAGGTTTCCAGAGTACAGGCGCATAAGGAGGGATAGTTGAGCCACGCAGAACCGTGCTTCCTCCTCAGTCTTTAGCGGCGATGTCCGTCGGTTCTGTCCAAGTGACGGCGCCAACGTCCAGCAGAGGCAGCCAACTGCTGGAAGCCCCGATAGAGATAGCCGCCCGGTAACGGATCGGCTATCGGGCGCTCTCCTGGGTTTAGCCGGGCGATGACGGGTCGAAGAACGGTAGGTTCGTCGCATGGTCCATAACGTGCATGAGAGAGCAATCGCTGCGTCGGCGGAAGAAGTAGGAATGCTGATCGATTCGCTCGCGAGCAAGAACGATCGTCTCTGGCCACGGAATGAATGGCCGGCGATGCGCTTAGACGGGCCGCTCAGTGTGGGCTCGACTGGAGGGCACGGTCCAGTGCGCTATTTCGTAACCTCATACGAACCAGGACGGCGGGTCGAATTCCAGTTCAGCAGCCCAGCGGGCTTTAACGGACGCCATTCCTTCACCGCAATGAGCCTCGCGGAAAACTCAACGCTGCTCCGGCACGAGCTTGGTATCTCACTGAGCGGAGCAGCGGTATTCACTTGGCCGATATTCTTCCGGCCCCTGCATGATGCGCTCATCAAAGAAGGCTTGGATCGTGCTGAACGGGAGTGCGGCGCTTCACCCCGCCCCCGCTCGCACCGGTCACTGTGGACGAGAATCCTCCGTGCCCCGTTCTCAGCACGGACGGCCCTACGGCGGGACGCCGGGTAAAGGATCCTTCACCGGACACTGCGACTGCTTATTCCATGTAGCAGTAGCTCCAGCTTCAGATCACGGGTCCTGCACGACGGCAGTCGACGCTACCGCGCCAGGAAGCAAGTGCGTTACGGTCTTCGTCATTAAGCCTTGCCGCCACAATGAAATCGTCCAATTCAAAGCCGGCCAACGCATCTCGGGACGCTCCCTCCGTGGTCGTTCCGTGGCGTACACAGAGTTCGTTGAGCTGGGGTTCAGCACTGTTCCGATTGCTGCTAGCAGCTCGTAGATCGCCAAGTCTCACTGTTTCCAGATAATCGTGGACAATGGCCTCCTGCCGGACGCTCACCGCCGAGAGCAGGAGCATGGCAACAATCCCAGTTCTGTCCCTGCCACCCATGCAATGGAAAAGGACACCGCCCGGGGGCGCGTTCAGGATCGACGAAAGAGCTGCGCCTGCGCGTTCTGGCATTGCAGTGAGGTGCGGAAGGAAATAGAGGGCTGTGCCCACCAGACCGTTGTTCCAGTAGCCTGCCCAGAATTCGGTGTTCTCCAAGCCGTCGAGATCGACGTGGACGGTTGTGAGCCACGGAGGTCGCTCCTGGATGTCCATCTCCCGCTCCCGTTGTTGACGCAGGTCGACGACTGTGCGGATCCCGGCGTCGTAGAGGGATTCCCACCCGCCCGGGGTGAGCAAGTCAGCATTTTCACTGCGGAAGAATACCCCACGTGGTGTGAAGGTCCCGTCGGCACGTTTGAGCCCTCCGAGATCGCGGCCATTGATTAGCCCCTCAGCGTGGAGAGTGCGGTCTTCGCCATCGGATATTTCCATTCCCCCAGTAAAGCAAGCCCGGCATACCCGCCCCGGACAGAGGCGCGGACCGCGTGCCGCTAGCCGATCCTTTAGCGGCGGTGCTAATCACCAGTGTCGGCCAACCGTTTCTGCTAGGCGGACGCGTAGGTGTAAGTGAAGTTGATTCGTACTCGCTATTGTCCGATAGGTCCAGATCGCCGCTTATCTCGAACTCGGACCGCAGCTTTTCACCAACAGACTCCCAGGGCGACGGACCGCAGCCACAACGCCAGGGGAACGACTTCGACATCCAACCCAGGACGAAGCGAACCGTGGTGTCAATCTCCTCCGCCAGTGTGAGGAAGGCAGCCAGCTCGGCGAACAGGGACGATGTCGTAGTCGTAGTCAGATAAATGCGAGCCTGAGCGCAGTTCCTTTGTTCGTGGGAAGGGAGTGCTAGCGTTCAAGCAACGCTTCGCGCGATGCGGAAAGCGCCCTTGGGCGCTCCAGTTCTATTGCTTCCCGCAATAACAAGGGCTTCCTATGGTCCACATCGCGAGTCTCCGGTGCAAGCGTCGGCTGACTTTGGCACCCGAAAGCCTGTGGTTCAGCGGACGCCCGGGTGACCGCAGGGATTCTTCACCGGGCAGGGACCGGGCTCAGTAGAGTGGAACGCATGAGTCTTGAATGGGAACAAGTAATTGTCGATTCGGCACGACCGGCTGAGCTTGGACTTTGGTGGGCCAAAGCTTTGGGTTGGGTCGTGACTTTGGAAGCTGACGATGAGTTCGAAATTCGTTCTGCACCGGACCGGTTGCCAGGTTTAGTCTTCGTTCCAGTGGCAGATTCGAAGGTGACAAAGAACCGTCTTCACCTCGATTTTCGGCCGGACGATCCAGCCGCCGAAGTCGAGCGGATGGTCGCTCTGGGTGCCCGCAGGGTCGATGTAGGTCAAGGCGAGCAGCCGTGGACTGTACTCGAGGATCCAGAAGGCAACGAGTTCTGCGTTCTGGGAGCCCGAAAGAAGGCCAGCGCCGACAGTTGAAAGTTTGGACAGACCACGGGGGCGCCCGTCAACGGATCCTCAAATGAGCTCAGCAGCGTCCAATGAGCCAGCGGCTATTGGCGTCTCGTTGGCGATGGGCGTCAGGTTGTCGACAGGCAATCTCGTGGCTACGAAACCACGGCTATAAAGTCGTGCAGGTCGACTCAGCTGCGTGGCAATCGCAGGGCGACATGCACCAGGACATGGCCCGGGTCCTTGAGTTTCCCGGTTACTACGGCTCAAACCTCAACGCCCTCAACGATTGTCTAAGCGACGTTGCTGTTCGATCCTATGGATGGTCCGCAGAGCACACCGGACTAGTTCTCGTGATTGACGGGTATGAAGCTTTCGCGGGCAAGGACGCGCTGACTGCCCATCTCCTTCTGGACATATTCGAGAAACAAGCCACATACGCCTCTCTGTTCGGACACCGCATGATGTGTCTGGTTAGGACCGCGGATGCGGGTTTGGAGATCCCTCCCGTTGGGGGCGCTGCCGTTTCTTGGAATCATCGCGAATTCCTGAGCGCCCGGTAAAGGATCCTAGGGTTCTTGCGGTGATTGCAACACTTAGCGGATGGGTGTTGTCACGGCGGGGTACTCGATTCATTTGCGACCTGATCTTTTGCAGGTTTTTTGGGCCGGGATGCAGGCGGGTGATTTCATCACTGACGCCATGGTTCCGATCAGTACGAGCAGGGGTACCGGACGTAGGGTTCTGCTTGAGGCCGGCGGTGCCAGGCCCGGTCGTTTTTGATGAATGAGGGTAGGTCTACTGTGCGTCGCTCGCTCCGAAGTCGCTTGTGAGCCAGTCCTCAATTGAATTCCAAGGGAAGGCGCGACACGCATGTGGCCCGGGCGAGATTGTGGAGGCCTGCATCCGGTCGAGTCGGAAGAGACGCCAGTCGTCTCGGTCAACGTCATAAGCGACGAGGTACCAGTACTGTTGCCGCAGGAGATGTCGATAGGGCTCGACCGTGCGGCGCGAATGGCGGCCATGCTGGTCCGTGTAGTCGAACCCGAGGCGCACGCCCGTCGCGACGGAGTCAGCGATCGTGCCGACAAGCTCCCAGTCCACGGACGCAGGAGCTTCGCGTAGAACCTGTGTCGACAGCGCCACCGCTGCGGCCCGCCGCCGCAGGCCGCCGGGCAGCACCTGTTCGAGCTTCGTGCGCGCCGTCGCGGCTGTGGCATCATCCGGCAGCCACGCTTCCAGGACCAGCAGGCTCGTGATGATCGTCGAAACTTCGTCCGCGCTGAGCAGCAGCGGAGGAATCTTCATGCTCGGCCGCAGTGCGTACAGAGCACCTGGGCCCGGGCGGGAGCTGACGTCGTGACCCATGCCGCGAAGACGCATCGCGTCCCGGCGCACGGTGCGCGCGCTCACCCGCAGGCGGGCCGCGAGGTCGTGTGCGGTCCACGCCCGCCCCGTCTGGAGAAGCGCCAGCAACTCCAGCGACCGTGTCGAGGGGGAGTCCATAGATCCATGATCACCCAAGATGCGGCCAGAATGGGGCCGCATCTGCTTATAGCGTGGAAGCACGAACGGAAGAAAGGGAGTCCATGAAGATCGCCGTCACAACACCTCAAGGCAACGTCGGCCGACATCTGACGCGGATGCTCATCCGGGCCGGCGTCAGGCCGATGCTGCTCACCCGCCACCCCGAGAACATTCCCGCTGCCCTCGCCGCGCACGTCGAGCTGGTGACGACGGACTCGCGCGAGCCGGGTCAGGTCGTTTCGGCCACCGTCGGCGTCGACGCGGTCTACTGGGTCGATCCGCCCACTGAGTCCCCCGACCCGATGGGCGACTATCGCCGCGCGTCGGAGTCCGTTGTCGCCGCAGTTGAGGCGAACCGGATCGGACGGGTCGTCTTTCAGAGCAGCGTCGGCGCGGAGAAGCGACACGGCGCGGGCGAGATCGACGGCCTCGCGGAGACGGAAGTCGCCCTCGACGGCTCCGGCGCGGACGTCACGTACCTGAGGTGCGGCTACTTCTTCACCAACCTGCTGTTCGAGGCGGAGTCGGTGAAGACCGGGCTGCTCCAGACCGTACAGCCCGTCGACGCCCCGATGAGCTGGGTCGCACCGCGGGACATCGCCGAGGTGGCCGCGCTCAGCTTGTTGAATCACGGGTGGAGCGGACGCCGCGTACAAGCCGTCCACGGCCCCGAAGACCTGACATGGACGCAGGTCGCGAAGATCCTCGCGGAGGAGCTCGGTCGAGAGGTGCGCGTCGAGCGGATCGCCGACGAGCAGATGCGCGAGCAGTACCTCCAGGCTGGCATGCCGTCCGCCATGGCGGACGCGGTGCTGGGGATGTCCACCGGGCTGCGAGAAGGCTTCGTGCCCGAGCAGGAACGTTCGATCGTCACCACCACTCAGACCCAACTGCGGAGCTGGATCCGTGAGGAGCTCGTCCCCCTCCTCTGAAACAACATGGGCGAAGCCAATGGCGCGTGCGCAGAGTCCAGCTCCCCTAGGCCAAGTGCTTTCCACCGGTCACACCGATGACGGATCCGGAGATGTAGCTGGATTCCTCAGTTGCCAGGAGGACGTAGGTGGCGGCGAGTTCGGCAGGTTGCCCCGCCCTGCCAAGTGGAGTGTCCTGGCCGAACTTTTCGATCTTTTCCGCGGGCTGCGTGGGCGGCTGCAGGGGTGTCCACACGGGACCCGGAGCCACAGCATTGACCCGGATCCCCTTGGGTCCGAGTGACTCTGCCAAAGAGAAGGTCATGCTGTTGATGGCTGCTTTGGTGGCTGCATAGTCGATCAGCGACGGACTCGGATGGTAACCCTGGATGGAAGAAGTGTTGATGATTGCGGCGCCGGGCTTCATGTGCGGCAAGGCGGCCTTGGTAAGCCAGAACAACGCATGGACGTTGGTTTTGAACGTCCTGTCAAATTGTTCGCTGCTGAGGTCCTCGATGCCGTGGCTCGTGGTCATCTGGTAGCCCGCGTTGTTCACCAGGACGTTGAGCCCATCGAATTCGGCCACAGTTTGGGCGATGACTTCCTGGCAAAATTCCTCGTCCTGCAAATCGCCGGGCAATGCCAAGGCCCTGCTGCCGGCGTCTTCGATGAGCTGGACGGTTTGCTCGGCGTCCTGTTCTTCTTCGGGGAGGTAAGTGAAGGCAACATCTGCGCCTTCGCGGGCGTAGGCAATGGCCACCGCCCTGCCGATCCCGCTGTCACCGCCAGTGATCAATGCCCGCATGCCCATCATTCGGTGGTGTCCCATATAGCTTTGCTCGCCGTGATCAGGCCGGGGATTCATGCCCTCGGTCCACCCGGGATAGTCCTGGGTCTGCGGCTCGAATTCTTCGGACGGATACTTGGTCCTCGGATCCGTGCCCTCGGAATCGTCCGGAGTGTTGATGACGTGGTTCACCAACGCCATGGCGATGTCCTCGTCAAGGTCGGTTTGCTCCGTTTTTTCGTCGCGGGTCTCCTCAGCCATGCTCACAGTGTAAGCATGCTTACAATTTTGCGCCGTTCAGGAAGTACCCAGAATTGCTCGTTAGCCTAGCAATCGTCAGTGTTGGATTACATCGAAGGAGGGCCCATGGGACTCGGAGACAAGATCAGCAACAAGGCACAAGAAGTTTCCGGCAAGGCGAAGGAAGCCTTGGGAGACGCCACCAACAACGAGAAGCTGCAGGCCGAAGGTGTCGCTGATCAAGCGGCTGCCAAGACCAAGCAGGCGGGCGAGAACGTCAAGGACACCGCGAAGGACGCCTTCGACAAGTAGGCACCACAGCACACACTGAACGAAAAACACCCGCGAACGCCCCGGCTCCCGAAAAGGAACCCGGGGCGTTCTGCGTGCACCCAAGTAAGTAGCAGTTGTGCGCGTTATGACGACTCAAAACGCGCTTAACTGCTACTTACTTGGGTCAGGGGACCTACTTTTGGGCAGGCAGCACCAGCTCGCCAGACTTATCCGTGGACAAGGCGAGGGACGAGATGAACAAGGGTTCGCCGTCGGGTCCGTCCTGGGCTGAGCGGAGCATGTCCGGGCGTTCGAACTCAAGCCCGGTGACGTGGCAGAGCAGCTTCTCGTCGCTGGGGTTTCCCTCTGCGTCGAACATGGGGAGGTCGATGCCGTCGTCGGTCCGGCGAAGGTAGTAGCGGCCCTTGGTCAGCAAAGCCAGCACGGGCGGCAGCACCAAAGCCAAGCCCACGGCGAAGATTGGTGAGAACGGCTGGACAACTGCACCGAACGCCCCGAAGAACACTGCGATGGATACCCCGGCAGAGACGAGCATGGACACAAACCCCACGGGATTCACGGCGTAGAGCATCCCGCGGCGGAACTCCGGGACTTTGGGCGAGATCTTCAGCAGGTACTTGTTGATCGCGATATCAGAGGCAACCGTGACAACCCAGGCCATGGCGCAGTTGGCGTAGAAACCCAAGATCGTGTTGAGGAACTCGAACATGTTCGACTCCATCAGGATCAGCGCGATGACCAGGTTGACCACCACGAACACCATGCGGCCCGGGTAGGTCTTGGTGATGCGGGTGAAGGAGTTGGTCCAAGCTAGCGAGCCTGAGTACGCGTTGGTGACGTTGATCTTGATCTGCGAAATGACCACCAGCACCACTGCCAAGGTCATTGCGAGCCATGCGGGCATCATCTCTTCGTAGACGCCCAGGAACTGGTGGACGGGTTCGTTAGCGTGGACGGCAGCAGCGGGGTCGAGCTTGGCGATGAGGTAGATCGCGATGAACAGGCCGATGATCTGCTTGATCGCACCGAAGATGACCCAGCCCGGTCCGGCGAGGATCACGGCGCGCCACCAAGCACCCTTGTTTTCGGCCGTCTTGGGCGGCATGAAGCGAAGGTAGTCGATCTGTTCAGCGATCTGCGCCATCAGGGACAGGCAGACACCTGCGGCCAGCATCACCGAAGCGAGGTTGGGGCCACCCTCGCCGGAAGCGCCGGTGAAAGCGAAGAAGGCCTCGATGCTCTCGGGGTGGGACAGGAGCAGATAGCCCACCGGAACCACCATGAGCAGCAGCCACAGGGGCGTAGTCCACACCTGCAAAGTAGCCAAAGTCTTCATTCCGTAAATCACCAGCGGAATGATGATGACGGTGGACACCGCGTAACCGATCCACTGTGGGATGCCGAGACCCAACTGCAGCCCTTGGGCCATGATGGAGCCTTCGAGGGCGAAGAAAATGAAAGTGAAGGTGGCAAAGATGATGTTGGTGACCACTGAGCCGTAGTAGCCAAATCCTGAGCCGCGGGTGATGAGGTCCAGGTCAATGTTGTAGCGGGCTGCATAGTACGCCAGCGGGAAACCCGTGGCGAAAATGATCACTGCTGCCACAATGATGCCAAAAATTGCGTTCACTGTTCCGTAAGCGATTCCAATGTTCGCGCCGATCGAGAAGTCCGCCAGGTAGGCGATCCCACCCAGCGCACTCGTCGCAACAACCCCGGCACTCCACTTGCGGTACGAGCGCGGCGCGAACCGGAGCGTGTAATCCTCCAGGCTCTCTTTCGCCGCGCTCATTGCGTCGGCGTTGCCTGCCGCGGGTGCCCCCGAAGTGCCGATTCCGACGGCGGTGCCTGCCGCCGTCGTCGGCTCCAGTGTTGCGGTACTTGTCTTGTCGTCGCTCATTCGTAGTCGCTTTCGTCGGGGACTGTGCCTCGCCCACGACGCTAGTCATGCAGCGCGTCAATTCAGTCACGTGCATGTTTCACAGCTGTAACTTCTGTATCGGCTGCCACGCGCATTCAGCTCCAAAATCAGTCAGCGCCGTTTGTACGCACCCCACAAAATCGCGCGTCACCAGCACGGATACCGTCAAGGACATGACCACCCAAACAACCCCAACACCTCAAGCAAGTCAGGAACACGCTGCCTACGCGATCCTGGAAACCGCCCGCCAGCAGGTCCTCGAACGGGGCGAAGGCCTGAACGAGTCCCAACTGATGGAAATCCTCGAGCTTCCAGACGACGCCATCCCCGCAGCCCTGCAACTCGCCCACGAGGTTCGCCTCAAGCACTGCGGCGAAGATGTGGAAGTGGAAGGCATCATCTCCATCAAAACCGGCGGCTGCCCTGAGGACTGCCACTTCTGCAGCCAGTCCGGCTTGTTCGACTCCCCCGTTCGCGGCGTGTGGCTGGACATCCCCGAGCTCGTCAAGGCCGCCAAGGAAACCGCCGCCACGGGTGCCACCGAGTTCTGCATCGTCGCGGCAGTCCGGGGCCCGGACATCAAACTCATGAACCAGATCAAGTTCGCGATCGACCGCATCAAAGAAGAAGTGGACATCAACATCGCTTGCTCCCTGGGCATGCTCACGCAACGCCAAGTGGACCAGTTGGCCGAGTGGGGCGTGCACCGTTACAACCACAACCTTGAAACAGCCCGCAGCTACTTCCCCGAGGTCGTTACGACCCACAGCTATGAGGAGCGCCTGGAGACTTGTGCCATGGTCAAGGCTGCCGGGATGGAACTGTGCTGCGGGGCGCTGATCGGCATGGGCGAATCCGTGGCGCAACGGGCGGAACTGGCCGCCCAGCTTGCAGCCCTTGAACCGCACGAAGTCCCTTTGAACTTCCTCAACCCCCGCCCCGGCACGCCCTTGGAGAACCAAGGCATCATGGACGGCAAGGACGCCCTCCGTGCCATCGCCGCATTCCGGCTCGCGATGCCACGCACTGTGCTCCGTTACGCGGGCGGCCGCGAGTTGACCCTCGGCGACCTCGGAACCCGCGAGGGCCTGCTCGGCGGCATCAACGCTGTGATCGTGGGCAACTACCTCACCACGCTGGGTCGCCCCGCCAACGCCGACCTGAACCTCCTGATGGAGCTCAACATGCCCATCAAGGAATTCCAGAAGTCGCTGTGACCACCGCAGTCTCACAGCACTTTTGCGGGCACTGCGGCGGTGACGACGACGGCAGCGGTGACGGCTCGACGTCGGACACCCACCACAGCTGCCAACAGCGCCTGTCGATGGAGCCTCCGCGCTTTTGCCCGCAGTGCAAACGACGCATGAAGGTGCAGGTCACACCGATGGGGTGGGCTGCGGAGTGTTCCCGGCACGGAAGGCTGATGTCATGAGCTCGCTGATCGAGCGCGACCGCGCTGCGTTGTGGCACCCGTACGCGCCGGCCTCGGCGACGCTGCCATTGTGGGAAGTGGAAGCGGCCGACGGCGTGGCGCTGCACCTGCGCGATGAAGAGGGGCGGACGCATGAGGTGCTGGATGCGATGTCGTCGTGGTGGTCGGTGATCCATGGCTACCGGAACCCCATCATGGACGCCGCCATCCAAAGACAGCTCACCAGGTTCAGCCACGTGATGTTCGGCGGGCTCACCCATGAACCTGCCGTGGAACTCGCGGAAAGACTGCTGACAATGGCACCGGGCGAACCGGACAGAAGTCTGGAACGCGTCTTCCTGGCAGATTCGGGCTCCATCTCCGTGGAGGTCGCCCTCAAACTGGCTGTGCAATTCCAAACGGCGGGCGGCCGGCCCAAACGGCAGCGTTTCCTGACCATCCGGGGCGGTTACCACGGGGATACGTTCGCGGCCATGGGCGTCTGCGATCCTGTGGACGGCATGCATTCGTCCTTCCCGGGGCTGCTGGCGGGCAACGTGTTTGCACCGCGCCCGCCTGCGGCTGCAACGGCCACCCCGGCAGCAACCGACTCAGCAGCCATCGAGCAGTGGCGGGCAACCGTGGAAGAGCTGGCCGGGCAGCATTCCAACGAACTCGCTGCAATTATCGTGGAGCCAATGCTGCAAGGCGCCGGCGGCATGTTCATGTACGCGGCCGAGTGCGTGCGGATCCTGCGCGACATCGCGGACCATCACGGTTTGCTGCTGATCTTGGATGAGATCGCCACGGGCTTCGGGCGAACCGGAGAACTCTTTGCCTCGCATCATTCGGGCGTTGTCCCGGACATTCTGTGCGTCGGCAAGGCGCTCACCGGCGGGTACCTCACGCTCGCTGCGACGCTGTGCACAGACGAGGTTGCCCGCACCGTTTCCGCAGGCGAAGCGGGGGCACTCCTGCATGGGCCCACCTTCATGGCCAATCCCCTCGCATGCGCTGCGGCGAACGCAAGCCTCGGCATCCTCGCCACGGGCGCTTGGCGTGAGGACGTGTCACGCGTTGGCGCCGGTCTCGCGACCGGCTTGGCTCCTGCGTTGAAGCTCGACGCCGTTGCGGACGTCCGCGCTTTCGGCGCTGTAGGAGTCATTGAGTTAACAGACGCAGTGGACGTCACTGCGGTGACGCGCGCCGCCGTCGAACGCGGAGTGTGGGTACGCCCGTTCAGGAACCTCGTCTACGCGATGCCGCCCTACATCAGTTCCGCCACCGAAGTGGGCGTGATGGCCTCAGCAATGGTGGCTGCCGTGGCGGAAACCTCCCAACGAAGGGTGGCTGCGTGAGCATCGCAATGACCCGGTGGCTGCAGGAGCAAGCCCGGGTCCGCGAGCGCCGGGGCTTGGTGCGGACGCCGCAGGTCCGTGGGGTGGACGACGGGATGATTGATCTCGCCGGCAACGACTACCTCGGCTTGGCCACTGATACCAGGCTCGCCGATGCGGCGCGGGAAGCCATCGTGAAGTGGGGCACCGGCGCCACGTCCTCGCGTTTGGTGGCGGGCACTACCGAACTGCACCTGGAGTTGGAGCACGAACTGGCTGAGCTGGTAGGGACGGACGCAGCTTTGGTCTTTTCCTCCGGTTACCTCGCGAACCTCGGCGTCACCACTGCCTTGGGCGGACCAGGGACGTTGATGGTGGCCGACGAGCAATGCCATGCCTCGTTAATCGACGGCTTTCGGTTGAGTCGCTCCGAGCTGAGGAATTTCAGGCATAACAGCGCGGAGGACGCGGCGGAGAAACTGGCCAACCGTACCCAGCCGCGGGCGCTCATCGCCGTGGAGTCCATCTATAGCGTGGGCGGGGATGCGGCACCGCTTCCGGAACTCCTGCAGCTGGCGGAAGCACACGACGCCATGCTGCTGATTGACGAAGCCCACAGCTTGGGCGTCACGGGCAACGGGCCCAATGCCGGGCACGGCGCCGTCGCAGGAACCAGGTTGGTAGGACATCCCAACGTGATCGTCACCGCCACCCTCTCCAAGGCGCTCGGCAGCCAAGGCGGCGCTGTCCTCGGCTCATCCCTGATCAGGGAGCACCTCGTAAACCGGGCCAGAAGCTTCATCTTCGACACCGCGTTGACTCCCCCAGCGGCAGCCGCCGCTCTCGCAGCCATCGGCGTCATCAGGGGCGAGCCGTGGCGAGCCGCGGCTGTCCACCACAATGCAGCCGCCTTGGTTGCCCAACTGCGACCCGCGCTGGAGAGGCTCGGCACCGCCGTCGACCGTTCCGCTGGAGCAGTCCAGTCCATCCCTATGCCGTCCGCCGAAGCTGCCCTCGCAGCCAGCAAAGCGGCACACGGGGCGGGCGTCAGCGTGGGGTGCTTCCGTCCACCGTCCGTCCCGGATGGGGTGTCCCGCCTTCGCCTCACGGCGCGGGCCACCCTCACACCCGGCGACATCGAGCAAGCCTGCGCAACGTTGCGCATCATCCTGGAAAGAACATCATGAAACTGCCTCCCGTCATCCTGGTCACCGGTACCGATACCGGCGTCGGAAAGACCATCACGACGGCGGCCCTCACCGCCGCGCTTCACGGACGCGGCCGTTCAGTTGCCGTCTACAAGCCATGCCAAAGCGGAAATGTGCTGGGTGATTCTGACTGCGCCGAGGTGGTGAGGTTGGCGGATCCGCTGACGGCGGAAGCCGGCGTCGTTCTTGAAGAGCCCATGGCTCCCGTCGCTGCCGCCGCGCTGGATGAGGTCACGTTGCCGCTTCTCGCCGCCCATGTCCGGCGGATCCGTGAGTTGTCTGTCCGCCATGACCACGTGCTGGTGGAAGGTGCCGGTGGGTTGCTGGTGGAGTTGGACCACGACGGCGGGACGCTGGCTGACCTAGGCACGCACCTTGGTGGCATGGCTGGTTTTGCCGTGGTGGTACGGCCGGCGCTGGGCACGTTGAACCACACGGCGCTGACGCTGGAGGCATTGGACACCAGGGCCCTACCGGTGGTGGGGGTGGTCTTGGGGAGCTGGCCAGCGACGCCGGGGGCGGTGGAGCTCAGTAATCGAGCGACCATCGCGTCGTGGCCCGTTCCGTTCCTGGGTACGGTACCTTCCGATGCCTCCGGACTGGATCCTGCCGTTTTCCGCGCTCAAGCATGCGATTGGCTGGAAGGGTTGCCGGCATGAGCGCGGCGATGGCTGCCGAAGTGGGGCTTCCTGGGTCCGGCGGCTGTCCTTACCGGGTGTTCCGGAGCCCGGACCTGGTGAGGGAAGTACTGCACCGGCCCCAGGATTTCAGCCCGGCCAACGCCCTGCTGGCGGTAACTCCGTTGAGCGGGCAGGCCCTTCGCATACTGCAGAAGGCCAGATTTGCGCTGCCGCCTATCCTGGCGAGCAACGATACCGAGACCCATGCCGGTATCCGGAAAGTGGTGGCGGGTTTTTTCACCCCAGTCAAAGTTACGGCCATGGAACCCCGCATTCGCGGCCTGGCCCGGGAATCGGCAGCCCGCGCAATGCGCTTGCTGGAAGCCCAAGGCAGCGTGGACCTGGTGCAGGCAGTGGCCGCGAATCCCCCCGCTATCGTCATGCTGGAAATGTTGGGGCTGCCGGTCCGCGACTTGCCTGCTTTGAAGGCGTGGAGCCTGGATTCTTTGGAACTGTTCTGGGGTTGGCCGGATGCTGACCGTCAACTCGAATTGGCACACAGCGCAGCGGACTTCTACCGCTGGTTGAGGGAATTGGTTCTGGAGTCCGTGGCCGCGCCTGACCCCAACCTGTTCAACGCGCTGGCCCGCCACGGGCTGAGCACACCGGAGATCTGCTCGCTGGGCTACTTCCTGCTGATCGCCGGGCAAGAGACCACCACCCAACTCATCAGCACCACCCTGTTCCGGTTGGTGGAGGGCTCCCGGGGCATCTCGTGGAGCGAGGCAGCTTCCGGGCTCAAGGCACGCGGCTTGGTCCGGCACGTCCTCGCGACCGAGTCATCCGTTCCTACATGGCGGCGGATGGCAACCCAGGACACCGTTTTGGACGGACGGCCCATCGCGGCAGGTGAGGAGATCCTGCTGGAATTAACCGGCAACCACGGATTCCCCTGGGCCGAAACAGCCGACGCCGATGCGGCAAACGCTGATCCTTCCGGGGCTGGCTTTCCCGGCGGTGACCGTTCCGGCCCGACTCCCTACGGGTTGGCGTTCGGCTCCGGGATCCACCGCTGCCTCGGCGCCAAACTCGCAGAGCTGGAGGCCGCCGTCGTCGTTCATGAAACAGCAGCGGCCCTCAAGGGGGTCCGGCTGCGTGACTCAAACCCGGACTGGATCCGGCTGCTGTCCTTCCAGGCACCCCGAACAGTGACCGTGGAGCCTGGGTAGGCTGGATGTATGGCCGGGAGCCGGGACCTTTTGACGCGGGAGCAGCGCAGTCGCAACATGTCCAAAATCCGTGGGAAGAACACCAAACCTGAGCTGCTGGTCCGCAAACTCCTGCACGCGAAAGGCTACCGGTACCGGCTGCACGGACAGGCCGGAGCGACGAAGCTTCCCGGCCGCCCGGATCTGGTGTTCGCGGGCCGGCACAAGGTCATTTTCGTCAACGGCTGCTTCTGGCATTTCCATGACTGCAAAGCAGGGCAACATGCTCCAGCAGCGAACGCGGAGTTCTGGGCAACCAAGCGAACCCGCACCCGCGAAAGGGACGCGCTGCAGCGGGCGCAGTTGGAGGCTGCTGGCTGGCAGGTGCTCACGGTGTGGGAGTGCGAACTTGGGGACAGATCAATGCTCGAGGACCGACTCACGGCGTTTCTGGAATCAGTGGCGCACTAAGGTGCGGTGGTGGTGGTCGGCGCGGACTCCACGGGTTGATCTGTGACACCGGTGTGGGAGTTCTGCTGCCACAGCGTGAAGGCAGCCGACCCGCCAATCCCCAACAGGACGGTCATGCAGACCACGATGATGAGCATGAGGCCCGGTGACGGGCGAGCACCGCTATCCATGTTGTTTCCCGTCTCCTGATTCAGACTGGAAACACCCAGATCTGCTTTTCACCACTGTGTTGGGCGGAGATCAAGAGTGCCTCTGAGTCCGCTCAAGATTGGATCAATCTTTGGTTTTATGGCGCTGCGGAAGTTCCACGGGTCCTACTGTTGAATCGTGAATCTATTGTTTGGCGGCAGGAGGGGTTTGGTGTCTGAGTATGACGAGTGCACCGACGCCCTGGTGGATCGCACTGTCCTCACCGAACTCCAAGCTGAGCTGGGCGGCGACCAAGCCATCATCGGCGCCTTCGTCCGGAACTATATAGCCTTGCTGCCGTGGCGGGTTTCACGGCTGCATCGGGCACTGGAAAAACTGGACATGGAAGACGCCATGGATGCAGTGCTGAGCCTAAAGACGTCAAGCCAGATGGTGGGCGCAATCTGCATGCACCGCCTCGCGACGGAGCTGGAAATCAGCATCCGCCTGCTGCCCAGTGGCGATCATTTGGATGAGCTGAACCCTCAGGTCAAGGAAATCGATCGCTTCGTCTTCGGCACGATCGACGAGCTGGAAACCCCTCTCTCGTAACAATCTTCACGTTAACTGGAGAGCCTCTGCGCGTCGGCTTACCCAAATAGGTCGCAATAGTGCGCGTTATGAGCGCTCAAAACGCGCACTACTGCGACCCAGTTGGGCTTGTTCAGTTGTTGCTTGAGGGAGCCAGCCGGTAACCGACGCCGCGGACCGTCTCGAGCCAGCGCGGCGCTTGGATGCTGTCGCCAAGTTTCTTGCGCAGGTTCCCCATATGTACCTCGACGGCACGCTCGTCTGCGTCGCTGACATAACTGCCGACGTCGTACGGTTCATTGCGGAGGCGACGCGCGAGGTCTGCCTTGGTCCGCACAATCCGTCCGGTCTCCAGCAATGCGAGCAGGAGGTCGAACTCGGTGCGGGTCAGCCTAAGCTCTGTGCCGTTCAGGACCGCCGTGCGGGAACCGGCAGAAACGGCCAGGCCGTTGTGGCTCACTTCGGGGTCCACTTCTGCCGGCACGTTCTTGGATTCCGACGACGCGCGGGGCCTTCGCATCATGGCTTCAACACGGGCGCGCAGTTCCCGGGGACGGAAAGGCTTGGTGAGGTAGTCGTCGCCGCCGGCTTCGAGACCCATGAGGGTGTCCAGCTCTTCGGCGCGTGCCGTCAACATGATGATGTAGGCGTCTGAAGACTTCCGGATCTGGCGCGCTACCTCGAAACCATCAATATCGGGAAGCCCCAGATCCAAAGTAATAACATCCGGATTCAGCTCACGGGCCGATGTCACGCCTGCGGATCCCGTGGACGCGACGTGTACATCAAATCCCGCCTGGGATAGAACTACGCGTACCAATTCCCGGATATCCTGGTCATCTTCAATGACCAGCCCCACACGTGCTTCACTCATCGCTGCCCCTCAGCCCCTTCGATAACCCCAGAAGTATATCCATTATGGTTAGGCTGATCTCATGAACCGACTTTCTTCCGCATCTTTGGTGGATGTGCCATGACCCACCCTTCAACTTGGGATATTGGTGAAAAGAAGAAACTACTGGTCTTTAAGCGCTCGTTCCACGAACATACCCTGCGTATGCGCGTTGTCCTCAGCCAGCTGCCGTTGTCCGTGTGTGTCTGTATTTCAGCCATCCTGGTCTGGCTGTATTTCCCTGCCACACTTGAGAATCCGCTGTTCCTCATTTTCTTGCTGAGCCAAGCACTCCTCCTGGCACTGTGCATTATTGTGCCGTGGCACCGGCTGCCGTTCGCCAGCTTCCTCACCATCCCCATCCTGGACATGATCTCCATCGGTTTCGCACGCGAAGGTGCCGTGGAATCCATCACCGGCCTCAGTGTCCTGGTGGTACTGCCCGTGATTTGGTTATGCGCTTCAGGGTTGTACCCGAAGCTCGCCATAGCCATGTCGTTCCTTGGACCGTTGGGCATCGTCTGGGTACCCCTATTCGTGCGCGGTACCCTCAGCGAACAAGACTTCACCAAGCCCTTCCTGTTTCCCATCCTCATGCTGGGCATTGGAGTTTCCGTCAGCGTCCTGACACTGAGCATGGTGCGCCAGCAACGCGCATTGGAGCAAAAAGACGAGGCACTCAATGAGGCGCTGGACGTCAGCACCAAGCAGGAACGCCTTCTCAACACTGTCATGGAAGCCCTGCCATTGGGCGTGGTGGCTGTTGATGGCGAGGGGCACGACATCCTCATGAACCGACGCCAACGCCAAACACATGCCTTGGCCACTCCCCCCGGTAATGACGATCCCAACGAATCCCAATTACTGGTCTTCGACACGGACAGGACCACGCCGATGCCCGCGGACCGCCGACCGGTGCGTCGTGCTGTCCTGGGCGAAAGGTTCACCGACCAGTTGGTATGGCTGGGCTCGGGAAGCGATCAACGCGCGTTCACTGCGAGCGCACGCCCCATGGTGGACGACGCCGGGAAGTTCGCCGGTTCGGTGGTGGTGTTCAGCGACGTCACGGACCTGGTGAATGCACTGGCTGCCAAGGACGACTTCGTTGCCAATGTCTCCCACGAATTCCGTACCCCGTTGACGTCCATCCTGGGCTACGTCGAGCTCATCCTGGACGAGCCGGACGCTCTTGATGCCCGGGCCCGCAAGCAACTCGATATTGTCAGGCGCAATGCCGAGCGGCTGCTGACCCTTGTCTCGGACCTCCTGGCCGTGCGGTCGGGCCAGATGGTCATTCAGCCGCACGCCGTGGACGTGGCCGAGCTGGTGCGGGGCAGCGTCAACTCTGCAGAACCACGCGCAGCGAAGGCCGGCATCCGGCTCTCCGTGGATCTCCCCGAAGCGTTGGAAGCGCACGTTGACTCATCAAGGATTGCGCAGGTACTGGACAACCTGGTGTCCAACGCCATCAAATACTCCCCCGACGGCGGGGACGTGGAAGTAGCGGCGTGGGAGGACCAGGACTTTGTTTTCTGCCGGGTCAAGGACACAGGCATGGGGATGAACGAAGAGGAGCAGGCGGAGGCCTTTACCAAGTTCTTCCGCGCCGGCGGCGTCCGCAACAGCACCATTCCCGGCGTTGGCCTTGGGCTTCCCATCAGCAAAGCCATTGTTGAAGCGCACGGCGGGACCATCACGCTGGAAAGCGAACCAGGCCGGGGCACCACTTTTACGGTGAAGATGCCCGCCTGAGCTTCAGCGTTCAGCTGCCGCTTTGCCCATCTCTGCATCCCGACGGCGGCCGAACAGGAAGTAGCTGACGGGCCCGAAGAAGTTGATGAAGGAGACCGCGCGCCAGATGGCTTTCTTGCCGCGGATCTGATCGTCCGGGGTCTTGCCGATGCTTCTCTGCGCAGCACCCAAAAGGGCCATATTCACCGCGCCACTAACCAACAGCATGATCCGTTGGCCTTTGGTCATATCGCGCCACGATTTCTTGCGGGCCATGATGCCTCCATCCGTGAAGATTTAGTTATCAGGCTAGTCCGACGCCGACCGGCCCGCCACAGCTTGGCGTACTACTTCGCCCCACGACTGTTCGGCTAAGTCAGCTACGGCGGCCAGGATTTCCGACGGCGTCAGGGACAGGTCCAGTGGGTACTCCACGATGTCGATGTCCGTGTTGAGAATGCGGCGGAGCTTCATTTCCCCCGCCCCCGCGTAGACGAGCCAAGCGGTGGGAACCCTGAGTGCAGTGCAGTACGCCAGCAACTGGTAGTGGTCGGCGCTCAGGGAGGCACCGGCGTCGGAAGCTGCTTGGTATTTGGAGTCATAGACCACCACGGGGCGGCCACCCAGGAAGTGGACGGCGTCGGGACGTACCGTCAGGCGGTCCGAGTCCCGCACGGCTTCATTGAGCAAGGCACCGTACTGGAGGCGCATCTCCCCCGGGTGCGCGCTCATGGCGGACCTCAGGGCAGTACCCACGAATTCTTCGAAGACCTGGCCCATGTCCACCACGAAGGACGCGGTTTGCTGCTTGCCCTCGCCCGCCTCGGCGGAAGCGTTCCGAAGAATTACCTCGGACAGACGCAGCACGGCGTGATACCTGAGGTTCATCCGGCTGGCGCGCCACGGCGGCAGCGGTGCTCCGGACTGAAGCCGGGTAACGGCGTCGAGCTTTCCTTTGAGCTGCCGCAAGCGGCTCAGGACGTCGGGTCGGACACCTGGCACCTTGCCCATGCGCTCCAACGCCGCACGGAGGATCCGGTTCTCCGCGATGTCCTCCGTGAACTCGTCATAGGAAACCTCCAGAGGCACCATCATCCCCGGGCGTCGGGAGATCTGGTCGGAGATACGAATGCGGCCCTTGACGGTGCGCAGCGATTCTTCCACGGTCAGATAGCCCTGCAGGACGCCACGGCTGAGGGCTTTATCTGCCAACTGAGCGAGCGATTCCGCGAGCGCACTCCACAGGTCCGGGTGCTCCACGGCCTCCACTGAATGATCGCGGAAACCCTGTTCCCCGGCGTAACTGAGCAGGAAAAGAAGCCGGCTGAGGCCAAGCCGATCCTTGGGACGGATTTCCAGCTGCACTGAGGCGGTCCGGACTGAGCCCACCTTGCCAACGGGCTCAATCCTGTAGAGGCCCATGCCCATGGGCGACGCCTTGGCCAGGCCGCTGGTGTTGATGAACGCCGCCGATTGGGGATCAAGCTTGTCCACAACGCCACGGGAGAGCTCATCCATGACGATGTGCCGAGGTCCGGCACTGACAGGTGCCCGACCCGGCCTGGGCGGGATGGCTTTAGCGTGCTGCAAGACGTCCCAGCAACTGGTCCAGGCCGAAGCGTTCCTCCAACTGTGCCCGGTTCAGCTGTCCGTGGTAGTGCTCCTCCAGGAGCGGCATGAGCTCGTACTTCCAGATACGGCGCAGGCCAGTGGGGTTCTGGGCCGCGTTCTTCATGAAGTAGGAAGGACCGATCATCAGGTCCCTGTCCCAATCGTCGATCGCGTCGTTGAGCGCGTCCAGCAGGTCTGCGTTGAGGGTACCCAGCCCGCGGGCTTCGAGGAAGCGACGCAGGGTGCCGCGGATCGGCTCCTCCTTGGGGTGCAGCTCAATGAACGCGAAACGACGGCGGATGGCGGCATCCATCATGGCAATGGAGCGGTCCGCAGTGTTCATGGTGCCGATGATGTAGAGGTTGTCCGGCAAGCTGAAAGGCTCATTGGGGCTGTACTGCAGGTAGATGCGGTCATCCCGGTACTCCAGCAGGAAGTAGAGCTCGCCGAAGACCTTGGCCAGGTTGGCGCGGTTCATCTCGTCGATGATCAGGAAGTACGGCTTGTGCGCGTTCTCCGTCTTGGCTGCCTCCTCCGCGAGCCGCCGCAAGGGTCCTGCAACGAGCTTAAAGGAGACCTGCCCGTCGTCAGTCTTGTCCGGGCGGTAACCCTCAAAAAAGTCCTCATACGCGTACGACGGGTGGAACTGCACCAGCTTCACGCGTTCGTCCGTGCTGTCGCCTGCGAGTTCGGCGGCGAGGTGCTTGGCCAGGAACGTCTTCCCGGTACCCGGCGGACCGTAAAGAACCAACTGACGGTTCTCTTCGAGGAGTTCGGCGATCTCCTTGAGTGGTTCCAGGTCCATGTGCAGCGAATCTGCGAACTCTTCCGTCAGGGGGCGGAAGCCTTGCTGGACAACCTCGACGACCGTGGTGGGCGGGGCTTCGTCCTCACCGTCGGTCTCGGCCTCCACAGGGAGTAGCTCCTGCAGGGCTTGGATGACCCTGGTGACGTCCACGATGATCCCGGGCGTGGAGAGCTGCCGCTGTGCGTGGCGGGGAAGCTCCGGGATGGCGTAGCTGTCTTCGAACCAGCGGACCTTACGACGGAAACGCCGGTTGTCCTCGTGGTGTTCAGGTTCGCCAAGAACCACACCCACGCGCACCCGGCCGGCGTGTTGGTACAGGGTGAGGTCGCCCGGCTTCATGACCGTCAGGAAAGCAAAGACAGCTGTCTTGGTGTCTTCCCGTTCCACGTAGCCCAGATGTTTGTAATCCTCGTCCACGGCATGCTGAACCACACCTGCCGTGACGCCTGCGGTGAGGGCGCGCAGGTGCTCCACGTCCAAGGTGGCCTTCTCTTCGCCAACCCACGCGGCCAGGAGGTCCGCATTGTCGTGATGGGTGCGCAGGAGCCACGAGCGTCGACCAGGATCTCCAACCTTGCGCCACTGGCTCACCAGTTGGCGGGCGTACCAGTCGATGCGCTGCCCGGCTTGCTCGTCCAAGTGCAGGCGGATGCGGTGGATGTCCGCGGTGATGTCTTCGTCCGAATCACCTTTGGCACCGCCCACGAGCGAAGCAAAAGCGTCCCGGATCTCCTGGCGTTCAACATCCGCCACCACCGGTTCAAAGTAACTCGGCCACACCAAGTACTCGATGCTGCGGCGCAAGGCCGGCTGGTCTTCGGGCGTGCCTGCCGCGAGTTCGTGGAACGCCAAAGGGTCCGAGAGCGCCTGGTTGATGGTGGCGGTGCTTTGGCTGTCCACGTGGGCCACGAACCGGCACAGCCAACTCAAGTGATCCCAAATAGTCCAGTTAAACTCTGCCGTCCGATCCCGAATGACACCGTGGTCCGTCATGCCCTCATAGAGTTCTTCCGGCAGCTCGATGGGCGGTTCAACCCAGGACGCAGCCTCGGCAACCCTGGCGCGTTTCACCCTAAGGGACTTGACCTCGTGCGCGAGGGGCAACGATTGCAGGAACAGCAATTCCACAGCCAGCAGCTTCGCCTCCCGGGACGCACCCTCCAGGTTCTGCCGCAGGTTGGTCATCATGGGGGCTTTGGAGTCCTCCACCCCGCGTTCGAGCCGTTCCAGCAACTCGCCCGAGGCTTCCGCGGTCCACGTTAGTGTCCTGCCGTCCAGCGCCGAAGGTTTCCCGTGAAGCGCCGGACCGAGCACATACCAGGCCGCATCCTCGATCTCCTTGGAGACTCCGGGGGCGCGGTCAGTGGCAGTTTTTACGGAGGGAATCACCATGCCAACTTACCCTGTTTGGATTAACCAAGCATCTGGATATCAACAGGCCCGCCACTCCGCCTTCAGGAGCCCTGCTAGCTCCCGTCGCGCAAGTCCGCCGGAGGTTCTTCCGCCAATTCGATAGCGTCAAAGCGTGCCTCGCAGCTCTCACCCATGGGCGCCTGCGACAGGAACCCGACGTGCACCGGCTTCTCGGTGTCCAGCCTGAACAGTCGGACGAAGGACCACTCCCGGCCATCCGGTGACGAGTGAAACGCCCAGCCCGGCCCCACCCTGCTCACACGCAGGTAGACCCATGGAGCAGTGACTACAGGCCCGTTGGAATCATCGGAATAGGTATTGGTCACCACGCTGACCACCATCGCCTCACCCTGCGGTGAATACTCGAAGCACAGCTTGGCCCAGTGGTCGCTGTCCGCCCACAAACTCAACACGCCGGCGTCGAACGTTGTCCTTGGGGAGGCCACCAAGACCCTCGCCGACAGCGAGAAAGCCGCAGGAGCCCTGAAGCCCAGTGCAGTGGCACCATGCTGCGGTTCTCCCCCAAGAGAGTCGTTGGTCCAGTCCACGCCGGGTGCTGCCGTGAGCGTCAGCGTCCCCTCTGCCTGGTCATAGCTGGCGTGACCAGCAGACGACGTCCACTCCAGGGGCGGAAGTCCTGCAATTTCGGGGATCAATCGGTGCTCCTTGGTTTCGGCTCGTCAGATGTCCTGAACACGCTTTCAGAGAAAGCCCCGGATATGCCGGAGGCCACACCGCGGCACGGCTAGTGCATCCCAAACTGGTACGCCGCCGGCACCGGTTCTCCGGGGCACACTTCTTCCCACAACGCCGCGATCGCGTCCTCGCCTTCGCGGAGGTCTGGAATCTCGACGCCCGCACGCAGGATGGCAGCCGCCTCACCGGCATTTCCCGTACGTGCGAGCGCCAGCGCCTTCAGGAACCTCAAACGTCCGACGGCGGCAGCCGCCTTGGGTGCCCCCTCGACCAGTTCCAGCGCCATGGCAGGGTCCCCGTGCCGGATGCTGAGTGTGACCGCTTCCGTGAGCAAGGCTGTGTTGATGGTGTCAGCCTCAACGCCGCTTCGAAGCTCAGCGAGTCCCTCCGTTTCCTGCCCCTCGGCGAGCAGGGCCAAGCCCATTCCTCGATGCGCGAGCGCCTTGATGCCAGGCCTTACCTCGCTCGCGGAGAGCACCTCGCGGTACAACGTCTTCGCGCCGTCCAGGTCTTGCCGGGCGTGTTTCATGGTGGCCAGGTGGACGTTTGCTTCAGGGGTGTCCTGTTCGGCCAGCAACCCTTCCCAGGCCGCCCCCGCGACAAAGCTGGGTGCGCCGTCGAACGTCCTTCCATGCAGCAACCCGAGCCACGGTTCCTGCTCCGCCGTGACGCTCTCATCCACGAAAGGGGTCCCGCTTTCGTCAACCCAGCCCTTACCGGTTTTCTGCCGTCGGGCACGCTCAACTACACCCCACCCGCTGCCGTGCAGCAGCATTTTCGACGGCGGGACGTCCGCATTGCCGACGGCTGCCGGGAGCATGGCTTCGAGTTCCTCGTGCGGCAGGAGCTGTTCCAAACGCTCGCCGGCGTGTGCCACCGCAGCGTCCCAGTCGCCACTGTGCGAGGTCTGCGGATCAAGATGCCCGTTCCCGTAAGCCTCAACCCACGCCCACTCGGCACCCGCCGGCATGACCAAGTGTTCAAACTGCGTTTGAGCGAGGCCTGCCTGAATTTCGGCGTAGGGACCGGCGCCAGGGCTCAGCCATTCCTGCCACCGTTTGCCACCCTGTCCCTGGCCCCACACGAAGAGCTTCTTTCCCCGCAGGAGGCCCGTGGAGAGCATGGCCAGCCCATCGCCGTCGTCGTCCGCTGCCACAACCCAGCGCCGCTCGGAAGGATCGATGTCGAAGAAAAAGTCCGCCGCGTGCGGGCTGTTGACCAGCCACGTGCCGTCATACCCTTCGTGGTCAGTGGGCCGAACCCGGGTGATGTCCGTGGCGTAGTCGCTGCTGAAAGCCTCGTCCGCCGGAGCGATGACCCGAGTACCATCCGTTTCCGGGATGGCTGCGTTGCTCCACCAATACATGGGGACATCGTGATCATTCGGGTTCCGCAGCCTGACCGCGGCGAACACCACAGGCGAATCCGCGGGGAGCCAGATGTCCACTTGGAACACCACTTCCCGCAGCCGCTCGTACTCCCACACGCGCAGGATGTGATTGCCGTCCGGAGTGTGGACAATCGCGGTATGCAGCGGATCGCAGCTGGTGGGCGAATGGCCACGGGTGCCGATATTCCATTCCAGTCCGCCAGCGAACCACGCCTTGCGCAGCGCAATGTTGGCCAGCTGCGGAGCATCGTGGGTGTGAAGGAGCTGCTTACCGGTGTTTTTGTCGAACAGCTCCCAGATGCGGCCACCCAAGGACGGGATGACGGTCACCTTGAGCTTGCTGTTTTCAAGCACGACGGCGGGAAGTTCCCTCGGTGCCGCCTCGCGGCTGTAACCGTCCTGCATGAGGTACGGGTAAACGTTGGGCACCACTCCATAGCGGGCCGACGCCTGGAGCTCCTCAGGAACACCCTCGCCCACCGTGTAAGGCTGGTCCAGTTCGGCTGCCACCACCGGCAAGGGATTGAGAGGGCCGAGCTCGGCCATTGTCAGGGAGATAGTGGTGACGGTGAGGTTGGAACTTGCGGTGCTGGCCACGTCAGTATCCGATCGTGAGAAGGAGGCCGCCCTGCGGCTCAAGGGTGATGGCTTCGCCGGGCGCGTAGCTCGCGGCGGACTGGAACCCGCGGATGGCCGGGGCTGTCAGGCGGCTGGTGGCGGCAGAAGCGTCATCGAATATCAACGTCACATGCTCAGTTTCCTCGGCCCATGACGCCAGCGCTATAACCATTCCGCGCTCCGTGAGCCACGTGGTGGCCAGCACGTCCGGGTGGATTGTCTTCACTGGTGCTTGTGGGTCCCAGAACCCTGTCATCGAGGCATGCTCCAGCCCGGTTTCGGCCCAGAACTCCCAGAGCGGGCGGTTATCCACGGCGGGTGCCCGGCCCGTCATACCGAACACCATGCCACGCCACGGGTTGCCACCACCTTCCAGCATCTCGCCCATGAGGCCGAAGGGAATGCCGGAAAGCTCCACCAGCCAATAGTCGGGGTCTGTGGTGTCGTAATCGAAGTACTCCCCCAGCCACAGCCTGTCCACATAAGGCAGGTGCTCCATGTACAGATTGGCTGAGGACGCATAGCCGTCGTGGGCCGTGAACTGGTTGGCGGAATGAAGGTCTATTTCCGGCCCGTCCACACCTCGCGCCTCGCAGGCCCTCTGCAGGACCTTGCGGACTCGTAACATGGCATGGCGGTCATAGGCAATGTCATCCAGGTAGATACCGTCGATCCCGTCGTCACCGCCGGCCAGTTCCTGCATGCTGCGGACGTAGAAGTTCTCCCACCGTGACTCGCCCGTGGCCACCACTGCGATGTCATCCACGTTGGGCGCGAACCACGCTGAAACGTAGCCGCTCCCGGCATGTTCCTGAAGCCAGATGTGTCCCTTCCCTGGGCCGTCACTGAAGATCTCATGGTCCAGGTGCAGCAGCGGCAACAGCTCCGGGCTGTGGAACGTGAGCTCGCGGACCGTGTTGTACACCTTGGCCTTCAGACCCTGCCGATGACACTCGGCAACGTAGTTCCGCAGCGAGTCCTGGGTCAGCAGGGGGTCATTGATGAACGGCGCCGGTGCGGTGGCGTGGTGGATGTTGACAACGGTGGCTCCCGCAGCCTTGATGTCCGCCGGATTTTCAGGAGCGTGGAAGTACCGTTTTCCAAGGTGCTTGCCGGGCTCGATCGGCTTGAACGGCGTCAGCACCAGGCGGAAATCGAAGTCCAGTGGCTCATTCGCAGTCAGTCTACGGGCGCCACTGAAGGCGTTCAGCTTCACCGCGTTTCCAACGGTCCGCAGCATGACCCCGCCGCGGACTGTGCTTTCGCCGCTGGCCGGCTGACGATTGGCCCACGATTCCGGCTCCACCAACGGCTTTTCCCGGTAAAAGTTGGTGTTGAGCGGCCG
Source organism: Paenarthrobacter sp. TRD_SC_7 (assembly GCF_056156245.1). Classification (NCBI taxonomy): domain Bacteria; kingdom Bacillati; phylum Actinomycetota; class Actinomycetes; order Micrococcales; family Micrococcaceae; genus Paenarthrobacter; species Paenarthrobacter sp. TRD_SC_7. The sequence continues at coordinate 3,853,891 of NZ_CM149587.1, forward strand.
TTCATATCCGCCATCCCGGAGGGTCAGCTGGATCCCGACGTTCACACTCCCCAGCCACAGCGCGTCTTGATTCTTCCCCGCCACGTCCCACATCCAGGTCAAGGTCTTCGGCCGGCGTCCACCCGGAACACCCAACCCCATGGCCAGCGGAACCGCAGCCTCATGAAACTCGAGCCCCAGGCCGACGTCGGGCACGTCCAGAGTCCGCTCGGAACTGAGCCGCAGCGAGTACGAAACCGCTCCATCGGCGTCGAGAACGCCGTTCAGCTCCACCGCCAGCGCTGCCTTGCTGTCCTTCCGGCCCGTCCAGCTGCACTGCCACGAGACCCGCGCCGGTCCTTCCTGCGTGAAGGTGAGCTCGCCGTGGGTCCAATCAATGCCCTCCACGTCCAGCCGCATCGGAGCATCAAAAATCTCGACGGCGAGACCATCAGTTGCTGTGACAGCTGCAGTGAAGGTAGACGTCACCTGCGCCGGGAGTCCTGACTCCGTAAGCCGCAGGGACCTGCCCAGAATCCCCAACGTCCTGCTCGATTCGTCCAAAGTGATGGGCGTGAAAGGCCTGACGAGCTCCGCGTCCTGGGCCACGCGCGAATCCAGCCACGCCAGGCGGCGCAGAAAACGCGGATCGCCGGAGCCGCTTGCGGCAATCGCCGGGCCGTCCTTTTCGCTGGCCACATTCAGCCTGACCACAACCTCTTGGGCGGCTTTGCCAGCAGCGGAGATTCTGACCAACGCGTCCAAGGTGGTGTCGGCGGCGTTCCGAGGGACTGGCAGGATCACGTACAGTGCCTGCACGTTCCCGGTCGGAACAGTCAGGGCCCTGTGCCATGGCCTGCCCAGACGGTCCACCCCGTCGGTGTTGATGCAATGTCCCCCGGCCGGCGAGCTCACTTCGACTGCGACGCCGTCGAGATCCTCCTGCGCGTACAGCCCAAGCTGGACCACGTAGTCCTCCCCCGCCTGTGCATCGCCAGTGAAGGTTCTCGCCGGTCCGTTGAGCACCCAGTGTGCTGGAAGGTCCCTGTGCATCGAGATGGGATTCAGGCGGTCCTCCGGAAACACCAGGAAGGCCTCGCCCGCGTGGCTCCGGTGTAATTGCTCCAGCTCGTCAGTGCGGGCCGTGAAGTTCATCGGCGCGAAGGAGTCGCGCTCACTGGCCGCCTCGTAGCGGAGGACCGTTGCCCGGGGTAGTTCAGTGTCCGGTAGCCCGGTCTTCGCGGGCACCCACGCTGAACGCCCGATCACTGCAGCCCACGCCGGGTCTGCGGCCGAACGATACGGCAGGTACTGCGCCTGGGGATAGTGGGCTTTCCCCAGCATGGCGTAGGGCAGGTAATAGACGAAGTAGGTTCCGTGGCCATCAATGGGGTCGAAAACGATGCTTCCGGACTCCCGGGTGGCCTCTTCCAGGATCACGTTCCGGACCCTGGTACCGGTCTTTTCCGACACGACGATGACCTCAACCGAGGCCGGGTTGCTGTCCTGCCGACGCCACGGGATGACCAGCCTGTGGGCTTCGGATGATCCAGCACCGTCCTGGGCCACTTCCACCACAAATCGGTGGTTGCCGTAGAGCAATTTGTCCCACGTCCCGATGCCACATCCCACCTCCGGATGGGCTTCAGTCAGCCTACTGCTTCTGCTGGTTCCTGGACGGGACATGAGGGCCGGTGAAACCGGCGCGGGCAGCGGCATCGCTGGGACTCCTGAAGGTAGCTTCCGGTGCTTGTCACCGAGCTGGTGAATCCTTCAATCATTGGCGGACACGGGACCACTGTAAAGACTTATTGCGATGCGTACTCACTGGCATTCCTGCCCGGCGACACTGGCATTTCTGCCCGGCGAGATTGGACAACCGGCTTATCCGGAGGCTGCCAGGTTCAGCGCGTTGACTTTCGCCCGGGCGGCACGGACAACCTCACGATCGGTGACTGTGTAGGCTGCTGGATCGCTGCCGTCCTGCGTGCCAAGGGAAATCGCCCCATCCCCGAGGGTGGAGACGGTCTTCTTCGCGGACAGGTGGACGGCGTCCAGGCCCGCTGAATGCATCGCCGGGATGTCTTCCAGGGACAATCCCCCACCGGCCATGATCTCCACTGCGCCGCCTGCCCGCTCCACCATCGTGGCCAACGTGCGTAGGCCTGCTCCCGCGGTGGGTTCATGTCCGGAGGTCAGCACCCTGGTAAAGCCCAGCTCGATGAGTTGCTCCAGGGCCGCGAAAGGATCTTGCGATTGATCGATGGCCCGGTGGAAGGTCAGCTGGGCTTCGGAGTTGGACATCTTGGTGGCGTCAACCAGGCGCTGAACAGTACGAACGTCCACTTCTCCGGACGGAGTGAGCGCCCCGACCACAACACCGTGCGCTCCCTGGGCCAGCAGGTGGCGGATCTCGTGGACCATGGTGTCCACGTCCGATGCCGAGTAACGGAAATCGCCGGGCCTTGAGCGAATCAGCGGATGGATTTCCAAGCGCCCATCCACGTGCTCCACGCTTGCCTCCATCAGCCCTTGGCTGGGCGTAATGCCACCAAGTTCGAGGCCGCTGCAGAGCTCGACTCGGTTAGCGCCTTCGGCAGCAGCCGTGCCGGCACCGGCCGCGCTGACCACGGCAATTTCAAGTTTCATGCTGAAACTCTACGTGCCCCGGAGGTCAAGCCTTGTACCTCTCCAGCTTTTCCTTTTGCTCGGGCGTGAGCCTGAGGACCCGCCCGGTGGCCTCGGCGACAAAAGCCAAGTGAGTGGTGGCTTTGACGCAGTCTTCCCGCGTGACGGGGTCCTTAATCACATAGTGGAGATCGAAGCTTGCGCCTTTGACTGCACCCACCCAGATCTCCACGACAGCGGGGATGTTGCGGTAGTCCAGCGTCCGGACATACCGGACTTTGTGCTCAATCACGAGGGTCATGACGCCCTCCTCAACATCGTTGAAGAGGGCGGCAGGAGGTTCTACGCCGGGGAGGCCCGCACCGCGGGGCGGCCCGAAGGCTGCGATACGGGCTTCCTCGAGCATGCGCACAATCTGGACATTGTTAATGTGCCCGTAGGCGTCCATGTCACCCCAGCGCATGGGCACAAGGACCTCTATGCGCTGGGGTGCTGCGGATTCCGTGCTCAGCTGTGCACCGCCGTCGAGTCGTCCACTGCGATCTCTTCCTCACCCGCGAACTGGGACATGTACAAGCGGTAGTACGCGCCCTGGAGGGCGAGCAGCCGGGTGTGGTTACCCTGCTCCACGATCTTGCCGTTCTCCATCACCAGGATGGTATCGGCGTCTCGGATGGTGGAAAGGCGGTGGGCGATCACGAAGCTCGTACGGTCCGTTCGGAGCGCTGCCATGGCCTTCTGCAGCAGCAGTTCGGTACGGGTGTCCACGGAGCTCGTGGCTTCATCCAGGATCAACAAGGAAGGATCGGAGACAAAGGCACGGGCGATGGTGATGAGCTGCTTTTCACCGGCGCTGACGTTGTTGCCTTCTTCGTCGATGATCGTCTGGTAACCGTCCGGAAGGGCACGCACGAAGCGGTCCACATAGGTGGCCTTGGCCGCTTCCATGATTTGGTCTTCGGTCGCGTCCAGGTTGCCGTACTTGATGTTGTCGTAGATGGTCCCGCCGAAGAGCCAGGCATCCTGCAACACCATGCCCACCTTGGACCGCAGCTCGGAGCGGCTGAGGTCCTTGATATCCACACCGTCCAAGGTGATCCGGCCGGCATTGAGCTCGTAGAAACGCATCACGAGGTTCACCAACGTGGTCTTGCCGGCACCCGTGGGTCCCACAATCGCAACGGTATGGCCAGGTTCTGCGGCGAAGGACAGGTCCTCGATGAGCGGCTTGTCCTCCACGTAACTGAACGAGACATGCTCAAACTCAACATGGCCGTCGGTCTTGGAGGGCAGGTGGCGCGTACCGGTCTCTTCAACTTCTTCATCGGCGTCCAGGAACTCGAAGACGCGCTCTGCGGAGGCAACGCCGGACTGCAGCATGTTGGCCATACCCGCAATCTGACCCAGCGGCTGGGTGAATTCACGCGAGTATTGGATGAACGCCGTGGCGTCGCCGAGGCTCATGGAGCCCGAGGCAACACGCAGGCCGCCCACCACGGCAATGCCGACATAGGACAGGTAGGACACAAAGTTCATGGCCGGGAAAATCACGCCGGATACGAACTGTGCTCCGAAGGATGCCTTGTAGAGTTCGTCGTTCTTCTCGTCGAAACGCTCCAGCATGTCGGCATCGCGGCCGAACACCTTCACGAGGTCGTGGCCGGAGAACGATTCCTCGATCTGGCCGTTCAGTGCGCCGGTGTTTTTCCACTGCGCGGCGAAGAGCTTCTGGCTGCGGGCACCGATAACGCCCGCAACAATGCCGGACAACGGCAAGGCGATCAAGGCAATCAGCGCCAACTCCCAGGACACGATGAACATCATGACCGTGATGCCCAGGACTGTGAGCACGGAGCTGACCAGTTGGGAGAAAGCCTGCTGCAGACCCTGCTGGACGTTGTCGACGTCGTTGGTCACGCGGGACAGGATGTCGCCACGCTGGCGGGTGTCGAAGTAATTCAACGGGAGCCGGTTGAGCTTGGCCTGGACGTCGTTGCGGAGCTTCTTGATGACCCGCATGACGATCCTGTTGAGCAACCAGCCCTGGGCCCACAGGAAGATATTGGCCACGAAGTACATGAGGAGCACGATCGAAATCAGGAACGTCAGCTTGGGGAAGTCGATCCCGTTGGTGAGTTCCATCTTGGAAACCATGTCCGCAAAGTTGCCTTGGCCCTCCTGGCGCATGAGCTCCACGAACTGCTCTTGGGAGACACCCTCGGGGACCTGCCTGCCCATGACGCCGCCGAAAATGACGTCCATGGCACTACCCAGAACCTTGGGGGCGATCACGTTAAGGACCACCGAGACAATCACAAGGCCGATCACGATGTAAACGCCAACGCTCTCGGGCTTCAGCAGGCCCATGAGTCGCTTTGCGGACGGCCAAAAAGCCTTGGCCTTCTTGGCCGGGACGTCGCCGAACATGCCGCCGTCGGCTTCGGAAGGGACGTATTCCTCTTCGACGAAGTCCTCGTCGTCAAGCGCTTCGGTTGCTACCTCAGCCTCGGCTGTTGCCTTGGCATCCTGGGCGGCGTCTGCCTTAACAGCCCAGCCACGCTTCTTCTGCTGGTTCTGCTCGCTCATGCCACTTCCTCCACGCTCAGCTGGGATTCAACAATTTCCTGGTACGTGGGTGACGTCTCCAGCAGTTCGTCGTGAGTTCCTCGGTCAACGATCCGGCCGTTATCCAGTACGAGGATTTCGTCCGCATCCGCGATGGTTGAGATGCGCTGGGCCACGATGATGACCGTGGCGTCGCGGGTCTTGGCTTTCAAGGCCTTGCGCAGCCTTGCGTCGGTAGCGACGTCCAAAGCCGAGAACGAATCATCAAACAGGTACACATTCGGTTTGGTTACCAACGCCCTGGCAATGGACAGTCTCTGGCGCTGGCCACCGGACACGTTGGTGCCGCCCTGGGCGATGCGCCGGTTCAAGCCGGATGACTTTTCTTCGACGAAGCCCTTGGCCTGTGCCGTCTCCAAGGCGTCCCACAGTTCTTCGTCCGTAGCTTCGGGCTTGCCGAAGCGCAGGTTGTGCTCGATGGTCCCGGAGAACAAGTACGGCTTCTGCGGAACCGCGGAAACACGACTGGTGATCTCGGATGCGTCCATCTTGGTGACGGGCACGCCGTCGAGCAGTACGTCACCCGAGGCGACGTCGTAAAGCCGCGGCAGCAGCGAGACCAGGGTGGTCTTGCCTGCGCCCGTGGACCCGATGATGGCGAGGGTTTTGCCCGGCTCTGCGGTGAAAGAGATGTTGCTCAGCACTGGGGCTTCCGCGCCCGGGTACTTGAACGTGACGTCGCGGAACTCCACGCGTCCCTTCTTTTCGGCCGGCACCACCGCTGAGGTGGGGTTGTGAATGGAAGGCTCGACGTCGAGCACCTCGCCGATGCGGTCTGCACAGACGGACGCGCGGGGAATCATCATGGCCATGAACGTGCCCATCATGACGGCCATCAGAATCTGCAACAGATACTGAAGGAAGGCAGTCAGCGCACCCACTTGCATATCGCCGGAGTCCACACGCTGGCCGCCAAACCACAGCACGGCAGCAGTAGACAGGTGCAGGATCATGCCGATGGCCGGGAACATCAGGACGAACAGGTTGCCGATCTTCACAGATACTGCGGTGAGGTCTTCATTGGCGTCGCCGAAGCGCTTCGCCTCGTGGGGTTCACGGACAAAGGCGCGGACCACGCGGATACCGATGATCTGCTCGCGCAACACACCATTGATGGCGTCAATCTTGGTCTGCATGGAACGGAACAGCGGCATCAGTCGGACTACGAGGTAGCCCACGACGGCCACCAGGACCGGAACGGAAACCCATACGAGCCACGAGAGGTTGAGGTCCTCACGGAGGGCCATGATGATGCCGCCAACACACATGATGGGCGTGGAAACCATGAAGTTCAGGCCCATGAGCACCAGCATCTGTACCTGCTGGACATCGTTGGTGCCGCGGGTGATCAGCGTGGGAGCACCAAAACGGTTGACGTCCTGGGCGGAGAAACTACTGACCTGCCGGTAGACGCTCCGGCGCAGGTCCCGGCCGATGGCCATGGCAACGCGGGCGCCGAAGTACACGGCAATGATCGCGGTAAGCACCTGTCCGAGGGCGACAGCGAGCATGAGCGCACCGGTCTGCCAGATGAAGTCGGTGTCGCCGCGGGAAACTCCCTCATCAATGATTTTGGCGTTGAGGCTTGGGAGGTAGAGCGTGGCGATGGTGGACGCCAACTGAAAAATCAGCACAGCCACAATCTGCGGCAAATACGGCTTGGAGTAGCGCCGTATAAGGGTGACAAGCATGCCCACGGGTCCTTAGAAAGAGTGCGTGAATGAGATAAGAGAAGTTTGGCAGCAGGGGCTGACAGTATTAGCCTCCCCACTCTACGAAATCCGTTGCCCGGGCGAAACAACTTACGGAAAAGATCATCCCAGCGGAGTATTTCCTGTGTCGCAGGTGCTCCCGATGGAGCAGGACACAACAGCAAAGCGCCGGCTGGTCACCCAGCCGGCGCTTTCGTTCCCGCCCTTGTTCGCCACGCCCGCCTACTACGCCGGCAGTTCGAACCTGGGCAGGATCTGTAACGCAGTTACCCCGCGTGCTTGCCGTGTTCCGGCCGGGCTTCGACGCCTTGGAGGAGCAACAACGCCATCCGTTCCTGCTGCCTGCGTTCGTGCTTGAGTTCCTTGCGGATCGCGGCGAGCTCCTCCGCGGTTTGGGCCTGCTGCTCAGCAATGGTCTGCTGCTCCCGCAACCGAGCCTGCAGCTCCACGTTGGCGCGGCTGAGCTGTAGCTGCTGTTCGGCAAGGACGTACTGGGTACGTGAGAGTTGCTCCTGGACGTCCTTCGCATCAGCCGTGCCTTGGGGTCGTTCCTGTGTGAGGATCCGCGCAAACTCGAGGTCAAGGTCGGATCCGGACTCCGAGTTCGGAACCTGACGGTCGCCCAAGGGGACATGGCTCCCGCGTCCTTGAACCTGACGCCCGCCCCCTGGAACCGCAGAGTCGGCACCCAAGAGGCGTGTGCCGCCGTCGGAAGCTTTCACCGCGTCCATCGACGCCGTGTCAAGTGACATTCCGGCGTCTCCCGAAGCCGTGGCAATGAGTTCCTTCTCCGGAGCGGCATCAACTGTGCGACGCAGTGGACGTTCCTTGATGAACAGCACAGCCAAAAGGGCAACGACGCTAATGATCGCTGAAATCAGGAAGATCTGCGCTGTCGCGTCACCGTAGGCAGCGCGCATAATCTCGGCAATGGGAGCGGGCATATCGGCCAGGTCCATGCTGGCTCCGGACGCCCCGCCCTGGGCTGGAATGCCCGCCGCAGCCATGCCTTCAACGGCAAGGTCCTTCACATGGTTGGACATGATGGCACCCAGGACGGATACGCCGATCGCGCCACCCACCGAGCGGAAGAACGCCACCGAAGCACTGGCGGTTCCGATGTCCTTGGCCTGGACCGTGTTCTGAACAGCAAGCACCAGGTTTTGCATCAGCATGCCGAGGCCAAGGCCGAATACGCCGGTGTAGATCGCCACGATCCACAGTTCAGTGGTGTGGTCCATGGTTCCGGCGAACGCGAGGCCGCCGATGAGGAGGACGGACCCTGCAACCAGGAACCTCTTCCACTTGCCGAAACGGCTGATCAGGATGCCGGATGCGACGGAACCGATCAGGTTGCCGGCGATCATCGGCAGCGTCAGCAAGCCGGCCTCGGTGGGCGTGGCGCCGCGGGCTACCTGGAAATACTGGCCCAGGAAGGTGGAGGAACCGAACATGGCGATACCAACGGCAACGGAGGCAACAATGGCCAGTGCGGTGGTGCGCTCGGAGATGATCTTGAGCGGAATGATGGGCTCCGAAACCTTGGTTTCCACCAGCACCAGAAGCGCCAGAAGGGCTACCCCGCCACCTACCATGAGCGCGGACTGCCAGGAGAACCAGTCGTAGTAGTCCGGGTTGCCGGCGAAGGACACCCAGATCAGGAGCAGGCTCACGCCGGACGTCAGCAGGACGGAACCAAGCCAGTCGATCTTGGCGGGGCGCTTGATGTGCTGGATCTTCAGGGTCACCTGGAGCAGGATGAGCGCGACGACGGCGAGCGGTACGCAGACGAAGAACGTCCAGCGCCAGCCGAGCGGGCTGTCAACGATGAAGCCGCCCAGCAGCGGGCCACCGGCAGTGCCAACGGCCATGACGGCACCCATGTAACCGGAATACTTGCCGCGGTCGCGCGGCGGAATCATGGAGCCGATGATCGCCTGCGCCAAGGCGGTGAGGCCACCCATCGCAACACCCTGGATGACGCGGGCGGTCAGCAGCAGCGGGATGGTTTCCGACAGGCCGGCCATCACCGAACCGGCCACGAAGATGATGATGCTCAGCTGGACCAGGAGCTTCTTGTCGAAGAGGTCGGCAAGTTTGCCCCAGATGGGCGTGGTGGCAGCATTCGCCAACAGCGCGGCCGTGATGACCCAGGCGAAGTCGGTCTGCGTGCCTTTGAGCTCGGACATGATGGTGGGCAGTGCGTTGGCAACGATCGTGCTGCTGAGGATCGCGGTGAAGAAGGCGGCGAGGAGCCCCGTCAGGGCTTCCATGATCTGCCGGTGGGTCATGGGAGCGGCGGCTTTGTTGGCCGGGGCGTTAACTGAGGCGTCCACCGCCTGGGAGTTTTGTAGTGCTGGTGCAGCCATGCGTGGGCTCCTAAGCTGTTTGGTTTGTTGTGATGGAGCCGGCCGCCGTTGCCCGGATTGAGTCCTTGAGGGACACAGTGAGTTTGTTGATCACCTGGGAGGCCTCGAGGGCGTCAGTCTCGCTCCAATCCGCCAGGTAATCCCGCAGTCTCACGCTGCGTTGTTCTTCGAATTCGCGCAGTTTCGCCGCGCCCTCCTCCGTCAGGGCAAGAAGTTGAGCCCGTCCGTCGGCAGGATCAGGCCGCCTGACCACAAAGCCAAGCTCCTCGAGTTCAGTAATGTGCCGGCTGAGGACCGGTGCGCTGACACCCAGGCGCGTGGCCAGTTGCGTGGCGCGGGCCTCCCCCTCGCCGATGAACCGCATCACTCCCTGCACAGCCATTCCGACGTCGGGAACGCGGGCCATGTGGGCGGTCACCACGCAGCGCAGCGTGCGCTGGAGATCGAAGATTTGATGCACAAGATCGGTTGCTGTGGCAGAACCGACGGACATGCGAAACACCCCTCTTTTTGTTTGCCTAAAGCAACTATAACTCAGTTTGATTGCTTTGGGAAACTAAAGATGCGATGAGTTTGCACTTGTGGGGCCCGCTTTGCGCCCTATTTCCCCGAAATTGAGCGCAGAGCGGGCCCAACAACGCAGTCAGCCCCCGCACGGATGACCGTGCGGGGGCTGACTGTTTTGGTTGTTTAGTTGTTTAGTCGTCCAGGTGAGTAGGGCCGAACATCTTCAGCAGTGTTTCAACCACGACGACGTTGGGTCCGTCCGCTTCGAAGGACGCCTTGAGCGCCTCCCCCACTTCCTCGGGGGCGACCCGGCGGGCCGGGACGCCGAAGGCCTCGGCAAGCTTCACGAAGTCCGGGCGGGCTAGTTCGGTGGCGGTGGCTTGGCCGAAGGCGCCCACCATGTATTCGCGCAGGATGCCGTAGCCGCCGTCGTCCACGATCAGCCAGGTGACCGGGACGTTGTGCTGTTTGGCGGTGGCGAGCTCGGAGATGGAGTACATGGAAGATCCGTCACCGGAAACTGCGAGCACGCGGCTCGGTTTGCCGGTGGATTCCAGTCCCACGGCGCCGCCAATTGCCGCCGGGAAGCCGTAACCGAGGCCGCCGGCGCCTTGGGCGGAGTGGAATTGTCCTTGCCGTGCGTCCCAGCAGCTCCAGCCCCAGTAGGCGGAAATGGTCATGTCCCAGAACGTCTGCATGTCGGCCGGGACAGCCTCTCGGATGTCAGCCATGAACTTCAATTCCTTGGCCAGATCCTGTGATTCAAGACGTGCCTTGACCTTGGCCAGGGACTCCTTGACCACGTCCTCAGGGCTGGTGCCGTGCCAGGAACGCTGTGTCGAGTCCGCTGCACCCGCTGCTGCGAGGGCTTCATCCAGGGCTGCGAGCGCCTGGCCGGCGTCGGCGCGGATGCCCAGGCCTGGTCGGTTGGACTCAAGGACGCGGGGTTCGGCGTCGATCTGGATGATGCGGCCGCGGGGTTCGAACGTGAAGTAGTTGGAGGTCACTTCACCCAGGGATGAGCCAATCACGATCAGGACATCGGCATCCTCCAGGACGTCGGTCATGTACCGGTCCTCGATCCAGGACTGCAGGGACAGCTCGTGGGTCCAAGGGAACGCGCCATTACCGCCGGGGGTGCAGATGACCGGTGCGCGCAGCTGCTCGGCGATGGAGAGCAGCGACTTCTCAGCCCGACCACGGCGGGTACCGCCACCTGCGATGATCGCTGGACGCTCCGCCGTCGAAAGCCATTTCACGGCCTCGCGGATCAGCTCGACGCGGGGCGGGTTGTCGAATGCCTCAGCGAGGGCGTCCTCCACCGGAGGAACCATGATGGGATCCAGCAAGACGTTCTGCGGAATCTCGATCCATACGGGTCCCTGCGGCGAGGAAATAGCTTCGGTCCAAGCGTCCTGGATGGCCGACGGGATGCCCGAGGCGTGCTGGATCAGGCGCTGGCTCTTGGTGACGTTGGCAGCCGAGGCCTTCTGGTCATCAAGCTGGTGCAGCATGCCTTTGCGGCGTGCGCCCAGGCCGTCGAGCGGGATCTGGCTCGCCACAACCACCATCGGAACGCCGGTGGCGTAGGCCTCCTGAAGGCCAGCCAGGGAGGTGAGCGCGCCAGGACCGGTGGACAGGAACAGCACACCTACCTCGCCGGTGGCGCGGGAGTAGCCGTCCGCTGCGAAGGCCGAGTTGTTCTCCACACGCGAAGAGACGAAGTGCAGGTTGCCGCGGCCCATGGCGTCAAAGAGGCCCAGCGCGTGCTGGCCGGGAATACCGAAAACGGTTTTCGCGCCCAGCGCTTCAAGGGTCTCGACGACGAGGTCCCCGCCGTTGCGCTGGTTGGTCCCCTTGGTGGGGGCTGCTGTGCCGGGATCGAAATCGATCATCGCTGGTCCCCGGCTGCTCCGGTTGCCTGCGCGAGCTCCGCGATGCGGGCACCGAGTGCCTGCTGCGCGTAGCCGTTGGGGGCGCCGAGCCGGTCGCCTTCCACGGCGTTATCCGCCATGAGGGTCACGAGTTCATAGGCCACGTGGCTGCCTGCAACGCCGGTGATCTCTGCGTGGTCGTAGGCCGGGGCGACTTCCACAATGTCCGCACCGACGAGGTTCATGCCGCGGAAGCCACGGATGATTTCCAGGAGCTCGCGGCTGCTGATGCCGCCCGCTTCGGGGGTGCCGGTGCCGGGTGCGTGGGCCGGGTCCAGGACGTCGATGTCCACAGAGATGTACAGCGGACGGTTGCCAATGCGGTCGCGGATCTTGGCCACGGTCTCCAGGACACCCTGGTAGTAGACATCTGCGGAGGTGACGATTCCGAAGCCGAAGCGGTGGTCGTCGTCGAGGTCCTTCTTGCCGTACAGCGGACCACGGGTACCGACGTGGCTGATGGCCTCCGTATCCAGGATGCCTTCCTCCACTGCGCGGCGGAACGGGGTGCCGTGCGTGTATTCGGCGCCGAAGTAGGTGTCCCAGGTGTCCAGGTGAGCGTCGAAGTGGAGCATGGCAATGGGCTCACCGGCTCGTTCCGCTGCCGCCCTCAGGAGCGGGAGGGCGATGGTGTGGTCGCCACCAAGGGTGACCAGCTTGCTGCCGTTGGCCGTGAGGTCCAGCGCGTTCTGCTGGATGGTCTCAATGGCCTCGTTGATGTTGAAGGGGTTCACAGCCATGTCGCCGGCGTCGGCAACCTGGATGTTCTCGAACGGGCTGACGTCCCACGCCGGGTTGTACGGGCGCAGCAAGCGGCTGGCCTCGCGTACATGGTTGGCGCCGAAGCGGGCGCCGGGGCGGTAGGAAACGCCGGAGTCGAAGGGGACGCCCACTACTGTGACGTCGGCCTTGGAAACCTGGTCCAGGCGGGGCAGGCGGGCATAGGTGGCGGCACCGGCGTAGCGCGGGATGCGGGATGAATCGATGGGGCCAAGGTTCCCGTTGGCCTCAATACGGAGCTCTTCCAAAATGTGCCACTCCTTGAGTAGATGGGGTGATTGGATCACTGGTTGTGACTCCCATCATACACTCAAAGTTGTCTAATAAGCATCACATGTTTACAAAGCAGATTTGACTGCAGACGTCATGAGATGCCGGTCACAGCGGGCGTTAAGATTCCATAAAAACGGGGGTCCCGGCGTCGATCGCGGCCATACGCTCCTAGCGGAAGCAGCATCCTGCTGCACGAAAGGACACCGTGACCACCCTGACGAGGCCTCCGGCCGACCCGGCCGATAAGCCCAAACATTCCTTCAAGCTCAAACCATGGCTGCTGGAAGGAATGCCGGACACCTCAGGGAAGCGGCAGGGACCACACGGCCGACCATCGGACTCGCACAAGCCACAAGCCTGGTGGAAGGTCATGTGCCTCACCGGCCTGGACTACTTCTCCACCCTCGGCTACCAGCCTGCCATCGCAGCGCTTGCCGCCGGCCTGCTGTCCCCGCTGGCCACGTTGCTCCTGGTGTTCGCAACCCTGGCCGGCGCCCTCCCGGTATACCGGCGCGTGGCGAAGGAAAGCCCACGCGGCGAAGGCTCCATCGCCATGCTTGAACGCCTGCTTCCGCGCTGGGGAGGCAAGCTCTTCGTCCTGGCGCTCCTCGGCTTTGCCGCAACAGACTTCATGATCACCATCACGCTCTCCGCCGCCGACGCCACGGCCCACCTCATCGAGAACCCCTTCGCCCCGCACTTCCTTGAAGGCCAGCAAGTGGTCATCACGATTGCGCTGATCGCAGGCCTCGGCATTGTCTTCCTCCGCGGCTTCAAGGAAGCCATCAACGTTGCCGTGGTCCTGGTGGCTGCGTTCCTTGCATTGAACCTTGTGGTGATCGCAGTATCCATAACCCACCTCTTCACGGAATCGCGCGTCATCACCGACTGGTGGACCGCGCTCACCACCTCCCACGGCGACCCCATCATGATGATTGCCCTGGCACTGTTGGTGTTTCCGCGCCTGGCACTGGGGCTCTCCGGGTTCGAGACGGGCGTCGCCGTCATGCCCCAAATTAAGGGCCACGCCACCGACACCGAAGCCAACCCTGCAGGCCGGATCAAAGGCGCCCACAAACTCCTCACCACCGCCGCCATCATCATGAGCTCATTCCTCATCACGTCCAGCTTCACCACCGTCATGCTGATCCCCGCCGCCGAATTCGAAGACGGCGGCAAAGCCGAGGGCCGCGCGCTCGCCTACCTCGCCCACAAATTCCTCGGCGACGGCTTCGGAACTGTCTACGACATCAGCACCATCGCCATCCTCTGGTTCGCAGGCGCATCCGCCATGGCAGGGTTGCTGAACCTCGTCCCCCGCTACCTGCCGCGCTACGGCATGGCACCTGCGTGGGCCCGGGCTCTCCGTCCCCTGGTCCTGGTCTTCACTGTCATCGCCTTCATCGTGACCATCATTTTCCAGGCCGATGTCAACGCCCAGGGTGGCGCATATGCCACCGGCGTACTGGTCCTGATTACCTCCGCCTCCATTGCGGTAACCCTGTCTGCGCGGCGAAAAAAGCAGCGGGCTCAGGTCATTGGCTTCGGGCTGATCTCCCTCGTGTTCGTCTACACCACGGTGGTCAACTCGATCGAACGCCCGGACGGCCTGAAGATTGCGGCCCTCTTCATTCTGGGTATCATGGTTGTCAGTTTTACCTCCCGCATGAGGCGCGCCTTCGAACTCCGCGCCACTCATATCAAGATGGATGAGAAAGCCCTCGAATTCACTGCGAACGCCGCCGAAGGACCGGTCCGCATCATCGCCCACGAGCCCAAGCACCTCAGTGCCAGCCGGTACAGGGAGAAGCTTCAACACGCCCAACAGGCCAGTCACCTGCCCGTCGACTGCGACGCCGTGTTCATCGAGGTCATTGTGGACGACAGCTCGGACTTCGAGCAGGAGCTCCAGGTCGTGGGCAAGCTCCGGCACGGGTTCAAGATCCTGGAAGTGCACAGCAACAACGTGCCGAACACCGTGGCCGCAGTACTCCTCCACATCCGCGACGTCACTGGATTCATGCCCCACATCTACTTCCGCTGGACCGAGGGCAACCCCATCTCCAACCTCAGCAAGTTCCTGTTCTTCGGCGAAGGAGAGATCGCCCCGGTAACCCGCGAAGTACTGAGGGAAGCCGAGCCGGACATCACCAGACGCCCCTGGGTCCACGTGGGCTGACCGCTCTACCCGCGCCGAGACTACAGTTAATGCCCATGTTTGCTGCAAACATGGGCATTAACTGTAGTCTCGCGGGGAAGAAGAACTAGCGGCTCGCCGCGGGCACCAGCACCCACAGCACTTCAACGGTCTCATCCGTGGGGTTGATCCACGTATGGGGTTCGCGGCCCGGGAAGGAGAGCGTGTCCCCTTCTTCGAGGTCGTACTCCTCATTGGTCAGGATGAGCTTGATACGGCCTTTGACCACGTGCAGGACATCGACATCGCAATCCACGGCGTAGAGCTCGTTTTCACCGCGGCCACGGGGCTCGATAGTGGCCTGCAGGATCTGGAGCCGACGTTCCGATCGGGCAGTCAGCAGACGCTCCACGATGCCCTGGCCGCCCAAAGAAATGCGGGGACCGTCATCCCGCCTGGTCAGATGCGTCTCCGGAGCAGCGAACAAATCGCCCACGGAGACAGACAGGACCTGGCACAGGGTGACCAATGAAGCGACCGACGGCGACGTCAGGTCCCGCTCCACTCTGCTGAGGAAGCCCTTGGTCAGCCCGGTAGCGTCCGCCACTTGCTCGATGGTGAGGCGCTGCGCCTGCCGGGCTGCGCGGATTCTGGAACCGATGGCAACGGGAACATTGCTCGGTTCAACGGGTAGAGCCTTCATTCACGAACCTTTCAGGCCTGTCATATGGCCCTGTCATTGGAGCAATAGTAGCCGGGCGACGAGCCAACAGCGCCGGAATGCACGGAACCATGACAAAAGCATCTTGACTGTTACTCCCATCACAACATATCCTCATAGGCAACAAGTGTTGTCTGTGAGGCACACAACACATCCCCAATCTCCAATCGTCAGCACAGAGAGACTTCGACGCTTCGCAGGAGTATCGTCGAAAACCCCAACCTCCGTGCATCAGCTCCAAGGACCGTTCATGGAATCTTCGGCTATTAACATCGCAATCGTGGTGGTGTACCTGCTCGCCATGCTGGCATTCGGCTGGTGGGGCAAGTCCCGCACCAAGAACAACAGCGACTTCCTGGTGGCAGGCCGCCGCCTGGGACCCTTCCTTTACACCGGCACAATGGCCGCAGTGGTCCTGGGTGGCGCATCCACCGTGGGCGGCGTCGGCCTCGGCTACAAGTTCGGTATCTCCGGCATGTGGCTGGTTGTTGCCATCGGCTCAGGCGTGCTGCTTCTTAGCCTCCTGTTCGCCGGAACCATCCAGAAGCTCAAGATCTACACCGTTTCCCAGATGCTGACCCTTCGCTATGGCAGCACCGCGACGCAGACCTCGGGCATCGTCATGCTGGCCTACACGTTGATGCTGTGTGCAACGTCCACCGGCGCCTACGCCACCATCTTCGTGGTCCTCTTCGGCTGGGAGCGTTGGCTCGCCATCGCCATCGGCGGCGCTATCGTGCTGGTCTACTCCACCATCGGCGGCATGTGGTCCATCACCTTGGCCGACCAGGTCCAGTTCGTCATCAAGACGGTTGGCATCTTCTTCCTCATGCTCCCCTTCGCCCTGAACGCCGCCGGTGGCCTCGATGGCATCCGCGCCCGCGTCGATGAGAGCTTCTTCGACATCGGCGGCATCGGCCTCCAGACGATCATCACCTACTTCGTCGTTTACACCCTTGGCCTCCTCATCGGCCAGGACATCTGGCAGCGCGTGTTCACGGCCAAGACCCCCACGGTTGCCCGCTGGGGTGGCGCCACCGCCGGCGTTTACTGCATCCTTTACGGCTTGGCCGGCGCACTGATCGGCATGGCTGCCAGTGTTGCCCTGTCCGGTGTGGAGATCGCAGCCAAGGACGACGTCTACGCAGAAGTCGCAACCCGTCTCCTGCCCATCGGTATCGGCGGCCTGGTACTGGCGGCTGCTGTCGCAGCCATGATGTCGACGGCGTCGGGCGCACTGATCGCTGCGGCCACCGTTGCCCGCGCAGACGTCATGCCTTTCGTTGCCAGCTGGTTCGGCAAAAAGGTGGACACCTCCGATTCCGATAACCCGGAGCACGACGTCAAGGCCAACCGTTACTGGGTCCTCGGACTGGGGATCGTGGCGATCATCATCGCCATCTCCACCAAGGACGTGGTGGCCGCACTGACCATCGCCTATGACATCCTGGTAGGCGGCCTGCTGGTAGCCATCATCGGTGGCCTGGTGTGGAAGCGTGGAACGGGCATCGCAGCAGCCTGGTCCATGGCGGCCGGTTCAGTGGTGACCCTCGGCACCATGATCATCCTTGAGATCAATGCAGAGGTCCCTCTCGACGGCATCTACGCCAACGAGCCCATTTACTACGGTTTGATTGCCTCTGCTGTGGTGTACGTTGTGGTCTCGTTTGCCAGCAAGCCCACCGATCCGGCAGTCATGAAGGCTTGGACCGACCGTGTTGCCGGCACCCGTGTGGCTGAGGAAGAGCTCAGCACGCCCGCGTCCTAGGCAGGCACAAAGAAACAAGCAATAGTCGACGGCGGCGCCTCCCCATTTCGGGGCGGCGCCGCCTTTGCGTTATGTCCCCCTCCGTTGGAAGGCCCGCTCTGCGCACCAAAACCACCCCAAAGCGCGCAAACCAGGCCCCACAACACACACCCCCTCCGTTGGAAGGCCCGCTCTGCGCGCCAAAACCACCCCAAAGCGCGCAAACCAGGCCTCACAACGGAAGGGCGTGCGGTAGGGTGGTCCAAGCTTCAAGAGATGTGGCGCCAAGCTCCGACTGGCCACACACCAACCCCATGTTCACGGGTGGTTCGGATGAGGAAGCGGCCCGTCCCGGACCAGAGACAACCGAGCGGGCAAGAGCACTCCCCAAGGAGCAGTCCCTTGCCGTACCAAGGCGCCACCCCGGTAAACACAACAGCAGCCAGCACCCCCGCCAATACGGCTGCCCCCACAGTGGCGGTGATCCCCGCCGTCGACCTCTTCCTGGGCACGGTAACCATCACTGCCAGCTCCGGAACCGAGCAGTTCGGACATCCCGAACCGGGGCTGATCGCGCAGGCTCTGGTCCAAGCCGTCCGACCCACGCGCTGGTGTGAGGCGTCGAGAAAGCTGACGGTGACAGTTGCCGCGGTCGGGAAGCGCGAGGGCCTGGAGCGGCACTTTACTCTCAGTCGCGAGGACTAGATTTCCTCGTCCTCCTCGCGGAATTCTTCGGTTTCGTCGATGGGGACCACGCGTTCGTCGTCCTCAGGGGCGTCCACTTCCTCTACCCAGGCCTCGTCCACTTCCTGGTCTTCGGCGTAGTCGTAGGCCGGGTCAGACTCGATGGTTGCCCGTTCCGGGTGGTTGGCGTGTGATTCGGTGGTGTTCATAGTGCAACCTCCGTCTCCGTGGGCCGCGGACAGCCCGTTGAACCGAATGCAGGAATCTAATGCGGGGAGGGTCCCGCCCCTGTTCTTCCATCTGAGCACCGGCTCACGCGAGGGTCAAGGAACGCCCGAAATTACGGTGCGCCGAACATTCCGGCTAAGGAATACCAGCCAAAAATCTGCGCCAATAAGCGGTACAGTGGGCGTGCAATGGGGCCGCAACTACCCCACCCAGCACAGGAGAGAAAGTGCAACAGCACCAGGAATCCCACGGTTCGTCGAGCCCCGCTCCGGACCCCGCCCCTGAACAGGCCGCCCCCGAAAACGCTTCAAAGCAGCCATCGCACGCGGACATCCGCCGGTGGCGCCAGTACTTGGCCGATGAGCGGGCCGAGGCCGCCGTCTACCGCGAACTTGCCCAGCGGCGGGACGGCGAGGAACGCCAAATCCTGCTCGCCTTGGCCGAAGCCGAAGGCAGGCACGAGGCCCATTGGCTTAAGCTCCTTGGTGAGCACGCCGGAATGCCCAAGGCAGCATCCACCCGCAGCCAGTTCCTGGGCTTCCTGGCCCGTAACTTCGGCTCCGTCTTTGTGCTCGCCCTTGCGCAGCGCGCGGAAGGCCGCTCCCCGTACGGTACGGAACCTGCAGCGACCCCGGCGATGGTGGCGGATGAACAAATCCACGAAGAAGTAGTCCGGGGCTTGGCCACGCGCGGGCGCAACAGGCTTTCCGGAACCTTCCGCGCCGCCGTTTTTGGCGCCAACGACGGCCTGGTCAGCAACCTTTCACTGGTCATGGGCATGGCCGCAACAGGCGTGCCCAGCCCGGTAGTGCTCATGAGTGGCGTGGCGGGTCTCCTGGCCGGTGCGCTGTCCATGGGCGCCGGCGAGTACGTCTCGGTCCGCTCACAGCGGGAACTCCTCAACGCCACCTTGCCCACGCAGGCCACGCTCACGGCAGCGCCATCTTTGGACATCGAGCACAACGAACTGGTCCTGGTGTACCTGGCCCGTGGCATGACGCGCGAAGCCGCAGAGCACCGCGCCGCTGAGCGCATGGGATTGTTCAGCTGCGACTGCGATCCCAGCCTCTCCTTGCAACCTGAGAAGCCAACCACTGACGATCACGAATCCGTCGGCTCGGCGTGGGGCGCTGCGATGTCCAGTTTCTGCTTCTTCGCCTCGGGCGCCATCGTGCCCATCCTGCCGTTTATTTTCGGCATGACGGGCTTGGCTGCCTTGCTGGTAGCCGGCGTGCTGGTGGGCATAGCTCTCCTGGCCACTGGTGCCGTGGTCGGTTTGCTGTCCGGAACGTCGCCACTGAGCCGCGGGCTGCGGCAGCTTGCCATTGGCCTGGGAGCGGCAGCGGCCACCTACGGGCTGGGCCTGGCGTTCGGAGCGGCGATCGTCTAAGTTTGGACGGCCAGGTCCGGACCCCGTAATGTTGGTTCGTCCTCCGCGCTGCCCCGCGTGACCAGGGCATCAGGAACGGAGAACCGTGGACCCGGAGCGGGAAGCAACGCGTGCGCCAAAGCACCGACGCGCTGGAACAGCCGTGCGTGTTCTCCGCGGCGTCCTCATGGCTGGCATTGCCGCCGTCGTCGCCGTTCTGGTGAGTGGATTCCTGCAGGGCGATCCGCGCGTCACCGCACTGTTCCCGGGCGTGAGCGTTCCGGGCGCCCCGCAGTACGGGGCGGGTGAAGACGAACCGGCGCGCGCCCTTGACGCACCACCTCCTGGACTTGAGGAGGCGGACGCCCCGCTCGCCTCCCCACCGGCGCCCGGGACCACCAACGATTCGTACAAGTTCCTAGCCACAAACGACGACGGCACCCCGGTGGGTTACTCGCCCTGCCGCCCGCTGCACTACGTAGTAAACAACGCGTCCGCACCTGTAGGCTCCGACGCCCTGTTGGCCACTGCCCTGGCGAACGTTTCCGCTGCTTCCGGCATTCAGTTCGTCAACGATGGCACCACGGACGAGCTACCGGTAGACCGGCGTGAACCCTACCAGCCGTCCAAATACGGCGACCGGTGGGCTCCCCTGCTGATCTCGTGGACCACGCCCGTGGAAGCACCGGCGCTGGCCGACAACGTGATCGGCACCGGAGGCAGCACCATGTACTCCCTCAACAAGGGCCCCAAAAGCTACATCACCGGGAGCTTGGAGCTGGACACTCCGCAGGTAACAGAGCTGCTCGCCAGTCCCGGCGGGGCCGATTACGTCCTGGCAGTCATGCAACACGAACTGGGCCACGTGATGGGCCTGGACCACGTGGATGATCCGATCCAACTCATGTACCCGGAAATCGGGGCCCCCGACGGACTCGCTGCGGGCGACCTGAATGGCCTGCACCTCCTTGCCTCGGCGCCCTGCCGCAAGGACATCTAAACCTTTCACGCTTCAAGCACTTTCGGCATGGACTCCCGGCGGAGTGGGACTTATGCTGACGAATACGGCCGACGGCGGCGCCCCACTTCCCGTCGCAGCCGCCACGTCAGGGGGTTCCATGGAACCTTACGGGTCGCCCAAGTGGCCGGACCCCGATCCCCCTCGTCCCAATTTCCTTCCCCATACTCCGCGCCCACCTGATCCGCCTCCGGTCAGGCCACCGATCAAGCACAGCAGCATCGCGGCCATCCTGTTCTTGTTCGGCGTCCTCGGTCTGGTGTGCGCGGGAGCTTACTTCAGCGGCGAACTCCACCAGCTCCTCTACGGATCATCCGCCACGCAAAGCCAGGCACCCCGGCCCGGGCTGGTACCGTTCGGTCAGCGCCAGGAACCGTTCCCCGGACTCGAGGAAGCCGACACTCCACTGGGAACGCCGGCGCCGCTGGACCGCACCAGTTCCTCGTACAAATTCCTGGCCGTCAAGGAAGACGGAACCCCCCTGGCCTATTCGCCGTGCAGGCCCATCCACTACGTGGTGAACTCGGACCTCGCGCCGCCCTCTTGGCAGCCCCTGGTGGACCAAGCCGTGAGTCAGGCCGGTGCGGCCACGGGGCTGAAGTTCATCTACGACGGCCCCAGTTCCGAAGTCCCCTCTCCCAACAGGTCCGGATACCAACCCGAAAGGTATGGGGACCGCTGGGCACCTGTCCTCATTGCGTGGAGCACACCGGAGCAGGTGCCACGCCTTACCGGGCAGACCGTGGGCCTGGGCGGAAGCTCCTCCATTGGCCTCAGCAACGGTTACAAGGCCTACGTGACAGGCACGGTGTCCTTGGATGCCCCGCAATTCGCGGAGATTGTGGACGCTCCCAGCGGAGATGAGATCGGCGTAGCTGTCATCATGCATGAGCTGGGGCATCTCCTTGGCCTGGACCACGTGGACGATCCCCGGCAACTGATGTTCGATGAAGCTTCCTGGGTACGCGGATACGCTCCGGGCGACCGGACCGGACTGGCCCGGCTGGGCACAGGCCCTTGCAGCAAGGACTTCTGAGGGCCTACCCGGCAACCACCGCGAGCGCGTCCTCCACCGTATCCACCAAGTAGATCCTGTCCGCCATGGGCTTTCCCGCTGCGAGGCTCTGCAGCATGGGCCAGGCGGGGAACGTACGTTCCCAGTGGTCCCGTCCCACCAGCACCATGGGCGTGATGGTCTCCGGGGCTCCGTAGTAGTTCTCGCACGCGTCCTGGAAGATTTCCTGCACTGTTCCTGCCGCACCCGGGAGGAACACGATCCCGCCGTTGCAGAGCTCCTGCAGGATAGCTTCCCGGACAGCGTTGGCGAAGTACTTGGCGATGTGGGTGGCGAATAGATTTGGCGGCTCATGCCCGTAGAACCATGTTGGGATACCGAGTGTCGGGGTGCCGCCGGGATAACGTTCGACGACGGCGGCTGCTTGCCGTGCCCAAGCCGTCACGGAGGGCCTGAACCCCGGTACCGCTGCGAGCGCCTCAAGCGCGTCCGTGGCGTCGGCGTCGGGCAGTCCGCTCAAGTAGGCGCCAAGGTTGGCGGCTTCCATTGCGCCAGGCCCCCCGCCCGTGGCGACCGTGAAGCCGGCTTGGGCGAGCAAGCGTCCCAGTTGCGCGGCGTCGGAGAATTCCCCGGTGCCGCGCTGCGCGGCGTGTCCGCCCATGACGCCCACCAGCTTGGTCCCGGAGAGTGCGCCGTGGTCCAGCAATTCGTCCAAGGCATCGCCGATTGCGTGATCGTGAAGGGCTGCAGCGAGGGTTGCGTCGATGCTGCCCCGTTGCCCGGGGAGGATGCTCCACTGGTAAACCCGGGCATCGAGCGTGGATTCGTACTCTGTGGAGGAGATGTTCTCATAGAGTTCCCTGGCTGTGTAAACCCCGCTTCGGTAGGGGTTGAACGGCACGTTGTGAAGCTTGGGGAAGATGAGTGCTCCCCGCCGGCGAAGGCTTTCCTCCACACCGTCGTCGAAAGTGCATCCCAGGAAGATCGCGCCTTGGGGGTCCAGCGCTTTGAGGTCCCGTGAGTGGCCCCGAAGATCCAATGACTGCGCGTGCCAGCCGTTCATGGACCCGGCTCCTGCGCTAACCAGCCGGTGGAAGTGGACCACGCTTTCGACGTCGAGCGTTCGCGGACTCGGGTTCAAAGCTCCGGAGCGATTCATGGTTTCAGCGTAGTGGGGCAGCCGTTTGTGTGCGGGGCATTGATCCGGTGCATCATGAAGCATGAAGAGTTCAGAAGTTGTTCGTCCGCGTATCGGCGTCCCGGTCCGTCTCAGCAGTTCGGACGCCCCTGACGCCCGTGTGGGTGAAGCCAACGAGCTCTTTACGTACATCGTGGATCTGTTGCGCGAGGCGGGCGCACAGCCTGTGCTGCTGACCCCGGTTTCTGCTGACAGCGCCGGACGGTTGGCCACCGAGATGCAAACGCTCGACGGCGTGCTGCTGCCGGGAGGCGGCGACATCAACCCCCGGCTCTATGGGCAGGACCCCGACGAGTCCCTTTACGATGTGAACCCTGAGCAGGATCACTTGGACATGGATGTGGCCCGGGCAACCATCGACGCCGGGCTGCCGTTGCTGGGCGTCTGCCGCGGTCATCAGCTGCTGAATGTCCTTTACGGAGGAACACTGATTCAGGACATGGCGCCATCGGCGGTGAACCATAACGGTTTGGATCCGCATGATCCCACATCCAGCGAGTGGGCATGGCATGATGTGCTCCTCACCGCCGGTTCGAAGACTGCAGCGCTGTATGGTTCCCCTGATGGGAGCACCATCAAGATCGCCTCCGGACACCACCAGGCAGTGATGCGCGTGGGCGAAGGGCTCCTGGTCACTGCCGTCGCGGACGACGGAACTGTGGAAGCTTTGGAAGACCCTTCGCGGTGGGTGGTCTCGGTCCAATGGCATCCGGAGGCGTCCCAGCTGCCCGATGCCGAGCGGTTGAAGCCCTTCAAGAATTTTGTAGCCGTTTGCCGGAACCCTACCCACGGCCCATCGACAGGAGTACAGTAGCGCTCACTGCACCGCTTTCACACCGCTGATGCCGGGGCAGTGCGTAGTCCGTTCAAAATGACGTCCTGGCGGCGTCGTAAGTTTGCCGGCTGGGGGGCCCAACATCTGCTCAAGGAGCATGGTTGTGGACCGTCCAAAATACATGCGTCGTCATACTCGTTTACCCCTCTTCAGCACGCGTTGCTTCTCCAAGCGAATCCTTGGATTCCTGCTTGGCCTCGCTGTTGCCCTTTCTTCTCTCGTCGTCGGTTTCGCCACGCCCGCCTCAGCAGCGGTACCTCCTTGTCCGGGGACCGGCGGCGCCCAGCAAATCGTCGCTCACACCGACGACGACCTGATCTTCATCAGCCCGGACTTCATGCGGGATGTCCAGGCAAAGCGTTGCGTCCAGACGATCTACCTCACGGCGGGTGACGCCGGAGAAGGCCAGTCCTATTGGGCCGGCCTCGAGGACGGGATCCGGTCCAGCTACGCCCTCATGGCGGGGGTCGCCAACGCATGGACAGCTTCTGACGCCGGCGTTCCAGAGCGCCCGGTCACCGTGCACACGCTCAACGCAGCGCCGAATATCTCGGTGGTTTTCCTTCGGCTTCCGGATGGCTTTCCCAACGGTAATGGCAGCAGCCGCTTCAATGGCCAGAGCATCCTGAAGTTGTGGGACGGGCGCATCTCTTCCATCCGTCCTGTGGATGGATCGGCTACATACTCAAAATCGCTGCTCCAAAACGTGTTGAACCGGCTGGTGTCCAACTACAAACCCACCACGTTCCGTACTCAGGACTGGACAGGCAATTTCACCACCCCCTATGACCACAGCGACCACTGGGCCGCGGCAAAGTTCGGGCAGCTGGCCACCCGCGCCTACACCGGACCGCATACCTCATCCGCGTACGATGCGTATGTCATCGATGAGTACGCACAAAACGTCACGGGCGCCGAACTCACCAGCAAGGTCAACATCTTCAGGCACTTTGCCGAGTTCGACGAGTTCCTGTGCGGGGACATCTGCCCGGACGTGCCCTACAGCGACTGGCTCAAACGGCAGTACATTACAGCTATCGAGTGGACCGGCAACGCAGCGAAATCGGCGGGAACCACGGTGACCGCGTCATCCCAACGGGCCTCGGCACAAAGTCCGGAGAAGGCACGCGACGGGTACGCCTGGGGCACCCCCATGGACGCCAACCGCGAGTGGGTCACCAACGGAGGCAAAGCCGGAAGTTGGATCCAATACAATTTCTCCCCCGCGCGGACCATCAACGCCGTGACGCTCTTTGACCGCCCGCTCCCAAGTGACCAGGTAACCGGCGGCAATCTCACCTTCTCTGATGGCAGCACAGTCCCGGTTGCCGCTTTGCCGAACAACGGCTCGGGCCTGACAGTGAATTTTCCTGCCAGAACGGTCAGCTCCGTGCGCTTCAACATCAGCTCGGTCAGCGGCTCCACCACCAGCGTGGGCCTGGCCGAATTCGAAGCACACATCACCGCTGACGTTGTTGCCCCCGTGGTGACAGCTACCCCGGCGGGCGGCACCTACGACATCGGGCAAAAGGTAACCCTGGCCGTAAATGAGCCAGCCACCATTTACTACACGGTGGATGGAACTACGCCCACCACTGCCAGCAGCAAGTACTCCACCCCCATCACTGTGAATGGCCCGCTGACCCTGAAGTACTTCGCCGTAGACACCGCGAACAACCCATCCGCCGTAGTCACCCAGACGTACTCCACTGGCCCGGACGTGACCAAACCCGTGGTGACGGCCAACCCAGTGGGCGGTGCCTACGCTCCCGGCACCACCATCACCCTCACGGTCAACGAAGCCAACTCGGTGATCAAATACACCACGGATGGTAGTGACCCGCTGGCGGCCGGATTGGTGTACTCCACACCGATTTCATTCCCGGGTACGGCTCCAATGACACTGAAGTACTTCGCCACGGATCCCGCCGGAAACGTCTCCGACGTCGTTACCCAGACGTATACGGTCCCGCCGGACACCACCGCTCCCGTAGTGAGCGCCAATCCCACCAGCCGTGCACTTGCCAGCGGGGCGAGCATCACCCTTTCGGCGAATGAACCCGGGGCGGCAATCTACTACACCACCGATGGCAGCACGCCGACGGCAACGGAATCAGCCACGAACACCAGGTACACAGCCCCGATCGTCATGGGGAGCGCCACACTGGTCCTCAAATACATCGGGGTGGACACAGCCGGCAACACCTCGGCCGTGAGCACCCAGACGTACACCGTGCCTGCAGCCGGACCGCCGTCGGCCCATGACTACAACGGCGACGGCAAGGCCGATGTCCTTGCGTCCGATACCGCCGGCAACCTGTATCTGCACCCAGGTGACGGCGCAGGCGGCCTCCTTCCGCGGCAAGTAGCCCTCGCGGCACCGGCATGGTCAAGCGTCAACGAGGCGATTACTCCCGGAGACTTCAACAGGGACGGTAAACCGGACCTTCTGGCCCGCGCTGGTGACGTCCTGTGGTTCTACCCGGGCAACGGCGCTGGAAGTTTCGGAGCCCGGGTACAGGTCAGCACCGGCTGGAGCACCATGAGCCAGCTGTTCTCCCCCGGAGACTTCAGCGGCGACGGTATTCCTGACTTCATGGGCCGGCTCAGCTCCGGAGAGTTGCGCCTATACGAAGGCAATGGAACCGGCGGTCAGCGGACACCCACCACCATTGGATCCGGCTGGAATATTATGAATGCAATCTTCAGCACGGGGGACTTTAATGGAGATGGTAAGGGAGACGTGCTGGCGCGACGCTCGGACACAGGCGCCCTCTGGCTCTACCCTGGCAACGGAACCCGCGGATGGTTGCAATGGAAACAGATCTCCACGGGTTGGGACAACCGAACATCGATAGCCGGGCCCCGAGACTTGGATGGCGATGGGAAAAATGACGTCGTAGGCCGCATCGGAGACACCCTGTGGCTGTATCCAGGCAATGGCAGCGGAGCTTTCAGCACCGTACCTCCCATCAGCCTCGGCACCGGTTGGCAAGGTATGAAGATCATCGCCTAGCCAGCCCCATGGACCTGGCGCGGGTCGGAGTTTTCCCCCAGACTCTTCGGCCCGCGTCAGCTACGTCGGTTTAAAGAACGACGACGGCCCGGTACCTTCCGTGGGGAAGGCGCCGGGCCGTCGTCGTGCTGGTTGTGCCTTTCGGCAGCGAACCTAGAGCGTTGCGTACACTTCGCGCAGCAGCTTGGCGGTCTCGGACGGCGTCTTGCCGACCTTCACGCCGGCCGCTTCAAGAGCTTCCTTCTTGGCCTGGGCCGTACCGGCGGAACCGGAAACGATGGCACCTGCGTGGCCCATGGTCTTGCCCTCGGGAGCGGTGAAGCCGGCAACGTAGCCGACAACCGGCTTGGTGACGTTGGCCTTGATGAAGTCAGCGGCGCGCTCCTCAGCGTCGCCACCGATTTCACCGATCATGACGATTGCCTTGGTCTCGGGGTCAGCTTCGAACGCAGCCAGGGCGTCGATGTGCGTGGTGCCGATGACGGGGTCGCCACCGATGCCGATCGCTGTGGAGAAGCCGAGGTCGCGGAGTTCGTACATCATCTGGTACGTCAAGGTACCGGACTTGGACACGAGGCCGATGGGGCCCTTGCCCGTGATGTTCGCCGGGGTGATGCCAACCAGGGCTTCGCCGGGTGTGATGATGCCGGGGCAGTTCGGTCCGATGATGCGGGTGATCTGCTTGCCGTCGGCATCCACCTTGGACTGGGCGAGTGCCCAGAATTCGGCGGAGTCCTGAACCGGAACGCCTTCGGTGATGACAACGACGAGGCCGATGCCGGCTTCGATTGCTTCGACCACGGCGTCCTTGGTGAATGCCGGGGGAACGAAGACGATGGAGACGTCTGCGCCGGTTTCAGCGATGGCTTCCTTGAC
Organism: Paenarthrobacter sp. TRD_SC_7; assembly: GCF_056156245.1. Classification (NCBI taxonomy): domain Bacteria; kingdom Bacillati; phylum Actinomycetota; class Actinomycetes; order Micrococcales; family Micrococcaceae; genus Paenarthrobacter; species Paenarthrobacter sp. TRD_SC_7. Next base: position 3,881,542 of record NZ_CM149587.1, read on the forward strand.
GGTGCCGAAGACGCTGATTTCCTTGTCGCCGTGCAGGACCGTGGTGCCGGCCTTGCGGGCGTTGACGCCACCAACAATGTTGGTGCCGGCCTTGAGCATCAGGGCGGTGTGCTTGGTGCCCTCGCCGCCGGTGATGCCCTGAACGATGACCTTGGAGTCTTTGTTGAGGTAGATAGACATTGTCGCGTCCCTTTACTTAGCTGCGTTGGCGAGCTCGGCGGCCTTGTCGGCGCCCTCGTCCATGGTGGCGGCCAGGGTAACCAGCGGGTGGTTGGCCTCGGTCAGGATGCGGCGGCCTTCCTCAACGTTGTTGCCGTCGAGGCGAACGACCAGCGGCTTGTTCGCGGAGGAACCGAGCTCAGCCAGTGCACCGACGATGCCCTTGGCAACCGCGTCACAAGCGGTGATGCCACCGAAGACGTTCACGAACACGCTCTTGACCTGGGAGTCACCCAGGATGACGTCCAGACCGTTGGCCATGACCTCAGCGGATGCTCCACCACCGATGTCAAGGAAGTTGGCAGGCTTCACGTTGCCGTGGTTCTCGCCGGCGTAAGCAACGACGTCGAGGGTGGACATCACAAGACCGGCGCCGTTGCCGATGATGCCGACTTCGCCGTCCAGCTTCACGTAGTTGAGGTCCTGCGCCTTGGCCTTGGCCTCCAGCGGGTCAGCTGCGTCCTTGTCCTCCAGGTGTGCGTGGTGGACGTGACGGAAGTCAGCGTTCTCGTCCAGGGAGACCTTGCCGTCGAGGGCAACGATCTCGCCGGCGCCGGTGCGGACCAGCGGGTTGACCTCAACCAGGGTTGCGTCTTCCTTCTTGAAAACGTCCCAGAGCTTCAGAATGACATCGGCCACCTTGCCGCGCAGTTCTTCAGCGAAACCTGCAGCTGCGACGATCTCGTCAGCTTTGGCCTGGTCGATGCCCACAGCGGGGTCGATGGCGATCTTGGCCAGGGCCTCGGGACGCTCGACTGCAAGCTGCTCGATTTCCATGCCGCCTTCTACCGAGCACATGGCCAGGTAGTTGCGGTTGGCGCGGTCCAGGAGGACCGAGAAGTAGAATTCCTCGGCGATGTCAGCACCCTGGGCGATCATCACCTTGTTGACGGTGTGGCCCTTGATGTCCATGCCCAGGATGTTGGTGGAGTGCTCAAGCGCCTCTTCGGCGGTCTTGGCGACCTTGACGCCGCCAGCCTTGCCGCGGCCACCGACCTTAACCTGTGCCTTTACGACAGTTACGCCGCCGATCTTCTCGGCAGCTGCCTTCGCTTCTTCAGGAGTGTGCGCCACGATGCCGGCGAGCACGGGTACACCGTGCGCCTCGAACATATCGCGCGCCTGATATTCAAACAGGTCCACGGTTTAGTGTCCTTCTACGTCGAAGTAGTTTTCTGTTCAGCCGGGAACCGCGATGACCGCGATAGCCAGCTGCGGAAAGTACGCGGTAAACAACCGGGATTGAAGCCGGTCACATTGCGTAAGGTCCTCTCGGAACTTTAGCCCTTTGAGGAGTCCCGCCAGCTACACACTACCCGTTAAGTGAGTAACCTTACACTTCTATGGGATGTAGAAAAACCGCATAATGACGCGGTTTTTGGCCTGTCCGGAGGCTGTCCAAGCGGAGTCAGGACGCTTGTTTCAGGTTCCCGCGGACCGATTTTCCGCCGTCGGAAATCAGCTGGTATCCCTCGCGGCTCACGAAGAAAGCCACGCCAGCCGAGACGTTTCCGCAGGCGACGCCGCCGTTGTACGCCGAACACCGGAGGCCGTTACGCTCGATGTTCTGCCCCTCCGCCAACTCCCGGAGCTTGGAGATGGGCCCCTCGCGACTGCCCTTCGGCCCGAACTCAGACTCCATTTGTGTTACGCCGGAACGACATGAGCCATAGACCGCCTTCTCGGGAGTCAGGAGAACTGTCCCGCCAAGGTAGCCGAAGCCAATCCCCGCGCAGTCTTCAGCAACGTCGCCGGGCTCCGGCTTGGCGTACCTCGCGAGCTCACAGTGCGCCACAGGGACTACCGCGAACTTGTTGTTGGCAGCGTCCGAGTAGGAGTTGGCCTCGTAGGGCAGGTTAAGGTGCCCGCCCCGGGCGGATGTCATGGCGCACACGATATTCTTGTCAGCCGTGACGAACGCGGTTACGTCCTCACCCGTGGACAGGGTGGTCTGTTCAGTGACGGGAACCTGTTGGAGCTGCTCCAGCGGCGGCAACGGAGCCGGAGGCACATAGTCAGGATCTTTGGTGGCGAAGGAGCATCCCGCCGCCAGCACCATGATCAAGGCGGTCAGGATCCCCCAAACAGTCCGACGCATGCCCCTCATTATGCCGTGCGGTTCACGCATCGAGCTTGGTCAGGGGCGCGTACCGCAAAAGCAGTCGCTTCTCGCCGACGTCGAACTTCACCTTCGCAACCGTCTTGTCCCCCGAGCCTTCGATGCCCAGCACTACTCCGTTACCGAAGCTTGTGTGGTTGACCTTGTCCCCCACCACCACGGAGATGACTTCCTTTTGCGGCTGAACCCTATTGCGTACGACGGCGGCAGGGACGTCGGCGTCGAACCCTGCGGTGGGGCTCGCGGCAGCACCGCGGGATGTGCCCGCACCCCAGAACGAACCACCGTAGCGGTTGGACCCGATAGGGGCGCTCCCCCAACCACCCGCGGCCTGTCGGCTCATTCCTTCGCGTTTCCACTCCACTAGTTCGGAGGGGATTTCTTCCAGGAACTGGCTGGCGGGGTTGTACTGGCTCTGGCCCCACATGCTGCGGACCTCGGAGCGCGTGACATAGAGGCGCTTGCGCGCCCGGGTGAGGCCCACGTAGGCCAGGCGGCGTTCTTCCGCGAGCTCCTTCGGATCCGTCGCCGAGCGCTGGTGCGGGAAAATACCGTGCTCCATGCCGGTGAGGAACACTACCGGGAACTCCAAGCCCTTGGCTGTGTGCAGCGTCATCAGCGTGACAACGCCCATGCGCTTGGCCTCTGCAACGGCGGCGTCGATGTCCGCCCCCGGGGCGTCCGGGATCTGGTCGGCGTCGGCCACCAGGGAGACCTGCTCCAGGAACTCGCCGAGGGTTCCGTCCGGGTTGTCGCGCTCGTATTCCCGAACCACGGCTACCAGTTCCGCGAGGTTCTCCACACGGGATTCGTCTTGGGGGTCGTTGCTGGCGCGCAGCCCCGCCAGGTAACCGGTCTGTTCAAGGACTGCCTCCAAGGCAGCGGCAGCACCCGAGCCGGATGCCACCTCGGCGAGGTCGTCGAGCAGCTTTACGAAACCCAGGACGGCGTTGATGGAGCGGGTGGCCATACCGGGCGCTTGGTCGGCGCGGCGTGCAGCGGCCATGAAGGACGTGCGCTCCCGCTCGGCCAAGGCAGCCACCGCGCCCTCAGCACGGTCGCCGATCCCGCGTTTGGGTTCGTTCAGTACCCTGCGGAGGTTGACGTCGTCGTCCGGGTTCACCAGGACTCGCAGGTACGCCAGGGCGTCTTTGATTTCCTTGCGCTCGTAGAAGCGCGTGCCGCCCACCACTTTGTAGGGCAGGCCGACCCGGACCAGCACATCTTCAATGGAGCGTGACTGCGCGTTGGTCCGGTAGAAGATGGCGACGTCGCCGGGACGCAAGCCTTCCTCGTCCTGCAGGCGGTCGATTTCCTTGGCGATGAATTGGGCTTCGTCGTGCTCGTTCTCCCCCACATAGCCGACAATCTTCTCGCCATCGCCTTCGGCGGTCCACAAGCGCTTTTCCTGGCGGTTGGGATTGCGGGAAATCACGGAGTTGGCGGCGCTGAGGATGTTCTGCGTGGAGCGGTAGTTCTGCTCGAGCTTGATGGTACGGGCATTGGGATAGTCGGCTTCGAATTCCACGATGTTGCGGATGTCCGCACCACGGAAGGCATAGATGGACTGGTCCGAGTCGCCCACCACAGTGAGTTCGCTTGGTTCCACGTCCGTGCCCGTTCCCAGGCCCACGATTTCCCTGACCAAGGCGTACTGGGCGTGGTTGGTGTCCTGGTACTCGTCAACCAATACGTGCCGGAAGCGGCGTCGGTAGGACTCCGCGAGCGCCGGGAAGGCCCGGAACATGAAGACGGTTTCCGCGATGAGGTCATCGAAGTCCATGGCGTTGGCTTGCCGGAGACGCTGCGTGTAGCCCTTGAACACCTCGGCCACGGCTTGCTCGAAGGGGTCGTTGTGGTTTGCCGAGGAAGCGTAGGAGTCGGCATCAATGAGCTCGTTCTTGAGCGCCGAGATCTTGTGCTGGATGGCCTTGGGCGCGAACTTCTTGGGATCCAGGTCCAGATTCTTGGCCACGAGTGTAATGAGGCGCAGCGAATCCGAGGAGTCGTAGATGGAGAAGTTGGAATTCAGGCCAACGTTGGCAGCTTCGCGGCGCAGGATGCGCACGCAGGACGAGTGGAACGTGGAAATCCACATGCCTTTGGCACGGGCGCCCACCAGGGCTTCGATGCGTTCCCGCATTTCCGCCGCTGCCTTGTTGGTGAAGGTGATGGCCAGGATTTCGCCGTGATGCGCACGCTTGGTGGCAATGAGGTAGGCGATCCGGTTACTCAGTACACGGGTCTTGCCGGATCCTGCACCAGCAACGATCAGCAAGGGGCTCCCGGCATGCTTCACGGCCTCTTCCTGCTGTGGATTCAGCCCTTGGAGAAGAGCTTCAGCGGTAGGCAACCCGTGGGTGCCCTGGTTTCCCCATCCTCCTGAGACCGGAGCTTGGGGAGCGTTCCCTGACCCGCCCGATCCCTCCTGGAGGCGGGGGCCGGATGCGCCTCCGCCGGAATGGGAAAGCTCCGGGGCAGCCTTGACTGCGGCTTTGGTGCCTGCTTTGAAGGGTCCGTCTGCGTAGGGGTCAAACAACATATCCATGGTGCCTACCAGTCTAGGCGGTGCCCCTGACACAATAAGGCGCCGCAGTCAGCAGCAGTGGATGCTACGCAAACTGTGGAACAGAGGTAAGGGCGGCGCTCAACTCGCGTACCGCCGTCGGGCCTCCCGCCAGGAACCAGTTGAATCCGTTGACCTGCACGACGGCGGTGTCCCCGCCAGCAGCGCGTACGATCGCCTTCCCGGGCAGCCAGTCCCATTCAGGACAACTGTGCTGGAACCAGCACCCGAGTTCGCCATCGGCGACACGTCCGAGGTCGCACGAGCCTGAGCCGAACATACGCAGCGACGCGGCGGAGATGGCGGCTGCGTGCCACGGCATCGCTGTCCTGGGGTCAGCCAGCCACGTGGGGTGGATATACGTGGCTGCGCAGATTTCGGTGACCGACGGGTCGCCGGAACCGGAAAGAGGTTCGCCGTTCAGGGTTGCCGGGCGCTCCTCCCCTCCGAGCCAAAGCTTGTCCAGTTCGGGCTGGTAGACGGCCCCGAGCAGTACGTCCGGATCAGCAATCGGGTTGCCTCCATGATCTGAATCGTCACGTTTGAGGGCAATGGCCGAGCACCAGTACGTGGAGCCGTGCAGGAAGTTGTAGGTGCCGTCAACGGGGTCGATCACCCAGGTCCTGCCGCTCGTTCCGGCTACGGAGGCGCCTTCCTCGCCGAGGATGCCGTCTTCCGGACGGCAGCGGCGCAACTGTTCCAGGACGTAAGCCTCAGCTGCGTGATCGGCTGCAGTGACGACGTCGGACACCGACGTCTTGCGTTCGCCTTGCAGACCGCCCATCCGCATGAGCAGCGCCAGTTGGCCTGCCTCGCGGACCAGGGCGCTGGCCAGTTGGTAGTCATCGAGTGAAGGATCGAGTTCAGTTGCGGTGTGCCTGCCGGTGGTCATGGATCCAGCTTATGTGGCGGGATAATGAATGACATGGCCAAGACCCCAGCCCAGCGCATTAAGAAGCACGGAGCAAAAGCAGTGGTTCCCGATCACTCGGCGCCTCCCGTGATCAACACCACCACGCAGCGTACCCCGCAAAAGGCGCAGAGCAACTCCAAGCTCATCGTGATCGCGGGCGTCGTGGCCAGCCTGTTCCTGTTTTGGTACTTGCACTTGCTCACCCTGAACCAGATGACGCAGCTCTCGGACGGCCTGGCGATGCCTGATTCGCTGATTGGCGGCTTCTCACAGGACTACGTTTCCCAGCTGCGTGATGCCATGGACGATTCGGCGCGCGGCCAGCTTAACTACGTCCACAAGACCGCCGGCACCCTGTTTCCGCTGATCTTCGGCTTCAGCTGGCTCCTGCTGATTGGCACAAATGTGGCGCGAAAATCGTGGCGGTGGGCCATGTGGGCTGCTCCCCTGCTGTTCGCTGTGGCCCACCTGTGGTCCAACGTCGCCATTGATTCCGTGCTGGCTGCGGAAACGCCCGACGCCGGTTCGGTGGCGCTGGCATCCGCGGTCACCGTCGCGTCGTGGGTGCTGTTCCTGATCAGTCTCCTGTGCGGCATGCTGGCAGTGTTCCTTGGGCGAAAGGGCGCAAAGCCGGCGGCAAGGGGTGCGGGAGGTCTCAGCCGGCCCTGAGCCCCCTCCGTTCGGTGTGGACGCGCTGGGCGATCACCAGGCCGGCCGCCGCAAGGCCGACGGTCACCGGGTAGCCCATGAGCCGCTCGAGCAACCCTGGCTGCGGCACCTCCATCCCGGTGATTGCGCCAATGATGAGAGCCCCGATGCACATGAGTCCGCAGGCGGCCAGGAACCAACTCACGGGCGTCTGACGCCACCACAGGATCCCCAGGAGCAGGAGGGCAAACCCTCCGGCGATGAAGAACATCAGCGCACCGGCAAAGTGCCAGGGCGAGCCCACGTCTTCGGGAACCAGACCCACTATTACCGTTCCCACTCCGGCAACACCGGTAAGGATCCGGATGGCAACAGCCAATATCCAGGGAACGGTCAAGACCCGGGTCTGGGGAGAGCCGCCTTGAACTGCTCGAAAACGCCGGGCCGTCACGCCGGGCCGCGCCGCCACGCTCAAGAGCCCGGCCGTCAGGAACACCGCACCCAGGATGAGTGCCAAGCCCTGCACCACGAACGAGGCATTCATCAGCCAGTGCAACGGCGAGCAAACCGCCCTGTCCTCGTAGATCCCGCAGGAAATTGCTCCGAGGTCACTGATGAATCCTGTGGCCCTGCTGTAAGGCTCGGGACCTGCCCAGGCCTCGATCACCGCGGCCTCGGCAACGAAGTATTGGACCACGCTCAGCTGCGCCCACCCTCCGATGTTCGCCCTGACGCTACGGACATCCGGTAGGAACGATCCGGCTGGCGCCGGTGCAGTCGCGTGCCCTTTCATGAACGCCAGCCTAGCGGTGTTCGGGCAGCGCCCCGGCAGCTTGTATGCTTGTAGTCGTGTCCGGGCCCTCGAGCTCCAGCAGTGGGATTTAGTGCCATGGACACACAGGCCCTCGTAGCTCAGTGGATAGAGCACGGCTCTCCTAAAGCCGGTGTCGTTGGTTCGATTCCAATCGAGGGCACTTGAACCACCAGCAACCCACCCAGGACTTGCAGGCCTACCTGGCCGGCAGCTGGCTTGTGGAGCGGACTCTCTTGGACAGGACCGCCGGCACCAACGGAACCTTTACCGGCGTCGTGCGCTACACCCGGAACCCCGACGGCGGCCTGGACTACCGCGAAGACGGAACCATGCACTGGCCTACCCATTCGGGTCCGGCATACCGCGAATACCTCCTGAAACCGGGCGCCGGGCCGGAGTCGATGGATGTGTTCTTCCCCGACGGCAGGCCCTTCCATGTGATGAGCTTCGCTGGGCAGGGCAACCACGACGAACACTGGTGCGACCCCGACGATTACCGCGTCAAGTACGCCTATGAGGGGCCCGACTCGTTCAGCTTCACCTGGGATGTCCGTGGGCCCGCCAAGAATCTGCTGCTTGAATCGCATTTGCTCCGCATCGAAGCCGGGAGGCAACCATGAGTGGAACCGACACGGACCTGATCATCGTGAGCGCCGTCTGCGTCTACAACGAAGAAGGCCAGCTGCTGACCGTCCGCAAACGCGGCACGGACAAGTTCATGCACCCTGGCGGCAAGCCAGAGCCTGGCGAGACCGCCGCGGAGGCCGCTTCCCGGGAGCTCCTGGAGGAAGTCGGCATTGACGTGGCACCGGACCACCTCGAGCCGCTCGGCGTGTGGCTGGCTGTGGCGGCCAACGAGGCAGCGACGAACATCGAGGCCACCGTCTTCACTGCACCCGGAACGTGGGAGGCGCACCCTTCGGCGGAGATCGCGGAGATTCGCTGGCTCGACCTCGAGGCGCCGCTTCCCGCCGACCTGGCACCGCTGCTGACGGACCACGTACTTCCAGCGCTGGCCCCGCCCAAGTAGCTACAGGGCTAGAGCTCCGGAACCGCTTCCTGGGCCACCGCCGAAGCTTCCGCGAATTGGGTCTGATACAGCTCGGCGTATCGTCCATCCGCGGCGAGCAGCTCAATGTGCGTGCCACGCTCCACGATCCGGCCGTCCTCAACCACCAGGATGGCGTCCGCCGCACGGATGGTGGACAACCGGTGGGCAATCACGACGGCGGTACGCCCCTCGAGTGCCTCGCCCAAGGCCGCTTGGACGGCGGCTTCGTTGGTGGAATCCAAAGCTGCAGTGGCTTCATCGAGGATCACAACGCGCGGCTGTTTGATGAGCAGGCGCGCGATGGTGAGCCGTTGGCGTTCACCGCCGGAGAGCCGGTAGCCGCGCTCCCCCACCACGGTTTCCAGGCCATCCGGCAAGGACCGGATCATCGGTTCCAAGCGCGCCCGCCGGAGCACGTCCCACATGTCATCTTCGGTAGCGTCCGGCCGGGCGAGACGCAGGTTGGAGGCGATGGTTTCGTGGAAGAGGTGGCCGTCCTGGGTCACCATGCCCATGGTGTCGCGCAGGGAATCGAAGCCGAGATCGCGGACGTCCACGCCCGTTCCGGGTTTTTGCCCGCCGAGGCGCACGGAGCCGGAGTCCACGTCGTACAAGCGCGAGAGCAGCTGGGCCACCGTGGACTTACCGGCACCGGAGGAACCCACCAGGGCAACAGTCTGCCCCGGTTCCACCCTGAAGCTGACTCCGTGCAGGACTTCCTCGCCGCCACGGGTATCCAGGGTCGCAACGTCCTCAAGGGAAGCCAGTGACACCTTCTCGGCGGAGGGGTAGGAGAAGCGGACGTCGTCGAATTCCACGGCAACAGGCCCGGCCGGAACTGCCACGGCGTCCGGCTTCTCGGTGATGAGCGGCTTGAGGTCCAGAATTTCGAACACCCGCTCGAAGCTGACCAAGGCACTCATGATTTCCACGCGGGCATTGGACAGCGCTGTCAGTGGAGCGTAGAGCCGTGTCAGGAGGAGAGCGAGAACCACCACGTCACCGGGTGCCAGCTGCCCGCCGATTGCCAACCAACCGCCCAGTCCATAAACCAAGGCCAAAGCCAGCGCCGACACCAAGGTCAGGGCGGTGACAAACGTGAACTGCAGCATGGCAGTCCGGATTCCGATATCCCGGACGCGGCCGGCCCGATCAGCGAACTCGCGGGATTCCTCATCCGGGCGACCGAACAACTTCACCAGCGTGGCGCCCGGGGCGGAGAACCTCTCCGTCATCTGCGTGCCCATGGCAGCGTTGTGCGCGGCAGCTTCGCGGCGGAGGTCCGCCAGCTTGGAGCCCATCCGCCGGGCCGGAATCAGGAAGATCGGCAGCAACACCATGGCCAGCACGGTCACCAGCCAAGAGGTGTTCAACATGACCACAAGTGTCAGGACCAAAGCCACCACATTGCTGACCACGCCGGACAGCGTGCCGGCGAAGGCCGACTGCGCTCCGATGACGTCGTTGTTCAGGCGGCTGACCAAGGCACCGGTCCGCGTCCTGGTGAAGAACGCGATGGGCATGCGCTGCACGTGATCGAACACGCGCGTGCGGAGGTCCACAATGACACCCTCGCCAATGATGGAAGACAGCCAGCGGGTCAACAAGCCCACACCGGCTTCACCCACGGCGACGATGGCGATCAGGACGGCCAACCAGATCACCGTGCCCACGCCGGCGTTGGCGATGATGGCATCCACCACCTGGCCGGCGAGCACCGGAGTAGCGACAGCCAGGAAAGCACCCGCAATGGAAGCGATCACGAAGGCAATGAGCTTGCCCTTATGCGGCGCGGCAAAAGCCATGACCCGCTTCAGGGTTTCCTTTGAGAACGGCTTCGAGCCACTCTTGGCGGTAGTGATGTTGTACAGCGAGCTCCAGGCTACGCGGTCCATGCTCATGGGTTACTTCTCCTGGATCGGGGTGTGATGGAGCTCCTGGACTTGTCCGTTGTCCAAGTGCCAGCGCGAATCGAGCCGAACGTTTTCAAGAAGCCTGCGGTCATGGGTAACCAGCAACAGCGCGCCTTCGTAGCTTTCCAACGCCTCCTCCAATTGCTCGATGGCCGGAAGATCCAGATGGTTGGTGGGCTCATCCAGCACCAGCAGGTTCACACCGCGGGCCTGCAGCAAGGCCAGCGCCGCCCGGGTCCGTTCCCCCGGCGACAATGAATCCACGGTGCGCGACGTGTGGTCTGCCTTGAGGCCGAACTTCGCCAGGAGGGTGCGGACATCCGCGCTGTTCCAGTCCACCAACACAGCCTCAACAGCGTCGCCAAGTTGCCGCCCGCCGTCGAGCAGTCCGCGCGCTTGGTCAATTTCACCGATGGCAACGGAAGCACCCATGGAAGCGTCGCCGTCGTCCGGTTCCTGCGTCCCCAATAACAGGCGCAAAAGCGTGGACTTCCCGGCGCCGTTCGGTCCGGTGATGCCGATGCGCTCGCCGCCGTTGAGTTGAAGGTTCACCGGACCCAGCGTGAAGTCGCCTTGGCGGGCGACGACGTTTCGCAAGGTGGCGACGACGGCACTTGAGCGGGGTGCCTGGCCGATGCTGAACTGCAGTTGCCATTCCTTGCGCGGCTCCTCCACCTCGGTGAGCCTCGCGATTCGGGACTCCATTTGGCGGACTTTCTGGGCCTGCTTCTCGGACGATTCGCTGCTCGCGGCGCGACGGATCTTGTCGTTGTCCGGGTTCTTTTTCATCGCATTCCGGACGCCCTGGGAGCTCCACTCCCGCTGCGTGCGTGCGCGGGAGACGAGGTCGGCCTTGGTGTTGGCGAACTCTTCGTAACGTTCCCTGGCGTGACGCTTGGCCACCGCCCGCTCTTCGAGGAAGGCTTCGTAACCGCCGTCGTATACGGCCACGGAGTTCTGGGCGAGGTCCAGTTCCACCACGGTGGTGACGCAGCGGGCCAGGAATTCGCGGTCGTGCGACACCAGGACCACACCGCCCCGCAGGCCCTGGACGAAGGCTTCAAGCCGGGCCAGTCCGTCAAGGTCGAGGTCGTTGGTGGGTTCGTCGAGGAGAACCACGTCAAAGCGGCTGAGCAGCAGGGCCGCCAACGCCACGCGTGCAGTTTGGCCGCCGGAAAGGCCTGTCATCAGGGCGTCAGCCCCAAGGTCCAAGCCAAGGTCTGCAAGGACAGCCGGAATCCGGTCCTCCAGGTCTGCGGCGCCGGAGGCCATCCAGCGGTCGAAGGCCAGGGAGTACGCGTCATCGGCTCCTGGAGCTCCGGAACCGAGAGCCTCGGCGGTGGATTCCATTTCAGTTGTTGCCTGGGCAGAGCCAGTGCGGCGGGCGATGTAAGCTCCGATTGTTTCGCCAGCGGTGCGCTCGTGTTCTTGCGGCAACCAGCCCACAAAGGCGTCCGAAGGCGCCAGGTTGATGCTCCCCGCCTGGGGCTGGTCCACACCGGCGAGGATGCGCAGCAGCGTGGACTTACCGGCACCGTTAGCCCCCACCACGCCCACAACATCGCCCGGCGCAACGGTCAGGGACAGGTCCGAAAAAAGTGTGCGATGGCCATGACCACCGGCAAGATCCTTGGCCACCAAAGTTGCAGTCATTGTCTATCCTCCAGCAAGGGAACGCAGAAATTCAGGCCGCGATTCCCGCGGGCATGGAAAAACCCGCTGGTCCGGACTTGGGGGGTGTACGGACCAGCGGGTTCAATCATCAAGCATAATTCAATGTGGCGTCGGCGTAAAATCGTTTCGTACTCCCACTTACGGCTTACGCTGTCTTCGCCCTCGCGGCCCGTCCAGGAAAGTTCCACATGCCCTTACAGTCCAAGGCGTTCCAGCGCTGGCTTCATGGCGTTGCGCCTGATGCCAGCACGGCTGACGTCTGCAGGATCGCCGGCATCAAGCGAACAACACTGGCCCAGCAGTTGGTCCGCGGCAAGGTTGCCGAGTCCACTTTGGTGAGTATAAGCCGCGGCTTCGACATCAATCCCGTGCAAGCCCTGTCCACTTTCGATCTTTATGCCGAGCTTCGGGGCGACGCCGTCCCGCCCACGTCCTGCGAACTCGTCAGCCAGGTGGCAACCATCGATTTGCTGCGCGCAGTGGTGGACCGCAGCGAGCCCGGCACCGCTCCCGCACCGCGCCTTTCTGAACCACCGCACCCCACCTCCGTGCGGAACTGGGTGGACGCAATCGACGACGGCGAGTTACGGCATCGGGTTAGCCAAGCCACCGGGATTGCGCCACAGAATTTCTCCGCACATCTGACCGCCAACAGGCTTCCGCCCGAATTGGCAATCGCTACCTCCCGCGCTGCCGGGGTTGGGCCGGCGGGAGGACTGGTGGCAGGGGGGCTGATCACGGAGGCCGAAGCCGGATGGCCTCCCAATGCCCGCCAGGAAGCGCTGGACACATTGTCGCAGGGCAGGCTGGTGACGCTGGCCGGCGAACGGCTCCTGGCGCTCGGCAGGACACTGCGCCGGCAAGAACAAGACCACGAACGAACTGAACGAATTTGGGAGAACCTCGGATGACGGCTGTCCTGCCCTGGGTCACGCTGGTGGTGTGCCTGGCGATTACGCTCGCCCGGGTTCCGAGCGCATTGCGCGGCGAGAACCGTGTGGTTTTCTATATTTTCTCGCTGATCTCGTTGAGCATCTTCATCAGCATCGAGGCTCCCTACCTGGTTATTGACGGGTGGCTCGGCGGAATGAACATCGGAAATCTGATCCTGCGTTTCCTGCTGTACGGCACGTTCTATTTCATGGGCATCAAGATCGCCACCGCTTTCGGCTCAGCCTCTGCTGTGCGCGCCATCCGAGGACCCATCGGGATCACCGCAGCGGCAATCATTGGTGCGCTGACGATCTACTTCTTCGTCATCACGGACACGCAGGGCTCCTCGGCCGGGATGAGCGGGCTGAAATGGGGGCCTTCCCTGGACGGATACGCGGCGATGGGTCGCTTGTACCCGGGGTTCGTGGCCGCCTGCCTGGTACCTGCCATCTGGCGCACGGTAGTAAGCACTGCCCCGGTCCTGCTTCGGGTCGCCTCGGGGTTCCTGCTTCTGGGACTTTCGCTGCTCCTGTCGTCCCAGCTCTTTCCCCTCATTCCATTTTCGGAGGCTTGGTTGCGGGTCCTCATCAACTACTCGGCCGCCTTGTTCACCTGCCTCGGACTCGCTGGGATCTGGTTCTCCAAGTCATTTGCGCGGCGAAAGCAACGTCTCTCGGCGTAAGGACTTTCACAAAACCATTAGATCGTGGCACAATCATGAATGTGTGAACGCGGTTTGCAGCCTGACACCGGAATCAGAGAACGGGTTTCCGGTGGACGTGGCGCCCACGTGATCACAATTGGGGGGATGAGTGGTGGCGGGCTGTTGGGGACCGCCCCCACTCAGCCTTTTTAACGGGACTTTCGCAAGCCGACCACCAAGCCTGGTCGGGGCGGTGACTAAGATGGCTCCATGAACAGCCTTCGCACCCGCCGCTCTGTCCTCGCAGCCACCGTGGCCTCGGCCGCCCTTGCACTTTCGGCGTGCGGTGGAGGCCCTGCACCCGCCCAGTCCGGCGCGGACACGTCACTTTCAGACGTGAAATCCAAGGGCGAACTTGTCATCGCCACCGAAGGCACCTACCGTCCCTTCAGCTTCCACGCTGAGGGTGCCGGGGAGCTCACCGGATTCGATGTCGAGATTGCCCAGGCGGTGGCCGGGAAACTTGGCGTGAAGGCTACCTTCCAGGAAACGCAGTTCGACGGCATCTTTGCCGGTCTGGACTCCAAGCGCTTCGACACTATCGCCAACCAGATCTCCATCAACGACGAGCGCAAGGCCAAGTACGAGTTCTCCACGCCGTACACCGTCTCCACCGGCGTCGTGGTCACCAAGTCGGACAACAGCAGCATCAACGCCTTCGCGGACCTCAAGGGCAAGACCACCGCCCAGTCACTGACCAGCAACTTCTACAAGATGGCCGTTGAAGCAGGCGCCAATGTCCAGGCAGTAGAAGGCTGGGCTCAGTCCGCCACGCTAGTGCAGCAGGGACGTGTGGATGCCACGGTGAACGACAAACTCACCTACCTGGACTACGCCAAGAACACTCCCGACTCCGGCCTGAAGGTCGCCGCTGAAGCACCGGAGAAGACCGAGAGCGCCTTGGTCTTCCGGAAGGGTTCCACGGAGCTCACCGCAGCAGTGGACAAGGCCTTGGCCGATCTCGAGGCCGATGGAAGCTTGGCGAAGATTTCGGAAAAATACTTCGGCGCGGACGTCACCAAATAGATGAACTGGGACCTCATCTGGAGCTCCTTCGGTCCGCTCATCACCGGCGCCGTCACCGGGACCATTCCGCTGACGCTCGCGTCCTTTGCCATCGGCCTGGTTCTCGCGCTGGTAGTTGCCCTGATGCGCCTGAGCCCAAACTGGCTGCTCTCCGGCATCGGCCGCTTCTACGTCTCGGTGATCCGCGGCACTCCCCTGCTGGTGCAGCTCTTTGTGATCTTCTTTGGCCTGCCCAGCATCGGCATCCGGCTTGATCCTTGGCCCAGTGCCATCATCGCGTTCTCCTTGAACGTAGGCGGATACGCTGCCGAAATCATCCGCGCGGCCATCCTGTCCGTGCCGAAGGGACAATGGGAAGCCGGCCACACCATCGGTATGTCCCGTCCGCAGGCGCTGGTGCGCATCATCCTTCCGCAGGCAGCACGGGTGTCCGTTCCGCCGTTGTCCAACACCTTCATTTCGCTGGTGAAAGACACCTCCCTCGCCTCGCTCATCCTGGTCACCGAACTGTTCCGCAACGCACAGCAGATCGCAGCGTTCAGCCAGGAGTTCATGGCCCTTTACCTGCAGGCAGCCCTGGTTTACTGGGTCATTTGCCTGGTCCTTTCCACAGCGCAATCCGCCGTGGAAAAGAGATTGGACCGTTATGTCGCCCACTAACGAACCCGCACAGCAGCCGCGCGTCACGTCGGTCCTGAAGGCACGGAACCTTGCCAAAGCCTTCGGAAGCAACGTGGTTCTGCGCGACATCGACATCGATATCCGCCGCGGCCAGGTAGTGGCCCTGATCGGGCCTTCAGGCTCAGGAAAGACCACGGTCCTGCGCTCCCTCAACGGCCTGGAAATTCCCGACGCCGGCACGGTCACCTTTGGAAGCGGCGATGCCTCAGCTGAGCTCGCCATCGACTTCGGTGCCAGGGTCGGAAAGAAGGACGTCGCAGCCCTGCGCGACCGCAGCGCCATGGTCTTCCAGCACTACAACCTGTTCCCTCACATGACCGTGCTGAAGAACATCATTGAAGGCCCCGTCCAGGTTCAGAAACGTCCGCGCGCCGAGGCGATTGCTGAAGCCGAACGCCTGCTGGAACGCGTTGGTCTCGCCGACAAGCGGGACGCCTACCCTTTCGAGCTCTCAGGCGGCCAGCAGCAGCGCGTGGGAATCGTCCGGGCGTTGGCACTCAAGCCTCAACTGCTCCTGTTCGACGAGCCCACGTCTGCGCTGGACCCCGAACTTGTGGGGGACGTCCTGGGCGTCATCAAAGAACTCGCCGAAGAGGGCTGGACCATGGTGATCGTGACCCATGAACTGGCCTTTGCCCAGCACGTGGCGGACGAGGTCATCTTCATGGATGGCGGGGTGGTGGTGGAACGCGGGCCGGCAGCCGAGGTATTGCGGGCACCGCGCCAAGAACGGACCAAGCTCTTCGTGAAGCGGCTCCAGCACGACGTCTAAGTGGTTCACAAATATGGGGGATAAGAACTTGGAAGAGACAAGCAGCGAAACCGGCCGGGGTGGTTCCAGGCGTACGGCAATCATCGTGGTTGCCGTTGTGGTGGCCTTGGTAGCCGCAGGGCTAGCCACTTGGTTCGCCCTCTCCCGGCCGGAAGGACCAGGCCGAGCCGACGTTGTCCGTTTGGACAAACAACGCGTCATCGTTGACAACTCGATGAACCTTTACGATCCCCTGGTCCAACAGTTTTCGGGCCGGTACTCGAACGCCATTTCCGAGAAGGCGGGACGGGCGGAGGAGGAGAAAGTCCTCAGCCAGGACCGTGAGCGCATCGTGCGTGAGTCACAGGCAAATCGTGACCGCCTGCAACGTATGGCGGAATCGCCGGCACTGCAGGATCAGGAAGTTGCCGAATCCTTCAACCGCTTCAAGGATCAGTACGGTGCGGTGATCGCCTACAACGATCAACTGGTGGTCAACACAACCAACATCTACCGCTCTGTGGGCGGCCCGTGCGCGGCCCTGCATTCATCGCTGAACGTTGCAGGTGAGTCCTACGCCCAGGACTACGTCAAGAGTGCGGATGAGTGTCTGGCCGCGCTGGGCACCGCCAAGGACGGAGCCGATGCCGAGACCACCACCCTGCTCACGCAGGTAGAGGCCGTCATCCGCGGGCAGCGGGACAAGCAACAGGAAGTGCTGGACAGCAAGGACACCTTTGAGCGCCTCAGCAAGAGCACCCTTGCAGGCCTTGCACTGTTGGATATCAACGATGCGTTCGCCAAGGCGCAAACAACGTACGAAACTGCCACCAAGGACAAATACTCCAAGATCATCGAAAGTGCCAACACCTCAAACTCCGAATTCGAAGGCGTGCTCAAGAAGAGCCTGGAACAGTTTGATGCAGCATCCGGTGAGGGGAAATAGCCATGACCATTGAGCCCGTTCGCAGTAAGCGCCGTCCGGTCCTGATTGCCCTTGCCATTGCTGTTGTGCTGGCGGTGGTTGCCACGGTAGTGGTGATCGCTCTGACCAACTTCGCCGGTCAGCAGCGCAGGGAAAGCCTGGCCCTCCTCAAGGACGAGCGCCTGACGGCACTCGTTGAGGCCAGGGGCAAGATCCAGCCCGCGGCCAACGCCTACCTTGCCGCATACAAGAAGGCGCGCAACGCCCCCGCTTCACGTGAGGACGCCGAGAAAAACTCCGTCAAAGAGCGGGACGAGTTCCAACAGGCCGTCAATTCCGCACGGACCGCTTTGAGTAATGTGCAGACTGGCTACAGCGCTGGTGAAGAATCGGATGGGATCGGTGTGGCTGTAGCCCAGCTGGGCGATTCCTATCAGGCCTACCTCGACTCAATGGAAGGGCTCGTGGCGTCATACCCTCAGTTCGAAGGCCTCTTCAGGGAAGATGCCGGGTGCAGTGGACTGTTTGTGGGCTCCAAAGCGGCAAATCTCCGGGAACGCCAAACACTACTGGGACAAGCGGCTGTACCCTGCCGGGAAGCCGTTACTGAACTCAAGCAATCAAAGAACATCTCCTATATTGAGTTTGCCAGGACCTTGGACAACGAGATTGCACAGCTGGAATCGCACGCAGAAACAACCGCGAAGTCCGAGGAGAACTACAACGAATTTGTCAGGCTCAAAGATGAGTACGTCAAGAAGGCTGATGACGCCACCGCCCGGGGTGCCTCCGAAGAGGAACTTCTCAAGATTGCCGACGAAGTCAAGGCTTTCAACACCCGGATAAAGAACAACAGGTCAGAGTTCGACTTTGCCGCCAAGCGCTACCTGACTGGCGTGAAAGAAATGCCTACCTTGGTTGAGGAAGTGTTCTCGAAGGATGTCGCAGCCCAGATCAAACATCACGACACCGTGATCCCCCTTCGGGTCCAAGTGTTGAAAGATGTTATCGAGGCCGAACTGGTGGAGTAACCCCGCCGCACTCAACGAACAAAGCGCAGCGTAACCAACTGGAAGGGCCGGAGCACCAGCTTCACCACGGAGTCCTCCTTTACAACCACCCCTGAGGCTTCAGTAGGGCGCTCCAGCAAATCCGTGGCCACCGCATCAGCACACTCAAAGCCAGCCTTTACGAACCCCGTTGAGCGCTCCCCCAACGCTTCGTACAGCCGGACGATGACGTCGCCCGAGCCGTCCTCGGCCAGCTTCACAGCCTCCACCACGATCGCCGGGTTGGACACGGAAAGCAGCGGTTCCACCGGACGTCCGCCCGTAATGAACCTCGGTTTCAGGTTGGTACGGTACCCCTCTTCCACGGCATCAGCGATCGCTGCACCGGGCCTGATGGACAACTCAAGCGTGTGCTCAC
The DNA here is from genome assembly GCF_056156245.1 of Paenarthrobacter sp. TRD_SC_7. Classification (NCBI taxonomy): domain Bacteria; kingdom Bacillati; phylum Actinomycetota; class Actinomycetes; order Micrococcales; family Micrococcaceae; genus Paenarthrobacter; species Paenarthrobacter sp. TRD_SC_7. The sequence continues at coordinate 3,899,906 of NZ_CM149587.1, forward strand.
CCCGGTCCGCTTCCGGGTCCGGGAACCGGGCAGAGCGCAGCAACGAGGTGCGGACCGTCGTCGTGGTTCCGCCATCGGCACGGACCGCCCTGGTGACGTCGTGTCCGTAGCTGGAGGAGTTGCTTACTGCCACGCCATAACCGGGCTCGGCGACATGAATCCAGCGGTGGGCGCAGATCTCGAACTTGGCTGCTTCCCAGGATGTGTTGGTGTGCGTCGGCCGGAAGACGTGGCCGAACTGCGTTTCAGACGCAGAACGATCCGCCCTCACGTCCAGCGGGAAGGCGATCTTAAGCATCTTTTCGCGTTCCTGCCAGTCCACCGTGGTGGCGATGCCCAGTGATGCTGCACCGGCGTCAAGCGTCAGGCGTTGCGTAATGGTGGAGGCACCGACCTTGCGCTTGACCACCACGACGACGCCGGCCGCCGTGTGCTCAAGGTGAATGGCATCCGCTTGGGCCAGTTGGGTGACGTTGCGGCGATAGAACTCCTCGATGTCCCACGCGTCCCACTCGTTCGGGGTGTCACGGAACAATTCCAGCATGTTGCCTGCCTGTCCCGGGGCGATGGCGTCGCGGCCGCTGGCACGATCCACCAAAGACGTGAGCAGGCCGTCCCGGTCCAGGACAGCGCGGATAATCCCATTGTCCAGCACGTAGCCGTCGTCGATCTCGTCCACTTGTACATCGGTTTCCGGTCCGCTGGCCTCGGCGGCACCAAGCGCCGGCACCCCGGAGCGCTCGTGCGGAGCCGCGTTGAGCAGGAATTCCTTGTCACCAGCACCTACCAATGCCTTGGCGGCCTGGTCGATGATCCCCTCAAGGTCGCGGGAGATGGCTTCATAGTTCCGCTCCGCATCCTGATGGACCCAGGCGATGGAGCTCCCCGGCAGGATGTCGTGGAACTGCTGGAGGAGGACCAGCTGCCACAGCCGCTTGAGCTCGTCCTTGGGGTATGTGTAGTCCCCGCCCAAACGGACGGCTGCCGTGGAACACCAGAGCTCTGCCTCACGCAGGAGGTGTTCGCTGCGTCGGTTCCCCTTCTTGGTCTTGGCCTGGCTGGTGTACGTTCCACGGTGCATTTCCAGGTACATCTCGCCGACCCAGACCGGCAGCTGGGTGTACTCGGCCTCCGCCTTGGTGAAAAAGTCCTTGGCAGTGCCCATACGCACCTTCGGCGAGCCTTCCAGGTCTGCCGTTCGATGCGCGGCGGCAACCATCTCGCGCGTAGGTCCGCCACCGCCGTCGCCATAGCCAAAGGGCACCAATGACATGGTCCCGCGGCCGTGGTCCCGGTAGTTGCGCTCCGCGTGGGCCAGTTCGCGGCCGTGCAGTTCGGCGTTGTATGTGTCCACCGGCGGGAAGTGCGTAAACAGCCGGGTACCGTCGATGCCCTCCCATGCAAAGGTGTGGTGAGGCATCCGGTTGACCTTGTTCCAGGAAATCTTCTGCGTGAGGAACCAGCGCGAACCTGCTTCCTTGACGATTTGGGGTATGGCACCGGAATAGCCGAACGAATCGGGCAGCCAGGCTTCCTGGCACTCGATATCGAACTCGTTCAGGAAAAAGCTCTTCCCTTCCACGAACTGGCGGGCCATGGCCTCGCCGCCTGGCATATTGGTGTCCGATTCCACCCACATGCCGCCCACAGGAACGAACTGGCCGGCTTTCACTTTTTCCCTGATGCGCACAAAGAGCTCAGGGAAGAACTCCTTCATCCACGCCATCTGCTGGGCCGAAGAACAAGAGAACACGAAGTCCGGGTCTTCATCCATCAATGCCACCACGTTGGAGAAAGTGCGGGCACACTTGCGGATGGTTTCACGGACGGGCCACAGCCAGGCGGAGTCGATGTGCGCATGGCCAGTAGCCAGCAGTTCATGGGCAGACGCGTACGCGGGACGGCTGAGGACCTGCTTCAACTCCGCGCGACCCGCCGCTGCGGTTCCGGCAATGTCGTCCGGGTCCATGACGTCCAGCATGCGCTCCAGCGCGCGCAGGATCTCGTGGCGCCGGGGCATTTCCATGGGAAGTTCGTGCATCAAGCCGCTGAGGGTCCAAATGTCCTGATTGAGTTCCCACACCGTTTCGTTCAGCTCAGCGATGGCTATGCGGCCCAGGCGGTAGCGGGGCTCATCGCCGGAGGTGGCCTTGTCCCCCAAAGGTGTGGGGGCGAAGGACCAACCCTGCGCTACATCCGGGTTGGCTGCGGCCTCCACATAGAAGTCCACGGAGTGTCCTCCGCCAAGAAGCTTGAGCGGAACGTGGTAGTTCCGGGGCGAAATCGCCTTGATGATGCTTCCATCGGAACGCCACGCGGTACCTTCGCACTGAAACCCCGGGACGTCGCTGTTGAAGCCAAGATCAACGATGATCTCCACTGTGGTGGACTCGGTCATGCCCCGGTCCTGCGGCACCTCACCCTGCAGGCGCAGCCATTTTGTGCTCCATGCCTTGCCCCACGGAGCGCCGGGCTCCTGCGGCGCGAAGACCTGGCGCAGGGCTTCCGCGGCGGGCACGGGTTCGCCCGGCGCATCCCAGCTGCTGAGCTGCAGCGGAATCGCCCTGCCGTATATGGCCGGAAGAATGCGTTCCCGAACAAATCGATCGAGACGCTGTTCAGTGATCCGGCGGTCGTCGTGCAATTAATTCCCCTTTGGGCATTGGAGTGACAAGGCGTGGTAAGCGGGCCTCTTTGTGCTGGGCGCTGACAGCGTATCTGCGTTCACTGAGCTTCCAATCGATGGATAAAATCTACGTTGTTCCAGCTCAATAACCAAGTGATGGAGCACTATCCTCGGCGAACTTCGTGCCCTAAGCAGCCTCTTCTCCTACAATCCTGTCGCGACCCGCGTACACGTTGAGGCTGGCCCCCCTGCTGAACCCAACCAGCGTGATGCCTGAGTCCTGCGCCAGTTCTGCAGCCAAGCTGGAGGGTGCGCTGACAGCGGCCAAAACCGGGATTCCGGCCATGGCAGCTTTCTGGACGAGCTCGAACGACGCCCGGCCGGAGACCTGAAGCACAGTCCCTTTGAGTGGCAGCATGCCGGTCCGCAACGCCCAGCCCACCACCTTGTCCACGGCGTTGTGCCTGCCCACATCCTCCCGGAGGCACAGCAGCTCCGTAGTGCCGTCGTCGTGGATCCTGAAAAGGCCCGCAGCGTGCACACCACCCGTTTTGGCGAAGACCGCTTGGGCCTCCCGGAGGCGGTCCGGCAGGGCGGCGAGCGCCCTTACCGGGATAGCCACGTCGTCTTCCTTGGGGCTGTGGTGCGAGGACTTTCGAACGGCATCGATGGAGTCCGTGCCGCAGATTCCGCAGGAGCTGGAGGTGTAGACGTTACGGCCGGTATCGGGCCGTTCCACGTCCGGCCGAAGCTGTGCATCCACCACGTTGAAGGTCTGCACCCCGTTCTCGTCCTCCCCGGCGCAGAAACGTTCCGAGACCAGCTGACCCGGCTCCCACACGATCCCTTCCGAGACCAGGAATCCCGCGACGAGGTCGAAGTCATCTCCGGGGGTCCGCATGGTCACGGAGAAAGACATGTCGCCCAACCGGATCTCCAGCGGCTCCTCCACGGCCAGGACGTCTTCCTTGAACCGGACGGGATGCTCCAAGGCCTGCGGTGAGCCGTCCAAGACAAACTTGTGCACCTTGCGGCGCTGGGTTACGCGTCCCATGTCAGGATCCGTTCTCCTCATGCTTCACGAAGCGCACGGTCATGGCCTTGTAACCGGGGGTGTTGGATTCCCGGGCCACAAGCTCGCGGTGCACCAAGGCGTTGGCCTCCGGGAAGTACGCCGCGGCGCATCCCTTGGCCGTGGGGTACCCGATGAGCCGGAACTTGTTGGCACGCCGCTCTGTTCCCGCGAAGGTAGAGATGACATCCACCAGGTCGCGGTCCTCGAAGCCCAGTTCCTCCAGGTCACCCGGGTGGACGAGGATCACGCGGCGACCATCCGAGACGCCGCGATACCGGTCATCCAAGCCGTAGAACGTTGTGTTGTATTGGTCGTGGCTGCGTACCGTCTGGAGGATCAGGTGGCCCTCGGGTGCTTCGAGGTACTCAAGCGGCCGCACGGAGAAGCGCCCCTTGCCGATATCCGTGGCGAAGGTTCGGGTGTCCCGGGGTGGGTTGGGCAGGACGAAGCCGTTCTTGGTGCGGACCCTGGCGTTGAAGTCCTCAAAGCCGGGAATGACGCGGGAGATATGGTCCCGGATCACGTCGTAGTCTTCCGCCATCGCGCGCCAGTCCACGCCGTGGCTGTCTCCCAGCGTCGCTTGGGCCATACGCGCCACAATCACCGGTTCGCTCAGTAGGTGCTCTGAAACAGGCTCGAGCCGTCCTTGGGTCTTGTGGATGACGGACATGGAGTCCTCCACCGAGAGAAACTGCTTGCCCTTGGGGTGTTTGTCGTCAGTGTCCGTCCGGCCCAACGTGGGCAGGATCAGGGACGTCTTGCCGTGCACCACGTGGGCACGGTTGGGCTTGGTGGAAATGTGGACCGTCAGCCCGGCCTTCTTCAGGCCAGCCTCAAGGGCAGCCGTGTCCGAGCCCGCCGCAGCGAAGTTTCCGCCCATGGACACGAAAACATCCACCTCGCCCTTTTCCAGGGCGTGCTGGGTTTCCACCGAGTCGTAGCCATGATCCCGCGGCATGTGGAAACCGAATTCTTTGTCCAACGCGGCCAGGAAGGATTCCTTGGGCTTCTCCCAGATGCCCATGGTGCGGTCGCCTTGAACATTTGAGTGGCCACGGACCGGACAAGCACCCGCCCCACGCTTGCCGAAGTTTCCCTGGAGGAGCAGCAGGTTAATGATTTCACGCAGGGTATCCACCGAGTGCGGTTGCTGCGTCAGCCCGAGCGCCCAGCAAATGATGGTTGCTTTCGAGGCAGCCATCATTTCGGCAGCCTTGGTGATTTCTGCCCGGGTCAGCCCGGTAGCCCGCTCGGTTTCGTCCCAGTCCAATGCCGAACGCGCTTCCTTGTAGGCAGCGAAACCTTCGGTCTGCTGCTCAATGAAGGAATGGTCGACGACGGTCCCCGGGTTGCGCTTCTCTTCCTCCAGGAGCAGGTGTCCCAGTGCTTGGAACAGCGCGAGATCGCCACCCACCTTGATTTGCAGGAACTCGTCCGCGATGGTGGTGCCGCCGCCGATCACACCATTAAGTGACTGCGGGTCCTTGAAGTTCAAGAGGCCCGCTTCGGGAAGCGGGTTAACCGCAACAATCTTTCCGCCGTTGTTCTTACAGTCACGGAGGGCGGACAGCATTCGGGGGTGGTTGGTTCCAGGATTTTGGCCAACCACCAGAACAAGCTCCGCATGGTGGATGTCCTCCAGGGAAACAGTGCCTTTGCCGATTCCGATGGTCGGGTTGAGGGCACTGCCTGAGGACTCATGGCACATGTTGGAGCAGTCGGGAAGGTTGTTGGTGCCGAGGCTTCGCGCAAATAGCTGGTACATGAAGGCGGTCTCGTTGGCCGTCCGGCCGGAGGTGTAGAACACGCACTTGTCAGGTGTAGTGGCATTGATGTGCTCACCGATCAGGGCGAAAGCCTCGGTCCAACTGATCGGCGAGTAGTGAGTGTCACCCGGCCTGATAACCACGGGCTCGGAGAGTCTTCCCTGGCTCCCCAGCCAGTACTCCGTCTTGTCTTCCAGGTCTGCCAGAGAATGTTTCGCCCAGAATTCGGCACCGACTGTACGGGTGGTGCTTTCCTCGGCGATCGCCTTGGCACCGTTCTCGCAAAACTCTGCGGGACTGCGCCTGCCGGTGATCGATTCCGGCCATGCACACCCCGGGCAGTCAAAGCCATCATGCTGGTTGACCCGGAGCATGGAACGGACCGTACGGGTTACTCCGGCTTGGGCGTAACCGCGTTCAAGGGCAACCGTGACAGCTTTGAGGCCGGCCGCGGCTTGTTTGGGCGGGTGGATTTGCAGGTCATCTTCGTTGATGTCCTGTTCTGGAGCATGCCTGTTCATGAATCCATCATTGCACTTTGTCACCAAGCCCAAAGCCGATCACGGCACCCCTCACGCGCCCAACGCACTCCAGTCCACAGGACCCGAAGGCGCCTTCCGTCGTTGCCTGGGCGCGGCTTTGCCGGTTTTGTCCTCCGGTGCCTTCGGCACGGGCAACGGTTTGCCCCAAGGTAACGCGAAGGCGGGGACCATCTCGCCTAATTGGACTCCATGGGGTGGCACCACCATCACCCCGTCCGCACCTGCCAGGCCACGCATCATTCCGGGGCCGGCATGCTGCGCTGGCGATGCCAATCCATACACCAGCTTGAAAGGCATCAGACGGGTCCGTCCGGGGTCCGCGTCGATTGTCGATCCACAGGGAACTTCACCCACCTCTTCCAAGCGACCATGGCCCAAAGCAGCAAGCAGGGGTGCGCCCACAGTAAACAACGCCATCATCGCGGCGAGAGGATTTCCCGGCAGTCCCAGCACGAACCGACCGTCCGGCAGCTCCGCCAGCACGGCGGGATGTCCCGGGCGCATGGCAATTCCATCGATCAGCAAACTGCCGCCAAGCTCTGCCACGGCTTTGCGGAAATGGTCGGTCCCCGACCGTCCTGTGCCGCCTGTAGTAATGACGACGTCTGCCGGCGGCTCCGTTTCGACGTAGGGGCCGTCGGGCGTCAGCTCGTCCAGTATCGGCTCGGTGTCCTGGAGTGCGGCAATCCAGTCCTCGTAGCTGTCGCCCACTTTGAGCTGCTCGCCCGCGATGCCGCCCAAAAGTTCGACGACGGCGCCCAATTGCGGGCCGAAGGTGTCCCTGACCTGTCCAGGCAAGGGAACACCCTGGGCAACGACTTCCGAACCCGTCAGGAGGAACCGAACCAGCGGTTTGCCGAGCACGTCCACGTGGTCCAGGCCAGCAAGCGCTGCCAAGGCAATGTGTGCCGGATTCAGCACCGTCCCTGCCTTGAGCAGGACATCACCCTCAGCAGCCTCTTCTGCAGCTTTACGGATGTGTTGGCCGTTGCGGGGCTCCCCCGGTTTGGCGGTGCCGCCCAGCGCAAGAACCGGCAGGCCGTCGTCGTCCGTGGTGATAACACCGCTTTCGCTGCGCAGTACTGCCTTGGCGCCGGGCGGTATCAGCCCGCCGGTGACAATGGGGCTCGCCTGGTGCGGTGCCAGCCGCTGTCCGGGCTCGCTGAGGATCCATGGGCCACTGCCGTTGACGGCCCATCCGTCCATGGCGGACGAAGCATAGTGGGGCATGTCCTGCACGGCCAAGGCATCCGAAGCCAAGGTGCGCCCGAGGGCAGAACTGAGCGGCACGGGGCCTGGCGGGATGGGAGCAGCAACCTCGAATGCTCGCTGCCGGGCCTCATGCCATGTGTGTGCCGCGTGATGGCCCTCTGCGGGGGCCTCTGTCATTCTCGGTCAGTCCCGGACTCCGAGTACTCCTTGGCAACTTTGCGTGCCAGGTCCAGTGCGGCATTCATGGATGCATCATCGCTGGCCTGGCCGATCCCGCGGGCCATGCCTGCCGCGTATCCGGCAATGAACGTGGTCAGGGGCGCCGCTGGGCGCACTACTGAATGCGCCGCCACTCCTGCGACCGCCAGGACCTCATTGACGTCCACTTCCACACCCTCAAGCTCGAAAGCCTGCAGCAGCGTGCGGCACCATTCCTCGAGCGTCTCTTCCTGGCTTTTCACGTCCGCCTCCAACTCGTAGTCAATGCCCAAGGCCGCGGCGTCCTCCCACGTATCCACATCATCGGTGGACCCCGCGGGGACGGCCACGTCCAGCACGTTCAGCCTAGCAAGCAGCCGGAACACTGAAGAGTTCGTTAACCCCGAGCCTTCGGAAGCTACGGCCACTTCCCTTTCCAGAGCCGCTGTACTGTAGGCCCCCAGGAGTGGCTGCTTCCGCCCGTCCCCGGAAACTGCCATCGCCCCTTCCACTCCGGGATTTGCTTCAAGGGCATCCCAAAGGAGGTCAACACCACGGGAAGCATGCGGCATATCGCATGCCAGCACGAGCGTCCACAGGGTGTTCGAACCACTCCTCTGCAGCGCAGCCATGCCGGCCGCAATTGCCGCGGCCGGCCCGGCGAATGCCGGTTCCTCCCGAGCCCTCAAGACACCGCTCGGCAGTGGTCCCCTGTCCTTTGGCTCATCGTTGGGAGCGTCCGGCCCCACCACAACCACCGCCGAAGCACCCCGGGCAGCCTGCAGGGCATGCGAAAGGAGCGTGTCGCCGTCGTACTTCAACGATGGCTTGGGCACGCCACCGAGACGGGTGGCCCGGCCACCCGCCAAAATCACGGCATTGAACTCCATCCGCCCAGATTACCCGGGACGGACGGAGACCAGCAGAAATCGATCAGGCAGCGGATTCCGGCAACAGGAACGGGTCCCAGTCCGGCGCAGGTTTCTCGAGTTCCTTGATCTGCCACATGGTTCCCTGGGGCACGCCGGGCGTGAAACGGAGTTTCCAACCCATTTCTGCCAGCGTGTGGTCGCTCTTGGCGTTATTGCATTTCAAGCACGCCGCAACCAGGTTTTCCCAGGAATCCGCGCCGCCCCTGGATTTGGGGTGGACGTGGTCTATGGTGTGCGCTGTTTTCCCGCAGTAGGCGCAGCGATGGCCGTCGCGGCGAAGGACCCCGCGGCGACTCACGGCGGTAATCCTGTTGTACCGGGGACGGATATAGCGGTTGAGGAGGATCACGGAAGGTCTTCCGAGAATCTCCTGTGGCCCGACGACAGGCTCGTCGCCTTCGGCCACTACGCTAGCTTTCCCAGTCAGCACAAGGACCAGCGCCCGGCGGAATGTTATTACCGCCAGCGGTTCATATCCAGCATTCAGAACGAGTGTGCGCATGCACGTACCTCTTCACGGCCGCACCCGTCAGGGGCACGAGGGCCGGCTGCCCTCTGCATGTACGGGCTGTGGATCGACAACACAAGGGTAAGCACTTATATGCCGTATCAACGAATTTTTCTGTCGTTTCGCGTGCGGTGTCGGCAAGAGTTCATGCGCGGTTAAGGGATGTGGCGGAAATCGGGGCCCCTCTGCGTGTCGCCACCACCTACTTTGAGGGGCAGATCTGGACCGACACACCTTGTTCGCCGCGTGTCGGAAGGCTTTCAGAACCAAAGTGGGTGGCGGCCGCCCGCTTCCACGAGCCAACCACCCGCCAACGTCCGACGGCGGCACCCACCCGAACGCCGTCGTCGAACCCATAGAGCCGCCTCACCTGCTACCGCGACTGACGCCACTCACATTCTCTGGTGCCAACCACACGGGCCGGCGACGCTCGGATGTGGGTGTCGCCAGGCAATTGGTGTGGCGTGGACGAATACGGGTAGCAGTTAAAGCAGAACACCCCGCCGGCCGAAGCCTGCGGGGTGTTCTTGCGCGATGTGGATCAGCCGTTGACGCGGATGAAAACCGGGCCGGAGCCGACGTTGGCGCTGAAAAGTGCCGTGGTGGATCCGTTCCATCCACCGTGCACTGCCTGGCCGTTGCCGACGTAGACAGCGATGTGGGCCTGTCCAGCCAAACCACCGTTGGCGTAGTAGGCGAGGTCGCCGGGCTGGGCTTCTGCTGCACTGACGGTGCGGCCCAGGGAGAGATAGCCGGCGGGCCAGTCGTGGAAGTTGATGCCCACGGCAGCCAGGGAGTTGGTCACCAGCATGGTGCAGTCCTGGGTCACGCCGAGCTGGGCGTAAGCAGCTGCAGCGATTGCTGCGCCGAGGCCGCTGGAAGCCGCCGGGGCTGCCGGAGCGGGGGTTGCGCTGCTGACGGCAACGGTCGCGTTGGCTGCCGGAGCGGCGTTGGCGGTAACCGCCGTTGCCGCTTTGGATTCAACCTTGGCTTCAACCTTGGCCGGAGCTTCTTCCACCACCACGGGAGCCGGGGCTTCCACCGTGGTGACCACGGGGCGCTCGTAGGAGATTGCCACAGTGGAGTCCGCGGCGATGGTGGCCTGGACTACCGACTGCACGTCCAGAGTGGACGTGGACGTGGAGTCACGATCCACGTTGGTGTCGGCAGCGTTGGCGGCGATGCCACTGGTCAGGACCAGGCCTGAAGCTGCGGCAATAACTGCTGCCTGGCGGCCCACGCCACCGGCGTTGTTGCTTACGGCCTTGGCGATGACGGCAAGCGAGCTGGTCTTAGGGGCCTCAGCGCGGTGCCGTGCAATCTTGTTTGCACTGGTCATGATTTTCTCTTTTCGTATCCGAGTGCAGTTGGGGGTGCACGCGGGTAGTGGGCTGGCCAGCATTGGGGGCATGCCGGCCGACCCCGAACCGGATTATTTCTCTAGCGGAGGGTGTAGAACGAGGAGGTGCCGGTGGACGCTACAGAGTGCAGCAGCGTTCCTTGACCGGGGTTCAAAGCGCTGATCATCATGCCGTTGCCGACGTAGATGCCCACGTGGGCTCCGCCGTTCTGCATGACGAGGTCGCCGGGAGCAGGACTGCTGGTGGGCGTCATGGCCGTCCAGGCGTTGACGCGGGGGATGCTGATGCCGGCCTGTGCATAGACCCACTGGGTAAAGCCTGAGCAATCCCAACCGTTGGGTGTGGTTCCGCCCCAAACGTAGGGCGAACCGATGCCGGTGTAAGCAATGGCGGCAAGACCGGAGGCAGCGGCACTGGAAGCCGAATCCTTGGCCTTGGAGGACTTTGCGGAGACTGCTTCGGCGGTTTCTTCGCTGGTGGTGGCCGCTGCACGCTCGGTAACCCGCGCTGCGCGCTGGACTACCTTGGGGGCTGCCTTGGTAGCCACGGTGGGGCTCTCGAAGGAAACGGTTGCTGTTGGCGCTGCGGTGACCACTGCAGTAACAACCAGCTGTTGGGTGCTGGAGGCTTCCGACTTGGAAACGTCGGCGTCTGCTGCTTGTGCCGGTACGCCCACTGTGAGGACGAGGCCTGAGGCTGCTGCCAGGACGGCGGCCTGGCGGCCCACGGTTCCTGCGTTGGATGAAACAGCCTTGGAAAGAGTGTTCAACGGGTTCGTACGAACCGTTTGGGCGCGATGGCGCGCAGGGGTAGTGCGTGATGACACGTAGGTAGCCTCTCCCAATGCCTGCGAGGTGAGCTGTCGGATTCGGATGGGAGTCATCCGGCGGCGCTGCTTCCAAGGAAGCTTTGCGACTTAACCCCAAGGCCTTCTTTCGAAGACCAGAAGTGGTTCCCCCGCCCCTGCCAGACGATTTATGCGAACGGACCTTGAGTGGTGGCAGAGCTAGGCAATCCACTCAAGTGCACCGGCCCCCTAAAAAGCCGATGCGCTCTGTACGCTACAACAGTTGAACGCGAATGTCACATTCAGGTCACGGGGCGTCCCGCGAATGCGAGAGGCAACCATCAACTGGCTTTTAGAGCCAGCCCATGGGGTCTACCACTTCACCGTTGACCTGGACCTCAAAGTGGAGGTGGCAGCCGGTGGAAGCGCCCGTGGTGCCGCTCAGGGCGACGGTATCGCCGCGGTTGACGGTCTGGCCAACCTTGACGGTGAAGGACGAAAGGTGGTTGTACGTGGTCTCGAGGCCGTTGCCGTGGTCCACGACCACGCGGTTGCCTCCGCCGTATTCGTGCCATCCGGCGAAAGTGACCTTGCCGGTGGCTGCCGCGTGCACAGCCGTGCCGCACTGCGCAACGAAGTCCTGGCCGCGGTGGAAATCACCGGCACCACCCGTGAGGGGGCTGATGCGGTAACCAAAAGGGGATGCCGTGGTGAGCGTGTCAAGGGGGCTGGCCATGGTGCCGACGGATGAGGCACGCTGGATGCTCCCGGCCGACTGCGCACTGAGCAACTGCTTCAGCTTCCCGTCGGGGTCGGCTGCAGTAGCCACGGCGGCTCGGCTGAAGTCAATCTTGGCGGACGCGGCGGCGGAGACCTCGGGCTGGCTGCCGGCAGGGGCGGCTACGGCGAGGGCAGACTCAGTCTGGCCTGATTCCGAGGTTGCCATGACGGGACTTGTGGCAGGCAGGCCGACAGTCAAGGCAAGTCCGGTGGCGGCAAGCGCAACACCAGCCTTCTGCCCGACGCCGCTGGCAGCGGCGAAATCGGCAACCTGGCGCAACGGGCTCTTACGGCGGCGCACCTGACGCTCGGTGTCGCGAGGCCGGATCTCCGTTACGACGGTGGCTGGCCGCAGCTCAGCAGCGGGGCCGGACGCGCGGCGGCGGCCCCTGACGTTCTGCGATGTCAAACTCTGTTCCTCTCTCAAAAGCCTGCGAAGTTAGCTGTCGGATTCGGGTCAGAGAGTACAAAGACCCGGTCCGCACGAAGCGCTCACGGCACACAGGTATCCCAAGAGGGACATGTATACGTGGGCACTTCTGCTGCGGACTTCACCCCAAGGCTGCTTCTTTAGACAGCCGCTTGTGGTTCCCCCGCCTCTGCCAGTGGTGGGTAACACACCTGATCCGCTGGCAGAGCTCGGCTCCGGATCAGGTAACGCTTTGGTATCAGCGCTAGTAGATAACTATAGGGGATTAAGGCCTTCGGTAATAAATTCGTTATCAACAGGAACGGGCTGAGCGCAGTGGGCCCTTATCATCAATTCCGGAAAACCGCAGGTCACACGCGCGACGGAGGCGCCAAAGTGAGGTTTGACACGGTACCGGCGCAGCGTCTGTCAGCTGAGCGAGACGAAGACGTGCGCGGCAACTTCAGGAGGCAGTTCCAAGGCGCCTTCGATACCGGGGACCCTGACCGAGATGTACTCGCCGACGCGTTCCAGCGAGACGGTTGCGCCCGGACGGATTCCGCCTTCGTCCAACTGGGTAAGGAGTTCCGGCTCCACCTGTATGGGCTCCGCGAGGCGGCTGACCACCACACGGGAATCGGTAGCATAGCCGTCCATGGCCTGCATCAGGTTGACGTCGAGCCGTGGGAAGGGCTGGCTGGCAAGGCCACCAAGCGCTTCAAGTCCCGGGATCGGGTTGCCATACGGAGACTCCGTAGGGTGCTCCAGGAGCTCGTAGAGCCGGCGCTCCACGCGCTCACTCATGACATGCTCCCAGCGACACGCTTCATCGTGCACGTAGGCCCAGTCCAGCCCGATGACGTCGGCCAGGAGGCGCTCCGCGAGGCGGTGCTTGCGCATGACCTCGGTGGCACGCTTCCGTCCCACTTCAGTCAGTTCCAGGTGGCGGTCGTTGGACACAATCACCAGGCCATCGCGCTCCATGCGTCCAATGGTCTGGGAAACAGTGGGTCCGGAGTGGCGCAATCGCTCGGCGATGCGGGCCCGGAGAGCCACAATGTTTTCTTCTTCAAGCTCCAAAATGGTCCGAAGATACATCTCAGTGGTATCGATCAGATCCGTCATCCAGCTCAGCTCTCCTCGAACGCAGTTCCTTGCGTAATCTCCACCGTACCGCGTCCCTAGCAAGGGCGGACGGTGTGCACCGCCGCCCTATGAACGCCAACCACCAGCCTAGCTTATTTGGAATTACTCTGGATAATTCCGGTCGCATTTGGTTCGTCTGCATTCCACGTGGCGGACTATGACGGCCACAGGTTCCTGCGCCCGGGCCGGGTCAGGCAGAATTGGGGTGTCGAAGGGGCAGTTGATGCCCCCTGCCACGACCCACCTCTAGCCGATACCCATTGGAGCCCTACGTGAGCGACAACAGCATCACCATTCCCGCCGACCTGCTGCCCAAGGACGGACGCTTCGGCGCTGGACCGTCCAAGGTTCGCCCGGAACAGATCGAAGCGTTGTCTGCCGCATCGACCACCATCCTCGGCACCTCCCACCGTCAGGCTCCTGTCAAGAACCTGGTAGGTTCGGTCCGCGAAGGACTCAGCCAGTTCTTCCGCGCTCCTGAAGGCTATGAGGTTGTCCTCGGCGTCGGCGGCTCCACCGCGTTCTGGGACGTGGCTGCGTTTGGCCTGGTTGAGAAGAAGGCTCAGCACCTCTCATTCGGCGAGTTCGGCTCCAAGTTCGCTGCCGCCACCAACAAGGCACCGTTCCTCGACGCTTCCTCCATCATCAAGTCCGAACCCGGCACCCGCCCCGTGGCAGCGGCCGAAGCAGGTGTGGACGTCTACGCTTGGCCCCAGAATGAAACGTCAACGGGCGTGGCCGCTCCTGTAAAGCGCGTCCAAGGTGCCGAAGAAGGATCCCTCGTCCTGGTGGACGCTACCTCCGCAGCCGGCGGACTGGACGTAGACGTCGCCGAGTCGGACGTCTACTACTTCGCCCCCCAAAAGAACTTCGCCTCCGACGGTGGCCTCTGGCTGGGCCTCTTCTCTCCCGCCGCCCTGGAGCGCGCGGCACGGGTCAAGGCCAGCGGCCGCTGGATCCCTGACTTCCTGGACCTGCAGACCGCCATTGACAACTCCAAGCTGAACCAGACGTACAACACTCCCTCACTGTCCACCTTGGTGACCTTGGATGCCCAGGTGCAGTGGCTCAACAGCAACGGCGGCCTGGACTTCGCCAGCAAACGCACGGCAGACTCCGCCAACCGTATCTACTCCTGGGCCGAGGCCTCGGAGTACGCAACGCCTTTCGTCGCCAACGCCGACGACCGCTCCAAGGTCATTGCCACGATCGACTTCGACGACTCCATTGACGCCGCAGCCATTGCCAAGGTCCTGCGGGCCAACGGCGTGGTGGACACCGAGCCTTACCGGAAGCTCGGCCGCAACCAGTTGCGCATTGCCACGTTCGTCGCCATTGAGCCGGACGACGTTTCCGCCCTGCTCGCGAGCATTGACTTCGTGGTGGGCGAGCTGAAGAAGTAGCAACACGGGCCCTGGTCGGCGTCGTGCGGGTAGTCCCCGGACGACGCCGCCGCCGTTTAAGGCGCGCTACCCGCCCTGCTGGCTGGCGCCGTCGTCGTCCGTTTCCGGACGCGTAAGCAGCGACTCCACCCGGAAGTGCCGCAAACCGCGGGCCCGGCGGTCAAAGCGGAGCCGCAGCTGCTTCGCGCGGATGATCCACAGCAAACCCACGACGGCGGTGCTGACGCCGGCAACCGCTGCAACGCCCACGGCCCAGCGAGGGCCACCGACGTTGGCCACCAACCCCACCAACGGCGCACCGATGGGAGTGCCGCCCATGAAAATGGCCATATAGAGGGACATGACCCGCCCTCGCATGACGGCCTCCGTGGTGGATTGTACGTAGCCGTTGGCACTGGTGATCAGGATCAAGGCAAACAGGCCGCAGGGAACCAGGGCCAGCCCGAAGAGCACAGCGTTGGGGGCCAGCGCGGCCAGTGCGCTGGTTATGCCGAAGCCACCGGCTGCCCCGAAAATCAGCCTAAGGCGCGGCCGTCCGCGTCGGGCAGCCAACAGTGCACCCGTCACGGAACCGATGGCCATGACGGAGTTCAACGCTCCGAACGCACCCGCGTCCATCCCGAATTGGGTACCCACCATGGCGGCGATGAACAGGGGGAAGTTGAGCCCGAAAGTGCCCACGATGAAGATTGCCACCAGGACCACCTGGATATCCGGCCTGTTCCTGACGTAGCGCAAACCCTCCCGGATGCGGCCTTTACCCGCCGCCGCTCGGGGCTGGATGCGGAGCGACGATGCGGGAATGAGTTTGAGCGCCCAGAGCATGGCCACAAAGGACACTGTATTGATGAGGAACACCCAGCCGGGGCCTACCACCACCGTCAGCACGCCGGAGACCGCGGGCCCGATCATCCGGGCCACATTAAAAGAGGCGCTGTTGAGGGCCACTGCGTTAGGGAGGTAATCGTCGGTGACGAGTTCGGAGACGAAAGTTTGTCGGACCGGAGCGTCCAGGGCGGTCACGATTCCCAAGAGCAAGGCAAAGAGGTAGACATGCCAGAGTTCGGCGACCCCCAGCAGCACCAGGACGCCCAACCCCGTGCTGAGGAGGGCCATGGCCACCAGTGTGATGAGAAGTAGCTTCCGCCGGCTGTAACGGTCGGCCAGCAGCCCGGCCCACGGAGCGAGGAACAGCTGGGGACCGAGTTGGAGGGCCAAAGTAATGCCCATGGCACCGGCGTCGTGCGCTGTCAGGTGGTCAAAAACCAACCAGTCCTGCGCCGTACGCTGCATCCACGTGCCGATGTTGGAGATCAGCGCACCCAAGAACCAGATGCGGTAGTTGAGGATTCCGAGTGACCTAAAGGTGGACATCAGCGTCCGCCTTCGATGTGGTCACCCCGGGTTTCCGCAACGCTTATTCAGCCCCGGTTTCGTCGTCGTCCCCGGTTTCGTCGTCCGGGTTTTCAGGTTGGTCGGATTCAGCAGCCTCATCAGCCGGTTCAGTGGCCTCATCCTCGGCCGCCTGCACGGACTCTTCCGTGACTTCCTCCACGGTCTCTTCGACCAGCGGCGTCTCATCCTCGGGGCGGACGCGCTTGGCCCAGGGCACCCATTCGGGAGCCAGGATGGAATCCTCGGAGGGCAGCAAACCGAGCTCGCTCACAGTCACGATCTTGGAGCGCGAGTTACGGGTCACTACGGCATACCACTGCCAGCCGCCATAGCCGGCGAGCCGGGACTCGAACAGGTGGGTGACCACACGGTCGCCCTCCGACTTGGCGCCAAGGTGCGCCCCGACTTCGCCCGGGTTGGCTATGCCTTCAACTGCCTCACGTGCAGCATCGACGGCGGCAGCCAGGAACGCGTCCGGCTTGCCGGTGCGCCACACGGGCAAACCGGCGCGGGACTTGGCCGCGACGGGCTTCCGCGCGGGGGCGTCCCCGTTTCCAGGAGCCTGGGCAGCGTCAGGGCCGGCCTTGGTGTCCTGTGCGGATTCCGATGTCATGGCCGGTCCTAGGCTTCCAGCTCGTCGGCAACCTTGCGCAGTGCCATGCTGATGGCCTTGGCCTTGTTACCGTCGGGGTACTTGCCTGAAGACAAGGAACCGGAGAGGTTGTCCAGCACGGTGACCAGGTCCTGCACCATCGGTGCAAGGTCCCTGGCGTTCATGCGCTTGGCCTTGGCAATGGATGGCGTCTTCTCCAAAACACGCAGTCCCAGTGCCTGTGCCCCGCGGCGGCCGTCAGCCACACCGAATTCCACACGGGTTCCGGCTTTAAGCTCCGTTACGCCCGCGGGCAGGGACGTCTTGGGCAGGAACACTTCCTGGCCGTCTTCAGCCGCGAGGAATCCGAAGCCTTTTTCCTTGTCATACCACTTGACCTTGCCGGTAGGCACGTAATCAACCTTCTTCGTTCTTGCTTTGGGAGACACGTCGGGCCAATCACCGCATCCGCAGGGATCTGCGGGATCGAGGGTGACAGCCCGGTCCGTGTTGGTCTGTTCCTTCAAGGTTATCCTGCCGGACCCCCTATTCCCGCTTTGCCGCAATCACACAAGACAAGAGCAGGGCCAGAGCAGCATCGATGACTCGCCTTCGTACGCTGCTGCTAGCGTTGTGCGCATGACTTCCCCGGGTTACCGCCGCCCCATCATGATCGTCGCCGCCGTCATTGCCATCATCTCCCTGGCCGCCGTTGGCACGGTCATGGCTGTCGCGTTCAACGGGGGCGTGCCACCGGTATGGGTGACGTGGATTGCCCTTTACGGACTGCCCGTGGCCTTCATGCTCGCGGTGCTCCTGGTACTTGACGCTGTCCGCCAACGCCGCCGGCAGTAACCTCTGGCCCCGCCGACAGGCACTAGGGGCCCCGGGGCGGTAACGTTGGATTGATGTCCCTAATACGCGCGCTCAGCAAGGAACTGGAAGCGCGCAGCGACAATTCGCTGCGGGCCTTGTTTGCCGCGCGACCGGACCTGATCTCCCCCATGGCTCCGGACTTCCCGGCTTTGGCTGCGAGGGCAAGCGCCCGGGTCAGTGTCCAACGGGCCTTGGAGCGGTTGAACAAGCCCGAGATGCAGGTCCTGGAAACGCTGCACCTGTGCACCAATGCCGATACCGGCCACAGTATTTCCGCGGCCGGGCTGAAGAAGGTCATCGCCGGTTCCACACTTTCGGCACTGGACCCCATCCTGGCCAAATTGCAGGAACTGGCGCTGGTACACAGGGCAGATCCACCTGCCGGTTCTCCGGCAACTTCATCCCGTCAGCGCTTCTACCTCCCCGTGGGCAGCCTCAAGGATGTCATCGGCATCTACCCGGCGGGCCTCGGCCGGAGCTACACCGAACTTGTACGGCTCCAACCGGCCTTTGCCCAGCGGGTGGTGCAGCTGGTGGCCGAGCTCCACCAAAGCGGTGCGGGTATCCATCCCGCCAGCACTCCGATGGATGCAGCCCTTGCGCTCCAGCGCTGGACGTCCACTCCCGAGAACCTGCGCGCCATACTGGCCACGGCACCGGACCGGACCGTGGGCTTGTTGGACAAATTCGGGAGTTGGGCCATGGGCGCAGTACCGCAGGCACAGCGGCGCGCGTCCGTCACCCACGAGAGTCACGACGTCGGGCCTATCGATTGGCTATTGGCGCGCGGTTTGTTGGTCCCCTTGGACGCCGGCCACGTTGAACTGCCCCACAGTGTGGGACTTGCCCTGCGTGGTGGTGCAATCGTGGATGATTTCACGCTGGCTCCGCCTGTTCCCGAGCTCGGCCATACAAGTGCTGCCCTGCGACGCAACGCGGCGATGGGTGCCATCGCGGAAATCCTGCGACTGACTGCTGAGCTGTTGTTCGCAGTCCGGGACCAACCTCTGGCTACCCTCCGGAGCGGCGGTGTGGGCGTGCGCGAGCTACGGCGTCTGGCGGAGTCCATCCGTTTGGGCGTCCATGAGACGGCCGTCCTCCTGGAGTTGTGCGCGATGGCCGGACTGCTCCGTCTGGACGTGGACAGCTCAACGTGGGTACAGCCGCCGTCGCTGGAATGGCTCAACTTGCCCCGGCAGGAACAGTGGCTTTGGCTGGTCAATGCTTGGCTGGCCAGTGAGCGAGCACCTTCCCTGGTGGGGCAACCCCTTGCCGGTCCGTCGTCGTCGGCCGCCCATCAAGGCGCGGCAGGTACAACCATCAACGCTCTGTCCGCGGAGGCGCAACGGCCCGACGCCCCGGTGGTCCGCCGCCGGGTCCTGGAAATCCTGAATGAGCTCACCGTGGAGGCCTCGGCGCCGGATGGGAAGGCGCCCGTTTTGGATGCCAGAGCCGTGCTGCAACGGGCCGAGTGGGCGCAGCCGCGGATGTCCCGCCGGTTCAGCTCCCTGGTCCGAGGCATCCTTGAGGAAGCCACTCTCCTGGGCCTGATGGGATCCGGCGCGTTGACGCAGTTGGGTTCGGCCATAGCTGGCGGCCAGCCGGAAGAAGCCATGACCATCCTCGGCGAGCACTTGCCGGCTGCCGTGAACCACATCCTGTTGCAGGCCGATCTCACGGCTGTTGCGCCCGGCTACCTCGCCCCGGAACTCAGTGAGACCCTGCTGTTAATGGCTGACGCCGAAGGCCAAGGTCCGGCGTCGATCTACCGGTTCTCGGCCGCTACCGTCCGGAGGGCGCTCGACGCCGGACAGGATGCGGAATCGCTGTTGGCGTTCCTCCGTGAGCATTCGGCCACGGACGTGCCCCAACCGTTGGAGTACCTTGTCCAGGACACAGCTTCCCGGCATGGCCGCCTTCGTATCGGCACGAGCGCCAGCTACATCCAGAGCGACGACGAATCTGCCATCTCCGATCTTTTGCGCGAGGCCCGGACCTCCGCCTTGAGCTTGGTACGCATCGCTCCCACAGTGCTGACTTCCTCCGCCAGTCCGCGTGAAACTGCCCGTGTCCTTCGGGAGCTGGGACTCTCGCCCGCCGTGCAGGAGGCCGAACCCGCCGTCGTGCGTTTCAAGCGGACCACAGCGGTGCCGGGCAGCGTGCGGCCCGTCTACACGGCGCCCCGAACGGCTCCGCCGGACGACGACGTCGAAGCACAGCTTTCGGTCCTGCGGCAACACCGTGCGGTCCCGGCCGAAGCGACGGGCGAGGCGTCCACCCAGCTCGGCTTGGAGACGCTGCAAACGGCCATCCGGCTCAAACAGGCGGTCACCATGAACGTGGTGGACAGCCTGGGGAATGCCAACACTGAAACTGTTGTTCCTGTATCCGTCTCCGGCGGACGCGTCAGGGTGTTCGATCCCGCAAAGGACACCGAGCGGGTGTTGTCCATCCACCGGATCATCGATGTGGAACCCGCAGGAGAACTGCGTTCATGAAGAGGAATAAACAGTGACCGACGGTCCGCTGATCGTACAAAGTGACAAGACCATCCTGTTGGAGGTCGACCATGAGCTCGCTACCGAGGCACGGCATGCCATCGCCGCCTTCGCGGAGCTGGAGCGGGCCCCGGAACATATGCACAGTTACAGGCTGACGCCGCTGGGTCTCTGGAACGCCCGGGCTGCAGGGCTGGATGCGGAGCAGGTGCTGGATACGCTGCTGAAGTACTCCCGCTTCCCGGTGCCGCATGCCCTGTTGATCGACGTGGAAGAGACCATGTCCCGCTATGGCCGGCTCCGGCTTGAGAAGGACCCCCAGCACGGACTGGTGATGCGGACCGATGACTACCCGGTGCTGGAGGAAGTCATCCGTGCCAAGAAGATCGCTCCCCTGCTGGGGCCGCGCATCGATGGCGAAACCGTGGTGGTGCACTCCTCCCAGCGTGGACAGTTGAAGCAACTGCTCCTCAAGTTGGGCTGGCCCGCTGAAGACCTGGCCGGCTACGTCGACGGGCAACCGCACCTCATCATGCTGGACGAAAGCGGCTGGCAACTGCGCCCGTACCAGAAACTGGCCACGGAGAACTTCTGGGCGGGCGGCAGCGGCGTCGTCGTGCTTCCCTGTGGTGCGGGAAAAACTCTAGTGGGTGCCGCAGCGATGGCGACGTCCTCCACAACCACGCTGATCCTGGTCACCAACACCGTCTCTGCGCGGCAGTGGAAGGACGAGCTCCTGAAGCGCACTTCCCTGACCGCAGACGAGATCGGCGAATACTCCGGCGCCGTCAAGGAAGTCCGGCCCGTCACCATCGCCACTTATCAGGTCCTGACCACCAAGCGCGGCGGGCTCTACCCTCACCTGGAACTCGTGGACGGGCGCGACTGGGGCCTCATCATTTATGACGAGGTCCACCTGCTTCCCGCCCCGATCTTCCGGATGACCGCGGATCTGCAGGCGAGGCGTCGGCTCGGCCTCACGGCAACATTGGTTCGGGAAGACGGCCGGGAAGGTGAGGTCTTCAGCCTGATCGGGCCCAAACGGTACGACGCACCATGGAAGGACATTGAGGCGCAGGGTTACATCGCGCCCGCCGATTGTGTTGAAGTCCGGGTGGACCTCCCCCGCGACGAACGGGTGGCCTATGCCATGGCCGAGGACGCTGACAAATACCGGCTCTGCGCCACCTCCGAGACCAAGACCAAATTGGTGGAAGAGCTCGTGGCAGTCCATAAGGGCGAGCAGCTGCTGGTGATCGGCCAGTACATCGACCAGCTGGACGAGATCGCCGAACGGTTGGACGCTCCCCTGATCAAAGGCGAAACCACCGTTAAGGCGCGGCAGAAGCTCTTTGATGCGTTCCGCAAGGGTGAGATCCATACCTTGGTGGTGTCCAAGGTAGCCAACTTCTCCATCGACCTCCCTGAAGCGTCAGTCGCCATCCAGGTCTCAGGTTCCTTCGGCTCACGGCAGGAAGAGGCCCAGCGCTTGGGACGCCTCCTGCGTCCCAAGCAGGACGGCCGCGCAGCCCGGTTCTACTCCTTGGTAGCGCGGGACACGCTCGACCAGGATTTCGCTGCCAAACGCCAACGATTCCTGGCCGAGCAGGGCTACGCCTACCGCATTATGGATGCCAAGGATGTGGGCAAGGACGCCGGTCAGGCCCAGTAGCCCGGTAGGGACTTGGGGCAATAAAAGTCAGCCCCTTGCCATTCATCTCCAGCAACTTTACGATTCCAAGTGAAGCTCTCCGCCCTTTTCGGTTGCCCCTGGTCCAGGCAACCCGGCGGCCAGCCGTCGGCGGTGGGGGAAGCCCGCAGCCAGGGAGCCGACGGTTCGAAGGCCTTGAAGAATCTGTGAATTGATAACCAGAGGATTCCCCCATGCGTAAGACCCTGTTGGTCCTGTCGGCGATCGTCCTGCTCTCTGCCCTTGCCCAGTTGTTCTTTGCCGGTTACTTCCACTTCCAGAACACCATCGAAGCCCAGCGCGAAGCGGGCGTCTACCACGCAGTCAACGGCCAATATGTGCTGCGCTACGGGGCATTGCTGGCAGCGATCGTAGCGGCGATTGCCAAGGTTGGATCCCGTACCATCTGGTTGGCTGCAGGCATCTTCCTGCTGACCTGGCTACAGCTGTTCATCTTCATCATCGGCGGCATGTTGACTGGTTCCTCGCCGGAGTTCATCACTCCAGCCGGCTCGTGGGTGGTCTCCATCCACCCGATCGTGGGCGTGCTGATGATTTTCATGTCCTACTGGCTGTTCAAGCGCGCACGCTCGGCTGCTCTCAACCCACAACCGCTGCCACCCAAGGCTGCGTCCTCGGATGCTTCCACATCGTCCAGCACAGCGTGAGCACCTGCAGTTGTGAGCATCCCGCAGCTGCTGGCGGTGGACCTGGTGCTGTCCGTCCTTGCGGCCGGCGCGTGGATTGCCGCCGCTTGGATGACCGCGTCCTTGAGGGACGCGTCCCGCCGGATTGACCTGGCATTTCTGTTGTTGGGTGCAGCCGTCGCAGTGACGGTGGCACGGTATGCATTGCTTCCTGCTTTGGTGGCGGGCAGTTGGTGGTTTGCCAGCGAACGCATAATCATCAACGTGCCCCTGACCGCCATTCCCGCGGCTTGGGCCGCGATGGCCGGTGTTCCGTTCTTGCTGAGGAGGCGGAACACCGGCTCCAAACCCGTGCGGAGTGGCGAGGGGCGTCCGGGACGATCCCGATATGGGGCAGTGCTGGCCATGGTGGCAGCTGCTGCGTCCGCTGTGGCGTCACTGGCCCTGACGTTCATCCTGGGGCCATTCCCGGCTCCCTGGGCCCTTGTCGTGCTGCTGTTCATGGTGGCCGCGACCGTGCTGATCGCCAAGCTCGCACTGTTTTCGCCACGACCTTCGTCGAAACGCGGTACGCAGTCAAGCACGGCTGTTCGGGCACGCCGCGGAGGCGGCGCCTCACCCGCCAGCATGCGTCCGACGGCGGCTACCGCGGTTGCCGGACTCATGATCTGTACCGCTTTGGGCTCGGGAGTCTTTGCCTGGCTTGGGAGCCGCTCGGCCGACGGCGCGACGATCGCTGCCGCCGTCGCGCATCACGGCGGTGCCGACGTCGTTGAGACGGATCCGACGCCGGTCAACAGCCTGGTAGGCGAAACCCCCGCCAACGCTGTGGTCCGGCACTACGAACTGACTGCCCGTGTGGAACAAGTAGTGCTGCCATCCGGGCAAACCACGGAGGCGTGGACTTACGGCAGCCTTCCAGGTCCAGCCTTGGAAGCCCAACTGGGCGAAGTGATGGAGGTGGTGCTGACCAACCGTGATGTGACTGCCGGCGTGACCCTTCATTGGCACGGTTACGACGTTCCCAACGCCATGGATGGTGTGGCCGGGGCGACACAGGACGCCGTCATGCCCGGGGAATCCATGACCTATCGCTTTCTTGCCGCCCAGGCAGGCACCTACTGGTACCACACGCATCAAGATTCAGCCGAAGGGGTCCGCAAGGGCCTCTACGGCACGTTCGTTGTGCACCACCCTACTTCGCCCCGTGCCGACACGGACGTTGTGGTGGCCGGGCACGACCTCAGCGGTCTGGGGTTGCTGGGCTCCTCAGACCGTGCCACCGTGCATACTGCTGCCCCTGGCTCAATCGTGCGGGTCCGGCTCATCAACACCGATTCCGTGCAGCAGCGATACCTCATCCAGGGCACGGCCTTCAAAGCCGTTGCGGTTGATGGAACCGAGGTGAACCAGCCGCAGGAGGTGACCCACAAACTGGTGCGGCTTGGCGCCGGCGGCCGGGTGGACATCGCCTTCACCATGCCTGCCACTCCGGTGACCGTGCGCTCCGACGCCGCGGCCAGCGCCGTCGTCGTCGTTGCCCCGCCCGGTTCACCTGCCGCCGCCCCTTCTAAATCCGCCGATCTTGAGGAAGTTCCGGAAAAGGCACCAGCAGGCGTTTTCGTCACCATGCCCGTGCTGGACCTTTTGGAGTATGGCAAGCCCCTGGTCGCGAAGGCAGCAGGGCCCGTTCCCCCGATCACCCGCGAAGAGGTGATGGTGCTGGACCGGCAGTTCCGTTTTGTTGACGGAATTCCCCGGTACGCCTTCACTGTGAACGGGGCAGCTTATCCGCTGGTTCCGTCCATCGAGGTAGC
The DNA here is from genome assembly GCF_056156245.1 of Paenarthrobacter sp. TRD_SC_7. NCBI lineage: Bacteria > Bacillati > Actinomycetota > Actinomycetes > Micrococcales > Micrococcaceae > Paenarthrobacter > Paenarthrobacter sp. TRD_SC_7. The sequence goes on from NZ_CM149587.1 coordinate 3,924,166, forward strand.
CGAGGGCGACACCGTGAAGCTGACGGTAGTGAATCGGACCTCCGAGCCTCATCCCATGCATCCCCACGGGCATCACGTGCAAGTACTGAGCAGGAATGGCGTAGCTCCAAGTGGGTCACCGCTCATCCTGGACACCGTGGATGTGTTGCCAGGCGAAGTGTGGGAGTTGCTGCTTCACGCCAACAATCCCGGCATCTGGATGGACCACTGCCACAACTTGGACCATGCAGCAGAAGGGATGATGATGCTGCTGAAGTACCAGGGCGTGTCATCGCCGTTCGTACATGGCGGCCCGTCCCATAACCGGCCGGAGTGAACCGGCCTACGGCAAGTGCGGCTTGCGACTCAGGCAACCATCCGGCTGGTGCCAGCGATCTTGACGTGGTCCACCACAGCCCAGCCGTCCTCGTCGCGGAGTTGGGCGCTGGCGAACCGTTCGGCTGCGGCCAGGTCCTCAAAATCCTCTCGCCGGATGCGGCCGGAATCGGTGTCCAGGTACGTCACGTGGAACTCGACGTCACTGTCACGGTGCTGGTGGATGCTTGCGGGAGCTGCTGTGTTTGCCATGTTTTAAGTGTGGAGCGAGGCACTGACATTTTTAGAAGCATCCTTGGGCGTGTTCGGATTTCAAGGGACTCAGGGCTTCCGAAGATACTGCGCTGAAACGTCCCGGACGGTTTCACTGAGCACGTCCAGCACCCATGATGCCGTCCGCCACCGTTGCCAGTAGAGCGGCACATCGAAGGGCCGATCGGAGGCTAGCTCGATCAGCCGGCCGTCCGCGATGTCCGGCCCGCATTGGACTTCCGGGATCAACCCCCAGCCGAGGCCCAAACGGATCGCGTCGCCGAAGTCCTGGGAAGCCGGTACGTAATGGCGCGGTCCTTTCCGTTCCGGAAGCGGCTCACCCTCAGCCTTGAATGTCGACTGCACAAAGGCCCACTGGTACGTGTCCTTGCGGTCGAAGTCCACGGTGGTGACGGCATTGAGTGCGGCCCCGGTCAAGCCCCTTCCCGAGTCCAGCCCCTCCCACAATTCCGGGAACCAACGGTCCACAAAGTGCGGGGCCGCAACCGCGCGGTACCGCATGACCCCAAGGCTCTCTACGCGGCACCCCTGGACCGGCTCGGGTGTGGCCGTGACGGCGGCCATGACCGTGCCGGAACGCAGCAACGACGTGGAGTGTTGTTCGTCGTCGCGGTGAAGGTCGAAGGTGACGTTGAGGTCTCCGGGGACCTGGGCCAGCGCTTGCAGGAACCACACCGCCAACGAATCCGCGTTGACCACGATCGGCACGGCCAGTCGGGCTCCATCGGCGCCCAGGCCAAGTTCCCGCCCGGCATCGGCTTCCAGTTGCGCCAGCTGCCTGGCGAGGCGCAGCACAACTTCGCCTGCCTCAGTGGCTACAACAGGGTTGCTGCGTTGCAGCAAGACCCTGCCCGCGGACTGTTCGAGTGCCTTAAGCCGTTGGGAGACCGCCGACGGCGTGATGTGAAGCAGGCGCGCAGCAGCATCCAGCGTGCCCTCGGAGAGGACGGTGGCGAAGGTGAGGAGCTGCTCGGAGGGAAATTTCGGCATAAGAGAATCTTATGCCGTGTGAGAATCTTTAGCTGGTCTTAATATCCCCACGAACGTAATTTCGAAGGGTGAACTTTACTGATTTCTTCCACTCCGCAGGCCTCGGCATGGCCACCGGACTCGCCCTCATCGTCGCCATCGGAGCCCAGAACGCTTTCGTGCTCCGCCAGGGGATCCGCGGCGAGCACATCGTCCCCATCGTTGCGGTATGCGCATTGTCCGACGCCGTCCTTATCGCTGCCGGAGTCTTTGGCACCGGCGCCCTAATTACGGCCGCTCCGGCCGCCGTCGTCGTTCTTCGCTATGTGGGGGCAGCCTTCCTGGTGGCGTACGGCCTCATGGCCGCCCGCAGGGCGCTACGTCCGAAGTCGCTCACAACCACGGGGGGACCAGCCAACGACGGTGGCGCGAAGCGCGGTCTCGCGGCTGCGGTCAGCACCGTTCTGGCCCTGACATGGCTCAACCCGCACGTCTATCTGGACATAGCCCTTCTTGGCTCCATAGCCAGCGCTCAAGGAGCTCAGCTGCAATGGTGGTTCGGCGCCGGGGCCATGCTGGGCAGCATCGTATGGTTCTCTTCGCTGGGTTTCGGTGCGCGATTCCTCCGGGGCTTCTTCGCCCGGCCTCTGTCCTGGCGATTCCTGGATGGCGGGATCGCTGTGACCATGGTGGCGCTGGGAACGGGGTTGGTGCTGGGGGCTTGAACCCGGGCACCTCAACTGACCGCAGCCACGCAGTCCGCTCACATGCAGCATCCAGTGAACTCCCAGATTCTGGGAGCATCATGGATGTCATGAAAAAGAACGGTCCCGAAGCCAAGCTTCTCGTTGTCGACGACGAGCCCAACATCCGCGAGCTGCTGTCCACGTCGCTGCGTTTTGCAGGCTTCGAGGTGGTCGCTGCCGCCAATGGTCGCGAAGCCCTCGCTGCGGCCGATCTCCACTCCCCGGACCTGGCAGTCCTCGACGTCATGTTGCCGGACATGGACGGCTTCACTGTGACCCGGCGCCTCCGCGCTGCCGGCAAGCACTTCCCCGTCCTGTTCCTCACGGCGAAGGACGATACCGAGGACAAAGTCACCGGCCTCACCGTCGGTGGCGACGACTACGTCACCAAACCCTTCAGCCTGGACGAAGTGGTGGCGCGCATCCGGGCCGTGCTTCGCCGCACGCAGCCGCTGGAGGACGACGATGCCGTGATCCGCGTGGACGATCTTGAACTCGACGACGACGCCCACGAGGTCCGCCGCGGTGGCACCGTCATCGAGCTGTCCCCCACCGAGTTCAAGCTCCTGCGCTACCTCATGCTGAATCCCAACCGTGTGCTGTCCAAGGCCCAGATCCTGGACCACGTCTGGGAGTACGACTTCAACGGCGACGCTTCGATCGTGGAGTCCTACATCTCCTACCTGCGACGAAAAGTGGACATCGATCCGGATGCCGCGGCCCTCATTCAGACCAAGCGCGGCGTAGGCTACGTGCTGCGAACGGCAGAGAAGCGCTGACCCTTGCTGCTTCGCTGGAAATCGGCGTCCCTGAGGTCGCAGCTCGTCGCCATCATCATGGGCCTGCTCCTGCTTGCCCTGGCGGCCACAGGCGCGGGAACGCTGACGCTCGTCAAGAGCTACCTGCAGGGCCAGGTAGACGACAAACTCAAGGCCGCCGTCGCCTTGGCGCAGGATCAGCAGTCCTTTGACAGGCTGGCCCAGCCCAACCCGGCGACTGATGCGCCCGCCCAGCCGAACCCGGAGACTCCCACCGAATCCGCCGTGCCCACAGACTACTCGCTGACGTTGTACGTGCCAGGCTTCGCGCCTTATCCCTACGCGGGCAGCCAAAGTGATCGTCCTGCGATCGCCAACATCACCGCAGCTGAAGCCAAACTCCGCGGCAACTCCCCCTTCCAGGTCAAGGGCACTGCCGGTACCAACTGGCGTGTGGTGGCCATTGGTGTCAGATCCGATGGTGGCCAAAACGGCGTAGTAATCATCGGGCTGCCGCTCACGCCGGTGGACAAAGTGATGGAGCACGCTGTCCTGGTAGTTGTAGGCGTCGGCCTATTGACGCTCGTGTTGGCGTTCTTCATCGCCACCTGGACTGTTGCCCGCTCCTTCCGTCCCCTCGCCAAGGTGGAAAAGACAGCTGCGGCCATCGCGGCCGGTGACCTGTCCCGCCGCGTGGAAGTGGACAATCCCCACACCGAGGTTGGCCGCCTGGGCGGTTCCCTTAATGCCATGCTTGCCCACATCGAGGCTTCCTTTGCTGCCCGCGCCGCTTCCGAAGGGCGCATGCGCCGCTTCGCAGCGGACGCCTCCCACGAGCTTCGAACCCCCTTGGTGACCATCCGCGGCTTCTCTGAGCTATACCGTCACGGGGCCTTGGCCACCAAGGAGGATGTGGCGATGGCGATGGGCCGGATCGAAAGCGAAGCCAAGCGCATGGGCTCCATGGTGGAAGACCTATTGATGCTGGCCCGCCTTGATGAACAGCGCCCGCTTCAGCTCAAGCCCGTGGACCTGCAGCTCCTAGCACACGATGCCGTGGTGGACACCAAGGCCTCATCCGGAGACCGGAGTATCACGCTCACCGGGCTCGACGGCGCCGCCCCCACTGCCGCGCCGGTCCAAGGTGACGAAGCCAAACTTCGGCAGGTCATCGGGAACCTCGTGGGAAATGCGCTGCGGTACACCCCCGAGGGAAGCCCCATAGAACTGGCCGTCGGTGTTCGAAACACCCCCAGCGGTTCAGTTTCCGTCATCGAAATCCGCGATCACGGGCCGGGCATTCCGGAGTCTGAAACCAACAAGATCTTCGAGCGCTTCTACCGTGCGGACACCTCGCGGACCCGCGAGACGGGCGGAAGCGGCCTCGGTCTCGCGATTGTTGCCGCGATCGTCGGTTCCCATGGCGGTACGGTCCAAGTGGCGGAGACCGACGGCGGCGGTGCCACTTTGGTGGTCAGCCTTCCGTTCCACGAGGAATCGGCTGAGCTGTTGTCCACATAGCGACGAACGCCTGTTCTTCGGTTGCGGGAGGCTGCCTAGGCTCGATGCTGTGGCCATGCATCCCGCCGCGAACTGCGGAACATCTTCGTCGAAAGGCATCACCCATGAGCGTCATCTCCGTCGATACCGAATTGCTCCAGCTCAAATCGGCCAACGTCAAAGGAACTGTTGATCGCATCAGTTCTGATGTCCAGACCATGAGACGGGGTTTGGAGGAACTTGAGGCAACGTGGCGGGGAACGGCTGCCACGAATTTCCAGGCGCTTGTCTTGGAGTGGTCACTGACCCAGAGCAAGGTTGAGGCCTCGTTGGCGTCCATCAACGTGGCTTTGTCTTCAGCTGCCACAAGCTATTTGGAAGTGGAGCAGGGCAACACCCAGCGCTTCGCGTACTAGCGGCCGCGTCCCCTGCCGTTCCTCTCCCATGAACTCCTGCGGGGCTGGCTGTCTTCCCCCTGTGCAGCCGCCTCGCAGGTCATGAGGAACTAGTCTCCGGGCTTAGTTCTCGACGGTTCCTTGGTGGAACCGCAGCCGCCATTGACCGCGGTCCAGCATCCAGACAGAACTGCGGAGCGCTGAGCCCGTGTGTGCGAAGCTGCGGTAATTGAGCAAGATGGTGTTGTCGCTGAGCCGGTCTGCGCTGAGCAGTTCGAGTTCGGTCGGTTCGCCGGGGTCCTCTTCCAGCGCCATCATCATGGCGTCCCGTGTCCAAAACCTGCCCGAGCTGCCGATCTCCGCGAAGTCCGGGTGGAGCAGCACGCCGATCCTTCCGACGTCCGCCCTGACGTCAGGCTTGAGCAGTTCCCGCTCCAACGCCAGGACTGTGTCCTCAGCGGAGGGTTGCTGCGCGGAGGCGTCATCGTCGAGTTCGCTGAAGAGATCGGCCTGGCCAAAGATGCCGGACTCGCCAAAGAGCGCCGGCTCAAAATGAGGACGGGAACTGCGGTCAACCTTAGGCTGTCCGGAACCAGCACTTGCCGAGGAGACGCAGGCGGCAGCGCTTGCAGGGACCGGCTCAGAAGAATGGGGTTGTGCCCGTGACTCCGCCGGCTGCTGAGACCGGTCCTGCTCCTGGCTCCGTCCCTGTTCCTGTGCACCTGGGAACCCGGGGCCAGCCCGGTGCGCTACCCCCTGCTGGTAGGCCGTAGCAACGGCCCGCGCCCGCTCATCTGCGGCTTCGTTGAGGTCATGACCAGCGTGGCCCTTGACCCATTCGAAGGTATATTTGCGGCCAACGATCGCTTGGTCGATGTCCTTGAGAAGGTCCACGTTCAGCACGGGCTTGCCGTCGGCCTTCCGCCAGCCCTTCCGCTTCCAACCCGGCATCCACTTGGTGATGCAGTTGATGACGTATTGGCTGTCGCAAAGGATCAGCAGCTCTTCTTGTGGCACGTGGGCCGTCGACCGGAACAGGTCAAGAACGGCCATTAATTCGCCCTGGTTGTTGGTACCGTGCGGCCAACCTCCCGCTCGCCAACAGGAGTCATCAACGTACCAGGCCCAACCGGCCGGCCCAGGATTACCGAGGGCGGACCCATCGGCGGCAGCAATAATCGTCATGAGGTTAATCCTGCCAGACCCCACCGACACTGAAACCGTGATAGTACCCAACTGAGTCGCAGTACAGCTCGTTATGAGGGCTCAAAACGGCCTCATCTGCTACCTACTTGGGTACGCAGCCCTGTTGTCCAACCTTGACGAGGGAACAAAACGGCGGCCCCCACCAAAATGGTGAGGACCGCCGTCGTTTGCTCTGAAGCGTGACGCTACAGCTTAGGAGGCTTAGAAGCCGCCCATGCCGCCCATGTCGTCGCCGCCGGCAGCCGGAGCGTTCTTCTCAGGCTTGTCGGCAACTACAGCCTCGGTGGTCAGGAAGAGACCAGCGATGGAAGCAGCGTTCTGGAGAGCCGAGCGGGTGACCTTTACGGGGTCGTTGACGCCGGCAGCCAGCAGGTCTTCGTAGACACCCGTGGCAGCGTTCAGGCCGTGGCCGGAAGGCAGGCCGCGAACCTTGTCCACCACAACGCCCGGCTCGAGGCCGGCGTTGAAGGCGATCTGCTTCAGCGGTGCGTCGATAGCAACCTTGACGATGTTGGCACCGGTTGCCTCGTCACCCTGGAGGGTGAGGTTGGCGAATGCCTTGGCGCCGGCCTGGATGAGGGCAACGCCACCACCGGCAACGATGCCTTCTTCAACGGCAGCCTTTGCGTTGCGGACTGCGTCCTCAATGCGGTGCTTTCGTTCCTTGAGCTCAACTTCGGTTGCGGCACCGGCCTTGATGACTGCAACGCCGCCGGCCAGTTTGGCCAGACGTTCCTGCAGCTTCTCGCGGTCGTAGTCGGAGTCGGAGTTCTCGATCTCGGCGCGGATCTGGGCCACGCGGCCTGCGATCTGCTCGGCGTCGCCGGCGCCTTCAACGATGGTGGTCTCGTCCTTGGTGACAACAACCTTGCGGGCGGTGCCGAGGAGTTCCAGGCCAGCGTTTTCGAGCTTGAGGCCAACCTCTTCGGAGATGACCTGGCCACCGGTAAGGATGGCGATGTCGGCGAGCTGTGCCTTGCGGCGGTCACCGAAGCCCGGAGCCTTGACGGCAACGGACTTGAAGGTGCCACGGATCTTGTTGACGATCAGGGTGGCCAGGGCCTCGCCCTCGATGTCTTCAGCGATGATCAGCAGCGGCTTGTTCGACTGCATGACCTTCTCCAGAACCGTGACGAGTTCCTTCACGTTGGAGATCTTGGAGTTCACGATCAGGATGTACGGGTCCTCGAGGACCGTTTCCTGGCGCTCAGCGTCGGTGACGAAGTAAGCGGAGATGTAACCCTTGTCGAAGCGCATGCCTTCGGTGAGTTCGAGCTCCAGGCCGAAGGTGTTGGATTCCTCGACCGTGATGACGCCTTCCTTGCCCACCTTGTCCAGGGCTTCGGCGATCAGGCTGCCGATTTCCGGGTCGCCGGCGGAGATGGAAGCCGTAGCTGCGATCTCTTCCTTGGTTTCGATTTCCTTGGCGGAGGCCAGGAGTTCGCTGATGACTGCTTCAACAGCCTTCTCGATACCGCGCTTGAGGGACAGCGGGTCGGCGCCGGCGGCAACGTTGCGCAGGCCTTCCTTCACCAGTGCCTGGGCGAGAACCGTTGCAGTGGTAGTACCGTCGCCAGCGACGTCATCCGTCTTCTTGGCAACTTCCTTGACCAGTTCTGCACCGATCTTCTCGTAGGGGTCGTCCAGCTCGATCTCCTTGGCGATGGAAACGCCATCGTTGGTGATCGTGGGGGCGCCCCACTTCTTTTCGAGGACGACGTTGCGTCCACGCGGGCCGAGGGTGACCTTGACGGCGTCTGCGAGGATGTTCAGGCCCCGCTCGAGGCCGCGGCGTGCCTCTTCATCAAATGCAATGATCTTGGCCATAACGGCGGTAGTCCTTTCGGGACAGTCGTTAAGAAGGTACCTGTCAGATGGGGTGCCCGCGACGGACGGTCCTTTGCTCGCGGCCTCTGTATGCCCCGCGCTCCGGACCTCACCCCACCAAGGTGTTTCTTGATCCTCCGCCGATCCGCCAGCTTGTCCGCCGCCGGGGTTAACCGGGCCGGACTTAGCAGTCGAACCGTAGGAGTGCTAAATCAATAATTAGCACTCGACCGGGGAGAGTGCAAGCAGAGATGCCACTTTGCTCTATAAACAAAGGGGTTTCAGCCGTGGGCTGACGGGAATGAGCGTGGAGGTCGCATTCGAACTACGCGACGCGAACGCCTTCGGCCTGCGGACCTTTCTGACCCTCCCCTAATTCGAACTCAACCCGCTGGCCTTCTTCGAGGGCGCGGAACCCATCCATCTGGATGGCGGACCAGTGCACAAAGACGTCGTCGCCGGATTCATCCACAGTGATGAAGCCGTAGCCTTTTTCGGCGTTGAACCATTTGACGGTTCCCAAAGCCATGATGCCCACACTTTCGCAGTAGCAAGACCGGTTGCCGGGATCTCCGTACCGGAATTAATCCACTGTAACCACTGTCACTAGCACCGCGCTGCCATGGAGGGGCAGGGCACCGCTTTTGTTATTGAGGCTTAACCGAGTTGGGGCATTTCAGCTCAGGAACGGGCTCGATGCCTACTGGTAACCGGGCCCGGCCACAACCACCAGCGGCTGTTGAACCTCGGGCGTTTCCACGATCGTCTGGATGCCCAGCAAGGTACCCAGCGCTTCCGCGTTGGCCTTCTGCTCGGGAGCGTTGTAGAAGATCACGGACGTCTGCTGCGGCAGTCCGCCCCAATTTCCCACCGTACTCAGTGCCCAACCGTCGCCCTGCACGAGGCCGGCCACCCGGCCTGCCAATCCCGCCGTCCCGGCGCCGTTGTAGACAGCCACCGGAGTGGTCTTATCCACTGGAGCCGACGACGTAGTTGCAGAAGGAGATTCCGACGGCGTCGGTTCGCCGCTGGGCTCACTGGAAGCAAGGGGAACGCTGCTGGATTCGGAGGGTGCCGCGGACGGCGCCGTAGAGGTCTGCTGGGCTCCCGGCGTCGTGGTGTTCGACGAAGCGCTGGGTGCTACCAGTCCAAGATTCGGGAGGATCAGGAAAGCCACCAGTCCGAGCACCAAGGCCACTGCCCCAACGGTCAGGACCGGCCACAGGGTGGGGCGTGCGGTCGATTGGGCGTCGCGGTGAACGCCTTGGCGGGACGTGTTCTGCGGAACCTGGTCGAATTCGTCCTTGGCATATTTGGTCATTGTGAAGCGGTGTCCTTGCTGGTTGCTACTGATAGATCAGCCTGGCGATTTACGCGTCGGACCCCAAGCGACGTGCAGTCCTCGCGCGCTGGCGGGACGTACGTAGTCTACGCAGTCTCTTGACGAGCATGGGATCGTGGGCCAACGCGTCCTCGGTATCTATGAGCGCATTCAGGATCTGGTAATAGTGTGTGGCGGAGAGATCGAACAGCTCCCGGATAGCCTGTTCCTTGGCCCCGGCGTACTTCCACCATTGCCGCTCCAAAGCAAGCATCTGCTGGTCCCGCTCGCTCAGGGGAGAGTCACTGCGGGTCTCAGCCGCGAGGTCCTCAAGGGCAAAACCGGTCGCCTGCGACGCCATCGGTTCCGGTGCTGGTTCTGCCACGGCACACTCCTTCGACGCTTGTTGGGGGAAAATGTCCTACCCCCATGTTACGGGCGAATAACAACGCTGTCATTCGCAGTCCGGCACCTCGCGGGGGACAATGGCGTGGTGACTGGCGAGGATGCACTCTTTGACCTTGAACCTGCCGACGCAGCTGACCCGGGCTTCGCTGCCCTGCTGGAACAGCCGCTCGAGGAGCTGGTGGCTCCCGATTGGGCCAGTGCGTTGCGCCCTGTTGAAGGCCAACTCCGGGAAGCCTTGGACTATGTAGCCGGCCAATCCTCCAAGGGCACTCAAGTCCTGCCCGCTGCCAAGAACCTGTTGCGTGCCTTCAAACAGCCTCTGGCCGACGTCAAAGTCTTGATTCTCGGCCAGGATCCGTACCCGACTCCGGGCCACGCCGTCGGGCTTTCCTTCGCCGTTTCCCGCCCAACCCGACCCATCCCGCGAAGCCTCGCCAACATCTACCGCGAACTGCACGACGACCTCGGCCTGCCTCCCCGCGTGCACGGCGACCTCAGCGCCTGGACAGAGCAAGGCGTCCTGCTGCTGAACCGCGTCCTCAGCGTCGAAGCGGGGAACGCCGGCTCCCATCGCGGCAAGGGTTGGGAGGCCATCACGACGGCGGCCGTCACCGCCGTCGCCAACCGTACGGACGGAGCGGGCCGGCAGAGTCCGCTGGTGGCGATCCTGTGGGGCAAGGATGCCGAGGGCGTCGTGCCGCTACTGGGCGGGGCGCCGTCCATCGTCTCGGTCCATCCCAGTCCTCTCTCCGCGTCGCGCGGCTTCTTCGGCTCCAGGCCCTTCAGCCGGACCAACGAACTGCTGGTCGACCTCGGCGCTGACCCTATCAATTGGGAATTGCCTGTCCTGTAGTTGACGGTGAACTGTAACCTTCGACTCATACCCAGCTGTCGCGCAGGCAATTAGCTTAGGCTTACCTACATGACTGCTCTCCCCGTCACTTCGTCCGCCACACGCAAAACCCGTCCGCAGGTCAATCTGACCGTTCTGAGCAATGAACGCCTATCACCGCATATGGTGCGGATCGTGGCTGGCGGACCCGGGTTCAGCGACTACGCGAACAACGAATACGTGGACCGGTACGTCAAGATCGTCTTCCCGCAGCCAGTCGTCGAGTATGAACTCCCGCTGGACCTGTGGGCCATCCGCGACACCATGCCCCGCGAGCAGTGGCCTCACACCCGCACGTACACCATCCGATGGGTGCACCTGGAAGCACAGGAACTGGCCATCGACTTCGTGGTGCACGGTGATGAAGGACTGGCCGGTCCGTGGGCTGCCGCTGCCCAGCCAGGCGACCCGCTGATATTCACGGGTCCAGGCGGCGCGTACAACCCGGCCCCCGACGCCGATTGGTACCTTTTCGCCGGCGACGACGCCGCGATACCGGCCATCGCAGCCTGCGTTGAGGCCCTTGCTCCCGATGCACGCGGAACCGTGTTCCTTGAGGTGGATAACGAGGCCGACATTCTTCCGATCTCCGCGCCGGTGGGTGTGGAGTTGCACTGGTTGCTGCGCAAGGGTGTTCAAGCGGGGTCCAGCGAGCTGCTGCTCGAAGCCCTCCGCAACGCCGAATGGTTGCCCGGACGCGTGGACGTCTTCGCCCACGGCGAGCGGGGCTACATGAAAGGGCTCCGCGAGATCTTCTTCGTGCAGCGCGGCTTGGAGCGTTCGCAGGTTTCGCTGTCCGGCTACTGGGCGCAGGGCCGTGTGGAGGAAGTCTTCCAGGCTGAGAAGAAGCTCCCTGTGGGACAGATCTAGATGTAGTCCTTAAAGCCGATCGGCGCCGCCTCCTGGCGGCGCCGCTCGTTTTGTCGTTATCGCCTGCGGACCCTGCGCCGCTCGTTGCTGGACAGGCCCTTCGTCAGCGGCCTTGCCAAGTTGTCGCCAAGCACGATGCCTGCGGCCACTCCGAGCACGATTGCGCCGGCGTTGAGCATGCCGCCAGCCCCGAGCAGGATGTCCCCTTCTTCGACGGTCAAAACGTACATCGACCGGAATATAGTGAGGCCGGGCAACAGGATCAATGCTGCAGGGACCGCGACCACCAGCTGCGGAGCACCCAGCTTAAGCGCCACGACGCGGCCCAACAGACCGATCACCACCGCCGCGACAGCTGGCGATAGACGGTCGCCGAGCCCGGCTGCCCCGGCCCCCCACAAAACGAAGAAGCCCACTATGCCCACTGCCGTCGTCGGGAGCAACAGGCGCATTTGCGTTTGTTCGGTAACGCCGATGGCAACTACCGCAATCGCGATCAGGATCGCTTGGCCCCAGAGAGGATACGCATCGGGGAATGTTCGCGTGACGTCGAGGACCTCGCTGCCCATCAGCGTTCCGACCACGACGGCGACGCCGATACCAGCCACAATCGCTCCAAAGGTGAGCGCAGTGGAAAGGAATCGGCCGGCCGCGGTGACCGGAAAGCCGTTGATCGCATCCTGGACGGACGAAACGAGGCGGCCCGTTGGAAGCAACAGGAGGATTCCGCCCGCCACCACAATGGACGGAGCGATGTCCACACCTGCCCAACCAAGCATCAGCGCGATGAAGGTGACCAGGAACGCGCACGCCATGGTGTTGAAGAAGTCAGCAGTCCGCCACCTGGCAAGTTGCCGGGAGAGCAGGCTGATCAGGATGTTCGAACCAAAAGCCACCGCGGACGCACCAATGCCACCACCCAGGACTCCCACAAACACTGCGGCGAAGATGCCGAAGGCCATGGTGACCATCCACCGCGGGAAGGGTTTGGCGCTGCGGATGATCTCGTTCAACCTGCGCACTGCTTCGTCGCGGCCCACTCCCCCTGCCACGATGTCCGTGACCAACTGGTGCACCTGCGCCAGGCCGGCGTAGTTGTTGGTCCACGAGCGCACCACGCGGAGCAGCGTGATGGGCGTCTGGTCCTTGGGCGCGTAGTTGATGGCCACCGACTGGTTGGTGATGTCCACTTCAACGTTCTTCAATCCAAGGGCTGCCGTGACCGCAATCATGCTGGTCTCCACTTCAAGGGCACCTGCACCGTATCGGAACATGACTTCGGCGAGATGAAGGGCGAAGTCGATGGTCTTGCGGGCCGAAGCGTCCACACCTACCACTTGGATGGTGGGGTTGGCGTAAGGACTTCCGGCCAACCGGTCCACGATGTTCATGGGTGCGGTAGGCGGGCTGTCGCCTTGAACCAGGCGCATCAGCATGCGTTTGGCGTTGACGTTCTGGCGGACCTGGGACGGCCGCAACGGCTGGGTCTTGGGCAACCCGTCGGTATGGGGCCTGTTGGCGGACCCCTCGGGGCGTTCAGTCACGCGGTGATCCTCCCTTGGCTTGTGTGATTAGCGATTCCTCCGAAATTTTCCTACTACCGGTAATTTCTCAAGAGGCAATCGTCCCAATACTGTCTGGGCGGCGCCTGCGAGCTTCCTGACCGCGCGGTAGCCGTGGAAGATGAGCGGGTTCACCGGTGCTGCGAAATCGCCCACCAACTGGACGACCTCGCCACCGAAGCCCTTCTTGAATTCGTACCCGCCGTGGCCTGTCTCATCCTGGCCCTGGATGCCGAACGTGCCGTAGAAGTTGTAGCGCGAGTATCCATTGTTCAGGGCGTGCAGCATCATGCCCCAGTAGAGGGACGTGGCGCCGTTGAAGTAGATGTAGTCCTGCACTGTGCCGCCGATAACGCACACGAGTTCGTCTCCGGAGCAAGCGAAGTGGATGGCGGCCACAGTCGCGACGCCCACGGAGTCAGGGAAGCGCTCGATGTCCTTGAGGCTGCGCTCGTAGCTGTCCACGAGGTCCTGGACCACTTTGACGCGGTTGGCCTTCTTCTTGCTGCCAGTCTCCTCGACTTCCCGTTTGAGATCTGCCAAGGTTTTGGACTCAGCATCCAGGCGCTCGGTGATGGACGCCCGGTACTCAGGGATGTTGATCTTGGCCATCATGAGCTTGGTGAACTCGTCCGAAGTGTTCCGGAGGAGTTGCTCATAGTACTCGCGTTCGCGGTACGTGAAGCCCTTCTCATCGCCGGCGGTGCTCAGCGCGTTGTAGAACTCATCCAGCGTTTCCAGCGTGGCCTGTTCCAGGTAGACGCCGTTCTTTTCGGCTTTACGGATGGCCTTGCGGGTGCGGTAGTTCATGCCCATGATGAGCTCTTCGGAATCAGCAATGCCGTCGAGATGCTTGATGAACATCCAGTTGATGTTGGCGAAGTTCATGTCGAAGCCCTGGTGCTTGAAGCCCAAGCCTTCGAACTCCTTCAGCAACGGCCGGTTGTCCTCAACTTCGGGGTGCTCGGCGCCTTCTTCGTCCCGAGCGATGTACCGGATATTAGGCGAGATGCGCACCTCGGCGGCCTTCTTCGAGGCCGCATGCTTCTTCAACTGCTCGACGACGAAGCGCACCACGGTGGGGTCGCTGTAGTCCATCAGTGGTCCCTTGGCGCAGTCGCACACCTTGTAACCGAGACGGTTCGCGGTGTACACGAGCTTGCCCGCCGCAATCAGGCTGTCGCCACGCCTCACACCGAAGAGTTCAACTTCCTGTCCACGGGCTCGCTGGAACCGCGTCAGATCCATGGACTGGATGAAGCTTCCGTGCGGGTGCCCCTTGGCAAAGGTCTCGAAATCAGCGTCACTGAGAATCACGAATTCCATGTCGGTTCCAGCCTCAATCGGAGTCAAAGAAATTACCTCACCTAAAAGTAGATTTGCGCCCGTTGGTGGCCGGGGCGGGCCTGAAGTTGGCTTGTTGGCTGTCCTTGGCGTCAGTAGAACTGGCCGCCGGTGCGCATGGTCTCGAGTCGACGGAAGATACGTTCAGCACCCTTAAGCCACAGCTTGTAGCGGACCGGTCCCAGCACAAGGTCGTAACAACCCACGAAATCCGTGACGGTCTTGGTGAAGCTTGTTTTGAAAGACCCCAAGCCATAGAGCGGGTGGGATTTGTCCTTGATCCGGGCAGCAGGTGGAGTCCCGCAGAAGTCGTATTCCACGCACCCGAGTTCCTGCATGCGCTGGATCGCCGCCCACTGCACCAAGTGTGAGTCACCGTATTGCTGACGGTTCTGGGTGGAGCCGCCGTCCTTATACGTTGCTTTGGAACCGTAGTTAATGACAAATGCGCCAACACTGGGGGCGCCGTCCTCGTGGACGAAGAAGAAATGCCCTTGGCCGCGGCTGCAGAATTCACCCCAGAACTTGGAGTAATACTCGTAGCTCCGCAGCGGCATGGCACCCTTGGCGTTCACGGTGTTATGCATGAGGGCATAGAGCGTCCGATAGCTGTCTTCGCCCGGCTCAGCTTGCAGAACCTCGCACCCCTCGCGCTCCGCCCTGCGAACTGCGTTGCGGGCACGCGAGGAAATGCTGCGGAGGACTTCATGGGCCGGTGCGGAGATATCAAGTAGGGCTGTGGAGTCATTGGACTGGATGTTGGGGGCCTTCACCAAGCCACCAGCTTGAAGATCTGCCATGGCGTCAGCCGAGTCCACAATGTCAGGCTCGATCTTGATGGTGAAGACGTTCATCTTCTTCGCACGGGCCAGGGCGGCTACTGCTTTCAGGGCGGGCTGGATGTCGCTGACATCGACGACGTCCGGTCCCTTGATGAGGTACCAGAGACGCCCCAAGACCGGGAACTTCTTCTCCAGGAGCAGGTTGTAGCTGGAGTACTCGGCGGTCTCCACCACCAGGCGGCGGACCAGCCAGCCGTTACCGTCCTTGACTGCCGCGTAGGCATCCGACTGCAGCATGTTGCCGCCGTTCGGATTCGCCGTGACGTGCTTGTCCCAGTTATCGATTTCCTCGGCGGTGGCAAAGCGGGCGGTAAATTCTCGCAAGGGCCGTGTCCAATCTCAGGGTTCAGTGCAGTGTTCAAAGCTTTGTGCGCATGCGGACATGCAGCCTCAAGTCTATCGGGGATGTGGATATCCCCGATTCTGCTGGCCGGCCACGAGTTAGAGCCTGATCTGATCTGCTCTCTCCAGCTTGATGGCCCTGGGCGCCTTCCCTAGCTCGCGCTGGCCACTGGCCAGGCGATCCGCGCTGATAAGCCTGCTAAGACTGAGCCCGGTCAAGTCTGCGATCTCTCCGATGGGAACCTGGAAGGTGCGAAAGGGACCCAGCGGCGGCGGCTCGCCCTCCAGGAGTCGCTCTCTAATCGCTTTCTTCAACTCGACCTTGCCCAGCAAGGGCGACTGATCCAGCACGAATCCGGCTGCGCCAAGTTTGCCATCATTCGTCCAAGCGGCGATTTTCCAGAATCTCCGGGGAACCTGCACGCCTCGGTAGAGGGCATCGTCATCCAGGAAGACCGGACCGGTGAACACGCTGAGCTTGGCATCATGGGCGTCGGCATGCTCCAGCACGTGGTCTTCGAGCCCTACCCACAGTTCCTTCCCCTGATTGAAGTCATCAATCTGTGGTGCCGCGTTGGTATAGCTAAAGGTGTCCTGGTTGGCTTTCCTAGCCGTTGCTGCGTCGCCCCACACCGGATCCAGGCGCCGGACCAGGTGGCCGCGATCAAACGCGTTGTTCTTGTACACATCCGGGCCAGCCTGCTGCTCCCTGGGGATCCGGTCATCCAAATGCCACGATCCCTCGCGGGCCAAGGGCACAAGTTCCTTGCCGTTGATGTTGACCCCCACAATCGCCGCGAGCTTCCGGGCAGCCCGGAAACGCACGGAAAAGTGGGTATAGTCCAAAAGAGTCGTCGTTGCCGACGGACTGGGCAGTTCAAGCCGTGTCCGCAAAAAGTCCCTGCTGTATCCCCCGCTCATGGATACAGCATTGCATCAGGGACTGACAATAACGTGACTCAGCATTCGACGACGTTGACGGCGAGGCCGCCCATCGCTGTTTCCTTGTACTTGGAGGACATGTCCTTGCCCGTTTCACGCATGGTCACGATCACCTCATCCAAGGACACCCGGTGCGTCCCGTCACCCCACAAAGCCATCTTCGCCGCGTTGATCGCCTTCGCCGCAGCGATCGCGTTCCGCTCAATACACGGAATCTGCACCAAACCCCCGATCGGATCACACGTCAAACCCAGATTGTGTTCCATCGCGATCTCCGCGGCGTTCTCCACCTGACCCGGCGTACCACCCATCACCTCAGCCAACCCGGCAGCGGCCATCGACGACGCCGACCCCACCTCACCCTGACACCCAACCTCGGCCCCCGAAATGGACGCCTGCTCCTTATACAACACACCCACCGCACCCGCGGCGAGCAAGAACTTCACCACCACATCGTCCTTATCGGCCTGCGTGGCCTGATCCATCCCCGGAGCATAATTCAACGCGTAATACAGCACCGCCGGAATGATCCCCGCCGCACCATTGGTCGGCGCCGTGACCACCCGACCACCCGAAGCGTTCTCCTCATTGACCGCCAACGCGATCAGGTTCACCCACTCCTGCCAATACTTCGGATCGTTCCGGTCCTTGTCCTCCTTCAGCAACCGCTCCAACCAATCAGGAGAACGACGCCGGACCTTCAAACCCCCGGGCAACACACCCTCACGCTTCAAAGACGTTTCAACACACGCCTCCATCACCGACCAGATATGCAAAAGACCCTCCCGGATCTCCTCCTCACTCCGGGACGCCCGCTCATTGATGAACATAATGTCGCTGATCCCCAACCCCTTCGAGGAACACCGGCCCATCAACTCCGCCGCCGTCCGAAACGGCAACGGCAACTCCGCTTTCGTCTCCTCAAGCTCAGCCCGGGCCGCGTCCTCCTCACCCTCCCGGACAATGAACCCACCACCCACCGAAAAGAACGTCGCCTCCCGCAGCACATTCCCCTCAGCATCAGAGACAGCAAACTTCATCCCGTTCGTGTGCCGCGGCAACACCGTCAACGGATGCAGGATCATGTCCTCAACCGCATACGGCAGCTCAACGCCTTCGCCGGAGGCACCAGCCAGGTTCAAAACACCTGTCTCAGCGATCGTCGCGAGCCGCTCCTCCACCTCCTCCGGCAGGATCAGCTCGGGGTGATAACCCTCCAAGCCCAGCAGCGTAGCCGTCATGGTCCCGTGCCCACGACCCGTCGCAGCCAACGAGCCATACAGATCAACCCGCAGCGACGCCACCGAGCCCAAGACGCCAGCGTCCTTGAGCTCACCAGCGAACACCGCAGCAGCCCGCATCGGTCCCACAGTATGAGAACTCGACGGACCAATACCCACAGAGAACAGATCGAAAACACCAACAGCCATGGTCGGGATCCCTTAACAAAGCTTGAAAACGGTCCGGCAGATGGTCCTGCCGGAGGGCCGCCCCTGCTTATGGCGGAGGTCGGCCGAAGCACGACGCCGGATGGCCCCCAAAGGCGGCAACCCGGCGTCGCTATATTATTCAGTTCTACAATCCCACGCTACGCCACAGTCGGCGGCTGGTGGCCCGTTGGGCCGACCTCCTCCGCGGGCTTCCACCATCCAATACAGGGTTTAGCTGCCAGACATGCCGTGCGCACGGCACCTCCGGCAGCGAACCCACGAATTGGACTGGCAATACCTCGCCGGCTCCGGGAACGGCCCCTTGGGACCGGCGTCCGGCAGCGACCGTCTAAGGGAGCTTCGCGTCCGCCCAGCGGGCGCCCAAGCGACCGAGGTCGCAGAGGATGTCGGTCCCACTGGCCAGAGCAGTTAGGACAGGTCTCCGCCATTCTTGGAGGCGTATTCCTCTGCCGAAAGCAGCGGGCCCTCGGACTCAGCGGCAACCTTGAACAGCCAGCCGGCGCCGTAGGGATCGTTGTTGATCAGGGCGGGGTCGGAAACAACGGCGTCGTTGATCTCCGTGACCTCGCCAGTCACCGGCGAGTACAGGTCCGAAACGGACTTGGTGGACTCGACTTCGCCACAGGTCTCACCTGCAGTCACAGTGGAACCGACTTCGGGCAGGTCAACATAAACAATGTCACCCAGTGCGTCGGTGGCAACCTCGGAGATACCAACGGACACCGAGTTCCCCTCGCCGCGGGAAACCCACTCGTGTTCGTCGGAGTACTGAAGTTCGGGCGCTACTTTGGGCATTCTGTTTCCTTTTCGTGTGATGACTAAACCGGTGAATTACTTTTGGCGCTTGTAGAACGGCAGTGCGACGACTTCGAAAGGCTCTGCCTTGCCGCGCAGGTCGATGTCCAACGCCGTGCCGATTGCACTGTGCTCGACAGCAACGTAGGCCAAAGCTACCGGGTACCCAAGCGTCGGGCTGGGCTGACCAGAGGTGACTTCGCCAACCACGGCGCCGTCCTTGAGGACCGGGTAGTGGCCGCGTCCGGCGCGTCGACCCAGGCCCTTGAGGCCAACGAGCTTGCGTCCGCTGGTGGATCCGGCACCGTCAGCCTTGAGGGCAGCGAGTGCCTCTTTGCCAACGAAGTCACCTTCCTTGGACAGCGCCACCACGGGTCCGAGCCCTGCCGCGAAGGGGTTGCCCTCGCGGGACAGCTCGTTGCCGTAAAGCGGCATGCCGGCTTCGAGGCGAAGCGAGTCGCGGGATGCGAGACCAGCCGGGGTGAGCTCGCCTTCTTCAGCGACGTCCGCGATGGCCTGCCACAGGGCAGCAGCGGAGTCGTTGGACACAAAGATTTCGAAGCCGTCTTCGCCCGTGTACCCGGTACGTGCCAGCAGCAGGTCCTGAGTGCCGCCGTCGAACGTCAACGGGACTTCAACCGCCGCGTAGTACTTCAGCTCCGTGACCAGCGCGTGCTGTTCGGCGGGAACCAAGCGAAGGAGGATCGCCTCAGCGAGCGGACCCTGAACAGCGATCAGGGAAGTCGACGCGGAAGCGTCCTCAACAACAACATCAAACCCAGCGGCGCGCTCCAGAAGAGCCGCAGCAACCACAGCAGCGTTGCCGGCGTTCGGAACCACCAGGAACTTCTCCGAGCCACGACGATACGTGATGAGGTCGTCGATGATGCCGCCGTCTGCCTGGCAGATCAGCGAGTACTTGGCCTTGCCCTCGGCCATGGCGGAGATCTTTCCCACCAGGGCGTAGTCGAGGAACGCGGCAGCCTCGGGACCGGTGACCCAGACTTCGCCCATGTGGGAGAGGTCGAACAGGCCGGCGGACTTTCGGACGGCATGGTGCTCAGCCAACTCCGAGGAGTACTTGAGCGGCATCTGCCAGCCACCGAAGTCGGTGAAGGACGCGCCGAGCTTCTTGTGCTCTTCGTACAGAGCCGTGTAGTTCTCAGTCATGACCAGTCCTTAGTTTTCGAAGTCTTCGATCGGCGGGCAGGAGCAGACCAGGTTACGGTCTCCGGCTGCGCCGTCGATGCGGCCAACGGGCGGGAAGTACTTGTCCTGCTTGAGGTGGTGGACCGGGAAGGCGGCCTGCTCGCGCGGGTACGCACGGTCCCAGTCAGAACTTACGACGGCGGCAGCCGTGTGGGGTGCGCGGCGAAGCGGAGAATCCTGCACGGAGAAATCACCGTTGGCCACCTGGTCGATTTCCTTGCGGATGGTGATCATGGCTTCGATGAAACGGTCGATCTCCACGAGGTCTTCGGACTCGGTGGGTTCCACCATGAGCGTGCCCGCAACCGGGAAGGCCAGGGTGGGAGCGTGGAAGCCGAAGTCGATGAGGCGCTTGGCCACGTCTTCAGCAGTCACGCCGGTCTTGGCCGTGAGTTCACGCAGATCCAGGATGCACTCGTGCGCCACGAGTCCGCCTTCGCCGGTGTAGAGGACCGGGAAGTGCTCGTTGAGGCGGGATGCGATGTAGTTTGCAGCCAGCAGTGCAGACTTGGTGGCTTCGGTGAGGCCTTGGCCACCCATGAGCTTCACGTAGGCCCACGAGATCGGCAGGACTCCGGCGGAACCGAAACGCGACGCCGAAATCGGAACGTCGTTGCCTTCGCTCCAGGTTGCTGCATCGCCCGGCATGAACGGCGCAAGGTGTGCCTTTGCAGCAACGGGGCCCACGCCCGGGCCGCCGCCGCCGTGCGGGATGCAGAAGGTCTTGTGCAGGTTCAGGTGGGACACGTCGCCGCCGAACTTGCCCGGCTGGGCGAGCCCGACGAGGGCGTTGAGGTTGGCGCCGTCGATGTACACCTGGCCGCCGGCCTCGTGGATGGCGTCGCATACTTCGCGGACGTCGGCGTCGTACACGCCGTGCGTGGACGGGTAGGTGATCATGATCGCCGAGAGCGCGTCACGGTTGGCTTCGATCTTGTTCTTGAGGTCAACGTGGTCGATGGTGCCATCTGGAGCCGTGGCAACTACCACTACCTTCATGCCGGCCAGCACTGCCGAAGCTGCGTTGGTGCCGTGGGCAGAAGCCGGAATCAAGCAGACAGTGCGCTGCTCGTCCCCGCGGGACAGGTGGTAGCCGCGGATCGCCAGCAAGCCGGCGAGCTCGCCCTGGGAACCTGCATTCGGCTGGATGGAGACCTGATCGTAGCCGGTGATCTCGGTCAGCTGGGCTTCCAGGTCGGTGATGAGTTCACGCCAGCCCTCGGTCTGGGAATCCGGAGCGAACGGGTGGATGGAGGCGAACTCCGGCCAGGAAATGGCTTCCATCTCAGCCGTGGCGTTCAGCTTCATGGTGCAGGAACCCAGCGGAATCATGGTGCGGTCCAACGCGAGGTCGCGGTCCGAGAGCTTGCGGATGTAGCGCAGGAGCTGGGTTTCAGAGCGGTGCGTGTTGAACACCGGGTGCTGCATGAAGTCGCTCGTGCGTTCAACTGAGCCCTCAAGCGCAAAGCCGTCAGCGGACTCAAGGACCGAAGCGCCGAAGACCTCAAGGAGACGACCGACAATCTCATCAGTAGTGGTCTCATCGACGGAGATGCCAACCGTGTCAGCATCAATGCCGCGCAGGTTGATGCCCTTGGCCTCGGCAGCGGCGACGATCTCAGCGGCCTTGCCGGGGATGCGGACGGTGATGGTGTCGAAGAAGGAGCCGTGGAGGACCTCGACGCCGGCGCCCTTCAGTGACGCTGCAAGGGCGCGGGCGTGACCGTGGGCGGTTTCGGCAATCGCCTTCAAGCCCTCGGGGCCGTGGTAGACGGCGTACATCGAGGCCACGATGGCCAACAGTGCCTGCGCGGTACAGATGTTGGATGTGGCCTTCTCGCGGCGGATGTGCTGCTCACGTGTCTGCAGCGCCAAGCGGTAGGCGGGGACACCGGCGTCGTCCTTGGAAACGCCCACCAGACGGCCGGGCATGGAACGCTCCAGACCCTTCTGGACGGCCATGTAGGCAGCGTGCGGGCCGCCGAAGAACAGCGGAACGCCCAAGCGTTGTGCGGAACCAACGGCGATGTCGGCGCCCTGCTCACCTGGAGGGGTGATGAGGGTCAAGGAAAGAAGGTCGGCAGCGACGGTAACCAGCGCACCGCGCTCCTTGGCGTCGGCGATCACGGCAGAGTGGTCGAACACGCGGCCGGACACACCCGGCTGCTGGAGAACGACGCCGTTGATGGCACCTTCCGGGAGACCCAAGGAAAGGTCAGCGACCTCGACTTCGAAGCCGAGCGCCTCGGCACGGCCCTTGACGATGGCGATGGTCTGCGGGAGGCAGTCTGCGTCGAGGACGGTCTTGCCATCCTGGGCAGCCTTGTTCTTGTTGGCTCGGCGCATCATGAGGACGGCTTCGGCCACTGCGGTTGCTTCATCCAGGAGGGATGCGTTGGCGATTGGCAGGCCGACGAGGTCCTGGACCATGGTCTGGAAGTTCAGGAGTGCTTCGAGGCGCCCCTGCGAGATTTCCGGCTGGTACGGAGTGTAGGCCGTGTACCAGGCCGGGGACTCGAGGATGTTGCGGCGGATCACCGGCGGCGTCACGGTGTCGTAGTAGCCCTGGCCGATCATCTGGACGGCGGTCTTGTTCTTGGACGCGAGCCTGCGCAGCTCAGCCAGAACTTCAACTTCGCTCAGTGCGTTCTGCAGGGTAAGGGCAACATCCTGGCGGATGTCGTTCGGGACGGCGGTGTCGACCAACGAATCGACGGTGTCGTAGCCGACGGACTTGAGCATGGTCTCAATGTCGGCCTGGCGGCGGGCGCCGATATGCCGATCGACGAAGGTGGTGGAGGCAGAACTAACCGTCACGAAGGAACTCCATTACTTGGGCAGCGTTTGGGTACGCCACAGCGGCTGGGTTCCTCCCCGCTCTGTATTGGACCTGAGAGTTTCCGCGCGTTGCGTGAACAACCATCGCTTGCACCGTCGGTGAGCACAGCACTCTTTCACCCGAAGGTGGGCGGAGTGCCTGCTGCTTTCCAGAGTTGCCTAGCCGCGGCGGTGCGTGGGCCTGAGAGATTCCTGGGGAGGGTTTGCTCCTACGGCGCCTGCATCACTTGCTTGCAGGACTCTCCCGCCGCAGATCAAAGGCATGTTCAGTTGTGTATGGGTGCCGCGTTGGACACGCCACAAGGGTTAATTGTCCTATGTGCCGGGCGCTGCAGCAAATGGATGACTCGCTACTTCCGAAGCCGCTCGAGGACTCCCAGCAGGATTTCGACGTCGGCCTCCCGCCCGGCGTTGCCACCCTCCTGCCCACCTTCGAATATCGCGTTGAAATAGAGGCCATCACCCATGTAGCTCACGGCCTTGGCAACTTCCGGTCCGACGTCCTCTGCGAGCACGTCCAGCCACCGTTGCTGGATCGCGGCGAACCTGCGGCGGGTTTCCTCGTGGGCCACCTCGGCCAGTCTTGTGGCGGCGACGAACGCCCGGTCCATAGGGGTGTCCGCCCAGAGCGAGGACCGGATGAAGTAGGCGGCTGAACCATCCGGCGCCGCCTTCATCAGTTCGGTATCTTCCTGGGCGAGCAAGTCCAGGCGCTCCAGGAGGGCTGCGATCAGCGCTTCCTTATTGGGAAAGTGGTAGAGCAGCCCGCCCTTGGACACCCCTGCCCGCTTGGCAACGGCGTCGAGCGTGGCGGCACGCTCCCCCACCTCAATAAGGAGGGCTTCGAAGGCATCCAGGACGGCGTCCCGGGCAACTGGTTTTCGTGGCATGTGTCCATCATTCCCTAAAGGCTTGCAGGGTTGCATTTGAAACTATACCGTCTGGACGGTACAGTAAGTGACATGTTCTCGCCGTCCTCAACCCAAGCACCCCGTTCCGCTCATCCCGTTAAGGGCCAGGCAGCACCGTGGCGCGACTGGACGGCACTGGCACTCCTGATGTTCCCGGTGCTGCTGGTGGCCGTCGACAACACTGCGCTCACCTTTGCCCTGCCCGAAATCGCCCGTTCCCTGGATGTGGGCGGCGTGCAGCTCCTATGGATTGTTGACGCCTATCCGCTGGTCCTGGCTGCACTCCTTGTTTCCATGGGCAACCTGGGCGACAGGATCGGACGACGCCGGCTGCTGATGATCGGCAGCACGGGCTTCGCAGCGGTTTCGGCTGCTACAGCTTTCGCGCCTTCCGCTGAATGGCTCATCGCCGGCCGCGCAGGCCTTGGCGTCTTCGGCGCCATGCTGATGCCCTCCACGTTGTCCCTGATCCGGAACATCTTCACCGATCCCAACCGGCGCCGGCTTGCGATCGCAGTCTGGGCCGCAGGTTTCTCCGGTGGCGCCGCCCTCGGCCCGATCTTCGGTGGGTGGCTTGTGGAGCACTTCTGGTGGGGTGCCGTTTTCCTGGTTGCAGCCTTCCTGCTCCTGCCACTCCTTGCTTTCGGCCGGCTCCTGATTCCCGAGTCCAAGGACGCCAACCCGGGCCGGGTCGATCTGCCCAGCATTGTGTTGTCCGTGGTCACCATGGCGCCGTTCGTTTACGGCATCAAAGAATTCGCGGTCCACGGTTTCGGAGCGTCGGCTGCAGCTTTCATGGGCTTCGGCGTGGTGATGGGAATTCTCTTCGTCCGTCGTCAGCAGCGGATTGAGAACCCCATGCTGGATGTCGCCTTGTTCAAGAACAAGGTGTTCAGCACCGCAATCGTGGCGAACGTGCTGTCTCTGTTCTCCATGACGGGGTTCATCTACTTCTTTGCCCAGCACCTGCAGCTGGTTGAAGGGCAGTCGCCCATGGAGGCCGGCATCGCAATGATTCCCGCGCTCCTTGCAACAGTCATCGCCGGCCTGCTGGTGGTCCCGCTGGTCAAGCGGGTGCGGCCCGGGTTCGTGGTGGCTGCAGGACTGACGCTCAGTGCCGTGGGCTACCTGATTGTGGTGGTGGGAGACCACGGCAGCGGACCCGTGTTCCTGTTGTCAGCCTTAACCGTCCTCGCAGTTGGTGTGGGCGCTGCGGAGACCATCTCCAACGACCTCATCCTGGCGTCAGTGCCCGCCGACAAGTCCGGTGCCGCCTCGGCTATTTCCGAGACCGGCTATGAATTGGGTTCGCTCCTGGGAACGGCTGTGCTTGGCTCAATCCTTACTGCTTCTTACCAGCACAACCTCATCATTCCGGATGGTGTATCCACGCAAGCCGCAGGCAAGTCCACTGAAACACTAGCCGGCGCTGTTGATGCAGCTGCTGCCCTTCCGGCTCCATTGTCGGAGGCCCTGACAGTTGCCGCCCGGACAGCTTTCGAGTCCGGCGTCCACATCACTGCCGCGATTGGCTTGGTACTGATGGCGGGCGCCGCAGTGCTCGCCGCCGTCGTACTCCGGCGTGTGCCGAAGGCGCAGTAGTAAGCAGAGGACTGGCTACGTATCTGGAGGGCCGGGTCGCTCAGCGGCCCGGCTCTCCTTATTCTTGTGCGCTGCCTAGACGGCGCTGTTGAGCGCGGATCCCAGTCCCAGCCCTCGGGTGATTCCGCCTGTGGTTGCCGAGGCCAACGCGGAAAGATAATCATTACGGCGTCGGGCGGTGATGCGGGATTCTGGCTCAAAGGCTTGATCGGGGCTGTCTGCGTAGTGGGCGGCCAGGCCGTCGCGCATGAGCCGGATACCCTCGGCCCGCTGCTGCGAGACAGCGGCGTGGGTAGAGCCCAATTCCTCGGCAAGCTCCTTAACGGAACGCCCCGCAAGGTAGATCTCCTGAATAACGAAGCGCATCTTTTCCGGCAAAGCGTCGACGGCGGCGCGGAGGTACTTGATGCGTTCATCGGCCAGTACGGAGTGTTCCGGTGAAGCAGCGGGCGAGGCAACAGTGTCTGCCACCACTTCGTCCAACGACGTAAGGGTCCGCGCCGCGTCGGCCATGGCAGCCTCGACGTAGCTGCGTTCCACACCTAAGGCCGAGGCCATTTCGGCAACGCTGGGGCTTCGTCCCAGAACGCCCGTCAGGGTCTCCTGGATAGCCGTGGTTTCCTTGATCCGTTTGCGGGCTGAGCGTGTGGCCCAGTCGCCGGCGCGCATCTCATCCGCGAACGCACCGACGATCCTCCGGCGCGCAAACGCACCGAACGGAACGCCGAGGTCGGGGTCGAAGGAGTCGGCTGACGTAATAAGCGCCACGGAACCAACAGAAGCAAAATCGTCGCGCGACAAATGCGTGGCGCGCGCGCAAAGGTCAGAGACCAAGTAACCAACGAGTGGAAGGTGCTGCAACACCAGCTCGTTGCGCTGTTCGCGATTCAAAAGTGAGTCCCCCCATGAGACCGGATTATTGAGTTGCAAGGGCCTGAACTACGTTGTCCAAGAGGGCGCCAAGAGACCAATCACAGCGACAATAAAGGACTTCGTTCAGGTACGTGTTCAGTGAACATACCACCTGAAAACGACTCTGCGTGTACGCTCAACAGAAGTAAACATAAACCCTGCCAAATTGTGATTTTTGGCAGGCCATAAATGAATTGGGGAACCGTGGGGGCGGACGAGCTATCGGCAACGCTGTGGCGCGAGCGGAGGCAACTTGATTTTTTGCTTTTCCTGCTCGAAACGCAGCTCCTGCATCTCCGGGCAGGCAACTGGCACCGGCTGAACTTCACCGCGGCCGAACTTGAAAAAGTCCTCGAAAACCTCCGATTCGAATCCCTCGCGCGCGGAGTCGAAGCCTCCGCAGTGGCCTCCGCCTGGAAAGCGCCCGACCAACTGACGCTTCCCGCCCTCATTTCGATCGCACCACCGGGAATCTGGCCCGAACTTCTTGAGGATCACCGCCGGGGGATGGCGGCACTGCTGGCCGGGATTGACGACGCCGTTGCCGCCAACGTCGCGCTGCTGCAGGAGCCCTCGGATTCCGGCCCGGCCCACGAGCTCTCCCAGCCGGATGCTGGTCCGGATCTGGCTGGAGCCGAAGATCTGGCGCCCATCGCCCGCGAAGCGAATGTCCAACGAGCCATTGCTGCGGTCCAGGGCGCCACGCTGCCGACGCTCCGGGACTTCTTGGGGTTGGGCTAGCCCACCCCTTCGACCGCCCCCTTACCTTTAGTCGGCTGTAGGAGTGGGGGGACGGAGGGCTGCCAGGAGTTCTTCGGCATCGGGGCCGGCCTGGGTTGCAGCAAGGTTCGCCGCGGCAATGGCTGCCACCACTTCGCTCCGTTGAATGGAGACACCGCGGGGTGCTTCGATTCCGATCCGAACGCCGTCGCCGCGCCCTTCCATGACGGTAATGACAATGTCATCCCCAATCATGATCTTCTCGCCCGGCTTACGCGTCAGTACCAACATGCTTTCAATTTACCTTTCCGAAGGCCGGTGCGGTGGCCGGATTGCCGTCGACCCAGCCGAGAGGTATTCCAAGGGCGTCGACGGTCTGCGGACTCGCCGTTTCCGAGGCGCCTATGACGGCAAGCCCGGACACGCTTGCTGACTCCCCTGCCAGCAAATCCTGCAACGCCTGCACCCAGGCCTTGGTGTCTTCAGGCTTGCGACTGGCGTCGACAACGATCCACAGTTGATCGGCAGCGAGGCCCGCGATCTGTGCGGCCTTAAGCGGCACGTTGCGCGGGCGTCCGAGTCCGAAGGCGACCACCACGGTCTGCCCGGTCAGCACCGCTTGTGCGCGTGCCGCCGTCGCACTTTGCCGTCCCTGGACGTGCAGGTGACCGAAGGCGTTGAGATCGCCGGCCGTGCGGACGTCCGAGCCACCTGCGGCGATGGACATCTCCAATGCCGGGCCGAGGGCATCATCGCCCAGGCCGAGGAGGACGATGAGGTTGCCGTCGCCCGCCATGGGTACAGGAACGCGGAAAGCGTCCGACGGCGGCACCGGCGCCGGAGCAGGCATGGGTGGCGGCGGCGAAGCTGGTTGAAGTTCTTTCCCGAGTTGCTCCAGCAGGCCCGCGAAGTCCGGGGAAGCCGTGGACACCGGGGCAGGGGCAGGCCGGTGAAGCTCGAGTTCGGCGGCGTCGGCACGCGCCAACAGGGCCGCGATGGCCGGACCATGCAGCTCGTGAACAGGGCCGGACACAGGAACGGCGGCGGAAACCGGAACATCAGGGACATCCGCAACCTCCACCGTCGCCTCGAACTTGGCCGCGGCGAACAACCCCACAATGCCCGGATTCGTGACCTTCTCGGCAGCAATGATCCGCGCCCCGGGACCGTATTGCTTGAGGGCTTTGAATCGAATGGCTTCCAGCGACGCACCGCTAAGCTTGTAGCGCTTCTGCATAGCGGACCACCCCCACCGTCTCGATGCGGATGTTGGCGGACGTCACTTCGCGGTACGAGAGGACGGGAACGCCGCCTTCGGGAGAGGCGACAAGCCGCCGTATGGCTGGGCGCAGGGCCGGTGCACACACGAGCACGGCTTCCCGACCGGCAGCAGCAGCGCCGTCCACAGCGGACTTCAGCGAGGTGAGGACACCGTCCAGCTTCGCCTGACCCATGACGATTTGGGTGCCGCCTTCGGCCGGGCGCATGTCCTCAAGCATGGATTGCTCCAGCAGCGGATCGATCATGATCACGTTGAGAACCGCACCGTCGAGGTACTTGTTTGCCAGTACTGGACCGAGCGCGTGCCGCGCGGACTCGATAAGTGCCTCCGGATCGGTGGACACCTTGGCCCGCAACGCGAGTGCTTCGTAGATCCGCGGGAGGTCGTTGATGGGTACCCGCTCTTCGAGGAGACCTTGCAATACCCGCTGGATTTCGGCCAGGGTCATCAGGCCCGGCGTGAGTTCCTCCACCGCCGACGGGCTCTGCTTGCGGACGCCTTCGGTGAGCACCCGGACGTCCTCGCGTGTGAGGAGCCGCGCAGCGTTGGCTGAGATGATCGAGGACAGGTGCGTGACCAGCACTGAGACGCGGTCGATCACCGTTGCCCCCGTCATCTCGGCGCTGTGTCGCATCTCGGTGGGAACCCATTTGCCGGACAACCCGAAGACGGGCTCCACGGTTGCGGTTCCAGGCAGGGCGTCCAGGAATTCGCCCAAGGCAAGCAGCTTGCCCGACGGCGCCACTCCCCTTCCAGCCTCGACGCCGGCGATGCGGATGGCATAGGTGGACGGAGGCAGGTCCAAGGCGTCGCGAGTGCGGACGGGTGGAACCACGAGCCCAAGTTCCATCGCAATTTTGTGGCGAAGGGACCGGACGCGGGCCAGCAGATCATCGGACGCACCGGAGACGATGTCCACCAGGTCCGGGGCCAGCAGTATCTCCACCGGGTGGACGCGCATGTCCTCCATGAGCCGCTCATTGGGGTCTTCTTCGACGGAGCCGGCCGCCAGGGCCTCGGCGTCTTGGGCCTCGGCACGGAGCTTCTGTTGCGCCGCTACCCGCCGCGAAGCGAGGACCAGCAGGGCTCCCACCACCAAGAACGGAAGGATAGGCATGCCTGGAATCAGGGCCATGCTCCCCGCCGCCAGCCCGGCAATCAGCAGGGCGTTGGGCGACTGCATCAGCTGCGAGGATGCCGTGCGGCCCATGTCCTCTTCGGCGTTGGACCGGGTGACGATCATGCCGGTGGAGACGGCCATGAGCAGGGCCGGGATCTGGGTGACCAGGCCGTCGCCCATGGTCAGGAGGCCGTAGGTGTTGAGGGCATCGCCGGCTTCCATGCCCCGCTGCAGCACGCCAATGGCGATGCCACCCACGAAGTTGATGATGATAATGATGATGCCCGCGATGGCATCGCCCTTCACGAACTTCGAGGCACCGTCCATGGCCCCGTAGAAGTCTGCCTCAGCGGAAACTTCGGCACGGCGTTTCCGGGCTTCGGCGTCCGTGATGAGCCCTGCGTTGAGGTCGGCATCGATGGCCATCTGCTTACCCGGCATGGCGTCCAGAGTGAAGCGGGCGCCCACCTCGGCAACGCGTTCGGCGCCCTTGGTGACCACCACGAACTGGATCACCACCAGGATCAGGAACACCACGGCGCCAATGATCAGGGAGCCGCCAACCGTGACTTTCCCGAAGGCTTCGATCACCTGCCCGGCAAAGCCTTGGCCGAGCACCAAACGCGTGGACGCGACGTTGAGTCCCAGCCGGAACAGCGTGGCAACGAGCAGCAGTGAGGGGAAGACCGAGAAATCCAGGGGCTTCTTCACGAACATACTGGTCAGCAGGATCAGGAGTGCCAGCAGGATGTTGCAGACAATCAGGAAATCAAGCAGCGGGGCAGGCAGCGGGACAACCAGCAGCAGGACTATGCCCACGATTCCCACCGGTACTGAAAGCCGGGCGAATTTGTTGTTCTTCATGCCTGGAAACTCTCTTTCATACTGTGTATGCCTCGCGCTGTTCCCCGGGACTTCAGCGACATCACGAACGCCAGCACTGCCGCCACGGAGCGATACAGCTCAACTGGAATCTCCTGCCCCAGTTCGCAGGCGGAGTGGAGGGCCCTGGCCAGAGGGATGTCCTGGACCATGGGAACTCCCTTCACTTCGGCTTCCTCCCTGATGCGGGCAGCGATCAGACCCGACCCCTTGGCCACCACGCGAGGTGCCGATTTGCCGGCGTCGTACTTCAGCGCAACTGCCACGTGCGTCGGGTTGACCAGCACGACGTCGGCGTCCCCGATCGCGCCGATCATGCGGTTGCGGCTCATGCTGAGCTGGCGCGAACGGCGCTGGGATTTGATGAGGGGGTCGCCGTCGGTGTTCTTGTTCTCGTCCTGGACTTCCTTCTTGGACATCCGGGTCTTCTTGCGGTTGCGGCGCATCACCACGAAGATGTCCGCTGCAGCCAACACCAGGCCGGCGGCCACCGCGAACTGGATGAGCGCGCCGATTCCGCCGGCAGCGGCAGCCAGCACGCCCGCAACCGGCAGGCCGCCTGCCGTCAGCAGCACGGGCATCAGCCCCTGCACCACGGCATACAGGACAAGACCCACGACGGCGGTCTTCAGCAACGCTTTGACGCCTCCCCAAAGTGCCTGGCCGCCAAACATCCTCTTGAAGCCGGCGAGCAGGTTGAAATGTTCGAACTCGGCACGGAACTTCTTGAACCGGATCCCGCCCTGAAGCGCCGATCCCGCCAGCACCACCACCGTGACTACCAGGAGCAGCGGCCCCAGGATTCCGGCGAGGGAACCCAGTCCTGCCTCCAGTGCAGCCACAGCTTTGGCGGGGTCGGGCTCGGCGATGACGCTCTTCACGGTGAACAGCTGGTCCACGGCGGCGTTGGAGGCGTGATCGATGGTGGCCGGGAGCATCGCAGCGGCGGCGCCAACGGCCAGCCACGCCATGAGGTCTTGGGATCGGGACAGCTGGCCCTTCTCCCGGACCTCGCGCATCCGTTTGTCCGTGGCTTGTTCGGTTTTCTCTTGTGAATCCGCCACTAGCCCACCCCCATCAAAGTATTGGCTGCTTGCTCGGCGAGAGTTGCCACGAGCCTGGGCAGCGCCAGGAACAGGAACCCAGCCAAGGCCAGGGTGATGAAAATCTTCAAGGGGAACCCGAAGGCGAAGGCATTCAGCGCAGGGGCAACGCGGGTCAGGAGGCCGAGCCCGACGTCGGCCAGCACCAGGACCACCAGCAGCGGACCTGCGATCTGTACTGCGGCGAGGAACATCCCGGTCACTGCGCCGACCATGGCTTCAATGGGCTGGCTGAGGTCGATTCCGCCTGCCAGTGGTAACGCGTTGAAGCTCCCTGTGAGGCCGCCGATGACCATCTGGTAACCGTCCGAGGCAAAGAGGAGGGCAAGGGCCGCCATCTGCATGAGCCGGGTGAACTGGGCACCATTGACCATCATTTGCGGGTCGAAGGCCTGGGCCATCTGGAAACCGCTGAAGAGGTCCACCAGGCTGCCGGCGGACTGGATCGCGGCGAAGATCACCATCACCAGGAAGCCGAGGGCCAGGCCCGTGACCAACTCCAGGAGGACGGCCATGACGAAGCCGGCGGTGTCCGCCGGAACCGCATCCGCGGACAGCCGCTGTGAGACCGCCAGTCCCAAGCCGATCCCCAGCATCGCCTTGATCCGGGCCGGAATGGCGTGATGGGCGAACGGCGGGGCCACCACCAGGAAGGCCGTCATGCGGACCGAGGCCAGCAACATAACCTGGATCCACGACTGGTCGATGGGAATGTCCACCTCACGCTCCGCCGATCAGTCCTGGGATGCGGGCGAACAGTTCGTTGGTGAACGCGACCATTTCCGAGATCATCCAGTGGCCGCACACCACCAAGGCGATGGCGACTGCCACAGCTTTGGGCACGAAGGACAGCGTGGCTTCCTGGAGTTGGGTAATGGATTGCAGGAGCGAAATGGCCAGCCCAACCACCAACGCGGTAACAAGGGTGGGCGCGGCCAGCTTGGCCGCCACAATCATTGCCTGGAGGCAGATGTCCAGGACTGCATTGGTATCCATCAGCCGCTCGAATAGCTCTGGATCAGGGACGTGATGACCAAGCCCCAACCGTCCACCAGGACAAACAACAGGATCTTGAACGGCAGGGAGATCATCACCGGCGGGAGCATCATCATGCCCATGGACATCAGGGCTGCCGAGACCACGAGGTCGATCACCAGGAACGGGATGAAGATGACGAAGCCGATGATGAACGCGGCCCGCAGTTCCGAGATCATGAACGCCGGAACCAACGTCTGGAACGGGACGGATTCGGGGTTGGCCGGGTTGGCCATGTCCGCTGCCCTTGTCATCAGTGCAATGTCCTCTTCACGCGTATGGGCCAGCATGAAGTGCTGCAGCGGGGACCAGCCGGCGGACATGGCTCCGTTAAAGTCCAGCCCACCGTTGAGGTATGGCTGCACGGCGACCGTGTTGATGTCCGAAACCACCGGCCACATGACGAACAGGGAGAGGAACAAGGCCAGGCCGGCCAAGACCTGGTTGGGCGGGATGGCCGGCAGGGACAAAGCGTTCCGTGTCATCGCCAGGACCACGAAAATCTTGGTGAAGGACGTCATCATGAGCAGCAGCGCCGGGGCCACCGAGAGCAGCGTGATCCCGATCAGCGTCACGACAGCCGTGGAGGGTGTCCCGTCCAGACCGTTGATATCGATGCTGACGTTTCCACCGGATTCCGGCGCCGCCGGCGAGGTGGGCGGCGTGGGCTGGGTGGGGTCAATGGGTGTGGCGTGCCCAGCTGCCATTCCGAGCCAGAGGAATCCCACAGTGAGCAACACGACCCAGGGCACGGCATGCCACGGCCGCGCGGCAAGCAATCGCAGCCTGGGTGGGCCGAAATCAGCGGATCTGTTCAATTGCGGCGTCCCCTGAATGCTTCCGAGGCTTGGCGCCAAGTGGAGGCAGACAGGATGGAGCCGTGCATGGGTGGTGCCTGCCGGGCTGGATCGACCGCACGGTGAGGCTGGCCGCCACGGTGGAGTTCACTGCGCCTGCGCAGCACGGGCAGTGCCCCGGTCGCTGGTCCGAGCGGTTCGGCCCGCGGGCCGGACGATGGCTCACCCGAGGCCTGCCGGAACAGCTCTGCGAAGCTCGCCGGTGGCTGCTCCTCCACAGCATCGACGGTCTCCGAAACAACCACAGGCGCGTCACTGCTGTGCAGCACGGTGACGGCATGCTCAGTAACGCCGAGCAAGAAGCGCTTGTCCCCCGCATCGACTACAACCACAGAGGCCTTCTGACCCACCACCTGCCGGCTCACCACTGCGAGGGCAGCGTCGGCCCGTCGCCGGCCCTTGCCTTTGCCGAGGCGCTTCTGGACGAACCAGATCAGCCCCAGGACAGCGCCGAGGGCTACGAGCACCCGCAGCCCCAGGATGAATGCATCCATCTAGTGCGTTCCCTCTGCCCCGTCCAGAATGCGGGTAATGCGGACGGCATAGTCCTGGTCCACCACTACGACCTCGCCATGGGCAATCAGCCGGCCGTTGAGCAGTACGTCGGCAGGTGCCCCGGCCGAGCGGTCCAACTCAATAACACGTCCAGGCTCCAAAGCGAGGGCGTCCCGAACGGACATCCGCGTACGTCCGATTTCCACGGTCAGCGCCATTTCCACGTTGCTGATCAGGCCCAAGCGTGCGGCCATGTCGCTGTCTTGGCTGCTCCGGAATCCGGGGTCGGGAACGGCACCGTTGTCCCGCACGCGGACTGCGAACCAGCCGAAGGGAGCACCGCCGTCGTTCAGTTCAAAAACCGCCGTCGCGGGGTCGTTCAGCAGCCCGGCGGCGTCTTCCTCGCGCAACTCCCCCAGCACACCGGCGTCGAACGCTGAGGCGGCCTGTTCCACGGCTGGGCGCAAGACGTCGACGGCGGACACAGCGCCTCCCAGCCCGGACCCGCCGGCGGCGGCCAGGAACGAACGGTCCACCAGAAGCAATGCGAAGTCCGCCGTCGAGGCGCCCACGAATGTCGCCGTCACGGCGGGAGAAGAGTAGGCTGCTGCGTCCTGAGCCGGAACGATGCCAGCAACACGCAGGGTGGACGCACTCGGCAGGTGCAGGGCGAGGCGTTCGGCTGCCGCCGCCTGAAGGGTCAAAATGTTGCTCATCGCTGGTGCTCCTCGGTTGTGACGATGACGGCGGCGGCCCTGGAGCCGTGGCGGGCAGCCGCGGCCGTGGCCAGGCGGGTGCCGTTGATGGTGACGTCGAACGGCCGGTTTTCCAAGTGCGGCAGCGGCAGGACATCGCCGACGGCGAGACCCAGGACCTGTGCTGGCGTCACCGGTGCGGGGGTCAATTGGATGGCAACGTCCACGGGGACCTGGGCGAGCTGCGTACGGACCAAATCCTCGTTGTCAACGCTGTGGACAGTGGGGTTGACGTCGCCGAGCCTGGAGAGCAGGACGTCGGCAGGCATAGCCAGGGTAGCGGCGCACTGCGTCTCGCCCACGTTGACGCTGAAGGAGGCCACAATCATCAGTTCAGACGGCGCCGCCGCCTGGGCGAACTGGGAGTTGTACTGGATGCCGTCCATGGTCACGGATTGGGTCAGGAGGTTGCCGAGCGAATACCGGAGGTCCTCCAGCACCTCCTCCACCATGCGGGAAATCAACGCGTGCTCGATCTGCGTGAACTTCCGCTCCGGGGCCGCGGCGTCCGTGGACCCTCCGAGCATTCGGCTAAGCCAGGACAATGCCGCTGTCGCCGGGAACTGGATCACCAGCCGGGACTCACTCCCGTCGATCCTGCACAGCACCATGGAGGTGACCGACGGAAGGGACGCGGAGTATTCGTCGTAGCTCTGCATGCTGAGCTGTTCCAGGGTGGCGGTTGACTTCAGCCGGACCTTGGCGGTGAGCTGAGTACCCCACTGGCGGGCGAAGGTTTCGAAAGCCACTTCCAGCACCCGGCTATGCTGGCGGGGCAACGTGGTGGGGCGGCGGAAGTCATAGACGTCCACAGTGCGCTGGCGTCCCGCCGCACGATCTTCCTGTTCTCCCACGGATGGCACTATCGGCACGTCAGCGGGCGGCGTAAGGCTTTCCGAGGACGATTATTCGGCAGCTATTTCGCCGCTTTTGCCGCGGCGGCCGACTCCTTGGTTTGAGCCTCGATGGCCCCCGGAATCAACGCCCTGACATCCTCCGGGCTGGCGGACAGCAGCACCACGTCCACCCGTCGGTTCAGTTCCATCAGCTCCTCCGTGGAGTCGTCCGTGACCTGGCGGGCAGCACCGAAAGCGACCGCGCCGATCCGCCCGGGCGGCATGCCTGACTTGTCAACGAAATACCGCAGGACATTCACAGAACGTGCCGCCGAAAGCTCCCACGTGGACGCGAACGCCGTGACCCCCTTGGCGGCGTGGCCCTCCACCATCACCTCCAGGCCGGAACCCACCACGGTGGGAGCAATGGTGTTCAGGATCTGGACGGCCTTGGGCGTGAGGTCAGGCATGTCTGGCTGGAAGAACGTTTGGGAGCCCACGAGCTTTACCGTCAGGCCACGCTCCCCCACCACGAACTGCACGTTGGCAGACAAGCCCTGGGCATCCAACTTGGCCTGCATGGCGCCCTGCAGCGCCGTGAGCTTGTCAGCCTCCTTGATGGCAAGGTCCAAGGCCGAGAAACCCTCGCCGTTGGACGTGGCGAGTTCGGCCGGCACCACTACGCCGCTGGCGGTGTCCACCTTCTGGCTGATCTCCGTGCCGAACCCCGTGGCCAGGGAGTTCCGCAGCTTCTCAAACTTCACCTGGTCCACCGAGGACATTGCGAACAAGACAATGAACATGCACATCAGCACTGTGACCATGTCCATGTAGGAGGCCATCCAGCGCTCGTCGACGTGGTGCTCTTCAGGCTGCCCGCCGCGTCTCCTGCGCGACCTCATGCTGCCCTGGACGCCGAAAGCTTGCCGGGCTTGCCGCCGTCGTCCGCTCTGTCCTTGCTTCCCTTCGACTTGCCGCGGGTCTCCGCCGGGGCCATGGCGCGGAGCCGCTCGGCCAGCAGCAGCGGCTGGGTTCCGTTCTGCACGGCCAGCAAGCCCTCCATGAGAAGCGTCATGCGTTCGATTTCAAGCTCGGAGAGGCGCTTGAGCTTGGCGCTCAACGGCAGCCAGATGAAGTTCGCGGAGAGCAGGCCCCAGAGGGTGGCCACGAAGGCGGCAGCGATCATCGGGCCGAGATGGTCCGGCGAGGATAGGTTTTCCAGGACGTGGGTCAGGGAGACCACTGTGCCGATAATGCCGATGGTGGGCGCATACCCGCCCAGCGCGGCGAAGAACTTGGAAGAGACGTGGTCGGCCCGCATTTTGGTGTCGATCTCGTCCTCCATCAGGAGGCGGAGTTCCTCGGCGTCGGTGCCGTCGGCGATGTTCTGAAGCGAGCGCTGCAGGAACGGGTCATTGGCGTTGTTGGCCTCTTCCTCCAGGGACAGGAGGCCGTCGCTGCGGGCTTTCTCGGCGAGGCGAACCAGTTCGTCAATGCTCTCCGTGGGCTTGGCGGGCTTGCCGATGAACGCTTTGGGCACATCCTTGAAGGCTTGGACCACGTCACGGAAGGTGTTGCCGGCAAGCCCCACCGCGATGGTGGCGCCGAAAACCAGGATCATGGGCGCGGGCAAGAGCAGCGACATCAGGTTCGCGTGCTCCAAGGTGACCATGGCCACCACGGATGCGAAGGCCAGCAGCAGGCCGACGATTGTCATGGACTACCTTCCGTTCGGGTGGTTGGGTTCCGGGTCTTCTTCCGCATCCGCAGACCGGACCAGGCTCAGCGGGTAGCCCGACACCGCGGGAAGGTCGTGGGCGCGGCGCAGCACACTGGCGCGATAATTGGCTATCAGCTCCACCACTTCAGCCAGCGATTCCCGCACGACGTAAGCGGCGCCGTCGAGAGTCACCAGATGGGTGTCCGGACTCTCATGGATCCGTTCGAGGATGTCCGGATTCACGGCGAAGCTTGTGCCGTTCAGGCGGGTGACAACGATCATGGGCTGTTCTGCTTTAGCTGGGGATGGAGGCGGTTCTTCCCCCTACTGTCGGCCGGGCAGGGCGCGGCGTTAGGAAGGCGGCAGGATAACCAGCTCCCCGGGCCAGCGTCTGGGCTACAGCCGGATCCCTTGGGGCCGCCGCGCATGCCGTGTGCCAGATACTTGGCACAAACCTTCATTGTGGCCAAATGGGCAATATTTGGCACAAACGCCGTTTTACCGGGCCGTCAATGCCGCCTCCTTGGGGCGGGCGATCAGTGATGCCCGCAAGGAAGCTTCCCTGACCCAGCAGGAACTGGCGGACCGGCTTGGCACCGCCCGCCGGACGATTGTCCGGCTCGAGCACGGCGAAGCGGTCTCCGTCGTTCTCGCAATGGAAGCCATTCGGGTTCTCGGCCGCGACGTCGCCTTGGTCCCCCGGTTCTCGAAGCTACAGGTCAAATTGTGAGCCCGCGGAACAAGAGCCTGGAAGTGTTCCTGAATGGGCAACACGTTGGGGTCCTGACCGGAAATGGGCTCAGAATGACCTTCCTGTACGACACAGACATAGTTGCTGAGTACGGCTCCTCTTCCGTCCTGCTATCCCTCTCGCTGCCGGTTGGCCGGAAAAAAATCGAGGGCACCGCAGTGTACAACTACTTCAGCGGACTCCTGCCGGAGGGCCAGGTCCGCTCCCACCTTGCGTCGGAGAACGGGCTATCGACCCCGGACGCCATGGGGCTGCTGGCCATCTTGGGTGCCGACTGCTCGCCGGTCCAGCACCTGCTCGCCTCCGAAGACTGGGCGCTGAAGGTGGCTGCTTCGTCCGGCTTGCCGGCCGCGGAAGCGTATCTGGAAACGTTCGGGTCTCGACAGGCGATCGTGGTGACACGGTACGACCGGACCCCGGACGGCGCTCGGCTGCACCAAGAAGATTTCACCCAAGCCCTGGCGCTGGCCAGCACGTCCAAGTACGAAATCTCCACGAACCCGCCGTCCCGACTCACCCGGCTCGCGAAGGCAGCGGCACCGCATAGCAGGGACGACCGCGAATTCCGGCGGGCGCTGCTGCGGGCCATTACCTTCAACCTCGTGATTGGCAACGGGGACGCGCATTCGAAAAACTACTCGATAATGCTCCGGGACGGCGGCGAAGTAAGGCTTGCCCCGCTCTATGACACCGCCCCTACCCTGCTGCTCTATGCCCCGAGCAACAACGCCGGCCATGCAGTGGGCGGCCAATCACTGCTCAACTACCTCACCCTTGACCACGTCATCCGGGAAGGCGTGGCATGGGGCATGGACGCCGGAGACGCGCAGGGACCGCGGCCACCGTACTGGAGTCGGTGGCCACAGCCGCGGCTGCAGTGCCCGCGCCGGAGGAAATTGGCTTCCTCAGCGAACTCGTCGCAACGCGGGCCGCCGACCTGCTGGAGGGCAGGACGGCCCGCCCCGCCCTTACTGGCCAAATTCCGGCAGCCACTTAGGACGCGGGCCACTAGCGCTTCAGGTTGCTCAGTTCCTGCAGGACCTCGTCGGAAGTGGTGATGATGCGGGCGTTGGCCTGGAAACCGCGCTGGGCCACGATCAGGTTGGTGAATTCCTGGGACAGGTCCACGTTGGACATCTCCAACGAACCCGACGTCAGCGAACCAAGTCCTCCTTCGCCTGCAACGCCAAGCTGGGCAGCGCCCGAGTTTGCCGTGGCTACATAGGTGGAGCCGCCCGCCTTTTCGAGGCCTTCGGGATTGGTGAAGCGGGCCAACGCCACCCGGGCCAGAACTTCCTTGGCGCCGTTGCTGAAGGAGCCGATCAGGGAACCGTCGCCGGCCAGTGTGAAGGACTCGAGCTCACCGGCTTCTGCGCCGTTCTGTCCGGTGACCGCCAGGGTGCTCATCTGCGCAAAGCCCGACACGGAACCCATGTTTACGGTAATCCCGCCAACGGTCATGGTCCCGCCGGACGTCAGTGCACCGTTGGCGAAGGTGAGGGTGGAAGCTCCCGTGGCCCCGTTGGCATCCGCGCCTGCCACGTTCCAGCCAGTAGCCGAACGGCTGAACGTCAGGGTGAGGCTGCGCTCTGCTCCGTTGGCGTCGAACACCTTGACCTGGCGTTCAACCGATGTGCCCACAGCGGCGTCCGATGGCAGGTTGCCGCCGAGGGTCGCCTGCGTAGTGGCAACTGCCGGTGCGGTGGTGTCCGGCGACAAGGTGATCGGACCGGTTGCCGTGCCCGCGTTCACCACACCGTTGGTGGCCGTCCAGCCTTGGAGGATGCCGCCGTCGGGACTGACCAAACGGCCCGCCGCGTCCATCTGGAAGTTACCCGCCCGGGTGTAGTACTGCTGCGTGCCCTTGCCGGTGACGAAGAACCCCTCGCCGGAAATCATCAGGTCAGTGCCGCGACCGGTGCTCTGCGACGAGCCCTGCCCGAAGTTGGTACTGACGCCGGCCACCCGGACGCCGAGCCCGATCTGGGCGGGGTTGGAGCCGCCGACATCCTGCTGGGGCCCAGCCGCGCCCTGCGTCATTTGCGAGAGCGTGTCCTGGAACTGCGCGGACGACGACTTGTAGCCCGTGGTGTTCACATTGGCGATGTTGTTTCCGGTGACGTCCAGCATGGTCTGGTGGGCTCGGAGGCCGGAAATTCCGGAGTACAGCGAACGGAGCATGGTGTTGCCTTTCTTCGGGTGAAGTTGGTGAGAATCAGCTGGTTGGAGGGGTGGTTGCGGTCGAGGCGGTCATGCCGGTAATCAGGTCCAGCGGCACTTTGGCCTCGCCGACGGTCACCGTTGGAACGCCATCCACGAACGACACGGCGCCGGCAATGCCTTCTCCCTTTGTGCCGTCGGTCAGCGTGTAGCTCACCTGGGTCCCGATGATCTGCGCCGCCGCGGTACGCATCTGCAGCGAGAAGCTCTCCTTGGCACCGGCGGTCAGCTCGGTCATCTTTTCCATCATGGAAAGCTGCACCGATTGGCTCATCATCTGATTGGTGTCCATGGGCGCGCTTGGATCCTGGTACCGCAGCTGCGTCACCAGCAAGGACATGAAAACCTCGGAATCCATGGTCTTGACTGGGGTACGAACAGCCTCCCCGGACCCGATGCCGTTGTTGGCTATTGCGGGAATAGTGGTCATGGTTGTCTCTCCTTCACGTCAGACGAGGATGTCCAGTCGGGGTGGGGTGCCGGGTTCATGCACGACGCCGGGCGGCGGCCGGCGTCGTTGCTGCGGTTGGTCTTCGGTTCCGTCGCCCCCCACGTCACCGGAGCGTCGGGCCTGTTCGGCATCGCGGTTTCCGTTGGCTGGCCCGTTCCCCTGGCCGGGGCCCTGTGATGGTCCCTGTCCAGTGCCTTGGCCGGTGTCTTTTCCTGTTTCAGATGGGCTGTTGTGCGATGAGAGGCTCAAGCTGGCCCCGGAGTCTTCGAGGTTCCGCCGGAGTTCCGGCAGGACGTGCCGGACCGCTTCCCTGCCGGCGTCCCCGGGAGCGAACAGCTCGATCCTTACGCCCGCGGCGTCGATGTGTGCCCGGACTGTAAGGGGGCCCAGGTCTTCAGGCGATACCCGCAGGGTCATCACGTGCTCCCCCGGCGCAGCCGACGCCAGCGAAAAGAGGGGCGAGGCCAGCTGTGGCGTGAGTGGTTGCTGCGCGATGGGTGCGGGCTGGGCTTGGGTTGGTTGCAGGGTGGGCGTCGGTCCGGACGGCGTGTTCAGCACGGCGGGGTGCATTGCGACGTGGGCCGGTGCGGGTGTTGGGGTCGCCGCGGGGGCTTGGGCCGGTGCGGGGGCTTGGATCGCCCCCGATTCGACGGTTCCCTGCACGTTAGACGGCAGGAGACGTCGATTCTGCAGCGAGCCATCGAAATGGCCAGAAGGCAGGTCGTCGCTATCCGTGGGTGAGCCTGCTGCTGATGCAATGGATGGGGTGGGGCCCGCCGCCAAAGTAATTGGCACACCCGTGCCAGTCGTATTTCCAGCAGCCCCGGGCCCAGGCACACCAGCAACCACGGCCACACCAACGCCCGCAGCTATGTCCGACTCGAGCTCACCCGTTTCGACGGCTCCCTGCGGATTCGATGGTAGGAAGCGTCGAATGGGCAGCGAGCCATCGAAATGGTCGGGCAACATAACCCCAGGCACGCCAGCAACCACGGCCACACCAACGCCCGCAGCTATGTCCGACTCGAGCTCACCCGTTTCGACGGCTCCCTGCGGATTCGATGGTAGGAAGCGTCGAATGGGCAGCGAGCCATCGAAATGGTCGGGCCGAAGTGCTTCGCCAGCCGCGCCCGCTCTTGCAGCTCCAGATACCTGTGCAGCTCCAAGCCCACCAGCAACCACGGCCACACCAGCGCCCGCAGCTGTGTCCGACCCGAACTCACCCGTTTCGGGGGTTCCCTGCGCACCGTGCCGTTCCAACCGTCGAATGGGCAGCGAGCCATCGAAATGGGCGGAAACCGAAGTGGCAATGCCCGTGAATGCAGCCGGAGACCCTGCAGCCGGCACGGTCGGCGCGGCCGCAGGAACAGAAGCGCCACCGGACACCCCGCCAGGCAGGGTCAGCCGGGCGTCGCCGGGAGTGGGTGCAGGTGTGGGCACGGGTTCGGGTGCAGCCGCGGGAGCACTGGCAGCTCCACCTCCGGCGCTTCCGTGCGGAGCTACTTCCGTTTCGGGGGTTCCCTGCGCACCGTGCCGTTCCAACCGTCGAATGGGCAGCGAGCCATCGAAATGGTCGAACGACATAACCCCAGGCACGCCGGCAACCACGGCCACACCAGTTCCCGCAGCCACGTCCGGCTCAAGCTCATCCATCACCGCATCAAAAGCCCCGGCACTCACAGCACCACCGGCCACCCCGCCTCCAGCAGCACCAGCAGTGCCCACGGCACTCCCAGCCCCGCGGGCTGAGCCACTCCCAACAACCGTCTGCACTACGCACCACCTGCCGTGACTATCCGGCGAATGGAGGTCAGGTTGGAGTACTTCTCCCAGGCGTCCCGAATCTGGATGGTCTGACCAGGCACCGGAGCGTCGATTGCTTTGCCGTTGCCCAGATAGATGGAGATATGATCGCCACCGTAGCTGACCAAGAGGTCCCCGGGCTTCGCCTCTGCCAACGACGCAACGGCAGTGCCTTTCTGCATTTGGTCGCTGACCACACGGGGCAGTTCAACGCCGAGGTCCTTGAAGACCCTTTGGACGAAACCGGAACAGTCCATGCCTACAGCCGGATTCGTTCCACCCCAGACGTAGGGCACGCCAATGTATTTCTTGGTCGCTGCCACCACGGCGTCACCCGTGACGG
The DNA here is from genome assembly GCF_056156245.1 of Paenarthrobacter sp. TRD_SC_7. Taxonomy (NCBI): domain Bacteria; kingdom Bacillati; phylum Actinomycetota; class Actinomycetes; order Micrococcales; family Micrococcaceae; genus Paenarthrobacter; species Paenarthrobacter sp. TRD_SC_7. The sequence goes on from NZ_CM149587.1 coordinate 3,966,769, forward strand.
AGCCACCGCTGGTGCCGACGGCCGCCGCTTTGGCAGTCGCCGTCGTACTTCCCGCGGCGGGCAGCAGGGAACCCAAACCGGCAGCGCTCAAACCTGAAACCAAAGCCGAGGAAGAGGATGTGGCAGATGAAGTGCCCATCGCGCTGCTTAGCGCGGATTCGAAGGACGCAGCATCCGTCGGCGAAGCCGCTTTGGACGAAGTCGACGAAGCAGCGGACACCCGCGCCCCCTGGGCCAACTGCTGCAGCTGGGACTCAATGCTTTGGATCCGCCCGATGGCGTCGGTCATGCTCATGAGCTGGCCTTCCTGTGCCACGCCGTGGAGGCGATCTCGTCCAGCACACCCTGCTCGGTGCGGAGGGCAGAAGCGGCATACTCGGCGTCGTGACGGACTTCGAGTTTCTCCAGACCCACGGCCCGGCGCTTGGCCTCCGTGTACTCGGCCCGGGCACTGACAGCCTCGGCTTCAGCGCTCGCGGCCAACGCGTCCAGTTCGGCGAGCATGCTCTGGGACGAGGCACGTGACGCAGCGATGGCCAGCAAGGACGCGGAATCCCCGGCATGCCCGGCGGAATCGGCCAACGACTCACGGGCTTCCGCCCGCCGCGCACGCAACGACGCCGAACGCGAGTTGGCCGCGGCCAGCCCGCTTTCCGCAGATTTCTGTTCGGCTTGCCGCAGCCTCAAGAGCCCGGCCAAGGAGAATTGTCGGTTCATGCGTCTCCTTCAAAGTGTCCAAAGTGCGCTGAAAGTCGGGAGAGCTCGGCCCATGCATCACCGTGGGGCATCGATTCGCCCATGGGCTGCCGCAGGAACTGGTTGATCGCGGCCTCGTGGTCCAGGGCGGCATCCACCAGCGGGTTGCTGCCGTGCCGGTACGCGCCGACGTCGATCAGGTCCTGGGCACCACGCCGTGCCGCAAGGACCCGGCGAAGCAAGACCGCGAGCGCGGTGTACTCACGCGGATTCACTTTGGACGCCACACGCGACACCGAGCCCAAGACATCAACGGAGGGAAAGTGCCCGGTGACGGCCAGTTTGCGGTCCAGGACTACATGGCCGTCCAGGATGGAGCGGGCGGCATCGGCAATGGGTTCGTTGTGGTCGTCGCCGTCCACCAGCACTGTGTAGATGCCGGTCACGGAGCCGGTTTCCGCTGTACCGGCACGTTCCAAGAGCCTCGCCAGGACAGAAAAGGTCGACGGCGGGTAGCCACGTGTCGCGGGCGGCTCACCTGCGGAGAGGCCGATCTCGCGCTGGGCCATGGCGACTCGGGTCAGGGAATCCATCATGAGCACCACGTCCTTGCCGGCTTCACGGAAGGACTCGGCGATGCGGGTTGCGGTGACGGCGGCCCGGAGCCGCATGAGGGCGGGTTCGTCAGACGTGGCAACCACCACCACGGAGCGGGCCAGGCCTTCGGGGCCGAGGTCGTCCTCAAGGAATTCGCGGACTTCACGGCCACGCTCCCCCACCAGGGCGATCACGGAAACTTGGGCGTCGGTTCCGCGGGCCACCATGGAAAGCAGCGAGGATTTGCCCACGCCTGATCCGGCGAACAAGCCCATGCGTTGGCCGCGCCCCAGGGTGGTCATGGTGTCCAGGACGCGGACGCCGGTCTGCAGGGACGTGTCGATGCGGGCCCTGCTCATGGCCGACGGGGCTTCCTGTTCCAGGGGAACACGCTGGGAGGGTGCCAGCGGACCTTTCCCGTCGATTGGCCTGCCCAGCGCATCCACCACGCGCCCGAACAGCCCCGCGCCCGTGGGCACCAGCATGGGTGTTCCCTTCGCCCGTGCCGGAGCTCCGGCGGAAACACCGGTCAACCGGCCCAGGGGCATGCACCGCACTGCCCCGCTGACCGAGGCGACCACTTCGGCGTCGAGCGTTCCAGCACCCGAGCCGACCGTCACGAGTTCGCCGACCGCGCAGTTCAACCCGGCGATTTCCAGTCCCAGGCCGAGCACGGAGGTGACGGTTCCGACTCGTTGCGGAGCAGCCGCGTCCACGGCTGCGTGGAAGCGGTTGGCGTGCGGCCGGTACGCCGTCACGACTCGACCCCGAGCAGCGCCTGCTTGGCCCGCTCCAGCGCGGTGCTGATGCGGGCATCGATCCAACCGTTCGGATACTCCCCGACGGCGTCACCGGGGTTGAGCGCGGCATCGGCCTTGAGTTCAACACCGGTGAGTTCGGTGACGCCGGACGAAGCCAAGGCGGCAATGTCGCCTGGGTGGAGGCGGACGGCGGTGACGTTTCCGACGCCGGTGCTGCCGCTACTGAGGGCACGACGCACCGCGGCCCTCGCGGTCGTCTCGCCGTCCAGGAGTTCGTAGCCAAGAATTGCCTCTGCGAGCTCCATCGCACTGAGCGCCAACACGTCCTGCACCTCTTCCAAGGCGACTTCCTGGCGCTGCTGCGCCGCCGCGGCTGCCGCCTGCAAAAGCTGCACGGAGCGGGCCAAAGCCGAGCGGCCGGCGTCGAGCATTTCTTGATGCTCTGCCCGCAACCGGTCCTGGAGCTGGCGCTGCTCTGCGGCGGCAGCATGCATCCCTGCGGCGTAACCGGCTGCGTGGCCTTGGACGAAGCCACGGTCGGATTCGGTGGACCGCCCGGTGGGCTGTCCGCCGATCGATGGGAACGCGACGCGCATGAAGTGCTCAGTAGACAAAGTCGTCCTCGTCTCCGCGCCGGACAACAATGGCTCCTTCTGCTTCGAGTTGGCGGATGGACCGGACAATCTCGGCCCGGGCTTCCTCCACCTGCGAGGCGCGGACCGGGCCGGACGCGGCCATTTCGGATTCGAGTATTTCCAGGTTGCGGCCGGACATGTTGGCGCGGACGGTATCCAGCACCACGGGCGGGGCGCCCTTCATGGCCACGGCAAGGACGTTGGCGCTGACCCCGCGGAGGATCTGCTGGATGTCCCGCGGTTCCAGTTTCACGATGTCCACGAACGTGAGCATGCGCGCACGAACCTCCGTGGCGAGCTCCGGATCCAAGGTACCCAAGCCATCCAGCACCGAGCGTTCGGTGCTGACGTCGGAGCGGTTGATGATATCCACCAACGGCTGGATGCCGCCGACGACCTCGTTGGATTTCCGCTGCGACATGACTGCCCCTGCACGAACCTTTAAGGTGTCAGCCACAATCCCCACAGCTTCCGGGGAGGCCGAGCCCATGGTCGCGATGCAGCGGGCGACCTCGATCCGTTGCACGTCCCCCAGCCCGGACATGACTGCGGAGGCCTTCCCCGGCCGCAGGTGGGCAAGGATCAGCGCGATGGTTTGCGGCAACTCGCCGTCGATCAGCGCCAGGATTTGCCCGGGGTCCATCATTTCCAGGAACTCGAAGGACTTCCCGGCCATAGTGGATGCGAGGCGATCCATGAAGCCTGCGGCTTTGTCCGCGCCGAAGGACGCTTCAAGAAGCCCGACGGCGAATTCCTGGCCGCCGCGGGCAGTGCGGCGGCCGCTGACAGCCAGTCCGTGGAACTCGTTGATCACGTGGTCCGCCACTACCGAGGAAACGCGGCGGAGCCGGACGATCTCGGCCGCAATGTCCTCGGCTTCGGACTCGGAGAACTGGGCCATGACCGCGGCAGCACTGGAGGCACTCATCTGCATGAGCACCACTGCTACCTTCTGCACCCCGTTCAGGGCCGATGCTTCCGGAACCGTATGGCTCATACGGATTGCCTTTCATCCATGAGTCCGCGCAAGTACTCGGCCGTGCGCGCCGGGTTGTCCGCCACCATGGCCTCGATCTGGGCGCGCTTCACCTCGCCGTCCAGTGCGTCCGAGCCTGGGAGCGGCAAAGCAGGAGTGGGTTGGATCGGCGCGGGAGGCTGGATGGAGGTCAGCTCAATCGCTGTGGTGGGCGGCCCCGTGAGGGCCGGCGTGGGAATGGCTTCCGGCAAGGCGTCGTAGTCTGCCTTCTCGCCGAGGTCCACAGGTTCGCGCCGCTGGCGACGCTTCAGGGTGATAAGTACGGCCACGATCAAGGCGATGGCGGCCAACATGATGCTGCCGGCGAGAATGAGCGTGTTCATCAGGGCCGCCTCTTTGGCTGCTTCTGCGTCCGCTTGGGCAGCGCCCAGTGCTTCGGCCGCCTTGTCCGCAGCAGCGGTGCTGAACGGGAGCACTTCCACGGTCACCACGTCGCCCCTGGCTGCGTCGATCCCGGCCGCTGAGGTGACCAGGGCACGCACCGAATCCACGTTGACGCCACCCGCTGCGGCCTGGTTGATCGCCACGGAGATGGTCTGACGCTTCACGGCGCCCTGCGGAATGGTCCGGTCTTCGGTGACTTTGTTGACGGCGTTGTTCTTGGTGGTGTCGCTGGAATCGTAGCTGCCGTTGCCTTCAGTCCCGCCGGGTACGGCGATGTTGTCCGGGCCGAGTACGCCTGCTGCTCCGCCGCCCGTTCCGGTGTACGTCTCCGTTTTGGTTGATTCGCTGAGCGCGGGGGTATCCGCAGCAGGGGTAAACGTTTCGCTGCGCTGTTGCGCGGATTCGGCGGTGACGTCCGCAGCGACAGCCACGGTGGCATTGCCGGGTCCCACTACGCTGTCGAGGACTGCCCTGACGGCGTCCGAGGTGCGCTGCTGGTAATCGGCGGCCTGCTTGGACGAAGAACCCGTAGCCCCGCCGCCCACCGTGGAGAGAACGTTCCCTTGGGAGTCCACCACGGAAACGTTGGTGGGTTTGAGGTTTTCAATCGCTGCCGATGTCAGATGCACAATAGCCTGGACCTTGTCCGAGGACAACGTGGTGCCGGGTTGGGTTTCCACGAACACGGATGCCGTGGCCTCCGGAGTGGTGTCCACGAAGACGGACTTCTCAGGGATCGCGAGCCGCACTGCTGCGCTCTTGACGCCGTCCATGGCCTGCACCGTAGTACCGAGCTCGCCTTCCAGCGCCCGCTTGTAGGTCACCGACTGCTGGAACTCAGAGGACGTCACGCCCAGTTTGTCCAGCAGCGAATAGCCGGTGGCGGCAGCAGAGGGGAGGCCCGCGGCCGCAGCCTTGAGGCGCTCGTCGTAGACCTTGTCTTCCGGGACCAGGATGGTGGATCCACCGTTGCTCAGCTCGTAAGGAATGTTGTCCTTGCGGAGCTGCTCCACGATGCTGTTGGCGTCCGTGTCCTTCAGGCCGGAGAACAGCGGCGAGTAGGAGGGCTTCCCCAGCCACGCTGTCAGTGCAACACCGCCAAGGACCAGGACGGCCACGCCTAAAATGGCAAGGGTTCGCTGGGCGGGTGAAAAGGCTTGGATGCCGCTGCCAAGCTTGCGGAAGAACTGGGAAATCCCGGGTGGCATCAGGCCTGCATCCTCATGATCTCGTTGAACGCGTCAATACCCTTGTTCCTGACGGTGGCCACCAGTTCGAAAGTCACTTGGGCGCGCGTGGAAGCAAGGGTTGCTTTGTGGATATCGTCGAGGTTCCCGGTCACCGCGGACACGGCCAGTTCCTTGGACGTTGACTGCAACGACTGCAAATCGTCGACGGCGCCAGTCAGGGCAGTGCCGAAGTCGCCACCGGTGGCAGCTGACTGAGACGTCTCGACCCTTCCAGCGCCGACGTAGCCGGTGCCCGTGACACCCTGGATGGCTTCAAGAGGGCCCAAGGCCATCAGGATTTTCCTATCTCGAGTGCTGCCAAGTACGTTTCGCGAGCCCGGTCCACCACTTGTGCGTTGGCTTGGTATCCGCGTTGGGCAATGATCAAAGTGCCCATCTGTTCAGCCATGTCGATATCCGGGTACCTCACATTGCCATCAGCGTCGGCCAGTGGGTGGTCGGGTTGGTGCACGATGCGGCCTTCGCCGTCTCCCAGGGGTGTGCTCTTCACGTACACCCCATCGCCGTTGTTGCCTTCCGCCGCCTCGACGTAGCGGGCACGGAACGCTTCGCCGTCGGTACGCGATGCGTTGTTCATGTTGGCGAGGTTGTCGGAGACAGCGTCGAGCCATTTGCGATGGACTGTCAGTGCTGAGCCCGCGATTCCAATCGCGTCAAACGTCATCAGTTGGTCCTCAACGCGGTGCGGAGGGAGGTGAATTCGCCAGCCGCGGCCCTTGAGGCGAACTGGTAACGCAGCACGGTATCGATGTTGGATAAGGTCTCGGTGTCCAGATTGACGTTGTTGCCGTCTGTCCGGGTTGGCTCATCGGAAGGGGAGATCGTGGCATTGACGTTGCCACCGCCGGAACGCACCGAGGCCGCCAACTGGTCTTCGAAGGAAACCCGTTTGGCTTGGTAGTTGGGCGTGTTCACGTTCGCGATGTTGTTGGCGATGGTCCGCTGGCGCAAGGAAAGCGCGTCCAAGGCGCTGGCCAAGGCTGCGGAAGTCACGGATTCAAGCACAAAGTCCTGCCTGGTGGTGTCGTAAGGCCAATCCGTGGCCATGCATCGAGCGATCCCTGCTCAGCAACAGCTATCGGCAGCACTCACATGCCCGTTAGCGAAATCGGCAGACTAATTTTGCAAACGTGGTGCGCACTTATGGAACGCCCGTTGTGGGGCCTGCTCTACACCCCTTGCCGCGGAAATGCCGCGCACACTGGGCCTCACAACCCGTCCGTCGGCGCTGCTTTCTTGTCCACGCTGGCCGTCAGCTCGTCAATCCGGTCCAAGGCATCGCTCAGCCGATTGACGGTATCCCACAGGTGAGGATGTTCTTTCCGGACCTTCTCCAAGTCATCGCCGGCAGAGGTGAGCGACCCAAGGTCGAAACTGACGTTGGTGCGGGCACCTGCGATAGCCGCCCTGAGCGCTCCGAAGGCCACCACGACGTCAGCTATCAACGCCGAATTGCCGTTTGCCGCCAGCCACCCCAGGTCTTCGATAGCGTCGATGGCCTGCTCGCCAAGCACTGCGGACGCTTTGGCCGCATCGACAGATGCACGATGGATCGCGTCTTCCCGTTCCGGGCCTGGATCCAGCCGGAAAGCGGCACCGAAGGCCTTTGAAGCCGCGGCGTCCTCATCAGCCAACTGCAGCGCGGTTTCCCGGAGCGTACGGGCGCGTGTGTGTAGCTCTGCCAGCACAACGCGCTCGCCCTCATCAGCTTCCGTGTACCCGGCAACCATCGAGGTCAGGGACGCGGCGATGGCCAGCATCACCCCGGTCCCGGCCCCGCCGCCGGGAGAACCGGTCGACTCTGCCAGAGCCCGAGTCCAGTCCTCAACTGTGGATTCCTGCGTCGTGACAGGCTGGGAATCATTCATGCCCACTAGTGTGCCCGGATTTCCCAGCTCGCGCAGATTTTGGTGTGGATACACTGGCCAGACCGACGGCGTCGAACGAAAGGGCAGACCCATGAGCATTGACCTCGAAGACCTTTACAAAGACCTCCACGCAAATCCGGAACTGTCCTTCCAGGAAGCCAGAACGGCAGGAATCGCCGAGGGCCATCTCAAAAAACTGGGCTTTACCGTGCACCGAAATATTGGTAAGACCGGCGTAGTGGGCGTCCTCGAGAACGGACCAGGTCCGGTGATCATGCTCCGTGCCGACATGGACGCGCTGCCGGTCAAGGAAGCAACGGGCCTGGACTACGCCAGCACGGTGGTCGGCGTCGATCACGAAGGCAAAGACATGCCGGTGATGCACGCCTGCGGGCATGACGTCCACGTGACGTGCCTCGTCGGAGCGGTGGAAACGCTCGCTCATCAAAAAGAGGAATGGCAGGGCACCCTTGTCGCTGTGTTCCAGCCGGCTGAGGAATGGGGTGGCGGCGCGGAAACCATGGTCACGGACGGCCTCTACGACCGTGTTCCCAAGCCCGACGTCGTCCTCGGCCAGCATGTGGCACCGTTCCCGGCCGGATGGTTTGGTATCCGGCCCGGCGTCACCATGGCGTCCGCGGATTCCCTCAGCATCACCTTGCATGGCAGGGGCGGCCACGGCTCACGCCCCGAGACCACCATTGATCCTGTCCTGATGGCCGCGGCTGCCACCGTCCGCTTGCAGGGCATCGTTTCCCGGGAACTCGCAGCCAGCGACTCGGCCGTGGTGACGGTAGGGCAGATCCACTCCGGGACAAAGAACAACATCATCCCTGAAACGGCCAGGCTGGGGCTGAGCGTGCGATCCTTCAGCAATGCCACCAGGGACAAGGTACTGGGTTCGATCGAGCGCATTGTGCAGAGCGAAGCAACAGCCTCGGGGGCAACCAAGGAACCAGAGTTCCATTACGAAGAGCACTTCCCGCTGACGGTCAACGACGTGTCGGCCGCAGGAAGGATCGAGGCCGCGTTCAGGGCAAAATTCGGAGACCACAAGGTCATCGATCCCGGCCCGGTGTCCGGCAGCGAAGACGTCGGAGCCCTGGCTAAAGCCGCAGACGCTCCCCTGGTCTTCTGGTTCCTGGGTGGCGCGGACCCTTCCCTGTTCCAAGAGTGGGCGTCAACCGGCTTGCTCCCGGACATTCCGTCAAACCACTCGCCCTACTTCGCACCAGTCATCCAGCCGACATTGGCCCGTGGATCTGAGGCCTTGGTGACAGCAGCACGGGAGTTCCTCGAGGACACAGCCAAAAGCTAGCCGCGCACGTCCAGCAGCAGCGGCCGGTCCGAGCCTGGCCCCGACGGCACGGCGTCGATGGCACTGAGCTGCGTGTCGGCGTCGTGCTTGACGCGGTTGAGGATGGTGACCGCGTCCGTCTGGGCGTCCAAAACCCGGCGGGCGCGGTCAGCCAACGACGCTGGCAATGGTCCGGCATCCAAAGGCGGTGTCCACGGGGGAACAGCTCCTCCGGAAACGGCCAGGGCTATGTCGCGTTCGAACCGCTCCAGGATGTCGGACCAGTTCTCAAGCGACACCGAGCGCCCTGCCCGTAGAGACGGGAACTGACCCAGGAACAGCAGCTGGTGCATCGGCCGACAACTGGGCGGACGCTTCATGCCAGCCCTGCCGCAACGGCTCCAAGAGCTCAATGCATTCCTTGGTCCGTTCCACATCACGGTAGATGTTGGCGCCGATCAACGCTTCCATGGAGTAGTCGTAGATGCTCGCCAGCGATGCCGCGCCATCCCAGGCGTCCAAGCGCAACGTGGACCGCAGTTCGGCAACGATGGCTTGGGCGTGCAACAGGTTCTCCCGGGCGACGTCCCAGTTGGTGCTCTCCTGCGCCAAGCGGGCACGCTTGAGGTCCAGGAGAAGCCGGTCATACAGCATGGTGAGCAGCCGCGCGGGAGGTGCGGACAGGACGGCGTCGTCGTTGTACCGGGAGAGCTGCTGGGCGCGGAGGGCGCTGTAGGTCATGGCTTATTCTCCTGTGGACTGCTTTGTGAGACTGGAAATTTGGCCGGACAACCACGCCGACTGTGCTTGGAGCCCACCGAGCATGACTTCCATGTTGGTGTACACGGCCTGGAGGGTGGCGCGGCGGGTGATGAGGCGCTGATCCCAGTCCGCGATCCTGTTGCCCAGGTCCCGGACTTCGGATTCGCGGCCCTTGATGAGGCCGGAAACCGACCCGCTGTAAGGGTCAGCAGCTGCCTTGGCGGCATCCGCCACCCGGACCGCAAGTCCCTGCACGGCAGCTTGGGCTGCGGCCGGGTCCGTGGCGAGGGCCTTGGAGAACTTCTCGGCGTCGAAGGTGAAATCGCCGTCCTTGGTGACGTTGATGCCGTACTCGGCCGGCGACTTCCCGTTGATCGGCCTGGACAGTGCGGCGAGCACTTGGTCGTTGACTGCGCGAACGGTGCTGTTGCCCGTGAATATCCCGGCTTTGGGCACGGTGGCGCCTTTGGCATCGGTGGTCTGTGACACCGCGGTGTAGATGGAGATGAATCCCAGCACGTCATTGACCGACTTGACCAGGTCTTCGGCTTTCTTGGTAATTCCGGGGACATCGCTGGCCACCGTTACCGTCACCGGGCCGTTTGTCACGGCGGAGGCTGTGACAGAGACCCCGGGAAGAACATCGGCGAAGGTATTGGTGCCGGACGTCAGCACCTGCGCAGCGGGCGTTCCTGCGTACAGTGTCGCTTTGGCGTCCTGGGCGGACTTTACGACGGCGGCACTCGGGTCAGCCATGAGGTCCGCCGCCGTTCCTGTAGTGACTTGCGCGGCAGTGCCTTGGTAGGCGGTGAAGGCACCTGCTGCTCCGGACGCGGTGGCAGCCAGTTGCAGGCGGTACGTACCGTTGCCGGCAGGGACTTTGACTGCGTGGGCGCCAGCCGACGCGGCGTTGATCGCTGTCACCACGTCATCCAAAGAAGTGCTCGCCGGAGCAATCTCGGTCTTCTTACCCGTGGAGTCAACGATCGTGAGCCGCGCCGGAGCACCGCCATCCGACGGCCACGACGACATGGCGGCTGTGACGCTGACCTGCGTCTGGGCCAGCTGTGTAACCGTGAGGTCGATCGTTCCTGCACCGGCCGCCGTCGTAGTCTTCGCGGTGACGGACGGCGAACTGCTGGTGGCCGTGAACAGGTTCAGGGCGCCCGCGGCTGCGTTGCCGGAGGCGAGCTCCTTCAGCGCTGTGAGCTTGGTGTTGAACGACTGAAGTGTGGAGATGATGGTCTGGTTGGACGCCAGCTTGGTCTTGAGCTGGGTTTGCGGCAGGGCTTCGACGGACATCAGCGAGTTGATGATCGCGGTGGTGTTCAGGCCGCTGGCGAGGCCGTCGATGGCAGTTGCCACGGGTGTCCCTTCCGGATGATGTGTGAATCAGGATGTCCGACGGCGGCTGGCCGGGCATGGGGCCCGGCCAACCGACGTCAACTCATGCGGCCAAACGCTGTGAAGGCTTAGCGCAGGAGGGACAGAACGCCCTGGCCGGACTGGTTGGCCTGAGCCAGCATTGCCGTACCTGCCTGGGACAGGATGTTGGCCTTGGTGTACTTGACCATTTCAGCGGCCATGTCCGTGTCAGCGATACGGGACTGTGCTGCCTGCAGGTTTTCGCCGGAGACGTTCAGCGTCTTGATCGCGTGGTCCAGACGGTTCTGGTTTGCACCCAGGTCCGAACGCTGGGCCGAGACCGTGGTGATCGCTGCGTCAATCGCGGTGATCGTGGTCTGCGCTGCGGCGTTGGTGCTCACGTCGAAGCCGGTGGCGCCAGCAGCGCCGGACAGGGTACCCGCAGCCGTTGCGACGTCACCGAGGGTCACTGCGATGGTGTCGTTGGCCGTACCAGCGGTACCCACCTGGATGTTCTTGGTGCCGCCCTTGAGGAGGTCGATGCCATTGAAGTTGGTGGACTGAGTGATGCGGTCCAGCTCCTTGCCCAGCGAATCGGCTTCATCCTTAATAGCGTCGCGTGCCGCACCGTTGTTGGTGTCGGATGCACCCTGGACTGCGAGGTCGCGCATGCGCTGCAGTACGGAGTGAACCTCGCCGAGGGCACCTTCAGTGGTCTGGATGAGGCTGATGCCGTCCTGGGCGTTGCGTGCGGCAACCGCGGAGCCGCTGACCTGGGACTTGAGGCCTTCCGAAATGGCAAGGCCGGCTGCGTCGTCGGCAGCACGGTTGATGCGCAAGCCGCTGGAGAGCTTCTCCATCGACTTGGACAAGGTGTCCTGCGTGGCGTTCAGGTTGCGGTAAGCGTTGTTCGCCATCAGGTTGTTGTTGATCTGCATGCCCATGAAAATTTCCTCCGTGATGTGGACTTACTGTGCGGCGGCCCATCCGTGGGCTGCCACACGCCACTATCGGCGGTCCTTTCCCTACCGGTAAGTAGAAATCCCAAGGAAAAGAATCAACGTTTTCACGGACGGAGCAGCCTAACGATGCACCGCCTGCGGCCGATAAATAAAGGGGAGTTGGCGGGAGGAACGCCATCCGTCCCGCACCCTATCGATCAGAACTGGAGTTGACCGCCGTGGCCATCCATGAACTGTCAGCCCTGCTGTGGCGCGAGCGCGAACTCCTTGATTTGCTGACCTTCAAGCTCGAGGAAGAGCAGTTGCTGCTGACTGCAGGCAAGTCCCGCTGGTTGCCGCACGGCACCCGGGAAGTGGAGCAGGTCCTGGACCGGGTATCCAAGGCGGGGCTCGCCCGTGCAGTGGAGATCGCCGCCGTCGCGGAGCAGTGGGGTGTTTCCCCGGACTGCTCGCTTGCCGAGCTGGCCGCGGCTGCGCCGGATCCCGCCTGGGCCGAGGTCCTCGCGTCCCATATGGCCGCGATGCGCCAACAGACTTCTGCCATCAAGGAACTTCGCGATGCCAACGAGCAATTCCTGCGCGCAGCCGTCCGCTCCACCCAGGAAACTCTCGCCGACCTGAAACCCTCGGCCGGCACCTACGACTCCCACGGCAGAACCGGCGAATCATCGGCAGCCCACCTCGTCGACCGGCAATTCTGACCCACCCGGTTGGACCAGCAAAGGACATTCACGTGAGCACTTTCGGCGGACTCAACACGGCCTACCGTGGCCTCACCGCAGCGCAGCAGGCCATCAACCTGGCCGGCCAGAACATCGCCAACGCGACCACTCCCGGCTACACGCGGCAGCGGCTGGAGCAGTCAGCCATCGGCGCATCGCGGCCCGTCGGCCTCAACCCGAGCGCGGGCCAGGCAGGCCAAGGCGTCTCCATCGACGGGATCGCCCGGCTGGGCAGCAGCTTCCTCGACGCCGGTGTCCGCAACACCGCGGCGCAGTCGGGTTTCGCTGGAACGCGGTCCACTGAACTGCAGCGGCTGGAAGACGCACTACAGGAACCCGGACCGCACGGAATCTCGACGGCGTTGCAAACCTTCTGGGCGTCGTGGCAGGGGGTTTCCAACCACCCGGGCGAGTCCGCTCCGGCGTCGGTCCTGCTGGAAGCAGCGGCGACGCTCAGCGAAACCGTGTCCGCCGGCTACAAGGCCTTGGATGCGCAGTGGAGCCGCGTTCGCGGCGAAGCTTCTGCCACGGTGGATGAACTGAATGCCGTGGCCGGCCGTGTGGCTGAACTCAATGCAACCATCCGCTCCGTACTGGCCACCGGCGGCTCCGCCAACGAGCTCATTGACGCCCGGAACCAGATGACGGAATCCATCGCTGCTCTGGCAGGGGGCACAGTCCGCGAAAACGCCGACGGCACCGCGGACGTGCTCATTGGAGGCAACGCCTTGGTGTCGGGAACCTCGCATCGGGAACTGAGGCTCGCGGGCCAGACATCCATGGGCGCGGGCGGGCAGCCGGCCCAGTTGGAATGGGCGGACCGCTCCGGCGTTGCAGTAGACCTCGACGGCGGACAACTCGCCGGTGCCGTGTCGCTCCTGGCCCCTGCAGCCCCCGGAAGCAAAGGTGCGGGTACTGGCGGAGCGATCGCTGAAGCAGCCGCCGCCTACAACGCCTTCGCCACACAGCTGTTGAACGACGTCAACGCCGTCCACCGAACCGGCCAGTCCTCCAGCGGCGCGGGCAACCTGGATTTTTTCACCAGTACACCGGGAGTTCCCGTTGCGCTGTCCCTCCGCGTGGTTCCTGTCAGCGCGGCGGGAATCGCTACGGGTGCCCCCGGCTCCGGTTCCCTGGATGGCAGCATTGCCGACGCCGTAGCCCAGCTCGGCTCTGCACCGGGCGCACCGGACACCTTTTGGAGCGGCGTCGTGGCGGGCATCGGCATGGCCTCCAGGTCAGCCCAACAGCACTCCCAGCTGTCAGACGCAGCGAGCGTCGCCGCCGTCGGGCAGCGTTCTTCAAGTGCATCCGTCAGCCTGGACGAAGAGAACGTGGCCCTGCTCGCCAGCCAGCACGCCTATCAGGCTGCTGCCCGCGTGATGACTGCCATTGACGAAGCCCTGGATGTTCTCATTAACCGCACCGGATTGGTGGGAAGGTAAGCCGTGCTCAATCGCGTCACCAACCAGAAGATGTCGGCCTCCGCCCAGAGGAACCTGCAGACCGCCCAGTCCCGGCTGGCCGAGCTGCAGGAACGGGCCATGACCTTGAAGAACATCAGCCGTCCCTCGGACGATCCTGCGGGCGCGGCCCAGGGCATGGCCATGCGAGCCCAACTCAGCGCGGCAACCCAGTACGGCTCCAACATCAGCGACGGAAACGGCTGGTTGGCTGCAGCAGATACTGCGCTGGGGCAATCCACCAACATCCTCAACCGTGTGCGGGACCTGGTGGTCCAGGCCTCCAACGGAACACTCAACAGCACTGCCAAGGAGGCGTTGGCCGTCGAGATCGAAGGCCTGGGCAAGGATCTCCTGACGCAGGCCAACACCCAATACCTTGGCCGCAACGTTTTTGCCGGCAGCTCGGACACAGTGGGCGCTTTCACCAACAGCACTCCCCCGTCTTATGTTGGGGCCGGCGGCAGTTCAGTGGAGCGCCGCGTGGATGCGGCACGGACAGTGCGTGTGGATTCCGACGGCGGTGCGATCTTCGGGGACGGCGCCGGCTCCGTTTTCGCCCTGGTGAGTGACGTCGTCGCCGATATCCGTTCCGGAGCGAACCCTAACGCGCGGTTGGCTGCTATTGGCGACCGGATCAAGGCCGTCATCGATGGCAGGTCCGATGTGGGCATGCGGCAAACCCGCCTCGGCCAAGCCCAGGACTCCTTGGAAGGGATGAAGGCTACGCTGGAAACTCAACGGGCCCGCGTTGAAGACACGGACTTGGGAAAGGCGGTTATGGATTTGAAATTGCAGGAAACCAACTATCAGGTGGCGCTTGCCGTGACGGCCAAGGTGCTCCAGCCTACCCTCATGGATTTCCTCCGATGAGCACGGCGTTGGCCTTCAACAGCCTCTCATTTGCCTCGCCGATGCCAGGTTTGGAGTCAGCCCAAGGGTTCTCCCTGCGCGAGGTGGCTGGCGCAACGGGCTTGTACGCGCTGGAAGTTTCGGAGCCGCGCGTCCGGATGTTCGTTGCCGATGCGGCCGTTTACGTGCCGGAGTATGCGCCCGCGGTTCCGCTGGCTGCCTTGGAGGCATTGGGGCTTTCCAGCGTTTCGGAGGCGACGGTGTTGGTGGTGGTCAACCCGACTCCCGAGAAAACCACAGTGAACCTCATGGCACCCATCTTGCTGAACCCGTTTGACGGTGCTTGCCTCCAGGTGATCTTGGACGGTGCCACATATCCTCTCCGGGTTGAGCTGACACGCTAGACGCCGCACGAGCTATTCGTATAGCCCCGGAAGCAGGAAAGGCGCCGCAAGCGCAGCGCCTTTCGTGGTTTCTTTGTACGTTTCGGTCCAGGATGTGCCTAGACTTTCTCGCGAATGCGGTCGACCCTCGGTTCGGAAACCTCGGATTCCCTGCGACGGCGGGCCAGGAAAGTCCACAGCGTTCCTTCCGTCCGCGGACGGCTCTCTGCAGGGGCTTCAGGCTCTTTAACCGGCTCAGACGTGTGCATTTCGGGCTTGCGCGCGGAGTCCTTCTTCGTGCGCCGCTCGAAGTCGTCGTAGTACGCGTAGCACATACCCAACCTCCTTCAACGGCTGTCCTTTAATCGTCCTCTCGTCAACGCGACAAGTCGACTGTTTTTTCGCAAGGGCTCAGTTGTACCGACGCCCACCCAACCAGCTCACGATGGAGTGGTCGCGGTGGTCGAACCACCCTGGACTCCGCGTTCGCGCATCAGCTCCCGTTCCGAAGCGCTGGAGACCGCGCTGCTTCCACGGCCAACCTCGTCTCCTCCGTGATGAGGTCGGCATTGATGGCTGCCCCGGCCATGACACCTGAGGCTGCGGAGGCCATGACCTGGCCCATGAGGTCCGTGACGTTTCCTGCGGCATAGACACCCGGCACTAAAGTGGCCCCGCCCATGGGATTGACTTCAACGTGGCTTCCAACCCCCATGGGGTGCTCCACGGTGGGCACGCCCAGGGATTCCAGCACGATGCTCCGGGCCTCCAGCCGTGGGCCGGTGACAACAGCTTCCACCGGAATTACCGTTCCCGAGGCCAGGACAACACCGGTCACGGCGTCATTGCTGACTTTCAATGCCTGGACGCGGCCGTCTACCACGGTAATGGAACGGGCAGCCAACTGTTCCCACTGTTCGTCCGTCGGCTCCACAGTGTCATTGACGAACAACGTGATGTCGGGGCTCCACTGGCGGAACAGCAGAGCTTGGTGCAACGCCATTGGCCCCGACCCGATGATGCCGATCTGCTTCCCGCGCACTTCCCAGCCGTGGCAATAAGGACAATGCAAAACGTCCTTGCCCCACCGTTCACGAACGCCGTGCACGTCCGGAAGCAAGTCCACCAGTCCAGTGGCGACCAGCAAACGGCGGGCTCTCACCGTTTGTCCATCTGCCAGGTCCACCTCAAAGACGAGTTCGGAACCATCCGTTGGGTCCGCCGTCGAACGTGCCCCAACTGCAGTGCCGGCCACAATGTTTGCCCCATATTGGAGCGCCTCCGCTCGTCCCAGTTCCAGCAGTTCTTTGGGATTGATCCCGTCACGGGACAGAAATCCGTGCACCCCGGCCGCGGGGGCGTTCCGCGGCTCGCCGGCGTCGATGACCAGGACGGACCTCAAGGCCCTGCCCAGGGTGACAGCAGCACTTAACCCAGCTGCGCCACCTCCCACCACAACGACGTCGTACTCCCCAACCACTCGGTTGTTCACTATTTCCGTACTCACGATGCCTCCACGCGTATCCGGCGGCCGTGCGCCGCTTATTCCATGGTTGGTCAGCATCATCAGAATCAGCAAGGAAGTTTGCCAATATGGCAAAATGGAGGGCATGACCACCGATTTCAGCACAATGCTCGACGCCGTCGGCCCTCGGCTGCGTGCCATGAGAACCCAACGCAACGTGACCCTCGCGGAAGCTTCGGAAGTTACAGGTATTTCTGTCAGCACACTCTCAAGGTTGGAATCAGGTCAGCGGAAACCGACCCTTGAGCTCCTCCTCCCCATCGCGCGGCTGCATCAGGTCCCGCTGGAAGAACTAATCGACGCTCCGGAAACGGGTGATCCGCGCATTCACCTCAAGCCGCACCTCCACGAGTGGGGAACTGCCGTTCCTCTGACCCGACGCCCCGGTGGCATCCAGGCCTTCAAAATGGTCCTCAAGGGCGGCACAGGCAAGGAGACTCCCACGCCGCAGTCACATGAGGGCTACGACTGGGTGTATGTCCTCAACGGCAAGCTGCGGCTGGTCCTGGGCGAGAACGACTTTGTCTTGAAACCAGGCGAGGTCGCGGAATTTGATACCCGCACACCACATTGGTTTGCCAGCGCCACCACAGAGCCGGTGGAGCTCCTTACCCTCTTCGGGCAGCAGGGCGAAAGGCTCCACGTGCGGGCACGGCCCAAGCGCTGAGGCTACGAAGCCAACCATTCGCGCGCGTTCCGACGGGTACTGCTCGACTCAACACCATGGTCAGGCCGGTTGATCTCGGCCCACACCTCATCGAGGGAGAGTCCGAGGACATCGGCGATTGCAGCAACAGTGGGGAAAGCCGGCGTCGCCACTCGGCCTGACTCGATCTTTCGGAGCGTTTCGGGTGAGACGCGGGCGTCGAGAGCCGTCTCCAGCATGGAGCGCTCGCCCCGGGCGCGACGCAAAAGAGCGCCGAGGCGCTGTCCACGCTCGGCCTCTGCGGGTGTAAGCGGCAACCTGACCATGGCTCCAATTGTAATACCGGGATAATATGGCCGGGATAGTTATTGGTTACACATGAAAGGCCCCGCATGATTGAGATCCTGAGCCGCACAGAATTAAGCCGCGCCAAGGAAGCCGGCGCCCTGGTCGCCAACATTTTGCACACGCTGAAGGGCCGCGCAACTGTGGGCACAAACCTCCTGGACATAGACCGGTGGGCAAAGACCATGATCCTTGAAGCCGGAGCAGTGTCCTGTTACGTCGATTACGCCCCTTCCTTCGGACGCGGGCCGTTTGGCCACTACATCTGCACCGGCGTCAATGACGCTGTCCTGCACGGATTGCCCACGGACTATGACTTGGCCGACGGCGACCTGCTGACGCTGGACCTGGCCGTCTTGAAAGACGGAATCGCAGCAGACTCTGCCATCAGCTTCATTGTTGGCGAGTCGAAGCCGGCGGAGAGTGTCGCGATGATCGAAGCAACCGAACGAGCATTGCGCGCAGGCATAGAGGCCGCCCGGCCCGGCGCACGGATCGGCGACCTCTCCTATGCCATCGGTTCGGTCCTCAGCGAGGCTGGCTACCCCGTCAACACCGAGTTCGGAGGCCACGGCATTGGCACCACCATGCATCAGGATCCGCACGTGCCGAACATGGGACGCCCCGGCCGGGGCTACAAGCTGCGCCCTGGATTGCTGCTTGCCCTGGAGCCGTGGGTCATGGCCGATACCGCCCAGCTTGTCACCGACGCCGACGGCTGGACGCTCCGTAGCGTGACAGGATGCAGGACGGCCCACAGCGAGCACACCATTGCCATCACCAATGACGGAGCCGAAATCCTCACTCTGCCGACGCTGGCTGGCTAGCCCCGGCCAGCTTGCCGACATCGCCCCGGAAGCCGAAGCCGAAGGCCTCACCTAAGCTCCGACCATGTGCTGTTGTTTTTTGCCGATGGGCCGGGCAACTCAGGGGGCAGACCCAACCGGCGCAGCTTCGGGCAGATTCGATGGCCTCGCTGCGGCGCGGACGTATCCTGGCAGCGCCGGTGCCTTGGAACGGTAGGCATGTCCTGTGGGCGTGCGGACTTCCAGGGTGTGAACGCCTTCGGTAACCGCTTTGCTCTGCCAACCAGGGTTCTCTTTTGTGTGGTTGCAGGCTTCGCACAGACCGGCGCCGTTCTCGAGGCTTGTCTTTCCTCCCGAGCGCCACGGAAGCACGTGGTCGATGTGCCTGATGGGTGCATCGCAGTACGGCGTCCGGCAGGTGTCATCGCGGGTTTCGATGAAGCGCCGGAGTCTTGTCGGGAAGAGCCTGGCCTTGGAGTCGGTAGTCAGGAGTTCTCCCGTGGCCGGGGCTGTGTAGAGCCGGCGGAGCATCACCCTGAAGTCCTCATGCTCAGGAGATTTGACCTCACCAACAAGCTCTCTTGCCCATTCGGCCGGGACAATTCCGTAACCCTGAAGCCGTGCCGGTTCGCTGTCGCATTGGAAGAGGGTCCGGTCGGTCATGACGAGCTGAAGGTCCACACCACTGATCCCGCCGGGAGTGCCGGTGACGCGTTCGACCAAGGTATCGGCCATGACCTGGCTGCGGGACCGGACAACCCCGCCGGAACGAACCGAATCAGCAGCCCGGGTCAGGGCCGCGTAGACAGCCACGCCTTGCGCGACCGGCAACAAAGCGGTCAGGTAAGTCATGGTATCCGGCGCCGGACGCAGGCTCACCGTCCGCTCGGCGGCGGCGCGGCTGGCACGCCCGGCCACCGACCGCGGATCCCGGCGGTAGGCGGCCGCTTTCGCCGCGGCAATGATCGCTTTGTCCCCTGCCCCATCGAAGGTCCCGGTGTCGGCTGCGAGTTCCTCATCCACTGCGGAACGGTCCTCAACGCTCAGGCAGGCTGTTTCCTTCACCAGCAGCGTCGCCCGCCACTCGTTCAGCCGGCCCGATTCCAAGGCCGCCAACGTCCGCGGCATCTCCGTCACAAGGGCTTTCGCCAAACCAAGGAGGCGTGACCCGCGGTTCGGTGACTCCCGCCGCGCCAACGCCACCTGAGCACCCACGCCACTTCCACGTTCCGAGGCAGGGATGCCGGCCTCGGCCTGCTCGGCGCGCTGGGCAAGATCAAACGCCACAGCAACCCGCGCCTGCAAAGCGGTAATGGCCGACTTCAAGTCCTCCAGATCACTCAATCGATCAATCAGCTCACTGGCGTCCCCACTCGGCAGCATGGAGTTCACGGCGGTAATGAGATCCTTCACCGAAGCGCCAGACACCGCCCGCCTCGCAGAGGGCTCCGTGCCCAGACCGGGCAAAGGTTCCTCGCCGGCTCCCCCGATCGGGGACGGCCACGTTGCGACCACGTCGCTCGCCTGCCTCGCCCGAATTTCATCCATACCCCCACCCTTCCAGCCACGAGCGACGATCATCAGGCCCGGGTTGTCGTATGTGGAAAACCGCCATGGAAAACCGCACACGCCGTCGTCCGCCCCACGCGCAGCTAACCGGTCATAAACGATCGGCATTCACTTCACACCTTGCGCGAGAGGGTGACTGGCATCATACTAAATGAACGCTATTCATTTAGTGACAGTCGTCTCACGGAGTAAAGCCCCCATGATTGAAATCAAACACCTGGAAGCCCCCACTTCCTTGGCCACCCAGCCGGCAATCCATGTCCGCTTGGCCGAACCGGTGGCCCTTAAGGCCCCGCTCGGCGCAAACCAAGCCCCAGCGCAACCCCAGGCAGTGTCCGCGTGAGCGCTTGGCGCATGCCTTCGGAAACGGCTCCGCAGGACCGCGTGTGGATGGCGTTCCCCACGGGTGGCTATACCCTGGGTGACACCGAAGAAGAGGCGCACGCAGCGCGTTCCACATGGGCCGCTGTCGCTAACACCATCCTGGATTTCGAGCCGGTCACCATGGTGGTAACGCCCGACGACGTCGAGACAGCCGCGCGCTATCTGGACCCTCGCGTTGAGGTCATAACCGCTGACCTCAACGATGCCTGGATGCGGGACATCGGACCGTCGTTCG
Organism: Paenarthrobacter sp. TRD_SC_7; assembly: GCF_056156245.1. NCBI lineage: Bacteria > Bacillati > Actinomycetota > Actinomycetes > Micrococcales > Micrococcaceae > Paenarthrobacter > Paenarthrobacter sp. TRD_SC_7. The sequence goes on from NZ_CM149587.1 coordinate 3,987,312, forward strand.
TGCTGGATTCCAGCAAGCAACTGGGCGCCGTGGACTGGATCTTCAACGGCTGGGGCGCTCAGGACTGGGCCGCATGGGACAAGGACTCGCTCATCGCCGAGAACATCAGCGGCCGCGCCAACGCCAGGCACCTCCCGTCGGGGATCGTCAACGAGGGCGGTGGCATCCAGGTTGATGGTGAAGGCACCGTCCTGGTCACCGAGACCGTTCAGCTCGATATGGGCCGCAATCCTGGCCTGACCAAGGCTGACATCGAGCAGGAACTTGCCCGCACCATCGGCGCCACCCACGTGGTGTGGCTTCCTCGAGGCCTCACTCGCGACTCCGAAAAGTTCGGCACCCGCGGACACGTGGACATCGTTGCCGCGATTCCCAGCCCGGGCACCCTGCTGGTCCACTCCCAGCAGAACCCCGAGCACCCCGACTACAAGGTCTCCCGCGAGATCATCGACTTCCTGCGCACCACCCATGACGCAGCTGGCCGGGACTGGAACATCATCGAAGTTCCCGCCCCGGAAACTCTTACCGACGATGAGGGATATGTGGACTACAGCTACATCAACCACCTCGTGGTCAACGGTGGGGTTATCGCCTGCAGTTTCAACGACCCCATGGACGAGAAAGCACTCCGCATTCTCGCCGACGCCTACCCCGGACGCCGCGTGATCGGTGTTGACGCTCGCGAACTCTTCGCAAGGGGCGGCGGTATCCACTGCATTACCCAGCAGCAGCCTTCGGCCATCTAGAAAGGGCCTCACATGAGCCAGACAATCCGCCGCAGCGGCAATGAAGCTGCAGAGTCGCACGACATCAGCGGCAAGGGACTGAAGACGGGGCAGTTGGGGCTCCTCGCCGTCGTCGTTCTTGGCATTTCAACAATCGCCCCGGCGTACACGCTCACCGGCGCGCTCGGTCCAACCGTCAACGAAGTCGGGCTCCAGTTGCCCGTCATTTTCCTGATCGGGTTCATCCCGATGATCCTCGTATCGCTGGCCTACCGGGAACTCAACGCAGACTCCCCGGACAGCGGCACCACCTTCACGTGGGTCACCAAGGCCTTCGGTCCGTGGGTGGGTTGGATGGGTGGCTGGGGCTTGCTCGCGGCCAACATCATTGTCCTGTCCAACCTTGCCGGCGTCGCCGTGGACTTCTTCTACCTATTCCTTGCACAGGCCACGGGCTCACCCGAGCTCGCCGACCTCGCCTCGAACAAGCTGCTCAACGTTGCGACGTGCTTCGTCTTCGTGGCGCTGGCCGTCTGGGTGAGCTACCGCGGCCTGCACACCACCAAGATCGTCCAGTACGGCCTGGTGGGCTTCCAGTTGCTGGTACTTGGCCTGTTCGTGGCCATGGCGTTCGCCAACTGGTCGACGTCGGAAACCGCTGTTCCGTTCAGCTGGGACTGGTTCGACGTCACCAAGATCGAAACTTTCGGCCAGATCGCTGCCGGCATCTCGTTGTCGATCTTCGTCTACTGGGGCTGGGACGTTTGCCTCACGGTTAACGAGGAAACCGCCAACGGCAAGAAAACCGCCGGCCTGGCCGGAACCCTGACGGCCGTGATCGTCCTGGGCATCTACCTCCTGATCACAATCGCGACGTTGATGTTCGCAGGCGTCGGAGACACCGGGATCGGCCTGAACAACGAAGAAAACCACGCCAACGTCTTCACCACACTCGCATCACCGGTGATGGGTCCGTTCGCAATCCTCATGTCCCTCGCCGTGCTCTCCAGCTCTGCGGCGTCCCTGCAGTCCACCTTCACTTCGCCTTCACGCAGCCTGTTGGCCATGGCGCACTACGGCGCCCTGCCGGAGCGCTTCAGCCACATGAGCAAGAAGTTCTCGACGCCGGGCTTCGCCACCATTGCGGCCGGCGTCCTGTCCGCGGGCTTCTACGCCGTGATGCACGTGATCAGCGAGAACGTCCTGAACGACACCATCCTGGCCCTGGGCCTGATGATCTGCTTCTACTACGGACTCACAGCAATCGCGTGCGTCTGGTACTTCCGCAACAGCGTATTCTCCAGCGCCAGGAACTTCTTCCTGCGGCTCGTCTGCCCGCTGTTCGGTGGCGTAGGCCTGTTCGTGGTGTTCCTGCAGACCGCCGTGGACAGCTGGGCTCCTGAGTTTGGCAGTGGCTCGGAGATCTTCGGGGTGGGGCTCGTGTTCGTCCTGGGCATTGGGATCCTGGCCTTGGGTGCGGTGGTCATGCTGATCATGTCCCGCGTTCGGCCCGGGTTCTTCCGTGGCGAGACCATCCGGAAGGATACGCCGGCCCTGGTGGTTCCGGAATAAAGCGCCGGAGCAAAGCGCCGAAAACGCAGAAAAGCTGCCAGTTCGCCGGAATGACGATGATCCGGGCGAACTGGCAGCTTTCGTAGGTTTTGGCGGATCTCCCGCGCTTCCGGGAAGCCCTACCAGCGGTGGGCCACATCCACCACCAGGCGAGAACCGCCGTCGGGCCCGTCCAAGGTGAAGACCCGGAACGGAAGCCGGGCCCGGACGCCCAGCCCGATGCTCGTGGTGCCCTCAAAACTGCCCGCGTAAACGACCTGTCGGAACGTCTGGTACCCGGAGACGTTGGACAGTTCCGCCTTGGCTGCCGGCTCATAGGTCGGTTGGCTGTACTGGTTGTAGGACGGCGCCGTTACCATCACTTGCAGATCAGCGTCCCCGAGCACCGGGATGGGGTATCCGGTGGCATCCTGGGTCACCACCGGAACATACTGAACCACGTAGCCGGCCACCTTGCCGGTCATGTCAATCACCAGGCGGTCGTAGCAGGGCTGCTGACCCGTGCGAACGTTGGTGACGTTGGCGGAGCTCCAGTCGAGGTCGGCCTTGGCCATCGAACCCCATGAGATACCGCAATACGTTGCTGCCGAGGCTGGCCCCGGTGCCACCAGACCGAGTCCAGCGGCTGCTAGGACCGCTGCCAAACCCGCTCCAAATTTCCTCATTTTTTGTGCCCCCTTCAGGCGAAGTTGATACTTCAACAGTAGGAGCGCATGCGAGGGTTTGGGCGGGTTGTGGCCGCTTCGGAGCGTAACCGTTAAATGGTCTGCCGGGTGGTCACAGGAGGGTCATCGATAGCCGCTTTCAGCCGCCTTTTCCGGGTGTTTTGAGGGTCTTCGCACACATTTTCGTAACCCAAGATAACGAGACCGGGGCGTTACTTAGCCTTCACAGTCCTTGCAGTACTTAAGACCGTTCTTTTCCAGCGCAATCTGGGACCTATGGCGGACCAGGAAGCAGGAGCCACACGTGAATTCGTCCAACTGCTCCGGGACCACAATGACGGTTAGTTCTTCACCGGAAAGATCGGCACCTGGAAGGTCGATTCCTTCGGCGGTATCGTTTTCCTCTACGTCGATGACCGCAGTCTGTGCAGTGTTCCCACGGGATGCCTGAAGGGCTTCAAGCGATTCGGCGGGAGACTCTTCTTCTGTCTTGCGCGGGGCATCGTAATCAGTAGCCATTGAGGTTCGCTTTCGTTGCTGCATAGTGCCTATTCCGGCACCTCAGTGAAGCAGTTTAGGGCATATCACACGTGATAAACGAATAGTGTGCCCAACGCGACATCCTGCAGCATTCCAAGCGACTCTCAGGGCTCTGCGCGCACCCTTAGAGCATGCGATTGAATGGCTCGTGCGCTGGCCACCGTGACACCGCTCAGGGCAGGGAGCCAGCTCAAATCGGCCCTGGTTACATGCCCCGCATCTTCCTCGTCGAGCGTGCAGTCGAGAACGTAGGCGGCCTCGATCCAGGCCCCCAGAATGGAACCGATGCGGGTGGCCAGCGTGGCCAGTGAAACGATCATGCGGCAACTGTATCCACGCTCAGTTTCCGGTTGGTCACGAGCTTGTTAACTACTCGGCTAGGCTCGCATGATGAACACTCGGGGGATGCTGTTGCCAACTGATTCTGTTATCCAACCCGGAGCAACTTCCCAACCACCCCCAGTGGTATCACTGAAACAGGCATTGTGGGCTCTGATGTGGGTTGTTGTGTACGTTGCCGCAGTTGGCTTGGCAGTGGTTGCAGCGGGGTTGACTGGCCTGATTCATTTCACCGCCGAGGCCGCTGTCCCGGTCATCCTCGGAGGGGCAACAGCAGCCGCAATGTTGGCAACATACGTACATTTGATTCGCAGAAACCAGCTCAATCCAAGCATGCTCGGATTCCGACGCCTTGACGCGCGCATGCTGCACTTACTCTGGCAGATCCCGGCTGCCATACTGGTTTCCGCCTGCGCACAAGGTCTCTTCCTTGCAGGTCTTAGCCTCTTGGGAGTGGATGGCGCTGCGGAAAATTCCTCAAACGGTGCGTTGGGCCGGGTTGCCGCACTTCCGGCGCCGCTGATAGGCCTGACCGTCCTGATCGTTGCTGTGTTGACTCCCCTTTGGGAAGAAGTCCTCTTCCGAGGAGCCTTCCTCAGCGGGTTGTCGAAACGTTGCAGACCGTTTGCAGCCGTGGCAATATCAGCGGCAATCTTTGCCGCTGTCCATCTCGTCCTGCTGACCTTCGTTTATCTCTTTGTGCTCGGCGTCGCCCTGGCGCTGCTGAAGAGATTCCATCAGAACCTCTGGGCGCCGGTACTTCTGCACTCCGTCAACAACGCTTTGGTGCTGCTTGTCATCTTGTCGGCTACGCAAAATTAGCCACGCTGCAAAGCCTGCTGGCACCCTCCAGTGAGGGTACAAAGCGCATGGCCTCGCGGATGAACTTTTCTTCATGGGTACAGCTTGCGCGGCACGAAAAAGGGCGGCAAAGGGCACGAAAAAGGGCGGCACGCGAAGTGCCGCCCCTTTACTTGGTGCGTAGTTGACTAGGCAGTCGGCTGATCAAAACGCTGACCGGCCGGGTTGGACGGCAGGAGCGCGAAGACCAGGACAGCAAGTCCACCCACAAACGGGATCAGTCCGAGAAGGGCCAGCCAGCCACTGAAGTTGCCATCGTGCAGACGACGAACCAGCAGTGCGATGGACGGGATAAGGACCGCCAGGTAGAAGGCGAAAATCAGGATGAGGCCGACGACAGCCCCGGGACCTGGAACCGTGCTGGTTCCATCGGCGCTGACAGTTGCTCCTGCGGCACCAAGAATACCGGTGAGGATCTGCAGGACGATCCCGATGACGCCCAATGCAAGGGCGACCCACCAGTATTCGCTGCGGCTGGCACGGCCACTAAATGCTGTGTACTTCTTGAAGAAACGCTTTACGGCGGCGCCAATCGGGGCGCCGTAGTACGGAGCCCACAGCGGCGGCTCGCCGGTCTGTGCACCGTACTGTTCGGTCTGTTGCGGTTGTTGCGGGTAAGTGCTCATTGGTATATCCCCCGGGTTAGGTGTGAGTCGTGATGAAGCGTCTTGCTCAGAGTGATTCGTGCCCATCGTAATGGACCAGAAGCGAATTAGGCAGTTCGATGGAGGAAATTAACCCGGATTTAGCTTGGTAACGGAATATTTCCTTCGCGGAACGGCGTATTCCGGGCGTATTGTTTTCGGAGGTCCACCTTCCGGATTTTCCCGCTGGCCGTTCGCGGCATTTCCTCGACGAACACCACGGACTTCGGGATTTTGTACCGAGCCAGCCTGCCCTCCAGATGGGAGCGCAGTTGCTCCGCTGTCAGGGTGGCTCCCTCACGCAAGGTGACGATCGCCCGGGGCACTTCGCCCCATTTCTCGTCATCAGCACCGATCACGGCCACACTCCCCACTGCGGGCAGCTCCGCGATGGCAGCTTCCACCTCGGCCGGGTAAATGTTTTCGCCCCCGGAAATGATCATGTCCTTGATGCGGTCCGAGACAAAGAGGAACCCTTCGCCGTCTTGGTAGCCCATGTCGCCGGAGCGGAACCACGAGGAATCAGAATAGCTTTCGGCGGTGGCTTCCGGCCGGTTCCAGTACTCCTTGATCACGTTGGGGCCGGAGATTTGGATTTCCCCCACCTCTCCAAGGGCAGCAACGCCGCCCAGAGGATCGGCGATCCGCACGTCCGCAAAGAAGTGTGGCAGCCCTGCAGAGCCAGCCTTCTCCTTGGACCTCTCTACCGGCAACATGGTGGCCCCGGGCGCAGTTTCGGTCATGCCATAGCAACTGGTGAACCCGATGCCGCGCTGCTCATACGCGTCCAGCACCCTCTCCGGAACGGCAGAACCGCCGCAGGTGAGCTTGTCCAGTGAGCTGAGATCCGCCGTCGACCATCCGGGATGGTCACAGAGCATCTGGAACGTAGTGGGGACACCGTTGAGCGTGGTGACTTTGTGCTGTTCCACCAGCTCCAGGACCCTGCCGGCGTCGAACTTGGATTCAAGCACCACCGTGGCGCCCTTGAGCAGCATCGGTAGCAGGCCCATATCCAGGGACGCTACGTGGAACAGCGGCGAAATCATGAGCGCCACATCGTTGCGGTTCAGGTCCATGTCCACCACCGTGTTGATGCAGTTCCAAGTGATGTTGCCGTGCGTCAGCAGGGCACCTTTGGGCTTGCCGGTGGTACCCGACGTGTAGAGGATCATGGCGGCCTCGTCGAGCGTGACGTCTTCATCGAGCGGCGCCGCAGCTGCGGCATCAAGCACCTCGCCATAGTGCTCGACGCCGGATGGCAGCTTGAGAGCGGACGCCTCAGTAACGTCGTCGGGCACCACCACAAGACGGTGGGTTATCTCTGTGTCGAGGGAGGATGCGGCGGCGATGACCTCCAAAGATGCTGAACTGACCATGAGCCGCGAGCCTGAGTCCTGCAGCTGGAACTGTAGCTCCGGGGCCGCGAGGCGGGTGTTAAGCGGGACGAAGATCGCGCCCAGCAGTCCGCAGGCGAAGAACGTCTCCACAAAAGATGGGTGATTCTCGCCGAGGTAAGCCACTCTGTCCCCCTTGGCCACTCCCCTGTCCTTGAGGGCGTTGGCCAAACGGTCGGTCCTGTCGGCGAGGTCCGCGTAGCTCAAAGTCGTCCCACCGGAAATGACAGCCGTTTTGGTCCCGGACTTGATCCGGCGCCGGTGAAGCCAGGATCCAACTCCGTTGTTGTCCATGGTGCCGTACTCCTAACTGACCGTAGAGAGGTCGTTGTTCTTAGACTCCCGCGTCAGCAGGATGAAGACAATCGATACCAGCGACATGACGGACAGGAACACCACCACTGGGACGATGCTCTGGCCGGCGTCCTTGTAGAGCCCAGCGACGATTCCCGGGGTGAAACCGGCACCGATCAGCGTCGCCAATTGGTAGCCAACAGCCGCGCCTGTATAGCGGTTCGTGGTGCCGAACTGCTCGGAAACGAACGCTGCCAGCGGTCCGTAGAGGGACGAATGCAGGATCAGCGCCACCGTGAAGGCCAGGAAGACCAAGGCGATGCTGCCGGAGCTAAGCATCCCGAACATCGGGAACAGGTAAAGGATGAACAGTGCAAGGCCGGTGACCATGACGGGACGGCGTCCGAAGCGATCAGAGAGCCTGCCACCCAGCAAGACGAACAGGATGGAGATGGCCGAGGCGCCTGCAAAGGCATAGAGCACGCCTTGCTGGGGTGCGCCCTTTGATACTGCATAGGTCACCGAGAACGTGGGCAGCACTACCTGCAGGCCGAATCCGGCGGCACCGGCAAACATGATCATGATGAGCGCCTTGGGACGCTTAAGCACTTCCAGCAGCGGGATCTTGCGCTTGGTACCTTGTGCGCTTTCCTTGGCAACGGCTTCGGCGAAGATGGGGCTCTCCGAAACCCGCAGCCTGACGAACATGCCCACGATCAAGAGCACGAAGGACAACAGGAACGGCACACGCCAGCCCCAGGCCAAGAACGCGTCCTGAGGAAGGGCCGAGAAGATACCCATGACCAGGGTGCCGAGAACTGCGCCTGTCGGGGCACCGGCGTTCACGAACGACGCCGCAAAACCGCGCCGCTTGGGATCCGAATGCTCCAAAGCCATGAGTGCGGCCCCACCCCATTCACCGCCGACGGCGATTCCCTGGCAGACGCGCAGGATCACCAGGATCACGGCTCCCCAGGGGCCGATGACACTGGCTCCAGGGATCAGGCCGATCAACGTGGAGGCGATGCCCATCATCGCCATGGAAATAATGAGCATGCCCTTGCGGCCGATCCGGTCACCGAAGTGTCCGAAGATGATGCCGCCCAAGGGCCGGGCAACGTAGCCGGCGGCGAACGTGGCATACGCGGCTACGACGCCCACCCACTCGTCAGTACCGGCGAAAAACACCTTGGGGAAGGCAACTGCAGCCGCTGTTGCGTACAGCAGGAAGTCGTAGAACTCGATAGTGCTGCCCAGATAGCTGGACATGATGACCGTGCGCGCCTCTTTGCGCTTCGCGGCCGTGCTCGACGGCGCGAGCGCAGTGTGTCCTGACATGGCTGTTCCTTGGGAGAGGAGGGAAGGGAATGATTTTTACTTGTGGAAACGTGCCAGGAATTCGGCGACGACGGCGGGCCGTTCCTGGCCTTCGATCTCGATGGTGGCGTTGACCTTGATCTGGGCGCCGCCCTTGACTTCGGTGACTTCAGCGATGGAGCCCAGCATGCGGACCTTGGAGCCGACTTTCACAGGGGAGGTGAAGCGGACCTTGTCCAGGCCGTAGTTGACCTTGGTAGTCACCCCGTCCACGTCGAATAGCTCTCCCCAGAACGGGATGATGAGGGACAGGGTGAGGAAGCCATGTGCGATCGGGGCTCCAAAGGGGCCGACCTTGGCGCGTTCGGGATCGGTGTGGATCCACTGCTGGTCATCCGTGGCATCGGCGAACAGATTGATCTGCTGCTGGGTGATCTCACGGTAATCGGTGGTGCCAAGGTCCTTGCCGGACATGGTGAGCAGGGTGTCGAAATCGACGACGAGATTGGGCATCTTTGCCTCCTGGTAGTTGTTGACTGAAAAGCAGGTGTTTAGCGGGCGAAGGCGCTCTCCCCGGTGAGGGCGCGGCCGATGATGAGGGCGTTGATCTCGTGGGTGCCTTCGTAGGAATAGACGGCTTCCGCATCGGCATGGAAACGTGCGACGTCGGCGGCGAGAGTGATGCCGTTACCGCCCGCCACTTCGCGGGCCAACGCGACGGTTTCGCGCATCATCAGACTGGTCTGCATCTTGGCCAGGGCCGAATCTTGGTCCCTATAGATCCCCCAGCCCTGCTGTTCGGTGAGCCGAACCACCAGTGAGAGTGACGCGGTGATGTTTCCCAGCATCCGTGCCAGCTTTTCCTGCACCAGTTGGAAGGAACCCAGCGACCGGCCGAACTGCCGGCGTTCTTTGACGTACGCCAATGCAGCCTCGAACGCGCCTGCTTGGATGCCGGTGGCGATCCATGCAACGTCCGAGCGCATAGCACGCAGCATCGCGGCGACGTCCTTGAACGAGTTCACGTTATGCAAGCGCATGGCATCGGGAACCCGGACGCTGTTGAGGGTGATATGGGCGTTCTGCATCATCCGCAGCGAGGTCTTCCCCTGGATTTTCTCCAAAGAGACGCCGGCAGCAGTTCGGTCGACAAGGAACGCCTTGACCTGGCCATCGGCGACCTCCCGGGCGAACACACACAACACATCGGCTGTGGAGGCGCCTCCGATCCACCGCTTAGCACCGTCCAAAACCCAAATGCCGCCGTCGGATTCTTTTTCAAAGCGGGCGGTGGTGGACAGTCCGCCGGCGATGTCCGAACCATGCTCCGGTTCGGTTAGCGAGAAGACGCCCTTGAGGGAGAAATCGATGACCTTGGGCATCCACTCCTTTTGCTGCTCCTCGGAAGCCCCCACCCGGATCGCGGTCCGGAACAGACCCGCCTGTGCTGTGTACCACGTGGCCAACGACGCGTCCGTACGGGCGAGTTCGAAGATCCGGAAGCCGTGGTAAATCCCCCTTGCGGGTGCCCCGACAGTAGGGTGGGCCGGTTCCATCAGGTCAAGGTGGATCAATGGTTGAGCGAGTTGTTCCGGGAACTCGCCACGCTCCCAGTACTCGGCCAGCAAGGGCTTCGCCTGGGTGTCAAGGAAGGTCCGGAGCCGGCCAAGAACCTGGCGTTCTTCGGTGGTCAGGAGCGCTTCGGCGTCGTACCAGTCCGCTGCGGAGTACAGTCGCTGATCCGTCGCTGTTGCTCCCGTCGTCGTCGTACTCATCTCAGCCACCCAGTCCCAGGAGCCGGACGGCGTTGTCCTTGAGGATCTTCGGCCGGACGTCATCTTTCAGGGGCAGGTCAGCGAACGCACCCAGCCACTTCTGCGGCGTGATCAGCGGGAAGTCCGTGCCGAACAGCACCTTGTCCTGCAGCACCGAATTGGATAAACGAACCAGCGACTCCGGGAAGTACTTGGGCGACCACCCGGACAGGTCAATGAACACGTTGGACTTGTGCGTCGCGATCGAGTTTGCCTCGTCCTGCCAAGGCACCGAGGGATGGGCCATGATGATCTGCAACCCCGGGAAATCGGCGGCCACCGCATCCAGCAACAATGGGTTCGAGAACGCGAGCTTGATACCGTACCCTCCGGGAAGACCGGCACCCATACCGTTCTGGCCTGTGTGGAAAATACACGGCAAGCCCAACTCCTGGAGCGTTTCCCACAGCGGGTAGAACTGCTCCTTGGACGGATCAAAGCCCTGCAGCGACGGGTGGAACTTGAATCCCCTGGCACCGAGCTCCACGGCCTGGTGCTTCGCCCCGGCGATCGCATCCTCGCCGGTCCTGGGGTCCACACTGCCGAACGGGATCAGCACATCATTGTTCCGCGCTGCTCCGGCAATCAGTTCCGGGATGCTGTTCGGTTCATGCTTGAGCTGGGTCCGGGCGTCAACAGTGAAGACGACGGCGGCCATGTTCAGTTCGCGATATACCTCGGCGATCCTGTCCAGTGACGGCGTGCGATCTTCGGCCTTGAAGTACTTCGCCGAAGCCTCCGTCAGTGCCTCCGGGAGTGAACCATGCCCGCAGCTGTCCACTTCCAGGTGGACGTGCATATCGATCGCATCAAGCGCCGAGGCGTCGATGCCCAGTTCGTAGCGGTCGGCCATGATCAGCGTGCCTGGGCCGCTTCAGGCTTAGCCGCTTCAGGCCTAGCCGGTTCGGGCTGCAGGTCCTCGGGAAGCGGCAGGAATTCCTCACCGAAGCTTTGCAAAGCATCCGCACCGAACAGTGATCCGGCGCTTTCCTTCAATGCCTCGTAGCTCCAGCCGCCCTCACGGTATTCTGTGCTCGCCGCCGTCGGGTGCGTCCAAACCTGCAGCCGGTCACCGCCGGCACCGATCGCCTGGCCGGTGATCCCACCAGCCGCGTCTGAGGCAAGGAACGCAATCAGCCCGGCGACGTCGTCGGCCGTTCCAAAACCGAGGTCGTGGCGGAAGAAGGACGGCATCGCTTCACCCCGTTCCTCCGCCTCAACAGCCTTCTGGAAGTAAGGAACGGTCTTGGTCATGGCCGTAGCAGCCACCGGTATCACGGAATTAACCGTCACGCCGGCTTTCTTCATCTCCAGCGCCCAGGTCCGAACCATGCCAACTATCCCGGCCTTTGCCGCAGCGTAGTTGGTCTGCCCGAAGTTGCCGCGCTGGCCGGTCGGCGAACCGATGGTGATGATCCGGCCGGCGATGTTGTTTTCCTTGAAGTATGCGAATGCCTCACGGACGCAAGTGAACGTGCCCTTCAAGTGCACATTGATGACCAGGTCAAAATCCTCATCCGTCATCTTCAGCAGGCTCTTGTCCCGCAGGATCCCGGCGTTCGTCACCAGAATGTCCAACCGGCCGAATGCCTCGACGGCACCCGCCACCAAAGCCTTCGCAGCATCCGCACTCCCCACCGGAACCACCACGGCGGTGGCCCGGCCGCCGTCGGCCTCAATCAGTGCAACAGCCTGGGCAGCGGTCTCAGCGTTCACGTCGTTGATCACGACGGCGGCACCCTGGCGGGCGAGCTCCCTCGCGTAAGCGAGTCCAAGACCCTGTCCACTTCCCGTGACGATTGCAACCTTGCCGTTCAAGCTCATGGCGTGCTCCTTCGCATGCAGTAACCGGCTGGAACCGGTAGGGCCGATCCCACTGCGTCGTGAGATCCTTGTCATGATCAATGAGAATACGGATCATTGAAAAAGTCAACGATTGTTTTTCATTACTATTGGAGTTGTCATGGGCCCGCAAAGCACCGAAGTGGAAACCCCGCGCCTGGCCGCAGCAAAAATCGGCAGCGATGTAGGCCTGTTGCTGGCCAAACTGCATGCCACAGGCTCGCTCCTGAACAACAAGGCACTGGCGGACTACGGACTCAGGGAACGGTCCTTTTCCGTGCTGACGCTCGCGTGCAGCGGCCTGGAACCCACCCAACGTGAGCTCGCCGATTTCCTCAGCCTCGATCCCAGCCAGGTGGTCAGCCTGGTGGATGACCTCGAACACCGCGGCTTGGTCAAACGAGCACAGGGCAAGCAGGACAGGCGGGCGAAGATCATCGTCTCCACAGCTGAGGGCCGGCGGATCCACAACAAGGCGCGGGCGGCACTGGAAGTATGCGAGCAGACCCAGCTCGCGGGACTCAGTGAGGAAGAAAACATGCAACTGAGGGCGCTGCTCAAGAAAGCGTTGTGGGGTTAGGTTCGCGCCACTGTCCCGGAATTAGCCCCAGCGATGGACATCTGCACAGCAGCGCTTGGCTCCCGTATGCACCTGTCCATACCGGCTTCGGGGCGCTTCTGTCAGGATCGGAAACTATGGACTTCCCACTCTTCCACGATCCCCTGCAGGGCGCCGTCACCGTAGACGCACCCGTGCGTGATCCTCAAATCCACCGCCAAGCCCACACCACCAACCGCCCGGAACGACAGGCAACGCACGGAGCCACGCGGAACCGGAAGGCCCGCCTGCGCGAGGTAGCCAAAGTCGCCGAAGACCTCCAAGCCCTCATGGCACGAACGGCATCCAAGCACTGATCTACTGGCACGATCCCCGTGACCGACTACCATCCACTCCATGGGCATCCACATCGGCACCTCGGGCTGGAGCTACGACCATTGGGAGAACGTGCTCTATCCGCCGGGCCTTCCTGCGTCCAAACGTCTGGCCCAGTACGTGGCCAGGTTCAACACGGTAGAGCTCAACGCGAGCTTTTATCGTTGGCCCCGGGACACCTCGTTCGCGGGTTGGCGAAACCGCCTGCCTGCGGGCTTTGCCATGTCTGTCAAAGCGCCACGGGGACTCACGCACGCCAAGAAACTGTACGGCCCGGAGGCGTGGGTGGAACGGATTATTCGCTGCTGGCACGAACTCGGCGACAAACGGGCCGTCCTGCTGGTCCAGCTCCCACCCGGTTTTGCCCGCGACGACGCGCGGTTGGACTACTTCCTGGCCGCCCTGCCCCAGTGGATCCGCGTCGCCGTCGAGTTCCGGCATGACAGCTGGGATCACCCCGATGTGTACGCACTGCTTGAACGCCACGAGGCCGCCTATTGCATCATGAGTGGCGCCAACCTGCCGTGCATTCTCCGTGCGACAGCACCGTTCGTCTACATCAGGCTGCACGGCCCGGATCACCAGCACCTGTACGGCGGCTCCTACTCGGACGACGACTTGCGGTGGTGGGCGGACAGGATTCGCGAGTGGAGCGGCTCCGGCAAGGATGTCTACGTCTACTTCAACAACGACGGCGGTGGTAACGCCGTGCGGAACGCTGACACTTTGCGGTGGCTGCTTGGGGTCATTTGAATCGCTGACCGGAGCTGCATCCTCGAAAGCTACGCCAGGCGTCCGCGCACAATCTCGCTGACGGTCTTACCGTCGAAGCGTCCGGCAACCTTGGCCGTCACGGGCTTCATGACGGCTCCGATGGAGCGTATGGAAAGTTCCTGGCCATCAGCCTTCAGGTCCGCAATAGCCTCGTCCACGATTGCCTCCACTTCTTCCCGGGTGAGGGCCATTGGCAGGTAGGCCTCGATGATTTCTGCCTCTGCGACTTCGGCCGCTGCACGGTCTGTTTCGCCGGCCTCAGTGTAGATCCGGGCCGTATCCCTGCGCTTGGCCGCTTCCTTTTGAAGCAGTGACGTCACCTGAGCGTCGTCCAGCTCCACCGGAGTCTTCCCGGACTTCTCGCGGGTAGAAATCTCGCCCAGCACGTTGCGGACAGTGATGAGGGCAACCTTGTTGCCGGCTTTCATGTGGTCAACTACGTCAGCTTTCAAGCGTTCTTTGAGTGTCATGATGTTGCTCCTTGTTCGGGATTCCTCCTGCCATCTTCCCAGCTTGGGTACTCAAGCATGTATCCCGCCGCACGTGGACCAACCCTTAGCATGGGCGGTGTGATGCTACAGGCTTGTCTCAACGGGGCTCGAGCGGTCTCGGAACACCATCGATTAACGGCGGATCCGGCCGCCCTTGCCCAAGAAGCAGCGGCCGCAGTGGCTGCCGGTGCCCACAGCCTGCATGTCCATCCAAAGAATCCGCGGGGTGAAGACACGCTGGAACCGCAGTACGTGGCCTCATGTCTCAGCGCTGTTCGAGATGCCTGCCCTAACGTTCCTCTTGGTGTGACAACAGGTGCATGGAGCTCCCCCGACGTACCATCCCGCTTGAAGATGATCGAGTCCTGGCATGAACTACCGGATTTTGCATCCGTTAATTGGCACGAGGAAGGTGCCGAAGAAGTGGCCGAAGCCCTTCACGCCCTGGGTGTCGGCATCGAAGCCGGCATTTGGCAGGTCGACGCTGCACGCCAGTGGGCTTCCTCCTCGCTCCGGACCAAATGCTTGAGGGTTTTGATCGAAATACAGGACATTCCAGCCGAGGCCGTAGAAAGGGAAGCCAAACGCCTCTTGGAACTGGTTAGGGAACAAATGGAACAGGACAACGAGAAAGCAGTCCCGGGAGCCATCCTGCTCCACGGTGAGGAACGCTCAACGTGGGCTGCGCTCAAGCTTTCTGCGCAGTGGGGTTTGGACACCAGAATCGGCCTCGAAGACACGCTCCTGCTCCCGAACGGAATTCAGGCTGACGGCAATTTCGAACTGATTGCTGCCGCCGCCAAGGTCATAGGCGAGGGTCAGGCACTTCGCTAGGCGTTGTTTCCGTCGCTTCCGGGGGTTCTTTCTCCAAGGGCCCGCTGACCACTACTTGGGCAGGGCTGTGAAGGAGGTAGCCGTTGAGCCAGGAGAACAAGGCCCGGATCTTTTGTTGGAGGCCGGACAACAGGGCGAGGTGGACCAACAGCCAAGACAGGAAGGCAAGGATGCCCTGCAATTGGATTCGCTTGCGGCCCAGTTCTGCCACTGCGGCGCCACGCCCCACCATCGCCATATAGCCTTTGTCCACATAGCGGAAGGGCGCCCGGCTGCCCCCGCTGAGGTCTTCAAGGATGTTTTTGGCCGCCCATTTTCCAGCCTGTTGAGCCACCGAACCCAGCTGCGGCAGTTTTGCCCCCGTTGAATCCGTGATGTTGGCTGCATCTCCAATGACGTAGACGCCGTCCGCATCCGGGGCAGTCAGGTCCGGGCGGACATCGATACGTCCGCCTCTCCCCTGGGCAAGACCCGATCCGGCAATGATGTCGCCCGCCTTCAGCCCGCCGGCCCACACCACGATCTGTCCAGGTACAGCACTCCCGTCCGCCAAAGTCACCCCGTCCTGCCGGACCTCAGTCACACCCACTCCCATGTGAAGTTGGACGCCCACCTTCTTCAAGTGGTCCGTGGCATAGCTCTGGGACTTAGTAGAAAACATGTTCAGGACGCTGGGAACCATATCCACCAGATGCACACGACAACGTGCTGCAAGCTCTGGCGAGAAGTATTTGCGCACCACGTACTTGACGTTTTCGGCCATTGCTCCAGCCGTTTCAACACCGGTGGGGCCGCCTCCCACCACAACCACATCCACAGATTCGTCGGGGTTTCTGTCGGCTCGGTCCAACAAACGGGTAAGTTCGGTCCCAAGCCTCGTGGCATCGGTGACCGAATACAGCGGGAACGCACGCTCTTCCGCGCCGGGCGTGTTGAAGAAGTTCGGGACCGCTCCAACCGCGATGACCAGGATATCCGCCCGCATGGTTCGGCCTTCGGCAGTCCTGACCGTTCGCTCGGCGGCGTTCACGGAGTCCACCTTCGCCGTGAGTACCTTGACAGTTTTGTAGCGGCGGAAGACGGAGCGCAGTGGCCGGGCAATGGCCGACACTCCGATTTGGGAAGTTGCTACTTGGTAGAGGAGCGGCTGGAACTGGTGGTAGTTATTGGAGTCGATCAGCAAGACGCGGACGCCCTTGCGTCCGAGCTCCTTGGCTGCCGCTACGCCCGCGAATCCGGCACCGACAATGATGACTGGGTATGAGTCCTCCATGCGAGCAACTTACTTCACTCCACCTCCGGACAACAGGGGTTCGCGACCGCCGTCGAGCGTTTATCTTCTGGTCCTGTGGGTACGCAGTGGGTAGTGTTCTGCATTCGGCGACGCACGCGAAAGGGTGATCTTTGTGAATGAGGACGGGCTGACGGACGCAGTGCAGGAGGCCGGCGCTGTGGAGTTGCTCCTGGTCCGGCATGGCGAGAGCGAAGGCAACGTGGCCGCAACGGAGGCTCGCTTGGCTGGAGCCGAAGTGATTGATGTTCCGGCCAGGGATGCTGATGTGAACCTATCGGGCACCGGACGGGACCAGGCCAAAGCACTGGGAACGGCGCTGGCCAGGATCGCCGATGAACTCCGCCCGGATGCGGTTGTCTCCTCCCCCTATGCACGGGCCAGGCAGACCGCGGAAATCGCTGTTGAGACCGCCGGCTGGCCCGTGAAGGTGCTCACCGATGAACGTCTCCGCGACCGGGAGCTGGGCATCTTGGACCGGCTGACACGTTTGGGCGTGGAGACTCGATATCCGGACGAAGCCGAGCGGCGGCTATGGCTGGGGAAGCTCTACTACCGGCCGCCGGGTGGTGAATCGTGGGCCGACGTCGCACTCCGCCTTCGTTCAATTCTGGATGAGCTCAACACCCTGGGAACAGGGCACCGGGTGATGCTGGTCTGCCACGACGCCGTCATCCTGCTGGTCCGTTACGTCTTGGAGGGCATGTCCGAGCAGGAGATTCTTGACCTTGCAGCCACGACGTCGGTGCTGAACGCGTCGATCACCCGGTACGTGCGGCCGTCGGGCGCGGGGCCCTGGAAACTGGAAAGCTTCAATGTAGCTGACCACCTCACCGAGCAGGGCGTTACGGTCACCGAGCATGCCGGAGATGCCAGTGTCCACCCACAGTGATTCCAGCGCACCCACGCTGGTGACACCGTCGCTTCTGCGTGATTGGCCGCTGCCGGCGCCCGGGGAAGACAAGTACTCACGCGGTGCCGTGTTGGTCATCGGTGGAGCACGGGCGACCCCTGGCGCGGCTTTGCTCGCCGGTACCGCAGCCCTTCGTGCAGGTGCGGGCAAAATTACTTTGGCCGTTGCCGAATCCGTAGCCGTGCACGTGGGAGTTGCGCTGCCGGAGTGCGGCTCAATCGCCCTGCCCGAGAACGCCGACGGCTCCGTGACCGGTGAGGGATTGGACCGGATCTCGTCCTACCTGGAACGGGCCGACGCCGTGCTGATCGGCCCAGGTTTGGACGATCTCGAATTGGCGGAAGCGCTGTTGCGAGCGCTGCTGGAGCGGGAAGAGTCCCACGGGGCCAAGGACGACGCCGGAGCTCCCGCCGTCGTTCTTGACGCGTACGCCTTGGGTGGGCTGGTGAAGGTCGAGGATGAGTTGGGACCGTGGCGTGGCAGGATGGTCCTCACGCCGAACCCGACAGAGGCCGGCATTCTCCTGGGCAGGGACGTGGAGGACCTGGGGGCTGATGTTGCTGAGATCGCCCGGCGGTTTGATGCGGTGGTGAGTTGCCAGGGATACATCGCCGCTCCGGAGCCCACGGAGGACTCGGTGCTGTGGAAAATCACCACCGGCTACGGCGGCCTGGGGACGTCAGGCAGCGGCGATGTTTTGGCAGGGGCCATCGCCGGGCTCCGTGCGCGCGGTACCAGCGATGCCCAAGCCGCGTGCTGGGGCACCCATCTTCACGCGGCCGCCGCCGACCGTCTGGCCAGCAAGCTCGGGCCCCTGGGGTTCCTGGCCCGGGAGCTTGCGGACGAACTGCCCGCCCTCATGGTGGAGCTCAATACCTGATCGCCCGGTTCCCAACGAACCTAAGCCGGCTTCAGCAATTCATGCTCGACGACGGCGGTACGGGACAGCGTCTTGTAGCCCTCCTGTTCAAACAGAACGGTCATGACGTCGTCCTCGTGCCGCATCACCAGGCCCGGACCCCACTCTTTGTGGATCACGGTGGACTGCAACGGGAACTGCTTTTCGGCAGTTGAGGTGGGATCGACGGCGGAACCCGGCCCGGCGTCGTCGTGATTGTCAGCGCACGCATCGCAGTTGCCGCAGGGCTGCGGCAGGTCCTCGCCAAAGTAGCCCAGCAGGAACCGGCGACGGCAAGCATCCGTCTCCGCGTAGCCGCGCATCATGGTGAGCCGGGACTGGTCAACGCGTTGCCGCGCCTCAGCCAGTTCGACGGCGCGGTCCACCAATGCGGTCAGCTTGGCTTTGGAGCTGACCCGTGTGCCGCGCTTACCTGTTGTCACCGCGCCGGCTTCCTCCAACTGGTTCACCAGTGCCGTGACACGGCGGGCAGGGAAGCCGGTGAGCTCCACCAAAGCGGTCTTCGGAGCCGGTGCGCCGGCGTTCTTGATGACTTTCAATACGGCCATGAGCGCCTCCGCGTCCGGGGAGTGGGTTGCGAAGAACTTACGCAACCCAAGGTCCTCGGCACGGTAGTGGAGTATCGCGGAAGCCTGTTCACCATCGCGGCCAGCGCGGCCGATTTCCTGGTAGTAAGAGTCCAAGGACTCCGGAATATCCGCGTGCACCACGAACCGGACATTGGGTTTGTCGATTCCCATGCCAAAGGCTGTTGTGGCAACTACAACGTCCAGTTGGTCATCCAGGAATTGCTCATGGATACTCTCCCGGTCGGCATCCGCCCGGCCTGCGTGATACGCCTCGGCACGGAGGCCGTGATCCGTCAGCTTGGCCGCGTATTTCTCGGTGTCCTTGCGGGTAGCGGCATACAGCAGCCCCAGGCCCTCCGCATTGGCAAGCGCTACGACTTGTTCCGCTACGGCTTGCCGCTTGCCTTTCTCCTCTTGGTGCCGGACAACGTCGAGGCTGATGTTGGGGCGGTCGAAGCCACGGACCAGGACCAGTGGTTCCGTCATGCCCAACCGCCTCACGATTTCGTCACGCACTGGTGGGGAGGCCGTTGCGGTGAGGGCTATGACCGGCGGCTTACCCAAGCGTTCGCGGACGTTGCCCAGTTCGAGGTAATCCGGGCGGAAGTCATGGCCCCAGGAGGACACGCAATGTGCCTCGTCCACGACGAACATGGTGATGTCCAGCTTGGCGATCCGCTCCATGGTCTCCTGCTTGGCCAATTGCTCGGGGGCAAGGAACAGGAAGACCGCCTTGCCGGACTCGGCCGCCTGCCAGGCCGCCTCCACCTCTGAGTCGCTGCGGGAAGAATTGATGCCGACGGCGGCTCCGTCACCCAAGTCCTCAGTCAGCCCGTCCAGCTGGTCTTCCTGTAAGGCAATGAGGGGAGAAACGACGACGGCGGGCCGGCCCGTTTGGTTGTAAAGGTGCAGCGCTGCGACTT
Organism: Paenarthrobacter sp. TRD_SC_7; assembly: GCF_056156245.1. Taxonomy (NCBI): domain Bacteria; kingdom Bacillati; phylum Actinomycetota; class Actinomycetes; order Micrococcales; family Micrococcaceae; genus Paenarthrobacter; species Paenarthrobacter sp. TRD_SC_7. The sequence goes on from NZ_CM149587.1 coordinate 4,006,970, forward strand.
GATAGATAGCAGACTTTCCGTAGCCAGTGGGCATGACAGCCAGGACATCACGCCCCTCTACCGGCGCGGTCATGCCGGCGAGTTGGCCGTCGCGCAGCTCGGGCAAGGAAAAGGAAGAGGCCGCCAGGGCGGTCAAAGCAAGGTCATCGGACATTAAGGAGTGGCTCCGCGTTGTGGTTCCTGCGGCCACTTGCATCAGCCGAGGTGACCAGCCTAGCGCGGGCGGGGGCCCGCCGTCGTACGCTGTTCGCCCGGTTGTGGATAACCTCGCATTCGTGACGTCAGCGCGAAGCCGGGGAACGTACCTGATAGATAAGGTGGGTGACGCGGGTTCCCGGAACAATCGCGGGATCGCCGAGCCTGATGTCCGCGTCAAGGTGTCCGAACCAGCGAATACCACTTCCGAGCAGTACAGGCACCAGGTCAACACGGAGTTCGTCGACGACACCGCGGCGCAAGCACTGCTGCACCACGTCCGCGCCGCCAATTCCGATTTCCTTACCCGCCGCGAGGTCCGCGGCACGCTCCAGGGCCGTTTCCAAGTCCCCTAAGAATTCGAATGGCGCGGGCTTGCCATCCCGCCGGACCGGTGGCCAGTCCGCCGGGGGCTCGCGATGCGTCAGAACAACGGTTGGTGACTCATTGGGCGGGTGACCACCCCACCCCTTTGTCATGTCGAAGATACGCCGCCCGGAGATGAACGCGCCCTCCCGCGGAAGCGACTTCCAATAGGCGGCATCAGCTTCACTGAGATGAAACGGCACAGGGTGGCCGGGCATCCAGGTTTCAACGGATCCGGCCTCATACCAGTCGAACAAAGGGCCGATCCCGTCATCCTCACGGGCGATAAATCCATCGAGGGACATGGAAAACTGGGCTGACACGCGGCTGTTCCTGTACATGGAATTCAGTGTCGCGGCAACGCCCGGCTTGTCAAGGATGCTGCCCAACCGGGAGGGTAATCAGGCTACTTATAAATGGTGGCAGTTGTGCCTATGCTTGTTCCATGGAGCCCACTTCAGCCATCCTCTTAGTGCTTATCGGCGTGGTTGTCTGGCTCGGAGCCACCATCCTGCCCTTGGCCCTGCTCCCCTCGTCGCGCGCCGAAGAGGAGCACAAGCCCAGAGCACGCCATCCCCGCCACCCTAGACGTGAGCCACGCGCCGTCCATCGGTTTCGGCCATCCTCACTGAAGGTCCGTTCGGGACACCACGCCCATGCACGGCCAAATGGCGCCTAGCCCAGGCCCGCCGGCTAAAGAGGACTGCCAAACTCCCGGATGGTGATTCCGGTGAAGTTCGCGGGGCCGCCGTCGGCGTAGAGCGAGAGCCCGGTGTCGCCGTCCGCGAAGTGAACCTGCTGCGACAGCACCGTGTGCCCTGAGTTCACGAACACCTCAACGCTCTGCGTGTCCACGAAGATGCGCAGGTGGACTGACCGCGCGTTGGCGTCGATAGGCGCCGCAGCTCGAGTGTATGGCACAAGCGAGTACCCACCTTGGTCTGACGGCGCGCGGTCGACGTACAACTCGTCGCCGTACTTGCCGATATTCGTATGACGGGAGCCGTCCGTGGAGCGGCCTACTGACACGCCAACGTTCGTGGCCAGGCTCCATGAAATGTCGAGCTCAAGCTCATACGCACGACCACTCCATGGCAGTAGGACGCTGCCGTTGACCGTGCGGTCAGGAAGTGCCGTGATGGCGGTGGCATAGCCCTGGAGAGCGGCGACCGGGGCACTGAGCAAGCTGTACCAGCCGCCCGATTGGCGTTCCAGGCGCAGTTCCCGCGTGATTGAGTTCTGCCCGTTGTAGCCGTCGGAGGCATCTGTGGGTACGTCACGGGCGGCGTACTTCCAGTTGTTCATCCAAGCGATGGCCAGGCGCTTCTTTTCGGGATCCTCGACGGAGGGCCACGTGACGGCGGCGTACCAATCCCATCCCCAATCGAGCCACTGCGGCGTGAGGTTATTGGCAATGAACGCAGTGCCGTTCCAGGAGCCCGTCCAATAGGCAAAGGTCATCGGCAGATCGACGCTGTAGGCATCCATGCTGGCGCCGAACACCCAATGCCGAGTGCCGTCGTCGGCGGTCATCTCAAACAGATCCGGACATTCGATACCGCCCAGGGCGTGGTTCGGGTAGTCGAAGTTGGATTTCCAGGTCCAGTCCCGCAGGTTTGCTGAGGTGTAGAACGCCGCGTACCGCGCCCGTCCGATCACGCACACCCACTCATTGCGTATTGCGTCCCAGTGGATCTTCGGGTCGCGGAACCACTCTGCGTTCTCAATCTCGGCTTGGGTGGTGGCAGTTCGCCCGTCAGTGTTCACGATCACCGGGTCCGGCAGCGCGGTGAACGTATTTCCTCCGTCGGTTGACCAGTAGAGGTACTGCTCCTGGAACTTTCGGATGCCTCCAGTTGGTTGCGTGGCGAGTGCGACTACCGCGCCGGCGCCGAAACCAGCGGTATTGGCAGTGTCCACCACTGCCGCCCCCGACCACACCGGGAAGTCGGGCCGCAAGGGCATCACCACGCCGTGGTGGGTGAAGGTCACGCCGTCACCTGTAGTTGCGTGGTCCCATCCACCCGGGCCGTTGTTCTGGCCGGAGTGCAGGTAGTAGAGCTGATATGCGCCGTTGGTGTGGACAGGACGCTGCGGATCACACAGCCAGCCCGAAAGTGGAGTCATGTGGTAAACGGCTCGAAGTGACGCCGGGGCGTCTGCGGCCGCGGGGGCGGCGTTGCTCAAGAACAGCGCGATGGCGCCAGCGCCTGCGCCCTGCAGTGCAATGCGGCGAGAGATGTCGTACGTCATTGATTCGTTCCTCTCAAGGTTCGGCGCGACAGCGCGCCAAAGGGTCATTCATGCGGTGGGGGAAGCCGAAGCTATGCAGGACCCTAGCGGCATCGAGCGATGGTGGTCAAGCGTTTTAGCCGTATCAAAATTATTGGAGATGAATTTTGCTAAAACGCTTGAACAGCTTGGAAATACACGCTAGCTTTTCGAGTGATCAAACGCTTTAGCAGAATGGACATCAGCGCCGATGAAACGCTCAGTTTTTTTCCAGCCCACCGATGGATGGGTTGGGGACCTCATCCCCTTCGAGAAGGACGGGGAGTTCTGGCTCTTCTACCTTCACGAAGACCGTTCAGACCCGAAACCAGGCACCTCATGGAATCTGGTCACCACAAAAGACCTCACCCAGTTTGAGGACCATGGCGTTTCGTTGCACCACGGCAGCGAAACCGACCTGGACTTCAACGCCTACACGGGCAGCATCATCACGGACGGGTCCGGCGTCCACCACCTGTTCTACACCGGCCAGAACCCCCGCAATCTCGGCCCGGACGGCGCGCCCCTTCAATTGGTCATGCACGCCACGAGCACTGACGGTATGGAAACCTGGCAAAAACACCCCGAGCTCACCTTCGGCGCTCCGGACGGCTACGAGTCCGGTGATTGGCGTGATCCCTTTGTGTTTTGGGATGACAGCAAGAACCAGTGGCGGATGCTTCTCGCGGCAAGGCACTCAACAGGGCCGGAACGGCGCCGCGGCGTCATCGCGCAGTGTGTGTCCACGGACCTGATGACCTGGCAGCACACTGAACCGTTCTGGGATCCGCGCCGGTACATCACGCACGAATGCCCGGACGTCTTCTCTTGGGGAGACTGGTGGTACATGGTGTACTCCGAATTCTCGGAATCGTTCACCACCCGGTACCGCATATCCAAAAGCCCCGACGGGCCTTGGACCGTGCCCGCGCTGGACAGCATCGACGGCCGTGCCTTCTACGCGTCAAAAACCGCAGAGCGGGAAGGACGGCGCTTTTTCTTCGGATGGATTGCCAGTAAGGAAGGCAACGCAGATCAGGGTCCATGGCAGTGGGCCGGAACAATGTCCGTGCTGGAAGCCCTCCAAAACCCCGACGGGACACTGGGTTTTTCGTTCGCAGATGAACTCGTGGAGAGCTTCTGGGACGACGTCCCCCTGTCCCTTGCGGGTTCCTTACCGGCTCTGCTCCACGTACCGGACGGTTACACCGCTATGGTCTCCGACGAGGAAATGCCCCGACAGTTTTACGCCAAAGCTGTCATTGACATCGCCGCCAACACCACCGAGTGCGGGCTGCTGCTGCGTTCAAGCGACGACGGCGACCAGTCCTACGTTCTGCGATTGGAACCCAAACGCGGGCGACTTGTCTTCGACCGCTGGCCGCGCACCATCACCGGGGACGCACAGTGGCATGTCTCGGGCGACGTCCCCTTCGACATCGAGCTCGAGCGGCCCTGCGACCTCACCCCTGGCGAGCACACCCTTGAGGTCATCGTCGACGGCGACATTTGCGTCGCCGTCGTCGACCGTCAGGTTGCGCTCAGCACCAGGATCTACGACCTGACGGCAGGGAGGATCGGAGTCTTCGCCGGCGAAGGAACCGCCACCGTCACCGAACTTGAGATACGTCAGCGCACCGACAACTGAATACCGCCCCATCCCCAACCTCTGTTCAATCAAGGGAGATTGCCGCCATGAAGAAACTATTCCGTGCCGCTGCCGTCGCAGCCGCCGCTGCCCTGGCTTTGACAGCCTGCGGCGGCGGAGGAGCCGCCAGTGACCCCTCCAACGTCAGCCCCACCGGCGAGATCAAGCCCCGCGAAATATCCTGGTTGCTCTCCAGGCCCGCCGACGGAGCTGTCATCAACATCATGAAGAAGCTCGCGGACGACTACGCCAAGGAACACCCAGGCTTCGCACTGAACCTCATCACCACCCCGGACCGGCCCTCGTACATTCAAAAGCTTGAAACCCTGGCCGCGGCCAACAAGCTACCGGAATTGTTCGATACCGATGCCACCCCCTTCGCCCAGGAACTGGCCAAGCAAGGCAAAATGGTTGACGCAGAGAAGCTCCTGAAATCACTGGACGTCTACGACGACTACCGGCCCGGTGCACTGGACTACCAACGCTTCGACGACGGCTCCCTGTACATGATTCCGTTCCAGTTCGAACTCGAATTCATCTGGTACAACAAGGCCTTGATGGAGAAGGCCGGCGTTTCCGTGCCGAAGTCCCTCGATGACATTCCCGCCATGTGCACTGCCCTGCGGAATGCCGGGATCACACCGATCGCAATCGACGGGCAGGACCAGTGGCCGCTGGAACGCTACGTCGCGTACCAGCCGTTCCGTGAAGCGGGACCCGATTTCGTCCAGAAGCTGAAGAAGGGCGAGGCGTCCTTCTCGGATGCCGCCGGCCAGAAGACCGTGAAGTGGATGGCTGACCTTGGCAAGGCCAAGTGCTTCCAAGAGGGCTTCTCCGCCCAGGGATATTCGGATGCGCAGAATCAATTCACCTCTGGACAGGCCGCCATGTACAACATCGGCACCTGGGAACTTCCGAGCCTCGCCACGGACAAGCTCAACCCTGAGGTCCGCGACGACATCGATTTCATCACCTTGCCCACCACTGAAAGTTCGGTGACCGCTGCAAACGAGTTCGTATCACCCTCCGGTATTGGCATGGCAGTGAACTCGAAGACCTATGACCCGTTGGTGAGCGACTTCCTGAAGTTCGCCCTGGAGAAGTACCCGGCTGAATATGCTGCCACCGGGGCCCTCTCCCCCACCACCAACGTACAAACGGCCATCCCGGCGAACGCGACTCCGCTGTACAAGAAGGCGCTCGAAACGGCCAACACCCTTGGGGACAAGCAAGCAATGCCGTGGGATACCCAGCTGGACCCCACCACCAACGGCCGGCTGCAACAGGAACTCGTCCTCCTGGTCCAGGGCAACATCACGCCTGAACAGTTCACCAAGACCATGGACGACGCCATCAAGCAGAACGCCCCCAAGTTCTTCAAGTAAACCGAAGCGGCGGGGGCTCCCCCGGCCCCCGCCCGAAAGGCCCACCATGCTACCCAACAGGTCAAGGACCTCGGTCCTGGTTTTCCTGCTTCCACCGCTGCTCCTCTACTGCGCGGCCGTACTCTTCCCGATTCTTCAGTCGTTGTTCCTGAGCTTCTTCTCCTGGAACGGCATCAGCGAGATGGAGTTCGTAGGGCTCGCCAATTACGTCCGGATGCTCACCGCGGACGACATTTTCTGGAGGTCCTTCTTCAATGCACTCCTCTACCTGGCCATCTGCCTGGTGCTGCAGCTCGGCGGAGCACTGGTCGTAGCCAGCCTGCTCACGTCACTTCGCCGGGGCCGGGAACTCATCAAAACCCTTTACTTGCTGCCAGCTGTGATCTCCACCGTAGCGATCGCATTCCTCTTCATCCGCATCTACTCCATTGACCCCGTTGGCTTGTTGAACCAACTGCTGCATTGGGTAGGTTTGGGTTCCTTTGAGCGGGCTTGGCTCTCCGATGTAAACACCGTACTGGCAGCCGTATCAGCCCCCGAGGGCTGGCGGTTCACCGGACTTTACATGCTCATCATTTACGCTGCCCTGATCGCCGTGCCCAAGGAACTGGAAGAAGCAGCGGTCTTGGACGGGGCCTCGAAGTGGACCCTCTTCACCAAGATCCGGTTTCCGTTCATACGTCCTGTGTGGATTACCACCACCATCATGGCCACCACCTACGGCCTGCGCGGTTTCGATATCCCGTACCTCATGACCAACGGTGGCCCCGGGCAGTCCTCCGAGCTGCTCACCACCTACATGTACAAGACGGCCTTCACCAGCACGGACTTCGGCTACGCAAGCACAATCTCCGTCTTCATCGTGATCGAGTGCCTCGTCGCCGTCGGCCTCATCTTGTTCATGCTTAAGCGGAAGGCAGACTAATGATCACCCAGACAGCCCCTTCTACCCCGCGTGCGACAGTTCCGTCGTCGCCGGTTCCTAAACGACGGCGGCGTAAGCCGAGCCTGTACCGGACACTCTCGCGGGTCCTCATTATGCTCATCGTGATCGTTCAGGTGTACCCGCTCGCCTGGCTGTTCGTCACCAGCCTGCGGACGGAACACGACTTCGCAACCGGCGATCCCTTCGCTCTTCCCAGCTCTTTGACGTGGGAAAACTATGCGAGGGCCTTCGAAACCGGCGACCTCGGCCGGAACATCCTGAACAGTTTCATTGTCACCATGGGCGCCAACATCCTCATTGTGTTGTTCGGCATGATGGCTGCCTACGCCATTCAGGTTCTCGGCTTCCGCCTGAGCCGGTTCGTCCGCGGTTTGTTCCTGGTGGGGATCATTGTTCCCGTTCAAATCGCTTTGGTCCCACTGTTCATTGACTACTCCGCAGTGAACCTGTTGGACACCTATCAGTCGATGATCATCCCCTTGGCCGGCTTTGCCTTGCCCATGTCCATTTACCTGTTCTCCTCCTTCTTCGAGTACATTCCGCGGGAAACTTACGAGGCCGCGTCCCTGGATGGTGCCGGCCCGTACAGGATTTTCGGTTTGATCACCCTGCCTCTGTCACTGAACACCGTGGTCACTGTTGTACTGGTGAACAGCATCTTCATTTGGAACGACTTCATCTTCGCCAACACTTTTGTCCTCTCCGAGGACTTGAAGACGATTCCGCTGGGCCTGCAGAACTACATCGGGGCCATGGGCAAGGTGGATTGGACGGCTACCTTTGCGGCGGTCTGCGTGACCATTACTCCCCTGCTCTTGGTCTTCCTGGTCCTGAACAAGGCCATGATCCAAGGCCTTGAAAGCGGGGCGACGAAGGGATGACCGCCATGGCAGACGGATATACTCCAGAAGGAGGACAGATGATTTCGCAGGAGAAAAATTCAGGCAACGCGGCCGCCCCCATCGTTCATGCCAGAGCGGGCCGCGCGCATCCGGTGACCCTCCGCGAAGTCGCTGAACTAGCGGGTGTCTCCACTGCCACTGTTTCCCTGGTCATTAACAAAAAGAAGAACGCGCGCATTGCGGATGAGACGCGTCAACGGGTAACTGAGGCGATCGCTCAACTGGGATACCGACCGAATGCCATGGCCAAAACACTGGTCAGCGGAACCTCGAAGTTCATCGGGTTGGTGGCCGACGGCGTAGCCACCACGCCCTTCGCGGGCCAGATCATCCATGGTGCCCAGGATGAAGCCTGGAAACATGGTTACGCACTGCTGATAGCCAACACCGAAGGCAACCAGGACCTCGAAAGAGATGCCATCGCCATGATGCTGGAATACAAAGTCCGCGGCATCCTCTACTCAACGTGGTTCCACCGCCCCACCGACATCCCGAATACCCTTCGCGAGGCGGATTTTGTCCTGGTCAACTGTTTTTCCCCCGACGCCGGGACCGCGCGGGCCGTAGTACCGGATGAGGCGCAAGGTGGACAGTCGGCCACTGAGATCCTGCTCCGCTGCGGCCACCGGCGAATCGCGTTTATCAACACCACCACCCCTGCACCCGCCAAAGATGGCCGACTCCAGGGCTACAAGGAGGCACTTGAAGCCGTCGGAATTTCCTTTGATCCCGATCTGGTGCTCGAAGCGTACCCGGATCAGGAAGGCGGCTACGGTGCCACTGAGGATCTGCTCAAGCTTGGAGTCAGTGCGGTGTACTGCTACAACGACCGTATGGCCATGGGACTTTACGATGGCCTGCGGGAAAACGGCCTCTCCATTCCGGAGGACATTGCCGTGGTGGGTTTCGACAACCAGGAAGTCATCGCCGCCCACCTCCGGCCGCCACTTTCCACGGTGTCACTGCCCCACTATGAACTAGGCGCTGCGGGTGTTCGGATGTTGTTGGGCATTGATGCCGCGCCTCTCGAGTCCGCTGTGAAGATCGCTTGTCCGGCAGTTGAGCGCGACTCCGTGGCCGTTCACTCACCTGCCTAAAACCTCTTGACATTGCTTGTTGCCCGAGGGCATGGATAGGAATAGCGTTGAGGTGGAAGCCCAGTGGTCCCCCATCACTGGGCTTCCCTTTGGAACCGGCAGCATGCGCTTCAGGCCTCAATAGGAGAGTCGCTTAAGAAAGGAGATCGACCTGATCAGTTTTCTTAAGGCGACTGCTGCAGCCGATGAATTGAGCGGGATTGTCGGTATCGCCGCGCAGGTAATCGAAGCCCTCGGTGAATGGGGCGTGGGCTTGCTGACGCTTCTGGAGACTGTATTCCCGCCCATACCCAGCGAGGTGATCCTCCCACTGGCTGGATTCCTTACCCAGCAGGGAAGCATGAACCTGATCCTGGTGTTCGTCACCAGCACCCTCGGGGCATATGCCGGCGCAATGCTCCTCTATTGGCTGGGGTACAAGGTGGGGTTGGAACGGTCCATCAAGCTACTTTCGAAACTGCCTTTGGTTGATCGGGAAGACTTCGAGAAGGCCGCTGATTGGTTCGAGCGCCACGGTAAATCAGCAATATTCTTTGGCAGGCTGCTACCCGGCGTGCGCAGCCTTATCTCCCTCCCGGCTGGTGCCGAACGCATGAACCTGATGACGTTCAGCGTCTTTACCGTGGCCGGGACCGGCGTATGGAACGCCCTGCTCATTGGAGCGGGCGCACTGCTCGGAAAGCAATATCACTTGGTGGACCAGTACTCACGATTCCTCAATTACGCCGTGTACGCAGGGATTGCCGCCCTCATAGTGTGGCTCATCATCCGAAGGGTCAAAAAGCGTAAGGAAAGTACTCGCTGACCTGATCCCACGGTCGCCCCAACACCCGTATCCTGCATGATGCGGCAAGCGCCCTGCCCCTCAATGGGAGCACGTTGAGTGCGCCGAGGAAGGGATGCCATGGTTCGCATACGCCGCAGCGGCCGGCACTGGAGGTTCCTCGCCGTACTCTCGGCGGGCGTCGTGGACCACTCCACCATTGACAATCGTCAAGTCAGCCCGCTCACCGAGAAGTTCCGAGGCTTCCAGCGCATACAGGTTGGCCGACCAGACCACGACGTCGGCCCTCGCGCCTAAGCGGATGACCCCCAGCTCCTCTTCTGCATGCCAAGCCCACGCGCCACCTTGCGTATAGGCCCGGAGGGTTGTATCCAGGTCAAGCCGCTCATCAGGTGTCCAAGCCGAGCCGCCGTCGAGCCCCGCCCTCGTCAGGGCCGAGTAGAAGCCCACAAGGGGATCCATCTCGCCCACTTGCCAGTCGCTGGAGAAGGCCAACCGGGCACCCGAATCGGCAAGGGATTTGAACCGCCAGGCCCGGTTCCAGCGTTCCTCGCCTACGTTGTCCATCCACGTTCCCGAAACCAGGTCGGGTGAGCAGTGCCGCGGCTGCATAGCCGGAACAACGCCCAGCTGGGCGAACCTGGGCAGGTCGGCGTCGTCCAAACACTCCACGTGCACAATCCCGTGCCTGCGATCGGTGGTGCGGTTATGGCGCTGGGCGTGCTCAATCGCGTCAAGTGCCATTCGCACACCCATGTCGCCGGTAGCATGCGTATGCGTCTGGAAGCCCATCCGGTCCAACTCGCCGAGCATCGCCGTGAACTCATTGGGCGGTATGCTCGGTGACCCCCGGTGGCCCGGCCTGTTGGCATAGTCGGCAAGCATGGCAGCTGTGTGTGGTTCGATCACATCATCGGCGTACAGCTTGACCGGCCCAAGCCGGAGCATGTCGTCCACTGGCGCACTATGAACTGCCTCGCGAAGATCCTTACGGAAACCCGAATCGGAACCAACGGGATGGAAGAGGGCTGTGATCACCCGAGAGTGCATCTTCCCCTCCCGTCGCGCCCGGTACATCAGGTCAAGTTCCGCCAAAGGCACTTGGGGCTCGATCACTGTGGTGATGCCACTCGCCGCAGCCATCGCCAAACTTGAGGTGATGCGCCGGTAGCGGCGGTCCGAAGAATACATGGGGACGTCGCGTTGGAGTCCTCGCAGTCCCGCAGTTGTCATGGCGCTCGTATAGAAGTCCGTGACCCAGCCAGTCGGCTTGCCATCGGCACCGGTTTCCGGACGGCCCCATGGGATGGATGTGCCACCATCGATTCCGAGCACTCGCAGGGCGGCGTCGTTGAGCCACACTGAGTGTTGGTCGTACGTGGTGATGAACACCGGGCGGTCAGTCAGGCCCTGCAGGTCCGTAGCGTTGGGCCTCCGACCTTCCACCACGGAATACACGGCGTTTTCGGCGCACACCCAGTCCAAGTCCGGCCGCTCCCTGGCATGATCGGCGATGCGCTGGCGGACTTCCCCCAAGGAGTGGGCCCCCTCGAGGCTGACGGCGTCCGGATCGAATCCAAGAAGCAGGTGGTTATGACTGTCGATGATGCCGGGCGTCAGCAACCTTCCGCCCAGGTCGATCCGACGGCGGGCCGCCGGCGCGTCGCTGTCTGTTCCGACATAGGTGATGAATCCGCCGGTAATACCGACGGCCTGGGCCCAGCCGGCGCCGTCAAAAGTGCGGACAGTTCCGTTGTGGAGCAGCAAGTCAAGCAATGTGGTTCTCCTCGTCAACAACAGCGTCAAGCAACAGCAGGTGGGTGCCGCTCCGCGGCCGGAGGTACAGGAAGTAGTAAGCGAAACCGGCGGCCACGAACAGCAACGAGATGCCCAGGCTCAGCCATTGCGCCGGATCCAGAATGGCCACAATGAAGACCAAGCAAAGGGCAGCGATGCACAAGGCGGGAGGCAACGGCCACCATGGCATCCTGTAGCCGGCCCGGTTGGGGTTGGTCCGGCGGTGGTTGATGGCGGCCAGCGCAATGAAGAGATAGCTAAAAGTGAGTGTGGAACCCGTGGCAGTGAGGAGGATATCGATCGGGAAGAAGCACGCCAGAAATGCGAACAGGCCCATGACGGCCGTGGCGGCAACGGGCACATGGCCTTTGCTGCTGACCCGACGCAGGCCGCGGGAGAGGCTACCGGGCAGCGCCTGATCACGTGCCGCTGCGTACAGCAGGCGCCCCGCTTGGAGGGTGATGGCGATGATCGCGTTGACGATCGCAAACGCCACGGACAACAGCACCAGCATGGTCAGCGCTTCCCCTGCACGCTCGCTCAAGAAGGCCTCGACAGGCAGCGCCGAGCCAAACAGCTCCTCTTGCGATGAAGCCCCCAGAAGGATTGCTCCCAGCGGGATGATTTCTGCGGCGATAGTCACAGCCGCACTCCAAATCACTGCACGGGCCAACGTTTTGGTGGGATTCTTCGTTTCCTCGGCAAAGTAGACCGCTCCCCCGTAACCGTTGAAGGAGAAGATGCCCTGTGTCACGGCGATCATGAGCCCGGAGATCGCCAGCGGGGCCAATGAACCGGTGGCCGGGTCCAAGGCTTGGGCAGTGAAGAGAGACTCCACTGGTCGCTCGATGTGGATCAGGCCCAAGACTGCAAGGAGGACAAGTGCGGCCATCTCGATGAACAGGAAGACACCGGTCAGCCAGGCGTTCGCCCTGATATTGAAGCAGGCGGTGACGGTGGTGAGAACTACCACCGCCAGCGCAGTCTGCTGTGGTGACAGCCCTGCAATCGCCACTCCCAGATAATCGGCAACACCCAGCGCGAAGACCGCCACAATCAAGGGGAGGGAGACCAAGCTGATGAAAAAGGTGACGACACCAAACGCCGGCCCCAATGCCCTGGAAACCAAGGAGTAGTCGCCACCTGCCACAGGGTAGGCGGACGCGAGTTCCGCATAGCAAAAGGCCACGAGAATACTGACAACACCGGCAATCAGAAATCCCCACACCACCCCCGTACCGAACGCCGTTAGTGCGGCGCCGCCGAGGATGAAGACGCTGGAAGCCGGGGAGATCGAAGACAGAGTGATGAGGATGTTTCCTCCAAGGCCCAGGCTACGGGACAAGGAGGCGTCATAGTTTCGTCCGGTCCCGGCGCTTGGGGAGCTTGGGGATTGCGCCGGAACGGAAGTAATGGGCTGTTCCATGGGAGTCCATTCAGGTTGGAATTAGTTTTTTGACGTCAGCGTCAAATAACTATTGGAGTGTGGCAGCTCACATCGGATAGTGTCAAGAGCATGGCAAGACCCAACACTCAGGAACAGCGCCGCTCCGAACTTGTCGAAGCGGCACTCAAGGAGGCCTCCACACAAGGCCTGCGCTCGCTGTCCCTGACCGATGTGGCAAAAAGGGCCGGGCTGACCAGAGGGGCGTTGCTCTACTACTTCGACGACCTTGACGCCCTCCTGGTGGAGGCGCATCGCGCGGGAACGGAGCGGTTCTGCGACCACCGCGACAGCGTGGTGGCAGAACTCGAATCACCCGCTGACAAACTGCGGGCAGCGATTGCCGCCGGCCTGCCCAGCGGACCCGACGACGCACTCATGCGACTGCTCTACGAGTTCGATTTCATGGCCGGACAGTCGGACCTTCACGACACCTTGGTCCAGCAGATGTACTTGCGACAGACTGCCACCTATCGTGCGATCTTTGAGGAAGGCAATGCGTCCGGCGTCTTCAGTATTTCCACCGATCTCGATCAGGCGACTATGAACATGGTGGCCCTCGAGGACGCCTACAGCCTGCACATTGTGGCAGGCAACAGGCTCGTCACCGTCGACTTGGCCCGCGAGGCCATGCTCGCTTTTGCCGAGCAGATAGGTTGCCCGACAACGCCCTGAAAGTGCCAACGTCGCCGGGTTGGATAGAACAGCTATAACCGAGGATGCGCTTTCTTGGGCCTTGAGCCATGGTTTCGCGTCAGCCCTTTTTGGGCTCCCCCATTGTCTTCACGCAGGCCTCCCTCACTTTGCTGACAAGCGGTGACTCGGCCATCTCATTGCCGTAGATGAGACTGACCCGGGAAATGGCATTGGCGTCTTCAATGTCCAGGTAAGACAACCCGGGTATTGCAAAGGCCCGCAGCGATTCCGGAACCACCGCAATCCCCAGATGGGCAGCGACGAGGCCAAGAATGGTGGGGAACTGCACCGCTTCCTGGGCGAGGTCGAAGTCCACGTCCGCGGCCCGGAGAAGAGAGGAGATATGGTCGAACAGACGCGAAATGCGGGTGCGGGGGAATGCAATGAATTTCTGTCCCTGCAGTTCTCCGAGCCGGACAGACGGCCGCGCTGCCAATGGATGATCAGCCGACACTGCCACGATGAGCCGCTCATTCTGAAGGAGTGCTGAGCTTAGCCCCGGCACGGCTCGGACTTCCCTGGCAATTCCAGCATCCAGCGAACCAGCGCCTATGAGATCGATCTGGGCGTCGGTGGTTTCCTCGCGGAGTTCAAGCTCGATACCCGGCCATTTTGACCGAAGTTCCCGAACAACAGGTGGCAGGGCAGCAATGGCCGCGGACGAAACAAACCCGAGGCGCAGCCGGCCAATCTCACCTTCCCTCGACTGCTGTAGGGCAGCGGTCATCACGGCGTATTGACCTAAGAGCTTCCTGGCATGCTTCAGGAGAAGCCGGCCGTCAGCAGTGAGTTGGACATTGCGGGAATTCCGCTCGAACAGTGTGGTCTTGCACTCCTCCTCCAGCTTGCGGATCTGCTGGCTCAGAGGCGGCTGCGCCATATGCAGCCTCTCAGCTGCACGGTTGAAGTGCAGCTCTTCGGCTACTGCGACAAACAGCTCAAGGCGGCGAAGGTTCATGAGAACAAGACTAAACGAATATCGATTGGCACTGAATAGATACTTCAGTGTCCCGCTTGTCAGGTCTACCGTTGATCGTGAGGACAGTCACAGAACACCGAACACAGAGGTTAGAGAATGCCCGTCATGACAAAGCCAGCCACCAGCTTCATCAACGGAAACTGGATCGAGGGAAACGGTGAAACCACATCTCGTCACAATCCAGCGGCTCCCCATGAGACCGTCACCACCTACCACCAGGCAGGCTCCGAAGACCTGGCACGTGCCGTTGACGCCGCCTCTTCGGCCGCGCTGGCTTGGGACGGACTTGGAATCCTCGCGCGAGGCCGGATACTGTCCGCCGCCGCAACTTTGATCCGTGAACGATCAGATGAAATAGCCCGCCTCATGACGGCCGAACATGGCAAGACCCTTGCCGAGTCGAGGATGGAAGTTGAGGCCTCCGCAGATACTTTCGATTACCACGGGAGTTCGGCCCGGAACCCGGTCGGCACAGAGTATCCGTCCAGTCATCCTGACGAGCGGATCCTCACTGTACGCCGTCCGCTGGGCATCGTGGGAGTCATTACTCCATGGAACTTTCCGCTCCAGATCCCGGCATGGAAGATCGCACCAGCACTTCTGCACGGCAACACCGTGGTGTGGAAGTCTGCTAGCCATACCCCCGGAGTATCAGCATTCCTCGTGGACATCCTGGCAACAGCAGGCGTGCCGGCCGGCGTCGCCAATCTACTTCTCGGCCCAGGCACGCTGGGATCCGAACTCGTTTCCCATCCATCCATCGCGGGCGTGACCTTTACCGGTTCCGTTCCCGTGGGCCGGCATATTCGCGGGATTGTCTGCGGACGGGGAGCGAAGCTCCAGATGGAACTCGGCGGACACAACGCCACTCTCGTCCTGCCCGATGCGGACGTGGAACTCGCTGCTACCAGCGCTGTCACCGCGGCTATGGGTTCTTCGGGCCAAAAGTGCACCGCCACCCGGCGGATCATCCTGGTCGGCGACGGACACGAAGCGTTCCTCGAAAGAGTCCAGCAACTCGTTGCCTCGCTGGTTGTGGGGCCAGGAACCGACCCATCAGTGCAGATCGGCCCGGTTGTCTCCGCTTCTGCCAAGGACGAAATCACCTCAGCCATCAAACAGGCCATGGCCGAAGGCGGAGAAATTCTGGCCCAATCCCCTGCCCCCGGTGCCAGCACCGCCACCGGCACCGGAGGGCATTACGTTCAGCCAACGATCTTGAAGGGGCCCGCCTCCATGACGATCTGTCGCGAAGAAGTCTTCGGGCCTGTCGTTACCGTTCTCCGGGCAGACTCTCTGGACGAAGCCATCGCTTTGGCCAACGACACTGCCTTCGGCCTCACAGCCTCTGTCTTCACCAGTGACGAGCGGGCCGTACGACGCTGCGTCACTTACTTGGACGCCGGGCTGGTCAAGGTGAATGCACCTTCAACAGGTTCGGAACTTCACGCTCCCTTCGGCGGAATGAAGGACTCCACCTTTGCCGGACCCAGAGAACAGAACAGTGCCGCGGCAGCTGCGTTCTTCACTCATGAAAAAACCGCGTACCTTCGCCTCGCACCCGAGAAGGCATGACAATGACACTGCAAGACGAACGAACATCTCTGGAACTCCGACCTCCGGAGCTTGTGCTCTCCAGCGCTGACATGAACGGTGCGTGGGCCACCAGGCACAGTTTCGCCCGAGCCCTGCTCCGCCGCGCAGCATCACGCAGGTGGACCGTGACCACCAGCCGTCTCGATTTCGATGCAGATGCCAGGGGTACCGCCGTCTATACGGTGGACGCCGAAGGACGGCAGCTGAGCTTTGTTGCGTTTTGCCGAACCCTGCAGGAGAGCGAACGCACAGACCGGGTCATCGCCGACGCGTGGGACGTTACCGCCGCCCTCGTTGAAGGAGAACTCACCCCGGAACGCGAAGAGCAGTTGCGACTCAACGTTCCCGTTCAGGAGAGAGGCCGCGTCGACCCGAACACGATCATCCTGACGCGGGCGAACCGCAGCGCCCGCTTCTTCGACTACGTCAGCAACTGCTTGTCCCGCGGAGCGCAGCCCGAGGTAGAGACCATTGGTCCCAGCCCGTACCTGATCCGCAGCACGGCGTTCTATGGCAATGGAAAGTTCGGGCTCAAGGAGTTCTCCGCCATTCCCGCCGACCACCCGCTGGGCGTGCCGTACCGATCGCAGATGCTTGCCGCCTGGCTGCTTCGCGAACTCAGCATGGACATGGTCGAGCACGTTGCCCAAGCTAAAGCCGCAGCGTCGGGCACAACCCCGGTTCGATTGGACGCCGAGTGGGGCCGCTACCTTGGCCTCGGCAACGCCACCGGGTTAGGGATGGTCCCGTTTGTGATCAACCATCCCGGTTACTTGGACGCATGGTGCCGGTTGCGGGAAATCCCTCTCGCCACGGGGCTTGAATTGCTCTACGCACCTCATCATCCCCACCTCGCGCGCGTCGCCGGTCTTCTCGCTGACGCCGATCGCCACCTCGCCGAAAAGGACGGTCTCCACACCGCCCCCTTCCTGCCTGCAGTAACCATCCGCCAGCAGCTCAAACACTTGGACGAGCACCTTCACCATTACATGCAGTCGGAGTCCGAGCCAGTTGCGGTCCTCCAGGATCTTCATGAGTTGGCAGCGGACCTAAGCCCCGAGATCCGAGGAATTTTTGCCTCCATCGTGATCGAACTCCAGGACGGCTTTGATGACACGGCAGAAGAACTGCTGCGAGTCGATCGTGCAGCGCCGTTCGATGCCGCCATGCGCTGCTGGGAGCTTCGGGAAATCCTGGAATCAAACTACGCCTGGACCCAAGACTTCGATTTCACGAACCCTGAAAGGGAGCACTATTTCTGGTTCTCCTCGGCGGCCAATGAAGAACCCCGACGCGCTCCACGGGCCGGTCAACCCTCGGATAGGCCCGAGCACAGCACCGACATAGCCCGCCGCATCCAGGCTCTCGCCAAAGACCTCCACCGCTTTCCTGCCAGGTCACAGCTCGCCGAATTCCTTCTGGCCCACCCCGAACACCGGTTCGCCGCAGCCCGTGTGCAAGAAACGCGGCCCTACCGGTACGGGGAACTGCAGGACAACCTCATAGATGCGGAGTTCCTGCCCCTGAGTACCCAACGCTTTCAATTGGCCACTTACGGTATGAACAACTTCAGCCCTCAGTCCACTGACTGGCTTCGCGTGACGCTCTTCAGCGGCGCACCGCGTGCCGCCGACATCAACCAAGGCCATAACCAGGACGACTGGCTATTCCCCACCGCGCCGAACAAGGCAGAGTCATGAGCCTTCACGACCAGATAACCGTTGTGGACGGATTGCAGATCAGCAACTGGAGCCGGTCCGTCCTGGAAGAACTGCGCACTGGTGGTGTCAGTGCTGTCAACGCCACGTGCGCTGTCTGGGAAAATGCTGCGGATACTCTCCGATCAGTCGGCGAATGGCTGGACCTCGTCAACCGCAACCCGGATCTGGTCTTCCTGGCCACCGTCGGTGCCGACATCGAGCTCGCGAAGCAGCACAACAAGGTGGCCGTATTCTTGGGATTCCAGAATGCCAGCCCCTTCGAAGACGACTACCGGTACGTTGAAATTTTCCATCGCCTTGGGATCCGGATAGCTCAGCTGACCTACAACAACCAGAACCTCATTGGCAGCGGATGCTTCGAAACCGACGACGCCGGGCTGACCCGGTACGGGAGGGTCATTGTCGAAGAGATGAACCGTGTCGGCATGCTCATCGACCTCTCCCATGTTGGATACCGAACCAGTCTGGACGCCATTGAGGCCTCAACGGCGCCGGTCGCCATCACGCATTCGAACCCTCTCTGGTTCTACGACACCCCCCGGAACAAGCCCCACGAAGTCATTCAGCCTTTGGTGGACCGGGGCGGAGTCATCGGTTGCTGTCTCTACCCAACTGTCAGCGGCGGTGAACACGTCACGATTGAGAGTTTCTGCGCAATGGTTGCCCGCATGATTGACCAGTACGGTCCAAGCAGTATCGGTATCGGCAGCGACTGCACCCGCGGCTGGAACCAAGAGTTTGTCGGCTGGCTTCGCAACGGCCGCTGGCAACCCACTGACCCTCACGATGCACCCACCTGGCCGACTTGGCCCGCCTGGTTCAATGGACCCCTGGATTTCCCCCAGCTCACCAACGGTCTTGCCACCGCGGGCCTCACTGATCAAACCATCACCGCCGTGATGGGCGGCAACTGGAGCCGGCTTTTTAGCGAAGTCATGAACACCACGAAGGAACACGCCCATGCTTGACCTCACCAGAGCAGCTCCGGAAGATCAGCACACACCCCCAGTGATCTCCGTCCAGCCTCGGGAAATCACTGAAGCGGCTTTCCGCGCCCTGTGCTCGGCCGGCGCCGATCCCTCTGAAGCGCAGGAAGGAGCTCTGGCGGTTCTCCGTGCCGAATCAGAGACACATGCAGGACTCGCACTACTCAACGAACTGCTGAAGGCAGACTGGAAAACGCCGGAACGGCCGACTCTATTCAAGGACTCCGCCCAAACAGGCGACACTGCGTTCACGCTCCACTGCCCAGGGCAACCTCCGCTGCGAACTGCCCTGCAGCTCTTGGATCTCGCCGATTGCGGCGCCGAAAGCGGGACGAGACTGGTCCGAGCAAATGACTCGATCATTCCTGAGCTCCTATGGATCGACCTGCTGATACGTCGTACGGCAACAACGCAACGACGGCTGGTCATCGCAGTCACCGGCCCAGCAATGAACACCACTGACAGCTCCCGCCCTCACTACCTGAGTGTGCAGGACGGGACGGTGACAAGAACACCCCAGGCAATCCCCGCAGCCACAGTTGCCCTCATACCCGAGCCAGCAACCGGCAAGCAAACCGTGGTGGTGTCCCTCCCCGACTCTTTATGCACTGACCAGCAGACAGAGCACGTTCGCTCCTGGGCGCTAAGAATGCGAGAGAAGGACTGGCAAACCATGTATCAGCTGTCGCGGAAGTTCTTGGTGCAGGACGCATGAGCGAGATCACCCGCACCCAGTTCACCGACGGTAAACCGAGGCCCTATTCCGCCTCCGCCGCCGCTGCCGGAATTGTCTACCTTTGCGGCCAGATACCGGCCCGTGGGGACGGGACAGTCCCTGAAGACATCGCCGGTCAGGTTGTTCAAGCCTTCGACAACCTCGAGCACGCGCTCGAACAGGCGGGATCAGACCTGTCCCAACTTCTGAAACTTACAGTCTTCCTCGCCAACTTGGACGAATTTGATGACTACAACGCCGCCTACCTCACCCGGCTTAGCGGCCACCCCTTGCCTCCCCGGACCACCGTTGAAGTTGCCCGGTTCAGAGGCGACAAGCGCATCGAGATCGATGCCGTCGCAGCCGTAACAGCCTAACCGGACCACGGTCACGGATCTGTTGGGTTACCAACGTCGTTTTCCCTCCTCCTCAGATCGGAACCACCCATGCTCTCCCAAGCACCAGCCCCCGCGTCTCAAATGACCATTGATTCGGCACCGCTGAATTCCTTTCACAAACGCCTCACCCTGTTCAGTTCAGGCGGTCCGTTCCTGGACGGCTACATCCTGGCCATCATTGGCATCGCCTTGGTCCAAGTCATTCCGGCGTGGCAGATGAACGACTGGTGGAACGGCCTCATTGGCGCCTCTGCCTTGGTCGGGGTCTTTCTCGGCGGCCTGATCTTTGGCAACCTGACCGACAAAATCGGGCGAAAGCTCATGTACACGATCGACCTCATCGCCATCATCGTGTTCTCCATTGCCCAATTCTTCGTCCAGGAACCCTGGCAGCTGTTCGTGCTCAGGCTGCTCATCGGCATCGCTGTGGGCGCTGACTACCCCATCGCCACAGCATTGGTCGCCGAGTTTGTTCCCAAGAACTGGCGGGCCCGGTTACTCGGAGGCCTCAACGCCATGTGGTTCGTCGGTGCCACAGTGGCAGCCTTCGTCGGTTACTGGTTGCTGTCGTTTGAGGACGGTTGGCGCTGGATGCTGCTCTCCTCTGCGGTACCAGCAGTGTTGATCCTCGTCGCCCGAGCCACCATCCCTGAATCTCCTCACTGGCTGGTTGGCAAGGGCCGGCACCAGGAAGCGCTGGACATCCTGAAGAAGACGATTGGCGAGAGCGCCACCTTGGAGGGCATTACAGCCCACGACCCGAATGCCGCCAAACTCAGCACTGCGAAAGCGTTCAAACTGGTCTTGACCGGCGGGTACCTGAACCGTGTCATCTTCATCTCTGTCTTCTGGACTTGCACCATCGTCACATTGTTCTCGATCTACGCCTTCGGGCCCCAGATCCTGGCGTTGTTCAATCTCCAGTCAGGCGACGAAGCAAACATCGGCTACGGACTGATCAACTTGTTCTTCCTTGTAGGCAACGTCGTTGCCCTTCTTGTGGTCGACAAACTCGGTCGGCGTCCTGTGCTGATCTGGGGCTTCATCCTTTCCGGTGTGGGCTTGGTTTTCCTCGCCGTCTTCCCCGACGCACCCTTGGCCCTGATTGCCCTGGCCTTCGCCTTCTACGCCATCTTCAACGGCGGCCCTTCGATCCTGGAGTGGATTTATCCCAACGAGCTGTTCCCGACCAAAGTCAGGGCAACGGCTGTTGGTCTCTGCACCGGCACGAGTCGAATCGGTGCGGCCATCGGCACGTTCGCGACCCCCTTGGCTCTGACCCACCTCGGACTTTCAGGAACCATGTGGATCGCGGCAGGAATCGCCCTTGTAGGAGCGGCCGTCAGTTTCTTCATGGCACCGGAAACCAAAGGGCAGAACCTCGAAGAAGCGGCAGCCCTTCGGTCCTGATAACAAATTTCCTTAATCACATCTGAACCAGCAGGAAGCAGCTGTCCACCGAGGACGGCTGCTTTCTGGTTCTTGGGGCCGGGGCCGTGCTGCAATGGCTGTTTAGGTGACCCAAACGACGCATTTCGGCTCGCATCTTTTGCCCAGAAGACGGGCAAAGGGTGCGTGGTACTCTTCGAGCACCAGCAGGCGGGGAGGAAAGAGATTGGGTTCGGAGAAACGTCCCACGATTAGTGACGTCGCACGTGTGGCAGCCGTATCAAGGACGACGGTTTCACACGCGCTAAACAATCGGGGATACGTTGACCCCGGCACCAAAGCGAGGGTGCACTTGGCGGCCGAGGAATTGGGTTATCGGCCCAATGTCCGGGCCCAGCGCCTCCGGACAGGTAGTGCCCAGACCCTTGGCCTCGTGGCTTCGATGCCCGCTTCGGTTGCTGCGGGACCTTCAAAACTTGGCTTCTTCATGGAGGTGGCAGCCTCTGCGGCGGAAACGGCCCTGTTGAATGGTTTCGCCATGATTCTCGTACCGCCGCTGCAACAACGGCCGGAATTGGATCAGTTCGATATTGACGGCGCGGTGGTCGTTGAACCTGAGGAAAATGACCCGGCGACCAGTCGGCTGCGTGCACTCGGTGTTCCAGTGGTGAGCCTGGGCCGACAGCCGGAGGCGGAGACTCAGATCCCGTACATCGACATGCAGTCCTACCGAACAGGGAACCTTCTGCTAGAGCACCTGTTTGAGCAGGGTTCCCGTTGCATTGCCCTGATAATTGGCTCCCAACAGAGGCACTCGTATATTGATGTCTCCCGGGCCTACGAGGACTTCACCTCGGAACACCAGCTTGAGCCGCTCGTCATTCGATTGGACGAAGAGGAGGGCGAGGCCGGCGGGTATCGCGCTGGCCTCGCCCTCCTGGAGTCACATCCTGAGGTTGACGGTATCTGTGCATTGGTGGATGCCTTCGCCGTCGGCGTCGTCCGTGGCCTCCACGAAAGCGGCAAGAGAATCCCCGCGGATGTCAGGGTGGTCACCCGCTATAACGGGCTCCGGGCCCAGACGTGTGTGCCCCCGCTGACAGCGGTCAACCTTCACTTGGCCGATGCCGCTGACCTCGCCGTTGATCTGCTCCTTGAGCACCGCTCCGGGAACCACTCCCGGCACGTCGTCCTCGGCCCGGAACCTGAACTGATCCCGCGGGCATCGTCCGTCATGGTTGACCGGTCACCCCTGGAACAGCACAGCGACTCCTGAGACGAGGGCGAAGGTGAGCACGATGGTCCTCATGCGCTTGCCTCCGAGACGGTGATGAATCGCTGCGCTGGCAACGGCACCGATGGCCAGTGCCGGCAGAAGGAACAACGCCATCTGGAACTGCTCGAAATGGACGTTGCCGGTTGCCCCGAGCAAAGCCAGGGACATAATCTCCCCGACGAGAAAACAGAACGCCACTGTTGAGCGGAGCACCGCCGCTGGCCGGTGCTGGTAGGCCAGGACCAAGGGGGGTCCCCCGATACCAGTTGCTGTTTCGGTGATGCCTGTGACCGTTCCTACCGCCAGCAAAGCCCCTCGTCCGGCTTTAAAGGATGGAATGATCAGGGAAACGAGCGCGGCAAGAATTGTCGAGATTCCGATGAGCAGGCTCAAGCCCGAAGGGGGAACCGCGACGAGTACCCAGAATCCACCGGCTGTTCCGGCTATCCGGCCGATGGTGATCCAGCCTGCTCCACGTAAATCGAGTGCGTGGCGTTCCCGCCAGACAACGTAGGCGTTCAGGGGCAACATGAGAACCAGCAACAGCACCGGCAACAGCTGAGGTTCAAAAAGCCCGACGACAGGGGCCACGATCAGGGCGAATCCCATCCCCGTGCTTCCCTGCACCAGGGATGCCACGGCTACGGTTATCGCCACCAGGATGAATATTTGGGTGCTCACTTGTTTCCTTCTGTTGGTTTTCTTGCGGCAAAGCCAAGGTCGTGGCGCCGAAGAGACTCCCCTCGGCGCCACGGAGGGCATTAGCCCACTAGAGAGGGGGTGCCGGTTTTGGAGCGCTGACGCAAGAGTTGATGTTCGGTGGCAGTTGGATGCAGGCGCCGGACGGGTGCTTTTGCCATGACACGATAGGCAACCTCTTGAGCTTCAACCATGAAGGCTTGGGCGTCCCAATCCACGGGCCATCCTTCCCAGAGCCTTAGCTTGCCGGCCACGACGACCGCCATGATCTGATCGCGGTTGGCATACCGGACGAGCTCCCAGCTGGGATCCCACGATGGCTGCATTTCCGGGACGGACCAATCCAGTACGAGGAAATCAGCGGATTTACCCACCGCGATCTCTCCAGTGATCGCCCCAAGACCCGCGGCTTCAGCTCCTCCTTGGGTCGCGTGATGCAGCCATGTCCAGCCGCCGCCGCAGGAGGAGTCGCCGGTTTGGATTCCAAATGCCAGGCGTTGGGCCAGTTCGGCGATGTCGAGCAATCGGAAGCCGTCGCTTCTGGTGCCGTCCGTGCCGATCCCGAAGCGAATGGCCCTCTCTGCAAAGTACAAGGCTGGTGCTACGGCGTTTCCTTTCCATGCGCTTGCGACCGGGTTGTAGCTAACAGCACAGTCTGTTTCTTCGAGTAGCCGGAGTTCATACGGTGTCAGGAGAGTGGCATGGGCGGCCAGCGTTTGCGGGCCGAGAGCGCCGACCGAATCCATGTATTCCAGTGGTCTGAGCCCCCAGCGTTCGATGGAGCGCTCGACCGAGGCCAGGTGTTCGTTCAAGTGAACCTGGTAAACGGCCCCAGCTTCATGGGCGAGAAGTGAAGTATCGCGAAGGACAGATTCGCTTGCTGCTTCAGGGATGGACACAGCCAATGACGGGTGGACAAGGGACCCAGCGTCCCAACGGCTGAGATGGCGCTCCGCACCATGCATGACCGTTGCGTAATCCAACGCGGAACCGTCGGGAGCAACGTCGTTGCAGATGTAACCCAGCACGGTACGAAGGCCGACGTCCTGGGTTGCAGCTGCGACCGTTCCTACATCAACGCTTGCTCGTGTTCCCGCGTCACAGACTGTGGTAAACCCGCCTCGAAGTGACTCCAAGGCGGCCAGCTTCGAGGCCACGTAGATTGATTCGTCGTCGAGGTGCTGCTCCAACGGGACCCACAGCCGGCGGAAAATCTCGGACGGCTCGCCGCAGATCATCGATTTGCCGAAGCTTTGGGTCAGGTGGTGATGGGTATCTACGAAGCCTGGCATGAGGAGGTGGTGATTCAAGCGGACCGGTGAAAGTGCCGGATTCTCTGCCACGAGCTTGGAAGCCGGGCCCACCTCGCGGAAAACACCATCGGCGATAACCACCGCATGGTCCCGCACGGGACCGGTGGGGAGCAGAAGCAGTTCCGGCAGGAGCAGCATCTCGTCGGAGTTCAAATGCTTGATGGATATTGGAGTGTTCACAGGGACTCTTTCACTTGGTTTTCAGGTGCTGGGGATTCTTCGTCTGCCGTGTTTGCCCCCGGGCCGGAGCTTTTTCCCAGGTGCAGGAAGAGAATGTTCATCACGACGCCGACGAAAGCTGTCATTGCGACACCGCTGCCCAGCAGAATGCGGGCATTGGGCGGTAGTTGGTCGTACATGCCTGGTACGAGGGTGGGCATGAGGCCGGCGCAGAGGGCGACCGCGGCGATCATGGTGTTTCGATGGTCTTGGAAGTCCACGCGCCGTAGCATCTGGATGCCCATGGCCAGAATGATTGAGAAGACGATGACCGCCGTGCCGCCAACGACAGCCGTAGGTATTGCCGCCATCAGTCGTCCAACGGGCGCGAGGATTCCGATAAGGATAAGGATGAACCCGGCCGTGACTGTGACGAATCGGGTACGGACTCCTGTTGCTTTGACGATGCCGATGTTCTCGCCGCTGGTGACGATCAGCGAGGTCCCGAACAGGCCTCCCAGGAGCGACATGATCGCATCACCGCGGATAGTTTTCGGCGCATCGCGTTTGGCGACGATTTCCTTGCCAACAACCTCACCGTTGAGGACTGTCTGGCCGGTCGCCTCTGCCATTGAGGCGATACTGAAAATCAGCAGCGGGAGCGAGGCCAGAAGGTCGAACTCGGGAGGTCCGAAAGGCAGGAACTGGGGAAGAGCGATGACGTTGCCCTCGGCGATGCCACTGAAGTTCACCAGGCCCATCGGCGCGGCAATGGCGGTGGCTCCCACCATGCCCAGCAGAACAGCTACCGGCCGCCAAGACCGCGGAAGGAAACGATAGAAGAGCACGATGAGGAGGATCGTGGCGACACCCAGCGTGAGGTGGTCGAAGCGCCCGAAGCCAGCCGTGTTGGGTTGACCCGTTATGAGCAAAGCGGAGTGCTTCACCAGGTTGATCCCAATGACGACGATCATTGTTCCGATTACGACCGTTGGGAAGAATCTGAGCAGTCTCGTAAACAGCGGAAGAACCACGAAGTAGAACACGCCGGTGAGGATCACCGCGCCGGTAGCCATCTGTAGGCCGTGCTCTTGGGCAATCATGAGGAACATGATGATTGGAGCGCCGCCCGGGAGCATGACGAACGGCAGTTTCGCGCCCATCTTCCACGGGCCGAACGACTGCAGGAGCGTCCCCAGGCCCGAGAGTATGAACGTGGCGCTGAGCAAATTGGTAGTGAGTGAGTCGGATAGTCGGAGGGTCTGGCTGACGAGGAAGACTGCTGAAAGTGGAGTCGCAACCATGACCATCACGTGTTGCAGTCCCAAGGGAATAAGGCGTCGAAGGGGTGGAACTTCGTCCACGGGGTGAAGCTTTGTACGTTCCATGATGCATAACTTCTCTCGAAGATGGTCTGTCATCTGAAGGGCCTGAAAGTCAGGTTGGTGCAGCGACGGCCCGGTAGGGCCGTACAACCGACGTTGGTCTGCTGCGCCTATGGAAACTACTTCTTTACCTGCTTGGGACTGATGTTGTGACCAGACCCCAAATCGATTTGGGATGAGTATCTACGAGGCGTCGGCGGCGTGTCAATGGCAGTGTTCAGCTCCAGATAACCGCCACGGCATTCATGGAGTGGAAAAGCCGGTCCGGTGCGATCGGCCAAACGCGATATGCGGACCGACTGGCCTCCTGACCTCGGAGTTTACGGTTGGAACAGCTGACAGCACCGCGCATCTGCGGCAGCACTACGTCCCGCCGTAAGGCTGTGAGTCACATTTGGTCCGGAAGCCACAGGCCGCGCCTCGGCGCACCGCAAGCTCGCGGCTTCGCGCTACTGACGCACCCGCGGCATCGAACTCCGCCGAAGTAGGAATCTCTATGCACAAAGGCGCGTGAGCGTTCGGTGACGCCGGTCGGGCACATTCGAGCCGTCTGAAGTGGCCTGAGGCGGGATGACCTTGTCAGTTCAGGCGCTGAGTGAGGTGAACTTCAACGGCGTCACCGTCGTCCTTCCCGATGGCTTTGCGGACCGGAGCGGCCACCGGGAGTTTGTGCGTACCGTCTCCCAGTGCCATGAAGGCCCCGGTGAAGGGGTGCCCGTCAACGGTGCCGGCCACTTTGACCAAGCCACGGGTTCCAAAGATCTTCGCTGAATCGGGTAGCTGAACACAGGTCCAAGTGTCACCTGGTCGTACTTTGCCGAGCCGGGCAACGAAGGTGATGTCCAGAGGTCGTGGTTCTGCCATCTTCTCTTCTCGTCCTTGTCACTGAGCCGAAGTCTGCAACAAAAGCCAAACACAACCGGGACCACTTTGTCTTGGCTTTGCAGGTGGGTCGTTCCACTTACACGTCCGCCTCACAGCTGCCGCCTATTGGGGCAGTGCATCGCCGAAGATCCCTCCCCCGCGATTGAGGCAAGTCCGTGACGCGTTGCTAACGAACGCCTGCGCGGCCCATCGCTAGGCTTAGACGAAACTGAAACCAGAGAGGCATGGTGTTGTGGGGGGAACGACCCGGAAAGAGTGGTGCCATAAACGACACCGGGCCGAACACTGGCGGGCATTTGCCGTGCCTGCTGTCGTTGGCTTGGCCGTCCGGGGCATCGCTGGAGTGAACTTCACAACCGGCTGTACCGACCAGGCGGCGCTGTCGGGCTGCCTCCGGTACGACCCCGATCAGGCCCGCCAGCCGCCTGCCTGGTCGCAAGGCTTCCGCCTTCAGGACCTGAGCAAGACCAGCCCACCAATCCGCACAACGAGAAATGAATATGGAACTTCTTGACGCACCCACTGTGGTGATTTCCACCGTCCTTCTGGTGCACATCACGGGGGTGATGATCGTGGCCGCCTCAGTGGCTGGCCTGGTGATCTCGCTTGTCATTGTCGTGCTAGCTGTGCACTTCACCCGAACAGCATGGGAACTGACGCAAAACTGGCGTAGCAAAGAACAATTCGGCAGCAGCATCAGAAAGGTTCTTGGTTATTTGAAGGCAGGGACCGTGGCGGCACGCCCTCTGATAGTGGCGGTACGACAGAGGATCAGCCGACCTTCATCCTTCAAGGTTCGATAGCCCGTTAAGTCAGGCAGCCGCCTCACTGAAGGATCTTTAGTCCTCCGGCCAGGCAACCTCCTCGCCTATGGCCTCAAGAAAGGCAGCGAACTAGGCTCGCAGCTCGTCCACTGGGAAGATCAAGCCGTCCATGCTTCATCCGTAGATCAGCCCCATTACGATAAAAGAGAATTATGGTTTAGCGCAGATTTGCAAAGGGGCAATTGCACTTGTAGAAGTCCATTTGCCACCTTATCAGCACTCTCTAGAAAGAAAGCAATCTCCCTATAGAGGCATGTCCCCTCCGTGGTCGTTTTGGTCGAGTGGGGGTCATTTGCGACCCAAAAACAGCGCCAGCACTGGGATGCAGGGCCGGCCGGCTACTCGACCGGCGGTCGATTCCCGGACGAATTGGCCGCTTATGGCGGTCGAGTGTGAGAGACCAGCATTTTAATGCATGTGATAACCTGAGGAACGAACCTCCCCCTCCAGAGACGACGGTTATCACATGGCTCCCAAATCGGGAGCCATTTCTCGTTTGGGACACTGTTCGAGCCTGTTTAATCAGCTTCATAAAACCACTGCTGAAAATCATGTTTGCCGGAAACTGACGGCCTTAAGCACTAGCTCGCTTTTCGCGAACCCATCGATGCACCGCAGAAATGACTCCCGTTAGGGTTGGTAGCATCGACGCTGGCACAGTTGCCGACAAAAACTCGTTCAGGGGGAATCAGTGGGGCTTGGCAAATGGATCCGGAAGCTAACAAACGGAAGCGCCGCTCCTCCCGCGTCTGGGGTCAAGACCCCAGCAACGCCGGCACCACCCGCTCTCCGGATAACGCTGACATTCAATCCATGCGTGGAAGTAGCCGGCACCACGACATTCTCACGTGATGCCGTTGCGGCTTTGACTGACCGTGAAGGTCTCGGCACCCGCGGCTATTACGAGACCACGGCCCAGCTCCAGCGGGTACCCGAAAACCCGGCCAACCCGACGGCGGTCTCCGTGCTGGTGGATGGCGAAAAGGTCGGATCCCTCCCGTCCTCTGCGGCGCAAGAACTGCCCCTGGCGGAAGGTGTCAGCCTCCCCGCCCGGTACCAACTGCACATCGAGCGCGATCAGAAGCTTTTAGCGAAGGCCTACGTGTGGCTCGGCGACGGTGAGCCGGAGTGGGCGTACTCAGCGGAGAACCCGCCAGCGCTCACAGCGCATGACCGGAAGAATCAAGCCCACGCTGACGCTAGCGCCATGGTCCAGGAAGCGTTGGAGGGCGGCGGCGAACGCGCCGCCCAATTCAAACGGGGCATGGTCGACGGGGTCCACTACCTCGAACTGGTTGAACCGATCAAACAGCTCAAACGCGAGGGCCGCAATGAAGAGGCTCTCATCCTTTGCTACAAGGCTATCCAGGCCGCTGAAGGCGACGCCGGCGGCCGGGAACCCGCGCCCTGGTACACGGAGCAGGCCGCCATCGTTCACCGGAAGCTCGGTCAGAGAAAGGAAGAAATCGCTGTCCTCCAAAGATGGATGGACCGCTGCCCGAAGGCCCGCCGGGACGGAAGCCGCATCGGCGAACGACTCGCCAAACTCGACAGCCGATGAACCTTGGGGCCTTGGCCAGTCTATGGACTCCTGGCAGAGCAGGAGTGGGCAGGTGCCTGTGCCGGGCCGATTTTGCCTCCGTGCAAGAATGAAACCATGTGGACTGAAACAAGCGGCGTCATCGGTGTCGGGTACGAGGGCAAAGACATTACGTCCTTCCTGGAAGAACTGACGGCCTGGAAAATTGGGGCAGTCGTCGACGTTCGCTTGAACCCGATCTCACGCAAGAAGGGCTTCTCGAAGAAGGCTT
This sequence comes from Paenarthrobacter sp. TRD_SC_7, assembly GCF_056156245.1. Classification (NCBI taxonomy): domain Bacteria; kingdom Bacillati; phylum Actinomycetota; class Actinomycetes; order Micrococcales; family Micrococcaceae; genus Paenarthrobacter; species Paenarthrobacter sp. TRD_SC_7. Next base: position 4,036,637 of record NZ_CM149587.1, read on the forward strand.
TAACCGAGGCGCTGGCCGGAGCTGGAATCGACTACCGACACATGCCCGCGTTGGGGAATCCCAAAGACAATCGCGAAGGTTTCTGGGCACCCGGTACGGAGGCGGCCAAGATAGCGGGCGAGCGGTATGAGTCCCTGATCGAGGGTGACATCGCCCTTGAAAAGATTGAGGAACTAGCTACGCTTGCCTCGGAGCAGCGCGTAGCCGTGCTGTGCTTTGAAGCCAGCGAGTTGAGCTGCCACCGGAAATTCGTCTTGTCCCATGTGAAGCAACGCCTGGAAGCCTTGGTGAACAGCTAACGGGCGTTGGCTGCGTAGACTCCCAAGACCCCAAAAGCCTGGGGCCGTTTCAGCTGATTGCCCAGAAAGAACACTGGGCCACGGGCCGGTGCACACAGCTGATCCAAAAACCTCTTCCTGATGGCATCTTTTGCAGCCTCATCAGTGTCCCCCACGTGGCGGCGCTGAAGTTCTGTGAACTCCCAATCCAGCAGGCCTTGCCGGTGCCCTTTGCAGACCCTGCCAGCGCAACGATACCGATAGTGACCCTCGAACCGTGGCGGGGACAGGATCGATTTGTCAGTCTTGGGTCCAAACAGCGTGTCCTGGTTCAAGTGGGATTCCATCTTGGCCTGCTGTTCCGGGGTCCATCCCCCGAAACGGGTTAGTTCGAGCTTGTCGACATCGGCGGGCACAACTGCAGCTAAGGACGGGCCAGCAGATCCGCCCAAGGCGCGAGCATTGAGTTCACATGTATTGAACGCGCCAATGAGCGGATCTACGTAGGGATGGCGTGGCTTCCATGGGTCAAGGTGCGATTCGATGATCAACGAGTCGAGTATCGGCGTGTAGCTCTCAGGCCGCCGATCCCTGACAGCCGGCGTCACCTTCAAATTCACGATGTCGTACTTCTTGAACTTCGCGTCAGTCTCCAGATAGCGGAAAGGGATGGGGTACAGCCGGATCCACTCCGGGCCGTTGTCGGTCATTTTCAGACCTGCCACGCACACGGTGTCACCGTGGTTTGTTGAAGGCTGGGGTGCAGCCTTAACGGTTATCAGAACTTTCGCTTCCGTAACGACCCCGCCGAGTTCTTTCTCGTACTCAGGTCGCCCGTTGTCAAAGAGCCCTTCCCCAAACATCATTGCAACTGCCCCCAATTGTGTGTGTATTAGCTTTCCGGTGAAATGCTGTTGCTGATCCTAGCCACCGAGTGGTGATAGGGCCCCCAAGTTCTGAGGAAGCCTACGCTATTGATCGAGGGACGGTGCGTCAGCCGGGCCACAAGTCTGCGCCTCTAGTCCTTTGATTTCAGTTCAACCACTGTCAAAAGCCTCACATGCCATTGCCCCCTTCAGGATATTGGCGCTTCATGCTTGGCCATGGGTGTGCAATGCGGTTCGCGAGGAGGAAGCTCCCCCGCAAAACCGAACTCAACGGATCCTCAGCTGATCCTCTCCCTTTAAATGGACTGGTCCTTCATGAGGTAGACGACAGGACGTGCGCAATCCCGGCAGAGCCTGCCAAGCCAACCCGCCGAGGTTTGTGCAGCCGATCCGTCAGCCAGTCTTCAGGGCGCTCAGAACTCGCCAGTGGATGGCCGGCACTCCTTCCCGGGCGCCGGCCATCGCTTAGCTCTTATGAGCGAAGTCGCCGTCTTCATCAGAACCCCGTGAGTCACGAGGGCCGGTTGTCAGTGTGACAGGAACAGCCGGAAGTAACCTCTAGTCCTTCAGCCAGTCCATAATTCCCGCCTGTGTACGGCTTCGTCGCCAGGGCTACTTGGAACCAACCAGTAGGGCGCCTTCGATCGCTGTCTTGGTCAGGACGTCCGCGATGTCTTCTCCTGTGGCTTTCTTGTGATAGTTGATGCCACCAGGGTTTACGAGATTGAGCTCGACCAGGTACGGGTAAGCCATGTCAATGCCGACGAACCGAATGCCGAACTCCTTTAGCTTGTTGCCGATCTTCTCGCTCAGAGCCAATTCGTCAGCATCAAGTTCCAGAGCACCGATGTCGCCTCCGGTAGATGCGTTTCCGCGAAACTCGGATCCTTTGCCTGTCTTCTTGAAACCACCGATGACTTTGCCGTCGGCAATCATGACGCGCTTTTCTGTTCCCTTCAGTCGCGGCAGAAACTCCTGGAGCACGGCGTACTTTTCGGCCTGGCCAAATGCCTCACGCGTGAACATTTCGTATTTCTGGTACGCGTTGCCGGTTGCTGACTGCAGCAGCGCCGAGAAGTTCGCATCGTCGGCGGATAGTTTGAACACGTCGGCACCGCAGCCGGAGTTCGGGGGCTTGACCACCCACGCCGAGCCAGCCCGTGATTCGCAGATTTGGCGAAGAACATCCTCATCACAGGAGACGAACGATTCGGGCAGGTTCTCGTGCAGATCCAGAGCCGCGATACCGATTTTGTTGTTCAGGAAGAACAGTCCGCTGGGGTCGTTAACGAACGGTATGCGACGCTCCAGCAGCCACAGGAGCTGGAAAAATTCCTTCTCTCGATCCGGGTGGCTGTAGTCGAGCACCCAAACGAGATCGAATTCCTCACACGATCGCATCTGATCCATGACATCGTGACGTTCGCCGACAGCGCCGCCATCGAATTTCGCTTGCTTGCAATGGATTTCACCTTCGAGGTAGCTCAAGGTGTCAACGTCGCCGAGGACTACCTCATGGCCTTGACGGTGCAGTGATTCAGGTATGAGGAAGTTGTTGACGAATTTGTACTCATTCGTCTGAATGGTGAGGACCAGAATTTTCATGATTTCCTTACGTGAGTTCTAAGTTGGTGGCTCGAATGGTGTTGCGCGTTTCGTCGTGACTTTCCGGATCGCTGCGGAACACGACGAGACTGTGCCGGCTACTTGAGGACACGATGCTCCCCCGACGTGGTTCGTCCAGGAGCACAGACGCTTCGACTACGCCCGGTACTTCGCGCATCGCCGAAATCCATTCCTCGTCCGTAGCGTTGAGTCCAGTCAGATTCAGAAATTCGACGCCCGCGGTGGCTGTTGTCTCGGGGACGGTAGCGAGGGTCTCGGACAACAGAGTTTCAAACCAGAGGTGGAAGGATGACCGGCCCGTGGCCAGGCCAACCAGGTCCGAAATCCTGTCACCACCAGGACGCCCATGGGACTCAATGAGCTTGACCCCGCTTGTATCTGCGATGAATTCCGTGTGCGATAAACCGCTTTGATGTCCGGCAGCATCGAGCACTTGCTTGGTCGCTGTTTCCAGGGCAGTCCTGAGCTCCGCGGGGATGTCCGCAGGGAACTGATGTCCTGTCTCAATGAAGTGGGGGGTCCCGCTGGTGAACTTTCGGGTGATGCCCAGTACCGAGTGTTCCCCCTTCCAGCTGAGGGCTTCGACTGAGAATTCCGGCCCGATGGCCATCGCCTCGACAATCCCGCCTTGTTCAATCCAGGAGTGGTCCTGCTCGGATAAGTCCTGCACCACTGTCGAGGGGGACAGCGTAAGAATGTTGCGGCTCCCGCTGCCATCGGTCGGTTTGAGAATGGCTTGCGTTCCAAGCATTTGGACGAAACGAATTACTTCTTCCGCGTCGCTGACCTCTGCGAAGGGCAGATTCATTGGGTTGTCTTTACCCAGTGCCTTGCGCAGCCTGGACTTGTTACGGAAAGCCTCAAGGGTCTGGAAGTCAAGGTATCCTGCGATGCCCCAGCCAAGGGCAGCGTTGACCATGCTCGCTACTTCGGTGGACTGGTCTCCGAAAGCCAGGACGATCCGTCGTGAACCGTCGTCAGGTTCATCGAGCAAGGCCCGGGCAACCTCGATGGCGTCCAGGGGGTCGCTGACCTTGAGAACCCTCATATCCCCGTACTCATCCCCCGCGTCCTTGGCGGAAACCACTGGAATCAGCTGGAGTCCTTCGATTTTTTGCGCAGCTTCCAGGACCACTCCCCGCGGGAAGGGAATGTAGATAGTCGTTGTCATGGTCGGTCCTTTCTTCCGGAGACCCCGTATTGAGAGCAATATGCCGATGAAGCCGGCGAGCAGGCCGACCGTACTGGCAAGGCCAGTGGCTCCTGCAGCGCTCAGGATCCAACCGGTCAGGGCCCCACCCGCAACGGAAGCCGCACCCGAGATAGTCCCGACGAGACCGAACAGCTTTCCCAGTCTTTTGTGTCCCAAGGAGAGCCTTGAGGCGGTTTCATCAAGTGTTGGGCTGACCAAAGTTTCACCGAGCGTGAAGAACACCACGTAGGCGATGACCGCAGGGGCCGTCCAGCCGAGTGCCAGTACGAGGAAACCGGCGAACAGGCTCCCGAAGCCCAGGAGGAGAATGCGGGCTGACTTCAGCCGTCCCAGCAGATGCACCAGCAGGAGGTACTGGAACCCAAGTATCAGAGCCGCGTTGGCGATGTAGAACCAGGAGGAGGCTTGATCTGTACCGAAGGCTTGCTGTGCTGTCAGCGGCATGAGGACATTCCACTGCGAATAAGCGAACCAGTAGGCGGCTACAAGTGTCAGGAGCACGAGGATGGGCTTCCGGGTTTTCTCCGAGAACAACGGACCGCCTTCACCGGGCTCTGAGTGTTTGCCTTTGCCTTCCAGCGTGCCTCCGGAAGATTCGAAGCGCAGGAAAGCGACCACAACGCCCATGATGAGGTAGCTGATCAGAGAAGCAGCAATGATGGTGTTGAATCCGGTTAGCTGAAACAGAACCGCACCGATTGCCGGCCCCAGCAGGGCCCCGGAGTTAACCGCTGCAGACCTAAGCGAAATCAGCTTTCGGGATCCAGCCACAGCAAGCAGCTCGGTTTTGATTCCAAGAGACACGCTGGTGGAACCGATGCCGGCAACGATGCTCCCGACAAGGTAGCTGGTGAAGTCCTCACGGAACAGAAACACCGACAAGCCGGCCGCTCTGATCACCAGTCCACACAGGGCCATGGTTTTCGAGCCAAACCTTGCTACAAGGAACCCCAGGAAGACCGAAGCTATCTGACCCGAGCCGGTCATGGAGCCGACAAGAATTCCAACGCTCGCAATACCTAGCCCTCGTTGAACGAGTTCCAGTGTGAGCAACGGCAAGAACATAAAGGTTGTGATGCCCGAAACAACGATTAAGACCAGCAGCGCCCATGACGATGTCGGGATCTTGGCCGGTGAAGATGGAACCGTGCTAGTCACCGGACACCGTGACCTTGAGGAGACGGCTGGCAGCCATCGCATAATCCTGTGCGAGACTCGGTTCAACCGCGGTCGCAAAGATATTGCCGATCCTCGACTTGTAGTCCCCCACATGAGTGATCTGTGCCCCAATGGCCTTGGCAGGCAGCCATCCGACATCACCGGGCAAATCGCTAAGGCTCTCTGCCCCGTCGATGGCCGTGAGGGTCCCGACGTTCTCCGCGTAGACACTTACATGAGAATGGCCGCCTTGTATGTTCCGAACAATCGGGGTTGGTTCTTCGCCTAGGGCATCGGCGATCAGGATGTCGTAAATGTCGATTCCTGTTGTCTGCTCAATGGCCGGGCCAATGAGTGCGCCGGGCATCCGGGCATTGATCTCGATGAGCTCCAGCCCGTTTCGGGTTTCACAGAACTCGATGTGTGCGAACCCGTCCTCGAATTCAACGCCCCGAAGAACCTCCCTGACCCAGACTTCAGCGTCGGCCTCCCAGGGTGTTCCGTGGAGGTGCGGGAACGTCTTGACCAGTTCAACGAACAGAGGTTCGGGCGACATGATCCGATTGGTTACTCCGAGGAGGGTAGTTTCACCATTGCGGGTATAGGTTTCAGCGCTGAAGACCGGTCCCATGAAGTATGGCTCGATCACCCACTCATCGAGGTTGAGTCCTTGGTTCTCGACGAACTCGTAAAGTGCACCAAGACTTGTGAACAACTCGATGTTCTGAGACCCGGTTCCTTTCCGTGGCTTAAGGATGTGCGGGGACTCCGGTGACCGGTCGTGAATCCTGCCCAAGGCTGTATCTGTAGTCCGTCGGACCCATTGCTTGTCTCGAAGCTTTTCGAGCTTGGCTGAGGAGGTCAAGTGGGGCAGGCCGAGTTCCTCGCACAATGCGACGGCCTGGATCCCCCAGGTGTCGGTGGGGCTCAGCAAGCCGATCAGTTCGCCGCTCAACTCGTCAATCGTCGCCCGGACTGCTGCTTCGTTTGAGGTATCGCATTGGCGCAGGTCGACCTCCTGACCATCAGGCAGGTACATGGATGGCTCCCCTGCGAGTACTACGAGATGGTGTCCGCGCCGCCTGACCGCAGCGTCAAGGAGGTCCAGGTTGACCGTCATCGCCTCGAGGGCAACGATAATTTTAGAATTCATTCCAATCCTTCATAGACACTTGGGTCCGATCAAGTCGGCTCCACGGCAGTTCCAAATCGTCACGGCGCCGTACAGACAGGGGCGTCAGTTCGTCGTATTGAATCTCTGGATTCGTTAGATACGGCAAAATGGCTTGTGCATACCTGTGGCCCGTATCGGGTGCGATCATGATCAACGATTCGCCGTCGTTCAGATGCGGGTAGATCATTTTGTCGGCAACCATGTAGGCGCAGCCAGAAGACAGGCCGGCGAACAGTCCTATCTGCTGACACATCCGTGCAGTTGCCGTTGCCGCCAGCCCGAAACTAAGCCAATCAATGGACTGATAGAGCTCCCGGTCCACGTTGTCGAAGTGAATGGCGCTGCCGATGCCGGCGATGATCATGTCAGGATCGTTGACGTGTTCGGATGAGAAGGTGACAGATCCGAACGGCTGAATGCCGTGCGTGATGACACTGTGCCGTTGCTCAAGACCAAGTGAGAGACCTTTTGTTGAGGCTCCTGAGCCGACACTCCCGATGAGGTGGAGAACCTCCGGATGTTCAGGAAGCTCCAGGCCCCCGGCAATCTCTGCATACCCGTCGTAGTGAAGAGGATCATGATATTGCCTCATCCAGTAGGCATCGTCAGTGGCCGCGATATAGGCCTGCACGCGCCGAACCCGCTCGCCCTGATCGAGCTTCAAGGATGCCGACGGTGGCACACTTTCAACGTCTGCGCCGAGGGACTTCAGTTGTGCCTGAGTGACCGTATCGACCGTGGTTGAAGCGAAAATCTTGCATCGAAGCCCAAACTTATGTGCTGCCATGGCCAGGGCCACGGCGTAGATCCCGCTTGAACTATCGACCAGGATCGAGTTCTTATCCACACGGCCCTCGGCCAGCAGCTTACGAACGGTTGTGAGCGCGGAAGCCACCTTCATCGATTCGAACCGCAAGATGTGGAATCCGGGCCGGACCGTAAGGAGCGATGTTTTTGCAAGGAAATCTGCGGGGTGGGTCAGCATAGTCCAACGTTTCCTTCGTAAGGTTCCATGGAGTTCAGAGAGAATATTCTCTTGATTGACACCGCGAGCTCCGGGCGTGGCCGCTCGCCAAAGAGCAGTCCGGCAACAGTTCCTGTATGGCCACGAAGGACGCCCAACGCCCCCAGTGACTGGTAGTTCTCAAGCAGGTTCTCAACGGTCGCCGATGGCAGATAGCTTTGAGCCAGCCGGGCACTTACTGTCGATTCGGCCGCCACCGCGGAAGCGTTCCCGGTGTCCATGGCGTCGATAAGATTGGTCAGGGAGGCTTGGTAGTCCTGTCGGTGCCGGCTGTATGCGTCCAACAGCAGGTTCCGGTCAAAGCGTTTGGTATCGGTATCCTGACTTCCGAAGCTCCAATAGGCGTAGAACCCGATCCGGGTCGCGAACCGTCGGTACTCTCGTTGAAGGCCGCTGAAATACACCGAGTGATAGTTGTGAAATATCGGGTCGGAACGCTCAATGCGCCGCAAAATTTCGCGGATCAACTCGTCGGACGGCGGCATCCCGTGAAGCTTGGCCAAGCATCTGATCACAGCAACAATGTCCGCGGTGGAACTCGCCATGCCCTTCCCACGAGGTATGTCGCTCAAGTACCGCAACCCAATTGCCTTGCTGGGCACCGCCGTAACCTCATAGAAGAACTGCTCGGCCTGGATGCGGAGGTGGTCTTCGGCGGCGCGCTCAACGTCTTCGGACGCATCGGGAGCGTTACTCGCGTAGGCGATGCTTTGGTTGGGGCCGTGCAGGGTGACCAGTGCGACTTCGTCTGCGCTGCCCGACCAGGCTGGGCCCTGCCACAGTTCCCCTACGGATCCGGAGCACGCCCCGATGGCCAGGACTTCAACCTCCGGGTGAACGGATGCCTTCCGTTCCTGCAGGAAGGAATCAGTCTTGCCTTGAAATAATGTCGTCTCCTAATATCGGTGAACTCTTCGTTGTTCTGCTCCGTGTTTCATGTGCTCCTGCTCCGCGACCGGGGGAGGGGTCCTTGGAAGAACCCCTCCCCCGCAGCCGTCGTGCAGGGCTTCTGCTTGTAGGGCTTAGTTGGCGGCCATCGCGGGTTTGCGCAGGAACAGGCCTACAACCAGTGCGGTGAGCAGGCAAAGGCCCGCGTTGACCCAGATGGCGGTTGTGACACCGCTGAGGACGGCCGGGGCCTCGTTGTTCCCGATGCTGAGGATTTGGGCTGTGAAGATGGCACTCATGATGGGGATGCCCATGGTGATGCCGATCTGCTGGCTCATGGTTGCCAGTCCCGTGGCCAGGCCTTGTTCTTCATCAGGCAGCCCGGAGGTAGCGGTAACCATGAATCCGACGATGACGACAAGGTTGGCTACACCACCAATGAAGGTGGCGACCAGCAGCAGACCGATGGAGGCAGGGTCTGCACTGAGCACGACGAGGGCGCCGGTCGCAATAGCCTGGACTATGAATCCGTAGACGATGGCCTTCTTGTTACCGATCTTTCCGATCACCTTGGGTCCGAGGACGCCACCGAGTACCGTGCCGAGGCCAAGGACTGCGAAGGCCAGACCGGCGCCGAGCGGGGTGTAACCGAGAACTTGCTGCAGGTACAGGGTCAACAGGAACACCAGCGATGTTTCAGTGACGAAGGCCAGAATGCCGGCGATGTTGCCCCACGCGACCGTGGAGCGCTTCAGAATCTCCAGGGGCACCAACGGCGAGCTTGCCCGGCGTTCGACAGCGACGAAAGCAACAAAGAGCACAACGGCTGCCGCGAGGGAGCCCAAAGTAAGGGGGTTGGTCCAGGAGTGCTCGGCGGCGTTCGTCAAACCGAAGACAAGGGCCAGAAGGCCCAGGGTTACGGTGATGGCACCCGGGACGTCCAACTTCAACTTCGAGGTGGGTTTGCTCTCGGCAAGGACGATGGGGGCGATAACCAGTACTGCGATGGCTACGGGAACGTTGATGAAGAACGCCCACCGCCAGCTCAGCAGGTCTGTCAGGAGTCCGCCCAGGATAGCGCCGGTCGTAAAGCCCGCGGCCATCAGTGATCCATTAAGGCCCAGTGCCTTATCGCGCAACGGGCCTTCCGGGAAGGATGCCAGCAACAGGGACAAGGCAGCGGGAACGACAATGGCCGTAGCGACGCCTTGGCCCACGCGAGCGATAAGCAACAAGGCCGGGTCGGCGGCCAAACCGCCGGCAAGCGACGCCGCGCCGAGCAGGGCCATGCCGATGATGAACATCTTGCGGCGGCCGGCAATATCGGCGACACGTCCGAACAGCAGCGTCAGGCCCGCTGCGCACAGTGCGAATGACGTCGCAATCCACTGAAGGTTCTCCAGGCTGAAGCCCACGTCGGTGCCTATGGCCGGGAGGGCTACGTTGAGGATGGAGAAATCAACAGCGAGGGTAAAACTCGCTGTGAGCAGGACAATGAGTGCCAGTCGCTGCCGGCCCGTCATGCGTCCCGCGGGAGCAGGTGTCGGTAGCGATTCGGTCGAGGGTGGGACTCCGGGTCCTGTGGTGACATCCGGTTGGGTGGTCATGACGGCGATCCTTCTCTGGAGGGGTGGCCGCCCTTTGGCGGCATCTTCACACTCCACAGTCACGGAATGTCCGGGGATCAACCACACCCCCTCTTGCCTACCACTGGCAGTGACAGGCGGGAAAGCCCCTAGCCTGCTTCGCTGCTGTTGTCTTGTCACATGTACGTATGCGTCTTGACGTTTAGGGTGTCACTGGCAGGGACAGGACAGTGCCGGAGAAGACAGGCAGAATGGGGCGCATGAGTAATCTAAGTGAACTTGGGGAGTTCCTTCGCGTCCGAAGAGCTGCCTTACAGCCCGAGGACGTCGGCCTTCTCAACTACGGTATCCGCCGTGTACCGGGCCTCCGCCGGGAAGAGCTCGCCATGCTCGCCGGCGTCAGCAACACCTACTACACCCGTCTAGAGCAGGGCCTGAGCAACAATGCCTCAGAGGCGGTCATCGATGCCATCGCCCGGGCTCTGAACCTGAATACGGACGAGCGCGCACATCTGTTCAACCTCGCCCGGCCCGGCACGACCAAACGGCGGACGCTGACTAAGCCCGACAAGGTCAGGCCGGGTACCCTGCGATTGATCCAGTCAATGTCCAACACACCGGCAGTCGTTTTGGGGCGCCGCAGCGAAGTACTGGCCTGGAACCGGATCGGTCATCGGCTTGTTGCTGGTCATCTGGATTTCACTTCCCCGGAAACGCCTTCGGCGCGGCCGAACATGACGAAGCTGTTGTTCCTGGACCGTCATACACGTGAGCTATACACGCGATGGCTTGAGGAGGCCACACGCGCGGTGTCCTCGTTACGTTTGGTCGCCGGTCGCGCCACTGATGACCCGGAACTCGCTTCGCTGGTCGGTGAGCTGACCATGAACAGCGAAGAGTTCGCTAATTTGTGGGCGCGGCACCCGGTGGAGAACTGCATGTCGGGGCTGAAGTACATGCACCACCCGGAGGTGGGCGATCTTGAGCTGAACTTCGAGGTCCTGACCCCGCCCGATGAGTCCGGCCACCGGATCCTGATGTATACCGCTGACCCTGGGACCCCGGCGGCCGAAGCACTGCAGCTGCTGACGTCCAGCGACACAGGAGTGGCCAGCGAAGCTCAACACGTCCCAGCCAAGTAGCGGCAGCACTCAAACAACCCGCGTATGCAGGGTTCGGGTCCAAACTGCCCGCCGTCCTATCGAATAGGTCGGCGGGCAGTTTGTGTGGTCCCCTATATCAGGACGGCTCGTCGTCCGATACTTGGGAGGGGCAGACATGGTCGTTACGGATCAGGAGTCATGGTCCGAGGGGCGCAGCGAAACCCCTGATGAGGCCTACCGCGCAGGAGCCGAACTGTCCAAAATCTTCGCCGCGATCGACGAGTTCTACGTTGACGGAGCCATCAAGCTGCCAGCTGTGGGTTCTCGTTCGTCCTTGGGCGGTGACGATAAAAAGACCGCCCCCTTCCCTCTCTCGCATGCGGTGTCGCGTAATCTTTTGGTCTCCATTGACCATCTCCACTCCCTGCGGGCATCACTTCAACTCGCCAACGCGTTGCACACGTATGCCCCCTTCACCCTGCTCCGCGGGAGCCTCGAAGGCGCCATCCATGCGCTCTGGTTATTGAAACCTGAACAGCGCAATGAACGGATCACCCGCCATGTGCTGGCTTGCCGGGCAGACGACCGCGATCAGACCACCATGGCCTCCTGTGTCGACGAACCGCCCGCGAAGTCCCGAAGTGCCTGGATGGAATCGCTTATCGTGCAATGTGGTCTCGACCGTTCCCGGGTTCTGGGAGGGACTCCTTCGTTTAGTTCGATCGCGAAAACTGTCGACAAGGAGATGTGGTGTGACGGGGACAATATCGGGGAGCTTGGCTGGCGAATGTGCAGTGGAATGGCACATGGACGGGAATGGGCAACCTTGGATGTCCTGCATCGGCAGTTCTTGCGTGAAGTCGCCAAGGGCGTCTCGGAGGTACGTCTCACGGCAGGGATGAGCGACATCTCCGTGATGGCTCAGCTCGCCTACACCATGCTGACGGAGGCGGTCTCGCTGTTCTCGACCCGTTCGAGTCTCCAGTACTGACGGCGCAAAGAAGGCCCGATCCATTCAGAACGGGCCTTCTTAACTTCTTTGTCTAACCCACGGTAACGGTGGCTTGGTCCGGTTCTCGCTGAACCAGTTTGGACCGCGGCCGGGCCCACCGGTCCATGACGGGCTTTTCCACGAGAGCGTATAGGGCCCATCCACCCAACAACGTGGCCACGAAGAAGCCGGCGACCACCAGCCAGGCAATGGGTGTCGGGTACACCTCGTTGCCTAGCAGGATGCGGCCGTAGAAGATCACGACTCCCTGGCACAGGTAGAAGCCGAAGGAGATGTTTCCCAACCAGACCATGGGTTCGGAACCTAGGAACCCGGTGTGGCCGGCGATGTCGCGGGTTGCGACGGTGCAGATGATCGCCGCGACCGGAATGATGGTGGCCACGTTGAAGGAGTATACGAACGGGACGACCATGGCCGCAGCGTAGCCTGCCACGCAGAGGATGAGGGTGTGCCACATCTTCAAAGGAATCCAGCGGCCGGACAAGACAATTCGGGCCAGGAGGGAGCCCAGGATGAATTCGAACAGCCTGGCGGGCGGGAAGATGTACCCGAACCAGAACTGCGCCTCGGAGATCGGAGTCAGGGCCGAGACGGGGGTGGCAGGGATCAGGTACGTGGTGACCAACTGTACGGCGATCATGGCTGCGACCGTGATCCAGGCCCAAGCCCAGAGCCGGTTGCCGGGGATCTTTCTGATCGGGACCATCAGCAGCGGGAACAGCATGTAGAAGAGCAGTTCGCTGTTCAGGGTCCATGAGGGCGGGTTCACCGCGACGTAGACGGAGGCGTCAGGGATGAACGAGTTCACCAGGAAGAGGTTGCTGATCCATCCAAGGGGCGGGTTGATGGCGGCGGCGAACAGGATCATCGACAGCACCCACATCACCAGGTGGTTGGGGAAGATCTTCAGTAGCCGTCGGCGCCAGAATTGTCGCTTCGGTTCGCCCGGCTTGGATGCCCAGGCAAGCAGGAACCCGCTGAGAACGAAGAAGAATGACACTCCGACGTACCCTGCTTTGCTGACCAGCCATTCAAGGGTGGATCCAAGTTCCGTATCGGCGAAGGGGTTGATGGGGTCGTTCGGTGGGATGGGTGAGTTGGACAAGGTGATGTGGAAGAAGAACACCAGCAGGGCGGCGAAGAACCGAAGCCCGGTCAGGGATGGGAGCTTACTGAGCCGGGGATGCGCGGTGGTGGCTTCCGGGACTGGGGCGGTCATGAGGCACTTCCTGCCGGGAGTTCAATGCCGAGGCTGTGGGTGAAGTAGTTGGTTGGGTCCCAGCTGGCTTTGGCCCTCTGAAGCCGGGGATAGTTGCCTTTGAAGTAGAGGGTTTGCCAGCCGACTCCGGAGCTGTTGTGCTCGGTGCTGGCCACATCAACGTCCGGGTAGTTGATGTAGCATCCATCGAGTTGGTCGCCGGGTACGGGTACCCCACCGGTGGTCTTGAACATGCCCTCGTATGTTTCCCGTTCCCAGCCAAGGTAGAAGTCGTCATCGGCGGCTTCCGGCCAGAACGTTTGAAGGCAGAATTTGAAGGCTGATTGGCGCTGGACGTTGGCTGTGGCGTCGGGGGCGACGGCGTTGACTTGCCCGCCGAACGAAAACAGGACCAGCATAGTGTTGGGGTTGGTGAAGTCCGGCCGGCTCATCTGGCGGTAGAGCACAGCGATCTGGTCATCAGTGAATTTCTGGTTCAGGTATGCGGACTTGTGGGCGCCGCGGCTGGTGGGGTTGGTGATCACCGGATTGTCCGTCCCCACAAGACGGGTGGCTTGCAGCCAGGGGATTTCCCGGGTCTTGAAGAATTCCGGCATGGCCGGGATTTCCCCGTTGGGCTTTTCCACGGGTTCGGCGGTAATGGCGACCCCGTCAAGTATCGCCGCCACATAGCGTTCCATGACGCCCTTGGCGTCCGGGGCTGCGGCATCGATCTGGGTGAACATCCCCAAGCTGCCGTGAGCTTTCGAGCTGACGTTGAACAGGCTGCTCAGGTGCGACTCGGCGGTGCCGGGTTGGCGGTACTTTTCGTGCCAGGCTCCGAAGTTGGTGATGAGGCGCCGGAACTTTGCTTCGTCCAGTTGGTCCCACGGGAGGGAGATGGCGCTCACCAGCACAGTGGACGGGGCTTTGACGAGCTGCTCGGAAGGGTTCTTTCCTTTCGTGCCCGGGGACCGGAACCAGTATTTGGTGACGATGCCCCAGTTCCCGCCTCCCCCGCCGGTGTGTGCCCACCACAGGTCACCGAGCTCACCTTTGTCGTCACGGGTAGCGATGACGGTGCGGACTTTACGGTTGGCGTCCAGGGTGACGACTTCGACGGCGTAGAGGTGGTCCACGACCAGACCGTGGGAGCGTGAGAGCAGGCCGTAGCCGCCGCCAGCGATGTGGCCGCCGGCACCGACGCTGTAGCAGATACCTCCGGGAACGGTGACGCCCCAGTTCTTGTACAGCGTTTCGTAAACGTTCATCAGCCGCGCCCCTGGCTCGACAACAAACGCGCCCATCTTTTTGTCGTAGTAGACCGCGTTCATCGGGGACACGTCGAGGATGACCTGGATGGAAGGGTTGCAGACAAAATCCGCGAAGCAGTGCCCACCGCTTCGAACCGAGACCTTTTTGCCGGTGCGTACCGTTTCGCGGACGGCGTCCTCGGCATCCTTGGTGCTGGTGATCAGCCGGACATAGTCGGGATTCGAAACGAACCGCTGATTGTTTCCCGTCATAAGGTCCAGATAGCGGGAGTCCCCCGATTTGATGACCGAACCGTCTGGCACCGTAGCGGAGCCGTTGGCTGCCTGGGCCTGCGGGGCGCTGACTGTTCCCAGAGCCGTCAGGGAGGCAGCTGCGATGGTGCCGGCGGAACCGGCCATGAAGAACCGGCGTCCGATACCGGGTTTTTCTGTGGTGGTCATCAGATGGATCCTTCATGTTGGACGGTGTTGTTGGGGTGCAGGGTGATTTCGGCTTTGGGGGCAACGAAGTAGTGCTGGACGGAGTAGGAGATGGTGGCGAAATCTTCGACGCCACGTCCGGTGAAGTCACCGGCGACGATCCGGGCAATGGATTCCCCGGAGACTTTCCATTTCAGGAACAGGCCCTTGGCCAGGTCCACGGCCTTGTAGTAGTAGGCGCCCTGCCAGGGTTCTGGACCGCGCAGGCCGATGAGGAATTCGTCGTCCCCGTCACCGTCGAAGTCGCGGCACATGACGGTGTGGCCGGGGCCTTCACCGTTTTCGTTCGGGTCCCCGTAAATGTCCAGCAGGTGCCGGGTCCAGCCGGCGGCTTCAGCGTCTCCCCCGCTGCGGACGTACACGGCCACGGTGTTGCCGTGGAAAGGTTCGATGGCTGCGACGTAGGCAAGGGGGTCATCTCCGATGCGTCCGCCGTCAACGTCTCCACTGCCTTTGAACGTTGTCTTCTCGAACTGACTTTCCTCGCCGTCACCAATGTGCTCCCAAGCCCAGGTGCTGTTGTCCTGGTCGTAGTAGAGCCACGTGACGCCTTCATCGGAGGCCATGAGAATGGAATCCAGCGGTGAGCCGGGAATCAGTCCGCCCTTTTTGGCGACGCCGTGGATCATCCGGAAGTCCGAGTCGGAGATGATTTCCTTGTCCCATTCGGCTCGCGGGTCATCGGTAGGGGTGAACAGCACCACGGGCAGGACGGCGTGGACGTCTTCAACGGCAACGATGGGGAATCCGATGATCTGGATTTTGTCGGTGCGCGTGAAGTGACCGACGCGCAGACGGTGCATGCCGATGGCGCGTCCGACGTAGTGCCGTTTCCAGTTTTCAGTGGCTTCGGAAGGGTTGCCGGGGTTTTCCAGCCAGTCGATTTTGCCACCTTCGGGGTCGGCGTGATGGATCGTCCCGCCGGGACCGTAGAGCTGGTAGCAAACGACCAGGTCCGCGGTGCCGTCGCCGGTGATGTCACCGAAGTCCATGCCGACGGGTTCTTTGATCTTGTCGAGCACCAGCTTCTTTTCCCAGGTGGGGTTCTTGTACCAGTAGATTTCACCGACTTTGAGGCCGTAGCCGACGAGGTCGGGTTTGCCGTCGCCGTCAATGTCTGCAGCTTCGAGCCAGTAGCCGTCGCGGAGGAAGTCGGTGACCGTCTCGGTTCCGAAGGCCGGTTCGGTGACGTCCAGGCTTGGCATGGTCTTGCCGACTGTGGGTGAGCTCATGAGAGTACCTTTCGTGTGAGTGCCGGTGATGGGCTTTCCGGCGTGCCGGAGTGGGAGGTGTTGGTTCGGCGCAGCTTCAGCGAAGCTGCGGCCATGAGTGCTACCGCGATGAGGGCGAGTCCTGCCCCGACCCAGATGGGTGAGGACAGTCCAAGCCCGGCGGCGATGGTTGTTCCACCGAGGTAGGCGCCGATGGCGTTGCCGAGGTTGAACGCGGAGATGTTGACCCCGGAGGCCAAAGTTGGTGCCCTGTGGGCGAAGGACAGTACGCGGGTCTGCATGCCGGGGACGGCGGCGAAACCGACTGCCCCGAGGAGGAACAAGGTAACCGCTGCTGCCCATGGGTTATGAACGGTGATGGTGAAGACCAGCAGTACGACGGTCAGGGTCGACAGGAGCACCAGCAAGGACTTGTCCAGGTTCCCGTCGGCAGCCTTGCCACCGATAATGTTCCCGGTGAACAGCCCGGCGCCGAATATGACCAGCATCCACGGCACCGCCCCTGCCGGCATGCCGGCCAAGTCGGTGAGCATCGGTGCGATGTAGGTGAAGGCGCCGAACATGGCCCCGAATCCGAAGACGGTGACCAGGATGGACAGCCAGACTTGTCCGGAGGTGAATGCCCCCAGTTCACGACGTAGCTGCCCTGGTCCCCGTTCGGCGGCGTCTTGGGCCGGTACGTAGGCGATCAGCCCTACCAGGGCGATAACCCCCACGATGGTGATCGCCCAAAAGGTGGACCTCCATCCGAGCTGCTGGCCCAGGAACGTGCCCATTGGAACACCGAGGACGTTTGCGATGGTCAGCCCGGCGAACATGATGGAGATGGCCCGGGCCTTGCGGTCGGGGGTGACCAGTTTTGATGCAAGAACGGCACCGATCCCGAAGAACGCCCCGTGGCACAACGCAGCCACGACCCGGCCCGCGAACATGGTGCCGTAGTCGCCGGCCACCGCTGAAAGCAGGTTTCCCAGAATGAAAAGCACCATCAAGGCGCATAGAACGCGCTTGGGGCGAAGGGCCGCCGTCGCTGCAGTGACAAGGACCCCTCCGACGGCGACGCTGAGGGCGTAGCCGGAAACCAAGTGCCCGGCGACCGGGATGCTGACGGCGAAGTCCGCCGCTACTTCCGGCAACAGTCCAAGGATGACGAACTCTGTGAGGCCGATCCCGAACCCACCTACGGCCAGGGCGAGCAGGCCCAACGGCATTCTGGTCATGCCGCTGTTCGTGTCGGTGTCGGTACAAAGTCCGCGCCTGGAACGAACGGCATGGCGGCCGGGCCCAGCCGGAAGTAATGGGCGACGGCAGCAACGGTCCGCTCGGTGGCTTTGCCGTCACCGTAGGGGTTGATGGCGGTTGCCATCTCCATATAGGCGTTCGGGTCATCGAGGAGACGTTCGACTTCGTGGACGATCTGGCCCCGGTTTCGGCTGACCAGGCGCGAACTTCCGGTCAGGATCGATTCGCTGCGCTCGGTGATTTCGCGCAACACGAGGGTCGGCTTGCCCAGGGCAGGGCCTTCTTCTTCGGCCCCTGAGCTGTCCGAAAGGATCAGGTCACTGCGCTGCAGGAGTCTGCAGAAGCTCAGGTACGGGAGCGGGTCAACCATATCCACGTTGGGGATGCCGGTCAGGACGGGGACCATGACTTCGCGTACTTTCGGGTTCAGGTGCAGTGGAACAACGATTCGGACGTCTTCCCGGCGTCGGGCAATGTCCGCCAGTGCCGCGGCGATCTCCCGCATGGGCCGGCCGTGGCTTTCACGCCGGTGCGTCGTGGAGAGGATCACCTTCCGGGGGTCGTCATCGAGATCTGACAACGACGGTTCCCCGTAGCCGCGAAGGTTGTTCATTCCCCACTGCAGGGCATCAACGATCGTGTTCCCGGTGATCACGATCGAGTGTTCCCGGACGCCCTCACGGATCAGGTTCGCGCTGTTTCCAGGCGTTGGTGCCAAGTGCAGGGCAGCGATCTGTGCCACGAGCTTCCGGTTAACTTCCTCAGGGAACGGTGAGTAATTGTTCCCGCTCCGCAACCCGGCTTCGACGTGGATGATGGGCACGGAACGGTGCAGTGCAGCCAAGGCACCGGCAAGGGTGGTGGCGGTGTCGCCGTGGACCATGACGGCGTCAAGGCCCTCCATGTGGTCCCCTGAGCAGAGTCCTTCCAGGATCCGATGGGTCACCTGGGAGAGGGTCTGCTGTTCTTTCATGATGCGCAGTTCAACATCAGGAGTGATGCCGAACTCCTCCAACGTGCTGTCCAGCATTTCGCGGTGTTGGCCGGTGGAAATCAGGACCGGGCGGAAACGGGGGTCCTGGGCCAAGGCGTGGATGATGGGGGCGAACTTCACAGCTTCGGGTCGTGTACCGAAGATAATTCCAATAGTTTTCATGGCTGCTCTCCTGAAAATGGGCGTAACGGATCTGCCGGTTGTCGCCGGCGGGTGTGAAACGGAGTGATTAGCTGAGGTGGTATTCCAGAGCGAGCCAGATACAGTCTGTGTCGGCCCGGTACTGGTGCCACGGGTAGATGAAAGTACCCTCTCGTTCCAGACAGAACGGCACGGGGTTGGTATTGCCCGGGCTTAGGAGCTGGTCCTCGTAGAGGGACGAGTGCTCCTCGGTGGTGAACTTCTGCATGCGGCCGAGCCCGGAAATCTGGGTGTGGACCTCGATGAAGTCATGCCGGTTGTGTATCCCGCAGTCTGTTCCTGCGGGGCTGAACCACAAGTTTGCCTTCAGGGTGAAGGTCTTATCTCCTGATTCCAGCCCGGGTTGGCGAAGCACGACGGCTGGATCCAGGTGGACCGTGCCAATAGTTTGCTGTGCCGAGCGCAGGAGGACAGGCTGTCCTGGTCCGGCACCATAAAAGTCGGCCCATCCGAGGTCCCTGGCGCTTTGTTCTGCGTTCGGGACCGCCCCCATGGAGAGCACCGCAAGCAGCGCTCCCGTAATGGTTCCACCATAAAGGACAGTTGAGCTGAAGGCTGGCAATGCCGATGACTGTCCGTGACCGACCAACGCGTCGCTACCTGCCAGATTCACTACGACGACTGGTCCTGCCACCTCGTACTGCTGCACGTCCCGCAGCACGACGGCATGAGCCAGTTCGCTGCTGAAGGACAGTTCTTCCATTAGGACAGTTCCCACATTTACCCCCAAGGTTCATCATTCAATCTCCGCGCACTTACGGATCGGCACAAAGAAGTGGAACGGTGCGAAACCTTCGCGAGGCTACGACACTGTCCCACTGGAGCAAGTATTGGTGGTGCCATGCACAGTTATCCACCCCCTGTCAGTGATAGGCAGAGCAGGGACAGGCGCGGATCGGTCCTGGCGTGAAGGATGAACCTATGACTTCAGATACTTCTGCTCGCCCCGGGGCCGCGTACCTCCGGGACAAACGGCCCGATGTCCCTTGGACGGACACGTTCGTGCAGGGGGCGGACGGGGCAGACGTCCGGTTGCGCGTATATGAACCGGCGGCCCGCCCCACCGTAACGTTGGTGTGGGCTCACGGCGGCAGTTGGACCCGCGGTTCTATCGAAGGCTGGCACGAAGCCTGCGCTGCTCTGGCCTCCCTTGGCACTGCCCGGATCGTCAGCGTTGGCTACCGGCTCGCTCCCCGATGGTTGCACCCAACCGCCGTCATGGACATCGCAGCAGCAACCCTCTGGGCGCAGCACACGTACCGTCATCCCGTCTTGGTCGGTGGTGACAGCGCCGGTGGAACTCTCGCTGCTGGTGTCGCCCTCTGGTTCCGGGACAACGGTCTGCCCTTGGACGGGCAAGTCCTCGCCTACCCACCGCTGGATCCCGAGTGCACCGCAGACTCCTACCGTGAATCCAGGTCCTTTCCTCCCCGGTCACTGCTGCTTGATGCGTGGGGTGAGTACGCCGGATCCGGCGCTGACCTCCGGGAACGGTTGTACCTTTCACCGTTGCACGCCGCCAAATTCACCGGGCTCTGTCCGGTTTCCCTTATCGTCGGCGCGACTGACCCGGTTCGTGACGACGTCGAGCAATTCGCGCACCGGCTGACATCATCCTCGGTCCCCGTTGACCTGACGATAAGCCCGGCTGTCGCCCACGGACACTTTCTGGACAGCTCACCGGTGAACCCTGTGCACCGGTGGATTCAAACCCGGTTGAGCCTTGCGAACAACGAAACCACTACAAATGATGGAGCATGAGATGAGTACGACAACCAGCCCGGACGCCGCGTACACGAAGGCGTTGCTGCGGCACTTTGCTGACCTCCGCGATGGAACCCACGGAGAGGCCGTAAGCCGGGAGGACAAAGAGGCGCTTTTCCGAACTGCAGTTGACCTGTTGGACCCATACGCGCGCCAAGCCCTCAACGAAGTCAACGAGGCGCTCATGCTGGGGCAGGGAACCGTGGAGTCCTCAGGGGTCGGCAGGTCACCGGATACGGGCCTGATCTGTTCCTGGACGCTCGGGTGGGCTGAACAGCGCGCTGCCGGCATCCCTCCGATAACCGTTCATGCCTATTACGGCCGTGGATTCCACCACCCGCATCTGCGGGGAGGGACGGTCAAGGAATGGCCTCTGAATGTTTTTACCCACGAACAGGCGGCGCAGGAGTTGCCGATCCTTCGGGCCATTGCCTCGGCGGAGATCCACAACCTCGTCTTCCTCGCTGACTACACCATCGTCCCGTCGTCCAAGCCCGGCACCACGACCTCGACACGATGAGAATCTCAGTCCTGGACCAGTCCCCCATCGCCACCGGCAAAACCAAAGCCGACGCACTGCGCGAAACCATCGCTTTGGCCCGCGCTGCCGAGGACGACGGCTACCATCGTTTCTGGCTCGCCGAACATCACGATTCCCCTGGCTTTGCCGGCACCACTCCGTCGCTGATGGCAATGGCCGTTTTGGAGGCAACCACGGAGATCGCTGTCGGTTCCGGCGGAGTCCTGCTGGGACTGCATGAACCCTGGCAGGTCGCCGAAGCCTTCGACATCCTGGCAGCCCTCCATCCCGGCCGGGTTAACCTCGGCGTCGGTAGGGCAGGCAGCGGCGGGAGCGACACCTTCAACGAAAAGATCATGGAATTGCATGCCCGCCTCGGCCTTACACCCGGGAGTAAGGGCCGGGACGATTTGGACATCTGGCTGCTGGGGGCCGGCACTGGCTCGGCGCCTCTGGCCGCCGCCGCCGGCGCCGGCTACGCCCACGCCCACTTCCTCAACACCGCTAGCGGCAGCACCGCACTTGCCCACTACCGGGAAAACTTTCAGCCCGGGCCGGTGCGACGCGAACCTGAAGCCCTTCTCGCGATTCGCGTCATCGCAGCCGACACTGACGCTGAAGCGCAAGAAATCGCCAACCCGGTGCGGCTCTGGAGAGCCCGAAAAGACCTCGGCCTGGATGAGCCTTTCCCGGTCAGCACCAGCCCCGCTACCTGGTCCTCCCAAGAGCTCCGCCGCAGCGAGAACAACGAAACCCGGTTGATCGTCGGGGCTGCGGAAGACGTAGCCCACCAGCTCGCGACCCTGGCAGAAGAACTGGGCGTCGAAGAACTGATGATCAGTACCCCCGTGCCCAGGCTGGAGGACCGTATCAACTCCAACCGGCTCATCGCCCGTGCCTTGGCCCGGCTGTCCCCGGCAACGAGCAGCAAACCTGTCGCTCAGGAAGGGGCAGTCAGTGCATCCCCTCGTTTCAGCCATTCATGACATTGCCAAGCACGACCCTGGCAAGGCTGCCATCCGCTGGAAGTGCAACGACTTCCCGTACGCTGCCCTCGACCGGCTGATTCACACCCGGGCCCTGGCAATGCAACTGAAAGGCATCCGGGCAGGCGAACTGGTCGCCTTCGATGCGGCCCCGGGCCCTGAAACCGTGGCAGCTACGTCCGCGCTATGGGCACTGGGAGCCTCGGCCTTTCCCTTCCAGTCAACTGCTGACGGACCGCTGCCTGCGCACGCCATCCTCGAAGGGGTTACCGGATTCATGCACCCCAAGGGAGACTACATCAAGGCTGCCACTACGTCCGGAGCGCCCTCAGGGCACCCTTCACCGGTGGCATCTCTGTGGATGCATCATAGGTCCAGTCAGCCTGTCGCTCCCATGAACGAGCAGCAATTTATCGACATCCTTGAGGGCGCGGAGAAGCGATTCACCCTCTCCACTCGGACCTCTCTGGGGCTCACCAGTATCGTGCACCCGGAGTCGCTTCTCGATTTGTGGGCGGTACTAGCGGCCGGAGGGACTGTGGACCTGCTCAACGATTACGACAACCTGACTGATCGTTGCTTGCTCCAACACCTTCGCGAAACCGAAGCGGACCTCCTGGTCGTCCCTTCGGCCCTGCCGCGACGACTCGGTCACTCCCCCGAACGCCGTGTTCGCCCAGTTCAGGGACGTCATTATGACCGAACCGCTGAGCGTAAGTTCCCGCACCGTACTCGCAGACGCGTTCCCGTGCGCCATCTTCCACCAATGGGACACCGCCGCCGGTGTCTGGTCCATGAACGACAACTGCCCTGCAGACTTTGTCGCCGGGAATGACCACGACCATCATCACGATCCGAAGGACCCTCATGCGTAAAGCAGTCATACCCGCCGCCGGACTTGGAACACGATTCCTGCCGGCTACCAAAGCGATGCCCAAAGAAATGCTCCCCGTGGTCGACAAGCCCGCCATACAGTACGTGGTTGAAGAAGCCGTACGCGCGGGACTGACCGATGTCGTCATGATCACCGGTCGGAACAAACGGGCTCTTGAAGACCACTTCGACCGGGAGCCCTTCCTCGAGCAAACCCTTGCAGCCAAAGGAGACCATGCGAAGCTGGCCGCCGTCCAAGAGTCTTCATCGTTGGCAGACCTGCACTATCTGCGCCAAGGCGACCCGAAAGGACTAGGACATGCCGTCCTGCGGGCCCGGGCACACGTCGGCGACGAACCCTTCGCGGTCCTGCTGGGCGATGACCTCATCGACGAACACGACGGCGTCCTTGAAGAAATGGCCCGCATCCAGGAACTGACCGGCGGCTCCGTCGTCGCGCTCATGGAAGTCGAACCCGAACAGATCAGCTCCTACGGCTGTGCCGATGTCGCCTCCACCGAGGTCGGCGGTTTCCTGAGAATCCGTGGCCTCATCGAAAAGCCCGACCCCTCCCTCGCCCCGTCGAACCTTGCCGTCATCGGTCGCTACGTCCTCCACCCGCGGGTTTTCGACGTTCTCGAGCAGACCCCTCCAGGGCGAGGCGGGGAAATACAACTGACGGACGCTCTGCAGACCCTCGCGGTCTCCGACGGTGAAGGCTCCGGTGTGCACGGCGTCATCTTCCGTGGACGCCGCTATGACACCGGCGACAAGCTGAGCTATCTCAAAGCTGTGATGACAGTGGCACTGGAACGCGAAGATACCGGACCCGGGTTGCGGGAATGGCTCGAAGAGGTGATGACCCCAATGGTCTAACTGCGGCTGGCGGGGTGCGACTGCGGCTGGTCGTGCAGCGCCACTTCGCTGTTTCGCAGCATTAAGCCACGGACAAGCAGCTGAATACCTCATGCGAGATGGTAATCCCGCCGTGCTGTCCCGCGCCTGCCGGGCAGCACGGCCAACACAGCGTGCAAGGAAATGGCAGAAACAACGGAGTGCTCCATCCGCTAGGGCGGAGCCGCGTGATCCAAGTCTTCAGGGAAGGAACCGGTGAGGCACCTGTCGCCCGGTAGAGAGTCGTGGGCGGCGCTGCGGTTTCTTCCGGAGCTGGTCCTTGCTGACTTTGGGACCACTCTGGACCTGTCGCATCAGCACGAATGCCACACCCTGATGGGCCGGTCCCTTAGCCACTGGCCCCGTCCTCTATTGGGCTAACGGACCGCTTGTTTCCACGAAGTATCGTTGCAGCAAGGTATCCCGTGGACCAGCACTGGACCACGCCAAGGACCATCTTGTGGACCCAAAGGACCACGCTGTGACCACGAAAAGACCACGCGGTGGACCAGCTGATGGACCACCTGATGGACCACCTGCAAATCACGGGTTGGGGCAAGCTCCCTCGCTCCCCACGCCCTTCTGGATCCTCCCGCCGGCAGCCCTAGCCGTTGGCGTGATCTGATCTTGGACGCTCACCGCCGACACAAATGCCCACGTTCGGGTCATCGCGCGGTTGATAGGTATGGACTCCTGGCAATTGGTGCCGGTCGCGTGCGCAGAGGCGCTCCTCCCTGAAGGAGCCCCGCTGTGATCCGTGGCCGCAGGGCAGAGGCCGGCGGCTTGCACCACCGGCCTCCAGTTTCGTTCCGATCTACTTCTTGCTGTAGGTCATATCGGTATCGTTCACGGCATAGGTCACCATGTCGGCGTAATCGTCCCAGTTATCGCTGTTCACACCTTCGCGGTAGGCAAAGAAGTCGATCTGCTTTTGCCAGATCAGCACATGGTCTGCGGCGGGGACTTTGATGATCGTCTTTTCGGACCTCTCGCTCGAGGATCCATCGGTGACTGTCCCGCTCAGCTGCATCTCGTTGGTATAACTGACCGAGGCCTTTGCGCTCAATGGGCCGGCCTCGATGCCGATCTCCGCGCCGACCGTCAGAGATGTGGTGTTCTGGAAACCACTGGAGGTTTCCTGATTCGTGCCAATGACCACCGTTTCTTCTCTGTCGCCACCCTCCGGAGCCGAGAAACGCTTCGTGCAAACCCATCGGGGCTGAGCGGCAAGGTAGTACAGCGAGCTCGGGTTGCTTGCCGAATCCTGCACCATTGTCGCGGGCAACACAGCCACCTTATCCAACCCGTAAGCGGTGGTTGATCCTTCACCGTAGTTGGCGTTGTAGTCCGCGTCAGGAGCCCTACTGCTGTCGACGACGAGCCACAACTTCTCCAGCGCAAGAGAGTAGGACGTGTTTTTGAGATCACCGTGCTTGTTGCTCAGCATGGTCGTTGGCGTGAGCAGGAGTTGCTGCTTGAGTACCTTCACTCCAAGGGTGGACGGCGCACTGAGACTTCCGTTGTGGCTGGTCCAGTGCGAGTCTTCATCGCTCCAGAAGTCCTGGGTCGGGACGCGGTGAAGGTACGGCTTCTCCTTGACGCACCAGTACTTGGTGGGATCCGGTTCCCTGTCTTTGTCGAAGCTGACGCAGATACCTAGTGCTTTGTACCCTTCAGGGGCAATGGGCCAGTAATAGCCGATGTGTTTGTGGTTGCCTGAATGGATGTCATCGAGGATCCAGGTGAAACCATCGGGATGCACCAGCGCATCCTCATATCCCTTCATGGGTGCCAGGAGCAGGAGAGCAGGGAGGGGCTCGTTGTTGACTGAGGCGTAGTCACCCAGCGGCAGGAACGGTCCTGTAGAGCCGTTGTACTCGCCGAAGAACGAAATAGGGTGACCCCTTTCAGCCGTCCAACCATTGACGAAGTTTTCGGGGCCAGTTGTCTTCACCAGAAAGGGCTTGAAAGGCGCGCCCTCCTCGGAGTACTTCCACTTCGCAATGGCATCAGCAACAGCTTGAGCGGGATCGGAGGGCTGGGCATCGGATTCGAAGGCCCTATTTTCGGTAGTGCTCGTGGTCATTTCTTCCCCAAAGATTTGAATGCTTGACGTCAGGACTGTTGACCGGACGAAACCCTGACCAAGAAGACGTAGCGCCGCATGTCAGGTTGATTCCCGGACTTCGCCCGCAAGAGGGAGCCAGGGACTGATGAGGCATGGTGGGAGCCGCGGCGACACACCATGCAAGAGAGGCGAAGCGACAGCAGCAGACCGCTAATACTGCGAAGGCCGGGGACAACTAAGGGGTCCTGCGGTCGGAAATAGTTTCGGCGTCGAAGTGCCGACCCTCATCGATCAACGAAGCCCCCAGCCAGGATCGATTTTCAATTGACAGCGTAGCCCGGCGTTACTCCAATAGATAGAGGAACGGTGTGGGATGTGTGCCAGCTCTACGCGGACAAATTTGGCCTCAGCACCATCGCGGTGCGTATCGGCAGTTACGAACATCGTCCGGGTTCTGCGCGCGAGCAGCGGACCTGGCTCAGCCCGTCAGATGCGGTTCGGGCGTTCCTGGCCGCCATGACGACGACTGAACACGTAGCCGTCTTTTACGCCGTCTCGGCGAACACCGCCCGCTGGTGGGACCTGGGCGCGGGAGAAGCAGTCGGGTTCATTCCTGAGGACGACGATGCGCAGTGGGGAGCGGAAGAGGACTTCGATCCAGCCTCGCCGCAAGGCGGGGTCTATGCGAGCCAGGAGTACTCGACCGAGAGGGTGCGCCTCTAGCGGAAGGCCCCTCGTGGCACAGCCCTGATTATCCGCGTCGGGCTGAGCTCAGTGCGCCGAACTAAGTATGCCCTGTTTTCTTGGCTGTTTCGCAAGGTAGTTCTCCCACGTCAATGTGATTGGTGCAGGCACATGGCTGCATACGCTGGCTCGTAATCCCCACCGTGAAGGATCGAAGAATTTCAATTCAGGTCTGCCAGCGTGCCCCCTCCTACAGGGAGACGGGCACGCTGGCTAGGTCTCAGAGAGAGAACAGACGGGGCTAGCTAGTGTTCGACGGCAGTTAGCTCAGGAGTTCCGGATGCGGTCTCGGTCTCGGTCCCGGTCTTTTGACGGCCGCGGGATTTACTGATGATCGCCGGGACCATCGCTACGAGCGCAAGACCGGCCAGTACCGCGCCAACCCAGAGCGGAGCCCTGAGCCCGGAAGCGCTGATCCCCAGGCCACCAATCCAGGAACCGACAACAACGCCGAAGGTGATGAAGGAAGAGTGAGCGGTGTTGACTAGGGAGCCCGTGTTGCCTGCCTGCTGGACACGGGTGATCATGGCTGGGTTCAAGGTGATGCCCACCAGACCGATACCAATCATCCCGATGATCGCCGCCAGAGGGACCTGGGCGAAGAGCGCGAATCCGATCAAGAACACGATGTTGAGCAGTAGACCGATCACAATTACTGAGATCGTGTGTGACTGCGCGAGCCGCCCAACAATGATGTTGCCGACCACCGTGGCTGCGCCATATCCGAGTAGCAGGAGCGGGACGATTGATTCGGAGAAGCCGGTGATCTCGGTAAGAATCGGCGCGAAGTACGAGAACGCGGCGAAGGTTGCCCCGATGATGAGCGTCGAGGTTGCCATGATGAACCACAAACGAGGACTACGGAAAACTTGGACTTCTGCGCGCAGGCCACCTGTGTTCTCTGGTGCCATGTAAGGTAGCGCAATCATTGTGGCGACAGCTATGATCACGGTCAGGACGGCGATCGCAAGGAAAGCCGATCGCCAACCCAGCTGGCCACCGATAAGTGTTGACAGCGGCAGGCCAAGTGCGGTGCCGAGCATAAGTCCCTGCAGCGCGAGGCTTGTGGCCCGTCCGCGCACCTCGGGGGCGGTGATCTGGGCGACGGCAGAGAGCGCGACGCCAAAGAAGGCCCCCGAAGCTGCTCCGGTAACGAGACGCCCGGCCAGCATCATGCCGTAGGACGTCGACAACGCGGCCAGAGCATTTCCGATCAAGAAGACGATAAAAAGCGTCAGCAAGGCCTTTTTGGTACTCATACGCATCACGGCAAGGGTCAGGGGCGGGCCGCCGAGTGCCATCGCCAAGGCGAACACGGTGACAAGGTACCCGATCTCCGGGATACTCACGCCAAGGTCTCTCGACATCTGCGGCATCAATCCACTGACAAGCAGCTCGCTGCAAACCATCACGAAGATGCCGAGCGACATAAGGTATACGGGTTTTGGCATTTAATGTTCCTCCTGGGTGCGACTGTGGTCGTCAGTTTTGAACTGATCGATTCATAACGCGGATATTGAATAGTTCGTTTCAGCATGCGGATGGTGCTACGTGGAACTGGAAAGCCCGGTAGGGCTTCCCAGTTCCACGTAACGGGGTTGAAGCGGCAGATGAGCTTGCCAGCTTCGGGAAGGAGAGGCCGTAAAGTGCGAACTAGGCTGCGAGGGCCTGAAGTGCGGTGCCGGCCAGTGCGTCCAGAATCTTCTTATCGGCCCCTGATTGCGCCGAGACGCGCATTCCCGAAATGACAGTTGTTATATACCAAGCGGTTTCGCGGGGATCCCGGTCTTTGTTGATCGACCCATCGCTTTGTCCGATCTGCACCGCAGCACCCAGTGCTGCGATGCGCTTCTGCAGGTCGGTGTCGATGAGCTGGGCAACCTCGGAATTTCGAGCCGCAATGGACGTGATGGTGTTGACGGTGAAGCAGCCGAAGCCATTGCCGGCGGCTCGGTTGGCAATTTCATCGTCCACAATCGCCTTCAAGAGTATCCGGAGGCGGTCCAGGCCGCTCTTCCCTGGAATCTCCAAAAACTCATCTTGCCTGGCGGTTGTTGTGGTGGTGTAGTGCACCAATGAGAGCCGGAACAGCTGCTCCTTGGACCGAAAGGTGTTGTAGAGACTACTTCGGTTGAGTCCTGTGGCTACACAGAGATCCTCCGTCGAAGTGCCGTCGAACCCTTTGGCCCAAAACACCTGGCAGGCAGACTCGACCGCTTGACGTTCATCGAACTGGCGAGGTCTTCCCATCGCCCCACACTAACATTTTGGATGAACCTGTCCAATACGGTTGGTGAGGATTAATCTATGCGTTACGGCCGCCGTCGACGCCAAGTCTTGCCCCTGTGGTGAACGCTGCTCTGGGTGAGGCGAAGTAGAACACCGCATCGGCGAGCGCTCATGCTGCTATTCGGCATTGTTGCCATAGGGCTGGGGCTGGTTATCCCCATCCGGACCGGATAGACGAGCCGAATTACGTATCATCAGTGCTGCCAACTGATTGTGACCGACGTGCAATCCGCCGGGAGTCACGAAAGCTGTCCAAGAACGGGTCGTCCGGCTTGATAAGCCACGAGGGCCGTGCAAACATCGGCGTGGGCTTCGAAATAGCCGGATTTCTCTCGAGGCCACACCTTTCTCCTTCGAGCGATAGGCGACCCATGCTCCAGTTTCCGAGCAAACATAAACCCCGGTACAACGACTTCTCGATCAAAGCCAACTCAGATGAAACCTTCCGTGAAGGCGGCAAACGCGACCCCTTCGGCGCCGACAACGATGACAAGCTGGAGCTGGTTATGAAGGGGCTGGAGCTACTAAATTCCGCTCCGGCCACCATGAGAGGTTGAGGCCGTGAACATCCTTGTATACGGCGCCGGAGCCATGGGTTTGTACTTCTCCGCACGCTTGGCGCAGGCCGGCCACAGCTTAGTACTCAAAGCCCGGTCATCTACCCGGGACGCCAAACTGCACCTGCTCACATCTGTTCGAACAGAAACCATATCCGGGGTAAGCGTCGTCTCTGAGATAGACCCGTTGGATGTCGACGTTGTCCTGATTGCCACCAAAGCCTGGCAGGTCGAGGACGCCCTCCGCGACCTGCAGGGCAAGATCAATAACGGGACACCGCTGGTCACTCTGCAAAACGGCATAGAGGCCCCCGAAGTAGCCCGGCGCATCTTCCCTGCCTCCCCGGTCATCGCCACAACCTGCGTTGTCATCGTCAAGCGCACCGCCCCGCTGGCTGTTGAGCTCATCGGCGGAGAAGCCACCCTCAGCGCCGGACTCTTCGATGAGGTCGGCGCAGACACCGGCATAGCCGAGAGGGTGGTGGACGCCATCAACGAAAGCTCCGTCACGGCGACCCTTGCCCAGGACGTCCAACGCGCGCTCTGGAAGAAGATCGCCCTGATCGCCTCCTATGGCGGGGTAGGCGCCGTCTCAGGCGTCCCCGTCGGGGTGACCCGCACGAATCCCGAGACCCGATCAATGGTCCGTGATGGCATCGTTGAGGTCGCCTCGGTAGCCCATGCCTACGGCGTCACGTTTACCAGCGAGGACGTGGAGGAAGTCTTCTCCGTCTACACCGACGTCTTCGACCCTTCGACGACGTCATCAATGCAGCGCGACCTGGCTTCAGGATTGCCGTCAGAACTGGCAGACCAAAACGGGGCGATTGTTGCCCGGGCCGCCCACGTCGGGGTTGCAACGCCAACCCATTCGTTCATCCTGAACTCACAGCTGCCACGCGAACGGCAAGCAAGGCTGGGCTCATGAGCGAGGCTCCCACAGTACGGCGCATGGCTGTCCCGCTCCTCATAGCGGTGAGCATCGGGAACTTCCGGGCCGGAGTCTGATGCGGTGACACTATGGGTTCCCTCTCCGAGCGGGCGAGGATAACGCCAATGCAGCCCAGGCAGTCTTGGCAGTCCACGCGCGGCCGCGACGGGTGCCGGCCACGGCCAGGCGCTCTACCGATGAACGGTCGATGAGCAACATGCGGCCAGCGCGGCGACTGGCCGTCAGTTGGCCAGACTTGAGCAGGTCATGAACTGAGGCGCGAGTGATACCGAGTCTGTCCCCGACCTCCGCGACGGTCATCCCGCTCATGTGCTGCATACACTAAACCATTCAGTCGTAGGGCTTAGTGTCAATAGTTCGACGACGGTCAGGACACTAATCGGCCCCTATGCTGTCAGAATCCACTACCGGTAGAAGCGCTCAAGCTTCCGAATTCCGGGCCGCCGTCGTCCGGGCTTGGAGTCTTGGACCGATGAACTGCCCCAACACAAGCCACACGATCGTGACCACCGATGCGACGGTACCGACGGCAGGATCAGCAATCCCGTTGTAAATGCAGACACCGCTCACGACGCAAGCCACAAGGATGACCAAGGTGCCCGGCCACAACGGTCGCCGCCACGCATACATTCTCTGTCCCAGCATTTCGGGTCCCCCAAACAATTGATGCTCCACGGACCTTGGCCCGCGTCTAGTGCCCAGTCTTCAGAGAAGCCGCCGGCGCCGCAAGTCACGGCTGGCAACTATGGATTTGCGGCGTTTTTGGACGAGCCAGTTTCCTGCAACAACGTTCAACGTGGGGTTGGCTGCGACTCGACCTGCTCGCTCGTGGCGTTCTTTCATGGATGCCAGCAACACAGTTGTGGCCTTGCCTTTAGTCGAACCGAACTTGCTATACGTCCGGTGGCACCGTCCCATCCGCGCAACCGACAACTGGCCCGCCACTTTCCGGTCGCGATGCTTCAAGACATCGAGGGTACTGTCGGCAGAGCTATTGTTCCGGGTGGCCACCGAAATCGGTTGAAGCCTGCCGGCGGCCCCATTGGTATCCCTGAGTGTCCCTGCGTTGCCTCGGTCCGTCGCCTGCCTTCTTGAAAGCGTGTTACAAACGTGTAGTGCCGTGCACTTCAGACACGAAAAACCCCTCCTTCCCGGGCAAGTTCGCCGGAATGGAGGGGTTCGTGGAGCCCCCTGTCGGATTCGAACCGACGACCCCCGCTTTACAAGAGCGGTGCTCTGGCCAACTGAGCTAAGGAGGCGCGCTCCGGTCACCCGAAGCAAAGCGCGAAAGAGCGCTAGATAAGGTTAGCCCAGACCATCCCTGTCGACGAAATTCGCCGCTACAACGCAGCTGCCGCAAAGCAACAGCGGCCGGCCACCCACTAGGCGGTTTCTAGGGGTCGTTGCAACACCTGTTGGTTAGGTGGTTAGTAGTAAATCACGTAAACGCTCGGCTGGGGTTTTCCAGCCGAGCGTTTTGCGTGGGCGGCCGTTGAGTTCCTGGGCGACGTGTTCGAGGTCTTCCGGACCGTGGACGGACAGGTCGGTGCCTTTGGGGAAGTACTGGCGCAGCAGTCCGTTGGTGTTTTCGTTTGAGCCGCGTTGCCAGGGGCTGGCAGGGTCGCAGAAGTAGACCTGCATGTCGGTGGCGAGGGTGAAGGATTTATGGGCGGCCATTTCCGAGCCCTGGTCCCAGGTCAGGGATCCGCGCAGGTGGGCCGGTAGGGTGGCCATGGTCTTGATGAGGCCGTCACGGACGGTTTCGGCGGTGTGGTCGCCTGGGAGGTGGACGAGCATGACGTAGCGGGTAGTGCGTTCGACCAGGGTCGCGATCGCGGACTGGTTATTGGCGCCGGTAATGAGGTCGCCCTCCCAATGGCCCGGGACGGCGCGGTCTTCGATTTCGGGCGGACGCTCGGAGATCATGAGCATAGGGTCCACGAACCGTCGCGTGCGTTGTTCGCCGGTCGTGTGTGGTTTGCGGCGGGTCCGGCCGGTGCGCAGCGCTGCCTGCACTTCGCGTTTGAGTCCGCCCCTGGCCTGGAGGTAGAGGGCCTGATAAATGGTTTCTGGGCTCACACGCATCTCCGGGTTGTCGGGGAACTCTTCGATCAGCGTGTTGCTGATCTGTTCCGGAGACCAGCGTATGAGCAGCTTGTCCTTGACATAGTCCCGCAACTCCGACTCACCGGCCAGTTTGGCGGTCTTGGGACGTGCCCGCCGGAGCAAGGCTCGCCGGTGTGCCCCATGTGGCAGGTAACCCAGCCTGCCGTCGGTATTGCGGGCCAACTCACGGCTAATGGTCGAGGGCGAACGGCCCAGGACATGGGCTATCGCCCTGAGCGAGGATCCCGCCGCTTGCAGATCCCGGATCAGTTCCCGTTCCTGAACATTGAGGTATCGCGGGTCGACGGGCTTCTCTAAGGCCGGGACCGGCACCAGCGCCCTTTCGGTTGTGCCGGTGGAAGAGGTCATGGTGGTCACACCACGTTTGTAATCGACTACGCGCCCATCAGGGTAAATGCGTCGCCCGCCGGACTTCCGGATTCCACGCTCCCACTCCCGGGCGGTCTTGGGATTGACGCCCACGGCGGAGATGGCTTCGCTTCGGCTCATCCCGATCCCACGCAACTGGAGGAATTTCTCCCGCCGGCCGGATCCTGGGGCCTTGCTGGCAATTCCCGCTTCTCCAGCCCAACGGTGGCAGGTATTGACGTTCAACCCAAGTTCGGCGGCGGCCAGAGTCACACTCTCCACACGCCGAAGGACCAAGAGGAACTCTTCCTTCTGTCTTGGCGTGTATTGCATCCTGACGGCCTGCTCGTTCCGGATGCCGGCCTTCCGGCACCACTGGTAACAAGTCATCCGATTCAGCCCAAGCTCCGAAGCTGCGGCGGTGACACTGCCAAGGCGATCAAGGGCTTGGAAGAACTGAGCCTTCTGCTCAGGCGTGTACTTCCGGCGGTTTGCCGGTTCGTTCGATAAAGACGACACGGTCGTTGCAACTCCCAAAAATTCCGGGTGTTGCAACGACCGCTAGAACCCGCACTAAGGGTGACCGGCCGCCGTCGTGAATTCCCAGGGTTAGCCCTTGGCGTCAGTTGCCGTCTGGATCTCGGCGTTCAGGTCGGCCTTGCCGTCCCACTGCTTGCCGTCGATGAACACGGTGGGCGTGCCCGTGACGCCGATCGCCGCAGCTTCCTGCGTGGCAACCTTCACCCACGGACGGAACTGCTTGCTGTCGATGCAGGAGTCAATGTTGGCCGCACCAATTTCGGTGGCCATGGCCTTCAGGTCGTTGTCGGAGATGCCTGCTCCGCCTTCAGCCGGCTGGCGCTCGAAGAGCAGGTTGAAGAATTCCGCGTACTTCTCGGGGGAGGAGTTGACTACGCAGGCTGCTGCGTTGGCTGCGCGGGATGAGTAGTTGGTGGTGGACTGGCGGTCCAGGAAGCCAAGGGCCCGGTATTCGAGGGAAATCTTGCCTTCGTTGCGAAGGTTCGTGAGCGACTCACCGTAGGCGGTCTCGAACTGCTTGCAGACCGGGCAGATGAAGTCGATGTAAGCAATAACCTTGACGGGCTTGCCGGCCTCGGCCTCGCCACCCGGAACCGTTACTGTAGCCGGCTTGGTGGGAAGAGGAGCCGGCACATCAGCCACGTTGACGCTGGCAGGCTCCGACTTCAGGACTTCAGTGTTGGCCAGCAGCGTGATGCCACCGTGCACGTTGCCGTTGGCCGGCGTCGGACCCTCATCAGCCACGGGCGCGTTGTTCTGGATATTTCCAACCACCACAAAGGCCACCACAGCGATGATGACAACCACGGCCACCACAATGCCCCAGCCGACAAGAAGCTTGTTGCGCTTCTCCTTCTTCAGCTGTTCTTCGCGGATTGCGCGCGCTTTCTCCCGCGCCTGGGCGGTCTTTTCGGCCTTGGACAGGCGTGGTTCGTTTGCGGGGCTCATCAGTTCCTCGGGTTATTCGACGTCATAGTGCATATCTAGGGCAACGGGGTCAGTTTACGGGAGCAAACTTGAAGCTCTGCCCCATACCTGATGACCCCGTTGTTGAACGATCAACTGCCGGGGAAGATTCCGCTAGTAGGCTGGGAGTTGAGTCACAGCAACCCCAGGGAGCGTTAATGCAGGAACCGGCAAGCGAAAAACTCAGTACCGGACAGGACACCAAGGCTTCTCCAACAAAGAAGCCCACGGCGAGCAAGTTCGATTTCATGGTGGTGTCCAACAGGCTGCCCGTCGACCGTTGCAGCAGCGACGGAAACGGCGACGGCGGCGGCTGGCGCCGTTCGCCCGGCGGCCTGGTCACGGCACTCGCGCCAATGATGACAAAGTCCGACGGCGCGTGGGTGGGTTGGCATGGCGCCCCGGATGAGACGGTGCGTCCTTTCAGCCACGAAGGTATGGACCTCGTCCCGGTCCAGCTCAGCAGCCACGAAGTGGAGCTGTATTACGAGGGCTTCTCCAATGCCACCATCTGGCCGCTTTACCACGACGTCATAGCGCCGCCTGAGTTCCACCGTACATGGTGGGATTCGTACCGCCAGGTCAACAAGAAGTTCGCCGACGCCGTCATTCGCCACGCCGCCGACGGCGCTACTGTCTGGGTCCAGGACTATCAGCTCCAGTTGGTTCCGCGAATGCTCCGCGAAGTCCGCCCGGACCTCAAGATCGGCTTCTTCAACCACATTCCCTTCCCGCCGCCGGAGATCTTCGCACAGCTCCCTTGGCGCCGGGAGATCATTGACGGCTTGCTGGGCGCTGACCTTCTGGGCTTCCAGCGCCCCAGCGACGCAGGCAACTTCATGCGCTCAGCCCGCCGCTTCCTGGGTGCCAGCGTCAAGCAGCAGCAGGTTCATGTGAAGGGCCCGGACGGCGAAGTTACCCACATCGCCCGGGCACAGGCCTTCCCCATCTCCATCGACGTTGACCAGATCCGCGAGCTCGCAGCCAGGCCTGACATCATCGAGCGGGCCAAGCAGATCCGCAAGGACCTCGGCGACCCCACCACCATCCTGTTGGGTGTTGACCGCTTGGACTACACCAAGGGAATCGGCCACCGCCTCAAGGCCTTCGAGGAACTCCTCCGTGAAGGCAGCATCAAGGTGGAGGACGCCACGCTCATTCAGGTGGCGAGCCCCAGCCGCGAACGCGTAGAGCAGTACAGGCTCCTCCGCGAAGAGATCGAAGGAACCGTTGGCCACATCAACGGCACCTACGACACCATCCAGAACACAGCCGTCCGCTACCTGCACCACAGCTATCCCGTGGAGGAAATGGTGGCGCTGTATCTCGCGGCGGATGTCATGCTCGTAACAGCCTTGCGCGATGGCATGAACCTGGTGGCAAAGGAATATGTCACAGCCCGTTCAGAAGACGATGGCGCCTTGGTACTCAGCGAGTTCGCCGGCGCCGCCGACCAACTCAAGCAAGCGCTACTTATCAACCCGCACGACATTGACGGCCTCAAGTCGGCCATTCTGCGCGCCGTCAACTTACCGCCCAAGGAAGCCCGCCGCCGCATGAAGCTGATGCGCAAGCAGATCCTGGACCACGACGTCGATCATTGGTCAGCCGAGTTCCTGGCTGCCTTGGAGGAGAAGGTAGTGCGCGATGACAGCTGAGAAACTCTCCCTATCGCCCGAATTACTGGACGCCGTCCGACGCATTTCCAGCACGGAGCATCTCCTGGTTGCCCTCGATTTCGACGGCACCCTCTCCCCTATCGTCGACCATGCGGAGGACGCACGTCCCCTGCCCCGGTCCGCAACGGCACTGGCAAGCCTTGCTGAACTTCCACGCACGACGACGGCACTCATCTCGGGCCGCGCACTCGACAGCTTGCGGCTGGTCGCCTCGCCTCCTGTGGATACGCTGCTGATCGGCAGCCACGGCGCCGAGGTCTGGCTGGGCGAGGGATCTTTGGGCCTGGAACTGGATGAGGATCAGCGCACCAAGCTGGCCGCGGTCCGTGAGGTTCTGGCGGAAATCGTGAACATCGCTCCGGGGACGTTGCTCGAGGACAAACCAGCCGGCGTCGTCCTCCACACGAGGATGGCCGACGACGACGTTGCGGAAGACGCCGTCGAGGCCGCGATGCGGGTGCTCCGCGAGCATCCCGGCGTCTACCTGAAGACGGGCAAGCGGGTTTTGGAGACATCCGTAGTCCACGCGTCCAAGGGCGAGGCCGTGGAGTTCCTCCGTCAGGCAACGGGTGCAACGGCCATCCTGTTCGCGGGTGACGACGTCACGGACGAGGATGCTCTGGGCCGGCTGCTGGGTGACGACGTCGGCATCAAAGTGGGCCTGGACTTCACCCAAGCGCAGTACCGGGTGGAAGCGCCGGTGCACGTGGCGGAGTTGCTGGAAGCCTTGCTGAGGGAGCGTCGGCGGGTGACCGCGGAGGCCTAGCGAGTGACCAGCGCAACATGTGACGTTTGTAACATTTAGGTAGTTCGTCCAAAAGTCTGACATACTCTTGGATGTGATGTGACGCACAGTACCGTGCGGCGTCACGCGATCCTCCCCGGCCATTGGCCGGGGAGTTCAACTGAAGAAAATGAACCATTCACAACGGATCGTCCGGCACGTACCTGCCGGTGAAGGGATTGATAACTGTGGCTACAGTTACTTTTGATAACGCTACGCGTCTGTACCCGGGCACAGATAAGCCCGCCGTCGATAAGCTCAACATCGACATCGCCGATGGCGAATTCCTGGTCCTCGTTGGACCCTCCGGTTGCGGTAAGTCCACCTCGCTGCGCATGCTCGCAGGCCTTGAGGACGTCAACGCCGGCCGCATCCTGATCGGTGACCGCGACGTCACGGATGTTCCGCCGAAGGACCGCGACATCGCAATGGTCTTCCAGAACTACGCCCTGTACCCGCACATGACCGTTGCGGACAACATGGGCTTCGCCCTGAAGATCGCCGGCGTTTCCAAGGAAGAGCGCGCCGAGCGTGTTCGCGAAGCCGCCAAGCTTCTTGACCTTGAGGCCTACCTGGACCGCAAGCCGAAGGCACTCTCCGGCGGTCAGCGCCAGCGTGTTGCCATGGGCCGTGCAATCGTCCGTAACCCGCAGGTCTTCCTCATGGATGAGCCGCTTTCCAACCTTGACGCCAAGCTCCGTGTCCAGACGCGTACGCAGATCGCATCCCTGACCCGCCGTCTCGGCGTCACCACGGTTTACGTGACGCACGACCAGGTCGAGGCCATGACCATGGGTGACCGCGTTGCAGTCCTGAAGGACGGTCTTCTGCAGCAGGTTGACACCCCGCGCAACCTCTACGACCGCCCGCAGAACGTCTTCGTTGCCGGCTTCATCGGCTCCCCGGCCATGAACCTGCTTGAACTGCCGGTGGTGGACGGCGGCGTCCAGTTCGGTGGAACGGTTTACCCCGTGCCGCGCAACATTCTCGAAGAGGCTCACGGCCAGACCGTCACTGTCGGTTCGCGTCCGGAAGACCTCGAGACCGTCGGCAACGGCGAAGGCCTCCAGGTTGAGGTTGACGTCGTCGAGGAACTCGGTGCCGACGCTTACGTCTACGGCCACACCATCCTGGATGGCAAGAGCCATGACATCGTGGCACGCGTCGACGGTCGTCGCCCCCCGATGAAGGGCGAGTCCATCTTTGTTCGTCCGCAGTCCGGCCACGTGCACCTGTTCGACACGAAGACCGGCCTCCGCCTGGGCGACTAGTCCCCCGGCAAGGTTCCTCCCGGCGCTGACGCGTCTGTAAGTTCCGCATTGTGATAGCGGCCCGACCCCTCCCGGTCGGGCCGCTCTCGCGTTAACCTTTCTCCCGGAAAGAATGGCATGAACACGACAGATAACCTGATCCCCCGGCCTTCGCACGTCGCCCTCCTTGACAGCCCGGCCTTCACGCTCGCTCCCACCGCGCGGATCACCGCGACCAACTCAACCGTGCTGGTGGCCGAACAACTCGCCTCGCTGCTGCGCAGCGGCACGGGCCTCCGCCTGCCGATCGTTGAGGACGCCCGCCCCGGCGACATCGTCCTTGAGTTGGCGGAAACGTTCGACGGCGGCCCGGAAGCTTACGCGCTCAAGGTCACCGATTCCGGGGTTCAGCTCACGGCCTCCACACCGGCCGGACTGTTCAACGGAATCCAGACGCTCCGCCAGCTTTTCCCTGCATCCATTGAGGGCACTCAATCAGCCAACGACCCTGAGTCCGCGGCAGGCACTTGGGTGATTCCCGCCGTCGAGATTGCAGACGCACCGCGCTTTACTTACCGCGGCCTCATGCTGGATGTTGCCCGCAGCTTCTTCACCGTGGAGGAGGTGAAGGAGCAGATCGACGTCATGACGCAATTCAAGCTGAACGTCCTGCACCTGCACCTCACGGACGACCAAGCGTGGCGCATCGAAATCCACGATCCTGGGTCTGAGGGCAACCCGTCCGGATTGCCCTACGGCAATCTGACCGGGATCGGCGGGCAAGGCGCGGTGGAGGTCCCCACAGCGATGCCTGCCCGCGGCCGCCAAGGGTTCTACACCCAGCAGGACTTCCGCGACCTCCAGGCCTATGCTGCCACCAAGAACGTGCTGGTGGTGCCGGAGATCGATCTTCCCGGCCACGTCAACGCCGCCCTCGCCGCGATCCCGCAGCTCAACCCTGACGGCCAAGCCAAGCCGATGAGCACCACCTCCGAGGTGGGCTGGTCAACCCTCACCGAAGACCTGCCAGCAACGTATGAGTTCGTACGCGAGGTCCTCGGCCAGCTCGCGGCCATCACGACCGGCCCGTACCTCCACATTGGTGGCGACGAAGCCCACGTCACGGGGCACGACGAATACGTGGCCATGGTGCAGCAGTTCGTTCGAATTGGCGCCGAAACCGGCAAGGCCGTGGTGGGCTGGAACGAATTTGCCGCTGTCGAGCTTCCGGACGGTGCCGTGATCCAGTATTGGCATGGCGATTTCGAGCCCACAGTACGGCAAGCCGAAAACAGCGGTTCACAGGTGATCATGTCCCCCGCAGCCAACACTTACCTGGACCAAAAGTATTCGTCGGACAGCCCCATAGGGCTCGAGTGGGTAGAAGGTGGGCCGTTCACGTGGTCCGAGTACTACAACTGGGATCCCGCCCAAGGTGGCCTGAAGGACCAGCACATCCTCGGTGTCGAAGGTCCCCTGTGGACTGAAACAGTCCGTGACAACCAGCAGGCCCAGTGGCTCCTGTACCCGAGGGCCGTTTCCTTGGCGGAAGTTGCCTGGTCCGCTCAGGAGGTCCGCAACGCAGGTGACTTCCGACGCCGGTTGGGCGCCTTGGGCGAGCGGCTCGCCAGGCAAGGTGTCGCTTTCCAGGAAGCGCCCGACGTCGAGTGGTCCGCGACGTCGAAGTGGCCGTTTCCGGAGGCCTTGACCTCCTCCCCGCCCAAGTACGGAACAATTGAGGCATGAGCGAGCAAAACGAAGCCCAGTGGCACGACGAACCCACCGACTACGGGCAGATCGGCAAGCTCCCCAGGACTGAAGCCGCGAGTGCGCAGGACACCGCGCCGCCTGCGAGTGTCATCGGATCGCTGAACATCACGGCAGCTGCGGCGGATCCGGAGTTGCTGGACCTGCCGTGGCATATCGCCTTGGAAGACTGGCCTGCCGAGAACCTGGCCGCGCTACCCCGCGGTATTTCCCGGCACATCGTACGCTTCGCGCACTTGGGTGGCTCGGTCATCGCCATCAAGGAAACGTCGGAGCACGTTGCCCGCCACGAGTACCACATGCTTCGGAAGCTGGCCCGGCTGGACGTTCCCTGTGTGGAGCCCGTGGCCGTCATTACGGGCAGGACCACCGCGGACGGCAGGCCGCTGAACCCCGTGCTGGTCACACGGCACCTGAAGTTCTCCATGCCATACCGCGCACTGTTCTCACAGATGCTCCGCAAAGACACTTTGACGCGCCTGATTGACGCCCAGGCACTGTTGCTGGTGCGCTTGCACCTTGTGGGCTTCTACTGGGGTGACGTTTCGCTCTCCAACACGTTGTTCCGCCGTGATGCCGGCGCCTTCGCCGCCTATTTGGTGGATGCCGAGACGGGCGAGCTCTACCCGGACCTCTCCATGGGTCAACGCGAATACGACCTCGAAATCGCCCGCGTGAACATCGCCGGCGAACTGATGGACCTGCTGGACGGCGGGCTCATCGAGGAAAAAGTGGATCCCGTAGCCACCAGTGAGCTGATCATGGACAGCTACCGCCGGCTCTGGACTGAGTTGACGGAGAAGGAGTCCTTCGAGCTTGGTGAAAGGTGGCGCGTGGCCGCCCGCATCAGGCGTCTCAACGAGCTCGGCTTCGACGTGGAGGAGTACGCCATCAAGACCACGGCGGATGGCTCCACCATCCAGCTCCAGCCAAAGGTGGTCGACGCCGGTCACCACCAGCGTCGCCTGCTGCGCCTCACGGGCCTGGACGCCCAGGAGAACCAAGCCCGCAGGCTCCTCAACGACATGGACCAGTTCCGCGCAGACAACAACCCGGATCTGGACGAGGAAATCAGCGCCCACATCTGGGTCAGCCAGATCTTTGAGCCCATTGTTCGTTCCATTCCCAGGCACTTGGCCGGGAAGCTGGAGCCCGCGGAAGTGGTGCACGAGGTCCTGGAGCACCGCTGGTACATGAGCCAAAAACAGGACCGATACGTTCCCTTGGCCGAGACCGTCCAGTCCTACTTGGACACCGTGCTGCAGCACCGCCGTGACGAGGCAGCCATCATGCTGAACCCGGACACTGAGCTGCTCAAGATCCTTGAGGTAGAGGTTGAGGAATCCGGCCGGTATGACGACGAGGACGAGTACCCGGACGCTGACGACTAGCTACGGTTCCAAGGTCTCCGCGAGGCCTGCAAGGACGGGTTCGCGGCCCAGCTCGATGTGCGAGTACGCCAACGAGTAGGCCAGGTCCGGCCTGCCCTTCAGGATTGCGTTGCACAGCTCGGTGTGTTCGTCGCGTTGGAGTTCATTACTGCGGTTGTGGGCCAACCCGAAGATCCAGCGCATCCGCCCGAACAGCGGTTTCACGGATTCAATCAGCAGCCTGTTTCCCGAGAGGCGAACGATTTCAGCATGCAGCTCAGCACTGATCAGGGCGACATCCTCAGTGCGTTCCTCGTCGATGGCTGACTTGGAGGCCTCCATGAGTTCTTCCAACCGTCCGCCGTCGCTGCCCTCGGCCACACGCGTGGCGGCCATCCGCGCAGCGAACGTCTCCAAGCAGAGGCGAACGTCGAAGAGCTCGTTGACGTCCGTGAGGGTCAGTTGGCGCACCACGGCACCGCGGCGTGGAAAAGTAGCCACGAATCCATCCTGCTCCAAGCGCTGGATGGCTTCGCGCACGGGAATGCGGGAGACGTTGTAGAGCTCGGAGAGTTCCCGTTCCCGCAACCGCATGCCCTGCGCGTAGGTGCCTGTGACGATGCCCTCCAACACAAGTTGGTAGACGTTCTCCGCACGAGCCTCGTCATCGCGGCCATTTCCGGTTTCCGGCATCGCCTCAGCCACTGTCGAACTTCCCTTCATGCCAGTGTCCGCTCCATGTGCCGGACGGCGCCGGTCAGCGTTCCAACCGAGCATACACGGGAGGAAACAGCTCATCCGCCGCACCGTTCCGGGCGTCCCGGACGGTGTAGCCGCTGCGCATCTTGTCGAAGAGTTCCTGCCCCTTTACGCGCCAGTGGTCCAGGTCCACTCCGTCGATCACGCCGTCTGCCATAATGGTCCGGCCGGCCACTACAGACAGCACAGCCTGGCGGGCAGTGCCGTTCAGGAGGAGGGTCCTCAGCGGGTCATCGTGGACGCCGTCGCGGATGTCTCCAAGTGAGAAGGCCACCAGGTCTGCTTGGGCACCCGGCTCAAGCCGACCAAGGTCCGCACGGCGCAGTGCATGCGCTCCACCCACCGTGGCGGCGTCGAAATATCCGGCGACGTCGCCGGCGTCGTTCGTCCCCGCCAGGATCTTGGCGAGCTGCACGCCGGCATCAATGCCGCGGATCAGGTCCGGCGGGAACGAGTCGGTACCCAGGGAAATGTTGATGCCTGCGGCCTTGTAGGCGTTGAAGGAGTCCAACGCGCTGCCGTAGCGCATGGAGGTGAGGGGGCAGTGGATGATGCTGGCGCCGCTGGCTGCCAGCCGGGCGAGGTCGCCGCGGTCCTCGCCGAACACTGCAGGATTCCGGTCCGTGTAGGTGGCGTGCGGGATCAGCAGGCGTTCGTTGAGCATCCCTACCTGGTCCAAAAGCTCCAGCGGTGTCACGCCGTGCCAATCCAGAATGAGCTCCCGCTCCACGAGTCCCTGAAGTGAGTGCAGGCGCACCAACACGTCGCGTTCCTCGGAGGCTGTCGCCGTCTCCTTGAGCAGCTCGATGTCCAGCGTCTCGATCCGGCATGGGAGCAGGACTCCGTTGACCAAGGGATCGTCGAGTTCCGTGGCGTGGTCGATGAAGCGCAAGGCATCGGCTAACCCCTCCCGTCCACGGTCGTCGTCGAACATCACTGAACGTTCGCCGTTCTCCAACACGACGTTGACGCCCGAGCGGTACGCCGGGCCCAGGTAACCGCGCAGGCCCAGGCGCCGGCTGGTCTCGGCCATGCCTACCAGTTCTTCGAAAGGTTCAGCCCACTCGGAGTGGACTTCCGATGCGATGGGCATGTAGGTGGTGATGCCGTGCAGGACCAGCTGGATCAGGGCGTACTCGCGGATCTCCTGGCGTTCCTCCGCTGTGAAGACGTCCGCGCGGCGATTCCGGAAGTAGTCCTCGGACCACTGGTGGCCCTTGGCCTGCTCCGAACCTGCCCAACTGTCCAGAATGAGGTGGTCGATGTCCGTGAGGGCGTCGAGGTCGATCAGGCCGGGCATGAGCAAGGCATCGCCGAGATCGCGTTCCTCGTCCACAGGCCGGGAGTAGCCGTGCCCCACGTAGTCAATGGTGTGGCCGCTGTACACCACACACGCGTTTTCCAGCAGCACGTGGCGTCCGTTGCGATGGCCCAGCACGTAGCGGGCGGTGACCTTGGTAGGCACGGCGACTCCTGTTTCCTGTCCGCCAAG
Source organism: Paenarthrobacter sp. TRD_SC_7 (assembly GCF_056156245.1). Taxonomy (NCBI): domain Bacteria; kingdom Bacillati; phylum Actinomycetota; class Actinomycetes; order Micrococcales; family Micrococcaceae; genus Paenarthrobacter; species Paenarthrobacter sp. TRD_SC_7. Next base: position 4,079,936 of record NZ_CM149587.1, read on the forward strand.
GACAGCTCGTATTACTTTCTGGTATTCCAAACAGTACATTATTTGTGATTTACATCGCATCAATCCTGCTCTAGTCTATTTTGGTATACAAGAACTCCGGAGCCAGCTCCTGATCACGAAACGAGCAGAACCGTTGACCCAGATACAGTCCGTCGAACCAAGCATCGGCAGGCCGCCGCTCCCTCCGGCAACGTCGCCGGAGAGCAAAGCACCTGCCGAAGCGCGTTCCCTCCTCGCCACGGCCTGGATGAGGATCAGGCGCAGCAAGATCGCCCTCCTCAGCCTGTGTGTGGTGGTGGCCATCCTGCTGTTCGCCATACTGGCTCCCGTCCTGAGCGCCCTGTCCGGAAACGACCCCTACACGTCCAATACCAGTCCCGAGGTTTTGGACGACTTCCAGACACCCGGCCTGCCGCTCCCCGGCTACATGTTCCCATCGGCCCAGCACTGGTTGGGTGTCGAGCCCGGGCTGGGACGCGATCTCTTCGCGAGGCTCGCCTACGGCGGACAGGTCTCCCTCACCATCGCCTTGCTCTCCACCGTTGTCTCAGTGGTCCTCGGAACCGTCCTTGGCGCGGCAGCCGGCTACTTTGGTGGCAAGACCGACGCCATCATCAGCCGCATCATGGACTTGTTCCTGGCTTTCCCCCACCTTCTCCTGGTGCTCTCCCTCACGCCCATCCTTCAGTCACGGCTCAGGGATACGCCGTTGGGTGAAGGAAGCTTCCTGCCCATGGCCTCCTTGGTGATCATCCTGGGCTTCTTTGGCTGGGCGTACCTCGCCAGGATCGTCCGCGGACAGGTGCTGAGCCTCCGCGAGCGCGAGTTCGTGGAAGCCGCGCGATCCTTCGGCGCCTCACACCTCAGCATTCTCTTCCGACAGATCATCCCCAACGTCATGGGAGTCGTCCTGGTGTACGCCACCATGCTGATCCCCACCAATATCTCGGCCGAGGCAGCACTGTCCTTCCTGGGTGTCGGCGTCAAGGACCCCACACCGTCGTGGGGCCAGATGCTCAACGCCGCCCAATCCGGCAACTGGTACCTCAGTGATCCGTGGTTCCTCGCTGTCCCCGGAGTCATGCTCATCATCACCGTCCTGGCCTTCAACCTCCTCGGCGACGCCGTCCGCGACGCCCTGGACCCTAAGGCTTCGCGCCACTAACCCTCATCCCCCGTATCGCATCCCCCCTCACAAGGAGCATCATGAAAACCCCTGCAAGAGCTCTGGCACTTTCGGTGTTGATCGCCATGGCCGCTACCGGCTGCGGCCCTGGTCAAAGCCAGCCCAGCAGTTCCAAGGCCGCCGGGTCGGTCACGGAATTGGCCCCCAACGTGATCAAGTCCGGCTTCAATGCCAAGGGCGGCAACATCAACGTCCTGATGTCCTCCGATTTCCAAACGTTGGACCCCGGAAACAGCAACTATGTTCAGACGGCCAACGTCGGCCAGCTCTACTACCGCACATTGACCATGGCCAAGGAGACAGCCGGCCAGCCCCCAACAGTGGTCCCTGACCTCGCGACGGACACCGGCAAGGCCTCCGACGACGGCCTGAGTTGGAGGTTCACCCTCAAGGAAGGCGTGAAGTTCGAGGACGGAACGCCCATCACCTCAGCCGACATCAAGTACGGCGTGGAGCGCACGTTCGCACAGGATGTCTTCACCCAGGCGCCCCAAGAGTTGAACGCAGCGCTCGACGCCGGCGGGTACAAGGGGCCGTATAAGGATCCTTCCGCTGTGCTCAAGGCCGTTGAAACGCCTGATGAGCGCACCGTGGTCTTCCATCTGAAAAAACCGTTCGCCGAGTTCCCGGCGCTGGCATCCCGGTCCAATACCGCTCCTGTCCCGAAGGCCAAGGACACCAAGCTGGACTACACCAACCACCCGGTATCTTCGGGTCCGTACATGGTGGAGTCCTACAACCGTGGCAAGTCCCTCAAGCTGGTCCGCAACCCGCACTGGGATCCCGCTACAGACCCCAACCGCTCGGCACTCCCGGATACGTTCAGCTTCTCGCTGTCCACTTCGCAGGCCACCATCAGCCAGCAGCTCCTGGCCGACTCGGATCCTAATGCCATCACGCTGGACTCCAACGGTGCCCTCCAGACCTCGGACTCCGCCAAACTGGCCGACGCCAAGGTCAAAGACCGCGTGGCCTCAGGTCTCCTGGGATGCAACGACGTCCTGAGCTTGAACACGGAAAAGATCAAGGACCCGGACGTCCGCAAGGCCATCGCGTTGGCCCTGGATCGCCAGTCCATCCTGGTTCAGTACGGTGGACGACGCTTCGGTGAAATCACTCAGAGCCCGCTCAATGCCAAGATGCGCGGCTATGTGGAGACCGAACTGGAACTGGACCCCACTGGAAAGCCCAAGCTGGATGAAGCCAAGAAGCTCCTGGAAGGCAAGGACTTCCCCAAGACCCTGACGTACGGCTACGCCAACAACCGGGACGCCTTCAAGAACACTGGCACAGTTGTGCAGCAGAACCTCAAGGCCCTGGGCATCGAGGTTGAGCTGGTTCCAATTCCGGCACCCAACTACTACTCAGTCCTGGCCAGTGAGCAGCTCCCGGACATGGGGCGTTCCGGCTGGTGCGGTGGTGCCGACCCCGCATCGGTGCGCACGTCCGCTGATCCCCTGCTGGGACCGAACAATGAAGGCACCAGCTACGGCTTCTCCAACACCTCCCGGTACTTCGATCCCGTAGTTTCCAAGGCCATGTTCGATCTCCGCAATACGGACGGCACCTCCGAGGAACTGGGCAAGAAATGGTCTGAGGCGTTCGGCTCAGCTTTGAAGACCTACCCGATCGTCCCGCTCATCCGCAGCCACACCAACAGCGTGGTGGGTTCCAACGTCCGCAACGCCCAGGTGGGCTACTTCTTCGGCGGCATCGATCTCTCGATCGTCGGCGTCGAGCAATAACCGGGCTTCGAAAACTATTCGGGCATAGTCCAGAAGGAGAAGCGGGCCGCCTGCCTCAGCGGGCGGCCCGCAACCACCACCATGATGACTTTCATTCTTCGCCGAACCGGATCGCTGGTCCTGCTTCTAGCCGCGGTCAGCTTCATCACCTTCACGCTCTTCCAGCTTGGCCCCTCTGATCCCGCAGCTGCTGCCTGTGGACAGGAGTGCACGCCCGAACGTGTGGCCGAAGCCCGGGTTGCCCTTGGCATGGATCAGCCCTTCCTGGTCCAGTACATCGACTACATCCGTGGCTTCTTCTCTTCGCGGATGATCGGCGCCCCGGGAGCGCAGACCCTCTGCGAATGGCCTTGCCTTGGCAAGTCCTTCCAGACCAACGAGAACGTTGCGGACATCATCGCCCGTTCACTCCCCTACACCTTCTCCATGGCCATCGGCGCGCTGGTGTTGTGGACCATCACCGGCGTCGGGCTTGGTCTGCTGGCCGCCCTGCGCAAAGGCTCGCCCGTGGACAAGTTCATTGTCGGCGCCGCCTCCGTTGGTGTCTCACTGCCTATCCCCGTTACGGGCCTGTTCCTGCTGCTCCTGTTCGTCAACCAGTTGCACCTTTTGCCCTTCACCACCAACGAGATCAACAGCCCGTTCGGCCCGCAAGGTCCGGGAGCCTGGGTGGCCAATTACCTGCTGCCGTGGATTGCGTTGGCCGTGCTCTTCAGTGCTTCCTACATCCGCGTCACCCGTACCAACATGATCGAGACGTTCGGCGAAGACTTCATCCGGACGGCCCGTGCCAAGGGCCTCGCGCCCCGGACTGTCACCTTCAAGCACGGTGTGCGTGCAGGCATAACCCCTGTTGTCACCATGCTGGGCATGGACATCGGCCTCTTGCTGGGCGGAGCAGTCCTCACCGAACAGATCTTCTCTGTCCCCGGCCTGGGCTTCACGGCTGTGCATGCCGCCATTTCCGGCGACCTCCCCGTCACCATGGCCATCACCATGTTGGCCGCGTTCTTCGTCATCGTGGCCAACGTTGTGGTGGACCTCGCCTACGCCGCCATCGATCCCCGAGTGAGGCTCCAATGACCCATGTAGATACCGCCAACGTGGCGAGCGCCCCGGCTGGAGGTACAGCCACCGCGCCGTTCCTCGAGGTCCGCGACCTCACGGTGAAGTTTCCCACGGACGACGGCGTTGTCTCCGCAGTGAACGGGATGGACTTCTCGCTGGAACGCGGTCAGACCCTTGGCATCGTGGGCGAATCCGGTTCCGGAAAATCCGTCACCAGCCAAGCGCTGATGGGCCTGCTCAAAGGCACGTCGGCGCAGGTCACCGGTCAGGCGATGTTCCAAGGCAAGGACTTGGTCACCCTGCCCGAGTCCGCCATGCGCCCGCTCCGTGGCCGCAACATCGGCATGATCTTCCAGGATCCCCTCTCGGCGCTGCACCCCTTCTACACCGTTGGACACCAGATCGCCGAGGCGTACTTGGTCCACAACAAGGCGAGCAAGAAACAGGCCCGGGCAGCCGCCGTCGACATGCTGGGAAGGGTGGGTATCCCCAGCCCGGAGCAGCGCTACGACGAGTACCCCCACCACTTCTCCGGCGGCATGCGCCAGCGTGCCATGATCGCGATGGCGCTGATCTGCGAACCTGAGTTGTTGATAGCCGACGAGCCCACCACGGCTCTGGATGTCACCGTTCAGGCGCAGATCCTGGACCTCATGTCGGAGCTCCAGGAGGAAAGCAACTCGGCCTTGATCCTCATCACGCACGACCTCGGTGTGGTGGCCGAGGTCTGCGACAACGTGTTGGTCATGTACGGCGGGCAGTGCGTCGAGTCCGGGCCCGTGGACGAGATCTTCCACGACACGCAGCACCCCTATACCCTGGGCCTCCTCAACTCGATGCCCACGCTCAACAGTGCGTCGAGCCAGCTGAACCCCATACCCGGCCAGCCGCCGTCGCTCCTTGACCTGCCTAAGGGCTGCATCTTCAGCGCCAGGTGCCAATACGCCGAACTCGCCGGCGACGGCGTCTGCGCCAACCAGCGGCCCCAACTGCGGGTTGAGGACGGGCACGGCAAACGCTGTCATCTCAGCGGCCCGCAGATCATCACCATCCGGAATTCGCGTTAGGACCCGCCATGGAACATCAGCCTATTCTCCAGGTGGAGAACCTGCAGAAGCACTTTCCGCTGAAGGGCGGACTCCTTCCCGGCGCGGCCAAGCGCTCTGTCAAAGCGGTGGACGGCGTATCGTTCAGCCTTGCCCGAGGCCAGACATTGGGGCTCGTGGGCGAGTCAGGGTGCGGTAAGTCGACCACCGGACGCATGGTGGCGCGGCTCCTGGACCCGACGGGCGGGCGGATCCTGGTGGACGGAGAGGACATCAGCCAGCTCCGCGGCCGGGATCTCTACACCTTCCGGCGCAAGGTCCAGATGATCTTCCAGGACCCTTTTGCCTCGCTGAATCCCCGCCAAACCGTGGGCACGGCCATCGCGGCTCCCATGGTGGCACAGAAGATCAGCCCGCCGGGTGGTCTCAAGAACCGGGTGAAGGAACTCCTGGACCAAGTAGGGCTCAAGCCGGAGCACTACAACCGTTTCCCGCATGAATTTTCCGGAGGCCAGCGTCAGCGCGTGGGTATTGCCCGGGCGATTTCCCTGAGTCCGTCAGTGATTGTGTGCGACGAACCAGTGTCCGCTTTGGACGTCTCAGTGCAGGCACAGGTGGTGAACCTGTTGCAGCAGATCCAGCGCGACACCGGCGTTTCCTACATCTTCATCGCGCACGATCTCTCTGTGGTCCGGCACATCTCCCACGAAGTCGCTGTGATGTACCTGGGCAAGATCGTCGAGCAGGGGCCTCGGGACGCTTTGTTCAGCGATCCCTTGCATCCGTACACCAAGGCGTTGCTCTCGGCAGTACCCCTTCCGGATCCCCGGGCAGCCCGTGAACAGGTGAAGATCCGGCTTCGTGGAGACCTTCCCTCGCCGGCCAACCCACCCAGCGGCTGCGTCTTCCGGACACGGTGCCCGCTCATTGGCACGCTTCCCGACGAGCAGCGCCAACGGTGCATCAACGACATTCCGACACCGGCCACGCCTGCGGTGCCTGCCTGCCATCACACAGCTATGGCCGCGGCGGCACTGGCCGGTGTGCAATAGATTCACTAGCAAAGGAGCAACCATTGAATACCCTGATCCGCGCCGTCCGCCCGTGGGGGCAAGCGCTCAGCGACGTGAGTCTTGTTGCGGGCGAAACAGGCGGCAAGATCACCGCCGTCGAACCGCATGACCTTGCCCGCGTCGTTCCGGATGGCCTAACTGTTGTGGAGGGACGTGGGCGCCTGCTGCTGCCGTCCTTCTCGGACGTTCACGTGCACTTGGATTCCACCCGGATCGGTCTCCCGTTCCGGGAGCACACCGGAGGTCCGGGTGTGTGGACCATGATGATGAACGACCGTCAAAACTGGCGCAACGCCGAGGTCCCGCTGCAGGATCGCGTGAACGACACCCTGGGCCGGATGGTCGCGCGGGGCACCACCCGCGTACGCTCCTACGCGCAGGTGGATGTGGACTGCAGGCTGGAGCGTTTCGACGCCGTTGCTACCGCCAAGGAGAAGTTCGCCGGCCAGGCTTCCGTTGACATCATCGCTTTTCCGCAAGCTGGATTGTTGCTAGAGGAAGGGACGGTGGAGCTCATGGAGGAGGCGCTGAAAGCCGGCGCCAACGTGATGGGTGGAATCGATCCCTGCACCCTGGACAGGGACCCGGCGAAGCACCTGGATATCGTGTTTGGCTTGGCCGAGAAATATCAGGTTCCCATCGATATCCACCTTCACGAACCCGGCGAACTGGGAGTCTTCAGCACAGATCTGGTGCTCGAGCGCACCCGGGCGTTGGGCATGCAAGGCAAGGTCACCATGTCCCACGCCTACCAATTGGGCAGCGTTAACGAAGCCACCACGCGCAGGCTCATTGATGCCTTCGCGGAGCTGGACGTTTCCTTGGCTTCGGTTGCTCCTTCTGCTGCCGGCCAACTGCCCATCCCGCTGCTTACCGAGGCTGGAGTTCGCTTGGGTTTGGGCGAGGACGGCCAACGCGACTACTGGTCCCCCTACGGCAACACGGACATGCTGGACCGGACATGGCAGCTCGCCTTCACGCACGGTTTCCGCAAGGACGAGTTGATCGAGCACTGCCTGGCGATTGCCACCGTCGGTGGAGCGAGCATCCTTGACCCCGGCGCTACCCGGCTGAAGGACACGGCGCACCGTCCCGGCGTCGAGGTTGGCGATCCTGCGGAGCTGCTCCTTGTGGACGGGGAAACGGTGGCTTCCACCGTGATGGACCGCGGCAAGGACCGCACCGTGATCCACGCCGGCCGAGTTGTGGCTGACCAGCTGGAACTGCTCTAGCTCCCCCGAAACCCGCTCTTGTCCGACTTCCTCGCCGTTGAACGTGGAGGAGATCGGACAAGGGTGGGTTTAACGTTACGGGCTACTCGCCTCGTGCCGTGGGGGCATCGTCCAGCGGCGTCCACCACGTCACAGCTGGGGTGACCTTGAAGCGCCGGCCCGTCACCTTGCTGGGAGTGATGCGGATGAACTGGTCCTTCTGGCCGGCTTCCCATGGGAAGAGGAGGAGTCCGACGGTATCCAGCACGTCCTGAGTCAACTCCACGGCAGACGCCTGGCCCTTGACCACCACGCTCCAGGCCACCCCTGTTTCGGCATCGACGCCGTCGGCTTCAATGGCCACGGGAGCATCTCCGAGGGCAGCATGGAGCTTGGTGCCTTCTCCGGTCCGGAACATCATGGTCCCGTGGTCAACCTTGTAATTCACGGGGAAAATGTCCGGGTGGTCGTCCACCACAACGGCGAGCCTGCCCACTGAGACACCGCGGAGGAGCTCCCAACATTCGTTGGTCTCCAGGATTTCCGTCGCGGGTGTGTCCGGCTGGTTCGTCCCTGATGGTGAGTTCGTCATATCGCCGAGGATACGCCGCAGAGTTGCCGCCCGACAGGCCTTCGCCCGGTTCCGGGCAAAAGGAGCCGGTCTTGTTCACTGCGCCCGCCCTCGTACGGCCGGGTTATCGAACGAACATAGCTTTCGAGCCCCTACGGGACGCTTGGTCCGCCTGCTCCACGCTCACGAGGGGTCCACGGATGGCGAAGAATCCGGCACCGGCCAGGACTAGGGCTTCGGCGGCAAGTGCCCAGAACGTCGCTTCCCAGCCACCGGTCAACGTATGTAGCAACCCGGCACCCAGAGGACCGAGGGAGGCCAGCGCGAACCCGAGGCCCTGGCTCATGGCCGACAGTCTCCCTGCAGCTGGGGTCCATCGGACCGGATCACCACCAAGGCCATGGCCAGCCCGAATCCGGCGCTCTGGACCACTCCCAGAATCCCGACCATCAGGAACTGCAGCTCAGCCGGTGCGGCCAGGACTCCCACCAGCGCGAGCGCCACCGACAAGCCAAGCCCCGGCGCCATGATCCTGAGGCTGCGAGGATTGCTGGCCAGCACGGGGGCGAGCAAACTTGCAGGAAGGCCCGCCAGACTGAACCAAGCAAGCAGGGCAGCAGCATCGCCTGGTGTGAGCCCACGGGATACCAAATACACAGCCAGCCAAGACGTAATCGCGAAGTAGAGCATGGCCTGCAGACCGAAGAAAGCTGTGACTGCCCATGCGGTGCGTTGCTTCCGGAGCGGCACCGCGTGCCTTGGGGTGACAGGCTTCGACGGCGCATCCCCGGTCAGCGGCGTGGCGGCGCCGTCCGCCGCGGGGTCTCCGCATCGGTGGATCAAGAAGGCACCCAGTAGCGCAGGAACGGCCCACACCGCGAGCGCCGACGACAAGTTGCCGCCGAAGGCGTGCTCGAGTGGTTGGACCAGGCCGGCACCAAGGGCCGCTCCCAACCCGAACCCCATGGTGCACAGCCCTGTCCACCAGCCAGTGCCGCGGTTCGCCTTGACGATCTGCGGCACCAGCACGCTCGCAGTCATGATCGCGCTGCCGGCCAGGAACGTTCCGGGCAGCAAGAGAGCGGGCACCGTCGCCCGAACAATCAGCGCAGCAGCGAGAACCAACAATGCCACTGCGACCGCCCGCCCGGTCCCGAATCGTCGGGCCAGCCAAGGCCCGATGGGACCGGAAATACCGAACGCCAGCACAGGCAAAGTCCCCAACAACGGCAGCAGCGCAGGGTCAAGGATAAACACTCCCGGAACCTGGTTCATCACCCCGGCCACAGTAGTTATGGCCGGCCGAAGATTGACGGACACCACAACAAGTGCGAGCAGCACCAGGCCAGTCATCAACCTGGGATTCAATCGCGCCCCACCCAACCGCTTCACACGCACGTCTTTCCCCTTATAGCAACTTTGGTATACCAAGTAAGACTAAGGCGTGATAAGCGGAAAGTAAATGCCGTGAAAAGCCGTGACTGAGATGACTCCAAGTGCAACTTTCTCGAGCTTGGAATACCAAGAGCTGCAAAGGTGATCCGTAAGGGTCTGGGACCTGATAGAGCGTCACACCCAAGCACGAGGGACGTGATAGAGCGTCACACCCAAACACGAGGGACCTGATAGAGCGTCAGAGAGCCGTCCGCGGATGGCCCGCAGGGCCGGAACGGGGCAGCGCGCGTCTAAGGGAGGCACGACCGAGCGCGCCGAGCGTTCCGGCCCTGCGGGCACCAGACGACCGAGCGCGCCGAGCGTTCCGGCCCTGCGGGCACCAGACGACCGAGCGCGCCGAGCGTTTCGGCCCTGCGGGCGCACGACTCACCCTTAGATAGCCTTCCCCGGATTCAGAATCCCCTGCGGATCAAACAACTCCTTGATCCGCCGCTGCAGCTCCCGCACTGGCTCGGGCTGCTCCAGCCCGAGCCACCGCAGCTTGTACTGCCCCACGCCGTGCTCGCCTGTGATGGTGCCGCCCATGTCCAGCCCTACACGGATGGATTCGTCCAGGGCCGCGTTGAGACGCTGCAGGGCGTCCGCATCCGTGGCGGGATCTACCCGTTCCATCCAGAAGGTGGGGTGCAGGTTGCCGTCGCCCGCATGGGCCACTACCTTGAGCCGCACCTGGAACCGGGCAGCCATCGCTTCGAGTTCGGCCACGAAGTCCACCAGCCTGGAGCGCGGGACGGCGATGTCCTCACCCACCCTGAATTCGTCGTCCACTTCGACGCCGCGGCTGTTGCGCCGCAGTTCCACCAGCATCTCGGCTTCTTCGCTGGCTTCCGTAGTCACGGTGGCGCCGCCGTCGGCAAGTACCTGCCGGACGACATCGGCTTCTGCGGCCGCACCGAAGCCATCGGTCTGGATCAGTAGCAAGGACTTACCTCGTGCTTGGAGGTCGCCGCCATGAAGTTCGTCCAGCTGCGCCAGGGTGCCGTTGTCCAGGAGTTCCATGATGGCGGGCTGCACCCGGGCCCTTCCCACGGCAAGCACGCCAGAAGCTGCGCTGCGGAAGTCCTGGTAGAAGGCCGCAATGGTGTGGACTTCGCGGGGCAGATACTTCAGCCGCACCGTCACGCCCACCACGATCCCCAGCGTTCCCTCGGAGCCGACCAGCAGCGCGGTCAGGTCGTACCCCGCAACGCCTTTGAAGGTTTGGTGGCCTGTGTGCATCAAGGAGCCGTCCGCCATGACAACGTCCAGTGCCAGCACGGAATCGCGTGTTACACCGTATTTGGCGCAGCGCAGTCCCCCGGCGTTGGTTGCCACGTTGCCACCGATGGTGGACATTTTGTAGCTGGCGGGGTCCGGTGCGTACATCAGTCCGTGTTCGGCGGCGGCAGCGTTCAGGTCGGCGTTGATGACGCCGGGTTCGACGACGGCGGTCTCGTCGTCCGGGTTGAGGTCCAGGATGCGGTTCATCCGTTCAAGGCCCAGGACGATGCAGCCTTCGGTGGCATGCGCGCCGCCGGAGACGCCGGTTCCGGCGCCCCTGGCCACAATGGGAACCTGATGCGCCGCGCAGCTGCGAACGATGTGTTGGACGTCCTCCACGGATTCGGCCCAGACGACGGCGAGGGGCAGGTGCCGCTCCAGCAGTGGGCCCTGGTCCACGGAGTAGACGCTCAGGGTTTCTTCATCCTCTGCTACCTGTCCGGCCCGGAGTCCGGCCGCGAGCTCCTGCAGGAACACTTGCTGGGCCGCTGATGGCTTGGAGGCTTCCCGGTGGCCCGCCATCCTGCCGTTGATGCTCTCCGCTGATGTTCCGGCCATAGCCGTTTCGTCCGACACAGTGGTCCCTCCACGTACGCACCGCGGACACGCCAAACCGGCAGTCTTCGCAGTGTTTTAGTGCTCACAGTCTAGCCAGCACAGAACGGCAGAGCACGGCCACAGTCGCCTGCTACCGGGTGGGAACCCGTGTCCCGGGGATCGCCCAGATTCCCGCGGAGCGGCCTTCGGCGCGTAGACAGACACCCTCGACGCGTGATGGCCCAGCGGGTGCGGACGTCACTGTTCCGGAGTGGTGCAGTGGCGCGGCAAGCAACGCTTCGAGCTGCGCGCCGCTAAGAACTGAATTGTCGAGGACCACATCGGCGGCGGCCCTCGCGACGAACACCAGCACCGAAGATTCTGCCGTCTCGCGAACAAAAACCAAAGTGTCGCCCTCTGCGTGGAGCCAACGCACCCCGCCGTCGGTCAGCGCCGGAACTTCCTTGCGGAGCCGTCCCAGGCGTGCATAGACGGGTTGCAGGTCCTTCAGCACGCGGTCACTCTCAACCCATGGCATGGGAGTTCTGGAATCCTCCCCGTTGAACCCTTCCAAGCCGAACTCATCACCCGCGAAGATTACAGGCACGCCCGGCAGGCAGAAGGTGAGTACGGCGCCCACTTCCGGGCCGCCGTCGATCATCACGGTCGCGGCACGCGCTGTGTCGTGCGTGTTCAGCGCGTTCATATTATTTTGTCGCACACCCCAGCTAAATCCCGCGGCGAGGTCCTGATGCGTAGCGAGGAAGTCTTCGGCGTCGATCCTGTGGGGCCCCGTTTGGGGCGAGCCAAAGAAATTGACGTTCGGAGCGTCTTTCGCGAGCCACGACCACAGCGGGCGGGTGAGGTTGGAATACGTCATGGCGCCTTGCCAGTGCTCACCTGTGAAATCCGAGGCGGCGTCGGACGTGGATTCCGCCAACAGGGCAGCGTCCGGGTTGATCTCACGAACCCGGACCGCGATGAGCCCGGCTACCTCGTGATTAAGGTCCACCGATCCAAGGCGCCCGGTCATGTTGCCGACGTCGATCCTCCAGCCATCCAGGTTGAACGGCGGTTTGAGCCAGCGGGCCACCACGGAATCATCATCGGTCACGAAACGCCGCCGGAGGGCTTCCGAGGACCAGTTGAATTTGGGCAGCGACGGCACGCCCCACCACGACTCGTAGCTGGAATGGTCCGGGCTGAAGTAGTAGTAGCCTGCTTCCTCGGATCCAGGATCGGCGAGCGCTTTGACGAACCACTCGTGGGCAGCGCCGGAGTGGTTGGCGGTGAGGTCCCCCATGACGCGAATACCCCGGGCGTGCGCTGCTTCAACCAGTTCCACCAATGCCTGGTCCCCGCCAAGGAGCGGGTCTACGGCATCGAAGGTAGAAGCGTCGTAGCGGTGATTGGAGCGTGCCGGGAAGAACGGCGTCAGGTAGAGGACATCCACGCCCAGTTCCCGCAGGTGGTCGAGCTTGCCCGTGATCCCGGGAAGGTCTCCCCCATAGAACTGGGTGGAAGCCTCCTCGCCCGTTCCCACCACCGGTTCATTCCAGGAACACGGGATGGCCCAATCGGGAGTGGGATGGCCATCCGCCTGGGTGGATCGCGCGAACCGGTCCGGGAACACCTGGTAGATGGTGCCCTTACGCAGCCACTCCGGAGCCGGGGCGAACGACGTCAGCCTGAAGTCCGCGGAATCGGAGACATCCCTGGCGAACAGGCCTTGGGCGTTGAGGTTCCAGTACCGCCGCCCGACGGTACTGCCACTCCCCGGGGCGCTGGTGGCAGCACCGCCGTCGTGCGTGTCAGCGACTTCAAGCAGGAAGCGGTACTTGGCCACGGGATTCGCTACCAGCATCGCCGCCTCCCACCAGTCCCAGCCATCAGTCGAGCCGAGCCGGATCGCGGCGTCGTAACGGGGCTCCCCATCTTGGAGGGAACGGACCCAAACTTTCGACGCCGGGCCCCACCCTTGCGGGACACGGATCCGGAGGCGAACGGTATCGCCAAGGGACACGGCATGGGGAGCAAAGAGTCCAGATCCGTCGTGGTGCGGAAGGGCGATGGGCATGATCAGCCTTTCACTGAGCCGGCGGTGAGGCCACTGACGATGTACTTCTGCAGGAAGAGGAACAGTGCCATGACGGGGATCGCGGCGATCACGGCACCTGCCGCGAAGACGCCCCAGTTCTCGGAGCGCTGCTGGGCCACGTAGGAGTAAAGCCCGACGGCGAGCGTCTGGCTGTCCGGATCGGTCAGCACAACGCTGGCAATGACGAATTCGCTGGAGATCCCGATGAACGCAAGGAGACCCACAACCGCCAGAATGGGCGTGACCAGTCGCAGGATGATGCCGAAGAAGATCTGCACGTGGCTGGCGCCGTCGATCTTGGCGGCCTCATCCAGTGACTGCGGGACTGTGTTGAAGAACCCGTACATAAGGTAGGTGTTCACACCCAGCGCTCCGCCCAGGTACACCATGATGAGGCCCAGCTGGCTGCCCAGCCCCAAGGCCGGAATTACCTGCGAGATCCCGCTCAGGAGAAGGAAGATGGCGACGACGGCCAACAGCTGCGGGAACATCTGCAGCAGGAGCAGGGTCAAGAGTCCCATCCGGCGGCCTTTGAAGCGCATGCGGGAGAACGCGTACGCGGCCATGGCACCGAGGAAAACGGTGGCAGCGGACGTTACCGTGCCAACCACCAGAGTGTTTACGAACCACCGGCCGAAGGGTCGGGTGGGGTCGCTGAAGAGTGCCACGAAGTTACCGGTGTCGAACCTGGAGAACAGCCCGTTGGAACCCACCAGGGTGCCGTTGGAATCCAGGGCAGCGGACAGAACATACAGGAGCGGGAACACGGCGAAGATGGTGGTGACGATGCCCACCACATGCCGCCAGCCTTTGTCCTTGAACCAGACCCCAAAGGGACGGCGCTTTTGCGCCAGCGGCGAGGGGCCGCCGTCGAACGTTGTTTCCTTGCTGGAGGCGAATGTGCGTACGCTCATCAGTTCACGTCCTCGAGTGCTTTGGTCTGCTTGAAGCTGATGGCCGAAATAGTGGCCACGATGATGAAGATGATGATGGCGAGCGCGCTGGCCAGGCCGTAGTCGCGGCCCGTTCCTTGGCCGAACGCCACCTTGTACACCAGCGTGATCAGGATGTCGGTGGATCCGATGTCTCGGTCAGTGTCCGCGAAGCGCGGCCCGCCGCCGGTCAGCATGTAGATGACGTTGAAGTTATTGAAGTTGAAGGCGAAGGACGAAATGAGCAGCGGGGCTACGGACACCAGCAGCAGGGGAAGCTTGATGGAGCGGAAGACGCGCCAGGCTGATGCGCCGTCCATACGTGCGGCCTCGTCGATTTCAGAGGGCAGGGACTGGAGAGCACCCGTGCAGACCAGGAACATGTAGGGGAAGCCGAGCCACACGTTGACCACCAGCACGCTGATCTTGGCCAGGACCGGGTCCGTAAGCCACCCGATGTTCGCGCCGCCCAGCAGCGTTTGGTTGAGCCAGCCGAACTCGGGGTTGAGGATGCCGGACCACACCAGGCCGGACAGGAATGCAGGAAACGCGTAGGGCAGGATCATCAGGATCCGGTACGCCTTCTTGCCTCGGAGGTCCTCCCGGTTGAACGTGATGGCCAGGAAGAGGCCCATCACGAAGGTCAGGGCGACGGATGCGATAGAGAAGGTGAACGTCCAGAGGATCACACCCAGGAGCGGCCCTCGGAGGCTGGGATCCGTGAAGGCCCGGACGAAGTTGTCCATGCCAACATCGATCTTCCAGCCAGTAGCCAAGGTCTCCCCGTTTGCATCGGCGAAGGCTCCTTTGCCATTATCGCGGTATTCCGTGCCGGTCCCGGTGTCCGTGAATGTGTCCGTGGTGGCGTCATAGTCGAGCGCCGGCTTGAACTGGTAGGCCGTACTGCCGTCCGCGGTTCGGAGCGTTCCATCCGCGGGGTTATCGGACACTGGAACAGTGATCTTCAGGATCTCCTGCTGGTTGGCCACAATCTCCTGGAACTTCAAGGTCTCGTAACCGGACAGGGAGTTTGCTTTGCCCGTTGAATCCTTGCCCGCGCCCTGTGCATCGGTGAGCGGATCCTCACTGCTGCCGATCTGCGCCTTGCCCGCAGGATCCGTGAACAGCAGATAGAACTCGTTGTCTTTGGTGAGAACGGAGGCCTTATAAGCGGGCGAGTCCGGGACGCGCTTCTGAGCCGTCAACTGAATGGCCGAAATGGCATCATCCTTGGTGCTGTTGTGCCCGTCGCCGTAGTTGGTAAACGCGATGTAGCCGCTGAAGACCACCACCAAAACCTGAAAAACCAGCAGGAACAGCACGCCCGGAGCGAGGTACTTGGCCGGCAACCCGCCCTTGCGGAGGTAGATCCAGTTGATGGCAAGGACCACCAAAGCAGACACCGCCAGCGCAGCCCACGACTGGCTCAGGAAGAGCATCATCAGGACATACACGGCGAAAGCGTCCACAAGTCCCAGCAGGACAACCTTGAGGATGGTGCCCTTGAGGGAATCCGGATGACGTGCGGGCTTGGCGGGGCGGCGGGCGCTGCTACGAGTCGGCTGGGCCGGGGCCGCTTGGGCTTGGTTGGCTGGCAGCTCGCGGAGATCTGGTTTTGGCATTGTGGATCCTTGGGTAAAGCGGTTGGCGGCAGGCACGGGCCGGGCGGTGGGGTGCCGCCCGGCCCCTGGCAGACCGGTGGAGTAACCGGGTTGCGGTACTAGCCGCCGATCTTGGACTTGATGCTGTCGGCCATCTTGGTCCAGGCATCAGCCGGATCGCCCTGGCCCTTGATGATGGCCAGTTCCGTAGCGCCCCAGTCAGCCCACACGGCGCTCATTTCCGGGATGGCCGGCATGGGAACGCCGGCGGCGCCGATCTTGCCGAACGCTTCCACCACGGGGTCGCTGGCAGCCTTCTCGAACGAGGCCTTCAGGGCAGGCGGGCGGCCACCTGCCGCATACATGGAGTCCTGGGCAGACTCAGACGTGAGGTAGTTGGTCACGAATTCATTGGTGGCAAGGGCGTTGGCGCTCTTGGCGCTGATGAAGAAGCCGTTGACGCCGATGAACGGCTGGGCAGGCTCGCTACCGGCGGTGGGGAGTTCATCCACCGCGAACTTGATGCCCTTCTTCTGGACATCCGGAACGTTCCACGGGCCTGTCAGGAAGTACGGTGATTCTCCGGCCAGGAACTTCTCCTTGGCGATGTCGCCAGTGATGTTGGAGTTGATGATCTTCTCGCCAGCATCGCCCCAGGCGGCCAGTTTCTTGGCGAATTCGACGCCGGCAGCGTCACCAATGAGGAGCTGCTTGGCGTCATATCCGCCGTCGGCATTCTTGCCGAAGACCTGCGAACCCATGGAGGCCTGCAGCGGGTACAGGTGGTACGGGTCGCCCTGCTTGGGGTCCATACCCACCAGGAACGGGAACGTTGCTTTGCCGTCCGCTACGGCCTTCTTGCCGTTGGCCACCACTTCGTCCAAGGTTGCAGCTTTGCTGTCCACGATGCTGGTGTTGCGAAGGAGGGCAATGTTTTCGGTGGCGTAGGGGACACCATAGACGGCGCCGTTGTAGGTCATGGCCTTGATGGAGGAATCCTGGAACTGTCCTGCTTTGTCGCCCAACTCGACGGGGGCAATCACACCGTTCTGGACGAACTTTCCAATCCAGTCATGCGGTCCAACAATCAGGTCCGGCCCCTGTCCGGTGGGTACCTGGGTGATGAAGTCGTCACGCACGGCGGCGAAGTCCTTGACCACCAGCTTCACCTCGATGCCGGTGTCGGACTTGAACTTCTCGGTAATGTCCTTCAGTGCAGGGGAACGCTCGGCGTCCACCCACATGGTGATAACGCCTGCGCCGGCAGCCTTCAGATCAGGCTTGGCGGCTTCCGAGCTGGGAGCGGTGGAGGCGCTGCCGCCACAGGCGCTCAGTGCCAGGGCTGCAACCACGGAGATCGCCGCGGTGGCGAACACGCGGCGGGTGGTTTGAGTCGCTAGGGTGTTGTGCACCTTCATTGGTGTCCCTTTCGTTTCTTCTGCTTCGACGACGGCAGGGGCTCTGAGCCCGTTGCATCATCGGTGACATGGCTCACAACTGCAAGCGCTTCCACACCCTACATTGCTGTGGCCAGTTTTGAAAAGCCCGCAACTCAATAGCGCCGCAAAGACAGCACCCTTAGGACTGGAAACGTTTACAATTTCCCGAATTCTCTTCTACGATGTGTTCATGTCCGTTGACTCATTGCTCTCGGTTGCGACCCACGAGCCCCCTGCAGCTTTCATACATTTGACCCCGGTCCACGAAGCCTCGACGGCGCACGGATGGTGGCGTTCCGCTGTGATTTACCAGATCTATCCGCGATCCTTCAGGGACCTCAACGGTGACGGCGTAGGAGACTTGGCGGGCATCACAGCCGAACTCACGCAGCTGGCTGCGTTGGGGGTCGACGCCGTCTGGTTGTCGCCGTTCTACCGCTCACCCCAGCGGGACGCAGGATACGACGTCAGCGACTACTGCGATGTCGATCCGCTGTTCGGCACACTCACCGACTTCGACGCCCTCATCGCAGAGGCCAACCGGCTCAACCTGCGCGTCATCGCGGACCTCGTCCCCAACCACTGTTCTGACCAGCACGTCGCCTTCCAGGCGGCACTCGCGGCGGGTGCAAACAGCCCGGAGCGGGACATGTTCATCTTCCGGGACGGCCAAGGACCCGACGGTAACGAGCCACCCAACAACTGGCAATCGCACTTCGGTGGACCGGCATGGACCCGCATCATCGAGCCGGGCGGAAAGCCCGGCCAATGGTTCCTGCACCTCTTCGACTCCTCGCAGCCCGACTTCAACTGGGACAACCCGGCAGTCCACGCCGAGTTCGAACGCGTCCTCCGCTTCTGGCTGGACCGCGGCATCTCCGGCTTCCGCGTGGACGTCGCCCACGCGCTGGTCAAGGCCGCCGGACTCCCCAACTGGGGTGGCCGTGCAGACGGCAACAGCTCCGAAGGCTTCCCGGGCCATGATGCTCCCATGTTTGGCCAGCCCGCCCTGCACGACATCTACCGCCGCTGGCGCTCCATCCTGGAAGAGTACGGTCCGGACCGCATCCTGTGCGCCGAAGCCAATGTGGATCCACTCCCCCGCCTGGCACAGTGGGTCCGTCCCGACGAAATGCACCAGGCCTTCAACTTCCCCTACCTGCACGCAGGACTGGATGTGAACCGCCTGCGCCACACCATCACCGACTCCCTGGTCTCGCTGGACGCAGTGGGCGCCCCCAGCACCTGGGTGCTGTCCAACCACGATGTTGTCCGGCACGCCTCACGCTTCGGCTACGACGGACCGGGACCCCGCGACGGCGACGGTATCGGCCCGGACGACGCCCAGCCCAATGAAGACCTCGGACGACGGAGGGCTGCCGCGGCTACCCTGTTCATGCTCGGCCTGCCAGGTGGCGCCTACCTCTACCAAGGCGAAGAGCTGGGCCTTCCCGACTCCTCCAGCATTCCCGGCAGCATGCGCCAAGATCCAACTTTCGCGCGCACTGGCGGAGCCCGGATCGGCCGTGACGGCTGCCGAGTGCCGCTCCCGTGGCGTTCCGCCGAGCCGCACGCCGGCTTCGGTGGCGGCATGGACCCATGGCTGCCCCAACCCGAGTCCTGGCCCACACTGGCGAGGGACCAGCAAGAGTCAGATCCGGCGTCGCACCTTAACCTTTACCGTGAGATGCTCGCGTTGCGGGCCTCGCACAGGCTCGGCGAAGGCTCCCTCGCCTGGGTGGAGGACTACTGCACCGAGACCTCGCTCGCCTACCTCAACGGCAACACGTTGGTGATCATGAACGTTGGGACGGATGCCATGCCGCTCCCGGCAGGCAGGACGATCCTCCGCAGCTCCGCGGCGGAAGCCGGCGCCGATCAACCAGGCGCTGATCAACTAGGCTCAGGGGAGACAATCTGGCTCGCAGCCAGCTAACTTTTCCCCGAGGAGCAGCATGACCGGCATCAAGGACGTAGCCGAGCGAGCAGGGCTGTCCGTTGCCACGGTCTCACGGGCGCTGAGCGGGAAGGGCAACGTCTCCCCCACAAGCCGGGAACGTGCCCGCGCTGCAGCTGCCGAACTGGGATTCGTGCTGTCCTACCATGCATCGAGCCTGGCTTCGGGCCGTACGCACAACGTCGGGTTGGTAGTGCCCTCGGTCCACCGTTGGTTCTTTTCAGCGGTGATCGAGGGCGCCTCAGCTGCCTTGCTTGAGGCCGGTTACGACCTCACCCTCTACAACATCGGCGAGAACCCGGCGCATCGTCAGAGCGTTTTCAACGACTTCCTGCTCCGCAAACGTGTGGACGCGGTCATAGCTGTCTCCTTGGAGCTCAGTGAAGACGAGATCCAGCAACTTCTTACAGTCCACAGGCCGATTGTCGGCATCGGTGGCCCTCTGCCCGGAGCCTCCACCATCAGGATCGATGACACCGCGATCGCGCTGAAGGCCACCAACCACCTTCTTGGCCTGGGCCACGCCAAGATCGCCCACATCACCGGTCACGAAGCCTACGACCAAGACTTCCACCTGCCCGGAACCCGCCGCAGCGGTTTTGAGAAAGCAATGAACGACGCCGGCTGCCCGGTTAGGCCCGAGTGGATCGTTTCCGCGGACTTCACCATAGAAGGCGCATACGCGGCAGCGCGGCAACTGCTGGCAAGCGCACCGGAGCGTCCCACAGCCGTTTTCGCAGCGTCAGACGAGATGGCCATAGGCACCATCCTCGCCGCGCGGGACTTCGGCCTGCGCATCCCCGACGACCTCTCGGTCATGGGCATCGACGGGCATGACCTGGGCAACGTCCTGGGCCTGACC
Organism: Paenarthrobacter sp. TRD_SC_7; assembly: GCF_056156245.1. Lineage (NCBI taxonomy): Bacteria > Bacillati > Actinomycetota > Actinomycetes > Micrococcales > Micrococcaceae > Paenarthrobacter > Paenarthrobacter sp. TRD_SC_7. The sequence goes on from NZ_CM149587.1 coordinate 4,099,977, forward strand.
ACCATCGACCAGGATGCCAAAGGCCAAGGTGCGCTGGCGGTTCAAACACTGCTGGGCGCAATCAATAACGGCTTGGTCCTGGAGCCTGCAGACACCGAGCACCCCACCAAGCTCGTGGTGCGAACAAGTACCGCTGTGCCGAGGTCCGGCGCCTCCTAGGGTGCTTCCTACGGCAGCCGGCGCTCCATCACGAGTTCCAGCTTTGACGCGTCCTGCGGATACGGCCGGCTGGCCCCCGTAGTCTCGAATCCATGGCGCCGGTAGAACGCAAGCGCCCTGGAGTTGTCCTCATGCACCCCGAGCTCGATGTGCTCGGCCGCGAGTTCTTCCGCCGCGGCTTTGCACGCCTCCTTCAGGAGTTCGTCGGCCAAGCCCAGCCCGCGGTGTTCCGGTGCGACATACACGCTGATGAGCATCGCCTGCAGCGGCTTCTCCGGATTCTGAGGGTGTTTGACCACCACCCGCATCAGGCCGCAGAATCCGCTGCCGTCTTCGCCTGAATCAGCAACCAGGGTGATACTGGCATCCCCGGACATTGCGGCAGCACGCTCCTGCCACTGCGTATCTGTTTGTCGGCGCGCAGCATCCAGGCTCTCCACGTAGGCCATGGGCGTATCTGTGAGCATCTCCAAGCGGACGGCCCTCAACAATGGCCAATCGTTGGCGTGGAGCCGGCGGATCCTAGGCAACTGCTCCGCCCATGAACCTCACATAGCGCTCCAGGACGCGTGGCCAGCCTTCGGCGTACGACGCACGGGAGGCGGCAGGGTCCTCGGCGCCCTCCCAACCATCGTGGACCAGGCGCACTTCAGTGCCCTCGTCAACAGCCCGGAAAGCTACACGGATCTCGGTGGACCACAGAGGCGTACTGGCCGGATACCAGCTGGCATGGAAAGACAGCGGGGGTTGCCAATCGTCTATGGTTCCCCATACAGACGTACGACCGTCCTCGGCCGTCTCCAGGATCAGGTTCTCTTCGAACTCAACATGCGATCCCGCGCCGAACACACTCTCCTGTTCCAGCGGCCACCATAGGTGCGGATGATCCGTGAATCCTTGGAAGGCATGCGAGACGTTCGTGGGTACCACGACGGTGATAATGAGGGGCTCCAAGCCATCACTGTCCTGCTGGGACGGCTCGGGCTCCGGTTGGGGGTGGCTGAAGAGGTTTTCCATGACCACCAACTCTACCGGTGGCAAAAGGCACACAGTTGGGTTTTACATGACTGTTAAATGCGGGGAGCCCCGACCTTCAGGGTCGGGGCTCTTCTCAAATTATGTCCGGCGGTGTCCTACTCTCCCACACCCTCCCGGGTGCAGTACCATCGGCGCTGTGGGTCTTAGCTTCCGGGTTCGGAATGGGACCGGGCGTTTCCCCCACGCTATGACCGCCGTAACTCTGTTACCCGTCCAGCAGGGTTCGGGCCCTGGTGGTGGGAAATCTGTTGGTTACAACTGTGGTGTTGTTATGTAGTTGTTTGGTTCCTGGAACGGTTGTTGTTCGGGAACCACATAGTGGACGCGTGCAGTGTGTTGTGTGGTGTAAGTTGTTGGCCTATTAGTACCGGTCAGCTTCACGAGTCGTTAGTCCTCGCTTCCACATCCGGCCTATCAACCCAGTGGTCTGGCTGGGGGCCTCTCACACATGATGTGTATGGAAATCTCATCTTGAAGCGAGCTTCCCGCTTAGATGCTTTCAGCGGTTATCCCATCCGAACGTAGCTAATCAGCGATGCACTTGGCAGTACAACTGACACACCAGAGGTTCGTCCGTCCCGGTCCTCTCGTACTAAGGACAGCCCTTCTCAAATTTCCTGCGCGCGCAGCGGATAGGGACCGAACTGTCTCACGACGTTCTAAACCCAGCTCGCGTACCGCTTTAATGGGCGAACAGCCCAACCCTTGGGACCTACTCCAGCCCCAGGATGCGACGAGCCGACATCGAGGTGCCAAACCATGCCGTCGATATGGACTCTTGGGCAAGATCAGCCTGTTATCCCCGAGGTACCTTTTATCCGTTGAGCGACGGCCATTCCACAATGTACCGCCGGATCACTAGTCCCGACTTTCGTCCCTGCTTGAGATGTCTCTCTCACAGTCAAGCTCCCTTGTGCACTTACACTCGACACCTGATTGCCAACCAGGCTGAGGGAACCTTTGGGCGCCTCCGTTACTTTTTAGGAGGCAACCGCCCCAGTTAAACTACCCATCAGGCACTGTCCCTGACCCGGATCACGGGCCGAAGTTAGATGTCCAAAGTGACCAGAGTGGTATTTCAACGATGACTCCACCCGAACTGGCGTCCGGGTTTCAACGTCTCCCACCTATCCTACACAAGCCACTCCGAACACCAATACCAAACTATAGTAAAGGTCTCGGGGTCTTTCCGTCCTGCTGCGCGTAACGAGCATCTTTACTCGTACTGCAATTTCGCCGAGTTTATGGTTGAGACAGCGGGGAAGTCGTTACTCCATTCGTGCAGGTCGGAACTTACCCGACAAGGAATTTCGCTACCTTAGGATGGTTATAGTTACCACCGCCGTTTACTGGGGCTTAAATTCTCAGCTTCGCCCGCAAGGGGCTAACCGGTCCTCTTAACCTTCCAGCACCGGGCAGGAGTCAGTCCGTATACATCGTCTTGCGACTTCGCACGGACCTGTGTTTTTAGTAAACAGTCGCTTCCCCCTGGTCTCTGCGGCCCACACCCGCTCACGGAGAGCAAGTCTCCATCACGGGGCAGGCCCCCCTTCTCCCGAAGTTACGGGGGCATTTTGCCGAGTTCCTTAACCATAATTCTCTCGATCGCCTTGGTATTCTCTACCTGATCACCTGTGTCGGTTTGGGGTACGGGCGGCTAAAACCTCGCGTCGATGCTTTTCTTGGCAGCATAGGATCACCGGATCCCCCCGAACGGGGGTCCCATCAGATCTCAGGACCGTGATTGAACACACAGGAACGGATTTGCCTATCCCTGACCCTACATCCTTAGACCGGGGCAACCATCGCCCGGCCCGGCTACCTTCCTGCGTCACACCTGTTAATACGCTTACCTCCCGGGATCAGGTCCCGCGCTCGGCCAAAACCCACACACCACAAGGGTGGGCGGGCAGGCTCCGGGCGGTTAGTATCCCCCGCTTGGCATGGGCGGTTTTTCGCCGGTACGGGAATATCAACCCGTTGTCCATCGACTACGCCTGTCGGCCTCGCCTTAGGTCCCGACTTACCCAGGGCAGATTAGCTTGACCCTGGAACCCTTGATCATTCGGCGGACGGGTTTCTCACCCGTCTTTCGCTACTCATGCCTGCATTCTCACTCGTGTAGGCTCCACCGCTGGTTTCCACCGCGACTTCACTGCCCACACGACGCTCCCCTACCACTCCACACCCCTGAACCACGAAGGCTAGGGCATTATGTGAAATCCACAACTTCGGCGGTGTACTTGAGCCCCGCTACATTGTCGGCGCGGAATCACTTGACCAGTGAGCTATTACGCACTCTTTCAAGGATGGCTGCTTCTAAGCCAACCTCCTGGTTGTCTTCGCAACTCCACATCCTTTCCCACTTAGCACACGCTTAGGGGCCTTAGTTGGTGGTCTGGGCTGTTTCCCTCTCGACTATGAAGCTTATCCCCCACAGTCTCACTGCTGCGCTCTGACTTACCGGCATTCGGAGTTTGGCTGACGTCAGTAACCTTGTAGGGCCCATCGGCCATCCAGTAGCTCTACCTCCGGCAAGAAACACGCAACGCTGCACCTAAATGCATTTCGGGGAGAACCAGCTATCACGGAGTTTGATTGGCCTTTCACCCCTACCCACAGCTCATCCCCTCCATTTTCAACTGAAGTGGGTTCGGTCCTCCACGACGTCTTACCGTCGCTTCAACCTGGCCATGGGTAGATCACTCCGCTTCGGGTCTAGATCACGCCACTACACTCGCCCTATTCAGACTCGCTTTCGCTACGGCTACCCCACACGGGTTAACCTCGCGACGTAACACTAACTCGCAGGCTCATTCTTCAAAAGGCACGCCGTCACAACTACTATGCGATCACTCGCGGTTGCTCCGACGGATTGTAAGCACACGGTTTCAGGTACTGTTTCACTCCCCTCCCGGGGTACTTTTCACCTTTCCCTCACGGTACTGGTCCGCTATCGGTCATTAGGAAGTATTTAGGCTTATCAGGTGGTCCTGACAGATTCGCACGGGATTTCTCGGGCCCCGTGCTACTTGGGATACTCCCCAGGCCGTGCACAACATTACGGTTACGGGGCTCACACCCTCTCTGGCCGGCCTTTCAAGACCGTTCACCTATGCCTGCACCTCACCTCACTGGTCCGGCAGAACCAGAACGGAAAGTCCCACAACCCCGCCCATGCAACGCCCGCCGGCTATCACACATGGAAACGGTTTAGCCTGATCCGCGTTCGCTCGCCACTACTAACGGAATCACTATTGTTTTCTCTTCCTGCGGGTACTGAGATGTTTCACTTCCCCGCGTTCCCCCCACGCACCCTATGTGTTCAGATGCGGGTCACACAATCACTTTTGACAGCGTTGTGCGGGGTTTCCCCATTCGGACATCCTGGGATCAACGCTCGGTTATCAACTCCCCCAGGCTTATCGCAGATTCCTACGTCCTTCTTCGGCTCCTAATGCCAAGGCATCCACCGTGTGCCCTTAAAAACTTGACCACACAAAGATCAAAAACTTACTCGAGAGAACCATGCGCCACGTAGGCCCAAGGTTCATTCATAAGAAATTGCTGTAAGAACACACACAAGTGTGTGTTCTAGATGCTCGCGTCCACTATGTAGTTCTCAAACAACAACCCCGTCAACCAGACCACCACCACCCCGCAAAAGCGGACAGATGGCAAGTACCGGAAGCAGGAACAAAAGAAACACCAGAAGTGCCCCCCTGCATTGCTGCAAAAAGGTCCTGTTGCCTCAGGACCCAACAGTGCGCCAAACACAACCCCCACAACCGCACGCCCCGGCAGCTTTCCTGACAACACCACACCCCCAAAAAGGGACACAGATGCTGCCGTACTGACACCAGGACACAACCGGTAAAGGCCATGCCAAACAAGTTTGATTCGTTGATATTCCACCCATGAGCACCCACCGCAGAACAGACGCCTGCGCAATGGGCAACACTGACAACCCGTCATTCACCCATGCAGGCAAACAACACAGCTGTTAGCAGCTCCTTAGAAAGGAGGTGATCCAGCCGCACCTTCCGGTACGGCTACCTTGTTACGACTTAGTCCCAATCGCCGGTCCCACCTTCGACGGCTCCCCCCACAAGGGTTAGGCCACCGGCTTCGGGTGTTACCAACTTTCGTGACTTGACGGGCGGTGTGTACAAGGCCCGGGAACGTATTCACCGCAGCGTTGCTGATCTGCGATTACTAGCGACTCCGACTTCATGGGGTCGAGTTGCAGACCCCAATCCGAACTGAGACCGGCTTTTTGGGATTAGCTCCACCTCACAGTATCGCAACCCTTTGTACCGGCCATTGTAGCATGCGTGAAGCCCAAGACATAAGGGGCATGATGATTTGACGTCGTCCCCACCTTCCTCCGAGTTGACCCCGGCAGTCTCCTATGAGTCCCCGCCATCACGCGCTGGCAACATAGAACGAGGGTTGCGCTCGTTGCGGGACTTAACCCAACATCTCACGACACGAGCTGACGACAACCATGCACCACCTGTAAACCGACCGCAAGCGGGGCACCTGTTTCCAGGTCTTTCCGGTTCATGTCAAGCCTTGGTAAGGTTCTTCGCGTTGCATCGAATTAATCCGCATGCTCCGCCGCTTGTGCGGGCCCCCGTCAATTCCTTTGAGTTTTAGCCTTGCGGCCGTACTCCCCAGGCGGGGCACTTAATGCGTTAGCTACGGCGCGGAAAACGTGGAATGTCCCCCACACCTAGTGCCCAACGTTTACGGCATGGACTACCAGGGTATCTAATCCTGTTCGCTCCCCATGCTTTCGCTCCTCAGCGTCAGTTACAGCCCAGAGACCTGCCTTCGCCATCGGTGTTCCTCCTGATATCTGCGCATTTCACCGCTACACCAGGAATTCCAGTCTCCCCTACTGCACTCTAGTCTGCCCGTACCCACTGCAGAACCGGAGTTGAGCCCCGGTCTTTCACAGCAGACGCGACAAACCGCCTACGAGCTCTTTACGCCCAATAATTCCGGATAACGCTTGCGCCCTACGTATTACCGCGGCTGCTGGCACGTAGTTAGCCGGCGCTTCTTCTGCAGGTACCGTCACCTTGCGGCTTCTTCCCTACTGAAAGAGGTTTACAACCCGAAGGCCGTCATCCCTCACGCGGCGTCGCTGCATCAGGCTTTCGCCCATTGTGCAATATTCCCCACTGCTGCCTCCCGTAGGAGTCTGGGCCGTGTCTCAGTCCCAGTGTGGCCGGTCACCCTCTCAGGCCGGCTACCCGTCGTCGCCTTGGTAGGCCATTACCCCACCAACAAGCTGATAGGCCGCGAGTCCATCCAAAACCACAAAAGCTTTCCACCACCATGACATGCGCCAGATGGTCGTATCCGGTATTAGACCCAGTTTCCCAGGCTTATCCCAGAGTCAAGGGCAGGTTACTCACGTGTTACTCACCCGTTCGCCACTAATCCCCCAGCAAGCTGGGATCATCGTTCGACTTGCATGTGTTAAGCACGCCGCCAGCGTTCATCCTGAGCCAGGATCAAACTCTCCGTTGAAGTAAAACAAAACCAAACAGACACAACCACACCCACCGGAAATAACGGCAAACACGGCTGCACAAAATTCGAAACCAGCTGAAAACCAGACCACCACACACGGGGGTGCGCAGGGTCCAGCCATAATTTCAACCAATTGAAAAACAATCGGTATCAACAAACTTGGCACACTATTGAGTTCTCAAACAACAGACACTACCGGCACCACCAAAACCCCCAACAGGGTCCCAGGATCGCTCCGGAGCAACTTTTCAAACTTACCGGCTAGCTCCCTCCGAGTCAAATCGGCAAGCGTGACGTGATTTTTCCTTGCGGTTTCTTGTCAGCTTGCGATCTCTACTCGTGGAGCAGCGCGGGTACTAACTATACCCCTACTTCCCCGGGATGGCAAAACCCTGCAGCGACACGGCTCCTCAAACGAGCAAGATCCCCGGAAACAAAGGGAAGAGGGCCCGGAAGCCATGGCTTCCGGGCCCTCTTCCCTAAGGAATTACTCTGCCGGCGCGAACCATGAGGCACCAAGCGGAGGTAGCGTGACGGTCAACGCTGCAGGCTGGCCGTCAGTCCCGGGAGTCGAAGCCTTCAACGATCCTGCGTTGACAACCCCCGAGCCGCCATATGTTTCGGAGTCGGTGTTCAGCACTTCTGTCCACTCCCCTGCTGCCGGCACGCCCAGGACGTAGTCCTTGTGAGGACCACCCGAGAAGTTCACTGCGCAGACCAACGGCTTGCCATCGTGATCCCAACGGATGAAGGTCAGAACGTTGTGATCCGCGTCTGCACCGTTGATCCACTGAAAACCGCCGGCTTCGTTGTCCCGCTGGTAAAGGGCCGGCGTCGCCTTGTATAGCTCATTAAGATCCTTGACCAGCAGCTGCAGTCCGCGGTGCGCAGGAATGTCTGCAAGGAACCAATCGAGTCCGTACTGCTCGGACCACTCTGCTTCCTGGCCGAACTCCGTACCCATGAAGATGAGCTGCTTGCCCGGATGCGCCCACTGGTAAGCGAAGAAGGCACGCAGGTTCGCCAGCTGCTGCCAGCGATCACCGGGCATCTTGCGCAGCATGGAGCCCTTGCCGTGAACTACCTCGTCGTGGCTAATGGGCAGCAGGAAGTTCTCGGTGAAGGCATAGACCATGGAGAACGTGATGGTGCCGTGGTGCCACTTGCGGTTGATGGGGTCCTCGGAAATGTACTTGAGCGAATCATGCATCCAGCCCATGTTCCATTTGAGCCCGAAGCCCAGCCCGCCGTGGTTGGTGGGCGCCGTGACACCCGGGAATGCCGTGGATTCCTCGGCGATGATGATGGCGCCGGGGTGCGACTTGTAGACGGTGGCATTGACTTCCTGCATAAAGGAAATGGCTTCGAGGTTCTCGCGCCCACCGAACTTGTTGGGCCGCCACTGTCCTTCCTCACGGGAGTAGTCCAGGTAGATCATGGAGGCCACGGCATCCACCCGCAGGCCATCAATGTGGAATTCCTCCAGCCAGTACAGCGCATTGGCCACCAGGAAGTTCCGGACTTCGCTGCGTCCGAAGTCGAAGATCAGTGTTCCCCAGTCCGGGTGTTCACCCAGCGCGGGATCGGAGTGCTCATACAGAGCCTGGCCGTCGAATTGCGCTAAGGCCCAGGAATCCTTGGGGAAGTGTGCAGGGACCCAGTCGAGAAGGACGCCGATGCCGGCCTGGTGGAGCGAATCCACCAGGAACCGGAACTCGTCCGGGTGTCCGAACCGTGAGGTCGGCGCGAAGTAGGACGTCACCTGGTAGCCCCACGAACCACCAAAGGGGTGCTCCGCAACCGGCATGAACTCAACGTGGGAGAACCCAAGCCACTTCACGTATTCCACGAGTTCTTTGGCGAGTTCCTTGTAGCCAAGGCCCAGCCGCCAAGAGCCCAAGTGGACCTCGTAGACGCTCATGGGCGAGTTGTGCGGGTCCTTCTGGGCGCGGGCATTCATCCAGTCCGCGTCCTTGAACCGGTAGCTGGCGTCCACCACGCGTGAGGCAGTCAGCGGCGGAACCTCGGTTCCGAACGCCAAGGGGTCGGCTTTCTCTACCCAGTGACCGGCCTTGGTCAGGATCTCGTATTTGTAGCACGCCCCTGCTACAACGCCCGGGATGAAGAGCTCCCAGACACCGGAGGAACCCAGCGAACGCATTCCGTGGGAACGGCCATCCCACCCATTGAAGTCACCCTTCACGCGGACGGCTTGGGCGTTCGGGGCCCAGACGGCGAAGGAGACTCCGTCCACCTCGCTCAATACAGAGCGGTAGTGCTGGACGTGCGCACCCAAGACATCCCAGAGACGCTCGTGGCGACCTTCACCGATCAGGTGCAGGTCCACCTCACCCACGGTAGGCAGGTAGTGGTACGGGTCATCGATGGTGACGGGTTCGGCGTCGTAGACCACTTCCAAACGGTAGTCAGGCACGTGGCCGGCCTGCAGCGGTTCCAGGACCGCAGTCCAGACGCCGTGGGCCTCATGCGTCATTTCGGTGCGGCCGGCTTCGGTCACTACAGCCACGGACTTTGCGAGGTGCTTCACTGTACGGACAGTGACGTGGCCATGATCGTCCAAGTGTGCGCCAAGCACTGAGTGCGGCGCGTGGTAAGCGCCGGTAGCTACGCGTTCCAAGGTCTCGGAGTCCACGTGCAGGGGAACTCGGGGCCGTTCGGTGCGTGCAGAGCCAGTCATGTCATTACCTTCCGCTGTAGCTGCCGCATGCTTGCCGCGGCTTGTGTTGTCGAGGATTCGTCGCGATGCGTTTACCGGAATCGACAGCCAGTCGGGCCGGTTCCGCAACTCGTAAACAACCTCGTATAAGGCCTTGTCCAGCCACAATGCCACAAAGAGCGGCGAGCGGCGGTCTATGGTTCCCGGGGTGACTTCGCTGTAACCCTCAAGGAACGCGGCAGCGCAGTCATCCACCCAGGTTTCAGGCACCTTGACGGCCGCTTTTTCGTTTTCGCGCGTGGCGGCACCGGCTGCGTAGTCGAATGAACGCAGCATGCCCGTGACGTCCCGCAGGGGCAAATCGGGAGTATTGCGTTCATCGATGGTCCGGAGCGGCTCGCCTTCAAAGTCGAGGATGGCCCATCGTCCCGGCTGCCCTTCAGCGCCGGGAACCAAAAGGATCTGTCCCAGATGGAGGTCGCCGTGGACGCGCTGCAACTGGCCAACGTCACGGGGATCCAGGGCCGCGAGCAGCTCATCCAGGTTGTCGTCATAGGGCCCGACGGCGGAGGCGGCTTCCGCCCACGATCCACGGACCCGCCGGGCCACCGACGCGATGATGTCCGGGCCCTGTTCCTGTCCGTCCTGGGTACCGAACGTTTCTGCGAGCCTGGCGTGAACCGTGGCAGTGGCAGCCCCGAGCCCGCGGGCTTCTGCCGTGAAATCTCTGCCGGCTGCTGCGGCCTCTACTGCCAGGCGCCAGGCATCCAGACCTCCGACGAGGAATTCGTGGGCGACAGTCAGCTCGCCCGTGGCCGCTATGGAACCGTTCGACGCCGGCCCATCCCACGAGCCGGTAATCCATCCGAGCGTCGCGGGAACCTCACTGGTCCCGGCTGCCGTCAGGGCGGCACCAAGTTCCACTTCGGGATTCTTGCCGTCGGCAAGCACACGGAAGATTTTGACGATCGCTGCGGAGTCGCCGTCGTCAATAATGACGGACGTGTTGGACTGTTCCCCGGACAGGACTTTTACGGAGGTAGGACTTTTCGGGAGGGCGACGCGGCCACTCGTGAGGTGCCCCTGGGCACCACCCGCCTTCCCTTCAGCAGTCACAGTTCCTTCACTGCGCATAAGTTCCAGCCAAGCAGTGGCAAAATCCGCATCGTAGACGGCGTCGTACACCAGACGCAGCCCCAATTCAGGATCCGTAAACTCCCCCAGCAAGGCTGTGGGCGCGTCCGCCAGCGGCTGGCTCCGGTAGCTCAACGGGACCTGGACGACGTCCGTCCGCGGACCGCCGTCGGCCGTTCGGTGAGTCACCGCCAACAACACAATTTCCAGCCCGGCCTCTCCGCCGGTATCCGGGAGTCGGAAGCCACCCACCTGCTCCAGCGCAAAGTCGGGGCTCTTGACCGGGAACCAGCGCTTGCCTGGAAGCCAGTTCCGGAGAAGTCCTTCAATGGAGGGGTTCAAGTTTTCCTTGCTCATCTCATCCTTTGGAGGTCACCACGGGAATCGCCTGGGTAAAAGGCGACGAGGGGTTGGAAGATGCCGAGCGGACCCGCAGCCAATAGAAGCTGTGGCTGCCCAGCATCACGGTCAGATGACCGTTGTCCCCGACGGCCGGGAATGGCTGGCCGCCGAAAATATCGCGCAGGCCGCGGCCTGCAAACTCAGGCACGTCCAAGGTCGCCGCCACGGGGTGCTGGGAGAGGTTGAAAACGCAAAGAATAGTTTCCGCGTCCTCCCCTTCCGGGTTGCCCGCCGGCAACTCCCGGACATAAGCCAGCACCACCTCGTGGTCCGCCTCGATATGCCGGAAGCCACCTAAACCAAACACCGGGTGGTTTTTCCGGACGCTGAGGATCTGGCGGGTCCAGCGCAGCAGCGAACCGGAGTGTGCGGCCTCGGCCTCAACGTTGGCCATGCTGTAGTTGTAAACCAGCGACTGTATGACCGGAAGGTAGAGCTTGCCCGGATCGGCTCCGGAGAAACCCGCATTGCGGTCGGGGTTCCACTGCATCGGGGTACGGACGGCATCGCGGTCATCGAGCCAGATGTTGTCTCCCATACCGATCTCATCCCCGTAGTACAGGAATGGGCTGCCAGGAAGGGAAAGCAGCAAAGCGTTGATGAGCTCAATCTCGGCGCGGGAGTTATCCAGCAGCGGTGCCAAACGTCGGCGTATGCCGATGTTGGCCCGCATCCGGGGATCAGGGGCATACCAGCCGAGCATGGCGGCACGCTCTTCCGCGGGCACCATCTCCAGCGTCAGTTCATCGTGGTTCCGCAGGAAGGTCCCCCACTGTGCCCCCTTGGGGATCGCCGGGGTGTTCCGCAAGGTCTCGATGATCGGCGCAGCCTTCTGGTCCCGCAAGGCGTAGTACAGCCGCGGCATGATGGGGAAATGGAAGGCCATGTGGCATTCAGGGGCTTCCTCGGTGCCAAAATACTCCACCACTTCATGCGGGGGTTGGTTTGCCTCGGCAATGATCACCCTGCCGGGGTAGTTCGAATCCACCATCCGCCGCAGGTCCTGCAGGAACGTGTGAGTTGCCGGCAAGTTCTCGCAGTTGGTGCCGTCTTCTTCGAACAGGTAGGGAATGGCGTCGGCACGGAAGCCATCGATGCCCTGGTCGAGCCAGAACCGGATGACGTCATAGAGCGCCTCCACCACCTTGGGGTTCTCGAAGTTCAGGTCAGGCTGGTGGCTGAAGAAGCGATGCCAGAAGAACTGGCGACGGATGGGATCGAACGTCCAGTTGGATTCTTCGGTGTCAACGAAGATGATGCGTGCGTCCTGGTACTTCTCGTCCGTATCGCTCCACACGTAGAAATCGCCGTAGGGACCCGTCGGATCTTTGCGCGACTCCTGGAACCAGGGATGCTGGTCCGAGGTGTGGTTCAACGGCAGGTCGATGATCACCCGGACGCCACGGGCGTGGGCCTCGGCAACCAAGCGCTTGAAATCGCTGATGGTGCCGAACTCGTCCAGCACGGACGTATAGTCCGCGATGTCATAACCGCCATCGCGCAACGGGGAATGGAAGAACGGCGGCAACCACAGGCAGTCAACGCCCAGCCACTGGAGGTAATCCAGTTTCTCGATCAGGCCGTGGAAGTCGCCGGAACCATCCCCGTTGGCGTCCGCAAAGGCCCGCACCAGTACCTCATAGAAGACTGCCTTGCGGTACCAGTGCGGATCATGCTGGAGACCTGGGGCGTTCAACTCGAAGGTGTTCTTCGGAGTGAAGTACTGGCTGGGGTTCTGCGGAGAAAAACTCACTAAGGCTGCCTCCGGATGCTCAGTATGTGTGCCGGCTCAACGTGGGCATCCAGGCGGACGTAGTTGTGCTCGCCCCATTCCCAGCTCTCGCCGCTGATCAAGTCGTCCACCCGGAACCGGCCGTCCTCATTGAAGTCCGAGGGGTCCAGTTGCAGGGCTTCCAAGTCCAGGGACACCGTGCTTTCGCGGGTGCTGTGAGGATCCACGTTGACCACAATGATCAAAGTGTCCTTGGTGCCGTCCGGGAGCGTCTTGTGCTTGGAGTACACAATCGTTGCGTCGTCGGTACTGCTGTGCAGCGTCAGGTTCTGCAGGTCGCCCAAGGCCAGGTGGTTCTTGCGGATGGTGTTGAGCCTGGTGATGTACGGCGCCAAGGTGCGCCCTGACTCAGCAGCACCTTCCCAGTCCCTCGCCTTGTACTCGTACTTTTCGTTGTCTATGTACTCCTCGGCGCCCGGACGGGCCACGTGCTCGTACAACTCATAACCGGCGTAGACGCCCCACAGCGGGCTTGCCGTAGCTGCCAACGCGGCCCGGATGCGGAATGCGGCCGGACCACCGTACTGCAGGTACTCGGTGAGGATGTCCGGGGTGTTCACGAAGAAGTTCGGCCGGAAGAATGCCGCTGTCTCGTGGCTGACCTCGTGGAAGTACTGCTCCAACTCCGTCTTGGTGTTCCGCCACGTGAAGTAGGTGTAAGACTGCTGGAATCCTGCCCGGCCCAAAGCATGCATCATCGGCGGGCGTGTGAAGGCTTCCGCCAGGAATACAACCTCAGGGTTCTTTTTGTTGATCTTGCCGATCAACCATTCCCAGAACCACACGGGCTTGGTATGGGGATTGTCCACGCGGAAAACCTTGACGCCGTGGCTGATCCACAGCTGCACGATCCGCAGGATTTCCTTGGAAAGGCCGGCCGGGTCATTGTCGAAGTTCAGGGGATAAATGTCCTGGTACTTCTTCGGCGGGTTTTCTGCGTACGCGATGGAGCCGTCCACGCGCGTGGTGAACCATTCGGGGTTGGACGTGACCCAAGGGTGGTCCGGAGCTGCCTGCAGGGCGAGGTCCAAAGCAACTTCGAGTCCCAGCTCGTTGGCGCGGGCCACGAACGCGTCAAAGTCCTCAAACGTCCCCAGTTCCGGGTGGATGGCGTCGTGGCCACCGTCCTTGGACCCGATCGCCCACGGCGAACCTGGATCTTGGGGTCCTGGCGTCAACGTGTTGTTACGGCCCTTGCGGTGCTGGAAACCGATCGGGTGAATGGGCGGCAGGTAGATGATGTCGAAGCCCATGTCCGCCACGGCGTCGAGCCTTTTGGCTGCCGTGCGGAAATTGCCCGAAGTCCACACACCAGTGGAGTGGTCCAACACAGCGCCCTCGGAGCGTGGGAAGAACTCGTACCAGGAACCGCGGCCGGCGAGGTCACGCTCCACCTGAAGCGGGAAACGCTCTGAGACTGTCACCAGCTCGCGGATCGGAAGGCGTCCGACGGCGGCAAGCACCTCCGCGCTGAAACCGGCGCCAAGGCGCTCCTCGGCGGTCTTGGTAGTGTCGGCCAGCACGACGGAAGCGGCACGCAAGGTGCGCTTCTCCACAGCGCTGCGCCCGGCGTCGTCGGCTGCCTCTGCCAGGAGGGCAGCGCCCTCGGCGAGCATCAACTCGACGTCAATGCCTGCCCCCACCTTGACCTCGGCGTTGTGGTGCCAAGTGCCATAGCGGTCATGCCAAGCCTCGATGACGAAAGACCAGGCGCCGGTGCCGCTTGGCGTGATCAAACCCTCCCAGCGGTCCAGGCCTTTCCACTGCTCCCCCTGTGCCGGGGTCAGGCGAACGCTCTGGCGCTCCTTGCCCCTGGGATCGAGCAGCACAGCGGACACGCCAAGCTGGTCATGGCCTTCACGGAAGACTGTGGCGCCGACAACGAGGTCCTCGCCAGGCAAGGCCTTCGCCGGGAAACGGCCACCCTCGACTACCGGTTGAACGGCCGTGATGGGGAACCGACCGAACCGAAGTCCGTCGGTGATGTCCGTTTTCGTCTTGGATTTCAGAGCGGTGATGGTTCGCACGGTATTCGTCACAAGCACGACGTTAGCGAGAAACATCACAGAATGCTAAGCACACGACCTTTCTGCTCGACGCAAGATGTCTTTTACCTAAAAGAAACCCAATGCAGTTCCGACTGCCATGTGAGTCCGTTAGTGTGGCGCTCGTGAAGGCTATTCGAAGGTTTACAGTCCGTACCGTCCTCCCCGAGCCCATCCGGCCATTGGCCCGTTTGGCGACCAATCTGCGCTGGTCCTGGCACCGGCCCACACGGGAACTTTTTGCGAGCCTCAACCCGGCTCTCTGGGAGGCATCGCAGCACGACCCCATAGCCCTCCTGGGGTCGATCAGCCGTGAACAGCTGCAGGATCTGGCCAACAATGGCGAGGTTGTGGAACGCGTGCAGCACGCCGCGGCTGACCTGGACCGCTACCTCAGCGAACCGCGCTGGTACCAAAGCCTGGGCGAAGACGCTCCGGCCTGCATCGCGTACTTCTCGCCCGAATTCGGCATCACCGAAGTCCTCCCGCAGTACTCGGGCGGCCTCGGAATCCTCGCCGGGGACCACCTCAAGGCTGCCTCCGACCTCGGCGTCCCGCTGATCGGCGTCGGGTTGCTGTACCAAGCCGGATACTTCAAGCAGTCGCTGTCGCGCGACGCTTGGCAGCAGGAAACCTATCCCGTGCTGGACCCCGACGGACTCCCCCTGACGCTGCTCCGCCACCCGGCCAAGGACGGTGGCCAAGGCAAACCCGTCCACATTTCCCTCCCGCTGCCCAACGGCCGCGAGCTTCACGCACATGTATGGCGTGCCGACGTCGGACGCGTTCCGCTGCTGCTGCTGGACTCCAACGTCCCCTCCAACGACGAAGCCGCGCGCGGTATCACCGACCGCCTCTACGGCGGCGGCGGGGACCACCGCCTGCAGCAGGAACTCCTCCTGGGCATGGGCGGCGTCAAGGCGCTGCGCGTCTACCAGGAGCTCACCGGCACGCCCGCTCCGGAAGTCTTCCACACCAACGAAGGCCACGCAGGGTTCCTGGGGATCGAACGCATCCAGGAAGCGATGTCCGACGCCAACCAGCCCCTCAGCTGGGACGAGGCCCTCGCCGCAGGACGCGCGTCCACCGTCTTCACGACGCACACGCCCGTACCGGCCGGCATCGACCGTTTCGAGACCGTGCAGATCAAGCACTTCTTCGAAGCCGGCCTGGCACCCGCCGTGCCCACCGACCGCATTCTGGAACTCGGCCGCGAAAACTTCGACGGCGGCAACCCTTCCGTTTTCAACATGGCCGTGATGGGCCTGCGCCTCGCGCAGCGCGCCAACGGCGTGGCCAAGCTCCACGGCGTGGTGTCCCGCGAAATGTTTGCCGGGCTCTGGCCAGGATTCGACCACTCCGAAATCCCCATCACCTCCGTTACCAACGGCGTCCACGTACCCACCTGGGTGGATCCCCGCATCTCATCCCTGGCACGGAACCAGTTCGGTGCGGAAGCCGAAGCACTGGGACGCTGGGACCTGGCCTACAACGTCAGCGACGAGGACGTCTGGTCGCTCCGCCGCGAACTCCGCGCACAACTCATCGACGACGTCCGACGCCGGCTCCGGGCATCATGGAAGAAGCGTGGCGCTGCCGATGCCGAACTCGGCTGGACCGACTCCGTACTGGACCCCGACGTCCTCACGATCGGATTCGCACGCCGTGTGCCCACCTACAAGCGGCTTACGCTCATGCTGCGCGACCCTGCCCGTTTGAAGGCCCTGCTGCTTGACCCCAAACACCCCATCCAGTTGGTCATCGCGGGCAAGTCACACCCCGCAGACGACGCCGGCAAGAAAATGATCCAGGACCTGGTCAAGTTCACGGACGACCCCCAGGTCCGGCACAGGATCGTGTTCCTGCCCAACTACGACATCGCCATGGCGAGGACACTGTTCCCGGGCTGCGACGTCTGGCTCAACAACCCGCTCCGACCGCTGGAAGCCTGCGGCACCTCCGGCATGAAGGCCGCCATCAACGGTTCGCTCAACCTCTCCGTCCTGGACGGCTGGTGGGACGAAATGTACGACGGCGAGAACGGCTGGGCAATCCCCACAGCCAACAACAACGCGTCCTCCGAGGAGCGCGACGACATCGAGGCATCAGCACTCTACGAGCTGCTGGAAACCCAGGTAGCACCGCGCTTCTACGGCACCACGGTGTCCCAAGGCGCCGGAGCAGCAGGTCCATCCGAATCCAGCCGTGAGACAGTGCCCACACACTGGGTGTCCATGATCAAGCACACGCTGGCTAACCTGGGCCCCGCAGTTTCTGCAGAACGCATGCTCCACGACTACGTCAACAACCTCTACTGCCCGGCCGCTGTGTCCGGACGACGCGCTGTTGCCGAGTCCTTCAAGGAAGCCAAGGAACTCGCTGCCTGGACTTCCAAGGTTCGGAACGCCTGGCCCGAGGTAGTGGTGGAACACGTTGACTCCGTGGGCGTCTCCGAGGAACCCCAGGTGGGCGACGCACTCCAAGTCAACGCCTACGTGGCCCTCAACAACCTCACCCCGGACGACGTCACCGTGGAAGTAGCCTTCGGCCGCGCGGAAGAAACCGACGAGCTCGAGGACATCGTGGTAGCCGAACTGGACTCCCTGGAAGATCTCGGCGGCGGACGCCACCTGTTCAGCGGCTCTCTGGTGATCAACCGCTCAGGGTCCTTCGGCTACACCGTACGGGTGTTCCCGAAGCACACGGCGTTGGCTTCCAAAGCTGAACTGGGATTGATCGCGAACGCCTAGATCTTTGTCCTCCGGGACGTTCCTGGCCCGCTGTTCCGTTGTTGCCCAATAACGGATAAACGGGCCAGCGACGTCGGAGCAGGGCTCAGGGCAGCATGACTCCTTTTCACCCTCATTCTCTAGCCGCGAATGGCAATAGCGGGATCTTTACGACTGGCGACCCATGCAGGGTATATGGCGCTTAGAATGCCGGTGGCCGCCCCGAGGAAGAGTCCAACCAGCCAAAGCTCTGGGGGCAACACGGGCGGCCAGGTCTGGATCCAAGAGACACAAAGCGTGGTCAAGTTTCCGATGATGCCGCCGAGTGAACCTGCTGTAATTCCCACGATTAAGCCCTCCAAGATAAAGGAGCGGCAAATTAGCCATCGACTTGAACCGATCGCTCGTCGCAGCGCTATCTCCTCCGATCGGTTCTGAACGGTCAGGTACATCGCGGACGCCGCCGTGATGACAGCCAGGAGCATCAGGACAAGGGATAGCAATGCGATGAGTGACCCGAGATCATTTGAGACACCCTGCCTGATCGACTGAATATCGGCCGTGACGTCTACCCTTGCCTTCCCTGGGTCGCTCGGCGAGTATGCCAGCGGAGCCACTCGCGCGATCGCAGCGGAGAAGCCCTTTTCGGTTCGAACTTGAATTTTTAGTTCTGCTCTGGAGACAGCACTCATGACACTGGCATCCACGAATACGGAGTTAGTGTACTCAGGAAAATTTGAGCCGGGGTCGAATACGCCAACAACCGGCACAAGTCGGTCATCGATCCAAATGCTCGCCCCTGCCGACGGTCCGGTTTGCTTGCTGTACGGGACGTCGAGCGCAATTGCTGCCTTGGTCGAGACTACTGCGAGAGGACCCGCTCGTGGGTCGTCGAGGGCACTTCGGCTGTTGTGGGGAAATAGCTGCATTTCGAAGTCATTGAAGTAGGTCTTCGAGGAGGAATGAAGTGACAAAGGTGTTTCGGGTTCCAGGTCGGTGGGTCCAACTCGCGTAATACGTACGTCTGCCGGTACAGCTGAGTACACATAGGATGCGCCAACTACATGAGGAAGGCTGGCGATTCGATCTACCCCGGAACGAAGTCCATCGAAATCGTCTCGAAGCACAGCAGGTCCGCCTCCGACGGAGATGGACAGCCGATCCTGTGACGCGATTGCCAGCCGATTATTTATGGCATTCGAAGTGGTCGAACTGATGCCAAGGGCGCCCGTCATCCCGCCAATAGCAATCGCGAACGCGGTGATAAGAAGCATTGTTCGGAGAGCACGAGCGGAGAGGGCGGTAAATGCATCGCCCCAATCATCCAGTAGGGAGCGCGCGATGCGGGATACCCAAGTCTGCTGGCTTGATGCATCGAGAGGCGATGGGGCGGACGGGACGAGAAGATTCCGTCTTATTTGAGAATTGTCTTTGACATCACGGCTGATTCGACCGTCCCGGATTTCAATCTGGCGATCTGTTTGATTCGCCACATCCAAATCGTGGGTGATGATGATCACTGTGACGCCTCCGGAGTTGAGCTTCCGAAGGTATTCGATGACCCGACTGCTGTTGTTGGAATCAAGATTGCCTGTCGGTTCGTCGGCTAGGATGATCTGCGGGTGCGTCGCAATCGCTCGTGCTATGGCAAGTCGTTGTCGCTCACCGCCTGAGAGGAGCTTCGCTTGGACCTTGCGCTTATGCACCAGCCCAACGAACTCCAGCGCGTCCAAGGCAGCTGCGGCCCGTTCATCCATCGGCACACCTTGGACACGCAATCCGATTGCTGCGTTACTGATCACACTGTCGTCACCGATGACGTTCGAGGACTGGAAAACGAACCCAATCCGATGTAGCCGCACCGTGTCAAGGCTTCGTTCCGATGCGGTCTCGACGGCCTGCCCACGAATAGCGAGGCTCCCCGAGCTTGCTCTATCCAACAAGCCCATGATGTTCAAAAGTGTCGATTTCCCAGAGCCTGAAGGGCCCACAATGGAAACGAACTCACCGCACTCAATAGCCAGTGAGACGTCCAATAGAGCCGGGGCCTCGGCGCCGGGAAAGGTGCGGGAAACTCTCTGCAGGCTGATGGCCAATGCGTCATCCGAGTCCGTAGATTCCGCTGTGCCAGCTAGTCGCTTCGATCGTAAAACCGTCACGATATTTGGACCTCGTCTCCTTGGGCGAGGTCGCCAGAGACTGCGGCGAAACCTCCCCCTGACCGAAGAACCGTTACAGGGACACGCGTTGCAGAGACCTTCGAAGCTCTATCGTCCGGCGAGCTTCTAAGAACGTAGGTCCCTCCGGCATCCTGTCGAATGCCAGATAACGGTACAGCGAGGGCCTGCTCCGCAGTACCCTGGCCAGCCACAGTGACGCTTAAGTTGGGAGTCAATAGGGCAAGATCTGCCTTGTTGGTAGGTTCCACCATCACGGCATGTCCCGCGCGCTGTCCATTCCCCACATCCGTGAATGGACCTACTGAAGTTATCCGTCCGGTCACTAGCTTCTCCACGACCCTGACAGAGACTTCCTGCCCAGTCTTGAGGAATCCAGCCTGCTGGACCTCAGCGATGAACTCGACGAAGTTGTCTTCGGCCTGGAACCTGGCGAGAGGGCTTTCGGCCGTAACCTTCTGCCCTACCTCCAGAGCGGAGACGACGGTCGTACTGGCGACGGGGAGGACTATCAGTTGCCTGTACGGGATCGTCACCTCAGGGGTTTTCGAGTCGTCTAGTGCAGGGGCTTCGGGTGTAGCACTAGGTTCGACCTGACGATTTTTCACGGCAGTTTTTCTTCCGCTGCTCAAGGTGAATCCCTCGCTAGCAAAGAACGAGGATGCAGCTTCCATGGTTGCGCTGTCCATGTGACCAGTTTCGTAAGAGAGATACCCCACCTGCATCAGCGCCCGTTGCAAAGCCGAGACGTCATCTCCCTCATCGCCTAGTGAGAGATCACGATACAACGGGAGCGGACCTGGCAGCACGAAATAGGGCTTGCCAGAGACTACACCAGCCAGGTCGCCCCACTTTAGCGCCTCCCCAGCCTGAAGTGTCTGGCGCACGACAATCGGTTCTTGTCCCTCCAGATCGATCTGGATTGGCACTGCCGGGCCGGATTTGATAACTCCGGAGAATGCAAGACGGTCATCGACGATGCGGTTCTCAACCTTTGCATAGACCGGGACGTCAGCCATCGAGTCCTCTGGCCGAATGATCTCTGAACGACCAAAGATTGTTCCAGCCAGCAAGCCCACTCCGGCGGACATGGCTGCGGTGACTGCTAACAGGACGACAAGCCACCGTCGCGAGATTCGAGATAAGCCGACGGCTGCCGCCCCCTGCCGAGGTTTTTTATGGATCACTGCGTCTCTTTCAAGAACTTCTGAGCGACATCCACGTACTTCTGGCTCTTCTTCTTGAGTTCAGTAAGAACTGCCTCGTTCTGTCTGATGAGGGGCAGCTGGTAGCTTGCCTGAATATCACCAAGCGTTTGAGTTAGCTGGACTTTTTGATTACATTCGGCCTCAACCGTAGCGATTCGGATGCCCTCGGCGGCATCCGATGCCGACGGGTTTTGCTGATCTGCCCTCATCTGCAGGTCAAAGGACTGCTGGCTCGACCACTTGGCTTTATCGGCGTCCCGCCCCGGCGTCAAGCCTGCCGCTGAGATGCACTTGTCCCAGTTCTCCTTGGCATCCTTCCAAGCATCAGTTTCTGATGCCATGCTGAGGCTTTTCAAAGCGATCTCAGCCGCTGCCCCGCCATTCATCAGATCGTCGGGGGGAGTGATTTCTTCGATCCTGCTCTTTTCGCTGGCGAGACACTCATATCGGGCGTCCCCCCACTCGCCTGCCTCATCATGCTTCTGGTTCGATGGACCGTCTTCTCCAATAAGCCGGAAGCCGTGCTGCCTCACACGGTCAACGTTCCACACCCCGAAGTTCCGATTTTCCGCCTTCGGATAAGCTGCATTCGGATCATCTATGAAGCCATATTTCTTCATGCATGTAGTCATGATGACTTCCCTCGCAAGGAGAATTTGCGCGCGATCACTGGCCGAAATTCTATATACATCAACTGGGAAAATTATCAGGGAGTTCTCATAATCCAGCTTCACTTTCCCAGATGGATCCGGCGCGATTGACGCATCCGGACTTCCGGAACAAGATGAGATAGCCAAGGTTACGCCTATGGCAAGAGCGGGAGCGATGTAGCTATTCCAGCGTGCCCGACGTTCAGGAATTCTTATCGACACTTTTCGCGTCCAATCTTTTTTGTGCCTCGATTGGGTACCCGGGCCTGTTCCCGGAAAGCAACTTTGACCTGCCGAAACTCTAATTGGCAGGTCAAAGCACAAGCGCGCTCAGTTAGTGTAGATCGAAGCGCATGCTATGTTCAGCCACGGTGAAAACTGCTGATGTTGTCATTCCACGTTCCCAGGAACGGCACGTACCAACCCATGGCGGCCCGTGTGGGCTTTTTCATATCTTGGTCCTCATTTGGCTGGTGCGACTTGAGGCCAGCAATTAACTCCGCGTGTTCCCCAATACGCAAGTGGCGAGGCAGATAGTGTGCCTCGCCAAGAACATATCGCTCAACACTTTTAATTTCAAACTTTTGAAATAATCGGGATAATTATAGAAATATTCAATGTTTCGCGTCACGAATGAGTTGCATGCACCACTTAAGTGAATTTCGGCGGTAGTCATAGCTCACGTGGGAAACCAACGCTGATTACATCGCAGCTGCCCGTAAGACCAGCCAATGAAGTTGCCTCTTCGGGCGCGTGCCCACAAGGGTAGGACGCCGGTGCAGTTAGGCCCGCTGGCCCGACTAATTCTCGAAGACCGCGATGACGGCCAGGTCTCGTCCGGCGTAGCGCTCGGCGTCTTGGAGGATTTCGCAGACAACACCGAAGGACCGGTCCGTACGGTAGGCCGCGGGGACCTGCCAGAGCATAGTGACGGGGCTTCCGTCGTCCTCCGAGAGGGCGTCGGCGTAGTCGTGCAATGAGTCGTTTAGGGCGTCGAGGTTCACGCCGTAGTACTCGGGGAAATCGAGGACCTGGCCGAAGACCTCGAGTACTGCCTGCTTTGTGGTTGCCGGCGGGACCAGAAGTGTCCTTCGGCCGGCGTCGGAGATCTGCTCTTGCAGTTCTTCGAGGGTCCAGGTGTCCGCGGAGTAGATTTTCATGGGCTCCTCTATTTGCCTTCGACGATAAACATGAACGACTCGTAATGGTCAGGGGTGTAGTACTTGGCGGAGTCCTTGCCCACAATGATCCGGCGGGCACCCCGGTCAGACTCTCCCGGCGTGGGCACGGTGTATTCCTTGTAGAAACCGCCGGACTTCTTAGGCAGCAAACCCTCGAAGTTGCCGAAGTTCACGCCGTCGCGGTCGTAAGGGTACGGGCCGCCCTTCGCAATCAGGGCAAGGGTTTGGCGCGCTTCCTTGGGCAACTGCGAAGCATTGATGGTGGGCAGCGTGGAAGGGTTGGCGACAGCCGGGCTAGCAGCTGCCGGATTGGTAACGGCAGCAGCTGGTGACGCTGCCGTGGAGCCAGGTGCCGTCGTCGTGCTTTGCGTCGTCAGTGAGCCGCCGCCGACCATGGCGACCACCAGCACGACGACGGCAATCACCAGCCCCGCGAAGGCCACCAGTTTGCTGCGGTTGCGGTTCATCCGGTGGGCTCCCCTCGATGGTTGGTTGGCTACGTGCGGTAGATGTTGATGGTGTTGGCTTGCAGGATATCCCGCTCGCCCGAAGCCACCAACGCGCCCTTTCGTCGGTCGTGCAAAACCGAGGTGGTAAAGCGCAGCTCAAACATGCGCTTCCCGATGCCCGACTCGCTCAGGATCTCCGGCAAGACCATTTTTACGTCCTGGTTGCTTCCGTTCACCACAATCAAGCCCCGGATTTCACTGTCCTCGTGGCCCATCAGCAGCTGGACCGAGCGGACGGTGGGATCATTCCAGCGCGCCGGAGTCATCTTCTTACCCTTGTCGTCAAACCACTGAAGGCTCGAGTCGTTGGCCTGCCCGGGGAAGCTTTCAGGTTGGTGACGCAGGAACCAGCGCCGGAGTCGGACCAGTTCACGGGTAGTCCTGAACATGGCGTTGGCTTCCTGGGTCCGGCTCCAGTCCAGCCATGCCGTGGGATTGTCCTGGCAGTAGGCGTTGTTGTTGCCCTGCTGTGTACGCCCGATCTCGTCACCGGCTGTGATCATGGGAACGCCAATGGACAGCAGCAACGTCGCCATAAGGTTGCGGATGGACAGTGACCGGGCAGCCACGATGGCCTCGTTCTCGCTCCGGCCCTCGAAACCATGGTTGTAGCTTCGGTTGTCGCCGTGTCCGTCGCGGTTCTGCTCGCCGTTGGCCTCATTGTGCTTGCGGTCGTAGCTGACCAGGTCTTTGAGGGTGAAGCCGTCATGGGCGGTGATGAAGTTGACGCTGGCAAGGCGGGTGCGGCCGGATGATGCGAAGAGATTGGCAGAGCCCGCCATGAGCTCAGCCAAAGACGCCACCGAGCCACCATGTCCACCGGCCTCCATGGCAGCCCGGTCGGACAGCCAGAAGCTTCGGACGCCATCGCGGAAGTGGTCATTCCAGTCAGACCATCCCTGCGGGAAACGGCCGGTCTGCCAGCCACCGTAGCCAACATCCCAAGGTTCGGCGATCAGCTTGACCGCAGAGAGCACCGGGTCCTCGGCAATTGCTTGCAAGAAGGGGTGCTGGGGATCGAAAGTGTTGCTGGCATCCCGGCACAGTGTCACTGCGAGGTCGAAGCGGAAACCGTCCACATGGAAGTCATTTACCCAGTACCGCAAGGAATCCAGTGCCAGATCCACCACTACGGGATCACTGAAATCCAAGGTGTTGCCGCATCCGGTGGTGTCCAGGTAGCGGCCATGGGCATCGTGCCGGTAATAACGCTTCTCTGCCAAACCGCGGAAGCTCAGCGGCGGCCCGTCAGGCCCGGCCTCGGCGGTGTGGTTGTACACCACGTCCAGGATGACCTCGATCCCCGCCGCATGGAGCAGTTTGATCATCCCCTTGAGCTCATCCTGCACCGCGTGGGGACCCGCACTGCGAGCCGCCTCCGTGGCGTAGTCGGCGTGGGGAGCAAAGAAGGCGGCCGTGTTGTAGCCCCAGTAATTGGTCATGCCCAGGTCCTGAAGGTGGGACTCATCCAGGTGGAAATGGATGGGCAGGAGCTGGACAGCAGTGATGCCGAGTTCAGTGAGATGCTGGATCATCACAGGATGCGCCATGCCCGCGTACGTCCCGCGGAGGTGCTCCGGGATGTCCGGATGGAGCATGGTTTGGCCGCGGACGTGGGCCTCATAGATCACCGATGTACGCATGGGCGTCCGGGGCGGATGATCGTCGCCCCAATCAAAGCCTGTATCCACGTGAACGCTTGTCAGGAACTCGCCCCGCTGGTCCACCGCGCGGCCGTAGGGATCGAGCAGCAGCGGTTGGTCACCGTCGTCGTCCAGGTCCAAAGCCGGGATGGACAGAGGGAGGCCACCCTCGCTGGGGGCAGCGCGGAAACCGTAGCGGGTGCCCGGCGGCATGCCGTCCACAAGGCCGAAGTGCACGCCGTCCTGCACATTGGACAGAATATGCGCGCGCCAAGGTTCGCCTGGTGCTTGGAACACCACTTCCACCCGGTCCAGGTCCGGAGCGAAAACGGCCACGTTCACCGAATGGTTCTGCGTGGTTTCGGCGTCGAAAACCCCGGGCTGGGGCGTGCTCAGTCCGAGGGGCCTGGGCTGCGACGCGTCCAGGGCAGCTTCTGTGTCAAAAATAGGCATAACCATTGCTTGCAAGTTTAGTTCCACGCCAAGTATGTACCGCGCGGGCCTGCCATGTGACGACGTTCAGCGTCGCGATTTCATTACTTGCCCGAAACTGGCGGGATTTTATCTGCCGCTCACGTGCTGGAATGCTGCATTCGTGCTGTCCGCGATTGAGCTGGTTCGCATCGATTGTGTCGCGTTCCACTGCCCCGGACCAGTGCGCTTGGCATACTGGGACGGAGACAACTGGAGGTTTTATCGTGCGCGTGGCACTTGCC
Organism: Paenarthrobacter sp. TRD_SC_7; assembly: GCF_056156245.1. NCBI lineage: Bacteria > Bacillati > Actinomycetota > Actinomycetes > Micrococcales > Micrococcaceae > Paenarthrobacter > Paenarthrobacter sp. TRD_SC_7. Next base: position 4,125,581 of record NZ_CM149587.1, read on the forward strand.
CAAGTCATCACCGGCCGGGATCTGGCCGACAACCTGCGGCTCCTTGAGGAGTACGCCCGCCGGGCCAAGGAGGGTGGCGCCGAGCTGGTGGTCTTCCCGGAAGCGATGATGCGCGCGTTCGGAAACTCGCTGCTGGACGTTGCCGAACCATTGGATGGGCCGTGGGCGAGCCGGGTGCGATCCCTCGCTGACGAACTTCAGTTGGTGCTCGTGGCTGGCATGTTCACGCCGGGCACTCCCTCCGATTCGGGATCCCCGCGCGTGCGGAACACGCTCCTCGCCACCGGGCCCGGCGTGGACACGAGCTACGACAAAATACACCTTTTCGACGCGTTCGGTTTCGCGGAATCGGACACCGTTGAGGCGGGTGCAGATCCGGTAACGTTCGACGCCGGTGGCCTCACCTTTGGGTTGGCCACCTGTTACGACATCCGTTTCCCTGCCCTGTTTACGGCTAACGCACAGCGCGGAGCCATTGTGAATATCGTTTCCGCCTCGTGGGGATCCGGACCGGGTAAGGCCGAGCAGTGGCAACTTCTGGCCCGCGCCCGCGCAGTGGACACCACCACGTTCGTGCTCGCCTGCGGCCAGGGAGATCCTGCCACCCAAGGCGTTGAGGTCAAAGGCACCGCGCCCACCGGAGTGGGGTACTCCGCCGTCGTGTCCCCGTTCGGCCAGGTCTTGGAAGCCCTCGAAGGCGAACCGGGCATCATTTTCTACGACCTCGACCCCGCTGTGGTGGAGGATGCCCGCACCAAACTCCCAGTGCTGGCCAACCGCCGCGACTTCTAACGGTCACTCACATCCCTAGCCCTCCCCAGCAACGGACGTGAGAGAGCGACCGGCTCAAACCCGAGGGACATGAAAGAGCGTCCGAAGGCGCCGGAAGGGCCATCCGGAAGCGTGCGTCAAAGCGAGGACTGGGCCCACGCCGTCAGGGTTCCCTGGCCGAGCTTGCGAGGCTAGGGGGACGGTGGGGAGCACGCGGAGGATGGCGCTTGCGGCGCCTTAGCGGGAAACTACTTGGCGGCGCGCTGCCTTGACACTTCGTACAGCGAGATTCCGACGGCCATGGATGCGTTGAGCGACTCCATGGCGGAGTCGATCGGGATCGAGACGATCTGGTCGCAGTTTTCGCGGACGAGCCTGCTGAGGCCCTTGCCTTCGGAACCGACCACGATGCAGACGGGCTCGGTTGCAACGGTGAGGTCGGGCAGCGAGACATCGCCGTCGCCGTCCAGGCCAAGGACGTAGATGCCCATGTTCTTGAACTGCTTGAGCGCGTTGTTGAGGTTCGCAGCACGGGCAACCGGGACACGGACAGCGGCGCCGGCACTGGTCTTCCACGCGGACGCAGTGACACCAACGGAGCGACGCTCGGGGACGATGACGCCGTGGCCGCTGAAAGCGGATACGGAGCGGATGATCGCGCCGAGGTTGCGGGGGTCGGTGATGCCGTCCAGTGCAACGAAGATGGGGGCGTTGGAGATGTGCCCCTTCTTCCACTTGGCGAGGGTTTCCTCAGCGAGGTCGTAAGCGTCCTCGTATTCGTACGGCGGGATTTGCAGAACGAGGCCCTGGTGGACGGCGTCCTCTGTCATGCGGTCCAGCTCAGCCTTGCCGGTTTCGAGCAGCGGGATGCCACGCTCAGCCGCGAGTTTGAGGGATTCCTTGACGCGGTCGTCCATCTCAATCCGGATGGCGACGTGCAGGGCCTTGGCCGGGATGCCTGCGCGGAGGGCTTCGACCACCGAGTTACGGCCCGTCACGAGCTCTTCAGTGGCACGGCCCTTGGGACCCGAGCGGGCGCCGGCGCCACCGGGACGGGTGCCCGATCCGCGCTTGGCTGCTGAGCGCTCAGCGAGCTGCTTGTTCTTGTATGCCTTGTGGTAGGTGCGTTCCTCCGCCTTGGGCGTTGGACCCTTGCCCTCCAAGGCCTTGCGGCCGTGGCCACCGGTTCCGGTGGTGGGGCCCTTCTTCTGCTTGACCGACCGGCGACCATTATTGGCCATGAGATTCCATCCTTGATTTTGTGAGTAAGTCTGGAATCAAGTCTACTGACCCGATGCAATTCGGCTGTCGCGCCGGTTTGTCAGTCGCGCTTGAGGCTCCAGCTGGCGCCATCCGCACCATCTTCGACGACGACGCCGGCCGCGGCGAGTGTGTCGCGGATAGCATCGGATGCTGCCCAGTCCTTGTTGGCCCTGGCAGCGGCACGTGCTTCGAGTTGAGCTTCGATCAGCACTTCCAGAGCGGCATGCTCGCGCCCCTGGACAGCTTCCGGACGTTTCACCGAATCCAGGCCAAGAACTTCGGTCATGGAGAGCACGCCGTAGAGAGCGGTCTTCGCGACATCCAGGTCGCCGCCAGCCAAGGCCGTGTTTCCTGCCCGGACGGTTTCGTGCAGCACACCGAGGGCCTGTGGCACGTTGAGGTCGTCGTCCATGGCCGCGATGAAAGCAGTGGGCATGTTGGCCTGCGGGGAAACGTCCGAGGCGTCCGTGCCTACCTTGGCAGATGCCTTGTGAATGAAACCATCAATGCGCTCGACGGCGGCCGCGGCCTCCTGCAGAGAGGTGGGCCGGTAGTCCAGGATGGAACGGTAGTGGGCCTGGCCGAGGTAATACCGAACCACGCGCGGTGAGGCGAGCTCCAGCATTTCGGCCGGGCTCACGGTGTTTCCGATGGACTTGGACATCTTTTCGCCCTCGTACGTGACCATGCCGTTGTGCATCCAGAAGTTGGCGAACTCGTCACCGGCAGCCTGGGACTGGGCCATCTCGTTCTCGTGGTGCGGGAAGCGAAGATCCAGTCCTCCACCGTGGATATCAAACCGCGGGCCCAAATACTTAGTGACCATGGCTGAGCACTCGAGGTGCCATCCCGGGCGTCCGGCACCCCAAGGGGACTCCCACTTGGCTGTGACGGGTTCGCCGTCTTTGAAACCCTTCCACAGCGCGAAGTCGCGCGGATCACGCTTGCCGCGAGGGTCGGCGTCGGGCGCTCCCTGCATGTCATCGATATTCTGCCGCGTCAGCGAGCCGTACTTGCTCCACGAGCGAACGTCGAAGTAGACGTCTCCGGAATCGTCCAGTGCGGGGTAGGCGTGGCCGCGATCGATGAGACGCTGGATGAGCGCGTGCATTTCAGGGATATGGCCGGTGGCACGGGGTTCATAAGTGGGCCGTTGGACGCCGAGGGATTCGTAGGCGTTCTCGAATTCCTGCTCGTAGCGGTACGCCAAGGCCCACCACTCTTCAGCTTGGCGTGCCGATGGTTCGGCGTCCCAGTCCGGCCCGAACGACTGTGCGGACTTGGCCAGGATCTTGTCGTCGATGTCCGTCACGTTGCGCACCACAGTGACGCGCAGGCCACGGAATTCGAGCCAGCGGGTCAGTTGGTCGAAGGCGATGGCCGACCTGACGTGGCCCACGTGCGGCATTCCTTGGACTGTGGCCCCGCAGTAGTACACGCTGGCCTTGCCGTCTTCGAGGGGAACGAAGTCGCGGACTTCGGCGGAGGCGGTGTCATAGAAGCGCAGGGTCACCGCTCCAGATTAGCCGATGACGCGGCGTGACCTGCCTACTTGCAGTATTCGCCGATCTTGTTGAACTGCACCTTGAGCTTCTCCTGCTGGTCCTGGGTGGCTGCCCCGAGGGATGAAGCCGCCGCTTCGTCCATGATCGATGCCATCGCCTTGATGGGGTTCCCGATCTCCGGGGCCAGTTTGTCCGCGATCTCGTGGTAGTGCTCGGCGATTTGCTTGGACTGCTGCTGTTGGTTGCCGTCTGGCTTGAAGGTGTCGTTGTTCAGGAACTCGCAGCTGGCTGCCACATCCATTGTTGGCGTCCCTCCACAACCGCTTAGAAGGAGCGACGCGGCCAAGCCTGCTGACAACACAGTGGAACGCACGACGCCGGCGCTTGGCTTATCCATGTGGCGCACCTTTCGCGGGACCGGGCTCGGATGCGGCCGCTTTGTGTCCGGAAACCGGGTACACGAGAGCCGTGGCAACAGCGGATATTCCTTCGCCACGGCCTGTGAAGCCCAGGCCATCGCTGGTGGTGGCTGTGACGCTTACGGGAGCGTCGGCGGCCTCGCTCAGCACCCGCTGGGATTCTTCCCTGCGCGGCCCGAACTTTGGTCGGTTGGCCACGAACTGCACTGCGACATTGCCAATCTCGAATCCCGCTGCGCGCACGATGCGTGCCGCTTCACCGAGGAGCTTGACCCCGGAGGCACCGGCGAATTCGGGGCGGTCCGTGCCGAAATGGGTGCCCAGGTCACCGATGCCGCAGGCGGAGAAGAGTGCGTCGGCGGCGGCGTGGGCGACGCAATCCCCGTCGGAATGCCCTGAAAGTCCTTGCTCGCCTTCCCAGAAGAGCCCGCCCAGCCACAGCGGCTGGGGATCATTTTCGGGTGCGAATGCATGGACGTCGATGCCAACGCCGGTGCGGGGAAGAACCAAGTCCTGGTTCAGTGTCATTAGCCTTCCACCCACCGGATTCCGAGCGGGCCTTCCAGCAAGCCCTCAGCAATGATGAGGTCCAACGGGGTGGTGATCTTGAGCGACTGGCTGGCCCCGCGGACAGCGTGGACCGGAACGCCAAGGAGTTCCACCAGCATCGCGTCGTCGGTCACGGCTGCGGACTGCTTGTCGTCGAAGAGCCCGGCAGCTTCGTGTGCCCTGCGCAGTACGGCCAGTTCGAAACCTTGCGGAGTCTGCACGGCACGGAGCTCTTCACGGGGAGCGGTCCCCGTGACTACCTCCGGGGCGATGGAAGCGTCTGAGCCGTGCGTGTCGGCAACGGTCTTGATGGTGTCCACCACCGGCATGGTGGGAATGACGGCCTTCGCACCCGAGGCGAGGGCGTCGGAGACGCGTTGGAAAACCCGCTCGGGGGTCAGGGCACGCGCGGCATCGTGGACCAGGACCAATTCGGTTCCGTCCTCCAGCGCAGCCATGGCGGCGCGGACTGAATCGGCGCGGGAGGAACCGCCGTCGACAACTGAAATTTCGGGGCCGCCGTCCACCAGGTCAATGGTGAACTCGGAGATCGACGCGCGCAGGACCGTGTCCCCCTTGGGGACGGCGACGCAGATCTGGCGCGCGACATCCGAGGCAACCACACCACGGAGGGCATGCATCAGGATGGTTTCGCCGCCCAGCGGAACCTGGGCTTTGGGCATGCCGTAGCCGAGACGTTCACCGGAGCCGGCAGCAACCACGATCACGGCGGTGACGGCGCGCTTGGAAGGAATACTCATGCGCCCAAGATTATGCGGAATGTGCATGGAATACCCACATGCCGGGTAACTCCGCGCTGCTGCGGCTACTTCATGGCAAAAAGAAACCCGGCGGCGCTTTCGCACCACCGGGGATCAATTCTTAGGAAGCCAAGACCTCGTCAAGAACGCTTGCAGCCTTCTCTTCGTCCGTCTTCTCAGCCAGGGCCAGTTCTGAAATCAGAATCTGCCGCGCCTTGGCCAGCATCCGCTTCTCACCTGCGGAAAGGCCGCGATCGTGATCACGACGCCAAAGATCGCGAACGACCTCTGCCACCTTGATGACATCGCCTGAAGCAAGCTTCTCCAGGTTCGCCTTGTAACGACGTGACCAGTTGGTAGGCTCTTCAGTGAACTCGGCGCGGAGAACGTCAAATACGTGCTCCAAGCCTTCTTTGCCCACTACGTCCCGGACCCCAACAAGGTCAACGTTCTCTGCTGGAACTTCAATGGTCAGATCACCCTGAGCCACCTTGAGCTTGAGATACATCTTCTCTTCGCCCTTGATGGTGCGCATCTTGATTTCCTCAATTTTTGCTGCACCGTGGTGAGGGTAAACTACTGTCTCGCCGACCTCAAAAACCATGTGGACTTTCCCCTTTCCCGCAGATTAGTCTATCACGATTAAGGCATACGACTGGCATCCGGCAGGCCCTTCTACCGCGCCAATAAAGGGAATAAGGCCTTAAACGACTTCCTCCAAGGTCTTGACGTATTCCTGGAAAGATGCTTCAAGCAAGCAATGTGCGATCAAGATCTCCTCCGTTGGCGGCGCCACACAGCCTTCCCGAATCCTTGTTTCGGCGGGTTTGCCGATAGGCTATGGCTGAAAAGTGTTCCAATGACTCTTGAGGAGTAGGTGTCGTGCGCAATACTGCGATGAACCCTGTCCAGCGCGGCAAGCTGGCAATTGCGGCGGCTGCAATCGGCGTCGGTCTTCTGTCCGTCACCGGCTGTGGATTCGTCAACGCCCAGCAGACTACCCACCAATACTCGGCATCGGACGGGATCAAAGCTGATCTCGGTTCCCTGCAGCTGCGCAACATCCTGATTGTTGCCTCGGGCGAGAACGAGCCCGGCCGCGTTATCGGCGCCGTCTTCAACACCTCCAGCACCGACGCCACCCTCACCATGAGTGGTGCCAACGGCGCCCAGACCGAAATCCCGGTCAAGGCCAACGCGGAGAAGTACCTGAACGACACCGCGGATGCAGCGATCCTCAGCACCGCGGGTGTCATCCCCGGTGGTCTGACACCGATCACCATCCGCAGCGGATCCGATTCCGCTACGGTCAATGTCCCGGTGGTTGACGGCACCCTGCCCGAGTACGCCAAGTACCTGCCCACCACGCCGACCCCGACGGCAACGCCGACGTCGACGTCCACGGCTACGTCCTCAGAGGCCCCGGCCGCCGGACACTAGCAGGTAAGACACCGCAAGCCATATGACGAAGGAAGGGTCCCGCTGCGGCGGGACCCTTCCTTCGTAGTATGTGGCTGCCGCTGCGGACACCCATATTCACCAGTCTCACCCTGCCGGACTGGCGACACCCCAATCCGGGTGTCGCCAACCGCTCTCCGTGGCGCCAAGGAATATGCGCGTCCCCGGCGAGGGAAGCTTTACGGCTCGAATTTATAGCCCAGTCCGCGCACTGTGACCAGGTAACGCGGGGCAGAGGGATCAGGTTCGATCTTGCTGCGCAGCCGCTTCACGTGGACGTCAAGTGTCTTGGTGTCCCCCACGTAGTCCGAACCCCACACGCGGTCGATCAGCTGACCACGCGTCAAAACCCGGCCTGAGTTTCGGAGCAGCATCTCCAGCAGCTCGAATTCCTTTAGCGGCAGGGAAACCTGTTCCCCATTGACGCTCACCACATGGCGTTCGATGTCCATGCGTACAGGACCAGCCTGCACGGTGGACGTGATGAGTTCCTCCGGCTCGCCCTGCCGACGCAGCACCGCACGAACACGAGCTACGAGCTCGCGGGAGGAGTAGGGCTTGGTGACATAATCGTCGGCGCCAAGCTCCAAGCCAACAACCTTGTCGATTTCCGAGTCTTTGGCCGTCAGCATGATGACAGGGACACTGGAGCGCTGGCGAAGTTGTCGGCACACTTCCGTCCCCGGCGTTCCCGGCAACTGCAAGTCCAGAAGGACGAGGTCCGCGCCGTTTCGGTCGAACTCCACCAAGGCGTCGCTGCCGTTATCCACTACCTCGACGTCGAAACCCTCTTTGCCCAAGAGATAGGACAGGGGGTCGCTGAAGGACTCTTCGTCCTCCACAATCAGTATCCGGCTCAAGCGCTGGCTCCTTGCTCTTGGGCGCCGGTGGCGCCCCTGGGTTGTATCGCGTGATGGGGCTCGACGGCGGCAGCAGTCGCCGGAAATTCGGCTGGCGTAGCCGCAGTGGCAGTCGGAAGGCCGGCGTCGTCGTCCTGGCCTTCCATCTCCGGCAGGCGGATGGTGAAGGTTGACCCTTGGCCAGGCTGGGACCACACGGTCACCTCGCCGCCGTGGTTGGACACCACGTGCTTGACGATGCTGAGCCCGAGGCCCGTGCCGCCAGTGTGGCGGGATCGCGCAGAGTCCACGCGGTAGAAACGCTCGAATACGCGCTCCTGGTCCTCCGGCGTCAGGCCCTCACCTTGGTCCGTGACAGAGATGGCGACGACGCCCTCCCGCGTCCGGACGCCGACACCCACCCGCGTGTTTTCGGGTGAGTAGCGGATGGCGTTGTCGATCAGGTTGCGGAGGGCTGTGACCAAGAGGTCGCGGTCGCCGAAGACCAGGGATTCTGAATGGCCGCCTACCGCTATCTGGATGTTCTTGCTCTCCGCCGGCAGCTGCGACCGGTCCACCGCTTCTGAGATGACAGTGTTGATGTCCACGGCGTGGCCCTGCTGGGCAACGTTGGCGCCCTGCAAGCGGGAAAGTTCAATGATGTCCTGGACCAGGGCGGCGAGCCGCCCGGATTCCTTATGCATGCGTTTGGCGAAGCGCCGCACTGCTTCCTCGTCATCGGGCGACGCTTCGAGGGCCTCGGCCAAGAGCGAGATGGCGCCGACGGGGGTCTTGAGCTCGTGGGACACGTTGGCCACGAAGTCGTTGCGGATCTCCTCGGTGCGGGTGATCTCGGTGCGGTCGTCCGCCAACAACACAATGTATTCCTGGCCAAGCATGGCTGCCCGGACCTGGACAACAATGGTGCCCTTGCCCAAGGGACCACGCGGGAGTTCGTACTGCTTCTCCAGGATCACGCCGTCGCGGCGGACTTTCGCGGTCATATCCAAGAGCTGTTTGTGCACCACGGTGTGGCCACGTACCAATCCGTACGCATATGCGGCGGGGCTCGCGCGGACAACGCCGTCGATCGCGTCCACCACTACAAAGGCACGCCCGACGACGGCTAGTACTTCCGCTGCGCCGTCCGGCAGCAGAGGCTCGGTCACGTCCAAGTCAACAATGCTCCGTTGTCGCTCACTGATCCTGAACGCGAGCATGCCAAAGACGCCCAACGACAGGCCGACGAGGCCTGCGACGACACCTATGAGCAATGGATCCACGTGTCCAGCTTATGCTGTGGAAACACGTCAAAGCATTGATCAGGCGCCAAACGCGGACGGTTCAACTAACGTTCATCTAAAGGAGCCGAACAGTTCACTGGCCCCTGACACAGTTACTGGTTGGACTGTCAATGGTTTTGAAATCCGACCCCCACCATGGGAACAGGATTTCCAAGGAAAGGACGCCTTAGTGCGCAAGGTTTTTCAGGAGGAGCTCACCCAGGTAGGTGACGACCTCATCGAGATCTCCAAGCTGGTTCACGAAGCAATCACGAAGGCTACTACTTCCTTCGAAGGCGCCGACGTGGATCTTGCCCAGGACGTCATCGCGGCGGATGCCCGCATCGACTTCCTGCAGAACAGCCTCGACGAGCGCGCCATCGACATCCTTGCCCTGCAGGGCCCTGTCGCGAGCGACCTCCGCATGATTGTGGGTTCGCTGCGTATGAGCGCGTCGCTGGAACGCATGGGTGACCTCGCCCGTCACGTTGCCCAGCTGGCGCGCCTGCGCTACCCGGCCACCGTGATCCCCGCTTCGCTGACCCAGACCTTCAAGGCCATGGCCCAGCACGACATCGAGATCACCGCCAAGGTGATCGAGCTGCTGGAGACCCGCGATCTTGAGGTAGCCCGCGACATCCTCAAGATCAACATCGCCGTGGACGACCTCCACCTCAGTGTCTTCAAGGCCATCGCCTCCCCCGAGTGGAATGAAAGCCCTTCCACCACCGTGGACGTCGCCCTCGCCAGCCGCTACTTCGAGCGCTTCGCCGACCACGGCGTCTCGGTCGCCCGCAAGGTCACCTACCTGGTGACCGGCGAATGGCAGCCTGAAGGTTTCTAGCCTTCACCTACCGCAGAACAAACGACGGCGGCCGGTCACCAAAGGTGACCGGCCGCCTGCCTTTAACTGCGGCGCAGCGCGTTCTTCGGCCGGGATGCGTCTAAGGGAGGAACGACCGAGCATCCGGCGAAGAACCGCGAAGCCTTACTTCTTGCCCTGGTTGGCCACCGCGAGGATGGCCTGGGCTGCGGCGTCGGGATCCAGGTAGGTTCCACCGGGGGTGATCGGCTGGAAGTCCTCGTCCAGTTCGTACACCAGCGGGATGCCTGTGGGGATGTTCAGGCCGGCGATAGCTTCGTCGCTGATGCCGTCCAGGTGCTTCACGAGGGCGCGCAGGGAGTTGCCGTGGGCCGTAACCAGAACAGTCTTGCCTGCCTTGAGGTCTTCTTTGATGTCCGATTCCCAGTAAGGAAGAAGGCGGACCAGGACGTCCTTAAGGCACTCGGTGCGCGGCAGGGCTTCGCCCAGATCCTTATAGCGGACATCGTGGGCCTGGGAGAATTCGCTGTCGTCGGACAGGGGCGGCGGCGGGGTGTCGTAGCTGCGGCGCCATTCCATGAACTGCTCTTCGCCGAACTCGGCCAGTGTCTGGGCTTTGTCCTTGCCCTGCAACGCGCCGTAGTGGCGCTCGTTGAGGCGCCAGTCGCGCTTGACCGGGATCCAGCCGCGGTTGGCCTTGTCCAGCGCCATGTTGGCGGTGTTGATGGCACGCTTCAGGAGCGAGGTATAGAGGATGTCCGGGAGGATGTCGTTCTCAACCAGGAGCTCTCCACCGCGCACTGCTTCTTCGCGGCCTTGATCGTTCAGGTCTACGTCCACCCAGCCGGTGAACAGGTTCTTGGCGTTCCAGTCGCTGTGGCCATGGCGCAGCAGAATCAGCTTGTAAGTCATGGTTTTCATCCTAGCCGAGCGGCTACATGACCTGCCCGGCGTTACGTCCGCGCGAGATAAAGTGGGGCCGTGGTGCAAAAAGCAGAACGGGTGGGCTCTCCCCGGAGTCGGGGCGGAAAGCCGGTTGGCAACATCACTCGCGGGACCACGAATCCCAACCGCATGCGCCGCCTTGACCGTTGGCTTGCCGGTCCGCAAGCGTGGCGGCTGCGCGCCGCCGGCGACCCCCTTGTTGTGGACCTGGGCTATGGCGCCTCGCCCACCACCGCCGTCGAGCTTTTTGAGCGGCTGCGGGCCGTGCGATAGGATGTGCGGGTCTGTGGAATCGAGATCGAACCGGAGCGCGTACGGACTGCCAAGTCACTGGAGCGGCCGGGGCTCAGCTTCCATGTGGGCGGCTTCGAAGTGCCGGTGCCGGGCAAGCCCGTGTTGGTGCGTGCTTTCAACGTGCTGCGGCAATATGAGGAAGCGGACGTCACCGGGATTTGGCGATTGGTGCAGTCGCGCTTGGCACCCGGCGGTCTGTTCATAGACGGCACCTGCGACGAAATCGGCCGGCGCGCCACATGGGTCGCCTTGGATGCGGAGCGCCCGTTGAGCCTCAGTTTTTCCGTGCGGTTCGGCAGTTTTGAGCTGCCGTCGGAGGTCGCCGAGCGGCTGCCAAAAGCCCTCATTCACCGAAATGTCCCGGGCGAAGCAATCCACGCGTTCCTGCAGGCCATGGACAAAGCCTGGCTGGACGCGGCGCCGTTGGCGTCGTTCGGGAACCGGCAGCGCTGGACGGGAATGTGCCGTTCACTGCGCGACGCCGGGTGGCCGCTTCAGGATGGTCCCTCGCGGTGGCGCCTTGGCGAACTGACCGTGGCGTGGGATGCGGTGGCGCCCCGCTAAGGCTGATTTACAGTAACGCCGTTACCAAGGGCCGTAGGGGCCGACGTTGCGGTTGCCGCCACTGCCGGCCTCACGCACGGCGGGACGGACATCGGCAAGGTAGACGCAGGCCGCCGTGACAGCAGCGATGCTGAAGATCAACATGCTGCCGGCGGTCGGGAGTGTCAGCAGCCCGATCGCGACGGCCACGCCGGTGAGTGCCAACCAGAACATCTTGGTGCGTTTCGAAGCCGCTACGAAGAGCGTCGGCTTGTGCCGCAGACAGTCCGCGAAAGCCCACAGTTCCAAGGCAAGTGCCACCAAGCCAAGGATCCAGTAAACCCCGCTGGTAACGTAAGCGATCAAGAAATTTCCGTCCACTCCCCCAGCCTAACCGTCCAGCGACTTCAGCGCTTGCTCAAGGTCGGACCAGAGGTCTTCCACGTTCTCGATCCCGACGCTCAACCGGACCAGGTTCTCCGGAACGCTGAGCGGCTCAGCCGTGTGCCGGCGTCGGCGTTCAATCAGTGACTCAACCCCACCCAGAGACGTCGCCGGCAGCCAGAGCTGCAAGGCGCGAACCAATTCGTCTGCGGCGTCGGCCCCGCTGCGCTGTTCGTCGCCGGCGATTTGGATGCAGAGAATGGAACCGAAACCCTTCATCTGCGCTTTTGCACGCTCATGCCCAGGATCCGTGGGGAGGCCGGGGAACCGGATGGCTTCGACGCGGGGATGGACGCTGAGTCGTTCGGCGAGCGCCGCGGCGGACGCTTGGGAACGCCCGATCCGCAGCGCAAGGGTGCGCAGGCCGCGAAGTGCCAGCCAGGCTTCAAACGGTCCGGCGATCCCGCCGTGGATGATCCGGTGATGAAGCAGGGTGGCGCGCAGCTCCGGGTTGGACGTCACCAACGCGCCTAGGACGACGTCGGAATGGCCCGCCAAATATTTGGTCACCGAGTGAAGCACGACGTCGGAACCCAGGCTGAGGGGCTGCTGCACCAACGGCGTGGAGAAGGTATTGTCCGTGACCACGATCGCGCCCACCGCGTGTGCGGCATCAGTGAGGGCGCGGACGTCCGCGATACCGAGCATGGGGTTAGTGGGGCTCTCCAACCAGAGGAGGTCCGCCTTCTTGCCGCTTTCAGGGCTGATGAGGGCCTTCACGGCGTCCGTGTCCGTGATGTCCACGGTGCGAAGTTCCAGGAAGCCCTTCTCCGCCAGTTCGGTCGCCATGACCAGGGAACCTGCGTAACTGTGCGAGGGCATCACCACCACACCGCCGGCGGGAACCAGCGACAACGCGGAGCTGACAGCTGCCAGGCCGGAGGCATAGAGCAGGCCCGGGAGCGTGGCGCCTTCCAGTTTGGCCAACGCGTCCTCGAACGGATCCCAGGTGGGGTTCGCGTAGCGTCCGTAGCCGCGATCTCCATCGCTTAATGAACCTGTTCCGAAGTATGTGGAGGACAGGACGATGGGCGGATTCACCGGCTCGTCGTGGGCGCGCTCGGGACGGCCGGCGGCAACTACAACGGTTTCCGGAGACAATTCGGCGGCGTGCTGATCGGAAAGGCTCATGGTTTCAGCGTAGTGCTGGGCGATGCTGTGGATGAAGGCCGTCTCGTATGCCGGTGATCGGTAGGCTAGTCGAGTGAGTATTAAGAGCCCAGGCCTTTTCATCGCCTTCGAAGGCGGGGACGGAGCGGGCAAGTCCACCCAGGCTGCCCGGCTCTCCGACGCCCTCGAGTCCCGGGGTTTTTCCGTGCTGCGCACCCGCGAACCAGGCGGCACCCCCATCGGTGAGAAATTGCGTTCCCTGGTCCTTGACCACGGGCACGGTACCATCGATCCCCGCACTGAGGCCCTCATGTTCGCCGCCGCCCGCGCCGCCCATGCCAGCCAGGTGATCCGGCCCGCACTGGCCGACGGAACCGTGGTCATCACGGACCGCTACATCGATTCGTCCGTCGCCTATCAAGGTGCCGGCCGCGGCCTGGGTGCCGAAGGCGTTTTGTCACTCAACGAATGGGCCACCGAAGGCCTGCATCCGGACCTTACAGTACTGCTCGACGTCGATCCCTCCGACGGCCGCCAACGCCGAACTGCCGGGGAAGCCACCGAGGACCGGTTGGAGTCCGAGCCCGACGCTTTCCATTCCGCCATCCGCCACGCGTTCCTGGACCTTGCTGAGGCTGCGCCGTCGAGCTACCTCGTCCTGCCCGCCAGCGCCGACATTCAAACGCTGGCTGCGCGGATCCTGGAACGGGTGGAGTTGCTGTTGGGCGACCGCACGTGAGCGTCTGGGACGACCTTCAAGGGCAGGCATCCGTCGTCGCGCAACTGAGGCAGGCGGCGCAGGGCGATACCGGCCTCACCCATGCATGGCTCTTCACCGGACCGCCCGGATCCGGCCGTTCCAACGCGGCCAAAGCGTTCGCCGCCGCCTTGAACTGCGAGCAGGACGACGTCACCATGCGTGGCTGCGGCGAGTGCGCGGCGTGCCACACGATCCTCGGTGAGACGCACTCGGATGTAACGTTCGTGCGCACCGAAAAGGTCACCATCACCATCGACGAAGCCCGCGAACTCGTGTCCAAAGCAGGCGACCGGCCGGCCACGGGCCGGTGGCGGATCATCGTGGTGGAGGACGCGGACCGCATGGCCGAGCGCACCACCAACGTGCTGCTGAAAGCTATCGAGGAACCCACTCCCCGCACCATCTGGATGCTGTGCGCCCCCTCGCCCGCGGACGTCCTCGTCACCATCCGTTCCCGTTGCCGTCCGGTAAGTCTGCGGCTGCCGCCGGCTTCCGACGTCGCTGACCTTTTGGTGAGGCGCGACGGCGTCGAACGCCAACTCGCGGACCGTGCGGCGCGTGCGGCGCAAAGCCATATAGGGATCGCCCGGCGGTTGGCCCGCGACGCCGATGCGCGGCAACGTCGGATGGATACCGTTCGTATTCCCCTTGGTCTTCGGGGCGTCACCGCTGCCGTGATGATGGCCGAAAAGTTGGTCAAGATCGCCACCGAAGAAGCCAACAGCTCCAACGACGAACGCGACGCCGCAGAGAAGATCGCGCTGCTTGCAAGCTTGGGCGCTCCTGAGTCCGGCACTCTCCCGCCGTCCATGCGCAGCCAGGTCAAGCAGCTCGAAGACGACCAGAAGCGGCGTGCCAAGCGCTCCATCACTGATTCGTTGGACCGCACGCTGACGGATCTGCTGTCCTTCTACCGGGACGTACTGATCATCCAACTGGGGAACGCAGTGGAACTGGTTAACGTTGAACTCAAGAGCGAACTCGAAGAATACGCGGGCCATTCAACGCCGGAAACCACCTTGGCGCGAATGGACGCCATCAACAAAGCCCGTGTCCGAATTACCACCACCAACGTGGCGCCGCTGTTGGCTGTCGAGTCCATGGCCACGAGCCTTATCCAGCAATAGGAGAATGCATGAAGTCCGCACCCCGCCGGTCCGCCGGTACCCCTTCAAGGGACCGGTCTGCCCAGCTTGATGCGGGTGGTGGTTCGGCAACCCGGGGTGTCACAGGGCCAGGGGGACGTAGCCGCGGGTTCGCTGCACTGTGCGTTGCCCTTGCTTCCATGCTGGTACTCAGCTCGTGCACCATCCCCTTCCTGCCAACTCCCACGGCCAAACCGTCCACCAGCACGGTGGACCCTTCCATCGCGGCCTCAGCACCCGAGGGTCTTGAGAAGTTCTATTCGCAGACCGTGGAGTGGAGCTCTTGCGAGGACGGTTTCCATTGCGGCAAGGTCCAAGTGCCCATGGATTACGCTAATCCGGCATCCGGGGACATCACCCTTTCCGTCATCAAGTTGCCCAGCACCGGAAACAAACAAGGGTCTATCCTGGTAAACCCGGGCGGACCTGGTGGCTCCGGCGTGGATTTCATCAAAGATGCCGGCAACACCCACTTCACCGAGAAGGTGCGGGCGAACTACGATGTGGTCGGTTTTGATCCACGGGGTGTGGGTCGCTCTGCTCCGGTGACCTGCATGACCGATGCCGAACGTGATGCCGCCCGCGAAAAGGTGTTCCGCAAGAACACTGACGAAGGACTGGCCGCCGCGCTTGCCTTCAACAAGGCGTTCGCTGAGCAGTGCGCCGAGCAGACCGGGGACGTTCTGGGACACATCGATACCGTGAGCGCTGCCAAAGACCTGGACATCCTGCGCGCGGTGGCGAATGATGCCAAGCTCAACTACCTGGGCTTCTCCTACGGCACGTTCCTCGGATCGACGTACGCTGCGCTCTTTCCGGACAACGTGGGCCGCGTGGTCCTTGACGGCGCCGTGGACCCAGCCATCAGCAACGAGG
The DNA here is from genome assembly GCF_056156245.1 of Paenarthrobacter sp. TRD_SC_7. Taxonomy (NCBI): domain Bacteria; kingdom Bacillati; phylum Actinomycetota; class Actinomycetes; order Micrococcales; family Micrococcaceae; genus Paenarthrobacter; species Paenarthrobacter sp. TRD_SC_7. Next base: position 4,141,369 of record NZ_CM149587.1, read on the forward strand.
AACTGACGGCCGGCCAGGCACGTGCCTTCGAAAGGGCCCTCCGCACATACGTGACCAACTGCCAGGGCCAGCAAGAGTGTCCCTTGAGCGGCTCCGTGGACAACGGCGTCCAGGAAATCCAAGAGCTCATCAATGCCGTGGATCAGAACCCCCAGACCGCCAAAGACGGCCGTCTGGTGACAGCCAACGACTTCGTCAACGGCCTCATCCTGCCCCTCTACAACGACCAAAGCTGGCCGGCGCTCACCCAAGCCCTGGACAGCGCCTTTTCCGGAGACGTGTCCCAGATGATGCGGCTTGCGGACCTGGGCGCCGACCGCGAACCCAACGGCACTTATAGCTCCAACTCCGCTTTCGCATTCCAGGCCATCAACTGCCTGGACTATCCGATGGTTACGGACACTGCCGGCATGCGGGCTGAAGAAGTCCGCCTCATGCAGGATTCCCCCACGTTCGGTGCGTTCTTCGCCTACGGCGGTGTCACCTGCAAGGACTGGCCCTACCCCAGCACGCGCACTCCCGCGCCAGCGGAATACAACGGATCTGCACCCATTGTGGTGGTCGGTACCACCGGTGATCCCGCCACCCCGCTCGAGTGGTCCCAGTCGCTGCGCAAGCAGCTTGAGAATGCTTCCCTCGTCACGTGGGAAGGTGAGGGGCACACAGCCTACGGCCGCGCGAACTCGTGCGTCAGCACCGCCGTCGACGACTACTTTGTTGATGGCAAACTGCCGCAGGACGGCCTCAAGTGCTAGAGGTGCCTGGCTTCCAGCTTCTCCACCAGGAGCGGGAGCTGCTTGATGGAGTCCACGACGGCGGTGGCTCCGGCCGCGCGTAGCGTCGCCTCTGAGTGCGAGCCAGTCAGGACGCCGGCCACGAGGGACGCTCCCGACCGGACGCCCGAGAGCATGTCCGAGCTGGTATCGCCCACCACAGCAACCTCGCGCACGTCATCGAGGTCCAGTGCGAGCACGGCAGTCAGGATCATGTCCGGGTACGGCCGTCCGCGTCCGGCATCGGCAGGGCAGAGGCTAAGGTCCGCTAGGCCCATCCAGCCCAGGGATTCCAGCACCATGTTTTGGGTATGCCGGCCGAATCCCGTGGCCAAGCAAATCTGCATGCCGGACTCACGCATCCACAGTATGGCGTCCTCTGCTCCCGCAATGGCACGGACACCGCCGTCTTCAATGAGCTCGTCATAGGCGTTTTCGAAGACCTTATTGGCGCTTTCGGCCACCGCGGCGTCGTCGAAAAGGTGGCTGAAGACTGTCATCTTCGAAAAACCCATAGTGTCCCTTGCATAACCGAGCATGCTCTCGAATCGGCTGCTGCCCGGTTCGATCCCGTGTTCCACAAGCGCCCGGGACATGGCCCGCTCGGTGCGGCCGTCGTCGGTAATGGTGGTGCCCACCATGTCCACGACGGCCAACCTCAACCGATTCGGTGTGTGGCTGGCGTCCCTGGTCAAAGCGTCCCCGGTCATTGAGCGGCTCCTTCGTTTGTATGCGTGGCAGGTGCACCTCACCACAGTTGATTCCCCAGCTTCCGGCTGCCGGGAAACCACCGCCTGAACCCGGCCCGACGGGCGGGTGAACATCCCCGCAACGGCCTCCACCGCCCTCGTTTTGACCCGGGTGCGGTGCCTCTATTACAGTTATGTCTTGCGTGATCGCCCGGGAAACCGGTGATGAACGCGGTGCTTCCTTAGCTCAGTCGGTAGAGCGTTTCACTCGTAATGAAAAGGTCATCAGTTCGATTCTGATAGGAAGCTCAGAGAAAAAGCCCCGCTGGTTCGTTGAACCGGCGGGGCTTTTGTTTGCTGCTTGTCATCCCACGGGGAGTATCCCGATGAACCACAATGAGCCCGCGGCGAAGGCCATGAAGACGGGAAGCAGGCAGCCAACCAGCATTTTGGACTGGCTGACGACTTGGTAGGACTCTTGTGGGTCTGCAGGGTTATAGGCCACGGCCAGCGGTGAGCCGGGTAGGGTTTCGTTCACCGTTGAGACATCAGATTCTCCCCCGTAGACAACACCGCGGGAGTCGCTGAACTGGTAGTACGGCCGGAAACGGCGGTTGCGGGTGGAGCTGCCCCCACCATTGGTCCAGCCGGAGCGGTTTCCAGTCACAGTCGCGAGGACTTTGGGCCACCTGGAGACCAACGTCTCCCTGCGTTTCATCTCCCTGATGGCGCTGAAAAGCGTCCATATAACGGCGAGCACGAATAGCGCCCACACAACATAAAGCACGACTTTCACAACTGCTCCCCCCCACATCGGGTCCTCGCGATCAGGTCAGTCGCGGGCACTCCGGGTCTTCCTTGGCGGCCATGGCCTCCAGCCATTTTGTACTGCTTTGAGTCGTTCCTCCGCGGCGGCGAGCTGAGCCGGGGTAGTCCCCTGCGGCCCCCTCCCGCTGCGGCTGCCTGATCCGTCAGCGGTAAAAAGCGTATACTCTGCCCAGCGCTCCCGTCCCACCGGGTAACGTTCGCCATACCCTCCTGCTGCAACTCCAAGGACCAGCTCCTCCAAGCGGGACGCTTCGCTCTCAGCCGTTTCGTCACAAGCGTCACAGCCGCAGATGGGAAATGGAAAGTCGTGCAGCGCACCCGCGCGGACCACGACACCCGGGAAACTTGTCCAGACGAACGTCAATGGCGCCGCTAGAGGGTCGCGCGGCGTCAGGCGTGCCACGGCGATCACCTCGACAGTGTTCAGGGAGACCTCCATCGCGTGGGCAGGATCCAGGCTGACGTCGACGTCGTATGCGCTCTCCAAGTACTCAAGTAGGGATCGGGCTACCTTGTGGAGGCCTTCGAAGCGTTCAACGTGGGTTTCCACGCTGGAGGAGTCCTCCGGTGGGCTCTCACCGCCCCATCGGTTCCCGTACTGGATCACTTGGCCGTCGGCATCACGATATTCGTGGTTCGGCAGCTCCGGCCGCTCATAAAGATCATGGGCCTGCCCCACAGGAACGGGCCGCAATTCGGGAAGCGCAGTTTCGTCCAGTTCGTCAGTTGACCACTCCCTAAGACGGGTGACAAGTCCGGCCACCATGGTGTCGTCGACTTCCGCCAAGCCGTCAAACAAGCGGTCCACCGTTATCATCATGCCGCGGTCACCGGCTTCGCGGGATCCGTCCGCCATGACCCTCCAGTGTGCTTCCGGGCGCATCGACACAATGACGTTCCCGACGAAAATGGTGGCAGCATCGCGTAGCTTGGGGTCGCGCAAGATTAGGTCGACGTTGGTTCGCAAGAAGGCGAGCAGGCTGGCTAAGTCAATAGCAAGGTTCTCTGCGGGAACGCCGCTGCTTTGGCAGAACACCATGAACGGCGCGTAACCGGCCAGGTGCTTGACCGGAGCCTCGTCCTCCGACGCTGGCCGATACAGCGCAGTCTTGGAGGAAAGTGATGCGGGCAGCCCGGATGCAGGCCCGTCAAAAAGACCTTCCATATCCCCCATGGGCCCATCCTAGGACGACCGCAATTGTTTGGACGCCGAATGGTGAAATAAGTTCGCGGCTCCTCCGCTTTGAGCGACGTTGCGCTGCCCCGCCGAAGCGAGTGGCGCCGTCGAGCGTTAACGGCAGGTGCCCCGCCCCCAAGGGGGACGGGGCACCGCGGTAAAACTCGGGGTTTAGGCGAAGTCGGAGACTGCCGGGTCCGGTCCGATGCGGCCTTCAGCACCGCGGTCCAGGCCATTGATGGCCTCGATGTCAGTGGCATCCAGCGTGACGTTGAGCGCCGCGAAGTTCTCCTGAATGCGGGACTCGGTGACGGACTTGGGGATCACGACGTTGCCGATGGCAAGGTGCCAGGCAATGATGACCTGCGCCGGAGTGGCATCATGCTTGGCGGCGATCTCAGCCACGGTGGCGCTTTCGAGCAGCTCGCCGCCCTGGCCAAGCGGGGACCAGGCCTGGGTCAGGATGCCCTTGGAAGCGTTGAATTCGCGAAGCTCGGCCTGGTTGAAGAACGGGTGCAGTTCAACCTGGTTGATGGTCGGAACCACACCGGTCTCATCGATAATGTGCTGCAGGCCTTCCTTGGTGAAGTTGGAGACACCGATGGACTTGACCCGGCCGCGCTTCTTGAGCTCGATGAGGGCCTTCCAGGTGTCAACATACTTTTCCTGTTTGGGCTGCTGCCAATGAATCAGGTAAAGGTCCAGGGTCTCGAGGCCGAGACGGTCCATGGACTCCTCGAAAGCTGCGAGTGTGGACTCGTAGCCCTGGTCTGCGTTCCACAACTTGGTGGTGATGAAGATTTCCTCGGCGGAAAGGCCGGAGGAAGCAATGGCACGGCCGACGCCTGCCTCGTTGCCGTAGATCTTGGCGGTATCGATGTGGCGGAATCCGGCTTCGAAAGCCTGGCGCACCACCTTTTCGGCTACATCGTCTTCAACTTGCCACACCCCGTAGCCGAGTTGGGGGATGGTGTTGCCGTCGTTGAAAGTAAGTGTTGGTGACGAAGTCATGTTTGCCATCCTCCCAGCAAGCAGTCGCGAAAAGCGCCGAATGTTACGCAGATCAGCTATGCGCTTAACTTCTTGCATGCAGGGAATAAAGGCGTGCGCGGGTAGTTGCTAATGCGCCTCATTTAGCGCAGCTGGGTTTCAGGCTCCCAGTTGACGCTCCGCGTCAGCAACCTGCTCGAAAACTGATTCCGCCCGGCGTCGAACGGACAACGCGCCCACTGGAACGGGTCCCACGGCCAACCTCAACATAGCTGCGGCCTCAGCCGTAGTGGCCAGGGAATTTCCTGCTTTGGACAGGGCGCGGTGCACCCCGGCAAGTGCTCCCGGGACATCCAATCCGTCGCTCGGAGACCGTTTCTGTGCCTCGACGCAGATCATCCTCACCCGAGGTGATAGCTCGGCAAGTTCGTTGGCTATTTGCACCAGCTCGATGTAGAGCTGCTCATCATCCACGCCCTCAAGGACCTGGTGGTACCGGTCCAGCCCACGATGAAAACGATCATGGGCTCGGCGCCACAATCCCTTACCAAGCTCCAGATCGTCCTTCCGCCCTTGACGGACGGCCCCAAAGAAACCCACCTGCGAACTCAGAGGTACTGGCCCGGGCCGTGGTCGGGGTCTTCCCGGCGGCCTTGGGCAGCAGCGCCCGGCGCGCCGGGTGCAGCCGCCCGCTGCGGTTGGCCGTTCTCGCCGATGACGATGCCCGGCGCAATCACAGTTCCCGGCGGGAGCTGACGGAGTTGCATCTGCGCGGCAGCGTGCTCCTTGGCGGCCTGCTGTGCGGCGATCGCAGCCTGAATGCCATGGAACAAGCCCTCAAGCCAGCCAACGAGTTGTGCCTGCGCAATGCGAAGCTCCGCATCAGAAGGGGCTTTTTCGTCCGGGAGGGGCAGGCTGATCCGTTCCAACTCCTCGATGAGTTCAGGAGCCAGCCCGTCTTCAAGTTCCTTGATGGACCGCTCATGAATCTCGGCAAGGCGACCGCGAGCGGCGTCGTCCAACGGCGCGGCCTTAACTTCTTCCAGGAGCTGGCGGATCATGGTGCCGATCCGCATCACCTTGGCTGGCTCGTCAACGAGTTCGTGAAGGTTTCCTCCCTTGGGCCTGGCCTCCTTCTCCACCCCTTCCGGCCGGGGTTGCTGTCCATTGGGCGTCTCGAGGCCCTCGTCCAGCATTGTTCCCTCCACGGGGGTGTCGTCCGAAGCCTCATCCGTGGGCTGAATGTTGTTCAGATCGCTCATTCGTTCATACTCTCACGTGGTTCCTGCGAACCTCTGGCCACAACCGGATTTTGGACTTCGTTCGTAGCGAAACCCGTGCCGGATGCCGACTCAACAGCACCTGCCCTGGGGGTTGCTGTCCTGCCGGTCCATCCGATCCCGCCAGAACTCTCGTTCAGTCATGGCGCGACCGGCATGGCCGGTAGAAGCGAAATGCTCCAGGTACTTCCGGTACGCGTCAGCCCCCATGAGCGAACCCAGATAGGCGGCGAAGCCCCGAAGGCCCCTCAAGACGGTGTTCATTAGTGGTGGCTGGCCTTCTGTGTTCGTTTCTCCGCAGGGAGGGCGTTCCATTCTGTGAGCAACTTCTTCTCTGCAGCCGTGGGGAACAGCCCCGCGGGTGCGTACACGTTGGAAGGAACAGGCGGGTCTTCATGGTCCTGGCCGCCGCCTGCGCGGATTGCCTTGATGGTTGCCAGGAGGGCGGCGACGATCACGATGATGCTCAGTGTCACGAAGATGACGGAAAGCACACCCTGGATCATGGTGTTACGGACTACCGCTTCCATGGCTGCAACGGTCTTGGCCGTGCCGAATTCCGTCTTGCCGTCAGCCAGTGCCTTGGAGAACGCTTGATTGTTGGCGAAGTAGCCCACTGCCGGGACTGGCGAGAAGATCTTGTGGAAGCTGGCCGTGATGGTCACAACGGCCGCGAAAGCCAGCGGAGCTGCCACGATCCACAGCCATTTGAAGACACCGCGCTTGGCAGTAATGGCGAGGCACACAGCCAGCGCAATGGCTGCCAGGAGCTGGTTGGCGATGCCGAACAGTGGGAAGAGCGTGTTGATGCCACCCAGCGGATCGGTGACTCCCATCAGGAGCACAGCACCCCATGCACCCACCATGATGGCGGTGCACAGCCAGGCTCCGGGCCTCCATGAAGCTTCCTTGAACTTGGGAACAAAATTGCCGATGGAGTCCTGCAGCATGAAACGGGCAACGCGCGTGCCTGCGTCAACGGCGGTAAGGATGAAGAGTGCTTCGAACATGATGGCGAAGTGGTACCAGAAAGCCATCATTCCCGGTCCGCCGATGAACTGCTGCATGATGTGCGCCAAACCGACCGCGAGCGTGGGAGCTCCACCGGAACGGGAAACAATGCTTTCCTCGCCGACATCCTTTGCGGTCTGGGCCAAAACGTCCGGAGTGATGTTCACGTTGGCAAGGCCAAGGCTGTTCACCCACTGCGCCGCAGATTCCACTGTGCCGCCGGTAAGGGCCAGAGGCGCGTTCATGGCGAAGTAGATCCCGCGGTCGATCGAGATCGCGGCAACCAAGGCCATGATGGCCACGAAAGATTCCATCAACATGCCGCCGTAACCGATGAAGCGGGTCTGCCGTTCCTTCTCGATCAGTTTGGGTGTGGTTCCTGAAGAAATGAGCGCGTGGAACCCCGACAGGGCGCCACAGGCGATAGTGACGAACAAGAACGGGAACAGGGCGCCGGAGAACACTGGGCCGTTCTCCCGGCCGGCGAACTCGCTGAACGCCGGGACGGTGATTTCGGGGCGCACCACGATGATGGCGAGCGCGAGCATCACGATCACGCCGATCTTCATGAACGTGGAGAGGTAGTCGCGCGGAGCAAGCAGCAGCCAGACGGGCAGGATTGCGGCGATGAAGCCGTAAACGATGATGCCCCAGGCGATGGTGACCTTGTCCAGGTGGAAGAAGGCAGCACCCCACTCCGTACCTGCAACGGCACCCCCACCAATAATCGCTGCCATCAGGAGCACGAAGCCGATAATGGACACCTCCATCACCTTGCCCGGCCGGATGAAGCGCAGGTAGACACCCATGAACAACGCGATGGGGATGGTCATGCCCACCGAGAACACGCCCCACGGGCTCTCACCGAGGGCGTTGACCACTACCAGGGCAAGGATGGCCACGATGATGATCATGATGAGCAGCGTGGCTACAAGGGCCGCCGTACCGCCGATGACGCCGAGTTCCTCGCGTGCCATCTGGCCCAGCGAACGGCCACCGCGGCGCATGGAGAAGAACATGACGAGGTAGTCCTGGACGGCGCCTGCAAGAACGACGCCGATGATGATCCAGATAGTGCCTGGAAGGTAGCCCATCTGGGCCGCGATAACGGGTCCCACCAGCGGTCCGGCACCGGCAATGGCGGCGAAGTGGTGGCCGAACAACACGTTCCTGTCAGTGCGGACGTAGTCCTTGCCATCAGCTTTGTACTCGGCAGGAGTAGCGCGGCGGTCGTCCGGTTTGAGCAGGTAACGCTCAATGACTTTGGAGTAGAAGCGGTAGCCGATCAGGTAGGTGCAAACGGCGGCGAAGACGAACCAGATGGCGTTGACGGTTTCGCCGCGCACCAGTGCGAGCATGAACCATGCCACGGCTCCCAGCAGCGAAATAGCAATCCAGAGACCGATCTTGGCGGGGGTCCACCGGCGTTCCTCCGCTTCACGCACCGAGTCGTCCACAGCCGGTGCAGGCAGCGTAGGATCCAGTCCTTCCGCGAGTCCGGCTTGGTCAGGAATCGTACCCATATCTCCTCCTTGAGAACTGCTGCGCTGCCGTGGCCCGAACGCGCGTCACGGGCAAGCTAGCAAAGAGGTTCCCTGGTGCATGGCGGAACTCACCGCAGCATGGATTGGCTGCGGTGAACGGTAGCTATATTGCGATCAGCGGTGTTCAACCAATGCCGGCCCCGCCGTTGCCGCGCCCTTGCACCGTACGGGCCTCGCAGAGATCCAACCAGCGAACTTCCGCTTCGGCCTGGAAAATGAGTGAATCCAGCACCAGTAGCCAAGCTGTATCCGACGATCGTTGGTTGGCGGAGAGCGCCTTTCTAGCCTGAGTATGCTCCTGCAGGGCCTTGACCGAGACCTCCCGCTGGGACTGGATCACCGCAGAAGCATCCACGCCCGGAAGCGTCACCGCGAGCGCCAACTTGATGGCAATTTCGTTCCGTGGAGGATTTCCCCGGTCCACTGCGCCAGTGAACCAGGCCCCAACTTCCTCGGCCCCGGCGTCAGTGATGCTGTAGACGACGTGCCCGCCGCCGTCGTCGCCGTCTTTGCTGACCAGGCCGTCGCGCTCAAGCCTGTCCAAGGTTGTGTAAACCTGGCCGATGTTCAGCGGCCAGGCGGCACCGGTGCGGTCCTCGAACTCGACACGCAGCTCATAGCCGTACCGCGGCTGGTCCTGGAGCAGGGCCAGCAGGCTGTGCCGGATGGACATATGGCTCCTCGCTGTAGTTGGCGGATGAATGCAGTTGAACGGACGAATCAGAGGAGCAGTAGGACCTTGCCCACATGCTCGCCGGAATCAAAGTACTCGTGCGCTTCCCGAACGTGCTCCAGGGGGAAAGACTTGGCGACGAGGGGCCTGATCCTGCCATCGGTGAGCATGGGCCACACGAACTCGCGCACGGCGGACATGATGATTCCCTTCTCAGCGACCGGCCGCGGCCGGAGGGCTGTTCCGATGACAGCTGCCCGTTTGCTGAGGAGCTGCCCCAGGTTGATCTCGGCCTTTGTACCGCCTTGCAGGCCGATGACGATGAGTCGTCCGTAGTCGGCGAGCGCCTCGATATTCTGTTGCAGGTATTTGGCACCAACGACGTCGAGGATCACATCCGCGCCTTTGCCTCCGTTGTGAGCCTTGAGGCTTTCAGCGAAGTCTTCTTCGGTGTAATTGATGGCGATATCGGCACCCAGGAAGCCCTTGGCGGTGGCGACTTTCTCGTCCGTTCCCGCCGTGGTTGCAACCTTTGCCCCACAGGCCTTGGCCAGTTGGATGGCCAAGGTACCGATGCCGCCGGTGGCACCATGGATGAGCACAGTTTCGCCGGGTTGCAGCTGTGCCGTCATGATCAGGTTCGAGTACACGGTCGCGGCCACTTCCGGCAGGGCGGCGGCTGTGATCAGGTCCACGCCTTCGGGAATCCGGAGCACTTGCTCCACTGGGACGGCAACTTGCTGGGCGTAGCCACCGCCGGACAACAGTGCCACTACTTTGTCCCCCACGGAGAATGCTTTGGTGACGCCGGGTCCAAAGGCCGCGATACGCCCGGAAATCTCCAAACCTGGAACTTCCGAGGCGCCCGGGGGCGGCGGGTAGAAGCCACGCCGCTGCTGTACGTCCGCACGGTTCAGCCCCGCAGCCACGACGTCGATCAGGACCTCGCCCTCGCCGGGCACCGGAGAGGGGACCTCGCGGACTTCGAGGACTTCGGGTCCGCCTGGCTCTGAGATGTAGACGGCTTTCATGACGAACTCCCGGTTTCTTGCTTGTCCTCCAGCCCCGGCACAGGGGCTGGAGGACGTGATGTTTTGGAACAGCCAACTCCCTATGAAACACTACTAGGCGAGGAAGGTTGTCCGAGCGGCCTAAGGAGCTGGTCTTGAAAACCAGTGTGCGGTAACCCCGTACCAAGGGTTCAAATCCCTTACCTTCCGCGTAGACCGAGCATTTATGCAGGTCAGAGGCCGGTTGAGTCGATCCGAGTGGATTGATTCAACCGGCCTTTTGCGATCCTCAAGGTAAATTTGTGGCCGATCCGTGGCCGCTGGTTTTCCCCCCTTTTATCAGCAAAGTTGAGTACTAACTACGCGTGCGGGTCATCTGAAGCTGGTCTTTACTGAGTTCAGCGGATCCTCGCAACGGCCATCGTTTCCCCCACAATGGCTGGGGCTGCCCTCGGTTCCGCGGCAAGGGCCGGACCAAGCCTTCAAAGGCACGGTCCGGCCCTGCGCTTCGTAAGAGGCGTCCCTCAACCCGCGCTCCCTTAGCTAGCTCCGTCCTCATCCTCTACGTTGCCCGCGGCGATTCGTTCGCTGACTTGCCGGTAGGCGTCCTGAATGAAGTCTCCTAGGTCTTGCCGGCCGATCCGCGAAACGTTGCGCCACCGATTTGGATTCCCTTCAGTTGTCCCGTCTTGAGCATGGCGCGGATCTGCACCTCACTGGTTGCGAGCGCCCTCATACAGCACGCATCACCCGGGCAAGTGAGTTTGAACGACATCGGGGCCCTGAACGCCGATCAACTAAAAGCCTGGCTCGCCGCCCCTGCGAACAAAGACCGACTACAAGGGCTCCTGCAACAACCAGGGCTGGACTCCGTCGTGACAGCCAAGTGGTGGGCCGGGCTCGGCCACACAATCGTCAACGGGGCAATTGAACCCGGCATCAGTCAGTTGCTCCTGATCGAAGCCCTCCCCGGGGTTATCGGGAACCTGAACGGTGTCACCGCCACTGCCCGGAATGAAGCCAACCGGATACGTCTCTTTACCGAGCAGGAGCGCATCAACGCCGAACTCGCCAGGACGCCGGAGTCCTTGTTCACCAGCACAGGGCGGTCCATTCCAAACCCGCACTGGATACAGCTGCAAACGCAGCAGAAAGCCCTTGACGGTATCGGTCAAGCCCTCGTCAACGCGGGAGCGTCAGGAGAAGCTGTCCTGCTCGGCTTCGACCTCACCCACGGCTCACCGCAGGCACAGGTCTCTGCGGGCAACCCCGATACGGCCGACAACGTTACCTACGCAGTGTCCGGCATGCTCATCACACCGCAAAGCGGCTTCAATGATTGGGCATTCAACGCTGCGAACCTCCAGTCGCAACAAAAGCTGATCTCGAGGAAGAAGTCCTTCGCGGTGGTGGCGTGGATCAACTATGAACCGCCCACTGTTCCGACCGTGAACAGCGGCGATGCCGCCCGGGCCGGCGCCGACCGGTTCGTCGCAGACCTTCAGGGGTTCAACGCCGTCAGAGAGGGTTTGGGTAACAGGACCCCGGAGACCCTGCACGTACTGGCCCAAATGGGCCGCTTCCAACGCCAGGATCCGCGCCTGGAATCCTTCGGCGCGAAGTGTTCTCTTCAGAAGAGGTCACGATCGACGGGACCCAGTATCAAGGCACCACAGAACACAACACACTGGTACATGAAAATGGCGGCGACGGTTACGGGTACCTGGATAAGGGAACCACGGCTCTGTACGAGGCGGCCCTGACAACAACCGGCAACGGAGACCGTATCCTGCCAGGCGCACGACCCGTATCGCCACCGGCTGGATTTGCGGGCCGTTGAACAACTCAGGAAGAGTGAACTGCATGCCCCGTGAACCCAAGGCCCGGCTCAAGGCCCGCCGCATACTCGCCGGATTGTTCTGCGCGACTCTTGCACTGAGCGCCTGCACGCCCCCTGCCCCGGAGAACACCATGACCGGCTCAAGCAATCCCAGCGACCCCGCAACCGTCAAAGCCCAGGTCGAAGAACTCAAACAGGCCCTCGCGGACCTCCACGCCTTCAAAACGGAAACCCAAAAAGCTATCGGACCTCAAAAATGGGCCGACGAAGGCCTCCGAAACGGTCCCTGCAACACAAGCGACGGCAAAGACGGCGTGAACTACATCGTCCTGAGCCAAACTTCCGACCCCGTCGATCTGCAAGCATCAGTCAAAGTGGTCAAAACGTTCTGGGAATCCAAGGGCTTCACCACCCGCACAGAAACCAACCCCCGGGACCCAGGTCTCATCCGCCTCTACGCTGACAAAAACGGCGGACAATTGGTTTCCTACTACGCAAACATCGAAGGCTCCGGCTTGGAGATGGACAGCGTCTGCGTTGCCGGAGACCAAACCGCAATCTACAAAGAGCTGTATCCCGAAAATTTCGGCCTCCCTGCCAACCCCAGCCCCTCTCCGACCGCAAAGTAGAGCCGTTACAGCACGTTCCTTCTGCCGGCATTGCGACCATAGGCACTTGAAGCGAACAAGGTCGCGACGATCCAGCGCATAGAAGCTTACAATGCGTTTTGGGGCGTCCATCCGATGTGACGGGCTCCTTGGGGCTTGCCGGAGCCCCTGCCAAAGCCGGCCTTCCTCCCTGATGGGTCTATGGAAGTAACCCGCAGGCCTCAAGCTCAGGTGTTCTTGACTCACCTCGGCCCGCTGACGACTGCTCTGCTGTGGCCAAACTGTGGCCGGACGATCCAGTTGGAGCAGTAATAACCCATCATCGGACAGCACCAGGAGGCCGCTAGATTCCGATGAAATCAGCTGTTTCGGACTGGAGCGAACCGAAGCGGAACACAACCGACAAAACTTGAAAACCAGTGTGCGGTAACCCCGCGCCAAGGGTTCAAATCCCTTACCTTCCGCAAATGAGATGCCCCGGGTTCCAGGACCCGGGGCATCTTTGTTTGTGCAGACTGCATCTGCGGCGAGGCTCCGCCCGGAACTGAGAACTGACACCCGGAAGATCATTGAAAGTGTCAGAGGCCCCGCATAGTGTTCTGACTGTCGCCACCCCACTGACATCGGCCGCAGCTTTGGCTGCGGAATAACAACAGGAGCCTCACTTATGCCCAAGCCTGATATCACTCCCGGTTCCCCCTGCTGGATTGACCTCATGACGTCCGATACGGAGAGGGCCAAGGCCTTCTACACGGCTCTTTTCGGTTGGACCTATGAAACCGGAGACCAGGAGAAGTACGGCGGCTACATCACGGCTTCCAAGGACGGTCGGATGGTAGCGGGCATCATGGAGAAGCAGGCGGACATGGGTGCCATGCCGGACGTTTGGTCCACTTACCTCCGCACCGACGACATCAAGGCGACCACCGAGGCCGCTGCCGCCAATGGCGGCCAGGTGCTTCTGGAACCCATGGAGGTCCCCGAGCAAGGCAGCATGGCCATGTACGGGGATGCCTCAGGTGCCGCTATCGGCGCCTGGCAGTTCGGTGAAATGAAGGGCTACGAGGTTGCGGCCGAGGCCGGAGCTCCCGCGTGGCATGAACTTCTTTCCAAGGACTACGAGTCCGCGGTCACCTTCTACCAGAAGGTCTTCGGCTGGGACACGGACGTCATGAGCGACACTCCGGAATTCCGTTACACAACCCTTGGCGCCGGCGACGACGCCAAGGCAGGCATCATGGACGCCTCCGGTTTCCTGCCCGAACAGGTCCCCTCCATGTGGAGTGTGTACTTCGCGGTGGAGGACACGGACGCCACCGTGGAGCAAGCCACGGCACTCGGTGCCACCACTATGCAGCCCGCCGAGGACACGCCATTCGGTCGGTTGGCCACGTTATCGGACCCCACCGGAGCCGTCTTCAAGGTGATCCAGGACTTGGGGCAAACCGCCTAGAGTGTGACTTTTCGGATCCCGCCCGGCTGCCTGCCATCCAGGCGGCGGGTCGGATCCACTGATTACCTGCGGGCACCGAACCCTCCGGCCACCACAGGTCCATCTCCCATTCATTCCATCGTGTTCTGCTATGCCCGAGCTACAGGTTTACCCCGGAGTAACTTCCGGGATGCCCGCTTCACAAGACAGCGGGCGTCGTCCACAGGGCCCTACAGGGCTCCCTAATGAAAGTTAGAGCGGATGCACCAACAACATTTGAAATTAATTGCGGGAACTGTCCTGTCAGTCGGGTTGCTTGCAGCCCCGCTGACTGCTGTCCCGGCCATGGCCGCGGATGATCCAACCGTCGCCGGTACCTCCCCGGTGGTGATCAATGAGGCCTATCTCAGCGGAGGCAGCAGCGGTGCCGCCTTCAAGAACAAGTTCGTGGAGCTCTACAATTCCTCGGACGCCCCGGTCAGCCTGGCGGGCTGGTCGCTACAGTACAGGTCTGCCACTGCCACGGCCGCGCCCACGGGAATCACTCCCCTGACGGGCAGCATTCCCCCGAAGGGGTACTTCCTGGTACAAGGTGCCACCAACAGCGGTACCTCCACGGCGCCGGAACTGCCCACAGCCGATGTTCAGGCAACCGGCACGCTGAACCCCAGCGGGACAACCGGGACCCTGATCCTGTCCAGGCAGGCCACCGCGGTCTCACCGCTTCCGGCCGGGTCGGTGACGGGCAACGCAGCCATCGCTGACCTCTTGGGTTACGGCACCTCCAACACTTTCGAAACTGCCGTTGCAACCGCACCCGCCGGAAATGCGGATGTCAAGAGCCTGAACCGCACCAGCGGTGTTGACACGGACTCCAACGCCGCAGATTTCAGCCTCAGCGCAACCATCACCCCCACCGCCTCCAAGGGCGGCGGAACTCCGCCCGTTGATCCCGAGCCGGAGCCCGGTGTCAAGACCATTGCCGAGATCCAAGGAACCGGTACGGCGAGTCTGCTTGTAGGCAGCACCGTGACGACGCGCGGCAAGGTCACCGCCGTGTACGCCACCGGCGGGTTCAATGGCTACTACGTCCAGACCCCTGGAACCGGCGGTGAAAGTGGCGGGGCGGCCAGGGCGGCGTCGGACGCTTTGTTCGTCTATTCACCCGCGACGGCGGCAACGGTCCAGCCGGGCGACTACGTGCAACTCACCGGTGTTGTCAGCGAATTCGCCAACCAGACCCAGCTCTCCGTGGAAGCTGCGGGCTTGAACAAGCTCACCGAGGCGGCACCCGAGGTAAAGTCGACGCCGTTCACGTTGCCAGCCAATGAGACCGCGCGGGAAAGCCTGGAGGGCATGCTCCTGGCTCCGCAGGGTGACTTCACGGTCACGGACAACTATTCCTTGAACCAGTACGGCGAGATCGGCCTCGCGGCCGGCACATCCCCGTTGGTGCAGCCGACCGCGGTGGCCGCCTACGGTTCGCCGGAGTACGCCGCGGTGGTGGCGGACAACGCGCTGCGCGGTATCAAGCTCGACGACGGCGCGTCCACCAACTTCCTCAAGGACGCCACAACCAAGGCCCAGCAGCTGCCATACCTGACCACGTCCGATCCCGTTCGTGTGGGCTCCCCGGCGCAGTTCCGGACCGACGTGGTCCTGGGCTACGGCAACAACTCCTGGAAGTTCCAGCCACTTACGGCGCTGAACCCGGCCAACGCTGAGTCGGTCCAGCCTGCGAGCTTCACCGCGACCCGGCCCGAAGGTCCCGCTGATGTGGGAGGCAACCTCAAACTGGCGTCCTTCAACGTGCTGAACTACTTCCCCACCACCGGTGACCAGCTGGCCGGCTGCGTTTTCTACACCGACCGCGAGGGCAACCCGATCACGGTCAAGGAAGGCTGCAACGCCCGCGGTGCTGCCAATGCGGAGAACTTCGAGCGCCAGCAAAGCAAGATCCTCGCCGCTATCACCAAGTCCGGCGCTGACGTTGTATCCCTTGAAGAAATCGAGAACTCGGCACAGTTCGGCAAGAACCGCGACGACGCGTTGTCCAAGTTGGTTGACGCGCTCAACATCAAGACACCTGGTGTGTGGGACTACGTGCGCACACCCGCCAACGCTCCCCCGCTGAGCGATGAAGACATGATCCGCACCGCATTCATCTACAAGAAGGCCGTGGCCGAGCCCGTGGGCGAGTCCATCATCCATAACGACACCGCGGCCTTCGCAAGTGCCCGCAAGCCGCTGGCACAGGTCTTCAGGCCCGTGGGCGGGGACGATGACAAGAAGTTCATCGCGATCGTGAACCACTTCAAGTCCAAGGGCTCCGCAGCCACGCCGGACGATACGGACAAGGGCCAGGGCGCCTCGAACATCGCCCGCACCAAGCAGGCTGAATCACTGCTTGCCTTCTCCAAGGACCTCCAGGCCTCCAAGGGCACGGACAAGGTCTTCCTGATCGGCGACTTCAACGCCTACGCCAAGGAAGATCCCATCAATGTCCTCACAGGCGCCGGTTACACGGACCTGGAGGCTGGAACCGGCAAGCACTCATATCTGTTCGGTGGCATGGTGGGTTCCCTGGACCACATCCTCGCTTCCCCGGCCGCCAACAAGGTTGTGACCGGAACCGACATCTGGAACATCAACTCTTTTGAGTCCGTCGCGCTGGAGTACAGCAGGTATAACAACAATGTGACCAACTACTATGCCGGGGACGAGTTCCGGGCCAGCGACCACGACCCCGTGGTGGTGGGCCTGAACCTTACTGCCGACGAACCGGCAACCGTTGACCTGCAGTTCCTGGGTATCAACGACTTCCACGGCCGGATCGACTCCAACACAGTCCTGTTCGCCGGGACGGTCGAGAAGCTCCGCGCGGCAGCTGCCCCCGGCGCTACGGCCTTCGTTTCTGCCGGTGACAACATCGGCGCTTCCCTCTTCGCTTCTTCGGTAGCGAAGGACCAGCCCACCATCGACGTCTTGAATGCGCTTGAATTGCAGGCATCCGCGGTGGGCAACCACGAATTCGACGGCGGTTGGGCGGACCTGCGCGATCGCGTCGTAGCTGGCGGCACCAACGCGAAGTTCGCCTACCTCGGTGCGAATGTCTACCAGAAGGGCACCACCACTCCTGTCCTGCCGGAGTACAAGATCCTGGAGATGAACGGCATGCGAGTGGCAGTGATCGGCACTGTCACGCAGGAAGTTCCTTCCTTGGTGACTCCGGCCGGAATCGCGGACCTGGAGTTCGGTGATCCTGTGGATGCCATTAACCGGGTGGCGGCGAAGATCAAGGCCGAGAACCTGGCCGACCTCATCATCGTGGAAAATCACGACGGCGCTGCTTCCGGAACGCCTGAGGGTGCCACGTTGGAGCAGGAAGTCGCCGCTGGCGGACCATTCGCCAAGCTCGTCAACGAAACGACTCCAGACGTCGCCGCGATCTTCACGGGGCACACCCACAAGGAATACGCCTGGAACGCCCCGGTACTGGACGCCAACGGCCAGCCGACCGGCAAGACCCGACCCATTGTGCAGACCGGCAATTACGGCGAGAACGTGGGCAGCGTGACCCTCACAGTGGACACCGCAAGCAAGTCAGTGACTGCTTACAAGGCCGCCATCGTGGATCGGACCACTGACACCGCTGAAAGCCTCGTGGCTGCCTACCCTCGCGTGGCGGCTGTGAAGACCATCGTGGACAAGGCCCTCGCCCAGGCAGCCGAGATCGGCAACCAGCCGGTGGGCGCAGTGACCGCTGATATCACCACGGCCTTCACCCCGGACCCGGCGGGCGGCGCCCCCAAGCGGGACGATCGCGCAAATGAGTCCACACTCGGCAACCTGGTGGCGGACTCCCTCGTGGATACACTCAAGGCGCCCGAACTGGGCGCGGCGGAGATCGGCGTCGTGAACCCCGGCGGCCTGCGTAACGAGCTGTACTATGCACCTGACGGGACCATCACCTATGCCGAGGCCAACGCGGTGCTGCCATTCGTGAACAACCTTTGGACCACGTCCCTTACTGGTGCACAGTTCAAGACTCTTTTGGAGCAGCAGTGGCAGACCAACGCTGACGGCACCATCCCCAGCCGCCCCTACCAGCAGCTGGGCGTGTCCAAGAACGTCAACTACACCTACGATGCCGCCCGCCCCGCGGGCGACCGCATCACCGGCATCTGGGTGAACGGCGCTGTGATCGATCCTGCCAAGGAGTACAGGGTCGGGACTTTCAGCTTCCTGGCCACCGGTGGTGACAACTTCCGGGTCTTCAAGGAGGGCAGCAACACGAAGGACACGGGTCTGGTGGACCGCGACGCGTGGATCAAGTACCTGCGCGAGCACAATCCGGTGTCGCCGGACTTCGCACGCCGTTCTGTGGCCGTGGTCAACTCCACGGCGTCTGAGGTCAAGACCGGAGAGCCCGTTTCCCTGGCCGTGTCCAAGCTGAACCTCACCTCGATCGGCAGCCCGGCCAACGCAACCCTGAATGCAGTGTTCGTTGATGCCAAGGGCGCGGCTTTGGCGCTCGGTTCTGTTCCGGTCACGGCCGGCGAGGCCACGGTGAACCTCAAGGTTCCCGCTGCGGCGGCTGCAGGCGCCGGCACCTTGGTGCTCACCGCCGTCGAGAGTGGAACCGTGGTGAAGACGCTGGTGAACGTGGCGGAAAGCGGCACCAACCCGCCGCAGTGCACCGCACCCACCAAGCCATCCAAGTGGTATGACATCGTGGGCTGGCTTCGGTATGCGTTTGCCTGGCTGGAGTATCAGAAGTGCCTGAGGGGCTAACCACCCCTGAGACAGGACCAGCAGGCCAGTAGCAACAGCAGGCCCCTCACGAACTTCTTCGTGAGGGGCCTGCGCTTGTTGACCGTGCGGTTACTTGTTTGCCGGTTCCGGCTCCCGCGTCCTGTCCGCATCGCGCTGGAGCTCAGCCTTGAACTCCTCGTAACGGGCCAAGTGCGCGGGACGGCGGCGGAGAATCAACCAGGCGACCCCCAGGATGATGAACCACACCGGCGTGGCCAACAGGGCGGCGAGCGTATCCGGTTGGGTGGTCAGAGCCCAGAGCACGAAGGCAAAGAACGCGAACACTACCCACACCATCACCACGCCACCGGGCATCTTGAACGCCGAAGATTCGTGCAGGTGCGGGCGACGCTTCCGGAAAGCCAGGTAGCTGGCCAGGATGATGGACCATACGAAGACGAAGCAGACAGCGGACACCGTGGTGACCATGTCGAACGCCTTGCCGATGTCCGAACCGGCGTACATGAGGACGACGCCGGACAGCAGAAGAACGCAGGAAAGGAACAGGGCGTTGCGGGGTACTTTGCGTCCGGAGAGAGCGCCGAACACCTTGGGAGCGTCGCCCTCCTGGGCGAGGCCGAACACCATGCGGGACGTGGAGTAGATACCCGAGTTTGCCGATGACATCGCGGAGGTCAGCACCACGAGGTTGACGATGGTGGCCGCTGCGCCGAGGCCGGCCAGCGAGAACATGGCAATGAAGGGGCTGTGTCCAGCAGCGAACTGGGTCCAGGGGGTGACCGACATGAGGATGATGAGGGCGCCTACGTAGAAGAGCAGAACGCGGATGGGGATCGAGTTGATGGCCTTGGGCAGGTTCTTCTCGGGGTCCTTGGCCTCGGCAGCTGTAGTGCCCACGAGTTCGATGCCCACGAACGCAAAGACGGCGATCTGGAAGCCGGCTACAAAGCCCATGAACTCATTCGGGAAGAAGCCGCCGTGGCTCCAGAGATTGGTGAAGGTGGCCGGTCCGGCGTCGGACTGGAAACCGCTGAAAATCATGAACAGGCCAACAATGATGAGCGCCGCGATGGCGACGATCTTGATGAGGGCGAACCAGAACTCGGTCTCGCCAAAGGCTTTCACGGTGGCGAGGTTCAGTAGAAGGAGGATGGCGATGGTGATCAGTCCCGGCACCCAGAGGGGCAAGGACGGCCAGAGTTCCTGGGAGTACCCGGCGATCGCGATCACGTCCGCGATCCCGGTGATGACCCAGCAGAACCAGTACGTCCAGCCGGTGAAGAAACCCGCCCACGGTCCCAGAAGGTCGGCGGCGAAGTCGCTGAATGACTTGTAGTTGAGGTTGCTGAGCAGCAGTTCGCCCATGGCACGCATGACGAAGAACAGCATGAAGCCAATGATCATGTACACGAAGATGACGGACGGTCCGGCGGCAGAAATAGTCTTGCCGGAGCCCATGAAGAGGCCAGTGCCAATGGCTCCGCCGATGGCGATGAGCTGGATGTGGCGGTTGCTGAGCTGTCGCTCGAGGTGGGGTGAATCGGGACCAGTGGAAGGTGGGCGCTGAATCGTCAAAGGAACTCCATCGTTCAGGCGGCACGGAGTGCCACATTGATTCGGGTTCCTCCCCGCTCTGTACGTGGACCTGAGAGTTTCCGCCTTCCTGCCGGGCAGGAAGGCTTGCACCTTCGGTGAGCCCGGTATCCGGACTGCTTTCCAGAGTTGCCTCGCCGCGGCGGTACATGGGCCTGAGAGATTCCTGGGGAGGGTTTGCTCCTACGGCGCCTGACGGGATGTACCGGCAGGGCTCTCCCGCCGCAGATCAAAAGCGCGCAACACCAAGCGGTGATGCAGCTCACACACTAACGAAGGGGGCGTGGCGCTGCAACCTCATGTCTTCAACGGCCCAGAATGCTACGCGCTATCTCATCGGCATCGCGGAGCGTCCGCTGGCCGCTCGCGTACGACGGTCCGGTGCGCGGACGGGCCTCAGCGGCGATGGCCGTCCCCCACTGCGACGCTGATAACTGAAGACCCAGGACGTACAAGTTCTTGGTGATGGACCCGTTGGCCGCCAGGGGCCTGTAGGGGTGCGGTTCCACGTCAAGGCCGGTGGTCTGCATGGGCGTCCCCTCAACACCCATCATGATCTTGGTGCGCACCAGTCCGTCGGCCATGAGTTGTTCCAGCAAAGGCGAGAGGTTGATGCCCACTCTGTTGGCCGGCGACATCGCCTCCACAAGCGTCCGTGCTTCCACCGGAGCGTCGTGTACCCACGGCGAAACGGCACGGAACACCTTGGCACCCCGGTCCACGCTGAACTTCGGGTCCGGTCCCACAAAACTCACGACGCCGGCACGCGCCAAAGCGGCCAACTGCTCCGAGCGCAACGCCGGCGCTCCGCTGGCCAGTCCTTCGACAAACGACTCGAACCAGCCGCGCAGCCCTGCCAACCAGGATTCATCGGTAATTCCGCCGTCCGCTACTACGGATTTGAGGATTGCCCGGCCAGTGTGGAGTGCGCCGATGGCCATCTTGACCGGGTCGGCCTCACCTAGCGCTGATCGTCGCGCATCATCATCCAGGTAGGCCGTGATAGCGGCGTCCAGCACGCTCCGGGAAGCGAATGTCCGGCCGGCGAGCGGCGCCGCGAGCCCCCTCAGATTCAGCCGGCGGGAGGTGACGACGTGTTTTTCGACGACGTTTCCCACCTCGATTTCCCAGTTCGCAGTGGTGTGCGCATGCGGTTGGAGCGCATCCTCAAGGTCGGCGAGGAACTGCGGGGGGTCTTTAATCGCGGCGGGCTGGGACCGAGCCAGCGTCGAGTAATAGGCCCAGAGTGCATCGCGGTGGAGCAGCGGCCAGAGGTCATGATCGAAGCCAGGTTGGATACCGGCTGCACGAAACCGGTCCACGGCGTCTTCTGTCAGGTAGCGCATGGTGATGCTGCTGGGGTAGTAGCCAGCCAGCCCCGCCTTGGCGCGATACGGTGTGCCCCTTCGGGACGCAGCAATGATCTTGGGCTCCCTGCCCGATGCCCGGTACTCGAGGATACCCGCGCCGGGCGAACCAGCCTCAACAAACTTGCCGCCGCGGCCCTCCGTCAACTGGCCCATCACATCGAAGAAGTTCAAACCCATTCCGCGGACCAGCACGGGCTCGTTGTCCGGCACAGCCTGCCAATCAACGTCAGCGGGCGGTGCGGGCGGGAAGTACATCAGGCCTTGTTCCTCCGCGGCGCTCTTGAAGGACCGCTGCTCGGGATTCAGCCGGGATTCGATATGGCCCAGCGCAAGGACCACGGACCCGGCGGTGAGCGTCACACCGTTGGCGAGTTCGACGTCGAACCCCTCCGGTACGGGACGCGCAGCAATGGCGAGCGTCCCATGGAAGGTGACCTCGACGCCGTCGGGCAGCCGTTCCAGCAGCCCTTCCAAAGTCTGGCGAAGGTACCGCCCGTACAGCGCGCGGCTGGGGAAGTTGTGCGATTCCAGCGTGGCCAGCTCCGCCTTTTCGGCGTCGTTCAGTCCCTCGCCATCACGACGCCGGGCCTCCCGCCACTGATCGAACGAGCCGCCCGTGAGCGGCGGTGCGAGCTTGGGGTCCTCGGGAATGAGGGTGGGATAGAACGATTGGGTGTTCATCAAGTACAGGCGTGACTGCTCCGGTTGCCACACGTGACCCGAACCGGCCGGGTAGGGGTCCACGACGTCGATGTGAAGGGTGGTTCCTTGTGGGCTGTCCGCAGCCCAATTCGCGAGCAGCCGCTCAAGGACACTGGTGCCCCGAGGGCCGGCCCCGATCAGGGCAACACGATTGGTTTGGGATTTAGCCACGCTCAAGCCTAACTTCTGCGTGACTTGCTTACCGTTGAATAGTGTTGCTTGGATGGGGCGATGACCACCACAGAAGCTGATCAGACGCCACTTCCCGAGAATGAGACCGCGCCAGCCTCCGGCCCGCGCCACGCAGCGGACGTCGCGCCTGAGCCCACGGATGAAAACGTCTGGCTCGAAGACATCCACGGCGAAGAACAGCTGGCGTGGGTCCGCGAGCAGAACGCGCGCACCGAAGACTTGCTGGAGGACGCCGAGTATGAGGCCGTAGAGGCCGGCATCCTGGAAGTCCTCGACTCCACCGATCGCATCGCGATGGTCTCCAAACGCGGCGACTTCTACTACAACTTCTGGAAGGACCAGGAACACCCCAAGGGCCTCTGGCGCCGCACCACCTGGGAGAGTTATCTCACTGAGGACCCTGAGTGGGATGTTCTGCTCGACATCGACGCCCTTGCCGCCGCCGAAGGCGTTGAGTGGGTATTCCATGGCGCCGGCTTCCTCCGTCCTGCCGACGGCTCCGAGTACCGCCTGGCCATGGTCTCGCTCTCCCCCGACGGCGGCGACGCTGACCGCCACCGCGAGTTCGACGTCGAATCCCGCACCTTCGTGGAGGGTGGCTTTGACTTGCCCACAGCGAAGGGCAACGTCAACTGGCTGGATGCCGATACTTTGCTCGTGTCCAGCACCGCGGACGGGCTCCCCGCAACTACGTCCTCCTATGCACGGACCGGAGTGAAGCTTCGCCGCGGCCAGTCGCTGGCCCAGGCAGAGCGCCTCTTCGAAATCCCCGAGGACCACATGCTGGCCATGGTGGCCCACGACTCAACGCCGGGCTACGAGCGGACCTTCGCCGTGGACTACATCGACTTCTACAACCGCAGTACGTCGCTGCTGCGGGACGGTTCATGGGTGGCCATCGACGTTCCCACCGACGTGAACATCAGCGCCCACCGGGACTGGCTGATGTTCCGCCCGCAGCGGGACTGGGAAGTTGCTGGTGTTGTGTACCCTGCTGGATCTCTCCTGGCAGCTGACTTTGACTCTTATCTGGCTGGTTCGCGTTCTTTGCTGGTCCTTTTTACGCCGGATGCTCATACGTCGCTGCAGTCATGGAGCTGGACCAAGGACTACCTCATGCTGAACCTCCTGCGCGATGTGTCCTCCGAAATCCGGGTGTTGGATCCATCAACTGTTGACTCCGCCGGAGTTTGGGCCTCCACCGTACTGGACGCCTGCCCGCCCCTGCACGACGTCAATGCTTACGCCGTGGATGACGAAGACCCGGGCGCCGAAGGCAACGACTTCTGGCTGGTGGCCACCGGTTTCACGACGCCCACAACGTTGACCAGAGGGAGGCTTGCCGTGTCATCGTCGGAGGCCGAGAGCCGTGGCGTGGTGAGCCGGCACGCCGAAGTTAAGCGGTCGCCGTCGTTCTTCAACGAGGCCGACTACGAAGTCCAGCAGCACTTTGCTGTCTCTGACGATGGGACCAAGGTTCCCTACTTCCAAGTCGCATCCAAAGACCTGGTGCTGGATGGCCAAAATCCCACCCAACTTTCCGGCTATGGCGGGTTCGAGATCGCCCGCACGCCCGCTTACAGCGGAACCGTTGGGCGGGCCTGGCTTGAGCGCCGCACTGTGGGCGCATCCTCCGACAACGGGGCTGCCGCGCACTCACGCGGTGGCGTCTACGTCGTGGCCAACATCAGGGGCGGCGGTGAATACGGCCCGTCCTGGCACCGTGCAGCACTTCAGGAAAACCGGCACCGCGCCTACGAGGACTTCGCAGCCGTGGCCCGGGACCTGATCTCGCGAGGCGTCACCAGCCGCCGTCGACTCGGTTGTGTGGGCGGTTCAAACGGTGGCCTCCTGGTAGGCAACATGCTGACCCAGTACCCGGAACTGTTCGGGGCTGTTTCCTGTGGGGTGCCGCTCCTGGACATGCGCCGCTACACCAAGCTCTCCGCCGGATACTCGTGGATCGCCGAATACGGTGACCCCGATATCCCCGGACAGTGGGAGTTCATCCGCACCTTCTCGCCCTACCATCTCCTTCACGACGGTGTTGAATACCCTGAGACTTTCCTTTGGACTGCCACGTCCGATGACCGCGTGGGACCTGTCCAGGCCCGCAAGATGGCCGCGCGCATGCAGGCCATGGGCATCCCCAACGTCTGGTTCCACGAAGCCCTTGAGGGCGGTCACGCGGGGGCATCCGACAATAGGCAGGCCGCTGCACTGCAGGCCAGGAGCAACCACTTCCTGTGGCTTTCCCTTGCTGGAAGCAACTGACAAGCAGCTGTTTTGCGCTAGACGGCACGTTCTGCGTATCCTTGGTGGGCTAGCAATAGCAATTGGAGACGTGCCAGAGCGGCCGAATGGGCTTCACTGCTAATGAAGTGTGGGGCACAACTCCACCGGGGGTTCAAATCCCCCCGTCTCCGCGAATTGGTCCCGGTTCTCGAACCGGGACCTTTTGCGTTTAAGGCTCTTATCCATTGAGCCGCTGGTCAGCCGCGCTTCGGTCCGCCGCTGACTTCAGCTCCGGCGTGACGATGGAGTGTCAGGCTGTCCACCGTGCTGATCAGCATCAGGACGGCCATGGCAAGGAACGCCCCTTTGTAGGCGGCCACGTGATCCGCCCCGAACACATGGGTGGTTTCGAACAGGCGAAGGAACAGAGCACCCACCGCGATCCCTGCCGCGGCCGCCAACTGAACGAGCGTTGCGGAGATGGCGTTGGCTGAGGGCAACTGCCTTGGAATGATGTCGGCGTACTGCACCGAGGCATACGCGGAGAAACCGATGGAGCGGAACGCACCGCTGAACAGCAGCAACGCAAATATCAATGGCTCGGGTGTTTGGGCGTCCAGGAAGGCGCACAACGCAAACGTGACGGCTGACGCGAACGACGCAAACACGAGCACAGGCTTGAACCCAAAGCGCCTTATCAGGGGCGTGGTGGCCGGCTTGATTCCAATGTTGCCCACGAACACGGCCGCAACCATCACGCCGGCCTTCAGTGGATCCCAGCCAAACCCGTCCTGGAACATCAAAGGCAGCAGGAAAGGAACCGAACTGATGGTCAGCCGGTAAATAAAACCACCGGTGGAGGTCGCCCTGAAAGTCCTGGTGCCAAAGACGCTGAGATTGAACAGCGGAACTCTGGCTTTGCTCATCCACCACACCGCACAAACCAAGGACAGCAACCCGGCAGTGACCACCAAGACGGCGAGCACATTGGAGGCGTGGCCTCCCAGGGTTTCCAGTCCCACCACAAGGGCACCCACGCCAAGTGTAGTGAGCAGTAGCCCAAACCAGTCGAGCCGGCGCTTGGCATCAAACTGTGTTCGCGGCACCAGCCTGAGGGCCGCAATGAACGCGGCCAGGCCGAGGGGGACATTGATGATGAAGATCCAGTGCCATGAAAGGAAGGTGGTGAGGGCGCCGCCCACCATCGGGGCCAAGACCGGCGCCAGGAGGCCAGGCCACACGAGATACGCGGTGGCGCGGAGAAGCTCGGACTTCGGGGTGCCCCGCAACACCACCAGGGTGCCTACGGGAACCATCATGGCTCCGCCCACGCCCTGAGCGACCCGGCTGAGCGTCAGCATGGTCAGGTCCGTGCTCATTGCGCAGAGCAGGGAGGCAATGGTGAACACCGAGATGGCGAGGCAGAAGATCCTGCGGGCGCCGAACCGCTCAGCTAGCCAACTGCTCAGCGGAATGCCCATCGCCACTGTCACCAGGTACGCCGTCATGGTGATGTTGACGTCGGCCGGTGCCACGCTGAAATCGGACGCGATGCTCGGAATAGCCGTGGTCAGGATGGTCCCGTCCAGGAATTCCATGAAGAACGTGGCCGCCACCAACAGGGCCAGGCGCGGCCGCCAACTTGATTCGTTGGCCGCTTCGACGTCCGTGTTGGCTTTTGTGCTCATGGCTCCGGTCCACGTTCTGGCTGGTGGCCTGCGACAGGCAAGCAGGCGTTTGCTCGATCCTATAGACCTGGGGTGGGAGCGATCACAACATGACGTAGTTCGACCGCACCCTACTATCCTGCTTGGGCCAACGCCAGCGGCAGAACGGCACCAACACCGGCTTGGCGCAACGCTCGGGCCGACACGGTCATGGTCCAGCGGCTGTCAACGAGGTCGTCGACCAACAACACGGGCTGGCCGCCAGTATCCGCCAGGGCCTTCGCGAGCTCGGGACCCACGACAAGCCTGTCCCAGACACCGGCCAGCCTGTATGCGCTGTTGCCTCCACGTGCCCCGGTCGGCCCTCCATGTTGAGGCTGCAGCTGACCGAGGTACGGCATCCGTCCTATTCCGGCAATTCCCTGTGCCAGGGACTCCACCAGCTGCGGCTTGCTCCGGGACGGGATGCTGACAACAGCCGCCGGCCGGCCGACGCCGCTCCACGGAGTTCCGCCTTCAGCCCCCGCCCACTCGCGCAATACTTGGACGCAGGCCTGCAACATGGCAGAGTCCACGGCGCGGTCCGGAGCCCCGGCGGCGAACAACTCCCGTAGAGCACCGCCCCAACCCAGGTCTGTGAGCCTGGCGAGGATCCTTCCTTCGGAAACGCTCTCGTCCGGCTTGATCTTTCCTTTGACAGCCACTCCGAGCCGGTCCATGCCACTGGGCCACTGAAGGCGCGGCTCCACGGCTATGCCGGCACGCCGGAGAGTTTGTCCCGCGGCGTCAGCTGCCGAGGCTGCCACGTCCACAGGGAACCACCGGCCGGCGCAGTTGTCGCAGCGGCCGCAGGCGGCTGCTGTTTCGTCGTCCAGAACCGAGGTGATGTATTCCATGCGGCAGCCGGCCGTGTCCTGGTAGATCACCATGGAATCCTGCTCATCCACACGGGCCTCGGCAATGCGTGCGTAGCGCTCGGCGTCATAGGTCCATGGCTTGCCGGTGGATCGCCAACCGCCTCCAACACGTTCTACTGCTCCATCTACCGCCAGGACTTTGAGGAGAAGTTCCAATGGCGTGCGGCGAAGATCCACTCTGGCTTCCAGCGCGACCGTGGACAGGGCTGAGCCGGCCTCCCCGAGCACGTTCAGCACAGAATCGGCTTTCTCGGACGACGGCATGGAAGCCGTGGCGAAGTACTGCCAGATCTCGCGGTCTTCGGAGCCCGGGAGCAGGAGGACATCTGCGTTGGCCGCTCCGCGGCCTGCACGGCCAACCTGCTGGTAGTAGGCAACTGGCGACGACGGAGCGCCAAGGTGGATAACGAACCCCAGGTCAGGCTTGTCGAAACCCATCCCCAGGGCGGAGGTGGCCACGAGGGCCTTCACTTGGTTGTCCTTTAGAAGTTGTTCAGCACGCTCCCGGTCCGCAGGATCCGTCCTTCCCGTGTATGACAAGACATTGTGCCCGGCCTCCGCGAGGAGCCGTGCCGTGTCCTCGGCAGCCGAGACGGTGAGTGTGTAGATGATGCCGCTGCCGGGCATGTCGGCCAGGTGCGTCAGCAGCCACCCCAGTCGATCCCGGGAATCGGGCAGTGTCAGGACACCGAGCCGCAGTGATTCGCGTCCCAGGGCGCCACGTATGGTCAGCACTCCCGCGCCAAGTTGTTCTTCGATGTCATGAACCACCCTGGAATTGGCGGTGGCTGTGGTGGCCAGGACGGGAACGGACTCCGGCAACTGGGCAATGAGGTCCGCAATGCGACGGTAGTCAGGGCGGAAGTCGTGCCCCCAGTCCGATATACAGTGTGCCTCGTCAATCACCAAGAGCCCGGTTCTGCGAATGAGCTCCGGAAGCTGGTTCTCCCTGAAGGAAGGGTTGGTGAGCCGCTCCGGGGAAACCAAGAGGACATCGACCTCGTCCGCGGCCAGCTGGGCCAGGACTGTGTCCCATTCAAGGGCGTTGGCGGAGTTTATGGCCACGGCACGCACTCCTGCACGGGCGGCTGCGGCCACTTGGTCACGCATGAGCGCGAGCAACGGCGACACAATCAGCGTTGGGCCGGCGCCCCGCCGACGTAACAGCAGTGACGCCACGAAGTAGACCGCCGACTTTCCCCAGCCGGTGCGTTGGACTACCAAGGCCCGGCGGCCCGAGTCCACCAACGCCTCGATGGCTTCATACTGGCCGTCGTGGAATTGCGCTTCGGGATGGCCTACCAACTCACGAAGGCACGCCAGCGCC
The DNA here is from genome assembly GCF_056156245.1 of Paenarthrobacter sp. TRD_SC_7. Taxonomy (NCBI): domain Bacteria; kingdom Bacillati; phylum Actinomycetota; class Actinomycetes; order Micrococcales; family Micrococcaceae; genus Paenarthrobacter; species Paenarthrobacter sp. TRD_SC_7. Next base: position 4,170,003 of record NZ_CM149587.1, read on the forward strand.
TGCTGAAGGGTAGTTGATTGCACGGAAACGGCAGTGTTTGGGGAGTTGTTGGCCATCAACCCAGTATTCCAGCCGCCCCTGACAGCCGGAACCTGACTACCCTGCTATGTGGACAACGGCTGCCATGAGGACAACGACTATCCACAGGCCTTCTGTTCAGGTTCAACCCCATCTGCGTTGCCACAGTAGGATTGAGCCCGTGACTAGCGAGCAGAACAAGACATTCGACCTCTCGGCTTCCTTCAAGGCGTACGACGTCCGGGGCATCGTGGGTGAGTCCATCACGGCTGAAATTGTCGAGGCCGTGGGCGCTGCCTTCGTCGACGTCCTGGGTCTTGAGGGCGGGACCGTCCTTGTTGGCGGTGACATGCGCCCTTCCTCGCCGGAGTTCAGCCAAGCCTTCGCCAATGGTGCAGCAACGCGCGGAGCGAACGTCCAACTGCTCGATTTGATCTCCACCGACGAGCTCTACTACGCGTGTGGCGCCCTGAACGCTGCCGGCGCCACGTTCACCGCCAGCCACAACCCGGCCGAGTACAACGGAATCAAGATGGCAAAGCCCGGCGCCCAGCCCATCTCTTCCGAGAGCGGCCTCAAGGAAATCCAGGCCCTCGCTGAGCAGTACCTTAACACCGGCACCATCCCTGCAGCGGGCACCCGCGGCGAGATTGGTGTGCAGGACGTTTTGAAGGACTACTCCGAGTACCTTCGCCAATTGGTGGATCTGTCCGGCTCGCGTCGGCTGAAAATCGTCGTTGACGCCGGCAACGGCATGGCGGGTTTGACCACCCCGGCCGTCCTGGGCGACAAATTGCTCCCGGCCCTGCCGTTCGAGATCGTTCCGCTCTACTTTGAGCTGGACGGTTCGTTCCCCAACCACCCGGCCAACCCGCTGGAGCCGGAAAACCTGCGGGACCTGCAGGCCGCTGTCATCAAGCACGGCGCCGACATCGGCCTTGCGTTCGACGGCGACGCGGACCGCTGCTTTGTCATCGACGAAAAGGGCGAGCCCGTCTCCCCGTCCGCGATCACCGGCATGGTGGCCCGGCGTGAGATCGCCCGCGCCCAGGCCGCAGGTGAAGAGACCCCGGTGATTATCCACAACCTCCTCACCTCCAAGGCCGTGCCCGAGCTGGTAGCCAAGGACGGCGGCCGTGCCGTACGGACCCGGGTGGGACATTCCTTCATCAAGGCTGTCATGGCCGAGGAAGGTGCCGTGTTCGGCGGGGAGCACTCTGCACACTTCTACTTCCGGGATTTCTGGAACGCTGACACCGGCATGCTCGCTGCCATGCACGTCCTCGCCGCCTTGGGTGAGCAGGACGGACCGCTCTCGGAACTTGGCCGGCAATACGAGCCCTATGTCTCCTCCGGCGAGATCAACTCCGAGATCGAAGACAAGGCCGGCGCCGTCGAACGCGTTCGCGTCGACTTTGAAACCGAAGACATCGACATCGACCACATGGACGGCAGCACGTTCACAGCCAAGGACGGCAGCTGGTGGTTCAACCTTCGCCCGTCCAACACCGAGCCCTTCCTGCGCCTGAACGCAGAAGCCAAGGACCAGCCAACCATGGAAAAGATCCGCGACCGCGTCCTGGCGCTGGTCCGGGCCTAGGAACTGGTCCGCATGAGCGAGCCCACTACCGACCCCGGCGAATCAGTCCAGGACCGCGAACTCCGCGAGACTCTGGGCACTGCACTCGGGACAGCCCAGGAGCACATCCAGCAGAACGGCGGCTTCTTCCCGTTCGGCGTCACGTTGGCGAACGATGGCGAACTCCGGATACTGATGATTGCCCCGGGCGAGCCGGACGAGAATGGTGACGTGGATGCCGGGCAAATGTTGACCGACATCCATGAACTGCTGCGCCAAGGCCGTGACGATTTCAAGGCTGTAGCAGTGGTGAGTGACGTCAGCCTGCCGGACCATGGTTCTGACGGCATCCATGGTGCAGCCGAACACAGGGATGGCGAAGTCCGCGCGGCCATCATTCCGTACACGCCCACAGTGGACGGTTTTGCCTTTAGCGCCATGGAACCCGATACCCACGAACCATCCATCTGGGTGGACTAGACCTTAACCGTGAGCTGATCCCATGAAAATCAACGCCTTCGCAGATGTCAGCCTCCGCGCAATCATGGTGTTGGCCGCGGCGCCCGAAGGCATATTGCTCACTACCCAAGCGGTGGCGGATGCCGTGGGGACCCCGTACAACCACGTCAGCAAGGCGATGGTCCGCCTGCGCGCACTGGGTTACATCGACGTTGAACGGGGACGACTGGGCGGTTCCCGGCTCAATGAAGCCGGACGAAAAGCCACCGTTGGCGAGCTTCTGAGGCATCTCGACAGCCGGCAGGATCCAGCCGAGTGCCAGTCCCCCACAAAGAACTGCCCCCTCATCAACGAGTGCGGACTGCGTCATGCGATGAATCGGGCCAGGGAAGCCTTCTACCGCGAGCTCGATACCGTGGTTATCGCGTCCCTCCCCCATGCCCGTCAGATGAACCCGGTGTTCCAATCCATCGGGCTCCGGCCGGAGTTCAGGACGCCCGCAACGCTGTCGTAGCCACCATAGGCATCAGCAAAGCGTCTCCGTAAGGCCAGTCCTTCCCGTTTGCACATCTCTTCTACGCAGTGTAGAAATTGGATATAAATATAGGCATTACCAATGCGTATATATTTGGCCGGACCAACCCGGCCCTACAGCCAGGAGAACCATGCTCTCGGAAAAGTCCCGCCCCATCATCGAAGCCACCCTGCCCTTGGTTGGTTCGCGGATCGGCGCGATCACCGTCGACTTCTACAACCGACTCTTCGCCGCGCATCCCGAACTGCTCGATGGGCTCTTCAGCCGTTCCAACCAGCGTTCTGGAGATCAGCAGCGGGCACTCGCCGGGAGTATCGCGGCCTTCGCGAGCCACCTGATCAACAACCCGGACACACTCCCCGAAAAGGTTCTCTCCCGCATTGCGCACAAGCACGCTTCCCTCGGAATCACTGAGGATCAATACGCGGTGGTCTACCACCACCTCTTCGCAGCCATCGCCGCGGACTTGGCCGAGGTCATCACTCCGGAGATCGCCGAAGCGTGGACAGAGGTCTACTGGCTCATGGCGGACGCCCTGATCAAACTTGAGAAGGACCTATACGCATGCCAGGCAAACCAAAAAATGTGGATGCCGTGGCGTGTCATCAGCAAAGAGCCAGCAGGCCCGGATGCCATGACATTCACCCTGGAACCTGCGGACAACACCCCGGTGACGGCAGCAAAACCCGGTCAGTACGTGAGCGTTAAGGTCCAACTCCCCGACGAGCTGCGCCAAGTACGCCAGTATTCGCTATCCGGTGACGCGGGCAGCAGCCGGACCTTCACTACCAAGCTGAACGACGGCGGCGAGGTGTCCACCGCCCTCCATGCCGGCGTCGAACCTGGCGACATCCTCGAGATCTCAAACCCTTACGGCGAAATTACCCTCAAGGACGGCGATGGTCCCGTCATCCTGGCATCCGCGGGTATTGGCTGCACTCCAACGGCCTCAATTCTGCGGTCACTCGCGAAGACCGGCACGGATCGGCAGGTCATGGTCCTTCACGCCGAGAGGACCAAGGAGAACTGGGCACTGAGCGGCCAGATGAGCGCCGACGCGGCGAAAATCGACGCAGAGCTGCAGCTTTGGCTCGAGTCTCCCCAGCCTGGAGCCAACGAGGGCTTCATGTCGCTGCGGGAAGTGTCCATGCCTGCCGATGCTTCGCTCTATCTGTGCGGCCCTCTCCCCTTCATGAAGAAGATCCGCGACGAAGCCATAGATGCCGGGATTCCGGCCACCCGTATCCACTACGAAGTGTTTGGCCCTGACGTTTGGCTCGCCCACTAAGGCAAAAAACGACGGCGGCCCGCCACCTTTCGTGCGAAAGGTGACGGGCCGTCGTCGTTCACTTAAGAACGCCGTTGTTCCTAAGAGGTCTAGCCCAGACGGGTCTTAAGACCGTCCAGCTCGGACTGGAGTGCCGCCGGGAGTGACTCGCCGAAGTTGGCGAACCATTCCTCGATGGACGCCAGCTCGGTTGCCCATTCCTCGGGGTCGACGCGAACAGCCGACTCAACCTCGGCCGGAGTCATGTCCAGGCCCTCAAGGTCGATGGATTCACCGGTCGGTACGAAGCCGATCGGGGTCTCCACAGCATCGGCCTTGCCTTCGAGACGCTCGATGGCCCACTTGAGCACACGGGCATTGTCTCCGAAGCCAGGCCAGGCGAAGCCGCCTTCAGCCGTGCGACGGAACCAGTTGACCAGGAAGATCTTGGGCAGTCGCTCGGGGTTGGCCTTGGCGGACAGGTTGACCCAGTGGTTCAGGTAGTCACCTGCGTCGTAGCCGATGAACGGCAGCATGGCCATCGGGTCGCGGCGGACCACGCCAACAGCACCGGCGGCAGCAGCCGTGGTTTCCGAGGACAGCGTGGAACCCATGAAGATGCCGTTTGACCAGTCGCGGGCCTCGGTGACCAGCGGGATGGTGGTCTTGCGGCGCCCACCGAACAGAATCGCGGACAGTTCAACGCCTTCCGGGCTGAAGTACTCTTCGGCCAGCATGTCGATCTGGTCGATCGGCGTGCAGAAACGCGAGTTCGGGTGCGCAGCGGGGGCGTCCGAGTCCGGAGTCCAGGACTCGCCGCGCCAGTCAGTCAGGTGTGCCGGGGTTTCTTCCGTCATGCCTTCCCACCAGACGCCGCCGTCGTCGGTTAGCGCGACGTTGGTGAAGATGCTGTTGCCCTTGGCGATAGCACGCATGGCGTTCGGATTGGTGCCCCAGCCTGTGCCCGGCGCAACGCCGAACAGGCCGGCCTCAGGGTTGACGGCGCGGAGCTCGCCCTCCTTGCCGAAGCGCATCCAGGTGATGTCGTCACCAAGCGTCTCAACCTTCCAACCCTTGATGGTGGGGTCGAGCAACGCGAGGTTGGTCTTGCCGCAGGCGGACGGGAAAGCAGCGGAGACGTAGTAGGTCTTCTGCTCGGGGGAGGTCAGCTTGAGGATGAGCATGTGCTCGGCCAGCCAGCCTTCGTCGCGCGCCATCACCGAAGCGATGCGCAGCGCGTAGCACTTCTTGCCGAGGAGGGCGTTGCCTCCGTAGCCGGAACCGAAGGACCAGATGGAGCGCTCTTCGGGGAAGTGGACAATCCACTTGTCGGTGTTGCAAGGCCATGCGACGTCGGCCTGGCCGGCTTCCAACGGTGCGCCCAGCGAGTGGAGGGCCGGAACGAAGAAGGCATCAGTCTGCGTGATGCGGTCAAGGACGTCCGTACCGATGCGGGCCATGATGCGCATGGAGGCAACAACGTAGGCGGAGTCGGTGATCTCGACGCCAAACTTCGGGTCCTCGGCATCCAGGTGGCCCATGACGAACGGAATGACGTACATGGTACGGCCGCGCATGGAACCGGCGAACAGTCCGCGCAGCTTCTGCTTCATCTCGGCCGGGGCCATCCAGTTGTTGGTGAAGCCTGCGTCGCGCTCGTTCTCGGAGCAGATGAAGGTCTGCTCTTCTACACGGGCAACGTCAGCGGGGTCAGAGAACGCCGCGAAGGAATTCGGGAACGTTTCCGGGTTTAGCCGCTTCAGCGTGCCGGCCTCGACGAGTTCGTCGGTGAGCTTCTTGTTTTCTGCTTCGCTGCCATCGACCCAGTGGATGCGGTCCGGCTGAGTCAGCTCGGCAACTTCCTCAACCCAGGCCAGCAGGCGTGCATGCGTAGTGGGTGCCTTCTCAAGCAGCGGCAGTCGCGCCAGATCGCCCATTGCGGTTCCCTTCCTCGGGTTCAGTGGTGTGTCCTAAACGATAGGGGCCGCGGACCAGACCAATCCGCTGTCAGACATCGGACATCCAAAGAGGCATGGAGCGAAAACCGCTAGAACTCAAGGATCGAAGATCACAGAGGCTCAATTTAAGTGACGAAGGTCACGTAGACCGGTCTAGTCGCCTAGATTACAGCTTTTCGATTTGGAACTTCACATGAACTTCTGTAAAGTTTATTGAGGTTCGAGGGGGTCAGAGAAACAGACCGCCGAGAATCACACAAAATGCGCCCATAGCTCAGCTGGATAGAGCGTCTGTCTACGGAACAGAAGGTCAGGGGTTCGAATCCCTTTGGGCGCACAGATAAAGACCCGCACCGGTTCGCCGGTGCGGGTCTTTTATTTTGCCCGGACGTACCCAAGTAAGTCGCAGCACCGCGCGTTTTGAGGGCTGAAAACGCGCTCAGCTGCGACCTAATACGAAAGTAGTGGTGACTCAGGCTGCGGTGGTTGGGCTGATGGTGACGTTGTAGCCGAGGTTGTTGAGTTGTTTGATGGCGTTGTTTTTCGCGCGGGATGGGTTGATGCGGGTGAAGTGGTCTGCGCCCGGGTCGGTGTAGCACTCGCCGTTGGCGAGCATGTGCCATGCCGCTGTCAGGATGGAATGCTCGATCGCTACGACCGCTCTCATGGGTCCGCGGCGGGCTGCTATGCGGTGGTATCTGGCTGCGAGGTACGTGCCTTGCGTTCGTGTCGCTGATAGGGCTGAGGTGCCGAGAGCGGCTTTGAGGTATTTGTTGCCGGGCATGATGTGGCTGGACTTGATCCTCCCGGCGGATTCATTGGCGCTGGGACAGACGCCGGCCCAGGACGCGAGCCGGGCCGGCGTTTCGAAGACGCGCATGTCTGCACCGGTTTCGGCGATGATCACTTCGGCAACTTTGAGGGATACTCCGGGGATGGTGGCCAGGGCCTGCCTGGCTTCACGAAAGGGTTCCATAGCCTCCTCGATCCGCCCGGTGAGCGCCTCAATGGTTCGGGTCTGGGCATCGATCTGGTCCAGATGCAGCCTTGCCATGAATGCGTGGTGAGGCTTGAACCTGCCGGTAAGGGCATCAACAAGGGCAGGGACTTTGGAGCGCAAGGTTCCTCGAGCCATTCCTGCCAATACCTGAGGATCACGTTCTCCGCTGATCAAGGCCTCAAGCATCTCTCTGGACGAGACCCCCATCAGGTCCGAGACCTCCGAGGAAAGCTTGATTCCCGAGCTCTCCAGAAATTTCTCCAGCCGCTGGATCTCTCGGGTCCTGTCCCTGCCGGCGATAGCACGGGCGCGGGTCAGGTCCCGGAGTTCACGGATTGGCTCGGGTGGAACAAAGGAACCCTTGAGCAACCCGTAAGCGGCCAACTGCGCCAACCACGCCGCGTCCGAAACATCGGTTTTGCGCCCGGGGATATTCCGTGCAGCCTTGGCATTGACCAGCATCACCGGCAACGTCTCTTCAAACAGATAGAAGAAGGGCTTCCAGTAATCGCTGGTCGCTTCCATCACCACGGCAGAAACCCGTTCACGCTCCAGGAAGTCCCGCAGTTCCAAGATCGATTGTGTGGTTGCACCCCAGGTCGTAACCCGTGAGATGTAAGTCCCCGCCCGCGTCCCCGGAACCCGGACACAGACCTTCGCGTCCCGCTTGGAAATATCCAACCCCGCGGCCCGCTCGTGCACGATATCCATTGCACCCTCCTACCCCTGTAGCTCCTTAGTTAGGTGTCTGCCACGGGGAGGACAGGGAAACTATTCAGGAATCTAACACTCGTGCTCAAAGCAACAATCCACGGTGCCCGTGGAGTCCTCCGGGTCACGCTACTTGACGGGCACAAAGGCACCAAGGTCACAGCGACCTCAACCACAGCAGACAATCCCATGATCCACCGCCCCGCCCGGTAACAACAGACCCGTGTTACACCCCGCACACACTTTCTAACACCACGGTGCGGCAGCGCCGCCTGACCGCTACTTGGGCGAACGCAGCGGAAGGTGACCCGCACGCAGAAACGCAAGGGCCGCCGTCGTACTTTCCACAGAAGTACGACGGCGGCCCTTTGCGCTGGTGCGGAGCGTTTACTCGCCCACGGCCTCGCTGATCCGGCGGCGAATGCCGTCGAAGTGCCGGTACAGCAGTTCAGAAGCCGAATCCTTGTCGCCGGCAGCAACTGCCGCATAGATACCGCGGTGCATCGCAGCGGTTTTGCTCAGATCCTCGTTCCCCGGGCCGATTTCCACGTGGATCTTCCGGTACACCTTCCAGAAGACGCCCATCAGATTGATTAGGAGTTCATTATTCAGGGGTTCGAAGAGCCGGCGGTGGAACTCGGCGTCGGCGGCGACGAAGTTTTCGCCAGCCGCAGCCAGTTCTTCCATCTGCTTCACGGCTTCTTCGATGGAAGCGAGCTGTTCCTTGGTCATGACATCGATGGAAGAGCCAATCAGCCCGGATTCGAGAGCCTGGCGTACATCTACCAGCTGGAGGGCTTCAAGTCCCTGATGGCGAAGCGAAAGCCGCCCCCGGAACGCGAGCCCATCAGCCAGTGCATCAAAGTTGCTCGGTGCCACAAACATGCCGAAGCCGTGGCGGATTTCGATGACACCCAGGGCTTGGAGCACCTTAAGGGATTCACGGAGCGTGTTTCGCCCCACCCCAAGGGCGACGGAGAGCTCACTCTCCGTCGGCAACGGATCGCCCGCCTCTAGCTCACGCTCAAGGATCAAATCCATAATGTCCGACTGCAAGGCACGCAGCCGGGCCTGTGCACTGAACCGCGCCTGCGGAACCACACCGGAACTTGTCATGGCATTCTCCTTGCCGATGCACTGGCCCCAGCGTCGGCGAAGGCCAGCGTTGGAACTAAGTGCCGTGTTAATATGAGGCGAGCTTAGTGCTCACCAAGAATGAGCGACTCGCAAACACAATATCGGATGTCCCACCTCCCTCACAGCCATGCGCCGGGAATTCCCTAACATTGCGGGATCTGCCGTCGGGGCGCTGCGGCGATCCGTGTACAAGGGTTAGCTGTCGTCAGTTCCCGCGTGCCTCCGGCCCATGCACGGCAGGCCCTCGATGCTGGCGCGTTTGCGGTGGTGGTCGGCGCCGCAATCATGCACCCGGCGCGCATCACGGGCTGGTTCAAAGGCGCGCTGCACTCCTAACTCCTAGCCCTTTCCCGCCCGTGTTGCGGGGCCTACTCTGCGCCCCGATAGGAGCGAGAAGCACGCAAATCGGGCCCCACAACGTTCAGGCAGCAGTTGTAGGCTTTCCCCATGACTGCCGAGAGCTCCCGGGAATTCGACGTAATCGTGATCGGCGCGGGCGCCGTAGGGGAAAACGTGGCGGACCGAGTGGTTCGCGGCGGCCTGACGGCGGTGATTGTCGAGAGCGAATTGGTGGGCGGCGAGTGCTCCTACTGGGCGTGCATTCCTTCCAAGGCGCTCCTCCGTCCGGGGAGTGTGCTCCACGCCGCCCAAGTGGTGCCCGGTGCGAAAGAGGCGATCACTGGAACCATAGATGCCGAGGCCGCGCTAAAGCACCGGGACTGGTTCACCAATAATTGGCAGGACAGCAGCCAGGTTGAATGGCTGGATGGCGCGGGCATCGAGCTGATCCGTGGCCGTGGCCGCATCATTGGGCCGCGCGAGGTCCAGGTGGACGGGCTCGATGGCAAGAGCTACGCCTTGAAAGCACACCATGCCGTGGTGATCGCGACGGGCTCAACTCCCACCATTCCGGACATTGACGGTTTGAAAGACGTACCTTTCTGGACAACCCGCGGCGCCACGGCAGCCAAGGAAGTTCCCAAGCGTTTCGTGGTGCTCGGCGGCGGCGTGGCGGGCGTGGAAATGGCGCAGGCGTACGCCCGGCTCGGCTCGGACGTCACGCTTATCGCCCGCGGCCGCTTGCTGAGCAGTTACCCGGAGGAAGCCGCGAACCTGGTCCTGGCCGGGCTTCGCGCCGATGGCATCGCCGTTCACCTTCACACCGACGTGGAAAAGGTGGAGAAGAACGACGGCGGCTCAGTGACGGTCACGTTCGAGGACAAGGCACTTACAGCCGACAAACTCCTGGTCGCCTCGGGACGGCACCCTGCCCTGGCCAATCTGGGCTTGGAAAACGTCGGTGTTGAACCCCAAAACGGCAAACCCCTCCGGCTCACAACCGAAGCCAGCGGCCTGGTGGAAGGCCCGGCGAGCGATGGCACCAGCGGACTCTGGTTGTACGCTGTCGGGGATGCCGCAGGCAAGGTACTCCTCACCCATCAAGGCAAATACGAGGCCCGTGCCACTGGCGATGCCATCGTCGCCCGCGCCAACGGCAAGCTCAAAGGAACGCCCCAACCGTGGAGCCCCTGGGCCCAAACAGCCAACCAGCAGGCAGTACCAAGCGTCGTCTTCACCGACCCCGAGGTTGCCTCAGTGGGCCCAGGCCTTGAGCAGGCGCTGCTACAGGGCAAGAACGTCACAGGTGTGGAGCTGCCTATCGATGTGTCCGGTTCCCAGTTGCACTCTGCCGACTACAAGGGCTGGGCGCAGATTGTGGTTGACGAAGACCGGAAGGTGATCCTGGGCGCGACGTTTGTGGGCCCGGGTGTCGCCGAGCTGCTGCACTCGGCAACGATTGCCATCGTGGGCGAGGTCCCGCTGGACAGGCTCTGGCACGCGGTTCCGTCGTATCCCACCATTAGCGAAGTATGGCTGCGGCTTCTCGAAAAGTACGGGCTCTAGACTCCTATTTGAACTGACCAGTCAGTTTAGTTAGACTTTCAGCAGACACCATTTCTGCGAAAGGCTTCATTGTGCTGTCCGTACAGCAACTCCAGATCAACGGCCGCCGGGACGATCTCCTTCCGGCAACGTCACTCCAAGTCCGCCGCGGCGAACTCCTGCTCGTCGCCGGAGAGGGCCAGGACCAGCGGACCGCGTTGGCGTTGGCTCTGAGCGGCCGCATGAAGCCAAGCAACGGCGTCCTGAGCTGGGACAACACCACCAAGACCAAGAAGATCCGCCTGGCCAGCGCCCTGGTGGACTCCCCCGGCGTCAACGAGCCCGAGCAACACCTCAGCGTCCGCGACCTCGTCACTGAAGATCTCTCACTCATCCCCCGCCGGTACCGTGGCGCACTGCTGAGCAAGCCGTGGCTGAAGGTCAACAGTTTCGAGGACATCGCCGGACTCTGGATAGAACAAATTCCGGCCGCACGCCGACTCGAACTCCTGACCGCGCTCGCCTTGGCAGATCCAGCCACAGACCTCTTGGTGGTCGACTCCCCGGACCGCCACAGCGCCGATCCCGCGGCTTGGTTGCCCCGGCTCCAGGCATTAGCGTCCGACGCCGGGCGGCCGCTCGCCGTCGTCGCCGTCGTGGGTGCCCTACCGGACAACTGGACCGGCGCGGCCGCGGTGATCGGCAACTCCGTCTCGCATCCCCCTGAACCGGAAGCGGAACCCGCACCCGCCGTCGAACCCAAGCCAGCTGCCGTCGGGCCCAAAGCCAAGCACGCGGCCGAACCGGCACCGGAAGCACCCCAAAAGCCTGAAACACCCGTGGCACTCGAAACAGCTGCCGAAACTGAATCCCAAAACCTCCAAAGGACTGCAAAGTGACTGTTCTGCGGCTCGCCCGCTCCGAACTCAAGCGCATGACCGGCGGGCTCCTGCCCAAGCTGACCATCCTCGCCCTGACCATGGTCCCGCTGCTCTACGGCGCCGTGTATCTCTACGCGAACTGGGATCCGTACGGCAACCTGAACCAGATCGACGCCGCCTTGGTGGTTGAGGACACGGGCGCCACCTCAAAGGACGGCACGGAACTTCAGGCCGGCAAGAAAGTGGCGGACAGCTTGGTTGAGGGCCACGTCTTCAACTGGAAGCAGGTGTCCAGCGCTGAGGACGCAGATGCGGGTGTTCGGACGGGTGAGTACGCCTTCGCACTGCGCATCCCCAAGGATTTCTCCGCCAACTTGGTCTCCCCCGGCAGCTTCGACGCTGCCAACCAGGCCATGCTGCATGTCACCACCAACGACGCCAACAACTACCTGCTGAGCACCATCGTGGACAAGCTCACAACAGCCGTGCATTCAACGGTGGCCAAGGAAGTAGGCGAGGAAACAGCCAACCAGCTCCTCACCGGTTTCGGCACCATCCATGCGTCCATCGTGAAGGCCGCTGATGGTGCCTCGGAGCTGGCCACTGGCGTGGGCAAACTCAGTGACGGCGCCGCGACCCTTCACACAGGAACCACCCAATTGGTCACCGGGGCAGACCAGCTCGTCGACGGGCAGGCCCAGTTGCGGGATGGCGCTGTGCAACTCAACAACGGGGCCAGCCAGCTGAGCTCGGGCCTCACGGAACTCAAGAACAAGACCGCCACATTGCCTGCCGACTCCAAGAAGCTCGCCGACGGCGCCGCCCAAGTAGCCGCCGGAAACGCTGAGCTGAACGCCAAAGTCCAGGACGTCGTCGGGCAGCTCGAAGCGGCAGACAAAAGCCTCCGCAACCGCGTGGTGGAATCGAACGCACGACTGGTGACTGCCGGTGTCCTGACGCAGGAGCAGGCAACCAAGGTTCTGGCGGACTTTGACGCCGCCGCTGCATCGAGCCCTGTCACGGACGCGAAGACCAAGATCACCGGCGATGCTGCCAAAATCCAGCAGCTCTCGGACGGTTCAGCTGCCGTGAGCGCCGGAGCATCCAAGCTCGCCGCCGCGACACCGGCCCTCACCGATGCGATCTCGAAGGCCGCCGAAGGGGCCGGGCAACTGAGCACAGGCGCATCAACGTTGGCCGCCGGGCAGCAAACCGCCTTGGACGGGGCCGCCAAGCTGGACGACGGCGCCCACCAACTGGACGATGGCGCAGGCCAGCTTGCCAGCGGCGGAGTCACGGCCTCCGACGGCGCCCACACGTTGGCCACCGAGCTCGCCAAGGGCGCGGGAGACATCCCCAACCCGAACGATGAGCAAAAGAGCAGCGTGTCCAAGGTGATCGCGGATCCAGTGGCCGTGGACAATGTGTCGCAGGCCAAGGCGGGCTCTTACGGCGCCGGCTTGGCACCGTTCTTCCTGACGCTCGCACTATGGATCGGTGTGTTCATGCTGGTCCAGGCCATGCGACCGATCACCCAACGGGCCCTGGCGTCGAACGCCCCCGCCTGGAAAATCGCCGTCGGAGGCTGGCTGCCGTTCTTCGTGGTGTCGGTGCTGCAGGCCACCATCCTCACCCTGGTGGTGAATCTCGGCCTGGGTCTGAACCCCGCACACCCGATCGGCATGTGGCTGTTCATGCTTGCGGCCGTAATGGCATTCAGCGCGATCATCCAAGGCATCGTGGCGCTCATGGGAACACCCGGCAAGTTTGTGGTGCTGATCCTGCTGGTTCTGCAGCTCGTGTCCTCTGGAGGCACATTCCCGTGGCAGACCACCCCGATGCCGCTCCATGTTGTGCACGAGGTCCTGCCTATGGGATACGTAGTGACCGGCATGAGGCACCTGATCTACGGCGGTGAGCTCAGCATGATCTGGCCCACCGTACTGGGCCTGCTTGGATACACTTTGCTGGGAGCGGCACTGTCAACGCTCGCCGTCCGCAAGCACAAGATGTGGACCCTCAAGACGCTGAAGCCGGAGATCGCAGTATGAGCACCACCGAGCCGGTCCCCTCCCAAGCGGATTCCCAAGCAGGCGAATCAGGTCCTGCGGAGAAGAAGCTTCGCCCCGGCCGCACCAACGCTACCAAGCAGCGCCTGTTCGAAGCCTCCATGGAACTGATTGGCGAGCGCGGCGCCGCGGGGGTGACCGTGGACGAAATCGCGGCCGCCGCCGGGGTCTCAAAGGGGACCGTCTACTACAACTTCGGCAGCAAATCCGATCTGATCGCCCAGTTGCTGCGGCACGGTGTGGACATCATGCTGGTCCGACTCCAAGACGTCCGCGGACAAGCCAATGACCCGCTGGAATCGATGAACAACATGGTGGGCCAGGCCATGGAGTTCATGGACGACTACCCCTCATTTGCCCGCCTGTGGGTCAGCGAATCCTGGCGCACTCCCGGCGAGTGGAGTGCCGTGTTTGCAGAACTCCGCGCTGAACTCCTGGCCGTGATCGGCTCTGCCGTGGAAAGCGTCGCGTCCGGGTACAAGGTTGATGAGAGCATTGCCCGCGGGTCTCTGGAGGCAGCGATTTTCGGGGCCATCTTCGTGGTGGGCCTCGACCGTCAGACGTACAACCCTGAGCGCACCCGCGAGCAAAGCGTCGCTGCCGTCATGACCATCATGCATGGATACGTCATCAAGTAAGTTTGGGCAGCCCGTTGTGGGGCCCGCTCTGCGCCTTCTCACTGGCTTTTAGGACGCAGAGCAGGCCCCACAACGGTATCCAACTGCAATGTACGACGGCGTGGCGTGGCCACTTGGTCGGCGATGATTAACCTCATGCGTCACATGGGGAACAGCGGGAAGCTTGCGGTGGTGAGCGCGTTCGTCTCGCTCGGGCTGTTGGTGCTGGCCGCTGTGGTGCTGGAAGAACTGGTGTTGTACCTGTTCCTGGGTTCCGTGCTGATCTGCTATTTGGCGTCCATCGTGCAGGTCTTCAACCGGCGACGCTACTTCGTGGTCCTGCTAGGCGCAGCGGGCACCAGCCTGTTCATCGGTTGCAGCATCGCATTCCTGCGGATGTGGGGCATCGCGTTCAACCAGGACGCCAACGCTTTGGGCAGTGCGGTGAGCACCCAGGACTCAGACATCTACTTCTACTTGGCAGCTACGGCAGGAGTTGGGACGCTGGCGGTGCTGTTCCTCGGAGCAGTGGTGCCGTCGTTTGGTTCGCGGGCTGCAACTCCCGTTCGACGGCCTTCGGCAGCAGCAAAGCGCACCCCTGCTCCGCGCAAACCTGCCCCGCGTGCTGGAACCCCCGCCAAGCGCCCGGCCGCTTCGGCTCCGCGATCATCCGGTGCAACGAAGGCATCTGGCGCAGCGAAGGCCGCTATCGTGAAGCGTCCCGCTCCCCGTACGCCAACCACGCAGGCCAAGCGTCCGGCGTCGAACTCTTCCACCCAACGCAAACCAGCCCCCAAACGCTGACTGGCCACCACCCTCCCGTTGCGAGGCCCACTCTGCGCCCCAACTCGAAATCCAGACACGCAAAGCAGGCCCCACAACAAGCCACCCCCCGTTGCGAGGCCCACTCTGCGCCCCAACTCGAAATCCAGACCCGCAAAGCAGGCCCCACAACAAGCCACCCCCCCGTTGCGAGGCCCACTCTGCGCCCCAACTCGAAATCCAGACACGCAAAGCAGGCCCCACAACAAGCCACCCTCCCGTTGCGAGGCCCACTCTGCGCCCTAATGCGAGATAGGGCCCACGCCGCCCGGGTTCCCTGGCTGAGCTTGCGAAGTTAGGGAGGCGGTGGGGACGCAAAGCAGGCCCCACAACAAGCCACCCCCCGTTGCGAGGCCCACTCTGCGCCCCAACTCGAAATCCAGACACGCAAAGCAGGCCCCACAACGAAGGGGGTCAGGAATCGAAGCCCAGCCCGACGGCGTCGAGCGCTTTGAGGATGAGGTTCCGTTTTCCCTGATTGTGATCGGCGCGGTCCATGGACCAGCGCGTCAGGTTGATGCCCAGGGAAGCCAGCGGTTCAGGCGGGAAGGGCAGCGGCCGTTTCCGGACCATTTCCACCCGGGTGCGTTCGGTATCCAGGCCGGCCAAAAGATCCAGGAGGACATCGGCAGCAAATGCCGTGGCACCCACTCCGAGCCCCGTGAAACCTGCCGCATACGCCACCCGCCCCTTCCGGGCAGTGCCGAAGAATGCGCAGAACTGCGTGCTCGAATCGATGGGACCGGCCCACTTGTGCGTGAACTTCAGGCCCTCCAATTGCGGGAACGTCGTGAAGAAGTGCGAGGCGATCTTCTCCCACGTCGCTGGCTGGTGCTCGTGCCGCTGGTCCACGCGCCGGCCCCAAAAGTAGAGGGCGTCGTAGCCACCGAACAGGATCCGATGATCCTTGGTGATGCGGTAATAGTGGAACTGGTTGGCAACATCACCAATCCCCTGCCGTTGGGACCAGCCGATGGACGCCAACTGCTCCGGGGTGAGGGGCTCGGTCATGAGCGCGTAGTCGTACACCGGCACCGTCATCAGCTGGTTCCGCTTGAGCAGGGACGGAAACACGTTGGTACCAAGCACCACATTTCCCGCTTCTACGTTTCCCCGTTCCGTCACCACCGTGACGCCGTCCTCGTGGTCCTTCAGCTCGCGGACGCGTGTGCCCTCATAGATCACCACGCCCAGCTCCACTGCCACCCGCGCCAGCTCGAGGCCGAGTTTGTACGGGTGGACCATCGCCACGGAGTCCTTATGCCAGCGGCCGGCCAAGTAAGTGGGCGAGTTGACCTCCGCCCTCACGGCCTCCTGGTCCAGGAAAACGCTGCCGGGGCTGTCATCCTCCTGGAGCCAGGCCACCTGATGCGGTTCCACCGCAACGTTCAGTTCACCCGTCCGCTCCCACTCGCAATCCATGCCGTACTTCTCCACGGCTTCCTGCATGCGGTCCAGGTTCTCCATGCCCAGCCGGTCCAAGGTCTCCAGCTCGTCCGGCCAACGGTTCTTGCCGTTCTCATGGCCGTGGGTGAGGCTCGCCTCGCAGAAACCGCCATTGCGGCCCGACGCTGCCCATGCCACCCGCTCCCCTTCCAGCAGGATCACCGTCCGGCCAGGGTCTCGTTCCTTGGCACGCAGCGCCGTCCACAACCCGGTATAGCCGCCGCCGACGATCACGAGGTCCGCGGCAGCGTCGCCGTCGAGTTGTGGGTAGCGTGTGGCTGAGTCCTTGAGGTCGTCGATCCAGAACGGCCGGTGGGCCGCGCCTTCCAAGGCACGGGCTACGACGGCGGCCTGCGGGACGTTCCGTTCGAAAACGGTGGTATTCACGGGAAATTCTCCTGCTTCTGGGCGCACTCACATTGCGCCGGGACTGTTGATGGTGGCCGGGGCTGCTGGTGTTGGCGGGATTGCCTAGGCAGTGACCGGCTCGGCGTCCCACAATGGCCGGGGACGGGAGGCGATGAGGTTCCGCGTGTAATCGTCCCCGGGGTCCTCAAGGATTCGAGCCGTTGGCCCCTGCTCCACGATCCGTCCCTGATGCATCACCAGGAGCTCGGAACAAAGACGCGAGACCACGGCCAGGTCATGGGTGACGAACAAGATGGTCAGTCCAAGCTGGTCCCGCAACTCCTCCACGAGCTCCAGTACCTGAGCCTGGACAGAGACGTCCAAGGCACTGGTGGCCTCGTCCAGGACCAAAAGCCGGGGGCGGGCAGCGAGCGCCTTGGCCAGCGCAACCCGTTGCCTCTGCCCACCCGACAGTGCGCGCGGCCGTGCATCGAACCGTTCCGGTCCAATTCCCACCCGCCCCAGCAGGACCCGGGCGCTGTCCTTGGCTTCCTTGCGTCCTTGCTTCTGATGCAGGCGGAAGACATCTGCCACAGCATTTCCTACAGGGATACGCGGGTCCAAAGACAGGTAGGGGTCCTGGAACACAATTTGGACATCCTTGGCCAGGACTTTCCGTTCGGAGGCTTTCAGGGCCCGGTGCGGCCGGGGGATGTCCCGCAGCGTGAGTTCACCGGATGTGGCGGTTTCCAGCGCGACCACAAGGCGGGCCAGGGTGGACTTTCCGGAACCCGACTCACCCACCACGCCCAAGGACCCACCCTCCGGCAGGCTGAAACCGGCGCCATCCAAGGCGGTGATGATTTCGCCGCGGGGCAGTTGGTACGTTTTGGATAGCCCGGAAACGTGGAGCAGGGGTGACCCCGCGGCCACCGGCGCAGCCAAACCGCCCACTTCAATCACGGGCGTCGCCTCCACCAGCTGCCGCGTGTAGTCCTGCTGGGGCGTCAGGAAAACAGTCTGGGTTGGTCCGTGCTCCACCACTTCGCCGCGCCGAAGAACGTAGACACGTTCACACAAGCTGGCGGCAAGGTTGAGGTCGTGCGTGATGAAGAGCATGCCCATTCCCCGCGATTGTTGCTCTTCGCGGAGGAGTCGCACGATCCCTGCCTGAGTGGTGACATCCAAGGCGGTGGTGGGTTCGTCGCACAGCAACAGATCCGGTGAGTTCAGGAGTGCGGCTGCGATCATGACTCGTTGGAGCATGCCGCCCGATAGCTGGTGCGGGTGCTGATCCATGAGTTCTTTGGCTCGCCGAAGACCCACCTGCTCCAGTTGCTTCACGGAGCGTTCGGTGGCCTCGGCCCGGGACAGCCCGTCAAAGCGCAGCAGCGTCTCTGTGAGGAAGTCCCCTACGGTCCGGACAGGATTGATGCCGGCCCTGGGGTCCTGGAAGATCATGGAAGCGTGTCTCCGCCGCAGCTCCATGAGGCGTTGTTTGCTCGCCGTGAGGGTGTCGAGTCCCTGAACCGACACGACGCCGGAGGACTGCGAGCCGCCAGGAAACAGCCCCAGTGCGGCCCGGGTAGTCAGGGACTTGCCTGAGCCGGACTCCCCCACCAAGGCGACCGCTTCGCCGTCGTTCACGTGCAAGGAAATACTGTCCAGCAGCGGCGGCCTGCCTGGGAAACCGAGCGTAAAGTTTTCGATCTGCAACAGCTGGCTCATGAAAGTTTTCCTCCGATGCGGTCTGACAGTTCCTCGCCAATGACGTTGACGGCCACCACCACCAGGACAACTGCCAATGCCGGCCAGAAGGCGGGCAGGATGTAGCCGCCCAGCAGTGCGCCGCGGGATTCCTCGATCATTGCGCCCCAGTCGCTGGTAGGCGGCTGGACCCCCAGTCCGATGAACGAGAGAGCCGCGAGGTCGGCCAGCACGTAGCCAAAGTTCAATGTTGATTGGGCGCCAACGGTCGGAATCAGGTTGGGGAGAACCCGTCCCAGCACCACCCAGGGCGTGCGGAATCCGAGCACGCGGTAGGCCTGGACATACGGCCGCCCGCGCTCAGCCACCACCAGGGACTGGGCGAGCCTGGCAACGTAGGGAACGTAGGCAATGGTCATGGCCAAAATGGGTGCGAAGAGCCCCTTACCGAACAAGGCGATGGCAAGCATGGCCATGAGCAGCGCGGGAAAAGCAAAGAGAAGGTCGAAGAGGCGGCCCAATACTTTGCCCAGCCAGCCCTCGGACCAGCCGGCAACCAAGCCAAGCAGCAGACCCAGGACAGTGGATCCGATCACCACGATGGTGGGGCCCAGCAGCGAGGTCCGCCCGCCGTGCATGAGCCGGCTAAGGAGATCACGGCCCAGCGCGTCGGTCCCCAGCAGGTGCTGTCCGCCGGGACCGGCAAGGACGTTATTGAGGTCCACATAGTCGGGGTCGTAGGGCGCCAGGACCGGGGCGAACAGTGAGAGAAGTACGACGGCGGCGGCGACGGCGAGCGCGCCCCACGCCATGGGTGACAGGAGGCTGCCGTAACGGCGAAGGCCCGCCTGCGGCAGTTGGATGGCTAACGTCATCGGGACTCCGTTCCGGCCGCGATACGCGGATCAATGAAGGGTTGGACGAGGTCCACCACGGTGTTGACCAGGACGAAAGCTGCCACCACTACCATGACGATTGCTTGGACGACGCCGAAGTCGAGCCTGTCGATGGACTGCACAAGGAGCTGTCCGATGCCGGAGAGGCCGAACGTCCGCTCGATGATGGCGCTGGAGACCAAAAGTCCGGCCACGAGCACGCCGCTCACAGTCAGGATGGGACCCAGGGCGTTGCGCAGGACGTGGCGTGCCACCACGGATCCGCGGGTGAGGCCGCGACTGGTTGCCACCTCAACGTGTTCGCGGAGCAGTTGCTCGTTCATCGAGGAACGGGTCACCCGCGCCACCATGGCGATGTAGGTGATGCCCAAGGCGAGCGCCGGGAGGGTGAGGTGCCAGATCCGGTCCCATCCGCCGTCGCCGCTTCCAAAGGAGGGAAACCAGCCCAGGCCCACGGAGAAGAGCGCCACCAAAGCGATGGCTGCCACGAACGGCGGCACTGCCCCGGCAGCGGTAAGGGTGATGAGGATAAAGCGGTCGCCGAAGCCCTTGTTGAGGCTGGCCACAATGCCGGCGAACAATCCCAGGACTGTGATGAACACTGCGGCGAGCGCCACAAGTTGCAGGGTGGTTGGCAACCGTCCCAGTAAGACGTCGGAGACGTCCTGGCGGTAGGTCAGCGAGCGGCCCCAATCCCCTTGGAGAATGCCGCCGAGCCAGTTCAGGTACTGTTCCCAGGCCGGTTTATCCAGGCCGAACTGCCGGGTGATCTCTTCGAGTGCCTCAGGCTTGGGGCTGCGTCCCCTCAGGAGGAAGCGCGCCGGGTCGCCGGGAACCAGGAAGCGTGAGAAGAACACGGCCAGTGAGGCAACAAAGAGTGTGGCAACCAAGGCCAGCAGCTTCTTCACGATGTACACGGCCGGGCGGACTGCGCTGCGTTTTTCCCGCTTGCGGGTGGGAGCGCCCGGCGGGGTGGTTGCTTGGACTTGATCTGTAGCGGTCATGTCAGCGACCTCCTATCTGGGCTGCCCACGGGAAGTACATGTAGTTGATGGAGGGGTCCGCCCCGGTAATGCGTTTGCCCAGCCACATGGACGTGACGGTCTCGTAGAGCGGCCCCCACACCACTTCCTCGCTGGCCAGTTTGGCGGCCTGGCCCGTGAGTTCACCCCGGGCGTCGGGGTCCTGCACGCCGTAGGCAGAGTTCACCAGGTCGTCGAATTCCGGGTTGCTCCAGCCGCCGTAGTTGCTGAAATCGCCGGTTCGCAGCACGCTGTACATTTCCAAGGGCTCGGTGCTGGAGAGATACCAAGAGGTCACCAGGAGGTCCACGTTCTTGCGCGACTCGGGGTCTGAGAACAGCGTGGTGTATTTGTCGTTGGACATTGTCTGGATTTCCGGGTCCAGGCCGATCTCCTTGGCTGCGGATGCGATGGCCCTTGCCGTGATGTCGAAAGCTGCGTTCAGTGAGGCGGTGGCAAAGACAAACTTGCTGCCCTCGGCCCCTGCTTCCTTGATGAGTTTCTTGGCTTCTTCCAGGTCATAGGGAGTGGACAGCAGGCTGTCAAAAGCCTCGTCCGTAGTTTGCGATGCCACGTCCTTCCACACACTCTTGGTGGTCAGCGCGTCCGTCTTCTTCGCATAGCCCTGTTCGGCCGCCTTGATCAAGGCTTCACGGTTGATGGCCATCATCAGCGCCTTGCGGACCCGTACGTCCTGGAAGGTGCCGCCGAGGTTGGTGAAGACCAGGCTTTGCACCGACGTGTCCTCGCCGAAGTACAGCGAGCCGGCATCTTTGTTGGCTTTCAGGATGTCCATGGCATTGGAAGGGATCGCGAAGCCGCCATCAATTTCGCCGGTCTGGAACGCATTGATACGCGATGTGGCATCGGGCAGCATTTTGAAGGTGACCTGCTGGGACTTGGCTTTGAGTTCCGGGTCCCAGTAATCATCGAAGCGCTTGAGGGTGATGCTTTCACCGGCTTCCCATTGCTCGAATTGGAACGGGCCGGTGCAGTTCACGCCGGTGCTTGAGTTGCCGTAGTCCTTGCCGGCAGCTTCCAGCGTTTCGGCGGACTCCACCACGCCCGTAGCTCCCACCAAGGAGCTGTTGAACACGTAGTCCGGCCGGGTGGTGGTCACCGTGACCTCGAAGTCGCCGGTCTTCTCGATGGACTCCACGTTCTGGTATGCGGAGGCCCAGAAGGATCCCACTTCGGGGTCCACGTGGCGGCTCAAGGAGGCAACCACATCGTCCGCTGTCATCTCGGTTCCGTCGTGAAACTTCACGCCCTGCCGGATGGTGTAAATCCAGGTCAGCGGATCGGGGTTTTCAACTCCCGTGGCCAGGCCCGGCGCCGTGGACAGGTCAGCGTTCCAGCGGAACAGCGACTCACACACGTTGGACAGGACAGTGTTGTCCGGGTAGTCGAAGGCATACGCATAGTCCAGGGAGAACGGCTCCGCGTACATGGCCCAGTTGAAGTTATCGATCTCCTTGGTGGGGGCCGGCGTGGAGTCGGACATGCTGAACTTGGCTCCGTTCGCGGCGTCAGTCACGCTGGCGGATCGAACACCGCAGCCGCCCAGGACCAGACCGGCGACGACGGCGGCGACCCCAACCGCGGTGATGCGCGACGGCGTCGTCCGCTGTTTCAAACGCACGGCACCTTTCGCGGGCTGCGGCGCTGGCTGCGGCCTCATGGCATCACCGAGGCCGGTTGAGCTTGACTGTTTCGGGTGAGCGCGCGGTCATAAACGCACTCGCCCCCAATCCACGTCTGCGTCACCACCGACCGGTGCAGTTCCTGCGCAGGGAGGTCGAAGACGTTTCGGTCCAGTACGGCGAGGTCGGCGAGTTTTCCCGGATCCAGCGTTCCCGTTTTCGTGTCCAGGTGGTTGATCCACGCTGATCCCTGCGTGTAGGCATCCAGGATCTGTTTGAGGCTGAGCTTTTGCGATTCCGGGCCGAGCGGGGGCAGGTCCTCCCCCGGCGCTACGCGGCTAACTGCGACGTGGACGGCCGCAATCGGGTCCGCCGTGGAGACAGGCCAGTCGCTCCCGGCCACCAATTGGGCACCCGCGGAAGCAAGCTCGCCAAAGGGGTAGTGCCTGTCCTCGGCACCCGGTTCCAGGAATGGGAGGGTGAGGGTGTCCATCTGTTCTTCGTGGCACGCCCAGAGAGCCTGCACGTTGGCCGCCGCATTCAGCTCGGCAAAACGGGGAACATCCTCGCTGCGAACCACCTGGAGGTGCGCCAGATGGTGCCGGTTGTCGTTGGCCCCGTTGCTGTCCCGCGCTGCCTCAAGTGCACCCAAAGCGTCAGTCACGGCGCGGTCGCCGAGAGCATGGAAGTGAACCTGCATGCCGGCCGCATCTATCGCTGTGACGAACTCCTTCAGCTCCTCGGGCTCGAAGAATTCGATGCCACGGTTGTCCGTGTGGTGGCCGTGGTGATCGAGGTACACGTGATGCATTGCGGCTGTGTAATTCTCTGCCACTCCGTCCACCATCACCTTCACGGTGTTGGCGTTGAGCTGAT
Source organism: Paenarthrobacter sp. TRD_SC_7 (assembly GCF_056156245.1). Lineage (NCBI taxonomy): Bacteria > Bacillati > Actinomycetota > Actinomycetes > Micrococcales > Micrococcaceae > Paenarthrobacter > Paenarthrobacter sp. TRD_SC_7. The sequence goes on from NZ_CM149587.1 coordinate 4,192,878, forward strand.
AGTGGTCGAAGGAATCGGCCACACGTTGGCGCCTCTTTGTGATCAGATCCAGCTGGGCCATTCCCGCTGTCCTGTCCCACCACTGGCATGCGGTGACCCGGACTTTCAAGTCTCCCGCCTTCGCCGCGTCCATGTAGACGTCCAGATGATCGGCATGTTCGCCCTCGGGGATGGGAACCCAGGCGTCCTGCCAGGCCGTGATGCCCTGCGACAACAGCAATTGCTGGGACGCGAGCAGGCCTTGGTACGCCAACTCATACGGCACCGCTGGCTTGACGGCATTGAACAGGTCCATGGCCCCCTCATGCACTGTGCCTGCGGGCGTCCCGTCTTCTTCGCGTTCCAGCCGGCCGCCCTCAGGATCAGGTGTTTCCGCGCCGATTCCCGCCGCCTCAAACGCTGCCGTGTTGGCCCACGCGCCGTGGTGGTCCCTATTTAGGAGGTAGACGGGCCGGTCCGGCACCACGGCGTCCAGCAGTTCCCGTGTTGGCGTGCCGCCCGGGAAGAAATCCATGGACCACCCGGCGCCCAGGATCCAGGGTTCATCCGGGTTGTCGGCTGCGTAACGGGTCACCCTCGCCACGGCTTCTTCTGCGCTGGTGGCCTCCGTCAGGTCGCACTGAAGCAATTCGATCCCGGCGAAGATGGGGTGGATGTGGGCATCCTGGAAGCCAGGGACCACCAGTTGCCCTTGCAGGTCCACCCTGCGGGTTTCCGGCGTGATCGAACCCTGAAGCTCGTCGGGTGTTCCGACGGCGACGATCCGGCCATCGGCTATGGCAAGGTTTGCGCGGAGGGGTTCGGCGTCATTGCCGGTGTACACCCATCCGTTCTCAAACAAAATCTCTGCGTGCACGTTCGAGTCCTTTCGTGGGGAAATTCAACGCTGCGAGACACACTATGAGCCGGATCACACTTAAGTCAACAGTGTTGACATCAATGCTGACAAAGACTTTGATTGGTTCTTGAAAGGAGGACGCCATGAATCATGTAGGTTGATAATCAACCCCGGAACGCATGGAAGGCGGACAACTGATGGTGCAGCCAGCACAGTCGACGGACCGCCGAACGCGCCTTGACCCGGCCACCATCATCGACGCCGTCCTGCGGATTTCCAGCCAGGAACTCGGGGAACGGCTGACCGTGCGCCGATTGGGACAGGAACTCGAGGTGGACGCCACGGCCGTTTACCGGCATTTCCGGAACAGGGACGCAATCGTCAGGGCAGCACTGGACCAGTTGTTCATGATGTCCGTTGAGCGCACACTAGCCACTGCACGCGACCAGGATTGGCGTGCCCGGCTGGAGGCCTACCTTGACGAGCTCCTCAAAGCCTTCATGCAGCATCCCTCCTTAGGCAGCGAGTCGTTCGCCACGGACACCTATGGCCCCGGCGAGCTAAAAGCAATCGAGTTCGTCCTTCAATGCCTCACCGACGCCGGGCTGGCTGAGGACCGCGTGGTGCACTACTACGCGGCCCTGGAAAGCTACACCCTTGCGCTCGGAGCGGGCATTGCGGTTGAAATCCAGCGGCTCCCGGACTCAGAAGGGCATGACCCCTGGCTCAACCCACGGGTTTTCACGCGCATCACCGGTCGCCCGCTCCTTGAAAAACATCACACTGCACTGCAAAACCTCGACTCCCTCAAAGCGTTCCAAGCCGGTCTCTCGGCCATCCTGGACAGCGCCGAACGCGAAAGCACCAAGCAGGCCTGACTGGCTGCTGGCCAAACCTGCCGCCTGACCAGCAACGCAACCCACCTTCCCCGCACGACGCCACCATCCGGCGTCGTCCATTCAGCACTGCCCGGACAGCGACGCCCGGCAGGGAAAGCACGGTACCCAATGCACCAGTTCATCAACGGACAACTGCTGTCCGGCACCTCCGGAAAAAGCCTCACGGTCATCAATCCAGCTACCTCAGAGGTGGTGGAAAACGTGGCGCTGGCGTCCCTGTCGGACCTTGAGACCGCGGTAGCAGCCGCCCGTTCGGCCTTCCCGGCATGGTCTCGAACCGCCCCGGGAGAACGAGCCGGCATTCTGCAAAAATTCGCCCGCATCATCGAAGATCGTGCGGAGGAATTCGCCCGGGTTGAGAGTTCACAGACGGGCAAGCCACTGCGGCTGACCCGGGAATTCGACGTCCCCGGCACGATCGACAACATCGACTTCTTCGCAGGCGCCGCGCGGCACCTCGAAGGCAAGGCCACCGCCGAGTATTCGCCCCAACACACGTCCTCCATCCGCCGGGAACCGATCGGCGTGGTGGGATCCATCGCACCGTGGAACTACCCCCTGCAAATGGCAGCGTGGAAGGTCCTTCCGGCCATCGCCGCAGGCAACACGATCGTTCTCAAACCCGCCGAGATCACGCCGCTGACGTCTCTCATGTTCGCGCAAGCGCTCAGTGATGCCGGCCTGCCCGACGGCGTGGTGAACGTGGTGGTGGGCGACGGCGCCACCGTTGGGGCAGCCCTCATGCGGCACCCCGACGTGGACATGGTCTCTTTCACAGGCTCCACTATCGTTGGCCGCACGGTCCTGGAAGCTGCCGCCGTCAACGCCAAGCGCGTGCACCTTGAGTTGGGCGGCAAGGCACCCTTTGTAGTGTTCGACGACGCGAATTTGGAGGCTGCCGTGCATGGCGCGGTGGCCGGCTCGCTGATCAACACCGGTCAGGATTGCACCGCGGCCACCCGGGCAATCGTGCACCGGAGCGTGTACGAGGAGTTCGTAGCTAAGGTCGCCGCCCGCTTCGAAGGGATCGTCCTGGGCACTCCCGGGGATACCGACGCAGACTTGGGTCCCCTGGTTTCCTTCAAACAGAGGGACCACGTGGCCGGAATGGTGGACCGTGCCCGCAGTTACAGCAAGGTCATGGCCGGCGGCTACGCTCCTACGGATGGGGGCTTGGAGAACGGCGCCTTTTACCGGCCCACCCTGGTGGTTGACGCCGCGCCGGACTCGGAGATCGTTAGGGATGAGGTCTTCGGACCGGTTCTGGTGGTCCTCCCGTTCGATACCGATGATGAAGCCATTACGTTGGCGAATGACACCGTCTACGGACTGGCAGCCTCGGCCTGGACGAACAACCTCCAGCGGGCCTTGCGGGCTACCCGTGAGATCAAGGCCGGCTGCCTTTGGGTCAACGACCATGTCCCGATCATCTCCGAGATGCCCCACGGCGGCTTCAAGCAATCCGGCTTCGGCAAGGACATGTCCGCATACTCCTTTGAGGAGTACACCCAGGTCAAGCATGTGATGTTCGGGTTGGACGACGTGACCGAGAAAGATTGGCATCGAACCATCTTCAACCTGCGGTGATCTTCTTTGCCTTGTGGGGCCTCCTCTGCGTGCTCGCGCGGGATCTAGAGCCGCAGAGCGGGCCCCACAACGGCTATGTCCTGGCGTTTCCGGGGACCGCCAAGGACTGCGGTGGCAACTCCGAGGAGCAGGATCAGCCCGCCCAGGATTTCGGTCAGCGTGGGAATCTCGTTGAGGACCAGCCACGCTGCCGTCATCCCGACCACAGGGACCAGAAGCGTGAAAGGCACGACGTCGGAACTCGGGTACAGCGACAACAGCCGGTTCCAGATGCCGTAGCCGATCAGGGATGCAAACACGGCGGTGTAGATCGCGCTCAGTATGGTGGCCGGCTGAAGGTCGGTGAGCGTCGCCCACACTGTGTCCGGCCCATCCACCACCAGCGACAAGCCAGCCAACGGAACCGGCACTACGGCGCCTGACCACACCACCAGGCCCAAGCCCGAAGCAGCCTTCGAGTGCCGTGCCACTACGTTGCCGATCGCCCAGGACAACGCCGCGGCGAGAACGATCATGAGCGGCAGCACCGGAGCCACGGCACTGCGCCCCAATGCCACCACTGCCAGGCCCGCGATGCCCAGGGCCACGCCCGCCAGTTGGCGGCGGCTCGGCCTCTCGCCCAGGAATCTCGCTGCGATCAGGATGGTGAACAACACTTGTGCTTGAAGTACCAAGGATGCCAGGCCAGCCGGCATGCCCAGTGCCATGCCCAGGTACAGGAGGCCGAATTGGCCGGCACTCATGAAGAGCCCGACGCCGACAATCGCCTTCCAGCCCACCTCTGGTTTACGGATGAACAGGATGAAGGGAAAGACCACCAGCAAGAAGCGGATGGCCACGAAGAGCAGTGGCGGGACCTCCCGTCCGTTCGTGTGCAGACCGAGGTCGATAGCGACGAAGTTGATGCCCCACAGGACAGCAACAACAACGGCAAGGGCGGAGTGGCGAAGGTTCACATGTACACTCTGGTCCTCTTTTGGTTGAAGCACCAGCGTTGAATTCGTTATGGAACAGCGTAGATTTACTTCATGATCGATATCTCCGCATTGAGGGCCTTGGTTGCCGTAGAGCAGCACGGCTCGGTTGTGGCGGCATCGGACGTCATGGGGTTCAGTCCGTCCGCAGTGTCGCAGCAGATCAAGAAACTTGAGAAGCAAACCGGCGTTACCGTTCTCGAACGGAACGGCCGCGGAGTGCTCCTCACAGAGCGTGGCCTGGCCCTGGCAGGGTATGGCCGCCGGATCATGGGTGAGCTTGAGGAGTTGCAGGCCACCCTGCTCGCCGACCCCGCGAGACCTTCGGGGCTCCTGAGGCTGGTGGCCTTTTCCACCGCATGCCGAGGCTTGGTGGGACCCATGCTCGGGCGCATGGCCGCCGCCCACTCCGCCCTGGACATCACGGTCATTGCCGAGGATCCCCGAGAAGCGGTGCAAAGGGTTACCTCCGGCGAAGCGGAACTCGCGGTGGTCCACAACTGGAACTCGGTGCCCTTGGTGATCCCGGAGAACCTGGCACATGAGGACCTCTGCGTCGACCAAGCCGACGTCCTCGTCAACAGCACCCACGCACTTGCCGGACGCGCCGCCGTCGAGCGTGAAGACTTGCTGGACGAGACCTGGATCAGCACCCCGGCGGGCGCCATCTGCAACGAGGCACTCCTGCAGATTTTCGCCGGGCTGGGGAGGGTCCCGGATATCCGCGTCTATGATCCCGACTTCTCCACACACATCGCCATGGTGGAACAGGGTGTGGCCGTAGCACTGGTACCGCGGCTCGGCAGACCGCCGCTCCCACAGGGTGTGGTTGCCATTCCAGTGATGAACCCCGCGCAGCAACGGTCCGTGGGCGTGGTGTACCGGAAGACGATGACCGCCAGCCCCAACATCCAGCTCGCCGTTCGAATGCTGCGGGAAATAGCCGCCGAGGAGCTATTCTCTGGATAGAGAAGCCCACCCACCAGGCAGCGACGGCATTTCGGTGAGTGACCCGTCATGGTCCAGGTTCAGCACCAGGTCCAGATCAAGGCGGGCCAGGAATTCGTCGTCGTGGCTGACCAGGATGACGGCGCCGCGGTAGGTATTCAACGCGTCCGCGAGCTGGTCCACGCTCTGGATATCGAGGTTGTTGGTCGGCTCATCGAGAATCAGTACCTGCGGCGGCGGATCGGCAAAGAGAAGCCTGGCAAGCGAAACCCTGAACCGTTCGCCCCCTGAGAGAGTATGAACGGGCCGGTAGACACTATCGCCCCTCAGCAGGAACCGCGCCAACTGGTTGCGAATTTCACCTGCAGGGACGGTTGGTGCCGCCGACTGGACATTTTCCAACGTGGTCGCGGCGTCGTCCAAGCCATCGAGTCGCTGCCGCAGATAACCGGCCCGCTCGGTGAGAAGACGACCCCCAGCGGCTCCGGATTCTACGTCGTGACGGCTGCCGTCGTCGCCTGTCACCGCTTCGCCCCGGACCACGCGTTCTAGCAGCGTGGTCTTCCCTACGCCGTTCGCGCCGATGATGGCCACCCGTTCCGGTCCTTCCACCAGGAAAGCACGATTCGTTCCCCACAACTCCGCGATCCGCCGGCTGCGGGGAACGTCCGGATCCGGAAGATTAACACTGATCCGCTCCTCTTCCCTGATCCTGGACGAGGCGGCGTCCAGTGCAGCCTGGGCGGCATTCACCTTGTGGTCCGATCCCGAGCGCAGCTTCCCCGCGGACACTTGCGCGTCGGAGGCCCGCTGATTCATAAGAATCTTGGAGCCCTTCTTGTTGTCATAGCTGGTTTGACCGGTCCGGGAACGCTTAGCCAGCTTCACTTCAGCTTCCTGGCGTTGGCGCTTCTCAACCTTCACGGTCTGCTTCGCGGCCTGGGCGGCCTGAACTGCCGCGGCCTGTTTCTCATCCACATGGGACCGCCAGGCACTGTAAGGCCCTCCGAAGACTGTGAGTTCCCCGCCATGCAGTTCCGCCGTGTTGTCCATTAGCTCCAGCAGGGCGAGATCATGGCTGACCACCACCAGCGTTCCCGGCCAGGTAGAGAGGAGGCTGGCAAGCTTGGCTCGTGCGTCCCTGTCCAGGTTGTTCGTTGGCTCGTCCAAGAGGGTAATTGCTGTCCTCTGGAGCCGGAGTCCCGTGATGGCAACCAGCATGGCTTCGCCTCCTGAGATTTCGCCAACATTCCGGTCCAGGTCCGCGCCTGAAAAGCCGATGTGGCGCAGGGACTCGTCCGCGCGCGTTTCGATGTCCCAGTCATCGCCCAACACATCGAAGTTCTCCACCGAAGCGTCACCCGATTCAATCGCCCGCAGGGCCTTCACTTTGTGGCCGATGCCGAGCAGGTCCGCCACCGTCGAGTCAGTAATGAGGGTGAGTGCCTGCGGAAGGTAGCCGACGTCGCCGCTGGTGGATACAGCTCCACCCGTCGGGGTGAGGATCCCGGCAATGAGGCGCAGTAACGTTGATTTTCCGGCGCCGTTGGACCCCACCAGGCCTGTGCGGCCAGTTCCGAAAGTTCCGGAGATTCCGGCCAAGGCAGTGGTGCCGTCCGGCCATTGAAGGCGTACGTCGGTCAGGGTGATGGACGGGTTTTTTGATGTAGACATGATGCTCCGAGGCTCCAGTGGTTTCAGCGAATGCGCTGCAACCACCGGCCCACAAAGGGCATCAGGGAAAGGTCAGCGCACGGTTGGCGTCGTGAAACCTGAAATGCCCGTCAAAACATCGGCCTAACACTGGGGAATAGAGGACTACAGTGTTGCAAAAGCACCCAACAAAGGCAACTTTGCGGGCCAGATGGCCTAGGGGCGGGGGACCTTGAAGTGCGTCAGCCTGGCATCCTGCCCATCGAGCTCAGCCCACGACTTTTCCGTTTCCATTACCGTCAACGCACTCGTTGGGTAGCGGGTTGCAGCATCCATGTAAGCGTCGTGGTCCGAATCGCGGGAAGCCAGATGCATGGCAAGATCCTGAACTCCGGGCATATGCGAGATCACCATCAACGTGGTCACGGTGTCGGGAACGTGGTTGATGACCGTCAACATCCGGTTGGCCGAGGCGGAGTACAAGCCGTCCTCAAGTTTGGGCGTCGGTGCCTTGTCCCCCAACTCATCGCACACCCAGGTGCAGGTCTGCCGGGTCCTCAACGCTGACGAACACAGGATAAAGTCGGGCACAACACCCTGTTTGAGCAACCACTTCCCAGCCAACGGAGCCTCCCGGTGCCCACGCTCCTCCAAGGGACGCTCATGATCAGGCACACCCATGGGCCAATCGGCCTTGGCATGCCGCATGATCACCAGGCGCTTAATGTGATGGTCACTCATAACCCAACCCTATCCGCCGCAGACCCCCGAGGCTTCCTGCGGGCCGCCGTCACCAACTTTGAATTCGCGGCAACCACGACACGCGGTGAAGCAGGCGTGTCCAAGGTATTTGACGGCCAATGTGGGTGATGGCAGCACCGGCGCCGGAAGCGCCCGCCGCTGAATCACCCCGCGAACGCGAAAGCGCCCGCCCTTACAGGACAGGCGCTTTCGGCGTAGTGCTACTTAGATCGAGTATTCGGGTGCTGCCCAAACGATAACTTCGGGGTGCTCGTAGAAGCGGTAACCCTGGCCGCGGACCGTGCGGACGGTGTTGGCGAGGCGGCCCAGCTTGGAGCGGAGGCGGCGGATGTGGACGTCGATGGTGCGCTCGTTGGGTACCTCTTCGGCATTGCGCCAGAGGCCCTCGAGCAATTCGTCGCGGCCAACCGTGCGGGTGCCGTTCTCGACGAGGTAGTTGAGAAGCTCGAATTCCTTGAACGTCAGGTTCAGCGATTCGCCGTCGAGGTGCACTTCGCGCCGGGCGAGGTCGATCAGCACGCCGGACGGACGGGATTCCTGCTGGGGCGCCGGGCGTGCGGCTTCAGTGCGCTGGCGTGCGGCAACGGTGGGGTCGCCGAAGGTGGAACGCACGACGTCGAGCGCGGACCCGGGTGCCCCTGCGGGGGCAACTGCGACGGCGGCGTAGCTTTCAGCGCCGGTCACGAGGGATTGCGCGTAGGCCCGGATTTCCTGGGCCAGCTTGGCGATGGAGGTTCCTGCAGCTGCTGCGGTTTCTTCGTCAATGCCCATGTAGAGGACGAAGCCGCGGGCGACGTTGTCGTTGGCAACGGGGCGGAGCTTGTCCGACTGCGCAATCACAGGAGTGGGGGCCGTCATGGGTGCCGGCTCTGCGGTGGGGACTGCGCGCAACTGGCCGTAGGAGTTGGGGTTGTAGCCCTGCGGCACGTATCCGGGCGCCTGCTGACCAGCCCCTTGCGGAGCGGGAGAGTAGCCTGGACGGCTGCCGAAGCCGGGGCGAAGCCCTGCGTTTGACGCGGCCTTGTTGGCGTTACGGACGGAGATGTGGACGTATCCAGATGCAACTGACATGGAGTGCTTACCTCAAAAGTGAATAGCCGTCATCGCGGCTTCGAATGCTGGTTGTCCCCGCAATGAGTTTGGGGAGGGGCGCCCAACGCTGGGCTAGGGGGCGAATGCCTGAAACTTCTTGGGGTGGAAAGTTAGGCTTGCATTCGACAACAGCGGTCATCATGGCCAGCGGGTGTGCTGGGCCAGGTTGCTGCGGCTGCAGGTGCTGTTGAGTTCTTGTTCACATTGGAAGTGTGCAACGTAACAATGGCAACACGCAAGTAACAAAGCGCGGAACCGTCCACATTTTGAGACGCGGAGGTCTATTGTGCTGCAAATCACAATTCAGTGGAGGTCATAAATGAACACCATTTCATTCGGCTGGAGTAGGAAATCTTCGCACTTCAGTGAATTATCTTCGGCGAGGTCGGCATCCTGCGCACCTCACTTCCAAGGAACTCCCTCCACACTGAATCTCACGATCTGAAACACTTGTTGTCCAATCGTAGGTATCCCCCCTCGCCGATTTTCTGCCCCAAAGTCTGCTACAAGCTGTAGAACACAACGAAATCGGCGCACAAGGTGCCTCCGCAAGAGCGTGTGCAGGTGCTCCCACCTCGCTAGTGTGGACTTCACAGCGTCCTCACAGGACGTGCAAAGCGTCGGCTTACCGGCAGAAGGGAAAGTTGTCCCATGGCCTCCTCGCACTCCATGACCAACAACCTTCCCCAGCTGACCCACCCGGACGGCTCTCCAATCCGCGCCCTGGTGGTGGATGACGAACCCAGCCTCGCCGAGCTGATGAGCATGGGCCTGCGCATGGCGGGCTGGTCCGTTGCCGTAGCCGGCGATGGTCCGGAAGCAGTGAGCCTTGCCAAGGACTTCCGGCCCGACGTGCTGGTCCTCGATGTCATGCTGCCCGGTTTCGACGGCGTCGAGGTCCTGAACCGCATCCGCACTTTCGCCCCGGAAGTTCCCGCCCTGTTCCTCACCGCAAAGGACGCTGTGCAGGACCGCATCGTGGGACTCGCAGCGGGTGGGGACGACTACGTCACCAAACCCTTCAGCATGGAGGAAGTCCTCCTTCGCCTTCACCGGCTGGTCCAGCGTTCCGGCGTGGCAGCCATGGACACAGCAGAGCTGGCGGTGGGAGACCTCACCCTGAATGTGGACACCCGCGAAGTGACACGCGCCGGCGAGGATATTCCCCTCACAGCCACGCAGTTTGAGCTTTTGCGATACCTCATGGAGAACCCGAAACGAGTGGTAAGCAAAGCCCAGATCCTGGACCGTGTGTGGGACTACGACTTCGGCGGACAGGCCAACATCGTGGAGCTTTACATCTCCTACCTGCGCAAAAAGATCGAAGCGAACCACCCGCCCATGATCCACACCATTCGCGGTGCCGGATACGTTATCAAGCCTGCGGACTAAGCGTTGAGCAAACGTTCGGGAGTGGCCAATAAGCCACCGCGAAGTTGGCTCAACCCGTCCACCTGGCATTTGCGCACACGGCTGGTCCTGGTGGCTATGGCCCTGTTGATCGCGATTTGCGGTGCCGTGGGAGTGGTCAGCTACGCCTCCATGGACATGTTTTTCAACAAGCAGCTCGACAGGCAGTTGGAGCAGGCGTCCAGCCGCGCGAACAGCTTCGGCAGGCCGCCGTCGAACTTTCCCTCCTCCCCCTCAGGTAGGCCTGACCCGCTGGAGGCCAGAGGCCAGGCGGCGGGGACACTCAACGCGAGGATCGACGGATCCAGCGTGCGAAGCTCAGGTCTGATCGACGCCCAAGGCAACCGCGTCGCCCTCTCTGACGACGACGAGCAGGTTCTGCTCTCCCTCCCCGGGGACAACGGCCCTGTTGACCGATCATTCTCCAACGGCGACTACCGGCTCGTGGCAGTCGAAACTGCTTTCGGCGACGTGATCGTGACAGGGTTGCCGCTTGCGGACAAGCAAAGTGCCGAGGCCTCGCTGGTGTGGACCATGGTGCTGGTTTCGCTGGGCGGGTTGGTCTTGATCGGTCTGGCAGGCACAGTCATTATCCGCCGCACCATGCGGCCGCTTGAGCAGCTCTCCGAGGTGGCCACGAAGGTTTCGCGCCTGCCTCTCGACGCCGGCGACGTGGCACTTGCGGTGCGCGTACCGCCGTCGGCCTCCCATCCCGGAACGGAAGTGGGCAGCGTTGGGTATGCCCTGAATCAAATGCTGAACAACGTCTCCAGCGCCCTCGAAGCCCGGCAGGAAAGCGAAACCAAAGTGCGTCAGTTCGTTGCAGATGCTTCGCACGAGCTGAGGACGCCTCTGACTGCCATCCGCGGCTACACGGAGCTGCTGAGGATGACCGAGAACTTCACCGAGGACGGCCGTAAATCCTTGGCGCGCGTCCAGAGCCAATCCGAGCGCATGACCACCCTGGTGGAGGACCTCCTGCTTCTGGCAAGGCTGGATGAAGGGCAGCCGGTGAAGGTTGAGCCCGTGGACCTGACACATCTGGTGATCGAGACCGTCAGCGACGAGAAGGTCATGGCTCCGGACCACATCTGGCAGCTCCAGCTGCCCGATGAGCCCATCACCGTTCGCGGCGATGCCACCCAACTTCACCAGGTGCTGGCCAATTTGCTGTCCAACGCCCGAAAGCACACCAACCCGGGCACGACTGTGGTCACCGGCGTCATGCTCTCCGCAGACGGCAGCGCGGTGGTCACCGTGACGGACAACGGGCCCGGCATCCCTGAAGATTTCCAAGGCCGGATCTTCTCCCGGTTTGCCCGTGCTGATGCCGCAAGATCGGGGTCTGAGGGCACCTCCGGACTCGGCTTGTCTATCGTTGAATCCATCGTTTCAGCGCATGGCGGCAGCGTGGAAATGACCTCACGGCCGGGACACACGGAATTCGCCCTGCGACTCCCCACCGTCAGCAGCGAGGGTCCGTAACGAATTGAGCAAGGCGACTCACCGGCGTCGTGATCTCTGTTACCTAAATGTGACTTCTGCGGAAACCTCCTGTACCGTCGAAAGGGTGGGTCGTCCCTAGCAGGCCCACATCCGGGATGCGCCGAGCTCTGCCACTTCCCGGAGTCCGTTCTTTCTCCGAGGCAGAGACGGGGGACCCAGAGTCTCCGGGCCAGGCCTTTTTGGCCGGCCCTTGGGGTGAAGCCGCAGCATGATGCGCGGCCGGATGACCTCATCCGAACCCGACAGCTAACTCCGCAGGCGCTGAGAGGTAATCACATGTCTGAATTTAACGATCAGACGCGCCCTTCCGCGCGTCACCGCGACGAACACAACGCACCGCTCACCAAGTCGCAGTCCGTCCTCAAGAACGCAGCCCGCCAGGGTAAGTCCGGCCACCGCATGTCCGTAGTAGCCGGTGTCGTGGCAGCTGCACTGGGCGTTGCATCGCTCGGAACTGCCGCAAACGCCGCATTGACCCTCCCCGAGGCGAGCCGCGTAGCCGGAACCCAGGCCAGCGCCCAGGTCAACGCCAACAAGTCGGCTGAGATCTCCGCTTCCCTGAATGCTGCCGCCAAAAAGGGCGCAGCCGACAGGGCCGCTGCGGACAAGGCAGCTGCTGAGAAGGCTGCCGCTGATCAGGCAGCAGCCGCGCAGGCCGCGGCCGAAAAGGCTGCCGCTGATCAGGCAGCAGCCCAAGCCGCAGCTGAGAAGGCTGCTGCCGACGCTGCTGCCAAGCAAGCTGCCGACGCCGCTGCTGCCGCTGCCGCCGCGGAAGCCGCAGCAGCTGCCGCAGCTCCGAAAGCTGTAGACGACCCCGCTGCTGCCAAGGCGTACGCACTGAGCATCCTTGGCAACTACGGCTGGGGCCCGGGCGAGATGACTGCCCTGAACACGCTGTGGGAGAAGGAATCGAACTGGAAGACCACGGCGATGAACGCTTCCAGCGGCGCCTACGGCATCGTCCAGTCCCTGCCTGCTTCCAAGATGGCTACCGTTGGTCCTGACTGGGAAACCAACTACCAGACCCAGATCAAGTGGGGCCTGAACTACATCAAGGAGCGCTACGGATCCCCGTCCGCCGCTCTGGGCTTCCACTTGGCCAACAACTGGTACTAAGCCGGACTGCTTGATTGCCGCGCCCGTTGCCGCCGTTCGCACCAGTACCCACTGGAGCGGATGGCGGCAACGGGCGCGGCTTTGCCGTTTCACCATGGGTCCGCCGCCGAAGAACGCTACGTCTCCGGTTCGGCCTCCACCGCACCCCGCACGGCTGCGATGGAGGCGGCGACATCGCCTGCGTCCGTGGTCCAATTGCTCACGGAGATCCGCAAAATCTCCCGGCCCCGCCACGCCGAACCGGACATCCATACCGCTCCCTCAGCCATGAGCCGCTGGGTGATGCGGTGTGTGCGATCGTCACTGCCGAAGCTCACCGAAACTTGCGTGAACACGACGTCGTTGAGGACTTCCACACCGGGGATCGCGGCGAGGCCCTCAGCCAAAGCACGGGCATTTGCTGCCAGGCGCTCAACCATGGAAATCACGCCGTCCCGGCCCAGCTGCCTGAGTGCGGCCCAGACCGGAATGCCCCGGGCGCGGCGGGACATCTCCGGAACTTTCTCGAAGGGATCCCCAGGCCCGGCATCCGTGGCAATGAGGTAACTCGTGTGGACACTGAAGGCACGCCTCAGGACTTCCGGGCGGGCAACGATTGCCAGCCCACAGTCGTAGGGGACGTTAAGGGTTTTATGGGCGTCGGTTGCCCACGAATCCGCGTCCTCCACACCTGCCAGCCGGCCTCGCAGCTTCGGGCTCACCGCGGCCCACAAACCAAATGCGCCATCCACGTGCACCCACGCCCCGCGATCGTGGGCCACAGCTATTGCTCCCTCCATGGGATCGAATGCGCCGGAGTGCAGATTGCCCGCCTGCAGGCAGACCAACGACGGGCCGGGCTGCTGATCCATGGCATCGGCCAGCGCATCGGGAAGGATCCGTCCTTCGTCATCGGCGTCTACAGGGACGCATGCACCCAATCCGAGGTACCGCAACGCAAGATCCACTGCGGCATGGCGTTCCCGGCCGGCAAACGTGGTGATGCGTGGTGCGCCACTGAGGCCAAGCGCCTCAAGGTCCCAGCCTGCCTCGTCCATCAGGTACTGACGGCCCGCAGCCAGTCCAACAAAGTTGGCGGTGGTGGCGCCTGTGGTGAATCCGACGTCGGCGGTGGCGGGCAGATGCAGGAGATCCAAAAGCCAGGCGGCGGCAGATTCCTCGATGGCAGCGGCCGCGGGGGTGGCGAACCGGAGCCCGGTGTTCTGGTCCCAGGCGGAGACAAGCCAATCGGCTGCCATGGCGGCGGGCAGGGTACCGCCCATCACCCACCCAAAGAACCGTCCGGACTGGATAGCCATCAAGCCGGGCTCGGCCAGCGCTGCGAGTTCGTCCACCACCTCCGCAGCATCGGTGGCTTCGTCGGGGAGACGCGGCAGGATGCTCTTGGCCACCTGGTCGGCGTCGGACGAAGGGCGGACAGAACGGGTGGGAACCGACGCAAGCCAATCACCGGCGTGGACCATGGCCCGCTCCAATGCAGCACCGTACGCCTCCGGCATCGCAGACATGCGCACAGCCTACGCCCGGTTCACGGCTTGGAACAGACCGCGCAGAAAGGGCTAAAGGGTCAGCGTCAGGAGGTGACCGCCGTCGTCGTCCTTCACAGCACTGACGGTCACCGCCGAGTAGTCCGGGATTCGCCAGATGCCCGGCTCCAGCTCGCCGCCAGCGTCGCCCACCACAACGGTCCGCATCCCCGCCGCACGCGCAGCAGCGATCCCGGCAGGCGCATCCTCGAAAACCACGACGTCGGCCGGGTCGGCTCCCAGCAGCGCCGCCGCCTTCAGGTATCCCTCCGGGTGCGGCTTGCCGCGGGTGACAGACTCGGCAGTGACCGTTGTGGACGGCATGGTAAGCCCGGCCGCCTGCATGCGGATATCGGCAAGGATCCGGTCCGCGGAGGTGACCAATGCGATGGCGGCATCAGGCAGTCCTGCCAGCAGGGCTTCTGCCCCGGGAAGCGCGATCACGCCATCGGTCCGGGAGCGTTCCATCTCGCCGAGCTCGGCCGTCAGTGCCTCGAAATCAGCGCCAGCGGGAGCATACCGGCGAACAGTATCGCCGGCCTGGACGCCGTGGGAAGTGCGCAGGATCTCATCGAAATCCAAGCCGTATCGCTCGGAGAACTCGAGCCACACTTGCTCAACGATCGCTGTTGAATCCACGAGTGTGCCGTCCATGTCGAAGAGGACGGCACGGACGGTCAGCACTGATGGTTGGCCGGCAGGTTCGGCGGGATGGCTCATGGTTCCATCCTGCCTCACACTCATGCGGTGGTGCCGAAGTGTGACTTAGCCGTTAGGCCGCTGCGGGAGGTACTGCACCGCCCACTTGTTGCCGTCGGGGTCGGCGAAGTAGACGAAATGGCCCCAATCCTGGATGTCGACGTCGCTGACGTCCACGCCGTTGGCCTTGAGTTGCTCGTGCGCCTTGTTGATGTCCGCCACCACCACTTGCAGGCTCGGCGCCGACCCCGGAGGGTCGTCGCTGAGGCCCTCGCCGATGGCGATGGAGCAAGCCGAACCCGGCGGTGTCAACTGCACGAAGCGGATGCCGTCCATGGGACGCTCATCGAAATCGGCGTTGAAACCAACTTTGTTGACGTAGAAATCCTTCGCCCGGTCGACGTCGGACACAGGGACAAACACCAGTTCAAGTTTCCAGTCCATGCGCCACAGGCTAACGGGGCGCATGGAAAACCGGTAGGGGGCTCTCTTAGCCTGCCACGCCGTAGAGGCGGTCGCCGGCGTCGCCCAGGCCAGGCACGATGTATGACTTTTCGTTGAGCTTCTCGTCAATCGAAGCCAGGACGATCTTCACATTGGCGTCAGAGAGCTCTTCTTCCAACTTGGACAATCCCTCCGGAGCGGCCAGCAGGCAGATGCACGTGACATCCGACGCGCCGCGCTTGAAGAGGAACTTGATGGCCTCGCGCAAGGTGCCGCCCGTGGCGAGCATGGGGTCCAGGACAAAGATCTGGCGGCCGGTGAGGTCCTCGGGGAGGCGCTCGGCGTAAGTGATGATGTCCAGGGTTTCTTCGTCGCGGGCCATACCCAGGAAGCCCACCTCAGCGGTAGGGACCAACTTGGTCATGCCCTCGAGCATGCCAAGGCCTGCGCGCAGGATGGGGACCACCAGCGGAGTGGGCTTGGTGAACGCCGTGCCCACGGTCTTGGTGACAGGGGTCTCGATCTCGACTGGCTGCGTCTTGACCTCACGGGTGGCTTCATAGGCCAGGAGGGTGACGAGTTCTTCAGTGAGTTGCCGGAAGACCGGTGAAGGGGTGTTCTTATCCCGCAGAACGGTGAGCTTGTGAGCGACCAGCGGGTGGTCCACGACGAGTGTGCGCATCCCCCAAAACTATCATTGAGACATGAGCGCCACCGAGCCGTATCACGCAGAACACATGGCCTGGATGGGCCTTGCCCTGGAGGAAGCCCGGCTGGCGTTGAAAACTGACGACGTACCGATTGGCGCCGTCGTGTTGGGGCCCGACGGCGGCGTGCTGGGTTCCGGACGCAACGAACGGGAAGCGCACGGGGACCCGACCGCCCACGCGGAGGTCGTCGCCATCCGTCAGGCTGCTGCTTCGCTGCGTCAGCGCGCTCACGATGCGGGCGCCGATGGAGACGGCTGGAGGCTTGAGGACTGTACTTTGGTGGTCACCCTTGAGCCGTGTGCCATGTGTGCCGGGGCCATCGTCCTGGCCCGTATTCCCCGCGTCGTGTTTGGCGCGTGGGACGAGAAGGCGGGAGCGGTGGGCTCAGTGTTCGATATCCTCCGCGAGCGCCGCCTCAACCACTGGGTGGAGGTCTACGCGGGCATCCGCGAGGAGGAATGCGCAATCCTGCTAAGGGACTTCTTCGCCTCGCATCGGGTGGCCGGCGGGGAGCACCGCCCGGTCTGACTTTGCCGTACCTACTCGGGAGCAAGCCATGTCAGCCTCTTTCAACCACACCATCGTCTACGCAACGGACAAGCACCGTTCCGCGGAATTCCTTGCCCGAATCTTTGGGCTTCCGAAGCCGCAACCCATGTGGTCGTTCGTCACGGTGGCGTTGGACAACGGGGTCACGCTGGACTTCCTCCAGGCCAACGGGGACGTCGCACCGCAGCACTACGCCTTCCTCGTCAGCGAAGAGGACTTCGACCAGGTCTTCCTGCGGATCAGCGGGGAACACATACCGTACTGGGCCGACCCTGCCCGAACCCGCGCGCAACAGATCAACCACAACGACGGCGGCCGGGGGATCTACTTCTGTGACCCCGATGGGCATTTCCTGGAGGCGATCACCCGTCCATACGGTTCGGGCTGAGCGGGTTGTTTGCAGGCGTCAGCGTCCGGCTGCCTCGTCCAGTGCGTCAATCCGCAGTTGGCGTGATGCCGGTGAATCCAGGCTAAACGACCTGAAATCGCCCAGTTCATCGCGAATCCACGCCACCACCTCGCCAACCCGTTGACTCACCGCCGCTGTGGGTTCCGCGAAGGTCCACGCCGCAATCCTTTCCTTGCCGGGATCGTACTGCCAGAGCCCGATGATCCTCCCCCGGTCCAGGATCGGGTGGTCCGGGAGGTCGGCTTGGAGTGCGAGCGTGGAGCCCAGGACGCTCTTGCCCTTGTCCTCGTCGGCAAACATGTCGGCCGAATTCCGTCGCAGGAGGACCAATGAGTCCGTGCCTGCCAGCAGCTGGATCTGCTCGTCGCCGGGCTGATCAAAATCGGCCAAACGTTCGACGTCGGCGGTCAGCATCCACAGGACCTCTCCGTTCGCCGTGGGCACCTCCACTGCCCCGATGCCACCGAGCGCGGCTTTGCTCTGGGCCACTGTAAACGCGGTGAACCACTGGAACGTCGCTCCACCAGTCCAGCGCAGGTACCGTTCCAGCAAAAGGCGGCGGGCGCCGTCGTCGTCTAGTTTGCCCGGCGGCAGATCCCAAGAGGTGTAGGCATAGCGCTGTTGGTCGAGGCGGCCGTTGACGGGGACGCGGCGGATGCGGCCGTCCGCTTGCAGGAGTCCCAAGGCGGTGGGAAGCGTGGTGGAGGCGCCCTTTTTCTTGCCTTCCTCGCCCAGGCTACGGACCGAATCGCCGAGTGTGTCCCTCAGCTGTTTGGGGTCCATGGGGCTGCTGGATTCCTTGAGGGCGTGCAAGACCTCGTCCTCGAGGAGTTCGATTTCGCCGCGTTCCACACCCAGCTGTGCCAACACCTTGAACGGGGCAATCGCGGCGTCGCGGCCAATCTGGAGGGCCCAAGCATAGTCGGCGTGTCCTACGACGTAGCCCTGCCGGTGCCAGGCCCACGCTCGAAGGCGCTCCGGAGTGAGGGTGGCTGCGGCTGGACGGCGGTGGTCATGCGCCCATTCTGCACCCTCAGACACTGCTAGGTGATGGCTTTCAGGACCGTTGACGCAGTTGCGTCCCAGTTCTGAAGGCTATCCCTGGCTGTAATGGCTGCTCGGCGCCACTGCTGTCGCAGTACGGGGTCGGTGAGCCACGCCCGGAGTGTGTTGGCTGGTTCTTCTCCGGTGGCGACGTCCAGGGCGGCACCCGCTCCGGTGTTGTCCAGGGCTTCGACTGCACCGGTCCCCTCCCGGACAAGGACGGGGACACCATGGGCCAAGGATTCCGTCACCACCATCCCAAATGATTCGGAATGGGACAGGAGGATACTGAGGTCGGCCTTGTGCCACTGGTCTTCGAAGGCCCTGCCGGTCAGCTCGCCAGTGACACTGATACGGCCCTGCAGCCCGTGATGCCCGACGGCGGCCCTCACCTCGGCGGCGTACGCGGGGTCAGCGTCGTCCGAGCCAACCAGGGCGGCGGTCCACGGCAGATCTTGTAACTGGCTGAGGGCCTCAACCAAGAGTGTCTGGCTCTTGTTGGGCAGCAACGCGGCGACGGCCACGATGTGCTGTGGTTGCGATCCCTCGGCGAGGGTTGCCTTTTCAGCACCGGGCGTGGCAATGACAATGTTCTGCGTCCCATGCTTCGTCGCAAGCTCAGCTGCGGCGTGGGCACTAGGGCAGATGATCCCCGTAGCGGCTGCCAACGATTTGGCTTCGAGGTCACGGTGGTCCGCCAACGCCATGTGGGACAGGATCCAGACCTTGGTTCCTTGACCCGCGGCGCCGGCGATCTCCTCCGGCGCCCCGCTCGCCACCAAACCGTCGGCAATCACTGTTGTGCCGCCGTCGAGCATGTCACCGAACCGCTGCCGGTCCGTCGGGCTCCCAACCGGCCAGTCGCCGTCGACAACTACCATCTCGACGTCCGCTCCCAAGGCGGTCAGGTGCTCGGCGAGCTTGGCGTTGTACTTGTTCCCGCCCGAGCCGTGACGGACGTTTCCCGGGACCAGGAAGCGGATGGCAGTCACCTGGTTAGCTGCGCGGGAGTTCGAGCGAGTAGCCGGCCCAGGCGTCAGGGTTTTCGCGGAGGACGACGTCGATGCCGGTAAGGGCCGGGCCATCCTCAGTGTCCTGGATACGGGTGGCCATGGCGTCGGCGATATGCTTCGCGAGAGCCTCAGTGGTGGAAAGCTTGCCCTTGAACGCCGGGTGCTCATCCAGGTTCCTGTAGTTCAGGTCTTCCAGGATTTCCTCAAGGATGCCGCCCGCGGCGCCAATGTCCAGGACGATCGCGTCGTCGTTGAGGTTGGGGCGGCGGAAGCTGACTTCGGCAACGAACGTGGCCCCATGGAGGCCCTGCGCTGGGCCGAAGGCTTCGCGGGGAAGGCTGTGGGCGACCATGAAGTGGCGTCGGACGGTCAGGCTGAACATGTATTAATCCTCCGGGTTGGGATATGCGACCACATGGCAGAAGCCGCCGGGCTGTTCGAACAATCTAGCGAGGGTGGTGGGCAGATTCTGGAACTGGCATTCGCTGGTCAGGAACGTGTCGAACAGCGGGTCCTTCAACTGGTTCGCTGCTTCCTGCAGGCGCTGGGCGTTGGTGCGTCGGTGCCTTCTTGGAAGGGCAACTGCGCCGACCTGGCTGGAGCGGATGTTCAGCCTGCGGGCATGGAAGTCCTCCCCGAGTGGGAGGGTGACTTCCTTGTCCGCGAACCAGGAAAGTTCGATGACGTCCGAGTCGTCGCCTGCCAATTGCAGGCTCAGCTTGAGTCCATCGTTGGAGGCGGAGCAGTGGAAGACGATGTCGCAATCGTCCTGTGCTTCGTTGGGCAGCGCGAAGTCTACGTTGATGGTTTCCGCCAGCTTCTGCTTCTCCGGGTCCGCATCCACCAACTGCAGGCGACCGAGCGGATACTTCCGCAGGAGCGTCGCCAGGACGCCACCCACCAGGCCACCACCGACGACGGCGACACGGTCACCCAGCCTCGGCCCGGCTTCCCAGAGGGCGTTGATGGCAACTTCCACGATGCCCGTGAGCACAGCGCGGCGGGCAGGGACGTCCTCCGGGATGGCCGTGAGTTGGCTCGTGGGGACCACATAGAAGTCTTGGTGCGGGTGGAGGCTGAAGACTGTTCTTCCTCGCCATTCGTCCGGGCCTTCTTCCACAATGCCCACGCTAAGGTAGCCGTACTTCACCGGGCCCGGGAAGTCGCCCTCCTGGTGCGGGGCCTGCATCAGTTCAGCCACGCGTTCCGGGACCCGGCCTTCGTGGACCACGCGCTCCGTGCCTCGGCTGACGCCTGAGTACAAGGTCCTGACGAGGGACTCTCCTGTTTGGGGAGCGGCGAGGTGCTGGCTGCGGAGTTCGCCGCGGCCATCCTTCGTTACCCAGTAGGCGTGGGCTTCGTGTTCTTGTTCGTGCGAGATAGTCATGGTGCTTACGAATCTATCGGTGGGGCGCTGCGGACGGAAGTTGACGCGGATCGAACGGCGCGCCACCTGCATTTCGGGGCGGGACCAGCGGCGCTCGTTTTGGGGAACGGGGCCAATCTCGGGTAGCCTATTTCAGTTGGTGACGTGTCCGAGCGGCCGAAGGTGCAACACTCGAAATGTTGTTTGGTGTAAAAGCCAACGTGGGTTCAAATCCCACCGTCACCGCCAATGAGAAAGGCCCTGCTTCCCTTTGTTTACAAGGGAGGCGGGGCCTTTTCTCATCTTCTGGCTAAGCGTCTGCCCACATTTTGCCCACACTCGACTGTGAAACTGCGTGATCTAGAGCGTCTGAAACTGAGTCCAGGTCGCCATCAAACAGGTCTGCGTAGACATCCAGCGTCATCGCGGCCGAGCTGTGGCCGAGCCGGTCGCCTCGCCCCACCGATTTGGATGCCCTTGAGCTGACCCGTCTTGAGCATCGCGCGGATCTGAACCTCACTCGTTTCCAGCTCCGCCGCGACCTGCTCAATCGTCAGGAACCGGGTCCTCGGCGTGGCTACGCCGTGGAGTTATTGTGGCGGGTCTTTCCGAACGACAACGCCTTCGTCCCCGGGGAGTACTTTGCCCTGATCCCGCTCGGCTTGATCCTCAACGTTGAGCTCCCAAGCGTCTCCCGGCGAGCAGGGAGCAGTGGCACCAACGCTGTACGACTTGTCAGATGCATCGGTATCGAACTCAGCCCGAAGGACTGGACCACCCTCTGCGAAGACGGTCGGGTGTGTCGTTGGATTCACGGTGCGTACGGTCATCCCCAGGGATTTCCAATACTCGGCTACGCGTTTGGCGTCCTCGATGTGGTCGGTTCCTTGGGGTGCCCAGTGGTCGTAACCATAGCTGGCTCCCTTCTCGCCCTTTCCGAGGGAGCACTCCTGTGCTCCGGCGACGCCGTTGCGGGGCCACCAGCCGGTGACGTCGAGTTGCTTGGTGGTGTTGATGACGAGTTCGACCACGCGGTCCCGTCCTTCTCTGGCACTGGTTGTCTTCTCCGGCGTCGGCTTGTCTGACATTGTCGCGTTTGGCTCCTTCTCAGCGCATGCGGTTATTGTCATTCCCATCATTAGCACGGCCGTCGCGGCCATGAGGATCCTAATATGCGTCTTAACCGCTGGCATTTGACATTCCTTCCAGTAGGGCCTCTTGCAGATCAGTCGGCCCTAGCGGGACATACGGGGTGATCTTCTCGGTTTCTCCCCTGATTGCCCAGGCTACGTTTTTTAGAGACTCTGTTCGCTCGTCAAAGTATCCCGCCTGTTCGCCGCCATCAGGCATGAGACCGTTGTGGTCGGTGACGGGCCGTCCGGCGTCACCGCCGCTATCGGTGCCGAAAGCGTGGGAACCAAACTCAGGTTCGATGGGGTTCACGTGGTGGTCACGGCTGCCTTCCCGGCCAGTCCAAGCCCACTGGTCCCCGCTTTCGGTTTCGCCAGGGATCTTATCGCGCGCATGTCCGGAGTATACGTGTCCTGCGTTGAGGTCAGCGGCGGTATGGACGTTGTCGGGCAGTCCTGCCGAGCCGAGCGTGATGAAGTTATCCACCTTGATACCCGGCTGCGTCAGTGCCACCGCAGCGGTGGTCGTCCCGTAGGAGTGAGCCACAATATTGAGTTGCGGCGCGCTCTCACCGCGGACTGCGGCCAAGCCACCGAGCGCCCCGGCGAGTTTCTGCCCACCCGCTACTGCTCGATTCACATCAAGAACGCCGAGGTTGATGTTGTTATCCAGTGCGGGCGCGGGCGGGGTCTCGTACCCGATCCAGGACACCACAGCACTTCCCTCTGGAAGCAGGTCATGCAGGTTTTGGGCTACTTTCGTCCACCCCGTCATGTCACCGGTGGTGGTATTCATGCCCGGAACCGCGTAAGTGACACTGCTCGCAGAATCGAGGTCCCCGATCGACACGGCGGCCAATGGAGGGTTGTCCTGGGTGAAGGAAATCAAATGCCGCTTCTCCCAGCCCTCAGGGGTGAATTGCGCCTTTTGGATGTTGTTCAGCACGTCGAGTCGTTTCTGCAGGTCGGTGAGCGATTTCTTCAACACGGCCGCCACCGGAGGCACCTCGCCATAGCCCACTGTCGTCTCGTCCACCATGGCCTGTAGTTGGGCGATTTGGGCCTTCACATCGGTTACCGCTGCCTTGAGCGCGGTTTGGTTGGCGTGGTCCCGAGCCTTGTAGGGCATTCCTTCCACACGATGAGGTGAACGACACCCACGCGTTGCCCAGCTGCATGAGGTCTTGCTGCATGCCCGTATTACCTGCCCTGGCCTGGGACACGAACGTCCGGAGATGGTCCGGAACAGCTGAACTTTTCCCGTTAGAAGACCCACCGCCTGAGGTGCGGATGCGTTGGCGGGGAGAGAACACCGCCGAGATGGTTGGAGGCGCCACCGGCGTCTCAGAGGGTTTTGGATCAAAGAGGCCCTCTACCGCGGTGCCAACGTCTCCGATGAAGTTATCGCGCCTGCTTTCACGCTCGGCCTCCCGCTCCCGCCAATCGGACAGCCGGGACTGGCGGTCACGTTCCTCCCGCGCCTTTTGTTGTGCTTCTTCGACCTGCCCGGCAAGATCGTCAAGCACTGAGGCCAGCTTCCCGCGATCCTCAGCCTCAATGGAGGCAGCCTCCTTGAACAAGTCCGCATAACCACCAGCGAAGTCCTCCAGCGCAGTCTCCACCGCGCCGCGACGCAACACACCCACATCACGAAGCCGCCCATCCACATCGCGGGCAACCCTGACCAACGAAGTGGCAGCATCATCATCAAACGAAACGGCCAATGCTTACTCCCCCAACGAAAACCCTACGAACTGCTCAGGAAGGGCTGCTGGGCCCTTCCACCAAGGACGGCTACGCGCCGCCGCCGGCAGAGAAGATGTCCTGCGAAATCTTCTGCAACTGACCCCGCAACTGCTCCAACTCTTCCTTGGCCTTATCCAACGCAGCCTTCGTCTCCGGCCACGTCGAACCACGGAACTCAGCAGCCAACGGCCCATCCCACACATTCGGATCCGACAACAAACGACCCTGCGCATCCAACGCCGAAATCTGATCCGTGAAACCACCAGTAATAATCGACTGCACCTGACCAATAGCAGCCTTGGCCTGCTCAGTAGACAACACACGCGACATACAAACCCCCAAAGTAACAACCATAAAACCGACGGCGGGAACACCACCGGGGCCGGACATGCCCGACACTACCAACACCAAACCAATAAATCCAACAAATGGTGAAATTGCATGTCTCCAGGAAATCTCGATCACCGATACAGCCCCGGAGCAAGCGGTAACGGTGGAACTCATTTGCCCCCCAGGGCCTAGGGTGTGATTTTCAAACCTTGTCCCTGCCTGCGCGAACTGTCTGCGTCATGGCGAAGTTTGACCGTGATGGTTTCCAGGAGAACATGGCCGAGCTGAACGCGGAGGACCACGCCGGCGTGGTTGTGCGCAGCCCGTATGAGGACGTGGAGCCCGATCCGGAGTACCTGCCACAGAAGACTTGATGCACATTTTTGCAGATCACTGAGCGGTGTACTTGCACTAGTCTGCATTTCTGTTTAATCTAATACCAGATCAACTTGGTTGTTGGTGAAGCTCTTATAGGGTCCGTAGCTGTGGTGGCTACGGACCCTTTCTGCTTTCTAATCAAGTATCTTGAGGTGGTTGCAGGTATATATGTCCTCCTTGACGGATCTCCTTACCCGCAGAGTTGCCGCGATATGTCAGCGCGTGTCTATGCTCCACAAATGACGATAGAAAACAAGCAGCCAGGTGAGCTGTACACGTTGGAGGAAATCGGGGAACTCTTCAAATTGTCGAGGTCAACGATCTACCGCAGACGCAAAGAGGGCAACTGGCCGGGGTTGAAGGTTGGGTCCGAGTTCCGTTTCACGGCGGAAGAGCTCTAAAAGATCCAAGCTCTATACCGCAAAGAGGATCCGGGGCCCAGTGGGCCGGGTAGGCGCCCCATGGTTGGGACGCAGCGAACTCAAGCACTATCCCGTTCACGCAACTTCCGGAACGGATATACCAGATGACACATTCTGGGCACGTTTTGGGCGCACCCCCGGTGAATCCAGGTGGGATCGAGTGATGCAAATCCGAGTTATCTCGAGGATTACTCCGCCACGAGTGTTGCCGGAGAGGTTTCAAATCCCACCGTCACCGCCACATAGAAAGGCCCTGCTTCCCTTTGTTTACAAGGGAGACGGGGCCTTTCTTCATGTCTGGAGCGGGGCGCCGACCGCCTTGGCGTATTCGGTCCAGGACCCCTCCGCCCCGATCACCCGCACCCGCACCCGATCACCCGCACCCGACGACCCAACCCGTCATACACAAACTCGGTGACTGAACCATCAGGTTCCGTGACAGTAAGGAGCTGGCCCGCGGCGTCATACTCAAACGTGCGCGACCCGGTGGGGGTGGTTTCGCGGAGCAGCCGGCCACCGGCGTCGTACTCCTACCCCAACACCGAAGGCGAGGCCCCAGCGCTGTGGCTGTTGTGGTGGTGGCGGTGACCATTTGCCCGGCGGTGTCGTACCCGTACCGGGTCACGACCCCGTTCCGGGTCAGGCCGGTGATCCGCCCGCCGTCCTCACGGCCGACGGTCGGATCAACGACGGCGGTGAGGGCGCCGCCAAGGCCAACATCTGATCCGCTATCCCAGCCAGAGTGGGGCGCACGGGGCCAAGCTACGCTGCTAGTTCAAGTTAGCGACCTGCTTGCCATCGCAATTCTCTGACTTGCCGCAGGTGCTAGCGGCCAAAATAGCCGCCCGCCCTAAGAACCGGTGCACCCATGGCCCGCCGGACAGCACCACAGGCCAGGACTCCTAGTTGCCGAAATAGCCGCCCGCAGTAAGAATCGATTCACCCATGGCCCACTGTCCCGCGGTACACGCCACCACAATGGCAGTTCCGAGTATATAGAGACCAACTCGCGAACCTTTACGCATTTGATGGGCATCAGACTTCTTTCCCGAACGCCAAAATGCAAACAACACAGCAAGTATCGGCAGCATAGCTATCTGCATGGGAATACCCCCTCCACTTCTGTTGAATTGTCCGTTATATGGCATTCGAGTATCCCAAGGAACATTCAAAAAGACGAAGACAGCGATCCCGACACAGGCCACAAAGGAAACCACACAAAGGAGACGGATGAAGCGGACTGCCTTCTTTCCCAACAGCAGGTCTTCTTGCGTGAACTCACCTTCCGAGTCACTATCTCCGGTTGAAGGGCAATCTCCATCGTTTAGCCCCACAGCGGTGCCCCCGTTCCTTGCTCTACAAGTTCATTTCCCACAAATTTCACGCTTTCAACGATAGCCACAGCATGCGCTCCGCCGTACGCTGCCATACTGTGGGTCATCCATCCTGGATTGGGACTCAGTTCCGCGGCGCCGGGGAAACGCGTGAGAAGTGCACCGCCCGCGCCGTCAAATGTCATCTCGGCGATGCCATAGTCTTCGCGGCGAATGGCGTGGTCTACTGCACCACCAGCCAATGAGCCTCCCGCTCCAACACCGAGCTGAACTGCCTTCGAATACATGCCGGACAATGGAGTTGCAAGATACCCGGCTTGGGAGCCGATTGCGCCGCTGACGAATCCACCCGTCGCTGCTCCGATTGCACCCTCGAGAGTCCACTTGTTATCCGGAGATCTTTGGAGGTGGTACATGCCCGTGTTCCCGATACTGCCCGATATTCCATTGGTCAGTGCCGCCCTGCCCATCTGCTGTGGGTGCAACCGCGACAAATAGCTACCCGCACCGGTACTGACACGCGACACCCCCGAGGTCACTGCTGTTCCGACACGCGAACCCACAGCCGACACCGCAGACCCTGCCCTGGCCGCGCCCGACGCAGCCACCGAGCCCGCACGCCCCATGGCCGGCAGCAACTGCGTACTCACCGCCGTACCTGCCCGACCGAGCCCTGCCGTAACAGCACTGCTAACCTTGCCGGCCAACGGTCCTGCCACCACACCAACAGCACCCGTCAACGCCACCTGACCCCAGTTCACAGAGCCCGTCGTAGCTTTCTGGATAACCGTGTCCAAACCCGCACCAACCAACGCCAAACCAACGGGCCCACCCACACCGGTAGCCATCAAAACACCACCAGCAATCACCATCGCACCACCAGCCAAATACTCGTGCGCCGGGCCGTCGCGGCAAATCCAAACGCATCTTCTAGTTTTGGCCGCCCTCGCTGATGACGACGATGAGCAAGTGCGTCAAGCCGTCGCTTTCAATGGGTCAACGCCGACGAACGTGTTCATAGAACTAGCAGCCCAGAGCATCGATTTGGCCTTGCTCGTCGCTCTGAATCCTGACACTCCCAAGACTGTGATTGCGTCGCTTTTGGACGACGCAGAACCACTAGTCAGGTTCGTGGCGACCGGAATGAACACAAGGCGTCTCGCCGCCATTGCTTCCGAAATTTCGAGCCAGTAGGCTACGTGCCTTCATGCAGACCGGGCGCACCACATTTTGACTCCGACCCCGGCGACCGGACAAGGGCCATTACCAGCACCTTCCAGAGGTCAATTTCCGAAGACCTCTGCTGTTGTAATCACCTCCCCCAACCTGACGCCGTCGAAGGCTGCGAGCCACGGTTCCAAGCCTAGGTGGGCCTTCATTGCGCGCTCAAAAACAATCGGGGAAGTTGTTTTTCGGAACGGAATCCTCTGAGTTTCCGACTCGGTTGCCGCTCTACGCCGTTCAGCTCTGAAATCCTCGACCATGCAGTTTCCAAGCTCGCTGGTCCCGGTCTTATAAGCCGGGAGATACTTGCTGCCGTCCACCGCTTGGTTTTCGAGCACTTCCCAACGTCCAGGGCGGAAGAGCGCATCCAGAGTCAGTCCCCCAAAAACCGGTTCCGTCCTAAGCGCATCTGAAACTTTGGAATTGACCTCAGTCTCTGGGGCCACGAAATCGAAGATCACCACGTAATAGGACGAAAGGTAGGAAGATACAACGAGCCCAACCGCTGCATTCCCGTCGCCCAACGGGATCTTAAATACATCGCCCTCTCTGGGAACGACCATCTTCTCACTGTTTACCATGGATCTCCTCCGGCATTCGCATACCTTGCTTCACTCATCTGATGCCGTTTGTTCGAGAGCTGACCATCGGGGTTGCCCTTATTAGTTGGCCCCCCGTGTTGCCTGATCCAGTACTCCTCAGCTCTATCTAATGCAATCCCGGGTTCTGCACGGTCCAAGACTGTGAACTCGAACGCGGCATCAGGATAGTCTCGGGCGTGCTCTGCTTGTCGCAAAGAATACCTCAACTCATTCTTCGCTTGCCCGACGTATGGCTTCACATCACCCAACAGATCCACTCGATGGTAGACCACACCGTCTGGTACCGGTTGCAGATCACCGAGCTTCGTCGTCGGTGATGGTGGCAGGTCATGCCTATTGGCAGCGCCACCGATGGGTAGTGCGCCTGTGCCGCCGCCGAGGGCTGTTGCGCCGAGAAGTCCTGTTGGGGTGTGGGGTCCTGGTCCGGTGAGGTAGCCCCCGGCTCCGCTGATCGCCCCTTCGACACCGTTCTCGACGGCCATCCGGACCACAGGGTTCGTAGCCGCCTTAGTCGCGAGTTTCCCGGCCAGCAATCCCGCACCACCGCCGACCATGCCGAGGCCGCCGGAGATGGCTGCTTGGCCCCAGTTGACTTCGCCGGTGGTTGCTTTTTGGATGACGACGTCGGCGCCGAAGCTCATCAATCCCATACCGACGATCTGGCCGCCGGGGACGAACATCAACGCCGCCCCGCCCACGACGGCAAGGCCGCCGACGACGTATTCCCAGTTGTCTCCGAGCCAGTCGCCTGCTGCGGCGAACGCGCCGCGGGAGGAGCCGTCGTAGGCTTTCAGGTCGGCGTCGGTGAGGGGTCGCAGGCCGGTGGGGTCAGTGGTGTTGAGGGGGTTGTTTCCGGCGTAGGCGTAGGGGTTGCCGTCCCAGCCGGCTCCGAGGACGGGGGCGAGGGGGTCGGTGGAGAGGAAGGCCCGGGTGGACGGGTCGTAGGCGCGTTTGCCGAGCCATTCGAGCCCGGCGATGTCGATCCCGCCGCCGGCGGTCAGGGTGACCCCGGCGGGCAACACACCACCCAAACCCAACCCCGCGCTGGCTCCGGGGGTGGGGTGTGGGGTGGTGGGGGTTCCGAGGACGGCCCAGGGGTCGTGCTGGTCGGTGGGGCGGGCGGCACGCCAGCCCGGCGCGGTCCACGCTTGCCCGATACCTGTGACTCCGCCGGGCAGGGACACTACCTGGGTGGTGTTGATCCCGGCCAGGGTCGGCACGGGCGCTGCGGTGTCCCACCACAACGGCGTCCCGTCCACGGTGGCGAGTTCACCGAGCGCGTCGACGTGGAGCCGGTGCCGGGAACGTTCGGCCCCGTCCCGATCCTTTTCGACCGCTCCGGCCAGGAACCCGGTGGGGGCCCAGGCGTATTCGGTCCAGGACCCGTCGGCCCCGATCACCCGGACCCGCCGGCCCAGCCCGTCATACACAAACTCGGTGACCGAACCATCAGGTTCCGTGGCAGTAAGGAGCTGGCCCGCGGCGTCGTAGCTGTAGGTGCGGGCCCCGGTGCCGGTGGTTTCGCGGAGAAGCCGCCCACCGGCGTCGTACTCCCACCCCAACACCGAACCCGACACCGCCGCGGTGGTTCCTGTTTCGGTGGTGGTGGCGGTGACCATTTGCCCGGCGGTGTCGTACCCGTACCGGGTCACGACCCCGTTCCGGGTCAGGCCGGTGATCCGCCCGCCGTCCTCACGGCCGATGAGGGTCACATCAGCTGTGCCGGGGTTTTCGGTGGTGGTGCGGGTGTGTTCTGCAAGGTTTCCGTCCCGGTACGCCCATTCCTGGGTGTAGTTCCCGGCGGTCGCCGAAACGATCCGACCGGAGGGGTCGTGGGTGAAGGACGCGTCCCCGAGCAACGGGTTGGAG
The DNA here is from genome assembly GCF_056156245.1 of Paenarthrobacter sp. TRD_SC_7. Classification (NCBI taxonomy): domain Bacteria; kingdom Bacillati; phylum Actinomycetota; class Actinomycetes; order Micrococcales; family Micrococcaceae; genus Paenarthrobacter; species Paenarthrobacter sp. TRD_SC_7. The sequence goes on from NZ_CM149587.1 coordinate 4,222,458, forward strand.
ACCTTCACGACCCGCCCGGCGGGATCGCGGGTGTAGCGGGTGGTGGTCCCGGTGGGGTCGGTGATCGCGGCGCGGTTCCCGTCGGCGTCGTACTCCCACCCCAGCGCCTGCGTCCCGTTGGACTTTCTGGTGAGGAGTCCGCGCCGGTCAAAGACCAGTTCGTGCTCCACCGCGTACCCGGCCCCGCCGGTGTGATCGGTGATGACGACCCGGCGGCCGGTAACGTCGCGTTCGATGGCGGCGATCAGTGTCCCGTCCACCGAGGTGGTCGCTTCCCGGCCCGCACGGTCGTAGGTCCAGGTGGTGGTGTGCCCGTCCGGGTCCGTTTGGGACAGTTGCCGTCCCGCGGGATCGTAGGTGGCGGTGGTGACACGGCCGAGCGGGTCAGTGACCGTGTCGACCTGGTCCGTGGCCGTGTAGGTGCGGGTGGTGACCCCACCCAGAGGGTCGGTGATCCGGACCAGGCGGCCGCGGGTGTCGTACTCGAACCGGGTCCGGCCCCCGACCCCGTTGATGGTTTCGGTCAGTTCCCCGGCCAGGTTGTATTCAAAGCGGCGGGTCCCGTACCAGGAATCCTGGGCGAAGCTCAGCCGCCCAACCTTGTCGTACCCGTACCGGGCCGTCCCCTCCCCCGGGGTGTGCCGGGCGGTCAACCGCCCGCACGGGTCGTAGGCGAAGGTTTCGACCTCGCCGGTGGGCAGGGTCCTGGAGGTGAGGCGCTGATCGGGGTCGTAGGACAGTTCCGTGACCGCCCCGACCGGGTCAATACTGCGGAACGGGCGGCCGCAGTGGTCGTATTCGAACCTGGTCACCGCCCCGGCCGGGGAGGTGATCGAGGTGATCTTCCCGGCAATGTCGCGGCCCAGGACCGTCAACCCGCCCTCACCATCGACCAACTCGACCGGGTTCCCCGCCGCGTCATAGCTGACCAGCTCCGCGGACCCGTCCGCGGCCTCCACTTTCGTGGGGCGGCCGTACTCATCAAAACTGTACTTGGCGGTGGTGAACGCGTCCGCGACAGTGGCGGTGCCGTTCCCGCGGTCGGTGACGGCCCCGGTCCGGACCCCGGCCGGATCAACGACGGCGGTCAGGGCACCGACCGTGTCGTACTCCCGCATCCAGTCATGACCGGCAGGATCCGTGATCCCCACGAGCCGGGAGAGGTTGTCATGGGTGAAACCCCACCTCGCCCCGTCCGGCAACACCGCACCAGTGAGGTTCCCAAGCTCATCGAACACCCGCTCCACGACCCTGCCCAGCGGGTCGGTGGTCCGGACCAGTTCACCGTTGGGGGCGTACTCGAACACGGTCCGACCCCCATCCGGGGCAACCATTGCGGTGACCCGTCCCGCGGGGTCGTGCTCGAACGCCCACACCGCCCCGTCCGGGTCCACCCGACGGACCAACACCCCGGCACCGTCATAACTGAACCGGGTCGCGGCCCCCGAGGGGGTGTACGCGGTGACCGGTCTGCCGGCCTGGTCCCGGATGATCCTCGCCACGTCTCCTGCGGCGTTGCGGGTTGCGATGAGGTCCCCGAACTTGTCGTACTCAAAGCCGATCGTGACCCCGGCCGGGTCCGTGACCTGGGTCAGGAGCCCGTCCCGCCATTCCAGCTCGGTGCGCCCGCCCAGCGGGTCCAGGATCACCGACGGGTCCCTCGAGACCTCATCGGCGTACTCATACGTCACCACGGCACCGGACGCGGTGACCAGGGTAGTGATGCGGTCCTGCTCGTCCCACCCGTAAGTCAGGTCCGCGCCCTCCGGGGTGAGCGTGCGGGTTTTCCGGCCGCGGGTGTCGTAGCCGTGGACCGTGACCGCGCCGTCACGCTCGGTCAAAGACACCAGGTTCCCGTGCGCGTCATACGCCATGGACTGGCGCTGGTCCTCCGCGTCCAGCACCCCCACCAGACGGCCCTTCGAATCGGCGACCCACGAATTCGACCGGGACCCGTCCTCATCCGAAACCACCGTGACCCGGCCCGGCAAATACGCGAACCTCGTCCGCCGCCCATGCGCAGTGACCTGCAAAACCACACGGCCGGCCTCGTCATAGCTGTTTTCGGCCTCCACCACACCCGCAGCCGAGACCACCGAGGCGATCAGGCCCTGCTCGTTCCACCGATACACCCTCGTACCGGTCTCCGTGCCCACCGTGACCAAACGGCCCGTGGCATCGTAGCCGTATTGAACCCGGCGCCCGTCCGAACCACGGACCACCGCGACCACACCACCGACATAATCGATCTCCAGGAACCGGCCCCGCACATGCACCAACCGGTGCACCACACCAGCCCCGCCCCCGACCGCTTCACCGGTGGCGTCCGCGCTGGCATCCGCGCTGGCATCCGCGCTGCCGGGGTCCACAACACCGGATACGGTCTCTGATGGTGTGTGGCGGTGGGCCGAGACGGTCCGGCCTGGGCCTGCCCCGGTCCCGAGCCACACCCCGGCGGTGGTGTAAGCCCACCAACCGCCCTGGTTATCCGATACCACCAACACCTCAGTGACACCCTCCGGGACGGAGGACAGCTCCGCCAACCACGGTGTGCTGGCATCTTTGCGGGTGAGCCAGAAGTTCTCTCCGACCGCACGGGCCCAGCCGGTACCCTCACGGGGGAAATCCACCGCCCGGCCATCAGCCATCACCCAGCGGCAACCCTCATCCGACAAGACCAGGTGCTGGTCCAACACCGACGCCCACCCCGGACCAAACACCCCGGGGGTGTCCAGGCCAGAGCCCAACGAGTTATACATCCGCGTCAGCACCAGGTCCGAGCACGCCCCGGCGAACCCCAGATCGGTTTCGGGTTCAATGAAATTCCCCGTCGCCGTGTTCACCGGATCATTCGCATACCCGCTCGTGGGCATCGCCCCGGCCGCCGTGGGCGGATCAATGACCAGGCCCGTCCGGTGCCCCGAGACCCCCGCCGCTGCCAACGCCTCGTTCACCGCAGCGTCCGACAGGGTCGAGACCGCCCCCTCGCTACCGGCAGCAGCGAACGCGTCCGCGACCACCACCGCCCACGCCGCGTCATTCTCATTAGCCCGCAAATACTGCCGGAACGCCGTCACCACACCCGCAGCGTCGATCCGGCCCCACCCGCACCGGTCCGCGAACGACGACAGTTCCCCCTCCAAGGACCCCGGCACCGACGCGACCCCATCATCCAGGCCACGGGACCCGGCAGCGAAACTCCGCAACGACTCCGGACGCGCCGAAGACACCCCGCCCCCATACCCGCCACCCGGGCCCGGGGTCTCCCGCGACCCCGACGCCGGGGACTCGGACGGGAACGACGGCGCACTCCCGGGCTCCATGTTCGGCCGGGCCTCCTCACCCCAAATGTTGTCCCAGCCCTCTTCGAGCCAGTTCCGATTGTTATGCCGCCGGACCCACTCGTTATTCCGCCGCCGCCGGTCATCCTCTTCCCGCGCCTTTTCGATCATGGTCCCCACGTACTCCGCGACTTTCCGCAACGCCGCCGCCAACCCCGACGCGTCCCTGGCCGCCGTGGCCGCGTTCGCCGCGAACACCTCCGAAAAATGCCCCCGGAAATCCTCCCCCGCCCCGGTCACCAACGGAGCACGCGAACCCGAATGCTCATCAACCCGCGACGCTGCGGACTCAAAAGCACCCTTCACCGACTCGGCAACCCCATACACAAACCGGCCACCATGGCCAGCATCGGAATCCGGCAACAACGGCATCTCAACGAACTCGGTCACAACCAAAGCCCCCCACAGAACAAGAACGCGAACAAAACCCAGCAACCCACAAAACACCAGCACCACACGAAGACGGCACCACAACCACGCGGCACCACAAGAACACAGCGCAACGGCCGGGCAACCACACCGCACTAACGCGGCACGATCACCCGGCCCCCACACTCAAACCAACAAAGAATCAGGCCCCGCCACCAGCAGAGAAAATATCCTGCGAAATCTTCTGCAACTGACCCCGCAACTGCTCCAACTCTTCCTTGGCCTTATCCAACGCAGCCTTCGTCTCCGGCCACGTCGAACCACGGAACTCAGCAGCCAACGGCCCATCCCACACATTCGGATCCGACAACAAACGACCCTGCGCATCCAACGCCGAAATCTGATCCGTGAAACCACCAGTAATAATCGACTGCACCTGACCAATAGCAGCCTTGGCTTGCTCAGTAGACAACACACGCGACATAGAACTTTCCTCCCAATAAGAACAATCGCAACACCGGAAAACCCCGGCGACCAGACGCTGCCTAAACTACCAACACCAAGGAATAAATCCAACAAATAGACAAATAAGTTGGTAAAACACCGCCCGACTGTGACCTACGGCGATACTCCGACAGCGGGGATTAGTCCATTCGGGAGCGCAACCCCTTATGATACTCAAGGCACAGTGAACGGAATGAGGGGACCATCCATGCCCAGGCAGGCTAGTTTTAATGAGCACAATCCGGGGCGTCGCATCCCACCGGGCCGCGCACTGGGCGTCATCCTGGTCGCTATGGGGTTGATCGCGACGACGTCGTGCACCCAGACACCAGAACCCGAGCCGGTTTCGGACCCCATCAAGCTCCTGCAGAGCGTGCGCGTGGGTCTGTCCTCGGCTGCCGGAGTACAGACGATCGAGGGCACCACCATCTCGGTATCCGCGGCAGGCGACTCCTCGGCGGAAAACACCAAGTACGACACCGCCCAAGTGGTGGGCGAGTTGCCGGTGCGCGTGAGCCTTCAATACCGTGCCGGAGAGAAGTCGGGCTCCGACCTCTCCGAGCTGAAAGGCCACACCGGTCCGGTGGAGATCAACCTGACGCTCGAGAACCTCACCGTCAAACCGCAGAACATCCAGTACGATGCCGCGGGCCAGGCCCGCTCCGACACCGCTCTGGTAGGCGCCCCGCTGACAATCGCCGCCTCGACGAAACTCCCCGGCATCCGGGCGGACGACGTTACCCCCGGCTCAGCCGACGGCGCCACAGGTACCAACGGCGTCCTGAGCAGCACCGAAGACGGCGCCACCGTAGTCCAGTGGGCTACTGTCCTCGCTCCCCCGCGTTCCGGCGCCAGCACCACGCTGCGCCTTTCCGCGGACGTGAAGGACTTCCAGGTTCCCGAATTCGACGTCGCAGTCCAGCCGGGCCTCAATACAGACCTCAGTGCCAACGGAGTGCTCGCCAGCGCGTTCTCGTCCGGAACCGGTTCGGAGATGGAGCTGCAGCGGCGCACCATCTCCGTGGTGTCGGACGTCAACACGGTTCTGGCGAAGGCCGGATCCACCATCACCGAGGTCCGCCGCAACCTTCAGGCAACGTCCCAGACCCTCGGTGCCAAGACAGCCGGCGAGCTGCGCGACAACTCCCAGGCCCTGGCCGCGACGATGTCGGACCTGAAGCAGCAACTGAAGGTTCTGGGCTCTGACCTGGAGGCCTCAACAAACGCTACTCAATCCACCACCATGTCCCAGCTGAAGCTGACGGTCTCTGCGGTGGACGCGATGCTGGGCGACACCTCCGCCACGCCCCCGGTCGCTCCCATCACGGGTGACGGTTGCACCGCTGAGGTGGCCAAAGCGGCGCCGGCGGCCACCGTGTATTCCAGCGTCCTCACCATGTCCTCACAGCTGGATGCCTACGCGAAAGTCAGCGCAAGTTGCCGGGACACGGTTGCCAGCGCCCTCAAAGCCACCATGGGACCCGAAAACCCAACGCCCGCGGAGTGCGCAGAACAGGGTTCCATGACGTGTTCACTGTACGGTTCCGCTGTGACTGTCACCGGAGCGCTGTTGGGCTTGGTGCAGAAGGGCGATGAACTCGTCTCCGGACTCCAGCCGCAGGTGATAGAAGGTGCCATCAAAGATCAGGCGACTTCCGCCGTCGCACTTGAAAAAGTGCGCACCGACCTCGGTGCCATGCTTGACGGCTCCGGAACTTCCGAGGATTACACCAAGGCACTCGCAGCACTGGACACGGCCATCAAGTCCGCCGCCGACTCCGCAGCCGCAACCCGCAAAGCAGCCACCGCAGCGCAAAACAGTGTTGACGCCCTTCGGCAGAAACTGCTTGCCATCGCGACAAATGCCAAGGCAGCCAAGAGCGAACTGGGCCAAGGATCATGGCTGAGCGGCTCCATGATGCAGCAGAACCAAAAGCTGGCTGACGAGCTGTGCAAGCTGTCGGACGACGGCCTCATCCCCGGCAAGGGCAAACTGTCCGCCAAAGACGTTGAGCGGCTGCGCTCCTACCTGACCGCAGTTCCCTGCGAGCCGACGGATGATGAGGGCAACCCTTCACCCCAGCTGACGCCGCCCCCGGGCTTCAAGGAACCCCTTGATGCCAGGTTGGAAGGCCAGTCAGCTGTCTGGGACGAAGTTCTTGCAGCCACCGACACCACTGCTGCCGACCAGTCGATCGGTCAGGCTTTCACTGCCCTGGAGACGACATTCGACGACGCCGACACCAAACTGGAAGCGATCAAGACAGCAGTCAAGACGCTCGACGGCGCCGCAACAGGAAACGTCAATGGCACCAAACGGGGACTGGAAGCGCTGGATGCTGCCCTCGCTGACGCGATCGACTCCTCCGGCACGGTAACTACGGCACTCGCGAAATTGAAAGAGCAGCAAGACGGACTGGGCGAAAAGATCAAGGAATCCCTCCGGGACGTTTCCGCCGAAACCGCTGCCGAGGTCTACAAGACCGTAGGCGAACAAGTGCGGCAGGTTGCCGAAATCGGCGACGCCAGCTCCGAGGCCGTCACCACGGCGTTCAACCGCTCCATTTCCGGACTGAAGTCAACGTCGGACGACGTCGTGAAAGACGCCGAGGGAACGGTCAACAAACAGCGGGACGAGCTCCTGGGGCAGAGCGGCGACCTCACAGCTGCAGTGTCCAAGAGCACCCAGGCGTCCTTGGACAACATCGCCTCCAGCACGTCAGGTTCCACCCGCGACGTTGAAGGTGCCAGCGCCCTTCTCGCCTCCAGCCTTAACAAAGTGATGCTGGATCTTGGTGACCGCTCCGTAAACGGCTCGGGCCTGCTCGGCTCCATGGCCACCAGCGCAGCCAAAGCAGACACTGCGGACTTCCAGCTTGCGTTGGCCTCCCAGAATGCTGAAGGCTACGCCAACATCCGCTCCCGGGACGTGGCAGGACTCCTGCTGCGCCAGGCACAATTCAAGGCCTCGCTCACGGCCGTGGATGAACTGCCACCGTTCCAGCTTGAGGTGCCGGCCGGCGCCACGTCGCAGACCCTGTACACACTGAAGATCGGCGGCACCGCATGAACCCCCGCACCCGTCTCTTCACCCTGATCGCTGCGGGAGTCGCCGTCGTCGTTGCTGCTGCGGTAGTCCTGGCCATGACGCTGAACCGCCCCACCGAAGCCCCCCGTCCGGATCCGGTAGCCGCAACAGTCCCTGTCGCCCTGAAGGCTGACGGCCTGCCGGCAGACTTTTCGATCGGCGTCGTCATGACGTTCGGCCAGTCCGGCGAACCAGGCTCCGAGTACAACCGCGCAGCACAGGGCGCGATTGTCGCCGCCCAGCGCTTCGCCCAAAGCGGGGCGACAGTCGCCCTCCCGACCCAAAACGACCGGGGCACGGAGGACGGCGCCCGTGCCGCCGTCGTCGCTCTTGCGGAGCAGGGCGTGTCCGGCGTTGTCGTGGCAAGTACAGGGCCGCAAGCCCGTGCAGCAGCGAAGGCAGCTGAGGAGCTGGCCCTTCCGGTCATCCTGCCGTACGCCGAGGCGTCTGAACCCGGGGAAGCCACCTGGACCACAGGTCCAACGGGAGCATCTGTGGAGGCCGCACTTCAGACCGCACTGAACGGCAAGACCCGGGTGCTGTTGGTTAACGACGGCGGTCAGGTCCCCGCGTCCGTCACGATCTCTGACACGCTGGCTCTCGATGGTTTCTCCGAGGTGGCTGACCTTGCCCAGGAAGCAGCCATCCGTACAGGCGACCAGCTCCGCCCGCCGTCCAAGGATGCGCCGGCGGAGGCTGAAGGCACACGGACTGCCAACCCCGCGGACGCTGTTGTGGTGTCGGCGGCAACGCCGCAGCGCCTGGCACGGCTTGTCCAGGCCCTCCAGTCACGCGATGTGTCAGTACCGCTGATACTTCCCGACGGCGCCACCACCCCCGCGTTCGCCTCCTCGCTTTCGGAGCTGGACGGCACCGCTTCAGGACAACTGGTCAGCGTCGCCCCGGCCACGGGCGATGCAATCGCACTTCAGCAAGACGCGCAAGGGCGGGGCATGTCCGCTTTCCTCTCCGGCATAAGATTGGCTGGCGGGAATCCGGAGATCAAGAACCTTACCGACGACACCCCGTTCTCGGCAGATGCCTGGGCCGCGGACGCGCGCAGCCATGATGCCGTGGTGGCGTTGGTGCGCGCAGGTGCTCTGGCGGGGAGCGGCGATCCGTCGAAGGTGGGGGCGACGCTGCGGACCATGTCGTTCGGCCCAGGGGAAGGCATCGCCGGACCGGCGCTGGACTTCACGCAAAACCAGGCGCTGACTGCCGAGGCAACTCCGGTCTACGCTTCCCCTCAGGACCTCGGCCTTCGTCCGGCGGATGAGAACGCCCCACGGCTCGTCTGGGTACCGGCACCAGCCAGCCCTTAACCACCCTTTCTGTCCCCACACCTGAGGGGAACAGTTCCACTACAGGAGGAGCGCCCGGTGCGTGTGCTGATCGACCTGGACGATCGTCGTTTCGAGTGCGAGGTGGCCCACGCTGCGCCCGCCACCACGTTGTCCGACTTAGTGGAGGCGGCAGGCGGCCCCCGGCTTGCGCCTGAGGAGCCGTTGTTCGTCAATGAAACAGAGGTCTGTGGTGCCACGCCGCTGTCCGAGTTGATTCTGCTGGAAGGCAGCCGCATCTCACGCGCGCCGTGGCCGGTGCCGCACCGTGTCCGGGATTGGAGCCTGACGCTGGCAGGCGGTCAGCGTACCGGTGGTGTGGTGGACGTTCCCCAAGGCCGCGACATGCTTATCGGCAGGTCGCCCCATGCCGATCTCAGCCTTCCCACCGAAAGTGCATCGTGGGATCACTGCCGCATTCGCCGCGAGGAAGACGGACTGCGGGTTCTGGATGGCGGTTCAACCAACGGCACCCTTGTCAACGGCGAAGTGGTGGGCGAGGAGGGAATCCTCGTCACGCAAACGGCCACGATCACTGCAGGCGGAACGGTGCTTCTCCTGCGTCCGACCCTGGATGAGACACCCGCCCCGCCGCCCGGCAGCTTGAATAACCTCACACCGGCAGCGACGGCTCCCTTCAACAGGCCTCCGCGCCCCGGCCGGGCCCCGGCCGGCGACCCTCTGGTCCCGCCGAGCCGCAAAGACGTACCGCCCGCCAACAAGTTCAGTTACATCACGGTGTTGGCCCCGCTGGTCATGGCGGTTGCGATGGTGATGATCCTCAGGGACATGCGCTTCGCCATGTTCGCCATGCTCAGTCCGGTGATGGCGGTGGGCATGTGGTTCGAGCAGAAGCGCCGCCATGCCCGCGGCCTCAAGGAAGAGGCAGAGCGCTTCGATGGAGCGCTCAAGGAGTTCGAGCAGCAGGTCCGTGCAGCCGCCGAGGTGGAAACCGCCCGCAGGCACCGGATGGTACCCGATCCCGCTACGGCTATCCGTCGTCCGGCTATCCCTGCTACTTCACTGTGGCAGCGCCGTGCCGATTCGGACGACTTCCTGGCCCTGCACGCCGGCACCGGTGACGTCCCGTGGAAGCCCGAGGTGGACCGGGCGGCTGGATCGCGGCCTGACGGGAAAGTCAAGGAATCCCTCGCGGCAGCCCGCCTCCTTGCTGCACCAGTGCTGGTGGACCTGACCGATGCGGGCGTGGTGGGCATCGTTGGCTCCCGGGATGGGGCTTTGGCGCTGGCGCGGTCCCTTCTAGCCCAGGCCGCCGTGCATGTGGGTCCTGCGGATCTGACAGTCGGTGTTTTCTGCGACGCCGGCCGGGCCGATGAGTGGGAATGGGCCTCATGGCTTCCCCACACCCGCCAAACGGGCAGCAGCACGGGCGAGCGTTGGATGTCCGCCCACCGCGAGACGAGCCTGGCCATGCTGCGCGCCCTTAAAGACTCTGTGGAAGAACTGCCCACACCGGCCCTTATGGTGGTCCTCGATTCCGACGTTCTCACGGAAGGCAGGGACGCCCCGGCACGGGCACTGCTCGGCATGGGCCGCTCCGTCCCGGGAGGCCACATCAATCCGCAGCAGCGCCCGCCGCGAGTAGCGGGCATCGTCATCGCAACGTCCGAGGAGCAACTGCCGGCTTCCTGCACCACGATCATCAGGGTCGGGACCGATGCTGCAGCCACGGTGGAACAGCCGGAAGACCTGACCCGGGTGGAGGACGTCATCCTGGCAGGCCTCGACCAGGAAGAAGCCCTGCGCTGTGCCACGCGTCTGGCGCATTTCGACGATCCGGAGCTCAGCGTGCCCGGAGCCTCCCTGCCCTCACTGGTGCGGCTGCCTGCGCTTCTGGGCTACGAACGCCCAGACCCGGCCACGATTCGCCGCATGTGGCAGGCTCCCACCGGTGTCTCCACTCCCATCGGCACCGGCGAAAACGGGCCACTGACCCTGGACCTCGTAAAGGACGGCCCGCACGGGCTGGTGGGCGGCACCACTGGCTCCGGAAAGTCCGAGTTCCTGCGCTCGCTCGTGGCCGGCCTCGCTGCCCGCAATGATCCGACCCGTCTCAACTTCATCCTGGTTGACTTCAAGGGGGGCGCCGCATTCAAGGCCTGCGAACGCCTTCCGCACACCATCGGAACCATCTCCAACCTGGATGAGCAACTTGCAGACAGGGCCCTGATTGCTTTGGAAGCTGAGATGGAACGTCGCCAGCGGGTTTTTGCGGAGGCAGGCGAGGGCATCGACAACCTGAACGCCTATTTGGCAACGAACCCGGCCGAGCCGATGCCCCGGTTGCTGCTGGTGGTGGACGAGTTCGCGATGCTGGCCAAGGACTTCCCGGACGTGCTCACCGCCCTCGTCAGCATTGGCGCCGTAGGCCGCACCTTGGGAGTCCACATGATCCTGGCCACGCAGCGTCCGGCCGGTGTGGTGAGCGATGACATCCTCGCCAACACCAACCTCCGGGTGGCGTTGCGTGTCCAGAGCCGTGATGACTCCAATAACGTCATCGGCGTACCCGCCGCTTCTGCCATCGGCAGGGCCCAGATGGGCCGCGCCTTTGTAAAGCTGGGCCAAGACGACATCACGCCTGTACAGACGGCGCTTGTGACCGGACAGGCGCAGCTCGACGGCGGTCCCGCCGTCGATGTGCGCGACATCCGCCAGTTCGGTGTTCCCGCCCCCGCATCGTCACTGCCGCAGTCGGCGGCGATGGACGAGAACGACCTTGATCTCCTCATCGACGCCGTTGTCGATGCCAATGCCGAAGCCGGCTACGCCCCGCCGCGGCAGGTCTGGCCCGAGGCCTTGGGCGAGCGCGTGGACCTGGAGGGTTTCGCGGCGGAAGCCGCTCCTGTGAATACGTCTCCCCGGATCCTTCCAACGGTTGGCCTTGTCCGTGGCAACTCCGTGCTGGTGACCCTGGTGGACGAGCCTGAACTGCAGCGCCAGTCCGCTTCCGGATGGGATATGTCCGTGGGCAACCTGATGCTGATGGGTGTGGCAGGCTCGGGCACAAGCACCACGTTGGCGTCCATCGCGTTGGCCCTGGCCAAGGACGCAGATCCAGCCGAACTGGACCTGATGATTCTGGACATGGGCTCCGGCGACCTTGAGATGCTGAAACGCCTGCCGCACACCGTGGCATATGTGGGAACGGGAGCCGGTGCCAAGGAGCAACAAGCGCGTTTCCTGCGGCACCTGAATACCGAACTGGAGAGCCGCCGTGCAGCACCAGGAACGCACCGCCGCACGGTGGTCCTGCTTGACGGCCTGGCATCCCTGCGTGACGAATTCCAGGACTTCGAAGGGCAGCAACTCTTGGGCCTGCTGTACCGGGCATATGCTGACGGGCCGGCGCTGGGGCTCTCCTTCGCCGTGACCACCACCCGCGCCAAAGCAGTTCCTTCTGTGATGAATGAAGTAACGCTGCAGAAGTGGCTCTTCCGGCTCGCCGATAACTACGACTACTCCTCGCTCGGCGTTCGGGCAAAACATGTCCCTGCGGCGCTCCCCGGGCGCTGCGTAGATCCGCGGACCTCCCTGCAGATGCACGTTGCGACTCCCGGCATCGGGATGGAGGCTGCTGTGGATCGTGTCCGCCAAGCCTGGACAGATGCACCCGCGAAGACCACCGCGATCAGGAGCCTCCCCACTAACGTCGCCATGGCGGATCTGGGCGTAAAGCCGCAACTGGAGACCGAGCCCTGGCACATCCCCGTGGGGATCCGCGAAACGGACCTCTCACCGGCCTTCCTGGAAATCTATGAGGGCGAACATGCCTTGGTTGCCGGGCCGGCCCGTTCCGGTAAGTCCACCTTGCTGCTGGCCTTGGCCGAGGCCGTTCGTGGCGTAGCCACTTCCCGCGGGCCGGCCCAGGTCTGGGGCATCTGCGACCGCCGCTCGCCGCTGGCCACTGCTGATTTGGACCGGGTAGCCGTGGGCGTGGACGAGGTGCCTGCGTTGTTGGCCTCGCTGCGGATCGAGCGGGGCCCGGTGTTCCTGTTGATCGATGACGCCGAACGCTTCGAGGATACCGATCAGTCCATCGCGGGGATCGTCGCCTCCGGGCCGCCGGGTCTCTGCATCATTGCCTCCGGGCGGGCCACTGACCTCCGTGGACTGTACAGCCACTGGACCAAGTCAATCCGAAAGTCCCGCCTGGGCGTGTTGCTACAGCCCGACGTCAACTACGACGGCGAACTGCTGGGTGCCACCCTTCCGCGGAAGGCACCCGTAACGCTGACCGCCGGACGCGGATACCTCGGTGTGGGCGGGCAAGTGTCGCTCATCCAGTCCATAAGCCCCGGAGCCAAGCCGACGATAGACGCGTCATAGGGGTCCGCGGGACGGCCTGGGAATCAGATCGATAGCTTTGGAGAGTACGGACATGCAATTGGCACAAACGGGTCAGGCGTTGGGCGCGTCCTATCGCTTCGGCGAGCGGGTGGGCTCGGGTGCTGTTGGCGAGGTCTGGACCGTCACCTCGACGGACGGCAGGACGTTGGCGGCCAAGGTGCTGCGCCCGGAGCATGCTGACGATCCTTCCTTGGTGGAGCGGTTCGTCCGCGAGCGGTCCGTGCTGCTGGGGCTGCAGGACTCCCACATTGTCACGGTGCGCGACATGGTGGTGGAGGGTGCACGGCTGGCCATCGTCATGGACTACATCGTGGGCGGCTCGCTGCGTGACGCAGTAAACGATTCCGGTCCATTGCGGCCCGAAGATGCGCTCAACGTCGCCACGGAAGTATTCGACGCCCTGGCCTTTGCCCACTCGCGGGGAGTGACGCACCGCGACATCAAGCCTGACAACGTACTCCTCGCCCGCCCTTGGCCGGAGTGCGGTCCCGGAGACATCCGCGTCTCCGACTTCGGCATCTCCGACGTTGTGGGCGAGAAAATCCGCCAGACCACCGGTCTCATCGGGACTCCCCAGTACATGCCTCCCGAGCTCATCAGCCAAGGCCGGTCCGGCCCCCAGGGCGATGTGTATTCAGCGGGTGTCCTGCTCTACGAACTGTTGGCGGGCCGCACACCGTTCGCGGGTCCGGGAACAGATTTCAGCGTTGCGTACCGGCATGTTTCTTCGCGTCCGCCGCGGATTCCCGTAGACGACGCACTCTGGGACGTCCTCGACCAACTGTTGTCGAAGGATCCGGCCCAACGCCCAACAGCTCGCGAGGCCGCGTCGACGCTGCGGCGCCTGGCACCCCACCTTGTCGACAGCCCACCACTTCCGCGCGGGGAAGCCCCGGAGGACTTCGACGACGTCGAACGCCCCGCCACCGTTGTCCGCGGCGCCTTTACCGAGGACGAACTCACTGCGTTTGCAGCCGCCGCGCCTGACAGCCTCGATGACGAAGCTCCAGACCTTGGGCAGGCAGGCAGCGCCACCATTGCCCGCCCCATGCCGCGCCGCGAACTCCGCACCCAGGCGGAGGAACGGTCAGAGGAAAAGGACGGGACCCCCTTTTGGCGGACACGTAAAGCGCTCCTTCTGGCCGCTGGCGCGGTTTTCCTGATCGTGGCAATGGTGGCGGGTTTCATCCTCCTGTCCCCCACCACCCAGCAGGCAGCACCCACGCCTCCCGGGCAACAGCTGTCAGCGCAGCTGCAGGACCCCGCCCTCCCCACCGGTCTGACCATTTCCAGGAGTGCCGTGTACGAGCCCTCCTCCGGCCAGGTCCGATTGACGGTTTCCTACGCGGCGCAGAAGGCGCCCCTGTCCGGTGAATTCCTTGAGGTCGTCCCCGGGCTTGCTGATGGAGAAACATGCCCCTCCGTGACGTGGGATGGCGGCACTGTGAGCCGGAACCAGGCCTCCATTACCGGCCTTGATGTTGATTGCGGCTGGAAGCTGTCCGGGGTCGAGATTCCCGCCGGAGGATCAGTGCAGCTGACAGCCAAGGTCCCGGTGGCACCCGCGGACCAGAAAGCCATCGACGCATGGCTGCGGTCCGGTTCCGAGGCCACCTCTGCCGCTATGCAGGACCCTGCCGTCAAGGGAACGGCCTACCCCGTGCAACGCCTGAAGGGTGTGGAGGTGCGGACGCCTGCCCGTGTTGTCACGCCAAGCCCCTTGAAAATCACGCTGGTCCCAGTGTGGGCCGGCGGTGCCGATGAGCTCAATCCGCTCTACGTGAGCCCGGCCTCAGGTAAACCATCGCAGATGCTCGCCGCGGTAACCGGCGGTGAGAAGGGGGTGCGGTTTGCCGATGGCTGTGGCGGTGCGTTGGCAGTAGACAGTTCAGGACTCACCGTTACAGCCCTGCAGATCACGCCCCAGTGCACCGTGCGGGCCAGCGTCGGTAACTTTACCGAGCTCCAGTCCCCGCCATTCGGCATCACGTCCCGTGAGAACTCGGGCGAGTAGCGGGCTCCCTCGGTACCATGGGAGTCGGAGGCGACCATGGCCAAGCGAGCAGGCAAAAGCACCGACTACGCGTTCGTCACAGTGTGGCGTGTGGCGGGAACACGCGAGGAAGTAGTCAACGTCCTGGGCGACGCCGCGGCTCTCAAGCAGTGGTGGCCCTCCGTCTACCTCACGGTGACGCCGGTAGTTCAAGGCGGCCCGGGTGGTGTGGGGGCATGCTTCGACCTCCATACCAAGGGCTGGCTCCCATACACCTTGCGTTGGCGGCTCACCATTACCGAACCGGTGACCCTCGATGGCTTCGCGCTCACCGCTGAAGGGGACCTCAACGGCACCGGCCGTTGGACTTTTAAGACCGACGGGCCCGAGGTCGTCATCACCTACGACTGGCGGGTCGGTGCGGCCAAGCCCCTGCTTCGACGCCTGAGTTGGCTTTTCAAACCTGCCTTCTCTGCCAATCATCATTGGGCCATGGCCCGCGGTGAGGAAAGCCTGAAACTAGAGCTCCGCCGTCGACGTTCCGGAGCCGCAGCAAATGTGCCGGAGCCACCGAAACCAACTTTCGTCCGGTCCTCGAGGGGTTAGGTCTCGGCCTTTTCAAGGGCACAAAGTGCCGAGATCCCGCTCCTCGACGGAGCTATCCACATACGCACCCATCCGCGTCCTGCCCGGCACCGAACTCCCGATAGAATCAAGACGCCGACAATCAGCAGCCAGAGATGAGGGAGGACCCGTGCGCACATCGCAGTCCCGGGCACCCTTTCATGCTTTGCGGTCGGGCGCCATCTCGATTGTGGTGGTCCTTCTGGCTGCAGGGGCGCACATCGTGGGAGGTGGAGAACTTCCCACAACACCGGTCCTGCTGGCACTCGCAGCGCTGACGGCTCTGGCGGCCACCCTCGCGACAAGGTTCAAGCTGAACCTCTTCACCATGGCAGGCCTCCTAGGGGCCGGACAGTTGGCACTTCACGAAGCTTTCACGGCCTTGAGCCCGATAACGGCCAGCGTGCAGGGAACAAACCACCATGTCGGCTCTGAACCTTTGAGCGCCGGGCTGGACATTGCCGCGACGCACACCCATGAGCTCGGCACAGCCTTTGGCACCATGATGTTTGTGGGCCACGTCCTCGCCACCATTGCTTCTGCCGTCCTCCTGGCCAGGGGTGAGGACGCCCTGTGGCAACTCGCCGCATGGTTGCGGCCGCTGCTCGCCCTGCCCACTTTGGTGTTCAGGCCCGACGCCGGTGCCTCGCCTGTCGAAGTCGGCGCACCCGACGTCTTCATCCCCCGCCCTTGGCGGAATCTTAGGCAAGACAGCCGCCGCGGCCCGCCCGCCGTCGTCGTACTTTCCTAGTTCCGCCCGGCACCTTCTGCGCGCAACACATCGCGCGCCGCAACAGCAGAGCCTTTGCTTGGTGACGGGCCCCAAACCCGTACCCGCGCCGCATAAGCCGGCGCCTCCGAAAGGCACTTCCCATGAAATCCTCGATTCGCCGCACCCTTTCCGCTACCGCCGTCGCCGGTGGAACCGCTGCCCTGATGATGGCCGGCCTGGCTGGAGCATCCGCGCACGTTTCGGCTGATCCGAACAAGACCGCCGCCAACTCGTACGCGCTGGTGACGTTCGGCATCCCCCACGGCTGCGACACCTCCGGCACCACCAAAGTGGCCATCTCCCTGCCCGAGGAACTGAACGACGCCCAGCCGACGGTGAACCCGAACTGGACCGTTGAGAAGGTCACGGAGAACCTTGCCGAGCCCAAGAAGCTGGATGACGGCACTTCCATCACCAAGCGCACAAGCCAGATCGTGTACACGGCCAAGGCACCACTGGATCCGCACCTGCGTGACGCCTTGGTTTTGTCGGTCAAGCTGCCGGACACGGCGGGCAAGACCATCTACTTCCCCACGCTGCAGACCTGCGAACAGGGCCAGACTGACTGGTCCGAGATCGCTAAGGAAGGCCAGGACCCAGACGAGCTCAAGGCTCCGGCACCGTCGGTCACCATCACTCCCGCCGACGCGGCGGGCGAGCACCACTCTGCAGACGCCGTCTCCACCGAGCAGGCGTCCGCAGTATCCGACGACGGCTCGCAGGCGCGCAGCTGGGCCGGCCTGATCGCAGGCATCGCTGGCTTGGGCCTGGGCGGCGCTGCCCTCTTCCGCAGCCGCTCCGCCAAGCCGGCCGTGGCCAAGGCCGACACCAAGTAGCCACCTGGGATTGGCGCCCGGAAGATCACGATCCGGGCGCCAATCCGCTCTTCCAGCCGTGGCTGAATTGACTCACATCACGGCCGGAGCAAGGCTGGTGCCCATGTGGACTCAGCGCATCAAAACAGGTCTTGTGACGACTACGGCGGCCGCTGCGCTGCTGCTTCTTGCTGCTTGTGGGCCAAGCCCCAGCCCGTCGGGAACAAGCAGTGCCCCACCAACCTCCTCGACGCCGACGGCCTCGGCGACGTCAAGCTCGCCTTCTGCCACGGCCACGACGACGCCGTCACCCTCAGCGACAGCTACGTCCGTGGCACCCGCAGCACCCGCGCTGTGCAAGTCGGCGACCCTCACTGCTGCAACCGACGCGACCGGCGGCGGTGCGGCTGGCAGCATTTACGAGAAGTTGATCGTGACCAACTCCGGCACCGCTCCCTGCGTCTTGGAAGGCTTCGCCGGCGTCTCCCTGACTGCCGACGCCAATGGGGAACCGATCGGCGAGCCGGCAACCCGCGAAACCACAACTCCGGTGACCAAGATCGAACTGGCTCCGGGGAAGTCGGCATGGGCGGAGATCCGGTACACGCAAGCTGGTAACTACGGCGACTGCACCAAGGTCCCCGCCGCCGGTTTCCGGATCTACCCGCCGAACGACACGGCGTCGCTGTTCATCCCGGAACCACACGACGCGTGCAGCAACGCCGGCATCAAGCTCCTGACCATCACGGCGTTCCAGGCAGTCTGACCCCTTTCCCACGGCGCCGGCTTATTCTGTCGGAGCCGTGGGGCATGATGGAGGAATGCAGGAGCCGCAGGCGTCGGATGGCGCCATCAGTCGTTTCAGCCAGGCAACCAGGGAATGGTTCCTCGGCGCTTTTTCCGAGCCCACACCCGCGCAGGATGGCGCGTGGAACGCGATCTCCTCGGGCTCTCATGCCCTCGTCGTGGCTCCCACAGGTTCCGGTAAAACCCTCGCTGCTTTTCTTTGGGCCCTCGATCGCCTGCACTCCACGCCCGCTGACACGCTGCCTGGGCTTGAGACCATCCCGGCCAATGGCAAAGGTCGGGCAAAGCGCCCCAAAACCAAGACACGCGTCCTCTATATCTCGCCGCTGAAGGCGCTGGGTGTGGATGTGGAGCGAAACCTCCGTTCACCCCTGATCGGCATCACCCAAACTGCCAAACGTTTGGGACTCCCCGCACCACTGGTGACAGTCGGCGTGCGTTCAGGAGATACGACGGCGGCAGATCGCCGTACGCTGTTGACCAACCCGCCGGATATCCTCATCACCACCCCGGAATCCTTGTTCCTTATGCTGACGTCCCGTGCCCGGGAAACGCTCAGCGAAGTGGACACGATCATCATCGACGAAGTGCATGCCGTAGCCGGCACCAAGCGCGGCGCGCACCTGGCCGTTTCCTTGGAGCGCCTGGATGCCCTGCTTCCGAAGCCAGCCCAGCGCATCGGGCTCTCCGCCACAGTCCAGCCCCGCGAGTTGGTGGCCCAGTTCCTGGCAGGGCAAGCTCCGGTGGAAATTGTCGCTCCGCCATCCAAGAAGAACTGGAACCTCACCGTCACTGTCCCCGTGGAGGACATGTCGGATTTGCAGGGTGCTGCCGGAGCGTTCGACTCCGGGCCAGCCTCGGGTCTGCAGCCTCAGGCTTCCATCTGGCCGCATGTGGAGGAGCAGATCGTGGATCTGGTCCTGTCCAAGCAGTCCACCATAGTCTTCGCTAATTCCCGTCGCTTGGCGGAGCGCCTGACAGCCCGACTCAACGAGATCTACGCCGAACGCCAGTTGATGGCGGTGGGCGGCAGCGAGTGGGCAGCTCCTGAGGCGGCCGCCAAGGCCAACCCCGGAGTGCCGGCCTCCACGGCCACTCCAGCGCACATGATGGCGCAGGCCGGAAGCACTACCGGTGCCGATCCTGTCTTGGCCCGAGCCCACCACGGATCGGTGTCCAAGGACCAGCGCGCCATGATCGAGGACGATCTCAAGTCCGGCAGGCTCCGCTGCGTTGTTGCCACGTCATCGCTGGAACTTGGCATCGATATGGGTGCGGTGGACCTGGTAGTCCAAGTGGAGTCGCCACCGTCTGTGGCCAGTGGGCTGCAGCGCGTCGGGCGTGCCGGACACCAAGTGGGTGAGATATCCGAGGGCGTGCTCTTCCCCAAGCACCGGGCGGATCTGCTTCACACCAGTGTCACAGTGGAACGCATGCTCAGCGGGCAGATCGAACGTTTGAGCGTTCCTGCCAACCCGCTCGATATCCTGGCCCAGCAAACTGTCGCAGCCACCGCGTTGGGCAGCATCGACGTCGAGGACTGGTTCAGTACTGTACGGCGATCAGCGCCGTTCGCGAGCTTGCCGCGCTCCGCATTTGAAGCCACGCTGGACCTCCTGGCCGGCAGGTATCCTTCGGATGAATTCGCCGAACTCAGGCCTCGCATTATCTGGGACCGGCACGCCGGGACCATCGAGGGCAGGCCGGGAGCGCAGCGCCTTGCTGTCACGTCGGGCGGTACCATCCCTGACCGTGGGCTGTTCGGCGTGTACATCATCGGTACGGAAGTTGAAGGCTCATCCTCCCCGGGAACTGCGGACGGAGCCGAGCCCACCGCTTCCGTCCGTGCTGCCAAGGGAGGACGCCGCGTAGGCGAGCTCGACGAAGAGATGGTCTACGAATCCCGGGTGGGTGATGTCTTCGCGCTCGGTGCCACCAGTTGGAAGATCGAGGACATCACCCACGATCGCGTGCTGGTCTCCCCCGCCTTTGGCCAACCCGGCAAGCTTCCCTTCTGGAAGGGCGATTCCCTTGGCAGGCCCGTAGATCTGGGCCGCGCGCTGGGTGCCTTCATCCGGGAACTCTCGGCCGCAGACGAAACCCCTGCCATGGAGCGCTGCCAGGCCAGCGGATTGGATGCCTTCGCCGCCAGCAACCTGATCCAATACCTCAGGGAGCAAAAGGAAGCCACCGAGATCGTCCCCAGTGATCGAACGCTGGTGGTGGAGCGCTTCCATGACGAACTCGGCGACTGGCGAGTAGTCCTCCACAGCCCATTCGGCATGCCCGTTCATGCCCCGTGGGCACTTGCAGTTGGGCAACGCCTGCAGCAGCGCTATGGCTTGGACGGATCGGCCATGGCGGCCGATGACGGCATCGTGCTACGCGTGCCCATGATGGAAGATGAACCACCCGGTGCTGAGCTGTTCCTCTTTGATCCGGACGAACTCGAACAAATCGTCACCGCAGAGGTAGGTGGCAGCGCACTGTTCGCATCCCGGTTCCGCGAATGCGCCGCCCGTGCCTTGCTTCTCCCTCGCCAAAATCCGGCCAAGCGTCAACCGCTGTGGCAGCAACGCCAGCGGTCTGCCCAGTTGCTGGATGTCGCCCGGAAGTATCCCTCGTTCCCCATCGTGCTCGAAACGGTGCGGGAATGCTTGCAGGATGTCTACGATCTGCCCGCGCTGAAAGACATTGCGGCATCCGTGGAGCGCAGGGAACTCAGGATCGTGGAAACCACCACGCAGCAGCCCTCCCCTTTCGCGAAATCCCTGTTGTTCGGGTACGTGGCCCAGTTCCTCTACGAGGGCGACTCTCCCTTGGCGGAGCGTCGGGCCGCTGCCCTCGCCCTGGATTCCACGCTCCTCAACGAACTCCTGGGGCGCGTGGAACTGCGCGAACTCCTGGACGCAGCGGTTATCGACTCAACGGAACACGAGCTGCAGCGCCTTGCCCCGGACAGACGGGTTCGTGGCATGGAAGGCGTCGCGGATCTGCTGCGGTTGCTCGGTCCGCTCAGTATTGAAGAAGTAGCTGAGCGGCTCCAAGGGGTGGAGTCGGCTGAATTGGAGGGTCCGGAACACCTCGAGGAACTCTCCTCGGCCGCGCCGCACGGCAGCGTCACCGACGCCGGTTCCCACGTCACGGCATTGCAGAAAGCCAACCGCGCACTCAAGGTAACCATCGGCGGCGTCGAGCGTTTTGCCGCAGTTGAGGACGCGGCGCGGCTGCGTGACGCAATCGGTGTTCCGTTGCCCATGGGCGTACCGCTCGCTTTCATTGAGCCAGTCCACGATCCCTTGGGCGACCTCGTTTCCCGGTACGCGCGCACCCACGGCCCCTTCACTGCCGCTGAAGCTGCGGCGAGGCTGGGGCTTGGCGTCGCGGTAGTCAACACCGCCTTGAAGCGGTTGGCTGGCGACGGTCGCGTGGTGGAAGGCGAATTCCGCCCGCACGCCGTCGCGGAGCAGCCTGCGGACGCACCCGACGCAGAGCTCATGACCATTGACGCCCCACCGTCCAGCGAGTGGTGCGATGCCGAGGTACTCCGGAAACTGCGGCGTCGCTCGCTCGCTGCGCTGCGGGCCGAAGTGGAGCCAGTGGACACCGCCGCCTACGGCCGGTTCCTGCCGGCCTGGCAGAACGTGACCTCACCAGGTAAGTCCCGAAGCCAGGCGCTTAGGGGGCTGGACGGGATCATCACGGCCGTGGACCAACTGTCCGGTGTGCCCATCCCGGCATCCGCATGGGAACCCTTGGTGCTCGCGAGCAGGGTGGCGGACTACAAACCGGCAATGCTGGACGAACTCATGGCCGCCGGCGAACTCCTTTGGTCCGGCGCAGGCTCCCTGCCCGGAAATGACGGCTGGATCAGCCTCCATGTAGCCGATTCCGCTGAGCTGACGCTCAACCCGGACCCCGAGTTCGAACCCGGTGATGCCCAGCAGCGGCTTCTGGAACATTTCAGTGCGGGCGGTGGTTACTTCTTCCGGCAACTGACGGATGTAGCTGGTGGCATGGATGCGGTCCTCAGTGACGACGCCGTGGTGTCTGCCCTCTGGGACCTCGTCTGGGCCGGCCGTGTAACAGGCGATACTTTCGCTCCCGTGAGGGCAATGATCGCCGGCGGGAAAACCGCGCACCGGCAAGTAGCCAAAGCGCCGAGGGCCCGGGCACCGCGCATGAGCAGGCTGGGCCGTTCCCATGGAACGGGCCTACTGGGCTCGCCGGGGCTAACGGGGGGTCGCTACGGCTCGGCGACAGGTGGCGTTGCACCTGCACCGCCGTCGGCAGTGGGCCGCTGGTCAGCGCTTCCCGCCCCGGAACTGGACCCCACCATCCACGCCCGCGGCACGGCCGAGCTTTTGTTGGACCGCTACGGCGTGGTGACGCGTGGTTCGGTCATGGCGGAGAACATCATCGGTGGCTTCGGGCTCATGTATAAAGTGCTGGCCCGCTTGGAGGAAGCCGGCCGTTGCCGCCGCGGCTACTTCATCGAGCATTTGGGGGCAGCCCAGTTCGCCGTCCCTGCCACGGTGGACCGTCTACGGTCTTTCACCGAGGATGCACGCATCTCCAAAGCTGAGCCATCCGCGCTCGCCCTCGCCGCGACAGACCCCGCCAACCCCTACGGCGCTGCCCTTCCGTGGCCTGCGCTTTCTGTCGACGCCGGTTCCGGGCACCGCCCGGGGCGCAAAGCCGGCGCGCTGGTGGTGATGGTCGACGGCGCGTTGGTCCTTTACGTGGAACGCGGCGGCAAGACGCTGCTCACCTTCAGCCAGGACGACGCCGTGCTGACAGTCGCCGCCCAGGCGCTGGTGGATGTGGTGCGCCGCGGCGCCGTGGACAAACTGTTTATGGAGAAAGTCAACGGCCACGATCTCTTGGAAACTCCCATCGCCGTTGCCCTGGCGGCCGCAGGGGCATATTCCACTCCGAAGGGACTCCGTATCCGTGCCTGAAGGCGATTCCATATGGCGGGCTGCGTCGCGGCTGAACGAGGCGTTGGCTGGGACGATCATCACGGCCTCAGACTTCCGTGTTCCCCGCTTCGCTACCCTGAACCTGGCGGGCTGGACCATGGCCGAGGTTGTTCCCAGGGGAAAGCACCTGCTCATGCGCCTGACTGGACCTGCTGACGAGGAACCCGGCGCCAGCAGGAAACCCCGGGCACTGACCATCCACTCCCATCTCAAAATGGAAGGGAACTGGATGATCTACCCACCGGGTGGTCGCTGGACTAAACCCGGCCACACTGCCCGGTGCGTGCTCCGCACGGACTCCGTTGACGCCGCCGGGTTCTCGCTGGGCATCCTGGAAGTGGTGCCCACCGCTGAGGAAGACAAGATCGTCGGACACCTCGGGCCGGACCTGCTCGGCCCCGACTGGGACGAGGAAGAAGCGCTGCGCAGGCTTCGTGCCGAACCGGACGCCACCGTGGGATTCGCGTTGCTGGACCAGCGGAAGCTTGCGGGCATTGGCAATATCTACCGATGCGAGTCGTGCTTCTTGTCCGGCATTCACCCTGCCCTGCCTGTTGGCGAAGTTCCTGACCTCGCCAAGACAGTCAATGACGCCAAACGCCTCCTCGGCGAAAATCTGGGTCCCGGGCGGAGGACCACCCTCGGGCCGCGCGCCATGCGTCCCGGGTATTGGGTGTACGGCCGGGAACGCCAACCCTGCAGGCGCTGCGGCACTGCTGTCCGCCGCGGCCTCCTTGCAGGACCGGACGGCACTGAAGAACGGGACATCTACTTCTGTCCGCGCTGCCAACCGGCTCCGTAGGCAGACGGATCAGGCAGCCGGCGCGGCCTCCACCACTTCCGTGGGGGCCGTTGCCTTTGCACGTTCCGGGACCATGAACTTCGGAAGCAGTGCCTGCACGATCGGGCCGATGGCCAAGGCGTAGACCACGGTACCCACTCCGACGGAGCCGCCCAGCAGGAAGCCAACAGCCAGGACAACTACTTCGATTCCAGTGCGGACCAAGCGGACTGACCAACCAGTGCGTCGGACAAGTCCAGTCATCAGGCCATCCCGGGCACCGGGTCCAAGGCGGGCACCGATGTAGCAAGCGGAGGCGATGCCGTTGAGGATCACAGCGCCGGCAAGCATGGCGATCTGTCCGCCCAGATGTGAGAACTCCGGGATGAGCCACAGCCCCAGATCGGCGAAGAGTCCCACTAGGACTGCGTTCGCGATGGTTCCGATCCCTGGCATTTGCCGAAGCGGGATCCACAGGAGAAGAACAAGGAAGCTGACCGCGATGACCACAACACCGATGCTTAAGCCGGTCTTTTCGGATACGCCTTGGTGAAACACATCCCAAGGGTCCAGGCCAAGCCCGGCCCGGATGAACATGGCCAAGGAGATGCCGTACATCGCGAGGCCGATCAGGAGTTGAGAGATTCTTCGGGTCATCATGATGTACATCATCCAAAAGAACTGGCCTTGAATTCCATAGCCAGTTCGGAATACTGGTCTTATGTCCGACTCCCTGAATCCCACCGCGCTCATTCGCCTCCTCGGCTCTTGGAACTCCGGCGCCCTGCCCGCCTACCGCGAGCTGGCCGACGTCGTGCGTTTGCTGGTGATGGACGGACGCATCCCCTTGGACGTCGCGCTGCCAAGCGAGCGGGCACTCGCCCAGACACTCGGACTCAGCCGGACCACGGTCACTGCCGCGTATGCGAGCCTGCGCGATCAGGGATTCCTCACGGCGGGCCAAGGCAGCCGCGGACGGACGTGCATTCCCCACCGAACCTCACCAGCAAGCGCACCTGGACTCGCGGTTCCCGAAGGGCTCCTGGATCTCGCTTATGCATCACTGCCAGCGGCGGGCGAGGTAGTGCATCGGGCATTCGCTGACGCACTGACCGAGTTGCCTGCGCTCCTGCCCGGATTTGGGTACGACGCCGTGGGAGTGCCGGCCCTCCGCGAAGCCATCGCAGAGAAGTACACGGCGGAAGGGGTGCCCACGACGCCTCGCCAGATCCTCGTCACTTCCGGTGCGCAGCATGCGCTCAACATCGTGCTGCGCGCCCTGGCCGGAAAACAGGACCGGGTTCTAGTGGAACACCCCACGTACCCCAACGCCCTGGACGCCATCCGCGCCGCCGGCTGCAAGCCACTGCCGGTGGCGCTGCCCTCGGGCACCTCGCCAGCCTGGGACATCGATGCCATGGTGGCCACGATGAATCAGCAGAGGCCCGCAATGGCATACTTGGTGCCGGACTTCCACAATCCGACCGGGCGCATCATGTCCGACCTGCAACGCAGACGCCTCACGCGGGCGGCCGCTGCTTCCGGAACCGTGCTGGTGGTGGATGAAACGCTGCGGGGACTGAACCTCGACGGCGTCCGCACAGCGCCGATGTCGTCTTTCAGTGCCGCCGTGGTTTCCATCGGGTCGCTGAGCAAATCGCATTGGGCGGGACTCAGGACCGGGTGGATCCGGGCAGACGAGTCCCTGATTGCCCGCTTTATCGCCACGAGGACAGTCATGGATCTGGGCGGGCCAGTGGTTGAACAACTGGCGGCAGCGCGCCTGGTGCAATCCTTCGCCGAACCGCTTGATGCCCGGCTTGAGGAGCTCCGGCACAACCGGGAATCACTGCTGGGGTTGCTCGCGGAGCACTTGCCGGAGTGGGAGGCGGAACGGCCCCGGGGCGGACTCACGGTGTGGTGCCGACTCCCGAGTGCGTGCAGCACTGCCCTGACCGTTCTCGCACCCGACTTCGGCGTGCGCTTGGCAGCTGGACCCCGCTTCGGGGTGGGAGGCGCGTTCGAGCACTACCTGCGCGTTCCCTACACCCTGCCCGCCGCACAGTTGGAATTCGCCGTCGGTGCGCTCCGCGCCGCCCAGGACAAGCTCAACGCCTCGCCCCACCTCCGCCGGACGCTCAGGACCGAGCGGTCAACCGCCGTCGCGGTCGCCTAGGCCGCCGCCCGCTTGCTCCCGCCCATCCGACCCAACTGAGTCGCAGTTGAGGCCGTTTTGAGGGCTCAAAACGACATGTGCTGCGACTTAGTTGGGGCCGGGTCTGCGGATCGCACCCTCGCGCTCATGCGTTGCTTCGCCGTGTTGCTGCCCGGCCCCACCGGTGTATGCGAGGTTGCCTTCGCCAAGCCGAACAGTGGCATGCCGTTGTACACCACTTCAATGCCCGTCGCCGGGACTTGGTACGTCTCGTGCCACACCCCAACGTCGCCGCTGCCCGCGACCTCCTTCATGAATTTCCGCCATGGGACCAGATGCGGCGAATCCCGGTCTGCGGCAAAGCGCCTCAGATGCTCCGGACTTTCCCAGTAGCTGAGCAGGATGGTAGTCCGCCCGAACCACTGCTCGCTGCCGAGGAGACCGGCGTCCGGGTTCTTGGCTAGGTGCTGCATCATGGTGGGCATGGCCGACGCCACCTTGGCGACGCGGCCCAGCTTCCACCACCGGTTTGCCCGCATCCCGATGAGGAAGACGGTCACTGCATCGCGCCCGATATCCGCGGTGAAGCGGCCGGGGAAGATCTCCTGTGCCATGTGAATCCTTCAGTTGGGGAACCCTCGAGTTCCTGAATCGGAGTTTCATAACGTTGTTATGAAACAATGTTATGGAACACTGGAGGGCATGGCAAGACCTGTGGTTCATGATCAACACGTCCAGGATCGACTCCTTGCGGTTACCGCCGAACTGGTGGACCGTGAGGGCCCGGCCCGCGTCACCCTTCGCGACGTAGCAGCAGCGGCAGAAACGTCCACCACGGCCATCTACTCCCTCTTCGGCGGGAAAGCGCAACTGTTGACGGCCGCCGTCGACGACGGTTTCCGGTCCTTTGGTGAGTCCCAACGCGCTGCGGCCAAGGACGGACTGCTGGGATTGGGTCGGGCTTACCGCATCTGGGCACTGGAGCACCCAGCCCTTTACCGCCTCATGTTTGGTGGCGCGCTGGCCGCCTATGTTGATTGCAGCCCGACGCCGGCAGTCGCTTCCGATTCAATGCTCCCCCTGGTGGAGGCGGTAGTCGCCGCCCAGTCAGCGGGCGCTCTGGGCAAGGACGACCCCGCGCTCATGGCAACGGCCATCTGGGGACAGGTCCATGGGCTCGTCAGCCTGGAACTTGCGCAGATGAATGATCCCGCCACCGACTGGGCCACGATCTACGAGGCCGCCCTGGAATCCGTGGCCCGGGCCTGGGCGGCCTAACCGCAACTGCTATGCGTACACCTTCTCCAGGAACGCACCCCAGGCCTTGGCCGTAAGTTCTGCATCGCCGGAGCCGCTGAACTCGTGCACCGTCATACCCACTGGCGCACCAAAGACGTTCCGGCCGAAGAAGCGGTACATCGTATCCGCGGTCCGGAGGCCCAGGAAGTTCTCGTTGGAGAAGTCCACTACCCCGGCCAGCCGCCCCACGCCGTCGACGTCCACATCCACTGCGGTACCGGCGGCTACACCGTCCACATTCAAGGCCTTTTTCAGCTGAGCGAATCCATCCACCGTCTGCGAAGAAGCAGGCGCCTGAATGTCCGTGAAAACCACGGGCTTGCCGTCGAAGTACTGAAGGTACTGACCCAACGTGTGCAGGTAGAACTCCGTGTGCTTGCTGGCGCCGTCGTATTGCTCATCCCAGTTCTCGGCAAAGATCCCGCTGTGAACGTAGTGCAGCTTGGCGCGGCCACCCTCCAGCGGCTCAAGGATGTGCTCCAACTGGTTGAACCATCCATCCGGGCCGTCCATCCGGGACA
This sequence comes from Paenarthrobacter sp. TRD_SC_7, assembly GCF_056156245.1. Lineage (NCBI taxonomy): Bacteria > Bacillati > Actinomycetota > Actinomycetes > Micrococcales > Micrococcaceae > Paenarthrobacter > Paenarthrobacter sp. TRD_SC_7. The sequence continues at coordinate 4,250,220 of NZ_CM149587.1, forward strand.
CCAGGTGGCTGGGGTACTCCTCAGTGGTCTTGACGTCGGGCCACTGATCCGTGGGGAACATCCAAGCCGGCGCGTCCTTGGTGACCGCCTCCCACACCCGCTCCGGGGTGCCGGGCAGTTCGACGTCCGTCTCAATTTCGAATTTCCGGTTATCAGTCATTGCTTTGGTCCTTTTCTACTGAGTGCTGAGTTGAGGGTGCTTTCAGTGCGGGATGAAGCACGACGACGAGGCGGTGTTTGCGTGCGCCGCTCGCCACTGCGGCAGCACCGCCGTCGTGGTACTTATCCACGAGTTGCGTCACCGCTACGCCGAGCTCCTCCGCGAATGCTGCGCGTTCCGCGGCAGAGCGGAAGGTGATCTCCCCGTCGATCGCGAAGCTGGCCAGTTTCTTTTTGGCCACGGCAGCGCCTGCGATGAGCTTGCCCATTTCCTGCACGGTGCGGGAGGCCAACGACAGCAACCAGAAGGCAGAGAAACGGTCCGAAAAACGACGAGGATCGGGCGCCACAGACGCCAAGGCGACCGGCGAGATCAGGTACGAGGCCGCCGTCGCACGCAGTACGCGCTCGGTGACATTGCCTTTTCTGCGCTCTTCCACCAGCTCCACCAAACCATGGCGTTCGAGGGCTTTCAGGTGGTAGTTCACCTTCTGCCGGGGCAGCCCAACCTTCGCGGCCAGTTGCGTGGCGGACGCCGGCTCGGAAAGCTCCTGCAGGATGCGTGTGCGGATCGGGTCCAGCGACGCTTCCGCCGCGGCGGGGTCCTCGATCACTTCGATGTCCAACATGATTCAAGTATGCTCACCGACAACTTTTCTTGTCAAGAACTTTTTTTCCGTCGGAAGATCCTCGCGTTGCCAGGCCTACTCTGCGTGTTCTGAGAGCGATTTGAGGTGCAGAGCGGGCCTCTCAAGGCGGGGCCAGTAGAATTGTTCGGTGATGCAATCCCCCCTCCCCGTGCGCGACGGCGTGAACGCGACCCGTTTGCGCCTGCCGGACGAGGGCCCATGGACCACCGCAATGGACTACATGATGCACCGCTGGGGCCACATCGACCCCCAAGGCATTGAGGACCGATTCGACGCCGGCGAAATCGTGGGCGAAGGCGGCGTGCCGCTTGATCGCAGCACCAAGCTGGAGGATCACACCTTCATTTGGTACTACCGCACCCTCCCGCCGGAGACCCGTCTGCCCGTCGAAATCAACATCCTCCATCAGGACGAGCACATCCTGGTGGTGGACAAGCCCCATTTCCTCCCAACCACCCCCGGCGGCACTTACATCCAGGAGTCGGCGCTGGTCCGGCTCCGAAACCTGCTGAATCTCCCGGACCTCATCCCCATGCACCGGCTGGATCGCATGACCGCCGGGCTGCTGCTGCTCTCCACCAACCCGGAAACGCGCGGCAAATACCAGGTGCTCTTCGAGAAGCGCCAGGTCCAAAAGGAATACGAGTGTGTGTCCGCAGCGACGCCCGCCGCCGGTTTTCCCGTCGTCGAGTTCCCCGTAGTGGTCCGCAACCGCATGACCAAGTCCCGCAGTTACCTGCTCGCCGAAGTCATCGACGGCGAACCGAACGCGGAAACGCGCATTGAACAGACAAAAACGTTCGACGCCGGCACTCACCAGCGCGCGTTGTACCGGCTGGACCCGCACACCGGAAAGACGCACCAGCTCCGCGTCCACATGGCTTCGCTCGGGTTGGGAATCGTCAACGACGCCTTCTACCCGGACCTTTTGGACAAAGCCCCGGATGATTACAGCAAGCCGCTCCAACTACTTGCCCGCGGCATCACTTTCGTGGACCCCATCAGCAAGCGGCCAGTGGAATACCGGAGCCAATTGGAGCTCAGCGAAGCCCGCTCGTGACCCTTTTCCGGAGCCCGTTCCTTCCGCTGGACGGGAGGGCTACCATGGGTTTGCTGGGCAGACTCCGGGAGTTCCGATGGAGCAATTCACTGAAATGCCGGGCGACAGGACCGCTTCGACCCTCGCCTACTCTGCAGCCGCCGTGGGCGTGGCCGGCCTCCTGACACTCGGGGCCATGTACGCCGTGGAAGTACCCAAAGGCGGACCTTTTGTTTTCGGCGCCATCAACGACGCCACAGGTGCTGCGTTCAACGTGCTGGTCATCCCTGTGATCCTCCAAGTCCACAAGCGCCTCCCCGAGGCAGCCTGGACCAAGCCGCTGAAGTGGGTAACGGTGGCAGCCTGCGCCGCCGGGGCCACGAGTTCCGCCTTGCTGGTGCTCAAGGTCTTGGACTTCGAGCCATCAACAGCAGTTTCCGTGGCGGCAATCCTGATCCAAGGGGCCTGGTTCCTCGTGGCGAACAACAGGCTTCTCCACGTTGAGGACTACCCGAAAGGGCTCGCGAAGCTTGGCCGGTTCATCGGCGCAGCACTTTTGATCGGGCTACCCGTTGCGGGCTTCGGTTTCCTGATTCCCGGACCGGAGTGGCTCCGTTACGCGGTGATGGGCGTGGGTTTCGTCGCCGGGGCATCATCGTGGGCTGTGTGGCCGTATTGGTACTTCAAGGCAGGCGTGTTCCTTGGCCACAAGCGTGGGGCTGAGGCCCCACGGGGTGCCACTCCGGAACCGGCCTGACATTCCCCCTGCAAAAGTCAGTCGAACCGCGGCGAGGCATCAAACACAGACCGGAAGACCGCCGTCATATCCTCCGAAAACAGCACGAACTCCACCAACTCAAGCGGGCTGTCGGAAGGGGCATCCACTGACGAGGACGACGAAAACGACCTCACGGCGTCGAACGCTACTTCCGCGACCTGACGCGAGTCCCAACCGTATATTCCGGCGCTGATCGCAGGGAAGGCGATGGATCGGGCACCAAGCCCGGCCGCCGCCTTCAGGCTTTCCCGGAAGCATGAGGCGAGCAGCCCCGGATCGCTTTGTCCGGCATGCCGGTTGGGTCCCACCGTGTGGATCACCCAGCGCGCGGGAAGCTCGAATCCAGGGGTCGCGACGGCTGCCCCCACCGGCAGTCCGTCCTTCAGCTGCGTCCGGCGCAGCTCGCGGCATGCCTCAAGCAGTTCCGTGCCCGCGGCCCTGTGGATGGCACCGTCCACTCCCCCTCCCCCGAGCAATGACGAGTTGGCGGCGTTGACGATCGCGTCAACGCGGCGGGTGGTGATGTCACCGCGCAGAATCTCGATTCGCATGGCGCCAGTCTCACCCCCGAGCGGGGGACGCGGCAAGTGCGGTACCTTGTGCCCATGGACATCATCGCTCCAGAGACATGGGGATCCGCAATTTACCTGTGGATTGTCCCCATTGTGTTGGGCGATGCCATTTTCCCGCCCATCCCCTCCGAGATGGTGGTGATCACCGGCGGGGCGCTCGCAGCCGACGGCCACGCTAACTTCTGGCTCATCCTGTTCCTGGCGGCGTTCGCTTCCTGGCTGGGCGACATGGCAGTGTTCTTGCTGTTTAAACGGCGCATCAGCCACGTTCTGGACCGGTGGTCGTGGGGCCGCCGTGTCCACCGTGGAATCCACGAGGCCATCGCCAAAGCCGGCCGTTCGTCAACCTACGGCGCCATCATCGGCGCCCGGTTTATCCCTGGCGGCAGGCTCGCCACCTCGTCCGCGGCAGGCATCGCCAACGTTTCGGTGCGAGGGTTCAGCCTTTGCGCCGGTTTGGGTGCAGTGCTGTGGGCGGTGTGGCAGGTTGGCCTGGGATACTTCACGGGCTCCACCACCAAGCTCCCCTTTTGGGCCAGCTCACTTATTGGGGTGGGACTGGGCCTGGTCATCGGCGTGGTGGTCGGCTTAATCGTCACCCGGCGGCGCGGCAGCCGGTCACCCGTAGACGAGCCTTACGACGCCGACAAGCCCGGCGACGTGCCGCAGCCCGAGTAGCCCTGGTCTTTAGACCGGCGCCCAGCGGCCGCGGCTGCGCCGCAGCACGTACAGGCTCCCGGTCACGGCAACACGCTCGACGGCGTCACGCATCATGGCTGCCGACGTCCGGGCTTCGTCGTTTTCACCCGAGTAATCGCGGTCCCCTACCGTGAAGCGGAGGCTGATCTGCGGGACGCCGCCCACGATGTCGAGTTGGTTGGATTCGACGTGGTGGCGGGTTTCCAGCGCTTCCACCGCCGCGGCCATCACCGATTCGGGTGCATTGCCCGGTTTGAGGCCAGTGATTTTCAACTTGGTCTGGAACGACGGCATCCCACTACCCTAACGCTCGCTCACATCCCACGCCCTTGGACGGATCCCTCGTTACCTTTTTCGTAGCCTGTTTCCTGGTGCAGGATATGGGTGTGCTGGTCTGCTGATCCTGGCATGGTTGAGTCCCTCTGTTGATCGATGATCTTGAGAGTGTTGTCACCGGGGTTGGTAGGTGCCGGGAGACCGCTGATAGGGGCAGGACAGTGTGATCGTCGTGCGTAACGTGGGTGCCGGGTCCTGACACCGTGGCAGGCCAGCTGGAAATGAGTCCGCTGAGTTGGAGGTGCCGAAGGTGATCAAGGACCATGACGCTGCAGAGATTTTCGTTGGCTTGGATGTGGGCAAGGGCGTCCATCACGCTGTTGCCTTGGACCGGGCCGGGAAGAAGCTGCTGGACAAGCGTTTACCGAACGATGAAGCCGGTATCCGGGACATCCTCGCCGGGTTAGCGCAGAACGGGCGGGTCCTGTTGGTCGTTGACCAGCCCGCGACGATCGGGGCGTTGCCGGTGGCTGTGGCCCAGGACGCGGGTGTGTTGGTCGGGTACCTGCCTGGGCTGGCGATGCGCCGGATCGCGGACCTGCATCCTGGAGAGGCGAAGACCGATGCCCGGGACGCGTTCATCATTGCCGAGGCCGCCAGGACGATGCCCCATACACTGCGCTCGGTCCGGTTAGCCGATGAGCAGCTCGCTGAACTGAGCATGCTTTGCGGGTTCGATGATGACTTGGCCAAACAGGCAACGGCGACCTCGAACCGGATCCGTGGGCTGCTCACCCAGATCCACCCCGCCCTGGAAAGGGTGCTGGGACCTTACATGGACCACCCCGCAGTCCATGATCTGCTGCGGACTTGGCCCACCCCCGAAGCGCTCCGCCACGCCGGCCGGCGCAAGATTGGGAACCGGCTCACTAAACTCGCGCCACGGATGGGCGAACGCCTGGCCGATGAGATCATCGAGGCCCTGGGCCAGCAAACAGTCATTGTTGTCGGCACGAACGCCGCGACCATCGTGCTGCCCCAACTCGCCACCATGCTGGCCGGTCTCCATGAAAGCCGCACCATGGTCCTGACCCAGGTCGAAGCTCTCGTGGAGGCCCACCCTCTTCACCCGGTCCTGATGTCCCTGCCGGCCGTGGGCATCAGGACCGCCGCACGAATCCTCACCGAAGTCGCCGGGAAAGACTTCCCCACCGCCGGGCACTTGGCCTCCTACGCAGGACTGGCCCCCGTGACCTGGCGATCCGGATCCTCCATCCGCGGGGACCACTCCTCCAGAAAAGGCAACAAAGTCCTCAAACGAACCCTGTTCCTCTCAGCCTTCGCAGCCCTCAAAGACCCACTCTCACGGGCCTACTACGACCGCAAACGAGCCGAAGGCAAACGCCACAACCAAGCACTCATCGCCCTCGCACGACGACGCTGCGACACCCTCTACGCAATGCTCCGCGACGGCACCCTCTACAAACCCCCGACACCCACAACCCCTTGACGAAAAACATAGGGGCACTCTCACCGGGTGAGAGAGGGATCCGGGGAAACCCGAGGGATGTGAGTGAAGGTTTGCTAGCCGGTGTTGCGCAAGCCGGCGGCCACGCCGTTGACGGTGATAAGCATGGCGCGCTGGAGTCGCTCGTCGATCTCCGCTCCGGACAGCTGCTCCTCGCGCACGCGGCGGAGGAGCTCCACCTGCAGGTAGCTGATCGGGTCCAGGTACTGGTCGCGGATTTCAAGTGAACGCTTCAGCGTGGGCTGGGCATCCAGCAACTCCATCTCGCCAGTGAGCCGTTCGATTTCGGCCACAGTGAGCTCGTACTCGTCACGGATCATGTGGAACAGCCGGTGCAGTTCCTCCGGGACCAGCGACGAAACGTAGTGACCCGCAATTTCCATGTCCGTCTTGGCCAGCGTCATTTCCACATTGGAGATGACTGAGCGGAAGAAGTGCCAGCGGTCCATCATTTCCAGCAATTGATCCGTGTCGCCGGCCTCGCGGGCAGCTTTCAAGCCGGAGCCCACGCCGAACCAGCCGGGAACGATCTGGCGTGACTGCGTCCAGCCAAAGACCCACGGAATGGCCCGCAGGCCACCAAGCCCCGCACCGGAATCCGGGCGCTTGGAGGGGCGAGAGCCGATGTTCAAAGAACCCAGCTGCTCCACAGGTGTAGACGCAAGGAAATAGGCCGGAAGCTGGGGGTCATCAATCAGTGTGCGGTAGCGGGCAAACGCTGCATCCGAGATGGTTTCCATGACGTTGGCGTAGCGCTCACGTTCGTCATCCGAAGTGCGCGGAGTCCGGTGCAGGGCCGAACCCTGCATCACGGCGGCCAGGGAAAGCTCCAGGTTTTCTCGGGCGAGCTCGGGCAGCGAGTACTTATCCGAGATGACCTCGCCCTGCTCGGTAAACTTGATCTCGCCTTCAAGTACACCGTTCGGCTGGGCCATGATGGCATCGTAGGTCGGTCCGCCGCCGCGGCCTACGGATCCTCCGCGGCCGTGGAAGAGACGGACCCGGACGCCATGTTTGGCGGCCACGTCGCGCAGCTTGCGCTGGGTCTTGTGGATCTCCCATTGGCTGGTCATTACACCGGATTCCTTGTTGGAATCGGAGTAACCGAGCATGATCTCCTGGATGTCGCCTCGGAGCCGGACAAGTTCCCGGTAGGACGGATCAGACAGCAGCTGGTCCACGATCTCAGCCGAAGCTCGAAGTTCCTCCACCGTTTCCAGTAGCGGAGCGAACCCGATCTTGGCATGGGGCTTGCCGCTGAAGAGATCTATCAGACCCGCCTCGCGGGCAAGAACTGCCGCAGCCAGAACGTCATCGGCGCCGCGGGTCATGGAGATGATATAGGTCTCCACGACGTCCGGGCCGTAGGTGTGCAGTGCCTGGCGGATACTCCGGAAAACGTCGTACGTGCCGTCTGCAGTGCCCTCAAGCTTGATCGGGTGGCCAGAGAGCGGGCGGCGGGACGCCAGCTCGGCGCCCAGGAACTTGAAGCGTTCTTCACGGGTAAGTTCGCCGTAGGGCTTTTCGGCGCCGAGCCTGTCCACGAGCTGACCCACGGCGTCGTGGTGGTAATCGGCGTGTTCACGGATATCCAGGGTTGCCAGGTGCAAACCAAAAGCAGCGATCGCCCTGCGGACGCGGGCCAGCGCGCCGTCTGCAACCAGCGCTGCGGAGTGATTCCGTAGCGAGTCCTCCAACAGTCCGAACTCCGCAAGTAACTCAGGAGTGGTGGCGTAGTCGCGGCCCGGCTCGTGATAGGTGGAAGCTGATATACGGCGACCGGTGTTGATGAGCTTTGCCTTGATACAGGTCAGCTTGAGCCGGTAGGGCTCCTGCGCGTTCAGTTCGAGGATGCGCTTGTCCAGTCCGGGGAGGTTCTTGAGGTCCGCGGTGATGGAGTCGAGCAGCTCCTGGTCGGCCCCAAAAAGCGCCGTCGAGTTGGATAGCACCGAGATGAGCTCGTCGATCAAGGCAATACTGATCCGGATAGCATTCTGGTTCTGCAACTGCAGGATTTCCCTGGTGACAGCGGCGGTAACGTTTGGGTTGCCGTCACGGTCTCCACCGATCCACGACCCAAACTTCAGGGGTGCCGCGGCTGCGGGAAGGGTGACACCGTGCTCGGCCAGAAGCTCAGAAAGGTCCGTCAGCATTTCCGGCATGGCGTCGGTCAAGATGCTGTTCAAGTAGTAGATGGCATTCCGAGCCTCATCCACCGGCGTGGGGCGAACCTGGCGGAGTTCATCGGTCTGCCACATTTGGTCGATGATTTCGGCGAGCTGCCGGTCCTGCCTGCGCCTCGCGGATGTCCCCTCCGTGGTGGGCTCTGCGAGGACGTCCGATAGCTTGCGGACCTTGTCCAACACAGAGCGGCGTGAAGCCTCTGTGGGGTGCGCCGTGAAAATGGGGCGGACGTCGAGTTCGTTGATCACATCCTGCAAAACCTGAGGACCCGCCTGGCCAGCTATCTCCGAGACCGCTTTGGCCAGCCAGCCATCCTTTTCCTGACGGGTGCGGAGTCCACGGACGCGATGGACCTGTTCGGCGGCGTTGCTGAGGTGGAAGTAGAACGCAAAGGCACGGACCAAATCGGTCGCCTGGTCCAGCGGCAGGGAGGCGAGCAACTCGCGAACCTGGGCAACGACGTCGTGCGCGCTCCACGGGCCGGTGGCATCTGCGCCGCCCCGTGCGGCCTCCTTGGACTCCTTGGTCAGCAAGCGAACCTGTTCCACGAGCTGAAGCAGTTCCGGACCGTGTTGTCGTACCAGTGACTCGCCGAGAAGAGTGGATACGCGACGCACGTCGGCACGCAGTTCGGCAGCGAGATCGGTGTCTTGATGGGCAGTGTGAACCATAGATACTTACCTTCGGGATCTGGTTTGGCTCGTACACTGCGCTGGATACTGTGAGCCGGATTACTAATGTTTCCTACGGGATCTTACCCGCACAGAACTCAACCAAAAGAATGCGTCTCAGAATTTGGCGTCGCCTTGTCGAGCCTTGTCAATTTGTCCAACCTTGCTGGCAGGCCCCGGCAGGATTGCCTTTCCGATAAACAGCTGATCGTCTGCCATACCCGGACCCGCGGACAGCGTCTCATGCCGGCGCTGCCTCATCTCTTCAATGGCAGCTGCCGCCGCCAGGTTGGTGGGCGCACCCGTAGCTGGTTCGATCATGGACAAAACACTCCCGAGGGTGCCGGTGGCTCCTTTCGCGGGAACGCCCTTCCGCATCAGGCGCGTGCCCGCCCAGATTGACCCCACGACGAGCGCCAGACTGACCACGGCCGGAACCACTGCATCAATCCCCATGCGCTCAGGGTACGCCTCACGGGGATGGGAGCACAGCTTTCGTGCGGCCCTAAACCGGCACGGCTGATGCCGCGGCGAGCGGCTGGACCCGGACTCGGTAACCCGCTTTGTAGACGCGTCGAATCAATCCGGGACTCCGGCGGTGAGTTTCATCGTGAAACTTGCCGGCCTCGCTGACAAGCTCATTCCGGAAAGCTCCGATACTGCCGGACAACGGCGGGCCCTGCAGAAGCAACAGCGCTCTGGGCAAGAGCCCAGCGCTGACATTGCTTCGCCACACGGCGCCTACTTTCGGGTGGTCAAAACCCTCCAGCATGAGGATTAGGGTTTCCGGAGCGCAGAGTGTCTCAGCGTCCACAACCATCAGGACATCACCCCAGGCTGCCGCGATTCCGCGGGCGAAAGCCTCAGCTTTGCCTACCGCGGTTTCGGACAGGAACCGTATTCGGTCATGTTGCTGTGCCAAGCCCTCCATGATGCGGGCGGTGGAGTCCACGGAGCCGCCGTCCACCAAAATTACCTCCATCCGCAAATATCGGCTGCTGAGGATCGACTCCACACACTGAGTGATGACCTTGGCTTGGTTCAGGCCTGGAACAATCACGGAGACCAAGGGCCTCTCGTCGATAAGGGAGTATGGAGCACTGCCGGTCCTTAAGCGCTTCAGCCAAGCGAAATATCCGGACAATGGAGCTTCCAACAGCGTCATGCAGACCTTCCCAACGGTTGGCGTGGCACGTACCGGCCCGGAACGTTGTTCAAGAGCTGAAGCTCCAAAGGTGCACTGGCAGGACCGGCAAGGCCTGTTATCAGGACGCGTGCCATCAGAGTGCGCCCACGGCAGCTAAGGGAATCGAGGGATCCGCCACACGGGTGTCCGCTGTTGTTTTCATTTCTCCCCTTTATGAATAGGGCGTGTGTCACCCGCCTCCGGGCATTGCCAATGGATGGGTCTGCCGGATGGAAATTCAAGACGCAATCCACCCGACGAATCGATGTCAGTAGTTGTAGGAGAACGTGTTAGGAGCCAACCCCGGGCCGCTCAAGGTGTAGGTCAGGACCCGGTTGTCCTTATGGCCTTTGGACTTATGGCTTTTGGAGTCCGTCACTACATGGAATTGAAGATCGTCCCGTTGCACAGAGCTGGTGGCACAGATAGCAACGCGACGGCTCTCCAGCGTGCAGGTCCAGCCAGGCGGAGCCTGAAGGGAATCTTCCACTATCCAGGCATCCGCGGCCACCGAGAACACCGCCTTGCCGCTGCCCAAAGACTGGGCACCTGAGATATGGAAGTCAATTTCCAAGGTGATGTTTCCTGCTTTCCAGCTCGAGTCTTCCCGGACTGAACCGTCGACGTCCGCCTGAGCGGTGGTTTTCGGGCTCGCAGAGGGTGCGGGACCCGACGTGGGGGCGGGTGGTGCAATCGGGGACGGGGCGACAACTGGCTCCGGGGGCTTCTCCGGCACGGCCAGCGGGGGGACCTGTGCCGCTGAAGGCGACTCCACAGCTGCTGAAGGCAACTCCACCGCGGCTGGAGGTGACTCCTCAGGAGAGGGAAGTACAGGAAGTGTAGTGCTGCTGCCTGGTGTAGGCGCAGGAGTGGGCGTCGCCGGTTCGCTTCCCCGATGCGGAGCGCCAGATTGCAGAGCTCGCTCTTGTGCATGAGTTTCCGGAGTCAGGTGGTCAACGATTCCTATGGACCCCAGGACAAGCCCTACTCCGGCTGCCGCGACGACGGCGAGGATTATCGGTTGAGCCAGCACAGGTACGATCAGGCCGGCCTTAGCGGGAATTACTGCACCTAGAACGCCCAGCCCTGTGCTTTTTCCCGCCCACAATGTGAGGGGAACACCCGTCACCAAGGGCAGGAGTATGGCTCTCATGCTCCCTTGAACGTCTTTCAGTTCCGCAAGGGCTGCCGTGCACGTGGAGCAACCGTGCAGATGATCGCGGACCTTGCGCTCAGCGGAAGTGGACAGTCCACCGCGGATGTAATTGCCGAGCTTCGAAGCGTACTCGGAGCAATTGCCGTCAGCTTGCTCCGCGATGTGGCACTGCAGGTACTGCCTCCTGAGGCCCTCACGAGCGCGAAGGGCAAGAGCAGAAACGGCGTTGGCGGACAGCCCCAGGATCGGCGCTACTACTGCAGGTTTCATGCGTTCGACGTCCAAGTACCAAAGCACGGCCTGCCACCGTTCCGGCAGTGCACGGAATGCTCTGGCCACCGTGTGCGACTCGAAGGCGCTTATTGCTGCGTCCGAGTCTGCCAGAGTTTGGTCCAGGACAGAATCGTCGCCACTGGGCAGGACCTTGCCGGCTTTTCGATTCCGCTGGTGGGACAACCGGGTTACCGTCGACAAAAGGTATGCCCGGAAGAACGTATCGGGCCCTTTTCCTGCAATCAGGCTTTGCAGCACCGACTGGAAGGCCTCGGCCACCACGTCCTCGGCGTCACTCTGATTGTCCACGTTGCGTCTGGCAACGGTGGATGCAATGGATACGTGGCGCTCGTAGAGTCCGTCGAAGGCAGACATGTCTCCGCTGCGGACCAACTCAATAAGTTGTCCGTCGTCGTCGACGTTCGATTTGCTGCTCGCCTGTGACCTGTGTGCCATCTATGGCACCCGTAAACCGTAAAGAACCCTGCCCATATATATGGAGTGGGGGCAGACGCCGAGTCGTGACGCCAGTTTGTACACAGTCTTTAGCAATATTTGCGGAAACCACTTCGTCACGAAACGGCTGCCGCGTGCACTGTTCGGATATGACATCGTTCCGGACGAAATCAATTGCCGACTGCACGTTCTCGCGGCATCTTTTGCTGCGCAGATGGCAGACCGCCAGTTACCAAACCGGTTGGCGCTTCCGCGCGGATTGGTTCCTGCCGGAAGTCCGGACGGTCGTATCGTCCCTCGCCACCAGGGCAGTGGTCTCGGCTCCCACGGCGAAATCGCTGGGTGCTGCCCGCGCGAGGAATGGCGTCAGCATCAGTGAGACCATGAATGATTTCCGCGCCCTGTTCGCCGCCGCGGAGCAGGCACTGGACATCGATGCTCTCCAATCACTCGCAGAAGGCTGGGCCGAGGTGGCCGAAACAGCCCCTCCCATTTCCTGCACCGATGTCTACACAGGGCTGGCCACCCAAGCACACTTTCAACGACGCATCCACGAGGTGTCCACATTCGGGGCAGGGTGCCAGGGTTCACATGCCTTGGCCATCATTTCGCTTCCCGGACCCCGCAATAGCCGCAACCACTGCTGGACACTCCTTGCCCGGCTCGGGGAAGCCGTCAACGGCCAGTTGCACGGAACCGGATCCATGGCCATGTACCAGAATTCTGCTGTCCATATCCTCTTCCCTCTTGGAGAACGCAGTCTGTCCGGGCTGCTGGGATGCAAGGCCGCGCTGGAGGCTTTGGGTGATGGGACGCTGAGCCCAGCGCGCATGGTGTTTTACCCGCTTTCCGCAGCGGCAGCGCCGACAGCAGCGGTCTCCACAGCCGCAGAGCAGGACTCCTCCTGACCACTTCGGTCCGGAATCCGAGCGGCAACGTCACGAACCGTCCGCTGCCAACACTCACCTTCTGACGGAACACCTCACCAAGGATTCGAAGGACCATCCAGAAAATGAACAATCAGATCCATCTAAAAACTGTGTCGATGGTGACTGCGCTGTTGGCCGCTGTCATGGCTGTCCTGGGCTTGGGCCTGACCGCCCTTCCGGCCAGTGCGGCAAATATCCCGGACGCGGAGATCACCATCAGCACGGAGTCAGTAGTTACCAAGCAATGGGACCAAGTGGATGTGAAATGTTCATGGTCTGTTCCCGACAAATCGCGACCCGGGGACACCTTCAGTCTTCGGCTTCCCAGTGAACTGCGTTGGTTTGGTGACACCACCTTTGACCTGCGGAATCCGGCTGGCCTAACAGTTGCCACCGCAGCCGCAGATGACACCGGTTTGGTGATCTTCACCCTGACGGATTTCGTGGCTTCGCATCCCTTGAATGTTGGCGGCAAGTGTTCCTTCACTACTCAGTACTCTCTTGAGCCCGCCAGCGGAGGATCGGAGGAGCTGAACTTCATTGTTGGTGACAGCGTGGTTCGCGTTCCCCTGGCCACTGAACCCTGCACGGAGGATTGCGGCCCAGGCGTGCCAACATCTGCCGGAAAGTCAATGTGGTGGGCAGACCCCGCCCAGTCGACACTGGAGTCGGTCTTCTATATGCCGCCCATGGCGTTCGAAACCAACGATGTTGTGGTGACGGATATCCCGGCAGCCGGCATGGAAATCGACTGCAGCCAAGTTACACCCCGCGTTGGCCAGGTAGTAAGCAGCGTCGGCAACATTGTTGAACCTTTCGATAATGAGCAATACCCGGCAAGCATCGAGTGCACCCCGCAGTCGCTTACGGTCAGTTGGAAAGAGCTCCCTGAGGGCGAGCATGTGGAGCTCTTCGTTGTGACGAAGGTGACAGACTCTTCCCTGGATGTATACGAGAACAACGGAACAGTTGATATCTCGGGCGAGCAAAATACCGTTGGTGCCCAGACACGTCGAAGCGTCGCCAGCGGAACGGGCGACGGAACAGTCGACACGACTCCGACACCCAGCCCGAGCACCAGCACAACCCCCGCAACACCGACACCCAGCCCGAGCACCAGCACAACCCCCGCAACACCGACACCCAGCCCGAGCACCAGCACAACCCCCGCAACACCGACACCCAGCCCGAGCACCAGCACAACCCCCGCAACACCGACGCCGAGCCCGAGCCCGAGCACCAGCAGACCCGTTGTTGTGATTCCAGAGGAACCGTCGGAACCCACCGACGTGGATAACACCGACGTGGATAACTCTGAGCAGCTGGCCAACACCGGCGCCCAAGGACAGGTGTTCATCTTCATTGCTGCGGCGCTTCTTGCCGTGGGATCCCTGCTCGCCTTTGCAGGCGCCCGTAAGCATAGGCAGCGGTCACACTAAGTAGGCGATCGAAGAGCGCTCTTCGGGGCGAGACGGCGACGATGGGCTGGGCACTTGGTGCGCGGCCCATCGTTGCCGTCCATCAATCCCGGCTCGCGCTGGCATGGGTTCCGGGCCAGCGCGAGCCGATCCAAGGTAGTGGTCGCCCGGCTCGGGTCCTGCGAATTCCGGGAATGCCCAAGCCCGGCGCATAGTTGAGGCAAGTGCAACCGCCGCGAACTGACGCGAACACCAGCCGAGGAGAACCATGAGCCCGCACACCACCGCAACCGACGCCCAACTCGCCCGTTGGGAGCGGTTCCGTGCCGGTCGAAATGCAGCGCTTGCCACCGAGCATGGTTGGTTGACACTCACATCTTTTCAGTGGCTTGGGACCCAACCGTCCGAGGTGGAACTTGTCCCGGGCCTCTGGTCCACAGACACCACCACAGTCTTCCTCACGGCGAGCGCTGAGGATGGAATGACCCTGGTGGAGACGGGACAGGGCGTCGAAGGGACCATCACCGCGACTTTGCAGGACGAAGAGTCACTCATGTGGGTGCAGTACGGAGGCGACGACGGCAAGCAAGTTGTGGTGGAACTCGCCATGCGTGCGGACAAGTACGCCGTTCGCACCCGCGACAACAGCTCCCCCGTACTGACTGGGTTCAACGGTGTCCCCACTTACGAATACGACCCCGATTGGGTTATCGAGGGCCGGTTCGAAGCTTACGCTGAGCCCAAGGACGTACCCATCGGCACGGCCAACCCCTTGGTGGACGGCGTGCACCGGTCAGTGGGCGAGGTCGCGTTCCGCGTACCGGGTGTTCCCCACGAAATCCGGCTCCATGCGGAAGAGGAGAAGCTGGGTGCACTTAACGTGACCTTCCACGATGAAACCAACGGCGACACCACGGATGAATGGCGCAAGGTGTTCATCCCCCGGCCTCGTCCCGACGGGTCCGTGGTGGTCGATTTCAACCGCGCCATCAACTACCCCAGTGCCTTCACTCCATATGGCACCTGTCCCATGCCTGTCCGGGGCAATTCAATCGACGTGCGGGTGGAAGCCGGAGAGAAGCTTCCCCAGGACTAACTCCTTGTCAACCGCGGAGCAGACCTAGGCTATGGCTGAAACCCCTGTCACTGCGCGGCCAACGATCAGCGAGTTGATTTCGTAGGAGCCTTCGTACGTATAGATGGCTTCGGCGTCGGCGAAGATCTTCGCAATGCGGTAGTCCGTGACGATTCCGTTCCCGCCCAGGATAGACCGGCCCAAAGCCACAGTCTCCCGCATCCTGGCGCTGCAATAGGCCTTCGCGAGCGCCACCTGTGCCATTTCGGCGCCTCCGTGCCGTACACCTTGCGCATCTGTGAAGATGTCCTCCTGCAGCTGCGCGATCCTCACCATCATCCCCATGCAGGCCACCGCGTTTCCGAGCATATCCACCAGGTGCTGCTGGATTAGCTGGAACTTGGCGAGTGGCTTGCCGAACTGCAGGCGTTCGACGGCGTACTGCCGGGCGACGTCGAAGGCTGCCAGTTGTTGGCCCACAGCCTGCCAGGCCACCATGATGCGGGATCCACGGAGTAGGTGGTTGGTATCTACGAAACTGTTGATGCCAGCGAAACGATCTGCCTCAGCTACCTCGACGTCCACAAAAACGATGTCGGCGTTCTGCACCGTCCGCAGGGCAATCTTGTTCTCGATGCGGCTCCGGGTGATGCCCGGAAGGGATGCGTCAACGATGAACGCACGAACCGCTCCGTCGGCTTCGTCCTTGGCCCATACCAGCATGTAGTCGCAGAACGTCCCGTTGCCAATCCAGCGTTTGGCGCCATTGATCACCCAGTAATCGCCGCCGTCGGAATCTGCCCGCTCAACACGGCGGGCAGTGGTCTCCATTCCGCCGGCGACATCCGACCCGTGGTCTGGCTCCGTGAGTGCGAAGGCCCCGGTGGTTCGGAGGTTGGAGGCATCATCGAGGTAGCGGTGCTGTTGGATGTCGCTGCCGAAGTCGTACAGCGACTCCACAAAGAGATCGTGGTGGACCATGAAGAACGTCGCAATTGAGGTGTCAACGCGTGTCATCTCGGCGATCACCAGGCCGGCAAACAGGTGCGTATAGCCACGCTGAGCCGGGGCACTGAGCCGAAGGGCCGCGAGCTTGGGGAGGATGTGTTCGGGGAACTCTGCCTTCTCCCACCACTGCCCGGCGTATGGGGCGATCTCGGAGGCGAGGAATGCCCGGAGTTCGTTGAGTTTTCGCTGTTCATGGACGCTCAACAGGGACTCGAAATCAAAGAAATCAGCAGTGGGAAGGTCCGCCACGGACGGCGGAAGGGACCCTTTGGAACCGGAACCAGCAGGAACGGGCCCGGCAGGCACTGACCCCGGAGTCTCGCTGTAGTCGCCCATCATTTGAGCCCCATACGGATGGCGCCATCGAGTCGGATGGTTTCCCCGTTAAGCATGGCGTTTTCCACGATGTGGGCAGCAAGGTTGGCGTACTCGGCTGCTCGACCCAGTCGGGCGGGATGCGGAACCTGCTGCCCCAGCGAGTCCTGGGCCGACTGGGGAAGTCCAGCCATCATGGGCGTTTCAAAGATGCCGGGCGCGATGGTGGCCACCCTGATCAGTGAACGGGCAAACTCCCTCGCCAAGGGGAGTGTCATGGCTGCTACGGCGCCCTTCGATGCGGCGTAGGCAGGCTGCCCGATCTGGCCTTCGAAAGCAGCAACGGAAGCGGTGTTGATGATGACACCGCGTTCGGGCCCACCCAGTTCCGTAGAGACAGGCTCGGTTTCCACCATGGCTGCGGCAGCCAGGCGGATCACGTTGAAGGTGCCCACGAGATTGATCTGGATGACCTTGTTGAAGTTCTCGAGCGGAAGCACGCCTTCGCGACCCAGGACCTTGCCGGGTGTGGCGATGCCTGCGCAATTGACCACGATCCGGAGTGGCCCCAGAGACGCTGCCGCGTCGACGGCGGCCTGGATTTGGGATTCGTTGGTGACGTCTGCGGGAGCGAAGACCGCCCGCGGACCCGGCACCCCGTCATCCGAACCTGCGGCATTCAGCTCGGCTGCGTATGCCGCCCCTGTCGATTGCGGAAGATCTACCAGCACCACCGAAGCCCCGGCGTCGAACAAGCGCTGCGCGGTAGCGGCCCCTAGCCCTGATGCCCCGCCGGTTACCAGCGCGACTGTGCCCTTGATGTCCATTCATCCTCCTTGATGCAGACCCAAATCCGTTAATGCATGTTAACTGGAATTGTGGGCAAGCGCACACTCCCCGCCCCGATAGGCTAATTCCATGTCCAGCCAGATCGAGCCAGCCGGGAAGCCGGCCCCCTCCACAGACGCCACCGAATGGGCATCGCGCGCCAACCTTGCGGCCCGATCAGTGACCCGAAGCTTCGGCAGGCGGCTGTTCTTCCTGCCAGGTACCCACATCGGCGCGGTGAGCCTGCCCAGCAACGCCGTCAGGAACGTTTCCGGCCCTTGGCACTACTGGTGGCAAGCGCACTACGTCGACTGCTTGGTGGATGCGGGCCGCCGCGAACTCGCGAGCAAAACAAAGTTCGACGGCGACTCCCGCCCGAGCGCGGGTCGGCTCGCTTCGCGGCTGGTCACCACCATCCGGTTACGGAATTTGCTGCGCTTCGTCAACGACTACTACGACGACATGGCGTGGCTGGCACTCGCCACGCTGCGCTTGGAAAAGCTGGCGGAGGAGACCAAGAAACCTGGTCGGCGGCGCAACGCGTATGTCCGCAAGAGCCTGACGTTGCAGTTCGATTCAGCGTCAACAGAAGACTTTGGTGGCGGCACCTTTTGGAGCACCAAACGGGACTTCAAAAACACCCCCGCCACAGCTCCCGTGGCACTTTATTACGCCCGGACCGACCACTCAGAGCGCGCACAGAAGTTGGTGGACTGGCTCAACAGCAAGCTCCTCCACCCGGAACGTGGCGTGTATCAGGACGGGGTTCGGATCAGTCAGGGCAAGGTGGTGGTGGATGAGGCCATTTACACCTACAACCAAGGCCCGGTCCTGGGTGCGCTGCTGGAACTGGGCGGTGATGAGAATCTGCGGCGGGCAGTCCTGCTTGTGGACGCCGTAAAACGCGAGCTGACGCTTCCCGGCACGCAGGTCATCCGCGGTGACGGCACGGGTGACGGCGGCCTCTTTACCGGCATCCTGCTTCGCTATCTCGCGCTGGCAGCCCGGGACTCGAGGCTTCCGGCCACAACGCGGGAAACGGCCAAGTCCTTGGTTCGCAGCACAGCCGAAGCATTCTGGGCCGGCCGCCGCGAGGATCCGAACCAGGCCAAGGGCCGCAAGGGAACTCCAGCCATCGTGTTCTCTTTCGACCCCCAGCGACCGGCGGGCGAAACATATCCTGTGGGGGCCGCCGTCGAGCTTTCCACGCAGCTTCAAGCCTGGATGGCGCTGGAAGCTGCGGCAACGCTCTAGCTG
Organism: Paenarthrobacter sp. TRD_SC_7; assembly: GCF_056156245.1. Classification (NCBI taxonomy): domain Bacteria; kingdom Bacillati; phylum Actinomycetota; class Actinomycetes; order Micrococcales; family Micrococcaceae; genus Paenarthrobacter; species Paenarthrobacter sp. TRD_SC_7. The sequence continues at coordinate 4,268,677 of NZ_CM149587.1, forward strand.
CCGCTGGAAGCGGGACGCTTTCTTTGTGGGTACGGGGCCTCGTGCCGGGCAAGCATCTCCACGAAACCGGCGATCTTGCGCGCCCGGGTGTCTGCCCGCTTGACCCCGTTGGTGCGGTGAATGAGGGCGAAGCGGTTCTGCGACGTGAGGCAGTCGAACATTGCCTGGGCCTCCGGGACTGCTGCGATGGCTGCCGCGAGGTCATCCGGGACCACGGAATCCGCTGGTCCGGCGTAGGCGGCTTCCCAGCGTCCATCAGCTTTCGCGGCCTCGACGGCGGCACGTCCGGCCTCGGTCATCTTGCCCTCGGATTCCAGCCGGGCAATGTGCCCTACATTCCGCGCTGACCAGATGCTCTTGCGTCCACGGGGCGTCATTCGCTGGAAGTAGCTTTCGGCGTCGCGGCTCCTCGCTTGGCCGTCGATCCAGCCAAAGCACAGGGCCTCGTCCAAGGCGGCGTCGTAGTCCAACTCCGTGACGTTGCCGCCCTTCTTGTGCAGGATCAGCCACACACCGGGGCTCTCCGCGGCATGCTCCGAAAGCCAAGCGCGCCACGCGGCGCCGTCTGCGACAAGCAGTTCCTCAAGTTCAATGGGCATGGGTTTATTCTGCTGTGAAACGCACGGTCCCTGACAAGGCCACGCGGCATAGGCTGGGAGCGGACACCCGTACCGCCAGGATGCAGCCCAGGAGGACCAATGTTGCGAGCCCGCCCCATCCACTACACGTCGCACCCCGAGCAATGGGCCACGCTGCTGCAAGCGCTTGGTTTGGTGAAGACGGTGGACGACGGCGACTGGCAGGAGTTCGACGCCGGTTCGGGTCGCCTCGCGTTGGGCCGGCTGGAGCACGGCCACCCGTTGGACGGATCCACGATTTTTGGCGTCGAAGTGGGGAACCCGGAGGAATTCGCACGCCGCACCGAGGACGACGGCACCCAGGCAGAAGTGCAGGAATCACCCGACGGAACAACTGTGCGAATCTCCACCGAGGACGGCTTCGAGTTCTTCGCGTTCCCCGCGCGGCCTGCAGCGGATGGCACGTGGGCATCCTCAACCGATGCCGACCCAGCAGTCACGGTGGTAGCCACCTGGATCAGCCCCTTTGTGGGCCTGGCGGCCAACGACCTCCGGAACATCGGCGCCCGGCCGCGGGCGGAGGACGACGAGTCGGCCACGTTCACCACCAAGAACGGTGGAATCCTTCAGGTCATCCACGGCGCGGACGCCACCAACGGGGATCTCGCGTTTGAGTACGACGGCGATCTGGAACCCTTGCTGGCGCGCCTCAAGACAGCGGACGTTGAGGCCAGAATCAGCGAAAACGTCCTGTACGCCGCTAACCCGGATGCTGTGAGTGGAGCAGCCCCGGCGTCCATTGTGGTGGACAAAGCTCCGGCGGAATCGATCCTCGACTCGTAATGCCGCCGAGAGCGTAACCGCGTGACCACCGGGACGTTGCCACAGAACTTCGGCTGGTGATGGGGTAGAACTTAACCATGAGCGTACGTACACCCGACCCGTATCCAGGCTGGCTTTCAGATGAAGACCTCTTCGAAGCCCGCGGCCGTCTCCCCATGGTCTACGTGGAGGCCGTTCCGGTCAGGCTGGATCCGCTCGGGTACGTGAATGAGGTGGGCACGCTCCTGCAGGGCGATGCCGATGGCAACATGGTCCGCTACCTCGTCTCCGGCCGCGTTCTCTACCGCGAGACCATCCGCGCGGCGCTCCTGCGGCACATGGAAAAGGACCTCGGTCCTCTGGCATTCCCGCAGTTGCCCATCAGCCCGGTCCCCTTCACGGTGGCAGAATACTTCCCGGCCCCGTCCCAGACCGGCTTCACGGATGACCGCCAGCACGCCGTTTCGCTGGCCTACATCATTCCTGTGACCGGCGAATGCGAACCCCGCCAGGACGCCTTGGAACTCACATGGATGACGCCGCAAGAGGTGCTGAGCGAGAACGTCCAGCAGGAATTCGACGGCGGCCGCGGGAACCTCGTCCGGCAGGCTCTGGCTTTCTCGGGCATCGTTCTCTAGCGGGTCCCGGCCCCTGCACCAACTGGTCTTTGTAGACTGGACGGCGGACCCCACGAGAACCAAAGGACTTCCGATGACTCACAGCCCAGCCACACAGCAGTACAGAGAAAAGCAGGCTGGGGACCTGCAGCCCGGAGATTTTGTGTTCCCGCCTGGCGACGGGCCAGCCGAGCAAATCGCCACCATCGAGGTGGAGAATGACGATTACGGCGTGGCCGCGCTGCTGCTGGTGACAATGGTCGACGGCGCCACGGTACGGATCGCCGTTGGGTCCAGTGTTCCTGTGGGCGACGGAGTTCCGGCTGGCTCTGGTGCGGACGCTTCAGCAACCATTGCGACCCCGAACTCAAGCACGCCCGAGCCGAGCACCCCCGACTCAAGCACCCCCGAGCCAAGCACCCCCGTGGAAGCCGCCTCCGAGGCTCCCGCTGGACCCGCCGTCGTCGTGCCTCCGCGCCCCGAAACGCCGCCGACGTACACCGGACCGAGCGCCGAAGAACTCGCCCTCATCCCCGAGCCCGACGGCACACCGGAAGCCGTAGTGCGGGCCGCGGCCGCCAACCACAAGGGCAAGAACGGCGTGCAGGTGCTGGCGGACCGGCTTGCCAAGGGCATCAACACCAAGTCCGGAAGCTGCTTGCGGGACCTCAGCGACCTCGCGTTCGATCTGTGCATCGTCCTGCGCGATCCGGACCATGCTTTGGCGGTCGCGGACCTGTTGAATGTGCTGCCGTTTGACGGCAACCTGGACCGGTGGGCATCGATCGAGCGCGCGTTGGCATTGTCCAGTTTCATCTGCCGCGAAGCCGGGCAGACGGAACGCGCCGCAGTCTACGAGAAGCTGCTGCGCGCTCCCGAGTCCCAGGAAGAGGACCCGTTCAAAGCTCGCATCAATGCCCGGGTCCGGCAGCGTTCACTCAACGAACCCAATCTGTACGACAAGGAAATCTTCCGCGCGATCGACAACGGCAACCACGAGGCCGAGCGTGAATGGCGATTCCTGCGCCTTGAAGCACTGATGTTCCTCCGCGCCCATGGTGGGTCCAAGACCATTGATGAGGAAGAGCTGGCCCGCCGGATCGGCAACGAACTGGAGTCGGTGCGCGCCTAACGCCTTTTCGGGAAATTCAAGGCCTGTTCTGTGGACGCGAACGGCGGTAGATTCGGGGCCATGACGAACAATCTGAGCGTTGTGATTAATGCCGACGCGCAGCAGGTTTGGACAATGCTGCGTGAACCGTCGTTGGTGGCCCAATGGCATGGCTGGGAAGCCGACGATCTCACCGACGAAATCAAACAGATCTACTTCAACACGGACGTTGTGGAAGGGCCCGATCACACCAGCCTGACCGTCAATGGCGGTGATGTCTTTGAGCTCCACCCCGTCTCAGGGGGCACGGAAGTGAGGGTCACCAGGGCCGCGCTGGATCACAATTCCGAATGGGCTGAGTGGGACGAGGACATCACCCAGGGCTGGCTCACGTTCCTGCACCAGCTGCGTTTCGCACTGGAACGGCACCCCCACGGACAGCGGCGAACGCACTTCATCTCCCTCCCGGGCAAAGGCGGTCCTGCCATTGAGAAGCTGGGCCTGGGAGATTTGCCGCCCGTTGGGGAGGAATACTCGCTCACGCTTGCCACCGGCGAGAAGATCTCCGGCAAGGTCTGGTTCAAGAGCCGGCACCAAGTAGGCCTCACCGTCCACAGCTACGCCGAGCACGGAGACGGACTGCTGATCGTCGCGGAGCAGCTGCCGATTCCGGAGAAAAGGCCCGACGGCGGCTCCATGGTGATTGCCTCCACTTACGATTTGGGGGCCCACACGCTGGCGGACATCCGCTCCTCGTGGGACAACTGGAAGGCTGAGAACTACGGTTCGTAGGAGTTTATCGGCAGGTTACTCCCGGTAAAGCTGGCACACTTGGTAGCGTGCCAGCTTCCGTTCCTTCTTCCGCGCCTGTATCCGCTTACGCTCCTGCTTCTGCTCCTGCACTGCCTGAGTTGCCGGGTTTGTCCCACCGGCAATCCGAGTTCTCGTTTTCGGTGGGCAAGCGCCTGACTGAAACGTGTTCGCCGTCGGATGCTCAGGTTGATGCCAACGGCGGCGCTTTCCTGGGCCGCACCGGGACCATCAGCACGCCGCACGGAACCATCCAGACGCCCGCGTTTATCGCCGTCGGAACCAAGGCAACCGTTAAAGCCGTGTTGCCCGAGTCGATCGTCGAGCTCGGTGCGCAGGCTGTGCTGGCCAACGCCTACCACCTGTACCTGCAGCCAGGACCTGAAATCCTCGACGCCGCGGGCGGGCTGGGCTCGTTCATGAACTGGTCCGGGCCGACGTTCACCGACTCCGGCGGATTCCAGGTGATGAGCCTGGGCTCGGGGTTCAAGAAGGTCATCGACATGAAGAACGTGGACAGCTCCGGTCCGGATGACGCCGTGGCTCCGGGCAAAGAACGGCTGGCCCACATTGACGACGACGGTGTCTGGTTCAAGTCGCACCTCAACGGGGACAGGCACCGCTTCTCCCCCGAAATCTCCATGCAGGTCCAGCACCAGATCGGCGCGGACATCATGTTCGCCTTCGACGAGCTCACCACGCTGCAGAACTCGCGGGCGTACCAGGAGGAATCCCTTGAGCGCACCCGGCTGTGGGCTTTGCGGTGCCTGGAGGAGCACGCTTCGTTGACTTCTTCCCGCGTGGGCAAGCCGTATCAGGCGTTGTTCGGCGTGATCCAGGGCGCGCAGTACGAGGATCTTCGCCGCAAAGCCTGCCAGGACTTGGGCGCCATGCCCTTTGATGGGTACGGGATCGGTGGTGCCCTGGAGAAGGAAAATCTGGGCACAATTGTGCGCTGGTGCAACGAGGAACTTCCCGAAGACAAGCCGCGGCACCTGCTCGGCATCTCGGAACCGGACGACATCTTCACGGCCATCGAGAACGGCGCCGACACATTCGACTGCGTCTCCCCCACCCGCGTGGCCCGGAACTCGGCGTTCTACACCCCGTACGGCCGGTTCAACCTGTCCGGGGCTAAGTACAAAACCGATTTCGGGCCGCTGCAGGACGGCTGCGACTGCTACACCTGCGTGAACTATTCACGGGCCTACATCCACCACCTGTTCAAGGCCAAGGAAATGCTCTCTGCAACCCTGATCTCCATTCACAACGAACGCTTCGTGGTGAAGATGGTGGACGATGCGCGCCTGGCGATCGAATCCGGGGACTTCTTCGAGTTCAAGGCGGAGACGCTGGGGCGGTACTACTCGTAGGCGCTGAGATCGCCGGAAGCGTGCGTGAGCGTGCGTGAGCGTGCGGAAACTTCCGGCGAACCCGGCCGGAGCCTACGCTGCGGCTATTCCGTAGCTCGGCTCGCGCTTCTTGATCCAGCCGACCACCAGCACAGTGATCGGGACGAACAGGAACTCCACGGCGGTCTTGTAGACGAAGCCAACCAGGGCGTAGTTCAGGAACGAGCCGAAGTCCGTGATGCCGATGACCGACGCCGCGATGCTGCAGAAGATCAGGGTGTCCACGAATTCCCCCACCACGGACGAGCCCATCAGGCGCGCCCACAGGGACTTCTCGCCGGTGCGGGCCTTCATCTTCACGAGGATCCACGAGTTGATGGTCTGACCTGCCAGGAAGGCAAGGAGTGAACCAAGGACGATCAGCGGCACGGGCCCAAGGGCGCCCTCGATGGCTGCCTGCTTGGCGGTGCTGTAGTCGTCATTGAAACCGGGCAACACGATGATGATCCAGTAGCAGAGGGATGCAAAGACCGAGAGTGCGAACGAGGTGATGATGGCCTTGCGCGCCACTTTGAAGCCGTACACCTCGCTCATCACGTCGCCCAGGATGTAGGCGATGGGGAACAGGAAGAACCCGCCGTCAGTCAGGATTGGCCCGAGTGCGACGCCCTTGGAAGCGCCGATGTTGGACAGGATCAGCACCACGGCCATGATGGCCAGCATGATGCCGAAATACGGGGAGCCGATCGAAGCGAAGCGCGGAGCGGGCTTGCTCAAAGTACTGGAGCCTGAGGGCGAGGGCATGGGTCATCCATTTCGTAGTGGTTCGCGCAGGCTCCTTGGTGAGGGAACCCCGCTGTATTAGCACTGTGGTTGGTGGGGCATCCGGCCCGGCACCGGTTCCATTCTCCCACTTGCCCACGATCTCTCACATCCCAAGCCGTTTCCAGCGACGCCCTCTCTCTCATCTTTTCCCCTCTCCCGCCCTTTTGAACACGTTCAGAAACCATGGCATACTCATTCTTGAACACGTTCAAAACTTCCCCTGAGGAGCACGCATGGCCGCAAAGAGTGAGCAGACCCGCCAGCTGGTGGCCGACGTCGCACTGAAGATGTTCCGTGAGGTTGGCTTCGAGAAGACGACCATGCGCGCCATCGCCCAAGAGGCCGGCGTCTCCGTGGGAAATGCCTACTACTACTTCGCGTCCAAAGACGAGCTCGTCCAGGAGCTCTACGTCCAGGTGCAGGATGAGCACGCCGTGGTCGCGGCACAGGCCCTCGAAGGCGTCCACGATCTCGCAGGGCGCCTGAAAGCAGTGCTGCACACCGGCGTCGATGTCATGTCTCCGTACCACCAGTTCGGGTCCGACTTCATCGCCACGGCGATTCGGCCGACGTCGCCCGTCAACCCGTTCGGCGAGGCGTCCACCGCCGCCCGCGAGGCGTCGCTCGCGATCTTCCGTTCCGCCGTTGAAGGTTCCTCGCCGGCCGTCGCGAAGAAGCTGCGCGGGGATCTGCCCGAGCTGCTGTGGCTGGCGTACATGGGTGTCGCGCTGTTCTGGGTTTACGACCGGTCCGAGGGCCAACGCCGCACACGAAAGCTGATCGACGGTGCTGCTCCGCTGGTGGCACGCGGCCTGTCGCTGGCGAAAATCCCCGGCGTGAGCAAAGTGTTCGACGACGTCCTGGGACTCGTGCGCAGCGTCAAGGAAGATTCATGAGCCCGCGGACGGTGGTGATTGCCGGTGCTACCGGCTTCATTGGCAGCTACTTCCAGCGGCGGTTTGTTGCCGACGGCTGGCAGGTCCGGACAGTTGGGCGGGACCCTTCGGCTGACGCGCAATGGAACGACGACGGCGCCATCACCAAAGTGCTGGACGGTGCCGAACTGCTGGTGAACCTCGCCGGACGCTCCGTGAATTGCCGATACGACCAGCGGCACCGGCGGGAGATTCTGGACTCCCGGGTGTTGACGACGCGAACGTTGGGCGGCGCCATGGCGGCGTGTGCCGAACCGCCAAGAACATGGATCAACTCGAGCACCGGAACAATTTACCGGCACGCCGAGGACCATCCGCAGTCCGAGGACTCAGGCGAATTGGGCAGCGGGTTCTCCGTCGACGTAGCCCGTGCATGGGAGGAAGAGCTGGCGGCTGCCATCGTGCCCGATACTCGCAAGGTGCCGCTTCGCATCTCCATTGTGTTGGGGGCAGGCGGTGTCATGAGTCCTCTTCGGAACCTTGCCCGGCTCGGTTTGGGTGGGCACATGGGACCGGGAACTCAGAAGTTCAGCTGGATCCATGTGGAGGACTTGTACCGGACGGTGGCGTTCGTCCATGAGCAGCTTGGTCTTACCGGACCGGTGAACGCGGCGTCACCCTACCCCGTGGACAACCGCGAGCTGATGTCATTGGTTCGGCAAAGCATGGGTATCCCGTTTGGCATCCCGACGCCTACTTGGCTACTCGAGGCCGGCGCTGTCCTCATCCGGACACAGACCGAGCTCGTGCTGAAGAGCCGGTGGGTGGAGCCCCGGAAGTTGCTCGACTCGGGGTTCGCGTTTGAATACCCCTCGCTGGCCGGTGCGCTCAACCAGATCGCCGACGGCCAACCCAATCGCGCTCTCACATAATCGCCCTTTCAGCCGATCCCTCTGTCACATAACTCGGAGGTAGTCATGAGTCAGGACCCGTGGTCAGTCGGGGATGAGGACGCGCTGGCAGCAAGGAGCCCGTCCAGGGAGTGGCGATACGGGCCCTCTGACCAGGTAGTGCTGGGTTGGAAGGGTCTGGTTGTGGGGATTGTCGTCGCTGACGTAGTGTTCTTCGTCTCCTGGACTATCCCCTCGTGGAGCTCAAACCCAAGCCATGCCAGCTATGCCCTGACCATGATGGCGATGGTCATAGGGCTTATCCCTATCGGCGCAGTCGGAGTAGCAGTGGCATGGCCCTTGGAAAGGGCACTCCGACGCGTACGCAACCAGTGGGTACATGTCGCGGCGTTCTTCGCATCGGGGGCACTCATATGCATCCCGTTTGGGGGATTCTGGAGCCCAACAGCGTGGGCCTATCCCTTGTCGATCGCCTTCGCAGCAGGAATCGGCCGGCTCTCCGTGTGGAGACTGGTGCGAATCAACCACACGGGCGAGCCGATATAGCGGGGAACATCTCTCTCGTAGTCGGCATAGGACTGGCCGAACCTCTCCCGGAGCACGGCTTCTTCCCACAGCGCGCCTAAATGTTCCACCAACATTCCAGCAGGCAGAGTCACAAGAGCCCAGGCAGAACCTCTGGCCACAGCCACCCCAGCGTGAATCAGCCACCATCCCAGATACATCGGGTGGCGGCTCACGGCATAGGGTCCGCTGGTCACGAGGTCCTCGGGGTGGCCCAGCGCAAAGCTACCTGCCGTCTTACGTCGGCGCTCCGAGACTGCCCAAGCGGTGATCCCTGCCCCAACCAGAGCCAAGCCCGCACCGGCCGCTGCACGCCTGACACTCCTCCCAGGGTCGGAAACCGGATGCAGACGATCGAGGACGACATCCAGCACCAAACCAACAACCTGCCCTGGTGGCAGCGGAACACTGGCTGCTTCCCGCCTCAAGACGCGGGCTGTTCGTCGAACTGCACCCATGCCAAGAAGATAACTCCGGCCGTTCAGGAAAGCCACAGCGGAAGCTGCAGCCGAAAATCCAAGGCGGGCGGCCGCCGTCGAGCTCTAACCGACATCACCCAAAACCTAAGGAAGTGTTAGGAAATCCGCTCCCACGTTGGCTGTGCCGTGCATCACCCATAGTTTGGATCATGTCCTCTTCACCCCGGAGGGCCTTTCTTAGTCGACGAAGAGCCATGCGCAAGGACGCCATGAGCACCAGCTTCATGGACAGAACGAACTCATGCAAGACACGGCTGCCGTACGAGGCGCCGTCCAGGAAGGTTCATTGATGAGCACCCAACAAGCTGCACCTCTGAGCGAAGCCGCCCAGACACGTAAAGCCGTGAGCAACATCCTCAAGGGCTCCGCGGGCAACCTCGTGGAGTGGTTCGACCTCTACGTCTATACGGTTTTCGCGGCGTATTTCCAGTCGCACTTCTTCAACTCCTCGGACGACCTTCAGGCTGGCCTTGAGGCCATGGCTGTCTTCTCGACGTCGTTCCTCATGCGTCCCATCGGCAGCTGGTTCTTCGGCCGCTATGCCGACCGGAAGGGACGCAAGGCTGCGCTGACCCTCAGTGTGACGCTGATGTCGGCCGGTTCCTTCGCCATCGCGATCCTGCCCACGCAGGACGTGATCGGCCTCTGGGCACTGATCCTGCTGGTGTTCATCCGCGTTGTGCAGGGCTTCTCTGTCGGCGGCGAATACGGTACCAGCGCAACGTACATGTCCGAGGCAGCAACGGCCAAGCGCCGCGGCTTTTTCTCCAGCTTCCAGTACGTGACACTTATCGGCGGGCAGATGCTGGCCCTCCTGGTGCTCGTGATCCTGCAGAACACCATGAGTAAGGAAGACCTGACCGCATGGGGGTGGAGGATTCCGTTCGCCATCGGTGGCGTGGCCGCGTTGGTTGTTCTCTGGCTCCGGCGTTCAATGGAGGAAACCCTCTCCGCCGACCAGCTCCGCGCCGCCCACGTCAAGGTTGAGGGCGAAGCACAGCCTGGCACCATGAAACTGCTGTTCACCAAGCACTGGAAGCCGCTGCTCATTTGCATCGGCATCACCCTTGGCGGCACCGTGGCGTTCTACACGTACACCAACTTCATCCTGAAGTTCATGAACGATACGTCCGGAATCGCCAAGACCGACACTTCCGTCATCAACTTCTGGGCACTGTTCATCTTCATGCTGCTGCAGCCGGTTTATGGTCTGATCTCGGACAAGGTAGGCCGCAAGCCATTGCTCATCTGGTTCGGCGTGACCGGTGTGCTCTTCACGTGGCCGCTGCTCTCCACGCTTTCCGGCACCAAGGACCCGTTCACGGCGTTCCTGCTGATGCTCGGCGGCCTGCTCATGGTTGGCGGCTACACGTCCATCAACGCACTGGTGAAGGCTGAACTGTTCCCGGCATCCATCCGCGCGCTCGGCGTCGGGCTCGGTTACGCGATTGCCAACTCGCTGTTCGGCGGCACGGTTCCCCTGATCGGTGCTGCGCTGCAGAAGTCCGGCCAGGTGGACATGTTCTTCACCTACGTCACTGCCGCAATCTTCATCTCGCTGCTGGTGTACATCTTCGCGTTGAAGAACAAGAAGGCCACGCACCTGGACGCAGAGCAGGGCAACGCCTTCGCCGCGAAGGGTACGGCCAAGGGCACCGCAAAGGACGACGACGACAAGAAGGACCTCGTCAACGCCTAAGCTGGCCGGCTTGTGAGGCCCGCTCTGCGCCCTTTGGATACTCCGAGGGGCGCAGAGGGGGCCTCACAACGTTAAGCTCTAGTAGCGAACCAGCCCAGCAAGCCAAAGGACCAGATAGTGCACGTGCTCATCGTCGAGGATGACGACGCGATGGCGTCGGCCTTGAGCGCTGCTGTGGCCTCCGCCGGCCACAAGCACACCCGTGTATCCCGCGGCGAGGACGCGCTCCTTGCCCACCGGCAGCACGAGGTGATCCTGCTGGACCTCGGCCTCCCCGACGTGGATGGACTGGATGTCCTGAGGAAGCTCCGCCAGGTCACGCAAATCCCCATCCTGATCCTGACGGCCCGCGATGACGAGCGCAGCGTGGTTCTGGGCCTCCGCTCAGGGGCTGACGACTATCTGGTCAAACCCGTGAAGCTCGTGGAGTTGCTCGCCCGGATCGAGGCCGTCACACGTCGAACCAACAGGGCGGGCAACACCACTCCCCACAACGTCGTCCTTGGGGACTTGGACGTGGACCTCGACCGCCGCCTGGCTTCCATTGGCCAAAGACAACTCGCACTCACAGCAACCGAATTCGACCTCCTGAGCCTCCTCGTCAGGAACGCGGGCTCGGTAGTGACCCGCGAGCAGATCCTGGACGCGCTTTGGGGCGATGCTTTCCTGGCACATTCAAGGTCACTTGACGTACACCTCACAGGCCTCAGGTCAAAGCTTCAACTGCCCGGATTCATCATCAACGTCCGGGGCGTCGGCTACCGCGTAGAGCAGCCGTGAAAGTCCGCGTCCTGGGCATCCTGAGCCTGTTGGTGGTGATCATTGTGGTGACGGTGTCCAGCGTGATCCTGACATCGGCCAGCCGGGAACTCACCCAAGAACTGCAGATCAACCGCGTCGCAGCCCTCAACCGCTTCGCCCAGCTGGCCAGCGATGCTGCGGCAGACAACGACACCACCCAGCTCCAGCGCGAAATGGACCGGTATTCCGAGCTGTACGGTGAAGGAATCCTGATCCGGCTGCAGCAACAAACCATCAGTTCCGGCGACCTCAGCGCGGACCAGCCCGAGGTCCGGGACGCCCTCAACCGTGCAAGCCTCAACCTCAGCGACACAACGCTGAACCCCATCCGCGCCTTCGGTTCCGGCAACGAGATCATCTCCAGATCCTTTGGCACGGCCAGCCAGGTACTCGGCGAGGTGGTTGTTGAAGTGGACCTCGACGCGGCCCGGCAGAAGCTACGGGAGCGGTGGCTCGTCGTCGGACTTGCCGCGTTGGCACTTGGTGCGTTGCTCCTGCTGGCCGCGTGGCACATCACGGGCTGGGTCCTCCGCCCGGTCCACAGACTGAGCAAGGCCGTCCACGAGCTCGAAGCCACGGGCAAAACGAGCCAGCTTCCCGAGGCCGGCCCGCCCGAACTGCGCGAGTTAAGCCGTTCCTTCACCGCCATGGCCGATACGGTGACTGAGAGCATGGAGTCCCAGCGCCGGCTCATTGCGGATACTTCGCACCAGCTACGCAACCCTGTTGGCGCCCTGCGATTGCGGATCGATCTGCTGCAGCTGGCCTTGCATTCGGGACCCGGGAAAGAAGCGGCAGCTGGCGTAGTGGCGGAACTTGAGCGCGTGGAAGAAATGCTCGACGGCGTGCTGAAGCTGGCAACCGCTGAACACCGCGCCTCTGAAGGGTCCACCCGTCTGGAACTGGAATCCGAGCACAAACGCTTGGCCGTCATCGATCCATTCCCGGTCCTGCAGGGAGAAGTGGAAAGGGCGACGCCGGCCGCTCACCTTGCCGGATCAAAGCTGACGTTGGAGGGCCCAGCGTCCGAAAGCCAGATCGTTTGCGACCCCGATGAACTCGCGCACATGGTGGGTGAGCTCCTTGCCAATGCCATTAAGTACGCCCCCGAAGCCCACATAACCGTGACGACCAAACCCACCGAAGGAGGCACCGCCGTCGTCATTTCCGACGACGGACCCGGCCTCCCGGCAGAACAGCTCGCTGCGTCCACCACCAGGTTCTGGCGAGCACCGCAGCACAGCAAGATCCCAGGTAACGGCTTGGGCATGACAATCGTGGAGCGGCTGGCCCATGCGAACGGCGCGCGGCTGGTGCTGGAACCGCACGAGCCACACGGACTGACTGCCAGCATTGAGTTCGCGCGGCCCCAGGACGGTGCGCATGCCTGAGTTCCTTACGATCTCCCGACGAAATGCCCTCAAGGCAGCCGTTTCGCTCGGCCTGGGCGGCGGCCTGCTCGCATCAACAGCAGCCTGCTCACCGGAGGAACGGCCACATGAGCTCACTGTTGCCGGAGGCGAATCCGGTGGCTTCTACTTGGAGTTCGCCATCCTGCTTGCGGACTTGCTGCAGCGGGAGCGTGTCGCCGAACGGGCAGTCGCTCTGACCACTGGCGGGAGCCTTGAGAACATCCGGCGGGTCTTATCCGGCGAGGCGACGTTCGCCGTCGCGCTGGCCGACGCAGCAGCCCAAGCCGCGGCGACAAGCCAACCCGAAGGCCAATTGGTGGCGCTGGGCAAGGTGTACCAGAACTACGTCCACTGCATCGTGCGGGAGGACAGCGGGATCAGAACCTTCGCCGACCTCGCAGGGAAGACTGCGGGCGTGGGCGAAGTGGGCTCGGGGACCACGCTGACGGCCGGGCGGATCATCGCAGCTGCGGGACTTTCAGCAGAAAAGGCGGGGCCGGACCAGGCACTGAAGCAGGTGAACCTCGGGTTGAATCAAGCACTGGCATCCCTGAGGGACGGTTCGATTGACGTCATGATCCAGTCGGGAGGGGTTCCGACGGCTCCCATCGCTGCGGCGGCTCGGGACACCGGCGTCCGCCTCCTGGATCTTTCCGAACTCATTCCGGCGACTCGGTCTGACTCAGGGTTCTTTTACGACCGCGTCCTTGTCCCCGCGAACAGCTATGGGAACGCGCCTGCCGTATGGACCATCGGTGTGGCTAACCTGCTCCTGTGCCGCAGCGACCTCTCCCACCACGTTGTTCGGCAGACCGTGGAACTCCTTGTGGAACAGGCCCAGGACTTGGTACCCGCGTCCAGCACAGGCGTGCAATTCCTTAGCCCGGAAACACTGATCAACACCTCGAGCATCCCGTTGCACCCAGCTGCGACAATGGCCTACCGGGCACTGCACGGCTAAGCCCGAAATCGGTGCACGGCCGGGCAACTGGCAATATGGAACACATGACTTCAGCCGTTGCCCCTGCCATTGCCCTGACCATCGCCGGCTCCGAAGCGACCGGTGGCGCCGGCGCGCAGGCCGACCTCAAGACCTTCCAGGAACTCGGAGTGTTCGGCATCGCGAACCTCACGTGCATCGTTTCCTTCAACCCGGCAGACAACTGGAACCACCGCTTTGTCCCGGTGGACCAGCAGGTCATCGCGGACCAATTGGAAGCTACGACGGCGGCATATGGTGCCGCTTCCGGCGCACCTTCGGTGCTGGACACGGTGAAGATCGGAATGCTCGGAAGCCCGGCAACCATCAGCACCGTGGAGAAGGCGCTGTCAGAAGGTTCCTTCGCTCACGTGGTCCTTGATCCGGTCCTGATCTGCAAGGGACAGGAGCCCGGCCATGCTTTGGACACCGACCAGGCCCTGAAAGCGCAGATTCTGCCGCTGGCTACCTTCGTCACCCCCAACCACTTCGAAGCCGAGTCGCTGTCCGGCCTCACCATTACCGATGAAGAGTCACTCAAGGCTGCCGCCATCCGCATCCATGAGATCAGCGGCGCAGCAGTCCTCGCCAAGGGTGGGGTGCGACTGGAAGGCCCGGACGCCGTCGACGTTTACTACGACGGCGAGACGCTGGAAGTCCTGCGCGCCCCGAAGATTGGCGAAGTAGCCGTGTCCGGTGCGGGCTGCTCGCTTGCTGCCGCGGTGACTGCAGAGCTGGCCAAGGGTGCCAGGCCCCTGGAAGCGGCCCGTACGGCGAAGGCCTTCGTCACGGCCGGTATCAAGAACCGAGTGTCCTCGGGCGCTCCGTTTGATGCCCTGTGGCAGGGCGGGGCTCTTTAGCGCGAGACCTTGCCCATGAGCGAGGCAATCGGGCGCAGGAACAGCGGCCGGGCCAAGAACCACGCAGCTGCTGTGAAAACGATGGAGGCTGCGAAGATGCCGAAGCCCCACCAACTGTTGTCGTCATTCGAGGCGTACATGTGATTGAGGTTTCTTAGGGCACCCGTAGCCAGCACCAGTGTCACATGGACGATCACGAAGGCCACGAAGTAGATCATCACCGGAAAGTGGATCTTCCGGGCCAGTTCGATGGGGTAGAACTTGTTGATCGCAGCCTTCTTGGGCCATGCACCGGACATCCGCAGGCCGGTGATGATGGCCAGCGGCGCGGCGACGAAGACCGTGATGAAGTAAGTCAGGAGCTGGAGGCTGTTGTAGTTGTTCCAGCCGTTTTCAACGGGCCAGTTCAGCGAGGCGTATTGCAGGCCGGCTGAAACAGCGTTCGGGAAGACGTCCCAGTTGGTGGGAACGATCCTCAACCATTGACCAGTCGCGAAGAGCAGCACGATGAAGATGATGCCGTTCAGGACCCAGAGCGCATCCAGTGTCAGGTGGAACCAGAGGTCCAAGCTGATCTTGGTGGGCGGATTCTTGGTCTTGATGAAGCCCTTGTTGTTCCTGGTCCAGTTGGCGGCCGGACGCGTGGTGGTCCGCACATGCCAGCCCGACCGGATGATCAGGACGATGAAGAACATGTTGAGGAAGTGCTGCCAGCCAAGCCAAGCGGGAAAGCCAGTAGGTGTGCCTTCAGGAATGGCCGAGTGCCCGGGGTAGTCCACCAGGAACTGTTGGACCGGCTGAAGAGTCCGGAGCCATTGCGCGACCAGCACCAGGATCAGTGCCACCACCAAGGCTCCAGCGGTGACGACGACGGGTTTGAACCACCTGTTCGACGTGATCCCGGACGACTTGCTTGAAACGGACATCAGGCCGCGTTCCTCTCTGGCTTGTTTGGCTGCGACCAGTTGGCGCTATAAAGCGATTCAACCAGTTGCAGCCCGACGGTGAAAACGGCACCCGGGTTTCGGGGCGTCCGACGTCAAAAATCGCAGCATTCGGATACACGCTGCAACATACATTTCTAGAACAGACTTCCAGAATTATTTCCTGTCCTTCATGGGCCAGTCAAGGCTTGTTGTTGGCCATGTGGATTCTTTCAGAGGTAGGATTCCAAAAAATGGCCGGTCGACACTCCGGTGTTTGTTCTGTCTGCGATAGGAGTGAAGGCGTGGTTCGGAAAACATCCGATGCAGCCACAACCGCAGGCTCCTGGCAATGGACCCGCACCGCCGCCACCCAACGCAAGTTATTGGACGCGGCCGCCGGCGTGTTCGTGGAACATGGCTTTACCGATGCGAGCATCTCGGACATCGTGGCACGGGCCGGATCCAGCGTAGGCAGCCTCTATCACCACTTCGGTGGGAAGACTGAACTCTTCCTCGCCCTGTGGGACGACTACCAAAACGAACACGAGCGCCTCGTGACTGGGTCCGTGGCCAAGGCGCGCAAGGCCGGCCAGAACGATCCCCTGGCCCTGTTCAACGAGGGGAGTCGCAGCTACTTCGACTACACCTGGAAGCACCGCGATCTGGAGCGGGTGTTCATCGAGGGCGACACTCCCCCGGGATTCGAGGTGCTCCGGCGGGAACGTGGTCGTGAGTGGGTGCGGCAGAATTCCGTGCTCCTCGGCACCAGCGAGGATACCCTGGGGCGGCTCACAGTTGCGGTGATTACGGACATCATCACCGTCGCCGGGCAGGAAGTGGCCCTCAGTCCCACTAAGCGCGATGCCGACGAGGTTGTCGAAGCAGCCGCGGTGCTGGTGCAGCGCCTGGCCCGCTAGCTTCGCGGGTCCGCTACCCATCCCATGAACAGGGGCATTCCGGTCTCGACGTGAACGATCTGGTAGTGGAAGGGGTGGTCGAGGACGATCTCCCGCTCCGGAACCACGGCGCTGGAGGCTTCCGCATTGATCTGGGTCACCGCGGAGGCAATGGTCCCCTTTTCAGCAACGGTGATGTTGGCTGCCTGGGCAGCCTGCGTCAGTTTCATGCCCTGCTGGATCGCGTCGAAATCTTTGGAAGTCGCCAGGGTCTCCCTCAACCCCAGGGTTTCGAACACTTTCCGCAGTTCGAACGTGGTTTTGTGGTCCCACTTGGGCAGGCTGATGTGGACCATCTCCTGCTTTGCCCCGGAAAGCTGGTCCGCCACATCACCAAGCACCTCAGCCGAAACCGCAGCCGGACCATCCGAACCCGACGCACCGCCGTCGGGCAGTACCAGCCGCATGACAAAACCCTCGGTGTAAGGCAGGTCCACAGCCTTCCATCCGGGAGCTTCGGCGTAGGCCATGGTGAGCGAAGAGTGCATGGTGGGCACGTTGATCACTTCGCCGCCGGACTTGGTGAAGGGGCCGTCCGACGTGTCGTTTGCGTCGAAGGGCGTTGGCCAGGCGGCGGCGAAGTAGAGGGCGTTGAGCAGGCTGAAGGTGTTGTCCGGACTGTATTTTGCGGGGGCTTCCTTGATCCGGCCGCCGGTATTCTTGCTGACCCACTGGTCGATGGCCGGTTTAGTCGCAGCCTCGTCAGCGAAGTTCACCGGGTAGACGCCCGTGCCGAAATGCTTGGCGAGCGTGCTCAGATAGCCCTCGCCCGTGGGTACGCCTTTATCCACGAACAGCCCGTTGGCGGCGTGCATGACCGGCTTACGCGGCGGGTTCTCTTCGTCGACTGAGCCGGGATCGCCGTCGAATTTTTCAAGGGAGGCGAGTAGCGCATTCATCGCTTCGTCGCGCCCTTCGGCGGGAAATCCCAGGACGGTATCCATCTCCGCAGCCGTGTCACCGGATGCCCCGGCCCGAAGCATGCTCAACGCAATCAGCAGGCTGGCCGGCGACGACACAACGTTGCCGTTTTCCCCGTCGCCTCCGTCTGACAGCAGCGTGGCGCCGAGCTTGTGCGCCGACGCATTGAACGCCTCAAGCTGCGCCGAGTAGTCCGTTGTATGGACCGAAACGCGCGTCACGCCGTCGGCGGTTAAGAGACCGACGTCGGCTGGTTGCGGCGCGCAGGCGCTGATGGTCGCGGAGCCGCTCACCAGCGCGGCTGCCGCGATCAGCGTTGTCACTTTGCGGATTCGGTTCATGACGCATCCCCCTACTTGGCGTTGTCCTCACATGGTGCTCCGTTTGAGGAGGGAATTCACGCGAAGTGAGAGAGGGATCGCCAAATGTTGCCGGAACGTGAGCGAGCGTCAGGCTCAAGTCCGAGGGATGTGATAGAGCGTCAGCGTTCGGAGTGCGCCGCCAGGAATGAGTACACCTCAGTCTCATCCACGCCGGGGAACGCGCCCGGAGGCATGGCGGCCAGCAAGTGCGAGTGTGCGCGGGCAGACGGCCAGGCGTTTCCGGCCCACTCGTTCGCCAGAGACTCCGGCGGACGTTTGCAGCAATTCGGGTCCGGGCAGTTGGAAGTGGCACGTGCCGTGGTCTCCCGGCCACGGAACCACTTCACATGCTGGTACGGCACGCCAATGCTGAGCGAGAACTCCCCGTTGGCCGAGCGCTCAGTGCGGGCCGTGCACCAGTAAGTGCCCGATGGCGTGTCCGTGTACTGGCTGTACGCGCTGAACTTGTCCGGCACGTCGAACACCGCGCGCGAAGTCCACGCCTTGCACGACGGCTGCCCCTCGATCGCGCCGGTGTGGTCCTGCGGGAAGGTCACGCCGTCGTTTTCGTACGCCTTATAGATGATGCCGGACTGGTGGGTCTTCTGGAAGTGCGTCGTGATACCCAGGTGCTTGGTGGCCAGGTTGGTGAAGCGGTGCGCGGCGGTTTCATAGGACACGGCGAAAGCATCCCGAATATCCTCCACGGCGATTTCCTTGGCGGCCTTGGCGTTCTGGAGGAATTCAACTGTGGCTTGCTCCGGCAGCAGCAGCGCGGCCGCGAAGTAGTTGGTGGCTACGCGTTGGGCCAGGAAATCTCCGTAATTGCGCGGAGTTTCATGCCCCAGGACGTAGTGACCCAAGGCTTGAAGGAGCACCGAGCGGGGGTCGTGATCCTGGCGCTGGTTCTGCGTCAGATAAATTCTGCGGTTCTTCAAATCGGTCACAGACCGCGTGGAATGCGGCAGATCGCCCACGTGGTGCAAGGTGAAACCGAGGTTCTCGGCGATGTCCGCAATGACGTGCTGGCTCAGCGGACCGGTGGTGTAACCCACCCCCTTGAGGACCTTCTGCGCCTCCGCCTCATACTCGGGGAAATAGTTACCCCGCTCGCGCATCATGGCACGCAACTCGCCGTTCGCGCGGCGGGCTTCTTCCGGTGTCGCCACCTGCTCATTAAGTTTGCGTTCGAGCTCCTGGAGCAGCCCCACCTGCGACTCCAGCACATCCAGCGGAAGCCGCGAGCTGATGCGGATTTTAGGCAGGTTCAGCGACTCGTAGAGCGGTCCGCGCTGGTACCGTTCGAGCTCAATTTCCAGGGCCGCTCGACGACTTGGCGGCTCGGCTCCGAGCAGCTGATCTATGGTCACGTTCAGTGACGCAGCGAGCTGCTGCAGCAGCCCCAACTTGGGCTCGCGCTTGCCGTTTTCGATCAGGCTCAACTGGCTCGGTGCGGTCCCGACTGCGGCACTCAAGTCGTCAAGGGTCAGCCCGGCCTGCTTGCGCAGATGGCGCACGCGGCGGCCAAGGCTGATGACGTCCAGTTCAGGGGACGCAGCGGACAACGACGGCGACGCGACTTCGCGATTCCAGCTCACAGGCGACATTTCTTGAGAATACGCGAAGAAGTGCATTTCTTTCCATAGTTTTCCTCTAGTAACCCTCTTGGAAGTGCAGAAAAGTAGGTCTTACGAAAAAGAAATACAGACCCCGGGCAAGCCGGCCGATGCAGCAAAGGCGCAGCGGAGGCCGGCCCGGGCACCACATAGGAGATCAAAGATGACCGCTTCATTTGAACCAGCAGAGCAGACCGCAGAGCAGCAGGCCGCAGCGCTGGAACTTGAATGGTCCGCCAACCCGCGTTGGGAAGGCGTCACCCGCGATTACTCGGCTACTGATGTCGTCCGCCTCCGCGGTCGCGTCTCCGAAGAGCACACCCTGGCCCGCCGCGGCTCGGAGAAGCTGTGGAAGCAGCTCACCGAGGAAGCTCCCACGGGCGGTTACACCAACGCTTTGGGCGCCCTGACCGGCAACCAGGCCGTGCAGCAGGTCAAGGCAGGCCTCCGCGCAATCTACCTCTCCGGCTGGCAGGTCGCCGCAGACGCCAACCTTTCCGGCCAGACCTACCCGGACCAGTCCTTGTACCCGGCCAACTCGGTCCCCCAGGTTGTCCGCCGCATCAACAACGCCCTGCTCCGCGCGGACCAGATCGAATATGCCGAGGGCGTCAAGACCGTTGAGGACTGGTTGGTTCCGATCGTCGCCGACGCCGAAGCCGGCTTCGGTGGCCCGCTCAACGCCTACGAACTCATGAAATCCATGATCACCGCAGGTGCCTCCGGCGTTCACTGGGAAGACCAGCTCGCTTCCGAAAAGAAGTGCGGACACCTCGGCGGCAAGGTCCTGATTCCCACCCAGCAGCACATCCGGACCCTGAACGCAGCCCGCCTGGCAGCCGACGTCGCTGGCACCCCGACGGTGGTCATTGCCCGCACCGACGCCGAAGCGGCAACGCTGATCACCTCCGACGTTGACGAGCGCGACCAGGAATTCACCACCGGCGAGCGCACTGCGGAGGGCTTCTACAAGGTCCGCAACGGCATCGAACCCTGCATCGCCCGCGCCAAGGCCTACGCACCGTACTCCGACCTCATCTGGATGGAGACCGGCACGCCGGACCTGGAGCTGGCCCGCAAGTTCGCTGAATCGGTCAAGGCAGAGTTCCCGGACCAGATGCTCTCCTACAACTGCTCCCCGTCCTTCAACTGGCGCAAGCACCTGGACGACACCACCATCGCCAAGTTCCAGCGCGAACTCGGTGCCATGGGCTTCACGTTCCAGTTCATCACCCTGGCCGGATTCCACGCCCTGAACTACTCGATGTTCGACCTCGCCCACGGCTACGCCCGTGAAGGCATGAGTGCCTACGTCGAGCTCCAGGAAAAGGAATTCGCCTCCGAGTCCCGCGGCTACACCGCCACCAAGCACCAGCGCGAAGTCGGCACCGGCTACTTCGACGACATCGCAACCGCGCTCAACCCGAACGCATCCACCCTCGCACTGGTCGGATCGACCGAAGAGGGCCAGTTCCACTAACCACCACGCCCAAGGTGAGCTGTTCGCTTCGCTCACCGAAGGGCACGACGACGGTTGTCGCCTCCGGCCTGCGGAGCGGTAATGCTCTGCCTGCTATTCCCCCCGTCCCGGTTTCGACCTCGCTGAGCGAGGACGGACCGGGACGCAGGGCCCTTTTACGCAGGCTGCCGCATCACCGCACCTCCGGCCACGTACCCACCCAGGCAAGTGCCGCCGTCGAACTTTTTCTTAGGAGTTTTGAAATGAACAGCTTCACTGACAACTTCACTATTAATGGCATCACTTTGACCGCGCAGCCCATCTCGCGGCAGAACGAGGTCCTCACTCCGGATGCGCTTGAGTTCGTCGGCAAGCTCCACCGTGCTGTCGCAGATCGTCGTCAGGAGCTGATGCAGGCGCGGCATGCCCGCCGCAACCAGATTTCCAGTGGCCAGGACCCGCGGTTCCTGCCGGAAACCGAGGGCATCCGCAATGACCCGTCGTGGCGCGTGGCTCCCCCGGCACCTGGTTTGGAGGACCGTCGCGTGGAGATCACGGGCCCGGTGGACAAGAAAATGACCATCAACGCCCTGAACTCCGGTGCCAAGGTGTGGCTGGCTGACATGGAGGACTCGTCCACACCGACGTGGCGCAACGTGGTCCAGGGGCAGCTGAACCTGACGGATGCCTTGGAGCGTCGCATTAATTTCACCTCCCCCGAGGGCAAGGAGTACAAGCTCAAGGCCGCCGAGGACCTGCCCACCATCGTGGTCCGTCCCCGTGGCTGGCACCTGCCGGAGAAGCACATGCTGATCGATGGCAAGCCGATCGCCGGCGGCATCGTGGACTTCGGCCTGTTCTTCTTCCACAACGCCCGCCGCCTGCTCGCCCAAGGTAAGGGCCCGTACTTCTACCTGCCCAAGATCGAGAACCACCTCGAAGCACGCCTGTGGAACGACATCTTCGTTCTGGCACAGGATCTGCTCGGCATTCCGCAGGGAACCATCCGCGCAACGGTGCTGATCGAAACCATCACGGCCGCGTTCGAGATGGAAGAAATCCTGTACGAACTGCGCGATCACGCCTCTGGCCTGAATGCCGGCCGCTGGGACTACATCTTCTCGCTCATCAAGAACTTCCGCACCCGCGGGCCTCGGTTCGTGCTCCCGGACCGCGGACAGGTGACCATGACCCAGCCATTCATGCGTGCATACACCGAGCAGCTGGTCCGGGCTTGCCACCGTCGTGGTGCCATGGCGATCGGCGGCATGGCTGCCGCTGTTCCCAACCGCAAGGATGAGGCCGCCAACCAAGCTTCGTTCGAGAAGGTCCGTGCGGACAAGACCCGCGAAGCCAACGACGGCTTTGACGGTTCCTGGGTGGCCCACCCGGACCTGGTGCCGGTATGCCGCGAAGTGTTCGACTCCGTTCTGGGAGACCGTCCCAACCAGTTGGACCGCTCCCGCGAGGATGTCACCCCCGATGATCGCGCGCTGATCGACATTGCCAGCACTGAGGGCACCATCACCGAAGGTGGCGTTCGCCTGAACATCGAGGTAGGCATCCGCTACATCGAGTCCTGGCTGCGGGGCAACGGGGCTGTGGCCATCCACAACCTCATGGAAGATGCCGCCACCGCGGAGATCTCCCGCTCCCAGCTCTGGCAGTGGATCCACTCCCACGCCATCACCGACCACGGCGACATCATCACCCGCGAATGGGTGGAGGACATGCTGGACGAGGAGTTTGCGCGCCTGGAACGCTTCGACGGGGACCGCTTCGCTGACGCCCGCGCCATCTTCGAGGAAGTCACCTTGGCCGAAGAATTCCCCACCTTCCTGACCATCCCCGCGTACGCCCGTTTCCTCACCGAGGCCCGTGAAGAGGCCACGGAGGAGGAACTCGTCGCAGCCTAGATTTACTGGGTAGCGACACAATCAAGCCCCGACGCTGGGCTGCCTGCACTCTTCGCAACAAGTGACCCCGACCGTCGGGGAGGCAGCCCAGCAACGGGGCTTTCCCATGCCCGGCCCGCCTCCATTTCGATGGCCCGCTGCGCAGCATGCCGTGCGCACGGCACGTTCCGCAGGGAACCCCCGAATCGGGCAACGCACGACGGCGGCGCCCTCCTACCGTCTCAAGCTCAGCTAGCGCTGCTGCGCCACCCAGCGCACGGACAACGTGGTGCACACACAGAACGCGAGCACCGAGCCGAGGATCACGAGCAGCGGGACAGTCCAGCCGCCGGTAACGCTGTGCACGTATCCCACAACAGTCGGAGCCAGGGCGGCGAAGCAGTACCCCACGCCCTGCACTACGGCAGACATCTTCCCGGCGGCAGCCTGCGATTGCGCGAACTTGATGATGGCAATGAAGATCACCGTGATGCCGCCGCCTTGGGCAATGCCACCCAGCGCGGACCACAACCACCACAGCGAGGGCGCCAGCAACAAGCCCACAGGAACCGTCAGCCACAGCGCGCTCAAGGTGACCGCGACCGTCGTCGTACTGGCGAAACGCGCCAGGAGCGGCACGCCCAAGCCGCCCACAATCGCGAAGATCTGGAACAGCGAGGAGCCTGCGCCGGCTTCTGCGGTACCCATGGCGAGTTCGTCGGACAGGAAGCTGGGCAGCCACGCGGTGACGCCGTAATAGGAGAAGGCCTGGCCCGCGAAGCCGAGTGTCAGCCCCACGGTCAGCCACCCCACGCCGGCTACCCGGCCATTGACGGACGAAGAAGGCGCGGGCACAGCCGCCGGCACAAAGGCCCTGCGTGCACCAACGGTGGGCACCCAGAACAGGATCGCAGCCAAGGCCAACAACGCGCTCGCGGCCAAAGCAAGCCGCCAACCCACCAGCTCAGCCAGCGGTGCGGTGGCCACGGACGTGAGGAACGAGCCGATGTTGAGCGCGGCGGTGTACACGCCCATCGCGGTTGCCTGCCGCCGGGGTGCGAAGTCGCGCCGGATGATCAGCGGCACCGCGATGTTGCCGATAGTGATGGCCACGCCAATGATGACCGTGCCCACCATCACCGAAACGCCGCCGCCGCTGGAGCGGATGATCACACCCACCAGCACACCAAGCAGCGTGAGCATCACGGCGAATTCGGCCCCGAGGCGGCGTCCAGCCAGTGAAGCCAAAGGCGAAGCAAGGGAGAAGCACAGGACGGGAATGCCGGTCAGCAGTCCAAGCTCCACCGGTGAAAAACCGAGGTCCTGCTGAAGGGAGTCCACCACTGGCGCCACGGCAACGAAGGGCCCGCGCATATTGAGGGCGATGAGGCCGATGCATGCGAGGATCAGCCAGCCGCGGGGAACTTTGGCGAGGAATTGGCTCATCGGGACAGACCGAAAAGTGACAGGAAGCGTTTTCATCACTTTCATTGCTATCACGCCCCCACCCCGCGAAAGGCCATAAGAAGCCCTTAGCCCGTCGCTTGGAGCGTGGCCTCAATCACTGCCGGCGACAGGACGTGATGGGTGACCATCTGGCTGGCCCCAAGAATGGCCGCGCGATCGCCGGCCATGGAGATGCCGATCCGCAGATGCGTGGTGGCCAACGGCAGCGACCGCCGGTAGACCACTTCGCGGATGCCGGCCACGAGGTGCTCGCCGGCCTCCCCGACGCTTCCGCCGATGATGATCATGGACGGGTTGAGCAGGTTGACCACGGTTGCCAGCACGTCGCCGACGTCGCGTCCTGCCTGCCGCAGCGCTTGGATGGCCTGCAGGTTTCCCTCGCCCACAAGCCGCAGGACGTCCGCGCCGGTGGCAGCTTCCAGCCCTTGCGCCTTGAGTTGGCGTGCGACGGCGGGACCTGACGCGAGCGCTTCGAGGCACCCGTAGTTGCCGCAACGGCAGAGGACGTCATCGCCGCGCGGGACCCGCACGTGCCCGAGGTCGCCGGCGGTGCCGTTCGCGCCGCGTTGCAGCTCACCGCTGCTGATGATGCCGGCACCGATGCCTGTTGCCACTTTGATGAAGAGGAAGTTGTGGTGGTCCGGCCAGTAGGCGGTCCGTTCGCCGAGGGCCATGATGTTGACGTCGTTGTCCACCAGGACGGGAACGGGCAGCGAGCGCTGAACGTAGGTGACGACGTCGAATCCGTCCCAACCGGGCATGATCGGCGGCTTCACCGGCCGCCCGGTGTCGTGCTCAACGGGGCCGGGCAGGCCGATCCCCATGCCGGCGAGGTCGCCGGGCTTCCGTCCGGCTTCGGCCAGGAGCTCACGGCCCGCGGCAATCACACGGCCCAGCACCACTTCGGGGCCGTCGGCGACCTCCTGTCCCAGGCGCCGCTCGGCGAGGATGCTGCCACCCAGGTCAGTGACGGCGACGATCACGTGGGTGGCTCCGACGTCGACCGCCAGGACCACGCGGGCGGCGGGGTTGAAGGCAAAGCGCGACGGCGGCCTGCCACCACTGGAGCTCGCCTCGCCTGCGGGTCCTACGAGTCCGGAACTGATCAGGGCGTCAATGCGGGAGGCGACGGTGGAACGGGCGAGTCCCGTGGTAACGGCGAGCTCGGCGCGCGTGCGGGCCTGGCCGTCACGGAGAAGTTGAAAGAGGTCACCAGCACGGGAAAGGTTTCCGCCCTCCTGGGCGGCGGGATTTCCGGCGTCGTTTCCGGGTGCTGAATTCATGTCATTAGTGAAGCACGATTGCTTATGCGTGTCATGCAACAGAAGTTTGTCGGCAATATTCCAACTTTTGCTTGACGCTCGACAAAAGTCCTCCTAGGTTGTGAGGAGCACCACATCGCTCGCATCAATGCGAAGTATCCACCGCGCCAATCACGCTCTAACCACAACGACGAGGAGAGACAGTGTCATATTCGATCCAGCTCTACACGGTCCGAAAGGCCCTTGAAGAGGATCTGGCTGGAACCATCCAGCGCCTGGCGGAAATCGGCTTCACCATGGTTGAGCCGTACCGCTTCGTCGCCAAAGCTGCTGAACTGAAGCAGGCCCTGGCAGAGAACAATCTCACCGCACCTTCCGGTCACGCTCCCCTGCTCAGCGATGACCAGGACGCCATCTTCGCCGCCGCGCAGCAGCTGGGCATCGGTACGGTCATTGATCCGCACGTCGCCATCGAGCGCTGGAACACCATCGAAGACATCCAGGAAACCGCCCGGCAGCTCAACGCAGCTGCAGCCAAGGGCGCTGATTACGGTGTCCGCGTCGGCTACCACAACCACTGGTGGGAAGTTGAGTCCGTCATCGACGGCAGGACCGCCATCGAACATCTTGCAGACCACCTCGACCCCGGGGTCGTCATCGAACTGGACACGTACTGGGCCGCTGTTGGAGGCCAGAACGTTCCGGACCTCCTGGCCCGGCTCGGCGACCGCGTGAAGTTCATTCACATCAAGGACGGTCCTCTCACGTCTGATCCGTCCAGCCAACTCGCTGTCGGCGACGGCCGGATGCCCATCTGGGATGTCCTGAACGCCGCTGACTTCCTCGAAGCAGGAGTCGTTGAACTGGACGACTTCCAAGGCGACATGTTCGACGCCGTGCAGGACAGCTTCAACTACCTCAGCGCCGGAAAGGTCTCCGCATGAGCCACGCAGCAGGAATCGCCTTCGGTCCGCTGGGGTCCGGCCCCGTAGGTGTGGGCATCATCGGTGCCGGTGTCATCAGCAAGCAGTACCTCGACAACCTCACGAGCTTCCCGGATATCCGCGTCGTTGCGATCGGCGATCTGTTCGAAGAGGCCGCTGCCAGCCGCGCCCAGGAGTACGGCATCCCCGTCCACGGCGGGGTAGACGCTGTACTTGGCAACCCGGAGGTGGAGATCGTCATCAACCTGACCATCCCCGCGGCGCACGTGGAAGTAGCCACCCAGGCGGTCAACGCCGGCAAACACGTCTGGAGCGAAAAGCCGTTCTCCCTTGACCGCGAAAGCGGACAGGGCCTGCTGAAAGCTGCGGATGCGGCCGGTGTCAGGCTCGGCTGCGCACCGGACACGTTCCTTGGCGCAGGGCTGCAAACGGCCCGCCGGATGATCGAGCGCGGCGACATCGGAACTCCACTCACGGCCCTGACCCTCATGCAGTCCCCCGGCCCGGAATCGTGGCACCCGAACCCTGCTTTCCTTTTCCAGGACGGCGCCGGACCCCTCTTCGACATCGGCCCGTACTACCTGACCACGCTCGTCCAGACCTTCGGCAGCGTCCGCAAGGTGGGCGCGTTCGGTTCCAAATCCCGCGAAACCCGAGTGATTGGTTCAGGCCCCAAGGCCGGCGAGACGTTCGAGGTCACCGTTCCCACGCACGTCAGCTCCATCCTGGAGTTTGAGAACGGCGAGTCGGCGCAGAGCATCTTCAGCTTCGACTCCCCGCTCAAGCGCGCGGGATTCGTGGAGATCACCGGCTCCGAGGCCACCATCGCTTTCCCGGACCCGAACAACTTCGACGGCGACGTCCGGATTTGCGCGCTCGGCTCCGATGACTGGACTACTGTCCCGTCGGTCGGTTCGACTGCGAGCCGCGGTGCAGGCGTGCTGGAAATGGCACGCGCCATTCGTGAGGGCCGGCCGCACCGCGCCCAGGGCGAACTCGCCTTCCACATCCTGGACACCATGGCCTCCATCGCTGAATCCATCGACAACCGCGCCTTTGTGGATGTGGAAAGTTCAGCCGCAAAGGTCCCTGCCCTGCCTGAGGACTGGGATCCCACGGCAGCAACGCTTACAGCCTGATTCACCTGCACCAGCCGAGCTCGACGACGAGAAAACCGGAGCATCATGAGAAATCCCTTGAAAGTCCTGTCTGCAGTTGCCGCAACCGCAGCCTTGGCACTCAGCCTCAGCGCCTGTGGCGGCGGAGGCAGCACACCCCAAGCGAGCAGCGACACCATCACCTACTGGGCATCGGACCAAGGCAACAGCCTGGACGACACCGCTGCCAAGCTGAAGCCAACACTGGACCGCTTCACGGAAAAGACCGGAGTAAAGGTCCAGCTTGAGGTCATCAGCTGGACCGACCTCTACAACCGCATCCTCACCGCAGTCACCAGCGGCGACGGTCCCGACGTCCTCAACATCGGAAACACCTGGGCCGTGACCCTGCAGGAGACCGGGGCCTTCGAGCCCGTGGAAGGTGAACTCCTGGAAGCCGTTGGCGGCAAGGACCGCTTCCTGAAGACCAGCTGGTCCACAGGCGGCGCCGAAGGCAAGACCCCTACGTCCGTACCGCTGTACGGCCTGGCGTACAACATGTATTACAACACCAAGATGTTCCAGGAAGCCGGCATCGAGAAGGCTCCCACAACCTGGGACGAATTCGTTGAGACCGCAAAGAAGCTCACCAAGGACACCAACGGCGACGGAAAGCCCGATCAGTGGGGCTTCACGGCAGCAGGAGCATCCGTGTCGGCGAACTCCCACCAGGCATTCGTTCGCGGCCTCCAGAACGGCGGCACGCTGTTCGACAACGACGGAAAGCCGACCTTCGACAGCGATCCCCAAGTAGAGGGAGTCAAGCAGTTCGTGGACTTGATGGCCACGCACAAGGTGATGTCGCCGTCGGACGCTGAACTTAGCCAAGGCAGCCAGAAGGTGGACAACGTCATCAACGGCAAGGCAGCCATGATGTTCGACCAAAGCCCGCTGAAGAACTTCGCCGCCCGCGACTTCAAGGACTGGGGCGTAGCCCCGATCCCCATGATGACGGCGGACGCAACCGGTGACCGTGGCACCCAAAGCCACGTCGCAGGCATCAACCTCAGCGTTTTCAAGAACAGCGACAACAAGGCAAACGCCATCAAGCTGGCAGCTTTCCTGACCAGCGACGAAGAGCAGGTCGCCCTCAACAAGGCCTACTCCTCCTTGCCGGTAGTCACCGCGGCGTCGAGCGATGCAGCCTTCCAGACTGAAGAAGTCAAGGCCAAGAACGACGCCCTGGCCAACCACTCCCTGCCCATGCCGCTGATCGCAAAGGAGGGTCAGATGGAGACCCTTACCGGCACGGCAATCAAGAACCTCTTTGCCAAGGCGGCGACGGGAACTGTTTCCGAAGACGACATCCGGGCGGCCCTCAAGGACGCCAATAACCAGATGGCCGCGGCCCAGTAACCAGGCCCAGTGAGCGGGGACTCCACCACAAAGTGGTGTCCCCGCTCCGGCAAAGGAGTTTCCATGTCCCATTCAGCATTGGACAGCGGCCCGGCCGCTGCAGGCAGCCCTGCTGCCGTTGATCCTGAGCCCGGCCAACTAAAGGCCGGCAGCACGCCGCCGGTACGTAAACGGCGTCGCTCATTCCTCCCCTATGGCCTGATCCTTCCGGCCGCGATCCTTGAGCTCCTGATCCATATCGGGCCGATGATCCTTGGCATCTGGATCGCGTTCATCTCCCTGACGCAGCTCAACCTCACCAATTGGCTCAACGCGCCGTTCGTGGGGCTACAGAACTTCATCAACGGGCTCAACCCGGACAGCACCATCGGGCAGGCCTTCTTCAGCACGGTGGGCCGCACGCTGGGCTACACCATCTTGGTGGTCGGATTCTCGTGGGTGCTCGGCATGGCAGGCGCGGTTTTCCTGTCCTCCAACTTCAGGGGACGGGCACTTCTTCGCACCTTCTTCCTGGTCCCGTACGCACTCCCGGCATACGTCGGAACCATCGCCTGGGCCTTCATGTTCAACCAGCGCGACGGTGCCGTTAACCAGATTCTGGTGGACACTCTTCACCTCTTCGGCGACGAACGCCCCTTCTGGCTGCTGGGCGAGAACTCCTTCGGAGCCATGGTGGTTGTGAACGTGTGGCAGCTGTGGCCCTTCGCGTTCCTCATGCTGATGGCAGCCCTGCAGAACGTTCCCACTGACGTCTACGAGGCAGCGGCCATTGACGGCGCATCACTCTGGCAGCAGTTCCGGCGCATCACGTTGCCCATGGTCCGGCCTGCCAACGGTGTGTTGCTCATGGTCATGTCGCTGTGGACCTTCAACCAGTTCAACGTCCCCTTTGTCCTGTTCGGAGCCACGTCTCCCAAGGAAGCCACCCTTATTTCCCCTCTGATCTACCAAAACTCCTTCGGCAGTTGGAACTTCGGTCTAGGCGGCGCAATGAGTGTGCTGCTGCTGATCGCACTGTTCATTGCCTCCGTTTTCTACATCCGCATGGTGCTGCCAAAGGGAGCCGACAATGATTGAGACACGCAACTTCCGGATCCTCAGGAACGTGGTCCTGACCATCCTGTCCCTCTGGGTGGCGGTTCCGCTCTTCGTGGTGGTCTCCACCTCACTGAAACCGCTCAAGGACGTTTCCGGGCTGTTCCAGTGGATCCCCCGCGAAATTACCGCTTCTCCATACCTGGATATCTGGACCACAGTGCCCCTGGCCAAGTACTTCCAGAACAGCCTCATCATCACCATCTGCGCGACTGCCTGTTCAGTGACGGTTGCCGTCCTGGCTGCGTACGCCATTGCCCGGCTGCAGTTCAAGGGAAAGCGGGCTTTTAGCCTGACTGTCTTGTCCACGCAAATGTTCCCCGGCATCCTGTTCCTCCTGCCGCTCTACCTGATCTTCACCCAGATCCGCAATATGACCGGCTTGCAGTTGCAGGGCTCCTACCTCGGGCTGATCATCACGTATATGACGTTCACTTTGCCTTTCGCTATCTGGATGCTGAGCGGCTACTTTGCCTCGATTCCCAAGGAACTGGAAGAGGCTTCAATGATCGATGGAACGGGCAGGATGGGAGCGCTGTTCCGTGTGATCCTTCCGGTTGCCAAACCAGGCATCATCGCAGTGGCCGTATATTCATTCATCTCCGCATGGGGCGAGGTTTTGTTCGCCTCCGTGCTGACCAACGAAGCCACAAAAACGCTGTCCTTGGGGCTCAAGGCATACGCCAGCGAATCCGATGTGTTTTGGAACCAACTCATGGCCGCTTCCGTTGTGGTCAGCCTGCCCGTTTTGATCGGATTCATCCTGGTGCAAAAACACTTAGTGGCAGGACTGTCGTCAGGAGCAGTTAAGTAGGTTCACTGTTAAGTGGAATAGACAGTTAACTGGAAGCAACAGCCATGTACGAGCAACGCCCTTATCCGGGCGACCACCCAGAAGGAATCCATGTCGTAT
Organism: Paenarthrobacter sp. TRD_SC_7; assembly: GCF_056156245.1. NCBI lineage: Bacteria > Bacillati > Actinomycetota > Actinomycetes > Micrococcales > Micrococcaceae > Paenarthrobacter > Paenarthrobacter sp. TRD_SC_7. The sequence goes on from NZ_CM149587.1 coordinate 4,299,701, forward strand.
TCACTCCAGCTCTACACCGTTCGCAACGCCATCCAGGAGGATCTGCCTGGAACCATCAAGAAGGTTGCCGAGATCGGCTTCACGCAGGTTGAACCGTACAACTTCGTGGCCACCGCCACGGAGCTCGGTGCGGCCCTAAAGGAAAACGGCCTCACTGCCCCTTCAGGCCATGCCCCGCTGTTGAGCCAGGACCAAGACGAGATCTTCGCCGCTGCCAAGGAACTCGGCATCACCACGGTCATCGATCCGTTCCTTCCGGCCGAGCACTGGCAGGATGCCGAGACCATCCAAGGCACCGCAGCCAAGCTGAACGCAGCGGCGAAGAAGGGCTCTGAGTACGGCATCCGCGTCGGTTATCACAACCATGCGTGGGAGCTGGAGTCCACCATCGAAGGCAAGACCGCACTGGAGTACTTTGAGGGACTGCTGGATCCTGAAGTAGTCCTTGAGGTGGACACCTACTGGGTTGCCGTCGGCGGCCAGGATCCAGTGGAACTGTTGGCCCGTTTGGGTGACCGCGTGAAGTTCATCCACATCAAGGACGGCCCTGCCAACACCGATACCAAGGCACAGCAGCCTGCCGGACAGGGCACCCTCGCGGTCCTGGATGTGATTGCCGCGGCCAAGTCCTTGGAAGTCGGCGTGGTGGAGTTCGATGACTACTCTGGCGACATCTTTGAGGGCATCACGGAAAGCCTGAGGTATCTGACAGCAGCGGCAAGCGTTCAGGCAGCCGAGGGAACTATTTCCGAGGAGGCAGGGGCATGAGCTTCGCACCATCCACCCGCAAGGGCCCCGTCGGTGTCGCCGTCATCGGCGCGGGCAACATCAGCAAGCAGTACTTGGACAACCTCACGGTCTTCCCGGACCTGAAGGTCCTGGTGATCGCGGACCTCTTCGTCGAGGCCGCCGAAGCCCGGGCCAAGGAATATGGCATCCCCGAATTCGGCACACCCGAGCTGGCTCTGAACCACCCCGACGTCGAAATCATCGTCAACCTGACCATCCCGGCAGCGCACGTCGAGGTTGCCACCGCAGCGGTCAACGCCGGCAAGCACGTCTGGACCGAGAAGCCCTTCTCCCTGGACCGCGAGTCCGGACTTGGCCTGCTCAAGGCAGCGGACGCGGCGGGTATCCGCCTAGGCACGGCCCCGGACACGTTCCTAGGTGCCGGCCTGCAGACCGCCCGGCGAATCATCGAGCGCGGCGACATCGGCACCCCGTTGACCGGCATGACAACGTTCCAGACCCCCGGACCGGAGTCCTGGCACCCGAACCCGGCGTTCTTGTTCCAACACGGCGCCGGCCCCCTGTTCGACATGGGCCCGTACTACCTCACCGCCCTGATCCAGACGTTTGGATCGATCCGCAAGGTGGCCGCCGTCGGCTCCTCCGCAAAGGCGACCCGCGTCATTGGTTCCGGTCCCAAGGCGGGCGAGGAATTCGCCGTCGAGGTTCCCACGCATGTGTCCGCGATGGCGCAGTTCGAGGGCGGCCAGTCCTCCCACAGCGTGTTCAGCTTCGAGTCGCCGCGCCTGCGGATGGGTTTCGTGGAGATCACGGGCTCGGAGGCTACGCTGTCACTGCCGGATCCGAACTATTTCGACGGCGACCTGAAGCTGTGGCGTCCGGGCGCGGACGAACCGGAGATCATCCCTGCGACCGGTCCGGCCAATGGCCGCGGCCTGGGTGTGCTGGATATGGCCCGGGCCTTGCGTGCCGGAACCGCACACCGTGCCACCGGCGATCTCGCCTACCACGTGCTGGACAGCATGGTCTCGATCGCGGAGTCCGTGGAATCGGGCTCGTTCGTGGACGTCACCAGCAACGCACCCGTCTCGGCCGCCCTTCCTGAGGACTGGGCACCGGAAACCGCAACGCTCTAAGAAACAGCGAGGAACCACAACATGACCACCCCCGCCCATCCTGACCAGACACCTTCCCTGGCCAGCCGCCCGGCATCCTCACTGGCCTCGCGCCCTCTGGGCGTGGCCGCCATCGGCTACGCCTTCATGGGGAAGGCACACTCGAATGCGTGGCGGAACGTGGCCAGTTTCTTCGACGTCCCGGCCTTCGAGCAGAAAGTGCTCGTGGGCCGGGACGCCACCCAGGTAGCTGAAGCCGCAGCCAAGTACGGTTGGGCCGAGTCCTCCACCGACTGGCGTTCCGTGATCGAACGGGACGACATCCACATCGTCGATATCTGCGCCCCCGGCTGGATGCACGCCGAAATCGCCTCCGCCGCGCTGGCTGCGGGCAAGCATGTCCTTGTTGAGAAGCCGCTCGCCAACACCATTGCCGAAGCCGAAGCCATGACGGCAGCTGCCGCAGAGGCTCGCGAGCGCGGCGTGCAGTCCATGATCGGCTTCAACTACCGCCGCGTCCCGGCCCTGGCGCTGGCCCGCGAACTGATCGCCGAAGGACGTCTCGGTACCGTCCGGCACGTCCGCGCCGCTTACCTGCAGGACTGGCTCTCCGACGCGGAATCCCCCATGACGTGGCGGCTCCGCAAGGAAACCGCCGGCTCGGGTGCGCTGGGTGACATCGCCTCCCACGCCATCGATCAGGTCCTGTTCCTCCTGGGCGATACCGTCACCGAGGTCTCCGGCCGCCTGCACACCTTCGTGGACCGCCGGCCCGGACCGGACGGCCCGGAAGATGTAACAGTCGACGACGCCGCCTGGGCCACGCTGACCCTCGCCTCCGGAGCAATCGCCTCTGTGGAAGTGTCCCGCGTGGCAACGGGGCAGAAGAACTCGCTCAAGCTCGAAATCTACGGCGACAAGGGCACCATCCTCTTCGATCTCGAAGCCCTGAACGAACTCGGATTCCTGGACGCCACCGTGCCAGTCCGTGAGCAGGGTTTCCGGCGGATCCTGGTCAACGAGCCAGAGCACCCCTACCTTGAGGCGTGGTGGCCGCAGGGTCACATCATCGGCTGGGAGCACACCTTCACGCACCAAATCCGGGACTTCCTGACTGCCATCGCCTCCGGCGAGGCTCCGTCGCCGTCGTTTGAAGAAGGCCTGAAGGTCCAGCACATCCTCGCGGCCGTAGAAGAATCCGCGGCAGCCAAAAGCTCACTGATCCAACTGCACACCACATCCACTGAAGGAGCCTGACATGCCCCGCCCGTACACCCTGTTCACCGGCCAGTGGGCCGACCTCCCCTTCGAGGAAGTCGCCAAGCTTGCCTCGGGCTGGGGCTACGACGGCCTGGAAATCGCCGTCTCCGGAGACCACCTGGACGCCTGGCGCTGGGACGAACCCGGCTACGTCGAATCCAAACTCGCCGTGCTGGAGAAGTACAACTTGAAGGTCTGGGCAATCTCCAACCACCTCAAGGGCCAAGCCGTGTGCGATGACCCCATCGACTTCCGCCACGAAGCGATCGTCGGATCCAAGGTCTGGGGCGACGGGGACCCCGAAGGCGTCCGTCAACGCGCCGCCGAGGAAATGAAGCACACAGCCCGCCTTGCCCGCGCGTTGGGCGTAGACACCGTGGTCGGGTTCACCGGCTCCTCCATCTGGCAATACGTCGCCATGTTCCCGCCCGTCCCGGAGAAAGTCATCGAGGCCGGCTACCAGGACTTCGCCGACCGCTGGAACCCCATCCTGGACGTCTTCGACGAATGCGGGGTCCGTTTCGCCCACGAAGTCCACCCTTCCGAGATCGCCTACGACTACTGGACCACCGTCCGCACCCTCGAAGCGATCGGCCACCGGCCCGCGTTCGGCCTGAACTGGGACCCCTCCCACTTCATGTGGCAAGGCATCGACCCAGTCTCCTTCATCTGGGACTTCAAGGACCGGATCTACCACGTGGACTGCAAGGACACCAAGCTCCGCCCCACCGGCCGCAACACCGTCATGGGCTCCCACTTGCCCTGGGGCGACCCGCGCCGCGGCTGGGACTTCGTCTCCGCCGGACGCGGTGACGTGCCCTGGGAATCGTCCTTCCGCGCCCTGACCGCAATCGGCTATGACGGACCCATCTCCGTGGAATGGGAAGACGCCGGCATGGACCGCCTCCACGGCGCCCCCGAAGCTCTTGCGGCCCTGAAGAAGTTCGACTTCCCCGCCTCGCAGACCAGCTTCGACGCCGCCTTCAGCAGCAAGGACTAGGCAAGGACCGACGTGATCCGCGCCCTTCAATCCGGCCAGCGCTGTGAGGTGCGGATCGCGTCGGTGACCGGCGAGGCTGAGCTGCTCTACAGCTCCGACCGTGTGCTGTTTGAAGCTCCCAACTGGACCCTCAACGGCGCCGCACTCGTCCTCAACGGGGACGGGAAGTTGTGGACGCTGGACGTGTCCGGTGGTGAGCCCGGGGAGGTCCCCCTCGACGGCATTCCCAAGCTGAACAACGACCACGTCCTGGCACCCGACGGCACCAGCATCTTCCTCTCCGCCAACGATGGCCATATCTACCGTGCTGTGCTGGAAGGCGGACCTGCCACGCGCATCACCGAGGACGACGACTCCTTCCATTTCCTCCACGGCGTTAGCCCGGACGGCAAGGAACTCGCCTACGTCGCTATCGAGGCGGGCGACTTCACGCAGCCCGGCAGGCTGATGACCATAGCGTCCGACGGCGGCGCTAGCGCCCGCGTTGATGTCGGATCCGGCCACTGCGACGGTCCGGAGTACTCACCGGATGGCAGGTGGCTCTACCTCAATACAGAGTCCTTCAGCTCCCTTCCGGGCCACGCCCAGCTTGCCCGTGTGCAGGTGGACGGCCGTGGATTCGAGCAGCTTCTCAGCTCAGAAACCGTCGACTGGTTCCCGCACCTTTCCCCTGATGGCCGCTACGCCACGTTCATTCGGTTCCCCAGCGGTACTGTTGGCCACCCCGCCGACTTGCCGGTCGCCGTCGTCCTTGTTTCGACCGAGGACTGGACCACTCCCCTCCATACATGGCCACTCTTCGGCGGCCAAGGTACCCTCAACGTCAACAGCTGGTCGCCGGATTCCGAGCGCTTTGCGTTTGTGGCGTACCCGCTCACTGACTCGACAAAGGATTAGCACGTGACCCTCAGCAATGGCACCTCCGACGGAACGATCCGCTGGGGCATCCTCGGCACCGGATTCATCGCGGGGCTGCAAACGCAGGACCTGAACGAGAACGGCTTTGCTGTGCAGGCTGTTGGTTCACGCTCACTGGACTCGAGCAAGGCGTTCGCCGAGCAGTACGGAGTGGCCACCGCTCACGGCAGCTATGAAGATTTGGTGGCTGACCCGATGGTTGACGTGGTCTACATCGCCACGCCCCACCCCTTCCACCACGCGAACGCCCTGTTGGCGTTGAATGCGGGCAAGCACGTGCTGGTGGAGAAGGCGTTCACCATGAACGCGCGCCAAGCACAGGACGTCGTTGAGCTCGCAGAGTCCAAGGGGCTCGTGGCACTGGAAGCCATGTGGACCCGCTTCCTTCCGCACATGGTCCGCCTCCGCGAACTCATCGCTGCCGGTGCCATTGGTGAGGTCCGCAAGGTGGTGGCCAGCCACAACCAGAGCCTCCCGAAAGACCCGGCCCACCGGCTGAACGATCCTGCCCTGGGCGGTGGAGCCCTGCTGGACCTGGGCATCTATCCGATTTCCTTCGCGTTCGACATCCTGGGTACTCCGTCCGCTGTGCGGGCGAGTGCCTCCATGACCGCAACGGGCGTGGATCGCCAAACTGCAGCCATCTTTGACTACCCGGACGGGCAGCAGGCATTGGTGGACTGTGAACTCGACGCAGCCAGCGCCAACCGCGCCATGGTCATCGGAACCGAAGGCTGGATCGACATCGAGTCCACTTGGTACAACCCGGTGCCTTTCACCGTTTTCGGTGTTGATGGTGAAGTGGTGAAACGATACGAGCAGCCCGTCAACAGCCGGGGAATGCAGTACCAGGCAGCCGAGCTGGAACGCCTCGTCCGCGCTGGCGAGACAGCGGGCACCATCCTGCCGCCTAGTGAGACCGTGGCCATCATGGCGGCCATGGATGAAATCCGTCGGCAGATCGGGCTGAGCTACGAGTCTGACGCTGTCCTGGAAGGAACCGACAATGACTGATTCCCCGCGCCACGCCGAACTCCGCCAGCTGGAGGAAGAGCTGGTCTTCGCCAGCTTCGACAACCACGACGCCTGGCGGCTCGGCTCGCTGATCGCCAACCACGCCATTGCTTCCGATTTCGGGGTGGCGATCGACATCCGCCGGCACAACCTCGTGCTCTTCCGTTGCGTCCTCCCGGGAGCAACGTCTGACCAGGAAGAGTGGATCCGCCGGAAGTCGGCCGCGGTTCTGCGGTTTGAGCACAGCACAGCCTTGCTGTCCGAGCAGTTTTCGGCGCGCAGTCACAGCCCCCTCGGCGGGGGCTGGCTCGCGCATGAGGACTACACCTTGGCCGGCGGTTCGTTCCCCATTCGGGTCCGCGGCGCAGGCGTGATCGGGGCGATCACGGTATCCGGACTGACCTCGGATGAGGACCACCAATTGGTAGTGGATGGGATCCGGAACTACTTGAAGACGGTGGGCGCTTAGGCACGGGATCGACAGCGGCGTTCACCTTTTGCCGCGACACCCACCCAGATCCATTGGACGATTTCATGGGGTGCATTGGTGAATCTGATGCCGTCCCACCTGCGAGGCACACAGACTTCCTCACGGGCCAAGGGAGGAGACAAAGCCCCCGGCGAGAAGCCCCCAGACGGCTTGGCAGCGATTTCGAAACAGCTTGACGGAAGATTCGTTATCGGCGTTCGATCCGTGCCGCATTAGATGGGTGAAAGCCGCGCCTGATTTCTACCGGCTCAGCTTGAAGAGCAGGAGAAACAGATTCTGGATCTTCACGACCCTCGACTTCGGCTTGATCAATCCATGAGCCAACAGGCTGAAGGCCGCCAGTTGCTCGAGTGCAAGCTGCTCTTCACCGCCGGCGCTTTCCTGGGGTTGATGCATCCCAGGATTCCGAATGGCCAATCTCTTTGATTGCCCATTCCCGGTTCAACTTGCCCATGGGTCAATACTGCCTTCTCACACCAGCTAGACGTAGTAGGTCCCAATGGACGCTCTGCGCCCGGACTCCGGCAGGCAAAAACTGTTCATTGGAGCATCCGCATATCGCCGAGGGCGGTCAGGAAGTCCCCCCGGGTCCGCCGCGAGCCGGCCCGGACAGACCGACGGCTCGAGATTCGTCTGGTCCGACGTTCGGCGCCCGCAAATAGATCTGTCGTATCCGGACGGCGATTCCCTCGCCCGATGCGAAGCGCATCAGCGGCAGTATCCGACGCACTCTCGTCCGGCTGTCCAGCTCGTCGCCCACTTCGCAAGAGTGCGCCGTGAGCAGCTCTGACCTTCTCCCGCAATTCATCGTCCAAAATTAGGTGTCGAACGGCCACCACTCCACCGTTCGCGCTCTCGATCCTTTGCAGCGCCTCGAGCGAAACCTCTCCTGTTCTCTGATAAGCATTCTGAGCCGCAACGCTGGCGCGGGTTAGCTCGCTAAGGGCCTCGTTGACCTTAAGCAGGTGATCGAGTTCGAAAGCCTCACGTCGATCCTGATAGAACTGGCTGCGCATCGCCGACATCTTCCTGGTCTCTTCACCCCGAGCTCTCTGGGACTTGAATGACTCCACCAGCAGAGTACTGAGAACACCAAGGAGAAACGCAGCAACCGGCCAGATTTGCTCGAAGGTCATGCCCTGATTCTAGGTAGCGAAAAGCAATTGATTCAGGTGGACCCACGCAGGGTAGGCAATCGATCACGAATAGGACTTTCGAATGTTGCTCGCCACCAGCACCAGCTGAGAATTACGCCTCTGTCTTCAGACCAGAGCCCGTTCCTGGAATAGGGCGGTCATAGCGACCGCCTCACCGACGCAGCCGATCCCATGGTCGACGCCGCCGACCTCGGTGGGACGAACGGACCGTCAGCAGCTTGCCAAGGACTCGCCCGAAACGAACTAACCTAGCATCACGCCGTAGTCGGCTGCCGAGCGGCGCAGATGCCACTGAGTGATCAATTCAAGGACTCATCCTTGGCAGTGACAATTGAAGGACCGGGTTGGAAAGGCTTCGGCCGCAGCGCGCCTCGGTGTCCCGCCGAAAACCCAGTCGCAATCCGGACAGCCCCCACCTCCTTCCAGCATGCTCGGTCTTTGCCGGTCCTTCCATGGGCGGGGCGTGGGCCATGCGAGGCGGACGTGATGTTTTCCGGACCACCATCCGTAGCTCAGCACCCGCGTGACGCCTAAGTCAGGCCCAGGGAGCTCTGCTATCCGAAAGCCTGGCATGTCGGGCACGGGAGTAGTAAGGATCTGGCGTGGAGCAGCTCCGAGTCCCACTCCTAACGCTTTGCCCGAAGCTTCCTTCGCCGTCCAAATCTCCGTTAGGCGACTTTCTTCACTGATCGCAACCTCGAAACGCTCCTCGGGTGATAGTGCCCATGCGAGGTCGGCCGCTGCTTCCCTAAACAGCCGGCGCTCGACATCAACACCTATCAAGGTGGTGGCTACTGCAAGGACGGTTACATCGCTGGTATGGGACACCGAGTAACATTTGTCGCCATGTCGTAAAGGGAAAACCCGTTCCGAACTGCGGTAGTGACCAAGCGCTTCAGGACCCAAGACTTCTTGGATGAGCCGTGAGGTGTCCCCGGCCATCGTGCTTATCGTGTAGAGCGAAGCTGCGGGAGGTGCGGCGCCATGCCGGATTCCGAGCGGAGTATTCCGCCGATTTGATGTATGCACATGCAGTATTCTAAATTGATGCATGTACATCAAAGGAACTCGCATGAAGCCCAGCCGTGACCTCGGCGCCTTCGCCGAGGACAAGTTCAGAAAGGAGCACCATGATCGCAACAGCGCTGAAGGGCGGCCCCGAAACCTTTCACCTGGCGTTGTCAACAGATCGCCTCAGAGAGGGACCCGAGGCGAGTATTAGCGGCGGCTTTCAAAGAAGCTTTGGAACATACCGCGCCACGAAGAACCCGCAGCTTCTCTTGGAATGCTTCAAGGTCATCAGCCAGGGCGGCGTGGCTGCGCTCGTGCCGACTTCGGCGTCTGATGCTTACCTGGATACGATTGCGACCCAGGTCGAGCAATTCGCCCGAGCGCACTTGGTCTCTTCTGGCCCCGAGGCCGGAGGGATCCTCGCGCTTCCCACCTCCGGCTCAACGGGATCTCCCAAACTCGTAGCTATTCCAGCCAGAGGCATCGCTCAGTTCCTCGATTGGGGCAAGAACTACTTTGATTTCAGTAGCTCAGCAGTGTCGCTCAGCCTGAGCCCTTGGAATTTCGATGTCTCATTATTGGACACTTGGGCGGTACTGGCAGCAGGCGGGACGGTCGTCCCCGTAGAGTCTTCACGGTTGCACGACACCAAGTATCTGGCGGGCCTACTGCGGCAACAACAGCCAACTTTCGTCCAAGTTGTACCCTCCACCCTTGACGCGCTGATCAAGGCAGCCGGTGATGATGTCTGCGGATCAGTCCGTAACGTTGTGCTCACGGGTGGAGTGGCCTCCCGAGCCACCCGTGCAGTAGCTGCACGGCTATTTCCCGCAGCGACCTTTCATAACGTCTACGGCGCAACTGAGGTCAATGACTGCCTGATTGCGACGATGTCGGCTCAGCAGTTCGCCTCATCGGAGACCCTTCCCCTGGGGATCCCCCTTGCTGGCTGTGAGATCTTTCTGAGGGCAAACGGTGTAGTTCAACCGGTAACGCCATTGATGGAGGACGGCGAGGGTGAACTGTTGGTCCGCGCACCGTGGATGGCGCTGGGTTACATCACCGAGGGCGAGCTGCAACCCCTGCCGCGCACCCAGGTCGATGCTTACGGCGCTCTCTACCCGATGAAAGACAGGGCCATTTCGGCCGCGGGATGTTTAGAGTACCTAGGGCGCAGCGATCGAACGGTCAAGCTGCGAGGCCAGCGCATCAATCTTGACGAGATTGAACATGCCGCACGTCAGACGGATCTGACGGCAATGACCTGCGCATGGCTCGATGAATCCACATCGACGCAGCAACTGCATCTTGCCTACACCTCACTTGAGCGCGGTACAGCGCCGGCGTCCGGACTTCAGCTCCGGATGAAGATGAGCCAGCTCCTTCCCGCTTTTTCCATGCCCAACCATCTGCATCCCTTTGACCGCCCGTTCCCGCTCAACGGGAACGGCAAGCCAGACCTGCCCGCAATCAAGACCCTAATAGAGAGCAAATAGGACATGTCCACAGTCACGGAAGTCAAGCAATACATTGTCGACAAATTCGCCACCGACATCGCCCCGGACGAATTGCCCTCGGACATTGATCTGCTGTCAACCGGGATCCTGACCAGCGTAACCACGGTCCAACTGCTCGGCTGGTGCGCGAGGACTTACAGGATCCCCATTAACTCCATTTCCATCAACCCTGAGGACCTGAAAACCCCCGATGGCATCGCGGGTTTCATCGAGTCAAACCGTACTGACGCAATCGCTTAACCCGAAGAGGAAATTCACCATGTTCACCCGGTCAAAGAATGAAATCACTCCCGTCGAATGGGGTAACGGGACCAGCCATCGTCTGCTGGTTGAAGCGGACAACATGGGCTTCGCGGTCGCCCACACCGTTGTCAGAGCAGGCACTGAGTCCAGGCTGGAATACCGCCGAAACCTCGAGGCTTGCTATTGCATTCGTGGCTCCGGCAACATCGAGGACACCGAGGGCAACCGCTTCGAGATCGTCCCCGGTGTCGTCTACGCCCTGGACGGCAACGAACCGCACTACCTGCGCGCATCCGAGGGAGAAGACCTCGAACTCGTCAGCATCTTCAACCCGCCGATCCGCGGAGATGAGAAGCACACTCTCAGCGACAGCGGATTCAGTACCTACTAAGGAATCGGCAATGACAACAACGATGACGAACACACGATGGTCCGGCTTCATTGAAGCGCTTGGTGCCACAGGCAGCGATGATGCTGAACACCGCAGCGATGGTCTTGCCTTTGATGCATGGGCACGGTTGTCCGAGAGCGGAGTCTTCGCGACCCTGGCCGAGGCCGACACAGAGCATGTCGGACTGAAAACGGCTGTCGGCCGCATGCGCGAACTAGGACGAACAAGCCCGGACCGTGGGCTGACATTCTCGGCGGTAACTCAACTGGCCAGCACAATTTACTGCCTGCGCTCCTTCGCGGACCGCGACCTCCAGGAACGTTATCTTCCGGCGGCCGAGGCCGGAACCGCCATCAGCGGCCACGCGATCTCCGAAGCTGAGGCGGGCTCCGACGTGATGAACATGTCCACTACCGCGACCCGGAACGGTGACCACTACGTCCTAACGGGAACGAAGCGATTTATCACGAACGCCCCGGTGGCCTCGACGCTGGTGGTTTACGCCAAAACCGTTGAGGAGGATGGCGCTGACAAGGGCCTTTCAGCTTTCCTTGTGGAGACGTCGTGGCAGGGAATGGACACCACCGGCGCCATGCCAACAGCGGGGCTGCGGACCTCACCCATTGGTACGGTCAGCATGGACCATGTGAGGGTGCCTGTAGGGAACAGGATTGGCCACACCGGCGCCGGATTGCTCATCCTCGATCAGGTCATGAAACGTGAAATCCTCCTTGCCTTCGCCGCAAACCTCGGAGAGATGGAACAAGTCGTGGCCGATGCCGTGCGGTATGTCAACGAACGTAAACAGTTCGGTGTCACGATCGGAAGCAACCAGCTGGTGGCAAACCGCATTGTTGAAACACAGATCGCCATCGAGCTCGGCGGAGCTCTACTGAACTCAATAACTGACCGCCTTGATGGGTTCGAGGACGTGACGATTCCCATTGCCGCGGCCAAGATCTTCATCAGCGAGGCCAACGTCCAATCCGTGATCAATGCACTTCAGGTTCACGGTGGAAACGGGTATCTCAGGACCTCTCCACTTGCCACTCATCTTCTAGATGCGGTACCAGGGGCGATCTATTCAGGTTCGAACGACCTGCTGCGCACGAAGATCGCCACCCTGCTGGGAGTGGCAACATGAGTCGTATCGACCCGCTCCTGACCAACTCAACCCAAGTCTTCGACTTCGAGAACCCTGCAGTCTTAAAGTTCATCAAGGACTCCGGCTGCTACGTGGAGCCAAATATCGCCAAAGCGATCGAAAGGCTCCACGATGAGGTCCGCGACACCATTGACTACAACGTATTCAACGTCTCCCTCCACCCAGGGCTCACCGCCTCCGAAGTTATTTCCGAATCTTCGGGTTTCTGCCTGCATAAAAGCATTCTCTTCGTCGCAGGCTGCCGGAAGCTGGGGGTGCCGGCGCTGCTGTGCTCGGACGTCGTGACCAATCACGTTGCCGATGCCGCGATGCTCGAACTTGTCGGCGGCGAAGAGTTCCTGCACTGGTACGCGCGGATCTATCTCAACGGGCGATGGATCAAGGCGGCTCCAATCTTCAACAGTCTGTTGTGCATGATTTACGGCATTGACGTCCTGCGCTTCAACCCCGTCGGGGACTCCATTGAGCAACGCAACGGCAGCAGCTCGAAGATGATCTACAGCGGCCAGCAGCACTCTTACCCGAATCCATCGATGGATGAACTAATCCAGGTCATCCGGGACAAGCACCCAAGAATGGTTAGCGACACCGGACGGACCCCGGCTTCCCACACTCTGACCGGGGCGAAAATCGCCAACTAGAAAGGCCGAACAACATGTGGAAATACGACGGCTGGGAATCCGATTTCAAACTCGGGATTTTGACGCCACACGCGGACGTTGGCCCCGAAGCGGAAGCCCAAGCAATGCTCTCCGGCCTTCGGGCAACTGTCCACGGTGCACGGGCTGACTTCAGCCCGATGCATCCGGGAGGAACCATTGACGAAAAAATTGCACACGATCCAGTCCTGAGGTTCATCCATCCAGAGGTAATCGACCGCACCGTTCAGAGCCTGTCTCACTCACCCCTGGACGCGATCGGACTGGCATTCACCAGTTCTTCATTCAAAATCGGTGCGGAACGGGAGCAGGGGCTGCTTGCACGGCTGGCCACCGTCAGCCACGGAATCAGACTGGAAACTACTGGTACAGCGGCTACCGCAGCCATAAGACACCTTGGCTTGACCTCGATCGCCGTCATGGCGCCATCCTGGTTCGATGATCAGCTCTGCCGTGAGGGGGCTGCTTACTTCGTAGACCAGGGAATAGACGTGATTTCCGCGACACCGAGCGGCCCGGTCGGAGGTCCTCGAGCAATCACAGCGGAGGCCACGGCGCATGCGGTCAAGGAACTTGTCGATACAACCGGCGCGCAAGCGGTGTTCATAGCCGGCAATGGGCAGCGGGCCATTGGTGCGATCGACCACCTCGAACGCCATCTCGGCATCACAGTGTTGACGGCAAATCAGGTCCTCCTGTGGGCAACTCTGGCTGGTACCAACCTGCAAAACAAGGTCACGGGCTACGGGCGGCTCTTCACGGAAGGGTGACCGAGGAACCCCTATATGATATGATTACATGCATGTACATGGATTCTTCTTCTGATTCGCCGGGGGGGGTCCGTACGCGCGACCTCAGCGCAGACTGGTGCCAGGTTGCCGCGGTAGTGGCTGCGGTAGACACTACCCTCGGTAAGTGGCTCGCGGAAAACTACGGTATCGGCCTTACCGAGTACCGCGCAGCACTCCTCCTCGGCAGGGCCTCGGGCAAAGAGCTGCGAATCACGGAGCTTGCACACAGGGTCGGCCTAACTCAGAGCTCAGTGACTCGACTGGTGGGTCGCATGGAGAGCAAGCATCTGGTCGTCCGCGACACCTGTCCCGACGATGGGAGGGGTGTCTATGCAGTTATAACTGACCGGGGGCTGGATGCCATCAAGGAAATCCGCGAGCCCTACGAGGCCAAGATCTGTGAACTGCTGCAGAATGCAGCAAAGCATTACCCGCAACTCGACATTGTGGACTTGGACCACACCTTCGAAACGATCGGTAAGTTGATTTCCTGATCTCGAACCCTGCGGGGTTTTTTAATCCGATACATGTATGCACATGCAGATTTATGATGTGGAACAACAAAGAAAGAGAGACCGTTCCGATGAGCACAAAGGTAGATGTCTTCGTGGACTATGTCTGTCCATTCTGCTTCCTGGCCGAGGACGCGATTGAGGAACTGAAACGAGATCGTGATGTCGAGGTGCGGATCCGTCCGTTCGAGTTGAGGCCCACCCCGGTCCCCACACTACGACCGGAGGACGACTACCTGCCGCGCATCTGGAATGCCTCGGTCTACCCGATGGCCAACCGTGTAGGAGTTCCCATTGGGCTCCCTTCGATCTCTCCACAGCCGCGGACGGAGAAAGCGTTCATGGTGTTGCAACTGGCGCAGGAAGCGGGCAAGGCGGAGGTGTACTCCAACGCCATGTATAGAGCGTTCTTCCAGGACGATCGTGACATAGGTGATGATGCTGTCATTACTGACGTCGCCGTTTCTGTTGGACTCCCCAAAGCTGAGGTGGAAGCGGCGCTGAACAGCGACGAACGCCGCGCCAGACACCGCGCCGATCAGGATCATGCAGTGAACACTGTGGGGATCACTTCAGTGCCGGGAATCATGATCGAAGGAATCCTGCTTAGCGGCGTTCCCGATGCTGACCGACTGAAGAGGGCGGTTGACAGCTTTGCCGGACTTATCGCTGACGTTCCGGGGGTTCAGTCATGAAGACCTATCCTCCAGAGCTGCTGAAAGTAATGGAGGAAGCTGTCGCGCGCTGCGTTACCCACGTTGAGGCCGGCGGATTGCCCTTCGTGGGAGTAGTCGTTGATGACAAGCGCGTCATTTCGACGTTTGGCGTCAATCAGGTTCGGGAGACCCGTGATCCGACCGCGCACGCCGAAATTGTCGCAATGCGGGACGCAATGTCGGTTCAGGGACGCACGGACCTGACCGGGGCAGTGCTGTTGGCAACGGGCGAGCCGTGCGGGCTTTGTTACCGGTTCGCGATCGACCACGGCATCGAAACCATCTACGTCGCCATCGACCGCGACACAGTGGCCGAGTGGGGCTTCGACTATCGCTCCAGCTACTCGTCACTGGAGGTATCCGATGAACGTCGCGCCGGGCTTTACCATCCACTCCCCGTCGAGCATGGCAACGAGCCATTCATACGCCATCTGCATACGCCAGGACTCACCGAGCGCAAAGATCTGCGCTCACACGACCACTTGAACTGAAAGGAACACCATCATGAACTGGCTCTACCTGGGCATCGCCGTCATCTTCGAGGTTGCCGTCGGCATCCTAGCCGGAAAAGCACAAGGCTTTACCAAACTCTGGTGGACGATCGCCACTCTCATCAGCGGCGCAATCGCTACTTTCTTCCTCAGCCTTGCCCTCCTGACGTTCGACGTTGGAGTGGGATACGCGATCTGGACCAGCGTCGCAGGCGTCGGGATTGTCATCATCGGCGCCCTTTTCCTCTCCCAGCGCCTGACTTGGAAGAAATTTATCGGCATCGCCGTCGTCATCGCCGGTGTCGTAGGGCTGAACCTCAGCGCCGCCGCCTGATCCCCACTCCCCACATCCTGAAAGGACTCCTAACATGACCACCACAACAGGCACTTCAAACAGTTCGGCAAAGATTGCAGCCGAGAAGAAAACAGGCCCATGGGCAGCCCTGCTGCTAGCCGGAGTATTCGAGGTCGGCTACGCACTCAGCGTGAACGGAAGCGAGGGGTTTACCAATCTCACATGGTCTCTGATTGCAATTGTGTTCTTCCTCTTCACCCTCTTCTTCCTCAGCGTGGCCCTAAAGAAAATCGACGTTGGGATCGGCTACGCAGTCTGGGCAGGGATCGGCGCAGTGGGGGCCGCACTTCTGGGCCCTGTTTTCTTCGACGAAACTCTGACCTTGACCAAGGCGTTCTGGCTGGCAGTCATCATCGGGGGTGTCGTCTGGCTCAAACTCGCCGACAGCCCCGCGCTCGAAGCCAGGAAGCAAACCACCGGGAAAACCACTCCTGAACCAACTCGGTAACGAAGAGAATTCCCCCTCGACCCACGGCGTGCTCGGCACTCCAGCCGCTGCGGACGGGCTTCAGTCAGCAAATTCAATGCTGTCACTGACTCTATCCATCAGAAATCAAATCACGGTGGAAAATGTCGTTCCCTACGCAAATTTACATTCCGCGCTGTCCGTCCTACGAGTCCTTAGTGGCCCTCATATAGACACGCCACTGCTCACAGTCAATGAAACGGGCCTTGTACCCACCGCTGCAGCGGTATCGGCCTCCGCAGAAACCCTAGGAATTCACAATGCTAAATGACTACACAGACATTTCTGATGAAGTGCGATCCGCCCTTTCTGAGGACAGACCCGTCGTGGCGATGGAGACTTCAGTTGTCTCCGGGGGGAAGTATCCAACCAATTTCTCCTCCGCCCAGGACGTCGATGACGCCATCCACGCAGCCGGAGCGGCACCGGCACGCGTCGCTCTCATCGATGGTCGGATCAAGCTAGGCCTAACGCCAGGAGAACTCGAACGTCTCGCACAGGAAAACTCCCCTCGTAAAGTCGGCACCCGCGACATTGCCGCGGCCCTCTCAACGAAGCTGACCGCCGGCACAACCGTCTCATCCAGCCTGATTGTGGCGGCCAGCGCCGGCATTAAGGTCTTCAGCGTCGCAGGAATTGGAGGCGTCCACCGAGGAGCCGAAACCTCCCTGGACATCTCCACTGATCTTGAGGAATTGGCACGGCAACAGATTGCTGTTGTCTGTGCCGGAGCCAAATCACTCCTGGACCCGGCACTCACCCTCGAGTATCTGGAAACCAAAGGCATTCCAGTGGTCGGACTGGGAACGCGGATGTTCCCGAACTACTATGGAGTCTCCTCCGGGCAGGAGGTCCCCTGGACATTAGATAGCGTCGATGAAGTGGCCAAATTCATCGACCTGCATCTGTCGTTGAACCTTCCCGGAGGCGTCCTCGTCACCAAGCCCATTGCTGACGAAGCTGCCCTACCGCCGGAAATACTCAATGACGCAGTCGAGGCAGCATTGGCCCAAGCGCGGGAACAGGGCGTCAAAGGTCAGGCCCTGACCCCCGTGGTGCTGTCCGCCATCTCAACGGCAACCGACGGGGCAAGCGTGGACGCTAACAGGGCCGTTCTCGTCTCAACAGCAGCGGCCGCTGCGGAAATAGCAAACAGTCTGCAGGTTGGGGTTCTCAGTGGCAGTCATATTTGATCTTGACGGAACCCTGCTGGATACCCCACAGGGAATCATCCAAGTAGTGAACTTGACTGCAGGACAACTCAGCCTTGCTGCCCCATCAGACACGGCCGTTCGCGCCATGATCGGCAAACCTCTCCAAGAGATGTTCATCTCCTTCGGCTGGCCAGCCTCCACGTCCAAACAATCCCTCGCTACTTTCCGATCCCTGTTCTCCGAACACGTCGTAAGCATGGCCCCATCCCTGGTCTTTCAAGGAATAAGGCGCTCCCTCGAAGCTCTTACATCGGACCATCGCCTCGCTGTCGCCACCAGCAAAGTCCTCCAGAGCGCCGAAGAAATACTCACAGCAGCGGGGATCCGCGAGTACTTCGACGTCGTGCTCGGCGCTGACAGCGTCCCCAACCCCAAACCAGCTCCTGACATGGCTCTGCTTGTCGCAAGCCGCCTCAGCGTCACCCCAGATTCATGCACTGTTATAGGAGATTCTGTCCATGACATGAAGATGGCCGTCTCCGCAGGAATGACCGGTGTTGGAGTGACCTGGGGTGTCGACACGCCTCACGATTTATCCGTAGCAGGCGCTTCTCTTATCTGGGATGACCCCACCAAAATTCCCAGTTCCCTTCTCCCCAGCCACTTCACCACTAAGGAAGTCTGACCTTGTCTACGACTAGCACGCCTGTCGAAAAGCGAACGGGCGTACAAACCCTGACCCTCATCGTGTTATCGATTGCACAGTTCATCATCGCCCTGGACTACTCCATCGTTTATGTCGCACTACCCAGCATCGGAACCGAGCTGGCAATGAACGATGCATCACTCCAGTGGGTGGTCAGCTCCTACGCACTTCTCTTCGCCGGGCTCCTTCTCCTCGGCGGACGAATCGTTGATAAATTCGGCGGCAAGAGTATCTTCATCGGATCCGTCCTGCTTTTTGGGCTCGCCAGCCTCTTAGGCGGTATCGCCGATAACGCCACCCTCCTCCTTCTCGCCAGAGCGCTCCAAGGCATTGCCGCCTCAGCGTTACTGCCCTCTGTTCTTGCCCTGCTCAGCCAGTCCTTTCCCGGCGGTAAACTGCGCAGCGATGCCTACGCCATATGGGGCGCGGTGGGAGCTTCAGGCCTGGCCGCGGGCGTCGTTTTGGGCGGACTGCTAACCACGCTGTCCTGGCGATGGACCTTCCTGATCAATATCCCGCTCGTTGTCATCTGCGTGATCGGTGCCGTTAAGACCTTCCGCAGTAGGAACCCCCAGACAGAACCCACCACCATTCCTATGATGTCCAGCATCGCCGGAACTTCCGCCATACTCTTTGTCGTACTGACCCTCACTCTCCTGGCGGACCCAGAAACATCAGCGGGGCTCTTCTGGTTAGTGGCTGCCCTGGCCGTCCTCGCCGTCCTGGCATTCCTGTTCAACGAACGCCGCTCCGGCTCACCACTCATAGAGAGGCCACTGCGTAAATTACGTGCATTGAGAGCAGGCACAATCGCTGCAGCTCTCTACATGGCCAGTGTCGGCACCGAGTTTTTCCTGGTAACCCTCTATCTCCAGGAACAACGAGGCTACTCAGCCCTCGCCGCCGGTATTGCTTTCCTCCCCCTCGCAGCCATGGTTACCGTTGGCAATGTGGTTGCCGGCAAGCTCATCGTCAGCAACAGTGTCCAACGCGTCCTTGGTCTGGGTTTCGCAATTTCAGCCGGGGGACTGCTACTGCTCGCAGTTTCCCTCGGAATCGACAACTTTTGGTTAGGACTATTGCCAGGATTCCTCTTGAGCGGCTTCGGTCACGGGCTCATCTACACCGCGATGTTCGTGCTCGGCACCTCTGACGCTCCGCAAGAGAGCCAAGGCTCCGCTGGCTCGCTGATCACGACATCTCAATACGTAGCGGGCGGCATAAGCCTTGCCTTGCTCGTACTCGTCATAGCTTTGACAGGTCCCCAGCTTGGCTATCCGCTGGCATTCGGCATAAACGCAGCCTTTGCCCTGATAGGTGTTGTCTTGGCACTCACCCTTAAGGATCGCTCCATTGCCACCTAACAACACCCCGGAAACCCCCGAAGGACAACACGACCGATACCGGGTAGGGATCGTTGTGGTCGACAACGATCCAGTTCCGGAAATGGAGATCAACCGACTGGCACCGCCGGGGGTATCCATACATGTCAGCCGATTCAGGCTTCCTCGGGAAACCGGAGAAGAGTTTCTCGGCGACAAGGCCCCCACGCAACAGCCAGGAGCGCACCTCGTTGCCGCCTTAGAAACACTCAACCGAATCGGAGTTGACGCTGTCGGTCTCTGCTTTACCAGCAGCAGCATCTTCGACCCGGAAACTTTCGACAAAGCCTTCATTGACGCTGCGCTGCAGATCAACGGAGATTGGAACATTGCCACAGCAGCACGAGCAATCATTTCTGACATGGAACGTAAGGGTGCCAACAGCCCTTACATCGTTGTGCCGCCGTGGTTCACAAGTCCGACCGTCGACGCCCTGATGTCCTATCTGAAGCTCTACGGCATAGGATCTCCCGGATTTCACCAGCACGAGTTAGGGCCGGCATGGGACGCCTACCCGCGCCAAGATCGGTTCGACCTAGGAGCAAAATGGGAAATTCAGCCTCGCCAGCTAGTCGAGGATCTGCACTCCCGGAACCTGATGGGCGCTGACTCCGTACTCATTCCGGG
Source organism: Paenarthrobacter sp. TRD_SC_7 (assembly GCF_056156245.1). NCBI lineage: Bacteria > Bacillati > Actinomycetota > Actinomycetes > Micrococcales > Micrococcaceae > Paenarthrobacter > Paenarthrobacter sp. TRD_SC_7. The sequence goes on from NZ_CM149587.1 coordinate 4,319,591, forward strand.
CAGCGGATTCCCCAGTCTGGACCTCCTCAGCAGAAACCCAGCCCAGCCCCCGCTCCCCCTTTTCAGCGCCAACAAATCTCTCCTAAACGAGCTCCTCCACCAAGCAAATTAGGGAACGAAAGGGAACCAAAAATGCTGCACTCAACAACGGCAGATCGGGCCGCCTCCGACACCGGAATGGTCATCTCAAGCCACCACAAAACCGGCTACACCGTAGCCGAAGTGCGCGTCCCAAAAAATACGACCGCCGAGATATCACTATTACCCGGTACATCTTTTTACTGTCTTAACGGGAAAGGATGGGCATCTCTCCGGGAAGGCGAGGTCCGGTACGCTCTGGCGCCAGGTGTTGTACTCACTCCAACGAACGGCGAGAAAACCCTGTTACTGGAGGCAAACCAGCCTATTGAAATCCTCCACATCACCTACTCAGGGGCCGATTCGCCCTGGGCCATGTAGCACGCGACGGGTCGATCAATCATTCATCAGGGCGACTAAGCATCGGCTATACCACCGTTCATGCCCAACCCGAACGCTTGCTTTTTCACCGGTCCTGCCGGGACCTTCAACAAATCCGTTGACTTGGGACGACCCACACTCGGATGTGAAGGACTATGCCGCGGCCCGGGCAGCCCACGTTTTTCAGAGACAAGTCTCCAGGCCGCCCGGAATTGTTGGAGTCTCTGTTGCTGGTGGCTCTCTAAAACATGCCACCGGTCCTTCGTGTCTGTGTGGACAGTTCTGCGCGGAGGAACTCCGCATGCGACGTGGCCGTTTTCATACAGGGTTATTCGAGCATGGATCAAACCGATCAGATAGCAACTAAGAACAAGGGGGATGTATTTGATCTCGGACCTCGCCACCAGGCAAGTTGGTGCAGGATCGACCGAGGGCCCGAGCCCAGGGATGGTTCCCGCCGAAGTGAGGGCCTACGCACGGGCTGTCCTCATACATATCGGATGGTCTTTTGGACTGGGGGCACTCCTTTTTGGGCTGGCAGCACTCACTGTAGCCACGAACGGCGCAATGTTCTCCCATTACCGGGTGCGTTCGATTTCGGGCACTTCCTTGCTTGGTGGTTTCGCCGTTCTTGCGTCGATGGTGGTGGCGGTACAAATTCTGGCTCGTTCGCTGAAGAACGAGGAGAAGATGCGCAGACCGGGACCGACGGCCTTCATCGGCTGGATATCGGCCATGCTCCTCGTCCTCGATGCCGGGCTTCTCATGGTTGGGGCCTCGGCCGGAATCAAGGTCAATCCGTGGCCGAATCCGCCCACGATCGATGTGATACTGGTTCTCGGCACCTTAGGGTTTTCGGGAATCATTGCTGCTTTCGCAGGCGACGCCGCAGCCCAAGCAGACTTGCTAAAGTCTCAGAAGCAGGGCTTCAAACAATTGGAAATCGACACAATGAGAGCAGCAGCTGCCGCTCTTCCGCTCGGTAAACCGTCACCAGCCATACGCCGACTTCAAAGCATCCTTCTCTATGCGGCCGTGCCGATGACATGCGGGCTCCTTGCGCTGCTGCTGTTTAACCCTTCCGCTGCACTCGTGTCGGCAGCCGGAGCTGCAATTCTGGCGCTGCGCGCGGTTGGACGAATGAGCACTGCCAGCATTCGCTGGCATTCAGGAAAACGATGGCGGGTCGTTGGTGGGGTGTTTTTCGACCTACTAATCTGGCTGCTGTTCGCCTCGGTGTTTACTCTCGCGGTGCTCGAGCTGCTTGACAAGTCTCCGGAGATACGGGCCACCTCAGTGCCGAGGTTCGTTGCACTCTACTTGGCGGTCTCTCTCCTGCCGCCATATGCCGCAGTATGGTTCACCAGACAGAGCAAGCAGGGTCGCGGAATAGTGCTCGATGCCGGCTCCCGCAGATTATCTCGACGCCTCATCAAGCTTCGCATCGGTCCGGGTCCCTGGATGTCCAGGACCCAACGGCACCCCATGAAACACTTGGGCGAGAAAGTTGCCCGCGCAGTCTGCATCCCTGCTCAGGCAGTCCAAGGCTTCCTGTTGCGGCACCAAATTGTAATCGTTGTTTACCTGCTCTGTGCCATTGGGCTGGCTGCAATAATATTGATCATGTGGCTTGCCGTCAGCCGTTGGTAGCCAGTCGTTCGTCGCGTTCCTCCCACTTCAACTGCCAGAATCGGACCAGAAACAGGACCGATACTGAGCAGGTGTACGGGCACTTCATGCCCCAAGCACTCCAGATGGCGCCGACACCACCGAACGCTCCGTCAGAGGCTTCTTTTCATAGCCTTAGGCAGCAGTTTCAGTCTCGTTGCTCTAGCGATGGCCGCACGAAAGGCCTTGAAGGGTTTGCACCAGGCCAGGAACGGCGGCCTGCGTCTCCGCTCAGAAGGCTAAAAATTCCGCCTAACAGTGAGGACAAGCGCTCTGAGCCTGCTGGCGGAAACAACGCTACAGGACCAGGCCGTGCACCGCCCATGAGTTCTTCGGAAGTTAGAGCAACCCGGTTGACGTCGGGTTAGCAACGAAACCCTTGCCAGGTAGGGTCGGAAGCGCTCGTCATGGACAGGCGTTGACACGCTCTCGGATCCAAACCTCCTGCCTGCGGTCCAGCCCGACATATGGGTGCTTATCGGCGTTTAGCAATGCTGCGGCGTAGGGTCCGTGGGCCGTTTCAGCGAACGTACGGAGGGACGGTGGCTTCGATGAAGGGCTCGAACCAATCGTCGATTTTCATGGGTGCCAGGCCCAGTTGCAGGTTCAGTTCGATGTCGTTTTCGAAGCCGTCCGTGGCGTTCTGGTAGAGCATTTCGCTGTCTGTGTGCTCAAGCGTGTGGTCTTCGAGTCGGCCCCGCCAGCCGTCCGGAAGGTCCAAGTCATAGAGGTCCTAAATGACTTCGACTTGGTCGTAGAGGCAGCGCAGCGCCAGTTCCTGGGCCACGCATGACGGGCGGATCCATCCGCGAATCAGTGATCCAGTCATGTCAGCCGCGATGACGATGAATTGCTGAGTGAACCGGGCATCGTATTTGTCGGCGTGGCGGGGTGGCAAGCCAGAAAGCACGAAGGTGTTGGCGATGTCTTCGCGGTCTATTCGGTCAAGGTTCTGGAGACTGTTGGCCCACGTGGAGCACGTGCTCGATGTAGTTTGCTTCCCGCGTCATGGCCTCGATGCTACCGCCTCGCCCCGGTGCGCTTGCCCGGGGCGAGGGTTCGGCTTATGGTGGCAGGAGTTTCACCACTTTCACCACTTTCACCTAGTTTCACCTGAATGCGCTTTAGGAGGTGCCGCGTGCTGAACCCCTTCAAACCGACGGCCGGAGCGACCCCGCCTGAGCTTGTGGGACGGGCCGGGCTGTTGGACGAGTTTGAGTATGGCCTCCAGCAGGGTTCCGGGGCGCTGGGGCTTTTGACCATCATCACGGGCTCCCGGGGTATCGGCAAGACCGTGATGCTGAGTGAGGCGGAAGGGATCGCCCGGGACCAGGGCTGGGCCGTCACCTCCCGGACAGCGACGCCGGGGTTCCTTGCCGGGGTTGGTGATGACATGCTGCGCCTCCTTGATGAGCTCGGGGACGGGCCTCCTTCGCGGAAGATCACCGCCTTCTCCGCAGCGGGGTTCGGACTCACAACCCAGCTACCTCCGGAACGGGCCGCGGACTGGCGAAGGACCGGGAACGAACTGTTGCGCCGACTGGACGAAAAGGGCACGGGGCTGGTCATCACCATCGACGAGATCCACGCAGTCGACAGGACCGAAATATCCCAACTAGCCGCTGACGTCCAGCACTTCATCCGCGACGGACTGCCCATCGGCCTGATCTTCGCTGGACTCCCGTCAGCGGTGTCCGACCTCCTTAACGAGGGTGTCGCCACTTTCTTGCGGAGGGCCGACAGAATTAATCTCCACGAAGCGGCCATAGCCGAAGTCACCGCATCCTACAGTGAGCTCTTCAACCGGGGAGAGATCACCATCTCTGCGGAGCTCATCAGCAAGGCGGCCGAGGCCACGGAAGGGTATCCCTTCCTGATCCAGCTCGTGGGGTATTACCTATGGCTCGAAGCGGGCAAGGCGGAATGGACACTGGATGGGGCCAGCGTTCAGCGGGCGATCAGCGCCGCGGAGAGGCGTAACAGTCTGGTGGTCGTCGAATCGGCGCTGTCCGACATCTCTGACAAAGACCGCGAGTTTCTCGATGCCATGGCCGCCCAGGAAGGCCCTTCCGCTGCCGGGCAGATCGGTGCCATCCTCAATGCCAGACCAAACGTCGTGTCCAAATACCGCAAACGGCTCATCGCCGCAGGCCTGATCGAGTCCGCCGGCTACGGGAAAGTCGACTTCGCAATCCCCGGACTCCGCCAATACCTCCACGGCTAGAGGGACATATTCACGGCTATCGGCAATACGAACCGTGAAGAAGGCCAATGACCTGGTATTCAGGTAGGAGTGGAGGGGATAGAGGCCATCACAAAAAGTAACCTCCCGCCGTCGTCCTCAGTACCGGCAACTATTCTGGGCAGAAGCCGCCGATCGAACCTGAAGGAAGCCGATGCCCACGCCCGAAAATCCTCTCCGCAAGCTTGGATTCCTCACCATCGGTCTGTTCGATCCCGCTGATCCGGCTGCGGGCCACCGGTCAACGTTGGAGATCATTGAACTCGGCGAGCAGTTGGGGTTCGACAGCGCCTGGTTGCGGCACCGTCATTTGCAGTTCGGGATCTCCTCTCCGGTCGCGGTGATGGCTGCCGCGAGCCAGCGCACATCCAGGATTGAGCTGGGCACCGCCGTGACGCCGCTGGGTTGGGAAAACCCCTTGCGCCTGGCTGAGGACCTCGCCACCGTGGATCTGCTGGCCGGTGGACGGATCAATCCAGGGCTGAGTGTGGGCGAACCGATGCACTACGACACCGTGAAGCATGAGCTGTACCCGGAATCTTCGGAGACAGAGGACTTCACCTACGCCCGTGTGGAGCGCTTTGCCCGCCTGGTCGCAGGCGAAAAGATGCGCGACTTTTCCGGCAAGCAGGGTGTCGTGGAGGAATTCTCCAACCGGGTGGAGCCGCACTCGCCCGGGCTGCGGAGCCGCCTTTGGTACGGAGCGGGCAGCATGAAGTCGGCCGTCTGGGCCGGGGCGAACGGGTTCAATCTGCTGTCCAGCAGCGTGATTTTCCCGGATGTGGACCAGGAACCGGACTTTGCCAAGGTCCAGCAATCGCAGATTCGGGCCTACCGTGAGGCCGCCGCAGCGTCCGGAAACACTGCCAGGGCGTCGCAAGGCTTGGTGGTCATCCCCACCGATTCCGCATCCAAGACTCAGCGGGTTAAGTTCCAGCGGTACGTCGATGAACGCACTCCCCGCACACGGGCTCCCCAAGGTCCGAAGGGCATGCTGTTCGCCCGGGATCTCATTGGCAGCAGCGACGAAATCGCCGAGCAACTGTACGCCCACGGCGGCTTTCGGGAAGTGGATGAGGTGGCTTTCGCGTTGCCCTTCAGCTTTGACCACGAGGACTACGTGCAGATCCTCACCGACATTGCGCAGAAATTGGGTCCGGCCTTGGGCTGGAACCCGGCCGCATAAAGCGGTTAGCGCCGAAATGTACATTTCAGCCTGGGTCAAGGCGGAGCTGGGCCTGGCTTGAGCTATTCAGTCCAGCTAGCGCCTGCCGCCGTCCGTCAGTTGCGAAAGAAATCCGGGACGCCCAGCTTATTGTTCTGGTTGTAGCCATGGGCCACCGCCGGGATATAAACCAGCTCTAAGACTCACTCTCGGGGTTACCGCCCCTTCAGCACATATCGCCTTTCAGGGCGTCCGACGCCGTACTTGAGTCTGACGTCCAGCGCCCCCTCGTCGTGGAGGTACTCAAGGTAACGGCGGGCGCTGACCCGGGACGTACCCAACTGTTCTGCAAGCTCGGCGGCGGACAGATCGCCCGGGGCTGATTTCAGCGCGGATTCAACCAGTTCGAGTGTCTCCACGCTGCAGCCTTTGGGCAGGGTCCGCTCGGAAACGCTCAGGCCGAAGACCCGGTTGACGTCGGACTGTTCTGCCTCCTGTTTCGAATCATCCAGCCCTTGGTAAGCGCTGAGGTAGTGCTCCAGCCGTTCCTGCAGATCAGCCTGCGAGAACGGCTTGATGAGGTAGTGGACAATCCCGCCGCGCAGCGCTTTCCGGACCGTTTCCACTTCACGGGCAGCGCTGATCACCAGGACATCGAGGTCCGGGGCAACATCGCGGAGTTGGTGCATGAGCTCCAGCCCGTTGATGTCCGGAAGATGGATGTCCAGCAGGACTAGATCCGGCCGCAACCGCTCCGTTTCCACCAAGGCTTGGGCACCCGTATGCGCCACGCCCACCACTCCGAACCCTGAGGTCCGTTGGATGAATCCGGCGTGGACCTTGGCCACCATGAAATCGTCGTCCACGATCAGTACCTTGATCACGGCTGAGTTGCCCCCTTATTTGAGTCGGAATCGAGCTTGCCCGAGTCAGAGTCGTTCTTGGTGAATCGTGCCGTAAACACGGCCCCTTGATCAGTGGCCACCGTCAGGTCTCCCCCGGAACGCCGGCAGATCACCCGTGACAACGCCAACCCGAAACCCCGCGCATCGCCTGGTCCTGGCTCTTTGGTGGAGAAGCCCTGGCGGAAGATGTCCTCTGTGGAGCCTAAGGGCACGCCGGGACCGTTGTCCCGAACGGTGACTGTGACGTCGTCACCCGAGTTAACCACCAACACTTGGACCGACGCCCCGGGACGGCCAGTGACGGCGTCGAACGCGTTATCCACCAGGTTGCCCACCACGGTGGTGAGGTCGCGGGACAGTTCCTCGTTGACGCGCGGCAGGGCGGACCTCGGATCCAGCTTCAGCTCCACGCCGCGCTCCGTTGCCAGGCTGGCCTTGGCGATCAGCAGCGCTGCGAGCGCGGGGTCCTCTATGCGGCTGGTGACGTCGTCGTTGAGCCGAGTCCGGTCCACCGTGGCTCCATTGACGAACTGCACCACGGAATCGTATTCGCCTATCTGGATCAGGCCGGAGATGACGTGGAGTTGGTTGGCGAACTCGTGGGCCTGGGCTCTCAAAGTATCGGTCACGGTCTTGGTGGCGCCGAGTTCACTCTCCAGGGAGGACAGCTCGGTCCGGTCCCTCAAGGTGGTGACGGAACCGATGTCGCGCCCGTGGGAACGCAGGGCAACGCGGTTCATAACCACCAGCCGCTCCCCCACGAGTACCAATTGATCCGCGTCTGACTGTTCACGGGTGAGGACTATTTTCAGCGCAGGGTCTACGTGGAGGGTTCGCAGCTTCTTTCCCACACAATCCGGTGGCAGGCCAAGGAGTTGCCTGGCGCTTTCATTGGCCACCGTAATACGCTCGTGGGGATCCAAAGCGACTACGCCTTCCTTGAGGCCCTGCAGCATCGCTTCACGGTTCTCTACGAGACCGGTGATTTCCCGCGGTTCCATACCGAGGGTTTGCCGTTTGACGCGGCGGGACAACAGGAGGGATCCGGCAACGCCCAGGACGCTGGCGACACCCAGATAGGTGAGCAGGTTGGGAATGGCGTCCCCAAGTCGCTCGATGGTGGACGGATAGTTCCGGCTAATAGAGGCTATGCCAATCATCTTTCCGGCGTCATCCAAGACGGGGACGTGGGCAGACAGTACGGCGCCGCTGCTGCCAGACAGGACACCCGTCCAAGCTCGCCCATCCATGACTTGGCTCTCGCCCAACGGAAGTGACTGGCCCAACAGGCTGGGATCGGATGAGGCCACTACGGTGCCGTCGAGCTTTGCGAGGGCGACATGGGATGAGCCTGAAACTGTGCGCACCGATTCGGCAACGGCCGGGAGGGCTGAGCCGACGCGGGGTTCGGCCTCCGGCAACAGCGCGCGGACCGTGGGGTTGCTGCCCAATGCTTCAGCAGCCAACAGCGCCCGGCGGCCTTCAGTCCTTTCGAAGGTGGCAGCCGACTGGGCCAAGGAGATGGCCACTACGGCAACGAGAACCGCGAGGACGATCAGCAACTGCAGCACCAGGTACTGCCCTGCCAAGGACATGCCTCTTCTTCGAGACAGTCGAGTCAGTCGAGTCACTGCTGGGTTCCTTTGGTGGTACCAGTGAGCGGAGGGCAGACAACAGCTTCCCCCGTGGCGTATCGGAACTATACCCCAGCGGCACGGAAGACCAGCTCAGACGGCCAAAACCAAGATAAAACCCGTGAACGCAATGAACTTAAAGATCACTGCGAACACAAGAGTGATCCCTGTCACTTACCCGCCTAGCATCAAATCAACGGGGCACAACGCTGATCGCCCTACACCGAATTTTCGATGATGAGAAGAGGAACACCATGCGCCAGATCCGCGCATTGCGAGTCGCCGCCGTCGCCGCCGGCATCGCCCTGATGGCCACCGGCTGCGGTGCCACAGGTAAGTCCACCGGTTCTGACAGCACCGGCGCAGCAGCAGGACCCATCACCGGGCTCCAGATCATGGTTCCGAACACTCCAGGTGGTGGCTACGACACCACCGCCCGGGCAGCTGCCAAGGTACTGGACGACGAGAAGATCTCCACCAACACCGAGGTCTTCAACCTTGCGGGCGCTGGCGGAACGGTGGGCCTTGCCCGCATCGTCAACGAAAAGGGCAACGGAGACCTCACCATGCTCATGGGCCTGGGTGTTGTTGGGGCCAGCTACACCAACAAGTCCGAGTCCAAGCTGACCGAGACCACTCCTCTGGCAAAGCTCATCGAGGAGCCCGGCGCCATCATGGTCAGCAAGGACTCCCCGTACAAGACCATCGATGACCTGGTGACGGCGTGGAAGGCCAACCCGGGCTCCATCGCGGTTGGTGGCGGTTCCTCGCCGGGCGGCCCGGACCACCTCCTGCCGATGCAGTTGGCCGGCGCTGTCGGCATCGATGCCACCAAGGTCAACTTCGTCTCTTACGACGGCGGTGGCGACCTCCTCCCCGCCATCCTTGGCAACAAGCTCGGCTTCGCCGCTTCCGGCGCCGGCGAGTACCTGCAGCAGATCAAGTCCGGCGAGATCCGGGTCCTGGCCACCAGTGGCGAGAACCGCCTGGAAGGTGTGGACGCTCCCACGCTGAAGGAATCCAACATCGACCTCGTCTTCACCAACTGGCGCGGCGTTGTGGCCCCTCCGGGTATCAGCGAGGACGACAAGAAGTCCCTGATCGCCGCCCTTGAGAAGATGCACGCCTCCGCTGGCTGGAAGGAAGCACTCAAGACCCACAGCTGGACCGACGCTTTCGTTACCGGCGACGAATTCCAGACGTTCCTGACAGACCAGGACAAGCGGGTGGCGGACGTCCTGACCAAGCTCGGGTTGGCGTGAGCTCCTTAGCAACAGGCTTGAAAGGCCGCGCCGAGCTGGGGGTAGCCCTCCTGCTCGGCGTGGTCGGCATCCTGGTCTTCCTGGACGCGAACGGCCTGGTCACCCCGTACTCGCAGTCGGACCCGGTAGGTCCCAAGACCGTCCCGTTCATTGTGTCCGGTTTGCTGATCGTCTGTGCTGTTCTGCTAGCCATCAACGTCCTCCGCGGCGGCAAGGGCGAAGCCGAGGGCGGCGAAGACGTCGACCTGGCCCACCCTGCCGATTGGAAGACCGTCCTTCCGCTGGCCGGAGCTTTCATCCTGAACATCCTGCTCATCGACTGGGCCGGCTGGGTCATTTCCGGAACTGTCCTCTTCTGGGGCAGCGTACTGGCACTCGGCAGTCGTCGCTACATTCGTGACGGCCTTATTTCCGTCGCCTTGTCATTGCTCACCTTCTACGGCTTCTACCTCGGCCTGGGCATCGCGTTACCGGCCGGGCTCCTGGAAGGAATCCTCTAATGGACGTCTGGTCCTCCCTGATGGACGGTTTCGCGACCGCCCTGACCCCCATGAACCTCTTGTTCGCCGTGATCGGCGTACTCCTGGGCACCGCCGTCGGCGTCCTTCCCGGGCTGGGCCCGGCCATGACGGTAGCGTTGCTGCTTCCGGTCACCGCCGCCCTGGAGCCCACCAGCGCCTTCATCATGTTCGCCGGCATCTACTACGGCGGCATGTTCGGCGGTTCCACCACTTCCATCCTCCTCAACACACCTGGTGAATCGTCGTCGGTGGTGACTGCCATCGAAGGCAACAAGATGGCCAAAGCGGGCAGGGCCGCACAGGCGCTTGCCACAGCGGCCATCGGCTCGTTCATCGCCGGAACCATTGGCACCGCGCTATTGGCGGTTTTCGCACCCATCGTGGTGCAGTTCGCCGTCAGCCTGGGTGCTCCCAGCTACTTTGCCATCATGGTCCTCGCACTGCTCGCGGTGACCGCCGTCCTTGGCTCGTCCAGGCTCCGCGGCTTTGCGTCGCTGGCCCTTGGTTTGGCCATCGGGCTGGTGGGCATCGACTCCGTGACCGGCCAACGCCGCCTGACCTTTGGTCAGCCGCTGTTGGTGGACGGTTTGGACATTGTGGTGGTCGCCGTCGCGATCTTCGCCGTGGGTGAAGCCCTCTGGGTCGCAGCCCACCTGCGCCGGACTCCGTTGCACGTCATTCCCGTGGGTCGTCCCTGGATGGGCAAGAAGGACTGGGGACGTTCCTGGAAGCCCTGGCTTCGCGGCACCGCCTTTGGCTTCCCGTTCGGTGCCCTGCCCGCCGGTGGCGCGGAGATCCCCACGTTCCTGTCCTACGTCACCGAGAAACGGCTCACCAAGCACCCGGAAGAGTTCGGCAAGGGCGCTATTGAAGGCGTCGCCGGACCAGAGGCGGCCAACAATGCTGCCGCCGCCGGAACCATGACACCGCTGCTCGCACTCGGCCTCCCCACTAACGCAACAGCCGCCGTCATGCTTGCAGCATTTACGTCCTACGGCATTCAGCCAGGCCCGCAGCTGTTCTCCAGCGAAGGACCGCTGGTGTGGGCACTCATTGCGAGCCTCTTCATCGGCAACTTCCTGCTCCTGCTCATCAACCTGCCCTTGGCACCGGTCTGGGCAAAGCTGCTGCAACTCCCCAGCCCCTACCTCTACGCGGGCATCCTGTTCTTCGCTACCTTGGGTGCCTACTCGGTCAACCTGCAGGCTTTCGATCTTGTAATCCTGTTGGTGCTCGGTGCCCTCGGATTCATGATGCGGCGCTTCGGACTGCCCGTCCTGCCGCTGATCCTCGGAGTCATCCTGGGCCCGCGCATCGAGGGCCAGCTCCGCAAAACGCTGCAGCTGAGCGCCGGCGACCCCGCAGGCCTCTTCAGCGAGCCGATTGCCATCGTGGTTTACATCATCGTGGCGCTCATCCTGGCCTGGCCGCTGATCTTCAAACTCATCCGCCGCAACCGTCCGGTGGCAGCCACAGTGGTCCCGGGTAACTCCGGCGCTACGGTCCCGAGGGAAGCCGGTGGCGTCAGCCACGGCAGCCACCGCGCCGACGGGACAGCAAACGGCGACGGCGGCAGCGACGGCTAGCCTGGCATCTGGCACTGTCAGTCGCCTCACCAACAACCAGCACAAACAGGAGAAACCATGACCATCGTGGTGGGATACGTCCCCACACCAGAAGGCGAAGCGGCATTGACGCAGGCCATCGCCGAGGCCAAGAAGAGCAACGACACCCTGTTGGTCATCAACTCGTCCAAGGGCGACGCCCTGGTGGACAACCGCTACGCGCAGGAGCCGGACATCCAGAGCATCGAGGACCGGCTCGCTGATCAGGGCATCCGGCACATCATCAAGCAGCCGGTCCGCGGCCACGACGCGGCCGCCGAAGTCCTGGACGCCGCCGACGAGAACGACGCCGAACTGATTGTCATCGGCCTTCGTCGCCGCAGCCCGGTAGGCAAGCTCATCATGGGCAGCGTCTCCCAGCGGATCCTGCTGGAGGCGGACTGCCCGGTCCTGGCGGTCAAAGCGGACTAGAAGTTTTCTTACAGCTAATGCCCTTAAGATTCGTTCTTAGGGGCATTACTTGTACGAAAAAACTCGCAAGGGGGACCACGTGACTGAAACCATCCGCACCGCAACAACGCACGACGCCGGGAGGCTGGCGGAGCTTGCCGCCATCACCTTCCCGTTGGCGTGCCCGCCCGGCTCCTCGCCGGCTGACATCCAGGACCACCTGCAGAAGACGCTGAGCGAGGCAAATTTCGAGGACTACCTCGCCGATGCGAACATCACCATCCTGGTGCTCGACGACGACGGGCAGCTCTTCGGTTACACCATGCTGATTGCAAAGCCGGCCACCGACCCCGACGTCGCCTCGGTACTTTCCGCGCTACCCTCCACGGAGCTGAGCAAGTGCTACGTCCACCCTGACCACCATGGCAAGGGCGCCGCATCAAAGCTCATTAAGGCCTCGCTAGCGGATGCCGCGGACAAGGGAGCTTCAGGAGTCTGGCTCGGCGTGAACAGTGAGAACGCGAAAGCCATCCGCTTCTACGAGAAGAGCGGTTTCCAGCGGGTTGGTGCCAAGTCGTTCAAGCTCGGCGACACCGTGGAGCACGACTTCGTCATGGAGCACGCGCTCTAGAAGCTAGCCAAACAGGTCCCCCGCCAGCGGCGGCCGGGGATCGGACCTTAACTCAAGACCGGCGGGTACACCGGCCACGCTCCCGGACGAACCCGAGGCTTGGATGGTGATCCGCGAGCGCCCCAGCAGCACGTTGTCGGCCTTGAAGCTGCCAAAGGAGTCGGGCAGGATCGGCGCCAAGTGCAGCACGTTCCGGGTGAAATCGGGATCGAACCGCAGCAATATCCGGGCGAGTTGAACGGGCGCCGCAGCCGCCCACGCTTGCGGGGAACACGCCGTCGGATACGGAACCGGCTCCGCAAAATCGCCACGGTCAAAGCCGCAAAAAAGCTCCGGAAGCTGCCCACCAAAGTGCTCGGCGGCGTCGAACAGTCCGCTCGCAACCCGGCTGGCCTCCTTCACGAAGCCATACCGCATGAGTCCAGTGGCCACGAGCGCAGTGTCGTGGGGCCACACCGAGCCATTGTGGTAACTGACGGGGTTGTAGGCGCCCATGTCCGAGCCCAAAGTGCGAATGCCCCACCCGGTGAACATCTCCGGGGACATCAGTCGCTCCGCCACCATGGGCGCCTTGTCTTCGTCCACGATGCCTACCCATAAGCAGTGCCCCATGTTGGACGTGCAGGAATCCACCGGTTTCTTGTCCTTGTCCAGTGCCAGCGCAAAATAGCCCTTGTCTGGAAGCCAGAACCTATCGTTGAAAGCCTCCTTCAGCGCTGCCGCCCGGTCCGCACAACGGCGTTCGACGGCGGTATCACTCGCCGAGCGCGCCAGCAGCGAGCGTCCCACGTAGGCCGCGTAAGCGTAGGCCTGCACTTCGCAGAGCGCTATGGGGGCCTCCGCCATCAGACCGTCGGCGAAGTTGATGCCGTCCCACGAGTCCTTCCAGCCCTGGTTTACCAATCCGTGCTCGTTAGGCCGTTGGTACTCAATGAAGCCGTCCCCGTCACGGTCTCCGTAGTCCTCCATCCAGGCAATGGCACGATCGGCGTTGGGCAGGAGGGATTCGATAATGTCCGCACTCAGGCCCCATCGGCTGAGCTCGCCGAGCGTAGATACGAAGAGGGGCGTCGCATCTGCGGTTCCGTAGTATGCGGTCCCGCCCAGGGCGAGTCCTGCCGTGACACCGAGCCGCACCTCGTGGGGCATACGGCCGGGTTCTTCCTCGGAGTCGACGTCAACTTTGCTGCCTTGAAGTTCAGCGAGCGTCTGCAGCGTCCCTGCGGCCAGTCCCGGATCCACCATGAGCGACATGTAGGAGGCCAGCAGCGAGTCGCGGCCGAACAGTGCCATGAACCAGGGCGCGCCTGCGGCCACCGCCGTACGGCCAGGGTGTTGGGGGTCGAAGATGCGCAGGGAGCCCAAATCGCGTTGGCTCCTTTCCAGCACTTCCTCTACATTCGCGTCTGCGACGGATATCCGCGGTACGTGTTCTTCCCACGCGACATGGCGGCGTACCCCCGGGGTGTGGTGGAGGGGCATGGTTTCGGTGAACGGTTCGCTGGGTCTTTTCCCGTTGGTCAGCGGGACGGCGATTACGCTGGTTGTCCATTGGCTCCGTGCCGGGATGCTGACGTGGAAGGTCAGCCCTTCCTCAGTGGGTTTGCCACCGGAGGCACGGAAGGCCACACCACGGCGTTCCCCGTTTGGGTGTCCGGATTCTATGTGCAGCTCTTTCTTGTGCACGGTCTTCAATGCGGTTCCGGCCTTGCCTGTCCGGCCACCTTTAATGTCGAAAAGGTCGGCCAGGTCTGCATCGATCTGCAGGTCAATCCCGCATGTGGCAGTCTGTCCGGAATAGTTCCGGATGGTGATGTCATCCCTGAGCCCGGATCCCACATGCCGTTGATGCTGAACCACCAAAGGACTGTCAAACCTGCCGTCCGCCGACAACGCCCGACCCACGAATTCCGCTTGGAAGGCCGTGGGATTGCGCGCCACCAACGGCTCCCTGAATGCGCCGTTGATTCGGAGTATCCAGCGCGACACGATGCGCGTGTCCTGGTAGTAGGCACCTTGGGCCCCGCCACCGTGAATATCACCTGTGTGGCCGGATATGCAAAAAGAGGAACCTTCGACGACGGTCACCGCACCGAACTCCGACGTACCGGCCTCCGGGTCGGCGTTCCAAGCGGTCATGACCGGCAGGCCTCCTCCAATAAGGGCTTTGGTAATCCACAGCGCCGCAGCGGGCTACAGGGCCTGACTCTGATTCTCTTGCAACAAGCCGTCAGCGGGAAGCCCTTTTGCCTTGAATTGTTCGATCACACGGCCGTACAGTTCCAGATGGTCCGCAGCCATGCGGGCGGCTGTGAAGTTGTCCTCTACCGAGCGGCGGCACGCGTCCCGGCTGATCCCCGCTACCGCGCCCATGTACCCGGCCAGGTCTTGAGTGGGGGCAAGGAACCCGTTGACTCCATGGGACAGGATTTCCGGCGCTGCCCCCATGGAAGTTGCCAGGACAGGGGTTCCTGTGGCAAGTGCTTCGATCATCACCAGTCCGAAGGGCTCGGGCCACTGGATGGGGTTAAGCAGGACGAAGGCATCACCCATCAACTCATACTTCTCGGGGTCGGACAGCTCGCCCAGGAAGTCTTCGTTGGGGCCCAGCAGGGGTTCCACAACGTCGTTGAAGAATTGCACCTCATCAGGAGAGTGCATTTTTGCAGCGATGCGAAGTGGCACCCCTGCCTGCCGGGCCACGGATATCGCTTCCAGAAGCCCTTTATCAGGGCACATCCGGCCGACGAAACAGGCGTAGCCGCCCTTCCCTCCACCGACTGCAACGTGGGAAAGATCAATGCCGTGGTGGATGACAGCTGCTATGGGTAGGTCAGGGACGCCGCTGCACTGATCGTGGGAAATGGCGATGACGGCGGTGTCCCTGGCCACATCCCGGTAGAGGTCCGCAGACCGCTGTGACAGAGGTCCGTGCATGGTGGTCACCACCGGAATGCCCGGTGGACGGTGTGCATAAAGTGGTCCGGCCAGGGTGTGGTCATGAATGATATCCACGCCATGCAGGCCCGCGTATGCCTTGATCACATGGTTCAGCTCGGACAGGCTGGTCCCCAGCTGGTCGGGTTCTGAAGGATCCAACCCGGGGACCATGGGAACGGGGCACGTGCTGTCAGACGTCGTGGCGAGCAGTACTTCATGCCCGGCTTCGGTGAGGGCGCAGGCGAGGGCGTCAACCACTCTTTCCGTGCCGCCATATTTGGTAGGGGGGACCGTGAACCACGGCCCAACAATGAGTCCAATGCGCACGCTGGAGGCCTCCGACATGAATGTGCCAAGCCCGCGAAAACGGACCCGGTCCTGCGTCGATCGCGGCCCAGCTCTCGCGATTGGTGGGTGGCGGCAAGCGCCTACAGGCTGACTGCATAACCTTTTTCAAACACTAGGCGTGGTCCCTCCAGCCCGCAATAGCTGCCCAATGGGTGACAAAAATAACAGCGCCTACCGGAATGTGGTGCCGACCGGAGACGTTGCAGCCAGCATGAAGATTGAGATCTGGTCAGACGTCGCGTGCCCGTGGTGCTACATCGGCAAGCGCCGCTTTGAGACCGCCCTGGCACAGTTCCCGCACCGTGATTCGGTGGACATCGAGTGGAAAAGCTACCAGCTGGACCCCTCCATCCCGGAGCACTACGACGGCACGGAGCTCGACTATCTGAGCAAGCGCAAGGGCATGGCCCCTGAGCAGGTCAAGCAGATGTTCGGCCACGTCACGCAGACCGCCAAGGAAGAAGGCCTGGACTACCGGTTCGACAAGGTGGTGGTTGCCAACAGCTTCACCGCCCATCGCCTCATCCACCTTGCCGCAGCCCACGGCCGCCAGGACGCAGCCAAGGAACGCCTGCTCAGCGACCACTTCGAGCACGGCAAGGACATCGGCAACCAGGACTACCTCACGAAACTCGGCGCAGTCCTTGGACTGCCCGCCGACGAGGTGGCCGAGCTCTTCACCTCCGACAAGTACGCGGACGAGGTCACACAGGACATCAACGAGGCCCGCGCCATCGGCGTCACCGGCGTCCCGTTCTTCGTCATTGACCGCAAGTACGGCATCTCCGGCGCACAGCCCGCGGACCTTTTCAGTCAGGCTTTGAACCAGGCGTGGCAGGAAGCCAATCCGCTGATACCCGTGGGCACCTCCGACGCCGAGGCCTGCGGCCCGGACGGCTGCCCAGTCTAGCCAGCCAGCCGCCGTCGAACCCTAACCCATGTAAGTCGCAGCAGAGCGCGTTATGGACGTCCATAACGCGCTCTGCTGCGACTCAGTTGGGTGCGTCGCTAGGCTTTCACCACATCAAGCTCGACGACGGCCCAGGACAGGGCGGGCAGTGTCAGGCGGAGTTCGGAACCAGTCGCCTTCACACCTTCCAGTGCCGTCAGGCCAACGCGCCCCGGCTGGTCCTGGCTGTTGATGGTCAGACGGTCGCCGCCCTCAGGGATTTCCAGAACTTCGGCGCGGAGCACCTGGCGGGCGTCGAAGCCGCGCAGAGCCACTTCGACGTCGGCAGCTTCTTCCAGTCCGCGGTTCGCGAAGAACAGTGCCACGCGGCCCGATTCCTCGTTCCAGGTGGCGCTGACATCCACCAGGTCCGTGTCGCCGAAGCGGTTGTTCGAGTACTTGTCCGAGTCCACCGAAAGCCTCAGGATCTGGCCCTTGGCGAGCTCGGCCATCCGCGCGAACGGGTGGAAGATGGTCTGCTTCCAGGCCGGTCCGTTCTCTTCCGAGAGAATCGGCGCAATCACGTTGACCAACTGGGCCTGGTTGGCGATCTTCACGCGGTCACCATGGCGGAGCAGAGAGTTGAGCAGCGTCCCCACCACTACGGCATCGGTGACGTTGTACTTGTCTTCAATGACGCGCGGGTGCTCGCGCCATCCGGCCTTGATCACGTTGTGTGGCTGGTCCTCGGTGTCCAGGCCGCGCTGGTACCAGACGTTCCACTCATCGAATGACAGGTTGATGTGCTTCTTGTGCTTGCCCTTGGCACGAACGGCATCCGCGGTGGCGATCACTGATTCGATGAAATAGTCGGTATCGACGGCGGAGGCCAGGAAGCTGCCCACGTCGCCTTCGTGTTCCTGGTAGTAGGCGTGAAGGGACACGTAATCCACTTCGTCGTAGGTGTGGGTGAGGACGGTCTGCTCCCACGCGCCGAAGGTGGGCATGCTGGAGCTGGAACTGCCGCAAGCCACCAACTCCAGCGAGGGGTCAACGAATCGCATGGCCTTGGCGGCTTCCTGTGCCAGCCGGCCGTACTCGTCGGCGGTCTTGTGGCCGATCTGCCACGGACCGTCCAGCTCGTTGCCCAGGCACCAGAGCTTGATGTTGAACGGGTCCTTGTGCCCGTTCTTGGCGCGGAGGTCGGACAGATAGGTACCGCCGGGGTGGTTGGCGTATTCCACGATCTCCCGGGCAGCGTCCACTCCCCTGGTGCCAAGATTGATGGCTTCCATGATTTCCGTGCCGGCCTGCTTGGACCAGTCCACGAACTCGTGCAGGCCGAAGGCGTTGGTCTCCACGGTGTGCCAGGCTCCGTCCAGCCTGCGGGGCCTATTTTCCCGGGGGCCAATGCCGTCTTCCCAGTTGTATCCGGAAACAAAGTTGCCGCCGGGGTAACGGATGACGGTGGCGCCGAGTTCCTTGACGAGCTTCATGACGTCCTGGCGGAAGCCGTTCTCGTCTGCCTCGGGGTGCCCGGGCTCATAGATGCCGGTGTAGACACACCGGCCCATGTGCTCCACGAAGGAGCCGAAGAGTCGTCGGGGTACCTCGCCAATGGTGAAGTCGCGGTCGAGGGTGATGCGTGCGCGGGACATGTATCTCCTTGGTTGTGTTCTAAAACTGTTGTGTTCTGAAACTGGTGGTGGGCCAAAGGGCGCCGATTACGTTCCGGCGAGTCCCGTCGTCGCAACGCCCTTGATGATCTGGCGCTGGAAGAAGAGGAAAACGACGATCAGTGGAAGTGCGGCCAGCAGCGCAGATGCCATGTTCTGCGCATACTGGACGCCGTAGGCGCTCTTGATGGTCTGCAGGCCCACGGGGAGGGTCAGCAGGGAGTCGTCATTGGTGGAGATGAATGGCCAGAGGAAGTTGTTCCACGCCCCAATGAATACAAAGATGGCGACGGCGGCCAGGATCGGCCGGGACAACGGCAGGATGATCTGCATGAAGATCCGGAGCCGGCTGGCACCATCCATCACAGCCGCTTCCTCGAGTTCACGCGGGATCTGGTCGAAGAACTTCTTCAGGACGAACACCATGGCGGGGTGGATGACCTGCGGCAAGATGATGGCCCACGAGGTATCAATGAGGTTCAGCGCCAGCATTTGGTAGAACAGCGGGATGATCAACACGGGCGGCGGGATGATGATGGACGCGATGATCACCGTCATCAGCACCTTCTTGCCCTTGAAATCGATTCTTGAGAGCGCGTAGGCCACCAGCGCCGAGATCACCAGGGTGATGGCTGTGATGGCCGCCGAGGTGTAGAGGGAGTTCCACGTCCAGAGCGGGATGTTGCCGGCCTGGAACACCTTGACGAACGCTTCGGGAGTGAAGCCCGACGGCGGCAGCCACGTTACGTCCGGAGCTGCGGCATCCGTCTCGGTCTTGAAAGCGGTGGCGGTGGCCCAGGCGAAGGGGATCAGCCACAGCACCGCGATGAAGGCGGCGACGACAATGGCAGCGATCCTGCCCACCGTCAGCTTCTTTCGTGGCTGGCGGACCTTGAGGCTGTTGGCAGTGGTGGTACTGGGCGCGGGACGGGTGAGGGTAGGGATTGCCATGGTTATGCACTCCTGCGGCGGGTGATGACGAACTGCATGACGGAAACAACCACGATCAGTCCGAAGAAGATGTAGGAGATGGCTGCTGAATATCCCAGCCGATATCCGGTAAACCCGGTTTCGAAGATGTACTGGACCACTGGTCGGGTAGATCCGCCCGGACCGCCCGCCGTCATCTGGTACACCTGATCGAAGATCTTCAGCGACGCCAGGATCTGGAGCAGCACGATCATCACGGTGGTTGGCGTCAGCTGCGGAAGCGTGATGGAGAAGAACTGGCGCCATGCTCCGGCGCCATCGAGCGATGCTGCCTCGTAGTGCTGGGCCGGGATGTTCTGCATCGCAGCCAGGTAGAGCAGGAAGTTGAAGCCCACGGTCCACCAAAGGGTGGCTATGACGATAGCCCACATGGCCACGTTGGGGTCATTCAGCCAGGCAACCCTGGGGAGGCCGATGCCTGTCAGGAACTCGTTGATCAGGCCGAGCTGCGGGTTGTACATCCAGGTGAAAAAAAGTGAGACCACCGTGGAAGCCAACAGGAACGGCGCAAAGTAGGAGAGCCGCCATAGCCACTGGGCCGGAAGGCCGATGTTCAGGAGCGCCGCCATCACCAAGGCAACCAGGACCAGCGGAACGGTACTGATCACCGTGAAATAGAGGGTGTTGCCGAGGGAGCGCCACATGTCGGCATCGGCCAGGGCTTCGGCATAGTTCGCGAAACCAATCAAACTGTCGTTGGCGCCGGTGAGGGATTTGCCCGTAAGGCTCATGTAGAAGCCGTAAAGAATGGGCCAGACGAGGAAAACGAGGAAGAAAACCAGGAACGGCGTGGCGAACGCCCAGCCGCTCACGTTGCTGCGGGTGCGGCTCCCTGGTTTGCGCAGGTTCTCCGGCCTCGGCCGGGACAGCGTAGAGGTACTCATTTAAGGACTCCTTTGTCGCTCGGTGTGTGGGCCGGTTAGACCGGGTTGGGTCGGGAGAGGAGGGTGTTGGTCCGTTGCTCGAAGGCATCCCACCCCACGGTCGCCTTGTCCCTACCCAGGAGGACGTTCTGCACAGTCTCCGCGAAGTAGGTCTGCCAATCCGAGCCCGAGCCGCTGAACCAGGATTCGGGATCGTAGGCGATGATGTCCGCCGCATTGGCGTAGTGGATCTGAGGCGTGAGCTCGCGGTACGCCTGTGACTGGACCACGGGCTGGTAGCCGGGAATATGTCCGGCCTCCGCCCAGGACAGTGATCCTTTGAGGACATCCGTGACGAACTTGTAGACGTCCCGGCGCTTGTCCTCGTTCAAGTTCAGTTGCCGTGGCAGGACGAAGGAGTGGGAGTCGGCATAGGAGGCCGGAGTTCCGTACAGCGTGGGAATGGTGGCCGCGTCAACGGGAATGCCGGCTTTCTTCATGGTGGGCAGTTCCCAAACTCCGCTGAACAGCATGCCCGAGCCGCCGCGGGCGAATTCTGCAATACCGGTACTGATGTCCCCGGCCTGGGCGGCGATGGTGTCATCGAAGAGGGAGGCCATGAACTCCAGCGATCCAATGGCGGCCTCCCGATCCACCTTCATGGGCTGGCCTGGCGTCAGTTCCATGTCAGCACCGTGCTGTTTGTAGAGGGTGTAGAACAGGCGCCACATCTGCGAGCCGCTGCCGAGGTAGCCGAAGGACAGGCCGTGAGCCTTGGTGACCTTCTGCATTTCCAAGGCCATCGCCTTGAATTCCTGAGGCGAGCTGACTTCTTGCAGCTGGCCGTTACTGCCCAGGAGTCCCGCTTTGCCTGCCACGTCAGTGTTGTAGAACATGACGAAGGGGTGGGAGTCCAACGCGATGGAGAAGACCTTGCCGTTGTGCTGGCTCTTCTCCCATATCCTGGGGGCGAAGTCGGAGGCAGTCACGCCATTCTCGGCAAGCAGGTCCAGATCCCAGGGATCAATGAGGCCGCCCGGCGCATATCCGGGAACCCGGCTGGCATGCATGATGGCTACCTCGGGAGGACGGCCGCCGGCAGAGGCCATGGCGAGTTTGGTGTAGTAAGGCGGTCCCCACGCCAGCACGGTCGGATGCACCTTAAAGCCCGCGTTGGCTTGGTTGGCGCTGTTGATCATGGCCTGCATCTTGATGCCATCACCGCCGGAAAGAAGGTGCCAGAACCCGATGTCCTGCACTGCCGCGGCCTGAGCCGCGCCGCCACAACCGGTGAGACCGGTGGCCAGGAGACCTCCGCCAAGAAGGGCCGAGCCTGTCAATAACTGTCTCCGGGACAACTGTTTCCCGGTCAAAGATTCAAACTGCTTCACCCGTCACTCCTTTGGATGGGTCCGCTGAAAGGTCACTGCTTTGCTGCAAAATCCGGCTCCGGCGCATCTCCACATCCGGGTAAAGGTTGGTCCGGGGGTGACGCAGCTCTCACATTACATCGATGTAATAGGGAGGGCAAGAGAAAATTGTTAGCGCACACAATTTATTGGGAGACTCTCGTTTCAGACCCTGCTGCTGTCCCGCTCCACGATGCTGTAACCAATCTCAACCAAGCGCTGCCCATGGGTCCTATCGGACATGCGCTCGGTCAGCAGGCGGAGGGCCTCCGTGGCAATAGCCCGCTTGTCGAAGGACACCGTGGTCAGCGAAGGTACCGCAAACCGCCCGTCGATCACGTCATCGAAGCCGGCTACCGCAATGTCATCCGGAACGCGCATGCCCCTCTTCCACAAGGTATTCAAGGCACCAAGAGCCATGGAGTCCGTGAAGCAGAACAGCGCCTCGGGCAAGGGGTTTGTGTCCAGATACTCAGCCAGCGATTCAGCCGCTGAAGCAGGCGTCCAACTGTCGCACGAAATCAGCAACGACTCATCGCGGTCGATTCCCAACATCTGCAGTGCAGCCTCATACCCGCCTGTCCGCTGGATCGCCGTGGCCGACTGCCTTCCTCGATTGACCCCCAGGACTGCGATACGCCTGCGTCCCGGCCTGGCCAAAGCGAGGGTCATGTCCCGTGCCGCAGCGAAGCTGTCCACGAAGACGCGGTCAGCCAGCTGCTGCGTAACCTCACCCAGGAGGACCACCGGAGGCAGCGCGACGCCTACCTGCACGGCGCTCTCCTTGAGCACCACAGGATTGAGGATCAGGCCATCGATAAGGTTGGCCCGCGCACGCGTCATCAACTCATGCTCACGTTGCGGGTCAGAGCCGGTTTCCTCGATCTGCACACTGAAGCCTTGCTCGTGGGCAACCTCCACAATGCTTTGGGCAATCTCCGCCGAGAAGGGCGTCGCCAGATCCGGCAGCGCCAGTCCTATGACACCTGAGCGGCCGTTCCGCAGTCCGCGTGCCGAAAGATTGGGGACGTAGTCCAGCTCCGCCATGGCCTGCTCAACCCTGAGCCGTGTAGGACCACTGACCGGCACGATCCCATTCATCACGTTCGATACCGTTTTAGGCGAAACCCCTGCACGGCGCGCTACGTCCTTGACCGTTGCGCGCAAGACGCCCCCTAGCTGCTGTTGGCCCGGCGCTCCTGTTGACCGGTTTTCCTTGATGCTACGCGAGTTCTTGCCCTTGGACGCAGTGCACTGTCGTCCATAACAAGCGGACCCGCCGCTCTTAGCTAGCCTTCGAAGGCCGCACGGAAAGCCGCCAGCGCGGTGTCCCCGGCTTCCAGGCCGGCTCCTCCGGCGGCCTTGGCTTCGAGGCCGACAACCCCCTTGTACCCGGCCTTCCTAAGAGCAGCTGCGATGACACGGTAATTGATTTCCCCGGTGCCGGGTTCGCAACGGCCGGGGACATCGGCCACTTGTATTTCTCCCACCCAGGGCAATGCGGCCCGGATAAGTTCGATCAGGTTCCCCTCACCGATTTGGGCGTGATACAGGTCCAGCATCATCCTGACGTTGGGGTGGTTAACAGCCGAGACCAGCGCCAGCGTGTCTTTTGCGCGTGCCAAGGGGATGCCGGGGTGGTCCAGCACGGTGTTCAAGTTCTCCAACGCGAAGACCACTCCGTGCTTCTCGCCCAATGCTGCCAGGCGTTCGAGCGTGCTCCGACCGGTCAGCCACATCTCGCCGGTAGATCGGTGAACGGGGCGGACAGCCCGGCCGCCTTCCCCAAGTTCTGCAGGGTGGACCACCATACGCTCGATACCAAGTTCAAGCGCGACAGGAATCAGTTTCCGGGCCGATGCCACCACCTCATCGGCACTGGCGGGATCAGTGAGGCTACCGCCAAAATAGCCGCTCATCGACGAGAACCGGGCACCTGTTGCTGCCAGGGCCGCGATGTCCCGGCCCCGGGTGTCCCACAACTCCACCTCAAAGCCTTGCTCATGGATCCTCTCCACACGCTCTGTCAAGGGAAGTTCGCCGTAGAGCATTTCAGCGCAGACAGCCAAACGCAAACTCATGCTTCTTCCCCCACGGCGTGCAACGCGGGTTCGGCTGGACGCAGTACTGCAATGGTTGCCACATCAACCGGCAGCCCGGTTTGGGCTGAATGGGAAGCGGCAAGGGCCACAGCCAAGGCGTTCCGCGCGGCGGTTCCACCGGCAGCTTGGACGGCGGGGGCTTGGACACCGTCACGGTCAGCCTTCACGGAGTCCACAAAGAGGGCCAGTTCAGCCGTATATGCATCGTGAAAGAGGTCCACATTCAGGCGGACGGTGGACGCATTGATGCCGGCGGCGGTGTAGCTCATGGCCGTGCTGGCCTGCGGGCCTCCCGCTGTCACCATTCCGGCAGAGCCAAACACTTCTCCGCGCACGTCATAGCCATAGAGTGCGTTGAAGTTGGCCTCAGCCACAGCGATGGCTCCGTTGCTGTAGGTCACGGTGACCACAGCGGTATCCAACAGCCCGCCCTCTTTTGCCTCAGGAGCTACCAGCGCGTCAGCCACCGCATGAACGCGAACAGGAACAGCGCCCGGGTTCAGCCAGTTCAAGGTGTCGAAGTCGTGAATGAGGGTCTCCAGGAAGATGGTGCCCGGCGGAATCCGCTCCGGGTTGGCAATCCCGTCCGGGTTGCCGGGATCGCGGGTCAAGGACCGCAGCAACTGCGGGGTTCCTATGGCGCCGTCATCGATGAGCCTGCGGGCGGCGGCGAAGTCGTCTGCGTAGCGTCGGTTGAAACCGAACTGGACGATCACGCCCGCGGCCTCTGCCGCTTCCAGCGCCTCATCAAGCTCTTCCACAGTACGGCCACCCGGCTTTTCGCAGAAAGCGTGCTTACCCGCCCGCGCTGCCGCGGCGATCAGCCCGGAATGAAAGCGCGCGGGCGCGGCGATAAGGACAGCATCCACATCCGGATCATTCAGCACATCTGCCGGGTCACTACTGATCTTGGCCACGCCCAAGCGGCCGGCAAGTGCCTCGACGGCCTGAAGGGCGGGATCCGCGGTCGCCTCAAGCCGGGCATTGGGGATGCGCTGCGCAACGGACTCAGCGTGGAAACTCCCGATCCATCCGGCTCCGATCAGTCCGATACGAACCGGCCGGTCTTCGGTGACCGGATGCTGAAGGTAACTCATGGTAGCTCCTGAAATAGTCTTCTAGATCGTTCTAGTCGCACCATCCTGACATGTCGTTCGCCCTACGTCTAGATCGTTCTATAGACTGTTTGCACCCAGGAGGAAATATGTCGGATTTGCAGCGCCGCCCCACTTTGATGGACGTAGCCGAGGCTGCCGGCGTCTCCCGTGCCTTGGTTTCCATCGTGATGCGGGGTGCACCCGGCGCGGCGGAATCGACGCGGCAAAGAGTCCTGGAGGCGGCCCGCCAACTCGGATATCGGGCAGACTCCCGGGCGAGGCTACTGCGGAGCAGCAGGACCAAACTCCTGGGTCTCATCTTTTCCAGCTCACAGCCCTTTCATGCCGAAATTGTGGATGCCGCGTACGCTGAAGCCTCGGCCATGGGCTACGAAATTGCGCTGAGCGCAGTGGCCAGCGGAAGGCCCGAGGCCCGCGCCATTGAGACCTTGCTGGATGTCGGCGCCGAGGCGTTGATCATCATCGCTCCCACCCTCAGCGTGGATGAACTCGCACTACACGCCCGCCAGGTGCCGGTGGTAAGCCTCCTTCGGGACAATGTGGGCGACCTCGTGGATTCGGTCAGCAGTGACGATTACGCAGGCATCGCGTTAGCCGTTGACCACTTGGTCAGTCTCGGTCATAGCCGGATCGTCCACGTCGACGGCGGCGCTGCCGTCTCGTCGGACAGACGCCGGGAGACGTACCGCTCGGAAATGATCCGCCACGGGCTGCAACCTGTGGTTGTTCCAGGTGGTCCAGGAGAGGAAGACGGCATGGGAGCCGGGCAAATCCTTCAGGCGAATCTGCCCACGGCTGTCATCGCCTTCAACGACAGGTCGGCCCTCGGAATAATGGAAAGCTTCAGGGCCGCGGGGATCCGGATTCCCGAGGATATATCGGTACTGGGCTATGACGACAGCCACTTCGCCAAGCTCAGCTTCGTCCAACTGTCCTCCGTCAGCCAGGACGCTCCGCTCCTTGCCGCCGCGGCCGTTGGCCGCGCCGTGGACCGGATCGAAGGGGTTAAGTCACCAGGCAGCGTGGTCCGAACGCCGCATCTGGTCCTCCGCAAGACCACATCCCGGGCTCCTGCAGGCAACTGATGCTGACGCCTCACAGCTCTTAGTGACAGATCACTGTAAAGTGTCTGTATGCCAAGGATCACGGCCGCCACGAATGCTGCCCAACGCGCCGAGACCCAACGTCGGATTCTGACCGCTTTTGGAGAGCTCCTCTTCACCCATGGCCTCCCAGGGCTCACCATGACGGACGTCGCCCGGCACGCCGGCGTGGGACGCACCGCGGTCTACAACTATTACGCGGACATGGAGCAACTGCTCATCGCGTACGCCTTGGACGAGACTGAGCGGTTCATCGTGGACCTCCGGGATTCTCTGGCCGCACTGGAGAACCCGGTGGACAGGCTTGCCCTCTACGTCCGTGCCCAGGTGGAGGACCTCAGCCGCCGCCACCTGCCGCCAGGACCGGCGATGGCGGCCGTCCTCTCCCCCGGTTCCTTCGCGAAGCTTGCGGACCATGTGGGCGACCTCAACGTCCTGCTTCAGGACATTCTCCAGGACGGGGTCCAGCAGGGCTACCTTCCGGATATCGATGTCGCCCAGTTGGCGCGGCTTATCCACGGAACACTGTCCGCCAGCGCCGCACGACGCAACCGAACGTCCGACGGCGACTCTCAGCCGCCTGCCCCAACCTCGGACGTAGAAGCCCACACAACGCAAACGGTGCGCTTCATTCAGTTGGGTGCGGGGGCCCGGTTTGACGACACTGGAAGGCCCATCAGGCTGGACGCGCCTGCCCACGACGCCCTGGCCGGCTAACGACCCGCATACTGACTCGGGACACCCACATCCGGGCGTCGCCCAACACCCAGCGCGTCGCCAATGAAAATGCGAGTCCCTGGCGCGCCCTAGTTCCCTGCGGGAAGCGAGGGGATGATGGGCCATTTGGAGTTGTCCGCGATCCGCAAATCCTCCCGGGGGCACTGCAGTGTGCCGGGGGTCTGGTCCACCAGCTGGGGTTCCACAAGGCCTTCGAAACCAGGGGTGATGATGACATCCACTGATTCGTCCTCGCGGTTGTCTTCGAAGTAGTCCGTCCCCGCAAGGTTCCGCTGCACGTTGAACGCTGCAGCCTGGCCCTTGACGCCGGACACCACCACGCCGATGCCGGAGTACGCGGTGTCGCTGTTGTCCACTGAGGCAACCTTAAAGCCGCGGGCGGTGAACTCGTCTGCAACCGTGCCGGCCAATCCGCCACGGGACGTGGCGTTGAAGACGTTGATGGTCACGGTCTCGTTCGGGACGTAGTCGAACGTGGTGGCGGGACATAGGCTGGTGGGGGCTTTGCTGGCGATCGCAGTGGGGACCTTGATCATGCCATTCATGATCGCCCACGCACCCACGGCCCCGGCGGCGATCACTCCAACCAGCAGGACCAGGACGATTCCATGGAACAGCCGCCGCCGGAAGCGACCTTTGTGGGCACGGGCATCTTCGGCAAAGGTTGCCCGAAGCTCCGGCCCGGTCACAACATGGTGGCCGTGGAGCTGCGTCACATCTTTGGGACGCCTGCGCTTGCTAGCCATCGATGACCAATACCCGTGCGTGAATGGCCGTCCTCTGGTGGAGCGCAGTACGGACAGCCCGGTGAAGCCCGTCTTCGAGGTACATGACGCCTTGATACTGGACGACGTGAGGGAACAAATCACCAAAGAAGGTTGAGTCCTCTGCTAACAGAGCCTCCAAATCCAGGGTGCGCTTTGTGGTTACCAGGTCGTCGAGGCGGACAGGGCGCGGAGGCAGGGCAGCCCAGTCCCGCGGCGCGGAGTATCCATGGTCAGGGTACGGGCGTCCCTCGCCCACAGCTTTGAAGATCACCCTGCAAGCCTATGGAAGATACCGCCCTAACGGAACTTGTGACCCGCGGCACAGGCAGGTTGTAGCCAAAAGGTGACTAATCGTCGTCGAGCGTCATAGCTGTGAAGGCAACCGCCGGGACTGACAGAATAGGGGCATGACTCAACCGCTCCACGGTACTGACCGGACCGTTGCCCGCACCAGGCCCGCCTTGGCGTTGCTGCTGGACGTGGATGGCCCTATCGCCAGCCCTGTGACGCGCGACGTCAAGCCGGACATCATTGCGGACATGGTGGCCTTGGCCTCGGCAGGCATCCCCGTCATCTTCAACACGGGCCGCTCGGATGCATTTATCAGCGAGCAGGTCATGGAACCCATGATTGCCGCCGGAATGCCGGCGGACACTGTCATTCACGCTATTTGCGAGAAGGGCGCTGTGTGGTTCAGCTACACCGCGGAGGGCCCGGGCCCTATCCACGTGGATCATGAGCTTGCCGTTCCCAAAGCCTATGGGGACGACATCCGCAGGCTCGTTGCCGAGGATTACTCCGCGCACATGTTCTTTGACGAGACCAAGCGCGCCATGGTCTCGGTGGAGCAGCATCTGGACGTGGCCAGCGAGGATTACCTGGCCGAGCAGAAACTCTTCGACGCCGACGCCCTGGACATCATGGGACGCCACGGCCTCAACGCCGCAATTCTGGACCACCACGCACCGGAGTCCGATGACACCGCGGACTACCGCCTTGACCCCACCATCATCTCCACAGACATTGAATCCGTCCGCCTGGGCAAGGACCTCGGAGCCAGCCGCGCCGTTGAACTCCTGGCGGCCCAAGGCATTACCCCGCTCTCTTGGCGGACCGTTGGTGATTCCCGCACGGACTATGCCATGGCAGACTGGCTTCACCACAACGATCACGATGTGAAGCACGTGGATGTCCGGCCCGCAGACGGCGTACCGGTGAAGCCCTACACCATCTTGACGGCCGCTGACTTGGAGTTGGCGGACGACGTTATCCACGACGATGCCGGCGGCGCATTCCTCCGCAGCTGGCGCGAGGCCCTTTCCATTTAGCAAACAGCGAACCCAGTTCCACGCACCCCAACGATCCCGGAGATACAGCCATCACACAAGCACAGGTCGATCCGATTTACCACGGCAGCCCGTCCATCGAAGAGGATGCGATTGCTGAGGCGATCTCGCCTGCCGTCGTCGCGCATCTTAGGCACAGGTCCGACGTCGTCCGTCACCGCGGGCGGTACGCCCTGGTCAACGGCGAACTCACGCCGCAACAGGCCATGGTGTCCGATCTCCTGGCTGTCCGGGCCGCTTTGGATGCCGCAGGTGTCGACTTCATCCTGGTGCGAGGTAATGACGAGAGGCCGGTCGTCGCCGTCGACTGGGAGTCACGCAAGGACGTCCGGAAGGCGCTTGTTTCAGCATTCCGGAATGAGCCTTTCTACTCCATGACTGTGGACGCCAAGAAGAAGACGTCCGTGCTGGTGGCCGACGGCGAGCTGTCCGCAAACCGGAAAGCCCGCATCTTCCGCCTGTACCGCCCCCGCGTTGAGATCGGTGGCGGCCTCTGGTATGGCCCTGCCCTGGGTGTGCAGCTTGAGCTGTGGCGGTTCGAAGGCGACCATCTGGAGCTACCGGTGGAGAATTCACTGACCCGCCGCACCATGCTGCGGCAGGACGCCGTGCGCGGCACAGTCCAGCGCCACGGTCTCACGTGGCCCACCATCGAGAACATGTTCGCTGACCATGCCAGCGATATCGACTTCGATATCGACATCGTTTTCTCGTGGGTGGATGGCAGCGACCCCGAGTACATCGCCAGGAGGCGCGCCCAGCAGGCCGGGGCTGTCCTTGGCGAGGGCGACGACCATGAGGCACGCTTCCGCCAGGTCAACGAGCTGAAGTACGCGCTGCGCTCAGTGCACATGTTCGCGCCGTGGATCCGCCGGATCTTCATCGCTACAGACTCCCCCGCACCGGCCTGGCTGGCGGACCACCCCTCCGTGACCATTGTGCGCAGCGAGGAGTTTTTCGCCGATCCTTCCGTCCTGCCAACCCACAACTCGCAAGCCGTGGAATGCCAGCTCCACCACATCGACGGCCTCTCAGAGCACTTCCTGTACTCCAATGACGATATGTTCTTTGGCCGGCCCGTTGGCCCTGACATGTTCTTCACGCCCGGGGGCATCACCAAGTTCATTGAAGCTGACACCCGCATTGGCTTGGGCGAGAACGACGCCGAACGCAGCGGCTTTGAGAATGCAGCCCGTGTCAACCGCAAGCTGCTGTGGGAGCGCTTCGGCCGGATCACCACCAGGCACCTTGAGCACACCGCGGCACCCCTGCGGCGGAGTGTTGTGGCGCGCATGGAGAAGGAATTCCCCGCGGAATTCGCCAAGACCGCGGGCAGCCGTTTCCGCGCTGCGGACAATATCTCGGTGACCAACTCGTTCTACCACTACTACGCCTTGCTGACCGGCCGCGCTGTCACCCAGACCAACGCCAAAGTCAGGTACGTGGACTCCACCATGTGGGCCGGACTGCACTACCTGCCCAAGCTCCTGGCCAAGCGCCACATGGACTTCTTCTGCCTGAACGATGGCAGCTTCCCCGAGGTCGAGGCAGAAGAACGCGCCGAACTGGTGACCGATTTCCTGGAGAAGTACTTCCCCGTCAAGGCGCCTTGGGAGAAGTAAAGCCGCCGGGTGAAACAAGCGGGAGCGAAGAGGTGTGCGTCCCCGGCGAGGTGTGGGCTCCCACCCGGGACTCGTGCGGGATGCGGATGCCGGCTGCCGCCAGGCGCCGCTGAACCTCCACTGCATCCAAGGGCTCGCCAACAGTGACTCCGCCGGACATCGGCACAACGGAATGCACGATCGTGTGCTCGTAGACGTGGATCATGTTGTACGACTGTGCTCCGTCGCGCCCTCGCTGTCCGCCGGCTCGAACCGCGAGGTCCTGCGTGTAACACGTGGCCGAGGCGACCGAAACCGGGATGCCGGCGAAGCTCGCCGTCGTCGAGTAATGCAGGTGGCCACCCAGGATGGTGCGAACGTCAGTATTACGCACGACGGCGGCCAGTGCGGCTTGGTCGCGCAGCTCTACCAACACCGCGAGGTCCTGAACGCACGGCACGGGCGGGTGATGCAGCGCAAGGATGGTGCCGTCCGGGGCCGGCGTGGCCAGTTCAGAAGCCAGCCAGGCCAGCTGGGATTCTGTCAGTTCCCCGTGGTGATGGCCCGGGACGGTGGTGTCCAAGGTGATGATACGCAGTCCGTTGACGAAGTAGCTGCGGTCCACCGGATCCTGCGGCTTGCTGGCCGCAGACGCGTCCGCGAATGCTGAACGGAAGTTTGACCGGTTGTCGTGGTTGCCCATGGCCCAAATGGCCTTGGCTCCCAGCGACGCGCAGAGAGGTTCAATCATCTCGCGGAGACGCTCGTAGGCTTCGAGCTCACCCTTGTCAGCGAGGTCTCCGGTGAAGATGATGGCCTCGGGCCTGATCCGTGAGGCGATGATTTGCTCGCAGATCTCCTGGAGCCTGGCTGCGCTGTCCACCGAGCCGTGGAGCGTGCCCGGTCCACCCACCAGGTGAAGATCACTCAGGTGCAAAAGCACATGACCTGGTTTGGGGTATTCGGCCTCGATGAGCTCCATAGCTTGCCTTAGCGTTTGGTGGGAGACGGCTTCTCCCGTGTCAATCCAGTAGGGCCAATCCAACCAGACAACAAGCCAACAACTGGCTAATTTCCGGCGGAATGTTGGAAAATTACTTTCCTCCCTTCAGAATCGGCGGCTCTACGCCAGCGCCTTTTCCACTGCTTCCATAAGGTCTTCGGAGTCAGGCTCCACTGTGGATGGGAACCTTGCCACGAGTTCACCACCACGGTTTATGACGAACTTCTCGAAGTTCCACTTCACCTTGGCCGGCTGCCCGTCCTCGTCCTGGGTCAGTTCCGTAAACAGGGGGTGCTGCTGTTTACCCAAGACGTTGGCTTTGCTGGTCAGGGGGAAGGTTACGCCAAAGTTCCGCTCGCAGAATTCTGCAATCTCATGGTCGGCGCCGGGCTCCTGCCCACCGAACTGGTTGCAGGGCACGCCGAGGATCTCCAAACCCTGCGCGCGATACTTGCCGTACAGCTCCTCCAGGCCCGCGTACTGGCGGGTATAGCCGCATTCGGAAGCGACATTCACCACCAGGACCGCTTTGCCCTCGAACCGGCCGAAGTCTGCTTCGGTGCCATCGTTGAAGGTAAGGGGAATGCTGTAAAGGCTGGTCATGGGGTTCGCTTCCTGACGACGTCGTCTGGCGGGATTGCCGCCATCGAGCTTACGGGAGCTGGCTTGGGGCCGCGAAACGCAGATATGCCAGCGTTGCACGTGCCGTCAGCGTGTGGCGTCTAGGGCGCCGGAAGGATGAGCGAGGACAACGGCACGATCACGCCGTCCGGCCGCTGGACCAGGTCGGGTGCGATCAGGATGTAGCCCGGCGGGAGGACCACTGCCGGCAGCGCCGACGGAAGGACGGCGACAGGCGTGGGCGCAGGAGCAGCCGGAGGTGCAGGAGCGGCCGGAACCACGGCCTGGGTTACGGCAGGCGCTTCGACGACGGCTGGAGCCGGAGCGGGAGCCACGACTACTGGAGCCGGAGCCACGACTACTGGTGCCGGAGCAGGTTCAACAACTGCCGGCGGCGGAACAACAGCCGTTTGGAGGGTCGGCGCCACCGGGGCTGTCGTCAGCGATGGCGGCACGGTTGTGGTTGCCGGGGCGCTCGTCGACGGCGGCGGCGTAGAGGTGCCCGTCGGCGATGGTGTCGCAGTGGTCGTCGGCGTTGGTGTCGCAGTGGTCGTCGGAGTCGGTGTGGCAGTCTGCGTCGGAGTGGGCGTCGGCGTAGCCGTCACGGAAGGCGAGGGCGTCGGCGTCGTGGTTTGAACCGGCGTCGTGGTGGCTGGCGGAGTGGTCTGAGTGCCCCCGGGGTTGCTCGGCGGATTTGCGGCCGGTGGAGTGGTGCCGGACGAAACGGCGGGCGGAACAGGAAGCGGTTCGTCGTGTTCGTGCTCTCCACCAATGACAGCCCGGTTGGTTCCATCCGATACGGGAACGGCCCATTGCGGGGTCCCGGAGGCGCCATTTCCCACACCGGGCTGGTAGTTCACCATGGCGATGGTCTGCAGCGGATCAGTCTGGCGGATGGACAGCAGTGTCCAATTGGCGGGATCGGTATGCAGACCGTTCACGATCGTCTCAAAGTGGAGGTGGCAGCCAGTGGACCAGCCCGTGGTCCCAACCTCTGCGATGACCTCGCCTACCCGCACCGACTGGCCTTGCGTGACGCCGATTGCCTGGAGGTGATTGTAGGTGGTGACCAGGCCATTTCCATGCTGGATTTCAACACGGTTGCCACCGCCCCACACATGCCACCCGACAGCCCGCACCACGCCGGCGTCTGCGGCGTAGACCCGCGTGCCGCAGGCGGCTGCGTAGTCCTGGCCCCAGTGGAATTCTCCGGCCAGGCCCGTCAAGGGGCTGTAGCGGTAGCCATAGGACGAGCTCTTGTTGAGGACCTCAAGCGGTGAGTAGAGACTGCCCGCAGGTGGCCGGGACAGGCCGGCGGAGGCAACGGTAAGGCCTGTGGATCCGTCCTTGCTGACCGTGCGGACCAGAGCGCGGTCGAAAAAGACCATGGGCGCGCCAGGGATTTGTTCGGGGGGCTCCGGCATGGAGTCGATCACCAAGGTCTCGGCTTCCGGCGGCACCAGGGTGCCCAGAGCCGTTGGTTCCACCACCCCCTGCGCCAGTGCTCCGCCAACGGAGCTGCTGGCCACGGAATTCAAGGGTTGGAACCCAAACGCAAAGAAAGCCAGGACGGCGAGACTTCCGGCTATTAGAACGCGATGGAAGCCTACGGTACGGATCAGGTCTACTGCCCGGTCTGATTCATGATGCTTGCCCACAAAACACTCCCCAAAGCCAGCGGCACCAAACCCCAGCCTGGCGTGCAAGCACCATTGTTGCGGGAATCAGTGGAGAAATAAAGGCTTCCCGGGTGCCATCTACCGAAAGGTTGGCGCAGTTTTAGCTCAAGAAACTTGAGCTTTGTTTTTCGGTGTCTAGGAGCCCAGGTTTTCCTTCAGCAGGGCACGGTGTTCGACGGCGGCATTGGCGTGGAGTGCACGGCCCGCCTCAGTCAGTTCCAGGAAGAGGGAGCGGCGATCGTCAACGCAGGTTTCGCGGGACACCAGGCCTGCTTTTTCCAGCCGGTCCACCACCTTTGAGACAGCGCTCTGGGTCATGGGGGTGCGTTCTCCCAAGGCCTTCATCCTGCATGCCGATTCTTCGCTTTCGGCAACAAGGTCCAGGATTTCGAACTCGTTGAGCCCAATGTCGAACTTGGCTTCGAGGGCGCGGTCGATTGCTCCTGCGGTGCGGAAGTAGGAGTTCTGGATGCTGCGCCACTGCTCAACCAGTTGACGGTCACGCGTCGTTGCCATGCCCTGATTCTAGTTCATGACGCCGTTAGAATCCACGTCATAATATTCCGCATCATATTCCTTGTCATTGAATGACGCGTCATGTACATTCAAATCTATGACATCACCCACCACCCTCAAGACCTCAACTGAGCCGCCTTTGGTTACGGCAGTTCACTGGACCCGTGCCCAGTGGCTGCTGCTCATGGTTGTCTGCACCGTCCTGGCCCTGGATGGGCTGGACGTCTCCATGGTTGGCGTTGCGCTGCCTTCCATCGGACAGGAACTCAACCTCGGAACTGATTCCCTGCAGTGGATTGTCTCCGCCTACGTCCTTGGTTACGGGAGCCTCCTGCTCCTTGGTGGCCGCCTCGCGGACCTGTTGGGCCGCCGTCGAATTTTTCTCATTGCATTGACGGTATTCGCCGCGGCGTCGCTGCTTGGCGGGCTGGTGGATGATCCCGCCATCCTGATCGCCACCCGGTTCATCAAGGGTCTCGCCGCCGCTTTCACCGCACCCACAGGGTTCTCCATCATCACCACCAACTTCGCGGAAGGACGCGAGCGCAATAAGGCGCTGTCCATTTTCACCACGTTCGGTGCCAGCGGGTTCTCGCTGGGCCTGGTAGTGGGTGGACTCATGACCAGCCTCAGCTGGCGCTGGACGTTCCTCGTCTCGGTGCCGATCGCCGTCGTGGTTGTCCTCCTGGGCATGAAGTTCATCCCGAAGGACAAGCCGTCCGCGGAGAACAGCGGGCACGATATCTGGGGCGCCGTAACCCTCGCGCTGGGCATGCTCGGCCTCGTGTACACCTTGGTTTCAGCACCGGAGCAGGGCTGGGGATCTGTGGCAACAATCGCCGGGTTCGCAGTTTCTGTTGCCGTGCTGGCAGGTTTCGCGGTGATTGAGAACAAGGTCAAGCATCCGCTGATCCGCTTCAGCATCCTCAAGGAAGGCTGGGTGGCCCGGGCCAATCTCAGCGCGGTGGGGCTGTTTGGCTCCTACCTGAGTTTCCAGTTCATCGTCACCATGTACTTGCAGTCCGTGCTCGGCTGGACTCCGCTGGGAATGGCGTTGGCCTTGCTGCCGGCAGGTCTGTTGGTGGCCACCAGCGCGCCATTTGCGGACCGGCTTATCGAGAAGTTCGGCGCCACGCAACTGATTCTGACCGGGCTCACGGCGCTCGGACTGGGGTACGTCCTGTTCCTCCGGGTGGGCACCACACCGAATTACGTGCTGGACATCCTGCCGTCGGTGGTCCTGCTGGGCATTGGCTTCGCCTTGGCTTTCCCGTCTATCAACGTTCAGGCCACGGCCGGGATCAAGGACTCGGAACAGGGTCTGGCCGCTGGCCTGATCCAGACCAGCACCCAAGTGGGAGCCGCCCTGGTTTTGGCAGTTACAACGGCACTGGTCAGCGGTCACGGCCAAGCAGCTGGAACAGTCAGCGCCCAAGCCATGCTGGAACAGTACCGTCCGGGACTCATCCTGAGTGCCGCCGTCGCCATCGCCGCCCTGCTGGTGGCCGCAGCACCGTCGCGGCGACGAGTCCGTTCCTAACCCCGCGTTTTTGTACAGATAATGCCCTTATGCGTCCGTCATAGGGGCATTATCCATACACAATCTCCCCCTGTACACGGGCGCAATTGCGAGGTCTCATGGGATCTATGAGGAACTACCTCACGGAGTACAGGCACGAACTGCAGCGCACCTTCACAGGGACGTCGGGCACGCCTCCCGAGTGGGTGCCACGCCTCGCAGAAGGGAACGACGCCGGATATCACCTTCCGGGGTCGGCCGTCTGGGCGGTGCACGGCCATGTGGCTACCATCGTGGCCGGGATACGGGTGCTGCTGATGCAGGCCCTGCACCCCGGTGCGCTGGCTGGGGTTTACGAGCACTCCGGATTCCAGAAAGATCCGCTCGGCCGCTTGGCGAACACGGTCCGGTGGATTTTCACCGTGACATACGGTTCCACAGCGGCCGCGGAAGCAGCGACCGCACGTGTGCGGAAGATCCACGAGCGCGTCCGGGGAACGTATGTGGACGGCAACGGAGTCCTGCGCGAGTACGCCGCCAACGATCCCGAACTCCTCCGCTGGGTCCACATCACCTACGCTGACTCCTTCATTACCGCCAACCGCATCTGGGGCCGACCCATCCCCGGCGGGCCCGATGCCTACGTCCGTGAGTGGGCGGCGGCCGGGCGGCTCATGGGAGTGGAGGATCCGCCGCTCACCGAGGCCCAGGTCCGTGACGAACTTGAGCAGTGGTACGCCTCGGGGGTACTCCGGGCTGATGAACGCCTCGCCGAGACGGTGTCGTTCATTCGCTATCCACCGCTGAGCCCTCTGCTCAAACCCGGGTACACCATCCTCTTCGCGGCCGCGGTCGCAAGCCTTGAACCCAAGTACCGGGAGTTGCTGGGGCTCCCGCGCGCGCGGCTCGGCCCACTCCCCCTGCCCGTGATCACCGCTGCCAGGGCGGTCCTGGGCATGGTCCGGTTTGCGTTGGGCTCCCACGGGCCAAGCGAGCAGGCCGCCCGGCGAAGGTTGCAAAGGCTCGGCTACGCGGAAGCCTGAGCCGCCCCGTTCGCCGAGGAGTGAGCTCTCACCCCTTTCGCCAGCCCAAAACGCCGAAAGCTAACCCCTCGACGCAAGCCCACGTTGTGTGGGCCCGCCGAGGGGTTAGCTTTCAACCTTTTAGCGCGCACTTTCTGCCGAGAGCTCACCCCTCGGCAGAAGACCTAGATCAGGTGATCCGACAGGTGGTTCGGGGTACCGAAGCGGTGGGCTGTGATGGACACGGCCTGCTCGTGGAGGAACGGCAGCATCTCAATGCGGCCAGCCTGGGTCACAGCACCGTGGTAAACCGCGACATCCGGGCGGCCACCCATCGCTGCGCTCAGCGCGGCGAAGTCGCCACCAATCAGGCGGATCCGGCCGGCGTCGAAGTTTGCCGCACGAGCCAGCCATGCGGCGTCGTCCTCGATTCGGACGCTGACGCCCAGGTTCGCGAACACGGTCACCACGGCGTCGGGAAGTACGACGGCGGAGCTGACCTTGAGCGCCGAACCCGCCACGACGCCGGCTGCTACAACGCGCAGCAGCTCAGCGAGCCGCTCGCCTTCGGAGAGGCGGATGGTCACTGGGAGGGAGCGGTAGCGGAAGACGTTGCGCTCTGCGGAGAGGGCCGAGACGTCCTTGCTGGTGCCGAACTCGGACTCCCATGCCGCTGTGTCGCTGAAGAGTGACTGCTGGAGGGTCTGGAGTTCCTCAGCGGACACGTCCGCGGATTTGGCAGCGGCGAGAAGCTGCGCGGCTGCGCCCTGGAGGACAGTGCCGCGCTTGGCCTTGGCTTCGGCGGGGAGCCAGCTGCCCAGACCGATCAGGTAGTTCGGCCCACCGGCCTTGGTTCCGGCGCCGACAGCGGACTTCTTCCATCCACCGAAGGGCTGGCGCTGCACGATAGCACCGGTGATACCGCGGTTGACGTACAGGTTTCCGGCCTGGATGGTGTCCAGCCAGACGCCCATTTCAGCCGAATCCAGGGAGTGCAGGCCAGCGGTGAGGCCGTACTCGATCTCGTTCTGGATGGCGATGGCTTCCTCGAGGGTTTCAGCGGTCATGACGCCAAGGACCGGTCCGAAGAATTCGGTCAGGTGGAAGTAGGAGCCACGCTTGACACCGGAGCGGATGCCCGGGGACCACAAACGGCCGGTTTCATCGAGGCGCTCAGGCTTAATCGCCCAGCTTTCGCCGTCGCCCAGGGTGGTGAGGGCGTTGAGGAGCTTGCCGTTGGCCGGTTCGATGATCGGCCCCATCTGCGTGGTGGCGTTGTCCGGGTAGCCCACCGTCAAGGAGCGTGCGGCGTCGATCAGCTGGTTGTGGAAGCGGGCGCTCTTGGCGACCGAGCCCACCAGGATCACCAGCGATGCGGCCGAGCACTTCTGGCCTGCGTGGCCGAATGCCGAGTACACGACGTCCTTCGCGGCGAGGTCGAGGTCTGCGCTCGGGGTCACAATGATGGCGTTCTTGCCGGACGTCTCCGCAAGCAGCGGCAGGTCCTGGCGGAAGGAGCGGAACAGTTCAGCGGTTTCGTAGCCACCGGTGAGGATGACGCGGTCAACGCTCGGGTGCGAGACCAACTGAGTGCCGAGCTCGCGCTCTTCGAGCTGCACGAGGGCCAGCACTTCGCGGGGCACACCGGCTTCCCACAGCGCATCCACCATCACGGAACCGGAGCGGCGGGCCTGCTTTGCAGGCTTGATCACGACGGCGGAACCTGAGGCGAGCGCTGCGAGCGTCGAGCCAGCGGGAATCGCCACCGGGAAGTTCCATGGCGGTGTCACTACGGTGAGGTTGGCTGGAACGAACGTGGCGCCGTCGACCGTTTCCAGGTCCTTGGCGCGCTCGGCGTAATAGTGCGCGAAGTCGATTGCTTCGCTGACCTCGGGGTCGCCTTGGTCGATGGTCTTGCCGGTTTCGGACGCCATGACCTCGAGGAGTTCGGCGCGGCGGGCTTCGAGGATCTCGCCGGCGCGGTGCAGGATGGCTGCGCGCTCGGCGGCCGGGCGGGCGCCCCAGGCCTTGCCGTGGTCTACGGCGGTCGCGATGATGCGATCCAGTTCGGCGGCGTCGGCGACCTTGGTGGACTCGACGATCTTGTTGCCGGCGGTGGAACCGGGAATGCGCTTAAGGATGTCACGGCCCCAGGCGCGGTTGGCAGGGAGTGCCGGATCGGTGTCCGGGGTGTTGCTGAAGCCCTCAAGAGGTGCCGGCTCCGCGGGGAGTCGGCGGTCCTGCTTGCGGTTGGGGCCGGGAACTTCGTCCGTCATGCCGGCCAGGGAGTCCAGGAAGCGCTGCTGTTCGCGCTTGAACAGGGCTTCGTTCTCGCTGAGTTCGAAGACTGCGGACATGAAGTTTTCCTGGCTGGCGCCTTCTTCGAGGCGGCGGATCAGGTACGCGATGGCGACGTCGAACTCGCCCGGGTGAACCACCGGTGTGTAGAGCAGGAGGCTGCCGACGTCCTTGCGGACAGCGGTGGCCTGGCCGGTTGCCATGCCCAGGAGCATCTCGAATTCGATGCCCTTCGTGACGCCACGCTGCTTGGCGAGCAGCCATGCGAATGCGACGTCGAAGAGGTTGTGGCCCGCCACGCCGATGCGGACGGCGTCGATGCGCTCCGGGGTGAGGGCGTAGTTGATGACGTTCTTGTAGCTGGTGTCCGAGTCCTGCTTGGTGCCCCAGGTAGCCAGCGGCCAGTCGTGCAGTGATGCCTCAACCTGCTCCATGGGAAGGTTGGCACCCTTGACCACGCGGACCTTGATGGGTGCGCCACCCTGTGCGCGGCGGGCAGAGGCCCACTCCTGCAGTTCCTGCATGGCGCCGAGGGCGTCCGGAAGGTAGGCCTGAAGGACGATTCCTGCCTCGAGGTTCTTGAATTCGGGCATGTCCAGGATGCGCTTGAACACCGCGATGGTCATGCTGAGGTCCTTGTATTCCTCCATGTCCAGGTTGATGAACTTGGGCTTGGGGAAGGACGCAGCAAGACGGTAGAGCGGGGTGAGCTTCTCCACCACGTGATCGACAGCTTCGTCGAAGGCCCACGGGGAGTGCGGTGCCACGGTGGAGGATTCCTTGATGGAAACGTAGTCCACGTCATCGCGGGCCAAGAGCTTCAGTGTGCCGTCCAAGCGGCGCTGGGCTTCGTGCTCGCCCAGGACTGCTTCGCCGAGGAGGTTGACGTTGAGGTGAACGCCGTCCTGGCGGATCTTGGCGATGGCCGGGCCGAGCTTGGCGTCGGTGGCATCCACAATCAGGTGGCCCACCATTTCGCGGAGCACGCGGCGGGCGATAGGGATGACAACCTGGGGGACGATCGGAGCCATGACGCCACCCACGCGGACGGCGCTGCGCATGTACCACGGGAGGAACTTGGGCACCTTCGGAGCCAGCTCGGCCAGCTTGCGGCCGGCGACCGACAGGTCCTCGGGGCGGATGACGCCGTCGACGAATCCGACCGTGAAGTCAAGGCCGTTCGGGTCCTTCAAAACGCCGGCGAGGCGCTGCGCAGATACATCCACGGGGATCTTGCTGGCTTCGGTAAGCCAGTGGCGGACCAAGGCGATGGCTTCCTGAGCCAGAGCATCGAACTGCCCGGAATCCTGGGTGCGCGGTGCGGTGGCATCCGGGAGGGTGCTGGTCATGGGGGCTCCTTCTGAGGCGGAGAAGTTTGTTTATTTCCATCAGTATGGATCTACAATCACGTTAGGAAAAGCGATCTTTTCTGACGAATATTGATTACCCATCCCGAACCTTTGGAGGCCGCTTTGCTGGATGTCCGCAGGCTGCGTTTGCTGCACGAATTGAAGATCCGCGGAACCCTCGCGGAGGTGGCCGACGCAATGCAGTACAGCCCTTCATCGGTGTCCCAGCAGCTCACGTTGCTGGAGAAGGAAGCGGGGGTGGAACTGCTGCGTAAAGCCGGCCGCCGGGTGCAGCTGACTCCGCAGGCGGAGATCCTCGTGGCCCACACCGCCGCATTGCTGGAGACTTTGGAGCGGGCCGAAACGGAACTGGCGGCGTCGCTGTCAATGGTGACCGGGACCGTGCGCTTGGCCGTGTTCCAGTCCGCAGCCCTGGCCTTGCTGCCCGGTTTCCTCAGCATCATGCGCCAGGAGTACCCCGAAGTGCGTGTGGAAATGACCCAGCGCGAACCCGAGACCGCCCTCTACGAAACGTGGGCACGGGACTTCGACCTTGTGGTGGCCGAGCAATACCCCGGCCACGCGGCTCCACACCACAGCGGCTTGGACCGCGCCATCCTTACCAGCGACGCCATCCGCCTTGCCACTCCCCCGGTGGGACTTGGCGGCGAGACCGTTTCCTCCCTTGCGGACACCGCTTCGATGCCATGGGTCATGGAACCCCGGGGCGCTGCTTCCCGGCATTGGGCCGAGCAGGCGTGCCGTTCGGCGGGTTTTGAACCTGATGTGCGCTACGAGACGGCCGACCTTCAAGCACAGATCCGGCTCATTGAATCCGGGAACGCCGTGGCCCTCATGCCGGACCTCGTGTGGACCGGGAGAACCCGCACGGTCCAACTACTGGACCTCCCGGGCCTGCCAAAACGAACGGTATTCACGTCCACCAGAACGGCCGGCCGCATCCATCCCGCAACCGCAGCCTGCCGCGAAGTCCTCGAACGGGTAGCGGCAACACAGCAGCAGGACGCCGAGCAGCAGGCGGACGCCGACTAGCCAAGATCCGACCCGGTCGGGCTGACGACACGCATATTCACCGGCGACCAGGAATTACCCCAGCGCCGCCCGGAATCACGTGGCGCCTGACTGGTTCCGTGGCGGTAACGAATTTGGGTGTCCGGGAACGCAAAAGGCCCCAGTCCAAAGGACTGGGGCCAACCGCGGAGAATGGGGGATTTGAACCCCCGAGGGCGTTAACCCAACACGCGTTCCAGGCGTGCGCCATAGGCCGCTAGGCGAATTCTCCTTGCTTTCGATTCGAAAGCAGATACTACTGTACCTGAGAATTTCGGCATCGTGTAATCGGGCTGAATTGCCACCTTTGGACGGCTTCGGAAACACGGCCGTTAACGGAAAAATGGACGCCCCCAACGCGCCCATTCTTGCGGTATCACCGTTGAGCTGCCGGGTCCGGCCCCTCGCTCCCAGGCCCCGCAGCTCACAACCTTGAGATTGCCCCAATCGGTGTACATACCCATGGTCCGCTGCAGTCCCCCGTTTTGCAATGGCTGAGACCTGTTTGTAGCCGAAGTTTATTGACAGGATGTCCTTATGGCTCAGCTGCATGCCCTGGTCGTCTACGTTCCTGAGACGCATATCGAGGAGGTCCTCCTTGCTATCGGCGACGCAGGCGCCGGGCGAATCGGCGATTACTCCCACTGCGCCTTTACTTCGCCCGGCACTGGCCGCTTCACACCTTTACCGGGAGCGCGACCCTCTATTGGTGAGGTTGGAATTGAGGAGCAGGTGCCCGAAACCCGGGTTGAGT
The DNA here is from genome assembly GCF_056156245.1 of Paenarthrobacter sp. TRD_SC_7. Taxonomy (NCBI): domain Bacteria; kingdom Bacillati; phylum Actinomycetota; class Actinomycetes; order Micrococcales; family Micrococcaceae; genus Paenarthrobacter; species Paenarthrobacter sp. TRD_SC_7. Next base: position 4,361,815 of record NZ_CM149587.1, read on the forward strand.
GCGTGGTTGAGGAAGACAGGCTCGACGGCGTCGTGCGGGCTTTGCGGGCCGCGCACCCTTACGAGGAGCCGGCTTTCATGACGTGGCCGGTGAATGGCTGGCGGTGACGGGGCCCAGTTGACGACGTCCGACCAGCACCAAAGCCAGACTCGCATCGTTCCCAGCCGCTCGGCAATCTCACCCCTCGTCACGTAGTCGGAATCAACGGCTTGAACCTATCCGCCGAGATGACGAACCTGGTCAACAACCAGATGGGCGGCCTCCGTGCCGCTTGCGGCATCCTGCAGGACAGTTACATAGTTCATACTGACCCCGTTGGATCCACAGGGGCAGTACATGTAGAACTTGTGCCCCTGCCGCAAAACGAGAAGGCCAGCCACCCGCCGTCGAGCCTTATCCACAGCCCCACCGGGCCGATTCGAACCCCGAAGTAAGTTCGGGTAAGCTTGTCGACGGCCCCTCATGTGGCGTCATCCTGTTGAACTCCCCCAGGACCGGAAGGTAGCAAGGGTAGATGGGCTCTGGCGGGTGCATGAGGGGTCACTACTTTAACTGTCAGTCCCTATAGGTAGGTTTCACTTGTGACTGTTACAACTGCCCTGTATCGAAGGTATCGCCCGGATTCTTTCGCGGACGTTATCGGGCAGGAACACGTCACGGAGCCGCTGATGACGGCGCTCCGCAAGAACCGCGTGAACCACGCCTACCTCTTCTCCGGCCCCCGCGGTTGCGGCAAGACCACGTCAGCGCGCATTCTTGCCCGCTGCCTGAACTGCGCCGAAGGCCCCACTGACACCCCCTGTGGCAAGTGCCCCAGTTGCGTCGAACTCGCACGCGGCGGCTCCGGTTCGCTGGATGTCATCGAGATTGACGCCGCCAGCCACGGTGGCGTGGACGACGCCCGCGATCTCCGCGAGCGCGCAACCTTCGCCCCGGTCCGCGACCGCTACAAGATCTTCATCATTGACGAGGCCCACATGGTCACGTCGGCTGGCTTCAACGCGCTCCTGAAGATTGTCGAGGAGCCCCCGGAACACATCAAGTTCATCTTCGCCACCACGGAGCCGGACAAAGTCATCGGGACCATCCGATCCCGCACGCACCACTACCCCTTCCGGCTGGTGCCGCCCGAGCCGCTCATGCAGTACCTCGAGCTCCTTTGCCGGCAGGAGAACGTTCCTGTCGCTCCCGGCGTGCTCTCGCTCGTCATCCGCGCAGGTGGCGGTTCCGTTCGCGACACCCTGTCCGTCCTGGACCAACTCATGGCCGGCGCGGGACCCAATGGCCTGGACTATGAGCTCGCTGTTGCACTGCTCGGCTACACGCACGCTTCCTTGCTGGACGACATCGTGGATGCCGTCGCTGCAGCCGATGCCGCCACTGTCTTTCGCGCGGTGGACCGCGTCATCCAGACCGGCCACGATCCCCGGCGTTTCGTCGAAGACCTCCTGGAACGGTTCCGCGACCTCATCATCGTTCAGGCGATGCCCGAGAGCGCCCAGGCGATCCTTCGCGGCATGCCAGCGGACCAGATCGCCCGGATGCGCAATCAGGCAACCAACTTGGGCGCGGCCGAGCTGTCCCGGGCCGCAGATGTCACCAACACGGCGCTCACTGAGATGACCGGTGCTACGTCGCCGCGCCTTCACCTTGAACTGCTGTGTGCGCGCATCCTCCTTCCCAGCGCCGAGCAGACTGAGCGCGGCATCGCAGCCCGCATTGACCGCGTGGAACGTCGCCTGAATTACGCGGGCGACGGCGTGGATCCGGTTGCCGTTGAGCCGACTCCCGCCGCTGCGGCGCCTGTTGCGCCGGCGGTTTCCCGGGCAACGCCCCCTTCGGAACCTGCCGCTCCCACGCCGGCCGCTCCCACGCCGGCCGCTGACGCCGGGTCGCGCGACGCCATCACGGCACCGCGAGTGTCCACTAACGACTGGCCCGTTGAGGACCGCCAAGCTTCCGGTCGCGCTCCGCAGGCTGCTGCATCCCCGGCCGCACCCATGGCTGCTCCGGCCCCGGTGAATCCCGGCCAGGCACCAACCTCGCAGCCCGAGCCTGTTCAAGCACAGACGCCTCTCCCACCGCAGGCGCAACCAGCACCGCCGGTACAGCCCGCTCCGGCCGTACAGCAGGCTCCTGCCTCAGCGCCGCAGCCTTCTGCGGCTCCGGCCCCGGGCCCCGGAGGCACCGGCGATGTAGAAGCATTGCGCCGAGCCTGGCCGGATGTCCTGCAGACGCTGACCAAGATCAAGCGCAGCACTTGGGCGCTGGTTGAACCGAATGCCCAAGTGGCCCAGTTCGATGGCCAGGTACTGACGCTCGCCTTCACAACTGGTGGGCTCGCGGGTGCGTTCGGACGTGCTGATCACTCCGAGAACCTTCGCCAGGCGATCCACAAGACCCTCGGCATCGAATGCCAGATCGTCGCAGTGGCTGGCGGCAACAGCTCAGCGAGCTCTGAGCCAAACCCAAAAGCACCTACTAGCCGGGAAACTCCGGCTGCTGCATCGTCAGCGGGAGCCCGTGCATCGGCCGGCGGTGAATCGCCAGCGGCAGCATTTACGGGCCCCGCATCATCGCCGGCTGCTTCGTCGTCCGACGCTTCATCGTCTGCTGAGTCGCCGCCAGCACCGGTGTCGGCTGTCGACTCGGCGTGGGGACTCGCCCCAGCCAGCCCTGCCGCAGCGTCTGCGTCAACGGCAACCTCACCGGCGGCAACTGCTCCGACCCCAGCTGCTGAGGTGGCTCCGGTGGCACCCACCCAAGCCCCGACGGCGGCCCCCGCCCCGGCAACAGCGGCACCCGCGCAGTCAGCCGCCCCTGCCACAACCCCGGCCGCGCCTGTCGCCGACATGTCCGCGGCATCCTCGGCCGGCGAGTACTCCTACCCTGACGACGACTGGGGCCCGCCGCTCGACGAGGACGCCCCGCCGCTGGACGAAGAGCCCCCAGCGGACTGGGAACCACCGTCCGGACACAGCCGCCAAAGCCCGGCACCGGCAGCTGCTACTCCGGCACAGAAGTCAGCGCCGGCCACGTCAGCACCCTCGGCATCGGCACCGCCATCCGCAGCAACGGACAAAACCACGGTCTCCGCCGCAGGCTCCAGCACGTCCGACGACCCTTGGTCCAGGGCTGTGGAGCAGGCGCCGGGCACTTGGGTTGTGGGCACGGAATCCAACGTGGGCAAGCAACGCGCGCAGGACATCGAAGAAAGCACGCCCGCAACTGATACCCCGGACTACGAACCGGCCGCGGCGCAAGCACCGGCGCCGGCAACGGCGTCCGGAACCTACGGTCACCCAACCAATGCCGAGCAAAACCCAAGCTCCAGCTGGGACGTCGCACCGGCGTCGAGCTGGCCCGGAACGCAATCCATGCCCGCCCCTGCAAGCAGCGGCGCCCCGGCGGCCAGCAACGCTCCCGCGGTGTGGCCATCCATGGCGACGCAACCCGAGGAAGCGCATGGTTCGGTTGCGACGCTTGAGGAGGGCGCGCCGTCGAGCAGTCCGAATGGCCGTCAGAGCCTGTACCAGCGGTTGACGAACAGCCCCGAAGCCCAAGCGGGCCGGGTCCAGGCGCCGGTGAGAACCCAGGCGAAGCCGGAGTCGGTCCCGGAGGACATCCCAAGCCCGGAAGATGAAACCATCGAGGAATCCCGGGTCTTTGGACGGGCTGCGGTGGAGCGTATTCTGGGCGGAAAGCTGATTGAAGAGCGCGCCTTGGACGGATCTCCCCTACAACCCCGCTGACTCCAGCATTGATTTCAAACTAACGAGGACATTGTGTACGAAGGTGCAGTTCAAGAGCTGATTGATGAGCTCGGCCGGCTTCCCGGTGTGGGCCCCAAATCAGCGCAGCGCCTGGCGTTCCACATCCTTGAGGCGGATCCCGAAGACATGAAGCGCCTGGTCACAGCCATCACAACGGTCAAGGAACGAGTGAAGTTCTGCAGCGTTTGCTTCAACGTGACCGAGCAGGAAACGTGCAACATCTGCCGCGACCAGCGCCGTGATCCGTCGGTCATCTGCGTCGTCGAGGAGTCCAAGGACGTCCTGGCCGTGGAGCGCACGCGGTCCTTCCGAGGCCGCTATCACGTGCTGGGCGGGGCCATTAATCCCATTGCGGGCATCGGTCCCGAGCAGTTGCGCATCCGTGAACTCCTTACACGCCTCAACGACGGCGCCATCCAGGAAATCATCATCGCTACGGACCCCAACCTCGAGGGCGAAGCCACAGCGACGTATCTGGCCCGCATGCTCAAGTCGATCGGGATCACTGTGACCAGGCTGGCTTCCGGCCTTCCCGTCGGGGGAGATCTGGAATATGCGGACGAAGTCACGCTCGGCCGTGCCTTCGAGGGCAGGCGCAACGCATTGTTGTAGTCTCGCAATCACAACATCAACCGCGATGGGGGTCCCGTGCGAGAACTTGTGTACTACGTTGCCGTGAGCCTGGACGGCTACATTGCCGGCCCAGACGGCGAATTCGACGCGTTCCCCGTAGAGGGCGACCACATGGCCGCCCAGAATGAACGCTTCTCTGATGCCATCCCTACCGTGATCGCCGACGCCATGGGCATCGAACGTACCGGGACAATGTTCGACACCGTCGTGATGGGTTGGAACACGTACGCCGTGGGTCTGCCGTTTGGTATGACGAGCCCGTATCAACACCTCCAACAAGTGGTGTTCTCCCGGACACGGACCGAGGCGGACATCCCCGGCGAGCACCCCAATTTGAAACTCACCGATGAAGACCCCTTAGACGTTGTGCGCCGGTTGAAGTCCGAGCCCGGTCAGTCGATTTGGCTTTGTGGCGGCGGGCAACTGGCAACGCAGCTCGCCGGTGAAATCGACCGGCTCGTGCTCAAACGCAGCCCGCTGCTCTTTGGCGACGGGATCCCGCTCTTCGCGCCCGGGGCCTACCAGCCCAGCGCCTTCACCGAAGTTTCGACGACGGCGTTCGGCTCAGGCGTCGTAATTTCTGAGTACATGCGCGAGGGAGCTAGCCAGAACCCGAATTAGCACGCAGCCTCCGGGACGCCAGCCAGTGCCCCGCTGCGAGCACCAATGCTGCCACAACGCCCTGCACTGCCAGCCCTGTCAGTGCTACGGGCGTGGGGGGTGTCAGCCCGTCGCGAGAGACCCCGCCGAGGCAGGGCACTTCACGGGCCGGCCCGTCCGCGGCCGATTGTAGTCCGGACAACAGCCATCCCACCTCGTTATCGGTGGACACAACGTCGGCACCCACGCTGCCCAGGATAAAGGCAGGGTTGGACGTGGCCAGCCAGGCAATCCGTTCAGTGTGCATAACTTGCACCGGGCGAAGATCACCCACACACAAGTAAGAGACGGTCCTTCCGGAGTCGTCGCGCTCGACGTTGACGGGCACCGAAGCCTGGCCTGTTCCCGCGGTCGCAGGAAGCAACAGGATGGTGGCCGCTACATTCCCGACGCAAAGGAAAGCCACCAGCACCACAGCCAGGGCCACACCCGGCGCGGCCCTGGCGAAGCATCTCCGCGAACCGGCACCGATCAGCCCGAACAGCGCTACTTCAAGGACAATCACGAGGACGGCGGAAACGGCCCACGCGATCGTCCCGCCGACGTTGAGGCCCACCACGAGCGATACAACGCACGCCGGCGCGGCCAAGGCCACGCCCCGCATGGCTCCTGCCAGCAGCAGTGCAGGGATGCTTCCCTGCGAATGCCGGAAGCCCCAACCGGCCCCCAGTACGGCCGCTATGAGTGCCAGAAATGCCAGCATGATCAAGTAGGTGGCATTTCCGGCGCCGGTCTCGAACCAGCCGTTGGCTTCTGCCCAAGCAACCAGTGCGGCAGCCATCCCCCATGCGAGAGCTATCCCCAGTGCACAGGCCAGCCAGAACCACCAGGAAGAGAAGGACTTCCGGGTGTTCCGCCACGCCTCCCCGCCAGTCACCTTGAGATTCCCAGATGCGTGTGGCGGCCCCGAACCTCGCTTTGGGTGAGTCATGCTGGACGGCTGATCGTCGATAACGCCGCCGATCACGTCGTATTCGGGCTCATTCCATCCCGGACCCGAACCGTCTGGATGGTCAGGGACGCCGGCCATCGCCGTTCGCAATCCTCATTACTTGGATGGTACGCCGGGCGGTCATGCGCTCTCTAGTTCGATGCGGGGTTATCTGCTGCCCGCCGGAGTTTCACCGGGTAGGGGAAGTACTCAAGCTTCATGTGGATGTGCGGCGACGGATGGGTCAGGAACCATTCGTAGGCGTGGTCAACGGATGCCGCCGTCAGGTGGCCGCTATGTGGTCACAATTCCTACCAGCCCTGCGCACGGCGATAAACTGGGCAAATAAGCTACGCAGGCGTGCTCAAATTTGGAATTTGGCATGCCGCGTTCGAACCCTATTGATGCAGTGAGGGTGCGCGCATGACTATGCCCACTACCGAAGTGAAGATCGAAGAGCTCTCCAACGAGGCTGCGATTACCAAGCAGCTGATCGTTCAAAAGTTCGGCGGTTCCTCGGTTGCCGATGCTGATGGCATCAAGCGGGTCGCGCAGCGCGTCGTGGATGCGCAGAAGGCCGGCAACGAGGTTGTGGTTGTTGTCTCCGCGATGGGCGACACCACCGATGAACTACTGGACCTCGCGGGTCAGGTCACGGACTCCGCTCCTGCCCGTGAAATGGACATGCTGTTGTCTGCCGGCGAGCGAATTTCCATGGCCTTGCTCGCCATGGCCATCAACAAGTTCGGCGCCTCAGCGCAGTCTTTCACTGGCTCCCAGGCTGGCATGATTACAGACGGCATCCACGGCAAAGCCCGGATTATCGACGTCGACCCCCACCGCATCCGCACAGCCCTGGACAAGGGACACATTGCGATTGTGGCCGGCTTCCAGGGCATGAGCCGAATTACCAACGAGATCACCACGCTGGGCCGCGGCGGATCGGACACCACCGCTGTTGCGTTGGCCGCCGCACTTGAGGCTGACGTTTGTGAAATCTACACGGACGTTGACGGCATATACACGGCCGACCCCCGCGTTGTGACCTCCGCCCAGAAGATCGACCGCATCTCCAGCGAGGAGATGCTCGAATTGGCCGCTTCCGGTGCCAAGATCCTGCACCTTCGCTGCGTGGAGTATGCCCGCCGCTTCGGCGTGCCGCTGCACGTCCGCTCGTCATTCAGCCAGCACGAAGGCACCTGGGTCATCCCCGGTGCCGATGAAAAGTTCAACATTCAAGAGGGAGTTGCCTTGGAGCAGCCAATCATCTCCGGCGTTGCGCACGACCGGTCCGAAGCCAAGGTCACCGTTGTGGGCGTTCCGGACATCCCCGGCAAGGCTGCCGCGATCTTCCAAGTGATCGCAGACGCACACTCGAACATCGACATGATCGTCCAGAACGTCTCCACTCACGGCACCGGCCGCACGGACATTTCGTTCACCCTTCCCATCGTCGAAGGCGCCGACGCCCTGGCCGCTTTGCGTGCAGCTGAGGGCCAGATCGGTTTCGAGAGCATCGAATACAACGAGCACGTTGGCAAGCTCTCCCTGATCGGCGCGGGCATGCGTTCGCACCCCGGCGTTTCGGCCACGTTCTTCAAGGCCCTCTCCGACGCCGGCATCAACATCGACATGATCTCCACCTCGGAAATCCGCATCTCCGTGGTCACCAGCGCTGACAAGCTCGACGACGCCGTCCGCGCCATCCACAATGCGTTCGAGCTCGACGGCGACGCTGAGGCTACCGTCTACGGCGGCACCGGCCGCTAGGGCCATTCACGCGACGGCGAGTACCGGCGTCGAGCATTACAGGGAAGGACCGGGGCAAACGCTCCGGTCCTTCCGCAGCTAACGAGTCAGAACACAATCCGGTAACACGGGAGCGAAATGACGTGGTTTTCGCCACAAGCCGCAGAACTGGGGTATGGTATGGAATTTTCGTGGCATGCTGTACGTTGCATACCCGGTAACCCCCTAACACGAAGAGGCATTAAAAAGTGGCAGCCGATTACGACGAACTCCGTACCGATGTAAAAGAGAACCAGGAGCAGTCCCTCCAGGCTCTCCAGTCCGCCAGCGCTCCCACGGCGAAGAGTGTCGTGCTTGAACTGGACGAAACCGATGGCCTCGACGCCAGCGGCCCCGGCGGCGAAATCGTCGCCGAAGAACTGGTCATCCAGGTTATTCCGCAGGCAAACGACGAGTTCACTTGTCACTCCTGCTTCCTGGTTCGCCACCGCTCGCAGATCGCACGCGAAAAAGATGGCGTCGCCTACTGCACTGACTGCGAAGGCTAAGACCGCCCACCACCCCGGCGGACTTAACATCGTCAGGGAGTGCCGCCGTCGGGATTAAATTGCGGGAGGACCGGAGCACTCGCTCCGGTCCTCCCGCACTTAATAGAGCCTAGGGTCCCGCTCCCGGCCCCCCAACGCCCTTCCTACGGCGATGGTTGTTCATCCTTAGCTGAAGGATGCGCGCCCCTCCCGCGAGGGCCACCAGGACTCCGCCACCCACGGCGGCGATGAAGAGCGTTGTGCCGAGCGCGAGCGTCCCCTCCAGTCCGAAGAACCGGACTGTGATCATGTCCTGGTTCTGGACGAAGAACACGATCAGCATCACCAAAACCGCCAAGCCAACAGCTACCGCCACCCACAAAGCGGCGGTGCGGGTTGGCCTGTCGTGCCCCGCCACAGGCGGCGGGCTCACTCGGTCCTGGTGCTCCGAACTGCCTCGATCCGGGCGCGCGGATCTGCCCGGAACCCCCGCTGCATCTTCTTGGAAACTCATTTGACGGCCCCCTCTGTTGACCAGCATTTACCGTGCTACTCACATAATAAGCATGCTGATTAGTTGCTCAACAGTGGCACGGTAAGGGAATCAGGGTCAAGGCACCGAGCCGATCAGCACGTAAGGAAGGGCCGGAGTTCGCGGTCCGGCCCTTCGGCATCTCACTCCCTCTTACAGGGAGTAGTCAGTGGTGCTCGGCCCTGGATCGTCGTTACGGACGGCATAGTGATGACCCTCGGAGTCAGTCTCAACGTCGAAGTGCTTCAGGTCTTCCTCGGAAGCGGTCTCGAAATCATCGTGCTTATGCACCACGGGGCTGTCCCAATCGCCGTGGGTTGCCGGTCCAAAGACGGACTGCAGCCGCTCGGTCACATGGACGAAGCCTTCCATTCTGCGTCCCATGTTTTCCACCTCCTTTCTTACCGGAGAGAGAAAAGCGGCAGGGCTGGTGCGTGCCGTTCAGTGAGGCAATTTTACGCCCGCTGGCGGGAAAAGGCGCGGCGAAAGCCGACCGGATCCAGACGCCGAGTTGGCACTTAATGCCAATGTTTCCCAACAACATGGGGGTTAAGTGCCAACTCGGCGGGGAAAAGAGGGGCGCTTACCGCAGCGACTTGTCCTCCGGGTTGCGGGGCACCACATAGGTGCTGCCGTTGGGCCGTCGGAGAGTTTCCCACTGCTGGGTCTCAGCTTGGCGCTGAGCGAGCAACTTCCGATTGGCGTCGGTCATCTCGTGATCGAGGGAGCTGCTGTGCGCAGGCCCAAAGATGACCCGGAACTTTCCTGTCGCGCGCATGAACTTCCGTGTGAAGGATTCCTTGGCCACGCGGATCGACTCCTCTTTTAGACGGTTCCATGAGTCCATAGTACGCTAATCATTAGTGCACTAACTAATTCGCTACAGGAGGCAGCCATGACAGCCATCGATGAGTCCACCCAAGAGACGGACGACCTTCTCCTGGAGCGCCAGCTGTGCTTCGCCTTGACTGTGGCCTCCCGCAGCGTTGTGGGCGTCTACAAGCCCGTCCTCGAACGGCTCGGCCTGACACATCCCCAGTACCTGGTGATGCTGGCCCTCTGGGAACGAAGCCCCCGGACGCTGAAGGACATCAGCGACAGCCTCCTCCATGAGCCAGCCACTCTCTCCCCGCTGCTCAGACGACTGGAGGAAGCCGAGTTGATTACCCGCGAGCGCGTGCCCGGCAATGAACGCGCCTTGGCGGTCAAACTGACGGACAAAGGCGCCGCCCTTCGTGAGCAGGCCACCGCTGTTCCGGGGGAGATCCGCGAACGGCTGCAACTCAGCCGGGAAGAAGTGGCTGAACTCCACCAGGCCATGACCGGACTGATCGCCGCCACCCAGCGGAACAACTAGGCAACCGTCCCCTAGCCAAGCGCACAGCCCCAGTGTTCTCCTTGAAGCGAGCACCAAAAGTGCAACGTAAAATGGACGCAACCTAGGAGATTCCATGCGCATGCGATTTGTTCGGCCCTTACTGGCAGTACTGGCCGTCGCCGGCCTCTCCGCATGCTCAGGCAATCCCACGCCGGGTTCCACCAACAGCCCAACTGAAGTACCGTCGTCGTCGGCCACATCAAACAGTTCCCCTTCAAGCCAAAAACCAAGCGCCTCCCCCACCGGCCCGTCGGCAGCACTCGGACAGGGCAATGCCGAGTTGTCCATCACCCTGGTTGAAACTCCGGAGTCCGCTCCCCAGACGTTCACGCTCGTCTGCACAAATGGCGCGCCGGCAGCCGAAAGCAGCCACCCATCAGCCGCGGAGGCCTGCACTTCCCTCAAGAACGGTCCGTCCATCCTGAGCCCGGCCCCGCCACGGACGGACCAGGCCTGCACCATGCAGTACGGCGGCCCTGCAACGGCCAAGGTGACCGGATCAGTGGACGGCAAGGAAGTCAACGCTTCCTTCAGCCGCACGGATGGCTGCCAGATCGCCCTATGGGAGGCCGCAAAGAGCGTCCTCGGATCAGATGGCGGCCACTAGGCTACGGCACCTCCCCCAAGAGCAATGGCTCGGGCTGGAGGCAGCCCACCATGCGCGCGTGGCGCGGTACGCAGACCCATATCTGGCACGGCGTTCGGCCGGCAAGAAGCACCCGGTGGAGGACTTCCTCTTCACCTACTACACCCAAAAACCGGGCCAACTACAGCGCTGGCATCCTGGCGACGGCGTGGTCCTCAGCGGCACGCGCGCCTTGGAGCGCGTCGCCTGGAAGTTCTACAGAGCCCTCGACGACGGCGAACTCGCCTCAGTCGGGTTGGCTCCAGGCACGCCTGCTGTCACCTTTGACCGGGGTGGCTTCCTGGCCGACCGCGCCGAAGCAGTACGCTTCGCGGGAATCATCCTCGCAGGTACGGCCAAGCGACCGGCCCAGTTTGGGTGCTTCGGCCTGCACGAGTGGGCCATGGTGTACCGGCAGGAGAAGTTTGAGCTGCGGCATGAGTACCTCAAGCTGAGGCTCGGCGGCGAGGGCACGGACACTGTGGTTGAAGAGAACCGCATCCGCTGCTCGCATTTTGACGCCTTCCGCTTCTACACACCGGATGCCGCCCCGCTGAATGAGCTCACGCCCACCCGCGAGAACCAGCGCACCACGGAGCAACCGGGTTGCCTGCACGCCAACATGGACCTATATAAGTGGGCCTACAAGCTAACGCCCGCGCTGCCGGGTGAGCTGGTGATGGACTGTTTCGAGCTTTCGTGGCGGATCCGGGCCATGGACATGCAGGCTTCTCCTTACGATCTTGAAGAATGGGGCTACCCACCCATCAGGATTGAGACACCGCAGGGCAAGGCCGAGTACGTTGAATACCAGCGGGCTTTCGCAGCCGAATCCCAGGAGCTGCGGGCCCGCGTGCTCCAAGCAGTAAGCCCGCTCTTGGATGAGCTGGGCGGTTTGCCTGCCGGGGCACCCGCCGCCACCAGCGAAAGGTAACCATGGTTTTCCCAGACAACAGCGACGCAGACAAGAGCGGGTACGACGTCGACCTGACGGTCACGCTGACAGAGGCACCTGGCGCTGGAAGCCACGAGTTTTATCTCCGGTCCGCCGCCGGCATCCTCTCGCCTGACCCTGACTCGCTGGACTCGAACTTGCCGGACGCACCTGCAGCGCTTGCCGCCGTCGAGCAGTTCGGCGAGGAAATCTTTTTTCCCGAGCCCCGACCGGACCGGATCTGCACGCAGCAGTACGGCGGCCCGCAGATAGCTGTGGTCAAGGGATGGTTCCGGGGCCGCGAAGTCCACAGCCGATTCAGCAGGACTGATGGATGCGAGATCGTACGCTGGAAGACCCTGGCCGCGTTGCTGGGCAACACCGGGGGCTCAACCGGCGCAAGCTAAGCCCGGCCTGCGCCACCCTTTTCGGCTCACGACACGCAAACGGGCTGAGGATGCTGCGATTCAGGTGTCCCCAGCACAGTTCTGTGTCCCACACGAATTTGCGCGTCGTGGACCCGGCTGCCCAAACAGCAGTGGCCGGCGGGAAACCCCACCGGCCACTGCCGCTACTGGATCAAGCGGGTACTAGCCGGCGTTGTTGCTCTGTGTCGGCTCATCAGCGCGGATCTTGCCACCGTGCTTCTTGTCTTTCTTGTCCTTCTTCGGGTCTTCCTCGTCCGGAACCACTACGGTTCCGCCCGGGTTGACCAGGACGGTGACGAAGCTCGGCTCGCTGGTTCCTGCGAACGTCAGGCGCCCAATGTAGGAGCCGGGCTCCAGGTTCTTCCAGTTCAGCGAGATCTGCCCCGTCTTGCCGTTGGCGAGGCGGATCGGATTCGGCGTCACAGTGGCGTTACCCTGGTTGGCACCGAGGACTGCGGCATCAACAGTTGCCTTGGTGGGCTGGTTGTTGGGGCTCGCGTACAGGTTGGCGTAGATGTAGTAGTCGCCGGCTGCCGGGTTGGGGACAGACAGGGTTTCGCTGGCTGACGCCGTCGCGGCCGGCAGTTGCTGACCTGTCGGGGTCACCACCAGCATGTCGAAGTCCGCCGCCTCATTGGAAGAGATGACCGAGAACTTAGCAAGCGCACTGCCCGCGCCGACGGTCACCTTCTTCACGTAGTTGGACGCATTGGTCTCGCCCGCGAACGGGCCGGGAACCAGCTCAACTGCCGAGGAATCAGCCTTGGAAAGACCATCAACCGTGACGCCCACCGGCAGGTTGGTGCCGGAGGTGATGTTGATGGTTCCGGAGCCGTTGGGGCCCGTTCCGGTGAAGGCCAATGCCTTGTCCGCGATGACGGACTGCGGCCGGACAGCGATCGGCGAGGTGACGGTCTTATTGGCACCCTGCCAGTTCAGCGAGCCCATGGCGAACTTGCCCAGCTCAGCATTCTTATTCTCGAACTGGATCTTGAACGTCTTCTTCTCACCGGGAGTGCCAAAGGTCAGCACGGACGGGGTCACCTTGACGTTGACACCCGGAACGTTGACCGATGCCCGGTACGTGCCCGGGGTCAATGCGGTGAGAGTACGCGTGACCTCGATCTTGCCGGCCAGGTTGCCGAGGGCGAAGGAGGGAACGTTCATGTCTCGCGGTGCCGTGGTGCCGAGCCCCTCAATGCCCAGATCCATGCCTGTGCCCTGGATGAACTTCAAATAGTCCTCGGTGGTGGCGTCGTACACGAGGCCCGGTGAGAGGACCCTTGCGGGATCAACCTGTCCGGCTCCGGTGGCGAAGACGTCCTTGTTGATGGAGCCGTTAGCCAGCTTGACCGGCCCGGCGGTGGTCATCATGGCTGACTTCACGGTGGCCGGGGACCACTGCGGGTTCTTGCCCAGGATCAGCGCGCCGAAACCGGCTACGTGCGGTGCGGCCATGGATGTTCCGGACAGGAAGCCGAAGTTGTCGCCACCGGTTCCAATCGGGGAAACGCCTGCGAGGATCGCGACGCCGGGTGCGGACACATCAGGCTTCAGCAGGTCCGAGTCGGTAGCAAGAAGCGGACCGCGCGAGGAGAAGCCTGCGATCTGCGGCTGTGCTTCGGCCGGGAGACCGGTGGTGTCGCGGTTCAGCAGGGAGACGGTGATGGCCGGGTTGGCCGTGACCTTGTCCTTGATGGTCTGGGTAGCGGGCGGGTTGACGTGCACGGTGGGAATAGCGTGCTTGTCGGTGTCCAGGGAGGAATCCGTGAGGTTCACCAGGATCATGCCCACGCCACCGCCGCGCAGGATCTCGGCACTCTTGGCGGTGCGGTCAACAACACCACGGTCACAGACAACAACCTTGCCGGCTACCTTGGCCGGGTCCAGCGAGCCCGGAGCGCAAAGTGCCGCGTTGCCTTCACCGCTTGCAGCGTTGGTGGACAGCACGACGCCGGCCCCGCTCACCTCGCGGTTCATGATGCTCGCTCCGCGGAACTTGCTGCCATCGGAGAACTCAACGGTGCCCTGGAGCTCCTGCGAGAAGGACGTGGCGGCAACCGTAGTCAGCCACGGTGCTCCGTGGTTCACGGTGCTGGCGGTCGGTCCGGAGTTACCGGCCGAGGTTGCCACGAAGATGCCGGCGGAAGATGCCGACAAGAAGGCCAGCGAGACGGGATCTGTAGTGGACGTAGTTGAACCCGAGATGGAGTAGTTCAGCACATCTACTCCGTCCAGGATGGCCTGCTCGATCGCGTCCACTGAAGCGGAGCCGTAGCAGCCACCCGTGGCGGGATCGGTGTCTTCCCAGCAGACCTTGTAGACGGAGAGCTTCGCGGCTGGTGCGATGCCGCTGGTGGTTCCGAAGCTGCGGCCATCCACTACGGCGTCAACGTTGGCGTTGCCCGCTGCAGTGCTGGCCGTGTGGGTGCCGTGGCTATCCACGTCGACGGGAGAGATGACTTCTTCCGGGGCGCGGTTTTCCGGCGGAACGGTCTCCAGGAAGGCGTCTGCGAAGTAGTGGGTGCTAAGAACTTTGGAGTTGCAGGCGCTGCCATCGTAGTCGGCACCGGTATCCGTGCCGGGCTGGCATTCACCAACGAAAGTATCGCCGTCGGCTTTGAGCATGGCGATCTTGCCGTCGGCGGTGCGGTACGGGATGCCTACCTGGGGGTTGCCCACCAGCGGACCAACTGGCTCACCGGCGAAGAACGGGTTGGAGGGGGTGTAGCCGGTATCGATCACGCCAACAACGGTGCCCTTGCCGGCGTTGTCCTGGCCGCCGTACTGCGTGGCCCATGTTCCGTTGGGGCCGCTGAGCTTGAGGAAGTCAGTAGTGGAGTAGTCCGGAGCGTACTGCGTATCCGGTGCCACCATGAGGACCTTGGGGTCCTTGGCAAGGTTGATTGCCTGGTCTGCCGTCAGGTTGGCACTGAAACCGTTGACGGCGGTGGTGAAGTCGCGCTCGATGGTGATGTTTTCCTGCTTGGCGACTTCCTGCTGCTTCTGCTGCAGGTGCTGCTGGTATTCCTTCACCTCCGCGCTGTCGGCGTCGAGCTTTTTGCCCTCTTCCGGCTTAGTGGGCGCGAGGCCCGCCGTGCCGCCGTCGTATGTCGCCGCAGGCTTCTCGGCAAGGACCACCATGTAGCGGCCGTCCTTGTAGGCGCTGGGGTCAAGGTTCTTCTTGGCCACGCCTGCAACATTCCCGGGCGTCTCCGGGGCGGGAGCGGCCTGGGCCGGCATCGCCATCGACGAGAGCAGCAACGGCAGTCCGACGGCGAGCGCCGCGGCCTTTCGAAGTCCCCCGCTTCTGACGAAGCTCTTTCCTTGTAATTTCACGAGTGGTTGCACCTTTCACTGAGGGAGGCAGGGCCCCATCGCCCTGGCCTGTCAACTTGCAGATGGTTGAACCTTTGACAGTTCTTGTCAAAGCCGCGCAACCAGCCGAGTCACAGAGTACCTAGTGATAGCCAAATATGACATACAGCACATTTCAAGATTTTTGTCTTGTCACAGCAAGGGTGATTCGTCCCATCGGAATCTCAGTGATGATGTGAAGATCCTGGTTAGCCCGCGGGTCCGCGTCTCATTAACCACCTGGCAATAGGAACGCGAGCCGCTGCCCTGGCGCCCACACATACATGTCGTCGCACCTATAGCCCCTCAGCCAGGCCTGCCCGTCCACGACACGGAGGTAGAAGCCCTTGGGATACTCCACGTCCTCGCTCAGAGGTTCGGAAGCGACGTGGATTGCTCCGGTCGGGCCGCGGCCGGCGGACAAGACCGAGTCCGGTGCGTTCGCCTGGTCCATCATCGCCAATCGAAGGTATGGGCCCGTCACCAAGGGACAGAGTTCGAGGCCCTGCTTCCTCGCAGCGGCGAAGATCCGGGACTGAACCGCGCCGTGCTCGAAACCAAGCTCCTCCACCGTTCGCTCCACGATTCGTAAGCTCTGCCCCTCCGGGGCCTCGAACGCCGGGTGAGCGAGCAGCGTCTCGGCGTGGGCATTGAGCAAGACTTCCTTATTGTGCAGCAACTGCACAACCTCAGCTCGCGACTGACCGCCCACCCGAACCACGAAACCCTCAACCTTCGCTGTGCTGATCATGCACCGATTCTCCATCACCGCCAGCCGAACAACGGCTCGCCGTGGTGCTTCGGTATGTCCGCTAGCCTCGGACTAGATGTGTGAGTACTTACCAAACCCCTTTTGAGCATTGGAGCTGCAGTGAAAATCCTCGTCCCGGACACTATCGAAGTGGACCTCTCCGCCCTCGTCGCCGCTGGGGACGCCGTCGTCGTTTATTCGGTGGACAAGCCCATCCCCAGCGAGCACCGCGACGCTGAGGTGTTGGTGGTGTGGCGGAACACTTCGGAGAACCTGGCGGACGCGGCCAACGAACTGCCGAAGCTCAGGCTGGTCCAGACGCTCGCAGCCGGCCCGGACTCCGTGCTCGCTGCCGGATTCGCGGACAACGTGGCCATCACGTCCGGCCGCTCCCTTCACGATGGCCCCGTGGCCGAGCATGCACTGGCGTTGATATTGGCCGCGATCCGCCGCCTGGACCAGCTGATGGAGTCACAGAAGGGCTCCACCTGGAACCAGCCGTACAACGCTGCCCAGTCCGCGCCTGACACGGAGCACCTCTACACGCTCGACGGCGCCAACGTCACCATTTGGGGCTTCGGTTCGATCGCGGGGCGACTGGCTCCCATGCTGGCCGTTTTGGGTGCGAACGTCACCGGCGTCGCAAGTTCCAAAGGCGAGCGTTACGGCTTCCGCGTGGTGGCGGACGACGATTTCCCCGAAGTCCTGCGCACCACAGATGTCCTGGTCTCCATCCTGCCGGCCACCCCGGAAACCGCGGACGCCCTGAACCAAGACATTCTGCGGGCCCTCCCGAACACCGCCATCTTTGCGAACGTCGGCCGCGGCGCCACCGTGGACGAAGACGCCCTGCTTGCAGCGTTGCAGGAAGGCAGGCTGCGCGTTGCAGCCCTCGACGTCACCAAGGAGGAACCGCTGCCCGCCGATTCCAAACTATGGAGCGCGCCGAACCTGATCATCACCCCGCACGTGGCCGGCAACCGGCCCAAGGGAGCCGCCAAGCTCGTGCTGGCCAACATCGAGGCACTCAAGGAAGGCAACGCATTGACCAACCAAGTTGCCGGCTAACGCCTGGGAATCAAATCGATATTTTCATTGCCTCCGAATAGTAAGCATGCTTATGGTGGGTTGGTCCGGGGTGGCCAGCAGAGGGTTTCCACCCCAAACACGCAGCATGAACAACGTGAGGAATCGCAATGTACCTGCACACCCAACTTCTCATCAACGAAATCGCCGCTGACGAGCCCGATCCCGCCGCAGCAAACGCCCTCCAGGAAGGTCTCGGCGGACAATTCGGTGAAATGCGCACCATGATGCAATACCTCTTCCAGAGCATGAACTTCCGGGGTGACCCCGCCTCCAAACCGTATAAAGATCTCCTTCAAGGCATCGGCACCGAAGAGATCAGCCACGTGGAACTCATTGGAACCACCATCTCCCAGCTCCTCGATGGCTCACCGCGCTACCAGGGCAAGAAGACGGATCCTGTGGACCAGCCGGGCGCAGGTGGAGCCACTCCCCTGAAGATCGCGCTGGACACCAGCAACATCCATCACTACCTGGTGGGGGCCCAGGGTGCCCTTCCGGTGGACGCTGCAGGCAATCCATGGAGCGGCTCCTATGTCTACAACAGTGGCAACCTGGTGCTGGACCTGCTCTACAACCTGATGCTTGAGTCAACGGGCCGGCTCCAGAAGTGCCGTATCTACGAAATGACGGAGAACAAGACAGCCCGTTCCACCATCGCGTATCTGATCGTCCGCGACCAAGCCCACGAGAACGCCTACGCCAAGGCCCTGGAAAGCCTGGGTGTGAACTGGGGCAAAGTGCTTCCCATCCCGAAGACCAATGCCGAGCAGTTCCCGGAAGTGAAGAAGCTTTTGGACAAGGGCCTGCAAAGCATCCAGTACACCTTCAGCGCCGACAACCTGAGCGAAGCCGGCAAGCTCTTCCGTGGAGCGTCGCCCTCCAATGACGGCACCGAGCTGACGACGGACGTCATGCCTGAAGGTTTCCCCATCACCATTTCCCCGGAGCGCAAGGAAGAGTTCGCACCAGGACTGGATCCTGAGCTGCTGGCTCTGATTCAAGCCACGGCGGAACAGGAAATGAAGGAAGCCGACAGCCCCAAGGAAGCAAAGCCCCAGGCGACCAAGAAGAGAAAGTAGCGCCTACAAAAAAGGGTCCCCGCCTCAACCGAGGCGGGGACCCTTTTGGTCGTCTGGGAATATCAGGAGTGCTCGTACGTCAGGCAGTCGGCGGCTTCGCGGCCTGGGCCAACCTTGACGTCGTGTGCTTCGCACATGAGGTTGTTGTTGTGGACGCACTCGGACCGCTGGCAAGCGCCCACGTGGGCGAGGACCTTGGGAAGGCCGCCCATGGCATTGGTGTCAATGAACGTTGCGCAGGAAGCGTGGTCCTGGCTGCCACCGATGGTGATTCCGAATGCGGTGCAACCGTTGTGGTTGAATCCGCAAGTGCCAACGCTACAGGCGGATACTTCGGCAATGTGTTCGGTCATTGTTCCTCCTGGATTGGATTCTGAAAGGTACTGGGGCTGAACCCCTGGTGTACTTCCAAACTACGCCGGAATCGCGCCGATTAACCGCTTCGAATAGCGCATTTGTATGTGTCCTAATCCGCGCCATTCCGCAGAAAAACAGCCATCTGGAGGTTAGGTCCTACTTACTTGGAGTGCGCAGGGCGTCGCTGATTTTGGCGCGTGTTTCCGCGTCCAGTGGAGCGGTCACTCGGTTGGCCCGCGCCGCCCGGTCCGACATGATCTTCTGGATGACCATTCGGCCCAGACCCGCAAATACGGCTGCGGCCACGACCCCCAGCACCATCGATTTCGGTTTCTCAGCCATGCCGCAATCCTAGTGACGCCCGCCACGCAGCGAAAGTGCCGCCGTCGAGCCGTCAATTGAGGCTTTTCCGCCGTCACGGCGGGGTGGCCTCGCGCTATCGCACTGAATAGGGTATGCGCGCCGCTCCCGGTAGAATAGGTGTGCAAGCTCGCGGAGCGCCCCCCATGCCGTTCAAACATTGCAGTTCACAACGGGTTTAGCCCTGTGCTAAAACGCTGTTTGAATGCGGCTGAACGGCGTGAGACGGCATCCTCCGCGGCAGCCTTATTTAAGGTTCACCCAACTCACGCACAGGAGTTACCGGATGCCCCGGATCGTCGTTGACGTCATGCCCAAGCCCGAGATTCTGGACCCCCAGGGGAAGGCCATCGTGGGTGCTCTGCCCCGCCTCGGCTTCAACAGCTTCAGCGCAGTCCGTCAGGGCAAGCGCTTTGAACTGACCGTCGACGGCGAGGTGACCGACGCTATCCTGGCCCAGGCCCGCGAAGCTGCCGAGACTCTCCTGTCCAACCCGGTGATCGAGGATGTTGTCAACGTCGAGGTCGTCGAGGCCTGATATGACGTCGATCCCCCTGATTGGCGAGGCTGTAGCCGTCGCCGCGGAGCCCCGCTTGGCTGGCGCCAAGATCGGCGTAGTCACCTTCCCTGGCACCCTTGACGACCGCGACGCCGCCCGTGCGGTCCGGCTTGCAGGCGCCACGGCGGTGCCGCTCTGGCATGCAGACACTGAACTCGGCGATGTTGACGCAGTCATCATCCCCGGCGGTTTCTCCTACGGCGACTACCTCCGTGCGGGCGCCATCTCACGCTTTGCACCGCTGATGTCCAAGATCATCGACGCCGCCAACTCCGACGCAAAGCTCCCCGTTTTGGGTATTTGCAACGGCTTCCAGATCCTCACCGAGTCGCACCTGCTCCCCGGTTCCATGATCAAGAACGACCACCTGAAGTTCATCTGCCGGGACCAGACGCTGCGCGTGGAGAACGCCAACACCGCCTGGACCCTGGACTACACGGACGGCCAGGAAATCATTGTGCCGCTGAAGAACCAGGACGGTCAGTACATCGCTGACGAGAAGACCTTGGATGCCCTTGAGGCTGAGGGCCGCGTGGTGTTCCGCTACGTGGGCTTCAACCCGAACGGCTCACGCCGCGACATCGCCGGTATCTCCAACGCAGCCGGCAACGTAGTGGGCCTCATGCCGCACCCCGAGCACGCGGTGGAGACCGGGTTCGGTCCCGAGTCCCTTGATGGCGCCCCCCGCGACACCGACGGCCTCGGTTTCTTCACCTCCGTATTGACCAAGATTGTGGGAGGCGACAAGTGACCACGGAAACCACCAAGAAGTTCAACATCGACACCGTTGAGCACGCTGCCAAGACCCCGGACACGGAACTCCCGTGGGCCGAGTTGGGCTTGAAGCAGAATGAATTCGACGAGATCGTCAAGGTCCTTGGCCGCCGCCCCACCGGCGCCGAACTGGCCATGTACTCCGTTATGTGGAGCGAGCACTGCTCCTACAAGTCCTCCAAGAACCACCTCCGCCAGTTCGGCGAGAAGGTCACCGAGGAAATGAAGAAAGACATGCTGGTTGGCATCGGCGAGAACGCCGGCGTCACCAACCTGGGCGACGGCTGGGCCGTGACCTTCAAGATCGAGTCCCACAACTCGCCGTCGTTCGTTGAGCCGTACCAGGGTGCCGCTACCGGCATCGGCGGCATTGTCCGCGACATCATCTCCATGGGCGCCCGCCCGGTCGCTGTGATGGACCCGTTGCGCTTCGGTGCAATCGACCACCCGGACACAGCCCGCGTCATGCACGGTGCCGTTGCCGGCATCGGTGGCTACGGCAACTGCCTCGGCCTGCCGAACATCGGCGGCGAAATGGTCTTCGACTCCGTCTACCAGGGCAACCCGCTGGTGAACGCACTGGCCGTGGGCGTCATGCGCCACGAGGACATCCGACTGGCCAACGCGTCCGGCAAGGGCAACAAGGTTGTCCTGTTCGGTGCCCGCACCGGTGGCGACGGCATTGGCGGCGCTTCGGTGCTGGCCTCGGAGTCCTTCGATGACACCAAGCCGTCCAAGCGTCCGGCCGTGCAGGTGGGTGACCCCTTCGCTGAGAAGGTCCTCATCGAGTGCTGCCTGGAGCTCTTCAAGGGCTCCTTGGTTGAAGGCATCCAGGACCTCGGCGCTGCAGGTATTTCCTGCGCCACGTCCGAGCTCGCGTCCAACGGCGATGGCGGCATGGAGGTGGAGCTGACCTCCGTCCTGCTGCGCGACCCCACGCTGACCCCGGGCGAAATCCTCATGTCCGAGTCGCAGGAACGCATGATGGCCGTGGTTACCCCGGAGAACATCGCAGCGTTTGAAGCCGTGATGGACAAGTGGGCCGTGGAGTACTCCTGGTTGGGTGAGGTTACCGACACCGGCCGCCTCATCATCACGTGGGAAGGCGAAGTAATTGTCGACGTCGATCCCCGCACCGTTGCGCACGACGGCCCGGTCTATGACCGTCCGTTCGCCCGCCCGGAGTGGCAGGACTCGGTCCAAGCGAATTCCTTCACGGGTTCCGTAGAGGACGCCGGCCGTCCGTCGGCTCCCACCGAGCTGGCTGCAGCCGTCACCGAGCTCGTGGCATCGCCCAACATGTGCAGCAAGTCGTGGATCACCAAGCAGTACGACCGCTACGTTGGCGGCAACACTGCCATGGCGTACCCGGACGATGCCGGCGTAGTCCGCGTTGACGAGGAAACCGGTCTGGGCGTCGCCCTGGCCACCGACGCCAACGGCCGTTACACCTACCTCGAGCCGTACCAGGGTGCACAGCTCGCGCTGGCCGAGGCCTACCGCAACGTGGCCACCTCCGGCGCTGTTCCGATGGCCGTCAGCGACTGCCTGAACTTCGGTTCCCCCGAGGACCCGGACGTCATGTGGCAGCTGGCAGAAGCCATCCGCGGCCTTTCGGATGCGTGCATGGAGCTTGGCATTCCCGTCACCGGCGGCAACGTCTCCCTGTACAACCAGACCGGCACCACGCCGATCCACCCCTCGCCTGTGGTGGCAGTCCTGGGCAAGCTCGACGACGTCGCCCGCCGCACGCCGTCGGGTTGGCGCGAGGATGGCCAAGCCATCTACCTGCTGGGCACCACCTCCGCAGAGCTCGATGGTTCGGAATGGTCCAACCTGCGTGGACACCTCGGTGGCCTGCCGCCGAAGGTTGACCTCGCTGCCGAGCGTGCTTTGGGCGAAATCCTGATCAACGCTTCCCGTGACGGCATGGTCGACGCAGCACACGACCTCTCCGAAGGTGGCCTCGCGGCTGCCCTGGTTGAGTCGTCACTGCGCTACGGCGTTGGCGCCCGCATCGCCCTTGAGGAACTCATGGAGCGCGACGGCGTGGACCTGTTCACCGCCCTCTTCTCCGAGTCCCAGGCACGCGCAATTGTGTCCGTCCCGCGCTCCGAGGAAGTCCGCTTCAAGGACATGTGCACCGCCCGCGGCTTCGCCCACCTCCGGATCGGCGTTGTTGACGCCGCCGGTGGAAAGCTGGAGATCAACGGCGTGGACGAGCTGTCCCTGGACGCTCTCCGCGAAGCACACGAAGCCACCCTGCCGAAGTACTTCGGCTAGGAATAGCTAATGGACGCGGGGCCACATATGTGGCCCCGCGTTCGTGTTTAAGCCGGGCTTTAAGGCGACCACACCACTTGCCGCGCCAGCTGCTCAGTGAACTCCGCCCCAGGCAACGGCCTGCCGAAGTAGTACCCCTGGCCGCTCGCCCACCCGATGCTCCGAAGGGCTTCTGCTTGGTCGGCGGTTTCGATGCCCTCCCAAACACCCTCCAGGCCACAGGAGCGGATGACTTCCTGGATAGCGGCCAAGAAGACGAGCTGGGATGGGTCTGAGCCCAAGTCATTCACGAACTGCCGGTCAGCTCCAGCACGAGCGACGCGGGAGGAAGGTTCTCTTCTGCCAGGGCTTCGCGGAGGTCCCCCACGATCCGTCTCTGAAGCAGCCCTGCGTGCAACGTGGCGGGATCGATACCTTGAGCTTGTTACGCCCCTCGCTTTTGGACTCCTCCATGGCCAGATCGGTTTCCTGGAGGAGGTCCTCGGCGCTGTGATGCTGCTCTGCGATCCGCAGTCCCATGCTGGCTCCGCACCGGACACTGTTGTTCCCGAGGTCAATGTTCGGTTCCAGCGCGGCCAGGATGCGGTTCCCGACGGCGGTGGCCCGGGCTTGCGGCGTGGCGGGCAACAGACCGCGAACTCGTCGCCGCCCAGACGAGTGACGACGTCGTTGGTCCGCACAGCCGACCGGATACGCAGGGCAACGGTGACCAGAACCTGGTCCGCCGCAGCGTGCCCGGCTGAGTTCTTCAGTGCTTGGATATGCCGCTTCAGTTCCCCAAGCCGGGGATCAAAGTCTGCGGGACTGTCGGGCGTGGTACTGGTCACGACTCTTCCAAGGGGCGCAGGCTGGCGTCGGCAACGGCCTGCGGTTTTGCGACGGGGTTGCGGCGTTCGTCCAGGAACAGCCTGTAGGAAGCGACGTCCAGCATGCCGTCCGGCTCTACCTTGTTCCCCGCGCGGTACACGTGCGTGATCCAGGACCCGCCAAGGATGGCCTCAATCCATGCGTCGCATTCGGCAAGAGGAAGGTGAATGCGGGTGCCGGTATTTCGGCGGTGCCCAGCGATGGATACCGTGATGCAGCTGCCCAAGAGGCCCTTGTCCGCCGTGAACCAGGCGAGTCCTTCGACGTCGGCCACGATGGTCAGGTTAGCGTTCCCGTCCTCCACGGACTGAACGGGCATCATCCTCACCGAACGGCGGTCGGCGTTCAGCAGTGTATTGGTCGCCGCCTTGTAGGGAGCGCTGGTGATGTCCTGCCTGAAAGCGGACAATTCCTGGTTGTGCTGGATCTGGATTTTGGTGGTGAGCTCATTCATGATCGTGCCTCGTCCGCGATAGTTGCCGCCTTAAGGCGGTCTGCTCCTACAATCCGGTTTCTTCCTCGCGCTTTGGCGCTGTAAAGGGCTGCGTCCGCTACCTCGATCAAGAAGGGGAGGTCGGCAGCGGCGGGGATGCTGGACGTTACGCCGTAGCTGACGGTAGGAAAGGTGACACCTTCCGGAACGGTCGTCGAAGCCAGCCCGCGGCTGATTTCGGCAGCGATGCTCTCAGCCCGTTCCTGCGTGGCGCCAGGCAGGAAGAGGATGAACTCCTCGCCGCCATATCTTCCTATGAGGTCCGTGGATCTGACCGACGCGGTGCAAGCTTCGGCGAAGGCCTTCAGGGCAGCGTCGCCGGCGCCGTGACCGTATTCATCGTTGATTGCTTTGAAATGGTCCAGGTCCGCCAAGACAACGGCAGCGCCGGAGCCCGTGGAGTGCAGGCGGTTAAGTTCTGTGGTGGCCAGGTCAAGAAAGGCACCGCGATTGAGGAGGCCCGTCAGATGGTCCCGGGTGGCCCGCTCCTTGAGCCCCTTGATGAGTTGGTCGCTGGTAAGGGCCGTCATGCTGAAGGACACAGTGACCAGCAACACCAGCGATACCAGTCCGGACGGTCCGGGCCCAAAGTACGTTCGGAAGGCGTTGCTGGCAGGTCCTTCCAACGCATAGACCACCCATCGAGCCAGATAGTACGTAGCCAGCAGGCCGGCGGCCAACGACAAAGCCTTGTGAACCTGGGAGTGCGCAGCCTTGATGAACCACAGGTCCTTGGCAGCCAAGGCAATGCCCGCTGTCATCATGGCCAGATAGACGAAGCCCCCGGACCATACGTTGGTCCCGGGGCTTTCGGCGACAGAAGCGACGGCGGTGACGACGGGTGCCACGGCCAACTGCCAGGGAGCGGCTTTCATGTCCCGCAGCGTTCGGGCTCCGGCCCACACGCTGAATGCGCCGGCCACCACCAGGACGTTGCCCACAGGGTTGGCCCATTGTTGGTGGGAGGTTCCGTTGAGAAGGAACGCGGCGTTGCCCAGCATGAATTCAAGCAGGGCAACACTCCACCAGCCTGCATATGGCGAGCGCGTTCGGTGGAAGGAGGTGGAGAACAGCACCAAAAGCGTAACTGTGACCACGCCCAGGGCGACTCTCACTGAAAACGCATCGAGCACCATGTCCAACCCCCTCAGCTGGTCATCATTCGGCTATTGCGTTCAGTGTCCCGGCGCTTACTCAACCTCAATGCGACATTTGCTCAAGATTGGCTCAAGATGTGAGGGCCATCACCCGACCCAGTGGCCGTCGTCGTGATATTCCGCTTCCAAGCCGTGAGGCGTCTTCTCCCACTTGTGCGGGCTGGTGAGCATCTGCCATGCGGCCCGCCAGGCGGCCACTGAGTGCAGCACCCAATAGAAGGGATTGAGCAAGGCGAAGATGGCGATCCGCCATCCGTGGCGGCGCAGGGTGGCAACACCGGAGACGATGATCATCATGGCGTTGCCGAATAGCATGGACACCACACCGCCCACCAGCAGCCATGACGGCAGGACCATGCCCACGATGTCGTACCCGATGTACGTCACCACGGTGAATCCCACCACCAGGGGGTAGGCCAGGAAGGCCAACGGCGTTCCCAGGATCAGGCCGAGGAAACCGATGGTGCCGGCAACTCCAGTGCTCTTCATGTATCGAAGGGAGTTCCTGGTATTCACCGCCGAGGTGATCATATAGCCCTTGATCCATCGGGTGCGTTGCTTGATCCATGCCGGCACCTGCGAGCACGCCTCCTCCCACGTCGTGGAGTCGATAACTCCCACCCGGTACCCGTCTACCGCCGCCCGAAGTCCCAGGTCCGCGTCCTCAGTGACGTTCCAGGGATCCCATGCACCGACTTCCTTCAGCATTGAGGTGACGAAGTGGTTGGACGTGCCACCCAACGGCAGCGGGATGCCTGAGTTGTCCAAGCCCGGCAGCATCGAGTCGAACCAGTGTGTGTACTCGATGGTGAACATGCGGGTGAGGACGTTTTGGTCCGCATTGAAGTAGTTGAGCGCGGCCTGGACGCAGATGAGTGGCTTGCGGTCGGGATTCAGGTGGAGCCGCTCGAATTGGTCCTGTTTGAAAGCTGCGATGGACGCCCTGAGCTGCCCCGGCTCCGGGCGGTCCTCGGCGTCGTAAATCACCACGTACTCGCCCCGGGCGAACGTCAGCCCGTAGTTGCAGGCCCTTGGTTTGGTCTGGGGGTCGCCCTTGGGCACGATGAGGATCCGGACATATTCCGGGGGCCGTGAGGCCTTCGCCGCGGCAATGGTCTCGGCATCGTCTTCCTCAAGCAAGACAAGGACGTCCAGCTTGGAGCGCGGGTAGTCCAGCTGGCCCAGGTTGGTCAGCAGTTTGTCGATGATGTTCGCTTCCCGGAAGACGGGCACCAAGATCGTGTAAATGGGCAGGTCCGCGTCGGGAACCCGCTCCTCCGCAAGGGGCGGAAGGCCACGGCGGGCCCGCTCCCTGTCCCTGGCCTTGGTGACTCCGGCATCGTGCAGCCTGTCGAAGGGACGGCGCAGGCTCGCCAAGGACTTGAATCCGATACTGACCAGGAAAACGATGTTGGCTGCGGCCAGCAGCACAATGATGGCCGTCAGCGGCGAGATCAGGAACGCCATCATGATTCCCGCCACGAGGACCACGGGAAGGTAGCGCTGCCACTGCGTCAGGGCAATGCGCGCGGATTCTCCCGGCCGTTCTTCGGCAAGGCGCTCAGCAGACTCATACAGAAGGTGCCGGCGGAAGGAGCGCTGGATGGACTGGTTGATGTCCCAATCGGTGGTGGTGCGGAAGACGACGTCGGGTACCCCAAAGGTCAGCGCCGCCTCATGCGCGATGGCCGCCGAGGGGGCCACCGCCGTAGCCACAGTCAGTGTCTCTCCGTCCATCCTCCAGGGCAGCCAGCGCGGTTCACCCAGTTCGCTGTAACCCAGCATCTCCATCAGCTGGTCGTCAACAGGTTCAGCCACCAGGTCAACCAGCGGTGCGTCCCACTGTTCCGCCAGCACTTCATAAATCCGACGACGGTCCAGGCCGGCTTCCAGGATGAGGTGCCGGCCCAGCAAACCGCCTTCGCTCGCCGCGCGGTCCAGCGCGCGCTGGAGCTGTTCAGGGGTCACCAACCCTGCTGCGAGCAGGGTCTGTCCGATGGATTGCCGGTTGAGCTGTGGCTCCGCAACGTGTGAAGAGGATGTCATCAGTCTGAGGACCTTTCATAGATCCGGTGCGTTGGTGTGGAGAAAGCGACGGAATAGCGGACACTGAAGGAAGGGTCCTTGACCATTGCCTGGTACACCAAGTCCGTGGGGCCCGAGTCCCTGGCTCCCGTTCCGGCTTCAACGTTGACGAACACCCACTTGGCGTACTTCGCGGGATCCTCCAGTGCCGGACCGAAGTAGTCTCCGGCGGCGCGGTTGTAGATCTCCTTCAGCGGTATGCCCATCACTGGAAGGACCGCATTGCCGCGGGCACTCTCATCCATCAGGATTCCGCCGGACTCATAGTGATCGTGGAGCCAGCGTGCTGCCGCGGTGGAGTTGGCGGTGGATACGGCGGACATTCTTCCTTCCGCCAGCACGGCAAGTCGCCCCGTGGGGTCCTCAATCCACCAAGCGTTTTGCACCACCATTCCGGCCAGCAGGGCGCCAAGCAACCAAGGCCCGGGCCGCTTGCGCCGCGCCAACTCATGGACGAGCACGGCCACCAGGACGGCCACCAACGGTAGTGCCGTCAGCGCGAAACGGTTGTTCCACCACGTGGCCGGAAGCGAATGATCGTTGTTGATGGCGGTCTGGCCCAGGAACAGGCTCAGCAGCGCGAAGGCATAAGCGCTGCCGGTCACCGCCACCAGCAAGGTGCTGTTGGCAAAGCCTCGCCTAAAGACCAGCACGACGGCGCCGCACGCCGCCAAAGCGAGGACGACGACGCCGACTGTCTCCAGCAGCGACCAATGGAAAGTAGTCAGCGTGAGCCCCAGGTTGTCCTTGGTAGGCAACAGGCCGCCGTCGGTAATGTTTTTCTGCTGCGCATATGCGGAGTATTGCCCGAACATGAACTCCAGCGGGTTACCGTAGATGGCCCAGTTGTAGGAGAGCCACCAGAGCACCGCCGCGGCAGGGATCATGACGTAGCCGCCGGCCATGATGAGGGCTTCGCGCCATTTCCCGGTTCGGCGCTTGGAAACCATCACCACGAACAGCGTTCCTGTCATCACCAGCGCCCAGCCCTCGTAGCGTGAGAGCACCGCGGCAGCGGAGGGAATACCGGCGAAGACGGCCAGTTCGCCGGCACTCATTCGACGGCGGCTGGTGGCCCAGTGCGCCAGGCCCGCCACACCGCCCACGATGCACATGATGAGCACCGGCTCGGTCAGCGCGGTCGTGTAGACATACAGCACCGCCGGATTGGCCAGGACCACCAGCGTGGAGGCCAGGCGCCCGGCCCGGCCCAAACCAAGGCGGCCCGCGATGAGATACAGCCCGGTGGCCGTGGCGGACAGCGCCAGGATGCCCAGCAGTCCGGCGGCCCAGCCCGTGCTGAACAACCACATGTTCAGCACGAACGGCGCGAGCAGCAGGTGCGGCATTGGCAGCCACACGGTACCCAGCTGTTCAAAGCCGGGTGCCTTGCTGTCGAAGATACGGCGCGCAATGGTCAGGTGGCTTTGGGCGTCGGAGTAGTCCAGGTTGCTGCCGTGTCCGATCGTGTAGAGGCAGGCAATGTACCCCACCAGCATTGCCACTACAGCGACGATCCGGGTGCCGGGAACCTTGCGGCCGGATACCGGCGCACCCAGCCGTTCCCAGCCACGTTTCACCAGCGCGAACGCTGCGGGCAGCGCCGGCCGCCGGTGGGCTGCCCGGTGCCGTGTTGCGACGCTAGTTGCCATGGCCCTGTTCGGCGGGTTGCGTGGACTGCTGCTCAGCATCCACGTAAGCCTGCGCATCCTTGGCACGACGCCGCAGGATCAAGGTGCGCAGCGCGAAGGCCAAACCCAGCACAAGCGCGGCCACGCCGATCCACCAGGCATACGGGCGGTAGTCGTCAGTGACAGCTTTCTGGGGAACCAGGGCGTTGCTTTCCAACAGCACGGGCGTCCCCGAGGGCTGGGTTACCAGGAGATTCCGGGACAGCGCAGCCCAGCCTCCTTCAACGCTACCGACATGGGAGGCCAGCGATGCCTGCAGTGCAGGCCCCGCAGTCATGTCACTTTCCGGCGCCCAGGCACCAAGAAGCAACAAATCGCGGCCGCCCTGTTCAAAGGCCTCCAGCACGCCGAATGGCGCGGACGCACCCAGGCCATATTCGACGTCGTCCGGTGAGATGGTGCGGAACTCCGCCAAACGCAGGGGTGCCGAAAGCTTGTCGGCGACGTCAGGGGTCGCACCAACCACCAGCCCTGATTCGCTGGAGCCAGCCAAACTGTCCAATCCCACCACGCGGGTGTCCAGCAAGGAGGCACTGTCGCGTTGCAGGGACGCCACCAGCGTGGCGGCGTTGACGGTGTTCGCCTGAGCGTTGCCGTCACCGAAGGCCACGGGAACGCTCTGTCCGAAGGCCTGTGGGAAGCGTGCGAAGCCGGCTTTCGTTGAACCGCCACGGACTGCGGAGAGGGTGCTGCCCGCGGTGTCCAGAGTTACTTCCATGGGCATGATGCCGGCAGGTCCGGTGCAGTCACCGCCGGCAGGGAGGGCCGCAAGCCGAATCCTCAAGCCGTTCTTCGCCTGCAGCTGCCCGGCTGGAACGTCAGCGTCCACCGTAAAGGTGTCGCCGCCGTCGAGGTTCTTCGAACTCAAAAGGTAGTCGTTCCAGAACACGGAAAGCTGCGCTTGGGCGTTGTCCGGGACGGCCGTGTGAGTGCCCTTGAGCTGGACTCTTACGGAGGAAACCGGACCGCCGAACTGCGACTGGCTGACGCCGACATAGGACTCCGGGGTGCCGTAACCGGAGAGCTTAAGGGTGGTGTTGCCGAGGTCTTTGAGGCTCTGCGTCAGGCCCGGCGCGGCGGGCAGCGCCGAGGTCAGGCCGGTCACGGAAGACGTGACGGCGAGTGCTGTCTTGTCGCTGGCAAGTGCCCGTGCGGCGGTCCGGAGTTGTTCGTCGTGGCCGCTGAGAACGAGTTGTGGATGGCCGGCTGCGGTGGCGAGCCTGGTGCCGGTTTCACCTTGGTCCGCGAGGACGCTGAGGATCCGGCTGCCCGCGGGGAGGTTTGCCGCGCGGGCCTCAAGTTCGGCATCGGGAACCACGCTGACGGCGGCGGCCGGGTAACGGTGGGCCATGGCGGCGGAGGCGGTCATGATCGCCGCGGAAACATCCGGGCTGGGATCCGCAGGGACGGGAAGCACGACGGCGGGCACGGACGCCGGGAAGAACTCTCCCACCGTGGTGGGAGCCTTAGCCGCGCCGCTGAAGTCCACCACCAGGTTGTTGAGGGTGGCTGTGGCGTTGGAAACGACGCACTTTGTTTGCGTGGCCGGGACGAACTGCAGTCCCACGGTGAGCTGCTGGGCCGTCAGATCCACGCTTGTTACTTCGGCTTCGAGGGGAATGCTGGCCGCGGCGTTGGCTTCAAGGACTACCCGGCCGTTCACCGTCGCCCGGACCGTTCCTTCCGGCTTTCCTGACACCACGATGGTCCCCTTGATCCGGGTGGGTTCCAAGCCAGCGGTCACCGGCACCACCAGCAGTTGCTCGGCTTGACCGGCGAGGGCCGATACGCTGGACGACGTTTGGAGGGCTGGCCCCTGAGGAGGTGCCGCGATGGCTCCCGGAGAAGCGAGTGCAGTGAGCGCCAAGGTTGCGGCGCACGCGAGGATGATACCCGCAGCATGGGGTCGGGTGCGGGTTCTGGCAAGGGTTTGGGTCACGTTGGCAGTCCTGAGTAACTAGCAGCGGATGTGTCCGTCGGCCGTGGTAGGCCAACCTCATAGACACTGCCCGGTGGAACTCAAGGCCCGTTGCTGCGTTGGGTCAAGATTGGATCAAGACCATGTGATCCGCTTCACCTGTGACCTGCGGCGATAATGAACCATGTGGATCGGCTGGATTGAATTCGATGTCCTTTTGGGCGATGTCCATAGCCTCAAGGAGAAACGCTCGATGGTGCGGCCGCTCGTGGCCGAACTCAAGCGGCGCTTCGATGTTTCGGCTGCCGAGACGGGGCTGCAGGACCAGCATCGGCGCGCGCTTGTTGGCGTGGCACTGGTGGCCCCGGATCACGCGTACCTTCAGCAAGTGCTCGACGCCGTAGAACGGTTCGTGGCTGCCCGGCCTGAGTTTGAGCTGCTTAGCGCTCGGCAGCGGGAGTTGCACAGCGAGGACTAATAGCCGATGACCGCCAAGCGGGTGGAATCCAAGTGGGCATCGATGGCTTGGTGTGCTGCTTCGAGGCTTCGGCTGCGGAGGGCGTCAACGATCAACTGGTGTTCCCGGAGGACGTCCCCGGCGCGGTCTGTGCCTTGGGTTACTGCCTTGACGCCGATCCTGAGTTGCTTTTGCCGGAGCGAAGCGTAGAAATCGGCAAGGACGGGATTGCCCCCTGCACGGACCATTAAGGTGTGGAACTCGGTATCCAACTCGATGAACCGGGCCGGGTCTTCCTTGGCTGCCTGCTGCTGGTCAATGACGTTTTGGAAGGCATCGATCTGGGCCTCCAGCATGGTCTCTACCGCAGAGACCGCCCATTTCTCCACCACGGACCTGGCCTGCAGGATGGCGCGGACGTCAGGATCGGAGATCGGCGGCACGTAGGCGCCTTTGTGCGGGACCCGCTTCACGAATCCTTCAGCTTCAAGACGCAGCAATGCCTCGCGAACGGGAGTCCGTGAGGTGCCAGTGGTCTTGGCCAGGACTCCCTCGTTGAGGAAGGTTTCTTCCTCACGGGGCAGCGCTGCGATGTAGCTTTTCATCCACTGGTAGGCCACTTCTGGCTGCGACTGCGCAGCGGGGGTCATCTGGATCATGCAGAGCCTTTCTCGCGTAGCCAGTATACGAGTTGCATTCAACAGCGTCGGGACATTCAAAAAACTTCTTGTTCAAATATAGACAGGTTGTATACAACCCGTCTACAGTGATTTCAGTGACTCCGCTCACGCATTGGAAAAACCCCAATTTCCTGGGAGCCCCGGCCGCCTGAATCACCGGACACCCGCGTCTCCCACTCGCAAAGGATCCCCACAATGACCGATTTGAAGAAAGCAGAACTCAGGCAACAAAAGCATTCCAGCCTGCCTGTGGTAGCTGCTTCGAGCCTGGCCGGCACAGCCGTCGAATGGTATGACTTCTTTCTGTACGGCACGGCCGCCGCACTGGTATTCAACAAGCTCTACTTCCCCACCGACGATCCCCTGGTGGGGACCATGCTGGCGCTGGGAACGTTCGCGGCCGGCTTCCTTGCCCGCCCCATCGGTGCCATAGTCCTGGGACACCTCGGCGACAAGCACGGCCGCCGCGCCACCTTGGTGGCCAGCCTCATGCTCATGGGCGTCGCCACCACCCTCATTGCCTTCATTCCCTCCTACGCTGCCATCGGCTTGGCAGCACCCTTGCTCCTTCTCCTGCTCCGCCTGATTCAGGGATTTGCCCTCGGCGGCGAATGGGGAGGCGCAGTCCTCCTCGTCTCCGAACACAGCAACGAAAGCGCCCGGCGCGCCTTCTGGGCTTCCTGGCCCAACATGGGACCACCCCTGGGTAACCTGATGGCCGCCGGCGTCCTGGCCATCCTCGCCGCCACCATGCCGGAGAGCGAGTTCCTGGCTTGGGGCTGGCGCATCGCCTTTGGATTGTCCGCCCTGTTGGTGGTCATTGGCCTGGTACTGCGTCTCTACGTGCAGGAAACCCCGCTGTTCAAGGAAGCACAGCGGAAGCGCGAAGCCGAGGGCAATAAGAAACGGAAGATGCCGCTGACCATCCTGTTCCGCCGCAACTGGCGCCAAATCCTCATCGCTACCGGCAGCCGGATGGGAGAGAACGCAGGCTTCTACATCTACTCGTTGTTCATCATCACGTACGTCACCCAAATCATGGGATTGCAGCGGCAGACGGGCCTCACCGCAGTCATGATCGGCCAAGGCGTCGCCGTCGTCGCTATTCCCATCCTGGCGATCTACGCGGACAAGGTAGGCAGGAAACCCATCCTCATTGGCGCCTCGATTGCCACCGTGGTGTGGGCCTTCGCGTTCTTCTTCCTCCTGAACACGGGCCAATTGTGGGGCATCATCGCCGCAGCCGTCGGAGGGCTGCTGATCTTCGCGGCGTACAGCTCAGTGATCGGCGCGTTCTTCTCGGAACTCTTCCCCACGGACGTCCGGTACAGCGGCACCTCGGTGTCCTACAACCTGGCCTCGCTGATCGCCGGTTCCTTGTCCCCGATCATCGCCCTGGCGCTCTACAGCGCTTTCGGAACCGGCTACGCGATCGGCATTTACCTGGCCGCCATGGGCTTGATCTCCATGGTCTCGGTGATGTTCGCCAAGGAAACCAAGGGCCTGCGGCTCAGCGACCTGGACAACGACCTCGATAAGGAAAAAGCATGAAAATCGCACTCGTCCAGGTGACCAGCCCGGACTCCGAAACCCGCGAGGACCGGATCGATCGTGTCGAAGCGATACTCCGCGGGATCAACGGCGCCGAACTCATCGTGCTCCCTGAACTATGGAGCGCCGGCTACTTCCACTTCGACGAGTACGAGGCATTGGCCGAAACGCTCACCGGTCCGACAGTCTCAATGTGCTCACGGGTAGCAGCGGATCTGGGCGTATACCTTCACCTCGGCAGCATCATCGAGGCCAGCCAGGACGGACAGCTCAGCAACACCTCCATCCTGCTGGGGCCGGACGGCACCGTGGTCCACACGTACCGGAAGATCCACGTGTTTGGTTACAAGTCCAAGGAAGCGAGTCTCCTCACCGCAGGATCGTCACTTCCCGTGGTTTCCCTGCCGTTCGGAGCAGTTGCCGGGATCACCTGCTACGACCTCCGTTTCCCCGGGTTGTGGATGGAACTGAGCACGCGGGGCGCGGAGATCGTGATCGTCCCCGCGGCCTGGCCCGCAGCCCGCCGGGAACACTGGCGCTTGCTTACCACTGCCCGGGCCTTGGAGCACCAGATCTTCGTGGTTGCCTGCAACGCCGCAGGAACCCAGGAAGGCGTGGAACTTGGCGGCTACAGCAGGGTGGTGGACCCAACGGGCAAGGTCCTCGCCGAAGCGGACTCCGACGAGACCGTGCTGATCGTGGAGATCGATCCCCTACAGGTGCAGACAGTCCGCGACGAGTTCCCCGTCATCGGCGACCGCCTCGCCGCCTACGACACATTGACCGTTTAGACCCAAGACCGTTTAGAAGCCATCCAAGGAGACGGAATGGAAACCACAAGGCAAGTCCCACTCACCTTCCGGGTGGTGGGCACCGACAAGACCATAGTTGTCTCGGATTTCCACGGAGTAGTGGCCGGCTATACCGGCCGGGATCCCAAGGCAGTCCAGCACCACATTGATGAACTGGCCGCCATCGGGGTAGCCCCACCACCGGAGGTTCCCATGTTCTACCGGATGGACTCGGACCTGTTCGAGACCTCCGGCGAGCACGACACCACCGAGAACCTGACCTCCGGCGAAATCGAGCCCCTCTACATCCGCCACAACGGCCAGTACTACCTCGGCATCGGCTCGGACCACACGGACCGCGACATCGAAGCGCGGGACATTGGCGATTCGAAGCGTGCCTGCCCCAAGCCCGTCGCAGGCGAAGTCATCGCCGTCGAGTCCTTGGAGGACCTCGACCTCGACACATGCACCGCGCGCTCGTGGGTTGACGGAGCCCTGTACCAGGAAGGTTCGCTGAGCGGCCTGCGCAAGCCGGCCGACGTCGTCGAGCGTCTTTTGGCTCGAACCGACATCGGTGACGCTGACTTCATGTGCCTCGGCGGCACCCTGCCGCTGCTGAACGGGAAGTTCGTGGATGGAACTTCCTGGAAGTTGGAGCTCTCTTTCCCGAATGGGACCACCATTGAACATAACTACAAAATCATGAAAGGCTCACTCCGATGAGAACCGGAAAGCAGTATTTGAAGTCCCTGAACGACGGCCGGGCAGTGATCCTCGACGGCGAGGTAGTCGGCAACGTCCTGGAGCACCCCGCCTTCGCGAACGTTGCCCGGACCATGGCCGAGTTGTTCGATATCGCAGCTGATCCTGCCAACGGCATGCAGTTCCACTCGGAAGAGATCGATGGCCCCGCCAACCGCACGTTCGCGGCTCCCCGTACCCAGCAAGAGCTGGTGTTGCGTCGGCAGGCAATCGAGAAGTGGGCCAAGCACACGCACGGCTGGGTCGGCCGGAGCCCTGACCACGTCGGTACGTTCTTCGCCGCTTTCGGTGCCCACCCGGACGTCTTCAAGAATGACGAGCGGGATTTCGCCGGCAACGTGGAGCGGTACTACAAGAAGATCCTGTCCGAGAACCTGTACCTTTCCTACGCAATTATTCCCCCGCAGGTTTCCCGTGCAACCACAGCGTCCGGTTGGGAAGGCGAATACCTGCAGGTCGGCGTCGTGCGTGAAACCGACGAGGGCATCATTGTCCGCGGCTCGCAGATGCTTGCTACCGGTGCCGCGATCGCCGACGAAGTCTTTGTCACCTGCATCAAACCGCTGGGCCCGGATGATGTGGACTTCGCTGTCAGCTTCGCCGTCCCGGTAGCCACCGACGGTTTGAAGCTGTACTGCCGCCGCCCGTTCGCGCCTGCCGCGACCAGCGATTTCGACTACCCGCTCACCAGCCACTACGACGAGCCTGACGCGTTGGTTGTTTTCGATGATGTGCTCATCCCGTGGGACCGCGTGTTCATCAACCGGAACATCGACACGCTGCGCCGCCAATTCTTCGACACCGGTGCCCACGCGCTGGGCAACTGGCAGGCCCAGATCCGGTTCTCCACCAAGCTGAAGTTCATCGCGTCCGTGGCCCGTAAGGTCACCCAGGTGAACGGCACGGACAAGATCCCCGGCGTCCAAGAGAAGCTGGGCGAACTCGCCGCCATTGTGCAGTCGGTTGAGTCGGCGGTCCTCGCCGCGGAGTACACCGCAACAACGGACGACGCCGGCATGCGCGTTCCGGGGAAGAGCGCACTGTACGGGGCCATGGGCTTGCAGTCGGAGACCTACCCCCGGGTGATCTCGATCCTCCGCGACTTGGTAGGTGGCGGTGTGCTGCAGTTGCCCTCCAGCATCGCCGACATGACCAGCAGCCTCACCCGTCCGGACATGGAACGCTACGTCCAGTCCCCCGGCGTTGCCAGCGAGGAGCGCGTGAAGCTCTTCAAGCTTGCCTGGGACATCATCGGCTCAGAGTTCGCCGGCCGCCACCAGCAATACGAAATGTTCTACGCCGGCGCTCCCTTCGTGGTCCGTGGCGCCTACACCTACCGGAACTATGGCTACGACGCCCTGGTGGCCGAGCTGGACACGTTCCTGGGTTCCTACAGCATCCAGAGCACCACTGAATCGGAGGGGATCTGACCATGGCAAAGCCCGAATTCGAGTTCACCCCCACGGCGTCAGTGGACTTCGCACCGTGCAACCCGCACATCGAGGGCCTGTCCGAAGCGATCCTCGCGCGGGATTCGGACAACGACAGCGTCACCCGCATCCTCAAGTTCGAGCCCGGCACGGACACCTCCCCCAACGGCGTCCTGACCCACGATTTCTGGGAAGAAGTGTTCATCTTCGAGGGCTCCTTCGTGGACCAGCGCCTCGGTAAGACCTTCAAGGCCGGCGACTGGGCCACCCGCCCGCCGGGGATGGAACACGGACCTTGGGTTTCGGAGAACGGCGCCAAGATGTTTGAAGTCCGGTACTACACGGATCCGGTACAAGCGGAGCGGAGCAACTGACATGAGCCTGGCACCAGCCTTCACCATTCCCGATGCCATGGGGATGCGCCGCGCCATGGGCCGATTCCTCACGGGCGTCGCTGTGGTCACCACCCAGCACGAGGACGAGCAGTACGGGATGACCATCAGCTCGCTGACGTCCATCAGCCTGGAACCGCCCATCCTGATGATCTCTCTGAACTTCGGCACCCGCACCGGCGAGGCCCTGATGGAGAGTGGCAAGTTCGCGGTGTCCATCCTCGGCGCCAAGCAGGAGTCGGTGGCCCGGCGCTTCGCGGTCCGCGGCGGGGACCGTTTCGGTGAAGCAGACTTCGACGTCACGGACAGCGGCCTCCCGGTTATCAAGGGCGCCCTCGCCCAGGCGGACTGCAGCGTGGTGCAGCAGTACGACGTCGGAGATCACCAGGTCTTCTTCGGCCAGGTCACCAGGTGCCGGGACCGGGACGGCGAAGTGCTCGCTTTCAAGGCAGGGCGGTTCGGCTCGTTCAGCGACTTCGGTCACGCCGAGATTCCCTGGATGTTCTGAGTAGAAGTGTCGGGGGCCTGTGCCGCCACGACCTTCTTTGAATCACAACCGCCCCCGACACGCCTCTTTGAAGGTGTGTCGGGGGCGGTTTGCTTCCAAAGTGGGTGGATGCGGTACAGCCGCTAGTCGATGGTCAGCTCGCCCATGCGGTCCCAGCCGCTGCCTTCGAACTGCCGGCTGATGATGTGCGGAGTCTCCACCAAGGCCTGTGGCATGTCTGCCATGGCTTTCTTGAAGTGTTCGCTGTTGACGTGGGCCTCAGCAGCGTCATCTTGGAATGCTTCCACCAGGACGAACTCATTCGGGTTGTCCACACTGCGGGACCAGTCGAACCACAGGTTGCCCGGCTCGGCGCGGGTCGCGTCGGTGAAGTCGGCCACCAGGTCCAGCCAGCGCTCGGACCAATCGGGCTTGACGTTGAACTTGACCACAATAAAGATCACGGACTGCTGCCTTTCGTTGCACTACAGAATCCGTCCAGCTTTTCACAGTCACCGGCCGGTCAGAATCAACGCATAGCCGGTGAAGGCACGCCCGGTGTCCTCGAAATGTCCCTCCCCAGAAAGAACCCAACCGGCCGCTTCGTAGAGGCGACGGGCTCCCGTGTTGGTAGCCAGCACCCGCAACGTGAGGCGGCCAAAGCCCTTCGCATGGGCTGCGTCATGGGTGGCGGCAAGCAGTCGGGCTCCCAGCCCGGAACCCTGCATATCCGGTGCAACCGCCAGCATGGACAGATGAGCAGACCTGACGCCTTGGTCTTGGTCTGCAGGCACCAGCAATGAAAACCCGCGAATGAGTCCGTCGTCGGCTGAAGCCACCAGCAATGCCGCCCACTCCCCGCCCAACTTCCCGATAGCTCGCCTCTCGATTTCCGGGGCGGAACGGCCCACATCACGATGGGTGATAGCCGCACCCCACAGCTTGGCGCAGGCCGCGGAGTCGTCAGGCTTCCCAGCTCTTATCGTCGCGGGTAAAAGTCGCTCCATGCCGCCCAGTCTTGCACGCCAGCAGGCGTCACCAGCCCTCGTTGATGAAGACCCCGACGGCGGCCCTCACCCTAAGGTGAGAACCGCCGTCGAACGCTGTTTTAGCTTGCCTGTGCTACTTTGGCATGCCTATCACTTTGAGGTGCCCTGCGAGACGGAGCCCTGCAACTGGCGCTGGAAAATGATGTAGACAATCAGCACAGGGACCACCGTGACGGTGACCGCAGCGAAGAGTGCGCCGAAGTCCACGGCGTAGCCCATCTGGCCCGCGAAGGCCGCGAGGCCTTGGGAAAGGACCCGCGGGCCGGCAGCGTTGATGGATACCGGAATCAGGAACTGGTTCCACAGGCCCAGGAAGTTGAAGATGGCGACCGAAGCGAGGCCCGGCTTGGCCATCGGCAGCATGACTTGGAAGAACGTCCGCCACTCCCCTGCGCCGTCCAGCGCTGCTGCTTCAGTGATCTCATGCGGCAACGACTTGAAGAAGGAGAACAGGAAGAACACCGTGAACGGAAGGGCGAACCCCACGTACACCATGATCAATCCCGGCAAGGTGTTCAGCAGGCCAATGTTCTTCATGATGAAGAACAGCGGCACCATCGCCAGGAAGATCGGGAAGGTGAGTCCTGCGAGCATCAGGTAGTAGATCGCCTTGCTGCCCGGGAAGGTGTAGCGCGCCAGAACGTAGGCACACATTGCACCGAGCACCATCACGATCACCAAGGCCGCACCAACAACGATCACGGAGTTGATGAAGTACGTTCCAATGCCGGCCTCAGACCACGCTTTGACGTAGTTATCGAAGCGCCACTGTGAGGGTAAGGCGAACGGCGAAGCGAAGATCTCACTGGACGTTTTAAACGAGGACATGAACGTCCACAACAAAGGCAGGATGACGATGAGCGACCAGATGGTCAGCGCGGTGTGCGAGATAGCGCCCACCACTTTGTCGCCAGGCGTGGTAGCCGGAGTTCGCGGCTGGAAGTGCAGGGATTTTCTTTCCGGGTTTACGACCTTGGTAGTCATCAGATGCTCACATCCTTGTCGCCGCCAGTGAGCCGATTAACTACGAACACCAGGCCGGAGAAGATCAGGGTGGTAATGGCCAGGACGACGCCCATGGCACTGGCCAAGCCAAATTGGCCCTTGCTGAAGGCCGTGAAGAACAGTTGCTGTGCCATCACGAGCGTGGAGTTGTCGGGGCCGCCGCCCGAGTTCAGCGCCGCCATATAGACGAAGGCGTCGAGCGCGAGGATACCCATGTAGATATAGGCAGTCTGGATGTTGTCACGAATCAGCGGGATAGTGATGGACACTGCGGTCCGGAACCGGCCAGCGCCGTCGATCCGTGCGGCTTCGAACAACTCCGCCGGTATGCCCTTGATACCGGCCACGAACAGGACCATGTAGAAGCCCACGAAGCCCCAGACGATCACAAACATCGTTGCGATCATGGCCGTATCCTTGTTACCCAGCCACGCGAAATCCTTGAACTGGTCAAAGCCCAGCCCGGTGAGGATGCCGTTCAGCAGCCCGCCGGAGGGATCGTAGATCTGTCCCCACATAATGCCGATGGCGATAGCGGGAATCGTGTACGGGAAGAACGAAACCACCCGGTAGAAACTGGAATTCCGCAGGCCCTTGATCTGGCCCTTGCTACTGCCGCCAACTGTCACCAAAGTGGCAAGCACGAGGCTCAGAATGATGGTGATGATCGGGAGGAAGATGACCAGGAGGATGTTGTTCCCCATGGCCTTCATGAAGATATCGTCCGTGAAGATCTTCTGGTAGTTCTCAAAACCCGTGAACTTCATGTCGGGCGAAAAGCCCGTCCAGTCAGTCATGGAGTAGTAGAACGCCTGCGCGAAAGGTGAAATGACGAAGATGAGGTAGATCGCCAGCGGCAGTCCCAGGAAGACCGCGAAGAAACTGACCTTGTCCCAGGTCAACGGCTTTCGCCGCCGCTTAACCAATTGCTGTGGAGCCGCTGCCGGAACGACGGCGGCCAGGCCGTCGTCGCTCCGGCTCTGCTGAGTTTTCACTGAAGTCACTTCACTTCGATCTTCTTGACCGAGCTGTCGTTGCGGACCTTGTCGGAGATGTTCTGTAGTGCGGAGGTCAGGGTTGCGACGTCCGACTTGCCGTCCAGGAAGCTGTTCCAGACCACCAGTTGGTCCTTGTTGGTTCCGTAGAGGTCGATGAAGTTCCAGGTGAAAATGTCCTCGCCGGCGTCAGCGAGCAACTTGGTTTGAGAGACCAGTGCCGTGGAACCGAAGCCATCGGCCGGGACGGTGTCCTTGACGATGGTGGGGGCCAGCTTGGTCTTCGCGAAGTTGGTCGCAGCTTCCTTGGACAGCATGATGCGGAGCAATTCCTTGCCGCCAGCGGCATTCTTGCCCTGCGAGGGAACAATGAAGGGCTCGCCCGCAGCGCTGTGAAGGGAGGTGTACGGCAACTTGGGGCTGGCGCTGACCGTGGGCACAGGAGCGCCCATCATGTTGAAGCCCGCCTTGGTCTGGTCCTTCATTTCGTTTTCAATCCAGGAACCCGACGGGTAGAACACGGCCTCCTGCGCGTTGGTCCACTGGGCCTGTGCTGCAGTGAACTGGGTGCCGGAGCCACCAGGCTTGAAGAATCCGGCCTTCACGATCTTGTCCAGCGCAGTGAAGACCGACTGGATAGCCGGGTGGGACCACGAGTCGGCCGTGAGGTTCTCCAAGCCGATGCGGACTTCGTCGCCGCCTTCCTTGACTGCGGACGCGATCGCCATCTCCTGGTAGTACGTGGCAGCTTCCTTGCCCCATACGAACAGGTACTTGCCCTTGGCCTTGGCCTGCTCGCCCAAGGTGTACATCTCATCCCAGGTCTTCGGCAGTGTCCATCCGTTTTCCTTGAGGAGGGAATCCGAGTACCACATGGCGAATACGGTCAGCACGTAGTTCAGGGCAGCAAGCTTGCCGTCGAAGGTGCCTGGAGCCAGTACGCCGGTGTACAGGGTGTCCTTGATGACCTTGCCTTCAAGGTTCTTTGCCTCCACAAGGGGGGTAAGGTCTTCGAGCTGGGCCAGGATGGTGCTGAAGCCGATGGCTTTTGCACCGGAGTTGTCGATCAGGTCCGGCGGGTTGCCACCGACGAAGCGCGGCTGGAGCTCCTGGGCGATATCCGTGGACGGGGCGATCTTGGCAGTGGAGCCCTCGTGCGTCTTTTCGAAGATCTTGCCGGCGAACTCGACATAGTCGATGCCGTAGCCGCCCTTGAAGATCACGGCGTCGAGGGTTGCCTTCTCCGCCATGCCAAACGGGTTGGTGTCGGAAACAGTGCCGGTGGGGCCGGTGGTAGTGCCCCCGCCACCCGCGGCACAGGAAGCGATGGTGCCACCCATGGGCACGAGCACGGCTGCTGCGAGTGCTCCGCGCAGGAATCCACGGCGACCGACGGACTGGTGCTGAACGTTCATTTCTAAACCCTCCAGTGACTCGTAGTGTCGACTGTTGCGGCGGAAAAGCCGTTCAGTCAGACAGTCTGGGTTGGCACTCTGGCAGCACCAACCTTCTGTGACATAATTCACCAGGAATGATCGAAAATCAATCTTTCTTGGTAGTTTCGATCAACATTTGTCAAAGCGTGATCTTTCTACGGACCTTCCGCGAGGGCCTTTCCGCACTCCGTGATTGCATGCCGGGTCATCACCCTCTGCCGCTCAGTTCCCAGTCGTTCCGCCCATTGTTCGGCCAATTGGAACTCCACCAGGGCTTCGGTGAGCCGCCTTTTACCCTGCAGAAACGAGCCGAGGTTTGCGTGCAAAGCAATCATCCAGCGCTTGGTTCGCTCATCATGTGCCGTGGACGCATATTCAAGGGCACTCCGCATCCACATTTCGGCATTCGCGGAGTCAGCGATCGAGAGCATGTGCAGGGCATCGACAGCCAGGAACTCCTCACCAAGATGGTCCGCCAACTCGGCCGCCTGCTCCAAGAGGGGCACGGCCATGGCACCTCGACCGCCGGAGTTCAAAACCCGCCCGCGCTCCAGGAGGATGCGCACGCCTACGGTTGGCTCGTCGTCGTCAATTTCGTCCAGGAGGGCATCGGCTTCTTCGAAGCGGCCCTGCAAACTGATGGCCCGCCCAAGCTGGGTTGCCAACTCAGCGCGTTCGTCGGCGTCGTACATTTCCTCGGTCATCGCGGCGCGGAACGTTGCCTCGGAGGCTGCCGGATCGCGAAAGTTCCATAGGTGGTCCAGTGTCTTCTGATCCAGCATCAAACCGCTCCTGACCAGCGCGTGGCTGAGGTCTTTAGGTATGCAGTATCAATCTAGTCCCATGTCAGCGCCGTGGGGAGGGGGTGGGCGGGCGTGTCAATTGCCCTGCGGTTTTGCGAGCCTGGCCCAGCCGAGTTGCTCCTGTTGCTTGCGGCTCAGCGTTGCCACCACGAGGTCGTAAGAGTCCTCCACCATGTCCCGGATCATGTCATCAGGAAGGGTTCCATCCAGGCGAACGCCGTTCCAATGGGTCTTGTTCATGTGCCAAGCGCCGGTGATTTCCGGGTTCGCCGCCCTGAGTTGTTCGGCCAACGCGGGCTCACATTTGAGGCTCACGGACCAGTCGTCCGGGTCCATGGAGGAAAGGGCGAACATCTTGGCCTCTTGGCGCGAACCACCGGCGACGGCGGAACGCACCTTGAACACAGAGGTCTCGGGACCGAACGGGAAGTCTTCAAACGCGCCGGGAAAGCCCAGGCAGATCACGCGGAGGGTGGAAACATCCATGGATAGAGCCTACTGGCGCCCCACAAGCGGGGCCACGATTAGGCTATGCCTACACCACGCCCAGAAAGTCCTCCAGCAGCACCACTTCCAATCCCGCCGCCAACTGCGCAGCCCGGAAAGCAGCGAGGTCGGCTGCAAACTCGGCCCGGAAGTGCATCAGCACAATATCGCCGGGACGCAGTGAGTTGCCCACTTGGTAGTCCATCTTGCCGGCGTTGGCTTTGGCCTCCCACGTAACGATTGCCTTCATCCCAGCGTCAGCAACGGCCTGGCGCATCACGTTGGAGTAGGCACCGCCCGGCGGCCGGAACAGAGTGGGACGGCGGCCGTAGTGCTGGAACGCGTACTCCTGCATTCCCACCATGTCGTTCAGCTGCTGCTGGTAACCCCAATGCCGCACCATATTGATGTTGTGCGTAACTGTGTGGTTCTCGATCAGACTGCCTTGGGCTTTGAACGCGTTGAAGAAAGCCGGGTTGTCCGCGACGGTGTCCCTGGTGAGGAACAGTGACGACGGATAGTCGTACTCCGCCATGAGCTTGATCGACTCCGGCGTTTTGATGTTGCCGTCATCGATGGTCAGGAAGACCACTGGGTGCTTGGTCTCGATCTTGGTAATCACCGGAGCCAGCCCACCAACGATCGGCGGCAGCTGGTAATCCGGGATGAACGTGCGTCGGATCCGTTTGGGGGCCGTCGGCGTGGGAGTTGGAGAAGCGGACGACGTCGGAACCTCGCCTCCGACTGCCAGCGCACCGTTCGCCCCCGGCACCTCGGGCGATACGGCAGCGCCACTGGGCGTGAGCGCCGGCGTCGAACTTTCAGCAGCAGTGCAAGCCGTCAAGCCGGCCACCACGGAAGCGCCTAAAACGCTAAAGACGGCCCGTCTGCTGGGAGTGGAAACAGGCACCGCAGAATGGCCGCCGAACATGGCTGTCCCCCAAGACTCAAAAAATGATTCAGCTGCAATCTAGCAGATGATCACGTCCTTGAATTACAGGCCGTAATGCCAGCCTTCGCGTGCCGGGCAGGAATTGACCACCACGTCGAGCCCTGCGTCCCTGGCACGCTGCGTGGCCTCGTCATCGAAAACGCCGAGCTGCATCCACACGGCCTTCGCCCCGATGGCAATCGCCTGGTCAATGACGGCC
The DNA here is from genome assembly GCF_056156245.1 of Paenarthrobacter sp. TRD_SC_7. NCBI lineage: Bacteria > Bacillati > Actinomycetota > Actinomycetes > Micrococcales > Micrococcaceae > Paenarthrobacter > Paenarthrobacter sp. TRD_SC_7. Next base: position 4,406,280 of record NZ_CM149587.1, read on the forward strand.
CCCACACGTTGGGAGTTGACGAAGCAGTCGACGACGTCAATCGGGCGTTTGGCTTCGGGGATGTCCACCAAGGTCTTGTAGCCCTTTTCGCCGTGCACGTCCTCCCCCTTGAGGTTGACAGGGATGATCTCCATGCCCATTTTGTCCCGGACATAGAGCGAAACGTCGAATGCTGAGCGCCACTGGTTGGTGCTGAGGCCAACGATGGCCCAGGTGCCTTTTGTTCGCATCAACCGCTCGACGACGGCCGGATCGTTGACATGCATCATGGCCTAAGCCTACTCCCGGCCTTCCACGAGCGGCTTTGCCGAATATTCTGCGGTGAGGTGGCCTGCCTGGCGATTACCGGTCGCCGCGCTTATGCCACTGCTTCCACTTTTCCACGGCCATCTGGAACTGCTTGTCGGTCCGCTGATTGCTCAGCACCGGAGGCACACGTCCGGGTTTATTGCCGTCAGCTCCGGGCATGAGCTTTGCCGGCTTCCCTGCATCTTGCACTGAAGCGTCAGGCTTAGCGGAGTCCCGCCTCTCCTCCTTGACCGGGCCGGGTTTTGTCTTCGGGTTCGGAGTGGCACCGCTCGGCGCGGCATTGCTCGGTGCGGCATTGCTCGGTGCAGGAACGGAAGCCGGCATTTCCGGGCCAGGGACAGTGACGGGCGCTTGAACCACGTCCGGCGCCTGTGCCTGTGCCTGTGCCTGTGCCTGTGCCTGTGCCTGTGCCTGTGCCTGTGCCTGTGCCTGTGCGGGAGTTTCGGCGGGTGCAGCGGGGCTGGGTACGGGTATGGATGCAGCAGCGGGGACCGGAGGAACCGCTGCGGGGTCCACCACCGGAGCAGGTTCAGTGCTGACTCGCGGGGCGTCGGGAATCGGCAATACCGGCGCGGCGGCCACTGGCTGAGGCCGGACGTTGCCCAGAAGTTCATCAATGAAGGAAGGGTTCCGGGTGAAGCCGGAACTCGCTGCGGCGACTCCACTGACGCCCAGGCCCATCGCTGCCACCACGGCTACGCTCACTACGGCGGTGCGGTGCTTGTGCCTCCAGCGGCGTTTGCTGACGTCATCATGCGGACCAGCCAGCATGGCGGAAAGCTCCGCACCCGGAGTTGGGGCTGCAAGGTTGGCGAAGGAACCCAATGAGAGGAGCGCCTGCCGGACGCCGGACGTGGCATCGGCATCAGTGGCAATGACGGCATCGGCGTCGAGTAGCAGCTCGTCCGCGATTGCTTCGCGTTCACTATCCCTGTATGTCATGGCGACACGTATTCCTTTACTGCCGAGTGCTCACGGAGCGTAATAAGTGCCCGCCGCTGCAGTTGTTTCACTGCCCCGGCGGATTTCCCCATGATGTCGGCAACCTGCTCAACGGTCAGGCCTGCCACGATTCGAAGCGTCAAGACCTCCCGCTGGTCGTCACCAAGGTAGTCCAGAAGTTTCATGACCTCTTTGGGCGCCAAAAGACCCATGGCTTCCGCCTCCGCGGAACTCGCTTCCCGAATATCCCGCTCCGGCTCGAACTCGTGGTGTTCCGGTGCTCTGCTTTGCTTCCGATGCTCATCCACCATGCGGGCATGAGCCACGGAGAAAATGAAGGTCCGGAGGCCGTGAACCCCGCCGCTAATGTCATCCAGTCGGGGCAAAACGGCCAGGAACACGTCCTGGGTGATTGCTTCCGGATCTGACACACCTTTGGCCGTCAGATAGCCGAGAACCTGGCCGGCATAGGTCTGGTAGACGGCGCCGAACAGTTCCGCGTTATTTCCCTTGAGTGCATGTAGCGCTTCATCGGTCAATGCGTCGGTCACAGAAATGAGGCTTTCGATCGGCGGCAGGTCTGTTGCTTTGGGCCTGGACGTCCGCTTTGTCACCAACGGACGACCCCACCAAGAGTAACTGCTCTGCCCAGCCTTCCAGGGAAGGACCCGCCTGCCCCGCAAGCTCCACCGAGACAAGGAAGAGCCGAGCTGGAACATGATGGGGGACAAATTCCAGCTCGGCCCTTTCAAAGACGTAATCGTCAAGGCACGCCAAAGGGTTACGCGGGCTACAAACTTTTTTCAGAAGTTTTTGCAGGCGCATTGAGGTGGGCAGACAGCACTGGGACATCTGCGGCGGGTGTCTATGTTCTGGAGGGGCGGTGTCCGGGCAGGGGTGGGGCTTTCGATTGATAGCTGTGCCCGGTGGGGGTGCTGATTTCCAGGGTGTGCACGTCGGCATGTACGGCTTTGGTGGTCCAGCCGGGGTTTTCCTTGGTGTGGTTGCACGCCTCGCACAGACCTGCACCGTTGGCGAGGTTCGTTTTCCCTCCGGAGCGCCAAGGAACCACATGGTCGATATGCCGGATGGGCGCATCGCAGTACGGCGTGCGGCAGGTGTCGTCGCGCGTTTCGATGAAACGCCGGAGCTTTGTCGGGAAGAGCCGGGCTTTGGAGTCCATGGCCAGGAGCTCGCCACTGGCCGGCGCGGTGTAGAGCCGGCGAAGCCAGACAGTTAGCTCCTGGTCCTGGGGTGCTTGCTCCTCACTAACAAGGGTTCTGCCCCATTCGGCGGGGACGATTCCGTAGCCCTTTAGCCGGGCCGGTTCGCTGTCACCCTGGAAGAGGGTGCGGTCGGTCATGACGAGGTCCAGGTTGATCCCTGAAATCCCGCCGGGCGTGCCGGTGACGCGCTCGACCAAAGTGTCGGCCATGACCTGACCGCGGGTGCCGGCGTCCCCGCTGGAACGGGCCGAATCAGCAGCCCGGGTCAGGGCCGCGTAAACAGCCACCCCTTGCGCGACCGGCAGCAAGGCAGTCAGGTAGGTCATCGTGTCAGGAGCAGGCCGCAGGCTCACCGTCCGCTCGGCGGCGGCACGGCTGGCACGCCCGGCCACCGACCGCGGATCCCGGCGGTAGGCGGCCGCTTTCGCCGCCGCAACGATCGCCTTATCGCCCTTCCCGTCAAAAGTCCCGGTATCGGGGGCGAGCTCCTCATCCACCGCGGACCGGTCCTCAACAGACAAGCACGCGGTCTCTTTCACCAGCAGCGTCGCCCGCCACTCGTTCAACTGCCCCGACTTCAGAGCCGCCAACGTCCGCGGCATCTCCAGCACAAGGGCCTTCGCCAAACCAAGGAGGCGTGACCCGCGGTTCGGTGACTCCCGCCGCGCCAACGCCACCTGAGCACCCACGCCACTTCCACGTTCCGAGGCAGGAACACCGGCCTCGGCCTGCTCGGCACGCTGGGCAAGATCAAACGCCACAGCAACCCGCGCCTGCAAAGCGGTAATGGCCGACTTCATCTCCTCCAAAACCCGCAACTGCTCGACCAGGTCAGCGCTGACAGTGTTGGCCTCAACCGCGCCAGGCTGAGACACGCCTCGGGAACTGGCAAGAAGAGGCGCAGCGGACACCGCTGTCTTCGCTTGCCTCTCCCCAATTCGCTCCATGCCCTAACTCTGGCAGCAGGCACCGACAATATTAGCTGCCCGGCAACCGGCCATGGCAATTCGGGTACAGGAGGGACCGTAGAACTATTCCGGCGCGTCCGTTGGGGCTTCGTAGCCTTCGGGGATGGCTGGGACTCCAGCCTCCAAAGCGCCTCCATAAACCCGTGCCGAGACCAGGCGTCCGCCGTCACCCGATACCTTCACCTGCAACTCCGATGCAGTAATAGCCGGTAGCTGGTGGATCCGCCGGTTGCCCACAGTCCTCCCGTCAACAAGATCGGCTCCATCATTGGACACCACATGACGGCTAATTCGCTGTCCGGAATGTAAGTCCTCCACCAGCTCCAGATGGTTGAACGTGACTGGAGCCGGAAACCTCAGGGTCGCTCCGCCGTCGTGATTTTCAACCGACGCTTCCACAGCGCCGGAGAGACGACGGTCCAATTCCGCCTTCCATTCCCGTAGCCTCGCAACGTCCTCGTCCGGAATGAGTCCACGGGTATCAGGAGGCAGGTTCAGGAGGAGGTTCGCACCCATTCCCACCGATTGGTAATAGATGGCGAGCAGGTGCTCCACGGATTTCGGTTCGTCGTCCGGATGCCAGAACCAGCCGCGACGGATGGAGACATCGCATTCCGGCGGCAAGTAGTGTTCGGCATGCAGCCCGGAGCTGGAGTCCGTGTACTGGGTGTCGGATGTGCGATCCACAACGTAGTCCACGGGATCAGACGCCAGTCCGTTCTCGTTACCTATCCAGCGAATGGTGGGCTGGCCCATGTTGAAGATCATGGCGTGGGGCTGGTGTTCCTTAACTACAGCGATGATCCGGGCCCAGTCATACTCACGACCCACCGAGCCTGCGCCGTCGAACCACAATTCCATGAGCGGACCGTAGCCCGTGCAGAGTTCCGTAAGTTGTTGGACGTAGAAGTCGTCGTAGGCGGCGGGATCGTTGTAGCAGGCGGCGTTCCGATCCCACGGGGACAGGTAGAGCCCCAGCCCTACCCCGTGTTCTGCACAGGCGTCCGCCACTTCGCGGACGACGTCCCCTTCCCCGGTGCGCCACGGCGAGGACGTAACTGAATAGTCAGTGGTGTCCGTCGGCCAGAGGCAGAAGCCGTCGTGGTGTTTGGCAGTGAGGATCAAGTACCTCGCGCCCGCTTCCTTGGCCGTGCGGACCCAGCTGCCGGCGTCGAGTTCTGTCGGGTTAAAACTCGACGCCGGAACGGTGCCGTCGCTCCACTCCTTGCCGGCAAAGGTGTTGATGCCAAAGTGGATGAAGACGCCGAACTCCAGCTGCTGCCAGCGGAGTTGGGCAGGAGTGGGCACCTGGTGAGTCACTGGGCGGGCTCCTGTCCGTGGATCAACCATTGTGCTGTTCGGATGATGGCTTCGTCGCCGGGCTCAGTTCGCAAGCCCGCGATGTCCGAGCGTGTCACAGCTGCTCCTTCGAAGAGGCTCACAATCGCGGATGCCACACCGTGAAGTTCCCGCTCCGGTAACTCCGGCCTCCCACGCCGCGCAACGCCGACCACATGAGCTGAGTACTGGGCATAGAAGCTCCGCAGCGCACTCGCCGCTTGCTGATCCGCGGAGGCCAAGGCCCAGATCTCCAGGTGCATCTTCACGTCCTCAAGGGCTGAGTGTTCGTGCAGCAGCGCCGTCAGAAGCCGACGCGAATCATCCCGGGTCAGGCCTTCCACCGAGCTTGCACCAAGGTCGAGCCCGGCCTCCTCCGCGAGCCGCTGCAATGAGCGCTCCAGGCTTCGCTCAAGGACGGCCCGGATCAGGTCTGCCCGCGAAGGAAAGTAGTGCTGCAAGTGCCCGATCCGTACTCCGGCGGCGGCGGCGAAGTCCCGCATTGCCGCATTGGCGTTGCCCTTGGTGACCAGAACTTCTTCCGCAGCGTCAAGGAGCGCCGCCTTTCGCAGGGCGCCCTTGCTTTCGGTCATGACCTCAATATTGTCACACCGTGTGATTCAAGTTCCGCGAGCCGGGATGCAGGATCCAGTGCGGATTCCGGGAACGAAACGCCGGCCCTCGCGCCCTCTGCAAGGACTGTGCGCAGACCCAGCAACCCACCCAGAGCGGTCAAATGCGCCTGGCCTTGCGGGTCGGAAATAAGCGCAGTTCGTGTTCCGGCGGGACCTTTCACATCTATTCGTATATGCGCCGTTCCACCTGAGCCGGGCGAATACAGCAAGGAGCGACGCAGCGGCGCCCACCGTTCCCCGCTACCCCAGCGGAACAGTCCCACCGCACGCGCGGCGAGCAACGCCGTCGTGGACGCATTGGAACTGAACCCGATCCGCGTTGCCACCGAGCCCGCTCCGATAGTCAGCGGCAAAGTGAACTGTTCAGGCGTGTCGAGCCGCGCCACCTTGGTGCGGTGCCCGGCAATGTCCACCCAGCGCGCGTCAGTCAGGGGGCGTACGACGGCGACCTGACCGCCTTTGCGTACTTCATAGTCCAGTCCCAGCCGGTCCATGAAGTCCACTGAATCGACTCCTGCCTGATCGTTGATGTCGTAACGGATTGCGACGTCGATCTGGTCCCCGCCGCCCGCGTCCTGGGCCAAGGCTGCTGCGACGATATTGGTGACCCCGCCCATCCAACCCGAGCTCAGCAGTACAGGAGCGGTTGGCCGCAGGAGGGTGGCCTGGGTGAGTGCCCGGGTAACGCGGCTGGTCCAACGGGTGACGTCAACATACGGAATCCCGGCGCCGACGGCAGCGCGGAGCACCCTGTCATCGGGATCATTGACGGCGCTGATGACTGCCCGGACCTTGGCGGCAAACGGCTCCGCCTGTTTGAGGTCCCACTTCTGCACTGTCACTTTTTGTTGCTGACCGGGAACGTTGCTGCTGATCAAATGGCTGCCGCGATCAGGGTTCCTCCCCGTCAGCAGCAAGGGCCATTCGGCTGCTGCGAGTCGGGTTAGCGCTGTCCCGACGGTGCCGTAGCCGCCGACGATCAGCACGGGGCCGGTGGTATCGAGTTCAAGGAAGTCGTTCATGAAATCATTCTAGGTCATTTGACCTAAAGAACTCCCCTGTGACTGACAAGAAACCGGGAGTAGGCTGCTGGTATCTGCCGGAGCAATACCCTGAGTCGCAAAGGAGAGATCATGACACTGCCTCCAACTCACGAGCCCGAGCCATTTCCCCCGGATCCCGGACCCGTCCCGCCACCGCCGGATCCCACTACGCCGTTCCCGCCGAGCCCTATTCCGGACCCGAATCCCACCCCGGGCCCGTCTCCGGTTCCTGATCCAGGCCCCGTTCCGCCGCATCCGGATCCGACTCACTAGCCGGGGCACTCCAGTGCGGGACGTCTCCACTTCGGAGAAATAGTCAGTAGGCTTATGTTTGATCACGTCGGTTGACCGATGCGAACGAACAGGAGCTCACCATGACGGCACCCCAGGAAACAGCCCCCGTTTCCGTGCGCAAGCCATCCAAGCCCGATCTTTGGAAAGACTCACTGGGCCGGACGGCCGTCCGGGCAACCCAGATACTGCTCATTCTTACCCTGACAGTGGTGGCGATCTTCGGGCTGCTTCAAATCCGCCTGCTCGTAATCCCGGTGCTCATCGCTTTGATCCTGGCCGCCGCCATCGGCCCCTTTGTGAATATGCTGCGACGTCGCGGTTGGCGCGGCGGATTGGCCACCGGCGTCGCATTTTTGGGCCTGTTGATAGTGCTCGGCGGAGTTATCACTGTCATCGTTCTGTCAGTGCGCAGCCAATGGGACGAGCTGATCAGCCAGGCAGCGCGAGGTCTGGACGAACTCGAGAACTTCCTGCTGACCGGACCAATCCCCATTGACCGGGAGCAGATGAACCAGGCGCGCCAAGCCGTGGTGGAGTTTGCCCAGAGCAGCCAGGTACGGTCCGGCGCAGTGACAGGGCTGTCGGTGGTCACCGAGTTCCTGGCAGGCGCCAGCCTGGTGGTTGTCATCCTGTTCTTCTTCCTCAAGGACGGCGCCAAAATCTGGGAATTCTTCCTGCGGCCCTTCAAAGGCACGCGCGAAGCCAAGCTTCGCCGCGTCGGCAAGAGGACCATGGAGGTCCTGGGTGGCTACGTTCGGGGAACGGCGATCGTCGCGTTGGTGGACACAGTGGCAATCGGCGCCGCTCTGCTCATCATGCAGGTTCCGCTGGCCATCCCTCTGGCCATCATCGTCTTCATCGGCGCGTTCATCCCCTTAGTGGGTGCGACAGTGGCCGGAATCCTGGCTGCCTTGGTGGCACTGGTGGCCAACGGCCCCATCGTGGCATTGATCGTGGTCATCGTAGTGATCGCTGTCAACCAGCTCGAAGGTGACCTCCTCCAGCCGGTCGTCATGGGAAAGTCCTTGGAACTCCACGCGCTGGTCATCCTGATGGCCTTAACGGCAGGCACCATCCTCGCCGGAATCATTGGCGCCGTCCTGGCGGTGCCCATAGCGGCCGTCACGTGGGCCATCATCCAGGTCTGGACGGCAGAAGACCCGGACCTGGAACCCATGAATCCGGATCTTCCACCTTCCAACAGCCAGCCAGTCTAAAGGCCCCTTCTTCCTTAACCCAGAGCCTTCCTAATAAGTTCGACGATCTTGGCTTCAACGGCCGGAGTGATCTCGGTGAGGGCGAAGGATGTGGGCCACATGGCTCCGTCGTCCAGCTTCGCGTTCTCTTCAAAGCCGAGTGTGGCGTACCGTGCCTTGAACTTGTGTGAGCTCTGGAAGAAGACGATGTTCTTTCCGTCCTTGGCATAAGCCGGCATTCCGTACCAGGTTTTGGGGGTGAGCTCCGGGGCGTGCTCCTTGACGATTGCGTGGAGGCGTTCAGCCATATGCTTGTCCGCCTCGGGCATCTCAGCGATCTTAGCCATGACATCGGCCTCGCCGTCCGCCTTGGACGATTTCTTGCGTGGCGCCTTCTTGAGTTCCTGCGCGCGCTCCTTCATTGCCGCGCGCTCTTCCTCCGTGAAGCCGTCGTAAGACTTGGCCTTGTCAGTGGTTCCGGTCTCAGCCATGGCGGGCCCCTCTTCTCTGCTGGATTTCTTGCGGATAACCCAACGATAGGACTCGGCGGCCAGGGCAGCTTCTCCGAAACTGCTCGATCTGGCTGACGAGCATGAGGACTCGTATCGACAACCACGCAGCGGCACGAAGCTGGTCACAGAGAGAAGTTGCACTAGGTCATGCCTCCCAAGACAAAAACCTGTACATACAACTTTCTCCACACACTTGATTACTGTTCATCATCGGTTGGGCCTACATCTACCCGTTCACTAAATCCTTGAGGGGACCACAACCACCAGATAGCCGTGCACTCGCACGGCATGGGATGACGGAGCATCAATGCCTGACCTAGACACTGCCAACCCTAAAAACCCCTCTACTGTGACTCGCCTCGCAGCAATGTCTGCCCTCATGGCTGTTGCTTTGCTGCCACTGGCCCAACCTGCAGTGGCATCGTCGCACGAACCGCCTGAGGCCCCGTCCTTCAGCGTCGACGGTGGACGCTACGAAGAATCGGTCTCGGTCCGATTGAACGCAGCACCCGGAGAGACGATCCGTTACACGACGGACGGAACCATCCCTACGAAGGCCAGCCCTACTTTTGCCGGCAAGCCGATCCAGATCACCGAAGACATGAATCTCACGGCCCGAGCCTTCAAGGGCAACCAGCCCGGAGCTGTCTCCAGCGAGGGCTACCTCATCAGGGACGGCGAACAACCCATAGCCCGATTCATGATCATGTCCGATGTACACGTTGGCGACTACGAGGGCGACCGAAAGCGTTGGGCATCCTATTTCGACACCATCAAGAATGTGCTTGGCACCCCCGATGCCATCCTTTCCAACGGCGACATGATCAACGACAATTGGAACGGCCGCGGCCAGGACCACAAAATCGTGCAGCGGATCTTCGCCGAGAATCTCGAGCGGAAGGGCATGCGCGACACCCAGGTCTTTATGTCATACGGAAACCATGACGCAACGCTGGCCGAGCTCCGCGCCGGGTACCCGAAGGAATGGTTCCCTGACTCCGGTGGCGGTTACTACCGCACCGAAGTCAACGGAGTTCCCATGATCACCGTCAACACGGAGAACTACTCCACCCAACAGGGCGCATGGCTGCGGGAACAACTGACTGGCATCACTGCCGACCCGGCATACCGGGACCTGCCGGTCATCGTCCAAGGTCACCGGCCCACCCCGGGAACCGTTATGGATGGTCAACAGACCAGCAATCCACGACTGACCCAGGACCTTTCAGCTTTCCCTCAAGCGATCTACTTCTCCGGCCACTCGCACCTCAACTTGAACGACCCCAGGTCCATCCACCAAAAGTCATTCACTGCAGTGAATGACTCCAGCTCGTCCTACATTGAGATCGACCACGGCTATCAAATGCTCACTGCTGAGGGTCAACTGGCCAACCGCTTCGAAACCCCCACAGCCCAGGCCGTTGCCGTCGAGGTCTACCCCGGCCGCACAGTCATCAACCGCATCAATTTCAACGCCGACCTCCATGACATTTACACCGATGGCAAGTGGTCCGCCAACTGGCAGCCGCCGTACCTTTCCGATGGCACGCTCGCTGGTAAGGCGTGGGAAGTAAGCACCCGCGGGGACAGCAAGAAGATCGTTGAGACATTCACGTACACGGACGCGAACCGCAACACATCCGGCCCAACGTGGCCCAAGGGTCAACCCCTGGCGGCCGTGGCGGGAGAGGATGGGAATCTAACGTTGCGCATCAACCAGGCGGCTGACGACGAGATGGTGCACCACTACAAGATCCGTGTGACGCGAGAAGGAAGCAACGACCCGATCCTGGACACCAAGCTCGCTAATCGCTTTGATGTGGTCCCGGCACCATCCGTGCTGGACGTACCACTGCCTGTGAAGCGGGATGGTTCGAGTTTCCGCGCGGAAGTCATTGCGGTCGACGCCCAGGGAAATAGTTCCCCGGCGACCGTCAGGGCCATCGCGTAGCCCAGCCTGGCGACATAGGATCCTCAGCCGAGAGGGCCTGAGCACGGCATTTCACCGGGCTCAGGCCCTCAAAGGTCATCACGCTACGAAAAGCCTTCGCACCACACGCCCGTCGGCAAGCGCATCGAGGCCTTCGTTGATCTCCGCCAGCGGCTTGGTGTCGGAGTGCAGCAGTTCCAGCGGAAGCTTGCCTTCCCGCCATAACTGCAGGTAGGCAGGAATGTCCCTCGAGGGCACGGAGTCCCCCATATAGGAACCCAAAAGTCGAAGACCCTTGCCGGCGAACTGCAGCGCTTGGACGTTCAAGAACTGGTCCGGGTGCGGCAACCCCACGGACACGAGGGCGCCACCACGGTCGAGGAGGCCCAAGCAGGCCTCCATGACCCGTCCGCTGCCAACGGCCTCGACGGCCATATCCACGCCCTGCCCCGCATGCGCCGCGACCAGTGCGGAAGCTGATGCCGGTGGACCGGCATGTCCGGCGCCGCACTGCAGTGCCAGCTGCTGCTTTTCCTCGAGTGGGTCGATGGCGATCACGGTGGTGCCGGGCACCTGCGCGGCGGCCATGACGGCCATCAGGCCCACGGCGCCCAGCCCGAAGACGATGACGGACTGCCCCGGCTGGAGGGCTCCAGTGTTGAGGACGGCGCCGATCCCTGTGAGCGCTGCGCAGCCAAACATCGCGGCGACATCCCACGGAACATCGCGGTCTATGACCACCAAGGATTCACGGGCCACGACAGCGTATTCGGAAAAAGCAGAAACCCCCAGGTGATGGTTGATCCGCCTGCCGTCAGCGGTTTTCAGCGCAGCCTCACCGTGAAGCAAGTCACCGCGTCCGTTGGCGTCCGCAGCCCGGTGACATAACGCCGGCCGGCCGGCCGAGCAGGAACGGCAGGTCCCGCAGCTTGGCACGAACACCACCACCACATGGTCCCCCGGCACGAGGTCGTCCACACCGTTGCCGGTATCAACCACGGTTCCGGCGGCCTCGTGCCCGAGCGCCATGGGCAGCGGCCTTTCCCGGGATCCGTCAACTACCGACAGGTCAGAGTGGCACAAACTTGCGCGCTCGATCTTGATCAGAACTTCGCCGGGACGAGGATCCGGCACCGGCAAGTCCTCAAGAACCAGCGGGTTGCTGTTCGCGTAGGGGCGAGCGGCCCCAGCACGCTGAAGGACCGCGCTAAGCAACGTCCACCCCTTCATAGCTTTCCACGCTGCGGCTTTCCAACCTAGGGATGATCTGCTGGAAGCCAATACCCTGGAAGTGTGCTGATCCCCGGTGCGCCGCAAACCCGGCCTCATCCGTGTACCGCTCAAGGATCACGAAGTGGCGTTGGTTCTCCACGCCCTGGAAATAGTCGTAGGACAAGTTGGCTGGCTCAGTCCTGCTGGCCAAGGCAAGCTCATTGAGGAAGCCAGCCACGGCAGCCTCTTCGCCCTCCCGTACGTGGTAGTGCGCGATCACCTGAAAATAAGTTTCGGACATGCTCACATTCCTTTGTTCTTGGTAAGTTCGGGTTCCGCTTAGCGCACGGCCAGGTCCCACAGCTTAGCGGCGCTCGTAGATATGCCCTTGGCACCTTCCTTGAGCGCTTGGGCCACATCCGCCGCCGTTGCGACAAACCCGGCGGCCACAAACGGAGATAAACCCTTCAGCTCGCCCGCGGACAGATGGGACACAACGGGCCAGGGCATGAGCTGCACCAGATGGGGTTTGCTCTGTTCTATGGCCGCCGTGCTCCGGGGCAGATTGGATCGGTCCGTCACGAATACCTTCTGCATGGTCACCATGCCCATGGCGTTCGCCCGCTGGATCATGGCAGTTCGGGTACTCACCACGCCACGGGTACCGATCTTCTTCAAATATTCCAGCGCGCCCTTGTCCTGCCCCAGGCCAGCGCAAGCGTCCATGTTGACGAAAGTGAATTTTTCCGCCCGATCCAGCACCTTCAGGGCACCTTCGAGTTCATGCAGTTCCAGATGCGCCAGAATGCAGATTCTGCATTCTGAGGTAACAAGCCCGGGTATCGAGTGCGCCCCGAACACCGAAGCAATCACAGGGTTCCTTGTGAGCTGCAGTTCCAGCTCCGAGGGGAAATCAATCATCAGCTAATTCTGCTCCATGGACGCCTGCCTGGCCCTGCGGCACAGGCCCAGCTTGCCTGGGTTGAGCAGGTTACCTGGATCCAAGGCCGCCTTGACGGCGCGCAGCACCTCGAAGCCGCTGCCGAGCGATGCCTCCATGTAGGGAGCACGAAGCAATCCGACGCCGTGATGATGGCTGAGGGTTGCCCGGTGCCGAATGATCACTTCATTGGCGGCGTCCCAGGCCGCCCGATACCAGTCAGCACGGTCCTGAACCTCGACGTCGCCCCGCAAGGAGAAGTACAGGCAGGCACCGTCAACATAGGCATGGGATTGGTGGGCCGATCCGGCCAGGGTGCCAGGGACGCTGTTGATGGCCGCAACCACCTCAGCGTAGATGGCCGGAAGGGCACTCCACGGACCAATCATCTCCAGGGTATCGGCCACGAATCCGGGGCTCCGTTTGAAGCCCTCGGCGCTCTTACCGGTCAAGTACCGGGTGTCCAACCAGCGCTCAAAAATGGCATCGCCGTCCAAACGGGTGCCAGTGGGAGCGCAGATCCGCTCGGCAACGGCCAGCCCAGCGTCAACCAGTTCGCCGGTCCCTTCGTCTGCCACGAGCAGCACATTGGTGTCAGGCAAGCCAAACTGCACGCCGCTCTCCAAGGCGTCGTACAACCGGAGCGCAGCCGGCGTTCCGCCTTCCTGCATGATCTGCCTGCAGGCTTCCAGTCCGGCCGGGAATGTGTCAAAACCGTAGGCAACGGCTTTGCCGTAGTTCGGCAGACGGTGCAGTTTGAAACGTACGCTGGTGATGATTCCCAGAGTGCCTTCGGAGCCGATAAACAGCTGTAGGAGGTCAGGGCCGACGGCGGAGCGGGCGCTGTTGCCGACGGTCACAAGATCACCATTGGCCAGAACAACGTCCATGCCATAGACCATGTCCTCGACCTTGCCGTACCTGGTGGAGAGCTGACCCGCCCCGCGGCAGGCAACCCAGCCGCCGACCGTGCTGATGGCATACGACGAAGGCCAGTGCCCCATTGTCATGCCGTAGCGCGTCTGGATGGTCTCTTCGAAAATGTCCCCGAAGACCCCCGCTTCCACCTCGACGATCTGGCTCGTCTCATCGAAGGAGACAAATTTATCCAACCCACAGACGTCCAGGACAATTCCTCCGGAGACGGGCAGGGCCGCCCCGGTGACGTTGCTCCGACCGGCCGATACAGTTACGGGAACGTTCTCTGCATGGGCTATACGCATGACGGCCTGCACCTGCTCAGTGCTGGAAACGTGCACGATCACGGCGTCGGGGGTGGCTTGGCGTCCGCTCGTTTCGGCGATCATGGTTCCGGCCCACCAGTCGCGCGTACCGTCCCGGACCAGCTCGACGTCGGTCACCACCTTGTCTGCAGCGGCGGCAAGTAGTTCCAGCGTTGCTCCGTCAACCACACTGGGGCTGTCCGCGGTGTAGTACGGCTCGCCCGGAAGTGCCCCGAGGGTGGCGGCATAGTGCGGCTGGGTGGGCGCCCCTACGGTGTAATTACCCCTGTTGTAGCCACGTTTGACGGCTTCCTTGCTGATCATTTCTGGTTGTCTCCCATCAGGATTGCGCGTTCATGCGATGTCTGGTTCTTGTAGTCAGTTACTTGGGCTTCCACGAGGCTGGCCGGCAAGTCCAGTTCCTTCATGAGTAGTTCGCCTACCCTCGCCGCCGCCGCCGCGGACGCGTCCCGGGCCATCATCCGCGCCCGGGTTCGGCGGGAGAGGATGTCATCGACGCTCCGAGCCATCTCGTGGCGGGCCGCGTAGATCACTTCTGCCTCCACATAGGGCAGCCCTTCAACGATGGGGTTGTTCAACGACGGATCGTCCGCGAGGATATCCGTCACGAACCTGGCCTCCGTGCCGTACCTTTCACCAAGGTGTGAGGCGAGGCCGCCCGACGCCACGATGGCTTCGGCGTCGTACCCGGCAGCACCCAGAAGGTAGGCGTTGGAGGTCCGGCAGCGACGGCTCTGTCCCAACACCTTCTGCGCTGCGTCCACGGTTTGCTGCGCCATGTGCCGGGAGGTGGTCAGCTTTCCGCCGACAACGGTCACCAGTCCGTCGTGGTCCGTGCGGATTTCATGGTTGCGTTTGACCTCAATGGTCTTGCCGCCGGGCGGTGCCACCAACGGACGACAGCCACCAATGCTGCCGAGTACGTCGCTTGCCTCGATGTCCATGTTCAGCGCCGTTCGGGCACCGTCCAGCAGAAAGTCCATCTCGTCCCTGGTGCAATTCACATCATCCAGGTCTCCCGCGTAATCCTCATCGGTAGTCCCCAGGTAGGAGGTGTTTCCCCAACGGGTGATGGTGGCTCTGCGGTTCCTGCCCGGGACGGGGATGGTCACAGTGCAGTCATTGCGGATTTTGCTCCACGGCACTGCGATGTGAACACCTTTTGCCGGGCGAATGCTCGGCGCATCGGCGTCCTTGGCGGCGCCGGTCCAGTCGCGGAGCCACACACCAGTGGCGATGATGACTGCTTTGGCGCGTGCGGCAAGTTCGCGGCCGTCCGCCTCGATGACGACCCCGCCAACCTTGCCGCTGCGCCTTGTCACTTCGCTGACCCTGGCACCGTTCAAGACCGTGGCACCGTGGAAGGCCGCTGTTCTGGCCAGCGCAAGCGTCAGCCGGGCGTCGTCTGCGCGTGCGTCGTAGTACATGAAGCCGCTCTCAAGGTTTTCGGCCTTGAACGTAGGACAGTGGGCCAGCACCTCGTTCTTACTGAGCTTCTGGTGCAGGACGCCTTCGCGCCAGCCCCCGGCGAGGTCGTAGGTCCACAGCAGGCTCTCGAAGCCCGCAGCCAGCCGGCGGTCGAAGACGCCGTCCTGTGAGAGAACAGGAAACAGGAAGGGCAGCCGTTGCACCAGGTGGGCGGCATTCTTGCGCAGCCGCTGGCGTTCCAGGAGCGAGTGCCGGACAAGGGGCAGGTTTCCCTGTTCGATGTAGCGAAGGCCGCCATGGATCATCTTGGAGGATTTTGACGAGGTGCCAGAAGCGAAGTCGTCCTTCTCCAGCAGTGCAACCCGGTAGCCGCGAAGGGCGGCGTCCATCGCAGTGTAGGCTCCAGTGACCCCGCCGCCAACGACGATCATGTCGAACTCACCGCCGTCCAGGGCGTCGAGGTGTTCCTTTCGGTCAAGTTTGAGTGGCGTGTCCGAGACCATTCCGGCTCGATCCAGCTTGGGCTTGCGTGCGGGCATGGAGATCATGTGCTTGTCTTTCCGGTGCAAAGTTTCTTGTTGATGAGGGCTCGGGGAATGCCGGGAGGTCCCCAATGTCAGGACTGAGCAAAGTCCAACTCCAGGGCTATTCGCCTGTTCCACAGATTCCTGCGATCCAATCGCTGGTCTGGTGACAGCCGGGGTTCAAAGACTTCGCCGCCGCTAAGGGTCGCCGCAGCCGCATCGAGCGTTTCCCAAAGGAGCCCGTCCGAGCCGGCCATGAAGGCTGCGCCGCGAAGGCTTGCGGTCTCCGAATGAGGCAGCCGTTGCATGGGCAGACCTGTCAGATCGGCCTGCATTTGGATGAGGGAGTCACTGGCAGACATGCCTCCGCCGACGGCTATCTCTGTCACCGCCAAGCCCGCCACTTCCTGGTTGGCTTCAACGCTGCTCGCCACGGAGTGGGCGATGCCTTCCAGAACTGCGTAGGCAAGCTCCGCGCGTGTGCTGGCCATGGACAGGCCGGTAAGGGAGGCACGGGCTGTGGGCTCAACCACCGGAATCCTGATACCCGTCAAGGCGGGAACGAACATGACGCCATTGGCACTGGAGGCTTGCAATGCGAGTTCGCTGATCTGACGTGATGAGTCGAACCAGCCAAGGGTGTTGCAGATCCAGTCCAGCGCCGAGCCTGTGGTGGCAGTGAATGTTTCCACGGCGTAGACGGTTTGGAGGTGCCGTCTCCATCCCGTCAGCGTCAAGGTCCCCTCGTAGAGCCCGGATTTGACCGGCGGGTTGGAGCCGGTAACGAGGTCAACGAAGCTTCCGGTGCCATGGACGCACATCGCCTGACCGGCGCGAAGGCAGCCAAGGCCCACTGTGCCGGCGTGCTGATCGCCCATAGCTGCCAGGACAGGCAACTCGATGCCCAGCGTCCTGGGGTCGGTGTGCCCTAGTTGGTCTGCATCCTGCCGGAGCCCGGGCAGGAGCTCTTGGGGGAACCCGAGGGCATCGATCCAGGCTGTCTCATAACTGTGCCCCGCCAGGACGTACGCGCCGGCTGACGTTGCATTCGTCGACGTAGCAACATAACTCCTTTCCCGGGTGAGGCTCCACAATAGCCAGGTTTCCACCGTGCCGAATCCCAATCTCTTGGCTGCATGGGATTCCCGGACGGCGGCTGTGTCACGCAGGTGGTGGGCAGCCCACAAGTACGGCGACCGGACCCCGGCCGGGCGGCCAACCGAGGGCACCAATCGGTCATTCCACTCTTTACCCAGTTCCGCGAGTTCAGCGGCGTGGCGGCTGTCCTGCCAGACCATTGCCGGGACCAAGGCCCTGCCGGTGGCAGTGTCCCAGAGCACCGCCGTCGACCTCTGCGTTGCCAGGGAAACCGCCACGAGTTCGACGCCGGCCTCGGCGGCCCGACGCACGACCACCCGGCAAGCATCGATGGTTTTCGCCAGTATTTCGTCGGCATCCTGCTCGACGACTCCCGGCCGAGGGCTGGCTACTGCAAGGTGCCGGTATTCCAAGCCGTGGACCGCTCCATCGATGGTGACCCAGGCCGCACGGGTCCCCGTGGTTCCTTCATCAATCGAGAGAATTGCTTGTTCCTTCATGGGTTGTCACCTCCTAGACGCGGTTCAACTCGGCGTGCTGTATATCGCTCTTGAATTGCGGGGCATTCAACTCCTCATCCGGACTGACCGGTGCCCGCGTTGGGTCCCATTTGATGACGCTGCAGACCACGCAGGCGGCCAGCGGGACGACGGCCAGAATGAGGAACGTAGGTCCGAGGCCCAGATTCTGCTTGAGAAGCGGGAACACCAGCAGCCCAAGCGCTGCGCCCGTGCTGCCAAGCGCCCCAATGACGCCATTGGCGCCAGCCCGGAGCTCGCTCCGGAAGGACAGCGTGGAGATGCTCTTTCCGTTAGCCCCCGGACCGCCCGAATGGAAAAGAATGAAGAGCGACGGGATGAGGAAGGCGAGGACGATCGGAAGGCTCTGGTAAAAGAGTCCCAGGAGCAGCAGCATGATGAAGACGGCTCCGAACCCGATGGCGGACGCCTTTCGCAACCCGAATTTCTTGCCGATGGCCGGCGACAGGAATCCGCCGAGTATGCCGAACAGGTTGAACACCAATGCCCCAAGCGTGGCGACCACAAAGTCCTGTCCGAAGAGCGTCAGGCTGATGATCGGCAGGTACCAACCCACGGCGAAGTACTGGATTGACTGACCTATCTGAATGGTCGCTGCAAGAATCGTGCGGGGCAGGTAGATGCCACGAAAAATCAAGGCAATGTTGGCAAAGCCTTTGGTTGCCTGGTTCATGACCGGAGAGCGGTCCTCAACCGGGGCAGCTGAGAATTTCTCCCCGTAGATCTTGCTCATGGAGGCCGCGGCCCTTTCCAGCAGGCCCTTTCGGGCGGCCCACGTGGGGCTCTCCACCATGTAAAGCATTTGCGCGAAAAACAGCGTCAGCGCCACCACACCGGCAGAACCGACGGCATAACGCCAAATCGACTCCCCCACGCCCATGTTGTAGAACATGATCGCCAACAGGAGATTGGCGCTGACCGCGCAGTACCAAATTCCTTGCCATGTGTTCAGCCTGCTTTTGAAGCGTGCGGGAGTGAATTCGGCGAGCAGCGCCATCGCGATGGCGAAATCGATGCCGTATGCGGCACCTACAAAGAAGCGGCCCACCAGGACGAGCTCGAAAGAGGGCGCAAACGCGGCGAAAGCAGCGCCACCGAGTGCCAGGAACTTGGCAAAGACCAGCGGAGGAATGCGGCCCCACTTGTCGGCCATCCACCCGCCGATGGGGTTGAAAACGATGGCGACCCAAGACGCCAGCGATGTGAGGACTGCCACCTGCGTGGCACTCAATTGAAGATCCTTGGTCATGGGCCCAAGGCCAGCACTGAGCGCCGAGTTGGAGAAGGCGTCCAGGAACAAGCCGCCCAAAGCAAGCCACCAAATGAGCCCTGCACGCCCCGAGATCCTTGGGCGGGCGTCGATGTAGGACACAACATCGTGCACACCGCGGATAACAAAACTGGACATTTCGTCCGACCTCTCTGTCGGGAAACTGCCCCTGCCAGAGGTCACCTTTTTGGGTAGAAAAAAAGGGCAGAAAAAAACCTCCGACAGGAGGTCTCTTTTCTAACCCTGATGAATGAGATCTTAGTCATATTCCCGTCGGCATTGCAAGGGACCAGCCGTGGGAGTGCGGCGCAAGGCCTTGAGATTTCTTGATGCTTTCCTGAGGAATTGCAGGATTTGTTCTTGATCCGGAACCGGCACAGTAGTTCTTGTCAGTCAGAGACCAAGTAAGCACCGCTTCAGAAACAACAACAGCTCCGCCGGGCCTGATCGGTTTCCTTTCCCCCCAGCCCGATCAGGCCCGGCGAGAACACCACGAAGAGCAGAGAAAGAGCATGATCACCATGACACCGCGGAACAGCTTCCTGCGCGCCTTGGTGATCGTCGCCGTCGTCGTTCTTGGCCTGATAGCCGGGCCAACGGCCGCGGTTGCCGCCTTCACGGACGTCGAACGCGCTACTCCGCAGTTCTCGGCCGCAAGTATCCTTGCCCCGGCGACCGCGAATGTGACTATGAGGTGCACCATGGGTCTCCACACCGTGGTCACAGTGAACTCCTACGGAAGCGTGGCGAAAGCCAACTACCACGAGGTCAAGATCTACGACCGCTCCGGCAACCTCGAGTTCACAGGTGACTTGAGCCAAGCGGCGGGAAGAACGTACAGCTCAGGAATCGAGCTCATTGGCACGTGGAGCTACGAAATCCGCGGTTACTACAAGATTCCTGGCTCCACCAACTTCTGGACCGGCAAGCCCCTCAAGGGCACCATGACCTGCTGAACGGGTCACCACAAACTCCAATGGCCCCGACACGCTTGAGCAGATGGCGTATCGGGGCCATTGGCCCCTAAAAAAAACGACTTAGGGCAAACCCGACCTAGGAGAAGCGTCCTGGGCGGAACGTGGCCAGCATCGGGTGCTTATCGCCGCTCAGGATCTCACCGGACAGCAGCTCACCGGCGATGAGGCCCAGCGTGGCGCCGGAATGCGTGAACGCCACGAAGCAGCCCGGCACTTGACCGAGTTCACCGAAGACCGGTTCGCCGTCGCCGGGGATGGGCTTGTAGCCGATCTTCCAGGACGCCGGCTTGAGCTCGGGGTTGCCTTCGATCAGCTTGGAGGACTCGTCAGCCAACTCCTGGACCACGTCATCCGGGATGGTGAAGGTACCGTCGGCGTGCTCGGTGATGTGTTCTTCGTACCAGTCGTGATCCAGGGCGAACGTGTTGCCCGGGTTTGGACGCACGGCGGCCCGCGGAGTGTTCATCACTGCGGTGACCTGGTGCTCCACGGGCTTGGTGATCACCAGCATGGAGACGGGCGAACCGTTGGGGATGTGGACGCCGAGCGGTTTCACGACGGCGGGCGTCGCGGCACCGCAGGCAACCAGCACGGCGTCCGCGGGGTAAGTATCACCGCCGGCAGTTTCGACGCCGGTTGCCCGGCCGCCGTCGACCATCACCGAGGCCTTGCCGGCATTGAGGACCAGCTGGCCTCCAAAGGCATGGAACTCCTCCATCAGGAAGTTCACCAGGTCCGGCAGACTTACCCAGCCTTCGCCGGGGTTGAAAATGGCGTTTTCGGGGACGGTTCTGGCGTCTATGCCGGGCGTGACCGAGGCGATCTCTTCAGGAGCCAGCAGTTTGGAGTCGTAGCCGATGGACTTCTCGTAGGCGTGACGGGCTTTGGTAACCTCGCTCTGCCCCGCCGCGTTCCACATGAGGCCACCCCCGAATTGCAGCCATTCACGGCTGGGGTCTGCGGCGAAGAGCGTGCGGTACCGGTCAACGCCGGCCATTCGCAGCTGGTGATACGGCGTGGAACGTTCGCCCGCGGAGTTGAGCCATGACAATGAACGGCCGGTGGCTTCGCTGGCCAGGCCTTGTTCGGTCAGCAGCGTGACGGAGGCGCCTTGGCGGAGCAGGTGGACGGCGGTGGAGACGCCCAGGATGCCGCCTCCGATGACGGCAACATGCTTGGTAGCGGTGGAGGACATGCGTGATCTCTCTTTCGGGTTCTGAATTCTGAAACGCGCCTAGGCGAACGCGTGGATGCTTTCGATGATCCTGAGGGTTTCCAGCGCTTCCGCCGGCTGGACAGGCAAACGTCCGTGGCCCCGGAGTGAGGCCGAAAGCTCCCTGTAGAACTGTGGGTAGTCGCCCTTTTCCGCGGGGACCGGCGTGGCTGATCCGTCCACGCCCAGAAGCCCCCAAGACTCCTGGGGTTCGTTGCCGTAAGAAGCGTCCGACGGCGTGACACCGGCTGCGAGCGCGGGCTCCTGACCGTCGAGTCCCCACTTGGTGTAGCCGGCTTTGGATCCGAGGACGTGGTAGCGCGGGCCGACTTGGGCAGCCATTCCGTTCATCCACAGCCGGGTCCGGACGCCCGACTCGTGGTGAAGGGACACAAAAGCTTCGGTGTCGGCCGCGTCCGCGTGGTGGCCGTGGTTGGCGGTCTCCCCGTAGCTGTCCTCCACAGGCCCGAAAAGTTGGATGGCTTGATCGATCAGGTGCGCGCCGAGGTCGTGGAGGATGCCGCCACCTTCAGCCAGCGTGGCCGAATCGCGCCAGTTGCCGAAGCCTTCCGGACGCCACCATTCAAAGCGCGACTCAAACGTCCGCACCTCCCCCAAGGCGCCGTCCTTCAGCAATTTCCGGAGCGTCAGGAAGTCGGCGTCCCACCGGCGGTTCTGGAAGACCGTGAGCTGCACACCGGCGTCGGACGCCCGCTCGGCAAGCTCCTCACCGTGGGCGACGGTGGTGACGAAAGGCTTGTCCACCACAATGTTGAGTCCATGGGCAATGGCGGTGGCACCGAGCTCAAGGTGCGTGAGCGGCGGCGTTCCCAGAACCACGAGGTCCAAGTTCCCGGCCAGGGCGAACATCTCCTCCGGAGTGGGGACAATCCTTGCCTGTGGGTAGAGCCGCCGGGCATCGGCCTTGCGTTGCGGATCCGCGGTCACGATGACGTCAAGGGAGTAGTTCGGATCGGCCGCGATCAGCGGCGCATGGAACACCTTGCCCGAGACGCCAAACCCGACGACGGCGGTCCGGATGGGTGCCGCAGCTGCCTGGCCCATCACAGGACCTCCGAGAGGAAGCGCTGCAGGCGTTCGCTGCGTGGGTTGTCGAAGAGCTCGGTGGGGGTTCCGATTTCCACTACTTCGCCCTCGTCCATGAACACCACCTGGTCCGCCACCTTGCGGGCGAAGCCCATCTCGTGGGTGACCACCAGCATGGTCATGCCGCGGCGGCCCAGGCCGGCCATGAGGTTAAGTACGCCTTTGACGAGCTCGGGGTCGAGGGCGCTGGTGGCTTCGTCAAAGAGCATCACCTCGGGTTCCATGGCCAGTGCCCTGGCGATGGCGACGCGTTGCTGCTGTCCCCCGGAGAGGTCGCGTGGCCGGTGATCAGCGCGTTCGGCGAGGCCGACCTCGGCGAGGCGCCGCTGAGCGCGTTCCCGGGCCTCGGCCTTGGACATTCCCTTGACGCTCCACAATGCCAGTGCGACATTTTCGAGGGCAGTGTGGTCCGGGAAGAGGTTGAAGTGCTGGAACACCATACCGATACGTGCACGGAGGATGTCCGGCTTGACCTTGAGTGCGCTTTCGCCTGCAAGCAGCACGTCCCCGCTCTTGGGTTCGTGCAGGCGGTTGACTCCGCGCAGGAGCGTGGACTTCCCTGAACCGGACGGGCCAATGATGCACGTGGTGGTCCCTGGAGCCACGTTGAGGCTGACGTTGCGGAGCACTTCCACGTCCCCGTAGGCCATCGTCAGGTTTTGCAGTTCCAGGCTGGAGCCGTGGAATTTCTCGATGTCCTGGGTTGGCTGATTGGTGCTGGTAGCGCTGCTGCTGCTTGTGAGGTTCACGTGTTGCTCCCGGTGATGAGCGGCGAGGCCGCATCGAGTTCCTTGACTTCCTTCAGCCCACTGGTGGGTGCCGTGGGACGACGGCGGCCGGTGCGGAACTTGTTGTCGAAGTAGTTGACCAGGTGGGTCAGGGGCACCGTAATGATCAGGTAGAAGATGCCTGCCATGACCAGCGGTGAGAGGTTGCCGGACAGTACAGCCGCGTCCTGGCCTACCCGGAACAGTTCACGCTCGCTGACCAGGAGTCCAAGGAAGTAGACCAGCGATGAGTCCTTGACTATTGCAATGAACTGGTTCACCAAGGCCGGCAGGACCCTGCGAATGCCTTGCGGGACCACCACAAGTGCCATGGACTTGGAGTAGCTCATGCCCAAAGCGCGGCAGGCTTCCCCTTGGCCCTTATCGACGCTCTGGATGCCGGCCCGGAAGATCTCTCCGATGTACGCGCTGGCGATGAGGCTCAGGGCGATGATTCCCAGCGGGTAAGGGGAGGGTCCGAAGACCGACTGGCTCAACCGGGCGAAACCCTGGCCGATCAGCAGGATGGTTAGGATAGCGGGCAGGCCTCGGAAGAGATCCGTGTAGATCCTGGCCGAGATGCGCAGCCACTTGGACCGCGAGATACCCATGACCGCCACCACCATGCCCATCACTACGCCGAGGATGGTTGCTGCGATGGAGATGATGAGGGTGTTGAGGAGGCCAACTCCGAGGAGCTGGGGCAGTACTTCGACCATGGCGTCAAAGTCGAAGAACGTGCGGCTGATGGTATTGAGCCAATCCATTGAATGCTCTCAGACGTTAGGTGTTTGGGGCTGCTTACTTGCTGGCGGTCGGGGCCGGGCTGGAGGTCTGCTCGGCCTTCGGGAGGTACTGCTCCGGCATCGGTGAACCCGGGAACCACTTTTCGTAGAGTTTCTTCCAGGTGCCGTCTTCCATTGCTTCGGCCAGGCCCTTGTTCAAGGCTTCCTTGAAGGCGGGCTTATCCTTGGCGATGGCGAAGCCGGCCGGGGCGTCGAAGGACGGAATATCCGCGGCGCTGACCAGCCCAAACTGCTCCTGGTATTCCTTGGCTGCCTCGTAGTCCAGGAAGTGGGCGTCCACGGAACCGCTGTTGACTGCGGAGATTGCGGTGTTGTTGTCTGGGAACCGAACCAGCTGCGCTGAGGTGAAGTTCTTGACTGCGTAGGCTTCCTGCAAGGTGCCTTGAACTACGCCCAGGCGCTTGCCGTTGAGGCCATCGGCGTCGTTGATGCCTGAAGTCTTGGTGGTGATGACCGTCAGGTATCCGGCCAGGTAACCGTCGGAGAAGTCCACGGTTTCCTTGCGCTTGTCCGTGATGCCGATCGCTGCCACGCCGACGTCGAACTGGCCGTTGGCCACGGCTGCCAGAAGTCCGGAGAAGTCCTGCCCGGTGAAGACTACGTTGTCTACGCCGGCGCGGTGGGCCACGTCCTTGAACAGTTCCACGTCAAACCCGGTGAAGTTACCTGAGCCGTCCGTGAAGGTGTACGGCTTGGAGTCGCCAAGGCTGGCCACCCGGATGGTGCCGGGCTCAATCAAGCCGTAAGGGTTTTCGGCTGACGGTGAGGTGCTGGCCGGTGAGCCGCCGCAGCCGGAGAGGGCGAGGATAGCCGCCAAGGCTGCTGCTGCGAGCGCTGCCGGGCGGAAGTTCAGTTTGATCACAGCGTTGTCCAATCGTGGGAGGGAAAGCGGTGCTGTCAGGAGCCGCTGAAGTTATTACTCGATGCGGGGTCTTGTTGAGTCCGGTCTCAGCCCCTAGGATTGAGACCGGACTCACATCGATTGATAGAAATGTAGCGGAACTCACAAAGCCGCGTCAACACCCTCGTGAAAGGTGAACATGAGCACTGATGGATCCCGACGACGGGACGTAACGGTTGCCGACGTCGCCAAAGCCGCGAAAGTCTCCAAAGCACAAGCCGCCCGCGCGTTGGGCAACTACGGTGCCGTGAGCGATGACGTCCGTGAGCGTGTGCTCGCCGCGGCCGAAGAGCTTGAATACCGGCCCAACGAACTCGCCCGCAGCATGAACACAGGCAAATCGAACACCATCGGGGTGGTGGTGGGCGACATCGAAAACCCCCACTTCGGCCTCGCCACCCGGGGAATCACGGATACCGCCAAGAAGAGCGGATACCACGTCATCCTCATTAACACCGACGAGGAAAAGGCAGCTGAAGTGGACGCCGTCCGGGTGCTTTTGGACAAGCGGGTGGACGGGCTCATCGTGGCTCCCGCGTCGTCCGTGGAAACCTCGCACCTACAGCAGGTCCGCGAGTCCGGGCGCCCCCTGGTCCTGCTCGACCGCGCCGCCGAAGGGCTTGATGTTGAGACCTTCGCGGTGGACATGGGTGGTATCTCCTACGAGTCCACCAAGCATCTGATCAAAGCCGGGCACCGGCGGATAGCCTTCGTCTCAACGCTGAAATCAGGCCGCCCCTACGAAGAGGGGATGGTTTTGGACTCCTCGCAGATCTCGGACCGTCTGGAGGGTATCCGCCGCGCCTTCGAAGACGAGGGCCTCGCCCATCCCGCAGATCTGGTCCGGCTCAACGCCGGCGATGCGGAATCCGTTAAGAAGATCACCCACGAACTGCTCAGCGGACCAGCCGCAGCCACGGCCATCATCGCCTCAGACGGCCTCATCGCCTTGGGTGTGGTGGAAGCCATCCAGGAATCCGGCCTCTCCATTCCGGGCGACGTCTCGTTCCTCATGTACGACGATTTCGCCTGGACCCGCCTCACCACTCCCCCGCTCACCGTCATCGCACAGCCGGTTTACGAAATGGGAATTGCCGCGGCTTCTGCGCTGATCCGGCAGATTGAGGGCATAAAGTCCACTTCCAGCCCCGAGCTAACAGCGCACCTGATCCTGCGTGGATCCGTTGGGGCGCCCAAGGATGCGAACGTGCTCAGCCAAGCGGGCGGCTGAGGGGTAGCGGCGCCGTTGTGGTTCCCCACCTCAATCGAACCGGTTGGTCGCGAGCAGGAACAACGTCAGAGCCAGCGTCAGGCGGACCCGTCCCGCCGGTGTCCGAATATCGAAGCCCAACGCAGTTGTGAACTCGGCTGCGCGGTTCTGAACGGTGGAATGGTGCAGGTTCAATTGCCCCGCCACGGCCCGAAGGCTTCCTGACTCCGCGATTGCTTCCAGCATGGGCCATGCTTTCGGCTCACCCTCGATCAGGATCTTCAACGCGGTGACGTCAGCTGGTTCCTGCGTCCGGTGGCTCTCCATTTCCGCAAAGACGATGAGGCTGCCAAGCTCGTCGGCTGTTTGAAGAGGACGACGCGGGCTGGTGAGGCGGAGGGCCAGAAGAGCTGTCAACCAGGATCTGTCCAGCTCTTGAGGGGATGTGGACAGCCCGATTCCGGCCGGTTCTTGGCGCTGAACGCCTGCGCTGGAAAGGCGTACTGCGACCCTGATGGCACCAACGGGGGTCTGGATTATTGCCGTGGAACCGGGCAACGGCGAAGCCGCCGGTACTGCGTGGACCCGGTAGGAGCTTTCCGGCTCCAGATGCAGCAGCGCAGCAGCGTCCATGCGCCTTTCCAGTGATGCCTCGCTGCTGATGACCGTCTCTATGGCCCGTCTCGTTGCCGCGATCGGACTCGTTCGGTCCCAGAAGATTCCCAGCGCTAAAGCGAGCCGCTCAAGAATCAACTCATCATTGACGTATCCGGGGCTGGCCCGCTCGATCCACGCCAGGCCATCCACGCCAAACGGCCTGGAAGGCCAATCACGGCTGTGCGCATCCGTTCTCTGGCCGGAGGGTTCCACGCAGACTGCACGGCCCTCCACCGCGAAACCCACGGGGCAGCCACAGAGTGCTGCCGCCCCGCGAATGAGCATCTCTGCGTTGGCCCGGCTGTTGACCAAAGCGTCGAAATAGGTAATCACTTTGAGGCTTTCCGAGGCCTCCGGATCGAGCGCTTTGAGGCGCCATACGAGTCCTTGCATTACTACCGCCCACCACGTTGTCAGGTTCCGGAGCTTAATGGTGGTCCAGTTCGGCTGCTTCGGCAATGCTCAACAGCCGAAAGATCATTCATTCAGGCATCCAGTATGCGCCTGAGCCACCGCGTCCGGGCTTCCCGCGCCAGCACCGAGAGGGTCGCCTGGGGAAAGAAGATGTCGAACCCGTGGAAACCGCCAGGCCACACGTGCAGTTCGGCGTCGCCACCAGAGCTCCAAATTGTGGAGGCGTAGGCAATGTCTTCGTCACGGAAGACTTCGGCTGAGGCTACATCAATGAAGGCGGGCGGGAGATGTGAAAGATCCGAGGCCCGGGCAGGTGCAGCGTAGATGGAGACCTCGTCCGTCTTGCGGCGATTGCCGAGGAGAGCGTTCCAGCCGGTGTCGTTGCTGGTTCTGTCCCACACTCCGATGCCCACGAACTGATGGCTGGAGATCGTTTCATTGCGATCATCCAACATGGGGTAGATCAGGAGTTGACCTGCCAAGGAAGGACCACCCCGGTCCCGCGACAGGAGCGCTACTCCTGCAGCAAGTCCACCACCGGCGCTGGCGCCGGCCACCACCAGTCGCTGAGGGTCAAAGCCCAATTCAGCAGCGTTCGCCGCCATCCATTCCAATCCCGCATAGCAGTCCTCCACGGGTGCGGGGTCGGGGTTTTCGGGTGCCAACCTGTACTCGACCGAGACCCCCACAGCGTCCAAAAGCTCTACCCAGTCAACCAAGGAGTCCGCACCAAGAAAACGATCCCCCATCACCATTCCGCCGCCGTGGATGTGATAGATTCCCGGTCCGCCGGGAACATGGTCGTTGCGTTGGAAAATCGACACTACGAGGTCAGGGGCTCCAAGAGGCCCCGGGATGGTCCGCTCAAAGTGCAGCACCGGGCGGCCAGCCAGTTGGTCTTCAATCGGGGCCACCACGAAGGACTCACGCATGGCATCGATCATGTCCGGGGTCAGGGTAGGGGCAATCAGGTCGCCCAAGGCGTTGAGCGTGGCACCTAGCTCGGGATCAAAAGGGGGCGTCTTATATACGGGTGTCATCTGGACCTCCATCAAGTCCGGCCACCTCGTTGTGACCTGTTGCAAGCCTAGGCTTGCTCGCTCGCCGCGCGAACCGCCGGACGGACCCAAATGCAGGGACTCAGTCCGCCAGATGGCGGCTCCTGCCCGATGAAGATGATGTTCTCCATGGCGCTCCCCCACCGTTCCCGCTCGGTTAACCTCCGCGCCATTCCGCTTCCCTACTGTGATCGCGCTGGGGGATCCGAATCAAACAGAGGAAGCGCCATGTGCACCGCAGACGAAAACACGACCACCCACCGCCGAAGTGTGGAGCTTGCCGACGCTGAGCTGAAAACCATGGGACTGAGCCGCCGGCATATCCTGCAGTCGGCCGGCATCCTGGCCGCGGGCAGTGCAGCCACCGCCGCCATGGCCCAGCCGGCGATGGCGAACCCGGGCGGAAACGACCCTCAGCTGACCTGGCTTGTGGGAGACCACCACGTCCACACCCAGTACAGCCACGACGCCAAGTACATGATCAAGCAACAGCTCGACACTGCCCAGGCCTACGGCGTGGACTGGCTGGCACTGACTGAGCACAGCAACTTCGGCCACGCCAACAACGGCGGGGCCGTCAACGCAAACAAGGAAATCCAGGCACAGCGTGCCGCACGCCCTGATCTGATGATCTTCCAAGGGCTCGAATGGTACATCCCCGGCGCCGAGCATGCCTCCGTGATCGTCGCTCCGGGCCCCAACGAAGTAAACCTCCTGCGCACCTTCGAACTGGTGTGGGACGGAAAGCTGAACCAATGGGAGAAGCCAACGCCTGGAACGGCGCAAGTGGAAACCTTCGAACGGAAAGCTGTCGAAGCCATCGCTTGGTTGGCCACCCAGCGCCGCTCCGGCTACATTGACGACGTCGTCGCCTTGGCCAACCATCCCATGCGTCTCGGGATCGACTCACCCCACGAACTCCGGGCATGGCGCGACGCCGCCCGCGAGGTGATGATCGGCATGGAAGGCGCGCCCGGCGCGCAAGGCTCCGGAGTCAGCCAATTCTCCAGGGCAGGCGACCAGCGCGGCGAATACACCAACAACCCCACCCAGTACAGCTTCCCAGGCTACCCGGCGGACGCCTTCCGCCCGTACGGCGGCTTCGACTGGGCCACCGCAACCGTGGGCGGTGTTTGGGATTCCATGCTCACTGAAGGCCTGACGTTCTGGATTACGTCCAACTCAGACAACCACCTCACGGTCAAGGACACCTGGAAGACCGGGCCTTACCCCTCTGAGGAGCCCTACCTCAGCCTGCCTAACGAGTTCGATCGCTGGTCCGTCACAGGAAAGCGCCCCGATCCGTTTGATAC
The DNA here is from genome assembly GCF_056156245.1 of Paenarthrobacter sp. TRD_SC_7. Classification (NCBI taxonomy): domain Bacteria; kingdom Bacillati; phylum Actinomycetota; class Actinomycetes; order Micrococcales; family Micrococcaceae; genus Paenarthrobacter; species Paenarthrobacter sp. TRD_SC_7. The sequence continues at coordinate 4,435,351 of NZ_CM149587.1, forward strand.
CGGCGAAAAACAGGGTGGCAGCGACTACTGGCCGGGACAGTTCAGCCGCCTTCACACCGGCGTCACCAAGCGCTCCTACACCGGCGTCTTGGAAGCCATGCGCAACGGCCGCATGTGGGTGGACCACGGACACCTCCTCCAGGGACTCGACGTGCGCGTCCGGGAATTGCGGGGCAACGGTGCCGGAAACGGCAACGGAAGCAACGGTGCCACCCTCGGCTCCCGTCTGCAGGTAAGGCGAGGCGCCGACGTCGAAATTTCCATCACCATCACGACGACGGGCTACCGCAACTTCGCGGGTATCCTCCCCAAGCTCGCCCACGTGGACGTCATCGGCGGTGCCGTCACGGGTGCAGCTGCCGATCGCGACACATTGAAGGCCCCCGGGACGACCGTGTGGAAGCAGATCGATGTCTCTGGCCGCACCGGAACGTTCACCATCAAGCACGTCATCAAGGACGTTCAGACGTCCTGCTACTTCCGCCTCCGCGGCAGCGACGGCAACCGCCACGGCGCGGGCTACTACGGCGCTTCCGTAGATCCCGCCGGCCCCATCCGCCATGGCGACAATCTCGGCGACGCCAATCCCTGGGCTGATACCTGGTTCTACGCCAACCCGGTGTTTATCGACGTCGCGTAGTCATCACTCCGATGCCGTGTGCACTTCGCCTTCTTCGGGGTCGTCGGCGGACCGAACCTCATTCTGGATGATGCCCAGTTCTTCGAGCTGGGCCGACATTCCCGCTCCATCCGGAGCGTAGATCCAGGGAACCCCCGGTGTGGGTTGCCCGCCGGACTTCGAGCGCCCACCAGCGAGGACCGCTTCACCCGCGGAGAGCTGGCGGATGGCGATGGCCCTGACGCTGGCGGGATGACGTTGGGCGAACTCGGAGTATATGGCTTCGTCGTGCTGGCCGTCGTCCCCCACCAGCAGCCATTTGATATTGGGGAACTCCTTCGCGAGGCGTTCCAATGACGTCCTCTTGTGCTCCTGGCCGCTGCGGAACCAGCGGTCAGGAGTGGGGCCCCAGTCAGTCAGGAGCTTGGGACCGGCCGGGTACAAGTTGCGGGACAAGAACCGGGACAGGGTTGGTGCGACGTTCCACGCTCCGGTGGACAGATACAGCACGGGCGCGGACGGGGCAGTCCTGGCAATCCGTTCGTACAAGACGGCCATGCCCGGCGTCGGGGTCCGCGCGTGCTCATTGAGGACGAAAGTGTTCCAAGCGGCCAGGAAAGGACGGGGCAAAGCGGTCACCATCACGGTGTCGTCAATATCGGACACGACGCCAAAATCGGCATCGTCCGCGACGATCTCCACGGGAGCCTCCACGATTTGGGACTCCCCGGACTGAAGGGTGATGGTGTGCCAGCCGGCGTCGAGAACTACCGGAATACGCGCGTCCACCACGCCACCACGGTCGGCTACGACGTCGTGGACGGTACCGTCGATGGTGACCTGCACCGTGGCGTGGGCTACGGGCGCGCTCGTGAAGTTGCGCCAGCCGCGCATGCTCTCCTGCAACGGATTTGCGTGACCGGCAGCGTCCCGCGGATCACTGCGGACGACTCGCGCGAGAACCCGAACCCAGGAAGTGCTGCCGTACCCGGTGTAAGGAATCACGGTCTCCACCCGGCCACGGCGGATGGCAAGGCGCGTCTGAAAACCAAGCCACGCGTCGTCGAGCCTCAGAGCGAGGTGACGGCGTCCGTTACTCAGCGGCGTGCGGCCTTCATTGTCAACGGAGTCGGATGGGGTTCGCGGTTTCATGGGACGGGGAGACATGCATCCAGTCTTCCACGGCTGCACCTGCCGGACGAGTTTTCGCGACTAAACCGCGGTGGTGGGTGCCCGGCCTTCGTCGCCATGCTGCTTGCGTGCTTCCGCGGCCCGAAGTCGATCCAAGCGGTTCATCAGGGGTGCGGTGGTTGCCCCGTGCACCACGATGGACAGTGCCACCACCAGACCCACCAGGGCCCAAAGCTCATGTGCCTCGGTGTCGAAGTTTCCGTGGCTCAACGCGTATCCCACGTAATAGAGAGACCCGATCCCGCGAATTCCAAAATAGGAAATGGCCAAGCGTTCGCGGGGACCGGTTTTCCCGCGCATGAGCCCAAGCCATCCCGCCCCAGGGCGTATCAGCAAGAGGAACGCCAGAGCTACCAGCACCTCTGCCCAACCGATCCCCTCCAGCAACCCCCGGGCAATGGCGCCGCCGAGAAGCACCAGGATAACCACCGTCATAAGGCGCTCCAACTGCTCCACATAGCTGTGCAGCACTTGGTGGTAGGAATGGTTGTGCTCAGCGGACCGGATGGTCAGAGCACAGACGAAGACAGCGACGAATCCGTAGCCCTCCACCATCTCCGCGGCGCCGTAGGCGAGGAAGGTAGCTGCGAGCGCCACGAAGCCCTCGGAGTGTTCTGACAGGCGGAAGCTCTTACCCTTGGCGGCAAAGAAGATCAGGCTCAGCAACTTGCCCGTGCCGAACCCGATCAGCACACCAGCAACAGTGCGCCAGAGAACATCCACCGCAAGCCATTCCCCAAGCCATGCATCGGGCGAGGCCCCCACCAAGCTGATGAGGATGGCCAGGTACACAAAGGGGAAAGCGAGCCCGTCATTCAAGCCCGCCTCGGAGGTCAAGGCGAAGCGGACCTCATCCTCGTCCGGGTCATCTTCAGTGTCTGCAGGTTTTCCCACCTGGACCTCGGACGCCAGCACTGGGTCAGTCGGGGCAATCGCCGCCGCTACAAGGATGGCAGCGGCGAGCCCCAAGCCCAACACCCACAGGCCAAGGAGCGTCATCACGAGGATGCATAAGGGCATGACGACACCGAGCAAGCGCCAGGTAGTGGACCATCCGCGCCAACGGAAGGGTCTGTCCAGAGCCAGTCCGGCACCCATGAGCGAGATGATGACGCACACTTCCGTCAGGTGCGTCGTGAAATCCCCGTACTGGACGGGGTCCGGGTCCGGCAAATCAGGAAGCAGGGTGAACGCCAGAATTCCGCTGCCCAGAAAGACCATCGGCATCGATAGCGGCATGTGGCGCAACAACTTCGGCAGAACCGCGGCGGCCAACACCGCAAAGCCTGCCGAGAGAAACAAGATGCTGGGGACTTCAAACACGAATAGTCTTCTTCCTGCCGCGCTGGACGCGTGTCAGAAGCCTAGTCTGCCGTGAGGGCTGAGTCGATCAGTACTGCCGCTGCTTGACGCGCCTGCCCGGCGGCATCGGATGTTCCTGCGATGGCCGCAGTGGTCTGCGCACCTTCGGCAAGGATGGCTAGTTGCGGTGCCAAGTAGGCTGGCGCGCCGGCCCGGTCCGCCAAGCGCGCGACGTATTCCTGGAATGATTCCTTGTGCTTCCGCGCATACTCGGCAACTTCGGGGCTGATGGCACCGAGTTCGGCGAAGCTGTTGATGAAACCGCACCCGCGGAATGAGTCCTGGCAGAACCAGCCGGCAAGGTAGTCGAAGATGGCGAGGAGGCGTTCCTTCGGTGTCCCGGCTTGTTGCACCATGGCGTCGAGCCCTTCGGTCCAGGACTGATGCCGGCGCTCAAGCACGGCCATGACGATGCTGCTCTTTGAGGGGAATTCCCCGTATAGCTTCTTCAGCGAGATCCCTGCCGCCGTCCTAAGTTCGTCCATGCCAACGGCTTGGATTCCCCTCGCGTTATAGAGCTCGTCGGCAGTGGCAACGATGCGTTCGCGAACTTCGGAAATATCCATGCACCCATTGTACTTGCATTGAGAACGAACGTTCTCTACGATGGAGAACACAGGAAGAGAACGAGCGTTCTCTACTCGCAGAAAAGGGGCAACATCATGGGTTTCATCAAGGTCGGCACCGAAAACACCACGGACATTGAGCTCTACTACGAAGACCACGGAACAGGTCAGCCCGTAGTCCTGATCCACGGTTACCCCCTGGACGGCGGTTCCTGGGAAAAGCAGGCAGCCGCCCTCCTGAATGCCGGATACAGGGTCATCACCTACGATCGCCGCGGCTTCGGCAAGTCCAGCAAACCGACCACCGGATATGACTACGACACCTTTGCGGCAGATCTCAACACAGTCCTGGAAACACTGGACCTGCGGGACGTCGTACTGGTCGGCTTCTCGATGGGCACCGGCGAGGTGGGACGCTACATCGGCACGTACGGCGAAGCCCGCGTGGCCAAGGCCGCATTCCTGGCTTCCCTCCAACCCTTCCTCCTCCAGACGGACAACAATCCCACCGGCGTTCCAGCGTCGGTCTTCGACGGCATCCGCAACGCCGCCATCGAGGACCGCTACGCGTGGTTCACCACCTTCTACAACGACTTCTTCAACACCGATAACTTCCTGGGCAACCGCCTCAGTGAAGAAGCACTGCGGAATTCGTGGAATGTCGCCGCAGGCTCGTCCTGGTTCGCATCCTTCGCGGTAGTGGATTCCTGGCTCACGGACTTCCGCTCCGACATCGACCAGATCACCGTCCCGTCGTTGATCGTCCACGGCACCGACGACCGCATCCTGCCCATCGACTCCACGGGCCGCGAATTCACCAAGCGCCTGCCGTCCGCCGAATACGTTGAGATCGAAGGCGCGCCGCACGGCATGCTCTGGACGCACGGCGCTGAAATCAACGAAATCCTGCTGCGCTTCCTGGCCAAGTAGCCAAGTAGCCAAGTAGCCACTCAGGACGAATAACACGCTCGACGGCGGCAGGTCGCCTCGGTTCCAAGAGAACCAAAGGTGACCTGCCGCCGTCGTGCGTTGACGTAGCGCACGTCACGTCTTATGCTTTATGAATCGATTCAAGATGTAACCTTCCTCACGCTGAATGACCACTTTGTTCAGTCCTGGGTGGGAAGAGTTCTTGTTCCTTGCCAACGACGCCAGAGGAGTACAGCGACGTGACAGTCACGCACCGGAGGGATCTCACAACCTCCCCCGACCACACCATGGGCCAGAAAGATCCCAAGAAGGCCGCGATGAGCGGTTGGATCGGAAGCGCGCTGGAGTACTACGACTTCGCTCTGTATTCACTGGCGGCGACGCTACTGTTTCCCACCATCTTCTTCCCCACGGAGAATCCCACCGTCGGCATCATCGCCTCGCTGGCCACCTACGCCGTGGGTTACGTATCCCGCCCGCTCGGCGCCGTGATCCTGGGCGCCTACGGTGATCGGCACGGGCGCAAGAAGGTGCTCGTTTTCGCGATGCTGCTCATGGGCTTCGCTACTTTCGCCGTCGGGCTCCTGCCCACGTATGGTCAGGTGGGCCTTCTCGCTCCTGTCCTCCTGGTGATTCTCCGACTGATCCAGGGATTCGCCGTCGCAGGCGAGCTTGGTGGCGCCAGTGCGATGATCGTGGAGCACTCCCCCGACGCGAAGCGCGGCTTCTTCGCGAGCTTCAGCCTGCAGGGCACGCAAGTGGGTTCCATCCTGGCTACGGCCGTTCTGATTCCACTCGCCGCCCTTCTCCCTGAAGAACAGTTCCACTCGTGGGGCTGGCGATTGCCGTTCCTGCTCAGCGCCGTGGTGATCGTGGCGGGGTACGTTATCCGCCGCCGTGTGGAAGAGCCTCCCGCCTACCTGGCCCAGTCCGAAGACCCCGGCGCGAAACGCCGCTTCCCGCTGGTGGACCTCCTGCGCACCCACCCCTGGGTCTTGCTCCGGTGCATCGTCATGACGTTCACCAACGTCATCGGCATGGCCACCCTCATCTTCGGCGTATCCTTCGCCACCCAGAAGGGCTACGGCATCGGCTTCTCCAGCAGCGATTTCCTGTGGGTGACCATGGCTGCCAATGTGGCGGCCGTGTTGACCATCCCACTGTTCGGCGCCTTGTCCGACAAGATCGGCCGGCGATCACTGATGGTGGCCGGCGGCATTGCCGGCGGATTGCTGACCATGGGGTACCTCTGGGCGATCGAACAGCGCAGCCTGCCCCTGGTCTTCGTGTGCGTCGTGATCGTGCAGGGAATCCTCTTCCAGATGTGGAACGCCACCTTTGCCACGTTCTTCCAGGAGCAGTTCCCCATGCGGATGAGGGTGACCGGCTTCGCGGTCTCGCAAAACATCGGACTTATGATCGCCTCCTTCTTCCCGAGCTTGTTCACCGCGATCGCTCCCCCGGGATCAGCGAACATCCCCGTGGTCATCGGCCTGACCACACTCGGCATCTGCCTTGTCTCCGCCGTGGCAACCCTCTTGTCCTCGGACACCAAGGGCAAAACGCTCGAGGACCTCGAGGCCCGCTGACATAACGACGGCGGCAGCTCGCCGTCGGTTCCGCAAGGAACCCGGGTGACCTGCCGCCGTCGTGCGTTGTGCGTCCCTAGTCGTTGACCAACTCTTGGGTCTCGGTCACGGGTGCTACCGCGTCACGCACCTTCTTGCCCCGGGCGTAACCCACGAGTCCCAGCGCCAGGATGCATCCAAGCGTGCCGAGGGCGAAGGCTTCGAAGGTGAACTGCGAGACGCCCCACGTTGCCTCAAAGTCGTACGGCAAGCCGAAGAGCACGTCCAGAGTCCCCGGGAAGATTGCTACCCAGGACCCGATCAGGATCCACGTGAAGCAGATGTAGCCGAGGATGCGGAAACCTGTGTCGGAGACAGGAACCTTGAAGGGCCGGTCAGCATGGGGATACTTGCTCCGGAGCTTCACCGCGGCCGGGATTGCCAACAGGTAGCTGAGCAGGAACGTCGAGATCGCGATGGAGAGGACCACTCCAAACAATGCGCTGCTGGTCCCGCTGAGCTGCATGGCTGCGAGCATGAACAGTGTGGCCACCACACCGGAGAGCGTATTGACGCGAATGGGGGTGCCCAGCTTGGGATGGAAGCGACCAAAGAAACCGCCGAAGAAGGAACCGTCTGCCGCAGCCATGGCCTGCATGCGGTCGCTGATGATCATCCAGGCTGCGCCTTGCGACACCAGGATGAAGCAGAAAACTACCGCGGAAATAGACAGCATGATTTCAGCAGCCGGACCAAAGACTGTGTAGACCGTGGCTATTGCCCCGAACAGACCACCAATGCCGGTGATCTGGTCCAGCGGCACCACCAGCAGGATGGCAAGGATCGGGAGCAGGTAGCTCGCGGCGGCAATCATGGAGGACCGGGCCACCGAGATGGGAACATCCTTGGCCGGGTTCTTCATCTCCCCGGCGGCGCTGTTCCCGGACTCAAAACCAAGGAATGAGAACAGCAGAAGTGGCGTGACGCCAAGGAATCCGGCAAGCGTTGGTGAGAAGAAGCCCAGGTCCAAGCCGTTGAAACCGTGCTGCAGCCCGTAAATCATGGTGACAATGATGAAGAAGGTCAGGAACGCGACCTTGAGGATGGCGCCCAATGAGGGCAACCATTTGCCGTGCTTCAAGCTGATGATCGCTGAGGACACCGTGATCCAGATGAACAGCAGCTTGAAGATGTAGTCGGTCGGACTGCCGGCGTCCACGTGGCCCACGTACTCGGACCAGGTTTCCACTGCGACGAAGGCCATGGCGCCACCGACCCAAACGGGCTGCGTCACCCACGTGAAGAGGGACGTGATGGCTGCAACCACCCGACCAAAAGCCATCTTCGTCCACACGTAGACGCCGCCCTCTTCAGTGAAGGCGCCGCCCGTCTCGGCGAAGATCAGTCCATAAGGGACCATGAACGTCACGGCCAGGATGAGCGTCCAGGTGAAGGTTTCCCCTCCGAAGCCGGAGACCTGGCCCAAGACCTCCACTGAGATGACGGCGGCAACCACCAACAACAAAATGTCGAAGCGGCCCAGGGATTTTTGCAGATGCTTGCTTTGCTCTTGCGCGAGCCGCGTTGAGGCTACTGGCTGATCCATGATCGATCCTTTGCTACTGCTTAAGTTTGCTACTGAGCAAGAAGGGTGGGAAGCGCCCCGTTATGGGCGCGGCTGTAAACGGGCTGGCCTCCAGCGAAAGTGAAGTCGACGCTAATTGCCCCAAGCGCACTGGTTTCGACGGCGAGCGGATCTGCGTCGAGCACAACCAAGTCGGCGGTCATGCCCACGCGGATGGCACCATGCTCGGCGTCGAGCCGGTTAGCGCGCGCAGCTCCCGTGGTGTAGGCGGCGAGCGCCGCGGCGAGGGTAATCGCTTCGGCGGGTAACAGCGGATCCGTTTGCGAGCGGGTGTCGCGCGCATGTGGGTCCGCCGACGGAGCCGTCCGGTTCACTGCGGTATGAATGCCCCATAGGGGATCGGGGCTGGAGACCGGCCAGTCGCTGCCGATGGCGAGTTCGACGCCGGCGCGGCGCAAGGTCTCGAAGGCAAAGTGCACCTGCTGGTGGGCTTCGTCGAGATACGGCAGCTTTGTTTCAACAAGGACCGGATCCTGTCTGGCCCACAGCGGTTGTATATTGGCGATTGCCCCTGTTGCGGCGAAGCGGGCGACGTCGGCCGGATCCACCAAGTCCAAGTGTGCGATCTGGTGGCGCGGGTCCCACCCTTCGCGGCGCGGCAAGTCCAGAGCGTTCACGCAGTCCCGCACGGCCTGGTCACCAACAGCATGCAAGTGCAGGTCGAAGCCCTCCGCGTCCACAGCCCGCGTGATTCGCGCAAGCTCGTCCGGTGCGATGAGGATCATGCCCGTTTCATGGGGATGGCCGTTGTATGGCCGGGTCAAGGCAGCGGTGAGGTTTTCGCAAACGCCGTCCACCATGATCTTTACGGCTGTAGCCCGGAAGCGTCCCCGCGATGTGGCCCGGCGCTCCTTGAACAGTTCAAGCTGTTCGAGACCACGGTCCCGCTGCCACCAGAGCGCCCCGGTCACGGTGGCAGTCAAGAGCCCTTCGGACTCCAAGGCCACGTAATGCTCGAAGGAATCAGGCATTCCCAGGGCTTGTCCGACGGCGGCGTCTTGCCATGCGGTCACGCCCAGCGAGTGCAGGTAGGCCTGGGCTGCAAGAAGGGCACGACGGATATGCTTTTGGTCCGGGTCCGGTATCAGTGCGGAGACGAGGTCAGCCGCGTGTTCAATGAGCATGCCAGTGGCGGCTCCGGCGCCATCCCGGGCAATGACTCCTCCGTCCGGATCAGGAGTCGTGTCAGTGATTCCGGCACGTTCAAGTGCCCGTGAATTCACCCAGGCCCCGTGGCCATCGTGGCTGATCAGGAAAACAGGCCGGTCCGGAACCAGCTCGTCCAGCAGCGCACGATGCGGGAAGCCGCCGTCGAAAACGTCGCCGTACCAGCCCGCACCCTGGATCCATTCAGCAGCCGGGTTGGCCCGGGCATGGTCCGCAATGAGCGCCTTGTACTCTGCCAGGGAATGGACGCCGGAGAGATCACAGCCGAGCATTTGGAGCCCGCCCGCCAGTGGGTGGACATGGGCATCCTGAAAGCCGGGAAGGAGCGCCTTTCCAGTGAGGTCAACCAGCTCAGTGGCTGGACCTCGCCAGCCTGCGGCATCGGCGCCGAGAGCCACGATTCTCCCGTTTGCCACCGCAACTGCCTCGGTGTGGGGTTGGAGGGGATCCAGAGTATGTACGGGGCCGCCGCTGAAAATCCAGTCTGCGTGGGTCATGTCATTACTTTCCATGGATTTGGGCTTCGATGGAGCTGAACTCAGTCTCTGAATCGAGGCGTATCAGCGCCGGGGCGGTGCGGGCGATTAAGATGTAGACCAACGAACTGACGCCAAGGCCAACGAGCCATGCGATATCGATTCCGCCCATAGCCTCCGCCACCACACCCGTGTAGAAGGAGGTGGCCATGAAGGGGATCTGGGCAAGAACGCCGATGGCGAAAACCGCCAGGGAGCCGGCATTCCAGCGCCCGTAGCGGCCACCGTCGGCAGCGTAGAACTCGTCTACTGCGTAGGAGCCGTGTCGGATGACGTAGTAGTCCACCAAGTTGACGGCAGACCACGGGATGAGCACGTAAAGGAGCACGCTAAGGAAGCTGAAGTAGGAGGACGCGAAGCTGGTTGCGGCGGTTAGGGCCAGGGCGACACCGAGCACGTGCAGCACCAGGGACGTCACCAGGCGGGCTCTGATTCCAGGGCGCCATCCGCTGACGAAGGTCTCCACAAGCGTCAGGGCACATAGTGCGCTGCAGTAGGCGTTCACCGAGTTTCCTGCGGCGGCCACTAAAGCAAATCCCACCAAGACCGCGGCACCGAGTACCGGGCCGAGCAAGCCGTGGAGCCCTGTCATCGAATCCACGCCCTCTACGGCGATCCCAACTCCGGCACCGAGGACCATCAGCACTGCGCTCGACGTAACGCAGCCCAAGTAGGTTCCCCAGAAAGCTCCCTTGGTACCTGACCTGGCAGGCATGTACCGGGAGTAGTCCGACACGTAGGGAGCGTATGTCAGCTGCCATACGATGCCGATTGCCAACATGGCGAGGAAACCCGTCCAGGTGAATTCACCATGGTTCATTTGGGCCCAAAAGTTGCCGCTGGCAAGGAGGCCCGCGAAGGAAACCAGCACCAGTGCGCCAACCACGTAAGCACCCAAGGCTGTTACCTTCCGGACCAGGTTGTACCCGAACGCTGCGATGATGAAGCTGAGGACAGCGCAGCCGATGATCATGGCAGTTCCATTGGCCTCCGGCAGGAGCGCTGCGATCGAGTCCGAGGAAACGATCAGGTTCGAAGAGAAGTACCCCACGAACATCAGGATCGCCACCGCCACGATCAAACTGGCTCCGCGCGATCCGAATTGGCCGCGGGCCTGCAGCATCTGGGGGACGCCCAGCTGCGGTCCTTGGGCCGCGTGCAGCGCCATGGCGATTCCGCCGATTGCGTGGCCGAGAAAGATCGCGATGATGGAGCTGACCATGGGAAGGCCCAACAGCGTTGTGGCCGTGGCGCCGGTGACCACCGTTAGGGGCGTCATGTTCATTCCGAACCAGATGGTAAAGAGTTCCCGGGACCTACCGTGCCTGGCCTCGGCGGGTATGGGGGCGATGGACTCTTGTTCGATTTCGAAAAGACGGGAGCGGAGCATCGATTTCATTTGAGGGTGTCCTTAACACAGTGGAAGGATGCTGGCAGATTCTGGCAGGCCTTCCCCAAAGCCCTTCGGCGCCTAACCTGGTCTGCTGTCTGGCCCAGCGTAGGCCTGTGAACTGCATCACGTAAACCATTGAATCGTGATGCGTATCAACAGATTTTCAGATGAAACAGTTCAGCCGAACTGGATCCACGTCGTCTTGGGCGCGGTGTAGTTGTCGAAGGCATGCAGGGACAGGTCCCGGCCGAATCCGGACTGCTTGAAGCCCCCGAACGGGGTGGTGTTTCCCAACGCGTCCACGGTGTTGACGGAGACTGTTCCGGCAAGGAGCTCCCCTGCCACCCGGTGGCCGCGGGACAGGTTGGACGTCCACACAGACGCGGCCAACCCGTAGTCCGTGTCATTGGCCAAACGCACCGCTTCCTCCTCCGAGTCGAAGGCGTGGAGCACAGCCACCGGCCCAAAAATCTCCTCGCGATGGACGTCGTGATCCGAACCCAGGCCGCCCAACAACGTGGGCTCCAAGTAGGCATCAGAGCCTTGGATTTCACGCCGCTCACCGCCGAAAAGTACCTCACCCTCGGCGCGGCCGCGCCGAATCCAGCCCTCGACGTCGTTCGCGTGGGCGCTGCTGATAAGGGCGCCGTTACCCTCCAAGCCGGCCAACGGATCCGCTGGTCGGTAGCCGGCAGCCGCATCTGCAAGCAGGGCCGCGAACTCGTCATGGATATCCCGTTGCACCAGGATGCGTGAGTTCGCAGAGCAGACCTGGCCTTGGTTGTAGAAGGCGCCGAAGGCAGCTTTGGCTGCGGCTTCCGGCAGGTCTGCCGTATCGGCAAAGATGATGTTGGAGCTCTTGCCGCCCGCTTCGAGGCTCAGCCGCTTGAGGTTGCTGCGCCCCGAGGCTTCCAGCAGGGTGCGGGAGACGGCAGTGGAGCCCGTGAAGGCCAGCGCATCAACGTCCATGTGATGCGCCAAGGCCGCGCCTACCTCCCGGCCCGTGCCGGTAATGATGTTCAACACGCCATCCGGAAGACCCGCCTCCGAGGCCAATTCGGCGAGGCGCAGCACGCTCAACGAGGTCTGTTCGGCTGGCTTGAGCACCACGGTGTTCCCGGAGGCGAGCGCAGGAGCCAACTTCCACACAGCGATTTCCAGTGGAAAATTCCACGGCACGATGGCCGCCACCACACCAAGGGGCTCGCGCGTAACCAATGCGGTTGCCCCGGGCGGAACGGACGGTAGTTCGCCGTTCTGCTTGTCCGCCGCCTCCGCGTACCAGCGCAATGTGGAGATAGCGCCGGGCACGTCCACAGTGGTGGTCTGCAGGATTGGCTTTCCACTGTCCAGCGTCTCCAAGAGCGCCAATTCATCAGAATGCCGCTCCATCAAGGCAGCCAACGCCAGCAACAGCCCCTTTCGCTTCCCGGCCCCACATCGGGCCCAGGCGGGAAAGGTTCGCCTGGCGGCTGCTACCGCACGGTCAACGTCTTCGGTTCCGCACGCAGCCAGCTCAGCGAGGACGCGGCCGTCAATCGGGCTGATCGTGGAGCGGGTAAGTTCCGTGCTTGACGCCGCCCGGCGACCATCGACGAAAGCCCTGCCGTCGATCGCGAGGGTGTCGGCACGGCCGTGCCAGTCGAAGGACAGAGTGGTTGAGGTGGTGTTCATGATGACTCCTGGGTCAGGGGGTTTCAATTCCGGTGCGCTGTTGAGGCCCGGGCTATTCGCAAGGCCGCCGAAGCGGCCATAAGGCAAAGCAGTTCAACGCCAATGAGGGTGAGCATGGCAGGCCGGTGGTCCGGGGTTGATGCGCCGTGGACGTAGCCGTGGTGGCCGCCGCCAGGTCCCAACAGAAGGACCAGGTGGATGAGGATCATGGCCGTGCTCATGGCCAGTAGGTGGCCGGCGGCACGTGGCGCCCCCTGTATGGCGCAGAGCCGCAACCTACGGGTGGGAAAGCCCACCATGGGAGCGGCGCAGGTCAAGCAGGCAGCGCCCATCGCCGCCATCCACCAAGCCATTACGCCTGCCGGACCGCTTGCCGCTGCCGTCACGTGGGCTACTGCGCTGCCCGCAGCCGCAACGCCCACGACGCCTGCGGGAACGTGCATGGTTGTGCCACGCCGCCAGGGTAGGCGGGATTGCTGGTTCATGATTCTCCTGGCTGCCGGCGACGTTTGGGTCGAGGACTTTACGCCGGCCTGTGAGGTGGGTAACATCAAAGCGTTGGTTGAACAGTTGTACCATCAAAAATCGACTTCAGGAAGTGCCATGACCCTTCAGACCACCCCCTTGGCCGCAACGACGCAGGCTCCGCTGGGGCAGCATCCGCTTGAGCAACTCTCGGCACGGGAAATCCACCAGGCCCGCCGGATTCTGGCAGAGGCCGGCCTCGTCGCGGAGACCACCCGCTTCGCCTACCTGGGCCTGGTCGAACCGCCCAAGACCGCCTTTCAGGGTGATGCCGCAGATGCCCCTCGCCTGGTCCGGGCCATGCTTTGGGACGCCGAGCAGTCGCGTTCACTCGATGTCAGGCTCTCCCTGGCCACCGGCCTCGTCCTGGATAAGCGGGAACTGAACCCACAAATCGACGGCCAGCTGCCGGTCCTCCTCGAGGAATTCGGGATCATCGAGGACATCCTGGCCGTAGATCCACAGTGGAACGCAGCGCTGGCCAGCCGTGGACTGACCCCGGCCCAAGTCCGCGTTGCTCCCCTATCCGCAGGCGTCTTCGAATATGGGAACGAGGAAGGCAAACGCCTGCTTCGTGGCCTCGGATTCCGCCAGGATCATCCCGCAGACCACCCGTGGGCCCACCCGATTGACGGGTTGGTGGCTTTTGTTGATGTGGAAAACCGCAGGGTGAACCACCTCATCGACGACGGCCCGGTTCCGGTACCGGAGGTCAACGGCAACTACACCGACCCCACAATTCACGGCGAGCTCCGCACCGACCTGAAGCCGATAGAGATCACCCAGCCCGAAGGTCCCAGCTTTACCCTGGAGGGCAATCACCTGTCGTGGGCAGGCTGGGACCTTCGCATCGGCTTCGACGCCCGCGAAGGCTTGGTGCTCCACCAACTGCACCACTCGCACCAGGGACGGCGTCGCCCAGTGGTCCACCGCGCGTCCATCTCCGAAATGGTGGTCCCTTATGGCGATCCGTCGCCTTACCGGAGCTGGCAGAACTACTTCGATTCCGGCGAGTACTTGGTGGGCCGGGACGCCAACTCGCTCAAGCTTGGTTGCGACTGCCTGGGTGACATCACTTACATGTCCCCAGTGGTGGCTGATGATTTCGGCAACCCCCGGGTGATCGAGAACGGCATCTGCATCCACGAGGAAGACGCGGGAATCCTTTGGAAGCACACGGACGAGTGGGCCGGCTCCAACGAAGTTCGCCGCAACCGCAGGTTGGTGGTCTCCTTCTTCACCACCATCGGCAACTACGACTACGGCTTCTACTGGTACCTCTATCTGGACGGCACCATCGAATTCGAAGCCAAAGCCACGGGTATTGTGTTCACGGCAGCGCTCCCGGACAAGGGCTACGCCTACGCCTCGGAGATCGCTCCGGGCCTTGGCGCCCCCTACCACCAGCACCTCTTCAGCGCCCGGTTGGACATGATGATCGACGGCGATACGAACCGTGTTGAGGAACTGGACCTGGTGCGCCTTCCCAAGGGACCCGGAAACCCGCACGGCAATGCCTTCACCCAGAAGCGCACAGTGTTGGCCCGTGAATCGGAGGCAGTCCGCGATGCCGACGGCACCAAGGGAAGGGTGTGGCACATCAGCAACCCGGACTCGTTGAACCACCTCGGCCACCCCGTGGGCTACACCCTCTATCCGGAGGGCAACCCCACCTTGGCCATGGCGGATGATTCCTCGATCGCCTCGCGGGCCGCTTTCGCCAAACACCACCTGTGGGTCACTCAGCACGCCGAAGATGAGCTCTATGCGGCAGGCGACTTCGTCAACCAGCACCCCGGAGGTGCAGGGCTTCCCAGCTACGTGGCCAAGGACCGCGACATCGACGGCCAGGACCTCGTGGTGTGGCACTCATTTGGATTGACCCACTTCCCCCGGCCTGAGGACTGGCCCATCATGCCCGTTGACACCACCGGCTTCACGCTGAAGCCGCACGGCTTCTTCGATCAGAACCCCACACTCAACGTGCCATCCTCTGCCGCCGGGCACTGCCCTCCAGCCGAGCAGGACGCCGGCGGCTGCGGACACTGACGGGTTCACCCTCCCCTACCACTGCGGGAGCGCGCCCCGGCGTTCCCGCAGTGGTAGGGTGCTCACGGTCCCGCCATGGCCACCCGCCCGATTGAAGGAGCAGCATGCCCCGCTTGGTTGATCACGAGGAACGCCGACGTTCCATCATCGAGACAACGTGGCGTCTGATCGCGGAGCAGGGCATCGAGAACGCCAGCATGCGGGACATCGCGCGGGAGTGCGGCTACGCGGCACCGGGCGTGCTGGCCCACTACTTCCCCAATAAGGACGCCCTGCTGCTGGCCTCCTACGAGTTGATCTGCGAACGCACCAACGAACGCATCGCGGCTGGCACCACTGGCCGCCGCGGGCTTTCAGCCCTTCGAAGGTTGTGCCTGGAAATCATCCCGGCTGACCCCCTCACCGTGGTGGAAGCCCGCGTAGCGGTTTCCTTCTGGCAGCGCGCACAGACGGAAGACGCGCTGCGCTCCGTCGGCCGGGAGGCCCTGCTGCACTGGCGTGGCCTGGTGATGGGTTTCCTTGCCCAAGCAGAGCACGACGGCGAATGCGAACCTTTGGTGGACCCTGACGCGGTTGCTGATGAGCTGCTGAACGTCATGATGGGCCTGCACGTCACCTCAATGCTGGATCCCGATGCCGTCACTGGTTCCCGACAGAGGCACCTGGTGGAGCGTGCGCTTGCGCGTTTGGCTGTCCGGAAACAGCCGGCCTAGCTTCGGGCCGAGCGGGCGGCAACTATTTGGTGCCTGACCGCCTGGGCTACCGCCCGCACCCTCGCCGTGGGGCGATGGGACTTCAGGTGCGCCAGAACTGTCTTCAATTCCGGCACATCGTCGCGGATTTCGACGGCGGCCAACTGGCCGCCGTCGTACGTCAACTGGTGCTGCGGCCGCTGGTGGAGGATCGAATAACCCAGGCCCCGGGCTACGAAAGTGCGCACCGTTTCGTAGCTGGCAGAACGGAACCTGATGTCCGGCTCCTGCCCACCCAGCCTGGCGATGGAGAGCATGAGATCACGGGTGTGCGGCAAGTCCAGCAGCACAAAGGGTTCACCGCTGAGGGCAGAAAGCTGAACAGTTTTTGATCCGGCCAGCCTGTGGTCCGGCGGAAGTGCCACGTACGGCCTGACGGTGTCCACTACCGAGCTGGCTATGGCCTCGGGGAGGTCGAGGTCGTAGCACAGCGCCAAATCGGCCTGCCCGCTGAGCAAGGCGCTGATGCACCCTGACGTGTCGGTTTCGATGACCTCCGTTTCAAGGGCGGGATGGTCTTCCCTCAACTTGGTCAGTACCCCGGGGAGCAGGAATGGCGCCAAGGTACTGAAGCAGGCAATGCGGATTCGCCCGGCGACGCTCTGGTGCTCACCACGTGCGTGGTCAATGCTTTCCTCAACCTGCGCGAGGATGGCTTGGGCATCCCTGACGAACAACTCGCCGGCCGGTGTGAGCACCAGGCCTTTGGAGCGCTGCCTGATAAAGAACTGTGTTCCGACGTGCCGCTCCAACTGAGCGATGGCCGCTGAAACTGCCGACTGCGCAACGTTGAGGCGAACGGCCGCGCCGGTCATGGATAGCTGGGCTGCCGCTTCCACGAAGTAGCGCAACTGAGTGAGGGTGACATCCATGAGAAGAGGCTACTGCATTCATCGGAAAAGTCGATGCAATCGTTCTAAAAGAACTGTTGGACAGATGTAAAGCACCAAAGGAAGCTGAAGGATACGAGCACCCGGCTTACAGGACTGAAAGGCAAGCTGCGACATGAAGCACCAGCGTATCCGCACGTTCAATACCAAAGAGACCTATCCGGAACAGAACCTGGACAACGATCTGTGCCAGGCCGTTGTGGCCAATGGCGTGGTTTACCTTCGAGGCCAGATCGGACAAGACCTTGAGACGCGCGAGTCCGTGGGCATTGGCGACGTCGAAGCCCAGACGGAGAAAGCCATGGCCAACATTGACATGTTGCTCAAGGAGGCGGGCAGCAGCCTTGAAGACATCGTCAAGGTCACCGTGTACCTCATCGATCCCCGGTACCGCGAAACCGTCTACCGCACCATGGGCCGCTGGCTCAAAGGCGTGTTCCCCGTCTCCACGGGCATTGTGGTCCAGGCTTTGGCCCGTCCGGAATGGCTCGTGGAAATTGACGCCACCGCCGTGATCTCCGCGGATACCTCGGAGGGACGCTCATGACATTCAGCATCGCGGCCACTGATGGCAGCGGCAGGTTTGGCATCGCCGTGTCTTCTTCATCTCCTGCCGTGGCTGCCCGCTGCGCGCACTTGCGCGACGGGGTCGGCGCCGTCAGCTCCCAGAACATTACCGATCCTCGGCTGGGAACAGCGTTACTGAACCGCCTGCAGGCCGGCTACTCCGCGCAAGAGGCGATTGACGCCGTCGTGCAGGAATCACCTGCGGTGGACTATCGGCAACTGGTGGTCCTGGACGCAAGCGGCGGATCCGCCGTGTTCAGTGGCGCACATACCCTTGGTGTGTTTGGCGAAAGCCGGGGTGCCAACAGTGTGGCTGCCGGCAACATGCTGGCTCATCCGGGTGTTGCCCAAGCCCTCTGCGACGCGTTTGAAACCGCCTCCGGAGAACTGGAAATGCGGCTTATGACTGCCCTTCGAGCGGCCGAGGCGGCCGGCGGCGAGGCAGGCCCCGTGCGTTCGGCCGGCATCTCGGTGGTATCCGGCCACGGATGGAGGGACACTGACCTGCGCGTGGACTGGCACCATCACCCCATCGCGGAACTCGAGAAGCTCCTGGACGTTTGGCTTCCACAGCGGCAGGACTACGTAGTCCGCGGCCTGGACCCCGCCGCTTCCGTCAGTTATGGGGTAGCCGGCGATGAACGGTGAAACGGCAACAACCACCTCTCAGGCAGTTCAACGCCAGCGGGTGTTGGACTCCGTAACCGCGCAGCAGCCGCAGCTGATCCAGCTCTCCGAAACCCTTCACGCCAACCCCGAACTTGGATGGCAGGAACATCGTGCCGCCGGTTGGACCGCGGAGTACCTGTCCATGCACGGTTTCGAGGTGGAAAGAGAGTATCTGGGCTTTCCCACCGCGATCCGCGCCTTTTTCGGAAGGGGCACCCGCCGGATTGGGCTTATGGCCGAGTACGATGCCCTTCCGGGCCTTGGCCATGCGTGCGGCCACAACATCATCACGGCCATTTCGTGCGGTGCCGCAGTGGCCTTGTCCCAGTTCGCAGCCGAACATGACCTGACCGTGGAACTCTACGGAACCCCGGCCGAAGAAGGCGGCGGCGGAAAGATCGAGCTCCTCAAGAAAGGAGCTTTCCAAGGTTTGGACCTGGCCATGATGGCACACCCCAGCCCTGTTGATTCCGCAGAGGCCCGCCCCTACGCGGTGGCCCACAACCACGTGGAATATCGGGGTAAATCAGCCCATGCCGCTGCTTATCCGGATCAGGGCGTCAACGCCAACGACGCCTTCATTGTTGCCCAGGTGGCGTTGGGCCTACTCCGCCAACAGTTGCCTCCCGGAACGCGGGTCCACGGGATCCAGACCCGCGGGGGCGAAGCACCCAACGCCATCCCGGAAAAGACCGAGGGCCGCTGGTACGTCCGCGCAGAGTCACTTGCGCTGTTGGGCGAGCTGGAGGAGCGCATTCAACGGTGCTTCGAAGCGGGGGCCTTGGCATCGGGCTGCGAGTTGTCGGTGACTCCGGAATCGGAACCATACTCGGAGTTCCGCACGGACCTGCGGGCGCTTGGGCTGTACGTGCAGCATGCGCAGGCTCTCGGCCGCGACTTCAACGCGCCCCCGGAGCAAGCCACCATGAACCGGGCGTCAACAGATATGGGCAATGTGTCCCAAGTCGTTCCGGCCATCCACCCCTACATAGGACTCGGCTGTTTCCCGGCAGCCAACCACCAACCCGAGTTCGCCGCGCACTGCGTCGGCGACGCCGCCAACCTTGCCATTCACGACGGCGCAGCCGCCTTGGCACTCACGGCACTGGATTATCTGGCAACGTAGCCAGGTAGTCCGGCGTCGTGAGCATTTCCAGGAACAGGACAATGACAGAACACGTAACTTCTCCCTGCCCGGGAGTACGGCTAGAGCAGGACAGCCTCGGGGACGCAGCCGTTCCCGAGGCTTCCTACTGGGGTATCAGCACGCACCGGGCCGTGGACAACTTCCCCGTCAGCGGACGAACAATCGGCACATTACGATCCCTCATCTGGAGCCTGGGTGCCGTGAAATACTCAGCGGCACGTGCAAACGAAAGCCTGGGCCTTCTGCATCCGGACAAATCGGCAGCCATCCAAAAGGCCTCCTTGGAAGTCATGGATGGTCTCCTGGATACCCAGTTCGTGGTGGACACCATTCAAGGCGGTGCAGGAACCAGCACCAACATGAACGCCAACGAGGTCATCGCCAACCGTGCACTGGAAATGATGGGTCACCGCAAGGGCGACTACGCTGCACTGCATCCCATTGATGACGTGAACCGCAGCCAGTCCACCAATGACGTCTATCCAACTGCCATCAAGATCGCCCTGCAGCGGGAAATATCGGAGTTCTGCGAGGAACACGGCAGACTCATCCAAGCGTTTGATGCCAAGGCCACGGAGTTCGCCGGAATTATCAAAGTTGGCCGTACCCAGCTGCAGGACGCCGTGCCCATGTCCATGGGACAAGAGTTCGGGGCCTTCGCCGACACCCTTCGTGAAGACGGCCAACGGCTCCTCGAACTCCTTCCACACCTGCGGGAATCCAACCTTGGAGCCACAGCCATCGGCACAGGTATCACCGCTTCCCCGGGGTACCGGGAAGCGGTGATCAGTGAACTCAGTTCCATCACCGGGCTGCAGCTCACCTCCGCGACCAACCTCGTGGAGGCCACCAGCGACACGGGCGTCTTCATGCTGGTGTCCGGCGTCTTGAAGAGGGCGGCGGTCAAACTTTCCAAGATCTGCAATGATCTCCGATTGCTCTCCTCCGGCCCGCAGACGGGATTTGGAGAAATCTTCCTGCCGGCAGTGCAGGCCGGGTCCTCCATCATGCCCGGGAAGGTCAACCCGGTCATCCCGGAGATGGTCAACCAGGTTGCCTTCCGAGTGATCGGCGCGGATGCCACCGTGACCATGGCCGTGGAGGCGGGGCAGCTCCAGCTCAATGCTTTCGAGCCGGTCATTGCCGATGCGCTGCTCGAGTCGATTGCCTGGCTCACTGTGGCCTGCCGACAACTCCGGACCCACTGCGTGGACGGCATTACCGCCAATACGCAGATGCTGCAGCAACGGATGCTCGAATCCATCAGCGTGGTCACCGGTTTGGCGCCCTTGATCGGGTACGCCGCCGCGGCCGAACTGGCCAAGGAAGCGCTCGCATCCCATCGCGGGATCGCGGAACTGGTGCTTGAACGCGGGCTGCTCGACCCGCAGAAAATGGAGGCGGCTCTGTCCGCCAAGTCGCTGGCGGGGCTCGGCTGAATCCAGCCACAAGAAAGGGGACCACGCCTGCTGGCGTGGTCCCCTTTCCTGGCTCTGACGTCAGACGGCTCCGCTCGCCACCAGCGCATCCTGCTCATTGTGGGTCAGGTAGCTCCGCTGGATGGTGATCTGGTCGGCAACGTACTTTGCGTCGTGCCAGACACCCCAGATGAAGCTGGAGCCTCGCCGTGACTGCCAGGGCAGGCCCAGGAAGTACACGCCGGGCTCGGTGGATACGCCGCGTTGCTGCATCGGCTTTCCCTTGGCATCGAAGGCGTCCACTTGCAGCCAGCTGTAGTCCACTGCGAAGCCTGTGGCCCACACAATGGAGGTGACTCCGGCCGCGGCGAGGTCCAGCTCGCGGATGGGGTTGGTGAGGCTCTCAGGGTCAGGTCTGAGGAAGCGGGCTTCCGGCTCCTCCGGCAGGTTCAGGCCATTGCGTTCAACGTACGCGTCAGCTTCGTCAAGCAACTCCAAGTAGTGTGCATCGCCGTTCGCGATGTTTGTACGGAGATCGTTCGCGAAACGCATGGTGCCGTCCTGGAACTCCTCGGTCCGTCCCACGAGTTTGATCCCGTTCTCGGCGAGCGCGCGGAAGTCCACGGTGTGCCCGCCGTCTGCCCCGCTGACCGCGATGGTTACATGTTCGGCGCCCAACGCCGGGGTGGAAGCGTCCCACTTGCCGAGCACACCCAGCCACCAGCAGAAGTCCCGGCCGCGGTAGTTTCGCGGGGGCCGGTCGTGCGGGCCCACTGAAAGGTACACCTGCCGGCCCGAGCGCTGGATTTCTGCGGCAATCTGCACGCCGGAGGAACCGGCCCCGACCACCAGCACGGCACCCTGGGGCAACTGGCCGGGGTTGCGGTACGAGCTTGAGTGCATCTGCATGAGTCCGGCAGTTTCCTGGACGACGGCGGGGATTGCCGGCCGCTGGAACGGCCCGGTGGCTGCGACGACGTACCGTGCGTTGAACTCCCCCTCGGACGTGTGCACGTGGAAGCCCGGTGCACCGACGTTCCTGCGCACGGATGTCACCTCCACGCCGCAGCGAACAGGCGCACCTATCTTCTCGGCGTACGCCACGAAGTAGTCGGCAACCTGTTCCTTGGACGGGAATGAGCCGGCATCGATGTCGGTGAATTCCAGGCCCGGGAAACGATCGTGCCAGGCAGGCCCGTTTGCAACCAGGGAATCCCACCTCATTGAACGCCACCGCTCGGCAATGCGGTGGCGTTCCAGGACGATGTGGGGAATTCCCCGCTCGCTCAAGTGCTCGCTCATCGCTACCCCGGCCTGGCCTGCGCCTACGACGAGGACCTCAACCTCTTGGCTTGACATGTGATCTCCTATTTGGCGAAAGTTCACAGCGGGCATCCACGGGCACGGGATCAAGAATCGTGCCCGCTGCCCCTCCCATCGTTGGGAGCATCGGCTGGGATGTTGGCCGCTGTGGCCCTTTTCTGAACGGTCAATTCATTCTTGCGCGGCCTCCTGCATCTGCATAGCGAATAAAAGCGCGTAACCGCATCGGAAATTTCGATTCAACCAAAAGCCAGTACAGCCACTGCCGATACTGGGAACCGCAGCTCTGTGGCACGATGACATACAGCTTGCAAAGCCCATCGGGTACATCAGATCAGCAGGGAGAACGTCACGTGAGCACGCCCATTAAGATCGCTGTAACTGGCGCGGCTGGCCAGATCGGCTACAGCCTCCTCTTCCGGATCGCCAGTGGTGCCCTATTTGGTGCCGATACTCCAGTGCAACTCCGGCTCCTGGAGATCACGCCCGCGTTGAAGGCACTTGAGGGTGTTGTGATGGAGCTCGACGACTGCGCGTTTCCCGCGCTCGACTCGGTCGAAATCGGCGACGACGCCGATCATATTTTCGACGGCGTCAATCTTGCCTTACTCGTCGGTGCCCGTCCGCGTTCCAAGGGCATGGAGCGCGGCGACCTGCTCAGTGCCAATGGCGCTATTTTCACAGCACAAGGCAAGGCGCTGAACCGGGTCGCGGCCGACGACGTCCGCATCGGTGTGACGGGCAACCCGGCCAACACAAACGCCTTGATTGCGATGAGCAACGCCCCGGACATCCCCGCCGCGCGATTCAGCGCCCTGACCCGGCTGGATCACAACCGCGCCCTTGGACAGCTTGCTAAAAAACTCCAAGTCAAGGTCGGGGACATCCGCAAAATGACTGTCTGGGGCAATCATTCTGCAACGCAGTATCCGGACATCTTTCACGCAGAGGTCGCCGGCCGGAACGCGGCCGAGGTCGTGAACGACCAGGATTGGATCGAGAACGAATTCATTCCCACGGTTGCTCGGCGAGGTGCAGCGATCATCGATGCCCGGGGTGCGTCCTCCGCGGCATCGGCAGCGTCGGCAACCATCGACGCAGCCCGCGACTGGCTACTCGGCACACCCGAGGGCGATTGGGTTTCGATGGCCGTTACATCCGACGGATCATATGGGGTGCCCGAAGGTCTCATCTATTCATACCCAGTGACTACCTCAGGCGGGAACTGGGAGATTGTGAAAGGGCTGGAGGTGAACGATTTCAGCCGGAAGAAGATGGATGCGACAGCCGCTGAGCTTTTCGACGAGCGAGCTGCCGTGGCTGAACTTGGCTTGATCTGATCTCCATCAGCGACGTGCCGTTGGCGTGACCAGCCGCGCAAGATCGGTGCCGGGCGCCGCGAGTCGGTCCACTGTGCCGAAAATGAACTCCTGCATTGCTGCTGCGGCTGCTGAAGGTCCAATGTCGTCGCGTCGGGCCAGGTTGACGGTTCTGGTCAGCGAGGGATTGACCAAGCGCGCACTGCGCAGTCCGGGCCGACCGATGACTACCATTGCCGGCACCACCGCCACACCCAGTCCCCGTTCCACAAACCGCAGCACGGCGTCCATCTCGGCGCCTTCGACGGCGATCACCGGTTCCAAGCCGCTGGCGGAGAACGCAGCCTCGGTGGCCATCCGCAGATCATAGCTGCGGTTGAAAGCCACCTGCGGAATGCGCGCCAACTCTTCCAGTGTGAGTTCTCCCTTCGACGCCGATCCGGCCGCGGAGACAACCACCAGCTCCTCGGTCAGCAACGGAATCAGCTCAGTCCCCTTCACGGCGGTGTCCACTCCGCGGGTGACCACCAAAGCCAGATCCAGCGCGCTTTCGTTCAGGGAATCGACAAGGAAACGCGAACCGCCTTCGGTGATATGCAATTCAACTCCGGGATGCGCACTTCGGAAAGAGGCCAGTACATCGGCCACCAGTGAGACGCACAGGGTAGGTGGGGCGCCCAGGCGAATGCGGCCCCGGCGCAACCCTGCGAGCTCATCCATCTGCTCCCGCGCGGTCTGCGCGTCGCCGAGCATGCGTCGGGCGATGGGCAGGAGGAGCTCTCCCGCGTTCGTCAGAGTGGCCCCGGAAGGTCCGCGGTGGAAAAGAGCCATTCCAAGATCGGCCTCAAGAGCTGCGATCTGCCTGCTGAGAGAAGGTTGCGCGAGAAACAGTTGCTCGGCCGCGCGTGTGAAATGGCCCACTCGGGCGATCGCCTCGAAGGAGCGTAACTGCTCTAGCTTCATAGTCATAGCATAAATGCATCAAGTTGACTCGAACAATTCATTGGATACATGATGCTGCTCCTTCTAGCGTTGACAGCATGAACCTCAACACCATTCCAGAACGCCTTATGTCTACCTCCGTGCTGGTCATCGGCACCGGCGGCGCCGGCCTGCGCGCCTCGATTGAACTCGCCCAGCGAGGGGTGCAGGTGCTGGCGGTGGGAAAGCGGCGCAAGCACGACGCGCACACCAGCCTCGCAGCCGGAGGCATCAACGCAGCCTTGGGCACCATGGACCCACAGGACAGCTGGCAGCAGCACGCTGCTGACACACTGAGGGAGTCCTACTTCCTGGCCGACCCAGCCATTGTCGAGACAGTTGCCCGCAACGCGGCCCGCGGCATCGAGGACCTTGAACAGTGGGGCATGCCGTTCGCCCGGGAGGAGGATGGCCGCATCTCACAGCGGTTCTTCGGCGCGCACAAGTATCGCCGCACCGCATACGCAGGCGACTACACCGGCTTGGAGATCCAACGCACGCTGATGCGACGGGCCGCAGAGTTGAACGTGCCAATCATCGACACCGTCTACATCACACGGTTGCTCGTCGCCGACGGCACCGTCTTCGGCGCATATGGATTCGACATAGTGGACGGTACTCCCGTGCAGATCCACGCCGATGCGGTCATCTTGGCCGCGGGCGGACATACCCGCATCTGGCGGCACACATCGTCCCGGCGCGATGAGAACACCGGGGACTCCTTCCGGCTGGCCGCCCTGGCCGGAGCCCGGATCCGCGACGCCGAGCTGGTCCAGTTCCACCCTTCCGGCCTGGTGGAGCCCGACGACGCGGCCGGTACGTTGGTCTCCGAGGCGGCGCGCGGAGAAGGAGGCATCCTCACGAACGCTCTCGGTGAGCGCTTCATGGAACGCTACGACCCCGAGCGCATGGAACTTTCCACCCGGGACCGGGTTGCGCTGGCCGCATTCACCGAGGTCGCCGAAGGTCGCGGGACCGGGAAGGGCGGCGTCTACCTGGACGTCTCCCACTTGCCACGGGAAACCATCATGGAAAAGCTGCCACGGGTTTACCGCACCCTGATCGACCTGCAGATGCTGGACATCACCACCACCAAAATCGAAATTGCGCCCACCGCTCACTACTCGATGGGTGGGGTCTGGGTTGCACCGGAGGACCACGGAACGGGAGTGAACGGCCTCTACGCAATCGGCGAGGCATCGTCCGGGTTGCACGGCGCCAACCGCCTCGGTGGCAATTCACTGATTGAGCTGCTCGTTTACGGACGTATTACCGGCGAGCATGTGGCCGACTACGTCCATTCGCGCACCCATCTCGTCCGGGATCCCGCCGCCGTCGGAATAGCCCGCGGCGAAATGCAGTCACTGCTCAGTGAACGCGGGACTGAGTCCGCCAGGCGGCTGCAGCGTGAACTACGCAACCTCATGACCGAGCACGCCGGGGTGGTGCGCACCGAACAGGGACTGGAACAAGGACTCGAGAAGCTGACCGCGTTAGAGGAACGCGCCCAGCTCGTTACCGCCCACCCGGACATCGCAGGGTTCGATGACTTGGCTCACGCCTACGACCTGCTCGGGTCCTTGCTGGCAGCACGAGCCACCCTCGAGTGCGCCCTTGAACGCCGCGAAACCCGTGGCGCCCACAACCGCGCTGACTTTCCGACGGCAGATCCCTCGCTGCAGGGAAACTTTGTGTGGTCAACAGATGAGGGCGTCAGGTTCGAAAGCCTGCCTCAGGCTCCGGATTCCTTCCGTGCCCTGGCCCAGGCCAACGCGGACGATTCCGTCGCGGGGAAGCTCGTCGAGTAGAACACCGGAGCCAACCATCCTGATCCGTGCTTCAGGATGGTTGGCGGGTGACCTCTTCCAGCAGCTCCAGCACATGACGGTACCGGGAACCGGTTGCACGCGTCATGCCAAGTTCGCAGGTTCGGTTGCAGGAGGCGTGGGCCGCCGCGTTCATGTCCGCCACGTCCGCCGCCTGACGCGCGGTTGCCGAAGCCGTCAGCTCCGGATGCAGCATCCCCCTGTCGCCGGCGAACGCACAACAACCCCAATTTTCGGGAACTTCCACGCGCTCTGCCACGGCTCCGGCGACGGCACCGAGAGCATCATTGAGGCCCATCCGTGTGGACGAGCAAGTGGGATGCAACGCCAACGACTCGAGCTTTTGGTGCTCGTGTAGTCGGGGCAGGATCCGCTCGGCGGCGAAGTCCACGGCGTCCACGATGCGCAGCGGAGCCTGGCCCTCCTCCGGGACGTCCGATTCCACCGCATGGCGCAGGCCCTCCGTGCAGGACGAAGCGTCGCAGACTATGGGCAGCTCGCCGTCACGTGTTGCCTCCCGGAGTGCCGCCACGGTTTTCGCCTTCATGGTTTCCCGGCCGTCGGCCATCCCCTTGGAGGACCACGGCGTTCCGCAGCACAGGCCGTCGATGCCTTGCGGCACCAACAGCGTGAGGCCCGCCCGGGCGGACAGCTGCTCAAAGCTGTGCTGCACGCCGCGACCAGGAGATTCAGGCGAGCCTTCCGGCCCGGACCCTGCCGGTCCAAACATGGTTCCGACGCAGGCAGGGAAGTACACGGCGTCAACGTGTCCTGCCGGGATCGGGCGTTTCCGGACCGAGCCTCCGCCGGGAAGCTCCGCGGAGTAGAGGGGAATGGTATCTGCACCTAAGACAGCCCGTGCTGCCTTGTTGGGCGGCGTGATGACGGCGGCCGGGAGCTTGTCCACTACGGTGAGGGCAAGCGCGGCGCCTCGGGTCACCCCTTCCCAGTGCTTGGCTGCGGCGTTCCACGCACCGTTGGCGAGTTTGCCGGCGTCGTTCTTTCTCAAGCGCTTCACCAGCGACCCGGTGTTGATGTCCACGGGACAGGCGGTTTGGCACATGCCATCCACGGCGCAGGTGTCCACCGACTCGTACTCGTAGTCGCGCTCCAGCTCCTTCACCAACGCCATATCCCCGGCCAATCGGGCGGATTCAATGGCCCGCAGTGTGACGATCCTCTGGCGCGGCGTGAGGGTGATGTCCTTGCTGGGACACACCGGCTCGCAATAGCCGCAGGAAACGCAGCGGTCTACTTCCTCCGCTACTGGCGGAGCCGTCTTGATGTGCCGGAGGTGGGCGGTCGGGTCCTCATCCATCACCACGCCCGGGTTCAGCATGCCCGCGGGGTCGAAGAGGCGCTTGATGGTGCGCATGACGTCGTAGAGTTCGTCGCCGTATTGCCGGCGAACGAAGGGGGCCATGACCCGCCCCGTGCCGTGTTCGGCCTTCAGCGATCCTCCTTCGGCAAGGACAAGGTCAACCATGTCCTCGGTGAAGGCACTGTAGCGATCCAGCTCCGCCGTCGAGGCAAAGCTGTCGGTCAGCATGAAGTGGACGTTGCCATCCTTGGCATGGCCGAAGATCACGCTGTTGCCATAGCCATACTTTTCAAACAGCCCTATGAGGCCCCGGCAGGTGCGGCCCAGCACGGGCACCGGCACCACGATGTCTTCCAACAGCGCTGTGGTGCCCTGGGGACGCGCCCCCGCCACGGAGGCATAAAGTCCCTTTCGTAGCTGCCACAACTGACCGCGCTCCCTTGGATCGGCGGTGAATTGCGCTGGAGCGGATAAGCCCAGGCCCTGCAGGATTTCCGAGCCGCCCGCCTGAAGCTCTTCCAGTTGCCCTGCGCTGCCTGCGGAGTACTCCACCAGGAGGGCGGCATGGTCACGGACCGCTATGTCGTGTACGACGGCGGGTGTTCCCTTAAGCGTCTGGCCCACCTTGAGTGACAGCGCATCCATCAGTTCAATCGTTGCTGCCCCCGTTTCCACCAGCGGGGGCAGCCCTGCGTTGGCTGCCTCAAGGTCCGGGAAGACCAGGAGCCCCGCCGCAGCGTACTGGAGCCTGGGGATGGTGCGGAAGACCGCCTCTGCCACGAATCCCAGAGTGCCCTCGCTGCCGATGATCAGATGGGCCATGATGTCCACCGGCTTCCGGAAGTCCAGCAGGGAGTTCAGTCCGTAGCCCATGGTGTTCTTCATGGAAAACTGCTGGCGGATCCTCTGCGCGGAGTCCGGGTTGTTCCGGACCCGATCGGCGAGCCTGGCCAGCCCCTCATAGAGTTCCGGCTCAACGGTACGGAGCTCTTGGTCGGCATCACGTGCTCCGGTGTCGATGACGGTACCCGAAGGCAGCACCACGGTCAGGGACTCCAGGGTACGGTACGTGTTGTCCACCGTGCCGCAGTTCATGCCGGAGGAATTGTTGGCCACTACCCCGCCGATAGTGCACGCGGCTTCGCTGGCCGGATCGGGGCCAAACTTCCGGCCGTATCGTGCGAGCCTCGCGTTCAGTGCCCGAACGGTGACTCCAGGCTGGACGCGTACCCTTGCACCGTCGTCGAGCACTTCGATATCCCTGAAGTTCCGGCGAACATCCACCAGCACGCCGTCGGTTACTGCCTGCCCGCTCAGGCTGGTACCGCCGGAGCGGAACGTTAGCGGCACCCCCTGGGCCGCGCTGGCACGCAGCAAACCACCGACGTCGGCAGCGGTCTTCGCCGTGACTACGGCCTGCGGAATCAACAGGAAATGCGAGGCATCATGGGCGTTGGAATGAAGATCGATTGCCCGGGTACTTACAGCGGCGGGATCCTGCACCGAAGCACGGAAGCCTGACAGGTCAAGAGAAGCCACTAGGGCACCATCCAATCCAGTACGGGGGTGGACTGCAGGAAGATCGACACGGTAATGAGCACCAACAGGCCAAGGCTCCAGCCGGGAAGCTCCCGGAACGCGTCCTATGATTGTCTAACAAGTACACATGCCCGTCAAGCGTGCCTTGTAGACTTGTCTGGCAAGATTGAAGCAAAGAGAGCCCTTCGAGCCATCAAGGAGGCCTTGTTGCCGGGCCGAGTATCAGCAGTTTCAATAGTTGACGCCATTGCAGCGGACTTGCGGAGCCGCATCTTTTCCGGCGACCTCCGCCCCGGCGACACGCTCACGGAAACAGACGTTGCCTCCTCCTACGAGGTAGCCCGCCCCACTGCCAAGGCGTCGATTGAAAAACTCGTCCCCGAGGGATTGCTGGAGCGGGGAACACACAAGACAGCGCGCGTGGTGGAGCTCGGACCAGGCTCCGTGCGCGACATCTACCTGGCCCGCGCGTACCTTGAGAGCGAGGTGCTGAGGCGGCTCGCCCAAAAGAAGGAAGTACCGGAGGCGGCCGTCCAGGCCAATCGCGACATTGCCGCGCTGCAGAGCGGCGCTCCTTTGGACGTGGTCGAACCGGACATGCGCTTCCACACCAGCTTGATTGATGCCGTGGGCAACCAGCGCATCAGCCGTATGTACCGCTCGCTCGTGGGAGAGGTCCGCATGTGCATGGTCCGGGTCCAGACGCTGCACCTACTGGACACTTCATTGATTCATGCAGAACACCAGAAGATCCTCGAGCTCATCGAATCCGGTCAGCCCGACGCAGCCGCCGCGTTGCTCGACGAACACCTGGGGCGGGCACGGGAACGCCTGGTTGCCGCAATGGGCGGGGACTCCGGGGAGGCCACCGCCTAAGCTAAGCGGCAGACCGACCTACGGGACGGTGACCACGATCTTTCCGCGGGTATGGCCCTCCATATTGAGCCGGAAGGCGTCCCCCGCCTCTGCCAACGGGAGGGCCTGCGCCACTTCCACGAGGATTTTGTGCTCGTCCACCAGGTCAGCGAGTTGCTGCAGCTCGGCGCCTATGGGATTCACCCACATCCACGTGCCGCCATGGGCTTCTACCTCGCTGTCGGCGATGGAAGCGTGCCGTCCATTCTCGGCCAGCACCTCCAAAGTTGCTTCAAGATTGCCGCCCACGAAGTCGGCCACGACGTCCACTCCTCCAGGACGCAGCGCCTTCACCCTTTCAGCGAGCCCCTCACCATAAGCAACGGGCTCGGCACCCAAGGACCGCAGGAAGTCATGGTTCTTCCCGGACGCCGTGGCGATCACCTTCGCGCCACGCGCCACGGCGATTTGAATACCGAGGGAGCCGACTCCGCCGGATCCGCCGTGGATCAGCACGGTCTCGCCCGAGGTGAGACCCAAGCGGTTGAGGACCTGGAAAGCGGTGAGCCCTGCCAAGGGAAGCCCTGCCGACTCGTTCCATTCCAATGATTCCGGCTTGCGGGCAAGCAGTCGCTCGGGCAGGGCGATGTACTCGGCAAAACTGCCACCGTGGACGTAATCCTTGCGGCCATAGGAGATAACTTCGTCACCGGGCTCGAAGTGGGGAGCGTCGATACCCACAGCTTCCACAACACCCGCAACATCCCAGCCGGGGATCGCCGGGAATTGAAGATCCATGAATGAGTCGAGGTACCCCGCCATGATTTTCCAGTCCACCGGATTGACGGATGCAGCTTTCACTTTGATCAGGACCATGCCCGGCCCAACCTTAGGCATGGGCTGCTCTGTCAGCTCAAGGACATCCGGGCTTCCGTATTCGCTATAAGTTATTGCCTTCATATGAGCGCCAACTCCCATTTAGCGCAGCGTATTCCGAAGAGGCTCGACGCCGGCCTGCCGCCTAGTCGAAGAAGCCCACGATGTAGCCGATGAAGAACAGCAAGGTAAGGAGAACGCCGGCACCGATGGCTGCCAACCACAGAAACTGCGTGCCCTTCCGGGGACCGCCCTCGTCGTGCCCCTGGGGCCCGGCTGTTGAAGCCTCGCCGGGAGGTGTTTCTCCAGGGGGCACTCCCCCGCCCGGCTCCAGGCCGGTGATCTTGTCCTCATACGGATCGGGGTTGCTTCCGGACATGTCCATCACTCCCTTGATTGCAGTGCTGGTGCTGTGTTCAAGGCTATCGGGCCGAGGAGATTGGGCCTAGCATCCCTGGGTAGACGTCCTCAGCCGGTACAGGGACGTCGTGGCCGTGATGTAGAGATCGCGCCCATCCGGCCCGCCAAAGCAGAGATTGGATACTCGTTCCGGAACGTCGACGGCAGTCAGTAAGCCGCCGTCCGGGGAATACACCCGGACGGACGCTCCCGCGGAGGTCCACACCCGGCCCTCGATGTCGACGCGGAAACCGTCCGAAGCCGCGTCGTCTTCGAGCTCAACAAAAGTCCTGCCCTCTCCGCACGCACCGCCCTCAACTGGGTAAACAGCGATCCGGAACGGCACTCCGTGGGCCCGGCCCGCCGTGTCCGCAACGTAGAGAAGTGATTCATCCGGGGAGAACGCAAGGCCGTTGGGGTGCACCAGATCCGTGACCACCGGCGTCAGCTCTTCCTTGGCAGGGTCGAAGCGGAAGACGTAGCAACCGCCGTATTCCTGCTCGCCCTCATGTCCCTCCACCGTCCCGGGCAGGATCCCATAGGGAGGATCGGTAAACCAGACTGCGCCGTCGCCGCCAACCACAACGTCGTTGGGCGAGTTGAGCCGACGCTCACCGAACGCTTCAACGATTGGCGTCACCACGCCGTCGCGGTCCCGCTCCACGCGCCTGCGGCCGTGGCTGCACTGCACCACACTCCCGTCGGGGTGGAGCGTCCGCCCATTGGTGTACTCGACGCCGGTCGCGTACTCGCGTGTGGCGCCAGTGGCAGGAGAGAACTCGAGGGTCCTGTTGTTGGGGATGTCGCTCCAGCGAACGGTCTGCGACTGCGGAATCCAGAGGGGGCCCTCGGCCCAGACGGTTCCTTCAAACATCTTCTCCAGGGTGCCGGCGATCAGTTCTTCCATGTGTTCGAGACTAATCGTTCGCAGGTTCCGAATTGGCTTCGCAGCGCGTTCAGCCGTTTGACGTCCAGTTCCGCTCGTGGAGTCGCTCGAATCCGTCAAGGAGCAGGTCGAGGGCAAACTCGAACTCGAACTGGTCGTCGCAGCCGTTCCCGACAACGGACTCGTCGTCATGCGTTGCCGCTACAGCGATCTGCAAGAGATTCGGGTACTTCTCGGCCATCTGCCGTGCCATGGCAGCCCGGGCTTCCACCGATACCCTTTGCTGCTCGTTCGCGTCTTGCCCCGCCGAGTCATCAAAGACCTCCTGGGTAAAGCCCCACATTCGGCTGCCCATGGCATGCATGACATGGTGCGTAAGATCCACCGAAAGTCCGCCAGCCAGGTACATCCCCGCGAAGCCGTCCATGTATGCAAGTACGGCCGGCGTCGGGTTGGTGCGGGATTCAATCACAGGGCGGGCCCAGGAATGCCGCAGGAGTGCCTGTCGGGCGGAAAGCACTCGGAGTCGGACCGCTGTTTTCCACGGGGCATCCGGAACGGGCGGGTTGATCTCGCCGACGATAGTGTCCACCATGCCGTCGAGGAGCTCTTCCTTGTTGGCGACGTGTTTGTAGAGCGCCATCGGAACAACGCCCAGCTCCTGGGCGAGGCGACGCATGCTGAGCGCCTCGATACCCACCTCGTCCGCGAGCCCAATGGCCGCCTGGAGCACGCGGTCACGGTTCAGAGGTAAACGTCGGACTGCCTCCGCCGGCTGGGTCATGGGGATCGCCTTTCCGAAAATACTGCCAAGTTCTTAGCCTAGGGATTGACAGGTATACAGCGTACACCTAGTCTAGCAATCACAAAGGTGTACGCCGTACACCTCCTACTCGCAAGGCAGCGTCATGACACCAAAAACCACCCCCTCCTTCCGGGGCCCTCGCACAAAATGGGCGGTGCCCGTGGCGTTGATCATCCTCAGCCTCATCCCGGTGATTGCCGGAGCGGCGCGCCTCAGCGAGCTGACGGGCGGCGCGAACGTCACTCCGCAGAACGCCAGGTTCTTCGCTTCGCCCATCCCCGTGATAGCGCACATCGTCACTGTCACGGTATACAGCCTGCTCGGGGCTTTTCAGTTCGTCCCAACACTTCGACGAGGCAGGCAGTCGTGGCACCGAATGGCCGGACGGATCCTTGTGCCGGCAGGCCTGCTCGCTGGTTTGTCCGGCTTGTGGATGTCGATGTTTTACGCCCTACCAGAGGGTGACGGCGAGGCCCTCCTGGTTCTTCGGCTGGTCTTTGGTTCCGCCATGGTTACGAGCATTATCCTGGGTCTCTTTGCGATTCGCCGGGGGGACTACGCCACGCACGGCGCGTGGATGACGCGTGCGTACGCAATCGCACTGGGCGCGGGAACACAAGCCTTCGTGTTCCTGTCGTGGATGCTGGTTGCGGGCCCCGCCGACGAGACAACGAGGGCAGGGCTCATGGGTGCATCCTGGGTCATTAACTTGGCGGTGGCCGAGTACGTCATTCGCCGGCGCAGATTGTCCGGCCCATCCTCCCGGCCGGCGAGTCGGGTCCCCAAACCGGAAACGACGACGGCGGGCCACCGCTCGGTTCCGTGAGGAACCGGGGGGTTCTAGCGGTCGTTGCAACACCCGGAATTTTTGGGAGTTGCAACGACCGTGTCGTCTTTATCGAACGAACCGGCAAACCGCCGGAAGTACACGCCTGAGCAGAAGGCTCAGTTCTTCCAAGCCCTTGATCGCCTTGGCAGTGTCACCGCCGCAGCTTCGGAGCTTGGGCTGAATCGGATGACTTGTTACCAGTGGTGCCGGAAGGCCGGCATCCGGAACGAGCAGGCCGTCAGGATGCAATACACGCCAAGACAGAAGGAAGAGTTCCTCTTGGTCCTTCGGCGTGTGGAGAGTGTGACTCTGGCCGCCGCCGAACTTGGGTTGAACGTCAATACCTGCCACCGTTGGGCTGGAGAAGCGGGAATTGCCAGCAAGGCCCCAGGATCCGGCCGGCGGGAGAAATTCCTCCAGTTGCGTGGGATCGGGATGAGCCGAAGCGAAGCCATCTCCGCCGTGGGCGTCAATCCCAAGACCGCCCGGGAGTGGGAGCGTGGAATCCGGAAGTCCGGCGGGCGACGCATTTACCCTGATGGGCGCGTAGTCGATTACAAACGTGGTGTGACCACCATGACCTCTTCCACCGGCACAACCGAAAGGGCGCTGGTGCCGGTCCCGGCCTTAGAGAAGCCCGTCGACCCGCGATACCTCAATGTTCAGGAACGGGAACTGATCCGGGATCTGCAAGCGGCGGGATCCTCGCTCAGGGCGATAGCCCATGTCCTGGGCCGTTCGCCCTCGACCATTAGCCGTGAGTTGGCCCGCAATACCGACGGCAGGCTGGGTTACCTGCCACATGGGGCACACCGGCGAGCCTTGCTCCGGCGGGCACGTCCCAAGACCGCCAAACTGGCCGGTGAGTCGGAGTTGCGGGACTATGTCAAGGACAAGCTGCTCATACGCTGGTCTCCGGAACAGATCAGCAACACGCTGATCGAAGAGTTCCCCGACAACCCGGAGATGCGTGTGAGCCCAGAAACCATTTATCAGGCCCTCTACCTCCAGGCCAGGGGCGGACTCAAACGCGAAGTGCAGGCAGCGCTGCGCACCGGCCGGACCCGCCGCAAACCACACACGACCGGCGAACAACGCACGCGACGGTTCGTGGACCCTATGCTCATGATCTCCGAGCGTCCGCCCGAAATCGAAGACCGCGCCGTCCCGGGCCATTGGGAGGGCGACCTCATTACCGGCGCCAATAACCAGTCCGCGATCGCGACCCTGGTCGAACGCACTACCCGCTACGTCATGCTCGTCCACCTCCCAGGCGACCACACCGCCGAAACCGTCCGTGACGGCCTCATCAAGACCATGGCCACCCTACCGGCCCACCTGCGCGGATCCCTGACCTGGGACCAGGGCTCGGAAATGGCCGCCCATAAATCCTTCACCCTCGCCACCGACATGCAGGTCTACTTCTGCGACCCTGCCAGCCCCTGGCAACGCGGCTCAAACGAAAACACCAACGGACTGCTGCGCCAGTACTTCCCCAAAGGCACCGACCTGTCCGTCCACGGTCCGGAAGACCTCGAACACGTCGCCCAGGAACTCAACGGCCGCCCACGCAAAACGCTCGGCTGGAAAACCCCAGCCGAGCGTTTACGTGATTTACTACTAACCACCTAACCAACAGGTGTTGCAACGACCCCTAGAAACCGCAACCAAGGTGACCCGCCGCCGTCGTAAATCCGTAGAACCTAGTCGTTGATCAGGTCGTGAACAACAATCGTCTGGTCGCGGTCCGGGCCGACGCCGATGGCTGAGAAGCGGGTGCCGGAGAGCTTTTCGAGGGCCAAGACGTAGTTGCGCGCGTTCTCCGGGAGGTCTTCCAGGGTGCGGGCGCCGGTGATGTCCTCAGTCCAGCCGTCGAAGTACTCGAAGATGGGCACTGCGTGGTGGAACTCGGTCTGCGTCATGGGCATTTCGTCGTGGCGCACGCCGTCAACATCGTAGGCAACGCAGACCGGGATCTGCTCGATGCCCGTGAGGACGTCCAGCTTGGTCACGAAGTAGTCCGTGAAGCCGTTGACGCGGGAAGCATGGCGGGCCAGCACGGCGTCGTACCAACCGCAGCGGCGGGGACGGCCGGTGTTCACGCCGAACTCGCCACCGGTCTTCTGCAGGTAAACGCCCATCTCGTCGAACAGTTCCGTGGGGAACGGACCGGCGCCAACACGCGTGGTGTAGGCCTTGATGATGCCAATGGACCGCGAAATGCGGGTAGGACCAATGCCGGAGCCAACGGACGCGCCGCCCGCTGTGGGGTTGGACGAGGTGACGAACGGGTAGGTTCCGTGGTCGACGTCCAGGAACGTTGCCTGGCCGCCTTCCATGAGCACAACCTTGCCCTCGTCCAGCGCGTTGTTGAGTTCCAGCGTGCTGTCGATAACCAGCGGGCGCAGGCGCTCAGCGAAGGACAGGAAGTACTCCACGATCTCGTCCACCACGATGTCGCGGCGGTTGTAAACCTTGACCAGGAGTTCGTTCTTCTGGCGCAGCGAGCCTTCCACCTTCTGGCGGAGGATGGACTCGTCGAAGACGTCCTGGACCCGGATGCCCAGGCGGGCCACCTTGTCCATGTACGCCGGGCCAATGCCGCGGCCGGTGGTACCGATGGCGCGGCTGCCCAGGAAGCGCTCGGTCACCTTGTCCAGGACCTGGTGGTACGGAGCAACCAGGTGGGCGTTGGCCGAGACGCGAAGGCGGGACGTGTCCGCGCCACGGGCTTCGAGGCCGTCGATTTCCTGGAAGAGTGCCTCGAGGTTCACCACGCAGCCGTTGCCAATAATGGGAATGGCGTTGGGACTCAGGATGCCCGCGGGAAGGAGCTTCAGCTCATACTTCTCACCGCCGACAACCACGGTGTGCCCGGCGTTGTTACCGCCGTTGGGCTTGACCACATAGTCAACGCGGCCACCGAGCAGATCGGTTGCTTTGCCTTTGCCTTCGTCGCCCCACTGGGCTCCGACGATCACGATAGCGGGCATGGGATCCTCCCCCATTCTTTCGGGCCTGGACCCAGCCGGATGACCAGGACGAGACGCCGTACATGAGAATGCCCCGACGCTAACTGGTGCAGACCTGCCACAGGCAGGGCATACGCAAGAGTTTCGGGGCTCTTACCAGCCAAGTTTAGCCGATTGCAAAGGTTTCTCTGGTGTTTGGCCGGCGTTGGGGTGGAACTGCAAACCACTTTGTCGCCATTAAGGCAGGCCAGCGCCTTGTTGTTCAGCATGCGTAAGCCGTCTACCCCCGTCGAGAGCTACCCGCCGCCGTCGAGACGCCTGCCACGTTTCCAGGGCAACACGCCGTGTCGCATTAAGAGGCGCGCCGGAGCAGCACCCGTTCACCCCTATAGTCCGGTAAGGTTAGTTAGCCCCCAACAGCACCCTTTGAGGTTTGGCTGCGGCATGCCCGCAGCACCTTGGAACGGTGCGCTGTAACACCTAGGAGACCTAACCCCTGATGCAAGAACTGGCGACTGAATCACCTGAAGAAATCCTCTGGAACCGCCGCTACGAACCGCACATCGCCGAGGTCAACGAGCTGTGCGACTCCATCAAGGAGCAGAAGCCGGGCAGCGAGGTCCTTTACATCGACCCCGCACACAGCATGGATGACTGCCGCATCGTCAGCCTTTTCTCCAATCAGCGCACCTCGTCCGGCGAGGGCTTCATCACCCCGGGTGATGAAGAGGCCAACACCCGCATGCTGGGCATGCAGTGGCAGCTTGGACTCCGGCCCGAGCTCATGATTCCGTGGAATGCTTACCCGTGGATCGAGCCCACCGAGGAACCGGGCAAGCTGACGCCGGCCAACATCACTGAAGGCCTCAAGCCCTTGCTTCGCCTCCTCCAGCTCCTGCCGCGCACGTCGGCATTGGTGGCACACGGCAATGAGGCACACCGCCTGGCCGACCAGCTCATGAAGGCCGCACCTGCCAGCATCGCCCGCCGCGGCTTCAAGGCCTTCAAAGTCCGCTCGCTCGGTGGCCGCTCCTTCGCCGGCACTCCGGCCCGCCAGCAGGAATACCTGGACGCCATCCACGGTGCATACGCCGAGGCCATGGCCCGCACGGGTATCCCCCGCAAGGCCTAGTTACCAACCCGTTGCGGGGCCTGCTTTGCGCACCAAATCTCCGGGTAAGCGCGCAGGCCGGGCCTCACAACGAACATACGACGGCGGCCCTCACCTTTTTGGTGAGGGCCGCCGTCGTCGTTGGGTGCTTGTGTTGGGGCGGCGGCGTTAGCCGACCAGCATGCTGCGGAGGTCCTTGAGGATCAGCTGCGCGCCTGTGGGGCCGAGCCCGAGGAACCAGACGTCGTCGCTGACGGCCTTGGCCTGGCCGGATTTGACCGCACCAAGCTTGGGCCACACGGCACCTTCGACCACGGACGTTTCTCCGGTGGCCGCGGGATCGCCGTAGCTGCTGTAGAAGATCCAGTC
Organism: Paenarthrobacter sp. TRD_SC_7; assembly: GCF_056156245.1. NCBI lineage: Bacteria > Bacillati > Actinomycetota > Actinomycetes > Micrococcales > Micrococcaceae > Paenarthrobacter > Paenarthrobacter sp. TRD_SC_7. The sequence goes on from NZ_CM149587.1 coordinate 4,473,430, forward strand.
AGCATCGCCCTGCTCGATATTCTCGGCCGAGATCTCGGCGGCAAGTTCATCAATGTTCTGGTTCTCCGGACGAGCCAAGCCTGCGTCCTTCAGGATGACGCCGATCAGCGACTTGTTCGCGTACAGGCGGATCTTGCCCGGCAGGAAGCGGACCAGGGAGATCTTGGGGTCGCCCTTCACGTCTGCCTTGAGGGCGTCGGCTTCGGTCTGGTAATCGTTGAGGGCCTTGACGGCTTTGTCTTCCTCGCCCAGGGACTTGCCCACCAAGAGGAAGTTCTCTTTCCACGGGAAGCCGGGGCGGATGCTGAAGACCGTGGGAGCGATGGCGGACAGCTGCTTGTACAGCTTGTCGGCGCGAAGCTGGCTGCCGAGGATCAGGTCCGGCTTCAGCGCCGCGATCGCTTCAAGGTTGAGGTCCTGGATGGTGCCGACCGAGGCCACATCCTTGACCTTGTCAGCCAGGTAGGTGGGGACAGGGTTGGCGCCTTCAGTGGTCGCCATGCCTATCGGCGTGATGCCGAGGGTTACGACGTCGTCCAACTCGCCGGTGTCGAGGACCACGACGCGGCTGGGCTTCTTCTCCAGGGTGGTCTCACCGTTAGCATGCTTGAGCGTGCGCGGGAAAACGCCAGGGGCAGCGTCCGTGCCGAGCTTGGCCGTTTCCTGGTCTGCTGTGGTGAATTTGGAACCACCCGTGGCAACGTCGGCGTTGCCCGCGGTGGAACCGGAGCCACCGCTGGTGCCGCAGCCCGCGAGGAGGCCAACCACTACGGCGGCACCGGCTACCTTCATCGCAAGTTTGCGCACTGCGAGAAGCCTTACGCGGCTGTACTTCAAAATCGTCATTTTTCACTGGGTAAGGCTAACCTAATTAAGGCACACTTCCGTGACGTTGTGACAACAGTCACGAAAGGGCCGCCTTATTTCTGCCCCACCTCTCCGGAATGGTCCCTTGTTGTGTCCCCATTGATGGCTCGCGCTCCCAAGCCACAGGCCGGCGAGCCACTCACCGCCTCCCCGTCAGCAGACAGCGCGGCCGCAAGTTACGGCGTCGTCAATAAATCCCGCTGGCGGATCCTCTTCCTGCTCCTTGCGGCGGCAGTCCTGCTGGGTGCAGTGGTGTTGAGCCTGGGTGTCGGCGCCAAGTTCATCCCGGCGTCCACGGTCCTCGAAGCGTTCACCAACCCGCAGGACACCGCCGACCACGCGATCATCCTTGATAGCCGCCTGCCGCGCACCTTGATGGGCATCGCCGTTGGAGTTGCGTTGGGCGTGGCCGGCGCGCTCATTCAGGCGATCACACGGAATCCGTTAGCCGATCCGGGCATCCTGGGCGTCAACGCGGGTGCATCGTTTGCCATTGTGATTGCCATCGGCGTTTTTGGGGTCGGATCCCTCAGTGGCTACATCTGGTTCGCGTTTGCGGGCGCCATCCTGACCACTGCGGCCGTGTACCTGATCGGCACATCCGGCAGGAACGTAGTGAACCCGATCCGGCTGACCTTGGCCGGAGTTGCGTTGGGCGCTGTCCTTACGGGTATCGGGTCCGGACTCACGCTGCTGAACCCCAAGGCTTTTGACCACCTGCGCTCGTGGAGCATCGGTTCGCTGGACACCCGCAGCATGGAGTCTGTCATGACAGTGGCACCGTTCATGGGCGTGGGGCTGCTTGTCGCATTGTTCTGTGTCCGCGGGCTCAACGCTGTGGCGCTGGGCGACGACCTCGCCACTTCCCTCGGTGCAAACGTCCACCGCACCCGCGTCCTGGGCGTAGTGGCCATCACCCTCCTCAGCGGTGCAGCAACCGCTGGCGCCGGAGCGATCGGTTTTGTCGGGCTCATGATTCCGCACATCGCGCGCTGGATCGTGGGGCCGGACCAGCGGTGGATCCTGGCTACCACCGTGCTGCTCTCCCCCAGCCTGCTGCTGGTGTCGGACGTCGTGGGCAGAGTTGCCGCACCCGGCGAACTTCAGGTAGGTGTGGTGACTGCTTTCATTGGTGCGCCGGTGCTTATTGCGCTCGTGCGGCGGCGGAAGGTGAGTGGGCTATGACGCGCTTAGACCCAGGGAGCCGCGTCGACTTTGGCCGTCCCACGGTCTTGGTCCGCAACCGTTCGCTGAGCCTCCGCTTCGATGTACGCAGCATCCTCGTCTGCATCCCACTGGTTCTCGCGGCCCTTGCTGTGGCCGTGGTGTCACTCGCTACTGGCGACTACGACATCACCATCGCCCAAGTCCTGCAGGCCTTCACCGGCGACGCACCAGGGCTCGCCCAGACCATCGTCATGGAATGGCGACTCCCCCGCGTTCTGGCGGCGCTGGCGTTTGGCGCGGCATTGGGAATGAGCGGCGGCATTTTCCAGTCCATGACCCGCAACCCCCTGGGCAGCCCGGACATCATCGGTTTCAACACGGGCGCCTACACGGGAGCCTTGATCGTGATGCTGACCGTTGGCGGTGGCTACCTCGGCATCGCCGCAGGAGCCCTTGTCGGCGGCATCCTCACGGCGCTGGCCGTCTATTTGCTGGCTTACCGCCGTGGTTCCCAGGGTTTCCGTCTCATCATCGTGGGCATCGGAATCAGTGCGATGCTGGCCGCGTTCAACCACTGGCTGATCCTGCAGGCCGAGCTTGAGGCCGCCCTGGCTGCAGCTGTCTGGGGTGCCGGGTCCCTCAACGGCATCACTTGGGAGCAAGCGGCGCCTGCCGCCGTCGTGGTTGTTGTGGTTGGCTTGGCCACGCTGGCGGTCGCACGCCGGATGCAACTCCTGGAAATGGGCGACGACGCAGCACGCGCCCTAGGCGTCCGGGCGGAACCCACCCGTTTGTTGCTGCTGGTCCTTGGCGTGGCACTGACGGCGGCAGTCACCGCCGTGGCCGGACCCATCGCGTTCGTAGCCCTCGCCGCACCGCAACTGGCCCGCCGGCTCACCCGGAGCGCCGGGATCACGCTGGTGCCCTCCGCGGTGATGGGCGCCTTCCTCTTGGTGGCCAGCGACCTCGCGGCCCAACGCTTGTTCGCTCCGATCCAGTTGCCCGTGGGCGTTGTGACGGTGTGCATCGGCGGTATCTACCTCGTCTGGCTGCTGGCCAGGGAAGCAAGGAAATCATGAGCCTCACCACTGCTGCGCCGCAGCTCCACGCCGAGGCATTAACCATCGGCTACGAGCAGCGCATCATCTCCGAGAACCTCAACGTGCGCATCCCCGAGGGGCAGTTCACCGTGATCGTCGGTCCCAACGCCTGCGGCAAATCCACGCTGCTGCGCGCCCTCGCCCGGCTGATCAAGCCCCGCAGCGGACAGGTGTTGTTGGACGGGAAATCGGTGACGTCATTGCCCGCCAAGGAACTCGCACGGCGCCTGGGTTTGCTCCCGCAGTCGTCCATCGCACCCGATGGCATCACCGTGGCAGACCTCGTGGCCCGCGGCCGTTATCCGCACCAAAGGCTGCTGCGGCAATGGTCCGAGTCCGACGAGGTTGCCGTCGTTGAAGCGATGGAGGCCACCGGCGTCGCGGCCCTGTCCGGGCGCCTCGTGGACGAACTGTCCGGCGGCCAGCGGCAGCGCGTGTGGGTGGCCATGGTCCTCGCCCAGCAGACCCCGCTCATGCTTCTGGACGAGCCAACAACCTTCCTTGATATCGCCCACCAGATCGAGCTGCTGGAACTGTTCCGCGAGCTCAACCTGGACAAGGGCCACACACTGGTTGCCGTGCTGCACGACCTCAACCACGCCAGCCGCTACGCGGACCACATCATCGCCATGAAGGACGGCAGGGTGGTAGCCGAGGGCCCTCCCGCGGACGTGATCACCGAGTCCTTGGTGGAAGAAGTGTTCGGGATGGCCTGCAGGATCATCGAGGACCCCGTGACCCACACACCGCTGGTGGTTCCGTTGGGGCGGCCGCGGCTACCCAACTAGGTCGCAGCAGAGCGCGTTTTGAGCGGTCAAAACGCGCTCTGCTGCTACTTACTTGGGTTAAAGACGACGGCGACCCTCGCCTTTTGGGTGAGGGTCGCCGTCGTTGTTTGCTTGAGTCCCTAGCGGGCTTCGAGCGCTGCCTTGGCCTTCGGGTCCGAGTCGTTCAGGAACTTCTCGATCCGCTCCGGCTCTTCAGCTTCGCCGATTGCAGAAGCGGCACGACCCAAAGCGTAGAGCGCACGCAGGAAGCCCTGGTTGGGCTCATGCTCCCACGGAATGGGTCCGACACCGCGCCAACCGTTGCGGCGCAGGGAATCCAGGCCGCGGTGGTAGCCAACACGGGCGTAGGCGTAGGACTCGATGGTGCGGCCCTCCGCCCAGGCTTCCTCCGCGAGGATGGCCCACAGAAGAGACGACGTGGGGTTCTTCGCCACCAGGTCCAGCGCTTCGTTGCCGAGTGCCAGGTGCTGGTAGATCTCGGTTTCGGCGGGCAGGAGCGTGGGCTCCGGCCCCATCAGGTTCTTCCGGAATTCGTCGGACATTAGAAGGTCTTGCCAACCGATCCGAGCTGCTGCGCGGCTTCGACGATGCGCGCGGCCATGCCGGCTTCGGCGGAAGCGCCCCAGACGCGGGGGTCGTAGGTCTTCTTGTTGCCCATTTCGCCGTCGATCTTCAGGACGCCGTCGTAGTTGGCAAGCATGTGGCCGGCAACGGGGCGGGTGAAGGCGTACTGAGTGTCGGTGTCGATGTTCATTTTGATGACACCGTAGGAAACGGCGTCAGCGATTTCCTGCTCGGTGGAGCCCGAGCCACCATGGAACACGAGGTCGAACGGGTTTTCCTTGCCGATCTTGGCGCCAACCTCGGACTGGATCTGCTTGAGCAGCTCGGGGCGGAGCTTCACGTTGCCCGGCTTGTACACGCCGTGCACGTTGCCGAAGGTCAGTGCGGTGAGGTAGCGGCCGTTTTCGCCGGCACCGAGGGCCTCAATGGTGGCCAGGGCGTCTTCGGTGGTGGTGTAGAGCTTCTCGTTGATTTCGTTCTCAACGCCGTCTTCTTCGCCACCCACAGTGCCGATTTCAACTTCGAGGATGATCTTGGCAGCTGCAGCGCGTTCCAGCAGCTCGCGGCCGATGCGCAGGTTCTCGGAGAGGGTCTCGTGCGAGCCGTCCCACATGTGCGAGTTGAAGATCGGGTCCTTGCCGGCCTTAACAGCTTCCTCGGAAGCCGCGAGCAGCGGAAGGACGAAGTCTGCAAGCTTGTCCTGCGGGCAGTGGTCCGTGTGGAGGGCGATGTTGACGTTGTAGTTCTTGGCAACTTCGCGGGCGAACGCGGCGAAGCCGAGGGAACCGGCAACCATGTCCTTGACCGAAGCGCCGGACCAGTAGGCTGCGCCACCGGTGGAAACCTGAATGATGCCGTCGGATTCGGCCTCGGCGAAACCGCGGATCGCAGCGTTCAGAGTCATCGACGACGTCACGTTGACCGCGGGGAAAGCGAATCCGCCAGCCTTTGCGCGGTCGATCATCTCGGAGTAAATCTCTGGGGTTGCAATGGGCATGGTGACTCCTATGCTGAATTCGTCTGTGGGTTGGTAACCCTGGAGTAGACCGCTTACGGCTAGCACCCATCCTAGCGATATCCACCGGGACGCCGTGTTTCGGGTCACTGGTGGTTCTTAACACTTCCGCCGAGTTGGCATTTAACCCCCATGTTGCGGCAAGACATGGGGTTTAAGTGCCACCTCGGCGCTACTTCCATCCGCGGCTTTGGAGCGCCCGGCGGACTTTATGTACGACGGCGGGTCTCTCACCTTCGAGGTCGTGCTTGGAGATCCGGACCTCAAGCCAGCCATATGCCAGGGAGCGTTCCTGGCGTTCGATGTCCCTGAGGTGTTGTTCGGCGCCGCCGTGGTGTTGGCCGTCGTACTGAAGCGAGACTTTCCACTCGAGGTACGCAGCGTCCGGCCACAGGACTGGCAGGCCGAGGTGATTGCGGACCACGTGGTTCAGTTCAGGTTCAGGCAGGTTCGCGTCGATCAATGCCAACCGCATGTGGGTTTCCGGAGCCGAGTCGGCGCCGACCCGGATGAGTTCCAATGCTGCCCGTGCCGTTCGCACTCCGCGCATCCCAGGGTGGCGCCCCACGATCTCCCGTAACTCCTCGATGCTGCATATCGCGTCCTTAGGCACAGGGAAATCAGGACCGTGGGAACACACTAGCGAGTCGCCCGCTGCAACCAGATCTTCCACGGTAAGCAACGCTGCCAAGTCCAGCCACGTCCGCGCCGGCGAGGTGAGACGGACGCCGTCGTACTCAACCGTCTCCTCCGGAAGGAAAGTGAGGAGGTGCCCTGAGACATTGACCCGCCGGGGAAAACTGAACCCCCTCCGGCGGGCCAGGTGAATCCGCCAATCGCCACTGACATAGCCGGGCAGCGGGACATTCCACAGCCGTGCGGCACTGAGCATGACAAGCACAGAGGCGTCATCCAGGTCTGTGTAAGCCCGTAGGGCTGCCGCCCCGGAGGCACCGAACAAGACCGGCACCCTGACACCGCGGGAAACTGTCACCAAATCCTTGGCAGCAGTGCGCTTGCGGGTCACGCCGGCCTTGTCCGATGCGCGCAAGGAAAACGAGCCCGTGGTCAGATGGTCCGGAAGGTTTGTCCTGCGCATTCCTTATTCTGGCTTGCCCGCCAAACTCCCCGCTGGGTTATCCACAGCCCAGGCTGCCTACCCCGCGCCGAGTTGGCAGATAACCCCCATGTTGGGCCCGGACATGGGGGTTATCTGCCAGTTCGGCGGGAGGTGAGTTATCCGTACAGCCAGCAGTTGCTCGCCGGGCTCCTGCCCGCAAAACGACGCTCCAGGAACAGGAAGGCCTGCGGGATCGCCGCCGCATACCCTCCAACGTGGGTAGCCCCCGCGGTGGTATCGAAGTACACCGACGAACCCGCCGCGCACCAACGCTTGGCCAACTGGCGGCCCTGATCGTAAGGAATGACATCGTCCAGCACACTGTGGGAGAGCAGAACCGGAACCACGGGTGCACGCCCGTTGCCGATTTTCTGTTCCGCGATCACCGGCTTGACCTGCGGCAGGTCCAACAGTGAACTCAGCTTCTCCCCGGACACCGTGAGCTTAGTAGTGTCCAGGAAGCCGCTGGAGGCAATGGACTGTACAGTGCATTCCTGGTTCGTCGCAGCGATTTTCGCTTGGCCGGCAACACTAAGATATGGGCTAAGGTCCAGCCTCCCGGCAGCGCTCATGCCGGTCACCGCGTAGAGAAGGAAGCCGGTGTACAGCCCGCCGTCGAGGTTGCGTCCCACTGAGGGAAGATCCGCCGGGACGGCACCGGCATAGGCGCCCTTGAGGTTCAGCTCCGGCGTGTACTGCGCCGCAAGCTCGACGGCAGCTGCCGAGGCGCCACCGCCTTGGGAGTATCCGGCAAGGGCCACTGGTCCGCCGGCCACAAGCTGAGGGTTACCTAGTCGCTGGGCCGCGCGGACGATGTCGAGCACTGCGTGTGCCTGCGATGCACGATCCATATACGTGTGGCTGCCCGGAGTGCCCAGTCCTTCATAATCGGTCACCGCAACGGAGTATCCCCGCGCCAATAAACCGGCGATGAAGACGCCCTCGTACTCCTCGCCCGCAGCCATCGCCCGGGAGGGCGCACACTGATCGCCCTGCCCTTGGGTTCCCACGGCATACCCCACCAGCGGACGAGCGCCCGCGCCTATCCAGGGTGCGGACGGAACCAGGACGGTGCCGGTCACTGCGATGGGAACACCGGCGCCGTTCACGGATCGGTACATGACGCGCTGCACGGTGGCCTGCGCCCTCACGGTCTTAAGGGGATCGACGTAGAAGACCGACGGCTCAGTCCGGATCACGTCGCCGTTGGCGGGTGGAAGCACGACCGGGGCGGCGTAAAAGTCGGCGGGCTCCGGGGCCGCAGTGGAAGCCCCGCCGCTGCCCGCCGCGAGCAGGAAAGCAAGGATGAAAGCGGAAGACAGTCGTAGAGAAGGATGCTTCATTGAACCTCCAGTAGTAGCCGTGCGCCACGATGAGCACGGTCCACGGCAGATGTTACTAATGGGTAACATCTGGGCCTAGGGATTCAGCGAATATTTCTTGCCGCGAGATGGCAGTTAACCCCCATGTTTGGGGAAAACATGGGGGTTAAGTGCCGTCTCGGCGGGAGGGCTAAGAGACGGGCTGCTGGAATACGTGCCGGCGCACCCACGCGTGCATGGCAATGGCCGCGGCGGAGGCTGCATTCATGGAGCGGGTGGAGCCGAACTGCTCGATGGAAAGCGTAGCGACGGCGGCATCGTGCACCTCGGGCGTGAGGCCGGGGCCTTCCTGGCCGAACACCAGAACGCACTTCTTCGGGAGGTCAAAGGTCTCCAGAGGTACGGAATCCGGGAAGATATCGATGCCGATCACAGCAAGCCCCTCCCCCTCAGCCCACTGGACAAAGTCCTCAACAGTTGGGTGGTGGCGGACATGCTGGTAGCGGTCGGTGACCATGGCCCCGCGACGGTTCCACCGCCGTCGACCAATAATGTGGACCTCTTTGGCGAGGAAGGCGTTGGCAGTCCGCACCACGGTGCCGATGTTGAGGTCATGCTGCCAGTTCTCTATGGCGATGTGGAATTCGTGGCGTTTGGAATCAAGGTCCGCCACGATCGCCTCGTGCTTCCAGTATCGGTACTGGTCCACCACGTTGCGGCGGTCACCATCCCTCAACAGGTCCGGGTCCCAGTGCTCGCCAACCGGCCACTCGCCTTCCCAAGGCCCGACGCCGACCTCGGGTTTCGCTTCTGCCTCACCTTCCGGTGTGGTTTCGGCAGGAGACCCGGCAGGCGTGGGCAGGGCGTTATTGGGGGGAAGGTCAGTCACCCCTCAACTTTAGCCCTGCCCCGTTGCCCGCCTGAGCGCGCTGTGTCGAGCGGGCCTTAGACCATCTTCCACTTGTTGATGCGGTACGAGTTACTCAATTGCTCGAAGAGCCCGGGGTGTGCATCCCAGTACGTTTTGTGACCACTGACGCCGAGCATCTGCGGGGTCCCCCACGGCGTCACGGAGAACAGGTTCACGGCCTGAATCTCTTCGCCGCGGGCGTTGGTGCAGGTGAATCCGACGACCACGGCCGCACCGCGTCGGAACTCGCGGATTTCCGGCATGGAGGTCTTGAAGTCCGCCGTGCACTTGTGGCCCACCAGGTTCTGGGGCAGTTCGGTAGCGGTCATCCCCTTGTAGCGGGTTTCGATGTCCTTGATGGCCTTCTTGATCTCCGCCGGATCCTTGCCGTACTTGCCTTCCTCAGACTCCGCGAAGAAAGCGTAGGCGAGCGCAATTCCGTCACCGTCGGCCTCCACAGTTCCTTGGGCCTTCTTCTGGATCTCTACACCGGTGGTGGGGTCCTTGGTGATGCCGAACGACTCGTCATGGGTCCACTCGGCCAGGTACTGGAAGGACGATTCGCCGGTGACCCACTTGCTGAACAGGGGATCGCCGTCGGCCGGTACGTTGCCGGGTCCGGCCAGTTCGTCCCACCCAGCGGGCAGGGGGATGGCGTCAGCGGGGATTTCGGAGGATGCCGAGGCCTCGCCTGAGGGTTCGGCAGACGGCTCGGCAGCTGCCTCGGATGCTTCATCGGAGGACGTCACCGATGGCAGCGGGGTGTCAACGGCGGTGGGCTTGGTCATCGACGGAATCAGCCATGTGAACGTCACCACCAGCGCAACAATAACGACGACGGCGACGCCACCCAGGATGAGGAACAGGGACTTTTTGTTGTGGTCGCCCGGGTTCTGGCCGGGTCCGCCAGGCTGGCCGGGTCCGCCAGGCTGGCCGGGATAGCCGGGCTGGCCGAGATAGCCGGGCTGGTACTGGCTGTACTGGTCCTTGCCGGTGTCGTAGCGCGGCTGCGGCACGCCGTCCGGGTTGTGGGGAGGCTGAGGCACTCCGTTGTTGTTGCTCATGACAGGCCCTTTCAAATGCAGTGAGTCACCGGGATGTTTCTGGGGACACCTGGTGGACGATCCGGAACAAGGGGACCTGCTGAAGCGTGGGCGACGCATAAAAACCACCATGTCGATCCCCCGACCCACGGTGGTGGCACGCCAGCGCCGCAACCAGCGTAGTCGAGCCCGAGGCGCCCAACGCAAGTCACGTCGTGGAACAGGTGCGGGTGCTGCGTCACTCAAACCGCGTGGCTGTCATGCCTGTGCTCCTCCGGATGAGGCCGAAGGTTCCCACCACGGCGCAGCAGGCAAGGAGGAGGCTCAAGCCCAGGGCGGCAAAGTATCCAGGATCCGGCCAGGCCACCTGATAACTGTCATCGATGACGGTGACCATAAGCCAGGCGGTGAGGAAGCCGAGCCCGATGGAGAGCAGCAGCACACTGAGGAGCGGGACCGCGGCTTCCCGGGTGATGATCCGGCGCAGGACGAAGGGAGGCATTCCCATCAGCCGCATCAACCCCAGGACCCTTCGCCGGTCCAGGATGGCCGAAGCGGTCCCGACGGCGAGTGACAGTCCAGCGATGGCGACTGCAACAAACATTCCCAGGTATGCCAGCACTGCCAAGCCGTTGACGAGGCGGCGGGATGACTGCAGTTGGAAGTCTGCACTGGAGGCCGCTGGAGTGGCCGTGACGCCCGAGCTGTCCAAGGCCGTCCGGGCGCGATCCATGGCTTCGGGCGTACCGTCGGTGCCCAGCACGATCACAACCGGGACCAGTTCCTCCAAGGTTTCACCCGGTGCGGGCGTCAGCTCGAGTGGCTGCGCCGTCCAGAAATAGAGGAACGTATCATCCACAGCTACGGTCTCCGATGCTGGAACGTCCTCGAATCCCAAGGCAGGGGCGTCCGCAGCGCTAAAGATGAGCTCGGATCCGGCACCCCTTTCGGACAACGCAGCGGGGCCGTAGCCCAGGACGGCGCTTCGGATACCGGGCAGTTCTTTGGCAGCCATGGCGGCCTCCAGAACGGCAGCCGGAATCTGTCCCGGCCCAACTGTCGCGTGCAGGCTGGTGGGCTGAAGAAGGCCGGGCCTGGCCACCGGTGCATCCGCGGACTGGATGACGCTTGATGCTCCGGCAAAAACCGAGACGACGAACACCGCAATAACCAGTCCCGACACAGACCGGAACGTCGCAACGGGGGTTCTCTGGATGCGGCTGGCCGCAATCACCGTCGCGGCGCTTCCGGCGTGCCGCAAACCCATGTGGCTCACGGTCCGCGTCAACCAGGGGCCGATAACCACGATGCCCACGAGAACCAGCAAGAAGCCGACCATCAACAAGGGGGACTCAAGCCACGGCAGTCGGATTTCCAGGACGCGGATAAGGACCACTGCCGAAATCATGAAGGCCAACCCCAGCAGCACCGGCACAGTGCGCCAGGCTGTCGGCCTCCTCTCGTGGACAGCCCTGCTCACGCCTAGGGGCCCGACGTCGGCACGCGCCGTTCGCACAGCGGTAACAAGCGCTGAAGCCGCCACCACCACGGCCACCACCGTCACAGCTGCACCCCACCCGGGGTGGAGATCCTCGGCAAACAACCTGGATCCATTGATCGGTATCTCCGCGGTGGCCGGGCTCAGCAAGGTGGCTGCCAGGACACCCAGCGTCGCGCCGATCAGGCTTGGGATGGCAATTTCGACGGCGGCAATGCGCGAGACCGTGCGTGGCGAGGCACCTATGAGCCGCAAGGTAGCAAACCGTTCCCGCCGTTGGGCGGCCCCCAAATCCGTGACAATGCCGATCAACAGCAGAACAGGGAAGAACACCGCGATTGCCCCGATGATGATCACTGTAGTGTAGCTGGCCGCACTGCCCCCGTAGGGGTTGCTGGTGAAGTCTGATACCAGGGAAGCGGTCCCGCTCGCCCGAAGTTCGCCCGCCGTGGCGCCGGTGATGACCACCAGCGAGTCCGGCCCGGGCAGCGCTGAGTCATCAATCGTGCCGGCATAGGCCCCGAAACGGTCGCCAAGCTGATCCGATGGCGTGGACGCGATGAGTCGCTGCAATGCCGGAGAGGCAAAGTAGCTGCCCGGCTCAGGAGGAACGCCAACACCGGGGATTTTCACTGTGGCCGAGGGCAGGGCGGCAAAGTCACGCCGCTCGATGAGCTTGTCCCGGAAGATCTCAGCACCTTTGGTTTTCATGAGCGCTGTTTCCGGCGTCAACGGAATGGGCTCGGCAAGGCCTGAGCCGTCCGGGGAGTCCGAATAGGCGGGCTTCCCGGTTTCCCGCAGCCAGGCCCCGCGGTCGTCACGCGCTTGCAGCCCGTTAGCACCGCCCCACAGCAACAGCAACAGGCAAACCCCGACCGCGACACCTCCAGCGATTCCGGCAAGCCTGCCGTAGGCGGAGCGGCTGCCCGTTACTGCGAGGCGAAACAGCCCGGCATTCACGCGGACACCCGGTAGCCGGCACCCATGGCGCCATCCCGCACGATGACTTCCCGGTCGGCATAGGCGGCCGTGCGGGCATCGTGGGTGATCATCACTACCGTGGTTCCTGCTTCACGGACGAGATCGAGCATCAGTGTCAGGACGTTCTCTGACGCGAGGGAATCAAGCGCACCCGTGGGTTCATCCGCGAACAACACGGCAGGCGAGGTCACCAGCGCCCGGGCCACTGCGACGCGTTGGGCCTGGCCACCGGAGAGTTCCCGGGGCAACTTGGAATCAAGCCCATCCAGCCCCAACCGGTCCAGGAGATCCGTGGACCTGCGGAGTGCTTCCGGTCGTTTGATGCCGTTGAGCAGCAGCGGGATGCTGACGTTGTCTACCGCAGTGAGCTCCGGCAGCAACTGACCGAACTGAAAAACGAAGCCAAAATCAGTCAGCCGGAGGCGTGACCGTTCCGGTTCCCGCAGGGCATTGACTTCCAAGGAAGTTCGTCCGGCCGGGCAATAGGTTACCGAACCGCCGTCGGGCTTGATGACCCCTGCGAGGCAGTGCAGCAACGTGGACTTTCCGGATCCTGACGGACCCATGACGGCGAGCACCTCACCTGCGTGGACATCCAGGTCGATACCGCGCAACGCCTCGGTGTTACCGAAGGAGTGGTGCAGGCCGCGGGCGCTGAGGATGGGTGATGCCGGGTCCGTGGTGATCATGCGCTGTGCAGCTCCTTCTTGAGTTGGGTGAGGCGTGCGCTGGTGAGGTCCATCCAGCGCAGGTCAGCTTCGATGTGGAACAGTCCGTGGTCGCACATCAGCACGTGCAGCAGGCCTGCGTCTTTCTTCATCCGGGTCAATTCACGCATGCGGGCCATGTGTTCGCTGCGCTGCACATCAAGCAGGTGCTCGGCGTCGTCGTCCAGTAGTAAAGCAATCACTGTCTTGGCGAAGAGGTTGCTTTGCAGGGACTCCGAGGGAACATCCGGGGTGAACAACCACTCGCGGACCTTGGCCTCACCGGCAACGGTGATTTCGTATTTCTTGCGGTCCGGGCCGCCTCCGGTTTCCTCCCCCAGGGCGCGAATCAGCTCGTCGCGGACCATTCGGGCCAGCGTCGAGTACACCTGCCCGAACGCCAAAGCCTTCCCTGCACCGAAGTAGCGGTCGTAGGAGTGCTTGAGGTCGTAGCCATAGCTGGCCTCGCGATTCAAAAGGCCCAGGAGGGTGAGTGAGTTGTTCACCCTCCTATCTATACACTGAGTTTATAGTGGTACGCCAGCAGGCGAACAGGATGTCCCGAGGCCCGAATAATGAAAGACTGGGTGGCAGTGCATGAACAATCCCAGCCGGAGGCAAATATGGCAGAAGAATCCACGCCCCACACGTCCGTATCGGTTTACCGGAACGGCCACGAAATCGAATGCTGGCTCACGGACATGGACGGCGTACTGGTCCATGAAAACCAGGCAATCCCCGGCGCAGCTGAGCTCATCCAGCGCTGGGTGGATACGTCCAAGCGGTTCCTCGTCCTGACCAACAACTCCATCTTCACTCCCCGCGACCTCGCAGCCCGACTGCGCGCGTCCGGCCTGGAAGTTCCGGAAGAGAACATCTGGACGTCCGCACTGGCCACCGCCCAGTTCCTCAAGGACCAGGTCCAGTCCTCGGACTCCGGCAACCGCGCCTACACCATTGGCGAAGCCGGACTCACCACCGCCCTGCACGAGGCCGGGTTCATCCTCACAGACACCGACCCCGACTTCGTAGTGCTCGGCGAAACCCGCACCTACTCTTTCGAAGCGATCACCATGGCCGTCCGCCACATCCTGGCCGGTGCCCGCTTCATCGCCACCAACCCGGACGCCACCGGCCCTTCCAAGGACGGCCCCATGCCGGCGACCGGTGCCATCGCGGCCATGATCACCAAAGCCACGGGCCGCGAACCGTACATTGTTGGCAAACCGAACCCCATGATGTTCCGCTCGGCCATGAACCAAATCGATGCCCACTCCGAGACCACGGCCATGATCGGCGACCGCATGGACACGGACATCGTGGCCGGCATGGAAGCGGGCCTGCACACGGTCCTGGTGCTCAGCGGCATCACGCAGCGCGAAGAAATCGTGTCCTTCCCGTTCCGGCCCAACCAGATCCTAAACTCCGTGGCCGACCTCAAGAGCCAGATCTAAGAGGCCAAAACCATGGCTGTGCTCAATCTGCGTCCCCTGGCCGGCGGCCGGATACTCAGGGGAAGCCAGCCATTCGGCTTGGATGCCGCTGCAACGTCGGGTTTCCTGGCGGAGCACGGAATCCAAGCCATCATGGACCTTCGCAGCGAGCTTGAGCGTTCGCTGGTCCCGTGGCTGGTTGACGACGGCGGCGGCGAGCCTGTCGCCGTCGTCCCGCCCGCCGTCGAACTCATCCATAATCCGCTGGACCCGAACGCCATTGCCGGCTCGCTCCAAGCCGTGGAAACGGCAGAGGACCTCGGCGAGCTGTATTTGGGGTGGATCCAGCTGCGACCGGAATGGGTGGCTGACGCCCTGCGACCCGCCGCCCGCGGAAAACGCACTCTGGTGCACTGCTCGTTGGGCAAGGACCGGACCGGGGTGGTGTCCGCGATTGCCCTTCTGGCGGCCGGAGAGTCTGATGATGCCGTGGTGAAGGACTACACGGCCACCACTATCAGCCTCCCCACAATGCTGGAGGTCATGGCCGAAACTTGGCACCTGCACGTCCCCTCCACGCCAGCGGCATATTTCAGCCCGGAACTGATGGTCCTGCAGAGCCCTGAAGCTGCGATGCGGCATTTTCTGGCCGGCTTCGCACGCGAGTTCGGCGACGCGCGGAGCTTCCTGCGCGAGGCGGGCCTCACCGCCGTCGAGGTTAAATCGCTGCGCGAGGGTACGTGACAGCGCCCAGCCGGAGAAGCGCTAGGCGGGCCGGATCACCTTACCGTTCGGCTCCTGGTATGACGGCTCCCGGGGCTCGGGCGGGAGCGGCTGGAGCTCATCCTGGACACGTTCCAGCAGCGGCCGGTAGGTGCTGCCGTTCCACTGCGGGCTGGCATGGGCGGGCCGGGCGCCTTCCGTGCTGAGCGTGGGCATCGCCATGTTCGCTCCGAAGACCTTGCTCCACCCCGCACGCGCCGACTCATAATCCACGGTGGCGTCCTTGGCGTTGCCTATGAATGCCATCTTGGCGCCACCGATTTTTCCGGCCAGCCGGAGGCCGTCAAAGTGGTAAATGTACGCTGACTCCGTCTGTATCAGCACACTGGAAGGGGCGATCGGCGATAGTTGTTCCAGGCTCTGGTCAAGGATCTGCCGCCACGTGCGCTCGTCCTTATGCGCCACACGCTCCCCCAGCTCATAGCCGCCGCGCAGTACCGACGGGATGCGGAAGCCATTTTCGTAAAGGAACACCACACCGTCGAACCAGCTTTGGTCCAGGACGTCTGCCCGGCTGAACGGGCTCGAATCCAGGACGATCAATTGCGTTTCGACGCCGTGCAGTTCCAGCAGGCGGGCCGCGACCTGGGTGGCGAGCATTCCGCCAAAACTGTGGCCGTAAAAGTACAGCTTCTCCAGTTCCAGCTCGCGGACGTGCAGGATGATTTCGCGGACGATCTCGTCCACGTCCAATCCCAGGTTGGAATATCCGACGGCGGCAAGGCGGCCCCGCTGATGCAGGGCAGGACGCAGCGAGTTGAGGATCCACTGGGCCTCCTCCCAACTGGTTTTGTAACCCGGGAAGAGGATCCAGCTGGCCTTGGGGAAGTACAGGTCCGAGTACGAATCAGGGACGCGGAGGATCTTGGTGGCTCGCCGCTCGGCCTGCACACGACGAGTGAAGAGCATGTCCGCGGCGAGCGCCCCGGAAGCTCCGGCGGTGATGAGGAAGCTGCGGCGGGATGTCTTCTTCAGCCGGGCAGCGTAAGGCAGGATCCGGGCCCATGAGCCCGGATCTTCGGCTTTCTCCGGTTCCGGAGTCACCGCCGTGGGGAGGTTTTCGTTCACCTCCGGCGGTGCCGTGAGCTTCCCTACTTGAACGTCCACGCAGCAAGCATAGGCTTCGCGGGCACTGCCTTACAGCCCCGTAGATCCTAGTCGAGGCCCAGTTCGTCCTTGCCGAAGGCGAAGAGGTAAGGCACGCCGGTTTCGGCTTCGATCTTCTCTTTGGCGCCGGTGTCGCGGTCAACGATCACAGCCACGGCCACTACATTGCCGCCCGCCTTACGGACACCCTCGACGGCGGTCAGCGCGGACCCGCCGGTGGTGGAGGTGTCCTCAAGGACCACCACGTTGCGGCCTTCAACCGAGGGACCTTCCACCTGGCGGCCCATGCCGTAAGACTTCTGGGCCTTGCGGACAACAAAGGCGTCCACAGCACGGCCGGCGTCTGCAGCAGCGTGCATCACGGCGGTACCCACGGGATCGGCACCCATGGTGAGTCCGCCGGCGCACTCAACTGAAACGCCGGCGTCGTCGATCATTGCCAGCATGACCTGACCCACCAGCTTGGACGCCTCGTGGTGCAAGGTGATGCGGCGGAGGTCGATGTAGTAATCCGCTTCCTTGCCGCTGGAGAGGATCACCTTGCCGCGGACCACCGCCAGTTCTTTGATGAGTTCAAGAAGGCGGGCGCGGGCGGCAGCAGTATCAAGCGTGGAAGTCATGGCTCCTAGTTTAGTGGGGCGGCCGTAGTCGCACGGATCACCAAACGGGGATTGACGATCTGGTCACCGGTTTCCCCGTCTCCGTCCAGCTGCTGCAGCACCGCTTCCATGCAGCGGCGGCCGAGTTCCTCGAAGTCCTGCTTGATGGTGGTCAGCGGTGGCATGAAGAATTCAGCCTCGGGTTGGTCGTCGTAGCCCACTACGCTGATGTCGCCCGGCACGTGAAGGCCGGCTTCCTGGACGGCGCGGAGAACGCCCACTGCCATTTGGTCGTTCGCAACGAACACGGCCGTGACGGTGTGCTGCCGGATGAGGTCAAGACCGGCACGGTAACCGGACGCCGCATCCCAGCCGCCTTGGAGCAGGATCTCAGCACTCAAACCAGCATTTGCCAACGACTCTTGCCATCCCTTGATGCGTTCGGCGGCATCGATCCAGTGCGGTGGGCCGGAGATGTGGGCAATGCGGCGGTGCCCCAAGCCGATCAAATGGTCAACAGCAAGGCGTGCTCCCAGCCGCTGATTCAAGGATGCGCCCGTCAACTGGTTTCCCGTGCCGGCCCCGACAGCCACGATTGGCACGGGGAACGAAACATCGCGCAGGACCGCGAGGACATCGGGGTGCGGAACCAGGATGACGATCCCATCCACGGACTGGTTCCTGAAGTGCGCGATGGCGCCGTTGACACTGTCGTCGGTCACTTCCCGGAGGTTCGCAATACTGACGAAGTAGCCCGCTTCCCGCCCCGCTTGTTCGACTCCCAGGAGGGTGTTCGCAGGTCCAAACTGGCCTGTCTCGCAGGCAAGCACACCGATGGTCCGGGACCGCCGGGTCACCAGGCTGCGGGCGGCGGTGTTGCGGCGATACCCCAGCGCTTCAATGGCCGACTCCACGCGCTGCCTGGTTTGGCCGCTGACGTTCGGATGGTTGTTCAGGACGCGGGAAACGGTTTGGTGCGAGACTCCTGCCATCTTTGCCACGTCACCCATGACAGGAGGCCTGGCCGGTGTGTCCGTCCCGGCCCCGGGCGTTGCCCGGGGCCGGGACACTCCCCCTCTGGACATCAGCGACTATTTCGCGTCGACGCCGACGGGTTCAACCTTGGCCGGTGTGGAAGTTTCCGTGACCGGAGGTGTGGTCTTCCACTTGAAACGACGCCCCATGGACGAGCCCCCACCGGATCCGGTGCGGTTCTTGTTGAAGATGTCGAAGCCGACGGCGAGCAGCAGGACCAAGCCCTTGATGAGCTGCTGGTAATCGGTGCCGAGCCCAAGGATGGACATGCCGTTGTTGAGGACGCCCATGATCAGGCCGCCGATCATGGCACCGGCTACGGTTCCAATGCCGCCCTGGACCGCAGCGCCACCAATGAACGCTGCTGCGATGGAGTCGAGTTCGAAGCCGGTACCGCCTGCGGGTTGTGCCGAGTTCAGGCGAGCCGTAAAGACCAACCCGGCCAGGGCAGCGAGGACACCCATGTTGACGAACAGGCGGAAGGTGACCTTCTTGGTCTTAATACCGGAGAGCTCGGCCGCGTGGAGGTTGCCACCGATCGCGTAGGTGTGCCGTCCGAAGATGCTGTTGTTCATCAGTGCCGAGTAAACGATCACCAGGACAGCCAGGACGATCAGGACAATCGGGGTTCCGCGGTAGCTGGCAAGAAGGAAGGTGATGATGAGCATCAGCACTGCGATGAACCCGTTCTTGACGGCAAACCAGGCAATCGGCTCATTCTCCAGGTTGAACTTCCGGCGAACCCGGCGTTCCTTGATGGCTTGGAACAGGATGGCAGCAGTACCGCCGACGCCAAGGATGACAGTCAGCCATTCCAGAACGGATGTGCCGCCGGAAATGTCGGGGAGGAAGCCGCCGCCGAGGGCTCGCAATTCGTTCGGGAACGGGGTGATCTGCTGGTTCTTGAGGGTAATGAGAGTCAAGCCGCGGAAGATCAACATGCCTGCAAGGGTGACGATAAAGGCGGGGATGCCCACATAGGCAATCCAGTACCCCTGCCACGCACCCACCAGCGCACCCACCAGGAGGCAAGCAGGGATGGCGAGCCACCACGCCCAGCCCCAATGCACGATCATGACGCCTGCCACAGCGCCGATGAAGCCTGCGATGGAGCCAACGGAGAGGTCGATGTGCCCGGCGATGATGACCATCACCATGCCTATGGCGAGGATCAGGATGTAGCTGTTCTGGACTACCAGGTTGGTGACGTTCTGCGGTTGCAGCAGGATGCCGTCAGTCAGTACCTGGAAAAGGATGACAATGAGGATCAGGGCGACGAAGATGCCAACCTGGCGGAGGCGGCTTGTGAGGAAGCCAAGGGATTCTCGTAGGGCGGACATGTTCGCTATTCCTTCTCTTGGGTCATGAAATGCATGAGGGTTTCCTGGGTGGCTTCGGCGATGGGGACTTCGCCGGTGATGTGTCCTGCGGACAGGGTGTAGATCCTGTCGCAAATGCCCAGGAGCTCCGGAAGCTCAGAGGAGATCACAATGACGGCTTTTCCTGCAGCTGCGAGTTCGGCAATGATCGTGTAGATCTCAAACTTTGCGCCGACGTCGATTCCCCGGGTTGGTTCGTCCAGGATCAGGACGTCAGGGTCTGAGAACATCCATTTGCTCAGGACCACCTTTTGTTGGTTTCCACCCGAGAGTTTGCCCGTGATGGCAGCAACGGACGGAGCCTTGATGTTCATGCTCTTCCGGTAGTGGTTGGCTACGGTGGTCTCTTTGTTGCCGTCCACCCAGCCCCGTTTGGCCAGCTTGTTCAGTGCTGCCATGGAGATGTTCCGTTTGATGTCTTCGATCAGGTTCAAGCCATAGTGCTTGCGGTCTTCGGTGGCGTAGGCAATCCCGTGGTCAATGGCATCGGAGACCGTGGAGGTGTTGATTTCCTGGCCGTACTTGTAGACCTTGCCCGAAACCGCCCGCCCGTAAGTCCGGCCGAATACACTCATGGCCAGCTCGGTCCGCCCTGCGCCCATGAGCCCGGCGAGGCCTACCACTTCACCCTTGTGCACCTTCAGGCTGGCGTTGTTCACCACGGTCCGTGAATGATCCTGCGGGTGCTGGACGGTCCAGTCCTCGATGCGGAGGACTTCCTCGCCAATGTTGGGGGTCCGGTCCGGGTAGAGGCTTTCGAGGTCGCGTCCCACCATGCCCCGGATGATGCGTTCCTGGGTGATCTGGCCTTGGTCCAGGCGCAGGGTCTCAATGGACTTGCCATCGCGAATGATGGTGACGGCGTCGGCCACTTTGCGGATCTCGTTGAGCTTGTGGCTGATGATGATGCTTGTAACGCCCTGGCCCTTGAGGTGCAGGATGAGGTCCAGCAAGTGGTCCGAGTCTTCATCGTTCAGCGCCGCGGTGGGCTCGTCAAGGATGAGGAGCTTCACCTCCTTGGACAGTGCCTTGGCGATCTCCACCAGCTGCTGCTTGCCAACACTGATGTGCTGAATGGGCGTGATCGGGTTTTCGCTGAGGCCTACGCGCGCCAGCAGCTTGGCCGCTTCCAGGTTGGTCTTCCGCCAGTCCACCCAACCGTTCTTGGCAAGCTCGTTGCCGAGGTAGATGTTCTCGGCGATGGACAGGTAAGGGCTCAGGGCCAGTTCCTGGTGGATGATCACGATGCCGCGCTTCTCGCTGTCCGTGATGCTGGAAAAATCGCAGGGTTCGTTCTCGAAGAGGATGTCGCCTTCGAACGTGTTGTGGGCGTAGACGCCGGACAGCACTTTCATCAGGGTGGACTTCCCGGCTCCGTTCTCGCCACAGATGGCGTGAACCTCACCACGGTTGACGTCCAGGGTGACGTCCTGCAGGGCCTTTACCCCGGGGAAGGTCTTAGTGATTCCTCGCATTTGAAGAATGGGTACGTTCATCGTCAATTCCCGCTGACTGGTTGAAACTTGGCCAGGCCGAGGACTCGGAGGCTCTGGGGGAGGCTGTGGCCCCGCCGCGCTGCGCACTGCAACACAGAACGGCGGAGCCACAGACCGGGGACGTGATTACTTGACGTCGGCTTCGGTGTAGTAACCCGAGTCGATCAGTTCCTTCTGGAAGTTGTCCTTGGTGATGATGACGGACTTCAGGAGGAACGCCGGGACAACCTTGACCTTGTTGTCGTAAGTCTTGGTGTCGTTGGTTTCCGGCTCGGTGCCCTTGAGGACAGCGTCAACCATCTTCACGGCCTGCGCGCCGAGCTGGCGGGTGTCCTTGAAAATCGTGGAGTACTGCTCGCCGGCAATGATGGACTTCACAGAGCCCTTCTCTGCATCCTGGCCGGTGACGACGGGCAGGTTTCCGGTGGAGTAGCCGCCGGTGCTGGTCAGTGCGGAAATGATGCCGATGGACAGTCCGTCATACGGGGACAGAACGCCGTCCAGCTTGGTTCCGGAGCTGTAGGCCGAGGTAAGGATGTCTTCCATGCGCTTCTGGGCTACGGGTGCCTGCCAGCGCAGGATGGCTGCCTGCTCAAACTTGGTCTGGCCGCTGGGAACCTTCAAGGTTCCTGCATCCAGGTACGGCTTGAGGGTGTCCATGGCGCCGGTCCAGAAGAAGTTGGCGTTGTTGTCGTCCGGGCTGCCCGCAAACAGTTCAACGTTGAACGGGCCCTTGCCCTCAACCTTGTTGCCACTCGCGTCAACCAGGCCCAGGCCGGTCAGCAAGGAGGTAGCCTGCTGGACGCCCACGGTGTAGTTGTCGAACGTGGTGTAGTAGTCCACGTTCGGCGTTCCGTTGATGAGGCGGTCGTATGCGATGACCTTGACGTTCTGCTCCTTGGCCTTGGCCAGGACATCCGTCAGCGTGGTGCCATCGATGGCTGCGATGATGAGCGCTTTGGCGCCCTTCGTCAGCATGTTTTCAATCTGGGAAACCTGCGTGGGAATGTCATCGTTGGCGAACTGGAGGTCCGTCTTGTAGCCAAGGTCCTTCAGGGACTTCTCTACGTTGGCGCCGTCAGCGATCCAACGCTCGGACGTCTGGGTGGGCATCGAAATGCCAACCAGTGAATCGCTGGGATTTGCACTGCTGGTGGACTCGGCTGAGCCACCGCGACTACCGCAGCCTGTGGCTCCGACAGTCAAGGTAAGGACAACCGCTACGGCGCCCAGGAGTTTCTTCAATCTCACGATGCTCTCCTTCCGCGGCAGCTTTGCCGCGAACTCTGATGCAGCCGGAGCATCTGCGCGTCCGGCACGGTGAAGCGTTTTGTGGTTTGCGGCCCTCTGGGTGCCACATGCCACGAAAGGTGGTGCGAATGCCATTGTGAACGCTAACAATACCGTCGGTCAAGTGCCGTGGATCACGAAATGATTGCAGCATTGAACCGGTCCCAACGCTCTTGACTTGAAACGTTGTTAGCGTTCACAATTGGCGGGCGCGGTGGCAAAGGGACAGAAAAAAAGCCCGGCACTGCCTTGTGGCAGTGCCGGGATTCGAGGGCTTAAGCCTAGAGCAGGGCTTCCGTGAGGGCAGAGCTCACCTCGTCCACTATTTCCTCCACGGGCTTTGCGATGTCCACAACGATCCCGGCTTCGTCGTCCTGTAAAGGTTCCAGCGTGGCCAATTGCGAGTCCAGCAACGAGGCCGGCATGAAGTGTCCGGGGCGGGACATCATGCGTTCGCTCAGTAGTTCCCGCGTGCCATGCAGGTGCACGAAGACCACCGAGGGATCGGCGCTGCGAATGATGTCCCGGTACGAGCGCTTGAGCGCGCTGCACGCGATCACAAGAGCAGTGCTCGACGCCGGGAATCGCCTTCCGATGTCGGCCAGCCACGGTGCGCGGTCGTCGTCGTCCAGCGGAGTACCCGAGGCCATCTTGTCGATGTTCGCCTGCGGGTGCAGCGAATCGCCGTCGAGGAATTCAGCCCCAAGGCGCTCGGCGAGGGCGGCACCAACGGTGCTCTTACCGCAGCCCGCCACGCCCATCACCACGATGTGGTGGCGGCGTCCGCCTACAAGGGAAGCAGGTTTACCAGTCATGAACAGTGCCGTCCACGAGGCGGTTGTAGGGCAGGTACGCCTGCTGGTACGGGAAAGCGGCGGCGGCTTCCTCGTTGAACTCGACGCCGATACCGGGGTTGTCGCCCGGGTGCAGATAGCCGTCCTTGAAGGTCATGGACTGCTGGAAGACCTCGTTGGTCTTGTCCGAGTGCTGCATGTATTCCTGGATCCCGTAGTTATGAATGGCCAGGCCCACGTGCAACTGCGCGGCAAAGCCCACCGGGGAGATGTCCGTGGGGCCGTGGAAACCGGACTTGATCTGGTACTGGGCCGCGAAATCCATGACTTTCTTCAGCGGTGAGATGCCGCCGAAGTGAGTGGAGGCCGCGCGCACGTAGTCGATCAGCTGTTCCTTGATGAGGGTCTGGAAGTCATACACGGTGTTGAAGATTTCGCCGATGGCCAGCGGAGTAGTGGTGTGCTGGCGGACCAGGCGCAGCCCTTCCTGGTTCTCCGCGGGAGTGCAGTCCTCCAGCCAGAAGAGGTCATACGGTTCCAAAGCCTTGCCGAGCTTGGCTGCCTGAATGGGCGTCATGCGGTGGTGGCCATCGTGCAAAAGCGGGATTTCCGGGCCGAACTCGTTGCGCACGGCCTCAAAAACGGTGGGCAGGTGGCGCAGGTAGGCGCGGGTGTCCCAATCCTCTTCCAACGGGAAGTTGCCGCGACCGGCGGGCTCGTAGTCGTAACGTTCGCCGGAAGCCTGGGCCTGGGCGGCCACACCATAGACGGCTTTGATGCCGGGGACTGCAGTTTGGATGCGGATGGACTTGTAGCCCAGTTCCAGGTGCTCGCGGACGGAGTCGAACAGGGAGGGGATGTCAGCGCCGGACGCGTGTCCGTAGGCACGCAGGCCGTTGCGGGAAGCGCCGCCCAGCAGCTGGTAGACCGGCATCCCGGCCACCTTGCCCTTGATGTCCCACAACGCCATGTCGACGGCGGCAATCGCCGCCATCGTGACCGGACCGCGGCGCCAGTAAGAGCTGCGGTACAGGAACTGCCAGGTGTCCTCGATCCGGTGTGGATCCTTGCCGATCAGCAGCTGCGCCACATGCTCCTTGAGATAGGCAGCGACGGCGAGTTCACGGCCGTTGAGCGTCGCGTCACCGATGCCCGTCACACCATCCTCCGTGGTGATGCGCAAGGTGACGAAATTCCGGGACGGGCTGGTCACGAAGACTTCAGCGGCAATGATTTTCATGATTGAGGGTCCTTCCAAGGGTGTCTGGCAGCTGGGTGTCTGGCAACAGCTGAGGGTCTAGGCGTGCGTAGTCGTGGCGGCCAAGGAGTCCTGTTGCCGATGGATGCGGGATACAACGGCCGGGTCCTTTGCCAGTTCAGGGCTGATGAGCGCCACCAGGGCAGCGGTGCGGTGTTCGCCGTCGAACTTTTTTGCATCCCGGATGTCGGCGGCCAAGGGGTCGTGGAACTCGGCCGTGGAGGACAAGTACGCGATCCAGGCCGCGATCATCCGGGCCGCGCCATCCCCGGATCGGCCCGCGCCGCGTTCGGCAGCCAGGACCGGCAAGGCGCGCATGCGCAGCTTGGTGGTCCCGTCCATGGCGATCTGGGTCAGGTGATGGGCAATCCGGGAGTTGCCGAAACGCTCCAACAAGGCTTTCCGGTACTCCGGGATCTCCAATTCATCGCCGGACAGGTGCCGGGATGCTTCGTCCCAGAACGCTTCAACAGCTCCCCTGCACACGTCATCGGACAGCGCCTGGGCTACGGTCGCGTGCCCGCGAACCAATCCGGCGTAGGCCAGGATCGAATGCGAGCCATTGAGCAACCAGAGCTTCCGGTTCTCGTACGGTTCAGTGTCGTCCACGAACACGGCCCCGGCGTCCTCCCAGCGAGGCCGGCCAGCAGGGAAGTCCCCGCTCAGGATCCAGTTGTGGAACGGCTCGGTAACCACCGCGGCCTGGTCCCGGTAACCGCATGAGGCCGCAACCACGTCGAGGTCGGACTGGGTGGTCCGCGGCGTGATGCGGTCCACCGAGGTGCTGACGAAACTGACATTGGCATCGATCCACGCGGCCAGTCCGCGGTCCCTGGCACGCGCCAACGCGCCAACAGCGTGCCTGGCCACGCCGCCGTTCTCCGCCAGGTTGTCGCAACTCACCACCGCGATCGGCCCGCTTTGGGCGTCCCTGCGGGCGGCAAGGGCCGTCACCAAGCGAGCCAACGGCGTCGACCCTTCAGTGTTGCCGACTGCATCCGCCGCATAGGCAGCTTCGGTGATGGTCAGCGTGATGACAGCCGTGGTGGGTGCGGCTACAAGCTCCGTCAGCCGTCCTACGTCGGCACCATCAACAGCCTCCACAATGCTGCCGACTGTTTCAAAAGTGTCGCCGCTGCCCGAGCGTTCCACCACCGTGAACACGCCCTCCTGTTCCGCGAGGACTGCAGCCGCGTCCGGTCTCCGTCCGGTGAACGCGGCGATTCCCCATCCAGCTGCGTCACCCGCGTGTTGTGTGTACCAGGCCTGATGGGAGCGGTGGAAGGCGCCCAAGCCAAGGTGGACCATACGGATGGGCGGCCTGGGCCGGGATCCCCGGCCCAGCCGCGGAAGTGTCTGGTCAACGGTCACAGCTTGAAAACCCTTCGTGGCGAGGAATCCACGACGTCGACAATCAGCTCGTGCGCGCGGGCCTCGCTGATGCGGTGCTCAGCCACAAGGCGGGCGAGGAACGAGGCTTCAATCCGGCGTGAGGCGTCGTGCCGTGCAGGGATGGAACAGAAGGCGCGCGTGTCGTCGATAAAGCCGGAGGACCGGGAGAAACCCGCGGTTTCAGTCACTGCCGAACGGAACCGGAGCATGGCATCCGGGGCGTCCAGGAACCACCACGGTGCACCGATGTAAACCGAGGGGTAGAAGCCTGCCAGGGGTGCAAGTTCCCGAGAGAAGACTGTTTCGTCAAGGGTGAAGAGGACCAGGTGGAAGTCCTTGGCGGTACCGAAATCCTGCAGCAGCGGACGGATGGCCTCGGTGTAGTTGGTGGCGACGGGGATGTCGTGGCCGGTGTCTGCCCCGAACCTATCGAAAGTAGGCCCGTGGTGGTTGCGGTAGGAGCCGGGGTGGATGGTCATGACCAGGCCGTCCTCCACGGACATCCTGGCCATCTGGTACATCATGTGGGCTTCGAAGAGGTCGCGGTCCTCGGCGTTTGCCTGGCCGGAGCGGGCCTTTTCGAATAATGCCGCCGCTTCGGATTCATCCAGCTTGATGGTGGCCGGAGTCCGGACGCCATGGTCCGCGGAGACGGCACCGCAGTCCACAAAGTATCGGCGGCGATTCTCCAGCCCGGTGAGGTACCCACGGTAGCCGGTGACGCCGTCGGACGCCGCAGAGATGAGCCGCTCCACGTTGGCCGCCCACTGCGGGTGCGCAATATTGATGTAAGCATCCGGGCGGAACGTCGGCAGCACCCGGCTGTGGAACGAAGGATCCTGCGCCAGCGCACGGTGACTCTCCAAGTTGTCCAAGGGGTCATCCGTGGTGGCAAGTACCTCGATGTTGAAATCCTTGAACAGCTCCCGCGGACGGAATCCCGGTTCCGCGAGTTTGGCCGAGATGGAATCGAAGCTGGCATCAGCCGTCTCCGCACTCAGTTCGCCGTGCAACCCGAAAACCGACTCGAATTGGGTTCGCAGCCAGTACCCGGACGCGGTGCCGTCGAACAGTGGCCAAGCCGCACAGAAATGGCGCCAGATCTCGCGGGGCGCGGCGTTGCTTGGCTGAAGCTGGTCCAAGCCGATTCCCGAGGCATGGATGAGGCGCGTGACGTAGTGGTCCGGGGTGACCAGCAGGGCTGCGGGGTCAGGGAAGGGCGTGTTCTGTTCGATGACCGCTGCGTCCACATGGCCGTGCGGCGAAATGATGGGCAGGTCCTGAACGCGTTGCAGCAGCTCGCGGGCGATGCCGCGGGTGCCGGGATCCGCCGGCAGCAGGCGGTCGGGATGGGTGGCTAGGGACATGGCTCAGCCTTTCGGGACAGAGTCGGCGCTGCCGGCAACGGCAAGTCCGGCAAGGGATGCGGCGTGGCGCAGGAAGTCGAGATTTTGGGCCGTCCGCTCGGCGAGGGGAACGTCAGTGGAGAAGTCCTCCACAGTCACCCAATCGTCGTAGCCCGCGTCAGCGAGCGCCTTGAAGTAGGTCACCACGTTTCCAATTCCTTCTGCGAGGGGCGCCCATTCACTGGCCCAGACTGCACCGCCAGCGGGATCGCGCCGGTCTGTGAGGACCCATCGGGCGTTCTTCACGTGGACGTGGGCAAGGTATGGGCCCAGCAGTTGCAGCGCGGGCAGCGGCGACTCCCAGCCTTCGATCAACAGGTTGCCCAGGTCATGGATGACACCTACGTGCTGCGGATCGAGGCCGTCGAGGAGGCGCCGGGCGGACGACGCCGAGGCGGTCACCGTTCCGTGGTGCAGTTCCACCAAGGCTTTGACGCCGTGGTGGGCCGCACGCTCCGCAACCCATTCGTAGTGTTTCCGCGTGGCGTCGAACAGCTCGGGATAGGACAGGCCTGTGGGTTCCTGGCCCCCCATGGTGGAGTTGCCGAGCGGAAGGACGTTGACGCGGACTTGCGTGGCACCCAACGCGGCGGTCGCCGCGAGGACGCGATCGACGTCGTCGTGGTTGTCGCAGCGGGCGTAGCCGCCCAGGCCTGAGTACTCCAGGCCGGCGTCAGCGGTAATGCGCGCGATTTCCGGAAGTGATTCCTCCAGCCCGGTCAGGGGCCAGGTGGCTTTGTTCCCTGCCCAGAAGCCTGGTTCCGGGGCGTCGGCCTGGTCCGTGACCCGCCATTCAATGCCGTGCCATCCTTGGGCGGACAGTTCCCTGGCTGCTTCTCGGGGAGTCCATTCCGGCGTCGAAGCCGTGAAAACCGAGAACTTCATGCCGTGACCTCCTCAAGCCGGCCGTTACCCGTCCGTACCTGGACATCGTTGTATTTGCCTGCAGTGACATCGGCGATGAGGACCGGGCGGCCCAGCGTGGCCGAGACATACAGTGCCCGCACCGTGGCGAGGGCCGTGACGGCGTCCTGGATGGTGACGGCGGCGGGCCGGCCGTTTCGGATGGCATCCACAACGTCGCGGTACTGGCGAATGTGCCCGGCCGGGTAGAGCGTCGGATCCAGGTTCGTCTCGGTGGCCGGTTCAGCGAACCTGGCGAGTTCCGCCTCGGCCTGGTTGCCGGCACCCGGGAGACCCATGGGTCCGCTTTGCGTCTCTTCGTCTGAAGCGGCTGCGTGGAAGAACTGAAGGTTGTCATTGTCGATCACGGCAGAACCTTTGCTGCCCATGACCTGCAGCCTGACGGTGAGTCCCGGATATGCGGCTGTGGTTGCGTGGAGTACGGCCAGCGCACCCGATTCGAACGTGACGGTGGCAACCGCAGTGTCTTCAACCTCAACGTCGGTGTGCGCCAAGAGCGCGGTCTTGGCGCTGATTTCAACGGGGCGGCCGAGGAACCACAGCAACAGATCAACGGTGTGGACGCCCTGGTTCATCACGGCTCCCCCACCGTCCATGGCCCAGGTTCCCCGCCAAGCGCCGGAATCGTAGTAGCCCTGGCTGCGGTACCAGCTCACGGAGGCGATGGCCGACGTTAGGCGCCCAAAACGCCCGGCACGGCGGGCCTCGTCCACCACAATGCTGGCGGGATCGAAGCGGTGCTGACTGATGACGCTTGCAACGAGTCCTTTTGCTTCCGCGGCTTTGGCCGCTGCGAGGATCTCATCCGCCCGGTCCAGGTTCACGTCCAGCGGCTTTTCGATGACCACGTGTTTGCCGGCCTCGAGCACTTCCAGGGCCTGCTGGATGTGCAGTCCGCTGGGGGTGGCGATGATGACGAGGTCTACGTCGGCCCCGGCGAACGCTTCGCCCAGGCTTCGGAAGGTGCCCGGGCGGGGGGCGCCGCTGTCCTCGATGTGCTGGGCGAGTCCGTCGGCCGCTTCGGTGATTTCGTCTACAAGCGCCGTGACACGAAGGTCGGTAATCTCACCGACGGATGCGGCGTGGGTGCGTCCGATGGTGCCGCACCCGGCGATGGCAACGTTGAGGACAGCGTTGGGGTCTTGGTTGCTCATTTGGTTTCAACTCCTGCTTCGTTCACGACTTTGGCAAAGGCGCGCGCTGCCATTCCGAAGGCGGTTGGCCCTGAGAAGCCACCCAGGCCGTGCGCGCCAGCCAAGTGGGGTTCGAGGCTTGCGAATCCTACAAAGCCGTCGGCTTTCAGCGCCTCTACCGTCCGGAGCAGGTCGCCGTCGCCTTCCCCTGCGGGAACAACGACGCCGTCCGCGAACCGTGCGTCCTTGACCTGCAGGTACTCGAGGTGGGGCCGCAGTTTGGCATAGCCTTCGTCGAACGGCTTGACGCCCACCTGGACGAAGTTGGCCGGATCCCAGGCGACTTTCAAAGCCGGCGAGGCCACGGATTCGATGATGTCCAGGACCCGATCCGGGGTGTCTCCGAAGATGTCCTTTTCGTTTTCATGAAGGAGGACCACGCCGGTTTCCTCGGCCACTGTTGCCAAGGCACGCATCCGATCAATGACGTCGTCCCGGATACTGTCCACGGGGACGCCCTCGCCGTAGTAGAAGGAGAAGATCCGGATGTAGCGGGCACCCAGGACCCGGGCTGCGTTGGCGGCGCGGCGAAGTCGCTCCACCTCGTGTTCCACTGGCAGTGTGACCTCAACCTTGCCGATGGGCGAAGCGATGGCAGAGACTCCCATGCCCGCCGAGTCCAG
This sequence comes from Paenarthrobacter sp. TRD_SC_7, assembly GCF_056156245.1. Classification (NCBI taxonomy): domain Bacteria; kingdom Bacillati; phylum Actinomycetota; class Actinomycetes; order Micrococcales; family Micrococcaceae; genus Paenarthrobacter; species Paenarthrobacter sp. TRD_SC_7. The sequence continues at coordinate 4,503,224 of NZ_CM149587.1, forward strand.
GAGATTCTTCAGTTCTGCCAACTGCTCCGGAGTGAGGTCCACGATGTTGGTTCCCCATGCGCTGCGGACCTCAATGTGGTTCGCGCCCAAGGCCTGGAGCACCGCGATCTGCAGCACCGGGTCGTCGTCGATTTCGTCTCCGAAGCCCGAGAGCGTCCACTCAACTGTTGCTGAACCGGTCATTGCTATTTCACTCCTCCGGCGGTGAGGCCGCCCACTAGGTAACGTTGGAAAATCAGGTAGAGAATCACTACTGGTGCCGCGCAGACGAGCGAGGCCGCCATCATCTGCCCGTACAGCGGGATGGCACCCCCTTCTTGCGAAGCCCCGAAGATCTGCAGTGCCACAGCAGCTGTTTGGCTGTCAGGCCGGGTCATCACCGAGGCAAAGAGAACATCGTTCCAGCCGAGCAGGAATGCGAAGATACCCGAGACCACAATGCCGGGCCAGCTGAGAGGCAGGATGATGCGTACCAGTACGCCGAGGTTGCTGGCGCCGTCGATCCTTGCCGCCTCCTCCAGTTCGCGGGGCAAGCCGCGCAGGTAGGTGACCATCACCCACGTTGAGAAGGGCATGGCGAACGTCAGGTAGGTGATGAAGAGGCCCCATTGGGTTCCGATGACCTGGACTCCCAGGTAGCTCGCAGCCGAGGAAAAAAGAACGAACACGGGCAGGACCATCAGCGTGCCAGGCACTGACTGGAGCGCCAGGAGGCTCCGCAGAATGGTGAGCCGTCCACGGAACTGGTACCTGACCAGCACGTACGCGATGGAAACGGACATCGCTGCTGACACCACGGCTGTGGCTCCGGCTACGAGCACACTGTTGGCCAGGCCTTTGGCAAGGCCAACGCTGGACCAAATCTTGGTGTAGTTCTCCAAGGAGAACGTAGATGGCCAGAACTCGCCGTTGGCCACGCCGATGTCCGAGTTCACCGAGGCCAGGAAGATGTACGCCACCGGGATCAGCACAATGGCGCTGAGCACCGTCAGGATGATCGCCAGCATGGGGCCGGGCAGAAGCCTGGTCACTTCATGCTGCCGCTTGGAACCCGGCCGGAACGTGGTCCCGGCCGAACCCCGGCGGGCCGTGCCGCGGACGGAGGTTGTTGATGCGCTCACTTCTTGCCTCCAGGCGTCTCGGCGTCGTCCAGCTTGACGGCGCGCAGGTAGATGAACAGCGGAATGGCTATCAGCACCAAGGACACAAAAGCCATGGCGGCGCTGAGGCCGAAGCGGAAGCTCTGGAAGCTGGTGACGTAGGTGAGGATGGGAAGCACTTCGACGTCGGCCGGGGCCGGTACGCCGAACAGCACGAACGGGAGGGTGAAGTTATTGATGTGATGCAGCATGCCGATCAGGAAAGCCAGCGCGAGCGGACCTTTGAGGTACGGGAAGATGACATACCGCAGCTTGTTCCACCACAGCGCGCCGTCCAAGGCCGAGGCCTCGTGAACCTCGTGGTCCACGGACTGCAGGCCGGACAGAGCCAGCAGGTAGATGAACGGCCAGGAAGCCCAGATCTGGACCAGGATGAGCGTCCAATAGGTTTGCGGCCCGTTGAGCCACAGACCGCCATCCATGCCGAACGTGCCCAGGGCTGAGTCCACTACGCCGTCCGGCTGGAACATGGTCCGCCACACCGTGGCTACCACGAAGGATGGCAGCACGTACGGAATCAGGAAAATCGAGCGGATCAGCGCCCGGCCCTTGAAGGCGTTCTGCGTGGCCACGGCAGCAGCGATACCCAGGGGCAAGGTCACCACCATGGCGATCAGCGAATAGCTGACGCTCAGCCACACCGAGTGGAGCAGCGGCGAATCGGTCAGCGCCTCTACAAAGTTATCGACGCCGATGAAGGGGGCGCTGACCCACTTGCGCAGCGTGTACTGGTCCAGGTTGAGGGCCGACATATAGATGCCCAGGAACAGCGGAATCACAATGATGACGAACATCAGGAGTCCGCCGGGGATCAGCATCCACAAGGGACGGTTGCGCTCGCTCAACCCCTTGCGGCGGGCAGGTTTCTTGCCGCGGCCGGACGGCTGGATAGTGCCTGTGCCTGCGGCCGGTGACGTACCGGCGTCGGACGCTTGGCCTGCTGTACCGGACCGGGCCAGCTGCCCTTCGGCGGCCGGGCCGGTCGCGGCCTTTATTTCCCTGAAGGAATCAGTGGACATGGGAGATCCTGCCTAGGACTTCGCGGCCCGGTCGAGTGACGCTTGGCCTTTGGACTGTGCATCCTTGAGCCGTGATTCCAGCGCCGCGTCGTCCACGGAACCGTTGGCCAGATCCGGAATGGACTGGACAGTGACGTTCAGGAGGCCCAACTGGATGTCACCCCACGCGCCCGTGAACGGTGTTGCCTTCGACTTGCCCGCGGCGTCGGCAATTGGCTGGAGCTTAGGATCTGTCAAGGAGGCGAGCGCCTCTGCATTCGCAGGAAGCTCGCCGAAGATCTTCTGGTAGTTCAGCTGCTCGTCCTTGGACGTGATGAGCTCGATGTACGCGAAGGCCAGGTCCTTTTGCTGCGAGTAGTCGGCAACCACTACATTGTCGCCGGAGAGGATGCTGGCAGCTTTGTCGCCGTCACCCTTGGGTGCTGTTTCACCGGGCGCCGTGGTGGGCATGACGGAGTAGGCGTACTTGCCGGCGATAGCGGACTTGTCCAAGGTGGGAACGGAACTTGAGGTCGTCATCATCAAGTAGCCGGCCTTGCCCGACGCGAACGCGGCTACGGCGTTGCTGTTGCTCCAACCGATGGCAGCGGGATCCACTACCTTGTCCTTGGTAAGCCAACCGAAGTAGGTCTCGTAGGCCTTTTTGACCGTGGGGTCGTCCATCTTGAGGTTGTTCCCGTCCACAAGCGGGTTCCCGGCTTGGACGGACATGGCCCAAATGAACTTCCACGGGTCAAAGTTGTCCTTATACCCCGCGGCCAGGCCATAAGTGCCGGCCGAGGCGTTGGTCATCTTCTTGGCCTGCTCAGCGAGTTCGTCCCACGTTGTTGCGGGCTTCTCGATGCCAGCGGCGGCCAGGAGGTCTTTGTTGTACGCCATAACGAACGGGCGGCTGACGAACGGAATACCTGCCATGTGATCGGCGTCCGGGCCGGAAATGCCTAAGGCGGCCTGGTTGAAGCGTTCTTTTCCGCCAACCTTCTTCCAATCGTCCTCGGAGAGCGTCACGAATGCTTTGGTGGCGTAGGCGGTGGGGGTGAAGGTGGTGCCCAGGCTGTAGACGTCCGGGCCCTGGCCGGAAACCACTGACGTTTGGATCCGGGTCAGTTCGTCGTTGGCAGATGCGAAGGTTTCAAATTCAACATCCGCGCCCGTCTTCGCCTTGAACTTTGCGGCAATGTCCTTGAACCATTCCTTCTGTTGCTCGGGGTACTGGTTGTTGACGCCGGTCAGGACGCTCAACTTCTTCCCGGCGCCGTCCACGGCACCCCCGGTGCTGTCGGAACTGCTGCCGCTTCCCCCGCAGGCGGTCAAAGCCAAGGCCGCCGTTGCCAGAACGGCGGCCAGCTTCGCTGATGGTGCAAACCTCATTGTTTCCTCCTTGATTACCAAGCCCGCAGGTGGTGGTGGCGTGCGTCACAGGGGCTTCGTTGTTGAGTCTAGGGAGTTGGCAATCCACGCGGCAAGCGTTTGCCAAAAGTTGCCAAGAGTGTTGCAATCTTCCTATGGGACAGACAAGCGCGAGGGCAACGGCCCCTACCATCCGGGACGTCGCCGAACGGGCCGGAGTGGCAACCTCAACGGTCTCGCGGGCGTTGTCCAACCCGGACCGGGTAAACCGCGTGACCCGCGAACGCATCGAAAAGGTGGCGGCCGAGCTCAACTATGTTCCCAGCTCACAGGCCCGCGGACTAAGCTCCGGACGCACCAACGCGATCGCCCTCCTGGTCCCCGACGTCACCAACCCCTTCTACTTCGACATCATCCGGGGCACGCAGAACCAGCTAAAAGCCGCCGGGTACACGCAGTTGCTCGTGGACACCGAAGAGTCCGCCGAAATGGAAGCAGACACGCTCCGCAAGATGCAACGGACTGCTGATGGATTCATCCTCGCCGCGTCCCGCCTTACCGACGCACAAATACTCGAGGCAGCATCGTCACAAGCGATCGTGACCATCAACCGCTCCTCCGCCAACGCACCTACGGTGGTGATCGATACCCCCGGCGCCGTGGTCCAGGCACTGGAACACCTCACGTCCCTCGGCCACAGCAGGATTTGCTACGTCGGCGGGCCGGCGTCGTCCTGGTCCAATGCCAAGCGATGGAAGACCTTTGAGGACGAAAGCCGCGACCGCGGGCTCACCACATCCCGGGTGGGTCCCTTCACCCCCAAGACAACGTCCGGCGCGGCAGCAGCTGATGCAGCCGTTCGGACTGGAGCAACGGCCTGCATCGTCTTCAACGATCTCCTGGCCATTGGAATGCTGCAGCGACTTCGCGAGCGCGGCATCCGCGTTCCGGAAGACATGAGCATCGTGGGCTGCGACGACATCTTCGGCGCAGACTTCTGCAACCCACCCCTGACCACCATGGCTTCACCGATTGAGCAGGCAGGACGCGTGGCCGTCTCCATGCTGCTGGCCCAACTTGATCCACTGAACTCCGGATCCAGCAGACGCCTGGCTGTGATGCCCACCCACCTCACTGTCCGCGGCTCAACAGGTCCGGTCCCCGCCAGCTAGGTGGCATTATTGCGAGTCACTTGGGCTGGAAGTGTGCAATATGGTTGAGCGTTCATAACCAGGCTGACTAGTGTTGGACCATGCGCGAACTCCAGGCCAAGATCATTGAAGAAATGGGCGTCCAGCCCCGGATCGATCCTCCGGAGGAGATCCGCAAGCGGGTCGCCTTCCTCAAGGATTATGTAAAAGCGACCGGCACCAAGGGCTTCGTCCTGGGCATCTCCGGCGGGCTCGATTCCACGCTCGCAGGACGTCTGGCCCAATTGGCCGTGGAAGAGCTTGAAGCGGAGGGTGTGGAGGCGGACTTCGTGGCCGTCCGACTCCCTTACGGCATCCAGCATGACGAAGACGACGCCCAGGCCGCCCTGGATTTCATCAAGGCCAAGACCGAATGGACGTTCAACATTTCCCGGGCGGTGGACGGTTTTGAGGAAGAGTTCGAGAAGACCACCGGCGCCGAAATTTCCGACTTCCACAAGGGCAATACCAAGGCCCGCGCCCGGATGATCGCACAGTACGCCCTGGCAGGCGAGCACAATTACCTGGTGGTCGGCACCGATCACGGCGCCGAGTCCGTCACGGGTTTCTTCACGAAATTCGGCGACGGCGGTGCGGATATCCTTCCGCTGTTCGGCCTGAATAAGCGTCAGAACCGCGCAGTCTTGGCGGAACTGGGCGCCCCCGCCCGCCTTTGGCAGAAGGTGCCCACCGCCGACCTCTTGGACGACAAGCCCGGACGCACCGACGAGGATGAGCTCGGCATCACGTACGACCAAATTGATGATTACCTCGAAGGCCGAGAAGTAGCTGAGGGCGCCGCGGAGCTCATCGAGCAGAAGTACCTCCGCACGCGCCACAAGCGAACCGTCCCGGTCACCATCTTTGATACGTGGTGGAAATAGCCTGAGTTAGCGCTACAGAACCTCGACGGCGGGTGTGGACTTTTTGATAAGTCCGCACCCGCCGTCGTGGTTTCAGGCCAGGAAGCCCCTCAGGAGCGAGGCTGTTCCCTCAAGGTGTTGAACGGTGGCCTGCTCTGCGGCGGGGGCGTCGCCGCGCAGGATCGCCTCCGCGATTTCCGCGTGCTGTTCGTTGGCGTGCTCCAGGTTGGTAGCGAGCAGCGGGATCCTGTCCAACAGTCCGTTGACCCTGGCCCTGGTTTCAGCCACCGCTCCCACCAGGCTTGCCGAGCCGGATAGCTCGGCAATGGCGATGTGGAACCGCGCGTCACGCGGGCGGTATCCCACTGCAGGGGAAGCACTTACTTCGGACAGGCAGACTTGCAGGTGCCTCCTGGCCGCAGCGGAGAGATCGGCCTTCGCAGCCAAGGAAGCAGCAGCGGGCTCGAGAATTGAGCGGAACAACAGGACATCCTCAACCTCGGCAGGGTCGAGCGGCCCGACATCCGGAGTCCGTTGGACGGCGGCCGCGGAGACGTAGGTACCCCCGTACCGGCCCCGCTGGACCTCGAGGTAGCCAGCGCTCTGCAACTCCCCCAGCGCGTCCCGCAGCGTTGCCCTCGATACACCCAACTGTTCCGCCAACTCGCGCTCCGGTGGCAACTTTTCGGCCGGCGCAAAGATACCCAGCTTGATGGTCTGAAGGATGTGTTCGATGGTCTCTTCGAACGCGTTGCCACCCCGGACTGGGCGCAGCATCGAGAACGACGGGCCAAACGGAGAGTCCGGCACGGCAGCTCCTTCCACGAATCGCGGGCCGCGCCACATGCGGGCGCCGCTGACTCAATGCTACCCGCGAGGATCTTCAAAGGTCACCAAAGAGACCTTTGGAAATCCTCACCTGTGATCCAAGTCATCAGCTTTTAATGAAAAGCCTTGACGTTAGGGGAATGACAATCCAGACTATGAATCATACTTTGGACTGAAAACAGTCCTTTAGGATCCCCCGAGGATCCTCCGCTCAAACTTCCCAGAAGCATTCCTCAGACGATAGGAACACGCATGGAAACAGCGCACCAGCCGCCTGGCGGCGAGGATGAATATTTGAAGCACAGGCGCCTCAAACGGGGCGCGGCCGGCTGGATTCTCCTGGCTGGGCTTGGGGTGGCGTACGTTATTTCCGGCGACTTCGCCGGTTGGAACCTTGGCTTGGCCCAAGGAGGCTGGGGCGGCCTGCTCATCGCCTTTGTGCTGATGGCGGTCATGTACACGTGCATGGTTTTTGGTCTGGCAGAACTTTCGTCAACGCTCCCGACGGCGGGTGCCGGCTATGCGTTCGCCCGCCGGGCGCTGGGTCCGCTTGGCGGATTCGCCACTGGTGTTGCGGTCCTGATCGAATACGCGGTGGCACCGGCGGCCATCGCGACTTTCATCGGGGGTTACGTGGAAGCCCTCGGGCTGTTCGGCCTGACGAACTCGTGGCCCATCTATCTGGTCACCTACGTCGTCTTCATCTGGATCCACATCCGTGGAGTCGGCGAAGCCCTGAAGATCATGTTTGCCATCACGGCTGTGGCAACGGTGGCCCTGATCGCCGCGGCTATTGGACTTCTCCCCAAGTTCGATGCCGCACGACTCTTCGACATCGTGCCGGACGGTTCGGCAGGTTCCAGCGCCTTCCTGCCCATGGGTATCAGCGGCGTCCTGGCGGCCTTGGTCTACGGGATCTGGTTCTTCCTCGCTGTGGAGGGAGTTCCGCTCGCGGCCGAGGAAACCTCGAACCCCAAACAGGACATGCCCAAGGGAATCATCGTGGCCGTTGTCATCCTGGTGATTTTCGGTGCCCTTATGCTCGTCCTGGTCCCGGGAGCTGCCGGGTCCCAGGCCATGAGCGAATCGGACAACCCGCTTCCTGAGGCGCTGCGCATTGCCTATGGCGGCAACACGTTCCTGGCCGACTTCATCAACTACGCAGGCTTGGCGGGACTCGTGGCCAGCTTCTTCTCCATCATCTACGCCTACTCACGTCAGCTCTTTGCTTTGTCGCGGGCCGGCTACCTCCCGCGCTGGCTCTCCCTGACCGGGGCACGGCGGACCCCATACTGGGCACTGATCGTCCCAGGGACTGTTGGCTTCCTGCTGGCTGCGCTTACGCGGGACGGCGCCTTGCTGATCAACATCGCAGTCTTCGGCGCCACGGTTTCCTACGTCTTGCTGAACCTCTCACACATAGTCCTTCGCAAGAAGGAACCCAACCTGGAACGCGGCTACAGGACTCCGGGCGGAATCGTCACAACGTCGATTGCTTTGGTCCTGTCCGCTGTGGCAGTGGTGGCGACGTTCGTCGTCGACGTCTTTGCCGCCTCCATCACGGCAGCGATTTTTGCAGCTGCCCTCCTCTACTACTGGCTGTACAGCCGGCACCGGATCGTGGCGGGCGCGCCCGAGGAAGAGTTCGCCCAAATTGCCATGGCCGAGGCCGAACTGAAGTAACAGCCGGCAGACACTGAAATTCATTCACCGAACCACACTGCGGAGACACAATGAACGCTAAGACCCAAGAGCCCAGCCGGAACGGGCAACTCACCGTCGATGAACTGCGCGAACAAGTAGCAAGCGGCGCGATCGATACTGTCATCGTCGCCATCACCGATGCCCTGGGCCGGCTGCAGGGCAAGCGGTGCGGCGCGCGCTCATTCCTTGAGGACGTTCTGGATCACGGCGCGGAGGGCTGCAACTACCTGCTTGCCGTTGATGTGGAGATGAAAACTGTGGACGGCTACGCAATGTCGTCCTGGGAAACCGGCTACGGAGACATGGTGATGCTGCCGGACATCTCCACACTTCGCCGGGTGCCCTGGCTCGAAGGCACAGCGATCGTGCAGTGCGATGTCCTGTGGACTGACCGGACCCCTGTAGCCGCATCACCCCGGCAGATCCTGAAGGCCCAGATTGAGCGACTCGAAAAGCTCGGATACCGGGCCCACGCAGGGACCGAGCTTGAATTCCTGATGTTCGATGACTCCTACAACCAGGCTTGGCAGAAGAACTACACCGGCCTCGCGCCGTCTACGCAGTACAACGTCGACTACTCGCTCCTCGCAACTGCCCGTCTGGAACCAGTGATTCGCTCCATCCGCAACAACATGGAAGCCGCGGGCCTGGTGGTCGAGTCATCCAAGGGCGAATGCAACCTCGGCCAGCAGGAAATCACCTTCCGCTTCGATGAAGCCCTGGCCGCCTGCGATAAGCACACGTTTTACAAGAACGGCGCCAAGGAAATCGCTGACCAGCACGGCAAGAGCATCACGTTCATGTCCAAGTTCAACGAGCGCGAAGGCAACTCCTGCCACATCCACTTCAGCCTCACCGACCTGGACGGCAACCCCGTATTGGCCGGCGACGGCGAACACGGCTTCAGCCCCCTGATGGAGCGCTTCGTTGCTGGTCAACTCGCGGCGCTGCGCGAACTCGCCTATTTCCTGGCACCCAACATTAATTCCTACAAACGTTTCGTAGAGGGCAGCTTCGCCCCAACAGCGATCGCTTGGGGCCTGGACAACCGCAGCTGCGCACTCCGCGTGGTGGGCCACGGCCGGGGGCTCCGGACCGAGAACCGGGTGGGTGGCGGCGATGTGAACCCATACCTCGCTGTGGCCGCGATGATCGCCGCCGTCATCCACGGGATCGAAAACGACCTTCAGCTGCCGGAGATCACCAAGGGCAACGCCTACGAATCCGACGCGGAACGCCTGCCCACTACCTTGCGGGACGCCCGGGACCTTTTGGCCGAGAGCAGCATCGCGCGCAAAGCCTTCGGCGACGACGTGGTGGACCACTACGTCCACGCCGCCACAGTGGAACTGACCGCTTACGACAGCGCCATCACAGATTGGGAGCGGGTCCGTGGCTTCGAACGACTCTAAAACCTACGGGCAACCGTACAAGCCCAGAATCGCGCTCACCAGTTACCTACAGGAGGCCTCCTGGGGAGTTTGGAATACGACGGCGGCAATTCTCCCGGGAACGTACGTGGAGGCCGTGGTCGCGTCCGGAGCAACCCCCATGTTGCTGCCCCCGCTGGGCACCGACGAGACAGTGCTGGATCTGGTAGACGGGCTGATCGTGGCGGGTGGGCCCGACGTCGATCCTTCCCTCTACGGGGCGGCGCCGCATCCCACCACCAAGTCGCAACCGCTGCGGGACAGCCACGACTCCGCCCTCATTCGTGCTGCACTTGAACGCGGCCTCCCGCTTTTCGCGATTTGCCGGGGAGCCCAGCTCCTCAACGTCGTGCTGGGCGGCACCCTGATTCAGCACATTCCGGACGTCAGCCCGGAAAGCAATAGCCAGCCCGCTCCCGGGGTCTACGGACAGGCAACCTTCACCACCACTCCGGGAAGCATCATCCACCACCTTCTGGGAGCTTCCGCTTCCTCGCCCTGCTACCACCATCAGGCCATGGACACGGTCCCCGACTCCCTGCGCGTGACGGCCACGTCCTCCGACGGTTTGGTCCAGGCCCTTGAAAGCACAGACCACGGTTGGGTCCTTGGAGTCCAGTTCCACCCGGAACAGAATCTCAGCGACCTCCGGCTGTTCCGTGGCTTCGTGGAAGCTGCCGCCAACTACAGGTCCGATCAGGCCGCTACCGAGAAAGCGATGTCCCCCGCATGACCGCCACAGTATTTGATGTGATCAACCCGGCCACCGAGGAAGTTCTCCAAACCGTGCAGCTCGCCGGTGTGGCAGAAACCGACGCAGCCATTGCCAAGGCCGCTGCTGCCTACGAATCCTGGCGGGCAGTAGCCCCTGCGGACCGTGCGCTGCTGCTGCGAAGGTTCGCTGCCGCCGTCGACAATGACCTGGAGAACCTCGCTCAACTGGAGGTCCGCAACGCCGGGCATACTATCGGCAACGCCCGTTGGGAAGCGGGAAACGTCCGCGACGTCCTCACGTACTACTCCGCCGCTCCGGAACGGCATTTCGGCCGTCAGATTCCGGTTGCAGGGGGCATCAATGTGACGTTCCACGAGCCTCTGGGAGTTGTTGGGATCATCGTCCCCTGGAATTTCCCCATGCCGATTGCGGGGTGGGGCTTCGCTCCTGCCCTGGCTGCCGGAAACACGGTAGTGCTCAAACCGGCGGAAGTGACTCCCCTGACCGCCATCCGTCTTGGCGAACTTGCTCTTGAAGCCGGTCTTCCCGAGGGCGTGTTCCAAGTTATCCCGGGCAAGGGTTCCGTGGTGGGGCAGCGCTTTGTCACCCACCCCGCGGTCCGAAAAGTGGTGTTCACCGGGTCTACCGGGGTGGGAAAGCAGATCATGGCTGGCTGCGCAGAGCAGGTAAAGCGCGTGACGCTGGAGCTTGGCGGCAAGAGCGCCAACATCATTTTCGATGACGCCGACCTTGAGCTGGCGGCGGCTGCTGCGCCGGGCGGTGCTTTCGATAACGCCGGCCAGGACTGCTGCGCCCGGTCACGGATTCTGGTGCAGCGCGGAGTTTATGAACGTTTCCTGGAACTGCTGGAGCCCGAAGTCCTCGGTATGCGCGTGGGAGACCCCGCCGATGCGGCCACCACTATGGGGCCGCTGATTTCAGCCCAGCAGCTCAGTACGGTTTCAGCGTTCGTGCCCGACGGCGCCCCGGTCGCCTTCCAAGGGAAGGCGCCGGAAGGACCGGGCTTCTGGTTCCCGCCAACGGTCCTGACACCTGACCTGAATGCGCCGTCCTTCACCCACGAAATCTTCGGCCCGGTGGTAGCTGTGGTGCCGTTCGAGGACGAGGCCGACGCCATTCGCATCGCCAACAACACGGAGTACGGGTTGTCCGGCTCAATCTGGACCTCCTCTGTGGACCGCGCCCTTCGCGTGGCTCGGGGAGTGGAGTCCGGCAACCTCTCGGTCAACTCGCATTCCTCGGTCCGGTACTCCACTCCATTTGGCGGCTTCAAGCAATCCGGGCTGGGCCGCGAGCTTGGACCCGACGCGCTGGATGCGTTCAGCGAGGTCAAAAACGTCTTCATCTCCACGCAGTCCGCGTGATCTTCCGTATTCCACTTTTTTGAAGGAGCAACAAATGCAAGCAGTAGTTTCCAACCGTCTCGCCGGCCGCAGCGCAGTCATCACGGGCGGGGCCAGCGGCATCGGCCTGGCCACGGCCCGCCGCATGGCCGCAGAGGGCGCCAACGTGGTGATCGCAGACATCGAACCGACATCCGGGATTGCCGCCGCGGCCGAGGTAGGCGGCCTCTTCGTCAAGGTAGACGTGACCAGCGAAGAAGAGGTCCGCAACCTTTATGCGCAGACCAAAGAGACGTACGGAAGCGTGGACATCGCTTTCAACAACGCCGGCATCTCCCCCGCTGACGACGCCTCCATCCTGGACACCGGCATTGACGCGTGGCGCAGGGTCCAGGAAGTTAACCTGACTTCGGTCTACTACTGCTGCAAGTACGCCATCCCGTACATGCAGGAGCAGGGGAAGGGATCCATCATCAACACGGCCTCATTCGTGGCCGTCATGGGCGCGGCGACGTCGCAGATTTCTTACAGCGCGTCCAAAGGCGGCGTGCTGTCCATGAGCCGGGAACTCGGCGTCGAATTTGCACGGCAGGGCATCCGCATCAACGCCCTGTGCCCGGGCCCCGTGAACACTCCGCTGCTGAAAGAACTCTTCGCCAAGGATCCCGAGAAGGCCGCACGTCGATTGGTACATGTTCCTTTGGGCCGTTTCGCGGAACCGGAAGAGTTGGCCGCTGCCGTGGCTTTCCTGGCCAGTGACGACGCCTCGTTCATCACAGCTTCCACGTTCTTGGTGGACGGCGGCATCTCGGGGGCTTACGTCACGCCTCTTTCCTAACGCTCGCATTATTTCTGCTGCCCCCGCCGGTTTTGGCGGGGGCAGCTTTGTTTGAGGGCCTTGACGACCCGATAGTTACCGATATATCGTTAACTATCGCCGATACTCCTTCGGTGAACCATTCGACCGAAAGGACGATGCTGCTATGAAAGGCATCAACGAACACGACAACACCTTCCCTGAGCATGGCCATGGGCACCCCGAACACGGACACGGCCGAGGCCGCTTCAACCGAGGCAAGGGCCGGCGCGGACCGGGCGGCCATGGCGGAGGTGGATTTGGGCCGGGCTTCGGTCCAGGTTTTGGCCCCGGCTTTGGTCCGGGTTTCGGACCACGGGGCTTCGGTCCCGGCGGATCACGTCGCGCAAACCGCGGTGACGTCCGCGCAGCGATCCTCTCGCTCTTGGCGGAGGCTCCGTCCAACGGCTACGGCCTGATCAAGACCATCGCCGAAAAGACATCCGGCGCATGGCGTCCCAGCCCCGGCTCCGTCTACCCGACGCTGCAGCAATTGGTGGATGAAGAGTTGATCGTCGCTGTCGGCGAGGGGCGTCGCACCGAGTTCACGCTCACAGACGATGGCAAGGCTTACGTCGCCGAGCATGAAGAAGAGCTCGCCAATGCATGGAACACCGAGGCCGATGGAACAGGCGCAGCATTCCACCAAAGCGTCGGCAAGCTCATGGGCGTCATCCACCAATTCCGGGGCGCGGCTACCGACGAACAACGCCAGGCAGCCATTGAGAAGCTGGACGAAACCCGCCGCGCCCTCTACTTGATCCTGGCTGACTAAGTGCCGGTCAGCATCCTCTTGACCTTGACGTAGCGTCAACCTCTACTGTCGAAGAACAAGGCAAGGACGGAGGACAGATGGACTGGTCAATCCAGGAAATCGCCAAGATCGCGGGCACAACCAGCCGGACGCTGCGTCACTACGACGACATCGGGCTGCTCAAACCAAGCCGGACCGGCCATAACGGCTACCGCTACTATGACGGTCCGGCGCTGGTTCAGCTCCAGCGCATTCTCCTGCTCAGGGAACTCGGGCTTGGCCTGCCGGCCATAGCCGAGGTTCTCCATCGCGAGACGGACACAGTCAAAGCGTTGAGCGGCCATCTGGAATGGCTTGCAAAGGAGCAGGACAGGCTGACCCGGCAGATCGCCTCCGTTCGGCAGACCATCGACACAATGAAAGGGGATGGAAAGTACATGGCACAGGACATGTTTGATGGCTTCGACCACACGCAGTACAAGGACGAGGTGGAGGGCCGCTGGGGCAAGGATGCGTACGCCGCCAGTGATTCCTGGTGGCGCGGAATGAGTACCGAGGAAAAGCAGCAGTGGAAGGAACGCGTGCAGAGGCTGGGGAGCGACTGGATCTCCGCTGCCGGGTCCGGCATCGCGCCGGACAGCGCTGATGCACAGGATCTGGCGAAGCGACACGTCGAATGGCTTCGCGGCATCCCGGGAACCCCGACGGCGGCACCTGGCGGAGACGTCAAAGGTTACGTCACAGGCCTCGGCGAAATGTACGTTGCTGATCCACGGTTCGCGGCCAACTATGGCGGGGAAACAGGGGCTACGTTTGTTCGGGATGCGCTGCGGATTTACGCGGAAAAGAACCTATAGACGGTCAGGATGCGCTGATCCGGGTTTGGCAATAGTCTGGCCGAATGGGTACAAGCACCGTAAAGTCCGGCGAACAGGTTGACAGGCAGAAACGCATTCTTGAAGCGGCACTTGAACTACTGTCCCGCCATGGCATTTCGGGCATCAATATGCGTGCCGTGGCGCGTGAAGCCGGCGTTGCACTGGGACTCGTGAACTATTACTACGAAGACAAATCGAGTTTGATCCGCGCCGTGCTCCACCAGATTGAAGAGCACGACCTCCTACTGGTGGAGCCGGCGCCCACTTCAACCCCGGACGCGCAACTTCGTGAGTCCCTTCGGCGCGTTGCGGACCCCGGGCTCCTAACCACGCCGTACCTGTCCCTCCGCCTCCATCTGTGGGCTCTCGCCCAGGCGGATGAGGACTTCGCTCAGATCAATGCCGCAGCCTTTGACAGGTATCTTCAAGGGCTTGCGGCCTTGATCGGCAATGCCGTTCCCGGGCTCTCGCCTGATGAATGCAGGGAGCGCGCAGCGGACGTCGTCGTGGTGCAGAACGGCATGTGGCTCACCACGCTCCTGGGAATAGACAAAGCGGCTATCGAGCGAGGCATTGCCCGGACGGAGGAGATCGCGTTCGCCCCTTCGCGGCACGAGGACACTTAGTGACGGGGCAGGTCCCGCTATCCGTCCGCCGCGCAGATTTGAGTGGCGGCTCACTTTTCGACCAGCGCTGACAGCGGGCCTTCGTTCCCTCATCGAACCTCAAAGAAGAGAAGCTCGGTGAGAGCCAGGGGGTGAGGTTTTTTGCCAGCGCACGACGACAGGATCTACTGATGAGCTTCACAGATGCCCTCTGGGGCGGCCTCCTTAAGAGCTTCGCATTTGATCCCGTTACTCATGAATGCGTTCTTGAAATAGCTGTTGAAGAGCAATCCGGAAGTACAACGCATGTGCTGCTCTGTGCTGACGTGACCGACCTGCGCTTCTACAGCGATATTCCCGGTCCCTGGAGCTATGCAGAGGTTACGGAAGTCGAGGCCCTGTACGACGAAAGCGCGCGCTGCTGGCGGGTGGAGTTCATGCTTTGGTCAGAGGGGGCAGGCCTCGTACTTCGCTGTGCGCAGATTTCCTTAGATGGACGCTCACAAGAGATCTGAACAAACGCCTACTCGCCACCCCTTTTTCGAGGAATGGGCAAAACCTCGATCAGATTTGAGACCCAAACCAGCGCCCCGAGACGGATCCTTGACCGGGCGCTGTGCAAATCGGTGTCATGCATCGCTCTTGCCGGCCTATCTGAGGAATGGTACGTCCATGAAGTAATGTGCCAGAAGATGCGAGCATGGACGACGGGTTTACGGGCACAGCCGTGGCTGTAAGGAGCCAATGAGTTACGGGCGTGTGTCCTGCTAGGTAACGGGCCCCCTGCTCCAATTAGGAGGATGACTGATAACTGGTCCACCGAATGACAGGAACTTACATGGAAGATACCATCCGTGAGGCTCGCTTTTTACAAGCAATGACCGACGTCGCCAACAAGGTGCTAGAGGCCGAACGTGAGCAAATCTACGACCTGGTCATGGAGGAGGCCGAGCAGTTCATTCGCGAGCTCCTAGGGTCCTCTCACGATGGCGCCGCATATGCCCTCTGGATGGAAATCAGCGACCTCTACGACAATCCAGCCGGCCCGGCGTCCGAGGAAGCACGCGAGAAGATCGGACGCAAGGCAGCCGCAGAATGGTTGTCCGTCGACAAATCATCTCCTGACGAGATCGACCAGTTCTTCACTCGATGGCAAACCCCGGAGCCATGGCAGATTTCGTGAGAAGCGTCCGGTTGAGGATCCCTTACCGTGCTGCCTGGGGTTGGTGTTGGTAGCTTCGGATAAGCAGCGCGGCAGGCGCTTCCGTTTCCTTGGGCCCTTTGGCGGAGGAATACGCTCACTGATCGGATGCCATCAGTGACTCCAAGTTAGGGCTCTGCGAATGATGACAACGGGGCGGAGTAATTCAGTCATCCGATGCGACGATGACGTGAAGTGTCCGGAGAATCCGATCAATCACGATGAACTCGTGGAAGCCGAGTTTTCCGGTGACCGAGCCGTAGTCATGTTCGGCTTCCCGCGGGGGGTTGTGTAGCTTCAGGACAGGGCCTGAGCCTAGGAGTGAATAGATGGGCTCCAGCCTTTGCATGACGTCGGCGGGCTGGGAGTATTCCGGGTCCATCCATGCCCTGCAACCTGCCAACACCACAGAGGAACTCGCCAAAGCCGCTTGACGATCCATAGGAGCATCGGTCCCCCACCGGCCGCCATGCGGTCCCAACCAGCGCTAAGTAAAATTCGCGTCATTCGGCGGAACCAGGATTCCCGTAAGACCCGCCCGCAAAACTGCCCGGTGAAGGTGCCCTAAACGCTACACAGTTTCCCGTCCCACTTCCTTACTCCACAGTCACCGCCACCGAAGGCCAGCCCGAGGCTCCGTCAGGCACAGGATCGGCGCGCTGGTCGGTCTGGGTTTCGCCGGTGCCGTCGGTGGCTCGGGCCTTGACGTAGTGCATGCCGGGCGTGGCATCCCATTCAAAGGACCACTGGCGCCAGGTGATGGTGGAGGCTTCGTCCGAAAGCGTTGCTTCCACCCAATCGCCGTCGTCGATCTGGACTTCCACCTTGGTGATTCCCCGCGTCTGCGCCCATGCGGTGCCGCCCACAGCGACCTTGCCTGCCTTCAATCGCGCAAAGGACGCCGGTACGTCCACACGCGCCATGGTCTTGATGGGGCCACGCTCCGACCAGCCACGCTGGGTCCAGTAGGCCTTGCTGTCCGCGAAACGGGTGACTTCCAGGTCCACTACCCACTTGGTGGCGGAGACGAATCCATACAGCCCCGGAACCACCATCCGCACGGGGTATCCGTGCTCTACAGGAAGTGGCTCATCATTCATGCCGATGGCCAGCATGGCATCGCGGTCATCCTGCAGGACCTCCAGTGGAGTGGAGGCGCTGAAGCCGTCAATGGATGTTGAGAGCACCATGTCCGCGCCTTCCTTCGGCTTGGCCCTCGCGAGGACTTCGCGGATGGGCATGCCCAGCCACTTGGCGTTTCCGGCGAGCTTCCCGCCCACCGGGTTGGACACGCAGGTGAGGGTGACGTGCGATTCGATCAGATCGGCGTCGAGCAGGTCCTGGAAGGTGAGCGTTAGCTCCTCCTCCACCATTCCATGCACCCGCAGTTCCCAGTCGTCGACGTTGATTTCCGGGACGCTCAGGGCCGTATCAATGCGGTAGAACTCGTTGTTCGGTGTCAGCCAGGGGAAGACTCCGGGGACCGGGGACTGGACGCCAGCAGGCACGGGGGGTGCAGCTTTGATTGGCGCCGGCAGCCGGAGGGCATCCCGGGCTTGCGCAATATTGTTGCGCGCTGCACCCAGCAGTCGACCACCGGTCGCCGCGATTCCGGCGGCCACCGCGGTGATCCCGGCAGCTGCGAAGAAACGACGGCGGCTGGTACCGGCGCCGCCCACCTGCTCGTCGGCGTCGGCTGCTATGTCAGCGGGAGCTTCCGGCCACGCTTTCAACCCCCACAACGGCACGATGAGGCGCCGCAGGACGATGAGGCCGGCGATGGTTCCCACGAGGGAGGGAATGGCGTCGGCGGGTCCCACCCCGGCGCGAGTCAGGACGGCGGCCACGATCACAGCGCCCATGAACAGGACGCCCAGGACGCCCAGCGCCCACTTCTTGTAGGCCACAACGCCCAGAACGCAGGCCAGCACGGCGATCGTCAGGCCCATGCCCACAAACAGCGCAGCTTTGTCATTAGTACCGAACGTGGCGATCGCAAAGTCCTTCAGCCACGATGGCGTGAAGTCGATGAACGTGGATCCCAAGGCGAACACCGGGGTTGCCCTGGCAGTGAAGAAGGCGCCGATCAGCTCGGCAACGGCCAGCACGACGGCGGCCGACACCACGCCTGCCAGCGCTGCCATGGTTTCGGGGCCTTTGGTCCGGAGTCCGAGCTTTTTCATGTCAGTGGTTCGTAGCGGCAGGGAGCTGGGATGGGTGAGTCACTTTGAACATCCGTTCATAATTTTCCTTGAACAGATGTTCAAGATGCACTAGCCTGCTTCGTATGACCCAAGCCACATTTTCCGATTCCGCCTCCACTCTCTTCATCAACGGCAAGTGGGAGCCGGCCGCATCCGGTGCGGTGCGCGCAATCCATAATCCGGCCGACGGCGAACTGGTCGCCACGGTGTCCGAGGCGGGTCGCGAGGACGCCGAGCGCGCCATTGCCGCAGCCCGCGCGGCCTTCGACTCCGGTGTTTGGTCCTCGGTTCCCGCGCCGGAGAGAGGCGCGTTCCTGCTCAAGGTCGCCGCGGAACTGCGCGAACGCCGGGAGAAGTTCGCCCGCGCCGAATCGTTGGACACCGGCAAGCGAATCATCGAAAGCCGCATCGACATCGACGACATCGCTGCCTGCTTCGAATATTTCGGAAGGCTCGCCGGGCAGTCCGCGGGCCGGGTAGTCGATGCAGGGGACAACGCCGTCGTGAGCAAGATCGTCTACGAGCCCGTCGGCGTCTGCGGCCTGATCACGCCGTGGAACTACCCCCTGCTGCAGGCCGCGTGGAAGATCGCACCGGCGCTGGCGGCTGGCTGCACTTTCGTCCTCAAGCCCGCCGAACTGACCCCGTCCACCGCAATCCTTGCCATGCAGTTGCTCAAGGACCTTGGCCTGCCGGACGGCGTGGCCAACCTCGTCACCGGACCCGGCAGGAAGGTGGGCGCACCGCTGACGGAACATCCCGACGTCGACCTTGTCTCCTTCACCGGCGGCCTGGAGACGGGCAAGCGTATCGCCGCTGCCGCTGCCGCCACCGTCAAGAAGGTGGCGCTGGAGCTCGGCGGCAAGAACCCCAACGTTATTTTTGCTGACGCTGACTTCGACGCCGCCGTCGACAATGCGTTGAACGGCGCGTTTGTCCATTCAGGGCAGGTCTGCTCCGCTGGGGCACGGCTGGTGGTGGAGGAATCCATCGCCGAGCGCTTCGTGGACGAGCTGGTCCGCAGGGCACAGGACATCCGCCTCGGTGGCCCGTTCGATGAGGCCGCCGAAACCGGCCCGCTCATCTCCGCCGAACACCGCGACAAAGTCCACGAGTACGTCCAGCGTGGAGTGGCGGAAGGTGCGCGGTTGCGGTGCGGCGGCGCCGCCCCTCAAGGGGAGAAGTACGACGCCGGTTACTACTACCAGCCGACCATCCTGGACCGCGTCCAACGCGGAATGTCGGTTGTGGTCGACGAAGCCTTTGGCCCGGTAGTAACGGTCGAAACCTTCCGCACGGAAGACGAAGCCGTAGCCACCGCCAACGACACCATCTACGGGCTGGCGGGCGCGGTCTGGACCCAGGATGCCGGCAAGGCTCAGCGGGTAGCGGGCCGTTTGCGGCACGGCACCGTCTGGATCAACGACTATCACCCCTACCTTCCGCAGGCCGAATGGGGCGGCTTCGGGCAGTCCGGCGTCGGCCGTGAGCTCGGTCCCACCGGACTGGCTGAATACCAGGAAGCCAAGCACATCTACCAGAACACCAGCCCTCAGGTGACCGGCTGGTTCGCAGACCACGGCAAGGAGAAATAGATGCACACTGACAACATCGAAAACCTCAGTGAGCACGGGTTCGACTACGTCGTCATCGGCGGAGGATCTGCCGGCGCTGCCGTCGCCGCCCGGCTGAGCGAGGACCCTGCAGTTACCGTGGCGTTGGTGGAAGCCGGCCCGGATGACCGAGGCCTGCCCGAGATTCTCCAGCTTGACCGTTGGATGGAACTGCTGGAGTCAGGGTACGACTGGGACTACCCGGTGGAACCGCAAGAGAACGGCAACTCCTTCATGCGCCACGCCCGCGCCAAGGTCATGGGTGGATGCTCCAGCCACAACTCCTGCATCGCTTTCTGGGCTCCTCGCGAAGACCTGGACGAGTGGGAGTCAAAGTATGGCGCCACCGGCTGGAACGCTGCTGCCGCCTGGCCCTTGTACCAGCGTCTGGAAAGCAACGAGGACGCGGGCCCGGAAGCTCCCCACCACGGCCACGACGGTCCAGTGCATTTGATGAACGTTCCCCCGAACGATCCCGCCGGCGTCGCGCTCCTCAATGCCTGTGAGCAGACCGGCATCCCGCGTGCAAAGTTCAATGACGGCAGCACGGTGATCAACGGCGCCAATTTCTTCCAGATCAACCGTCGCTCGGACGGGACACGTTCTTCCAGTTCGGTCTCCTACATCCACCCCATCGTGGATCGCGATAACTTCACGCTGCTGACCGGCCTGCGGGCCCGCCAACTGGTGTTCGACGCGGACAAGCGCTGCACCGGCGTCGACGTGGTGGACTCGGCCTTCGGCCGGACGCACAGGCTCTCAGCGCATCGCGAGGTTATCCTGTCCACTGGTGCCATCGACTCCCCCAAGCTCCTCATGCTTTCCGGCATTGGCCCGGCTGCACATCTGGCGGCGCATGGCATCGAGGTCCTCGTGGATTCCCCCGGCGTTGGTGAGAACCTGCAGGACCATCCGGAAGGCGTGGTGCAGTTCGAGGCCAAACAGCCCATGGTGCAGACTTCCACCCAGTGGTGGGAGATTGGCATCTTCACCCCAACCGAAGAGGGTTTGGACCGACCGGACCTGATGATGCATTACGGCTCCGTGCCCTTCGACATGAACACCCTGCGGCACGGCTACCCCACCACGGAGAACGGTTTCAGCCTTACTCCCAACGTCACCCACGCCCGTTCCCGCGGGACCGTTCGGCTTCGCAGCAGGGACTTCCGCGACAAGCCCATGGTGGACCCCCGCTACTTCACCGATCCGGACGGGCACGACATGCGAGTCATGGTGGCCGGTATCCGCAAGGCCCGGGAAATCGCCGCGCAGCCCGCCATGGCCGAGTGGACCGGGCGGGAGCTCTCCCCTGGCATCGAGGCGCAGACCGACGAGGAACTGCAGGATTACATTCGCAAAACGCACAACACCGTCTACCACCCCGTCGGCACTGTCCGCATGGGACCAGTGGACGACGACATGTCACCACTGGACCCCGAACTGCGGGTCAAGGGAGTTACTGGCCTGCGAGTGGCCGACGCTTCCGTCATGCCGGAACATGTCACCGTGAACCCCAACATCACCGTAATGATGATCGGTGAGCGCTGTGCCGATCTCATCAAGACCGACCTCATCAGGGCCGGGGGGACGGAGGAAACAACGACGGCGGAGGCCGACTTCAGCTTGTCTCTCGCCTGAACAGGCGAGTTGCTTTAGACCACGCAATAACAATGGGGGAAACAGCCGGAGGCACACCGTGGTGCCCGGCCTTCGATATCGACTGCGTCCAATGGCGGCCGCAGGCTATCACCATTCGTGCACGTCTGAACTAGGAGTTCACATGTCTGAACCCAGCAAAATAGGACCCTGCAAGAGCGACGCAAGCGGTATGGACGAGTTTGGTTATGCCCAAACACTCGACCGCAGCATCGGTAAGTTTGCCAGCTTCGCCGCCGGCGTCAGCTACATCTCCATCCTCACCGGCGTTTTTCAACTGTTTTACTTCGGATTTTCGACGGCGGGACCCGCCTACGCCTGGTCATGGCCCATCGTCTTCGTCGGCCAGCTAATGGTCGCTCTATGCTTTGCGGAACTGGCCGGACGCTATCCGGTGGCCGGATCGGTCTACAACTGGGCAAAAAGGCTCTCGACCGGAACGTGGGCCTGGCTGGCCGGCTGGTTGCTGCTGCTTTCGTCCATCATGGCTCTTGGGTCCGTGGCCTTGGCCCTCCAAATCACCTTGCCGCAGATCTGGAGCGGTTTCCAACTGGTAGGCGATGGAACAGGTCCTTACGACTTTGCGGTCAACGGGGTCATCCTGGCCAGCATCATGATCGGCATTTCCACACTCATCAACGCGTTCGGCGTGAAGCTCATGACCATGATCAACAGCGTAGGCGTGTTCGTGGAACTGGTTGCGGCCGTCCTGCTCATTGCGGCTCTCATCTGGCACTCCGTGCGGGGACCGGAAGTCCTCCTGGAGACCGCTGGATTCGGCGAAGAACATCCCTTGGGCTTCTTCGGGGTGTTCATCATTGCCGCCATGGCATCCGGATACGTCATGTACGGATTCGACACCGCCAGTTCCTTGGGTGAGGAAACCAAGGACCCCAAGCGCACGGCTCCCAGAGCGATCCTGCGCGCCGTTACAGCGTCCTTCCTCTTGGGTGGGTTACTCCTCCTGGGCGGAATCCTGGCCGCGCCCGATCTTTCCGATCCCAAGCTCGGAGCGGCCGATGGCGGACTGCAGTACATCGTGCTTTCCGTGCTGGGCGGCCCCTTCGGCAAGGCCTTCCTGGCATGCATCGTAGTAGCTGTGGTCGTCTGTACGCTGGCCGTCCATGCAGCAGCTATCCGGATGATGTTTGCCATGGCCAGGGACAACAACCTCCCCTTCAGCCGTCAGCTCAGCAAAGTGCACCCCACCCGGAAAACCCCCACAGTGGCTGCCATCGTCATCGGTGTAGTGGCGGTGATTCCGCTGATCGTCAACATCTCCCAGCCCGCCATCTTCACCATTCTCTCCAGCATCAGCATCGTCCTGATCTACCTGTCTTACCTGCTGGTTACGGTGCCAATGCTGCGGCGACGGTTCCTGAAGAAGTGGCCCCTGCAGGACGACGAATCGGAACCGGGGTTCAGCCTCGGCAAGTGGGGACTGCCCGTGAACATTCTGGCGGTGCTTTGGGGCGGTGCCATGACGCTGAACCTTGTGTGGCCGCGGCCGGAGATTTACAACTCGGTACCGCCCTTCGAGTGGTACCTGCAATGGGGCGGCGTCATCTTCGTTGCGGCAGTAGTGATCGGCGGAACACTCCTCTACCGCCTCCGCATCAGGCACCGTACGGGAGTCCTGGCGGAACATGCTGCCGCCACCCCTCCGGACCCTGCCTTGGTGGTAGCCCAAAACACCTAGCCGCACCCGACGAGCATCCCTTCGCCCGGCTTTCAACCGGCGAAGGGATGCTCGTCGCATTCTCAAACAAGCCTGCGTTCTCAGACGAACGCCGACTTCCCCGTCACCGCTCGGGCCACGATCATCGAATTAATCTCATAGCTGCCCTCATACGTGTACAGGATCTCAGCGTCGCCGAAGAGCTTGGCCATCTCGTAATCCGTGGTAATCCCGTTCCCGCCCAAAAGGGACCTGCCCATCGCCACGGATGAACGGGCCAGTCGCGTGGTGGTGGCCTTGCACATGGCAGCCTGCACCATTTCGAGTTTCCCGGCCTGCTGGATCCGCGCGAGCTCAACCATCATGGACAGCGAAGCGTTGGCGTTGCCCAGAATGTCGGCGAGCTGCTGCTGCACCAACTGGAAGCGCGCCAACTCTTTGCCGAACTGCCGGCGCTCCAAAGCGTATGAACGGGCAATATCAAAGGCAGCCAACTGAATTCCCGCAGCTTGCCAGCCTACCCAGGCCCTGGAGTCACGCAGGAGATCATTAGCGCGGGAAAACTCCGTGGCACCCGGCAAGAGGTTTTCCAAAGGAATACGCACCTCGTCCAACACGATGTCCGCATTCTGCATGATGCGCAGGCCGATCTTGTTGGAGATCTTGGTGGCGGAGTACCCGGGTCGGTCCGTCTCGACGATGAAGCCCTTGATGTGTCCATCAGCCTCGTCGCGAGCCCAAACGAGAGCAAAGTCGGCAATCGTGCCGGCCCCGATCCAGCGCTTGGCACCGTTGATAACCCATTCGCCGCCGTCGCGCCGCGCCGTCGTCGAGAGTCCTCCGGCGATGTCCGATCCGTGGTCCGGTTCCGTCAGCGCGAAGGCACCCAGCTGGGTAAAAGCCTCCAGCCCAGGCAGCCACTTGCGCTTCTGCTCAGGGGAACCGAGCTCGTCAATCATGCCGACGATGAGCTCATTATGGATGCCCACCAGCGCTGAAAGGGACACATCCGCCCGGGCAATCTCGGTATACATGAGCCCCTTGAACAGCTTGGACGAGCCGTCCGTTTGTAGTCCTCCCAAGCCGAACTTGGCCATGTCAGCCAGCAGCCCGAACGGAAACTCCTCACGGTTCCAGTAGTCGATACTCGCAGCCCTGATCCGCGTCTGCAGGAACTCCCTGATTTCGAGGTACCGCGCGCGCTCCTCCGGTGGGAGCAAATCAATGACGTGCATCAAGTCCGCCTCCGGATAAGGAGGCCGGACGCGTTCTGATGCCGCACCACTGGTAACAGTGCCGGCAGCTTTTTCGTCGAGCATTAGACCCCTTCGTCATGTCCCGCATGGGCTCTTCCAAACCCTTGGATGTCCTAGTATATTGCAAGGTGATGTGTATCACTAGGCGGGTTGTTCCGGCAAAGGTGCCAGGGCAACCCGAAAGCGAAAGGCGGACTATGACAGTCACAGAAGACTTCCGTGCGGCCCGCGACCGGCTGCTGGAGCTGCGCGAGGACTACAAGCAGGCGCATGCCGAATTTCAGTGGCCCCGCTTCGAGGAGTTCAATTTCGCCCTCGATTGGTTCGACCAGATCGCCGCGGACGAGGCCAGGGGCAGCAGGCCTGCGTTGGTCATCGTGGAACAGGACGGCAGCTCCACGCGCCGCACATTCAAGGACCTCTCCCGGAGGTCCTCCCAGCTCGCCAACTGGTTGCGGGACCAAGGCGTGCAGCGCGGCGACCACATGATCATCATGCTCGGCAACCAGGTTGAGCTGTGGGAACTCATGCTGGCCGGCATCAAACTGGGCATCGTCATGATCCCCACCACCACTCTCATGGGCGCCCGCGATCTCCAGGACCGTGTGGAACGCGGCGGGGCCACTTGGGTTGCCGTCGGCAGCGCCAACATCAGCAAGTTCGCCGCAGTGGAGGGCGAGTACACGCTGATAGAGATCGGTGCGGAACCCACCAACGCGGACGCAAAACAGTACGCGGACTCGTACGACGCCGGCACGGATTTCACGCCCGACGCCCCCACTCGCGCGGACGAGACTCTCCTGCTCTACTTCACCTCCGGCACCACGTCACGGGCCAAACTGGTGGAGCACACCCACACCTCATATCCCGTGGGCCACCTGTCCACGATGTACTGGATCGGCCTGGAACCTGGCGACGTCCACCTCAACGTCGCTTCCCCCGGCTGGGCCAAGCACGCGTGGTCCAACGTCTTCACGCCGTGGATTGCCGAGGCCTGCGTCTTCATCTACAACTACCAGCGCTTCGACGCCGCTGCCCTCATGGACCAGATGGGCCGCGAAGGCGTTACGAGTTTCTGCGCACCACCCACCGTGTGGCGCATGCTCATCCAGGCCGACCTCACGCAACTTTCCACCCCGCCACGCAAGGTCGTATCTGCCGGCGAACCACTCAACGCCGAGGTTATCGGCCAAGTGGAGGAAGCTTGGGGAGTCACTATCCGCGACGGCTTCGGACAGACCGAGTCCACAGTCCAGATCGCCAACACGCCGGCCCAGCCGGTGAAGATCGGCTCCATGGGTCGGCCCCTGCCCGGGTACGATGTGGTCCTTGTTGACCCGGTCACCGGACAGGAGGCCGACGACGGCGAACTCTGCTTGCGCTTGGATCCCCGGCCGGTGGGGCTCATGAAGGGTTACTTCGGTGACGAAGCGAAAACGGCCGAAGCCTTCCGGAATGGCTACTATCACACCGGCGACATGGCGAGTCGGGATGCCGACGGCGTCATCACCTATGTCGGCCGGGACGACGACGTCTTCAAATCCTCCGATTACCGTTTGTCGCCCTTCGAACTGGAAAGCGTTCTAATCGAACACCCCGCAGTGGCGGAGGCCGCCGTCGTACCTTCGCCTGATGCAGTGAAGCTGTCGGTGCCCAAAGCGTTTGTGGTGCTGGCCGCCGGCTACGAACCCGGGCCGGCAGTCGCCGAGGACATCCTCAAGTATTGCCGCGAGCACCTGGCACCGTTCAAGCGCATCCGGCGGCTCGAATTCGGCGAGCTGCCCAAGACGATATCCGGCAAAATCCGACGGGTGGAATTGCGCGGCACCGAGGTCGCCCGGCACGGCGATGGTCCCCTGCCGGCAGGTTTGGGCGTCGAATACACCGAGGAAGAGTTCCCGAATCTGAAAGACTAGCCAACCGATCAACCTTAGGAGGCCCATGGGCACGCCACTCCCCCGCGACCCCATCGCCGACGCCCAGCGAAACTGGGAACGGCATGGCTGGGGCGATGTCGCCGCGCCCATGGCCGCCATCACCGCGATTATGCGCACGCAACAGATCCTCCTCGCGCGCATTGAAACGGTGCTCAAACCCTTTGGGCTGACGTTCGCGCGCTACGAGCTGCTGGCCCTGCTGAGTTTCGCCCGCAGCGGCGCGCTGCCCATGAACAAAGCCAGCGCGCTCCTGCAGGTGCATCCCACTTCGGTGACCAACGCCGTCGACCGCTTGGAAAAGGCCGCCCTGGTGACGCGTTCCCCGCACCCTACGGACGGCCGCACTACGCTCATCGAGCTCACCGCCGAGGGACGCACCCTCGCCAAGAAAGCGACGGCGGCCCTCAACGCAGAGGTTTTCGGCAAGTCAGGCTTCGGGCCCGACGACGTAGATCACCTCATCCGCGTGCTGGGCAGCTTCCGCAGGGACGCCGGGGATTTCACCGAGGAGTAACTCACGTTCTGGAGGGCCGGTGCCCGGGCAGGGGTGGGGCTTTCGATTGATAGCTGTGCCCGGTGGGGGTGCTGATTTCCAGGGTGTGCGTACCCCCGTGCACGTCGGGGCGTACGGTTCGGGCCGTCCAGCCGGGGTTTTCCTTGGTGTGGTTGCAGGCTTCGCACAGACCGGCGCCGTTCGCGAGGCTTGTCTTTCCTCCCGAGCGCCACGGAAGCACGTGGTCGATGTGCCGGATGGGCGCATCGCAGTACGGCGTCCGGCAGGTGTCGTCGCGGGTTTCGATGAAACGCCGGAGCCTTGTCGGGAAGAGCCGGGCTTTGGAGTCCATGGCCAGGAGCTCGCCACTGGCCGGCGCGGTGTAGAGCCGGCGAAGCCAGACAGTTAGCTCCTGGTCCTGGGGTGCTTGCTCCTCACTAACAAGGGTTCTGCCCCATTCGGCGGGGACGATTCCGTAGCCCTTTAGCCGGGCCGGTTCGCTGTCACCCTGGAAGAGGGTCCGGTCGGTCATGACGAGCTGAAGATCCACACCGCTGATCCCGCCGGGCGTGCCGGTGACGCGCTCGACCAAAGTGTCGGCCATGACCTGGCCGCGGGACCGGACAACCCCGACAGACCCTGCATCCCCCACAGTCTCTGCATCACCGCTGGAACGGGCCGAATCAGCAGCCCGGGTCAGGGCCGCGTAGACAGCCACCCCTTGCGCGACCGGCAACAACGCGGTCAGGTAAGTCATGGTATCAGGAGCAGGCCGCAGGCTCACCGTCCGCTCGGCGGCGGCGCGGCTGGCACGCCCGGCCACCGACCGCGGATCCCGGCGGTAGGCGGCCGCTTTCGCCGCCGCAACGATCGCCTTGTCGCCCTTCCCGTCAAAAGTCCCGGTATCGGGGGCGAGCTCCTCATCCACCGCGGACCGGTCCTCAACAGACAAGCACGCCGTCTCCTTCACCAAAAGCGTCGCCCGCCACTCGTTCAACTGCCCCGACTTCAAAGCCGCCAACGTCCGCGGCATCTCCAGCACAAGGGCCTTCGCCAAACCCAGCAACCGTGACCCGCGGTTCGGTGACTCCCGCCGCGCCAACGCCACCTGAGCACCCACGCCACTTCCACGTTCCGAGACAGGAACACCGGCCTCGGCCTGCTCGGCACGCTGGGCAAGATCAAACGCCACAGCAACCCGCGCCTGCAAAGCGGTAATGGCCGACTTCATCTCCTCCAACACCCGCAACTGCTCGACCAGGTCAGCGCTGACAGTGTTGGCCTCAACCGCGCCGGGCTGAGACACGCCTCGGGAACTGGCATGAAGAGGCGCAGCGGACACCGCTGTCTTCGCTTGCCTCTCCCCAATTCGCTCCATGCCCTAACTCTGGCAGCAGGCACCGACAATATAACGTCAGTGATCGCAGGGGAGCCCAATGGCTTTTAGCTAAGCGAGGGAGTCCTTCGGAGGACCTCCCTCAAGCGGGACTCCCTCTCCGGCGACGGACGTGATGATGTGGATGCATGACCACAACCATTTCCACCACCAAGACCCGGCGTTTGCCCCTGGTGACCTATGTCCTGGCGGCCGGCGTGTTCCTCATGGGGACTACCGAGTTCATCGTTGCGGGCATTTTGCCCGAGATTGCGGTCGATCTTGGGGTGTCCGTGGCAAGTGCCGGCCTCATGATCACGGTCTTTGCCATGGGCATGATTGTGGGAACACCCACCATGGCCATCCTGACTCTCAAGCTGCCGCGACGTCTGACGCTGAGTCTCGCACTGGTGGTCTTCGCTGTGGGCCATGTCGTAGTTGCCCTTACTTCCGACTTCACGCTGATCCTGGTGGCCCGTTTCATAACAGCACTGGCGACGGGCGCTTTCTGGGCGGTAGCCGCCGTCGTGGGTGCAAAGGCCGCGGGTGCGGCTTCAGCCTCCCGGGCGCTGGGCGTTGTGTTGGGCGGTGGCATGCTCGCCAATGTGGTTGGTGTACCCCTTGGCGCCTTCGCGGGCCAGGTGATTGGCTGGCGTGGCCCTTTCTGGGCTTTGGCTGTTCTCGCGCTGGCGGCGGCTGTTGTGGTGTACCGGCTGGTCCCGGCCGGTCCGGAATCCGGGCCCATTCCATCCGTGCGGGCAGAGCTTGCCAGCATGCGTGACGCGAGGGTTTGGCTTGTTCTGGCCGGCTGCGCGATCGTGTGCGGATCGTCCTTGGCTGCCTACAGCTTCATCTCACCGCTACTTACGGAGAACACGGGGCTGGCCGCTTCCGTAGTGCCGTTGGTTCTGGTGGCGTACGGTGTCGGGGCGTTCATCGGCTCCAATCTTGGAGGTCGCTTCGGTGCATACCGCCCCTATCCGGCGCTGTTCATCTCGGCAGGTATGACGTTCCTGGTGCTGGGCGCTCTTTCTTTGTTCTCCCACTACGCCGTGGTGACAGTGGTTCTGATCTTCCTGCTGGGATTCTTCGGCATGGCCACCAATCCGATCCTGATCGGCAAAGCCGTTGGTTACGCCGGGCAGGCACCCACCCTTGCTTCGGCACTCAGCACCTCAGCGTTCAACCTCGGCACGGCCGTGGGATCGTGGATCGCCGGTTACGCCTTGGAGTCCGTGCTTGGAGCCACCGGTCCGGTGCTGGTTGGAACGGGCATCGCCGCGCTCTACTTCGTGCCGCTCACGGTGCTGATGCTCAAAGACCGGAAGGAAGGTGCCTTGGCATGAAGCACCGCATCGCCGGAATACTGCTGCTGGCGATTTCGCTAATCGGCTGCAGCCCATCTCCCGCAGTGAAGGCAACATCAAGTTCGGCCAGCGAGACATCCAGCTCCGACGCCGGCAGCGTGGTAGGTACCGTGGTCCGCTTCAGCACCGGTTCAGCATCACTGGACGTCACCATTGGGGAGGACAATCCTGCCACCCGGGACTTCCTCAGCATGCTGCCGCTCACCCTCACCATGGAAGAGTTCGCCGGCCGGGAGAAAATCGCGGACCTGCCCAGGCCCCTCCACTATGAAGGGTCTCCCGGGTCCGACCCCGAGGACGGCGACCTGATCTACTTCGTCCCCTGGGGAAACCTAGGTTTCTACTACAACACTTCGGGGATCGGTTTCTCGGACCAGACCATTCATTTGGGCCGCTACGAAGCAAGTAACGAGGAACTTGCCCGTTTTGCGGGCCACGCAACGCGTGTGGAGCTGCTGCGCTGAGTCCGTAGCCGGCAGAGTCCGCGACAGCACCGACGTCGTCAGCTGTCCGTTCGTGTCTTTTCCGACGTCGGCTGGACGCCTTGTCCGTATTCGCTTGCCGCCCAGGATGCCAGCAGCTGGAGGCGCTCGGCCGACGGCGACCCGGGTTCCGCTGCGTAGATGGTCAGGGTCAAGCCGGGTTCTGCGGCCATTTCCAAGCCCTCGAATGCGAGTGTCATTTCGCCCACGATCGGATGATTGAACGTTTTGAACCCTGTGCCGTGGTGTCGGACGTTATGCGCTCCCCAACGGATGCGGAACTCTTCGCTGCGGGTGCTGAGTTCACCAACGAGATCATGCAGTTCTTTGTTGTGCGGGTCGCGTCCGGCCTCCGTGCGGAGAATGGAAACAGTGACCTCCGCAAAGGCGTCCCAGTCCGGGTAGAACTCATAAGCACGTTGGTCCAGGAACGTGAACCTGGCAATGTTGGGCGCCTGGCCCGGCATGTCATAGCAGTCCTTGTAGAACGCCCGCGCCAAGGGGTTCACGGCCAGCAGGTCCATCCGGCCATTCCGGACAAACGCGGGTCCTGCTGTCACAGCATCCAACGCCCACTGGAGGCTCTCGTGGGGCACATAGGATTTCGAGTTGCGGCGCCGCGGGGGTCGGGCAACGGGACTGGCGGCGTGGGCGAGGTCGAACAGATGTGCCCGCTCAGCGTCATCCAGGTTCAACGCCCGGGCGATGCTCTCAAGGACCTGTGGGGAAGCGCCGCTAATGGCACCGCGTTCCAAGCGGGTGTAATACTCCACGCTCAACCCCGCAAGGGTGGCCACTTCGCTGCGACGCAATCCCTTGACCCGCCGGTTGGATCCTGTGGGCAACCCAACCTGCTCCGGGGCCACGTGGGCACGCCGGGAGATGAGAAATTCGCGTACTTCCGCCCGATTGTCCATGCTTTCCACAATAAGTCCGGGCCGTCATTGGAGGGAGTCCCTGCGAGGGCCTCCGAAATGACGGCTCTTTACTGGCTTGGAAGCCCGGCCCTATATGCCCCCGGATGTGGCCTTGCGACGGGAAACCAGCACGGGACTGTGGGCATGGTGTAGGACGGCGTGTGCCGTGGAGCCTATGGTTCCCTTGATGAGTCCATGCCCTTTGGTCCCCACCACCGTGATGCGAGCACCCTGCGAAGCTTTGACGATTGCCTTGGAGAACGAAGCGTCCACCAGCAACTCTCCTGACACGGCGATCCCGGGCGCTTTGTGGCGGGCTTGGCTCAGCACGGAATCAAGCAGAGCTTCAGCTTCCGGGTACGCCTCCACCGGCTCACGCAACCGGCGATAGCCGGCGGGTTCGTGCAGCACGTGAACAATCTTGAGCTCGGCACCCGTTGCCACAGCGAAATGGCAGGCGTCTTCGAGTGCTGCCGGTGACCCCGCGTCGTCCACGGCAAGCAGCACTGGACCATCGGGACGGTCATCTGCGCGGATTACTGCCACCGGGCACTCTGCGGTTGCGGCCATCTCAAGGCTCACGGAACCCACCAGTAACCCCATGAACCCGCCAAGGCCCCGGCTTCCGAGCACCAACATCTCAGCATCAACAGAAACCCGGGCCAAGTGATCACGGGGCATTCCGTGCAGCAGGGTTGTGTGGACCTCGAGGTCGGGGACGGTTTCCTTGACGAGCTCCATACCCTCTTCGAGCACCTTTTGGGCAGCCCGTTCCAGGCCGCTATCAGCAACACCGGGGACGGGACCCCTGTTGTGTGACAGCAGGACCCACAGGGAACAGTGCACAACGTGGAGGGAACAGTCCCGCAGGACAGCGTGCCGGGCGGCCCACTGGACGGCACGCTTCGCTTCTTCGGATCCGTCATAGCCAACCACGATCGTGCGGGGTTCCGTCATGGCCCGAGCCTACGCTGGCGCGGGAAGCTGCACCATAGCGTAACGCCCGACGATATGGTGCGGCACGCTGCTAGGCTCCGATGCTGACACTTCAGGAGGAACACCGTGGGCTTTGCCAATGAACTCAGGAACCAGTACACCGAGGACTGGGACGCCGCCGTCAACCATCCGTTCGTGGAGCAACTCTTGGACGGGTCCCTCTCCGATGAGCACCTGCGCCGCTACCTCGTGCAGGATTATCAGTTCTGTGACGCCTTCACAGCTCTTCTGGGCCAGGCGGTGGCATCGGCACCGACACTGCGCTCCCGGCTGGTGTTCGCTGGTGTCCTCGGGGCTTTCGCTTCGGACGAAAATACGTACTTCCAGGATTGCTTCAATGAACTCGATGTTCCGGAGGCGGATCGAACCGCCCCAGCACTCGGAGCTGCCACCCGCGACTTCGACAACCTTATGCGGAGCGCCCTCGCCACCCGTTCCTACCCGGAGGTCCTGGCCGTGCTGTTGGTTGCTGAATGGCTGTACGGAGACTGGGCAGCCCGCGCAGGCGACCCCGTCAGTTGGCCGGCTCAAGCTAAGCATGCCGAGTGGATCCGCCTCCACAACAACCCCGAGTACAACGCGTGGGTGACATGGCTACGCAACGAATTTGACGCCGTCGAGCCTGGTGACGCCGCAGAACGTGAGCAGGTTGCCGCCACCTTCGCGGCGGCAGTGCGGCTGGAGCGCGCGTTCTTTGACGCGGCGCTGGCTGTATACGTTTCATGAGTATCCTGAAGCTCCTCAAAGAAGATCTCCACGCCGCCAAGAACCAGGACCCGGCGGCGACAAGCCTCTTCGAGGTAGCACTTGTCTACTCAGGGGTTCACGCCCTTTGGAGCCATCGACTGGCCCACGCGATGTGGCAAAAACCGCACCTGCGCGGTCCGGCTCGATTGATTTCCCAAGCTACGAAGGCACTGACCGGAATATCAATTCACCCCGGGGCCACGATTGGGCGGCGGCTTTTCATCGACCATGGAACGGGGATCGTCGTGGGGGAAACGGCCGAAGTAGGGGACGACGTCCTCATGTACCAAGGCGTCACATTGGGCGGCCGGGCACTCACTAAAATGAAGCGGCATCCCACCATCGGCAATCACGTCATGCTCGGCTCCGGAGCTCAAGTACTGGGCCCCGTCGCCGTGGGTGAGCACTCTGCAATCGGTGCTAACGCCGTAGTCGTTCGGGACGTTCCGCCTCATTCTGTCGCAGTGGGCCTGCCCGCACTTTCACGCTCAAAAGACCCTGGTGCCACGATGGACCCGCGCGAGGATTTCATTGATCCGGCGCTGCTTACTTAGGAACGCATCACCGTTTCCGGACGGAGTAGTTCAGCTCCACTAAGCCTTGGTCATAGCTGTTCACGTCCACGAGCTTCAACAGGGCAGGGTCATGTCCCGCCGGGAACACGCCCCTGCCTGACCCTTGGCCCACCGGCATCACTACCAGCCGGACGGCGTCCACTTCTCCGGCAGCGAAGAACGTCTCTCCGAGCGACAGGCTCCCCCAGAGGACGATGTCCTTTGCGGACTCCCCTTTGATGCGACGGATCGCCTCGATCGCGTCGCCGGATTCAATGCTCGACGGCGGGAAGTCGCCCCAGGGGGCTTCCTTCAGGTGGCGTGAAAACACGTGGCGGCGGAGACCGTTGAGTGCGGGAGCGATGACCTCGCCCTCGGAGGCGGGTGTG
Source organism: Paenarthrobacter sp. TRD_SC_7 (assembly GCF_056156245.1). Classification (NCBI taxonomy): domain Bacteria; kingdom Bacillati; phylum Actinomycetota; class Actinomycetes; order Micrococcales; family Micrococcaceae; genus Paenarthrobacter; species Paenarthrobacter sp. TRD_SC_7. The sequence continues at coordinate 4,536,805 of NZ_CM149587.1, forward strand.
GGCCAGTATTCAACGAAATACCTGTAAGTATTGGCCCCCAAAACCATGGCTTCCACGCTGCCGAGCCATTCGAGTTGGGCACGGTCAAACTCGGCCGTTCCGCCTTCCAGCAATTCGTACGCTTTGAACTCGTTGTTGGTATCTGCGGCGAATCCATCGGCGGTAACAAAATCCTGGACGATCAGCTGTCCCATGAGCGACTCCTCGATCCGGTGCTGGCCCGAAGGAGCCTACGCCGCGAAGAATGACCCGACAACCCCTTCACCGTTCTTCTCGTTCCCAGCCTCCCGGCAGCCTTCGGGCGTGTCCGCCAAGTCCGTCCAGTGCCAGCTGTCCAGGCAGTCATCGTTATCGCAGAATTGCGCAGCCATTGATTTCCTCGTCGTCGTGTTTGCGTCTCCCAATTAGGAGGCACAATCACCGGGATCGTGACGAGGGATGGAACGTGAGCTGCCCCCTACTGGGTTGCGGAAGTAACAGCGAAGATCAGCGCTGAGCCCAAGGAAAGGAGACCGATGCCGTAGCCGACAACCAAGGCTCCGATGGCGAAGGCGCGTCCCCGTTCACCGCGTTGTTGTATCTGGTTCAAGGCCACATGGCCGGCCCCCACGACGAAGACTGCGATGACCGCCATGCCCGCGAAGAACAGCCCCACAAGGGCAAGCGCCGCCATGGCGGCGGCCACAATGGCTTGCCGGTTGACCGGCTGCACGGACGTGTCAGCTTGCTCGGTTTGAACGATCTCCGTTGACATGTTCTCTCCCCATTCGTAAGTGCCCTGAGTCTATCCCCGCCGGGCCCGAATCCCGGGGATCTACCGGTGCTTGAACTCCGGCTGACGCTTCTCGCTGAACGCGGCCATGCCTTCCTTCTGGTCCTCCGTGGCAAAGAGCGAATGGAACACCCGACGCTCGAAAAGAACACCCTGCGCCAGACCCATTTCGAAGGCTGCGTTGACTGCTTCCTTGGCCACCATCGCCGCGGGCTTGGACTTGGATGCGATGACTTCGGCGGCCTTGAGAGCTTCGTCGATCACCTCAGCAGAGGGAACCACACGCGAGACCAGGCCGGCGCGTTCGGCCTCGTCGGCATCCATGAACCGGCCCGTCAAGACCATGTCCATCGCCTTCGCTTTGCCCACGGCACGGGTGAGCCGCTGGGAGCCGCCCATACCCGGGATCACGCCGAGGTTGATCTCGGGCTGGCCGAACTTGGCGTTGTCTCCGGCGATGATGAAGTCGGCCATCATCGCCAGTTCGCAGCCACCGCCAAGGGCAAAGCCGGAGACAGCAGCAATGACGGGAATACGCAGGCGTGTTAGGTCTTCCCAACGCCGGAACCAGTCAGCGGCGTACATCTCCATGTAGCTGTTGGAGGACATTTCCTTGATGTCCGCGCCAGCCGCAAACGCTTTGGCGGATCCCGTGATCACCACCGCCCCGACGTCGGGGTCGGTGTCCATCGCCGTTACTGCGTCCACGAGTTCATTCATGAGTGCTGTGTTCAACGCGTTCAGCGCCTCCGGCCGGTTCAGTGTCACCAAGCCAACCCGTCCCCGACGTTCCACCACAATGTTCTGGTACTGCTCCGTCATGCTCTCCCTCTCGCCAAACCCATCAAACCCGTCCAAACCATCAACTACTCATTCAAAAACACTCACACGGACTTGTCTCGGATCTCGGTAATGATTCCCGAGAAGTCCCTTCCAGCACCTTCACCGGCCGCAAAGGCGTCGTAGATACGCGAAGCCAAGGGCCCCATGTCCGCAGCGACGCCCGTGCTTTCCAGCGCATTCACAGCCAAGCGCAAGTCCTTGGCCATCAACGCGCCGGCGAAACCGGGCTGGTAGTCGCGGTTGGCCGGGCTGGTGGGAACAGGACCGGGGACAGGACAGTTTGTTGTCAATGCCCAGCATTGCCCGGAGGCGTTGGATGCGACATCGAACAAGGCTTGATGTGTGAGACCCAGCTTCTCGCCGAGCACAAATGCCTCAGCAACGGCAATCATGGACACACCCAGGATCATGTTGTTGCAGACCTTCGCGGCCTGTCCGGCACCATGGTCACCGCAATGGACAATACGTTTGCCCATGAGCTCCAAAATGGGCCTCACGGTCTCGAAGTCCTCGGGCAACGCACCCACCATGAACGTCAATGTGCCCGCTTCGGCTCCCACCACGCCGCCGGAAACCGGGGCATCCACTGAACGGTGTCCGGCTTCCAGCGCGATCACGGCGGCTTCGCGGGCCTCGTCCACGTTGATGGTGGAACAGTCCAGGAACAGGGTGTTCGGGCGGGCAACTGAAAGCAGTCCCGGCCCGTCCACCCCGCGGTAGGCATCCAGCACATGCTTGCCGCTAGGGAGCATGGTCAACACCACGGCAGCCTCCGCAGCAGCCTCATGCGCCGTGGAAGCCATGGGAATCCCGTGATCCAATGCTGCCTCGACGGCCGCCGGAACGGGGTCATAGCCAATAACATCGTGCCCGGCTTTGATCAGGTTGGCCGCCATGGGGCCACCCATATGGCCCAGGCCAAGGAAAGCGATGAGTCCTGTTGCCGGGGCTGCGTTCTCTGTCATGTCGTCTCCTTCAATTCGATCGGACTGGACTGGCTGAAAGCCCCAGCTCCCGTTCGCCAAGCGGCGCAAAGTAGCCCTCGACGTCGGACGCCTGGACATCGGCCAAGGTGGGCGGCTTCCACTGCGGATTACGGTCCTTGTCCACCACTTGCGCGCGGATGCCCTCCCGGAAATCGGGTCCGACCAGGCATCGCAGGCCCACGCGGTATTCCTGGTCCAGCGCTTCCTCGAGGGACATCCCCCGGACCCGCCGCAGCGATTCCAACGCGACCTTTACCGACGTAGGCGACTTCGCCTCGACCGTGTCGGCTGCAGCAGCTGCCTCGTTTCCCAAAGTGCGCAGGCTCCGGACGATCTCCTCCGCGTCGGCATGCGCGTACGCGGCGTCGATCCACTCGCTTTGGGCCGCCAGGGCCGAGTCCGGCGGTACTTGGGCAAAGCGCTCGACGGCGGACTCCGCCGTCGAGCTTTCCAGCGCTTCCGCCAGCGCGGCGAGGCTTTCGGACGGAACAAAGTGATCCGCGAGTCCGAGGAACAGGGCGTCGGCTCCGGACAAATGCGCGCCGGTTAGGGCCGCATGGGTTCCCGTCTCCCCGGGCGAGCGGGACAGCAACAGGGTGCCGCCGACGTCGGGCACAAAACCGATGGTGGTTTCCGGCATGCCGGTGCGCGTCCGCTCGGTGACCACGCGAACCGAGCCGTGAGCCGAGATGCCCACGCCGCCGCCCAAGACGAGCCCGTCCATGAACGCGACGTACGGCTTGGGATAGTGCGAGATGAGTGCGTTTAGCCGGTATTCGTCAGCCCAGAACTCGGCTGTCTCGGTGCCTCCGTGCAACATGTCCTCGTAGATGGCCACGATGTCGCCACCGGCGCACAGCCCGCGGTCGCCCGCGCCGCGCACCAAAACGGTGACAACGGCGTCGTCATCAGCCCAGGCGGCCAACTGCCTGAGCATGGCTTTCACCATTCCCGCGTTCAGGGCGTTGACTGCCTTCGGGCGGTTGAGGGTCACGATGCCGAGGTGGCCGCGACGCTCAAACAGGACTTCTTCCTCTGCCGCTTCAGCCCCCATCAGCTGCCTGCCGGCATGATGAAGCTGGCGCCCTGACGAATGCCGGAGGGCCACCGCGACGTCACGGTTTTGGTCTTGGTGTAGAAGCGGAACGCGTCGGCGCCGTGCTGGTTGAGGTCGCCGAAACCGGACGCCTTCCATCCGCCGAACGTGTAGTACGCGATCGGCACGGGAATCGGCACGTTGATACCCACCATGCCTACCTCGACGCGGCTGGCAAAGTCGCGGGCGGAGTCGCCGTCGCGGGTGAAAATTGCGACGCCGTTGCCGAACTCGTGCTCGCTGCAGAGCCTGAGCGCTTCGTCATAGTCAGCCGCGCGCAGCACGCTGAGGACGGGACCGAAGATCTCTTCCTTGTAGATCTTCATGTCCTTGGTGACGTTGTCGAAAAGGGTCGGGCCAACCCAGAAGCCGCCGTCGTAGCCGTCCACGGTGAGGCCGCGACCGTCCGTGACCAGGGTTGCGCCTTCGTCCACGCCGGATTGGATGTAGCCCTCGATCCGTTCCTTGGCAGAAGCAGCAACCACGGGACCGAAATCCGAATCCTTGTCCAGGCTGTGGCCCACCTTCAGGTCATTGACACGCTCGGTCAGCTTGGCCACCAGCGCATCGGCAGTTTCCTGGCCCACGGGCACGGCAACGGAAATCGCCATGCAGCGTTCGCCGGCGGAACCGTACCCGGCACCAATGAGGGCGTCGGCAGCCATGTCCAGATCGGCGTCGGGCATGATCACCATGTGGTTCTTCGCCCCGCCGAAGCACTGCGCGCGCTTGCCGTGCGCGGCGGCCGTGGCATAGATGTACTGGGCGATCGGCGTGGAGCCAACGAAGCCAATGGCCTTGACGCGCGGATCCTCAAGCAGGGCGTCAACGGCTTCTTTGTCACCGTTGACCACGTTGAAGACGCCGTTGGGAACGCCGGCTTCGCTGTACAGCTCAGCAAGCCGCAGCGGGACGGAGGGATCCCGTTCGGAGGGCTTGAGGATGAAAGCGTTGCCGGCTGCGAGCGCCGGGCCGGACTTCCATAGCGGAATCATCGCCGGGAAGTTGAAGGGTGTGATGCCTGCGACGACGCCGAGCGGCTGGCGGAGCGAATGGACGTCGATCCCTTGGCCAGCGCTGTCCGAGAATTCGCCCTTGAGCAGGTGCGGTGCCCCGGCGGAGAACTCCACTACCTCGATGCCGCGCTGGATGTCTCCCTTGGCGTCGGCGAACGTCTTGCCGTGCTCGGAAGACAGGAGTTTGGCGAGCTCGTCCATGTTCTCGTTGACCAGGTCCACGAACTTGAGCAGGATGCGTCCCCGGCGTTGCGGGTTCATGGCCGCCCATTCGAGCTGGCCCTTTTCGGCATTGGCGACGGCGTTGCGAACCTCGTCCGCGCTGGCCAGCGGAAGCCGCGCCTGGACTTCGCCCGTGCAGGGATCGTAGACATCACTGAACCGACCGGACGTGCCGTCGATCCTCTGGCCGTCTACGTAGTGGGAAAGCTCGCGCACCATAGTGGAATGCTCCTTTGCATCGTGAATGACTGCCGTGCCCGCCGGGTGCTGGGACCATTGCGGAACACGTGACCAACTGTGATCCAGGTCATCTCTGAATCCGAATATACTCGGACTTCCTACTAATTTCCAGAGGGGTATTTTTCAGCCCCTAGTGGACCTCTTTCATCTCTTTGTACGCTTCCAGCGCTTCCGCCCGGGTGGTCTTGAGGTCCACGATTTCCTCCGGGTACTCCGGAGTCCCGAACTCAGGAATCCAGTGGGCGATGTACCTCCCCTGCGGATCGAACTTAACGCGCTGAGCCTCCGGGTTGAAGATCCTGAAGAACGGTGAAGCATCCGCCCCGGAGCCAGCTACCCATTGCCAGCTGGCTGGATTGGATGCAGGATCCGCATCCACCAGGGTGTCCCAAAACCACTGCTCCCCGAGCTGCCAATGAATCCCCAGGTTCTTCACCAGGAAACTGGCGGCAACCATGCGGACGCGGTTGTGCATCCAGCCCGTACGCCACAGCTGCCGCTGCCCCGCGTCCACAAGGGGGAAACCCGTGCGGCCCTGCTGCCAGGCCCGGAACTCCTCCGGCGCTGACTCGTGGCCAGGATGCTTGCCATTGCTATCGCTGCTGCCTGGCCACGCCCAAGGGAAGCGATCGAACTCAGGGCGAAGGTTTGCCGTTGCAAGCTCTGGGTTGTGGAAATACTGGTGCCAGCAGAATTCGCGCCAGCCCAGCTCGGAAGCATAAATCGAAGCGCTGTCCGATCGCTTGGAACCCAAGGCATGCCACACCTCGAATGGGCTGAGCTCACCCCAGCGCAGGTAAGGCGACAGGCAACTGCTTCCGTCCGTATCCGGACGGTTTCGGCCCTCGCTGTAGTTGGCGAGGCCGTCGGCCACGAACTTGGCAAGCCGCTTATGCCCCGCGGCAGCGCCCGGCGTCCACATCCCGGCCAATCCGGCGGACCAGTCCGGTTTGCCGGGCAGCAGGTGCCATGCCTCCAGTTGGTCGTAGACGGGCAGCGTTCCAGTGAATCCGTGGCCAGCTTCAGGGACGGGCAGCGGCTCGCGGAAGTCCTGCGCAGAAACGGTTCGCCAGAATGGCGTGAAGACCTTGTATTGTCCGCCCGTTTTAGTGGTGACCTCCCACGGCTCGTGGAGGAGAGAGGCTTGAAAACTCGAGACATGCAGTCCGGCCCCGCGTGCCCAGGCCTTGATGCCGGCGTCGACCGTTCGCTCGGCAGAACCGTACCGACGGTTCCAGTACAGCCCGCTGGCGCCAACCGCCGTCGTGGTCTCCTGCACCGCCTCAGCAGCCGGTCCACGACGAAGCAGCAGGGGCACACCTAGCTTGTCCAGCTCCCCACGGAGCGCGGTCAGCGAGTGGTGAAGCCACCAACGCGCGGCACCACCATGGGGCCGGATGCCCGGCGATTCTTCATCAAGGACGTAGAGGGCAACTGCTGCACCGTCGTCGACGGCGGCACGCAAGGCCGGGTTATCGGCCACCCTTAGATCGTCACGAAACCAAACGATGGACGGTTTCATCGATTCCTTTCAGCGAATTCCTCCGGAAACAGGAACAGCCCATGCCCCTAAGAATCCTAGGGGCATGGGCTGAACGCTCGCTGCTTGGAGATCAGGCGATGGACGCCATGGCTTGTTGGCGGATCTCGGAAACCGGGATGTCGGTGGCGGTTTCGGTCCACATGGGAACGTTGTTGACCACGTAGTCCCTCGCGGCTGGACCTACCATGCTCATGCCGGGATAGATTCTCCGGCCATTTTCTTTGATGGGCTTGAAGCCCTCAAGTTCAAGGGCCGTTTTGAAGGCGGAGTCGGGAATGGGAATTTTGCGTCCGAGAACGCACCAGCTGATGTACAGGCCGTAGAAGGTGTCAAAGTCCAAGCCGCTCTCAGTGTCATCCTCGAACACCACGCATTCGCGAATGAAGCTGCCAATTTGGGTGTCGGTCATTACGGGGCCTCCGGCGTCGGAAGAAATATCGGGCCGCCGGGCTGCATCAGCGAATGTCCTGTTCACCCACTATAGACCTGTTGTGGTTTCCCACACGAGGAAATGAGATTAACTCTGGGTTGCATGCAGGAGTTGCCCTACGCAGATGTACAGGAAAATGCCGGGCTCTGGTGCCTGCCCGCTCTCCGGCGTAGCGTCAGTTGCACCCATGCAGGCCGCCCACCGAGCGGCTGCCAAAGCACAAGCGATCCGCAAGCTCAGTGGCAAGGAGCATCACGTGGCTGGATGGAATGCTGACACCGCAGCGGGGCCGCTGGGCTCTGGAACGGTTACCTTGGTGGAAGGCTCGTCCTTCTGCATTTCCTCTGCCAACGGGGACATCTACCCGGAACTTCCCCATGGCGTTTTTCACCTGGACACCCGGATACTCTCCCGATGGGAACTGACCATCAACGGCCAGAAGATCGAACCCTTGGCAGCTGAAACCCGGGAACCTTACCGCGCTCTCTTCGCAGGCCGGGTTCCGCGTTCGGACGGGTACGCGGACAGCCCCTTGCTGGTGGAACGGCTACGGGAAGTCGGGGCGGGAATCCTGGAGGAGATCACAGTCCGCAACTACTCCAAGCGGCCCGAGGAGTGCCGAATCCTGCTGACTGCAGAGTCGGATTTCGCTGACCTTTTTGAAGTGAAGGAAGCACGCATAACCCGGGAGTGGACGGAAACCCGCGTCCCCGAGGGCGATTCCTTGGAGATTCGCGGAAAGTGGGAGGGTATCCGGAAGAGCGTGGTCATCCGCGCTGAAGGCGCCGGCGCGGGAGCCAGAGCGTTGGGCTTCACGGCCAGGATTCCACCTTCCGGTAGCTGGAGCACCCGAGTGAGTGTGGTCCCCACCCTTGACGGCGCGGGGACGCCCTTCGCCCATCCGTCCCGCGGCGAGTTGTCTCCCAGCGATCGCCGCCGGCAGGAATGGGTGGCCAAGATCCCCCGCCTGCAGGTGGGGAACCGCTCCATTGAACGCACCCTGAGGCGCAGCTACGAAGACCTGGGCGCGTTGAGGATCCAGGATCCGGACCATCCGAACAGGGTGGTTGTTGCGGCCGGGGCACCCTGGTTCATGACGTTGTTTGGCCGCGACTCCTTGTGGGCGTCAGAGATGGCACTGCCCGTTGACCCGTCACTGGCCTTGGGAACCCTCCGCACGCTGGCTGACCGTCAGGGAACGGTGGTGGACACCACCAGTGAGGAAGAACCGGGCAAGATCCTGCATGAAGTTCGGCTGGACGTCTCCAGCGGCTTGGCTCTGGGCGGTAAGTCCGCGTACTACGGCAGCGTCGACGCCACTCCCCTATTTGTCGTTGTCCTGGGTTCCGTCAGCCGCTGGGGCTTCGCCAAGGATGTGATTTCGGAGCTCCTGCCCAACGCGGATCGCGCGCTTGACTGGATCAGGGACTACGGCGACCGGGATGGCGACGGCTTTGTGGAGTACGGCCGTCCCAACGAACACGGTCTCATCAACCAGGGCTGGAAGGACTCCTGGGACGGCATCAACTTTGCCGACGGCGCCATCGCTGAACCACCTTTGGCGCTGTGCGAAGTCCAGGCATACGTGCACGGCGCCTATATGGCGCGTGCTTGGATGGCTTACGACGACGGCGACCTCACCTTGGCAGCCGAGCTTCGGGAACGCGCGGATCGCCTCAAAAAGAAGTTCAACGAGGAGTTTTGGCTCCCGGACAAGGGCTACTACGCGGTGGCCTTGGATAAGAACAAGCGACCCGTGGATGCGTGTGCTTCAAACATGGGCCACTGCCTGTGGTTCGGGCTGGTGGATGAAGACAAGGCACCCCTCGTGGCGGAGCGGCTGATGTCCCCGGAAATGTTCAGCGGCTGGGGCGTCCGGACACTGGCCAGCGACATGGGTGCCTACAACCCTGCCAGCTACCACAATGGGTCTGTCTGGCCGCATGACAACGCCCTGATAGCGGCAGGGCTGCTCCGCTACGGCTACGTGGAGGAAGCGCAGCGCATCGCCACTGCCCTCCTTGAGGCTGCCGAGTTTTCGGGCGGCAGGCTCCCCGAACTGTTCTGCGGTTTTGACCGCGGACAGTTCAGGGAGCCCGTGCCGTATCCGACTGCCTGCTCCCCACAGGCATGGGCTGCCACCACTCCCATCCAGCTGATCACCGGACTCATGCGTTACGACGCCCACATTTCCCTGGGCGGCGTCTGGCTGGATCCGGTGTTGCCGGAATCTTACGGTGACCTGCACATCAGCAATGCCCCCATGGGGAGCGGGCGCATCACCATTGATGTCGCCGGTTCTACATCCCAGGTTCAGGGACTTCCGCAAGGCCTGACACTCCACCGTGCGCAACGGCCCTGGATCACTGAGCTCGTGGAAAAGGCCGAGCTGCGACGGACCGAACCGTAGGATCTACTGAATGGCTGCCTTGAGCTCCTTCGCAGCCAGCTCCGGATCGGCTGCACTGTAGATAGCACTGCCAGCGACCGCCACGTCGGCGCCGGCCAACTGCACGGCTCCAATGGTTGATGCGTTCACTCCACCGGCCACAGAGAACGGTACGCGGGCCTGTTCGCCGGCGTTCAGCAGCCCACGCAGGTCGTAACCGGGCTGGGCTTGCTCATCAAGGCCAGCGTGGAACTCGATGAACTTTGCGCCCAAGGCGCGTGCTTCCTTGGCCCGGGAAACCTTGTCAGCCACGCCAATGAGGTCCACCACGATGCCCTTGTTGTGGGACTGTGCAGCCTTGACTGCACCGGCAATGGTGGAGTCGTCCGCCGTTCCGAGGACGGACACCAGATCGGCGCCTGCCTTAAAGGCGATGTCGGCTTCAAGCTCACCGGCATCCATGGTCTTCATGTCCGCGAACACGATCTTGGTGGGGTGGGCTTCCTTGATTGCCGTGACGGCGGAGAGACCTTCGGCCTTGATCAGCGGGGTGCCCAGCTCGATGATGTCCACGTGCTCGGCTACTTTGCCGGCGAGTTCCAAGGCGTCTTCGATGGTGAGGAGGTCGAGTGCAACTTGCAGTTTCATGGTGTTGTTTCCTTCTTTGGAATTGTTGGTGAATCGGGTGGGTATGAGGTGTTGCGCGGATCTCAGGGTGTTGACCGGGTCTACTCCAGGTTGGCGTGGCGCAACCAGAGCTTCTCAGCGGGCTCGTCAGTGGCGCCCCAGAGAGAATGGAAAACAGCCTCGGTCACCAGGAAGAGCGACTGTTCGAAGAGGCTGCCGGAGTACTGCTGCGAAACATCTGGGCCATGGTCCGTCTTCTGGGCGGCGGGGATAACCACCACCGTTTGGGCAAGGCCAGCCAAGGGGGACGATGGGTTGGTGGTGATTGCCGCAACCTGGGCTCCTGCCGAGAGTGCCGTTTGAGCCGCTTTGACTACCCCGGTTGTGGTACCGGAACCGGAAGCGACCACCAGCAAATCCCCGGCGTTGATGGCCGGGGTTGTGGTGTCACCCGCAACATGGACGGTTTTTCCGAGGTGCATGAGGCGCATGGCTGCCATCCGTAAGACCAAACCGCTCCGACCGGCTCCGGCGAGGAAGACGCGTTCAGCACCACTGATCTTGTCGGCAAGGCGGGACACTTGTCCGTAATCCATGCCGGAGGCCGTGTGTCCCATCTCCCCGAGGATCAGGGATACGTTACTGCCTAAGTCGTCACTGGTGATTGCTGCTGCTTCTGCTGTGACGTTCACTTTCACTCCTTTTGCAGGTCGGTGCCTTTTCCCTTTGAGGGCCTACAACGATTGTTCCGATTACTTCAGGTAGGTGTAACGCCAAAAATGGACAGTAATAACCACCCGTTTGGGTAGGCAGCTGGCTGGAACTCCTTTAGGCTTGGTGGCATGCCCCAGCCCAACGACTTCCACTGGCCCCTTCTCGATGCGGTTGCGTCCATTGCAAAAGCCCCGTTAATGGGCATTGCCGAAGAGCTTCGCGCGGCCACTCTGCCGTTCCTGACATCGAGCTCGCTGGTCATCTTCACCGAGGATTGCACGGGCCGCCCACAGAAGAAGGCCGGCGCAGAGGACATCGTCAGCCGGGTCTCCATCCCTGAACTGGAGCGTTTACGCGCGGCGGTGGAAGGGGAAGGACCGTTGCGCGGGCCCGCTGTCATTGGCGGCCAGCAACGAGAGGTCCTGGCGTTTCGCTATGCACCAAGCAACGCCCTGCTGGTTCTTACCGATCCGGCGCCAACGCCTGCGGATTCGGACAATGCAGCTCTACGGATAGTGACCTACCTTTGGGAGCTTGCAGCGGCGCGCATACAGGAGAAGGTCAGCGACGCGCCGCCGTCGTATCTTCTGGAGTCCCGGGCCGCATCGGCGGAGCGTGTCCGCGTCACCGGCGAGCTGGTGGACCAGCACTCAACAACCTTGGAAACTGTGCTCGCGGCGTTACGTTCAAACTCCTTGGACGATCACGCGGCCCGCTCTTTCGTGACAGATCTGACCGCCAAAGCCCTGGTAGGCCTCCGGACCCTCAGCGACCGCACCAGCAATCTCGTGGAAGAGCCTGTCGCCACGGCATTCGAGAGGCTTCGGGAAGACCTCAGGCCGCTCATGCACTTCAGCAATATAGACATCCAGTTCATCGAACCGCCTGCGAACGGAAGGGCACTGCCCGGCGAGGTGGCCCACGCCGCCAGGGCTGTGGTTCGAGGATTGGTCCTGGCTATCGCCGAACAGTCTGATGTTCATCGGGTCCGGACGCAATGGGATTGTGATGGAGAGAACCTGCTGATCAATGTCAGGGATGACGGAGGCGGTGAGCTCTCCCCCGAGGGACCCACCCTTGAACGGTTGCTTCAACGCGTGCAGGCTGTGGACGGGACCATGAGCGTGGACGTCATGCAGGGGTGGGGTGCCGATATCTCCGTGGTCCTGCCATTGGATCCGCCGTCAACTCCCGCGGGGGACGTAGCAGAGTGGGGGCTGGCTGCCAGGGAACTTGAGGTTCTTCAGTTGCTGGCTGCCGGCCAGCGGAACCGTGCGATCGCCGCGGACCTTGGCATCAGCGAAAACACCGTGAAATTCCATCTCCGGAACCTCTTCCGGAAGCTGGACGTCCGGTCCCGCACTGAGGCCATCGCCCTGGCCCACAGTGCGGGACTCCGGTAGTCGTACTAGGCGTCGATCACCATATCGGTCTTTGCAGTGGAGCAGCAGGGCAGGAACTTACCTGCATCGATCTCCCGGGCGCGAATCCCGCCTTGGTGGTTCATCTCCACTTCCCCCGAAAGCTTGACCACCTTGCAGGAGCCGCACATGCCCTCTTTGCAGTTCGCGCCGATCCTGACCCCGGCACGCTGGGCCGGACCGAGGATGTGCTCGGTGGGGTCGATGCGCACATTGATGCCCGTGCGCATGAAGGACAGGGTGAGGCTTCCCGTTCCCACTGTTTCAAAGCTCGATGCATCAGGCACATTGGCCTTCGCTCCCGCATCCGAACCGTCGTCGGACGCTTCGGGCGCGTCCGGGTCGACAGTTTCCAGCGGCAACCCTGAAGCCTTCAGGGGCCCCTCCGCGTCGTAGCCGGGCTCGTAGAGCCCGAACGCTGTTGGCTGGCTTTCGTAGTAGTCCTCAGCGGAATCCGCGATTTCCTCGGCAATTTCCTCGGCAATGTCCACTGCGAGCGCGAGCTCCGCCTGGTACTCAAGGATCGTCTGCCGATCTCCCGTGAAGAATTCCATGTGGATGGAAGTATCGTCCACGCCCACGTTGCCCAGGAGCTCGGTTGCGGTGTTCAGGTAGCCCTCGGGTCCACAGGCATATACCTGCCGGCCGTTGGCGTCGGGGGCAACCTCCTCCAGCATGGCCGCCGTCAGCCTTCCACTCAGGCCTTCCCAGCCCTCGGGCTTGCTGCGGTCACCCAGGGAGTAGAAGACCTTGATCCGCGAGTCAACGGACGCGATGTAGGCGAGCTCCTTGTTGAAGGCAAAGCCTCCGGCCTCTGCCCCGTGGTAAAGCACCACTACATCGGCCTGTCCGGGCAGGGAGTGAATGGTCCGCACCATGGACATGATGGGAGTGATGCCTGCACCGGCGGCCAGCAGGAGATAACGGGCCCGACGGTCGGCGTCAGGCAGGTGGAATGCCCCTACAGGGCCGAGCATGTCCAGGACGGTACCCGGCTTGATGTTCTCATGTACCCACGGTGAGACCAGGCCCGTGGCATCGCGTTTGACGGTGATGTCGAAGGTCCACGGTTTGGTGGGCGCGCTGGACAGTGAGTAGCTGCGATCCACCGGATCCTGGTCCTCGCCGTTCACGGGGAAGGCAACGTTCACGTATTGGCCTGCCCGGAACGCCAGGGGCGCACCGTCGGAGCGACGGAAGACGAAGGTCATCATGCCGCCCACCTCGGGAACAATCTCGACACATTCGGCCATGAACTCCTGCGGATGCCAGGGACCCAACGCGCGCGCAGCGCTGGCGGGCCCCTCAGTGCTGCCCATCACTCTGTTCCACGGCATCTCAAGACCGCGAATGCGATGTGGCTCCTGGACTATCGTCTCAGTGAGGAGTTCCGTCATGCCAAGTGCTCCTGGACGCGCTGCACGTACCAGTTGATGAATGCCTCCACCTGGTACTCGCTCTTCATGTACGGGCCGGGTTCGTAGGCGGGGCTGCCGGCGCCCGTCTGGCACAGCTCGACGAACGCCTTGTCCTGCAGATTTGTCTGCTTCCAGGTGTAGGTGAGCTTTTCCAGGTCGTAATCGACGCCTTCCACGGCGTCGTCGGCTACCAGCCACGTAGTACGGACCAGGGACTGGTGTTCGTTGATGGGGAAGACGCCGAACGTGATGACGTGGTCGCTCTGGAAGTGGAACCAGCTATTGGGCTGCAGGTGCATCGAGCAACGGCCAAGGCGGAAGTCCCGCAAATCGCCGAGCAGCTTCTTGGAGAGCCTGCGCCCATCGGGCGAGAATGATTCACCGTCGCCGTCGAGCGATTCCCGTGAGATGCGGATTCCGGCAATGCGGGTGTCGAGCTCTTCCACTACCTCGTAAGGAAGGCCATAGCGGCGGCAACGCTCCTCGAGCGATGCCTGTGCTTCCTTGTTACGGTCCCACACTTCTTCAAGGTGGGCCGGGATCAGGCCCTCCGTCAGGCCCCAGGTCGGGAAGAGGGAACAAGCGAGCTCCGGGTGGCCGTCACAGTGGTAGCACTCACGGTTGTTCTCCATGACGAGCTTCCAGTTGCCCTCTTCAACGATGTTCTGTTGGTAGGCGATTTTCGTCTTGGAAAGATCGTGCGGCGCGAGGTACGGCTCGAAGATCTTGGAGGTCTCGTCAAAGTCTGTGGGCGGTTCGTCCGCAATGCAGACGAAGATCAGTCCGGCAACGACGCGGCTGTGGGCGCGCTTGAGGCCGAAGCAGCCCTTATCGAACTTCGTCTCCCCTGGTGCGGAGGCGTGGATCAGGTTGCCCTCCGGGGAGTAGGTCCAGGAGTGGTAGCCGCAGACCAGGTTGCCTGTTGACCCGGCGGACTCGGTCAGGACACGGGCGCCGCGGTGGCGGCAGACGTTGTGCAGGACGTTCACGCCGCCGTCGTCATTGCGCAGCACTATCAGGGAGTAGGGACCATAGTCGACGGTGACGTAGTCGCCCGGCTCCGGCAGTTCGGCGATGCTGGCTGCGAAGATCCAGTGCTGGCCAAAAATGGCTTCCATGTCGATCTTGAAGATCGTGGCATCGGTGTAGAAAGGCGCATCGAGGGAATATCCCTTGCGCCGGAACTCGAACAGTCCGCTGATCTCCGCCAGCTGCTCTGCATGCAAAGATGAAGCGAGTTTTCCGCGTGAGTTGAGGGGCAAGACTGGAGCAGACATGTGTTTCCTCCCGGGAGGCGTGGGGTAAGTGTGCGTTTCGTGGGGACCACGGCTGCGTGGGGTGCGAGCGGCGTTGTCGAAATCCTTCTAGTCATGAGATTAGGGATGATTGAACCGCAACAAAAGCGCAAGATTTAGAAGATAACCGTGCACAATAGGTGCATGATTGATGCGAGGCTCATCACACTTCGGGTGTTTGCCCGGTGCGGCACCATTGGCGCGACCGCGGAGCTCACTGGTTATTCCCCCTCCGCCGTCTCCGCGCAACTGCGGGAGCTCCAGCGCATGCTCGGAATGCAGCTGCTCACCAAGGACGGCCGGGGCGTTCGGCTGACCGCCACGGGCCGCTTTCTCGTGTCAGGCTCGGACGCCCTCATTGCCGAATGGGAGCGTCTGCGCGCGGCGGCCATGGAGGCCGGAGACCAGGTGCAGTCCCGTTTCGGCCTCGGCGGATTCTCGACGGCGGCCGCGCAGTTGCTCGCTCCACTAGCCGCTACTTTGCGCTCCACACGTCCCCTGCTGGAGGTACAGGTACTCGAGGCCAACCCGGCCCGCTGCTTCGACTTGTTGGTCGCCGAGCGGATCGACCTTGCAGTCATCGTTGCCATGCAGTCCGACACCTATGTTGAAGACGATCCGCGCTTCGAACAGACCGTTCTGCTCGACGATCCCCTGGACGTGATCATTCCCGCCGACCATCCGTTGGCATCACGGGAAACGGTGACGCTCGAAGAGCTCGCGTCTGAACCATGGATCACCGAATCCGCCGGGTCCACCTATCACGCCCTCTTCACAGCGGCGTTCACGGCCGTGGGGGTAACACCGCGCATTGCCCATGAGGCCGTGGAATGGGAAACCCAGATTGCTTTCGTGGGTGCGGGGCTGGGGGTAGGCCTTTTGCCGCGACTGGCACCCCTGCATAACGCCGAGAATGTGGTTCGACTACGCATCACCGGCAAAGGGAAGCCTGCGCGCCGCATCGTGGCCGCGGCGCGCAGGGGCAGCATCGCATCGCCCCTGATTCAGGAGTCACTCGGCATCCTTCAGGAGAGCGCCCACCGAATCCTCACGGCCCGCCCCGAAGACGACCGCTGACACTCCAATCGGTGGCGGCCACGCTTTTTCAATCACGACACCCGCATCCGGGCATCGACGGTCCGCATGCGTGGCCCGCACGCATATGCGCGTCAGCGAGGGCTCGCTGGACCCCGAGGTCTGGCTGAGAGCCGCTCACGCCCAAATCTGGTACCCCGTCGACTTATCGAACAGTTTCCTCGTAGAGAGTCCCTCCGCGGCGATCCACAGCACGGAGTCGTCGTCGGAAGCCTGCTCGACCACACCGGTGAGAACATGGTCCCCCATCAACCACACCTCCACCGTGTGGCCGGTCAGCTGAGCCCAGTCCTTCCGGAGGCCGCGGCCGTGAACGGTTTTGACGAGAGCAAGATCGGTCATGCCCTTACCAGCCGCGTTCTGCGAGGCGGTGGGGCTGCGGGATGTCGTCGACGCTGATGCCGACCATGGCTTCACCGAGCCCACGGGAGACCTTGGCGATCACGTCAGGATCGGCATAGTAAGCGGTTGCGTTCACGACGGCGGCGGCGCGCTCTGCGGGGTTGCCGGACTTGAAGATCCCCGAACCAACGAACACGCCGTCGGCGCCGAGCTGCATCATCATCGCAGCATCAGCCGGGGTAGCGATGCCACCGGCGGTGAACAGCACCACGGGGAGCTTGCCGGTGGCGGCTACTTCCTTGACCAGTTCGTACGGGGCCTGCAGTTCCTTGGCCGCGACGTACAGCTCGTCCTCGGGAAGGGCTGCGAGCTTGGCGATCTCGGAACGGATCTGGCGCATGTGCCCGGTGGCGTTGGAAACATCGCCGGTGCCGGCTTCGCCCTTGGAACGGATCATCGCCGCGCCCTCGTTGATGCGACTGCCGCCAGTCAATGGGAGGTGTTCAAAATGGTGGGGTCTTGTCGTCACGGGATATCGGCGCTACCTAGGCGGCGAAAAGCGCCTGGCGCACAGCGTGTTCGAAGCCACTGACATGGACTCGGGCCAACTCGGCAGCCTGATCCTCATCACCATCAATGACGGCCCTCAGCAGGTCGAGGTGCTCGCGCACATGGTGCCCCAGATCAGGCAACCGGTCCAAGACCATGCACCAGATGCGGGTAGCCAGATTGTCATACCGGATCAGAATGTCTTCAAGGTGCGGGTTCGCGGCCGCCGCATAGATGCCCTGGTGAACGCTGGCGTCAAGTCGCAGGGTTTCAACCACTGAGGCTGCACTGACGTCAAAGTCCTCCACTGCGCGCATTACCTCGCGGAGGTGTTCTTTGGTGGCTGCCGAGGCAACGCGTGCAGCCCTCGCGGCAGCCAGGGGTTCCAGCTGCGCCCGGATCTCCGATATAAAGGCCAGGTCAGTTACTTCCACGCGGGTGGCAAACGTTCCCCGCCTCGGATAAGTAATGACGAGCCGGTCCAACTCCAGGCGCTTCAATGCTTCACGCACTGGCGTTCGGCCGACCTCCAGGTCCCGGGCGAGCTGGTCATCATTGAGGAGGTCGCCAGGCTTGATGTCCAACATCAGCAAGCGATCCCGGAGGCGTTCATACGCGACGTCAGCCAAGGATTTCTTCGCCGCCTCGCCGGTGACTGCCAGAGTTCCAAAAGCCACAGCGCCATCCCTTTCTTCACAACCAAAAAATCTATTGACCTGCCCTGAACGCCAGTATACGCTGAATCCAATCCTAATATATCAGTACAGGACCCAGGAATATATCTTAAGGAGGAGACATGACCCTCGTGGCGACAGACTCACCGGTAAGCACCCTGCCGAAGCCCGAAATGCTCAAAGAAGAGCAAGCACAGAAGTTCGTACTCACATTGTCGTGCGTCGAACGCGCCGGAATTGTCCAGGCAGTCACAACCTTCCTTTTCGAGCGCGGTTTCAACATCGAAGAGCACCAGCAGTTCGACGACGGCCTCCGCCAGACGCTGCACCTGCGGACGGCTTTCTCCGGCCCGCTGTCCTACTCACCGGAGCGGCTCGAAGAGGAGTTCAGCGCGATTGCTGACCGCTTCGAGATGAAGTTCAGCTTCCACGACCAAACCAAGAAGCGGGTCCTGGTAATGGTGTCCAAGTTCGGGCACTGCCTCAATGACCTCATCTTCCGCTGGCGGGGCGGCAGCCTCGGCGGTGACCTCGTGGTGGTTGCATCCAACCATGAAACCCACCGTGCCATGGCTGAAGCCGCTGGCCTGCCCTTCGTTTACATTCCCGTCACCCCGGATACCAAGAGGGACGCTGAGCAGCGGCTCCTGGACCTGGTGGAAGAGTACAACGTAGACCTCGTAGTGCTGGCGCGCTACATGCAGGTACTTTCGGACGACCTGTGCCGTGCCCTCGAAGGACGCGCCATCAACATCCACCACTCCTTCCTGCCCGGATTCAAGGGCGCCCGCCCCTACCACCAGGCCTATGACCGCGGCGTGAAACTGGTGGGTGCCACTGCCCACTACGTCACCGCGGACTTGGACGAGGGACCGATCATCGAGCAGGAAGTCATCCGTGTCGATCACAGCTACGGTCCCACCACACTCTCAACCGTGGGCCAGGACGCAGAAGCCTTGGCATTGTCCCGCGCTGTCAGGTGGCACTGCGAACACCGCGTGCTGCTGGACCAGACCAGCACCGTGGTTTTCCGCTAAACCAAGCACCAGAACACCAGCAGACTCACCCCTATAAACTTCAGCAGGAGAACCCCCATGGCATCCACGCCTCGCATTGTCATCATCGGAGCTGGGATTGTTGGCACCAACCTCGCCGACGAACTGGTCACCCGCGGTTGGAACAACATCACCGTCCTGGACCAAGGACCCCTGAACATGCCCGGTGGCTCCACGTCCCACGCACCAGGCCTTGTTTTCCAGACCAACCCCTCAAAGTCCATGGCACTGTTCGCCAAGTACACAGTGGAAAAGCTCCTGTCCCTCACGGAGGACGGCCAAAGCTGCTTCAACCAGGTGGGCGGCCTTGAAGTTGCCACTACCGAGACCCGCCTGGCTGACCTGAAGCGCAAGCTCGGCTACGCACAGTCGTGGGGCATCGACGGCAAGATCCTGTCCCGCGAAGAATGCAAGGAGCTCTACCCCCTGATCAATGAGGAAGACATCCTGGGTGGCCTCCACGTCCCCACCGATGGCCTGGCGCTTGCAGCCCGCGCCGTGCAGTTGCTCATCAAGCGCACTGAAGCCGCCGGCGTGAAGTACATCGGCAACACCGAGGTGACTGGAATCGAGCAGTCAAACCGCCGCGTGACCGGCGTCGAGACCGCCGACGGCGTGATCCCCGCGGACATCGTGGTTTCCTGCGCCGGCTTCTGGGGCGCCAAGGTGGGCGAGTTGATCGGGATGTCCGTTCCGCTCCTCCCGCTGGCGCACCAGTATGTAAAGACGACGCCGGTTCCCGCCCAAAAGGGCAAGAACGAACTTCCCAACGGCGCCCAGTTGCCGATCCTGCGCCACCAGGACCAGGACCTGTACTACCGCGAGCACGGCGACCGTTACGGCATTGGCTCCTACGCCCACCGGCCCATGCCCGTGGGTCTCGATGAACTCGGAAGCTACGAGCCCAGCAGCATCACCGAACACAACATGCCCTCGCGCCTGGACTTCACGCTGGAAGACTTCCTTCCCGCGTGGGAAGCAACCAAGCAGATCCTGCCGGCACTGCGGGAAAGCGAAATCGAGGATGGCTTCAACGGCATCTTCTCCTTCACCCCGGATGGTGGCTCCCTGGTGGGCGAGTCCAAGGAAGTGGACGGCTTCTTCGTTGCCGAGGCCGTGTGGGTCACTCACTCCGCCGGCATCGCCCGTGCCGTGGCCGAGCTCCTGATCGAAGGAAAGTCGCAAATTGACCTCGGTGACTGCGACATCCACCGCTTCGAAGAGGTCCAACTGACCCCCGAATACGTCAGCGAAACCTCCCAGCAGAACTTCGTGGAGATCTACGATGTGATGCACCCGCTCCAGCCCAAGCTTTCTCCCCGTAACCTCCGCGTGAGCCCTTTCCACGCTCGCCACAAGCAGTTGGGCGGCTACTTCCTGGAAGGTGCCGGCTGGGAGCGCCCCTACTGGTTCGAAGCCAACGCTGAACTCCTCAAGGAAATGCCGGACGACTGGCAGCCCCCGGCCCGCGACGCCTGGTCCGGAATGTTCAGCTCGCCTATCGCCGCGGCCGAGGCCTGGAAGACCCGCACAGCAGTGGCGATGTACGACATGACGCCGCTGAAGCGCCTCGAAGTTTCCGGCCCGGGAGCCCTGAAGTTGCTGCAGGAACTGACCACAGGCGACCTTGCCAAGAAGCCCGGCGCCGTGACCTACACGCTGCTCCTGGATGAAGCCGGTGGCGTACGAAGCGACATCACCGTGGCCCGCCTGAGTGAAGACACTTTTCAGCTTGGCGCCAACGGCAACATGGACACCGCCTACTTCGAGCGCGCGGCCCGGCACCAGACCGAAAATGGAGGCGCCGGAGACTGGGTCCAGGTCGGCGACACCACTGGTGGCACCTGCTGCATCGGTTTGTGGGGTCCCCTCGCCCGTGACCTCATCAGCACGGTGAGCAGCGACGACTTCACAAACGACGGCCTAAAGTACTTCCGCGCGAAGAAGGTCACCATCGGAGGAGTCACTGTCACCGCGATGCGGCTCTCCTACGTGGGCGAACTGGGCTGGGAGCTCTACACCAGCGCCGACAACGGGCAGCGCCTCTGGGACGCCTTGTGGAAGGCCGGCCAGCCGTTCGGCGTCATCGCCGCGGGCCGTGCCGCCTTCAGCTCGCTGCGACTCGAAAAGGGCTACCGTTCCTGGGGTTCGGACATGACCACTGAGCACGACCCCTATGAGGCCGGCCTTGGCTTCGCCGTGAAGATGACCAAGGAGAACTTCGTCGGCAAAGCCGCCTTGGAAGGGCGCAGTGAGGAAAGCTCGGCCCGCCGCTTGCGCTGCTTGACCGTCGACGACGGCAGGAGCCTGGTGCTGGGCAAGGAACCGGTGTTCTACAAGGACCAGGCGGTGGGCTACGTTACCAGCGCGGCCTACGGTTACTCGGTCCGCAAGCCTATTGCCTATGCCTACCTGCCCGCGGCAGTGTCCCTCGGAGACTCCGTGGAAATCGAGTACTTCGGACGCCGCATCCAAGCCACCGTTACGGAAGATCCGCTGTACGACCCCACCATGAGCCGGCTCCGGGGCTAGCACTCCCATGATCAGTTCAGAAACCATCAGCGATTACCTCTCCAGGCTCGCCTCACGTCAGCCCACCCCCGGTGGAGGCGCGGCCGCGGCCTTGCATGCCGCCCAAGGTGCTGCCTTGGTGGCCATGGTGGCGAGATACACCACCGGCGCCAAATATGAGGAGCATGCAGCGCTGGTCACCCGGATCACCAGCGCCGCCGACCACCTGATCGTCGAGGCATTACGTCTCGCGGACGCCGACGAGCACGCCTTCCAGTCCGTCATCGACTCCTACAAGCTCCCCTCGGACACCGACGAACTCAAGGCAATAAGAACTGCTGCCATCCAGGACGCCCTGGTCCAGGCCGCCCAGACTCCTGCGCAGCTCATCAAGGTTGCCGGCGAAGTGGTGGACCTTGCGACGGAACTCTTTGATGTGGCCAATCCCAACGTCATCAGCGACGTCGCCGCTGCCGCCGATGCAGCCCGGGCAGCTGCCACCACGGCCCGGGTCAACATCGACATCAATGTTGTCGCCATCAAGCACGGCGAAGCCCGCTCCCGTTTGGCGGAACAGACGAACGGCATTGAAGACAAAGTGGTTCTGGCGGCCGACTCCTTGGTGAAGCGCGTCCGCGAAAGGATCCTCTCATGACCACTGCAGTGCTGTCCGGCAAGCCGCTCGCTGCCCTTATCCAGCAGCGGGCCCATGAGGAGACCGCCCTCCTGGATGACGAGGGCATCCGTCCGGTCTTGGCTGTTGTTGTTGCAACGGACGACGAATCGACGCACTGGTATGTCCGATCCATCGAGCGTGCTGCCGGACGAGCTGGTATTGGTTGCAGGATTGTCGATCTTGGCCACGACGCCACCGAACAAGTGCTGGCCAGCGTCCTGGGGGACCTCAGCGAGGAGCCGTCCGTCCACGGCATCATCCTCCAGACTCCCCTGCCAGCGACCGTTGGCGCTGACCGGCTGGTGGGCCTCGTCGCTCCCGAAAAGGACATCGACGGCGCCAATCCCCTCAGCCTCGGCCGCTTGGCTGTGGGGCAGCCCGCCTTCGCACCCGCTACTGCCCAGGCCGTGGTGGAGCTGCTGGACCACTTCCAGATTCCAGTCGCCGGGCGGAACGTGGCCGTCGTCGGGCGTTCCGCCGTGGTGGGCAAGCCGCTGTCCCTGCTCCTCCTCGAAAGGGACGCGACCGTCACCATCTGCCATTCCAAATCAGGACCGCTGGAACGCTATACCCAGCCAGCCGACGTCGTGGTTGTTGCCGCCGGGCGAACCGGACTGTTGAAGGGCAGTCACCTGTCCCCGGAGACGGTAGTGATCGACGTCGGGACGAACGTCCTGCCCGACGGTTCCCTGGTGGGTGACGTTGACGAAGCCAGCGTCACCGGCGTCGCGGCCGGCCTGAGTCCGGTTCCAGGCGGCGTCGGGTCAGTGACCACCGCGCTCTTGCTGCTGCACACCGTGGAAGCGGCCCGGCAGCAGTCCAGAACCACGTTGGTCACTGCTTCCACTTCCCGGATCTGAAGGGTTTTCCATGCATTCCAAAGCTCCTCGCGAGAACATCGACGAGTCAAAGCTGACCGTCACCAAACCCAAGACCAAGGCCGTGGGCATCCCCGCTGTTGCCAACGCCTTGAAAATTTCGCTGGAACAGATGGGACCGCTGCGCAGCGTTCAGACCCTGCTGGCAGTGAATCAGCTGGACGGGTTCGACTGCATGGGTTGCGCCTGGCCCGAGCACGAAAAGCGCAACGCGGCAGAGTTCTGCGAGAACGGCGCCAAAGCGGTGGCTGAGGAAGCTACCCGCCGCCGCGTCACGCCGGAATTCTTCGCCCAGCACTCCGTTGCCGAACTCAAGACACGCGATGACTTCTGGCTGGGCCAGCAAGGCCGGCTCACCCACCCGATGTTCCTCGATGAAGGCGCTACCCACTACAGGGCAATTGACTGGGAGGAAGCCTATGACCTCATGGCCGAGGAGCTACGGAGCCTGGAACACCCCAATGAAGCGGTCTTCTACACCTCCGGCAGGACCTCCAATGAAGCAGCGTTCGTGTACCAGCTGCTGGTTCGCGGCCTGGGCACCAACAACCTCCCGGACTGCTCCAACATGTGCCACGAATCCTCCGGCTCCGCGTTGGTGGAAACCATCGGCATCGGCAAGGGTTCTGTCAGCCTGACGGACCTGGAGACGGCATCGCTGATCTTCGTGGCCGGGCAGAATCCCGGTACCAACCACCCACGCATGCTCAGTGCACTGGAAAAGGCGAAGAAGAACGGCGCGGTCATCGTGTCCGTTAACCCGCTCCCTGAAGCCGGGCTCCTGCACTTCGAAAACCCTCAGCACGTAGCTGGAATGATCCAAGGGACCCAACTGACGGACGACTTCCTGCAGATCCGCGCCGGCGGCGATCAGGCCCTCTTCCAGGGCCTGGGCAAATATCTGCTTGAGGCCGAAGCTGCCGGACGGAACACCCCGGGCCTGCAAACGGTGCTTGACCACCAGTTCATCGACAACCACACGGTGGGCATCGACGACTACCTGCGCTACCTGGAGAAGGTGGAGTGGGAAGACATCGTGGAGGCAACGGGCCTCACTGTGGAACAAATTCATTCGACAGGTGAGCGGCTGCTCGCCTCCAGCGCCACCATCGTGTGCTGGGCCATGGGACTGACCCAACACAAGCATTCCGTACCCACCCTCCGCGACGTAGTGAACGTCCTGCTGCTTCAGGGCAACATTGGAAAGCCCGGCGCCGGGGTTTGCCCTGTACGCGGCCATTCGAACGTCCAGGGCGACCGCACCATGGGCATCTTCGAAAAGATGCCGGAGACCTTCCACGACCGGCTGGACCAGGAATTCGAGTTCCGGTCTCCCCGGGAGCACGGCTATGACACCGTGGCAGCCATCCGCGCCATGCGGGACGGGAAAGTCCGTTTCTTCATGGGCATGGGTGGCAACTTCGTCCGGGCCGCCCCCGATTCAGACGTCACCGAGCAAGCCCTGGCCAACACCCGGTTGACCGTTCAAATTTCCACGAAACTGAACCACTCGCACCTGTCCACAGGCGGCCGGGCGCTGATCCTGCCTACCCTGGGACGCACCGAGAAGGATACCCAGCGGACCGGCGACCAGCGGGTCACCGTGGAAGATTCGATGAGCGCCGTCCACGCATCACGGGGACGGCTCAAGCCCGCAAGTGAACACCTCCACTCCGAAGTAGCAATTGTGTGCAACCTTGCGGACAGGTTGTTCAAGGACGGCCACCGTCGCCTGCCCAACACCCCTCAGGCTTCGTGGTTGGCCATGAGGGACGACTACTCGCTTATTCGTACGCACATCGAGTCCGTCTTTGACGGCTTTGAGGACTTCGAAGCGCGGATCCAGCATCCGGGCGGGTTTGTCTTGCCACATCCGCCGCGCGATGCCAGGAAGTTCGACACCGCATCAGGAAAAGCACACTTCACGGGCAACGAACTGGAGTTCATTAAGATCCCGCCCGGGCGATTGGTCCTGCAAACCCTGCGCTCACACGACCAGTACAACACCACCATCTACGGCAAGGACGATCGCTACCGCGGCATCCATGGTGGCCGACGCGTGGTGCTCATCAACGCCGACGACATCACCGAGCTGGGTTTTGCCGACGGAGACATGGTCCATCTGATCTCCGAATTCCAAGGAACAGACAGACGGGCCGAGAACTTCCGCATCGTCTCCTATTCGACGCCGAAGGGGTGCGCCGCCGCGTACTACCCGGAAACCAACGTTCTGGTCCCCTTGGATTCCGTGGCCGATACCAGCGGAACGCCCACCTCAAAGTCCGTGATCATCCGGCTGGAAAAGGCCTGAATCCACAAAAGAGTTTGTCCACATGTCCGATGGTCCGTGAATGGTGCTTCGGTGGCCTGAAACCTGGGGAGGTATTTCCTCATCGAAGCACCGCTTTCGGATCATTGGGCAGCACGTTTCAGCAACAGCCAAAGAATAGGGAGTGACCATGTCAGGAAACAGAGCAGTCGCCTACAAGGAACCCGGTGTCGTCGAAATCATCGACACTGACTACCCAACGTTTGAGCTCAAGGACGGACCGGGCGTCAACCCGGCAAACGTCGGACGGAAGGTGCCGCATGGCGCGATCCTCCGTACTGTTACCACCAACATTTGTGGTTCGGACCAACACATGGTCCGTGGCCGCACCACAGCTCCGCAGGACTTGGTCCTCGGCCACGAAATCACCGGCGAAGTGGTGGAGGTGGGGCCCGACGTCGAGTTCATCAAAGTGGGCGACATCGTGTCGGTCCCCTTCAACATTTCCTGCGGCCGTTGCCGGAACTGCAAGGAGCAAAAGACCGGCATCTGTCTCAACGTCAACCCTGACCGCCCAGGCAGCGCCTACGGCTACGTGGACATGGGAGGCTGGGTCGGCGGACAAGCAGAGTTCGTGCTGGTCCCCTACGCCGACTGGAACCTGCTCCGCTTCCCGGACCGCGATCAAGCCCTGGAGAAGATCATGGACTTGACCATGCTCTCGGACATCTTCCCCACCGGCTTCCATGGCGCAGTCACTGCCGGCGTGGGCGTGGGGTCCACGGTTTACGTCGCAGGCGCCGGGCCCGTGGGCCTTGCTGCCGCCGTGGGCGCACAGCTGCTTGGCGCCGCCGTCGTGATTGTGGGCGACATGAACGAGGACCGCCTGGCGCAAGCGCGCTCCTTCGGTTGCGAAACAGTCAACGTTTCCAACGGCGATCCGAAAGAGCAGATCGCACAAATCCTTGGCGTTCCGGAGGTGGATTGCGGCGTGGACGCGGTGGGCTTCGAAGCCCGCGGCCACGGTAAGGATGCCTCACACGAAGCTCCTGCCACTGTGTTGAACTCCCTCATGGACATCACTGCCGCCGGCGGATCCCTGGGCATTCCCGGGCTCTACGTCACGGGCGATCCGGGTGGAATCGACGATGCCGCCAAGCACGGCTCACTCTCGCTGTCCCTTGGTACCGGCTGGGCGAAGTCCTTGTCCTTCACCACCGGCCAATGCCCCGTCATGAAGTACAACCGGCAGCTGATGATGGCCATCCTCCATGACAAGGTCCAGATCGCCAAGGCAGTCAACGCCCAGGCCATCCCGCTCGAGGACGCACCGCGCGGCTACGCCGAATTCGACGCCGGAGCGGCAACAAAGTTCGTGTTGAACCCCAACGGCTACGTGAAGGCTTAATTCACGTCGGGCACAGCACGCACCACACGGATACCGGGGACTGCGCGGCAAGAATTACGGGAAGGCCGGGCAGTCCCCGGTATCTGCGTCACACCAGCAGCACCACCTCAGGAAGCGGACATTCATGCTTGCACAAGCAACCTTCACCGACGCTCACGCAGGGTTCATGGTGAGCGGCGAACCGCGGCACCCACCCACCTGGGCCGAAGCTCGACAACTGGCTTACCACTGTGCCGGCCCGTTGCCGTCCTCGACAATGACCCTTCGCGAAGCTATGGGGCGCACCCTGACCAGCCCCGTCACCGCCCACCGGGACCTCCCTCACTATGCGTCGTCAGCCATGGACGGTTGGGCCTTCAGCGGCAGCGGACCATGAAAAATGACGACGACGGGGCTGCCGCTGGCACCGGGCGAAGCCAGCGTCATCGCCACGGGCGGACTCGTGCCCGACGGTGCCACGGCAGTCCTGCGCAAGGAAAGCGGCCACGTCTACGGGGACGGGCACCTCTCACTCAGGCACGACGCGAAGCCGGGCGAGACACTCCCTGGGCGGCATATTCGTCCAGCCGGTGAGGAAGCCTTGGCGGGAGAAGTCCTCATACCCGCCGGAACGGTCCTCAATCCTGCACACCTCGCCCTCGCTGCTGTGGCCGGACACGATCACGTTCAGGTACAGCGCAAGCCGAGGGTCGCCGTCGTACTTACCGGTTCGGAAGTGGTCACCTCAGGTCAGCCTGCACCAGGACAGGTCCGCGACGCGTTCGGCCCACAGCTTGATGCCGTCATTTCGCTATTGGGCGGGGAGCCCGGCGGCCAGCTCAGGATAGGCGACTCGTCTGAAGAGTGGATGGCTGCGCTGGGCCGCGTCCCTGAGGGCTCACCACCCGAGGTGACGATCACCACCGGCGGGACAGGCAAATCCGGGACAGACCACTTCCGCGATGCCATCGTGACACTCGGAGGCCGGCTCCTCTTGGACGGGATCGCGATGCGGCCAGGGCATCCAGCCATGCTGGCGGAACTTCCTGATGGCCGTTTCGTCATCGGGCTTCCGGGCAATCCGTTGGCCGCCATGTTGGCGCTCATGACCCTTGGCGAACCCTTGTTGGCGGCCCTGGGAAACAGGCCTCTCCGTGGCGCCGGTCTGATGACGTCCGGGGCCGACATCGAGCCGGACCCCAAGCGGACACGGCTCATACCCTGCACCTTTATCCACGGTCTCGCGTTCCCTGACGCCCACACGGGTCCGGGGATGATGCGCCGGCTTGCTTGGGCAGACGGATACATGGCAGTTCCTCCTGAAGGCGTCGCAGCCGGCGCGCCCGTTCCCGTCCTGCCGCTGCCGTGGACAGCACCCATCAGTTCCCCGGACCAACCAGGAGGGTACGCCGGATGGCACGCATGACCCAGCGCAGGAAAATCCATCGTTTCCGCTTGGACGCACAACAGACAGCGAAAATTCCGTGCGGTTCAAGGAGGATGTTCTGGCCGCCGAAGAACCCTTGGAAATCAGGATTGGAGGCACCTCCTTTGCCGTGACCATGAGGACGGGGTGCAGACCCATCCACTTCGATCCATCCTTGGACCGGCTACAGGTTCCAGTGGATGTCCTCGCCGAGCTCCCGGAGCGCCTCCGGGAAGCGCAGGCCGTCTTCGACAGAACCGGAGGGGTTCATGCTGCAGGGCTCTTCAAGGTGGATGGTTCCATCCCGGAGCTGCTGTGCCTGCGGGAAGACGTCGGCCGCCACAATGCCGTGGACAAAGTGGTGGGCTGGGCCCTTCGGCAGGATTTGCTGAATCACGTGAGTCCCATGGCGCGAAAGGGTCCGTGCAAACTCCGTCTAGGATGAGGAAAGACGAGGGTGCAGGCCGAACAGGGCTACCGGCTCAGGGCGGCCTGCCTGGACAATGACACGAGGCACCATGGCCGCACGCAACAACCCGGACATCGACAAGGACGTAGACGCCCAAGGCGGCGGCGTCCAATCCGTTGACCGTGCGCTTCAGATCCTGGAAATCCTGGCCCGTGACGGCGATGCCGGAGTGAGTGACATCGCCGAAGAAATGGGCATCCATAAGTCCACCGTGTCCAGGTTGGTGGGGTCCTTGGTCAACCGTGACATCGTCCGGCAGAACAGTGAACGCGGCAAGTACCAGCTGGGCTTCGGGATCCTCCGTCTGGCGTCTTCGATTCCCGGCAGGCTGAGTGTGGTGCACGAGGCGCGACAAGTCCTGGAGTCGCTTGCGGCCGAATATAAGGAAACCGTCAACTTGGCTGTGCTGCGGTCAAACTATGCCGTCAACGTGGACCAGGCGATGGGACCTTCAACGCTGGCCACCTACGACTGGGTAGGCAGCCTGACTCCACTGCATGCCACATCCAGCGGCAAAGTCCTTCTTGCCGCGCTGACCGCCGACGAACGAAGCCAAGTCCTCAAGGCAGTGGGCCTGCCCGCGCGAACGCCACTCACCGTGACCAACCGCGGGGAGCTGGAAAAACAGCTGCTGGACGTGGCCCGCAACGGGTACGCCACAGTCCATGAAGAGTTCGAAATCGGCCTCACCGCCATTGCCGTGCCCATCTTCAACCATTCGGGAAGTGTCATTGCCGCGGTGAGTATCTCCGGCCCGGCGTTCCGCTTCTTGCCCGAGGACCAGCCGGGGCTTATCGACGGCCTCCGCGAGGCGGGGCTGACCATCAGCGCCCGGATGGGTTACAGGCGCCGCTAGGCACAGCAGTCCCGGCAATTCCACCAGCCCCAAGGGCAACAGCAACCGCAAAGGGCAGCTGTGACCCTCAAGGCCAATTGATATATCAACTTGCCGTCAAAGTGCGGAAAAGCCTTGACTTTGAGTGTGACGGGGCGCACTCTGTTGCTTAGCGCGAATGTTGTTGATTCATGCGGAACGCCCTTCGGGCCCCACGAGCCCAGCGTTCAACCAATCCGTCCGACCTATGAGGTGCACCATGGAACTGCCCGTCTACGCTCATGAAGCGACGACCGGGGACAGCAACACGGGCAGCAGGGAAGCCCCCAACCTCCCCTTCGGCCTCACTTATCAGGGCCATGTATAAACGCAAACCCATGACTCGCCGAGCAAAGGACCCGCTCATGGCTATAAACAGTGACACAAAACCCTTAACACCAGAGGAGTTACCTGCCGACGATCGTTTGGCAGGTAACCCGGCAGCAGCCAGCCCCACCCAAGCGGAGAACCCTGAGGAAATCATCACGGTCTCCCCCGATGACACCAACTTGGCAGCCCTCGACGCTGAGGACGGAGGCGCAGAGACCCTTCCCGATTCTGGAGAATACGAACAGATCATGGAAGAGCTGCGCCACGCCAAGACCGAGCAGGCCGTTTCGGCCCGCCGGAACCGCAAACTTACCCTCGACAAAGTCACCTTCGGGATCACGGGCGCCATCGCCGTCGCCTTCGTGGTCTGGGGATTTGTCGGACGGGACAGCCTCTCCGATACCTCCAAAGGCGCCCTGAACTGGGTCATGGAGTACACCGGCTGGCTCTTCATGGTCCTCGCCTCGTTGTTCGTCGTCTTCGTCCTGTGGCTTGCCCTCGGCAAGTTCGGCAACATCCCGCTGGGCAAGGACGGCGAGAAGCCCGAGTTCCGTACCATCTCCTGGGTGGCCATGATGTTCGCCGCCGGCATGGGCATTGGGCTCATGTTCTACGGTGTGGCTGAACCCCTGTACCACTACATCTCGCCGCCGCCGGGAACAGTGGACGGCCGCACGCCAGCAGCAATCCAGACTGCCATGGCTACATCGATCTTCCACTGGACACTGCACCCCTGGGCCATGTACGCAGTAGTCGGCATCGCCATGGCCTACGGCACTTACCGTTTGGGCCGCAAGCAACTGGTCTCCGCAGCCTTCACCTCCCTTTTTGGCATCCGCATGGTGGAAGGCCCGCTCGGGAAGTTCATCAACATCCTGGCCATCTTCGCCACGCTCTTTGGAACTGCCGCCTCACTGGGCCTTGGCGCCCTCCAGATCGGCAGCGGCATGACTTCGAATGGTTGGCTGGGTGAGATCGGCACTCCCGTGCTCGTGGTCATTGTCGCGATCCTGACCTTCTGCTTCGTGGCATCTGCCGTGTCTGGCATCAGCCGCGGCATTCAGTGGCTCTCCAACATCAATATGGTCCTGGCTGTTGTTCTCGCCCTGATCGTGTTCGTGGCCGGGCCTACCCTGTTCATCCTGAACCTGATCCCTTCCGCCGTGGGTGACTACGCCAGGGACCTTGCCGAAATGTCATCACGGACCGAAGCTGTGGGAGACGAGTCCCTGCGTAGCTGGATGACCAGCTGGACCATCTTCTACTGGGCTTGGTGGATCTCCTGGACGCCCTTCGTCGGGATGTTCATCGCCCGCATCAGCCGCGGTCGCACCATCCGCCAATTCGTCACCGGCGTTCTGCTGGTGCCCAGCGTTGTCAGCGTCATCTGGTTCGGCATCTTCGGCGGTGCCGCCTTCCACGTCCAGCAGGAGGCAGACAAGGCCGGCACTCCGGGGCTCGTCACCATGGTGGACGGCGCACCTTCCATCAACTTCGATGGCGCCCTCTTCGACTTGGTAAAGAACCTGGGAATGCCCGGTTGGCTGACGGCAGCCGTCATAGTCCTGGCCATGGTGCTGGTGGCGATCTTCTTCGTCACCGGTGCCGATGCCGCCTCCATCGTCATGGGATCCCTGAGCTCAAACGGTGCCGAGCACCCGCGTCGAGGAGTGGTGATCTTCTGGGGAAGCCTCACCGGAGCAGTGGCAGCGGTCATGCTGCTGGCCGGCGGTGATAAGCCATCGGAGGCCTTGTCGGGCCTGCAAAGAGTGACCATCGTGGCAGCTCTGCCATTCGTGATCGTTATGCTGTTGCTCTGTTTCGCGCTGGTCAAGGACCTCCGCCGCGACCCACTGCAATTGCACAAGCGCTTGGCCACTTCCGTGGTGGAGCGAGCCATCCGCACCGGGGTGGAACAACACGGCGGCGTTCAGTTCGACCTCGTCACCAAGCACGAGTGCGCCGAGAAATGCACGGAGTCCGATTGCTCCGGGGGAACACCTACGGGAACCATCCCCCTCGTCGGCAAGCCCCCACAGGACTCCGACCACAAGTAACCCAGCTTTGGCTAACCCCATTCACACATCAGTAAGGTCCACCATGCCCAACACCTCTCCCAACGGCACCCTCCGTCTCAACACCCAGGCCAGTCTCGACAACCAGGCAAGCGAGGACGTGACCCTCACCTTGGATGCATCCAAGCCCGTGACAGTCCGCATTGAGCTTGACCATTGCCCCTGCGGATCGGAACACAGCAAGATCGGTTCCTACGTCGACAGTGACTTCAGCCGCTAATCGGAAACACTCCGCAACACAACAAAGCAGGCGCCGGATTCCGGCGCCTGCTTTGTTGTGTGTCTTCTGTGTGGTGTCTCTAAAGCCCTATGGCCTATTTGGGCATCAGCACTGAATCGATCAGGTAAACCGTGGCGTTGGCGGTCTGGACGCCACCGCAGATCACGTTGGAAGCTCCGTCAACCGTGAGGGCATCCTTGGTGCCGGCAACCGTCACTTCGCCACCCTGGACAGTCTTGTGGGTGCCGACGATCTGGTCCGGGGTCAGCTGACCGGGGACTACGTGGTAGGTGAGAATTTTGCTCAGCAGGGCATCGTCCGTCTTGAGCGTCTCGATTGTTGCGGGGTCGATCTTGGCGAAGGCATCGTCAACCGGTGCGAACACCGTGAATTCGCTGCCGTTCAGGGTAGAAACCAGGTCCACCTTGGGGTTGAGCTGACCGGAAACGGCGGCGGTCAGGGTCTTGAGCAGCGGGTTGTTCGATGCTGCTACGGCTACCGGGTCCTGGGCCATGCCCATTACCGAACCGGCACCGTCCGGAACCTGTGCGGCGTAACCGGCGCAGCCGGGGCCCACAAGGTTAGCGGCCGGATCCATGGCGGCGCTGCTCATGGCGGAGGCCGACGGCGACGGTGCCGCCATGGAGGTTTCCGGAGCGGCAGATGAAGCAGCCGGTGTGCTGGAGGTGCTGGAACCACCACAGGCAGTGAGACCGAGAAGGGCGGCTGCAGTGAGGCCAACGAAGGCGAGGGCGGGGCGCTTTGTGGACAACATGTCATTCTCCTTGTTTTTGGAACCAGGGCGTTGGGTCCATTGGGTGGTGGGACACGGGCTACTGGTGCTGCTTTTGCCTCACCGGCGGTTTGTGTCTCACCAGCTATTCGGAGGGTGGGGCGGGGTGGATGGGTGCGGATTGAAAAAGTTTTTTATCCGGGATTGCTGCGGCGGGGTGTAACCCAGTGACAGGATGGGCGGCATGGCAATCGAAGTTCGGCCCGCGACGGTGTTCGATGACGTGAAGGCCGTGGTGGGGCCCAAACGTCCCGATGCCAATGTGTGCTGGTGCTTGAGCTACCGCATCCCGTCCACGCTGAACCTCGAGTTGCAGGGCGAAGAGCGCGGCAGGTTCGTGAAGAAGCTGGTGGCCGAGGACCCTCCCCCGGGTGTTTTGGCGTACGACGGCGACGAAGTAGTTGGGTGGGCAGCCGTGCACCCCCGCGCGGACACCAGTTTCGCGAAGAACCGCAAAATCCCCCATGTGGACGACACGAACGTATGGTCGGTCTGGTGTATTCGGGTGCGTCCCGGACATCGCGGCAAGGGCATTTCGCACGAGTTACTGCGCGGGGCGATTGACTTCGCAAAGAGCCATGGCGCGCCCGCTGTTGAGGGTTATCCGGTGGACAACAAAGGCGGCAAGGTCGATCTGACCATGGCGTACGTTGGCACCCGCAGGCTGTTCGAGAAGGCCGGATTCAAGAAGGTCGCTGAAACCACCTCCGTTCTCAACGGCTTCCCGAGGGTGCTGATGCGGCTGGACCTCCGCTCCCCCAACTAGGTCGCATTTGTGCGCGTTTTGAGCCGTCTAAACGCGCACAAATGCTACCTACTTGGGTCAGGACCCTTGCAACCGCGCTGTCATCCGGTGGGCTTCCTCAAGCAACAGCTTGCCCAGGAATTCCTGGCGGTCCGGACGGAACCGGGGTTCAATTCCCGTCAAGGACAGCGCCCACGCAGGCCGGCCCTGCTGGTCAAACACTGCCGCTCCCATGCCCCAACTGCCTTCCAGGATCAACCCGGGATTGATCGAGTAGCCAGCCAACCGCGTCTGTTCCAGGTTTCCCCTCACCACGTCAGCAGGGTGGCCCACGGCAAACTCCCCGGCATGCGCAGGCCAGTCCCCCAGCAACGATTCCTGTTCCTGGGGAGGCAGGAAAGCCATGATGGCTGTTCCGGCAGATGCCACGCCCAACGGGAACCGCACGCCCTCGTGCAGCACGAAGGACCTCACCGGGAACGAGCCCTCTTCCCGCAGAACGCACACGGTTTCGTTTCCACGGCGGATGGAGAAGAAGGCGCTCTCACCAGTTTCTGCAGCCAACCTGCGTAGCGACGGCCGGGCTATGTCCTCCATGGGGAAACGCGCAGCAGCTACGGATCCCAGCAGGAAGATCTCCGGGCCCAGCACCCACTTTCCGGAGGCCGAGTCGTGTTCCAGCAAACCCTCGGCGGCCAAGGACGTCAGCAGTCGGTGCACGGTTGGCCGGGTCAGCCCGGACTCGCGCACCAAGCCCGCCAATGAGGTGCCCTCGGGTTTGCGTCCCACCAGCCGAAGCAACAGGGCAATCCGGCCCACCACTTGTGCTCCTTGAACCACTACAGCACCCTTCAGTAGATTTTATCCACAATATGGACACCTTCAAGGGTAGCGTCCACACCGTGAGCCGCCAACAGCCCGTGCCATTGACCGCGGTCCGCGAGAACCATAGGCTCCAACACAGAGGCAGACAGTCCACAAAGTGGATACCATCCAACCACGCTCAAAGAGGAGTCAAGCATGGCCAAGATTCACGCCAGCGCAGGCCAAGCGCTTCATGACCTGATGGCAGACGGCCTGACCATCGCCGTCGGAGGTTTTGGCCTCAGCGGAATCCCCGCTGACCTGATCGACGCCGTCCGCGAGTCGGGCGCGAAGGACCTCACCATCGTTTCCAACAACATGGGAGTGGACGGCAAAGGCCTTGGCGTCCTGATCGAAGCCGGGCAGGTACGGAAGGTCATCGCCTCCTATGTCGGCGAGAACAAGCTCTTCGCTGAGCAATACCTCGCCGGGCAGCTCGAGGTCGAGTTCACGCCGCAGGGCACGCTGGCCGAACGTCTCCGCGCCGGCGGCGCCGGCATCCCCGCCTTCTACACCCGGACCGGCGTCGGAACCCTGGTTGCCGAAGGCAAGCCCCTGGAAGAGTTCGACGGCGTGACATACGTCCGCGAGCGCGCCATCACCGCCGACGTCGCCCTGGTTCACGCCCACACCGCTGATACCGACGGCAACCTGATCTACCGCTACACCGCGCGGAACTTCAACCCGGTGGTTGCCACAGCAGGTGCAGTGACCATTGCCGAGGCTGAGGTCATCGCGCAGCCGGGCGAGCTGGACCCCAACCACATCGTCACACCGGGCGTCTACGTCCAGAGGCTGGTGCAGGCAACCAGCCGGGCCAAGGACATCGAACAGCGCACGGTCCGCCCCCGCCCTGAAGCGCGGCGCGCTGAAGCACTGACGGTCTAAACGCGAAGGAGCACATCACCATGGCATGGACACGAGACCAAATGGCCGCCATCGCGGCCGAAGAACTAAACGACGGCGATTACGTCAACCTCGGCATCGGCATCCCCACGCTGGTGGCCAACAACCTGCCCGACGGCGTCCGGGTGGTCCTCCAGAGCGAGAACGGCCTGCTCGGCATGGGCCCGTTCCCGTACGAGGGCGATGAAGACGCCGACCTTATTAACGCCGGCAAGCAGACCGTCACCATCACCCCCGGCGGCAGCATCTTCGACTCCGCTACGTCGTTCGGCATGATCCGCGGCGGGCACGTGAAGGTGGCCATCCTGGGTGCCATGCAGGTGTCCGGCTCGGGGGACCTGGCCAACTGGACCATCCCCGGCAAGATGGTCAAAGGGATGGGCGGAGCCATGGACTTGGTGGCCGGGACACCGCGGGTGGTGGTCCTCACCGAGCACAACGCCAAGGACGGTTCGGCCAAGATCGTCACCGAATGCACGCTCCCGCTCACGGGACTCAAGTGCGTTGACCGGATCATCACGGACCTCGCCGTTTTCGACATCGAAGAAGAGCACGACGGCGGCACGCGGCTGCTGCTGACCCGCCTCGCCCCTGGCGTCACGGTGGAAGAGATCCGCAGCAAGACCGAGGCAGAGTTCACCGTGGCGCTCGCCTCTGTTGAACACACATTTGAAGGAGTAAACGCATGAGCCTGAAGGACCAATTCGGCAAGGACATCCTGCTCACAGGGTGGGGGCACAGCAAGTTCGGCAAACTGTCTGATGACACCTTGGAGTCGCTGATTGTCCAGGTTGCCGGCGAAGCAATCAGTAACTCCGGGCTGGACCCGAAGGACATTGACGAAATCTACCTCGGCCAGTTCAACTCGGGCATGCAGCCTCTGGGGTTCACGTCGTCGCTGGCACTTCAGTTGTCGGCGGACTTGGCCAACGTTCCCGCGACGCGCACAGAGAACGCCTGCGCTTCCGGCTCGGCGGCGTTCCAGCAGGGCGTCAAGGCAGTGCTCGCCGGGACCGCCCGGAATGTCCTGGTGATCGGCGCGGAGAAGATGACCGACGCCGGAGCCGACGTTGTGGGGGCGGCCTTGCTCGGCGCTTCGTACGAGATGGCAGGAAAAGCCTCTTCCACGGGGTTCACTGGGCTGTTCGCGGAGGTCGCCAAACACTACGGGAAGCGCTACGGGGCAAGCATCGACGCCGACAAGTACCCCGGTGGCCTCGGTGATGTCCTCGGTTCCATCGCCGCCAAGAACCACCGCAACGGCATGGACAACCCGTATGCCCAGATGCACCGGGACTTCGGCGAGGAGTTCTGCCGGACCATTTCCGAAAAGAACCCCATGGTGGCCGAACCCTTGCGCCGCACCGACTGTTCGCCGGTCTCGGACGGTGCTGCCGCCGTCGTGCTTTCCACGTCGGCCACCGGAGGCGCAACCGCGCCCGTGCGCCTCGCCGGGTTTGGCCACGCCAACGACTTCTTCCCCGCGGAGAAGCGCGATCCCACCGAATTCGCAGCCACCAGGTCGTCGTGGGAGCGGGCGCTGGGCATGGCAGGCGTCGGTATTGAGGGCTTGGACTTCGCCGAGGTGCACGACTGCTTCACCATCGCCGAGCTCATCATGTACGAAGCCATGGGCCTGACTCCCCGCGGCGAAGGAAGCCGCGCCATTACGGAAGGATGGGTCTATAAGGACGGCAAGCTGCCCGTGAACGTCTCCGGCGGGCTGAAGGCCAAGGGCCACCCGGTGGGTGCCACTGGGGTGTCGCAGCACGTCATCGCCGCGATGCAGCTCAGCGGGACCGCAGGCGACATGCAGTTACCCAAGGCCCGCCGGGGCGCGGTCCAGAACATGGGCGGCGTGGGCATCGCCAACTACGTGAGCGTGCTGGAAGCTGTCTAACCCAAGTAAGTAGCAGCACTGCGCGTTTTGACCGCTCAAAACGCGCACAAATGCGACTCAGTTGGGTCAGCGGTTCCGGATCAGCGCCGCGATCTCCGTAAACCCGAGCCGCTCTGCATTTTGCAGGGCGGTTCGGCCTTCTGGATCGCGGATGTCGGGGTTGGCTCCTGCCGCGAGGAGTTGCCGGACCACGTCCTGTTGCTTTGGGCCGCCACTGTTGAGCAAGATGGCTTCCTGCATGGCGGTCCAGCCCAGGTTGTTGACGTGGTCCACGGGCACACCCGCTGCGATCAGGATCCGAACAGTTTCCGTGTGCCCATGCTCGCTCGCAGGGATCAGCGCGGTGCCGCCGTACCGATTGGTGCTGCGAACATCCGCTCCTGCAGCCAACGTCAGCTGAAGGACCTCGTTGAAGCCTTCAGCTCCGGCATAGAGGAACGCGGAGTCCTGGATGTCGTCCTTCGCATTGACGTTCCCGCCCGCCGCGATCAGTTCACGGACCTTCGCAACGTCGTTGGCCTTTGCGGCGAGGATCAGGAGTCGGTCGGTTTCGATTTGAGCCTCCGGTGACAGTTTGGGTGGCACAGCAGCCGACGACGCCGGGCCGGGACTCGCGCTCGATGGCTCGGCTTCGGTGGGAACTGCTTGAGCCGGCGTCGGGCTGGAAGGCGGGGCGGCCGCCGTCGAGCCTGTGCTTGCCGGCAGAGGCGACGAGGGCGCGCAGCCGGCCACGAGCCCGGCGATCAGTATGCTTGCACCGATCACTGAACCCGCCGCCAGGCCGCGCGCCTTCATGGAACTCATATGTCGAGGCTACTTCGCAGCCGCGGCCAAGGCATCAGCACCAGCGGTAGCGCAGGCCTCGTCCAGAGCGCCGTCGGGTGCGCCGCCAACTCCGATGCCGGCCACTGAAACGCCGTTGACCTTCAGCGGAACGCCGCCGGGCAGGAACAAGGTGCCGGGAAGGTCGGCGATGGACGGGCCGTTACCGTTGACGCGCTTGGCCAGCTCACTGGTCGGAGCACCGAAAGCTGCTGCCGTGTAGGCCTTCTGCTTGGCCGCTTCGATGGTGTGCTCGGCGGCGTTGTCACCACGGAGGAGTGCCTGGACGGTGCCGAAGCGGTCCACCAAGGCAACGGTCACGAACGGCAGCTTGTCGGCCTGGCACTTGGCGAGCGCGGCATTGACGGCCTTGCTCGAGGCACCCACGGAAATGCGGTTCTGCGCAACGACGTTCTCCGGTGCAGGCTGAACATCTGCGGCAACTTTCACTGCTGCGGCAGCTGGCGCGGCTGCGGGTGCCACGGCGTTGGCCACTGCAGTGACACCGCCGGTGAGCAACAGTGCTCCGGCAGCGGCGGCGGCAATCATCTTGTTGGACTTCTTCACGGTGTTCTCCTGGTTGTTAGCAGCGGGTACACATCCATGCTTCCGCGGACCGCCCGAAGCCACATCGGCCGGGCGCCGCGCCCCGGCTCAGCCTTTCCGCCACCGGTTTCAGCCAAAAGGTGGAGAGACCAGTGCCTGGGCGGGCTCTAGCATGGAAAGAACGCCTTTCCACCGAAAACCGGGAACGGGAACCACCCATGCCAACTGCACGTCCACGCCCCAGCAACGGGACCAGCAACAGGCTTGATGGCCGCATTGACGCCGTGGTGCACCTGGGCTTCGCCGTACTGATGGTGGCCTCTGCGGTCAGGTACGTCATGCGACACTCCCCCGCGGACAATCTGTGGACCGTGGCCCTGGCCGCTGCGGTGTGTGCGCTATATGCGGTCACGGCCGTGTTGGCTCACCGGCAACAACCCGGCCAGCGCAAGCAACAGCTGTGGATCCCGTGGATGGTCGCCCTGGTGGCAGCCTGGGCCGCGTTGGTGGTGGTCGCCCCGAGCTTCGCGTGGTGTTCCTTCGCCATCTTCTTCCTTACGCGCACGGCCTTCCGCGGATGGGCCGGTTACGTGGCCGGAGGGGCGACGGCGTGCGCCACCGCCGTCGGGCTCTTCCGGATGAGCGGCTGGACGGACATCGCCATGCTGCTCGGCCCTCTCGCTGCTGGTGCCCTGCTCACCCTGATCTACGACAAGATCGAGCGCGACCAGGAGCAACTCGCCACCAAGCAACGTGAAGCCGGAATCGCCGTCGAACGCGAGCGCGTTTCACGTGAAATCCACGACACCGTCACCCAAGGCTTGGCCAGCGGCCTGCTCCTCCTCGAGGCCGCCCAGCGCTCCTGGCCCGCCGAAACCGCCCACCAAGACGTTCGCAAAGCAACAGACTTGCTGAGACGGAATCTCGCCGACACCCGCAGCTTGGTGCACGAACTCTCCGCTCCCGGCCTTGAGACAGGCCCGCTCCCGGAGGCCTTGGAACACGCCGCACGGCAGTACTTTGAGACCGTCAGCATCCGGGTCACTGGCGACCCCCACCCCCTTCCTGCCGAGGTCCGGCATGCCCTGCTCCGCGTCACACAGAGCGCCGTGGCCAACATCAAACTCCATGCCAGCGCAAACCACGCCAGCGTGACACTCGGGTACCTGCCGGACGCGGTCACCTTGGACGTGTTCGACGACGGTCGCGGCTTTGATCCCTCAGCGGTACCTCCGCCGTCGGCAAACGGAGGATACGGACTGCGGGCCATGCGGCAACGCGTGGAACAGTTGGGCGGAGAATTGTCAGTGGAGAGCACGCCGGGTGAGGGCACCATCATTGCGGCGCAATTGCCTCTAACACCGCCCGCTCATCAGGAAATCGCTCTGAAGGAGGCCCCGTGAACACGATCTCCGTGCTACTCGTGGATGACCACACCGTAGTCCGGAGCGGACTCAAGGCGCTATTGGGCACCCAGGCCGATATCGCCGTCGTCGGGGAAGCAGCCTCTGGCGAGGAAGCACTGGAAGCGGCCGCCCACCACTCGCCCGCGGTAGTCCTCATGGACCTCGCCATGGGCGCCGGAATGGATGGCATCGAAGCCATCAAGCAGTTGCGGGAGCGCAATCCAAAGCAGGCCGTCATCGTGTTCACCACCTACGATTCCGACGCCGACATCGTCCGGGCTGTGGACGCCGGAGCCATGGGTTATTTGCTCAAGGACGCCGCGCCGGAAGAGATCTTTGCAGCAGTTCGAGGCGCGGTGCAGGGGAAGAGCGTGATGAGTGCGCCGGTGGCGTCGCGCCTCTTCCAACAACTGCGGAATCCTGACGAGATCCTCACCCCTCGCGAAGCCGAGCTGCTCAGCCTACTGACCGAGGGCCTCAGCAACCGGGATCTTGGGAAACGCCTGTTCATTTCCGAGGCCACCGTCAAAACCCACCTCGCCCACATCTACGCCAAACTGGGCGTGGAGACGCGGGCCGCAGCAATTGCCACCGCTATCCGGCGCGAGGGGATGCGGTAGGACACGGGGTTGGCTACGCTGACCGTATGTCGGACGTAGCGGATCGCAAAATGTTCAAAACCCCGGGAACTGCCTTGCTGGTCCGGGGAGTCCTCGCCATTGTTTTTGGCCTCTTAATCCTTCTGCTGCCAAGTGCTACTGCGTTCGTGGTGGTTGTCATGTTCGGATTCTTCGCCATCATCGACGGCATCATCAGCGTGGCGCATTATTTCTACGACCCGGCCGGCCGTTCCCGCTGGACCGTAGTGGGTGGCTTCGTCTCCATCGCAGCCGGCATTGTGGCAATTGCCTTGCCGGGAATTATGGCAGCAGCAATCGGTGTCCTCATCGGATTGTGGGCCCTTGTCCTGGGACTCTCCCAAATCATCCTGTCGCTTGCCGCGAGGAGCTTCCTCCGGAGTTGGGGCATCTGGTTCTTGACCGGCCTGATCACTACCGTGTTCGGGATTGTGGTCCTGGTCAACCCGGGACTTGGCATCCTGGGCCTCGTGGGAATGTTGGCAGCATTCGCGATCGTGACAGGGTTGCTGCTGATCGCGTCGGGCATCGGGCTCCGTAAGCTGGCTACTTCACCGCCGCTTTTCGCCCGCCGACCTTGGGAGTCCACCGGGTAAAAAGCCGTCAGGGGATGCGCTCAGCGCCAAGTTCGGTAAGTTAGTGGCTGTGAAGATAGCAACCTGGAATGTGAACTCCCTCCGCGCCCGTGCCGACCGCGTTGAAGCTTGGCTTGAGCGCAGTGACTGCGATGTCCTGGCCATCCAGGAGACCAAGTGCAAGGACGAGAACTTCCCGTGGGAGCTCTTCGAGCGCATGGGTTACGAGGTTGCGCACTTTGGCGTGAACCAGTGGAACGGTGTTGCCATCGCGTCCCGGGTGGGCTTGGAAGACGTGCAGCGCACCTTCCTGGACCAGCCGACGTTCGGCAAGGCAGGCAAGGATCCCGCGCAGGAAGCCCGGGCCATCGCAGCCACCTGCGGCGGCATCCGCATCTGGAGCCTCTACGTTCCCAACGGCCGCTCACTGGACGACGAACACATGCCGTACAAGATCAAATGGCTTGACGTCCTGCAAGGCCACGCAGCCGAATGGGTGAAGTCCGATCCGACCGCCCAGATCGCACTCATGGGTGACTGGAACATCGCCCCGTTCGACGACGATGTGTGGGACATCGAGCTCTTCCGCAACAACAATTACACCCACGTCAGCGAACCCGAGCGCGCCGCCTTCCATGCCTTCGAAGCCGCCGGGTTCACCGACGTCGTCCGTCCCTACACTCCGGGCCCCGGCGTTTACACCTACTGGGACTACACGCAGTTGCGCTTCCCCAAGAAGGAAGGCATGCGCATCGACTTCTGCCTCGCCTCCCCCGCACTGGCATCGCGGGTCACCGGCGCCTCCATCGACCGCGAAGAGCGCAAGGGCAAGGGCGCTTCGGACCACGCTCCCGTCATCGTGGAGCTCGCAGGTTAAGTACAGGTTCACTGACGAAAGGGGCGGCTGACATGACTGGAAACCTGTATCGGGGCCAGGCAGGTCTGCCGTTCTCTTCGTCACTGCGCATTTACGAGCCCCTTGAGGCTTTCCCGCCCGAACAGCAGCGCCAACTCGTGGCGGAGGGCGGCAAGA
Organism: Paenarthrobacter sp. TRD_SC_7; assembly: GCF_056156245.1. Lineage (NCBI taxonomy): Bacteria > Bacillati > Actinomycetota > Actinomycetes > Micrococcales > Micrococcaceae > Paenarthrobacter > Paenarthrobacter sp. TRD_SC_7. Next base: position 4,578,875 of record NZ_CM149587.1, read on the forward strand.
TCGGTTCCCGGGCCGCCGTCGAAAATGCGGAGCTCCAAGCCTCGCTGGGACGTATCACGCGCTCCGGCGGCGATCCTTTCCCCACCGGCCGCACGGATCTGGTGCGCATGACGCGCGTGCCCACTGGACGGCACGCTGCGGCATCGGACAAAGAAGATAACGACGCCGGACGGCTGCTTTACTGCCCCAGCCAATTGGTGATCCGGGCTGGCTTGGCGGCCAATGCGCTCATGGACGGCGTGCATAGTCCCCTGGCCGATCTTCTTATCCCGGTGTCGCAACGGGACAAGCACCAAGTTCGGATCGATCGCATCAACGCCGGGGAAGACGCCAAGCGCGTGCATACCCGTGCCTCAACATGGGGAATCCCGTTCAGTTGGTTCTCTCTCTTCAACGAGTCGGACCGCAAGGATGTGGTGGAATCCGAGGGGCGCATTCTCACCGTGCGGGTCTGGACGCCCCTGACTGAGGCGCTGGACCGAGCGCGGTTCGCCGTGGCCCATTTGGCGTTGGCTGCGCCGGATTTGGACATGCTGGATGACCTGACACAGCTCACGGAATGGCTGGAACTTTTCCACGTCCAGTCCATGGTGGAGCTGGATTATGGTGCCGTAGCGGACAAGGTATACCCGGACGAGTCCCCCATGGATGTTCGCCTGGGCATCGAGTGCCTGGCCGAAGGCGACATGACCGGCGCGGCTGCTGCCTACCGCCGGCTCGCCTCGCGGTGGATCCCCATCCGGCAGTTGGCCCGCGCTTCCTAGCCTGGCGTGTTCCTAGCTTGGTGTCGGCGGGGCCGTTGTCTCGCGCACAATCAGCTTGTGGGGGGCCACCTCTGAATGCACTGCTTCCGGGTTGCCGTCCAATTCATCCAACAGCATCTTGGTGGCCCTCTCCGCCTGGTTGTCGGGTCGCTGGCCCACAGTGGTCAGGCCGATCGATGACGAGAAATCGTGATCGTCGATCCCGATCACCGAGAGGTCCTGCGGCACCCTGACGCCGTGGCGTCCCGCTTCGAAAATGACGCCCATAGCCATCTCGTCCGAGGAGCAGAAAATGGCCGTTGGCTTGCGGCCGGGCTGACTCCAGAGACGATTGAAGGCCTGCTGCCCGCTGGCCACCGTGAAATCCCCCCATTGGTCCCATTCGGGGCGGACTTCCAGGCCGGCATCGGTCATGACTTCCTGGAAGGCACGGATACGCACACGGGGCACGTCGAAGTTCAGGTCCGTTTCGTCGTCGCCATGGAGCAGGGCGATGTCTTTGTGGCCCAAGTCCAGCAGATGCCGCACGGCGGTGGACGCGGCGTCGTAATCATTGATGCCTATGTACGCGCAATCCTCCACGTGGCCACCCACCACAACCAGTGGGATATCGATCTTATGGAGGTGTTCCAGCTCTTCCTCGGTCAAAGACATGCACAGCACCAGCAGGGCGTCGATCTGCTTGTAGACCATGGTGGAACTGAAAAGCCGCTCACGGTTGCTGCCGTGGCCGCCCAGGTTGAACAGGGAAAGGTTGTACTTGCGTGAATGCAGTTCCCGATCCGCGCCTTCGATGGCCTTGGAGAAGAACCACCGGCTGACGAAAGGGGCCAGCACGCCGATGGTGCGCGTACGGCCTGTCGCCAGACCCGAGGCCGACGACGACGCCACGTACCCTAAGGAACTGGCGACTTCGAGGATCTTTTCACGAGTTGCCGGCGACACCCGGGGCAGTCCCCGCACTGCCCGTGAGACTGTCGCAGTGGAAACTCCGGCAGCAGCGGCGACGTCCTCGATGCTGACGCCCGCATGGCCACCTCGTTGGGACCTACCCGTTGTTTTTGACACAGGCTCCCCTCTCCGGCCGCCGTTGCTCCGCCTTCACCTTAATTGTGGACTTGTGGTTTGCAGCCCTCGGTTACGCAGCGACGTAATGCGCTGCGTAACCGAGGCTGCAGTTCCTAGCCCTTGAGGCCGCCGGACAGCAGGCCGCGCACGAAGTAGCGCTGCAATCCGAAGAACACCAGGAGCGGGATGATGATGGAGACGAATGCAGCCGCCGGGTTCAGGTAGTCCCTGGCGCCACGGGTACCGGAGAGTTCCGCCAAACGCTGCGTAATCGGAGCCACGTCAGCCGTACCACCGGAGAACACCAGTGCCACCAGCAGGTCATTCCAGACCCAGAGGAACTGGAAGATGGCCAGCGATGCCAATGCCGGGACGGAGAGCGGCAGAATGATCCGCCAGAAGATGGTGCTGTGTCCGGCACCGTCCACCCTTGCCGCCTCGATGACTTCACCAGGGATTTCCGAGATGAAGTTGTGCAGCAGGAAGATGCCCAGCGGAAGGCCGAACATGGTGTGGGCGATCCACAACTGCGCGTAGGAGCCCGCGGGGAGCTGCAGGGTCTGCGTAAAGAACTGCAGGAGCGGAATCAGCGCCATCTGGAGCGGGATGATCTGAAGGGCGAAGACGAAGATGAAGAGTGCGTCGCGGCCCTTGAACTTACCCCAGGCGAAAACATAGGCAGCCATGGATGCCAGTACCAGCACGAAGACGGTGACCGGGATGACGATCGCTATGGAGTTGACGAAGTACTGGGAGAGGTTGGCAGATTGCGAGCCCGCCGGGACCAGGACGTCCGTATAGTTCTTGAACGTGAACTGCCAGTCAGTGAACGCATTCCACCAACCGTCGGAGCGGGGGCCAACCTGCTTGGCGGCGGGACGGAATGAGGTAACAAAGAGACCGAACGTCGGGACGGACCACACGACGGCGATAATGATCGCTGCCGCTGTTGCCCACTTGGACGTGAGCTTGGTCTTCACCCGCCGCATCATCGGCTGGGCATCCTCGGTGGGATCGGATCCAGGACGCTGCCGGGTGGCGCCCTTCGAGGCCTCTTTCGGGGCTGGCGTGGCTGTCAATGGATCTCCCTTTGCTTACGAAGGACTCGTGCGTTGTACACAACGATGGGCAGCACCATCAGGAACAGAACCAAGGCCAAAGCCGCACCGCGTCCCGGCTCACCGGCCCGGAAGGCCTGAGTGTACATTTCGTTGGCAACCACCGAGGTGTCGTAGTTTCCGGCGGTCATGGTTCTCACGATGTCGAACACCTTCAGGGTGGCGATCGTAATGGTGGTCAGCACAACCACCAGAGCTCCACGGATACCCGGGATAGTGACGTTACGGAACTGCTGCCACGCGTTAGCGCCATCCAGTCGGGCTGCCTCGGTAAGTTCCACCGGTACTCCCTTGATGGCTGCCGACAGTATCACCATTGCGAAGCCAGTCTGGATCCAGACCATCACAATGATGAGGAACATGGTGTTTCCCGGTGCGTCGAGGAGGAACTGCTTGGGTTCCATCCCCAAGGCGACGAGGAAGAAGTTAATCACACCGGTTTGTTCGATGTTCGGACCGCGGTAGTCGTAGACGAGCTTCCAGATGATGCCGGCTCCCACAAAGGAGATGGCCATTGGCATAAAGACGAGCGACTTAAGTACCTTTTCGCCGCGGGCCTTGTCAATGAATACTGCGTAGGCGAGTCCAAAGCCTGTGGACAGCAGGGGAACCAGGACGGTCCAAATAACGGTGTTCCGCAGCGTGGTCAGAGCCTCAGGCTGCGTGAACATCCATACAAAGTTGTCAAGACCGTTGCCATTTCCACTGGCATCCGTGAAAGCCAACATCGACGTGCGGATGGCCGGATAGACCAGGCCCACCAGCATCAGGATGGCCGCGGGGGCAAGGAAGCCCGCAACGGTTACTTTGTCCTTGACCGATTTAGGTGCTCTGTCCACCAGCAGCATGATGAGGCCGATAACCGCTGCGAATATCGCCAGGGCTATCACTACTTGTAGGAGTTTTTCTCCAATAAATTCCATACCCAACCTCCGGGGCGTGAGTGAATCACTAAGTTCCGGGAAAAGCACTGCCTCCCCGGCTGGGAAGACCAGCCAGGGGAGGCAGTGCTTTGGGATTTAGCTCTTAGGCCAGCTTGATTCGATGCTGTTGGCAACATCCTGTGAGGACGTGCCGTTGATCCACTGCACGATGCCCTTCCAGAAGGAGTTGGAACCAACTGCACTCGGCATCAGGTCAGAGCCATCGAAACGGAAGACGGTCTCAGGGTCCTGAAGGATCTGGACGGTCAGCTTGTCGAGGTTCGACTGTGCGTTGTTGGGGTCCAGGCCCTTGTTGGCACTGACTACGCCGCCAAGCTTCACGCGGTTGTTGGCAAAGTCGGCGCTGGCCAGGTAAGCCAGGAACGACTGAACTTCAGCGGTGTCCTTGTATGCGCCTACCATCTCGCCGCCACCGGTGACTGCCTTGCCCTTGCTTTCGTCAATCGGCGGGGTGATGAATGCCCATACGTCGCCATCCTCAGCAACGTTGGTTCCTGCAGGCCAGTTGGCGGCCTGGAAGTTAGCCTGGTGGTGCATGGCGCAAGTGCCATCCAGGACCGGCTGGCCAGCCTGTGCGAAACCAGTGCTCAGGATGGTGCGGACGTCACCGAAGCCACCGTTGACCATGTCCGGGTTGAGCAGGATGTCGCCGGCCTTGTTGAAGGAGTCAACGATCTTGGGGTCGTTGAACGGGATCTGGTGAGCCACCCACTGGTCGTAAACCTCGGGGCCATGGGCGCGCAGGACCACGTCCTCGATCCAGTCAGTGCCAGGCCAGCCAGTTGCCTCACCGGATTCGAAACCGGCGCACCAGGGCTTCATGTTCGGGTCATCCGCGGCGATCTTCTTGGACAGTTCGATCATTTCGTCCCATGTCTTGGGAACTTCCCAGCCCTTGTCCTTGAAGGTCTTGGGCGCGTACCAAACAAAGCCCTTGACGTTCGCAAGCATCGGAGCGGCGTAGTACGTGCCGTCCACCGTTCCGTACTTCTTCCAGTCCGGAGACCAGTTCTTATCCACAAGATCAGAGACGGTCTTCGGAGCGGGTTTCAAGTAGCCTGCCCGTGCCTGGGTGGCAAGAAGGCCGGGCTGCGGGAAGATCGCCACATCAGGGGCGGTGCCGGACTGGGCACGCACGCCAATCTGAGTTTCGAATTCCTTGCTGCCCTCGTACTTGACGGTGATGCCCGTGCAGTCTTCAAACTGCTTCCAGGATTCCTCGAGGTTGGTTGCTTCAATATCGACGATGGTCGAGTAGACGGAGACGGTCTTGCCGTCATGCTTGCCATAGCTTTCGTAGGCGGAGCAATCGTCCGACCCGGCGGTGGATCCCCCGCCGCCACCATCTCCGCTACAGGCGGAAAGGGTAAGTGCCAGAACACCGGCGGCTGCGACCGGTAGCAGGTACTTGGTTTTCTTCATGCTAAAGACTCCTCGCTGAGTACAAAGATTCGGCGGCGCAATTGATGTGGTGACGCTCACACTAGCCATCTTTCCGGCAGGAATGCAAGCGCTTACACGTAACGTAATCGCATTGATACCAAGCAGCCTGCTTATTTCGCTACGCCGTCCGTGGCGCACCTCGGGCAGGGCAGTTCCGGATACGGCGCTCTCCGCGTGGAGCCGGCACTCGATTTGTTTACCCAGTGTTGCCTATGGAAAAGTGGGAAGCGTGGACGAACTTGAAGCACTGCAAACCATCGGCCGCTTGATCAAAGAAGAACGCCTGGCACAAGGGCTGAGCCAGGTTCAGTTGGCCAAGCAGGCTGGCACCGCCATCAAGACGGTCCGCACACTGGAGTCAGGCACGCGACGTACCCAGGAAATCAATCAGCGCAAGCTTGAGCATGCGCTGGGTTGGCGGGCCGGGTCGGTTTCCGAGGTCCTGAAAGGAAAGTCCACCTTCGCCCCGGAAATGATCACCCCTGACGACATGCGCTCGGGAGACGAATCACGGCAGGGGCCTCCCCGCGTTACCGTTCCTGCGGCTCCGATAGCCAGGGCCTCGCATCTCTCCGACGAAGAACTCCTCGCAGAACTCACGTACCGGATGATGCACCGCAACAGGGGCTGATGAGCCTATTTCACTGACTGACGCCGCACCATCTCATTGATCCAACTGGGAGCGAACGGCGACGTGCAGTTAGGCGGTGTGGGATAGTCCTTGAGGACCTCCAAGCGCTCACCGATGTCCAAGGCCCTGACCCGGTGCTCCGGGAATTCAATCCCAATCTGGGCCAAGCAGTGGTTCATGGCCCACTGAAGGCGATCCTGAGCGCCCTTCATGTGGGCCTCAATGATGTCGAGCAGTTGCACCAGGTCCAGGCCTTCGGGCTTCTTGACGACTCGTTCGGAGGTCAGCGCCCAGCCGGCGCTTGCCACTACGGGATCCGGGTCGGAGAACCACGCCACCCGCAGATCCTCGGAGTGCGGGCTTTTCTTCACTACGTAATTGACCAGCCAGTCATGCACTTTGGGAGTCCGTGCTTCGCGCAACATCCTGTCCAGCTCAGCCCTTTCGAAGGCCTTGGGACGGCAGATCAGGAGTGACAGCAACTTGGCGGCGGTGTCACCCGTGTCCCAGAGCTCACGTGAGAGCTCCTGCTGAGTTTTCAGCCTCTTCGCGACGGCACGCAGTTTGCTGAGGTTTATCCCATGGTCATCGCCGTGTTTCTCATTCACTTCACGAGCCCGGGGTTCTTCAAGTGCGGCCAGTTCCGCCATGAGCCCGGCCATCGTTGTCTCAAGCGCCGTTGCTCCAGCCACTACGTCTCCTGTTCTTCGGGTACGGGACTCAGGTTACTAACCAAGGACAGAGGCGATGAAAGCTATATCCCGCTCTTGAGCATCTTCGACCCCAGCTCCTTGGTCTTGAAAGAGTCAGCGGACCCGTTCGGCTTTAGTGAACCTGGATCGGGCACCGGAAACCATGTGCACCAGCACCGGGGTCTTTTGTCCGATCACAAGGTCCAACGCTTCAACAAGCTGGGACACTTCCGCCGCGAGGATGTGGGGCGCCACTCCTTGCCTCGGTTGGATGCGGATTCGCAGACCCGGCCTGCCCTTCACCTCAAGGGTCGCCACGGATGCACCAGCGAGGTCCGTCCGTTCAGACAAGGCGGCCCGTAGCACCTGTTCAGCGACGCCCCCGCCGATCCGGACTTCACCGTCCACGTCGCTGTCGTCGTCGCTGGCCACCAGAAAGTTGGCCCGGCCTTTGCCTTGCTGCGATAACCAAGCGATCATGGCAATGATGATGGCCATCAGGATCAGGCCTGCGACGATCCACAGCCAGCTTTCTTCACGTCCTGGGAGGTGCGTTTGCCTGAAGGCATTTTCAGCGCCCGCCCACACAGAAGCAGACCAACCATGCCACCACGTGGCCACTGCCGGGACGGTGGCCAACAGCAGGAGAAGCAGCCCGACGGCCAGCAGTTTCACGCCGATGATGAAGAGCAGCACGCGGTTGAGGGCACGCGGTGTTCCGTTCATGCTCCGATCACCCCCGAGGATGCCAGGTTCACCCTGACAGCAGGCATCGGCACTAGCGACATTTCCTCGAGTTCGGCCTGCACAGCCGTCAGCACTGCCTCTTCGCTGACCCGGCTGCCCGAGGTTGGCCGTACGTTCACCACAACCAATTGTCGCGAGACAACCACCATGACCTGTTCCTGGGTGACGTTAGCGGCAGTTCGTGCACGACGTGCCAGCGCAGAGGCCAGGACTTCGTCATCAACCACGACGGCGGTGCGTGGGTCCCGGAGTAGGTGACGGGCGCGCCTGCCAGGCAGAACAGCGTGGAGGAGGAAGGAAAGTCCGACCATGGCGATGACGGCACCGCTCGCACCGAGCAACAGTGGTGAGATGCCTTCCGGGAGAGTGATGATGCGCTCCGCTGCCGTAGTGGGATCAATGAGCCAGGGTGGCTGCCCGATGGCGCGGACACCTGCTTCGAGGAGTGCGTAGACACACAGAACAATGACCAGGACGGCCGCAATAACGGACGCTCCAGCGCGGGAAGAATGCGTCTCACGGCGCAGGATACGGCTCATCTCGGGGTCTTCCCCGGCAACCGGGCTGGCTCCCGCGTTCGGGTCCATTGACTTCAATTGTTGTGTTTCCTGATCCTGGGTCACTGGACGCGGCCTCCCTCAGTGACATGCGCTCCACTGATCCTGACATCCACCCTGCTGAGTTGGGAGCCGCTAAGCCGCGTCACCGTTTCAAGAACAAAAGCCTTGGCCGCCACGGCACGATCCCAGATGGACCCTCCAAATCCTTGGACACGCTGCGGATCACGCAACACCTCGGTCAAAGCCGGGACGCTGATAGGTGCCACGATGGACAAAGCCAACAGTCCGTCGTCGTCCGCCCAATCAGCTCGGATGTCATGGGCCTCAACGCCGAGCGCCTCCGCTGCTGCGGCCCGAGCCAACGATGTCAATGCCTGGGTACTGATCCGGTTATGGCCGGCCAGGCTGGTGGTGTACTCCACAGCCTCAGCCACGCTCATGACGAAGAGCGCCGGCCCGTAATGGCGTCCAGCACACTGCGGAGATCCAGCTTGCCCTCAGCCGCGCGGCCAAGCAGCGCGCCGATGCCCATGAAAAGCAGGGCGATCAGGAAACCCCATAGCCCGAACGATAAAGACATGAAAGCAACGAAAGCGCCGATAGCGATACCCACCACGGTCATGCTCATTGGAGTGCCTCCCTTTCCACGACGATTGTCTTGCTTCCCGCGGGTTTGGCCGGTGGTGCGATGAAGACATCGGTGATCTCGATATTGACCTCAATTACCTGAAGTCCAACGAGCTCCTCTACGGCGCGGTATACCGCGGCCCGGACCTGGTTGGCGACGCCGTGCAGGGGATGACCGTAAAGAGCAACCAACGTGATGTCCACCGCCACTTGGGTTTCCCCGACCTCGGCGCGGACGCCTGTTGCATGGTCCGAGCTGCCGACGGCGTCGCGAATCGCCCCTAACGCACGGGACGGAGCCGAGCCCAAGGAGTAGACGCCGGGCACTGTGCGGGCAGCGATGCCCGCTACTTTGGCGACGGCCGCCTCGGAGATGATGGTGCGTCCGGTACCGGGGATTTCGCCCCCGGGTACGGGATCAAGCTGCACGTTCTGGTCTTCCATGGAGCACTCCCCTTCTCTTGAGTACCACCCTAGCGTCTAGCTCCGACGCTTTGGGAGAAGCATTGGAGAGAAGGGAGCGCGCGCGGCGGCTACTTGCAGTTCTTCTCGGTCCAGTCCTGGATGGGCTTCATAAGTTCTTCAAACTGCCCGTCGCCGTATTTGCTGAAGTCCGAGCCGGCGGCCTCGGTGAAGGCCCGAAGTTTCTCGAAAGCGGGCTTGAGTTCTTCCGGCACCTTGCCCTGCATTTGGGACAGCTCCTGCTTGGCCTTCTCGATGTCCTCGGGCTTGCCTCCAGCCATTGCCGCCAACGGCAGGATGGTGACGCTCAACATCGTGGCACTTACCGAAAGACAGGCCTCGGACATCGATCCGAACTCGCCGTAGACACCTCCGGTTCCCGCGGTTGCGTTGGGGTTCGCGCTTGCATTGGGGTCCGCGCTTGCGCCCACATCCGCGGCGGGCGCCTCCGACGACGACGCCGCACTGGGCGTGGACTGCGCAACAGTCGTCGGGAAAGAGCAGGCGCTGAGAGTCAGCATGACGATGAGCAAGGCTGCAGATAGCAGGCGCCCGGATATGGACAGGCTTGGGCGTTCGATCGTGACCATGTTTCCCCCAATAAGATGCGTGCGATGACAAGCCGGCGAGGCAAGAATACGCCGGGGACCAAGCGGAGACCATAGGCGGGTTATCCACAAGCAGGAATTCGTGACTGGGACGCCCTTGTTCACCCGACCTAGACTGGCCGACACATCACCAAAGCAGCTGCTGGGGAGCCTGTCATGCCACGCCACTCGTTCACGTCTTCGCCTTTTGTTCGCGCGCGGCATGCGGTTTGGGCTCTCGCTCTTGCGATGCTTTTGAGCGGCTGCCAGGGCGGCGCCACACCCAGCAGCCCAGCCTCCCAAACAGTCTCGACGACGGCGTCGCCCACCTCAGGCGGTTCGTCGCCGGTTGTTCCCTCAGGGAGCCCGGCCACTCCGTCTCCGTCGGCGCCCGCCGCGTACAAGCCCGCTGATGCACACGGCAAGGCACAGAACGTGCCCGTTCCCGTGATGCCCGAGCTGGCGAAGGAGAATTCAAAGGAAGGGCTGGAGGCGTTCATTGGGTTTTACTATGCGGTTAAGAACTACGCCAACGAAACAGGCGATATTACAAACCTCTCCGAACTCAACTCTCCCGAATGCACGGCGTGCGGCAAGCTGCTCGATGGAACGACCGACAGTTACATCAACGGTCGTTGGATGGCTGGAGGACGAATCACAGTACCTACGATGGAGCTCGACTGGCAGGCCGACGACTTGTCTCATCTGGCAAAAGTCCAGTTGATTCAAGACTCGATTACCTACTACAACTCGGACGGTACGGAAGGGCGCCCGGCAAGTGCCGCGACCAATAGTGCCTTCGTGTTCGTCGCGCGTTTCCAGACCTCCTGGAAGGTGGTGGAGATCGGTGTCATCCGCTAACCGAGTCCTAGCCGTGTTTGCCTGTATCGCCCTATTTTCCCCTGCCCTTCCCGCGACAGCTTCCGATGGACCGGGCGGCTCATCATCATGGGGAACTAGCAATGAAGAAGAAGGAACCATTGATGCGGGCATCATTTGGAAGTTCGACCCGATAAAGGGCGAAGCCGTTCCGGTTGGTGCCGGTTGGATTTCGGGACCTGCCTCCGACGATCCCAATCAGTACATGGCCGATACCCACTGCCGTGCCGACGGACCCGACACCAAAGACCCGGGCTGCGACGCCCTCGAATGCCCTGCCACCACACCGGCAGGCGAACAAGGCACCCCCGTGATCTGGAAGGAGGCACCAAAGGCGATCACCAACCCCGGTTGGACAGACTGGATCCCAGTCAGCGGACCCACCTGCCTTTACGATCCCGAGCCGGAGAACGTCCTCGCTAACATCGCCGCGCGGATCCTGAACGACTTCCGCCAACTCCCCGTGAACCCGGGAAGCCTCGAAGCCCAGCCATTCCCCCACACCCTCAAAGGCGGACCAACCAACTTCTACGCAACCGCCGGCGAACAAGCCTTCGACGTCACCATCCTCGGACAAGCCGTCCACCTGACAGCCACACCCGCCAACTACACCTACACCTTCGGAGACGGCACAACCCTCGGCCCCACATCCGCCGCCGGTTACTCCATCCCCGAACCCGAATGGCTCAGCAACGAGACGCGCACCAGCCACATCTACACAGACACCGGCAACTACCAAGCAAGCCTCACAACAAGCTTCACCGGCACCTACTCCGTCAACAACGGACCACCCCTACCCATCAACGGAACCCTGGACATCACCGCACCGGCAAAGACCATCCAAGTCTGGAAAACAGAAAAAGCACTCGTCGCCGACACCTGCCAGGAAAACCCCAACTCCTGGGGCTGCCCCGGAGGGGAAAAGCTGTGAGCTTGCGCGCAGCGCCTTCCCGAGGGTCAGGCCATGGAAGCAGTGTGCAGCAGAGGCAGCAATATCGGGCGGGCCGGCGGAAGCGGCTTGCCCAGCCCACTCAAGACCTGCCGGGCCAAGGCGACATCGTTCACGCAGATTCCATCCACATCAAGATCGGCTGCGGCACTGATCTCTTCGTTCGTCTCCAAGGTCCACGGGAATACCTTCAGTCCAGCGGCATGCGCTATGGCGACCAAACCGGCGTCGAGAATTTCAAGGGCCGGCGCAACAGCGGAGGCTCCGGTTGCCAAGGCCGCACCCACCAGGTCTTGAGCCGTTGACGGATAGAGACCCACTGATCGGGACGGGGTTGCCCTGCTGAGCGCGACCAAGGGGACTCCCGGCAATATGCCGGACATTGCCCTGATGATTTGGGGATCAAAGCTGCGGACCCGCAAAGCCTGCTCATCTTGATGAGCCTTCAAGACTTTCGACAGTGCAGTTACGATCCCATGACCGTACTCGTCCCAGACTGCCCCCTCGGTCTTGACCTCGATATCCAAAACGACGCTGGTGGCACTGGCAAAACGCAGAAGGGCCAAGGTTTCCGAAAGAGATGGCGCACGAGTTTCGATATCGACGTCGGTTGTCGTTGCAGGGTGCTTCTCTACCTTGGCTTCACGAAGCGTCTCAAGCCTGATGTCCCTATCATCGATAACCGCATCGTGGCGCAGCGCAAGCTGGCCATCAGAAGTGAGCCAGACGTCTACTTCAATGGCGTCCACGCCAAGACGGAGCGCCTCGACGAAGCTCGCCAAGGTATTGCCATGACGATCGGCCAATACGCCCCGATGTCCTTGAATCTCGATCATTTGCGCTCCCTACTCGGCTTCATCAACGACGGAAGCTTCAGTAACAGTGGAGAGTTGGGAGAGCTTGGCCACGATGTCCGATGCAGCCATGGTTCCTTCAATTTCCAGTTCTATTTCAATGAGGTCAGCCACCACAGCGGTTTCAGTGCCTTGCAAAAGCCGGTCCATCACGCCCTTGGACTCTCCCGAACCCCGCATCGTCGCGAAGCCTTGGACGCGGAATCCTTGCTCGGTACATGTATGGAGAACGTCCCTCAGCGCGCCTACGCCATCCACATAGGTAACTCTCAGCAACCACTGGTTCGGAAAGCCGAAGCGAAGTTTCCGGGTCACCACAGGGTAGACGTAGACAATGATGAAATGGGCTGCGGTAACGAACACCGCGGGCCACACCAAGCCTGCTCCGGCAGCAGTGCCGACGGCCGCAGTCACCCAGACGGAAGCGGCCGTGGTGAGGCCCCGCACCTGATTCCGCCTCACGAATACAAGCCCAGCCCCGATGAACCCTATGCCGGACACTACCTGGGCGGCCAGGCGGGAGGGATCCAACCTCACCAGGTCCACCGTCAGCACATCACTGAACCCATATTTGCTGACCACCATGAACAGCGCGGCACCCAAACCCACCATGGCGTGTGTTCGCATACCCGCCGATTTGTTCTTGCTCTGACGTTCAAACCCAATGGCGGTGGACAATACGAGCGCCACGGCCAAGGCCAAGCACATATGCCACCACTGTGTATCAGCACTGAAGATCACTTCATGCTCCTGTTCCTCTTATTCGGTTGGTCCCCCCTCTTCTGTAGTCCAGGTGGAAGACCCAGTCCGATAGCGGATGTCCCAGGCAGAAGCAGCTCAATAGTGGAACGCGGCGTGAACCGGTTCTGCGGCCAATGCTTCCAACGGGCGGACGCTGCAGTCAATGGCCCTGCACGTTTGTGCAGATCTCAAACAATGCTTTGTCAGAATGTAAATACATGATATTTTACGGGCTCCCATGAGCGCAGAAACCCCGTAGTGGCGGCGAAAACAGCGAGATCCACAATTCCAAAAATGAGCCTTGTGATAGCACCCGTAAGTGTGTAGGTTGATGAATGGCCTGAGGTTAGGTTGTCAGGTCAAATATGAAACAGATGCTTTTCAGCAAGTGCTAAATCGCCCGGACAGCGATGACGAGGGGGTCAACGTGAGGGTTCCTTATGGGCAGATCAAACACAAATGGCGCACCGGCCGCCGCCTCTACGGCGCCGGGTGGAATGCATAAACGAGTTCACACGGAAAGCCGCGGAGCGCAAGAAAGCCAGGTGTCGGTCAACAGACCGCCGATAGCCGGCATCAAGAGCCGACGCTGGAATCGAAGAACGCGCAGGGATGCCTGGGTCTTTGCCGCATTTGCGGCACCCAATGTCCTGCTCATCCTTCTATTCACTTACCGTCCGCTCATCACGAACATCTACTACTCCACCCTGGACTGGACCCTCGGGGCCGCCAGCGCCACCGCCGTGGGTGTAGGCAACTACGTGGAGTTCTTCACCTCCCCGGATGCTTCAAGCGTCTTGGGCGTGACCGCCGTATTTACCATCACAACCGTTGGCGGCGCGATGATCCTGGGACTTCTAGTGGCGCTGGCCCTCAACCAGAGACTGAAGGGCAGGACATTTGCACGGGCCGTGGTCTTCGCGCCCTACGTCCTTTCAGGCGTCGGTGTCGGCCTGGTATGGCTGTTTATCTTCGATCCGACGTACGGCGTCCTTTCCTGGATCCTTCGCGGCGTGGGGCAGGCAAGTCCTCAGTGGGTGAATGATCCGAAGCTTGCGCTTGTAATGGTCATCATCGTTTACGTCTGGAAGAACCTCGGCTATTGCGCTGTGGTGTACCTGGCGGGCCTGCAATCCATTCCCACCCAGCTCATGGAAGCCGCTTCCCTGGACGGGGCCAGCAATGTCCGGCGCTTCTTGTCGATTGTGGTTCCCTTGCTGTCCCCCACCACGTTCTTCCTCCTGATCACCTCACTACTCAGCTCCCTGCAGGCGTTCGACATCATTCGGATCATGACGCCGTCAGGCAACGGGACCAGCACTTTGATCTTTGATTCCTACCTTCAAGCGTTCGGCTCCTACAACAGGGCGGGATACTCGGCAGCTATTTCTGTTGTGTTATTCGTCGGCCTACTCATCATGACAGCCGTGCAGTTGCGCTTTGTGGAGCGAAAGGTTCACTACTCATGAGCACTGACACCACTGAAGCTTCTCCCAATCGCGAACGCCCACTCTCCTGGCAGAGCCTGAGCAAAACGATCGCCGGAGGCTACGTTCCACTCCTCCTGGCAACGCTCGTAGTCTTCCTCCCTCTCCTGTGGATGATGTTGTCTTCACTGAAGGCACCAGGGGAAATAGTCACAACAAACCTGACGTTGCTCCCGAAAGACCCGAACCTGCAGAATTATGCGGACGCAGCGTCCACCGTGCCGTTCGCCCGGTTCTTCCTCAACAGCGTCATCGTGACCGTTATTGGATCCACGATCAAATGCATCCTGGCCGTTTTTACGGCCTACGCACTGGTCTTTGTCCGGTTCCCGTTCAAAAGGGTCATCTTCCTGCTGATCCTGGTGGCACTGATGGTCCCACCGCAGGTTTCCGTCCTTCCCAACTACGTGTTGATAGCTGGAATGGGAGGGCTGAATACCTATTGGGGGATCATTCTTCCGGGCTTGGGAACTGCGTTCGGCACCTTCCTTCTGCGCCAGCACTTCCTCACCCTGCCTCCGGCAATTTTGGAGTCGGCGGAGATCGATGGTGCCGGACATTGGCGAAAGCTCTGGAAAATTGTTGTGCCGGTGTCAGTGCCAAGCATCGCGACCGTTGCGTTGGTAACCATCGTTTCCGAATGGAACGAATACATCTGGCCACTGATTGTCACGGACCATCCGGACATGATGACCCTTCCCGTCGGGCTGACGCAATTGGTCAATAGCGATGGCAGCACGCAGAACTGGGGCATGCTCATGGCCGGCGCCGTGATCGTCCTCCTGCCGATTCTGCTCATCTTTGCTACGTTGCAGCGATACATCGTCTCCGGCCTCACTCAAGGCTCAGTTACAGGCTGAAGCCCAACACATCGAAGTTCTGCTCAATGCATTTCGACCACTAGAAAGGCAGCTTTTCCATGTCGATATCACTTACCCGAAAGCACTTCCTCGGTTTGGCCGGAGCCACTCTTGGCGCCGCCGCTATGGCAGCGTGCGCCGGACCCTCCACCGACGGTGCCGGCACGGCGCTCAAGACGCTCTCCCCGGACGAATGGTCCAAGGTGAAGCCGGCCTCAAGTATCAGCTTTATGTCCAGCCACCCAGGAAAATCACGGGACACGGAACAGAAGCTGATTGAAGCCTTCCAAGCAGCAAACCCGGGCATCACGGTCAACCTCATCACGGGCGGCTCAAATTACGAGGAAGTGGCGCAAAAGTTCCAAACCGCCCAGGCAGGCAGTGAAGTACCGGACGTCGTTGTCGCTTCTGACGTGTGGTGGTTCCGATACGCCGTCTCAGGCGCCATCCTGCCAATCGACGATCTCCTGAAAGCGGTCGGCGCGAGCACTTCCGACTACAGCCCCGGCCTGATCGGCGATTACAAGCATGCTAGTCAGCAATGGGCCGTCCCGTACGCCCGCTCCACACCGTTGTTCTACTTCAACAAGGCACACTTCAAAGCTGCCGGAGTGCCTGAACGCGCACCTGCAACCTGGGAGGAATTTGCCGAGTGGGCGCCCGGAATCAAGGTGGCAAACTCGTCGAGCTCCGGATACCAGAATGCCTATCAGTACCCGGCGATTGCGGGTTATGCCGGGTGGACCTTGCAGAACGTTCTCTGGGGGCAAGGCGGCAGCTGGTCAAAGGAATGGGACATTACGGCGGATTCAGAGGCGTCCGTCGCTGCTATGCTGTGGGTGCAGGATTCCATCGTGAAACACGGCTGGGCGGGAGTCTCGTCCAAAAACGCCATCACCGATCTGCAGGCAGGGGCCGTAAGTGCCACCATCAGCTCGTCCGCAGACCTGGCCGCCACCTTGAAGGCAGCGAAGGAAGCAAACATGAGGATCGGCGTCGGATTCTTGCCGGGAGGCTCCGCCGCGAGTACGCAAGTTTGCCCAACCGGAGGCTCAGGCTTGGTGGTCGCCAGCAAGACTTCACCGGAACGTCAGCTGGCAGCCACCAAATTTGTGACCTTTATGACCAACGCACAAAGCACAACGGCCTTGTCCGCAGCTACCGGGTATCTTCCGGTGGCTGAAGCAGCAGACATTTCGTCGATTGTTGCACAGACACCGGAGTTCAAGACCGTCGTGGACCAGCTCAAGGTAACCAGAACCCAGGACTTCGCACGGACGTTCCTCCCCGGCGGAGACCAAGAGCTAGCCAAGGCTGCTACCAAAATCATGAACGAAAAAGCCGATGTGAAATCGACGCTGACCGAGCTCAGAGGAACCTTGGAAGGCATCTACAACAAAGATGTGAAACCTAAACTAAAGGCCTAGCATCTCCGTGGCGTACCGCTCGCGTCGCCGCCCACAGGGTGTGCGACGCGAGCCTGGCGGAAGGACCCCCACCCCTGGGCTACCCCGGCACGGGAACCAGCTAAGCCACCAGCTGCGCCAAGCTAGCCTCAACAGCATCGATGCATCGCGCTACGGCAGCGCGGGGCTCCAGCGAGTAGGAGCCGTCACCAAAGAGTTCAAACGTCAGGGCTCCCCTGTAGTTCAACTGACTTAGTTCGCGCAGAATCTCGTTGAGGTCCAGGAAACCGTCGCCCCAAGCCAGGTGTCCGGTGGGAGCGCCGTCAACCAGGTGAACGTGTCGGATGTCCTCGCCGAAAGCGTTGGCGTAGTCGCTGATGTTTTCTTCCGCTGCTGCCACGGCAACAGTGTCAATCACCACCCCCAAAGTTGAGGAACCGACGTCGTCGAGCATCGAACGGAGTGAGCCGACGTCAGTGACGAGGTTCGACTCGACACGTTGAAGGGGCTCAAGGACGCACGCCACCCCCAGTTCGGCGGCCCGCTGAGTGATGGTTTGGAGGCCTTCAACGGACCGTACCCAAGCGCCCTCACCTGGTTCGTCCTCGTAGCCTCGTCCCGCAGTCAGGAACAAAAGCGGAGATTCCAGCTCAGTGCACACCTCCGCCGCACGTAAGAAGTACTGCACGCTTTGATTTCTGAGCCACTGCTCCCCCGAGGCGATGTTGACGGGATAGGCAACCTGCTCCGGGGTAAGGCAGGCGACGGCGAGCTCCCGCTCCAGCAGCAGTCCCCGCACTTTTCGCAGATGCGCTGAATCAGCTTGGGGAATGTGAAGGTGCGGGGCGATACCCCACAGCTCCACTGTGTTCCTTCCCAGTTCGGCCATGTCATCGAGGCAGCGCTCAAGCGTGTGGTGCTGGTAGGCGAAGTTTGAACCACTGACCTGATCCATGCCCAGTACGCTCATGTCTACTTACCAACTCCATCGGCGAGACCACGAATAAAGTACCGCTGCCCGGCAAAGAAGAGCACAATCACTGGAATTGCCGCGATTGCCATGCCCGCGAACACCACGGGGTAGTCCGTACCGTGCTTTGACATGAGGTTGGTCAGCCCAACGGGCAGGGTTTGCAACGCTCCTCCGCTGGTGAACACCATGGCGAACAAGTATTCGTTCCACGTAAACAGGATGTTCAGGAGGACCGTCGAAACCAAGATCGGCTTACACATGGGCAGAATGACCTGCCAGAACGCCCGGGCCTTGGAAGCTCCGTCCACGGATGCCGCCTCATCTACCTCGGCAGGCAAGTCCATCATGTAAGCCCGGATAAGGAACGTTGTGAACGGAACACGGAACGCCGTGTACAGAATCAGCAACGCCCAGAGGTTGTTGTACAGGCCCAAGCTTTGGAACATCTTGACCAGCGGAATCAGGGCAACCGTGGGAGCAAGCATGAGGCCGCCAAGGATGAGAACGAGCACCACCCTGTTGAAGGGGATGTTCACCCTGGTCAGTCCATAGGCTGCCCAGGCACTGATAAATACAGTCGCAACGGTGGAAGCAACCGTGACCAAAATGCTGGTCGTCAGATAGTCACCCACTCCCCGATTCCATGCAGTGACGTAGTTATCCCACTTCCACGCAACAGGCAGGGCGAAGGGATTGGAGAACAGCTCGGAGTTGGACTTCACGCCGTTCAGCATCATCCACACCAAGGGATAAATAACGACGACGGCGAGGGCAACCAGGAACGCTTTGATCAGGACCCGTCCGAGTACCAGCAGTACAGCTGAGCGCGTCACCATTGGACCCTCCTTTTCTTGGAGATACGTAGCTGAATGACGGCCAGGACCAGGGTGATGATGAAGACAGCAGTGGCGACGGCGGCCGCGTAGCCAAAATCGTTGCGGACGAACCCGCTTCTGTAGAGCCAGGTGCCGAGGACCTGGCTGGAGTTGTTCGGCCCTCCGCTGGTCATCACCATGACCTCGTTGAACACTTGGAAGGCTCCGGACACCGTGACAATCATCATGAGACCGGTCATTTCCCTGACAAGCGGCAAAGAAATCGAAAAGAATCGTTGGAAGGGGCCCACGCCGTCGATGGACGCTGCTCCATACAGTTCGGAGGGAATCCGCTGGAGCGCCACCGAAAAGAGAAGTGTGCAGTACCCGAAGCCTTGCCACTGACTCATTGCGATAATGGCAAAGATCGCCGTGTTTTCCTGGCCCAGCCATGCCTGAGTGAAGTTTCCGAGGCCCAGGAAGTCCAAGGCTGCGTTCAGGATGCCCATCTCGGGTTCGTAGATGAAGTAGAACAAGAGACCAGCGACTGTCAGTGAGATCGCGGAGGGTACAAAGTAGATGGCCCGCAGGATTCCCCTCCATCGTTGGCTTCGTAGTCCCTCGATCATCGCAGCGAGGATCATCGCCCCGAATACCTGGAATGCGATGGAGATGATCGCGTAGAGCGTGTTGTTAAGGAGTGACTTCCAGAAGATGGGGTCATTGAACATGCGGACGTAGTTATCCGCCCCCACAAAGGTTTGTCGGCCACTGTAGATATCCCATTTGAGGAAACTGAAGCCAAGGTTTTGCACCAAGGGCAGGTAGGCGAAGGCGCCTAACAGCAGGACCGCCGGCAGCACCCACACAACGTTGCGCCAGCGACGTGTTCGGGCGGATTTGGCTGTCCGGCCTTTCGGTGTCCTAGTGGAGACAGGTGCCGGAGGTGGAGCCGCAGGCTTCCAGGCAGTATCGGATACGGTCATGGCGTTGCCTGCTACTTTGCTGCACTGGAAGCAGCTCGGACGGAGGCAAGAACCTGATCAGGGGTCTGCGTTCCGGCCACCAAGGCCTCCCCGCCGGCGAGCCAGGCATCCGCAACAGCGGGAACAGTTACGGAGTCCAACCAGGTTATCGCCGCGGATGCTTCATTTACTTGCTTGATCCCCTCGATGACAGGCCCTGAGGAGTTCTCCGTGGAAACAGCGCCTTTGACCGCGCTCGGCTGCCCGTACGGTGGAGCAGAGAGTTTCGCAGCATTCTGGCTGTTGGTGGCGAACTTCATGAAATCAGCTGCAAGTGCCGCGTTCTTTGAACGCGCATTGATGATGTAGCCCTCGGGGGAACCTTCAATGGCTTTCGGATCGCCCTTGGCGTCTGTTGCCGCCGGAAGCTTGAAGATGCCAAGTCCATCATGCTTGAGCTTTGAATCGGCAGATGCGGTGGAGTCGAATTCAAGGATCTCCTGGTAGTACATCCCTGACTTCCCCTCGGCCAAGGCCTGCTGCGCCGTAGTGTAGAGAACTCCGTTGGAGTCCTTGCCGCTACCGGTGCACTCATTGACCAAAGTGGTGAACTGTTCCATGGCCTTGAGGTAGCCCTTGTCCTCGAGCTTGGCCGTTTCCGGGCTGAAGTCGGCTTGCAACGTCTCGGCCGGCACCTCGTAGGCGAAAAGTTGCTGCAGGTAGTGGAGTCCCGGCCAACCGTCCTTGTTTCCGAACGAGATCGGCTCGTAGCCGGCCCCCTTGAGCACGGAGCACGATGAGATGAGTTCGTCGAAGGTGGACGGCGGTGTGAGGCCGAGTTCGTTGAAGATCCGCTGGTTGTAACCCATGAACTTGCCGTTGTTGTAGAGCGGCACTGCGAAGTACTTGCCGTCTTTGGCAAATGCCTTCAGTGCGGATTCGCCGAACTTGTTTCCCCACTCGGTGCCGGGGGCAATAACCGGGGTCAGATCTGCCGCTAATCCTCCATCAATGAAGTTGTTGGCCCAGCTGCCAGCCCAGGTGAAGTAGATGTCAGGCATGGCCTGGGACGCAGTCAGCGTCTTGGTCTTGTCTTTGATGCTCTGGTCCGTCTCCTGGATGAGATCGAAGGACACTTCCGGGTGCAGCTTCTTGTACTCTGCAGCCAGATCCTCAAAGTACGGTTCCAGTGGGTCTCCGCCAAACTTCGTGAGGATGCTGAGGGTTCCTGTGTACTGTGGCTCAGCGTTGGGATCCAGGACAGCAGCCGGCTGGCTACCGCCGTCGGAACAGCCGGTAAGCGCCAAAGCGGCGCCGGCCAGCAATGCCATCAGTGATTGGGTGCTTTTACGCATCATTTCTTCTTTCGGTCGAAGGGCCGATCAGCCGGGGCTCCTCTATGGGAGTGGGAAGACATGCCCGCCGTTGGGATGTGCTTCACGGAGACGGGCTGAAGGGGTAACTCCTGAGATGGGATTTGGGGAGGTGGAACATGTGATACCGGTACCACAGTGAATCATGATTTGAGGCAGCGGGGAAGAGAGCTAGAGGAAATTACACGAGGGAATTTCTATTCGCCGCGGGCAGCGCGCACAGGGCCGTCCGACGAGCGGGCGACGAGTAGGGAGGGCAGGACATGCTTCTTCGGGGCAGACGTATCGCCGTCGATCCTCGCAATGAGCTGCTGGGAAGCGACGGCCCCCATCTGGCGCATGGGTTGCTGGATCATCGTCAGCGGCGGTTCCATGACGGCAGCCCAGGGACTGTCGTCGAACCCGATCAGGGAGACATCCTTCAGCAGACGCAGGTTTTTGGCCCGCAAGGAATGGAGCGCCCCAACCGTGGCCTCAGTCTCGGTGGTGAAGATGGCAGTTGGCGGATCCGCAAGAGCCAGCATTCCACTAACAGCCCGCGTCGCCTGGCCCTCATTCTTGAGAACGTGGGTGATGAGGGCAGTGTCAAAAGGGATCCCCGCCTCTTCGAGCGCATCGAGGTAACCCCTCAGCCGTTCACCATCACTCCAGAGGGCCTCATCCAGGATGCTGTGCATTTGTTTCAAGTCCGTCGCCGGGCTCAGGGTCACCGGCCCCCACGCGAACGCTATGCGCCGATGACCATTGTGAATGAGCGAGGCTACGGCCGATCGCGCAGCTTCCCTGTTGTCGATGACCACCGAATCCGTCTCCAGCTTGTCCACCAATCGGTCGATAAGCACTACAGGAGTTCCGCGATCAATGGCGTTGGACAGATGCGAGACGTCGTCGCTCCGGCCGGCCGCGGAGGCCACAACGAGGCCATCCACTTGCTTTGCCAGCAAGACAGCGATGGCATCGCGCTCCAGCTCAAGCTTCTCGTCCGTGCTCAGGATGATGGCATCGTAGCCGGCCGTTTTCGCGGTTTCCGAGATGCCCTTGAGCACCCCCGAGAAGAACGGGTTGGCCACGTCCGCCAGCACAATTCCAAGGGTTTTGGTGACCCCTGTGGTCATGCTTCGAGCCAGAGTGTTCGGTTGGTATCCCAATTTCTCGGCGGCCCGCATCACCTTGGCCCGTGTGGCTTCACTGACCGATCCATAGTTCCCCAGGGTTCGGGCAACCGTGGCCCTCCCCACTCCGGCAGCTGCTGCTACTTCGGTGATGGTGGGGGCAGCCGGGTGGTTCTGATGATCCGTCGCCATCCGGCCCCCTTCAGTTGTGGAATCCGTGTTTGCGGTTCCGTCCGTTGATTTGTCTCTGCATCAGATCCTAGTAGCTACCTCGACTGCCCTGCCGTAACCAAAGGCGCCCTCCACATAACACTGGGCCGCGGCCGACTCGGCCCCTCGGGCCAGGGCTTTCTGCAAAGCGTCCGACGGCGGCCGGTACGTCCGGCTCCAGCCTGAGCCAAGCAGACTGACCACGAGTCCCGCCAGGAAGGCATCGCCGCAACCCATCGTGTCCGCGAACCGCAGCGGGTCCGTAGGTGCCGCTGCCTGCGTGAGGAAGCGTTCGCCGTCGTACATGATTGCGCCTGACTGACCGCGCGTCCCCACCACAAGCGAAACGCCCGCCGCATGGACTCGCCTGAGGTCATTTTCGACGGCGGCAACGGTCATGTTTCCGCACGACAAAAGCGCCAGGTCCACGTAAGGCGCCGTCTGCATCAGATAGGAGTCTGCTCGACGCTCCGGCTCGGACGAGTAATCAAAACTAAGCAGCGTCCCTGTGCTTCGAACGGCAGGCAACTGGGGCTCGGACGCAGAGTAGACGCTCGAATGCACCAGATTGGCTGAGGCCAGGTACTTCAGGTGTTCATCCTGCAGCACGAAGGGATCGCTCGTGGTGACGCCTCCTTCGTTCCAGCCCAGGAAGATCCGGTCGCCGTCCACCACCTTGATTTCAGTGACCCCGTTGAGGCCATCGCGGATGATGCACTGACTGGTGTCAACACCCTCCGCATCAATGGCATCGCGGACAAAAGCGCCCAGCGGATCCGAGCCAAAGACGCCGAGGTAGGCAGACTCAACGCCCAGCCGGCGGGCAAAGACCGCGACGTTGACGCAGTTTCCCCCCGGGTACATCACTTTGCGGTCGAGAAAACGGTCCACGATGTTGTCCCCGAACCCGATTACTTTCATGCTCTTCCTGTCTCGAATCTGCGGGCCCGGGCAGAGCCGGGCCCGCAGCGCGGCCTTATGCCTTTGCGGGCGACGTGTTGGTCAGTATTCGACCACCCGGTAGTAACGGCGCAGGTCCAGGGAGTGGTTGCGGACGCGTTCGAGGTGCTTGCTGAAACGGTCAAGAACCGTGTCCAGAATCAGCGGGGCAAGAAGGGCACGGAATCGTGGGCTAACCCCCGGGAGTTCGTAGTCCTTGCTGTCCAGCAAGGTGGTGTTCTTGTTGTAGTTCTCGGCGAACTTGGCCACACGGTCCATCAGCGGGCGGGTCTCGTCCTCGCCCAGGAGCAGCATGAGGCTGGTGTCTTCTTCGATGAGTTCCAGTGAGCCGTGGAAGAACTCTGCACCGTGCACGCGGGTTGTGCGGAGCCACTGCATCTCTTCCAGGATGCACATGGAATAGAGGTAGGTGAGGCCCCACAGGTTGCCGGTGCCGACAAGGAAATGGTAGTCAGCGTCCTTGTTCTTCTCGGCGAACGCTTCCGCCACGGATTCTGCTTGACGGGCGACGCCGACCAAGCTCTCGGGAACGGTCTGCATTTCAGCAGCCAGTTCCTCGTACCCTTCAAATTCGCCCCTCGCGTCAAGGAGGCGGGTGCTCAAGAGAATCATCGGGATATCAAAGGGCCAGGTTTTAGGCTCGGTCACCAGTGCGACATCGAGGGCCTTGGCGAAGGGGCTATCCCCGAATCCTGTAAACCCAACGGTGTAGGCACCCTTGGCCTTGGCAAACTCGATGGCCTCGATAACGTCTTCCGTGGTGCCCGAAACGGAGGCAAAGACGGCCACGGAGCCGGGGCCGAACGTGGGGTCGTCCGTGAGCATGAGCTCCTTGCCGATGGACGCACGGACAGGCAGGGTGGAGCGGGACCTGATGAAGTGCTCGTAGGGCAGCATCGCGGCATAGGTTCCGCCAGCGCCAATGAGGAACAGGTTGGTCAGCTCCCGCTGCTGGATGGAGTCAACCACCGATTCGATCTGCCCCTGCAACGCCAGTGCGCTGCGGGTCTGCGTGAGGAATTCCTCTTCTTTGAAGCCAAGCACGGATGGTCCTTTCAATAAGACGACCTGAGACTGTTGGAACATGTTGATACCGGTATCAACATGTGATCATCATGGTGTCATGGGGAATCGGGGGCGTCAATAGGTTGGGCTGGGGTGGTTTGTTCGGGAGAAAGAAAGTGGCCTTGGCGCACTGAAGCGTTAAGGCGCCCCAGCGAGGTCATCCTGCCCGCGGGATCCCTTCTGGGCTGGTTCATCAGCTCGGGGCATTGTTGCGGTCGCTTATCAGGCGGGTGCGGACAATCTGCGGCGTCAGCTGTGCGCAGCTGTACGGGCCCAGGTCCCGCCCGGCGTGGTCCTCGACGGTGAGGCAGTCGTATGGAACGGGGACCGGTTGGACCTCGAGGCGTTGCAGCGGCGCATGGTCAGCTCCAGAGCGACTCTGTCGGCGCTGATCCACGATCTGCCGGCATCCTTCGTGGCCTTTGACGTGCTGGCTGTTGCCCGGCAGGACATTCGGGGGGTCCCGTTCACGGGCCGCGGCAGCTGCTCGAGGAACTGGCCCGGGGCTGGGCCGCTCCGTTGAACCTCTCCCCCACCACCACCGACATGGAACTGGCCAAGACCTGATTGAAGGATCTGCCCGCCTCCGGGGTGGAAGGGCTGCTCTTTAAGAGCGGTTCGGAGCCCTATCCGGCAGGGCTGCGCTCCTGGTTGAAGTTGAAGACAAAAACCACTTTGGATGCGGTCTGCGCGGCCGTGATAGGACCAATATCGCAGCCACAGGTGATCATCGCCGGCTTGCCGGTCGAGGGGCAGCTGCGGATCGTGGGCCGCTCCACGGTCCTTTCGACGCGGGTAGGGCGTGAGCTGGGCAGCCAGCTCCGCCCGGCACGGCCCGGGCACCGTGGCCGGAAGAGATCAACGAAACGTCGCTGAACAGATTTAGCAAAGACAGAGGCCCGGTTCACCTGACGCTGGTGGAGCCCATCGTGGTTGAAATATCGGCCGCCGTCGCGTGGACCGGCAAATTTTTTCAGACATGGCGTCGGCTACGTGCGGGTCCGTCCGGAGTTGAATCCGGATAAGGTCTCGTCACCTCTCAATAAGCCCTAGATCTCGGGATTTCTGTCGTCGGCAGTGATACGGAATCCATACCGTGTAAAGCACAGATGGTGCGGCGCCTCAATGTTGCACTTAACGCAACAGCCTGCGGCGCCCCCGGAGTTTTGCCGAGTGTTAGCTCAACTCAAATTGGGGTATCCGGGCAGGACTGTTGAGCACTGTAGAGTTTGGGACATGTCGAGTCCCGAGTCAGACAAGTCAGGGGCTGTCGGTCACACCGTCAGCCCGTTGAACCGCTAGTTACGACGCCTACAATCAGTGTGGGCCAGTGTCTGGCGTACCCGGGACGCTGACCGTGGTGACAAGAAGAACCAATTCTTGATCTCTCACCTCGGAGTACTCGATGCCTTTTGCTCTCTACATGCTCGCCTTGGCGGTCTTCGTCATGGGCACTTCAGAATTCATGCTCGCGGGTTTGCTCCCCGCGATAGCGACCGAACTTGACGTCTCGGTCGGCACTGCGGGCCTACTGACCTCCGCATTCGCGGCCGGCATGGTCATCGGCGCGCCAGTGATGGCGGCATTTGCTCGCCACTGGCCGCCGCGGCTCACACTAATCGTCTGCCTTCTCGTGTTCGCGGGAAGCCACGTCATCGGAGCCTTGACATCCGTGTTCTCGCTCCTCCTTATCACCCGGGTGCTTAGCGCTCTTGCAAACGCCGGATTCCTCGCCGTAGCGCTGAGCACGGCCACTACCCTTGTGCCAGCGAACCAGAAGGGGCGGGCGCTGTCGATCCTGCTCTCCGGCACGACGATCGCAACCGTCGCGGGCGTCCCCGCTGGAGCACTGCTCGGCACAGCGCTGGGCTGGCGAACAACGTTCTGGGCGATCGCCATCCTCTGTATTCCCGCGGTCTTCGGAGTCGTTCGAGGCATCACATACAAAGCCGGTCAGACCGTATCTAGCGCGTCCTCGCCAAGCCTCCGTGCCGAGCTCAGCCAGTTGGCGATGCCGCTGCTCATCCTGGCCATGGCGCTCGGAGCGCTGATCAATGGCGGAACTTTTGCGGCATTCACGTTCCTGGCAGTCGTCGTGATCCAGACCGCGGGTCTGGCCGACGGGTGGGTGTCTGTCGCGCTGGTGATGTTCGGCATCGGATCGTTCCTTGGTGTCACGATCGCCGGACGACTATCTGATCAACGACCTGGCGTCGTGCTCGCACTAGGCGGACCGCTGCTGCTGACAGGCTGGATCGCGTTGGCATCGCTCGCGTCGCATCCCGTTGCGCTTATCGTCCTCGTCCTCGTTCAGGGCTTCCTGTCGTTCGGCGTCGGCACCACCTTGATCACGCGTGTGCTGTATGCAGCGTCGGGTGCGCCAACGATGGGCGGTTCGTACGCAACCGCAGCATTGAATATCGGAGCTGCCTCGGGGCCGGTCCTTGGTGCGTTCGGGCTCGCGAGCGGGCTGGGGTTGCTCGCTCCGGTTTGGGTAGCCTCGGCGCTGACAGCAATCGCTCTTGTCATCATGCTTCTCACAGGGCGCGCGCTCACGAAAACCGCTGCGGAGGCCACTCGATGACTCATCCGAATGCGCTTCTCACCCCTCGTACCCGCCTCCGGTTAGCCCGTCCCCTACCGGCCGCAGACGAACGGGATGATCGAGCAATTCCACCGCACGCTCGTGGACGGATGGGCCTATGCCAGGTTTCACGGATCAGAAGCCGAGCGACTCCAGGCTCTGCTCGGCTGGCTCCACTTCTACAACCACCACCGACGCCACTCAGCGGTTGGCTACGCACCCTTCGACCGACTCAACAACGTCCTTGGACCACACAGCTAATCTTCATCGACTGGCTCGCTTGAATATCTACGGTTCCGAATAAGGGACTCCGCCAGATGCCAGACCGGAGCTGGACCCCTGCCGACGTCGAACTCCCACCGCACATCAAATCCCGGTAACCCAAAATGCCCGGTCGCCGTCGGCGTAGCGGTGGCCGGGAGCAGCTTTGAACGAATAGCCCTTTGGAGGCGGCTAGCCTCGGGTCGTCTTCACCCGTTTTGGTTGTTCTACTTTCTAGAGTCCGCGCCTCGGTCGGAGACTGTTGAGGAAGGCGTCAATGCCATGGCCGGTAGGGTTCTTCTCGAAAATCTGGACCAGTTCGGCTGCGAGGTCGCGTAATTTGATGTTGGTGTGGCTGCTGCCGATCATGAGGACCCGCAGGGCGGCCTCGGCGGTGATGCCGAGATGGCACATCAGAATGCCGACGGCTTTGTCGACGGACTCATGGGTGCGGGTTGCCCGCAGAACAGCCTCGTGGGTGGTTTTTCGGATTTCCCTTTCAAACAGCTCGGTCAGGTCGAACAGGCAGCCCTGCAGAATCGTGGGACCGCTTTGGGTCGGGCGCAGTCCCTGGCCGTACATCAGGACCCGGTGCTCCAAGGCCAAGGTGTCGATGAGGCGGAATGCTGCGCAGAACTGCGCCGCGCCGAGACTGGCGTGCATCCATAGCCGCTCAACGGCCACCCTATCGAGGGCGTGGACGTGGGAAAGCATCAGCACAGGGGTCGGAACTACCTCCCTTGGCGCGAAACCGTACAGCTTGTAGGTCTCTTCCGACCAGCGCATCCTCCGGCCGTCATAGTGGAAGACCCCCACGAGGAAGGTCTGCCATGGTTCGCTGGCAGCCGCGACGTTGTCGAGGAAGTTCAGACCCGACATCACCCCTCCTCCGGCGATGCCCGGAGCCCGCCGTGGGCGGCGTGTCCCGGACCTGACTATGGGAAGCTGTCCGGGCGCCGCTTCTGTGACGCCGCCCGGGCCTCCCGGCCGCACCGCAGATACACTCCCGGTCAAGGGACGTGGAGAACTCGTCCAACCGGGATACCAGCAGTGCCGCTGACATCAGTAAAGCCCCCGCCCGCACCGCGCGCACGAGTACCCGGTACTCACTTTTGAGCGCGCTTCGATGCCCGGCTACTTGCTAGTACGCGTCTGGCCGCTTTCCGGGCCTGCCTCATGATCTTTCGCTCACGCCGATCAAGGGCCCACAGCAGTGACAAGGTTGTCCCCACCCACACCACGGCGAGCAGTAACACCAAGCCCAACGACGCCAACGGATGCATGCCTAAGCATAGAGCCCGTCACCTGCCGGGAGGCAGCAAAGCGCAGCAAAGCGCAGCGAAGCTAACTTGTCACTGCCCCCTGCCACACTTATTCCGGCGGCCACCCGGCCGCTTTTTCTACCGTGTCGATTCGAACATATATTCTAGTGGTGTGGTAGTGAATCCGGATCAAGCCAAGGCACTGCACGCGAGATATTCCAAGCGTGCGCAGCCGTTCGGGCTCACCCTGGAAGAGCTTGATTTCAAGAACTTCCCTCTGCGTAACGGGTACCCGGGGATCCCGGTTCGTGCCTGGCTGCGGTTCCCGAACTGCGCCGAGCTCGTGGAAGGCGAAGTATTCGCCTGGACGGAACGGGCGGCGGAAGTGACATGGAAGGACGGGCCGTTGACGTACCGGACGTGGGTGTGGGCCTCGGCGGTGACCCGTCGCGGAGAAGCAATGAGCAGGAATCTAGGAGAGCGCGTAAACCGTGACAGCAACAGCGAATGAAACCACCCTCAACACCCCTGTCGATGTCCGGTTCAGCCCAACAGGCCGGCCGCTGGCCGTCAGGCATGACGGCCGGCTCTGGGTCATCACCGAAGAACCGGTGCACTGGTTCGAACGGGACTCCTGGTGGGAACGGCGACAGACCGCCCCGGTAGGCGTCGGGAACATCGTGGACATCGAGTTCTGGAGGGTGCAGGTCAAGCTTTCCGCGAATTCGGCCCTGCGGACCTTTCTGCTGCGCCTCGATCCCGCGGCCGACGGATGGCTGCTGGAATCCATCAACTAATGCCGGCTAACCTATACCGCTCCCCTGTCCCCGAGCAGTTGTGGGAGCGGATCCGCAACGAGTTCCACCTGCCCAGTCTGGAACAGGTCCGCGAAAGAATCTCTGCCGTGCGTGAGGATCCCGAACCAGTGATGCGGCAGGTGGTCCGGATCTTCCTGGACGGGGGGACGTATTGCCCTGGTTATCAGTTCCGGCCTGATCTGACTCTGGAGCCGGTGGTGGTGGAACTCTTCGAACGGGCCATGGAGCTGCGGATCCCCCACAACTACCTCGCACTCTGGATGATGGTCCCCTCCCCTGCCCTGGGATCCCGGCCCGTGGACCTCCGTCGCAGCAGCAAGGCGTCGGTGTTGCTCGCACTCCTGGAACAGACCTTCACGGAGACGGCAGCCTAAGACATGGGAGTGAAAGTGACCCTGACCGTAGAGTCCGGCAACGCGAACTAAGCCACGTCGACGCCGATGGCGCGACCTACGAAAAGGCCAAAGCAGCAGCCGAAGCGCTGATCCCGGAAGGCTCCAAAGCCATCGCAATCCGCACCGGTTAGCAGACGGCGTCGGCTCCGTCCTCAGCGGACGTGTGGATGTTCCTCGGCACAGTCCCTGATCGGAGGGAACCGCGGCTCCCGCTTCAAGGCTTCCTGGTATCTGGCCTGAAGGATGCCCGCCAATCTTGACGCAGCGTCGTCCCACCCGGCAGCGGCCAATCGTTCCCCGTTCGACAACCCGTTATCTCCCATGTCGATGACGGGAGGTAGGCCTCTTGGCACTTCCAGCCCGGTCAGCAGAATGGGAGCGATGACCTGGCTGACGTGGCGTCGCATAGCGTTGAGATCCCTAACAGGATTCACCCACGCTGAGTATGGCTCGGGCCGTTGGACCATCACTGCCGGGTTAGTATCCAGGGAAGAAACCTGCCCCCAGGGCGTTCGGGGTACCATGGCGTCGCCAGCTTTGATTTCCTGATGCGCGAGGTCCTGCTCGGATAGGGGCATAGCGAGGCTCGCCCTCGTTGTAAGACGCTCCCTGCGATAGACCTCAACGTCATACAGAGCAAGGGGCAGAACCGCACCAGCCCTTAACCCGCTGCTAGTGTTTCGATGTGACCACCCACGACAATGCTGGCCGCACCATCGATGCCGCCGAAGACGAACTCCTGGATGCCATGCGAGCCAGTGACCTCGAAGCGTTGGATCGGCTCATCTCCGATGACCTGAAGTTCATCGACCCTGCCGGCACCGTCCTCACCAAGAAGGCAGATCTGGAAGCACACCGCACTGGGGCCACCAACTTCGACCGAATCGAGGAAACCAACCGGCGCACCCTCGAAGCCGACGGCAGCGGCACAACAGACACCACTGCCAGCGCTGTGCTGCACACCCACGGATCACAGATCGAGATCCAGCTCCTCTGGCACCGGGAATGGAGGATCATTGACGGACGCTGGCAAGTACTCGCCGGCTCCGTCGCCGTACTCGACTGAGAACTCCGACCGACACCAACGGTGCTCGCTTATCGAATGAAGCGCGGGTTCCGCCGGGGTCCAGACCGTCGCAGCGGCAGGAAAAACCGGCGCATGCAAGGTCATGCACGTCCCAGGACAGCGAGGGAGTAACTGCCCGACGCGCCACCATGCGCCCCGGACTCTGGAATGTGCTCACTGGTGGAGCCCATTCCAGAGTCCGGCCCACTGCTCAGGTGTCAGAGCCTTGGGCAGTGCTCGCGTATCGACCCCTCCGAGTCTCAGCAGTTGCGTGACGCGGCCGCGATCAGTGCGGGCGGCATGCGCGACGATGCGGTCGAGACTCCCGCCGCGGCCGATGAACACCGCTTGCACGAATCGCTCGTAGACAGCGCGCTGTCTCAAAGGAATGAGGGATTCGGCGCGGCGGGTGATCTGAATGATGCCGCCGTCAACGCTGGGACGCGGCCTGAATCCCCACGAGGGCACCCGTCCATGAAGGGTGAAGGTGAACCACGGGGCGGTCTGCGCGGTCAGCATCGTCGATCCGCCCACGCCGCACCGTTTCCGCGCGACCTCCCACTGGGTGAGTAACACCGCCTGCTGCCAAGAACCCTTAGTGAGCAGGCGTCGCAGGATAGGGGTTGTGAGATGGAAGGGGATGTTCCCCACCACGACCTGGTGCGTCAGCGGGTAGGTCATCGCGTCGGCGTGCTCGACAGTCACACCGGGAAGGGCACGTTGCAGGGGCGCGGTCCGGTGCTCGTCGAGATCGATCGCTGTGAGTGCCCTGCCGAGGGTGGCGAGAGGTCGAGTGAGGGCACCGTCACCGGCCCCGAGCTCGAGTATTGGTCCGTGCGTGGCTGCGACCAGCTTCGTGACCTGGCCGATGGTAGGTATGTGTGTGAGAAAGTTCTGGCCGAGTTCGTGTCGGCCGCCATGGGATGAACGAGGCATGAGCGCGCTCCAAGAAAAGAAAGGTGGAGCGCCCCGAAATCAGGCAGATAGTGAAACCGAAATGGGTACGCGATATCGCCGTTCCGAGACGCAGATGGTCTCTCAGATGGACGACGCGCGAAGCGTTCATCGACGCGCGCCGTCAGGCGCGGCGGTCGCGAACAGCGCGCGTGTACGTCACAGCGGACACGCAAATCAAACTACCCATGCCCGCAATCCTACCTTGCGCATGCCGTGGCTCGCTCGGCTAAGGTCGGCTGGTTGTGCCGCAGGCCTCTCGGTTACCCCGACCGAGAGGCAGCACCGTGGCACCAGAACGCACGACGAAGAAGCACCATTGATCCGCGCAGAAGCAGACATCTCCTCCGAACACCGCACGCGTTTCCCTGACCTTGAACCACTCACCGCTAAGTGCCCATGGGGAAACTGCTCCGACCCCACCACCGGACGATTCACCCAACCCGACCCATCCGACCAAGAACAGAACCGCTACCTCTACGCAGGCGCCGATCTCAAATACAGATGCATCCGGTCTGCTAACCACGGGTGAGGCGGTGGGTTCGGCGATAGGAATCGGCGTGACAGCTGGGAGTATCGCACTTGGATGCGCCGCCACATTTGGTGCAGGATGCGCCGTAGGAGTGGCCGTTGGTTTTGGGGCTTTCTCCGGAGCTGTCGGAGGGCTCACCGGCCAAGCGGTGGGGGCTAAGATCGACGGAGAGAGCCAGGAGGAGCTTAGCGGCGCAGCTTTAGGAGGGTTCTTCTCGGGAGCCGTTACAGGCGCTGCCGGCGGAGCAAGGGGTGCATACCTGCAACAGATCGCGGGATGGTCGAAGTACATCTAGGGACAAGTTACAGGGGGTAAAGATGAAGATGAAATGGTTGCTTTCCACCGTTCTTCTGCTCATATGCATCGCTATCGCAGTATGGATTTTGTCAGGATCAACGGACATTTGGCCTGCGTTGATGGTGGTCGTCGGAGTGGTGGTTGCCGCAAATTTCGCTGTCCAATGGGGGTGGTTCGAAGGCACGGGACAACCAGCAAGCGATGAACGATTTACTCTCGCGCAGCAGGTCAAAGCCCCCCAACCCAAATGATGAGTAGACGTCTTCCTACCGATACTTGTCTTTCTGGCTGTCGGAATTGTAAACCGCAGTATGCCCATGAACTTGGGCTGCCATCGGGCTCGTCGACGCGCCCAGGATCCGTGCAAGAGCGGAGAAGCGACCGCCTGCGCGGGCCGTAGCGGCGCAGGGCATAGCGGTTGTCGGCGGGACTGAAGATTCTTGGCGGCTTAGGAGGCTGTTTTCGTTTTGACCAACCAAAGTAAAAAGATCCTTTTGGGTGTCGGGAGTGCCGTGTTGATCGCAGTCCTCGTGGGTGTAGTAGCCGGTTGGGAATGGGCTCTCGGCGCGATCATTGCTTCAGGAACAGGTTTGGGGACATGGATCGGAGTCCGTGCCGGAAATAGGAGCGCACGGGAAACTGATAAGTACCGCGAGGAGTGGTTGGGAAAGAGGAGGGGTTCCGGACCTGACGAGAGTCAGCGGTTCACAAAGGAGTCAGAATGATGGGACTGCGTAAAAGCCGGGAAAGTCCTTAGCCGACACGTGCCCAACCATTCCTGCTCTGCTACAGGCCGACGCAGTTCGCCCGCGATCGTCCCGCTTCCTTAGGAGTGGGATAACAGCACGAGAGTTAAAAGTCTCTAGGAAAGAAAGTATGACTACAGCCGGGCTACTCATCTTTGTCAGGGTCTCATCATCCTTGCGATGGCTAGACTTATTCTGCCCGTGCTCACTAAGCGCTATCTAGCAAGAAATCCAAATAGCGATTCGTCCAAGCATGACCGCTTCCAGCGAGCTTATGCCGCCATTTTCGTATCGCTATTCCTTCTTACTGGGCTGATCCTGTTCGTGGTCGGGCTTGCTAATGGGGGGTCGATACGTTTTGGCACCTGAGGATTTGATTCCGGTCGTCGTGCTAGCGGCGGTATCGGCCGCGCGGCGTGAAAGACAGAGAGGAAAGGTGGCTCTTATTCAGAAAGTGGATTGCGCAGCGGCAGGTACAGTTCATCTCAAGCGTCTTTGGCGGTGGCGAGCAAACGGAGATTCAAGAGGATCGAGTCAAAGCTGCAGAGAAGTTCGGAGTGCTATTCAGCGTGCTCCTCTTAGCGGCGGCAGCTGTAATTGCCGTGCTGTCAGCGGTGGCGTCGCGATGACCTGGGGCCAGGTGTCACGGGACCGTTCCTACTAGTCGCTGGTGCATTTCTGGTGGTAACCGCCGCAGTGCTGTACCTCATGCGTAAATCCCTGGCTCGCTCCGGGGAAGATGCTTGGAAAGCGTCTTCGGGCAACGGTAGGTTCAAGTCCTACGCGTTTCAGTACAAGGCATCGATTATCGCCGCGTTAGCCGTCGGGGTTGCAGGGCTTACCTTGCTGGTCTTCGGCGTTCTGGAACTGTAACTACCGGCTGAAGATAGAGAAGGACCCAACCTCTGATTCGACAGACCGATCCGGACACCACTGGCACTAATCGTCTTGTTCTTGATCATCGTCACCCTGTTCGCCGCCACTCGCTTCCTCCACACGAAACTGAATCACCGTTTCCCTACTCCCCGATCGTCAGCCCCGCTCGAAAAGGCTGTCCCACTTCCTTGGAAACGGCACTTCTTTTGGTGGGACACCCGCTAACCTGATTCCTGCCGCAACGTGGCTGATCTTGCGTCGAGCTCCATTCACATGATCTTCACCAGCTAGCCTGCGATGGACCGCTCTTCGCGGGCGAAGAGGGCATCACGATCCTTGCCACGCCCTGGCGTGAGGGTCAGTAATACAGAAGTGAGTCAATCAGCAGGGGTTTCCGGACCCCTTGTGAGATTCAGGAGGCGCTGCTGAAGTTTGGCTTCGGCTTCTTCCCGGCGTTTGCCCACGACCAGCATCTGCTGAGTCGCCGGATTGTGCCGTGGGATGCTCGGCCGTGCTTCCCGCTTGGCAGCTACGGGATGATTCTCAGGCTCGGTGCCCTCTGATGGTTTCTGGCCCATGTCCCATGATCCCACCACCGCGCGTTCCCGGTACATGCGTGCTGTTTTCCATTGTTCGGGGGCGACCGTCACGATAAATTCTCCAGTAGGAGCCTGAACACTGGGCGCCGCAGGAAGGCTTCACAGGCAACGGACAGTAGCCATGAATGACCCACGACAACGAGCGCGGCACCTCATCGAACAGGAAACCATCACCCTGAACCGGCTATGGGTCAAATACTGGACCCACGGCGGCACCGGCACGGTCTTCGACCTTGATGCCTACCTTTATGAGGTACAGGAACCAACACCCCTGCAGCTCCAAAGCCTTAGCCTGGCCTTGGAAGACCTGGAGAACACCGAGTGAATGCCCGCCGAAAGCCACACGGTCCCGCGACCACAGGACCGTGCTGGTTGGCACTGGGGTTCCTTATGCCAGTCCGTTCTAAGGAGAATCGCGAGGTTGTTTCAAGATCAGAGACGGCCGTTAGTGACTGTCCCGGGCCTACCATTTCCTTGGTACTGGGACACCTGCGGGGAGCTTGTGTATCTATTTGCTCTGGTTCTCTGTCATGCTGCAAGAGTGTCTATACCGGGGCGCTAACCACTTGGCGGATTGATTCCCGCCGTTAGATGAGGCCTCCATCCACGATCCACGCCGGACAGCACAGACCCTGATCGCGGACCACACCATCACCCTGGATGAACTCTGGATCCAGTGGTGGGCCAACGGGGGTTGGGCCAACGAAGCCGAGCTCGGCGTCTATCTCACCGCCCCGCAATGGTCCGATTCCTTTGATCTGAACGTCCTCGCCTGGGCCCTGGAGGACCTGGAACTGGGCGGGCCCCAGTCCCCCGGACCGGTGGTTTACGGGTAGGGACTGAAGCCCCTGTCCTTTCCGTCCCCCAGGCCGGAGGACCCTCCTTCGGGAACGATGCCCCGTAAGATCAGCAGCCCGGGCCTGTTGGGGGTTGGAGTCCCCTGAGGGTTTCAGTCCTCGAAATGCGCGGTGGGCTGGCTTCCGCTGAGGTGGGCGATCATGTCCGCGGCGACCGAGTGGACTTTTTCGTTCCGGTAACTGGAGGCCTTGTTCAGAATCTTGAAAGCCTCTTCCTGGGAGCAACGGTTCTGGGCCATGATCATCCCGCACGCAAGGTCAATAACAGTTCTGGTGGCCATGGCCGTTTTCAGGTCAGTGTTGAGCTGTTCAACGGTTTCGATCCGGATCGCCAAGCGCAAGGTACTGCCGGCGACGTCCGCGAACGCGGCAGCCTCACCGATCACCGCAGGGGTAAAAAGCCCCGCTTGTGGGGCGAAAAAGTTCAGCACCGCCTCGGACGTTTCGCCCAGGTCCATCGGAACACCCAAGGCACTATGGCAGCCTTCGATAGCCAGGACACGGCTGTATTCCGGCCAAGAGGTATCAGTGTCCACGTCAGCGAGCAGCACCGGCCGGCCCAGGTCCAGGGCGTCCAGACACGGACCCTGTCCGAGGCCTTGCTCCACGCGGTCAAGGAGCACGGCCTTGTCGCTGCTGCCCGCGACGGTGGCAGTGCGCTTACGGCGACGCAACGTCAACGCGCAATCGATCGGCGCACCCGCCGCCTGGCTCATCGCTTTGGACGCGAAACCAGTCACGCCTTCCAGAATGGATGTGATGTCCGCTGACTCGGCCACCAGCTCATGGAGGTTCAGGATGTGTTCGGCGTGTACTGGGGGTTCCATAAGCACCATAGTAGGTCCCGCCCTGCGGCCTCGTTCCCGTAGTCAGGGTAAGTAGCTGCCCTGTAACTTAATTAATAAGGAGGCTGATGAGCTACTCACAGGAACCCGTCAACAGCACTTGGGATACCCAGGACATGAACGACCCACGACAAACAGCACGAGAGCTCCTCAAGAGGGAGGCCATTACCCTCGAACGCCTCTGGCTCAGGTACTGGGGCCAAGGCGGAAGTGTCACCGAGTTCGAATTCGACGCTTACGTCCACGAAGCACTGAAACCCCCTCCCTACGATCTCAAACTCATCGCTTGGGCCATCGAAGACTTGGACGCCGGTTCAAGCTCCTAACATCGGTTCAACCACCGCCGCAACCAAGGAAAAGGGAAAGCCCCTCGGAAAAGGTCAACACGTGAGCCGAGGTGGGAACACCTAAAGCCAACCAAAGGTGCTGGCAAATAGTGCTAAGTAACCTTATGATTCTCGTAGATCGGGACCGTCCCGAGGCTTCATTCGGATAAAAGCATGTGCGACTGAGGAGAACAAATGACCCCTACCCATAACCCCGCCCGGAACCGCACAACAATACAGCGAGCAGCGCAGATAGTAGGAGCGGTCTTTCTCCTCGTAGGGGTCCTTGGCTTCATCCCGGGGATCACCTCAAACTACGAGACCCTGTCGTTCGCCGGCCACACTTCCGATGCCCTGCTGCTCGGGATTTTCCAAGTCTCAATCCTGCATAACATCGTGCACCTGCTCTTCGGCGTCGCGGGTATTCTGATGGCCCGCACCGCGGGCCAGGCCCGTAACTACCTCATCGGGGGCGGGGCCGTGTACCTGGTGCTGTGGATCTATGGCCTGCTCATCGACCAGGAATCCACCGCAAACTTCGTCCCGGTCAACAACGCCGACAACTGGCTTCACCTGATCCTGGGTGTCGGAATGCTTGTCCTGGGCTTGGCCCTTAGCCGACGGACAACTACAGGACGACCTGCAACCACAACCGGCCGGTGAGATCCATCCTTCAGCAGAGACTCCGGGGGCGGCGGTCCGTTCCCAGCAGTGCTGAGGCCATCCCGACCAAATCCGGACGCGCGGATGCCTGATGTAAAGCGCTGGCCTACCAGCCCGCTGCTCTCTACAGCCGCCCGCCCGTCGAGCAAGGATGGAACGAAAAGCTACGCAGCCTGGGACTAACGTACCCGGCAGTCATTGCCCTCGACGCGGTGGCGGCCACGGGCCCCATCACCCAAACAGGCCTCGCCGAAGTTATCCGTGTGCGGGGCCAGACTTTGGGCCCGACACTGCAC
Organism: Paenarthrobacter sp. TRD_SC_7; assembly: GCF_056156245.1. Taxonomy (NCBI): domain Bacteria; kingdom Bacillati; phylum Actinomycetota; class Actinomycetes; order Micrococcales; family Micrococcaceae; genus Paenarthrobacter; species Paenarthrobacter sp. TRD_SC_7. The sequence continues at coordinate 4,616,544 of NZ_CM149587.1, forward strand.
AAACTCGAATCCCAAGGCTATGTAGATCGCCGACGCACCCCCGGGAACCGTCGCAGCCAATACGTTTCCATCACGGACACAGGCAGACAGCTGCTTCAGGAGGCCCACGCCCTCGAACGTGATGTTCTAGCAGACTTTGACGTCGATCCCGGCGGACTGCGGGACGAGCTGGAAAGCATCGTTCTCAAGGCACCAAAAGACCGCTAAACAACGTAGCCCGCGAACGCGACCACTGACGGCTATGGCCTATCAGAAGAAGCGGTAAGGCCTATCATGGGTCCGGAAGCCGTGACGGGTTCTGATGATTTCGGGGAGGAGGACAGCTGTGGCCACCGATTACGACGACCTGCGTCCAGAGGTCAAGGAAGCTCAGGAGCAGTCCCTGGAGGCTCTGCAGGCAGCCAGCGCCCCCACCGCGATGAGTGCGGTCCTGGAGGTCGAAGAAAGCGATGAACCCAGCACCGGGGCCCCGGCCGGGGAAATCATCGCCGAAGAGCTGGTCGTTCAGGTCGTCCCGGCAGGCGCCGACGAATTCACCTGCTCCTCGTGTTTCCTGGTCCATCATCGTTCCCAGATCGCGAGGGAGCAGGACGGCCTGCTCTACTGCAGCGATTGCGAAGCCTGAACCTGGGCCATGGGTGAACGTTCCTTTTCCGGGTCCATACGCCGGATTCTCCTGTGATGCGTCTTCCTTCGGAATTTGTCGGAGAAGCTGCGGCTCTGCTGGGTGTGGGCGCAGCCGCGCCGTGTAAGTAACGGGGATACGCCATCTGGCATTTCTTGTAGCGGGACCGCGGCGCTTGGACGTCGTAAAGAATATCTGCCGTAATTTCGTGTCGAACCGGGTAGTTAACAGTTCGCCTCCTGAGTAAAACTCAGTAGGCCTGCAGGGCAGCCTGGTTTTAATCGAGTACCCAGTACTGGTGTTCCTGTTTCCAGCGCAGGGTTAACTGGTCACGGAAGTACGGGTAGTCCCAGATCGCTTGTGATTCCGAAGTCACGAACCCGCGTAGGCGACTGCCTAGCGCCGGCACTCCCGGCCAGGGAGACGTGCCGGGCACTGGACGAGGCCGGCGGCGACAGAGCTTCCCTGGAAGCTCTTCCCCAGCCGCCGCTGGCTTCTCGAGCTGGGAGGGCATGAGTCCTGCCCCATGCCAACCCAAGCCCATCATCCCCACGGATCCCCGAAGCGGGCTGGTCCCCGTCAGACTCACCGCCACGGCCGCCGACGGTCCTAGGCCCGTCTCCCGGAAACCGGGCACCGGCTCATTCGCCATGGCTTTCAGCCCGGCGTCGGCGTACCTTGAAAGCGTCCGAGTCCATCGAAGCCCACAAGCCAAAACTTACTTGGGTTTTATCCCTGCCAGGTAGCGTGCGAGGTCGGATGCGTCACCGCGAGTTGGTGGTCCGGGCGCTTCCTGGGACGTTCTCCAAGAGAACGGCTTGGTGACGCTTGTGGGGTCGAAACTGTCGCCCCCGATGTGGATCCCAACATCGCCGGGCAGCGTGAAGTTCGGGAAGAAGACGTGGTCACCTTTTTCGTCTGTGCCCGACTGGCTGGAATCCTCCACTGGTATGGCGATCGTGGCTTTTGTGTCCCCGGTGAGGACCGTGACTCTAATGACGCCTTCGAAATCTTCGCGGTGTCCCGGCTTCAAGCTGAGCAGAGCCGACTCGCCGGCGGTCAGATCGTAAACCAGCGGCGCACCTTCGGCAGGGCTGTCCGGCTCATACTCCGGCGGTTCTCCCCAGTACGCCGGGGAACGGTTGTCGGTCGGGAGGATCCCCTGCTGTTGGGAAACGGCACCGCCTACCGGCAAGTCGCAGTAGAAGGGAACCAGAGGCGTGTTCGGTTTTTCGCGGCGCCCTTCGGCTTTGAAATCCCGAAGAGTCAGCGTTCCTGACTCAGCCGTATTTCTCATGCTGACAGCTAGTTCCCGGACAAACGGTTTCCCATACCGGTCAAGCCATTCGAGCTGTTCCTTCCCGCAAACAAATGCCCCGGTGAAATCCGGGGATGCAACAAGCCCTGTCGGCATCTCGGAAAAGGGAGCATCCAAAGGAACCGCATAGGCGTGAGACGACGGATCACCGCTCCGGGCCATTTCCAGTTCCAAATTGGGAAGACCACTGGGACGGGCATTGACTGTCTGCAGCAGAGAAATCACAGTCGCCACAAGTCCGGCAACAAGAGCAACTCCGCCGATGATGACCCACACCCTCCGCCACAATCCAGGTGGAGGTTCTTCTCTCTGGCGCAGAGCGGGAGGTTCGGTTCTACGAGCCCACCTCGGATTGCTCCTGGCCTGCGATGTTTTCCTACCCACGCTGCCCGCTTCCCTCCTGCACAGACTCCGGTGAGGCAGATTGTCCTCCCGTCTCGGGAGCACTGGCAAGGATTCCACCGGCGACCGGCGGCACCCAACCCGCGAGACCGAGATAGTGCAGCTGATACTCGTTCGTCCCAGTCCAACCACCCTATGATCACCGCTTCCTCTTCAGGGCATTCCATTTCCTTGGAGGCGGAACACGCTCGTTTCGAGACGCGCCTCGAAGCCAGGTTGAGGAGATCGTCAGTGAGGAATACACCGCGCTCAGCGACGGGCCGATCCGGGACTAGGTACCTGTGCTGATCGACTCGCAACCAAGCTCTGACTCCGTACCTAGCAGCTCCGAGAGTCCCTGGGCCAGTCACAGGTCCTCCGCTTACAAGAAGGAGCTCGGCATCCGTCACCGCGCCCAGCCGGCCTTACGAGATCCGGCAAAGTCGACCCCACCGAGCTCGACATTCCCATCCTTGGAGCGAACGGGAAGCCGTACCGACCATGGTTGGCCGTCAAAGAAAAGGACGCGTTCCTAAGCGGCTGTGGCGACCCACCCTGAGCAACCGTAGATGCCGGTGCCGGCGCTTCGGTTATTCAGGCATGCCCGGACGTACACGGTACCACGCAGTCCGCTGCCTTGCGCTTGGCTCTGAGTGCCGCTTCCGTTGCTGTTGGTCAGCGTCGCGATGTAGGTAGTCCCGTTCGAAACGTACCTGAGCTGCGCTACAGATGAGACGCCGTCCACGCGGGTGTCCTGGCTCGATAGGACGTTGGTGGAAGAGTTGTAGTAGGCGTAGGATCCGGTCACTGACGCCCCTGCACTGGCGGATGCCATGGGTGCTGTGGCCAGCATTGAGATTGCTATAGCGCCCGCGGCTGCAAGGCTACAGCGAGTGGACGGAGATTTGATTCCGTAAGAGTGCGGGCCTGTTGCCGGCCGATCGTGATGACCAAGGCTTCCTCGCCTAATCAAGGACGCTTGAGCTGTTTGGTGCCCGGCTCATTGAATAGACCGTGGGTCCATCCGGTATCACGGTCGTATCTGTTACAAGGAAACCAAGGCGTCCGTAAAGCCTCACGTTACGTTCGTCCGAGGTTTCAAGCACCACGGCGCCTGCCTCTTGATCTATACGTGTGAGACCCTCTGAGGCCACGGCCGTACCTAGCCCTCTACCTTGATGAGCTGGGTCGACTCCCACGGTTGCCAAATTCCACGCCGGCACCGTTGGCTGGGGCAAGCGCAGGTCAGCCAACGCGGTCACGCGGGAACCTAACAGTTCCACGACTTCGTTCTGCATCTCGGGTCCAGGTTCGGGTGCATCGGGCGGAAGGAATGCAGCGACGGAGCGCAGTTGTTTATCGACCAAGACCAATCCATGGGCAAGCGCATGTCCGACGTAGAGGTACTGTAGCCGTTCGAGTCTCTGCTCATAACCGTCTTCGGGGATCGACCATCTCGTCCAAGGGTAAAACTGAAAGGCAAGGCCAAGGACGCGGGCCGCAGCCCCGAGGTCTGCGGCGGTTGCTCGACGAACCAAATCTGTCATGAGAAGTGCTCCTACGGAAGAGGGACCGCGGATCCCGCAGCCCGTCAAGCCTTCCACGCATGGTCGAATAAAGTCCATCTGCCAAGCACCTTGAGATACAGGCAGTGAAGGGTCGATACACCCCCGAGCTCCTGCGGAAGCAAACCAACGCCGGAATCAAACCGTTGCCCTTCCTTGGAACCAGGACACCGTGCTTGGGGACTTCACATGCGATCAAGGCGGGCTTTGTTTGGGAATCTGGAGCGCCGCCTTCCGGGAAGACGCTCTAACTAGTCCGTGACGATGAGAGCATTGGCTCGCGCCCGATCCTGTACTGCGTGATGATCCTCGCTTCGCAGTTTGTGAAGTCCATAGGACAGTCGGGCCTTGTGGGATTTCCGGGGGCAGCTCCTGGTTGGTAACGGACCGGAGTATTACCCCCGACGGTCCGCCTGCATTCAGGGATGTGGCCGAGTCGTAGAAGCGATGTTCCACATCGCTGGCCGGTTCCTCGAGGGCCACCAAAACATAAGCGGCGGCCCGCAGCTCCGGATCACGGTGGAGCTCTGCTGGGTACATCGTGGAGGTCAGCGGCGCCTGGATTTGGAATCCTATTTGGCTGCGACCCGCTGCAGGAAGCGTTCCGTTCTTGCCTTTAGGCCCTCAATTTGTTGCTGGACGACCGCCGAGGGGTCCGGGTGGATTTCGCTAGCGGGCGGTTCCCGTCGAACATTCCCGGAACATAGGAATTCTGCACAGATCAGGGTTCCGACGGTGTTGCCGTTCTTCCCGGACTGACCGGCACGTTTGGCCACCCACAACAGGACGTCTTCTTTGGAAAAGACATCCCTGCACAGTTCACATGAGACAGACCGGTTCTTTCGTGCCCCACCTTCCGGGGCGCGGAGCATGATGCCCGTGAGACCCTTTGCGGAGGGAACGACGAGGTACCCGCGCTGGGGCATCTTCTCGTCCCGCCAACCCAGGAAATCAAGGGTCGCCCAGTCGAGCGAATCGAAGTCTTTCGGCAAAGTGAGCTTTGCCGCCTCGGAGCGGCTGGCGTTGATGAAGGAGGATCGTATTTGTTGAGCTGAAACGCTTTCCATGATGTTGCCTTTCGCAGTTCAAAGACCCTTGGATCCCGCCTCCAGAGGTCGTGCTTGTAAGGAAATTGGCCGGGGCTTACCCATGCCGGGAATGTAGAAGGTGTGGTCTGGCTCGAGTAGCGAGAGCAGTACGTGCCAACAGGGGCCAGGCCCTCTTGGCCGGAACCGCGCAGGGCCCCATTCACCGGTCGCGCGGCAGTTACCGCATTACGCGTTGGAGAGCATCTATGGTGTCGGCGACGAGACGACGGTCATCCACGGGAACGTTCGCATGGACGGATTTGTACGCAATAAACCGGATGACCGCCAGCGCCAGCCCCGTGATCAAGGCAGCTTCGTCCTTCAACGACTGAGCTGAGACGGAGCCCATGCCCTGGTGAGCAAGCCGCCGGGCAACCAACTCGGCGATCGTCGTCTCTTGCTCCATCAGCTGCGCCAGCTTACGGTTGAGCAACTCCGGTGATTGGCGGAGCACCTCACGTCGCAGCGCGTCCAGTTCTTCATCCGGAGATTGGCGGAGGAGAGGGGTGCTGATCAGTCTGACCAGGTCAGCGACGTGATCGGACGTTGAACCGGTAATGAATCCCCGAATGTCCTCTTCCGGTGGCGGCGGCGGCGGAGCGCCGATCACAGCAATTTCCTTAGTCCCGAAGTACTTGAAAAAGGTACGGGGCGATATCAGGGCTGCGTCGCAGATGTTGTCCACCACAAGGTTCCCGAACCCACGTTCGATGCAGAGGGACACTGCAGCGTGCTCAATACGCCGATACGTGTCTTCCCTCTTGCGCTCTCCACGATTCATAGCTGGTACTGCCACCGGACTCCCTAAATAGTGCACACTCTGCACAAGCGATTATGCCCCAAGAACCCCGGATTACGGGAATCGCAGACCAATCGAAAGTGCAGTGAATTGCAATGTGCAGTCACTGCACTATAGTTGACAGCGGTCAATCAGACCGTCACCTCAACCAAGAAGAATGTTCGATGTATCCCGCCACTTCCTCAGCGCCCTCCCCCTGTCCAGCCCCAAGCTGCGCTTGGTCACTGCAGTTTTGGTCCTGTCAGTTCTCCTTGCCTCGTTGGACCAAACTGTCTTTGGCACGGCCCTACCATCCATTGCCGGCGATCTGGGAGCAGCCGCGTCCTTGCACTGGGTGACCACGGCCTACGTGCTCGCCTCCACGGTTGTCATGCCGATATACGGCAAGCTCGGGGACCTGCACGGTCGCAAACCCTACTTCGTGGCCGCCGTGTTGTTGTTCATGCTCGGTTCAGTCCTCGGAGGCCTGGCCATGGACATCACCTCGTTAAACATCGCACGTGCCGTGCAGGGCTTGGGCGGGGGCGGCCTGATCCTCCTGTCGCAGACCATAATCGCCGATGTTGTGCCACCGGCCAGCCGAAGCCGTTACCTGGGGATGTTGGGAGCGATTTTCGCTCTCGCATCACTGCTGGGTCCTCTTCTGGGCGGATGGCTCACCGAAGGCCCTGGATGGCGCTGGGCCTTTTGGATGAACATTCCTACTGGTCTGGCCGCTCTCGTCACGGCTACCTTGTTCCTGCCCGGAACCACCAGGGGCAGCACCAACCAGCGCTTTGACTGGCTCGGAACGGTCCTTGTTTCCACGGGCATCACCAGCCTCCTGCTGGCCATTTCCCTGGGCGGACACACGTGGGCGTGGAACTCAGCGGAAATTGCCGGGCTCTTTAGCGTGGCGGCAGTCGCTATCGCCGCTTTCGTCGTCGTGGAACGTCGGCATCCCGCACCCATCCTGCCGATGTCGCTCTTCGGGGAAAGGAACTCCGCTCTGGCCCTGGGAACCAGCTTGGCGCTGGGCGCAGTCATGTTCGGCTCACTTGCGTACCTGCCGACAGCCTTCCAAATGGTGTACAAACTGAGCGCTACCGCCGCAGGATTGATGCTTCTGCCACTGATGGGCGGAATCGTCATCGGTTCCATCAGCGCCGGAGCCCTAACACCGAAGTTGGCATCCCCGAAGGGCTTGCCGGTCGTGGGGATGACAATAGCCGCCGCCGCCTTGGTCCCGCTTGCGGTGCTTTCCCCCCAGACGCCCTTGTGGAGTTCCGTGGTGACACTGTGCTTGCTGGGCGTCGGGATAGGCCTGTCCATGCAAACAGTGCTTCTCATCGCACAGTCCTCGCGGCCAGCAGAGGAGCTCGGTGTCACCACCGGGGCGAGCGGCTATCTCCAGAAGATCGGTGGTACGGCCGGGGCTGGATTCATCGGTGCCTTTTTTGCCGACCGGCTCAGCTGGAATCTGGGCGCCTTGGCCGACAGCTCCTTGGCGAAAATGGATCGGGGCAGCATCGGTCCCGAGACCCTCGCGGGGCTGCCAGCTAATGCCCAGCTCGAAGTAGCCGAAGCCTACAGCTCGGCCCTGATGCCTCTGTACGCAACCTTCATACCCATAGCGCTTCTCGCCGCCGCCTGTATGTTCTTCATTCAGGACAAAACACTGCGGGTCTCCGAACCCGCTGTCCAATCGGAGGCGAAGTAGCCGCCCGCGATGGTCAAAACACACCTGTCCACTTCGTCCAACCACGACCTTGCCAGCCTTGTACGCACCAACGCGCCCCGCACCGGGCGACTGGTCCCTGCCCTCAAACCACGCCACTCTTACCGCCTTCGCAGCCGTAACAGCCATTGCCCTGGCCACCCGGCGTGCCCTATTCACGTGGCTCGCACTAGGCCCGGCACGCGCTGCCTAGCGTGAAAGAAACCGCAGGGCTTAGTTCCTCAGAGGTGATGTCTTATACCGGCTGCAACCGGGAAGGGTGACGTGCGGCAAGTGCAGCCTTGCAAAGGAACCTAGATGATCTGGCCGGACGGAGACCGTAGCCGTGTTGACGCAGTTACGCCCAGACGGATTTTCTCGGAGGCGCCCTGAGGCACGAACTCGACGAACTGGTCCGAGGCGCCGGACGCGACCGCATCGATGCATTTCTGAATGAAGGGCACTTCGTAGGCCGGAACCGGGTAGGCCGTGTCCCCATCGATGAGCGTCCACGTTTCCGCTGTCATTGGCAAAGGCTACCTCGCCATGGGTCCTCCGTCGTAAGAACGCGAAGACCGTAGTGAAGGAGGAAACGGTACCGGTTCGCAGGGAAGCGTTCCAGTTCCAATCAAGCGGGGCGGTGGCTCGCTCCGCTTCCTAACCACTGCTGCGTTTGCTTATAAGCTCAGCAGAACGCGCGAAATATGATGGCGTAGTGGAAGTGAAGCTGACCTATGAGACCGGCAATGGCCAACGAGGACATGTAAGCGCGTTCGGTCCCAGCTATGAAGCTGCCTTGGCTGCTGCACGTGTCCTGGTGCCCGAGGGCTGTACCGTGCTCACCATCAGCAAGTAGCCGAAGCACGTGGCGGCCCGGATTCCTGACCGGGCCTGCTGTCAGCGTTGGTCGCTATCCAACAACGCAGCGAGAGGGAGCCCCTTTCGGGCCGGGGGGCTCCCTGGCGGGGCCGCAAACTGAGAAAGGAAGATCGATGGGCGGGATCTTGCATGGCTGTTTGCCAGACACGGACTATTTTGAGGTCACCGCCGTGTCGGGGCACCGTTATGGCGTCTGGGTGACCACGCCCCCCGGATATGAGGACTCCACAGATCCCTTGCCGCTGATCTACGTAGTAGATGGCAACTGGTCCGTCGGCCTTACCGCGCCCCTCATCGTCACCCAGGCAGACCCTTATCTGACGGTGAAACCGTACATCCAAGTGACTGTCGGTTACGCCGGTGAAGAGGCCGAGGACTGGGCGCACCTGCGCAACCGGGATCTGGTACCGCCTGGGGAGCCCGTTAGCGAGGAGATGTTGGCCACGGTCGCGTCGGCTCGTGATACGGGTGCGATGACTCAGGAGCAGGCGGACGCATACCTCGCGAAGCTAGCGGACACTCACGCGGACGTCTTCCTGAACTTCCTGACCGAGGAGCTTCACCCTCGATTGCAGTCGCGGTTGCGTGTGAGTGAGACCGGGCATGGCCTCTTCGGTTACTCCTATGGAGGTCTTTTTGCCCTTTATGCATGGCTGCGGAAAGCTGTTCCGTTTTCGACCTTTGGTGCGGGGACCCCCGGTGTTGTGGGTGCCGAGAGTCAGGTGTTCGAGCTCATCGAGGCTTTGCCCGGGCACAGTGAGGGTGCCTGGGCTCCGCAGTTGCACGTCACCCTGAATGAACTGGAGATCTTCGGGGACATCCCGATCTATCGACTGATGGCGCGCAATGTGCTCAGCGTCCTGGAAAAACTGCGAGCCAAAGGACTATCACGGGAAGTCTCGAGTACGTTGTTGCACGAGTCCCACGTCACCGGATTGCAAGCCTCGTTCCTGAGCTACTTGAAGACATGCCATTCGCGATAGATGCAGCATACGCACACAGCCTCCGAACGTTGCGTTGGTACGGTATCGCCAAGAACGTGATCACTGAAATCCCAGGTGGAATTCAATGGGAATTGCATTTGGTGAACTGCGGCCACTGCCAGTAGTCCTCCCCACCGCTTTGCTGTGTGCGTAGAACCTCGCCGCCACAGCGGGAGGTGAGTCGAGACCTTGGTCGGGCTGAGCGGCCGGACGGCGCACTGGCTCACTCATGGGCAACTGACGGTTAACGTGGCTCGAATGTGATCCGTGAGTGGTTTCACCCGAGTGGTGATCCGTTTACGCTGGAAGTTACTAAGTATCCTTCCTATTTTGGAGGTTTATCTGATGCGACGAGTTTCAGCGTTTGGTGTGTTGGCGGTCGGGGCGATGGCTTTAGCCGGATGCACAGGTGGTGGGGGCGGTGCAGCAAGCCCTTCGGCTACCACGTCCTCGTCGGAGTCGGCCCAGGCGAAGGTCTACAGCGAGGATGAGTTGCGGGACCTCATCTCCGGCATGAAGGACGGTGACGGCAACGAACTTAAGCTCTACTCAAAGGACCAGGTCGACCAAGGCAGCAACATCGCCAACCTCCTTTTGAGTACCGCCACCGTCGACCCTGGTGACTGCAAGGACATCGCCACCGCAGGGCTGATAGACAAAGTTGAAAAGGGAGACATCGCCGTCGCACTGTCTGAGAGCGAGCAGCCTCGGTCCCTGTCGGCACAGTCCGGCAGCGAGGGGCCGGACGCCGACAAGGTTCTCCGGGACATCAGCTCCAAGATGGACAATTGCGAGAAGTTCACGGTGAAAACCCTTGGCGGTACGTATGACGTCACCAGTGAGAAACTGCAGGCTGATACGAAAGCCAAGGAAACGTTCGGAACAATCAGCACCCGTTCGGGTGAAAACCAGCAGAAGCTGATGCAAGTGTCCGCCGCGGAGGGGAGGTTGCTGGTCGTAGCTACCAAGAGCGGGGCAACTCTGGGTGATCCTGACCAGAAGGAGCTTGAGGATTTGATCAACCAGGTCCTTGAGAAAGCCGAAGGCGGCAGCGGAACCGGTAGCCCGATGCCGAGCAGCTCTTCGAGCAGCCCGTCCGCTCCGACTCCCTCGTCGCCTTCAGAATCGCCGTCCTCCTCGTCACCCGAGGCGACACCGACAATGACTGCCACTGAGGGCAGCGACACATCCTCGCCTTTGCCAAGCCCGTCCCCTTAGGCGAAACCAGGGTTCGTTCTCCGTGCCGGGCCTAGTCCGACGCGGCCGCCCATAAGCCGACCGCCTCGACCACCGTCAATGACCAGTGCATGTCCTGTCGCGAACTCGGTGAGAGCCGAGCACAGCCACAACACCGCCGAAGGCAATCTCCTCGGACCCATTCGTTAGACAGTTTCCTGGCGCTCCCCCGTTCGTGCCCTTCCGGCGTCCGGGGAACCGATCCATAAACGGGGTTTCAACGATGCCGGGCAGATCGCGGTGACCCGAATACCGTCCGCCGCACAATCCACGTGCCGCTGAACCTTAGCGTCGGATTTTCCACTTCTTCAGATGTCGCCCCTGTTCAGGCTTGCTCCAGTGTTGCGGAGTGGAGTTCGCCGACCCGGTCGGCACCTGTCTGGTAGGTCCAGAAGGCGTGGACGGTGTTGTTGTTGAGGTTCATGGCGTGCGTGACAATCATGCCGGACGCCTCGACCCAGCCGATGATGTAGACGCCGGGCGCGACCTCGGCAGCGTGCAGCGTCACTGTCTCCTCGGCACCAGCCGATGGCCCCTCGAGCGTCTCGTAATGCAGCGAGGTTCCGTCGGCGGAGTAGGTGTTACGGAACACCACGCCGTTGTCCACCCGGAGGAGGAATGTGCGCCCGGCATAGGCGGTTGGGCTCATCCCGGTCTCCTCAGAACAGGCCGTTGCCGTGGGGCAACGAATCGGGAATGCCGGCCACGACGTCCCAGTGCTCGACGATCTTGCCGCCCTCAACTCGGAACAGGTCGTAGAAAGCGGTCGGCTTGCCGCCCAGTCGACCCTCGGACTGGGTCAGGACGAACTCGCCCTCGGCCACGAGCGGTGCACGGTGTCGTACTTAAGCGTGATGCCCTGCTCGGCCCAGGCCTTCAGCGCGGTGCCCAGACCGTCCAGACCGTCAGCCACGCCGGGATTGTGCTGGTCGTACTGCTCGGTGCTGATGAACTCCGTGATCCGGTCAACCTGCCCACCCTTGAGGATGGCCTCGACAAAGCCCACTGCCACGGTCCGGGCCGCATCGGTTTGCTCCGGCGCGGTGACCTGCGTCGGGCCGTCAACCTGACTACGCCCGGATGCGGTGTCGGCCACCACCGGCTGCAGGGCGTCCCAGTGCTCGGCAAGCTTGCCGTCGGCAACGCGGAAAAAGTCGAACGCGACCAACGGCTCCGGCCCGAAGCCGTGGTAGACGCCATGCAGCGCGACGAGGTCACCATCGGCCAGCCCCCGGGCCAGTTCGTAGCGGAACCCCTCGGGCAGGCCGGACACCAGCTCACGCAGCGCTTCCGGGCCGTCAGCTGCGAGTGCGCTGTGCTGCCGATAATCCGGACTGACCCACCGGTCCACCGCCCCCGGATCACGGTCCCCGAACAGCTCGGTTGCCGCCTTCAACACCAATTCCTTATTATCCATGATGTCTCCCTTCACCAAACCACCCCCGGCGGGCAGCCAGGGGACAACTCAGCATGCCGCCGTCGTCGACGGACTGACTAGGTACACCCAGCCTCAATGAGGATCACACCTTTCATCGTCCTTCGTGGGTGACCCGGGGGCAAGACCGAGGAGCGATTATCAGGCGGGGTGATGGTGGCGTCCGTTGTCAGTTCCTGACAGCACGTCATGATCGGCGAACTATACGCGTGGCTTCAGCTGAGACATTGTGGATGAACACGTGCCCGCTCATCATCGTTTGGGTCTGGATAAGACGGCGAGTCTCCAGGGTGTCGAGAAGGGCTCGAGTTACTGCTTTCGGTTACTCTTCGAAGGATGTAATGGGCTGTTGACGATCCCTGCGAGCAACCTCGTCTGTAGGGCGGCCAACACTGACAGTATCCCCGGTCTTCTCGGGGACCTGTACAGCGACCGCTATCCGGTCTCCCTAAGCCAAGCAAGAGCGTCCGCTTTTGAGCTGAAGAATCTGGTGGGGCACGGGGGCGAACCTGTGTTGAGCTGGTAGTCAACCAACATGCGGTCCACTGGCCCAGTGCCTAGCAATGCGATCCTGGAAGCGGCGCACGGCTGAGCGAAGACAGCGCGGGCTCCATGGCTAAGGAAGCTCGCTTCAGCCATCTCAACCAACAACGGGTAGGTTTTACCACCGGCGACAGTATCGACCGCTTCCAGGGCAATGCGGGCATTCTCCGCTTCGATGCGCGTGCCGGCATTCCAGATCAGGTGCAGGACACTTCCACCCTCCAACCGGACGGCACAATCACTCCGATCTATCTGACCCATCAAACACCTTTCCCGATTTCATCATCGGGAAAACATAACCACACAGCGAGTGGAATCAGGGTGCCGGCCCACTGCAAGACCTGCGACCCAGCACGCCTATGCTTCCGCCCAGCCATTTAAAATTGGAAGCAACCCCTCAAGAGTCACTCACGGAAACCTCAAGATTCCCTCAAGATCAAAAGTGCCATGATGCGTCGAGGACAAAGTGTCGGTTCTCCACTCGATGTTCAAAAGGGATCGCCGTAATGTCTCTCTGGAAAGCCCGCCGGTCCCCCACCGGCGGGCTTTCTCGTGCCGATGCCGTAGTTAATCCATTTCCTTGGAACTGGAATACCTCGGTGGCGCGCATGGCCGGGCTTGTGTACTCGTCCCAGGAGGTTTCGGTTCCGCCTGGCGTGCGGAGCTAGTCATGCCCGGACAGCGCAGTCCGTGCAAGGCGTCTGCCGGGCGCGTGGCTGCGGAATCGCAGGGGGACCGCTCCACGCGCCGGTTGGTTCGTCGAGGCTGTCAGAGCGTAAGCAATGGGAAGGGCGGGCAACTTGCCCGGACTTTGTGGCCGTACAAGATGCGTGTTAGGCCGCACCGTCCAACTCGCGCACCTGCTCCACCTTGATCTCTGGCATGCCTCCAGGCACAACGAATTCTCGATTTCGAAGCAACATGAGCATCTGGTTATGTATCTCCACGCCCAGCGCTTGACCCGCATATCCAGGGACCGATGCAACGGCCAGGGACATTTCTCCGTCCAGCCGGATACCTGCCATCACGCTCGGGAGCTCGAGCGCCGCTTCCTGCAAAACTTCCTGCTCCATCTCAATCACATGTGTAACCGTGATGCGAAAGCGTGCCATGTAACGGACCTTCCATTAGTGGTTACTCTCTCTAGCCCTGGCCTTCCATGATCGACCTCTGAGCGGCGCAGTCAAGATCCAAGATCTCCGAGATGGATTGGACTGCGGGTGTCCCACCACCTGGGAACGGGAACACCCCCGGAATGGCTCCACTCCCCTGCGCGACCACGCCCCACCAGGGGTCTGGCGATACCGAGGTCGCCTTAGAATGGGAACCCACCTGGGGGAAGGGCAACCCACATGGACTCACGCGGGACGTGCCTGGTCATCGAGGATGATCCGGACATTCGGAATCTGCTCTGCTTGATTCTCTTCGATGAAGGTTTCCAAGTCCATGCCGAGGCCACCGGGATGGAAGGGATTCGCGCTGCCAAACGACTCAATCCAGCACTGATCACCCTGGACCTGGAATTACCTGACCTAAACGGGTACGACGCGGCCCGCCAACTCCGAAAAATCACTCAAGCACCAATTGCGATGATCACTGCATACTCGGCCCCGGACGATGAACTCGACGGCATCGCATCCGGCGCCAGTGCCTACTTGATCAAGCCTTTCCGGCCAGCACGGCTGCGCGAACTCATCCACGAACTCTGCCCACCACACACAACTACCCCTGAGCTGGAAGAACCCAAAGGCACAGACTAATGCCTGACTCGTCCCACCTGGCCTACGCCGGCACCTTGGCGCTGGCCCTGCTCATGTTCATTGGCTATCTGACCCTCTTCGCGCTGTTGCTGGTCCTTGCCGGAGCCGCGCGCCTCGTCATCTATCTCTTCCAATATGCGCTGCGTGCATTCCACAAGAAATAGCCGAGCAATCCGATGAATCCACCCGAATGAGCCCGTTCCCGCGCGCCAGGCAGTTGCACGAAGCCGTTCCCTCAGGCACGGGAGACGACTCCGCCGCTGTGCACAGGGCGGACCTCCACGCCACCGCCGGTGAGGATGGCAGGATCTTTGCGGGCCAGGTCTACCGCTTCGTCGATATCGGTCGCGTTCAGGATGTAGAACCCGGCGACGACGTCACTGCCCGCCCCATAAGGGCCGTCCCCGGGGCCGTCCGCTCGGATCGTGCGCGCATGGTCCCGCGGCGTGAGGGCATACGCGATGTGCATCCGACCGGTGGCCACGAGAGAGTCGAAGTGCTCGTCGCACTCCTTGAGCTCCTCTTTCGTGGCGTTAGGTGCGTGCAAGGAGTCGTTTGCGTAGATCAGCACAACGAATTCAGGCATGCGTTCCTCTCAGGCTGATAGCCAAGGGTCGTCAGTTTTTGTCCCAGGGAAGGGATGGTACCGGAAGTATGCATGTCCGGCCGTTGACCGCACCGGGAGTAGCATTCCTGTTGCCGGCTGACCTGTCCGCTCGGGCCCAGGGGTGTCCCGTTCCTTGGAACCGGAACAGGCTTGGTGGAGGGCACGTTCGCCTCCGGGTGATGCAGAGCCCCTTCCAACGGTTACAGTGTGGGCGGCCAGGGATTCGTGACGCGGAAATCGGGCAAATTTTTTTGGCCTGCGTCTTATCCTGCATCAGCGTGATGTGCCTCGCCGCGCAGTTGGTGAAGCCGGTAGGACAGGCGGGTATTGTGGATTTCTGCGAGCAGCTCACGGTTGGTGACAGTCCGGGGCATTGGCCCCGCTGGTCCGCCTGCGTTCAGGGTGGTGGCGGAGTCATAGAAGCGTTGTTCCAGGTCGCCTGGTCGGTTCCCTAAGAGCTGCCAAGACATAAGCTACGGCCCGTAGCTCCGGATCGCCGTGGAACTCTGCTGGTACATCGTGCAGGTTCAGGACGGCGGTGAGAGTAGCTTCGGTGATGCTCATAGCGGATCCTTTCCTGTGTACTAGCGTGCTCCTTGTTGGCAAGTATGCTGATGGATTCGGCTCGAGGGAAGAGCCCTGCCGTCCGCTTTCCCGCGGGGAAACCCGAACCGTAACCTCGTGCCACTTTCGTGTTCCGTGGTTTGTCGGTTCTCGTCCTGAATGCGCCTGACGGCTACGCTTCTCCCATGCAGCCCCTTTTCCTGATGGGTGTCGTTCTCGTGGCTGCTGTGATGTGGGTGGGAGTGATCATGACGATGCTGGCCGGGCTTGAACGCAAGCAACGCGCACGCCGAATACCGGGTCCGGCGCCCAGCACGTACAACAATCAAACAAGGGAAGTTCACACTATTTCAGGACGTGGAAGGGACATGGAGGGGTGGCCGCGTTGAATTTTGACGAGCTCTTTGTTGAGGAAATTCCGGAATGGACAGATGAAGAGGGAAACTCCATCGATGGTTACACGGTGATCAAAGCCGTAGGTCCTCTTACCGTTCCCAATTTGAAGAAGAGGATCCTTGACCGGATTGATTACCTGCAGGATCTCCTCAACTTGGAAGAAGCCGGCGACAAGCCTGCTGGGATCGGCGTCGCCCGGGACAGTCGGTTCCCAGTAGCCTCGGAGACAGCAGGCATTTTCAATGCCGCGCTTCTTCTGACGTTGGGGACCTTGATCAGTAGGGGCGGGCAAGAGTATGCCGATGCCTGGGGAGGAACCTCCGTGGGGCGGGTGCAGTTTACGTTGGGGCTCGGCCATGGGCCGAACGGGCCTGAAACGCGCATCACCATCTTTGCCGGCAAAACAGAAGCGCGTGAGCTTGTGGAGTCCGGCAATCTGAACCTCGAAAAGTTGGATCTCGAACTCAGCACAGGGAATGACGTCCCCTGGCCAACCGACGGCATCCTGGAAGTGTTCAGGGATGCCGTGGGCGGGTTGGTCCTGGAAGCGGCCACAGAGTCGATCAAACTGAACCCTCAGGAACCCCGACCAGAATCCTGAGCAACGCAATTAAGGGAGTTGCTCCTTCGGGGATTACCTCGTTGGTGCATCCGTGCAGCGTAGTGATGGGTCCTCCGCCGGCTGAGACCAGCGGCGGCTCCCCAGGGGAATGTCCTTCCTGCCAGCATCGAAATAAGCCTCAAGAGCGTCCTGACCACACTCAAGAACGCGATCCTTGGACTTTCACTGCCAATCAGCCCCGGTAAAGGCGTCAACGGATCCACACGACGGAGCTGGACAAGGACGGTTGTAAGTTCGCGAAGAAAACTGTGCTGAAGTTCATGCGGGCCATGGGGCTGACCTTTAAGGTCCAACGGAAGAAGCGCTACAACTCCTGTCAGGGAGGTCAGGGCGTCGTGGCACCGAATCTGCTGGAGCGGAAGTTTGAGGCAGCTGCCCTGAACCTGAAATGTGTTACTGACGTGACCGAGTTCAGGGTCGGCGACCTGAAGCTCTATCTCTCACCGGTCATGGACCTCTTCGACTGGAAGATCATTGCTCACTCGATCGGCAGGTCCGACCCTTGCGCTCACTAACGCTTCTCTCCGGCAAGCCCTTGCCTGTCTTCATCCCAGTGAGCGGCCGCTCGTACATTCGGATCAAGGCTTCCAATACCAGCATGCCTTTTGGCGGACGCTCCTCAACAGCGCGGCGCAGTCCAGTCAATGTCACTCAAGGCCAACTGCTACGACAACGCCGTGATGGAGAACTTCGTCGGTCACCTCAAAGAAGAGCTTTTCCACCGAGTCCGATTCATCAACACCGACGCTTTGGCAACGGCACTGAGCGAGTACATCCGCTGGTACAACACCGGCCCTATCTCGACAAGGCTCGGGGGCATGCGCCCGGTGCAACGGTGCCGGTCTGCTGTAAGAACCCAGGCAACCCGGCGGTGTAACGCTGCAGCGTCGCTGCATCCTGCGGCGGCGTCCAAGGACCGGTCACGGGATTGACAGGATTTGTTATGCCTGCTGTCATTCTTCGACCAATGTCTGCAATTAATAGCAGTCCTTGGCTATTCCGAGGAGGAACAATTGTCCAAAGACGAACAGCGCATCCACCTGCCCATGCTGGAACACGTGCGGGGCAAACGCAGCGCCGTGACCTGCGCCCTGAAATGCGACAACGCCTGCGTGGGCCCCGTATGCAACACCAGCTCCAACAGTTACTTCCGCGAAGTTGCCGAGGGCGCAATTTCCCGGCGTGCCGTGCTGGGCCTGGGGCTGGCGGGAGCGCTGACGCTCGCGCTCACCGCTCCAGGTGCCGGCCGTGCCCAGGCCCTCGCTCCGGCCGTCACCGCTGCCGGTCGCTCCAAGCTCGGCTTTGTGCCGATCGCCCCGGTGCCGGGGGCCGTGGACGGGGTCTCCGTGCCTGAGGGCTACATCTGGCGCACGATCATCCGCTGGGGCGAACCGCTCTTCGCCGATGCGCCCGATTTCGACCCCGCGGCGCAGACTCCGGAATCGCAGTCCCGGCAGTTCGGCTACAACTGCGATTACTCGGACATCCTGCCGCTGGAAGACAGCAAGGGCCGGCGTGCGCTGCTTTTCGCGAACCACGAATACACCAACCCCGAACTCATGTTCCCCACGGCGGAACGGGCCGCTGACCCTGCCCGCACCCGCGCGGTGGCCCGGGCCGCCCAGGGACTTTCCGTCGTCGAACTCGAACGGAAGAACAAGAACGATCCGTGGCGCTACGTCCAAGGTGCTCCGCGCAACCGCCGCTTCCTTACTGAAACGGAGTACCGCTTCACGGGACCGGCCGCCGGTTCCGCCTTGCTGCGCACCATTGGGGACCCTTCCGGGAGGAGCCCGCGCGGTACCCTCGGAAACTGTTCTGGCGGCACCACGCCCTGGGGCACCGTCCTGTCCGGCGAAGAGAACTTCCAGAGCTACTTCCGCGCCGACGGTACCTCCGAGGGCGATCTGCGCTACGGGCTCAAGGACGCGCCCAGCCAAGCCGGCTGGGAACTTGACCAGCCGCGCTGGGATACCCGGCTGGAGGGACACGAAAACCAGGCCAACCACTTCGGCTGGATCGTGGAGGTGGACCCTTACGATCCGACGTCGACCCCAAAGAAGCACACCTCGCTGGGCCGCATCAAGCACGAGGGTGCCAATGTGCAGATCGCGGCCAACGGCAAGGCCGTGGCTTATACGGGAGACGATGAACGCTTCGAGTATCTCTACAAGTTCGTCTCGGACGGCGTATACGTGGAAGGGGACCGGGAACACAACAAGACGCTACTCCACTCGGGAAACCTGTATGTCGCCCGGTTCTCCGGCGATTCCGGTGGCGAGATCAACGGCAGCGGGAGCGTCCCGGCAGATGGTTCCTTCGACGGGACGGGCGAATGGATACCCCTGGTGGAGGACGGCGAGTCCATGGTGGCGGGGATGGGCCTGGACGAAGTGCTCGTTTACACACGCCTCGCCGCAGACAAGGCAGGCGCCACCAAGATGGACCGTCCGGAGGACGTGCAACCGCATCCGGCCACCGGCAAGGTCTACGTGGCCTGCACCAACAACTCGGACCGGGGCAAGGACGGCAAGGAAGGCGCCACGGAAGTCAACCCGCGCCTGCTCAACCGCAACGGCCACATCGTGGAAATCACCGAAGACAACGGCGACCAGACTGCAACCACCTTCACCTGGAATCTGTTGTTGGTTGCCGGCGATCCTGCCAAGGATCCCACGGCGTATTTTTCCGGGTACCCCGCGGACAAGGTGTCGCCGATTTCCTGCCCGGACAACCTGGCTTTCGACTCCACGGGAAACCTATGGGTATCCACGGACGGCGCCGCCAAATCCATCGGTTACAACGACGGGCTGTTCAAGGTCACCTTGGACGGCCCGGAACGCGGCAAAGTGGAACAGTTCCTCTCGGTACCCCGCGGCGCCGAGACCTGCGGACCGATCGTCCACGACGATGAACGCCACGTGTTCGTCTCCGTGCAGCACCCCGGCGAGGAAGGCACCTTCGAAGCGCCGCTCTCCCTCTTCCCGGACTACGTACCCGAGAATGCGACGCCACCGGCCGGTGCCTTCCGAATGCCGCGGCCCTCGGTGATCCAGGTGCTTCCGAAACGCTAGTCCGTCCGGAACGTTAGTCAGGCCACCCGGCGGCGCCCGTCGAGGAACGGGACAAATAGACTGGGACGGCGACTTCCCAGAACTCCCTGACCTCGCTGGGTGCCGCACGGATCGCCGTTTCCACCTTGCTCCGCGCCGGTGCGGCACGCTCATGTGGAGGCCGATGCGGCCACTGGAATCCTTCCGGCCTCGGGGTCGGTGTCCTTGACGCCACGGTGGGCCACGTCGCCAACGGTTTCACTGGAAAGTCGCTTGGACTCGTTCGATGACGTCCTGAAGTTCATTGCCGATTACGTTGAGCGCCGGCATAAGCTCCTGCACGAGATCGATGGGATCGTGGTCAAGATCGGATGACTTCGCAACCCAACAGGCACCCGGTTACACCTCCCGTATCCCCGGATGGGCTGCGGCCTACAAGTACCCACCCGAGGAAGGCACACCAAGCTCCTTGACATCGCCGTCAACGTTGGCCGCACAGGGCATGTGACACCCCTCGGCCTGATGGAACCGGTGAAGATGACTGGCTCCACGGTGGGAATGGCCACGCTACACAACCAGGACTACGCTCGCGGCAGGGTCCTCGCGGCCGGCGGAAATGTTCCTATAGACAAGCCCCGGGTGAGGAACACTAAACTCTCCTCTAAACTGCTTGCACCGGGGGCCAAGAAGTCATGGACGAACCAATTGCCGTTGTCATCGAAGATGACCTCGATATCGCTGGGCTGATCAGCGTTACTCTCCAACGGTCCGGATTCACAGTTCATTGCGCGGCCACTGGGCCGGACGGCGTGAAGGCAGCGCGAACTTATAGACCAGCGCTGGTTACCGCCGACGTAAATCTTCCCGGCTTTGACGGTTTGGAAGCAGTGCGGCAGATCCGCGCATTCAGCAACCCTGTCATTCTAGTAGTTAGCGCCAATGACTCGTTCGATGACCGGCAAAAGGCTCAATCGGCGGGCGCAGATGACTACATCAGCAAACCCTTCAGCCCGCGGAAGCTAAAGGCCCTCGTTGACTCCCGCCTGAGCTAGGCATTCACGAGCAGCGGCTGTCCCCGCACAAGCACCACGAAGCGCTGGACGCCTTCGATCTACTGCGGCAGACCGCGGGCTAACCAAAGCTGTGCTTGGGCCGACGCCTGATAGCGCTGGCACAAGCAACAACCCCGAGACAGCGATCTACAACACCGTCCACGACATTCACCGGTAGCAAAATGGACAGGGTCCCCCAGTGGCCATCTTTTACTTCAGCACCACAGGTAACCCCATCGCTTTCGCCGCAATGAGAAGGATCGATTTCTGTTCGACAAAAATGGAAACTGGATTGGTTGACGGGGAAAAATCGTGGGCGGCATGATCGTCGGTCCCGGGCCGGGGAATCCCTGGCTGAACTGACCCTGGCGGTCCAGAAGGGAATGACAACCTCCGACATCGCCGGAACGATACACTCCTACCCCACCTATTCGGACGGGGTCTGGAACGCCGCCGTCCGGAACGCCTCCCCGGTTACACGCGGGGCCATGGCAGCGCTGATCTGGTTCCGCCGCCGTTGGCTGCACAGGCCCGCGCCTCACCGCAGGGACCGGTAACCGGCGAAAATCCGCTGGGCGCCGTGGCGACTCACCAGGGGCACCCTGGGAAGATCAGACAGAGGCCGTACACGGCCACGGTCTCGACCTCTTCGGTCAGCCAAAAAAGATAAACCCGCATAAGGGGGTCAATCCTTATCCAATCGGTTTACATTAGGGGTGGACCCGAATTGAGCCTTTGGAGGTTACAAGCGATGGCATCCGTCAGATCAGGGAAAGCTGAACTATTTTTGGACGAGCACGGGATCCTTCAGCTGAGGTGGTCGCGCTACGCCATCATCCAATCCAGTGATGCTGAGGCAGCCATACACATGGTTAACGAGCTATGCGGACAAAATGAACGCCCATTGCTGGTAGACATGGCTACAACGCTCAAGGTCAGCCGCAGCGCCCACGTTGTCTTCGGCCGGACCTGCCAAGCATCACAAGTCGCGCTGCTGAGCTCTTCACCAGTAGACAAAGTAATCGCGAACTTTGTTTTGGCAATGAACAAGACAAACCGTCCCAAGCGCTTTTTCACCTCGCGAACAGAAGCCCTCGCGTGGCTAATGCAAAGCACCACTGCCTGACTTGACGGATGAGAGCCGCCCGTCAGGTGCAACGGCCGCACCCCATCCCTTATGCTTGTTGTCCGTTGAAATCACCCCACTGTGGCCTCCTGACAGGAGTGGGGCCAGGCGGGGACGACAATATCCAGCGGGCAGCAGAGCATCCAACGCCACCCGCGCCTTTCGCATCAACACGTTGCCTGATCCAGGAAGATCTGATCCCCTGCGAGCAGCGTGCCGACTCGTTCGGGAAGCGGCCGAAACGCTGCACTTCCCCATGCAGCACCTGGTCCTGATGGGTATCGTCCTCGCGGCGGCAATGATGTGGTGGGAGTGATCATGTCGATGCTGATTAGGCTTAACCGCGCACCAGGCCAAACACAGGGCTCACCGCCCTGCCCGCCAGGGTGAACATTCAACGCGTCTGTAAGACTCCACGGCGCGGCGAAAGGCCGGACTGCACCTCTGGGTAGCGCTGTCCGGCCCTGGCCGGCGGACCTGGGGGACGCGACCGGCAAAATGTGGGGGTTCATTGGCGGTTGCGGGGTCCGCTGAACAACGTGGCCCGCGAACGCGACCACTGACGGCTCTCGACTGTCCCACTTCCTTGGAACCGGGACGGTTCTAATGGAACCCTCTCGTCCAGTCTCCCTAGGTGGTCTGTTCCATCAGGATGCTCATGTCCACATTTTGCAGGTGTTCCCTAACCCGGGCAGCAAACAGCGGCGCGCTGGCCTTTTTCAGGTGGAGGGGAAGGTCAACGCCATCGTCCCCTGAAGATCGCTTGTGGAAGTAGCGAAGTTGTTCTTCTGTCACTGCCTGGACAGCCTGCGGGACAGCGTCATCGACGAGGATCAGGAAGTCATCCGGCGTGTAGATCTCGTAAGGAAGGTCATCACTGTAAGTGAAGTCTTTCCCATTCATCGTGACAACTATGTCCACGGCACCATGGACTGCGGCAGCATGGATGTGGGCGTCACCTATGTCGGGATACTTCAATGCCGGGTCGATCTGGTAGCCCGTGATTTGGCCGCCGGTAAAAGCCTTCTCAAGCCTCCGACGGATTCCTCCGATCTGCTGCTCAGACCACAGTGGATTGTCTTTGCGGAGGTGATACAGGGTCTCGACCATGATGTCCTCCGTCCAGGTCACATTGAAAAGACCGGGCGCCTCGATCTGCAGAAGCGCAATCCAGTCCCGAAGTGTTCTGGAATAGAGGATGTTCGCGTCCAGAAGGACGATGGTGACCGCCGAGCTCATAGCTTGCACTTTACAGCTGGCGGCCGCCACCCCGGACTATTCGTCGACGCCCAGTTCGTCCTCAAGAGCTCGAAGTTCATCGATGCCTTGACGACGGGCAGCGGTCCGGACCGCTCTGTACTTCTGAACATCCTCGGTGAAAACGCGAGTGTGTGATCCGACCTTGTGTGCGGGCAGCTCTTTCTTGCTGATGAGCTGCATAAGGGTGGGGCGTGAAATCCCAAGCATCTTGGCTGCAGTGGTTGTCGTCAGCTCCTTTGGAAGTGTTCCGATCGTGACGGTGGCACCTCGACCGATTGCTTCCACGACCTTGCGGAGGATCGCAGCCAACTCCGCCGGCGTTTCCACGGACTCCCCGGCGGTGTCCTTGAGCGCCAACCTGATCGAGTCACGGCCCGTCTTCGCGCGGAGCCGCTCAGCGAGCTCGCGCGCTTGGGCGTTCTCTTGTTCAGTCGTAGTGACCACTGTTTTTTCACTTCTGTCCAGTAAGGCGGACATCTTTCGCCTCCCTCGGCGTACTTTCCCTAACTTTCCCTAACTTTAGGTCACTTTCACTTATAAGTGCAATACGTTGTGAGCTGCAGCACTGAGTATGACCAAGTAGTCGACCAGGATCTGGAACACCAATGCATGGCGCATTCACCCTTCGCGGATTTGGTTGTTAGCCGAAGCCTTTGTGTGGCCCAGTCAGACGGGGCGACCGTGGTGGTCGTTTCTCTGCTTGTTCGCCTTTGCTCGAACATGCATCCTCTCGCCCTGTCCTCCAAAGACGCTGAGTACTTCGGCCTGCTGGTCCCCGGTGCTGCCGAACCAATGCGGTACGTGCGTATCGAACTCGGCCACCTCCCCAGTTCCGAGGACCAGATCGTGATCACCGAGCACGAGACGCATCCGGCCGGAAAGGACGTAAAGCCACTCGTAGCCCTCGTGGGTCTTTAGGACCGGCTCGATCTTCGATGTAGGTATGACAATCTTCCAGGCTTGCATGCCCCCGGGCTGACGGGTTAGCGGAATGACAGTACGTCCATTGGCGTTCCGGGGTTTAAGGCGAATACGGGGATCACCGACCTCGGGTGCTCCGACCAGCTCATCCAATGGCACGTGGTAGGCCTGGGCCAACGGCAGGAGCAGTTCCAGGCTAGGGCGCCGTTGGCCTGACTCCAGCCGTGACAATGTGCTTTTCGAAATACCAGTGGCTGCTGCGAGACTCGTCAACGTCACCCCGCGCTGCATGCGAAGGCGCTTTAGCCGCAATCCCACCTGGTCGAGGGCGGCGGCGATTCCTGCTGGTTGATCATTCACAGCCTTATCCAACCCGCGTTTCCCGGAAACAGCAACGTTTGTTGTCAAGACCGGGATTCCGGATGAATCTAGGCCCATGAACGAATACGACGTAGTGATAGTAGGCGGCGGCGCCGCGGGATTGTCAGCAGCCCTCGTGCTGACCCGGGCCCGCCGCAAGGTCCTCGTGGTCGACTCCGGTGCGCCCCGGAACGCCCCGGCCCAGCACATGCATGGCTTCCTTTCCCGCGACGGCGTGCCACCTGCAGAGTTCCTTTCCCTCGGGCGGGACGAGGTAGAAAAATACGGTGGCCAGATCGTTCAAGGCGTTGTCGCTGATCTGGTCACGGCCGGCAGTTCGGGATTCTGGGTGCTGCTGTCAGACGGGAGGCGCATGTCCGCCCGGCGCCTCTTGGTTGCCACAGGCCTTCGCGATGAACTGCCAAACATCCCTGGACTGGCTCAACGGTGGGCAAGGGATGTCCTGCACTGCCCCTACTGCCACGGTTATGAAGTTCGCGACGGGCAGCTGGGCGTACTGGGCGGTTTCCCAGAGTCCGTCCGTTATGCACAAATCGTCCGTCAATGGGCAGAGGATGTCGTACTGTTCGTGCCGGCCGGGTTCCTGACGCCGCTTCAGCGTTCGCAACTGCTCGCGCGTGCTATCGGAGTCGTGGAAGGCAACATCATCGGCATCCTGACCGAAGATGATCACCTGCGAGGGATTGAGATGGACGACGGCACCATTGTCCCCCGCGACGTCCTGTTCGTACCGCCGCACTTCGTGCCCAACAATGGTCTACTCATCGGCCTGGGATGCGAGATCGACGAAAGCGGGTGGCCCGTCAAGGACAACACGGGACAAACCAGCGCGCCAGGGGTATGGGTCGCAGGTAATGTGGCCAACCCCCGCGCCCAAGTCATTACCGCCGCCGGGGAAGGATCCGCAGCCGCAATGGCCATGAATGCAGACCTAGTCGACCAGGACATCAGAATCGCCGTCGAAGCCTTCCACAGGGGCTTTTAGACCCCCGCCCTCCAAACCTCATTAGATGCGCAATTTATCAAGACCATTAAGGAACCCGATGTCCGACACCCCCGCAACCACCCGCCCCACACCACCGACAAAAAACCAGCTGGCGCTGATGATTTGGATCGCCGTTTTCCCCACACTTACAGCCATCAACCTCGTGTTCGGAGAAGTACTTGCTCCTCTCCACCCAGTGCTGCGCACCTTTGTACTGGCTACCATTGCAGTCCCGATCGTCATCTACGGCATCATGCCCCAACTTCACCGATTGCGGGCCCGACTGGCGAACCGCGAAACCAGCACGCCAAACCACTAACCCCTTGCCGTCCAAGCAGGCCAGAGCTACTAGCCGCCGTCTGGGGCGCTCAGTGTTCCACTTCCTAGAACTGGAACACTTCCCCACACCCCAGCACCACCATTTGGCGCATACGGATAAGCCGGACCGACCGTGGCTGACCAAAGGACAGGACGGGTCAGGGCTCCCGTGGCTGCGGGGCACCCGAACGCGTCCTGCCCTTTACCGCGTTCCTACGCGGCTGTGGCGACCCACCCTGAGCAACCGTAGATGCCGGTGCCGGCGCTTCGGTTATTCAGGCATGCCCGGACGTACACGGTGCCACGCAGTCCGCTGCCTTGCGCTTGGCTCTGAGTGCCGCTTCCGTTGCTGTTGGTCAGCGTCGCGATGTAGGTAGTCCCGTTCGAAACGTACCTGAGCTGCGCTACAGATGAGACGCCGTACTCGACTGAGAACTCCGACCGACACCAACGGTGCTCGCTTATCGAATGAAGCGCGGGTTCCGCCGGGGTCCAGACCGTCGCAGCGGCAGGAAAAACCGGCGCATGCAAGGTCATGCACGTCCCAGGACAGCGAGGGAGTAACTGCCCGACGCGCCACCATGCGCCCCGGACTCTGGAATGTGCTCACTGGTGGAGCCCATTCCAGAGTCCGGCCCACTGCTCAGGTGTCAGAGCCTTGGGCAGTGCTCGCGTATCGACCCCTCCGAGTCTCAGCAGTTGCGTGACGCGGCCGCGATCAGTGCGGGCGGCATGCGCGACGATGCGGTCGAGACTCCCGCCGCGGCCGATGAACACCGCTTGCACGAATCGCTCGTAGACAGCGCGCTGTCTCAAAGGAATGAGGGATTCGGCGCGGCGGGTGATCTGAATGATGCCGCCGTCAACGCTGGGACGCGGCCTGAATCCCCACGAGGGCACCCGTCCATGAAGGGTGAAGGTGAACCACGGGGCGGTCTGCGCGGTCAGCATCGTCGATCCGCCCACGCCGCACCGTTTCCGCGCGACCTCCCACTGGGTGAGTAACACCGCCTGCTGCCAAGAACCCTTAGTGAGCAGGCGTCGCAGGATAGGGGTTGTGAGATGGAAGGGGATGTTCCCCACCACGACCTGGTGCGTCAGCGGGTAGGTCATCGCGTCGGCGTGCTCGACAGTCACACCGGGAAGGGCACGTTGCAGGGGCGCGGTCCGGTGCTCGTCGAGATCGATCGCTGTGAGTGCCCTGCCGAGGGTGGCGAGAGGTCGAGTGAGGGCACCGTCACCGGCCCCGAGCTCGAGTATTGGTCCGTGCGTGGCTGCGACCAGCTTCGTGACCTGGCCGATGGTAGGTATGTGTGTGAGAAAGTTCTGGCCGAGTTCGTGTCGGCCGCCATGGGATGAACGAGGCATGAGCGCGCTCCAAGAAAAGAAAGGTGGAGCGCCCCGAAATCAGGCAGATAGTGAAACCGAAATGGGTACGCGATATCGCCGTTCCGAGACGCAGATGGTCTCTCAGATGGACGACGCGCGAAGCGTTCATCGACGCGCGCCGTCAGGCGCGGCGGTCGCGAACAGCGCGCGTGTACGTCACAGCGGACACGCAAATCAAACTACCCATGCCCGCAATCCTACCTTGCGCATGCCGTGGCTCGCTCGGCTAAGGTCGGCTGGTTGTGCCGCAGGCCTCTCGGTTACCCCGACCGAGAGGCAGCACCGTGGCACCAGAACGCACGACGAAGAAGCACCATTGATCCGCGCAGAAGCAGACATCTCCTCCGAACACCGCACGCGTTTCCCTGACCTTGAACCACTCACCGCTAAGTGCCCATGGGGAAACTGCTCCGGCGAGACCCTGCGCCTGTTCTGCCACGTTGTTCACCCAAGGGCTGGGCCTGAAACCAATCGAGACACTTGTGAACAGGATTGTTGACGCTATTGCAGTTACCGAAACTGTTAGTGGCGGATTGGACGATGACTATGCCTGGATCGTCTTTGCGGTAGTAGTGCTCGTTTTCGTCGCAGTGATTGTCGCTGCTGTGCGCATCTACCTCCGACGCACAAATAGATTCGACCCTAAGCCAGGCAACGGAGAAAGATGCTGGGGACCACCCGTGCCGAGGTGTCCCACTTCCTTAGAACTTGGGACCCGTGTCCGGGATGCTCCCCGAGCCGAGTCCTTGTGCTGTTTAGAGTTCGAGCACCAAGGTGTAGAGGCGGCATTAGCTCCCGGGGAGTCGTCGCCGGTGTGAAAGTGCTGCGGCGGGACAGGTCCGCTCCCGGAGGCTAGTGGCTACGATGGAAGTGCCAGCCCCGCGGGTGCCCTGCGGGGGTTCCGACCGAAGGGATAAGACCATGGGTTTGGGAGATAAGGCCCGTAATGCGGCTGAAAGGCTGCGTGGCAAGGGCAAGGAAGCTGCCGGGGAAGCCAGCGGTGATGACCGTTTGAAGGCCGAAGGCAAGGGCGATCAGGCGAAGTCGGACCTGAAGCAGGCCGGCGAAAAAATCAAGGACGTCTTCAAGAAGAAGGACTAGGCGTACTGACCGGGGACATTGATTGACGGCGGGGGTGCGCCTCCTACCAGTCATGAAGCTGGGGCCGAGTGTCTTTCAGCCAGGTCCTTGGCGAGCTGACGGATGCGTTCGCGAGCTGTTTCCGGGGTGAGTATCTCGATGTGGTCACCGAACTGGAGGAGCTGACGCACTGACTCGAAGTCGGGGTAGCGGACGACGACCGTGCACCAGCCGTTTTCCGTGTGGGAGACCTCGTGGATGCGAGTGCCGAGGATGCGCCGTGCCAGGTCGAGACGGTTTTCTCGGAGACGGACGGTAACGCTTACCTGACCTTGCCTTTCGGTTCGTTCCTTCAATGCGGCCCACATGGTGTGGAGGGTCTGAGCTGGCCGGAGGTCAGCTGGCGCGTCGAGTGTCTCGTAGGCCGAGAGTCGTTCCAGAGCGAACAGCCGGCCGGTCCCTTGGTCGTCGGCGATGAGGTACCAGCGGCCTGATTTCGCCACCATCCCGTACGGGTCGACCACCCGCGTCGAAGCCTGTCTCTCGGCACTGCGCCGGTACTGGATGCGCATCCGGCGTCGGTGTCGCAGCGCTGAGGCTAGATCCGCTACGTCCACCTCCGCCTTCGAGTCGGCAAGCCACGCGCTGCTGTCCACCAGGACCAAGTCCGCCAGCCGCGGCAGGTTCGGGGACTCGGGCGCTACGGCCTGGCGGGCGGCGATCTTTCGCGCGGCCGACTCACGCACGGCAGCCAGCCCTAAGCGCTCAAGTTGCGTGCTGTCCAAACCAGCAATGGAGAGGGCCTCCAGCTCCCGCGGTTCCAGGTGGGATGCGTTGAGCCGTGCACCGGGGAGCAGGACGATCCCACCGCTCCGCCCCCGTTCGGCATAAACAGGCACACCTGCCGTCGAGAGCGCCTCGACATCCCGCATCACAGTCCGCCGGGACACCCCCAAACGCTCGGCGAGCTCGGTGGTGGTAATGCGCTGACGTGTCTGCAGGAGCAGCAAGAGGTGCAGCAACCTCGAAGCCTTCATACTGACCAATCTTCGCAGAAAAGGTGACAGGTCTTGTCGTGATTAGGCGGTCAACTGGTGCGGTACCGAGAACCCAACGACCTGAGGAGCGCTCTATGCCCGCACCCAACCTGTTCCTGATTTACGTCCGTGACGCCGAAAACGCCACGGCCTTCTACAGCGACCTGTTCGAGATCGAACCGACCTTCACCAGCCCCCGCTACGTGGCTTTCGAGGTTGCCCCCGGTGTCCTGTTCGCGCTGTGGACGGGCCGCAGCAAGCACGCGGTCCCGAGCACCCCTCGCACGTGCGAGGTCGGGCTGATGGTGCCGGGATCGGCGTCCGCAGTTGACGAGACTTTCACAAGTTGGGTCTCGAAGGGAGTCCACGTCGTGGAGGAACCGCACGACGATGTTTTCGGCCGCACGTTTGTGATCACCGACCCCGACGGCAATCTCATCCGGGTCTCCCCGGTGGACTGAGCTGCACGAACCCCACCCCACTATGCTGGTTCTCGAGGGGCCGGCCACACACGTGATGGTCGGCCCTTCGGCCTGTCCAGGAGCTCAGACATGACACACCCGAATGCTGCCCTCACCCCGCGCCACCGTCTGAAAGTCGCGCGCCTCGTCGTTGACGACGGCTGGCCAGTCAGCGAAGTGGCCGCCCGTTTCCAGGTCTCCTGGCCCACCCTGAAGCGCTGGGTCGACCGCCACCTTTCCGGCGAGCCAATCCATGACCGCTCGTCCCGACCGAAGACCTCGCCGAACAAGCCGAGGTGAACGTGCGGGCGATGGCTTCGGCTGGAGCCTCAGAAGGGACGGTGTCCTCCGCTCACGGGGTGGTGGGTCCGGTGCACTCCGTGGAAGTCCTGACAGCGAGGGCGGCGACGCTGGTTGTCCCGTGCGCTCAGGCGGGTCATGATCAAGGGTACGAAGGCGCAAATCGACACGGATGGCATTCATGCCCGCCTCGCCGCCGCCTCTCCAGGCGCGTAGACCGGCCCAGTCTTCGGCGACTCGCTGGTCTCGAAACCAGCCCGCAAACGATCGCGATAACGCATCGTCGGCGTTCGCTCCAGGATCGTTCAGCGCCCGTTCGGCGAGACGATTGTTCACAGTCGTATGGACCTGCCCGCTGAGCGATCCCCTCTGCGCGCACCGTTCCGCAACTCGCCGATCGCACTAACTGACCCCGCCCGTGACGCGTTATCGGTCGGAACGAGTCTCCTTCAGCCCGACACTTGCCAAATCCACCAATAGGGAGACGTCGCGCACTTTCTGACTAGGCTGCGCTGACGATAAGACAAGCGAATCTGCCAGTTACGGTTGCAAGACCCCGCTGACGAGGCAAGATAACCGTAGGCATTCCAACCGATGAAGGCTGCGTTAGCCAGATAGTTCGTCGCAGCCGCTCCCGTGGCCAGCTCGAGAGCAGGATCCAGATCCAAGAGTTGCTCTACGTCGCGGGAATTCTCGACGACGTCGTCAATGTACTCGTCGGTCAAGTAGCCCAGGTCAACATCCGCCTCTCCCGCATCTGCATAAGCTTGTCGTGTGTTCTCGAACCTGGTCGTAGTCCATGAGCGCCCGCTTTCCGTTGAAGAGCCTGACGGTCTGACTATAAGGGAGAGGTCAGTCGTTGTCATCGGCAACAGCAAGCGAAGGTCTACTGCCGTCTTAGCTCTGGACGCCTAGTCGATCCCGGCTGCAATTGTCCATTTGCGTGACACAACTGCACTGTGATCATCACCAGCGCTTCTCTGTTCACTCGCACCCGTATGTGCCAGAATGTGCACGTCGGCGAGGGTCCGGCGAGGCGAGGGTGGGGGCGTCATGGGCAATGTTGTGTTTTGGTGTTCGATCGTTCTGGGTACCTTGCTGATAATGGCCCAAATCGTCGTATCGATAATCCGGGCACTTCAACCACCGCCAGCAGGCGGCGCGGACGGGGTTGCCGCTGCGGAGTTGGTTGCGTCAACGTTGGAGAAGATAAGTGGCCACGTCCCCCTCGCTGTCGCAGGGATCGTACTCTACCTGATCGCTGCCGTAGTCTCCGGCGAGCTTGCTGCAACCGTGGTCTTCGGCGATCCATCGCCGACACCGAGTCCTTAATGGCGACGAAGTCGCTCGGGACCGTCACCGCACGCCTCGGCGCTGTTCGCCTGATATTTGAACCGTCACTGGTTTGGTGCCGTTTCCTTTCGAATCTGGAAGGAAAATGTTGATCTTGCCGAAGATGTCCCATTTCCTTGGAAGTGGGACAGTTCGTTGGGACGCACTGGTAACTTGCGGTCGTGACAATGCTGGCCGCGATTCAGTAACCAGCGAAACAGCAGGTGCGCGAACAACCAAGTTAGAGCAGAGAAGCTCCCTGGCCCATCCAGTCACCGAAGTGCCCGTCACTCCCCTAACTACTGGGAGAATGACATTGGAACTGTCGGTTTCTGTGAGCAAGGCGGAAAACCTTTGTCTTTTTGGCTGCGAGTAAGCAAGCGGGAGAGTTCATGGTGGTGGCTGGTACCACTTTTGTTCTTCTCGTCGCTATCCGGTTTCGCAGTCCTTATGCAATGGCCTACGCCGATCCTAGCGATCTGCTTCGTCTTGACTGCCTCAGTTCCTTTGGTTGTTGCTGCTAAGCAACTGGCCAAGGAGGTTGATACTTCCACAAACACCAGGAAGAACTCTATACGCACGGCTGGTTCGAAGTCTGCGGAAGCACCCTTAGCCAAACAGGTGGCTCTCGAGGATTGGGGTGTTCATCCGGCCCTAATCAACGTCCCTTATCTGAAACGAGATATTGAGGGTGAGATTCTGGCTGGCATCGAAGCAAACCAGCCAGTACTAGTTGTTGGTCCGTCCATGGCTGGAAAGACGCGCGTGGCAGCAAAGCTGGTACAGGAGTGTTATCCCGACCGGCGGGTCGTTATGCCTGACATCCCCGACGGTCTCGCCGCCCTTATGGCAGCGGGAGAGCTTCCCCAATACAGTATTGTTTGGCTGGATGATCTGGAACGCTACCTCACGGATCCTAAACACCTCAAGGCTCGATGGATTGATGAGCTGAGCGATGGTGGCAACTTCATCATTGCCACCATGAGAGCCAGCCAGTACGAGACCTTCCAGCCCTCTGAAGCAGAGCCTAAAACCCAGTGGCAAACTCTCAACAAGTTCCAAAAGGTACATCTGAGCAATCAAGCCGGGGAGCAGGCCCGTCTTGCGGCCCGGATGACGAACCCTCGACTGCAACAAGGAATCCTTGAATACGGATTAGGCATATACGTCGGTGGCGGATACATCGCCCGGGAAAGGCTCCGCGGAGGAGAATCGACGAATCCGCTTGGGGCGGCGATGATCCGTGCTGCGATTGATTGGCAGCGGACGGGGATCGCCGAGACGATTCCTCATGACGTCTTGCTAGCCGCCCTTCCTGGGTACTTTGTCGGCGGTAACGCTCAGCTCAGCGAAGAGGTTGTTGCTCGCGCCATTAGCTGGGCAAGCGACGCCAAACCTCTCGGAGGAAAAGTAGGTCTCCTCACGAAGGAAGGAGACTCATGGCGGCCTTTCGATTTCCTGGTTGACGACGTAACAGCATCCGGCACCCCAATTTCTGGGCCAGTATGGCAACTAGTCCTCAAACACGATGCTCCTCCTGCTCGCCTGAACTTCGCAGGTCTGACAGCCCATCTCAATAACCACCAGGATGTGGCGGAGACGCTTTTCCGTCGGGCAGCAGAAGCGGGAGATCCTGAAGGCATGGCCAACTGGGCTAAGGCCCTCAATCTTCAAGACCGCTTCGCCGAGGCACTGGAATACTACCGACAGGCAGCAGATGCTGGCAGCAGTCACGGCATGACGGGGGTGGGCACTGCTCTGATGGCTGAAGGAAAGTACGGCGAAGCAGAGATTTATCTACGTCAGG
This sequence comes from Paenarthrobacter sp. TRD_SC_7, assembly GCF_056156245.1. NCBI lineage: Bacteria > Bacillati > Actinomycetota > Actinomycetes > Micrococcales > Micrococcaceae > Paenarthrobacter > Paenarthrobacter sp. TRD_SC_7. The sequence goes on from NZ_CM149587.1 coordinate 4,649,543, forward strand.
CTGCCGAGCACGGTAATCCGGATGGGATGGCGAATCTGGGTAACTTGCTGTTAAAGCAGAAGAAGTTGACCGAGGGCACGGAATGGTACCGAAAAGCCTCATTGGCCGGCAGCGCTTACGGAATGGTGAACTACGGCCTTGAGCTAGCGAAAATCGGTCGGAATGAGGAAGCTGAGGACCTCTATAGGCAAGCGGCCGCCATGAACAGCGCGGGAGGCCTATACGAGCTATCGCAGGTCTATGCAAAGCAAGGAAACGATGAACAGTCAGAGCTGCTGACTCAACGTGCTGTGGCGGGCGGGAACCCCAGCGCAATGCTGAAGCTGGCCCGCATCATGCTCCAACGAGGCAACCCAGGCGAGGCTGAAAAGCTCTACAGAAGGGCTGCAAAAAGAGGCCCACAGTACCAAGCAGCTCTCGGTGAATTTCTTGCGAAACAAGGGCGTATAGGGGAAGCGGAACCCGTGTTAGAGCGGGCAGCGGAACATGGTGAACCATACGCGTACCACTGTTTGGGCGTGATAGCAGTCGGAAAGGGTGAGTTGACCCAAGCAATAGGCCACTACCGCACCGCCATCGGATATAACTCCATTCCGGATGCATTGATTCAAAGCAAGGTCAATCTCGCCCAGCTTCTCCTCATGACCCGCGAGGATGACAACGAGAAAGAAGCCGAACAACTGTGCCGGGATGCAGTAGCAGCAGGCAGTGGGCAAGGAATGGTGCTTCTTTCGCTCTTTCACAAACATCGTGGTGAGGACGATGAAGCCCAGGCGCTGATAGAGCGGGCGCACTCAGCAGATGATGCCGGGGCTGCCGATGCCCTTCAGAAATACCTCAGCACCGCTCCAACAGATTCCGAGGAACCGGAATGATCAAGGACGACGATGCCCTGGAAGTGGACCGAGCTGTCCCCCGCCGAAATACGTTTTCCTAGCCACTGGGCCCATGCGCACCCACGTCCCCGCGATCAGCGTACGATGTTCCACTTTCTTGGAAACGGGACAAGGCAGGTTACCGGGCTGGCCGCTCAGTGTTCAGAGGAAGCCTGAGAGGACGGGGCTCCCAAATATTCGGTACAGCCTGCATCGTTGGCTTGGTACTTCACCTGGGCAACTGCATTGCTGCACAAAATATCGATGCCGCGCTCCGGGATTCGACAACTTAGCATCAACGGAACCCCATGCACGCATCCAATTCCGCGCGTTCAATTCGGCGGTCTGCCAAGTACTGACTTGCCGAAGTGGGGGTTCGTTCATGACGGTCTCCTTCACTTCGGCTTGGCGGCAGTTTAGGGGTGATGAGTCTGCCAGTCGATAGCCCCCATCAGTACCGCGACTTAGACAAGAAAAGGATGGGGATAGACAGTGCGTTATCCCCATCCTCTTATTGAAGTTCCTAGGCTGCCGAAGCCACCCAACCCGAGCAACCATAGATGCCCGTGCCGGCGCTTCGGTTGTTAAGGCACGCCCGGACGTAAACGGTCCCTCGCAGGCCGCTGCTTTGAGCTTGGGCCTGCTCGCCGCTTCCCTGGCTGTTGGTCAGCGTCGCGATGTAGGTAGTCCCGTTCGAAACGTACCTGAGCTGCGCTACGGATGAGACGCCATCCACGCGGGTGTCCCGGCTCGTTAGGACGTTGGTGGAAGAGTTGTAGTAGGCGTAGGATCCGGTCACTGACGCCCCTGCACTGGCGGATGCCATGGGTGCTGTGGCCAGCATTGAGATTGCTATAGCGCCCGCGGCTGCTGCACCGGAAAGAGCCAATCGTGATTTACGCATGTCGTAATTCCTTCCCCAGAATTTTTAGTGAATTACTGGCATCACACCCGCCCCAAGAATGTGTTGGCGATCACACCGCGAAGCCGCTCTGAGTCTCAAGTGGCCAAATTCTTTTGTCAAGTCAAGCGCCCTTTCTCTTGGCGCGGTCTCCGAAGGTCAGGTTCGCGTTCAGGCCTTCCCAGCCTGGATATTCCACTTCCTTAGAACCGAGACGCTCCCCCGTGGATGACGCCATCCGGGGGCGACTGGCTGTGTCATCCGCTGTCGTTTTCAGAAGCTAACTGCACTGACATCCCTGTGGTTACGGGAGTAGTGCAGTCGGCTATGGACACGCTGGTGTCCGAAGTCCTATGCACAAAGCGTCACTTTGATCGGGAGTCGCCTGCACTAGAGCGCTAAGGTGCGTTGGACGAAGGTTCACGATGCCCCGGCCCGCTGGTCGGAAAAGTCACGAGGATGACGCGGCGCGTTGAATGGCCCGATAGACGGTGGAACGGGCGACGCCGAAGAGTTCCGCGATTTCAGTAGTGGTGTGCGCCCCATCCCGATGCAGGCTAACGAGGTGGGTTTCCTGGGCCTTGGAGAGTTTCGGTTGCTTTCCCCGAAGTCGGCCTCTGGCCTTGGCTACGGCCATTCCTTCCCTTGTTCTGGCACGGATGAGGTCGGCTTCGAACTCAGCAACCATGCCTAGGACATTGAATAGCAGCTTTCCCACGGGATCCTGGGGATCGTAGATGCTGCCGCCCAAGTTCAGAGCGACGCCTTTACGGGCGAGTTCATCCGCAATGTCCCTGGCGTCCGGCAGTGAGCGGGCGAGGCGATCGAGCTTGGTCACAACTAGGGTGTCCCCGTTCCGGCAGGCGGCGAGGGCTTTGCCAAGGCCGGGCCGTTCGCGTTGGGTGCCGGTGATTCCGTGATCGACGTAGATAGCGTCGGGGTCCACGCCGGCGGCCGCGAGAGCATCCCGCTGGGCGGTCAAATCTTGTGTGTTGGTGGAAACGCGGGCGTAGCCGATAAGCATGACGCCGAGTGTAGCGTTTAGGGTACCTTCACCGGGCAGTTTTGCGGGCGGGTCTTACGGGAATTTGCGAACCCCGGAACGCCGGGAATTTTGATGGGCACTATTTGGGACTGCAAGGCGGCCGGTGGGGGACCGGTATACGGACATCTATTGAAGGGGTTCAATGCGCATCAACCCCTAGCACTAGGTTCCAGGCCGCTGGCACTTCGGGCTTAGGGTTGATACTCGGTCTTCGCTTTCTCGCGATGGATCGATGGATTGAAAGTTGGGGGAATCCAATTGGGGGGAATCGTGCGCACGCTGACGCACCGCATCATTGGACTGGTCGACCTTCTCTGGCGGGAAGTAGCCAAGTTTGGCCTTGTCGGCGGCTTGGGCTGGATCATTGACAACGCACTCTATGCGGTCCTTTGGCATGGGCCAATGTCGGATAGCACCATCAAGGCCCGGATAGTTTCTACTGGTGTGGCTACCCTGTTTTCGTGGTTTGCCAATCGCTATTGGACATTTCGTCATAGACGTTCTGAGAGGGTCTGGAAAGAGTTCGGACTGTTCCTCGTCATGAACGGGATCGGGCTAGGTATCGTTCTCGCATGCCAGGTGGTTTCCCGTTATGTCTTGGGTTTTCAATCGTTTACCGCTGACTTCGTGGCGGGAGGAGTCATTGGCTTGATCCTCGGAACGATCTTCAGGTTCCTTGCCTACAGATTCTTCGTATTCAACGAGGAGCTTGATGACGATCCAGAGTTTGCCAATGACCATGATGCGCCCGAGGCCGCAATAACCGATACACCCGTCGACACACCAACGGCCGGCGGGCGAGCCCGCTAGCCGATCCCGCAGCGTGCATGAGGGAGGCGTCCCTCAAAAGTCTTCAGGCAGTACGGTATCCGTTTCTCGGATGAGGTATACGTCCAGTTCTGGATCGGCGAGGATTTTCCCGGCTGTAGCGATATCACACCCGACTATGAGGCTTCGAGCGTATATATCCTGGCCGATACACCAGTGCAGATCATCCGGCCACCAGTACATTGGAACGCGCCCGCTGTCGGTGATCGGAACGATAGCAGTTCCTTTTTCATCAACCAGGTTGCCCGAGTACAAGACCATGCCCCGGTGGGCTGGGGAGAAATCGATCACCGACTTGCCGTCCTCCCCGGCATAACCTTCCCACGTTGCAAAGTTGTAGCGACTGGAGTTGAGCTCGAGTACGCGTATCAGGGCTTTGGCGAGGCTCGGGTGTGGGTTGCCCATGTCGGGTTGGGAATTGTGGGCGGGCATGGCTTCGGAGCTGACCGTCACCTCATCCCATTGCATCCACGGGCTCGTCTCCAAGCCACCACGTTTTACGACGACTGACCACATGACCACCAAACCGGGTGCAATCTCGATCGGATTGAGAATGCGCACATACCGCTCGTAGCCAGGCGGCACGAACGCTGTTACTTGTTGGCCGTCGCGGTCGAGGGACTTCGCTAATGACTCGGCAAGCAGACGATCCGATTCATGACGCAGAGAACACATCCTGATTCCCCTCCTTCGACGTCACACTACCCTTAGCTCCGCCTTTTAGCCGGTGGGCCAAAGAACGCACCTGTGTTCGCTAGGGGATCCTCTTCCGGACGGTAGCGCCGAAACAACCAATGAGGTGTCAGCACATGTGGCAGCCGTTCATTCTGTTCTGAAGCCGCTTTCCACCCGGGTGAAAGCAGCGTTTGACTTGCATTGCCCGAAGCAGCGTCCTAGATTGGGCCGCTTCGGGGCATCCTGCGTCCCGGTAGGAGGCGGAAGCGGTCCACGTTAGGCAACGTGGGCCATGTTGGAACAGGAGTGGAAGAATATGCATCGATCGCTATTGACCAGGGGTTGTCGAGCAGCAACCGTGTTCTTGGCGGCCGCCGCCCTGCTTGGCGCCTCGATGGTGCCCGCGAACGCAGCAGGTGTGCCTACCAGCCTCGCTACTGAAAGTAGCGCAGGAATTGCCCAGCAGAGCGAGGTCCAGCTCAGCGCGTCTGATATCGCGTACATGACCGATTCCAGCGCCCGGCTGGGAATCGCGCCCGACGTACGCGACCGAATAATCGATAACCTCAAGCACGGAATCTTGCCGATGTCGGCCACGAGCGCCAACGCGGTCGAGACAAAAACAACCGAGAGTCCAGGACAGAGCGTTGTCCGTAAAGTTTTCGCGGACGGTTCGGTCGCTGTCACTACCTATGAACTCCCGACCGAAGACGGATTGCTTGAAGCCAGCGGCCAGCCTGTTCTCAGGTCGATCCGCAATTGCTATGACCAAACCGGTGTGGGGACTTTTCCCTTCGCCCACTGCCAGGTGCGCACCGACCAAGTCACCTGGACGCTTGCCTTTGAAGCTGACGGGCAACTAGGTACGAACTGCCAGTTCCCGGCCCGTATCTCTCGAATTTATGGGTCCTGGTACAGCGGAGTAGGGGCAGCCAGTTCACCTACCCAAGAGATCCTGCAGAGCACTCAAAGTTGTAGTGGAGCGCCAGCTCGGGCGCGTTCGACCACTAACGTGACCGTGGGCCTCTACACGTTCTCCGCGTCCCTGACACTCTGGGTTAACAACACCTCCCGCTGGGACACCTCACCGTGAAAAAAGCTACCCAGATAGGATGATGTCATGCGCGGGCCAAACTGGATGACCATACTTTTTCTCATCGCAACGGCGGTAGTGATGATCGGTGCCATCTGGTGGCTGGTGCTCGCTACCCTGAAGAAAAGAACCGATAAGACCTCCCAGGAACGCCGAGCCGATCCCTCGCCCTAGCCCGGAAACGAATCTTTTCCGCAAGACTAATCTCATTGACATAGGGAGCCCGCGCACCGGTGCGGGCTCCCTGTGCTTTGTTCTGATGAATACCAGACTGGGATCAGTTGCCACCCGTCAGCCTCACGATTGGCTGAATATTTCAGTCTGATTGGAGCTCACCACGCGCCGATGTCCCGGTGAAGGATCCTCTACCGCACGACCAGCAGGGCCTTGAGCGCCTCCACTGCAGCCGTCAGCTCTTCGCCGGGATCCACATCAAAGTCACCCTTTGCCATCCAAGGATCAAGCCGCTGGAATTCGCTCAGCTCGATGGAGAAACGAATGTGCCCGACGTGCTTCGCGACGAGCCGGAAATCTCCCTCCAGAGAAGCGAACGCTTTGTCGCCATCCCAACCCCGCCAACTAGCTTCGAGCTCCTCGAAAAAGGAAAGAAGAAGCGACCACCCATCGAGGTCGTGGACCCTTTTGCGGGCGCAGAGGCCATCGAAGTTCGCTGTGATCAAGAGGTAATCGGAAGTCCTGCCAGGACTACGTTCCCCTGGCTCTGCACGGAGGAGGAGCGTTCCCTTGTGACCGATGAGTACCTCATTCATCGAAAGGTCGCCGGTTGGGAAGTCATCCGAAGGACAGGCTGTTCGAAGCCCGCCAAGTCGCCGGCCCAAAGGTCGTCTGCCCGGTAGGTCACGAAGCGGAAAGCAGCGGAGGGGTGCTCCTCGTCGGGGCCGTAATCCACGAATATCCAGACGTCGACCGGCTTGCCTCCTAGATCAGCGGCAGCTGAGGCGACGCCGCGACCCAGCATCATGCCTTGGGCCAGACAGCGGGCCGCCCATTCGCTCGTGCCCACGAAGACCAGCCATGAAGCCGACCTATCGGCGCCGCCGATCAGCCAATCCAGCGGAAGCTTGTTAATGTAGCCCTCGAATCCGGTGGGGCCACCGAGACTGGCCACGCTCGACTGCCGGATGTTGTGCAGCTGAGATACGAAAAGTAGGCACTCGTCCAGAATCGTCAGTCCTTCATCGAGTTCAGCCTGTATCCGGGGATACAGTCTGCCTGCCTCAACGAAGGGCTGTGCCAAAAGACGAAGGGGCCTCATGGCCTCATTCATCGACTCGATTATCACAAAGCCATAGTGCCATGGCCCGAAGCGGAACCGGCCATGGCCTGGACGCCAAAGAAGACCGTTGCTGCATGCCCGTAAGGCGATCCCTCACCGGACACTGGATAGTTTCCTTGCGTGGACAGAGTTTGGCAGCTCACGATGCCGGCCTGGGCAGTTTCCGCGATCGTCTGTGGTTGGATCAACGCGTGCTCCTGATACTGACAACAACCGGTGACCGCTGACATGCCGCGGCCACCCCTTGACGAGTTCCGAACTGTCAGCGCTGGTCGAAAAGTGAGCCGTTTCGTGGGTTGAAAACTGAGCCACGTTGACGTCGTTATTCTCCCGTATTTTCCGGTCTTGTCGAGGGCAGTGAGTCCGTTTGTGTGTGTTTGAGCCGGTAACTGGAGCCTTTGAGGGTGATGACCTCGGCGTGGTGAACGATCCTGTCGATCATGGCTGAGGCGACGACCTGGTCTCCGAACACATCACCCCAGCGGGCGAAGGGCAGGTTGGAGGTCAGGATCAGGGATGCGTGTTCGTAGCGTGAGGAAACGAGTTGGAAGAACAGGTTCGCGGCGTCTTGTTCGAACGGGATGTAGCCGACCTCGTCCACGATGATCAGCCCGTAGCGACGCAGCCGGACGAGTTCCTGCGGCAACCTCCCGTTCTGGTGCGCGGCTTGGAGCCGGGCGACCCAGTCGATGGCGGTAGCGAACAAGACCCGGTGGCCCCGTTGCGCGGCGCGGAGTCCCAGCCCGGTCGCGAGGTGGGTTTTCCCGGTGCCGGGCGGGCCGAGCAGGACGATGTTGGATGCCTCGGTCAGGAACGCCCCGGTGGCCAGATGGGCGATGGTGTCGCGGTTGAGGCCGGGCTGGTGGTCGAAGCTGAGGTCCTCAAGCGATTTACGGGCAGGGAACCCGGCGGCCCTGGTACGGGCTTCGGCTCCGGAGGCTTCGCGGGCGGCTACTTCCCTGGAAAGGACCGCGGCGAGGTATTCCTCATGGGTCCATCCGGCCTCTCGTGCCTGCTCGGCCAGACGGGTGGCGGCTTCCCGGATCCGGGGTGCTTTCATGGCCCGGGAGTAGTACTCAATCTGGCCGGTGGTTTCCTTGGTCCCGGGCATCACGCGACCTGCCCGTCATCAAGGTCGATCCCGAACGCGCGGTCGTAGTCGGCAAGGTCCCGCAGCCCTGCTGTGTCCGCGGCGGGTGCGGGGTTTTGGAAGGCTTTGCGCAGGGTCCGGGCGGCGTCGACGTGGTCGGGGTCGGTGATCGTCAAGCCGGTGTCCCAGGACCGGGCATGATCATCTACGGTTCTGCCGTCCAGGCTGATGCGGATCGTGTCCAGGTCGGCGGTGATCTCGACGAACCTGCCGATGGCCTGCGGGTGAACGGAGTAGTCATTCGATACCACCCGGACGTAGTAATCCCGTGGGAGCCTGATCCTGGCAGCGAACCCTGTCACGGGCGGGACCGGAGGCAGGGCCAACATCGCCGCTTTGTCCTGGGCAAGCAGGTCGGTGGGCCGGGCCCCGGTCCGCCGGACCAGCCGGGCGTTGGCTTTGGGCAGCCACTGGCCGAGCTGGGTGTTGAAGTCCTCGGGTGAGGCGAAGGACCGACCTGGCAGGAATGATGTTTCGAGGAACCCGTTGGCCCGTTCCACCACTCCCTTGGATTCCGGGTCGTAGGGCTTGACCTGCACGATTTTGGTCGCGAGGACCCCGGCGAACGCAGCGACCCCGGCCGCGAAGCTGTTCCGGCGACCGATGCCTGTCTCGTTATCCCAGATCAGCCGCCGCGGAACAGCGCCCAAGCCACCAAGAAGTTCCCACATGCCAGCGAGCAGATCCCCGGTCGTGCGGGAGGGAATCATCCGCGCCATGATGAACCGCGAATGCGAAGACACCATCACCAGCACCGGAAGGATTCTCGGCTTCCCGGACCCGACCGGGATCCGCACCTCCGGGAACCACAAGTCGCACTGGGCCTGCTCGCCCGGTTCGTAACTGATCCGATCCGCGGGATCCGGTGGTGCGTACTCCGGCCGGATTCTGGCCACGTTTTCCCTGAGCCAGGCCGGTGACCCGGTCCAGCCCACCCGCTCTGCCACTACCGTGGCCGGCATCCGCGGATTCTCTTTCAACAAGGCCCGGATAGCCGGCTCGACTGCCTTGATCCCGGAATCCTGCGGCGCGCGCACATACACCGGCGGCCCTTCGGCACTGACGGCCTTGGCCACCGTATTCCTCGAGATACCCAGCCGTGCGGCTATCGATCTCATCGACTCACCCTCGGCAAGATGCAACCGCCGAATAAGCGCCCAATCCTCCACAGTGATCACCCATCCAATCGTTTGGAACAGGTGGCTCAGTTTTCAACCGTCACAATGGCTCAATTTTCGACCGTCACCGACAGTAACCGGGGAGTTGAACGACTTCATCCGGGCTCAGCTCCTCACGGCAATCGAGCAGTTGCAGACTGGGCGGCGATACTTCACGTACAACGCATTCAACGTGCTGCTCGACGCGGAAACAGACACAGCGACAGTTGAAGATGAGTTTGACGTTGATCGCCAGAGCACGGTGGCGCTTGAAGAGTTTCTGACGCTTCTGCGAGCCACCGAGGGTTCATAATCGATTGCTCCTCGCGGCCATCCTCTATCGGACACAAATTCGCAGTGCAGACGACTACTGACATTCAGTGCAGTCAGCTTCTGAAAATGACATCCTCAGCCCGGCCTCCGCGTAACATTTCCGTCCCAGATGTTGTCCCAAATCCTCTGCCGTGGACAGCTGTCACAAAGACGACTTCCGGGACAGTCACCGTTGTGGCCTCAGGAGTCCATGCTCAGGTATCGGTAGACCGTGGCGCGGCTGGCTCCGATGATCTTTCCGATGTCCGCCGGTTTGAGCCCACGAGCCTTCAGTTCATGCGCGCGCTTGACCTTCTCGTGTTCGGTAGTGATCTCCCGACGTCCTGCCTTGCGGCCGTCGGCAGCCGCTACGGCCATACCGGCTTTGGTCCGTTCGGAAAGCTGGTCTCGTTCAAGCTGGGCGAACGCGGAAATGATGGTGACCATGGCCTGGGCCATTGCTCCCCCGACCTCGCTGGCCGGGTCAGTGGCAATGCCATCTCGAAGGGAGCGGAACTTGATGCCTCGTGCCTTGAAGTCATCCAAGAGTTCGAGCAGGTGGCGGGTGTTGCGTCCCAACCGGTCCAGTTTCCACACCACGACTTCATCCCCTGGACCGAGACGGTCCAGCATCCGGTCCAACTCTGGACGGCTTACCCTGGTCCCGCTGGTCCCGTGGTCTTTGTAGATTCGCTCGCACCCAGCTGCTTCCAATTCGCGGATCTGCAAATCGGTGTTTTGGTCAGCCAGACTGACGCGGGCGTATCCAAGGCGTGCCATCACTTCTCCGGGTCTTATCAAAGGACAAATACCAGTGATTTTGAGAATATCGTAGTGAGACACATTGTTGGGACAAGCAACTGCCCGGAAACACGCGAACCAAAATCCCCGATGAAACACAGCCCCGAGGTTCTCATCAAAGGATTCTTTAATGAGAAGGCCGCTAGGTCCCTCTCATTCGTACAGGACTCACTGAGATGTCCTAGGCCGCCACAAGCACGGAACCTGGAAGAAGAGATTTTGGCGTGCTGAGGGGCTCTGCTTACAGGCGGGTTGCCGAGCGAAGGACACTTGCGGCGGATTCCTATTGGCGCGGCACGATTGGCGCGCCGGTCAGCGGCCGCAGCATCCACCCCAGCGACCGACACGCGGAAACCTGTTTAAGGAGACACGCAGGCTTTTACGGGATTTTGCCATGGCTCGTGTCGCGTACTAGTTTAGGTAATTCCTGCTATCGCATTGGGGGGTCGAAGCATATGGAGAAAGTTTCGTCCGTCAAGGTTCAGGGCGGACATGCCAGGATTGTGGCCGGGGTGACTGGGGCGTCGGCGCTCCTCGTTCTGATTATGGCCATTTTTACCCTTAGTGGTTGGTCACTCGTTGCAGCACTAGCCATCGTTGGGTGCCTTGGCTTGGCTTTATTGGCTGTACTAACAATCCGCGCCGAGATCGGCCTCGATGGCGATTCGGTTGTATTGCGGCTGTGGCCCTTTCGGGCCGTGTCTGTTCCAAGCACACAGATCACCAACATTCACCCGAGTCACGATTCATCAGTCGCCGAGGGTTTCGGGTACCGAGTTCTTGGCGAAAAGAGACGCGGGCTCCTCGTGGGCGGACCGTGCCTGGAAATAACGACTGAGGCGGTTGTCTGGGTTGTTTCCTGCAAGGAACCGATCCAAATTGCAGAAGCTATTAGACAAAAAACAAATGGGGGACAAGTTTCATGAAATTTCGGATTAAACCTTCGCTAGCCGTAACTGCAACGAGCGCTGTGCTGGCTGCAACCATGTTCGGAGTACCAGCTAATGGAGCGCCGAGCATCTCTTCGAGCCTTCCAGCTCAGCAGCAGAACTCGACCAAGCAAAACGAGGAAGCGAAGCGATTCTATGAGTCCTTCTGGTTTGCGACGGGACCGAATGTCCAGAAGCTCTCCAAACAGGTTGCCAATGAATCATTCCAAGCCTACCTGGCCAAGGGTAACCAGGATGCAGAGGTACGGCAGATCGCGAACCGTATTTCGGATCGGCTTGAGAGTGACTCTCCGGGCTATCTCGTGACTGTCCATGAACGCATGTCATCGGGCGACGCGATCGTGGTTGAACGGACGATGAAGGAAGCCAGCGAGCGTACCCTCGCATTGATGAACGAGCTCTATCCTGCTGCCCAGGAGAAGATCCAGACTGCAGAAGCAACGCCAAACGCAGTTGCGTTCGCTGCTATTGCCGTGGCAGTCGTCGTCGTCTGGAGCGGTGCTGTCCTCGTCAACTACGCCGGGGCGGTCAATGTAGCTGGTGCGGTGAATGCCGTGGGCTGGTTCAATGCAAAAACCTCGGTCAACGTATCCAGTTTCT